>NZ_CP075169.1:0-4800000 GCF_016865525.2 Sodalis ligni | reverse complement strand
CAGAACCCGGTAAAACGTCGATTCACTGGCCAGATAGCGGCCCTTGTCCGCCAACCGTGGCACGATCTGCGCCGGCGGCAGGCTGGCATATTCCAGCTCGTTACATACCGTGACTATCTGATGCTCTTCTTCGGCGGTCAGTTTATTGGCCGGTACAGGACGTACTGCTGTAGGTCGACGGTCTTCAGCCTGGTCATTCCAGCGCCGCCAGGTGCTCAGGCTTAACCCCACTTCCCGACAAGCGGGGATCAGACGTGCGCCTGCGCTCATGGCTTCACGTATCAACTGGATCAGTTGCACGCGTTCGTGAGCGGGGGTCAGTCGTCCTCGTCCGCCTCGCCGTAATACTGATTCAGCTTTTTTCTCAGGACCAGCAAGGCTGCCGCCTCCGCCAGGGCTTTTTCCTTACGGGCCAGTTCCCGTTTTAGCCCTTTGATTTCTTTTTGAGCCTGTTTTTGTGATTGGCGTGTATCGGTTTGTGGTGTCTGGAGAAAGTCCTGTTTCCACTGGGCTATTTGTTCAGGATAAACCCCTTTGCGACGGCAGTATTCACTCAGTTCGGCTTCACTGAGTGTGGCGGTTTCAACGATGACGGCAAAGCGGGCTTCTGTCGACCAAAGGTCTGTGGTTTTGTTGGCTCCGGGCACCGGTTTCCCCTCCAGTTTGGCTTGGTTTCGCCAATGATAAAGGGTAGCTTCCGATATCCCTTCCTGGAGTGCAAGTGCGGTGACGGTCATGTTGTAAGGCGGAAGTAATTTGGCCAACACAGCGGCTTTACGTTCCGGTGAATAACGTTTCATATCAGGCTCCGTTGCCCCCATTGAGATTTTCAGTATGGGGTGTCAACTACCCTGCCAGAAGGGGCTTCGGGCACAACGAGATGAAGCGCTGTCGGAACAGATAAAAGCGCTGGCGCACGAGCGCCGACGCTTCGGTTACCGTCGTATCTGGCAACTACTGCGGCGTGATGGCATCGAAGTGAACCATAAAAAGGTTTAACGCATATATCGCGAAAATGGACTGGCGGTACACCGGCGCCGACGTCGTAAGGGGCTGTCCGTGGAGCGTCAGCCTCTTGACCGGCCCTGTAAGCCAAACATGACCTGGTCGATGGATTTTGTCATGGACGCCCTCGCTGGTGGCCGACGGATTAAATGTCTGACCTGTGTGGATGATTTTACCAAAGAGATCTTGGATATTGCTGTCGCGCATGGGATTTCTGGCGAACAGGTGACGCGGATACTCGACAATGTGGCGTTATTCAGGGGCTATCCCAAAGCGATACGTACCAATCAAGGGCCGGAGTTTACCGGTCATGCACTGGATCAATGGGCTCATTCTCATGGCATTGAGTTAAAACTTATTCAGCCGGGGAAGCCTACGCAAAATGGTTTTATTGAAAGTTTTAACGGGCGGTTCAGGGACGCATTCCTGAATGAACATTGGTTTAAGGATCTTGATCAGGCAAGGGAGATCATCAGCGACTGGCGACAGGATTATAACGAGCGAAGACCGCATTCTACACTTAATTACCAGACGCCGTCGGAATTTGCTGCAAACTACCGCAGCGGTAAAGCTGATATGACACAAAACGATGTGACTAGTTAAGCATTGGATTAATTCCTGGGGGCAGGTCACAGTGCCCCTGATAACGGAGTCTTTATGTCAGGGAAACAAGAGGGACGCCTCATTCATCAAAAGCGGAAAAAATGGTAAAATTCCGGCAACAGGTGATCTTCCCGGAAAGGATAATTCGTTGGCACAACGCAAATTGGCAAAATCCAGGCCCGTGACTAAATCTTCTGCAGGCGATCCGCAGCGGCAATTTCAGACTCACTGGGAAACCATTGACCGGTTGCAGCGTGAGATGGCAATAAAACTTCAGCAGCAAGATGCTGTAATGGCCCGATTCCGCCAGGAAGTGTTGCCCATTGAGCACCAATACGTCCAGGCGCTCTACGACAAAACCCTCCGGCTAATCTCATTTGCCGATAAAAAAACGCTGGGAAAGTATAATCGCGAAGCGCTCTTTTCTTGGATAGGGGAAGAATTGGAAGAGCTGTTTCATCATCCATTTAATGAACATCTCGATCTGGAAGCGCTACGTCAGCAGTTTCTCGCCTTGAACACGATACCGGACGACGAGCCAACTCAATATGAGATTGATGAATTTCGCCAGTACGTCAAGGATGAGTACGGCTCAGACGGGCAACTGAGCGACGCGGAATTGATTGAGCTGATGATGAATCCTGAAAAGATGTTCAACACATTGGACCGTCTGTTCACTGATGCTGAAAGTATCTTCGATGAAGATGAAGAGGTGGATGACGACGGCTTGCATGATGATGACGCAGGTGATGATGGCGACTATGGCGATGACAATGAAGCGGGTGACGGCCGCACCGATCAGAAAATTGACAACGCACAGCACACCTTGGATGGTCTGTTAAAATCGCCAGAAGTTAAGAAGATGTACAAAAAGCTCGCTAACATCCTGCACCCCGATCGGGAAGCGGACCCGGCGAAAAAAAATGAAAAACATCTTTTGATGGTGCAATTATCCAAGGCTAAAAAAAACCATGATGTTTGGACGATACTGGAAATGTACCACCGATATTCGGACCCGGATTTCCATTTTAGCCAGGCTGAGATACCCGCTATCAACGCGCTGATGCAGCAGCGGATTAAGACGCTTAGTGCCGAACTGGCCGAGACGGAAAATCCTTCATCGTTGTCGGGCATGATTTGGGAAAAATTCGGTGCCAAAACGGCTAGAGCCATCGATAATAAATTCAGGAAACACAACGAAAAATTACATCAATTGCTTGAAGAGCAGGTTCAGCAACGCCAAGAATTACGTTCGCTGGCGGTGCTAAAAATGTATTTGGCTCCTCGGCGTGCCACATATGAATTCGAGTGGCAGAGGGGGGATTTTTTTTAGTCTGCCCTGTCCGGGCCGCGTTCAATCGGACCTGGGTGGTCGGATAAAAATGAGATGACCGCTTATTGGACTGATTTTACAGATTAATTTATTATAAAGTCGGAATCAACAAGGGGAGCCGAATGGCAGATTATCAACCGCCTTACAGTATCACACCCACGATCCTTACCCGGGTGGCGGAGGTCGGCGAGTTATTGGGACATTGGTCCGAGCAAGCCGGACGATCTTCCCCGTTATTACGCAAAGAAAACCGCATCCGTACTATTCAAGCATCATTGGCCATTGAACATAACAGTCTTACCACTGAGCAAGTTACCGCCATTATGGACGGCAAACGGGTGCTGGCGCCGGTAAAAGATATCCAGGAAGTACGTAATGCCATTCAGGCCTATGAAAAAATGCCTTACTGGCGTAGCGATCAAATGCCAGATTTATTGGCCGCCCATCGGCTACTGATGACAGGGTTAGTGGACACTCCGGGTCAATTGCGTAAAGGTAATGTTGGGGTTTACCGTGAAAAGCGGCTTATCCATATGGCGCCGCCGGTTCATCAGTTGCCGCGTTTAATGGGCGATTTACTGAAGTGGTTACATTACACCGATGCTCATCCATTGATTGCCAGCTCTGTCTTTCATTATGAATTTGAATTCATTCATCCCTTTGCCGATGGCAATGGTCGCATGGGGCGCATATGGCAAACCTTGATTTTAGGTGAATGGCGACCGGAGCTGGCCTGGTTGTCGGTAGAAACGTTAATCCATCACCGGCAGCAGGAATATTATGATGTGCTGGGTGAATGCGATGGTACCAGCGACTGCACGGCTTTTGTGACTTTTATGCTGGATATCATTATCTCAGCTTTGGCCGAAGGTATTGCTGCTCAGCGAAATGAAGCTATCATCATGCCGGTAGAAATGCCGGTAGAAATGCCGGTAGAAATGCCGGTAGAAATACCGGTAGAAATACCGGTAGAAATGCCGGTAGAAATGCGATTATCTTTGAATGCCACCGCACAACAAATTCTAACGATCATCGCTAAATATCCTTCCATTACCATGGCCAGACTGGCAGAGGATCTGGCAGTGAATCGTCGCACTGTTGAGCGCAATATCAAGATATTGCAGGACAAAGGGTTACTGGTGAGGGAAGGACCTACCAAAAACGGCTCATGGCGAGTTATCATATGATGGCTGGCAAAAACCAGGTCCCCAGCCAAATTATAACGTTTAGCAGCGGGCATACGCCTTTGGCGAAGAAGAGTCGTCTGTGAAAGATCTCTATATCAAAAGCGCGGGTGCCGCGCGTGGCTTGATAGAGTCCACCTGCGAGGAATTTTCCGCGCACCGGCAGCTCAGGCTGTCAAAAGAGTTCGCGGCGGTGGGCACGACCTTTGATCGGGCGCGCCAGGCCCTCTCGGCGGGTGAGCACTGCGATCTGGTGGCCCTGACGCCGGACCTGCTGCGCCGCCTGGCCGGGGAATTTCCAGAGCGTATCGCCCCCGCCGGGACCCTCGGTTTTACCCCCACCTGTCTCGCTTGCCGCCAAGGCGTGGAGCCGGCTGATATCTCCACCGTTGCCGCGCTGCGCCGGGCGATAAGCGCTGTGGACGCGATTTTCACCGGCGATTTGCGCCAGTCCACCATAGGCCGCCACACGGTTTATCTATTGAAAAGCCTTGGCTTCGATTCCCGATCCACGCCGGATATCGTCGAGTTCCCCGGCGGTGCGCAGGCGGTGGCGGCGATGGCGGCCGCGGATAAATCCGTTCTCGCCATTGCGCAATTGACGGAAATACGGCTGCATCCTTCAGCCGTATTGGTGGGGCCGCTTCCCGCTGAATATTACCTCGCCACCGAATATGTGCTGGGGGTTGTTGACGACTCGCCCGCGGCATGGGACTACGCCGCCTTGCTCACCGATTTATCGCAGGAACAGACGCGCAGGCAATGCGGATTTAATCCCTGCTGAGGTTTGCTCTATCAGTGGCGGTAAACTTCTAGGGTTCAAAAGACGCCAGCGTCTGACTCAGCAGCTCTTCGGACAGCGCTTCATCATCCACCGCCCGTGCCAAAATCATCGCCCCAACCATGGCCGACCAGCGCGAAATCGCCACGCGCCGGCGTTCTTCCGCGTTGTTGCCGGGAGCGGTTTGGCTAAAGCGTTCGATTTGGGCTTTTATGGCCCGGGTGGTGATGGCAACCGTTTCCGGCGATGTGCGGGGAATCTCGCAGCCCAGGGCCGAAAACATGCAGCCGTTACCGAGATTGTCACGCTGCAGTGTGGTCAGATAGTTTTGCCCGAAGGTTTTCAAATCCAGGTCCGCGTACGGGGACTGTCCGTTTTCAAGAAACAGTACATGCTCGAACACCTTGGCGATAAGGTCGTCTTTTGATTTGAAGTGGTTGTAAAACGCCCCGTGGGTCAACCCCGCGGCTTTGGTGACATCGGCAATGCTGACATTTTCAAATCCCTGTTCACGCATCAGTTGAGCAGCGGCATCCAGGATCCGGCGTCGATTATCGGCAAGATGATCGCGGCTGATTTTCATCTCTTTACATCCGTCAGGGTTGAGGGCAAATGATGATAATCATTATCGGACAAAAAGTCTTTTTTCGCAATGATGATAGTCAACACTATTGCATAATTCAAACGCCTCTCCTATGATGATGGTCGTCACTATTAGCAAGCCTATGCATGAATGTTAACAGCATCTATCTAAAGGACTCCTTTATGACTTCACTTCACTCCACGGCCCTGGTCACCGGCGCATCCACCGGAATCGGCGCCACGTACGCAAAAAAACTGGCTGGACGCGGTTATCATCTGGTTTTGGTGGCCCGAGATCTCAGTCGCCTCGAATCGCTCGCGGCAGAGCTGAGATCCGATTTTGGCGTTCAGGTTGATGTTCTGCGGGCAGACCTGACAAGTCCGCAAGACCTTCATCAGGTGGAAAAGCGTTTGCGGGAAGATCCCGCCATCGGATTATTGGTCAATAACGCCGGCGCGGCCAATCACGGTTCGTTTATCGATGCCGACCCGGACAAAATGGAAACCTTGATTGATCTTAATGTGCTGGCGGTAACCCGCCTTACCGCCGCCGCGCTTGCCGGCATGCTGGCCCGCGGGCAAGGCGCCATTATCAATATCGCCTCGGTTGTGGGCCTGGCCCCCGAGTTTCCCTTGGGCATCTACGGCGCCACCAAGTCCTTTGTCATCGCCATGTCGCAGGCGCTCAACGCTGAGCTGGGTGAAAAAGGAATTTATGTCCAGGCGGTGCTGCCCGCTGCGACCCGTACGGAAATTTGGGAACGGGCCGGACGCGATGTGAACGCGCTGCAGGGGGTTATGGAGGTGGAAGAAATGGTTGACGCCGCGCTGGTGGGGTTCGATCGCCGGGAGACGGTGACTATTCCCCCGCTGCATGACGAAAGCCTGTGGCAAGCCTATGATACGGCCCGCCGGGCGATGCTGCCGCATTTTGCCCAGTCCCATGCCGCCCAGCGTTATCAGACAAAATAACGGCATTAACATTGACCGCATCTTCTTTCGGAAATGATGCGGCCTGACTCCCCGCTTTTTTGCTTGGGGGCGTTGGCTTCACCATAACCGCTTCATAGCGGGGGTCCGCTACGTACGGTCAATCGACGACAATCACTTCCGTCAGGCTCTCCAGATCCTTGAATTCATTTTCGGGAATGGCGGAGTCGGTAATAAAATAGTCGATATCGGACCAATTGCAGAACTGGAATAGCCCGGAACTGCTGAATTTCGTACTGTCGCTGACCACCACTTTGATGGTGGCGCATTTTACCATGGCTCTTTTGATTTCCGCTTCTTCATAGGAGGCGGTACAAGGACCATGCCTGCCTCGCAGTCCGTCGGTGCCGAGAAAAACAATGTCGGCATTCAGCGATTCGAAAACGTTAACCCCCCACAGGCCCACCATGGCTAAACTGTTGGAATGGATTTTACCGCCCACCAGGTAAATATCATTATCGGTACCCGCCAGTGGTTGCACGATATTAATAGCATTTGAAATGATGGTAAGTTTACTTTTCATGACCAGCGTATTGGCAACGCACTGGATAGTACTGCCGGTATCTAGAATAACAACGCCTTTTTCAGGAATAAGCTGCGAAGCAACCTGGGCGATTTTATTTTTAATATCCAGATTTTCCGTGTTTTTGCGCGCCAGCGGCTGCTCTATGGTCAAGATGCTGCCCGAGGCAATGGCGCCGCCGTGTCCTTTGGTGGCAATCCCTTTACGATCCAGATAAATAAGGTCTTTACGTATGGTTTCGGTGGATACGCCAAAAATCTCCGCCAGCTTGCCGACTTTAACGCTGCCTTCCGCAATCAGTATTTGAGCGAGCTTATTTCTGCGTTCTATGGTCAGGGAATTGCTCATCCGAATTACCACGCTCAAGATAATTAATAACATCAATAAGATAGAGTATAAAGACCGATTAAGGAAGTCAATACCGGTCCTCTCCCTTTGTGAGCGAGAATGTTCCTGGCTTTGATCCCTCAGGCGTTAGCCGGGCAATGCGGATTTGCACCCCCGCTTACGGTGGGGCTTTTTTGGCCGAATCGCTCTTTCTGGGATTTTTTGTGAAGCACATCTAATTTATTAGACAAAAATCTTGCCTGACTCGTTTTTCCCGTGGATATTGCGATTATGGTTGCGATTGTGAGTGTTTGGTTGGGTATTGTCAGATATTACGCTTCAAAGCCTTTGGATAGCAAGGGCGAAATCCAACTCTGATTGGGTTGGATCGACTAAGAGAGGGCGAAAATGTCTTTTTTGTTGCAAGGTTGTGATAAGTCTTTAACATCAAAGCATTGACTTAGACCTATCTGACTCGGGATCAAAGGAGCTTAAAATGACCACTATTCTCAATGAAAATAACATCGTATTAAATGCCTCTTTCAGCCGAAAGGAGGATGCGATCCGAGCCGCAGGAAAATTGCTGCTTGATGGCGGTTACGTAACTGAAAAATATATTGATTATATGTTGAAGCGTGAGGAGGTGGTTTCCACCTACCTGGGAAACAATCTGGCATTGCCCCACGGCATCGACGGTTCGGAAAATGAAATCATACGGTCGGGTATTGCCGTGATCCAGGTTCCAAACGGAGTCAGCTTCGGCAAAGACAATCAAGATGATATTGCCCATATTGTTATTGGCATCGCCGGTAAAGACGGTAGCCACATGGATATTCTTAATCAGATTGCCATCGCCTGTATGGAAGAGGAGAACGTCCAGCAAATGCGGCATGCCACGAATAAAGCCGACATTTTGAATTTGCTCGGCCTGTGATGTTCTGCTGAGAGGAAAGATAATTATTACTGCGCGTTCTATCCGACTGAGCTCGCATTATAAGGCTGTTTTTTGGCAAATTTAGGCAGCGTTGACTTAATCTGATTGGATATATTGGCGCATAACAACATAAAGGTCGCGGTTTTTTAACAGCGAAGAAAAGATGCCGGTGTATTACATCGGCAACGAATAGGTATTGCCGTAATAAAGCACATTTGCATCGCATGCCTACGGAGTAATCGTATTTGCCGTGAGAAGAGAATGAGCATGAACTGTTTAATTGAAGATTTTATTATTAATAATCCTAATGGATTACATGCCAGGCCCGGTGCTTTTTTTGTTGATACCCTCAAGCCTTTCAAGAGTGAGGTGAAAATTTGTAATACCCACCGCGGTGAAAAACAGGTGAATGCGCGCAGTCTGCTAAGTCTTATGGTCTTGGGTATAAAGCAAGGACATAACGTGCGCGTTTTATTCAGGGAGACGATGCGCCCCAAGCGTTGGAAGCGTTGCGAAACGCCATTGCGTCAGGTTTGGGTGAATAACGTTTTAAAAGAAAATCTGTTTAATAAAAAATAAACAGACTGATAATATTTTAGAAGGAATGAAAGATGGATAAGAAAATCATTACCTCGCCATCAATTATGTGCGCGGACTTGCTAAACCTGGAAACATCGGTTAAAGCGCTGGAAGATATCGGGATCGATGCATTGCACATTGACGTAATCGACGCTTCTTTTAGCCCCAGTATGCCGTTAGGCCTGGACACGATTAAAAGGCTGCGGGCAAAAACCTCACTGGATTTTGATGTTCACATCATGTCCACCAATAACGATTGGTTTATAGAACAGATTCTTGCCATCGGCGTTCAGCAAATCTCGTTTCATTATGAAACCAGCCTGCATGCGGACCGGTTAGTGAATTTAATCAAAAGAAAGGGGGTAAGGGCAGGTTTGGCGCTGAACCCGGCCACCTCGCTTTCCTGTCTGGATTATCTGCTGCCTCAGCTCGACCAGGTGTTATTGATGCTCATCAATCCCGGTTTTGCGGGCGATGCGGGGGAGAAACAGGCGGCGTATTCAGAACAGAAAATCTCCGATCTCGCTGCGTTGATCAAACAGCGAAAACTTACCACGGAAATTCAGGTTGACGGTCGGGTTTCGCTGGAAAGCATTCCGCACCTCATTCGTGCCGGGGCTACCAACCTGGTGCTGGGCAGTACCAGTCTTTATATTCCCGGCCGCTCTTTGCAGGAGAATAAAAAGTTGCTGGATGCAGCAATACAACACGGCAAGCTGGAAAAACCGCTAAGTATTTAACCGATGTCAGAGGGCGAGCAGCGATGGATTATCATCAGACTGAATCAGCAATTATCAAAGAATTGGAAAACACCATGGGCAGCATCGCTGCCGATGATGTTCTGGCGTTAGTGGAGCATATACAACGTGCCGAAAAGGTTTTTTTTGTCGGCGTGGGAAGGGTCCTGCTGTCCCTGGAAGCCATCGCCAAGCGGCTCGCCCATTTAGGGATAAAAACCTATATCGTCGGGCAAATCACCGAACCGGCCATTACGAAAAATGATTTGCTCATTGTGGGTTCCGGCAGCGGCGAGAGCATGTTTCCGCTGGGCATCGCCAAAAAGGCTCGTTCTTTTGGCGCCGCCGTGGCGCATATTGGCTCCAACCCCGGCAGCTCGATGCGGGAACATACCGATATCTTTGTCAGGATCCCGGTACAAACAAAGCTGGATCGGCCGGATGAAGTCCATTCCATACAGCCGATGACCAGCCTGTTTGAACAGGCGTTATTACTGCTGGGCGACACCATCGCTTTGATGATTGTTCGTGAAAAAAATATCGACATGCATAATTTGTGGCAATTCCATGCAAATCTCGAATAGGACCAACGTTATGAGTACTTCAGGCTGGCTGGATTTAGGTAAGAAGGTTGTTATTGTCACCGGCGGCATGTCGGGTATCGGTGCGCAAATTGCGAAAACCCTACACGCCAACAATGCCACGGTAGTGGTATGCGATCTGGATATCAATGAAGAGGCCAAGAGCTATGCTTCTTTGTTGATTAAATGCAATATCGCCAACAAAGCGGATGTCGATGCCATGATACGCACCGTCATTGATGAATATCATCAAATCGATGCGCTGGTTAATAATGCCGGTGTTAACCGACCTCGGTTATTAGTGGATTATTATAAAAGGACAATCAATACGAGGCCACCGAGGCGGATTTTGATTTTATTGTCAACGTCAATCAAAAGGGCCGTTCCTTTGCACCCAGGCCGCGGTAAGGCAAATGATTGATAACGGCAAAGGAACGATTGTGAATATTTCTTCTGAGGCCGGTACGGAAGGATCTGCGGGACAGAGTATTTATTCCGCGACCAAAGGAGCGCTGAATAGTTTTACCCGTTCCTGGGCGAAAGAATTGGGAAAATTTGGTATCCGGGTGGTGGGTATCGCGCCGGGCATCAACAAGCGGACCAATATGAACAATGACGAAAATTATCGTGCATTGGCCTATACGCGCGGCTGGGATCCCAACAAGATAGACGATGATTATACCGGTTCCATACCTCTGGGCAGACCGGGGGAACACTATGCATTAGCAGATTTGGTCAGTTATCTGGTCTCGGATCATTCAAGCTATATAACAGGTACGATTGTTAATATATCCGGCGGAAAGTCGAGATAAATTTTTTATCAAATAAAACGATAGAAGCTCTTATTATCCTACAAACGGGGCGAAAGCAATGCTGATTGATAATACTGAACAAATAGGTGAAAAGAAATCATTCCTCGTGAAGGTTCAGCGATTTGGAAACTTCTTGAGCGGAATGGTAATGCCCAATCTCGGCGTGTTCGTCGCCTGGGGGCTGATTACGGCGCTGTTTATCCCCACAGGATGGATACCCAATGCGCATCTGGCCGCTCTGGTCAGCCCGATATTAACCTATCTGCTGCCGTTGCTGGTGGGCTTTACCGGCGGCTATATCGTCCATGGGCAGCGCGGCGGGGCATTGGGAGCGCTGGCTACGATGGGTATCATTATCGGCTCCAATGTTACCATGCTCGGCGGCGCCATGATTATCGGCCCCTTCGCCGCATGGCTGATGAAAAAGGTCGATCACTACCTTGAGGGGCGCTTCAGGGCCGGATTTGAAATGTTGATCAGTAACTTCAGCATGGGGATTGTCGGTCTTGTCATCACCCTGCTCGGGTATTTGATCATCGGTCCGATTATCTCGGTATTGATTCATATCCTCTCGGCCGGCGTCAATTGGAGTATCGCCCATGAAGTGCTGCCGCTGATTTCCATATTTGTCGCGCCGGCCCAGGTGCTGTTTTTGAATAATGCCATTAACCACGGCATTATGGGCCCGCTGGGCCTGCAACAGGTGGCCGAGCACGGCAAATCAGTGCTGTTCCTGGTTGACGCCAACTGCGGCCCGTCGGTGGGTACATTGCTGGCCATCTCCTTCTTCGGTAAAGGCATGGCGAAGAAAACCGCGCCCACCGCCGCGCTGATAGCGGGTGTCGGCGGCATCGGCGAAGTGTACTTTCCCTTCGTGCTAATGAAACCCGTGCTGGTATTCGCCACCATGGCGGGGATTACCACCTCCTTGACCTGTTTCCTGATGCTGGGCGGGGGGACCGTCGCCACGCCGTCGCCGGGCAGCTTTTTCGCCATGTTGGTATTGACGCCTAAAGGGGCGATGTTAGGCAATCTGGTGGGTTTCTTTGCCGGAATGGCGGTGGCTTTCGCCGTGGCGACGGTACTGCTGAAGATGGATAAGAGCCCGGAAGAAGCGGACGCGCCGGAACTGGCGGATGCCGATCCCCACGCCGCTGCTGCGCTCAATCAAGAGGCGTTGGCGCGTGTACACGGCGTCACTATCCGTAAAATCATCGTAGCATGCGATGCCGGTATGGGATCCAGCGCCATGGGGGCTTCAATTCTGCGAACGAAGCTTAAAAAAGCCATGCTTGATATCGACGTCAAGAATGCCAAAATCGAAGAAGTCCCCAAGGACGTCGACCTTATAGTCACCCATGCCCAGCTTTTTGATCGGGCGAAGAAATTGCATGACAACGGCAAGGTGGTTTTTATGTCCATCACCAATTTCATGGAAGGCGGCCAGTACGATTCCATCGTAGAATATGTGAAAAACAGCCGGGGAGGTTAATAGGCTTTATGAACCGGTTTCGGAAAGCGATGGCGACGGCCTGACGCCCCCGCATGAGAATAGCTGGCCCGCGGATCCGGTGACAAGCAAGTCGCCGGACCTTCAAAATCTTTCTAAAATATATAATGTTCCCCAGTCTTCAATTTCCCTTCCTTATGCTGCCGCTAACTCTATTTGAATGTTAGTGTGTCAATTTTCAGATAATAATATGCAATATTTTCTATATTTTATTGCAATTTTTTAAAAATAAACGATTAATTATAACTACTTGATTTTTATAAGGTCTATTACGTTTCTAATTCATTAATTTTCATATGATTTTTATAATATCATGCCAATGATAATAAGTTATTTCTAGGTGTCGTCCTTCTAAGGGATGACAAATGATGACCGCCACGACATGATAGATTTTGTTTTTGCAGATTGGGCAATATGGATTTTCTAGAATATAGAGATTCGATCGTTATGATATATATTTTCGTCTGCGTTTTTGATAATTATTCTGGCCTAGATATATTCCGTTGATTATATACCGGAACATGAAATATAGGTTGCGGTAAAAGAGGAAGTTTATGCATGATACCTTTACACTCCTTCAGACGAAAATCCCCGTCGAGCCCTTGAGGAATGATAGCGCTAATCTTGGGGATAAGGCCGATGTGTCTTCCAACGCTGAGAGTGCGTCGAGACAATTGGAATGGCAGTTCAATGAAAATAACGCGCTGGGACAAACAGAATTAGCGACCGAAGCGTTAAAAACCTGCGCGATAAATCTCGACCGTCAGCTAGATGCTCTCAACTGCGAGTTGTTGGCTACGTTGCGTCCCCATGAACTCAATGGCGCGGAACGTCTCCTGGCGAGCGCCGAAGATTTATTGAAGAACGGAGAAGATGCGCCGCTCTCTACCTTAGTCGGTACAGACGAAGATACCATCGCGAAGCATTTGCGCGTTCAGTTACAGCGCCAGCCCTCCGCTGAATTTATGGAACGCGGCAGGACGCTGCTGGATTGCATCGGCAGCGTGCTGGCCAATGATTTTACCCTGTTATCCGGCAACGCGGCGCGCCGTACGGGGAACGTGATTGCGGTGGCGGCGCGAACCGGCACCATCGTTGCCCTGACCACCATGTTGCGCCAGCTGCTGGGTTTTGCCCTGGAGCAGAACTTCCATTCTTTGGGAAAAGACGCTTCGCTTACGCCGCGTATGGTGGCGGGAATCGCTTCGCTCCTGATTGGACCGGGACTCAATCTGGCCGGTGCGGTACGCGATGAAAGAAACGGTTTAGCCACCCCGGCATCACGGATTTCGCGCACCTGGATGGGGCTTTTGAGCCTCGGCGGTTTGCTGATTGCCTCGGCCTATGATCCCGTCGCCGTAATCGGACATAAGCTGGCCGCCATCGGACCGCAAATGGCGGCATATACCTTGGCCCGCGATCTGCTGCAGATGTTTTTTCCGCTTCATGAGAATGGCGGGACCAATGCCACCGGGATGTTGTGCTCCGGCTTTATGTATGGCATTGCTCAACTATTACTCGGCGAGGGCATGGTGAATTTCGCCCCGCAATCCGGCGCGGAATATCTGATCTCGGAAGCGGGCCGGCTGGCAGAGCCCATGGCGGACTGGGCGGCGGCAAGCGCGGCCATGGCCCTGATTGAACCAAACCATCTGCACGATCTGCTGCGCAGCGCCATGAATACCGCCGTGGAAATGTTTGATGAGCTGCAAAGGCCGGCGTTGATGCGCTATTTTTCAACTCAACAGGGAACCGGCGCGGCGCAGGGGGAGGCCGAGGCAGCCCCTGAGAAAGAGCCGTTGACCGCGGGCACGGCTGCTTTTGCCTCGGGCGCGGTTACAACCCTTAGGTCAGCGTCGGATAAAAACAGCAGCCGCAGTATATCGGCCGAACCGTCGTCTGCCGGGGACAAGCGCCGCCGGTCCTCCTCGTTCAACGGACCGGACCAGGGCCGGGAAGGAGTACGGATAGGCCTTGATCGGCCGCGCATCGGTGCCGGTTCCTGGCCCACCTCGGGTCAGTTGGCCGACAGTATGCTCACCACCTGCGCCATGCGCACCTCGGTATTTGAAGCGGTAGTGGCTATTGCGCTGACGGTGTCAACCGCCCTGCAAAAAACCCGGCTGGAGCAAACGGAACAATGCCATATTGTGAGCGCCCTGATTGGCGGGTTGGTCATGGTGGGATATCCCGCCTTTGTCTGTGCTCATTTGACCGGCTCTTCGTCCCCGGACTCATTAGCGCCCGCTGCCGACCCCGGTACCAGTCCTGATCCCGCAGCGATAGAAAAACAGGGATAAGCGGATAGCGGCGACAAAACCATGCCATGGTCCGGCCCGGTTTATGGCCGCGTGCTAATAATTAATCTTGCTTAAAGCTTGCAGCCTTGATTCCATGTTTCTAAATAAAGCGGATAAAACCCTGAATGTCGCGCTACCGGAGGTGTCTATGGGTCAAAGGCCGGCCGGCTCTTTTATCCGCCTTGGCCGTTTAAGCTATGAAATGAAGCGTTTACCATCAAAATGGTAAACTCGACCAGCGTTATCACAATCTGATTTATCGGGGGACGGCATGGATGGAGTTTTGATTTTCTGTAAAGACTCAATATTGAGGTTTCGTTCAGATTATGACGATCTGACGGCGGTCCCCCTCTTATCTATCCAGGATTGTCTTGAGGAAGAAAATGCGCTTTTCCTCCTGCAATATTTTCGCCATCGCGTGATCATTGAAGAGGGCACGACGCTATCTGATATGTTTTTGGCCATAGAGCCCTGGGCCGGCGTACTGGCGGCGTACCTTGACATAGATGTGAGGGCCTATATCGATGAAATCAGAAAACCCTCGCAGGTGGAGGCGGTATTCGACTGGATTGGCATTCAGAAAGTGACGTCGGTGCATCGCGCTTATCAGCATCATGACATTCATGATGGTGAGGACCTCACCAGCTATTTCAACCGTGAACGCATACCCACCAAGCATTTTGATATTGAAGCCGCCTGTACGGCCAATGGCTATAAAATGGCGATAAGGAGCATTACAGTATCAGCGGTGATATACATACCATCAAAACGTACCGGTGGTGATAAGTGACCGCCAAGTTTTGGTCAGCTATGGACAGGATAAAAATAATCTATTGAATCATCGGCATGCGGGTGTCGTGGTTAATAATAAGACAACCTATATACAGGGTGGGATAGCCTTTTCGTTGAATGAAGTTATGGAGGCGCTGTTCAATGACGGCTTGTTTTATTTTTCGCCGCAAATCGCCAGCCATGATATGGCGAAGATTAAAGAAATGGCTGAAATAATTGAAAAAATGAGGATGAAAGCAGAGAGGCGGCCCTGTATTCCGGAATTGATGAAGAGGAGAAGCTGGAGGCAGTCAATAAGATAAAAGTTGAAATTGCCGAAGGGCATTCGACCCGATGATTGATCATATGGAGTCAGAACAGGCCTATTGGCAATATGTTAAATCCTGTGCGACTCAAACAGCGAACTTCCCATTCGCATCGGCCAAATCGATGAGGCCAAATCTCCAGAACATTGGTTTTACAATTTTATAATGGATGACAACTGAGTGCGTTATCATCTTTCCATCAAATTCTTAGCTCTATTTCTTGAGAGTATTTACTCTAAATTTCCATGACTACCCGTTATTCATGATGACGCCCCCTTCAGCGCCATTAAGCATGCCGCTAGGCGTGCGTTTAGTGAAAGGGGACGGGAAGCGTGCGTCATTCGTAACGGCGGAAATAGATTTCCAGCTTGGTTTGCAACTTGCCCAGTACCGTACAGAACATTAGGTAGATAAACGCCGCTTCAATATACAAAATGAGCGGTTCATAGGTGACGGATACGATGCGCTGGGCCGCCAGAAACATTTCCTGTACCGTAATCACCGCAGCCAGGGAGGTATCCTTGATAAGCGAGATAAACGAATTGGCCAGCGGCGGCAACGAGACAAATACCGACTGGGGCAAGATAACCCGCCGCATGGCCTGCGGACTGCTCATGCCGATGGAATATGCCGCCTCCCATTGCACCTTCGGCACCGAAATGATGGCGCCGCGGATAATCTCCGAGCTGTAGGCGCCCACGTTGAGGATAAAACCTATCAATGCGGCCGGGAAGGCGTCCAGCGTGATGCCTGCGCTGGGCAAACCGTAAAAGATAACGAACAGCTGTACCAGCAAGGGAGTGCCGCGAATCACCCAGACATAAAAGTCCGCTATTCCTTTAAACGGTTGTGGGCCATACAGCCGGATCAGCGCCACCACAAAAGCCAGCGCCAATCCTCCGATAAAGGAAAGAACCGCCAGCGGCAGGGTAAACATCACTCCGGCTGTAAATAACCGCCAAAAGGAGTCCAACATCAGTTGAAGCCAGGATGGCATCGGCAAGAACTCCTGAATGATAAAAAATTACTTGGAGATATCCTGTCCGAAATAACGGATAGAAATAGTTTTATAGGTGCCGTCCGCTTTCACTTCATCCAATGCGGTATTCAATGCTTTCACCAACTCCGGCTGATCTTTGCGGATCAGGATGCCTGAAGGCGCGTTTGCATCCTGGGATGCCACCACTTTCAGCGGCGCGTCAGGTTTGTGCTTTTTGAAATCGAGATAGGATAGGTTGTCGTTAAGGGTCGCCGCGGCGCGTTTGCTTAAGACCAAATCCAAAGATTGATTGAATCCGTCAGTGGGTACCAGGTCGGCGCCGTATTTGGTCGCCAGCTGTGAAAAATTACTGGTTAGACTTTGTGCCGCCTTTTGCCCCTTTAAATCGGCAAAATCTTTGATGGTGGTATTATCGTCACGGGTAATCAGAACCACTTTTGAATCGATATAGGGTTTGGAGAAATCAAATTTAGCCTGGCGCTCCGGTGTTATTCCCACTTCGTTGATAACCGCGTCATACCGCTTTGCGCTCAGTCCGGCGATAAGCCCGTCCCAGCGGCCCTCGATAAACTTGGCCTTAACCCCGAGCTTGGCGGCAACGGCACGTCCCAAATCAACGTCGAACCCCACCAGATTATTATTGCTGTCGTGAAAGGTATAAGGGGCGTAAGTTCCTTCGGTACCGAAACTAATGGTGCCCGCGGCCTTGATTGCCGCCAGTCCGTCTTCCGCCTGAGCCTGCAGCGCGGTAAAAAACAGGGACCCGGTTACCAGAGCTAATGTGATTTTTTTCATCGTTATTCCTGAGAGTGACAGTGGAAAAGACGCAAGAGGCGCCTTATATGTCGGAGAATGCTAATCCACTTTGTATTTTGCAATAAATTCCATTAAGTCATTAGAAAGCACATTAAATTATAACGGATATTTTGGAAAGAACGATAGTGCATCAGCCGTGGAGAGACAAGCGAAAAATCGATTTTGCCAATCCGTGGTCCGGCCCGGCTATAATAGACCTGCGAGCCCCGTTTATCCATTCGCCCATTGCCGTTGCGGCCGGTTGTCGCCGAAGCCGCTATGCTGTTCGTCGGATACCGGAGCCCGAGGTAAAAATTGGAATGCGCCTTGCACTAATTCAATAAAAACGTCACGGGAGCCTGCGAGTGCATTCCCGTTGGCCTATTTCACATCAGGATGGGGTATTATGAAAGACGACGAACTTTTTCAACTGAGCGCCCGCCTCGGGGAGGCCCTGAAAGAGAAGGGCAAGTTTATTACCTGTGCCGAATCCTGTACCGGCGGTTGGATAGCCAAGACCATTACCGATACGTCAGGCAGCGCCGGCTGGTTCGATCGCGGTTTTGTGACTTACGGGAATCAGGCAAAATCGGATATGCTGGGCGTCAAGGTCAGTACGCTGGAGCACCATGGGGCGGTGAGCGACCCGGTGGTGCTGGAGATGGCGCAGGGAGCGCTGGCGGCGGCGGGGGCTGATTACGCCGTGGCGGTCAGCGGCATTGCCGGGCCGGACGGTGGGACGATTGAAAAACCGGTGGGCACGGTGTGGTTCGGGTTTGCCGCGCGGCATCGCGCGCCGTTTTCCCAACTGATGCATTTTGACGGCGGCCGGGATGACGTCCGCAGGCAGGCGGTTCACTTTGCCCTGAAAACCCTGTTGGACACATTTTTCTGAAAAACACTTGATACTGTATGATTGTACAGTATAATTGGCAACACTAGCGGTATGTGCCCAATGGCTTTCAAGTTGCAGCAAGGCGGCAAGGCTGAGAACCCCCGGGAGCTTAGTAACTAAGTGGCTGGGGTGGGTGGGCGCGACCAACGCCGCTGCAACTTGAAAGATGACGGGCATAGATGTTTGGCGAAAGAGGGTGGCGATGTCGCTCCCCGCTTGATAGGAGTTGAAATGGCTATTGATGAGAATAAACAAAAGGCGTTGGCGGCGGCATTAAGCCAGATTGAAAAACAATTTGGCAAAGGCTCGATCATGCGTCTCGGTGAAGATCGGTCAATGGATGTCGAGACGATCTCCACAGGTTCTCTTTCCCTTGATATTGCGCTGGGCGCAGGCGGTTTGCCCATGGGGCGCATAGTTGAAATCTATGGGCCGGAATCCTCGGGTAAAACAACGCTGACCCTGATGGTCATCGCCTCCGCGCAGCGCGAAGGTAAAACATGCGCATTTATCGATGCCGAGCATGCCCTGGATCCCATCTATGCCAAAAAATTGGGTGTGGATATCGATAACCTGCTGTGTTCACAGCCGGACACCGGTGAACAGGCTCTGGAAATTTGTGATGCATTAACCCGCTCCGGCGCGGTGGATGTCATTATCGTCGACTCCGTCGCGGCGCTGACGCCGAAAGCGGAAATCGAGGGTGAAATCGGCGATTCCCATATGGGACTGGCGGCGCGCATGATGAGCCAGGCCATGCGTAAACTGGCGGGCAATCTCAAAAACGCCAATACCCTGCTGATCTTTATCAACCAGATCCGTATGAAAATCGGCGTTATGTTCGGGAATCCCGAAACCACTACCGGCGGTAACGCCCTGAAGTTTTACGCGTCAGTACGCCTTGATATCCGCCGCATCGGCTCCATCAAAGAGGGCGAAGTGGTGGTGGGTAGCGAGACGCGCGTGAAAGTGGTGAAAAACAAGGTAGCCGCGCCCTTTAAACAGGCTGAATTCCAGATTCTTTATGGGGAAGGCATCAACGTCCACGGCGAATTGGTCGATCTGGGCGTCAAGCATAAGCTGATTGAAAAAGCCGGCGCCTGGTACAGTTACAACGGCGAAAAAATCGGCCAAGGCAAGTCCAACGCCTGCGTCTTCCTCAAAGAACGCCCCGAGATTGCCGCCGAGCTGGATAAAAAATTGCGGGATATGTTATTGCACAATACCACTGACGCCGGTTTTGCCGGTGAGAGCGAAAGTTTTGATGAAAGCACCGTCAATGAAAGCAGTGAGGAAATGTAAGCTTTGCATGCCGGGAAAGCGCTCTTTTTCGGCGAGTGAAGGTTAACGCCATGGCCGCGTTGCTCGATCGTGCACTACATATACTTTCAATGCGGGATCACAGCGAAGCCGAGCTGCGGCGCAAGCTGGCGATGCAGCCGCCTGCGCAAGGGCGGCGATGGAGTCGTCGTTCGTCCGCAGCGGCGGTAGATCCCACGGTAAAAGAAGACATTGAAAAGGAAGTCGATGCAAAAGAACGTATGGCTGAAATCTCTGAAGCCGAGCTTGAGGCCGCCATCGACTACTGTCGCCAAAATGATTGGCTGAACGATAGCCGCTTTGCCTTAAGGTATGTTAACAGCCGCAGTAAAAAAGGGTATGGCGAACAAAAAATTCGCATGGAGCTTATCCAAAAGGGAATAGACCGGGACACCATTGATACCGCCTTTAGCGAGGCGGGTATTGATCGATCTGCGCAGGCCCAGGCAGTGGCATGGAAAAAATTCGGGCAACCTCTTTCCACCGATCGCCTGGTAAAAATCAAAGTGCAGCGTTATCTTCTTTCCCGCGGTTTTTCTTTTGAAGAAATACAATCAATCTATACCCAGTAGATTTCAGGTTGCAGCCAACATTGCTGCAACCCTAAAGATGATGGGTATAATAAATTTATAAATTGGTTGCGATGGGATTTTACTTCGCATCAAAGAAAATTTATCTTATTCCCACTTTTGAGTTCGTGAACGCTACTGTAGCGCCCTAATACTGCGCTATTCTGTTTTCGATCCGTTTGTTTAGCTTGATTCCGGGACAACTATGAGCAAGAGCACCGCTGAGATCCGTCAAGCGTTTCTCGATTTTTTCCATAGCAAAGGACACCAGGTAGTCGCAAGTAGCTCCCTGGTGCCTGATAACGATCCGACATTATTGTTCACCAATGCCGGCATGAACCAGTTCAAAGACGTTTTCCTCGGTCTGGATAAACGCCAGTACCAGCGCGCCACCACGTCGCAGCGCTGCGTTCGCGCCGGCGGTAAGCATAACGACCTGGAAAATGTCGGTTATACCGCCCGTCATCATACCTTCTTTGAAATGCTGGGCAATTTCAGCTTCGGCGACTATTTCAAACAGGACGCCATCAGTTTTGCCTGGGAGTTATTGACCGGCGAGCAGTGGTTTAACCTGCCGAAAGAAAAACTGTGGGTGACCGTGTATGAAACCGATGATGAAGCCTACAACATCTGGGCGCAGGAAGTGGGCGTGCCCCGTGAACGCATCATCAGGATCGGCGATAACAAAGGTAGCGCCTATGCCTCGGATAATTTCTGGCAGATGGGGGATACCGGCCCATGCGGTCCCTGCTCGGAAATCTTCTACGATCATGGCGAACATATCTGGGGCGGCCCTCCGGGGAGCCCGGAAGAAGACGGCGATCGTTATATTGAAATCTGGAATCTCGTTTTCATGCAGTTCAACCGGCAGTCGGACGGAACCATGCTGCCCCTGCCGAAACCCTCCGTGGATACCGGCATGGGATTGGAGCGCATCACCGCGGTATTGCAGCATGTGAATTCCAATTATGACATCGACCTGTTCCGCACCCTGATCGGCGAAGTGGCGAGCGTGACCGGCTGCACGGATCTTTCCAGTAAATCCCTGCGGGTGATTGCCGACCATATCCGGTCTTGCGCCTTCCTGGTGGCGGACGGCGTGGTGCCTTCCAACGAAGGTCGCGGTTATGTCCTGCGGCGCATCATCCGCCGGGCCGTGCGCCACGGCAATATGCTGGGCGCGCGGGAGACGTTTTTTTATAAGCTGGTGGGGCCGTTGATCGACGTGATGGGACCCGCCGCTGAAAGCATGAAGCGGCAACGCGCCATGGTTGAACAGGTGCTTCGCACGGAAGAAGAGCAGTTTGCCCGCACCCTGGAACGCGGCCTGGCGCTGCTGGACGAAGAGCTGGCCAAGCTTAAAGGCGATACGCTGGATGGGGAAACCGCTTTCCGCTTGTATGATACCTACGGGTTCCCCCTGGATCTCACCGCCGATGTTTGCCGCGAGCGGCAGTTAAAAGTGGATGAGGAAGGTTTTGAACGCGCCATGGATGAGCAGCGTCGCCGCGCCCGCGAATCCAGCGGGTTTGGCGCCGATTACAACAGCATGCTGCGGGTGGATGACGCCACACGATTCTTCGGTTACGAAGAGGTGCGGCATCAGGGTAAGGTTACCGCGCTGTTTCGTAACGGCCAGTCCGTGCCCGCGGTACAATCCGGCGAGGATGCCGTGGTGGTGCTGGATGAAACCCCCTTTTACGGCGAGTCCGGCGGTCAGGTGGGCGATAAGGGCGAGCTGAAAACGTCGCTGGGGCTGTTCAAGGTGAGCGACACGCAAAAATACGGCCAGGCCGTAGGCCACCTGGGGCAGCTCGCCTTCGGGGAATTGAAGGTCGGCGATCGGGTCGAGGCCAGCGTCGATGAAGAGCGTCGTAACCGCATCCGTTTGAACCACTCGGCCACGCATTTGCTGCACGCCGCGCTGCGCCAGGTTTTGGGGGATCATGTGGCGCAAAAAGGGTCGTTGGTTAACGATCAGTACCTGCGCTTTGACTTCTCCCACCCGGAAGCCATGAAACCCGAGCAGATTCGCAGGGTGGAGGATATTGTGAATGAGCAGGTTCGCCGCAATCTTCCCATCCATACCGATATCATGGATCTGGAATCAGCACGCGCCACAGGCGCCATGGCGCTGTTCGGCGAGAAATATGATGCCAAGGTACGGGTGTTGACCATGGGGACTTCTCCACCGAGCTGTGCGGCGGCATTCATGCTTCCCGCACCGGTGACATCGGGCTGTTCCGGATTTTGTCCGAATCCGGCACCGCCGCCGGCATCCGCCGTATCGAGGCGGTGACCGGGGAAGGCGCGCTGGCAACCGTGCATCAGCAGAGCGATATTGTCCGCGATCTCGCCCAGTTGGTGAAGGGCGACAGCCAGAACCTGTCCGATAAGGTAAAAGCCTTGCTGGAGCGTACCCGCCATTTGGAAAAAGAGCTGCAGCAGCTCAAAAGCCAACAGGCTGCCCAGGAGAGCTCCGCGCTGCGCGGTAACGTAAAATTGATTAACGGCGTCAAGGTGCTGGTGAGTAAACTGGACGGAGTGGATCCCAAAATGCTGCGTAACATGGTCGACGATTTGAAAAACCAGCTGGGTTCCGCGGTGATTGTCCTGGCGACCGTGGCGGATGATAAGGTCAGCTTGATTGCCGGTGTAACGAAAGATTTAACCGATCGTATCAAAGCCGGTGATCTTATCAGTCATCTGGCGGGTCAGGTCGGTGGTAAAGGCGGCGGACGGCCCGATATGGCCCAGGCCGGCGGCAGCGATGTCCAGGCTTTGCCCGCGGCATTGGCAGGCGTTGAAACTTTCTTGGCAGCCAAATTCTGAGCGCGATAAGAATACGTTATTATCAACGCCATAGCTTTCTGTTAAGTTATGGCGTTTGGATTCGTATTATTCCCGGGGTCAAAAGTTAGGCGCGAAGCTGGTCATATCGACTAAACTTATACCTGATGTTGAAAGTTGTCAGCCTGCTGGCATTTTATGTCACTAACATGACTTACGTTTTCACGGTATATGATGGATAATGGCGGGAAACTGAGAGACCCGACTCTTTTAATCTTTCAAGGAGCAAAGAATGCTTATTCTGACTCGTCGAGTTGGTGAAACCCTCATGATTGGCGATGAGGTAACGGTTACGGTTTTAGGAGTCAAGGGCAACCAGGTACGTATCGGTGTCAATGCGCCTAAAGAAGTTTCAGTTCACCGTGAAGAAATATACCAGCGTATTCAGGCTGAAAAGTCGCAACAGAACCCATTCTGATTTTCATGCGCCTTGCATTAGCGAGGCGTAGCAAATTATGTTTCGAAGTTTTCTAATTCATTTCTAAATATTCCTCAATTCAATCGCCCTTAAGCTGCTTTCAGCGGATTAAGGGCGGTTGTCCGCTATTGCGCTGTCAATGTGTTCAAGTTGCATGGGATTTAGGCAAACGCTTCACAGACGGGAAAAATTGTTTGACTTATCAGGCCGGGAAAGTAATATGTGCGCCACGCAGTGCCGATGAGCTTTAACACCGGCGCGTAGGTGAGGTGGCCGAGAGGCTGAAGGCGCTCCCCTGCTAAGGGAGTATACGGTCAAAAGCTGTATCGAGGGTTCGAATCCCTCCCTCACCGCCATTTATTAATGCATCCATAGCTCAGCTGGATAGAGTACTCGGCTACGAACCGAGCGGTCGGAGGTTCGAATCCTCCTGGATGCACCATTCACTGTTGGAATAGCGCCATCAGTGGTAAGTAGTGAATAAAATAATCGATGTTAGTTGTTACAATATCATTGTTTATTAGGAGATACATTGGATTATGCCGGCATCTTGCGGCAAGTAACAAAAGCGAACGCTTGGGTTATTATCCATCAAACACAATGCATCCATAGCTCAGCTGGATAGAGTACTCGGCTACGAACCGAGCGGTCGGAGGTTCGAATCCTCCTGGATGCACCATTTCCGCCTTGATTAATATCAGTATGAAAACGCTTGTTAATAACAATTAACGCTAATAGCTGAATATTGTTATTTATCAGCGAAAATACATGATTCAAGCAGAGATACGGTTGCTCAGTAAAGCGGGCTCCGGGTGGTATAAACCACTTCATCGTATTGCATCCATAGCTCAGCTGGATAGAGTACTCGGCTACGAACCGAGCGGTCGGAGGTTCGAATCCTCCTGGATGCACCATTTCGCTCTTATCTGCAAACCCTTTCAGCCGTGTGACTCAACCTTTTCCTATGGTTCCCTGTGGCCGTAACGCGCTCGTTTCTCCGCAATTTCTCCAATGCCGCCGACAGCTTTCACTCACGGGTCTCCCTCACGGAAAAAAGACAATGTTATGACTTTGCGTTACAGTAAAGCCCTATTATGGGTATCAGGAAGCGATGATGTACGACCAATACGATGGGCTGATCTTTGATATGGACGGAACGCTGCTCGATACAGAGCCCACCCACCGCAAAGCCTGGCATCATGTCCTTAAGCAATACGGTATGCAGTACGATGAGTCTGCGATGGTATCGTTAAATGGATCGCCAACATGGCTTGTTGCTAAAACGATTATTGACTCTCATCATGCCGCTATGGATCCCTATATCTTAGCCAGTGAGAAAACCGCGGCAGTCAAGGCTATGTTATTGGAATATGTCAGGCCGCTGCCGCTGGTCTCGGTGGTAAAAGAGTACTATGGCAAACGTCCGATGGCGGTTGGCACCGGCAGCGAGCATAGCATGGCTGTGGCATTGCTCGAACATCTGGGGTTGCTGAGTTATTTTGTTGCGGTGGTGGGTGCGGATGACGTGAGCCATCATAAACCGCATCCTGAGACCTTTTTGCGCTGCGCCGAACTGATGGGTGTCGTTCCGGAAAAATGCGTCGTTTTTGAAGATGCTGATTTTGGAATTTTGGCCGCAAAATCCGCAGCAATGGCCTATGTTGATGTAAGGTGCCGTTAATCGTTAACCGCCAGTATTATTCTTGGCGAAACGGGCCTGCCCAGCCGAGGGTATTTCACTCGCGGCGACCCGGTAGCACATTCGCACACATATGGGCCGGATGTTAAATGCGTTAATGATAACGATAGATAGCCATAAACGGGCAGATTCAATTATGCTAACCCAATTTAAATTTTTCCGCGGGAGGTCAATTTGATCCCGGACGTATCAGAAGCGCTTTCATGGCTGGAAGCCAACCCCCACGCATTAAAAGGTATTCGTCGGGGGGTCGAACGTGAAACGTTGCGTATTTCCGCCGATGGAAGTTTGGCGCAGACCCCGCATCCCGAATCCCTTGGTGCGGCGTTGACACATAAATGGATTACCACGGATTTTGCCGAGGCGCTGCTTGAATTTATTACGCCGGTAGATGATGATGTTGATCATCTATTAACATTTTTGCGGGATATTCACCGCCATGTGTCGCGCCATCTGGGTGACGAACGCATGTGGCCGTTGAGCATGCCCTGTTTTATCGATAGCTCACAGCCCATCGAGCTGGCGCAGTATGGCTCCTCCAACCAGGGCCGCTTCAAGACCCTGTATCGCGAAGGACTGAAAAATCGCTACGGCGCGTTAATGCAGGCCATTTCCGGCGTACATTACAATTTTTCGCTGCCCTTGGCATTCTGGCAGGCGCGCGCGGGCGTCAAAGACGAGATCGATGGAAAAGATGAAATTTCCGCCTGCTATCTGCGCTTGATCCGTAATTATTATCGCTTTGGCTGGATCATCCCGTACTTGTTCGGCGCGTCGCCGGCAATCTGCTCGTCATTTATTGACGGGCGCAAGACCAATTTGCCGTTTGAAAAAGCCGAATCCGGCATGATCTACCTGCCATACGCCACCTCGCTGCGGTTAAGCGACCTGGGGTATACCAGCAAGTCGCAAAGTCAATTGGGCATCACCTTTAACCGTTTGCCTGAATATATTACCGCCCTGAAACAAGCCATCAAGACTCCGTCCGCGGATTATCAGCGCATCGGCCTGAGGAAAAACGGGCAATATTTGCAGCTGAACACCAACGTCCTGCAAATTGAGAATGAACTTTACGCGCCAATCCGTCCCAAACGCATTACCCGGCCGGGGGAAACGCCTTCAAACGCCTTGCAGCGCGGCGGCATCGAGTATATCGAAGTTCGCTCCCTGGACATCAACCCCTTTTCCCCTATCGGTATCGATGAACAACAGTCGCGCTTCCTGGATCTTTTCCTGATATGGTGTACGTTGGCCGAGGCGCCGGAAATGAGTGCGCAAGAGCTGTTGTGCACCCGGACCAATTGGAATAGCGTCATTCTGGAAGGGCGTAAACCCGGCTTGATGCTAAGCGTTGATTGCGGCGCGGCGCAGATGCCGCTGGCGGACGTGGGCAAAGAATTGTTCAGGGATTTACGGCGCGTGGCGGAAATTCTCGACAGCAATAATCATAACCGGCTCTACCGCCAGGCCAGCGATAATCTGGTGGCGGCTTTCGACGATCCTGAACTGACGTTTTCCGCCCGGATATTAAAGGGCATGCGAGAGCATGGTATCGGAGGGCTGGGTATGAAGCTTGCCAATGATTACCGCCGGATGCTGTGCGACGAGCCGCTGGAAATCTTGACCGAAGAGGCGTTGGCGGCGGAACAGGCGCGTTCATGGCAGCGTCAGCGGGAACTTGAGGCGGCGGATACATTGAGTTTTGATGAATATCTGGCCAAACAGAACGGCGAGTAGATGATAAAGAAAAGGCCACAGAATATGTGGCCAAATAAACATCTCTGAAGACAGGGATGATGATAACAAATGCGCGTCTTTCATATATTCAGACTCGCGGACAGTAAAAAAGTTTCCACGATCAGTAAAAAAATTAATTATTTTTTAGAGGAGGTGACGATATGCCACTGTTGGATAGCTTTACCGTAGACCACACCCGCATGGCGGCGCCAGCGGTTCGTGTTGCTAAGACCATGAAAACCCCCCATGGCGATACCATCACTGTCTTTGATTTGCGCTTTTGCCGACCAAATCTGGAGGTTATGCCTGAACGCGGCATTCACACTCTGGAACATTTATTTGCCGGTTTTATGCGTAATCATCTCAACGGCGACGGCGTGGAAATTGTCGATATTTCCCCCATGGGATGTCGTACCGGGTTTTATATGAGCCTGATCGGCGCACCGGATGAACTCCGGGTTGCCAAAGCATGGAAAGCCGCGATGGAAGATGTGCTGAAGGTAACCGATCAGAGAAAAATCCCTGAACTGAACGAATATCAATGCGGAACCTATCATATGCACTCCCTGCCGGAAGCGCAGGAAATAGCCCGGCATATTCTCGATAGCGACGTTCGGGTAAATCACAACGAAGAACTGGCTCTGCCGAAAGAAAAACTGGCGGAACTGCATATCTAAGTTAGCTAAAGCCCTTCTAGCGAAGGGCTTTTTTATAGAATGGTGTTTATGCAGGGGGCTAAACGGCTTCTTCCACGCCCGCTTTAAACGCTTTGAGGGGGGTGATGCGCACCTGCTTGATCATATTGTCCTGTACCGCCAGAATCTCTATCTGGTAATTGCCTATCTGGGTGTGTGTGCCCACTTCCGGAATATCCTGCAACGCCTCCAGCAGCATACCGTTCACCGTGCGCGCCTCTTCCTCGGGCAGCGTCCAGTTAAAGGCCTTGTTCAATTCGCGGATATTGGCGCCGCCTTCAATCAATACCGAGCCGTCGCTTTGCGGGATAACTTCTTCCGCCAGGGTCGGCGACATGGAGGTGGTGAAATCGCCGACGATTTCTTCAAGAATATCTTCCACCGTCACCAGACCCTGTATATCTCCGTATTCATCGACAATCAGCCCGACCTTTTCCTTATTGCGCTGGAATTTGACCAATTGAATATTCAGCGGCGTGCCTTCGGGGATGTAGTATATTTCATCGGCGGCGCGCAGCAGGTTTTCCTTGGTGAACTCCTGCTTTTCCGTCATCAGGCGGTAGGCTTCGCGCACCCTCAGCATACCGATGGCGTCATCAAGATTATCCCGGTAGAGCACGATGCGTCCATGGGGTGAATGGGTAAGCTGGCGAATGATGGAGCGCCATTCATCGTTAACATTGATGCCGACTATTTCATTGCGCGGGACCATAATGTCGCCGACGCTGACCTTTTCCAGATCCAGCACTGAAATCAGCATGTCCTGATTGCGGCGGGAGATAAGCGAGCGGGATTCGTTCACGATGGAACGCAGCTCGTCTTTGCTTAAGGCATCATTCAGATTGGAAGGGACTTTTATGCCCATGATGCGCATCAGGATGCGGGTGATAATGTTGAGCAGCCACACCAGCGGCAGCATGATTTTTTGCAGCGGCACCAGCAGTAGGCTGCTGGGCAGCGCGATTTGTTCGGGATAGAGCGCCGCCACCGTTTTCGGCAGCACTTCGGCGAACAGCAGGATCACAAACGTCAGGACACCGGTGGAAATCGCCACGCCGATATCGCCATAGAGCCGCATACCGATAATGGTCGCCAACGCCGATGCGAGAATATTCACCAGGTTATTGCCGATCAGCACCAGGCTCAGCAGACGATCGGTGCGGCGCAGTAATTTTTCCACCCGACGGGCGCCGCGGTTGCCCTGTTTGGCCAGGTGGCGCAGACGATAACGATTGAGGGTCATCATCCCGGTTTCCGAACCGGAAAAATAGGCGGACACCAGTACCATAATGACTAATATTATTATCAGTGTACTGGTTGAAACATGTTCCAACGTGGAAATTCCTTATAGGCGTTAAACGTGACGGCTGATTGCGGACAGTGGTTCAGCCCGCCATGACATTTTGCCAAACGCGGCTACCGAAGTAGGCCAGTGTCAACAACAGTATCCCCAGCAGGCTGAGCCACACCACGCGGCGGCCTCGCCAACCCTCATGGTAATGACCCCATAATAATGCAATATAAACAAACCAGGCCGCAATCGAGAGCACCGCTTTATGCTGATTTTCGCCGCTGAACATGTTTTGCATATACAGCAGGCCGCTGCCCAGGGTCAACGTTAACAGAATCACGCCAACCTGGGTGATGTGGAACATCTTTCGCTCAATGGTCATCAACGGCGGCATATCAGCGCTGAAGCTCAATTTTTTGGTCTTCAGCAAATGATCCAGCCAGGCCAGCTGGCCGGCATACAGCGCGGCGATAATCAGCACGGCATAGGAAAACAGCGCCAGTCCGATGTGCACCAGCAGTCCCGGCGTTGACTCCAGATGGGTAATGAATTCTCCCGGCATAATGGTGGCGGCCGCCACATGGATCATCGCCAGGATATAAACCACCGGCAGCAGGAACCAGCCCCGGTTGCGGGTGGCCACCACGGTCATCACGATGCAAATCATCAGGCTGACTAATGAGCTGATATTCAGCAGACTCAGGTTTTGCCCCGCCTGAACCGAAAAAATCCGCAGATAGAGCGCACAGGCGTGGCTAACCAGCGCCACGAAGGCCGACAGCAGCGCCAGACGGCGGTAAGCACTGTTCCTGCGCAAAATGCCCGGCAGAATCAGGCCAAGACTTAATGCATAGGCAATAAAAGCCAGAAGGGCTATCCAGGACATATCGGCTTGGGACTTAACCTAAAGAGAGTGAAACGCACAGTATAACGTTAGCGGCGCCCCGCACCAACCGTTCTCGTCGTCAATGCAGCGATATGTCGCTGCTTCGTGTTATAATGGCCGTAATAATGTCGCAGCCGCGGCCGGACCTCAGGTTGAGTAGAGAACGATGTTTGAAAATTTATCCGATCGGTTATCCCGTTCATTGCGCAATATCAGCGGCCGGGGCCGCCTGACAGAAGACAATATCAAAGAAACGCTGCGTGAAGTGCGCATGGCGCTGCTGGAAGCCGATGTGGCTTTGCCCGTGGTGCGTGATTTCATCAACCGGGTGAAGGAAAGCGCGCTCGGGCAGGAAGTGAACAAAAGCCTGACGCCGGGTCAGGAATTCGTCAAAATCGTCCGCACCGAACTGGTCACCGCCATGGGGGCCGAGAACAACGAGCTCAATCTGGCCGCCCAACCGCCGGCCGTGGTGCTGATGGCGGGCCTGCAGGGTGCCGGTAAAACCACCAGCGTGGCGAAGCTCGGGAAATACCTGCGCGAGAAGCACAAAAAGAAAGTCCTGGTGGTCTCGGCGGACGTTTATCGTCCGGCGGCGATTAAACAGCTGGAAACCTTGGCCCAGGCCGTCGCGGTGGATTTTTTCCCGTCAGACGCGGGACAGCGTCCCCTGGATATCGTTAACCAGGCGTTGCAGCACGCGAAGCTGAAATTCTACGATGTTCTGCTGGTGGATACCGCCGGTCGCTTGCACGTCGATGAAGCCATGATGGACGAAATCAAACAGATCCACTCAGCCATCAAGCCGGTGGAAACGCTGTTTGTGGTGGACGCCATGACCGGCCAGGATGCCGCCAACACCGCCAAGGCCTTTAACGAGGCGCTGCCGCTCACCGGCGTGATACTGACCAAGGTTGACGGAGACGCCCGCGGCGGCGCCGCACTGTCCATTCGTCAAATCACCGGCAAACCGATTAAATTCATGGGGGTCGGCGAAAAAACCGAGGCCCTTGAAGCGTTCTATCCTGACCGCATCGCCGGCCGCATCCTCGGCATGGGGGATGTTCTCTCGCTGATTGAGGATATCGAAAGCAAGGTAGACCGCGCCCAGGCTGAAAAATTGGCCAATAAGCTGAAAAAAGGCGATGGCTTCGATTTAACCGATTTTCTCGATCAGCTTAAACAAATGCGCAGCATGGGCGGCATGGCCAGCATGATGAGCAAGCTGCCGGGGGTAGGCCAGCTGCCGGCCAATGTGAAATCGCAAATGGACGACAGCGTCTTGACCCGCATGGAGGCCATCATCCATTCCATGACGCTTAAGGAGCGCGCGCAGCCGGAGATTATCAAAGGCTCGCGTAAACGCCGTATCGCCAGCGGCTGCGGGCTGCAGGTTCAGGATGTCAACCGTATGCTCAAACAGTTCGACGATATGCAGCGTATGATGAAGAAGATGAAGAAGGGGGGAATGGCGAAAATGCTGCGCGGCATGAAGGGTATGATGCCGCCCGGATTCCCCGGTCGCTAGCTGTATACCCTTCATCTTTCGCGTTGCCGCCTTGTCGCGACTCGAAATCTATTGGGTATAGAGATTGCTTTTTGCTCCAAAACGAGTAATATTTTGGGGCTTTTTATACGGCAACCGGACCCCGTTCCTCGATGGGGCCCGGTTGTTTTATTCACTAAAGAGGATGTTATGGTAACAATTCGTTTGGCACGTGGCGGCGCAAAAAAACGCCCGTTCTATCAAATCGTCGTGACCGATAGCCGCAATGCGCGTGATGGTCGCTTTATTGAACGTATTGGTTTCTTCAACCCGATCGCAACCGGTCAGGCAGAAACCCTACGTTTGGATCTGGATCGCATCCAACATTGGGTCGGCCTGGGCGCAACTGTTTCCGATCGCGTTAGCGCGCTGATCAAAGATGCTAAGCAAGCGGCTTAATCTGTCGCGGTGGTCGTTATGAGCAAACAACTCCTTACCGCTATTCCCACCAAGCCCGTTGTTCTGGGTAAATTGGGGTCGACGTATGGTATTCACGGTTGGCTCAGAGTGTTTTCTTCCACTGAAGAATCCGAAAGTATTTTTGACTACCAGCCCTGGTTTATCAAACGGGGCGGCGAGTGGCAGCAGCTTGAGCTGCAAGGCTGGAAACACCACAATCAGGATTTGATCATAAAGATCAAAGGCATGGAAGACCGGGAAGCCGCGAGTCTGCTGACGAATTGTGAAATCGTCGTCGATTCAACGCAATTGCCGCCGCTGGAAGCGGGTGATTATTACTGGAAAGACCTTATGGGTTGCCAGGTAGTGAACACCTCGGGTTATCAGCTCGGCAATGTCATCGATATGATGGAAACCGGCTCCAATGATGTGATGGTGGTGAAGGCCAACCTGAAAGATGCCTTCGGCATGCAGGAGCGATTGATTCCGTTCCTCGACGGGCAGGTTATCAAGAATGTCGATCTCAACGCTCATATCATCGAGGTTGAATGGGATCCGAATTTTTGACCCCGAATGTCAAGCAGTGATACTGGGTGGAATGTGTTATGTGGATTGGGGTAATCAGCCTGTTTCCCGAAATGTTCCGCGCGATTACTGATTACGGGGTAACCGGCCGGGCAGTAAAAAACGGCCTGCTGGATATGCAGTGCTGGAGTCCGCGTGATTTCACCCATGACCGGCATCGTACCGTGGACGAACGCCCTTACGGCGGCGGACCGGGCATGCTGATGATGGTGCAGCCTTTACGGGATGCGATTCACGAGGCGAAAAACAAGGCAGGCGAAGGGGCGAAGGTGATTTATCTCTCCCCCCAGGGACGCAAGCTCGATCAGCAAGGTGTGAGCGAGCTGGCCGCTAACCGGAAGTTAATCCTGGTGTGCGGCCGTTATGAAGGTATAGACGAGCGCCTGATAGCCACCGAAATTGATGAAGAATGGTCAATTGGCGACTATGTGCTCAGCGGCGGCGAACTGGCCGCCATGGCGTTGATTGACGCCGTTTCCCGGTTTATTCCCGGGGTGCTGGGACACGAGGCATCGGCGGCGGAGGATTCATTCGCCGAGGGGTTGCTGGATTGTCCTCACTATACCCGTCCCGAGGTGTTGGCAGGCATGGAAGTTCCGCCGGTATTGCTGTCGGGCAACCATGCTGAAATTCGTCGCTGGCGCCTGAAACAGTCGCTGGGCCGCACATGGCTTAGAAGACCTGAACTTCTGGAAAGCCTAGCTCTGACTGACGAGCAAGCAAAGTTGCTGACTGAATTCCAACGGGAATATCAGTTTGAGCGACAACACTAATAGGGGTATGGCAGCTTTGTCGCTGACAACCCGAACACTCAGTTTATCTAGGGTAAGAGACCTATTATGAGCAACATAATTAAACAGATTGAAGAAGAGCAGATGAAGCAGGACGTACCTGCATTCCGTCCGGGCGATTCCGTGGAAGTCAAGGTATGGGTTGTTGAAGGTACTAAAAAACGTCTGCAGGCATTCGAGGGCGTGGTTATCGCTATTCGTAACCGCGGTCTGCATTCTGCATTCACTGTTCGCAAAATTTCCAACGGCGAAGGTGTAGAGCGTGTTTTCCAGACGCACTCACCGGTTATCGACAGCATAACAGTTAAACGCCGTGGTGCCGTTCGTCAGGCCAAACTGTATTACCTGCGTGAACGTACCGGTAAGTCCGCTCGTATCAAAGAGCGCCTTGGCTAAGCGTACGCTTTCGCAACATCCGAAAGCAAAAAGTTATCAAGGTCGGCCTAAGGGCCGACTTTTTTTACGTCAATTCACTGGCGTGAAACGGCGGTAAAGGCCCTTTGTTGTACACAAGGGCTATTGGCAGCCTAGGGTGACATTTTATCCCGGCCTTTTTGCCATTGCTCTCTAAGTTGATCCGCATCGCTGGCGCCGTCGCAAGCCGCGGGAAATTTTCGCCCTTGCTTCCCTAAGGCCAACATCTTGTCCGGCTGGCAGATCTCAGCCTGTCCCGAGCTATAACCCTTCAAATAATCATCGCGGTCGATTTGCGGGTTGCCGTACCATTCAGCCAGCGTATTATTGTCGCGCACGATTTTCCCCGCCAATGCATCGTGATAACCCGCTTGATACCATTGTGAACCACCCGATCCCGTGGACGGCGGTGGAGACGTCGATCCACAACCTGTCAGGCCACAACCTGTCAGGAGAAACAGCAGGGTGCATAGGGCGGGTTTTTTCATTGGCACCGGACCTTAATGCGGGATGGTTATGGTTTATGATAGGAGGTAACCCGGTATTATGCGACAGGTTTTCGCGGACGCAGAGGCTGTCCGGGGTGTGTTTGACAACCGGTAGGGCGGCCGTCGTACCCTTGCATTAACTATTTCCCCTCTATCCCATAAGCGTAAATTGCGTGTACTTTTTACTGTAAATTAATATTTACACTTGCTTCTATTGTAGCGCCGACAAATGCCGTGAAATCCTTGTTTTCCGCAGCGCAGTTCGATTTTATCGCTGTGTAATATATTGATTTATTTATATTGTATGGGGCGATATTGGTTATTGCCCACGTGATCCAATCCTTGATTTGCCGCGTGTCAAAAATGGGTACAGGTAGTACTATTATATTTACACTTATGGATTGAAAACTTTACGTGCTGTGGTATCGTATGTGCCATACGCTGACGGCGGGTGATGACTTTACGATATACGGCATGGTTCATTGCTGAAGGGTTATTTTGCGTTAACTCTCTTTCATCGGCAATCTTCAGCCAGATAACCTTTACCGTCAGAAACTTTGGCAAGGCAATATGGGTCAGGACAGTATCATGCAAAAGACGCGCTCAATAATGTGCATATCATCGACGAGCAGGTGATGATTACCCCGGAAGAACTGAAACGGCAGCTACCTTTGACCCGGCAGGAACAGCAGTCCATCGCCGCGTCCCGTCAAACCATTGCCGATATCATACACGGCCGGGATCCGCGCCTGCTGGTAGTCTGCGGTCCCTGTTCCATACACGACCCCGATTCCGCCCTGGATTACGCCCGTCGTCTTAAAGCGCTGTCAGAAGAATTAAGCGACCAGCTCTTTATCGTCATGCGGGTCTATTTTGAAAAGCCGCGCACCACCGTGGGCTGGAAGGGGCTTATCAACGACCCGTACATGGACGGGTCGTTTGAAGTTGAAGCCGGGCTGAAAATGGCCCGCGGCCTGTTGCTGGAACTGGTGCGCCTGGGCCTGCCTTTGGCCACCGAAGCATTGGATCCCAATAGTCCGCAATATGTCGGCGATCTGTTCAGCTGGTCGGCCATCGGGGCGCGGACCACCGAATCGCAGACCCATCGGGAAATGGCGTCGGGGCTTTCGATGCCGGTGGGGTTTAAAAACGGCACCGACGGCAGTCTGGCCACCGCCATCAATGCCATGCGCGCCGCCGCCATGTCGCACCGTTTTTTAGGCATCAATCAGGCGGGGCAGGTGAGCCTGTTGCAAACCCGGGGCAATCCGGACGGCCACGTTATCCTGCGCGGCGGCAAACAGCCTAACTACCATCGCGAAGATATTCTCGACTGCGAGCTGCAAATGGCCAAAGCCGGTTTGAACGCGGCCCTGATGATTGATTGCAGCCACGGCAATTCTAATAAAGACTACCGCCGCCAGACGGAAGTGGCACAGTCGGTACTGTCGCAAATCAAGGAAGGAAACCGTTCCATCATCGGCCTGATGCTGGAAAGCCATATCAATGAAGGCAATCAATCATCCGATCAACCGCGCAGCGAGATGCAATACGGCGTTTCGGTCACGGATGCCTGTATCAACTGGCAAAGTACCGATACACTGTTACGACAGATGCACGATGAGTTGCGCGACGTTTTGACAGGACGATTGTCGGGAGAATAAGACGTATGGTTGCCGAGCTGAACGCATTACGCGATCAAATTGATGAAGTGGACAAATCGCTGCTGGCATTGCTGGCCAAGCGCCTGCAACTGGTGGCAGAGGTGGGCGAGGTTAAAAGCCGCTACGGCTTGCCTATCTATGCACCGGACCGCGAAGCGGCCATGCTGGCGTCACGCCGCGATGAAGCCGTAGCGCAGGGGGTTCCCCCCGATTTGATTGAAGATGTGTTAAGACGGGTCATGCGCGAGTCTTACAGCCACGAAAACGACAAAGGGTTCAAGACCCTTTGCCCCCATTTGCGTCCGGTGGTGATCGTCGGCGGCCGGGGGCAGATGGGGCGGCTGTTTGAAAAGATGCTTGGGCTGTCAGGCTATCAGGTCAGAATATTGGAGCAGGAGGATTGGCCCCGGGCGGAGTCTCTGCTGGCGGATGCGGGCATGGTTATTGTCAGCGTGCCCATCCATCTCACCGTGGAGGTTATCGAACGCCTGCCGCCGCTGCCGGAAGACTGCATTTTGCTTGATGTCGCATCGATAAAAAATGCGCCCCTGCAAGCGATGCTGGCGGCTCATCCCGGCCCGGTCGTGGGGCTGCACCCGATGTTCGGTCCCGACAGCGGCAGCCTGGCAAAGCAGGTGGTGGTCTATTGCGACGGCCGGCAGCCGGAGGCCTATCAATGGCTGCTGGAGCAAATACAGGTCTGGGGCGCGCGCCTGCACCGCAGCAGCGCGGTGGAACATGACCAGAATATGGCCTTTATCCAGGCGCTGCGTCATTTCGCCACCTTTGCCTACGGTATGCATCTGGCGGAAGAGAATGTCCAGCTGGAGCAGCTGCTGGCGCTCTCATCCCCCATCTACCGGCTGGAATTGGCCATGATTGGCCGCTTATTCGCCCAGGATCCGCAGCTCTACGCCGATATCATCATGTCTTCCGAAAGCAACCTGGCGCTAATCAAACGCTATTATCAGCGTTTTGGCGAAGCCATTACGCTGTTGGAACAAGGTGATAAAGACGCTTTTATTGCCCGTTTCAAAAAAATCGAACGCTGGTTCGGCAGCTATGCGCAACGTTTCCTGGAGGAGAGCCGCCTGCTGCTGCGCCAGGCCAACGACAGCCGCCGGTAGCGCCGGTAGGTCTTGGTGGGCGGCAGTGTCAAATGCCGCCCATCGTCATATCTACTGCAACGGTTGCCAGTGCCCCGATGCCGGGTTAGGGAGCACCGCGTAAGCGGTTCTCCCGATTATCGATTGCCCGGCTATTTCCGGACTTAATGCCGCAGGCAACCTCAATGCCCTTGGCTATGCGGCTAACTGGGATCCACCGGTACCACATTCTCACTGGGATAGCAGCCCAGAACTTTAAGGGAACGGGTAATGGCCAGTAATTCCGTCAGGGCTTTTTGCATCGCCCCATCGCGCAGGTTAGCCTGCACATCGATATAAAACATCTCTTCCCGAGGGTTGCCGTTAATGGGGCGTGATTCAAGGCGGGTCATCACGATGCCGTGATCACGCAGCACCAGCAACGCTTCCACCAGCGCGCCGGATTGCTGGCCGGTGGCCATAATCAAGGTGGTTTTAGCCGGCACCTGCTCCGAAACCTCGATGGCTTTACGGGCGAGAATAATAAAACGCGTGAAGTTCTGCTGCTGATTGGCCAGATTCTGCTCCAGCACCTGCAAACCGTACAACGCTCCGCCGGGACCGCTGCCAAGGGCGGCCGCTTTGGGTGAATTCAGCGCCGCCACTTTTTCCATGGCAGCGGCGGTGCTTTCGCAATATTCAATTTTCCACTGCGGATGGCGGGCGATAAATTGACTGCACTGCTGGAAGGGCTGCGGATGGCTGTACACCACCTCGATTTGCTCCAGGGTGCTCTCGCCGGCCACCAGCATGCAGTGATCGATAGGATTGGTCAGTTCCCCCACCAATGACAAATTGGTGTGCTGCAACAGATCGTAAACATCGTTGATTGAACCGGAACTGCTGTTTTCAATGGGCAGCACCCCGTAGTCGGCCTGACCGGTTTCCACCATCTGCACAATGTCGGTGAATTTCAGGCAGCCGCACTCTACCACCTGATCGAAATAACGCGCTCCGTATTGCCGCGCGGCCAAATGGGAGTAGGAGCCCTTCGGTCCGAGAAAGGCAATGCGCGCCGAGCGTTCAATGGTCTGATTCAAATTCGATTGCAACAATGCCTGCTGCGTCAGCACCGAATCCTCGATAATCAGCTGGAACAGGCGCGTGACATAAAACCCGTCGAGATTGCGTTTTTTGCCTTCTTCCACCAAATGTCCGAGCATATCGCTCTCACGGCTTTTATCGCGAATGGGCCGGTGAGTGGTCAATTTGTTGCGCGCGACCTCCAGCGCCAGCTCGCGTCTTTCCGCCAGCAGCGACAATAGTTTCAAATCCAGCGCGCTGATGCGCTCCCGTAGCGCTAATAATGGGTTGTCACTCATATGTTTGGTTACCTTTCACGCCGTAATAAAAAAAGCCCCCTGTTGTCAGGAGGCTTTTTGTTCGTCTTCGCATTCTTTCTCACATGACGAGCTGCCTCCCGTTCAGGGGAAGGTAAAAAAGAAGGCGAAGAAAAACGGGGTCATGTGCATAGTATCGGCTTAGTGATCTTTTGGAGTGTTTACAGTAACCGCTGGCTTTTCATTCTGTCAATATAAAACGCGCCGTTACGGCGCGTTGTGGGGTATGAACCGTTATGCGGCGGGAGAAATCCTCCCGGGCCGCCCCTATCGGTTAGAAAACCGCCAGGTTGTTGTTGATCTTGACGCATTCGGTGGCGCGGCGGGCTTCGCCTTTATGCTGCACTTTATTGAGCTGCCGTTCCAGCTTGGTTATCAGCTCATTAATGGCGGCATACATATCCAAGTTACCGGCGCTGGCTACAAGCGGACCGTTTGGCGTGTTCAATGTGGCGTCAGCCACAAATCCCTGCGGTTGTTTTGAGAGGATTATATGAGGGTTTATCAATTGCGTCTGCCACTTGGCGAGCTTTGCCAGACGTTCTTCCACATGTTGACGAATGGCCGGGGTGATTTCCATTTGTTTGCTGGTAATATTGATAATCATATCACTGCCTCTCTGTGTTTTCCCGTCTACGTAATGCCAGCATACCCTCTCGAAGGGCAAAAAGTGTGATAAAGATCACTTTTTATCGGCGGTTCAACAGAGGCTAAGGGTTTTGTGAACCGGTCTCAGAAAAGGACAATGGGGCTTGAGAGTTGCCGGCGGATCGGTCATTATCGATAAGATGATTCAGATGGATTCTTGTGGCCGGCGCATGGCGACAAACGAAAACGGCAGCCTTGGCTGCCGTTTTACCTTCATATAGGCGAGGTTCAGGCGGGATTGGCCTGGATAATCTTCGCTACCTTGTCAGCCTGGCCGGGCAGTCGCAGCTCTTCATAGGCGTTTTGCATTAACGGCAATGCTTGATGGGTTGCCTGGGTATCAGGGAAATCAACCATCATCTGCTCGACCCGGTTGACAACCGCCACATAGGCGCCGCGACGGGTGTAAAAACGCACCACCGCCAGCTCGTAGTTGGCGAGCCGGTCTTTAAGATAAACCAGACGTTTATTGGCATCCGTGGCATACTGGCTGCTAGGATAGCCGCGAATCAATTGGGTGAAGTCCCGGAAAGCCGCACGGGCATGTTCCGGATCGCGGTCGGAACGATCGATGCCGAAGAACCCTTGAATCATGCTGTCATCCAGCGCCATATCCGTCAGACCACGCATATACAGGACGTAATCGACGTTCGGATGTGTCGGGTTCAGACGCAGGAAGCGATCGATGGAGGCCTGGGCCAACGTGAGATCCGCCGATTTGTAATAGGCATAAATCAAATCAAGCTGAACCTGCTGCGCGTAAGGACCGAAGGGATAACGGTTATCCAGTGCTTCCAGTTCTTTGATGGCTCCTTTATAGTCGCCGTCCTGTAATCTCTGTTGTGCGGTGCTGTACAGCTCGGAGGGCGGATTATCAGGAACGGCATCCTTGGAACTGGAGCAACCGACCAGCATCAGGCTCAATGTGGCTGCTGCCACCAGATATTTCATACGCATCATGACGTTTTGCTTATCCTCAGAGTGTTATTCCGGGAGACTGTCCGTTAAGCTCCCGAATGAGACCAGCTACAATAGCATAATTCTAAACGGCATTGCCGTGAAAACCCAACGATAACGAAGAAGCTGCATATGGCACAACAACAACTCCTCACCGCGATGGTGAATGAATCACAACTTGGGCAACGGTTAGATCAGGCTTTGGCCGAATTGTTCCCTGATTATTCTCGCTCCCGTATAAAAATCTGGATCCTCGACAGCCGGGTCCGGGTGAACGGAAACGTGACCGCTACGCCCAAAGAAAAGGTTCTTGGCGGCGAAGCCATTGAAATCGACGCGATTATCGAGGAAGAGACCCGCTGGGCGGCGCAGGATATCGCGCTGAATATCGTGTATGAAGACGACGATATCCTGGTGATAAATAAACCCCGGGATCTGGTGGTGCATCCGGGAGCGGGCAATGCCGACGGTACCATTCTGAATGCGCTGCTGCATTATTATCCCGCCATTGCCGAAGTGCCCAGGGCCGGTATCGTACATCGGCTGGATAAAGATACCACCGGTCTGATGGTGGTGGCAAAAACCGTACCGGCGCAAACCCGGCTGGTGGAATCATTGCAGGCGCGGGAAATCACCCGTGAATACGAAGCGGTGGCCATGGGGACCATGACCGCCGGCGGCACGGTGGAGCAGCCCATTTCCCGCCATCCCACCAAGCGTACCCATATGGCGGTGCATCCCATGGGCAAACCGGCGGTGACCCCATTACCGCATCATGGAGCATTTCCGCGCCCATACCCGGCTGCGGCTGCGGCTGGAAACCGGACGTACCCACCAGATACGCGTTCATATGGCCTTTATCAACCATCCGCTGGTTGGGGATCCGCTCTATGGCGGCCGCCCCCGTCCCCCTAAAGGCGCCTCGGAAGAGTTTGTGAATATGCTGCGCGGCTTTGATCGCCAAGCGCTGCATGCCACCAGGCTGCGGCTGTACCATCCCGTCACCGGCATTGAAATGGAATGGTTCGCCCCGCTGCCGCAGGATATGGTGGAATTAATCGCCGTCATGAAGGCGGATAGCGAAACCTTCGCGGATCAGATGGATTAACCATGGATTCCCTGCTGATTCCCCACTGGCCCGCTCCGGCCAACGTACGGGCTTATTCCACTACGCGTCCGGGGGGTATCAGCCCGGCGCCCTATGCCTCGCTGAACCTCGGTCTGCATGTGGGGGACAGCCCGGCGGCGGTAGCGCAAAACCGCCGGCGCCTGGAGGTAATGGCACAGTTGCCCGCCTCGCCGAACTGGCTGGAGCAGGTACATGGCACCGATGTGGCGGTCATCAACGAAAGCTGCGGCAACGCCGCCGCGCCGCCGCGGGCCGATGCCGCCTACACGCGCGCCGTCGGTCAGGTTTGCGCCGTCATGACCGCCGATTGCCTGCCGGTACTGTTTTGCGATCGCGCAGGCATCGAGGTGGCGGCGGCCCATGCCGGCTGGCGCGGATTATGCGCCGGTATTCTCGAGCAAACGCTGGCCCGTTTTCAGTCGGATCCCGCCGATATCATGGCCTGGCTGGGACCGGCCATCGGTCCGCGGTCATTTGAAGTCGGTCCTGAAGTCCGCGAAGCGTTCGTTTCACAAGATCCGCAAGCCGGCGAGGCATTTGTTCCCCATGGCGAAAAATACCTTGCCGATATCTACCACCTGGCCCGTTTGCGGTTATCGGGCGCCGGTATCGGCCAGATTTCCGGCGGCGACCACTGCACTGTGTTCGAAGCATCAACATTTTTCTCCTATCGGCGCGATGGAATCACCGGACGTATGGCAAGTTTGGTCTGGCTGATATAATCTCTCTTACCAAGACGATCCATGGTGGATAACAAAGATTTTCCCAATGTTTGGCGAAATATCCTTGAATTTTAAATAAACGACCTTATTTAATCTCCAGTAGCAATTTTGACCAATATGGGAGGAGTTATGCGTCTGGATCGTCTTACCAATAAATTCCAGCTTGCCCTCGCCGATGCCCAGTCCCTTGCGCTTGGGCGCGACAATCAATTCATCGAACCTTTACACGTCATGCAGGCGCTGCTCAACCAGGAAGGCGGCACGGTACGTCCGCTGCTGCAATCCGCCGGCGTCAATCCCGTGCCGCTGCGCACCGCCATTGAGCAGGCGATTGAACGGCTGCCCCAGGTTGAGGGCACCGGCGGCGACGTCCAGCCCTCCGCCGATCTGGTCAGGGTGTTGAATCTGTGCGACAAGCTGGCGCAAAAACGCTCAGACACTTTCATCGCCTCCGAACTGTTCGTGCCGGCGGCCCTCGAGTCCCGCGGCACGCTGGCGGATTTGCTGAAATCAGCCGGCGCCACGCCGGAAAAAATCACCCAGGCCATCGAACAAATGCGCAGCGGAGACAACGTGAACGATCAGGGCGCCGAGGATCAGCGGCAGGCATTGAAGAAATACACCATCGATCTCACCGAGCGGGCGGAGCAGGGCAAACTCGACCCGGTCATCGGCCGTGACGAGGAAATCCGCCGCACCATCCAGGTATTGCAGCGGCGCACCAAAAACAATCCGGTATTGATAGGCGAACCCGGCGTAGGTAAAACCGCCATCGTCGAGGGCCTGGCGCAGCGTATCGTGAACGGCGAGGTCCCGGAAGGGATGAAGCACAGCCGGGTTTTGTCGCTGGATATGGGTTCGCTGGTGGCCGGCGCCAAATATCGCGGCGAATTCGAAGAGCGGCTGAAAGGCGTGCTTAACGATCTGTCCAAGCAGGAAGGGCATATCATCCTGTTTATCGACGAACTGCATACCATGGTGGGCGCCGGCAAAGCCGACGGCGCGATGGATGCCGGCAATATGCTCAAACCCGCCCTGGCGCGCGGTGAGCTGCATTGCGTCGGCGCTACCACCCTGAACGAATACCGTCAGTACATCGAAAAGGATGCCGCGCTGGAACGGCGGTTCCAGAAGGTATTTGTCGCCGAGCCCAGCGTGGAAGATACCATCGCCATTCTGCGCGGCCTGAAAGAGCGTTATGAACTGCATCACCATGTGCAAATAACCGACCCGGCCATCGTCGCCGCGGCGACGCTGTCGCACCGGTATATTTCGGATCGGCAGTTGCCAGATAAAGCCATCGACCTGATTGACGAGGCGGCTTCCAGCATCCGTATCCAGATAGATTCCAAGCCGGAGCCGCTGGACAGGCTGGAACGGCGCATCATCCAGTTAAAGCTGGAGCAGCAGGCGCTGAAGAAAGAATCAGACGATGCCAGTATTAAACGGCTGGAAATGCTCAACGAGGAGCTGTCGCAAAAAGAGCGGGAGTATTCCGAACTTGAAGAAGAGTGGAAAGCGGAAAAAGCCTCGCTATCCGGCACGCAAAATCTGAAGGCCGAACTTGAACAGGCGAAGATATCCATTGAACAGGCCCGGCGGGTCGGGGATTTGGCGCGCATGTCCGAATTGCAGTACGGCAAAATTCCGGAACTGGAAAAGCAGCTGGCGGCGGCATCCCAGGCCGAGGGTAAAACCATGCGCCTGCTGCGTAACCGCGTCACCGACGCTGAAATAGCCGAAGTGCTGGCGCGCTGGACCGGCATACCGGTATCGCGCATGCTGGAAAGCGAGCGGGATAAACTGGTGCGGATGGAAGAAGAACTCCATCAGCGGGTCATCGGCCAGAACGAAGCGGTGGAAGCCGTTGCCAATGCCATCAGGCGCAGCCGCGCCGGCCTGGCGGATCCCAATCGGCCCATCGGGTCGTTCATGTTCCTCGGCCCCACCGGCGTCGGCAAGACGGAGTTATGCAAGGCGCTGGCCACGTTCCTTTTCAACAGCGATGACGCCATGGTGCGTATCGACATGTCCGAGTTTATGGAAAAACATTCGGTGTCCCGTTTAGTGGGCGCGCCTCCGGGATATGTCGGCTACGAAGAGGGCGGCTATCTGACGGAAGCCGTTCGCCGGCGTCCCTATTCGGTGATCCTGCTGGACGAAATTGAAAAGGCGCACCCGGATGTCTTCAATATCCTGCTGCAGGTATTGGATGACGGACGCCTTACCGACGGACAAGGCCGAACGGTGGATTTCCGTAATACCGTGGTCATCATGACCTCCAACCTGGGCTCGGATGTTATCCAGGAACGCTTCGGCCAAATGAATTACCAGGAAATGAAAGAAATGGTGCTGGGCGTGGTCAGTCATCATTTCCGGCCGGAGTTTATCAACCGGGTTGATGAGGTGGTGGTATTCCATCCGCTGGCGCGGGAACATATCACCCTCATTGCGCAGATTCAGCTGCAGCGGCTGTACAAACGCCTGGACGATCGCGGCTATAGCATGACGCTGACGCCCGCGGCCTTGGAATTGCTGGGCCAGACCGGGTTCGATCCGGTTTACGGCGCACGGCCGCTGAAGCGGGCTATCCAACAGGAAATTGAAAACCCGCTGGCGCAGCAGATGCTGTCCGGCAAGCTGATACCCGGCAAGCCTATCACCATGGATGTAAAAGACGGCCATATCGTCGCCGTGCAATAAAACGTCCGCCGGCTTTTATCATTGCGCCGGCTTGATGCCTTCAAAAGCCCCGGGGGTTTAACCCCGAGGCTTTTTTATCGGGATAAGGATAAACGCCAATAAGCGCTGCCGTGAAAGCATCCCCGGCTGCTTTAGAGCGTTACCGAGAAACTATCCGGTTTAATAATGAGCAACTAAACTTTATTTTGAAAATAGTGCTTGTCTCGCCTCGGGAAGTCCCTATAATGCGCCTCCACTGACCGGGATTAACCGCTGCGACGGACCGGGTCGGGAAGGGAAAAGCGCTTTGTTAAAACAAATAAAAGCTTGACTCTTCAGCGGGAAAACGTAATATACGCAACCCGCGCCAGGTGAGATTTAGACCTCCCCGGCCATGCTCTTTAACAATTTATCAGACAATCTGTGTGGGCACTCACAAGACCGTATCGAAACACAACAATACAAGTCTTAGAGTGTTTACCAGTTAATTCAGTAATGAATGAAACAGTAGATTCTTTGAGCATCAAGCTTTTAATTGAAGAGTTTGATCATGGCTCAGATTGAACGCTGGCGGCAGGCCTAACACATGCAAGTCGAGCGGCAGCGGAAAGTAGCTGCTACTTTGCCGGCGAGCGGCGGACGGGTGAGTAATGTCTGGGGATCTGCCCGATGGAGGGGATAACTACTGGAAACGGTAGCTAATACCGCATAACGTCGCAAGACCAAAGTGGGGACCTTAGGGCCTCACACCATCGGATGAACCCAGATGGGATTAGCTAGTAGGTGGGGTAACGGCCCACCTAGGCGACGATCCTAGCTGGTCTGAGAGGATGACCAGCCACACTGGAACTGAGACACGGTCCAGACTCCTACGGGAGGCAGCAGTGGGGAATATTGCACAATGGGCGCAAGCCTGATGCAGCCATGCCGCGTGTGTGAAGAAGGCCTTCGGGTTGTAAAGCACTTTCAGCGGGGAGGAAGGGGTTGGGTTGAATAGATTCAATCATTGACGTTACCCGCAGAAGAAGCACCGGCTAACTCCGTGCCAGCAGCCGCGGTAATACAGAGGGTGCAAGCGTTAATCGGAATTACTGGGCGTAAAGCGCGCGTAGGTGGTTTGTTAAGTTGGATGTGAAATCCCCGGGCTCAACCTGGGAACTGCATCCAAAACTGGCAAGCTAGAGTATGGTAGAGGGTGGTGGAATTTCCTGTGTAGCGGTGAAATGCGTAGATATAGGAAGGAACACCAGTGGCGAAGGCGACCACCTGGACTGATACTGACACTGAGGTGCGAAAGCGTGGGGAGCAAACAGGATTAGAAACCCCAGTAGTCCACGCTGTAAACGATGTCGATTTGAAGGTTGTGGCCTTGAGCCGTGGCTTTCGGAGCTAACGCGTTAAATCGACCGCCTGGGGAGTACGGCCGCAAGGTTAAAACTCAAATGAATTGACGGGGGCCCGCACAAGCGGTGGAGCATGTGGTTTAATTCGATGCAACGCGAAGAACCTTACCTACTCTTGACATCCACAGGAATTTGCAGAGATGCGAATGTGCCTTCGGGAACTGTGAGACAGGTGCTGCATGGCTGTCGTCAGCTCGTGTTGTGAAATGTTGGGTTAAGTCCCGCAACGAGCGCAACCCTTATCCTTTGTTGCCAGCACGTAATGGTGGGAACTCAAAGGAGACTGCCGGTGACAAACCGGAGGAAGGTGGGGATGACGTCAAGTCATCATGGCCCTTACGAGTAGGGCTACACACGTGCTACAATGGCGCATACAAAGAGAAGCGAACTCGCGAGAGCCAGCGGACCTCACAAAGTGCGTCGTAGTCCGGATTGGAGTCTGCAACTCGACTCCATGAAGTCGGAATCGCTAGTAATCGTGGATCAGAATGCCACGGTGAATACGTTCCCGGGCCTTGTACACACCGCCCGTCACACCATGGGAGTGGGTTGCAAAAGAAGTAGGTAGCTTAACCTTCGGGAGGGCGCTTACCACTTTGTGATTCATGACTGGGGTGAAGTCGTAACAAGGTAACCGTAGGGGAACCTGCGGTTGGATCACCTCCTTACCGAAAGATACGCGTCGAGTGACGTGTCCACACAGATTGTCTGATAACAGTATTGAGCAAGAAAAACCTTCTATAGGCTTGTAGCTCAGGTGGTTAGAGCGCACCCCTGATAAGGGTGAGGTCGGTGGTTCGAGTCCACTCAGGCCTACCATTCCTTCCCATGCTGCGTTGCGGCGCCACTCGTTTATTATTATAAACTTCGTGACCCCACGCCTTGCCTGGAAACGAATGGGCTATCGAGTTGAATTCTCTCAAAAGAAAAGGCTTCGTATTCATTATTGATGCGCGGCTTTCGGCGTTGAAAAAAGCAATTCGTTACTAAAAGGTGAGAAACGACTTGGGGCTATAGCTCAGCTGGGAGAGCACCTGCTTTGCACGCAGGGGTCAGCGGTTCGATCCCTTAGCTCCACCATTTCGCGCCGCGAAATGAGAGATTGTCTGGTTTTTCTTTAATTATTTCAGAGCACACTGATATGGCGACGCCTGCGGGTGAACGCGTGTTAAGTATGCTGCGAAATACTGCTCTTTAACAATCCGGAACAAGCTGAAAATTTGAAAAAACATGCTGAGCAAAATCAGTATGCGAGTCTCTCAAAGCAAGCAAACCTAGAATGCTGTTATGTCGATAACAGCCTCTGTCCAACGCTGGCGATGTTCGTAACAGGCCGCGCCGAAGCAAGACTGAGCGAACGACTGCAGGGCAAGGCGCCCGGCACGGAGAAACCGGAGTGGACTGTATGTCCATGAGGATTTCGAGTACCGAAGCAACGCGGCCATGTAGTCGTGCAGCCGGTCGGACAGAACAAACACTTTAGGGTTGTGAGGTTAAGTGACTAAGCGTACACGGTGGATGCCTAGGCAGTCAGAGGCGATGAAGGACGTGCTAATCTGCGAAAAGCGTCGGTAAGCTGATATGAAGCGTTATTAGCCGGCGATGTCCGAATGGGGAAACCCAGTGCAATTCGTTGCACTATCATTGCGTGAATCCATAGCGCAATGAGGCGAACCGGGGGAACTGAAACATCTCAGTACCCCGAGGAAAAGAAATCAACCGAGATTCCCCCAGTAGCGGCGAGCGAACGGGGAACAGCCCAGAACCACCATCAGCTTTTGCATCAGGAGAACGGTCTGGAAAGTCCGGCGACAGAGGGTGATAGCCCCGTATCCGAAGGTGCAGAGGTTGTGGGTTCGATGAGTAGGGCGGGACACGTGATATCCTGTCTGAAGATGGGGGGACCATCCTCCAAGGCTAAATACTCCTGACTGACCGATAGTGAACCAGTACCGTGAGGGAAAGGCGAAAAGAACCCCGGCGAGGGGAGTGAAACAGAACCTGAAACCGTGTACGTACAAGCAGTGGGAGCCTTGAGAAATCGGGGTGACTGCGTACCTTTTGTATAATGGGTCAGCGACTTATATTCTGTAGCAAGGTTAACCGCATAGGGGAGCCGTAGGGAAACCGAGTCTTAACTGGGCGCACAGTTGCAGGGTATAGACCCGAAACCCGGTGATCTAGCCATGGGCAGGTTGAAGGTTGGGTAACACTAACTGGAGGACCGAACCGACTAATGTTGAAAAATTAGCGGATGACTTGTGGCTGGGGTGAAAGGCCAATCAAACCGGGAGATAGCTGGTTCTCCCGAAAGCTATTTAGGTAGCGCCTCGTGAATTCATCTTCGGGGTAGAGCACTGTTTCGGCTAGGGTCCACCCCGGATTACCAACCCGATGCAAACTGCGAATACCGAAGAATGTTATCACGGGAGACACACGGCGGGTGCTAACGTCCGTCGTGAAGAAAACAACCCAGACCGCCGGCTAAGGTCCCAAAGTCATGGTTAAGTGGGAAACGATGTGGGAAGGCATAGACAGCCAGGATGTTGGCTTAGAAGCAGCCATCATTTAAAGAAAGCGTAATAGCTCACTGGTCGAGTCGGCCTGCGCGGAAGATGTAACGGGCTAAACCATGCACCGAAGCCGCGGCAGCGATACCTTCGGGTATTGTTGGGTAGGGAGCGTTCTGTAAGCCTGAGAAGGTGGCCTGTGAGGGTTGCTGGAGGTATCAGAAGTGCGAATGCTGACATAAGTAACGATAAAGCGGGTGAAAAGCCCGCTCGCCGGAAGACCAAGGGTTCCTGTTCAACGTTAATCGGAGCAGGGTGAGTCGACCCTAAGGCGAGGCCGAAAGGCGTAGTCGATGGGAAACAGGTTAATATTCCTGTACTGGGTGTGACTGCGAAGGGGGGACGGAGAAAGCTAGACCGGCCGGGCGACGGTTGTCCCGGTTCAAGCGTGCAGGTGGAGAGGACAGGAAAATCCGTTCTCTTATCAACACTGAGGCGTGATGACGAGCCACTACGGTGGTGAAGGGGTTGATGCTACGCTTCCAGGAAAAGCCTCTAAGCACCAGGTCACATCGAATCGTACCCCAAACCGACACAGGTGGTCAGGTAGAGAATACCGAGGCGCTTGAGAGAACTCGGGTGAAGGAACTAGGCAAAATGGTGCCGTAACTTCGGGAGAAGGCACGCTGGCATTAGGTGGAGGACTTGCTCCCCGAGCTGAAGCCAGTCGCAGATACCAGCTGGCTGCAACTGTTTATTAAAACACAGCACTGTGCAAACACGAAAGTGGACGTATACGGTGTGACGCCTGCCCGGTGCCGGAAGGTTAATTGATGGGGTTATCCGCAAGGAGAAGCTCTTGATCGAAGCCCCGGTAAACGGCGGCCGTAACTATAACGGTCCTAAGGTAGCGAAATTCCTTGTCGGGTAAGTTCCGACCTGCACGAATGGCGTAATGATGGCCAGGCTGTCTCCACCCGAGACTCAGTGAAATTGAACTCGCTGTGAAGATGCAGTGTACCCGCGGCAAGACGGAAAGACCCCGTGAACCTTTACTATAGCTTGACACTGAACATTGAGCCTTGATGTGTAGGATAGGTGGGAGGCAGTGAAGTAGGGACGCCAGTCCTTATGGAGCCAACCTTGAAATACCACCCTTTAATGTTTGATGTTCTAACTCCGGCCCCTAATCGGGGTCGAGGACAGTGTCTGGTGGGTAGTTTGACTGGGGCGGTCTCCTCCTAAAGAGTAACGGAGGAGCACGAAGGTTAGCTAATCACGGTCGGACATCGTGAGGTTAGTGCAAAGGCATAAGCTAGCTTGACTGCGAGAGTGACGGCTCGAGCAGGTGCAGCAGGTCTTAGTGATCCGGTGGTTCTGAATGGAAGGGCCATCGCTCAACGGATAAAAGGTACTCCGGGGATAACAGGCTGATACCGCCCAAGAGTTCATATCGACGGCGGTGTTTGGCACCTCGATGTCGGCTCATCACATCCTGGGGCTGAAGTAGGTCCCAAGGGTATGGCTGTTCGCCATTTAAAGTGGTACGCGAGCTGGGTTTAGAACGTCGTGAGACAGTTCGGTCCCTATCTGCCGTGGGCGTTGGAAGATTGAGAGGGGCTGCTCCTAGTACGAGAGGACCGGAGTGGACGCACCACTGGTGTTCGGGTTGTCATGCCAATGGCATTGCCCGGTAGCTACGTGCGGAAGAGATAACCGCTGAAAGCATCTAAGCGGGAAACTTGCCTCGAGATGAGTCTTCCCTGTGGCTTTAGGCCACCTGAAGGGACGTTAAAGACGATGACGTTGATAGGTCGGGTGTGTAAGCGCAGCGATGCGTTGAGCTAACCGATACTAATGACCCGTGAGACTTAACCTTACAACACCTAAGGTGTTTGGGCGATGAGAGCGTTGTCCGCAAGGGCGATGAGAGAATTTTCAGCGAAGTTCCGGATAAAGGCCAATGGTCATCGTTGAAAGATGACGGTTGGATAACGAATTTGCCTGGCGGCACTAGCGCGGTGGTCCCACCTGACCCCATGCCGAACTCAGCAGTGAAACGCCGTAGCGCCGATGGTAGTGTGGGGTCTCCCCATGCGAGAGTAGGGAACTGCCAGGCATCCATTAAGGCCGATACCTCGAGTGTAACGAGAGGCGTTGGTGAAGCACCACAAACGGTTTTATGACATGCGTTGACCCCGCAAATGTTAAGTTTGGGTGTAGTACCGAATCGTGGTGCGGTAGTTCAGTCGGTTAGAATACCGGCCTGTCACGCCGGGGGTCGCGGGTTCGAGTCCCGTCCGCACCGCCACTGCAATAAGAAGCCCCGAACATCTGTTCGGGGTTTTTTTTGGGTGCGCCGGGCATGGCGCGTAGCGCCTTGACGGGCGCTGTCTCTTGACCGTGGTGGTCAAGGGGCGACTTGGAGGTGTAAGTCCTCTGCACACCCGGCAAGGGGAAGTGCTAGCCGAACGGCAAGGGTGCCCACCGCGAGGCGGGATCTGAAGGAAGCTGAAGGCAAAATGCTGGCCTGACGAACGGGAAGCGGCTCAGGCGTTACAGCGGGGTAAGGCGGCCTATATGTAAGCGTATATCCAGCGCCGTATTGACTGTTATTCCGCAGTAAGATCCACATTCCAGGGTAGGAGTTCTGCCACCCGGTTTATCGGCCAGTCTGCCAGAACGCTGAGGACATGACGCAGATACGCTTCAGGATCGATGCCGTTGAGTTTGCACGTGCCGATCAGGCTATACAGCATCGCACCCCTGTCGCCACCATGATCTGAACCGAAGAAGAGGTAGTTCTTTCTGCCCAGGGTGACGGCTCTCAGGGTGCGCTCTGCCGCATTGTTGTCTATTTCCACCAGACCGTCTTCGCAGTAATAACACAAGGCATCCCATTGATTCAACGCGTAACCGAAGGCCTCGCCCAGCCGCGATTTTTTCGACAGCGTCAGCATCTTTTCTTGTATCCAGTCATGCAGTGAGACCAGCAACGGCTTGCTGCGCGCCTGCCGTGCCTTCAGTCGCTCCTCTGCCGCAAGTCCCCGGATTTCGGCTTCGATGATATACAGTTCACGGATACGCACCAGCGCTTCCTCCGCCGTGCCCGCACTTTTCGTTCGGATATACACGTCGTGGATTTTTCTCCGGGCATGAGCCCAGCAGGCCGCTTCCTTGAGTGGGCCGCCTTCGCGTTCATCGCTGAACAACGGGTCATAGCCGGTATACGCATCCGCCTGCAGCACGCCATAGAAGTCACGAAGATGATGCTTGGGATGTTTTCCTGCCGGTCCGGCGAGTAGGCGAACCAGACCGCCGGCGGATCTGATGAACCGGCATTACGATCATCCCGGACGTAGGTCCATAGACGACCGGTTTTGGTCTTTTTCTTGCCTGGCGCCAGTACCGGCACCGGCGTGTCATCGGTATGAAGTTTGCCGGTGGCCATGACGTAGTGGTAAAGGGCTTCTTCCAGCGGCGCCATCAGACGGCAGCACGCATCCACCCAGTTCGCGAGCAGCGCCCGGCTCAGGTCCACACCGTGACGCGCCAGGATTTCCGTCTGGCGATACAGCGGCACATGCTCGGCATACTTCGAGGTCAGCACGCGGGCCAGCAGACCGGCACCGGCGATGCCCCGATCGATGGGGCGCGTTGGCGCTGGAGCTTCAACGATACAGTCGCACTTCACACAGGCTTTTTTCACCCGGACGGTACGGATAACTTTCAGGGCGCTGCGTATCAGCTCAAGCTGCTCCGCGCTCGTTTCACCCAGGTAGTCCAGCCGACCGCCACATTCCGGGCAACAGATTTCTGTGGGCTCCAGACGGTTTATCTCACGGGGAAGAGATTCAGGAAGCGGGCGACGGTGCCGGGAGTGACGCAACTGGCGGGGAACCTGCGGGTCATCCACCCGGCCGGTGCGCCGGTCGCTGTCCTGTTCACTCTGCTCGAGTGCCGTTTGTGCGTTGTCAACCTCACGCAGCAGCTTTTCCGAGGAGGCACCGAACAGCATCCGACGCAACTTATCCAACTGCGCGCGCAGGCGTTCGTTTTTACGTTCTTCCTCTTCTACCTTTTCCTCCGCCCGCGTCAGCGCCTGGCGCAGGAAGGCCTCAGTCTCCTCAACGAGACTGAGTTGCTGGTCTTTTTGGTGAAGCTGCCGTTCCAGTTCAGCGATACGGGCGAGATAGTCCTGACTCATGCCCCCCTTTATAATGCAGCAGTGATTTTTTTACAACATTGTCAGTGAGTTAAGGCGTGTCGTTTTAGGCTGGCGCCAGTCCAGCTTGTCCAGTAGCATAGCCAGTTGAGACCGGGTGAGCGTGATTTTGCCGTCGCGAACCGTCGGCCAGACGAACTGACCCTGCTCCAGACGTTTAATGAACAGACACAGACCGTCCGCATCCGCCCAAAGGATTTTCACCATGTCGCCACGGCGGCCACGGAAGATGAACAGGTGGCCGCAAAAAGGGTTCTCATTGAGAGCCTGCTGTATCTGTTCACCGAGACCATTAAAGGACTTTCGCATGTCGGTCACGCCGGCAACCAGCCAGATTTGGGTTCCAGAGGGGAGTGGGATCATCCTCGGGCACTCCCGGTCAGTTCCCGAAGCACAACCGTCAACAGTTCCGGGGAGAGATTTTCCAGCGTCATTTTGCCGGACCGGAACTCGATACAACAGGATGGAGCGCTGACTGCTGCGGGTAATGTTGCTCGGGAATGCCGGGTTTTATCAACAGCGGTGTCCGATGTCGGCAACTCGGGTATCACTTCAACCGGCAATAACGCCGGTTTTGATGGCGACGTCACCGTGGCCGGCAGGCGCCGGGATATACGACCTTCCTGCTGCCAAAGTCGTAACCATTTAAAGATAAGGTTACTGCCAACGCTATTCTCGCGGGCGATTTGGGAAACATTGGCACCAGGCTGGGATGCCAATTCAACCATGCGCAGTTTAAATTCATTGGAATAGACGTTACGGGGATCGTTACGCCAGTTCGCGAGATTATCCATGAATAGAGCTCTTTCTAAATGAGACGGAGCTCTAACCTACCCATCCTGGGGCCCATATAACAGACGGCGCTGGCTTTACGCTTACGCCTATATCGTCAAAGCCCGATACTTGCACAGAACGCTGTAACGTAAAGTCGACAGGTATAAGCAGGAAGGTCGCGCGAATTACCCCGGGAGATCTGCACGTTTGCCTTGGTGCTACCGCGCGCCGAGAGGCGACGGGATGAACGTGCAGAAGTCAGCCGAGGCCGTAGTAGCAGTGCAAAACCGGCATCGCGAAGGGCTGAACATGTACAACCGTGATTAGGTGTCAATACCGATTGAATTGTGACCCACCATGCCAAAGTAAAAGTTACCCACCCCCCCACGAATTATCGTTGTGGTTCAGCCAGCGTTGGTTTCCTTAGCTGACCACTTTTGAGCTTGTCTTTTAATCGATAGCTTTGGCCGGTTATTTGGACGATATGCGCATGGTGCAGCAGTCGATCCAACATCGCCGCTGTCAGCGTCTCATCATCGCCAAACGTCCCAGACCACTGCGTAAACGGCAGGTTACTCGTCAATATCACGCTGCCTGTTTCATAACGGCGGGCCACGACCTGGAAGAATAAATTGGCTTCTTCTTTACCGAACGGCAGATAACCCACTTCGTCGATCACCAATAATCGGGGCTTGGTGACACACCGGCCTAAATAGCCTTTTAAATCGCCCTGACGGTGAGCGGCGACCAGTTGCAACATCATATCCGCCGCCGTAATGAAGCGTACGCTGAGTCCGGCCATCGCGACTTTATGTGCCAACGCGCAGGCCAAATGGCTCTTGCCAACGCCGGAAGGCCCGAGTAATACGATGTTCTCCTGTCTTTCGATAAACGCCAATCCAGCCAGTTCCTGCAGCTGTGCCCGTGGTGCGCCGCTGGCAAACTTGAAGTCAAACTGCTCCAGCGTCTTGACCGCAGGCAAACCCGACAGGCGCAGCAGCGTCTGGCGCCGCCGCTCGTTGCGGCTGTCATTCTCCAGGCGAAGCAACTGCTCCAGAAAATCGCCGAACGTTCCGGTATCATCCAGCGTCTTCTGTGCCAATCCAGGCCACTCGGCGGCGATGCGGTCAAGCTTAAAGTACTCGCACAGTTCGCTGATCCGCTGATGCTGAAGGCTCATGACCTCACCTCCAGCAGCGACTGATAGACCGACAGCGGATGTTGAAAACTCTCACGGGGCAAAACCCGGCGGTTATCAACCGATAACGGTACCTCTGTGCCTTCGCGCGGCAACGGAGCAGCACGTCAATCTCCTGCTGTAGCCGCTGCTCGGGGGGAATGCCGGTGGTGCCATGCTTGCGGGCGTTGGCGACGGTGGTAAGCCATGGCCCGATACGGCTGTTGGCAGAATCCACGTCAAGGACTAAACCGGCCTGCTTAAACGTGGTCGCCAGGGGAACGACAAAACTGGTCTTCAAATAGTGGTTGAATCGCTCAACTTTACCCTTGGTCTTCGCGCGATAAGGCCGGCACACGCGGGGCGTAAAACCGTACTTCTCCGCGAGCGCCAGTAGCGGCGGGTTCCACCGATGGCGGCCAACGCCATAGACATCGCGTTCAAGGATAATGGTCTTCGCGTTATCAAAAAGAAGGTGCTGCGGTGTACCGCCAAAGGCGCACAGCGCCTGCTCGATGCCATCACACCAAGCGGCGGTATCCTGGCAGGCGTAGAAACGTACAAAGGTTGCCCTGCTCCAGCCAAGGGTGGCGACAAAAGCCAACAACGGGTGACGGCCTTGTCTTATCACGGTGAAATCAACCTGCATCTGTTCGCCGGGCTGGGTCTCAAAACGGACCACCGGGTCAGCCGGTTGTTGCTTGAGGTTGAGCAAAAAGGCGGTAAGCATGCTGTAGCCACCGGAATATCCCCGAAGTTGTATCTCACTGAGCATGACGCTGCCAGGTATCCAATGCGGTCTGGCGGCGTACACACGTTCAAGAATATAAGGCTTATACGGGTCAAGCTTGCCGGGCCTCGGCGCCCTGGCCTTGTAGCTGGCCTTGGCCGGGGACTCCTGCATACGGATATAGCGGCGGACGGTCTGCCGGGAACAGGAAAGCTGGCGAGCAATGCCGCGTATAGACATGCCCTGACGTAAAAGAACTGCGATCTCCACTCGTAACTCCAATGTCAGCATGGGCAGCTTCTTAAAGCTGCCATTGTTACCCCAGGTGGGTCAGATTTACATTGGTAGGTGGGTCATAATTACATCGGTAGCGACAATTAGGACAGGTTATCTCGATGGGTATTGATGAGGCACAAGCGCAGAGTACTGCGGCCCGGACAGGAAGGAGCGAACAGTATTCGCCGGAGCCTGCCATGGGTGCTGAAACACGCACGGCGAAATCTGGGCAAACGAAAGCGGAACAACCCTTGTCAATCGAAGCGGTGATAACACGTAGCAACCTGATGCTGGCCTATCAGCGGGTCCTGGAGAACAAAGGCGCGGCAGGGGTAGATAACCTGGGCGTCGGCGAACTTAAAGACTGGCTGAAACGGCACTGGCCGACGGTGAAAGCGGCCCTGCTGGACGGAAGCTACCTGCCGCAGGCGATACGCCGGGTCGAACTGCCCAAGCTTAACGGCGGAGTCAGGGTCCTGGGTATTCCCACGGTGGTGGACCGGCTTATCCAGCAGGCTATTCAGCAACACCTTACCCCCTATTTATGAACCTGAGTTCTCCGAATCCAGCTACGGCTTCAGACCGGGCCGCAATGCCTGGCAGGCGGTGCGCCAAGCACAAGCCTACGTGCAAGGCGGCCGGCGCTGGGTGGTGGATATGGACCTGGAGAAGTTCTTTGATCGGGTAAATCACGACATCATGGTGTCGAGGTTGAGCCGTAAGATCAAGGACGTAAGATTGCTCAAGCTCATCAGGCGCTATTTGGAAGCGGACATGGTCAGCGGCAAGGCGGTAATAAAACGGCGGGAAGGGATGCCGCAAGGCAGCCCGTTATCGCCGTTGCTCTCCAACCTGCTGTTGACCGACCTGGACCGTGAACTGGAGCGCAGGGGGCACCGGTTCTGCCGTTATGCAGATGACTGTAATATATACGTGAGCAGCCGACGAGCGGGGGAACAGGCGATGAACTCGATAAGCCGGTATCTGGAAAAGCATCTCCGGTTGACGGTGAATCGAGGAAAAAGCGCGGTGGCCAGGCCCTGGGAACGCAAGTTCCTGGGATATAGCCTGACATGGCACAGGCAGGCCAGACTGAAAATAGCCGCGAGCAGCGTGGTCAGACTGAAGGATAAAATCCGCAGCCTGACGACGGGAAACTGTTCAAAAGCGCTGAAAGCGGTGATCAGCGGTCTTGCGCCGGTGCTGCGGGGATGGATAAGTTACTTCCGGCTGACCGAAGTCAAAGGGATACTGGAAGAGTTGGATAGCTGGATACGCCGTAAACTGCGTTGCCTGATGTGGCGGCATTGGAAAAGGCCGTACGCAAGAGCAAGGATGCTGATGAGAGGCGGCCTGAGCGAAGAAAGGGCGTGGATATCGGCGACGAACCAGCGCGGACCCTGGTGGAACGCGGGGGCAAGTCATATGAATCAAACGTTGACGAAGAAAGTCTTCGAACGCGCAGGTCTGATATCACTGCTGGAGTTGCACAGGCAGTTCCAGTGTTGTAAATGAACCGCCGTATACGGAACCGTATGTACGGTGGTGTGAGAGGACGGCGGTTGTGAAACCGCCTCCTACTCAATTATGCCAAGCATGGCGAGAGCGTCTTGATGGACACGGTCTCACTGTGGCGCACTCCCTGATGCTAAACGGTGCGTACATTGCTGTGAGAGGACAGCGATCAAAAGACCGCCTCCTGCAGGATAATCAAATTGCGCCTCAGGGGGGTAGGCTGATTCGATCGATTTCCGAAAATGCCTGTTCCACGGATAAATAGGGCTGCGAGCTGGAAAATGTTTTCATCACCTGCCAGCTGTACAGCGGCATGCCGGGATCGTTGTGCGTTTCGCTAAGCTGGTAGACACTGAATGAAACCGGTTGCGTATCCGACAGGTCGTCGCCGGTCTTATGGGCGCTCACCAGATAGTAGTGTGAACCGGCGCGATAAAGCCGCGTATCGGCAATGGCGATGGCCGATGCGGATAACCAGTAGTCAAACCAGATAAAATAATCATTATTTGCCACCGGGACGATACTAAACCCTCCGTCAGGCTTGCGGATAAAAAAACTCATGCCGCGATTGGGATATGCGGTATTATTGTCGAATTGCCCCAGCATAATATAATCATCACAACCATCGTTATTGATGTCAATGATATTGGCGCCCGGGGTTAAGTCCACCGGGATCAAGGGAGCGGCGTAAATAGGGAAGGGGAAAAGCAGTAATCCCGCCAGAAAGCTATTTTTCATCGGCATTCCTCTACTAAATAATTACCGATTAGAGACGCGGATAATAAATAATCAACCCTGACTGCAATGAAAATTGTATAAATTAATAGTGCCTGTATATATCCTTTCAGCATTATCCATCCAGTTAAAAGTGAAGACGATTGGTTTGGGTGAGGCGTTTATCCTTTACTATCAATGGCCTTCGCGGCAAACCTATAATTTTACCTGACCGGCATTCGGTTCAAGTTTATCAAGATAAAACTAACCCGACTCACAACAAAATATTAAAATATTCTGGCTGTGCGCTATAATAATTATTGATATGGTGTATTTTCAAATTATAGTGTGATAATCAGTGCTTAGATTTGTAGAAAGAAGATAGTGGTTTCATATAATATAAATAATTGTTTAACGCTTTGAGTAGAAGATAAAACCGCTGTTTTGTTATGAATTTAGATAATGTGTAGGCGATATTATACAGGATCTGAGACTTTGTTTATCGGGATCTGCGGTTCAGTTTTATCATAAAAAGTGTTGCTGTGGTATAGGGTAGATTTTCTTGATGGGCCTATCTCATCGGTAATCTGATGATATCGATACAAGACAGCAATAGTCTTGTTTGATAAAGCGAGATCGCATTGCCATACATAGCAAAGGCTATGGATCTTTAGTTTAATATTTACGTTAAATTCAGGCTGGATTTCTGTGTGCCATGCTTATTGGCATGGGAAGCGAAAAATTTTTTGCAATAATTTTGATTCCTGCCCCGATCGCTCAAGCGTCTGGATAAAGGGTTTGTTCATGGCGCGCTTGGTATGGCTGAATACAGCTCTTGGGTATGCCGCTAATAAATTTGCATGGCCGATAGCGGCACTCACCAGCAATTCACGCTCGGTGATTTGATTGATAAGGCGATAGTCCAGACAGCGTCGCGCATTCATTTCGCCACAGCGATAAATGATCTCTTGCATAGTGGCGTAGCCATGTGTGAAATGCAAAATAGCCGCGCCTAACGAACAGTAGATGCCTTGCTTAAGTTCCGGCATGACGAAACAGGCGTCTGCCGACATGATACGCCGGTCAAACATCATGGCGAACTGGAAGCCTATACCGATGGCATAGCCATCCACTGCGGCCACTGTGGGCTTGTTCACCTCCAATACCGTGCGGTAAAGCTCAACCAGCCTGTCAACCCAGCGTTCAGCGGCTTCTCCTCTTAGTTTTTTAATCTCGTTATAGTTGCCCCCAGCTGAAAAAGAGCGGTTTTCGCCACCGTATACCACCAATGATTTGACAGCCTCGTCATGCTCGGCGGCCATGAGCGCCTTGATAATGGCAATCTCGAGATCCTCATTGATAATATTATATTTAGAAAAATTATTTAAAGTAATCAAACGGACTGAACCTATATTTTCTTCTAGAATCATAGTCATTTTCCTTGGTCAGAAACAGCCGGTTTAATGGGCTGATGATACGTTTTCTTTTGTCATAAAGTCGCTATTCAACACGCTATGATAGATTATACGAAAGTTATAAATATTCATTTAATACAATTTTCGGGTGAGAACGAAATAGGAAAATATATATTTACTTATGGTTTAAGTGACAATATAAGTAGGATTTTTTAAAATATACTGAACCAAAGTATAGCCAGTAAGCGGAAAACAGGAAGAAGAGCCGTTAAACCTGAGACTTATTTTCTTAAGAAAATGTGTCTCATTCACCACCGGTCATCGCGGGAAAATAGCCGGCCCAATGGGATGGGACCCACTCAATGACCGGTTAGGGACAAAATTGCTATAGGTGTGCATCACCTGGCTTATGGCGATGATACAACAACTATTTAACGCTTCGGGCCCGCCGCAACCCATTCTATGGTACACTCTATAAAGTTATTCTTAAGTTTTCAGGTTAACGTTGAAATTAGCCGGTAAACGCCTTATAAAGTTCAGTAGCTGGATAATAGTCTGTGGGTAAAAAAACAGCTATGCAGATGACCCAATTATTCTTCACAGGCGCGAAAGAAACAGTTGATAGGCGGTAACCGTGCCAAAAAAAACATATTCAGTCAGGTATGTTGCGGGCCAGCCAGTTGAGCGTATTTTCCCTCCACTTGCCTTTAGTCGTCTTGGCCAAGCGCTTCCCCCGGGGGAACCGCTGCCGGGTTCCAAGCTGTTACGGGTGATGGTATGGAATATCTTCAAGCAGCAGCGTGCGGATTGGCTTTCAGTGCTCAAGGGTTTCGGCAAGGATGCCCAGCTGATGTTGCTGCAAGAAGCGCAAACCACCCCGGAACTCATCAGATTTGCCACGTCAAACTACATGGCTGCCGATCAGGTGCCGGCGCTGGTGTTTCCGCAGCATCCATCGGGCGTAATGACGCTGTCGGCAGCCCATCCGGTGTATTGTTGCCCATTGCGTGAGCGCGAACCGCTGCTGCGTTTGGCGAAATCCGCCCTGGTGACGGTCTACCCCTTGTTCGATGGGCAGTTGATGATGGTGGTGAATATCCATGCGGTGAATTTCAGTCTGGGGTGGATGTTTACAGTAAACAGCTCGGACCCATCGGCGAGCAGATACTTAATCACCAGGGACCGGTGATTATGGCGGGCGATTTTAACGCGGGGGGCCGGCAGCGCTTTCTGGCGTTTTATCGCTTTGCCGATCGCATGATGCTCCCAGGAGGTGAGATTTCTAGACGACCAGCGGCGACGCGCGTTCGGTCGGCCGTTGGATTTTGTCTTCTATCGGGAGCTAAAAGTAACCGAAGCATCGGTGCTGGTGACGCAGGCTTCTGATCATAATCCGCTGCTGGTTGAATTTGAGCCCCATAAGCGAAAGGATTCCTCGGTACCCCAACAGCAGATTGTCGGAATAAAACCGCGCTAACGGCGAGATGGCGGCAGGCTGCCTTTTCTGAAGACAAAAAAAACAAGCAACGAATTGCTTGTTTTTTTATATCGGCGCTTTATATCTGAACCAGTTCGGCACCTGATATGGACACCCTTCAGGAATCCGTGGCTTTACCGTTTACGAACAGGGTCAATTTAAGACCGGGTTGTAACGTGCTGGCACTGTCCAGCGCATTGTTCCAACGCATCACATCTTTTATATCCACCCCATGCCGCCTGGCAATACTGGCCAATGAATCACCTTTACGCACCTGATAGGTGATGCTGCCGCCATTGCCGCCGATACCGGTATTGCTGGCCACCTGTAGCGTCTGGCCGATCTTGAGATTGCTGCTGCTGCGTAAATTATTCCATTTAAGCAAATCAGCGGTTTTAACATCCAGACGCTTGGCTATGCTCGACAAGGTATCGCCGGAGCGGACCCTGTATTGAGCTTTCGCACCGCCTACGGCTTTGTTATCCGCAAGCTGGGTGGATTGCACCGCGGCAATATCGCCTACCGCCAACGAGTCCCTGAACTGCGAAGCGTGGGCTTTGGGCAGCATCAGGTAATGCGGACCGTTCGGCGCGGTAACGTTAAGTTTATAGCCGGTGTTATAGCTTTTTAACTTGGTTAAAGATAACCCGGACATTTCTGCCGCTTGCGTCAATTCTATTTGCTGGCCCACTTCAACCCGAGCCAGCGCACGATCGTCATCACCTTTCGGCAACACAACGCCATATTGTTTGCTATTCTTAATAATAGCGCTCAGGGCAAGCATTTTAGGAACGTAGATTGTTGTCTCGCGCGGCAAGGATAAAGACCAAAAGTCAGTGGGTTTGCCCCTGGCTTTATTGGATTTGATCGCTTGCATGATACGCCCTTCACCACTGTTATAAGCAGCAATGGTTAATAACCAATCGCCGTCAAACATGCGGTTCAGGCGTTGCATCATATCCAACGCGGCGGTTGTAGACGCGACAACATCGCGACGTCCGTCATACCACTGGTTTTGCTTTAAACCATAATTCCTTCCTGTAGTAGGCACAATCTGCCAAAGGCCAGCCGCTTTAGAGGCGGATGTTGCCTTGGGGTCAAAAGCGCTCTCCACTATGGGTAGCAGTACTAGTTCCATCGGCATTTTGCGTTGCTTTATCTGCTCGACTATCCAGTACATGTACGGCTCTGCCCGTAATGTTACATCGTGGAGATAGCTCTTGTTATGTAAATAACGCTTTTTTTGTTCGCGGATCCGGGCGTTTTCCGGTACCTGCATCTTCAGCTCGTCGCTAATGAAGTTCCACAGATCGGGTTGCGCGAGACTTGAATTATCCAGCCATCGCGCCGAGGCCGCTCGCTCATCTGTGTACTTTCCTGCTTCACCTTGACCTGCCGAAGAAACACTCTGTGCATGCTGTTCGGGTGCGTTATCGTCCTGCCTGGACGTCTGGCAACCCACTAGCAAGACCGAGGCGATTAATATCGCATGAGTCTTCATCGTGTATGTCAATAGTTGCTTAAAAGACAAGCAATAATACTTTGAACATCCCGACAATACAACTAAAACCTTTAGAAATGATCCTTCTTCTCACGTAATAACGCAAAAATACGCCATTCTTCATCCAGGGTGTGATGTGGGTCTAACTTCCTTTGTAAATCAATGTCATGACAACGTAAGAAAAGGTTAATTTTTTCCTCAATTTGCAGTGTGGAGGGCAAGCTTGCTTGGTTTTTTGACCGTAACTGCCTAATTTCACGTTCATAAGCGGCGATCGGCTCATCTTCGGGAAGAATCGAACGGGCAAAGGCAAGATTAGCCAGGGTATACTCATGGGCGGCGCAGATGAGCGTATCCGGCGGAAGTCGCTTAACTTTCTGAAATGACTCATACATTTGCCGGGGAGTGCCTTCAAAAAGACGGCCGCAACCGGCGGAAAAGACCGTGTCGCCGCAAAACAGGTACGGGGCGCTGTAAAATCCGATATGTCCTAGCGTGTGGCCCGGGAAAGCCAGTATCTGAAAGTCCAGATCCAGCAGATTTACCCGGTCTCCCTCGCCGACGATATGGTCGGCACCCTTACTGGCTGTTTCCTGCGGGCCGTATACCGGGACGTGATAGCGGGCGACCAGATCGGCCACGCCGCCTACGTGATCCTGATGATGATGGGTTAATAATATTCCTTTAAGGGTAAGCCGGCGTTCAGTGAGGGCAGCCACCGCCGGTGCGGCTTCGCCGGGGTCGACAATGATGCTTTCCTGCTGGTTATTATACAAAAGCCAAATGTAATTATCCTGGAACGCGGGAATACTGATAAGATTCATCGTTAACCTCTGTTTATTTTTCTTAAGGTATCTAGAAGATAGTCAAACATGAAACCAGCGCAAATTACGCAGCCTATTGTCGCGCCAACCTCATGGGATGACCTCCCATATGGAGATAACTATCGCCGGGCTTTAGAGGCCAGTCTGCAGCCCTGGTGGCCGAAATTGTTTGGGTTTCATTTATTGAAGATCGGTGCGTTAAGCGCCGAGCTGGACACTGAAAGCTGCGCGGTATCGCACCAGGTGAATGTGGGCGTTGAAGGGGGAACGCTGCACGTGGTGGCGGATCCCTATCAGCTGCCCTTTGCGAATAAATCCACCGATGCCTGCCTGTTGGCGCATACGCTGTCTTATACCTCGGATCCGCATCGTCTGCTCAGGGAGGTGGATCGGGTATTAATCGATGACGGCTGGTTGATTATTACCACATTTAATCCGGTGAGTCTGCTGGGTCTGGGCAAAATCTGCCCGATTCTGCAAAGTCGCCAGCCGTACCGGAGCCGGATGTATACCCAGATGCGGCTGATGGACTGGCTGAGCGTGCTTAATTTTGAGGTTCTGCACCGTTCACGTTTTCAGGTGCTCCCCTGGCGCCGGCGCGGCGGACGTCTGCTGAGCGAACATCTGCCCGCCATCGGCTGCCTGAGCGTGATAGTCGCTCGAAAACGCACCTTTCCGTTAACGCTTAACCCGTTGAAAAGCAAATCGCTGGCGGCCTCCCTGCGCCGTACGGTAGGGGCCGCCAGCCGCAGCAGTTAGTTGCCGCCGGCTCTAGGCTTGCGCCCGGTAGCCGATATCCTCGAAGGCGGGATTTAGCGCGGCGCTGCGGGCCAGCTCATCGCAACGCTCGTTTTCGGGATGGCCGGCATGGCCCTTGACCCAATCCCAGCGCAGCACGTGAGTCTGTATGGCTAAATCCAGCCGCTGCCACAGGTCGACGTTTTTCACCGGTTTTTTCTCCGCCGTTTGCCAGCCGCGTTTTTTCCAGTTATGAATCCATTGGGTAATGCCTTGGCGCACGTACTGGCTGTCGGTGCTGATGACCACTTCGCAGGGGCCCTTCAGCGCTTCCAGCGCCACAATCGCCGCCATAAGCTCCATGCGGTTATTGGTGGTAAGCCGGTAGCCGGCGCTGAAGGTCTTTTCATAGTCTTTATAGCGTAAAATCGCCCCGTAGCCCCCCGGGCCGGGATTACCGAGGCAAGAACCATCGGTGAAAATTTCTACCTGCTTCTGCATATCTGGTAGACTACCTGTCTGTTAAAAAAACCAAGTCTGACATAAATGAGCGCTACGGGCACTGGAATTACGCGGCAGATTGTTCTTGATACCGAAACCACCGGTATGAACAAGCTGGGGGTACATTACGAAGGCCATCGCATTATTGAAATCGGCGCGGTTGAAGTGATTAACCGCCGCCTGACCGGCCGGCATTTTCACGTTTATCTGAAACCGGATCGGCTGGTTGACCCCGAGGCCTATAACATCCACGGTATCAGCGATGAGTTTCTGGCGGATAAACCCACGTTCGCCGACGTCGCCGATGAGTTTATGGAGTTCATCCGGGGCGGTGAGCTGGTTATCCATAATGCGCCGTTCGATATCGGCTTTATGGATTACGAGTTCGGCAAGCTCAATCGCGGTATCGGCAAGACTGAAACCTTTTGTACGGTCACCGACAGCCTGGTGCTGGCCCGAAAGCTTTTCCCCGGCAAACGGAACAGCCTCGATGCGCTGTGCGATCGCTATCTCATAGACAACTCCAAGCGCACGCTGCACGGCGCGCTGCTGGACTCCGAAATTTTGGCGGATGTCTATCTGGCCATGACCGGCGGCCAAACCGCGATGCGTTTTTCCATGGAAGGGGAGAGCGGGCGGACCAATGCGGACGGCGGCGAGCATATCCAGCGCGTGCAGCGCTCCCAGTCGGCGCTGCGGGTGATATATGCCAGCGAGGAGGAATTGGCCGCCCATGAGCATCGCCTGGATCTGGTGAAAAAGAAAGGCGGCAGCTGCCTGTGGCGCCCGGAGGAAGAGTCCCAAACCCATTAGATTTTTTTCATACGGCTGGAAAAACAGCGTTATGTTGAAATTATCGCCAAACGATGTCGGCCGGCGTAAAAAGCATTGACGGCATCCGGCGCTGACCGTACTATTCGCCTCGCTTTCCCGACAAAGCACAAGTGCGGTGCGGTAGTTCAGTCGGTTAGAATACCGGCCTGTCACGCCGGGGGTCGCGGGTTCGAGTCCCGTCCGCACCGCCAACAAGATTCAAGATGGGCCACGGTTATGCCGTGGCCCGTTTTTTTTGTGTGCGCCGGGCATGGCGCGTAGCGCCTTGACGGGCGCTGTCCCTGGACCGTGGTGGTCAAGGGGCGACTTGGAGGTGAAAGTCCTTTGCACACCCGGCAAGGGGAAGTGCTAGCCGAACGGCAAGGGTGCCCACCGCGAGGCGGGATCTGAAGGAAGCCGAAGGCAAAATGCTGGCCTGACGAACAGGAAGCGACTTAGGCGTGACAGCGGGGTAAGGCGGCACATATCGTCAAAGCCCGATACTTGCACGGAACGCTGTTACGTAGAGTCGACAGGTATAAGCATGAAGGTCGCGCGAATTACCCCGGGAGGTCTGTACGTCTGCCTTGGTGCTACCGGGCGTCGAGAGGCGACGGGATGAATGTACAGAAGTCAGCCGAGGCCATAGTAGCGGTGCAAAACCGGTATCGTGAAGGGCCGAACATTTACAACCGTGATTAGGACAGGTTATCTCGATGGGTATTGATGAGGCACAAGCGCAGGACACTGCGGCCCGGACAGGAGGAAGCGAACAGTATTCGCAAGGGCCTGACACGGGTGCTGAAATACCCACGGCGAAAGCTGAGCAAACGAAAGCGGAACAACCGTTGTCAATCGAGGCGGTGATAACACGCGGCAACCTGATGCTGGCCTATCAGCGGGTTCTTGAGAATAAAGGCGCAGCAGGGTCGATAATCTGGGCGTCGGCGAACTTAAAGACTGGCTGAAATGGCACTGGCCGACGGTGAAAGCGGCCCTGCTGGACGGAAGCTACCTGCCGCAGGCGATACGCCGGGTCGAACTGCCCAAGCCTAACGGCGGAGTCAGGGTCCTGGGTATCCCCACGGTGGTGGACCGGCTTATCCAGCAGGCCATCCAGCAACACCTTACCCCCTATTATGAACCTGAGTTCTCCGAATCCAGCTACGGCTTCAGACCGGGCCGCAATGCGTGGCAGGCGGTGCGACAAGCACAAGCCTACGTGCAAGGCGGCCGGCGCTGGGTGGTGGACATGGATCTGGAGAAGTTCTTTGACCGGGTTAACCACGACATCATGATGTCGAGGCTAAGCCGCAAAATCAAAGACGTCAGACTGCTCAGGCTCATCAGGCGTTATCTGGAAGCGGACATGGTCAGCGGCAAAGTGGTGACAAAACGGCGGGAAGGGATGCCGCAAGGCAGCCCGTTATCGCCGTTGCTCTCCAACCTGCTGCTGACCGACCTTGACCGTGAACTGGAGCGCAGGGGCCACCGGTTCTGCCGTTATGCGGATGACTGTAATATCTACGTGAGCAGCCGCAAGGCGGGAGAACAGGCGATGAACTCGATAAGCCGGTATCTGGAAAAGCACCTGCGGTTGACGGTGAACCGAGATAAAAGCGCGGTGGCCAGGCCCTGGGAGCGCAAGTTCCTGGGATATAGCCTGACGTGGCACAAGCAGGCAAAACTGAAGATAGCGGCGAGCAGCGTGTCCAGGCTGAAGGAGAAAATCCGCAGCCTGACGACGGGAAACAGTTCAAAAGCGCTGAAAGCGGTTATCGACGGGCTTGCTCCGGTGCTGCGAGGTTGGATAAGTTACTTCCGGCTGACCGAAGTCAAAGGGATACTGGAAGAACTGGACGGCTGGGTCCGCCGTAAGCTGCGTTGTCTGCTGTGGCGGCATTGGAAAAGGCCATACAAACGGGCAAGGATGCTGATGAAAGGCGGCCTGAGCGAAGAAAGGGCGTGGATATCGGCGACGAACCAGCGCGGACCCTGGTGGAACGCGGGGGCAAGTCATATGAACCAAGCGCTGCCGAAGAAACTCTTCGATCGTGCAGGTCAGTTATCGCTGCTGGAGTTGCACAGGCAGTTCCAGTGTTGTAAATGAACCGCCGTATACGGAACCGTACGTACGGTGGTGTGAGAGGACGGCGGGAGTAATCCCGCCTCCTACTCGATCTGTCCATACCTACGGGACCCGTTGAGCGCGGCGGCTGGAATTTGTTCAGCTCCCCGTTGAAACGTGCTGAAACCAATCTCACAACATACTGCTTTAAAAGCTATTTCCGAATATAAGCCGTTGTGCCATCATTCTGCCGGTAACGTTATATACACTAAATAATTCGAGTTGCAGGAAGGCGGCAACACAGCGACAAATCTGTCTGGAACAGATTTGAACGCGACTTGTCGCGGCCCCGTCAGGGGCGAGGCCCAGGGTGGGTCGAGTATTGCCAACGAACCTGCAACTTGAAGTATGACGGGTATATCAGGAGATCAGATGTCCCTAACACCTCATCCCGGCAACGCGTCGGCGGGTATGTTGGCCTTTATCATCATACTGACCGGCGTCGGCGCCGGTGTAGCGGGCATGTTCCTTGCGCTGCTGCTGCATACCGTCCAGCATATGGCTTATGGCTATAGCCTAGACAGCATTATCAGTCCGGAGAGTTTTCTGACCGGCGTCAGCGCGTCTTCCCCACAGCGCCGGGTCGCTGTTCTATGCCTGTGCGGCCTGGTGGCCGGCATCGGCTGGTGGCTGGTGTATCGCTATGGCCGCAAGCTGGTGAGCATCAAGCAGGCCATCAGCGCCGGGGCGCCGCTGATGCCGCCGGCCGCCACGCTGTCGCATATTCTCCTGCAGATCGTTACCGTTGCATTGGGCTCGCCCCTGGGACGGGAGGTGGCGCCACGGGAGGCAGGAGCCTTGCTGGGCGGCTGGCTATCCCATTACGCCCGCCTGAGCCATGAACAGCGGCGCCTGGTGGTGGCCTGCGGCGCGGGGGCCGGTCTGGCGGCGGTGTACAACGTGCCGCTGGGGGGCGGGGTGTTTGTATTGGAAGTTTTATTGCAAACGTTCAACTGGCAGACCGCCATTGCTGCTCTGGCTTCTTCCGCTATCGCCGCGTCCGTTGCCTGGCTGGGACTGGGCGCCGAACCGTCGTATATAGTAGACCATTTCCCGCTGACCCTGCCCCTTATCCCCTGGGCGGTGGTCACTGGGCCGCTGTTCGGGCTGGCGGCCTACGGTTTTGTCCGCTTGACCGCGGCGGCCCGCAAACGCGTGGTCCGCAATAACCAGCTGCCGGTGCTGTCGTTTGTGAATTTTGCCATCATTGGCGTATTGGCCGTCTGGTTGCCGGCGCTGCTGGGAAACGGCAAAAGCGCGGCACAGCTGGGATTTGCCAGCGAGGTGACCATGAGCGCGGCGGCGGTGCTTTTGGTCATTAAGGTAGCTATTACCGCCAGCAGCATCCGGGTCGGTGCCGAGGGCGGATTGTTAACCCCCGGACTCTCCAATGGGGCTCTGCTGGCGGTGGTGCTGGGTGGCCTGTGGAGCTTGATATGGCCCGGCGTGCCGGTCGGCGCCTATGCCGTTATCGGCGCCGCCGCGTTCCTTGGCGCCTCCATGAGCATGCCGCTGACGGCCATTGTGCTTATCACCGAATTCACCCGCATCGACCATGATTTTCTGGTGCCGATTATTCTGGGCGTGGCGGGCTCGGTATGCGCCTGCCGGCTATGCGGCAAATGGCTGGGCAGGTCCTGAACGCCTACTCCTTCGGCGCTGAAACCATGCCTGCGTAATGCACGGCGGTGTCGGCGACCCGTTCGCGGCGGGCCAGGTAGCGGTAGCAGCCGCCCCCCAGGAATACGCCGATAAACCAGCTGAAATTCGCCACCTGATGCAGGCTCGGCGTGAAGCTGATGGCCAGGCCGATAACCACCGCCGGCACCAATGCCATTATCGCTTTCGGATTAAATCCGTTCCGATACCAGTAGCGCCCGCCGGGCGTGGCGTTAAACAGGTCGTCCACCGAGATTTTACCTCGCTTGATAAGATAAAAATCCGCCACCAGGATACCGAACAGCGGACCGATAAAAGCCCCCAGCACATCCAGGGTGTAGTGAATCAATTCCGGGGACTGGAACAGATTCCAGGGCGTCAACAGCACCGAACCTATGGCCGCTATCATGCCGCCGGTGCGAAAGCTGATTTTTTGCGGGGCGCAGTTGGAAAAGTCGAAGGCCGGCGAGACAAAATTGGCCACGATATTGATACCGATGGTGGCGATGATCATGGTGAGCAGGCCCAGGGCCACCGCCACGCTGCTGCCGACCCGGCTGACGGTTTCAATGGGGTCGGTGATCATTTGCCCGAACAGGCTCTGGGTTCCGGACACAATGACCACGGTCACGATGGAAAACAGTAAAAAGTTGAACGGCAGCCCCCAGCGGTTGCCCCGGCGGATTTCGTCCATGCTTTTACCGTAGCGGGAGAAGTCGCCGAAATTCAGCAGCGGCCCTGAAAAATAGGAAACAACCAACGCAATGGCGGTCACCATTTGCCAGGCCTGCTGGCCGTTGGACAGCGACTTGCTGCTGAGAGTAAAGGAAATATTGCTCAGACCGGTTTGATAGAGGATCCAACCGGCCAGGGCCAGCATGACCACATACACCGCCGGACCGGCAAAATCGATAAAACGCTTGATGGCCGACATGCCGTGCCAGAACACCATCGCCTGTAAAAACCACATCAGGCCGAAGCACATCCAGCCCAGGGAGGAGAGGCCCAGCCAGCGGCTTTGCGTCAACGGCGTCAGGGCGGGGAAGAATTTCAACAGCACCAGCATCAGGGCGTTGGCCGCCAGGAAGGTTTGGATGCCGTACCAGGCAAAGGCGATGAGCCCACGGATGACCGCCGGGATATTGGCGCCGAAGACGCCGAACGCCTGGCGGCAAATAACCGCATAGGGCACACCCGCCATCTGGCTCGGTTTCGCCACCAGATTGGCGCAGATCTGCACAATGCAAATCCCGCAGAGCAGACAGATTAACACTTGCCAGCTGGCCAGACCCAGAGTGAAGAAGCTGGCCGCCACCACGTAACCGCCCATGCTATGCACATCGGACATCCAGAAAGAAAATATATTGTACCAGCTCCAGTTTTGTTGACGGGTAGGAGCGAGATCATCATTTGTGAGCCTGGGACTGTAATGGCTGTGATCGATGGATCCGGTTTTCGGGGTCATACTGTTACTGTTTGGCATGGAAACTGCTCCTCTGAATACTCACCCGTGAATGGAAGATGATAGCTATCGACAGGGGAAGGTTTTGCAGGATTCAGGCCAAGTGTTGAAAAGCTTGTATACAAAATAATTATTTTACGTATACGATAATCTATCGGTACGTATACAGGAGTGTGGCATGTCCAGTTGGTACGGGCTAAAAACCGTCATTTTTTCGCAAGATAAAGACGATGAAATCTACCATGCAATCGTTAAAGCCATTGTTGAGCACCAACTGCCGCCGGGCAGCAAATTGCCGGAAGAGTCGCTGGCTGCGGTGTTCGGCGTGAGCCGCACCGGCATCAGAAAAGTGCTGCAGCGCCTCGGGGCGGTGCAATTGATTACGCTTACGCCCAAACGCGGTGCGCAGGTGGCGACGCCCGGCGTGGATGAAGCCCGCAATGTGCTCGCCACCCGCTGCATGCTGGAGTGCGCGAATCTGCCGGCGGTGGTGGAACGATGCGAAGCGGCGCATATCACTGCCCTCAAGACCATCATGGATGAGGAGCAACAGGCTCATGAGGCCCGGGACGGCGCGACGGCAATACGCCTGTCGGCCCTGTTCCACGTGCAGCTGCAGGCCATCTCCGGCAATGATGTCCTGACCCAGATGGTATCGCAGCTTACGCTGCGCTCGTCGCTGGTGATTTCCGCTTATGGCGCTCCCTGGCAGCAGGGTTGCCGTTGCCACGATCATCAGGAGCTGCTTGACCTGTTGAAAAGCGGCCGCTCCGGGGCATTGGCGGAGCGGATGAAGCGCCATTTCGACGAAATTCTGGCAAATTTGCGGTTTGAACGCAGCGGTGAAACCGCGCCGGACTTCGCCCGCCTGTTCGGTATCGCCGCCAAGGGAGAATCGGTATGACGTCGTGCTGTATACAATTAATCAATCCCAACACCAGCCTTTCCATGACCGAACGGATACTTACGGCGGCCCGTGACGTGGCCGCGCCGGGCACGGACATCTTTGCGGTGTGTCCCGAGGAGGGGGCCCCCTCCATCGAGGGTCACTTTGACGAAGCCATCGCCGCCATTGGCGTGCTGCAGCGGATTAAGGAAGGGCGTGAGCAAGGGGTAGACGGCCATGTTATCGCCTGTTTCGGCGACCCGGGGCTGCTGGCGGCGCGTGAACTGGCATCGGCGCCGGTTATCGGCATCGCCGAAGCGGCGATGCATATGGCGATGCTGGTGGCCACCCGCTTTACGGTGGTGACTACCCTGCCGCGCACCCTGATCATCGCGCGCCATTTGCTGCAGCAATATGGATTTGAGCGGCACTGCGCCAGGCTGCGCGCCATCGATTTGCCGGTGCTGTCCCTGGAGGACGGTTCCGGCCTGGCCCGGCGTAAAGTGCGTGAACAATGCCTGAACGCCAAACGGGAAGACGGCGTGGGGGCCATCGTGCTGGGCTGCGCCGGCATGGCGGATTTAGCCCTGGAACTGTCCGCTGAACTTGAGATGCCGGTGATTGACGGCGTGAGCGCGGCGGTGAAATTGATAGAGTCGCTGCACGGTATGAAATTGTCCACCAGTAAACAGGGGGATCTTGATTTTCCCGTTCAAAAAGAACTTTCCGGGTATTTTAAGGGACTAAACTGAAATATCAGCGCTCAAAAAGGAACAGCCCATGACTGAAACCACCGAAAAGAAGAGCTTTTCCTTCAATAAGAACTATCCTCGCGATCTTATCGGTTATGCCGGGAAACCGCCTGATGCCGCTTGGCCCGGCAACGCCCGCATTGCCGTCCAGTTTGTCCTGAATTATGAAGAGGGTTCGGAAAACAGCGTACTGCACGGCGATACCGGCTCCGAGCAGTTTCTCTCCGACATCATCGGCGCAGCCAGCTATTCGGAGCGCCATATGTCTATGGAATCATTGTATGAGTATGGTTCCCGTGCCGGCTTTTGGCGTATTCATCAGGAATTTCAGCGCCGCGGCCTGCCGCTGACCCTCTTTGGCGTGGCGATGGCCCTGGCTCGCAATCCGCCGGTGGTGGAGGCCGTCAAACAGGCGAAATACGATGTGGTGAGCCACGGCTGGCGCTGGCTGCACTATCAGGGTATGGACGCCAAAACCGAACGCCAGCATATGCATCAGGCGGTGGACGCGCTGACCGATCTATTTGGCAAGATCCCCCTGGGATGGTACACCGGTCGCGATAGCCCCAATACCCGGCGGCTGGTGGTGGAGCACGGCGGGTTTCTCTATGACAGTGATTATTTCGGCGACGACCTGCCTTTCTGGACTCAGGTAGCCTGCACGGACGGATCCGTTAAGCCGCATCTTATCATTCCCTACACCCTGGAAACGAATGATATGCGTTTTGCTACGCCCCAGGGGTTCAACAGCGGCGATCAGTTCTATTCCTATCTCAAGGACAGCTTTGACGTTTTGTACGACGAAGGGGAGACCTCGCCGAAAATGATGTCGGTGGGCATGCACTGCCGCATCCTCGGGCGGCCAGGACGCTTTCGGGCGCTGCAGCGGTTTCTGGATTACATCCAGCAGCATGAGCGGGTATGGGTTTGCCGCCGGCAGGATATCGCCGAGCATTGGATTTCCCATCACCCTTTTAAGCCGCCGCGGCCGGAGCATGAATAAACCCGCGCGCCGGGTTATCCCATCAGGCTGATATGAGCGGCGACAATGCGCCAGCCGCAGGCCAGTTTTACCCAGGTCTGGGTTTGTCGGCCGATACGGTCGGTGCTTGGGCGGGTAAATTCGGTATTTGCCACCGCCATATCGTCGCCAAACGTGGTGATGACGGTATTTTGCAATACCCGGTCCAGCCCGTTGGCCGGCCGCGTTGCCCGAAAGGCCTGGATAGCCTCGATACCGTAAAGATTTTCGCCGGCGCCGTAGCGGATAGTGCGCGGGTCGTGCCAGAACAATTCATCCAGTACGGCGACATCGTTGGTGATAAGCGCCTGTTCGTAGCGGTAAAAGGCGGCGTTGACTTCCGCCAGTATCGCGGGGCGATCGATAAATTCACTTTTCATGCGGCGTGCACTCTTGCTGGGTCGTTTAAATACTATCCGTTTAAAATAATATCTGACCGCCTATGTAAAAAGGGCTGCGCCAGAATGCCCGTATTGGCGTTTTCCGGCAAGCACTGAACGTCAATTTCGATAGATTTCTGACTGTTTTGCATAGCGCGTTCAAAAACCGGCGGCGCTGCCGTTGCTGCGGGGATCAAACGCCCCTTCCAGCATGCCGTTGTTATGGCGGATAACCGCTCCCGCGTGGCCTACCGCTTCGCTGAATTCCGGCAGCATCTCCACCTGGTGGCCAAGGGCGCGCAAGGACGCCACCGTCGCGGCGGAGAAACGCCCCTCCAGTTTCAGCGTATCCGTGGCCTGTCCCCAGGTGCGCCCCAGCAGCCAGCGCGGCGCGCTGATGGCCCGCTGCAGCGGCATTCCTTGCATTACATGGCGGGTAAACAGCGCCGCCTGGGTTTGCGGCTGGCCGTCGCCGCCCATGGAACCGTAAATCATCGTTCGTCCGTCATGAAGCTTCGCCGCGGCGGGATTCAGGGTATGAAAAGGATATTTGCCAGGGGCCAGGGCCCGCAAATGCGCCGGGTCCAGGCTGAAGGACGCGCCGCGGTTTTGCCACAGTACGCCGCTTTTCGGCAGCAGCACGCCGCTGCCGAACTCATGGTAAAGGCTTTGGATAAAGGATACCGCCAGCCCGCTGCTGTCAATGATGCCCATCCAAACCGTATCCCCCGGCGACAGGACACTGCCCCAGGGGGCCGCCTGCCCGCTGTTTATCCGTTCCGACAGCCTGTCCAGCACCGGCGCCGCCAGCAGGCTTTGGGCATCCAGCGTCATATGGCCCGGATCGGTTATACAGTTGTCCCGCGTGGCAAAAGCCAGTTTGGTGGCCTCGACAATGGCGTGAATGCAGTGGCTTTCCGACTCATTGGCCCAGGGGAGACGATCCGTCAGCCCCAGGATCATCAGGGATACCAAACCCTGGGTGGGGGGCGCCAGATTAAACAGTTCTCCCATGCTGTGCGACAAACGCAGCGGGATGCTTAGCCGGGCATGAAACGCCGCTAAATCGTCGGCGGTGACGGGCATGCCCAGCAGGGCCATCTCTTGGGCCATATCAGCCGCCAGCGGTCCGCGATAAAAGCTGTTCAGTCCTTCCACCGTCAGGCGGGTGAGGGTATCCGCCAATTGCGGCTGAATAAGCCGGCTGCCGGCGTCGGGGGGCTTGCCTTGAGGCAGAAACTGCCGGGCAAAGCTTGCCTGCTTCGCCAGCTCATCGAATTTTTCCGCGGATGCCCGTGCTTGGGATAATGACACCGGCATACCGTCGGCGGCATAACGAATGGCATCCCCCAGCAGTTGCGAAAGCGGCAGCGACGGATTGCCCATTTCCCGGGACAGCGTCAGCGCCTCCGCCCATCCCGCCACCGTCCCGGCAACGGTCAGGGCCGATTTCGGGCCGCGATGGGGGATAGCCTCCAGCCCGTCATACAGTGACATGGCGGCAAGGGAACCCGCCGGTCCGCCGGCGTCGATAGCAACGGGATCCCCCTGCGGTGGCACGATCAGCCAAAAACCATCGCCGCCAAGCCCGGTCATATGCGGGTAGACCACCGAGATGGTGGCGGCTGCGGCAACCATGGCGTCGATGGCGTTACCGCCGGCGCGCAGAATGGAAAGGGCGCTTTCACTGGCCAGATGATGGGGCGTCACCGCCATTCCCATCGGCGCGATATTACTGTGGTTCATCGGGGGCATGGTCCTGTCGCCAAGGATGGATAAGGTGAGTTAAGCAAGAGGCGTTCCAACGTGCGGACCGCTATTGACATAGGTGACATAAGGCACGCGATACCCAATAGCTTTCGAGTCACAGCCAGCACAGCTGCAACTTGAAAGATGGAGGGTATATGCTAGGGTAGGTTGAAACGAAAGTAACAGGGAACCAGGGAACATGACGCCTTTTGATGAGCGGCTGCGTGACGCTTATGCCCGTTTGTCGCCGCAGGAACAGCGCATAGCCGGGTTCATTGCCGATCATTTTGACGATATGACCAGCTATAACAGCGCCGAACTGGCGAGGCTGAGCGGGGTGTCCAAGGCGACGGTAAGCAGACTGTTCCGGCGTTTGGGATATGAGAGTTACCGCCAGGTCCGCGATGAGCTGCGCACGCTGCGCCAAAGCGGCATGCCCTTGGCGGATCGCCGCGACGCGGTGCTGGGCAATACGCTGCTGGAGCGGCATTACAAACAGGAAATGGCTAATCTGACCCACTGGGTCAACCAAATGGACGGCCCGCAGTTTTCCGCGGTGATCCAGGCCATGAGCCACGCCCGGCGACTGTGCCTGGTGGGGTTGCGCAACAGTTATCCGGTGGCGATGCACCTGCGTCAGCAGCTGTTGCAAGTGCGCAGTCAGGTTAACCTGCTGCCCCAGCCGGGACAAACCCTGGCGGAAGAGGTCATTGATCTCACCGGCGATGATATGGTGGTGGTGGTGGCGTTTCGCCGGCGTACCCCGCAAATCCGCCCGTTCTTGGCAAAACTTCAACACAATAATGTGCCGGTGCTGCTGATAAGCGAGCCCCAGGCGCAGGCCCTGATCCCGCTGGCGCGTTGGCATTTGGCCACGCCGCTGGACAGCGTATCGGCGTTTGATTCCTATTCGTCGGCCATGAGCCTGGTGAATTTAATCAGCAATGCGCTGTTGCACGACACCCTGGCCCAGGGGCGGCAGCGCATCCATAACATTGCGGACTGGTACGGCTCCCTGGAAGAGCTTGAGCAGCGCCGCACGTAATAAAACGGCGCGCTGGAGTGGTGCGTTTGCCCACTGGCGGTGCATACGGCCTTCGCTGAAAAAGCACATCCTCAGCCCGCGAAAACCCCCGAATACCCCGACTGACCGCGTTTAACAATAAGTTACGCCGTGCCCGTGCGCGGGGAAAATTTCCGGCTTCATTTGGCACATTAGTTGCAGACTGACTGATTGTAGAATCATTAGTTTCATCATTTCACCTGGGAAACCGAGAATGACCATCAGAAAACAGCTTATTGCCCTGGCGGGCGCGGTCCTGTTGCTGACCCAAGCCGGCGCGGCCATGGCCGATCAGTGGCAGCAAATCCAGCAGCGCGGGGTATTGCGCGTTGCCATCCCGCAGGATTTCCCGCCTTTTGGTTCCATCGGCACAGACATGCAGGCCGAGGGCTACGATATCGATATGGCGCATTATCTGGCCGACAAGATGAAGCTCAAACTGCAACTGGTGCCGGTGACCAGCGCCAATCGGGTGCCTTACCTGCAAACGGATAAGGTGGATCTGGTGATATCCAGTTTGGGCAAAAACGCCGAACGTGAAAAAACCATCGATTTCAGCCGGGCCTACGCCCCGTTTTTCCTCGGCGTATTCGGGCCGAAGGACGATGGGCTCAAAGCGCCGGCCGAGCTTAGCGGCAAAACCATAGCGGTGACCCGCGGCGCGGTGGAGGATATGGTGCTGACCGACCTGGCGCCGAAAGATGCGCAGATCAAACGTTACGAAGATAATAACACCACGCTGTCGGCCTATATGTCCGGCCAGGTGCAGTATGTGGCCACCGGCAATCTGGTGGTGAGCGCCATTGCCCGCCAGAACCCCGCCAAAGCGCCGGTGCCGAAATTCATGCTGAAGGATTCCCCCTGCTTTATCGGCCTGCGCAAGGATGAACCGGCGCTGAAGGAGAAGGTTAACGCGCTTATCACCGAAGCGCTAAAGGACAATACCCTGAACAGCCTGTCCGAAAAATGGATGAAAGCGCCGCTGCCGGCGGATTTGGGCGCCTGAGGATGCCACTCCCATGACCTATCAGCTCAATTTCCCGGCGCTTTGGCCCTACCTGCCACAACTGCTGTCCGGTCTGTGGGTGACCATCATGCTGGCTGCCGTCGCCACCGTGGGCGGCATCGCCATCGGCATCTGCGGAGCGGCCGTACGCAGCAGCCGGTATGCTCTGCCGGGCCGGGTATGGGGCCTTTATGTGGAACTTATCCGCAATACGCCTTTTGTGGTGCAACTGTTTTTTATCGTCTTCGGCCTGCCGGCGCTGGGATTGAAGCTGACCGCCGGCGAGGCGGCGCTGCTGGCGATGCTGGTGAACCTTGGCGCCTACAGTACCGAAATCATCCGCGCCGGCATCCAGGTGACGCCGAAAGGCCAGTGGGAAGCAGGCCGGGTGCTGGGCCTGTCCCGCGGGCAGGTTTTTCTGCGGGTGGTTCTGCCGCCGTCGTTGGGACGCATCTATCCCTCCCTGGTGAGCCAATGTGTGATTGTGATGCTCGGTTCCTCGGTGGTTTCCCAGGTTTCATATGAAGAGCTGACCTTTGCCGGCAGCCTTATCCAGTCGCGCACCTTCCTGAGTTTTGAGGTTTACCTGGTGGTGACGCTTATCTATCTGGCGCTGTCGCTGCTGATGCGGCAGGTTCTGCTGCGGGCCGGCCGCCTGATATTCGGCGGAGGGATGTCATGACCTCGTTCACCGACTGGGATATCGTGCGCAACCTGCTGCTGGCCGCGCGCTGGACCTTATTACTGTCCCTGGTGGCCTTTGTCGGCGGCGGACTGGTAACGTTGCCGCTGATGCTGATGCGCCTGTCGCGCCGGCGCTGGCTGAAACAGGCTATCCGCGCCTACTCAAACCTGTTTCAGGGCACGCCGCTGCTGATGCAGCTGTTCCTGGCCTTCTTCGGCCTGGCGCTGTTCGGCATTGACGTCAGCCCCTGGCTGGCGGCGGCGCTGGCCCTGACGCTGTTCACCAGCGCGTTCCTGGTGGATATCTGGGGCGGCAGTATCGACGCCCTGCCTAAAGGACAATGGGAGGCGTCACGCTGTCTGGGCCTGAGCTTCGGCCAGACCCTGCTGCGGGTGATGGCGCCCCAGGCCGTGCGCATCGCCATCGCGCCGACGGTGGGTTTTTCGGTGCAGGTCATTAAAGGCACCGCCCTGGCCTCCATCATCGGTTTTGTCGAGCTCACCAAAGCGGGAACCATGCTGTCCAATGTCACCTTCCAGCCCTTTAAAGTCTTCGGGCTGGTGGCGCTGGGGTATTTCATTATGTGTTACCCCCTGTCCCGCTTCAGCCACTATCTGGAGAGAAAGCTTCATGCCGCTGATAACCATTAATCAGGTGCAGAAATATTACGGCCAAAACCACGTGCTAAAAGGCATCGATCTGGATATCGACCAGGGGGAGGTGGTCTCCATCATCGGCCGCAGCGGCTCCGGCAAAAGCACCCTGCTGCGCTGCATCAACGGCCTGGAAGGCTACCAGGAAGGCAGCATCAAGCTGGGGGGCATGACGGTCACCAACCGCGATTCACAAGCACGGGAAATAAGCCGCTCGGTGGGCATGGTTTTCCAGAGTTTTAATCTGTTCCCGCACATGACCGCGCTGCAAAATGTCATGCTGGCGCCGCGCCGGGTGCTGGGGAAAAAAGCGGCGGAATGCCGCGAACTGGCCGAGCTGATGCTGAATAAGGTCGGGTTGGGAGACCGTTTGGATTATTATCCCTCGAGCCTGTCCGGCGGCCAGCAGCAGAGGGTAGCCATTGCCCGCGCGCTGGCGATGGACCCCAAGGTGCTGCTGTGCGATGAGATTACCTCGGCGCTGGATCCCGAGCTGGTGGGAGAAGTGCTGAAGGTGCTGGAGAAATTGGCCGCCGAAGGCATGACCCTGATACTTGTGACCCATGAAATGAATTTCGCCCGGGAAGTGGGGGATCGGGTGGTGTTTATGCACCAGGGCAAAGTGTGGGAGCAGGGGCAAAGCCGTCAATTGTTCGCCAGGCCGCAAACGGCGGAGCTGAAACAGTTTATCGCCTCGGTGCGCGGTTTAGGAGATGCCTGATCATTGTCCCGATGCGCGGCACCGGGAATGCCTGACCATCTCCTCTATGTTGGTCCCCGGCGATGCGTGGCCCGACCTGCGGCAATCCGAAGATTATCGGTCATCTAACGAAAACGAATGGTGGTATCAAAGGATAACTCATGTTGGATAACGCAAAGTACGATCAAATCAATCCTCCCTCCCGTCTGCTGATGGGGCCGGGTCCGATTAACGCCGATCCGCGGGTGCTGCGGGCGATGGCCAGCCAACTGGTGGAACAATACGATCCCGCCATGACCGGTTATATGAATGAAGTGATGGCGCTGTACCGTGGGGTGTTCAAGACCGAAAACCCCTGGACGCTGCTGGTGGACGGCACGTCACGCGCCGGTATCGAAGCGGTGCTGCTGTCGGTAATCCGCCCCGGTGACAAAGTCCTGGTGCCGGTATTCGGCCGGTTCGGCCATCTGCTGTGCGAAATTGCCCGGCGCTGCCGCGCCGAGGTCCATATCATCGAGGCTCCCTGGGGCGAGGTGTTCAGCCCCGACCAGATTGAAGACGCGGTGAAACGAGTACGTCCGCGGGTGCTGCTTACCGTGCAGGGGGATACTTCAACCACCATGCTGCAACCCCTGGAACAGCTGGGGGAAATCTGCCGCCGTTACGATGCGCTGTTTTACACCGACGCCACCGCATCCCTCGGGGGGAATGCCCTGGAAAGCGATGCCTGGGGCCTGGATGCGGTTTCCGCCGGTTTGCAGAAATGCCTGGGCGGTCCCTCCGGCAGCGCCCCGGTCACCCTCAGCGCCCGCTGCGAAGCAGTCATCCGCAGCCGTAAATGCGTAGAGGAGGGGATTCGCACCGCCGAGCATCGGGATGGCGACGATGAGATGATTTATTCCAACTATTTCGACCTCGGCATGATCATGGATTACTGGGGACCGGAACGCTTAAATCACCATACCGAAGCCACCAGCATGCTGTTCGCCGCCCGCGAATGCGCCCGGCTGTTGCTGGAGGAAGGCCTTGATGCGGCCATAGAACGCCACAAACTGCACGGCGGGGCGATGCTGGCGGGTATCGACGCCATGGGGCTCGAGGTCTTCGGCGACAGGCGCCATAAAATGAATAATGTGCTGGGGGTGGTTATCCCCACCGGCCTTGACGGCGAACAGGTGCGGCAGATGATGCTGAATGATTTCGCCATTGAAATCGGCACCTCGTTCGGGCCGCTGAAAGGGAAAATCTGGCGTATCGGCACCATGGGCTATAACGCGCGCAAGGATTGCGTGATGCAAACCCTTAGCGCCCTGGTAGGAGTGCTGCATCGTCTGGGCTTTGCCGGTCCACGGGGGGCCGGCCTGCTGGCGGCCTGGGATCATTACCGGAGGGGGCAGCCATCATGACCGATTATGGTATGCCCGAGCCCTTCGCCGCCGACGCCGCCCGGCGGGTCATGGCGCGCTGCGATATTTTGGCCGCCATCAGCGAAACGCCGGGCCAGCTGACCCGAACCTACCTGTCGCGGGAGCATCTGTTGGCAAACAAGCAGGTAGGTGAATGGATGCGCTCGGCGGGCATGCGGGTCTGGCAGGACAGCGTGGGCAATATCTGCGGGCGCTACGAAGGGCAGCAAGAGGATTTGCCCGCCATCCTGCTGGGATCGCATCTGGACACGGTGCGTAATGCCGGGCGCTATGACGGTATGCTGGGGGTGCTGACCGCCATTGAGCTGGTGCACTTTCTTCATCAGCGGCAACTGCGCCTGCCCCGGGCCATCGAGGTGATCGGGTTTGCCGATGAAGAGGGCACGCGCTTCGGCATAGCCCTGCTGGGCAGCCGGGGGATCACGGGCACCTGGCCGCCGGACTGGCTGGGGCGTAAAGACGAGGAAGGTATCGACGTGGCGCAGGCCATGACCCGGGCCGGTCTGGATCCTGCCCTTATCCTCCGGGCCAAGCGGGATGCAAAGGCCTTCGCCGCCTATCTGGAATTGCATATCGAGCAAGGTCCCTGCCTGGAGCAGGCGGGAACGGCGCTGGGAGTGGTGACCGCCATCAATGGCGCCCGGCGTCTTAATTGCCGGTTCGCCGGCGTGGCGGGCCATGCCGGCACGGTACCGATGCCGCTGCGTAAAGACGCGCTGAGCGCCGCCGCGCGCTGGATTGCGCAAATCGACGATCTCACCGTTGCCCGCGGACCGCAAATGGTGGCCACCGTCGGCACCTTGCAATGCCTGCCGGGAGCGGTGAACGTGATTCCCGGCGAGGTGAAACTGACGCTGGATGTGCGCGGCCCGGACAGCGAGGAACTGCAGGGGCTGGTTACCGCGCTGCTCGGCCTGGCCGGCACCATCGCTTCCCGGCGCGGTATCGGCTTTAGCGCGGAAGAGTTTTATCATATCGGCGCCACCCCTTGTGATGCCATACTGCAGGCTAAACTGGCGGAGAGCCTGTGCCGCATACAGGGCAGCAGCCCGCGTTTGCCCAGCGGCGCCGGCCATGACGCCATTGCGTTGGCGGAGTGCTGGCCGGTGGGGATGCTATTTATCCGCTGCCGCCGGGGTGTCAGCCATCATCCCGATGAGCTGGTGGCGGAAGCGGACGTGGCCGTCGCGCTGCGGGCCTATTTTGATGCCGTCAGCGCCCTGGCGAGCACCGTGGGGGATATCGGCGCGAGCCTGAAGGCGGGCTGATCTTTGAGGCGCTTCTCAGCCTGAGAGACGCCACGGGCGATATCGGTTTACACTTAAAGGCGGCTAAATCCTGGGTGACTGTTTTATGACGCTTGATGAATTTAATGGTGCGGACGCGGCGCTTTTGAAATCTATGTTGCTTGCATGCGCCGCCGTGCGCTCCTGGGGTGATGCCATCATCGCCGCCCGGCCTTTTAGGGGCCTGGATGAGCTGCTGGCCTTTGCCGATGAAACCGCCCGGCGGTGGGGAGCGGAACAGGTGGATGAGGCGTTGATGCAGCATCCGCGCATCGGGGAGTCACGGGAGCATAACGACGCCGCCGCCGAATATTCCCGCCGCGAGCAACCGGTGTTTACCGATGGCGATGAGCAACTGAAACGGGCGTTAAGGGAAGGCAATCGGTTCTACGAGGCTAAATTCGGCCGGATATTCCTGATTCGCGCCGCCGGGCGCAGCGGCGAGGAGATCCTGGCCTGTTTGCGGCAGCGGCTGCATAACAGCGTCGAACAAGAACAGCGGGAGACGGCGAATCAACTGCGGGAGATTGCGCTCTTACGCTTACGGCAGGGAGTTTTATGATGGGCATCATTACTTCGCATGTGCTGGATACCTCGCTGGGTAAACCGGCGACGGGAATGGAGATGGCGCTGGAGTTGCAGCGGGATGGCGATTGGGTCAGGCTGTCCGGCGGCACCACCGGCGCCGATGGGCGTTTGAACGGGTTGACGCCTGAGGGCGTGCCGCCGGGGCATTATCGCTTGAGCGCCGGGGTGGGGGCGTATTTTGCCGCCGGCGGCCGTTCTACGCTGTATGGCTGTGCCGTGATTGATTTTTATCTGGCCGAGGGGGATGAGCATCTGCATTTGCCGCTGCTGGTGAGCCCGTATGGGTGGTCGACGTATCGGGGGAGCTGACATCTGATTGGCGCGGTCTCCCTTTAACAGGCTCGTTGCACGTTTGGTGATAGTGGGCTTACCGTGCCATGGAGCGCTCGGGCGGGCGGTAAAACCACGCCCGCTTCGACCCCATTGGCGCGGTTTCCCTTTAACACGCCTGGTTCAGCGTCGGTGAACGCGGACTTACCGTGCCGCATGACGCCGGCTAGGCATCCAATTGAAAATTATCGGCGTCCAGCCAGGCGGGGAACGCCTTGCGGTATTGTTGCAGGATATCCAGCGATAGTTCGGCTTCCAGGCACGCCGGCTGATGCGGTTTACCCTGCGCCAGTATGTTGCCGGACGGGTCGATAATCATGCTGTCGCCGCTGTAGTGATGGCCGTTGCCGTCGGTGCCGACCCGGTTGCAGCCGGCCACGTAGGCCTGGTTTTCAATGGCGCGGGCCGCCAGCAGGGTTTGCCAGTGGCCGGCGCGGGGGGCGGGCCAGTTGGCGACATAGAGCGCCAAGTCGTAGTCCTGCCGGTTGCGGGACCATACCGGGAAGCGCAGGTCATAGCATACCTGGGGCAGGATCCGCCAGCCGCGCCACTCTACCACCAGCCGTTTTTGCCCGGCCTGATAATATTGATGTTCTTCGGCCATGCGGAACAGATGCCGTTTGTCATAGACATGGACCTGGCCCGAGGGTTCCACCAGCAAAAAGCGGTTTACCGCGCCGTCCGGAGTGCTGATGGCGGCGCTGCCGGCCACCATTGCCTTGGCGTATGCCGCCCACTTATGCAGCCATTCCACTACCCGCCCCTGGGGCAGGGCGTTATTGGCCGCTTCCATGGCGAAGCCGGTGGTGAACATTTCCGGCAGGATTATCAGATCGCGTCCGGCGGTAGTGGCCAGCAGGCCGTCGAAATGGGCCAGATTGGCCTCGCCGTCCATCCAGGCTAATGGCTGTTGCAGTACCGTGATTTTCAGAGTTGACATAAGCGCTCCGCGGCGGCGTCAAGAGTGGCATCCTGTTTGGCAAAGCACAGCCGGATGAGCTTGTGCGGGAAAGGATCGGCGCAAAAGACCGACAGGGGAATGGCGGCGACGCCCACTTCCACCGTCAGCCATTTGCTGAACGCCACGTCGTCCATGTCTGATATGGCGCTGTAGTCCGCCAGCAGGAAGTAAGTGCCCTGGCACGGCAGCACCTTGAACCGGCTCGGCGCCAATGCGTTGGTAAGATGATCGCGCCGTTCGCGATAGAAGTCGGGCAACTGCTGCCAGTGCTGCGGTTCGGCGTTCAGCATATCGGCGATGGCCAGCTGGGCCGGCGTGTTCACCGCAAAGGTGAGGTATTGGTGGATTTTGCGCACTTCGGCGCTGAGCACCGGCGGCGCGATGCAGTAGCCGATTTTCCAGCCGGTCATATGATAGGTCTTGCCGAACGACGAGACGGCAATGGCCCGCTGGCGCAGCTGCGGATGGGCCAGCACGCCGGCATGGCCGCCGGGGGCGAAGCAGATATGTTCATAGACTTCATCGCTGAGCACGTAAATTTCACGCTCGGCGATGGCCTGCCACAGCTGTACGAAATCTTCCGGCTGCCAGACGGTGGCGGAAGGATTATGCGGGGTGTTCAGGATAACCAGGCGGGTTTTATCGGTTAATTGATTGCGAAAGACCTCCCAGTCGACGCGAAACGACGGCGGCTGCAGGGCGATGTGGCGTGTGACGCCGCCCGCCAGGGTTACCGCCGGGGCATAGCTGTCGTAGCTCGGGTCGAAACAGATGACCTCATCGCCGGCGCGAACCAGCGCGCTGACGGCGGCGAACAGCGCTTCGGTGGCGCCGGCGGTGACGGTAATCTCGGTGTCCGCATCGGGACGCCAGCCGTAAATCTGTTCGGTTTTATCGGCGATGGCGGCCCGCAGCGCCACGGCGCCGGTCATCGGCGCATATTGGTTGGCGCCTTGTTCGACGTGGTACGCCAGCCTTTTTTTCAAATAGCCGGGACCGGAGAAATCCGGGAAACCCTGTGACAGGTTAATGGCTTGATGCTGCTGGGCCAGGGCGCTCATTTGGGTAAAAATAGTGGTGCCCAACGACGGAAGTTTGCTTTCAGGTGTGAAGGATGTGCTGCTCATGGCTAACGACCACTCTTAGAAGCCGGTTTTGAGTCCAATATAACACGCTGGGTACAATTGACAATCGGGACGTTTAGATGGGTAAACGGCTAAACGCCAAACATCGAAACATAAGCCCGGCGAAGAATTTTTATGGCGGCGAAAAGGAATAGCGGAGGGAATAAAGGTTATTTCAGCCAAAGAGAGAGGCGGTTAGAGTGAATGTAGCTCGTTCAGTCAGCCTGATTAGGCTAAGACTTAACCGAGTTTGTTTCCAATGCCAGTGGGATTAATTCTTAAGGGAATCATTCAATAAGTTAATCAAAACATTTGAAATACTCATACAAATATATGGTCTATTATTCCTTTTCCTTTAACGCCATCATAACACGCACGACATTCTGTTAACTTTTTCCCCATGAGAACTCTATGATCCCGAAGATTAATGTAAAAAATCGCCGTCCCGGTGGTTATCGCCTTTGGCGCGCTGTCCGGTTTTGCCCGGGCTGAAACGCAGACTTTGTCATGGATCCCGCTCATACGTCGGTGGTGTTTTCCTGGAACCATTTCGGCTTTTCCAATCCCACCGCTGATTTTTCTAATGTTACCGGCAATATCGTGCTGGACGACAAGCACATCACCCAGACAAAAGTGGACGTGACTATCCCTATCGACAGCGTCGATACCCATGTGCAAAAGCTGACGGAAGAGTTTAAGGGCAAGGATTATTTCGATCAGGCCACCTATCCCCAGGCCACCTTCCACAGCACAAAAATCATCAGCGAAGGCGCCCACAAATATAAAGTGTATGGCGACCTGAAAATCAAGGACATTACCAAGCCGGTGATTTTGAATGCGGTGCTGAACAAGATAGGCCAGCATCCGATGGAGAAAAAACAGGCGGTGGGCTTTAACGCCACCACTACTATCAAACGCTCGGAATTCGGTTTGGATAAATATGTCCCCATGGTGAGCGATGCCGTGGTGATAACTATCTCCACCGAAGCCCTGGTAAAATAACCCCCGTTCCGCTGCCGGCGCGTGGTTGTTTCTTGGCAACCGCTTAGCCCGGCAGCGCGTCATCCGCTTGGTATGTCCTGTATCGACCGCGGACCCCCTCCTTGGTATGCGCTTTATCGACAGCGGGCTATTCGCCTGGTACGCGCTTTACCGGCCGCGGAATGTCCCATGGCACCCCTTACCTCGACCGCAATCCATCCCATGTTACCCGCACCGATCCCGCACTGATTGTTCCACGCTGTTTCCCCGTGATGATAATCTGGCTCACAAATAATGATTTTCCTGCTATTACTCGATTGTCCCGGACCATCTTCGCTTCTCGCGGTTTCGCCAATCCGGTAAACTGTTTACCGAAGATTTTCTGAATTTGCGAGCCTATACCGAGGGACTTATGTATCAGGATTTGATTCGTAGCGAACTGAACGAAGCCGCGCTGACGCTGGCTAACTTTCTGAAAGACGAAAAAAATATTCAATCTATTGAGGATGCGGCCAGGCTTATCGCCGATTCCTTTAAAGCCGGCGGCAAAGTGCTGTCCTGCGGCAACGGCGGTTCCCATTGCGACGCCATGCATTTCGCCGAGGAGCTTACCGGCCGCTATCGCGATAACCGCCCGGCTTATCCGGCCATCGCCATTTCGGACGTCAGCCATTTATCCTGCGTCAGCAACGATTACGGGTATGATTTTGTCTTTTCCCGTTATATCGAAGCGCTGGGCAATAAGGGCGATGTGCTGCTGGGCATCTCCACCTCCGGCAATTCGGCCAATATCATCCGCGCCGTCGACGCCGCCCGGGCCAAAGGCATGAAAGTGATTACCCTTACCGGCAAAGACGGCGGCAAAATGGCCGGCACCGCCGATGTGGAAATTCGCGTGCCCCATTTTGGCTACGCCGATCGTATCCAGGAGATCCATATCAAGTCGATTCATATTCTGATCCAGCTTATTGAAAAAGAGATGGCTGCGGCGGTGTAATGCAGCGCCGACATCGGCATGGATGCGGCGGCGTGACCTCGCTCCGGCATCGGGATGAGGGCAGCAGCGTATTGCGGTAACGGAATCGGGATGGCGGCCGGGTAAGGTCGTGCCGCCATCGGGATGGCGCGGAACAGGAGAGGGTCATGTGTGAACTGCTCGGGATGAGTGCCAATGTGCCGACGGACATTTGCTTCAGCTTTACCGGGTTAATGCAGCGGGGCGGCCGCACCGGACCGCATAAGGACGGATGGGGCATCACGTTCTACGAGGGGCTGGGCTGCCGGACCTTCAAGGATCCGTTGCCGAGCATCAGCTCGCCCATCGCCCGGCTGGTGCAGGAGTATCCCATCAAATCCTGCGCGGTGGTTTCTCATATCCGCCAGGCCAATCGCGGCCGGGTGGCGCTGGAAAACACTCACCCTTTTACCCGAGAACTCTGGGGACGGAATTGGACTTTTGCCCACAACGGCCAGCTGCGGGGATACCGTCAACTGGACACCAGCCCCTATCGGCCGGTAGGGCAGACCGACAGCGAGTATGCGTTTTGCTGGCTGCTGGCCCGGCTGGCGGAACGCTATCCCCACACCCCCGGCCATTGGCCGTCGGTGTTCCGTTATATCGATAGCCTGGCGGGCGAGCTGCGGCAAAAAGGCATCTTCAATATGCTGCTGTCCGACGGCCGTTTCGTTATGGGATATTGTTCCAGCGAACTTTACTGGATCACCCGGCGGGCGCCGTTCGGCAAAGCCACCCTTATCGATCAGGATGTGGAGATTGATTTCCAGCAGCAGACCACGCCAGACGATGTGGTGACGGTCATCGCCACCCAACCGCTGACGGGGAATGAAACCTGGCACAAGGTTGCGCCAGGGGAGAGCGTATTATTTCGGCTGGGTGAGCGCGAGCTGTGACGCCACGGGCGCGCGGGTCATTTGCATCGGTGTGCCTATCACATACTGGCCGTTGACCACCGCCACCGCCGCCGGCTGATGATGTTCGGCAAAGAAAGCGTAGCCGGGCTGCAGCTGTTGCCAGAAAGAATAATAGGTGGAATAACGGTGACGCTGCATATTTGCCGGCGTCATACGGAACGGATAAATATGAATCTTTATCGCATCCTGGCCATTTCGTAATGCCGCATCCACATAGCGGTATATTTCAGCAATATAACTGTCGGTCATGGCGTAACAGCCGATGGAACGACAATCGCCATGAATCATCAGCATGGCGCCGGAATAGCCGCGGGATTGATCGTAGGCATTGGGGAAACCGATATTGATGGCCCGGTAATAATGGCTGTTGGGCTGCAGATTGCGGCTGTCGATAGTATAAAAACCTTCCGGACTTTTAAAATCGCCTTCCACCCGTTTCGGGCCCAGCCCGCCGGAGAAGTTGCAAATGCCGTAGCTGCCTATCAAGCGGTACTCCGGGCCTATCTTGGCGTAGAGCTCAAGGGTTCGTTCTTCTTTGAAGATTTGAATAAATACCGGTGAGCCGAGTAATTGGGCTTTCAATTCATTTGAAATAACTTGCGCCTGCTCACTGGCATAACTGACAGATGTAAATGCCGGTATACAAAACAACATCGCAAACAGCAGTGCGATTTTGCTCATTATCATTCCTGCGTAGTCAAAATAAATAACAAACCTGCAATAATCATTGCCGGCAAACCCTGTAAAACGATAATACATTTAAGATAATCAGCGACACGATATCACTGCCCGAACTTTTATCAAGATACGTTTTGTATATATTCGCGTACTTACTGTATACTCATACAGTTAAAAGGGGGGCAAATGCGCAAAATCATACATGTCGACATGGATTGCTTCTTCGCGGCAGTGGAAATGCGCGACGATCCGAGCCTGCGCGATATCCCCATCGCCATCGGCGGCAGGGCGGACAAGCGGGGGGTCATCAGCACCGCCAACTATCCGGCCCGGGTATTCGGCGTGCACAGCGCGATGTCCACCGCCATGGCCATGAAGCTTTGCCCCCATCTTAAACTGCTGCCGGGGCGCATCAATGCCTATAAAGAAGCATCGGCGCATATCCGTGAAATCTTTAGCCGTTATACGCCGTTAATCGAGCCGCTGTCGCTGGACGAAGCCTATCTGGATGTGACCGACAGCGCGTATCACAACGGTTCGGCCACCCTGATGGCCCAGGCCGTCCGCGCCGACATCGCCCGCGAGTTGCGGCTCACCGCCTCCGCCGGCGTGGCGCCGGTTAAGTTTCTGGCCAAAATCGCCTCCGATTTGAACAAGCCCGACGGGCTGTACGTTATCAGGCCTGAACAGGTCGCCTCCTTTTTGCAGTCGTTGCCCTTGGGGAAAATACCCGGCGTGGGCAAAGTCACGGCGAAAAAACTGGCTGATATGGGCCTTAATACCTGCGGCGATATACAGCGTTATGATCTGGCGGCGCTGCTCAGGCAGTTTGGCAAATTCGGCCGGGTGATCTGGGAGCGTTCTTTGGGTATCGATGAGCGGGAGGTGACCTCCGATCGGATGCGTAAATCGGTGGGGGTGGAGCGCACCCTTGAGGTTGATATTGATGATTGGGCGGCGTGCGCACAGATTATCGAGGCGCTGTACCCGGAGCTTGAGCGCCGGTTGGAGCGGGTGCGACCGGATCTGCACATCGCCCGGCAGGGCATCAAGCTCAAATTCGCCGATTTCCAGCAAACCACCCAGGAGCACGTGTGGCCGGTACTGAACAAAGTGGATTTGATGGAGATCGCCCGCCAGGCGTGGGATCAGCGGCGCGGCGAACGGGGGGTGCGGCTGGTGGGGCTGCATGTGACGCTGCTGGACCCGCAGATTGAGCGGCAGCTGATATTTAACTGGGAAGATGATTTGTTTTTGTGAGGGGGGAGCTGCGCTCCCCCAACCCCTGCTGGGCGGCTCGTTGCACGATTGGTGTAAGCGGGCCTACCATGCCATGGGGTGCTCGGTCGGGCGGGAAAACCACGCCCGATTCGACCCCATTGGCACGGTCTCCCTTTAACACGTCCGTTGCGCGATTGGTGTAAGCGGGCTTACCGTGCCATGGGGCGCTCGGTCGGGCGGGAAAACCACGCCCGATTCGACCCCATTGGCACGGTCTCCCTTTAACACGCCCGTTGCGCGATTCGTGTAAGCGGGCTTACCGTGCCATGGGGCGCTCGGTCGGGCGGGAAAACCACGCCCGATTCGACCCCATTGGCACGGTCTCCCTTTAACACGTCCGTTGCGCGATTCGGTGTAAGCGGGCTTACCGTGCCATGGGGCGCTCGGTCGGGCGGGAAAACCACGCCCGATTCGACCCCATTGGCACGGTCTCCCTTTAACACGTCCGTTGCGCGATTCGTGTAAGCGGGCTTACCGTGCCATGGGGCGCTCGGTCGGGCGGGAAAACCACGCCCGATTCGACCCCATTGGCACGGTCTCCCTTTAACACGTCCGTTGCACGATTCGTGTAAGCGAGCTTAACGAGCCATGGGCCCTGATGTTTAGGCTTTTTCCGGGATGGCCCTAAGCAGTGCGGTCAATAAGGTCCAGTACTGGCCGACGCTTTTGATATGCACCTGCTCGTCCGGGGAGTGCGGTCCGGTGATGGTTGGCCCGATGGAGACCATGTCCATGTTAGGGTAGGGCTTTTTGAACAGCCCGCATTCCAGACCGGCGTGGATCACCTGGATGTTCGGCGTTTTGTTGAACAGCTTCTGGTAGGTTTCGCGTACCAGATGCATCACCGGTGAGGTGGCGTCCGGCTTCCAGCCCGGGTAGCTGCCTTTGGCAATGCATTCCGCGCCCGCCAGCTGGCCCAATGCGGTCAGGGATTCCACTACGTTCTCTTTGCCGCTGTCGATGAGGGAGCGAATAAGGCAGCGGATGGTGGCGGTCTTTTCGTCCAGGGACACCACGCCGACGTTCAGGGAGGTTTCTACCACGCCTTTTACGTCGTCGCTCATGCGGATCACGCCGTTGGGGGTGGCGTTCAGCAGGGCGATAAATTTGTCGCCGCAGGCTTTGGTCAAAGCCTGCAGTTCGGATTGCACCGGTTCCACTGAAATCGCCAGTTTCTTTTCCTTGGCCGCCAGCTCCGTTTGGATAACCGCCAGGTACTGTTGCGCCAGCGAATTGAGGCTTTCGGTATTCTCCTGCGGCAGGGCCAGGGTGGCGAAGGCTTCACGGGGTATGGCGTTGCGCAGGGTGCCGCCGGTAACATCAAGTACGCGGAGATCCAGTTTTTTGGCGTGCTGGAACAGAAAGCGGGCCAGCAGTTTGTTGGCATTGCCCTGTCCCAGATGAATATCGACGCCAGAGTGGCCGCCCTTCAGCCCTTTGAGGGTGAGCTTGACAACCTGGTAGCCGGCGGGCACCGCTTCACGTTCCAGCGGCAGCACGGTTTTGAAATCCACCCCGCCGGCGCAGCCCATGTAGACTTCGCCCTCTTCCTCGGAATCGGTGTTAATGAGGATTTCAGCCTGCAGCCAGTTCGGCTGCAGACCGAAGGCGCCCTCCATGCCGGTTTCTTCGGTCATGGTGAGCAGCACTTCCAGCGGGCCGTGCTGCACGCTGTCATCCGCCAGAACCGCCAATGCCGAGGCCATGCCGATGCCGTTGTCCGCGCCAAGGGTGGTGCCGCGGGCTTTTACCCAATCGCCGTCGATATAGGGCTGGATCGGGTCGCGAGTGAAGTCGTGCACGGTATCGCTGTTTTTTTGCGGTACCATGTCCAGATGTGCCTGCAACACCACCGGACGGCGCTTTTCATAACCGGGGGTCGCCGGCTTGCGCAGCAGCACATTGCCGGCCTGATCCCGTTCCGCAAACAATCCTTTTTCCTGGGCCCAGCGGATTATATGGCCTGCCAGGGCATCTTCATGATATGAGGGATGCGGAATGGAACAGATTTTGTCAAAAATTTGCCATAGGGGCTGTGGCGAAAGTTGAGTCAGTTCAGACACGATAAAAACTCCTGTAACGACAAAAGACCCGGGCCGGGGAGTCAGTGTGGCGCGCAGCCGGCCGCAGGGTCACCAAAGATGGCTCAAGAATACCACTTTACCGTAACGGGCGGTGAAACTGCGGTTAAAAAGGGTGGTAGCACTGGTATTTCGTCGGTTGCGTCTCTATAATCTCGCGCAACCTTTTTTCCCCTGGTACTTTTAAGCCGAACCGATCCGGCTGGGACAGCATTTATGAGCGAAAAATACGTCGTAACCTGGGACATGTTGCAACTTCAGGCTCGGAAACTGGCCCAGCGCCTGCTTCCGTCATCGCAGTGGAAAGGCATTATCGCGGTAAGCCGCGGCGGTCTGGTTCCCGCTTCCATCCTGGCGCGTGAATTAAATATCCGCCACGTGGATACGGTGTGCATCTCCAGCTATGACCACCAGCACCAGCGCGCGATGACCGTGCTCAAACGCGCCGAGGGCGATGGCGAAGGCTTTATCGTCATCGACGATCTGGTGGATACCGGCGGCACCGCCAAAGCCATCCGCGACATGTATCCCAAAGCCCATTTCGTCACCATCTTCGCCAAACCCGCCGGCCGGCCGCTGGTGGATGACTATGTGGTGGATATTCCCCAGGATACCTGGATCGAACAGCCCTGGGACATGGCAGTGGCCTTTGTTCCGCCGCTGAGCGAAAAATAAGGGTTCTTTACGTATTTCGCGCCGCCCGATGCTTATTGCGGCTTAATGCGTCCCATGGCGATTTATCGCTTTTCCTTTCCTCGGGCCGCTGCCGGCTTGTCCGCCACCCCCCGGTGCGGCAAACCGCCAATATGCCGTATCCTCACGCCCGCTCATGACGGGCGTTTGTTTTTTGGACGCTAAATGAGTAATCTGGCAGGCATCCTCCCGTCAGCGCGGGACAGAATTCAATAACCTGGCGTATCGGCATGGCTTAGCTGCATGATGGGCATGGCTTAGCGTCAGGGCTTATTGTTATGGCTTAACGGCTTGGCGTAATGGAGAATACAGCTCAATGAGCAGTAGGAATCTGAGCGAGATACTGTTTAAACCTTCCTTTAAACTTCCCGAAACCTCCACGCTGGTGACGCGCGCCCGCCACCCCTCCGGCCAAAAGCCGATGCTCGCCCCTCTGGACGGAGCCAATCCCGGCAACTGGTATCGCATGATCAACCGCCTGTTGTGGATTTGGCGCGGCCTGGATGCCTGGGAAATCGAGGAGACGCTGGCCCGTATCGCCGCCAGCAAGGCCGAACGCACCGATGACCGCCTGCTGGATACCGTCATCGGCTATCGCCCCGGCAACTGGATTTATGAGTGGTCACACCAAGGCATGACATGGCAGCAGAAGGCCATGGATGAACCGCAGCCGGAGGTGTCCGGCGAGCAATGGCTCAAGGCGGCCAATTTCTACAGCATCGCCGCCTATCCCCATCTGCCTGGGGATCAACTGGCGGAGCAGGCGGAAACCCTCGCCAACCGCGCCTGGGAAGAAGCGGCGAGCCGGCTCAGCTATCAGCTCAAGGCCCTGACCTTCCCCATCGGCGGCGGCACCCTGACCGGCTTCTTACACCTGCCGTCCGAAGGCAAAGGCCCTTTTCCCACAGTGCTGGTGTGCGGCGGGCTGGATATGCTGCAAAACGACACCTATCGCCTGTTTCACGACTACTTCGCCCCGGCGGGCATGGCGATGCTCACCATCGACATGCCCTCCATCGGTTTTTCCTCCAAGTGGAAACTGAGCCAGGATTCCAGCTTTCTCCATCAACAGGTGCTGAAATCCATGGCGAACATCCCCTGGATAGACTCGCGGCGCGTTACCGCCTTCGGCTTCCGGTTCGGCGCCAATATTGCCGTGCGCCTGGCCTACCTGGAATCCCAGCGCCTGAGCGGAGTGGCCTGTCTTGGCCCGGTGGTGCACGCGCTGCTCACCGACCCCGCCCGGCAAGACCGCGTGCCGGGCATGTATATGGATGTCCTGGCCAGCCGCATCGGCATGGCCAACGTCTCGGACTCGGCGCTGAAAGTCGAGCTCAGCCGCTATTCCCTGAAAACCCAGGGATTGCTGGGCCGCAGATGCCCGACTCCCATGCTGGCGGGCTATTGGGAAAACGATCCCTTCAGCCCGAAGGAAGAGGCGACATTAATTGTTTCCTCCTCGTCATCCGGCACGCTTTTAACGGTGAAATCGGCGCCGGTCTATCAAAATTTTCATCATGCTTTGCTGAATATTCGCGATTGGCTGAAAAAAAACTGAAAATTCTAAGTTGATTAATTCTATTAGTTTGCTAAATAGAGAAGACGGTTATTTTTTTCGCGGTATTAGAGGTTAGAAAGCATGGCTTTAGTCAGTGGACATCCCAAAAGCAGATTAATGAAAGGATTCACCGCGCTCGGTCCCTACATTCGGGAAGGGCAATGCAGCGACGATCATTTTTTCTTTGATTGCCTGGCGGTATGCATCAACATGCAGCCGTCGCCTGAAAAGCGGGAGTTCTATGGCTGGTGGATAGATCTGAACGCCAAAGAAAAACGCTACACCTACACCTACCATTTGGGCCTGTTCGACAAAGAGGGCCACTGGAGCGAGAAAAAAATCAAAGAGCAGGAAGTGTTGGAGAAATTGGAAAGCTCGCTGCGGCAGTTTCACACCCGCCTGCGCGCCTACATCGTCTCATTGGACATGACGCTGGAACCGGCGGATTCCTTTAAAGACCATCCCTTCAGCCTGTCTTCCTGACAGCACGCCGGGCCTGCTTTTTATCGCAAATCGCGTTATGCTGACCGGCATAGCGCTTTTTCTTTTTTTTAAAAAAGACAGGCAAGGCATTTCAAAATTTATAACGGTATAAAAATTATGGATGGCAGCCAGACCTTGGTTGTGAAACTGGGCACCAGCGTACTCACCGGCGGATCGCGCCGGCTCAACCGCGCCCATATCGTCGAGCTGGTGCGCCAGTGCGCCCAGCTGCACGGCGCCGGGCACCGCATCGTGATTGTCACCTCGGGGGCCATCGCCGCCGGTCGTGAACATCTGGGCTACCCGGAACTGCCGGCCACCATCGCCTCCAAGCAATTACTGGCCGCCGTCGGCCAAAGCAGCCTGATTCAGCTATGGGAACAATTATTTTCCATTTACGGCATCCATATCGGACAGATGCTGCTCACCCGCGCCGATATGGAAGACCGCGAACGTTTCCTCAACGCCCGCGACACCCTGCGCGCGCTGCTGGACAACCGCATCGTCCCGGTTATCAATGAAAACGACGCGGTGGCCACCGCTGAAATCAAGGTGGGGGACAACGACAACCTTTCGGCCCTGGTGGCGATATTGGCGGATGCCAACAAGCTGCTGCTGCTCACCGACATCGCAGGCCTGTATACCGCCGATCCCCGCAACCATCCAGACGCGGAGCTGATTGCCGAAGTCAAAGTCATCAACGACGCCCTGCGCGGCGTGGCCGGCGACAGCGTATCCGGCCTTGGCACCGGCGGCATGGCCACCAAAATACAGGCGGCCGAAGTGGCCAGCCGGGCCGGAGTGGACGTAGTGATCGCCGCCGGCAACCGGCCCGGCGTTATCGGCGACATGATGGCGGACCTGCCGGTGGGCACCCGCTTCCATGCCCAGGAGATGCCGCTGGAGTCCCGCAAACGCTGGCTGTTCGGGCCGCCGCCGGCGGGGGACATTACCGTCGACGACGGCGCGCTCACCGCCATACTGGAGCGGGGCAGCTCGCTGCTGCCCAAAGGCATCAAAGCGGTGGCGGGGGATTTCTCCCGTGGCGTGGTGGTGCGCATCCGCGGGCTGAACGGCAAGGACATCGCCCACGGCGTCAGCCGCTACAACAGCGACGCCCTGCGCATGATTGCCGGCCATCACTCCCAGCAGATAAGCGACATCCTCGGCTACGAATACGGCCCGGTGGTGATCCATCGCGACGATATGATTATTTATTAAGGAGTTTTCATGCTCGAGCAAATGGGTAGGGCCGCCAAACAGGCCTCCTGGCAAATTTCAGTGCTCAGCAGCGCTGAAAAGAACCGGGCATTGCTGGCCATCGCCGACCGGCTGGACGCGCAAAGCGAGACTATCCTCCGTGCCAATGCCCTGGACATGGCCGATGCTCGGCAAAACGGCCTGAGCGAAGCGCTGCTGGATCGTTTGCTGCTCACCCCCGCCCGGCTGTCGGCCATTGCCCAAGACGTACGCCAGGTCGCTCTGCTTACCGATCCGGTGGGGCAGGTGATTGACGGGCGTTTGCTGGATAACGGCCTGAAGCTCGAACGCCGCCGGGTGCCGCTGGGGGTAGTGGGGGTTATCTACGAAGCGCGCCCCAACGTCACGGTGGACGTAGCGTCCCTGTGCCTGAAAACCGGCAACGCGGTTATCCTGCGCGGCGGCAAAGAGACTCACCGCACCAATACCGCCACCGTCAGCGTCATCCAGGATGCCCTTGCCGCCTGCAACCTGCCGAAAGAAGCGGTACAGGCCATCGACAACCCCGATCGCGCCCTGGTGGCCGAACTGCTGCGCCTGGACCAGTATGTGGACATGCTGATCCCCCGCGGCGGCGCGGCGCTGCATAAACTCTGCCGCGAACAGTCCACCATCCCGGTGATTACCGGCGGCATCGGCGTCTGCCATATCTATGCCGACGAGACCATCGACTTCACCCAGGCGCTGAAGGTCATCGAGAACGCCAAAATACAGCGTCCCAGCGCCTGTAATTCCCTTGAAACCCTCTTGGTACACCAAGGCATTGCTCCGGAGTTCCTGGCCGCCCTGAGCCGCCATATGCATTCTGTGGGCGTACGGCTGCACGCCGATGAACGGGCCATGCCCTATCTGGCGGACGGCCCCGCCACCTGCGTGGCGGTGGAAGAAGCGAATTACCACGACGAATGGCTTTCCCTTGACCTGAACGTCCGGGTGGTCACCGGCTTCGACCAGGCGGTGGAACATATCCGCATTTACGGCACCCAGCACTCCGACGCCATCCTCACCCAATCCCTCAGCGCGGCGGAACGCTTTGTGCGGGAAGTGGACTCCTCGGCGGTGTATGTCAACGCCAGCACCCGCTTCACCGACGGCGGCCAGTTCGGCCTGGGGGCAGAAGTGGCGGTCAGCACCCAGAAGTTGCATGCCCGAGGGCCCATGGGTTTGGAAGCGCTCACTACCTATAAGTGGATTGGGTACGGGGATAATCTGGTGCGGGGGTGATGGTCTGGGCTTCTGTGACTACTAGGACCCCTTGTTTTGATGGACTCTTTGCTCTGCATAATCTTAATTTACTTCATGGCCGCCGCATTTTGGCGGCCATGCTTATTTTTCCCTAGCAGTATTCAAGTCTGAAACGTGATTTGCCAGATCAATCCAGCCCGTCATCATACTCAGCAAAAAGTCCTCGATGCCGTTCCACAAACTCTAATGTATTGCCTTCCGGATCTTCCAGGAAAATCGTACCGATGCCCTGGTCCAGCGGACCTTCGCTATCCGTCAGCCAGAACACCTCCATGGAAAGGGACATTTGATAAGGTCGCAGGCCTTTCTCCAGCAGATGGCGGCAACAATCGTTGAGATTCTCCACCTGAAAGGCGATATGACGGGAGGAATCTCTGGGTGCCAGCGGCTTGGCGGTGGGCATCAGATGCAGGGAAAAGCCGTGGCCGGTGCCCAGCCAGTTGTGTTTGGTGGGATGACCCTGCATACCGAGGGTATCGCGGTAAAACGCCGTCATCGTTGCCATATCAGCCACCGCCAGCGCGGTATGGTGTACGCCTTGTAACTTCATTAACCACCTCTTGGCTGTAAAAAGAAGAACAAAAAGTTGTCTGGTTAATGATAGCGGATGTTGATTGGTTGATTTTTATTAGCAATCTGCTCTTTTTATCAGCATACGGACGCGCGCCTATTGACTCTTCAAGCGCTTTTGCATAACGTGTCCCCCCGTGATTTGCCCCCGCATGACAGCCTTATCATGCCGATATAGCTCAGTTGGTAGAGCAGCGCATTCGTAATGCGAAGGTCGTAGGTTCGACTCCTATTATCGGCACCAGTGAAATCAATCACTTATCACCAGCACCCACAACCTTCTTAAGCTCGCGTGTCGAATTCGTGCCGTAATTCCCCATAATCAAATCTATCTGTTTTGCGTGCTCAGTCAGATGGTTAGGGGCAAGGTGCGTTTAACGGCGCACCGATTCAATTGACTCACATCCGCCATTTCCTGCAACAATGATAAGGGGATCCCGGATTGAATCAGCCAACTGGCATAAGTGTGTCGCAAGTCATTGAATCGGAAATTTTCGATCCCTGCTCGCTTTAGGCCGGCGTGCCAGCCTGTGAAAGCGATGCGGGATAATCGAACTATCGTAGAACGATGAGGATCATGCGCCGGGAGCAATAATATTTAGACAGCCTGGCCGCATATTGCTGCTGGATTCAAAGGTCTTATTCCCTTTCATCGAAGCCAAAATCAGTGCTGTGACGAAGATGGTCTTATTGTAGAAGGTTGTGTTGGATGTATTACAACTTATAGTCCTAGTGATTATGAATTCCTTATTATGCACTGCGTCTATGCTATACTATTGATATCTATAGCAAGAAAATGGTGGTGTTATGAAGGAACTATACGTAAGAAATTACAATCTTCAGAAGGATTTATTTTCGGCTATTTATCCGCTCTAAACGCAGAAATTGAAATGGATGTATAAAATAGCTCACCTTGCTAATTTAGTAAGGTGAGACAATTTTAAATTGGTCTTTGGAGTTGGACCGAAATCTTTTCTTACTAATTTCCGCTACGAAAATATCTTCATCTAGAAAGGTCAAAAGTGTTTTAATTTCTTTCTTAGTATCAGGTAGAGCTATTTTTCAATTCCACCATCAATGATGGTTTTAAATTGAAATTTACTTTTTAGCAGCAATTTTAATTCTTTTATGGTATGGTTGTCAAGTATTCCTGACTTGCTAATTAGAGCAATTTTAGTGCGTATTACAGTATCTGCTATTGGAATGAGCTCAAATCCTGAGGGTACATCAAAGCTTTTACTGTTGATAAAAATATCTAAATCTTGATCTGTCGCTTCTTTGAAATAAGGGTCCATATCAAATATCCCTCTTAACCTTAAGAAACTTTTGAATTTTATTTTTTGATTGAATTGTAGCAACAAGCTTATCACTTATATTAAATCCAATTGATGACGCCATTGTAAAACATTGTTGCTCATCCATAAAGATTTAGAAAAATCTAGAATTTGAGCTTTAGTGAATACCTGTATGGCTATATTAGATGTGTTACTTGGATATTGAACTCCAACAAATAATCCTTTGATTTTATCGATCGGATCCTTATTTGGTACCCAAACGGGAATTGCAGTGCTCCGTTTTAAGGCATCTTCTAAAAGGGCGGCATCAGGAAAAGGATCAATCAAAAACACTCACTATATGTAGGGTGTATCCAGCATAAAACGGTAAAATTGTATTATGATGAGATTCAAAAGAGAATATTGATCTTGAAAAATTTTTATAATTTTTACATCTGTTTGTTTATCTGTATCAATTCTTAAAATCCGATTGGATGCTGTATTATCCATAATGGCGAAAAGCGGCATATTATCACCTTTAACATGCAAATACGTGTAGTCGGTTAACTGAATTACAGCGAAATCTTTACCTTTGACATCAAAATTATCTCTTTTGAGATAAGAACAAATCCAACGCCTGTATTATCTTCTGCTTCATAAAATTTAAATCCTAAGATTGACAAGAGAGGGTTGAAACTATAATTTTCCGAAAAACTAATGTAAAATAGAAGTGAGGCATAAAAGAAAAGAGCATATTTCCAGTCTGAGGAAATGGCATCAGTACCTAAAAGAGGGAATAAATAGCTAAGAAAGTAATTAGTAACTTCTTTATTTGCAGGTGAAATTGAGTCAATATTTTTATTTAATACTATTATGTTTTTTGGCAAAATGAATGAAAAACACGCATGAGAACCAACTAAACAAACAGACAATTAAAGATGAGTAAATGAGCCAGTGAGCATGTTTAACATAACCGATAAACATTAAAGTCACACATACCGGAGCAATTGAACTTGCTGTTAAAAGGATCCTAGCAAATTTATTCATGATAAAACCTCATAAGTAGTACTGTATGCATACACAGTACACCTAGGGTATAATCAAGCCAAGTGAAAAATTGGTTATTTTATATACACTTCGTTCAATTTTAGTGTATTTATTAAATCATATAAAACTACTCATGTGTACCCAAAAATCGCGCAATGTGATATGAATGACTAATCTGATTGCGTATTACGGTAATTTCGACCGCGCTTTTTCTCTTCTTTGTTTACTCTATATGATTGGTTTGCGTCACTTTTGCATCAATTCCCCTTAAGTTCTATCAGATGCCCACTGTACATTAGCCAGTCCATCAGGGCGTCGGCTACCGTAGAATTGCTGATCATTTTGTACCATTCGCTCACTGGCAATTGGCTGACGATCGCCGTGCTGCCATTGCCATAGCGATCTTCCATCACTTCCAGCAGATCCGATGATTGGCACGCCGATAACTTGTCCAGTCCCCTGTCATCCAAGATCAGTAAGGTCGTTTTGACAGCTAGAACAGTTGTTTCTGGTTACTGCCATCCGCATGCCCGGTACTGAAGTCCACCAACAGCTGGCTCAGCTGCCAGTAACCCGCCGCGATATCCCCTAGTGTCAGAATAAATGTTACCCCATCGGAAAGTACTAAATAGCTTTGCATATTATCGCTCCACTTTCGCCAGTCCGTGCTGGTTACCCGGAAACGGTGATGCGGCTTCCATAAACTGAGCAACCCGGTTCAGCAATTGCCACATATATCGGCATTGATTATTACGCGTTACCGTTTCATGCAATGATAACCAGAGCCGCTCTATCAGGTTCAACCACGGAGAATAGGTAGGCAAAAATCAACCTGAATTTTTGTTGTTTGCCAGCCCTTTTTACCTTCCGGCTTTTATGAATGACATAGTTATCAACGATTAACGTTATCGTCTTGGCCCGCCGGTAGGTCCTTTTCAATACCTTTAATAGATTGATAAACAAGTCTGAATTCTTACTGCTGCCGCTGGCATAATGGACTTGTCCCGTCCCGGCATGCAGCGCGCCCTCCAGGTAATGCTTCTGGTTCATCCCCGGCGTGACGATGCGCTTTTGCCTTCCTTTCAAACACCAGTCCGAGCCGATTTTCGGGTTTAAATCGATATCCACTTCATCTTGATAAAACACCGGATTATCAATGGAGTTTTGTGCGAGGGCTTGTTCGATAGCCGCTTGTTTTTCCTCATAGTGGGGTCATTTATTTTCAGCGTCGGCGCGGCTCTGCGCCAGACAAGGTCCGCCTGTCTGAGGTAGCGGTATAACGTGGCGGGATGAAGCGTGATGTTGAAAAGCCGATTAACAACCCGGGCCAAAAGTTCGGTACTCCAGCGAGAACGCAGCCAACCAAAATCTTGCGGTGAAAGTTGTACAAGAAGCGGCAGAATGGGCAATATATCAGCAACAGGCCACTGCGGCTCACGACCGGGCTTGAGACTTTTTAACCCACTCACTCCATATAAAGTAAATAAATTAATCCAACGTCCTACGGAAGAACGAGCCGCACACAGTATTTTGGCGACCTCGGTAACGGTCATTCCCTGGTGCAACATGAGCATCGCCATCAATCGGCGAGCGCGATTTTTATCACGAGTGTGCTGGGCCTCTTTTCTCATCAGATATCGTTCTTCATCAGGTATAAATGCTATGATCGGCATCGCTCAGTCCGGTGGGTGATTTGTGATTTTGGCGATTGATCAGATCGCATAAATCGGACTGAGTTCCCTTCGAGTGATCTACTATTTTGCAAGGCTATTTAGAGATTTAGTTCAATTAGATGAAAAGGGGAATCTTCCCCTATCAATAATTAAAACTGCTCTTCCTGCACTATAATTGTTTTGCTAATCTACTTGGCATCCATATAGCAAGAATAGTTACATCTTTGGCTATAACACTGCCTTCAAGCAGAATATTTATCGAACGTATTTGAATTGTGATATTTTCGCCCTTTCCAATATTTCTGTCTCCTGGATATATCTCACCGCGAATACCATTTACAGGATATTCACCTTGAAACAGATTGGCAATTTCGCCGTTATTATTGACACTACGTTCTCTTTTCTCTTTAGGGCTCATTTTATAAATATTACATACTTCATCATTGTTAGATTCTAAACATTTTTAATATTAAGCAATAGAGCGGTATTCCTTTGAGAATCTGTATTACCTGTTATTCTAATATTAATTAAAACTTTTTCCATTATATCGCGAAGAGATACATTATTACAAACTTCATGCTTTTGTATTTCAGTTCTCTGAACGTGGCCTATATTTTCTGAAAAATCTAAATTTTTAACAAATTCGTTTATGATATTTCTATTATATTCAATAACTTCATTGGAAGCCAATACAACACGCTGAGAAATCCATTTATCGGAGAAAGTTTCATGCATATAATCAAATTCGAGAACGCTATTTCGACATGGCTTAAGGTTATTATCCATTAAAATGCCCGCTTCCAATAGTTCAGCGGAAGCTTCTCTTTTGGATATGTATCAATTGTCCTCTTATATCTTCTTCATGAGTTACATAGCTTTGAAATGCGTTTAAAGTTCCTTGTTCGAGATAAACTCTACAATAACCTAAATAGTTTTTTATAACCGAAGAATCTTGCTCTTTGTTGGATTGTATCCGCATTACCAACACCCACATCTCTAGGCATATAAGTTACCGTTAATCCTTCAACAGTAAAGCCACGATCAACAGCGACCCCACCAACAATAATCCATCCATAATTTTGTTGCCAATCAATTTCAGGTGTTTTCCCGCCACGGCGTGCATTAACTTCAAGTACCTGCGTATTTATAAACGCTATGCTAAAGGATTTTGCTAGCTCGCTAAATCTAGGTATTTCGGTGTCGATGGTTTTTTAAATCTTCATATGATATTTGAAACTCTTCTAATAATTCTAATTTGTCAAAATCATCGTCGGGTAAATTTAGACAGCGTTTCCATTCGTCAAAAATATTCCTTACCCAGCCATAAAATTCTTGATGTTGAGAAGTCAAATGGGAAGGATGGACCAACATGGACCTATTACCTGCATTGGCTGACTCGATGATACCTACAGTTACCCCGACCATGAATATTTTAGAGCATCAAGCAAAGAAACGGGAGGTTCACTTAGCGGATTATTTTTCGTGGGTACTTCGTCTGAAGGAATAACTTTAATATAAGATGAGTTGTCGCCAAAAATTCTTTTCCACCAACATATGCTTCCCCAGTTTCTGAGTGCCATGAGCAATGAAAGATTTTGCGTACATAGTGGGGTAGTCCTCAACGCTATATAGCGCGCAGGGGAGTACGTCCTGGCAAGGGCAATTTGGCGCGATAGGTATAGCGGGGTGTATTCAGATCAAGGGGAAGAATGTGGCTAGCGGGGGTTATGTAGAGTATTAACGTCGGGAATGCGTTATACGCTGCTGTAACCAGGCTTTCACTTCGTTTTACAACCAGGGTGAGCTTCGACCCAGCTTGATAGGCTTCGGGAATGCACCGTCCTGAATCAGCTTGTAAAATCATTTGTTCGTCAAACCGGTAAGCTGAGTGATAAAAGCCATGTCCACAAATCTATCGTCGAGGATACTGTATTTGGTTGTCATCGTTTTTTCTCCGTTGGTTATAATGGGAGAAGGAGCGAGGGTGGCGAAAATCGGTGCACTCCCGCAAACGGTGTGAAAATGGCGTAACTTATTAATTTTTCTTAATAGATATGTACTCTGGAACGACACTTTGTGAAACTAAACAAATGCAAAAATTGAAGCGAGTGATACAGTACCCGCATCAATATTCTAAGGACGAAAACTGAACATGACTTCGGTGCGTTACTTCAGGGCAAATACTGAGCCATCTTGGAACGATATGGAGTTGGAACAAATGGCTCAGGCAATTGAGTCCTGCCTTGCTGCGTATTTCATCGCTGCAAATGTATCAACCTATTCCCCTGGTCCCGTATTCACGCTTTTTCGTCTGACACTGGAACCTGGGGTTCGAATATCGAAAATTACAGCACTGATCCCTGAGCTCATTCGCGCTCTCGCGGTAAGGGGCATCCAGGTGCTGGATAGTATTCCAGGTACATCGTTTGCTGGGTTACTGATAACAAATAACGTAAGACAAATTGTCTCTCTTGAAAGCATTTTGAACTCCAGCGCCTTCGCTGAGTCACCATCACCGTTGACTCTGATGATTGGAGTCGATAGCTCAGGCCAGCCTGTTGCGATCGATTTAAATCGCATGCCTCATTTGTTGGTCGTGGGAACCGCAAATTCGGGTAAATCACTGCTGATGCATGCCATAATTATCAGTTTGTTGCTCAAATCATCACCAGACGATGTTCGATTAATCCTGGTCGATACCAATCAGCTTGAGTTGGCCCCATACCATGATATCCCACATTTGCTCACACCGGTGATTACCGCGCCCGAAGATGCCGGGAGAGGACTTCGCTGGCTTATCGCCGAAATGGAACGGCGTTACAAGTTATTTCAGGCGCTGGGTTCGCGAAACCTGGACGCCTATAACCGGCAAATAACTGATTCAGAGTCCTCCGGTCGACCGATTCCAGATCCCTACTGGATACCTGAGCCGGGTAGGGAACAACCTTTTCTCTGCTCTTTACCGCATCTTGTATTTCTGGTGGAAGATTACGCTGATATCTTGGCATGCGATGAGCCAAACGAAGAGATGATCGTCACACTCACCAGGCAAGGACATGCTGTCGGTATTCACCTGATTCTGACAACCAGAACACCTTTACCCAATGTCATTACCAGTCGGATCAAATCAAACATCCCGGCCCGTATTGCGCTCAAGGTTTCAACTAAATCTGATTCCCGGTTAATTTTGGATCACGAGGGTGCTGAGTCACTCTTTGGTGCAGGCGATCTTTTGTTCCTTTCTGCAGATTCGGCGACGCCAGCACGTATTCAGGGTGCTTACGCGGATGCTCGGGAAATTAATAAAACCGCTGATGCCTGGAGAAACACAGCAAAACCCTGTTACATTGAGGGATTATTCCGAGCACCAGCCATAGCACATCTGAGCCAGAAAATGAGCTGGACCCATTGTTTGACCAGGCCGTTCTTTTCGTTGCTGAAAACGATCAGCCTCTGTTTCTGGCGTGCAGCGCCAATTTCGTATCGGATATAACCGCGCAGCCCAACTTATTGAACAAATGGAAACGATGGGTATTGTTAGCCCTCCAGGCCATAACGGAAACAGGGATATTTTGATTCTTCAATGAGTTATTGACTCGCGTTTTCCTCTCAGTCAGAGGCGGCGCTCAGGCGATAGCGGTATAGTCTTGCATTGTTATCGTTAGTCTCTGTGCTCAGTGGTGTTGTCTGGGCCTTCCTACCCGACTAAGATGCCGTATATTGCTCAGCCAGTAAACTTATAGCGGGACTTTTTAACCAGTATCGTCACCTGCAACATGAGGTCTTCATAATGCCGCATTTTTTGCTTTGATTAGAGCAAATATTATTGGGTAAGGTCAACAAAGCTAGAGTAGTTAATAATTTTTATTATAAATCCTTAACGTAAAGTTAAAGAGTTAACCGCTGTCATTTTAGACTTTCTTGGATAGGTTGTTTTTCGAAATTAATATTTTAGGTCATTGATGTTGGGTGCCGCTCTGATGGTTCTGTTGACCTATATATTTTGTGGTGAATTTTTTCCCTCAAGAGTATATTAACCATAAAACGATCTGTGTCTTTGAAAGCTTCTGAACTCGAAAATGAGGGATTGTTCACGAATTTTGAGTTAGGGTTTTACTTTGCCGGATTATTACTGAAAATTACTACTACTGGGGAATATAATGCCTGAAAGTACCGATAATAAGGAAAAACAGGAGTTGTTGAATTCTTTTCTAAGATTTTAATGCCCTTGGCAGTATTGGCTGTTAGCATTGTTACTCTTATCCTAAATTTCTCTCAGACTAATGAAAGAATAACTTTTGACCAACGGGTTTCCGAAAAAATTTATCTCTTCAGAATAATGAGCTATTCTTGAAAAAGTTAGAACATGATGCATCTATGAAAAAATTGAGCTGGATTTTATAAGGACGCTTTTGAACAATGTCAAAAGAGGGCCCTAAGTCATTAAAAGTAATAGAACAATATGCAGAGGTTCAATTCCCTACCCTGAAAACGAAACTGAGGTTATGAAAAAGTTAGAAATTATTGCATTGGGCTACCTCCACAAAAGACATCAACGATAATCCAAGAAATCAGGCAACTGATTACAGCAATAATGGCGCTCAAAATATTGAAAAGAAAGATTTCGTAAAGCTGCTAATGATTATATTTCAGCTACCAAAAACGCCCCAAAAGACGCTAATTTATGGAATCAAAGAGCTTATGCTCAATACAAGTCAAAAATCTTGACGGTGCAATGAATAGTATTTCTATTGCTATAAAAATCGGATCAAAAATGATAGGTTGAATAAAATAATAGCTATTAATGCGGCAAAAATTCTCTGTGCTAGAGGGGTTATCTGATGGTGTTGATTACTTAAATCAAGCAGTTAAAGTATATCCTGGGTTGTTCGGAATTATCAAAACCGATGGCGAACTAATCCGGGAGTGTGCCTTGAAATTTTAGGGGTAATGAATCGTAACACGCTGATAGACAGGCCAAGAGATAAAATAAGCTTATATCAATAATACTTAAGCTTCCTCTTATAATCGCATGGACGATGATGGGGTAGGGATATTGAAAAAATTCCCTAGTGTTTTTGTATTGTCCTGAATCGGGTAAGAAAGGGAAAAACTGGAATAGTGTAAGCGAGTGAACACCCCCTTTGTTAACACTAAAATACCAAGCATTCATACCTGATCCGGTGTCACCAGGAGTTCTTTCCCGCTCAACTGACGAGCGTGGTGTAGGCATTATCATTTTATTATATCCACTGTATATTTGGTTTGTGCGCGATCTAATGGATATGTGACATGGTATTATTACGTTGGCGCATCAGATAAAAGTAAATTAATTTTTTTTATCAAGCTGTAGGTAGTCCTAACTTATCGAAAAACGCCCGGTTACGTTCCCGCGCAGCATTGAGCAGCCTATCGAAAGAAATCACCTCTATATAGGCTTTAAAATTGGGGTTGTAGCCAAAATAACCCAGGTGGTCACTGGTTGCGGTTAGCCCTAATGTCTTGCATCGCCTTATCACTGACGGGGTCAGGTCGCAGATGGAGTAACAAAAACCGGGAATGTCTTCAGAGTTAGGAATAGGGCGGCCCTTGGCTGTTCGGGCGCCACCTGCACGTATGCGTTCGAGGTAACCGAGTGCTTGCTCGACAGGATCTTTATCGTCGCCGGCTGCGGCATCGTTGCGCATGGGTCGTTTGATCTCAATAATCACGATGGAGGCCAGTGGCACCTGCTGGCCCTCGGAGAAAAGGATGGGCTCATCGTAAACATTCAGCGCACAAATATCGGGTTTTTTGTTCTCCAGGCACTGGGTAATCGGCATAGAGCAAAGTGTTTTGTCAGAGGCCAGGAAATCATGAAAAGCCAGTCGCTCATCGATGAGCCAGAGGTTGCAGCTATCAAGATGAACCTCTTCCGACGTTTTACGCAACGGCATGATTAATTCATGGACCAGCTCTTCTTTGATGTATTTCCCATCGGGTCCACGTTGAATCGCTTTTTCCAAAATATTGAGAACCACTTTTCGATGGAAAACATAATCGGCCAGATTGGGATTTTTTGATATCATCCACCTTTTCTAGATAGCTGGATAGGCGAGCTTTGTACCGATCGGGCGATTCGCTTTTACCGAAATTCATCACCTCCTGTCCTTCAGATAATATGTCGTTTTCCAATTCAGCAAGCTGCTTATGGAGCAGTAAATCCAGATCCTTGTCGGAAATCTCGGGAGGAATGGTCAATTTTGTTTCATCCATACGCTTTAGTATGGGGCGATAACGTGGTGCTCGCTGAGAGACAAACCGTTCAATTCTGGCCCGTCCTGCCGCCTGCGACACCTTAAGATACTCATTCAGGTATCGCATAGCAGAAGTGATAACAGCATTGCGAATATCGGACATAGTGATTTCCGTTTCAGAGAATAGGTCATCTGTGAATTCCTGAATGTCAAATTCGACACGCTCCGGTCTGGCATGAATGTCAAGGAAAGAAGAGGTAACGTAGCATGCGTAAACGAAATCACCGTATTTGTCCTTAATTTTGCCATGCAAGCCCGGTAATTTACCTGCTATATTTTCTTCTTTACAACTCTGCTTGCGGCACACCAGGCGATAAATGGCGGTTTGGCTAGGCTGGCTTTTAGCTTGAGATGTGTCAGCTCAAATTTTGTCGTTTTATAGAGATCGTTTCTTTGTTAGACGCTGAAAGTATATATTCCTGATAGACATCATCCAAAAGATACTTTCACCGTCATCCCGAACAGTAATAGCGGGGCGCCCCAGCACGAACAAAATACCAGAGACAATGTTCAAAAGGCTGTTTGCAATCGTTTGGGCCGTTTTGGCGAGGTTTCACGGTATTTTTTCAAAGCCTGAAAGATGGACGCAGGTTTGCAAGGTAGCATCCTGTGGCGCATCCGTTATCGTCAAACCCAAAACACCCTGTGCTGCGGTAAATGAAAAGGTTCCTGCTTCATTACACCGGTATCGTCCCGATAATGACTGTTCACCTCGACGGCTTCAAAGGCTTTCAGCCACAGCAAACGCCCGACACCTCGGCAACCTCGCCCCACCTTATAGTCACTGTCTAATGTTTCGAAGGACAACATATTGCGCGCGTGAAACCCGGCGCCGTTATCATAAATTTTGAAACCGAATATCGGCTCTTGAGGCGTCGATCCGCGTTTGGATTGGCTGCCACTGAACGCCAATGAAGTTTGCGGCACACGGAGGATGTCGATAACAATTTTTCCGTAAGCCGGGGCGTCGCTGACTTCAGCGATAGCATGGATGGAATTGACCACCGCTTCAAACAGCGGCATTAGGCTTTGGCTCAGAGGTAGTGTTGTGTTACGAAGCCTTCCCGGTAAAGAGGTATTCATGCCCATCGCGAGATTCCCTGCTATCAGTGTGTCTTAATTATTTTTTGACGTACCGTGTATAAGGTTGTTAATGAATGATCTGGTGCTATACCCGTCATACTTCAAGTTGCAGGTGCGTTGACTTTCCTCGCTCACCCCAGTCACTTACTTGAGTAAGCTCCTGGGGATTCGCTGCGTCGTCGCCTTCCTGCAACTCGAATTATTTAGGGTATATATGAGCAAACGCATTCTTTTTCAGCGGTACTGTTGCGGGAAGGAATTTTACAGCCGGTAACGCTACGGTCGTTAAACGGGCGGCTTTAATCTCGCTGTTTTTGTTGGAATGAACATTGCAGGGTTAATTATCGATGATGCTCTGGCACTCACATTCCACCATTGCTCATTAATTATTAACCCTGCTCATTACCTCATTGCTTATTTATTTACACCAGCAATTCCGTATCAATGATCAGCTGCCCGTTTTTTACCGTCACGGTCACCTTCTTGCCGGTGGTAAAACCGCACTGATGCAGCCAACGGCCTTTTAGCATCAATGCCGGCGCAGCATTGGGCATACCGCCATTTGGAACGTAGCTAACAGTATAATAACGGGTATCAACTTTTGCTTGGGATGTACGCGGTTCTGACTTAATATGCTTTTTAGCCATGGTAACTACTCTCTTAGTTGCTGATGGTGAGCGGCGGTAGGGCGCTTCAACGCCTTATCGTCGCGTTAATGTAGTACTGACTTCGTTTATAACCCTATTAAGAATCAGATGCTTTGCGGATGTTGTTAATATCAATACGTAAGCGCTGATTTGTTTGAATTAAATAACTAGGATTATACTGGATACTTTATCAGTGAGGTGAGGAAAAATCCACCAAAAAAATAAAATAAATAACTCAGCATAATAACAATGATATATCTTTCACCATGACGTGGTGATCCTTGTTAAGGTAAATTTATAAGCGATGATATTGAAACGAATATAACGGCATATTTCTGCAGCTCCCCATTCTGTTCTTTGAAATCAACAATCACAATTAACGAAATCATCAAATGGTAAGGCTGTTTAATTTAGCCGCTGCCAAAAGACTTTTCCGCCCGTGCTGCTGCCGCAGTGTAACCTGATACTCCTGCCAAGAGGGCAGGGGATCATACTGTTCTATATCTGTATCCAGCCGGGCCAGCTGTCGATAGTAATCTTCCGCGTGGTGATAGGTTTTGCTGCGCCCGGACGCAAGAATGTCCTCGATAAGCAACCGATAACACGCCGCCTCGGCCAGAGGTTCTTGTGCCTGATGGAATACCTCTGCCCAATCAAGCAACGTGCCGTAAAAAACGTTCAATTGCGCAAAATGCGTGAGAAGCTGCTCTTTTGCTTCTGTTATCCCATGACAGGCGATCAGCGTATCGATACGTAATTGAAGATGAGGTATTTTCAAGGCGTTTATCATAGCCTGTGCTTCAATTGCCGGTTTTTCATTTTCCGGCAATATTTTCAGCAATGCCTTAAGGCGCAAATGATCGGGGGACAGTCGGTAGGCTTCACGCCGCAGTTCCAGCAGTTCCTGATGACGGCCAAGCAGCGTATAGGTAGCGTCCAGTAATCTCAGCCTTTCAGGCTCAAAACACGTGTCCCATGTTTCCTGTAGCCACTTCAACGCGGATTCGCCATCATTTACTTTCAGACAAAACTCGACAATGCTTTGTTTTTGCAATTCATCTGGTCTTGGCGAACTGATTAATACAGAACGCGCGAGCATATTGGCATCCCTCAGGGCTTGCGCCACTGCTTTGATACCTAGCGCGGCCTTGATCGCCCCAAAGTTGAAACCTCGTTTCGAGGGCGCGGCCTGCGCCTGCTTGAATGCATTTTCAAAACGCCCGGATAATTGCAGCAATTCATCTTTAGTTAACAGTGCTCCGCTTTTGGCGATTAACCCATCCCAAACGATGTAACTATCGCCGCTATGGCGTGCCATCAATTCAGCTGTCCAGTCCAACGGACAGTCACCGCTTTCCCGCCAATAATGTGCCGCCTTCAGCCAGACCTCTAATGCCTGGGTATAGCTGCCGCCGATATCGCCGCCGGAATCATCCACCCGTTGGTAAATACGTTCGTGGATAGACATAAAACTGTTGATCAACTCAAATGCCTGTTTGGGCGCAGCCTCAATCAACCGGGCAATATCCTCAACCAGGATATCCAGCGTCCGGCTGAATTCAGCGGCCTCATGATAATCGATATAGCGCTTACTGCGGGCAATGGAATGGATACGGTCTTGCAGCTGATGCGCTAGCGCTTGTGGATCGCTGCCGAGTAAAAAGCTCTTTATCCGCTGATCGACGTCAGTATTAATACCGTACGTGGCCTCCACCAGCATTTTTAACTGTTCTTCAGTAGCCTCTTTTAAGCGGCGTTTTAATTCCGGTGTCAATTTTGTTCCCCCTGATATAATCCGGAAAGCTTTTACCAGCAGTTTTACAAGTAAAACATAAATAAGCCCTCACAGCCAAAGTTGTCGGCATTGCTGATATAAGTTACAGCTTCGGCATGGACACAATCTTATCCACTGCGATCTGTGAAAGAAAACCTGAACGGCTTCCGTATTCCGGATGGTTGGCAACAAACTGATCGATGCGACGAATCAGTAATGATGGCAGTGTGACATTTATTTTCTCGGATTTGCCCATTAAACGGGTCAAATCCACATCGACTACCGCCCAGATAACCCCTTCATACTCCAAGTCAGCCAGGTAGTTATCAATACTGGTTGCTTGCGGCACAGGCTCTCCATCCTCGAGTAACAGTTCAATATGTGCCTCGATGGCTTCGCGAACGCTTTCAATAGCATCATTAAAATCATTACCACCCGAAAAACATCCAGGAATATCAGGCACACGAACGCCAATAGATGATTTGCCTTTATCAATAGCAACTGGATATAACATTCAAATCTCCAAAAGTAAGAGCTTAAGGCCCTGCCTGCTTTTTTATACTGCTCGCTGCCAAAAAGACTTTTTCCGTCCGTGCTGTTGCCGAAGCTTAACCTGATACTCCTGCCAAGAGGGCAGGGGATCATACCGTTCTATCTCTGCATCCAGCCGGGCCAGCTGTCGATAGTAATCTTCCGCGTGGTGATAGGCTTTGCTGCGCCCGGACGCAAGAATGTCCTCGATAAGCAACCGATAGCACGCCGCCTCGGCCAGGTGTTCTTGTGCCTGATGGAATACCTCTGCCCAATCAAGCAGCGTGCCGTAAAAAACGTTCAGTTGCGCAATATGCTTGAGAAGCTGCTCTTTTGCTTCTGTTATCCCATGACAGGCGATCAGCGTATCGATACGTACTTGAAGATGAGAGATTTTCAAGGCGTTTATAATTGCCTGTGCTTCCACTCCCGGTTTTTCATTTTCCGGCAATATTTCCAACAATGCCTTGAGGCGCCAGTGATCGGGGGATCGTTGATAGGCTTCGCGCCGCAGTGCCAGCAGTTCGTGATGACGGCCCAGCAGTGTATAAGTCGCGTCCAGTAAGCTTAACCTTTCAGATGCAAAACGCTTATCCCATGTTCCCTGCAGCCATTTCAACGCGGATTCGCCATCATTTACGCTCAGACAAAAGTTGATGATGCTTTGTTTTTGTAATTCATTTGGCTTTGGCGAACGCATGAGTATATAACGCTCGAACATGTTGACATCACCCAAGGCTTTAGCCACCGCCGCAATACCCAGCGCGGCCTTGGCAGTCCCAGAATTATAATCTCGATCAGATGGAGCCGCCTGTGCCTGGTGATATACATTTTCAAAACGTCCGGATAATTGCATCAACTCATCTTTTGTTAACAGGTCACCGCTTTTGGCGATGACATCATCCCACACGGCGTAACCGTTGTCGTTATGGCGTGCCGTCAATACAGCTGTCAAATCCAGCGGACAATCGCCGCTTCCCCGCCAGCAACGTGCCGCCTTCAGCCAGACCTCTAATGCCTGGCTATAGCTGCCGCCGATATCGCCGCCGGAATCATCGACCCGTTCGTAAATGCGTTCGTGGATAGACATAAAGCTGTCGATCAACTCAAATGCCTGTCTGGGCGCAGCCTCAATCAATCGGGCAATATCCTCAACCAAGATATTCAACGTCCGGCTGAATTCAGCGGCCTGCTGATAATCGATATAGCGATCGCTGCGGGCAATGGAATTAATACGGTCTTTCAGCTGATGCGCAAGCGCGTGTAGATCGCTGCCGAGCAAAATGCTCTCTATCCGCTGATCGACGTCAGTATTAATACCGTACGCGGCCTCAACCAGCTTTCTTAACTGTTCTTCAGTGGCCTCTTTTAATCGGCGTTGTAATTCCGGTGTCAATTTTGGTCTCCCTGATATGCTACGGAAAGCATTTACCAGCAGTTCCAAAAGTAAATCATAAACAAGCCTCCACAGCCATCCCGCTTTGGCATAGTCCTGATACGCGTGCAGTATGGCGTGCCTGAGTGCATAAAATTTGAACGCCCATAGGTATCGCCAGGCATAAGAAAGCCCGCAGCATGTGCATGCCGTCAGGATCGGGATGGTGTGTTTGCAGAATGAACCTTTGTCTACGTAAGGGGTGCTACTGCATACATTCATATCATTGAAATCATTGATTTCACTTTTCGCTAAGGTAAAGGTCTAGCACTTTTTCAGCAAAATCTTCGCTCCGGATATAAAAATAGCAGTCGGGTACATTCAGCACGTCCGCAAACCGGCAAGCAAGCTGGAATTGGGGGATTGAACGCCCGCTTTCATACTGTGATACACGCTGTTGAGCGCTATCAGGCTCAATGCCCGCTGCTAATCCCAGCTTAGTTTGCGAAAGCCCGGCAGCCAGCCGCGCCCGCTTCAATCGATTCCCAATCATTATCAACGCCAAAAAAATTATGTTGGCGCATATTTAGCATTTTATAACATGGTGCTGTAAACAAGTTGTTTACATTTTACGGCGATAGGGAAGTTTTAAATGCATGCTATAAAAATTAAAATCGAGAGCAATTATTTCTTGCTTACTGAAATAAACAATTTTCTGTTGTTAGATGTTGCCTTGGGCTATTTACCGACGATAAGATGTTTTCTCAAAGCCGGGCAGGAGATGCAATCTGCATTAGATGCTTTAAATGATACTGCTGCTGATGAACTGAGAAAGAAGGTAAATCTTTTAAAAAGAAATTCCCTTTTAAAGCACACATTGGAATTATCGGTTTTCCGTTAGATGACTACGACATCGATTTTATGCCGCTCGTAAAAATATCAAAGTCATTTCATGTATTGACCTCAATTTATAATTAATGTTAAAAGCCGCGTTAGGTGTGAACTTTAGCAAAAAGGGCTGTCGATGGAATGTAATAGGCCGCATTTGCAGCCTTCACTTAATCAATCTGCTTTAATTTCGTGAAGCTCACGAACAAGGCCACCTTTTAGCTTTCTACGCAGTAAAGTGGCAGAAGAATGCTTTTTGCTGGTAGCCAAACCTGCTTTGAGTTCGTTTAGATGTGCCTCTGGATTGATCGCGTGAGCGTTCAACTCAGCGGTAATCAATGCCTGCATAACTTTTTTCTCGTCATTGGCGTGGGTGAGGAGCGTGGAACGATTGTGCTTATTGTAGGACGACATAGCAGGCTCTCCCCTTAGTAATAGTTTTGTACGCGCATAGTTCATCTGGTATCAGCGGTCGCGGTGCTTTCTTTGGCAATCCCGTTCGTACATTATAACGTGGTTCACTTTTTAACCCAAGCATATAGTCATAGATCTCTTCCAGAGTGACCCGTCTACCGATATCAACATCACCACCGGCCGCAGCCTGAAAGACACATCCACCGATGTTAAATGTTTCAAAATGGGCGATGAGTGCCAGCGAAACGGTCTGCAGAACGACAGCGCTTCCGAGGCCTTCAAATCGCACATGACGAAAGTCGGCCAGGAAGTCCATGCCATCATAGACATCAAAATAGACTTCAGCCATGCCGCTTACTGGAAAAGGAATGCCTTCCGGCATTTCGTAGCCGATGCCGCTAAACGTTTGCTCATCAACTATGCTCCCAACGATGACGGCGTACACTTCATTACCTGCAACAAAATATAGCTGTGATGGACACGATGATCGTAGACGAATTTTTCCGCCTCATTCCATAATCATCAAGGAAAACCTGCTCTTTTATGCGCAATTATCGGCTCATTCCTAAAGCGTTTAATTTGGCGACAACCGTTTGTCGATCATGATCAACCTGTGGATAATTTTTATTTACAGAACTTTATTTCAGGATAGTAACCATGGCAGCGGCCTTTTTAGCGGCTTCTCTGATACGCTTCTGACCTTCTTGAGTGACTATGGGAATATTCTCAAGGAGAAGCTATAAACACAGCCAGCATTGACTGAATTAGTTGTAAGCTCAATTGTTTGATTATGGTTGGTGAGACATTTATCCATGCTTTACCTATTCCCTTCTTGTATGACATCTGATTCGTTAATTTCCAACACTAAATGAGTATCACTCCTGCCAATTGCTACAGGCGAAATTATAAACTTCCAATCAAAATATGCAGGGATTAATTATCGGTAATGCCTGTGTACACTTCACGCATATGCCAGCTAATAATCAATCCCGTGAATTGCTTAATCGCTTATTTGTTTACACCAGCAATTCAGTATCAATGATCAATTGCCCGTTTTTCACCGTCACGGTCACCTTCTTGCCGGTGGTAAAACCACACTGATGCAGCCAGCGGCCTTTTAGCATCAATGCCGGCGCAGCATTGGGCATACCGCCATTTGGGACGTAGCTAACAGTATAATAACGGGTTTCAACTTTTGCTTGGGATGAGCGGGGTTCTGACTTAATATGCTTTTTAGCCATGGTGACTACTCCTGATAGTTGCTGATGGTGAGCGGCGGTAGGGCGCTTCAACGCCTTAACGTCGCGCTAATACTGTTTAATACGATACTAACTTCACATATAAACCGGAAAAGAACTAAAGTGACCGGTTTTATACTGGATACTTTATCAGTGTAATGAAGGAAATCCATCTGCAAAGAGAAAATAAATAACCCAACAGAACAACATTTTCACATTTTAATAATACACACAGGTTCTTCGTCTGTGTAAATTGATTTTTGGTGGTGATAAAATATTTGTAGTGGTTTAACGGAATTAAAACAACGTTCAAATGAGTTGTTAGTAAAGCTTGATTTTATCAGAAAAATATAATATTTTACTGTTTTGGTAAAGCGCGCCGTTGCATTGATGAATGCAATCATCATGATGATCCTGAATGGAATTAAAATGGATGAAAAGAAATTTTACCCATTGCTTACTGAGCGTATTATTTACCTCTGCATGCAGTACTACCACGACAAATTTACCAAGCCCATTACCTCGTGTCGTTTCTGCGCCTGTGGATGACAAAGCATATGATTATGTGCGCGATATGCAATCGGCCTTTGAAAAAAAGTTTTTTATTGAAAGAGATTTTAAGGGTAAAGAATGTAACATACATCTCACAATGTCTAAAGAGGGTGTGATTGGAGATGAAATGCAGGCGGAAGGTTATAAACCGCTGTGTGACGCTGCTTTAAAGGCTTTCCGAAGTGCTGATATACCGCCCGCACCGGATAATGAAACTTACGAGCGCTTTAAAAGCGTGACAGTGGATATTAAACCATAATAATTCTGTGTCATCCTATTAATATATCCCAAAAAAAGAATGACACATATATAGCTTTATAATCAATTACCATCTCACCAAATAATGTATTTTCTATCATTTTAACGTCCTACCTTCGCCGTTAGCTTTAGTTGTATTGTCTGAATTGATGCTGCCATCCAAATTCAGCACATGTTTAAATTTACCATTCATATTGAAAACTTCTAAATGATTTTTATGCTTTGCATCCAGATAAAACTGGTCGCCCTTTCGGAGGTCTTGGCTAATATCATCGTTAGCTTTATAAACAATTTGCCCCTGATAGATTTTGCTGGTTTTTTGTGAATTATTCTTCGCGTGATCACCAAACCCGGTTTGCTTAAAAACTCACTCTGTTGTATGGTTGGTTTCGAAGCCCATATCGGAAACTTTAACACAGAACCTTCCATGGATTTGTGTTAAATTTGACCGCGACTAATGCACGCAATGGTCAATTATAAATCTCAACTTACGCGCCCAATCACGTACGCTTCAATGCGAAACGTGCCGCAAATTTGAGAAATACCCGGCCGAAGCCGGGATACAAACATCATTTATGTGGGAAATTGTAGTGTTCTGGAAGCTCGTAATTTTCGGGTATATCGGGCCAAATTGATGAGCTGCGTAACAAATCAGCATCATCTTTAAAATCCTCAAAAAAGTTAGATAAATTCATTGCGTATACCCTAATGTAAACCAAAGCAACTTTTGCAGCAACTTTATCGTCAGCATCTTCGGCTTTATCTAACAAAATAACTGCATCTTGAAGCTTAGCCATGTTGTTTTCAAATCTTTTATCGAGATCAGCATTATAATCAAAAGACAAATCTTTTTCATTGTTTGAATATGCATCTTGTAAAATTCCAATGAATCTCATCTTCAGTCTTGAAAAAATATTGCTCTCTTTCATTTTGGTAATATCCTTCCTTCAGCAATTGCTTTATCTGTCTTAGTCTTATTAATGCTACCATCCAAATCTAGAACGCAGTTAATTTTATTATTTTATCGAATACTTCGATATGGTTGTTATGTTTAGCATCCAAGTAGAACTGCCTTCCTTTGGTGAGATAATCATTAACATCATTAGTTACTACATAAACAGTTTGCCCCTGATAGATTTTGCTGGTTTTGTGAATTATTCTTCGCGTGCTCGCCAAACCCGGTTTGTTTAAAAACTCACCCATATTGCTCACAGCGCCTTGATTAGGTCGGTAGCTTTCTTTCCTGCCGCTTAGCATAACATAGATCGGCTTATCAGCGGTTTCAAGCGGCGGAACCACAATCAGATCGCCATCAAAACCTGGCAAAGTCGTCACTTTAGGTAAAGTAACAGGCTGTGCATTATTACCGGTATGGGTAACAGGCTTTGGGCCAATCTCAGGCGTGATTATGGCCCCCAGGCCTTCGCTGCCAGGCGCGTTCGCAGGCGTCACTAAAATGGTTCTGGCCGGTGAATCTTCCTTACCAGGCAGAGTGCATTGATAATTACCTTTACCGTCAGGTATGCCTGTAACGACGCGAACGGGCGTGGGTTGTTCAGTCCTAATCAGTTCAATGGCTATCTGGCTGTTTGTTAAAACCAGACGGCCTCTGATGGGGACATCGATGGTGTTCTGTTCCAAAGCAGCTTGGCGTAAACGCTCTTCTGATGGCATGTTGAGCATTGCGGCCGGTAGCGCCTTGACGAAATGTTTTTCGCCGGACACATTATCGCTTCCCACTCCCGCCTCCTTGGGATAAAGCCCAGCAATAATGATGGCGGCGTGCGGGCCCGCTTTTGAAGATGAGGCAATCCCGCCCAGTTCAGCCAGGGCAGCCGTAATTCTCGCCAATAAACCTTCAGCAGCGGGCGCCGTAGAGGCCAGACCTGCTGCGGCAGCCATAGCTGCTGCTTGGCTCGGGCTGGGAAGAGCCTCATAGGTCTGAATGTTTTCTTGATTCAATTGCCCCGCAGCAATGAGCTCTTTGGCCACTTTGGCCGCATCATCGGCTTTTCTCTGCGCTTCAATGGCCTCATTTGCCCGTCGCTTGGCTTCGGCGGCCTCATCCGCTTTCCTTTGGGCTTCCTCCCGCTCTCTTGCCGCTGCCGCTTCTTGCGCTAATTTTTGTTGCTCCACTTCCCGATTTTTTGCTTCTTCTTGTTCTCGAAGTCTTGCCTCTTCCTGGGCCTGACGTTGCATGTTTTCCTGCTGTCTTGCTGCTTCTTCCGCCCTCATTCTGGCGTTGGCTTCTTGAACGTCGGCTTGCGTTTTAGCTTTCATGTCAGCAAATTTTTTTTGCTGTTCCGCCCTGGCCTGTTCCATTCTTCGGTTGGTTTCTTCGTTTTGTTTTTTTTGTTGCTCGGCCTGTTTTTTTTGTAGGTCAGCTATTTGGTCACGAATTTTTGATTAGATTGCTGAAGATTGTTATTGAGATTCCTTAATGATGTATTTAATTTTCCTACGGCTCGCGGACTTGGGCCTCCCAATCCAGCATTGGATGCCCCGTTAAATGACTGATTGGCCCATAAGGAGTCTGAGTGATTGATCTACCATTTCCTTGGTATGTGGTCTTCCCGGTTGAGTGTATCGGCTTGATAGGCATATTCTTTCCCTAGATTAATTGATGAAAGTGAAAATTTTATGTGCTATTTATTTTATTTGACGGAATGACCTAACCATTTCCAGAAGCATGTCTAATCAAAAATAAACCGCTATAAGTAATTAATCATAGGGACGTTCAAAATGCTTAAACAAATAGTCTGAAGAGGGAGGGTAATAAACGGATATTTAACGCTAGATAATGGGATAATAATCGATTCTATAATAATTAATTTTCGATACATTTAATTATTGACTTGCTGCCGTTGTGGATATTATTTTGATTTACAGTATTTATTTCTGGATGGCAACCATCGCAGCGGCCTTTTTTTTGTGCCTTGCTGATGCGTTTTGGCCTTCTTGAGTGACTATAGGGATATTCGCAAAGGAGAAACACTAAACACAACTAGCATTAACGGAGTTATTTTTGGATTTAATTGTTTGGTTATTGTTGGTTATATATTTATTCATGCTTTACCTATTCCTTCTTTAATGACATCTCATTCGTTTAATTTCGAACGCTCAGTGAGTATTGTTCCATGTCAATAGCAACAGGAAAAATCATTCAACCCTCCAATCAAGATATGCTGGTATCAATTAACAATGATGGAATTTGATAGTCAGATAAATAATGACGAGAACCCATTACGACATTTATGATGATTTAGCGGCAATCGTTGCTGCTGCATCAGCGCACATTGCGCCAATATACATCTCTTCCATGGAAGTAATGAGCCGGCGCCTTACGGCGCCGGCTGAGTTAGCGGATAAAGTGCCTGCCTCACCTTATTGACTCAGGGTATGTGTGTCGGCAGTCTGAGCCTCCGATAATGATTCCGGCCATCATTCGGTGAAATCCGTGGCTTGCGAAGCGCTCTTCCAGGCCGCCAGATCCCCGCTGACGGCCTTTAGTTTCTCCTCGGCCAGCTCATTGGCTATCTGACCCGCGAACAGGTGAACAGGCGGTTGCGCCGCACCGGCCGCTTGTATGATGAGCAACGCCAGTTTTTCCGGGTCGCCCGCCTGCTTGCCATCCAGCCCGTTCAGGTGCAATTCCAGCGATGCCTGGGCGGCGGCGTAGTCGGCAATGGCGTGCTGAGCCACCACCAGGCTTTCCCGTGACAGGAATCCGGTGCGCACCGGGCCGGGATACACAACTGTCGCTTTGATACCCAGTTCAGCCACTTCCGCCGCCAGGGTTTCGGTCAGCCCGGCCAGCGCGAACTTGGTGGCGACATAACTGCCCCAGCCCGCATAGCCGCCCTGAAACCCCACGATAGACGCCACGTTGAAGATGTGTCCGCTGCGCTGCTTGCGTAACTGCGGCAATGCGTGGCGAAGCACATGCAGCGGCGCGAACACATTGACGTCGAAATTACGGCGTAGTTCCGCATCCGTCAGGGCTTCAATCGTACCTTGCTGACCGTAACCCGCATTATTCACCACCACGTCTATGCTGCCGAATACTCCGATGACTTTTTCGATAGCGGCCTGCACGCCAGGCTCGGACACCAGATCAACCTCAAGGGCGAGGAAGCGGTCGCTATCCGCCCCCAGCGCCTGGCGCAAACTCTCCATGGTGCGCGAGGTGGCGGCAACCGCATCACCACGCGCCAGTACCTGACGCGCCAGCGATAAACCAATGCCGCGAGCCGCGCCGGTAATCAGCCAGGTTTTATTGCTCATGTCTTATCTCCTCTGAAACAGGCTGAAAAATGAAAATCTCGTTAACGCCACCATGCTAAACAGAGCGGGGCAGGTAAAATAGGCGTATTCTTATCCTATGATTGCCTGTTTCTATTCAAAGGATTCACTTTCCAGGGGATAAACGGCAATGCGATTGCTTGATTGTAACTGGCAATAAAGAGAGGAGATGCCGGATGTTCGATGAGATGGTGTCACTGATTGGCGACCTCGCCCCGAACGAGGGCTATACCCGCTCATTGCTGGAGGATGTGCGTTTCATGCGCTCCAACCGCCCCCTGGGCCGCACGCCGGTGATCTATGAACCGAGCATTGTGATTGTCTGCCAGGGCCATAAGCGCGGCTACCTGGCGGACAAGGTATATTTTTACGACAAGCAGCATTATCTGGTGCTTTCGGTGCCGCTGCCGTTTTCCACCGAAACGGAAGCCAGCCCGCAGGAACCTTTGCTTGCGGTGACGGTTTCGCTGGACAGAACGGTGTTATCGGAACTGGTGATGTTGCTGGACACCCCGGATTCTCCGCCTAACGCCGCACCCGAAGGAATCATCTCAACGCCCCTTGATGCCCCGCTGGCGGATACGACATTACGCCTGCTGCGGGCGCTGTCCTCGCCGCAAGAGGCAAAGGTCATCGGTCCGCAGCTGGTGCGTGAGCTGTATTATCGAGCGTTGGTGGGGGAGCGCGGCGGCGCGATAAGGGCGGCGCTGGTCAATCAGGGGCATTTTGCCAACATCGCCAGAGTGTTGCAGCGCATTCATCTGGATTACCCGCAGCCTTTGCCTATTGATATCCTGGCAAGCGACGCCGGCCTGAGCGTGCCCGCTTTCCATAAACATTTTAAAGTGGTGACCGGCACGTCGCCTTTGCAATACATCAAGTCCGTACGCCTGAATCAGGCGCGTTTATTGATGATTCGCGATAATATGACGGCTGCTTCGGCGGCGTTCAGGGTGGGTTATGAAAGCCCTTCGCAATTTAATCGCGAGTTTCGGCGTTTCTTTGACCGCAGTCCGGGAGAAGAAGCGCGGGAAATGAAAGCGGCATTTTCCTTTTGCCGCCGGTATAAACCCTGGCTGCAGACCGCAGACCGGGGCGCGCTTTATTTAAACATTTAAATCAATCGGGCCGGATTGCCGGCACAAGTCCCCTTCACCGTCACGGGTTTCACGACTATATTCCCCGCACTATTCATCGACCCGCTGCTAATTGCTGCACTGATGCTATTTATTGCGATTGCCTTTGGCTTGCCGGCACTGATATTTATTCAGGTAAAGAGTTTCGCACAAAAATAAAAGCCGCCCGGAACCGCCGAAATGGCTAAGCACGATGTGGAGGGGGATAACAATGAATCAAGATGATTTTCGTTTTGCGGCTAACATTACCCCTTCCCTTGCCGCCCGTTGGTTTATACCCTTAACTGACACCATGAATAAGTTCGGTATCGATACGGGCTTACGCCAAGCGGCATTCATTGCTCAAATTGGAACGGAGTCAGCCGGATTTACCAGGCTATCCGAATCTTTTAATTATTCTGTCGTCGGATTATCGATATTTGGCAACAGATTAACCGCCGCGCAGCGTGAACAGCTCGGTCGTAAGGAAGGGGAGCCGGCTTTATCTCCCGAGCGGCAGATGGCAATCGCAAATATCGTTTACGGTGGCCGCTACGGTAACCAGTTGGCCGGCGATGGCTGGCGCTATCGTGGCCGGGGGCTCAAACAGGTCACCTTTCATGATAATTACCTTGCCTGCGGTCAAAAACTCCACCTGGACCTGGTTGCCGACCCTGACTTACTCCTCGAAGACGTGAACGCTGCTCAATCCGCTGGGTGGTTCTGGGATGCCAATGACTGCAATGCATTCGCCGATCTCAAGGACATGCTGGGATTAACGAAACGTATCAACGGTGGAACTAACGGTCTCAACGATAGGCAGGCCCGGTATCAAACCGCCTGCAAGGTGCTGCTATAATGCCAATCCTCGACGTATTCAATAGCACGGGCGACGGACAGCCCTCTTTAAGCAAATGGATGAAAGGCCTTGGCTTCATCGCCGTCACCGCGGTGTTGGGTTGGGAAGCGTATAGAGGCACCCTGACCGACACGATGCTTATTGCTTATTTTGCCGCGGTTATTGCAGATGACCAGATAGGAAAAAGGCAAAATATTCATCACGATCTCGAAAAAAAGCGCATTAATACCGTCGGCGATGCCATAACGCCACCGGACGGTCCCCGTGACGGTGATATTTCTCGTCAATAAGACAGACTAAGAAGCCGTTGCGGAGAGCGGCTTAAAGTCCTGCATTGACTGCCAGCGAATAACGCCCAAGGCGGGAGAACCAGTGTATAAAAATCAAGTATCAACTTACATCACTACTTGCTGCCGCTGGTGAATCCGGTGTCGGTTTAACTCCCCAAACCGCGTTGGTTCTCATTTCCAGACGAAAACGCCGCAACAGATTTCAGGCATGCGCGTCGTTGATCGAAACTGCTTGGTTTCTCTTGGTCGGTCGCGTGATCCAGACCAGGGGAATGATCAGGATGAAGATACCGGCCGAGAGATAAAAGATATCGTTTAGCCCTAACATGGCGGCTTGGGCGCTGAGCGTGGAATCGAACAGCGTTTGGGCTGACTGGGTATCTGAATGCAGCAGCGCTTTGAGCGCATCGATCTGCTGATTGAATACCGGATTGTAAATGCTCGCCTGCTCGGTGAGGCGGGCGTGATGCAGGACAGTGCGGTTGTTCCACTCGTTGCCGGCCAGCGACGTGCCGACCGCGCCGCAAAACACCCGCGCGAAGTTGGAGAGTCCCGCCGCGGCGGGTAATCGATCGGCCGGTTGGCCGGACAGAATGACTGACGTCAGCGCCAGGAAAAACATCGGCATCGGGATGCCTTGCAAAAGCGTGGGCAAGACCAGATGCCAGGTGTCGATTTCGGTAATATATTGCGAGCGCATCAGGAATACGAACGCAAAGCCGATAAAGCCGAGCGTGGCAATGGTGCGGGCGTCGGTGCGCGGCAACACGCGGCCCATGATCGGCGCCATGATGACGGCGAAAAAGCCGAGCGGCGCGGTCACCAATCCCGCATCAACGGAACGGTAGTTGAGGTATTCCTGCATCCACTGCGGCAGCAACACAAGATTGCCGAAGAACACCCCATAACCCACCGAGATAGCGATAGTGCCGCCAAGGAAGTTGCGCTGTCCGAACAGCCTGAGATCGATAATCGGATGCTCCTCGGTCAACTCCCATACCATGAAGAATGCGAAGCTCACCAGGGCGGTAATGCCAAGGGCAACGATAAGGGGCGATGAAAACCAATCCAGATCTTTGCCTTTATCAAGCACAACCTGCAACGAGGCGACCCAGGTTATCAGCAGGCTGAGACCCACCACATCGATTGGCAGCTTTCTGGTGGCCGTTTCGCGGTCTCGGTAGATTATCCAGGTGACGCCCGCCGCGAAGAGTCCGATGGGAATGTTGATGAAGAAAATCCACGACCAGCTGTAGCTGTCCGTGATCCAGCCCCCCAGCAAGGGGCCGGCGATGGGGCCCACGGTGGCCGTCATCCCCCAGAGGGAAATCGCCATCGCGGACTTGTGTTTGGGATACGAACCCAGCAAAATCGCCTGCGACAGCGGAATCAGCGGGCCGGCCATAACGCCCTGCAGGATGCGCGCGGTGAGGAGCACCGGCATGGTGGGAGAAATACCGCACAGCCACGACGCCACGATAAACAATAAGATCGCGCCAACGAACAGCTTGACCTGACCGATACGCTGCGTGAGCCATCCGGTGAGCGGGATGGATACCGCATTCGCCGCGGCGAACACCGTGATGACCCAGGTGCCTTCGTCCACCGATACGCCAAGGTTGCCCGAAATGTTCGGAATGGCCACATTGGCAATGGACGAGTCGAGCACGGTCATGAACGTTGCGAGCGCTACCGCGATAGAGGCGAGGATCAGCTGGCCGCCATGCAGCGGGGGAGGAAAAGCCTTGGTTGGATTCATGACGTAAACCTTTTGATATTTTCAAAAAGTATGGCTTTAATAACAGGCGGCATAAATGTCATAATTCCGTCGTTTTAAGACAACGGGAGCGTGAGATGGCTGTTCAGAAAGTCGGTTTTGTTTTGTATCCGGGGTTCACACCATTACAGCTCGCAGTGGCGGGTGCCTTCGATATCGCCAATCAACTGGCGGGCGAGAAGCTGTATGAGACCCGGATGATGTCCGAACGAGGCGGTCTGTTGCGAGGCCCGGTCGGCGTGTGGGTGGAGACGGAACCCTTTTCCGACGACTATTTCGACCTGCTGGTGGTGGGTGGCGGCGCGGTGCAGCCGGACTCTGCGGTGATTGAGTTCCTGCGTACCGCACGCCAGAGAAGCAGAAGAATCGCCGGCGTGTGCACCGGTACCTTCGCGCTGGCCGCCGCCGGTCTGCTGGATGGTCTCAGGGTGACCACGCATTGGAAAATCGCCAGAAAGCTCCAGGAGCGCTTCCCATTGGTCCATGTCGAGGAAAATCGAATTTTTATCGTGGACGGTTCTATCTGGACATGTGCGGGAAGCACGGCGGGTCTTGATCTTGCGCTTGCGTTGATTGAGGACGACTTCGGTATCGAGACGGCCCGTGCCATCGCCCGTCACTTTGTTATGTACCATCGCCGGAGCGGAGGGCAAGCGCAATATTCCACCCTGCTTGAGCTGGAACCCAAGTCGGATCGATTGCAGAAAGTGATCACCTACGTTCGCCGTAATTTGGGCAATCGCCTGGGTGTGGAGGAGCTGGCGGCAGTGGCCAATCTCAGCCCCCGGCAATTCAGCCGTACATTTCAGACTGAAACCGGCCAATCGCCGGCGAAGGCGGTGGAAAATATCCGGTTGGAGGCCGCACGGAATCTAATGGAAGACAGTACCCATTCCATTAGCGCTATTGCTCAGCAAACGGGATTTGGCGATTCAGACAGAATGCGCCGCGCCTTTATCAGGGCCTTTGGCCAGTCGCCCGCGATCATGCGGCGTGCCGCGGGGCGCATTGCCGATATCAACGTCGAGCCTTGAAGGCTATTTTTTTGAGGTTAGCTACCGTCCGCCGCGTTATCACTGTCTTGATGGTGAGGATAGCCGCGCTTTCAGACAAATGTTCGGCCTGTCATCATCTTGAATGAAAACACGAAGGCCATTTTAGTGAAATAGCCGGAATGTTTACCGCTGATGATCCGGGTAACTTCAAAATACAGTGGCACCGATTCACACCGGATTCTCCGTTGCAGCCACTTTTGAAGACTATACCCATGTCGCCTTCAAGGTCGACTCCCTTGAGGAGGCAATAAGGGGCAATGACGTCATCCTTGGTCCTTATATCGAGTAAACAGTCGATTCTCTGGCTGCCGCTGCTGATGTGTTTGGCAGGTTGCAAAGGCTACGGTATAGGGCGCGCTTGAGCTTAATGAATTCCGCCAGGGGCATTTCTGGCGGAATATCGCTGTTACCTACACTCAGCAGGCATCAGGGCATTAACATCCTGAACCAGTTTTGGCATGGTATCAGCCGCATTGTCTCGAGCCGTCACTAACGCTTCGGTGTGGTCTTTAATCACTTCAATTATTTTTAGCGAGTTTTCACCCGGGAACGATGCCCATTCGCCTAATACCGGCACCTGCTTCAGGCTGGTGGTATGGTTCGGATGGGACGCGTAAAAGTTGCCGAGCAGGTCTGCTTTCTCAACGGCTATTTTGTTTCCGGGCATATAACCTGTCAGGTTGGCCATTGCGGTCTGGCCTTCAGGACCGGTGACGAATTTAACATACTCCCATGCCGCGGCCTGACGTTTGGTATCGGTAGAAAGCACCATGGCAACGTTTCCGCCCGCCGGTAACCGACCTTGCGCAGCGGCCAGCGGGAAGGGCATCGTTTTAAAGCCGAACGTTCCGTTGATCTGCTTTTCAGCGGCGGCGACATAGGACGTTGAATCCGCCATGATGCCTATCGTACCCGAAACAAATGACTGGCGAGCCTGTCCGAGCGCCAGGTTAGGCATGCCTGACTTTCCAAACGACTCAAGCGTTTGCAGCGCCCATTTACCCGCATCACCGTTAAAGCCGATTTTGCAGCTATCAGGTTGCAGCATGTGTCCGCCTTTACTGGTTATCAGCGTCTGAAACAGCCAGTTGCCGGTCTGCTCCCACTGGTAATAAAGGCCTGTTACCGGCGATTTCGAGTGGCTCTCAATCGCTTTACCGAGTTTGATCAAGTCAGGCCAGGTGCCCGGTAACCGATCTGGATTGCCGCCCGCCGCTTTTACCAGATCGGTATTGACGTAAAGAACCGGTGTGGAAACCGCAAAAGGCAAACCGTATTGCTTGCCTTTCCAGGTCCCAAGCTTAGCCAGCGTCGGGTAATAACCTAATTTATCCAGGCCACCCTCTTTCTTGATGTATGTATCCAGAGGCGCCCCAATACCACGGTCAACAAACAATCCGATTTGGTTGATTCCGTTGAAAGCAACATCCGGCATGCTATGGGTGATTTGCCCGCGCAAAATTTCCTGCGCAGCTTCTTCATATCCTTTTACCGGATTACGAAACTTTATTTCAATATCAGGATGCGTCTCGGTAAAGCGTTTTGCTAATTCCTTCTGTAGGGAATTGAACGTCCCCGGGGTGGTATACAGCACATCAAGCGTTATTTTATCGTCTGCATGGGCTGCCGTAATGCCAGACAAAATAATCGCGCCGGATAAAATGCGGCTGCACACTGAAGCCTGTAAAGACATGGTATTCTCCTGGAGTCATTAAAATAAAAGCTTATTTATTTGCCGATGTTGTCATGCCATCAATAAAACGACGCTGTGCTGCAAGGAAAACGAAAATCAACGGAATAACAATAATTACCGCCCCCGCCATCAGTGGTCCCAGTGACTGACCGGATTCATCATCCCGGAATAATAAGATGCCCAATGCCGGTGTCGAGATTGCCTGGTCGCGAACCGCGATCATGGGCCAGAACAGATCGTTCCAGTGCGCAACTAACGAAAAAATGCCGAATGAGGCGATTGCCGGCGTGCTCATTGGCATGATAATGCGCCAGATAATGGAGAACTCGCTCAGGCCATCCAGTCGCGCAGCCTGAAGAATCTCTTCGGGGATTTTGCGAAAGAACTGACGCAGCAAAAAGATGCCGAAGGCCGAAATCATCCACGGCAGAATCAGCGATGCATAGGTATTGAGGATGCCAAACACATACAGCATTAAAAAGTGAGGGATCGCCAGGGCCTGCGGCGGCACCAGTAAACCAACCAGCACGGCGGAAAACAGGGTATCCCGGCCGCGAAATCGCAGTTTTGCCAGCGCATAAGCGCAGGGCACGCACACGATAAGCTGGATCAGGAAAATCACCGCGCAGACAAAGACGCCATTGGCGAGAAACCGCAACATCGGTACAGAAGTCAACGCCGCACGGTAGTTCTCAAGTCCGAAAAAGTGCGTTGGCCACAAATGGAAATCGTCCGCGAAAATCTCCTGCTGAGGCTTCAGGGACAGGCTCACCATCCAGATAAAGGGGAGCAGGGTAAACAAGGCGGTACACAGCAGAATCACATGCCGCAACACCAGCTTCGGCGAAAGAGACAATGAGGAAAATTTAATCATGAAGTAATGTACCCGCCGCTCAAGGATTTTCGACTGGCCGAGAGTGAGACAGACAACAATCAGCAGATAAACCACGGTAAGCGCCGCGCCGTAGCCGGTTCTCAGGTAGTCAAAACTTTCGGTATAGAGCCGGTGCAGCAGGACTTCCGAGGCATAATTCGGTCCGCCCTGAGTGAGAACACTGACGCTGTCGAACACTTCAAAAGCCCGGCATGCGGTCATTATGCTGACGAAGATCATCACGGGTCCGAGCATAGGAAGGGTGACGGTACGAAGCCTATCGACAATGCCGTCGGCCCCATCAATGGCGGCGGCGTGATAGAGATCCTCTGGAATAGACTTCAGTCCGGAAACAAACAGCACCATGGCGAAGCCAAAGTTTTGCCAGATGCCAATAACGGCAATCACCAGCAGAGCCGTATCTTCATCTCGTAACCAGTTAGGGCCGGTAATACCGAATACCGACAACACGCGATTCACCAGGCCAATGGTGGGATGAAGCATTGACCCCCAGACGATGGCCATTGCCGACATCGTCGACATCACCGGAAGAAAGTGAATCGCACGATAAAAGCCGCGCAGGCTGGGGCTGGACTCGATTAACAGCGCGACGGTCAGGCCCAGAATCAAGGTTCCCGGTACTACGATGGCCACATACAGCAACGTATTTTTCAGCGCCGTCCAGAACACCGGGTCGGAGAATAGTGTGTTGAAATTTTCCAGGCCAATAAACCGGAGCGCCGATGTACCAAACTGCCAGTCGGTCAGTGAGACGACTATCACCACCAGCGCCGGAACGAACAGCAGCACAATCAGTAACAAGGCGGCGGGAAATACCGACAGATAAGCGAAGTGCCGCTGAGCCTGCACCAGCGACTTTTTCGGTGCCTGCCGGTTTGCCCTGGCTGTCACAACGTGTAATTCGCTCATACCGCGATCCGCTCCTTTTCCGTCAGCCGCTTGCCATCGGTATCAAAAACCAGGATCTGGCGCGGATCGAGCATGATGCCCACGGCGTTACCCGGCGAGAGGCGAGGCGAATGCGGGTCACGTCGCACGATAATCCTGCCCGCGCCGTTGATATCGACATGAATGAAAATATCCGCACCGAAGTTCTCAACATTGCTGACCACGCCTTCCAGCACGCCGGTTCCGCTGGTTACAATGGACGCTGATTCAGGTCGAAAGCCAATGCGGTGTGCGCAGGCAAAGCCGTACCTTGCGGCTCCCGGCATAGCGTCAACGGCCAGAATATTAATCTTCGGGCTGCCAATCAGTTCAGCAACCCGGATTTCAGCCGGATTACGATACAGCTCTTCCGGCGGCGCTATTTGCAGGACATCGCCGCCGACCATGACGGCAACGCGGTCGGACATGGTCATCGCTTCAGCCTGATCGTGCGTTACATAGACAAACGTCACGCCAAGGCGGCGATGCAACGCCACAATCTCAGCGCGCATTTGCACGCGCAGTTTCGCATCAAGGTTGGAAAGCGGTTCATCCATCAGGAATATTTTGGGACGACGAACCATAGCGCGGCCCAGTGCCACGCGCTGGCGCTGTCCACCCGATAACTGCCCCGGTTTACGCTGCAAAAGAGGGTCGATATTCAGCATCTTCGCGACCTGGTTCACTTCACCGGCGATAGCACGCTCTATGCTTTTTCGTGCCGGCAGCAGGTAACCCAGCACCGGCAGGCGCTGAATACGACTCAGTCGCTGCATCCTCAGCGGCAGGGCTATATTGTCAAACACCGTGAAATGGGGATAAAGCGCATAAGACTGGAAAACCATCGCGACATCACGTCCGCTTGGGCGGCGCGCATCAATGTTCTCTCCATCCAGTTCAATACTGCCGCTGTCCTGCGCTTCCAGACCCGCCAGGATGCGCAACAGTGTCGATTTTCCGCAGCCGGAAGGACCGATTAATGTCAGAAACTCACCGTCGCGGATATCCAGCGAGACGCCTTTGAGCACGGTGGTTTCTCCATAGGCTTTACCGATCTGACGAATGTTGACGCTCGCCATTTTTACTCCTCACGACTTTCGTGTTGCAGGGCCTGGCCATCAAATGACGGCAGCGGTTTACCCAGGTGGGTGAAAATGGTGGGAGCAATATCAATCACGCAACTGGGTGATGTGCGCACGCTATCCGGGGTAAAACCCTGTCCCGCAGCCATCAGGAACGGCATCTGTTCATAAGTGCCCATACCGCCATGCTGCCCGGCACCGAGGATATCTGCTTTATCCCCCGCGCGTCGGGCCGTGAACCCTTTTCCGGCCACGCCGTAGTCATTTGTTTCGTCGGTGCTGAGCATGGAAACGGCGAATTCCGGGCCTGCCTCAAGGGGGATACCCGCCGACGCAAACTCACAGCGCGAGAACACCTGGCCTGCCCAGGCGCGATCGCGCAGGAAGATCTCAATCTCTGACTTCCTGCCGGACACGTCGGGATGCAGGTAAATCAGTACCGAGGTTCCGTTCGACGCCACAACCACATCATCCGATTCCATGCTGTTTTTCAGACCCGCGCTGACCAGCTCAGCTTCAACATTAATGACCCCATCCACGATTTGGTGACCGTGATCCGAGCCGACCAGCAGCAAAATGTCTTGTCGATCGGCCATGGCCTCAACGGCGGCAATCACCCGCCCCGCGTGACTGTCCGCGCTGCGAAGGATGGCCAGATGTTCGGGTGATCCTAATGGCAGATTGTGCTGGGACGCGTCGGGTTCGCCCATCCAGAGAACGCCCACGGACGGACAATCATGGGCGCTAACCACCCGTGTAATAAACCTGTCGGTCATCACGCTTTCGCCCTCGGTGTCCAGCGCAATGTTGAGCTCGTCAAGCGGAGGAACGGGCTGGCGACCGGGGCCAAATGACCCCGCGCGATGGTAGACATGGCCAAATCCATCCGGATCGTGGGCATAGGCCGCCCCCGGCGAGACATTACTGAAAATCACCACGCCGCCCTCGTCCGCGAGGTGTTCCGCCATCGTCGGAACATGCAAAGAGCGGCCGGTGACGTTGCGCTTGTGCTGGAGAAAATCCGGTTTACCCGCATCATGGCGGACCAGACGGCCATTTTCTGTCAGCACCATGGTATTTCCCGCCATCCCATGACGGGCCGGCCGGCAGCCGGTAGCGATGCTGGCCGATACCACTCGGGTGCAGCTCGGGAACACGGTACGGTGAGCGGAGAACTGCTCGGCACGGCGGGCAAATGCATACAGATGAGGCGTATTTTCCTCACCGATCAAATCCCGACGTAAACCGTCAAGAATGACAACTATGGCGCGGCGCATCAGATAGCCTCGTTCAGTAGTGCGAAGAAGATGTCAAAGTTGCGCAGCCGGTGCGTCGGATCGGCTTTCACCGGGATTGAGGTAATAAAAGGAACGACCTGTTCGGTGAGGCTGCCATGGGAGCGCAGACGAGCACCGGAAAGTTGCGACAGATCGTGGTCGGCTTTGCCGGCTCCCAGAGCCACTCCTTTAATCGCAACAACCGCGATGTCGCCTTCACGATCGTCGGCCACTTCGAACATCAGGCAGGCTTCATCCCGTGGCAGCGCCAGTGCGACACCGGGGATATTGCGGACAAAATTCAGCACGTCATGGATGGCGATATCCGGGGCCATGAGATGAATGCGGATAAACCCGCCCAGCGCACCGTGGTGGCGAACGAACGGGTCGGTAATCGGGCAGATCACCCGGCATTTTCCTGCCCCGAATGCTTCGTCCAGCAGATCTGAAAGGTAAACAATACGCGGATTGCCCCCGGCATCAGCCATATCACTCATGCCATGATCGGCAACGATGCCTAACCGCGCGCCAAGCGACAGCATTTTTCCCAGACGCTGGTCGACGGCCACCATAAATTCGAGTGCTTGAGGATCGTTGGGCGCATGTTTGTGCTGTACATAATCGGATAGCGACAGGTAGCAGATGTCCGGCCGGGTGGTTTCCAGCAATGTGATGCCCGCATCCAGCACGAAGAGTGAAAGATCGGCTGAGTACTGGTCTGGCGCGCTTCGGCCAACAAGCGCTTCGACATTGCCTATGCCGTTCTCTGCTTCGGTGGCGTCGTTGGCTTTTTCAGCAGAGAAAGCAATGCCATCCAGGTCCTTGCCCAGCGCCTTGCGCAGTTTATCTTTCGCCGTGATCGCAACAACCTTTGCGCCCGCACGGGAGAATGCCGAAAGCAGCGTTGGCGCCCGCACCGGGGAGGAGTCAACCATCATGACGTCTTTGCCCGTTTCGCGGTCAAAATAGAAGTTGCCGGAGACGCCATGCACATTCGGCGATACGCCGCACACGATGGAGACGTTATTGGGATTGGTGAAGGTCGGCATGCTGGCCAATGCCTTACCGGCAAAGCCGCTGCCACGCATTTTGTCCAGATTCGGTATCAGACCGGCCTGGCTCGCGGCGTCGATGTATTGGGGATCGCATCCATCGAAACAAACCACCACAGTCGATTGAACGGGCCACTGATATTCACGGCCATTAACAGTGACGGTTTTTTTATCGCTGTAAATATTATTGCATTCTGGCATGGGTATTCTCTCTTATGAAAATCTTGATGGTGGTGAATCTACCATTCATGAATGACACATTTGTGAATTAACGGGAACAAATGTGCTATACTTTCCATATTAGAGACAATACTATGATTATCAGGGAAAAAATTTTGGAAGAAAGTAAAAGCGCTCAGGATGAAAACGCGTTGATTGCGCGGATCTGCTGGCACTACTTCAAAGAGGGTCAGACTCAGGATGTGATTGCGCGCCACCTGAATATCACCCGTAAAAAGGTCAACCGAATCCTGGGTGAAGCGAGAACGTCAGGGTTTGTGCAGATCATTTTGCCCCAGGCCGTTGCTGTGCGCATCGATCTGGAAAACGCCCTTACCGCAAAATTTGGTCTCGGCCGGGTTATCGTCGTCCCGACGCCAATCGAAGGTGATGATGTCAGGGCGATGGTCGGCTCGGCGGCAGGGCAATATATCTCTGAAAATCTGCCGCCATCAGGCACGCTCGGCATAAGCTGGGGAGGCACCATTCATACGGCTGCCCAGAACTTTTTGCCACGACCGGAAGGGGGCGATCGCGTTGTGCTGCTTTGCGGAGGCCTGGCTGAAAGCACCAGAATCAACCCTTATGACAACGCCGCGTCTGTCGCGCGGGCGCTCAATGCAAAATGTTTTTATGTTACCGCACCGATGTTCGCTTCCTCTGAAACGCTACGTGACGCCCTGGTGGCCAGTGAGCCGGTGAGGTCGGTGCTTTCCATGGCAGGCCAACTGGACATGGCGCTCCTGAGCGCTATCGATCTCTCTGAACAATCCAAAGCTCTGGAATATGGCGTCATTGACGAGCCATCACGCCTTTCGCTGATTGAAGCGGGCGCTGTGGGAGATATTTGCGGTCACTATCTGGATGTCCAGGGAAAAAAAGTAAAGCACCCTTTAGCGCAAAAAGTGATCAATCCCTCGATTGAGGATTTGAAAAAAACCGGACAGCTGGTGCTGGCCGCGGGCGGGACCCATAAATACGCTATTATTCTGGCCGCCATCCGTGCCGGGCTTTGTCATGTGCTGATCTGCGATGAAAATGTCGCGAAGGCGCTTTTGGCAGCATGATCTTTATGTTCGCGTTGCTGGCGACCGGTCAAAAGCGTGGCTCCTGGACCGTATGTTTACCCATTCAGCCCGATGAATCGGGCTTTAAAGCTGAAATGATGACGGTCAGGCAATGACTACTTTTAGATCTTTAGGAAAAACGAGATTTTTTATTTTCTGATCAGGATCGGAAGTAAACAGCCAAGATACTTCTTTCCAACCGGCCACTAGCGATGTGGCCCGATTGTTCAATTTATGCCCATCAGCCAGAACGATGGTTTGATTGCTTTGCTTAATCATCTGGCGGGCAATGGCCGCTTCATCCAGATTCTGGTCCATAATTCCCGCGTCCGGACTGACAGCGCCGGCTCCAATTACTGCATAATCAGCATAAAAACTGCTTATAGACTGCAGCGCAATGGAACCTATACATTCCATTTTGGATGTGCCGAATTGTCCACCGATAAGGATCAGATTAGTGGTGCTGTTCTCATGAAAAGATTCGCGATGATGGGTGAATTGGTAATCACGGTCAGGCCATTGATGGAAACTATCTGGCGGGCAAATTCAAGCGTTGTCGTACCAAAGTCGATAAGTAATGAGTCTCCAGGCTTGATCATCCGAGCCGCTTTGATAGCGATGGCTTTCTTTTCATCCTCAGCGAGTTTTGAGCGTTCTTTAAATTCCAGCTCGAAGCCAAACTGGGCGCTGACAGCGCCTCCATGTACTTTCTTGATGTAGCGCAGCTCTTCGAGTTTGTTGAAATCGCGCCTGATGGTCTCCTGGGAAACATCAAAAACTCGGCGAGATCGTTAACGAATACCTGTCCATGCTCTGCGAGCTTATCGAGTATGATATTCCTTCTTTCCGCGCCGTTTGAATAATCCATCAGTGTCCCGCCTGCATAGCTATAACCTGTGAGAAATACATGACACCGGTGCCTGAACGCACCGATAGTTGAACTATTGAATGGCTTGAAAATAGCAGATTCCTGACACGGAAGAATAGGGGAAGTGTGGCTATTATGTGGCTTTGGCCAAAATCTTTCCTTTTGTGAAAGATATGTGCTGTGTCATCACAAAAACCTATGAGTGCCAACGCGTATCTGTCAGTTATTGTGATATTTATGTTGATATTGTGTTTTTTATATCAATAAACACATGTAAACAACAAAAACAATACATCTCTTACTGGCAGGAGGTAACAATGGCGAGTCCGCATTACCCAGCATCAGGAAATCGCGGTAACGACAGGAGGCCATAATGCCTAAGCACATCATGACTTTTGATATCGGTACCTCGTCACTTAAAACTGCGTTGATTGATGAGTGGGGAAAAGTGGTTGCCGAAGGCGGGGCAAGCTATCCGATAAAACAACCTGAAAACGGCTGGGCAGAACAGGATCCTGAGGTTATTTGGAAGCATATTTGTGAAACCAGTCGGGTGGTGATGCGCAAAAGCTCAGTAGCAAGGGATGATGTTCATGGCGTGGTATTCGTCGCGCCATGGAAAAACATTATCTGTCTGAATAATCAGGGAGAAGTTCTGCGCGACAGTATCATCTGGATGGACAGTCGGGCAGTTGTCCAGGCAGAACGCCTGAATAAATCAGCGGGGACATTCGTCGGGACAGGTCAGGAATACTGGCCGCGGCTCATGTGGTTAAAAGAAAACCAGCCGGAGATCTGGCAACAGTCGAACCATATTGTCGGGTTGAATACCTATTTCAAATACAAAGCTACCGGCAACCTTTTCACCGAGCCTTCAGATGATTTTATCCGTTCAGATAATCCTGAGCTGAACGACTATTATCAGCAGGTCCTCAGGGCTGCCGATCTCATGGATGATCTGGATAAATTTCCACTCTCCCGCAAAGCACAGGAGACGATAGGAGTGCTGACGGCAGCCGCTGCCGACGAACTGGGCCTGCGCGGTGATGTGCCTGTCTTCGGCGGTTTTGGTGACCTTGTGGCGATTACGTGGGGGGTAGGGCGCTCTCAGCTGGATGATGTCCATCTCTATTTTGGGACATCATCCTGGCTGGTCAGCATCATCGGTAAACGTTCTGATCTGGACGCGCCATTATATTTCTCAATCGATCGTGAAACGCAAGGGGCTGTTTATGCACTGCAGACCGGTTGCCTGGCGCTGGACTGGCTGGCCAATCAGGTTTACAGGGTCGAACGTACCATACTTGAATCGGACATCTATAACCTCATTAGCAAAGAAGCCGGTCAAATAGCGCCTGGTAGCGAAGGTGTCATCGCCGCGCACTGGCTGAACGGTGAGCTTGCTCCGTTCTCCCAAAACGCCAAAGGTTTTTTCCTGAACCTTTCCATCAATCATGACCGGCGTCATATGGCCAGAGCCATGATGGAGAGCATCTGCTTTACGCATCGCCACAACCTTGAGCGGCTTCATGGACTGTCCGGTCGCCTGCAGAATCATATCCGCGTTGTGGGTGGCGGTGCGGTAAATGATGTCTGGATGCAGATGCTTGCTGACATTCTTCAAATTAAGGTGCAAATCCCGGAAGCTCCCCGCTATACAGGAACGATTGGTGCCTACTACTGCGCGGCAATGGGGCTGGGCTGGCTCAATGATCTGAATACAATGGCAGACAAGGTGGCCATCCAAAAAGAGTTCATTCCCAATCCTGGCAACAAGGACGTCTACGACAACAACTACCGGGTATATATGAAAATTCATTCAGCGCTTAAAGACATCCACCGTGACTTAAACGGAGAGTATTAATGAAGATCCTTATTACCGAATTTCGTCAGGAGAGTAACTCTTTCAATCCTGTCCTTTCTTCCCTCGAATTCTGGAGACAGACGGGAGAATACGAAGGAGAGCGGGTGCGAAAGGAGTTTGAAGGCCAACAATGTGCAATCGGCGGCTTCTTCAAAGCGTTGAATGAGAAAGCCCCGCTTGCTGAAGTGGTATGCGGAACGGTGATGGCCTGCCAGAGCGGCGGGGTAGCTGAAAAGTCCGTCATGGGTCATTACCTGTCAAAAAATATCCCCCAGATTAAAGAAAGATTACCTCTAGACGGCGGTCTCATATCGTATCATGGTGCGTTAATGACAACGGAATATGATGACCCGGAAGGAGAAATCACCCGGCGAATCAGGGTGATTGTGGGAGATAAAACGGTCATTGCCGTTTCGTCCGATCTCCATGCTTATATTTCTGACACGTTAATCAGCAATACCAACATCATACTGGCATATCTGACATATCCTCACGTTGATTATGTCGAGACGGGGTACCGCACAGCCGCGCTGGCGCTGGATGCCATCTCCGGCAAAAGAAAGCCGGTTACGGCCTGGGTGCCTGTTCCGATGATAGCTCCTGCCGCGGCCTATAACACCCTAAAAGGAGCATTCAAGGAGATTATTGACTACGGCAGGAAGCTGGTGGCTGAGGGCCGGCTCATTGATTTTTCTTTCTATCAAATGCAACCCTGGCTTGATATTCCTAAAGCCAATTCCTCTGTCGTTGTGGTTGCTGACAACCGAGAGCAAGCTGAGAAATACGCCAAGGAACTTGCAAGCTTGCTCTACTCAAAACGCCATGATTTCCGTATTAAGCTGACCTCTGTAAAAGAAGTCATTGAACGAGCGCTCAAAGCAGATACAGCAAAACCGGTCATCCTTGTTGATTCGGCTGACTCCTGCAACGCCGGTGCAACCGGGGACAACATGGCAGTTGCCACTGAAATACTCCAATATGGAGCCGGTTTGCGCTCAGCTGTCGTCGTGAACGCACCTGACGCAGCGTTGAAAGCTCATCAGGTCGGTGTGGGCGGGGAGGCTGAATTCATTATCGGCGCATCCCGCGATCCCCGTTCAATGTCTGTTACCCGTCAGGCTCGTGTTAAATCGCTGCACGATGGCGTATTCCGACAGGAAGGTCCGGCTGGAAGAGGGGTGGTCCAACGCATAGGCCGCTCAGCGGTGCTAAGAATCGGCAACCTTGATGTTCTGGTGTGTGAATGGATGGCGGGTAACGGCGATCCTCAACTCTACCGCGCGCATGGTATTGAACCAACGCTGTATGATTTGGTGGTTGTAAAGGCTTCAACGTCCTTCAGAGGAGCTTACGAAAAACTGGCCGGTACCATTTGCGAAGCACAGACGCCCGGCGCTGCCAGTTCTGATTTGAAAAGTCTGCCCTTCACCAGGCTGCCAAAAGACAGCATGTACCCCTGGGCGGATATCACCAATCCGCAATGGGAAGTCGCCTTCACTGCCCCACTTTAATAGCCTTCTGCCCCCGACAGACTGCCCCTTACCGGCGGTCTGCCATCTGCGTCATCTTCCCCGCTTGAATTTGGCAATTTCCGGCAGGCCGCCGCGGTCAATCCGCGGATTACCTTTAATCGATTGCATTGCTGAGTCTCATCCCTTCTGCAGAAACAATACATTCGATGCCGGCATCTTGCAGCGCATTATAGAACGCTTTACCCGGCAAACGGTCCGTGACCAACCGATGGATATCTTTCAATGAACAGAGTGTGAACAGGGCCGAGCGGCCTATTTTGCTGTGATCGGCCAGTACCGTAACCTGTTTTGCCTGAGCGATCATCGCACGCGCGATCTCGGCTTCTTCCAGGTCATAGTCCATGACGCCATTTTCATCCATAGCCCCCACGGTAATCACGGCATCCGACACATGAAACATGGAAATTTGCGCCACGGCAAGCGGGCCAAGATTTTCCGCCGCATCCTCACGGTATTGGCCGCCAATCAAGTACACTTTATGGTTTCCGCTGCTTCGCGCCAGTACTTGCGTAATAGAAACCGAGTTGGTGATAATCGTCAATTCCTTGGCATTGACCGCCAATTCACGGGCGAACGCAAGGGTCGTTGTCCCGGTATCAATGAATATTGAATCATTTTTGTGAAATAACGAGGTTGCCGCGAGGGCAATTGCGCGTTTTTCCTGTGCGTTTTCACTCAGGCGCGCGCTGAACTCGCCTTCCTGGAGCGTATTATCCAGTATTGCCGCCCCGCCATGGAATTTGCGAAGTTGCCCTATGTTTGCCAGATCGGTCAGATCGCGCCGGATGGTTTCCTTTGAAGCACTCAAATGCTCAGCCAAAAAGTCCACGGTGAGTTTATGATGTTCACTAAGTAGTTCTATTATCGCCAAGCGCCTTTGCTCTGGTCGCATCACCCTTCATCTCCACGTTGAAAGAGAAACCCGCATGGTTACATAGCGTTATTCACTCTGACTGAACGGCAAAGAGAGTACGCATGGTATAAAAAATGTCAATCAGGCCAGCGGGCCTTGATTGATAAAATGGATGATCAATGGGGCGATTGGCTCATTAATGAATGTTATATCATGCCGGCGCTCTGGTCTTGCGTCACACTGCCTGTTTCCTTTTTTGGCGAATCAGGCTCAGGCCTTGATCGAGGAGAAGAATACAGATGATTATCAGCCCCTTGTATAAGTCGAGGCTTGACGGATCTATTCCCAGAATACGTAGTGCGGCGGTTAAAGGCTGATTATCAATGCGCCGCATATTACCCCGGCCACCATGCCCCGGCCGCCGAAAAGGCTTGTCCCGCCTATTACCGCCGCGGCTATGGCGTCCAGTAAGAGACTGATGCCGCCGACATTTGGGTTCACAACCGGAATTCGCGCGATAACCACTGTCGCCGTGAAGAAAACAAGTATCGATGAGACCAGGAAAACACACACTTTTTGCCCCCGCACCGAAATTCCCGCCAGTACTGCGCGCTCGGCTGACGAGCCTATGGCATAGGTTTTCAAGCCAAAGGCCGTTCGTTTCGCCAGCCACCAGCACAGTGCTGCGATGATGATAACAAACAGCACGGTGGGCGGGAGAATATAAGCGGACGTAAAGGCACCAAAACGGCGAAGCAAAGGATTCAATACCAGGATAGTGCCGGTCTTTGCCACCATCAGCGTTGCGCCTTGCAGGATAAGCGTAGTCACCAGCGTAGCGATAAATGAGGGCAGTTTAAGGATAGCTACCATCAATCCGTTTATAAGCCCGAAAAAGAGACAAGAAAACAGTCCGACGGCCAAAGACGGCACTAATCCATATCCCGAGGACAATAACGTACCCATGGTGACGGCGCTGAATGACACCAGGTTACCCGCGGACAAATCAATTTCACCCACTAACAGGATCCAGAACATTGCCAGCCCCAATAAAGCAACCGAGGTAGCCTGTAACACGATAATATTCAGGTTGTTAACAGAAACTATCCGGCTGTCGACGCCGCCAAATATCACTAACAGCAACGCCAGCAAAAGCAGGGGGGCGAAATCCAATCCCCATCTGAGCAGTGAACGTTGGTTGATCATGGTTTGACCCCCGGGATTAGACATATTTAAACGCCAATTTCATGACTTGTTCTTCCGTCGCGCCGCGTGGCAGCTGTCCGGCAATGCGTCCTGCGCTTAAAACCACAATTCTGTCCGCGACGCCAAGCGCTTCAGGCAATTCACTTGAAACCATCAATATTCCCATTCCCTGCTGTTTTAACCCGGCAATAAGGCTGTGAATTTCGAATTTTGCTCCGACATCGACGCCATTTGTCGGCTCATCAAGCAGCAGCAGATGAGGTGCGGTCGCCAGCCATTTACCAATCACGATTTTTTGCTGGTTGCCCCCCGAGAGGCTACCCGCCAGGGTCTCGGGGTTGGCCGGACGAACGCCCAACTTGGCGATCATGCTTTTTGCCAGTTCCGCGATATTGCTTCTCGCCAGGATCCCCGCACGGCTGTTATGCCAGATCCAGCGCAGGGCAATGTTATCCTCCAGAGACATGGTGCTGATAAACCCTTCTTTATGGCGATCTTCAGGTACATACGCAACGCCCAGCCGGCTGGCCATCCACGCATTGCCTGACAACAATTCTTTTCCCTGAAGAGAGACTGTTCCGTGATTAAACATCTCCTGCCCGGAGATGCATCGCAGTAATTCGGTCCGCCCGCTCCCCATCAAACCGGTCAAGGCAACCAACTCCCCTTGTTTTACTTCCAGATTGATATCCAGCAATAAGCCGCCGGCTGAGAGATTAGTGACCTGGAGCAGTGATTCACCAAGCTCGGCCTTGCTCCAGGGAAAGACGTTGCCGATATCCCGTCCTACCATCATATTGATCAGGGCTGATTCGCTGGTGGCAGGGATTGCGGCTTCTCCTGCATGTTTACCATCGCGTAATACCACCGCCCGGCTGGCCAGCGTGTAAATTTCCTGCATCTTGTGGGAGATATAAAGCACGCTGCAGTTGCGCTTGATTAAACGCTCAATAAGCAGGTAAAGCTGGTCACGCTCCGGGTTGGTCAGGGCACTGGTGGGTTCATCCATCACAATCAACCACGCATCAGCCATCATGGCTTTTGCCACTTCAACCATTTGACACTGGCCGATGGTGAGGTTGGCCACTTTAGCGTCCGGGCTGATGCCCAGCTGTAGCTCATCAATCAGCATTTTTGCACGGTTGCGCATTAACTTGCGGTTAAGCGCCACGCCAAAACGCTTAGGAAGATGAGCTTGAGCCAATGCGAGATTTTCCGCTACGCTGAGCTCCGGAATAAGACTGAAATGTTGATGAATAATCGAGATTCCTGCCCGCCGGCTGTCGGCGGGCGAAGCCAGTATGACGTGCTGCCCATCCAGCCACAGGCTCCCCTCTTCGGGTTGATGAATGCCCGAGAGCACTTTAACCAATGTGGATTTACCGGCGCCGTTTTCGCCTACCAGGGCAACCACCTCGCCGCTGCGAAGGTTCATGGATACCTCAGAGAGCGCCTTTACCCCGGGGAAAATTTTTGAGATCCCTTTGAGCTCCAGTACGCGCTGGCCGGTTTCCGGCTCGACGCGCGGAAAGTGGCTACGGGTACCGCGGTCCAACAGTTTGCTCACTTTCCAGCCATGGAAAGTCTCTCGCTGGCTCAACAAAACGGCGATCAGCACGAAGCCGCCGGTGAAAAAATAGTTAACTTGCTGGGACACCTGGAGAAAAGAGAGTCCGGTATTCACAACGCCTAGCAGCAAGGCGCCCAGCGCAGTGCCGAGGATCGACCCTTTCCCGCCGGCCAGACGGGCGCCACCGATAATAGCCGCGGTAATTGCGGAGAATTCCAGTCCGATACCCGCCAGTGGTTGCGCTGATCCGACGCGTCCGGTTGTCAGCAATGCCCCCAAACCGGCACTCGCCCCGGCCAGAACATAAATTAATGTACGTACCTTGCGTACCGGAATCAATGAGGCCTTGGCCGCGTCTTCGTTGCCGCCGGTTGCATATAGCCAGCGGCCGAATATTGTGCGGTTAAGCAGGAATAGCCACAATAATGCCAGCACCACGGCAACGACCAGGCTAACGGGCACCCCCGCTATATCTGTACTGCCAAACCAAAGATAGAGGGGGGAATCAATAGAGATGGATTGAGAGCCGGAAAAGCTGAGTGCGACCCCGCGCGCAAAGGCATACACGGCCAACGTCGTCACGAAAGGACTGATATTGATATAGCTAATCAACACACCGTTCAAAAGGCCGAATACCGCCCCAATCAGAACCACGGCAATGATTGCCATCCAACCCGGCATTCCCGTGGATTGCATAACCAATGCCGCCAAAATTCCGCTGGCGGCAAGGACGCTGCCGACAGAAATATCGATACCCTTGCAGATGATCACGGCAGTCATGGCATATGCCACCGTAGCGATAACGGCGGTCTGTTGCCCGATATTCAGCAAATTGGCCGGGGAGAGGTAGTCAGGCGTCGCAACGCCGAATACAGCGACGGAAAAAAGAATAATGGCGAACAGCACCATTTCCTGCTTAATGGTTTTACGTTTTTCTTTCGACTTCATTGCCACGTTCACGCTGTTTTCCGACATGATTTTACTCCCAAAGCCCGGGCCGCAGCGCCGGGCTAACAGGCAGTGCTTACTGAGCGGCTACGGTCATCGCCGAGTCCGGCTTGGACGGCGACATCTCGTTCCGGTAATCCTTAGCGACGACTTCTGCTTTGGCTGGAGTGATATAAGGGAAATTCATCCCCTTCGCTTTAAGCTCAGCCGCCGTTTTATCGGATGTCACAAAATAGGTCGGCATATGAAGATCAGTATCATATTTGGCGCCTTTGGCAATGCGCGCTGCAACCGCGATATTCCAGTACCCTACACGGTAAGCTCCGTTCAGCACATCAATGACATTGGAACCGTCCGCCACATAAGGGAACATCTCAGGATCCCCCTCATAACTGGCAAACGCGATTTTGCGTCCGTTGGCATCAACAACCGCTTTTGCCGCTACGCAAATGGAATCAGCGAAGCAGCCGATTCCCTTAAGGTCAGGATAGGTAGAGAGCCAGGTTTGTACGGCATCAGAGGAGCGGGAACTGTCCCAGTTCGTCGCTTCGACGCCCACCAGTTTAATACCGGGGAACTCTTTGCTCATGACATCGCGGAAGGCTTTCTCGCGGGTATCGGAAACATAGTTGCCTTTTCCGCCGATTAACAACGCGACCTCTCCCTTGCCTTCAAGTTTATTGCCCAATGCACGGGCAACGGTGCTCATATTGGAGTAATCGGGATAAAGCGTATTGTAATTCCAATTCCCGTCCACTTTATTGCCCATGGCAATGACGGGAATATTTTTTGCTTTTGCTTTTTGTACCGCCGCCGCAATCGCAGCGCGATCCAACGGATCGACGAGAATCACGTCAACGCCTTGGTTCACGAAGTTCTCAATGTTGGAAATCTCTTTTTCCAGGCTGCCTTCGGAACCTTGCCAAATAGTTTTAACGCCGTAGTCTTTTGCCGCTTCATCGCCTGCTTGACGCATACGGACAAAAAACGAGTTTTGCAGGTCTATGGCCACAATGCCGACCACCGGTGTTTTTTTATCTGCTGCAAAGCTCGCAGGTGCTATCGCAGAGGCTAAGGCAACAAGCAAAGCACTCACTACCAATGTCTTTGTTTTAACATTTTCAACTATTCCTTTTCACTCCTAACACCTAAGTTTGCAGTCAAAAGCCTGATTTTACATGGCAATTGGCACGCCCGGGAATCAATTAATACGACCGAACAGTAATATATTAGTTACCGAACGGTCAATTTCTTTTGCAGTAATGTGACAAATAAATGCAATAATTTGTTCATTAAACATTCGGAAAGTGCTTTTAATCCGGGTTGAGACTGGCGAGTAGATGAATATGCTGTTTGTGTGGATTTATTCACGCCTTATGACCGAACGGTCATTTTTCATATTGATTTTGGTCAATTGCTGGCGTAGGTTTTTAGCACTCACTTATCTTCCCGGCCATTCAAACGGTCAGGGGTGTGACGCATTTTCTGATCGTTTTGTTTACAAAATGCCATGGATTGTCGAAGTTTGTTTTAGCGTGTTAAGTGAAGGTGGAAATAAAGTCATGACACAATCAAACAGTTCCGCAGACGTGATTGTTATCGGTGGAGGCGTGGTGGGATGTGCTGTATTCCGGCGCTTTTGTCTAATGGGGGCCAGAGCGGTGCTGCTGGAAAAAGGCGGGGATATTCTCTCCGGCGCCAGCAAGGCCAACAGCGCTTTGCTGCATACCGGATTTGATGCTCCGCCGGACAGCCTGGAGCTAGCCTGCATGCAGGCCGGCTACCGGGAATACCTTGCTATCCATCAGAAAATGAACCTGCCGCTGCTGGAAACGGGAGCGATAGTGATTGCCTGGAATGACGAACAGTTTGCGGCTTTAGCCGGAATTGTGAAGGTGGCGCATCAGAACGGGGTAATGGATGTTAGGCAGATTGATAGCCAAGAAATATATCAACGTGAACCCCACCTTTCACCCGGCGCAATGGGCGGGGTCATTGTTCCCGGCGAAAGTGTTATTGATCCCTGGAGCACGCCATTGGCTTACCTGGTACAAGGCGTCAAACACGGTGGCCGGTATCATTTCAACTGTGGGGTCAGACATGCCGGTTTTAACGACGGCCAGTGGACTTTGGAAACGGAGAAGGGCACATTCAACGCGCGGCTGGTAATCAACTGCGCGGGCAATCATGGCGACCATGTTGATGCAATGTGGCGCGAACCTGAATTTGAAATCCGTCCGCGTAAAGGTCAGTTTTTGGTTTACGACAAGCCCGCCGCGGAAAAAATCACAGCGATCATTTTGCCGGTCCCCACCGCAATCACGAAAGGGGTTTTATTGTCAAAGACCATCTTTGGCAATCTTATTCTGGGGCCGACGGCGGAAGAACAAACCGATCGCGATAAAGCTGAAGTCGATGAAGAAAAGCTAAAAGAGCTGATGGAGAAAGGTTGCCGGCTGCTGCCCAGCCTGGCGGATTATAGCGTAACGGCGACCTACGCCGGTTTACGTCCCGCTACCGAAAAGAAAGAATATCGCATACTCGATTATCCTGAAAAACAGTGGATTACCGCGGGTGGGATTCGTTCTACCGGGCTGACTTCCGCACTGGGGATTGCCGCCCATATTGAATCCCTCTATAGGCAGAATTTTGCGCCTTTGTTTGCGTTGGATCCCCAGGGCAACTTTTCTGGCCCACCATGCCTATGCTGTCCGAATACCAGCCAAGGGATTACGCCTGCCCGGGCAACGGTGGGATTGTCTGCCACTGCGAACTGGTTACCCGCAGGGAGATAGAGGCGGCATTTGACTCTGATATTCCTCCTGAATGTATCGGGGGACTTCGTCGCCGAACGCGCGTCATGATGGGACGATGTAATGGGTTTTTCTGTAGTAATCATGTGGCCGAGATAGCTGGGAACCGTTTGTATAACTCGCTGGTCGTTGGACATATAGAATGAAAAAAAACTACAAGGTGATTATTATCGGTGCCGGCCCGGCGGGGTTGGCCGCTGCCAGAGCATTAAAGGACGCGGGTGTCCAAGATTTGCTGTTGATTGAGCGTGAGAGCCAGGCGGGCGGGGTGCCGCGGCATTGCCAACATCCCACGTTCGGACTCCTGACCTATTTTCGGCCAATGAAAGGGAATACCTGGATAAAGAAGATTCTGCAGCCGGTCAAGGAGATTCCCCTGCGAACCGACACCACGGTTATCAGTATCCGGCCCGGGGGTTTCGTTGATATTTCGTCGGATAACGGTTTAGAAACGCTTCAGGCAAAGAGAGTGATTATCGCGACGGGCGTACGTGAAACGCCGCGACATGCGCGACTGATAAGCGGTCTTCGTCCGCAAGGGGTGCTGACGGCCGGTGCATTACAGCAGTTTATCTATTTGCGTAAGCTCAAACCAGGAAACCGCTCGGTCATCGTTGGCAGCGAACTGGTCAGTTTTTCTGCGCTTTGGACCTTATACCGCGCAGGTATCAAGCCTGTGGCGTTAGTGGATGAGCATCCCCGTCCTGTTGCCTTTCGCCTCAGTACGTTATTGGCCCATTTACTGAGAGTGCCCGTTCATTTTAACACTCGGGTCAGTCATATCTGTGGCAGTGAACGTGTTGAGGGTATGGACATTACCGATAAGCACGGCAAAACATTAAGGCTGGACTGCGACAGCGTCATTTTCACCGGCAAATTCGTTGGGGAATATACCCTGATTCTTAAAAGTCATTTGCAGCATGATAAAAAAACCGGCCGTCCTCTTTTTGATCAGCATGGTTGCTGTTCTGATCGCGACTTTTATGCGGTAGGGAATATGACGCATCCGGCAGATATGGGCGACCAATGCTATCAGGAAGGCTTGCAAGTAGGCAAAGCCGTGGCCCTGGCTCTGCAGGAAGAGCAGCCGACACACACGGATAATCCGGTGTTGCCCATTGAACATCAGGATATTATCCGAATGTCGGCCCCGGCCGTCATCCGTCTGGGCGGCGAAGATAAAACGGCGACGCTGAACATCAGGGTTTCGCGGCCCGTCAGCGGTGAGGTTGTGGTACGCGACGGGCAACGGGAGCTGTACCGCCGGCGTCATCGCTGCATGCCGGAGCGCCGGATCCTGCTGAAAAATATCAATATTACTCACTTGACCTCAGACAGCACGCTGTCCATTTCAATTGAGTGAACCTGTGCCGGAAAAATGAGCAGATATATACCCTAAAAACGGCGAGCTGCGGGAAAGCCAACCTTGTGACCATAAAACCCGCAGCGGGAAGTTTTACGGGTATATCCCTTGTCCTTCATGTTAAGCGCGTAAATTGCGGGAGCGGGAAATGATGTCCAAATAGCGAGTATAAAAAGGTTGTAAATCATTACGTTGCGGTGTGATGACCTCATGATTACCGTTTATCTTGAACGCGTCATGATTTCCCAAGCCTTTTTGCGCGAGCAATGCCACGCCTTGCGCCGTCATTTCGCGGTTAACGGGTGAAACAATGTGTTTTTGAATCAGGTCAGAAAGGAATTGCTTAAAATACCGGTTCGATGAGAGCCCGCCGTCAACCGTGATGCTATCCCCTATCGGCTGCACCTTGTCCATGGCATTAATCACTTCCGCTGAGCGGATGGCAATCCCTTCAAGAATCGATTGAAGCATGTCTTTGCGCTCGGTTTCCAGGGAGAGCCCGGCCCACAGCCCTGCGGCAGAACGATCCCAGTATGGGCAGCCAAGGCCGGACAAAGCAGGTACAAACGCTAAACCGCGAGCGATGGCAGGCTGATTTGGAAAGTCAGAAAAATCTTCAATATCGGTGAACAGGCCGATTTTCCGCGCCCAGTTAATTGCCGAGGCTGCGTTATATACGCCGCCATCCAAACCATACACCGGCTCTTCTCCCGGCAGCTTCCAGCATAACGTAGGTAATAGCCCTGAATTTGCCGCATCGGGCACTGCATTACCGGTGATCGACTGCAAAAAGGCGCCGGTACCGAAGGTGATTTTCATCTGTCCGGGAGAGCGGCAGCCATGTCCATAGGTACCGGCAAATTGATCAACAATACAAGCCGTGAGAGGGACGGTCTTTCCCGCCAGCGTCACATCACCAAAATACCCGATATTATCTTTAACGGCGGGCAGGGCTTCGATGGGAACGCCAAACAGCCGGCAAAGCGCGTCATCCCACTGCAGGGTTCTGATATTAAACAGCGAGGTCCGGGAAGCGGAGTTGTAATCCGTTGCGTGCGTGCCGCAAAGATGAAACAGGAAAAAAGCATCCATTGTCCCAAGACGCAACCGCCCATTACGGGCGAGTTTTTTCGCGTCCGGCACATTACGCATAATCCAGCCCATCTTACTGGCAGAAAAGTAGGTATCTAAAGGCAGCCCTGTTTTCTCACGAACCATCGCTTCCGCGCCATCCTCTTTCAACTGTCGGATGACCGATTCAGTACGCTGATCCTGCCAGACAATGGCATTGTATAACGGTAAACCACTTTGGGCATCCCATGCCACGATGCTCTCGCCCTGGTGCGCGAGGCCGATGGCATCCACCACGTTACAATCGCTGAGGCACAGACGGATATTGCCCAGGATCTCCATTGGATCATGTTCGACCCAGCCGGAATCGGGGGTAATTTGTTTATGGGCGATTGCGGCAGGGGAATGGTGCGTGCCGTCTTCTGAAAAAACAATGACTCGCGTACCTGTGGTTCCCTGGTCGATGGCAGCATAACGCTGATTGGGCATTAAAATCTCGCGGCAGTAAGTTGACGGGTTTATGTTGTTATTAAGACTGATTTATTGTGATTTAACCACTTTTCGTTAAAAACGCTTAAGGCACAATTAGGTATTTCAGTTCCATCGGCCCCCTCTTTTTTCTTTTCATTGTATTTAGCGTTACCGATCACATTCGCAAACAGTGAATCGGCCAACAATCTTTCAACCCTGAAATTCGAAGCGCTAATGGATTGATGTATGTTGGACGAAATTATCATTAACCAACTCCAAGCTATTGTAGGGAAAGATAATGTATTGATTGGCAGCGTTAATTTGACGACGTATAGCTATGATGCCACTGCCGATGTGCCCCATGCCATGCCTGAAGTGATTGTCATGCCTACCAGCACGGCGCAAGTGCGAAAGGTGGTGCAATTGGCCGCCTGGAAAAGTATTGCCATCTACCCGCGCGGCGCAGGAACCAATTTGAGCGGCGGAACCATTCCTCTTGACCATGGGATAGTCCTGTCGTTGCAAAAAATGGATCAAATTCTGGAAATCGATGCGGAGAATCTTACCGCCACCGTACAGCCCGGCGTTGTCATCCAGGATCTTAACAATGCCATTGCGCCCTTTGGGCTGATGTATCCCCCCGATCCGGGCACCGTCACCACCGCCACCATGGGGGGCTCGGTGGCGGAAAACTCGGGGGGACTGCGCGGCTTGAAATATGGCGTCACCAAACATTATGTCATGGGCATGGAAGTCGTCCTGGCCAATGGCAACAGCGTGCGTTTTGGCGGTAAAACGGTGAAAAACGTCACTGCTTATGATTTTTCCAGCCTCTTTGTTGGTTCTGAAGGCACGTTGGGCATCATTGTGGAAATAACCTGCAAATTACTCCCCGAGCCGAAATTTCATAAAGCGATGCTGGCCGCCTTCAATATCATGGAAGACGCCGGTAAAACGGTTTCCGATATTATCAAGGCGCAGGTTATTCCCGCCACCCTGGAAATTATGGATAACATGACCATCCGAACGGTGGAGGATTTTGCCCATGTCGGACTGCCCACGGACGCCGCGGCGCTGCTATTGATTGAGGTTGATGGCATGGCCGAACTGGTGGTGGCGCAAGAAGCCGACGCGGTGATACGGATTGTCGAAGAAAACCACGGTAGCTTGCATATCGCCAATTCAGATGAAGAGCGCGACAACCTCTGGTCCGCCCGACGGGCGGCATTGCCGGCGCTGGCGTCACTTAACAATACGGTGGTATTGGAAGACGCCACCGTGCCGCGCAGTCGTGTCACCGACATGCTGCTTGCGCTGGCGGAGATCGGGCGCAAGTACCGGCTGGTGCTCGGCACCTTTGGCCATGCCGGCGACGGGAATCTGCATCCCACCATCCTCGCCGATAAATATAATGCTGACGAGATGTCCCGGGTGCATCAGGCCGTCGAGGAGATCTTTGCCACCGCCCTGAAATTAGGCGGCACCTTATCGGGGGAACACGGCATAGGCATCGCCAAGATGCGTTTCTTAGGCAATGAGATTGGTGACTCTGGTCTCGAACTCATGCAAGCCATTAAAAATGCCCTGGATCCCACCCATATGTTAAATCCCGGCAAGCTCATTCCCAGGGAAGAGAAGACTCATGTTTCCCGTTGAAAAGTCAATCCCGGTCCGGACCGTATACGACGACCTGACGGCAATCCAGAGTGAACTGGATAAGTGTATGCACTGTGGTTTCTGCATGGCCGTTTGCCCGGTTTATAAAACCACTAAAACCGAATCCGGCGTGGCGCGGGGCAAGATAGGCGTTGCTGAAGCCGTCATGGCCGGCAATTTGCAGATTGATGATCAAGACGTCGTCGATATGCTGTTCAACTGCCTGGTGTGTAAGTCCTGTATGCAAAATTGTCCCACCAAGGTTGATTTTGGCCGAATCATTCTGGCGCTGCGGTGTGCCGTGGTGCGGGAGAAGGGACTGCCCTGGGTCAAAAAGGCGATATTCAGCACCCTGGAACATCAGGGGGTATTTGATCTGGGCATGAAAACCGGCGCGCGGCTCAGCGGCTTGTTATTTCGCCAGGCCGGGCAACAGGCCATCGCCCCCCGCGCTTCGCTGGCGTTGCTGGGAAAATCGGCGGGCTTTGACCAAAACCGGCGGCTGCCGGCGTTAGCCAAAAAGCCCCTGCGGGATCGCCTGCCTGATGTCCTCCCGGTGGAAAATCCTGTTGCCAGGGTGGCTTTTTTTACCGGGTGTTCGTTTAATTATTTGTACCCCGAGGTGGGTGAAGATCTGGTGTCGGTTTTGCAGGAAAATAACATAGCAGTGGTGATTCCCCGGGATCAGGGATGTTGCGGCGTGCCCGTGTTGGTCCATGGCGATATAGAATCCATTCGCCGGCTTGGCAGAAAAAATATTGACGCGATGGACAACAGCGGCGTTGATTATATCGTTACCGGCTGCGGTTCCTGCGGGGGGGCCTGGCAACACGATTATCCGGAAATATTCAGGCAAGATCCGGTGTATGGGCCAAGGGCGGAATTTTGGCGCAGCCGTACCTATGATATATCAACGCTGCTGACTGATGTCACCGGCTATCGCATCCCCCGAGGCCAGGTGAATGCCGTCCTGACCTATCATGATCCCTGCCACCTGAAAAAAGTGATGAAGGTTTCCCGTGAACCCAGGCAGATACTGAAAAATATACCGGGGGTGATATTCAAGGAAATGGCCAGGGCTGACGCTTGCTGCGGCAGCGGCGGTTCCTACGTGCTAACGCATTTTAAAACCTCGGTGGCCATCGCTGAAAGAAAAATCAACGATGTCAACCACACTGACGCGGATACTATTACCACCGGCTGCCCGGCCTGTATGATGCAATTATCCGATAACGTACATCGCTTCGGTCGCCGGCAAAAGTCAGGCATTATATTTCTATTCTTGCCGAATCGTACCGCAAAGAGAAAGAGGCGGGGTTACAGCAATCGGTTGATTCTGCCTAACGCTAAGGTGGCAGCAACTTTCACTTCTTTACAACGTCATTGGAAAGAAGCAAAGGCGTTCTAAAATCTCAGGCTCGGGGTCAGCCGATTCGGCTAAAGCCTGAATGGCGGCAATTTTACTTCCCTGATATTGTCGTTTGTTAATGTTATTAACCTTTTTAACGTCTGGCAACATATCAACTCTCCTGTTGGTAAAATTCAACTATCAGTCTTTATTTTCATACTGAGGAATAAAACAGGGCAAAACCGGATTCAGGGAAGTCTCAATAGAAATTCCTCGCCGATCGTGCCAAATCGAACATTTCCTTAAGCATTGGCGTGTGTTCCAACGCATCTACAATGCCACTGTGCGTCGCTACAGTAAGCTTCCGTGAAATGTAAAACTGCGCGCTAGTGCGCAAAAGAAAGCGTACATGGCGAAAATTGAAGATTTCGCATTCAATGGAGTTCTCTGGCTGGAAGACAATCAACGGGAGGCATCGTATATTGATAACCCTCTAACAGGCTAGTTGACCGTTACCGTACAATACAACAGCCAGAGGATTCACCAATTTATCATGCTTTTACATGCCGTATTTATTTGGACCAACGCCGCGTTGTAAAGCGCTATGCCAATGAATGACAAACTTATCCAACCCGCGCTGAAGTCCATAAAATGGCGAGTATAAAAGAAGATACCAGCACCCAGCGCGATCAATCCCGTGCTTACAGAAAACAACCCTTTGACAATTCTTTCCAGCCTTTATGGTATGAAGGCACCCGAGATAACTTTTATGAAGATTGGGGAAAAAGTATTCAAACAAACTACCAGAGCCCATAGAAGCGGGAGAGTCCATCCCAATAAAGAAGTAATTTGACTTTTAGGAAGATAGGTAATAATTATGAAGCCTAGGAAAGTAATGGACAATATAAATTTCTTAAGCATGGTGCAACTCCTAAAAATTTTATGAAAAGTTAAAACGGCATTCCGACATGGCTTTCATACGGGTAACGGCAAGAAGAGTGTATTCACTGGTTCATTCTGAAAGCAAGGTTGTTTTGCGCTTTGTTTATGATTTTTCATGAAGATTGCTCGATCTATCAAAATTCTTTGCAATTCCCGGTAATTCATTTTTAAAAATGATAAGTCCCCATTCGCGGGTTTAAATTTTTCACACATGATTTTAAATTTTTGATGTGATATTCATATTGTCTGGCAAAAGATTAATGTCATCCATAAGCGTGTTCATTCACTTAACCGGACACACATGGAGTCTTTTGGACTACCGCATAGGACAGCCCAACTTACATAAACCAATATCACTATCAATTCAAAAGCTTGGCATATTAAAACTCCTAGCTAAAAATGAACAATAAATGGATGTAACGATTTGGCTTTTATATTTTCAATGCAATTTCATTTTTAACGAAAATGTTTACCAATACGTTTACCTAACCGATTGGTTTCTTTTTCTACTTTATTCAATGAACGCTTAGTCTCTTCTTCAATGCGCTTTGTAGTCTCCGGGATTTTTCTTCAATTTGCTTGCCAATACGCAGAGCCTCTCTTATCACTTTTTCTTCAGTGGATAAAGGCGCTTCTTCAGGGTCTGGATGCCGATATCAATCTGTAATCGATCCTTCAGCGATTTCAATGAATCCTCTAATTTACCTTCTTCTTGAAGGATATAGGACATACTGCCACCACCTAATTCAATTTCATCCTTAATAATCAGGCACGGACGAGAGGCCTGTTGTATTAACTCTAGGACCTCTTGCGGATTACTGACGCTCATGAGGGAAGAATTTATTTTTCAAGATTATATTTTGAAAAATGAATAAAATCTTTGATGCCGGCCTTGTCGGTGCGATTGTTGACGGATTCTAAATTGTTAATAAGCAATTCAAATCTTTTGGGTAAATTACTGTTGTGGCTGATGATGGCGCTTTCTTGGCCTGATGCAGTGTTGCTATTTGTGCAATTATTGATATCCATAATGTCCTTTCTCTAAGTTAAGTAACCCGTTAAATATAATGGGATTTGATTAAATAGAGAGTATACCAACTTCGCTTTTCGATCACGGGAAGTATATCCATGATGAATGAAAGTCTTATTGATAAACTAAATGGATGATTTTGATGATTTATTCCATGGAGTCTTATTCAGTGAGTCAAATCAGCAGTGCGCTTAATCTATTCGATATAAGCGTCCGGCAAACCGGACGTACTCATTTTTGCCGTGGGTCACTGCTGTGATATGGCGCTGAAAGCCGAATCACTGTCATCTGCGCTGTGTGTCTCTCCCCCCGCCACCGGAGCGCAGGAGTCACGCCTGACGAACTGGGTCGGCATCATCAGCCGGCGGGATTCCAGTTCGGGATTGGCGATGCGCTCTAACAGCAGCTCCGTCATGTGGCGTCCCATCTGCTCGGGGAACTCACGGATGGTGGTCAGGCTCGGGTAGAGCAAATCGCCCACCGTATCGTTGCAGCCCACCACGCTGATGTTTTCCGGGATGCGCAGGCCCTGTTCCCGCAGCCCCTTATAGACGCCACAGGCGGTGGAGTCGTTGCCGGCGAAAATGGCAGATACGGGTTCGCCGGTGGAGAGCAGGTATTTGGTGCCCAGATAGCCGATTTCGGTGTCATCTTCCGAATCGATACTGCTCAGCCTGGGGTTGAGCGATGCCTCTTCCATAACCCGGCAATATCCTTCGTGATAGCGGGCAAACCAGGGCAGGCGGGTATTGCCGACAAACCAGATATCCCTATGGCCCAGACCGATGAGATAACGGGTCACGTCTTCGCCGCCGCGCATCTCATCGGAGAAGACCACGTCATTCTTCAGGGTGGGAAATTCACCGAGAATGTTGCTGCCGAGCACCACATAACTGATGTTCTTTTGCTCCAGCAATTCGATGAGATTCGGCGAGGGATTGCCCGCCAGTATGACGCCGCGCACCATCTCGCGGCGTTGCAACAGCTTGGGCAGGTGCAGCTCTCGTGGGGTGGCATTAGGGGGATAAGCCAGGGATACGAAAAACAGATCCCAGCCATGGGCGGCGCAATAGGATTCGGCGCCCGCCAGGATACAGGCGTGGAAAGGCGGCAACATTGTCCGGTTGCTGAGAAGAAAGACCAGGGCGCCGGACTTGGGCGACTGCTGGGTGTCGATATTGAGCCTGTCAGCCGCGTCCAAAACCTGTTTGCGCATAGCCGGGTCGACGCGGGCATTGCCGTTCAACACCCGTGACACCGTGGCGATACTGACGTTTGCCTCGGCAGCGATTTCACGAAGGCCGGGACCGCCGTGTTTAGACTTACGCGTTTTTGTCATGGCTCTGGGTCCTGTATTGCCGTTTTTCCCGATAGGTAATGATATGCGGGAAGATTGCGTTTTGAGAAAGATTACTTAGCGTGAAAGTAAATTGCAAACGCAAACTTAAGCTAAAGTTATTCCCTCCATTGCAGTAAAGCTGTACTGCACAGTGAGTGTTATAATCCGTCATCCCATTGATACGCCGGTATTCTCCCGTTAACCCTCAGACCGTTAATGAAATTTAAGATCGCTATAGCATAAGAAGGCTATACACAACTGCATGTAAATTTACTGGCTATGATAAGAAAAACGTATCTATAACGAGTAATTTTACCATTGACGCTTTTTCTCCTCGATTGTACCTTGGTTTAAAATTCATACAGCCAGTCCTGCCCGAAGAGGAGCGAATGATTAAAATTCATAAATTTGCCGCCAAGGTACAAACCGCCGGCGCGGCTGCATCGGCCGGAGCGGCGGCAATCGTCGCGGCCATCGGGAAAAGCGGCAGGGCGAACATTGTCTTGGCCACCGGCGCCAGTCAGTTTGAAATGATCGAGGCGCTTATCGGGCACGAGGAGATTGACTGGTCCCGGGTCACTGCCTTCCATCTTGATGAATATATCGGTATGCCACAAACGCATCCCGCCAGCTTTCTCCGCTATCTCCAGGAGCGTTTTGTCTCCAGGCTGCCGACGCTTGGGGCTTTTCACTTTATCCGGGGCGATGCGGCGGATGTGGAGGAAGAACTGCAGCGCATCGGCGACCTGCTGGATAAACATCCCATCGATGTCATGTTCGCCGGCATCGGCGAGAACGGCCATCTCGCCTTCAACGACCCGCCGGCTGATTTCACCTCCACGGTGGCTTATAAGGTGGTGGATCTGGATGAACGCTGTCGCCGGCAGCAGTTTGGCGAGGGCTGGTTCGCCACCCTTGAGGAGGTTCCCCTGCGGGCCATCTCAATGACGGTGCAACGCATTATGGCCAGCAAGGTGGTGATCCTCACGGTGCCGGACGAACGCAAGGCCGAGGCGGTGCGCGGCGTTGTGGAGGGGCCGGTGACCAATGCATGTCCCGCATCCATTTTGCAGCAGCATGATAATTGTCAACTGTTCCTTGATGGTCCCGCGGCAAGCCGGCTGACCCGCTAACCCTGGGAAACGAAGAACCTGAGTTAACACTGATTAAAGGAGTGGAGTCGTGAAAAAAAGCAGCATTGCCCTTTGCCGTCTGGCCGCACTGGCGGCTACCGTGGTTCTCTCGTCTCTCGCCGGTTCGTTTCAGGCTTTCGCGGAACCCGTTACCATTAACGTTATCGATGTGGCCGGCGACCTGCAGATAAGCCAGCCCGCGTTCGATAAATTCAAGGCCGAGCATCCCGAACTGGTGAAGAACTTTGTCTTCACGCAGGCCACGGCTCCCGAACTGGCCGGCAAGCTGAAGGCGCAGCAGGATGCCGGACGGGTGGACATCGACTTTGTCCTTACCGGCAACGATGCCCTTGCCGCCGGGATGGGGCAAGGGTTGTGGATGCAAATTCTGCCACAATACCAGAGCATGTTTCCGAACATGGAGCAGCTCTATCTCCCTGGTGCCTACCTGATGCAGAAAATGGCGCGTGGACAAGCGTTTGTGGTGGATTGGACGCCGTCCGGCCCGCTACTGGAATACGCGCCGGATCGGGTGAAGAATATGCCGGACACGGCGGAAAAACTGCTGTCCTGGTGCAAGGCCAATCCCGGTAAATTCATGTATGCCCGGCCGTCCAATTCCGGCCCGGGCAGGACCTTTGTGATGGGTCTGCCCTATTTGCTCAAAGACAAGGACCCCCTGGATCCGGTCCACGGCTGGGACAAGACCTGGGCCTATCTCAAGCAGCTTGACGGCTGCATTGAATACTACCCCGGCGGCACCACGGCAACCATGAAGGAGCTGGCCGAGGGCACCCGCGATATCATCGCCTCCACGGGAGGTTGGGACATCAATCCCCGCTATTTGGGCATCGTGCCGGCGGAGTATAAGGTCGGCACCCTGAAGGGATTCCATTGGGTGGGGGATGCCAATTACATGGCCATACCCAAGGGGATCGCGAAAGAAAAACTGGATGTAGTGCTGCAATTAATGGCCTTTATCCTGAAACCCGAACAACAGGCCTTTATGTACGATCACGGCTATATGTATCCCGGTCCGTCCATCAAGGGCGTCACCCTGGATATGGCTCCGGCCGACAGCCAGGAGACGATCAAGACCTTCGGGCGGCCTGAATACGCCGGGCTTATCGCCAACAACCCCACCGAGCCGCCCCTGGACGCCAAGCAACTGGTGGCCATGTTCGATAAGTGGGATCGCGACATTGGCGCGGCAAAGATGCAGAAATAGGGAATAGGCGGAAGATGGCGGGCCTGGCTGCGGCCCGCTCTTTTGATACCGAACTCAGGCTGAGGCAGTGAACAATGGCAATAACATCACGGGATTTTCGCGAACTGCGCCTGGAGCATATCAGCCGCGCCTTCGGCAGCCATAATGCGCTGCGGGACGTGACGCTGACGGTAAAACGCGGGGAGTTCATTGCGCTGCTCGGTCCGTCGGGCTGCGGTAAATCCACCGCCCTGAATTGTCTGGCGGGCCTGTTGTCCCTGAGCGGGGGCGGCATTTGGCTCGATGATCGCCGTATCGACATGCTCAAGCCGGAGGACCGCGGCTTTGGCATGGTGTTTCAGAACTATGCGCTGTTCCCGCACATGACTGTCCGGCGCAACGTGGGCTTCGGCCTGCAAATGCAGGGAGTGGCGAAAGCCAAAATGGATCTTAAGGTGGAGGAATCCCTGAACGTGGTCAGGCTGGCGCAGCAGGCCGATAAATTGCCGGCCCAGCTCTCCGGCGGGCAGCAGCAGCGCGTGGCCATTGCGCGCGCCATCGCGGTGGAGCCGCCGCTGGTGCTTATGGACGAGCCCCTTTCAAACCTGGATGCCAAGCTGCGGCTCGAAATGCGCGGCGAAATCCGCCGTATACACCGTTTGCTGGGTTCCGCCACCATTTACGTGACGCACGATCAGGACGAGGCCCTGTCCCTCGCCGACCGGATCGTCGTGTTGCGCGATGGCGGCGTGCGCCAGATCGGTACGCCGCACGATCTCTACAATCGGCCGGCCCATCTTGATGTGGCGGAGTTCATGGGATTTCGCAACGCGCTGCCCGCGCGGATCCTGCGCAAGCTGGGGGATGACGTAGAAATGTCACTTTCGGGCGCAACCCTATGGGGCCGGGGGATGGACGCCACGAACGCGGGAGAGGTGGTGGCCGCCATTCGTCCTTCCGACCTGGTTCCGATGCCGGAGGGTGCTATCGGCGCGACCGTGACCGGAATGGAGTATTCCGGCGAGAATTTTCTCGGATCCGGCCGGACCGCTGACGGATACGAGGTCTTTTTCCGGGCGCGTGACGCTATGGCCCCGGGTGCGACGGTGCGCTTGGGGGCGCCCGCCGATCGTGTGCTGGTTTACCCGCGGGAGAACGTGCAATGAAGCCGGCCGGCGCTGAAACCCTGTACACCCAGCGAAGCCGCAGGCTGGCGGACTATGGTTTTGACGGCGTGACGCTGCTGATTTTGCCGGCGGCGCTGTTCCTGCTGCTGCTTTTTATCTATCCGTTTCTCTATGGACTGGTGCATTCCTTTATGCCCAAGAGCGGGCAATGGTATGCCAACTACGCCAAATTTTTTTCCGATCCCTATATTTATCAGACGATCTGGCTGACCCTGCAGCTCGCATTCCCCGTCACGCTGGTGAACGTGGCGCTGTCGGTGCCCATCGCCATGCGGGTGCGGCTGATGCGCCATCAGCGGGTGCTGACCACCATTCTGGTGATTCCCATCACCCTCGGCACCGTGCTGGTGGCCGACGGCCTGCTGAACTACCTTGGGCCGCAGGGCTGGTTTAACCGGGTGCTGGTCACCGTGGGACTTATCGATCATCCGGTGCGCCTGGTCCACAACTATACCGGTGTCTTCCTGTCCCTGATCATCACCGGCTTCCCCTTCACCTTCCTGCTGGCCCTGTCGATGATTTCCGGTATCGACCCGGCCCTGGAGCAGGCCGCCGCCACCCTCGGCGCCCGGGCGCGCCAGCGTTTCCGGCATGTGATCCTGCCGCTTATCCTGCCCGGCCTGGCGGTTATCTTCTGCCTGTCTTTTGTGGATGCATTTTCGGTCTTCCCCTCCGCCGTTATCCTGGGGGCGCCGGCGGGGGAGACGCGGGTGATCTCCATTGCGGCCGCGCAGGCGGCGTTCGAGCAGTACGACTACTCCTTCGCATCGGCTATCGCCATGATCATGGCTGTCGTCCAATTTGTTATCGTCGGCATCATTCTCACGGCGCGCAGCCTGTTTTATAAAGGGCCCGCGGGTGGGGGCAAGGGATAAACCATGAACCTGGAAAAGCTGCTATGAACCTGGAAACTACCCTGGACAGGCTGTGGAAGATTGCCATCTGGGCCTTTGTGGCCTTTTTCATCCTTAATCTGCTGGCGCTTATCGCCACCGTGGTGGTGAACTCATTCGGCACCCGTTGGTTCGGCACCTGGCTCCCGGCCGGCTTCACGTTCCGCTGGTACTTTTCCGCCTGGCGGGAGTTTCAGCTGGGGGACGTGCTGGTGACGACGTTCCAGATCGTCGGCACGGTGGTTGTGCTGTCGGCGCTGATCGGCGTGCCCGCCGCCTACGGGCTGGCACGGCGGAACTTCCCCGGCAAATCGCTGGTGATGGCGCTGTTCCTGTTGCCGCTGCTGGTGCCGCCCATCACCTTCGGCATTCCCCTCGCCACCTTACTCTATCGCCTGGGTCTGGCGGGCACCATGAATGGCGTTATCCTGGCCAATCTCGTGCCCACCGTTCCTTTTGTCGTGGTGCTGATGATACCGTTTATCGAGCAGATCGATCCGCGCATCGAGGCGGCGGCCCATGTCTTCGGCGCCAATACGGGCAAGCTGTTCATTCATGTGCTGATTCCCATGCTGTTGCCAGGGATCCTGGCGGCAACCCTGCTGTCCCTGGTGAGGACTATCTCCATGTTTGAACTGACCTTCCTCACCGCCGGCCCCAGCAGCCAGACGCTGGTGGTATCACTTTATTATTCCGTTTTCGCCGCCGGGGTGAGGGCCGGACAATCCATTGACGCCATGGCCGTTATCTACACCGTGAGTTCGCTTATCTGGCTGATTGTGGCGCTGCGCTTCGTCAACCCGACGCAGATCGTGGCGCGGGCGCGCAAAAGCCCGACCCTGTAAAGGCATGAATATATCGACAGGCTGCTTGTGAGACGACGCGGCCGTGGGGTATGGCGAACGTCCGGCGTCGCCGGCCGTTCAGACTGCTGACAAACGTACCCGGAGTCGATCTGGCAGCTTGCCCCGGCAGGGCACTTTGTCAAGAAGCGCAACGTCCGGCGTTGCGGCCATTGCGGTTAAACCGCGGGTTGATCCGCCACCAGACGCAAAAGCGTGACTTCAGACGGCGCGGCCAGCCGTACCGGCGGCCCCCAGTAGCCCGTGCCGCGGCTGGTGTATACCCAAAGATCGTTGAGTTTGCCCAGCCCGTGCACAAACGGCTGCTGAAACCGAATGAAGAACATCCACGGCAGGAACTGGCCGCCGTGGGTGTGGCCGGATAATTGCAGCGTAAAGCCTGCCTCCGATGCGGCGGCCGCGCTGCGCGGCTGATGGGCCAGCAGCAGCCGGAACGGGATGTCCCTCGGGGCGCCTTGTATGGCTTTCGCCGGGGAGCTCATGTGCGCTGGGTCTACGTTGCCCGCGTTGTAATCCGTTACGCCGGCAATGACAGCATGCGCGCCGTCGTGGTTCACCACCACATGCTCGTTCATCAACACCCGGAAGCCTAGGCGGCGAAACTCAACGATCCATTCATCCGCGCCGGAATAATATTCATGATTTCCGGTAACGAAGAAGGTGCCGTGCCTGGCCGATAGCGCGCCGAGGGGCTGCGCATCCGCCGCCAGCCGGGGCACCGTGCCGTCGACCACATCGCCGGTGACGGCAATCAGATCCGCCTTGAGCCCGTTCACCGTGGCGACGATTTTCTCCACATAGCCGCGTTTGATGGTGGGGCCGATATGGATGTCGGTGATTTGCACAATCTTGAAGCCATGCAGCGCCGCCGCCAGTCCCGGGATAGGGACATCGATAATCTTCACCGGCGCATTTCGGCGCGCGTAATAGACGCCCAGCAACGTGAGCAGTACGGCCAGCGCCGGCACGCAGAGCGCGCTCACGGAGATGAAATCGTAAGGGGTTGAAGCTATGCCCCGCAGGCGGTTCACGACGTAAAGCAACAGCAGCAGGATATCGCGCAATACGGTCAGCACCAGCAGCGACGAGAACAAGCCTATGGCGAGATAGCCTATCCAAGCCAGCAGGTCCGACAGCGGCTGTTTTTTGATAGTGCGCGCGGCCATGCCCAGCGGGATCAGAAAAACGGACACAACCAGCAGCAGTCCTCCCAGCCATTTGAACGGGGCGCCCACCGGCAGATCAGAAATGAGCCGCACGCCGATATACACATGCAAAAGAGTAATGATGCTGATAAGGCGAATGAAAAATGCGGAGCGAAGCATAGGTGATTTAACCTTAAAAGATATCCTGGTAAGAGTTTATGTGCCCTGACTGCCCCTGGAATCGTGGACACTCCCTTGTTGTGGCCGCGCACCGATGGGCACATTGCCGGATGGAAAGGCAGTGTTTTCTATGTTCCACGCTTGATCAGGGACAATGCGTTAACCAGGTGAGACTTGTCTGCATCGCTTAAATTAGGCGCATTCAATAAGCCAAAAATTTCCGACTTATCCTGTTCGCTAAAACGACCGACAAGTAATCGCTGGCCGATCGAATTCAGTATCACCTTGTCATGGTCAGAAATCGCCTTCCTGACATCATCAAGGTTTTTAGGTCGCCAGTTCTGCTCAGGGCTGGATAACCAATCAGCAAGGTAACGGTATTGAATAGCCTTTGCAACATCCATCTGTGCCTGTATAAACGGCACCACAGACTGTGGATCCAGACCTGTGTCCCTCGCTTCTTCCTGTGCCAAAGCGACAACTTTTTGTTCCCTGACTAAATCTTCAACCGGTAAATGGTGTTCTGCCTTGTAACCTGCTACATCTTTCATTATGAGCATGCGCTCATTCAAGGCCGACGATAGAGGTGAAATTGGATTAGCCAAGACCGGGCCGGCAAAAACCGCGCCGGCTAGAAACAAAGATGACAATAACAATACGATACGATGCATCACTTCCTCAACGACGGTTCACATAAAGAGAGAGTATAATCAAGATATTGCTGAATTGTTACATGACTTGCCGTTTTTGGACCACCCCAGATTAGTCAACACTTTCTGTACTACGGTCTCTTTAACGCCGCTTTAAACGCATCCGACACGCTCCAGAAACAGCAATCGTCGCTTGCCAGCCAATGGGGACCGGCTACGCGAAACAGGTCGCGAAGATCATCCTTTACCCGCGCCAGTAGAAGCGTGCGCCTGGTTTTCGCCAAACGCACCTGGCATTCAAGCAAGGCATCCATTGCCGTGCTGTCAAAATCCGGACTTTCTTCAAGTGAAAGAATGACCACCCGGATGGCCGAATCCGCCTCGGCCCAATCGGCCACCACCGCCAGCACCCGTTCCGCGTTGGCAAAGAACAGCGGCTCCATGGGCCGCACCATCAAAATCCTCGGGTCTGTCTCGGTTTTCTGGTTTCTGGCCAAATCGACAAAATCATGGGTGCCGGGAATTCTCCCAAGGCGGGCAATCCGTGCGGCGGAGAACCGTTGCAGCAGGGCCAGTAAGGATAAGCCAACCGCAATCATCATGCCGTCGAGCACGCCAAACCCAATCACGGCCAGGGCGGCGGCCGTCGCCACGATTTCGTCGCGCCGAATGTGCCAAAGCCGCAGCACAGGCCCCGGATTGAGCGCGTGAAACAAGGATGCGATAACGACGGATGCCAGCACAGGCGCCGGCACCAGCGCCACCAGGGAGCGGCCCCACAGGCTGAGAATGATCAATACTATCATGGCTGCGAGGCCGGCATAGCGGGTCCGCGCCCCGGCGGATTCCGCCGCGGAAGATGCGGAAAAACCCGCCCCTACCGGCATGCCGTGCAGCAGCCCGGCGACAGCGTTGGCGAAGCCCAGTGCAACCAGCTCGCGGTTGGCGACGACCTTGTCGCCGTGCAGCAGCGCAAGGCCGCGAATTGACCCCCAGGACTCGGCGAAAAGAATCAGAAACAGCGGCACCGAGAGTTCAATAATTCGTGACCAGTCATCAAGGGAAAGCGCGGGCCAGGAGAGTCCGGGCATCGCGATGGCGATGGCTCCCACCAAACCCACACGGTATGCCGGCAGGTCCACCAGCGCCGATAGCAGCACGCCGGCGGCAAGCACCAGCGCCGAGGCCGGGAAGCCACGCCATCGGCGCAAAACCGCCAGACTGAGCAACGCCGAAACCCCCAGCGCCACCGACGCGATATGGAATTGCGGCAAGGCTTCGGTTAAATGCCAGATCAACGGCAGGATGCCGCTGTCTCCGTTTGGTGGCAGCGTAACGCCGGCGATAGCGGGGATCTGCTTGATGGTAATGGTCAATGCAATCCCAAAAGAAAAGCCGCTCAGCACCGGGCGCGAGATAAAACTCGCCAAGGCGCCGGCACGCAAGGCGCCGGCAACCAGAAAGCATAATCCGGCCCCGAGGATTGCCGCATCGGCCACCAGAGCGCCCTGGGGCACCTGCCGTTGCATTGAAATGATCAGCGCTGCCAGAATGGCCGCCGATGATGAGGTGGGCGCGACCATGGCGAATCGGCTTCGTCCCAGCAGGGCATAGATGCCAAGACCGACAATGGTGGCGACGATCGCGTGGTCCGGCGACAGGCCGGCAATAGCCGCATAAGCGATGGCCGAGGGCAGCAAGAGGCCGGCCACTGATATCCCCGCCAATACTTCTTGTTTCATTCTGAGACGGCCAAAAGTGAATTCGTTGTATATGCGTTTTTGATGCAGCACTCGCCAAAAACGATGGGATCCCGCATTGTCGTCTCCCTATCGCCATCGGAGCCGGCGGCAGGCTTGAGCTTTCAACAGTGTGTACCACATTGGGGTGAATGGCGCCATCCGACAATCGATGCGATAAGGAGGTAAAGAGGGGGAAAGGGGCGGGCAAACGCCCCGGGAAGTTATTTCCGGCCCAGTATAAAACCCAGCAGGAGACCGATGGTACCGATTGCGGCAAGCCCTACGAGCGGATATTCACGGACCTGGTCACGGGCCCCTGTGACCGCATCGTTAAAGACTTCGGAGACCTTTGCCGTAGCCTGCCGTGCCGCACCTTTTGCTTGTTGGTCAGGAGAATCCACCGCCTCGCCGAATTTTTTCTGGGCGGCGCCGGCGAGACCTTCAGCTTTGTACTTCGCAGAGTTAGCCAAATCATCGAATGCTTCATCATTTGGTTTTGTAATATCTGACATAACTATTCCTCTTTTTATTATTCACAAGAATAAGGATAGTTAATATTTGCCAATTGTACTAATTGACAATAAATCCAGGCCATGGAAGGATAAAAAAACGGGGCGGCCTATTGTAGAAGGAAAAATAAGTGACTGAATATACTTTGATTTATGTGCCGGACCCCGCGCTGCGGGCTAAGTCACAGCCTATCTCTGCCTTCGGGGCGGAGCTGCGGGAGCTTGTGGATAATATGGCGCGGGTCATGCGAGAGGAAAAAGGCGTCGGATTGGCGGCGCCGCAGCTGGGTATATCGCAGCGCGTGATTGTGTTGGAAGTGGCGCAGGCTCTGGAACGCGACGGTGAGCTCATTGAGCCGGTCCCCTTGACGGCGCTGATTAATCCGCAGATCACTCCGGTAGGCAATGATAAAGCCGAAGGCTGGGAGGGTTGCCTGAGCATTCCAGGACAACGCGGCTACGTTGAGCGCTGGCGCCACATCGCCTATACGGCGCAGGATATCAATGGGCAGGCAGTGCAAGGGCGGGCAAGCGACTTTCATGCGCGAATTATTCAGCATGAAATTGATCATCTGGACGGCATATTATATACCGATCGCACTGACCAGGTTGAGACCTTCGTTCGCCCCGCGTCCTGATCCAAACAATAACATTGCCCAACCGAACGTCACTATTTCTTATGCGTTATGCTTAGCCAGGAAGCGAAAGAGGATAAGCCCGACGGCAAGCCAGAATGCGGCAGAAATCAAGAACACGGCAAGCCAGGCTTTGCGCTTGAGCTCATGGTCGGTTTTGTTGTCCATTAAATCACCCGGCAAGTCAGTAGGTCATACTGATTTATCGGTCGTTTTCCAACTATTCTTTAATGTAAAGACGATTGCGCCGAGTCAGGCAGAAAAAACCGCCCAAGGTAGGAGCTCGGACGGAGTTTGTAGAAATAGCGCTCTCAGAGCCAACCTCAAGCGCTATATAATTAGTATAGATATAATTTCGAATGTAACAAGTTATCCGGCAATATAAAACCGCCGCAGCGGTTCGTCACGTTAACGAGATGATACAAAGGGTCACCGTATCAGGATATTTGCTCCTGGCGGTACTTTTAAGGCTAGATGAAAAGGCTAGCTTAATCGTATAAAAACTAAATATATAATTATTGAATACATTCGCGGCAGGGGAAAAATCAACCCGGACCGCCGTTTTTCTATGACCGGTGTGCCAACATGCCAGGATTATCAGCAGGGCTAATATGAATAGAGTTATTACCTGAATGCCAAGGTGTTGGCGAGAGCCGCGGCGGATTCACTTTCTCATCAATGACAATGATTAATATTACTTTTTATCCTCTTTTTTATCGCAATGATGCCCGGTAAAGATTTTTTGGTACATTTTCCGTTCTATGACTAATATTAATATGGCTAATGTTATGGATTGATTAAATGCTGTCGTTAGCCATGAGTCGCAGTAATTTACCTTCACGCAACTGCGATCCGACAATAACAAGTCTGGCGATAAATGGAGATTTCAACATGATCGAAAATTCAACCACTGCACCTGGACATTACAACGATACATTGGTTGAGCCGGTAAATGGCGTTCCGCTCAAACGTATTTCGTGGAGCGCTGTTTTCGCTGGTGTCATTATTTCAATGGTGGTCTATTTACTGTTGGCTATATTGGGTACCGCCGTCGGTGCCAGCACCATTGATCCGTTGAAAGAACAGAATCCCCTTGAGGGCTTAGGAACCGGCGCCGCCATTTGGACCGGCGCCAGTATGCTGATCGCCATAGCCGCGGGTGCTTACTTCAGCGGACGCCTGGCTCAGCGCGAAGGGGCGCTCCACGGGCTGTTAATGTTCGGCGTGAATACCTTGATTTGCGCTTGGTTCCTGATTGTGGTGGTCAACAGCGCCATGAGCGGCGCAATGAGTGTGGTGGGATCGGGGCTGCAAATCGTCGGCAAAGGTATTTCCGCCGCCGCGCCGCCGGTCACTCAAATGGTTAAAGATAAACTGGGAGAAAATAATATTAATCTCGACAGTTTACAGAATGAAATTGAAACCACATTACGTCAGACGGGTAAATCGGAACTGCAACCGGAGAATCTGCAAAATAAAGCGCAGGGTGAAGCCAACAATGCTCAAAATCAGGCATCTGATACTGCCAATCACCCCCAGACCGCGGATACCGATGTGGCTAATTTTATTCAAGGCCTGATCCAGCGTAATCAGGATACTTTCCAGGCCGCCGATCGCGATGCGTTGAAAAATATCATCAAGGCGCGCACCGGCAAGAGCGATCAGGAAGCCGATCAGACCGTCGATCAAATTGAAAAAAGCTATCAGCAGGCCCGTGCGCAATATGAACAGCTAAAACAGCAGGCGGAACAAAAAGCGCGGGAAGCCAGTGATAAAGCGGCTGCCGCGACGGCCAAGGCCAGCTGGTTCACCTTCTTCATGCTGCTGGTGGAAGCCGTTCTGGCCGGCGTGATGGGAATGGTGGGCCGTCGTACCCAGCCCCGCCCGGTAGTGGCTCAGCAGCGTCCGCTGTAAATTCCCGAGCCAAACATAAACCGGGGAGATAGTGATACCTCCCCGGTTTATGCCAATCAGCCGGCAACGTCCCCTTTCGCCTCACACCCTCTTGGTTATGTTGCATCTACCGCTCCTTTTTTTCCGCAAGTGATACGTCTCGAATTGACTTCATCCCCTCATCCACGGTTTCATAATGCCCGGTAAACAGGATTTTATATTCAATAATACGGAAGAATATGGGCAAAATTGAAGACATGGCGTTACTGGTTGAGGTGGTGGATGCCGGTGGGCTCGCCGCGGCCGGCAGACGGATGAACCTTTCTCCGGCCACGATGACCGCACGGCTGAAAGCGCTGGAAGAGCGTTATCAGACCAGGCTGTTCAATCGATCAACCCGATCCATTGCGTTGACCCGCGCGGGTGAGGAGTTTTATCATTCCGCCCTTCGCGTATTGGAAGAGATGAATCGGGCGGAGGAGACGCTGACGCAGAAAGAGGGTGTGCTGAGCGGTACGCTGCGCATTTCCGCGCCGTCTGACTTTGGCCGCCAATATCTTTCACCCGCCCTGCTGGCCTTCTCAGTGCAGTATCCGCAGGTGAAAAGCTCGGTGTATTTATGTGAAGATGTGGTGGATTTAATCACGCATCGGCTGGACATGAGCATCCGTTTCGGCAATCTGCCTGACAGTAATCTGGTCATGCGGCTTATCAAGCCCAACCATCGGGTACTGGTTGCTTCCCCTGGCTATCTGGAAAAACGCGGTATGCCGCAGAGGCCCGAAGATTTGCATCAGCAGCGCTGCCTGGTGATGGAATGTCGCGGCACGTTATTCAACGAATGGCGTTTCGAGACACAAGGGGAAATCAAAACGCTGCGCGTTCAGCCTGTCACGGTATTTAATGACGGCGCGCTGCTGCGCCAGTGGGTGCTGGCGGGAGCGGGTATTGCCAGTAAATCCTGGTGGGACGTGAAACGCGACGTTGAACAAGGGCGTTTGCAGGTGTTGTTTGCCGATACGTTTATCGGCTTTAACCGCAATGATAAAAAGCAGGTCGGTTTGCAATTTGTCTACCCGCAGCGCCGTTTTCAGCCGCTGCAGGTTTCCACGTTCAGTACATTTTTTATCGACTGGCTGGAAAATGCGTAATGGTGTCTAAATAGGTGTGCCAAATTGTAGATCACCGAAGGGAACTCAATCCGGTTTGAGCGATCTGATCAATCGCCAGAAAGAACTTTTCACCCAACCGGACGAGTTATGCCGATCATAGCATTTATACCCCGAAATGAACGACGCCAGATGCAAAAAGAGATACATAAAACGCGCGATAAAAATCACGCCCGGCGGCTGATGGCCATGCTTATGCTGCATCAGGGCGACTCAGTTACCGATGTCGCCCGTCGCCTTTGTGCCGCGCGCTCATCGGTAGGTCGATGGATCAACTGGTTTACTTTATTTGGTGTCGAGGGTTAAAAGTCTCCCGCCTGGACGCCAAAAGTGCTGGCCTGTTGAAGCTATAATGCGCATGCTAAACCTGCTGGTTCAACGTTCCCCGCAAGACTTTGGTTATCTTCGTTCACGCTGGAGTACTGAACTGTTATCTATTGAAATCAATAAGCTATTCAACTCTACGCTCCATCCTGCAACGCTGCGTAAATGGTTGCCGAAAGCCGGCCTGGTCTGGCGTAGGTCTGCCCCGACACTGCACATCAGGGATCCGCATAAAGAAGAAAAATGGCTGCAATTGAAGAGGCGTTGACCAAGAACTGCGCGGACCACCTGGTCTTTATGAGGGTGAAGTGGACATTGATCTTAATCCAAAAATCGGCGCTGACTGGCAATGTAAAGGACACCAAAAGCGGATCCCGACACCGGGTAAAAACGAAAAACATTACCTGGCTGGGGCGTTACACGCGGGAACCGGGCGAGTAGATTATGTCAGTGCCATAGGCAAAAACTCGGATTTATTTATCCAGATGCTGGGCCACCTGAAAAGTACCTACCGCAGCGCGAAAACTATCACGCTAATCGTTGATAATTACGTCATTCATAAGAGCCAAAAAACGCTGGATTGGCTGGCTGAAAATCCAAAATTTATCATTATTTATCAACCTATTTACTCACCTTGGGTAAACCGGATAGAGTTATTATGGCTGGCGCTTCATGAAACGGTGACACGCAATCATCAATGCCGATACATGTGGCAATTATTAAGAAATGTGGCCCAGTTTATGAAAGCAGCATCCCCATTTCCTGGAAACGGACATGGACAAACAAAAGTGGAGCGTTAATAGGCACACCTATTTAGCCGGGCTGGCCATGGTCTTATTATTCGAAGAAGATGAAGAGTCATTTCGTTAATCATGAATTATCATCGCAGAAAAAACGCCTTACACTTTTTTCCGAACATAAGCATATCAACGACAGTATCGGAAGTTTTTATTGTCATTTAAAAATTTTAGCTCTTAATTAACGAGAGATGAATATGCGACATTTTAAATTTATCAAAAGCCAAGGTTGGGCGTTTTTCTTATTTTTGTTTTCTACCAGTGCCAGCTATGCCGCTGAATTTACCCTGACCAGTACCGACGTTCATGATAATGAAAACATACAGTCCAAATTTCTGGCTAATGATTTTGGCTGTACCGGTGGCAACATCAGGCCGACGCTGAGCTGGAATAATGTACCGGCGGGAACAAAAAGTTTTGCTGTGACGCTTTACGATCAGGATGCTCATACCGGCAGTGGTTTCTGGCATTGGGTCGTCGCTGATATCCCTGCAAAAACCACAGATTTGAAGGGAAATACGCTGCCGGGGGGCGCTATCACCAAAGCCAATGATACCGGCAAAAAAAGTTATCTCGGACCTTGTCCTCCCGTCGGGGAAGTTCATACCTATACCTATACCCTTTATGCGCTGGATACCGCCAAGCTGGAGGCGCCGGGGGATTCAACCGCACCGTTGACAGGTTATTTCATCAATAAGCATGCTACCGCCAAGGCCGCTATTAATCTGCGCGTGTCACGTACTCAGTAAATAAACAGCATAAGTCAATAGGAAAGCTGTCCTGCGGAATATTCAGCAGCCATGGTAATTAAAATAGAGCCACAATGATGAAAAATAAAATTTATATATTAACTTTTTTGACCGGTTGTGCAGCGTTTATTTCGGTACTGAGCTACCTGTCCAGATTTGACGGTATTTGGTCTACCACTAACATGCTGTGCTTTTCATTATTAATCCCTTTGTCTGCGCTGGTGTCGCGTAAAAACACCGTCGTCAGCTTTCTTTTTACCACGTTTTTTACCGTCATTGTGGTCAGAAATGCCGGCCAGCATGATTGGCTGCGGGTTGGCTGGGTGACCGCCATTACCTTTATTCCACTTTTATTGCAGCTGATTGTTATTGTGATCGACGGGATAAAGAAATATGGTCCGCAAGGGATTGCCCTTTCTTTTATCCGGATGTTTATCGGTTTTAACTGGCTTACCCATTGCACTGAAAAATTGTTTGTGTCGCGGCATGACGCCGGCCTGGTGGGCTTTTTCAAAACCGTGGTGGGCCCGCACACATTCGGCTCGGTTCTCAGCGATCAGTTTGCCGTCAATATGATTATCCTCGGCGGTCTGGTTGAGTTCACTGCCGCCATTACCCTGGGCCTGGGTATTCTATCCCGGTTTGGCGCCTTTGCCGCAGCGGTTTACCTGGTGATGGCCGAACTGATGGGCGAACATTTCGGCGTGGGTTATACCTGGATGATTCCGGGCGGCGGCTGGGAAGTGCCTTTTTACTTCTTTATGGTAACGCTGCCCTTTATGCTGCCCAAAACCGGCGGCCCCCTTTCACTGGATAATGAATGGCACCTGTCAAAAACGCCCTTTTATAAACTGTCTGGTTTTTAACAGAAAATGCCGCCGTGAAGACAGCGTTAAAAATAAAGCAACGACGCGGCATATAGAGATCGATATTATTGGAATCCCGAGGCATAGGATGTGTAGCATTTCGGCGGCAAGGCCGATTAAGCCATGGTAACGGCTCCCCGGCGTTGCTGATGGCGAGCGGTGGTAAGGCGCTGGCGCTGCAACGCTTTATCTCCGCACTTTTTATAAGCGCTGCAAGATTGCTTTATGCATCGGTAAGTAATAAATCTATTTTTAAAACCATCAATAGCAATATGAAAACGTTAATTCATCTCCATTCCCCGTTCAGCTCGCACCCTTTCAAGGCCGTTATTCGTAACACGAGCGTCATAAAGCCATGCTATGTTGCGAAAGAATAAAACGACTGCTGTACTAGCGAATTGTTTTAACAACTATTTCCTTGTCTATATCAAGTTGTCCTGACTGCGGCATCGTTTGTATTCGTTATAGGCGTGAGGACTTTTCATGATGTGTTCTGGTGCAGCATAGGAATGAATCATTGCGGGCTGCTGTACTGGATGTTGATCGGCCTGGCAGCGCCGGGTTTTGCCGCAACCGATCGCCATATCTCGCCGATAGGCGATGGGGCCGCAGGGCCTGTCTCGCCAGGAAGACAAACCCTTGATTTCCTCATCCCGCCCTGCCGCTGGAGACGGCCCTGGATCGGTATGCCGCGATTTCCCTAGTTCCAACGCTCTTCAGCAGTGAAATCGTCGCGGGACGATTTTCAACCGAAGTCCGGGGGCGCTATACGCCGCAGGCGGCATTGGATGTGTTGTTGACCCGCACAGGTTTGATGGCTCAAACCGTAGGGCAAGGCAGTAAAGCGGTATTTGTGCTCAAACGCGCTCCCGATGATGTCGTCCGCGGTCAAAAACACAAAATAGATTCATGGCGCACCAGCGGATTTCCGGCGCTGCTGCAGGCGCGGGTGCTGGCGGCGTTGTGCGGCGATAATCGTACGGTTCCGGGCAACTATCGCGCTTTATTGCGTTTTCGAGTGGATGTGGAGGGGGAGATATGGAATGTGCAGCTCTTGGGATCTACCGGTGACGACCAGCGCGATCGCCTTCTGCCGGCTACCCTGAACCACATAAAGCTTAATCAGACACCCCCGCGGCAGATGTTACAACAACCCCTGACCGTGGCTATTTTACCGAACCGCGGGCTGCGCTGCCACACTGAGATAAGAGATTAGCCATGTCTGATGATGTATTGCCCATCTTGCTGGATTATCTAACCAAACGTTATGACCATATCAAGCACAGTCTGGTCCGTGTGCTGGGTAATGATGATTTGGCCGGCGAAGCGTTGCAGGATACCTGGCTGCGCCTGCAAAGCCGGGAAGGATTGAGTCCGATTAAGAGTCCCCGCGCGTACCTGGTACGCATGGCGGTAAATATCGCGGTGGATATACAGCGGCGTCAGGGCAGGACATTGTCGTATGATGATGTTTCGTCCGTGATGGATCTGTCCGATCATGCGCCGGGACCCGCTAAACAGTTTGAAGATGAGGTGGAGTTGACATCGCTGTTGGAGGCACTTGATGGCTTGCCCCGGCGCTGTCGTGAGATATTGATCATGGTGCGCTGGGAGGACCTGCCAAGAAAAGAAGTCGCGGAGCGTTTTGGCATCTCGTTGCGGATGGTCGAATATGAACTGAAACGGGCGCATGACTATTGTGATAACCATATGCTGAAAAAACAAAAAGGTGCGGGATTAAGGCGTCGTCATTCGTCTAGGCCAATAGGCACTTTTTCTTCAGGTTGAGTAGTTTCAGGACTCTTGATTCCAAATAAGTGAAACGTACGTTTTCGTCTTCAAAGGCCGCCTAAATTAATATCATGAAATTAACCGACAACGATAACGCTGATTCTGCCGACGAGCTGCAAAAACAGGCTCGCCACTGGGTACGCTTGCTCTCTTCAGATGAGATAAAGTCTTGGGATTACCAGGCGTTCCGGCGTTGGCTGGCCATGAGCGAGTCCCACCAGGCTGCTTTCGACGAGGCTAAGCAGCGTTGGGATGTGCTGAAATCGGCGGTTGGGGAGCTGTTGCATACCCGGCCTGAGGTTGCCGCTTATCATCACAAAAAGATGGCGGGGCCTGATAAGGGACGGCGGGTATTTATCGGCGCCGCGGTGGGTATGGCCGCGCTGGCGGGCATTGCGGTAGTCCGCTCGCCTTTTGACCTCGGGTCGGTGCTGGAGGGATGGAATGCGGATTACCAGACCGCTACCGGTGAGCAGAAAACCGTTGATGTGACCCAGAGCGTTCAGGTTATCCTCAATACCCAGACGCGGCTGCGTAAACAAACCCTGAACGAAAATATCGTCGGCCTGGAGCTGGTGTCCGGCGAGGCGGCGATCAACGTCGCCGGGAAGGGGGGCGCTTTTGCCGTAAGCGCCGGAACCGGACGCTGTACGGTGAATGCCGGACAGTTCGAGATGAGGTATCTGGATGGCAAGGTCCGGGTAGCCTGTATTGAAGGCGTTGTGCAGGTGGCGCATCCCGCCGGGTTGCGAACGCTGCAGGCCCGGCAGCAGGCTGTATATAGCGCCACCGCCATCAGCGACGTGAACGGTGTGGATGTCGAGAGTGTTAACGCTTGGCGCAAAGGTGAGCTGCTGTTTCATGAAATCCGCCTGACGGACGCCATTACGGAGATCAACCGTTACCGTTCCGGGCGGGTGGTGTTGCTTAACGGCGCCGCGGGCAACCGCCTGGTGAGCGGGCGTTTTTCCGTGACGTCTTTGGATCTTGCGCTGTCCCAGCTTCAGCTTACCTTCAACCTCCATGCCCGTGAGCTGCCGGGGGGGCTATTGTTTTTAAGCTGACGGCGGGTGTCCCGGCCTGCCCGCGGTGCCGGGTCCTTGCCGTGTTTCGTTCCCGTTCCCCGCAATTACTACCCGCAGGACTTTCCCCTGCGGCGTCTCCCCTCATGGCCCTGACATAAAAATTTAACACAATAAAGTTGAGGTAAACGGACGTCGACATCCGTCTTAGGTCATCGAATTTTTGATTTGCTCTAAGCCGTCAAGGAGCAAACGGAACTTGATAGACAGAGTTAGCCACTGAGGTGGCGGCTGATTCGGCATCGACTCAACTTGGGGAAATTCGCATGAGTTTACGCGGGCACACAGGCCTGAAGCGCCAGATGACAGTATCGCCGCAGCAGCATTTCAGGCTGTCGCCAATCGTACAAGCTATCGCCTTGATTCTGGTTGCCGGAACAGTGGCGAATGCCGCCCAGGCCGCCCCGCGTCCGTTCAGCGGCGACTGGTTCGCCGTCAAAGGCGCCACCCGTGCCGCCACCGCCGAAGCATCTCGGAGCGGAAATCTGTCGGGCATGCCGACCCTGGCCCAGCAGCAACAGCTTAATCCTCAATTACAGCGTTCCCTGGCGTCTTTTAATCAGGCCGCTTCCGCCATCGCTGCGCAGCAGGCAGCCCAGGCCGCTGCGCGCAGGGCGGCACCGAATGCGCCGGACACGGTGCCCGACGGATTGGCCGCCGGCGGCCTGGTGAAGGATAGCCAGCCCCTGACCCAAAGCTGGCTGAATGCGCGGAACCCCACCCAGTCGGTGGACGGCAGCGGCCAGGTCACCGTGGTGGTGAAGCAGACCGCCGCCAAATCCATCCTCTCCTGGCAGAGCTTTAATATCGGCAAGCATACCACCCTGGACTTTGACCAGTCCGGCGGCACCCAAAGCAACGGCAGCAACGATTGGGTGGTATTGAACCGTATCAATGACCCCAGCGGCAGGCCGAGCCAGATACTGGGCAGCATCAATGCCCAAGGCTCGGTGTACGTGCTCAACCGTAACGGCATTATCTTCGGCGGGGCCAGCCAGGTGAATGTGCATTCGCTCATTGCTTCCGCCATGAACCTGTACAGCAACGATTTAAGCGCCAGCAATACCCGTTTCCTGAACGGCGGCATCGGCGATTTGAATCCCGCCAACGTCGCCACCGATTCCATTCTGCTGACCACCAACGCTCCCGGCTCAGGCGATATTACCCTCGCTCCCGGCGCGGCCATCACGGTCGGGTCCCAGGGCCTGGCGCTGATAGCGGCCCCGAATATCACCAATAACGCCGCCATTACCGCGCCGGGGGGGCAGGTGGCGCTGGTGGCGGGCATCGGCGTCTCTTACGATTACAACTACAGCAGCCTTTATGCGTTGAATGGCTCAAAACCTCAGGGCACCAATGACAACTCCACCACCAATCTGCGCTTTGCCAACTACGGCAAGCTGGAGGATACGGACGGTAACGACATTACCCCGGTGGGCGCGCTCACCAACAACGGCCTGATTTACACGCCGCGCGGCAATATCACCCTGCTGGGGGGCGCCATCGCGCAAAACGGCGTGGTGGAGGCCACCACTAGCGTGGCGCAGCCCGGTTCCATCGAGATCGGCAGCCAGTATGAAGTGGGGGTCAATGCCGGCAGCCGAAACCCGGCGGATGAATCGATGCAAAACTTCTATACCGGCGCGGTCAGCTTCGGCCCCCAGGCGGTGACGTCGATTCTGCCGGACGGCAACGGCGTAACGCTGTCCAGCGACAGCACTTCGCTGGCGCCGTTCCAGACGCTGCCCAACGGGACAGGCTTCACCGCGCCGCTGCCGACCCAAGGGTTTGGGGTGATTGAGGTCATCGGCCAGACGGTGGACTTTAAAGGGGGTTCGCTGGTGTATGCCCCGGGACAGGCGCTGTCGGCAAGCACCCTGGTGCTGACGGACCCGCGCGCCGCCGTGCCGGCGTTGCCGGGGGCCGGACGCCTGCTGCTGGAAAGCGGCGCCACGTTGGATGTGTCCGGCTTGCCCGATGTGCCGCTGACGGTGCAGGATAATCTGTTGACGGTGCGGCTGTCCGGTAACGAACTGGCGGACGACCCGTTGCAGCAGGACGGTGTGCTGTACAATATGCTGGTCACCGTGGATATGGGCGACACCGGCGTCAACGCTGAGACCGGCGAGTCCTGGGTGGGATCGCCCCTGGCCAATCTGGCCGGCTATGCCAATCTGGTGCAGCGCTCCATCGGCCAACTGCTGGTGAACGGCGGCGCCATCTACCTGGGCGGTAATGAAGTGATTGGCGCCCCCGGCTCCACCCTCAATCTCGACGGCGGCTACCTGAATTTCCAGGGCGGCATGGTCAAGACCACCCGGCTGGTGAATCAGTACGGCGAGCTGGAGTCCATCGGCAGCGCCGACCCGAACGATGTCTTTGTCGGCATCGCCGGCCAGTACACCCAGGATCACGCGCGCTGGGGGGTGTCGAGCCTGTACGACAATCCCTTGATCGATCGCGGCATGTACGTGAACGGCTATCTGCAGGGCGGCAACGCCGGCGTGCTTAACATCGACGTGTACAGCGCCGATGACGGCGTGGGCGGAACGGCAGTGGCCGACAGCGGTGGGGCGGTATTGCAATCCACCCTGCTGGCCGACGCCGTCGCCGGACAGCGGCAAACCGCCGGCGATGTGCTGCCCGCCAACGGGACCTTTAACTTTTCAGGTATTCTGCCCATCGAGATTGGCGATGCCGACAGACTGTCCGCTGCGGCGCTGGCCGCCTTGGCCCTGCCTGCGGATTTCACGCCGGATGCACCGCTGCTGGCCGCCGACGACAGCCCCTATACCACCAATGTCTTCAACAGCCGGACCCTGGATGGCGCGGATTTCAAAAATATCTCGCTGACCGCCGGCGGCGGCTTGGGCACGTCATTCCAGCCTATTACCGAGGATGCCGGCGCCTCGCTGACGGTGCAGCCGCTGGGCGCCATCGCCCTAAAAGGCAGTACGGCCGCCATTAACGGCGTCCTGACCGCCCGCGGCGGGTCCATCACCGTTACCAGCTCGCCGACGCCGACTGTCGGCACCGATCTGTCCTCCAGCCCCGTGCCGGGGGATATCACCCTCGGCTCCGGCGCGGTGCTGGACGTCAGCGGCTATTTTATCAATGACCTGTACCTGACGGCGGGGGAGATGTCGCCGGCGCTGCCCATTAACGGCGGCTCCATCTCCCTGCTGGCAAACGTCGGCATCAGCAATCCCAACCCCTACGGCGGCATGGCGGGCGCGGATGGCGCCGATCTCAGCGGCAACATTACCCTGGCCGCCGGCAGCCTGCTGAATCTGGCCGGCGGCGGTCACGTGTCGGCAAAAGGCCTGTTGGAAACCGGCGGCAACGGCGCGCCGCTGGGGGCGGGCGGTAATCTGACCCTGGAGGGTTATGCGGGCCTAATGGCGCCCCCCAACAGCGGCCTGCCGCCGTTGGAGCCCGGTATGCTGACGCTGGACGGGACAATCGATGCCCTGGGCCTTGGCGGGGGCGGCGTGCTGACGCTGCAGCAGGCCGCGATGCAAATCGGCGGCGACCCCGCCCAGGCCGCGGCTTCGGGCGCCTATTATTTTGACGCCGGCCGCTGGGGCGACCTGGGCTTTGGCGGCTTTGTGCTCAATACCGCCGATTCGGCCATCACTCCGGCCGGCGCCACCGTGGTGCTGCAACATGAGAACCTGCTGCCGGCGCCGGCGCTGCAGGGCGCGCCCTCAGGCGCCCATCCCGCCGATTTCGCCACGGCGGGTCTGCTGGCCATGGCCCAGCGCAGTCCCACCAACCTGACGGTCATCGCGGGCCTGGAAGCCAAGAGCGATCCGCTGCCGACCACGTCGGCCGACGGCTCGGCCATCGTCGGGGACGGGGCGCAGATCCTGGGGGATCCGGGCGCCGCCATTTCCATCAGTTCGGACATGGCCACTACGGTCCTGGGTACCCTCCGGGCCCCCGGCGGATCGATTTCGCTGTCGATGAACGCGCCAAACGGCTCCACCACCGAGATGGGGCCGCTCTATCTCGGTCCCCATAGCCTGCTGGACGTGTCCGGCACTGAGGTGATTAACCCGCTGGCGACGCCGGTGCACACCTCCGACGGCCTGATTATTCCGGTAACCGGCACCCTTTTTCCGGGCGGCACTGTCAGCCTGAGCGATCTGAATAGCGCCATTCTGATGGCGCCGGGCGCCGTCATCAATGTGTCGGGCGCGTCCGGCGCCTTCGATGTGGCGCGTCAGGTGCCGGGCGGCGCGCTGAACGCCGGGCAGATGGCGCTGGAGCGCCAGCCGGTATGGAGCGACGCCGGACAGATCACTATCCAGGCCGCGACGGCGCTGCTGGTGGAAGGCACCCTGACAGGCCAGGGCGGCGGGCCGCAGGCCGAAGGCGGCACGTTGAGCCTGACGGGAACCATGCCCGGCGGCTATGTGAATTCCTACCTGGAGCTGGTGGAGGACACGGCACAGGCCTTGCGGCAGTTGGGGGCGGCCATCGACCTGTCTACCTATATACCCGCCGTCAAGCAGGGTTCCGCCGATCAACCGGTTGATCCCAAACTTACCGCCGGTTTCCTGTTGTTCGGCGCCGACAGCCTGGACGGGTCGGGCTTCGCTAGCCTGAATCTCAACGAATCAGGCGGCGCCGTGGCCTATGCGGGCCAGGTGGCGCTGACGCTGGGGGATTCGGTGGCCTTCAATACGCCGGCGATCATGGCCATCAGTTCCACCGCCTTCTCGTCGGGCGGCAATACCAGCGCCCCGGACGCCGGCACCGCGCTGACGGTGAACGCGCCCTATATCGCCATCAACGGCACCAGCGCCAACAGCGGCGGGTTCCCACAGCTCTTTCCCTTCGCCGTCAATTTCAAGGATGCCGCCCTGACGCTGAACGCCGACCAGATTGACCTGTCGGCCTTCTTCCAGTTCGAGCAGGTCAGCCAGGCCACGTTCAACAGCCGCGGCGATATCCGCCTGCTGCCGTCCCAGATCTTTATTACCGGCGATCCTCTGACCGGGGCGCTGTTGACCGAGGGCAACCTGAGCCTGAACGCGGCCGAGATCTATCCGGCCACCGACACCGCCTTTGTGCTGGACGCCAACCCCGTCACCGCCACCAGCGCGCCCACCACCATCACCTTCGGTTATCCCGCCGGCGTTACCCCTCCCGCCGACGCGCCGCTGTCGGCGGGAGGGGAACTGGCGATTTCGGCCACCAACGTCGTCCAGAACGGCAACCTGCAGGCGCCGTTCGGCACCATCCTGCTGGGGATGCCCGCCAACGCCACACTTGGCATCTCCGGCCTTTCGTTCAACCAGCCGCTGCGTGGCACCCAGTCGGTGACCCTGGGGGCGGGCAGCATTACCTCGGTATCGGCCGGCGGCGGGACGATTCCTTATGGCGAGACCCTCGATCAGACTACCTGGGTCTACAATCCGGCGGTCAATAACCCCACCTGGCAGGGGGCGACGGTGCCCAACACTACCCCGGTTCAGACCACCACCACCGACCCCCTGACTCAAGCGCCCCAGGGAGTGGTCAATATCGACGGGGCCTCCATTGCGTTTAATGCCGGCGCGGTGGTGGATATCAGCGGCGGCGGCGATTTGCAGGCGCAGGAGTGGACGCCGGGCACCGGCGGTTCCCGCGACGTGCTGTCGCAATACAACACCAGCTACGCCAACTCCACCGCCGGCGCGCAGGTGCCGCTCTACCCGGATGCGCGGCAGATTTATGCCATCCTGCCGGGTTACGGCAGCAGGATAGCGCCCTATGACGCTACGCTGTCGCAAGCGGGCATGACGCCGGGCCAGCAGATTTACCTGGCCGGCGGACCGGGCCTGGCGGCCGGCTATTACACCCTTCTGCCGGCCAAATACGCCACCTTGCCCGGCGCCTTCCGCGTGGTGATGAACTCCGGCGTAACCAATCCGCTGTCGAGTCAGCCCCTGGCCATGCCCGACGGCACGCTGGCGATGAACGGCTATCTGAGCAATGGCTTCACGGGCGCCCACAGCGCCACGGTGTCGCAATTTTTGGTGCAATCGGCCCCGGTGTGGCAGCGTTATTCGCAATATACCGCCACCAGCGCCAACGGTTTCTTTCCCCGTTATGCGGCATTGAACAACCTGGCGATGCCTTATGTGCCCGATGACGCCGGCCGGCTGGTGCTGGCGGCCACCAGCGGCTTGATCATCGACGGACAGCTCAGGGGCAGGCCCGGGCCGGGCGGCTTCGGCGGCCAGGTGGATATCAGCTCGCAATACCTGAAGATTATCGACAGCGGCTCGGGCACCAGTTCGCTGTCCACCGGCGCCTTGGATTTCAGCGGGCCGAGCGTGTCCAATATGGTGGCCAGCGGCGTGACGGTCAGCTTCTCCGACGGCGTGGCCGGCGACGATATTTTCACCATCGCCGGCGCCGGCACCCTGGTGGTGCCCAACGGGGCCACAGCGGCGCAGATGATCCCGGCCGGCGGCGTTTTCACCCTCAACAATCAATCCATTACCCTTCCTGCCGGCGATTCTCTCTCGACGTACTACACCGGTCCCACCAGCATCGTGGTCAAGAGCACGGGGGTGGATTCCATCAGCCTGTATTATTATCAAAACCTGACCCTGCCGCCATCGTCGTCGACGGCGGTGACCCTGCCGAGCGCCACCGATTCGATGGCCTACAGCACGCCAGCGGCAGCGGCGGCGCCGCCATTACGGTGTCTTCCGCCGCGCCGTTCACCGTCAACGGCAAGCCGGCGCCGTTATCCGGCGGGATGTATACCACTACCGCCTACGGCGCGGGGCAAACCGTCCAGGGAACGGCGGACAACCAGAAGTTCGTCTGGACCACCGGTGCGGTAGGCAGCAGCGCGTCGGCCATCGGCGCGGGAGGCTCGCTTTATCTGGGCGGCTATGATGCCGCCGCCGTCACGCTGGGGGCCGCCACGGCCGGCGGCAGCGCAACCTATCAGCTCGCCATCGGCACCACCATTACCGCCCTGGCGGCGTCGGACCTGCTCTCCGGTCCATTGTCCCTGCAGGGCAGCACCACCCTGGCCATCGCCATGGGACCCGGCGCCTACCAGGTCACCTCCGGGCAGATGTTCGGCGACCTGGCGGGGAATCCGGCCCCGGTCACCTTTACCTCATCGGCGATGGACAGCATTACCTATTCCAGCGGCGGCAACCCGGTGGCCTTGCCCACCAGCAAGACCTATCTTGAGATAGGCGCCGCACAGCTGGATGCGTTGGAGGCCCCCAGCCTGCTTATCGGCGGCACCCGGGCGATCACCTCGGCGGGCACGGTGATAACCCCCACCGCCAACGGGGTGATCGTCGCCAACGATGCCACCGATCCCCTGGCCGCGCCGGAGATCATGCTGGTGGCGGCGCCGCAGTTCCAGTCCACCACGGTTCAGCTTGATGATGAAGGGAATACCGCCTCAATCATGACGCCCATCGCCGACACCGGACAGGTGGTGATGCAAAGCGGCAGCGTGGTGGAGGCGCAAGGAGATGTCGACGGCGCCGAGCCGGCGACGCTGCTGTTGGGCGGTACCCAATCGTCGCTGCCTATCCTGCCTGCCACGTCGCTGGTGCAAAATATCAGCAGCCTGGCTACGCTACTGGCAAGCTATTATACCGCCCTGGACGCCGATCTGGGCAGTATGATCCGGGTGTCCGACGGCAGCCCGGTCCGGGTGCAATTGCCCAATACGGCCCAGGTCAGTCCCGGCGGCATCGACGTTACCGACAATCTCAATACCGCCAATCCGGTTTATCACATCGATTTGCCGTCCATGTCGGGGACCGGCGGCGTCACCGGCGCGGTCATCCAGTCCGGTGCGCAGGTCCGGGGCGGCAATGGGCTGACCCTGGTGTCCACCGGCGATGTCACAGTCCAATCGGGAGCGGAATTATCCGGCAACAACATCACCGCCCGCAGCAGCGGTATCAGCGTGCTCGGTGCCGGCGCCGCCGTCCCGGCCTCCGGGATGGTGATTGACGCCGGCATCCTGGCGGAGCTCGAACAAGCGCAGGCCCTCGATTTGCAAAGCTACGGCGCCATCGCGTTCCTGGGGGATGTGACCTTTGATATGTCGGGAACCGACAGCACGCTGACCCTGGGGGGCGGCAGCCTGTCCGGTAACGGCGGTACGGTGAGCATCAGCGCGCCGACGCTGACCCTGGATAACGAACTGGGGGGCGCGGCGCCGACGCTGTCCGCCGGTTCGGGTTCCTTGGCGCTCGATACCAACGAGTTGATCTTCGCCGACGGGGCCAAGTCCATCAGCGGCTTCGGCAACGCCGTCTTGACGGCGCAGCAAGCCATTTTCGGCCGGGGCGCCGGCAGCATGGACTTCGGCGCGCTGCCGGTCACGCTGCAAACGCCGACGTTGATAGCGGACAGCGAATCAAATCAAACCCTGACCACCACCGGGGCCTTGAACGTATTGCCCACCGGCGGCGCGGTGACGGCGTCGGATGCGCTGGGGGGCGCCATCACCCTGCAAGGGGGCGCGGTGACGGTGGCGGTGCCGGTTCAGGCCCAGGGCGGCAATATTGCCCTGGACGCCGGCGCCGGCGATGTCACTCTCACCGGCACCGGCCAACTGATTGCCCATGGCGTCGCCAAACAATTCGGCGCCACCACGGAATATGCCGCCGCCGGCATCATTGATTTGACGGCGGCGAAGGGTACGGTGGATTTGCAGGCCGGATCGGTGACGGATTTCGCCGGCGCGGCGGGCGGCGGCGACGGCGGCACGCTGGCCATCTCCACCGGCGGCGGCACGTCGGTGAGCTTCGGCGGCACCCTGCTGGGGGCCAGCGCGCCTACCGGCGCCGGCGGTACCTTCGCGCTCAACAGCGCGGCGGCAGTGGACCTTGACAGCCTGGTCCAGGTCCTGACCGATGCCGGCGTCAGCGGGGTGATTACCGTTGACGCGGCCCAGGGCGATCTGTCCCTGAGCCGGACATTGGCCGCTTCCCATATCAGCTTGACCGCCGACGGCGGCAACGTCGATGTCACCGGCGCCATCAATGCCCACGGCACCGCCAGCGCCGCCGGCGAGATTGAACTCTATGGCGCAAAAGGCGTGGACATTGAAGGCGTCCTGACCGCCGCCGGCTCCCCCAACAGTCCGAAGGCCGGGGGACTTATCAACATCGGCACCACCGGCACCGGCAGCACCACCTCGCTGAACGCGGTCTACGGCTACGAGAACGTGGATCCGTCGGCGTCCGGCGTCATTACCGTGGGCCCGGCGGCGGTTATCGACGCCGCCGGCGGGACTGTTACCTTCCGGGCACCGATCCTGGACCGCGAGAATGCCCAGGGCGCCAACGTCAATATCAACATCGCCTCCGGCGCCAGTGTCTCGGGGGGCGCGGTACAGTTGGACGCCTATGGGGTGTGGAGCACCGCCGATCAAAGCGCCAATCCCAACCAGCACTTTGACGGCATCGTCGACCCGGCGGGCTGGTATGGCGCCCACGGTACGCTGACGGCGGGCGCCTTCACCGATATCAAGGGCAATCCGGTCGCCACCTGGGACGGCGCCACGCTGGTGAACCAGGACGGCACCGGCAACAGCCTGGCCTATTACCTGGCCAACGACTACTTCGCCCCCACCGAGGCCAACGCCGCCCATGGCATATTCTATGGCGGTTTTGATCCGAACGGCGGACCCGGCGCGTCCCGACGCCGGCAGCCTGCCGGCCTTTGTCCAGCAGCCGGGCTTCCAGCTGGCGGGCATTTTTAACGGTATCGCCAACGTTACCGCCCGCCCCGAGATCGACCTGGTGAATCCCGGCACGGCCCAACGCGGCGTCAACGGCGGCGACATCAGCGTGCTCACCAACTGGGATCTGGGGGCCGGCGTGTTGAACCCGGACGGCAGCCAGACCCTGGCCTACCGCTACCAGGGTGTGGTTGCCCCGATTATCACCCTGCGGGCGGCGGGGAATGTCAAGTTGGACGCCTCCATCAGCGATGGCTTCTTCCAAACCGCGGACGTTAGCCTGCCCACCGGGGCAACGGGCGGACCGCCGACCTATCAGGGCGCAGAGACCAATTATGCCGCGATTGCCGGCGGGCAGGGGGATCTCAGTTCTCTGACTGAAATAACATTTTATAACGGGACATCGGAATTGATCGGACCGGTGGATCCCAACATCGCCCTGGCGGCGCCACAACCTAATGGCAGCAGCGAGTACTACCAGGATTACAATGACTACGTGAACCAGCTCTATTCGTTCTGGGGCGCCCTGATCGGCGAGTTCCAGGGTTACGGCACCTTCATTCCCCTTGCTGCACCCTCCGTTCCGGTGCCGGAACCCACGCCGCCGGCCGCGTCGGATCCGAGCTATGCGGCGGATTATCAGAATTACCTGTCGGCCTATACCGGTTGGCTGACCGGTCAGTTCAACCTGGATAATATCCAGACCGCCGGAACGCCGCCGCCGCCGGCGCCGGCGCTACAAACCTCGCAATATGAAAATTATGTCGCCGCGGATTACGCTTATTTGCTTAACGACATCAATTACCTGATCGATTGGAATACGGTGTACACGCCCTATATGTTCGCCCCCACGGCGCCGACCTTTATTATGGGGGGCGGGTCCGGGGCGAGCGTGGCGCCAAACGCCAATGCGCCGTCGAATATGGGCACCTCCGCCGATCCGTTGCCGGTGCAGTTCGCCGCATTGATGAGCGGACAGAGCGCGTCCTACCGCATTGTCGCCGGCGCCGCCGGCGGCAGCGCCAATCCGCTGGCTGTAACGGCGCCAGGGGCCGGCAGCGTGTTGATGGACGGCCATACCGTGCTGAATCATATTAACGCCACCGATGCCGTGATCGTGGCGCCCACCACTCTGCGTACCGGCACCGGCTCCATTGATATCGCCGCGGCGGATGATTTCGAACTGCTGGACCCGCTGGCCCCCGGCGTGGTCTATACCGCCGGCGCGCCGGCGCAAGCGGTCGCCGACAACGGCAGTTCCCTAGCCCTTGGCCAGGGTGCCTTCACTCCTCAGGGCGGCAATCCCCCCAGTCCGGGGTCAGCACGGTTATGACCTCGGAGGTGAACCCGACCGAAGGCGGCGATATCCGCATCCAGGCGGGCGGTAATATTATCGGCATCGAGGGCGTCACCGATACCCTGGCCCTCGGCGGCGCGGACAGCGCCGGACTGCCCTCCGGCGTAAGCAACAGTCCGGGCAGCTTCCTCGGCCAGTTCTGGGGCCCCTGGCTGCTGAGCGACCCGAAAAACCCGGGCGTGGCGTGGTACGTGAATTTCGGCAGCTTCGATCAGGGGGTAATGAGCATCGGCGGCAACGTCAGCATCAGCGCCGGCGGCGATATTCACGACCTGGCGGTATCCACCCCCACCACCGGCTATATTGACAGCGCGAACGCCCTGCATGTCACCGGCGGCGGCGACCTGTCCGTCACCGCGGAGGGCAGTATCTACAGCGGCGATTTTTATGTCGGCCGGGGCGCCGGCTCAATCCGGGCCGGCGGGGCCATCGCCCCGGACTTCAGCTTCACCGACAGCACCGGTTCTTACCCGGTGCCGACCCTGCTGGCGCTGCAATACGGCGCTATCGACGTCGAGGCGCGGCAGTCGGCGGATATCGGCGGCGTATTCGACCCCACCTATATCGGCAGTTCGCCCGTCAGTTCGTACCAATCGTTCTATGACACTGCTCCGGTCAGGTACGGCCCTTATTTTACCACGATGGGCCCGGACAGCGGCGTGTCCATTCAGTCCACCGCCGGGGAACTGACGTTCAACTCCCTGCTGGCGGAACAAGGGATTTTCAATCTGGGACGGCCGAGCGGCTCGGGCGCCGCGACCGTCATCAGCCTGCTGCTGCCGGCCTCCCTCAACCTGGCGGCGCTGGACGGCGGCATCGATATCCAGCACGGCGGCGGACTCTACCCTTCAGCCAGCGGCTCGCTGACTATCGTCGCCGACCAGTCCGTCGACCTGGCCATTCCGATGCTTAGCGAACAGGGACCTTACGGCGGAACGACCTATCAATTGCCGGCGTTCACCGGGGATATCTCCGGCACGTCGCTGGGCAAACTGGACGAGACGGTGGGGGACGGCATTCTGCCCACCGCGACCGATCCGGAACAGGGGGATATCTCCCAACTGGCGCCGGCGCAGGTGCGCGACCCGGCCCTGGCGCAGGACGATGCCACCGCCTCGGTGCTTATCTACTCCCTCACCGGCAGCGTGGCGGACGGTGAGGTCTCCGGCTACCCGGCAGGGGGAGGCGCGGGCGCCACGACGGGACAGATTAGCCTTATCCCCAATGCCCCGGCGCAGATCTATGCCGCCCAGGATATCCTGGACCTGCCGTTCTACGGTGAAAACTTTAACGCCAACGACATTAGCAGCATCATCGCCGGCCGGGATATCCGTTATAACATTCTGGGCAACGGCCAGCCGGCTGCCATTGAACTGGCGGGTCCGGGCACGTTGCAGGTGGAGGCCGGCCGCGATTTTGACCTGCAAACCCAGCGGATCGCCGGATCGCCCCAGAGCGGTATCCGCACCCTCGGCAACGCCGTTGACGCCAACGCCGATCCGCTCGGATTGCCGTTAGGCCTGTCGGTCCAGAAGGCCAACCCGGCAGCCTACGACTACGGTAATCCCAATTTGCCCGATGGCGGCGCATCGGTAAGCGTGCTGTTCGGCGTCGGACCGGGTATCGACCAAGGGGCGTTTATCCATGATTATATCGATCCCGCCGGCGCGCAAGCCACGCCCTCCGGCCAGGAGGCGCTGCTCGCCTTCATGGCGCAATATGACGCTGCCGCCGGCGAACCGCAAAACGCCCCGCAAACGGCCGGGCAGGCCTGGGCCGCGTTCCAGACGTTGCCGGCCAACCGGCAACAGCAGCTGGTGGAGCAGGTGTTCATTGATATCCTCAACCAGACCGGCATCGACTACAACGACCCCGACAGCCCGGCCTACCACTCCTATGCCGCCGGCTATCAGGCCATCAATACGCTGTTCCCGGCCGCTTCAGGTTACACCGCCAACAACCTGACCGGGGGCAGCAACGGCGCCAACCAACTGGTCTCCACCGGCGATTTCGATATGCGCGGTTCGACGTTGCAGACGCAGCAGGGCGGTAATATTGATGTGTTCGGGCCGGGCGGACGTATCCTGGTGGGCAGCTCGGTGGCCAGCCCGGCCACCAATCCGTCCAGCGAAGGGATACTGACGCTGGAGAGCGGCAACATCGCCACATTTACCGACACCGACGTGCTGGTGGCGCAAAGCCGCGTGATGACCGAACAGGGAGGCGGTATCCTGATGTGGAGCTCCAACGGCAATCTGGACGCCGGCAAGGGAGCCAAAACCTCGGTATCGGCGCCGCCGCCGCTTTATGCCTGCGATATCACCTTCTATTGTACCGTTGATATCAAGGGCGTGGTCTCCGGCGCCGGCATCGCCACTCTGCAATCGCTGCCGGGGGTGCCGGCGGGCGATGCCAACCTGATAGCGCCGCGCGGTACGGGGGACGCCGGGGCTGCGGGCATCCGGGTGTCCGGCAATCTCAATATTACCGCGCTGCAGGTGCTCAACGCCGCCAACGTGGATGTGGCCGGTAAGGCGGTGGGCCTGCCGGCGCCGGCCACGGTGAATATCGGCGCGCTGACCGCCGCCAGCCAGGCGGCCAGCGGCGCGGTGCAGGCGGCGGAACAGATATCACGGCAAGCACAGCGCAACCAGCCATCGATTATCAGCGTGGAAATTCTCGGTTACGGTGATGAGGGGCTTGCGACAAGCACTGCCGGCGTGAGCGCAAGCGCTTCGCCGCGGTCGTCCGGGGACCGGGCAGCCAATGCGGTCAATTACGATCCGGCGAGTCCGGTGCAATTGGTGGGGGTGGGGCAAGACGTCGTCTCCGACCCCACGGTGCAACTGACTGATGAGGAGCGGCATCGCCTGCAGTCAAATTGAAGATATGATAAGCGATTGTGTTGACGGACGGCGCAAATAATGGAAATTAAGCAGGCGCAGCGCCACGGAGGGCCGTGCCTGTTGATTTAGCCGTCACATGAAGGGGGGATGTCCATTGCCCGCTTGCCCTGAACCCTGCCGGATCATGTTTGTGCCGCCACCACGCACTGACCCTATCGAGTATCCCACTCCCTATCTGTCCGCCCAGGGCCCTTTCGCCACGGAATCACGAATCATCAACTCCGCGATGAAGGTTTGGCGTTTGTTGATCTCCCCGCCATCCAGTATGTCGACAAGTTTATCAACGATGGCCGCGATCATTTCGGATACCGGAATCCGTACGCTTGAAAGCGACGGCCGGCAGTAGGGCGCCATAGGGATATCGTCAAAGCCCAGCAAGGAGACCTGGTGGGGTACGTCGATACCGGCATCGCTCAGCGCTTTTAGCGCACCGATGGCCATATCATCGTTGCTGGCCACCATTGCGCTGAAGGACACCCGTTTGTCGAGCAGGCTGTGCACCGCCGCGGCGCCGCTGGCGGGAGTCCATTTGCCCTGGTAGATGCGATCGTTGTTTAACGGGATCCGGCGCCCCTCGAGGGCCGCTTTATAACCGGCCAGGCGCTGCAGGCCGGTGGGGGAATCCAGCGAGCCGGTAATAAACGCGATCTCCCGATGGCCCAGCTCAAACAGATAATTCACCGCGCGGAAGCTGGATTCCCGGTGATCGGTATATATGCAGTAGCTGTCATTTTTGAGCAGCTTGCGGTTGATAACCATAATGGGCTGTTTGTGCTGATGAATGATTTCATCAAGGGCATCAATACTGATAAACCGCGGATAGATAATAATGGCATCACAGCGCAGATCCAATAAGAACTGGATCGCCGCCCGCTCCTCTTCGGCGCTGTGCTTGCCGTCCGCCAGAATAAGCTGGCGGCCGTGATCTTCCGTCATTCGCGCCACCTGGAACAGCAGTTCGCTGAAATAGGTGCCATGGTAAAGCGTGTTGGTCACCACCAGGCCGATGCTTTGCGATTTGCTGGTGGCAAGGTTGCGCGCCAGCAGGTTGGGGCGATAACCGCTCTCTTTGATGGCCTTGAAGACGCGCTCCTTGGTGGCAGGGCTGACATAACCGTTGCCTGACAATACCCGCGAAACCGTCGCTTTGGAGACGCCCGCCTTGTGCGCCACTTCGAGCATTGTCGTCATATCGTCTCTTTTACCACTTCACGTATTGTCGTCATATCGTCTCTTTTGCCAACAAAAGCTCGCGGCTCAGTTTACGTGATTTATGCCGGCGTTTCAGCAATCCCGTCATGTCGGCCCTTGGGCAGAACTTAGCGCTATTTTTTTATAGTACTGTTTTTAAAAGTAAAAATACAATCCACTGTGTAGACGGTCAATTTAGTGACAGTGTTCACAAATTTAACATTTTGTAAATTTTAGCTATTGCCAATTTTATCTAAATTAATCATTCTTTTGTGAAACCGGTTTCTTATGTCAATCATTTCTTCTTGAATTTTTCATTGAGAAATCTCCGTATTTCCCGCTACTGCGAGATAAAAATTAAATGGCGAAGAACTACGCGGCAACCGCAAAATCCATTGTCGAAGCCATCGGCGGTTTTAGCAATATCGAGGCTTTAACCCACTGTATGACGCGCCTGCGTTTTGTGGTTAAACATACAAATCAGGTGGATACCGCGGCCCTGAAAGCCATTGATGGCGTGATGGGCGTGGTGCATAACGAAAGGCAGTGCCAGGTGATTATCGGCAATAACGTCGCGCTGGCCTACGCCGAAGTGCTCAAGCTTGGCCAGCCCGGGGGAACCGGGCCGGCGGCCGGACCGGAGAAAAAAAGCCGAATAACCCTCAGAGGCATCGGCGCCGGCATTCTTGACGCCCTGATCGGCACCATGTCGCCGTTGATTCCCGCGATTATCGGCGGCTCGATGGTGAAACTGCTGGCGATGATCCTGGATATGGCCGGGATATTCGACAAGGGTTCGTATACGCTGGCCATTCTTAACGTCATGGGGGACGGCGCGTTTTTCTTCCTGCCCATCATGGTGGCCGCGTCCGCGGCGGTGAAATTTAAAACCAACCTGTCGCTGGCGATAGCCATTGCCGGCGTGCTGGTTCATCCGGCGTTTATCGATCTGATGGCCAAGGCGGCGCAGGGGCAGCCGGTGGAATTCGCGTATATCCCGGTAACCGCGGTGAAATACACCTATACGGTGATCCCGGCCCTGTGCATGACCTGGATACTGTCTTATATCGAAAAAGGCATTGACCGAATTACGCCGGCGGTGACCAAGAATTTCCTCAAACCGATGCTGATTGTGCTGGTGGCCACCCCCATCGCCATTGTCATCATCGGACCGCTGGGTATCTGGATCGGCAGCGGTATCTCCGCGGTGGTGTATACCGTCCACAGCTATCTGGGCTGGCTGTCGGTGGCCATTATGGGGGGGCTGTGGCCGCTGCTGGTGATGACCGGCATGCACCGCGTTTTTACCCCGACCATCATCCAGACTATCGCGGAAACCGGCCGGGAAGGGATGGTGATGCCGTCGGAGATCGGCTCCAACCTCTCCTTGGGCGGTTCTTCCCTGGCGGTGGCCTTTCGCACCAAAAACCGGGAGCTGCGCCAGACCGCGCTGGCGGCGGCCGCGTCGGCGATTATCGCCGGCATTTCCGAACCGGCGCTGTACGGGGTGGCGGTGCGTCTGAAGCGGCCGCTGATCGCCTGTCTCATCAGCGGATTTATCTGCGGCGCGGTGGCCGGCATCGGCGGGCTGGCAAGCCATTCCATGGCGGCGCCGGGCCTGTTCACCAGCGTACAGTTTTTTGATCCGGCCCACCCCATGAGCATGGTCTGGGTGGTGGGTGTGATGATTCTGGCGGTGGTTGTCTCGTTTATCACCACGCTGATTCTGGGCTTTGACGATCTTCCGCAGAGCGAGCCGCCGGCGGTTTCCGGCAATGCGCCACGGGCGGAGCCCGAAGTGAGCGCGCTGAAAGGCCAGACCTCCTGAACCGGCTTTTGCAAACCATGACAATTTAGAAAAAAGAGGTATTACATGTCCGACAGCAGGTTTCCGGCGGGTTTTTTATGGGGTGGCGCGCTTGCGGCGAACCAGTGCGAAGGCGCGTATCGCGAAGGAGGAAAAGGCCTGGCGACGGTGGATATGCTTCCCCACGGCCCCCACCGCATGCCGGTGAAGCTGGGTCTGGAAAAGCGTTATACATTGCGCGGGGATGAGTTTTACCCAAGCCACGACGCCATCGATTTTTATCATTGTTACCGGGAAGACATTGCCCTGATGGCGGAGATGGGGTTCACCGTCTTTCGCACTTCTATCGCCTGGAGCCGCATTTACCCTAAAGGGGACGAGACGGCCCCAAATCAGGCGGGCATCGACTTCTATCGCGATTTGTTCCTGGAGTGCCGCAAATACGGCATCGAGCCGCTGGTGACCTTGAGTCACTTTGATGTGCCGATGCATCTGGTCATTGAATATGGATCCTGGCGCGACCGGCGCATGGTGACGTTTTTTACCCGTTATGCCCGCACCTGTTTTGAGGCGTTCAACGGGCTGGTGAAGTATTGGCTGACCTTTAATGAAATCAATATTCTGCTGCACAGTCCTTTCTCCGGGGCCGGGTTGGTGTTTGAAGCGGGTGAGAACCCCGAGCAGATAAAATACCAGGCGGCCCATCATGAGCTGGTGGCCAGCGCCCTGGCGACCAAAATCGCCCACGAAGTCAATCCTGGAAATCAGGTGGGGTGCATGCTGGCGGGGGGCAATTTCTATCCCTATACCTGTAAACCGGAAGACGTCTGGGCAGCGCTGGAAAAAGATCGTGAAAACCTGTTCTTTATTGACGTGCAGGCGCGGGGCGCCTATCCGGCTTATGCTGCGCGCGTGTTCCGGGAAAAAGGCGTCAGCATCGTTATGGAGGAAGGGGATGCGGCGATTTTACGCCGGCACAGCGTGGATTTTGTCTCTTTCAGCTATTACGCGTCCCGCTGCGCCGCCGCGGACATGGATGAACACAACACCAGCGCCGCCAACGTTGTAAAATCATTGAAAAATCCGCATATTGCCGCCAGCGAATGGGGGTGGGGAATTGATCCCCTGGGACTGCGTATCACCATGAACATGATGTACGACCGTTATCAGAAGCCGCTGTTCCTGGTTGAAAACGGCCTGGGCGCGCGGGATGAAATCAATGAAAACGGGGAAATCATCGACGACTACCGTATCGGCTATCTGCGTGAGCATATCAGCGCCCTGGCCGATGCCATCGAAGACGGCGTCCCGGTGATGGGTTATATCATGTGGGGATGCATTGACCTGGTATCCGCGTCTACCGGCGAGATGAGCAAGCGCTATGGATTGGTGTATGTGGACCGGGACGATAACGGCAAAGGCACCCTGGCCCGCAGCCGGAAAAAATCCTTTTACTGGTATAAAAAAGTCATCGCGTCCAACGGCGGCGACCTGGCCTAATGCCGATCCGTGTTTACCCGGCGCATTGGTGCGCCGGTCCACGTTATGAAACTCTTAACTGAATGATGCATTAAGTGTCCATGTGAAATGTTTTTATTGACCTGCCTAATTTTTTAATGCTTTGCTAATAACACTTGCAAGTTTATAAATCAGCCGACTTATTAAAATTATCGGGATAACTGGGAAAGTATATTTTAGAGCTATACCCTATATTGTCTGGTTAATTATTATAGACTTGTCTGTAAAGCGACGCGCTGGAATAAACTATTTGCCTATAACCAAGGTAGGTCTTATAGTGATGCAAATGCTTAAGACCCGATAAGAATGTTAGCTTAAAGGTTTGATGTTTATGCTATTGATATATTGATAGCAAGCATGACTTATTGTTTTAATCCATCTCAGAAAGGACTCACCATGAATGAAATCAATACGCCAAGGACTTGGAGTTGTTTTCCCTGTTGCTCATTATCAAACACAAGGGAACCCAATCCTACCCAAGATGGGGGTATTCACGTCCAGGGGGCAGCGAAACCCGCCTCCCCCCCCGCCGCTTCCGCTGAAGGTCCTGTAACAACTCAGCCAGGCAAACGTTTCGTGACGGTGGTTGGGCCGATATCGAACCGGACCGTGGCCAGTACGACTGCCCAGCCGGCGGATCGCATCCAGCCTTCGGCGGCCGGATCATGTGAAGACATTATCGGTAGCCGAAGGGTGGGCAACGTCAATATTCTGGCTACCGGGGGTATTCAGCCAGACAGCTTTATAAAAGATTTTAACCAGCGCTGCCAGGACAGTATGTTTGACTTGGCGGGCAACCATGCCAGCGTCGTTAAGCAGCGCTTTGAACAAAATTACGGCCGGGATATTTTGCATGATTTCAAAGACTATGCGGTAGTGAATTTCATTATAACTGAATATATCAAACGGCATGCTGATGTATCTCCAGAGGGAGTTCGTGGATTTGATAAGATTAAAAAAACGTTTGGCACCCTATTAAAAACGGATCCTTTAAATAGAAAATCAATTTTTTCTAATTCCAGAAATACTGCAAATCGGAGAAAATATCGCTGTCCATAAAGCAATGTATTGAACTTTTATTTAATAAAAATGATTTCGGCCCTGGTGATTTTATGCTGCAAGAGCTGGTTCTCGATTTTATTTTATTATTTCACTTTTCTAAAGAAAATGTGGATGTCAAACAGATTTTTAATCGCAAAGAAGTGCTGAGGTTTTGATATCACCGTATAGAGCCTCGTTAGCAAGTGGTCGGGACTCGCGTATAAACGGTCACTGTAGAGGTGATAATAGAGGATATATCAGCGTCATAGCATCAGATCTTGACTATATCCGTAGTAGTGTGGCAGAGCTGGTCTTGACAACAACATCTTTTGGAGAAAGTTAGCCAAAACATCCTTTCAGGATATTTTGGCTTTGGGCCAGTCTGTGAATGAGCAGTCGTCCGCGCCTTGATTGACCTGACTTCCACCCTTTCACTGTTGCAGTGCGTCCGGTAAGGGCGTCGGTTAAAAATTATTTAAGTACAGACACCATGGCATCGCCACGGCCGCCGTGGCCGCCGTGACCATGCCACCAAGGACAGCCATTCAGGGACACGGTGATTGCAATAATACCGATACACATCAGAAAACGTCGCATAGTTAACTCCTTTTAAAGGTAGTTCAAGTATTATCCATAAAGAGAATTAATCAATGCGGCCAGCCGGTTTATTAAAGAATTGTAATGTGCCCGGCGGCGAACGAATCGCTCGGACGCCCGGCATGTTCTTCATTCAACAGCGCATTTATCGAGGACAGCGGCCTGTGTGTCATCAGACTGCTCGGGGTTTTGCAGGTAATGATAGACCGCATACTGCCCGCGCACTTTGCGCCGCCGTCCGCGCTGGACATAGTGGTTACTCATCTCCTGATCGAGGATGCGCGCTTTTACCGTGTCGCTGAACAGCAGGTCAAGAATATCGTTTACCTGATTGCGCAATTCGTCGCTGAGCAGTTCCACGCCCACTTCGATACGGTTATCAATATTGCGGGTCATCCAGTCGGCGGAAGAAAGAAACAGCCGGGGGGCACCTTTATTTTGGAACTGATAGACCCGGTCGTGTTCAAGGAACCGATCGAGGATGCTGATAACCTGGATATTCTCGCTGACGCCCGGCACACCCGGGGCTAGCGTGCACATGCCGCGTACCAGCAGGCGAACGGGCACGCCGGCGGCGGAGGCGGCATACAGCCGCTCTGTCAATCCCGTATCCACCAGGTTATTGACCTTGAGCCTGATCCCCGACGGCAGACCGGCGGCGGCGGCGGCTATTTCGGCATCGATTAACCGGTACAGCCGGATGCGGGCATTCAGCGGGGACACAATAAGCCAGTTGAATTTTACCCGCCGGTAGGGATTCTCGATAAAACTGAACACCTGCCGCACTTCGTTGGTGATGCGTTCATCTTTGGTCAACAGAGCGTAATCCGTGTACAGCCGGGCGGTGCTTTCGTTGAAATTGCCGGTGCCCAGATGGGCATAGCGCACCAGCTTACCGTCTTCGAGGCGGCTGATGAGAAACAGCTTGGAATGTATTTTCAGCCCCGGCACCGAAAAAACGACCTGCACGCCGGCGCTTTTCAGCCGGCGCGACCATTCCAGATTGGCTGCTTCATCAAAGCGGGCCTGGAGCTCCACCACTACCGTCACCTTTTTACCGTTGCTGGCGGCATGAATCATGGCGTCCATTACCCGGGAATGCCGCGCGACCCGATAAATATTGATCCTGATGGTGACCACGCTGGGATCGAAGGAGGCATGACGCAGGATTTCAAGCGTATGTTCAAAGGTATGGTATGGGTAATAGAGCAGGATATCCCGTACGCTGATGGCGTCGAACATATTGCGGTAACCGGTGAAATGCGGGTGTTGCAGCGCGGGTAGGGGCTCGTTCACCAGCCGTCGCTTGCCCATATCGGGAAAGCGGATGAAGTCGCGGAAATTATGATAGCGTCCCCCGGCGATCACCGAGTCGTGATCTTCAATGCCCAGTTTGTCATACAGCATGGTCAGCATATCCGCCGGCATATCGCGCTGATACGTCAGGCGCACCGGCTCCGCTTTCAGCCGCTGTCTGAGTCCGGAAGACATCATTTCGGGCAGGCTGGTATCGGTCTCCATGGTCAGGTCGAATTCCGCATCGCGGGTCATTTTCATTGAATAGGCCTGGATGGTATCGTAATCGAAGAACACGCCGAAAATGTCATCCAGGCAAAGACGCATCACGTTATCCAGCAGGATCAGCGGCCTGCGGCGCCGCGATCCGGCGTCGGCGGGCAGGGAAATAAAACGCGATGTCTTGTCGGAAGGAATCTCCAGCATGGCATAGCGCGCCGACGCGCCCTGGATCATTTCCACCACCAGATAGGTGTATTCATCACGCAGGAAGGTGACCAGGCTGGTATCGGGTTCAATCAATATCGGAAAAAGCAGCGTTCGCAGCGACTGGCGAAAATAATTTTTCAGCCATTGACGCTGCGCTTCGGAAATCTGGTTTTCATTCAGCAGAAATATCTGGTTGCGCGCCAGTTCACGGAGCAGGTCATTATATAAAGCGTCGAATTTATCGTTGCTTTGCCTGATGCGCTGTTGTACCTCGTTCAGTAGCCATATGTCGGTATCCGTTTCCAGGGCCTCGCTGATGAGTCGCCGCCGCCGCAAATCGGCAAAGCGGACCTTATAAAACTCATCGCGGTTGCTGGAGTAGATGCCCAGGAAGCGGATACGCTCCACCAGAGGGTTGTGGGGATCTTCCGCTTCCTGCAGAACCCGTTCGTTAAAGGCGAGCCAACTCAATTCCTTGTCCATATGAATGTTATGGGGCACGGCAACTCCTTGTATAACAGACAATGATGAGAGTTATTATGGGAGTCGTTGATGACAATTATTCGTGTCTGGCCTCAGATTCATAAAAATATTTTATTCTCGTCATGTGCCGACCGGATACCCGGTCAGCGCACCCAAGCCGGGCGCAAAGCCGGTTCAGGCTGGGGCAATCAGCGCATTGAGTCGTTCAATGGCGCAGCGGACCGCCAGCCGGCGGCCCAGACGGTCGTACCACTGCGCAACATGGGGATGGTTATCCTGGGAGATTCCGGCGGTTTTCCGCCGTGCCGGCGCGCTGTCTTGGAAATATCCGCTGGGTTTATTAAAAACAATCCCCTGCATGAACTCGAAAATAGCTAAAACGCCATTATTAGGCAACTGCCATAATAATCATAGGCGCATGTGCAGCCGGCACGAAATAGCCTAAAGAACTGGACGAAATGGCCGATAGCAAGGTTGAACATTTTATTATGTATTCGACGTCTGGATAGGTTAATTTATATGGAAAGATATTATGATTAATTTAAAAAGTAAAATAAACAGCTTTAAAGTATCCCATAAGCTCTACTTGGGATTTGGCATTATTTTATTATTGGTGGTTATTTCCTCAGGATTAAGCGTACAACGGTTTAAGTCCATACGCGATATTTATGAAAAAACCAATTTAATCTATAATATCAATATCGATGTCTTCCAGGTTAAAGTCAATCGCGTTAAATATCTGTATTCACTTGATGACGGCGTACGTAAGGTGATGGCCGGGTTTATCGATCACGCCACCTTGCTGACGCAAGAAGCACAGGCGTTGCCCTGGGATAAAACCTCCCGCGATAATCTTGATGGTATTGCCCTGTATCTCGGCGATTTTAATAAATCATTAGAGAATATGAGCGCTTACGCCAAGAAAATGGTTGAGATTAAATCGCAATTGCATGACCTGTATAGTGAGAATGCCATCGACGCCTTCAAAACCGCCTTGCTTACCCAGACACTGGGTGCGGATTTGGAGAATAAACTCAATGGATTTGCCTTATCTTTTAGTGAAATCAAAGAAAACGCCTACAATCTGCAGCTGAAAGGCAACGATGATGCCCTGGCCCTGCTGCAAAAAAATTATGCGGATGATGAGAAAAAATACCAGGACTTGGCCGCCAGCCTGACTCCGGAACAAAAATTGCAGTTCGATACTTTGTGGGGTTATTTTGGCCGATATAAGAATCTCAGCGAGACCTATTATACAAACTACAAGAATTTAAACGCGGCCGAAAACAACGTCAAGGCCGCCGGGGATAAGAGCAGTGCCGCGGTTAAAGTCATTATCAATGCCGTGCAGAAAAAAAATGATGCATTGGCCTATGGGTCGGCAAGCATTACCATTATTATAGGCTTTATCGCAGTGATTTTCGGCGTTTTGGTTTCCTGGTATATCACCCGGCAAATTACCCGGCCGGTGCTGAACAACCTGGCGGTTGCCGAGCGTATCGCGGATGGCGATCTCAGCGGGTCGATAACCTCCGATCGTAATGATGAACTGGGGCAGCTTACCGCGTCCATGGCGCGCATGAATGCCAAGCTGCGTACGATTATTTCCGATGTGCGCGACTGCGTCGGCACCGTGGCGTCGTCGGCGGCTAAAATCGCCATGGGCAACACAGATCTTTCCTCACGCACCGAGCAGCAAACCACCGCCGTGGTGGAAACCGCCGCCAGCATGGAGCAGCTCACCTCGACGGTGAAAAACAATGCGGAAAACGCCAAACATGCCAGCCTGATCGCCGGCGAAGCCACTCAAAATGCCCATCAGGGCGGTGAAGTGATGAAAAATGTCGTCACGACCATGGACGCCATTTCATCCAGTTCAAAGAAAATCTCCGATATTACCGCCGTCATCAACAGCATTGCTTTCCAGACCAATATTCTGGCGCTTAACGCGGCGGTGGAAGCGGCGCGCGCCGGTGAACAGGGCCGCGGATTCGCGGTGGTGGCCAGCGAAGTGCGCAGTTTGTCGCAGCGCAGCTCACAGGCGGCGAAAGAAATCGCCATGCTTATCGGCGAGTCCGTTTCGCGCATTGACGCGGGTTCCGCACTGGTGGCGCAGGCCGGCGATACCATGAAACAAATAGTCGCCTCGGTCATGCGGGTGAATGATATTATGGGGGAAATTTCTTCCGCCTCGGAAGAGCAGAGCCAGGGAATAGAACAAATCGCCCGCGCCATCGGTGAACTGGACACCACAACCCAGCAGAATGCCGCCCTGGTGACCGAATCCTCAATTGCCGCCGGCACGCTCGAGGATCAATCGGCGGTACTGGAAAAACTGGTGGCCAGCTTTATTTTATAGCGGCTGCCTGTATGAACTTAGATTAACATCGGTCGGGCGAAACGATACACGCCTGGCTGATTTGGAAAATCCCGCGGATAAATCCCTGTCCGGACCTGAAGCCCGGACGATAACGCTCGCTGAACCACAGTTCACCTCCACGATAAATCAAGATATTCGCTAGATTCAAAATGATATATTCATATATTGTCGTTGTTAATAAAGAGTAAAGGTCGGTGCGCTTCATTAAAATGCGAAATATCTCGAAAATTTATATTGCGCTTCAGTTTCTCGAAATGGTGTTTATATTCTGTAGATATTCACACCGCTACAGTGCGCCGATGAAAACTTTCCCCACACCCCATGATTCGTTATTCAGGAAATTTTTTGGCGATGTCGACGTTGTCAGCCATTTCCCTTGGTGGATGTGACGGTTATTCCGGATGATGAAATCAAAACCCACCGAAAAGCGGCATTGCTGGAGTATGTGCAAAAGCATATCAGGGAAAGGAACATTAACACTCGGCTAATGGATATTGTCTTTTGCTGAAGCGGGCACAGCTCAGCAAAGAACAGATGAAATCGCTGCTACGCTATCTGGCGCAGGAGGGAAATGCCCTTGACTATAAAGTCTTTTTCAGTATTCTGGCAAAAAATACGCCACGTTACAGGAAGGAACTGATGACTATTGCGGATCAATTGGAACAGAAGGGATTACAAAAGGGATTACAAAAGGGACGCAGCGAGCAAGCGAGAGAAATCGCCCGTAAATTGCTGTTCATGGGCCTTGAACGTGCCGCAATTGCGCGTGCCACCGGATTGAGCCATGCTGAACTCGATGGGCTAATGGATTCTACGGTCTAGGTTAAAAACCTATCATAAATCCACCGGATAGAGTTCGGCATGGCTGGCGACATATGCTCGTCCGTCAGGCAATACCCAGCCCCTGAACATGCCCAGCGTGTTGAATGGGGCGGTGATATTGCCTTTTGCATCAATGGCCACGGCGCCGGCGCCAACGCCCTGCTGTTTAAACTCTCCAAGGATAAGGTGCGCCGTCGCCTCCTCGATGTTTTCTCCGGCGTAGACTATCCGGCTGGCGATATCGTGGGCCAGCACGTGGCGGATGAAATACTCCCCCTGGCCGGTGCCCGATATCGCACAGATGCCGTCCCGGGCGTAGGTGCCCGCGCCGATCAACGGGCTGTCGCCGATGCGCCCGGCGGGCTTGTTATTGTATCCCCCCGTGGAGGTGGCGGCGGCAAGATGTCCTTGGCCGTCAAGGGCCACCGCGCCAACGGTGCCGTGCTTTTCCGCTTCTTTCGCTGCTTTATAGGTGCCTGCCGTCTGATGGCGGCGCATGGCCGCGAGGGCTTCGACGCGGCGGGGAGTGGTAAAATAATCGGCATCAACGCAGGCCAGACCGTGGGCCAGGGCGTAATTGTCCGCGCCGGCGCCGCCCAATAACACGCTGTCGCCGGCATCGAGCAGATGGCGGGCCGCTAAAATGGGATTGCGGATATGCCTGGCCCCGCATATCGCCCCGGCGGCCAGCGTGGCGCCATACATAATGGCCGCGTCCAGTTCATGCTCCCCATCGGCATTCAGGGCCGCGCCGTAGCCGGCGTTGAACCAGGGCGAGTCTTCCATCACCAGCACCGCGGCCTGTACGGCATCCAGCGCGGATCCACGGGCGTGCAGCACCCGCCAGCCGGCCGCCAGCGCCTGTTTGAGCGCCTCGCGGGCGGCATGCCACTCGTCCGCTGTCATCTCGTGTTCCGCCATCACGCCGCAGCCGCCGTGGAGCGCCAATGCTATCGGGGAGACAGTCTCAATCATGCTGTTTACCTTATTATTGCTTCAATTGCATTATGCCCGGAAATGGGCGAATTCATCATGCTTTACGCCCAGTGGCAGGCGACCTTCAGTCCCGATGATTTCACCGCCAATATCGGGCGTTCGACCCGGCAGAGATCGGTGGCCTTGGGGCAACGGGTATGGAACCGGCAGCCCGACGGCGGAGCCAGCGGGCTGGGCAGCTCGCCTGTGAGGCTGACGTTTTTTCCCCGGTCGGCGGGATCAAGGGTAGGGGCGGCGCGGAGCAGCGCCTGGGTGTAGGGATGAAGAGGCGTCTCATATAAAGTCTCGGTATCGCCTACCTCCATCACTTCTCCAAGGTACATTACCGCCACCCGGTGTGAAATATGGCGTACCAGCCGCAAATCGTGGGCGACAAACAGCACCGTCAACGACAGCTTTTGCTGTAAATCCAGCAGCAGGTTCACCACCTGCGCCTGGACGGAAACATCCAGCGCCGAGACCAGTTCATCCGCCACCAGCACTTCCGGTTCCACCGCCAGAGCCCGGCTGATGCCGATGCGCTGGCGCTGTCCGCCGGAAAATTCATGGGGATATTTGTCGATGGCATCCGCGGGCAGGCGCACCAGCGTCATCAATTCCCGGATCCGGGCCGGGATCCCTTTCTTCGGCAGGACATGGTGCACCGAAAGGGCTTCCTTGAGCATTTGGCCAACGGTCATTCTCGGATTCAGCGAGCCGTAGGGATCCTGGAAAATCATCTGCACCTGACGGTTGAAGCTGCGCCGCTGATGACCTCGCAGTTCGGCGATATCCTGTCCCTTGAAACGCACGCGCCCGTCGGTGGCCGTTTCCAGTCCCACCAGGGTGCGTGCCAGGGTGGACTTTCCACAGCCGGATTCGCCGACGATGCCCAGCGTCTCGCCGCGTGTAATCTCCAGTCGCACGCCGTTAAGCGCCTGGATGAATTTTTTCGGCTCACCCTTTATATATTGCGAGAGGGATTGCTTAACCGGGAAATGCACCATGGCGTCTTCCACGCTGATAATGGGGATCTCGCGAGAGGGATTGCTCATTTCATGCTCTCTCCAACTGCTCAGCCAGGTATGTCTGAATACGCTGATGGTGATGGCAGGCCACCTGCCTGTTTTCCGACAGCCGGTCCAGGGTCGGCACCTGCAGCCGGCATAAATCAGTGCTGTAGGGGCAGCGGGGGTTAAAGCTGCACCCCAGGGGCAGATCCAGCAGCGAAGGGGGAGTGCCTTCGATTGAACGCAGCGCGGTGCGCGCATCGCCGGACTGGGGAACCGACGCGATAAGTCCCTGGGTATATGGATGGCGGGGACGTTGCAGTAAGTCCGCCACCGGTGCGGTTTCCACGATGCGCCCGGCATACATCACGGCAACGCGGTCGCAGAGCTGCGCCACTACGCCGAGATCGTGCGTGACGAAAATAATTCCCATGCTGAGCTGATCACGCAAAGTGAGCATCAGCTTGAGGATTTGTTCCTGAATGGTCACATCCAGCGCGGTGGTGGGTTCGTCCGCCAGCAACAGCCTGGGACTTCCCGCCAGGGCGATGGCTATCATCACGCGCTGGCGCATCCCGCCGGAGAACTGGTGCGGATAATCGTCAAGGCGGCTTTCCGGCGCGGGAATGCCCACCTGGTTCAGTAACTCGATGGCGCGCTGCCGCCTGGCTTTCCGGTTCAGTTTGGTATGGGCGTGCAGGCTTTCTTCAATCTGCCGCCACACGGTGAGCACCGGGTTGAGGGCTATCATCGGCTCCTGGAAAATCATGGCGATTTCCCCACCGCGCACCGCGCGCATGGCGGCGGCATCCAGTTCGGCCAGTTCGCGCCCTTGCCATTTTACCGACCCCGTCACCCGTGCCGAGGTGGGCATCAGCTTTAACAGGGATCGTAGCGTCACGCTTTTACCCGAGCCGGATTCTCCCACCAGTCCCAGAATTTCCCCCTGCCGCAGCGTAAGGCTGACGTCTTGTATGGCGGGCAGTTCGCCGCGGGCGGTATGAATGCGGGTATTGAGGTTGGTGACCTCTAACAGCGCGGGTTCGCGTCCGCTTAATGGCGTATTCATCAATGTCACTCCGCAGTTGGGTTAACGGCTGCCGGGACGTAAAAGTTCCGCCAGGGTGTCGCCGAGCAGGCTGAAGCCCAGGCCGGTAATCACAATGGCAAAGCCGGGAAATATCGTGATCCACCAGGCGGTATCCATGAAATTTTTGCCCGAGGCGATCAACACTCCCCATTCCGCCGTGGGCGGCTGTGCCCCCAGCCCGAGATAGCCCAGGCTGGAGCCGAGCAATATCGCCAGCGCCATGTCGGTCATCCAGTACACAAGCGTAGTGGTGACCACGTTAGGCAATAAATGGCGGAAGATGATGCGCAGGTGGCTGTATCCCATAACCCTGCCGGCGGCGATATAATCCAGCCGTTTTTGCACGCTGACCTCGCCGGCAATCAGGCGGGCGTAAAATACCCAGTAGATGATGCCCACCGCGATATACATACTGTTCAGCCCCGGGCCCAGAATGGCCACGATGGCAATCACCAGCACCAGCAGCGGGAAGGTAATCACCGCGTCCACCACGCGCTGGAACAGGGTTTCCACGATACCGCCGTAAAAGCCCACCAGAAGTCCCATTAGGGTACCGAATATCATGGGAAACAGCGTGGTGAACAGGGCTATCTCCAGATCGATGCGCCAGGCATAAATCACCCGGCTAAACACATCACGGCCGAAATTATCGGTACCGAACAAATGCTGGGCGGAAGGGCCTTTGAGGATGGCCCGATAGTCGAACTGCAGCGGATCAAACGGCGCTATCCAACCGGGGAAAAACGAGGCCGCCAGACCGAAGGCCAAAATCAACAGGCTGAGCAGGGAAGGCCAGGGCAGGTGGTTACGCCATGAACGGGTCAAAGAGCGCCGCAGCGGCAGGGTTGTCATCTTGCCCTCCTGGGGTCGAGCATCACCTGAACGATATCGGTGGCTAAAAAGATCAGCGAAACCAGCACCGCCAGGACAATAACCAGTCCCTGAACCATGGGGTAGTCACGGCTGAAGATGCTGTCCACCATCAGCCGGCAGATACCCGGTACGGCAAAAACGGTTTCGGTAATCACCGCGCTGCCGATAATGGTGCCGATGTTAAGGGCAAACAGGGAAAGCATGGGAATAAGCGAGTTGCGCAAAACATGGCGTAGCAGGACAACGCGGTTGCTCAGCCCCTTGGCCCGGGCAAAGGTGACATATTCCGCATCCAGTACGGCGATGATGGATGCCCGCAGGCTGTTCATCAGTACTGCGGTGAGACTCAGGGCCAGGGTCATGGACGGCAGAAAAAGGTGCCACACTTTGTCAATGAACGTATCGCCATAGCCGCCCACCGGAAACAAATGCAGGTGGGCTGAAAAGAGGGTCAACAAGACCAGGCCGATATAGAAAGGCGGCATGGAAAGCGTGACCTGGAAGGAGCCGCGGATGGCCATGTCACCCGCGCTGTTGCGCCGCAGGGCGGAGTAAAAAGCCAGCGGGATGGCCATGACCAGGGCAAAAAATCCCGCCATGGCGGTGAGCAACAGCGTCACCGGCAGACGATCGACAAGCACGGTGGTGACCGGCGCATGCAAGGCGAACGAGTTACCCAGATTCCCCGTTGCCACCTGGCGGACAAACAGGAAAAACTGCACCGGCAAAGGCTTGTCGAGGCCCAGTTCGCTATTGATGCGCGCCACATCGGCATTGGTGCTGCGATCCCCTATCATAGCGCTGGCCGGGTCCCCCGGCAGCAGGCGGACGATGGCAAACGTCACCACCAGAATAACCAGCAGCGTCGGGATAATCAGCAGAATGCGTTTCAGAATATAGGTCAGTTCAGGCACCCGGCCCTCCAGTGACTAGGTACAAAGCAGGCGGCTTTTCCGCCTGAGCGTGTTGACAAAGCGCCCGGTCGGAACAGGCTGCCAGATCGTAAACACGCCGAAAATACGTCCCTGTAGGCTCGATCCGCGCGATTACGGCTCTCTTCCCTGAGAGCCGCCCTTACGGGCCAACGCCAAGCGGCGTTGTTCCAAATCGCTCCAGGCGTTTTGGTCCATGGCGCGGACGGTTTACTCTTCTGGCAGCCTGTCCCGCCTTATTAGCTCCGAGTACGTTTGTCAGTAGTCTGAGGCGGCCTTGCCGCCTTGCTGGGCATACCAGTAATCTTTCGCGTTGCAGCCGCGTTGGCTGCGCTATCTGCGATGGACGATGCCAAAGGTTATTTCTTACTCAGCCAGGTGGCGGTGAAGATATTGTTCCCCAGGGGGATCTGCACAAAATCATGCACGCTCTTTTTCAGCGCCACCGGATAGGAGCTTTCATACAGCGGAACCGTCGGACCGGTGCTGTTGTAGATATCCTGGATCTGCTTGTAATCCGCCGCCCGTTTAACCGGGTCCATCTCCTTTTGCGAGGCTTCAAACAGCTGGTCTACCTGGTCATTTTTCCAGCCGGAGTGCAGCGCATCGATATTCTTTGAATAGGCGAAGTAGGAGGCGATTTCATTGGGATCGGCAATATCGTCGGTCCAGGGGGACAGGCGCATGTTGAAATCCCCTTTACGGTAACGCTCGGTACGGGTGGCGTTATCCACCTGGCTGATGGTGACGGTAACGCCAATCTGCGACCACATTTGCTGCAGGGCGGTGGCGATGCTGATGTCGTCTTCGTTGCCGGCCAGGATCATCAGGCTGGTGCTAAAGCCTGACGGATAGCCCGCTTCCTTCATCAGGGTCTTGGCTTTCGCCACGTCCACCGGATACAAGGGGGCCGTGCCGGAATTCAGGGGGGTGGAGGTGGACATAAAGGAGGTCATCGGCTTCCCGATGCCGTAGGTTACCAGCTGGATCACGCCCTCTTTGTCGGTGGCGTAGTTCAGCGCCTGGCGTACCTTGGGCTGCGCCAGCGGGTTGGGTTTGCCGTCGATTTGCGGCCGCACGTTCATACTGGCGTATTCCACGCGGGTGGAAGGATACAGCACCATGTTCAGCGACGGCTGGCCCTTTAATTCATTGACCCGGGAGTAGGGAATGAATTCGGCGCCGTCCAGTTCGCCGGACTGCAGCTTCAGGATACGGGTCGCATCGTCAGGCACGATTTCAAAGGTGATGTTGTCGAGATAAGGCAGCGCTTTGCCATCCTCGCCCTTGCGCCAATAATAGGGATTACGCGTAAGCGTCATGGTGGAGTTATGCTGCCAGGCTTTCAACACAAAGGGTCCGGAACCCACCGGATGCTCGGCGAAGGCGGTGGCTTTTTCGCGATCGGTATTGCCCGGCGCGGCCTCGAAGGCTTTCTCCGGCATGATGGAGGTATTGAAGACCGTCAGTGCGGTGAGAATGGCCGGGTCGGGATGGGACAGGTTGATGACCACGGTCTGCGGATCCTTGATGGTGACGCTATCGATTGCGCTGACCATAAACTGCCAAATTCCGTTACCGGGTTTGCTGGCGCGTTCAAGGGACCACTTCACGTCTTGGGCGGTAATCGGCGAGCCGTCTGAAAAACGGGTGCCGGGGCGCAGCGTCAGGGTCACGCTCTTGCCGTCGCCGGCCACTTGCCAGGCGGTGGCCAGGCCAGGCTCGACGCCTTTGCCGTCGCGGGTAGGCTCAAGCAACGTGTCGTACAGATTCGAAAGAATCCAGATGTCGTTATTGCTGTCGTTAAACACCGGCTCTAGAAACGTGCTGTCGGCATAGCGCCCGTAAACCAGCGTCCCGCCGCGTTGTACGGCGTCGGCGGCCTGGGCGGCCGAGAGGCCCAGAGCGCTTGCCGTCAGTAATGCTATCAGGGTTATTTTAGATAATGCCGTCATTGCCACGCCCCTTTGATCGTCGAAAAATGTGATCGTTACGCAGCATCAGGCTGCGGAATGATGGTGCTGTTGCCGATCTGTTCTAGTGTACTGGTACAATATTTGAGTCATCTGTCACACAATGTCAATAATCTGTCTTAAAAAAGCGAGATATTATTTTCCTATAGTTAGCTAAAACAGTTCTTTAACTCTCCTATAGGCAAATCCGGCTTGCATTTCAGTAAAAATCAATATTACTGTATTAGTGCGCTATTACACCTGAAGGCTCATTATGGATTTTCATTTGGATCGCAGTTCACCGCTTCCCCTCGGGGTACAGCTGCGCGGGCTGATTGAATATGCAATCACTTTCGGCGCGCTGAAAGCGGGCGAGAAACTGCCTTCCGTCCGGGCTATGGCGGGAATGGCCGGAGTGGCGCCCATGACGGTCGCGCAGGTTTACAGTGAATTGAAAGAGGCGGAGCTGGTATTCAGTAAGCCCGGCTCCGGCACATTTATCGCCGACGCCAAACAGTCGCTTCCCTCGGGTATGCCGGACAGCGGCCTGCTGTATCAGCGGATAGACGACCTGCTTGAGTGCGGTATCGGTATGGGTCATACCGTCCAGGAACTGGGGCAATTGGTCATCGGCCGGTTCAACGACCGGCAGCGGAATTTCAGTCAAAAACGCGTTTTTCTGGTGGGGAATTTCATTGCGTCCGCCCGTGACTATGCTGCGAGCGTTGCCGAAACGCTGGGAAACAGGGCATTAGTCGAAGCCACGACGGTCACCGACCTCAAGAGCGACGAACTCTTGCGGCGGCGGGCGGCGGCGGCGGATTTGCTGCTGACGTTTGCCCATCGCCGTCGCGAAGTCAGCCAGCTGTTGCCGGGTGCGCGGGTGATGAATATCAATCTTATCCCCTCGGAGAATACGCGCCGCGCCCTGGCGTCCCTGGATCCGCTGACCCGCGTGCTGGTGGTGTCGATTTTTCCCGAGTTCACCGCCTTGATGAGCGAGGGGGTTAAGCGGTTTGCGCCCCATGTTGACCATATTACCGTGATCCAGCGTGACGATCCTTCCCTTGCGGCACAGTTGCCGCAGGCGGATACGGTAGTCTACGCCACCGGCGCCGAGGAGCTCGCCGCCGGGCTTAAGCCGGGCCAGCAGGCCTTTGAATATCGCCACGTTCCCGATACGGGGGATATACAGCGGGTGGTCCTGCCGCTCTTGCAACGTGATTTCGGCAATGCACTTGATAGTAAGGAATTCAATGGAAATTAGTGACATGAATTGGCAGCAGGTGGAAAACTACCTGTCCACAGACGATCGCGCCATCGTACCGTTAGGCAGCACTGAACAGCATGCCTTTCTTAGCCTGTCGGTGGATTCCATCCTGGCGGAAAAGATCTCGACGGATGCCGCCGAAGCCTACGGTATACCCGTTTTTCCCGTTCTGCCCTTTGGCATGACGCCGGCGTTCAGCGATTATCCGGGCACCATCAGCCTGAGCATGCGTACCTATACCGCTCTGCTCTACGACATTCTCAACAGCCTCAAACGCCAGGGGTTCCGGCGCATCCTGCTGGTAAACGGCCACGGGGGCAATTCTCCGGCGCAGAACATCATCAGCGAATGGATGGTGCATAATCCGGAGGTGACGGTACAACTGCATAACTGGTGGAACGCTCCTTTGGCATGGGCCAAAGTCACCGCCATCGATCCCGTGGCGTCTCATGCCTCATGGATGGAAAATTTCCCCTGGACGCGGCTGGCCGGCGTGGCGCAGCCGGATAGCCAAAAGCCCATGGTGAACCTGGCTCAATTGCGCAAGATGAATCCGACCCAGGCCCGCAGTTATCTGGGGGACGGCAACTACGGTGGTTATTACCAGCGGCCGGACCATGAGATGCTGGCTATCTGGCAAACCGCCATTGATGAGCTGCGCCAGATTATCGAATCACTATAAACAAGCTCAAACAGCCCTTTTATGCCAGGAGGTCTCCAGTATGTCGGCACCGCTCTCTACGCTTTCAATAAATGAACATCAACAGGCGCCCTGGGTGATTTGGGGCGCCGGCGCCATCGGCGGCGCAATAGGCGCCGCCTTTGCCGATGCCGGCGAAAAAGTGATTTTTGTCGACAGCGTGGCTGAGCATGTGGCGGCGATTAATCGCGACGGGCTGCGCATTACAGGACCATTGGGGGATAGATGCGTTCGCGCCCCGGCCTTTCTGCCCGAAGAGATGGCGCAGCAATTTCCCGGCAAGCTGGGCGCCGTTTTGCTGGCGGTAAAATCCCATCATACCCGCGGCGCCATGGAAACCATCGCGCCGTTATTAACGCCCCAAGGTTATGTCGTTTCTTTGCAAAACGGTCTTAATGAGACGGTGATAGCCGAATTTATCGGCAAACAGCGCACCGTCGGCGCCTTTCTCAATTTTGGCGCGGATTTTCTTGAGCCCGGGGTGATTCACCTTGGCGGCCGCGGGGCGGTGGTGATCGGGGAACTGGATGGGGTGACGTTGCCGCGCACGGAAACGTTATTCCGGCTGCTGCAAAAATTCGAACCCAATGCCGTCCTCACCGCGAATATCTGGGGCTATCTCTGGTCGAAAATAATCTACGGCGCGCTGCTGTTTGCCACCGCGCTTACCGACGACAGTATTGCCGATGTGCTGGCCATGGAGGAATACCGGCCGGTACTCACCGCGCTCGCCAGGGAAATTGGCGCCGTGGCCGCCGCCAAAGGCATAGTCCTGCTGCCCTTCGACGGTTTTGACCCGTTGGCTTTTTTGCCTGATGCAACCCCTGAAACAACCGCCCGATCCTTTAACGACATGGTGGCCCATAACCGCCGCTCGGCAAAATCCCATTCCGGCATCTGGCGCGACCTGGCGGTACGGAAACGGCAAACGGAAGTCGATGCGCAAATCGCGCCGGTTATCCCCATCGGCGCCGGGTGCGGCATTGAGATGCCGTTAACCGCCCGGCTGGTGGAACTGATCCATCGCATAGAAAAAGGTGAATTGCCGCAAACGCAGGCCACGCTTGCACTGCTGGGAGAAAAACGCGATGCCTGATACCTTTGATTTTTCCGCTCGCCGCGTGGTGGTCACCGGCGCGGCGCAAGGTTTCGGCCGTGCCATATGCCAGGCATTCACCAGCCGGCGCGCGACGGTTTTCGCCTGTGACATCCAGTCCGGCGGGGTTGAAGAGACCGCCCGGCTGTGCGGCCCCTCCTGCCATGCCTTTACCCTGAATGTAGCTGATAGCCAAAGCGTTACGGCGCTGTTTGACGAACTGATTGAAAAACACGGCCCCGTGGATACCCTGGTGAATAATGCCGGCGGCGTGGCGGGACAAACCGGCCTGCCCATTGAGCAGGTTACGCTGGCGCAATGGCAGGCGATAGTGGACGTCAACCTCACCGGCGCCTTTCTGATGTCACAGGCCGCCGCGCCCGCCATGAAGCAGCAAAAATTCGGCCGTATCGTCAATATCTCCAGCCGTGCCGGGCTGGATGTCAGCCTTACCGGCATCCAGGCCTATGCCGGCGCCAAAGCGGGGCAGATTGGACTGACGCGTCAGTTGGCCCATGAGCTGGGTCCGTGGAATATCACCGTTAACAATGTTGCCCCGGGTTTTATCCGCAGTAATCCCTCCACTGAGAAACAGTGGCAGGCCATGGGTAAAGAGGGCCAGGCGCAGCTCATTGATTGCATTGCCCTAAAGCGGCTCGGCGCACCGGAGGACATTGCGCATGCGGTGCTGTTTTTCGCCTCTCCTTGGGCAAACTGGGTGACCGGCCAGGTGTTGAGCGTGGATGGGGGGAGATAATGTCCTTTGCGGGTCACCGGCGGCTCCATCGCAGAAACACATGGCCGTGTTGCATTAAAATGTGAAACCCGCCGAAAATAGATTATCTCCCCTGCTCGCGCGGTATAGCGTTTATATTTCGTTTTCATTGACGCCGTTACAGTGCGCCAATGAAAACTATTCCTGCCCCTCATGATGCGTTATTCAGAAAATTCTTCAGCGATGTCAGCGTTGTGGAGGATTTTCTGCAAATACACCTGCCGCCGGCGCTGCGGGAAATGTGCGATCTCGGCACGCTGGCGGTCACCTCCGGCTCCTTTGTCGAGGACGACATGCGTACTCAGTACTCAGACATGCTTTACTCTTTGGACAGCTCCGAAGGAGAGGGGTATGTCTACTGCCTCATAGAGCACCAGTCCAGCGTGGACGAGATGATGGCGTTTCGTCTTTTGCGCTACAGCATAGCCGCCATGCACCGCCATCTTGAGCAGGGCCACAAAAAACTGCCGCTGGTCATACCCCTGCTGTTTTATCACGGAAGACAGAGTCCTTATCCTTACAGCCTGCGTTGGCTGGACTGTTTCCACAATCCGGCATTGGCGCAAGCGCTGTATGTTCAGGCATTTCCCCTGGTGGATGTTACGGTAATTCCTGACGACGAAATCAAAACCCATAAGAAAGTCGCCTTGCTGGAGTATGTGCAAAAGCATATCCGGGACAGGGATATCAATATCCGGCTGCTGGATATTGCCTTGCTGATGGATCTGGCGCAGCTCAGTAAAGCGCAGGCGGAGTGTCTGATACGCTATTTGACGCAGGAGGCCGATCTCCTTGACTGGGAGGCTTTTTACGTATTCTTATCGAAAATACACCACGTTACAGGGAAGATATGATGACTGTCGCAGAACAACTAAAACAGATGGGACGCAAGATTGGTCTGCAAGAAGGACTGAAAGAGGGACTACAAGAAGGTCTGCAAAAGGATTGCGAGAAGGGCTGAACCGAGGAATAAATGAGGGACGCAGCCAGCAAGCGAGAGAGATCGCCCGTAATTTGCTGGCTATGGGCCTGGACCGCGATGCGATTGAACGCGCTACCGGAATGGATAATCATGAGCTCGATAGCCTTGTGAATTCACTGGCGTAAAATAAACCCTGGCTGCGGTTTTCACTACCAGAGAGAAAATACGCTGCGCTTCGATAAGCGATAAATGACGTTCACCGGGATGGATGAGACGGTACGGCGATCCCTGTAAACATTGCCGATTGCTGATGATACCCCGCCAAACCGGGTCATAAAAAAGCCCTATGGCCCGTCCGCTGTGTTGCCGATTAACTGTGATATAACTCTCGTACATGGCAATGGCGCTGTGTTAGCTTTAATTAATCCTTATATAGGACTAAATAATTACTCTATGTATGGTCATACAGTTAAGTCAGAACCAATTGGTCCTAACTTAGGATGTATGTGAATACCAGGCGCAGACAAACTGCCCGTCCCCCATGGGGCGGCGAGAATCGCGATTAACTACCGGAGCGTAAAATGAACGGGATAGACTATGTGGTCATGGCGTTGTATGCCCTGATGATTGTGATCATTACCCTGTGGGCGATGCGTAAGGTGGGCAGCACCAAGGATTTTTTTGCCGCCGGCGGTAAAATGCCATGGTGGCTGTCGGGCATTTCACATCATATGTCGGGCTACAGCGCCGCGGTGTTCGTGGCCTATGCCGGCGTTGCCTACAGTTACGGCATCACGATCTATTTCTGGTGGGCGCTGCCCATCTCCATCGCGGTATTTCTCGGCTCGTTTATCTTTGCGCCGCGCTGGGCGCGGCTGCGTATCCATATGCATATCGAATCGCCGATGGAGTATCTCGCCACTCGCTATAACGTCCCGACCCAGCAATTGCTGGCCTGGAGCGGCGTATTGCTGAAGACCTTCGATGTCGGGGCCAAGTGGGCGGCCATCGCCATTATCATCAACGTTTTCACCGGACTGGATACCGTTTACGGCATCGCTATCTCCGGTATATTGTGCCTGTTTTACACCGTGATGGGCGGTCTGTGGGCGGATGCCTGTAACGACTTCGGCCAGTTTGTGGTGCAATTTATCGCGGCCATTGTGATGGTGGCCGCGGTTGCCGCCCATCTGGGGGGCCTGCACGGATTGCTCACCGTGTGGGACCGGCTGCCTCCAGCCCACACGCAGATCATTCGCGAGCCTTATACGCTGGGCTTTATGCTGGCCTATTTCGTGATTTACACCCTCAGCTATAACGGCGGTACCTGGAACCTGGCGCAGCGCTTTATCGCTTCACCGCGCGGCAGGGATGCCCATAAAGCCGCGCTGCTGTCGGCGGTGTTGTACCTGGTGTGGCCGCTGGTGCTGTTTTATCCCATGTGGGCCGCGCCGGTGTTGTTCCCCGGCATCGCCGATCCGTCCCAGTCTTATTCGGTCATGGCGATGCACTTATTGCCCAACGGCCTGATTGGCCTGGTGCTGGTGGCCATGTTTGCCCATACCCTGTCCATGACTTCCTCCGACTCCAATGCCATTACCGCCGTGGTCACGCGGGATATCCTGCCGGTGCTGTTTCCCCGGCGCTTTGGCAACGGCCAGTCCTCGCTGGTGGTGGCCCGGGTGACGGTGGTGGCCTTTATCGTCACCACGCTGCTGATTGCGGTTAACGCCGGCCGGTTCGGCGGCGTGCTGACCCTGTTGATTATCTGGTTCGGCGGGCTGGTGGGACCTATCTCCATTCCTATGCTGTTGGGCCTGCTGCCCTGGTTCAGAAAATGCGGCCCCCTTGCAGCCATCGGATCCTGGGCCGTGGGGATCGTAGCGTTCTTCGTGGTGAAATTTGCGATTCCGGGCATGAGCACGACGGAAGTCGTTGCCATTCCCGTACTCTCATCGTTAATCGTCTATGCGCTGGCCGGCCTGTGCCGGCGAAGCCCGGTCAGCCCGCAGGTGGATACTCTGCTGGCCGCGCTGAATCAGGATCAGGCGGCGTTATCCGCCGGCCGTCCTGCCGTTGCCCTGCGCAAGTCATAAACAGATTCAGCTAAAGGAGTTTTATATGTCATTGCCAGTGTTGACCGGCCGGTATGAACAGCTTGCCGTCGAGGTATTTGCCGACCGCATAGCCTTGGGTAACTCGGCCGGCGCGGCTGCGGCCGACGCTTTGCGCCAATGCCTGGCCAGGCAGGAGAACGTGCGGATTATTTTCGCCGCCGCGCCGTCGCAGAATGAATTCCTGGCGGCCCTGGGGACAGCCGAGGGCATTGACTGGTCGCGGGTGACGGCGTTTCATATGGATGAATATATCGGCCTGCCGCCGGATTCGGAGCAGCGTTTTAGCCACTACCTCAATAGCCATTTGTTCGAGGTTGTCCATCCGGGCACCGTACACCTGATCCCGGCCTGGGAGGATGCGGACCGGATCTGCCGCCATTACGCCGATCTGATCCGGCAGGCGCCCATTGATATGGTCTGCCTGGGCATCGGGGAGAACGGACACCTGGCCTTTAACGATCCGCCGGTGGCGGACTTCCGGGATCCTGCCGTGATGAAAACGGTGGAGCTGGATCCGGTGTGCCGCCAGCAGCAGGTGAACGACGGCTGCTTCGCCACCCTGGACGCGGTGCCCACCCATGCGGTGACCCTGACCGTTCCTACCTTGATGGCCGCCGGGCGGCTGTTTTGCATGGTGCCGGGAGCACAAAAGCGGGCGGCGATAACGGCCATGCTGCGAGAGCCGGTTTCCACCGGCTGTCCGGCCACCATCCTGCGTACCCATGCCCACTGCCGGCTGTTTACCGACCGGGATGCCTTTGGGGAAAATCTCCATGGATAAGGTTTGCCTGCGGGGCAGAGATTATCGGGATTTAGCCGCGGTGGAGATCCATGCGGAGCACGGCGTGATCTGCCAAATCAGGCCGCTGCCTCAGGATGACGCGCTGCCGATTATTGCGCCGGGGTTGGTGGATTTGCAGATAAACGGCTTCGCGGGGGTGGATTTCAATCATTACCCTATCAACGAGGAATCGGTGTTGGCGGTGACCCGGCGTCTATGGCAGGAGGGCGTAACAACATTTCTGCCCACGGTTATCACCAATAACGATGATGACACCGAGCAGATGGTCCGGGGGATAGCCAACGCCCGCCGCCGGTTTGCCGCGGTCGGTTACGGCGTGGCCGGCATACATCTGGAGGGCCCGTTTATCTCCGCCGAAGACGGGCCGCGCGGCGCCCATGACCGGACTTTGGTCAAGGCGCCGGATTGGTCCTTGTTTCAGCGCTGGCAGAAGGCTGCGAGGGGAGATATCCGACTGCTGACTCTGGCGCCGGAGTGGCCCGGTAGCGCGGCGTTTATCCGGAACTGCGTGCAGGAGGGCGTGACGGTCTCCCTCGGCCATACCGGCGCTGATGCCGCCCAAATTGCCGTGGCGGTGGAGGCGGGCGCATCGATGTCAACCCATCTTGGCAATGGGGCGCACCTGTTGCTGCCCAGACATCCCAATTATATTTGGGAACAGTTGGCGCAGGATAAATTATGGTGCGCCATGATTGGCGACGGCGAGCATTTGCCAATGTCGGTGCTGAAAGTATTTATGCGTGTGAAGCGACAGCGGGCCTTTTTGGTGAGCGATACCACCAGCCTGGCCGGGATGCCTCCCGGACGCTATCAATTGCACATTGGCGGCGATGTGGTCCTGAGCGAGCAGGGCCGTCTGTCGCTGGCCGATAATCCCGGCTTGCTGGCGGGGTCGGCGCGTTCGCTGCTGTACGGTGTCAATGCCCTGATAACAGCGGGTATGGCCAGCCGGCATGAGGCGTGGGATATGGCATCGGTACGTCCCGCGGCCATGCTTGATTTACCGGCGAAGGGGGGCTTGGCGGTGGGCTCCCCGCTGGATGCGGCGCTGCTTGGCGAAAACGGTACAGGGGAGTTGAAGGTGTTGTCCACCTATGCACAGGGCGAGTGCGTTTGGCGGGAGCAATAGTGTTTACCCTGACCGGGTTATGCCATAATGCCGGCTTATTTCCCGCCGATTGCCAGGTTAAACCAACAATGAAAGAGCCAGGAAAGGGCCCCGCGCTGCTGCGTCAATATAATGAAATGCATGTGCTGTCTTATTTACGCCAACAGCGGATCAGTTCACGTCTTGATATTGCCCGCGCGCTTTCATTAAGTAAAAATACCATTTCCCTTATCATCGACGATTTTATCGCCGCGGGTTTGGTTGCTGAAATCGGCGTTGCCCAGTCCAGCTCCAGCGGCCGCCCCAAAATTCATATCGCCCTTAGGCCGGAGAAAATGAAATCCGCCGGGATTATGGTGGAGCGTCAGCATCTGCACTGGGCGGTATATGATTATTTTTCCGAGCTGCTGGAACAAAAGACATTGGTTATTGATACCGCCGACGCCGACAGCGTGGTAGGGGAAATTGCCCGCCTCTGCGCTTGGATGCACCGTCGTTATCCTGAGCTTATCGGTATCGGCGTCGGCTTTCCCGGTATTATCGATCCGCAGAACGGCTATATGCATGTCTCATCCCATCTGGGCTGGCAGCAGGTGGACATCTTGGCGGCGCTACGCCGCAGCGTGCCTTTGCCGGTGGGGGTAATGAATATCGTCAAGGCGGCGGCGCTGGTCTCGCGCCAGCATGGAACCACCGCTCCCGCCGATGAACCCGCTTTTTACCTGCGGATTGCCGAAGGTATCGGCGGCACGTTGATTACCCGGCACGGCGTTTATTACGGCGGCAGTTGGACCGCCGGTGAAGTGGGCCATCTTAACGTGGCATCCGATGGCCCTGTTTGTACCTGCGGGCAGAGGGGTTGCCTGGAATCGCTCATTGGATTATCCGCCATCAACGCGCAGCTGGGCCAGCTACAGCCGGGCTTACGGTGGGCCGATCGAACGCAGGCTCCGGCGCTGGTGGATAAAGCGATCGCCCGGGCAGGAGAGTTGCTGGGCAATGCCCTTAGCCAGATCATTCATCTGGTGAACCCCAAGACCTTGCTTATCGATTGCGTCTACAACGTGTCGCCGCTCTTTACCGAACGGGTATTAACCGTGGCGCGGCATCGTACTCTCCCTTTTGCCTATGGCCATACCCATATCCGCTTCCTGCCTGATAGCTACGACCCGGCACAGGGATTGGCCCTGGCGATGATACTGCGTCATGAACACATTGAACTCTAGCCATTGACAGCGGCTGCCGGCAAAGGATGCCCGAATGGTATCGCAGCGCTATGGTCCAGATTAAATGGTTCCTTAACCTCTACCTTTAATTGACAAAAAAATGGGCCAGGGTAGGCCCAAAAATGAAGACATGCAGACTTATTTTTATGTGACGAAGATTAGATAATCGCTGCAAACAATGCAAATTGAAAACATGTGCTTGGAATCGTCTTCGCAAAAATTTACTTTCCCCTTAACTTAATGAGTTACGTTAATTTTCCGTTTGGTTCCTTCATGAACGATCCACGTCCCCCTATACTGGGTTTATCCAATAAGCGTCGGGTGCTCTCTCACTATGGCCATACAACCTTTTACGTTACGGATTGCGCAATCCGAGTTAAACGATTTGAAATTACGCCTGGCAGCCACCCGCTGGATTGAGTCCATAGACGACGACAGCTGGCGTGAGGGAACCTCGTTAAATTTTATGCGGCATCTTGTTGACTACTGGCGGGACAGGTTTGACTGGCGGGCGCAGGAAGCCCGGCTTAATGCTTTTCCCCATTTTATCGCCGGGGTTGACGGTCAGCGGATCCATTTTATCCATCAGCGCGGCAAAGGGCCTTCTCCCATGCCGCTGATCCTGACTCACGGCTGGCCCGGTTCCTTTGTGGAGATGCTTGATATTATCCCCTACCTGACGGATCCGGCCCGTTTCGGCGGCAGTGAATCCGATGCTTTCGATGTTATAGTGCCTTCATTGCCCGGTTATGGTTTCTCGTCCGCGCCGACGGTACCCGGCGTGGGCGCCGGCCAAACCGCGCACCTATGGGCCGCCTTGATGGGGAAGCTGGGTTACGGCAGGTTCGCCCTGCAGGGCGGCGATTTGGGGGCGGGAGTATCAAGCTGGCTGGCAAGGCTTTATCCGGCCAGAGTGATTGGCCTGCATCTGAATTTTATTCCGGGCTCGTATCGCCCTTATATAGATGACAAACAGCCGCTAACCGAGGAAGAACAGGATTTTGCAGGCCAAAGCGCCGCATGGGCCAATGAGCAAGGGGCTTACGGGCATGTGCAGGGTACGCGTCCGCAAAGCCTGGCGTTTGCTCTTAACGATTCGCCGGCGGGGCTTGCCGCATGGATCGCGGAAAAATTCCGGGCCTGGAGCGACTGTGACGGAGATCTGGAAAAGGCCATATCGCTGGATGTTCTGTTAACCAATATTTCCCTTTACTGGTTTACCCGCACCATCGGCTCCTCCTTCCGTATGTATGTCGAGGGGCGCCGGAATCCTCTGCTGTTATCTGCCGGTGAACGCATCAGTCCGCCGCTGGCGGTGGCGCATTTTCCCAAAGAGCTCCCAATGCCGCCGCAAAGCTGGGTGCGCAGGGGCTACAATCTGCAGCGCTGGAGCAGCATGCCTCACGGCGGCCATTTTGCCGCGTTGGAACGCCCGCAAGAGCTGGCGGCTGACATACGGCGTTTTTTTAATACACTACGCTGACGCTATCCCGCCATCGGGGAATCACAGGAAGCCGCGATATAGTCCCGCAGCCATTGATGGGCGGGATCGCGATGAACCCGTTCATGCCAGAGCATGGACATTTCGAAGCCCGGCACGGCAACGGGCGGTTCGACGACCTGCAGCGCCGGCAGGCCGTCCATCAGTCGCAAGGGCATTATCGCCACCAGGTCGGTGGCGGCCAGCACCGATCTGAGCAACAGGAAATGGGGAACGGAAAGCACCACCCGGCGCGTCAGGCCCAATTGGGCGAGGGCGGTATCCGTTACGCCGTAAAACCCGCCGCCGTCCGGCGACACCATCACATGATCGAGCTCGCAGAACTGCGCCAGGGTCGGCGGTTTTTTCAAGCGGGGATGACCGGCCCGGCCGGCCAGGACATAGCGCTCGGTAAACAGCGCCCGGCGATGCAGGCCGGAAGGCGCCCCTTCGCTGGTATGAAGGGCCAGATCGATTTCACCCTGTTCCGCCTGTCTGGCAAGGCCGGACGGAACCGATTCAATAAAGGCCAGCCGGGCGCTGGGCGCTGCGCTGCGCAATCCCGCCAGCGCCGGCAGCAGAATAGTGGATTCGCCGTAATCGGACGCGGCGACGCGCCAGGTATGTTGGGACGCGGCGGGATCAAAGGGGCTGGCGGGGGATACCGCGGATTCAAGAGCCTCCAGCGCCTGCCGCAAAGGCTCGCGCAGAGCATCGGCCCTGGCGGTGGGCCGCATCCCCCGTGGTCCGGGCAACAACAGCGGATCGCCGAAAATTTCTCTGAGTTTGGCCAGATGTACGCTTACCGACGGTTGGGAAAAATTCAGGCGCTCCGCCGCACGGGTGACGTTGTGTTCCGCCAGCAGTACGTCCAGCGTGATCAGCAGATTAAGGTCAAGGCGGCGCAGGCTATTCATATTGTTAATACCTGTAATATTGGAAATTCATTTCCACTATACCTGACAAGCTCCTATGCTGCCCTTATTCCAACTACACCTTATTTCAACTACAGAGGTTCAGTCATGAATGTCCTGATTGTCTATGCCCATCCGGAACCCCGGTCCTTAAATGGTTCCCTGAAGGATTTTTCGGTCAGGCATCTTGAGGATGCCGGCCATCATGTACAGGTATCGGACCTGTACGCCATGAAATGGAAGGCCTCCCTCGACGCGCAAGACAGTACGGCGTGGCCGGCCGATGCGCGCTTTGACGCCTCCCTGGCGTCCAAAGAGGCTTATGAAACGGGCACCCAGCGCCATGATATCGCCCTTGAGCAGGAAAAACTCAGGTGGGCGGATGCGGTTATCCTGCAGTTCCCCCTGTGGTGGTTCTCCATGCCGGCCATTCTCAAGGGTTGGGTGGAGCGCGTTTATGCCTATGGCTTCGCTTACGGGGTGGGTGAACACTCCGACAACCATTGGGGCGATCGCTACGGCGAAGGTGCGATGGCGGGAAAGCGGGCGATGCTGCTGGTCACCACCGGCGGGTGGGAGTCCCATTACGGCCCCCGCGGCATTAACGGCCCCATTGAGGATATCTTATTCCCTATTCAGCATGGGATATTGTATTACCCCGGTTTCGATGTCGTGCCGCCATTCGTTATCTACCGTACCGGCCGCACCGATGAAGAACGATATGGCCATATCCGCGACGCCTTGGGGCAACGTCTTGATACGCTGTGGACCGCTGCGCCTATCCCCTTCCGTCCGCAGAATACGGGTGCCTACGATATTCCGGCACTGACGCTGCGCCCCGATCTCGCGCCGGGAGAGGAGGGGCTGCGCGTGCATATCGCCAAGGAATAGCTGCTGCCGGGCAAGCCTCTTTAGCAATGATTAATTTTTCTGCAGTGAAGGCATTGGCCCGGTTGTTTATTTGACATATATTGACCGCCTTCCTAAGGTTTGAAGGCCATTGGCGGAAAAGAAAAATTTTTCGATCGTTACCATCGCTCATGTTTTTCTCTTCCCCTCCCTGGCTTATGCAATTTCCTTCATCGAATGTCAGGATTGAGCTCATGAGCGGTTTTTTCTTATTTTATAAAGCTGGGGTGCGGCGTGAAATTTAAGCTTATTTACGCCGACCCGCCCTGGCAATATCGCGATAAATCCAAGGACGGCGAGCGGGGCGTTCAATTCAAGTATCCCGTCATGACCGTTACCGATATCTGCCGGTTGCCGGTCTGGGATTTAGCCGATCCCGCATCCTGTCTGTTGGCGATGTGGCACGTACCCTCTATGCCCCTTGAGGCATTGAAGGTTGTGGAGGCCTGGGGGTTCCGCTTTATGACGATGAAAGGCTTCACCTGGCATAAAACAAACCCGTGCAAAGGGAATTCCGCTATCGGCATGGGCCATTTGACGCGCGCTAATTCCGAAGACTGCATGTTTGCCGTGCGGGGCAGATTGCCCGTGCGGGCAAGCGCCGGCATCTGCCAGCACCAGACGGCGCCGCGCGGCGAACACAGCGCCAAGCCCGATTTGTTTCGTCGCTTACTGGTGGAACTGGTGGGCGACGTCCCGCGTATCGAACTCTTTGCCCGAAACCGGGTACCGGGCTGGGATAGTTGGGGCAATGCCTGTGACAAATCCGTCGAGCTTTCCGCCGCTATGGTCAGGAGTATAGGCCAGCAAAATTGAACATTGCGCTTAATAATTGTCCTGGTGATCTAAAATATCCTTTATTCCTTAAACAGTGATTTTGAGATAAACGTCATATTTTTTTATGTCAGTCCCTAAAAAATTATTGGTCATTGCTCTTGGGAAAATTCGTTTTAAATCATTGGGTCCCTCGTAGGACAATCTTTATGCCACCCTTCGTCCTCCTTGCGAAGGGACTGTTTCATTTGTCGCCGAATCGGTTAATTGTCATTGCCTTTTATAGGATTGCTATTGATTTAAAAATTAAAAAATCATCAGAGCTGTATAAGCTTTTTTATACGATTCTCCAGACCACATTGATATCAAAATGAGCCGGGCTGTCAGTGGCATATTCATTAGCCGTGAACTAAAGTCAAAATGGATTTTTTGCTATTAGCGGCAAAGCCTTCCAGGCAGAAGTTCAAAAAGAGAGCAATAGTAAATGGGCGGACATACCTAGGTCTGCTCTGGAGTCATATGTCAAATACCACGGGCTTGGAAGGGGTGGAAGTTAAACCCGAAGATAATAAAAACGAACCGTCGAAATCTTGGTTGAAAAAACTCGGGCCGGGTTTGATTAGCGCCGCCGCCGATGACGACCCCAGCGGCATTGCGACGTATTCCCAGGCCGGCGCGCAATTTGGCTACAGCATGCTATGGACGCTGATGCTCACTTATCCCCTAATGGTGGGTATCCAGATTATCAGCGCCAAAATAGGCCGTGTCAGCGGTCATGGACTCGCCACCAATATTCGCAGACACTATCCCAAATGGCTGCTCTATGCCATCGTGGGTTTGCTGCTGATTGCCAATACCATCAATATCGGCGCTGATATTGCCGCTATGGCGGGAGCACTGAATTTATTGGTAAAAGGTCCCGTCCGCTGGTATGTGGTGGGGTTTGGCTTAATATCATTACTTCTGCAGATCTTTATTCCTTATAAACGCTATGTGCGAATATTGAAATGGCTAACCCTGGCATTGCTTGCTTACGTGGCAACCATTTTTATTATTCATATACCCTGGACACAGGTCTTAATTAATACGTTTTGGCCGCATTTATCCTGGAAGCCGGCCTATGTTACGACAGTAGTCGCCATTTTCGGTACCACCATCAGCCCCTATCTATTCTTCTGGCAGGCCTCGCAAGAGGTGGAAGAGCAGCATGCCGATGACGAGGCGGAGGCGATTAAACATGCCCCCGAGCAGGCGACAATCAATTTCCGCCGGATTAAAATCGATACCTTCATCGGCATGGCGGTTTCCAATGTCGTGGCATTCGCCATTATTTTAACCACCGCGGTGACGCTGCATATGCACGGGGTGACTGAAATCCATACCTCGGCGCAGGCGGCGACCGCGTTACGCCCTGTCGCCGGTGATTTTGCCTTCTGGCTGTTCAGCGCCGGCATCATTGGCACCGGCATGCTAGCGATTCCGGTCTTGGCCGGCTCGGGCGCGTATGCCGCCGCCGGGGCCTTTAAATTGCCAAACAGCCTGGAATTGAAATTCAAGTATGCCAAAGAGTTCTACACCATTATCGCCGTGTCGACCCTGATTGGCATCGGAATCTGTTTCATGCCCATTGATCCCATCAAGGCGCTGTATTGGAGCGCGGTAATCAATGGCGTTATTTCCGTGCCTATCATGGTGGTGATGATGCTGATGGCGGCGCGTCAGGATATTATGGGTAAATTTGTCATCTCCTCCCGGCTCAGCGTATTGGGCTGGATATGCACGGCGGTAATGGCCGTAGCTGTGGTGGCCATGTTTGCCACGCTGGGCAAATAAACCGGCGCCCAGGTCCATGGCGGCGGTGCCCCCGGTCTTGTTTTCTACGCCGCCGTATGCTGCTGAAGACATAGCGCCAGCGCATCAAAAACAGCTTTGCAGCGCGGGCTGTTGCGCAAATTTTCATGCATGGTAACCCAGGTTTCCAGCCTGAACTGGCACTGGGCGGGCAGCACGCGCACCAGCTGCGGGGACCGTCCGGCCAGCGCCGACTGATACCAGCCGATACCGCAGCCGGCGCGGATCAGCGCCAGCTGCGCCACATCGCTGTCGGTGCGATAGGTAAACCCTTCGCGTGTCCACTCCGGCAGCGATTTGCTGGCGGCCCGCAAAAAGGGCGTTTGCGTGTCAAACCCTATCAGCGCATGCCCCATCAAATCCGCCGGCGCCGACGGTATGCCCCGCCGCCGCAGGTAGCCGGCATGGGCGTACAACCCCAGTTCCACCTCCCCCACTCGCCGGGCGATAAGCGACTCCTGCTTTGGCGGCGTCATGCGCACCGCGATATCGGCTTCACGCTGCAGCAGGTCCTGCACCTGGTTGGTGGGCACCAGTTCAATCCTGAGCTGCGGATGCGATTGCCCCAGCCGCGCCAGCGTCGGCGGCAGCACTTCTACTCCGATGACTTCGCTGGCGGAGACGCGCACCGTACCCGTCACCTCCCGGCCCCGGCTGGTGGCCGCGCGCGCTAGGGCCGCCGCGGTATCCCGCATGTCCTGCGCATATCTGCGCAGGGACAGCGCGGCTTCCGTGGGTATCAGCCCCGTCTGCGATCGAATGAACAGCGGCTGGCGGAACGATGCTTCCAGGGCCGAGATATGGCGACCCGCCGTAGGCTGGGTAATGCCGAGGGCGCGCGCCGCGCCGGAAAGCGACCCCTCGGTCAGCACGGCGAGAAAGGTCCGGTAAAGCTCCCATCCAATAGCGTCAGACATACCTCTTCGCTCCCATCACCATACATAAATGTATAGCCGATACGCTATCATCAACAATTTCCTTTTGCTACCGGCGGCGGCAGACTCTTTCCATCGGCCAATAGACTGAGATGAAAAATGACGAGAGCGGATAATTCGAGAAAACAGGTCCTGGTGCTGGGCGCCACCGGCGGTATCGGCGGAGAAACGGCCCGCAGGCTTCGCGACACCGGTTGGCGGGTTGTGGCGCTGCATCGCCGGCCGCCGGATACCGGGGCAGGGCACGACGGCATCACCTGGCTGCGCGGCGATGCAATGAATAGCGATGACGTACGGCGGGCGGCCCAAGGGTGCGGCGTCATTGTGCACGGCGTTAATCCCCCCGGCTATCGCCGCTGGGGGGAACTGGTCCTGCCGATGATCGATAATACCATTGCCGCCGCCATCGCTGAGCGCGCCACCATCGTGCTGCCGGGCACGGTTTACAACTATGGCCCGGATGCCTTTCCGCTGCTGGATGAAGATGCCCCGCAGCACCCGCTGACCCGCAAGGGCGGCATCCGCGTCGAACTGGAACGGCGCTTGTATGCGGCCACCGGGCAGGGCGCCCGGGCGATAGTGGTACGGGCAGGGGACTTCTTCGGGCCGCGGGCTGCCAATAACTGGTTCTCGCAGGGCTTGATCGCACCGGGACGGGCCGTGAAGCGTATCAACCAGCCCGGCGACCGCGGTGTCGGCCATCAATGGTGCTTTCTGCCGGACATGGCGAACACCATAGCGGCGCTGCTGGACCGCGGGAACTCCCTCGCGCCCTTTGCCACGTTTCATATGGGCGGCCATTGGGATGCCGACGGCATGCAAATGGCATCGGCCATAAGCCGCGTTGTGGCGCGCCACGGAGGACAACCGGCGCTGCGTACCTTCCCCTGGGGGCTGGTGCGGCTGGCTTCCCCACTGGCGCCCACCCTGCGGGAATTGCTGGAGATGCGCTATTTATGGCGCCGGCCGGTCAGGCTGGACAACCGACGTCTGACGGCGCTGCTGGGCTGCGAGCCCCATACCCCGCTTGATCAGGCGGTGGAGGAGACACTGGCCGGACTGGGGTGCCTTCCACCTGGATAATGGTGCCCACGGCAGGAGTGCCGGCCAGCCGCTATACGGCGCGGCCGTTCTCGCTCCAGGAGGGATAATCGGTATAGCCATGCGCCCCGCCGCCGAACAGGGTTTCGTTATCGAAATCGGCCAGAGGCAGTCCTTCGGCCAGCCGGCGCGGTAAATCCGGATTGGCGATAAAGGTTCGGCCGAAAGCGACCAGGTTGGCGTAGCCTTTATTTAGTATCCATTCGGCGCGGGCCTTGTCATATTTGCCGGCAACGATGATCGGATTATGAAAGTATCGGCGGATGGCCTGGCGGAACGCCTCGGTAAACTGCGGCGCATCGTCCCAATCGGCCTCAACCAGATGCAGGTAGGCAATCCCTTTTCCCTGCAGGTAATCAGCGGCCGCCAGGATGGTGGGCAATATATCCGGGCATGCCATGCCGCGGGCGGTGAGAAAGGGCGCCAGACGGATGGCGGCGCGGTCCTCCCCGACTTCTTCAATTATCGCATCCATCACTTCCCGCAGGAAACGCAGCCGGTTTTCCCGGCTACCGCCGTATTCATCGGTGCGTTTGTTAGACGTGGTACGTAAAAATTGATCCACCAGGTAGCCGTTTGCGCCATGTACTTCCACCCCGTCAAATCCTGCGGTGATGGCGTTACGCGCCGCCTGGCGGTAGTCATTGACGATATTTTTGATTTCTTCCAGGGTTAATGCCCTGGGTATCGGACAGGGCGCCATACTGCCTTTCCCAGTGTCAGGATCGACCTTCCAGATCGCGCCGTCAAAGGGCACTGCTGAGGGCGCCACCGGTAATTCACCATGGTGGAAATCCGGGTGCGACATGCGTCCGACGTGCCAGAGTTGCAAGAAAATACGCCCACCGGCATCATGCACGGCCTTGGTTACGCCTTGCCATCCGGCTATCTGCGCCGGACTGTAGATGCCTGGAGTAAAGGAGTAGCCTTTCCCCTGCGGAGAGATTTGAGTGGCTTCCGTAACGATCAACGCCGCGCCGGCGCGCTGCGCGTAATATTGCGCGTTCATGGCATTGGGAATATCCCCTGGCTGTGAACTGCGGGAGCGGGTCATCGGCGCCATGACAACCCGATGAGGAACGGTATAGCGACCTATTTGGGTTGATGTAAACAGCAGTGAAGTATCGGACATTTTTTCTTCTGTTATCAATAATCGATTATATGAAATGGGGCCGGAGGGATGCCGGCCCTTATCGTTCTATCATCCGCGGTTGGACAGGGTATCACCCAGCCAGTCAAAAATGGTTTGATGGGCCAGGGACATGGCGCCCATATGGCAATGTTCTCCGGCACCTTCGGCTTCAGTGAAGGTCACCAGCTTCTTCGGCGCTTGCAGCTGCGCGTAGATGGCCTGCGGCTGTCCTTTGAGAAACTGATCGTTTTCAGCATTCAGTACCAGCGTCGGCGTCCGGATGTCGCCGGCAATACCGGCCAGCGTATAACGCCGGGTCTGACGGACGAACTCGCTGGGGGACGCGGCGCCAAAGGTCCACATTCCGTTTTGTATTGCCCAGCGGGCGCCGGTTTTTATGGACATCAGCAGTTGCAGCACGGCATCGGCGCGTTCATCTTGCCGCTCATTAATCCATGACAGCAGGAACGGCGGCAGCATGTGTTCAAAGGCAAAATGAAAATCCAGCAGGCCGTCATCGAGAATCAAGGCGGCGGGGCGGTGATCAAACGCAGCGGCGCGGGCCACCAGATAGCCTCCCAGACTGTAGCCGAACAGGGCGATCCGGTCCCGGTCAATCTCTCGGCGCGTCAGCGCGAAGTCAATCACCGGGCCTAACACGTTTTCCCAGTCATGGCGGAAGGTGATTTTTGCGGCGCGTAACGCGGCGCCCTGACCCGGACCGTCAAAGGCGAGAACGTTGTAACCCCGGCGCAGCGCGGCGGCGCCGATGGCAACATAGGATTCTTCCTGGGTAGAATCAAAGCCATTGTTGTAGATTATCGTCGGGCGGGGTTCACCGCTGTTATCGGCCAGGAACAGGTAGCCTGGTAACGTGGTGTTTTCATACGGGATATCAACGAGTTCAAAAGGCGTATCGAGCAGCTGCGCCGCCTGAATAAACGTTTGGGTCATGCGGCCGGACAGTCGCGCCACATCGGCATCACCGATGGGCGCGGCCCGTTTGAAAAATTCCGCGGTGCGATAGTAATTCGACGCGCGCAGAAAGGCTTCCCGTGCGCTCACCCGATGCCCGGCCGCCAGGGAACGCTCGCCGATGGCGGCCACACGATTGGCGGTGGCTTCCCACTGTTCCAGCCAGGCCGTTTCGTCCCCCTCGGGAATGGCGCGCGCCGTCACGATGACCTCTCCGAGATCCGCGCCGCCATAATTGGCGAATCCCGCCGTGCGTAGTGTCTCGAAGGAAAAAGATTCGTTTTCAAATAAAAATTTCATACTGATCTCCTGGAGGTAATGAAAGTCTGGGTATAGCGGCTTATCGGCCCGCGGACTGGACCGATACCAGGACCTTACCCGCCCCATGGCCAAAAGCGACCTTTCCCAGCGCGTTGCGCGCCTGCGCCAACGGATAGGCGCTATCCGTAATCACCCGCAGCTGTCCGGCGTAAACCAATTGCGCAATATTTCCGAGCAACGCGGCGCTAGTGGTGAGCTGGACAAAAGCGCCACAGATTGCGCCGTTATCCATCAATGTCCAATCGGTCAATGTCAGCAGGATGGCGCCTGGGCGAATCTCAGCGGAAAGACAGCAAACATCCGGCCGGAGATGAGTTTTAGATCCGGCGGATTTATGCTGGCCGCAACCATGATCTTTCCCGACGGTTCATGGCGTTGAAAGTCAGATCGATAATATATTTCTCCTGACGGCATGATAATCTGCTCATTAATAAATTCAGCTCTTACTCTCAGTGAGAAATCAATGCTTGATCGCATCACCGGAATGCAGGTTTTCTCTCGTTCCGCGCGTGTCGGCAGTATATCCGGCGCGGCGCGGCAGCTCGGCTTGTCGCCGGCCATGGCCACCAAGCATCTTGATGCGCTGGAGACGCGCCTGGGGGCAAGGTTATTCCAGCGGAGTACGCGTAAGCTAAGTCTGACCGAGGCGGGGCAGCAGTACCTTCAGGTGGTAAACCGGCTGTTGCCGGAGCTGGATGACGTTGAAAATCTACTGGCTTCCCAGCGGGTCGATGCCAGCGGCGTATTGAGACTCAACGCGCCATTGTCTTTTGGCAGCCGTTATATTGCGCCATTGATTACGGCCTTTTCCCATCAACACCCTAACGTCACGGTGGAGCTGGGATTAAACGATCGTATCGTGGATCTTATCGATGAAGGCTGGGATTTGACCATCCGGGTCGGACCGCTGAAAGACAATCGCTTAGTGTCGCGCAAGCTGGCCGATTGCTCGATGGTGGTGTGCGCCGCGCCCGCGTATTGGCGGCGTTACGGCTGGCCGGAGCGGATTGCTGAACTGCGCCGGTATAACTGTCTTGGTTCGACGATTTCCGCCGCTGCCCATACCGATGAGTGGTTTTTTGGCGCTAAGCGCGACAAAAAAATCGCGATAAAGGGAAACTTATGGGCGAACAATGGGGATGCGCTGCTGGCGGCGGCCGTCGCCGGGCTGGGGATCATTTATGAACCGGAATTCATTGTTGCCGGCGCGATTGCCCGCGGCGAACTTGAAAGCGCTAATCTGGATGCGGAGCCTGCGGATCTGGGCGGTATACATCTGGTTTACTCAACCCGCAATGCGTTCCCGGCCAAGACCCGCGTCATGATCAATTTTCTTGTGGACGCCTTCCAGCCAAGTCCTCCCTGGGACGGGTAAGCTATTACCGCACCATGCTAGGGCGGGACACGTCCCGCCATCGTATGTGGCTATGATAACCGACGTCATAAACCGGGAGACTTTGTCGTGGCCGAAGGTCTGCTAGGTCCGCTGGTGTTCAGTGGACAAACAGGCTCAGTAGCATCACCACCGCCAGCCCCACCAGAGAATTTACCAGCTCCAATAATCCCCAGGTTTTAAAGGTGTCTTTCATGGAAATCTTGAATGACTGCTGAAATAAAAGAAACCCGCCGTCATACATCAATGTCATGGTATTGCTGCCCACCGCGCACACCAATACCATCAAGACCGGATTGACGTGGAAAGCATCAATCATGGGCGCCACAATGCCCGCGGCGGTGATGGCGGCTACGGCGCCTTGCCCGGTCAGGATACGTATAATGACGGTAATGAGCCATGCCAGAATCAGCGGCGAAACCGGAATATTCCCCACCATGCTGACAATGGCGTTGCCGACGCCGGTGTTGATAATCACTTCTTTCATGATGCCGCCGGCGGCAATGACCAATAACACGTTTGATACGCCGGAGATGGCGACGCTTAAGGTGTCCGTAATCTGCTGGCCGCTTTTTCCCCTTAAAACGCCCAGTGCGAAAATGCCTACCAGCACGGCAATCAGCATGCTGATTTCGGCGCTGCCGAGAAAGGCTGCCACCTTGAACAGCTCGCTGTCTTTATCCACTATCAGCCGGATGATTGACGAGAAAATCATCAAGATAGCAGGCAGCAACGGCACCAATAAACTGATGCCGAACCCCGGCAGCTCGTTGGCGGGTTTGAACTCGGGGGGCGCCATAATGTCACCCAGCGGCATTTTATCGATGCCCGGAATGAATTTTGTCAATATGATGCCGGAACAGATTATGGAGGGAATGATAACTATCAGGCCAAAGATATAGACCAGCGAGATATTGGCATGAAACGCGGTGGTTAACGCCATAGGTCCCGGCTGCGGCGGAAAAATGCTGTGCCCCATGGTTGCGCCGGCCACCAAAGGCACAATTAATCTCATATAGGGAATATTGGCTTTTTTCGCTATGCTTATCACCAGCGGCGCGGTAATCAAAAACGCCACCTCATAAAACATGGCCATGCCGAAAATAGTACCGATGATCAACAATGCATATTGCAGGTAGCGCACGCCCAGCAGGTTGATAATAGTATCGGAAATCTGCTGCGATGCACCGGATTCCGTCATTAATTTACCGATCACGGCGCCAAAAATAACAATCAGGGTTAGCGTGCCTAAAATACTGCTTAGCCCCATTTGTATCGTGGCGACTATTTTATCGATGGGCATTCCTTCGGCAAATGCAAGAAAAATTGCCGAGACCATTAACGCCAAAATAGTGTGCATTTTGACTTTAACAATCAATATTACCAACACCGCTATCCCGACTAAAACCCACAATAAAGGCATTATATGCGCCATACTCTTGACCTTATTATAAACACTATGGATATGATCTAATTCTCAGCATGGCCTCAAAATTTCCTTAACGAGATGTTATCTGATAATGATCCTCATTTACTCTCCATACTACCATACTATGTTAAAGACGTTGAATTCTGTGAAATTGATCACAGAATTTTCACCATCGAAGCCTAACCAGGGTTTGAGATAAATTAATCTCGTTGAAGTGTTTATCAAGGGCGAAGGTAAACACAGCCGTCATGCCGCCGGGTCGCCTTCATTGGCACTCTGCACCATGGCGATAAAGAGATCCCGCAGCGGATCCGCCAGGGCGGGGTTCCAAAACATTCCCACGTCCCAATGGGCATAAGGGCCCCGCAGCGGGATCATATCTATGCCTTCGGGGGCAATATAAACCGTACTTTCCGGCACGACGGCTACGCCTACACCGGCGACCACCAAGGCCAGCATGGTTTGCAGGTCCCGCGTCCGCTGCACGATATTTGGAACGATGTGGTTAAATTCCAGAAACAGTTCTATTTGCCGGAACAGGCCCGGTCCTTTTTCCGCAGACAGTTGGATAAAGGGCTGCGAAGCAATGAGCTGATAGTCCTGGAGGTCGGTGGTTGCCGGTACCGTTTTTTTCTTCACCGCCAGCACCAGTGATTCGGAAATAAGTTTAAGTCCGGTAAGCGGCGGTTCCACCGGCATGCGCATAAAAGCCAATTGCAGCTGGCCGGATAACAGTTGGGCGGTCTGTTGGGTGGAAGAAATATCCTCCAGGCTGACGATGACATCCGGATAGGCCCGGCGAAAGCGCGCCACCCAGTCCGGCGCGATTTTAATGCCGGAAATGCCAAAACCGATGGCCAGATTTCCCTTGGTCCCTTTCGCAATATCGAGAGCATAATGCCGCAACGCTTCCCCTTGCTCCACCAGTTCACGCGCTTTCTCCAGCAGCAGCACTCCAGCATGGGTCAGTTGAGCGCCGTGTCTTCCCCGGACAAACAGGGTCAGGCCCAGCTCGTTTTCCAGCAGTTTGATCTTTTTTGACAGCGCAGGCTGGGTAATGAAAAGCCGTTGCGACGCCTCACGATAGTTTTGTGTCTCCGCCAACAGGACAAAGGCACGCAAGAGCAGAGTATCCATTCCAATTGGTTATCGAAAGAAGAGAATAAGTGATTATATTTAAATCGCTTTTTGCTATCTACTCTTTATGGGCCTCAGGGCGCGCACATGTGATAACCATCACGTCCCGCACTGGTTACTACCGGGGTTTACTCAGGAGATCATGATGTCAAAACAACGCTTTATCTTTTTACTGAAAGGGGAAGTGGTAACCCCGCAGTCTTTGGACGATCCGGACGCCGGAGAAATTATACGTGCGGCATTATGCCAGAGTTTCGCCATTTCACATTTGCACGTTCTGGCAAAAAACAGCCGTGAAGCGCTGGCGAAGTACCAACTGTTGAGCGAGGGGTATTCAAGTGAAAAAAGAATGGAGGTCAGTCTTTTTTGAGCGTGAATTACTGCTTACCTGCAAATAAAAGCCCCTCCCCAGTAGCGATGCTCCAGGGAGGGGCGTTATGATGAAAATTTTTGTATCAGTTAGCCGGGCTGTTATTCAGCGGTGTTAACATGATGGGCATTGCCCTGGCTTACCGGGTAGGTATGGGCATAATCCTGATAATCGTTCTGGGCGGCCATCGAGACTGCCGGTGCGACCATGGCGGCGATGAGTGCGAGTGCTGCGATTGTCTTTTTCATGATGGTATCCTGTGTTCTCGTTGTAAGGGTGAAAGCTTTTTGCTTTCGATGAACTAATATTAACGAGCATTAATAAAATAGTCCAGAAAAATTTTTGGCTAATATGTTCAAAATAACTGAAAGAGTTATTCAAGACCGAATTTTCCCATACCGCTGTACAAATCCCTTGACTGTGGCGGTAAACCAAGCCTGAAGGGATGCGTAAGAATCAACGTTGCGATAGCCGCCGAGACGTTTATTATGAGCCGGCCGGTGAAACAGCCTTTCGCCAATGTAATAATTTTGCCGACGGGTTTGTTATATTTCGGGGTAATAAATTATCGCCATGGATATGTAATATTGAAGTTCAAAAGCACGTAAAAATCGCTTTTCGAGATTTTTCTTGGAAATATCTCTTTAACAATAAATGTCTTTGAATTCTATAATCAGTCAGTGATGATATATTTTATATCAATTCAGTGTATTCAGAAAAACACGATATGTAATTCTATATAAGAATGTATTTATATTGTATTATTGATATCTTTAACAAAGAAAAACCTGGATAAATCTATTTTAATTAATATTTCTGCCATTATAGTCATTCCTTGAATAAGGTTTATTTGGCCATCGTTTTATACGCTGCGATCAAAATATACAATGCCTGGAAATAAGATAGGTACTCAATATGATGAATAACATTGATCGGTCAATCCATTCACCAGCGGCCTATCAGGGTCTCCAGGGGATACCTCTAAAAATATCTTAATCATTATTTCACGGCGGCATATTCCATTAACCATGGCAATGTCCGGAACAATGATCCTTTAACCGGTCGCGATCTTTATTACCTTGCGCAAAGTCTGCAGAGTGAGAAAGTGACTCATTGCAACCCCATGTCTGCTATAGGAGGATTGCCGGCAAAGCCTAAAAATTTAGCGGAACGGTTTATTTGCGCCCTGATGGTGTTGTCGCCTTGGCAAAGGGAAGGGCAGACGCAAGCAACGTTGCCCACTGGCGATAATAATCTGGCGGCAATCTACGCTGGTCGAACGCTAAAGATGTCACGAGACCTCGTTATAGAGCCGCAGGCGCCCCGATATGCCTCTTCGTCGGGGAACCGTCGCCATGATCATGCCGTGACGCGGGGACAAGGTTCTTCCTTAAAGGTAAAGCGCGAAGCGGCGCCTTCACCCCGGTTTGCCCGTTCCGATCCGCAATACATGCTCGGAATCTATTTAAATAAAAAAGCGGCGGCAAAAGTGGATCCCGAAAATGTCGATGTAAAACAATTGGGCGCCAAACTGATTGAAAGCGTCGATCGGTTACCGGACATTATTCCGGATATTGCCCGCCTGACCCTGTACGGCAGTCATCTTTACGGCGAGCGACGGGGCGAGAACCTCACACCCCTGCAACAACGGAGTTTGATTGCGCAGGCTTTGTGCCGTTTTATTTATGGTGAGGAGAGTATCATCCTGCGTGTCGTAAAACTATTTGACGCCCAGCGCCATATTACCCACCAGGAATTTGCCGGAATAGTGCAATCCTGGCCCTATCCTGCGGGGCAAGAGGCTAACCAACGGCTATGGCGGGAAAATTACGAAGCCCCAGAAGTCCCCATATTTTATCTCAATAGCCTGTATGCCGCGTCCGGTGTCCAGGAAACCGGTAATAACGATACGCGGACAGGCGTTGATCTGGATAATCTGTGGGTCGGCAGTCTGACCTGGACCCTATTGCAATTCGGCGCCCGAGCAATTAATCAGGAGGATCCGGATAAGCTCAAATCGATGTCCTATTATTCTCTGATCGAACTGGGTCTCGGATTGGTGGGTATGTATCGCCAGGGCCTGCTGGCCTCCGGCGTGGAGCCGATTATGTATCTGGGGCTGCTGCTGTATTTTCTGCGCGCGCGGCCGGATCTGGGTTTAGGGGAAATACTGGCATCCGATACCGTTGACGCTGCCTTTGACGCGTTAAAAGCCGAGCTGGAGGCCCGTCATCTCACCGTCGGTAACCTGTATAACGGCTTTACGCACTATCAGGCCGCTTATCATCGGCCCGCCTGGCGCAGCAGGGAGGCTGCGGCGGCGGAATTGATTAAACAATCCTGCGGCAGCGCGGATGCCCGGTTGGTGACGCTGAGCCTCCCCAAGGGACATGCCAAGCGGAGCGCGCAGACATCCGTCCAGCAACTGCTGATGTCGCCGTCCGGTTTTTACTGTCTGGATAACGGCGAGCGGGTGCCCAGTCTGGATGCGTTTTATCAACAGCAAGTGGATGCCTTTGCCGGTACGATCCGGGATCTGGATAACGCCCTGCTGTCTGTGGCCTTTATGCCCAGCGACGTCCGGGATGAGACGTTACAGGCGGATGATTTGCGCTTTCTTCAGCGGTCGGAGATCAAATGGGTCATCCCCAAGCTGGAGTTGATCCGCCGGCCGCAGGATATGTTTTATTCCAGCGTTGTCTTCCAATACCTCGGCAAACCGGATGCGCTTTTTTTCCAGGCCAAACAGGGTGATACCGAACGGTTGTTTACGTTGCAGACCACTTCCCAGGGTTACCTTCTGCGTGAACTCAAACTTGGGCATCACGATTACAGCGCCCTAAAACCTTTTATGGTGGATTGGCCGGCGCCGTCGATGATTTCTCAATTCAAGCTTGCCATCTCCTCGATGCTGAACGCCGACTTGATGAAGCGGTCGAACGAGACGGTGGCGCTTTTCCTGCAGCACTTCGCCGAGCGCCATTATCAATCCTATCGGCAGCAAATCCACACCAGGGGTTATACCGGCGGCGAGTCTGTGCCGACAAAGGTTTTGGATACGGTGGCCGGATACGTTATTCCCTTTTACAGCTGTATCAATTCCATTATCGATAACCAGCATCAAGCAGCCTTTGCCGAGTGTTTGGTGGACGGGGCCCTGGTGGGGCTACCTCTGTTCTTTACCGGTGTCAAGGCCGGGCTGGGCCTGTTCAGGGAAGGAATGGTGGGGGCCGGTCAGACGTTAAGGGGGCCGATGTTCAGCGCCTCGAATCAGGAAATCTTCCGCAATGTCGTGCCTACCTCAGTACAGATTGCCGGCGGTATCGCCGGTACGAGCTCTTCAATGAGGCACTTCGCGGATGTCATGGGCAAACAGGCGCTGAATAGCCTGGACCCGGGTTTTGCCGCCTTGCGCTCATTGAGCATCGTGAGCAAGAGGCTTTATCTGGCGGTGCTCGGCAAAACGATGGTGGGACTCGGCGCGTTACAGCCTAGGCTTATCAAAGTGTCAGGGGAATTACCCAAGATCGTTACCGAAAGTCTCGATCTGGAGGGGACGATTCTCTATGGCGCGTATGGTAATACTCCCCTGACCCTGACAATAAAAGGTACCGATTACTCGGTTTTGCAAATACAAAACAGCAGCATGGTAGCGGTGGAAACCGGGGAACGCATGCCGGACGGCCATTTAATGTTTGCCCAACTGGATATTCATAGTCGGTTCGGTATTTATAAAAAATACTTTTGCCTGTACAGCGGCGATAATCCGCGCTGCCTGCTGACAGACTACCGCCATCCCGCCGTGCGGCTGGATGAGAATGCGTACGCGCCATCATCGCAAAGCAACCCCTATTACTGGTCGCTCTCCAGCAATCTGCCTATTCAAGTGTTGGTGGTATACCCGCTTCATATGCTGGAGTTCGGCGACCGGCAATGGTCGGCATTTGAAGTCAATCACCGCCGCTGGGTCCTTGATCATCAGACCGGCAACACTGAAGCCCTGGATAACAGCGACGATTGGCTGGCGAAAACAAACGTGAAGGGCGAGCGGGTGTCGATGATTGAGCCCGGAATTGACGACCGGTCCTTCAGGCTGAAATTGTCTCCTTTGCGGCATCGGCGCAAACGGGATCTGACATTGCCGCGGGTTCAGGACTGGCGTCGGCTGCTCCATAATTACACCTTGAATGACGACGGTATTTTGAGCTACAACGCCAATATCCATAACGAAAAGGATTTGAGCGTCAAGATCGGCGAGGCGGATTATTATCTCTCAATCGAAAAAAACGCCTGCACCTTCTTGTTGCGCCATCCCAGCGAACCCGCCGCCCCGATGTTTCGCGTGGCCTATGTGATAGACGGCGGCGATTTTGTTTTCGCCTCGCCGGTAGAGCTTTCCAACTCCCACCATATCGGCGAATCACTACGAAAGAAAATTGAAGACAACCCGCAGGCCACGCAAGAACCTCATATTGATTTTCTGTTGCCGCCGCTGTTTAACGGCGCATTTTGCTACGGTAATAAAATGTTCCTGAAAATAGGCGATCGTATTTTACATATTGCCCATTTCAATGGGATTTACCATACCTTATCCCTGAAGGGGGATAAACCCGACGACAGGTATTGGACGCTCCGTTACGAGTTATTTACCGGCAGTTTTGATATTGTCGATATCCACGACCATTTACCCGCGAAAAATAATGGCATACGAGAGCCCCGTTCCCGCTTTGATCGGCTGGCGATACGAACTTATTCCAATCATATCTATCCTACCCTGGCGACACTGTGCGGGATGGATTATAGCGACGTTGATACTTTGCCGCTGCCGGAGTCCGACCTGTACACCCGTTTACGCCAGGTGGCGCTGCTGCTACGCCTTGACGTGCAACGCCGGTATGAATTGCTGCATGCTACCAGCGTGGCGCTGCGTGCTTTCAGCATGGATCGCCACCTGAAGGTTGAGTGGACTAATGATTTTCAGGCGCTTTCACTCTGGACCACTTTGGAGAAAGTTGTCTGGCTCTGCCGTTCCCATAAACCATTAGGAAGCGCCTGGAGCCATCGGCAATGGCGGCAGGACGAGAGCCGCGTCTGGCGTTTGCCCGCGCCATTACTGATAGCCCGGCGACCCGATATGCAGCTCTTTATCAGCGACAAGGAATACATCGATGGCCATAAGTGGCAAAAGAAAGACTATGCCTTGCTGCTGGAACGCGAGGGGGTGACGGTCAAGCCGCTTGACCCCGAAGGCAGTCTACGCCGCTGGCTGCCGGCGCTGGAGCATGCCAGCCAACGGACGATAGTCACAAAATTCGCCTTATCGAAAACACAGCAGCCGATATTTTGGATCGATCTAGAGGGCCAGATTTGGGCGCAAACGCCGGATGGGGTTAAGACCCCGCTGTATCGCCATAATACCGATCAGGAGATAGATGAAATTGTTACGTCGCCGGACGGCAGTATTGTAGTACTGATTCATATCCGCACGTCCCATACGGAGGCGGCGTTATTTTACAGCATGCCGTCTATGGGCTCACCGCTCGCGTCACAGGATCTCTTTCCCTATAAAGAGGCAAACCTGGACGGATCGTGCGTCCCGGGCAAAGAGTGGTGGGTAACCGACACCGGCGACCTGTTTGCTCCCTGGGATGATGGATGGTCTTTTTTGGGCGAGGATAATCCCCACCGCGGCACTCCTGAGGGCTACCAGCCGGACTTCGTTTCCCCAGACCAGCGTTTTCTTGGCTACACCCGGCGTGATGACAGTACATTGACCCATGAAGTTGTACTGGATGATACCTTCGGCGACCGGCAGATAAAACTGCAACGCAGCCGGCCTTGTTCCACGGAAAGCTTCGGTATGGGAAGGCTGGCGAGCGTGGCGTTTTCTTCGCTGAACGCACTGGTAGCCCTAGGGTTTTCCGACGGTTATATCGAAATATTCCGCATCCATGATGAGGAAAACCAAGGCGCGGTGGTCTCCCTGGGCCATATCAGCCTGCCGTTGGCTGAGCTGCTCATCTCCGACACCCGCCATCCCAAGCCAAAGCAGATGGCGATGAAATTCAATAATGCCTTTGATCGCTTGGTTGTTTTTCATGACATCGGGCTGTTTAGCGTCGATGCCAAAGGGAACGGCAGCTATGCGGCGTCTGAAATTTATGTTGCTGATTTACAGGAGGCAGGCGCTGGACCTTAGGCAATAGGAATTGATGACTTTCCCTTTTTCAATATGGGGCCGGGCCTTAGCTGTGTGGTTGGTTTACCGGCCCTCATTCTCTGTGTTAGCTCACTATGCTTAGTGTAAGGTAGCGTTGAGCCTGCCCGTGCCGATAGGGTCCTGGCAGACGGCATCCATCACGCTCTCCAGCGCATTGAGCGTCAAATCCAGGCGCGTGCTGTGTCGCCTTTGTTTTACTCGGGTTTCCACGCCCGGCTGCTGACTATGCAGAAGCGCGGAAACATTAACTAACCGTGCTTTCAGAGACAAAGTATTTTTGCATCGGCATGAGAAATTTGCAGCGGCTGTTCAGAATATCGGTGGTATATGTGCGAGTAGCAATGAATAAAACAGATTTTTGGATTAGCAAATATCAAGGAAAGACGTTACAGAATATAGATGAATACTGCAGTATTAACGGTGTTTCTGATGAGTGGCTATATTTATGTGAATCTATCACTATCAGCAAGCTATATTTAACTGTCCGCAGTGTGGACTGAAAAAACGCAAATTCAACGCATCACTTCAATAATTTTGCATGAGAACCATGTCAGAACGAGGTTGTTTATCTGCCTCGGCAAAGCCAAGGACAGATATAACCCCATGGCTTTTCGATTATCCCGATACACATTGAGCGTCAATAGGTTCATGCTGCTGACTGCGGTTGCTTTGGCGATAAGCTGTTGGCAAAGAACCCGGCCAAGGCCATTCCCACGGGCTTGCGGGGATATGATAATACGGGCCAAATGGCTAATGCCGGATTCTTTTTGTACCACCTGGCCAAATCCGAGGGGATCGCCAGGACGCTCAGAGTTACACAATATATAGCTCCTTCTGGTCGCATCCTGTCCATTCAGTAACTGTGGCAAATTTTCCGCATCCAGTGGAAACGGTAAATTAGGCCCTGCCCAGCGCATACAGGCCGTGGCATCCGCCACCCAGGTGGACAGGACCGCATAATCCGACGGAGTCGGCAAACCTAATATATAAGCCATACACTATGCCAAATGATTGAATCTCTGCGGCAAGTATATCCAAAGATAAATGGCAACAGTACCCATGATTAAAAATTCCCACCCTGAGTATCCGTGCGCGCATCTTGCTCAAGATCGCTGAGCAGTCCCGGACCGGTGGGATGCCACCCTAGGCGCTGCCGGGTCAGCTGACTTGACGCGGGCATATCCATGCCGGCGAACATGGCCAGCCAGCCGAAATGGGATTGGGCTTCTTCCACACGGATGCTGACCACAGGGATTTGCAGCAGTTTGCCAATGGCTTCCGCTATCTGGCGCAGGGGTATGCCTTCCTCTGCCACCGCGTTATATCGGCTGCCCGGCTCATGCTTTTCAAACGCCAGCCTATAGAGACGCGCCACATCCAGAAGATGCGCCGCCGGCCAGCGGTTGACTCCTTCCTCGACATAAGCCGAAACCCCTTTGTCGCGAGCCAGGCCGATAAGCTGGCTGATGAGGCCCTGCTTGACCTTATTATGCACCTGCGGCAGGCGGACCACCGACACATTCACCCCCCGATCGGCAACGGCCGCTCCCGCATTTTCCGTAGGGGTACGGGGGATAGGATGGTTGGGAATATAATAATCCTCCGTGGCGATCCGGCCTGGAGCCGCTGCACCCATAGCGGTTACCGAGGTGATGACCAACGGGCGATCCGTGCCGATGAGCGCGGAACCCAGGGCATCAATGGCCCGGCTTTCCTTTTTGCCGCTCTCCTCGAACTTCGAGAAGTCATGGTCATACGCGCAATGGATCACCCCATCTGACCCGGCTGCGCCGAGACGCAGGCTGCCGGGGTCCTCAAGGCTGCCGCGATGCACCTTGGCCCCGGCGGCGATGAGCCGTTTCGCCCCGTCATCCGATCGCGCCAGCCCAAGCACCTGATGACCCGCGTTGATGAGTTCGGGCACCAGAGCAGTGCCGATAAACCCGGTCGCGCCGGTTAGGAAAATTTTCATAGCTGTTCCTTTGATGTGAATGGATAAGTTATCTCAACGAGGGACGCTCGCGTTTCTTCTTACCAATAGTTGTCACGATAGCAAAAGAGGGCCGTACGATGTATTCTTTAAGTTCGTATTACTGGTTTGATCGTACGGATTTGCATGGACCCGCTCTCAGAGGTGTTATCGCTGCTCAAGCTCAAGACCTATGTGTCGGGGGGCTTTGTGGTGAACGAAAAATCCCGTATCCAATTCCCTAAGCACCGGGGCTTGAAGTGCTACTCAGTGGTAGCGGGTTCATGTTTCCTGGCGATGGAGGGAGTAACCGACCCGGTGTTCATGGGGGAGGGGGATTCTATCCTCCTTCCCCGCGGCCGGCCGTTTTGCCTGGCGACGGACCTGTCTTCTCCGCCGGTGAATTTCGACGTGCAAATGGCCGCGCGCAGGCCGGATGTCCCGCTCTTTTCCGACGCCGTGGGCGGATGCTCCGTTCTTGGCGGGCACTTCCTCATGACCGGCGGGCATGCCGACATCCTGCTGAACGCGCTGCCTCCCATCGTCCATATCCGCAACGAGTCGAGTAAAGAAGTGATGCGATGGTCGCTGGAATCCTTAAGGGAGGAATTACGCGATCCTCAGCTGGGGGGATCGCTGGTGGCGCAACAGCTCGCTTATATTTTGCTGGTGAAGGCCCTTAGGCTGTACCTGCAGAGCGAGGCAACCAGGGGCGTAGGGTGGCTTTTTGCCCTTGCCGACCCGCAGATGAGGGCCGCGATAGCATGCATGCACAACGATCCGGGGCATCCCTGGAAAATACAGGAACTCGCTCATCACGTCGGCATGTCACGCACCGTTTTTGCTCAACGGTTCAAGGAAAGGGTAGGGATGACCACAATGGAATATCTTACGCACTGGCGAATATTGCTCGCCAGCGATCGCCTGCAGACGTCTGATGACCCTGTTTCCAAAATCGCCTGGTCAATCGGCTACGGTACGGAAAGCGCCTTCGGCAAGGCATTCAAACGGGTACTGGGGTACTCGCCGAGAGAACACCGCCGGCGCTATCAAGCAGAACCGCTGCCCGGCACGACCGATGAGTGATGACAGGTGGCGGCGCTCAATTTCATGGTTCGTTCAAATCGACTTAAAACGCTTACCTTTTATTCTCAAACGGGCGATTTTGGCGAGTCCGACATCCTCTCGATAGTCGGTCAATGCTTCCCATATTTCCGGGTGAATCGGAAATGATTCACTGATTTCCCCACTTCGCGCAAAAGGTCTCAACGTCCTCATCCTGGAAATCAGCCAGCCGTTCGATGATTGTATCCAGTGACCAGTCCCACCAGGCGATGAGCTGTAACTGGCGTCCCACCTCCGGTGAGAAACGCATACGAATGGTTTTTGCCGGTACGCCGCCCACAATCTGGTAAGGCTCAACATCTTTACTGACCACCGCTCCGGCAGCCACTACCGCGCCATCGCCGATGGTGACGCCAGGCAGTATAATCGCGCCATGGCCCATCCAGACATCGTTGCCGATGATAACGCTGTCTTCGCGACGGTGAGCAAAAAAATCCAGATCGCGCACGGCGCCGGACGAATAGTATTCCGGACAATAGGTGATGCGGTGCTGTGACGGGCGCGCCATGGGATGGTTGGGGGCGCCGATGCGCACATTATTGGCAATGGCGACAAACTTACCGATTTGCGCGTCGGCAACGGTACAGTATTCGCCGATGTAGGAGAAATTACCCAGCGTACTGTATTCCATCGCGCTATTAGCAAGCACTTCGCACTGTCGGCCGATTTTACATTCGCGCAAGCGCACGCTGGGGTCGATCCAGGTTTCTGCTAATTTAACCAGTGTCATCATTTTTCTCTCGTGATAGATAGCACTACTCTATGGCGCATCTGTGTAAGAAAAATGACGACAGGGTGATGTCAGCTTGGACTGTCTACGATCCTATGGGCAGTCCAAGACCTGTGGCGAATCAAATTCATGTTGCAACGCCACCTTGTTACCATATTCATTGCATTATCACAGGGATTTAAATAAATAGTCTCTATGTTCTACTATTTTATTGCCTATTCATACCTCCTTAGTATTCATTCGGTGAGATAATATCTATTCGTCTTTATCATCACGATAAAATTGAGTGCTTATCTCCGGCATAAGTGATTTCCTTCTCCTGTGTTGAAAACACGAAAATTTTCCCCGAATTCCTTGCCGGAAAGTGCTTTGCTATTGTAAGCGGGCTGATGTGCATAAATCAGCAGAGATTCAATAGCGCTTAACATGCCATCATCTTTATTCACTGGATTGTAATGATCATTACCCATCTCTGCCCAGCTGGTAAATTTTCCAAATGAAGCGAAGAAAATCTTAACTTCATCACATTGATTTGAAAAACGGCTGTAATGTTCCGACAATCTTTCTTTTATACCTCTTTCTGTTTTGCCAATGTATAAAAGCACATCGCGACCGTAGGCGGGGTGATCTCCATAAATCTGATAGAGGCTGTGCCATTCTTTACAAAAGCGCCGATGCTATCCTCATCGATGGCATCTAAAGAGTATGGTCCTTCCCAGTATACATCTAAGATTTGAGTTGCCGGTTTAATGTAACACATAGATATTCCTCCATGGATACTGATAATTACTGTGAGGTAATATCGGCAAATGAGCAGAAATGTTTAGCAATCGATGACGATGACTTAAGTTGTTTGGCTGGTATGAAAACAGGCTATTCCCATACCCAGCAAACAGAAACAATTGATATGTAGCTTTTCCGCATGCTATCTTAACTGGTACTGTTTTAAATTTTCGCTGAAATTAAGCAACTAAAATACAAGCGGTTGATCAGGTGTATGCGAATATATCGACAGATGTCTACATAATTAAGTTAGACCGGATATATTATTTAATCATATCCTCTTCTATGTGGAGCGCCAAATGCCGGATTACTTTTTTCAAAAGGGTAAGCAAACCGTTGTTCTGGAAAAATCAGACGCGGACGTAGCCTCTTACCTTACTGAACAAGGTTATAAGAAACAATTTGAAGAGGTCAGCGCCACTGATAAAAACACGCGCTTGCCCGCTTTGCTGATATCTGCAAGGAAAAGCGAATAGATCACCACAACTTCTTAGCAGGCGCTGGAGCCATGCCCTTGATAGGCGTTCTGACGGCATTTGCTGTTTTTCTTATCCGGAAAAAGTAGCCAGAGCATACCGTTTCCGATGGCCTCGGATTGACGGACAGCAGCGACACGAACCGTTGAGGCCAAATCTTGTACATCAGTGTGCGCCGTTCAGGCCGCTCCCTAAGAGTAATTATACAAAACGGATTTGCAGTTTTTTCCTACCGCAGCGGCATATTTTTTCAGCGTGTTATAAGACGGTCCTTGTGTACCGGAGGCTAAACCGCTTTCGAGCCGTGTAATAGACGTTGCTTTGGTCCTCATTCGCTCAGCGACTTGCGCTTGGGTGAGGCCGGCTTTTTTTGCGTGCGGCCAACAGCTCATCAAGCAGGGCGAATTCCCCGTCCAGCTTTTTGTATTCAGCCTTGAATTCCGGTTGCCCCATCCAAGCAGAGACCATTTCGGCATGGGTTTTGGTTGGCGGTATGCGTTTAGCGTTCATTTTTTACCTCTCTCAATCTGGCTTCAGCGCTGCATTCACCGTTTGGCTGTTCATCGGTTGCCTCGGTTTTATGCGCCCGGTTCATTTTCATGCGTTCCGCCGGTATATGCCATTCTCTCGCTGATAAATCGAGTTATGTCCAGCGGGTATTTGAGGCTTCGGTAGGGGGGCATGTTTCGCCCCATTCCGATAGCCGGGGGGGTAATCGTTGAAAGCCTGTACCAGCATGCGAGCTTTAATGTCCGTGATGCTGATATCGCCGATGGCGGGAAAGATATCCTTTTCGAGGGAGCGCCGGATATCTTAGGCATAGTCACAAGATCTCCCCAGCATTCCACTAACATAAAAAGCCCGCAGGGCTTGCGCCATGCGCTGGCGGAATCTGAATTTTTCACGTAATGCATTGGTATATATTGATTTAATTCCAATTCAGATTTCAGGATATACCTGAACGTATACCAATGTGGAAAAGTGATGGGATGATGAAGGCAAATTTTGAATCGTTGTTGCCGCACACGCCACCCGGTTAGAGCCGGGCTTTAGCGGCGTTATATACTTCTGAGCGTTCACGCTTGCCCACGGCCAGCACCAGCACAATCACCTCTTCATCGATCGCCTGGTAAACCAACCGATACCCGGCAGACCTGAGCTTGATTTTATAACAATCAGGCATGCCGCTGAGCCGATTGGCGGGAATATGGGGATTGACCAAAATCTCTTTAACTTCTTTTGAACTGCTCCCGTAACGGCGCGCCCAGTTTTTAAACTCCTTAAGGGCATGCTCTTCAAACTCCAGCTCATAGCTCATCCAGCTTGACCTTAACGCGCTTACCTTTCATCCGTGAACGGGCGATCTTGCCAAGTTCGATATCTTCCTGATAATCCACCATGGCTTCCCATGTTTCCGGTGAAATGTAGTAACCGGAGATATGGCCGTTGGTCAACACCGCCACCGGTTGGCCGTGGGCCTCTTTCAGGGCGCCATTGGGTGACTTTTTAAAATCGCTGATACTCACCGACGCATTAGCCAGGATAGGTTGTACAGACATAACGAGTCCTTTTTAGTACGATATTTGATACTAAATTTAGCACTAAGTCAAAACGGCAGCAACAGTGTTATGCGAGTCTGCCGGAAAAAAAAGATTTTACGCAAAACTGTTAACCCTGTTCATTATTAGTTTTTTATCATATAAAACATATAATTAAGCGATGATGAGTTGATGAATAGGCGGCACTAACTCATCATCTTTCGATTACTGCCCATATGCCGAGGTGAAAATGAGCTGCTCTTTCTGATGCTCAAGTGGATCGATCTGCTTTGCCAGCAAGATGCGCGATTCAGATCTTAGTTTACGTGCATCAGAAAGCGTGACGGCTGGATAAGCTCCGAAACTTTGCTTCGTCCGCTGTTTGGTGAAAGGGCGATAGTAGCGAAACTGCCAGAGTTTACTGCCGCTTGATTTGATAAGTAGAGCCAACCCATCACCATCATAGAGGAGATAATCGGCATCTTTAGGTTTTGGTGCTTTGATTTCCGTATCGGTTAACGGCTTGGTTTGTCTTGCCCTGATTAGTCTCAGTGCTTGTAGGCCCAACGAAAACAATAGCGATTTTGTTGGGCCTATCAATGGGCCCAAAAGGATTGGATTTAATTAGGTGACATCAGAGTGCGCAGGACATAAAAAAGCCCGCAACTCATTGAGTCAGCGGGCTTTTTAGTCTTCTTTGGACTTCTTTAGAAGGTAATATGGTGGAGCTGGGGGGATTTGAACCCCCGGTATAAATGCAGTTAATCTATTGATTATTATATAATTTATTTTAAATATTTTTACCACGTGCATTTTACGTGCATATTGACGTCCATATGCTATCCCTGCGTTGTCCGTTTTTTCGATTCAACTTCCATTTTGGGAGCTGGACTGGCGTCCGGTATTTCCGTCATATTCCTCCAGATATGAGCCGTAATGGCGGAACAGCATTTCCGGCCCTTTGTGGCCCATCTGGCCGGCCAACCAGAACAGGTTCGCGCCGCGGCTGATATGGCGGGTGGCATAGGTATGACGGGTTTGGTAGGGATTCCGATAGCGGATCCCGGCCTTGCGGAGTGTGGGAACCCATGCCTTTTTCCGAATGGCATCCGCGCCAGCCCACGCCTCACCGGTCTTTGGATCTTCGAAGACATATTCGCCACGGAAGAAGGTAAATAATTTCTGGCTACTGAGAGCGGACAATGCCTGCTCATCCAGTTCAATTTTCCGTTTACCCGCCTTGGTTTTTGTACCCTTAACCACTCCGCTGACGCTGGCGGAAATGATATAAGCCGTCTTGCCAATAAAATCTATATCAGTCCAGCGCAGCGCACAGAGCTCCGAACTACGCATACCTGTATGGAGCGCAAAGCGGAAGAGGTTTTCCCACTGCTGATTGCCGGCCGCCTGGAGCAGCGCCGTGACCTCATCGGGGTTAAGCGGATCAACAATATACTCACTTTCATGCTCGCCGCGCTCAGACTGGTAGCGCGATGCTGTGACCAGGCCAACGGGGTTAATGCTGATCAATCCATCCGTCACCGCCTCATCAAGAGCACTGCGCAAAAAAGAGAGTCGATTCCGGATGGTCTTCAGTGCGGTCTGGCGCTGCATTATCCAGTTTTTAAGAATGGCCGGCGTCAGATCTGTGACAGGTAATTTATGCAAATCGGAAAGGGCGGTGAAACACTTTTTATAACCGTCGAGAGTGGACGGGGATAGATTCCGGGTTTTACAAATCTTTAGATATTCAGTTAGATAGTCGATAATGGCCCGCCCGCGCCGCACGTTTCCGAAAAGTGATAGTTTGGGTGATTTCGGGAAATAATCGGTATAAATGAAAGTGCCTTTCTCAATTTTATTTTGTATTTCCCCCAGCAGACGATCGGCATATTTGATATTTTTGTTATTTACTTCGAGACGGGAAAAGGGTTCCCTGCAAAGAACCCCTTTATAAGTGAAAGTAATGATCAGCGTGTCGCCGGTCTTATTTTTCCTGATTGTTACTCCGCGTGGTAAACATTGCTCTGCCTGGCCCATTTTGCTACCTCAGTTAAATCAATCCACCGCTCCTTTACGCCATCCACTTTTAATACGTGCACACCCTCCCGCCATAATCCCCTTTGTATCCGTTTGTTAATGGCTTCTACATTTTCGCCGGTCTCTTTGCAGTAAGCGGAAATCGGCACACAATCCAGGCTCAGCATGGTAATTCCCCTAAAATTAATGGCCGTTTCCGGCCCCGCTCGCTATTCGCTTCGGATCGCCCAGAATAAACACCTGGCGGCTAAACGCGCCAGGATCTGTACGGCTTGACTGATCAAGCAGCCGATGCCGAGCACATTTTTCACGACTGCATTCCCGGCACACACGACTGATAACGTACCTGACGCGGCCATGACCAGGGTGTTTTGTACACTCAGGGCCGAGATAGAATCTATCGCCGGCGGCCGCTGCGGCTGCATGGCCGGTTTTCAAGTTAGAAAGGTCGATAGCCATCATTCCTCTCCACGCAACGCGGCCGAGATAATCCGCGTCATGCTTGCCAAAACCCATTCTTCCGGCATGTTCGGGTCGAATGCACCTTCATCCCCAAAATAGTTCGCAAGGTCCCGGGCTGCCCGTTCTGCCCGCAGCTCAATCGAACTTGTAACGCTAACTGATGAGTTCGGTTTCATTTGTGCTGGTGGGCAGGCGTCAACGAGAGGCATCATATTCTGTCGGATATCAATAGAGACACTTAAACAATCGACCCGACCATTGCCGATTTTAGCCATTAATTCATAACTCTCGGCATAAGCCTCCAACGGATTTCTTGCCTTCATTTCCCCTCCACCTGATAGCCCTGTTCGCGCAGCGCCTTAATACAGTCCTGACGCATCATGTTCATGCCCTGGAACATGGCGCGTGTTACTTTATCGCCACCCATTTTTACGTTGAAGGCCGCTGGCAATTTTGCCGATGGTGCCGTGGCGGCCCGCGCTTCCTCGTAAGCTTCAATCAATATCGGCAGCAGCTCGGTATCCTGGCTGGTAGGGTGGCGATAGCATCACGCACGGTTTGTTTGTAGTAAAGATGATGGGCAAAGGTCAGCCCCAGTTTTGTGGCGCTTTGGTTTTCGCGCTTAGCAACCCAAGGTGTGTAGCGATTGCAGTAGCGGTACTGCCAGAATGATAGCCAGCAGCGCGCTTAAGCACCGTCTCAGCCAATATCGTGGCGAAGTCAGTGCGACCGAAATTGGTGCCATTGAAAGCGTTTTTGATTACTTCCTCGGTTAGGTGCTCAATGGATCTGATTGCCATTATTCGCCCTCTCCGCTGGTGAGTTGAGGAAATAGATATCTGACACTTTTTCCAGCCGCGGTGGCATACGTGATTTCCCGCGTCGTGCTGCTGCCTATATAGCCGCCAACGTTAATAACAATAATCTCATCTGCCATATCGATTTTTTGCAGATGCAGGATATCGAGACGCCGTTTTACCTCCCCGTCGTTGTCGTTATCATTTGTGAGGTATTTAGCACCTAGGGGATAATCAACGTGGCCATAATTGCCCATAGTGATAACGACATGACCGAGAATTGTGTAATGCTGCGCCACAATTTCGAAGGCGTCTTTGAACCGGCTGGATCCGCAGAGTGTAATTATCGTAGCCATTATTTGCCCTCCGTGCTGGTAGGTGATGGGGCGGCGGCAATCATCGCTTGATAGATAACATAAGGACTGTTGCCGCCGGTTTCTTCCATGTATTGTCGTGCTGCTGTCGCGCCGGCTTGAATCATCGAACGCGTGGCAGTTATCGGAACCAGTTTCCACCCATCCGGCACGGCTGGTGCTGTCGGCGTCAAGCGCGCTGCCTTCAGCTCTTTTAATTGCCCATCGAGATTTTCGCAGCGGTAACGCAGCCGTTGAGCTTTCCCTTCCAGTTCCCGGTGCTCTTCATGCAGTTTTCGGTAGAATCGCACCAGGGCGTCATATGGCGTCGTCGGCTGGGCGTCGGGTAGTTTGCGCAGCCATACCGCGCTAGGGCCGTCTTCGGTATCGTGGACAGAGACCAGGAACCAGCCTTCACCCTCGGGAGGTTTCGGGTTCCAGATGCTGCAATCGGCGTCGCCATTTTCCCATGCCTGAGCCACCGGGCTGTCTGGCTCGACATCGTCCTCCATGAGCCGGGCTGAGCATTCGACACCATTAACCTCAAGCCACACCTCGAATTCGACACGCAGCGCGTCTTCTTCCAGGTCCGGGATATAATCTGGATGTGACCACCAACCGTTTTCATCGCGCTGCGGCTCTATCGGCTCGATACGCTGGATGGTGGGTATAGCCTTTTCCGCGCTAGTGGGAGGGTGAATAGGGCAGGGCCAGCGTAGAGATCCATCGCCGGACGGGCAGGTGCAGGCATTAACCGACTGTGCGATAGCCCCCTTGAACATTTCCTCTGCGATCAGCTCTGCCGATAATTCATGAAAGCAACTGACATGGTCTAACATGGCCGCCAGTTCTGCAGGGGTGGAAAAATGCAGGCCCAGCGATGGCCGCGCGGCGGAGAATGCATCCAGCAGATCAGACAACAATTCGTTTTCAATATAACTCCTGGCAACCAGGGATTCGCTCATCCCGCGTTGCACTCTCCAGCCGCCGTCTATTTTAATGATCTGAAAATCGCTGATAGTCATGATGCTATCCTCTGGTTAAGTTCGTCCCAGCGCTCGAAAAAGGCGCGTTCCGCCTGGCAGGGCGTGAGCGGGAAAACGACCAGGTCGGCAACTGGAATCCCCTCCAGCATCGGCCATACCGTGCCCGGATCTATTTCGAGGTCACGGCGTTCCGTGGCCAGCATGATCAGGTCAGCGTCCTTGACTTCTGGTGAATTAACCGCTGGCAAACCAAATTTACGCCGGATAACTGCATCAATACGGGCCTCTACAGAACGATAGCTTGGCAGCAGCGCTTTTAATGGGCTTGGTATGTCTTTGCAATACGCTTCAGCGGCGTCATGCAGCAGAGCTTCAAGAGCAAACGCCGGCGGCACAATCATACTGGTCAGGACAGAATGCTGGGCAACACTATAAAATTGTGGGCAGTGGCCGGCATAGCGACATTCATTTGATAATGCATGGGCAATATCGCTAATGCAGATAGAATTAATATCCGGATCGGCATAATCAAAATGATGCCCGCTAAATGTTGTAATCCACGTCATTATTCATTACCCCTATTTGGGATGAGCGAAGCCCTTGCCAAGTGGCAATATTCAATTAAGTTTTTATTTAATGCCTGCCGGGCATCACATCATTACGCGGAGAATTTACCGATGAAGGTTTCAACAACGCTGCCTTTAAATTTATCGATTAACAAATCCTAAATTCGGCCGCGATTTTTCCTCAACGTCTTCTAATTGTACAATTCTCAGTACAAGGATAGGGCGATCAGAATTGATAATGCTCAGGCGAAGTTTAATTGCGCGCTCAGTGAGCCCTTCATAGGTAATGCATTTGAATTCAAATGCGACAGGCATAATTTCCTGCGTTTTTGCTTCCACACTTTCAAAGAGTGACCGCTTACCGCTGAAATCACTGTCCTCATAGTCAGCTTTCTGGTTGGCCTCAATGGTAATTTTGCGAAGTGCCGCCGCCGATTTTTTGGCATCAATCGTGTTGCCGTCGGACGAAAAACCGATAATATATTCCGACCAATCTTCGATCCATTCGGCCAGGTCTTTCTGTGATTTTCGCTCGCCATTAATATGCAAAACGGCAGAGAACGGCGCGGTGCTTTTTAACGTCAGTGCCGAGGTATTATCCGCGTGGCCTGGTAATGCAGTGGTGCCGAGATTGAAAATCGAAACCGCACTCATTTTGTCTGCGTCAATAAAACACCGCGCGCCTTCTTCCGCGTAACCGGTAGAATATCGGATAAAATCATCGATACTGGCTGTGGACAAATTACCGCGAAAACGTACGCGGCCGGTGAGATAGGGTTCGAGATTTTTTAATACCACTCCGTCCGGCACGGCCACAAGGGGAGAAAGGGTAGTGTTATTTAGCCGTTCGTTTACCTGCTGGCCGAGAACCAGATCTTTGATCTGGCTGATAGCGGTTGAATCAACAGTCTGTGCCATTATTTTTCCTTAAAATAAATAGGTTAAATGGGTAATTATTTGGAGCGCAACTGGCCGTCTATTTCGCCAGCCAAGGTGAGCAACTGCCCTTGATCTTCGAGCAAAATAGTCAGTTTGCCCCCGCGGTTGACATACATTGGGGTTTCCGTCGTATCCTCTTCGGAAAATTTGCCGCGCGGCGTTGGGCGGACATAGGACATTTTGTGCGTGATCATCACTCGTTTTTCTTCGAGCGATTTACTCAGGCGCGCCACTTTAAATTTGAGGGTGATCTCGCCAGTACTGCCGTTATTTAATACGCCCAGCGCGACTTCATTCAGCGCGCTGGCTATTTTGGTTTCAAAGACACCGCCGTCCAGCTCGCCCAAGAAATCCGGGACATTGGTTGCACGATTTGTTTCAGACATGGTTACCTCGCGTAAAAAGGGCGGCGCGCCGGCCAGAACATTATCTTCACCCCTTTTGAGTTGAAGAGCCGACGCCACCGCCAAGAACTACACACAGCATTTATCGCGTTCCAAGGCGATGGGTTTGTGGTGAAAGTTAGCGCGCCTACTCGCCAACGCTTGTTTCAAGTAATCAAATACCAGGTAAGCTCCTGACAATTTACCTTTCACCACAACGGTAAGAGCATTGCCGGTGTCCGAATCGAACGGACCTTTTCCCTGCCCATCACCAGATATAAAACAATCCTGGCGCCTGGAATCGAACCAGCCTCTATGCCTTGCTCGTCAATGCTCTTACCTGTTGGGTGCCGGTCTCTCCCGGCTTGTCACTGCCTCCCGCGCCAGTCGCGCCACTTTCTGGACATTTATAGGGACCGTCTTGAAGTGGAAGTCATCCAGTCCCGAATAAGTGGTCCGTTAACGGGGACCGGGCGGCCGGATACTTGGTTGCCCCGGCTCCCTGGGCAAGCCCAGGGAAGTTCTCTCAGGTGTTATTGTTGCCACCTAACCAAGGGTGGCGCGGCACGGTGTGACCGGCGTACATGCACCGGCAGGTTCCCTGGATTTATCAGCGTAAGTGCGGCGTCCACCATCTATCACTGCCTCACCTGGTTGCCATGCGTTAGCATCCATGGGCGGCTGGAGTCGAACCAGCTGCAGGGCGGATAACCCCAACAATCACCGGATCACACAATCGGCTGAGCACTGTCGGCAAAAACGATGGATTGGGTTATGGGCCGGCCACCGTAACAGTGCTCATGCGATTGTGTAGAGCGCCCTGAAGGGCGCAGCATTAACAACCCAGCATGCGTTCCATTGCATGAATGCGGTCGCATTCAGCCAGTTCCCGGTTATCCCTCCGTTGTTGGACCAGTTCGCGTTTTTCAGCGAAACTAAGCGCGGAAACGATGGGAACCTGGCGTTTACCGCTACCCCGGCAAGATGGGCAGCAGACGTCATAAAACCCGCCGATATAATTTAGATGGTCTTCTTCGCCCCATTCAGCCCATTCACTGGAAGTTATGCCGTTGCTGAATGCAGGGTTATCGACTTTCCCACTTCCTTCGCAGCACTCACAAATGACCCATTTAAATTTTTTCATTTAGAAGCCCCATCTGCTGTGTGTCTTATTGCGAATCATCCGGTCATTCATTTGCCACCGGCGGCTACTTCGTGGGCGTCCTGCCTGTTCGCTGTTGATGTATATTTTTAGCGAAACGCGAAATGAAAGTCAACAATTAATATTAGCGAAACGCGAAATTTTTTGATAGAGAAAACGGATCGCTTAAATTGAGCGTCTGGACTTAGGCGGGGATTTTGAAAAGTACTTACCTGGGGAAGGGTTATCTAATGGCGACCCTTCAAAATCAGGATGGGTATATCGGGGAATCTCGTGAGAAATGGTTGGAGGCAGTAGATTATTTCAGCACTAACCCATTCAATGCGTCCAATATTCTAGACACATAACTTCCGAAAACATAGGTACAAAACGCGAAAACCAAACCCATAACCACTCCCGTCGCTTTAAGCGTGGTTTTCATTGAGGTGATACCGGCTTCTATGTTGGATAGCCGTTTGTCAACGGACTTCACTTCGAGTTTCAGTTCATCAATATCTCGCCTGATATATGATACATCAGATTCAAGCTTTGCAATTCTGCTTTGCATATCATTACCCCCACCACTTTTTCCACTTCCAGACTGTGCATTGTCATAAGTCATACTTCTTTTATCGTCAAATTATAGCTTACACTACCTTGCTGATAAGGTGGAATAGTTATCGGTTGGTCGGTGAACATGCTTTATTCCTCAACCTTTATTTCGACTAAAGATTTCGCCCACTTAGCTTCCTGGGATGAACCATTTTCGCTATTGAGTATCGCTTCGATGCGGTACTGATCAGATAAAACTGGTGGTTTGAGAGTTACAGGAATCTCAACAGCAGTAGGGATAGCCCTTCCAACCCAAGAACATCTTCAACCCTAAACTTTTTTGTGCTGCGTATTTAAAACTATCACTTGATTCATCGTCAGACCTTATAGTACATGATACTGAGTAAACAATTCCTGGAATAAGTCCTATTAAAACAATGAGATAGAAAAACTTACCTCTTTATCTTTAGGAGAATTGATGAGTAAAACTGGCTCTCTATTGTTATTTTTCCCATTTGAAAAGGAACTATATAGGCGATTTTGGCGAATTTCATTTCATCAGACATTGTACTTTACCATTTCACTTGATTAGTTTTCCCTCTGACCAAACAAGCCTAAGCGCGATTTTTCTTTATATCGCTACTTGTTTGACCTCTCTCCAACCATCCGCGCGCTTTTAGCTTAAGCGAATCGGCATATGCCCGCGCATCCCTGTCTACCCACTCGGGTGCTGGTTCACCATCTGATAGCAAAAAATAGTCTATAACAGATTGTTTTTCTTTTGATAATGACAAATATTTTTCTTCGATACCAGTAGCTTTCAGCGAGGTTGAATCTGTCTTTAAGGCACCTAAGTGATCTACGTCCAGCCAACCTTTTGGTTTTCCAGCCGCAACTTCAATGCGCCGCGCTGTCTCTTTACGCATGCCGCGCGCTTTCCCGGTTTTTGAGTCTTTTGCCCCATCCCGAAGATTTACAAACTGTCCAGGAGACATCCCCACCAATTCAGCGGTAGCAGATGGACCCCCACATTCCTGCTCAATGTGGCGCAAATTGTCGCGCCGAATCTCGTCAATGTCTTTCATTTGTAAAATTTAATAGCAAAACGCGAAACATTTATATGCGCGTTACGCTTAAATGTATTGCGCGCAATTTCGCGTTTCGCTATATTCTCATCCTTAGTCAAGCCGAAACATGGATTAAGCATGAATCTCAGAACCTATACCGGCCTGCAAAGGGGGCAGGCGACTCTCTTAGGGAAATTATTGGGAGTCAATTCGTCACTCATTTCCCAATGGGCAAATGGTATACGAGCCATTCCCGCAGAACGATGCCCAGAAATTGAGAAAGCCACATCAGGCGCGGTGACGTGCGAAGAACTTCGCCCGGACGTTGATTGGGCGTATTTGCGTGGCACCGAACGTAATCAGGTTAACTTGCCTGAGGAAAAACAAAAACCACAGAGGTGAGAGGTTAACCGTGGGTAAACAATCACATTGGCAGGCAGAAAAACAGCCGGGGTGGCTGGTGGCCGCAATCAAAAAGACCATCGCGGCGCTGCCGGGCGGTTATGCCGAGGCTGCGGAGTGGTTAGGCGTCACTGAGAACGCGATTTTCAACCGCCTGCGCGCCGACGGCGATCAGATATTCCCGTTCGGCTGGGCGCTGGTAATCCAGCAGGCCAGCGGGGAGAAATACGTTGCCGATGCCGTATCCCGCGCATCAAACAGCGTCAATGTTCCGCTGGTGGACATTGAGTCTATCGATAACGCGGACATCAACGAACGGCTGATGGAGTCAATTGAGTGGATTGGCCGGCATTCGGCCCGGGTGCGAGAGGCGATCGCGGACGGGATGATTGATAACGCAGAACGCCAGGATCTCGATGAGACGAGTTACCAGGTACAGCGGAAATGGCAAGAGCATGTATCGCTGCTGTATCGAGTGTACTGCCCTCCTGAAAAGGTTGACGCCCAGGGCTGCAACCCTCAGGCGTCGGCGTCTCATTACCATGGAGATAAATAACGCATGGACAGTTTACACATTGAACCGCCGATCACGCAATTCCGCTGCATGCCATTCACTGCCGCCCAGCCCGCGCCATTCGACTACCGCCCGGAGGTTGAGCGGGCGAAACTGGAGACCGCCTGGCGGGAACTCAATGAACAGGGGGCTGCATCGTGGATGAAAATCGTGTCCCTGTGGATCGCAGCTACCGCGATCAGTATGGGGTTACCGTGCACGTCATTGGCTGGGACCGGGAACGCCAGCGAGTCATATTCCTGCGAGACGGCTACGAACATGAGTGCATGCAGCCTGTCGAGCAATTCAGAAAGAAATTTACGGGGCCGTTATGAGCATTAAGTTGATGTCTCAGGTCTGGGAGGTCCAAAGCCTGACGCAGCCACGCAAGATGCTGCTATTGGCGGTGGCCGACTTTGCAAACGATGAGGGGCATAGCTGGCCGTCAGTCGAAACGCTGATGCGCAAATGCAGCTTTAAATCCGATAGCGGGGTGCGCCGCGCCCTGGCCGAATTGTCCGCCGCCGGCTGGTTAAGTAAATCATCCCGAAGCGTCAAAGGGGCGAACGGTCGCCGGCAGCAGGGCAGCAATACCTATCAGCTGAATCTGGCTAAACTCCTGGCCGAGTCACTGGCCGAGCCTGTACGCCGTACAGTCTCAAAGCCCGCTATTGAGCCTGTACAGGATGAAGGCTCACAGCATGAACCCTCATCACATGAAGGTTCACAGGATGAGGGCTCACCAGACCGCGAAAATCCGAATCTTGAGCCTGTACCCGGTGCACCCGATCCGTCAGTAAGATCAACACCAGATCCATCAAATAAAAACACTTTTGGGCAACCGCCTGCGGCGGCAGCCCGGGAAGAGGAATCTTTTCAATCAAAAATAACCACAGACCAGGCGATCGCGGTACTGGATCACCTGAATAAACTCACTGGCGCCCGTTACACCAAGATCCCCACCACGCTGCAAAACATCCGCGCCCGGCTTACCGATGGCCACACCGTTGAAGAACTGGTCCTGGTTGTTGATTACCTGGTTGCGCTATGGCTAGGCACCAAATGGGCAAAATTTCTAAACCCCGAAACGATGTTCCGCCCATCAAAATTCAGTGGAAATCTTCTGGGTGCCCAGGCTTGGAATAGTGAAGGCCGAAAATCCAACTCTCAGTTAAATCAGGAAGCTGATCACTCAGAACGCGACGCCGCCTATGGACGCTACCTCAAACGTTCGTTGGACAACAAATCAAAAAGCCTTATTGAAACGGCCGCGCGGAAAGACGCCGACAGCGCCAGCGTTAAGTCCATGCGGGAGGATTTCGCCAAATCCACTTGGAATAAAATATGGGCCGAGTGCAGCCAGCGCCAGGCCGGGGAGAAAGCAGCATGACACCTTTTCAAAAAGAATCAGCTCTGGCAGAAAAGTTGGAAAGTCAGTACCAATGGCGCCGGGCCGCGCGGCAATGGTTAGTAGTTCTTGATATTGCACCAGCTACCAATGAGCGCCTGCGTGACCAAATTATCAGCCGTCGGGCCCGGTGCAGCAGTTACGGAAATTTCTACTGCGGTGATTACTCCGGAATTTCTGAAGCGCGGCTGGTGGATCACACCGATATGGGGGTGGCCGCATGAAAATTGATAGCCGCTCCCTGGCACCAGGCGTTAAAAATGTCATTTGTGTGTCTGGTGGCAAAGACAGCCTCGCCACCTGGCTGCTGGCGCGGGAGGCTGGCGTTGACCATTTCGCCGCATTCGCCGATACCGGCCATGAGCACCCCATCACCCTGGCATATCTCGATTATTTGGAAACCAACTTAGGTCCTATTCGCCGCGTTAAGGCTGATTTTACTGATCGCATCGAGGGCAAGCGCAAGTTTATTGCCGAAGTTTGGCCGGTTTCGCTGGTGGAGGAATGCGGTTTTACGCCGGAGCGCGCAACGGAAATCATCGAGAAAGCATTGTTCATTCTGCATCCTACAGGTATCCCATTCCTCGATCTCTGCATGTGGAAAGGGCGATTTCCTTCGTCACAACGGCGGTTCTGCACCACTGAGCTGAAACACGAACCCATGCGCCTGCAGGTAATTGAACCCTTGACCTCTGCCGGTACCGAGGTCGTGAGCTGGCAGGGTATTCGAGCCGAAGAATCGAAGGAACGAGCAAAGCTTTTCCCCTGGGAGTCCGGTTTCGATATTGGACCGCGGCTAAGTATCTACCGCCCAATTCTGGATTGGAAACACGCGGATGTTTTTGCCCTAGCGCGGCGGCACGGCATTGACCCAAATCCACTCTACAAAATGGGCTGTAGCCGTGTGGGTTGCATGCCATGTGTTAATGCTCGCAAAGGCGAGTTGGCTGAGATATTTAGCCGGTGGCCTGAAGAGATCACCCGCGTTGCAGCATGGGAACGGCTGGTCAGCGCATGCAGCCGCCGACAGAATTCAAGCTTTTTTACTTCAACCATGGATCCGATGAACTCAGAACGCCGTAGCGAGGTTATTACTTTGGAATCGCATGGCATTGAGGCATACCGCGACTGGGCCATGACAACTCGCGGCGGACATCAATTTGACCTGCTGGCAGAGGCAAGTGATCACTCCGTCTGCAACAGCGTATATGCGGGGGTGTGTGAATGAACCACTACTGCGTTGCGCTGGAGCAACTCCACCGTCAACCCGCCCACAAACTGAAAGAGATTGGCGATCAGTGGCGTACTCCGGATCCGCTATTCTGGGGCATTAACGCTATGTTCGGCCCGCTTGTCCTGGACCTGTTTGCCGACGAGAGTAACGCCAAATGCGAGGCGTTTTACTCCGCGGCTGACAATGCGCTGTCGCAGGACTGGTCGGCACGTCTAGTGGAACTCAACGGGGCCGCATTCGCTAATCCTCCTTACTCCCGCGCCAGCCAGCACGACGGCCAGTACATTACCGGTATGCGGCACATCATGGCCTACGCGGCGGAAATGCGGGAACGGGGTGGGCGGTATGTGTTTTTGATTAAAGCTGCCACATCCGAGGTTTGGTGGCCGGAGCAGGCCGACCATATTTCATTCATCCGTGGTCGTGTCGGTTTTGACGTTCCTGTCTGGTTTAAACCCTCAGATGAACAGCAGGTGCCCACCGGCGCGTTTTTTGCGGGCGCCATCGCGGTATTCGATAAAAACTGGCGTGGCCCGGCCATGGGTTATGTCAGCCGCGATCAACTCGAAGCCCAGGGCAATGCCTTTCTTGCGCAGATCAGGCGCGAGGCGCAACGCATAAACCACCAGCAAAATATTCCAGAAATTATTCCATTACCGGAAACCAATAACAAAGTATGGCCGGAAGAGGTCCATTTCTTATTTGACCAAGTGCCTGCTGCCGAAAATCTGCCGGCCGAGCTGCAAAACAAAATTCGTCATCACATCCATCGAATGAAACTCGATGGCATGCCTACCGACGCCATTATCAGCCAGACCGTGAAATTAACTGCAGCCATGGGAGCAACAGCATGAGGGAAATCATTGTTGATAATTTTGCCGGCGGCGGCGGCGCCAGTACGGGAATAGAAATGGCCACTGGTCGCAGCGTGGATATTGCCATTAACCATGACCCAAATGCGATCGCTATGCACCGGACCAATCACCCTGACACGTTGCACTTATGCGAGTCGGTTTTTGATGTCGATCCGATTGCGGCATGTGGCGGCCACTCGGTGGCTTTGGCCTGGTTCAGTCCCGATTGCCGCCATTTTTCAAAGGCAAAGGGTTCGAAGCCAGTGAAAAAGGAAATTAGGGGCTTGGCCTGGATAGTCATTCGGTGGGTGCTGAAAAAACGTCCTCGGGTGATCCCACTGGAAAACGTCGAGGAGTTTAAAACGTGGGGGCCGCTATTGACGGGTGCCGACGGTTTCGAATATCCCGATCCTGCCCGGGCAGGGGAAACGTTCGCTGCGTTCGTCGCGATGCTGACGACCGGTATTTCTGCTAACCACCCTGCATTGAATGAATGCTGCGAGGTGCTGGGTATCGCATCGGACAGCGATGACCGCCGCCGCCTGGTCGCCGGCCTGGGATATATAGTCGATTATCGAGAGTTGAGGGCATGCGATTACGGCGCACCAACCATTCGGAAGCGTTTCTTTATGATTATGCGTTGCGATGGTCGGCCTATTGTCTGGCCGGAACCGACTCACGGCGATCCGAAATCACTGGAGGTTCAGAGCGGGAAACTTAAGCCCTGGCGCACCGCGGCGGAGTGTATCGACTGGTCTATCCCATGTCCGAGCATATTCGAGCGCAAGCGGCCATTGGCCGAAAATACCCTAAAGCGGATCGCGCGCGGCATCCAGCGCTTTGTTATCGATAACCCGGCGCCGTTTATTGTAAAGTGCAATCACTCCACCAAGGATGGCTCTTATGATTGTTTCCGGGGCCAGTCAATCGATGAGCCACTGAAGACCATCACCAAAACACACGGCTATGCGCTGGTAAGCCCGGTAATAGCTGGAGCTGGTGGCCCTAAATTTCAGGCGAAACCGCGTTCGGTAGAACAGCCGCTGCATACGCTATGCAACACGAACCATTCTTGTCTTGTGGCGCCGGTTATCGCCCGTATAGGGCAAACGGGCTTCGGCGGTGACCGCATGGCCTACAGCCTGGAAGGCCCGCTAACCACAGTGACAAGCAAAGCCGAACATCTGCTGGTGGCCCCGATCATTGCCCACCAGTTCGGCAACAGCGTCGGCCACTCCGCCGATGAGCCCAGCGGAACGATCACTGCCGGCGGTGGAGGAAAAAGCCAGCTTGTTGAAGCCTTTCTGGCAAAACATTTCGGCGGCAATTATTCGGGCCCGGGTGCCAGCCTGGACGAACCAGCCCATACGGTGACGACGGTCGATCATCACGCCCTGGTTTCCGCACAGCTGGTGGGTTGCGGTGGCCGCGCCGGACAAAGTCGTCCGCGCGACGTCAGCGAGCCATTACAGACGGTGACTGCGAAAGCGGATTCAGCTCTGGTTACCTCCCATCTGATTAAGCTCCGCGGCACCTGCAAAGACGGCCAGCCTGTCGCGCAACCTATGCCTACCATTACCGCCGGTGGGATGCATATCGGCGAGGTGAGGGCGTTTTTGCTGAAGTATTACGGTAATGAAAAAGAGGGGCTGGACATTACCGAGCCGCTTCACACGGTAACCAGCCGGGACCGGTTTGGCCTAGTTACGGTCGAAGGTGTGGATTATCAGATAGTCGATATCGGCATGCGCATGCTGCAACCGCATGAGCTCTACGCCGCTCAGGGCTTCCCGTCTTGGTACGTTATCGATCAGGATTACCGCGGCAATAAATACGCAAAGGATAAGCAGGTTGCCCGCTGCGGCAATGCCGTCCCGCCGCCGTTCGCCGAGGCGCTAGTTCGCGCCAATCTGCCGGAGTTATGCCAAGCCAAAGCCGAGGAAGCCGCATGATCTTGATGCTTCCATTTCCACCCAGCGTGAACAGTTACTGGCGGTCCCCGAATAGGGGGCCGTTGGCCGGCGCCCATTTAATCAGTGCGAAAGGGCGGCTATTCCGTACGGATGTGCTGGCGTCAATCCTTGAGGTGTTTCACAGATATCCCATTTCGCTGGTGGATGACGTGAGTGTTTCCCTTGTGCTGTACCCGCCGGACCGCGCCCGCCGCGATCTCGATAACTACTTTAAAGCCCTTTTCGACGCATTAACGCATGCCGGCATCTGGAAAGACGACAGCCAGGTGAAACAACTCACCGCCTGCTGGGGGCCGGTAATGAAAAATGGCCAGGTGAAAATAACGATCAGTGAATTCATTCAGGAGGAGGTAGCCGATGCATAACGCAATTACGGCAGGACCGATCATGATGTCGAGCCGGGAGATTGCCGCCCTGGTTCAAAGCAAACATGGGGATGTGAAACGTTCGGCTGAGCGCCTGGTTGCCGCTGGAATTTTAACCGCGCCGTTGGCGCAGTTCGATTTCGAACACAACGGGAATAGCTATACCGAGTACCGGTTCAATAAACGGGATTCCCTGGTGCTGGTGGCCCGTCTCTCTCCTGAGTTCACCGCCGCGGTTGTGGATCGCTGGCAGGAACTGGAAAAGCAGATCACGGTCCCGCAATCTTTGCCGGAAGCACTGCGCCTGGCCGCCGATTTGGTCGAGCAAAAACAGGCGTTAGAAAACCAGCTGGCTACGGCGGCACCAAAAGCGGAGTTCGTGGACCGGTATGTTACAGCCACCGGCTCAATGTCGTTCCGCCAGGTGGCAAAGTTGCTCAACGCAAAAGAGCCCGAATTTCGTCTGTTCCTGCTGGACCGCCACATCATGTACCGGCTCAACAATATTTTGACGCCGCACCACCAGCACACCGACGCCGGCCGGTTTGAGGTAAAGACCGGTACCACAACGACATCGAATTACGCATTCAGCCAGGCCCGGTTCACCGCCAAGGGCGTTAAGTGGATTGCCGGCCTGTGGGCGGAGCACGTTACCCGCGGGAGTCTGGTTTGAGAGCAATATTAACCCCGTGCCTGCAGCGCGACCTGGGCCTGGTGCTGTTCCGCCCGGGCGGCGACCTGCTGCCGATGTTCACTGCCGGACGGGTGCTGATCAGCAACGAGCCGGAATTCATGAAGCATTTGCCTGCCGGCGCGCTGGCGGACGCGGCGCAAACCCTGGCCGATGATCCGGCATTAACCGGGTTTTTTACTGATGAGCGCGTCATCGCGGCGGCCGGCCATGTAGATGGGCTGGAATCCTGGCTCGAGCAGCGCGCGGCCGGGTGCCAGTGGTCAACTAATGATTTTCACATGACCGAAATGACGTTTCGACGTTATGACCACGGTTCAGTCCGGCTGTGCTGGCATCATGATCACAAATTTCAAGGGCTGGCGATGGAGAAGCTGGGCGAAATCGCATTTCACAATCTGGCTGATTGGATTTTGGATACCGTCCGCAGCGCGTTCATGTTGCCAGCGGACCGGCAAATCTCATTACCTGAACTGACATGTTGGGCAATGCTGAAAAACGTGGTTCAGGCGACGCCTGAATGGTCGGCGCGCAAGATATTAAAAATGCCGGAGCCTGAACCCATTAAATCTGTTATGCGGGAATCCACCATAGAGCCGTTTGTATCAGCCACCGCTGTGCTGGTGGAGCAAGCTAAGCCTGTGCTGGCGCTGGCAATCGACCCTGAACCGCCGGAGTCGTTCATGTTGATCCCGAAACGGCGGCGCTGGACGAATGAACATTACACCCAATGGGTAAAAGCGCAGCCGTGCGGCGGTTGTGGCAGCCCGGCGGACGATCCGCATCACATTACCGGCCACGCCCTGGGCGGCATGGCTACCAAACCACACGACCTTTTCACAATACCACTGTGCCGGCGGTGCCATGACGAACTGCACCGGGACACGGCTGCATTCGAGGGAAAACACGGCAGCCAGCTGGAGATGATGGTACGAACAATAGATCGGGCGCTGGCGCTCGGCGTGATCAGTACAGGCAAATCAAAATAGGGGAAACCATGCGCGACATTCAATTAGTACTCGAACGGTGGGGCGTCTGGGCGCGTGATAATTCCAGCGTTGATTTTTCGCATATTGCCGCAGGCTTCAAGGGGCTTCTGCCACGGACAGGTAAAACATTCGACTCTTGCTGTGACGATGACGGGCTGATCATAGATTCTGCCGTACTGTGCCTGCAAAAAATCAGGAGGCCTGATGAATATAATTTGGTCTGCTTGCATTATATTTATGGCGCATCAAAGTCTGCAATAGCACGGTGGTTTAGATGTAACGAGCGGGAAATAAGGCGGCAATTACAAGTCGCCGAAGGGTTTATTGATGGATGCCTATCAATGACCGGTGCGGTTTTAGAAATGGATCCTTATATTCAGAAGCAAAATATTTATGGTTATGAAGAAAAAACACTATCTCGGCCCGAAAAAAGTGTTGTAGTGTGCTAAGAGTAGTTGCAACGCATGAAGCTTATCATTTGAACCCTGCCATTGAGCGGGGTTTTATTTGCATGGAAAAGTAAACAAAACTGTTGACTTGGTAAGCATAATTGTTTACTATAATCCCATGTTCAACAGACAGGGGGAGAAGTGAAGCAACGCGAGTTCAGGCGATGGCTTGAATCTCAAGGGGTTGAAGTTTCAGACGGCACCAATCATCTGAAGCTTCGATACAAGGACCGACGCAGCGTGATGCCGAGGCACCCAGGGGATGAAATCAAAGAGCCACTCAGAAAAGCCATTATCAAGCAGTTAGGTCTTTGATAATCACCAGCCTCGAAAGGGGCTGGTACTCGCGCAGGTTCACTATGACAATATGCGATATCCAGTAACTTTACAGCCAGACACCGGCGGATTTGTGGTGTCATTCCCGGATATCCCCGAGGCATTAACGCAGGGGGATAGCCGGGAGGAAGCGTTAGCGATGGCGCTCGACGCGCTGGTGACGGCGTTCGATTTCTACTTTGAGGATAACCGGCCGGTTCCGGCGCCCAGCGCGATAACCGGCGATTATGTTGATGTGCCGCTGAGCGTGGCATCTAAAGTGATGCTTCTGAACGCCTTCATCGAGTCCGGCTTAAGCCAGGTCGAGCTGGCGGCTCGGATGGGAGTGAAAAAACAGGAAGTGACACGGCTGTTTGATCTGCATCACTCAACGAAAATCGACACCATACAGCGCGCCATGTCGGCGCTCGGCCGGCGGTTGGAGTTGCAGGCCGCTTGATTTGCTCGGAGTACGATAGACACCCCGTTTCGGCGGGGTTATGGTGTTATGAAAGTTAAAATTAAACTATAATGCATCAATTCTTGATATAAACCAGGCGGGAAGGTCCGATGAGTCGTGTTCATAATAATTCCGATGATTCAAACTATGATTGGGATTTTTATCATCTCGCGATTCGCAACTGTGATATTGCTGTCTGCGAGGCCAATGCAATAAGTAATGCTATTGGTGTAAGGCAGACTGAGCCTTATAAAGCTTGGTCAACATATATATTTACACGTATATGTGCCCATGCCTCATTTTTGATGGCTGCCACTCCAATTTCACGATGGTCAAAGCGAGAATATGAGAATTGGGATGTTTCCTCCATAGCCCCTCATGTTAGAGCTATAATGGAAGGCGAAATACTTTTCTATTACATATCTAAAGATCCACTATCGCTGGAAGAGTGGAAAGCAAAATTAAACGTAATGCATTTAAATGACTGTGTAAAAGAATTGAATTACTTTCAAATAATGATGAGGAAAATGACAATGAACTGCCTTTTACTTTCAGCAAAGAGAAGAAATTATTGCTCGGTTAACTGGAAATGCTTTTTCAATCTCTTGATGTTTCAATTAAAAACGCGCTATAGCTGGTAAGTTACTAACAATATATTCCAGAGATGAGTTACTGAACGAAATGGGGATCGATAAAATCCATTTCAAAAGACATTCGATCTTTTATCACACTATACTCACATTTTACCAATTTCCTTCTATCGAAGTGAAGCAAATGGGCGTGGTACAGGTTGCATAAATAGCACTGATTTCAACTACATGTGGGCTTTTATCAATATCGCTACTGAATCACTGGAACGCTGTACAAATAGAATGTTGGTTTTGTTTTCAGACGTTGCAAATAAAAGAAAAGGATTGAAATCAAAATTTCCAATGGGCCCAAAAACTAGAAAGTAAATATCAAAGCTGCTCTATGAATTAACACAATGTAAAAGAAATTAATCAAGAAAATTTTTTCGCTAATACAACATCTCAATTTTATCGTGTTAGTTATATTGAGATCGATCCACACAACCATAAATTTAAAACCTCGGAACATCGGGGGGGCCGGAGCATGTCCAAAATGCCTGAAAAAATAACGACGGTCGGGGCGTATTCGTCTTCCGGTCTACTGATTGCGCTGGGAAAATTTATTGATTGGTTTCGCCACGTCGACTGGAGTCAGGCAGCGATCATTTTCGGGATAGTGCTCGGTATCGCTACCTATTTTACGAATCTCTATTTCCAGCGCCGCCAGACCAGGGCGATTGAAGCGGCCGCCCGCGAGGGGAAAACTATTATACCGAGGCCGGAATAATGGCGATGTCTCCCGCGTTACGCAAAAGCATCATTGCCGCCCTCAGCGGCGGGGCAATGACCATAGCAGTTGCGCTGCTGGGCGGTCCCAACGGCCTGGAGGGGCGGCAATACCTGCCCTATCAGGATGTGGCCGGGATCTGGACCGTCTGCGATGGCCACACCGGGCCGGATATTATCAAGGGTCGGCGCTATACCGATGGCGAATGCGACGCACTACTGGCAAAAGACCTGGCGCCGGTAAAAAAGGCCGTCGATACGGCGGTAAAAGTCCCCATCAAAGACACCACCCGCGCCGCGCTTTACTCCTTTACCTATAACGTGGGGGCCACGGCGTTTCGTCACTCTTCTTTGCTGCGCAAGCTTAACGCCGGCGACACCCTTGGGGCATGCCAGGCGCTGCGCCAGTGGATCTATGCCGGCAACCGGGCCTGGAAGGGGCTGATGCAACGGCGCGAAATTGAAACTGACCTGTGTACCTGGGGTGACGTATGAACAAAATAGCGGTTGCGGTAACGGCCATCATTGCCCTGATCATTGGCGTTCTGAGCTGGGTGGCATTCCACTATTACGGCAAATACGCCGAGGCGCAAACGACCAATGCCGCTCTGATGCAGGAAAATCAGGCCAACGCGGCCGCCGTGCAGAACCAGGCCAATCTGTTCAATCTGTTTAACACCATCGCCGGGACAACCCTCAATGCACAATCCAACAATACCGCTGCTGGCCAGGACCGGGAAACCGTTATCCAAACGGTTATCAAAACTGAGCCCTGCGCTGTTACCGTTGTTCCTGCTGCCGCTGCTGATGTCCTGCTCAAACACTATAACGAAATACGAAAAGACGCCGGTGACGCCGATCCCGTCCAGCCTAACAGCGCAGTGCCAAATCAGCCCGCCGCCCAGTGAGCAATTAACCTGGGGCGATGCGCTGCAATGGGATGAGTTGCTGCTAACTGATCTGCAGAACTGCAACGCGCAGCTGGCCGGCATCCGTAAAATCGAACTGGAGAGGCAAAATGAATAAATTGTGGGATTGGTTCGGTCTTTCTTATTCGTCGTTTCTGGTGCTGCCACGCTCATTGATGCATGAAATGCCGGAACAATGGCAAGAGAAAATGGCGGAATTGCTTCATGAATACGATGAGACGTTTGATACATCGGGTGTATGCCAGCAAGTGATCGTTTGCGCCAAAACGAGGAAAATAGGTTTATGCATCTTCCCCAATGGCTGCTGAATTATCGCCATCCTGACAAAAACAATCAACGCACACCGCATAGTCGAGCAAATAGATAAGTGAGGCAGAAATGACCGACGAAAGATTCCCCGTTCAGCAAACCAACATGAATGACATCCCCAAAGACTGGGCGCGCGAGGCTTATAAGGAATATTCGGCCCAATTCGGAACGCAACAATCTTTAGAACGGTTGGGCGAGCGCGCCGGCTTCAGTTGGGGCGAGTTGGTCATGCTTCTCTACCAGCGGATAAAGCGAATCGAAGCTGTGAGGAAGAAATGAAAGCATTCATTAAAAAAATCTGGGCATGTCTCAAAGAGAAGGTGACAGCCATCTACTTTAAACCAGTTACCGCGACGGCGGCGACTGAAACTCAAAAACCCGAGGTTGAACCCGTGAACAAAATTACTCTTGCCATCTTGTTAAATTCACAGCCCGCTGATGGCCTAAGCGCTAACACCATCCAGGCTTTAATCACTAATGACGCAGGCGCTCCTGTCGCTGGTGCTGTGGTCAATTTCTCCGTAACCTCTGGAGCCGTTACTCCTGCCCAGGGCACAACCGATGCAAACGGACAGGCAGTGGCCAGTATCACGGGCACTGCTGTCGGTCCCGTAACGTTAACCGCTATCCTGGAAGATGGAACTACGGCGAGTGTGAACACGTTGTATTTTGTCGCTGTGCCTGCGTCCATTATTGTTCCAGCTCCGGCTGCTCCGGCTGCACCCGCTGCAACGGTGGCCACAATCACTGTGGCCGAGCATGAATCCATTCTCGAAAAGCTGAAGGGCATCCTGATCTATTTGGGTCACGATATCGAAGACGTATTCGAGGAAACTGTGGCGCTGGCTAAAAAGCTGTAGGGGGGGGATCGTGGAAAACCAACACCGAAAAATCACCGGATATCGCGAGCTGATACCGGAAGAAATCGACCTGATGAATCGCATCAAGGCAAAGGGTGCTGAATTGCTGCAACTACAGGCTGAGCTGGTTGGTCGGCTAAGCACTGACACGGAAGTTAAGCGGGCTGACGCAAACCGCGCTGGTCCGTCCCATGCTACCAGTGAGTCCTTGGAATGGGAGCGCTTCCGTGCGGCTGAGCCGCAACGCTGGGCAGCTATCGGCAAGACCGATATTCAAACCGGCATCATGGCGCTGGTGCGCGCCGTGGCACAACCGACAGTGTAATAACGGAGAAAACGATGTTTACATTTGGGCTTAATCAGTTTGTCGAGATTTCAATCAGTGGTGAAATGGGCCACGTTAAAGGCCGCGCTGAATATGCCGATCATGCAAACGGCTATCAGGTTCACTACAAGGCAGCGGACGGTCGGGCAGAGGAAAAGTGGTTCGACGAAGACGAATTGACCGCGGTTGAAGATGACGACGACGGCGGTCCCGTCTTTGTCGTTAAGAAAAATAAGTTACCGGCAGATGTGACAACGGAGTAGCCATTACAGAGCGTCTATCCGTGGACGCTCAATAATGCCTAAAAGATGCATGGGCTACGCTTTAGGAGCTTCACCTACGGCCTCACTGATTATATCATCCGCTATCCTCAAAGAAGTAGTGAATTTCCCGCCCGGAAGCGCATCGTTGAGATATCTCCGTATCCTTTGGATGGCCTCATGCCCATCATCTGATTTTGAGATTTCAGTAAGAATCGCAACTAATAACGCTTCATAAGCGATGCCGTGATCATCCGGTCCCGATTGAATCCTCGAAACTGAGTTTGCCGAGCGAAGGCATGAGAGGTTCATATTTGCCATAAATGGTTTCCGCATTAATTAAGAGACACTAACAATACTCCAAACCCTGGGGATAAATATGACGGGCGTCGAGGATAATCCTTACCAAGTCCTTGGACGATACAACACCGGCATCCCGGTCCCGCCAGAAATTATGATAGATGAAGGCTGGTTTGGCGGACCTATCATAGACAGTTTCATAGGGCAGGAATATGGCAGATTTAAAAGACCTTTCCCGACAGCTTCAGACGATAAAGAAACAAATTCCGTTTGCGACCGCCCAAGCGCTAACGAATGTGGCTCGACAGATACAAGAAGCCGAAAAGCTGCAAATGCAAAAGGTGTTGCAAAGCCCGACACCATTTACCGTTAACGCGGTCGGCTCAGTTGGCGCCCGCAAGGATAATCTTGTCGCGAAAGTATTTGTCCGGGATATCGCCGCCGGCTATCTCGATCCGTTCGAGTTCGGCGGTGTGCATAAGCTCAACAGCTCAGCGCTGCTCAACCCCAAAGACATCAAGCTGAACAAGTACGGCAACCTGACCAGAACCAAGATGGCGCAACTCAAAGCGCGGACTGACATCTTCATCGGTACGGTCGATGGCGTCAATGGTGTATGGCAGCGGGTGAAGGCGCGAAAGGGCCGCAAGGGGAAGAAGCAGCGATTACCACGGTCAGCGAACGGGACGCGGCGTGATCGCGGTACAAACCCGAACACGCTGCGGCTGCTTATCCGGTTCGGTAATGCGCTGCCAGTCCACGAGCATTTGGACTATATGGCAACCGCTCAAACGATGGCTCAAAAATTGATGCCCGGTGAGATGAGCAAAGCGCTCGATGAGGCGATGAGGACGGCCAAATGATAGCCATTCTCTTTTGGGTCCTTCCCCGAGGGTCTTATTTCACGGGCATTGCGCGCCGCGTTCTGCGTCTAGCTATGAAATTTTGAAATTTGGGTAACAACTCCGCCAGGGTAACAAAATGAACCAGTCTGATTTTGCCAAATTGCACAGCGTCAGCCGCAAGACGGTAACGACCTGGAAGGCCCGTGGCTGGCTGGTTCTGGCGGGCGATGACATTGATGTCGAGGCGTCAAACGCCAACATTGAGCGGTACCGGAAAACTGTTACCCGCCCTGAGAAAAAAACGGCAGGTAACACGCAAGGTAACAAACAGGGTAACAAGTCGGGTAACAACCGCAAAGGTAACAGATCGGGTAACAAGCATGACGCCGATCGTGAAGAATCGCCGGCGCAAATCGCTGCGAGATTGGTAGCCGAGATGGGTGCGACCATGTCGATGGATGAGGCTCGCACACTAAAGGAAAACTTCTTTGCCCTGCTGGCTAAGTTGGAATATGAGGAAAAGTCCGGACAGCTACTGCCCTATAAAAATATGATCGAGGCTGTGGGGATGGAGTACTCACGCATGCGGACCCGGCTAATTGCCATTGCGCCCGAGCATGGCCCCCGGCTGCGGGTGCTGGCCTCAACCACTGATGATGCCGGGTTTGTGGCGGCGCTGCAGGAGGTGGTTTACGAGGCGATGGAGGAGTTAAGCCTTGATACAAACAACGACCGAGGGGATAGCTAACCCGACCGCATGGCATAACTTTTCCGGCGAACTTCTCTTCCGCCGTACCAATATCAGACCGCCCGAGCCCCTCTCTTTGAGTGAGTGGGCCAATAGGCATGCCGTTCTGTCCAAAGAGACCAGCGCCCAAACCGGGCGGTTTCGCTCGTTTGCCTATCAGGACGGCATCATGGATGCCATTACCGACCCGGCTGTTACCCAGGTATCGGTAATGAAATCGGCCCGGGTGGGCTACACCAAGATTCTGGATCATGTGGTCGGGTATTACCTGTCGCATGACCCGTCACCCATCCTGGTTGTTCAACCCCGCGTCGAGGATGCGGAGGACTACAGCAAAACCGAAATTGTTCCGATGCTGCGCGATACGCCGGTGCTATCGGAGATCACCGGCGACCCGAAGGCCAAGGACAGTAACCAGACCATTCTCAAAAAGCAGTTTATGAATGGCGCCAATCTCACTCTGGTGGGGGCAAACAGTCCCGGCGGTTTCCGGCGTATTACCTGCCGTATCATTCTGTTCGATGAAGTGGACGGCTACCCGGTGGCCGGGGCCGGCATGGAGGGCGATCAGATAGCCCTGGGGGTCAAACGCTCTGAGACATTCTGGAATCGAAAAATTGTCCTGGGCTCAACGCCTACCGTAAAGGGGCTCAGCCGCATCGAAAAATCGTACGGCGAGAGCGATCAGCGCAAATATTTCGTGCCCTGCCCACAGTGCGGTGAATACCAGGTGCTGGAGTGGGGCGGACCGGATACGCCGTACGGCATGAAGTGGGAAAAAGACGAGAACGGTAACGGGTTGCCGGAAACTGCTTACTACGTCTGCCGGCATACCGGCTGCCTTATCCATCACAGCGATTTGCCCGGGATGGTCAAGCGCGGTGAATGGCGCGCCACGGCACCATTTCATGGACATGCCGGCTTCCATATTTGGTCCGGTTATAGCCTGCATACCAATGCCGCCTGGAAATATCTGGTAGCGGAGTGGCTGCGGGTTAAAGACGATCCGCTGATGCGCCAGACGTTCATCAATACGACCCTGGGCGAAACCTATGAGGACCGCGGGGAAAAAGCATTGAGCGAGAAAAAATTAGCTGAACGCTGCGAAGTGTTCCCGGCCGAGGTGCCGGATGGTGTGGTGGTGATCACAGTCGGCATCGACACACAAGATGACCGGTTTGAACTGGAAATAGTGGGCTGGGGCCGCAACGAGGAAAGCTGGTCGATAGCACACGATGTCATTGAGGGCGACCTGGAGACGGATGAACCCTGGAGACGGCTGGATGCGTATCTCAAACAGGTCTGGCGCCGGGCAGACGGCCGGGGTTTTACCGTCATGGCAGGCTGCATGGACTCTGGTGGTCATCACACGCAAAAGGTCTACGAGTTCTGTAAAGAACGCATTGGCCGGCGAATCTGGGCAATCAAGGGCGAGTCGGCGCGCGGCGGCAAGCGTTCGCCGGTCTGGCCGACAAAAAAGCCCACCTCTCGGACAAAATCGCAATATCGCCCGATCATTCTGGGTGTCAACGCTGCAAAAGATTCGGTCCGCGCCCGACTGCACATTGAACCACCGGAGCCGGGTCAGCCCGCGGCCGGCTATATGCATTTCCCGGTAGAACGAGATTTAAATTATTTCAGCCAACTGCTTGCGGAACGGTCCGTGGTGAAAACCGCCGGTGGCCAGCGTTATCGCGTTTGGGAACAGTTGCCGGGCAGGGCGAATGAAGCGCTCGATTGCCGGGTGTACAACTACGGCGCGCTTTGTGGACTGCTCTATCTTGGACTGAAACTGAACGCCACGGCTGACGCTATCGCAGCTAATCCGGAAACATTGCAGCCGCCACCGGCGCAGCCCGAGGAAAAACCACAACTCCGTATGCCCGGGGTGATTATCTCGACGCCCGATGCGCCACCGGCGCGCAAGCGCATGTCCGATCTCTTAGCCTAAAGGATTTCCTATGTTTGATAAAAATACCAGCCTGCTGGCGGGCATGAGCACCGCGCAGTTGCAAACGGCGCTGGCTAACGCCCAACAGGCATATCTGGAATTATCCACGGGCGCGAAGGGCGTTTCATTTTCCTATTCCCAAGGCGACGGACCCCGGTCGGTGACGTTTACCCCCACCACCCTGCCGCAATTGATGGCGCTGATTCAGCTGCTGCAGGCACAACTGGGAACAGTGACTCGCCCGCGTAGGGCGATAAGGTTTCGTTACTGATGGGCGAAGTCAGAATCTTAGGCCCAAACGGCCAGCCTCTGGCGCCGACACGACCAAGGCCGGCAGCGCTTAACGGGAGCGGCCGGGTTCCCTATGATGCCGCCGACACCTTCAGCGATCAGCTGGCAAACTGGCAGCCCGCGCTTTGGTCGTCGGATAATGAGATCAATATCTACCGCGACCGCATGGTATCGCGGATCCGGGACCTGGTGCGGAATGACGGCTGGGCCGCCGGCAGCGTCACCCGTATTTTGGATAACGCCATCGGCGCCAATTTTCGGCCTATTTTCAAGCCGGATTATCGTGCGCTGGCCATCATAAGCGGCAATAAAGCGTTCGACGCTACCTGGGCGGACGAATACGGACGCGTTTTAGAGGCCGCATGGCGCACATGGGCGAATGACACCGGGCGCTATTGCGACGTTGAGCGCAAGCAGACCGTTTCGCAAATGATCCGGCTGGGATTTCGTCACAAACTTATTGATGGCGATGCGCTGGCCATACTGCAATATCGGCGGGACCGCCTGGGAAGAGGCAGGGCCCGTTACGCCACAGCGGTTCAGATTGTGGATCCCGACAGGCTGAGCAATCCCCAGCAGCAATTCGATTTGCCGCATACTCGCGGTGGAGTGGAAATCGACGAGGATGGCGCGCCCGTAGCTTACTGGATACGCCAGGCGCATATGGGCGACTGGTGGGCGGCAGAAAAAAGCCTGACTTGGAAAAAAGTCCAGCGCGAAACCCCGTGGGGCCGGCCTGTCGTTATTCATGATTTTGACCATGAACGAGGGGCGCAGCATCGCGGCATCGGTATCTTGGCACCGATCGTACAAAAAATGAAAATGCTCATTAAGTACGATCACACCGAACTGGAAGCGGCCATCATCAATTCGATTTTCGGCGCATATATCCAATCCCCGTATGATCCTGCGATGGCGGAAGATGCTCTCGGTCCCGGGAATGACAACGAGTTAGGGCGATATCAACAGGGCCGAGCCGAATTTCATCATGACCGGCGTATTTCGCTACAAAATGGTTCCCGCATGGTTGCTCTGTACCCAGGGGAGGAAATCGGTACCGTCAACGCCGCCCGGCCAAACAGCAATTTTAAGGAGTTTGAAAACGCGGTGTTGCGCAACATCGCTGCGGCCACGGGACAATCTGCACAGCAGATTTCCCAGGATTGGTCGGATGTGAACTACTCCAGTGCCCGTGCCGCGATGCTTGAGGCTTATAAGACGATGAGCCGGCGCCGTTCCGATTATTCCATGGGTTTTTGTCAACCAATTGCAACCGCCTTCACTGAAGAGGTGTTCGATATCGGTGATCTGCCGCTGCCTGCCGGCGCGCCGGATTTTCTGGATGCTCGGACGGAATACTGTCGGGCTAACTGGATGGGACCGGGGCGCGGCTGGGTCGATCCAGTCGCTGAGAAAAAAGGCGCAATTCTCGGCATGGATGCCGGATTGTCCACTCTCGAACACGAAGTGGCGGAAAACGAGGGCGAAGACTGGGAGGAAACGCTCGATCAGCGCAAGCGAGAGGTTGAAGCGTTCAAAGAGCGTGGCCTGACGCCGCCTAGCTGGGCTCAGGTCGATACACCGGCGCAAAAAACCATAACGGACCCGGAAACACGATGATTAATTTACCACACCTGGCCCAGCGGCTATTTAATGTGCCGCTGGCCATTCACCCGCTCAAAGCCGAAGTGGTTATGGCGGCGCTATCTGAGCGGTTCGGCATTACCCAAATCAAATCAGCTTCCGTCTGGGGCGACGATGAGGTTGACTCGTTCAGCCGTAAAAAGGGCAGTGATACCGGTTATGAGCTGGTAGAGGGCATCGCAGTGATCCTATCCAAGGCACGCTGGTGCAAAACTCGGCTCACTCCGGCCCTACAGCGGCATGACTGGCTATGACGGCATCCGACAGAGTTTCCTGGCCGCCCTATATGACCCCGACGTTAAGGGCATCTGCCTGGATATTGACTCCCCGGGCGGTGAGGTGGCGGGCTGTTTCGACCTGGTGGACACCATTTACAAATCCCGTGGCGATAAACCGATACACGCCATCCTGACCGAGAACGCCTATTCCGCCGCCTATGCCCTGGCCAGCGCCGCGGATTGCATCTGTGTGCCGCGCACCGGCGGAGTGGGCTCGGTCGGCGTCATTGTGATGCATGTTGACTGGTCGCAGAAGATTAAGAGCGACGGGCTGCAGGTCACCATCATCACTTATGGCGACCGGAAATACGAGGGAAACCCCTACGTTGAGCTGTCCGACACCGCCCGCGAGGCCATACAGTCGGATGTCGATGAAATCGGCCGATTGTTTGTGAGCACCGTCGCCCGCAACCGCGGGATATCTGAAAAAACCATCCGAGATACGCAGGCGGCCTGTTTTATGTCGGCGGCCGGCGTTGAATTGGGCCTGGCCGATATGGTCATGACCCCGGACGCCGCATTCCGGCACCTGTTAAAACAATCTGGAGAGTAACAATGGCATTTCTTAATTTTTCACACCTACTGGGCCGCGCTTCGTCTGCATCCGAAGAGGATGAGGACGACAAGGAAAAAGGCAAAAAGGCCCGTAAGGCTGAGGATGACAAAAAAAAGGACGGCGACGATTGTTGTGAGGAGGACGACGACAACAAGAAAGAGGGGAAAAAAGGTGCCGACGATGGCGACGATGATGACAGCGGCGACGATCCCGATGCTGAAGAGGATGACGACGAAGACAAGGATGAGAAAAAGGACGTCAAAAAAGGTCGCAAGGCCGAACGTGACCGCTGCGCCGCCATCTTCGCCAGCCAGCATGCCGCCGGTCGCCCGTCATTAGCCGCATCTTTGGCTTTTAATACCAATATGCCGGCTAAAGCTGCGATTGGTGTTCTCGCCAGTTCTGCTCTGGAGACTAAGCCCGGACGGCGCAGTCTCGATGAACGCATGGAGCAGGTCCCCAACACTACCGTGGGAGCTGACGGTGGATCAAATGGCAAATCGGCGCTGGTCAATCAGGCAGCCAGCCTCTACAACCAGGCAGTGGGGAATAAATAATGTCAGTTAATCAATTTGGCGATAATTCCTGGCAGCCCAGCGCTCGCCAGGATACGTTCATCCCGGATCAGTTGGTATCGGGACCCCTTCAACTGGTCACGGATACCGTGACCATCCTGATGGGGGGCGTGTATAAGCGCGGTACTGTTCTGGGTGTAATCACCGCATCCGGTAAATACATCGCGTCCGTAAAAACCGCTACCGATGGCAGCCAAAACCCGAGCGCTATTTTAGCGGATGACGTGGACGCCACCGCTGCAGATGTCACTGGCGGCGTGTATCTGATGGGCGAGTTTAATCAAAACCGCCTGACATTCGATGCCAGCTGGACTGTGACCACGCTCAAACCCGCGTTTCGTCCACTGGGCATATTCCTGCGCGACTCCATTCAGGCGCCCGCGTCACTGTAAGCCCGTAACCGATTAATTTTTCAAACGCTATCCGGCGTCCGCCGGAGGCTTTCGTGCGTCTATTTGTTGCGAGAACCCTATGAATATTTTTGATACTGACCAACTGGTACAGTTGATCCCCAATCTGAAAACCTCCCAGAATTGGCTGCTGGACCGGTTTTTTCCCAATGTGGTAACCAGCGAGACAGAGTTCGTTTCCATCGACGTCGATGTCGGTCTGCGCCGGATGGCGCCGTTCTGCTCGCCATTGGTCGAAGGTAAGTTGGTGGAAAGCCGTCGCTACCAGACCAATACCTTTAAACCGCCCTACATCAAGGATAAACGCGCCCCCGATCTGCGCAAACCGGTGCGCCGGCAAATCGGTGAGCGTATTGGCGGTGAATATACCGCGGCCGAACGCGAGATGATCAACATCCAATTCGAAATGGCGGATCAGATTGATATGCTCAATCGCCGTCTGGAATGGATGGCAGCACAGGCGCTGCAAAGCGCAATGGTGACGGTTACGGGCGACGGATACGAAACTACCGTGGTCGATTTTGGCCGCGATAGCGCACTGACTATTGCGCTGAGCGGCGCCAGTCTGTGGCCGACAGCGGTGGAGGCAGGGACAACCAACATTTTGCCGTCGAGTAATATCGAAACTTGGCAGGTGCTTTACTTGCAGAAATCAGGCGCCAATGCCACCGATCTGATTTTCACCCCCAAGTCATGGCTTGCGTTCCGCCTGGATACCTCTATTAAGGATACCGCCATTTCGTTCCCGTTGCTGTCTCCGTTCGGTAACCAGATCAACCCTGCAGCGCAGAACGAAAAAGGCGCAGTGTATAAAGGTCGTTGGGGTAACTTTGACCTGTGGCTGTACAACGATTGGTACCTGGATGCCACCGACACAGAACAACCTATGCTGGTGGACGGCGCAGTCATTATGTGCGGCGCTGGTTTGATGGGGACGCGTGCATTTGGCGTTATTCTGGATCCGGCATTCAATTATGGCCCGATGTCTTATGCGCCAAAAACATGGGTAATGCCCGACCCGGCCCAGCGCTATCTGATGATGCAATCTGCGCCGATTGTTATCCCCAGCCGGGTTAACGCCTCGCTGTGCGCTAAGGTGGTGGCGTAATGTCTAAAATTACTGAAGATGCAACCAAAACGGTCGAAGCTGTGGTACTGAAGGGTAAAACCGTGTACCACAACGGCACCAAATACCAACAGAACGCTCTCATCACTTTGGATGAGGCGTCTGCCGCTCATCTCATCAAAGCCGGTTTTGTCGCGACGCGGGAATCATTGCAGGCCGCCGCCGCGGAACAACCGGCAGCCGTGTCGGTTTCCACCCTGGATAACACCACTGTTCAGGGCCCGGTTGAAACCAAGGCATAACCATGGGCATTGATTGGGATATTAACCTCCTGGCTCCCCTGCAAGAGGTTTTCGGGGAGCCGGTGAACTACCGGCCCGCCGGCAGCGCAGCCTATGACATTACCGGGATTTTCGACCGGGCCTATACGCGGGATGTTGAGCCGCTCGACCCGGACGATCCCACCATCAACACCACGCTGCCGGTGCTGGGGGTGAGAGACGCAGTTTTTGTCTCGCCGCCGGCAAGAGGCGATCGTCTCTATGTCTATCGCGTCGATACAGTTTTTGTCGTCAAAGATATACAGCTCGACAGCCACGGCGGTTGCAAACTGCTGCTCAACAGGACCTCATCATGAATTCTGCAATGGTGCGCGGCCTGGTGATTGCCGCGTTAACAGGGAAAACGGATGCCGGTGACCGGGTTTACTCCCCGCGTGACTGGGCGACCAGCGCAGATATGTACCCGGCGCTCCTGGTGCAAACACCCTTTGAGGAAAAGCACTCTCTGGGCCGGAACGCCCCGCAGTTCACTACGGTCACGACGGTGCGCATTACCGGACTGCTGCAGGCGCTGGATAGCGCAACGGACGACGATGGGGCAAAGAAGGCCGAAATCGCCCTGGAGGCGTTGCGCGAACAGGTAGAGCGGGCAGTCATTAACAGTTACGATCTGACCCGGCAAACCCAACAGTTTAAATCTATCCGATCCACGATAGACGTCAGCGCCAGCGGCGAGGGCCATACGGCCCAGATGCTCTACGAACTGGATATCGAATATTACCAGGGGCCGGAGGATTTTTATCCGGTCGAATCTGTGCCGCTGGCCGGCATCGACACCACCATCAAAATGCCTGACGGCACCACCGAAACTGTGGTGACGGTAGACCTGCCCCAATAAATCTGGAGTAACCCATGTTTGTGAAACCCAATCCCGGGCGCGCCGTTCGCGACCCGGTTAAAGGCTCGCTATTGCCTGAATCCGGGGCGGAAGTGCCGGATAACAGTTTCTGGCGCCGCCGGCTGCGCGACGAGGATGTATCAATAATGCCGACCGCGACAGTAACTACCCCGGCGGCCGCAGTAATCGCCGCCAACCCGGCCCCGGCCAATACGGTAGTGGAGGATAAAAAATAATGCCGATCCCGTTCAGTACAATCCCTACCAACCTGCGAACCCCGCTGTTTTATGCCGAGTTCGACAATTCGCAGGCCAATACCGCAACCGCGACCCAGCGGACGCTGATTATCGGGCAGATGACCGGGGCAACGCCTGTCAGCGCCAACACGCCGATCATTGCCTCATCGCCCGCAGCTGTGGCTGGATTATTTGGCTCCGGTTCGATGCTGCATAATCTCATGGCGGCCTATGTAGCCAACGACACTGCCGGCAAAATTTATCTGCTGCCCCTGGCTGACGATGAGGACATGGTTGCCGCGGCTGGCAAAATTACCGTGACCAGTCCGGCATCCGCTACCGGCATCATTTCGCTGTATATCGCCGGGACGCGCGTTCAGATTTCAGTTGTGGCCACCGACGTTGTGGCGGATATCGCGGCCGCCCTGGCCGCCGCCATCAACGCCGCCACCTCCCTGCCGGTTACCGCGGAGGCCGCCGCCGCCATTGTGACGCTGACGGCCAAAAACAAAGGTGCGCACGGCAATGGCATCGATATTCGCCTGAATTATCAGGGCAGCGCCGGCGGCGAAGCGATCCCTGACGGACTGGTCCTGACCTTCACGCCGATGAGTGCCGGCGCTGGCTCCCCGGACCTGACCGACGCCCTGGCGAACCTGGGGGATCAGACGTTTGATTTCATCGTCAACCCCTATACCGATACTACGTCATTGGATGCGGTAAAAACCTTCCTATCGGACACCACCGGGCGCTGGAGCTACGCATCCCAGCTATACGGCCATGCCCTCGGCGTACTGGCCGGAACCTACGGCCAACTGACCGCCGCCGGCGAATTGCGTAATGATCAGCATGCCTCCCTTGTGGGGATTTATGACTCACCGACCCCAGCATACATTTGGTCGGCGGCCGTCTATGGGGCGATTGCCGGCAGCCTGCGTAATGACCCTGGCCGTCCGCTGCAAACCCTGACGGTTGCCGGTGTCCTGGCGCCGCCGCTGGCATCCCGCTTCACGCTGACTGAACGCAACAATCTGCTGTATAGCGGGATATCCACGGTGACGGTGGCCGATGACGGCACGGTCCAGATCGAAAACATCATCACGACCTACCAGACCAACAAATACGGCGATGCCGATGACAGTTACCTGCAGGTGGAAACGTTGTTTTTGCTGATGTATGTCACCCGCTATATTCGCACGCAGATAACCTCTAAATTTGCCCGGATGAAGCTGGCGGCCAACGGCACGCGGTTTGCGGCCGGTTCCGCGATTGTGACGCCGAATACCATCCGCGCCGAGCTCATCGCTCAATACACCACCTTGGAATATGGCGGCTATGTGCAGGACTCCGCGGCGTTCGCCGCCGGGCTGATAGTCGAGCAGAACGCCGGCAACCCAAACAGGGTAGACGTGTTGTGGGATGGCACGTTAATCAATCAGCTGCGCATTTTCGCGCTGCTCAATCAGTTCCGCCTGCAACCGACGGCATAAGGGGAATTCATGGCAGATACATCAAACCGCCTTGCGGGCACCGCGTATGTGACCTGCGACGGCATCACCATCATGGTGGCGGGGGCGTTTAAATACAGCCCTTCGACCGTCAAACGCGACACCCTGACCGGCATGGACGGGGTACATGGCTATAAGGAAACGCCCAACGCACCGTATATTTCCTGCCAAATCCGGGATAGCGGCGGCACGTCAATCAGTGATTTCAACGGCCAAACCAATGTGACGGTGGTGGCAGAACTGGCGAACGGGAAAACCATCATCGGTTCCGGCATGTGGGCGGTTAATACGCAGGAAGTGGATTCCACTGAAGCAACAGCCGACATCCGCTGGGAAGGCGGCTCGGTCACGGAGAATTGATCATGGCGGAACTGGAAAGAAGCAAAACCATCACGCTGGTCAAACCCATTTCGGACAACAGCGGCAAACAAACCTGGGAGGTGGTGGATCTTTGCGAACCAACGCTGTTGCAGGTGCAGCAATTCTACGACGAGCAGGCTAAGGCCGGGGCGCTTAGTGCAATGGGTTTACTCATTGCGCTGCTGGCCGGCGTGCCGCGCGAAGTGGTAAAAAAAATGGCCTTCACCGATTACAAATCCTGTGAGGGGTATCTGCTGGGTTTTTTGAACTACTCCCCGACGGCGGACGCTGGCGGGAATTGATTGCTGATGTGGCATTTTATTACCATTGGGGGCCCCAGGAAACATGGTCCCTGACCTGGCGGAGTTTGCGCTGGTGGGCGGAACAGGCCGAAAGGATCAATAAGGCGAGGGCATCGGGTGGCTAATTCATTTGATTTTGAGCTGAAGGCGGATGATCAGGTCTCTGAATCACTCCAGCGCATCCATGAGGCGGTTCAGAATTTATTGCCTTCACTGGATAAAACCCAAACCGGGCTGCAATTGGGCGGCCAGCAATCCGTTGACGGCCTGTCTACCCTGAGTGATAAATTTCAGGGAATGGCAAAAAACGCCCGGGACGGCGTGCAGTTCATTGGTGACATAGTGCCGCCGCTGAAAATGGTAACCGGGCTGACTGTGGGCCTGGGCGGCGTGGCTAAGGTCATCAACATTGTTAAGAATGGCGTAATGGGTTTTGCTGAAAGCGGTTACCGCATTCAGACGACCGCCAAAAATATCGGCCTGACAACCCGTGCCTTTCAGCAATTGACCGGCGCCATGATAGAAAATGGCGCCACCCGCAGCGACGCGGAAAATTCTATCGCCTCGCTCTATCAGCGTGCTAATGAAGCGGTGCAGGGGCGTGATAATAGTTTTCTGGCGCTGCTGGCTTCTAACGGCATCGGCATATCTAAAACCAAAGAGGGCGTGGCCGATGTCAATAAGCTGCTCGACGATATGCATTCCAGGTTATATAACCTATCGCCGGCGCTGCAGGCAGTATTCGGCAATGCCGCGGGATTGTCGCCTGACCTGCTAAACTACTTGCGCCAGTCCGGCGATGAAATACAGCGGCTCAAAGACCAGGCCCAGCGGGACGGGCTGATTTTCAGTAATCAGGACATCCAGAATGCCATGGCGTTCCGCGAGCAGATCAATCAGATCTCCTCGTCTTGGGACGGCATGTTGATGCAAACCCAGTCGTGGCTAGGTCAATCTGAACTGGTGAAAAATTCGCTGGAAGAGGTGAAACAGCTTATCACCCATGGCCCCGACAATGTCACCATGAGCAATATCATGGGATTCAATAACGGCGGCAAACAGGCGGATATGCTGCGCCAGGCCTATGGCGATGAGAATTTCAAAAAGACGTTATCTCTAAAAGAAAAATCGGATTTGTATCTGGGGTATGCGTCTCCCGAATTGATGAAACAGATCGACAGCTATTACAGGCCGGTCCAGCAGGCCATGCAGTTGCTTCAGGATGTGAAGACGTTGTCTGTCATTCCTCCCGCTTCCCCACAGGGCCAGCCAGCAGGTAATGCGTTAGGGATAAGGAATAATAATCAAGGAAATTTGCGTTCGGCGCCAAACAGTACCGGAAAGAATGGCGGCTTTGTGACGTTTGCCACGCCGAATGACGGCTTGGCCGCGTTATCCAGACAGTTGATGCTATACGGAGATCGCGGCAATAACACCTTGAACGGGATCATCCATACCTATGCACCCAGCAAGGAGAATAACACACAGGCTTATATCAACGCCGTGTCACAGCAAACCGGTTTCGACCCGCGTCAGCGTCTAAATCTGAGTGACCCGGTTGTTTTGCAAAAACTGATGACTGCCATCATTCAGCATGAAAACGGGACGCAGCCCTATAACCCTCTTGACATCATGAACGGCATCAATACCGCTATCAATGACAACCGTTGGAGCGGACTACGTAATCCCACGGTTTTGTCGGCGCAACGGGACGGAAATTATACGGGTAACGAAATACCGACGGTTATGCCGCCGTCTGACATAACTCCCATTCCACCTATATTGCCGGCTCAGCGAGGTGGGGGAATCATCGATAAAGATATCACGACGGCTTTACCGCCAGGCATTGCCCCTGTCCCTTCCATTAACGCCGGTACCGTCAATTCCTCCCAGGCGATTGCCGATGCTATTGCGACCGCGATGAAGGACAACAAGACCCTGATTGAATTGACGATGGTCAACAGTCAAACCGGGGAGAAAAAAACGATGACAGTCCGAGCCGGCGGCAAAATAACGACTTCCATGGAATATTAACTTTCACCGGCAGAAAACCCGACCCGCTCCGGCGGGTTTTTGCTTTATGGGGTAAACCATGTCCTTAGTGAGCGACGCATTATCTTCAATCCTGGGCGGTTCTGGCGATAGTTGGAGCTGGTCTGAGCATCTGCATCCTGCATCCTTTCGCGGCGTGCCGTTTGCGGTTGTTGCCGGCGATGGCACATTTGGACGGCGCCAGTCCGTGCATGAATATCCTTACCGCGACACCGCATGGGTGGAAGACATGGGTCGTGCGGCTCGGCGCGTAACGCTGCGCGGGTTTATCATTCAGAGCAGCTTGAGTTACGCCGCGGGCGATGTAATGACCCAGCGTGATTCTCTGGTCGCTGCTTGCGAAACCGCCGGGCCGGGTACGTTAATCCATCCCACTCTGGGCGAATTTGACCGTCAGCATCCCCGCCGGCGGTCTTAAACTCAACGAGGGACCGGCCGGGCGAGTATTTGAATTCACTTTGACGGTCATTGAATCCGGGCTGAAAGTTTTTGCCCTGACCGATACCGCCAGTGCAGCATCTACGGTCTCCACCTCCTGGCTATCGCTCGCATCAAAAATGGCCGCTACGTTGATCAGCGAAGTCAAAGGCGATTTGCGTACAGTTACCCAAGCTATTAAGACGTTGAAAAGTATCGGCGCGTTCTGGGTCAATATGGTAAACGACACTGCCGATGAGGCGACCAACCTGAGCAATACGCTGAAATCTACCTTTGGCAGCACCCGTTATGGCCGGTACAACGACGGAACGGTGGGTGGAAGTGTCTCCGGTACAAATGGCAGCATAAGTACCGCGGCGGATACGGATGATTACGATACGGTGGTGGGGCAAAAAATAGCGGTATCGGTAGAAAATAGAGCCGTTATACATGAAAGCACCGCCGCATTACTCGCATCAATCGATATTGACACCTATTCGGCCAACGTGTTGGCAATAGTGGATGCCATCAATAACGGGATAGCCAGTCTTAGTGATCTGATCCGGGTATGGGAAACCCTGTCCGGGTTCAGGGACGCGACCTATCGCCCGGCGGCCAGCGATAGCGCCATCGCTGCGGCCGCACAGTATTATTTTATCGTATTGTCCGCAGGCGCGATGTCCAACGCGGCTGCACAGTACACCCCGTCCAGTTACAACGATGCCATGGATATTCTATCGCGGGTCGTTACGGTAATTGATACCGCGACGCTAATGATTGCCGATGCGGGCTACGATGACGTTTACCGGGAACTGCAGGTGCTAAGGGAAGATGTGGTTTCCTCTCTTGAATCCTCCGGCGCCAACCTTGCCCCAATAAAAACCGTGAACGTGATCCGCCCGTTGCCCGCGCTTAAGCTTGCCAACCTGCTTTATCAGGATGCTACCCGCGCTGAATCATTGGTGAAAATGGCCGATCCGGTTCATCCGGCATTTATGCCGACCACGTTTAAGGCATTGTCCTCATGAGCGACGAATTAACCCTGACCATTGGCGGTAAAATATTATCCGGCTGGGACGAGGTGCGCGTGACACGTAGTATTGAACACCTCCCCAGCGATTTTGAACTGTCGCTCATGGATTATTACCCCGGTAGCAATGAACAGCAGATGGTTAAGCCTGGCGACCCCTGTGTCGTTAAAATCGGTACCGATATCGTTTTAACCGGTTATGTGGATATATGGGCACCCATGATTTCCAGCGCCCGGCATGAAGTGCGGGCGACAGGGCGCAGTAGATGCCAGGACCTCGTGGACTGTTCCGCCGAATGGCAAAACAATGTGATAAGCCAGGCGACTGCCTTACAAATCGCTCGAAAACTGGCGTTGCCCTATGGCATCACTGTGTCATCCGACGTTACTGACATGGATATCGTCCCTCAATTCACGCTGAACTGGGGGGAAAGCTCCCAGGAAATTATTGACCGCATTAGCCGATGGGCAGGGCTGCTCTATTACGACAAACCAGACGGTAATCTTTTTCTGACCCGGGTGGGTACGCAAAAAGCCGCCAGCGGTATCGCCCAGGGAAAAAACGTTCAGGACGCCGCCTATACATCCTCCATCGATGAGCGATTCTCCCATTATACCGGCGTCTCCATGTCGATGGATCCTGCGACAGAGCTATCACCGGATAGCGGCTACAGTTCGGTGACGCTGGCTACCGCCAGTGATCCGGAAGCGGCCACAATGCGCTACCGAAACCACATAGTGATCGTAGAGAGCACTATGATCGCGCATAACCAGGCACAGCGCTGTATTGACTGGGAAATGAACCGACGATACGGCCGTTCAAAAACGCTGCAGATCACGGTTGACAGTTGGCGCGACAGTGCCGGCGCGTTATGGGCACCCAACACGCTCATCCCAATAACCCTGCCGGCATTCGGGCTGCAAAATGCGCTCTGGCTTCTGTCAGAAGTGACCTATCAAAAAGATGATAGCGGCGGCACAACGGCACGCATGGTTTTGATGCCACCGGCGGCGTTTACGGTACAGCCGTATGAATTTTATCAGGACCATATGGAGTTAACCCATGGACGTTAACGGCCAGCTTTCCCGGCTATACCGGCAGGTCAGAATGCTACTGGGTATTGGCCGGGTGACGTCGATGTCAGATAGCGGCGTGACCCAAACCATTCAATACCAGACACCGCTGGAGGTCCGCGACAAAACCGTACGGATGGCTGAATTTGGCTTTTCTTCCGGGCTACCGGGCGGGACGGATGTCATTCTGGGCTTTCTGGGTGGCGACCGGTCCAATGCGGTGATCATCGCCTCCAACCACCAAGGATACCGACATACCGGGTTGGCCACCGGCGAGACGGTGATTTATGACCAGTGGGGGCAATACGTCAAGCTGACGAAGTCCGGGATCATTGTGGAGGCAAAGGGCCAGCCAGTAACGGTCAATGATGCAACCACGGTGACGATAAACGCCGCTACCGGCGTAGTGATGAATACCCCAACGTTAAAAGTGAGCGGCGACATCATCGACAATGCCGGTACCAACAGCACCACAATGAAAAAGCTTCGCGACACGTATAACGAACATGATCACCAGGTGAAGAACGTCCAGTCCGGCAGTTCAACGGCGACCAGCCAGCCGCCCGGGGAGTTGGTGCAATGACCGATATCACAACAATTTGGAACGGTGAACAGTCGGTCGGAGACTGGCAAATCGGGCAGGGTGATTTGCTCAGCGGCAGTGATCTGGAAACCGCCATACTGATCAGCCTTTTCACTGACCGGCTGGCCCGCGCTGATGATGACTACGATGGCGATGATCGGCGCGGCTGGTGGGGGGATTCCGGCGCTGATTATCCTATCGGTTCCCGGTTATGGTTATTGCACCGTCAAAAGTTAACGCCGGCCACCGCCACCCGGGCTGAGACTTACGCCACCGAGGCGCTGCAATGGCTGGTGGATGACGGAGTGGTCAGTACCGTCACCATCACGACACAGATTGTCTACCCCAGCCGGTTGTACATGCAAATCGTCTTCCTCAAGCCGGACAACGCTTCATCTTCGTTCAAATATTCCTGGGTCTGGGAGAAATAAATTATGCCGTTTAATCGACCGACGTTGACCGAATTACGACAGCGCAACCAGGCGTTTATTCAGTCAGAATTAGAAAATATTGGCGCGTTGCTAAGGTTTTCCAACATGGGGATCATGGGTGATGCTGATGCCGGCATGGCCTATCTGCATTATGGATATCTGGACTGGATAGCGAAACAATCTGTCCCATTTACCGCTACTGACGAGGCTTTAGCCGCTTGGGCGGCACTATCTCGGGTTTATCAAAAACCTGCCAACGCGGCGGCTTGTCCAGCGGTTGCATTTACCGGTACTGCCGGAGCCGCTCTACAGTCCGCAGTCGTCCTAAATCGTAGTGATGGATATCAGTACACATTGGACTCCGGCATTACCATTGGCGCGGACGGAACGGCCATGGGCACCATTACCGCTATTCTTCCCGATGCTGCGGGCGATGCAACCGGTGGTGGTGCCTCGGGTAACGCAGACGCCGGCACAAATTTAACGCTGGATGTTTCTATCGAGGGCGTTAACAGCCAGGCCACAGCCGTGGCGGCGATTACTGGAGGCGCTGATATTGAATCGGAAGACGCGTTCCGCTCTCGAATGCTGCTGGCCTACCAGAATACCCCACAGGGCGGCAATGACGATGATTACAAGTCCTGGGCGCTGGCCGTATCCAACGTGACGAGGGCATGGGTGGTACGCCGGTTGATGGGGGCCGGCACGGTAGGCGTTTATATTATGTGCGATGGTAATGATACGGCTAATAATGGTTTTCCAGTCGGCGCCGATGGCATTTCATCACTCGATGACTGGGGCGCCGTCAAAGCCACGGGCGATCAGGGCCGTGTGGCGGATTATATCTATCCGTTACAACCGACCACTGCGCTTATCTATGTCTGCTCGCCAATTAAAACGCTGGTTAATTTCTCTATCAGCGGGCTGTCCAGCGCCGGCAGTACGACTACCGCGGCTATCGATACGGCCATTGATAACGTCTTTTTCGAATATGGCGCTCCGGGCGGGACGACATACCTGTCGGATATTTTGGCGGCCATCGCTGATATCTCGGGTACCGAGGGATTCATCCTGACCGCACCGACGGCCAATATCACCATGGCCACCGGCGGGATGCCGGTGCGCGGCACGGTGACGTATCTATGAGCCAATTCACCGTCGATGATTATGCTTCCGCACTACAGGCATTAATGCCGGTGGGAGCCGTATGGCCTAAGGATCCGGAGGCCACACAGACGGCAGTATTGGGCGCACTCGCTAATAGTTATCAGCGCAGCGACGATGCGGCCCAGGCATTGCTGGTGGGCGCCTTCCCCCGCACGGCCACAATCTTATTGCAGGAATGGGAAAACACTCTCGGCCTGCCGGATGATTGCGCTATCGGTGAAACCGACAGCATGGCGCTGCGTCAGGCTGCGGTGGTAACAAAATTGTTTAGCACCGGCGGTCAGTCGAACGCCTATTTTATCGGTGTGGCTGCAGCGCTGGGATATACCATCACCATTACTCAATATCGTCAGGCCCGTGCCGGGTTATCGGTGTGTGGTGACGCCCTGAATGGCGATGACTGGCCGTTTGTCTGGCTGGTTACCGCGCCTGAAACCACTATCATTTATGCCCAGGCAGGGCTGAGTTATTGTGGCGACCCGCTGCGCTCCTGGGGTAACAAACGGCTCGAATGCCGGCTGTCTGCATTGGCGCCGTCGCATACTATCGTAAAATTCGGCTACGCCGGATAGTTTCTTATTTTTATTCCATTCAATACGCGCTTTAATTGGCGAGGGTGATTCTATGCAAAAAATTGGCAATATCACTAATACCGCAGACATTAACGGCGAATGGACCAACGGCAATGTCGCCGGTGGTGTACCGCCGACCATTATTGATGCGGGTTGGCTGAATACAATCCAACGTGAGTTGGCAAATATCGTTCAGTCCGCTGGGTTAGCACTAAATCCTGCAATTGATACTCAGGTTTTAGCTGCGATCCAGGCTTTGTTTATACAAAAGGCGAATAATTTATCAGAGATCAAGGCAGCCGGCAGCGCCGCTCAAACTGCAGCTCTCGCAAATCTCGGGTCGACCGATGGGACGCTCAAGGGGCGTTTACTCAATGTTCAGGTTTTCGTTTCTTCTGCTATTTATTCGGCAACGCCTGGAACGACTAATGTAATCGTAGAAGTCCAAGCGGCTGGTGGTCCTGGCGGCGGCGCTGCTGCAACTGGTGCCGGGGCCGTATCAATGGGTACCGGAGGCACTGCTGGAGCATATGGTAAGGGACGCTATGCTAGTGGATTCAATGGTGTATCAGTCATTATTGGTGCCGGCGGCGTGCCTTTAGCAGGTGGTACCGGAACCGCGGGGGGGAATTCATCGTTTGGCTCACTTCTGTCCTGCCCTGGTGGGTCACCTGGCGCCCGTCGCGGGCCTACTGCCCCTCCATTCTCTGTGACGGGTGCACCAACAGGAGCGCTACCAACAGGAGCTAATATCCAAGCGTCTTCTGGCTCTCCAGGCGGAATATCCTTTGCAGTATCAACGTTACTTGTAGCCCCTGGTGCGGGGGGATCATCACAATTAGGCGGCGGCGGCTCATTAAATGGCGTCGGCATTAATGGTAATAACGGTATATCACCAGGGTCAGCTGGATCAGGGCAGCAAACACAGAAAATTCAGCAGTAGTGTTAACTGGCGGTTACGGTGCCAATGGGCAGGTTACTGTTTGGGAGTACGCTTAATGGCTAGATACGCGCTCATCAACGCCGAAATTGTCGTGAATCTTGTTATATGGGAAGGATTCCTCCTATCATTTGGCCGGATAACGCAACGGCGGTACTCATTCCCGATGATTCACCGGTTGATATTGACTGGACTTATAAAATGGCGAGTTTTTCGGCCCAATAAATTCTTAAATAACTCTCCGATAGCAAATTTTAAATAAGTCTTGCACTGGTGAGTCTTATTTATTAAAATTTAAGACTATTTCAATGTTCAAACTATAGCTTGCTTAGGTTTAAATGACTTTTGCTAAAAATATTGTTTAAAAATTTAATCCAAGGCTGATCTATTGCATAAGTAAATGCAAGAGATAGGATCATTGTTGATATCGCGTAAGATATGAAAGTGATCTTTACCGACCCCGTCTTTAAAAATGTAGTCGATGCAACACTGTTTAAAGATAGGAAATGTGTAAGATATAATCCAAATGACAATTCTCCAAGCTTAATGAAAACTCGGTTTGAGAATATTTTGCAAGAGTTTTATTTTTGCTCACGGTCGCGATAAGCAATGTTGCCGCTATAGGGTAAAAGAGATCACTCCATAAAGGCATAAACTGGCTTGGCAGTACTAAAGACCCCATTGACATTGACATTATTAGTATGATAAAAGCAACTTCTAACGGTATGTTTACATCTTTTATGAGCAGCAATAGGGCCATCAATGCCCCAAGCATAAACTCAAAGTAGTGTGTTCCGTAACATAGTGCTGCTATGGATACTAAAAGAACTAACTGAAAAACGTTGTTTAATAATTTGCAAAAATCGCTGATGTGATAACTACAAGAACTGCAAATAACTCATATGATATTGTCCAGAGATTTGAGTTGTATGTGTATAAGGGATTGAATGAAACAAAATCTTTCCAGAATGATTCAGTAAATGCCAAACTTAAGCTTGGATCGAATTTGTACCAGATTCCTAACCAATCAGAACCATTTGAAAGCGCCGCTGTTTTATTAGTAAACAAATTTAGTTTGTGAAGCACATATGCAGTTAGGCAAACAAAAGAATAGGCACACTAAGTCTTAGGAATCGCTTAGCCCCGCCTCTAATCCTTTTAATAAGGTGGATGAATAGAATTTTTGAAGAAAAGATATCCACTTAGAACAAAAAATATTGCAACTGCGAAATGACCATTCCATAAAGTGCTAACAAAGGTTCGATTAACTATATGAATGTAAGAAATTGCTGAGTTATCAAATGCCCTGGCAAAATGAAATAACACAACGGACAACGCCGCTATACCCCTAATTCCGTCAAGATGAGGAGTTCTTTTGGTAATTGTTGTATTTTCCATAATGGCCTGTTTCTGATAATTCATTAATTATCGTTATACGAACTAAAGGATGTCAGATGTCACGTATTCTTGCTGATTTGAATTTGAAGCGCAAGGTGGATTTAACTCAAAATTGCAATAACCTCCGACGCTGGCGGGAGCGGTGTTCTATTCAATGCTGGCATGATTGCAGTTGAATGTTAACATGTTTTAAAAAAGACGGGCCAGGGTAGGCCCAAACGATCGCAGCAAATGGAACATAATGGAAACAAGGTTATCGTACCGGAAAACAAATAAATTCCGCCAGCGCTCAATGCGTTGCGTTTAACCGGCGTTTGGCCTGTTTACATGCTTAAAATTTACCACTTATACTGTATGCATGAACAGTACTAGAGGCATGCGTTATGGGCTTTCCATCTCCAGCAAAAGACTATGAAGAAAAATCGCTCAGCCTGGACGAAATGTGCATCAGTCGTCCGGCGGCTACCTTTTTTATGCACTCCCGACATGGGGCGCCGCGCACCGGCGTACTGGCTGGCGCGCTACTGGTCATTGACAGATCAGTGAAACCCATCCACGGTAGTATCGTTGTCGTTGAGTTCGCCGGCGACTTGGTTATCTGCCGGTATGTTGTCTCGCCGCGTCGCCGGTTTGACAATCTCGAATTGCCGGGACAAACGATACCCATACCCGACGATGATGACGTTGATGGGTTGCAGTGCTGGGGTGTCGTGACGTGGGTGATTAACAACATGAGGGAAGGGGAGATGGATGATTGCCCGGCGATGTAAGCTGTGTATTTATGTTACGCAATATTACAAATAGAAAAGCCTCCGAGGGCACCAGAGGCTTAACTGAAAATGCCACGTGCATTTCACGTGCACTTTATTGTCCATTCTGGGTCTATGCTGTGTCGTACCACGTTTGCTAAGTTACTGATTTTAAAGCTGTGGTACTTACGCAGTCCATACAAAATTGGTGGAGCTGGGGGGATTTGAACCCCCGTCCGGAATTATTACGTCCTCGGCACTACATGCTTAGTCCAGTCATTACATTCGCCTGCCAGCTGCGGACGGACACGCTACTGACAAACTAGCCTGATTAGTTTTAGCGCTTTAACCCCAGGCAGGATCTCCACGCGAGCTCTTTTGGGTTTGACCTCTCTTGATCCCCGTCCTAAGAGCGAAGGCTAGGGAGAGAGGGAACCTTCAGGGTATTAAGCTGATTAAGCTGCTAAAGCAGCAGGTTCGAACGAGTTATCGTTTGCAATTATTTTTTTGAGGCTGTTTAACGAGGCCTACCTCACCTCGGCATGCACCTTGGGTTTCACAAATCCCGTCGAATCCAGAATCAGCCCCAAGTTGTTAATTTCATTATAGCAAAAACGCGGTGGCGGGGCAAACCTTAACGGCCGGCGTGCTTCATTATGCGCGCTTTATCCACCTGCCATTCGCGTTCTTTGATATCTGTGCGTTTGTCGTACTCTTTTTTACCCTTGGCGACGCCGATGCGTACTTTGATCCAGGCGTTTTTCCAATAAAGGGATAGCGCCACCACGGTATACCCCTCGCGGTTAACCCGGCCGAAGAGCGTGGAAAGCTCGCGCTGGTTGAGCAGCAGCTTGCGGGTACGCGTGGGATCGCACACCACATGGGTGGAGGCCACCGCCAACGGTTGAAAAGTAGCGCCGAAAAGAAAGGCCTCGCCGTCTTTAAGCAGCACATAGCTGTCACTGATGTTGGCTTTGCCGGCACGCAGCGATTTGACTTCCCATCCCTGCAACGAGAGTCCTGCTTCGAACTCTTCCTCTATGAAGTATTCATGTCGGGCGCGTTTGTTCAGCGCAATAGTGGCGGAGCCTGGTTTTTGAGCTTTTTTCTTTGTCATGATACTAAATATTATACAGTTTTATGGGGGGAATTAAATGCTTTCCTGACCCGGTTGCCGGGTTTTCGAGCAAATGGCGTTAAACAAGCGGTAACAGATTTTTTATCTCATGACAGATAAATGATAATATTAAGTAGTTAACGACATGACAGGAACCCTTATGCCTCATATCAGTCGTTCCGCCTTGGTACCCTACAGCGTGGAACAAATGTTTGCTCTGGTAAACGATATCAGTGCTTATCCGGAATTCATACCCGGCTGTACCGGCAGCCGGGTGCTGGGAAAAGAAGGTAACGAGCTGACCGCCGAGATGGATGTGTCCAAGGCAGGCATCAGCAAAACGTTTGTCACGCGCAACGTGATAACCGATAACGAGAGCATTGTGATGCGCCTGGTGTCGGGGCCGTTTCGCACGTTTTCCGGCGACTGGCGGTTTACCACCTTGAGCCCTGAAGCCTGCAAGGTGGAATTCGAACTCAGTTTTGAATTCAAGAATAAATTAATCGAACTGGCGTTCGGCCACATCTTCAAGGAGATGGCCAATAGCATGGTGCAGGCCTTTACCCGCCGCGCGCAGCAGGTTTACAGTGCCTGACATCCGGGTAGAGGTGGTATATGCCTTGCCTGAGCGGCAATACCTTTACCCGCTCACCTTGCCCGCAGGCAGCACGCTTAAAGACGCCATTGAGGCCTCCGGTATTTTGGCCCTGCGGCCTGATATTGATCTGGGCAAAAACAAGGTGGGGATATTCAGCCGGCCCGCCGTGCTGGAGGATATCCTGAATGACGGCGATCGGGTGGAGATTTACCGGCCGCTGTTGTTGGATCCGAAGGAGTGGCGGCGTCAGCGTGCGGAGCGCACCAGGAAGTAAGACGGAGCGGCGTGTCCGTCTAGCTGTTGTTTTGCGGCCATCTCTTTGGCGGACTCAGTTCCAGAACTACACCAGAACTACACCAGAACTACACCAGAACTACACCAGAACTACACCAGCAACACACCTGAACGACAGCCGCCGGATATCATTCCCGGCCGCCGCCGCTATGGCGCTGGCCGTTATGAACTGGGGGCATTCAGCGCTGCCTGGTTATCGATATGGGTCAATGTGCCGCTGTTATCGAATGTCAGGGTAAGGGTCTGCTGGGTTATCGGCTCATGGCCCGGCTGGCGGCGGAACACGTAAAACCAGGTATTGGTGCCAAACGGGTCGTGTAGCATTGGCGTGCCTAACGTATAAGCCACTTGTTGCTTGGTCATGCCGGTATGAAGTTTCGCCACGTCAGCTGTGGTCAGATAATTCCCCTGATTGATATCGGGGCGGTAAACCAATCTTTCCAGCGTAGAACAACCGGCGGTTAACATCAGAAGAACGACGGCAGCGGCGGTCAACGGCTTACAGCTCCTAATAATCACATTCCTTTTTGGCATAGGATGCCGATGGTAAAAAAACCTGCCGACATTTGGGACCTCTAGAAGGCCCATCTTTGACCGCGGGAACGTAAAAAAGTTGAGCTTTTCTTTGCCGCGAGCAGTTCTTTAGCGTTTGCCAGCGTATTTTTAGTCACTTCGCTACCGCCCAACAGACGCGCCAGCTCTTGCAGGCGGGCTTTTTTGTTCAGCGAAAGCATCTGTGTTTCGGTCTCGTTGCCATCGGTATTTTTGCTGACATAAAAGTGGTGATGGCCCGAGCCGGCAACCTGCGGTAAATGGGTAACGCACATCACCTGGGTGGACTCGCCCAGCTGACGCAGCATTTTACCCACAATCGCCGCGGTAGGGCCACTGATGCCGACATCAACTTCATCAAATATCAAGGCCGGGGTATCCATCTTACGCGCGGTAATGACCTGGATTGCCAGGGCGATGCGGGATAATTCGCCGCCGGAGGCCACTTTCGCCAGGGGCTGCAGCGGTTGCCCGGGGTTGGTGGTGACCAGGAATTCGATACGGTCACAACCGTCGGCGCTGAGCTGGTCTTCATCTAAATGGACGGCGATAGATAATTTCCCGTGGGGCAACGACAGCTCGCGGATGCTGCGGGTGATAAGCTCCCCTAATTCCCCCGCATGCTCCAGCCGTTTCTGGTGGAGCATGCGGGCGGCGTGCAGCGCCTGTCCATGATACCGTTCCACCGCCTCCGCCAACCCTTGTGCGTCGATATCCTGCCGTTCGCTTGATTCCTGCTCCTGAAGGAGACGCTGATATAACTGCGGCAATTCCTCCGGGGCGACATGATGCTTGCGCGCCAGGTTCATCTGCCGCGAAAGCCGCTGCTCCAGTTCAAACAGCCGTGCCGGATCCAAATCCAGATTCTCGCCGTAGTGGCGCAGCTCATCGCTGGCTTCGGTGAGCTGTATGGAGGCTTCCTCCAGTAAATCCAGAATGGGGGAAAGGGCGGCATCCATACCGGCAAGTTCGGTCACCCGCTGCTTGACCCCATACAATAACCCGAGCAGATTTTGGTCTTCCCCCTCGCTCAGGGTCTCGAGGGCCTGGCGGGTGGTGGTAATCAACTGGCCGCTGTTGGCCAGGCGCTTATATTCCAGGTCCATGAGTTCATATTCATCCGCCACCGGCATAAACTCATTGAGTTCCTTTAACTGATATTGAAGCAGCTCGCGTCGGGCGGCGCGGTCGGCGGCGTTTTTCCGGGATGCGGCCAGTTCAAGGCAGCTTTGATGCCACTGCCGGTAAGCGCCCGCCATGGTCTGGCGCAGCGCTTTTTCATCGGCATAGGCATCCAGCAGGTGCTTTTGATGATCTGGCCGCATCAGCAGCTGGTGGGCATGCTGTCCGTGGATTTGTATCAGGTGGTGCCCCAGATCCCGCAGCTGCGACAGCGGCACGGACACGCCGTTGATAAAGCCGCGGGAGCGCCCGTCCTGGCCCACTACCCGGCGCAAAAGGCACTCATTGCCGTTGTCCAGCTCGTTATCCGCCAGCCAACGCGCGGCCAGGGGAGTATCGCCGAGGACGAACCGGGCGCAGATATCCGCCCGGGGCGCGCCGGGCCGTACCATGGCGGCGTCCGAGCGGCTGCCGAGGCAAAGGCCGAGCGCATCGATGGCAATGGATTTACCCGCACCGGTTTCGCCGGTTATCACGCTCATTCCCGCTTGAAAATCGATGGTTAATTCACGCACTATGGCAAAATTAGCGATGGTCAGTTGAGACAGCATGGCGATATTCCTGTACAAAACAACATAGCTGGAGTTAAGCACAGTATAAACTGGTTTTTTATACAGTAAAGCGGCGACTGCTGCTTTTTAAAATAATTTTTTCGACCAGCCCAGTTTGGTGCTCAGCGTATTGAAATAGTTGTAATCAAGAGGATGCACCAAATCGAGGTGGTACTCGCTGCGGCGGATGAAAATCTCCTCGCCTTCCTGAATGGGCAGGGCTATCTGGCTGTCGCAGCTGATCTCCAGTTCGCTGCCGATTTGGGAAAACTTCAGCCGTATGGTGCTGTTGCCGTTGATGACCAGCGGCCGTGACGATAGGGTATGGGGAAACATGGGCACCAGTACGATGGCGTCCAGCGGCGGGGTGAGTATGGGGCCGCCGGCGGAGAGGGAATAGGCGGTGGAGCCGGTGGGGGTGGCGATAATCAGACCGTCGGAACGTTGGGAGAAAGCGAAGCTATCATCAATATAGACTTCGAATTCAATCATATGCGCGACCTTGCCGGGATGCAGGACCACTTCATTGATGGCGGTGCTGAGCCGTCCGCATTGGTTGTCGCGGCAGACCTGCGCTTCCAGCAGGAAGCGCTCTTCACAGCGGTAGTCTCCCGCCAGTACATCTGACAGCTGCTGCAGGGCTGAATCCGGATCGAGATCGGTGAGAAACCCCAAGTTGCCGCGGTTTATGCCAATCACCTTGGTGTCGTAGCGCGCCAGGATACGCGCCGCGCCAAGCATATTGCCGTCCCCCCCCACCACTACCGCCAGATCGGCCCGCTGGCCGATGTCGGCGAGGCTGCCGGTGGCTGCGCCTTCCAGATTAAGGTCCCGGGCGATTTGATGCTCGATGATAACCTCATGTCCTTTCGCGATCAGCCAATGGTAGAGCATTTCATGAGTGGCCAGGGCGTTTGGATGACGCGGATGGCCGACAATGCCGATGCTCTTAAAGGGTGTATTCATGTTGTTGTTTTCCTCGCCGTGTTTTGCTGACTATACCCTTCATCTTTCAGGTTGCAGCCGCGTGGTCTGCAATTTGAAATCCATTGGGTATACATTATGCGACATCCCTTGAATCCCTGCTATTCATCCCCATAATAAGCGGAGTAGCAAGATTAAAAAGGCTAAAACGCGGAGAAACTCATGATGAGTAGTAAAGAACAGAACGCCCCTGACGAGCAAGTCTCACCGGAAATCGATATGGAACCAGAGCAACAGTCGGAAGCTGTGCCCGAGACGGCAGAAGTCGTGGATCCGCGCGATGAGCAAATTGCTGTTTTGCAGGCCAGGGTGGATGAACTACAACAACGGGAACGCGACAGCATGCTACGAGCCAAGGCGGAAATGGAAAATGTGCGTCGCCGTGCCGAACTGGATGTGGAAAAGGCCCATAAATTCGCTTTGGAAAAATTTGCCGGCGAACTGCTGCCGGTCATTGATAACCTTGAGCGCGGGCTGGATACGGCCGACAAGTCCAACAGCGAGCTGACCCCGCTTATCGAAGGCATTGAATTGACGCTGAAATCCTTGCTGGATGCGGTGCGCAAATTCGGCATCGAGGTGGTGGGGGATACCCATGTTCCTTTCGACCCCGCAGTCCATCAGGCGATGACCATGCTGGAATCGGACGAGCATGAGCCGAACCAGGTCATGATGGTGATGCAAAAGGGCTATACCTTGAACGGACGCCTGCTGCGCCCGGCCATGGTGGCTGTGTCGAAGGCCCGCAGCTAACGATATCAGCCCTTGGCGCAACCATAATGGCTTGAATACATTATTGAATTCCTCCCGCCGGTTGGCAAACTGTCAGCCTCGGCGGGATTAGCGGCGCCTGAAATATCCCGATTCCCGCCCAACCAAAGATTCTCATCTTTCCGGCTTGCCCTTACCGATCAGAATGGGTCTTGGCCCTAGCTGCCGTCGCTGCGTAAATCAATGAGACGGCAGATGCGGCTGCCAGTCTATGGGTTCTTGCCCCTGCTCTATTAAAAACGCATTGGCCTTGGAGAAGTGTTTACAGCCCAAAAAACCCCGGTGCGCCGACAGCGGCGAGGGATGGGGCGCCTTGAGAATATGGTGGCGTTTAGGATCGATAATTCCGCCTTTCTTTTGCGCATGGGAACCCCAGAGCAGGAAAACCACCCCCTCGCGGCACTCATTCAGCACTTCAATAACTTTATCAGTAAAGGTTTCCCAGCCCAGGCTGGCGTGGGAATGGGCTTTGCCCGCCTCCACCGTCAATACGGTATTGAGGAGTAGCACGCCTTGTCCGGCCCAGCTTTGCAGGCAACCGTGATCCGGAATGGTAAAACCGGGAATGTCCGCGCTGAGCTCTTTATAGATATTCACCAGTGAGGGCGGGGCGGGCACGCCCGGCCGAACGGAAAAGGAAAGGCCGTGGGCCTGGTTGGGGCCATGGTAGGGATCCTGTCCGAGAATGACGACTTTCACCGTTGCCAGTTCCGTATAACGGAACGCGTTGAATACGTCAGGTTGCGGCGGATAGACGGTTTTTCCTCCGCCCGCTCCTGTGCCACAAAAGCCAGGGTTTGCCGGAAGTAGGGTTTGGTTTTTCTTCGGCGAGGGTATCCCGCCAGGTGGGGCTCTGCGTCATGGTACGCTCCATGTTGGATAATGACTTATCCGGTAGCTTACCGGGTAACGACCGTCGGCGAAATGCTTAATGTAAATGAGATGCATGGCAAATTAAATTGTATTATTTCAAAATTATTTTAAAAAAAGTGCCGGTGCTAAAACAACAAAATTGATATAAAACATAAACATGTCTTTTTGGTAAAAGACTTATCGCCTTAAAAATTGATTTAAATCAAGGATAGTCGGCCGATTGGCTGGTATATAATCAGGCAGACGAATTGGTTTTACCAAATGTCCACAAACGCAAAACATGCAGTAGGGACATGGCGTGAAAATTTTGAAAGCCACACCACGGAGGCATCTATGATTATCGGAACTCAAATTACCCAGGCCGACAATAAAGCTTTGATTAATTCTTTCTGGCTGCTGGATAACAGCGTGGAGCAGGCGCGTTGCCTGTGTGCTGTTGCCGGCTATGCCGATGATCAGGTCGTAGCGTTAAGCGAACTGGGCAACATTGAATATCGCCAGATTCCCATTGAACAAAAAGAAGTCGTGCGCGTAGAAGGCGGGCAGCATTTGAATGTAAATGTGTTAACCCGTGAAACTTTGGAAGACGCCATCGCCAATCCGGATAAGTATCCGCAATTGACCATCCGCGTATCCGGTTATGCCGTACGTTTTAACTCGTTGACGCCGGAACAGCAGCGCGATGTTATCACCCGTACGTTTACATCAGCCATCTAATGGTCTTTGTAGTGCATTAAGGAGCCTAGGCTCCCTTTTTCATGGATCGGATTTTAGAGTGTTATATAATTTTATTATAAATCAATATATTAAAACTGAATAAGACAAAAACAGGTTTATATCAAATAACGGGATTGACCCGCTGTTACTATTTTGAACAGAACTTGTTTCAAATCACATGGCAGGTAACTAATTGAAATAATACTAAAAATAACTCAATAATTATTTGATCAAAAATAAAAATTTTAGTTAAGTATCATAAATACAATCATTCTCATTTCTAGAGTGTTAAACCCTGAAAGATCGGGTGTGGCATAAAAAACCGCCCCGGCGGGCGGCTTTTTAGAGGTGCGATGCATTATTCATCAGCGGGTTTTGCCGCCGCTGCCGATTCACTCTCAACCTGTTTGCCCGCCCGGCGCTTGCCGATATTTCTTTTATCGCGCAGACGCACTTTGACCTTGTCTTTCACCTGTCCCTGCTGCTTTTTCTCCTTCCGTTTCGCCAACACTTTTTTCGATGGCTTACCGGTGGCTTTTGGCGACGGCGCACGGGTGGCGGGGCGTAACTCGTCCACGATCCGTGCTTTCAAAGGTTCGTTAAGATAGCGGCTTATTTTGCCCAGCAGCAGGTGATCGTGGGCTTCAATCAGGGAAATCGCGGTGCCTTTTTTGCCCGCCCTGGCGGTGCGGCCGATGCGGTGCAAATACACGTCGGCGGTGGTGGGCAGATCGAAATTAATCACATGGCTGACATCATCTATATCCAGCCCGCGCGCCGCAACGTCGGTGGCCACCAGCACCGCCATGCGTCCGTCGCTCATGCGTTTTATGGCTTCATTGCGTTTGGCCTGCACCATTTCCCCTTCCAGATAGCAGGAGGTAATGCCCGCCTCATGCAGCCAGCCCACCAGTTCATGGACGCGTTCGCGCTTGCGGACAAAAACAATGGTTTTTGTCACGTCGGGCTGTTTTAGCAAATGGCAAAGCAGGGCGGTTTTGTGCTTGAGATCGTCGGCGCGGTAATACCACTGGACGATTTTTTTGCGTTCGCGCCGGGAGGAAGCAGCATCGATTTCAACCGGATCGTTGAGCAGGCGCTCGGCAAAATCCTTCACCGCGTTGCCTTCCAGGGTGGCGGAAAACAGCAGCGTCTGCTTGCGCCAGCGGGTTTCGGCGGCAATCACCTCCACGTCATGGGCAAATCCCATTTCCAGCATCCGGTCCGCTTCATCCAGAATCAGCGTTTCCACCGCGCGGCAGTCGAAATTTTCTTCTGTGATGTACTGCAGCAGCCGGCCGGTAGTGGCCACTACGATGTCCTGATTTTCGCTGAACACTTCCATATGATTCATATACGCCACGCCGCCGGTGATGGTGGCGACGTCAATCTGGGTATGGGCCGCCAGTTCCCTGGCCTGATCAGCGACCTGCATGGCAAGTTCACGGGTGGGCGTGACGATCAATACCCGCGGCGGCCCGGATTTCCTGCGGGGAAAATCCAGCAGGTGTTGCAGCACCGGCAGCAGGTAGGCGGCGGTTTTACCGGTTCCGGTAGGCGCCGAACCCAACACGTCGCGTCCCTCCATGGCCGGCGGGATCGCTTCGGCCTGAATGGCGGTAGGGCGCTCATAGCCTTTATCCTGCAGGGCGGCGAGCAGGCTTTCATGTAGATCGAGTTCGGTGAATTGGGTTACGGTCATGGTCTACCTCTGGTTGGGGCGCAGATTATAGACGGATCCCGATCAATCTTCATCTGTTTCCGCATGGATGGTTATTTCCACACCGGGCCTGTTTGACATAAAGTAACCCGATTGTTCGCCGGGAGCCTAGTAATGATGGAATCGCCAGGTCAAAAGACCCTGTTGCGCCGGGATGGTTTTACCTTTAAGTATTTTTTTGCCGCCCACGATCGATGCGCCATGAAGGTAGGCACCGACGGCGTGCTGCTGGGGGCCTGGACGCCGCTCTGTCCTGTCCCGCGGCGTATACTGGATATCGGTACCGGCTGCGGTCTTATCGCCCTCATGCTGGCCCAGCGCACCGGAGAGGGGACGGCTATCGACGCTTTGGAACTGGACGGCGCGGCCGCGGCCCAGGCGGGCGAAAACTGTGCCCGCAGCCCTTGGGCGGCGCGTTTACGGGTTATTAACGATAACATTCTCACTTATGCCCTGACGTCCACTGAACGTTATGAACTGATTGTCAGTAACCCGCCCTATTTTCCGGTGGGTATTCCCTGCCGGGATACCAGCCGGGATCGGGCGCGTTCCACCGGCACCCTGACCCATGAACACCTGCTGGATGCCGCTCGGCGATTGCTGGCGCCGGAGGGCCTGTTCATGCTGGTATTGCCCCTGGACATCGGCGAGGGGTTTATCCGGCTGGCCCGCCGGCAGCGGTGGCAGGTACGCTATCGCACCGAGGTGGCTGATAATCCGGGCAAACCGCCGCACCGGATTTTGCTGGGACTGTCAACGGCGGCGGGAGCATCCTGTTGTTCGGCGTTTACGCTCAGGGATGAAAACCGGGCCTATTCGGCGGCCTACCGCGACTTGACCCGGGATTTTTATCTCGGGTTATGACATGGGCGGGCGGGATTTCCGCGAAAACCGGCGCGGCGCTGCTGCACCGGCCGGTTTCAGGGGCAGGACGTTAATCAGGGGTGCAAAATGGTGGGCTGCGGATTTTCCAGCATATCCGGATAGTCCAGGGTGTAATGCAGGCCCCGGCTCTCCTTTCGCAGCATGGCGCTTTTTACAATCAGTTCCGCCACCTGGATCAGGTTGCGCACCTCAAGCAGATTATTGGAGATGCGGAAATTGGAGTAATACTCGTCTATTTCCCGCTGCAGCAGATTGATCCGGTGCAAGGCCCGTTCCAGCCTTTTGGTGGTGCGCACGATGCCCACATAGTCCCACATGAACAGGCGCAGTTCGTGCCAGTTATGCTGCAGGACCACTTCTTCATCGGAGTTGCTGACCCGACTTTCATCCCAGGGCGGCAGCTGTTTTGCCTGTTTGACGGTGGGCAGGCGCGTGATGATATCCTCCGAGGCGGACCAGCCATAGACCAGGCATTCCAGCAAGGAGTTGGACGCCAGGCGGTTGGCCCCGTGCAGGCCGGTATAACTCACTTCGCCGATGGCGTATAACCCGTCCAGATCGGTACGTCCGCGCTGATCCACCATCACGCCGCCGCAGGTATAGTGCGCCGCCGGCACGATGGGAATGGGTTCTTTGGTTAAATCGATATCAAGGGTAAGCAGCTTTTGATAGATCATCGGGAAATGATGCTGGATAAACTCCGCCGGCTTGTGGCTGATATCCAGGTACATGCAGTCGGCCCCCAGGCGTTTCATCTCGTGGTCGATGGCGCGGGCCACGATATCCCGCGGCGCCAGTTCTCCCCGTTCGTCGAAATCGGGCATGAAACGCGAGCCGTCGGGACGCTTGAGCAGCGCTCCCTCGCCGCGCAGGGCTTCGGTCAGCAGGAAATTACGCGCCTGGGGATGAAACAGGCAGGTGGGGTGAAATTGGTTGAATTCAAGATTGGCTACCCGGCAGCCGGCTCGCCAGGCCATGGCGATCCCGTCCCCCGAGGAAATATCGGGGTTGGTGGTGTACTGGTAGACTTTTGACGAACCGCCGGTGGCCAGCACCACGGTCTTCGCCCGGCAGGTTTCCACCCGTTCCTTTTCACGGTTCCAGATATACGCACCCACCACCCGCCGGGTACCGGTCAGCCCGATTTTATTGGAGCTTATCAGGTCCACCGCGTTGCAGCGCTCCATAATATGGATATTCGGATGGTTGGCCGCTTTCTCCACCAGTGTGGTTTCCACCTCTTTGCCGGTGGCGTCCGCCGCGTGCAAAATCCTGCGGTGGCTATGGCCGCCTTCTCGGGTCAGATGATAATGCTCCTTGGTATCACTGCTGGTTTCGGTATCGAACAAAACCCCTTGGTCAATCAACCATTGGACGCAGTGGCGGGCGTTGCCGGCGATAAATTCCACCGCTTCGCGATCGCACAGCCCGGCGCCGGCGATAAGCGTATCTTCCACATGGGAATCAATGGTGTCGGTTTCGTCAAACACCGCGGCGATGCCGCCCTGGGCGTAATAGGTGGATCCTTCGCTGAGCGGCCCTTTGCTCAGTACCATGACCTGACAATGCCCGGCCAGGCGCAAGGCCAGCGAAAGCCCGGCCGCACCGCTGCCAATGACCAATACATCGGTTACATGTTCAGTTGAGGGTTGCATTTGAATGGTGTTTACCCAATAAGAAATTACAGTTTTCCGATGGTAGCACTCAATGATTTAGGGCTAAACCGCTAATTGCTGATATTTTACCCATGACAATTTTCTCTTCTTTACTGACAGCCGTCGCAATACCGGGTAACCTGCGCTGTTGATACGGTGCCGGACCGGATTTTATGATCTGGTCGCGTGATTTCAGGAATCTAACACTAAAAATATTTTTTTTCATGATAGTCTGACTGACACCCGGCCCGAGAGCCGGTGCGCCGATAGCCGTCTCCCATTGAATCCAAAAAAATACAGGTGGGACGGAACTTCATGGTTAGCATAAACTCCAAGCGGGAGCTTGCTCGTGTTATTGGTTTAGTGGCTGGCGGTACTATTTTTTTCGCGTGGAGATAAATTTGGGGAGAATTTACCTCGGATGAGCGAGCAGTTAACGGATCAGGTGCTGGTTGAACGGGTGCAGAAAGGCGACCAAAAAGCGTTCAATTTACTGGTCGTTCGTTACCAGCATAAAGTAGCGAGCCTGGTGTCGCGTTACGTTCCCCAAGGGGACGTACCTGATGTGGCCCAGGAGTCGTTTATCAAGGCGTATCGCGCCCTGGACTCTTTTCGCGGGGACAGCGCTTTTTATACATGGCTGTATCGAATCGCCGTAAACACGGCGAAAAATTATCTGGTAGCTCAGGGACGGCGTCCGCCGGCTAGCGATGTGGACGCCAATGATGCCGAAAATTACGAAAGTGCCGGCGCATTGAAAGAAATATCGAACCCTGAGAATTTAATGTTGTCTGAAGAATTGCGACAGATAGTGTTTCGCACTATTGAAGGGCTTCCTGAAGATTTACGTATGGCCATTACGCTTCGGGAACTGGATGGTTTAAGCTATGAAGAGATAGCGTCCATCATGGATTGCCCCGTGGGAACGGTAAGATCGCGTATCTTCCGTGCACGCGAAGCTATTGATAATAAAATTCAACCGCTGATTCAGCGATAACGATGGCGGCAGGAGAAGGTGCCCACGCATGCGTAATGAAAAGCTTTCGGCTCTTATGGATGGTGAACTGTTCGATAATGAACTGATTAACGCGTTATCGAAAGATGACTCGTTACGGCAGAGCTGGCAACGGTATCATCTGATCCGCGATACAATGCGTGGTGATATTGGTGAAACCCTTCATCTTGATATCGCCGATCGTGTCGCGGCCGCAATTGCCCAGGAACCTGTACGCCTGGTGCCTGTCTCGGTGAAAGAATCGCAGCCCCGGCCGGAAACCTGGCACAAGCTGCCGTTCTGGCGCAAGGCGAGCCCCTGGGTTGCCCATGTGACCCAAATCGGTTTGGCGGCCTGCGTGTCTCTGGCGGTCATCGTCGGCGTTCAGCACTATAACCGTCCGGTCAACGATGCGCAGCCGGAAGCGCCGGTATTCAACACCTTGCCCATGATGGGCCAGGCGTCCCCCGTCAGCCTGGGTGTCCCTTCAGGCGGCGCGGTTGCCGATACCGGTTCGCAGCAGCAGCAGGTGCAGGAACAGCGCAAACGCATCAACGCAATCTTGCAGGATTTCGAATTGCAGCGTCGGGTGCATTCAACGCAATTGCAATTCGACCAGCATGAAGCCCAGCAAGCAGCGGTTCAGGTCCCGGGAACACAGTCATTAGGAATGCAGCCTCAGTAATGAAGCAATTTTGGTGTGCCGTTTGTTTAATGACAAGCGGCTTGCTCTATGCGACAAATGCCCCGGCCGAGGCTACCGCTTCCGTTCCCTCCGGGGCACCTGCTTCCGCCCCCGCAGGGGCTCCAGCTCCCATTACCGCCCCCGGCGTCTTGCTTCAGCAGATGAGCCAGGCAAGCAAATCATTAAGCTATGAATTTGCTTACGTCAGCGTCAGCAAGCAGGGTGTGGATTCTTTGCGTTTTCGTCACGCCCTGTTTGAAAAACGTCCGTTTGCGCAGCTGCTGCAAATGGATGGCCCCCGGCTTGAAATCCTTCAGCGGGGCGACGAAATCAGTTATTTCGAACCCGGCCTCGAACCCTTTACACTCTCCGGCGATCATATCGTTGATTCTCTTCCCTCTATCGTTTACGCTGATTTTGGGCGTCTGGCGCAGTTCTACGATTTTATTCCCGTAGGGCGGACGCGAGTCTCCGATCGCTTATGCGATGTGGTGCGCATAGTAGCGCGGGACAGTACCCGGTTTGGTTACGTGGTGTGGATCGACTCCGAGACGAAACTGCCTTTACGTGTCGATTTGCTGGACCGCGACGGTGAGGCGCTGGAACAATTCCGGGTGATCTCATTTGTCGTCGACCCGCAGGTCATGGACATGATGCAGGGTCTGGACAAAGTGAATCTACCTCCGTTGCTGGCGGTGCCGGCCTCGGAAAAGTTACAGTTTGATTGGAACACCAACTGGCTGCCGGCGGGTACCGCTGAAGTCTCGCGCAGTCGCCGTACGCTGCCGGGCATTAACGTGCCCATTGAAGCCAGGCTGTATTCCGACGGGTTATTTAGTTTCGCGGTGAATATCAACCAGGCCACCGCGGCGGACAGCAGCGCGGAGCGGTATATCCGCACCGGCAGGCGCACGGTCTATACCGATATTCGCAACAATACAGAAATCACCGTAGTCGGTGAATTGCCTCCGGCAACCGCAAAGCGTATCGCCGACAGCGTGGTGTTTAAGGCGCAACCATGATTAAAGAATGGGCAACGGTTATCTCCTGGCAGCAAGGTATTGCGCAACTGCGTTGCGAGCAAAGCGCGGGCTGCGGCAGCTGTCATTCCCGCAGCAGCTGCGGCACCAGCATCCTCAATAAAATGGGGGCCGATTCGTCGCACCAGCTGCGCGTGGAAAGCAAGCACCCTCTGGTGCCCGGCCAGCGGGTGGAAGTGGGCATCACCGAAAGCAGCCTGATCCGTTCGGCTTTGCTGGTGTATATGCTGCCTCTGGTGGGCTTAATCGGCTGCGCGTCAATCCTGCAGGGCCTCTTCCACACCGATATCGCCGCCGCATTGGGTGGGCTGCTGGGGGGCGCCGGCGGTATGCTGCTGGCGCGTTTTCTGGCGCAGCGCATCGGCAATCAGATTGAATATCAACCGGTGATTTTGCAAATCGCTCTGCCGCCGGCTTCCCTCTCTTTCCGTCGGGAAAAAGAGTAGCTTGACGGTGACGGGCCGCCGCCGGCCCTGTTGCCTTATAACGGGCCGCTGCCTGGACGTTATCTCAACAGCTCCGGGCTACTCCCTATCCGTCAATGGTCCGCGTTCGCGGGCGTGTATCGCATTCCAACCTCCCGCTTTAAATCAATTTACAACCTTCCGGCGGTTTGTCGGGAAGCGGCTGATGCCGGAAGTGTCATAGGAACAAGGAGTGGGGTAATAATCCGATGACAAGGCCCAAGCCGGATCTTCCTCGGCTGCCTTTCTTGGTTTCCGCTTTCAGTGTAAGATGCGACGATGTTTTTACGGGTAATCGTGTTGCTATCTCCATCCCCGTTTCCATTGGAATATTTTTTAGCGTTAAAATTTGAGAAAAATTCATATAAATGAAGCATATAAGAAACTTTTCAATAATCGCCCATATCGACCACGGTAAGTCGACTCTCTCCGATCGCCTGATCCAAACCTGCGGCGGTTTGGCCGAGCGGGAAATGGAAGCCCAGGTATTGGACTCCATGGATTTGGAGCGTGAGCGCGGCATTACCATCAAGGCCCAGAGCGTAACGCTGGATTATAAAGCCAATGACGGCCAGATTTACCAGCTGAACTTTATCGATACTCCCGGACATGTGGACTTTTCCTACGAAGTGTCTCGCTCCCTGGCGGCCTGCGAAGGGGCCTTGCTGGTGGTGGACGCGGGGCAGGGCGTGGAGGCGCAGACTCTCGCCAACTGCTATACCGCCATGGAAATGAATCTGGAAGTCGTGCCGGTATTGAACAAGATCGATCTGCCCGCCGCCGATCCCGAGCGAGTGGCGCAGGAAATCGAGGATATCGTCGGCATCGACGCCACCGACGCGGTGCGCTGTTCGGCCAAGACCGGCGAAGGCGTGCCGGAAGTGCTGGAGCGGCTGGTGCGCGACATCCCGCCGCCCCAAGGCTCCCCGGAGGGGCCGCTGCAGGCGCTGATCATCGATTCGTGGTTTGACAACTATCTGGGCGTGGTGTCGCTGATCCGGGTAAAAAACGGCACGCTGCGCAAGGGCGATAAAGTCAAGGTCATGAGTACCGGCCAGAGCTACAATGCCGACCGGCTGGGCATTTTCACGCCGAAGCGGGTGGACAGGGACATCCTGAACTGCGGCGAGGTGGGTTGGCTGGTTTGCGCCATCAAGGATATCCTGGGGGCGCCGGTGGGGGATACCCTGACCCTGGCCCGCCAGCCGGCGGAAAAGGCCCTGCCGGGCTTCAAGAAAGTGAAGCCGCAGGTCTATGCCGGCATGTTCACCATCAGCTCCGACGATTACGAAGCCTTCCGCGATGCTCTCGGGAAACTGAGCCTGAACGACGCTTCGCTGTTCTACGAGCCGGAGAGCTCCACCGCCCTGGGTTTTGGTTTTCGCTGCGGTTTCCTGGGCTTGCTGCATATGGAAATCATACAGGAGCGACTGGAGCGGGAATACGATCTGGAGCTTATCACCACCGCGCCGACGGTTATCTACGAAGTGGTGACCACGGATAACCAGACCCAGTACGTGGACAGCCCGTCCAAGCTGCCGCCCCTGAACAATATTCTTGAGTTGCGCGAACCCATCGCGGAATGCCATATGCTGTTGCCGCAGGAGTTCCTTGGCAATGTCATTACCCTTTGTATCGAAAAGCGCGGAATGCAGACCAATATGGTCTATCACGGCAACCAGGTGGCGCTCACTTACGAAATTCCCATGTCGGAAGTGGTCCTGGACTTTTTCGATCGGCTGAAATCCACCTCCCGCGGCTATGCTTCGCTGGATTACGGTTTCAAGCGTTTCCAAACCTCCGATATGGTTCGGGTGGATATCCTCATTAACGGAGAACGGGTAGACGCCCTGGCGTTAATTACCCATCGTGATAATTCACAGCGTCGCGGGCGCGAAATCGTGGAGAAAATGCAGGAACTCATCCCCCGGCAGCAGTTTGATATCGCCATTCAGGCGGCTATCGGCAACCACATTATTGCCCGTTCTACTATTAAGCAATTGCGTAAAAACGTACTGGCGAAATGTTACGGCGGCGATGTCAGCCGCAAGAAGAAATTGTTGCAAAAGCAAAAAGAAGGCAAGAAGCGCATGAAGCAGGTTGGTAACGTGGAGCTGCCGCAGGAAGCCTTTTTGGCTATTCTGCACGTCGGCAAAGACAGTAAATGAGTTTGAGGAGTTAGCATGGCGAATATGTTTGCCTTGATCCTGGCAATAGCGACCTTGATAACCGGTATTATCTGGTGCGTGGATCGATTTAAACTGGCACCGGCACGCCGCTTGAAACAAGCGCAAGCCACGCTTGATACCGGCGTTCCGGTCGCTGGTAAAGCCGTGCCGAAAAAAGTCGGCCAGCCCGGCTGGATTGAAACCTGCGCTTCAATTTTTCCGGTATTGCTGGTGGTATTTGTAGTCCGCTCTTTTATTTATGAGCCGTTTCAAATCCCGTCGGGCTCAATGATGCCGACGCTATTGGTAGGGGATTTCATCCTGGTGGAAAAGTTCGCCTACGGGATCAAAAATCCCATTACCCAAGCCACGCTGATTCCCACCGGGCATCCGCAGCGCGGCGATGTGGTGGTATTCAAATATCCCCTTGACCCGACGCTGGACTATATCAAACGAGTGATTGGTCTGCCCGGCGACCGCGTCAGTTACGATCCGCTGTCAAAAACCGTGACGGTTCATCCGGGGTGCGGCAATAGTCCTACCTGCAACAGCGCATTGCCGGTGACCTATAGCGAAATGGCTCCCAGCGATTTTGTCCAGACCTTTGATTCCACCGGCAACGGCGAATCCTCCTCCGGCTTTTTGGAAGTGGCGCCGGACCAGTCGGTGGATGACGGTATCCGCCTGGCGCAGCGCATCGAGACCCTGGGCGACGTATCCCATCGTATCCTGACCGTTCCCGGCCAGCAGGATCAGATGAATCTCTATTACCAGCAGCGGATGGAGTGGGTGGTGCCCGACGGGGAGTATTTCATGATGGGCGATAATCGCGATGATAGCGCCGATAGCCGTTATTGGGGTTTTGTCCCGGAAAGAAATCTGGTGGGCAAGGCGACGGCGATTTGGATGAGTTTTGAAAAACAAGAAGGGAAATGGCCTACCGGCGTTCGTTTAAGACGTATCGGCGGTATTCATTAATCAAATCTCTTTTTAAGCGAAGCATTATCGCGCCACCCGTTGTAGAATATACATAATAGCTTTCAAGCTGCGGCCATCACGGCTGCGGCTTGAAAGATGAAGGTAGTATACCCAATAGCTTTCGAGTTGCAGCAAGGCGGCAAGGTTGTGAACCCGATGAGCTTACTTAGGTAAGTGATTCGGGTGAACAATTGTAGCCAACACAGCTGCGGCTTGAAAGATGAAGGTTATAAAGACTGGTTCCCGGTAAGGGAGCCACTGCAAACGAAACAGTTTTGGCGTGGCTTAGCTCAAGCAGACCTGTTCCGTATGCTGTAGTTATTTGACGCATGGTTGAGTTATTGGTAACGCATGAACCCCATCTTAATTAATAGGCTCCAGAAGAAACTGGGCTACACTTTTCAGCAGAACGAGCTCCTGTTACAGGCTTTGACACACCGAAGCGCCAGCAGCAAACATAATGAACGGCTGGAATTTCTTGGTGACTCAATATTAAGTTTTGTCATCGCCAATGCGCTGTATCTTCGTTTCCCGCGGGTAGACGAAGGCGATATGAGCCGCATGCGCGCGACGCTGGTGCGAGGCAATACCCTGGCGGAGATGGCCCGCGAGTTCGAACTGGGAGAGTGCCTGCGGCTGGGACCCGGAGAGTTGAAGAGCGGCGGGTTTCGTCGTGAATCCATTCTGGCCGATACCGTGGAGGCCCTGATCGGCGGGATTTTTCTCGATAGCGACATTCAGAATATCGAGCGTCTGATCCTTAACTGGTATCGCAGCCGCCTGGATGAAATCAGTCCCGGCGACAAGCAAAAGGACCCAAAGACCCGTCTGCAGGAGTATTTGCAGGGGCGTCATTTGCCGTTACCTACTTATCTGGTGGTTCAGGTTCGTGGCGAGGCGCATGATCAGGAATTTACTATTCACTGCCATGTCAGCGGCTTGTCGGAACCCGTGGTGGGTAACGGATCCAGCCGTCGTAAAGCCGAACAATCAGCCGCCGAGCAGGCGCTGAAAGAGCTGGAGCTTGAATGAGCGAAGAAATAACCTATTGCGGATTTGTGGCCATTGTCGGACGGCCCAACGTGGGCAAGTCCACCCTGCTGAACCAGTTTCTGGGGCAGAAGGTTTCCATTACCTCCCGTAAGCCGCAGACCACCCGCCACCGCATTATGGGTATCCATACCGAGGGGCCTTACCAGGCCATTTATGTGGATACTCCTGGGCTGCACATTGAAGAAAAGCGCGCCATCAACCGCTTGATGAACCGTGCCGCCAGCAGCTCCATGGGTGATGTGGAACTGGTTATTTTTGTGGTGGAAGGCACTCACTGGACCGATGATGACGAGATGGTGGTGAATAAGCTGCGCGATGTCCATTGCCCGGTGGTGCTGGCCATTAATAAAGTGGATAACGTCACCGACAAAAGCCGGCTGCTGCCCCATATGAATTTCCTCAGCCAGCAGCTGAATTTTCACGATGTGGTGCCCATTTGCGCCGAAACCGGGATGAATGTCGACACGCTGGCGGCTATTGTGCGCAAGTGCCTGCCCGAGGGCGTGCATCAGTTTCCCGAAGAGTACATTACCGATCGTTCGCAGCGTTTCATGGCCTCCGAGATTATCCGTGAAAAACTTATGCGCTACCTGGGCGAAGAATTGCCTTATTCGGTCACCGTGGAAATCGAGAGTTTTGTCACCAACGAACGGGGCGGTTTTGATATCCATGGCCTGATCCTGGTGGAGCGCGAAGGCCAGAAAAAAATGGTTATCGGCAACAAGGGCAGCAAGATCAAAACCATCGGTATCGAAGCCCGTCAGGATATGGAAACGATGTTCGAGAACAAAGTGCATCTCGAGCTCTGGGTTAAGGTGAAATCCGGCTGGGCCGATGACGAGCGGGCCTTGCGCAGTCTAGGTTACGGCGAAGTGCTCCGAGGGGATTGCGGATGGAGGCCGGGCAGCGCGCGTTTGTCCTGCATGGACGACCTTATAGCAAAACCAGCTTGCTGTTGTTTTTTTTTACCGAAAACGACGGGCGGGTGCGGATCCTGGCCAAAGGAGCGCGCTCCCGCCGCTCCGCCCTGAAAGGTGTTCTGCAACCCTTCACGCCGCTGCTTATCCGCTGGAGCGGACGGGGCGAAGTCAAAACCCTGCGCAATGCCGAGCCTGTCTCCCTGGGCCTGCCGTTAACCGGCCTGATGCTCTACAGCGGGTTGTATGCCAATGAGCTGCTGTCACGGGTAATGGCCTACGGTACCGACTACTCCTCCCTGTTCTTTGATTATCTGCAATGTTTGCAGTCACTTGCGGCCGCTACCGGATCCCCCGAGCCCACCCTAAGGCGATTTGAGCTGTCGCTGCTCCATCACCTGGGCTACGGCGTGGATTTCCTGCACTGTGCCGCTACCGGCCTGCCGGTGGATGATGATATGACTTACCGCTTCCGGGAAGAAAAAGGTTTTATAGCCAGCGTCGTCATCGACCACTACAGCTTTACCGGACGTGAGCTGCAGGCGCTGGCCGCCGGACATTTTCCAGATATGGAAACGCTGCGCGCCGCCAAACGGTTTACCCGCATGGCGCTTAAACCCTACCTGGGCGGTAAGCCTCTAAAAAGCCGTGAGCTTTTCGGCCAGTTCATGGTAAATAAAATCCCGCCCAAACCGTTGCCCGGCAACGGCACGCCCGGTTAAACTGGCCGGGGCCGTTTCGGTGCCGGGATAATCCACCGCGCTAAGCATAAACAGACTAGTGCGGACATATAGATGTAAATGATAGGTGTAGGCCGGCAGGTCTAGGCTGATAAGGTTAACTGAGTACAGAGGAATGCCATGTCCGGTTTGCTGTTAGGCGTGAACATTGATCATATTGCCACCTTGCGCAACGCGCGGGGCACGAATTACCCCGATCCGGTACAGGCGGCCTTTATCGCCGAGCAGGCGGGTGCGGATGGTATCACCGTTCATTTGCGCGAAGACCGCCGCCATATTACCGACCGCGATGTCCGTTTACTGCGCCAGACCATCCAGACCCGGATGAATCTGGAAATGGCGGTTACCAGCGAAATGATCGCCATTTCCTGTGAGTTGCGGCCGCATTTTTGCTGCCTGGTACCGGAAAAACGCCAGGAAGTGACCACCGAAGGCGGCCTTGACGTTGCCGGCCAAATCGACAAGATGAAAGATGCGGTGGCTCGTTTATCTGCGGCCGGCATTCAGGTGTCGTTATTTATTGATCCCGATGAAAAACAAATTGCGGCGGCGGCGGCGGTGGGTGCGCCTTATATCGAAATACACACCGGCGCATACGCCGATGCCGCTGATGAAGCCGCCCGGCTGGCGGAGTTCGAGCGTATACGCCTGGGGGCGGTGTTTGCCGAGCGCCAGGGACTCAAAGTCAACGCCGGTCATGGCCTGACCTACCAGAATGTCCAGCTCATCGCCGCGCTGCCGCAAATGCACGAACTGAATATTGGTCATTCCATCATCGGCCGCGGGGTGATGAGCGGTTTGGCCGAGGCGGTGTCCGAAATGAAGGGGCTGATGCTCAAGGCGCGCGCCTGATGACTATCCTTGGGATCGGCACCGATATCGTTGAAATCGAGCGTATCGAAGCGGTGGTGGCGCGCAGCGGCGACCGTTTTGCCCGCCGCATTCTTAGCGAGGCCGAATGGGCGCAATACCTTAAGCATAAGCGGCCCATCCGCTTTCTGGCCAAGCGCTTTGCGGTAAAGGAGGCGGCGGCGAAGGCGTTCGGCACCGGTATTCGCAACGGCCTGGCGTTTGCGCATTTTGAAGTAAACAACGACGTGTTGGGTAAGCCCGGTTTGACGCTGCATCTACAGGCCGCCGAGCTGGCGGCAAACCTGAAGGTGACGCAAATCCACGTGACGCTGGCGGATGAGCGCCATTATGCCTGCGCCACCGTCATCATCGAATATCAAGAAAGCCCACAGGCCTAACGGCTAATGCCGCCGCTTCAGTGGACGACGAGACGGTGGATAAACTACAATCGATCGCTGTGGTACATCACCACGAATTTTTCCCACAGCTGCTCGTTGCTTTCCAAAACGGCCGGGTCCGCAATGATGGTGTTATCAATAGGGCACACTTTCTGGCAGGTAGGCGTCTCGTAATGACCGACGCATTCAGTGCAGCGGTTCGGGTCGATTTCATAGATCTCAGGCCCCATGCTGATAGCCTGGTTCGGACACTCGGGCTCGCACATGTCGCAGTTAATACACTTCTTGGTAATCAATAAAGCCATATCACTTTTGCACCCATTAACGGCCGGGACTTGTTCAGCCGTATCATCCGCGCACATTACCACAAAGCCGGGCAAAGGCCAATAATGTCCTCTATTGCCGGGCCCGCATCCCGTGGCGCCCTTATGTGTCGAGATAAACGTCGTTCAGCGACTCGGCGTGATTTGAACAATCCCTATTATTTGGCAAAAACGCTATGCAGCTTATCGGGTTTAGCATATTCTGAATAAGCCGGTTTTTCACTGACCTCGCTCCCTTAATCGTTTCAAAATAAATTAGAAGTCGCAGAGTTATATACCAGTTCCACTAAAATATACCTGTTATAAATTAGTCATTGTTAGTATTGAAAAAATTGATTTAATATTAATAACCAATGGGGCTAATAATGAACTTGAATGATAAGGATATCTATCGACAAAATATCGGGATATATCATAATAAAGCTCATAAATATATGAGCGATAAGAAGCTGACAACCAGATTACATTATTTATCTAATCATCCAGGGGATGCCGCTGCGAATTGCCGGGCAAACCTGATGCTGCATATGCTGTTGTTGGTGACCAATGCGGCAGAGCCAATGGTATCTTCCCCCTCTGCCCGGCGAATGAAACAAGCGGCCTCGGGGAGTGGTCCTGCTGGTGTTTTCCGGTCGCCGCTAGGCATCGGAATCAAAAAAATATCGCTGCCCACGGTCAATGCGGCGGAAATAACGGCCAATTGCTGCATAAGAAATAATTTTCCGGTGTCTGCGGAATATTTATCGGCGGCCCGCCTTGGCTATGAAGGCCGGGACGATTTTATAACCGGGAAACCGCTGCGAGCATCACGGTGGGCTGATGATAAAAACCATGATAACCAGCCGGGCCGGGGCCGGGCCAGCATTGCCGGTACGTCGTCGAATGTAATGACGTTAATATCCACTGCCGCTATGTCGGCCATGAAGAGCCTCATGGAAAACAGCGTTTTCAAGATTAAAGCCTATATTGATAACGTAGCGTTATTTCCCTCCGCGTCCGCGGTTGAAGTACCACCTGCCCCGGTGGGCAATCATAGCCTTATCATTGCTCATACCGATAATCTCTATTATCCGAAAAAAAATGCCGCTGCAACATTACTTAAACAAAATGCGGCCATGTACGGTTTTTTAAATAATATTCCGATAAAGAATCAAGAGAATATCACGCTGGTTGCGGACCTGGTTCGGGACGTGTTGTCGTATATTGCGCTGGAGAAGAACCATATCCATGAGCTGGCCAGGGTATTATTGGCTTCAGTGGCCTATTATGGCGGCGGCGAAGGCGAGAATATTCCCGGCAATGTCGCAGGAATGGTCGTTCGCCGCTGGTTCCATATGAATGTATTAAACGATACATTTGAAAACTTTTCACCGGGCAGGTTTCAACCTACCACGACCTTGAAAAGTTATCATTATTATCGTTGGGGACTCGGTTGCACGGCGTTCTGGCGACATATTGGGGCAATCTTACCTCGCAAGACGGTGCGGCGGATAAATCACGGTGTACGGAAGAATTGTGGCATCGGATAATTATCCCCGAATTGCCGGTACTGGAATACTGGCAAGAAACCCCCTTTAATAATATCAGTATGACGAGCTTTGAGCTGGGGGGCATACAGGCCGGTTTGATTTTCGCACGCCAAAGCGACATGAATATAGGTAATATGAGTCGTGAAGAAGCCGCGGAATTGGGTGAATTTGTTCAATTGCAGGTTGAAGCCGGTCTGGCTCCCCCACAATGGCTTTTGTTTTATCAATTTCCCGCCTTGGTGAGGTTTATAGCATCACGGGAAGGACATTATCAAGAAGATGAATTTTATGCATCCGCTGTCCACGATGCTTTACAATATTATTTTAAGGAAAAAGAACTTTACTTACAAGCTAATAATCCTTTCACCGCGCTATCCGTGGCGATGGCAAACTACAAATCGCGAACAGCACTCGCTGAGGAGATTCTCAATAAATCTTGTTCCCAAGTTTCCGCCAGTGAGTATTTGTTAAAATTACTCCCGATTGCCCCTTTCCGCGATGCATTCTCTTGATAGCCCTTTAGCCATATCCTATATGAGCCACAATGCCGGAGCAACGAGTGCTCGCTTGCTATTCTTTATCCTGATGAGGCAAGTTACGTTAAATTGCCCAACATCGATGATGTTTTATCGCACAAAACAAAGCGATAACCGAAAAGTTCAGCGTGGTTGAACGTTTGTTGCTGGGGCTTGCCTGGAGTACCTATTTCCCTACTGACGATAATCACTGGCATGACGTTACCGTGGATAAATATTTGGCTTCTGAGCCCTTGATCAATCCGAAGTTTGGTTTCAAGTATTGCCAAACCCGGTGGTTTCGTGAGAGTCCCGGTTCCTATGCCTTTCCTGCCGACATTGCAAAGATTATTTTGCATCCTGAAACCGAGCTGTTTGTTATGAACCGTTTTTATCAGGATGTTTTGTATGCTCTGGCACGCAATAAAGAGGGTTATCGGATAATCTATCTCTCGCCATTACAGGAATATGCCTCATTAATGCCTGGCAACGGCAGGGTGTCTGTCTGTTTGCTGAAAACAAAAAAGATATTACCTTTTTCCCAGAATTTCGCGAAGTTGATAGACTCCTGGTTGCGGATCATGCCGCGCAAATGATGAATAAATTGTATGAAGCGGGTTATGATAAACATGTTCTGCTTATGGCAAAAGATTTTTCCTATCATTGATTCCCTTTATTCCTGTATTGACGGAATTGCCGAAGATGAAGTGGAAGAGACTGTTTTAGATTGCGCGCTGGATATTGTTTCACTGATACCGGTATTGGGCCAAATAAACCAGCTGATGGCAAAAGCGGCACGCTGCTTTTGAAAGGCCTGCATACGGCGGGGCGAAACGCGCTCACCATGGCGGCGGCACGTTATACCATGAAGGATATTGCTGCCAGGTCGGCACAGCTTTTACTTGTACATTCTCTTCAGCCTGCCTCGAAAATTATCTCACTCAATGAGATGATAGCGTTGGCAAAAGGTGCGGCTCGCTTTATGGATCCAGGCTTTGAAGTTATTTATTTTGTCGGTAAAAATCTTTTATCAGGCCATGTCAGTCAGTAAGCATATGGGAAAGAGCTTACCAAAATAAAAGCACTCTTTGAACGGACACTGGATACACCGTTGTTATTACCGCCATCGGCGCATTTTGATCCGATATTTATCATCACCGAGAAAGGCACGGGAAGAAAAATCGGTATTAAACGGCTTGAAGATCAAAAATACCGTGGTCGCGAGGTCTATGCCATGAGCAACCTGGAAACAGGCATCCTGTTTGGACCCAAGCTGTTTCTGAGCAAAAAAAATCATTTCAGGGCCATTCCGGTTAAATTCAGCGAAAAGCTGAAAATCATGGGCCATCAAGGACTGGGCGGGAAAGGAGGGCCCCGGGCCGCGGCTAAATGGCGTGGAGATTACATGGACGCCGCCGGCCATCCTGGCGCCGCCGGACATTCAGGCGCAGCGGATCCCGTTAATGCCGCCGGCCATTCCGGCGCGGCCGGTTCTTCAAATAACGCCGGTTCCGCCCTGCGCTCGATGTCAGCGCCCCTTTCCAATACGCTCACGTCCTTAAAGGACAAACGGTGGGAGTTCAATAAATATGGATTTTTTGTTGATATGAATGAAATCCGCACGCGAATAAACGGTAAAGCCACCTCGGTAATATACGATCTGTCGCGTAATGTGTTTTACCCGCGCAAGGACAAAACCAAGGTCGAGACGATAATCGAGTTTGTTCCTCAAGATAATTATATGATCAATCCTGACGGTAAACTGGAGAAAACAAACATACTTGAACCGGCTTTAGCGACGCCACAAGACCAATATGAGGGTATCAAGGCATTGGGAATCGATCTCCCGTGGAATAGTTCCCCCATAAAAATATTGGCGAACTTGAAAAAAAACATTCCGAGAAAAATTACGTCCATTTGGGTCGGAAAGAATGACATACCAGAAAATATTATCAAAAATCTGCAAAATAACGCCCGTATGGCAAAAGAGTTCCCACGTCCCTATGATTTTAAGCTCTATCTTTCCAGCGAAAATAATGATGCCTATGTTCGCAACCTGGCGCGGTTGAAGGAACTGGCGAAAGACGTAGTGGTCATCAATTTAGAATTCACCGATTATTATCATGCTTTTTCACAAACGAAAAATTTCGAGCATTATTCTGCCGCCATCGATGGTAACCGAGGCCGGGCGACCAACTTCGCTTCCGCCTGCGATGTCATTCGATTGGATCTGCTTAATCGACGGGAGGGCTTTATATGGATGTGGACGACACGCTTTTTCTTCCCCGGACTATTCGATTTCAGCACCAGCCCGGAGGGACTGATATTATCCACGCCGGTTTATCATAGTGCGTTAAATATTAGAGGAAAATACCCAAACAGTAATTGGGGCACCCATGCCAACAGTCCAACTTTAGACGCCATGTTGGATGAGAGCTATCGACGTTATATGTCTCATAAAGAATTCTATACCCACAGGCCTTCACTCGAAGATGCAGTTGCTTCCGCCCGCTATGCGTCAACGTTATCCTACCTCACTGGCCCGGATCTTTTTAACCATATCATCGATCAAAACCTGGCCAATGAGAAACAGACCAGGGAAGCGCTGAAGTTATTAAATTTGCCCATCGTAATGGACCGGTCGACCCATGCCAAGTTGGAAGAGTATTGGGATCTTGAAGTTTGCGCATTAAAAAATATTGTACAGGTTGGTAATGCGCATACCTGGCGGCACTCTCGCTAGGGCGAAGACGGAGGGAGAGCGTCGGTCTGTAGATATCCCAGAAATCGGAAAACACTCTCCCCAAGCTGGTCAAATGAGACTGCTGCCACAAACCAATGTGATTTATAAAGGATACTTTATGCAATTATCGTCAATAATGTTTCAAACTCACGATATCGGAAAATCCGACATCAATAACACTCTCTTTAATAATTTTTCAGATAAACAAAAAGAATATCATGTGAAAATAGCAGGCGGCTTTTTACACAAGCTGGCGCAGGTTGTTAACGAAGAAATCACTATCAATTCAACCTTTAATTTCGTTCCGGCCATGCCGGCAAAAGCACAGATGATATTCGCCTCAGCGGCTTTGTTATCCACCACCGCGCTTAATGGACCCGCTATTGCGCGTGGAAGTCGGCCGTTAGGGGCCGAATTTGCCGTCGTTCGGCATACGGCCGGCAGTTTTAATGCTCTGTCCGCCAGCATTATAGGAGCCTTTGCTAAGGTTTATAATTTTATTGGTAATATAAAGGATCCCATACGATTCCCTTTTGCTTCTGCCGCCGCGTTGCCGGAGGGTCACTTTTCCGCTGGATTTGGCATCGATAATTCTTCCAGTAATCACAATGGCGACAATGAAATTCTGGATGATAAAAATCGTTATATTGCCCAGTTGGTGGCCCAGCTGGGTAATGGCCATAGCGATGTCAAGTATACCGATCGGGCAGTTCTGGTAAAATCAGTCATAAAGGCCCTCACGGAAAATACCCTGTCGCAGGAAGAGGTTGCCCTTTTTATCCAGACGGCTACAGGTGGCTATGGGGTTAATCCCTTTGAAATGATGCCCCCGCCTATGGCTAAGACGATCATTGATACGTGGATAAGCGAGAATCTCTTCGGCGCCGCCATGGTTGATTTTATCACCGAAGCGATTCTTGATAGCCAGAAATCAGAGGGAAACAGGCTTGTATTTATCAAATTGAGGCTTGATAACGCTATTTATGCGTTTTTCTCCGGTGGGCGCGTCCTGGCCGGTAGTGACGTCAGGGACTATATCATACGACATATCATTGCGCCGGTGATCCCGTTGCTGGCAATCCCGCAGCTGTATAATATCAACGCCACGGATCCTGAATGGGCCAATAAACACGCCGGGGCGTCCTTTGCCCTGGCGGCGGGCAGCGATACGCAGGCATTAACGCCGCAGGACGCCGCCGTGCTGGGACGAATGATTTGCCTTCAACTGAATATAGGCGTTGTTCCTGACCATTGGTCAAATTTTTTCCTTATTCCCGCCCTGATTGACTATAGCGTCGATAACCCGGACGCGATGATGCAGGACCGGCGCACGGATGCATCCGCTCTGGAAAAAAGCGCCCTGGAAAAATTCTTCAATTCGCCGGCGCGACGCCGTGAGCAGGACAATCCATTAAACCGGTTTTCTGAACTCTTCGCATCATTCCAAACCCGGTTACAATTGGCACAAGCCAATCCGCAGTACCATACCCGCTTGCTGGATGAGAGATTTAAACAGCAGACCGACGATCTTGCCGACGCCTTTTATCAGGTGGACCGGCTGCTTATCGGCGACGTCCTAAGTCGTCTGCCGGAAGATGAATTCCGCTTTATCAGCACTTCACTCATTTCCCTGCCGACGTTTGCATTAATCAAACAGCATGAGACCCGTGCCCATGTGATGTTGCCGGCGTTGGCCTACGACCCGGATCGGGTGACCATCCTTCCCAATCCCGACGATGTCGATCTCATAGGCGCCGAGCGGGTAGGCGAGCGGCGTATTTATGCCTTGGTCAAAAAACAGCAGCAATATGAATTAATTCGCGTGGATTCAGATATCGCCCGCTATAAGCCACTGCTGGCGAAAGAGGATCGGCAACGGGTGCAGGCCGATTTCAGCCTGGAACTGACGGACCGGCCGGCCCCGGCTACTAATGTAGGAGAAACCGCCGATGAACATTTGATAAATACGCTCGCGCTAAAGCATAAAAATGCTTTGCGCCGGGCGCTGAACGACTACGGTAATATAAAAACGCCGGTGGAATCCCTTTTGGAATCGCTTTTTTCCATGCTGCCTTTATATTCCTGCTTGACCACGGGTGAAGAAGGGGAGAAAGGTGAAAAATTTTATCATTGCGCGACGGATACCTTATCGTTGGCGCCTTTGCTGAACGCAGGTGCCAAACTGGCGCTAAATAAAGGGGTGCAGTCCTTGCGTCTAGGCATGATTCCGGCGTTGAAATTGGCGGGCAGCGGGCAGGTCGCCTCACTGGCAAAGATGGCGGTACATACAGCGGATCCTTTGTTGAAACGGCTGCCATCGGCGTTGGGAAAAACGATCGTTGCCCAATCGTCACGCCTGGGGGAATATTTAGAGAATGTTATTCCTGGCATCAAGAATGCGCTGCGCAGAATGGGTAACGGTCAACACATGGAAAGATTGCCGCTGGAGTTCATTCCTGATAAGTCCATTACAATAGACGGCGCCAAAACGCGGGTGGAGTTTATCAAGCCCGGTGGAGATAAATACCTTGGCCGGGAGGTTTACCTGCGGCTTAATCCTGATAACACCGGCATCCTGAGCAATAAATATACCCTTTACCGTCACCAAATCGCTGTTATCCCGCCTCAAGAGGCAGTCCTGCTCGCCAATCCGATACGTTATCAGCGACGGCCTTTACAACCGGTTATGGCGATGAATGGCGCGCAGCCGATCGCCAGCACCTCGTCGGTTGTGCGCCGCCCGGTGCCCAACTACCCGCTGCCGAGCTTCAATTCCTTTATGCCGATGCGCAGGATAGCACCCTTGGTAGACGAGTACGTTTCCACACATATCGATAACGAGATAACCCGTGTATTCGGCGAAATCAAAACCGTTCGGGTGACCGGAACAGTTGAAACCCAATTAAGTAAAAGACATCCCTACCTCGCCGGCGCGCAGCTTTCGGTCAGCGTCCAGTTCAGCAACGTTTTTGATGATATAGGGAAAGTCAGTAATTTTTTAGAGCGTGCTAAAACGAACGCCTTGGAAAAAATGATGATTGATAGTTATTTTTCAAACGCTTTAACGGTGAAAGACCCTTTTATTGTTGGATTGGCGGTCAACAGGTTTCGAGGAATTATAGACGCGGCCATCAATCTCAAGAGGGAGGTGGTAAAAAACGTCCTTATCGTGTCCACGGTAAGGGAAAAGAATACGCTTGGTGTATACCAATCAGCGTTAGCCTCGCCCTCGGACCCCTTTTCCGGATATGAATTGCTGCCCCTTGAAGGTGAGATCTTGGGATTTTGTGTGCCGGGGGATGGTCGCAATCGTGTGGTTGTTATGGCCGACCGGTTGGTGCAGAGCTTGGACAAGCAGGAACATCTTGCCATAACCCTGATGCATGAAGTAACCCATTTAGCCTATCATACCGACGATATTTATTATCTTAGCGCCAAGAGTATCAAGGATTTATCGCCGGCAAAGCATGTTTCCGCGCTGCAAACTATGCTGGACCATGGCAACGTGATTAACTACAGTCAAATCGCGCCACAGATCAGGAGTCACTTGGGTTGGGAAAAAAACGATATGGTAAACATAGAAATGATCAACCAAGCCATTTCCCATGATCCTATGTTTGGGGCGGATATTATGACCAGGAATGCCGACAGCGTGGTTAAATTTATTATGGATATCGCTATAATGGAGCGTTCACGGATGACAAGGGATATAACGGGCCGGTCAAGGCGTGCTCCCCTGTATCAGGCGCTGCTGCACTTGACGATGAAATTGGCCATCGATGCTGTCGGCAACGTATCAGTTCCCGCGCCCCCAAACTCGGCGGCAGAGATATAGGTCTGGCTGGATTTATCCGTTGTCATTGCCTATTCAGCGAACTTATTGAGTTTTCTGACCAGTTCCTCGCTATGACGTATGCGTTGCGGCGCATTTTCCAGATCCCGCTGTACCAGCGCCATAAATAGCAGGTCGGTCAGCGAAAGCTGCGCCACGGTGGAGGATATGGCGCCGCTGCGCTGAGCTTTTTCCTCCGCGACGGTATATAAAGAAATATCGGCGTGCTGTTGCAGGCTATTGGGTGAAAAATGGGTAATGGCCATTACCCCCGCGCCGACCCGGTGCGCTTCCTGGGCCGCCAGATTGATTTCGCGGCGGGTGCCGCTATAGGAAATGGCCAGCAGTACATCCCGGGGTCCGAACGCCTGGACGATGGCCAGTAAGACGTGCATATCGGTTTGGGCCACCGCCGACATGCCAATCTTCATAAGTTTGTACGAGAAATCCCTGGCCACCAGTCCCGAGGCGCCGATGCCGACGATGACAATCCTGCCGGCGTTTTTCAGCAGGGCCACACCCGCTCGAAGCTTATCTTCGCTGTTGATGTCCAGCGTGGCCCGCAGGGCGGCGAGTTTTTCCGTCAGAAGTTTTTCTCCGACGGTTTTGATGGGATCGTCGCTGAGGATCTGGTTATGCACCGGGACGGATAAAGGGATATGTGCCGTGGCGAGCGCTTCGCTCAGGGCAAGTTTCAAGGCGGTGAAACCTTTGTACCCCAGTTTCTGGGCGAATTTCACCACTCCGGACTGGCTGACGCCGGCCTGCGCCGCCACCTGCTGCGAACTGAGATGTCTGGCCGCGTCGGTTTGAGCCAGTAAATAATCCGCAAGTTTGTGATCGTTAACCGACAGGCTGTGATAAATCTGGCGAATGCGGAGCAGGCTGCTCATAAATGTTTCCAATAGACCGATTAAAGTAAAACTGATGAATTCGAGGCGGGCGCGAGACCGGACTTCGCTCCACTGCCGGCCGGAAAGAGATGAACCCCTTTGTTAGCTCTCCTTCCAGTCTGAAATCCCTCGCCCGCCGGAATTAAATATTCAATAATAGTGTTTGTTATTTGAATTAAATATTCAATGGTGGCGTGATGAATTTAGGTACCCTGGTGTCGGAAACCCGCAACGCGGATTCCATGGATCTGGACAAGCTTACTACTCTGGACATGGTGCGCTTGTTTAATCAAGAGGATCGTAAAGTGCCGGAGGCGGTGGCGCGGGAACTGCCGGCCATCGCGGCGACGGTTGATCTGGCGGCGGCGGCGTTGATGGCAGGCGGCAGATTGATCTATCTGGGGGCGGGAACCAGCGGTCGCCTGGGGGTGTTGGATGCCGCCGAATGTCCGCCCACCTTCGGCGTGGCGCCGGAACGGGTCGTCGGCCTGATTGCCGGCGGTCCCGGCGCGTTACTGAAGGCGGTGGAAGGCGCCGAAGACAGTCTGACCCTGGCGGAAGAGGATTTAAAGGCGCTGGGTCTGACGGCCGCCGATATGGTGATCGGGCTGGCGGCATCGGGGCGCACGCCCTATGTCATCGGCGGGCTGCGTTATGCGCGCCGGCTGGGCTGCGCCACGGCGGCGATTTCCTGTAATCCCGATTCTCCCATCGCCCGCGAAGCCGCGGTGGCCATCTCCCCGGTCGTCGGACCGGAAGTGCTTACCGGTTCCACCCGCATGAAATCCGGCACCGCCCAAAAGCTGGTACTGAACATGATTTCCACCGGGGCGATGGTAAAACTGGGAAAAGTCTACCAAAATCTGATGGTGGATGTGAAAGCCACCAATATCAAGCTGGTGGATCGGGCATGTCGAATTGTCGCCGACGCTACGGGTGTCGAAATAACCGTGGCGAAAGCCGCCCTTGCGCAAACGGATTATGAGGTCAAACCGGCTATCCTGATGATACTGACCGGCGTCGATGCCGCTGGAGCGCAACGCGCGTTGGAACGACACCAGGGTTATTTGCGTCGAGCGCTGGATGACCCTGACTGAACCTGTATTCGCTTATTTTTTTAGGATTTTCGAGCCGGAGGACGTGTTTTGAGCCGCTCAGCAGCCTCGCGTGTTATTTTTTTCGATTTGGACGGCACCCTGCACCGGCAGGATATGTTCGGGTGTTTTTTGCGATATTTGCTCTGTCATTCGCCGTTTAATATTGTACTGGTATTGCCGGTATTACCCATCGTGGTTATCGGGCTGCTGTCAAAAGGGCGTTCGGCCCGCTGGCCGATGAGCCTGCTGTTATGGTCGATAACCTTCGGGCATAGCGAGGCGCGCCTGCTTGAGCTGCAAGACCGCTTTATCGCCTGGTTTCGCCGTCGCGTCACGGAATTTCCCATCGTGCTGCAACGGCTTAATGAGTATCTGGACAGCCAGGATACCGAAGTCTGGCTGATTACCGGCTCCCCCGAGCCCCTGGTGCGCGGGGTATACAGCGATGCGCTGTTTTGCCGCGGGTACGCCTGATCGGCAGCCGGATGAAGCGTCTTCATGGCGGCTGGGTATTGACCTTGCGCTGCCTGGGACATGAAAAGGTTGCCCAGCTGGAGCGTGAACTGGGCACGCCGCTCAAGCTCTTCAGCTGCTATAGCGATAGCCTGCATGACAGCCCGCTGCTTTATTTTTGCGAGTATCGCTGGCGCGTGACCCGCGAGGGGGACCTGAAGCAATTGGATTAACGGGCCGGCTTGCGGGTATATTTACGCGACGACTTTTTCCGGGATGGCGATGATGAACATTGAACAGGGAGATGAATTCTGGATGCGCCATGCCTTGCGGCTTGCCGAACGCGCCGAGGCCGAGGGCGAGGTGCCGGTGGGCGCGGTGCTGGTCTTGGGGGATCGGGTGATTGGCGAAGGCTGGAACCGGTCGATCGGCCGCCACGATCCCACCGCCCATGCGGAGATCATGGCCTTGCGACAGGGTGGGGCGGTGCTAGGCAACTACCGGCTGGTGGATACCGCTCTGTATGTCACCCTGGAGCCCTGCGTCATGTGCGCCGGCGCGATGATTCACGGACGGGTGGGGCGGCTGGTCTTCGGCGCACGTGATGAGAAAACCGGCGCGGCCGGCTCCCTGTGCGACATACTGCGCCATCCGGGGATGAATCATCTCGTGGACATTACCTCTGGGGTGCTGGAGCAAGAGTGTTCAAGCCGTCTCAGCGCGTTTTTTCGCGGCCGCCGGGCTGCGCATAAAGCGCGGCGCCAGGCGATGAAAGAACAGCCGCCCGCCGTCGGTTAAGGGGAGGCTTTGGCCAGAACGGGCGCCATGCCGGATGGAACGGCGGTCAAGCCGGAAAATTGGCTGGTAACGACCGGAAAGGAGCTTGGCGGCTGAGGGATGGTTTGCGCTGCTTGAAGGGTTTTTTCTTTCTCGGTTTCTTTGTCTTTTTCTTTATCTTTTTCCTGCAGATAGCCCACCAGGCTCATTTCGTAGCGGCGGATATTCTCCACATAATCATACGCCTGCTGGCCGCGGGCGTAACCGTAGGTAGTCTGCTGGTAATAACGGGGCTGGCTGAGCATGGGCAGGCGGAGTTTAACGTCCACCCAGCTGTCGGGATTGCCCTTCTGCTTGGCGGTGAGCGCGCGGGCGTCCAGCATATGGGCATATCCCATATTATAAGCGGTGAGCGCAAACCAGATTTTTTCATCTTCCGGTATGGTCTCGGGCACTTTCTGCATCATATGGGATAAATAGAGCGCCCCGCCGCGAATGCTCTGCTCCGCATCCTGCCGATCGTTGATGCCCAGGCTGTCGGCGGTGGCGCGGGTCAGCATCATCAGGCCTCGTACACCGGTGGGGGAGACGGCCAATGGGTCCCAATGGGACTCCTGGTAAGAAATGGCCGCCAGTAATTTCCAGTCAATTTCAGTGGCATACTGCTGGAACAGGGATTGCAACGCCGGTAAGGTCGCATCGATGGAGGAGAGGAAGGTTTTGGTGTCCACATAATCAAAACTGCCCACATGGCCGAGGTATTTTTCCTCCAGCCGGGCGATTATCCCTTCTTCATTCAGCCCGTGGTAAAAATCCAACAGCGCGGCCGACAGGTTATCGCTGTTTTTCTTTGGCAAATACCAGGTAACCGGCTCTTCGTCGCTGACATCAAACGCCACCGCCAATTGCGGATGGATGCGCTGCAGCAACCCGATGGTGGCGGAATCGGCCAGCGTATAATCGAGCTTGCCTTCCGCAACCTGCTCTAGTAACGCCTTGCTGCCCAGATCCGATGACACCTCCCACGCCAGTTGGGGGTATTTTTTTTCTTTCATGGCGCGCAGCAGTGAAATATGGGCCGACCCGGAAGTCACGGCCAGACGGCCCTGCAGCGCGCCGAGATTTTTCGGCCGGGGCTGCCCCAGGCGATACACCAGCTGCTGGGAAACATAATAATTGGCCGGGCCGGTGGCGTAACGCTGCAACCGTTCGTTATTGTAGATGAGGCCTGCGGCCAGCATATCGGCGTCGTCGTTATCCAAATCGTCGAACAGTTCATTGAGGGTGCCGCGCTGGCGGATAACCAGCTTTACTCCCAGATAATCGGCGAAGCGTTTCGCCAGTTCATAGTCGAAACCGGAGGGGTGGTGGTTGGTCGTGGTATAACTCAGCGGAGCATCGATGGTGCTGACGCGTAGCGTTCCTCTGGCTTTGATTTGACTGAGCACATCATCTTGCATCCCATGCCAAGGCACGTTGAACCAAAGTGCCCAGGTCAGCAATGCGGTGATGGCGCCAATCACGACATAATTTAATTTTAAGCGCTTCAAATAGTTATCTCTTGCCGGAGTGCAATCCCTACTGTCTCGAACGGCAAAATCGTTATCATTTTCTCCCTGGTGTCGGGGCATTTTGCGCAACAAAGCGCCACGGTGCAACAAAAAAGCTTAAAGACCATACGTTAATAAAGGTTATTCAGCGCGCAAGAATAACCGCGCAAACGGTTTCGTCCGCCGCCGGGATTCTCTATAATGGCGCGCGTTTCCCCCTGAAGTTGCGCCCCATGGCAAGCCGTACCCCGCATTGGCGGGCGGCGGTTCAAAGACGAGAGATCTTTATTATGGAAATACTGCGTGGTTCGCCCGCTCTGTCGGCATTTCGTATCAACAAACTGCTGGCCCGCTGCCAGGAAGCCCGGCTTCCGGTAAGCGATGCCTATGCTGAATATGTTCACTTTGCCGATTTGAGCGCGCCCCTCAATACCGACGAACACGCAAGATTGCAGCGGCTGTTGAAATACGGTCCTTCTCTCGCCGAACACGACCCCGAGGGGCGCCTGCTGCTGGTGACGCCGCGCCCCGGTACGCTTTCCCCCTGGTCGTCGAAAGCCACGGATATCGCCCATAACTGCGGTTTGCCGCAGGTAAAGCGTCTGGAGCGCGGACTGGCGTTTTATATCCAGGGCTCCACCCTCACCGAGGAACAGTGGCGCCAACTGGGGGCTCTGCTCCATGACCGGATGATGGAGACTGTGTTCGATAAATTTGAACAGGCGGCGGCGTTGTTCTCGCATCAGACGCCGGCGCCGGTAGGGGAAGTGGCTATGCTCGTCGAAGGCCGTCCCGCCCTGGAGCGTGCCAATCATCAACTGGGGCTGGCGTTGGCCGACGATGAAATAGACTATCTGCAGGAGGCGTTCACCCGTTTGGGGCGCAATCCCACCGACGTGGAACTCTATATGTTCGCCCAGGCTAATTCCGAGCACTGCCGCCATAAAATCTTCAATGCCGATTGGGTTATCGACGGCCATGCACAGCCAAAGTCGCTGTTCAAAATGATCAAGAATACCTTTGAACAGACGCCGGAGTTTGTCCTATCGGCCTACAAAGATAACGCGGCGGTCATGGAAGGTTCTTCGGTGGGACGATTTTTCGCCGACCCGCGGGACCAGCGCTACGATTTTCACCAGGAACCGGCGCATATTCTGATGAAAGTGGAGACCCATAACCATCCCACCGCTATCTCTCCCTGGCCCGGCGCCGCCACCGGTTCCGGCGGAGAAATCCGCGATGAGGGCGCCACCGGACGGGGTTCCAAGCCCAAGGCCGGCCTGACGGGGTTCTCGGTATCCAATTTGCGTATCCCCGGTTTCGAGCAGCCCTGGGAACAGGATTTCGGCAAGCCGGATCGCATTGTCTCCGCTCTGGATATCATGACCGACGGCCCGCTGGGGGGCGCTGCGTTTAACAATGAGTTCGGCCGTCCGGCCCTGACGGGATATTTCCGTACCTATGAAGAACAGGTCAGCAGCCATAACGGCGTCGAACTGCGGGGTTATCACAAGCCGATTATGCTGGCGGGGGGGATTGGCAACATTCGCGCCGGCCATGTGCAAAAAGGGGAAATTTCCATCGGCGCCAAGCTGATTGTCCTGGGCGGGCCGGCAATGAACATCGGCCTGGGCGGCGGGGCGGCTTCATCCATGGCGTCCGGGCAGTCTGATGCCGATCTGGATTTCGCCTCGGTGCAGCGGGACAATCCGGAAATGGAACGGCGCTGCCAGGAAGTCATCGATCGCTGCTGGCAGCGGGGTGACGACAATCCGATACTGTTTATTCATGACGTGGGGGCCGGCGGCCTGTCCAACGCCATGCCGGAGCTGGTGAGCGACGGCCGGCGCGGCGGACGTTTTCAACTGCGGGACATCCCCAACGATGAACCGGGCATGAGCCCGCTGGAGGTCTGGTGCAACGAATCCCAGGAGCGTTATGTGCTGGCGGTGGCGCCGGAGCGGCTCGGGGAGTTTGAGACTATTTGCCGCCGCGAGCGGGCGCCTTACGCGGTAATCGGTGAAGCCACCGAGGAAATGCACCTGAGTCTGGCGGACCGGCATTTCGACAACCAGCCCATCGACATGCCGCTGGATGTATTGCTGGGCAAAACCCCCAAAATGCTCCGTGATGTGACCCGGTTAACGGCGGCGGGCCAGCCGCTGGCCCGGGGCGGTATCCATCTGGCCGAGGCGGTCAAAAGGGTACTGCATTTGCCGGTGGTGGCTGAAAAAACTTTTTTGATTACCATCGGCGATCGCACGGTGACCGGCATGGTCTCGCGGGATCAGATGGTGGGTCCGTGGCAGGTCCCGGTGGCGGACTGCGCGGTTACCACCGCCAGTCTGGACAGCTATTACGGCGAAGCCATGTCCCTGGGCGAAAGGGCGCCGGTGGCATTGCTGAACTTCGCCGCCTCGGCCCGTCTGGCGGTGGGGGAAGCGATCACCAACATTGCGGCGACGCAGATTGGCGATATTAAACGGATCAAATTGTCCGCTAACTGGATGGCCGCCGCCGGCCATCCGGGTGAAGACGCCGGTTTATACGATGCGGTAAAAGCGGTGGGGGAAGAGCTTTGTCCGGCGCTGGGCCTGACCATTCCGGTGGGTAAAGACTCCATGTCGATGAAGACCCGCTGGCAGCAGGGGACGCAACAGCGGGAAGTCACCTCTCCCCTGTCTCTGGTGATTACCGCGTTTGCCCGGGTAGAGGATGTGCGCGGCACCGTCACGCCGCAGCTGCGCGCCGCCGGAGAAAACCGTCTGCTGCTCATTGACCTGGGGGCCGGCCATCAGGCGCTGGGCGCCACCGCTCTGGCCCAGGTGTACCGCCAACTGGGGGACGAGACCGCCGATGTGCGCGATGCCCCGCAGCTGGCCGGTTTCTATCGTGCCGTGCAGGAGCTGGTGGCGCAGCGGCGTCTGCTGGCTTACCACGATCGCTCCGACGGCGGTCTGCTGGTGACCCTGCTGGAAATGGCGTTCGCCGGCCACTGCGGCCTGGATATCGATATCGCCGCCCTGGGCCAGGACCGGCTGGCGGCGCTGTTTAACGAAGAGCTGGGGGCGGTGATTCAGGTTGCCGCCGAAGACAGCGAACTGGTGGCGGAAGTCTTTGCCCGGCACGGCCTGCAGGATTGCCTGTTCACTCTGGGCCGCGCCATAGCCGGCGACGGCGTGATTATCCGTGCCGGCAACAGTACGGTATACAGTGAAAGCCGCACCACCCTGCGTACCTGGTGGGCGGAAACCACCTGGCAGATGCAGCGCTTGCGAGATAATCCCGACTGCGCCGATCAGGAGCACGCCGCGAAACAAGACGACAGCGATCCGGGCCTGAACGTCAAGCTGACCTTCGACCCCGCCGAGGATGTGGCGGCCCCCTTTATTGCCAAAGGCGCGCGTCCCAAGGTGGCGGTGCTGCGGGAGCAGGGCGTCAATTCCCACGTGGAAATGGCGGCGGCGTTTTATCGCGCCGGTTTTGACGCCGTGGACGTGCATATGAGCGATCTGCTGTCGGGGGATCGGGATTTGCAGGAATTCCAGGCGCTGGTGGCCTGCGGCGGATTCTCTTACGGCGATGTGCTGGGGGCCGGTGAAGGCTGGGCCAAATCCATCCTGTTCAACCCGCGGGTGCGCGATGACTTCGCCGCCTTCTTTAATCGTCCGCAAACTCTAGCGCTGGGCGTCTGCAACGGTTGCCAGATGATGTCCAACCTGCGGGAACTTATTCCCGGCGCCGAGCTGTGGCCGCGTTTTGTGCGCAATAAATCAGAACGCTTCGAAGCCCGCTTCAGTCTGGTGGAGGTGACGCAAAGCCCGTCGCTTCTGCTGCATGGCATGGCAGGCTCGCGTCTGCCCATAGCGGTTTCCCATGGGGAAGGGCTGGTGGAGGTGCGGGATTCGTCTCATTTGGCGGCGTTGGAAAGCGCCGGCCTGGTGGCGCTGCGTTTTGTGGATAATTCGGGGCATGCCACCGAGGCCTATCCGTCCAATCCAAACGGTTCGGCCAACGGCATCACGGCGGTGTCCAGCGCCGGCGGGCGGGTGACCATTACCATGCCGCATCCGGAACGGGTCTTTAGGACCGTAAGCAACTCCTGGCATCCGCAAGAGTGGGGAGAAGACGGACCCTGGATGAGGATTTTCCGCAATGCCAGAAAACAGTTAGGTTAAGCGGTTATGGCGACTCGCTGTACCAGTGTCGCTTTTTACCCGTTTCTCGGAATTATCTGTCTCTAAAAGGAGACAGATAACCAATTGTTTTTTATGATTAATTTTTTTTCATCTGCTTTGTGTCTCCGTTGAGCGACAGAACATCGGCACTATCCCGCGGCGGCTGATGCCTATACACATACCGAGGGAATATTAAGTATATTTTTCAATCACTTAATAAATACTTTTATTTCTGGCACGATAGCTGCATAATACTGTCCAGTTGCTCATTCACCTCGATATGCCGCCGCTGCTCTCCAAGAGCAGAGATTGCTACATAACTACCGAATGACGCCAAAGAACGGTGCCTATCGTCCAACATACCGATAATTGTCTTACGACTTTATCAAACATCGGGCGACACGTTGAGTGAGGCACCCCCTATTCTGAAAAAAACACTTGCCGTAAGGCGGGTGTTTTTTTTTGCCTGGCGTTGAAGCCCATGCGTGATTTAGCGGCGGCGGCCATGTTTTATGTTTGCCGATGAGACCCCTGCGTGGTTTAACGCCGGCGCCGATGATTTTGTGCTTTCGTCATGGCCGCGAGTCGGATAGCATCGGCAGGGTTACCGGACGGTAATCACAGGATGATTTCTTTGAAAAAGTGGCGTCTGTTTCCCCGATCCCTAAGACAGCTGGTTATCCTCGCCTTCACGCTGGTGCTGCTGCCTTTGCTGTTGCTGGCCTATCAGGCCTGGAAAAGCCTGGACCATCTGAGCGAGCAGGCGGCGGATATCAATCGCAGCACCCTGGTGGATGCCCGGCGCACCGAGTCCATGAGCAGCGTGGCGCTGGAAATGGAGCGCAGCTATCGCCAATATTGCGTTCTGGATGACCAGACGCTGGTGACGCTGTATCAAAACCAGCTTAATCAATACGGCCAGATTCTGGCTGCGCATGGCGGCATGCCCTCCGATCCGCGCTATGTTCAGAGGCTGCGTGACTTGCTTGCTCAATTACAGCATCTTGAATGCGAAAACAGCGGGCCGAGTAAAGCGGCCTCCGACCAGCTCAGGGATTTTTCCCATGCCAACAGCGACATGGTGCAGGCCACCCGCACCAGTATTTTCGCCCGCGGCCAGCAGTTGCAAATGGCCATCGCCGAACGCGGGCGTTTTTTCGGCTGGCAGGCGCTGCTGCTCTTTTTGTTCAGCCTGATGCTGGTCATGCTGTTTACCCGGATGATTATCGGTCCGGTGAAAATGGTGGAAAAGATGATTAACCGGCTGGGGGAAGGGCGGTCGCTGGACGGCGGCGTTTCATTTAGCGGGCCGCGTGAAATCCAGTCGCTGGCGCAGCGGATCCTTTGGCTTAACGAACGGCTGTCGTGGCTTGAATCCCAGCGCCATGAATTTTTGCGGCATATCTCCCATGAATTGAAAACGCCGTTGGCAAGTCTGAGGGAAGGCGCCGCCCTGCTGGCGGATGAAATCGCCGGGCCGCTCACGTCCGATCAACGGGACGTGGTGGCGATTCTCGACAGCAGCAGTCGCCACCTGCAACAGTTAATCGAGCAATTGCTGGATTACAACCGCAAGCTGGCCGACAGCCCGGCCGACTTCGCCGATATCCACCTGCGCGACATGATCGATTCCGTCGTTGCCGCCCACAGCCTGCCGGCCCGCGCCAAAGGCATTCATACCCTGGTGGAACTGGAATGCGAACATTGCCGGGCGCAGCCGCTGTTATTAATGCGGGTACTTGATAATCTCTATTCCAATGCGGTGTACTATGGACAGGAATCCGGTAACATCTGGATCCGCAGCCGGCAGGCGGGGCAACGGCTCTGCCTGGAACTGGCCAATAGCGGCGAGCCGATCCCGGCCGCGGAGCGGAGCATGATTTGTCGAGCCGTTCTATCAAGGCCGCGTACAGCGCAAAGGCGCGGTAAAAGGCAGCGGACTCGGGTTGAGCATTGCACGGGATTGTATACGCCGCATGAACGGCGAACTGAATCTAGTAACGGTGGATTACGCCGGTGTTTGCTTTCGTATCGAATTACCCCTAACCGCCGAGAACGCATAATAATGAATTTACGGTTTTCACCGGCGAACCATGGGTTTGCCGTCAGTATTAAAAGTCTGTTGAGCCTTCGCTGGCCCGCCGGCAATCCCCTGGCGATGTTGGGACCGCTATTGATGCTGCCGTCGCTATTGACCGGTTGCGTAGGCAATGCCGACAGCCGGCACTCTTCGACGCCGTTGTCTATGGTACGCCAAAACGCGGTCCCCGGACGAAATGCCGCCGAATGCGGCCAGATTTGGCAAACTCGGGGGGAGGGCGACCTCCAGGACGCCACCTATTGGCTGCGCGCCATGGAGTGCGCCGAGCGCATGACCCCGTCGCAGGCGCGGCTCGAGGCTGAAAATCAGGGGGGCGATACCTGGGACGACGCGTTTCGGGAAAGCCTTCTGCTGAATGCCGCCAATATGTCCGTGACCGAACGGCGCCAGACCTATCAGCGCCTGTTGAGCTTTCGCTCCCAGTTCCCCCCGTCGGTATATCCCATCTTTAAAATGTGGCGCCAGCAGCAAGCGCTGCGCCTGATTCTGGCGGACGAGCGCAGCAGTCACCAGCGGCAACTGGAGGCCGACGCGGCGCAAATCGAGCAAATGCGCCAGCAGCAGGCGGAATTGCAAAGTAAACTGGATATAACCACCCGCAAGCTGGAAAATCTGACGGAAATAGAACGGCGCCTGTCGGCCCGTAAACAGGGCATATCAGACAGCGGCGACAATGATGCCGGCGACGGGGGAGCATCCGATGCCCCGGCATCGGGCGCCGGTGCGGCCGCCGGCGATAAGACGGCACCGGCCGTGAAGCAATGAAGCGAAGGAACCGGTAACCCATGAGCCAACGTAAAAACGCCAATTTGCTGTTGGTGGACGACGATGCCAGTTTGCTGAAACTGCTGGGCATGCGTCTGAGCAGCGAGGGATTCAACGTCACCACCGCTGAAAGCGGGCAGGAAGCGCTGCGCCTGCTGTCGCGGGAAAAAATCGATTTGGTGATAAGCGATCTGCGGATGGATGAAATGGACGGGCTGGCGCTGTTCGAGGAGATTCAGCGCCACCAGCCCGGCATGCCGGTGATAATCCTCACCGCCCACGGCTCCATACCCGATGCGGTGGCCGCCACGCAAAAAGGCGTGTTCAGCTTCCTCACCAAACCGGTGGACCGCGAGGCTTTATATAAAGCCATTGACGAGGCGCTGTCCTTGTCCATGCCGGCTGGCGACGAGAGCTGGCGGGAGTCCATCGTAACCCGCAGCCCCATCATGCTGCGGCTGCTGGAACAGGCTAAAATGGTGGCCCAGTCCGATGTCAGCGTGCTGATTACCGGGCAAAGCGGCACCGGCAAGGAGGTGCTGGCCCAGGCGATACATGCCGCCAGTCCCCGCGGCAAAAACGCCTTTGTCGCCATCAACTGCGGCGCGTTGCCGGAGCAATTGCTCGAGTCGGAGCTGTTCGGCCATGCCAAGGGGGCGTTTACCGGCGCGGTCAGCAGCCGGGAGGGGCTGTTTCAATCCGCCGCGGGCGGGACGCTGTTTCTTGATGAAATCGGCGACATGCCTCTCTCCCTGCAGGTAAAATTATTACGGGTATTGCAGGAACGTAAAGTACGCCCCTTGGGCAGTAACCGGGATTTGGATATAGATGTCAGGGTGATCTCCGCCACCCACCGGGATTTACCCAAAGTGATGGCGCAAGGGGAGTTTCGGGAAGATCTTTTTTATCGCCTGAATGTAGTCAGCCTGAAACTACCGGCATTGCACGAGCGGGCCGAAGATATCCCCCTGTTGGCCAACCATTTATTACGGACGGCGGCGGAACGGCATAAACCCTTTGTGCGGAGTTTTTCCTCCGACGCCATGAAGCGTTTAATGGCGGCCGGATGGCCCGGCAATGTACGCCAGCTGGTTAACGTGATAGAACAGTGTGTGGCGCTGACCTCAGCCCCGGTTATCAGCGAGGCGCTGGTGGAACAGGCGCTGGAAGGTGAAAATACCGTCTTGCCGACCTTTGTTGAGGCCAGGCTGCAATTTGAATTGCATTATCTGCGCAAATTGCTGCAGATTACCAAGGGAAATGTGACCCAGGCGGCGCGTATGGCGGGTCGTAACCGGACCGAGTTTTACAAGCTTCTGTCGCGCCATGAGCTGGACGCTAATGATTTCAAAGATTAAGTTGGCTCTCTTCTATCCGATGATGAGCGGCGCAGGCCGCAAATCAGCTTGAGAAAGGTTGTATAATGAAAAAAATCGATGCGATTATCAAACCGTTCAAACTGGACGATGTCCGCGAGGCGCTGGCGGAAGTCGGTATCACCGGCATGACCGTCACTGAAGTGAAGGGTTTCGGACGCCAGAAAGGCCATACCGAGCTGTATCGCGGCGCGGAATACATGGTGGATTTTTTGCCCAAGGTGAAAATAGAGCTGGTGGTGTCGGATGATATCGTCGACAGCTGTGTGGAGACGATAATGCATACCGCGCAAACCGGTAAAATCGGCGACGGCAAAATTTTCGTCTTCGACGTGGCGCGCGTGGTGCGTATTCGTACCGGCGAGCAGGACGAAGAAGCGATTTAATCCAGCCCGGCGGCTTCGTCCCGGCGTAGTATGCCGCTTGGGCGATGGCCGTTCTCGTTCATAAATCGCCCGCCGTGAACTTTTGACTCATGGGCTGCCCCCTCATGAAAAAACGCCCTGCCGCAATGAAAAAATATCCTGAAGGTTCGCCGGACCCCATCCCCCAAGCCCTGCGGCGTAACCGCAGGGAAACGTTTGCGTAAAAAGCCGCCCCCGCACCTATCGGAGCAGGGGCAAAAAAGTTTACACTATCGCCATACCCCCTCGGATTCTACTCTACATAGTTCGACTTGCAGGGAAGCCAACGCGCCCGCAACGTGAAATATGGCGAGTAACTTAATCGACGAATTACGTCAGTTGAAGCAGGAGAACCGGATGTTAAAGCGTGAAATGAACATTGCAGATTACGATGCCGAATTGTGGCAGGCAATGGAGCAGGAAGTAGTGCGCCAGGAAGAGCACATTGAGCTGATTGCGTCGGAGAATTACACCAGTCCGCGCGTCATGCAGGCGCAGGGTTCTCAACTGACCAATAAATACGCCGAAGGTTATCCGGGCAAACGTTATTACGGCGGTTGCGAATTTGTGGATATCGTCGAGCAATTGGCTATCGATCGCGCCAAGGAGCTGTTCGGCGCCGATTATGCCAACGTACAGCCCCATTCCGGCTCCCAGGCCAACTTTGCCGTGTACACCGCCCTGTTGCAGCCGGGAGATACGGTGCTGGGCATGAATCTGGCCCACGGCGGCCACCTTACCCACGGTTCGCCGGTGAATTTTTCCGGCAAGCTATATAATATTATTCCCTACGGCATCGACGAAACCGGGCATATCGATTACCAGCAGCTGGCGGAACTGGCGTCAACCCATAAGCCGAAGATGATTATCGGCGGTTTCTTCGCCTATTTCCGGCGTTGTGGATTGGGCCAAAATGCGTGAAATCGCCGACAGCATCGACGCCTATCTGTTTGTTGATATGGCTCACGTGGCGGGGCTGGTTGCCGCCGGCGTCTATCCCAACCCGGTTCCTCACGCCCATGTGGTCACCACCACCACCCATAAGACCCTGGCCGGCCCCCGCGGCGGACTGATCCTGGCGAATGGCGGCAGCGATGAGCTGTATAAAAAGCTGAACTCGGCGGTATTCCCTGGCGGGCAGGGTGGTCCGCTGATGCACGTTATCGCCGGCAAGGCGGTGGCGTTGAAAGAAGCCATGGAACCGGCATTCAAGATTTATCAGCAGCAGGTTGCCAAAAACGCCAAGGCCATGGTGGCGGTTTTCCTGGATCGTGGTTATAACATTGTCTCCGGCGGTACCGATAACCACCTGTTCCTGCTGGACCTGGTGGAGAAAAATCTCACCGGCAAAGAGGCTGACGCCGCCTTGGGCCGCGCCAATATCACCGTCAATAAAAACAGCGTGCCAAACGATCCGAAAAGTCCGTTTGTCACCTCCGGTGTCCGTATCGGCACCCCGGCAGTCACCCGCCGCGGCTTTGGCGAAAGCGACGTGCGTGAACTGGCCGGCTGGATCTGCGACATACTGGACAATGTTAACGATGAAGCGGTCATTGAGCGCACCAAGCAAAAAGTCCTGGCCATCTGCGCCCGTTATCCGGTTTATGCCTGATTAGCCGAATGCCTTATCCCCCGCAGATGTGATTGCGGGGGATAAGCGTTAATTAATACACCAGTATTTCCCTCTTGGCCGCAGCTATATTTCTTTTGGCTCCGCTGCGTTGAGAAGTCACGATAAATTTATTATTATGAAATTTAATATCGATTCTATTTCTTTTGTGCTTTGTCACAATATGATATCGATTACTTTTATTTTTATTACGGATTAATTCCACATAATTCCCCCTTATCCTTAGATAGCTTTTATGGTCATGGGACCACTGTAATCCCCGCTCATCGGGCGCGGATAATACCGACTCCACAATATTTGGATCTGCCATTGCCGGGGTCATGCGGCGGATTAACGATTTCGAGACTTGCAAAGCCGTAGGCTGCTGCAGTATCCATTGGCCGTTGCTAAAGGCCAGGGGGTATCTGACGGCCTGATTGCCGGAATCAAAAATTTCATATTTGACGCCGTGCTCCGGCATCACTATCGGGCGCACCGATATCCCATCGGCGTTTATCAATACATAAAAGCGGGAAACCGGCTGGCTGATGCCGTCGCGGCCATTATATACTTCATAGACTTTCCCTTGGCCATAATGAGCCGGATTGAGGTTATCCACCGCTATGCCATATTCATCTTCAGCCAGAGTTGCCTTGCATTGCTGAATGATGGCGGCTGGCAGTCGCGGATCGTTCTTGGATGGGGGCAATAAAGGGACATTCCGGATGTCAGCTTTTTTAATCTTGGTTAAGATATTCTGCGTTTTGTCCTTGCCCGGCGCCGCGAACCTTTTTCCGCTTAATCCGCGGCGACCCGGCCGGGCGGTTAGCGAGGCGTCACTCGGGGTATCCAATGGAAACGCCGCCTGCTGCGGGAACCCGGACGTCAATACATCAGGGTCATCTCGATAACGCAGAAAGTTATGGTGGGTGTTCTTGCCGCTTTTTTCCAATGGAACCAACCGGTCGGCGTTATCGCCATAGCCCGATATCATGTAATACTCATTAGGATCTAATCGAGGAAGCTGTTCTATGCTTTTTGGATTCCCGTGGCAAGGATCGGGGAGGATAGCGCCGTTGAATGGGCATCGTCGGCAGCCCTGTTATTTTCTCGAGGTCCGAGCCTTTCACTGTGATGAGCGGGTGAAGTCAATGCAGAGGCATAATAAACAGCGGCCGTGACGGCCTGATGCATATTTTTAATTCGTAATTTCTCATCGGATTTTTTTTGATGATGGATAATATTTTCATCCCGCCATTGAAGTGATGCTTGGTGGAGCTCTTGACCAATGGTTTTATAATCATCCCCCTTGTTTGTTTTATCCCTGGGCAGATTCCGTGCCGCGGAGAACGGTATAGAAAGAAATACCAGCGCGGAAAAACATTTGGTTATTGCTACGGCTGAGGGTTTACATTTGGCACTTATTTTCAAAGCAATATTGGAAACCTGAATTAGTGGCTTGAACAGGCCCATAAAATTATTCATTTCATGATTTTGATCCGGAGAATTGACGCCACAATTTTTTAAATGCGGTGAAAATGCGCAGGCATCAGGTTGTGCTTTAATCGAATTCATTAATACGCTTTATCATTACTAAATGGGTGAAGCATAGTAGGTAAACAACTCAATAAAATAAAGCCAAGGCGGCATTGGATGAGCGATTTCTTCAATTTTTAAAATGAAATGTTAAATTAAACCCATTTCCATTGTCCATTGAGGGAAAGCGATAATGATCGATTCCCTTCGGGAATCAGGCTTCCAGCAGTTGGCGGATACGCTCTTGCTGGGATTGCGCCAGCGGCAGGCGCACCAGCATCAGCGGCGGCGAAAAAAGCGGTAGCGGCAGAGAAAAAGGTGAAATGACCAAAACGGTATTTTTAGGCGCGCCGCGAACCTGGAATTCGGCCAGGGACTGGAACTTGATATTCAGCGGCAACAGGGTCAACTCGCGGATTTGTAACTCCAGCGTTTTTTCTTTGCCCCCCTCGCTGTTGGTCAGTATAACCACCTGCTTCTACTGCAAATCGTTATCCTGCATCAGCCAGGCGCCAAAAATCACCGCGATAAGTCCCAGCTCCTCGCGGGGAAAGCGGATGCGGTATGCCGCTTCCAGCGGCATTACCGCCGCGCGGGTTGTGCGCAACAGACGAGGGTATTTCTCCTCCACTTCCAATTGCAGGCTGTTGTCGATACCGACGCGGAAATGGCAGCGTTCCAAGGCGGCGCTGAGATGGGAAAAAAGCTGGCCGGCCAGCATCTCCGGCTGATGGAAGGTGGTTTGCGCCACCTGTTCGAACCGCCGGATGATGTTTTTTACTTCCTGCAAGAGCTGTCGGTCGTCGTCGGAACGGACCCCGGTCTGGTTGGGTGTCTTCAGCAACCGGGCCAGCAGGGTAAAGCCTATCAGTTCGTTCTCCGGCAGGGGCCATAAGCGAAAAATGTCCAGCACCTGCCGGTATTCGGCTTTTTGCTGTAGCCATTGCAGCTGATGCTGATTGAATTCCGGCTGCTCCCGTGCATGGCATTGCATCAATACATAACGCAAATAGAGATGCAAAAAGGCCACATCGCTTGCGGACGGCGGCCTTTCCAGTAACGAGGTGTAACCGGTGATGGCAGCCTCGAACTGTTCATCGGTGATTTGATAATCGGCGGGCAGATGCAGCCACTGATGCTGTTGCAGAGGCAAAAAATAGCGGTTCACTTTGTCCGGACAAAGGCGCAGCGTACGGCGCATACCCTCTATAAGGCACAGCCGCTTATTCAGAACGTTGCCTTCGATCCGGTAATTACCGTCATGCCCCACCACCAGGGAGAGATGGTAGATACGCCGCATCTCGCTTTCGATGTGGACCAGATCGCGCCGAGTCGTGGGTAAATCCTCGCCGTTATACCTTGAAAGCGAGACCAGCGACAAAGATGGCAGGGGCGCAAAAAGCATCAATAGCAAATGGCTGCGACGTTGCGAACCGGAAAGCGCCGGCACCGGTGGGGTGGGCAGGCTCATGGGTCTCATTGTCCTTACGTTGGTATTATTGCTAATGATAGCTAATCAATTTCCCTGTGTGAGGTTAGGATAATTTTTGTTTGTGAGATTCAAGGGCGATCACATTTTGAGAAGGCATTTAGCGATGAAAAGGATTTGCCGCCGCAAGCCTTTGCAACAGTTAATGTCTTGCGGTGACGAAGTTCTATCCGCTAGCATCGCCAGGGATGAAACCGTAAAGGAGAAGAGGGTGAGACAACCCTGGGGTGGCAAGGTGGCGCAAGGAGTTATCTTGGTGTTATATCATCGAAACAGACGCGGGGGGAGAAATCCGCCATGGCGGATTTTGCTGGCGTTAACCTGGGGCGTGAGCCAGGCGGTGTTCGCCCATCCCCATAGTTTTATAGATATGAAAACTGAAATAATTAGCCGTGATAATTATCTCAGCGGTTTCAAGATGACCTGGACCATGGATGAAATCACCTCCGCCGATGTTTTTTATGACGATGCCGGCGCCAAACCGGATTCGGTAGCCTGGAAAAAACTGGCGGCACAGGTCATGGCCAATGTGCTGGGCCAGCACTATTTCACCGAGGTGTATCGAGACGGGCAGCGGGTTAAATTTGAAGATATGCCGGCGGAATACCATTTATACCGCAACGGACAAAAGGCGGTGCTGATGTTCGTGTTGCCCCTGGCGCATCCGCCGCTGCTGGCGGGTAGCCCCATCTTTTTTTCAACCTACGATCCCACCTATTTTGTCGATATGACGTATCACGATGAGACCGCCATTACGTTGCCTGCCGGATTGTCGGCGGGTTGCAAGCTGACGTTGATGACCCCCAAGCCCAATCCTTCCCTGCAGGCCTACGCGCTCTCGCTGGATAATCCCGGTTCGAAGGGAGTCGATACCAGCCTGGGCAAACAATTCGCTCAAAGGGTACAACTGCAATGTCACTGACAATCGCCTCCGGGCCCGGTTCCCGCACCGTACGTTATTGGCTGGCGGGCCTTTGGCCGTTTTGGCTGTTTCTGTTGGCGGCCTTGACGGCGATACGCTACCTTATCGCCTATTGGCCGTTGATCCTGCTGAAAAGCGTGGTATGGCAAGAACAGCTGCACCAGCACCTGGCGCAACTGCTCTATCAGGTTCAGCAGGATCCGGGGCGGGCCGGTTTGTCGCTATTGCTGTTCAGCCTGGTGTACGGCATCCTGCACGCCGTCGGTCCGGGCCATGGCAAAGTGGTGCTCACCACCTATCTGGCCACGCATCCGTCCCGGTTGAAACTCAGCATGGCCATGACGCTGGCGGCATCCCTGCTGCAAGGGGGAATGGCCATCGCCCTGGTGAGCGTGGTCCTGGTGGGGCTTCACCTTTCTTCCCGCGTGCTGCATCTCGGGGAGTTCTGGCTGGAAAAAAGCAGCTATATCCTGGTAGCCTTGCTGGGAGCGCTGCTGTGCCGGCGGGCGTTGCTGAAGCTGCGCGATATCATCCGGAATTTCAGGCATCGGGGGCAACGGCCTCTTGGCGCCATTACCTCGCTGCGCTACCTGGGGATTGAACCGCCGAAGGATGGGCGTCCTTATCGGGCCGGTCCGGGCTTTGCTCCCCCGGGGAAGGGGCAGCGTGCCGTACTACTCTCGACGCCGTTAGCGCCGATTGACGGTCGGTACCATCCCGCGGACTGCGCCTGCGGACATCACCATTTACCGGATGAATCGGCGCTACAGGCGGACGCGGGCTGGCGAACCCGCGTGGCGGTGGTGCTGGCCATGGGGTTTCGTCCCTGTTCCGGCGCGGTGCTGGTATTGCTGTTTGCCAAAGTAATAGGGGTTTACGGCTGGGGCGTGATATCGGCGCTGGTGATGGCCGCCGGGACCTCCCTGACCCTGCTGACGCTGGCCTTGCTGGTGTTTTTCAGCCGCCGGGTGGCCGAAAGCCTAACCCGTCGCCATACCTCGAGAATATCCGCCGGCGTGGCGTGGGCAACCTTGTCGCTGGCCGGCGGTTTGCTGCTGGTAGCCGCCGGAGCGGTACTCTATCTCACCGCCCAGCCGCTGCTGATGGGCACGGTGAGACCGTTCAGCCATTGATGGCCCGGGAGATGAAGCCGGCGTCATGGAATTGGAGCATGACGGCGGGGGACCGGGCGGGCCGCCGGACTATCGCTGCGGCGCACCGGTTGATGCCGGTCAATCAGCGCCGCAGCGCGTCGCTGAGCTCATCGCGCATGGCGGAGAGCATGGCTTTTACCACACGGGGATTGCCCGCCACCAGGTTGCCGGACTGCCAATACTCATGGCCGCCGGCAAAATCGGTTACCAGGCCACCGGCTTCACGCACCAGCAGGTCGCCGCCGGCGTAATCCCAGGGTTTGAGCCCGATTTCGAAGAAGCCGTCCACCCTTCCGGCCGCCACATAGGCCAGATCCAGCGCGGCGGAGCCGCTGCGGCGAAAATCAGCGCATTGGGTAAACAGCTTGCCCAGCAGGTTGATATAGGTTGCCGCGTGCTGCTTGGCCTTAAAGGGGAAACCGGTGGCGAGAATCGTTCCGTCCAATTCACGGGCAGTGCTGCCGCGCAGGCGGTAGCCGTTCAATTGGGTGCCCTGGCCGCGGGAAGAGGTAAAGAGTTCGTTGCGCATGGGATCGTAGACCACCGCGACTTCGGTGCGGCCTTTAATGCGTACGGCAATGGAAACGGCGAAGTGGGGAAGGTGCTTGATGAAATTGGTGGTGCCATCCAGTGGGTCGATTATCCATTGTACGTCCTGATCCTCGCCGGTCAGTTCACCGCACTCTTCGCTGATCACGGTGTGCTGCGGGTAGGATTTACGGATTACCTCGATGATCAGCCGTTCCGCTTCGCGATCGACGTTGGTGACAAAATCGTTATCGCCCTTCTGGCTGGCTTCGACGGCATCGGGGGTTTCGTAGTGTTTGGCAATTAAATTACCCGCCTTTCGCGCAGCGCGAATGGCGATGTTAAGCATCGGATGCATGGATATCGTCCACTAAGATGTTAAAGAACTGAAACGGCGCGGAGTATAGCAGAGTTTCGGTAAAAAACCTACGGGTGTGATAATATATTGCCCACTTTCCCCTTAGCTTTGAAAGATTATGCTGCACAATATTCGCGTTGTTTTGGTCGAAACATCCCACACCGGTAATATCGGTTCTGCCGCCCGGGCCATGAAAACCATGGGGTTGAGCAACCTTTATCTGGTGAACCCGTTAACCCAACCCGATTCACAGGCCATTGCCCTGTCAGCCGGCGCCAGCGATATCATCGGCAACGCCACCATCGTCGGCAGCCTCGACGAAGCGCTGGCCGGGTGCGGTCTGGTGGTGGGCACCAGCGCGCGTTCCCGCACCTTGCCCTGGCCGATGCTTGAACCCAGGGAATGCGGGACTAAAAGCGTTGAAGCAGGGGAACACGCGCCGGTGGCGCTGCTATTCGGCCGCGAACGCGTGGGACTGACCAATGAAGAGCTGCAAAAGTGCCATTTCCACGTGATGATTCCCGCCAATCCGGAATACAGTTCGCTGAATCTGGCGATGGCGGTGCAAATCCTGGCCTATGAAATCCGGGTAGCGTACCTGGAAAGCCTCACAGCCGCCGCGCCGGTTCATGGGGAGGACTCGCCCTACCCGATGGCGGATGAGCTGGAACGGTTCTACCAGCATCTGGAACAGGTATTGATCCGCACCGGCTTTATCCGCGCGGCCCATCCGGGGCAGGTGATGAACAAACTGCGCCGGCTGTTCGTCCGCGCCCGTCCGGAAAGCCAGGAGCTGCATATCCTGCGCGGTATCCTGACCTCAATCGAACATCCCCAGGCGGCAAAAGACGAGCTAAAACGCGACTAATACTTGAGTGGAATGCTTGGTTAAATAGTTGACTAATTTACTCAGGAATGGCAGACTTTTGACATATTTCACCCAACGGGAATTATTATCATGAGACTTACTTCTAAAGGCCGTTATGCGGTTACCGCCATGCTTGACGTCGCGCTGCATTCCCAGGAAGGGCCGGTTCCGCTGGCTGAAATTTCCGAACGCCAGGGTATCTCCCTGTCTTACCTCGAACAACTTTTTTCTCGTTTGCGTAAAAATGATCTGGTGGCCAGCGTACGCGGTCCCGGAGGCGGCTATCTGCTGGGTAAAGCAGCGGATCAAATCGCGGTCGGCGCCATCATCACCGCCGTGGATGAATCTGTGGACGCTACCCGCTGCCAGGGCAAAGAAGGCTGCCAGAACGGCGATCGCTGCCTGACCCATACCCTGTGGCGCGATCTCAGCGTGCGCATCAGCGAGTTCCTCAATAATATTTCTCTGGCCGAACTGGTGCAAAACGAAGAGATCCTTGATGTGGCCGACCGGCAAAATAACGATACCCGCCGCACCGCCACAAACGGACGTATCCAAGAAACCATTAATGTTAATCTGCGCGCATAAGCAATAATACGGCATTTAACATATACCCTAACTATTCACCTTGCAGGAAGGCGGCAACGCCGAGGTATGATGGGTATAGTTTGAAGTAATGTACGGAGCGTAAGAGCAATGAAACTGCCGATTTATCTGGACTATTCGGCCACGACACCGGCCGATCCCCGGGTTGCCGAAAAAATGATGCAGTGTTTAACCCTGGACGGTAATTTCGGTAATCCGGCTTCCCGCTCGCACCGTTTCGGGTGGCAGGCGGAAGAGGCGGTAGATATTGCGCGCAATCATATCGCGGATCTGGTGGGCGCCGACCCGCGTGAAATCATTTTTACCTCCGGCGCCACGGAATCCGATAACCTGGCGATAAAGGGCGCGGCCCATGCCAACCGGGACAAAGGCAAACACATCATCACCAGCAAAACGGAACATAAAGCCGTGCTGGATACCTGTTCCCAATTGGAAAGCGAAGGATTTGACGTCACCTATCTCTCGCCGCAGCGCAGCGGCCTTCTTGATTTGCAACAGTTGGCAGACGCGATGCGCGACGATACCGTCCTGGTATCCGTCATGCATGTCAATAACGAAATTGGCGTGGTGCAGGATATCGCGGCCATAGGTGAAATGTGCCGTAGCCGGGGAATCATTTTCCATGTGGACGCCACTCAGAGCGTCGGCAAGCTGCCCATCGATCTCGCCGCGCTCAACGTGGATTTGATGTCCTTCACCGCGCATAAGATCTATGGTCCCAAGGGCATCGGCGCGCTTTATGTCCGCCGCAAGCCCCGGGTGCGTATCGAGGCGCAGATGCATGGCGGCGGCCATGAACGCGGCATGCGTTCCGGCACGCTGCCGGTTCACCAGATAGTCGGCATGGGCGAAGCGTACCGCATCGCCAAGGAAGAGATGCCGACTGAAGCACCGCGGCTGCGCGCGCTGCGCGACAGGCTGTGGAACGGCATCAGGAACATGGAAGAAGTTTATCTTAACGGCTGCCTGGAGCAGGGGGCGCCGAATATCCTCAATGTCAGCTTCAATTATGTGGACGGCGAGTCGCTTATCATGGCGTTGAAGGACTTGGCCGTGTCGTCCGGCTCCGCCTGTACGTCCGCCAGCCTGGAGCCTTCCTACGTGCTGCGCGCGCTGGGACTGACTGATGAGCTGGCGCACAGCTCCATTCGCTTTTCCCTCGGGCGTTTTACCACCGCCGAGGAGATCGATTACGCCGTCGGGCAAGTGCATAACGCCATCGGCCGCCTGCGCGAACTCTCCCCCCAGTGGAAAATGTTCAAGCAGGGCGTGGATATCGGCAGTATCGAGTGGACGCAACGCTAACCACCACGTCTTTTGCCACCCTCCGGGTCGAATACACGGGCTGTTAGCCCGATTGCGGGACGTTGCTGCTGAATGTCATCCCATTGTCATTAGGTTTAGAGACCATCGGCGGGCCTTGTCCCGCCAAGTCAATGAGGCGGGGCGTTCGGCAAGCGATTGAAAGGGGCGCCCGGTAGGGGCCATGATTTTGTCACTGTACCGGATACGTACAGGATTGCCTCACACAAACAACAATTATAGGAGTCATACTATGACAACCGAAGCGATGCCGGTCATGCTATCAACGGTAGCAGCGGATCCCCGTTGGGGCGAAAAAACGCTGCTGAGCGCCGGTGATGGCGGAATGACCATTCACCTGACCGGCGACAATGCGCTGATGGAAATCCAGCGTGGGGCACGTAAAATCGACGGGCAGGGCGTGAAACATGTCCGTCTTGAGGGCGACGGCTGGGATATGGAACGCTGCTGGTCTTTCTGGCAGGGTTACCGCGGGCCGAAAGGCGAGCGAACCATCGATTGGCCGGAGTTGGCGGCGGACGCCAGGCAGGAGCTGGATAACCGGCTGAAAGTCATCGACTGGGTGCGCCATACCATCAATACCCCGGCGGAAGAACTGGGTCCCGAGCAACTGGCTCAGCGCGCTGTGGATATCATGTGCCACGTCTCCAACGACATCAAATACCGCATTACCAAGGCGGAGGATCTGCGCGAGAACGGTTATACGGGCATCCACAGCGTCGGCCGCGGATCGGACCGCCAGCCGGTGCTGCTCTCCCTGGACTACAACCCGGGCGGCAATCCGGATGAACCGGTTCTGGCATGTCTGGTGGGTAAAGGTATTACCTTCGACAGCGGCGGCTACAGCCTGAAAGGCAGCAGCTTCATGGATTCGATGAAATCCGATATGGGCGGCGCGGCCACCGTCACCGGGGCCCTGGCCCTGGCAATCGCCCGCGGCCTGAAAAAACGCGTGCGCCTGTATCTGTGCTGCGCCGACAATATGGTGAGCGGCAATGCGTTCAAGCTAGGCGACATTATCCGCTATCGCAACGGTAAAAGCGTAGAAGTCATGAACACCGACGCCGAAGGCCGGCTGGTGCTGGCGGACGGTCTTATCGACGCCTCGGCGAAAAAACCCCGTATCATTATCGACTGCGCCACCCTGACCGGCGCGGCCAAGACCGCCCTGGGCAATGATTACCACGCGCTGTTCAGCTTTGACGATGTCCTGGCCCAGTCGCTGCTTAGCAGCGCCGAGCAGGAAAACGAACCGTTCTGGCGCCTGCCGCTGGCGGAGTTCCACCGTGCCCAGCTGCCGTCCAACTTTGCCGATCTCAGCAATGTGGCGGGAGCGTCCTATACCGCGGGCGCCAGCACGGCGGCGGCTTTCCTGTCCCATTTTGTGGAAAACTACCGGCAGGGCTGGCTGCACATCGATTGTTCCGCCACCTACCGCAAGAGCGCGGTGGATCAATGGTCCGCCGGCGCTACCGGGTTGGGGGTGCGTACCCTGGCCAATCTGCTGTTGTCCCAGGCGGCCGAATAATCTTGTCCGTCCCCGGACCGGAAACCGGGGCGGCACGGTTAACGGAGAACATAATGACTCAGAATAATGCAGCTCAGGCGAATGCGCTGGATCTTGCCTTGAAACAGGCGGCCGGCGAACCGGCCCATCGGCCGGCTTTTTTTCGCCTGCTAATGGAATCGACGGTTTTTGTGCTGGGGGATGCCGGCGACGGCTGGATTGCCGGCGCGGCCCGCCATGACGGCGAACAGCCGGTTAATCTGCAACATTGGGAAAAACCGGACGGCACCACCGCCATACCATTTTTTACATCCTTAGAGGCCTTGCAGCAGGCGGTCACCGACCCCCAGCCGTTTATGGCGCTGCCTACCCGGACGCTGTTCGCCATGACGGCGGGAGCGGAGCTGTTCCTAAATCCCAAACTGCCTTACGGCAAGTCTTTCAGTCCGGATGAAATTACCGCCCTGATGATGAACGGCGGCGATGCCTTGACCGAGCGTGAAATTCTCGAAGGCGAAATGCGCTTCACCCTTAGCGATACGGAGCAGAAACCGGCGCAGATGGTTGATTCACTTACCAGGCTGTTCGCCGACTATAAGCAGGTCCGACGGGCGTTTATGGTGCAGATCCGCGACGAGCCCGAGGACCCGCCGCACTGGCTGATTGGACTGGAGTGCGAGGGGGATGCCGAGGCCGCCATCGAAGCGGCGGGACAAGTTGCAACCGACACCGCCCCCGATGAACAGCCGGTTGACCTTTGCCTGGTGGGCAAGGATGAGTCGGGTATCAGCCATTACTTCATCCACCACATCCAGCCATTCTACGAACGCAAGTGGGGCAGTTGGCTGCGGACGCTGCGCGATGGCAAACCGGCCTGATTGCCGGGGTTTTTGACGGGGCGGCGGCGCCATGGCTTTGCCGCCTGAATTGCCTTGGACACCGCGCCCCGGGAGTCAAGGCAAGGTCGGGCCAGGCATCATCGGCGCCGGGTTAGTCGCTTCCTTCGCCGGTCGCAATGGGTACATCGTCCCGACCGCCCCATTCGCTCCACGAACCGTCATAGAGCGCTATATCCTCAATGCCAAGTTCGGTAAGCGCCAGCACCGCCACCGCGGCGGTAACCCCTGAACCGCAGCTGGCCACCAGGGGCCGGCCGGTATCGATTCCCGCCTTATCCACTATCGATCGCAGTTCTTCCGGACTTTTCAGCTCCCCGTCCCGCACCAGCTCATGCCACGGCAAATTCTTGCTGCCGGGAATATGGCCGCGATGCAGGCCGGGGCGGGGCTCCGGCTCCTGGCCGCTGAAACGGGCGGCGGGGCGGGCATCAATCACCTGCGCCGAGCGGTGGGCGATAATGTGGCGCATGTCAGCCAGGCTTTTCACATGACCCGCCGACGGGCGGGGACGAAAGGTGCGCGGGTCCTGAAACACCGGTCCCGCGGCCAGCGGCAGGCCGGCCCTTTGCCAGCCCGCCATGCCGCCCGCCAGCAGCGACACCCGCTCTACGCCGGCGATGACGTGCAGCATCCACCAGGCGCGGGGCGCGGAAAACAGCGAACCGTCATCATAAACCACCAGATGCTGCCCATCGCCCACCCCCAGCGCTTCCATGGCGGCGGCAAACGCCTCAGGGGAGGTCAGCATATGCGGTAGCGCGCTGTTGCTGTCTGACAACGCCTCGATATCGAATATCACCGCTTCCGGCAGGTGTCCCGCCAGATATTCCACATGCAGATCCCGCGGCCCCTGGTAACCGGGCGGCAACATCCGCGCATCCAAAATCCGCACCGAAGGGTCGTGAATATGTTCCTGCAGCCAGGCGGGGGAGACAAACAGCGATGAGGTCATAACGATGCTCCGTGGTTGCGCCGCGGCGGGCCATTCAGCCTGCCCAGCCCGTAAGATAAGGTATTGTCGGTGATTTTCAGCCCTCGAACAAGCGGATTGCTCCGGTAAGGCCTTTCCTCACAGAATTTAATTTTTGAGCGATTTGCACGGAATTTGCGCTGGTATAAACCCTTTTTTTATGGAAAATAGAATAGCCCCTTGAAAAGTAGGGAATAAGCTAAATTTTTTTTAATGGAATGTTGCATTTCTGATAGGCAAACGTCTATCCGATCCCTATAATTTGCGCCACTTGAACAGGTCGATACAACAAACGATTAACTCGACCATTTATTAATTTGTTACAAAGAGGTCATTATGACGATAGAGCGTACTTTTTCCATCGTGAAACCCAATGCGGTGGCAAAGAATGTCATCGGCGCCATCTATGCGCGCTTTGAAAGCGCCGGCTTGAAGATAGTTGCCGCTAAAATGCTGCAATTGACCCGCGCGCAGGCCGAAGGCTTTTACGCCGAGCATCAGGGTAAACCTTTTTTTGACGGGCTGGTGGGGTTCATGATCTCCGGTCCGGTGGTGGTCCAGGTTTTGGAAGGCGAGGATGCCGTGCGGCGCAACCGTGAAATCATGGGCGCCACCAACCCGGCCAACGCTCTGGCCGGCACCCTGCGCAGCGATTATGCTGACAGCCTGACGGAAAATGCCGTGCACGGTTCCGATGCCGTCGAATCCGCCGCGCGCGAGATCGCCTATTTCTTCAGTGAAGACGAGATTTGCCCCCGCACACGCTAATCGCCGCCGCACGATAGATAAAAAAGCGGGGCTGCTGCTTTTAAGCAGCGCCGCTCTGCGCTAAAATCTAAAACTGTTGCGCCCCGGATGAGGTGGTAGTCCGCACTCGGCCGGGGCATTTCTTTATCTTTTCCGCGCCATAACGTGTAATAACGAGGCCTTCATTACCATGTCAGAGCAATATGTACCTGAAATGCCGCCAGCGGCGGTGGAACTCGACGAGCCCGCATCCCTCAACCAAAAGCTGAATTTGCTGGATATGAATCGCCAGCAGATGCGCGAATTTTTCCTGGGCATCGGCGAAAAACCCTTTCGTGCGGATCAGGTCATGAAATGGATGTACCATTATTGCTGTGACGATTTTGATCAGATGACCGATATCAACAAGACGCTGCGCGGCAAATTAAAAACCTTGACCGAAATACGCGCTCCGGAAGTGGCCAGCGAGCAGCGTTCCAGCGACGGCACCATCAAGTGGGCGATTAAGGTCGGCGACCAGCAGGTGGAAACCGTTTACATTCCGGAAGAGGATCGCGCTACGCTGTGCGTCTCCTCCCAGGTAGGCTGCGCACTGCAGTGCACGTTCTGCTCCACCGGCCAGCAGGGATTCAACCGTAACCTGCGGGTGTCGGAAATTATCGGCCAGGTGTGGCGCGCGGCGAAGATTATCGGCGCCGCCAAGGTTACCGGCCAGCGGCCCATCACCAATGTGGTGATGATGGGCATGGGTGAGCCGCTGCTCAACCTCACCAACGTGGTGCCCGCGATGGAAATCATGCTGGACGATTTTGGTTTCGGCCTGTCGAAACGCCGCGTCACCCTCTCCACTTCCGGCGTGGTTCCGGCGCTGGACAAGCTGGGGGATATGATTGACGTGGCGCTGGCCATTTCGCTGCATGCCCCGACGGATGCCATCCGTGACGAAATCGTTCCTATCAATAAAAAATACAATATCGACATGTTCCTGTCGGCTGTGCGCCGCTACCTGGATAAATCCAATGCCAACCAGGGGCGGGTGACGGTGGAATATGTCATGCTGGATCATATCAACGACGGTACGGAACACGCGCATCAGCTGGCGGAGTGTCTGAAGGACACGCCCTGCAAGATTAACCTGATTCCGTGGAATCCCTTCCCCGGCGCGCCGTACGGGCGCAGCTCCAACAGCCGGGTCGATCGTTTCTCCAAGGTGCTGATGGATTATGGTTTTACCACTATCGTGCGCAAAACCCGGGGTGACGACATTGACGCCGCCTGCGGGCAATTGGCGGGGGATGTTATCGATCGCACTAAACGGACTCTGCATAAGCGCATGGCCGGAGAGCCTATCGCGGTGAGAACCTTGTGATGAGCCGCCGCCGGACGGGCGGCGATGAAAATAACCGAATCTTCAGAGGATAAAAGGGAACAGGCATGACGCTGAGACGGTTAACAGGAGTATTATTGCTATTCGGGTTGTTGAATGGATGCGCCGGTGACAAGCATGATACCGAGATATCATCACAGTCATCTCAAACCCGATTGCAGTTGGGTATGGAATATCTGGCGGCCAATAATCTTGATGCGGCGCGGCAGAATCTCGACAAGGCGGTAAAAGGCGCCCCCGCCGATTACCGAACCCAATTGGGCATGGCGCTTTATGAACAACGGGTCGGCGAAAACGACGCCGCGCAGAATCGTTATAACCTGGCGCTGAAATTGGCGCCGCAAAACGCCTCGGTACTGAATAATTACGGTGCGTTTTTATGTAGTTTAGGGCAGTATGTATCGGCGCAACAACAGTTTGCTGCTGCGGCACGGTCAACGGATTACGGACAGGTCGCCGATAGTCTGGAAAATGCCGGCTATTGTTTTTTCAAAGCCGGTCAAAACGATGAGGCGCGGACGTTACTCAGTCGCGCGCTGAAATACGACCCGGAAAAGGGCGTAGCTTTGCTGGCGGAAGCAGACCGGCAGTTCAGTGAAGGGAAAGGCGATAAAGCACAACTATTATTGGATATTTATCAGCATATTCTTCCGGCAAGTGCTGAAAGTTTATGGTTACAGATTCGTTTCGCTGCGTTAGCGGGACGCCACAATGACGTTCAACGTTATGGCACACGGCTTGCGCGAAGTTTTCCACAATCTAAACAGTACCAGCAGTTCCTAGCTAATGAATACTGAAGCCCTCCAAGATCAGACAGCATCAACAACGACAGGCGGACGCCTGCGTCAGGCACGTGAACAAATGGGACTCAGCCAGCAGGCGGTGGCCGAAAGGCTGTGCCTGAAGGTCACGACCGTGAAGGAAATAGAAGAGGACAGGGCCAATCCCAATCTGGCCTCGACCTTTTTGCGGGGTTATATCCGCTCCTATGCCCGGTTGGTTCACGTTTCCGAAGAAGAAATTTTGCCGATGATGGCGAAACAGGCGCCGGTGCGAGCCTCGAAAGTCGCGCCGATGCAGACTTTTGCCCTCGGAAAAACCCGCAAAAAGCGGGACGGCTGGTTAATGGGATTTACCTGGCTCATTCTGTTCGTGGTGATAGGCCTGACCGGTGCATGGTGGTGGCAAAACCATCAGGCGCAGCAAAAGGATATCTCCGATATGGCCGATCAATCCTCCACCAAGCTGAATCAGGGGGGCGATAACGACAATACCGCTTCCGGCGGTCAAAGCGGTGACGATGGCACCGGCAGCGACGACGCCGGCCAGCCGGCGGCGGATCAGTCCGCCGGCAGCGATGCCGCCGCCGCGGGCACCACTTCGCCCGCCACCCCGGTTCAGCCGGGTGCGGCAGCGGCCCCTGTCGCTAACAGCGCTAATGCCAATGGCGCGACCTCGCCGGCCACGGCGCAAAATAACGCGCCCGCCGCCGCGCCGACCTCTTCCACAATCCAGCAGCCCGTATCTTCGGCACCGGCGCCGACCGAAGGCGAGGCCGGCACCAACGGGCTGGTGATGAATTTCACCGCCGATTGCTGGCTGGAAGTCTCCGACGCCACCGGTAAAAAACTGTTCAGCGGTACACAGCGTCCCGGCGGTAAGCTCAATCTTGCCGGTCAGGCGCCGTTCAAATTGAAAATCGGCGCTCCTGCGGCGGTCCAGATTCAATATCAGGGCAAACCGGTGGATTTGAGCCGATATGTCAGATCAAACCAGGTTGCGAGACTCACCATAGCCGCTAATTAGGCTGAATTGAGCAATTATGGAGAGAATGTATGCATAATCACGCACCCATTAACCGCCGGAAATCTACTCGGATCTATGTCGGCAAGGTGCCGATTGGTGATGGCGCGCCTATTGCCGTACAATCGATGACCAATACCCGAACCACCGACGTGGCGGCGACGGTGCGGCAAATCCAGGCGCTGGAGCGCGTGGGGGTTGATATCGTCCGCGTTTCGGTGCCGACCATGGATGCGGCTGACGCCTTTCGCCTGATAAAACAGCAGGTCAGCGTGCCGCTGGTGGCGGATATCCATTTCGATTATCGCATCGCGCTGAAAGTCGCCGAGTATGGGGTGGACTGCCTGCGCATCAACCCCGGCAATATCGGCAGCGAAGCGCGTATCCGCTCGGTGGTGGATTGTGCCCGTGATAAAAACATTCCCATACGCATCGGCGTCAACGCCGGTTCGCTGGAGCGCGACATCCAGGAAAAATACGGCGAACCCACGCCGGAAGCCTTGCTTGAATCCGCCATGCGCCACGTCGACATACTGGATCGCCTCAATTTTAACCAGTTTAAAGTCAGCGTCAAAGCGTCGGATGTCTTTCTGGCGGTTGAATCCTACCGTTTGCTGGCGTCGCGCATCGATCAGCCCCTGCATCTGGGGATTACCGAAGCGGGCGGCGCGCGCAGCGGCGCGGTGAAATCCGCCATCGGGCTCGGCCTGCTGCTCAGCGAAGGCATCGGCGATACCCTGCGGATCTCGCTGGCGGCCGACCCGGTGGAAGAAGTCAAAGTAGGATTTGATATTCTCAAATCCCTGCGTATTCGCGCCCGCGGCATAAATTTCATTGCTTGTCCCACCTGTTCGCGCCAGGAATTCGACGTTATCGGTACGGTCAATGCCCTTGAGCAGCGGCTGGAAGATATCGTCACGCCGATGGATGTGTCCATTATCGGCTGTGTGGTTAACGGTCCGGGGGAGGCGTTGGTGTCCACCATCGGCGTCACCGGCGGCCACAATAAGAGCGGTTTTTATGAAGACGGCGTGCGCCAGCGCGACCGTTTCGATAACGAACAGATGATCGATCAGTTGGAAGCTAAAATCCGCGCCAAGGCGGCCATGCTTGATGACAGCAATCGCATTGTCGTTAATTTGATTGATAAGTAATTTTTTATAGAGAATCGACATGGCAACTAACATCCAGGCCATTCGCGGCATGAACGACTATTTGCCGGAAGAAACGGCAGTCTGGCAGCGTATTGAAGGCATACTGAAGGATGTACTGGCCGGTTACGGTTACAGTGAAATCCGTTTACCGATTGTTGAACAGACCCCTTTGTTCAAGCGCGCTATCGGCGAAGTGACCGATGTTGTGGAAAAAGAGATGTACACCTTCGAGGATCGCAACGGCGACAGCCTGACGTTGCGGCCGGAAGGCACGGCGGGCTGTGTCCGCGCCGGCATTGAACATGGCTTGCTTTACAACCAGGAACAGCGCCTGTGGTATATTGGGCCGATGTTCCGGCATGAACGCCCGCAAAAGGGCCGCTATCGCCAGTTCCATCAGCTCGGCGCCGAGGTGTTCGGCCTGCAGGGGCCGGATATCGACGCGGAGCTCATCCTCCTCACCGCCCGCTGGTGGCGGGCGCTGGGCATTCATCAACACGTCGCCCTTGAGCTCAACTCCATTGGCTCCCTTGAAGCGCGCGCGAATTACCGCGATGCCCTGGTGGCCTTTCTGGAACAGCATCAGGACCGGCTGGACGAGGATTGCCGCCGTCGCATGTATGTCAATCCGCTGCGTGTCCTGGACACCAAAAATGAGGATATTCAGCTTTTGCTGAAAGACGCGCCGGTGCTAACCGATTACCTTGATGAAGAGTCCCGTAAACACTTTGCCGGACTGTGTGAACTTTTACAGCAGTCCGGTATCCCATATACGGTAAATCCGAGTTTGGTGCGCGGCCTGGACTACTATAACCGCACGGTCTTCGAGTGGGTGACCACCAGCCTCGGTTCGCAGGGAACGGTGTGCGGCGGTGGCCGCTATGACGGATTGGTTGAACAACTGGGGGGACGCGCCACGCCGGCGGTGGGTTTCGCCATGGGCCTGGAGCGTTTGGTGCTGCTGGTGCAGGCGGTCAATCCGGATTTCAAACCCCGGCCGACGGTGGATGTCTATCTGATCTCCTCCGGCGAGGCGACCCTGAGCGCGGCAATGGCCCTGGCGGAGAGTCTTCGCGACGCTTTGCCCGCCCTGCGGTTGATGACCAACTATGGCGGCGGCAATTTCAAGAAGCAGTTCGGCCGCGCCGACAAATGGGGTGCACGGTTGGCCTTGGTTTTGGGAGAGAACGAAGTTGCCGCGCAGCAGGTGGTGGTGAAAAATCTCGCCACCGGCGACCAGGAAACGCTGGCGCAAAGCGATGTTGCTGAACGGCTGGCATCGATTTTAGGTTAAGGAGAAAGACCACGTGGAAGTCTACAGCTCGGAAAACGAACAGCGTGAAGCGCTGGTGCGGTTTTTTGCGGATAACGGTAAGGCGCTGGTTATCGGCGTCATTATCGGTATCGCCGCGTTGGTGGGCTGGCGTTATTGGCACAACCATCAAAACGACTCGATGATGAAATCGTCCGCCGCCTGGCAGCAGGTCAATACCGCGCTCACCAGCGATGCGGACCAGCAGCGGGTCGACGCCGCGCAGAAGTTTGCCGACAGCAATAACAACAACTATGGTGCCTTGACCTCCATGGATTTGGCACGTTTTTATGCGGAAAAAGGTGATTTCGCCACCGCGGAAAAACAACTGAAAAAAGCCTTAACCCAGACGAAAGAAGAAAATCTTCAGTCGTTGATTAATCTCCGTCTGGCTCGTGTTCAGCTTCAAGGGAAAAACGTGGACGGCGCGCTCACGACCTTGGCCGGAGTTAAACCTGCGGCCTGGTCGGCACTGGCGGACGATGTCCGCGGCGACGCCCAGTTGATCAAGGGTGATAACCAAGCGGCGCGGGACGCTTATGACAAAGCGCTTAAAGCGAATCCGCCGCAGGCATTACAGGCCTTGTTGCGCATGAAACTGAATAACTTGTCCAGCTAAGAGGGACCCCATGCAATTGCGTAAAACATGTTTCGTCGGACTGATTTCATTAGCTTTGCTCAGCGGTTGTTCATGGTTCAGCGGTGAAGAGGATGTGGTCGTCATGTCGCCGCTGCCAAAAGTTGACAACCAGTTCCAGCCGACCGAAGTATGGAGCAAATCGGTCGGTAACGGCACCGGCGAATTTTACTCCAATCTTCATCCGGCCTGGCAGGACAACCGCGTATTCGCAGCGGATCGTCGCGGCACGGTGAAAGCGTTGGATATTGATACCGGCAAGGAAATCTGGTCGGCGGATCTGTCGGAAAAAACCGGCTTCTTGTCCAGTAACCTGCCCGCACTGTTATCCGGCGGCGTCGCCGTGGCGGACAATCGGGTTTATATCGGCAGCGAAAAGGCGGTGGTCTACGCCCTGAGCGCCGACGACGGCACGGTGGCCTGGCAGACGAAAGTCGCCGGCGAAGCCCTGTCGACGCCGGTTATCAGCGACGGCCTGGTGTTGATTCATACCAGCAACGGCATGCTGCAAGCCCTCAGCCAGACCGACGGCGCGATAAAATGGACGGCGAATCTGGATATGCCGCCGTTGACCCTGCGGGGCGAGTCCGCGCCGGTCACCGCCTTTGGCGCGGCGATTGTGGGCGGCGACAACGGCCGTGTCAGCGCCATCATGCTGGCGCAGGGCCAGATGATTTGGCAGCAGCGTATTTCACAAACTACCGGCGCGACGGAAATCGCCCGCCTGGGTGATGTGAACACCTCGCCGGTGGTGGTCAATAATATGGTGTACGCCCTGGCTTACAACGGTAACCTGGCCGCCTTGGATTTGCGTTCCGGCCAGATTGCCTGGAAGCGTGAAGTGGGTTCGGTCAACGACCTGATTGTGGACGGCAACCGGATTTATGTCGTGGACCAGGACGATCGGGTTCTGGCGCTGGATATTCAGGGCGGTGTTACCCTGTGGACGCAAAGCGAACTGCTGCATCGTAACCTGACTTCGCCGGTCCTGTTCGACGGTTATCTCGTGGCGGGCGACTCGCAAGGCTACCTGCATTGGATAAATACTGACGACGGGCGATTCGTGGCGCAGAATAAAGTCGACAGTTCCGGATTGCAGAGCAAACCCGTGGTCGCCGGCGGCAAACTGCTGGTTCAGGCCAACGGCGGCGAGGTTTACGCGTTTACCCGCTAAAAAATAGGGATTTACCCGTCTAATTCTCAGTTCGCGGGTCATCAACGGCTCCTGACATGTTCAGGAGCCGTTTTGTCTTATATAATCAGCCCAGTTTCGTGCTGAAATACTTTATTACCTTATGAGGTTGTAACAATGATACCTGTCGTCGCGCTGGTTGGGCGCCCCAATGTAGGAAAATCCACCCTGTTTAATCGGTTAACGCATACTCGCGATGCGTTGGTGGCGGATTTCCCGGGGCTGACGCGTGACCGCAAGTATGGTCGTGCGGAATGGGAAGGCCATGAATTTATCGTTGTCGATACCGGCGGTATCGATGGCAATGAAGAGGGGGTTGAAACCCGCATGGCCGGCCAATCTCTGGTGGCCATTGAAGAAGCCGATATCGTGCTGTTTATGGTGGACGGCCGCGCCGGGTTGATGCCGGCGGATGAAGGCATAGCCAAGCATCTGCGCAGCCGGCAAAAAACCACGCTGGTGGTGGCCAACAAAACCGACGGCATTGATGCCGATAGCGCGGTGGGTGATTTCTACTCCCTCGGCCTGGGCGAGGTTTATGCCATTGCCGCATCACACGGCCGCGGCGTCAACAGCCTGCTGGAAGATGCCCTCTCGCCGCTGGTGGTGGAAGAAGTAGAAGAAGCGGTGGAGTATCCGGGCCAGGAGCCCTGGCCGGAAGATGAAGAGGGCATTCCTGAAGACGAAGAGGAAGAGGCCTTTGACCCGCAGTCCCTGCCGATAAAACTGGCCATTGTCGGCCGTCCCAATGTCGGCAAGTCCACGCTGACCAACCGGATACTGGGGGAAGATCGCGTAGTGGTTTTTGATATGCCGGGCACCACCCGCGACAGTATTTATATCCCCATGGTGCGGGACGAACGGGAATATATCCTTATCGATACCGCCGGCGTGCGCAAACGCGGCAAAATAACCGAAACGGTGGAAAAGTTTTCTGTTATCAAAACATTGCAGGCCATTGAAGACGCTAATGTGGTTTTGCTGGTAATTGATGCGCGGGAAGGCATTTCCGATCAGGATCTCTCGCTGTTGGGTTTTATCCTGAACAGCGGGCGCTCACTGGTGATTGCGGTGAACAAGTGGGACGGCCTGACGCAGGAAATCCGCGATGAAGTCAAGGAGACGCTGGATATGCGCCTGGGCTTTATCGATTTCGCCCGGGTGCATTTTATTTCCGCGCTGCATGGCAGCGGCGTAGGCAATCTGTTTGAATCCATCAACGAAGCCTATCGCTGTTCCACCAAACGCATCAGCACTTCCATGCTCACCAATATCATGCAGATGGCCATCGAAGAACACCAGCCGCCGCTGGTGCGCGGGCGCCGGGTGAAACCGAAATATGCCCATGCCGGGGGATACAATCCGCCCATCGTGGTGATACACGGTACCCAGGTGAAACATTTACCGGATTCCTATAAACGTTACCTGATGAACTATTTTCGCCGTTCGCTGGAAATCATGGGAACGCCGATCCGTATTCAGTTCAATGAAGGGGCTAACCCCTTTGCCGGCAAACACAACACCCTGACGCCAAACCAGATGCGCAAGCGCAAACGTCTGATAAGCCATATCAAAAAGAGCAAGTAAAACTCAAGGCCCTATAGGGGCCTAAGTTTGCTGACAAAGTGTCCGGACGGTACTGTTGTCCCGGCGCACAGGCGGTACTCAATTCTGGGCGGGAACCGGCTAAAATAAAGGCTGATTTTACTGAGCCCCTGATGCCTGTTTAAGGAAGACATGATGGATGATATATGCCCGGTGTGCCAACACGAACTCCAGCGGCAGGGTGAGGATTTTTACTGCCCGTCCTGCCAGGGCCGGTTCAAGCGGGAAGTGTTATGCCCTGATTGCGGCAAACCGCTGGATGTGCTGATTGCCTGCGGGGCGGTGGACTATTTTTGCCCCCATGGCGATGGACTGATCTCGAAAAAACGCGTCGTCCCGCGCTATATCACGCCTTAATCAATTCTCCGCCGTCCGTCCCTTTTGCCAGAACCGGGCTAGCTCCGACGGAGCGCTGGCCTCCGGCACCAGCAGTTCGAAAAAGGAAGACGATTGCCGGTTATCCGGCCTGAGGATATGGATCCGGTAGTAACGCGTATCGCCGCTGCCCGGACAACGTCCGCCCGGGGGGGACTGCACCAGCAACTGCCTGATTAACGCGCACAGCCGCTCCCGCTGCCCGGACGGCATCTGCCCCAGGCTGAAACGCCTGTGGACCAGCAGGGCGGGGATATAGGCAAATCCGCCCTCTCGCGACACTTCGATCACGGTCTGTTCATCAAGCACAGGGCATTGGTCCATCTTCCTCTCCGGGACAGATTGCTGCGGCGGCGTCCGGATAAATACCGAACCGAGCGGCCTACGGCCGTATAGTCACGACGATACGCCCACTGAACGCCAGGCCTGTTCAACCGCCTGAGCTTCCTCATCGGTAAAGTGCTGGCCGGCATGCTGGATTGTCAGGCGGGCAAACGCGGCAAAATCGGCATTTTGCTTTAACCGGTGATCGCATAAGGTGGCATACCAGATATAACCGGCCTTTTCCCAGGCATATCCCCCCAGCGCGGTGGCGGCCAGATAAAACGCCCGATTAGGGATGCCGGAATTCAAATGCACGCCGCCGTTATCCTCGCGAGTACGGACAAATTCCCGCATATGATCCGGCTGCGGGTCTTTGCCCAGCAGCGGGTCATCATAAGCGCTGCCGGGGGACGACATGGAACGTAAGCCCCGGCCGGCGATTTTTTCCGTCAGCAGCCCCGCTCCGATAATCCAGTCAGCCTGCGCGGCGGTCTGTCGCAGATGGAACTGCTTAACCAGCGAACCGAATACGTCCGACAGAGATTCGTTTAACGCTCCCGCCTGCTCAAAGTAGATCAAATTGGCTTCGGTTTCCGTGACGCCATGGGCTAACTCGTGGGCCACCACGTCCAGCGCGATGGTAAAACGATTGAAGATTTCGCCGTCGCCATCGCCGAACACCATTTGCTCGCCGTTCCAGAAGGCATTTTGATACTCGATGCCGTAATGGACCGAGCCGGTCAGCGGCAATCCTTTGGCGTCAAGTGAATGGCGCTGGAATACCTGCCAGAAAAAATCATAGGTGATGCCCAGATAATCATAGGCTTCGTTAACCGCCCGGTCATCGGCCGCGGCTTGTCCCTCCTGCCTCACCAGCGTGCCGGGCAGGGTCATGGCCTGGTGCGCGTCGTATATCCCCCGCTTCACCTGGCCGGCCTGCTGGGCGACCTGATAGCGGGCGGGCAGAGGATTGCGCCCCATCAGGCTATGGACATGGGTCAGGGTCTGGCGGGCATTCAAGCGCTGCTGCTCGCTGCCCCGTTCCATGATACGGCGCAGGATATACGGAGGGATAACGCTATGCCTAAGTCGGTCTGGACTGTACAAATAATCCTCCTTGCCGGCCTAATGCCAGATGTACCGCCGGGGGATTAAGGCCGTATTTGCCGTACTCTCTTCGTCGTATTGAAAAATCTGGCCTGAAAATTATGTCGTTATAAAAGTATAATCGCCTTTGGCGCAAAGGGGGAAAGCCTCGGGGTAAAACGGGCAAGGACCGGATGTCGCGCGCTAACGCTGATATTGAATGAAAGCAGTCTTCCTGGCTATTTTATCGTACAACGCCATGGCGATTTGATTATTGGTTTGGGTCAGCCAGTAAACGCCGGCCTTGCCGGTTTTATCCGCATGGGCATAGACTTTTTCAATCAATAAGCGGCCGATTCCCTTGCCGCGCATGCTCTCATCCACATAAAGATCCTGCAGATAAACCACCGGTTCCTGGCACCAACTGCTTTCATGCACGACACAATTCACCAGCCCCACGATCTGGCCCTGGCTTTCCGCCACGAAGGCGAACATGGCCGGATGGCCGCCGTTTACCAGGCGCCGGAAGGTAAAATCGTATAACGCGTCATCGAGGATGGTGGAGTAGAAGCTGAGATAACGACGCCAAAGCTGTTTCCACTTGTCTTTATCTTTAAGCTCGATAGACCGGATAATCGTGACGTTGTTGGCCGGCATGTATAAACCTCTCCGGTTGAAAGCCTGTGCCAGTGGTTCGGACGCCATTGCCATACCGGCAATGGACGTAGAGAGACGGTAGCGACAAACCGGTCTCCATGTCAATCGTTAACCTGTACAAGGGCAGATGCGTTAGCCGCCGGTTGCATTCGAAGCCTGGCGTGGGGCCTCCTCCCGCCGGAAGCGTAAGGTATAGCGGTATTCCCCGTCGTTCAGCAGATACTTTTCGTGTACGCTCGGACTCCAGGAATCATCGCCGCCCACCCCCATATGCCGGTAGTCCAGGTTCAGCCACATTCCCGGTTCCGGTTCCAGCAGATGCCGGTGCGTGGCGCGGGTCAATTGCCCGGTGCTGTAGCGACTGACGGAAAAATGAAAATTCCCGCTGATTTGCCACTCCCCAAGTTCCAGCCGGCGGGTAAAACAGCGCAAGCCGTTTTCACTGGGAAAGATATAGGGGGTGTGCATCTGTTCGAAGGGCAGGCGCCACCGGGAAAAACGCGCCCCATCGCACCGGTCCGGATAGTTTTCATGGGGCCCAAGCCCCAGCCAGTCCACCTCCTTCTCCACGCCGTTCAACTGGCAGACCGCGCCGACCCGCGGCAGGGGAGGCAGGCTCGGGGACACCGTCACCCGGATGTCGGTTTCCAGCTGTCCGCTGTTATCAAGGGTGATATGCCAGACGCTTTGTATTAAAAGACTGTTTTGGCGGAAATAGCCGTGCACGGCGCGGAAAATGACCCGATTCGACAGCTGTTCGGCCTCAATGGACAGGCAGCGGTGTTCAAGATCAAACAGGCCGGCGGCTTTCCAGCGTTCTACCCAGGCGCGGGGATCGATATGGTCCGCTTCGCTGACGCCGATATCATTATCCAGCGGCGCGCGTATGAATTGATCCGTCAGCGGCGCCAGTAAAGCCGGCCGTTCATCGTCAAACCATTGGCTCAGCCAGCCGCTGTTTTTATCCAGCGTCCAGCGCTGCCGCCGGCGGCAGACAACAAATTCCCCCTTTTTTTCATGCAGGCGCGGAACATCGCCCGCCGAGCTATCCGGCTCCGTGAGCGGCAAACGGCCGCAGGCCAGCGGCCATTGCTCCCAGGCGACGCAGTGACCGGCGGGAGACCAGGGCGTTTCGGCCGGCTGCAGGATGCGCACCTGTAAATAGAGCCGGCCCTCGCTGTGCAACGGCGGCAGGCTCTCGGCCAGCGTCAGCGCGGCTGTCTGCCCGGGGGCAAGCCCGAGGGGTAATTCCCCGTGCCGCAGGGGCGTCCCCTCCAGCTCCAGAGACCAGTGTAAAATTTCGTTATCGCTGGGACGGAACAGATACTCGCTCTCCACCTCGATACGTAGCGGCTGGGTTTCCAGCAGGCGGAACTGAAAAAACTGCTGCTGTTTTTTTACTTCGAACAGTGCCGGATGCGGCGTGCGATCGGGGAAAACCACACCATTGAGGCAGAATTGACGATCGTTGGGCCGGTCGCCGAAATCGCCTCCGTAGGCCCAATAGGTCCGGCCCTGGTTGTCAACGCGCTCAAGGGCCTGATCCGCCCAGTCCCAGATAAATCCGCCCTGTAGGCGGGGATATTGACGAAAAGCCCGCCAATAGTCGGCAAAGTTGCCCAGACTGTTGCCCATGGCGTGGGCGTATTCGCACAAAATCAGCGGGCGGCGCTCGCCGGGCAGGCTCAGCCATTTTTTTATCGACCATTTAGGTACCGCCGGAAAGGGCTGATCCTCGTCCACCCGCGCATACATCGGGCAGATGATATCCGTGGCCGGGGTATCGGCGCCGCCCCCCTCATACTGCACCGGGCGGCCGGGATCCCTGGACTTGACCCAGTGATAGAGGGCATCGTGGGTTGCGCCGTGGCCTGATTCATTGCCCAGGGACCAGATAATAATGCTGGCGTGGTTGCCGTTGCACTGCACCATGCGGCTTACCCGTTCGCTGAAAGCCGGGAACCAGACCGGGTCGTCCGACAGCCGGTTCATGGGCTCCATCCCGTGGGTTTCAATATTGGCTTCGTCCACCACATACAGGCCGTAGCGATCGCACAGGCGATACCATAACGGCGTATTGGGATAGTGGGAACAGCGTACCGCGTTGAAGTTATTCTGTTTCATCAGCATGATATCCTGCCGCATGCTCTCGACATCCATGACCTGTCCCCGGGCCGGGTGATGCTCATGGCGATTAACGCCGCGAATCAGCAGGGGTTTGCCGTTGAGCTGCAACAGCCCGTCTTTGATTTCCACCTGCCGGAACCCCACGTCGTAGGCCTCCACCTCCAGGATAGCGTCCTCGCTGTCCCGTAACGCCACCACCGCCCGGTAAAGATGCGGCGTTTCAGCGCTCCATAAGCGCGGCGCCGCCACGGCAATCCGCATATCCGCGCGTTCCGGGTAACGACCCCGTTCATCGATAATCGCGGAACCGAACGGCATACGGTGCTCGGCGATGCGTTCATCCTCCCGCCACAAGGAAACCACGAGGCTGTAATCGCTTAACCCGGCCTCCGGCGACGCGAGCGCAACGCAGACATCCAGCACGCCGTCAGTATATAACGCGTCCAGCCGGGTGCGGATGCGGATGTCATGAAACCCCACCGCCGGTTTGTGCAACAGGGATACGGACCGGAAAATGCCGCTCATGCGCCACATATCCTGATCTTCCAGATAGCTGCCGTCGCACCAGCGCAGCACCATGACGCACAGGCGGTTTTGCCCGCTATGCAGGTAGCCGCTGAGATCGAATTCCGCCGGCAGCCGGCTGTCCTGGGAATATCCTATCCACAGGCCGTTGCACCAGAGATAGAACGCCGAATTCACCCCGTTGAAGATAATGCGGGTCCGCCCTTGGTTCAGCCACCCATCGGGTATGGTGATATCGCGGGAATAACAGCCGGTGGGATTGTGCTCAGGCACTCGCGGCGGATCCACTGGAAAGGGGTATTTTACATTGGTGTAGATGGGCAGGTCGTAGCCCGCCATCTGCCAGTTGGAGGGGACGGCTATTCCCCTGGCATCGGGCAAATCCTCCCGCAGCCAGCTCTCCGGTACGGCCTGCGGCTCCTTGAAATAGCTGAAAAACCATTCGCCGTCGAGGGTGAGGCGGCTGGGGGAATCCAGATCCCGCCGTGCGTCGTCTTCGTCGCGCCAGCTGTTGAACGGAGGATGCGCGGGTAATCGCCGGTAATGCGTGCTGGCGGGATTTTCCCAGTCCCGCCGGGATAAAACGATGGCCAGAGATGAAAACAAATCTTCCTGGTGCGCCGAACGGGTAGTATTCATGGTATGCCTTCATCGTTTTATCGCGTCGCAACGTGGAACGCTATGCAGATAATAAACAATGTTATAGCAAGATAAACCTTGAATTCTCAAACTCTCGGCGGCGATCGCAATCTGAACCGTACAGCCGCCGGTTAAATCAGCGGCCGGTTCAGATGACCTTGGGCAACGCTTCCCATGCCTCGGCCGGCGCCTGCTCGGCTTGCGGCCGGTTTTTTGCAAAGTGCAGTTGTAAAACGCGGCTGGTATAGGCATGGATCCGATCGGTCAACTCCCCATCGCCGTTCAGAGGCCGGCCATAGGAGGGAATGATCTCTTGCAGCCGGTCGCGCCAGGCCGGCGAAGCCGCCCTGGATTTAAACATGCTGTTCAGCAGTTCCAGCATGATTGGCGCGGCGGTAGACGCCCCTGGCGATGCCCCGAGCAGCGCCGACAGCGATCCGTCGTCCGCGCTGACCATCTCGGTGCCGAACTGCAGAATACCGCCCTTGACCGGGTCTTTTTTGATGATCTGTACCCGCTGGCCGGCATCGATTAATTGCCAGTCCTCCAGCCGGGCCCCGGGATAATAGGCTTGCAATGCCTCCAGGCGTTTGGTATCCGACATCAGTACCTGGCTTATCAGATAGCGCAGCAGGTTCAGATTATCCCAGCCGACGCGGAGCATGGGCAGCAGATTATGCCGGTTCAGCGACGAAAACAGATCGAACCACGACCCCTGCTTTAGAAATTTACTGCTGAAGGTGGCATAAGGCCCAAACAAAAGGGAACGTTGCCCGTCCAGCATGCGGGTATCGATATGCGGCACCGACATCGGCGGGGCGCCCACCGAGGCTTTGCCATAAACTTTTGCCTGATGTTGATTGACGATATCGGGCCGGGTGGTCACCAGGAATTTGCCCCCCACCGGAAATCCGGCATAACCCCTTGCCGCCGGAACGCCCGATTTTTGCAGCAGCGTAAGTGCCGCGCCGCCGGCGCCGATAAATACGTGGCGGGCGCGGACGCTGGAGCGTTTGCCGCCATTGTTCAAATCGGCGACGGATATCTCCCAGGTCGCATCCTCCCGGCGCGTTATGTTCACCACCTCATGCTTAAGGTGCAAATCAAATCCGCCCCGTTGCGCCAGCGACGCCAGCATCTGGCGGGTCAGTTCGCCGAAATTGACGTCGGTCCCCATCACCATCCGGGTAGCCGCCACTTTCTGAAAGGGATCGCGGCCTTCCATAATCGCGGGCGCCCATTGCTTGATGACATGGCTGTCTTCGGTATATTCCATGCCTTTAAACAGGGTGCTTTGCTGTAATGTCTCATAGCGTTTGCGCAGGAAATTCACATCTTCCTCGCCCCAGACAAAACTTATATGCGGGACATTATTAATGAAGGTTTCCGGCGCGCCCACCCGCTGGTTTTTAACCAGATAAGCCCAGAATTGCCGGGAAATTTCAAATGATTCGTTGACGGAAACAGCTTTGGAAATATCAATAGATCCGTCTGCCTGTTCCGGCGTGTAATTCAATTCGCAGTATGCCGCATGGCCGGTGCCGGCATTATTCCAGCCGTCTGAGCTCTCTTGGGCGAGTTTATCCAGGCGCTCGTACAGATGAATAGACCAGTCCGGCTCAAGTTCCCTGATAAGCGTGCCCAGGGTGGCGCTCATGACGCCGCCGCCGATAAGGACAACATCCACCGGGGCGTTGTTCGCAGCCTTTTGCCGTTGGGCAGACGCCAACAAATTCATGCAAAGGCCCGCGACGAAATGCTCTTTCATGCGCAGTGTCTCTATATATAAAAGTAAGTATACGGCAGGGCAATATTATTGAGGTTGCTTTTGGCCCAATACTGTCTGCTATTCAAACCTGATTCTATTAGTCGGACATCCGCATGTAAACCAAAAGTGATGTTATCGCCTGGTTAAGATAATTAACACTTATGCTTGTTATCTAGTTGTTTTAAAGAGTAATATTGATAATTTCGCAAAATATAACCTTTTATTAACAAATCGTTACTCTCTTTTATGATGATTAAAAGCGTTTTAGGATGAATCTGCCGCAGAATATACAATGAGCAACCGTATCGTCTCTAATCCGCAAATAAAGAGCAGCTCGTCTTTTGTGATTTTTACCCCGACGGTAGAAGTTGTTTTCATTGGTATTTGGTTGGTATTATTTTTGCTTCTAATGGCTATAAATCGCTTATGAATAAGCGGATATTGCCTGAGTATTTTGGCGGTTAAAGGAATTATCATGGTTAATGCCTCGGTGGATATCGCTGACGGTAGTCGCTACTGGCAGCGTAATTTATTTGTTTGTGTTTTCGGCTCCTTTACCACCATTATCGCCATGACGCTATTGCTGCCTTTCCTGCCTTTGTACGTGGAGCAACTAGGGGCATCGGGACATGCGGCCATCAGCCAATGGTCCGGGGTAGCCTATGGCGCCACATTTTTCAGCGCGGCGTTTACCGCGCCGCTGTGGGGCCGCCTGGGTGATCGATACGGGCGTAAACTGATGCTGATCCGGGCGAGCCTCGGGATGGCCGTCGCCATGACGTTGCTGGGCATGGCGCAAAGCGTCTGGCAGCTGGTGGCGCTGCGTTTGCTCGCCGGCTTGCTGGGCGGCTATGCCTCGGGTTCGATGATCCTGGTGGCGACCCAAACGCCCAAAGCCCGCACCGGCTGGGCGCTGGGGATAATGTCATCCGGCATCATGGCCGGTAATTTCGCCGGCCCGCTGATAGGGGGCACCCTGCCGCCGCTGATTGGCATCCGCGGGACGTTTATCGCCGCCGGGGCGGCAATATTCATCGCTTTCCTTGCCACCACTTTTTTATTAAAGGAGGAGCCGGGCGCGGCGAAGAAACGGGCTGCCGAACCGGCGCCCGCCGGCGCGGCGCGCATGAGCAAACCCGTTATCGCCATGCTGATTACCGGTGCGCTGCTGATGATCGCCAATATGTCCATCGAGCCGATCATTACCCTTTACGTGGGGCAGTTGGTGCCATTTTCACAGGTGACCCTGGTGGCGGGATTCGCCATGTCCGCTGCGGCCCTGGGCAGCATTCTGTCAGCGTCCTGGCTGGGCAAGCTGGCCGACCGCAGCGGTCATTGGAATGTGATCATCGGCTGCCTGCTGGCGGCGGCGGTTTTGCTGATTCCCCAGGCATTTGTCAGCCGGGGCTGGCAACTGGTGGTGCTGAGGTTTTTCATGGGACTGGCATTAGGAGGGCTGTTGCCCTGTATCGCCAGCGTCATTCGCCACAATGTGCCGGACAGGATTGCCGGCAAAATCCTGGGGTATTCCACCTCGTCGCAATATGTCGGCCAGGTGGCGGGCCCGCTGCTGGGGGGCGTTGTCGGCGGCCATTTCGGCATGCGGCCGGTATTTCTCGGCACCTGCGTATTGCTGTTTATCGGGGCGTTGTATAACGTTTTTGCCCGATCGGCGGCACGGTCAGCTCCCGAGCAGTAAGGATGCGTCCCGAAGCCGGAACATGCTAATCGCGTCCCTTCCGGCAATCTCCGGGACATTGGCCGGCAGGTGTCGGCGGCTAGCGGTTTTTTCCGGCGGTCTTCTTCGACGGCGTAATGCGAACCACCTGGCTATCCACCCAGCCATCCTGCAGACGGGTGGTCAGGGCATCGCCGGGCTGTAACTGCCCGGTGCGTTTAATCAGCGCCCCATCGGCGCCGGTGGTAACGCTGAAACCGCGCGCCAGCGTATTCAGCGGGCTGACGCCTTCCAACCGCGAGCATAACATGCCGAATTTTTGCTGCTGCTGATTCAACCGGCGGGTCATGGCCTGCTGCAGCTGATATTGCAGCGCCTGCAATTGCTGCTGCACCCGGCCGATGCGCGGCAGCGGCGATTGCTGGCCCAGCCGCTGCTGCACCCGCTCATGGCGGCGCTGCGCCAGCCGCAGCTGCGCCTGTACGCCGTCGTCCAGCCGGCGGCGCAGTTTGACCAGCGTGGTTTGCTGGCGTGCCAGCCGCAAATGGGGATGCTGCTGCTGCAGGCGGTGCTGCAGGCGGGTAAAAATCTGCTGGCGCTGGGCCAGATAATAATCCATCGCCATTTCCAGCCGCTGCTGCTGCGACTGCAACTGGCGCACCAGCTCCAACTGATTGCGGCTCACCAGCTCAGCCGCCGCCGACGGGGTGGGCGCACGAAGATCGGCGACAAAATCGGTAATGGTCACATCGGTTTCGTGTCCGACGGCGCTCACCACCGGCAATATGCTGGCAAAAATGGCCCGCGCCACCCGTTCGTCGTTAAAACTCCATAAATCTTCCAGCGAACCGCCGCCGCGGCCGACGATAAGCACATCGCACTCCTGCCGGCGGTTGGCGGTTTCAATGGCCCGGACGATCTGCGCGGGCGCGTCCTGTCCCTGTACCGGCGTTGGGTAGATCACCACCGGCAGCGACGGATCCCGCCGGCGCAGGACGTTCAGAATATCGTGCAGCGCCGCGCCGCTGGCGGAGGTGATGACGCCAACCCGCCGGGACGGGCTGGGCAACGGCTGTTTATGGATCTGATCGAACAGTCCTTCCGCCGATAACCGCTGCTTGAGCTGTTCGAACTGCTGCTGCAGCAAACCGTCGCCGGCCGGCTGCATGCTCTCGGCAATCAGCTGGTAGTCGCCGCGGGGTTCATACAGCGTCAACGAAGCCCGCACCAATACCTGCTGCCCGTTGCGCGGGGCGAAGGTCACCCGCCGGTTGCCGTTGCGGAACATAGCGCAACGCACCTGGGCGCGATCGTCTTTCAGGGTAAAATACCAATGGCCGGAGGCGGGCTGGGAAAAGTTGGATATCTCGCCGGTTAGCCAGATCTGGCCCATCCCGCTTTCCAGCAGTTCACGCACCTGTTGATTCAGGCGGGAAACGGTAAAAATCGTTGACGAGGTGGGTGCAGACATGTGAGCTGGATCAACTTTGTTAAAAAAGACTTAATCGGTTGATATTACTTAACGCTGGCCGGTTATCAAGGTTTTTTTTAAAAAATAGCTGGAGGCAACCGTTTACGTTCTGTATAATGCCACGGCAATATTTTATACATCCACCCTGGTGAGATATTGCTATGTTACGTATCGCAAAAGAAGCCCTGACTTTCGACGATCTCCTCCTTTTACCTGCACATTCCACGGTTCTGCCCAACACCGCCGAGCTGGGAACTCAACTGACCAAAAAAATCCGTCTCAACATTCCGCTGCTCTCCGCGGCCATGGATACCGTTACCGAAGCCCCCCTGGCTATCGCACTGGCCCAAGAGGGCGGTATCGGCTTTATCCATAAAAACATGTCCATCGAGCGCCAGGCCGAAGAAGTCAGCCGGGTGAAAAAACATGAAAGCGGCGTGGTGACCGATCCCAAGACCGTCACCCCGTCAACCACCCTGTCCCAGGTCAAGGAAATGACCGCCCGCAACGGTTTCGCCGGTTATCCGGTGGTCACCGATGACAACGAACTGGTGGGCATCATCACCGGCCGCGATGTGCGGTTCGTCACCGATCTTTCCCAGCCGGTCACCGCGGTCATGACGCCCAAGGAACGTCTGGTCACGGTGAAAGAGGGCGAAGCCCGCGAAGTCGTGCTGCAAAAAATGCACGAGAAGCGTGTAGAAAAAGCGCTGGTAGTGGACGGACAATTCCATCTGCTGGGCATGATCACGGTAAAAGATTTCCAGAAAGCGGAACGCAAGCCCAATGCCTGCAAAGATGAGCACGGCCGGCTGCGCGTAGGCGCGGCGGTGGGCGCGGGCGCGGGTAATGAAGAGCGTATCGACGCGCTGGTGGCCGCCGGTGTCGACGTGCTGCTCATCGATTCCTCCCACGGCCATTCCGAAGGCGTATTGCAGCGCATTCGCGCCACCCGTGAAAAATATCCCGATTTGCAGATTATCGGCGGCAATATCGCCACCGGCGCCGGCGCCATCGCGCTGGTGGAAGCGGGCGTAAGCGCGGTTAAAGTGGGTATCGGGCCGGGGTCCATCTGCACCACCCGTATCGTTACCGGCGTCGGCGTACCGCAAATCACCGCCATATCCGATGCGGTGGAAGCGCTGGAAGGCACCGGTATTCCGGTTATCGCCGACGGCGGCATCCGTTACTCCGGCGATATCGCCAAAGCCATTGCCGCCGGCGCCTCATGCGTCATGGTGGGCTCGCTGCTGGCCGGTACCGAGGAATCCCCCGGCGAAATCGAACTCTACCAGGGCCGTTCGTTTAAATCCTATCGCGGCATGGGATCCCTGGGCGCCATGTCCAAAGGTTCCTCCGACCGCTATTTCCAGACCGACAACGCCGCCGATAAACTGGTGCCGGAAGGCATAGAAGGGCGGGTGGCTTACAAAGGCCGCCTGAAAGAGATAGTGCATCAGCAGATGGGCGGGTTGCGCTCCTGCATGGGACTCACCGGCTGCGCCACCATCGACGAACTGCGCACCAAGGCTGAATTTGTCCGCATCAGCGGCGCCGGCATTCAGGAAAGCCATGTCCACGACGTCGCCATCACCAAAGAATCGCCGAATTACCGCATGGGCTAAACGCGCCGGACGGTGCGCTGCGGGCGGTAATAGTGCATTATCTCCCTGGTGCGCCGCCCGTTGCGTCGGATGGCCGAGGATTGGCCATCCCTGATTTTTTCTTCCCGGCCGCGGCCGGGTGGTGTTGTATTTTGACCACCGCTCTTGGAATACGCCTTCTATGACAGATAATATCCATAAACATCGCATTCTGATTCTGGACTTCGGTTCGCAGTACACGCAACTTATCGCCCGCCGCGTGCGCGAACTGGGCGTCTATTGCGAACTCTGGGCCTGGGACGTGACGGAAGCGCAAATCCGCGCCTTCGAACCCAGCGGCATTATTCTTTCCGGCGGCCCTGAAAGCACCACCGAACATAACAGCCCGGTTGCGCCGGAGTATGTTTACCAGGCCGGCGTCCCGGTGCTGGGCGTTTGCTATGGCATGCAGACCATGGCCATGCAGCTGGGGGGCCGGGTGGAAGGTTCCCATGAGCGCGAATTCGGCTATGCCCAGGTTGAGGTGTTAAACGACAGCGCCCTGGTCAGGGACATCAAGGATTCCCTCAGCGTCAACGGCAAGCCGCTGCTGGATGTCTGGATGAGCCACGGCGACAAGGTCACCGACATCCCGGCGGGATTCGTCACCGTCGCCAGCACGGAGAGCTGCCGGTTTGCCATCATGGCCGACGAGGAAAAAAGGTTCTACGGCGTGCAGTTCCATCCCGAAGTCACCCATACCCGCCAGGGCCAGCGGATCCTGGAACGTTTTATCAAGGATATCTGCCGCTGCGAGGCGTTGTGGACGCCGGACAAGATTATCGAAGATGCCGTCAGCCGCCTACGCCAGCAAATCGGCGACGACCATGTGATTCTGGGACTGTCCGGCGGTGTGGATTCGTCCGTCACCGCCATGCTGCTGCACCGCGCCATCGGCAATCGCCTGAGCTGCGTATTTGTGGATAACGGACTGCTGCGGCTGAACGAGGCCGCCCAGGTATTGGAGATGTTCGGCGAGAAGTATGGCCTGAATATTATCCATGTCCCGGCGGAGGAGCGTTTTCTCAGCGCCCTGTCCGGTATCGCCGATCCGGAAACCAAACGCAAAACAATCGGCCGGGTGTTTGTGGAAGTGTTCGATGAGGAAGCCGGCAAACAGACCGACGTCAAATGGCTGGCCCAGGGCACTATCTATCCCGACGTGATTGAATCCGCCGCCTCCGCCACCGGCAAGGCCCATGTCATCAAATCCCACCACAATGTCGGCGGCCTGCCGAAAGAGATGAAGCTGGGGCTGGTGGAACCGCTCAAAGAGCTGTTCAAGGACGAGGTACGCCGCATAGGCCTTGAGCTGGGACTGCCCTACGATATGCTTTATCGCCACCCGTTCCCTGGTCCGGGCCTCGGCGTGCGGGTGCTCGGGGAGGTGAAAAAAGAATACTGCGACCTTTTGCGCCGCGCCGATGCGATTTTTATCGAAGAGCTGCATAAAGCGGACCTCTACAATAAGGTCAGCCAGGCGTTTACCGTGTTCCTGCCGGTGCGTTCGGTGGGCGTGATGGGCGACGGCCGCAAGTATGACTGGGTGGTCTCCCTGCGCGCGGTGGAAACCATCGATTTTATGACCGCCCATTGGGCGCATCTGCCGTATGAGTTTTTGGGCCGGGTGTCCAATCGGATCATTAATGAAATCGATGGGATTTCACGGGTGGTTTACGATATTTCCGGGAAGCCGCCGGCGACGATTGAGTGGGAGTGAGATTGATTTTCAATCAAATGATTTGATTAAATAAAAACAATGCCATTAATGATTTTTTCACATCATTAATGGCATTTTTCATTGTATGTGAAAAGCATAATTTGGCAATATGTTCCGATACCATGATGGGCGGTGATCGGAATGGGGCGAAACATGCAGTTGAATCGCTAGGTGGAGACAACAAGCCAGCATCTTGCTATACTTTGGATGCAAATTGGGGGTTTTCGATGACTAAAATAGCCGCTGTAAGTGTTGCAACTCAAGTCCGCAGGCTTGCTAAATCCCACAAAGTCACCGCTGAACGTGACGGCATGAGCCGTATGGCCGTAGCTATTACCCGTATGGCTGGTGATGCAGTCGAGTTGGATAACGTCGAGCAATTACTCGTCAATCTCAAAAGAAAAGGTGTGCTGAGCAAGTCTGAGATCCTGACCCTCCAGGGGGGGTGCCTTCAGGAGAAAAGAGATTCCAAGAAAAAAATCAGCATATGAGTTTTGATCCCTTTGGCGATTATGAAACTGCTGGATATCTTGATAGTCCATTGCCATGGGATCATAAAATAATGTTCCTGTTACTATTGGTATAAAGTATAAATTAAGGCCTTAAATTATTCCTCCATTGTTCAGAAGGCATTCCCCCAGGAATATTGAGCGAAGGGACTTGATGTAGCTGGGTTGGCCTCATCGGCACCTGTGGCATCTGTACATTGACCGGCCCATGATCCATCAGGCCAATAGTGACATTTTGCGCGGCGGCAAGTCCGGCTCCCATTACCGCGCCAGACGGGCCACCGGTCAACGCGCCGCCAAGCGCGCCAAAAGCTATATCGCGCCTGAGGTTGTTCATGATTTTTTAATCGCTGGGTGGAATATTACCATTATTCATAATTTTCATTTACCTTTTTAATTAATTGAAATATCAATAAGATTATTAGCGAAATAATCAGCGTTATGGCCGTAGAGATAAAATAATCAATAATGCCATGGAATGTAATATTAACAGCACTTAAGCTTTCAATCGACAATAAAGTAAGAAAATGACCCAAGAGCGAAAGTGCGATAACTATATAATAAGTTCTTTTATTGATGCCACTTTTTAATACTGATAATAAGAGCGATAAGTACAAACATTAATGGTGTGAGAATATCATTTAACATGCAGGCAAATCTCTTATTTGAATAACAGGCAATATAACCTATTTTGCATCTGCTGGTTGGTCCTGTTTTGAATAAAAGCGTTACTCGTCAAGCATTCCTTGTTCCCGGCCCGAACCCTCATCTTATTATGCTGTGTAATGAAAAATAATCAGTAGCAGACCGCCTGCGATGTTGACGTATTTTTCAGCAGTAGTGGATTGGTTTTTAGCTGAGAAAATGAGTGCATGACTGATGGCAATAAGCCAGATGCTCATAACCCCACATGCACGGAAGCAAGAGTCAGATAGTTGCTGATGCCGCCATCTATTCCGGCAAATTGTGAAACCACTGTCAGATAGAACATGATGGCCTTAGGATTCAGTACGTTAGCCAGCCAGGCCTGTTTTATTGTAATCGAAGTGATTTTGATGGTGAGTTCGGTACGCTTTGATTTAATGCCGCTGACGATGAGCATTAATCCTAACCAAAGGAGATAGACTGTCCCGGCAATTTTCAGTGCACCAAAAATCGCTGGAGACGAGACAATGACAGCGGTTATTCCGAGCCCGATAAGAAGCGCGTGTGTGTATATGCCCAAAGCCGTTCCGGCCAGCGTCCTAAAAAGCCCACTGCGTCCGCCGGCGAGAGCGCCGCTCATGACAAGAGTGAAGCTTGCCCCGGGGGAGAGGGCGACAGGCAGTAATGCAGGCATAAAGCCAAAAAAGTTGATTGCCATATTCTTCGGATTGTAAATGATATGTTTTGGCGCTGCCAGTATATCAACGAGGGCTTAGCGGCGGGAGCGGACGTTAGGATGATTCAAATGAATCCACCAACGCATCGATGAAGGCGCGCACTTTCGCGGGTAGGTAGCGCTTCGAGGGATATAGAACCGAGATTGGCACTTCCTCTGTTTGGTACTGGGGCAACACCCTTATGAGCCGTCCTGCTTCGACATGAGGTTCGAAAAGAAATGCAGGCAGATAAGCGATGCCCATTCCAAACAGGGCCGCCTCCAGCAGCGCTTCGCCCCGATCCGACACGAAACGTTGCCTGCCGGAGATCGATTGCCACGATCCGTCCGGGCCCCTTACACGCCAAGAGTGCTGGCTGGTGGCTCGGGCCTTCGAAGCGAAGTAGAACAAGCATGTATGATCGCGCAAGGACTCAATCGTTTCCGGCGCGCCGCGCAAGGCCAGGTATTCAGGCGAGGCACAGAAGATCGTCGGATAGCGCTTTATGCCGCGCGAGATCAGATCTTGCGGGGTGTTTTCAAGGCCGCCGATCCGGATGGCCAGGTCGAATCCATCCTCCACGATATCCACGACGCGGTCTGTCAGGCTCAGTTCGACGGAGACTTCGGGCCAATCCGCGAGGAAGCGTCGTATGACAGGCATCACGTGTAATTGACCGTAGGCGCCAGGCGCCGTGATTCGCAAGGTTCCTTTCGGCTTGGCATCGCGTCCTGCGGCGTTGTTCTCGGCGGCTTCAAGATCGTCAAGGATGGCAATACACTGCTCGTAGAATCGCTGGCCTTCCTCGGTAACGCTGAAGGCCCGCGTGGTCCGGTTGAGAAGCCGGACACCCAGCCTCGCTTCCAAACGGCCGACAGCCTTCGCTACCGCGGAACGGGACAGACCCAGCCCGCGGCCGGCATCGGCGAAGCTGCCGGTTTTGACTGCCGTCGTGAAGGCGACGATATCTCCGGTGTTGGTGCCTCTCATCCCATATCCTCGCATCATAGGCGTCGCCGCTATGGCGACGCCTATTCGCCAATGTTTCGATTAAACTCCCCATTGAATCATATTGGGCAACTTAGCTCAATGAATGCACATTAGTATCATCAACGAGGTTTCTTTGAACACTAACCGGACTTCACGAGGCGCGCTTCAAAAGGCCTTGGTACTCCTGGCCGCCTGCCTGATTGCGGTGGCCAACCCTCTCGCTTTCACGGGGCCGGCCGTGGCCATTCCGGCGATAGGCCGAGCGCTGGCAGGCAGTTCTATTGAACTGGCCTGGATCTCCAATGCTTTCATGCTTACTTTCGGCAGTTGCCTGATGGCCGCCGGAGCGCTCGCCGACACCTTCGGACGGAAGAAGATCTTCCTTTTCGGAGCCTGCGCCCTATGTATTTTCTCGGTCGCGCTTGCCTTCTCGCCAAGCCTACTCGTCGTCGATGTGTTGCGCGCAGCCCAAGGCGTCGCGTCGGCGCTGGCATTCTCCGGCGTGATGGCGGCGCTTGCGCAGGAGTTCCACGGCCCATCCGCCATGAGGGCTTTCAGTCTTGTCGGCACGAGCTTTGGTATCGGTTTGGCCTTCGGGCCGGTAAGTTCAGGACTGCTGATTGAAGCCTTCGGGTGGCGCTCAATCTTTTTTCTGGTGGCAATCATCGCCGGGGCGGCGTTCGTTCTCGGCTCAAGCGTGGTGCGGGACTCCCGTGATCCCAACGCCGCCGGCCTCGATTGGAAAGGTGCGCTCACCTTTACCGCCGCGTTGGCCTTCCTTACGAACGGGATACTGGTTGCGCCGACGGTGGGCTGGATGGGTACGCCGGTGGTTGTTTCTTTGGTTGGAGCACTGATTCTGGGTGCCGTTTTCGTCTTCGTTGAAAGCAATGCAAGTCGGCCAATGCTCGACCTCTCGCTCTTTCGCATTCCGCGCTTCGTGGCTGTACAACTGCTGGCCTCGGCGCCCGCCTATGCCTTTGTCGTCCTGCTGGTGCTTCTTCCCGTCAGGCTCGTCGGCATCAATGGCATGACTGAACTGAAGGTCGGATGGATCATGATGGCGCTCTGCAGTCCGCTGCTGGTCCTTCCGCTGGTCGCAAGCTTCCTCACGCGATGGCTCTCCTCCGCCACGCTCTGCGGAGCAGGGCTGCTGGTATCGGCTTGTGGCCTCTTATGGCTCAGCCGCTGGGAGGACGGCGAGGCCGGTTTGGCGCTCGTCTCTCCGCTTCTGATAATCGGCATGGGTATCAGTCTTCCATGGGGACTGATGGACGGGCTCGCCATCAGTGTCGTACCTCGCGAACGCGCCGGCATGGCAACGGGGATTTTTAACACGACCCGCGTAGCGGGTGAAGGCGTCGCACTTGCCATTGTGAACGCGTTACTCGTTGCACTGCTTATCTCGCAGCTTAACATCCTACCGGACGCTTCTTCGTCAGCAAGTGAGGCCGCACAGCACCTGGTTGGCGGCGATCTGGCGGGGGCAGGGGCCATTCTCGGGGCTTCCTCGCTTAACGTGCTGACCGGAATTTACCAGAGCGCGTTCAGCATCCTGCTCGAAGTGCTTTCGGCAGTAACGGCAATCACCGCTATTGTCATCTTTATAGCGCTACGCGGGTCAGGACGTGCGGGGGATTTGGCGCATACATCGAACTCCTGACTGCGTCTTTGATGTTGCCGACTGAACTGATGAGTTTGATCGGTAATAAACCTGGAGCATACGTCGCCGCATGAGATGGTCGACGAGGCATATCTACCCTGTATTGACACCTTCATCATTTCGCGGTTTACTATTAATGAAATAGTTTCACTAATAGTGAATGTATGTCGTCAAAAATAAACTGGCTTTTACAAAACACAGCTCCTGGTTCTCTGGTGGCGCAGTCTTGGCTGACTAGCCATAATATCAGTCCTTCTTTGGCGCACAGGTATGAGCAGAGCAACTGGCTGCATAAATTGCGTGCGGGAATATACGCTCGCACCGGTCGTGAGCCTGATTGGCATGATGCGGTGTTATGCCTGCAAAACCAGTTATCTGTGCCGGTTCATCTGGCAGGACTTACCAGCTTGACCTACCAGGGCCGCGCTCATTATCTCCAGCTAACCCGCAAGAGCGTCTGGCTGTATGTAGAAGACAAAGCGGCGTTGCCAAAGTGGTTTAAAGAATTTCCCGGCGTTGACTGGCTTTTTTGTTCTCATCATAAGCTATCCCCCCTTGACGAGAAGTATCTGACGGATATCGAGATAAAAGGAGATACGTTAAAAGCCAGTGTGCCTGAGTTAGCGGCCTACGAACTGGTTAATGCGGTGCCGGCGGAGATTGCTTTTGAGCATGCGGCCGAGCTGTTTCAGGGATTGGTTAACCTGAATCCGCGTAAAGTGGAGAAGTTACTTAACGCCAGCGGTGCGGTGCAAACGAACCGCTTATATCTATTTTTAGCCGACTATTCTGCCCATGCCTGGGCTAAACGGATCGATAAAACCAATATCGACCTAGGGTCAGGAAAACGGCAGGTGGTATCAGGCGGTAAACTGGATAAACAATACCAGATCACCGTACCTGAAAAATATATCAACGGAGAATCATCGCATGGATAAGCAATCACCCTATTACCAACAGGTCGCGCTATTGATAAGTGCGCTACCGGCAGTGGCAAAGGAGCGCTGTTTTGCGCTAAAAGGGGGGACCGCAATCAATTTGTTTGTACGCGACTTCCCCCGTCTTTCGGTGGATATCGATTTGGCCTATAGATCGCGACACAGTCGAAGCGGTACAGGATGAGTTTGGTTTTGCCTCCATTCAGATGGTTTCCCTGGCCGATCTTTATGATGGCAAGCTTTGCGCCGCCTTGGATCGCCAGCATCCCCGTGATTTTTACGATGTTAAAATGTTGCTTGAAACACAGGGCATAGATCGTTTTATCTTCAACGGTTTTATAACTTATCTGCTCAGCCATTCCCGGCCATTAGCTAAGGTGATGAATCCACGCTGGAAAGATATTTCCGCTATTTATAACCAAGAATTCAGCGGAATGACATTTAATGATGTATCACTGGAAGAGCTGATCGCTGTTCCTAAACAGATGCTGGCCGCGCTCAAGGCACAGTTCACTCAGCAGGATTTTGACTTTTGATGTTCTTCAAGCGCGGTACGCCGGATTGGTCGCTAGCGCCAGAAAGCCAGATTCAACCCTGCCCGCAGTAAAATGGAAGCTACAGAACATCGGTCGGATGTCAGAAAGTAAGCGCGCCGAGGCGCTGGATAAGCTGGAAACGGTACTTAGGGACTGGCTGAAGTAGTTTACAAAAATAGCGATATATTCACTTAAAGTATCAGTTTGTTAATTATTTTAAACTAACTCAGATCAATCACCAAAAAACCGTCAATCACGGGGGCTTGTGAAGTTTATTGATAATAGAGTGGAGATGTTGAACTGAAGTAGCACGCAGTGAATTCGGCCACCTGAATAGAGGTGATACCGTCACACCTCAGTACGTGAACAGGTGACACAATGATTGGAGCTGACAAAAGAACGTTCAGGCCGAACCCATCCAAAAAGAATTCTTGAACCCAGGAGTACTCCCATGCCTACTACTGCCAAGATCGTTCGATTTCACAAGACCGGAGGCGCTGAAGTCCTGCAGTTTGACGAGCTCCCCCTGCCTGAACCCGGTCAAAACGAAGTGCGTCTGCGAGTTAAAGCGCTTGGACTGAATCGCGCGGAGGTCATGTACCGATCCGGGCAATATATGGAAACGCCGATTCTTCCTTCCAAAAACGGCTACGAGGCTTCCGGCATCATTGAAGCCGTGGGACCAGGCGTCGATTCGAGCTGGATAGGTAAAACCGTCAGCACTGTCCCGGGAACCTGCAGCCTGAACGGATATGGCGTCTATGGCGAAGTTGCCGTCGTTCCCTTTCGTTCAATTGCTGTCTACCCGGCCACGCTCTCGTACGAAGAAGGAGCATCCATCTGGATGCAGTATTTAACTGCGTATGGTGCGCTTATCTGGCTAGGCCGGGTAAGTAAAGGGGACTTTGTCATCATCACCGCAGCCAGCAGCAGCGTAGGGGTGGCCGCCATCCAGATGGTTAAAGCGCAGGGCGGCACCAGCATCGCCGTCACCCGTACTGCAGCCAAGAAAGCCCGGCTCCTCGAACTGGGCGCCGATCACGTCATTATAACTGATGAAGAAGACCTGGCCGGTAGAGTCAATGAAATCGCCGGCGGCAAAGGCGCACGCGTCAGCTTCGATCCCATCGGAGGCAAGATGCTGGCGTCGCTCGCCGAGGCCGCAGCCCATAAGGGACTCATCGTCGAATACGGGGCGCTGGCATCTGAGCAAACCCTTTATCCGCTGTCCACGGCCCTTGCCAAGTACCTTACCGTCCGGGCCTATGTGGTTGTGGAACTGGCGCAGCATAAAGATCTTCAAGAAGCGAAGCAGTATATTTTCGATCATCTTTCATCCGGCGCTTTCAAGCCCCTTATCGATAGGACGTTTCGCTTTGATGAAATCGTTGAAGCCCATCGCTATATGGAAGCGAACAATCAAGTGGGTAAGATCGTCGTCACAGTCTGACGTATACGGATCAGAGCTGTAACCGATCCGACCGCGTCGCCGTGCCGGACGGTCAGCTTGACCGGGTCGGTTCGCCATTATCATTGGCTTAATCGCCGGGGCCGGGAGCCTTTGCAGACATGCCTGCGAGCAAAAGGTCAACCATCCGAACCGCCGAGCGCTTCCAGTTTTCGCTCACTCTGATCGTCGCTACCCCCGAAAGGACGCGCAGTAAATCCAGCGGCTCGACATCGCCGTGAAACGCGTCTGTCTCAACCGCGTGGGTGGCCGCGGATGTACTCATCACAGTGATTACAGTGGTCCCGGTCGCTGTCGGATTAAAACAGCGCAGGCACGCGCAACCGGATGATCTTGCCCCACTTGAAAAACGGTGCAGGGTGCAAGTCGCTTATCGACACGCAGCGGCACATGAAATATGCGGTTATTTTTGCCTCGCTTTCTTGGGGCGGTTCAGGCCAGACTTTTGCCATCATAATGTTATGATCGGCAAACCTGACGAATTTGTGCCGGTCTTGCCCGCTGGCCTGACTATATCGCGTTGATTCTGAGGGTGAAACTGGTGAGTGCGGTAATCGGCATTAAATATTTCGACTCTGCGATGCCGGAGAACTGATGTGTGCTAAATCCGCTTTCTTATCTCACCACCGCCTTCACATTCGCGAAAGCTTCCTCGAGAAATTCCGCCACCGGCCGCTCGCCGCGCTGATTTGCCCAAGCCTCAATGGCCAGCCGCATAGCACCGACGGATAACATTGCGACGACGCGCAGCGCCTGGCGGCGTTGCGGTTGTCGCCAGACCTCGCACAGCGTGGTATAGAGCGCATTTTCCTGCGCCGCGTAGGCAGCTTGTTTACGGACCTTGAGTGTTTCGCTCGCGCGCATCACCCGATCGATGGCGATCATTTGATCTGATTCGTAGCGCGAGACATCGGTTATCAGCGTTTTGCGCACGGCATCCAACGGTGTTTCGTCAGGTGAGACTTTCAGCAGTTCCGCTCGCATTGCATCCCATGCGCCTTCCTGCCACGTCAGCAAGATGTCCTCCTTCGACTTGAAATAGGAGAAGAACGTGCGGCGCGAGATGCCGGACTCCTCGGCAATGGCATCGAGCGTCGTCCCCTCGTAGCCGTTGGCCAGAAATAGCTTCAGGCCTGTGTTTGCGATGCGTAATCGGGTTTCACGCTGTTTTTGTTCGCGCAGGCCTGGGCGCACAGGCTGGCCTCCTGTGTTTTTCAACGTCACTTAAAATTGCCTTGCAATATTGCACTTAGTGCATTAATTTATGCACCAAGTGTACTAAAAAACAATTGTAAGGGCAAGAAACATGAGCAACTGGACTGCATCGGATATTCCTTCTCAGCATGGCCGCACGGCAATCATCACCGGTGCCGGGGGCCTCGGCTTCGAAGACGCTCTTGCGCTTGCTCGCGCCGGTGCGGATGTCATTATCGCCGGTCGCAATCTTTCCAAAGGCAGGGACGCGGTTGAGCGTATTCGCCAGGCTGTGTCCGACGCCACCGTGCGCTTTGAAGAACTTGATCTGGCCAGCCTCAAGTCGGTGGCCGCCTTTGGTTCGCGTCTGCGCTCCACCCTTGGCAGCGTGGACATCCTTATCAACAATGCAGGCGTCATGACCCCGCCGCAGCGCAGGGTCACCGAGGATAATATCGAATTGCAATTCGGCACCAATTATCTCGGTCATTTTGCGCTGACCGCGCACTTGCTGCCTCTATTGCGCAAAGGAAAAAGCCCGCGCGTCGTGACGCTCTCGAGCATCGCCGCGCGCGATGGCGCGATCAATTTCGACGACCTGCAGGCCGAGCGGGACTACAAGCCTATGCGGATCTACAGCCAGTCCAAGCTTGCCTGCCTCATGTTTGCCCTGGAACTCCAGCGGCAGAGTGATTCGGCCGGCTGGGGCATCGCCAGCATCCCCGCGCACCCTGGCATCTCGCGCACGGATCTGCTTCCCAATGGGGCCGGGGCGAACAGCGTCTTCGGCCTGATGCGCAAGTACCTGTGGTTCATGTTCCAGCCTGCGGCCCAAGGCGCGCTGCCGACGCTTTATGCGGCTACGGCGCCCGCCGCCAAGGGCGGCGTGTACTACGGACCGGACAAGATGAATGAAATGCGCGGATTTCCGGCGGTAGCGAAGATTCCGCGTCAGGCGCTGGACGTCGAGACCGCAGCACGCTTGTGGAAAGTTTCCGAGGAGTTGACCGGCGTCGTGTTTGAATGAATCAGAGCGGCACATCAGTTCGATTACAAAATAGCCGGCTCAAGGCTCAATGTAAGGAAACGGTACAAATTCAGTAATCGAACAGCGTTACCAATTCAATACCCAGTCCGCCAGCAATCACAACTATCCCCTCCAGCGTCGGGTTTCTCACACCCCGCTCAATCCCGCTGATATAAGTGCGATCAAGCCCGCACTTGTCGGCGAAGGCTTCCTGCGAAAGTCCCGCCTGCAAGCGAAGTGCTTTAATACGTTGCCCGAAGAGGGCAGTAATGTCTTTAGATTTTTCCATGCCGTTAAGCATTATCTTTTGTTGCTTATCAGACCACGGACGATGAGTCACAAATGAAGATGGTTTAACAATAGACAGCTAATGGCGTGAATTCAGTCGCAACCATCAAAATTGAACAGCGTAATCAAATCGATATGTAATGCGGCAGCAATGATAGCGAGGACTTCCAGCGTGGGGTTTCTTACACCGCGTTCAATACCGCTGATGTAGGTGCGATCGAGCCCGCATAGATCCGCAAAGGCTTCCTGAGACAGACCAGCTTGTAATCTGAGTTTTTTGACATGTCGTCCTAGCAGGACTCTTGTTGGGTCAGATCTTTTCATGGGATAAGCATTGTATTTTGATGCCTATCAGTCCACGGATTATTAGTCACAACCGTAAATTCTTGTGGTATCATTGTGACTCATAGTCAACATGACGAAGAGAGATCACATGAACGACCAAGACTGGCACCCAGCTGATATTGTTGCAGGAATAAAGAAGAAAGGGACGACGATGGCTGCGATTTCGCGCTCGGCGGGGCTGGCTTCGTCTACGCTGGCGAATACGTTGACCAGACACTGGCCAAAGGGGGAACGCCTTATTGCAGGTGTGATAGGCAAACGACCGGAAGAGATCTGGCCTTCCCGCTATTGTCGGCATCGCTGATATAAGGTCGTAATTCATCGGAAAAGTTGTCCACTCCACCCAACATGGTCTTTCTTTAAGGTTCCGACACCGAAAGAGGAAGCGCCATGTTAAGCAGAGAGGACCACCTAATGATAAAACAAATGCGCATTCATGGCGCTTATATTATCGACATTGCCCGTCAGATTGGCTGCTCAGAACGCACGGTCAGGCGGCACCTGTCCGAGCCTGAACGTCCTCGCCGGACGTCTTCACGACGGCGTATGAGCAAACTTGAACCTTACATGGCTTTTATCGATATGCGCCTGAGTGAACATGTCTGGAACGCGCAAGTGATTTTCCAGGAAATCAAGGCGCAAGGCTATGGTGGCGGGACCACCGTGCTGCGGGAATATATCCAGCCCAAACGCCGACTCCGGCATGGTCGTGAAACCGTCCGCTTCGAAACGCAGCCCGGTTATCAGTTGCAGCACGACTGGGGTGAAGTGGAAGCAGAAGTGGCGGGCCTGCCATGTAAAATCAACTTCGCCGTCAATACGCTGGGCTACTCGCGCCGCTTTCATGTCTTCGCCGCGCCCTGCCAGGATGCGGAGCACACTTACGAATCGCTGGTGCAGGCGTTCGGTTACTTCGGCGGCTGCGTGAAAACCGTGCTGGTTGATAACCAGAAGGCGGCGGTGCTCAAACACGATAATACCGGCGAGGTTATCTTCAACGCCGGCTTCCAGTCGCTGGCGAAGCACTACGGCTTTATCCCCCGCGCCTGCCGGCCTCACCGGCCCAGGACCAAAGGGAAAGTGGAGCGCATGGTGGGTTATGTGAAACACAACTTCTTCGTTCACTATCGCCGGTTCGACAGTTTTGCGCACGTCAATCAGCTCCTGACCCAGTGGCTGGCGCAAGAGGCCGATCAACGCGACCTGCGCCAGTTCCATCAGACACCGGCAGAACGGTTCGAGGCGGAAAAAACCGCCCTGCAACCGTTGCCCGCCGGTCCGTTCGATACGAGTTATCACGATATCCGCCAAGCGGCCTGGGATGGCTACATCGACGTGCGGGGCAACCGCTACAGCCTGCCCGAAGCCTGGTGCGGGCGCCAGGTTACGGTACGCATTACCCTGGACGACGAGTTACGCGTCTACGGCAATGACGAGCTTATCGCCCGCCATCCGTTGTCACCGGCCACCGCCGGATGGCAGACGGTGCCGGAACATCACCAGGCGCTGTGGCAGCGGACCTGCCAGGTAGAGCAACGACCGCTGGATGCCTATGAGGGACTACAGTGATGAACGAACTGGAAAACCTACTGACCCGGCTGAAAATGGACCATCTGAGCGGCGCGGTGGAAAACCTGCTGGAGCAGGCCACGAAAGAAGAACTGAACTACCGGGAGTTCTTGATCCGCGCCTTGTCACAGGAATGGAACGGGCGCCGTAGCCGGGGCCTGGAATCACGGCTCAAGCAGGCCCGGTTACCCTGGATAAAAACGCTGGAGCAGTTCGACTTCACCTTCCAGCCGGGAATAGATCGCAAAGTGATCCGCGAGTTGGCGGGACTGGCGTTCGTGGAGCGCAATGAAAATGTTATCTTGCTGGGTCCGCCGGGGTGGGAAAACCCATCTGGCGGTGGCCCTGGGCGTCAAAGCAGCGGATGGCGGTCACCGGGTGCTGTTCACGCCGCTGGATAAACTGATGGCAACGCTGCTCAAGGCCAAACAAGAAAACCGCCTGGAGAGGCAGATCCAACTGTTAAGCTATAGCCGGGTGTTGATCCTGGATGAAATCGGCTATCTGCCGATGACGCGGGAAGAGGCGAGCCTGTTCTTCCGGCTACTGAATCGGCGTTATGAAAAAGCGAGCATCATACTGACCTCGAATAAAAGCTTCGTGGACTGGGGAGAAGTGTTCGGCGATAACGTGCTGGCATCGGCGATCCTGGACCGCTTACTGCACCACTCAACCACGGTCAATATAAAGGGGCAAAGTTACCGGCTGAAAGATAAACGCAAGGCAGGAATGTTATCGGCAAAGAGTGCGTCAGATGACGCGATAATGAGCGGACGTTAAAACGATAAACAGTGGACAACGGAAACGTTGAAAAGGGGCCACCACTTCACGATGTTGACAGCTATCAAATGAAAAAAGATAAACAGGCCAGTGTGGCCGCGCCGGAAGGTCACAATACTGCCACGTAAATCATTCCCTCTATTACAGGTCGGCTGTACGTTGTTTACGGCATCATGCCGGTACAGCCGTTGCGCATCGGGGCAACGGGCGTGTCAATGCTCGTCCATCACGATGAGGGGACGCGTCATAAACCAGTGCCCGGTACGCTATAAGCCTACGGATGAATTTGCCGGCATTGTTTTATTCAGCATTGCGTACTGATACAATTTTTCCCTGGCGAGATTTTTCATTTTCACTTCACACATAATATCGAAATCGTCAAAGGATAAAGCCCAGTCATTCAGCGTATCATTAAAATAGTAATTTGAATGAGCGCGTAATGCTGATTTTGACAGGCACAATATATCTTGATTCGGAAAACCACGCTTAGGGATCAAACCTTCCTGAGAGACAGAATAATGCAACACAGGCTTTACTCCTCGCCATGATTCTTTTATTAATTTAATACGGTCATCGTTAGGTTTGATAAATTCATTTTCCTTCACCCAATGATGATGAATATCTAACACGATCGGGCATAAGAATTTTGCTTGCAATACGTCATCCACTGAACAGGAAATCTCGTCATTTTCAAGGGTCAACATCAGCCTCGCTTCGGGGCTGAGCTTTAGGAAAGCGTCTTTGAAACCGGCATATCCTTTCTTCCCGTTCATATGAATATTTATTTTAAAGTCCTGGAAACGTTTGCCATATCCCATCGATTTCGCGCACAGCGCGTGGTATTCGATGTCTTCAATAGACCTTTCCACTACCGATGGGTTGTCTGATGCCAGAACGGTGTATTGTCCGGGGTGAAAGGATAATCTTATATCGTTCTGCTTTGCAAAATCCCCGCAGTTTTTCAACAGAGGGTATAAATCGGGTAAAATTTCCTGGTACAGGATTATGGCGGCGGGGACGGTATACAATGGCAGTAGATCGCTTCCAATCCTCATCATTCTCAAATTTTTGGTAGTAAAGCCAATTGTTCGAAAATCAACAGAAGGTTGGTTAAGTTTTCTCTCGAAGATTCCCAAAGTAAATCGAGCTTTTATCATTGTCTAACGTCAGAAATCGTTTACGCGTTGGCGATTTAAAGGGAATGGCTGTGTTGTTTCTGAATAAAAATATTTGCAGGCGAATCCAAGTTTCATAATACCTCCCTTAAATGCGGTTTCTATAAGTGTAACTGCTCACTGAGATTTTGTCTCCCAGACAGCCGCACGCGGTTTCAGCGTAAGTGTGAAGGGCAGCGCGTAGCGTGGATAAAGAAACTTCATCTATTGGTTGGTCTGCGAGTGAGTGTGGGGATTTTCGGCGAGGTTGAGGGTAAGACCCAAGGATCGGATTACGACACTTACGTTGACCAAGGACCTATGCCCGATCCTGCCTTTGCGTCAGCGAGAAGCTGTTTTAAATCACGCCATGGCAACTACCAGGGATGAATGGCAATACGCCCTTTAAGCAAAGCAACGAGAATATGGAAAGCGCTAATAACATATATATTGATGAAATGTTTATGATTTAGCCAGTTTTATCTATGATTGTTCTGATAAACTTACTCTTTTCAAAAGGAGTATCGTTATGCCTATTCCCGCATACCTATGGCTTAAAGATGATGGCGGTGCAGATATCAAGGGGTCAGTAGATGTGCAAGATAGGGAGGAAAGTATTGAAGTTATTGGTTTTAGCCACGGCTTGAATATCCCAGCAGATAGAAATAGTGGTAAAATCACAGGAACTCGATCACATTCACCCATAATGATTGAAAAGGAATTTGATTCGTCAAGCCCGTATCTCTATAAAGCTGTCGCAAAGGACAAACTCTACAATCTGCAGAGCTCCGCTGGTATCGGATAAATTCTGCAGGTCAGGAAGAGTCTTACTTTATAATGTTATTGGAAGGTGTAAAAGTGACAGGAGTCAATCCTGGGATGCCTAACACTAAATTGGCTGGTATGTCCACGGTCAATCATATGGAATCCGTTTCATTGATGTATAACCGAATTACTTGGTGTTATGTTGATGGAAATATTCGTTATACCGATGACTGGAATGAACGATAGCTTGTCATTCGGAGAGTGTGCCCGGATTTTGTCTTTGAGACCAATTCCGCACTCTTTTAAAAGATTATAGATTATTATGGCTGAAAGTGTGTTGAATGTAAAATAGATAGCAATCAAAATTAATTCTGGATCTCTTGAACCAAAAAATGGGTTGCCTGTAAAAGAATATTTTGCTGTGCTGCCGTTAGGTCATCCGGATAAGGAATTGAACGCCCAATAGCCAAAAATACCACAAAAATATTATTAAATTAACCATCGATCGGGCAAATGCCACCATAAACTATTACCTCAATCATTCCATAAGCATCGATTCCTGTGCTGTAGACGGGAACTCTTTTGGTCCTCAATAGGGCCGAACGTATTGTCGCAAAATCAGATTTATGTTGTAGCGTAATACATCCAAGAGAAATCCCACCGCCCCCTATTGGATGCAAACGGAAATTGCCTCTTCTTACGCCGTCAATCCAAGTATAATCATCAATTTTTCCATCGTCTCGATACAAGGCAAACCACTCTGCATGATTTGAAGCGTTGCCTCTTACCACCGTGTTCCATGTGTCTTTAAAGTGCGTTATCGCTTGTGATCGTATACCGCCAGTTGGTCGGTCAACTATCCAATAGCGTCCCGAGGGTATAGGCCCGGCTTCTGGAACCCTCACACATCCCCTTGATTCCGATATCCTTTATTTCCTGAGAAAGCAAGGAATGTTCCGACTCCAAAATAGTTAGTGGGGAAAAACTAGAATTATTAACAATAAACTTTCCCTGTAATGACATCCCAAATCCTTTCTAAATAACTGCGCCTATTACCGCTCCACTTTTGTTAGTCCAGGTTTGTTGCCTGGGAAAGGTGATGCGGTTTTCATAAATTGTCTGACATTTTTTAGTAACTCCCACATTGTTTTACAGTGATGATTGCGGGTCACCGTTTCGTGTAATGCTAACCATAAGAGCTCTATTTTGTTCACCCATGGCGAGTAAATCGGCTGATAAGTAAGAATAAATTTTGGATTCTTCTTCAACCACTTCAATGTCTTTTTACTTTTGTGAATGATGTAATTATCGACAATAAGGGTGATCGTTTTGGCGCTGCGATACGTGCTTTTCAGCTGGCATAGCATATCGATGAACAAGCCTGAGTTTTTACGTGTTCCACTCACGTAATCCACTCTGCCCGTTCCAGCATGCAGCGCACCTGCAAGGTAATGTTTTCATTTTACCCGGCGTAGGGATGCGTTTCTGCTGACCTTTTTCTGCCAGTCCGCGCCGATTTTGGGTTGAGATCGATATCAACTTCATCCTCGTAAAACACGGGATGTTCAGCACTGTTCTTTGCCAATGCCTCATCAATTGTAGCCAGCTTTTCTTCCCTGTGAGGATCCCGAATATGCAAGGTCGGAGCTGCTCTGCGCCAGACAATGCCGGCTCCTGGCAACCAACGGCGAAGTGAGCCAGGATGCAACGTAGAGTTAAATAACTTATTAATTTCAATCGTTAACATCTCGGTACTCCAGCGTGAGCGCAGATAGCCAAAATCTTGCGGGGAGCGCTGAACAAGCAAATTGAGCATTCGCAGCATGGCGTCGACAGGCCATTTTTTTTGACGGCCCGGTGGCAGACTTTTCAGGCCTTCAATACCAAATAACGTGAACCAATTAATCCAGCGTCCGACGGAAGAACGGGCGGCACATAGGGTTTTAGCAACGCAAGTCAGCGATTCACCCCGGTGCAACATCAACATGGCGATAAGGCGTCTGGCATGATTCTTATCTGCCGTTTTCTGGACAATTTTTTGCATCTGGCGTCGTTCATTTCTGGGTATGGGTGCTATGATCGGCATAACTCAGTCCGGTTGGTGATTTGTGATGTTTGGCGATTGATCAGATCGCTCAAACCGGATTGAGTTCCCTTCGGTGATCTACTATTAGGCGCAGTTATTTAGTCTACTGAAAAAAGGTGCGAAATTTCACATTACAGATCTGATCCTATACGTTTCATAAATAGTCTTGAAACTCTGTGTAGGTCTTAAAAATTTATTTTACTTCATATAATCTGCTGGTTTATTCAATCTTGATGAATTCGCTTAAACGACACCGGCCTAATTGAACGTTTAATCTCTACATCGGAATCCTTATCCCACGGTGTTTAACCTGACAGCGAGGGCGCGGGAAGTATCATTTTCGCTTAAAATTTATCATCTAGTATCATTTCCGTTGTTTCGATAGCCTTTTAAATGCCCTCATGTTATCGTTTTTCCAAGATTTTATGATTTAAGTATCATTTTCGCGGCCCCAATACAGGATTTTACCTTATGCAGGTTGGCTTAAAGGTATTAGAACGCCTTTACGGCATCATGTTGGCGCAGCCGCTGCGTGTCGAGTCAACTATTGGCACGGGGCGCGTCCATCAGGATGAGGGCGGACTGATAAAAAATCAGTATCCGGCCAGCTACCGGCCGGCGGATGACTTCGCGGGGCATTTCGAATTCGGGCTCAAATACGAAGAGATCCATTTGGAGTTCTTTGCCCGCCTGTTTGCCGCCATCGGCCCCGAGCCTATCGCGGCATGGTGCCGACGCGAGCCTTTCGGCCAGTACGCGCGCCGTGCGGGTTTTCTGTACGAGTGGCTGACCGGAACGCGGCTGGATGTGCCGGACCTGACCAACGGCAAATATATCGATGCCATCTCCGGTCAGGACTATCTCACCAGGGTCGAACCGCTGCGCGAGCGGCGCTGGCGAATCAATAATAATCTGCCGGGGACAGCTGCGTTCTGCCCTTTGATTCGTCGTACTACAGCGCTCCAAAATGCGTTGGATTTTGATCTCGCTGCTGCGCTGGCTGAATTTGACAAAGCATTTGGCGCCGATATGTTGATGCGTACCGCCGGCTGGCTGACGTTTAATGAGTCTCGTGCAAGCTTTTTGATCGAAAAGGAGTCTGGCCAGACCGATCGGATCCAGCGGTTCGCTCATGTTATTGAACAGTATTGCGGCCGCATTGAAGACCCGCTGGGTAGCGACAGTTTATATACCTTGCAAGCCGGCATTTTGGGTCGAGATGCCGTGGGGCTGGGCCTGCGTCGCTCGCCGGTTTTTGTCGGGCAGTCCACCCTGCGTCAAAACATTGTCCACTATATTGCTCCCCACTTCGAGGAAGCGGGGGTCATGCGGGAGGGCCTCAAAGCATTTGAAGTTGCGACCCGAGGGGCCGAGCCTGTGGTGCGTGCCGGGGCGTTGGCCTTTGCTTTTGTCTATATCCATCCAATGAGAGACGGCAATGGCCGGATCCACCGTTTTCTGATAAATGACACCTTGGTACGCGACAGGGCGGTCCCTGACGGCATCATTCTGCCTGTATCGGCCACTATCATTAGTTCTCCCCATTTCCGCGCGGCTTACAATCGTACGCTCGAGGTGTTTTCCCGCCCGTTTATGCGGCGCTATGCAACGGCTTACCGGTTTGGTGAAGTGGTGGCATATGACGATGGTAGCCGCAGCAACTTTATTTTTGATGACTATGATGACGCTTGTTTTGCCTGGCGCTATCCGGATCTGACCGAACATGTGCTGTTCACCGCGCGGGTGATTGAGCATACGGTAAAATATGAGATGGCAGACGAGGCCAGGGAATTGGCCACCTTTCAGCTCGCGCAGGAAAGCCTTAAGGATGTCATTGAAATGCCAACCCAAGACGCGAACAGGATTATCCGTTCTATCAAACAAAACGGCTGGCACGTATCCGGTAAATTGAAAGCGGAGTATCCGCGATTGGAGGATGAGCTCACGGCGCAGCATGTCGTGGAGGCTGTGCGGTCTGCATTTGAGGACAATAAGCTCATGTCCGCCGGGCAGAATGATGGTGAAAACAGTGGCGCGAATCAATGATAACGGCGGCATAGCTGGAGCGACACCCGGTTGGCACCGGCGGATTGTGGCCCTGGCCGTGCCGATAATGCTGGCTAATCTGTCGGTGCCGCTGCTGTCCGCGGTGGACACTGCCGTCGCCGGTCATCTCCCCGACCAGGCGGCGCTTGGCGGCGTAGCGCTGGGGGGGCTGGTCTTTAATGCCATGATCTGGGGCCTGAGCTTTCTGCGCATGGCGACCACCGGGCTGGTCGGCCAGTCGGTAGGCGCCGGAGACGATACTGAGGCCCGGATCGTGCAAGTACGGGCGCTGTTGCTGGCGGTGTTGCTGGGCCTCGTCATCCTGGCGGTGCAGCGGCCGCTGCTCACGGGCGCGCTCCACCTGCTCGGCGGTGGTGCCGAGGTGCAGCGTGCGGCGCGCATCTACTGCGACGCACGCATCTGGTCGGCTCCGGCGGCGCTCGGCAATACGGTCGTGCTGGGCTACCTGATCGGTCGCCAGCGAGCCAGGCTGGGATTCGTCCTGCAACTGGTGCTGAACTTCCTCAACATGGGCTTTGCCATCGGCCTGGTCTATGGCGCACACCTCAGTGTCGGCGGCATCGGGGCGGCGACGGCGCTCGCCGACGGCATAGGACTGGTCCTGGGCCTCCTTGTGCTCAAGCGCCTCAGCCCGCGCGGGCTACCGCGGCTCGTTCAGGCGGCGCTCTGGGCGCGAGAACCCCTGCTCAGGCTGTTCGGCATCAACCGTGACATTTTCCTGCGCACCATCTGCATCATCGGCGTCACCGCGCTTTTCGCGCGCCTCGGCGCCGGGCTCGGCGACAAAGTGCTGGCCGGCAATGCCGTGCTGCTTAACTTCCAGACTTTCACCGCCTTCGGGCTCGACGGCTTCGCCTATGCGGCGGAGGCGCTGGTGGGACTCGCGGTCGGTGCCCGCGACCGGGCGTCGCTTAGGGCGGCGAGCCGCATTTCCATGTTGTGGGCCGCGATTGGGGCGCTCGGATTTTCGCTCGCCTATGTCGCGGTCGGACCGATGATGATTGACGGGCTGACCAACCAAGAGCCGGTGCGCGCCGTGGCCAAGGCCTACCTACCCTGGGTGATCGCGCTGCCGGTCGCTTCGGTCTGGGGCTTCCAGTTTGACGGCATCTTTATCGGCGCCACGCGCGCGCGCGAACTGCGCAACAGCATGATTCTGTCGCTCGCCGTGTTCCTGGCCGCGGCTTGGCTCCTGATCCCGGTCGCGCACAATAATGGGCTTTGGGGCGCTTTCCTGTTGTTCATGGTGGCGCGCGGCATCTGCCTTGCCTGGTTATATCCGCGCATCGGCGCCGATTGGGATGACCGGGCGCCGCCGCCGCTCCACGTCGATTAGCGCTCGGCAAAGATGACGACGAATAGAGTTACCCCGCTAGCAATATCATGGGGAAAAGGTTCGTCATGAACGAGATCGTGTTGTTGGAGTACCCGCGCTCGTCGTATGCGCAAAAGGTTCGGCTGCTATTGCGTGAGAGAAATAGACCCTTTATCTCCACAACGGTGGATGAAGCGGGTTCTGATGCGGCCTTCCATTGAGGCCACGGTGGCGGAGGCTCATGCGTACCAGAGAGAAATGCCGGAGGCCACGCTATGAACGAACCGGGAATCATTTTGCATCAATATGAGCTATCGCCGATTTCCGGTAAAGTGCAGGCTACCCTAAGCATCAAATAGCCCCGCTGGTCTGCATACAATCCACCAAGCCCTGAATGAAAATCCCCCATGCTTATCGTCATCTGGTTAAACAATCTCACTTTCTGCCCAGCCGCGGGAAAATTTTGCAACAGTGTTTCCAGCATTGCTAAAGACCGAATCGGCTGCCGGAACTCATGGTAAACGCCGTTGCCGGAGATTATTACGGACTCGTGCTGAGACGTCTTTATAGGCAAGTCCAGATAATCGAGTTGTCACTTGACAACTCAACGGCAAAATCTATTTTGGAGGTCAATGATGACCCGTCCCTCGCATTCGAAGAAAGAGGTGGAAGAGGCGCTCAGATATGCTGAAGAACAACGTTGGCGAATCGATGTTGGCGGCAGTCATGCATGGGGGAAGATCTACTGCCCTTATAATGAAAATGAGTGTCGCTGCGGAGAGTTTTGCATTACCAGCGTCTGGAGCACGCCGAAGAATCCCGGCAACCATGCTCGCGCCCTGCGCAGGGTTGTGGATAACTGCACAAAGCATCGCAAATAGCGTGATCCTGACGACAAGGAGAAATGATGGAATATACCTTTACCTTAAAATACCAGCTTGCCGCTGAAGACTGCGAAACGGATGCGATTGTCGAACGTCTGGGGGAAGCCGGTTGCGACGATGCTCTGGTGGGTATAGGGTTGCCGGGCAGGCTGGCGCTGGAATTCACACGAGAAGCCGGGAATGCCGAGGCCGCCGTACGCAGTGCGCTGACGGATGTTCGTCGCGCCGTACCCTCGGCGACGCTTATCGAAGCGGCGCCGGATCTGGTGGGACTGACAGATGCGGCGGAGATTGTAGGTGTGTCGAGGCAGAATATGCGCAAGCTGATGCTGGCCCATCCGGGTAATTTTCCGGCGCCGGTCCATGAAGGCAGCGCATCGATTTGGCACCTGGCGGATATTTTGTCTTGGTTGCAGGGCAGGGGAAACTACCGCTTGGCGCAAGATATGCTGGAACTGGCGGAGGTAGCGATGCAGGTCAATGTGGCAAAAGAAACTCGCCGATTGCCGCCCCTAACGATCTGATGCTACCGGCCAAGCCCATGAGTAAAAAAATATCGTATCATGTAGACCGCTGATGCCCTCACCGGCATAGTCCAGGAGGTTTACGGCCCATGACGATAATGACGCGCCTCGCCGGGCGCCTGTGGCGGCTGCCGCCGGCGGAAAACGCCGTGCGTGTGGAGCGGGACATTGCCGTGACCGCGCGGGACGGTGTCGCGCTGATGACCGATGTCTATCATCCGATCGGTATCGATCGGCCACCCATCGTGCTGCTGCGTTCACCCTACGGGCGCAAAAACATCGTCGGTTTGTGCGCGCGTCTTTTTGCCGAACGCGGCTACACGGCGGTGGTCCAGAGCGTGCGCGGTACATTCGGCTCAGGCGGGCGTTTCCATCCGTTCTTCCAGGAGCGTGACGACGGGCTGGACGCCGTCGGCTGGATCGAGCGCCAGCCGTGGTACGGCGGCCGCTTGGGGCTTTGGGGGGCGAGCTATATGGGTCAGGTGCACTGGGCCATGGCCGCCGAACTGGGGGAACGGGTCGCCGCCATCGCCATCGTGCGCAGTACGTCGGATTTCGCCGCCGCCATCTGGGGCGGCGACGGCCTGCGGCTGGAGGATTTCCTTAGCTGGATCTGCCTGTTGGAGGCCCAGGAGAAGAGCAACGCTATCGTCCAGGCCCTCAGGCGCCGTTTTTTCGGCGATGCTCATGCCCGGCATTATGCCGCCTTGCCGCTTGAGACGTTGGATGAGCAGGTGTCCGGCGCCGCCATTGACTGCTGGCGGGAGTGGATGGCCCATGACCATCCCGCCGATCCGTTCTGGCAGCCGATCCGCGACCGCCGTACGCTTGCGCGGGTGACCGCCCCGTATCAATGGTGGCGGGTTGGTCCGATCTTTTATTGGCCATCAGCTTCACGACTATGCCGAGCTGCAGGCCTGCGGCAAAACGGTAAGGCTTACCGTGGATCCGTGGACGCACACCTCTCTCAAAAGCCTGGCCGGCGCGATGGCCGATGCATTTGACTGGTTCGATATTCATCTCAAAGGTCGGGAATCCGGTAAGGACGCGTTAAAACGCGTCAAGCTCTGGGTGGTTGGTGCTAACGAATGGCGCAACGAGACCGCATGGCCGCCGGCCGGTAGCGTGTCGCGCGCGTTGCAGCTTACCGGCAGCGGCGGGCTGGGCGAAGGAGAGATCGCCGAGGCCGAGCGAAGATTCGTCTACGATCCGAAAGACCCTACGCCGAGTTTGGCCGGTCCTACATTGTCCGACGCCACCGGGCGTGGCGACATGAGGCCCCTTGCGGCGCGCGCCGATGTGCTTAGCTTTATCGGGCCGGTCCTGGACCAGGATACCGAGATAGCCGGCCGGCCAGTCTTGACGATTAACGTTTCGGCTGACGGGCCCGAACACGACCTGTTTATTTGCCTGTGCGATGTGGATGAAAACGGCCGGGCGACCAACATAACCGATGGCTATCAGCGTCTGCCGGGCTTTGCTGCGGATACGCGCCGCACGGTTACGCTGCCGCTGCTGCCGGCCTATTGGCGCGTCGCCGCCGGCCATCGGCTCCAACTGCTTATCGCGGGCGGTGCTTTTCCGCGCTATGCCCGTAACCTCGGGCTGGGTGAGCGCATGTCCATGGCGACGAGATCGAGAAAAACCACGATCGCCGTGCATTGCGGAGGCAAAGACCCGTCCCGTCTCGCTCTGCCGTTAAAGGGGGCCTGACAAGGGTTGGCCAAGCCGAGGCGGGCGGCAAGGGGATCGTTAATGCCGCCGATCGCGGATCAAGGTTCCGCCGTCTGAGCAATGGAGGAAAAGTATTTCGCCGGCGTTTCCCCTAAGGATTTCTTGAACATGATGATAAACGCCGACACCGATTCATAGCCGAGAATTTCAGCAATGTTCTGTACGTTTTGGCCGGCGGCGAGTTCGCGCAGGGCAACGATCAAATGCAGTTGCCGGCGCCACCGGCCAAAAGTCAATCCCGTTTCCTGACGCACAAGGCGAGCCAGCGAACGCTCGCTCATGGCCACCATGTTTCCCCATTGCGCAAGCGTACGGCGATCCGCCGGATCGTCTGAGAGTATTTTCGCAATCTTTCTCATACGGGGTTCTTCCGAGATAGGCAGATGCAGCCGCTCTACCGGCATATGAGCAAGCTCCTCCAGCAGCACGACGGCCTTGCGTCCGATGGGGCTGTCCGGCGCATATTTCGGCGGCTGGCCCGCCATATGAAGAATGAGCTCGCGCACCAAGGGGGAGATGAAGAGCGTACAGCAGGTGGCGGGAAGCGGCGCGGCGCCCGGCTGGATGAAGAGAAAGCTTATCTCGGCGTTCGCCGTTGCGCGAACGCTGTGGCGGGTTTGGCCGGGTATCCACACGGCGCTGTTGGGGGGCACCATCCAAATGGCGTCGTCGACTTCGCATGTTATGCCGCCTTTGACCGCAAAAAGCAGCTGTCCTTGCCGATGTTGGTGGACAGGCACTTCACTGGCGCCAGGTGAATGCGTCTTTAGGCCGGCCACCAGTCCGTAAGGCTGGTCTTGATCGAAGTAGCGAAGCGAGTCTTCAAGGGATAGCATCAATGCAGGTTGTCAGTTTTTGAGTATTTATTGTCAATATATCCAAATTCCGGCATTCGCGAAAGGGGTAAGATTGTCGCTCTGCTTTATTGCTCTTCGGGATATTATTCATGGCCAGACATACCGCAACCGCGTCGCGTTCGTTCCTGCTTGTCGCAGGCTTGCTGCTGGTAGCGGCCACGCTACGGGGTCCTGTCACCGGCGTGGCGCCAGTATTAGACCTGCTCCGTTCGCATCTGGGATTATCTCCCACCGATGCGGGCTTATTGACGACGTTGCCGCTTGTCGCTTTTGCCGCCATATCGCCGTTCGCGGCGCTGTTTGCCCGGAAATACGGGATTGAGCGCTGCTTATTCGGCGCATTATTGCTTATTGCGGCGGGGGTGGTTGTTCGCTCGACGGGGACTGTCGTGGGCCTCTACCTGGGTACCGCGACCGTCGGCACCGGCATTGCCCTTGGCAATGTGCTGCTGCCAGGCCTTATCAAGCGTGATTTTCCCAGCAGGGTGCCGGTCATCACCAGCGTCTGCGCGGTGACGATGGGGGTGGCCGCAGCGATGGTTTCCATGAGCGTGGTCCCCTTGGCCGACGTGTTTGGCTGGCGCATAGCGTTAGGGATGGTGATTGTTTTTCCTTTGGCGGCCATTGCTGTTTGGACTTGTGAACTTGGCGGACGTATTGTTCCCTTAAAAGGAACTCCTCCAAAAGGAACTCCCTTAAAAGGAATTCCCGTAACAGAAACACCGGTAAACGGAACCGCGGCGCCTGTCCATGGTGGAGGTGTCTGGCGTTCAATGATCGCTTGGCAGGTTACGCTGTTCATGGGGGCGAATTCGACGTTGTATTATATTATGGTCGCCTGGCTGCCGACCATTTTGACCAATGCGGGCTTTACCCCTGCCGCCGCGGGCTCGATACATGGGGTTATGCAGCTCTCCTGCGCTGTGCCGGGATTGGTCTTGAGCCTGGTAGTCGGCCGATTGAAAGATCAGCGGCTGATAGCCGCCGGTACCGGTTTTATGCTGGGCATATCGCTACTGGGCCTGCTGTTTGCGCCGGCCTGGGCGCTGCTTTGGTCGGCCCTATTTGGTTTCGGATCGGGGGCCGCCATTATTCTAGCGCTGATGTTCATGAGTATGCGCGCGAGGGATGTTCATCAATCGGCTGCGCTTTCCGGCATGGCGCAGTGCATCGGTTATCTCTTGGCGGCCTGCGGGCCAACGCTTGCCGGTAAGGCTCACGATATTACCGGAAACTGGCATATTCCGCTGGCCATCGGTGTTGTTCTTTCCGTCCTTATGGCGCTATTCGGCTCATTGGCAGGGCGTTCCCGCCACATCGGCACGTCTCTTGCGGCCTCAGGACGTTAACGCCATAGCATGATGATTAAAGCACGGCAGTCAACGAAATGTAATCATCCAGGAGGACGCGGATGTCGGAAAAACAGCATCGCTGCAGCTGGGCTGATTCAGGCCCGTTGATGCGGCATTATCACGATACGGAATGGGGCATCCCGGAACGCGATCCGCGCAGGCTGTGGGAGACGCTGATGCTGGAGGGGTTCCAGGCCGGTCTGTCATGGGACATCATTCTGCGCAAGCGGGACGCTTTCCGCCTGGCCTTTGACGGTTTTGATCCTCGGGCTGTGGCGGTTTATGGCGCCGACGACATCGAGCGCCTGCTGGGCAATTCGGGGATCGTGCGGGCCCGTGCAAAGATCCAGGCGACGATTCGCGGCGCGCAGATCTTCAATGAGATGCAGGCAAACGGCGAGGACTTCGCGGAATATTGCTGGTCTTACACCAACGGCGTGCCGCTGATGGGCAAGGGCTTTGCCACGGAAACGGAGCTGTCCGCCAGGATTTCAAAGGATTTAAAGCGGAGGGGCTTCAAATTCGTCGGGCCGACGATTGTCTATGCCTGGATGCAGGCGGTGGGCATCGTCAACGACCACGATCCCGCTTGCTTTCGTTACCGGGAGAACATGGAATAGGAAAGGGGCCCGTAATTCACTGCGTAAAGCCAACTTGGCTGACGCTGTTCCCGCACTTTAGCTTACTGTTCCCTTTACGGCCAAAGCACTTACGGTTGTGCCGCCAAGGGCAGCAAAGATATCTGTGATAGTCGCCGTTGCAGTAAGCGTTGGGATCAGCCAAGGAAAGTCCACCGGAAAGGGCAAATCCAGCGCCACCTATGATGGCTTTCAATAATGTAGAAAGGTTAATGTTCATTTCGCCCTCCATTGCTATCACCAAAACTTACTCTAGCCTTCTTGAACTTCCGTTAAAGGTTAGCTCGATAAAAATCTATAAACAATATTTCTCATGATAATTCCCTCTGAAATGGGGAGGAAGTTAAGAGCGGTTTACTTGGCGTTGTGAAATTAAAAAAGTAATTATCCGTTATCAGACTGGAGTGTTTAGCGATCGGTAAAGATTAGCCGCCACGCCTCACGTAACGATGCTTTTTAGTTGATGAAATTATATTATATATGCTTATCATATATTCTATTGAGTTTATTAATTACAAAATAATCATTTTCAGAATGTTTATTCATAACCCATAGAAAAAATATTTTGACTCGACCGCCATTGTAGTTAACTCTATCTCTCTTTGGAAACCAAAATCCAAGATGGTTATTACTAATCCATTAATAGCGATCTTTTTTACAAAATTTTGAGAAATTTATGAATAAAACAATGGCAGTCCCCTTGGCTGCCCTATCCATGCTGCTCGCGGCAACAGGCGCCCAGTGTGCTGCTACCCAAGGGCCGGATGCTTATCGCGCCGAGGTGGACCGTTCAATCCTTCCCTTAATAAAGGCGCATAATATCCCCGGGATGGCTGTTGCTTTAACGGTTGACGGCCGGCAGTATTTTTATAACTACGGGCTGGCTTCTATAACCCCTCAGAGGGAAGTCACGGCCGATACATTGTTTGAACTGGGTTCGGTGAGCAAAACCTTAAACGTGACGCTGGCCGCCTATGCCGATGCGCAAAAAAAATTATCCCTGGTGGAAAAAGTCAGTCATTACCTGCCTTCTTTGAAGGATACCTCTTTCGGCGAGTTGTCCCTTATCAATCTGGCTACCCATACCACGGGTGGAATGCCGCTGCAGGCTCCGGACCAGGTGAACACCGAGGCGAAACTGATGGACTACCTGCGCGCGTGGCATCCCCGGGAAAAGGCCGGCCAGGGGCGTTCGTACTCCAATATCAGCATCGGCACACTGGGGCTTATCGCCGCCAGGACAATGGGGGATAGCTATGCCAATTTGCTGCAGAAGGTTATCCTGCCGGAGCTGGGCATGAACCATACCTGGATCAATGTGCCTGATGAAGAGATGAAAAACTATGCGTGGGGATATAAGCGGGATGAACGGGATAACAAGGATGAGCCGGTACGCGTCAGTGCCGGCATATTGAGCGATGAAGCCTATGGCGTTAAATCCACCTCCGCTGATATGATTCGGTTTGTGGAAGCCAATATGAAGCAGGCGGGGGAGGGATCGGATGTGCAGAAAGCCGTTATTGAAACACACCGGGGTTATTTCTCCACGGCGCTCTACACCCAGGACATGCTCTGGGAACAATATTCCTGGCCGGTGGCGCTCAGCGCGGTGATGGCGGGCAACTCGAATGACATGACTTATAAAGTCAATCCGGTTAAAGCCATCACCCCTCCCAAGACCCCGCAGCAAGCCGTTTTGCTCAATAAAACCGGCGCTACCGGTGGCTTTGGCGCCTATGTGGCGTTTATTCCGGAGAAAAAAATCGGCATCGTCATGCTTGCCAACCGCAACTATCCGAATACCGAGCGAGCCCGGGCGGCGTGGCAGATCTTTAACGACATTGCCAAGCAGACCGCGTTGTCTCGCTAAATCCGGCCCGGTGCTATCCTGCTTCACAGCGGACCCAGATGTGAAAGCAGGGTCGCCGGCGGTTTCGTGAGAGTCTACTTTTGTAAAGTCTCTACAGCAAAGTCTGCCGGGGGGATTACGCTGCTGGATATCCGTCAATCCATTGTAAACCAGCAGGCTAAGCTTATATGACCTACCTGAAAGCGTTCTTTATCGGTTTTATCTGCGTCATGGTTTTATCATTCGGGCAAAGCTGGTCCAAGGCAAAGCAGGGCGGGGAGGTATTTACCGGTCAGCATTGGTGGACGGCCCGGCGCGATTCCGCCGGCATTGCGCCGAATCCGGCGCAGTTGCGCGATTTGGCGATAGTGCAGATCTATGCCGCGCCCACCTATGGATGGCGAGGCCTGGTAGCGGTTCATCCCTGGATCATCTTTAAAAAAGCGGGGGAAACCCGCTTCAGCCGGTATGATGTCATCAGTTGGGGCAGTGATGACGTGGTTCGCCGTGACTTCGCCCTCCCCGACGGATACTGGTACGGCTCCCGGCCCAAGCTGTTGGTGGATCATCGCGGGCCCCGCGCCGAAGCCATGATCCCGCGTATTGAGGCCGCCATCGGCAGCTATCCCTATCCGCATACCTACCATGCCTGGCCCGGCCCCAACAGCAATACCTTTATGGCCCATATCGGCAGAGAAGTGCCTGAACTGGGGCTGGATCTGCCGGCCAACGCCATCGGCAAGGATTATCGGACGTTGCTGCATCCCATTGGATTATCCCCGTCAGGCCGGGGCGTGCAGGTGTCGTTACTGGGCGTGCTGGGATTGACGCTGGGGGTGGAAGAGGGGGTCGAGGTCAATATTTTGGGATTTAATATGGGCGTTGATGTGATGTCCCCGGCGCTGCGTTTGCCTTTTATCGGCCGGCTTGGCTATGAGAAGGTGGCAAGGGATAAAACCTGAGTTTTGATCTCATGGGAATGTGCGAATCTGGTCCCGGAGTGCCGGAGTGCCGGAGTGCCGGAGTGCCGGAGTGCCGGAGTGCGGGGGAATTACCCCGCCCGTCCTCCTTTACCTGCTGGGCGACGCGGGCCAGGTGCTCAACACATGCTCGGCAAGTTTTTCCAGCGATTGCCGGGATACCCCGGCTTTGGCCTGCACCGCCATGCCTTGCGACACGGTCATCACGTACTCGGCCAGGGTGTCGCAGCCAGCCGACGGCAAGAGATCTCCTTCCCGTTGCGCCCGCTCCAACCGGCGGCAAAGCGCAAGCTGTGAAGCGGCGCGGCGCCTGATAAGCTCTTGCCTGACGGACTCCGCCCCGTCGGAACATGCCAGGGCGCCGTTCAATCCCAGGCAGCCGGGGTGGCTGGGGGACAGGGTATGCAGGACGGCGCAGCCGCGCAAGATGCGTTCCACGACCTTATAGGACGTCGGCTCATCAAGCGCTTGGGCCATAAAACCCAAATATCTTTTATCGTAAAGATCCAGCGCCTGAAAAAATAATGCCTCTTTGTTGCCAAAGGCTGCATAGAGGCCGGGACGGGCGACGCCCGTGGCCTGCGTCAGGTCCTCGAACGAGGTTCCCTCATATCCCTTTTGCCAAAAGACGGATAAGGCCGCTTCCAGCGCCTCTTCCGCATCAAACTCTCTGTGACGGCCCATAGCACATCCTGGTGGATTCTGAAATTCGGTAACGCTCAGTATAAAACCCTTGACGCAGGGAACTCAATACAATACCGTTCATTACAGTAACGATCATTCTTAAATTAAACCTTAGACCATGATAAGGCCGGTTATAGCCGCTCGGGAATCACTTCGCGGGTCGGTGACAACTGCTTTAATGAATCCATCAAACTCGAAAAGGAGCGCCGTCATGGGTGACAAGACAGCAGAAGTGAAACGAACCCTCACCGGCAAAGTTGCCTTGGTGACCGGCGGGGCGCGCGGGGTCGGTCTGGAGATTTGCCGGCAGTTGGCGGTACTCGGCGCGCAGGTCATTGTCGCCGCCCGCGACGAAACAAAGGCGGAGGCCGCCGCCAAGGAGCTGCGAAAGCAAGGGTATCAAGCCATGGCCCTGCGGCTTGACGTGACATTGAAGAGGGATCGGGAAGCCGCCGATGCGTACCTGTCCGGCAGGCACGGCGTGCTGGATATTCTTATCAACAACGCCGGCGTCTGGCTGGACAGCGCGAATGCCGCCACGCCGCCAGACAGGCCGCCAAGCCAGGCGTTGGAGAAGGATATCCGCGGCACGTTCGAAGCCAATTTTTTCGCGCCGCTATTGCTGACGCAGCGCTTGCTGCCGCTGCTGCGGCGTTCACCGGCCGGACGCATTGTTAATGTATCAAGCATCCGCGGCTCTCTGGCGCATCTGTCCGATCCCGCCTCTCCGGTCTACCCCATCAAGGCGCTGGCCTACGACACATCCAAAGCGGCGCTGAACGCTTTTACCATCCTGCTGGCCGAAGAGCTTCGCGGCGGCCCCATCAAAATCAATGCCATTCATCCCGGCTGGGTACGCACCGCGATGGGCAGCGAGCATGCCGAACTGAGTCTCGAAGACGGCGCCCGCACCGCGATCCGTTATGCCACCTTAGGGGAAGAGGGGCCCACCGGGGGCTTCTTTTACCTAGAGGAACGGCTGCCCTGGTAGGGGGGCGTAACAGATTATTCCATACATCTTCCCATGGGTTAAGGAGTCGATAATGAGCAAGCGTTTGACAGGAAAGGTTGCCTTGGTTACCGGGGGTTCCCGTGGCCTGGGGGCGGCGATAGCGGCGGAATTGGCCGAGCAGGGGGCGGACGTGATTATCACCTATGTGGCATCGGCGCAGAAGGCTGACGCGGTGGTGGCCGCCCTTGAGACAAAGGGCGTACGGGCGCTGGCCTTAAGGAGCGATCAGGGTGATCTGACCTCGGCCGGGTCTCTTGTTGAGGAAGTGATGTCCAGCTTCGGCCGGCTTGATATTCTGGTGAACAACGCGGCCCTCGCCATCCAGGGCAAACGTATCGACGATCCGCAGATAGACAATGCGGCCCTTGACCGGCAATGGAGGGTTAACGTGTCGGGGGTGGTGGCGACCATTCGAGCCGCGGCGCCGGTGCTCACCGACGGCGGCCGAATTATTTCGGTCGGCTCCGGGCTGGGCACCCGGGTCGGATTCTCCGGGACGGCCGACTACGCGGCGAGCAAGGCCGCCATTGTGGGTTATACCAAGGGCGCCGCGCGTGACCTAGGCCGGCGCAACATTACCGTCAATGTTGTCCAGCCCGGCGTCATGGCCACGGATATGGCGGCCGGTTCGGCGGGCAATCTTCCTGCTTCGTTTATGGACACTCACGCCATTGGGCGCATTGCGACCGTGGAGGAGGTAGCCGCGGTGATCGCTTTCATCGCCGGACCCGACGCCGGGTATATTACCGGCTCGGTTGTGGACGTAAACGGTGGTTTTACCGCCTGAGCCTATGATGAAACGGGCCACGCCCGTCGTCCGTCTCTTTAGTGCCATGGCGCTATGCCGGCATCAGGTTAATATATCGACATTTTGTTTTTCTATCGCCGCGGATCAAGGAACGGTATGATGACTTTTACCACGATCTCCCAAAACTAAAGCGAAAGGAGCATTGAGCATGAGCAATCAATCCGATTACGTGCCGCCGAAGGTATGGACCTGGAACAAGGATAGCAACGGCCGCTTTGCGAATATCAACCGCCCGGTTTCCGGGCCGACCCACGACAAAGAGCTGCCGGTGGGACGCCATCCCCTTCAGCTCTATTCGCTGGCGACACCGAACGGCGTGAAGGTGACGGTGATGCTGGAGGAACTGCTGGCTCTTGGCCACAGCGGCGCGGAATATGACGCCTGGCTTATCAGGATCGGCGACGGCGACCAGTTCGGCAGCGGCTTCGTGGCGGTAAATCCGAACTCCAAGATCCCGGCTCTGATGGATCGCAGCGGCCCCGAGCCAATCAGGGTATTCGAGTCCGGCTCGATACTGTTATACCTGGCCGAAAAGTTCGGCGCATTTCTGCCAAAAGAGATCGGCGCGCGCACCGAATGCCTGTCATGGCTGTTCTGGCAAATGGGAAGCGCGCCCTATATAGGCGGAGGCTTCGGCCATTTTTATGCCTACGCCCCCACCAAGATTGCCTATGCCATCGACCGGTTCGCGATGGAAGCAAAACGCCAGCTCGACGTGCTCGACAAGCGGCTGGCGGACAATGAGTATATTGCGGGCAGTGAATATACCATCGCCGATATGGCTATTTGGCCGTGGTATGGCGGCCTGGTGAAGGGCTGGATATACGACGCGGCGGAATTTCTGGCCGTTCAGGACTATAAGCATCTCCAGCGCTGGGCCGACACCATCGGACAACGGCCGGCCGTGCAGCGCGGGCGGATGGTCAATCGAGTCTTTGGCGAGCCGTCAAGCCAACTGCACGAACGTCATGACGCCGCCGATTTTGAGACCAAAACCCAGGATAAGCTTGCCGGCCAACGCTAGCGGCCGGTAAACCGGATGGTCTCCTTGAGCCTGGGCGTGGCGAAATCGAGAAAGCTGCGCACCTTCAGCGGCAGGCGCGATTGTCCGGTATAAACCAGCCACAGCGGCATCGGTTCGGCCTCATACTCCGCCAGCACCACGCAAAGCTTACCGGCCGCCAGGCCGTCGGCGGCCTGGTAATGAAGCACCTGTGTCAATCCGACGCCGGCGATGGCGGCATCCACCGCGGCTTCCGCCGAGGTGGGCGACAGGCGGGCACGGATGGGGGTGTTGACAACTGCGCCGGAGGCGGGGGATCGAAACCGCCAATGGGTGGACAAATTGACGTGATCCACTCCCACGCAAGGGCGCGCCGCCAGGTCCGCCGGGGTCTTGGGCGCGCCGTGCTTCTTGAGAAAATCCGGGCTGGCCACCACCATCCAGCGCAGCTCGCCGATGCGCGTTGAAGAGAGGTTGCCATTCCCCGGCGGACCTATGCGTACCGCCACGTCGATATGTTCGCTGATAAGTTCCAGCCGGGCGTCCGACAGGGCAAGGCGCACGTTCACGTCAGGATACTGCGCCAGGAATGCGTTGATGATGGGCAGCACGTGCAGACGGCCGAAGGTCAGCGGCGCCGTGATCAACAGCTCGCCCTTGGGGGTGACGTACTCGCCGACGGCGCCGCGATCGGCCTCGTTCACCTGCTCAAGTATGCGCTTGGCGGCCTGAAGGTAGTCGGCGCCGGCATCGGTGAGCTCAAGGCGTCGGGTAGTGCGAACCAGCAGGCGCGTTCCCAGGTGATTCTCCAGCTCCCCCAGTTTTCGGCTCAGGGTCGGCAGCGGAATGTGCAGGTAACGGGCCGCCGCGGACAGCGTTCCGCGATCCACCACTTCGACGAAAATCGCCATCGCCTCGAGCTTGTCCATCCATTATTCCATTCACAGAGAATATGTTTCTCAAAAATAGCGGATTATTATTCATAACGGAAGGGACTATCCTACAGTTCTCGCAGTTAAGGCCGTGTGGCCGGTTCTGTTGGGTGGGCGCCCGGTGCCGACCCGGCAGGATTATTCAACGCTCTCAGGAGAAGACCATGGATTACATAAAACTCGGCCGAACCGGCCTCGACGTGTCGCGGCTGTGTCTTGGCTGCATGACCTACGGCGTGCCTGACCGTGGCGGTCACGAATGGACGCTGGATGAGGAAAAGAGCCGTCCGCTTATTCGCCGCGCGGTGGAAGCGGGCATTAACTTCTTCGACACTGCCAACGTTTATTCCGACGGCACTTCCGAGGAAATCGTCGGCCGGCTGCTTAAAGAGTTCGCGCGCCGCGAAGAGATAGTGATTGCCACCAAAGTGCACGGCCGCATGCATCCGGGACCGAACGGCGCGGGTCTCAGCCGCAAGGCCATCATGCAGGAAATCGACAATTCACTGCGCCGGCTTGGTACCGATTATGTCGATCTTTATCAGATTCATCGCTTCGACTACAGCGTGCCCATCGAAGAGACGCTGGAAGCGCTTCATGATGTCGTAAAAGCAGGCAAGGCCCGTTATATCGGCGCTTCCTCCATGTATGCCTGGCAATTCGCCACCATGCTCCATGTCGCCGAAGCCCATGGCTGGACGAAGTTCTCCACGATGCAGAACTATGTCAATTTGCTCTATCGCGAGGAAGAACGCGAAATGCTCCCGCTGTGCGAGGCCAAGGGCATTGGCGTGATCCCGTGGAGCCCCCTGGCGCGCGGCCGGCTGACGAGGCCATGGGATGACAGTACTAAGCGATCCGAGACCGACAAGTTCGGCAAGACGCTTTATGAACATACCGCCGATGCCGATCGCCGGGTCGTCGAAGCGGTGGCGGCGGTGGCGGAGGAACGCCACGTCCCCCGCGCGCAGGTAGCCCTTGCCTGGGTACTGGCTAAATCAGCGGTGTCCGCTCCCATTGTCGGAGCCTCCAAGCCGGGTCATCTTGACGACGCCATCGCCGCCCTGGATCTGGTATTGAGCGCCGAAGAGATAGCCCGGCTCGAGGCGCCGTATGTTCCCCATAGCGTGGTAGGTTTCTCATAAGCCAGGCTGGAACATGAACACTGGTTTTGAGGACGAGAATGACCGCCCGGGATAAAAAGCCGGGCGGTTGTATTCATCAGCCCTATGTTTAACGCCGGATATCATTATACTGTCCGGCCATAAAGATAATTGCGCGATAAGGGACCGGGGTCATGATGAATAACGATGTGCTGCGCAGCGTACGCTATATGCTGAATCTGCATAATGAACAGCTCCTGGGCATATTGGCGTTAGCGGAGTGCGTCATTACGCCGCAACAGATGGCCGGCTTCGTTAAAAAAGAAGAGGAAGAGGGCTATGCGCCCTGTCCGGACATGGTGATGGGCTGTTTTCTTCATGGCCTGGTGATTCATAAACGCGGCCGGGATGAATCGATGCCGGAAGCTAAAATTGAACGAAAAATCACCAATAATATTATCCTGAAAAAGCTGCGTGTTGCCTTTTCACTGAAAACCAACGACCTGCAGGACATTCTCCAGTCCCAGGACTTTCGCCTCTCCCTGCCGGAGGTGACCGCCATGCTGCGGTCTCCGGGGCATAAAAATTATCGGGTATGCGGCGATCAGGTCCTGCGTTACTTTCTTAAAGGACTGGCTGCCCGGCTTCGCAAAGCGGTATAGAGCACATATTGAATAATTACCCTTTTGTTTAGCGAAAGAATAATTTGTGTTGCTCTATGGCGCGGTGCATGAGGAAATATTCCCCGTGTTCTGCGATGCCCGATGAGATGATCTTCCAGCCGTGACGCTGGTAAAACGCCAGGGCTCGGCGATTTTTGGTCAGGCACTTCAGGGCCATCTTATCGCCGCACAGCGGATAGCAGGCTTCCAGCAGCGCGGTGGCCACCCCCTGCCGCTGCCAGGCAGGATCAACAAATAGATTGTGCAAAAAGCTGTCCGGCAGCCAAAGGGAGGCAAAGCCGACAAGGTGATTTTGCTCTTCGGCCACCAAAATCTTTTCGCCAAAGGTCGCACCGTCGAAATCCTCCAGATGCCACTGTCTGCCGTCCAGCCAGGTCCAGCATTTTTTGCGGGAAGAGAGGTACAGGGTGCGTAAAAAGGGTCGGTCCGATTCTCGATAAGTCCTGACAAGCACAGCTTCTCCTTACTGCAACTACCCGGTGCAGTGGATGGATTCTAGGGAAAGCACTCGGTGCTTAATTATATCAGACAATTTGTCAATACTTTGATGGTTGTGGCCCTTCCGGACCGAATCCGCGGTTTCGGCCGGTTAAAACGGACCGCCGGGCGGCGGCGACGGCATTAAGGTATCAGTGGGTCAATTTTCCTAACAGATAAGGATATCCCTTGTTCTATTAGTAGTTGCATCAATACCTGGCCTCTTATATTATCGAAAATCCTCTTGAAATTAACCTTTCAGCCAGTCATTAATTACCTGGCGGGAATATTAAATGATGAGTATTAGTTAATATTGCAGGCATAGATTATGGAAAAATCAGTTGAAAACAGCCAAGATGTTTTTATCACAGCCATGAAAAAGAACTTAAGCTCTATCTTATCCAGATTTTCAAGAATACTCATGTTTTTGTTTTGCTTACTTAATGATGAACAAATCACACAGTTTTCCTGCCTCTATAATATCCGATTATCCGGCGGGCTGGATTAATCAATATAAAACCATGGCTATCAAAAATTGATCCGGTCATGATCATCGCATGTCGGAAATTTTCGCCATTTATTTGGCCTGACAATCTGGCGATAATCCATCAGCACAGTTTTTCAATCTGTCGAAATTTTATCGTCTGAACAGCGGTTATACCTTCACGTTGCATGACGGCGACGACAACCTGGCGACGCTGAGCCTCACCAATCGCACCGGCAGCTCGGATTTTTATCGTATCATCGAGCAAAATAAGGAAAAATTCCAGATGCTGTTGATTACCACTCATGAAAAAGTGATCAATTTTATGCGCGCCGAAACGCGCGCTATGCAGCCTTACAGCGGCCCACCCACCCATGCGCTGCTATCGCCCAGGGAAAAAGAAGTATTATTCTGGGCCAGCGCGGGTAAAACCTATGGCGAGGTGGCCACTATTCTTACCATCAGAGAAGGAACGGTAAAATTTCACATAAGAAATATTATTGATAAGCTTGGCGTTGTCAATGCTAAACATGCCATTAGCCGTGCCATGGAGCTCAAGCTTTTCAGTTAATGCTTTATGAACGATAAGGTTGGATAAAATTATCTTCGCTGGTCTTGTGTGTTCTGTTTTATTAAACCAGATCCATATATTGATGTACTAATTACATTCATTTTCTCAGGGTTTCACCTCGGAAAGCTAAAACCTGATGTTGATTGTAGCTGCGTTTATACCCTCTCTTTTAATCTAATCGGACGGGATACCGGCGCCGCGAAGTTGTAGACAGTGTCGGTAGTAGACATTGAAAATATAGCAGGAAGCAAATAGGATTGATTATATTACATGTGTAAAATTATTGCCCCTTATCTGCTTTTTTTATTCCCATTGATGGCCTTCGCCTCCAATGTTGTTGATAAAGAGGTGCTGCAACGCATTTTGAATAACGTTTCCCATGAGTGCCTTGGCAATCCGGCCTGGCCAATCTCCCTGCCGGTGGATAACGATCCCTGGCTCTTGGGCCGTCTCGAGGCCTTGGCCGAGTCGGGGCTGGTTCAGCCGGCCTGGCTTGATAATCGCCCCGTCTGGCTGCTGACCCCCACCGGCGCAGTTTCCTCGCCCCGCTCCGGCGATGGGTGCATCGGCCGGATGCTGTTGCGGCATGGCTTGCAAGAAGTCCCCTGCGATCGTTGATCTTTTCTTCCCGCACCCGGATAATCAACAGACTTGACTCGGGGTGTCCGTTGTTACGCAGCGGACTGAGATTTAACCCGCATAACCTGATCTGGATAATGCCAGCGTAGGGAAGTCACGGCGTCCCTTCCTCCGGATCCCGTCTTCTTTAACGCCGGCTGGGAGCAATATGACTGTACAACCTATGGAATTTCCCGGCCTGACCGCGGCCGCCTCCCTTGATTTGCTTCGGCAGCATGCGCCGCTGGTGCATTGCTTGACCAATGACGTGGTGCAGGCTTTTACCGCCAATACCCTGCTGGCGCTCGGCGCCGCGCCGGCAATGGTGGTCGATCCGGAAGAGGCGGCGCAATTCAGCGCCATGGCCGATGCCCTGCTGGTGAATATCGGCACGCTGCGCCGCCGCCAGGCGGAGGCCATGCTGGCCGCCGTCCAGGCCGCTAACGAGGCCGGCACTCCGTGGGTACTCGATCCGGTGGCGGCGGGACCTCTTGCCTATCGAACCGGGTTCGCCCATAGTCTCCTGCCGCTGCGCCCGGCCGCCATCCGCGGCAATGCCTCCGAGATCCTGGCCTTGGCCGGCGAGAGCGCTCTGGGACGCGGCGTGGACAGTGCCGATGATTCCAGCCTGGCCCTGTCCGCCGCCCGGAAGCTGGCCACGGACCATCACACGCTGGTGGCGGTAACGGGACGGGTGGATTTTGTCACCGACGGGGAGCGGATATGGTCCATCAATGACGGCCATCCGCTGATGACCCGGGTGACGGGGACCGGCTGCGCGTTATCGGCGGTGGTGGCGGCCTTTTGCGCGCTGCCGGGGGATCGTTTGTCGCACGTGGCCGCCGCCTGCAAAGTCATGGCCCGCGCCGGCCGGCTCACCGCGGCTGACGTCAAGGGGCCCGGCAGTTTTGCCGTGGATTTCCTTGATAGACTCTATACTCTCCAGGGAGAGCAGCTGCAATGAGCCGCATCCGGAATCTCTTGACCATCGCCGGTACCGATCCCAGCGGCGGGGCCGGCATCCAGGCCGATATGAAAACCTTTTCGGCCCTCGGCGCTTACGGCACCACGGTAATTACCGCCCTGGTGGCGCAAAATACCCGCGGCGTGCAATCCATTTATCCCATCACTCCTGAGTTTGTAGGTGAACAGCTGGACTCGGTGCTCAGCGATGTGCGTATCGACAGCGCCAAAATCGGCATGCTGGGGCAGGGGGATATCGTCCGGGTAGTGGCGGAAAAACTCCGGCAATATCCCATCCCCTTCGTGGTGCTGGACACGGTTATGGTGGCAAAAAGCGGTGATTTCCTGCTGGCGCCGGATGCGGTGTCGGCGCTAAGGGATGAACTGTTGCCGCTGGCATCCATCATCACCCCCAACCTGCCGGAGGCGGCGGCATTATTGAACTGCCCGCCGGCAGACGATGAAAGCGGCATGCGTGAGCAGGGCCGGGCGCTGCTGGCGTTGGGTTGCCGGGCGGTGGTGATGAAAGGCGGCCATCTGCATGGAGAATCCAGCCCCGATTGGCTGATTACCGCCGACGGGGAGCTGCGGTTCGATGCCCTGCGGGTCAATACCCGCCATACCCACGGCACCGGCTGTACGCTGTCCGCCGCGTTGGCGGCGTTGCGCCCGCAATATGACGACTGGGAGCAAACCCTGCGGGCGGCGAAAGCCTATTTGCAGCAGGCGTTGCTGCATGCCGATGATTTAGAGGTCGGGCAGGGGATTGGACCCGTTCATCATTTCCACCAGTGGTGGTGACATGCCGGTTAACACACCTTCGGCGTAGCTCAGCAGCGAGCGGGCATATTGCAGATGGCGGGCGTCGAAGACGTTAAGCGGATAGTGTTTCTCGGCGCGGTGGGGACGAATGCGCAGCGAAGGTACGAGTTTGTCCTGCTTTTTATCCGGTACCGCGGTAAAGATATATCCCGGCTGCAGGCGGTTGTCTTCATCGCGCCATAATAACTGCAATGATGGATAGGGGGGTTTGGAACGGGCGATAAAAACGTTGCCGGACCAAAAGCCCTCGAACGGTCCGTCCTTTTGCAGGCGCTTCTCTTCGAAAACCGGTGCGTTGACCCATGCGGTCAATGCCGCAGGAGTAATGGCCTGTTCCAGCTGTTTCCACAGCGGGCAGCCGTTTTCCAATTGCCAGCAGGCTAAGCCGATATAGTCGTTCAGCGCCTGCCAATCCTGTTCCAATTTAAGTTTCAACGACTTGTCGAACAGGTTGCGGTATTGGACGATGGGACTGCGCAGCTCACCGATGGTGTCATAGGTAATCAAGGTGGCATTGCGCGGCTTGCGGCGCAGCGATAACCAGAGAAAGATTTTGGGGATGCGAAAGGCGATGGACTGCACGCTAAGACGGTATTGATTCTCCTTGGACAGCACGAAGCCGTTGGAGGTACCGCGCTTTTCGCGATAATTGTGAATCACCACCACGCTGTCTTCACCCATCCATCCGGTGACGTAATGTTCTTTATCGCTGTCGGTGAGTTTCAGGTCATCCACCATGGAGCAAATGTTCTTTTCGTCTAACGTCGACAGGGGATGTGTCTCTTTGGCGCTGTAATAAAGGCTTTCTGGCATGGGTAGGTCGGGTGAAAAAGCTTGCATTATAATTTCCTGGATCAGCGATATGCCATATAACCTTCATCTTTCAAGTTGCAGCCAGCACAGCTGCAACTCGAAATCTATTGCGTATAGATTACCTTAAGTTGTTATACAAATTCTTTACCCAAGCGCCTTTGACGGCCAATATTGTGCGTAAGATCAAAATCTTTATGCCAACAACGGGCATTGCGGCGGCAAACGGCATGAGAGCGCCGCCGGCAGCACTTTAATCCGGAATTTTTTTCCTCTCAGCGGTTCACCGTCCAGATTGAAGGTGACCTCATGGGGCGCGATTATCTCCAGCCAGGGCAGAGTGGCGGAAACGATATGCGGATTCTCGGTGTCGGTGGAGAGGCTATTGAGCAATATAGGCAACCACTCTTCCACGGCGAAGATACGCAACTGCAGCTTACCGTCATTGATAAGCGCTCCCGGACATAATACCTGGCCGCCGCCGGCCTGCCGGCCGTTACCGATACCGATCACCAGGGCGTCGCCGGTCCAGCTGAAGCCGGGCCCGCGGATTTCGCAGCTATCGGCTTTCAAGGTGTCCATGCGCAGCAAACCGTGGATGAAATAGGATGCGCCCCCCAGCACCGATTTTAATTTCGCCGGTGTTTCGCTGGTGATACGGGTACCGAAGCCGCCGGTGGCCATATTGATGAAAAAACGATCCTGATTGACCTGGGCGAGATCGATATCCGTCGCTTTGCCCAGCACGGCCAGCGCCAGCGCTTTATCCAGCTCCGCCGGGATGGCGCAGCTTTGGGCAAAGTCGTTGGCGGTGCCCAGCGGCAGGATGCCGAGGCTTGGGCGGCCTTTCGCCGGCAACAACGCCAGCGCGCACGCCACTTCATTGATAGTGCCGTCGCCGCCGCCGGCAATCACCGTTTGCACTCCCAGCTTGACGGCTTCTTCCACATAACGATGCACATCGCCGTGTTCCCAGGTTACGCGGACATACAGCGGATAGCCGTCGTGCCGCTGCTGCTGCACGGCTTGCCGGAGCTCTTCGTTGCCAGCGCTCTTGCCGTTTAAAATAATCAATGAAGCGGGTACGGGTGGCATGGCTGATTCCATTAATCCTGTCTGTTGATCTTAGGGCGGGAGAGATGTGGTCCCCGCCCGGCACGATGTTCAACGGCGGGCGTAGTGCCTTTATCTAGTTTAGATACTAACGTCGGCGTCGGGAAAGTCGAGGAACAAAACGCGTTTTGCCGCGGGCGGGTCAAAACCGTAAAGGAACGGCAATGCAAAATAAAAAGCCAGCTCAAGGGAGGATGAGCTGGCGAAAGAGGTGGTTCCTGGTGTAGCTGGGTCGTTATTATCCGTTTGGTTTCAGCAAGCGCATCATACGCGTTGCCGGCTAGGCGTATTGTGACACAATTCTAACTTCCGGATATTTCACGATCCTTAAGCGGCAGGGCAGCGGATTTACCGTGCGGATCGCGGGTGGTGGTGCCGTCCAGGTTCCTCAGCAGTAATGCGAAACGGATATCCAGCGCTTCAGGCACCGGTAAAAAGACGGTATGGCCGTTGCCGGGAGCGACCTGGGCGGCGTTTCCTTTAATATCGGTAATCTGTTCGAGGGTAAACGTGATATTGCCCTGGGGGGTCATCAATTCGACGCTGTCCCCCAGGGAGAATTTATTTTTCACCGCCACTTCCGCCAGGCCGTCGCGGCGGTGGCCGGTAAATTCTCCCACGAACTGCTGAGTGTCGGATACCGAATAACCGTAATCGTAATTTTGCTGGTCCTCATGGACATGGCGGCGAAGAAAACCTTCGGTGTAGCCGCGATGCGCCAGGCCTTCAAGGGTGCGCAGCAGTGTCGGGTCAAAGGGTTTGCCGGCGGCCGCATCATCAATCGCCCGGCGATAGACCTGGGCGGTCCGGGCGCAATAATAGAAGGATTTGGTGCGGCCCTCGATCTTCAGCGAATGCACCCCCATCGCCGTCAGCCGTTCCACATGGGCGATGGCCCGCAGATCTTTCGAGTTCATGATGTAGGTTCCGTGCTCATCCTCGAAGGCGGTCATGTATTCCCCGGGACGCTGCTTTTCTTCCAGCATGAAGACCTTGTCGGTGGGAGCTCCGATGCCAAGGGTAGGCTCGACGGCGGTGACCGGAATGGGCTCATATTGATGGACAATATTGCCGATATCATCTTCTTTGCCTTCCCGGACGTTATATTCCCAGCGGCAGGCGTTGGTGCAGGCGCCCTGGTTCGGATCCCGTTTATTGATATAACCGGACAGCAGGCAGCGGCCGGAATAAGCCATGCACAGCGCGCCGTGGACAAACACTTCCAGTTCGATATCCGGCACTTCCCGGCGTATTTCGGCAATCTCTTCCAATGACAGTTCACGAGACAGGATCACCCGCGTTAAACCGGCCTGCCGCCAGAATTTCACCGTTGCCCAGTTTACTGCGTTAGCCTGCACCGACAGGTGGATAGGCATTGCCGGAAAAGCCTGGCGCACCATCATGATAAGGCCGGGATCGGACATGATCAGCGCATCGGGGCCCATCGCCACCACCGGCTGCAGATCGCGGATAAAGGTCTTCAGTTTGGCGTTATGGGGCGCGATATTTACCACAACGTAAAATTGTTTCCCCAGGCTATGGGCTTCAGCGATGCCGATGGCCAGGTTCTCGTGGTTAAATTCATTATTGCGCACCCGCAGGCTGTAGCGCGGCTGGCCGGCATATACGGCGTCGGCGCCATAGGCAAAGGCGTAGCGCATATTTTTCAATGAGCCGGCGGGGGAGAGGAGTTCCGGAATAAACATGTCTAATCTCGTCTGATGTCAAGTCAGTTTGCCCGGCGCCCGGTGAAAGACCGGGCGCCTGTGGGAAGGACGCGATTTTAGACCCGGAAGGGGAAAAAATCAGCAAAAAATGCATTGACCGCCCTGATCTTGAGCTTTCCGGGCGTTTTTCCGCTGATGAGGCGAGAGAGTACAACGGCAGACGGAGGTTATATCGCCGGAGTCACAAGGAGAGCCCCGGCGAAGCTATGCTCATAACGTCAAAATACCCTCAATGAGTCAAATCCATAATCTCTTCCGTGGCGGCGCATTCCATGGCCGCTTTGATACCTAGGCGAGCATCGGATTCGCTGCTGTAGGGGCCGCCTAATCCGAGAATCTGTTCATTTTTGCCCCGTAATATAAAATAGGGGTGCTCGTCGGTGCTCTTTTTAAGCTCGTAATTGTGTTCGTCCGGAGCGTTATAGCGGGCGAAGGTGATGGCATTCTCCGCGGACGCTTTGCTGCAAAACGTTTCGCTGGCAAGAATGATTTCACCATTTTTTCCTTTAAGTTTGAAAAGATAGTGTCCGTTCCTTACTTTTTGCAGCTCATAATGCACGGTAGCCATAGCGGGCCTCCTTTTAAACCGCCTGAACGCACTTGCGCTCACTTATCAGTATAGGAGAAGTCCGACAATATACCGTGGCTGAATCGGTTAAATTAATTCACAGGGCTCTGCTTCCCAACGGTATCCCATACCGTAAACCGCACGTATGAAGGGGACATCTTCCGTCAGGCTTTCAAGCTTGCGGCGCAAGTTTTTGATATGGCTGTCAATGGTGCGGTCGGTGACCACGCGATAATCATCGTACAACTGGTTGAGCAGGGTTTCCCGCGAAAAAACCTTGCCCGGTTCGCTGGCCAGGATTTTCAGCAGCCGGAATTCCGCCGGGGTCAAGTCCAGCGGCATGGCGCGGTAGCTGGCTTTGAACCTGTTTTCATCAATCAGCAATGGACTGGGGACGGGTAACGCGGCAAGGGGGCGGTAGCTGCGGCGGATAATGGCCTTAACCCGGGCCACCACTTCCCGCGGGCTATAGGGTTTGCAGATGTAATCATCCGCGCCGATCTCAAGCCCCAGCAGCCGATCGATTTCTTCGGTTTTTGCGGTCATCATGACAATGGGTACATCGGAAAAATGCCGGATATCGCGGCACAGGGAGAGGCCGTCGCGGCCGGGCAGCATAAGATCCAGCAATATCAGCGCCGGCGGCGACTGGTGCAGATAATCCACCACCTTATCGCCGCGGGTCAGCCAGTGGGTATGAAAATCGGCCGCCTGCAGGTAATCCACCAGCAGCTGTCCCAGTTTGGGCTCATCTTCCACAATTAAAATGGTCAACGGTTGGGCGTCATGTTCAGTCATAAGATCCTGGCCGTTCTGGAATCCAGAGGTAATACTACCGCTATTTGCAGACCGCCTAAAGTTGAATGTGCTGCGCTCAGATTGCCGCCGTGGGCCTCAACAATGTTTTGGCAAATGGGCAGTCCCAGGCCGGATCCGCCGCTGGAGCGATTGCGCGAGCCTTCGGCGCGGTAAAAACGTTCGAAAATCTGCGATAGCTGCGACTCCGCCACCCCCGGCGCGCTGTCTTGCCAGCGCAGGGTCAGTGAATCACCCTGGATAAGACCGTTGATAACCAGTCGTCCCGGCGGGTCGGTATAACGCAGGCTGTTTTCCAGCAGGTTATGGAACAGTTGGGTCAAGCGGTCCGGATCGCCGAATACCAAGGCCTGTTCGGGCAGCGACAGGGAAATATCCAGCCCCTTGAGACTAAACCTTTCCCGGCAGGCCGCCACGGCAATCTGCAGAAGATGTATGACGTCGACCCGGCTTTTGCGGTAGGCCAGCGCACCCGAATCCGACAGTGATAATTGGTGCAAATCGTCCACCAGCTTCGTCAGGATCAACACCTCTCCCTGGAGCGAGGACAGGGAGTCGGCGGTAGGTTTTCTGACGCCGTCCTGCAGCGCTTCCAGTTCGCCGCGCAATATCGCCAGCGGAGTGCGTAATTCATGTGAGATGTCGGCCATGAATTCCCGCCGCATGGCGTCATTTTTTTCCAGCGATACCGCCAACTGATTAAAATCGCTGGCCAATCGCCCCAGTTCATCCTGGGTATCGGCCATGACGCGGGCGGAAAAGTTGCCGGCGGCCAACTGGTGGGTGCCCTTTACCAGCCGTTTGACGGGCGCCAGCAGACCGCGGGCGGTGAGCCAGGCCACCGCTGCCGCCAACAGGCCGGCCAGGGCGACAATTAGCCAGCTGGTGCGCTGCTGCTGTTTGTCAAAACTGATATCCGCCTCCCGCGTCAGCCGCTCCACCGGGGTCGACATCACCCAGCCCACCACTTCATCGTTGACGGTAATGGGCAGGCGCGGTCCTTCGTCGGGCAGGGGGCCGTCGGGACCCACCAGCTTGTGCAATTCCCCGTCAACTACCCAGATTTGGGTGCGCAGGCCGTGGGGGGGATAATTTCTCCCCTCATCGGGGTTTTGTTCAAAAGAACGCAGCAATTGGTAGACGAACCGCTCATTATTGCGCAGGAAACCCCAGTTGCCGTGCAATTGATATTGCTCGGTCAAGGCATTGTCCAACAGCGCAATCCGCTGGTTATTGGTGCGTTTGATATAATCGATAAAGCCCCGTTCGAAACTCAGCCTTACGCCCCAATGCATAGTGATCACCACCAGCATGCACGTGGCGAAAATAGCAAGGAACAATTTAGCGGTAACGCCGAATTTCATGATGACCTCGTTAGCTTTTGTCTTCCTGTTCCGTCAGTACGGCATTTTTCACGGTATCCGGCGGTACCCTGAGAAAAACCAGCGCCGGCAGGGCGATAACCACCGCCATACAGAGGTAGGTGGCGATAAACACCCCGTGCATATTGGCGGGGCTGGTGGAGGGAGCGTGCGAGGCGACAAACAGGCCGAGCAGAATCCCCGCGGTGGTGACTCCCAGGCTCATGGACAGCTGCATGACCATGGACAACAAGCTGTTGCCGCCGCTGGCCAGGGTGTCCGGCAAATCTTTCAGCGTTAAGGTGTTCATGGAGGTAAAACGCATGGCGTTAACCACGCCCTGGAAAAACAGCACCACCGGTATGGCATAAATCCAGCCCATCAGCGCCACCAGCGGGAAAACCAGGTTGACGGCCGCCAGCGCCAGCGTCGCCCCGGTCAGCACGGCACGGTAACCGAAGCGGTTAACGATCTGCACGATCATGCGCTTGGTGCCCATGCTGCCTATCACCATGGGAATCATCATCAGCCCCGCGTGAAACGGGGCGAAACCCACTCCCAACTGTAAAAACAGCGGCGTCATGAACGGCAGCATCCCGCTACCGATTCTCCCCAGCAGGCTGCCCAGCAGACCCAGAGAGAAGGTGGGGGTTTCAAACAGCTTGAGATTGAACAGGGCATCTTCGTTACGCCTGGCGTGCAGCCAGTAGCCCAGCAGCGCCAGAACGCCCACCACCGCCAGCAGGGCGATATACCGCGGGCCGAGCTCCAGACTCCGGCTTCCTCCCAGGGCCAGGGTCAGGGTGGCCATGCCCACCGCCAGCAGCACAAACCCGAAAAAATCGAAGCCACGGGTCTGCATGGTATAATTGGGCATCAGCAGCCAGGTTATCACCGCGCCGACGGCACCCACCGGTAGGTTGATCAAAAATATCCAATGCCAGCTGGCATATTCCACCAGAAAACCGCCCAGGGCCGGTCCCAGCAGCGGGCCGACCTGCCCGGGCATGGTAACAAAGGCCATCGCCGCCATATACTGGGATCGGGGCACGATTTTCATCACCGTCAGACGCCCCACCGGCACCATCATCGCCCCGCCGATACCCTGGATAACCCGGGAAATCTCCAGTTCATGCAGGGTGGAGGAACGGGCGCACAGCAGCGACCCCAGGGTAAACAGTAAAATCGCGCTGAAGAAGACCTTTTTGACCCCGAAACGGTCCGCCAGCCAGCCGCTGGCCGGCAGCATCATGGCCACCGTCAGCACATAAGAGACGATTACCGAATGCATATGCAGCGGATTTTCATGCAGGCTTTTCGCCATGGAGGGCAGGGCGGTATTGACGATGGTGGTGTCCAGCGTCTGCATAAAAAAGCCGAATGCGACTGTCCAAAGTTGCCAGTGTACCGACGCGGAAGGGCGGGGATCGGCGGTCGCTACGTGGTGTTGGAAAGGATGCCATCTCATGCGATCGTTACTCTTCTTTGGGGGTTGAGAAATGAGGAACCGTACGGCGCTTGATCCGTAATTTATCGAAAAACAGGTAAATGACGGGGGTGGTATACAGCGTCATCAGCTGGCTGACGATTAATCCGCCGACAATGGTAATGCCCAGGGGCTCGCGCAGCTCAGCGCCGTCGCCCCGGCTCAGAACCAGCGGCAGCGCGCCGAACAGCGCGGCCAGCGTGGTCATGATGATGGGCCTAAAGCGCAGTTGGCAGGCCTGGAAAATGGCGTCATGGGCGCTGATGCCGCTTTGCCGTTGGGCGGTGAGGGCGAAATCCACCATCATGATGGCGTTTTTCTTCACAATGCCTATCAGCAGCAGAATGCCTATCAGGGCGATTAAACTGAACGGCGCGTTAAAAAGCTCCAGGGCCAGCAGCGCGCCGATTCCGGCCGAGGGCAGCGTCGACAGTATGGTCAGCGGGTGGACATAGCTTTCATACAGAATGCCGAGGACAATATAGACCGTCGCCACCGCCGCCAGAATCAGCAGCAGCTGGGTTTGCTCGCTCTGCTCGTAAGCCTGGGCGGTGCCGGAAAAACCGCCGCGCACGCTGGGGGGCACGCCCAACTGCGTCATGGTCCGCTCGATGGCCGCCGTCGCGTCCGACAGCGCCACGCCGTCCGGCAGATTGAAGGCGATAGTGGACGAGGCGGACAGTCCTTGATGGTTCACCGCCAGCGGCGCATTGGCCGGCTGCCAATGGGCGAAGGACGACAGGGGAATCGGCTGGCCTTCGCTGTTATTCAAAAACATATGTTCCAGCGTACTAGGGTCCTGTGTATAGGGCGAGGCCACTTCCATCACCACCTTATATTGATTGAGGGGTTGATAAATGGTGGAGATCTGCCGTTGGCCGAACGCATTGTTCAGCAGATTGTTCACATCGGAGACTGACAGCCCCAGCCGCGCCAGCACATCGCGATCGTAAACCAGATCCAGCTCCGAGCCCTTATCCTGCTGGTCGGAGCTGATATCCGCCAACTGCGGCAGCGCCATCAACGCCTTACGCACTTTCGGCTCCCATTCGCGCAAATCCTCGATATTGTCGGCCAGTAAACTGTATTGATAGCTGGCGTTGGCCTGGCGCCCGCCGATACGGACGTCCTGCACCGCCATGAGGAACAGGCTGGCGCCGGGCTCTTTTGCCAGCTTGAGCCGCAGGCGGTCGATAATCTGCTGCGCGCTGTCCTTGCGTTCGGACAGCGGTTTCAGTGAAATATACATCGAGCCGCTGTGGGGGCGTGAACCGCCGGTATAACCGGTAACGTTGTCCACCGCCGGATCCTCCCGGACGATGCGCATGAAATCCTGCAGCTTGCCGCGCATGGCCTGGAACGATATGCTCTGGTCGGCCTGGATAAAACCCAGCACCCGGCCGGTGTCCTGCTCCGGCAAAAAGGTTTTGGGTATGGCGATATAGAGCCAGATATTCAGCGCCAGGGTGGCGATAAACAGCAGCAATACCCAGCGGGCGTGGGTCAGTACCCATTGCAGCGAGCGGGCATAGCGCAGCTGCAAGGCTTGCAGCAAAGCGGCGAAACTGTAGCGGCGGGCCGCGGCGTGGGGACGGCTGCGCAATAACCGGGCGCACAGCATAGGCGTCAGCGTCAGCGATACCGCCAGGGAAATGACGATGGCCACGGACAGGGTCACGGCAAATTCCCGAAACAGCCGGCCCGGTAAGCCGCCCATCAATAACAGGGGAATAAATACCGCAATCAGCGACAGGCTCATGGACAAGACGGTGAACCCCACTTCGCGCACCCCCAGCAGCGCCGCCGACAGAGGCTTTATGCCGTTTTCCACGTGGCGGGTGATATTTTCCATCACCACAATGGCGTCGTCCACCACAAAACCGGTGGCGATGGTCAGCGCCATCAGCGAAATATTATTCAGGCTGAAACCGCACAGGTACATGGCGGCGAAGGTCCCGATCAGCGATACCGGCACCGCCAGCGCCGGTATCAGCGTGGCGCGCCAGGAGCGCAGGAACAGCAGCACCACCAGGACAACCAGCACCACCGCTATTACCAATGATTGTTCCACTTCCGCCAGGGACGCGCGGATGGTGGGGGATCTGTCCTGGGCGACGGCCAGATCGATACCGGCGGGAATGGAGGCCCGCAGCGCGGGCAGTGAGTCGCGGATGGTTTTCACCGTCGAGATGATATTGGCATCCGGCGAACGCTGGATGGCAATCAATATCGCCGGCTTGCCGCCGGCCATGCCGGCGTTGCGCACGTCCTGCACGGAGTCTTTCACCTGGGCCACATCCTGCAGCCGCACGGCGCTATTGTCGCTGTAATGCACGATAAGCGGCTGATACTCCTTGGCGGTATGCAGGGCATCGTTGGTGCGGATTTGCCAGCGGGACTGCCGGTCTTCCACCACCCCCTGCGGGAGCCGGACGTTGGCCTGGCTAATGGCGTCGCGCACCTGGTCAAGGGTAACACCCTGGTTGAACAGCGCCAGAGGGTTTAGCTCCACCCGCACCGCCGGCAGCGAACCCCCGCCCACCGTGACATCGCCGACGCCCTCCATCTGCGAGATGTTCTGCGCCAGCTCGGTGGAGGCGATATCATACAATTGACCCTGGCTGTAGGTATCCGAGGTGAGGGTCAGGATCATGATGGGGGCGTCGGAGGGATTGACCTTACGGTACTGCGGCCGGCCGGGCATGCCGCTTGGCAGCAGGTTCTGCGCGGCGTTGATGGCCGCCTGCACGTCGCGTGCGGCGCCGTTGATATCACGATCCAGATCGAATTGCAGAATAACGCGGGTCGAGCCAAGGGTGCTGTTGGAGGTCATTTCGTTCACCCCGGCCACATGGCCCAGCGCCCGCTCCAGCGGCGTGGCCACCGAGGAGGCCATGGTATCGGGGGATGCGCCCGGCAGCGAGGCCGATACCACAATCACCGGAAAATCCACCTGGGGCAGCGGCGCCACCGGCAATAGCCTGAAACCCAGCACGCCGCATAACGCAATGGCCAGCATCAGCAATAACGTGGCCACCGGGCGGTAGATGAACAGGGCGAGAAATTTCATACCGACTCCGGCGTTTCTTCCACCTGGGGGCGGTTGCGCGACAGGCGATCAAACAGCAGATAAATCACCGGCGTGGTAAACAGCGTCAGCACCTGGCTGACCACCAGGCCGCCTACCATGCAGATTCCCAGCGGACGGCGCAGCTCGGCGCCGACCCCGGTGCTGAACATCAGCGGCAGGGCGCCGAACAGCGCCGCCAGGGTGGTCATCAGAATCGGCCGGAAGCGCAGCAAACTGGCCTGATAGATGGCATCGTAAGGCGTCATGCCCTTTTCCCGCTCGGCGGCCAGCGCGAAGTCTATCATCATGATGGCGTTCTTTTTGACGATACCGATCAGGAGGATAATGCCGATGATGGCGATGACGTCCAGTTCGTGGCCGGAGATAATCAGCGCCAGCAGTGCGCCCACCCCCGCGGTGGGCAGGGTGGAGAGGATGGTAACCGGGTGGATAAAGCTCTCATACAGCACCCCGAGCACGATATACACCGCCACGATGGCCGCCACAATCAGCCAGACGGTGCTGTTCAGCGCCGCTTGGAACGCCATGGTGCTGCCCTGGAAGCGGGTGCTGATGGTGGCGGGGAGCTCCAGCGACTGCTCGGCCTGTTTGATGGCGGATACCGCTTCTCCCAGCGAGTAGCCCGGCGCCAGGTTGAACGAGACGGTGGCGGAAGGGAACTGCTCCTGATGGTTTATCGACAGCGGCCCCAGGCGCTGCTGCACGCTGGTGATGGCGCTCAAGGGGACAATATTGCCATCGCTGCCTTTCAGGCGGATATCCCCCAGCGCCGCCAGGCCGGGGCTGGCGTCTGTGTCATGTTGCAGCACCACCCGGTACTGGCTGGCCTGGGTATAAATCGTTGAAATCAATCGCTGGCCGAACGCGTTGTACAAGGCATTGTCCACATCCGTCATGCTGATGCCCAGGCGGCTGGCGCTGTCGCGATCCACCCTGATATAGGCTTCCAGGCCCTGGTCTTGCAAATCGCTGCCCACATCCCTTAGCTGCGGCAGGGCCTGCAGGCGTTCCAGCAGCCGCGGCACCCATTTATTCAAATCCTCCAGGGACAGGGACTGGAGGGTAAACTGATATTGGGTATAGCTGAGCTGGGTATCGATGGTGAGATCCTGTATCGGCTGCAAATAGAGCCGGATACCGGTTAATCCGTCGACGGCCCGCTGCAGCCTGGCGATAACCACATCCACACGATCGGCCCGTTGTCCCAGGGGTTTGAGATTGATCTGCAGCCGGCCGCTGTTCAACGTGGCGTTGGTGCCGTCCACGCCGATAAGGGAAGAGACGCTTTCAACCGCCGGGTCGCGCATGATGGTGGATACCACGGCCTGCTGGCGCCGGGCCATGTTGCTGAACGAAACGCTCTGCGCGGCCTGGACCGTTCCCTGGATGACGCCGTTGTCCTGGGTGGGGAAGAAGCCTTTCGGAATGAACAGATAGAGCAAAATCGTCAGGGCCAGCATGCTCAGGGCCACCACCAGCGTTTGCCAGGGATGGCGAAGCACCTTTTCCAGGGCGCGGCCGTAACCGGCCACCACCCGTTCAAACAGCCGCTCGCTGGCGCGGGTAAACCGATTCTGCCTGCGCAGCGATTCGTAGCTCAGCATGCGAGCGCACATCATCGGCGTCAGCGTCAGCGATACAACGGCGGAAATCAGGATGGCGATGGCCAGGGTGACGGCGAATTCCCGGAACAGCCGACCGACGATATCGCCCATGAAGAGCAGCGGAATCAGCACCGCGATCAGGGAAACCGTTAATGAAATAATGGTAAATCCGATTTCCCCGGCGCCTTTCAGCGCCGCCGCCAGGGGCTTTTCCCCCTGTTCGATGTAGCGGGAGATATTTTCAATTACCACGATGGCGTCATCCACCACAAACCCGGTGGCAATGGTGAGCGCCATCAGCGTCAGGTTATTGATGGAGAAGCCCAGCATATACATCACCGCAAAGGTTCCCACCAGGGAGAGCGGCACGGCCACCGCCGGGATAACCGTTGCCGCGGCGTTGCGCAAAAACAGGTAGATCACCATGACCACCAGGGCAATGGACAGCAGCAGTTCAAACTGTACGTCGCTGACCGATGCGCGGATATTGACGGTACGATCCGCCAGCAGCGATACGGTAACGGATTTGGGCAGGCTGGCGGTAAGGGCCGGCAATAAAGCGCGGATATTGTCGGCGGTGGTGATGACGTTGGCGCCGGGCTGACGCTGGATATTCATTACGATGGCCGGCTGGCGATTGGCCCAGGCGCCCAGATAGACGTTTTCCGCCCCCTGTTCGATGGTGGCCACATCCCCTAACCTGACCGGGGCGCCGTTCTGCCAGCTGATAATCAGCCGGCGGTAATCATCGGCGGATTTCATCTGATCGTTGGCGGACAGGGTCACCGACCGCTCAGGCCCGTCCAGACTGCCTTTAGGCGTGTTGACGTTGGCGGCCGCGATGGCGGTGCGCACCGTTTCACTGTCCAGGCCATAGGCCGCCAGCGCCTGGGCGTTCAGCTTTACCCGTACCGCCGGACGCTGCCCGCCGGATATGGACACCAGGCCGACGCCGGTAACCTGGGAAATCTTTTGCGCCACCCGGGTCTCCACCATGTCTTCCACCTGGATCATCGACATGGAGGTGGAGGTGACCGCCAGGGTCATGATGGGCGGGTCGGCCGGGTTGACCTTGCTGTACACCGGCGGATTGGGCAAATCGGACGGCAGCAGGTTGGTGGCGTTATTGATTGCCGCCTGCACTTCCTGTTCGGCCACGTCCAGCGGCAGCGACAGCTGGAATTGCAGGACGATGACCGACGCGCCGCCGGAGCTTCGGGATGACATCTGCTGCAGTCCCGACATCTGGCCGAACTGGCGTTCCAGCGGCGCGGTGATGGCGGAGGTCACGACATCCGGACTGGCGCCGGGGTACAGCGTGACCACCTGGATGGTGGGGTAATCCACTTCCGGCAGCGCCGATACCGGCAGCGTCCGATAACCGATGATGCCGGCCAGCAGAATGGCTATCATGAGCAGCGTAGTGGCCACCGGCCTGAGTATAAACAGCCTTGAGGGACCGCCGTTGTGGCTGGGCAAAACCTCCATCAGGACTTTTCTCCCCGGTGTTTCGGTATATAAACCGGGGATGTTTCCGTATTGACCGGGGATACCACTTCAACTTTGGCGCCTTCGGTCAGGCGATCGATGCCATCGGTAACCACCCGCTGTCCCGCTTCCAGTCCGGCGGTAATCACCACCTGCCGGCTGTCCTCCATACCGGTGGTGACGCGATGCTGGCTGACCTGATTATCATCATTCAACACCCAAACGAAATGCCCGTCGTTATTCATTTGCACCGCGGCAGGAGGAACCACCACCGCATTTTGCAGGGTATCCACTTTCATCCGTATATTGACGAATTGATTGGGGAACAGGCTGTCGTCGGTATTGTCGAAACGCGCTTTCAGTTTCACCGTGCCGGTGGCGGTATCAATCTGGTTATCCAGGCTCAGTAATTTACCGTCGGTGAGCTTTTGCTTATTGGTGCGATCCCAGGCTTGTGCCGGCAGTACGCCGTTTTTTTGCCCCTTGATAACCGTAGGGATATCGTTTTCTGGCAGAGTGAACACCACGTCGATGGGCCGGGTTTGGGTTATTATCACAATGCCGGTGGTATCGGCGCTGGTAATATAATTGCCCACATCCACCTGTCGCAGACCCACGCGTCCGTCGATAGGCGCGGTAATGCGGCTGTAAGCCAGCTGCAGCTCGGCGCTGGCCACCGCCCCTTGGTCTACCTGGATCTGGCCTTCATATTCATTCACCGTGGATTGCTGGGTATCCATCTGCTGGCGGGAGACCATACTGGTTTTCACCAGATTCCGGTAGCGGGTCAAGTCCTGCCGCGCGTTGGCGAGGGTGGCCTGATCTTTGGCCAACTGCCCCCTAGCCTGCTGCAACGCCACGTCGAACGGCCGGGGATCGATTTCAGCCAGCAAGGTTCCGGCCTTCACCCACTGCCCTTCGTCAAAATGCAGCGCCATAAGCTGGCCGTCCACGCGGCTGCGCACCGTCACGGTTGCGGCGGCGGTAACCGTGCCCAGGCCGGAGAGATAATAGGGCACTGACTTTTGCTGCGCCTGCGCCGCCTGAACCGGCGGCAAAGCCTGCTGCTGACGCCGTCCGCCGCCCTGCTGGGCGGCGTGTTGCCGTTCGCCGCCGTGATGGCGTCCGCCTTCCGCCGTCGCGGGTATGGACGGCTGATGGAAATGACGCCAGACCACCACGGCGCCAATGACAATAATCAATAGCACTACTGTTAAGCCAAGTAAGCGTCCAATGCGTTTACCCTTCATTGATATCTTTACCTTCACGTCATGCGAGCAGGGCACAAGGATCGCATGTCCCTGCGAAAAGGGAAATTCCTATAGTTATTTTAGTCAGAAATGGGCCGGTAAATATGGAGGAAGTATGGAGGTACCGTCAGGGTAGGCCGTGAATCTGTCAGCGGCGCGCCGAAAGCGCTGACAAAAGCGTTTATTACCGGAACGGCGCGGCGGCTTCAGCCGAACCGGTAGTGATGTTTTGGCAGAGGACGCTGCGTTCAGTATAATGACATTGTCGTCGCCCGTGGCTATGCGCTGATGCTTTCACTCTTTTGTTTGAGTAAATCATCAAATAATCTCTCGATTTTTTTCATTTGCTGTAAAAATTCAGTTGGGGACAGAACATGCTGTTTACTGCTCATATAGGCTAAAGCCAGCTCTTTTGCCTGATAACGAGAGAATGTATACATATACCAGTCCTTATTAATATTTGTCAGAATGTTCAGTTAGTTATAAATGAACTCGATTATATATGCCAACATTGACCATTTACGGTTAACTGCCGAACCACATTCGCCCATCCTGAAACGCCTTTTCCTATAAGGCAGGATTGACGGTGTATTCCCTCTCGCTCTGGGACCAATGTAGGAGTAACAGCATTTTTACCAACTGGTTATACAAATAGAATCGATTGCTGAAATATTACGATAAGGGCTCGGAAAACCGGTTGACCTGCCGCGCTTCATTGACGGCGGGCTATTTCGCAGGGTATGGGATTAACGGTTTTCAAATGAAGGTCGATTTTCTTGGAAAATGAATAATATTAGTGTGTCTCTTTAAAATTTATTTATTTTCAGTAAATTCGATTTCCATGGCGGTAGTGTCCCCATTCCTCTGGCAAGGGTTGGCAATGGGGACCAAGCGATAGTGATGGAATATTATTGCGGCGCCGAAACGTCGATATCGCCGAAATATTTATGCGCCAGGATTTTAATCGTACCCTGGGCTTTTACCTTGGCGATAGCCGCGTTCAACTGCCGTTTCAAGGCATCATCGCCTTTACGGATACCAAAAGCGATGCCGCTGCCGAGAATGTTATCGTCGCTGACCGCATCGCCGACAAAAGCGAAACCTTTGCCCTGCGGCTGGGCCAGGAAACCGGACTGGCCGGCCGGCGCCAGTACCAGCGTGCTATCCAGGCGGCCGGAAGCCAGATCCATATAGACCTGGTTTTGATCCTGGTAGGACACCACATGGACGCCCTGGCTTGCCCAATGGGCATTGGCATAGGATTCCTGAATGGAGCCCTGCAGGACGCCGACGTTTTTGCCTTTCAGCGCCTCTGGGGTGGCGGTTAATCCGCTGTCGGCGCGGGCAATGAGTTTTGTCGGCACGCGATATATCACATCGGTGAAATCGATGGCCTGTCTGCGTTTCTCCGTGACGTTCATCGCCGAATTGATGGCATCGAATTTGCGGCCCTGCAGCGCCGGGATCAGGCCGTCAAATGAGGTATCCAGCCATTGGCACTTTGCCTTGGCGGCCTGGCAGACGGCATTGCCTAAATCGATATCGAAACCTTGCAGTTCGCCGGTGGGGGATTTCGATTCAAAGGGGGGATAAAGCGCTTCGAGGCCAAAACGGATCGTTCCTTCAGCGGCCAGCGCCGGCAAAACGGCCAATCCACAGGTAATGAGCACTAAGGCGGAAAATTTATTCATTTTAAGTCCTGTTAAAGGTCAATGGTCAAAGGTAAATACGATGCTTCTGGATAAAGATCGCGATTCCTCAGACGGTGCCCCAGGCGCACAGCCGGCGCGCGCCTTCGAGCAATGTCTCGTCGTCCTTGGCAAAGCTGAGCCTTATCATGCCGGTTTCGGTGCCGTCATTGTAAAACGCCGACAAGGGTATGGAAGAGACTTTCGCGTCCCGTATCAATCCCACGGCCATGTCATTATCACTCATAGAGGAAAAATGGCGAAAGCGCGCCAATAGGAAAAAACTCCCTGCGCTTGGCATCACATGGAAAGGCGAGGACGCCAGCGCCTGCGTCAGCAGGTCGCGTTTGTGCTGGTAAAATGCCGGCAGGCGCAAATAGCTGTCGGGGTTTTCCAGTGCAGTGGCGAAGGCGTATTGCATCGGCGTGTCGGCGGCGAATACCATGAACTGATGCACTTTGCGGATCTCCCACATGAGCTCCGCCGGCGCCAGGCAGTAACCCACCCGCCAGCCGGTGACGCCGTAGGTCTTGCCGAAGGACGACACCACCACGCTGCGCGCGGCGAGAGCCGGGTAGGCGGCCATGCTCCGGTGGGGCTGGCCGTCGAATACCATATGCTCGTACACTTCATCGGAGAGAATCAGGATATCCGTATTCTCGGTCAAGGCGGTGAGCCGACGGATATCCTCTTCGCTAAAAGCCATGCCGGTGGGATTGTGGGGACTGTTGACGATGATCATCCGGGTGCGGGACGTAACGGCCGCGGACACCGCGTCCCAATCGATACGCAGGTCGTCAAGGGAGATTTTCACCGGTACCGGCACCGCCCCCTGCAGGCGGGTGATGGGCGCGTAGCTGTCGAAGGCCGGCTCGAAATAGATGACTTCATCCCCCGGATGGACCAGGGCGCTTATGGCGCTGTACAGTCCCTGGCTGGCGCTGGCGATAATGGTGACCTCCCGTGCGGGGTCGTAATGACTGCCGTATAGTCTCGCCACCTTTTCCGCCAAGGCTTCGCGCAGCGCCGGCAGGCCGGTCATCGCCGAATACTGATTATGTCCGGCGCGCATGGCTTCGGCGGTGTAGTCCACCAGTTGGGGATCGCAATCGAAACTCGGCGAGCCCGCGGCGAGATTCACGGCATGGTGTTCGGCGCTCAACTGGCCGATGGTGGTAAATATGGTGGTGCCGACGTCAGGCAGCTTAGAGCGGGCGGGAATAACGCTCTGCATGGAATGGTCCCTCTATGGATACCGGCCGGGGGCAAAATACCGGGGGTAAAGTTGTGTAATGGACAATGTTCAACGATTAAGCAACAGATCCCACCGGCGGACAATGGATAATTCATCATGGTTGCCATGTTGCGGGATCATGGCTCCAATGGCAGTATGGCCTTGGACCGAGGTGATCTTTATTGTCATGGAAAAATTATAGCGGGTAGGGTCATGGGCGCACTTCCTTCACTGGATGTATTGAAAACCTTTGTGATTGTGGCGGAACAGCTGAACTTCACCCATGCGGCGCAGCGGCTGCATATTACCCAGGGGGCGGTCAGCCGGCAGATTGCCGGCCTGGAGCAGCATCTGGGGGCCGCGCTGTTTATCCGGCGGGCCCGCGGGCTGGTGTTAACCGCGCGAGGCGCCGAATTATTGGCCCCGCTGCAGCAGGCTATGGAACAAATCGATACCGCCCTGGACGGGTTCAACGCCAAGCCGGATACGCTGCGGGTTAAATGTCCCACCTGCGTCATGCGCTGGCTGCTGCCGCGGGTAATCCAACTGCAGGCAGGGCATCCGGAAATCGACATCGCGCTGACCACCTCCATCACCCACGGCGTGGATTTTCGCCATGAGCATTTTGATGCGGCGGTGCTCTATGGCCGGCCGGCGGATAAACAGCTGTGCGCCATCCATTTGTTCGACGAGGTGCTGACGCCGGTGTGCGTGCCGGAACTCTGGCGGGAAAACGCCGCCATCGCGGACGGACTGGCGGATAAAACCCTGCTGCATCCCACCCGCGACGGACGCGACTGGCTGGCGTGGCTGAAGGCCGCCGGCCGGGACGGCCTGCCGGCGGCCAAGGCGCAGCATTTCGATACCCTTGATTTGGCTATGACCGCGGCCATACAAGGCTATGGCATCGCCATAGGCGATCTGTGCCTGATTGAGTATGAGCTGCAGGCCGGCCGTTTAATCGCGCCATTTTCCCACTGCCTGCGAAGCGGCGCGGCCTATTATCTGGTCTTTCCCGAGCAATCCGCGCTATCGCCGGCGTTGCGGCTGCTGACGGAGTGGCTGCAGCAGGAAGCGCTGCACAGCCGGCAGCGCCAGCGGGATAATATGTCGGACGACGAGAATCTCATTTCCATAGCCGGTAATACTTGGTAAAACAGATTAATACCCGCGGGCGCAATAACGTTTTACACTTCCCATATCAACATGACAGATCAAGGAGAGAGTATGAAAACCAGAACGCTGGGCCGTTCAGGCATTGCCGTTCCCAAACTCTGTTTCGGCGGCAACGTCTTCGGCTGGACCATCGATCAGGCCGCCTCCTTTCGCATCCTCGATGCCTTGGCGGAAAGAGAACTTAATTTCATCGACACCGCGGATGTGTATTCCGCCTGGGTTGACGGCAACCAGGGCGGCGAATCGGAGACTATCATCGGCAATTGGCTGAAGAAAACCGGCAAGCGCGACGGGATTATCCTCGCCACCAAAGTGGGCAAGCCGATGGGCGCGGGTAAAGAAGGACTGTCGGCCGCCTATATCAAGCAGGCGGTGGAGGCTTCTTTGCGCCGGCTGCAAACCGACTATATCGATTTGTACCAGTCCCATTCCGATGACGAATCCGTGCCTTTGGAAGAAACCCTGGGCGCGTTCGACGCGTTAATCAAAGAGGGCAAGGTGCGGGCCATCGGGGCATCCAATTATTCCGGCCCCCGGCTGGCGCAGGCGCTGCGCATCAGCGAACAGAACGGGCTGGCACGCTACGAAACCCTGCAACCGCAATATAACCTCTACGATCGGCAGGAGTATGAGCAGGATTTGGAGCCCGTTGTCACCGCCCACGGCGTCGGCGTCATTAACTACTACGCCCTGGCCAGCGGCTTTCTGTCCGGCAAATACCGCGCCAAAGAGGACGCCGCAAAAAGCAAACGGGGCGAGAAGGTCATCAGCACCTATCTCAATACCCGCGGCCTGCGTATCCTGCACGCCCTGGATGCGGTGAGCGAGCGCTACCGGGCCACGCCTACCCAGGTGGCCCTGGCCTGGCAGATACAGCGGCCCGGCATCACCGCGCCCATTGTCAGCGCCACCTCCCTCGAACAGCTGGAGGAAGTGGCGAATGCCTTGACCCTGACCCTGCGTGACGATGACTATGCGTTACTGGAGCAGGCCAGCGCCTGGCGGTAATCCCTTTCCCAGCGAGTACGGTGTCTCGAGCCCCGGCCGTTTGCCGGGGACATGATTAACCCTCTTTTTGCGATGACTTCTTTGAGACCTTTTCTTTGAGACAAGAGTTGAGGCGAGAGTCGAGGCGAGACTTAAGGACAAAATGCACCCTGGCGCAGCAAATGATGAAATGCCGGTGAATCAGACGGCCGATGACGAGGCGGCCGGCTGGCTTGGCCGGTTGGATCTGACCTTTGCTCGCCGCGGCCGGCGTACGGCGATGATCCGGTGCGCCCATAGCGGCCCCTTCACCGTACAGCGCGCGTTTTACCCGGAAGAGGACCATCCCCATGTCTATCTCCTGCATCCGCCGGGCGGAGTGGTGGGGGGCGACCGGCTTGAGCTGTCGGTGCGCCTGGAACAACGCAGCCATGCCGTGATGACCATGCCGGGGGCGACCAAATTTTACCGCAGCGCCGGAGCCGAGGCACGGCTGACGCAAAAATTTTCCCTTGAAGAGGACAGCGTGCTGGAATGGCTGCCGCAGGGGAATATTCTATTTCCTGCCGCCAATGTTGCGATAAACAGTGAATTTACCCTGCAAGCCGGCGCGCGTCTGCTGGGATTCGAGACCTTTTGCCTGGGGCGTCCGGTGATGGGGGAAAGTTTTCATCGCGGCCGATGCCACAGCGTGCTGCGTATCCGCTTACCCGGTTCGGCGGGGCTTTATGAACGGCTGGGCATCGAGGGGGGCAAACTGGATAAACTGGCCGGTTATCCCCTGATCGGTACCTTTTTCGCCGCGCCCGCCAGCGGTGAGATGCTGGATAACGTCCGCGTTTTATTATCCCGCTCAGCGCTGCCGGCAGCGGGCGCCACGCTGGTGGACCAGCTGTTGATGGTGCGGCTGCTGGATAATGACAATCAGCGCTTGCAGGAAATTCTACACGGAATATGGGCCCTGCTAAGGCCGCTGATGCTGGACCGGCAGGCGGTGCCGCCGCGCATCTGGTCCACCTGAATGCGTGATATGCCCCCGGCTGGTGCAAATCGTCGCCGCTGCGCCGCCATGGTGCGGCGGCTGACCTGAAATCGTGCCTGGCGGGATGATAACCGCCCGTTATCGCTGGCGTGATATTTGCAATGCTATGGTTTTGGCCAGGGTTCTGGCGCGACAGGTTTTTTCTCATAAAAAACAATTGGGCGACTTTAGGAGCAAGATATGGAGCTGTCCCCGAGAGAGAAAGATAAATTGCTGCTGTTTACCGCGGCGCTGCTGGCGGAGCGCCGCCGCGCCCGCGGCTTGAAACTCAACTATCCGGAAGCGGTGGCCCTTATAAGCGCGGCTATCCTGGAAGGGGCCCGCGATGGTTTGACGGTGGCCGAGCTGATGAGCGCCGGCCGTGAAGTCTTGACCCGTGACGATGTGATGGAAGGGGTGCCGGAAATGATCCCCGATGTGCAGGTTGAGGCCACCTTTCCGGACGGAACCAAACTGGTGACCGTTCACGACCCCATTATCTGACAGGATATTTATCATGATTCCAGGTGAAATGCGTATCGCCTCCGGTGACATCGACCTGAATGCCGGCCGGCCGCGAATCTCGGTAACGGTGGCCAATCACGGCGATCGGCCGGTGCAGGTGGGTTCCCATTACCATTTTTTTGAAGTCAATCCTGCGCTGCATTTCCATCGCGGGCCGACTCGGGGTTTCCGGCTGGACATCGCCGCCGGTACCGCGGTGCGCTTCGAACCGGGCCAGTCCCGGGACGTGGAACTGGTGGCCTATGACGGCCGGCGCGAAGTATACGGTTTTCGCGGCGAGATAATGGGCAAGCTGGAGCCATCCTCATGAGCAAAATCTCACGGCGCGCTTATGCCGAAATGTTCGGTCCGACCCAGGGCGACAGGGTGCGGCTGGCGGATACCGAACTGTGGATTGAAGTGGAAAAAGATTTCACCGTTTACGGCGAAGAGGTGAAGTTCGGCGGCGGCAAGGTGATTCGCGACGGCATGGGACAAGGCCAGATGACCTCGGCGTTTTGCGCCGATCTGGTGCTGACCAACGCGCTTATCATCGATCATTGGGGCATCGTCAAGGCGGATATCGGCGTTAAAGACGGCCGTATTATGGCTATCGGCAAAGCCGGCAATCCCGATATACAGCCGGGAGTGACCATTGCCATCGGTCCGGGTACCGAAGTGGTGGCGGCGGAAGGCAAAATCGTCACCGCCGGCGGCATCGACAGCCATATACATTTTATTTGTCCGCAGCAGGTGGAAGAAGCCATTTGTTCCGGTGTGACCACCATGATCGGCGGCGGCACCGGGCCGGCGGCCGGCACCAATGCCACCACCTGTACGCCGGGGCCATGGTATCTGGCGCGTATGCTGCAGGCGGCGGACGCCTTGCCGGTGAACATCGGGTTTACCGGCAAGGGCAACGCTTCCCGGCCGGAAGCCCTGGCGGAGCAGGTGGAAGCCGGCGCCATCGGCCTGAAGCTGCATGAGGACTGGGGATCAACGCCGGCGGCCATCAATTGCTGCCTCGGGGTAGCGGATGAATACGACGTCCAGGTGGCTATCCATACCGATACCCTGAATGAAGCGGGGTTTGTGGAAGATACCCTGGCGGCCATCGGCGATCGCACCATTCATACCTACCATACCGAAGGGGCGGGGGGCGGGCATGCGCCCGACATCATCCGGGTGTGCGGCTACGGCAATATCCTGCCGTCCTCCACCAACCCCACCATGCCCTATACCGTCAATACCATCGACGAGCATCTGGATATGCTGATGGTCTGCCATCATCTGGACGCCGGCATCGCTGAAGACGTGGCCTTTGCCGAATCGCGCATCCGCCGGGAAACCATTGCCGCGGAAGATATCCTGCACGACCTGGGCGCCTTTTCCATGCTGTCGTCTGATTCCCAGGCCATGGGCCGGGTAGGGGAGGTTATCCTGCGCACCTGGCAGGCGGCACACAAGATGAAGGTGCAGCGCGGCCCGCTGGCGCCGGATACCGAGCGTAACGACAATTTCCGGGTAAAACGCTATATCGCCAAGTACACTATCAACCCGGCCATTACCCATGGCATCTCCCATGAGGTGGGGTCAATCGAACCGGGGAAACTGGCGGATCTGGTGCTGTGGTCGCCGGCGTTTTTCGGCGTTAAGCCCGCTTTGATCATCAAAGGCGGCATGATTGCCATGGCGCCGATGGGGGATGCCAACGCCTCCATCCCCACGCCGCAGCCGGTGCATTACCGGCCGATGTTCGGCACGCTGGGCAATGCCCGCCACGCCACCCGCATGACCTTTTTATCCCAGGCGGCCTGCGGCAACGGACTGGCCGGTCGCCTGGGGCTGGCCAGCCTGATAGGGGAAGTGCGGACATGCCGGCAAGTCAGGAAAGCCGATATGATCCATAATCATTGGCAGCCGACCATCGATGTGGATGCGCAAACCTATCAGGTGCGCGCCGACGGACAGCTGCTGGTGTGTGAGCCGGCGAGCGTTTTGCCCATGGCGCAACGGTACTTTTTGTTCTGATGCGTTTTTTCGAGTGCGGCGATTGCCTGTGCAAACCGTGTTGATTCGATCTTTTTATACCCGACTTTTAACAGAGCCAGAGAACCCGGATGATAGTGTTAACAAAACGTCTCGATCATGCCCATGATACCACCGCTACCCTGACCATCGATTTGGATACCCGGTTGAAAAGCCGGGCGCAGGTTATGCTCGATGACGGCCGCGAGGCCGGTTTGATGCTGCCACGGGGGCAGATCCTGCGCGGCGGCGAGCTGCTGTCCACCGAGGACGGCGCCGAGGTGGTGCGCATTATCGCCGCGGTGGAAACCGTCTCCACCGCCTACGCCACGAACCCGCTGCTGCTGGCGCGCCTGTGTTATCACCTGGGCAACCGCCATGTGCCTCTGCAAATCGAGCAGGGCTGGGTACGATATCAGCACGATCACGTGCTGGATGACATGGCGCGGGGATTGGGGGCGAAGGTCAGCACTGAACAGGCGCCCTTTGAACCGGAGGCCGGCGCGTACCAAAGCGCGCCGCACGGCCATCATCATCACTGACATGCCTGATCTGGCGCTGCTGCGCCTGCTGCAGTTAATCAGTCCCAGCCTGCCGGTGGGGGGATTCACCTACTCCCAGGGGCTTGAATACGCGGTGGAGGCGGGCTGGGTCGCCTCGGATACGGATTTTGTCCGCTGGCAGCAGCGGATTATCGAGGATACTCTCGGCGGCGTAGACTGGCCGGTTCTGGTGCGGTTATATCGCGCCTGCGAAAAAAACGATAGCCATGGGTTTGCCTGCTGGAGCGATTTTTTGCTGGCGAACCGGGAAACCGGCGAGCTGCGCAACGAAGAGAAGCAGCGGGGCCAAGCCTTGGCACGGTTAATCGCCGAATGGCCGGACCTGCCTTTCACCCCGCCGTGGCAACCGGCGGTACGCCAATGCCAGTTGGCGGGGTTCGCCTGGCTCGGATGGCAATGGGGCGTTCCGCTACGGGCGTTGGCGCTGGGTTATGGCTATAGCTGGCTGGAAAGCAGCGTGATGGCGGGACTCAAGCTGGTGCCGTTCGGCCAGCAGAAAGCCCAAAGCCTGCTGCGCGTTCTTTCGGCCACCCTGCCCGAGGTGTTTGCCAAGGCCATGACCCTTGAGGACGATGAATTGGGCGGCAGCTTTCCGCTGCAGGCTATTGCATCGTCCTGCCATGAAACCCAGTATTCCCGCTTGTTCCGTTCCTGAAGGAGCAAGACCGCTGATTGTTCGAATAACGTTTAGGAAAAGATGATGCAACAGTACAAACAACCGTTACGTGTAGGTGTGGGCGGTCCGGTGGGATCCGGTAAAACTGCGCTGCTGGAGGCGTTGTGCAAATCCCTGCGCCATCGCTATCAACTGGCGGTGGTCACCAATGATATCTATACCAAGGAAGACCAGCGCATTCTTACCGAAGCCGGCGCCCTGGAGGCTGAGCGTATCGTCGGCGTGGAAACCGGCGGCTGTCCTCATACCGCCATCCGTGAAGATGCATCGATGAATCTGGCGGCGGTGGACGATCTGGCGAGGAAATTCGGCAATCTGGACATCATTTTTGTGGAAAGCGGCGGCGATAACCTCAGCGCCACCTTCAGCCCTGAGCTGGCGGACCTGACGGTATACGTTATTGATGTCGCCGAAGGGGAAAAAATCCCCCGCAAAGGCGGTCCGGGCATTACCAAATCGGATTTCCTGGTGATAAACAAAATCGATTTGGCCCCTTACGTGGGCGCCTCCCTGGAGGTAATGAAATCAGATACCGACCGGATGCGGCCGCAGCGGCCCTGGGCTTTTACCAACCTGAAAACCGGCGAGGGGCTGGAAACGCTGATAGCCTTTATCCTCAAACAGGGAATGCTCGCCGACAGCCCCTCGCTATAAGCCCATGCGGTACGGAGTTATCCGGCGAACTGCCGCTGCGCCCAGCGCGCCAAACCGGCGGTGACCGAACCGAAATCATCGCCGCCGGTGAGGGGAATGCCCGGCAGACTGCGTTCCACCGTCGCTCGCAGCAAAGGGGAGCGCGCGCTGCCGCCCGTGAGATAGACCACATCCGGGCGCGGGGCGCCGCTTTGCGCCAGGACCTCGTCCACCTGCTGCTGAATCCGGTTCATGGGCTGGCGGATGGCGTCCTCCAGTTCCGCCTGGCTGATGGGCACCTCTATGCCGCTGCGGATAAAATCCAGCGGGGCAACCGTGCGCGATTCGGATGAGAGGGCGATTTTGCTCTGTTCGGCGCTGCGCACCAACCGGTAGCTCAATCGCTGCCGATAAACCTGCAGCAGTCCGCTCAGGCGATCGGGGTCGGCGGCCCCCAGCATCAGCTCACGCAAAAAGCGTCCGTTGGCGGTACTGTAAAACTCGCTTTGCGCCGGGATATCATTTATCGCCACCGCTTGCCAAAAGGGCAGCGCCGGCAGCGCCAGTCCCTTGTTGGTCATGCCTCCCATACCGATGCTCGGCGTCAGCTGTTTAAACGCCAGCATGATATCCAGATCGTTACCGCCGACCCGGCAGCCGCTGTGCCCCAGCAGGCTCGCCCGGCGATCACGCTGTTTGAGCCACTCCGGTCCCATCAGTAGCAAGGAGCAGTCGGTGGTGCCCCCGCCGATATCCACCACCAGGACGATTTTTTCCTCCCGCAGGGTGGCTTCGAAGTCAAGACCCGCCGCCACCGGTTCAAACTGGAAAGCGACGTCTGAAAAGCCGGCGCGCGTGGCGGCGCGTTGCAAAATATTCTGCGCCTGCCGGTTGGACTCTTCCCCGCCGGTGCCCTGGAAGTTCACCGGCCGGCCGATCATGGCCTGGGTAATAGGAGCCGATAATGCCGTTTCCGCCTGCCTTTTGATATGGCACATCATGGCGCAGACCAAATCCTCGAACAGGGCGATTTGCTGCGGCTTCAGACCGTTGGCGCCCAGGAAAGACTTCGGGGATTTCACAAAGTAGACGTCTTCCGGGTCGGCGATGTAGTTGGCCAGGGCGCGCTGGCCGAATTGCAGGCTTTGATCCGTGAGGATGATATCGTCCTCGCGATTGGCGTTGATGGCGCGGCGCAACAGCTGCTGGTTCTCGTCGCTGCCGGCGGGCACCTGCCAGAAGCGATGCAGGTATTCACTCACCGCATCCCTCGTCGGCGAGCATAACATAGACGCCATATAGGGCGAGGTGTCTTCCAGCGGCAGCAAGCGCGGCTGGGTGCCCTCCATCACCGCCACTGAGCAATTGGCGGTACCGTAATCGAATCCGATAAACATTATCATCTCCCCATGCCAATGAGGCGGCAAACTTTACAATAATGTAGCAAAGCAGGCAACGGATAACGGCCTCGAGCGGTAAATTCTGCTGGGTGGAAAGTGAACAATGTTATTAGGGGGAGCGTCCCCGGCACATTATGGCGACGACTTGAGCGCGGCATCAGCCTATGGCGGCATAGCCGCTATCGAGCATGGCGGTCAAGGGTATGGCGCGGCTTATGCTGTCCCCCTCCGCCATATCGATACCCAGCAGGCACAGCTTCTCCAGTACCGCCGGCAGATGGGCCGGCCCGGCAATGGAGCGGGCGTTGAGGCGATGAATATGCCCATTGATGATGGTCACCATCATCTCGTCCATTTGACTATTGTGCAGGGAGTGGACAAACCGGTTCGGCAGTTTAATGTAATCAATGGTACCGGTGGGTAATTTGTTAAAGGCGCTGAAATTATCGCCGAATTGATCAAGCATAAGCTGATTACCCTGACGGCGCAGCCGTTGCAATGGCGCTTGGATGGCCGGATAGTTTTCCATGAAGGCCGCGCCGCTGACGCTGATGATTAAGGGCTTGGCCCCGGGCTGGTGCCTGAACCCGACCGGGACAGCAGTTTGTCCAGCAGTGCCTGGTCCTTCAGACCCGCCAGGGAGAGGGGAATGACCAGGGCCATGCCTTTATGCGCGATGGCGGCGCCGTAAACCTCCATAATTTGATCCACCAGCCAATGATCCAGCAGCAGCGGCAAATCCTGCTGCTGCGCCGACTGATAAAAGACATCCTGAGCCAATGAACGATGCTCCTGCGGCCCCACCGCGACGGAGAGCTGGTAAAAACCGACGGCGAGCGGCGTCGCCGGCGGCGCCACCGGACCGGCCATAATTTCCAGCTCGCCGTTTTTCATCATCGCCATAATCCGGTCGCGGCTGATGGCCGGCGTCTGCATGACCAGTCCGGGATGCTTGAGCTCCGGCTCGAACAGGATGACCTGTCCGCGCCCGCTGTGTTTAGCGGTATAACAGGCGATATCGGCCTGGGTCATCACTTCCTTGGTATGGAAATTCTCTTCCGTTATCACGGTGATGCCCGCGCTGCCGCCGATAGAATATAATTTATCTTCCCAATGGAATGAATAGCTGTTGATGGCATCTATGATGCGCTGGACCTGTTTTTTGGCATCCGCCTGGGTACAGTCGGGCAGAATCAAGCCGAATTCGTCCCCGCCGAGCCTGGCCAGGCAGTCGTACTGCCGGATATTTTTCTGCATCAGCAGGCCCAGCTCCAGTAGCAATGCATCCCCCGCCGCATGTCCGGCCCGGTCGTTGATTTCCTTGAAACGATCCAAATCGATGAATACCAGCGCATGACGCCTTTTTTGGGCAATGGCGGTATGCAGCGCCTGGTCCAGATGCTGTGCGAAATTGGCGCGGTTAGGCAGCCCGGTTAAATCATCATGCAGCGCGTTGTAGCTCAGTTGCTGCATCAAATGACGGGACTCGCTGACATCCTTAATGACCAGCACCGCCCCCAATATGGAACCGCTGATATTTTTCAGCGGCGTGCAGTTGTGCTGGATATCGAAAAACTGCCCGCCGCGGCTGTGCAGCACCAGGGAGTGTTGCAGGGAAGATCCCTTTTGCCTGGACGCGATCTGTGATTGCAATAAGGTCGGCAGCGCCGGTCCGTCATGGCCCAGGGTAAGCCGTATGATACTGTCGATATGTTTGCCGTGGGCTTCCCTTTGCAGCCAGCCGGTCATTTTTTCCGCCACTGGATTCATGAAATTGATGCACATCTGTTTATCCATCGAAATGACCGCGTCGCCGATGGAGTCCAGGGTAATGTGCAGCCGTTCCTTTTCTTCATGCAGCGCGTCGGTGAGCCTGGCCTCACTGGTAAAATCAAGGCTGATGCCCAGCATACGCACGGCCCGATCGTTTTCATCCGCCAGGACATTGGCGTACAGGCGAATATGGCGCAATTCTTGATCAGGCCCGCGGATACGAAATTCAAAGGAGAAGGGTTTGCGTTCGTCCATCGCTTTATAGAAAACCTGCAGCGCCATATCCCGGTCTTCGTCGATGATACAGGCCAACCAATAGTCATAGGTGGCTTTCTGGCCCGGCGGCAAGGAATAGATCTCCTCCATGCGCTTATCCCAGTTCATATCATCGGAAACAATATTCCATTCCCATATGCCCACGCCGCCGGCCTCGTTCGCCAGCGTAATCCGCTCCATTAAGCGGCGGTTGACAATTTCGCTGTGTTTAACTTCGGTAATATCTTCAATCTGGGAGATAAAATAGAGCGGTACTTCATGCTGATCGCGCACCAGTGAAACCGCCAGCAGTGCCCAGACAATTTCACCGTCGCTGCGGATATAGCGTTTTTCCAGCGTATAGCTCTCAATGACCCCGTTAATCAAGTCATTGAGCTGCTCGAGATCGGTGGTCAAATCGTCCGGGTGGGTAATCTCCTGAAAACTGAGCTGTTCCAACTGCCGGGGGCTGTATTTCAAAAAACGGCACAGGGCTTTATTTACCTGTAACCAAGTTCCCTCCAGGGATACCAATGCCATGCCGATGGCGGAATATTCCATGGCATAGCGAAAGCGGGTTTCGCTTTGCAAAATATTGCTGCGTTCAACCCGAAAGGCATACATGACCATGGCCATGGCGTGGGCGGGAATCAATATTATCAACAAGGGCATTTGCGGTAATAATCCCGGATTGATAATTTGTGGAATATTGAGATGCAGGAAACCCGTTATAAGGGCGAAAAACAGCGTCAGGGTGACGATAAGAAACAGGCAGAAGGCTTCAAAACGCGGCAACCGTATGGCGCCGAAGAACAGCGGCAAGGCCGCGAAGGTAAATGGGAAGGGCAGTAATTTTATCGCCAGATAACTCACGGCAAGGGTAAATAACGCCGTTATGAACATTTCAATCCAGGTTTTCTGCTTGAGCATCTGGATTAAGGCCGGCCGCCGGCACAATATTCCCACTGGAGTCAGGGCGAGAATACCCACCCCTTCCGCGGTAAGCCAATGCATAATAAACGGCGCCAGGCGCGCCGGGGGAACGTGAAAAAAAAGCGCGGCGGTTGCGGCGGCGATGGCGGGAACCAATACCACGGCGATGAAGAAAAACTTCAGCCAGGAGACGATGCCGTTTAAAGGGTCCAGCGGATCCAGTGCGTATTTCAACAGCCAGGCGCCGAATACCGCTTCCAGCAGGGTGGCCGCCGTTAACGGCAGGCCGCTGGCCGGGCCGGCGCCGGCCAGGAGATTTGCGGCCGTCAGGGCCAGGGCGCTGGCGAGTATCAGCGCTGCCCAGCGGCGCAACGGCAGCGAGAATAGCGCCGCCAGCAGGATCGCCGTGGTAAACCACAATGGCGAAACGGATAGGTCCGTGCTGCCCATGGACAAACACCACAGGGTTATTATGAAAGCAAGCAGGGCGATTGCCGTAATGATGGGCCAATAATTATTATGGTTAATGGAGAGCTTTTTGCTGGCGCCCATAATTATATCCTGAGGATTCTTATATTTAGAATAGCAGTTCACTACTGAAAAGGATGATTATCTCTTATGCTTGGTGCGCTAAAAAAACGGTCGCCAGTCCCAAAAAAATAAAATAACCGCCGGTATCGGTTATCGCAGCAATCATGACGCTGGAGCGTGCCGCCGGATTGCGCCCCAGCCGTGCCATGGCGAGGGGAATCATTACCCCCATCAACGCCGCCAGGATAAAGTTAAACAGCATAGCCAGCATTATTACCCCTCCCAGCCCCGCATTACGGTATAAAAACCAAGTGGCCAACCCCATGATGCCGCCCCATAACACGCCGTTGATGACGGCTGCGCCCAGTTCGCGCAATAGCAGAAAAACGGCGCTGCCCTTTGCCAATTGACGGAGCGCCAGTCCCCGCACAATCATGGTCATGGCCTGGTTGCCCCCCGCGCCGCCGATACCGGCCACAATGGGCATCAGGGCGGCCAATGACACCAAGACCGATAGCGTGCCTTCAAACAGGCCGATGACGCGGGATGTGATAAACGCGGCGGCGAGATTTATCGCCAGCCAGCCCCAGCGGGCGCGCAGCGTGTTGCGTATCGGGGCGTAGATGTCCGCAGCCGGGCTGATACCGCCAAGACGGCGCTGGGTCTCGTCGTTTTCGGCAATAATCACATCAACCATGTGTTCGATACCCAGCCGGCCTACCAGCTTGCCCTTGATATCCACCACCGGGGCGGTGACGAGATCGTAGCGTTCGAAGGCGCCGGCCGCGTCCCTGGCCGCATCATCCGGCAGGAAGGCGGCGGGGTTGGCCTCCATGACCTCGGCTACCTGTTTATCCGGCGGGTTAAGTAAAATCGCGGTCAATGCCAGTTCTCCCACCAGCTGGTTTTTCCGATCCACCACAAACAGTTTATCGCTGTTCTTTGGCAGCGTTCGGCGCCGGCGCAAATAGCGTTGCACCACGGCCAGCGTCACATCGGGGCGAACCGTCGCCAGCTCGACATCCATATACCGGCCGACGCTGTCCCGCTCGGCATTCATCATCGCCCGCGCCTGTGCCCGTTGCCGGGGCTCCAGGGCGGTGAGCATCCGGCTGACGATGTCCCGCGGCAAATAATGCGCCAGACAGGCCTGCTCATCCACCTCCAGCGGCCTGACGGCTTTCAGAATATCGCCGGGGTTCATGTCGGCTATCAGGCGGTGGCGGATGACCGGCGAGATTTCCACCAGGATTTTACCGCGTTTGTCATTATCAATCAGACGCCAGAACGCCAACCGTTTGTCCAGCGGCAGGCTTTCCAATATATCCGCCGCATCCGCCGCGCGCAGTTGTCGTTGTATATCGGCAAGCCGCGCGGTTTGATCCAGAAGTTTCGCCGGCGAAACGGTGGATTTGCCGCCGGGCCGGCCCAGGATGCTGTCCACCAGGTGACGGTTGTCCAGTAACAGCGAGAAGACCTGATGTCTTGCTTGCGCCGGTTGCGAGGCATTATGTTTCACCACGGGCATAACGGCAACATTCCTTAGGTTACGGTGTTGACAAAATTGGCTAATGATACGGCTAAACTCGGCGTCAAACATCGGCCAAACCCGCGCCAAATGATAAAGCCGGACCGGTTGCCGTTTTACATAATACCAGTGCCGCCGTCATGATTTTGGATTTATTGGCCTAACGTGCAATGTAAATATGCCGAGCTTCATAACCATGGGTTCCGAACAGGAAGTCATCACACCGGGAGGCTGGGTCCGCCTCGCCCGCCAAGAAAGGCGCATGGCCGCACATTCACATTCGTATGGAAAAATTTTAAATACAATTTTCATAACTAAATAGGTGTGCCAAATTGTAGATCACCGAAGGGAACTCAATCCGGTTTGAGCGATCTGATCAATCGCCAGAAAGAACTTTTCACCCAACCGGACGAGTTATGCCGATCATAGCATTTATACCCCGAAATGAACGACGCCAGATGCAAAAAGAGATACATAAAACGCGCGATAAAAATCACGCCCGGCGGCTGATGGCCATGCTTATGCTGCATCAGGGCGACTCAGTTACCGATGTCGCCCGTCGCCTTTGTGCCGCGCGCTCATCGGTAGGTCGATGGATCAACTGGTTTACTTTATTTGGTGTCGAGGGGTTAAAAAGTCTCCCGCCTGGACGCCAAAAGTGCTGGCCTGTTGAAGCTATAATGCGCATGCTAAACCTGCTGGTTCAACGTTCCCCGCAAGACTTTGGTTATCTTCGTTCACGCTGGAGTACTGAACTGTTATCTATTGAAATCAATAAGCTATTCAACTCTACGCTCCATCCTGCAACGCTGCGTAAATGGTTGCCGAAAGCCGGCCTGGTCTGGCGTAGGTCTGCCCCGACACTGCACATCAGGGATCCGCATAAAGAAGAAAAAATGGCTGCAATTGAAGAGGCGTTGACCAAGAACTGCGCGGACCACCTGGTCTTTATGAGGATGAAGTGGACATTGATCTTAATCCAAAATCGGCGCTGACTGGCAATGTAAAGGACACCAAAAGCGGATCCCGACACCGGGTAAAACGAAAACATTACCTGGCTGGGGCGTTACACGCGGGAACCGGGCGAGTAGATTATGTCAGTGCCATAGGCAAAACTCGGATTTATTTATCCAGATGCTGGGCCACCTGAAAAGTACCTACCGCAGCGCGAAACTATCACGCTAATCGTTGATAATTACGTCATTCATAAGAGCCAAAAACGCTGGATTGGCTGGCTGAAAATCCAAAATTTATCATTATTTATCAACCTATTTACTCACCTTGGGTAAACCGGATAGAGTTATTATGGCTGGCGCTTCATGAAACGGTGACACGCAATCATCAATGCCGATACATGTGGCAATTATTAAGAAATGTGGCCCAGTTTATGAAAGCAGCATCCCCATTTCCTGGCAACGGACATGGACAAACAAAAGTGGAGCGTTAATAGGCACACCTATTTAGCTCATTAAATCATAAAGAGCTATTTCTTAAAGAACTTAAGCCGGCGCTGCATTATTGTGTTTATTTTCAAGAGAAGACATTATGAAAAGAACCGACACGCTATTGACAACTGGCTGTGCAAAATTTTTGCTACAGCAGTCGCATCCATCTGTTTCCCAATGTGAGAATAAAAAAGTGAAAACGCAATTGGTAATATAAAGATGATGGGCAATGTGGCCATTTGTCCCAATAAAATAGAACGTGAAGAAAACAGCGCTAAAATAATTCAACGATTCTTTCGAAGAGTACTAGCCGCTCGAAGCTATTACAACATGTTTTCCAATGGTAGCTATTTTAAGAAAATAGGTAATGAGCTGCCAAAAGTGTCAGGTCAATCTTCTTTTGCTTCTTTAACGCATCTCGATAGGATCTCAGCGGAATATCTTGCACAGATAAAAGCAAAACGCCTGATTTAAGCAGCGAAGAACAAGCGCTGCTAAAAAGAGTGCTGAGTGCAAAAATACTTCTAAGACATCAGTCAAACTCTAATCTTTCTGAAGGCGGATTGCTAAAATATTTTCCAACGATTACTTATTCAATCGAGGTATATCCTCAGGGAAGAACACCACAACAGAAGATGAAGAATGCTTAAGTAACCAAGATTTTGTTTTTCTCGGCGTTGAATTTTCAGCAGACCTGTCTCAGGCCCCGCTAAACACACTGCATTCAAATAGTGACTTTGGAGCGAATGCATACCTGGTGGAAGCGCGCTTTCCATATGGTTACATGACATTAACCGATCACCTTCATAATCATCAGGTTCCGCCTTCTACACATGAACATCAAGATTTTGTACAACAATTTCCGCAGGCCAAATTTGAAGCGTTCCGTCTTATTCATGGTGAAAGAGGCGTTCATGATGTCCCGATGTATAATAGTAAAGACATGAGGCTGGCATTAGGTTTACACTTGATTAATTTCATCAGGTCTTCCGAGGATGCGGTTTTAAGGAATTCTGCCTGAAGAAGGACATGACGGATAAAGAACTGGACAGGCTGATTAATTTCGTGTTTGAACCCGAATTTCATGTGCCTCGGATGGTAATTACACCTCAATTTAGTGAAAAAGCTCAGGGATATCCCCTTAAAGATGCAGTTATCGCGTCAAATATTAAAAGAATGGGTGAGCTGGTTAAAAATAAGGAAGATGCCTGTAAGGCTATGATCACAGCAATTGAAAAATCCAAAAGGACATTGTCGACTTACTTTTAAACAAACGGATTTCTCTTCCGAAGATCTAAAAAATGAAAGCTAACAAATTCCGTGATATAGAATATGATCTTAGCTATCCTTCCGAAAATACAGAGATTTTGAGGACTTTCTTAGAGCGCGGGCTGGTGGATGTTAACAAAATATTCGAAAGTCCTAACCGAGGAGACACTATGCTTGATAATGCTATAAGATACAATAATGAGGAAATGATTCGCTTGTTAAAGCAATGGGGGCTTTAACCGGGGCAGAATTGAAAAAACAAGCTGAACTCTCTGCCACTTGATATATTGAATCCTGCCTACAGCGGACCAATGCAAGCGGATAAGATATAATCAATTGATTTTAAGGCGCCTTTATCTTTGGGGAGGGGCGCCTCAAAACACGAAATTTTCGCCGCGACAACCCTGGCACATACGTTAAATTTCATGCCAGGGTTTAGTTATCCGGCCGGGAATCGTCATTAACGACTTGCTCCGTCGGCTCCGCGGTCCCATCCTGCTGATGCTGCCAAGCGCCGATGGTGGCATAGATTAAGCGACCGAATAATATAATAAAACTGATAAGCAAAATCCAGCGGGTCATCCGAACCGAGGTTCGTCGCCGTTTACGTGGATAAGCCAGCTTCATTAATCCGTCTTTGTCTCTCAGGGTGCTGTGTCCTCTGTAATGTCCAGTTGCCAGCCTGGAACGTCCGACCAGTAGCTCTGCTCACGTTCCAAATCCAGCTGCACCAGGTTGTTCTGGGCAAAAAAGCCGGCCGGGAACGTCAAGGTCCAATGATTCTGGTCGGTGGTCAGCCGCAATTGCATGGGCGTGGTGGCCTGACGTTGATTATTGAGCAAAACCGCCAGCCGGAGCAACTGCAGACAGGGCAAAAAATGTTTTTTCCGGAAAAGATTCAGGCGGGGCATTTCCTCGAGCTTAATGGCCTTGCGGTGAAAACGCACCAGGGTGGCCAGCAATAGCTGCTGCTCCTGATTGAATCCCGGCATATTGGTTTGCTGCAGGATATACGCGGAATGACGCTGCATCCCGCTGTGGTTTATGCCCAAACCCACTTCATGCAGCAGGGCCGCCCATTTCAGCAGGGCTTCCAACTGTTCGTTGCGCAAATCTTCGTTTTGGTTGTACCACTGCTGATACAGTTCATCGGTGGTATCGCTGACCCGTTTGGCCTGTTCGCTGTCGATATTATAATGTTCAGCCAGGCTGCGCGCGGTACGGCTGCGGATATCCTGGTGATGGAACCTGCCTTCCATTTCATACAGGACGCCTTCGCGCAAGGCGCAATCGGAGAACTGCAATTCGCTGATGGCCAGCGTATCCACCACGCCGCACAGGATAGCCAGCCCCGGCACGAAAACGCTTTTACGTTCTTCGGACAGGCCGGGGAGATTAAGCGCGCTAAAACTTTTGAATTTCATCACTTTGTCATAAAGTAGCTGCAGGCGTTCCGGGGTGATGCCGCCGTCCTTCTCCCCCAGCTCGGCCAAAACCTCGCAGGCGGCCTTGATGGTCCCCGAGGCGCCCAGGGCGACCTGCCACCCCAACAGACGGTATTGCCAGGCCAGGGTTTCCAGTTTTTGCGCCGCCGCCAGCCGGGCGCGGCGGAAATGCACCGGACTGATGACGCCGCCGGGAAAAAACTGGTTGCCGAAGCTGACGCAACCCATACGGCGGCTTTCCACCAGTATCGGTTCGAAATTTTCGCCAATCACCAGTTCAGTGGAGCCGCCGCCGATGTCGATGACCAGCTTGCGGCCCTTCTCGGATTGGGTGTGTTCCACGCCCATGAAAATCAGCCGCGCTTCTTCATGGCCGGAAATGATTTCAATGGGGTAGGGGATTACTTTTGCCGCCCGGCTGAGAAACTCCTCGGCGTTAACCGCTTCACGCAGAGCGTGGGTGCCGACCATGGTAACCCGCTGCGGCGGGAAACCTTGCAAACGCTCGGCGAACAGCGCCAGACAGTTCAAACCGCGAACGATGGCTTCCTCGTTCAGACGATTGCCGGCATCGAGGCCGTCCGCCAGATGCACGCGCTGTTTCAATCGGCTGAGAATCTGCAGCGCCCCGTTTACCACCCGGGCGACTACCATATGGAAACTGTTCGAACCCAGATCGATGGCCGCGAATTCTTCGGGTTTGGACGAGGTTGAATTGTTTAGTGGCATACGTCAGGCCTGATCTCCGGATTGTTCCAATCGTTTAATATAATCATAGATGGCAGTCTGCGCACGTACCTTACGCCGATTACCGCGGGGGACATAGCGGTTACTGAGTTCGGCATCAATATATCGTGCTTTCACCGTGTCGCTGAACAGCAATGCCAGGATATCCAGCACCTGTTTTTTCAGCCTGGGATCCAACAAACCCACCGCCACCTCAATCCGATAATCGATATTGCGGGTCATCCAGTCCGCCGAGGAGAGGTAAACCTTTTTATCGCCGCCGTTTTCAAAGACATAAACCCTATCGTGCTCCAGATACCGGTCAACGACGCTGATGACGCGGATATTCTCACTGATGCCGGGTAAATCGGGAATTAACGAACACATGCTGCGCACCATGATATTGATAGGTACGCCGACGCCGGAAGCGGCATAGAGGCGGTCGATCAGTCCCTGATCAACCAGGTTATTGATTTTTAGCATAATGCCTGATGGAATGCCGGCCTGGGCATTGGCGATTTCCTGATCCACCATCTGGTACAGCATATGTCGCGAATTCTGCGGCGAGACCAGCAAATAATCGAAGCTCACCGGGCGATAGGGATTTTCAATAAAGTTGAATACCCGGCGGACTTCGTTGGTAATGCGTGGATCGGCGGTAATCAAGGAGTAATCGGTATACAGCCGGGCGGGTTTTTCTTTGAAATTCCCGGTGCCGATATGGGCATAACGCACGATATCGTCGCCTTCATGGCGGCTGATTAAAAACAGCTTGGCATGGATCTTGAGCCCCGGCGCGGAGAAGATAACGTGCACCCCCGCTTCGGTGAGGCGCTTGGCCCAGTGGATATTGGCCTCCTCGTCGAAGCGCGCCTGCAGTTCCACCACCACCGTCACCTTCTTGCCGTTGTGGGCGGCGTGGATCATCGCATCGATAATGCGTGAATCCTTGGCGACTCGGTATATGTTGATTTTGATGGAGATGACGCTGGGGTCAAACGAAGACTGGCGCAGCAATTCCAGCACGTGCTCAAAGGTATGGTAAGGATAATACAGCAGGATATCGCGCTCGCGGATGGCGTCAAAGCCGTTGCGAAAATGCTCGAACCAGTTATGGCGCAGGCGGGGCAGGGGCTTATTCACCAGGTTGGCTTTGCCGACATTGGGGAAGGTAATGAAATCCTTGAAATTATGATAGCGCCCGCCGGGGATGACCGAGTCATAGGAGGAAATGCCGAGCTTGTCTTTTAGCATTTCCACCATGTCGTTGGGCATATCCCGCTGATAGACAAAACGCACCGGCTCGGCGGTCAGCCGCTGTTTCAAACTGGAGGACATAAGCTCCAGCAGGCTGGATTCCATTTCCGTCACCAGATCATACTCGGCGTCGCGGGTCATTTTCATCGAGTAGGCGTTGAGCGTGTCATAATCGAAAAAGCCGGTGAAAATATCGTCCAGGCAATAGCGCAGTATATTGTCCAAAAGGATCATCGGCTTGCGACGGCGCGGCGGTTCCGCAGGCAGATTGATAAAACGGGGCACCTTGTCCGCCGGTATTTCCAGCAGGGCATAGCTGGTTTTCTGTCCGCGGATGATTTCCACCGCCAGGTAGGTGTAATCATCCTTCAGGAATTCCACCAGATTGGTGTCGTGCTGGATTAATATGGGCGTAATGTGCTGGCGGAGCTGATGCTTGAAATGGGAACGCAGCCACTCCTGCTGGTTCGGCGAAAGCTGGCGCTCGTTAATCAAAAGATCTGGTTGCGGGCCATTTCCAACAGCAGATCATTATAAAGATTGTCAAATTCCTGCTCGGTATTGAGCACTTTAGACTGAATTTTATTAAGCAGATGACGGGACGCCAGTTGCGAACCCTGTTCTTCGCTGATCAGAATCCGCCGCTTTAATTCGGCGAACCGGACTTTATAGAATTCATCAAGATTATTGGAGTAAATGCCCAGAAAACGCATGCGTTCAATAAGGGGATTGGTTTTGTCTGCGGCTTCTTGCAGTACCCGCTCGTTGAAAGATAACCAACTCAATTCTTTTTCGCTATATAGCTTTTCCTGACCCATTGCCGCTCCGTTAATTTGTTCAGGAAGGAAGGTCCTGTGTTGTCATCATTATCGACTCCTAAGGGGTAAAGTCCATAACAACAATTGTCTAGAGATTGTCATCATAATATCTTACAGGCAACATAGGCTTCCTTCATCCGCCTAATCGGTGAGATTGTTCCTATATAACAGGATAATATGACAGAAAAACGGCTTTCCACACTGCAAACAGCGCGCCATCGCCGCATAAACGACCGTCTGACCCTTGTATTGTCAGCGCCGGCGGTTTACTGGTGCTGCTGGCGCTGCTGCTGATGTTTTTCTATCTGTTATATGCAGTATTGCCCCTGTTCCGCTCCCCGGCCATCGAACCGGCGTCCGGCGTAGCGTTGCCTGCGTCATCGGCGCCACTGGCATGGGGCGCCGATGAATCTCTTTCCTGGGGATATGGCATCGATAAAGGCGGCCTGGGGCGGTTTATCCCGCTGCGGGACGGAGAAACGCCGTCGGCGGTGCCCCTGATGGCGGATTTTTCCTCCCTGGCGGCCGCCACGGGCGGACAGCCGCTGTATATCATGGCCGACCGCCGCGGCAATATCAGGGTAACGCGGCCGGTGTTCAGCCCTCATCCGGCCGAAACGGCGCAATGGACTTTCCCCTTCGGCGAGGGGTTGCGCGCCCTCAGCGATGACGGACTGCCGCTGCGCCATTTGACGCTGGCGCAAACGGATGACGATACGGCGACCATTGCGGCGCAATCGGCCTCCGGCGAAATTGTCTTAGCCCGCATCGGCGCCCGGTATATGATACGCCGGCTGCCGCCGCCCCTTAACGCCGCCGTCGATGGATTATCCCTGTCCGCCGACGGACGCCAGCTCTATGTGGTGTCCGGCACGCGTCTGAGCCTTTATCAATGGGGGGATGACGGTACGCCGCGTCTGCGGGAGCAGGTGGCGCTGGCGGCCGGCGGGCCGGTGGAGATAACGCCCTTGCCCGCAGACGGTTCGCTGCTGGTGCGGGACAGTGAAGAGAAATTGACGTTATGGTCCGACGTGCCGGCGCCCGGCGGGAACTACCTCACCGCCATCCGGCGCTTTACCGGCCCGATCCGGCCCGGCGCGCAAATCATGGTTTCGCCGCAGCGGCCGCTGTTTGGCGTACTGGCCCCCAACGGTGACTTTTCGCTGTTCAGCGCCCGTGAAAGCAGCCGGCGCTGGTCCGCCAGGCTTCTTGCCGGGGCACAGGCCGCGTTCGCGCCGCGGGAGGCCGGCATCGTGGCGGTGGACGGCCACGGATGGCACAGCTGGCGCCTTAGTCTGGGGTCTCCTGAAGTCAGCTGGCGCACGCTGACGCAAAAGGTCTGGTACGGACATTATCCCGCGCCGGCCTGGACCTGGCAGTCCACCTCCGCAGACGGCCGTGACAGCGGTAAATTCAGCCTGGTGCCGCTGCTGGCCGGCACCCTGAAGGCCGCCGGTTACGCCATGCTGTTCGCTACCCCGCTGGCTCTGGCCGCGGCGATGTATACCGCCTGGTTTATGGCGCCGGTATTGAGGCGCTGGGTCAAGCCCGCCATGGAAATCATGGGGGCGGTGCCCAGCGTGATTATCGGGCTGATTGCCGGTGTATGGCTGGCGCCCCATGTTACCCGGATGCTGAGCGGCGTTTTGCTGCTGCCGCTGGTGCTGCCGGCGGTGATATTGGCCGCCGGCTGGGGTATAAGCCGGCTGCCGGCCGGTTGGCGCAACCGGTTTGCCCCTGGCTGGGATTGCCTGGTATTGCTGCCCCTGGCGGCATTCACCGTCGTCCTGATGTGCCGTTTATCGCCGTGGATTGACCGGGTGCTGTTCGGCGTTCCCCTGTCGGAGCGGCTGGGTGAGCATTACAACCCGATGAATGCGCTGGTGGTGGGCATTGCCATGGGATTTGCCCTGATCCCGTTGATGTTCTCGCTGGCGGAGGATGCCTTGTTCAACGTTCCGGTGAGGCTGGTTCAAGGCTCGCTGGCCCTGGGCGCCACTCCCTGGCAGACCTTGTTGGGCGTCACCCTGCCCACCGCCGGCGCCGGCCTGTTTTCGGCGCTGATCCTGGGGCTGGGCCGCGCCATTGGCGAAACCATGATTGTGCTGATGGCCAGCGGCAATATGCCGCGGGTTGACGGCAGCCTGTTTCAAGGGCTGCGGGCGCTGGCGGCCAATATCGCCATTGAAATCCCGGAAGCGGCGCAAAACGGCGACCACTACCGCATATTGCTGCTTACCGCGCTGGTGCTGTTTGTATTCACTTTTCTGATTAACACCCTGGCGGAGGCGCTGCGAATGCGTTTGCGCGAGCGTTATCGGCAACAGGACGGAGAGAGCGGATGAACGCCTGGTTTCGTTCCGGCCGTCCCTGGATTTGGCTTACCGCCGGTTCGGTCAGTATCAGTTTGTTGGCCATGCTGTCGTTGGTTCTGCTGTTGAGCTGGCAGGCAATGCGGCTGTTCTGGCCTCAGCCGGTTTACCAGTTCCAGCTGAGCGCCATGGCCGGGCAACCGGGCCGATTGCTGGGGGAAATAGTCGCCGTCAGGGGACAAGGGGCTTCGGCCGGCAGCGGCGCGGCGCGGACGGAGGACGGGAGGAAATATGTGATTCGTATCGGCGGCACGGATGCGGATCGTGACTTTTATACCGTGGCGGCTGACCGGGTGAGCGCACGGCAACGCCCTGCCGATGTACTGGTGGTGCAGCGGAGCTTTTACAGTAAGGAATATGGTTATTTACAAGGGATGCTGGAAGACGGGCAGCCGCTGACCGCCGTCGATATGCCCCGCGCGCTGCGGCAACGATTGGCGCTGATGGAGACCCAGCGCCGGCTGGCACGGGAACTGCGCGGCGTCGAACGGTCAGGACTGGATCAGCGGGCGGAACGCCTGGATAGCCAGCGGCGGCAATGGATAAAGGCCGGGCAATGGACGGCCCGCAATCAGGCGGACTTCGGCGCTGCGCAGACTGAACTTGCGCGCCGGATGGACCAGGTGGACCGGCAACTGGCGACGGTGGAGAAAGAGCTGGATCGGGATCAGCTGGTGCTGCGGGACGTGGAGGGCGCCGTGCGGATGATACCGCTGCGGGAGATAGAACGCGCCTGGTATCCCAACCATATGACGACCCTGGAAAAAGTGCGGCTGTGGAGCGGACAGGTGGGCCGGTTTGTCGGTGGCTCGGGAGAAGACGCCGACGCCCGCGCCGGCGCTTTCCCGGCCATGGTGGGCACGCTGTTGCTGGTGATGCTGATGTCGGTGATGGTGATGCCGCTGGGGGTGATGGCGGCGATTTATCTGCATGAATATGCGCGTTCAAACTGGCTCACCCGCCTGATACGGATCTCGGTGGGTAATCTGGCGGGAGTGCCGTCCATCGTATACGGCGTTTTCGGGCTGGGATTTTTTGTGTATGTGCTGGGGGGGACGCTGGATAAGCTGTTTTATGCCGATGCCTTGCCCAACCCCACCTTCGGCACCCCCGGCCTGCTGTGGGCGTCGTTGACCCTGGCATTGCTGACGCTGCCGGTGGTTATCGTCGCTACCGAGGAGGGACTGGAGCGTATCCCCTCTTCACTGCGCCACGGATCGCTGGCCCTGGGAGCGACCCGGGCGGAGACCCTGTGGCGCGTGGTGCTGCCCGGCGCGGCGCCCGCCATGATAACCGGCCTGATTCTGGCGGTGGCCAGGGCGGCGGGCGAAACCGCTCCGCTGATGCTGGTGGGCGTGATAAAATCCGCCCCCATGCTGCCCATCGACGGCGTCTTTCCTTATCTACATCCAGAACGGAAATTTATGCATCTTGGCTTTCAGATCTACGATATGGCGTTTCAAAGCCCGGACAGCGATGCCGCACGTCCGCTGCTGTTTGCCACGGCGCTGTTGCTGATACTTATTGTCATCGGACTGAACCTGGCGGCCATCGGCCTGCGCCACCGCCTGCGGGAAAAATACCGCGTGCTGACGCTTTAATGGAGAACAAGCCATGTCATTGGTAAAGCAGGATATTTTTCCGCCGGTGCCGGATGTCAGCCTGCTGGATGTCGGGCAAACGGCGCTGGAGGCGAAAAGCCTCGCGGTGTATTATAACGGGCGGCCGGCGCTGGAGGATATCAGCCTGCGCATACCCAAGCGGCACATCACATCGCTTATCGGTCCCTCGGGCTGCGGCAAATCGACGTTGCTGCGCTGTTTTAACCGCATGAACGATCTTACCGAAGATTGCCGCGTAGAGGGAGAGGTCCGTCTGGGAGGAGAAAATATCTATCATCCGCAGCAGGACGTGGTGGCCTTGCGCCGGCGGGTGGGCATGGTATTCCAGCGCCCCAATCCTTTTCCGAAATCCATCTATGATAACGTGGTCTACGGCCTGCGGCTGCTGGGGATCCGCGATCGCCGGGCGTTGGATATCGCGGCTGAACAGGCGCTGCGCGCCGCCGCGCTGTGGCATGAAGTGAAGGATCGTCTGCGGGAAAACGCCTTCCGCCTCTCCAGCGGCCAGCAGCAGCGGCTGGTCATCGCCCGGGCCATTGCCGTCGAGCCGGAAATTTTATTGCTGGATGAACCGACATCGGCGCTTGATCCCATCACCACGCTGACCATCGAGGAGCTGATGATCTCACTGAAAGCGCATTTCACCCTGGTGCTGGTGACGCATAACATGCAGCAGGCGGCGCGGGTATCGGATTATACCGCGTTTATCCACCAGGGCCGCCTGGTGGAATTCAGCGCCACAGATCGTTTGTTTACCTCGCCGGCGGAACGTAAAACCGAAGAGTATATTACCGGACGTCTGCGCTAGGCCTATTCCGCCGCGTAGCCGGCCGGCGGCAACGGCAGTCCGTCCAACCGCGCCATGCCGCCCCGCAATTCCAGGCGGCCCTGCAGCAGCCAACGGATAGCCAGGGGATAAATGGCGTGTTCCTGGGTTTTGACGCGCGCCACCAGCTCCGCTTCATTATCGTCCGGAAACACCGGCACCTTCGCCTGCAAAATCACCGGCCCGCCGTCTAGTTCCTCGGTGACGAAGTGCACTGACGTGCCGTGTTCATCATCACCGTTGGCCAAGACCTGGCGGTGGGTGTGCAGGCCGGGATAGCGCGGCAGCAGGGAAGGGTGGATATTCAGCAGCCGGCCCGCATAATGGCTGACAAACGCCGGCGACAGGATACGCATATAACCGGCCAGGATGACCGCGTCCGGCCGGTGTTCATCAATGCGTTCCATCAACGCCTGGTCAAAGGCGGCCCGATGGGGATAATCGCCGGGATTAAGGGCATGGGCCGGCAGGCTTCCCTGGGCGGCGCGCTGTAATCCGTAGGCATCGGCGCGGTTGCTGAACACCGCGGCGATCCGCGCCGGAATTTTACCATCCCGGCAGGCATCCATTACCGCCTGAAGATTGCTGCCTTCGCCGGAGAGAAGCACGACAATCTTTTTCATCAGCGGATGATCACCCGGTCCTCGCCGGTAAGGGGTTCGATCTCCCCCAGCTTCCAGGCGGTTTCCCCCAGGGCGCCCAGCATAGCAAGCGCGCTGTCCGCGCTCTCGGCCGGAACCGCTATCACCATGCCGACGCCGCAGTTAAAGGTGCGGTACATTTCATGGCGGCTTACGTTGCCGGCCTGCTGCAGCCAATGGAATACCGCCGGCCACTGCCAGCTGCTTTCGTTAATCACCGCCCGGGTATCCGCCGGCAATACCCGGGGGATGTTCTCCCAAAAACCGCCGCCGGTAAGATGGGCGATGGCATGGATTTCCGTCTGGGCGATAAGCTGCAGCAGCGCCTTGACGTAGATGCGGGTAGGCTGCAGCAGATGATCCGCCAAAGGCGCGCCCTCGAGCCGGGTTTGCAGCGGATCGGTCTGGCTGAACTCCAGAATTTTACGCACCAGGGAGTAGCCGTTGGAGTGCGGACCGCTGGAAGCCAGAGCCAGCAGCGTATCCCCCGCCCGGACTTTACTGCCGTCGATGATCTCTGATTTCTCCACCACGCCGACGCAGAAACCGGCGACATCATAATCCTCACCGTGGTACATGCCGGGCATTTCCGCCGTTTCGCCCCCCACCAGCGCGCAGCCGGCCTGCTTGCAGCCCTCCGCGATGCCGGTGATGACCTGGGCGGCGGTATCCACATCCAGTTTTCCGGTAGCGAAGTAATCAAGGAAAAACAGCGGTTCGGCTCCCTGCACCACCAGATCATTCACACACATCGCCACCAGATCGATACCTATGGTATCGTGACGTTGCAGATCCATCGCCAGACGCAGTTTCGTGCCGACACCGTCGGTGCCGGAAACCAGAATCGGCTCGCGGTATTTCTGCGGTATCGCGCACAGCGCACCGAAGCCACCCAGCCCGCCCATGACTTCGGGACGTTTCGTCTGTTTCACCACACCTTTAATGCGGTCTACCAATGCGTTGCCGGCATCGATATCCACACCTGCGTCTTTATAGCTGAGAGAGGTTTTTCGGTCACTGCAAGATCCCCACGGAGATGATATGTTGCGGTTTAAATAGGGCGCCGGCAATTCTAACAGCGCGGGCAAACGTTTGCGAGTGGTGTTGTCAAACCATTTGGCTTTTCATTGTCTATAGTGAATTTTAATAATCCATTGATCGGGATCAGCTATTTTCATAGGGCGCGGCAAAAAAAAGGGGTTATAATCTCGCGATTTTTTTGACCGTTCAATGCTTCCTGGGGAGAGTAATGATGAAGATCGTTGAAGTAAAACACCCGCTCGTTAAACACAAGCTTGTTTTAATGCGTGAAAATGACATCAGCACCAAGCGTTTTCGCGAATTGGCATCGGAAGTGGGTAGTTTACTGACCTATGTGGCAACCGCCGATCTCGAGACTGAAAAAGTCACCATCGAGGGCTGGTGCGGTCCGGTTGAAATCGATCAGATCAAGGGCAAAAAAATTACCGTCGTGCCTATCCTCCGCGCCGGCCTGGGCATGATGGACGGCGTATTGGAAAACGTCCCCAGCGCGCGTATCAGCGTGGTGGGCATCTACCGCAACGAGACCACGCTCAAACCGGTACCCTATTTTCAAAAGCTGGTGTCGGATATCAACGAGCGCATGGCCCTGGTGGTGGATCCTATGCTTGCCACCGGCGGCTCGATGATTGCCACTATCGATCTGCTGAAAAAGGCCGGCTGCAAAGCTATCAAGGTGCTGGTACTGGTGGCGGCGCCGGAAGGGCTGGCGGCGCTGGAAGCGGCGCATCCCGATATTGAACTCTATACGGCGGCCATTGACGAGGGCCTCAACGAGCAAGGCTACATCATGCCGGGCCTCGGCGATGCGGGCGATAAGTTATTCGGTACCAAATAACATCAAGCCGACCGGAAGGGTCGGTTTTTGATTTTAAATTGAGGAACTCACATGACCCGTCGCGCCATCGCAGTGGATGAACGCCCGCCGTTACTGCAAACCATCCCATTGAGCTTACAACACCTGTTCGCCATGTTCGGCGCCACCGTCCTGGTTCCGATTTTATTCAAAATCAATCCCGCCACCGTGCTGTTGTTCAACGGCATCGGCACCCTGCTGTATCTGTTCATTTGCAAAGGAAAAATCCCGGCCTATCTGGGGTCAAGCTTTGCCTTTATATCGCCGGTGCTGCTGCTGCCGCCGATGGGATACGAATCGGCCCTCGGGGGCTTTATCGCCTGCGGCGCGCTGTTTTGCATCGTGGCATGGATTGTCAAAGTGGCCGGCACCGGCTGGATCGGGGTGGTATTCCCGCCGGCGGCGATGGGAGCCATCGTATCGGTTATCGGCCTGGAGCTGGCGGGCGTTGCGGCCAATATGGCGGGGCTGCTGCCTGCCGACGGGGCAAGCGTTGATCACTCCACCGTCATCATTTCCATGGTGACCCTGGCGGTGACGGTGCTGGGGTCCGTACTGTTCCGCGGTTTCCTGGCGATTATCCCGATCCTTATCGGGGTACTGGCGGGTTATGCCCCGGCCTGGTTTATGGGCGCGGTAGACTTATCGCCGGTGGCGGCCGCGCACTGGTTTGCCATGCCGACCTTTTACACACCGCGTTTTGAATGGGTGGCCTTTCTGACCATCCTGCCGGCGGCGCTGGTGGTGATTGCCGAGCATATCGGCCATCTGGTGGTCACCGCCAATATCGTCAAGCGCGATCTCCTGCGCGATCCCGGCCTGCATCGTTCAATGTTCGCCAATGGCGTTTCCACCATGCTTTCAGGCTTTTTCGGCTCCACCCCCAACACCACCTACGGCGAGAATATCGGCGTCATGGCCATCACCAAGGTTTACAGCACCTGGGTAATCGGCGGCGCGGCGATATTCGCCATCCTACTGTCATGTATCGGCAAGCTTGCTGCGGCGATCCAGGCGGTGCCGGTCCCGGTGATGGGGGGTGTCTCGCTGCTGCTGTACGGGGTGATTGCCGCCTCGGGGATCCGGGTACTGATTGAATCGAAGGTGGATTATAACAAGCCGCAAAATCTCATCCTGACCTCGGTCATCCTGATTATCGGCGTCAGCGGCGCGAAAATACATATCGGCGCCGCCGAACTGAAGGGCATGGCCCTGGCTACCGTCGTGGGTATCGGCTTGAGCCTGCTATTCAAGGTGATTACCCTGGTCCGCGGTGAAGAAGTGATAATCGACGCTGACAGCACGCCGGTCCTTGACGCCGCCAATCTGGAAAAGCCGGAACGCTAGACCCCCGATCACCCTGCGTGAAGCGGACGTGTTAAAGGGAGACCGTGACAATGGGGCCGAAGCCGCCGTCCGGCGGCGGCCGGAGCGCCCCATGGCGCGGTAGGCCCCCGATCACCGTGCGTGAAGCGGACATGTTAAAGGGAGACCGTGACAATGGGGTCGAAGCCGCCGACCGGCGGCGGCCGGAGCGCCCCATGGCGCGGTAGGCCCGCGATCACCGTGCGTGAAGCGGACATGTTAAAGGGAGACCGTGACAATGGGGCCGAAGCCGCCGTCCGGCGGTGGCCGGAGCGCCCCATGGCGCGGTAGGCCCCCGATTACCGTGCGTGAAGCGGACGTGTTAAAGGGAGACCGTGACAATGGGGTCGAAGCCGCCGTCCGGCGGTGGCCGGAGCGCCCCATGGCGCGGTAGGCCCCCGATTACCGTGCGTGAAGCGGACGTGTTAAAGGGAGACCGTGACAATGGGGTCGAAGCCGCCGTCCGGCGGTGGCCGGAGCGCCCCATGGCGCGGTAGGCCCCCGATCACCGTGCGTGAAGCGGACGTGTTAAAGGGAGACCGTGACAATGGGGTCGAAGCCGCCGTCCGGCGGCGGCCGGAGCGCCCCATGGCGCGGTAGGCCCGCGATCACCGTGCGTGAAGCGGACATGTTAAAGGGAGCGCGCCTGTTCTGATATTGATTTTCCGCTGGAGCGGCATCTTGCCGTGGTGCAGGAAAGGATTAGCCCACCGGCGGTGCCGGAAATAAAGCTTTATGAGCTACGTCGCCGCTACCGGCAAAAACGCATGAACGAATGCAGTATCTTGACGGCATTACGTTCGCCCGTCGTCGAATAAAACATTACTCATTCTTTTATCAGACTGACCATTAATGATAACTTGTCATAATATTCGTCACTATATTTCTTGGCAGGATTATTCCTTTGGCATAAGCCACCTCTATTTCCATATAAGCGGCCATTAATGTAATAGTATAATTAATCAAATCCAGTTTCAGGGCGACCTTTTCTAAAAACGGAAAATGCCGGGTTATATTTTCAGCATCATTCGTATTGATAAACCCTTGTTTATACGGCTTAAGCAGTAGTGCGGCAACCTCTTCCCTGCTATGTCCGCTCACGTAGGCAAGCCGGATAATTAATACCGTTAATAACGGCGGGGCGCCGGCCGCTGTGGGCTGATTGTTTTAGTTATTTATGATTTTCGAGCACTCCAACGGCTGATGTTTCATGTTCTTCACTCCCTGCAATATTCATTGAAATAGCTAATCGGATGGTTTTTAAAAAACTTCAATTACATTTATATCCCCTGGGAACGATAAGCCTCCCCTGTCACGGAACAAACGAGGTTTGCCGTTCCCAATGAGCGTTATGATAAAAAAAGATTTCTAGTTACTTATGGAAAAACGGATTATGTATCAGGCAAATTAACTTTGCCAAGCCGTCCTTTCCATATTATCCCCTTTTGAATTTTATGTTAAACTAAACCTGTTATCCTGCCTGTTTGCATTGAGGTAATTCTGACTACGCCGGCACAACTCTCTTTACCGCTTTATCTGCCAGATGACGAAACGTTCGCCAGCTTTTATGCGGGTGAAAATCTGTCGCTGCTGGCGGCATTGCACAGCATGTTAACCGAAGAGCACGGGAGTTATCTTTACTTCTGGTCCCGCACGGGGGGCGGGCGCAGCCATTTGATGCACGCCGCCTGCGCCGAACTCTCCGGCCGCGGGGAAGCCGTCGGCTATGTGCCGCTGGATAAACGGACCTGGTTCGTGCCGGAGGTAATGGACGGCATGGAGCAACTGGCGCTGGTCACCATCGATAATATTGAATGCATCGCCGGTGACGAGCCTTGGGAAATGGCTATTTTCAATCTCTACAACCGGATACAGGAAACCGGGCGAACCCGTCTCATCATCAGCGGCAACTGCCCGCCGCGCCAGCTGAAACTGAACCTGCCGGATTTGGCCTCGCGTCTGGATTGGGGACAAATCTACCGGCTTCAGCCTTTGTCCGACGAGGAGAAAGGCGCCGCCCTGCAGCTGCGGGCCAAACTGCGTGGTTTCGAGCTGCCGGAAGACGTCAGCCGTTTTCTGCTTAAAAGGCTGGAGCGGGATATGAGAACCTTGTCACAAACCCTGGATCAGCTCGATCACGCCTCCATCAGTGCCCAGCGCAAGCTGACCATTCCCTTTGTCAAAGAGATTCTTCACTTGTAAACGTGGCGCGGATCGAGCCGGCAGGGACGTGTTCACGGCAGGTTTACCGTATGGCCAGGATCCGGCGGCCTGATCCGTGCAAGCACTTTTGCAGCAAGCTCAGGCCGTGTTCAGCGCTCAGGATTTCTGGTAAGGCTTGAAGCGTTTTTCCAAATCCCGCAGTTGATCGATCCGGGCATCGTAACGGGCCTGTTGCAGACTGCCCAATTTCACCAGCGAGCTGGCATTGCTTAATGCCCGGACGGCCTGATCGAGCTGGCCGTTCAGCGCCAGGCTTTCCGCGCGCGCCGCCAGTTCCTGATCCCTCATTCCCAAGCCGGCGCAGGCTTGCGCCAGGAGATCCCAGCCGTTGGTATCGTCTTGATGATTGAAGGTGTAACGGTTAAGAAGATGGATGGCATCATTATAACGATGGCCTTCCACGTAAGCGTTCGCCAGATTAAGCAGCAAAACCGGATTGGCGGAATTGTCCTGTACCTTTACCAGCGCCTCCAGCCGGGCAATGGCCTGCGGCGCGCGCTGCTGCGCCAGGTCGATATCGGTCATCAAATCCACGAACCAGATACTGGCCGGCTGTTTGCTGAGCAGCGGTTGCAGGGATCGGCGGGCATCGTCGTATTTTTTCGCCTCTAGAAACAGCACCGCTTCACCATATTGCGCGGCGATTTGCTGACGCGCGTTGCCCTTTTTCCAGCGGGTGAGGGTGTCGTCCCCCAGGACGTTGTTGGTGGTGCTGTACATGCCGAGAATCCGCGCCTTGGCCAGATAAAAGTCCTGTGACGAATCCATCACCACATGCCGCATCTGGTTGGCCCGGTTGCGGATATCCGCCAGGCGGCTCATCGGCAGGGGGTGGGTCAACAGCATTTCCGGCGGGGTAGTGGAATAATGGGTATCGTCCGCCAGCTTTTGCAAAAAATCAGGCATGGCCTGCGGATCAAAACCGGAGCGCTGCAACACCTGAATGCCGACGCGATCCGCTTCCTGCTCATTGCCCTGGGTAAAGCTGATGATTCCCTGCTGCGTCCCGGCGAGGGTACCGCTGAGCGCCGCCATGCCCATCTGCGGGTTAGCCATGGTCAGCAATATGGACCCCAGCGCGCCGGCCCAGGTCAGAGGCGCGCTGCGTTTTTGATCTTCCATGGCGCGCGCCAGGTGGCGCTGGGTCACATGGGATATTTCATGGGCCAGCACCGAGGCTAGCTGGCTTTCGTTATCGGTATAGCGGAATATTGCCGAATGCACCACCACGTTGCCGCCGAAAAAGGCAAAGGCGTTCAGTTCGTCGTTGCGGATCAGGAAGAAGTGAAACGGGAAATTCACCGAATGGGCATGGGACACCAGAATGTTGCCCAGATGGTTGATATAGGCCTCGAGCAGGGGGTCGTTAATCAGGGGCGAATTGCCGCGCAACTGACGGACATAAAAATCCCCCATCTGTATTTCCTGGCCGATGCTCAGCGTGCTGCCGGCCGTGGTGCCCATATCGGGCAGCTGGTCCGAATCATCAGCCAACAGAAACGGGCAATAGGTCAGGGCCATGGCGGCCAGCAGGCCGGCGATAAGGCTGTTTTTCATCCTTGGTAGCATAAACTCCATCCTCTACCTGAGCCGTAGCGATACAGTCTTTGACAGCGACGGCAACTAAGCGTTCTGGCTTTTTTCGCGCCGGCAAGTACCGACCGGCCCGCAGGCCGGACAATCATGGCCGGCATGATGAATCAGGCGCCTTTAAGGTAGGCCAGCACGATATCGTGATGGTTACTGGTTTTGAAGTCGTCGAACACCTTCTCAATCTTGCCGTCGAGTCCGATCAGGAAGCTAATGCGATGTATGCCGTCATAGGTTTTACCCATAAAGGATTTTTCACCCCATACGCCGAATTCTTCGGCCACGCTGTGATCGGCATCGGACAACAGGGTGAAATTAAGCAGCTCTTTCTCAACGAATTTCGACAGCTTTTCCGGTTTGTCGGTGCTGATGCCGAGAACTTCCACGCCCGATTTATGCAGTTCGTCCATATTATCACGCAGCCCGCAGGCTTGCACGGTACAGCCAGGAGTCATGGCCTTGGGATAAAAGTAAACCAATACTTTTTGTCCCTGGAAGTCGGTCAGACTAACCTGTTCACCGTCCTGATCGGGCAAGCTAAATTTCGGCGCAGTATCACCGGCTTTCAGTGGCGTCATTGCAATACTCCATCTATCTATTAATTCTGTGGATGATTCACAACACTAATACTGCCTTGCGCATTCAGTTCTGTACAGAGTTGATGAAACGTATCTTCGATCTCTCCCACCGGCCGATCCGACGAGCCATGGGCGGTAATCTGGATATAAAGCCGCGGCGGATGTTCACCCTGAGCCGGCTGCGTTTTGGAAACCAGCTCGGCGATATTCATATGATGGCTGTCGAACAAATCGGTAAAACGCTCAATCAGGTGGGGGGAATCCTCCACTTCCACCTTAACCCAGACCGTGGTGGGCGTCTCTTTTTGTTCACTGGCGACGGTTCGTTTCATCACGATAAGCAAATCCAGGTCGACACCCTGGAGGGGCAGGGTGGATTCGATAAGCGTGATGGCGTTCCAACTGCCGGATAACAACATGATCAGCGTGAATTCTTCCCCCAGCATGGCGAGGCGGCTATCTTCAATATTACAGCCACACCCGCTGACATGCCGGGTGATGGTATTGACAATACCGGGACGGTCGGTGCCCAGCGCGGTGATGACCAGATAATGTTGTTGTTGCTGCGGCAAAATTGCGCTTCCTGTCCAGCGAGATGTGATTTACATGGTAACCCTAAAAAAAACCTGCTGCCAAGGGCTTACATGACCGATGTTTGCTTGCTTTTGGATAGGTGACAAAAGTACCATGAATAACCTGTTTGTGGAGGGGATGGTCAATGTTTACGGGAAGCATAGTTGCACTGGTTACACCAATGGATGACAAGGGTGCCGTCGATTGGGCGAGTTTAAAAAAATTAATCGATTATCATGTCGCCAGCGGAACGTCGGCGATAGTCTCAGTCGGCACCACCGGCGAGTCATCCACCCTGAGCCACGATGAGCATGGCGAAGTGGTGATGCGGACCTTGGAACTGAGCGACGGCCGTATCCCGGTGATCGCCGGCACCGGCGCCAATTCAACCTCGGAAGCGATTTGCCTGACGCAGCGTTTTAACAACAGCGGCGTGGTGGGATGCCTGACGGTGACGCCTTATTACAACAAACCGACCCAGGAAGGCCTGTTCCAGCATTTCAAGGCGATCGCCGAACACACAGACTTGCCGCAAATCCTGTATAATGTGCCGTCGCGTACCGGTTGTGATATGTTGCCGCCCACGATTGCGCGTTTGTCCAAAATTAAAAATATCGTCGCGGTAAAAGAAGCCACGGGGAACTTAAACCGTGTCAGCCAGATCCAAGAGCTGGTTGATGATGATTTTATCCTGCTCAGCGGGGACGATTCCACCGGGCTGGACTTCATGCAACTGGGCGGCAGGGGCGTGATTTCCGTCACGGCGAACGTCGCCGCCCGCGAAATGGCGCAAATGTGCGCGCTGGCGGCGCAGGGCAATTTTCTTGAAGCGCGCCGGTTGAATCAGCGCCTGATGCCGTTGCATCAGAAATTATTTATAGAATCCAACCCAATTCCCGTTAAGTGGGCCTGTAAAGCATTGGGATTAATGGCAACCGATACGTTACGTTTGCCGATGACGCCGCTGACCGAGAATGATAGCCGTGTTGTTGAACAAGCGTTAACGGATGCCGGTTTGCTGTAACTCTGTTAGGGAGAATTGATGGCTTATTCATTACAAAAGTCGGTGGTGGCAAAAGTGGTGGGCGCGTCGTTGTTCATGCTGCTTGCGGCCTGTACCAGCGATCAGCGTTATAAACGTCAGGTAAACGGCAATGAAGATTACCTGCAGGCACCGGCACTTAGCGCGCTTAACAGTCCATCCGGTATGATTCTGCCCGTTGAGAACGGGGATTACGAAGTACCCCCCGGATCGCTGAAAGGCCAGGTAGGCAAGGAACTGGATGTCCGGCCGCCGGCGCAGCCATTGGCTTTGTTGGACGGTTCCCGTTCGCAGTATAGCGGCGATACCGCGGTCATCCAGATTGAAAACAGCGCGCAGGCCCGTGATTTGTGGTCGCGGGTCGTGGGTGTGGTGCAAAGCAAGGGCTACACCATCGCCTCCCGCCAGGACGCCGACCAGACATTAAACACCGATTGGGTGCAATGGTCCCGTGCCGACGAGGATGTGCAATATCGCGGCCGCTACCAGGTGAGCCTGCGTACCGAGGGTTATCAAACCTCGCTGATGGTGAAATCACTGGCGCTTGAACAGCAAAACAACCCGGTGGCGGCGCCGGCCATGGTCCAGCGTTACACCGTGTCGATGCTGAACAGCGTGGCGCAGGGGCTCGAACAGCTCAACGAGGATCAGGACAAGAGCCGGATATCCGGCCAGACCGCCGATTTAAGCGTTGAAAGCGGGGCGGATGACTCCGGTCTGCCGCTGCTGGTGGTGCGCTCATCCTATGCGGTGGTGTGGCAGCATCTGCCGTCGGCGCTGGATAAGATCGGCATGAAGGTGAAGGATACCAGCCGTCCGCTGGGGACCATCTCCGTCACCTATGATTCTCCGAGCAGCGGTACCTGGGATGACCTGGGCGCCAAAGACCCCGGCCTGGTTAACGGCGATTACAAGCTGCAGGTGGGAGATCTGGGCAACCGCAGCACCCTGCAGTTTACCGATCCAAAAGGCCATACCCTCACCCAGTCGCAAAACGACGCCCTGGTGCAGGTATTCCAGGCGGCTCTCAGCAAGTCGTCTACCCACTAATCCAAAAAAGGGGCCGGCGCCCCTTTTTTTATCGTTAAGCGTTATTTGCAATTGGAGTGAATCAAGATGCAAAAGTTAGCTGAGTTGTATCGCGGAAAGGCGAAAACGGTCTATACCACCCAGGATCCGGATTTGCTGATTTTAGAATTCCGCAATGATACGTCAGCATTGGATGGCCAACGTATTGAACAATTCGAGCGTAAGGGCTTGGTTAATAATAAATTCAACTATTTTATCATGACCAAACTCGCCGAAGCCGGTATTCCCACGCAAATGGTCCGCCTATTGTCGGATACCGAGGTACTGGTTAAAAAATTATCCATGATTCCGGTAGAGTGCGTCGTGCGCAACCGCGCGGCCGGATCCCTGGTGAAGCGTCTGGGCATCAAAGAAGGCGAGATCCTCAATCCGCCGCTGTTCGATATGTTTTTGAAGAACGACGCCATGCACGATCCGATGATTAACGAATCTTACTGCGCCACCTTCGGCTGGGCGAGCGAAGCGCATCTGGCCCGTATGAAGCAGTTGACCTATCAGGCCAATGACGTTTTAAGCAAGATTTTTGACGATGCGGGCCTGATCCTGGTGGATTTCAAGCTGGAATTCGGTTTGTTCCAGGGTGAGGTGGTGCTCGGTGATGAATTCTCACCGGACGGCAGCCGTTTGTGGGATAAAGCCACTCTCAATAAGATGGACAAGGATCGTTTCCGTCAAAGTCTGGGCGGCGTGATTGAAGCCTATGGGAAAGTCGCACACCGTAGCGGCGTAGAGCGGGACGGACGCGCATTCTTTCCCCTCTCCCTCTGTGAGGCGGCGTAATGGTACCGCCGGCGCGTTGAGCCCAGCGCTCCCCCGGCGGGTACCGGCATAAACAGACCCGCCGGCGGGCGGGAGAGCAAGAGTGACGGGCCGTTGCCGCCGCGCTGGCGGCGTTTTGCCCTGAATGATAATCCGGGATGAAATTCTCATGACTTTTTTGGATCCGACGCTACTGATTTTACTGGCGCTGGCGGCACTGGGCATTATCAGCCATAACAACACCGTCACAGTGGCCATCCTGTTCTTGCTTATCGTCCGTCTGACCCCGTTGAGCCATTTTTTTCCCTGGGTGGAAAAGCAGGGACTGACCCTCGGTATTATCATCCTGACCATCGGTGTTATGGCCCCCATAGCCAGCGGCACGATTTCCGCCAGCAGCGTCATGCACTCTTTTTTGCATTGGAAATCCCTGCTGGCCATTTTGATCGGGGTGCTGGTTTCCTGGCTGGGCGGCCGCGGTGTTTCCCTGATGTCGAGCCAGCCTTCGGTGGTGGCCGGCCTGCTGGTGGGCACGGTGCTTGGGGTGGCGCTGCTGCGCGGCGTGCCGGTAGGCCCGTTGATTGCCGCCGGTCTTTTGTCATTAGTGATTGGCAAACATTGATATGCCCGGCCTGTCGCCTGCTATGGCGGACTGGTTGGCCGAGACCGCGGCATCCATGCGCCGTTCCGGCATCCGGCGGCTGCTGGTATTAAGCGGCGACCCGCTTTGGAGCGCTTCGCTGGTCCGCGAGCTGCGCCTGCTGTTGCCCGGCGATTGGCTTTGGGTTGGCCGGGCGGAAGACGGCGCCGGTATCACGGCTACCCCGGCCGCCATTAAATCCCTGCTGGGACGCGAGTTTCAGCATGGGGTCTTCGACGCCCGCACCGGTCTGGCGGCGGACGCCCTGGCGGCATTGGCCGGGATGCTCACCGCCGGCAGCTGGCTGGTTTTGCTCACCCCCCCCTGGGATGACTGGCCCTTTCTGCCCGACCGGGATTCCCTGCGCTGGAGCGAACAGCCCGAGCCTATCGCCACCCCCTCATTTATTCATCATTTCCAGCACAGCCTGCAGCACTGCCATGAAACGGCGCTGTTTAGGCAGCATCAAACCCCCTCGCTGCCGGTGTGGGCGGCGCGGCCCCGGTGGCAGCCGCCCAAGGGTGGACCGACGGTTGAACAACAAGCCCTGCTGGAACGGCTCCTGGCGGCGCAGAGCGGCATTTATGTGTTGACCGCCCCGCGCGGGCGCGGCAAATCCACCCTGGCCGGCATGCTGGCGGCCGGGACCAAGGCACGCTGTTGGGTGGCGGCCCCGGCCAGGCAGGCCGCCGATGTGCTGGCGCAATACGCGGCGAACCGGGCCAGGTTTTTCTCGCCCGACGCGCTGCTGGAGCACTGCCGCACCCATCCGGCCGCGGACTGGCTGCTGGTGGATGAGGCCGCCGCCATTCCTCTGCCGTTATTGCGGCAGCTGATAAGCTATTTTCCACGGGTCTTGCTGACCACCACGGTACAGGGCTACGAAGGCACCGGCCGCGGGTTTCTGCTGAAGTTCTGCGCCTCGCTGCCGCAGTGGCACAGTCTGACACTACAACAGCCGCTGCGCTGGGCCGCCGCCGATCCGTTGGAATCCTGGCTGGCGGAGGCGCTGCTGCTGGATCCCGTTTCATCCGGGGGCGGCGGCAACCCTCTCTTATCGTGTAACCCGCCGGACTCCGCCGGACCTGTGCCCATCCCGACTCCGCAGGAACCTGGTGGCGTCGAGCCGGCGCAAGACCCGTCACTACATCATCATGGCGACGAGCCGGCGCAAGACCGTTCATCCGGATATTATGGCGGCGCGCCGTCTTTTAGCGAGCCGGGGCAGAAGAGCTGGGAGCGGCATCCGCAGGCCCTGAGGGCGTTTTACGATTTGCTTACCGGCGCCCACTACCGCACCTCGCCGCTGGATCTGCGCCGCCTGATGGATGCTCCCGGCCAGCATTTTATTGTCGCACGTAGACAGGATGCAGTGATTGGCGGGCTATGGACGGTGGACGAGGGCGGTTTAACGCCCGAGATGGCCCATGAGGTTTGGGCGGGACGACGCCGCCCGCCGGGCAATCTGGTGGCGCAGTCCCTGGCGGCCCATGGCGGCATCCGGACCGCGGCGCAGCTGCTATCCCGCCGGGTAAGCCGGATCGCGGTGGCCGCCGCTCACCGTCGCCGGGGCGTGGGGCGGGAATTATTGCGCCAGGCGCGTATGCGGGCGGCGGAAGACGGCCTGGATTTCCTGTCGGTGAGTTTCGGCCTCACCGATGAGTTGCGGCAATTCTGGCAGGCGTCCGGATTTCGGTTAGTCCATATCGGATCCCGTCTTGAGGCCAGCAGCGGATGCTATAGCGCCATGGCGCTGCTGCCCCTCAGCGCCGCCGGGCAGCGAATGACGCAGCGGGCAGAGGTGAGATTCGCCCGGGCACAGAGGCTATCGACTGATGATGGCGGATGGGAACTGGATGATGGCGACTGGCGGGATCTGGCCGGTTTTGCCTTTGCCCACCGGCCGCCGGAAGCCTGCCGGGCCGCGTTGCTGCGTCTGCTGCGGCTCTCCCCGCTGCCGCTGCCGGCCCTGCGCGGCGAGTTGGAGCAGCGGCTCGGCGACGCCGAGATGGTGGCCCGCATCGGCGTTACCGGCAAAAAGGCGTTATTGATCCGCCGGCGGGAGGAAACCGCGGCGGCGCTGCTGTCGCTGGATGAAAAAACCTGCGGCATCTGGCGACGGGTAAGTGAACCCGGCGGCTACCTGGCAGACGTAAGCGATATCTAAAAGGTCCTGGTGGTTCCCCGGCCGGCGGCTATTTCTTTTTCGGCCAGTCATCGTCCTCATCCCATTTGGCGTTATTGTCCCGATGGGGCGGCAACTCCGGCTTGTCTTTAAGGTAGCGCTTGACATCCACCCGGCGCAGTTCCTTGATGCCGGAAATCAGCATGCCCGCCAGCAGAATCAAGATGATCCACCAATATTTCGCCAACCATTCCATGATATCACTCCTTATCGACATTGCCGATATAACGGCGAAAAATGGCCGGTAACTGCGGAATAATCCACGTTGACCCCGCCACTTCATACTCTTTCCATGACGCCGACACAATGTCCGGCGTTAACAAGCATTCGGCCTGGCAGGCCAGCGGACGATAACTCAGATGCCAGGGTTCTATGGCGACACCGCCGCGATCGCGGGCGTAAGGACGATAAAAACCATAGTCCGCCATATGTTCGGTTAACCACTCGGTCAACGGGGCGAAATAGCCCCCGGGCTGATACTCCGCCGGGGTCAATTGCAATGTGCGGCCGGCGGGCAGCAGATCGGGATCGTAAACGTCAACGTCGCTGCCCCAATGGTGGCGGCTGGTGCCGGGCAGGGCCGACCAGCGCAATATGGCTTCACAACGCTCCGGTACGCTCAGGCTTTGACTGTCCAGCGGACGGCTCTCTTTATCTAATAATGGTCGCCGACCGTGAAATTTTCCATTCCAGATAGCCAATTGCCGGTCAAAATCGCGAAAGCTGCTGGCGGGCCGCAGATTGAATCCCTGCAATCTGCCGGCCTGCCGCAGGCCGTTAAACGCGGCCGCGGCCTCCGATTGCAGACGATGCCCCTCGGAAAGGAGGATCACATGCCGGTCGGTTTGGCCGGTAAGCATATCCGGGGTCATCATAGGACCAATTGCTCCATAATGCGCTGATACATTCGGCTCAGCAATTGCAGGTCGGCGGCGCTGACGCACTCATTCACTTTATGGATGGTGGCGTTCACCGGCCCCAGCTCCACCACCTGGGCGCCCAGGCGGGCAATAAATCTGCCGTCCGACGTGCCGCCGGTGGTTTCCAGGGAAGGGGTGAATTCCTGGTAATGCTCCACCGCGTTGACCACCGCCTCCACCAGTTCGCCGCGGGCGGTAAGAAAAGGCTGGCCGGATAACCACCAGTCAAGGCTGTAGCGCAGGCCGTGGCGCTGCAGCAAGGCCTCCACCTGGGATCGGATTTGTCCGTCGGTCAGCTCGGTGCTGAAGCGGAAATTAAACTGCACCTTGAGCTCACCGGGGATCACGTTATTGCTGCCGCTGCCGGCCTGGATATTGGCAATCTGCATCGTGGTGGGGGGGAAAAACGCATTGCCCCGATCCCAAACGGTGGATACCAGTTCATTCAGCGCCGGTATGGCGCGATGCACCGGATTATCCGCCAATTGCGGATAGGCCACATGGCCCTGGATACCCTGGACCACCAGATTGGCGGTCAGGGAACCCCGCCGGCCGTTTTTCACGATATCCCCGACATGCCGGTGGCTTGAAGGTTCTCCCACCAGGCAATAATCCAGATGTTCTCCGCGCGCCATCAGTGCTTCCACCACCTTTACCGTGCCATTGACGGCGGTGCTTTCCTCATCGGAGGTGACAAGAAACGCCAGCCGTCCCCGATGATCCGGATGCTGGGCGACAAAGCGCTCGGCGGCCACGGTCATGGCGGCCAGCGAACCTTTCATATCGGCGGCGCCCCGGCCGTATAGCATACCGTCGCGCAGGGCAGGTTCGAAGGGAGGCGTAAACCAGTGCTCCCCGTTGCCGCCCGGAACCACGTCGGTATGGCCGGCAAAGGCCAGGGTCCGCCCCTCGCCGCGCCAGGCCCAAAAGTTCAGGGTATCGCCGAACGGCATCGGCTCAACGGTGAAACCGGCAGCCTGAAGACGGGATATCAGCAGCGCCTGGCAGCCCGCATCATCGGGACTCAGGGAAGGTCGCCTGATAAGCTGTTGGGTTAATTCCAGAACCGGACAGGCCATATTATACCCCCCGGCCGGTAAATTTCTGATACTCCGCCGGGTCAAAACCCACCAGCAGGGCGCCGTCCTGCCGCTGCAAAACCGGACGTTTGATAATGGCCGGCTGGCTTAACATCAATGCCAACGCCCCGGCGGCATCTTCGGCCTGCCTGCGCTGCTCCTCGCTGAGCTTGCGCCAGGTGGTGCCGCGGGTATTCAACAGCACTCGCCAGTCGGTCCGCCGGATAAAGCCCTGCAGCAGTTCGCCGGTTACGCCGTCGGCCCGGTAATCATGAAACCGGTAGGGAAGCTGCGCCTCGTCGAGCCAGCGTCGGGCCTTTTTCATCGTATCGCAGTTTTTAATTCCGTAGATCGTTAATGAGACATCTTGCTCATGCATGGGGAAAGGCTACCTTTATCAGAATGACCTTCATAATGCGTGAAAACGGAGTATGAATCCAGACAAGGGTGAACCTCTCGGCTTTCGACGGTCAATGGGGAGAAGTCTTTCTCAGGACAATAGCCTTTCGCTAAGAGTCATAACCAGGGTTTTAAACTGATTTAATTCCTACATCAGGCATAATCCCGCTAATGACCTTATTAAATACAATGATATTTCCCCGCCAGGCGGTGGTGTTATTAATCAGGTAATAAAAGGTAAGGGAATATAATTGTCGCTTTTCGCATAAATCGGCCGCCGCGGCAAACGGAGATGAAATAACTTTCATTAATGCTGTTTATTGTTAATAAAAACGCGTAAATTTGGCATTCGATTAGAAATATTAATATAACCGCCTTAGGGCAAATGCCTGACATTCATCGGGCCAATGTATACACTCCCTCTGTTTTTATCGGGAAACGCGGTCCGAAGCCCGGCATACGCGTGCTGACACTGACCGGCCAATGGGGTTTGCGGCAGCATAGTCTTAACCCGTAGTGATATGTTCTGTAACCTGGATGATGAAAATGCATCAGGATAGTGCATTAATTCTAATATGCAAATTCGTTTTGTGAAGCAGCTCGAGAAATATACTAAAATTATCCCGACGGCTCTTCTCTTTTCACGGCGCATTTGTATAATAAGCGCACAAGAACAGAGAGGCAGTGATGATTGATACAGAGTTAGGTAACTGGTAAGATTTTATTGAAGCAATGTTACGCAAGTAAACATATGCCGAAAACAAGGCCCCAATTTTATATTTATGTAATTTTGAACACCTTGAAAATAACATCTCTAGAATAAAGGCCGCCCCATCGGAGCGGCCTTTATCATTTCTACGTCCACGCTTTTTCAGCTTACGGCTCCGGATGCTCGCTGCTTTCCGTTAACAGCTGAATGTTTGACTCGGGATGCGGCTGCGTATGGGACGGGAAGCGCCGGCGAATCAAAACGAAAAACAGCGGGATAAACACGATGGCCAGGATGGTGGCGGAAAGCATGCCGCCGATAACCCCGGTCCCCACCGCGTGCTGACTGCCGGACCCCGCGCCGGTGCTGAGCGCCATCGGCATGACCCCGAAGACAAAAGCCATCGAGGTCATCAGGATGGGTCTTAGGCGCATGCGCGAAGCGTGCAGCGTTGCTTCCACCAGCCCCTGGCCTCTGATATGCAGCTCATTGGCGAACTCGACAATCAATATGGCGTTTTTCGCCGACAGGCCGATAACGGTGAGTAATCCTACCTGGAAATAAACATCGTTTTCCAGACCGCGCAGCCAGGTGGCCAGCAGCGCGCCGATTACCCCCAACGGCACCACCAGCATGACCGAGAAAGGAATGGACCAGCTTTCATACAGCGCCGCCAGGCTCAGAAATACCACCAGCAGGGAGATGGCGTACAGCGCCGGCGCCTGCGATCCGGAGAGGCGTTCCTGGTAGGACATTGCCGTCCACTCCAGTCCAAAGCCGGTGGGCAATTGCGCCACCAGTTTTTCCATCAGATCCATCGCCGTACCGTTACTGACGCCCGCGGCGGCCTCACCGACGATTTCCAGCGAGGAGAGGCCGTTATAGCGTTCCAGACGAGGTGAACCATATTCCCAATGTGAGGTGGCAAAGGCGGAAAAGGGCACCATGGTGCCGCTGCCATTGCGGACATACCAGTGGTTGATATCGCCGGGCAACATCCGGTATTCCGCCGCCGCCTGCACATAAACGCGTTTGATACGCCCACGATCGATAAAGTCATTAACGTAGGTCGACCCCCAGGCGGTTTGCAGCGTGTCGTTAATATCATCAATGGAAACGCCCAATGTCTGCGCTTTGCGCTGATCGATATCGATTTGCAGCTGGGGGCTGTCATCCAGACCGTTATGCCGCATACGGGTAAGCAGAGGCGAGGCGTTGGCCTTGGCCAGCAGCTCATCCCGAGCCGCCATCAGCTGAGCGTGCCCCAGGCCGGCATGATCTTCCAGTTCCATATCAAAGCCGGCGGCATTGCCCAGACCGGAGATGGCCGGCGGGTTGTTGGCCAGCACCTGGGCTTCCGGGATTTTGGCGAAGGCCTTGGTGGCCCGTTCGATGATGGCGGCGGCGGAGCGCGTCGAACTGCTGGCCCGCTCATCCCAGGGTTTTAGCCGGATAAACATCCGCGCGACGTTTTGTCCATTGCCCCCGGGCGCGGTGCCGATAGTGGAATATACCGACAGGACGTTGTCCTTTTCCTTGGTCAGGAAATACTGTTCTACCTTGCCCACCACTTTTAACGTCTGTTGCTGGGTGGCCTGGGTGGGAAGCTGCACCTGGGCCATTAATACCCCGAGGTCTTCCGTGGGCAGAAACGAGGTGGGCAGGTGCAGGAACAGCAGCACCATGCCGCCGAGCAACAGGGCATACAGCAGCAGCCAGCGGGCGCTGCGCTGGAGGATATTGGTAACGCCGCGCTGGTAACGGTTGGCCCCTTTGTCGAACCAGCGGTTAAACCAGCCGAAGAAGCCCTTCTTCTCGTGGTGATCCTCTTTTTTCACCGGTTTTAGCAACGTGGCGCACAGGGCGGGGGTTAAAATCAGGGCCACCAAAACCGAGAGCACCATCGCCGAGACGATGGTCACGGAGAATTGCCGGTAAATCGCCCCGGTGGTGCCGCCGAAAAACGCCATGGGCACAAACACCGCCGACAGCACCAAGGCGATACCCACCAGGGCGCCCTGGATTTGTCCCATGGATTTTCGGGTGGCGTCCCGCGGCGATAAATATTCCTCGCTCATTACCCGTTCCACGTTTTCCACCACCACGATGGCATCGTCCACCAGCAGGCCGATGGCCAATACCACGGCGAACATGGTCAGGGTATTGATGGTAAAACCGAAGGAGGCCAGTATGGCAAAGGTGCCCAGCAGCACCACCGGCACGGCGATGGTGGGAATTAGCGTGGCGCGGAAATTCTGCAGGAACAGGTACATGACCAGGAATACCAGCAGAATGGCTTCCAGCAAGGTTTTCACCACATCTTCAATGGAGGCGGTGACGAAGGGGGCGGTTTCATAAGCGATTTCGGCTTTCAGACCGCGTGGAAAGTAGGGAGCCAGCTCCGCCAGCCGCTTTTTGACATTGACGTTGGTTTCCAGCTCATTGGCGCCGGAGGCCAGTTTCACCCCCATGCCGGCGGCGGGCATGCCGTTATAGGTACTGAGGTAATCGTAGTTTTCCGAGCCCAGCTCGATATCCGCCACCTGGCCAAGGGTAACCACCGAACCGTCGCTGTTAACCCTAAGGGTAATGGCGCGAAACTGCTCCGGGGTCTGTAACTGCGACTGGGCGTTTATGGTGGCGTTCAGTGCCTGCTTGTCCACCGATGGCGTACCGCCGAGCTGACCCACCGCCACCTGGCTGTTTTGCGACTCGATGGCCGTCACGACGTCGTCGGTCGTGAGTTGAAAACTGTTTAGCTTGTCTGGATTTAGCCAGATACGCATGGAGAATTGCGAACCGTAGGCGTCGATTTCGCCGACGCCGTTGACCCGGCTAAGGGGTTCCTGCAGATGGCTCACCATATAGTCCGCAATATCGGCTTTGTTCATGGAGCCGTCGGTGGACACAAACGCTATCATCATCAGGTTGCTGTCGCCGGTTTTGGTGACGGTAATCCCCTGGGTCTGAACCGCCTGGGGCAAGCGGTGCTGCGCAACCTGCAGTTGGTTTTGCACTTCCTGCATGGCTTCGTTGGGATTGGTCCCCGCCTCAAACGTCAGCGTGGTGGTGGCCTGTCCGGAGTTACTGCTTTGGGACGCCATATAAAGCAAATTATCCAGGCCCGTCATATTTTGTTCGATAATTTGCGTGACGGTATTTTCCAGCGTCTTGGCGGAAGCACCGGGATATTTGGAGGTGATGCGGATGGTAGGCGGCGTCAATTTGGGATATTGCTCGATCGGCAGCGTAAAAATGGCCAATGTACCGGTTAAACAGACAATGATTGCCAAAACCCAGGCAAAAATCGGGCGATCAATAAAAAAGTTAGCCATTCAATCTAAACCTCAAGGCGACTGGTCTGTTATTGTGAGGCGACATGCATGCGAGGCGCCATCGCCGTAGTACTTTACGCGTTAGTACGTGAGAAAACGTGGAGAAAAAAGGAGATAGTGTAAAAAGTGATCAACGCACATTATCTTCCTTTGTCACTAATACCCGCCCGGTAAAGCCGTTATTTCTTATATTACTCAACCCGGTTGATGATTTTGCCGTGAATCGCTCCCGTCTATGCTGGACATTGAGTTATGATCCCGATCACACTTACATCGCATTCTGTCGGATTATAGAGGGCGCTATGCCGTTGAAAATTAAAATACTGGAAAATAAGTTGTTATCCGATCACTGGTTCGTACTGCGCAAATTGGTATTCAGCCTGCAAAAAAAAGACGGCACCGCCGTACAGCAGATGCGCGAAGTCTATGACCGGGGCAATGGCGCCACTATTTTGTTGTATAACAGCCTGAAAAATACGCTGGTGCTGATTCGCCAATTCCGTATGCCTACCTATATGAACGGCAATCCCACCGGGATGCTGCTGGAAACCTGCGCCGGTTTGCTGGATGACGATTCGCCGGAAGAGTGCATCCGGCGCGAGGCGATAGAAGAAACCGGTTACGCCGTGGGTAAAGTGGAGAAATTGTTCTCCGCCTATATGTCCCCCGGAGGCGTAACCGAAATTGTGCATTTCTTCGCCGCTGAATATGACGAGTCCAGCCGCGATAATGAGGGCGGCGGCATTGAGGATGAGGATATTGAGGTGGTGGAATTGACCTTTGGCGAAGCCCTGGCAATGGTGCGGGACGGACGCATCCGGGACGGAAAAACCATCATGCTGTTGCAGCATGCCCAATTAAAGGGGTGGTTAAAGGCATAAGTCAGCGTCCCGTTGGGATTATTGTCTGAATGATGATTGGGTAAATCGCTATCAATACCTTGTTCAAACATGATCAAACCTGTGCGTTATAGCCCGTAAAGCCCTCGGTGCCTGCGCTTGGCACCCATGGACAATGCACAGGGATTACCTGAACCTGTAACGCAGTGCTGGATATATACACAGTAGTGTTGTATATTTAACCAACTCCCTATGAGGAGCTGTAGCTTTCCGACACTAAGTGGTGAACGAGATGAAGATATCCGCAGCGGGTTTTGAAACCCTTCATCAAACGGTCTCGATGAGCAGCCGTGAACTGGCCGACTTGACCGGGACCCCTCATGGCGAAGTGACGCGCCTGATCAAAAGCCTGGAAACCAGCCGGCGATTCCCCCAGCCGTTATGTACATCGGACTATCAGCGGGAGGGGAAAATCCGTCAGGAATATCAGTTGAACAAGAGGGATTCGCTGATGGTCATCGCGCGTTTGTCCCCGTCCTTCACGCCGTTGGTCCTCGACCGCTGGCATGAACGGGAGTTGCAGCACGACCTGCCCGATTTTACCAATCCGGCGGTGGCCGCCCGTGCCTGGGCCGAGGAGTATGAGCGGCGCCAGGCCCTGGAAAGGCGTGTGGCCCTCATCGCGCCGAAAGCGGATTTTTTTGATCGCTATGTCGTGGTGGAAGAGGCTATGGGCTTTCGCCAGGTCTGCAAGCTGCTGAAGGTCAAAGAGGCGGATTTTCGGCGGTTCCTGCTGGAGCGCCAAATCATGTACCGCCTAGGCGGCGTGCTGACCCCTCATCGGCAGCACCTGGATGCCGGACGTTTTGAAGTCCATACCGGCACCAGTGAAAGCCGCCATCCCTTTTCCCAGACGCGCTTCACCGTAAAGGGGGTGAAGTGGATAGCCGGCCTGTGGGCCGAGTATCTGGCTGAAAGCTTGCGGGGCGCGGTGGCATAGCGCCTTAATGCAGCAGGGAGCGGGCTTTTTCCATGACATTCTCAATGGTAAAGCCAAACGCTTCAAACAGCGCCTCGGCCGGTGCCGATTCGCCGAACGTGGTCATACCGACGATGGCCCCCTTCAATCCCACATATTTATACCAGTAATCGGCGATACCGGCTTCAATGGCCAGCCGCGCCGATACCGTACCCGGCAGCACCGCTTCGCGATATGCCGCATCCTGCAGGTCGAATACATCGGTGGAGGGCAGCGATACCACCCGCACCTTCCGGCCTTCCTTACTCAGCTTTTCCCAGGCGGATACCGCCAGTTCAACTTCCGAACCGGTGGCGATGATAATCAGCTCAGGGGCGCCGTCGGCATCTTTGAGGATATAGCCGCCGCGGGCAATATCCGACAACTGCTGCGGCGTACGTTCCTGCTGGGCCAGATTCTGCCGGGAAAGAATCAGCGCGGTGGGGCCGTTATGGCGCTGAACGGCCTGCTGCCAGGACACCGCGGTTTCCACTTGATCGCAGGGCCGCCAGGTGCTCATATTCGGCGTCAGACGCAGACTGGCCAGTTGTTCCACCGGCTGATGGGTTGGGCCGTCCTCCCCCAGGCCGATAGAGTCATGGGTATAGACCATAATCTGCCGTGCTTTCATCAGGGCCGCCATACGCACCGCGTTGCGGGCGTACTCCACGAACATCAGGAAGGTGGCGGTATAGGGTACGAAGCCGCCATGATGGGCGATACCATTGGCGATGGCGGTCATGCCGAACTCGCGCACGCCGTAGTGGATATAGTTGCCCGCCGGATCCTCCGCCAGGGGAACCGACTTCGACCAAATAGTCAGATTGCTGGGGGCGAGATCGGCAGAACCGCCCAACAGCTCCGGCAGCAGCGGACCGTATGCTTCCAGGGCGTTTTGCGATGCCTTGCGGCTGGCTATCTTGGCCGGGTTGGCCTGTAGCTTTTCGATATAGGCTTGGCTTTGCCGCTGCCAGTCATCGGGCAGTCGACCCTCGGTGCGGCGCTTGAACTGCGCCGCCAGCTCCGGGTAGGCCTGTTCGTAGGCGGCGAATTTTTCGTTCCAGGCGGCCTCGCGGGCGGCGCCGGCGGCTTTGGCGTCCCAGGCGTCGTAAATCTCCTGCGGGATAACAAACGGCGGCGAGGTCCAGCCCAAATGCTGGCGGGTGGCGGCTACTTCGTCGTTACCCAGCGCCGCACCGTGGGCGCCATGGGTACCGGCCTTGTTCGGCGAGCCGAAGGCGATAACGGTTTTGCACATCAGCAGCGAGGGTTTGTCGGTAATGGCCTTGGCCTGTTCAATGGCGCTCTTTACCGCGTCGCTGTCATGGCCGTCCACGCCGCGCACCACGTGCCAGCCGTAGGCTTCAAACCGTTTGGCGGTATCGTCGGTGAACCAGCCCTCCACGTGGCCGTCAATGGAAATGCCGTTGTCGTCGTAGAACGCCACCAGCTTGCCCAGTTTCATGGTGCCGGCCAAAGAGGAAACCTCGTGGGAGATCCCCTCCATCATGCAGCCGTCACCGAGAAAGACATAGGTATAATGATCGACGATATCGTGGCCCGGACGGTTGAACTGCGCCGCCAGGGTACGTTCGCCGATGGCGATACCCACCGCGTTGGCGATGCCCTGCCCGAGGGGGCCGGTGGTGGTTTCAACGCCATCGGTGTAGCCGTATTCCGGGTGGCCCGGCGTTTTGGAGTGCAGCTGGCGGAAGTTTTGCAGTTCGGACATCGGCAGGTTATAGCCGGTAAGATGCAGCAGGCTGTAAAGCAGCATCGAGCCATGGCCGTTGGAGAGGATGAAACGATCCCGGTCCATCCATTTCGGATTGGCGGGATTGTGCTGCAGAAAGTCTCGCCAGAGGACTTCGGCGATATCGGCCATGCCCATCGGCGCGCCGGGGTGGCCGGAATTGGCTTTTTGCACCGCATCCATGCTTAATGCGCGGATGGCGTTGGCCAGTACTTTACGTGTAGTCATACAGGCTCCGCGAATTAGAGTTTTGCCGAGAGGAGATCTTCCAGGCTCTGCTGATCTACCGCAAATTGACGGATGCCTTCGGCCAGCTTGTCCACCGCCATCGGGTCCTGATTGTGTTCCCAGCGGAACTCGGGTTCGGACAGCGGCGCCGGCTGATGCAGCCCGGTGGTGGACGGCGTGAGCTTGCGTTCTACCGGCAGGTCGCTTTTGTGCAACTCTTCCAGCAGCGCCGGGGAAATGGTTAAACGGTCACAGCCGGCCAGCGCCAGGATTTGTTCGGTTTTACGGAAGCTGGCGCCCATGATCACCGTTTGGTAGCGATGCTGTTTATAATATTCATAGATGGCACGCACCGATTTTACGCCCGGATCCTGTTCAACATCGTAGGGGTCCAGGGGCTTGCGCTGATTATACCAATCATAGATGCGGCCGACGAAGGGGGAGATAAGATAAACCCCGGCTTCAGCGCAGGCGCGGGCCTGGGCGAAGGAGAACAGCAGGGTGAGGTTGCAGTTGATGCCTTCGCGCTCCAGCTCTTCCGCCGCTTTGATGCCTTCCCAGGTGGACGCCAGCTTAATCAGGATGCGGGATTTATCGATCCCCTGTTCATGGTATAGGCCTACCAGCTTGCGGGCTTTGGCGACGCACATGCCGCGATCGAACGATAACCGGGCATCCACTTCGGTGGAGACTCGCCCCGGCACGCTTTTCAGGATCTCCACGCCGATATTCACCGCTAACTTGTCGCTGGCATTGATAATTTGGGTTTCCCGCGTGCCGCCCTGCTTGCGGGCGTAGGCCAGCGCGTCTTCAAACAGCGGCTGATAGGCGGTGAGGCTGGCGGCTTTGAGGATCAATGACGGATTGGTGGTGGCGTCCTGCGGGGTGTAATGGCGGATCGAATCGATATCGCCGCTGTCGGCCACAACGGTGGTGAATTGTTTTAGCGCTTCTAGCTGGTTCATTCTCAACTCCATGAAGGAAGATATGGTACATCTTGTTGAAGGAAGAGTTAACTAAAGGATAACACTGCCTCAACAAGACGGAGAATGAAATGCGCTTTTTCTGATTATTTTGATGGTTGAAACCGATGGCGGGTCGCTTATAACGATCATCCTCTTGACTGCTGCAGGTAGCGATCCAATTCCCGGGCGAATTCCTGGCGTTCCCGCTGGCTGAGGGGCGGGGGCCCGCCGGTCTGGATGCCGCTGGCGCGCAGGGTGTCCATAAAGTCGCGCATGGTGAGGCGTTCACGGATGGTTTCAGGCCGGTAGCGTTCTCCCCTGGGAGTGAGCGCCACCGCGCCTTTCCCCATCACCTCCGCCGCCAGCGGGATATCGCTGGTGATCACCAGATCGCCCACGCCGACGCGTCGGACGATTTCATTGTCCGCTACGTCAAACCCGGCGCCTACGCGCAGGGTGCGGATAAAGGGTGACGGCGGTACCGCCAGCGTCTGGTTGGCCACCAGCGTGGTCTGGATGGATTCGCGCTGTGCGGCGCGAAACAAGATTTCTTTGATGACTTTGGGGCAAGCATCGGCGTCAACCCAAATAGCCATTAGTTCCCCCTCTGTGACAGCCAATCGCGCGCCGGTAAAAAATCCCGGTACAGTGCGGCTTCCGGACTCTCTGGCTCCGGATGGTAATCGTACTGCCAGCGCGCCAGCGGCGGCATGGACATCAAGATAGACTCGGTACGTCCGCCGGATTGTAGTCCAAAGAGAGTACCGCGATCCCATACCAGATTGAATTCAACGTAACGTCCGCGCCGGTAGAGTTGGAACTGCCGTTCCCGCTCGCCCCAGGGCAAATGCCGGCGCCGTTGAACGATGGGCAGGTAAGCGTCGAGATAACCTTCTCCGACGGCGCGGGCAAAGGCATATGTCCGGGAAAAATCCGGTTGGTTCAGATCGTCAAAGAAGAGTCCGCCGATACCGCGCGCTTCATTGCGGTGCTTGAGGAAAAAATAGCTGTCGCACCAGGCTTTATAGCGGGGATACACTTCTTCGCCGAAGGGGGCGCAGAGATCGCGGGCGGTGCGGTGCCAGTGTTCCGCGTCTTCGCGAAAGCCGTAAAACGGCGTCAGGTCAAAACCGCCGCCGAACCACCAGACGGGGGGCGCATCGGGTTTTTCGGCCATAAAAAAACGAACATTGGCATGGCTGGCGGGGACATAGGGATTAAGGGGATGGACCACCAGCGAAACCCCCAGCGCCTGGAAAGCCCGTCCGGCCAGTTCGGGACGGTGGGCGGTGGCGGAGGCGGGCAGCGTTTCTCCGGACACGTAGGAAAAGCTGACGCCGGCCTGTTCGAACACGCTGCCCCCGGTCAAAACGCGGCTGCGTCCGCCGCCGCCTTCTTCCCGCCGCCAGATGTCCTCTTTGAACGCCGCGCCGCCGTCCTCGCCGCTCAGGGCGGCGCAAATCCGGTCTTGTAAAGCAAGCAGATAATCTTTGATATGCTCAATATCGGGTTGATTCATTCAACTCACTCATGGTTGATGGCGCGCCGTTATACGTTATAAACGGTATCCAGTATAACCTTCTGCTGGGGCCATGCCTAATGGGTAACGCCGGTCAACCTCCGCTATTACTGGTGAAATGGCGTTCATGAGCGTCGTAATAGTCAAAAAAATCCATTATTCCTTTGCTGATGGCTAGGGCGATACGATCCTGAAAATCAGTGGTTTCCAGCAACTGCTCTTCCCGATGGTTGGTAATAAAAGACGTTTCCACCAGCACCGAGGGCATCGATGCGGATTTGAGCACGGCGAAAGCCGCCTGCTCGGTATGCTGGCTGTGCAGCTGGTGGACCGGGCGGATATGGTTGAGCAGATGGCGGCCCAGCGTCAGGCTGTTTTTGATGGTGTCGGTTTGCACCAGATCGAACAGGACCTGCTGTAGGTAATTATCTTGTTGTTTGTATTTTGCTCCCGCCACGTCGTCGGCGGCATTTTCCCGATTGGAAAGGTAGGCGGCCATGGCGCTGCTGGCGCCGCGGTTGGACAGGGCAAAAACCGATGCGCCGGCTGCGGAAGCGTCGGTAAAGCCATCGGCATGGATGGAGACAAAAAGATCCGCCCGGTGTTCCTGCGCCAGTTCGACCCGTCGAAATAAGGGAATGAACTCGTCTTGTTCACGGGTCAGTCTGGTTTGAATATGAGGCTGCATCGCCAGGTTGGCCCGAACCTTATTGGCAATGCGTAATACCACGTGTTTTTCCTCGATACCCAGATGGCCGATTGCGCCGGGGTCGATGCCGCCGTGGCCGGGATCTATCATGACGCAGCGGGGCCTGCCGGCGTCTTTCCGCTGAGGCTGGCCGGTGCGCAGCAGGCCGTCCGCCGCCATGACCGAACGGTTAGCCATGGCGAACATGGCCAGGCCGGACAGCAATAGCCGACGGCGGCTCTGTAGAACAGTAAGCAGGGATTCGCGATGATTTTTGTTCATTACCATAATAATGAGGGATAGTTCACTGAAAACAGGCCGGAAATGTTAGGGTATAACATAGTCCCGCGAAAGGAGCGACAAAGGAACTATGTCCATCTATTGCCCGGTCGCTTTAATTGCCCCGGCGGTAAAAGGTCTTGCGCGGGATAATGTTATTTGCCTTTATGGGAAATAACGTGATATTCAATTTATACCCGTCATACTTCAAGTTGCAGGCGCGTTGGCAATACTCGGCCCCTCCATGGGCTTCGCCCCTTCGGGGCCGCTGCGTCGCCGCCTTCCTGCTACTCGAATTATTAAGGGTATAGTAAGTTTATTATCTGAGATAACGGCGGTCAGCTATGGAAATCCGTGTATTTCGCCAAGACGATTTTGAAGAAGTGATTACGCTGTGGGAACGCTGTGATTTATTGCGCCCCTGGAACGATCCGGAAATGGATATTGAACGGAAATTGAATTACGATCCCGATTTGTTTATGGTCGCCGAAGTGGCGGGAGAAGTGGTGGGGTCCGTCATGGGCGGTTACGACGGCCATCGCGGTTCAGCTTATTATCTCGGCGTACATCCGGATTTTCGCGGGCGCGGTATTGCCAATGCGCTCATCAGCCGTTTGGAGAAAAAACTTATCGCCCGCGGTTGCCCGAAAATCCAGCTGATGGTGCGGGAGGATAACGAAGCGGTGATTGGTATGTATGAAAAGCTGGACTACGAATTGGTGGACAGCGTGACGCTGGGTAAGCGGTTGATTGTGGATCAGGAATATTAATCGGGGGCCGCAGTGCTGCGGGCCCCGGCGGGATAACATTATTGTTTCAGAATTCGCCCGACGTTGATATGGGTTCCGTGGCGATCTTTCAACAGGCGTCCGCTGATGCTGATCAGATCTTTGGGCTTGATTTCCTGGCCGTTCCATTTATCCCCTCTAATTTCCAGGAGAACGGTACCGGTGGCGTCGCGGAAAAAATATTTATCATTGCCGATCTTTTTTTCGATATGACCATCCAGCGTAACCCAGGCATTTGTCTTCATTCGTTTGGCCGAAGCGATGCTGGTGTGCCTGGCGTCCACGGTTCCCCGATAGCCGCTTTCCTGCTTATTCGGCGGCGGAGGCGGTTCATCGCCGTGAAAGCCGCCGGATTGCGCCAATGCCGGCAGTCCAAAAAACGCAATCAGCGCGGCCATAGCCCATTTTTTCATCCCGTATCCTCTCTTTGTCTCAGCCAGGTTAAGCATGGCACAGCGGGCAGGGTTTGCGAGTTTTCAGGAAAAACTTTGGGTAAATCAGACATTAACGCACCGCCGGCGCCGCATGTGAAATTATGGCACTTTTTGGCCCCGGCGGTATCCAATGGCGGTGCGTGGAAATCCATGCCGTCTTTGCCGTTTTTAAGGAGAAAATATGAAGCAGTTACGCCCGTTAGTCATCGGGCTACCCATCCTGTTGGCCGGTTGTTCTACCCTATCCGACTTCTCATGGTCGAGCCTGTCGCCGTTTAACTGGTTCGGCAGCGCGGTCACCGTTAAGGACAGCGGGGTGGGGGGCATCAACGCCGGCACTGCGCTGGACCAGCAGGCGCTGAATAAAGCGTTGAACAACGATTACCGTTTGCGCAACGGTATGGAAACCCATAACGGCGGTATCCGGTCGTTTTACCAGGCGGTAAAGGACAACGAGGTGAAACTGACGGTATACGGTTCTTCCGCCGGCCGGGTTGAACGGGTGGTGGTAGCGGATAAGACCGTGCCCACCGAATGGGGCGTCAAGATCGGCGACCGTTTCAGTTCGCTCTACAGTAAAGCCTTCGGCGCCTGCCGCAAGGGCACGGATGAGGATCAGGACGGCGTGGTCTGCGCCGCGCCGCAAAGTGCGCACGTGAGCTACGTCTTTACCGGCAGCTGGCACGGACCCGATTCGCTGATGCCCGCCGACGACACCCTGAAAGACTGGCAGATAAGCAAAATCGTCTGGCAGGCTAACGCCGCACAATAATAAATGGCGCCACCGGAACGGTGGCGCCAGATTGCTGACAAACATACTCGGAGTCAATAAGGCGGCGCAGGCTACCAGGGAGGGTAGCCGTAATCGCGCGGATCGAGCCTACAAGGAAGTATTTACGGCGTGTTTACGATCCGGCAGCTTGCCCCGACCGAGCACTTTGTCAACAAGCTCGCCTTCATTGATTATGGGCCGTTAAACGCCGCCGCTTTACCCCGATAACGGACACGCCGTTTGTCATATTTTTGCACCATCCGGGGGCTTATAGCTTTTCATGCTGCCAAAGCACAAAAGGATATATAAAACCGTTACAGGTTATACCCCAGTTATAAATAAACTAACCCTCAAAGACCCTATCCGCATCACTCCGACTAAGGCATAGAATGAATCGAACGCTGTTTACAGGCCGTGCAATAAAGGGCGGTATCGCGGCATTATTGCTGGCTTGTGTTCCGGCGCAGTCCACCGAGCTGCTTAACAGCTCCTATGACGTGGCGCGGGAGCTGTTCGTGGCGCTGAACCCGCCGTTCGAGCAGCAATGGCAAAAGGAACATCCGGGGGATACGCTGACCATCAAGCAATCCCATGCCGGATCGTCCAAACAGGCGCTGGCTATCCTGCAGGGATTAAGGGCCGATGTGGTCACCTATAACCAGGTTACCGACGTGCAGATTTTGCACGATCGCGGCAACCTGATCCCCGCCGACTGGCAAAGCCGTTTGCCCCACAACAGCTCTCCTTTCTATTCCACCATGGGTTTTCTGGTGCGCAAGGGTAATCCGAAAAACATTCATGACTGGAGCGATCTGGCGCGCGGGGATGTGAAGCTGGTGTTCCCGAATCCGAAGACCTCCGGCAATGGCCGGTACGCTTATCTCGGGGCCTGGGGCGCCGCCAATCTGGCGGACGGCGGCGATGCGGCGAAAACCCGCGCCTGGATGCAGAAATTTCTCGCCAATGTCGAAGTATTCGATACCGGCGGCCGCGGCGCCACCACCACCTTTGCCGAGCGCAACCAGGGCGATGTGCTGATTTCCTTTGAGTCGGAAGTGAACAATATCCGCCATCAGTACAGTGACGACAAGTACGAGGTCATTATCCCCAAGACCAATATCCTGGCGGAGTTCCCGGTGGCGTGGGTGGATAAGAATGTTGAGAAAAACGGCACCGAACAGGCCGCCAAGGAGTATCTGAACTATCTCTACAGCCCGGCGGCGCAGCGGATCATCTCCAGTTTCTATTATCGGGTCAACGACCCGGCCATCATGGCGGCCGCCAAGGACAAATTCCCCGATGTGCAGCTTTTCCGGGTGGAAGATCAGTTCGGCGGCTGGCCGCAGGTGATGAAGACCCACTTTGGCGACGGCGGCGAGCTGGATAGCCTGATCGCGGCAGGGCACCGGCAATGATATTGTCCATGCCCGGCAAACGCGTGCTGCCCGGCTTCGGTCTGAGCCTGGGCAGCAGTCTGCTGTTTGTCTGCCTGATTATATTACTGCCGCTGAGCGCGCTGGTGATGCAGCTGGCGCAAATGACCTGGCAGCAATACTGGCAGGTGATAACCGGTCCGCAGCTGGTTGCCGCCTATAAGGTGACGCTGCTTTCCGCCGGCGTCGCCGCGCTGTTTAACGCGCTGTTCGGCATGTTGATGGCCTGGATCCTCACCCGCTACGAGTTTCCGGGGCGACGGCTGCTGGACGGATTGATTGATTTGCCCTTTGCCCTGCCCACTGCGGTGGCCGGCCTGACCCTGGCGACGCTGTTTTCCACCACCGGCTGGTATGGCGCCTGGCTGGCGCAGTTCGGCATTAAAGTATCCTACACCTGGCTCGGTATCGCCGTGGCCATGGCGTTCACCAGTATCCCGTTTGTGGTGCGTACCATACAGCCGGTACTGGAAGAACTGGGACCGGAATACGAAGAGGCGGCGGAAACCCTCGGGGCCGGCCGCTGGCAGTCCTTTCGCCGGGTGGTGTTGCCTGAAGTGGCGCCGGCGCTGCTGGCCGGGACCGCCCTTTCATTTACCCGCAGCCTGGGGGAATTCGGCGCGGTGATCTTTATCGCCGGCAATATTGCCTGGAAGACGGAAGTCACCTCGCTGATGATTTTCATCCGTCTGCAGGAATTCGATTATCCCGCCGCCAGCGCCGTGGCGTCGGTGATATTGGCCGCGTCGCTGATCCTGCTGTTCGGCATCAACGTATTACAGTCACGCTTTGGCCGACGCCTGGGAGGACACTGATGGCCGATATGCCCGTCTTCAACGGCGCCGTGCGCGCCCGCACCAATTGGGCCAAGTGGGCCTTGATAGGCACCGGCGTGGTGATTTCGCTGCTGATACTGGTGATTCCGCTGGGCTTTATCTTTATCTCCGCCCTGGGGGACGGGCTGGTGGCGGTGTGGAAGAATCTGCGTGACGCGGACATGCTGCACGCTATTTGGCTAACGGTATTGATAGCCTTGATTTGCGTACCGGTGAATATCCTGTTCGGTACGCTGCTGGCCTGGCTGGTGACCCGTTTTAACTTTCGCGGCCGGCAATTGCTGCTGACCCTGCTGGATATTCCCTTTGCGGTATCGCCGGTGGTGGCCGGCTTGCTGTGCCTGCTGTTTTACGGTGTCAACGGCCCTCTTGGCGGCTGGCTGGAGAATCATAATATCCAGCTGATGTTTTCATGGCCGGGCATGGTATTGGTCACCATCTTTGTGACCTGCCCCTTTATGGTACGTGAACTGGTGCCGGTGATGCTTAGCCAGGGCAGCGAGGAGGATGAAGCGGCGATCCTGCTGGGGGCGTCCGGCTGGCAAATGTTCCGCCGCGTCACGCTGCCCAATATCCGCTGGGCGCTGTTGTACGGCGTGGTTTTGACCAATGCCCGCACCATTGGCGAATTCGGGGCGGTGGCGGTGGTATCGGGTTCCATTCGCGGCGAAACCTATACTTTGCCGCTGCAGATTGAATTGCTGCATCAGGATTACAACACCGTCGGGGCGTTTACCGCCGCCGCGCTGCTGACGCTGATGGCAATGGTGACGTTATTCCTCAAGAGCGGCATGCAGTGGCGCCTGGCGCGCCAGCAGGCCCATCTTCAACAGGAGGATCCTCAATGAGTATCGAGATTGATCACATCAGCAAATATTTCGACAGCACCAAAGTGCTGAACGACATCTCCCTTGATATCTCGACCGGCGAAATGGTGGCGCTGCTGGGGCCGTCGGGTTCCGGCAAAACCACTTTATTGCGCATCATTGCCGGGCTTGAGCATCATAACAGCGGTTACCTGCGCTTCGGCGGCCGGGACGTCAGCCATATTCACGCCCGGGATCGCAAGGTGGGATTTGTTTTCCAGCACTATGCGCTGTTCCGCCATATGACCGTCGCCGACAATATCGCCTTCGGCCTGACCGTCCTGCCGCGTCGCGAACGTCCTAATGGCGCCGCCATCAGGCAAAAGGTGGCCCGGCTGCTGGAGATGGTGCAACTGGGCCATTTGGCCAATCGCTACCCCTCGCAGCTCTCCGGCGGGCAAAAACAACGGGTCGCCCTGGCGCGCGCGCTGGCGGTGGAGCCGGAGATGCTGTTGCTGGACGAACCTTTCGGCGCGCTGGATGCCCAGGTGCGCAAAGAGCTGCGCCGCTGGCTGCGCCAATTGCACGACGATCTGAAATTCACCAGCGTTTTTGTAACCCACGATCAGGAAGAAGCCATGGAAGTGGCGGATCGGGTGGTGGTGATGAGCCAGGGCAATATCGAGCAGGTGGGTACGCCGGCGGAAGTGTGGCGCGAACCGGCCAGCCGGTTTGTGCTGGAGTTCATGGGAGAGGTGAACCGCCTTGACGGGGAGATCCGCGGGTCGCAAATCCATGTGGGCGGCTACCACTGGCCGTTGTCCTATACGCCGGCATACCAGGGCAAAATAGACCTGTTCCTGCGCCCCTGGGAGATGGAAATCAGCTCGCAGCCCGGTGAACACTGCCAACTGCCGGTAGTGGTGAGCGATATCAGTCCCCGCGGCCATTACTGGCAGCTCATTGTCCAGCCGGCGGGCTGGCATCATGAGCCCCTGAGCGTGGTATTGCCGCTGGCCGGCACCATGCCGCCGCACAGAGGCGAACGTTATTATCTGAGCGGCCGGAACGCCCGTCTGTACGTCGGCGATAAGGCCCTGCAATCCATGGCGCTGGCCGAAAGCGCCTGACCGGGGCCGCGCCATCGGGACCGGTTTTATTTTATATATAATCTGATATTATAAAAATTGATGTATTTTATGAATTATTGATAACTCATGATTTTTCGCGATCTGCCCACTCCCTTCAATGCGGCCCGATGGCCGCTGGTCTTTATCGGAATTCGGCCGTGACAACACTAGAGCAATGCATAGGCAATACCCCGCTGGTGGCATTACAGCGCCTGGGGCGGGAAACCGGCTGTGATATCCGGGTCAAGCTTGAAGGGAATAACCCCGCCGGGTCGGTGAAAGATCGCGCCGCGCTGGCGATGATTCAACAGGCGGAGCTGCGCGGCGAAATTATTCCCGGCGACCGGCTTATCGAGGCCACCAGCGGCAATACCGGTATCGCCCTGGCGATGATCGCCGCCTTGAAAGGTTACCGGATGACGCTGCTGATGCCTGATAATATGAGCATGGAGCGGCAGTCGGCCATGCGGGCCTATGGCGCTCAATTGATACTGGTGCCACGGGAACAGGGCATGGAGGGCGCGCGGGATCTGGCGCAGGAGATGCAGCGCCGGGGCGAGGGCCGCGTATTGGATCAATTTAATAACCCGGACAACGCCTTTGCGCATTTCGCGGCCACCGGGCCGGAAATCTGGCGGCAAACCGAGGGGAAGGTAACGCATTTTGTTTCCAGCATGGGTACCACCGGCACCATCACCGGCGTCGCCCGGTTTCTGAAAAGCCGGCGCGGCGAGGTGCAGATCATCGGGCTGCAGCCGGAGGAGGGTAGCGCCATACCCGGTATTCGCCGCTGGCCGCCGTCCTATATGCCGGGAATATTCCGTCCGGAACTGGTGGACCGGATTCTGGATATCGGACAATCCGAAGCCGAAGAGACCATGCGCCTGCTGGCCCGTGAAGAGGGTATTTTTTGCGGGGTCAGCTCCGGCGGCGCGGTGGCGGGAGCGCTGAGGATTGCCGCCGAGCGGCCGGGCGGCCTGATTGTGGCCATCATTGCCGATCGCGGCGATCGTTACCTTTCCACCGGCGTGTTTTAATGAGCAACGTCGCTGCTGTATCCCCCGCACGCTCCCGGTAATACCCTCATGCCGCCATTGACGTGGCGGCGGAAAAATGATGTCTGCCCACAATAATGTAATTACCGCGATAATTGTAACAGGAAGTCTATAATCCCTGGAACGCCGGCGCCATTATCAGGTCATAGCATACACTCTGGTTATTTATGCTGTGCCGGGGCATACCTTAATCAGTCGCGGCTTCAATGGAGAACGAATATGAATATCTTACTGGTTGATGATGACAAGGAACTGGGCAAGATGCTGAGCGATTATCTTACCGCCGAGGGGTTTGCCACGTCATGGGTCCCGACGGGAAAACAGGGCGTGTCGGGCGCGTTGTCAGGTGACTATACCGCGATGATCCTGGACATCATGCTGCCGGACATGAGCGGCACCGATGTGCTGCGGCTGGTGCGTAAAGACAGCCGAATCCCCATCATCATGCTGACCGCCAAAGGGGACAATATCGACCGGGTGATCGGGCTGGAAATGGGCGCCGACGATTATATGCCCAAACCCTGCTATCCCCGTGAACTGGTGGCGCGCCTGCGGGCGGTGCTGCGCCGTTTTGACGAGCAGCATGAGGAACCGGCCGATGCGGGCGCGGTGGTTTACGGCGACCTGGTGTTAAACCCGGCCACGCGCAGCAGCCATTGGCAGGGCAAGTCGTTCGACCTTACCGCGTCGGAATTCAATTTGCTCGAATTGCTGATGCGCACGCCGGATCGCGTGGTATCGAAAGACGATTTATCGGAAAAAGGGCTGGGGCGCCGCCGCGAGGCTTACGATCGCAGCGTGGATGTGCATATCAGCAATATCCGGCAGAAGCTTGCGCTGCTGGCTGACAGCAGCCTGAGCATTGAAACGGTACGCAGCATAGGATACCGGATCCGTTAATGAGCACCCGCGGACGGTTATTCTGGAAAATCCTGCTGGGATTCTGGCTGATATTTTTATTGATAACCCAGCTGCTGTGGGCGGGCTTTTCATTGTACGGCAGCCATCATGAACCCCCTGAAGAGAGCATGGCCAGGCGCATGGCTGAGCTTCAGTTAGCTTCGGCGGCCTCGGTTATGGCCCGCGGCGGTTTGCCGGCGCTGAACGCCCTGATGGCCGACTGGCCGGCCCCACAGCGGCAATTCTTTTCATTCGGCCCGGCTCCCGGCTTAAGTCCGGCTGCCGGCACAGACGTCGCGCCATCGGAGCAAAGCCGTTTTTCCGAGCCTTTCATTACCCGGCAGGTGACGCTGCCCGACGGCCGGGCGTATCAACTGCGCTACGATATCCAATCGTTGCGCCGGTCCTCCCATCCCGGTTCGCGCGGCAGCATTTTACATATGCCCAGCCCGCTGTTCTGGCTGGGCATGGCGGTGGGATTGCTGTTCAGCCTATTGCTGGCCTGGAACCTGACGCGGCCGATGCGGCAGTTGCGCCGGGCCTTTGCCCGGGTGGCCCAGGGAGATCTAACGGTGCGTTTATATCCCGTGATGCGCCGCCGCCATGATGAGATAACCGATGTGGCCCGGGATTTCGATGCCATGGCCGAGCGGCTGCACGTGCTGGTGAGCGCCAGGGAGGCCCTGCTGCACGATGTCTCCCATGAACTACGCTCGCCGCTGGCCCGGTTGCAGCTGGCTATCGGACTGGCGCACCAGAATCCGAAAAATGTCGGCTCTTCGCTGGATCGCATTGAACATGAAGCCGGCAGGCTGGACCGGATGATCGGCGAACTGCTGGCGCTGTCCCGTGCGGAAAACCAGGGCACGCCGGGGGAAGACTATTTTGACCTGCTGGGCCTGCTTGAGGCGGTGGTGAATGACGCCCGCTACGAGGCGCAGGTCCCTGGAGTGGAAATCCGGCTGATAGCCCATCAGCCGGAGGATTATACCGTCAAAGGTAATGCGGAAATGATGCGGCGCGGGGTGGAAAATATCGTGCGCAATGCGCTGCGTTTTTCCACCCAGGGTCAGCAGGTCACGGTAACCTTGACCCGGGAAGATGCTTGGCTGGTGGTGACGGTGAGCGATCAAGGCCCAGGGGTGGATGAGAGCAAACTGTCCAGCATCTTCGACCCCTTTGTCAGGGTGAATTCCCCCCAGGCGGGCAAAGGCTACGGTCTGGGACTGGCCATCACGCGCAAAGTGGCGCTGGCTCATGGCGGACAGGTGGAAGCGCATAACGAACCCGGCGGCGGGCTGTTGATCCTTATCCGCATTCCCCATTGGCGTTAGCCATGCACATGCAAAAACGCAAACGGCACTCACTGTGATTATAGTGAGTGCCGCCGCTGGTCAAGATTTCACAACGTTGCTGTTAACCCGCCGGTTGCCGGCGGTTTTTTTTTATTGCGGATGATCGGGGGTTCGCCTACTACGACGCTACCGGATAATTTGATCAGTTTCTTGATTTTATCCATGTTGGAAAAGACCACCGGTGTCAGAGTGGGTTTTGCTTTTTTTTCCAGCAGCGGGAGATCAAACTCGATAACCACGTCGCCTTTTTTCACGCGCTGACCTTCTTGGGCGATACGTTTGAATCCTTCGCCCTTTAGCTCAACGGTATCGATGCCGAAATGGACAAAAAGCTCGATGCCGCTGTCCGATTCGATGGAAAAAGCATGGTTGGTTTCAAAAATTTTACCAATGGTGCCGTCCACCGGTGCCACCATTTTGTTCCCACTGGGCTTAATGGCAATACCGTCGCCGACGATCTTTTCAGCGAAAACGACATCTGGCACATCTTCAATGTTAACTATTTCACCTGATAGTGGTGCAACAATTTCAATGCTTCCCGTGTCTTTCTTATCATCGGAAACCAGAGATTTCAGTTTATCGAACAAACCCATGATCTTCTCCTAAGCATTTATATCGGGTCAGCGTCGTGAAATCAGCAGAGCGTTTTTTCTTCAATGAACTTATTCACCAGATTCATCAGCTCTTCCGCGGTAGGCTGAGCTAAAGCTTCCTCTGCTAACGCTTTTGCATCACCAAAATTTGTATTACGTATAATTTTCTTGATGCGCGGGATAGAGATAGCACTCATGCTGAATTCATCCAGTCCCATCCCTAATAACAGTAGTGTAGCACGTTCGTCACCTGCCAGCTCGCCGCACATACCGGTCCATTTACCTTCCGCGTGGGATGCGTCGATAACCTGTTTGATCAATGTCAACACGGAGGGAGCCATTGGGTTATAAAGATGCGAAATTAATTCGTTACCGCGATCCACCGCCAGAGTATATTGCGTTAAGTCATTTGTTCCAATACTAAAAAAATCCACTTCTTTAGCCAGATGGTGGGCAATGGTGGCGGCGGCCGGTGTTTCCACCATAACGCCTACTTCTATTTCTTCATCAAACGTCTTGCCTTCCCCGCGCAATTGATCTTTCAGCAGATCCAATTCGCCTTTCAGTTCGCGCACTTCCTCTACCGAAATGATCATCGGGTACATGATACGCAGCTTGCCGAACGAGGAGGCCCGCAAAATGGCGCGCAGCTGCGCATGCAGCATTTCCTTGCGATCCAGCCCGATGCGGATGGCGCGCCAGCCGAGGAAAGGATTGTCTTCTTTGGGCAGGTTCATATAGGGCAAATCTTTATCGCCGCCGATATCCATGGTCCGCACAATGATGGAGCCGGTGGACAGGGATTCCGCCACGGCTTTATAAGCCTGGAATTGTTCTTCTTCGCTGGGCAGGGTATCGCGGTCCATAAAAAGGAACTCGGTGCGGTACAGGCCGACGCCTTCGGCGCCGTTGCGTTCCGCCCCGGCCACATCACGCACGGTACCGATATTGGCGCAGACTTCCACCTGATGGCCGTCAAGGGTAATGGCGGGCAGGTCCTTGAGTTTGGCCAGTTCGGTCTTTTCCTGCACATACTGGCTGTAGAGCGCCTTGAGTTCTTCGATTTTTTCCGGCGTCGGATTGATATAGACCTGGTTATTCACCGCGTCCAAAATCAGATAATCACCATTGCTCACTGACTTGGTGACGCTGCCGGTGCCCACGATTGCCGGCAGTTCGAGGGAACGGGCCATAATGGAGGTATGAGAGGTCCTGCCGCCCAGGTCGGTGACAAACCCCAGCACCTTATCAAGATTGAGCTGGGCGGTTTCCGACGGCGTCAAATCGGTGGCCACCAGCACGACTTCTTCGCTGATCGAGCTTAAATCGATGATCGGCATGCCGAGGATATTCCTCAGCAGCCGTTTACCGATATCGCGGACATCGGTGGCGCGCTCCTTGAGATATTCGTCGTCGAGTTCTTCCAGCGCCTTGGCCTGGGTCTCGATAACGTTATAAGCGGCGGCGTCCGCCGTCGCGAGTTCGTCTTTGATAAGGGCTATGATATCCTGCTCAAGCTCTTCGTCTTCCAGCAACATGATATGGCCTTCGAAGATTGCTTCCTTTCTTCACCGAAGGTTTCGCCGGCTTTGGTTTTAATTGCTTCCAGCTGTGCGGATGCTTTGGCACGCCCGGCCAGAAAACGCTCGATTTCCTGCTCAACCTGGCTGGCAGGAATTTTCTTCCGGTTGATGATAATCTCATCTTCCTTCAGGAGGAGCGCCTTACCAAAGGCGATACCCGGTGATGCTAAAATGCCTGAAATCATAACCCTACCTTACTCACTCATATCTCGCGTTGACTTAAAAGACCGAGCCGGGATTACTCAAGCTCTGCCATCAATTTAACCAGGTGTTCAACCGCTTTTGTTCGTCTTCGCCTTCGGCGATAATGGAAACGACGGTGCCCTGAGTCAGGCCGAGGGTTTGTAATTTGAACAGGCTTTGGCGCTGGCGCTTTACCGTTGGAACTAACCGTGATGTCGGAAACGAAGCCTTTGGCTTCTTTACAAATTGTGCGGCGGGGCGGGTATGAAGACCGTTAGGTGCAGTAATTGTAACTTCTTGCTGGAACATTATGTTTCCCCAACTTATTAGATGATATCAATGTTGTGGGGCTAAAGTTTAGCTTAAAGGCGGACTTTAGCCTATATGGTTAGTGCCTGAGTATGTTACAAAGGCGAAGATGTATGCGAGCAAAAACGGTATAAAAGCATTTCTGGCTAAATCTTGTGAAGGCTTTGTTATGCCGTTACGCTACCGATCATTATGCCGTTTTTAATCAAAATCTATAGGGCATTAATCGATTCAGCTACAAGAACAATTAATAGCCTGATTAATTTCATACATCGAAATAATTGTCCGCTTAAATACAAGGCAGAGCCAACAAAATCAGTTATGCAGGGGCAAAATATGATCCAGTCCACAAAAAGCACCCGGAAGGGTGCTTATTAGAGGTGGATTGTGGGCAAAGAGCCGTACACTTATTGCTGTAGTTCTTTTCTGTGAACAGATCCGCAAAAGCGCGGTGCTCAGATAACGTTCGCCGGAAGAGGGCAGGATCACCACGATGGTTTTGTTGGCGAACGCTTCGTCTTCCTGAAGCTTGAGGGCAGCGGCCACGGCGGCGCCGGAGGAGATACCCGCCAGGATGCCTTCTTCTTCCATCAGGCGGCGCGCGGTGCTGATGGCTTCGTCGTTAGTGATTTTGACGACGCGGTCAATCAGGCTCAAATCGAGATTGTCGGGGATGAATCCGGCGCCGATGCCCTGGATTTTATGCGGACCGGGTTTGATTTCTTCGCCTGCCAGCGCCTGACTTATCACCGGTGAATCGGTGGGCTCGACCGCCACGGAAATCACCTTTTTGCCCTTGGTGTTCTTCAGATAGCGGCTCACGCCGGTGATGGTACCGCCGGTGTCTACCCCGGCAATAAAGACATCCACGTCGCCGTCGGTGTCTTCCCAGATTTCCGGGCCGGTGGTTTGTTCATGAATGGCTGGATTGGACGGGTTACTGAACTGCTGCAGCATCAGGTAACGCTTGGGATCGGTGGCGACGATTTCTTCGGCCTTGGCAATGGCCCCTTTCATCCCTTTCGGGCCTTCGGTCAGCACCAGGTTGGCACCCAGCGCCTTGAGCAATTTACGACGTTCGATACTCATGGTTTCCGGCATGGTCAGGGTGAGTTTATAACCCCGCGCCGCCGCGACATAAGCCAGCGCGATACCGGTATTGCCGCTGGTGGGCTCAACCAGTTCCACACCCTGTTTCAGGACGCCGCGCTTTTCCGCGTCCCAGATCATGTTGGCGCCGATACGGCATTTCACGCTGAAGCTCGGATTGCGTGATTCCACTTTGGCCAGGATGCGGCCGTTGCCGATGCGGTTCAAACGTACCAGCGGGGTGTGGCCGATGGTATAGGAATTATCTTCGTAAATATTGCTCATGACCGATCCTTTACTGTTTATGCCAATCTAGGGAATGATAATCAGAGCATACCCTTTCAGGTTGATGACGGAAGTGAAAGAAAAGTATATCGATATGTTATTAAGACATAAGTTTTAAGAACAGGTTCACTGTCCCATGGGTTTGGTGAATTCGTCACGATAGCTCTCCACCCACATGGCGGTGGCGCCGCAAACCGCCACCGGCATAATCAGCAGGTTCAGCACCGGAATCGCCGTGCAAATCCCCACCATGGCGCCGAACTGCATATTGCGGATTTTATGGCGCCGCAGCGCATGGCGCATGGCCGCGAAACCGACTTTGTGATTATCGAAAGGATAGTCGCAATATTGTATGGTCATCATCCAGGCGCCGAAAAAAAACCACAGCACCGGCGCCGCCGTCTGGCCGAAAACAGGGATAAAATGCAGAATCAGCAGTATGAGCGCCCGCGGCAGGTAATAGCGCAGCTTCAGCCATTCGCGGAGCATGACCCGGGGCAAGTCTTTGAGCAGCGCCACCACCCCGCTGTCGGGCAGTCGCCGGCCGGTCAGCCGCGCCTCCAACTGCTCCGACAGCATGCCGCTGAACGGGGCGGCGATGGCGTTGGCCACGGTGCTGAAAAAATAGCTGAAGATCAGAACCACCGCCAGAATGGAGAGCGGCCAGATGATATAGCCCAGCCAGTGCAGCCAGGCGGGCATATGTTCCACCAATTGCGGGATCCACAGGTGCAGACGGGAATAGAGCCACCAGAAAGCGCCCCCCAGCAGTAAAATATTCACCAGCAGCGGCAGAATGACAAATCGCCTGATGCCGGGCAGGGTAATCAATCGCCATCCGCGGACAAAATAATGGAAGCCACTACGGGATTTTATGTCGTTAAGCATTTTTTCGCCGTTTTCTCACCGATAAAAGAAAAATTGGTGTATGGGTTATCATGAAATTCTGCTGTTTTGGGACTTTTGTTCGAAAAACAGCAAAAATGTGCTGACGCTATCTTTATTGTCAGAAAGTACCGTGCGGACTTGCACTTGTCTACGCAGGCAAATAGAGTTAAGAGAGTAAATGTTTGCCGCGTTGGCAATGAATTAGAACAACTGAGATGGCAATGATGCAGGATTTGCGTCTGATATTAATCGTTGTTGGTGCGATCGCTATCATAGCGTTGCTATTACACGGCCTGTGGACCAGCCGTAAAGAGCGCTCATCGGTTTTTCGCGATCGACCGGTTAAACGACTGAAACAAGATCGTCAGGAACAGGACGAGCCTCCGCTTGAAGAGCGTGACGAAGGTGTGGGCGAGGTTCGGGTTACCAAGCTGCGAACCGACGAACCTTCGTTTGGGCAATTTGATACCCCTGAACATGATTCCAGGCCGCCGGAGGTGTTAAAAACGCCGGCGCGTTCCAGATCGGATTTCGATCCCCTGCTGGATGACGCGTCGGAAGAAGACGAAGAGCCCGCGGCCGCGCCGAGACCCCGCCATAAATCCTTTTTCGCCAAGCGCGCATCGGCCCGCGCCGAGGAGCCGGCGGCTTCGGCCCATCAGCCGGAGCTGTTCGGCGACGATGACCTCAGGCATGTCCCCACGTCGTCGGCATCGGTCCCCGCCGGGGAAGAGCGCCGTTCGCCGCAGGAGCCGGCGGAACCGGTTAAACGCAAAGAGACGGTGCTGGTGCTGCATGTCGCCGCTCACAACGGCACGCTCATAGGCGGCGAGGAGCTGCTGCAAAGCATACTGCAGTCGGGATTGCAGTTCGGTGAAATGAATATTTTCCACCGCCACCTCAATCCGGCGGGCAGCGGCCCGGTACTGTTCAGCCTGGCGAATATGGTGAAACCGGGGTCTTTCGATCCGGAAGGAATGGGCTCCTTCACCACTCCCGGCGTGTCGATGTTCATGATGGTGCCTTCCTACGGCGACGCTAATCAGAACTTTAAACTCATGCTGCAATCGGCGCAGCGTATCGCCGATGATTGCGGCGGCGTGGTGCTGGATGATGAGCGCCGCATGCTGACGCCGCAGAAGCTGGATACGTACAAAGCGCGGATCCGCGAGGTGCTTGAGGTGAAGAACGGCGCCTGAGGTTAAGAGGTTTTCGAGCCGGTTTTTACGTTTTAACGATTCGGTCATAATAACCCCCGCTTGCGGGGGTTTTTTTCGCTGACGGTGAGCTATGGAACAGATCGACCAAAAAATCAACGCGCTGCGCGCCCAGCTGCGTCATCATGAATATCAGTACCATGTCCTGGATGCACCGGAAGTGCCGGATGCGGAATACGATCGGCTGATGGCGGAATTACGCGAGCTTGAAACCCAGCATCCGGAGTTTCTCACTGCCGATTCCCCCACTCAACGGGTCGGCGGAGCGCCGCTTACCGCTTTCAGCCAGGTCCGCCATGAAGTGCCGATGCTCTCCCTGGATAATGTGTTCGACGAAGAGAGCTTTCTGGCCTTTAACAAACGGGTGATGGATCGCCTGAGAAGCGATGACGATCTGACGTTTTGCTGTGAACTGAAACTGGACGGCCTGGCGGTGAGCCTGCTGTATGAAAACGGTGAGCTGGTACGCGCCGCAACGCGGGGCGATGGCACCACCGGCGAGGATATCACCTCCAACGTCCGCACTATCCGCACCATCCCGCTGCGTTTGCGAGACGGCAACGGAGCCATTCCCCGCCGCCTGGAAATCCGCGGTGAAGTATTCATGTCCGAAGACGGTTTTCGTAAGCTCAATGAGACCGCCGCTCGGGAGGGGGGAAAAGTCTTCGCCAACCCCCGTAACGCCGCCGCCGGTTCCCTGCGACAGCTTGATCCGTCCATTACCGCTAAACGCCCGCTGACATTTTTCTGTTATGGCGTCGGCCTGCTTGAAGAGGGCGAACTGCCGGGCAGCCACTGGGAGCGTTTGCAGCTGTTCAAGACCTGGGGCGTACCGGTGAGCAATCGTATCGAGCGCTGCACCGGCAGCGGGCAGGTACTGGATTTCTATCGCCGGATTCAGGCAGAACGGTCGTCGCTGGGTTTTGATATCGACGGCGTGGTGATTAAAGTGGATTCCATGGCCCTGCAGCAGCGCCTGGGGTTCGTCGCCCGCGCGCCGCGCTGGGCCATCGCCTATAAATTCCCGGCCCAGGAGCAAATGACCCGGGTGCGGGATGTGGAGTTCCAGGTGGGCCGTACCGGCGCCATCACGCCGGTGGCTCGTCTGGAGCCGGTGCTGGTGTCCGGGGCCATGGTCAGCAACGCCACCTTGCATAACGCCGATGAAATCGAGCGCTTGGGGGTACGTATCGGCGATACCGTGATAATCCGCCGCGCCGGGGACGTTATTCCGCAGGTGGTGGGTGTGGTGCTGGACCGGCGGCCGGCGGATGCCCGGCCGGTGGTATTCCCCACCCACTGCCCGGTGTGCGGCTCCGACGTGGAACGGGTGGAGGGGGAAGCGGCGGCGCGCTGTACCGCCGGCCTGGTCTGCGGGGCCCAGCGTAAAGAGTCGCTGAAGCATTTTGTTTCACGCCGGGCCCTTGATGTGGACGGTATGGGGGATAAAATCATCGAACAGCTGGTGGAGCGCGAACTGGTAAAAACCCCCGCCGATCTGTTCCGTCTTGGAAAAGAGAGCCTGGCGCGCCTGGAACGCATGGGTCCCAAGTCGGCGCAAAACCTGGTGGAAGCCCTGGAAACCGCAAAACAGACCACCTTTGCCCGTTTCCTTTACGCGCTGGGGATTCGCGAAGTAGGGGAAGCCACGGCGGTAAGCCTGGCGGCGGAGTTTAAAACCCTGGACGCACTGTATGCCGCTGACATCGAAGACCTGGTGGCGGTGCAGGATATCGGCCCGATAGTGGCGGCTCATGTGCGTAATTTCTTTGAAGAGCAGCATAATCTGGACGTTATCGCCGAGCTTATCGGGCCGGAGATCGGCATTCACTGGCCGGCGCCGGTGATGGCCCCTGCGGCCGGGGACATCGACCATCCTTTTGCCGGCAAAACCGTGGTATTGACCGGGTCGTTATCCGGCCTGTCGCGGGATGAGGCCAAGGATCGCCTGGTGGCCCTGGGGGCGAAGGTCAGCGGCAGCGTCTCGGCGAAAACCAATCTGGTGATTGCCGGGGAAGCGGCCGGCTCCAAGCTGACCAAGGCCCAGCAGTTGAATATCAAGGTTATCGATGAAGCGGAAATGATGCGCCTGTTGGGTGAATAACGCGGTGCCGGGAGGGGAAAATGGAAAAAGAAGATCTGGTCGCCATTGCCAATACCGAAATGCCCTTCGGTAAATACCAGGGCCGGGCGCTTATCGATTTGCCCGAGCCGTACCTGCTGTGGTTCGCCCGGCAGGGCGAATTTCCCGCCGGCCGGCTGGGTGAGCTGATGTCCATCACCCTGGCGATTAAAATCGAGGGGCTGGAGGGGCTTATCAAGCCGCTAAAACGGAAATAGCAACGGAATGAGCCTGAGGCTTTTCACCAGCGGGCCGATGACCAACGCCAGCAGCAGCGTGATGGCGGCGCTCAGGAACAGCAGCCGATGGTTGTCTCCGGAGATGCTGAGGATCCCCGAGCAGGCGTAGCCGGCAGCGGCCATGGATGCTGCGGTGACAATGGTCACCCGGGCCCAGACGACATTTTGCGTTCCGGTGTCGTGGGGGATCAAATCGTGCGTCCTGGCCAGAAATACCGGCACCACGCCGGTGGCGAAGCTGCCGATGACCAGGGTTGATAAGGCAATCACCGTATAGCTGCCGGTATGGTAAAGGCAGCCGGCAGCCAGCCCCTGAAGCAGCAAAACCAGCCGGGTAAATATACGGATCCCCATACGGTCGGCGAGTACTCCGTACAACGGCGGACCGAAAATTGCGCCGACGCCATATAACATCCAGAAACGAGCTCCCGCCCCGGCCCCGGCGCCCAGTTCCCGCGTGATGAAATCCACCAGAAATACCGTCCCCGGAACCAGGCTGGCGGCCATTAATGCGGTTTCCAGGTAGAACAGGCGAAAAGCGGCGTTGGAACGATGCGGGCCGTGAGTCTTGGCGTTCTTCCCCGAACTGTTTAAGGTCAGCGGCGACGAGGGCGGCCAGCCGAACCAGCTCGCCGCGGTAAACAGCGCGGACAGCGCCGCCAGTCCGAACCAGGCTTCCCGTAATCCCATGTGCAGTAAAAACGGAATCAGGGTGCTGGAGCCGGCGATGCCGAGTCCCATCCCGAGAAAAATCCCGCCGCTTGCCAATCCCTTGCGCGTGCCGGGGACATGAGGAAGTATGGTGGCGGTCACCAGTATCATAATGATGCCGCCGGCGACGCCCGACAGAAGCCGCCAGCCAAAAAACCACGCCACCGATACCGGAAACCCGCAGGCCAGGAATGCAACCGTGGCCAACACCATCATCAGGCGCAGCGCGGTGACATTGGACACATGGCCGATCAATCGATGGGCCGCCAGCGCGCCCAATAAATAACCGGCCAAATTCGCGGCGCCGAGGTAAGCGGCGTCTCCGGCGGGAAACCAATGCTGCTGGATAAGGACCGGAAGCAGCGGCGCGTAGCCGAAACGGGCTAGTCCGATGCTCACCAAACTGGCGCATAAGCCTGAAAATATGTAACCCCCGATGGTTTTTCGGCCGGGGGTATGGGACATCGTCTGAGTCGGCATACTATTGTGTCCTAAGGAATGGCTGAAAACCGTTATGAATCCGTATTGTTAAAGAGGGTCTATTTGCACCCCCAGGCAGCGTCAAACGTCGCCCATTCAAGGTAAGGTTGATACTAATATGAATCAAGCGTAAGATTTTCATCTCTAATATTCGAGATAAGCATAATGATTGATGGCTTGAGGGCGTTTTTAGCGGTATTCGAAGGGCAGTCGTTAAGTAAGGCGGCGGATAAGCTGTCGCTGACACAGTCCGCCGTGTCGCGGCGCATTCAACAATTGGAAGTCACGCTCGGCGGCGCATTATTCGATCGGTCAAGCAAGCCCCTTAAACCGACACCGTCGGCTCATCGTATCCATGCCAGATCATGGGAACTGTTGCGTAACGCCGAGGAGCTGTTTGCGCTGGCCAACGTGGAGAGCGAGCCAACCGGCACATTGCGGCTCGGTGTGACTCACGCCATCGGCGATGTGGTTTCGCTGTCGTTATTGACCCGATTAAAAACCGAATTTCCCGCCCTTGATGTGCAATTGTGTTCTGACTGGACCGCCGGCCTGCTGCAGAAAATCGATGCCGCCCAGGTGGACGCCGCTGTGGTGATGTTCGCCGCCGGTGTCCGCCCTCCCGCTTACCTTGAGGTCCGATCCCTGGCCACCCTGCATGCCGTGGTTATTCAAAGCAGGAAAGCCCCGGCCTTTACCGGTTCAGCCACCCTGGCCGGGCTGAGCGGACAAAATTGGATCTTGAACGCCAAAGGCTGCGGCTACCGGGATGCGTTTGTCCGCGAGATGCATAGCCGCGGCGTTGATATGCGTATCTGCGTCGAATCGCAGAGCATTGACGAACAGCTGCGTTTTATCGCCTCCGGCCTGGGGCTGGGCCTGATATCGCGGGAATTTCTTTACCATGGGACAGGCAAATACGAGGTCAGTATCGTTGATGTGCAGGATTTTTTGCAGCCGATAAGCCTTTGCCTGGTGCATGTGAATGGATTGGGGAGCCTGACCAAAACCCTTGATGCCATGACCGCCACGATTAATGAGACGTTATCCCGCCTGGCGCAGGACAATACATCGCGGTAAATTAAATTGCGGCAGACAATGTACGGTGAAAAACCGAGCCGCGACCCTGCAATGAATACGGCGTCTCAGTGCCCGCAACTCCCCTTGCCTCAGCGAGATCCACGGATATACGGAGTACCCAGCGCGCTGGGCAGATTGGCCCGTCGTCCGAAGATTAACAGTACCAGCATCACCGCAATAAACGGCAGCATCTGGATAACATCGGTGGGCACCGCCACGCCCAGGACCTGCAGGGCGGTGGTGAGGGATAAACAGGCGCCGAATAATAATGCCCCTCCCAGCACCCATAACGGCCTGCCGCGCGCCAGCATCGCCAGCACGATGGCGATAAAACCGTTGCCCTGCGTCATGTAAGGCACAAATATCCCCGCCCCGATTTGCGACATAAACGCGCCGCCCGCGCCCGCCAGCAGGCCGGTGGTGAGCACCGCCAGCGTGCGGATCCATAGCACATCCACCCCGGCGGCATCCAGGGCGACGGGTTTTTCGCCGGCGGCCTGCAGGGACAATCCCAGGTTGGTATAACGGTAGATCAGGGCGAACAGCGCCACGGCGGCGATGGCCAGGTAGACAATGGGCGGCTGATTGAAGAGTATCCGGCCGATAAAGGGAATATGGGATAGCAGGGGCAGGGGCAGGGTATCGACGCTTCCCAGCCGCGGATAGGTGCGGCTGAACTGGATATATTGCAGCAGGGCCGTGGCCCCTTCGGCCCCCAGGGTGAGGGCGATGCCGATCACAATCTGATTAAGGCGCAGCCAGACGCAGCACAGGGACATCAACGCGGCGACGCCCATACCGCCCAGGGCGCCCGCCAGCAGACCCAGGCTCATGGACTGGGTATGCCAGGCAATATAAAACCCCAGGTACGCGCCGGTAAGCATCATGCCTTCCAGGCCGATATTCAGCACCCCGGCCTTTTCGGACAACTGTTCCCCCAGCCCCGCCAGCAGCAGCGGCACGCCGGCGACAATGGCCCCCAGCAGCAGTGAACTCCAAAACCCCTGACTCAGTAGATCCATCACAGACTCCCGTCCCTGTCGCGCCGCCGCTGCGCCGCCATCTCCAGCAGAGCGAACACGAACAGCAGGATGGCGACCGTCACCAGGGTAAAATGGTTGGGTACGCCCATCCGGCGCGCCGCGCTCTCGCTGCCGATAGACAGCACCGAAAAAACAAACACAAAGGCGATGGTGCCGTAACCGTTGAACCGGGCCAGAAATACCAGCGGTACCACCACCAGACTGTAAGCCGGGTTCCAGTCCGCCCGCACATTGCCCTCGATGCCCAGCACTTCCACCGCCCCCGCCAGGCCGGCCAGGGCGCTTGACAGGGCGAACACCGCCATGGTCAGAAGCCCCAGCGGCAAGCCCGCATGTTTCGCCGCCCGAGGATTGGCGCCGATAGTGCGCAGCTGTAAACCGAACGCGGTGCGGCTCATCAGGGCGTGTACCGCGATAACCGCCGCCAGACCGATAAGCAGGCCGCTGGAAATGTCCGTGCCGAATAAAGGCGGCAGACGATGCCCGTAGGGCAGGGTTCGGGTCTCCGGCACCGTGGTGCCGGCATCGAAAAACACCAGTTTCACCAGCACGTTCGCCAGGGAAACGCCTAAAAATGACATCATCAGGCTGGTGATGATTTCGTTAATATCCTGCCAGGCTTTGAGCATGGCGGGCAATAACGACCACAGCGCCCCCATCACCGCTCCTACCGCCAGCCCCGCTGTCAATGTCAGCCAGACCGGCGAGCCGAGGCTATCAAGTGGCGCCGCCAGCGCCGAGGCCAGAACCGCTCCCAATAAAAACTGCCCGTCGCCGCCGAGGTTCCACAATCCGGCGCGAAACGCGACAATCAGGCTGGCGCCGATCAGCAGCAGCGGCCCCATGCGGGTCAGCGTGGCCTGGAATCCCACCGGGGTCAGCAGCCCTTTGCGCAGGATAAAACCATAATACTCCAGGGGATTGACGCCCATGAGCAGCAGCAGGCCGCCGGTGATCAGCAGGGCGATAATGACCGGTCCCACAGACCAGCCGACCTGGGCCAAGACATTTTTCAACCGGGCCAGCGCCGGCCCGCGGCGGGACAGCGCACGAGCACCTTCGGATTGGCCGCTCATAGCGTTATTCCGCTCATCAGTTCGCCGATTTGGCTGCGGGCGCGGGGTCCCTTGGCCACCATGCCGACAATTCTGCCGCCGGACATCACCCCGATGCGGTCCGCCAGCCCCAGTAACTCCTCCATATCGGTGGAGATCAGAATGACCGCCATTCCGGCGCGGGCCGACCGGCGTATCCGCTCGCGGACCGCCGTCATATTCCGTACGTCCAGTCCGTGGGTGGGTTTGGCAAATATTACCATCCGGGCCGGGCCGCCGAGTTCCCGGGCCAGCAGCGCTTTCTGAATATTGCCGCCGGATAATTTGCCGATGGGGTATCAACTCCCGGGGTGCGGATATCATATTCGGCAATACGCTCACGAGCATGGCGGGCTATGTCCTCCGGCTGTTCAATGCCCCGTCGCCAGAAAGGCGCTTCGCCTATTTGTTTCAACAGCAGGTTGATAGACACCGGGAACACCCCACGGTGCCTTCACCCAGCCGATCGTCGGTGACATATCGCAGGCCGAGCTTGCGCCGCTGGCCGATGCTTAGCTGTTCAATGGCTTCCCCGCCAGCAAAATCCGGCCGCCGGCCAGGGCGCTGACCCGCCAGCGCCTCCGCCAGCTGTTTTTGTCCGTTGCCGTCAATACCGGCAATGCCGACGATTTCCCCGGCGGCCACCTCAAGATTAATGTCCCTCAGGGGAACCAACGCATCGTTCACCGCCAGTGCCTGGACTGCAAGCACCGGCCCGGCGGCGACATGGACGTCGAATGTGTCCTTGGTATCGGCATTTTTCCCGGCGCGCGCGTCGTAAGCGGTATCATCGTTCCCGATGGCCGCGAGGCGGCTTGCAGCAGTCGGCATCTCATTTGCCGAGGAGCCGTCAAGGATTGCACCGTTCCCGGTACTCGAGGGAGAACCAACAGGGGTAGTGTCGCCGTCATCGGCGGATAAATTGAACATCAGTTGCATCACTTCGCCGGTGACCTGTTGCGGGGGCAGGTTTTTCAGGCGCTGAGGCGGGATTTCTCCCACCTTGCGTCCCCGGCGCAGCACCGATATCCGGTCGCCCCAGGCCAGGGCCTCGTTAAGCTTATGGGTAATAAACACCACCGCCAGACCCTGCGCCACCAGCCGCCGCATCAGTTGACCCAGTTCATCGGCGTTCTTCGGCGTCAGCATGGCGGTGGCCTCATCCAGTATCAGTACCCGACTGCCCCGCAGCACGGAGCGGACGATCTCCGCCTGCTGCTGCTCTCCCAGCGACAGCGACCCCGCCAGGGCGAACGGGTTTACCCGCACCCCGATATCCCGGGCTATCTGCCCGACCCGGCCGGCGTAAAAACCGCGGGCCGGCCGCCGCCACCAGGGATCGCCCAGGGCAATGTTGTCCACCACGCTTAAACCGGGCACCATCATGGTATGCTGAAATACCGTGCCGATCCCCAGCGCCAGCGCCCGGCGCGGGGAGTGTAGGACTTCTTTCCGGCCATTAACGGCGATATGGCCCTCATCCGGCCGTTGCAAACCGGCCAGCATCGCCACCAGGGTGGATTTGCCGGCGCCGTTCTCTCCCAGCAGCACGTGCACTTCCCCGGCCCATAACGCCAAATCGATGCCATCATTGGCGACGATACCGGGGAATCGCTTGGTGAGCCGATGGACGGTCACAACGGGAGATGCCGTTGCCGGCAGGTTCTGGCTCATCATGCTCTCTTTTGTTAATTGGCCGGAGCGCGGCGGATGGCACGTTCCGCAACAGGGCTATTCGCTTTTTGCCGCCAGCAGGTCGTGTAGCGTTTTAGCGTCGTAATCCGCCGGTACGGTGATTTTCCCGCTGATTATCTCGTCGCGCACCTGATTGACGCTTTGCCAGATGTCCTCGGGGATATGTTTGGTTTTCAACAGACTGATAGAGCCGTCCGCCAGGGAGGTTTTATAGTTGTGGGTGCCGAATTTATCCTGCTTGAGGTCTTCAATCATGGCGGTGAAGACCGGCGTTAAATTCCATAATACCGAACTGAGCAGATTGCCTTTATCAATGCTGGATTTATCGCCCACCACATCGATGAAATAGACTTTACCGCCGTCCGCCGCCGGGGTGGTTTCCACCGCTTGCAGCATGCCGAAGCTGGAACCGTTGCCTTGGCCGAAGATGATATCCGCTCCGGCGGCAATAACCGATGCCGTGACCCGCTTGCCGCCGGCGGCATCGCTGTAGGCCGCCGGGCCGATGACCGCATAGCGGATTTTGATGTCTTTCCTGGCCGCACGGGCCCCCAGGATAAACGCCGTGGCCTGAGCGTTCCAGGCGGGCGGTTCGCCGGACACCACGATGCCGACAATGCCGCTGCGGGACATTTTAGCCGCCAGGGTGCCGGCCAGATAGGCTCCTTCCTGCCCGCTGACGGTATAGTCCGCTACTTTGCCGGCTTTCAGGGACGACGGGCTGTCTGTCACCGCCACCGCAATCTTGGTTTGCGCCGCGATTTCCGGCGCCGCCTGGTTGTAGCCGCTGGCATGGGCGATAATCAGCTGCGCCCCGTCATCCGCCAAATCGCGCAGAGTGGGCCGCACATCGCCGTAACCGAGATTCTCCGCCACCTGGACTTTTACGCCCTCTTTGGCGCCCGCCGCCTTGGCGGCGGCGATCCCCTGCTGATTCCAGACGAAATCGGTGCCGGGTTCGGGGGTTAATATCGCAATGGAACTGATTTGCGCAGCGAACGTCGCCGGACACCCCGCTATCATGGCCGACGCCAGGGTTGCATATTTTAACCACCTCTTCACCATCATGCTTTTTCCTTAATAAATAATATGATTGACAACGCAGCGAATACGCTCTTTCCTGTTGCTTTCCGTCCGGCAGACCAGTTCTTACACGAGGATGCAATGAAAGCAAAGGGGCTAGTATTGTCCTGTTTTTTATTTTTCACCACCGCAATCTATGCCGGTGAACCGGCTGAAAGCCAGCGCGGCGCCCAGGGCCTGCTGCCTTTTTCACTTACCGTCGGCAATGGCGGCACATCCCCCTTGGATTGCCAGGCTACCACCGCCCACTGGTATTCCCTGGATCTGGGCCGGGTGGCGGCCGGCAAAAAAATCTCCGCGCCGCTATGGAAAAATCTCGCCAGCGGCGAAGTGATTATCCTTAACGAGCATCAGGACCGGATGCCGGTGCAGCGCATCTGGTGCGGCGCCGAAGGTCAATCCTGGCAAACCCGCAGCGAGGTTATCCTGCCCACCGGGCGGGGAGAACGTCCGCAATCGATTGCCCTCACCTGTGCAAGCCTTGCCGGATCTGTGGCCTGCCGGCCGGATTAAGGGGGATGTCCACACCGTTCAGCGCGCAATATCATGCGCTTTCGGGGAACAGGATGAAAGTAGGGCGGGGGAGTAAATATTTTGCGCCGCCGGTGGGCGGCTATACATCCGGCCTGGTGTTAGGACGCCAGGCGTCTGCTGAGAAAACCGTTAATCGCCGCCATGCACGCGGCGCGCTCCTCCACATGGGGCATGTGGCTGGAGTGCTCGAAAATGACCCATTCGGCGTCGGCAATATGATCCATAAAGGGCTGCACCACTTCCGGCGCCGCCTCGTCGTAGCGACCGGATATCAACAGGGTGGGAACCTGGATCCGGTTCAGCCGCGGGATAATGCTCCAGGACTTCATGGTGCCTATGACATGGAATTCCGTCGGTCCGTTCATGGCATGGTACACCGTAGGATCTTCATCCATGGCGGTAAACGTGCGTTTCACCTCTTCGGGCCAGGGGGCCAGGCGGCAAACGTGGCGCTGATAAAATACCTGGGTGGCCTGGCGGTACTCTTCGCTGTCCAGGGTGCCGGCGGCCTCATGGGCCGATAAACAGGCCTGAACCTCGCCGGGCAACCCGGCGCGTAAACGGGCCGCCGCCTGCAGCCACAGTTCCATCGACGCCGGCGAGTTGGCGATAATGGCCGCTTTCAGCCCGGCCGGACGTCGCACCGCATGTTCCGCCGTCAGCATGCCGCCCCAGGACTGCCCCAGCAACGCATAGTTGTCCTTGATGGCCAGATGGTCCAGCAGGTTATCCAATTCATCCAGAAACAGCGCGACTTGCCAAAAGGCGGGATCCGCCCCCGGCAGATGGGTGGAACGTCCGTTACCCAACTGATCGTAATGGATAACCGCCCGTCCGCTGCCGGCGATATCGCGGAAGGCATCCACATAGTCATGGGTGCAGCCGGGGCCGCCGTGGGCCACCACCAGCGGAGTCTGGCCGTTATGGAGATCACCGCAGATGCGGTACCAGGTTTGGTATTGTCTAAATGGCGCAAAGCCTTCGGTGACGCTGTACATGGCTGTTTTACCTGTCGGTCGGGGATAACCTAGGGTAAAACAGCCCGCTCGCCGGGGGATAGCTAGAAAAAATGCTAGGTTGTGCCGGCGGGGTTAGCTGTCCAGCAACCGGTAATGCATCGCCCTGACCACCGCCTGGACCCGGTTACCGGCGCCCAGCTTGCGTGCCGCCGAATTGAGATGCAAGGTAACGGTGGCAATAGACCGGGAGAGTTTGCGGGCGATCTCTTTGGCGGTCAATCCCTCCGCTGACCAGCTCAGGCATTCCCGTTCCCGTTTGGTCAGTCTGACAAAACGGCAGGTCAGGATCTGCTGATCGAACAGCGGATAAATCTGCTCCTGGAAGGTATGCGCCAGCAGGCTTAAATCCGCCAATACATGGGACAGATCGCGCTCATGGCCGGCCTGGCCAACGATGCCGGTAAGGGTGCCGAAACCGCCCCGGGGCAGGTGCAGCGGCACCGTGGCGCCGCAGGGCATATTGTTATCGCACATGTAATGGGTCACCGGCTGGTGCCGTTCGCTAATGATGCCGCGCAGCGAGGTGCGATCGGGGCGCTGATAGGACCAGACAAACGGCGCGCAGGTATCCAGCGCATACAATTGCACCGGGTCCACCTGGTAATAACCGCTTTCACACCACAACCGCCCCATATCCGCCGGGACATTGCTCATACGCAGCAGCGACGGCGTGATAAGTTCCCCTTCCAGCGAGCGCGGTACCGGCGTGTAATCATAAATCAATGCTTCCATACCCAGCCGGGCGCTTTGCGCAAACAAGCCGTCGAAGGCGGCATCAAGGCTGTCCTGCTGCCGGGCCGTTTGTCCCGGTTTTTCAAATATCATATTCATTGGTTCACCCTTTACGAAATCACCCGTGAGTAAAAAGACGGGCATGGATCGTGCAAACCCGGTATTGCCGTAGAGGGCATGATGCAATTAGGGTGCCACGGCCGCCGGTGAAACCTAGCATTTTTACTAACTGTTCAGCCCGGCGGCTTATGCGTAGCGTAAAAGAAACATCGGACGGCGCGGCTTTGGCCGACGAAAATCATACCGGAGGGAAGTATGTGGCGCGAACTGGCACCGGATAAACAGCATAGGATCGCAGTCGACGGCTACCACGTGGCGGCTTATGAATTCGGCGAAGGCGACGACGTGGTGCTGTGCCTGAACGGTGGCCCCGGCTTGCCCTGCGATTATCTGCGCGAGGCGCATTCCTGCCTGAAATTTCATGGCTACCGGGTGGTGGCGTTTGATCAATTGGGCACCGGGCAATCCGATCGTCCCGATGTACCGGCTTTGTGGGACATGGCGCGATACGTACGAGAAGTGTACAGCGTCATGCAGGCACTGAATCTGGGCAAGGTGCATTTGCTTGGTCACTCATGGGGCGGCTGGCTGGGTATTGAGGTGGTTTTGCACCATCCCGAAGCAATCAAGAGCCTGATCCTGGAAAATACCGCGGCGGATATGCCCCATCTCATCCAGGAGTTACATCGTCTGCGGGCTTCCCTCGGGCCTGAGACCGTGGCGATGATGCTCAGGCATGAAGCCATGGGCACCTTGGAACATCCCGCCTACCAAGCGGCCATTACCCTGCTCAACTATCGCCACGTCTGCCGTCTCGATAAGTGGCCGGCCCCCGTTGCCCGATCGCTGTCGGACTGGAACATGGCGCCCTATGTCGCCATGCAGGGACCCAATGAATTCCTGTATACCGGCAATCTAAAAGACTGGAACCGCACGGCGGATTTGCCGTCCATCAAGGTGCCCTGCCTGATAACCACCGGCCAGCACGACGAATTGACCCCGGCCTGCGCCATGAGGATGAAACAGGGTTTGCCGCAGGCGGAACTGCATGTTTTCCCCAATAGCAGCCATATGCCGTTCTACGAAGAGCCGCAGGCCTATTACCCGGTGTTGCTGGATTTTCTCCGCCGGCAGCAAAACCGCGGCGGGGAGTAGGGCAATCCTATGTATCGTTACCGATTTGTCCTATTCCGTCCGCTGCAACTGCTACCGGTATTGCTGGGCATCAGCATCGTCACGTTCATGCTGGTACGGGCCATTCCGGGCGACCCCGCCAGGATCCTGCTGGGGGTGCGCAGCACGCCGGCGGCCATCGCCCGTATTCGCGCACAGTACGGTCTCGACCAGCCGCTGTGGGTGCAATACGGTTATTTCCTGAAAAACCTGCTGCAGGGAGAATTGGGGCGTTCCATTGTTTACCGTGTCGATACCGGCAAGCTGATTCTGTCCCGTATCGAGCCGACGCTGTATCTGATCCTGGGCAGCGTGCTGCTGGCGCTGTTGCTGACCGTGCCGCTGGCGGCCGCGGCCGCCCGGCAACGGGGCAAGGCAGCCGATCAGCTGATCCGGCTGCTGTCCACCGCCGGGCTGGGTTTTCCGGCTTTCTGGCTCGGCATCATGCTGATTTTACTGTTCAGCGTCACGCTGGGCTGGTTTCCGGTATCCGGTTACGGCAGCGACTGGCTCGAACAACTTCATCATATGGTCTTGCCCTGTTTAACCGTGGCGCTAGCCCTGTCGGCGGTACTGACGCGCAATCTGCGCGCCAGCCTGCTGGCGGAGCTGAAAGCGGATTACGTCACCGCCGCCCGGGCGCGCGGTCAGGAAGAGGGGCGGATTTTCTGGCGCCACGTGATGCCCAATTCCCTGGTGCCCACGGTAAACCTGCTGGCGGTGAATATCGGCTGGCTTATCGGCAGTACCGTGGTCATCGAGAGCGTATTTGCGATTCCCGGCATGGGACAGCTGCTGGTGAAGGCGATTTTCAGCCGCGATTATATGGTCGTGCAGGGGGTGGTGATGGTATTTGCCCTGGCCACCGTGGCGGTGAATCTGCTGGCGGATTTACTGACCGTGGCGCTGGACCCGAGGGTGAAATTATGACGCTTGCCGCGACGTTGCAGCATCTGCCGGGCCGGTGGCTGTCAAAACCCACCGCGCTGCGGGTCGGTATGGCCATGCTGTCATTCTGGCTATTGCTGGCGATACTGGCTCCCTGGGTCGGGCCGTTTGATCCGCAATACCAGGACCCGGCGGCCCGTTTGCTGGCCCCCGGCTGGCCCCATCTCTTCGGCACCGATAATTTTGGCCGCGATATCCTGGCGCGCGTGATCTGGGGGGCGCGGGTGGATCTGCAAATCTGCCTGGTGGGCGTGCTGTTCCCGTTTTTAATCGGTACGGTGGCGGGGGCCGTCGCCGGTTATGCCGGCGGCCCGCTGGATGCCCTGATCATGCGCATCATCGATATTGTGCTGGCGTTTCCCTTCCTGGTGCTGATGTTGTCGATCATTGCCATTATCGGCCCCGGACTGGGCAGCTTTTATATTGCCATGGCGCTGGTGGGCTGGGTTTCTTATGCCCGTCTGGTGCGCTCGCAGGTACTGATCCTGAAACACAGCGATTTTATGCTGGCGGCCCGCAGCCTCGGTTTCAGTCACCGGCGCATCCTGTTCCGTCATCTGCTGCCCAACGCCTTAACCGGCTCCGTGGTGTTTTCCATGTCCGATTGCGTCCTGGTGCTGCTGAACGGCGCGGCGGTGAGTTATCTGGGTCTGGGCGTGCAGCCGCCGGTGGCGGAGTGGGGGGTGATGATCGCCGAAGGACAAAGCTTCATTACCACCGCCTGGTGGATTACCGCTTTCCCCGGGCTGGCCATTGTGCTGCTTGCCATGGGCTTTAGCCTGCTGGCGGACGGACTGGGCGATAAGCTGGGGGAACGGCCATGAGGGCGCCGGTGCTCCGGGTGCGCAACCTGACCGTGGTTAACAGGCAGGGGATCCGTTTGGTGGATAGGGTATCGTTCGATCTCAGCGCCGGCGAGATGCTCGGGCTGGTGGGGGAGAGCGGCTCGGGCAAGACCGTTACCTGCCGTGCGTTGCTGCGCCTGCTGCCGGGGGAAGGGCTGGTTCAGGAAAGCGGCGAGGTGTGGCTTGGCCAGACCGATATCATGACCCTGGACGACAGGCGGATGTCCGCCGTTCGCGGCCACCGGCTGGGGATGATTTTCCAGAACCCGGCCAGCCACCTCAATCCGGTGATGACCATCGGCGAGCAAATCGCCGAAAGCCGCCGACGCTTTTTTGGCGCCGGCGGCCGCGAGTCGCGGGAAAAAGCCGTGGATTTATTGCGTCAGGTGGGTATTCCGGATCCGCAGCGGCGGGTTAACCACTATCCACATGAATTTTCCGGCGGCATGCGTCAGCGGGCGATGATTGCCGTTGCATTGTCCTGCGAGCCGCAAATCCTCATAGCCGACGAGCCCACCACCGCCCTGGATGTGACGGTACAGGTGCAGATTCTGCGCTTGCTGATGGATCTGCGCGACCGCCTCGGCCTGGCCATTATCATGATCACCCACGATCTCGGCATCGTCGCCCAGACCTGCGATCGCATTGCGGTGATGTATGGCGGCCGGCTGTGCGAAGTCGGCGCCAAGCGGTCGGTATTGAGCCGGCCGCTGCATCCCTATACCCGCGGATTGATTGATTGCCAGCCTACCGGCACCGGTGGCGACGGACGGCTAAATACCATTGTCGGCCAGCCGCCGTCGGCAAACAATTTCCCGCAAGGTTGCCGTTTCCATCCCCGCTGTCCCAGGTCCGTTAGCGCCTGCCGGACGGAGCAGCCGCCGCTGTTGCCGATGCGGGACGATGCCGGGCATCAGGCCGCCTGCCATATGCCGTTTTATCCGTTAACCCGGTGGGAGGAGTGAAGTGATGACCGGCAAACCTTATCCGCTATTGGAGGTGGATGACCTCAAGGTGTCCTTCCCGCTGTCCGGCGGCAATCCGCTGCGCTGGAACCGGCCGCGGGTCCATGCGGTAAACGGCGTCTCATTGCGCATTTATCCCGGTGAAACCCTGGGGTTGGTGGGGGAGTCCGGCAGCGGCAAGAGCACGCTGGGCCGTGCCATCCTGCAACTGGAAAAAAGCAGCGGCGGCGCCGTGCGCTTTGACGGCCTTCAGGTCACCCATGGCTTGACCAGCGATATACAGCGTCTGCGCCGGCAAACGGCGATGATTTTCCAGGATCCCTTGGCCTCGCTCAATCCGCGCCAGACCATTGGCGCGGCCATCGCCGAGGTCTTGCGGGTTCACCGCAAGGTGCCGGAGACGGCCGTTGCGGCGCGGGTATCCGAGCTGCTGGCCCTGGTGGGATTGGCCCCCGAACAGGCGGACAGCCGTCCCGGAGCCCTGAGCGGCGGGCAGTGCCAACGGGCCGGCATCGCCCGCGCCCTGGCCGTGGAGCCCCGGCTGATGGTGGCGGATGAGTGCGTCGCCGCGCTGGATGTGTCCATCCAGGGACAAATCATTAATTTGCTGATGGACCTGCGGGAAAAAATGGGGCTGGCGATTTTGTTTATCGCCCATGACCTGGCGATTGTCCGCCGCCTGTGTGACCGGGTGGCGGTGATGTATCTGGGCCGGATTGTGGAGGAGGGGCCCGCCGAACAGGTATTCAGCCTGCCGCGCCATCCCTATACCGCCGCCCTGGTGGCGGCCATCCCGGATATTGACCCCGATCTGCCGCTGCCGGCGGAGCCCCTCGGCGGCGAACCGCCGAGCCCCATTGCGATTCCGGCGGGATGTGCATTTCATCCCCGCTGTCCTTATGCCCGACCGTCGTGCCGGCACGGTCCGACACCCGAAACCCGGCATTTTGCCGATCATGCCTTTGCCTGTGTGCTGGACAGAAATACCGGCGAGGCGGCCGTTCCTTTTGACTGAGGTAATGATTCATGAAGTGTAAGCATTTTACTATCGTCGCCGCCGGGGTACTTCTGGCGCTGAGCGCGGTAAGCCAGCTGGCCGAAGCCGCCGGTGTCCTCACCATCGGTCGTCGCGAGGACAGCACCACCTTTGATCCCATCAAGTCGGCGCAAAACGCCGATAACTGGGTATTCTCCAATGTGTTCGATGTGCTGGTGCGGGTGGATAAAAGCGGCACCCGGCTGGAGCCGGGACTGGCGCAAAGCTGGGAAATCTCCGCGGACGGCAAGGTCTATACCTTTAAACTACGCGACGCCAAATTTTCGGACGGATCGCCGGTGACCGCCCAGGATGCGGTATTCAGCCTGCTGCGCATTCGCGACAACGAAGGATCGTTATGGCGCGATTCCTATAGCATCATCGACAAAGCCGAAGCGCCGGATCCCCATACGCTGGTGGTGACGCTGAAAACCCCGTCGGCTCCTTTCCTGTCGCAGCTGGCCCTGCCCAATGTGTCGGTACTGCCGGAAAAGATCGTCAAATCCATGGGGGAGGAGGCCTTTGCGGAAAAACCCGTCGGCTCGGGGGCTTTCAGCGTGAAGGAGTGGAACCGCGGCGAGAAAGTGGTCCTGGTGAAAAATCCCTACTTTTGGCAGGCGGATCGCGTCAAGCTGGATGGCGTCGAGTGGCTCACCTTGCCGGATGACAATACCCGTATGCTGAAGGTGCAGGCGGGGGAACTGGATGCCGCCCTATCGGTGCCATTCTCGCGCATTACGTCGCTGCAAAAAGATCCCAATCTGGACGTTCATCTGGATCGCTCAACCCGCGAGGACCATCTGCTGATTAACCATGAGCACGGCGCGCTGGGCAAGATAGAGGTTCGTCAGGCGCTGGATTTCGCCATCGACAAAAAAGCCATTGTCGATACCGTCACCTTCGGTTTCGGCACCATAGCCAACTCCTATATTCCCGAGGGCGCGCTATACCATTATGCCGACAATCTCAGCCGCCCCTATGATCCGGCCAAAGCCAAACAGATGCTCAAAGACGCCGGGGCGTCGGACCTTAAGCTGAAATATGTGGTAAACGCCGGCGACGAGGTGGATGAACAGATTGCCATTCTGCTGCAACAGCAACTGGCAAAGGCCGGGGTGACGGTAGACCTGCAAAAAGTCGATCCCAGCCAGAGCTGGGACATGCTGGTGGCGGGGGAATATGATATTTCGGTGATGTACTGGACCAACGATATTCTCGATCCCGATCAGAAGACCACCTTTGTGCTGGGGCATGACGCCAATATGAACTATATGACCCGTTATCATAATGAAAAGGTGAAGGCCCTGGTGGCCGCCGCCCGGGTGGAAATGAATATGGTCCAGCGCAAGCAGATGTACATCGATCTGCAAAAAATGGCGAAAGCGGATGTGAACTGGATCGATCTTTACAGCCCGTACCGCAACGTCAGCCGCAAGAACATCAAGAATTTTGATCAAAATCCCCTGGGCCGTTTCACCCTGGAAGATACCGAAAAACTGTAATCAGCAAGGGGGAACCATGCTGATCCCCCGCGCGGCGACGGTCGTCTTTGCTTTGCGTGCACCGCCGCAGGCCATTGACGCTGGTTAAGGGTAAAATGACGCACCGGAACAGGGCGGTCTTGTTATCGCCCGACGGTCAAAACGGTGAAGTATGCTATTATCATATTGAAAATTCTATTAAATCAGCCGGTTGTCTTATCATTGCCTAAATTGGTATGACCTTTGCAATTTACAAATACTTACGTATCAAAGGACATCGCCATGGAAAACAACAAAACGGTACCCGGACTGAAACGCACGCTGGGGAGTTTTCATCTCTGGGGTATCGCGGTCGGTCTGGTTATTTCCGGTGAGTATTTCGGCTGGAGCTATGGCTGGGCCCAGGCGGGGACGCTGGGGTTCCTGATTACCGCCCTGGCCATCGCCGCCATGTACTGCGCCTTTATTTTCAGTTTCACCGAATTGACCACCTCCATTCCCCACGCCGGCGGTCCTTTCGCGTATGCCCACCGTGCCTTCGGCCCCACCGGCGGCTTTATCGCCGGCTTCGCCACCCTGGTGGAATTCGTTTTCGCCCCGCCGGCCATCGCCATGGCAATCGGCGCCTATCTCAACGTCCAGTTTCCGGCGGTGGAGCCCAAATGGGTGGCGGTGGGGGCCTACGTTGTGTTCATGATACTCAATATACTCGGCGTCGGTATCGCCGCCGCCTTTGAGCTGCTGGTCACGTTGCTGGCCATATTCGAACTGCTGGTCTTTATGGGCGTCGTGGCGCCGGGATTCGATTTTGCCAATTTTACCCGCGGCGGCTGGGCCGGCGCGGAACACTTCAGCGTCGGCGCGATTTCCGGTATTTTCGCCGCCATTCCCTTTGCCATCTGGTTCTTTTTAGCCATAGAAGGGGCGTCCATGGCGGCGGAGGAAGCGAAAGACCCCCAGCGCACCATTCCAAGGGCATTTATCGGCGGTATTTTAACCCTGACGGTGCTGGCTCTTGGCGTTATGATCTTTGCCGGCGGCGTCGGCGACTGGTCCAAGCTTGCCGACATCAACGACCCGCTGCCCCAGGCGATGAAAATCATTGTCGGCGGCAGCAGCGGCTGGCTGCATATGCTGGTGTGGCTGGGATTGTTCGGTCTTATCGCTTCATTTCACGGTATCATCATGGGCTATTCGCGGCAGATCTTTGCCCTGGCGCGCGCCGGTTATCTGCCAAAACCCCTCTCCAGGGTCAACCGCCGGTTCCGCACGCCCCATTGGGGCATTATCGCCGGCGGCGTGGTGGGTATCGCGGCAATATTTTCCGATTCGCTGATTATTATCGGCGGCCAGCCCCTGACGGCAAACATCGTCACCATGTCGGTATTCGGTGCTATTGTGATGTACATTATCTCCATGGCGTCGCTATTCAGGCTGCGCCGTCTGGAGCCGCGGCTGACCCGGCCGTTCCGGGCGCCCATGTACCCCCTGGCGCCGGCGTTCGCGCTGGTGATGGCGGTCATCTGCCTGGTGGCCATGATTTATTATAACCAGCTCTTGTTCATGATTTTCGCCGTCATGATGCTGCTGGGTTATGCTTATTTCCGCCTGACCCGCCACGCCCGCGACCGGGCGGCGCCGGATGCACAGTTGACGTTAACGGAGTAATCCGGGAGGAGCGATGTTTCAAGCCACATTAGGCCATCGTCATTATCGTTTCGCCGATTTACGGGACCTGATGGCCAAGGCGTCGCCGCCGCGCTCCGGCGATTATCTGGCGGAGATTGCCGCCGCCAGCGCCGAAGAGCGTATGGCGGCGCGTATTGCGCTGGCGGATTTGCCGCTGCGCGTTTTTTTGCAGCAACCCCTGATCCCCTATGAAGAGGATGAGGTCACGCGCCTGATTATCGACAGCCATGACGAGGAGGCGTTCACCCCGGTTTCCCATCTGACGGTGGGGGATTTTCGCGACTGGCTGCTATCCGAGCGCACCGACAGCGCCCGCCTGGCCTATGTGGCGCCCGGCATAACGCCGGAAATGGCGGCGGCGGTGAGCAAAATCATGCGCAACCAGGATTTGATTCTGGTGGCGAAAAAATGCCGGGTGATCACCCGCTTTCGCAATACCATCGGTCTACCCGGCCATATGAGCGTGCGGCTGCAGCCCAACCATCCCACCGACGACCTGAAAGGAATCGCCGCCAGCATGCTGGACGGTTTGCTGTATGGCTGCGGCGACGCGGTAATCGGTATCAACCCGGCCAGCGATAGCCTGCCGCTGCTGGAAAAACTCAACTATATGCTCGACGATGTGATCAGCCACTTCGCCATTCCCACCCAGTCATGCGTATTGACCCATGTCACCAATACCATCAAGCTGATTGAGCGCGGGGCGCCGGTGGATCTGGTCTTCCAGTCCATTGCCGGAACCGAGGCGGCCAACGCCGGCTTCGGTATCAACCTCGCACTGCTGGAGGAGGCCAGGCAGGCGGCGTTAAGCCTGCGGCGCGGCACCCTGGGTGATAACGTCATGTATTTCGAGACCGGGCAGGGCAGCTGCCTGTCCGCCAATGCCCATCACGGTGTCGATCAGCAGACCTGCGAAGCACGGGCCTACGCCATCGCCCGGCGCTTCAAGCCGCTGCTGATCAATACCGTGGTGGGATTTATCGGGCCGGAATACCTCTATGACGGCAAGCAGATCATCCGCGCCGGGCTGGAAGATCACTTCTGCGGTAAACTGCTGGGGGTTCCCCTCGGGTGCGACGTCTGTTACACCAACCATGCCGAAGCCGATCAGGATGACATGGATACCTTACTGACGCTGCTGGGGGCCGCCGGGCTGACCTTTTTAATCGGCGTGCCGGGGGCGGACGATATTATGCTCAACTACCAGAGCACGTCGTTTCACGATGCGCTGTATATACGTGAACTGCTCGGACTCAAGCACGCGCCGGAATTTTCCGACTGGCTGAAACGCATGCAAATCATCGATGCCGACGGGCGGCTGCGCGATACCGGCAGCCGGCATCCGCTATTGCAGCATTTACCCCATCTGGGCGGCGGGAGTGAGCTATGAGTAAAATCGATCCGCCCTTGGCCGGCAAATTTCCGGTGGGTAATGTGATTCACGATAATCCATGGGAAAGCCTGCGGGAATTCACCGCGGCCCGTATCGCCCTGGGCCGCGCCGGCGCCAGCCTGCCGACGCGGGAAGTACTGAAGTTCGGCCTGGCCCATGCCCAGGCCCGCGATGCGGTGCACCAACCCTTCGATAGCGAGGCGCTGGCGGCCCGGTTGGCGGCGGACGGCCTGACTACCCTGACGGTGCACAGCGCGGCCACTAGCCGGGAGACTTTTTTATGCCGGCCCGATCTCGGCCGCAGGCTGGGCGATGACAGTCGGCGAATGCTGCTGGAATATCCTGATAAAGAGGCCGACCTGCTGCTGGTGGTGGGGGACGGCCTATCTTCCAAGGCCGTTCACCGGCAGGCGGTGCCGTTTATCCGGGCATTGCTGCCCTATCTGGCTGTCCTCGGCCTCAAGCCGGCGCCGGTGGTGCTGGCGCATCAATCGCGGGTGGCATTGGGGGATGACATCGGCGAGTGCCTCCGGGCCAAAACGGTGGCGATACTTATCGGCGAACGCCCCGGCCTGTCCTCGCCGGACAGCCTGGGGATCTATTTTACCTGGGGACCCAATACCCGGCGCCTGGAATCGGAGCGCAACTGTATTTCCAATATCCGGCCCGAGGGGTTGGATTATCCCCAGGCGGCCTTCAAGCTGGCGTGGCTGCTGGAGCAGTCCCGGCATCGTCGTTTATCGGGCATCGGGCTTAAGGATGAAAGCGACAACCCGGCGCTGTACGGTGTGGTCAAACCGCTGTTCGGCCAGGAGGAACCGCATCTTCCGCCGGCGAAATTGTGATGATGGATCAAGATGACAGATATACTGGTGAATATCTCCAGGTGATTTTGAGGACGTTTTTATTTTATGGTTCTTCCTGCGCCGTATATCCTGTCTCTGGCCGAAGGCTTGCCGTTCGGTCCTGCCGATCTTGTCGATCCGGCGTTGCATCTGAGCCTCTGGCACTGCCGGTTCGATACCCTGAGCTATCGGGATGCCGATTACGGCCTGCATGACATTCCGCTGCCGCCTTCCATCGCCGGCGCGGCGCGCAAACGCCGGTCCGAGTATCTGGCCGGACGGATCGTTGCCGCGCGGGTGCTGCGCGGGTTGGGGGCCGGTTCATTCCCGCTGCTGGCCGGGACGGATCGTGCCCCCTGCTGGCCCGAATCGATACAAGGCTCCTTGTCTCACGATGAAACCCTTGCGGTGTGTATCGGCCGATTGCTCCCACAGCAAGGGTGGGCCGGGGTGGGTATTGACGTGGAGACCATGATTGCCGACGCACGGACGCCGACCTTGTGGCCCGGCATCATCGCCGCCGGGGAGCGCGAACTGCTGGACAGCGCGTCGCTGCCCTTTACCGCTGGCCTGACGCTGGCCTTTTCCGCCAAAGAGAGCCTGTTTAAGGCGCTTTATCCGCACGTCAAACGCTATTTCGACTTTCTGGATGCCAGGGTTATCCAACTGACCGATCGGCGAATCAGCCTTGAACTGACCACAGAGCTGGCGCCGCATCTGCCGGTGGGGATGCGTTTTGACTGCGCTTATGCCCTCTCCCCGCAAGAGGTGTTGACCCTGCTGACGGTGGGCTGAGATTGATTTTCCCGCTTTTGCTCAATTTTTTCCCGCGGCCGCCGATATAAAGGCCATTGCTGTGCCGGCGCGCCTGCCGTTTGGGTATACCATTGTTTATTCTTTCGCCGGCGGGAGGGGATAATTGATTATTCATGCTTTTCCTAGGGTAGCCTCTGCCCGTTTGCGTTGCCGTGTCGCCGTCGGATAAGGGATAATCAGCGGGTCAGGCTATTTCAGTCCCGCCGTCATGACCGTCAGCGTCGTGACGTTGAACTGTTTTGTTACCGGTGCCGCGACGCCGGAATAAAAAGTCTCAAAGCCCGCAGCGACTGGGCTTAAAGGTAATCTACGCCGAAAACCGGCACCGTTTTCAACGCTCGCTAAAATACATTTTGTTACAAAACTGACTGTTGTTTACCTCTGCACCAGGCGGTATAGTTGCCAGCCTAATAGTTGCCTAGGCATAGATTTCATGAGTCACTTTACCTCAGATGATGTTGATACCGTTTATACTTGGGGAAGAAACATCAACCGGTTGAATTGTGCTAAAGACCGGTTTCTAGAACGATACCTGGCGCCCTACGAAATTACCGCGGCGCAATTCAAAGTTATGCTGCTGATGAATCAGAAAAGGGCCAGTACGTCGGCGGAACTCTGCCGTTGCATATCGTTGGACAGCGGCGCCATGTCGCGCATGCTCGATCGCCTTGAAAATAAAAACATGATCATGCGCGTACGCAGCACCGCCGACCGTCGCCAGCACCACTTGGCCTTGACCGAAAAAGGGCAATTGTTCTGCCAGGAAATCGGCGGGATTGCCGTCAAAGCCTTTAATGATTTGTTAGCTCCGTTGACGCCCGCCGAACTCAATGAATTTGATCGCCTGCTGAAAAAGCTGGCGGTTCTTGCCGATAGTTAAGGAGTAAATTTCACCATGCCGTTGCGCATTCGTTTATTACCGCTGCTCTGTTCATTCGTTCTGGCGGGGTGTGCTTTGCCTAATGGTTTACATACCGAAGGCCGTACGCTGGACGTCTCGACGTTACAAAGCGATCGTACCTTGTCGGCGATCCCGCACTCCACCGCGGCCTGGCCTGCGGCGGACTGGTGGAACAGCCTCGGCGACCCGCAGCTTGCCATCCTGGTTCAGCAGGCGTTGCAATCCAGCCCCGATATGCAGGTGGCCGATGCCCGCGCCCGCCAGGCCAGCGCCGCGGTCATGTCGGCGCAGGCCGACCGCATGCCGACCCTGGACGCCAGCGGCGGCATTACCCGTGAGCGGCTGTCCGAGGTGCAAGACCCGCAGGGTAAAGGGAAAGAGTATTTCACCGAGCGGGATCTGTCGGCGCAGTTCAATTATACCTTTGATCTGTGGGGCGGCCAGCGTGCCGCCTGGGAAGCCGCCGTCGGCCGCGCCAACGCCAGCGAGGTGGACAGACAGTCCGCGCGCCTTACCCTCTCCGCCGATGTCGCCCGCGCCTACAATACCCTCGGCCAGGCCTATGTGATGGAAGATTTGGCGAGACAGGATCTTGCGCGTACCCATACCATGCTGGATCTGGCGTCCAAACGGTATACCGCCGGACTGGACAGTAAATTCCAATATCAGCAAACCGAGAGCCTGGAAGCCTCGGCGGAATCCACCTTGACCGACGCCCAGCAGCAGGTGCGCGCGGCCGGTATCCGCCTGGCGGTGTTGCTTGGACAGGGACCGGACCGGGCAATGAATATACCCCGTCCGCATCTGATTGCTCCGGCGGCGGTAACCCTGCCGGCCCGGCTTCCGGCGGAACTGTTAGGCCGCCGGCCCGATCTGGTGGCGGCCCGCTGGCGGGTAGAAGCGGCAACCAAAGACATCAAGGTCAGCCGTACCGCCTTCTATCCCAATCTTAATCTGACCGCGGCGGCGGGTGCCCAATCGCTGCTGGGAGATGCCTTCTTCGGCGCCCCAAGCCGCTATTTCAGCGTCGGGCCGGCCATATCCCTGCCTATCTTTGTCGGCGGTCGCCTGCGGGCGAACCTGGCCGGCAGCAACGCCGATTACGATCTGGCGGTGGCGCAATACAACCAGTCGCTGGTGAATGCGCTGGGGGACATCGGCGACACCATTACCCGCCTGAGTTCGTTAGCGGTTCAGATTCAACAGCAGCAGCGCGCCTGCGATATCGCCAATGACTCATGGAAAAACGCTATGGAGCGCTATAGCGCCGGGGTCGGCAATTATCTCGATGCGTTGAGCGTGCAGCAACAGCTCATCCAGGCCCAGCGTCAACTGGCCAGTTTGAATGCCGAACGTACCGATACCGCTATCCTGTTGATGCAGGCGCTGGGTGGTGGTTTCAACTCTTCCGTTCCATCGACCGCCGCGCAAACCGTGGCCGTAAATCAAGCACACTGAGAATAATTTTTATGGCTGAGATGAATTCCAATTCTGAACAAGCAGATCAAAACGCAACGCCTGCGACCCCGCGGGCGAAGCCGGGTAAACGCAGACTGCTGTTGTTGATATTGCTGGCGATAATCATTGTGGCCGTCGTAGGCTTCGGCCTTTACTACTGGTTCCATGGACGGTTTTTTGAAAATACCGACGATGCCTATGTTAATGGCAATTTAGTGCAAATCACTCCCCAGGTAGCGGGTACGGTAACCGCCATTGCCGCGGACGACGGCGATTTCGTGAAGCAAGGGCAGGTGCTGGTGCGCCTGGATCCCAGCGATACCAGGGTGAGACAGCAAAGCGCCGAGGCCAACCTGGCGAAAGTGGTCCGTCAGGTCCGCGGATTATACAGCAATGTGGACAATTACAAGGCCCAGGTGGCCGCGCGTAAAATTGAATTGCAGCGCGCCAAGGACGACTATCAGCGCCGCGCCAACCTGGCGCGGGACGGGGCGATTTCCCAGGAAGAACTGTCCCATTCCCGCGATACGCTGACCTCGGCGGAAACCTCGCTGACCTCGGCGCAACAGCAATTGAGCACGACCTTTGCCTTGGTGGACGATACCACCATCAGCAGCCATCCCGATGTCAAAGCGGCCGCCGCGCAGTTACGCCAGGCTTTCCTGGATAATGAACGCAGCACCATGGTGGCGCCGGTGACCGGCTACGTGGCGAAACGGTCGGTTCAGGTGGGCAGCCGCGTGCAGCCCGGCACTCCGTTGATGGCCGTGGTTCCCCTCGACCAGATCTGGATCGACGCCAACTTCAAAGAGACCCAACTGGTGGACATGCGTATCGGCCAACCGGTGGAAATCGATGCCGATCTCTACGGCGGCAAGGTGAGCTATAGCGGCAAAGTGGAAAGCCTTGGCGTCGGTACCGGTAGTGCGTTTTCCCTGCTGCCGGCTCAAAACGCCACGGGCAACTGGATTAAGATCGTCCAGCGCTTACCGGTGCGAATCCGCCTGGAGCCGGACCATCTGGAAAAGTTCCCGCTGCGTATCGGCTTATCCACCAATGTCACCGTGGATTTGCATAACCAGGACGGGCCGGTGCTGGCACCGCATCCTCAGGAAAAACCGCGTTTTGCCACCGATGTTTACGATCATCAGTTGGCAGAGGCTGACAGTTTAGTGGCGCGCATCATCCATGAAAATGGCGAGCAGGCCCGGGTTGCCGGTCAGGGGCAAAATTAATGCGGGGCCGCCATGAGTGATCAATCATTTCGTCCGCCCAGCCTGGTCCTGGCCACTATCGGACTGTCGCTGGCGACGTTTATGCAGGTGCTGGATACCACGATTGCCAATGTGGCCTTACCGACCATTTCCGGCAATCTGGGCGTCAGCTCTGATCAAGGGACGTGGGTTATTACTTCGTTTGCGGTATCCAACGCCATCGCATTGCCGCTGACCGGCTGGATGTCCCGGCGTTTCGGCCAGACCAAGCTGTTTTTGGCTTCGGTGATACTGTTTATTATCACCTCGTTTCTGTGCGGTATTTCCCAAAGCATGACGCAATTGGTGATATTCCGTGCGCTGCAGGGCTTTTTCGCCGGACCGCTGTATCCCATGGCGCAAACCCTGCTGTTGTCCATTTACCCCGCGGCCAAGCGGGGAATGGCGCTGTCCCTGCTGGCGATGGTGACGGTAGTGGCGCCCATTATCGGGCCGCTGGCGGGGGCTGGATTACCGATAACTACTCTTGGTCGTGGATCTTTTTTATCAACGTGCCCATCGGTATTTTCGCCGCCATGCTGGTTTTCACCCAGTTGAAGGAACGGCCGGAAGAGGTGGAGCATCAGCCTATCGATTATATCGGCCTGGGGCTGTTGGTGCTGGGGGTGGGCTTATTGCAGGTGGTGCTGGACAAAGGCAACGATCTCGATTGGTTCAGTTCCAATTTCATTGTCGCCGGCACGATAATTTCTTCGGTTTCGCTGATAGCGCTGGTCATCTGGGAATTCACCGACAAACATCCTATTGTCAATCTGCGACTGTTCCGCTATCGCAATTTCTCTTTCGGAACCCTGGCGCTGGTGTTGGGTTATTCCGGTTTCTTCGGCATAAACCTGCTGTTGCCGCAATGGCTGCAAACCCAATTAGGCTATACGCCGGTATGGGCGGGGATGGCGGCGGCGCCGATGGGTGTATTGCCGGTCCTTTTGTCGCCGCTGGTGGGGCGTTATGCCCATATGTTCGATTTGCGCTTGCTGTCGTGGGGATCGTTCCTGGTGATCGGCGTATCGTGCTTTATGCGGGCCGATTTTAATACCATGGTGGATTATTATCATATAGCGATGATCCAGGGTTTTATGGGTATCGGCATTGCGCTGTTTTTCATGCCTACCACCAGTATTCTGCTGTCCAGCCTGGCGCCGCGGGAGATTGCCGACGGTTCGGGTTTGGCGACCTTTTTGCGGGTGCTGGGAGGGAGTTTTGCCTCCTCTCTGACCACCTGGATCTGGCAGCGTCGGGAGATATTCCATCATGCGCAGCTGGTGGAGAATATCACGCCTTACAGCCAGAATACGCAGTCGTACATTGCACAGCTGGGGGGTAGCAGCCAGAGGGCCATGGCGCAGTTGGACAAGCTGGTGGAAGGGCAGGCCTATATGATGTCCACCGTCGATTATTTCACCCTTCTGGGCTGGATTTTCTTTTCGCTGGTGATCGTGATATTTCTGGCCAAACCGCCGTTTGTCGCCCAGGGCGGCGGGGGCGGGCATTAGGTTCTTCATTTCGCCCGCGGTCTCCCTTTAACCGGCTCGCTGTACGTTCTGTGCTGGCGGGCCTACCGAGGCATGGAGCGCTTTGCGGCCGGCAATGGCCGCTCCGGCCCCATTGCCGCGGTCTCCCTTTAACACGCTCTTTGTACGTTCTGAGATAGCGGCCGGTATGGCCGCTATTTAGGCTGGGGTTATTGCAGGTGGGTCTTCAGTTCGGTGGCGGCCTGCAGGATCTGTGAACGTACCGCCGGGACCTGGCTCAAGGGATTCAGCAATCCGAAGTCATGAATCATGCCGTTATAGCGGGTTACGGTTACGTCAACGCCGGCGGCATTCAGCTTCTTGCCATAGGCTTCCCCCTCATCACGCAGTACATCCAGCTCGGCGGTTTGAATCAGCGTCGGCGGCAGGCCTTTTAACTGCGCTTCGGTGGCGCGCAGCGGTGAGGCGTGGATGTCATTGCGCTGTTTGGCATCTTTGGTATAGGCGTCCCAGAACCACTTCATCATATTGCGGGTGAGGAAATGGCCTTGTGCGTAGGTCTTGTAGGAGCCGGTATCAAAGTCGGCATCCGTTACCGGCCACATTAAGGCTTCGAAGCGAATCTTCGGCGCGCCTTTTTCTTTCGCCATCAGGGAAACCACCGTTGCCATATTCCCGCCGACGCTGTTGCCCGCTACCGCCAGGCGTGAGCCGTCCACACCGATTTCATCGCCATGTTCCGCTACCCATCGGGTTGCCGCGTATGCCTGGTTAATGGCCACCGGATAATGCGCTTCCGGCGAGGGGGTGTAATTCACAAATACCGCCGCCGCGCCGGATTCCACCACCAGGTCGCGCACCAGGCGTTCATGGGTAGGGAAATCCCCCAGGATCCAGCCGCCGCCATGGAAGAACATAAATACCGGTAATGTGCCGGTGGCGCCTACCGGTTTAACGATTTTCAGCGAAATTTCCTGCCCGTCGACGGTAATGGTCTTATCCGAGACGTCGGCCGGCGGCAGCTTGGCATTGGCCTGGGCGTCCGTGAGAACCTGGCGTGCCTCTTTCGGCGAAAGCTGTTCCATGGGTTTGCCGCCGGAACCGTTCAGTACGTTCAGGAACGATTGCACCTGGCGATCGGCGGCGGGAAGCTGGGTCGCGGCAAAGGCGCTGCTCATTCCCATGGTCAGCAGGGAGGCGGTGAAAATTGTGGCTAATTTGGACATGGTGAATTTCCTTCTGTCAGTGAATGTGATGTCGCCCAGGCGACGAGTAAGCTTCTTGTATTGCTCTCAATTAAGTATTTTGGAAATTAGTAGTGTGCTATTTAGTTAATCAGAGCTATACCTGCAACGTTTACACTAAGCGCTGAGGGAAAATTTTCACTTCACCTTTTGCCGTTGTGCATCCAATGAAAGCTAATTTAAATAGTTCGCTATTAAATAGCAAGATATTTAATTGATAAGTTTCAAACATTTTTATGGCAGGTAAGGATATGATTATAAATCAGTAGGTTAAAAATGCCGGCAATAAGAATTGTCTGCGGATTTCATCTTGCTAAGGGTTTGAGGTAGTGGGCTGCAAAGGAGTGTTTTTAGAAAGTGGTGGGTCGTGCAGGATGACTCGGCCTTTGGCCTCGCCCTGCGGGTCGTTGCCATACGGCAACGCTGTCTCGCTTCGCTCGGCTCGAACCTGCGCAGGTTCTCATCCAGCACGACTCATGCGATATAAGCGTAAAGAGAACTTTTGCCGGGAAGAGTTTTTATTTGAAAGTGGTGGGTCGTGCAGGATGACTCGGCCTTTGGCCTCGCCCTGCGGGTCGTTGCCATACGGCAACGCTGTCTCGCTTCGCTCGGCTCGAACCTGCGCAGGTTCTCATCCAGCACGACTCGTGCGATATAAGCGTAAAGCGAACTTTTGCCGGGGAGAGTTTTTATTTGAAAGTGGTGGGTCGTGCAGGATGACTCGGCCTTTGGCCTCGCCCTGCGGGTCGTTGCCATACGGCAACGCTGTCTCGCTTCGCTCGGCTCGAACCTGCGCAGGTTCTCATCCAGCACGACTCGTGCGATATAAGCGTAAAGCGAACATTTGCCGGGGAGAGTTTTTATCTGAAAGTGGTGGGTCGTGCAGGATGACTCGGCCTTTGGCCTCGCCCTGCGGGTCGTTGCCATACGGCAACGCTGTCTCGCTTCGCTCGGCTCGAACCTGCGCAGGTTCTCATCCAGCACGACTCGTGCGATATAAGCGTAAAGCGAACATTTGCCGGGGAGAGTTTTTATTTGAAAGTGGTGGGTCGTGCAGGATTCGAACCTGCGACCAATTGATTAAAAGTCAACTGCTCTACCAACTGAGCTAACGACCCACTTAAAGATCAGAAATGGTGGGTGATGACGGGATCGAACCGCCGACCCTCTCCTTGTAAGGGAGACGCTCTCCCAGCTGAGCTAATCACCCATTTCTGAAAACCGAAAATCAAAACAATACTGACTTAAGAAGTGGTGGGTGATGACGGATCGAACCGCCGACCCTCTCCTTGTAAGGGAGACGCTCTCCCAGCTGAGCTAATCACCCACTTCTTACAGCGTATTACTTCTATTTCACAGCGGAGCCACCCAAAATGAAGTGGTGGGTGATGACGGGATCGAACCGCCGACCCTCTCCTTGTAAGGGAGACGCTCTCCCAGCTGAGCTAATCACCCCCGCCGTGTGGTGTCGCATTATAGGGATACTGCCAAGTGAGTCAACGGTTTTTCAAAGTAAAAAGTGTGTTCGTCGTAAAATTAGTCAAGAATTGACTTGCCGCTACCGGAATATAGGTAAAAAACGCCGCTAAAGTCAAACGGCGTTGAGGAATCGAGGGGGAGTGGTAGAATATTGTCCACTTTTTATATACGGTGGGAAGCCGCGCTTCCCACTGTCAGCCAAGCGTGATTAAGGCAATATCCCCAATGAAAATTAAAACCCGTTTTGCGCCCAGCCCCACCGGCTATCTGCACGTCGGCGGCGCCCGTACCGCTCTTTATTCGTGGCTTTTTGCCCGCCATCACGGCGGCGAGTTCGTGCTGCGTATCGAGGATACCGATCTGGAGCGCTCAACCCAGGCTGCTATTGATGCCATTATGGATGGGATGAATTGGCTTAATCTGGATTGGGATGAAGGTCCGTATTTCCAGACCAAACGCTTTGACCGATATAACGCGGTTATCGATGAGATGCTTGAACAAGGCACCGCTTATAAATGCTACTGCTCCAAGGAACGGTTGGAAGCGCTGCGTGAAGAGCAGATGGCTAAAGGGGAAAAGCCCCGTTATGACGGCCGTTGCCGCAACAGCCATGAGCATCATGACGCGAATGAGCCGTGCGTGGTGCGTTTTGCCAACCCGCAAGAGGGTTCGGTGATTTTTGACGATAAAATCCGCGGGCCCATCGAGTTCAGCAATCAGGAACTGGACGATTTGATTATCCGCCGCACCGACGGTTCCCCCACGTATAATTTTTGCGTGGTGATCGATGACTGGGATATGGAAATCACCCATGTTATCCGGGGCGAAGACCATATTAATAATACCCCGCGCCAAATCAATATCCTGAAAGCGCTGGGGGCGCCGGTGCCTGAGTACGCCCATGTTTCGATGATATTGGGGGACGATGGCAAAAAACTCTCCAAACGCCACGGGGCGGTTGGGGTGATGCAGTATCGCGACGATGGCTTCCTGCCCGAAGCGCTGCTGAACTATCTGGTGCGTCTGGGCTGGTCACACGGCGATCAGGAAATATTCAGCATCGGCGAGATGAAAGAGCTGTTTAGCCTGGGAGATATCAACAAGTCCGCCAGCGCGTTCAATACCGAAAAGTTACTGTGGCTTAATCATCATTATATCAATCATCTGCCGGCGGAGTATGTGGCCACCCATTTGCTCTGGCATATGGAGCAAGAAGGTATCGACACCAGCAATGGCCCGCAGCTCACGGCGCTGATTGGCCTACTGGGGGAACGCTGCAAGACCCTGAAGGAGATGGCGTCTTCCTGCCACTACTTTTATCAGGATTTCGAGGAATTCGATGCCGACGCCGCCAAGAAGCATTTGCGGCCGGTTGCCCGGCAGCCGCTGGAGCTGGCGCGCGCCAAGCTGGCCGCATTGACCGACTGGACGCCGGAGCTGGTTCACCAGGCCATCGAGCAGACCGCAGCGGAGCTTGAAGTGGGCATGGGCAAGGTGGGGATGCCGCTGCGGGTCGCCGTCACCGGCGCCGGCCAATCGCCGGCATTGGATGTGACGGTGCATGCGGTAGGCCGGGCCCGCACCCTGGCACGAATTGACATGGCCTTGGCGTTTATTACCCGGCGTGAACAATAAACCGGTTCGGAGCCGCTGATTTGGCGGCTTTTTCAGCGTTTGATGCGTTTAATACATTTAGCCGTTGACACCGTTTGCCGGGTTTCATATCATGCGCCCCGTCCACAGAATACGATATGTATGGAACGGGGCTATAGCTCAGCTGGGAGAGCGCTTGCATGGCATGCAAGAGGTCAGCGGTTCGATCCCGCTTAGCTCCACCAATCGCAGGATTGGTTTGAATCGTGATTCTGAAAAGCAGTACGTTGGGGCTATAGCTCAGCTGGGAGAGCGCTTGCATGGCATGCAAGAGGTCAGCGGTTCGATCCCGCTTAGCTCCACCAATTAAATGTGAAAAAAAACCGGCTCAGGCCGGTTTTTTTGCGTCTGTACTGATTCGAAATAACCACGGATGCACCAGGTAGGTGCCAAATAGTATTCAAAAATAAGTATAAAAAAAGGGTCAGGTTTCCCCGACCCCAACGGGTCTTGCGGCCCTAATGATAACGATTTTTTTATTCGCTATTACATGACCAGCCCGGTAACGGCCGCGGACAGCACGCTAACCAGAGTGGATCCATAGACCAGCTTCAGACCGAAGCGCGAAACCACATTGCCCTGGTGCTCATTCAAGCCTTTAATCGCCCCGGCCACTATCCCGATGGAGGAAAAGTTAGCGAAAGAGACCAGGAACACCGAAAGAATCCCCTCCGAACGCGGCGACAGCTGGCCGGCGATTTTTTGCAGATCCATCATGGCGACAAATTCATTGGATACCAGTTTGGTGGCCATGATGCTGCCGACCCGCAGCGCTTCATGAGCGGGAACGCCCATTACCCAGGCGAACGGGAAGAAGATATAACCCAATATCCCCTGGAAACTGATGCCGAAGATGACGTTGAACAACGCATTGATAGCGGAAATAATGGCGATAAAACCAATCAGCATGGCCGCGACGATGATAGCCACTTTAAAACCCGCCAGGATATATTCCCCCAGCATTTCGAAGAAGCTTTGTCCCGCGTGCAGATTGCTCATCTGCAGCTCTTCTTCCTTCTCGACTCGGTAAGGGTTAATCAGCGATAAAACCACAAAGGTGCTGAACATATTCAATACCAGGGCGGCCACCACGTATTTCGGTTGAAGCATGGTCATATAGGCGCCGACGATGGACATCGACACCGTTGACATGGCGGTGGCGGCCATGGTGTACATCCGGCGTTCAGACATTTTGCCCAGGATATCTTTATAGGCGATGAAATTTTCCGATTGGCCGAGGATCAGTGAACTGACGGCATTGAACGACTCCAATTTACCCATGCCGTTAACCTTGGACAGCAGGGTACCGATGATCCGGATAATCCAGGGCAGCAGGCGGATATGTTGCAAAATGCCGATCAGCGCCGAGATAAAAACAATCGGACATAAAACGTTCAGGAAAAAGAACGCCAGTCCTTGTTTGTTCATATTGCCAAAAACGAAGCCGGTCCCTTCGGCGGCATAGCCTAATAATTTATCGAATAATGCGGAAAAACCTTGAACGAACCCCAGTCCTATCGATGAGTTGAGGAAAAAATAAGCAAGTAAAATCTCGATCACCAGCAATTGAACAATGTAGCGCAGTCTGATGTTTTTACGATCGCGACTGACCAGCAATGCTAAAATCGCCACGACGACAAGGGCGAGAATAAAATGAAAAATCCGGGACATAGAAGCTCCAATCGTAAGCCATGCAATAATTCGCCGCTTATTCTATGGAACGGCAGCATTAAAAACGAGTTATAAGTTGCAAATATAGAAAAATCATCTAGCAACCTAGGTCAGGCACAGGTCGTTAGAGATGTAATTAAAAAAATTGTTATAATTGTAGCCATATATGTTTTTGATGTGCTAACATTTGGTAGTAGCCCAAAAAACGCTCTACATCATCTCCAGCGCGGGATGCAACTGCCATCAGATTGGGTTATTAACGCCCTATATGCTCATCATCGTCATCTATCACAGAGATAAGCTGAAACGTTCCAAATGCACTTGATAATTATTATCGTTTGGGTACGATGAAGCTGACTCGATGGATCATAAGGGTAACCGATATGTTGAATAGCCGAACCGTTGATGAGGTAAAGAGCTCTGGGCGAAAGATTAAGCTGTCCCTGCTCGGGCCGGCATTCATCGCCGCTATCGGGTACATCGATCCGGGTAACTTCGCCACCAACATCCAGTCCGGGGCCAGCTTCGGCTATCGTCTGCTGTGGGTTGTGGTCTGGGCCAACTTTATGGCCATGCTTATCCAGCTCCTGTCGGCAAAACTGGGCATCGCCACGGGTAAAAACCTCGCCGAGCATATTCGTGACCGGTTTCCGCGTCCGGCGGTGTGGGCTTACTGGATCCAGGCGGAAATTATCGCCATGGCCACCGACCTGGCGGAATTTGTCGGCGCCGCCATCGGCTTCAAGATGCTGCTGGGGGTGTCGCTGCTGCAGGGCGCGATATTAACAGGCATTGCCACCTTCCTGATCCTCATGCTGCAGCACCGGGGCCAGAAACCGCTTGAAGTGGTGATTGGCGGGTTGCTGGTATTCGTCGCCGCCGCGTATATCGCCGAACTGTTTTTTTCCCAACCGAATATCGCCGAGCTGGGCCGGGGTATGCTGATTCCCACCCTGCCGAACGCCGACTCGGTGTTTCTGGCGGCCGGGGTGCTGGGTGCGACCATTATGCCCCATGTTATCTATTTGCACTCGTCGCTGACGCAGAACGCCATGAAGGGCACCCGAGCCCAGCGTTATTCCTCCACCAAACTGGATGTCGCTATCGCCATGACCACCGCCGGGTTTGTTAACCTGGCCATGATGGCCACCGCGGCCGCGGCGTTCCATTTCAGCGGACATGCCGGTATTTCCGATCTGGGCGAAGCTTATCTGACTCTGACGCCGCTGTTGAACCATACCGCGGCGACGGTGTTCGGTCTGAGCCTGGTGGCGGCCGGCCTCTCCTCAACCGTGGTGGGCACCATGGCGGGGCAGGTGGTGATGCAGGGGTTTGTCCATTTCCATATTCCGCTGCTGGTGCGTCGTCTTGTCACCATGCTGCCTTCTTTTATCGTCATCATGGCCGGTTTGGATCCCACCCGAATCCTGGTGTTAAGCCAGGTGCTGCTGAGTTTCGGCATCGCCCTGGCGCTGGTACCGCTGCTGGTCTTTACCGGCAATCGGCAGTTGATGAATGAGATGGTCAATACCCGTCTGGTGAAGATTATCGGCTGGTGCATCGTGGTGGTGGTGGTGTCGCTGAATATCTACCTGCTGGTGTGTACGGCGCTGGCATAAACCCTGCTCCGGCAATAATCATTGAAAAGGCCCGGACTATGTTCGGGCCTTTTTTGACGGCGTGTTGTGAGGCGATTGTCGTCAGCCCAGGATGGCGTCTATCTGGCTCAGTTCGTCTGCGCTGAACTCGCGGTTGGACAGCATGCCCACCGCATCCTCGATTTGTTCCGGCTTGCTGGCGCCGATAAGTACCGATGTCACCCGGTCGCCGCGCAGTATCCAGGCCAAGGCCATTTGCGACAATTTTTGTCCCCTGGCAAGGGCGATGGCGTTCAGCCCGCGCACTTTATCCATCGTCCGGCTATCCAGCCGTTCCTTGGTCAGGAAATGACTGCCGGTAGCCACCCGCGAATCCTCCGGAATACCGTCCAGATAACGATCGGTAAGCAGACCGCCCGCCAGCGGTGAGAAGGCGATGGAGCCAACGCCGGAATCCGCCAGCACATCCAGTAATTCCGGTTCGACCCACCGCTCGAACATCGAGTATTTGGGTTGGTGTATCAGGCACGGGGTGCCCAAATCCTGCAGAATCTTGAATGCCTGCCGGGCCAGCTCCGCCGGGTAATTCGACAATCCGATATATAAAGCCTTGCCCTGGCGCACCAGCAGATCCAGGGCGGTCATGGTTTCAAGCAGCGGCGTGGCGGTATCGGGACGGTGGTGATAAAAGATATCCACATAATCCAGGCCCATGCGCCGCAGGCTCTGGTTAAGGCTTGATACCAGGTATTTTTTAGATCCCCAATCGCCGTAAGGCCCCGGCCACATGGTGTAACCCGCTTTGGTGGAAATGATCAGCTCGTCGCGGTAGGGATGCAAGTCCTCACGCAGCAAACGGCCGAAATTTTCTTCCGCCGAACCTGGAGGCGGCCCGTAATTATTGGCAAGGTCGAAATGGGTAATACCCAGATCGAAAGCGCGACGCACCATATTGCGGCTGTTTTCAAACCGGGTTATATCGCCAAAATTATGCCACAGTCCTAGTGACACCGCCGGAAGCTCAAGGCCGCTGGCACCGCAGCGACGATAAACCATGTCCTCATAACGGGTAGGACTGGCCAAATAAACCATACAAATTCCTCAAATCATTAAGCGGGACGGTAGGGTAGCCATTATTGACCGCCGCCGCCCGGTAGGCGATCACATTTTGGGTGTCTGTAATCTTAAAGCTCTCAATTCAAGCTGATGCGGACATTGAACTCAACCTGTGACAAGGATACATTCAGTTAAATTATTTTTTCTGTGATGTATAATCCGCCCGGCCGTATACCGCCGCCGGGATCAAAAGGACAATGCCATGAAAACGCTCGGACTGCTCGGCGGCATGAGCTGGGAATCTACCTTACCCTATTATCGTATGATCAACCAAGGGATTAGCGAGCGGCTGGGCGGCTTGCATTCCGCCAGCCTGCTTCTTTGCAGCCTGGATTTCGCCGACATCGCGCAAATGCAGGCCGGCGGGGAGTGGCGCCGTGCCGGGCAACTGCTGGCGGATAAAGCGGTAGCGTTACAGCAGGCGGGCGCGGAGGCTATTGTGTTATGTACCAACACAATGCATAAAGTGGCGGATAATATAGAACAGGCTTGTACCTTGCCTTTGCTGCATATCGCCGATGCCACCGGCCGGGTCATAAACCGTCAAGGGCTGCGCCGGGTGGGATTGCTGGGCACCCGCTTCACCATGCAAGAGGATTTTTACCGCCAACGGCTGGCGCAATCCCACGGTATCGAGGTTGTGGTTCCGGATGATCATGACAGCGATATTATCCACCGGGTGATTTTCGAGGAGTTATGCCTTGGCCGGATCCGTCCCGAATCCCGTGAGGCTTATGCACGTATCATCGCCAAACTTGAGAGCCAAGGCATTGAGGGGCTCATTCTGGGTTGCACCGAGATAGGATTGTTAATCAGTCAGGACGACGCCGCCGTACCCTTGTTCGATACTACGGCGATTCATGCCGCCTCGGCCGTTGCGTTTGCGCTGGGAGACGAAGGGTAAGAGGAGGATGGAAGGCTCATCCTATTTAAAGCTTTGCCAACATATAGCAATGGTTATTATAACTGGTATCATTATTTTATTATTTATACTTTTTGTCCGACGTTTGCCCTACGGCAATGTGCAAAGTAAGTGGAGCCTTGAATATAATGACTAAATACGCCCTGGTGGGTGATGTCGGCGGGACAAATGCCCGGTTGGCGCTGTGCGATGTGGACAGCGGGGCAATTTCCCATATCCATACCTATTCTTCCCAGGAATACAGCACCCTTGAAGCCGTGATCCGGCACTATCTCGAGGCGCAGAAGGTTGCCGCCGCCGAAGCCTGTATCGCCATTGCCTGCCCCATTACCGGCGATCGGGTGGAGATGACCAATAATTCCTGGACCTTCTCCATCAAAGAGATGAAAGCGAACCTCGGTTTCGCGCTGTTGGAAGTTATCAATGATTTTACCGCCGTGTCGATGGCGGTACCGGTCTTAGGCGAGGCTGATGTGGAGCAATTCGGCGGCGACAAGCCCCGGCCGGGACCGATCGTGGTCTATGGCGCGGGTACCGGGCTGGGCGTCTGTCATTTGCTGCGTCAGGACAAACGCTGGATAAGTTTGCCCGGCGAGGGTGGGCATGTGGGTTTTGCCGCAGGCAGCGACGATGAAATCGCTGTTCTGACCCAACTGCATGCCGTACGGGGACATGTTTCGACCGAACGGGTACTGTCCGGACCGGGCTTGGTGAATATCTACCGCAGCCTGATGTTCGCCGAGGGCCGGACTCCGGAAGATTTACGTCCATCGCAGGTCACCGCTCGGGCCATTGACGGCTCTGATGCCGACTGTCGCCGCGCGTTGTCGGTATTATGCGAAATCATGGGCCGCTTCGGCGGGAATCTTGCGCTAAACATGGGAACCTTTGGCGGGGTGTATATTGCCGGCGGTCTGGTGCCGCGCTTTAAGGATTTTTTCCGTGCGTCCGGGTTTCGGGCGGCTTTCGAGGATAAGGGCCGTTTCAAAAGTTATCTGGCCGCCATTCCGGTTTATCTGATTACCCATGAGCAGCCGGGCCTGATGGGTGCCGGCGCCCATTTGCGGCAATTGATGGGCAGCGAGCTTTAAAGCGCCCAGCCTCCCTTTAACACGATCATTGCACGTTCGGTGATAGCGGGCCTAGCGTGCCATGAGGCGCTCGGTCGGGCGGACAACAACGCCCGATTCGACCTCATTGGCGCGCTCTCCCTTTAACACGATCATTGCACGTTTGGTGATAGCGGGCCTAGCGTGCCATGAGGCGCTCGGTCGGGCGGACAACAACGCCCGATTCGACCTCATTGGCGCGCTCTCCCTTTAACACGATCATTGCACGTTCGGTGATAGCGGGCCTAGCGTGCCATGAGGCGCTCGGTCGGGCGGACAACAACGCCCGATTCGACCTCATTGGCGCGCTCTCCCTTTAACACGATCATTGCACGTTCGGTGATAGCGGGCCTAGCGTGCCATGAGGCGCTCGGTCGGGCGGACAACAACGCCCGATTCGACCTCATTGGCGCGCTCTCCCTTTAACACGATCATTGCACGTTCGGTGATAGCGGGCCTAGCGGGCCTAGCGTGCCATGAGGCGCTCGGTCGGGCGGACAAAAACGCCCGATTCGACCTCATTGGCGCGCTCTCCCTTTAACACGATCGTTGCACGTCCGGTGATAGCGGGCCTAGCGTGCCATGAGGCGCTGTCTGCTTTATTCACAACCGCATTAGCTGACGGAAGGCTTTGACCTTGCTTCTGCTCACCGGCACCTCAAAATCCAGGTCGTTTAACCGTAGCAGATAGGTATTGTTAAACCACGGGACGATTTCGCGAATTTTCGTCAAATTCACCACGTAAGATCGATGGCAGCGGAAGAAAAATGCTTCCGGCAACCGGGTGCAAAATTCGGTGATCACCATCGGCATGGTGAAAATTTCTTTACGGGTATACACCAGCGTCACTTTTTCCTGTGCCGCGGCATAGTAGATGTTATTGATATCGGTAACAATAATACGTTCGTCTTTTAGCAAATTTATGGAATGGCGGTCAGAAGAGGAATTGTTACTACTGGGGAGCGTAGCGGCGGGAGCGGCAAGCAGCGCTTCCAGTTTCTGCAGCATGGTGACAATGCGCGATTCTTGATAGGGCTTGAGGATGTAATCGAAGGCCTCCAGCTCAAAAGCTTCCACGGCATGTTCTTTATAGGCGGTAATAAAACTATCTGCGGCTTATGAATGAATTTGCTGATGCTTTGCGCCAGCAAAACGCCATCCAGAGAGGGAATATTGATATCCAGAAAAATCACATCCACTTCATGGCCCTGTAAATACCGCAGCACGTCCAGGCCGTCTTCAAAGGTGGCTTCAATGGTCAGACTGCTGTGTTTACGGATGAGATAGCTCAATTCCTCCTGCGATAAGAACTCATCTTCGACAATAACGGCTTTCATACGGTTTCGCTTTCTCTGAACAATAAATCCCGGCTGTCAGGCGGCCAGCTTATTGCTTTTATGGGGAATGTAAAACCAGATTTCAGTGCCTGGTTCAAGACGGCGGATATGGAGACCCTCGCCGTATAATAACGATACGCGATGATGCACATTCAGCAGGCCGATTTTTTACCCGGTAATTCGTTGCGCTTCACCTGTTCAATCACCTCTTGGCTGATGCCGTTGCCGGTATCCTTCACCGAGATGCGAATACGTCCGCCGTCTTCTCTGACGGAAATCACCACTACCCCTTTACCTCGGCAAGGCTGTATACCGTGGACGATAGCATTTTCCACCAAGGGTTGGATCAGCAGACTGGGAATAGAAAAAGACAATTCCTCGTCAATATCGTAAATGATGCTCAATTTGCTGCCGAACCGCGCCTGCTCAATGGCGACATAATCCTGGATTTGATAAAGCTCCTTTTTGATATCAATCTGGGCATCATTAAGCTCCAGATTATAGCGCAGATAACGTGAAAGATTGATAATAAGCTGGCGGGCAGTATCCGGATTGATGCGGATAGACGATGAAATGGCATTCAGGGCATTAAACAGGAAATGCGGATTGATTTTGCTTTGCAGCGCCCGCAGCTCAGCCTGGTCGGCCATTTCCCGCAGCTGTTCGATGCGGGAAACCTCAATTTGGGTCGAGATAATCTGCGACAGGCCGATGGCCATAACCTTCAGGGAATTGGTGATTTGATGGGCATGGCGATAATAAATTTTCAGCGTACCGGTCACGACGCCTTTTTCCCATAGGGGTATAATGATCAGAGAATGTATTTGCGGAGTACGTTCCGCCTCATCATTATTCTTGATGGTGATTTTGCCGCTCTGGATACTCTCTTTGGTCATATCGCTGATGATTTCATGGCCGATGTTATAAAATTCGGCGCCAACACCGACATAAGCCAGAATATTGTGCTCATTGGTGATGGCCACCGCGTCGGCCTTGATATCGGTGCGGATGATATCGCAAATGGTATTAAGGGATTCACTGTTGATATGCCGGAAATAGGGTAATGTTTTGTTGGCAATATCCAGGGCCAGCTTGGCCTGTCGCGCCGCAATCACTTCTCTTTCATCTTCCACCCCCTGCACCAGCAGCACAATCATGCCGATACTGACGCCGCCCAGGATCATTGGCATCGCAATCTTAGATACGATATCCAGCCCCAGCGACATCGGCTGTGCCCACAGCACCACCAGCAGCATGGTCAGGCACTCGCAGAGCATGCCGCCGATGATGCCGATCCCCCAGCGATGCTCTTTAATGATTTTTAATTTGATGTAGCCGGAAACAAACCCCGCCACTATGCTGCTGATAAGGCAGGGGACCGACGTGGGACCGTTGATATCAATGAGATAACGATGTACGCCGGCAATGATGCCGGTGGTAATGCCGACCCAGGGGCCGAACAGGATACCGCCGGACATGACCGCGATAATCCGTACGTTAACCAGCGAGCCTTCCACATGGATACCGGAATAGGTGCTGAAAATCGCGAACAGGGAAAAGATGGCGGTGACCGCCAGCAATTCCTGGCCGGTATGCTGCTCTTTTTGCAATAGCTGCCGAAATTGACGGGTTCTGGTCAATAGAAACAGACAAATCAACATTAATGCCGCGCGTTCATAGACCGCCAGCAGCATATCAAACATCTCTTTCACAACCCCGTCCCGCTCATCTAACAGTACTGCCGCTACTATAAGCAAAAGGCGGTCAATGTTCCAGCCGCGCCGTCCCGGGATTCGCGTGAAGAAAATATAATTGAGGAAACTTGAGTAAAATAAAGAGGAAGCCTATTTTCCCCGATTATGCTTTAACTAGAGTGAGTTAGACGCTGAAAAGAGGAAATTATGCTGTCTGGGATTGCGTTTTTTACCTCTTTTAATGTCCGCGCTTTTGTATCTACAGCGTAAAAAGTTTCCCTTAACCGCTAAACAAAGCACGTTCGACAATAAAGCCGGCCTTAACCGGTATCTTAGTTCTGCCCCGGAGAAAGAACCGCCGACGAATATTCTCTTGTACCGACGCGGAACGGTTATCCATTGTATTGCCGCTGATTCTGGGATAGGTTTTAACCAGACCTTAAATAGGGTCAGCGTCGCTCGGATGGTCCGGGCGCTAACGTACATTGAGGAAATTATGGCCGAATCCGGTTCACCACGGCGTTTTACACGCATCGATCGTCTCCCCCCTTATGTATTTAATATCACTTCCGAGCTGAAAATGGCGGCGCGCCGTCGCGGTGAAGATATTATCGATTTCAGCATGGGCAATCCCGACGGGCCGACACCGCCGCACATCGTGGAAAAACTCTGCACCGTGGCTCAGCGCGAAGATACCCATGGTTATTCCACCTCCAGGGGCATTCCGCGTTTGCGGCGGGCGATTTCGCGCTGGTATGGCGATCGCTATGGGGTGGAGATCGATCCTGATAGCGAAGCAATTGTCACCATCGGGTCGAAAGAGGGCCTGGCGCACCTGATGCTGGCCACCCTTGATCATGGCGACACGGTGCTGGTGCCCAATCCCAGCTACCCCATTCATATATATGGCGCGGTGATCGCCGGCGCGCAGGTACGTTCCGTACCGCTGGTGGAGGGCGTGGACTTTTTCCGCGAGCTGGAGCGGGCCATTCGTGAAAGCATTCCCACCCCGAAAATGATGATCCTCGGCTTTCCCTCAAATCCCACCGCTCAATGCGTCGAGCTGGATTTTTTCGAGCGGGTGGTGGCGCTGGCGCGCCAGTATGGGGTCCTGGTGGTCCACGATCTGGCCTATGCCGATATTGTGTATGACGGTTGGAAAGCGCCTTCCATTATGCAGGTACCGGGCGCTAAAGAGATTGCGGTGGAATTCTTTACCCTGTCAAAAAGTTACAATATGGCGGGGTGGCGCATCGGGTTCATGGTGGGGAATGCCGAACTGGTCAACGCGCTGGCGCGCATTAAAAGTTACCACGATTACGGCACCTTCACACCACTGCAAGTGGCCGCCATCGCCGCGCTGGAAGGGGACCAGCAGTGCGTGCTGGATATCGCCGAACAGTATCACCAGCGCCGGGACGTGCTGGTGCGCGGTCTCCATGAGGCGGGCTGGATGGTGGAGAATCCCAAGGCCTCCATGTATGTCTGGGCGAAAATCCCGGAACACTATGCCGCCATGGGTTCGCTGGAATTCTCCAAAAAATTGCTGTCGGAGGCCAAGGTCTGTGTCTCCCCCGGGATCGGTTTCGGTAATTACGGCGATACCCACGTCCGGTTCGCCTTGATTGAGAACCAGGATCGTATCCGGCAGGCGGTGCGGGGCATCAAAGCCATGTTCCGCGCCGACGGGCAATTGAAACCCAGTTCCGCCAAACACGTCGCCGATCAGGCATTATGAGAATACTGCAACCGGGCTATGCCCGGTTGAGCCATTAGATATTCCTGTTAGGCTCCAGCTCATCAATATAAAGAATTCATTACGCAGAAATCCGGCTTGTAAAAGCACTATTGCCGTCCGGTTTACAATTCATCCCACATTATTGACTATTCCGCTTCGTTTTTTATTATTTTATAGGATGCAACGCTATGTGGGTACTTCTGGCCGCCGCACTCACCTGCGGAGCCTTCCCCCGTTTGGATCGGCGAATCACCGCGGCTGTTTTTTTCACGGCCTTGCTCCTGGCGGTGTATGAAAAGATTTTGGGCTGGCCGGCGATACTGGCGCTGATTTTCTTCCTATTGACGGCGGCGGCTAAAAATTTTTTCCGCAGCAGCCGAGCATTCACCGTCGGCGGCGAAGTCCTTCTTTTACTTTGCAGTCTGGGATTGTTTATGCACCTGTTCCCGGGTTTTCATAATCCCCGCGTCGTCGACAATATAGCCATAGGTCCCTTGAGCGCCCGATTCAGTTTGTATCTCAATATTGATAAAGCATTGGTGCCGGTCTTGCTGCTGGCATGTATGCCCACATTGTTATCAAGACCAGTGCCGACGCATCCACGCTGGTTTTATTGGGCGGGACTGGCACTGAGCATATTTGCCTTGCTCTGTCTGGCGACCCTGCTTGGCGGGCTTCGTGTTGAGCCCCATTTTCCCCCTTGGCTGGGTTGGTTTATTCTGTCCAACTTTTTTTTTGTCGCCCTGGCGGAAGAAGCATTGTTTCGTGGTTATCTGATGCAGCGTTTACAGGACTGGACTCATAATCCCGCCATTGCCCTGGGCGTATCGTCGCTGCTATTCGGGTTGGCGCATACAGCCGGCGGCTGGATGTTGGTACTGTTTGCCACCCTGGCCGGAGTTATTTATGGTTTGGCCTGGTTATGGAGCGGCAAATTATGGGTTTCGACGTTGTTTCATTTCCTGCTTAATCTGATACATCTGTTATTTTTACCTATCCTTTTATCGGCCCGGCGGATAAACTTTTGTCAAATTTATAGCGTCATATAACATCCCCAGACCTTCTCATTGCCCAAGCGATCACCTTTTCCCGGCCGGAAGAAACCCTTAGAAGCGAATCGTCAAAAACTCGCCTGGAGATAGCTCCTTATCGCTGGCGCTCTTTAATCCCGGCTGAAAAGTTGTTTCGCAGAAAGAATGATTAAGGAGATGTTATTACATAAGATAATTTAATGTTTAGTATGATTGGCAGCAGAGTTTCATCTTCGCGAAAGGTAGCAGAACCGGACGGATCTAGTGATTGGGAGAGCTTTGATGTGAATACTTACAGTCCGTGGATGTGATCTTAATCATTAAAAGAGTATCATGATCAGGCTATGTTTGGGTTGTGACAGTGTCGTTACCGCCTTTTTTTTTTCGAGAAATATAATATGCAAAACCTTGTCATTGATATCCTGAGAAAATTGGCGAAAGTTGATGCCGCTACCAAGGATTTGATAGCGCAAGTCGAGGCTCAGTCCCTTCTTTTAGCCGCGCTAATGCTAACCGTGGGTAAAGGAAGCTCTCCAGTAATGGCGACCAATATTGAAAAAGCCATACTGTCCGCTGCCAGCGCCAGCGAAGAAATACTGCAAACGGACGTTGATTTGCTGTTGTCGCATTTTGTCCGCTTGATTTCGGTTTCGCAATTCGTTGAAGTGAATGGTGAGGAAGCTAACGCCGAGAACTCGTAAAACGGGTTTGATCCCTTAACCAAGCCATTGCGTAGCGACGTGATGGCCGGAGCAGGTTCCCCCCCGATAGACGCTTAATACTTCCGCAAAGAGAAAGTAGGCGGGAAAAAGCAGCATCAGCGGGGTAGAAGCATAAAAAAAGCTGCCGCAGCAGCTTTTTTTATATGTGTGGTCTTAAAACATCGCGCCAGGCGGCACATCTTTTACAGTGTTAAGATATGAAGCCAGCATTTTTTTCAACAAGTTACGTAATTTCATCTGTCCAGCCCGTTTGGCAATGTAATATGAATGTCGTCTACGCATTAATAGTATGATCTGCGTCACATAAAATCAAGTTTATGTGATGTGCATCACAATTTTTTTGCTGTTTCTATCCATTCAGACATGTATTTGCGGGTATCAGGGGCTTTAGGAAGACTGGTGCCGTTCAGAGTTAATTTAACCCGGCCTTACTCAATCCAAAGGCGGCGTCCGCTGAGCCCGGGACCGTTCTGAACGCCACGTTCAGCCGGTTCCAACCATTGATGGCAACGATTAAAAGCTGAGATCCGACACCTCTGCTTCGGAGAGCTGCGCGCGCACCGCTTCATAGATGACGTCGCTGACGCCGTGCGTTGAGGGGGTGGTCAAGGCCTCGGTCCATTCTAATGCGGCCTTTTCCCTTGGCGTAAACAGCGTTGACTCACGCCAAATGGCAATATGGTATAAACGCAGTTCACGCTCGCCATGAATTTTCGCTTCCTTGACATGCATGTCGAGGCAAAACCCACAGCCATTGATTTGCGAAGCCCGGATGGTCACCAGGTGGCTGAATTCTTTAATGACGGGTTTGGCGGCCAGGGCCGCATTGAAGTCGAGATATTTCCCGGCAAATCCGGCCGACAGCTTGAAGTAATCTAAACGTTGACTCATATCGTTACCTATTCAAAATTTTTGTGAAGCACTGGTCTGAGAAAATCGCCATTCAAGGTATAGCGGCCAAACCAGAACTGTTTTAACGCCCAGTGCCACTATGCGGTAGAAGTAAAACGGGCAACAGTGACAAGAACCGCGTTTACGCCTGGGCCATGAATGAGTTCGATACGCCATGCTTCAAACGCGCTATCTGGCGGTTTTGCCATGGAATGCTATGATGTGAAAAATTTTCCCGGAAACCCCTTATGAAGACATTGATACTTGCATTGTTATTAATAGTCACGGCGGTGCCTGCTTTCGCCAGCGTTACCTATACGAAAGAAAATCTCACTACTTTGTATTCAAAAGGAAAGCTTCCCAAGGTCGGTCCGGCGGTAACAATCGATGACACCGCTATGGATTTTAGCGAATGCCGCAACCAAGGGAATGAAACCTATACCTCGTCCATCGGCAACTACCCCGCCAAGGTAATCATCGATTCCGGCGTACTTTATACCCTTAAACTGTGGAAAGAGAACGCGCTGATAGTCTTCAATTGTTCCAGAACGGACGGGAAAAGGACAATGACCCAGGCTGATTATCAATAAAGGAATCTTGGAAATGAATAATATCGCGGGCTATTTAAAACGAATAACCTGGCTATGGATTAAAATAGGAAATTATTATATTCTGGAAATCTATCGGGTTATTTTGTTGACCTCAAGGTATTATTTGCAATGAAATGTCACCGTTATATTTCGACGAGTTTCCGATATACAGACCCACCATAGAGTATGGTTTTCTTTATCATGTTTCTGCGAGCGTTTTTCTGTGCTATCAATGTAAAGCAGATTTGCATTATAAATACGGGCTAAAATAGATGGTGAAGGAGACGAAGTAACTCATTGATAAAATTCAAGGTTGGCAGCATCGCAGTCATCCGGTGTTCATATTTTAGGCGATTATATCAAAAGAAAAATGCCTTAACAAATCGAAATTTTAGGCTACATTATCGCTTTATCTAGGGTAATATGCCCTGAGCCTGCCTTGAGCCTATGATAATAAATCGGCCTAGGTTGGCTTCACGATGTTTCCATTGAATTATTTTCACGGGATTTTATGCCCCGATAAAACAAGCTAATCATTACTTCCTTTGAAAACGATATAATTTGAATATAAAAACCACAAATCAAACTGAATATTGAGAACGAAATCAGCGTATATAGCCCTTGGATATTGAACGTGTCAGCGATCAGGCCGAAAACAATACTCATCAATCCCAAAAGCCGACAAAAGAATGTAACGTTTTATCGTCGATTTGCGCTTGAATGTGAATTTCGCGTTGGCAAAAATGAGAACGTCACGGCGAAGGAGAAGCCGATGACGTTGCATATGGCTTGGTTGTTAGTAAACTCATGACGGATTATCGCAAAACCGCCCAGTGTATTAACGTATTGACTATCCCAACGGATACATAACGATAAAATAATCTATTCATATCAAAGAAATAAAAAAAATAATTTACTCATTGTATCTCATTGAGAGCAAATGTCCATGGAATGTAATGGACATGGCGGGGTCGCCGGTGAAGGCCTGGCTCCCATCGGCGCCGATGGCGGTGCCCGCCGGTCTGCGGGCTAAAGATGGCCAAAAGATAAAAGGGCAGTTGGAACTATCAGTGAAAGAAGGGACATTATTCATTCAAGGAACGGCGTAATCTACTTAAGCAACAAGCGACTACGCCTGTGTGGATAACCCTGATATCAACACTACTCCTTATCAAATCACGTTTTTGTTGCGCAGGGCCGCCACCGCCTCGTCGCCATAGCCCAACTCACGCAAAACCTGAACCGTATGTTCGCCGCGCAAGGGCGAAGAGGTGATGTCCACCGGGCTGTCAGACATCTTAATGGGCATGCCAACCGTCGTGTATCTGCCACGTACCGGATGATCGACCTCGACGATAGTGCCATTGGCGCGCAGGGCGTCATCCTCGGCAATCTCCTTCATTGAGAGAACCGGGCTGCAGGGTATGTCATAATGGTTAAGAATTTCCATAGCCTCGAATTTTGTCTTGGTTATGGTCCATTGCTCGATGCGCCCGAAGATCGATTTTAATTTGGGCAGGCGGGCGGCGGGCGTTTTGTAGCCTTCGTCCTCAGCCCAACTCTCTTCGCCGATCACTTTGCACACCGCCGGCCAGACCGCTGCTTGGGTGATGAAGTAGATGTAGGCGTTGTGGTCGGTTTCCCACCCCTTGCATTTGAGAATCGATCCCGGCTGGCCGCCGCCGGAGGCATTGCCGGCACGGGGCACCGCCTCGCCAAAGTGGCCATCGGGGAATTGTGGATACTCATCCAGCACACCGGTACGTTCCAGCCTTTGTTGGTCACGCAGTTTGACACGGCATAAGTTGAGCACCGCGTCTTGCATTGACACCGACACTTTTTGTCCGCGCCCGGTAGCGTGACGCTGGTAAAGGGCACAGACGATGCCAAGGGCGAGATGCAGGCCCGAGCCGGAATCGCCGATCTGCGCACCTGTTACCACCGGCGGTCCATCGTCGAAGCCGGTGGTTGACGCGGCGCCGCCCGCGCATTGCGCTACGTTCTCATAGGATTTGCAATCCTCATAGCGACCCGGCCCGAAGCCCTTGACCGACGCGAGGATCATGCGTGGATTGGAGGCGTGAATATGCTCCCAGGTTAGACCCATGCGGTCCAGCGCGCCGGGAGCAAAGTTCTCAACCAGCACATCACAACGTTTGACGAGGCTGTCTAACACCTGTAGGCCCTCGGGTGTCTTGGTGTTGAGCGTGATCGCACGTTTGTTGTGGTTAAGCATCGTAAAGTAAAGACTGTCCGCATCGGGAATGTCGCGCAATTGCTTGCGTGTCGCGTCCCCCTCGCCGACGCGCTCTATCTTGATCACATCGGCGCCCATCCAGGCGAGCAACTGGGTACAGCTCGGGCCGGACTGCACATGGGTAAAATCTATAATTCTTATCCCGTCCAATGCCTTGCTCATGAAAATTTCCCTCGAATTAATTCCGTATATTCATCCGTTTTGCTCACCCTGAGAGCATGCCAACACGGCCGGTCCGCCTAATAAGCCGCCTGCTACGAAGGCGACTGAGATTGCACCTCGGCTTCCGCTGCGGCCAGACGTTTGCGCAATGCGCGTTCCTCACTGAAGCGGGCGGTCTCATCGCGGATGACGGCGACGATTAACGCAGGCTTGCTGTCCTCCCCAGGCAGCAAAGCCACGGTGAACGCGATGGAAATGGTGCTGCCATCACGCTTTAAGGCCGGCACTTGAAGAAGTGATGTACCGTACTTCGTCATGCCGGTATGCATGGTCTGGTAGTAGCCAGACCAGTGCCGCTGGCGTTGCCGCTCGGGAATGATGATGTCGAGCGAGGCGCCTAACGCCTCGCCGGCGGTGAAGCCGAACAACCGTTCGGCGGCCGGGTTCCAGGCGGTGATGGTTCCGGAAACATCGGAAATAACGACCGCGTCGCCAATCACCGTCAGGAACTGCTCTAGAGTGAGTGCCATGGCGCTTATACTGCTTTGGATGTGTGAATGACCGCAATCTGCTCTTTTGAGTAGCCCAGTTCAGCCAGCACTTCGTCGGTGTGCTCACCCAGCAGCGGCGAGGCGGTCACTTCAGGCTTGAGATCGGAGAATTTGATCGGGCAACCGACGGTCCAATAGCTGCCGCGCACTTTGTGCGGTACCTCGACGATGGAACCGCTCGCCAGCAGTGATTTATCGTGCAGCAGTTCTTTCATCGACATCACCGGCGCACAGGGGATGCCGAACTTACCGAAATAATCCACCGCTTGATACTTGTTCTTGCCCGCGGTCAAAATGAAATGTTCAATGGCGGCAAAAATATCCATAATGTGCGGCTGACGCGCCTTCGGCGTCGTGTAGGCGGGGTCTTCCCTCCATTCCGGACGCTCTATCGCGTCGCAAATAGGGGTCCATACCAGGTCTTGTACCGTAAAGTAGATGTAAGCGTTAGGATCGGTCTCCCAGCCCAGGCACTTGAGAATCCAGCCAGGTTGGCCGCCGCCGCCGGCATTGCCGCCGCGCGGTACGACGTCCGTGAAGGGTTCATGGGGGTACTGCGGATACTCTTCCAGGTAGCCCACTTTGTCCAAACGAAGCTGGTCGCGCATCTTGACACGGCAGAGGTTGAGTACGGCGTCTTGCATGGCACAGGCGACTTTCTGCCCTTTGCCGGTCTTCTGGCGGCCAATATAGGCGGTAAGGATTCCGATGGCCAAGTGCATGCCGGTGTTGCTGTCGCCTAATGCCGCCGCCGAAATTGTCGGACCGGAATTTTCTCCCTTCCACCAGCCGGTGGTGGAGGCTGCACCACCGGCACATTGTGCAACATTCTCATAGGCCCTCAGGTGTTCGTAATGATGACCTTCGCTAAAACCCTTAACAGAGGCGAGAATCATGCGCGGGTTCAGTTCTTGAATGTATTCCCAAGTGAAACCCATTCGATCCAGCGCGCCGGGACCGAAGTTCTCAACCATCACATCACTCTCTTTGATTAGCTTAATCAGGACGTCCTTGCCTTCGGGCTTCTTGGTATCCAGCGTCAGTGAACGCTTGTTGCTGTTGAGCATGGTGAAATAAAGCGCGTCCGCATTGGGAATATCGCGCAATTGATTACGGGTTATGTCACCTGAGCCAGGACGTTCGATTTTGATCACGTCCGCGCCGAACCAGGCCAGCATTTGTGTACACGCAGGGCCGGCTTGAACATGGGTGAAGTCGATGATTTTAACGCCGGCCAAAGGTAAACTTTTGTTATTACTCATAATATAATCTCCTTAGTCTTTATTTCCTGATCGCTTTAGCGGGGTTCAGGTTGGTGATACGGCCGCTTTCGGTGCCGGCCGTCTCGTCGATAGCGGCATTAATAAGCGTCGGCTTGCCGGAGGCGATTGCCTCTTTCATGGCGTTATGCAACTCATCGGTGGTGGCGACCTGCACGCCCACGCCGCCAAAAGCCTGCATCATCATGTCGTAGCGTGCGTTCTTGACGAATACCGTGGGCGCCATATCGGCCCCGCCAGAGCCATTCTTGTCAGTACCTTTGTAAATGCCGTTGTTGTTGAACACGACGATGCACACAGGCAAGTTGTACCGGCAGAGGGTTTCAACCTCCATGCCGCTGAAGCCGAAGGCTGAATCGCCCTCAATAGCGATAACCTGATTGCCTGTCACTACGGCGCCCGCGACGGCGAAGCCCATACCTATGCCCATGATCCCCCACGTTCCCACATCCAAACGCTTGCGCGGCAGGTACATGTCCACGATGCTGCGGCCAAAATCGAGGGTGTTGGCCCCTTCGCTGACGACAATGGCTTCCGGATTGTCCTTGACTACCGCTTTCACTACGCTCAGTGCGCTCTGGAAGTTCATTGGCGACGGACGGGCAGCCAATGTAACGGCCATCTTGCCGAAGTTTTTCGCCTTGCGGTCTGCGATGGCGCCGGTCCATTCAATGGATGGTTTGGCCCAGTCGCTGCCGATGCCGTTCAACAAGGCGCTCACGCAAGAACCGATGTCGCCTATGAGCGGCGCGTCGATGGCCACATTGCTGTCAATCTCGGTGGGGGCTATATCGATCTGTATGAGTTTTTTCGGCCCTTTTTCCTGTCCCCACGTCTTGCCTTTACCGTGGGAGAGCAGCCAATTCAGGCGGGCACCCACCAGCAGAACCACATCGGCTTCCTGCAATACATAGGAACGCGTAGCTGCGGCCGACAGCTCGTGGGTATCCGGCAGCAGACCCTTGGCCATGGACATCGGTAGGTAGGGGATGCCGGTTTTTTCCACCAGCGCGCGGATATCGGCATCAGCGCGCGCGTAGGCAGCTCCCTTGCCCAGCAGAATGAGCGGTCTCTTGGCGGTTCTGAGCAGATCAAGCGCGCGCGCAACCGAGTCAGGTGCGGGCAGCTGTCTCGGCGCAGGGTCTACCACCTTAATCAAAGATCCGCGGCCTGCCTCAAGCGGCAGGGTTTGCGAGAACAGCTTGGCCGGCAGATCCAGGTAGACCCCGCCGGGACGGCCGGATACGGCCGCACGGATAGCCCGGGCAATACCTACGCCGATATCTTTCGCATGCAGCACGCGAAAGGCGGCCTTACACAGCGGTTTGGCGATGGCAAGTTGATCCATTTCTTCATAATCGCCTTGCTGCAAATCGACTATCTCGCGCTCGCTTGAGCCGCTGATCAGAATCATGGGAAAACAGTTGGTCGTCGCGTTGGCCAGGGCGGTCAGGCCATTCAGAAAGCCAGGGGCGGAAACAGTCATGCAGATGCCTGGCTTACCGGTTAGGAAACCCGCTGCCGCCGCAGCGTTACCGGCATGCTGCTCGTGACGGAATGATATAACACGCATGCCTTCAGCCTGGGCCATACGCAGGAGATCGGTAATAGGGATTCCAGGCAAGCCGAAGATAGTATTGATGTCGTTCAGTTTGAGCGCATCGAGGAAAAGATGAAATCCGTCAATCAATACAGGAGTTTCAGATACTGCATCAATTTCGGTGTCAATTTCGCTGATAGAAGACATAGTGACTCTCTTTAATTTGCTATGTTATTAGGTTCTGTAATAAATCCAGGTGGTTTATGCTTTGTGCGTAAAATGCGTTGAGATCAATATTCCATCCGCTTCCTTCCAGACGGGAGGATGTTTCCATAGCGGAATGAGAATGAAACCAGAAAGTAAAGCCATCACTGAAGAGACGATAATGGTGAAAGGATGACCATAGGTGGTAATTAAATAAGCGGATAGCACACCGCCATATATCCCGCCCAGCCCCTTGGCTGTGGCATACAACATGCCATAATTGGATCCGGAAGCGACTTCGCCATAGTAATAGCCTACGATGGAAGCAAATAGCGAGTACAGCGCCCCCCAGAAGAAGATGGATATAATACAGCTGCTGATAAAGCCCGTTGAGCTGCCTGCTTCAGCAAAGAACAGCGCTACCAGCGAAAACAGGCCGCAAAGGATATAAAAACCCGTCATCGTTTTGCCGCCCCCAATTTTATCAGCAATCCAACCGCCAATAACTCGGCTTAGACCGCTGGTAATGGCAATCCCAACGGTTACAACCGTTCCCGCAGTCACACTGAAGTGGAACGCTGCTGCAAATTTGATGCTATTAGAAATAAAGGTCAAACCCGCTGATGAGGCTAAAACGAAAGAGGCAACCAACATCCAGAACTGCCACGTGCGCATTGCTTCCCCCATACTGTACTGCTTGTCGCAAGGTCGTTTTGCCGTTTTGTTCTTGGCGGTCATCGACGGCGCAAATTGGTTCCAACCCTTCGGCGGATCCTTCATAAAAAGGCCGGTGATGATAATGACGCCAGCGATAATCGCAGTCATAACGTAAATCACGCTAAAAAAGGTACTGTCCGGGGCACTGTCTGGTATAGCCTGAATAGGAAAAATAAAAGGAATGGCACCCCAGGAGAAAGCAGCGGATATGATACCTATTGTGATGTTTCTATGGTCAGGGAACCACTTATTGCAGGTCGTCACCGCCGCGTTGTAGACGAATCCGCAGAAGAAACAACCGATACACCAGACAATGAGAATGATGCCATAAGAGAAAGTTTGGCCATATGCACAGATCAGAATGCCCAGCCCCGAAACGATGCCGGCGACGACAGAAACAATCTTTGGTCCAAACTTGTCGCGTAGAATCCCTCCAGGCAATGTACCGAATGCCTGGAAAATGACAAACGTAGTAAACATCAACGAAAGTTTAGTTGGCTGCCAGCCATAGATTTTTGCAAAATGCGGCGCAATAACCGACCAGGCATATTCATAAGGACTAATAACAGACATTGCCAAGAAAGCCAACACAAAAAGCCACCATCGGCTGAAACCTAATATTTCTTTGTTTGTACGATTCTGCGTAGTTATAGTCTCACTCATAACAGTATCTCCTAAATTAGGAAGCTTTAAAACATAAGGTTTAAAGTGAAACACGCAAGGAAACATTCAACGAAAGAAATGACAGCTTATTCGCAGTGTGTTGCACTCAACGCTTATACTCATTAACTTGAATATGCAGTATCACGCCAGCGGAAACTGTGCTCAGCTCTACTGAATGAAACACAGGATTCTGCAAATCCCTCGATATTTATTGACCCGTTTACATAGCGAATCAGAATGGTTTGATATAACCGCAATATTTTAAATTTCCGGTTTTGAATGTTATTCAACTGTAGCGCATTAATAACAAAATGGAATCCATCTGTTACTATGGGCGCCCGTCACTGTTTTATTCATCATTTCTTTCTTCTTTTGCGTTTTATTAAATAAATTTGAGAGGTGTTTCTAATAATTTTAATGATTATTTAATTAGTATCGAAACACCAAGGCTCTTCATCCTGTTTCTGGTGTTTATTAAGACCCATGGAAACCGAATGGGGAAATGTTTTTTTTTACTCTATCGATGATTTTAAATCATGAATATCTCAAATATATCTTTAAGGCAGTTACGTATTTTTTTAGCGGTTGCCGATCATCATGGCTTCAGCCGTGCGGGCAACATGCTTTCTTTGACGCAATCAGCCATGAGCCACAGTATCGGTGAGCTGGAAAATGAGCTGGGGATCCGATTATTTGATCGTACCACCCGGGAGGTTCTGTTGACGAAAGAGGGGGCCGATCTGGCGGAAGAGCTTCGCCATTTAATGGGTGAACTCGCCAACACGCTGTCTAATGCCCAGCTCCGGAGCGAGCGGCACCGTGGACTGGTGCATGTGGCCACCAGCCCGACTATTTCAGCAGGAATTATGCCTGACTGCATTACGCAGGTTGTGGAAAATTATCCACAAATCAATTTGATAATACATGATCAGGTGCAGCAACAGACTTTACAGATGGTGGTGAATGGCGAAGTTGATTTTGGTGTGATTATCGAGCCTTCCGTGCCCTCAGATCTTTACACCGAGACATTCATGGAGGAACCCTTTTGTCTAGTGCTGCCTGAGACCCACGAGATTGCGCGTCAGAAACAGGTAAATTGGAGTGACTTGCAGAATCAGGAGCTGGTGTTACTGGATTATGCCTCCGGTAGCCGGCCCTTGATCGATAATGCGTTGATTCGTCATGGCGTCACTCCCCGAGTCATTCAGGAACTGGGACATGTAACAACAATATTTCGTATTTTGCAGTCTGGTATCGGGGTTTCGGTCATCCCACAACTGGCTTTGTCATCCCTTGAAGGGTCCGGCCTGGCTACACGTCAGCTGTGGCCATTGGAGAACCGGCGCCTGCAGCTGGCGCGCCGGCGCAATCGTTCGCTCTCCCCGGCGGCGACTGCGGTATGGACGTTAATCCAAAATTGGTGCCAGACCTGAGACGGCAGCTCCCTGACAATCAATAAGGGATGTTTAGCCGGCTTAAAAAAAATGGGTCATGGTCGGCCCAAATAGACCCTGGATAGTCATCTGAATCAGCTACGTGTTTCCAAGCTGACCCAGCGGGCAATCTCCTGATAAGGAACAAATATGGTTTGATTCCTTTGAGGATGCGTTGCGGTAAATATTCCCACCACCTTTGTCGGCATCGCTGATATAAGGTCGTAATTCATCGGAAAAGTTGTCCACTCCACCCAACATGGTCTTTCTTTAAGGTTCCGACACCGAAAGAGGAAGCGCCATGTTAAGCAGAGAGGACCACCTAATGATAAAACAAATGCGCATTCATGGCGCTTATATTATCGACATTGCCCGTCAGATTGGCTGCTCAGAACGCACGGTCAGGCGGCACCTGTCCGAGCCTGAACGTCCTCGCCGGACGTCTTCACGACGGCGTATGAGCAAACTTGAACCTTACATGGCTTTTATCGATATGCGCCTGAGTGAACATGTCTGGAACGCGCAAGTGATTTTCCAGGAAATCAAGGCGCAAGGCTATGGTGGCGGGACCACCGTGCTGCGGGAATATATCCAGCCCAAACGCCGACTCCGGCATGGTCGTGAAACCGTCCGCTTCGAAACGCAGCCCGGTTATCAGTTGCAGCACGACTGGGGTGAAGTGGAAGCAGAAGTGGCGGGCCTGCCATGTAAAATCAACTTCGCCGTCAATACGCTGGGCTACTCGCGCCGCTTTCATGTCTTCGCCGCGCCCTGCCAGGATGCGGAGCACACTTACGAATCGCTGGTGCAGGCGTTCGGTTACTTCGGCGGCTGCGTGAAAACCGTGCTGGTTGATAACCAGAAGGCGGCGGTGCTCAAACACGATAATACCGGCGAGGTTATCTTCAACGCCGGCTTCCAGTCGCTGGCGAAGCACTACGGCTTTATCCCCCGCGCCTGCCGGCCTCACCGGCCCAGGACCAAAGGGAAAGTGGAGCGCATGGTGGGTTATGTGAAACACAACTTCTTCGTTCACTATCGCCGGTTCGACAGTTTTGCGCACGTCAATCAGCTCCTGACCCAGTGGCTGGCGCAAGAGGCCGATCAACGCGACCTGCGCCAGTTCCATCAGACACCGGCAGAACGGTTCGAGGCGGAAAAAACCGCCCTGCAACCGTTGCCCGCCGGTCCGTTCGATACGAGTTATCACGATATCCGCCAAGCGGCCTGGGATGGCTACATCGACGTGCGGGGCAACCGCTACAGCCTGCCCGAAGCCTGGTGCGGGCGCCAGGTTACGGTACGCATTACCCTGGACGACGAGTTACGCGTCTACGGCAATGACGAGCTTATCGCCCGCCATCCGTTGTCACCGGCCACCGCCGGATGGCAGACGGTGCCGGAACATCACCAGGCGCTGTGGCAGCGGACCTGCCAGGTAGAGCAACGACCGCTGGATGCCTATGAGGGACTACAGTGATGAACGAACTGGAAAACCTACTGACCCGGCTGAAAATGGACCATCTGAGCGGCGCGGTGGAAAACCTGCTGGAGCAGGCCACGAAAGAAGAACTGAACTACCGGGAGTTCTTGATCCGCGCCTTGTCACAGGAATGGAACGGGCGCCGTAGCCGGGGCCTGGAATCACGGCTCAAGCAGGCCCGGTTACCCTGGATAAAACGCTGGAGCAGTTCGACTTCACCTTCCAGCCGGGAATAGATCGCAAAGTGATCCGCGAGTTGGCGGGACTGGCGTTCGTGGAGCGCAATGAAAATGTTATCTTGCTGGGTCCGCCGGGGTGGGAAAACCCATCTGGCGGTGGCCCTGGGCGTCAAAGCAGCGGATGGCGGTCACCGGGTGCTGTTCACGCCGCTGGATAAACTGATGGCAACGCTGCTCAAGGCCAAACAAGAAAACCGCCTGGAGAGGCAGATCCAACTGTTAAGCTATAGCCGGGTGTTGATCCTGGATGAAATCGGCTATCTGCCGATGACGCGGGAAGAGGCGAGCCTGTTCTTCCGGCTACTGAATCGGCGTTATGAAAAAGCGAGCATCATACTGACCTCGAATAAAAGCTTCGTGGACTGGGGAGAAGTGTTCGGCGATAACGTGCTGGCATCGGCGATCCTGGACCGCTTACTGCACCACTCAACCACGGTCAATATAAAGGGGCAAAGTTACCGGCTGAAAGATAAACGCAAGGCAGGAATGTTATCGGCAAAGAGTGCGTCAGATGACGCGATAATGAGCGGACGTTAAAACGATAAACAGTGGACAACGGAAACGTTGAAAAGGGGCCACCACTTCACGATGTTGACACCTTGCCATCATCCGTATAAACCGGACCACCGCTCATACCCTGTATGCCGCCCGCGCTACTGAGAGCAACGTAGCAGCTCTGTTTTGGCTTGGCCCACCAGCCAAACGCGGCTATAGCGCCGGAGGACGAAGTGGGCTCGGTGGTATATGCGTTATAGCCATACATTTTGACATGCTCTCCCGTAGTGGCTGGGGCCAATTGGGGAATGGACTTGCCATGATTGTCCTGATAGATCAGCGCCACGTCGCACAGAGGATTGTAGGCTTTAACCTCTAACATCATTATCCTGGCGACATGACCCGCTGTCAGACTGTAATTTTCCGTTATCGGGAAACTTGAACCCACTGCGCCGGCCAGAAGCGGGATGCCAATGAAGTGTAAATCTGCTTTTTGCTCGGCCTGTTTGTCAACGTGGTATTGCCCCACGGCGCTACAAGCTAGAAGCGTTTGGCCCATAAAGACAATCATCAGAGTCTTGGTCATATCAAGAACCTTTAGTCAGAAGCGAATGTATAACCGGTTGATAATCCGCCTTTATCGGCATTTTATCGTTGTAACCGGAAAGCGAATACAGGCTGTAACAAAGGTCATCCAGACTCAGTGGCTATAGTTGGGAGGGTCAAAGGGGTTCTTTATTGCCGAACTTCTGTCAACAGGGTCAGGCTCGATGTTGGCCAAGCCTCAACGCCGTTGCTGCACGGGTTCCGGCTCGTTAAAGATAGCTGAGATTTGTATGATGTACAAAAAATTGATGAAATTTTAACCAAATCTTAATCTTTGCAATCCTGGAGCCCTCTTTTAAAACTGAATAGATAATTATGGCTTTAAAACTCTCATTTTGATATTGACTATATTTGCCGAAAATGGTTTTGCTTCAAAGGTAGATTCTACCCAATTATTTTCAGTAAACTGACCTTTAGTTCATTTCTCGCGATAGGATGACATCGGTGCAGTTTACGACCCTGGCACCTCCGCCAGTATTCGAGGAAAACAAACCAGCGCCGCAATTGAGACAAAATGGTTTTATTACAGACCTTGTTACTCCATTCAGTTGCAGACCGAACCCATTCGAATTGCTGCTTATATATTTAGCATATACGCGGCTGCAATTAAATATGCTCACTCCTTGGTAGGTTGTATTTGATACATCAGATGACCCTCTGCTTCTCCTTCAACATCTTGGCAATTAGAAATATAAATACCATGTACTTGAGTGCTATGGACCTGAATATCATGAAGCCTTAGTTTTGTCACGCCTGAAACATATAATGCATGACTAAAAGCATAACCCTCACCTTACTTATAATAATATTATTAATAACTGAGTTTGTACCATACTTAATGACTCTGATAACATCCCTAGCGATGGTGTCATTGGTAGTCTTTACGTCGCTAATATCGAGATTGCTGCAAGGCATGGATGCATACGTTCCTCCAGGCGCTTCCTCATTATAAATGACAACAGAAGCAAAATCAGATTTACCAACGATATGACGAATTGTTATGTTTTTGTCCCAAGGTATTCAGAGGTGATACCAACACAATCGTGGCCGGAATCAATATCTGCACGATCAACTACTACATCTGTTCCGTCCAAAATATGAATTCCGTCGCGTCCCCTGGTAATCCTCTACCACCTCCATAAATTGTGGTATCGTATATTCTGACGGTCATACATGTTTCAATAGAGACATCAATCAGTAGAGTTTCCTGCACGACATTCTTTCAAGTATAACCCTTCAACGTTAATAAATCTTATAGCGCGTGTAGAATTTTTTGTCGTAATGGCTGCACTTACACTTCCATCTACATTCAAACCTGTAATAGTTATATTCGTTGTATTAGATGATTTCAGGGCGTTATAGGAGTATCTGGAAGCGTAAATAATCCGCCACCATCAGTAGTATATATATTTGTACCGCTAGTCAGATTCCATGTGCTGAGAACCTGATATTTTCTCAGGAGGATAAGCACTCGGTTATTCTCGACAGCATAGGCATTCGCTCTTGTAAGTGCTGGTTGCCAATCATCGCCATCCGCTGTTTGATAATAAGCGTCAGGATAAATAAACAGGTCCATTAATTTTATAACTGAAGTGGCAAATATATCAATACCTCCTAACGCATCCCGCAATCTTCCCACATCAGTACTTAATGAATTGCTTATGGCGGGAAGCTTTAGTCCAAGCTGCTCTGTCGTATCGTCCGTTATCGAACCGCTTTCCCGCCCGCTCCAAGAGGGATTGTCAACTTCATCCTTGTCATACACATCCAAATTCTCCCGCGCCGTGGCGGCATCGCTTACATCTGACAGATTATTGATATCTAGCAAAGGAATACCTGGCATGATTTTTCCTTACTCGGTAATCATTCGGAAATTTAACGATATTCTCATTGAAGGATAAAGTGATTGAGATGGGAGAAAATCAGAGTATGTCTTAGCGAGAGGGTTAAAAAGGCCAGGGTATGGCCCAAACGTTCGCAGCAAATGGAACCTAATGGAAAGGATCTCATCATACCGAAACGGCTAAATTTCTCAATTTCTCAATGCGTTGTGTTTAAATGTAGTTTTATTGCTTCACAAATCCTACCCGGTGGCATAGCCTGTAATTATATACAGTAGTTCGTATATGACCGCAAAGCAAAGCTTCTTCCAGTTGGAGGCTTTGCCTTCATTGACAGCACCATTTGGAGGTAGGTTATGCCAACATCGATATCAGTCACCGGTGTGATCCCGACATCTGAAGAATACAGTGATCTCGTTACTCAAGAAGAATTAACAGCTGCTATTGGCGCGTTGTCAACGGAACTGTCATCATCTAGCGGGGAACGTTAGTCAATACCAGCATCGGCACGGTAGAGGAGCGATTTACGGCAGATGAAGCCAGAATAGTGCATAATTTGGCTCCAAGCGCAACGGACCCCGCAGCGGCAATCGAAGGAGATGAGTTTTCAGCACAACGGATAACGTTTATAAAATCTATCGCTCCGGGGCTTGGGTTGTTAATGACTCCGCAGCATTGGCACTTAATTTAGCATCAACTACAGGGTTATCTTTTATTGGCCAGGTAGACAGTGTTGCAACTTTAAGAGTAACAACATCGACATCGGGTACCAGAATATCTCTTGCATCCTATTTTCCCGGACTGGAATGTGGTGGTGGAGAACTTATTTATACGGCCGACGCAACATCGGATGACGACGGAGGTACTATTTTAGGGTAAACGATGATTATATCTGGAGGAGGGCAGTAAAATCAGCAGTAAATGCAACATGGTTTGGAGTCACCGGTGATGGGGTAGATAGGGGATATATGTAAAAGCCGCTTTTGATTATATTATAACAAACGGTGGAACCCTTATTTTTCCGAAAGGGACTGTTAATTTAGGAACAATGAGATATGCTACTACAGCAATGAATGGTCCTTCATTTACAATTACAGGTTATGGATGTAAAATAATTTGGGAAAATGTAGATCCAATACCGATAGATATTACAACCACTAACTATTCAAGTGAGACCGCCTTACTATTTTTGGTGCTGATCCCACAGGTTATGGACGAGGTGATTATTTCCTTCATTCATTATTGAGGGTTTACCTTTGATTATTCAAATCAGGCTAATAAAGGCGGTAATACTTATGCAACAATGGGTGTTGGGCCTCACCCAACCCCTTATAGTTGTGGCACTACTATGTTAGATATATGGGGAGTTTTACCCTATTGTACGTAATTGTACATTTCAAAATTGTTGGGGAAATGCATTACGTTTCCGAAATTGTAATGGCCCCTATGTTGATAATGTATTGGTTAAAGATGTTGCGGCTAATGAATTAATTAATCGTCTTACTAATACATTAAAATCCGATTCATTTGGCAGTGGTTGTTTCATGTGGGGATGTGCTAATGGTAAAGTGCAAAATTCACAATTTATAAATACGAAAGTGTATATCTGTGATCCTTCTATTGTTTCTCCTGAAACAGGAGCTGTTATTAATGGAACTTTAGTAGGATATATAGGATGTTATGCAGAATATCCAATGGGAGTAAATACTAATTCCAAAGTACCCCTGGAATAACTACTGTAACTGATCCTTCTGGCCTGTTATTAAAAGATGCTGATACAACCCAATATGTTACATTTGAAAATGTGTCTGTGTCTGGATACGTTCTAGGTATAAAAGTGAAAATACTACAAGTGTTAAAGTGTTGAATTGTATGTCTACTAATTGTTATTTGCCATTAATAAATGCGTCAAATATGTTCGTACAAGGTGGAATTTTGATAAAGCTGAATGTTCTTATAAAATAAATCCACAAGGAGGTTATTATTTTCAAGATTCTACCGTTGCTAATGGTTCTTTTAGTGGTAATTATCCAAATTCAATATTTATTATGGATGGAGCAACAATTACATGTAGGCATGCCCATGCTATTGTAAATTCTAAAGGACATAATAGAATAACCAATTGTAGATTTAATCTGTTTGATCAAGCAACTCTATGTGATCAATTAACAACAAATACAATTTATTTGACTGAATTTGTTGGTAATACAATAACATTTAATGCCGATATGGTTAATACTACTGGACATATAAGAATTACTAATACTGATGTGTTGAGAATGACTAATAATACGTTCATAAATCTTGGCACTACAGCAATGCAACTCGGCACCAATGATAGTGGTGGTAACCTATGGAACGTTGATAATAATCAATATTCTGGTCCCTTTACAATTAACTTCAATGGTCAAATTAAAAGCATAACATTTAATTCTAATGTATTTCACAATGTTGGGTCAGTCACTTTAGGCGGCCAACTTCATGCGCAATTAAATGGGAATACATGGGCAGCATTACCGGATTCATTTATGGTGGGAGGGGTCATCCTATTTATATGAATTCTTTACAAAATTTTGAAATATCATATAATGTTGTTTATAGAAATCAAGATATTGCTGCCGCAGGGTTAACTGCTCATTATAATTTTATAGCATGCTTTAATAATCCAAGTCGGTTTGGTAGCATTACACATAATGTTATTAACAATAATGCAACTACATTTGGTCTTCGTTTAATTTCGGCATTATTAGAAATATGCGATATTAATAACAATCGTTCTGACTCAACTACTGCACCAATGGTAAGTTGGGGTGCATGTAAAGGACCAATCAATATTAAAACAATGGTTGGATTGTGGGAAATCCTTCCACTGATTATAATAAAGTGGCAAATTTATCAACTTTTATCTACCCCATAAAGGAGATGTTGTGAATTATCTATTGCCTACTGCAAGTGGAATTATCGGTATTGTTTGGGATGGTACGCAATGGTTAAGCTCTGGTACAGTCGGTTCAACAGCAATAACTTCATAATGGAGATTAAAATGACTTATAAATTTAATGAAAGATGAAATTAAATCATTGCAAAGATGAATGATGGCGTCAGTCAATAATGTTGGAGAATATTATTCTGACGCTTCTTATGAGGATCAAATTAATTTAGTAAATTTGTTGTGAATAGTGTATATGCAGATACTGCATATGATTTGATTAAAACTTCTACAACTATAGCAAAAATGCATCGTCTTCAGGTGAATAATATAAATTAAGGACCCTGCGCGGGGCTCTTAATTTCGTCTTTGCTCAATGGGCAATCTAGACAATATTATAAGCTATTGCATGGAATCAACATCAATGTAACGGTATCCAGATACAGCTTGTCTTAGCGCTGGTTCAGCAGCAGAACGCGAGTGCCTGGCGCGACGTTGTACCTGCCGATAGGATCTCCATCCAGTGCGCCAGCGACTTCAACGCCTGCGTTCAGGAATTCGAGGTATTCCTCGCGTGTTTCAAATTGAGCGGATCGGCGGCACATGGTGTCGTCTTTGTAAAACGTATAACTGAAGTATAGGGGTCTGCTGGGGAATGGTTACGTATGTGATCAACGATATGAGGCGGGAAGAGTTAGATGATTGGCCGGGGATGAGTTCGTTTTCAGGTGTAGCGGGTGGTTGAAGGGTAAAAGTTGATGTGGGTAGATGCCAGTTGAGCTATCAGTGGTGTCCCCGACAGACATCATATTTATCCGTAGAAATGCTGTTATAACGGGGATTCAGAGAGGATTGGTTTTCGAGGATACCCCAAATGTACCCCGATTGAAATTTCATGGCGCATTGCGAGATCTTTTAGCCCGGTCAGATTTCCATTGCGAATATTCGCCATAATACCATTTGGAGGATCGGCCAAGCTTAATTGGGGCAGGGAATTCATTTTTCTTAATCATGCGATAAAACCACTGAAATGTCATCCCTGAATCGCGAGTGATGAATTTCATATCGATCAATGAGCCTGGCAATAGTTCATCGGTTTGTTCAGTCATGCATCACCTCGCTACCGGCGGCTAATGTCGCCGGCGCAATATTGATTTTGTGAAATCAGCCTTTAGAAATTTGCTTAATGCTGTCGAGCAATAACCGGGCCCGGCCACCCATCCCTCCACCGCGAATTCCGGTTTCCCGGTAATAATATTCGTGAGAGGAAACCGCCCAGGTCGTGGGGGTCATGCTCAATTTCACCTGGTATTTGCCAGTGCTGCGCACCACAACGCCCGTATGCGTTTTAGTTTTTGCCATGGCTACCACCATTCGCGCTTGCCGTCGGGAATATATGGCCCTGGTCGCATGTTGAATTGCCGTTTGGGCGCCGTTCGGTTGTTACCAGCGATGAGCCGCAGCGCGGGCAGCGGCGCACAATGGGCGCGGCTGGTTTCGCTATGTACTCAGCTCGCAGTTGCAAGGTACGGCCATCCACCATGGTAAAACTGGCTACCCCGCCCTCCATGGCGAGTTTTTGCGCTACAGCGCCGAGAGCGAGATCGGTAACATCGACCTTCTCACCAGTAAACTGCATGGCGCCGGCCGGGCCGCCCTTCATGGGTTTTGCTGTACCAGCAAAAATAGTCCCGGTAAGCGGTGATAAACCGATGTGAATATTTTTAGCCATGGCTATATGTCCTCCGCCAATTTTTCTACCCATTCGGGCGCGCACTGCGAACAGATGCCGGTGCCGGCGGCACGGTCTACTTTCACCCAATGGCATGCAACGCCATTTTCATCGACGCAGGCATGGTCATCCGTGCAGCCGCATTTGATGCAGGTGCAAACCATTGGCGCCGGTTCTGCCTCTGGCATCGCCAGGATATTCAGGCCTTCAGGGCGGACGTGCGACATCTGCAGTGACACGCCGCAATGGGGACAGGCATCAAACTGCACCGTAAACCCTCGGCCGGAGCCGACGACGACACCTTGCAATCCCTCTGGCAGGATTGCGCCATCCGCGCGTTTGGCCTTAGCCACCAACTCAACGCGGCATTCGCGCCAGGCGAATTGAACACGTGGCTTTTTAAGAGATTTCGCCATCATTCACCCTCCGCGCTGGTAAATTTGATGACTGGACCATCGGTTGGGTGGAATTTGTCGAAAAAACCCTTCTCTCGATTCAAACGTATCCACTCGCAATTAGTCGGAATTTTGCTGGCTTGAACGATGCTGTTCATCAAGCGTCCACTCATGTAAATGTCCGTTTTGTCGTGTGGATCTCGACTCGCAGCGACTGCCATGTTGTCCCAGACATTTTGCACTTCAAACCAGATCGAACAGCCCCAGGTTTTAATGAACCACCCTGGTCTAACACCCCTCTCAAACAGCGAATCCCCGTTCGCAATGTTTATAACCAAATCGTCTTTGTTCTCTTTCATGAACTGACCTCCGCGCTGCTGGCAACCGGCTTAATGCGTGACAGCAAATAACAACCGCGCACACCATCGAGCCACACGACAGCGGAATGGCCACTCAGCACTTCAGCAGCCGATCGCGTCGTCGTTTCCATGGGTTCATCGTGATTGTCGAGCTGAACGAGAACCTTGCTGCCTACCGGCACCGCTGCATTGAAGCGATCGCATTCGGCTTGGAGTTTTTTCAATGATGGGCGCTTAATCATGCGTCACCGTCCTTACGGCGCAGCCAGACAGCGCACGGCCCGTCTTCGGTGTCGTGGATAGACACAAGGAACCAGCCTTCGCCCTCCGGCGATTGTGGGCTCCAGGCGGCGCAATCACAGTCCAAGTTTTCCCACGCCAGGGACTCAGGGCTACCCGGTTCAACCTCCTCGTCCATCAGCCGGGCGGAGCATTCGACACCATTTGCCTCTAACCATGCTTCGAACTCACCAGGCAGGGGATATTCATTGCCATCCGCTGGTTCGGGAAAGTCTGGGTGAGTCCACCACCCGCACGCATCACGCTGCGGCTTTACTGGCTGGATGCGTTCAATATTGGTTTCAGACATTGGTCTAGCCCTCCATCTGTGAGCGGAATGCATCAATTTCGTCAGCCACTTCATAGTTAGGAAATATCCCTACGTCAGGATCATTTTCCCTGCACGCATCAGCACAGCCATCCAACCAGTCAAAAATAAACTGCCTTGCACCTTCGCTTAAATCATCCGGAATCCGGCTTGCTGCTGGCGCCGTGGCACAAGTGTGTTTGGCACGTTCAATAATGGCGTCAGCCCAGGAGAGGAGGCGATCCCGCTTCCAATGATCCATTTCCTGAATACTGTAAGCCGCAATGTAGGCCATATTATTCAGCAGCAAGCGATCCGGCACCCGGCTTGCTGTGGGCGGTGTAGTGAGTAACTCACCCTGTTCGCCAACATCGCGCGGATCGGGTTTGGACCAGAACGCCAAAACTTTTCGGCCATCACCCTTGTATGGGGCCAGCCACGGTCCGTCCACTTTTTCAAACGAAATCAAAATCGGGATCTGCCGATAGGCATGTCCGTCTCGGAAATCTGCCGGCATGCGCAACAGCGCGACCGGTTCCAGGTCAGGATCCAGAGTTTGCAATTGCTGAATTAATTGGCGGACGGTTTTTGGCGCACCCCATTCGACGGGGCGAATGCCCTGGCTATCAATATGCTTGCGCCAGGCTGTCGCAGCTGCTCGCAAATCTCTTTGAGCCTCCGAACCAGGGCGCTGATCATCAGCCATGCTTTCCAAACGCTCAGCTACGTTCGCGCCGAGATATGTATAGGACTCAGCCGTCAGCGAGGCGAGGGCGACGCGAGTTACATCAAGTAAGAATTGTTGTTCTGTACTCAATGCAACATGCGCTTCAAAGAAAGCGATAACACCTTGACACTGCCCAATCAGCTTTTGCTTACACATGGTCCACCGCCTTATCGCCGTTGGCTAATGCCGGCTGTTCATGCTGCGCCGATGGGACATATTGGTACTTATGCAGGCTGGCGATAAACCGAATAGCCATTGCTGCAGCCTGAATCGCCTCGGCCCTAACTTCTGCAGGTCCGGATTTGTGCGGCTCATAAGTAGCCTGCAAAACCGCCTTGCTCAGCTCTCCAACTTCCTCATCAAGAATTTTGCTTGCATGGATGGGATCAGTCGGCCATGTGGGGAATTTACGCATGGCGCGTTCGAGTTCAGTGAGAATTGGGGTGAAAACAACGGGCACCGCGCTAACCGGTTGCATACCAGCGGCATTGATAATGGCCCTAACTATTTCAGCGGCGAATATCTCTCTTTGCTCATTTTCTTGGTCGACCAATCCGGTCACCAATTGCCAATAAATCGAATCACCTTCAAGGAATGGGGTATCGAGAATCTTGGCGGTATCCAGCAAGACAGATGCTACAGGCGCTCCATTTATGATCACCGCGCCGCCCTTGGTGCTGATATTTACGGAATAATCACCGGGCGATAAATCGGGGTCGCTGTGGTTTGCGTTAATGCCGGTGGCTGGTGCTGGCGGCGCATTCAGTGCCTCCAGGGCAATGCCGATCAATTTTTCCTGGCAGATGTCTGTCGGCAGTTTTGACATTATTGTGCTTTGCCGCTGAATATATTTCTCAGCGAATTCAATCAGCCGCATTTTTTCATGCACGTTCAGGTCGTGCGTTGCGTTAATCGGCTGCGGGGTCGAAGTGATGGCCGGGAGCAGATCATAATCACAAACCTCAGTAATATAAGTCGCCACATTATCGTTATCGTCTTTTTCACGCAGCCCGGTTTGCGTGGCGCGCTGCATGACGACACCCCAGACAATGGAGTTAACGCTGTCAGGCCAGCCATCGCAAGAATCCCCGCGAGCGGTATCGATATCGCCTTTGGCGCACGCTATAGCCTCTTCTTGAGTAGCGAATTCCTCATAGCCGCCATCTTCGCTATATGCAAAGTACCCCACAGGGTCACCCGACGGCGTATTTCGGTGTGCGAGTTCAACCTCTAGGCCATCAATTTTCGCCTTCAAATTATCGATGGCCCTCACTTGGATTTTGTCTGCGTTATCCAGGGAGTCGATGTGGTCGAGTAATTTGGTCATCGTCACTCGTCCAAAAGTGCAATCCCATTTTGCACCAGTGCGTAATTTTTCAATTTCTTCTGGAGTTAAAGTTTTTCTCATAACGCCCCCATGAATGCCTGGCCCGGCAGGTTGCGCAGCCGGCGGAATCCATTCCGCGCGGTGGCCACGTAGCTGGCATAGCGATTAACAACCTCGACGGTGATGATCATGCCGTCCACCTCCACGCGATATTCCGTATGGACCTTCTGCAGACCGTAATTGCCGAACTTGTCGTGGTGTTCGGCCAGCGCCGCCCGGCATGCGCGCCGGGCGAGAGGTGACTTGGTGTCACGGATGATTAATTTCATTCGAACGACTCCAGCTCGATGTGCTGAAACTCGATGCCGATATTGCCCAGGTACGCCAGTTTCTTTTCAACCAGGGCGATCCGGTGCTCAAGATTGTCCAGCGCGATCAGGGGGAGGGCCGGCACTTCCTGCTGCGCATCATTACTTTCGCCAGCCGGCAATTGAAAGCCATTTTCGCCTTCAGGACTATCCGTCTTTTCCATCTGCACATTGCCGGTGTTCTCCGCATTAGGGGCGCTCTCAATCTCTTCTACCTCACCGGTAAACGACACATCGAGGTATTCCTCAAAAGTGATCTCGATATAGCCCATTGCAAGTAGGGTGCGCAGATTGACCTGGTTATAAATCTGGCGGCATTTCCCGGTGCTCGGGTTTTTCAGATAGAAGGGGCCTTCGCGTTCTGGCTCTGCCAAACCGTCAACGGAAAATTTACCGTCGCCCAGGTTTTTGACCTCCGGCTGTGCAGCCGGCCCGTCGGTGGTGAAAACAGGGCTATCCAGCAAGGTATTCACGCTATTGCTGACTTCGTTGATGGCGGACTCTGTACTTAATCGGTAATCAATCCATGCCTGATGAGATCCAGGCATTAGATGAACGTCTGGAACAGCGTCGCGGATCAGCGAGAAAATAGTTTCTCTCGAGTGATCGAGAATGCCATCGACTTTGCGCAATTTCTGGCTCCATTGCCGCCACGGTTCCTCGCGATTGGCTACCATTTCTTTAGCGCGGCGCGCAATCGGCCCCGGAATTTCGTGGATATCAAAATCCATCGGCAACAGGGCGCAGGCGATCTCAATATCCAGCGAGTCGAGCGTGAACGGGAACCCGGCTGGCCGGTCCAGTTTGGGCGCTGCGGGCACCGGCGCGGCAGGATACGCAGGCGTTACAGGTGCTGTGGTTTTTTGCTTTTCAATCCAGCGCGCGGTGATATCGTCGCGAGTGGGCACTTTCCCCGTATTTAGTTCATGAGCGTTATTGTGCGAGTTTACCCATTCAGTAGCGAACGACAATAGATGGGCGAGCTCTGGCGATTTATCGCTTGCTGGCCAGACTGTTTTTATGGCATCTACCAGATCGAAAATTGTCTCAGGGAAACAGTGCAGCAATTGAGGGATGTTTTTTAACGCCAACAAAACATTTTGCGGATATGTGGCTTCCATGTCGTGCTGCAGGCTGGTAATAGCCACACACTGATCGGTGTGTATTTCAGTGAACGCCCCGTAGAGCCACGCGCCGAGCACGCGCTGAACAAAAGTCGCATCTTGTGCGGTGATCGTGACAATATGGCGGCTGGCGGCCGGCGCGCTGGATTCATCCTGCGGCACTGCCATGTTTTGAGCGAATGCCGGCACCTCCGGTACAGAAGGCGCGTCGTTAACCGTGGGTACTGCCGATACCGCTGGTGCCGCCGGCATTACCATAATTTTACGGCAGGTGCGACCGTCCTCAGCTAAGTCGTATCGATCGAACCACGTTTCATCGAGTGAATACTCAACTGGGAGGTCATCGAAAACCGGAAAATCAATACGGACCGGCAACTGATAATCAGCACCGCGGCCGGTGGCAATGTCGGCATCTTCCAAGATATTCATAATTTCCCGCTCGGCGCGGGAATCAGATTTGCTTTCGAACCAGCAGAACAGGCTTTTCTTTTCAGATTTAGCCCGGCCCTTGATGAGAAATGAATATGTAGGCATTTGGTGTTCCTATGTTTATTGGTCAATACTCGATTTATTCAATTTAAATACTTTAAAATCAATAAGTTAAAAGGGAATATCGTCGTCGAACTCAGACATCTGCCCGGCGGCCGCCGTGTGCTGATTTGCGGCCTGCTGCAGTCGCGACTGCGGGACTCCATTTTGTGCAGCATAGGGATTGCCCTGAACGTTGCCGCGGGGGCCTGAGTGCTGCGGAGTTTTCAGCCGTTCGTCTCGGTCTTTCATTGAAGCCTCGAGAGCGGCGATATCTTCCGCCGGCGCATTCTCGGAGTGTTCCGCGTACGTGCGACGTGTACCGGGCTGGAAGACGTTACGGATCTCAAACCGGTAGCCGTCGGCACCGTCATTTTTGGTGTAGAGGGTTTTCTGAAGGAAGAGACCGGCCTTTTTACCGATGATGTTGGGGCAGGTCCATTCAGTACCTTGCTCACCCTGCACTTGGACGGGTTGCAGGTTTTTAACCTGAACGACCCACATCAGCGCGTAAATCAGCCCCATCCCAAAAGTCGGTTGACCATCCTTACCCACAAAATTTATGCGCAGATAATTAGCCTTGGCACCGTTTGAGTCGAAGCTCAATTCCAGCGCCTGCGATTGGCTTCCGTCTTTGCCAAACGTATATATGGCGGAAGTTATGGTGCCTTCGTAGGCGCCAGTTTCGCTGATGCCACTGGCGGCGCCGGCCTTCTTCGCCATTTCGGCGCCTTCGGGGTTCCAAGCAAAGCTCATAGGTTGATTCATGGTTTCCTCACAGTTCAGTCATAAATTCAGTGATGGCGACATCGACCGCTTTCAGATCGTTGTCGATTTCGGTCATGCCCGGGAACAGGTCGGGCGGTGCTTTGGCGGTGTCGTTGTCATCGCCCTTGATTAAAAAGACGTGCTTACCGTCTTTCTTGATGGCGCGCAGGACGATAGAGAAATAGCCCTCGGGTGTTAATTTTTCATTTAGCATTTTTCCGGTCGTTTTCATTCGGATCTTTCCTTCCGTCTCCTCTGTGTGGGCGAGGAAATAGACCCGGTATCCGTCCGGCAGCTGCGTAGCCGCCATGATGATTCGCCATATGTGATCGGCCATTTCGGTGAATTTCCCGTATCCGGTCTGGTAAGCGCGCATCATATTTTCGTGCTGCATGACGGTCTGGAAATCATCAATGATCAGGACCTGGCGTGTCTTCGAAAGCACCATCCGGTTGATGGTGTCCTGGACCTGTTCCCAGTCATCCATACGCAGAACGTTACCGCGCTGCTTTGTGCCATCCGGCAACAGCTTTCCGTGCAGGTGCCAGCCGGTGGCGCGGAACGGCAAAATCTTGGGTATGCACTGCAGCAAGATCACTTCATCCGGTTTGAAATTGCGCAGGCTGTAGCTTTTGCCGGCGCCGGAATCACCCAGGATTAAAACGGGAGTACCCATATCACGCCCCCAGCCAATGGCGAATGGTGAACTGCAGGTCTTCGTCTAGATCGCTGGAGCCCAGCAACCAGCGCAGATACTGCGGATCGATAACGGCAATCTCGTCGAAGGACTTCCCCTTGTGCTTGCCGAACCGCAGGGTATGCAGCAGGGATGGCGCGTTGGAGATTTCGCGCATCTGGCGCATGGTCCACTTCGCCAGGCTGCCCATATAAATCAGCAGTTCGGCCGTGACGTAGCAGTCATAGAGCGCGCGGTGGGCATACAGGCCTTCCGGTACCGCCGGCTTGAGGCCCAAGCTGTATCGCAGGTACTGATTGCTATGGCTGGCGTGGGCCGGGAAAAGCTTGCGGGCCAGCTTCTGGGTGCAAATCCAGGGCGCATCGATTTGCGGCAGTTTAGAACGGTCAAATTTTGCATTGTGAGCAACGTACGCGTCGGCGCCCAGGTACCGGTCGATGACATCGCTGATTAGCGGGGCGTTCTCTACCATATCCTCGGTGATATGGTGAATGGCCATGGCCTCGAACGAAATCGGTTCAGGCGGCTTAACCAGGTCGCTCATCGGGTTACAGATGACGCCATTTACGATATCGACGCTGGCAATTTCCACCACGCCGCCTTCAAGGCTGGTCGTTTCTGTGTCAATTACACGCAACATATTCCCTCCCGGTTCGGGCATCGTTGATTGCATCGAATGCGGCGAGCTGGTGCGCCAGCTCATCCAGTTCCCGTGGCGTCACGCTGTTGCGCAGGCAGAGCAGGGCGATCAGCACCATGACATCGCTGTTCATGAAATCCTCCGGCGCGGCGTGGGGACCTGTCCGGGATGGCGAGCGAAATAGCTTTTTGCGCAATCGCTGTCAGCGCAAAATTGGACATAACGGATATCGCGATAAAACGCGATCACGCGAGTGATGCAATCCGCTTTCGCCCGCAGCGCGTTGCAGTTTGCGCAGCGTACGGCGTCGAGGTGCTCAGTAGCGGACTGCAGGAAAATGCTTTCTTCAAAGCTGCCGGCGATTCCCCGGCTGTCGATGTACTCCACGAACGTTTCTTCGTGGCCGTCCGGGAACTGCATGGCGCCGCGGCGAATGAATTCGACAACGTACGTGCCCAGCTTCAGCTTTGCGCCGGTCGGCAGCTCTGCGAGGCGTTCCCGGGTTAATGTTTGGTATGGCTGCATGGTGGCATTTCCCTCCAACAGGTTGTAGAATCCCCTTAGCCAGTGAATGCGCCTTTGGGTGTGGTTATTGGTCAAAACTCGATTCCGGAAAGCTTTGGTCGGCTGACCGGCGGAAGAACGCGCTTCGGCGCGTTTTTGCGTTATTGGGTCGGCTGCTCGTCTATCTGATGCATAATGCCGTCGACCGGATAGCAGGCACCATTAATGCGCTGCTCATACGCCGCCTGCCGGCAAACAGCCTCGGACGGGTAGACATCGACAACAGCGTCAGTGCAGGCGCCATGCGTACTGCAAATGCTGATAACCAGTGCGAATAACGTATTCATTGAACTCTCCGCATCGCCTGGCCTAATTTGACCAGCGCTTCTCGCCACATTTTTTCATCACCCAAAAACCGGGCGATAACCGCTTTGTTGCGCGCAGCGGCGGCCATGGCCGCTTTGCCCTTCATTTCAGCCACCAGACCATCATCCCCAGCGCGATATAAACCACTGTCATGATGAGCATCAGAATGGACAGGGAATGCCAGCCGTTGCGGCTCATGACCTTCTCCCCACTCGTTGAAGCTGGTAGTCGCAAAAGTAATCGCAAGAGGTAGCGTCTTCCTCGGTTGCTGGACGGCGGCCAACTTGAGTGGCCTTTTCTCTAATCTCGCCCCAGCAGACCTGATCGACTTCTTCCGACCAGCCGTCGACGGCATCTCCGCGATAAGAATCAATCCATTGCTCAGCGGCGGCTTTTGCCTGTTTAGCCGTTTCGAAGACATCAAAACCATCGTCTGGGCAATATGCGAAAAAACGGAGTTTGCTCATGGCCGCGATCCATGGATTAGTTCGATGATTTCGCCGGGTTTCTCTTTCACTTCCAAACATTCCCCCGACGCCATTTGAAGATTCGAATTGATCCCGGTTGTGATGGTTTCAATGAGATCGGCATTAACAAAAATGCATTCCAGTTCAATATGGGATCCGCCCAGCGAATCGTCGTCATGAGTGACACAGCACTGATGGAGCATTAGAAAATTTGCCATTTTCCCCTCTGGCCGTTGTCGCCCGGCTGGCGGAACATTGTTTTGACCTGCTGCGCGTTTGTGTCTGCCATCTCATCCGGTGGTTCGTGTGCCGCCGGCAGCTACTGCGTGGGCGTCCTGCCTGGATGACTCGTTACTGCGTTGAAAGTTATTAAACACAATGTTTATAATAATGTCAACATAATGAGTTTAAATTTGCATGGAAAGACAAGAGTCGCTTTTTCTGGCGGCAGATAGGCTGGATGAAGTGGGGGGAGGATTTAAGGCATAAAAAACCCGCGCGAGGGCGGGCTTATGTGTGTGGGTTAGATTAAATAGCTAGCGCCTGGTGGTCGAAAAGGGGGATGCACTGAAAATCGACTATCTTCATTTCTTCTGAAGTTATTTTCCTATAATGCAATACATATTCTGATGTTCTATCACCATATCTATTTGTTTTATCGTAAAATTTTATACCGATATGGTAATGCCACAAACAATACATTTGTGCATATTTAACTTTTGAAACGAAATTAAAGTCATTTTTACTTACATCTTCAGAGGATTTATTTCTTCCCTCGAGATTAACCATTCCTACATGTCTAACATGAGATACAAAGATAAGTATTTTTTCCTATCCTCGGGTGGGAAATTTTGTAGTTCCTTTGCAAACAAGACGCCGAACGTGACAATCATTCAAGATCAAGCCCCATCAACCAAGCATCGAGTTCTTCAACAGAATGAATGTTATCAGGAATTTGTAAATTGTCACTTTCAACGTGGGCTTTCATCCTTACAAGATCAAAGTTGAATTGAGCAGAAGTGCGTTCGGGCGGAACGAAAAACATATCCATTGATGCCCCTGTGTGCTTGGTAACAACGACTGAATGGTCAGTCTGAGCGTTAGAGTGAGCCGAGGTAACAGATGCTCTATGATCACTGCCAGCATAGAGGTTAATGTTGAATGGAACAATAATACTTTTCGTTCCCGCGCTACCAATAGGACCATATATTGAGTACATTATGAGCCTCTTTTGCTACTTCGTCATCTAGGATGGCAAGTTGGGCAGTGATTATGCTAGATAATTCTTCCGCATGAGACCTTGTTAGTGTCATTGAGGCGATGATTTCTTTATTTAAAGAAACATTACCAACAAAGTCACCTTTGTCATCCAAGTTGAGATCCATTACGTGTTTGACGAAATGTATAGTGCAGAAAGTTTCGGCACCCATTTTTGCTGGGATAGTGAACGTTGAATCGACAATAGCAGATATAAAATTATCTGATTTCTTCATTAATTTTAGCTCTTTGCTCATTTTATTACCCTAAATTTTGTTTGTCATTTCCTAAAAATCCCGCTATCCCCATCTTCACCAGCCGTATCTTGGTCTCGATGACTATAACTCATCGCCTACCGGCTTATACCGTCCCCGCAGATATTTCTCCATATATTCATCCAGTTCTTTTAACCTGAGCTGGAACAGATCGATCATGCGGTCCTGTTCAGTGTCAGGTAGCTGGCGAAAGAGTTCCAGCATTTTCAGTTCGCGGGGCCTAAGGCCGTTTTCTTCATCAACCTCTTCACCCAACAGCCAGCCAACAGAAACACCAAGTGCATCAGACAGTTTCAGAACTGAGCTTTTGCCAACGGTTCCTCGAGAGAACCAATTGTTGACTGATTGCGGGCTGACACCAGCGATTCGGGCCATCTCAGCCTTAGAGATACCCTTCAACTCCATCAGTTCGCTTAGTCGCTTTATCTGCGGATGATCTGTCTGGTGATTATTTTCTTTCATGCCGTGAGTTTAAACCAAAAGTTTACATCGTAGAAATCTCATAAAGTTGACATTTATATAAACATATTGTTTAATCTCGATGTCTACCCATGGGAGTGAAGTATGAATGCATTAGATAAGGCCATACGCAAAGCGGGTAATGCCAGCCGGCTGGCCGAAAAACTCGGACTTTCACCGATGGCAATAAGCCACTGGAAGAACCGTTACAACGGTGTAATTCCATCAGACCACGTCTTCCCGATTTTTCATTTAACCGGTGTAACTCCTCATGAGCTACGCCCAGACCTTTACCCCAATTCTACTGACGGGGTTCCACAACAACAGGAGTCATAGCTATGCGCGCCAGCCCATTGAATGATAACGACAACCGCCTGACAAGGTTGATTTACAGCAATCAGAAAACTGCAACACCCATCACCAAAAGTCACGGCGTCACGCACGAAAAGATCCGCTGCGCTGTTCGTGCATGGGCGGCGAAGTGGCGCAGCAAAGAAGCGGTGGCGGCCGAGATTGTCATCGCCTGGCGGGAGCAGGGAGGCGAGGAAATTCGGTTCCATGAAAATCACCAGCGCAACGCCCAAAAAATCTTTCGCTGGATAGACGGCGATTCCCCGCGGTACCGCCGTTATGTCGCCATGCTCACGCCGGCCATTGTCGAGGTGCTCCCGCTTGAATTTCGCGCCGACATCATTGAGCCGGATGACCGCCTGGTGCGCGTCGCCGAGGCTACGAAAGAATGCGCCGAAGCGAGCAGGGCATCTTTGCTGGGCGCGCCCGTTCGCGAGCTTGAGAAAGAAATCCGGGAGGGCATAGAGTCGCTCGTCCGCCTGGCGCCAAAAGAGCGATGGAGCGTGGTAATGGCCAGCGTCGCGGCCCTGTTCGGAAATTGTTTGTAATCGAGTTTTGACCAAAAACCATACGAGGAAACCATCCAATGAGTTGGGAATCCTTTATCGAAAAGAACGTCCGCGAAGCCCTGGTCAAGCAGGGCTACACCCCGGCAATTGCGCAGGGGGGGGGCAGACGAAGCTATCGCCCTCTATCGGCGCATGTCACAGGGCAGCGGGAAAGGGCGCATCTATGACGACGTGCTCAGGCATGCGCGTTTGTGGGCAGAAAAATACGGCCTGCCGGCAAGAAAGCAAAAGCCCAAAGCGGCAATTGCACCGCGCCGGCGCCAATAAATAAACAACAGGGGATCCAATGGAAACTTTACTGGATGTCATCGGGAAGATGGAAAAGGCGACCACGCGGGACATCGCCGCCCGAATGCAGATAGATATTCGCCCCGCGCTTGAAATGCTGCGCGAACACGAAGACCTTGGGAAAATCTGTCAGGTGAATGGTCTTTGGCAATTGCCGATTGCCGAAATACCTGTTTCTGCACCAATTCCCTTGCAACGTATTGAACAAGTAGCGATTACGGCCAATAACCTCATTACAATTATTACCCGTGAAGGACCGCAAACTGCAGAGAGTTTGGCGCAGATGACTGGCACAACCGCCAGGCGGATAGCCTCAATTCTTGAAGTGGCTCTCAACCGGGGCCAGGTATTGCGCCGAAACGACAATGGCAAATTTTATTACTGCCTGCCTGAACAGCAACCAGAGCAACCAGCCGAAGCACCCGATATCCCCCCTGGCTTTGTCGAACTGCCGCCGATAGTAATCACGGCAAAAATCCCTGATGAACAGCCAGCCGGCCCGGGTGAAAGTGAGGCGGAATTTATCGATTCGATTCCCGTTTTCGTGAAACCCTCTGTGGCCATAGAAGTCCCAACATTGCGCGAGCTCGGGAAGGAAATTTCGCGCACCAAGAACCGCCTTGCGCGCTTGGAGAAGTGCCGAGCAGCATTGCGGGTACTGAATAATTACAAGAGCACATTAGCGGCGATGGCGGCCGGCCCGGCGCCATCAGTTGACGCTAAGGATGGCGAGTAATGGATTTCTTTGACACAAATCCGTTCCCTCAAAACGATGATGAAGAAAATCATCATTTTGAGCCTATTGCACCGATTAATTATATTACTGAATGCGCCACCACCTTGCCCATTCCGGATAGCTTTACTCTTTGCGGGTGGGTGTACGTCCTTAGCAATGAAGCTATGCCTGGGCTTTATAAAATAGGGATGACCACAACCGACCCGGAATCCAGGGCGGCAGAAATATCGCACGGCACGGGCGTTCCTTTGCCCTATAAAGTCGAATTAGCTTTTTTCTCTAATGATCCCCGCAGTGACGAGGAAAGAATTCACGAACATCTGAGTTCGGCAAGGATTAATCAATCAAGAGAATTTTTTCGATGCTCAATTGAAGAAATTAACACGGCCTTCATTGATGTTGGGCTTTTAGAAAGAAAGTCAAATGTAGAGGCGTTAGCTGATAATTATCAGATCATTACTTTTGATAAACCCTCAAAACTGAATCTACGGTATTTATTTGAAGAATTGAGGATAGAGATTTTTGGAAACGCGGATGCTGCAGCGGAAGGGCTTATTCGATTATCTGCCTTAATCCTCAAGAGACAAAATATTGATGGTCGTTCCCTTGTTCTGCATAACGGAAACGCCCAGATGATTGTTAGCGAGCTTTACCAACGATATGAAAAATACCTTTACAGGAGTCAGAGAAACAAAAATAACCAAACATACGATTCAAAACAATCCGGAGAGTTCTAAATGGCTCGTATACGCACAATCAAACCGGAATTTTGGACAGACGAGGATTTGGCTGAAGCGTCGGAATGTGCGTGCTTATTGGCAATTGGTTTGCTGAATTATGCTGACGATGAAGGATACTTCAACGCAAACCCAAAACTCATAAAGGCTGCCGTTTTCCCACTACGGGAACCTTCCGTTCCTATTACCGTAATGATACGGGAGCTTTCAAACCATGGTTATTTATCCATGTTTTCAGCTCCTGACGGCAAGCATTTTGGGTTAATTAAAAATTTCACAAAACACCAAGTGGTGAATAAAGGTAAAGAAAGTAAAATCAAAGAGTTAGAGTTATTACCGTATGAGTACGGTACTGATACCGGACAAGTACCTGTAGGAATGGATCAGGGAATGGATCAGGGAAAGGATAAAACCACTCTCTCTGGCGAAGTCAAAATTTTAACCGATGGGGATGTTTTGCAAGATCCAACCCCACCCCCCAAACCTGTTCAGCCGGAGTTTATTCCTGAGGTCGATGAACCCATCGGTAAATTCTCCATGCACACTGCCTGGAGACCCTCTCAGGATTTTCGGCGACGGGCCGGGGTTTGGAACCGAATCCTTGACGGACCTGATCCAGGTTACACAGACGCCGAGCTCTCTCGCTTCGTGACGTACTGGCAAGCCGAGGGCAAGGTATTCCACCACGTTCAGTGGGAACAGAAATTCGCCGACAGTGTGCTGTACGAACGCCGTCAAGCACTCAACCAAAAATCACAAGGGGCACCCAATGGAAAACCGAACCAGGCAACCCTCCAGCACAGTGGTGAATCTCGAGCAATGCAGAAATTCCGGCAGGCCACAGCCGAGCGACACGGAGATGATTTTGTCCAGGCTGTGGCAGGCCATGGTCGAGATTTACAGCGACCGGTGGATATCCAAGAACGGGGCGATACCTACATCGACCTGGGCAGCGACGATTGGTCATCTGACTGAAAATGAGATTGGTCAAGTCGTTCAGGCTTGCCTCGAAAAATGCGCCGCCGGCAATACCTGGCCGCCTGACTTAGCTGAATTCGTTTCGCTGGTTGCCGCTACCGGTGCGAACCCGCTTGGGCTCACTGTCTACGGTATTTTGTCAGAGCACAAAAAATGGGTCAAAGAATCTTATCGCTACGGCGGAGCAGATGAATATCCCTGGCGCCATCCTGTGCTCTATCACATCTGCATCGAAATGCAGCGCGCCGGCCGACGCATGACCGAGGGAGAACTTGAGCGGCTAGCGGAAAAACTCCTCACTAAGTGGATTAAGCATATTAAAAACGGGCTGAGCGTGCCGCCAATTCGGCGCCAGATAGCTCCGCCCCGGCATCCGGAAGGGCCGACGCCGGCGCAATTGCTATATGCGGAATATTTGCGTCGCAAAGCAGCAGGGCTTTGTAAATAACCAAAAATCGAGATTTGACCAATGACCGAACTATCAACGAAACAGCGCGTAACACGTTTTATAAAAAGCCATGAAGGTTCTACTTCCGCAGAAATTTCCCGAGGACTCGGTCTGTGTAAATCTGCTGTCAATGAGGCGATTAAACGGCTGAAGGAAGATGGAAAAATTTCCGTCAGATTGGATGGTAATCGTCAGCAAATTTATCCGGGGATCATTGAGGATAAATCTCCACAAGAAGCATATGGCGTTAACCGCATGGTGGACTTTTTCAACCGCCGAATATCCCTGGTGAGGGAAGGGGGCGAGCATGCCAAATAATCTCGATCCGAAAGTCGTTGTCAGGGTTTCAATCCAGGGCGACGTCAAAGAGGTATTCATCGGCGAAGTGACTATCGGCATGCGTTCTGACATATCGAACGTCAAGATGACCGAAGGTTACGAGAAAACCGTTCGTACGGCATGCGTGGCAGCGATTGATAAAATCGATCGCGCTTTCACTCAGGCGGCAAATGACTTATGAAAAATCCGCCAATTCTTGATATGTGCTGCGGCGGCCGTGCCTTCTGGTTTGATCATGATGATGACCGGGCCGTATTCGTCGATATCAGGGCCGAAAGTCATACACTCTGTGACGGCCGGGCCCTGGAGATTCGCCCTGACCTGATAGCCGATTTTCGCCATCTTCCTTTCGCCGATTCCACTTTCAGCCTGGTGGTGTTTGACCCGCCGCATATGGCCCGCGCAGGGGGGGTAGTTGGATGAGAGCAAAATACGGTGTGCTGAATAAGGAGACATGGCAGGCGGACCTGCGCGCCGGATTTTGTGAGGCGTTCAGGGTGCTGCGGCCCGGCGGCGTACTGATATTTAAATGGAACGAAACACATATTTCGGTGAGTCATATTCTCGCGCTGACTGACCATAAGCCGGTGGTGGGGCATAAGTCCGGCAAGAGGTCAGACACCCATTGGATGACCTTTCTCAAGGACGAATCTACAGCAAAACCCGAATCCGATCCCCTGCTGGCATACGCCACCAGACGCATTATCGAACTTGAATCGCTACTGAAACCGGATGTACCGGAAACCGTCTGGCCGGCCGAGGTCCATTTCCTGTTCGACCAGGTACCGGCTGCCGGCAGTCTCCCGGCAGATCTGCAAAACAAAATCCGCAGTCACATTAATCGCATGAAATTAGACGGTATGACCACCGACGCCATCATCCAACAGACCGTCAAATTAACCGCAGCCATGGGAGCAACAGCGTGAGAGAAATTATTGTTGATAATTTTGCCGGTGGTGGCGGTGCCAGTACGGGTATAGAAATGGCGATCGGGCGCAGCGTGGACATTGCAATCAATCACGACCAAAACGCGATCGATATGCATATGACAAACCACCCCGACACGTTGCATTACTGCGAAAACGTTTTTGACGTTGATCCCGTGGTTGCCTGCGGCGGCCGGCGCCCGGCCCTGGTCTGGTTTTCGCCTGATTGTCGCCATTTTAGCAAGGCAAAGGGCGCCACTCCCGTCAAAAAAGAAATCAGGGGGTTGGCCTGGGTCTCTGTTCGCTGGGCGTTAGATACCCATTTTCGGGTGGGCATACTCGAAAACGTCAAAGAGTTTAAAACCTGGGGCCCACTTTTGACCATGGCTGACGGTACACACAGACCTGACCCGGCCCGGGCAGGTGAAACCTTTGCGGCATTTGTAGCGATGCTGACGACCGGCATTGCCGCTGATCATCCTGCACTGGATGAATGTTGCGAAGTCCTCGGTATTGCCGCAGATAGTGAGGATCGACGCCGGCTCATTGCCGGACTCGGTTATGACGTCGAATATCGGGAATTGCGCGCCAGTCATCTGGGGACGCCGACTATCAGGGAAAGGTTCTTTATGGTGATGCGTTGTGATGGGCGGCCGATTGCTTGGCCGAAACAAACGCATGGTGACAGAAAATCGCCAGAAGTTCGAAGCGGAAAATTTCAACCGTTCCACACTGCAGCTGAAATCATTGACTGGAAAATCCCGAGCCCGAGTATTTTCGAACGCAAAAAGGCGCTGGCCGATAATACTCTACGTCGTGTCGCAAAAGGATTGTGGCGCCATGTCCTGACTAACACAGAGCCGTTCATCGTCGGCGCGGGCGGTTCGGAATATAGCGGTAAACCGGCCCCCGTAGATCAGCCAATCGGCACGCTTACCACGGAAAATCATCGCGCCGTCGTGAAACCTGTGCTCGCGCCGTTTCTGAATGAACACGCCAATGCCAGCAATCAGCGGACGATGCCGGTGGATGAGCCATTGCGGACGCTTTGCGCCCAGGTCAAAGGTGGACATTTCTCGGTTGTTGCGCCGTCGCTGGTTTCCCTTCACGGCACCAGTGACGCACACCTCACCGGCCACGATATAGACCAACCGCTATCAACAATTACAGCTGGCGGTGGGCACCATGCGCTCGTCGGCGCTGAATTGGTCACTGCGCATATCCAGCGTGACATGGGGAATAGCGTAGGGCACGGCGCCGATGAACCGCTGGGCACGGTTACGGCTGGCGGTGGCGGAAAATCTGCGCTGGTCGGCGCCCATCTGATAACTATCGGCTACGGCGAACGCGAAGGCCAGCAACCGCGGGCGCAGGACATCAATGCTCCGCTGGGAACTGTCGTTGCTGCCAATAAGCATGCCCTTGTGTCCGCACACTTGGCACATTTGACCCATCACGGCGACCGGCCAGGCACCACCCCAGCAGATCCGCTGCCAACTATAACGGCTGCGCACCGCGGGGAACAGGCCCTGATTTGCGGCAATCTAGTAGACATGGGCCACGGCGAGCAGTGCGGTACCGGCGCCAAACGCTGGAGTGACGGTGTCCGCTCTCTCGATACCCCGCTAAATACAGTAACCGCCAGCAGCGTACCGAGCGCGTTAACTTCCGCATTCTTCGAGCAGGCTAATGGCGGGTTTTACGATGGCGATGGCCACGCGGCCGACGCGCCGATGTCCACAATAACGTCGGCCGGCAGCAATCAGCGGCTTGTAACAGCCTACGTCGTCAAATATTACAGTTGCGGCGGCCAGTCGCAGGGCGTTGATGAACCGGTGCACACCCTTACAGCCAAAGCCCGAATGGGGGTAGTGCAGGTCGTCAATGTGCCGGCCGATTGCCTGTCAACGGAGCACCGGGAAAAGGCCCGCCAGTGCGCAGATCTGCTGCATAAATACCTGCCCGAGCATTTCCCCGAACCGGCCGATACGGTTTTGATGAGCTATCAGGGTGCCTGGTGGGCATTGGTGGATATCACCCTACGTATGCTGCAACCGCCCGAACTCTATGGCGCCCAGGGATTTCCGGCGTGGTACGTCATCGATCAGGATTACAAAGGCAAAAAATACACGAAAGAGCAGCAGGTCGCCCGCTGCGGCAACGCCGTCCCGCCGCCGTTTGCTGAAGCTTTAGTCCGGGCTAATATCCCAGAGCTCTGCCAGGCCAAGGCCGAGGAAGCGGCATGAAGCTATCAAAAAAGCAGCGGGAAGAACTTAAGCAAAAATTCGGTGGCCGGTGCGCTTATTGCGGTTGCAAGTTATCCGAGAAAGGGTGGCACGCAGACCACGTTGAAAAAGTCGGGCGGATACTTGAAATAGACCAAAAAGCCCGCGCAAAGGGGGTATGGAAACTCCGGGCTACTGGCGAATTGATGAATGAGCATCTGGATACATTTGAAAATCTCTTTCCGGCATGCGCACCCTGCAATTTATTTAAGGGCGGGTTCAGTCTCGAAGAATTTAGGCATGAAATTTTCGCTCAAGCTGAACGCGCCCGTGCATATTCCGTCAATTTCCGCACCGCTGAACGCTTCGGGCAAATTCAAGTAACTCCGTCGCCAGTTGTTTTCTGGTTCGAGCGATATAAAGCCAAATCGGAGGCCGCATGAGCGATGAATCCGATTTACCTCCAGACGACAGCGATAACGTACTGGTTTTCACAAAGCGATTTGATGCCAATGCCGACATCAAGGAAATGCGCAATTTTGTAAAAGCGCCAGACGCGAAAAGCAAAAATCGCTGGTGTACCCATCCAAAGATTTTGGTTGACGATCATCTTCGCACATTAACGTGCCGCTCATGCGGCGCTGTGGTTGATCCGTTTGATTGGATCAATTCCGTCACAGACGGAGAGACGAAGGTTGACTGGGAGCTGCAAACATTACGCCGGGAAATTACTGATCACCGCACTGGACTGGAAAAGCTCAAACAGGAGGAACTCAACTGCCGGGCACGGGTGAGAACTCAACAGTTCAAATTAAGCGATCTGAGTGCACAAATTTATAAGGCTGGTCAGGAATTGGCTTTTTTAACTGAAAGGCTTGAGCAAGTGAAGGCGCTCAGGGGTAGCAGCAAATGATTTATGACGGCAAGTTACCCATGTTATGTCAATGCTGCCATGCCCGTTTCGCGGCGGGCCGTCGCAGTGTCGCGGACCCGTTAGACCCCATTATCCCGGTCGGGGAAAAGCTAAAAGTTATTGAAGGATCTGTGCCATGACCGGACAACCTTCGATTTCGTAAATGCATAATTTCGATCAGTAAAAGTGATTTCTGTCGCCAAAGAGGTTAAGGAAAGGGTAATTTTTCGTTGCAATTGCAATGAATTGGCGATAATAATTACTGTATATTTATACAGTTAATCGGTGATTATTGTGCCTCTTATGGATGATTTACCAGACTCTGGGTATGCCGTAGTGCGCTGCGTCGATAAAACCGTTGTGGCCACTTTCGCTGATTTTCCTGATTGCGAAAGGTCAGTAATGTACCGTCATGCTACAAAAATACTGTTCCTGCCGCTCCGGGATGATGAGGTAATCGGCACTCCAACGCTCTTCACGAAAATGCTTGAAAAGCCGGTTACAAAGTCACTTAAATTTCTGATACTATTAAATCAAGGCCCTGAACAAGCCTGACCTGCTGCGCCACTGGAGAACACCATGGCGCAGTCACAAAGCATAAATCCCCAGCGACTGACGTTTAACGACGCCAGCGATTTTTTGCATTCTGCGGTTACCCCTGGCGGTGACGCATGAAGGCAACCTTCTATCTGCGCGACGACAATGTCCGCCGCAACCTCATCGAGTACATCAAAGCGCTGCCGGCGGATGCCAATTTCCCCCTGGTGGTGAAATTCTCCGATCCCGATCGCACGCTTCCACAAAACAGCCTGTTTCATGCGTTATGCGGCGACCTGGAAAAACAGCACATCATTTTTGCCAGCCAGACCAGGCCGCTTGTCTCCTGGAAAGCCATTCTGGTCTCAGGCCATGCAGTGGCCACCGGCAAACCCGGCGAAGTGATTACCGGCATCGAGGGCGAATTAGTCCCGATCCGCGAGAGCACCGCTCAAATGGGCATCCGTCGTATGAACAGCCTGATTGAATACTCCCAAGCGTGGGCGGTTGGCCATGGCGTTCGGCTGCGCGAAGTGCGCTATACGAATGATTATTTTGGGCGGATGGCATGAAAAAACCCACTCGTCGGAAATGCGCATGGTGCCGTGGATGGGTCCCTCCGGTGCGCGAGGGGCAAATTGTCTGCACTTACACCTGTGCGGCGGAATATGGCCGGGCGCAAACCGAAAAGGCTCGGGCGAAAGCCGCGCAGCTTGCAAAGCAGCGTCAGCGCGACCAGCAGAAAGAAGAGCGCGCCGCCTGGCGGGAACGAAAGGACAAATTAACGACAAAATCGGAATGGATGAAGAGGGCACAAGACGAATTCAATGCTTATATCCGTGAGCGCGATTTTGACCGCCCCTGCATCAGCTGCGGTGACATCAATCCGCCAGACCTGCATGGCGGCAAATGGGATTGCGGCCATTTCCTTTCTGTCGGCTCACATCCAGAGCTGCGCTTCGAAGAAAAAAATGCCTTTAGGCAATGCAAAAGGTGCAATGGCGGCGCCGGGCACTACACACGCAAAAATCACACCGTCAGCCAGCAATACCGTGAAAATCTTATCGCCGAATTCGGCCAGGATTATGTCGATTGGCTCGAGGGTCCGCATGAGCCCAAGCGCTATCGCATTGAAGATTACCAGCGGATCCGGGACGAGTATAAGGCAAAACGTAAATTTCTCATGGCGAACCGGGAGGATGCCGCTTGAAACTCGAATCATTACCAAAGTTTTTTTCACCTAAAAGCATGCACATTGGCGATACCTCCAGGGCCACGGCTTCCGATTCGCTCACAATCACTGATGTCATGGCCTCCCTGGGGTTGGTCGGGCTGCAGGCTCGCCCGGGTATCGAATTATTTTTGTCCAAGGAGGGTATCAGCAAGCCGGATGGCGCACTGGAATACCTTTACCATTACGCACTATCTCAGGCCCACCGGTGCCGGGCAGTAGAAAAGCTTTCGGATGACGTTAAGCGCCCGGCTCTGCGATTACTGGCAATTTATGCCTATCAGGACTACGCCCGCAGTGCGGCCAGCGTCCGGACGTGCGAAAGTTGCGGCGGGGAGGGCTTTCTTGAAGAACGACAGTTTGTCATGAACAAGCTTGCCGCAACGCGGGAAACAGTATCAATGTTTGAGCGCGGGGATTTGCCCGCCAGCATTGAGCAGATGCCGGGCCGTGAAATGCTGGCAAAGCTCAACTATTACGATATCACCCGCCGGGTATGCCCGACCTGCAACGGTAAAAAAGTGGTCAGCAATTCCTGCCGCTGCAACGGTCGGGGCGAGGTGGTGGACAAAGAGAAAACAGCGGAGCAGGGCGGGATCCCCGCATACAAGACCTGCAGCAAATGCCAGGGCCGCGGTTATTCCCGCATTCCCGCCGAAACAGTTCGCCGCGCGCTCGCCGGCATCGGCCTGGACATACCGCAACAAACCTGGTCACGCACATTAAAGCCATTTTATGAGGACCTGATAACGCAGTGCCATAAGGAGGAGAGCGAAGCGGGCGCTGCGCTCGAAAACATAACCCGTTAAAACCTATTGCAGCTTTGGGTGAAATGGACTAACGTAACGCCAACGATGGGATTTTAAAGCCCGTTGAACAGCATAGAAATTCTAAACCTCGCTCCGGTGGGGTTTTGCATTTTAAGGGCGGCAATACGGTACGGCCTTATGGTTAAGGGACTAAGAAAACCATTACTCTTTAGAGCTGATCCAGATACTGGGAAAATTTGAAGAGCTAAATATGACATTTAACTCTCCTGGAAATGTTGACTTCAACTTAATTGCAACAAAAATAAATCGGTTTCTAAGAAAATGTTAATTCTTTAATGGTTTGAGTATTTCTAAAGTTGATTCAAAAGCTTTTTTATACGCGGGTCAGTTGTTATTTGCCCTTTTTCCATTTTAGTAACTGATTTTTGTATCTGAGCAAAGATGTGATTAACAATATCTGATGTTTCCGGCTTATTTTTAAAATATCTGAGTATTTGATTGATTATTAGAGTATTTATCAGTGATTCCTGTAAAGCCTCACTGCCAATATTTGAATCTTTGACTCGTTCGAGAATTTTAACCAAATAACATCATTTTCAAGTTCAGACATGATTTTTCCTTTATAGAGATAAACAGCCGTACAAGCTGATTCTAAGTGCACGTACCGGCATTCGTATGGGCTGAATTCCAAACATAGCTAACTTACAGTACATGCGAAATCCTGATATTTGCACAGTAAATTTCTTGGAATATAGGATTAATTATCATTTTCGTCTGCGTCGCCAAATCTGACGTACAACCACTCACACCTATTGCGCCTACGGCAGCGCAGACGATCCCTTTTCCTCACCGCCTCCGGGTGGACATCACAATATCAGCATAAGGCACCCTATGGCCGACATTCAAACTACTGCGGGCATATGGGCCAGTATTGGGACGGCTTTCGTCTCCCTGGTAGCCGGCGGCATGTGGTTCGTGAAACAGCGGGCGAAAGATTCAGCGGATATTGCAGGCAGCAAGGCGGAAGTTGAAATGCTCGCAGAGCTGAAAGAAGAAAATAAAACATTAAAAGAAGAACGGGACGCAGCGAATAAAGAACGCATAGGGCAATGGCGGCAAATAGCCGAAATGGACGCCCGGCTACTGATAATTCAAAACTCGGTTGAAATTCTAACCAAGCAGAATAACAGCCTGACCGCACAAGTCGATTTACTGACACAGCAAAATCAATCACTCACGCAAGAGGTCAGCCGCTTGCGCACGGCGCTGGAGGCCAATCAATGACCGGAACAGCGAACACTATCACCGAAGACGCAAAGAAAGAATTTAAGCGCCACTGGCAAACCTGGTTTGTTTTGTCGTTAATAGCCGCCGCCGGCTTTTTCGGTGGTTTCTCCGTTGGGCTGATTATTGCCAGCAACAGAGCCTCTGTTGAGATTTCAGCCATCCGCGCTGATTACTCGCGCCGAGCCGATAAGCGGGATGCAAAGGTCGAACAGATTAAGCAGGCTGTCGGTCAGGTCGATGACAAGATAGACGCATCGAAGGATAAAAAATGACATCCGATCAATTTCAACAGGCGGCTAATCTCAGCGCCGGGTTAGCTGCGCGCTGGTTTCAGCCGCTCACCGACGCAATGGTGGAATTTGGTATCGATACCGCCCTGCGCCAGGCTGCCTTCATTGCGCAAATCGGTACCGAGTCAGGCGGATTCAGCCAGTTGTCCGAGTCGTTCAATTATTCCATTGCCGGACTGGCGATATTCGGCACCCGGCTCACCGACGCACAGCGCGCCACCCTGGGCCGGCAGCCCGGAGAGAAAACGGTACCCCTCGAGCGCCAGCAGCAAATTGCCAACATCGTTTACGGCGGCCGTTATGGGAATACCCATGATGGCGACGGCTGGCTTTACCGCGGGCGTGGGCTGAAACAAGTCACGTTCTATGACAACTATTTTGAATGCGCCGCCGCGCTGGACGTGGATGTCGTCGGGGATCCGGATTTGCTGCTGCAGGATGTCAATGCTGCCCGCTCCGCCGGCTGGTTCTGGCAGGCGAATAAGTGCAACGGGTACGCTGATATCGGCGACATGATTGGCCTTACCAGGCGGATTAATGGCGGCCTGAATGGCTTACCGGACCGCCAGGCCCGATATCAAATCGCGAGGAAGGCGCTCCTCTGATGCCCATGCTCGACATATTCAACAGCTCCGGTGATGAGCGCCCCTCATTAAGCAAATGGATGAAGGGCCTTGGCTTCATCACGGTGACCGCTGTACTTGGCTGGGAAGCGTACAAGGGCACCCTGACCGACACTATGCTCATTGCCTATTTTGCAGCGGTCATCGCCAACGACCAGATCGGCAAGCGGCAAAGCATACACCACGACCTCGAAAAGAAACGAATCGACACGGTCAGCGATGCAATGACACCACAAACCCCGGGCGGACTCCATGACGGCAATATTTCTCACCCTTAAAACGTATTGGCGGCTGTGGGTATTCCTGGCGCTGATGTGTGTGGCGTTCGCTGGGGGCTGGTATGTTGAGGGCCTTCGCAAAGACCAGGACATCGCCACGCTTCAAAAGGCATCCGACGACTACAGAAAAGCCGTGGACGATGCCGCGACTGCTCAATTAGCCCAGGCGCTCGCAAAGCAGCAATCGGCGGAACAGGCCGCAGCGGGCATCGACACGAAATATCACCAGGACTTAGCGAATGCGAAAACTCAGAATGATGCTCTGCGCGCTGATCTTGCCGCTGGCAGGCGTAAGTTGCAGCTCCACGCCACCTGTACCGCAGGTAATAGCAAGTCAGTGTCCGACCCCGCCACCGCCGCCGGCGGAACTGATGCAGCCACCGCCCGACTGGATGACGCCGCTCAACGGGATTATTTCACTCTCACCGAGCGACTCAGCACTCTCACCAGCCAAGTAAGCGGACTGCAATCCTATATCCGGAATGTTTGCCTCCAGGGCGCAACGAAATGAATAAATTCTTAGCCGGGCTGAAACGCCTCTTCAACGATTCGAAGGATAAACCAATGCCTCAATTAATTCTTGCTGTGCTGCTCAACGGGCAGGTCGCTGACGGCGTTGCCGCCAATTCCGTTCAGGTTAATGTCGCCGGTAGCGGCGGAACGCCGGTTGCTGGAGTAGCTGTCAATTTTGGCGTGAATGCCGGTACCGTTACGCCGGCGTCCGCTCAGACCGACGCGAACGGCCAGATCACCGTCAACATTACCAACACGGCAGCCGGCCCGATAACGTTCACCGCAACCCTGGCCGATGGAACCGCGTCGCAATCCGTTAATCTGGAATTCGTGGCCGTGCCGGAGGTGCCGAAACGCGTTGTTGAGGTTGGCAATACCACTATCGTCGGGACTATTGACGCCGCGGCTATAAATGGTACCAAGGCGCCCGCCGCTCCGGCGTTGTCGCCTCTCGAAAAAGCGCGGGCTGATTTTGAGGCATTCGCTGCTTTCGTTGAGCATGGCGTGTCTGTGCTGGGCGCTAATGCCGAGGCCACACTGGTGGCGCTGAAAGATAAATTCCTGTAATCACTCCACCGCGTCTGCTCATGGGCGCCAACTAAAAATCTACAAGGGGAAACTCATGGCTGTACGTGCAAAGTTCCGTTGTTACGCTGCTGACCCCAATACGCAGCTCGTTACATTAACGGCGGTAATGGGCGAAGGTAACAAATCGTGGTCAAAATGGACGCCCAGCGGTCAGATTTCGATGACCATCAGCAACCCGCCGGCATTGGAACAATTTGAGGTAGGTAAAGATTACTTCGTTGATTTCACGCCTGCCGAATAAAGCGGTAGTCACCGCAAGAGCCCATCACCTTTTCCTGATGGGCTCTGACAGTGATTACTTACATGGGCCAACTACATCCCCTATGAAAGACTTCGAACCATCGAAATCACCAAACCCAGAGCGGGATTGCGTATAGTAGACATGCTTTTGATCGGTCGAAATGACCCAAGTCTCAATATTTGTTTGATTATTTCCTGTGACTAATCCTATAACCGCGTTTTCGCTCAGTTGCGCATAAATTAAATCACCGGGCGTAACGCTTGGATTTTTGGGGTCAGTGTTGACAGCAAAATATTGTTTGGTCATGCCATCTTCTGAATATCTATACTGACTCCCTGGTGGTGACGAATAAATAGTGGCTGACATTCCTTTGAAATTACCTACTACCAAGCATTTTGATATTGACCCGAAGGGAATGAGTAACAACAAAAGATAGGTGGCAGTTTTCATACTGTCTTCCTTAGCTTATGTAAGTTGATTCCCTGCATCATAAACCGAATTTTACACTTTAATCATAAAATTATATCACTACCCTACTCATCGCCGCGCTGTCGAACGCGTACCCCGTTAGCCATGACGCAGCTCCTCTTATTCTGCTGAGCGCGGGATTTCAGCAAACAGCGAATGCCGCCAGTTACAGGCTCATAGTGGCTGCGCAGGCCATGGCAGAAGAATGTGCGCATGAACAAAGTAATGCCCATTGCCAGTGGTATTGTGCTTATACCTATATCTATTAAAGGAATGCAAATGCAGGAAGAAGAGTATGTTGACTACCTTATCTTGGGCGGCATAAGGCATGGCGAAGTCTGGAATGGCCTGAAGGAAGATGTTATTTTACAATTACCAGCCAAGAGCCAGCGTATGGCTAAATTTTATGGGCGCGATACTGAAGCAGAGATTACGCTCCCATTGAATGATGCCTACTTCATCACCAAGCACAAAACCAAAGACGGAAAATACTTCATGGTCGCATCGACTGAGCCGCTATCCGCGTTCAATGTTGATGAGGAAATCAAAAAGCAGATCCACCACCTAGCCCTATTGATTGAAATCAACCGCCTCCGGGCGGTTTTTATTACTCACAAAGCGTGGTAACCATGAAGAAATCAAAACCGCCATCAATGCGAACGCCGCTGTTCAATTGCGCCCGTATCGTGCTGCTACGAGACCGAGAACAGGCGACGAAGTACATCAAAAGCTGACAGGCGAAGAATTTGATTTTAGCGGCTATGACGGCTTTGAGTTGGAGCGTGGAGCAAAAGACCGCAGGACAATCATGCTGGGTGTCTTCAATGGTTCGGCGGCCACCCTGGCGCATGAGGCGTCCCATGTGGCATTTGAGATATGCAGCATCGTTGGCCTACCGACACCGAATGACCAGACAAACGAGACCTTCTGCTATCTGGTTCAGCGCATAGTGGAAAGATTCCTGCCGCTGATTAAGGCCAAGCACGGCAGGTGAACGACTTCATGGTGGACCACTATGAAGCCAGCAAAGAGAAATAAAGGAACGAACAATGACCAAACCAGATTGGGAGGCCATCGAGTCGGCTTACCGGGCTGGCTTGCTGTCCTTAAGGGAGATCGGTGCTGCCCATGGTGTCAGTGAAGGCGCTATTCGTAAGCGCGCTAAGCGGGACGACTGGTCCCGAGATTTGGCAGCAAAGATTAAAAGTCGTGCCGATGATTTGGTACGCAAAAAAGAGGTACGCAGTCAGGTACGCAGTGAAAGCGCACTTTCAGAACGCGTACTTATTGAGGCTAATGCCGAGATAGTTGCCAGTGTTCGCATGGAGCACCGCGGCGATATTTCCCGCGCTCGCCGCCTGGCGAATATGCTGCTTGACGAACTTGAAATAGAAACCGGTGATACTGCAGCGCTGGCAGAACTGGGCGAGTTGATGCGTACTCCGGACGACAACGGCACCGATAAGCTCAATGACCTTTATCAGAAAATCATCAGCATGCCCGGGCGCGTCAAGTCGATGAAAGACCTTTCCGACACGCTTAAGAACCTGGTCGCACTCGAACGGCAAGCTTACGGCATCGATCACGACGATGGCGATAAGAACGGCGTTCACAACATCATGCCGGTACCGAGCTGTGATAGCGCAGAAGAATGGGAGGTAGCCGCTCAGAAACAGCAAAGCGAGGTTCTAGGCAAATGAGTTATCACGTTGTCTGGAAGCCTTTGCCCGGATCGCAGTCGCTGGCGTTGAGTTGCCCCTGTGATGAAATCCTCTTCGAAGGAACGCGCGGGCCCGGCAAGACAGCGGCGCAGCTCGCCCGCTTCCGGCGCATTGTCGGGCTTGGATACGGCACGTTTTGGCGCGGTGTCATCTTCGATACGGAATATAAGAACCTCGCGGATATCATTACCCAGTCGAAGCGCATGTATCGCCTATTTCAGGATGGCGCCCGCTTCCTCGCGTCGGCATCAGAATTGCGCTGGATATGGCCAACCGGCGAAGAGCTGCTATTCCGGTTCGGCAAGGAAGAGGCTGATTACTGGGATTACCACGGGCAGGAATTCCCGTTCATTGGTTTCAATGAGCTGACAAAACAGCCAAATTCCGATTTCTACGAATCGATGTTTTCCTGCCGGCGGTCATCATTCCGGCCAGAAAACTATCCGCGTAAAGACGGTTCGCTGCTGCCCAATATCCCGCTGGAGACTTTCAGCACAACGAACCCGTTTGGCATCGGCCATACGTGGGTCAAAAAGCGCTTCATCGACCCGGCGCCGCGCGGAACGATAGTGCGCCAGACGCAGATGGTCCCAAACCCGCAGACGCGCCAGGAAGAGCCGATCACCCTGACGCGCGTCGCTATCCACGGCTCGTTTAAAGAAAATCCCTACCTCGATCCGGTTTATATCGCCGGCCTGATGAATATCAAGGACCCAAATAAACGCAAGGCATGGGTCGAGGGCTCATGGGATGTAACCAGCGGCGGCCGGTTCGACCATTTATGGGATGCCGCGCTGCACGTTATCAGGCCGTTTCACATACCAGATTCATGGACAGTCGATCGCTCGCACGACTGGGGCGAATCGAAACCATTTTCGAATCTTTGGTGGGCGCAGACGGACGGGACCGAAGCAACGTTGCCGGATGGAAAGAAATTCTGCCCGCCGGCAGGCTCACTGATCCTCATTGGTGAATGGTACGGCTGTCCGCCTGACGAACTGAATAAAGGCCTAAATATGTCATCGACCAACGTCGCCAAAGGCGTGAAATGGGTCGATGCGCGGCTGGCCGGCCAGGACCTGCCGGAACCGGAAGAAACGCGCGGGAAAGGGCAAATGCATATTGTCCCCGGAATCTGCAATAAAGTAATTCCTGGCCCCGCGGATGGTGCAATTTATAACACCGGCGACGAAGAGTTATCCATCGCGCAGAAAATGGAGCACCAGGGCGTTAAATGGGTAGAGGCGAATAAAAAACCCGGGTCACGAATTAACGGCGCTTCCCTGTTCGCTGACATGCTCGAAGCGGTGGTAGAGGGCAAAACGACAGAATCAGGCATGCCGGAAAAACCCGCTTTTTACGTCTTTGATTGCTGCCGTGGCTGGATCAGCCGCATTCCCGTCCTGGTTCGCGATGACAAAAATTCTGATGACGTTGATACCGACCAGGAAGACCACGACTGGGACGGCACCCGTTACCGCGTGTTGCACAATCCGCCTAAGCCGGCTTTTGATATCAATATGGAAACCACATTCTAATGGCCAATAACGACATTACCTTCATCCGCCCGGAATATAAGGCGGCACTTCCGCTCTGGGAAACGGTGCGTGATGTTTGCAAAGGCCCGGAAGCGGTTAAGGCGAAAGGGCGCAAATATCTGCCCGAAATTGACCCGACAGACAAATCGGCCCGAAATAAGCGGCGCAACGAGGATTATCTAAAACGCGCCGTCTTTTATGCCATCACTGGCCATACTAAAAACGGCATGATCGGCATGGCCTACCGCCGAGAACCGGCCGTCACGCTGTCCGATAAAATGGAGTATCTGAAAACGAATGCCGATGGCGCGGGTGGCAGCGTCTATCAGCAATCACAATCAACGCTGGAATCGGTGTTGGAAACCGGACGGCATGGGCTTTATGTCGATTACAGCAAAGATTTGAGCGGCGCCATTATTCTGAGCTATCCAACAGAGAATATTATCAACTGGCGCACCACTCGCGTTAATGGCCGAGACCAGCTGATCCTGGTGGTGTTGAGGGAATGCATTGAGCAACCGGACGGGTACGGATTTGTCGACCGCATTCAATACCGTGAATTAGCCATAGAAAACGGCAATTTTGTATGTCGGGTTTGGACTAAAACGGGCACTGACGTAACCGGTGTTTACGCCATTACGGAAGAATATTTTCCCGGTAGACTGTTTGGCGGCGCATGGGACGAAATCCCGTTTACGTTCGTCGGCGCGCAAAACAATGACCCGACAATAGATGACTCCCCGCTGTATCCGCTGACTGAAATCAACCTCGGGCATTACCGTAATTCAGCGGATTATGAAGACAGCCTATTTTTCTGCGGGCAGGTTCAGCCGTATCTTTCGGGCCTCGATACCGAGTGGCGGGATCACCTTGAAAAATCAGGCGTTAAGCTGGGCTCTCGCAACCCTATTATGCTGCCGCTGGATGGCGTCTTTGCGTATGCGCAGGCTGAGCCGAATATGCTGGCAAAAGAGGGCATGGACAGCAAGCGTGATTACATGGTGGCGCTCGGCGCCAGGCTGGTAGAACAAAACAGCGCTGTGAAAACGGCAACGCAGGCCACCGGCGACCAGACAGCGGCGACGTCTGTACTTGGGATGTGCTGCTCGAACGTTTCCGAGGCTTACACCCAGGCGCTCATCTGGTGCGCTCGCTACATGGGCCAGAAAGACGCCAAAGTCAGCTATCAGATCAGTCAGGAATTCATCGCTAAAGTCATTGACTCCAACCTCATTACGGCGCTCGTGGCCGCATGGCAGAGTCGGGCAATTCGCGGTGTCGACATGGTTCACTCGCTGCAGCTTATGGATGTCGTGGATCCGTCAATTAGTCCACAAGATGTATTGGATGAGATAAGCCAGGAGGCGCCCGGGTTAGGAGGCTTTGTCAGTGACACAACTACATGACAATGCCGTTCTTATTCAGTCGCTGATTGAGCGCGTCAAAGCCGGGCAAGGGAAAGAGCTGCAAACGCTGCTGAAGGATTTGCGCTCTGCCGCCGGCGATGTGCTGCAGGACTATGACGGCATCATCGGCACGATGGGCGAGCGCGACGAGATATCGAAATTACTGGCTAAGGCCATGGCGCTGCCGGTTGATGCGTACGGCCAGCAGCTGCGCGATCTGTGCAACCAGATTTCCGGCGAAGTGGCCAATCTTGAATATCAGTCGCTGATGTCGATTGCCGGCATGCCGAAACTGGTTATCCCCGATACCGATAAAATCATTCGCTTGCTCGACAATACGCCGATGTCCGTCCGGAACTGGCGTGGCCAGTTATTGCTGGACCCCTTCATCAAAGACTGGGAGACGGTAACGCTCACCGCGGCGAATAACGCGGTGCTGCGAGCGTGGAATGAAGGCCAGACGATACAGCAACTGACTACGGCGCTTCGCGGCACGAAAAAGCTTAACGGCGCCGACGGCATCATCGGCCAGTACGTCCAGAACGCCGACGCGATAGCCAGGACGGCGATACAGCACACATCGTCTGTGGCCAGCGAAGCTTTTTTCGCGGCAAACGGCGATGTAATCGAGAAGGTCCAATTCGTTGCGACCCTGGATAACAAAACGACAGTAATTTGTCGCTCACTGGATGGAACGGTATACCTGATAAATGTCGGCCCGCGCCCGCCCATGCACCTTAGATGCCGTTCAAAAATTGTTCCTGTGCTGGCAGATTCAGCGCTCAATGACATCCTGACTGAGGGCGAGACGCGGGCCTCGGCCAATGGCTATGTCCCGTCGAGTGAAACGTATTATCAGTGGCTGGAGCGCCAGCCTGATGATTATCAAGATAACGCCATAGGCAAGACCCGGGCCACGTTGCTGCGTGATGGCGGCCTAAGCGCTGAGAAATTCGCAGCGCTGCAGCTCGACAAGAATTTTGAGCCACTTACCCTGGATCAGATGCGGCAACTGGCGCCCGAAGCGTTTAACCGCGCCGGAATCTAATTAATCCGATTTTTGTAAGGTCGCCATTGTGCGGCCTTTTTTTATGGGGCAAGGCCCCGCAACAATCCCAAGGGGACAGCATGCTATTCCGAAATATGTTTTACAAATACTATGCGGCAGCCGGTGAAGGTGATGGGAGCGGTGGCGCAGCCGAACCCGAAATCACTCCGGAAATACAGGCCATCATCGACTCGAAGATCCATGAGTCCGTCACAGGATTGAAGGCCAAAAATTCAGAATTGCTCGGCAAGCTCAAAGAGCAAGGCGACAATCTGAAACGGTTTGACGGCATCGATCCGGATGCGGTTAAAACCATCCTGCAACGATTTTCCGACGACGAAGAAGCCAAGCTTATCGCGGCCGGGAAAATCGACGAAGTGCTGGATAAACGCACCGAGCGTTTGCGCGGTGATGTTGATAAAAAGCTCAAAGCCGCGAATGACCGGGCTGAAAAAGCTGAGTCCTTCGCAAAGAAATTCAGCGATCGCGTTCTGGGCGATTCCATTCGCTCTGCTGCGATAAAGGCTGGAGCATTACCCGGTGCGGCGGATGACATAATCCTTCGCGCCAAAAGTTTATTTACCGTCAACGAGGAAGGCGAGGCCGTAGCCGTTGATAAAGAAGGGACCGCTCTGCTGGGGAAAGACGGCAAAACGCCGTTGTCACCTGGTGAATGGGTGGAATCCCTAAAAGATGTTGCTCCTCACCTCTGGCCACCGGCGCAAGGCACCGGGGCGGGAAATAACAAACCATCAGGCGGGCAACTCAAACGATCAGCGATGTCCTCGTCCGATAAAGCCGACTATATCCGGCAGCACGGACAGCAGGAATTTCTCAGGCTTCCCAAGTAACAAGGAACAGAAACCATGACTACCACCGTTAACTCGGACCTGATCATTTATGATGATCTGGCTCAAACGGCATACCTGGAGCGCCGACAGGATAACCTCGACGTGTTCAACGCCTCATCGAATGGCGCCATTGTCTTGGATAACACCTTAATCGAAGGCGATTTCCGTAAACGTGCTTTTTATCAGCTCGGCGGCACGATTGAACATCGTGATGTGAATTCCACCGGCAAGGTCGCCGGTAAGAAAATCGGCGCCGGCGAATCTGTCGGTGTTAAAGCGCCGTGGAAATATGGCCCTTACCAGACCACGGAAGAGGCATTCAAGCGCCGCGGGCGTGACGTATCTGAATTCTCCGAAGTGGTAGGCGTTGATGTTGCCGATGCCACCCTGGAAGGATTCGTAAAATACGCCATCCAGGCACTTAGCGCTTCGATCGGCGCAAATGCGGATATGGTCGTTTCAGCCGATATTGAAACCGATGGCAAGAAGACATTGACCAAGGGTATGCGCAAGTATGGCGATAAGTTTGGCCGCATTGCCCTGTTCGTCATGCACTCCGCGACGTATTTCGACATTATCGATCAGGCTATCGCTGAGAAGGTTTATGAAGAAGCGGGCGTCGTTGTATATGGTGGGCAGCCTGGCACCCTGGGCAAGCCGGTACTGGTCACCGATACCGCGCCAATCGATGCGATATTTGGCCTGCTGCCGAACGCGGTCGTTATTACCGAGTCGCAGGCGCCTGGCTTTCGTTCTTATCCCATAAACGATGAGGAAAACCTTGGCATCGGCTACCGGGCGGAAGGCACCGTTAATATCGATCTGCTGGGCTATAGCTGGGATACAGTCCAGGGCGGGGCTAATCCTGATTTGACGAAGATTGGTACGGCCAATAGTTGGAAGAAATACGCCACAAGCAACAAAGTTACCGCTGGCGTAATGATCCAGTTGACTGTCGCGCCTGTTGCGGTCAGCGGCGTTACCTTGGACCAGTCCACGGCGTCCATCGCTGTCGGCGCAAATATGACACTGTTTGCGACCGTTTCGCCGGAAGACGCGACCAACAAGGCTGTAACGTTCGCTTCTTCCGCACCGGCAAAGGCTACGGTTGACCCGACTACGGGCGTTGTTACTGGCGTCGCAACAGGCACCACGAACATCACCGTGACCACGACTGACGGCAGCAAAACGGCAGTCTGTGCGGTGACTGTAGTCGCTGCGTAAAGTTTACCTCAGGGGCTTCGGCCCCTTTCATTTGGAGGCTTAGATGTTAATCACCGACCCAACATCCCCGGATTTTAACAGCTATGCCGCCGCGGATGATTTAACCTCATTCTTATCCAGCCGGGGCATCAACGCCCCAGCAAGTCCCGAACCATTGCTGATGCAGGCAATGGATTATCTGAACGGGATGAATTGGTATGGGGATCGCACCACCCTTAGCCAGCCGTTACCGTGGCCGCGCTCTGGGGTTTTATTCGATGGGCATTACTACCCTGAAACAGAGATTCCACGACAGTTGATCACCGCTCAATGCATGTTAGCTGTCGAAGCTGTAGCCGGGGATCTGCTCGGCGCGAATCGTGAGGCTGCGGTGAAATCAGAGGCTGTATCAGGTGTGGTGTCGGTGACATATGCTGTAGCTGATAACACCTCTTTCACTCCAACGTATCCGGCTGTGATGGCGATATTGCGCGGGCTGGCAATGGGGAATGGATTTGCCATCAACGCGACGGCGAGTCGTTCCTGATGGCCGCTTTCTATACCCGCATGCAAGCCTTGGACACCCGGCTGCTGACGAAGTACGGCAAAACGATGTCCCTGGAGCGCGCCGGCACTTCCGTTATCGACCCGGTGACCGGCGATGCTACTACTTCGCCGCCGCAATCGCTGCCGGTTATCGGCGTGGTGCAGGACTTCAACCGGCTGGAAGTCGACGGCACCCTCATCCTGGCCAGCGATAAGAAGGTCACCATCACCGCGGCGACCGCCCCGCTTATCGGCGATTCCCTGCAAGACGGCACAACCAAATGGCGGATCATCAATATCAGCGACAAAACACCCGCTGACGTGACGCTCTGCTATCAGCTGCAAGTGAGGCGCTAAATGGGATTCTCCGCTTCGATAGGCAAATGGGCTGGCGAGACTATCCAGCGCACTGAAAACGTTGGCAAGCAGGCCACTATAGCGCTGTTTCGCGGCGTTATCCTTGATACGCCAGTGCAAGAGATTGGCGGCGGACGATTGCGGGCCAATTGGCTGGCTACAGCTGATTCCCCTTCATCAGCGCAGCTTGACGGCGTCGATCCTGATGGCTCGCAAACCGTCGAAAAAATGACAACCGTTGTGCTGGCTCAGAAAATGGATTTCACCGTCTATCTGGCGAATAACCTACCTTACGCGCAGGTTGCAGAGTATGGCGAATGGAAGGACAAAGACGGCAATCCGGCAAACGGGCCGCACACCATCGGCGGGTATTCCACCCAAGCGCCTGCAGGCATGGTTCGTCGCAATATGGCGCGCATCAACACCAACCTCAACAAGGCTATGGTTCTCATAAAGTAAGGGAAACCCGTGAAGGACATCTCATCAGCTCTGCGCACGCGCATGATAGCGGCGGCCGCTGCGTTGTCTCTGCCGGTGGCCTGGCCGCTTGAAGCATTCGATCCGCCTGATGGCGATTATCTGCGTTTCTTCTTTTCACCTGCGGGCGATGACGCGCTGTCGTATGGCCCGGGCGGTTTGGATTCGATATCGGGATTTTTCCAGGTTGATGTCGTCTGCAAAATCCGCGCGGGCGTCAGCGGCGCCATGCTGGCCATATTCGACACGCTGCGGGCGCAGTTCAAAATCGGCACCGTTCTCACTTACAACAACACCCGCGTCACTATCAAAAACCGCGACTACACCGATCCGCAGCCTGAAGATGGCTGGGCGGTCGCTCATCTGACGTTCTACTGGTCATCATACGAAACACGGAGCTAAGAATTATGGCTATGATCACTGCCGCCGGCGCCAAACAGGTCGATTACTGGATGGTGCCTGAAGTTGTTGAAGGCACAACCCCGGCGACGCCCGCATTCATCCGCATACCGAAAACACCTGGTGAATTAACGCTGACCCGCGATGCGCTGAGCTCGAACCAGGTGCGAAATAACCGTAAAACGTTATTTTCGGGCCGTGGTTCGGAAAGCTCATCCGGCACGCTGAACACTGAATTTGCCTATGCGGATTTCGATTATCTGCTGCAAAGCCTAATGTTCAGTTCGTGGGACGCGGATGTCCTGGTTATCGGCTCTACCAAAAAGCCGTTCACGATTGAGCACAAGCAATCGGATATCAACACGCTGCGCCGTTACCCGGGCTGCCTGGTCAATACGCTGGCACTGACGGCCACGCCCAACGCCATCGTGACGGCTGATTTCGGCATCATGGGCGCATCGGTGCTGTATGACGCGACCGCCATTACCGGAGCGACCTACACCGAGCCGGCCAATAACGATCCGTTCGATTCTACCGGCGAAAACGCCACGCTGACCGCGACCATTTTAGTGAATGGCGTTGCCAGCAATGCGGTCACGTCCGTATCGCTCAATATGGATAACGGGATTTCTCAGTCGCATGTCTACGGCCAGCGCGGCGTTGCGGCCAGCGGTTCAACCAATGCGGCCACGACCGGGTCAATCACGTTCCTCTACCAGGACGAGGACTTGTCCCAGATGTTCTATGACAACGCGGACATTTCCCTGGAGTTCACGTTAAGCGGTGCGGCCGGCGCGTATACGTTCCTGCTGCCGCGCATCAAATTCACGTCCGAGGCGCTGGCGGAAGCCGACGCATTCCAGGCGCTGACATTCAATTACACCGCTTTCGCAACCAAAGACACCGGCATTCTGTTGCAGATCACCCGCGTTCCCGTAGTGGAAGCCTAATCGATTGCCCGGTACCGCCGGGCTCACTGGAGCATTCAATGAAATTAAGCGATTTCGCCACCCGCGGCGAAGCCAACGAAGGCAAAAAGCTGTTCCTGCTGCTGCCGGACGGCACACCCACCGAGGAATATTTGCTGGTGCGGGGCATCGATAGCGACGAATTCCGCGCCGCAAAGACCGCCGGCAGTCGGGCTGTATTTGAGCTGACCAAAGCGCAGTTGGAGGACAAGGCTTTTGTTAAGAAATTTGACGAAGACGCTGAGTTCAGGCAATTCCAGGCGCTAATCATCGGCTGGTCACTGGAAGAAGAATTCACGCCGGATAATCTCAACCTGTTGCTTACTGAATCGCCAAACATCAAAGAGCGCGTGAATAATTTTGCCGCCAACCGGGCGGAGTTTTTCAAAAAAAAGCCGCCGGTCTCGTCCGATACACCGCCTTCCAACGAAAGCTCGACAAGCGGCAAAAAGACGGCAAAAGCCTAAGGGAGCATTACCACGCCGCGATGAAATTAGGCATCACGCCGGACGCCATGATTGACCCGCCTGACCTGCCTGAAGGAACCGGTTATCTCTGGGGCTGGTTTATCGACCTGATGCGCGGGTCCGGCGGCGAGTTGACGTTTTCCGAAGTGAAGGCCTGGACGGAGTTAACCGGCAACCGGCCGACCCCGGCGGAAATCGAGATCATCATGGACATGGCCTTCGAGGTCATGAAAGACATTCCCAAGTTATAAGCCTGGCGCTCGCCGGGCTTTTTATCGCCCGGAGATAAGCACATGCCGCAAGAAACAGGCAGCTTGATAATCAAGGTTACGCAGGATGGCGTAGCGAAAGCGGCTGATGCTTTGGATAACCTGACCGCTGCCAGCGTTTCGGCCGAGACCGCCGTTAATTCGTTATCATCTGAATTTGCCGATGTTTACAAATCAGCGAGCCTCGCAGCTGATGGTACAGACATCTATACTCACCAGACAGCGGCAATGAACCGCGGCGCTCAGGATGCGGCAAAGACAGCTAAAGCAGTTAATTCAAATTTAGCCGACCAACAAGCAGCCCTGGAGTCCTTGTTAGGAAGAATTGATCCTGTCGTTGGCGCGTATGCTCGCCTCGAAGCAATGCAGGAGCAATTGAAGGGATTCAATGCGTCTGGTTTACTCCCGGAAGAAGAATACGATAACTATACCGACAAAATTAACGCCTATCGCATCCAGCTTGAACAAGCCTCGGCCGCTGCGACAACGGGCCATAAGGCTGAAGCTGCCGCCGCGCGAGAAGCCGCCCAGGCTGAAATGCAGGAGCAGGCAACCAAAGCGTCCTTCATCGCCAGACTGAAAGAACAGTCTGAAACGATGGGCATGACCACGGCTCAGTTGCTGGAGTACAAGGCCGCGCAGCTCGGCGTTACCGCTGAAGTTGCCCCTTATATCCAGAAATTGACCCAGCAGGACGGGACGGTGAAAGCCGCCACACTCAGCGCCAAAGAGTACTCTCAGGCATTACGCTATCTGCCGATGCAGATCACGGACGTGGTCACCTCCCTGGCATCAGGAATGCCGGTATGGCTCATCGCGATTCAGCAAGGCGGTCAGATTAAGGATTCGTTCGGCGGGATTGGCAACGCATTCGCAGCAGCTGGCCGGTATGCAATAGGGTTAGTCGCAGCATTAAATCCTCTCACGGTTGCGATAACAGCAGCAGTTGTCGGATCCACAGCACTGGCCATTGCGTTTAAGCAGGGCAACGCTGAAATGGATGGCTATAACCAGGCCATCATCACTACCGGGCGGTATGCCGGCGTTTCCGCTGACCAATTGGCCGACATGGCCAAATCCATCAGCTCGAATGTTGGCACCACGTCGCAGGCCGCCAAAGCGCTGTCCGATACGCTGTCTTCTGGTCAGTTCAGCGGCGGGCAATTGAAATCGGTCGCCCAGGCGGCCGTAGCGATGCAGGATGCAACCGGCAAAGCGATTGATGCGACCATCGCCGAGTTTCAGCGGTTAGAGCAGGACCCGGTCAGCGCATCTGAATCTCTGAACAACCAATATCACTACCTGACCGCCGCGGTATATGAGCAGATCACCGCACTGGAGCGCCAGGGCAATACCCAGCAGGCGGCTGCTGTCGCTGTCAGCGCGTACGCCACCGCAGAATTGAATGCCGCCAATGATGTGAAGAACAACATGGGCGCGCTCGAATCTGCATGGGATGCAGTCGCCCGGGCGGCTAAGGGCGCGTGGGACGCTATGATGGATATCGGCCGGGCCCAAACGCCGGCGGATAAAATCAAAACTGCCACCGCAACCGTCAACAACATTCAATCAAGCCTGGCCGGCCTGGACTCGATTGATACCTCGCAGGGCGGCATGCTGACCGGCGGCGTCGCCAACGCAAAGGCTAGGCTGAAAGAGCAGTTGATCGCTGCCCAGAACGATTTGAGCAGCGCGCTGCTGACCAACCAGCGCGACCTGAACAAGGCCGCCAGCAATCAAGCCACGGCGTATTATAACGACCAGGCGGTACAGGCCACCAAATCTAACGATGCTCTCTATACCGCGGTGCTGACTAAAGCCCAGCAGCGCCAGAAAGACATTGAGCAGTTAAATAAAAACATGCAGAACCATGGCGTTTTGCCAACCGATCCCTTTGGTAAGCAACTCACCTATGACGACATGGTCCAGCAGATCAACGATAAGTATAAAGATCCAAAAACACCAAAAGCAAAGGCGGTCACTGATAATCAAGCCACGCGCATGCTGCTGGAAATGCAGGGCCAAGAAGCCTCTCTGCAAGGCCAGGTTGATTCAGAAAGCAAACTGGGTACATGGGAACAAAAGCGGCTCGCCTTCATTCAGTTAATCGCCGATCTGCAAGGCAAATCTATCCTCACCGCAGATCAAAAGAGTCTTCTGGCGAATCAAGCGGGCCTTGAGGTTGAATTTGATAAGCTGGCCGCCTTGGAAAAACAGGCCAAGCAGCAACAGGATATTATCAAGCTGCAAGAGCGCGCCGCGCAGCTCAACGACACCATGGCATCGGCCTATAATGGCGCAGCTGACCAATATGCTCGACAAATAGCCGCGGTTGGCCTTGGAGATAAAGAGGCGCAGCGGGTAGATAGCACTAAAAGTATTTATACGGAATATCAGCGCTACCAGGAACAGCTTGATAAGGCCACGCCTAAGGATGCCTTGGATTCTGACGCATACAAGCAAGAGACTGCCAATATTAAAACGCAATTGGCGGCGCGGCTGAAACTCCAGAGTGATTCTTACGCCAAGCTTGACGAATTACAAAGCCAATGGAGTGTCGGCGCAAGCGAGGCGTATCAAAATTATCTCGACTCGGCCAAAGATATCGCCGGCCAGACGAAAACAGCCTTCACCGACGCATTCAGCGGCATGGAGGATGCGCTGGTTTCGTTTGTCACTACCGGTAAGCTGAATTTTTCCAGCTTCGCCACGTCAGTCCTGAATGACCTGGCGCGGATCGCCATCAAAAGCGCGGAATCCTCTTTCCTGCAAGGTGTGGTAAGCATCGCGTCTGGCTTATTCGGCGGTGCTGGTGGCGCTTCGTCAGGCGCTAACGCGGGCACGGCAATTTCCAGCAGCGCCAATCAGAGCCTTAGCCTGAACGCCAAAGGCGGCGTTTATGACTCGCCAAGCCTGAGTGCTTACAGTGGGCGTGTGGTTGACCGGCCAACGCTATTCGCTTTCGCCGCCGGCGGGGGCGTCATGGGCGAGGCTGGGCCGGAAGCAATCTTGCCGCTTTCTCGTGGCTCGGATGGCTCTCTGGGCGTTCGTGCGAAGGGCAGTAGTAACGCCTCAGGCACAACCATCAACGCACCGATCACCCTCAATGTTGATCAGCGCGGCAATACGAATGACCAGCAACAGCAGAACAACGCCACTCTGCTAAAGACGCTGCAAAAGATGGTCGATAGCCGGATAAACAGCGCATTGGTGAACCAGAAACGTGATGGTGGCCTGCTGGCATAACAGATAGGGCGCAGATAGCGCCCTCGGAGGCATTATGGAATGTCATGTAAAACTTGTCGGGTACGATAAACTCCAGGAACAGGTCGATGAGCTTGTGTCCTTACTCGAACCCATTGGCAATGAAAACTAAACGAAGCGGTCTATGCGTTACTTTCCTGCGGGCTTATCTTCGAATTCGAACAAGACGTTGCAGTTGGGGCAAGTGAAATTATTCAATCCTGCCACCCGAGAAAGCTTTACTTTGAACTGATGTCCGCACTTCGGACACGTGATCGGGGTCTCAATCTTACCTGCCCACTTGCCGATATCGCCTAATTTCATAGGAGCACCTTCTTTTATGCGTGAGAGCCTAAAAGATATCAGCGGCCTAAACTCGGGAAGGTGATCGGATGTACGAATTTAAATGGCTACCTGACCAGGACAATTTTACCGGCACCGCCGCGCCGCTGGTCAGGGTAGTGAGCTACGGCGACGGTTATGAGCAGCGCCAGAAGAACGGCATCCATCATGACCTGCGCTCGTACTCGCTGACGTTTACCGGTGAACGTGAATATGTTGATGAGATTGAGCGATTCCTAACTGACCGCGGGGCCGTCGAGGCGTTCACGTGGAAAGCGCAGGATCAATGGATTAACCGTACTTTTAAGTGCGCAACCTGGACGCGCACCATTAATGGGCTCTGGGAAACGCTCACGGCTACATTTCAGGAGGTTGTTGCTTAGACTGGACCGAAAAGGCTGTGTAGAAGATTCACAATTTACGAACGACATGTCTTGACAGTTGGCTGATTGCCGTGGCTATACTTTGGGTGTAAACTCCACAGCCCGGCTAGGAGGTCACTATGCATACAGGTAACAATATTGCTGGAAAAATCAGCTTTTATGCATCTGCGCCTGATGTAGATTCAGCTCGGCCACTGGATTTTTTGAAGAAACTAGATGCAGCTGAATCCGAGTTAAAACGCATCACCAACGAAGTAAGAGCGCAGCTCGAATACGGTGAAACTATTCTTATTGAAATCGGCAAAGCTAAACATGTAATTGACGAGAGCGTCCTATCTTTGATTGACGAAGCTCAGGAAATGCTTTCCAAGATGTACCATAGCCTTGTTGAGTGCCAGCCCGCTGTCAACGCTGGTTGCGAGCAGCATGATAATCTTCCGGTTGTGCTTGAAGAGGCAATCCAGACGTTTAAAGAAATTTTTGATCAGCAAGAATCTATCCGGTGGGCCGTCATGGAGCACAACGTTGACATGCTGCCGAAGGGGAAAAGCAACCCCATTTCCTCCTCTGAGGAGATTGATGCCTTTTTCACATCATTATGATCAAGACAATTCGGGCAGTTGACTTGGATTATTACAATTCATTTCGGGCAAGCGCTAAGAAGCTTGCCCCAGGCATCAAAGAACACCTCAAGTCGGCCCTGAAAGATCTGGTCAAAAATCCGCAGCCCAAGCGATTAAGGTTAGAAAAACTTCAGGGAAATAATAAGCCTCCAGTTTACACAATCCATATCACCCCTAACCATAGCCATAAGATGAGCTTTGAAATCGAGGGTGACGTCGCCTTACTTAGGCTAGTCGGTACTCACAAAGAAATCGACAGAAAACCATAGTCCACTTAACCGCGGGTTTTTTCGTTGACGTCTCACGATTTGCGTTCCGGGGCGATTCCCGTGTGTCAAAAGAGGCCCCGAAGGGCCCGCGAGATATTCAGATCAAAAGGTTTGAGAGCTTTACCGCAAAGTCTTCCCGGCGGCAGACAATCCAGCCGCTGCGGCGCATCAACTCTGTGAATGAGTTCAATGTCAGCGTGATTTCATCGTCTCGCAGAGGAAGCGTATTAACCACGGCGCCATTAGCGTCCAGATAAAGCAACACGCGCCTGTCCATGCGCGGCGATATACTGCCTTTAGATTTGACCGGGGCTTTTTCGCGCTTGATATAGTCACCTTCCAACGCATTGAGGTAGTCGATGGCTTCACCGATTTGGTCTGGCAAAAGTTGAGTGATGTGTTCAACGTCAAAGCGCTGATGGACCAGTTTCCAGATGTCGGGATAAATATTGCCCAGGCCGGTGGCAATCAGCCGTTCGGCGGTCTGGCGAAGTGGGATCAGTTGCGTTGATGTGGACTGGCGCGTTTTGGCTGATACGGGTTCTTCCGTCGGCTTTTCTTTCTGGCTGAAGTAGCAATCTTCCAATTTTTCGAAGACGTCCCACGCCTGGTCGGTTTCCAGCATCTTGGCGTGGCGAGCTGCGCCGCGTTCGGTCCAGAGAAGTAAGTGGTTAACTTTTGGCGCAATTTTAACGAAGTCGTTTAAAGATACTTCGTTCTTAAAGGCCCTTAATTTTGAACCAGTTAATTTGTAAAATGCTTTCCTTCGATGAATCGAGAAACATTGCGTGAATACCCTTGCCGAATGCGAACAGCATCAGTGCCGTAAAGCTTCGCAAGCAATTCTGTTGTTAAAACCGGAACGGTGTTATGGGTAAGAGATGGCAAATTTGCCAACGAAACATCAGCAGTTTGCGTGCTACTTGCTGTGGCTTTTGCTAAATTAGTCATGTTCGTTTTCCTTTGCTGGATCCGGACAAATCAGAGGCCCCGGCTATTACCAGTAGTCGGGGCTTCGCTATTACGTGATACATACTCGCTTAATGCTTGTACGATTTCAGAATTTGTGGACCTATTGTTAATTTTGCCAGTAAACGCAATGATTTCTTGAGAGAATCAGGCATCCTGATGTTTACTTGGGGCGGTCGGGGACCTTGCGTCATAACTCCTCCTTAGTGTGGTAGACAGTGGCTACCATTGATAATCTAATAGCCATTGGCTACCATGTCAATAACTTCCAAAGATGGTGAAATATGGCGCGAGATCCACAGATAAACATCCGATTGCCGCCTGACCTAAAAACTAGGCTTCAAAAGGCAGCGGAGATAAATCGAAAATCCGTAAATGCTTATGTTGTTGAGGCTATAGAGGCTATGGTGGATAGCTATCATCCCTATGATTATGAGGTGATAGTAGATTCTCAGTACACAGAGATCCTTAAGCGCCTTGATCGTCTTGAAAAAAGCTTGCAGATAAGTAGTTTTGCGTTCACTTGCGCTACAGCGATGATATGATGTCACATTCTGCAACATTAAGGGATGTGATGCGTAGATTTTCAACTATGTTATTTATTTGTTTGTTCCTATTTTCACCACTAGCCTCTTCCGAGACCCAGAAACCTAAGTTTAATTCTAACGGAGCGGAGATATTTGTTTTGCAAGGCCGTTAGCTGACGATCTTGGTTATACTGAATTTTGTTTTCGCAAAGGCGATCGATGCGATGGAGTTGTAACAACAAAAAATACAAAACAGAAAATTTTATATTGATGGTGACGAAATAATAACATTGTCATCTGATGATAAAGATTATAAAAGGTAGTGGTAGATAATGGAGAAAACTATTATTACATGTGGTAAATAAGGAGCCTGTAAATTACGGGGTTTTACAGTCAAACAAAATTAGAAGAATTTAAAAATCTATTGGCAAACCTTTATTCTCTAATTCAAATATTCAAGTAAAAATATAAAAATTAAAGATGGATACATAACAATTTTGTTAAACAATGAAATTGAATATAGAGAAGATGAATTACAGTCACTTGTTGTGTTATTGAAAGCTATTGATGACAGTAAGGATGATTTAGAAATATCAAAATTGCTAAAAATAAATCTATTAAATACGATAAATTTGATAATGCTATATATGTGTTGCAGGTAGATAGAAATCCACTAGAAGCAGCACCACTTAGCGCTACGTTAATAGTTAAAGATTCAAGAGTAGATGTTTCTCTATTTGTTAAATATATGAATACAGAGTGGCTCTTTGCGAACAAGTTTACAATTTTATCAGGCAGCGATAAGTATCAGTCATCAATTGTTGATTTTGACAGACATGTCGTTGCTGGCTATACCATTGAAACATACTCCCCAATAAAGAATGACGATTTGTTGAATTTTTTGAAAAATTCACTAAGGATAAAGAAATAACTGTTAGATTTTATGGGAAAGATAGTTATTCTGACGAAACGTTTGATGATAAAGATAAAACATCTCTATCCGATATGCTTAAACTATATGGCCTCATAAGAGCAAAATAAATGCAAAATAGATATGACATTTATGTAAAGCGAAATGTGTCAATATTGATTTACTATTAAAGGATTTTTGTTATGAAAACTGTAATGAAAAAATTCCGATCATCGCTTTCATGACCCTTCTAACTTCCTGCGCAACGGTAAGTGACCTGCGAGGGGTACACCGATACTTACTGGCGAAAGTAGCAAATCAGCCAATGATTATGCTGCTTGTATTGCCGGGAAATGGGGCGAGACACATTATTCTGTAACGTCAGTTCCAATAAAAACGGTATAGCTATCATGCTCCCAAACTCTACGGCTGGCGTTGATGCCGTTGTTGATATTACGGCCACAGAGAAAGGCGTTACATATAAATTATATGAACGAGCACCATATCTAACGCCGCACAAGATAGATGATGCTATCACTACTTGTAAATAATAAGTCCAGTCATCAATGAACCCGGCCACCGCGCCGGGTTTTTATCACCAAAGCCGAAAGGCAGGAATAATCATGGAACAAAAATTTGAGTTTTCAATAGGTTTAATAAATCCAAATGATGACCATATTGAGGTTAGCGTTGCAATAGGTTATAGCAAATTACCACTACTGTCGGTTGCCAATCTCCAAATTGTAATTGATCGCACAGAAGGGAAAAGCATGGAATTCTATGAAGAAGAATCCATTAAAGCAGCCAAAGGGCTTATTAAAGAAATAGCGAGCGAATTGTAGAAAGCAGCCTGACGTGAAGGAAAGTATATGCGTGACATCCCAGACTCGATGCGAATCGACGTCACACAGATTGAGCAGCCCGCACTATTGGAACTATTCGAAGTCGATCTAACGGAATTCGGCGGCGATATCTACCGGTTCCACTCCGGGCTGAACGGCCGCCTGCAGCCGGTGGTGTGGCAGGGCGAAACCTACCAGCCATACCCGGTAGAGGCGTCAGGCTTTGAGGTAAGCGGTACCGGTACGAGTAATCGGCCAACGCTCACCCTTGCCAATATCAGCGGCCTGATAACTGGCATAAACCAGGATTATGACGATGCGGTGGGCGCTATCGTTACCCGGCGCCAGGTGTACGAGCAATACCTCGATGTTGTGAACTATCCCAACGGCAACCCACAGGCCGATCCGACGCAGGAATCAGTAACGCGCTACGTGATTGAGCAGTGCGCCAACCTGCAAACTGAGTTCGTTTCCTACACGCTTTGCCTGCCATCAGAAAGTGACGGCGCGTTGCTGCCAACGCGGACAATTCTGGCCGACGTTTGTTCATGGGTTTACCGGTCTGCTGATTGCAGCTACACGGGCGGCCCGGTGGCGGATGAATTCGATATCCCGACATCTGACAGTAGCAAAGATAAGTGCGGCAAGCGATTGGCGTCATGCAAACTTCGGTTTGGCAGCGCGGGCGTCTTACCGTACGGGGGCTATCCTGCTGCGAACAAAGTGAAATAAACTGAAATAATGGACGCTCCGGCTAGGGTCGCTCCCGAAAGTACAGACGTAGACTGTATTGCCGGAACCAAATCTACGCAACCTACTACGGAGGTTAAATGAAGCAGCAACTTATAGTTGGCTTGGTATCCGGACGACTCACGGTCATAAAAGAAGTGCCACAACCAATACATCTAAAACCGAACCCACAAAGATATGTCCTGTGCAGGTGCGAATGCGGTAATGAAAGAATTGTTATGCTTTGTGTAATAAAATCTGGAAATAGGCAATCCTGTGGATGCCTTCTCAAAGAAATAAAATCTAAAAAATATAGAGGAAAATCAATTCAGAAATATTCCGGCTATCATTCATGGAGATCAATCCAACAACGTTGTAATAATGAAAAGTGCAAAGACTATCCTTATTATGGTGGAAGTGGGATAAAAGTATGTGAGCGGTGGAAGGATTCATTATTATTCGCAGAGGATATGGGTGACCGTCCAGATGGGTGTACTATCGAAAGGATAGATGTAAACGGAAATTACGAACCATCAAACTGCCGGTGGGCGTCCGCCAAAGAGCAGGGATAAATAAAGGAATAATCATCGCATCACTGCGTTTGGACAAACCATGACAATAAGTGATGCGTGGCAACAATACAATATCAAAGAATCAACGCTTTACAACCGTTTGAATGCAGGCTCGGAAGTGGATGAGGCAATTGCAAAACCAGTGCGGCGGCGAAATCCATATGTTCTCTTAAACGGTCAAAATTATCAACGAAAGATGCCGCTAAAATCCTTGAGTTAAGCACCAAAACACTACGGAAAAAGTCGATAAGAATCTCAATATCATAATTTAAGAGAACCCGCTTCGGCGGGTTTTTGTTACAGGACTCCCATGATAGAAGATGACATTTTGGCTCATGCCTTGGCATGCGCTCCGGCAGAGTGCTGCGGCTTGGTGGTGGGCGACGAGTATGTCCGGTGCCGGAACGTGGCCAGCGCACCGGAATCAAGCTTTGAAATCCATCCGGACGATTGGTCCGATTGCGAGGACAAAGGCGAGATCACGGCGGTAGTGCATAGTCATCCAGGCGGCGTTCCGTTCCTGAGCGAAGCCGACCGTATCGCACAATGCCGATCCGGCTTGCCCTGGTGGTTAGTCTGCGACGGCGCCGTCCACAAATTTCGCTGCGTGCCGCCATTGCTGGGCCGTAAGTTTGAGCATGGCGTGATGGACTGTTATACGGTCATGCGCGACGCCTATCACCTGTGCGGCCACGATTTGCCGGACTTTGACCGGCAAGACAACTGGTGGGCGAACGGGCAGGACTTATATTTCGAGAACATGGCCGACGGCGGCTTCGTCCGGCTGGGCGATGATGCCGAGATATTACCAGGTGATGTTTTCCTGATGTGCCTGGACCTGGCCGGCCAGAACGTTCCCAAAGCAACCCACTCGGCAATCTATATCGGCAATCAACAAATTTTGCACCAACGTCCCAACGCGCTCAGTAAGCGCGACGTGTTCGGCGGCTTTTGGCAAAAAATCACACATTCCACCTGGAGGTATCAAAAATGGCAAAAGTCAGATTTTACGGGGATCTTAAACGATTTGGCAGCGAGTTCAAACTCGAGGTAGAGACCGGGGCGGAAGCGCTAAGGGCATTGCTCATCCAGATCCCAGGGCTACGCCAGCACATCAGCCAAGGTCGCTACAAGGTCCGCGTCGGTGAGAAGCAACTCGATATGGATACCTTGGATAAGGGAATGCACGCCCGCCTGAAGCGAAAAACGGAAATCCGCATTACGCCGGTTGTCGCCGGCGCGAAAAATGGTGGTTTGTTTCAGACCATCCTTGGCGCGGCGTTGGTAGTTATTGGAGCAATAGGCACATTTACACCATTTGGACAGGCATTAGGCGGTGCGGCGTGGGGGCCGTACGCGATGCAGATCGGCGGAGCAATGATGCTAGGCGGCGTCGCCCAGATGCTCGCCAAAACGCCCAAAACAAGCTCATCATCCAGCGCTGATAATGGCGCGGCCAATAACTACTTCTCATCCCTTGAAAACGTGGTGGGCCAGGGCGATCCGGTACCGTTGCTTTATGGCCGGATGCGCGTCGGCTCGCACGTAATCTCGCAGGGCTTAATCACTGACGTGACCAGCAGTTAATCTTTTCAGGCATTTATCGGGCTCGTTTCGGCGGGCCTTTGTTATGGGAGTAATCCATGGGCGGCAGCAGTAGTAGTGGTGGCAGCGCGCATACGCCGACAGAGCAGGCGGACAATCTTAAAACGAAACAGCGCCTACAGATTATCGACCTGATTTCCGTAGGACCGATTTATGGCCCGGTGGATGGGATGAAATCCTTCTACCAGAACGGCACTCCCGTCCTTGATTCCAACGGCAATGCCAATTTTACCGGCGTCGATGCCAAATGGACCTCGGGAACGCAGGATCAGGCGTACCTGGCCGGCTATTCGGACGTCGAGAACGAAATCGGCGTCAGCACGGAATTGGTTTATGCAACGCCCATCGTGAAGACTGTGACGGACGCGGATGTTAACCGGGTGCGATTGACCCTGGGTGTTGACTCTCTGCTTTCGCAAGATGATGACGGCGATCTGAATTATGCCACCGTTCATATGCAGATCCAGATACAAAACACTGCTGAGGCATGGGACACCGTAGACAACATCACTATTACCGGCAAAACGACCAGCCAGTATCTCGAATCGCACATCATCAACGCGCCCGGACACACGCCCTGGTCTTTCCGAGTGGTGCGCCAGGAGGTAGATAGCACTTCAACGAAGCTGCAAAACGGGACCTATTTCAGCAGCTATACCGAAATCATTGACGCCAAACTGAGCTATCCGAACAGCGCTATAGTCGGGACGACGATTGACTATACCGGCCAGTTCAGTGGCATCCCGGCCCGCACTTACGACATGAAAGGGCTTATCGTCCAGGTCCCGAGCAATTACGACCCGGTGGCCCGCACGTATGCCGGGTTATGGAATGGGACTTTTCAAAACGCCTGGACAGATAACCCGGCGTGGGTATTTTACGACCTGGTCACCAATACCCGATATGGCCTGGGAAAGCGTCTCGGACAGTTCGGCTGTGATAAATGGGCGATGTATGCCATCGCGCAATTCTGCGATGAACTGGTTGATGATGGCTTCGGGGGCCAAGAGCCGCGCTTTGCCTGCAATCTGTATATCACTGACCAGCGGGCGGCCTATGACGTCCTGAACGATCTGGCCTCTTCGTTCCGAGGAATGCCAATCTGGGACGGCTTGCAGATGACTGTCGTTCAGGACAGGCCCGTCGACCCGGTGTGGGCCTACACGAACGCCAACGTGGTTGACGGCTCGTTCAAATACGCCTCCAGCGCCCGTAAAGCGCGCCACACGGCGATACAAGTCAGTTGGGTCAACCCGGACAACGACTGGGGTTCAGATATCGAGTACGTCTCTGACGATTCATTGATTGCCCGCTATGGCCTGAATGTGTCACAGGTGACGGCTTTCGGCTGCACCTCTCGAGGCCAGGCGAACCGGGTAGGGCGCTGGATCCTCAAAACTGAGCAGCTCGAAACCCAAACGGTCACGTTTGATGTGGGCCGAGACGGGCTTAATAACCTGCCCGGCGACATCATTACCGTGGCGGACAATGACTATGCCGGCGCCCGCATGGGTGGCCGCGTGATAGCGTTTTCGGGTACGTCAGTCACGCTCGACGCGCCGGTGGAAATTGCCGAAACTGAAACGGCCTATTTTTCCTATTTGAACGACGCGGCCGCTATGGTGAAAATCCAGATTGCCGCACCCGTTGCAGGCAGCCAGATAACTCTGGCCAGCGCGCCGGCCGGGCTGCGCAAATGGGGCATATTCACCATTTCCAAAAGCAGCCTTTCGACCCGGTTATTCCGCTGTTTGGCGATAACCGATAATGTTGATGATGGCACATACAGCATTACCGCATTGCAGCATGACCCGAACAAACAAGCCGAAGTGGATCTGGGCGAGCAGTTCGATACTCCCACTACGACGCTATACGGCAGTTCAATTCCAGCTCCGGAACATATCGCCATCGATGATTCCGTGGCGAATGATGTTTACCAGATCCGCATCACCTGGGATGTGGCAAAAATCTATACTGGCATCACGTTCAACCTGAGACTGGTCCGCCATGATGCCGGCGGCGATGTGGTTGTGCTTAAGGCCAATACGGCTGACATGCAATACACTGTCGGCAACCTGTCGCTGGGCAGCTATTCGGTGTTTATTCGCGGCATGAACGCCGCCGGCCAGCTTGGAGAAGAGTCCGAAGTCGATATGACCATCGGGCCGCCGCTGGTTCCGTCATCTTTGTCGCTCTACAGCACGAACTTCAGCATCAAGATTGTTCCGGTCGTTGATGGTGTGGTGACGCTGGGCACCCGGTATCAGTTCTACCGCGGCGCGAGCCAAAGCGAGGCTCTCGCCATGGCGAACTATGTCGGGCAGGGCTATGAATTTCTGGACGACGGCCTGTCGCCGTTAACGACCTACTGGTACGCAGTGAGGGCCGTTAATAATGTCGGGCGCTCAGCCCTGGTGACCGGCAGCATTGCTACCAAAAAAGACGCCACTGACATCATGACGGTCATTAGTGATGCCATTCCCGATATCGAATGGGCGCGTGATCTGTCACAGGAAGTCGCGGTGAATACCTCTGCTGTCGGCCTGTTGTCTGACCGCGCCTATCTGGTGGTTAATAACGAGGGGAAAATATCCGGCATAGCGATTTCCACATCGCCTGGCTCTTCAGTGGTAGATATTCTAGCGAATTGGTTTGCCGTTACCGACCCGAGTACATTACAGCGAAAACTTTATTGGGATGGCAATAATAATCGCTTGGTTATTAGCGGTGAAGTCAATGCCATAGCGGGTACATTCCAGAACGTCACCATTGCGCAAAACTGCACTATCTTGGGGACACTGACCGCCGCACAAATATCGGGAGGTACCGCAGCCAATAATGCAATAGATTTAACTGGTATTACTGACCCGAACGGAAATTCAACGCATACGCAGGATTTTCATAGAAATTTAACTGCCAATCAATATGTTAACCGAGTGCTGACTATCGTCGGCCCGATGAGTATTGGCGCGGCAGCATTAGGTCCGGGTTCATTATCTGTCGAAATATTTGCCAATAACGTCAGTATCGGCTCAGCAACAATCGAAACGCCATATTTAAATAGCCAGGCTAGTTCAGCAAACGGCTGTTTCGGTGCGATTGTCTCTGTCCCAGCCGGAACGGAAATGGATATCATGATACGAGTTACGAAAGTCAATCGGGGAACAATGATTGCCGGTCCTGCAATAATGGTCGCATGCCGTGATACCGGTTCGGACTGGTCAGCTCAATATTAATTTGGAGTCAATTCATGACAGTAATCTCTGGCGTATTAACCGCGCCTGACGGCAATGCTTTGCCCAGCGTTAGCATTAACTTGAAAGCCCTTGCGACTTCATCGGCTGTTGTCGCTCAGCTCGAATCGGAAACCGTAACGGACGCCAACGGTAATTATTCTATTTCGGCAGAAGTGGGGCAGTATCAGGTCTCAATTTCAGCATATGGACAACCGAGTGCTATTGTTGGCAACATAAATATATATCCAGATTCGCCAGATGGCCCCTGAATAATTTTCTTTTACTAGAGGGTGGAGCAACTCTGCAAACACTGCAAGATATAATAGCTAATCTTTCCAATGTTTATGTCAGTCAAGCAAAAGAATATGCAGATAGTGTGGTGAACACTAAAATGCAAATTGATGGGTTATTTACATCATTACCTTCAACAATTTCAGTTATTGCTCAGCCATATGTTGATTCCGCCCAAGCTTATTCTGAATCAGCACAAATTTCAGCTCGCAATACATTTGCAACCTCTGCTCTAGCTCAGGCTGCTATAACAGCCGGGACTATATCGGTTGATGGGTTATGCTATGTTTTCTCTACGAATACTGATTATACATTTAACATTTTCCAGAATGTTGGTGGGGTAGCTACTGATACCGGGCGTGTTTGGTATAGTGCCGTTGGAATAGATTCCAGTCTGAATGTTTTTCGTGGCATTCCGACCCTAAAATATCAGCCAATTCCTTTTAACTCTGGTGGGCTATGCATAATGGAGGCAGACTCCCTAAGCGAAGGAGCCTACGGCACCACATGGAGAACACATTTTCAGAAAATTATGCGCGCGGCATTTGGTGATGGCGGTCCAGGGTATCAGGCTTTTGATTATAGTTACTCGGTCGATCAGGGTGCGAACTATCAAAACTCCGGTTGGTCTACGATTTCGATAGCAGATGGCATTTATGGACAATATGCCCCCGGTGGCTATGGACAGTATTGTCAATCTGGGACCGGTGCGGAGTTTTTCAGATATGGCCCGTTGAATAAATGGACTGAAACGCGAATATTGTATTGGATCCAGCCTGAGGGCGGTGTTTTTACTATAACCGGGTCAGGTGGTGCCTTCTCCACGATAATTGTCGATACCAGTAAAACCGCTTATAACGGCTCTACCCCAGCCACATCAATTTTTATAGGCCATGTTGATATATCAGTATTAGTTACATCACAAATTGACTTAGTGGTTTACACCACCGCTGATGGTAAGCCAACCTGCGTTTTCGGCGGACTATTTAAAAATTCATCTTATCCACGTGGGTATCTACAAGGAAGTCTTGCTCTTGGTGGCCGTAAATTTGCTGATGTCGCTGCGCAAGATATGTCGATTCGCCAGCAGTGGTTGTCTCTGCTCGCACCGGCCGCCTATATGCTGAATGGCGGCATGAACGATAGGGTTATTGGAACAGGGCAGACACCTGCACAACATCAGGCAGCAATCGAAGCCATCATCACAGCAAATCAGGCAGCGGTTCCGACCATGGCTAATATGATTATTCAGTCAAACGAATCGTCAGATTGGGCCACTACCAACCTGCCAAATTTTTACCCCATCAAGAAAGCGGTCGCACTCGCGAAGGGTTGCGCTTTTGTCGATGTTAGAAACGCGCTGGGAGATTATGCGTATGCCAATGCAGCAGGCTGGATGGCGGACGGGGTTCACCCGAACGCAACGGGTAACGCAAAACTGGCGCAATTCTATGCTGAAAGCTGGGGCGTCCCATGCTCATTGCCAGATCCGGGTCCGGTAGCATTTGCGGGTGGGGGCGGAACGCCTGTTTATGACAATGCTGGCGATGTACCACTCTCAATCGTGGCCGGGCTAAGCGGTGTCAGCGCCGCAGCCATTGCTGCCGGTGGATCGGGTTATGCCGTCAACGACACCATCAGCCTGGGGAATGGCGTCGTTCTGACAGTAACAACGGTTAGTTCGGGCGTTATTACCGCAGTTTCGGTCACCAGTGCCGGCAGCGTATCATCCAGTTCATTACCAACCAATCCTGTATCACAATCATCCACACCTGGCGCGGGGACTGGTGCGACATTTACTCTGACGTGGGGCGTACATTTAGCTACGCCTGCGCTCAATATTGGGCTGGGAAAGGTTGGCCTGGGGGTTCTGTTCGATCTAACCGTGACAACGTCAACGACTGGTTTTAGTGCCGCAGTCCAGTACAGTTTAAAATTTATTGCTCGTAATGACTCGACGTTGAATAACGTCGCGGCCGTCTACAATCCTATATTATCATCGCTTTATTCGGTGACAAATGGCTCAATCGCTACCCAGCCTGCCATTGCTGTAACCGTGACAATCGTCAGCGGGAAAGCAATTGTTTCACTGACAGCAAATAATGTCACAGTCACAATTGGTGGCGCAGTCGTTCAGCAGTTGTTTACCGTCGCGGGTACATATAAGGTGGTGTGGGGAACCGCTCAGGCTAACGGACAATCAGTGTATTTCAATTAAAAAAGCGGGCCAGGGTAGGCCCGTAGTTGATGACTATGCAATGGAAAAAATAAGAGAAATTTTCGTGCGTTATGCACGGTCCGGACATTAATAAATATCCTCTGCTGCGTCCAGTCGTGTTCACGACAATGCGAAAAGCTCCGCAAAACTAAAATCTCCCAGCGCTCAATGCGTTGCGTTTAACTGCTGTTTGGCCTGTTTACATGCTTAAAATTTACTGCTTATACTGTATGCATGAACAGTACTAGAGGCATGCGTTATGGGCTTTCCATCACCCGCAAAAGATTATGAAGAAAAATCGCTCAGCTTGGATGAGTTGTGCATCGCCCGCCCCGCTGCCACGTACTTCATGCGAGCCAAGGAGGGCTCTTACCGTGCCGGGATATACCAGGGTGCAATTCTAGTCGTTGATCGCTCCTTGACTCCCGTAGACGGCACAATCGTGGTCGTTGAGCTTACCGGAGAATTAGCAGTGCGCCGGTTTAAAATCTACCCGGAACGCGGCTTGGAGAAACTGGATGCTCCAGGAGTGCTGCTGCCGATGCCTGAACCTGATGATGAGGGGTTGCAGTGCTGGGGTGTGGTGACGTATGTGATCAACGATATGATGAGAGAGGAGTTTGATGATTGTCCGGGGATGTGAGGTTATTAAAGCCCGTCGAGGTAATCGGCGTACCATTGCATCATCTCCCGGCGCTTGTCGAGGTATTGTGCGTGGTTGTAAATACCCCGGACTTTATTGCGGTCAATATGCGCGAGTTGGCGCTCTATCAAGTCGGAGTCGAACCCATGGTCGTTTAAGATAGTGCTCATAGTGTGACGGAAACCGTGGCCGCTGGCTCTTCCGTCAAATCCGATCCGTTTTATTACTCCTAGTACTGAGTTTTCACTGATTGGCCTTTTCTTATTGCTACGTCCTGGAAAAATATAGGAATAATTACCCGTGATAGGCTTCAGGAATTCAAGAAGCGCGATCACCTGCCGGGACATTGGAACGATGTGCGGGCGGCGCGATTTCATCAACTCTGGGGGTATCTCCCATATTGCATTCTCGAAATCGATAAATGACCAACGAGACTCTCTAAGTTCCACTGTTCTAAGGCCGGTGAGTTGCAAAACTTGTGTGGCGACCTTTACCAAAATACCCCCACCATATGCTGCCAGTGCCTGGTTAAATACCCCCAAATCCGATTCAAGGAGGAATGGATAATGCCCAGGCTTTGGCGCACCCAAAGCTATTGAAAGGTCTGGAGCTGGATTATAATCAGCCCTGCCCGTACCAATGGCATATCTAAATACTTCACCGCATCGCCTACGGGCTTTCCTTGCCCGCTCCATTGCCCCGCGCTCTTCAAACTTTCGCAATACCCCCAACAGCATCAGAGGCTTTATTTCGGTAATTGGCGTGTCTCCGATAAACGGGAATATGTCTTTGTCGAACATGCTAATCATTTCGCCAGCGTATTTCTCTGACCAAGTGCGTTTACGGCTGTCATACCATTCCAGGGTAATCGACTTGAACGTGTTGCCTGACGTAACGAGCGATTCAGCTTTGCGCGACTTCTTTTCTTCAGACGGATCAACTCCAGCAGCAAGTAACGCCCGCGCTTTATCTCTCTGTTTTCTCGCTTCACCAAGCGTGATGGCCGGGAAAAGACCGAACGTCATCAGCTTTTCTTTTCCTTCAAAGCGGTATTTTAATCGCCAGGATTTGTTTCCGGTGGGGGTGATGTGCAAAAACAAGCCACCACCGTCTGCCAGCTTATAAGGCTTTTCTTGAGGTTTTAAGGTCTCAATTTGGCGTACTGATAAGGGCATGTGGGGGTATCCTGGGGCGGGGTGTTTTGGGATACCCCGGATAATACCCCCACATGATTGTTGATTGGAAGTTATTTCAGTTGAGTTCGGTTGAGTTTGATTTCAGGTGCAACGGGGGTTTGAAGAGAATTAGTTGATGTGGGTAGATGTCAGTTGAGCTATCAGTGGTGTCCCCGACAGGAATCGAACCTGTAACTAGCCCTTAGGAGGGGCTTGTTATATCCGTTTAACTACGAGGACCGTATAGCGGACGGCATTATACCCGATTCGGTCCCGAAAATAAGCACTTAACGATTCGATTGCTTATTCCGTCGTCAATGGCGGTGAAAAAAACATTTTCCGCCCCCTGATAACCGGCTGGCGCCGGCCGGTTATCAGGGGGCCGGGCGTTACGCGCCATAGCCATTTATGCGGGTAAATCAAGTAGAGTGCCGGCCAGGCAGGGTGGGATTGCCTTCGATGCATTTATTGATTTCATTCAATAAGCCTCTTGGTTGAAGTGATTACATCGATGGCGAACTTCCCGCTTCGGTTGCCTGTGCTATGATGGCGTTCCTGTTAATGAAGAGCTGAGTTTCCGATGCTGGAAGCAAGAAACCTGGCCTGTATCCGCGACGATCGCGAGCTTTTTTCCCGTTTATGCTTTCGGGTCGAGCCGGGGGACATTCTCCAGATTGAAGGCGGCAACGGTGCCGGCAAAACCTCCCTGCTGCGTATTTTGGCAGGACTCGCCCGCCCGGAGCGCGGGGAGGTTTGCTGGGGGCAAGAAAATATCAGCCTGGTGCGTGAAATCTATCATCGGGATCTGCTTTATATCGGGCATCAAGCCGGCATCAAACTTGCTTTGACGCCTTTTGAGAATTTGGCGTTTTACCAGGCGGCCAGCGGCGGTCAGCGGGACGAAAAAGCCGTTTGGCAGGCGTTGGAGCAGGCGGGATTGCTGGGATACGAGGAACTGCCGTCCGCCGGCTTGTCAGCCGGCCAGCAGCGGCGGGTGGCGCTGGCGCGTTTATGGCTGAGTCCGGCCCGTTTGTGGATCCTGGACGAACCTTTCACCGCCATTGATAAACAGGGCGCCGCGCAGCTGATGTCCTTGTTCGCCGGCCACAGCGCGGCCCGGGGTATGGTTTTGCTTACCACCCATCAGGCGCTTCCCCCAGCGTCGGTGGCGATACGCAAGATAGCCTTGATGCCGGTACGGGAGACGCCATGTTCTGGCTGATTGTTCGCCGCGATTTGCGCTCGGCATTACGCAGCCGCAGCGATATTATCAATCCGCTGTGGTTTTTTCTGATTGTGATAACCTTGTTTCCCTTGGGGATCGGGCCGGAACCGCAATTACTGCGTCGTATCGCCCCCGGTATCATCTGGGTGGCGGCCTTACTGGCCTGTCTCTTATCGTTGGAGCGCCTGTTTGGGGAGGATTTTCATGATGGCACCCTTGAGCAACTGCTGTTGTTGCCGTTGCCTCTTCCCATCGCGGTGCTGGGCAAGGTCTGCGCGCACTGGCTGGTGACCGGTTTGCCGCTGCTGCTGCTGTCGCCGGTGGCCGCGCTGCTGCTGTCCCTGGATTTGGCCACATGGCGGGCCGTGGCGCTGTCATTGTTGCTGGGTACGCCGACGCTGAGCCTGGTGGGAGCCGTGGGCGCGGGATTAACCCTCCGCTTACGCAAAGGCGGTGTCTTGCTGAGTTTATTATTGTTACCCTTGTTTATTCCGGTGTTGATTTTCGCTACCGCGGCCATTGATAACGCGGCGCAGGGTTTACCCATTGACGGTTTTTTGGCGATCTTGGGTGCATTCCTGGTATTAAGCGTCATGTTGGCGCCTGTTGCCGCCGCCGCGGCGTTACGCGTAACGTTGCAATGAATTTCACCGCGGCGATTGGATGGTTTTGACAGTGGACAATGTTGCATGTGGAAATTGTTGCATCAATTGAGCAGGCCTGAGCGGCTTTACCGGCTGTGCGGCGGTCTGATTCCCTGGCTGGCGCTGGCCACGGCGGGCTCATTGATAGTGGGCTGGGTCTGGGGATTTGGTTTTGCGCCGGCGGACTATCAGCAGGGTAATGGTTTTCGCATCATCTATGTACATGTGCCCGCCGCCATGTGGTCGATGGGAATTTATATGGCGATGGCGCTGGCGGCGTCTGTTGGCCTGGTCTGGCAAATAAAGATGGCGGACTTGGCGGCGGCGGCGATGGCGCCGGTGGGCGCGGTATTTACCTTTATTGCGCTGGTGAGCGGCTCCGCCTGGGGCAAGCCTATGTGGGGTACCTGGTGGGTATGGGATGCCCGCCTGACGTCTGAGCTGGTATTACTGTTTTTATATCTGGGCGTCATCGCGTTATATAACGCTTTTGAAGATCGGCGCCTGGCCGGGCGGGCCGCCGGTATTCTGATCTTGGTGGGCGTGGTGAATATTCCCATCATTCATTATTCGGTGGAGTGGTGGAATACCCTGCATCAGGGTTCTAGCCATATGCAGCAAAGCATTGATCCCAGTATGCGTACCCCGCTGCGCTGGGCCATCCTCGGTTATTTGCTGTTTTTCTTGACACTAGCGCTGATGCGTTTGCGCAATCTGATACTGCGGCAAGAATGCCATCGTCCCTGGGTAGTGGCATTGGCGACAAAGGGACGTGCGTCATGAACCCCGCATTCAGTTCCTGGACGGCTTTTTTTGCCATGGGGGGGTATGCTTTCTATGTCTGGCTGGCGGTGGCCTCGACGTTGGCGCCGCTGGCGGCGTTAATCGTGCATACCCTGTGGCAGCGCCGGGCCCTGTTGGCGGAAATCCGTCGCCGGCAGGCGCGCCTGCGGCGTATCCGCCAGAGCGCATCAGCCCCCGGGCCGCACAGCGCCGCCGCCCCGCAACGGGGGAATAGCCAGTGAATCCTCGCCGTAAAAACCGCCTCTATCTGTTGTTCGGCATGCTGGCGGGCGGTGCGCTTGCCGTGACGCTTTTCTTGTATGCGCTGAGTTCCAATATCGACCTGTTTTATACCCCGCGTGAGATGCTGCTGGGTAAAGGCGAGCAGCATGCTTTGCCGCATATCGGCCAGCGTCTACGCATCGGCGGCCTGGTCATGCCCGGCAGCGTGCGGCGGGATGCGCAAACCCTGAAAGTGACCTTTAAAATTTATGATGCCGCCGGTGCGATTACGGTAAGTTATGACGGTATCCTGCCGGATCTGTTCCGGGAAGGGCAGGGAGTGGTGGCGCAGGGTGTGCTGGAGGCCGGTAATCTGGTGCAGGCGAAGGAGGTGCTGGCGAAACACGATGAAAATTACACGCCGCCCGAAGTGGCGGAAGACGTGAAAAGTTCGGCCATTCTTCCTTCCGTTGGCTCGCGCTCCGCTTCCGGCAGCTTCAGTATTATCCAAACGAAGGTGACGCCGTGATTCCCGAATTGGGTGATTTCCTGCTCTGCCTGGCTATGGCGCTGGCGCTGTTATTGAGCATCTATCCGCTGTGGGGCGCGGCGCGTCAGGATGCAAGGCTCATGGCGACAGCGCGTCCGCTGGCCTGCGGACTGTTTGTGTGCATCAGCGGGGCCTTTATTTGTCTGGTGTACGGGTTTGTGGTCAATGATTTTACCTTGATTTACGTGGTGAATAATTCCAATACCCGCCTGCCGCTATATTACCGCATTGCCGCCACCTGGGGCGCCCATGAGGGGTCGTTACTGCTGTGGGTGCTGCTGCTGGGCTGCTGGACGCTGGCGGTAGCGCTGTTCAGCCGCCGTATGCCCGACGAGGCGGTGGCACGGGTGCTGGCGGTGATGGGGATGATAAATACCGGTTTTCTCGCCTTTATTTTACTCACCTCCAATCCCTTTAGCCGTACCCTGCCGGATTATCCCATTGACGGGCACGATTTGAATCCGGTGCTGCAGGATATCGGGTTAATCTTTCATCCGCCGCTGCTGTATATGGGGTACGTGGGATTCTCCGTGGCGTTTTCCTTCGCCATCGCATCTCTTATCGCCGGTCGTCTGGACACCGCTTGGGCGCGCTGGTCGCGTCCCTGGACTCAGGCCGCCTGGATTTTTTTGACCTTAGGCATCGTGCTCGGCTCCTCCTGGGCCTATTACGAACTGGGCTGGGGCGGTTGGTGGTTCTGGGATCCGGTGGAAAACGCCTCGTTTATGCCCTGGCTGGCGGGCACGGCGCTGCTGCATTCCCTGTCGGTGACCGAGAAACGCGGCACCTTCAGATCATGGACCGTGCTGCTGGCCATTACCGTTTTCTCCCTCTGTCTGCTGGGGACGTTTTTGGTGCGCTCCGGGGTGCTGGTGTCGGTACACTCCTTTGCCTCCGATCCGGCGCGCGGGATGTTTATCCTGGCATTTTTGGTGCTGCTGATCGGCGGTTCGCTGCTGCTGTATGCCATTCAGGGCGGCAAAGTACGCAGCCGGGCGCAAAACGAGCTGTTCTCCCGCGAGACCTTTTTGCTGAGCAATAACGTGCTGCTGATGGCGGCAATGCTGGTGGTACTACTGGGTACGCTGCTGCCCCTGATCCATAAACAGTTAGGCATGGGCAGTATCTCCGTCGGCGAGCCGTTCTTTAACAGTATGTTCACCTGGCTGATGGCGCCGTTTGCGCTGCTGATGGGGATTGGTCCGCTTATCCGCTGGCGGCGGGATGAGGCAAAAAAATGGATCAAGCGCCTGTCATGGGCGTTCGCGGGCTGCCTGGCCATGTCGTTATTGTTGCCCCGGCTGATGGGAGATGACATTCGCGGCATGACCGTAACCGGTCTGATGATGTCCCTTTGGGTGATGACTCTGACCCTGATGGAGTTACGGGAGCGCGCCGGCCATCGCCGCTCGTTCTGGCGAGGTCTGGCTCATCTGACCCCTAGCCACTGGGGCATGGTGCTCGGCCATCTGGGGGTGGCGGTCACGGTGATAGGCATCACCTTCAGCCAGAATTACAGTCTGGAACGGGATATACGGATGAAAACCGGCGATCTGGCGGACATCGGCGGCTACCGGTTCAGTTTCCAGGCTTTACGAAGCCTGACCGGGCCGAACTACACCGGCGCGGCGGCGGTCTTCGACGTGACGCATAACGGCAAGCCGGAGGCCAGGCTGCAGGCGGAAAAACGCTATTACAGCGTGAGCCGGACCGTCACCACTGAAGCGGCCATCAGCGGTGGTTTAACCCGCGACCTGTATGCGGCGCTGGGTGAGGAAATGGATGACGGCGCCTGGGCGGTCCGGCTCTATTACAAACCTTTTGTCCGCTGGATCTGGCTGGGCGGTTTATTGATGGCGGCCGGCGGCGCGTGCTGCCTGGCGGATCCCCGTTATCGCGCCCAGAAAAAGTCCCGGTTGTCCGAGTCGGGTGAGCAATGAAAACCAGATTGCTGCTGCTGGTCCCGCTGCTCCTGTTTTTGGCGCTGGCGGCGAGCTTTGTTGTGCAGTTGACCCGCAACGCCCATGGCGATGACCCAACTTTGCTGGAGTCGGCGCTTATCGGCAAGCCGGTGCCGGTTTTCACTCTGCAGTCTCTGGACGATCCGGCGAAGCAATACGATCAATCGGTATTGCGCGACGGTAAGCCGCTGCTGCTGAACGTTTGGGCCACCTGGTGTCCCACCTGCCGGGCAGAGCACCAATTCCTTAATACTCTGGCGGCACAAGGTATTAGGGTGGTAGGCATGGATTATAAAGACGATCGGCTCAAAGCGGTGAACTGGCTCAATACCCTGGGCAATCCTTATGCGCTGAGCCTGTATGACGGCGACGGCATGCTGGGATTGGATCTGGGGGTGTATGGCGCGCCGGAGACCTTTCTGATTGATGGACGGGGTATTATCCGCTATCGGCACGCCGGGGATATGAATGCCGGGGTCTGGCAGCGGGAAGTGCGGCCGCTCTATGAAAAATATGCCGGGGGAGCCTGAATGATCCTGCGCAATCTGTTAACGGTTCTGCTGCTGTGCAGCACCGCCGCCGGCGCCGCCATTGATGCCCGGCACTTTAACAGCGTGGCGCAAGAGCAGCAGTATCGCGAAGTAACCGAGCAGCTGCGCTGTCCGAAATGCCAGAATAACAGCATTGCCGATTCGGATGCGATTATCGCCGCCGAAATGCGCGCCAAGGTCTACCAGTTGATGCTGCAGGGCCGGACTAAACGGCAGATTATCGATTATATGGTGGCGCGCTACGGTAATTTTGTTAGCTATGAGCCGCCGGTAAATCCCCTGACGCTGATGTTATGGCTTGGCCCTCTGCTGGTGGTGATGTTAGGCGGTCTGGCGGTGGTATTACAGGCCGCGCGGCGCGGCGGCCGCGCAGAACCGCTGTCATCCGATGAGCGGCGGCGCCTGGAGCAGTTGCTGGATAAACCGGACGGGAAGCAATCATGATAGCATTGGGCGTGGCCATGCTGGTCCTGCTGGCGGCGGCGGGGGGAGCGTTTGTATGGCCGGCCCTGCGCCACGGTTCCCGTCCCGGCGCGTTGACCCGAGACGGTCAGAATACGCTGTTTTACCGGCGGCGCCTGGACGAGCTGGCCCATGAGGAAGCGGAGGGCGTGATCGACCACCGCTCCGGTCATATTGAAGATTTACAGCAAAACCTGCTGGCGGATATTCCGCCGGTACCGCAAGCGCCCTGGCGCACGTCGAGCGCCTGGGCGCTGCTACCTGGAGTGGTGGCGCTGGTGGTGGTGACGCTGGGTCTTTACGCGGGTACCGGTGGTTTGGGGCAGCTTTGGCGCTGGCGGCAAACGGTGGCTGAACTGCCTGCGCTGCGCGCCCGCATCATGGACCCCCGGGCCCGGCAGTTGACGCCCGGCGAGCTGTCGGATTTTGCGGTGGGGTTGCGCGCGTCGCTGCAGCGGCGGCCGGACAATGTGCAGGATTGGCTGATTCTCGGGCGGATCGGGGTGGTATTGAAGGACGCGTCCATGGCCACCCATGCTTTCGAGCGGGCCTGGCGATTGGCGCCGGACGACGAGGGCATCCAGCTCGATTATGCCGATGTGCTGACCCGATCCGCCGATGCGGGTGACAACCTGGACGGCAATCGGCTACTGCGGCAGATGGCGCAGCGTCATCCGGACGATATCCCGACGCTGGATCTGCTGGCCGTCAGTGAGTATCAGCAGAATAATTTCTCACAGGCTATTATACTGTGGCAGCGTTTGTTGACATTATTGCCCGCGGGCGATGTTCATGTGGAGGCTATCAAGCACAGTATCGCCCTGGCCCGTGAGCAAACCGGCCAGGAGACGGCTAAACTCGATGTTACCGTTACGCCCGCGCCGGCGATAGCCGATAGATTACCGCTGCGGGGCGTCGTGATTATCTCGGTTACCGACGGTAAAAGTCCGCAGCCGGTGGCGATAAAAACGTTACCGCTGAGTCGCTTTCCATTATCGTTATCTCTCGACGACGGCAACGCCATGATGCCGGAGCGTTTACTTTCCGCCCAGGTTCAGCTGAAAGTACGGGTCAGACTCTCTTTAGACGGTACCGCCGAGGCGAAACCGGGAGAGTGGTTTGGCGAGAGTGCTGTACAGGATTTCAATGGCGCCGGCCGGATTGCCGTGCAAATCGATCAACAAGTGCCCTAGAGGCGGGCATAATAAATTAAAACGGAGTCGAATGATGAATTACCGCCTGTCAGGCGTGGCGCTGGCCACTATATTGATTCTGGGGTGCGCCAGTAAAACCGATCAGTCGGCTCAGAAACGATCTGATCCGTTGGAAGGGTTCAACCGGACAATGTTCAATTTCAACTACAATGTCCTTGATCCTTATGTGGTGCGTCCGGCGGCGGTGGCCTGGCGCGATTATGTGCCGATGCCGGCCCGTAACGGACTGAGCAATTTCCTGAGCAACCTTGAAGAACCGGCGTCCATGGTAAACTACTTCGCCGTAGGCAAGCCGTACGAAGCCATGATTCATTTTAACCGCTTCTTCCTCAATACCCTGCTGGGCATGGGCGGGCTGATTGATGTGGCCTCCATGGCGAATCCCAAGCTGGCCAAGGAGCAGCCCAGGCGCTTTGGCACGACGCTTGGCACCTACGGCGTAGGATACGGTCCGTATGTGGTGCTGCCCGCTTACGGCAGCTTTACGCCTCGGGAAGATATCGGCGGCCTGGCGGATAATTTCTATCCGGCCCTAAGTTATCTTACCTGGTGGATGAGCATCGGCAAATTTGTCTTCCAGGGCATCGAAACCCGCGCCGAATTGCTGGATTCGGACAGTCTGCTGCGTAACTCCGCCGACCCGTACGCCCTGGTGCGCGCGGCTTATTTCCAGCGGCACGATTTCCTGGCCAGCGGCGGCCGTCTGGTGCCGCAGGAAAACCCGAACGCGCAGGCGATACAAGGCGATCTGAAGAGTATCGATGCGCCGTAGCGGATAAGGTCCGGCCTCCGCCCTTAATGCAACGGCGATAAGCCAGGGGCGGTGGGTTTATCCCTGTTATCATCTTGCCGGGAAGCGTATAATCAAGCACAGATACTTTGTAAGGTTATTATTGTCAGACAGGTTTATCCTGTGGAGAAAAAACGATGGCTCATTCAATCAATAAATGCAGCGCTGAAGAAACGGCCGCCTGCTGTTGTGTCGATGTCGGCACCATTATCGACAACGAAGATCGCAAGGCATCTTTCAGCCAGGTCTATGCGGACCGCCACCAGGCTGAAGCCATGCTGGCAAAACTGACGGAAAAAGCCCGCGCGGTGGAATCCGATCCTTGCCAGATAACCAGTCGCATCGAGCCTGCTGAAGGCGGTGTGGCGTTAACGGCCGATTTTAACTTCAGCTGTGAGGCTGAAAGCCTGATATTCCAGCTCGGGTTGCGCTAATTTCCTGATATCGCGGTCCTCAAACGGACCGCGATTATCGGATTTACCTTATTATTTTTTCAGCTTTAATGTTATATCTGCAATATCAAGTCCCGTGAGTTTCGTAAGTTTGCTTACCGATCACTAAAATCCCATGCCCGCTATTTCACTCACTTGAAATTCTATAGAGTGTCTGGTGAACAGCGCTTGAAAAATTATTGATATGTTTTACCGTGCGGATAAAATGATTCAATTCCTAATAAAGATAATTAAGTCGTTATTCGAAATAGCGGGCCTGCTATGCCGTGATGTAATACGTCCGGCGCCGGCGAATGAATATACCCGAAAAAGCGACGGGGCGGCAGAAGTACCGGAGAAGTACTGGAGAAGTACCGGAGAAGTACCGGCCGGTGGGAAGCGAAACGGTAAAGACGCCTCGGCCAGCCACAATGGATCGAGAATGATGCAGGTTATCGACGGCATGCTATATTTTGAATTATGCCTTTACGGCAATTGAAAGGATGAAATAGCAATAGAAGCCTGCGGGTATAATATGCGCCTGGCCTGGTCCGATAAAGCCCCGTATCGTTAGTCATGAATGTTATTTATTGCAAGTTGACGTTATTGACAAAATGGTGTCGGCGATAAAAACTTGACTGATACAGGTCAGATTATTGCGTCAAGTTAATTAGCAATACAATAAAAATACGTACCGGCGCCGGGCGGACAGGCATCTTTGCCGGCTGTGCTCGTTTGTCCGCAGATTGTTTTTTATGAATATTAAATATCGCCATGCAACCGAAACCTCTTCCCGGCCGGAGCCGGTTTGATCCGCGGCCGGGTTGCGATGGGCCGAAAGGGCGTCCAGGGGGCGTCGGCAAGTGTCAATTGCAAAACTGTTACTTAACGCGCACCTTTGTCTGAAAGCGTTGTCTTATGCTAATAGCCATTACACTCAGTAGACGTTTTTGTTATGACATTTTGTTTTCGGGAGGGGCATCTGTGTTCGATGTGTTGACTACCTAGTGGGTATTGATGTAAAAAGCAGCGTTTTATTACGTGATTTCGAGCTCTCAATGCCCGGTCGCTTCGGGGGGACGGTTAGCTATGCGTATTTCAGGTTGTCATAGGATCTAGATTTAGCGACAGCATGGCTTAATACGGTAAAACCTGTTTCCCCATGGCGTTTTTGTCAAACAACAACGGTGCACTATGCAAGTTTTGATTATGCGGCACGGCGACGCTGCGTTAGAAGCCGCCAGTGATGCTGAAAGACCTTTAACTGTTCGTGGCCGTGATGAATCACACCTGATGGCGAGTTGGTTGAGTAGCAAGATTATCGATACCGATCGTGTTTTGGTCAGCCCTTATTTGCGCGCCCGGCAAACGCTGGATGTCGTGCGGGAGGAACTGGTGCTGCCCGACGGTGAAGAGACCCTGCCGGAGCTGACGCCGGGCGGCGATGTGGCCATGATTTGCTGTTATTTGCAGGCGCTGGCCAACGAAGGACTGGGCACCGTGCTGGTGATTTCTCATCTGCCGCTGGTGGGTTACCTGGTGGCCGATCTGTGTCCCACGGAGCAGGCGCCGATGTTTGCCACCTCGGCGGTGGCCTGCGTGGAGTTGGATCCGGCGGACGGCAATGGGGTATTGAACTGGCAAATCAGCCCGGCGCAATTACTGGCGAAGGTCTGACCCCGGTTGTAGCCTACCGGGTCGGCGCTATTCGTCCAGCTCGATCAGCACCAGCAGCGCGGCATCGCCGCCAAACATTTTCGGCGCCTGATGAAAACCCAGGACGTCCGGATGCTGCGCCAGCCACAGCGGCGTTTGCTGTTTGAGGATATGTTTGCCGTGGCCATGCATAACGCAGGCGCAGTGTACGTGTTCTCGCCGGCAGGCGGCCAGCAGGGCGCCCAGTTCTTCCTTGGCTTCGGCCTGGGTCATGCCGTGCAGGTCGAGAAATAATTCAGGTATATAATCACCCCGCCGTAATTTTTTCACTTCATAGGGGCTGACGTCAGGACGCATATAGCGGGCCGGACCTTCGCTCTCCAGCAGCGGCTGGAACTCATCGGAAAAATAAAAGCTGGCGTCCACCTGTTCATGCAGCAATCGCCGGGCGGGGAGATGATTGGTATTCAGCCGAGGCTTTGGCGGTTTAACGGTATCCTGCCGCAAGGGTTTGGTACCGGTTATGGACTCGCGAAACAGATGGCGTTCCTCTTCGGCCAGTTGATATCTTTTTTTCATTCCCCACTCTGCAATTGCTATTTTTAGCAAGTCTACCCTCTCTTTTCCCTTAACGGCGAAAATTTCCGGCAAAAAAGTGCGTTGCGACCCGTCCAGGGACGGTTGTGCCTGCTGCTTTGTGAGGCGCTTCATGGCAAACTAACCGGCAGATAAGATGACATCGCCCTTGCGGAGAGCAAATTGGACAAAATTTTTGTGGATGAAGCGGCGGCCGAGCTGCATACGATACAGGATCTGCTGCGCTGGACGGTCAGCCGGTTTAACGCCGCGCAGATTTTTTACGGTCACGGCACCGATAATTCCTGGGACGAGGCGATACTGTTGGTCCTGCCGAGCCTGTTCCTGCCGCTGGATTTTCCGGAGGAGATGTACCACTCCCGGCTGACCTCCAGTGAGCGTTACCGTATTGTGGAGCGGGTGGTCAAGCGGGTTAACGAGCGTATCCCGGTACCTTATCTGACCAATAAAGCCTGGTTTTGCGGACTGGAGTTTTATGTGGATGAGCGTGTGCTGATTCCCCGTTCCCCCATCGGCGAACTGATAGACAATCGATTCCAGGCGTTGCTCCCCAAACCGCCGACGCATATTCTTGACATGTGCACCGGCAGCGGCTGTATCGCCATCGCCTGCGCATTTGCTTTTCCGGAAGCGGAGGTGGATGCGGTTGATATTTCCGGCGATGTGCTGTCGGTGGCCGAAATGAATATCCAATCCTATGGCCTGGATCAGCGGGTCACGCCCATTCGTTCCGATTTATTCCGTGAGCTGCCGGCGTTACAGTACGATCTGATCGTCACCAATCCTCCTTATGTGGATGAAGAGGACATGAGCGACCTGCCGCAGGAGTTCCGGGCGGAACCTGTGTTAGGCCTGGCGGCGGGCAGCGACGGTCTGAAGCTGGTGCGCCGTATTCTCTCCGCCGCGCCGCACTACCTGAGCGAAGACGGTGTACTGATTTGCGAAGTGGGCAACAGCATGGTCCATCTTTTGGAGCAGTATCCGGACATTCCTTTCACCTGGCTGACATTCAACAACGGCGGCGACGGCGTCTTTATGCTGACCCGGGCGCAGCTGGCGGCCTGCAGCGAAACCTTTGCACTGTATAGGGACTGATAGGTATCGGTATTTATTGACAGATTACTGATAAACGTGCAGCTCAGGTTGATTACTTATTCTGGTTAAACAAAGGAGTCCCGATGGCAGGGAACAGTATTGGCGAATTATTTCGCGTCATGACCTTTGGTGAATCCCACGGGGCGGCGCTGGGCTGCGTGGTGGACGGCGTTCCGCCCGGCATTCCGTTGACGGAAGCGGATTTGCAGCACGATCTCGACCGGCGGCGACCCGGCACCTCACGCTATACCACGGCGCGGCGCGAGCCGGACCAGGTGCGGATCCTCTCCGGGGTGTTCGAAGGGGTCACCACCGGCACCAGTATCGGATTGCTGATTGAAAACACCGATCAGCGTTCCCAGGATTACAGCGCCATCAAGGATCTGTTTCGTCCGGGCCATGCGGATTACAGCTACGAAATGAAATACGGCCTGCGGGATTACCGCGGCGGCGGCCGCTCTTCGGCGCGTGAAACCGCTATGCGGGTGGCGGCGGGGGCGATTGCGAAAAAATACCTGGCGCAAAAACACGGCATCCTGGTGCGGGGATATCTGGCGCAAATCGGCGATATCCGCTGTGAGCTGAAAGATTGGCAACAGGTGGAGCAAAATCCGTTTTTTTGTCCCGATCCCGATAAGCTGGATGCGCTGGACGAACTGATGCGCAACCTGAAAAAAGACGGCGATTCCATCGGCGCCAAGGTAACGGTAATGGCCGAGCGGGTGCCGGCCGGCCTGGGTGAGCCGGTATTCGATCGTCTGGATGCCGATCTGGCCCATGCCCTGATGAGCATCAATGCGGTAAAAGGGGTGGAAATCGGCGACGGTTTCGCCGTGGTCACCAAGCGCGGCAGCGAAAACCGCGATGAAATCACGCCGACGGGTTTTGTCAGTAACCATGCGGGCGGGGTGCTGGGTGGAATCAGCAGCGGGCAAACCATCATTGCCCATATCGCGATGAAACCCACCTCCAGTATCATGGTGCCCGGCCGTACCATCAACCGCCAGGGCGAACAGGTGGAAATGGTGACCCGCGGGCGCCACGATCCCTGCGTCGGCATCCGTGCGGTGCCCATCGCCGAAGCCATGCTGGCCATCGTGCTGATGGATCATCTGTTACGGCAGCGCGCGCAAAACGGCGATGTCGTCCCAACCCTGCCCCGGTGGTAAATGAAATGCGACAATGGATAGTCGGGTTATTGGCTGCGCTGGCTTTCAATGCGTTGGCCGTTCCCACTCCCTGGCAAAAAATAACCCAACCGGTGGCCGGCAGTCCGCAGGCTATCGGCGCTTTCGCCAACGGCTGTATTGTCGGCGCCCGGCCGTTGCAGCTGGAGGCGTCGAACTATCAGGTGCTGCGCCCGGATCAGCGTCGTTACTTCGGCCATCCCGATCTGCTGCTGTTTATCGTGCGGTTAAGCAACCAGGTCCGGAATCTGGGGCTGGGGGAAGTACTGGTGGGGGACATGGCGATGCCGGCCGGCGGCCGCTTCAGCAGCGGCCATGCCAGCCATCAGTCAGGGCTGGATGCGGATATCTGGCTGCAGACGCCGCGTCAGCGCTGGACGGCGCAGGAATTGCTAAAACCGCAGCCGCTGGATTTGGTGGCGGCCAACGGACGGGACGTCAATCCGCGCCTGTGGCAGCCGCAAACCATGATGCTGATTAAGCTGGCGGCCCAGGACAGCGATGTGACGCGTATTTTTGTCAATCCGGCTATTAAAAAGCAGCTGTGCCGTGTCGCCGGGCCGGATCGCGCCTGGCTGAACAAGGTGCGGCCGTGGTTCGGCCACCGTGCCCATATGCATGTGCGCCTGCGCTGCCCTGCCGATAGCCGGGAGTGCCAGGATCAGGCTCCGCCGCCGGCGGGCGACGGTTGCGGCGCCGAACTGGAAAGCTGGTTCCTGCCGCCCAAACCCGGCAAGCCGCCGGTGAAAAAGGCGCCGCCGCCGCTACCGCCGTCGTGTCAGGCACTGCTGGATAACCCCTTGGGAGCGGAATAATTTGCTGCCGACGGCGCGCCGGCGCCGTGCCGTTTTCAGACGGCCGGCGGTATCGCCGGCCGCTGCCGGCTTGGAAAAAGAGTCACGGAAAAAACATGGATTGGTTAGCGGTTTCACCCCCGGTATTGATATTGCTGTTCGGCGTGGCGGTCTTCGCGGGGTTTATTGATTCCATTGCCGGCGGCGGCGGATTAATCACACTGCCGGCGCTGCTGGCAGTGGGACTCTCGCCGGCGCAAACGCTGGGTACCAATAAAATTCAATCGGTAGGCGGCTCTTTCTCCGCCAGCCTCTATTTTATTCGTCAACGGGCGGTGGATCTGGGCGGGCAAAAACTGACCATCGCCATGACGTTCCTCGGCTCCATGACCGGCGCTATCCTGATTCAGCACCTGCAGGCCGGATTGCTGCGCCAGATCCTTCCGCTGCTGGTCATCGGCATCGGCCTCTATTTTCTGCTGATGCCGCGTATCGGCGAGGAGGATCGGCAGCGTCGCTTGTCCGCCTGGCCGTTCGCCCTCGTGGCCGGTTGCGGGGTAGGCTTTTACGACGGATTTTTCGGCCCTGGCGCCGGTTCGTTTTATGCCCTGGCCTATGTGACCCTGAGTGGTTTTAATCTGGCCAAAGCCACCGCCCATGCCAAGGTATTGAACTTCACCTCCAACCTTGGCGGCCTGATACTGTTTATGCTTGCGGGTAAAGTGGTGTGGAGCGTAGGATTTGTCATGCTGGCCGGCCAGATTTTCGGGGCCCGGCTGGGCGCCCGCATGGTTTTGACCAAAGGGCAAAAATTGATTCGCCCGATGATTGTGGCAGTATCATTTTTAATGAGCCTGAAGCTCCTTTATGACAGCCATGGCGCCGACATCATGCTGTGGCTGACTTCCCATTGGTAAAACATAACGAGATCATGCAAACCGAAACCCATCATTTCCAGCAGCTGATTGAGATATTCAATCGATGTTTCGCCGACAGCCTCAATACCCGTCTGATCAAGGGCGATGAGGAGCCGATTTACCTGCCTGCCGATGAACTGATTCCCTATCACCGCATTGTGTTCGCCCATGGCTATTATGCCAGCGCGCTGCATGAAATCTCCCATTGGTGCATTGCCGGGGCGTCCCGCCGTCTGCAGGTGGATTTCGGCTATTGGTATTGTCCCGACGGACGGGACGCGCCGACCCAGCAGCGGTTCGAGCAGGTGGAAATCAGGCCGCAGGCGCTGGAGTGGCTGTTTTGTGTCGCGGCGGACTTTCCCTTCAATGTCAGCTGCGATAATCTCAGTGGCGACTGTGAACCGGATCGCATCGCTTTCCAGGGCCGGGTGCACCATCAGGTCATGGACTATCTGTCCCGCGGTACCCCGCGGCGGGCAGGGCGTTTTATCGGGGCATTGCAGTCGTTTTACCATACCCGGCCGCTGACACCGGCGCTGTTTCGCCATCCCGCCGATCCCGCGGCGTTTTCGGCGCAGAATAATCAATAGAGGACATTTGATGATCGCAGATTTTGAAGCGCGTATCCTGGCGATAATTGACGATATGGTGGAGCACGCCAGTGATGACGAGTTGTTTGCCGGCGGCTACCTGCGAGGCCATCTGACGCTTGCGGTCGCTGAAGCCGAAGAGAACAATGAGCATACCCTGGAGGCCCTGCATGAGCGCGTACAGGGCGGTATCAACAAAGCCATCGGCAACGGTGAACTGTCGCCGCCGGATCAGGCATTGGTGCTGGGTATGTGGCACAAGCTGTATGAGCGCGCAAAAATCTGAACATTGCGCTTACCAAAGGTAAACGAAACTGAAGTTTTTAGCCCGCCGGCGCCGTTAATCACGTAAAATTCCCACCCTGTGGTTAGCGCTTTCTTGCCGGCCGGTTTCATCTTTCCCGATCCCTTGTCCCGCGATTCGCCTTAACACGCCTGACCACAGCTGTGGTCAGGTTATCCAGGCGGCTCTTCCGCTGATTGAAAACGGCCGGAACGGAGTTTCCGCCTGGCGAACCGGCTTCTTTCCCCGGCATTGCCATTATCTCTTCGGCCTGTATCCACCGACCGTTGGTCAAAGGACGTTTACAAATAAGGAAAGTTGATGTTTATCAAATTCTCTCTCCCTAAAAACCTGCCCGGATATCGCGGTTTTGTCCGTCTGGTGCCCATTTTCACCCTGGCGGCGCTCAATGGCGCCGCCGCACAGCCCGTCTTGCCGGAAGAGCGCGACGATCCGCGGCGGAAAAACAGGGATGCGGAGGTCATGACGGTTACCGCTCCGCGGGGTTCTCCCCTGACGGTGGTTACCTCGCCCAGAACGCCGCGCCAGCCGGTTCCCGCCAGCGATGGCGCTGACTACCTTAAAACCGTTCCGGGATTTTCCCAGGTCCGCAACGGCGGGACCAACGGCGATCCGGTCTTTCGCGGCATGTTCGGCTCGCGCTTGAAGATACTCGCCTCCGGAGCGGAAGTCCTCGGCGCCTGTCCCGGCCGCATGGATGCGCCTACCGCCTATATTTCACCGGAAAGCTTTGACCTCTTGACCCTGGTAAAAGGACCGCAAACGGTGTTATGGGGTCCCGGCGCCTCGGCGGGCGTCGTGCGATTCGAACGGACCCGTCCCCGTTTTGATCAAGGCATGGCCGGGGCCGATGCCGGCCTGCTGGCAGGATCCAACCGGCGCCTCGATAAAAATATCGATGCTCGCCTGGGGAGCGATCGGGGCTATTTGCAGTTGATCGGCACGCAGTCGCGGGCCGGGGATTATAGGGACGGTGCGTATCGGCGTGTTCCGTCCCGCTGGAATAAATGGAGCGGGGACGCGGTATTGGGTTGGACGCCGGATGCCGACACGCTGGTGGAGTTCAGCGGCGGCAAGGGCGACGGCGAGGCCAGCTATGCCGGCCGTGGCATGGACGGTTCGCAGTTCAGGCATGAGCGCCTCGGCGCCCGTTTCGAGAAGCATGACATCGGCCGGATATTGGACAAACTGGACGCGCAGATCTACTACGGCTATGCCCACCATGCTATGGACAATACCACCCTGCGTACCCCCGCCAAACCACCGGCTTGCTGCTGCAAATCAATGCGGCATGCCGTGAGCGCCGCCAAACGCAAAAACCTGGATCGGCGCACCGTCGGCGGGCGCGTCGTCACCGACTGGCTATGGCAGGACCTCAAGCTGCAATCGGGCGTGGATATGCAAGCCGATAGCCACCGCGGCAAAACCGACCGGACCTGGTTCAAAGACGCGCAATTTGCGCATTACGGCGCATTTGGCGAACTGACCTGGTTTGCCGGCGAGACGAGCCGCTATGTCGGCGGGGCGCGTATCGATCGGCACCGGGGGAAAAAATACGGTTTTGAAAACCAGCAATCCCGATCTGCCGCTACCCCCGCCGGTTTTGTCCGTTACGAACACCGGCCGGCGGCGCTGCCGTTCATGTTTTATGCCGGATTGGGCTATATCGAGCGCTTTCCGGACTATTGGGAGCTGTTTTCTCCCTCTGCCGGGCCCGGCGGCGGCGCCCCTTTCACTAACTTGAAAAGTGAAAAGACCAGCCAGATTGATATCGGCGCCCACTACAGCGGAGCAAAATACAATGGATGGATCTCGGCTTACCTGGGGCGGGTCAACGACTTCATCCTTATCAAATACGATCCGCAAAACGCCAACCGCAGCCAGGCCGATAATACCGATGCGGTCATTATGGGCGGGGAAGTGGGACTGGAATATCCGTTAACCGAACGGTGGAAAGCCGATGCCGCGCTGGCCTACTCATGGGGCAAAAATAGCCGTGACGGCCGGCCGTTGCCGCAGATGCCGCCCCTGGAGGCGCGGGTGGGCCTGGTATATGAAAGAGAGCAATGGAGCGCCGCCGGGTTATGGCGCGTTGTCAGCGCCCAGCGTAGGGTGGCCTTGAATGAAGGCAACGTGGTGGGGAAGGACTTTGATGCCGGTGCCGGTTTCGGCGTACTGTCGGCCAACGTCGCGTTCAAGCTGACCGAACAGGTGAAGATAAGCAGCGGCATCGACAATATCTTTAATAAACGCTATAGCGAGCACTTGAACCTGGCGGGCAACAGCGGTTTCGGTTATTCCGCCAACGAGCCGGTGAATGAACCGGGCCGAACGGTATGGGCGAAACTGAACGTCTCTTTTTGAACCTCATGGCGTTGGCTCAAAGCTCACGCCCTTTCAACAGCTTTTTTACCCAGAAGCGGTTGGGGCTTAGTGCCGCCGACAGCTCCCGGCTAACGGGGAGCGGCTCGCCGAAGATTTGCGCCGCCAGGATTTCCGCCGCCAGCGGCGCTGAGCACAGTCCCCGCGAGCCCAGGGCACCCAGCATAAAGAGATTCGCGTGGTGGGGGGCAAGTTCGATGGCGCCGCCGCTCTCCAGCAATTGGGGAAGGTGCCGGTAATGGGCCAGCGTAGCGGCATAATCGGGCACATTGCCCACCATGGGCATATGGTCCCGCGCGGTGCTGCGCACGCCGCAGCGCGCCTGGTCATGATGGATATCCACACTGCCGGTCCATGCCTGATGCGGCAGGCAGGCGGTAAGCCGGTCCAGATTCTGCCGCTGCTCGGCGGGGCTGAAATCGGTGCTTTCATCATGCCACACCGCGCTGGCGCCCAGGCTGTGGGTCTGGTAGCCGGGGCTGGCGGGCGTCAGGTAGCCGTCATAGCAGAGCACCTGTTTCAGGGCGTTCAGCGCCGGTACGGCGGGAATATGGCTCACCTGCCCGCGCACGCTGGTGAGGGGCAGGGCGCTGGTGAACGGCCACTGCAGCAAATGATGGCCGTTGGCCAGCACCACCACGGCATGATTGGCCAAGACGCCATGAGCGAACTGCAATTGCCAGCCGGTGGCGGTGGGCTCCAAACGTTCTGCACGGTGCCCGTAATGGATACTCATGCCGTATTGCCGGCCCCTTTCCACTATACCGGCTATCAGCTGCGCCGGATTGAGCCAGCCCCCCTGGGGATAGGTGATGCCGCCGGTACCGGTAGCCAGTCCGGTCAACTGCTCCATCTCCCCGCTCTCCACGCCGCGCACCAGGGTTTCGGGCAAACCCAGCGCCAGGATGTCGCGCAGCTTGCGGGCGCTGCGCGAATCATAGGCCAATTGCGTTACGCCGCACCATTGATGTTCAAACGAAATGCCCTGGCGCGCGAATTCCCGGTAGCAGCGACTGGCGAAGGGGAACGCGGCGGCGAAAAATTGCGTCAGCGCCTCGTCCTCAATATTGAGCAAGGGATACAACGCGCCCTGGCGGTTGCCGGAGGCACCCATAGCCAGGGCGTCGTCGGCGCAATAGAGGGTAACCCTTGCTCCGCGCCGCTGCAATGCCGCCGCGCATAACGCGCCGGCAATACCGCCGCCGACTATCGCCACTTCCTGCGGCTCGGCCGGACTGTGCCGGTGATACCAGGGCGTGCCGTTGATCCGGGGGGCGACGGCAGAAAGCTGTCCGGACAGCATTTCCCGTTTTTGACCGAAACCCGTCAGCTTGTCGACCTTGAATCCCGCCGCCTGCAATCCCCGCCGGACGAACCCGGCGGCGGTAAACGTGGCAAAAGTTCCCTGCGGCCCGGCCAGGCGTGCCATGGCCTGAAAAAGCCTATCGCTCCACATGGCGGGATTTTTCGCCGGAGCAAAGCCATCAAGGAACCAGGCGTCCGCCTGGCCGTTCAGGCTGTCGTCCAGTCCCGGCAGTACTTCGTTCACCTCGCCGAACCACAGGTCCAGCGTCACCGCGCCGCCGTCCAGGATCAACCGGTGACAGCCGGCGATGGCCGGCGGCCATGATTCACGCAATGGGGATGCGTAATCGGCCAATTCCGGCCAGCGTTCGTGGGCCAGCGCCAGATCGGCGACCCGCAGAGGGAATTGCTCAATGCTGACGTAATGCAGCCGCCGCAGGATTGCGTCAGGATTGTCCCGGCGGAACCGATGGAATGCCTGCCATAGGGCCAGAAAATTCAGACCGGTGCCGAAACCGGTCTCCGCCACGGTAAAAGACGCCCGGCGATGCCCGGTAAAACGCGCTGGCAGGCCGTTGCCCCGCAGAAAAACATAGCGGGTTTCTTCCAGCCCGTCCTGATTGGAAAAGTAAACGTCATCAAATTGTCGGGATACAGGTGTACCCTGTTCGTTCCAATTAAGCACCGCATGGCCGATAGGGGCGGGATTCAAGGCGATAGCCTCATTTATCAAGGAGTGAAGCGATTCTAACCATGTGTGCTTCGGGGCGCAAATTTTGCAAACTTCGTCTGATCGGACTTGTTCAGCGTACAACTGTAAGCTAAAGTGCCACACAGAATCTCATATATAAATACAAGAGGTATTAAATGAAACGTGCAGTGATTACCGGCCTGGGAATTTTATCGAGTATCGGGAACGACCAGAAAGAAGTTCTGTCCTCCCTGCAACAAGGCCGCTCCGGAATCACTTTCTCTCAGGAATTGAAGGATTCGGGCATGCGCAGCCATGTCTGGGGCAATATCAAACTCGATACTACCGGGCTCATCGATCGGAAAATTGCACGCTTTATGAGTGATGCTTCAATTTATGCTTATCTCTCCATGGAACAGGCAATCCAGGACTCCGGACTGAGTCCCGAAGACGTTTCCAACGACCGCACCGGCCTTATCGTGGGTTCCGGCGGCGGTTCGCCGCGTAATCAGGTGGCCGGTTCGGACGGTATGCGCGCTCGCGGCCTGCGCGGCGTCGGCCCCTATATGGTTACCAAAGCCATGGGTTCCGGCGTGTCCGCCTGTCTGGCGACGCCGTTTAAAATCCGCGGCGTCAACTACTCCATCAGTTCCGCCTGCTCCACGTCTGCTCATTGCATCGGCAATGCGGTGGAAATGATCCAGTTGGATAAGCAGGATGTGGTTTTTGCCGGCGGCGGTGAAGAGCTGTGCTGGGAAATGGCCTGTGAATTCGACGCCATGGGCGCGCTGTCCACCCGCTATAATGAAACCCCTGCCAGAGCCTCGCGCACCTATGACGTCAATCGCGACGGTTTCGTCATCGCCGGCGGCGGCGGCATTGTAGTGGTGGAAGAGCTGGAGCATGCGCTGGCCCGCGGTGCGCATATCTATGCCGAAGTGATCGGCTACGGCGCCAATTCCGACGGTGCCGATATGGTGGCGCCGTCCGGGGAAGGGGCGATTCGCTGTATGAAAATGGCGCTGAAAAATGTCGATACGCCCATTGATTACCTGAATGTCCACGGCACATCTACCCCGGTAGGGGATGTGAAAGAGCTGTGGGCCATTCGCGAAACCTTCGGCAGCAACCAGCCGGCGTTTTCATCCACCAAAGCCATGACCGGTCATTCGCTGGGGGCGGCGGGGGTGCATGAAACCATTTTTACCCTGCTGATGCTGGAGCATAATTTTATTGCGCCGAGCATTAATATCGAGGAGCTGGATCCCCAGGCGGAAGGCATGAATCTTATCACCGAGCCCACCGAACGCCGATTGACCACCGTGATGACCAACAGCTTTGGTTTTGGCGGCACTAACGCCACATTGGTGATGCGTAAATATCAATAAACCGGTCGGCTTTCCTCCACCGGCATCAAACCTAAACCACCTGGATACCGTCACCGGTCGAAGGTGGTTTTTTGTTATGGCAGGAACAATCGCCCGGCGCTAAATCAGCAGCCAAATCAGCACTAATACCGCCAGCAGCGCCAGCACCACCGCCCAGCGGCTTTTGGCGATACCCACGGTGTGTTCCCTTGGTTCGGTGGCGATCAGGGGATTCATGGCCGGTTGCAGCAGGCGACCGTCGGTGGTTTGGTGTTGGCTTTGGGTACGCGACAGGCGGTAGATAAACAGGAACTGCATCACCGCGCTGACCTGGGCGGGCGTCAGCACGCTTTGCGCGGTGGCGTTGAAATGCTGCAGGCAGTAGGCTTCAATCGCCTGCTGCTCATCGTTGCTGGTGGGCTGTTTCAGGGTGGCCTGTACCGTTGCCAGGGTGGGTGAGGCTTGTTGTGACAGTGTCACATGGCCCTGGACAAACTGCATCAGCAGGGGAAAATGGCGAGCCGGAATAGGATCGCCGGCCTTCAACCCCATCATGGTCATCAGGCTCTGCCAGGTATCCGTCGGCGATTCGCCGGTTACCGCCGCCAGCCGGATGACTTGCTGATTCAAAGCACTGTGCTCGGCGGGCAGCAGAGTCCGGTCCGAGATGGCGGCCTGCTGCGGTTTGGGAATGTCCAGCCGGCCCTGTTGCAACAGTTCCACTACCTGCTGCAGCTGTTCGGGATCCAGCTGGCTCAGGACGGTATGGCCGAACTCCCGCCGGATATAATCGCTCACCGCCTGGCGGTTGTTGCCCTGTGGCAGCAGGTCGGTTAACTGTTGCATCAACTGCCGGCCGGCATGGGTCTGCTGCGCCTGATCGAGACGCCCTTGCAGCAATTGTTCCGCGGGCAGGAATTGACCTGAGGTCAGTTCTCCCTCGCCGGATATATTCAGCTGATGGCGTAGAGCGGCCCAGATTTCGGGCGACTTGCTGCTGCTCAGCGCCATGATTTTGACTATCAGCCGTTCAAGCGCGGTGCGTTGCGCGGTGCTGAGCGGGCTGTCAGCGTCCCGCACAACAGACGGAGCGCCCATCCGACCCTGTGGCTGTTCCCCCGGGACCGGGTTGCCGGGACCTTGTAGAGGTTGCATATGACTCATCCTTTCGTAGAGAGGGTTGCTGCCATTCAACCCGGTCATATCGGCGGGCGTCTGAAAATAGTGCGGCGAATAATAACAAGTCGCACAATTATAGGGTAGCAGCAAGCGTCAGGAAGGCATTTTCTGCTGTTAATGGGTGCGGCGTCGAAAAAAAAACCGCTTCATGCAGCGCTCTCGGTAACAGGTTGTGCTGAAATTTTGCATGTTAGCATTGGGTTTCCATGGCTTTCAGTGGCAGAATATTCTCCTTTTTTATATTCAATGACAGCCTGTTCATGGCTGACGGAGCCCGATGTGGAAATCCTGGTGGACGAAAACATGCCTTACGCCCAAGAGCTGTTCAGCCGGTTAGGGGAGGTGCGGCCGGTTGCCGGGCGTCACATCACCGCCGAGGAGCTGCGGGAGGCCGACGCGCTGATGGTGCGCTCCGTTACGCCGGTGAACGCCGGCCTGCTGCAGGGCAGCGGGGTGAAATTTGTCGGCACCGCCACCGCGGGCACCGATCATGTGGACGAGGAGTGGCTTACCGGCGCCGGCATCGGCTTTTCCGCGGCGCCGGGCTGTAACGCGGTGGCGGTGGTTGAGTACGTTTTTTCCTCGCTGCTGTGGCTGGCGGAGCGGGACGGATTTGCCCTGAAGGATAAAACCATCGGCATTATCGGGGCGGGCAATGTCGGCGGCCGGTTGAACCGTCGTTTAATGTCACTGGGCGTACGTACCCTGGTGTGCGACCCGCCCCTGGCCGCCAGCGGCGCCGCCGGTCCGTTTTACCCGCTGGAAAAACTGGTGGCGCAAGCGGATGTGCTGACCTTCCACACGCCGCTGAACCGTTCCGGGCCCTATCAGACCTGGCATCAGGTGGACGATGAGCTGCTGGCGGCCCTGCCGGACGGACGGATCCTGGTTAATGCCTGCCGCGGCGGGGTGGTGGATAATGCCGCCCTGCTGGCCGCCCTGGAACGGGGCAAGAAGCTGAGCGTTATCCTGGATGTCTGGGAACCGGAGCCGGCGCTGTCTCTGCCGCTGCTTGGCCGGGTGGATATCGGCACGCCCCATATCGCCGGCTACTCTCTGGAAGGCAAAGCGCGCGGCACCACCCAGGTTTACGAGGCTTACAGCCAATTTCTCGGCACGCCGATGCATGCCCCGCTGGAGCGGCTGCTGCCGGCTCCGGCGGTTGAACGGGTGCGGATACACGGGCCCGTGGACGAAGGGATGCTAAGGCGGCTGGCGCATCTGGTGTATGATGTGCGCCGCGATGACGCGCCGCTGCGGCGCCAAGCGGCCGTGCCGGGAGAATTCGATCGGCTGCGCCGGCAGTATCAGGAGCGCCGCGAGTGGTCGTCGCTGCGGGTGGAAAGCGATGACCCCGTCAGTATCGGTCTGTTACGGGATCTCGGTTTTAACGCCGTCCCCGCGGATTCTTAACCTTTCTGGAGAACATCATGTCTGACGGCTGGAATATCGCCCTACTGGGTGCGACGGGCGCAGTGGGTACTGCGTTGCTGGAATTATTGCAGGAACGGCAGTTTCCGGTAGGGGAACTCTATTTATTGTCCAGTGAGCGAAGCGCCGGCGAGACGCTGCGTTATGACGGCAAAAGCTATTTGGTGGGAGATGCCGCGCAGTTCGACTGGTCGCAGGCGCAGCTGGCGTTTTTTATCGCCGGCAGCGCCGCCAGCGCAAGCTATGCCGATCAGGCCGCGGCGGCGGGCTGCCTGGTTATCGACAGCAGCGGCCTGTATGCCCTTGAGCCGGATGTGCCGCTGGTGGTGCCCGGCGTGAACGACCAGGTGCTGGCGGACTATCGCAACCGCAACCTGGTGGCGGTGGCGGACAGTTTGACCAGTCAGCTGTTGCTGGCCATCAAGCCCTTGACCGAACAGGCCGGGTTAGCGCGTCTGAATGTGGTAAACCTGCTGTCGGTGTCCGGGCAGGGCAAATCGGCGGTGGATGCCCTGGCTGGGCAGAGCGCGCGTTTACTGAACGGGCTGCCCACCGAACCGGGATTTTTCAGCCGGCAGCTGGCCTTTAATCTGCTGCCGCTGTTGCCGGATGAAGAAGGCAGCGTGCAAACCGAGCGCCGCCTGGTGGACGAGGTCCGCAAGATATGGCTGGACGAAGGGCTGCCCATTTCAGTGGGTACGGTCCAGGCCCCGGTGTTTTACGGCCACGCGCAAATCGTGCATATGGAAACCCAGCGTCCCATGGGGGCGGGGGAGGCTCGCGATTTGCTGGACAGCGGTGAACATCTGAGCGTCAGCGAAGAGCAGGATTACCCTACCCAGGTGGAGGATGCGTCCGGACAGGTGCAACTGAGCATCGGCTGTTTGCGCAACGATTACGGTATGCCGGATTTGCTGCAATTCTGGTCGGTGGCGGATAATGTCCGCTTCGGCGGCGCGCTGATGGCGTTGCTCACCGCGGAGCTTCTGGTAACGGAGTATTTGAATTAATGTCGCAGGCGGTATCGGGATTCGCCTCGGCGCCGATGAAAATCGCGCTGGGCATTGAGTACGACGGCAGCCGTTTTTACGGCTGGCAACGGCAGCAGGAGGTGGTCAGCATCCAGGCTTGCCTGGAACAGGCCTTGTCCAAGGTGGCGGACGAACCGGTGACGGTGTTTTGCGCCGGTCGCACCGATGCCGGCGTGCACGCCACCGGCCAGGTGGTGCATTTTGAAACCCGCGCCCGTCGCGAGGATGCCGCCTGGACCCTGGGAGTGAACGCCAATTTGCCGGCGGACGTGGCGGTGCGCTGGGTGTCCGGCGTGGCGGCGGAATTTCACGCGCGTTTTAGCGCCACGGCCCGCCGTTATCGCTATATTATTTATAATCATCCTTATCGCCCGGCCATATTGTCCCGCGGCGTGACGCATTTTTATCATCAGCTGGATGAACATAAAATGGAACGGGCCGGGCGCTGCCTGCTGGGAGAGCATGATTTCACGTCATTTCGCGCAATGCAGTGCCAATCCCGCACCCCGTGGCGCAATGTTAAACATTTAACGGTCACCCGTCAGGGCGCTTATGTGGTGGTGGATATTAAAGCGAATGCTTTCGTGCATCATATGGTTCGTAATATTGTAGGCAGCCTAATGGAAGTGGGGTGCGGGCGCCAGGGGGAGGGCTGGATTGAAGAGCTGCTGGCGGCCCGCGACAGAACCCTGGCGGCGGCTACCGCCAAAGCGGAAGGCTTATATTTGGTGGCGGTGGATTATCCGGCGAGCTTTGCTTTGCCCGTGCCGGCCTTGGGACCGTTGTTTTTGGCGGAATAACATTTTATTGATACCTTTTTCGCGTCCGGGGACGGTTATATATGGAATTGATCCATTTTGTCGTAGATTTTATCTTGCATATTGACGTTCATTTGGCGGAGTTGGTGGCGCAGTACGGCATCTGGATTTATGCCATCCTGTTTTTGATTCTGTTTTGCGAAACCGGCCTGGTGGTGACGCCTTTTTTACCGGGAGACTCGCTGTTGTTCGTCGCCGGCGCGCTGGCCGCCTTGCCGTCCAACAGCCTGGATGTGCATCTGATGGCGCTGTTGATGGCCTGTGCGGCGGTGCTGGGGGATGCGATCAACTACACCATCGGACGGCTGTTCGGCGAAAAGCTGTTCAGCCGTCCCGATTCCAGGATTTTCCGCCGCAGCTATCTGGATAAAACCCACGGGTTTTATGCCCGCCACGGCGGCAAAACCATTATCCTGGCCCGTTTTGTGCCAATCGTCCGCACCTTCGCGCCGTTTGTGGCCGGCATGGGACATATGTCATATCGTCATTTCGCCCTGTTCAACATTGCCGGCGGCGTGTTATGGGTTGCCCTGTTCACCTATGCCGGCTATCTGTTCGGCGATTTGCCGGTGGTGCAGAGTAATCTTAATTTACTGATTGTGGCCATTATCGTACTGTCCGTATTGCCCGGTCTGATAGAAGTGTGGCGGCACCGGCGGGCCGCACGGCGAGGATAATGCGCTTTTTACCGCTGCGTTAGGCGTGAATTATACGCATCGGGCAGAGTTTTCTATCCCAACTCGTTGGCGGTTATGGTTTAATGGGCAACATTTTCAAAGACCATTCCTTTCCCCTGCGGAAGATGGCGGCGAATGTTATGCCCGCTCAGTGGTCTTACTATGAATAGCGGACTGGCGCTTGCCAGGTTCAGACAGAAAGGTTATCGATGAGCTGGATTGAACGAATTCTCAATAAGAGCACTATCACCCCGGCGCGCAGGGCGAATATCCCTGAAGGCGTCTGGACGAAATGCGATAGCTGCGGCCAGGTTTTATATCGTGCGGAGCTTGAGCGCAACCTGGAGGTTTGTCCCAAATGCGATCACCATATGCGTATGACCGCGCGCGCGCGTTTGCTCTCCTTCCTGGATAAAGGCAGCGAAGTGGAGCTGGGCAGCGAGCTCGAACCGCGGGACATTCTCAAATTCAAAGATTCGAAAAAATACAAGGATCGCCTGGCGGCGGCCCAGAAGGCCACCAACGAAAAAGACGCCCTGGTGGTCATGAAAGGCTCGTTATACGGTATGCCGGTGGTGGCCGCGTCGTTTGAATTCGCCTTTATCGGCGGCTCCATGTCGTCAGTGGTGGGCGCGCGTTTCGTCCGGGCGGTGGAGCAGGCGCTGGAAGACGAATGTCCGCTGATCTGTTTTTCCGCCAGCGGCGGCGCCCGCATGCAGGAAGCGCTGCTGTCGCTGATGCAAATGGCGAAGACCAGCGCCGCCCTGGCAAAACTGCGGGCCCGGCGTTTACCCTATATTTCCGTGATGACCGATCCCACCATGGGCGGCGTTTCGGCAAGCCTGGCCATGCTCGGCGATCTGAACGTCGCCGAACCGAAAGCGCTGATAGGCTTCGCCGGTCCGCGGGTGATAGAGCAGACGGTACGGGAAAAATTGCCGGCCGGTTTCCAGCGCAGCGAGTTCCTGCTGGAAAAAGGGGCTATCGACATGATCGTGCGCCGGCCGGAGCTGCGCCTGAAACTGGCCGGTCTGCTGGCCAAATTTACCCACCGGCCCCAGCCGGAAGCCACCCATATGCCGGAACCGCGACAAGAATTCATTCCCGAGGAGCATCAGGACGGGGTATAACCGAGACTCAGCCCGCCGCTGCAATCGGTCCGGGGCTTTTTAGTAAATAAGTACAGTCAATGAACGGGACGTATGGAAAAGCTTCTTACTCCTCAAGCCACGTCGCCGCTGGCCGCGTGGCTTTATTACCTTGAGCGCCTGCATGCCAAAACCATCGATCTGGGCCTGGAACGGGTAGGATCGGCGGCCGCCCGCCTGCAGTTGCTGCGGCCCGCGCGGTGGGTTTTCACCGTGGCGGGCACCAACGGCAAAGGCACCACCTGCCGTCTCCTGGAAACGATTTTGCAGGCCGCGGGCTATAGCGTCGGCGTCTACAGCTCGCCCCATATGCTGCATTATGCCGAACGGGTGCGTATCCGCGGCGAAGAATTGCCCGAAGCGCGGCACAGCGAGGCCATGGCGGCTATTGAGTCAGGCCGCGGCGACATCTCCCTCAGCTATTTCGAATTCGGCACCCTGGCGGCCCTGTGGCTGTTTAAACAGGCGCGTCTGGACGTGGTTATCCTCGAGGTCGGGCTGGGCGGACGCCTGGACGCTACCAATATCGTCGATGCGGATGTGTCGGTCATCACCAGCATCGGTCTTGACCACACTGAATTATTGGGACCGGATCGCGAAAGCATCGGCCGGGAAAAGGCCGGCATCCTGCGCGGCGGCAAACCGGCGGTAATCGGTGAGCCGGACCGTCCGTCCTCTATCGACCTCTACGGACAAACCGTGGGGGCGAAGCTGTACTGCCGCGATCGCGACTGGTGGTATGAACGGAATGAGGACAGCTGGTGCTGGCGTGACGAAGAAGTTTCATACACCGGCCTGCCGCTGCCGGCGATTCCGCTGGCCAATGCCGCCACCGCCCTGGCCGCCCTGCGGCGTTCGTCTCTCAAGTACGACGAGGCGGCCATCCGCCATGGACTCGAGACGGCGTCCCTGCCGGGCCGTTTCCAGATTGTGCGGCGGCATCCTTTATGTATCCTCGACGTGGCGCATAATCCCCATGCCGCCGGCTATTTGTCCGCCCAGCTCTCGCAGCTGGCGGTAGCGGGTAAAGTCCGGGCGGTGGTGGGCATGCTGGCCGACAAGGATATTCCCGCTACCCTGGACTGCCTGCGCGGACAGGTGGACGAATGGTACTGCGCCGGCCTGGACGGGCCGCGCGGCGCCAGCGCGGCTCAGGTAGCGGCCCATCTGGACAGGGCGCGCCGGTTCGACGACGTGGTCGATGCCTGGCGCCAGGCGCTGCAGGACGCCGATCCGGCGGATTGCATACTGGTGTTCGGGTCGTTTCATACCGTTGCGCCGGTCCTGGCGGTGGTTAACGCGGAGAAACAACGTGGCGAGTAAATTTCAAAACCGCCTGGTGGGCACCATTATCATCGTCGCGCTGGGAGTTATAGTGCTGCCGGGCCTGCTGGACGGCAAAAAGAAGCATTATCAGGATGAATTCGCCGCCATCCCCCTGGTGCCCAAACCGGGGGATACCGATGAAACCGAGGTGTCTCCCCAGGCCAACCAGGCGTTGCCCAGCCAGCCGCCGGAAGGGGCGGGGGCTGCCGTGGAGCAGGCTAACAACGCCCCGGCAGGGGAGTCGCAGTCGGCGACGCCGGTCCCCGATGCCCCTGAACAACCCGCCATTGTGGTGCCAAAGCCCGATGCGCCCGCCGCGCGTCAGGAGCAGGTGAAACCGGCGCCCCGTCCGGCGCAGGCCAAGCCGGCGGTGAAGCCGGAAAACAGACCGTCGTCCCCGGCGGCTCAAACGGCGCCGGCGAAACCAATCGCCAGACCGGAAAGCAAGCCGGCGCCCTCCGCGGAGGATACGGCGCCCAGGCCCGTGGCCGCGGCACCGAAACCCGCCGCGCCGGCGCCGAAGCCCGAAGCACAGCAAACCACCGAACAGGCGCCGAAGGGCCAGGCCTGGGTGGTACAGCTGGGGGCGTTGAAAAACGCCGCCAAGGTGACTGAAATCACCGCCAAGCTGAGGCTGTCGGGTTATCGGGTCTATACCGTGCCGTCCCAACCGGTGGCGGGCCAGATTACCCGGATCTTTGTCGGACCGGACGCCTCAAAGGATAAGCTGCAGGGCGCGCTGCCGGAAATGAATCAGCTAAGCGGCCTGAGCGGCCAGCTGCGTGCCTATCAGGTACGTTAACCGTGGGAGGAGCGGAGCAAAAATGCCGGCTTTTTCACCGTTCCGCTCTATCTTCCTGCGGCGGGCGGCTTTTTTTAATCGCCGTTATTTATTTAATGACAGGACGGAATTCCGGTGCGCAAACGTTTTCGTTTTCTGATAGAATTCGCCGCGAACCAGTTGTCGGGGCGGATTATCATGGGATGTACGCATGACTTGGGTTGATTATGTCATCATCGGCATCATTGCCTTTTCAGCCTTGGTAAGCCTGATTCGCGGGTTTATCCGGGAAGCGTTATCGTTAATAACCTGGGGATGTGCTTTTTGTCGCCAGCCACTATTATGTATATCTCGCAGTCTATTTTACCCGCTTTGAAGATCAGCTTGTTCGCAACGGTATCGCGATTGCCCTGTTGTTCGTGGCGACCCTGATAGTCGGGGCAATCGTCAATTACGTGATTGGCTCTTTGGTGGAGCGGACCGGGTTATCCGGCACTGACCGGGTGCTGGGGGTGTGTTTCGGCGCACTCAGGGGCATCTTGATCGTCGCGGCGATCCTGTTCTTTCTGGACACCTTCACCGGCTTTGCCCAAAGCGCTGACTGGCATCAGTCGGAGCTGATACCGCAGTTCAGCGGTATCATCAGATGGTTTTTTGACTATCTGGCAAGCACGTCGAGTTTTTTACCGAAGCATTAATCGCTCCGGTAACGCTGATGAGGAAATGACTACATGTGCGGTATTGTCGGTATCGCCGGTTTTATGCCGGTCAACCAGTCGATTTATGACGCGTTAACGGTGCTTCAGCATCGTGGGCAGGACGCCGCGGGCATCGTCACCATCGATGCATTGAACTGCTTTCGTTTGCGCAAAGCCAACGGCCTGGTGAAAGACGTCTTTGAAGCCCGGCATATGCAACGGCTGCAAGGCAACATGGGCATCGGCCATGTCCGTTATCCCACGGCCGGCAGTTCCAGCGCTTCCGAAGCCCAGCCCTTTTATGTCAATTCCCCGTTCGGCATCACCCTGGCCCACAACGGCAACCTGACCAATGCCCATGAGCTGCGTACCAAGCTGTTCGATAAAGGGCGCCGGCATATCAATACCACGTCCGATTCGGAAATTCTGCTGAACATTTTCGCCAGCGAATTGGACCGGTTTCCGGATTATCCCCTGGAAGCGGACAATATCTTTGCCGCCGTGGCCGCGACCCATCAGCAGATCCGCGGCGCGTATGCCGTGGTGGGAATGATCATCGGCCACGGGCTGGTGGCGTTCCGCGATCCCAACGGCATCAGTCCGCTGGTGATCGGCAAACGCACCCTGGCCGACGGACGCAACGAATATATGGTGGCGTCGGAAAGCGTGGCGCTGGATACCCTGGGTTTTGAATTCCTGCGCGACGTGGCTCCTGGCGAAGCGGTGTACATCACCGAAAAAGGCCAGCTGTTTACCCGCCAGTGCGCTGAAAACCCGCAGAACCATCCCTGCCTGTTTGAATATGTCTATTTCGCCCGCCCGGATTCTTTTATCGATAAAGTGTCCGTTTATAGCGCGCGGGTGCGCATGGGCCAGAAACTGGGTGAGAAAATCGCCCGCGAATGGGAAGATCTGGATATCGACGTGGTGATCCCGATTCCGGAAACGTCTTGCGATATCGCCCTTGAAATCGCCCGCATCCTGAATCTGCCCTATCGTCAGGGGTTTGTGAAAAACCGCTATGTCGGCCGGACGTTTATCATGCCGGGCCAGCAGGTTCGCCGCAAATCGGTGCGCCGCAAACTCAATGCCAATCGCGCCGAGTTCCGCGATAAGAATGTGCTGCTGGTGGATGACTCCATCGTCCGGGGCACCACCTCCGAGCAAATCGTGGAAATGGCGCGGGAGGCTGGGGCCCGTAACGTCTATCTGGCCTCCGCCGCGCCGGAAATCCGTTTTCCCAATGTCTACGGCATCGATATGCCCAGCGCCACCGAACTGATTGCCCACGGCCGCGAGGTGGATGAAATCCGCACGCTGATTGGCGCCGATGCGTTGATATTCCAGGATCTTAGCGACCTGGAACAGGCGGTGCGCGAGGATAACCCGGATATTGCGCAGTTTGAATCCTCGGTGTTCAACGGCATTTACGTCACCAAGGATGTGGATCAGCGCTATCTGGACTATCTGGAATCCTTGCGTAATGATGACGCCAAAGCGGTCCGGATGCAGAATGAAGTGGAAAATCTGGAAATGTATAACGAAGGTTGATCCACGCCTTCCCGGTGCATTGGCTTAAAGACTGCCCTACCATGCGGCATACCGTGCCGCCGGAGAGGGCAAAATTTCACGCACCCGGGCGGTTAAACGCTCCGGGTGTTTTTATTTAGGGCACACGCCATGGGGACAACTTCCGGTATGACGAAAAAACGACTGATTGTGGGCCTTACCGGGGCCAGCGGGGCAATCTATGGCGTACGGCTGCTGCAAGTGCTGAAATCGATTGAGGGTGTCGAGACCCATCTGGTGCTGAGCAACGCCGCGCGCCAGACTTTGGCGCTGGAAACCGATTATAGCGTGCGCGATCTGCAGGCCTTGGCTGACGAGGTGCACGACAGCCGCGATATCGCCGCCAGTATCAGTTCCGGTTCGTTTAAAACCGCCGGCATGGCGGTTCTGCCCTGCTCGATGAAAACCCTGTCCGCCATTGTCAACAGCTACACCGACGGCCTGTTGTCCAGGGCGGCGGACGTCGTATTAAAAGAACGCCGCACCCTGGTGCTCTGCGTGCGCGAAACGCCTTTGCATCTGGGCCACCTGCGCTTAATGACCGCCGCGGCGGAAATGGGGGCGGTAATCATGCCGCCGGTGCCGGCGTTCTATCACCGACCCTCTTCCCTGCAGGATATTATCGATCAAACGGTTAACCGGGTGCTGGATCAATTTGACATTGAGCTTCCCCACGACCTGTTTGCCCGCTGGCAGGGCTCCTGAACCGCCGCGCCAGCTGGCCGACGGTTCCATTTTACGGCCTTGGCTTTTGCCGCGGACGCTGCCTGATGGCGCGTTCTTATAACATTGCACCAATAATGATCATGCTGTGTATAATCATGGTGCAAAGTGTGATGTCTTTTTAGGCAATCCGGAACCGGCTTGCGCTATTCCCGGTCAGGATGCCGTCGAAAAGGAGACGGAAGGTCTCTTTACGCCGCCCTGTCTAGGGCGGCGGCGCCGATGATTAAAATGGCACGGAAAGTGCAGTTAATCAGCCTGAAAAGCCTGGAAAAGCCTGAAAACATCACAGGGTCTATCTAATTAAAAAATTCAGAGGGTAATGTATGAATAAGCTGGTTAAAGTTCTTCCTCTTATATTGGCAATGGCTTGCGCCGGAAGCGTTTTCGCGGCGGTACCAAAAAGCATCAAGATAGGCACCGATCCCACCTATGCCCCGTTTGAATCCAAGGATTCCAGCGGTCAGCTGGTGGGGTTCGATATCGATTTGGCGAAAGAACTTTGTAAGCGTATCCAAACAAAGTGCACCTTTGTGGAAAGTGATTTCGATGCCTTGATTCCCTCCTTGAAAGCCAAAAAAATCGATGCCATCATCTCCTCTTTGTCCATTACCGAAAAACGCCAGCAGGAAATTGATTTTACTGACAAACTGTATGCCGCCGATGCGCGCCTGATTGCCAAAGCCGGCACCAATATCACCCCGACGCTGGATTCCCTGAAGGGTAAACGCGTGGGCGTATTGCAGGGTTCGACCCAGGAAGCGTACGCCAACGCCAACTGGCAGCCCAAAGGTATCGATGTGGTGGCCTACGCGAACCAGGATCTGATTTATGCCGATCTCGCCGCCGGCCGTATCGATGTGGCGTTCCAGGATGAAGTGGCCGCTAGCGAAGGCTTCTTGAAACAGCCCGCGGGCAAAGGCTATGTTTTTGCCGGTCCGTCGGTGAAAGACGATAAATTCTTTGGCGTGGGTACCGGTATGGGCTTGCGTAAAGATGAAACGGATCTGAAAGCCGCGTTGAATAAAGCTTTTGCCGATATGCGCAAAGACGGCACATACGACAAGTTTGCCAAGAAATACTTTGATTTCGACGTTTACGGCGGTTAATCCTGTCATACGCGGTATGCCCGCCAGCGCTGCGGGCATATCTGTTTTTATCCTCCGCCAGGACAGGATATGATCGATGTTTTATGGCTACGCACAACTTATTTTTAACGGTGCCCTGGTCACCCTCGAACTGGCGATAAGCTCCGTTTTGCTCTCGGTGGTTATCGGTCTTTTCGGCGCGGGGGCAAAGCTATCCCAAAGCCGTGTGCTGGCGGGCATCTTTGAAGGCTATACCACGCTTATCCGCGGCGTGCCCGATCTGGTGCTGATGCTGCTGATTTTCTACGGCCTGCAAATCGCCCTCAACAGCGTGACCGAGGCTGTGGGCATGGATCAGATCGATATCGATCCCATGTCGGCGGGCATCATTACCCTGGGCTTCATTTACGGTGCCTATTTCACCGAAACCTTCCGGGGCGCCTTCATGGCGGTGCCAAGAGGGCAAATCGAAGCGGCTACGGCCTTCGGCATGTCCAGCCGGCAAATTTTCCGCCGCATCATGTTTCCCGCCATGATGCGTTTTGCCTTGCCCGGCATCGGTAACAACTGGCAGGTTATCCTCAAAGCCACCGCCCTGGTGTCCCTGCTGGGCCTGGAAGACGTGGTGAAAACCACCCAGCTGGCCGGTAAAGGCACTTTCCATCCGTTCTATTTCGCCATTGTGGCCGGCGTGGTGTATCTGATATTTACCACGTTGTCTAACGGGGTTTTGCTGTGGCTGACGCGCCGCTACTCCCACGGTGTTAAAAAGGCCGAACTATGATTGAGATTCTTCAACAATACGGCCATGCATTATTGTGGAGCGACGGCTATCGTTTCACCGGTCTGGCCATTACCCTTTGGCTACTGGTTTCTTCGGTGGTCATGGGGGATACTGGCGGTTTTCTGGCGGTCGCGCGGGTATCGCCGCTGCCGTGGCTCCGGTTTCCGGTTTGGCTGTTTACCTATATCTTTCGCGGTACGCCGCTTTATGTACAGTTGCTGGTGTTCTACTCCGGCATGTACAGTCTGGACTTTATCCGCGGCACGGAGTTCCTCAATACGTTTTTTCGCAGCGGCCTGAACTGTACCGTCCTGGCCTTGACCCTCAATACCTGCGCCTATACCACGGAAATTTTCGCCGGATTTATCCGCGGCGTGCCCAGCGGCGAAATCGAGGCGGCCCGGGCCTATGGCTTTACCTGGTTCAAGCTCTATCGCTGCATCATTCTGCCTTCGGCCCTGCGTTCGGCCATTCCGGCGTACAGCAATGAAGTGATCCTGATGCTCCATTCCACGGCGCTGGCGTTTACCGCCACCGTGCCCGACGTGCTGAAAATCGCCCGGGATATCAATGCGGCGACTTACCAACCGTTTTATGCGTTCGGCATTGCGGCGGTGATATATTTGATGATCTCTTTCGTGCTGATCGGGTTGTTCAAACAGGCGGAAAAACGCTGGCTGCGACACGTTAAGCCGCAATAATCCCTAAGGCGCTGACTATGGGTAACGATATGCAAGACACTAAGTTATTGATTCAAGAATTGCACAAGCGCTATGGGGATCAGGAAGTCCTCAAGGGGGTTTCCCTGGAAGCGCGGGCAGGGGATGTCATCAGCATTATCGGATCCTCCGGATCCGGTAAAAGCACGTTTTTACGCTGTATCAATTTCCTGGAAAAGCCCAGCGAAGGGTCTATCAGCGTCAATAACGTCGATATCCACATGGTGCGCGACCATGACGGCCAGCTCAAGGTTTTCGATAAAAAGCAGCTGCAGCTGCTGCGTACCCGCCTGACCATGGTGTTTCAGCATTTCAACCTGTGGAGCCACATGACGGTGCTGGAAAATGTCATGGAAGCGCCGGTGCAGGTGCTGGGCCTGAGCAAACGGGAAGCCCATGACCGGGCGGTCCGCTACCTGGATAAAGTGGGTATAGACGAGCGCGCCCGGGCGAAATATCCCATCAATCTCTCCGGCGGACAGCAGCAGCGGGTTTCCATTGCCCGCGCGCTGGCGATGGAGCCCGATGTACTGCTGTTTGACGAACCGACGTCCGCGCTCGATCCCGAACTGGTGGGGGAAGTCCTGCGTATCATGCAAAAACTGGCGGAGGAGGGTAAAACCATGGTGGTGGTGACTCATGAAATGGAATTTGCCCGGCACGTCTCCAGTCACGTGATTTTCCTGCATCAGGGGGTTATCGAAGAGGAGGGGCCGCCGGCCGAGGTGTTCGGTAATCCGAAAAGCCCGCGCCTGCAGCAGTTCCTTTCCGGCGCGCTGAAATAACGTCCCGGCGGCGCGGCTAGGCCGCCGAGGCGACGATCTCTTCGAGGGCGGCGCGCAGCTCGCTGTAGCGGAAGACAAACCCGGCCTGCTCCAAGCGTTTAGGCACGGCGCGCTGTCCCCCCAGTACCAGGGTCGCGCCTTCTCCCAGCAGCAGTTTCACCGCTCTCGCCGGCGCGCGCATCACCGCAGGCCGGTGCAATACCTCGCCAAGCGTCGCGGCAAACTGTTCGTTATGCACCGGATAGGGGGATACCAGGTTAAACGGACCCCGCAGATTATCCGTGGTGAGCAAAAACAGCAGGGCATTGACCATATCCTCGATATGAATCCAGGATAAAAATTGGCGTCCGTCGCCCACCGGCCCCCCCAGCCCCATTTTAAACAGCGGCAACAGTTTGCTCAGCATGCCGCCGTCATGAGCCAGCACCACGCCGGTGCGCGACAGGCACACCCGGGTTTTGTCGCTTTGCGCCGCCAGCGCCAGGGCCTCCCAGCGTTCGCACAGGGTATGGGAGAACTCATCCGCCGGCGGCTCGTCTTCGGTGACCAGTATTTGATCCTGATTGCCGTAAAAGCCGGCGGCGGACCCGGAGATAAAGACCGAGGGCGGATTATCGCTTTGGTTTATCAACTGGCTGAGCCGCTCGGTAATATCCCAGCGGCTGCGGCACAGCAGGTCCTTTTGTTCCGGGGTCCAGCGTTTTTCCGCAATGGACTCGCCGGCCAGATTGATAACCGCATCGAATTCATCCAGGTTGCCGCAGGACGTAAGGGAAGTAAGCGTGGTAATATGCGAGCCCAGTTTTTGATGGGCGCGGGGCGCATCGCGGGTCAACACCGTAATCCGATGTGATAACGCCAGCAGTCTGACTATCAGATGCCGCCCGATCAATCCGGTTCCTCCGGTAACCAATATCTTCATCTTCGCTCCCCTGTCGCACCGGTTCTGCCATACCGTTATGGTTCAATCATAGGACATATTGCGGCAGAAATGAGTGCTTCGTCACCGCTAATTGAGAATTTAGCTACCCCCCGGCGGGAAAAAGCGACCGCCGATCAGGTAAATGACGCGTTCCGGCAGGGGACGAAACGCGAGGGAGATGTTTTATCTGGTTGCCAGCCGGTACGCCCGTTCCACCGCGGGGCGGGATTTGATAAGGTCGAACCAGCGGCGCACCGCAGGATAGTCCGCCAGATCGATGCGCTGACGCTGATGGGACGCCGCCCAGGGATAGGTGGCGATATCGGCTATGCTGTAGTGCTCGCCGGCGAGGTAGGGATGTTGCTGCAACTGCCGGTTGAGAACACCATACAGCCGCGCGGTTTCCACCTGGTAACGTTCAATGGCATAGGGCACCGGCTTGGGGGCGAAGTGATTGAAATGGTGGTTTTGCCCCAGCATCGGACCGAATCCCGCCGCTTGCCAGAACAGCCACTGCAGAGTGGATTGCCGCTCCCGAAGATCCTTTGACAGCAATAAGCCGCTTTTTTCCGCCAGATAAAGCAAAATGGCGCCGGATTCAAACAGGCTCAGCGGCTCGCCGCCGTCGGCGGATCACGGTCCACAATGGCCGGAATCTTGTTGTTGGGGATATGGCGAGAAATGCCGGGGAAAACTGTTCATTTGCCGAGATATTGATGGGGTGAATCTGATAAGGCAGGCCGGTTTCTTCTAAAAAGGGTGATTTTATGGCCGTTAGGGTAGGGGCGTAATACAGGTCAATCATATTTCCTCCTTGTCGCCGTGTATTGACATCAACGCTAGACACTCTAAAACAAATATCTCTGGAACGCATCCTAAAGGCATTCACAACCGAATCGTTACCCGGTCCGAGAAGTTTGTTAAGCTAGGCCATAATAACTGTCTTGTCCTGTCATCAAGCGTGAGGAGAGGTAAATGAAACTGCTGTTCGCCGCCGATATACACGGTTCCCTGACCGGCGCCAGGCAAATGCTGGCTGCCTATGACGCCAGCCGGGCCGATTGGCTGATACTGCTGGGGGATCTGCTTTATCACGGCCCGCGCAACGCGCTGCCGGAAGAGTATCGCCCGGCGGATGTGGCTGCCCTGTTAAATAATTACTCTGACCGGATTATCGCGGTCCGCGGCAATTGCGACAGCGAAGTCGACCAGATGCTGCTGAACTTCCCCATTACCGCTCCATGGCAGCAGGTGTTGCTGGAGCGGACCCGGCTGTTTTTAACCCATGGCCATTTGTATAATCCCGACGCCCGTCCGCCGATGCGCCAGGGCGATGTACTGGCCTACGGCCATACCCATATTCCCCAGGCCGCAGAAGCCGAAGGGATAATCTGCTTTAATCCCGGGTCGGTGAGTTTGCCCAAGGGCGGTTTTCCCCCCAGCTACGGCCTGCTGGAAAACGGCACTTTGCGGGTAGTTTCATTGGAAACGAGCGAAACTATTGCGCAAGTCGCGATTAACCACTAATTTATGACGGATCTCGGTAGGATTTTTTTTCAAATTTTTACAAAAGGTGCGCGGCTCTTCCGCGTCTTATAACAAGGGATTCGAAAGATGGTGCAACAGAGTCAGGCTGCGGGTATTGAATGGGTTGACATCGTCAACGAAGAGAATGAGGTCATTGCCCAGGCCAGCCGTCAGCAGATGCGCGCCGAACGCCTGCGCCATCGTGCCAGCTATATCGTGGTCCATGACGGCGCCGGCAATATCCTGGTGCAGCGCCGTACCGAGACCAAGGATTTCTACCCCGGTTATCTTGACGCCACCGCCGGCGGCGTGGTGCAAAGCGGCGAGAATATGCTGGAATCGGCCCGCCGCGAAGCGGAGGAAGAGCTGGGCATCGCCGGCGTTCCTTTTGCCGAGCACGGCGTATTCTACTTTGAAAACGAGCATTGCCGGGTATGGGGCGCGCTGTTCAGCTGCGTTTCCCATGGTCCTTTCGCCCTGCAGGCCGAGGAAGTGGAAGCGGTGAAATGGCTGCGTCCGGAAGAGATCACCGCCCGCTGCGATGAGTTTACCCCAGACTCGCTCAAAGCCCTTTCCCTGTGGATGAGCCGCAATAACCAGCAAAGCCACGGCAAGCCCCTCACCCCTTCCCCGACGCAGGAAAAGCCCGCCGAACAATAACCGTCGCCGACACCGCACGCAAGGCCCGCGATCGCCGATCGTGCAGCGAACGTGTTAAAGGGAGAGCGTGCTGATGGGGTCGAAGCGGGCGTGGTTTTACCGCCTGCCGGAGCGCCCCACAGCGTGGTAGGCCCGCGATCGCCGATCGTGCAACGAACGTGTAAAAGGGAGAGCGTGCTGATGGGGTCGAAGCGGGCGTGGTTTTACCGCCCGCCGGAGCGCCCCACAGCGCGGTAGGCCCGCGATCGCCGATCGTGCAGCGAACGTGTAAAAGGGAGAGCGTGCTGATGGGGTCGAAGCGGGCGTGGTTTTACCGCCCGCCGGAGCGCCCCACAGCGCGGTAGGCCCGCGATCGCCGATCGTGCAGCGAACCTGTTGAGGGAACGCCCGGCAAAAAAAAAGCCGGCTTGCGCCGGCGTCATGTCATGGCAACTGCGTTTACTTGCTTTCAGCCTGTTTTGACTGAATGGCGGTCAGGGCGACGGTATAAACGATATCGTCCACCAGGGCGCCGCGGGACAGATCGTTCACCGGCTTGCGCATGCCTTGCAGCATCGGCCCGATGGAGATAAGGTCAGCGGAACGCTGAACCGCTTTGTAGGTAGTGTTGCCGGTGTTCAAATCCGGGAAGATGAACACGGTGGCTTTACCGGCTACCGGCGAATTCGGCGCCTTGGACAGCGCCACATCGGCCATAATGGCCGCATCGTACTGCAGCGGACCGTCGATCACCAGATCAGGACGTTTTTCCTTGGCCAGACGGGTGGCTTCGCGCACTTTTTCCACATCGCTGCCGGCGCCGGAGGTGCCGGTGGAGTAGGAAATCATCGCCACGCGGGGTTCGATACCGAAAGCGGCGGCGGAGTCGGCGGACTGAATGGCGATTTCAGCCAGCTGTTCCGCGGTGGGATCCGGGTTGATGGCGCAGTCGCCGTAAACCAGAACCTGTTCCGGCAGCAGCATAAAGAACACCGAGGATACCAGCGAACTGCCCGGGGCGGTCTTGATCAACTGCAGCGGCGGACGAATGGTGTTGGCGGTGGTATGGACCGCGCCGGAAACCAGCCCGTCCACTTCCCCCTGTTCCAACATCAGGGTGCCCAGCACAACGTTGTCTTCCAACTGTTCGCGCGCTACCACTTCAGTCATGCCTTTGCTCTTGCGCAGCTCAACCAGACGCGGCACATAACGCTCACGGGCGACTTCCGGATCGATGATTTCGATGCCCTTGCCCAGTTCCACGCCCTGCACGGCGGCCACGCGATGGATTTCATCCGGGTTGCCCAGCAACACGCAGTGAGCAATACCGCGTTCGGCACAAATGGCTGCGGCTTTAATGGTGCGGGGTTCGTCCCCTTCCGGCATCACGATACGTTTGCCGGCCGCGCGGGCCAGTTCGGTAAGCTGATAGCGGAAAGCAGGCGGTGACAGGCGGCGTGAGCGTTCGGAGCTGGCGGTCAGGGATTCTATCCACGTATTGTCGATATGGCCGGCCACGTAGTTAGCCACTTTTTCCACACGGCTATGGTCGTCAGCGGGGACTTCCAGGCTAAAGCTTTGCAGATTAAGGGACGTCTGCCAAGTATTGGTATTGACCTTGAACATCGGCAAGCCGGTCTGGAATGCGCGTTCGCACAGGCTGTTGATGGTGGGATCGATTGTATAGCCCCCGGTCAGCAGGATGGCGCCCAGTTCCACACCGTTCATGGCCGCCAGACAGGCCGCCACCAGGACATCGGGACGGTCGGCGGAGGTCACCAGCAGCGAACCCGGACGGAAATGTTCCAGCATATTCGGCAGGCTGCGGGCGCAGAACGTTACTGATTTGACGCGGCGGGTCTGGATGTCGCCTTCATGGATAATGGTGGCGCCCAGATGCTTGGCCATATCGATGGCGCGCACGGCGATCAGTTCAAAACTCCAGGGTACGACGCCCAGTATCGGTAAAGGACTGTTGTCGAACAGCTGCTTGACATCGATATTGGTGACGCTGGCCTTGCTGGAGTCGTCGAATATTTCGGACAAATCAGGACGGGTCCGGCCCTGTTCGTCCACCGGCGCGTTCAGCTTGTTGACGATAACGCCGATGATGTTTTTATTCTTGCTGCCGCCGAAGCTGGAACGGGCCAGTTCAATCCGTTCTTTCAGCTGATCGGGAGAATCATTGCCCAATGACAGCACAAAAACGATTTCCGCATTCAGGGTTTTGGCGATTTCATAGTTCAGCGCGTTGGCGAACTGATGCTTGCGGGTCGGGACCAGCCCTTCCACCAGCACCACTTCCGCATCTTTGGTATTGTCATGATAGCGGGCAATGATCTCTTCCATCAGCACATCCTGCTGATTGGAGCCCAGCAGCGATTCCACATGGCTCATCCGCAGCGGTTCTGCGGAGGGAATGGTGGAATTGGCGCGGATGATATTGGTCGTGGCATCAAGTGCATCGTCACCGGACCGGGGCTGTGAGATCGGTTTGAAGACACTGAGTCGCACGCCTTTTTGTTCCATGGCGCGAATGACACCCAGGCTGATGCTTGTCAGTCCGACACTGGTGCCGGTGGGAATCAACATGATTGTACGGGACACGGCTAAACCTCTTTTATACGGTTGCTCGTTGGTCAAACAAGTGTTCCGCCGGGGAAGGCCTGCGGCGGAACGGTGAAATCATTACGCGGTCAGACGGGCGGCATCCTGGGCGATGACCAACTCTTCATTGGTCGGGATCACGATGGCCGGACGGCTGGTATCGGTGGTGATAATGCCGCTGTTGCCGAAACGGGCGGCCTCGTTGCGTTTTTGGTCGATTTCAAAGCCCAGCAGCGACAGTTTCTTAAGGGTCAGCTCGCGGACCATCGCCGCGTTTTCACCGATGCCGCCGGTGAAGATAATCGCATCGAGACGGCCGTCCATCAGCGCGGTATAAGAGCCGATGTATTTTGCCAGCCGATGGCAGAACACGTCCATGGCACGCTTGGCTTCCGGTTTAGCGGCGTAATTATCGATGACCCAGCGCATATCGCTGGTTTCGCCGGTCAGGCCCAGCAGGCCGGATTCCTTGGTAAGCATATGGTCGATTTGATCAACCGACATCCCCATGGCATTATGCAGATAGAACATAATGGCGGGATCGATATCGCCGCTGCGGGTGCCCATCACCAGGCCTTCCAGCGGAGTCAGTCCCATGGAGGCATCCACGCTTTCGCCATTGCGCACCGCGGTGATCGAACCGCCGTTGCCCAGGTGGCAGGTGATAAGGTTAACCGTCGACATTGGCTTGCCCAGGAATTTGGCCGCTTCACGGGTCACATAAAAGTGGCTGGTACCGTGGGCGCCGTAGCGGCGAATGCCGTGTTCCTTATAGATGGAATACGGCAGGGCATAAAGATAGGCTTCTTCCGGCATGGTTTGATGGAACGCGGTATCAAAAACCGCCACGTTTTTCTTCGCCAGTTTCGGAAAGTTCTTCTGTGCTTCGTTAATGCCGATGATATGGGCGGGGTTATGCAGCGGCGCAAACGGGATGGAATCCTTGATTGCCTGCAACACCGCGTCCGTGATGACGGCGGAACTGGTATATTTTTCGCCGACATTGACGACGCGATGGCCGATGGCGGTGATTTGTGCCGATAATTCTGGTTTTTGCGCCAGAATTGTATTAACTATAAAGCGTAATGCTTCGCTGTGTGCGGCACGGTCGCCCAATTCAGCTTCGTGTTTGGCGCCGTCCATCTTCCACTTGATGCGCGCTTCCGGCAGGTTGAAGCACTCAGCGAGGCCGGAAAGGAATTCTTCACCGCTTGCAGCATCGATAATGGCAAATTTAAGGGATGAACTGCCACAGTTAAGAACCAGTACTAGCTTACTCGACATGGAAGTACCTATGTGTTGTGCATGGTTAATAAATCATCAATCAGTCTTAAAGCGTAGCGCATTAGCCCATTGAGATTTATGATTAACATCATGCCAAAGGTCATTTTTTTGACATGAAATCGAAAATAGTTGAAGTTAATCAATTTTTTTTGAAACGTAATTTTACCTATTCCCTCGCCGCCGCCGGCGGAGGATACTGAAAGCCTGCAGTCCGGGGCCGGTTTATCCCGCCGCGAGACGGCAACAAGGATAACGACTGCCGGCAGCAAAGACAAAATATATTTAAATGTTCTAAAATTATCTTGTGTTTTTGCACAAAAAATTTAATTTTTATTCGTAAAGTTGAGGTCCGCTATGGCGACAATCCCCTCCGGTTCGGTAAGCTGGTATAAAATCTTCCAGCGCGGACAAGACTATATGAAAACCTGGCCGACCGACAAACGCCTGGCGCCGCTTTTTCCGGAAAATCGGATGATCACCGCCACCCGTTTCGCCGTGCGTTTTATGCCGGCGGTGGCCGTCTTCACGCTAAGCTGGCAAATCGCCCTCGGCGGACAGCTCGGTCCAGCGGTGGCGACGGCCGTTTTCGCCTGCAGCCTTCCGATGCAAGGGCTCTGGTGGCTGGGCAAGCGCTCGGTCACGCCGCTGCCGCCGACCCTGCTGCACTGGTTCCACGAAGTGCGCCACCAGCTTACCGAAGCAGGGCAGGCCATGGCGCCGGTGGAAGGCGCGCCCACCTATCAGATGCTGGCGGATGTTCTCAAACGCGCCTTCAAGCTGCTCGACAAAGCTTTTTTAGACGATTTATAACCTCGTGCCCGCTTCTTGTTACAGCGGGCCGATATTTCATCATCGGCTGTCTTAAATCAAAAAAAGCGCCGGCTTCCGATACCGTCGCCGCCAGCATTATGACATGCTAACGACGGGATAGTTTAGGCGATTCAAGGTACAAAATCAGGAGTGGATGATGGAGATGACAAACGCCCAGCGGCTTATTCTGTCGAACCAGTATAAAATCATGATCATGCTGGATCCGGATAATGCCGAGCGTTACCGCCGCCAGCAGACCATTGTGGAGCGCGGATACGGCTTGCAGATGGCCGAACTGGACCGGGATTTCGGTCAATTAAGCGAAGATGTCTGCCGCACGATTATCGATATTATGGAAATGCATCACGCCCTGCAGGTGTCCTGGGGCAATCTGAAAGATCGCCAGGATATTGATGAACGGCGTTTATCATTCCTGGGTTTCGATGCCGCCACGGAATCCCGTTACCTGGCCTATGTTCGTTTTATGGTCTTTACCGAAGGGCGCTACACCCACTTCGATTCCGGCACGCACGGATTTAATGCCCAGACCAAAATGTGGGATAAATACCTGCGCATGCTCGCCGTTTGGCAATCCTGCCCGCGTCAATACCATTTGAGCGCGGTTGAAATTACGCAAATCATCAATGCCTGACGGCTTAATCCGGAGATATGCCAGTGCTTTGTAGAGGTTTTTGTTTGACCTTGATGGAACCTTGATTGATTCATTACCGGTGGTGGAGTTAGCCTGGAGTAACTGGGCCAAAAGCAAAGGCGTTTCCGTTAAGGACGTATTTGACTTTATCCATGGGAAACAGGCGATTACCTCATTGCGTCATTTTATGCCGGGTGCCAGTGAGGAGACGCTGCGGGCTGAATTCCTCGCCCTGGAAAAATTTGAAGCGGAGTGTATCGACGGCGTGACGGCGTTGCCTGGCGCGGTGGCGCTGCTCAACCGCCTGAATGAATTGGATATTCCTTGGGCCATCGTGACATCGGGAACGATGCCGGTGGCCTCCGCCCGCATCCGGGCCGGCAATCTGCCGGCTCCGGCGGTATTGATTACCGCCGAGCAGGTGGCGCGGGGCAAGCCTCAGCCGGACGCCTATCTGCTGGGGGCGGAAAAGCTGGGGTTCGCGCCCCGTGAATGCATCGTGGTGGAAGACGCCATCGCCGGCATCCAGGCCGCACTGGCCGCCGGTTGTCCAGTGATTGCGGTTAACCCGCCGGCCCAAACGCCGCAAAAGGATGCCGTGGGCATGCTGCTCACTTCCCTGGAGCAGCTGCGAATCGAGCGTGAAGCCGACGGCGCCAGGGTCAGCCTCATTGCCTGACGAAATCCCCGTCCGCGGCATGGGGTCGAGCCAACCGAGGGCTCCACGGCGCGCTAGGCCCGCTATCACCGAACGTGCAACGAGCCTGTTAAAGGGAGAGCGCGCTGACTGAAACACGTGAGATACCGACATCATCAGGGACAATGTCGTGACTAATGAACTCATCTGGGTGCTCGTCCTGCTGTTGATCGCCATCCTGTTGTTTACCACCGGCAAAGTGCGCATGGATGTAGTGGCGCTGCTGGTGATTATCGCCTTTGTGCTCAGCGGCACGCTGACGCTGGCGGAAGCCACCGCTGGTTTCAGCGATCCCAACGTGCTGCTTATCGCCGCCCTGTTCGTCATCGGCGAAGGACTGGTGCGCACAGGCATAGCCTATCAAATGGGGGAGTGGCTGATGCGGGCGGCGGGCAAAAGCGAAACCCGCATGCTGATTTTCCTGATGATCACCGTGGCCGCCCTCGGGGCGTTCATGAGTTCCACCGGCGTGGTGGCTATTTTCATCCCGGTGGTGCTGAGCGTCGCGGCGCGCATGAAAACGTCCCCCGCCCGGCTAATGATGCCCTTGAGTTTTGCCGCCCTTATCAGCGGCATGATGAGCCTGGTGGCGACGCCGCCCAATATGGTAATCAATAGCGAACTGGTAAGGGACGGCGCGCGGGGATTTGGTTTCTTCGCCGTTACTCCCATCGGTATCATGGTGTTGATCATGGGTATCGGCTACATGCTGGTAGCGCGTTTTTGGCTAAACGGCAACAACAGCGACCCGGAGCGTGAGCGGTGGAAACGCCGGACATTCCGCGATCTCATCCATGATTACAAACTGAGCGGACGCGCGCGGCGCCTGGCGCTGCGGCCCGGTTCGCCATTGATCGGGCAGCGACTGGACGATCTCCGGCTGCGCGATCGCTACGGTGCCAACGTGGTGGGTATAGAGCGCTGGCGCAAATTCCGCCGGGTGATGATCAGCGCCGGGGGTAATACCGAGCTGCAGCAGCGCGATGTATTGTTAGTGGATATTTCAGCCAACGAGGCGGGACTACGGCAATTTTGCAGCGAACAGCTGCTGGAGCCGATGATCCTGCGGGGCGAATATTTTTCCGAACAGGCGCGGGACGTCGGCATGGCGGAGGTCAGCCTGATTCCTGACTCCGCATTGCTGGGCAAAAGCCTGCGTCAGGTGGGCTTTCGCAGCCGATACGGGCTCAACGTGGTGGGTATCCGCCGTGGCGGCGAGGCGATGACCGGTAAACTCATCGACGAAGAGCTGACGCTAGGGGATATCTTGCTGGTGATCGGCGATTGGAAGCTTATCCGCCAGCTGCAGATGCAAAAATACAATTTTATCGTGCTCAATTTGCCGGCAGAAGTAGACGACGTGGCACCTGCGGTGAGCCAGGCGCCCCATGCGTTATTTTGCCTGGCGCTGATGGTGGCGATGATGCTCACCGATCAGATCCCCAATCCCATCGCCGCCCTTATCGCCTGTGTACTGATGGGAAAGTTCCGCTGTATCGATATGGAAAGCGCTTACCGCGCCATCCATTGGCCGAGCCTGATTCTTATCGTCGGCATGATGCCGTTCGCCCTGGCCCTGCAAAAGACCGGCGGCGTCGAGCTGGTGGTGCGTTTGTTGATGGACATATCGGGCGGGGCGGGAGCGCATATGATGCTCTTGAGCCTGTTTGTCCTTTGTGCGGTCATCGGACTGTTCATTTCCAATACCGCCACGGCGGTACTAATGGCGCCCATCGCGGTGGCCGCCGCCCATGAAATGTCGGTGTCCCCGTATCCCTTCGCCATGATTGTGGCTATCGCCGCCTCCTCGGCTTTCATGACGCCGGTTTCATCGCCGGTAAACACCCTGGTGCTGGCGCCGGGAGGCTATAAATTCGGCGACTTTCTCCGCCTCGGCGTCCCTTTCACCCTGTTGGTGATGGCGGCGAGCGTGCTGCTGGTGCCGGTGCTCTTTCCCTTCTGATTAAGGCTTGCTCAAGACGCTTTCATTCCGGCCACCATTGCCACGCAATGCATTCCCGATAGATTTATGCCGGCCGGGCCGGCATAGCCGTTACAGCGGCGAATCGTGGTTGCTGATTTCGTCCAGGGAGAGGCTGAAGCTGGGAATAAACACCGTCATAAAATAGTCCATTTCCGGGCTGTTACGCTCTTCGAGGGTTTTCTCCAGCCGCGCCATGGCCGGGGTAAATTCATTGTTGCCGGCGGAAATCTCCTCCAGGCACTTTAAATAGGCGCAAAGGGTGTCCGCCTGTTTCACCACTGCTTTCTCTTCCGGGGCATAGTATTGCTCGTCAATCAGCGGCCGGAAATCCTCCCTCAGCTCTTCCGGCAGCATCTCGATAAGCTTTCCCTGGGCGATTTTCTCGATGTTTTTGTATTCATGGGCAATCTGCGCATTGAAATATTTAATCGGCGTCGGCATGTCGCCGGTGAGTACTTCGCTGGTATCGTGATACATCGCCAGCAAAGCGATGCGTTCGGCATTCAGCCGGCCGCCGAACCTGCGGTTTTTGATCACCGCCAGGGCATGGGCCACAAACGCCACCTGCAGGCTGTGTTCAGATACATTTTCGGTGCGGATGTTACGCATTAACGGCCAGCGATTAATCAGCTTCAACCGGGACAGATGGGCAAAAAAATGGCTTTGGTTCATAACTCGCTCTTATTGCTGATGGTATTTCTGCAAAAAACGGCTGAATTTGCCGAGGGCGCTTTCCAGCACATCCACCCTTGGCAGCGTGACGATGCGCAGATGATCGGGCCACGGCCAGTTAAACGCCGTGCCCTGGACCAGCAGCACTTTCTCTTCCAGCAGCAAATCCAGTACCAATTTCTGATCGTCAAGAATATTGAAACGACGGGCATCGATGCGAGGGAACATATAAAGCGCACCGCTGGGTTTGACGCAGGATACGCCGGGAATATCGTTAATCAGTTCCCAGGCCCGGTTGCGCTGTTCGTATAACCGTCCCCCAGGCATAATGAATTCGCTGATGCTCTGGTAGCCCCCCAGCGCGGTCTGGATGGCATGCTGCATCGGCACATTGGCGCATAACCGCATGGACGCCAGCATTTCGAGTCCTTCAATATAGCCTTTGGCCTGTTTTTTCGGTCCGTTCAGTACCATCCAGCCCTGGCGAAAGCCGGCGACACGATAGGTCTTTGACAGGCCGTTAAAGGTCAAGGTAAGCAGATCGGGCGCCAGGGCGGCTATTGAATGATGCTGCGCCTCGTCATAAAGTATTTTGTCATAGATTTCATCCGAGAAGATAATCAGGTTATGCTGACGGGCTATCTCTACCAATTCCAATAACATTTCTTTACTGTAGACCGCCCCCGTGGGGTTATTGGGATTGATGATCACCAGTCCCCGGGTGCGCGGCGTAATTTTTTTGCGGATATCGTCCAGATCCGGAAACCAACCGGCGCCTTCGTCACAGAGATAATGTACGGCGTTGCCGCCGGACAGCACTACTGACGCGGTCCATAACGGATAATCAGGGGCGGGTATCAGCATTTCGTCACCGGTATTAAGCAACGCCTGCATTGATTGCAGGATGAGCTCGGATACGCCGTTGCCGATATACACGTCTTCAACGGTGATATCCAGCATATTGCGTGCCTGGTAATGCTGCATGATGGCTTTACGGGCCGAATAGAGGCCTTTTGAATCACAATAGCCCTGCGAGGTGGGCAAATGGCGAATCACATCCACTAACATCTCGTCCGGCGCTTCACAACCGAACGGAGCGGGATTACCGATATTTAGCTTAAGGACTTTATTACCTTCTTCTTCGAGACGCTTGGCTTCTTTGAGCACCGGGCCCCGAATGTCATAACAAACATTTTCCAATTTACTGGATTTTTCAACGCTAGTGCTCACGATATTATGCCTTATGCAGGGAAAACGTATTTTAACCGGGAAATCGCGCATTCTGCATAATGTACTCCACTGGTTTGTCCTTTTGAAGGTTTCAGGGCGTCAATAGCGGTAATGTTCAGGCTGAAAACAGGATGTCAACAGAGAATTTTACATTAACCGTTTTTTCAGTTAAAAAGCCATAAAATATTAATCATTAGATATATTATTCTGATGTGATAATCTTTACATTCCGTTTGGTTTCACGGTTTGAGTATTTTATATACTAATGATGGCGAATAGGGTCTACTCTGATAAAAGAGGTCGGTTGGCGACCGGTCTAGTTACCAGCGGTTAAGATGTTAAGAAAAATTGCGTAAATATCCCTTTCGCATTCCTTTTAGCGCAAAGGGTCGAGATGAAGCCAGGTATCATGATACTTATCACATTTTCACCCAAGTAAAGTATCTCTACTTCATCGGCATGTGAGCACTTTCCCATTGAAAAATAAAGGTCAACTTTTGATGCTTACAAATTATTGTTGTTTCGTTTAAGGTAGCTATTTATGGTATACATTTACCAGTAAGAAAATTTTGCCATGAGATATATTTTACCGAAGAAACAATAGTTAAGAAAAATTTATGTAAATAAAGCGGGTTGGGATAAAAAATTGGACCTAGCCACTAATATTCAACATTTGAAATTGAAGTTAGCATGCCATTTAATTAATTACATTTAAGTTTTAGTTTAACGTTAAGCCTTTCTTTGTTTTACATTTAGCTTTATGTAGATGATATCCTTGCGAAATTTAGCCTTTTATCCACTATGGGCGCTATGTTTCAACGATGCTGGCTACCATTTATATATGTGTGAACTTTGCATGTAAATCGCAAAGTCTCCGCAAGATTAAAGTGCGTATCGGTTATCGAAACGACCCCGGATTTTGCTGTTAAGGCTGTGGGGATACGTGCATAACAGTAATAGCTTGGAAATGCGATTTTTGAACGCCAGGGTAGTAGTGTGTAATTAGAATTCATAAGTGAAGACAATATTATGACCAATGCAAATCGTCCAGTGCTCAATCTAGATCTTGATTTATTGAGAACGTTTGTTGCCGTCGCTGATCTCAACACCTTTGCGGCCGCAGCAGCTTCAGTATGCCGAACACAATCGGCCGTCAGCCAGCAGATGCAACGATTAGAACAGCTTGTCGGAAAAGAATTGTTTGCCCGTCATGGTCGGAACAAGCTTTTGACCGAACACGGGATTCAATTGCTTGGTTATGCCAGGAAGATTTTACTTTACAACGACGAGGCCTGTACGTCGCTTATGTACAGTAATATCCAAGGTTCGCTGACAATCGGCGCATCGGACGATACGGCTGACTCCATACTGCCTTTCCTGCTCAGCAGGGTCACCAGGATATACCCTAAGCTGTCAATCGATGTCTGTGTCAAACGCGGCCCGCAGATGCAGGAAATGCTTAACAGCGGAGAAGTGGATTTGGCTATCACTACGCTGGGTGAAGGAAAACATTCCCATGTCACTCTGCGTACTTCTCCCACCCTGTGGTATTGCGCCGCCGATTACCGTTTCAGTCCCGGTGATGTGATCCCGCTGGTGGTTTCCGATGAGCCAAGCCCGTTTCGGACCCAGGCTATAGAGTTTCTACAAGATGCGGGTATCCCATGGCGTATCGCATACAGTGCGTCTACCCTGGCGGCTATCCGCGCGGCGGTTAAAGCGGGTCTCGGCGTCACCGCGCGGCCGGTGGAGATGATGAGCGCGGATTTACGGGTACTGGGGCAAAGCGACGGATTGCCGTCTTTGCCCGACACTCAGTATGTGCTCTGTAAAAATCCTCAATGCGAAAATGAGCTGGCTATGGCGATTTTCAGCGCGATCAATGCCGGCAACGGTTCTTATAGTCCTGTTCTGCCACGGGCAGTGAACGGGGAAGGGAAGGGAGAAAGCTTTACCGTCAGTGATGAGTAGCTGTGTTGAGTAGTCTAATTAAGCCCCTGATTAATGGGGCTTAATCTACTAAAATTTATTAAAATATCAATTATATATTTTTATTTGATTATAAAGCTTATTACCTCCACTTTTCTCTACCTAATTTATCCTTGCGGCATTCCGGCACCGGATTTTGTTGCGTCGGCAATGTTAAGCATCCCTTTATTCATGCAAATAAAAATCAAAACGTTGTTTCTGAAAAAAAAATCGTTGCAAGGCGCACATATGGTGCAACTTTCACTCCTGGAAGTTGCAAAATTGTGTCCTGGATCATATTTTGCCCTTACCAAAACGCGGAATAACATGATTTCTCGTGAAAATGGTATAGTGTCTTTCAGGTTACGCAATCGCCGAACAAGGGATTCCCTTTTCGTGTCGTTTACTGACTCGATTAAGCGGCGAGCATACGCATCAAATGTTAATAAGATATTGCAGGTGTAAATTACTATGAAGTTTCCTTTGTCCAAGTTGACAAAGGTTATGCAAAGGAGTAAAACCCCACATAATGACTGTGTTTGCCGGTGGCTGCAGCACTATGCGGTTTTTTAAATCCTTCCCATAAATCGATGTGGTGAGTCGAACTGCCGTTAAAGAGCAGGCTGCAAAACGCCACTTTTGATGAGTAAGCAAAGAGAATGTCAATAACCACTGAAGTCACCGCCCATTACTGGGCGCTTGCCGTATTTTTCGTTGGCGCCGCCGGTCTCTGCTGTTTTATGTTGTCCGGCGGTTACCTACTGGGCGGAAAAGCCCATGCCCGCTCGAAAAACGTCCCGTTTGAATCCGGTATCGATCCCGTTGGAACCGCAAGGTTGCGGCTTTCGGCCAAATATTACCTGGTTGCCATGTTTTTCGTCATTTTCGACGTGGAAGCATTGTATTTGTACGCCTGGTCCACCTCCATCCGTGAAGTGGGCTGGGGCGGCTTTTGCGAAGCAGCCGTTTTCATTTTAGTGTTGTTGGCGGGGTTGGTTTACCTGGTGCGGATTGGCGCGCTGGATTGGACGCCAGAGCGTTCCCTGCGTCTGCGCCGGTCCGGCCCCATCGCCGAAAACCAACGTCGACAGCCGTAACAGCGAGGCAAAAAAATGGATTATACACTTACCCGGGTTGATCCGGACGGTGATAACGGGAATGACCGCTATCCGCTGCAAAAACAGGAAATTGTCGCCGATCCCATGGAGGGTCAGGTCAATCGCAGCGTCTTTCTCGGCAAGCTTGAAACGGTATTGCACGATGTGGTGAATTGGGGCCGCGGTAATTCTCTTTGGCCCTATAACTTCGGCCTTTCCTGCTGCTACGTGGAAATGACCACCTCCTTCACCGCGGTGCACGATGTGGCGCGCTTCGGTTCCGAGGTTATCCGCGCCTCTCCTCGCCAGGCGGACTTCATGGTCATTGCCGGTACGCCTTTCACCAAAATGGCCCCGGTTATCCAGCGCCTTTATGATCAAATGCTGGAGCCCAAATGGGTGATTTCCATGGGTGCCTGCGCCAACTCCGGCGGCATGTATGACATTTATTCCGTGGTGCAGGGAGTAGACAAATTCCTGCCGGTGGATGTGTACATTCCCGGCTGTCCGCCGCGTCCCGAGGCCTATATCCAGGCGTTGCTGCTGTTGAAGGAATCCATCGGCAAAGAGCGGCGTCCCTTGTCCTGGGTGGTGGGTGACCAGGGGGTCTATCGCGCCAATATGCAGGCGGAGCGCGATCGTAAGCAGGGTGAAAGAATCGCGGTGACCAACCTGCGTTCCCCCGACGAAATTTAGTTTTAAAGCGCGAATCAACACGACATTTGTCGGCCATAATCAGTCAGCGCGCACAATGGCATGACGCCGGTATAGCCTTAATTTGGTGAAAAAAACTATGACAGAGTTGATGACGCAAAACCTCGCCCAGCCGGCCTGGCAAACCCGCGATCACCTTGATGATCCGGTTATCGGCGAATTGCGTGACCGTTTCGGCCCGGAAGCCTTCACCGTACAACCCACCCGTACCGGTATCCCGGTGGTATGGGTCAAACGCGAGCAGATTCTCGACGTCCTGCTGTTCCTGAAAAAACTGCCGAAGCCTTATGTGATGCTGTACGATCTCCACGGCGTGGACGAGCGTTTGCGCTCTCACCGCGAAGGCCTGCCGGCGGCGGATTTCACTGTGTTTTATCACCTGATTTCCATTGAACGGAACCGGGACGTCATGCTTAAGGTGGCGCTGTCGGAAAGCGATCTGCACCTGCCCACCGTCACCAAGATTTTTCCCAACGCCAACTGGTATGAACGTGAAACCTGGGAAATGTTCGGCATGACCTTCGACGGCCATCCCCATTTGACGCGTATCATGATGCCCAAAAGCTGGCAAGGCCACCCGCTGCGCAAGGATTATCCGGCGCGGGCCACCGAATTCGATCCCTTCACGCTCACCAAGCAGAAGCAGGATCTTGAAATGGAAGGGCTGACCTTTAAACCCGAGGAGTGGGGAATGACGCGGAGCCGGGAGAACGAAGACTTCATGTTTTTGAATCTCGGTCCGAACCATCCCTCCGCCCACGGGGCGTTCCGCATCATTTTGCAGCTGGACGGCGAAGAGATAGTCGACTGCGTTCCCGACATCGGTTATCACCACCGCGGCGCGGAAAAAATGGGTGAACGGCAGTCTTGGCACAGCTACATTCCCTACACCGACCGGGTGGAATACCTGGGGGGATGCGTCAATGAAATGCCTTACGTGCTGGCGGTGGAAAAACTGGCCGGTATTGTGGTGCCGGACCGGGTAAACGTCATTCGCGTCATGCTCTCCGAGCTGTTCCGCATCAACAGCCATCTGCTGTACATCAGTACCTATATTCAGGATATCGGCGGTATGACGCCGGTGTTCCTGGCCTTTACCGATCGCCAGAAAATCTATGACGTGGTGGAAGCCATTACCGGATTCCGCATGCATCCGGCCTGGTTCCGCATCGGCGGCGTGGCCCACGACCTGCCCCGCGGCTGGGACGGCTTGCTGCGCGATTTCCTCAACTGGCTGCCCAAACGCCTGGACTCCTATGTGAAAGCGGCGCTGAAGAACAGCGTGCTGCGCGGCAGGGCCGAGGGCGTCGCCGCCTACAATGCCCAGGAGGCATTGGATTGGGGCGTTACCGGCGCTGCGCTGCGCGCCACCGGTATCTCCTTCGACGTGCGTAAATGGCGGCCCTATTCGGGCTATGAAAATTTTGATTTTGAAGTGCCGGTGGGCGACGGCATCAGCGATTGCTACAGCCGCGTCATGCTCAAAGTGGAGGAGATGCGCCAGAGCCTGCGCATCCTTCAGCAATGCCTGGATAATATGCCGGAGGGGCCGTTTAAAGCGGATCATCCCCTGACTACGCCGCCGCCCAAAGAACGCACGTTGCAGCATATCGAAACGTTGATTACCCATTTCCTCCAGGTGTCCTGGGGACCGGTGATGCCGGCCAATGAATCCTTCCAGATGATCGAGGCCACCAAGGGGATCAACAGCTATTACCTGACCAGCGACGGCAGCACCATGAGCTACCGGACCCGTATCCGCACGCCGAGTTTCCCGCATTTACAGCAAATACCCTCGGTTATTCGCGGCAGCCTGGTGTCCGATCTCATCGTTTACCTGGGCAGTATCGATTTTGTTATGTCAGATGTGGACCGCTAATTATGCCAGAATCTAAAGCCACCCATGAACAGGCCGTTGCATCCGGCCAGCCGGCCGCGGCCGAGGTTTTTGTGCTGAGCGCCCTCGAGCGCGATGCCATCGAGCATGAAAAACAGCATTACGAAGATGCCCGCGCCGTTTCCATCGAAGCGCTGAAGATTGTGCAAAAGCAGCGAGGCTGGGTGCCGGACGGCGCCATTGACGCCATCGCCGAGGTGCTGGGCATCCCCGGCAGCGATGTGGAAGGGGTCGCCACCTTTTACAGCCAGATTTTTCGTCAGCCGGTGGGACGGCATATCATCCGCTATTGCGACAGCGTGGTATGCCATATCACCGGTTACCAGGGCATTCAGGCCGCGCTGGAGCACTCCCTCAATATCAAGCCGGGCCAGACCACCGAGGACGGGCGTTTTACCCTGCTGCCCACCTGCTGCCTGGGGAATTGCGATAAGGGGCCGACCATGATGATCGACGATGATACGCACGTTCATCTGACGCCGGAAGGTATCGGTTCGCTATTGGAGCAGTATCGATGACCAAACAGATTATACGAACTGCTGAAACGCATCCGCTGACCTGGCGCCTGCGGGACGACCACCAGCCGGTCTGGCTGGACGAATACCGCGGCAAGAACGGCTATGCCGGCGCGGAAAAGGCGCTGAAGGGGATATCGCCGGACGATCTTGTCGCCCTGGTAAAGGATTCGGGCCTGAAAGGGCGCGGCGGCGCCGGCTTCTCCACCGGGCTGAAATGGAGCCTGATGCCCAAAGACCCTTCCATGAATATCCGCTATCTGCTGTGCAATGCGGATGAAATGGAGCCCGGTACCTATAAAGACCGGCTGCTGATGGAACAGCTGCCCCATCTGCTGGTGGAAGGCATGCTCATTGCCGCCTTCGCCCTGAAATCCTATCGCGGCTATATTTTCCTGCGCGGCGAATATATCGAAGCGGCGGCCAATCTGCGCCGCGCCATCGCCGAGGCCACCGAGGCCGGCTATCTTGGCAAGAACATTCTGGGCAGCGGGTTTGATTTCGAGCTGATGGTGCATACCGGCGCCGGCCGCTATATCTGCGGAGAAGAAACCGCATTGATAAGCTCGCTGGAAGGCCGTCGCGCCAATCCGCGTTCCAAGCCGCCGTTCCCGGCCACGTCCGGCGCCTGGGGTAAACCCACCTGCGTCAATAACGTGGAAACCCTGTGCAATGTACCGGCCATCGTTGCCGACGGCGTTGAATGGTACAAGGGCATTACGGCGGGCAAAAGCAGCGATACAGGCACCAAGATGATGGGCTTTTCCGGCCGGGTTAAAAATCCCGGCGTGTGGGAACTGCCCTTCGGCATTACGGCGCGGGAAATCCTGGAAGACTATGCCGGCGGCATGCGCGACGGCCTGACCCTTAAAGCCTGGCAGCCCGGCGGCGCCGGCACCGATTTCCTTACCGGGAATCATCTTGATCTGCCCATGGACTTCGAGCATATCGGTAAAGCGGGCAGCCGCCTGGGTACGGCGCTGGCCATGGCGGTGGACAATGAAATCAATATGGTGTCCCTGACGCGCAACCTGGAAGAGTTCTTCGCCCGCGAATCCTGCGGCTGGTGCACGCCCTGTCGCGACGGCCTGCCCTGGAGCGTGAAACTGCTGCAGGCGCTGGAAAACGGCCGGGGGCAGCCGGGGGATATCGAAACCCTGGAGCAGCTTTGCCGTTTCCTCGGCCCGGGCAAGACCTTCTGCGCCCATGCGCCGGGTGCGGTGGAACCGTTGCAAAGCGCCATTAAATATTTCCGGGAAGAATTCGAAGCGGGAATTGCACCGCAGCATATCGGTAATACCCGCGCTATTGCCGGTGTACAGCCAAATTTGCTGAAAGCGCGTTGGTAACCCTGCAGAGGTTGTCCGCCAAAGGGCATGGGCGACCCTGTTATGCACAAGACGCATTTTTGATTAACGCCCGCGGTTTTACGGGCCACACGGAAGCATGCTGACTATGGCTACCATTCATGTAGACGGCAAGGAATATGAGGTTAACGGGGCGGACAACCTGCTGGAAGCCTGTCTGTCGCTTGGCCTTGATATTCCCTATTTTTGCTGGCATCCGGCGCTGGGCAGCGTCGGAGCTTGCCGCCAGTGCGCGGTCAAGCAATACCAAAACGCCGAAGACACCCGCGGCCGGCTGGTGATGTCTTGTATGACGCCGGCGTCTGACGGCACCTTTATCTCCATTGCCGATGACGAAGCGAAAAATTTCCGCCAGAGCGTGGTGGAGTGGCTGATGATTAATCATCCCCACGACTGTCCGGTGTGCGAGGAGGGCGGCAACTGCCACCTGCAGGACATGACGGTGATGACCGGGCAGAATTTCCGCCGCTACCGTTTTACCAAACGGACCCATCGCAACCAGTATCTCGGGCCGTTTATTTCCCATGAGATGAACCGCTGTATCGCCTGTTACCGCTGTGTCCGCTTTTATAAAGATTATGCCGACGGTACGGATCTCGGGGTCTATGGCGCCCATGACAACGTCTATTTCGGCCGTACCCAGGATGGGGCGCTGGAAAGCGAATTCTCCGGCAATCTGGTGGAAGTCTGTCCGACCGGGGTATTTACCGACAAGACCCATTCCGAACGCTACAACCGCAAATGGGATATGCAGTTCGCTCCCAGCATCTGCCAGCAATGCAGCGTCGGCTGCAACACCAGCCCCGGTGAACGCTACGGCGAATTGCGCCGTATCGAAAACCGCTATAACGGCAGCGTCAATCACTATTTCCTCTGCGATCGCGGCCGTTTCGGCTACGGTTACGTTAATCTGAAAGATCGTCCCCGCCAGCCGCTGCAGCGCCGCGGCGAGGATTGGATCGCCCTGAACGCCGAGCAGGCGATGCAAGGTGCGGCCGACGCGCTGCGGCAGGCCAAAAAGATGATCGGTATCGGGTCGCCGCGTGCCAGCGTAGAGAGCAATTTCGCCCTGCGCGAGCTGGTGGGGGCCGAGAATTTTTACAGCGGCGTTTCCGCCGCTGAACAGGGCCGCCTGGCGCTGATGCTCAAGGTGCTGCGCGACAGCGGCATCCGTACTCCCGCGCTGCGTGAAATCGAGAGCTACGACGCGGTGCTGGTGCTCGGGGAAGACCTGACCCAGACCGGCGCCCGCATCGCCCTGGCCGTGCGCCAGGCGGTAAAGGGCAAGTCCCGCGAGATGGCTGCGGCGCAGAAAGTCGCCGACTGGCAGATTGCCGCTATCCAAACCATCGGTCAGCGCGCCGGCTATCCGCTGTTCGTCACCAATGTCGACAGCACCAAGCTCGATGATCTCTCTGCCTGGACCTACTGCGCGCCGGCGGAAGATCAGGCCCGGCTCGGTTTCGCCATTGCCCATGCCCTGGATGACGGCGCGCCGGCTGTGACCGATCTCGCCGACGGACTGAAATCCAAAATCGACATTGCGGTGCAGGCCCTGGCCGGCGCCCGTAAGCCGCTGATTATTTCCGGCGGCAGCTCCGGCAGCGAAGCGGTAATCGCCGCCGCCGCCAATATCGCCCGTGCATTGAAAGGCCGCGGCGCCGATGTCGGCATTACCTTTGTCGCCCCAAGCGCCAACAGCATGGGACTGGCGATGATGGGCGGCGGTTCCCTGGACGACGCGCTGGAGCAGTTGGAAAGCGGTGGGGCGGACAGCGTTATCGTGCTGGAAAACGATCTCTATCGCCACGGGGCGGCCTCGCGTATCGACGCCGCGCTGGAGAAGGCCATTAACCTGATTGTGGTGGACCACCAGCGTACCGCCATTATGGATAAGGCGGATCTGATCCTGCCGGCGGCCAGTTTCGCCGAAAGCGACGGGACGCTGGTGAATCAGGAGGGCCGGGCTCAGCGCTTCTTCCAGGTGTTTGATCCGGCTTATTATGACAGCCAGACGGTGATGCTGGAAAGCTGGCGCTGGCTGCACTCTCTGCACTCCACTTATCTGAATCGCCACGTGGACTGGACTCAGTTCGACCACATCATCGCCGCCTGCGCCGAAGCGCTGCCGCAGCTGGCGGGTATCGTCCAGGCCGCGCCGGACGCCAGTTTCCGCGTCAGGGGCCAAAAACTGGCCCGCGAGCCTCACCGTTACAGCGGACGGACCGCCATGCGCGCCAATATCGACGTGCACGAACCCCGTCAGCCGCAGGATCAGGACACCATGTTTGCCTTCTCCATGGAAGGCAGCAGCGGCCCGAACAGCAACAGCAAACAGGTGGCCTTCGCCTGGGCGCCGGGCTGGAACTCGCCGCAGGCCTGGAATAAATTCCAGGATGAAGTGGGCGGCCATTTGCGCCACGGCGATCCCGGCGTGCGTTTGCTGGAACCCGGCGACGGCGCGCTGGCTTACTTCACTGACGTTCCGGCGGCATTCTCCCCGCCATCCGACGGACGGTGGCGTATCGCGCCTTATTATCATCTGTTCGGCAGCGAAGAAACCTCGCAGCGGTCGGCCGTTATCCAGGAGCGGATGCCGGCGCCTTATGTGGCGCTCAACCGTCGAGACGCCGAGCATCTGGGGGTCAACAGCGGCACGCTGCTGGAGTTTACCTGCGCCGGCCAGTCGGTGCGTCTGCCGGTACGATTCAGCGAAGGCCTGACCGTCGGTCAGATTGGCCTGCCGCTGGGTTTGCCGGGCATACCGCCGGTGTGGTTGGGACAAACCGTTGAAAATCTGCGGGAGGCCGCACTATGAGTTGGTTAACACCGGATGTGATTGACGCCATTATTGCCGTGCTGAAAGCGATTGTGATTTTACTGGTGGTGGTGTCCTGCGGCGCGTTCATGAGCTTTGGCGAACGCCGGCTGCTTGGGCTGTTCCAGAACCGCTACGGACCGAACCGGGTAGGGTGGGGCGGCTCGCTGCAGCTGGTGGCGGACATGGTGAAAATGTTCTTTAAAGAGGACTGGATCCCGCCCTTCGCCGACCGAATGATATTCACCCTGGCGCCGGTGATTGCCTTTACCGCGCTGCTGCTCTCCTTCGCCATCGTGCCGGTGAGTTCCAGCTGGGTGGTGGCGGATCTCAATATCGGCGTGCTGTTCTTTCTGATGATGGGCGGTCTGGCGGTATACGCGGTGCTGTTCGCCGGCTGGTCGAGCAATAACAAATACTCTCTGCTGGGAGCCATGCGCGCTTCGGCGCAGACCCTGAGCTACGAGGTTTTCCTCGGACTGTCGCTCATGGGCGTGGTGGCGCGGGCCGGGTCCTTCAAACTGGGGGACATCGTCGCCTCCCAGGCGCATTTGTGGAATATCATTCCGCAGTTTTTCGGTTTCGCCACCTTCGTGCTGGCCGGGATTGCGGTGTGCCACCGTCATCCCTTCGACCAGCCGGAAGCCGAACAGGAACTGGCGGACGGTTATCACATTGAATATTCCGGCATGAAGTTCGGTTTATTCTTTGTCGGGGAATACATCGGTATCGTGACGGTGTCGGCCCTGATAGTCACGCTGTTTTTCGGCGGCTGGCAGGGACCGTTTTTACCCTCCTTTATCTGGTTCGCCATTAAAACCGGCTTCTTTATGATGATGTTCATCCTGATCCGCGCGGCGCTACCCCGTCCGCGTTATGACCAGGTGATGGCTTTCGGCTGGAGATTCTGCCTGCCGTTGACGCTGCTGAACCTGCTGGCGACGGCGGCGGTCATCTTGTACAACGCTCAATAAGGGGTGAAAAAACCATGACATTAAAAGAGCTGGTCTTTGGTTGCGGCACCCAGTTACGCAGTATCTGGATGATTGGCATGCAAGCGTTCAGCAAACGCGAAACCCAAATGTATCCCGACGTGCCGGTCAATCCGCCGCCCCGTTTCCGCGGCCGCATCGTATTGACCCGCGATCCCGACGGCGAGGAGCGCTGCGTCGCCTGTAACCTGTGCGCCGTGGCCTGTCCCGTGGCCTGTATTTCGCTGCAAAAGGCGGAAACCGCGGACGGACGCTGGTATCCGGAATTTTTCCGTATCAATTTCTCCCGCTGCATTTTCTGCGGTTTGTGTGAAGAAGCCTGCCCCACCACGGCAATCCAGCTGACGCCGGATTTTGAAATGGGCGAGTTCAAGCGTCAGGATTTAGTGTATGAAAAAGAAAATCTGCTGATTTCGGGGCCGGGTAAGTATCCGGAATATAATTTTTACCGGATGGCCGGCATGGCGATTGGCGGGAAAGATAAAGGCGACGCGGAAAACGAAGCCAAACCCATCGACGTCAAAGGTTTGCTGCCCTAAGGAGTTAAGCATGGAAGTCGCTTTTTATGTAGCCGGTCTGGTGGCCATATTGGCCACGCTGCGGGTGATTACCCACACCCATCCGGTACGCGCACTGCTGTATCTGATCGTATCGCTGCTGGCTATCGCCTGCGTGTTTTTTACGCTGGGCGCCTACTTTGCCGGGGCGCTGGAAATTATTGTCTACGCCGGCGCCATCATGGTGCTGTTCGTGTTCGTGGTGATGATGCTCAATCTCGGGGCGTCCACGGCGCGGCAGGAGCGCGATTGGCTGGCGCCCTCGGCCTGGATCGGACCGGGAATCCTGTCGCTGCTGCTGCTGTGGACCCTCATCCGGGGTATTTACGGCGCTGCCGATCACGGCATCAGCGGCGAGATGATCAGTGCGAAAAACGTCGGCATCACGCTGTTCGGGCCTTACGTCCTGGCGGTGGAACTGGCTTCCATGCTGCTGTTGGCCGGTTTGGTGGTGGCCTTCCATCTGGGACGTGAAGACCGTGACGTGGATGCCCTGTCCAAGGGTCCGAAAATCACCGACGCCATAAAAAGAAAATCGGAGGAACAAGCATGATCCCGCTTTCCCACGGACTCATTCTGGCCGCCATTCTGTTTGTTCTCGGTTTAACGGGCATGCTGATTCGCCGTAACCTGCTGTTTATGCTGCTGGGGCTTGAGATCATGATCAACGCCTCCGCCCTGGCGTTTGTGGTGGCGGGCAGCTATTGGGGACAGGCCGACGGACAGGTGATGTACATTCTGGCCATCAGTCTTGGCGCGGCCGAGGCCAGCATCGGCCTGGCACTGCTGCTACAGCTGCATCGCCGCCGTCAAAACCTGAATATTGATAAAGTCAGCGAGATGCACGGATGAACCTACTTTACTTAACCATTCTGTTTCCCCTGCTGGGATTCCTGCTGCTGGCGTTTTCCCGTGGACGCTGGGGAGAAAACGCTTCGGCTATCGTGGGGGTCGGCACCATACTGCTGGCCGCGCTGACCACCCTGTGGGTGGCCATTGATTTCCTCGGCACCCGCAGCGACGGCGCGGCGGTGTTCAACCAGCCGCTCTGGACCTGGATGTCGGTGGATAACTTCAATATCGCCGTCACCCTGAGCCTGGACGGATTGTCCCTCACCATGCTGTCGGTGGTTACCGGCGTCGGCTTTCTTATCCATCTGTTCGCCGCCTGGTATATGCGCGGGGAAGAGGGGTATTCGCGTTTTTTTGCCTATACCAACCTGTTTATCGCCAGCATGGTGCTGCTGGTGCTGGCGGATAACCTGCTGCTGATGTATCTCGGCTGGGAAGGGGTGGGGCTGTGCAGTTATCTGCTCATCGGCTTCTATTACACCGAATCGAAAAACGGCGCGGCGGCGATGAAAGCCTTTATCGTCACCCGCGTGGGCGATGTGCTGCTGGCCTTTGCCCTGTTTATCCTGTTTACCCAGCTGGGCACGCTGAATTTCCGCGAAATGGTGGTCTTGGCGCCGCAGCATATGGCGGCGGGTTCAACCGCCATCACCTTGGCGACATTGATGCTGCTCGGGGGCGCGGTGGGTAAATCGGCGCAGCTGCCGTTACAGACCTGGCTGGCGGATGCCATGGCCGGTCCGACCCCGGTCTCGGCGCTGATCCACGCCGCCACCATGGTCACCGCCGGGGTTTATCTCATTGCCCGCACCCACGGCCTGTTCCTGATGGCCCCCGAGGTGCTGCACCTGGTGGGCATCGTCGGCGCCATCACCCTGGTGCTGGCGGGGTTCGCCGCCCTGGTGCAAACCGACATCAAACGCGTCCTGGCCTATTCCACCATGAGCCAGATAGGCTACATGTTCCTGGCTCTTGGGGTACATGCCTGGGATGCGGCTATTTTCCACCTGATGACGCACGCGTTTTTCAAAGCCCTGCTGTTCCTCTCGTCGGGCTCGGTTATCCTGGCCTGTCACCACGAGCAGAATATTTTCAAGATGGGCGGACTGCGCAAATCCATTCCGCTGGTGTATATCTGCTTTCTGGTGGGGGGCGCGGCGCTGTCGGCGCTGCCCATCGTCACCGCGGGTTTCTACAGTAAAGATGAAATCCTTTGGGGCGCCCTGCTCAACGGCAATAACAACCTGATGCTGGCGGGCCTGGTGGGGGCGTTTCTGACCTCCATTTATACCTTCCGCATGATTTTCATCGTCTTTCACGGTAAAGAGCAAATCAAGGCCCATGCCGGCAAAGGCATTAGCCACCATCTGCCGCTGCTGGTGCTGCTGGTGCTGTCCACCTTTATCGGCGCGCTGATTACGCCGCCGCTGGCGGGGGTTCTGCCGGATATCCGCGGCGGCGAGGACGGCAAAATGACGCTGGAAATCGTCTCCGGTCTGCTGGTGATCGTCGGTATACTCATTGCCGCCTGGCTGTATCTCGGCGAGCGCCGGCTGGTGAAATCCATCGCCGCCAGCGCGCCGGGGCGGTTGCTCACCCTGTGGTGGTTTAACGCCTGGGGCTTCGATTGGCTGTACGACAAAGTGTTTGTGCAAACCTATCTGGGCATTGCCAGACTGCTGCAGCGCGATCCGCTGAACGCCTTGATGAATACCCCGGCGGTGCTGGCGCGCTGGGGCGGCCGCGGCCTGACGCTGAGTGAAAACGGCCAGGTGCGCTGGTATGCGGCCTCGATGAGTTTAGGCGCCGTGATTGTGGTGGCGCTGTTGATTTTCGTTTGATGCTGTCCGGATAACGCTTTATCGGTTAACGGAAAGTCGTCTGACAAATAAATGGTGATGACGACATGCGCGGAGCGGGAGGGGAGAACACCTTCTCGTTCGACAGCAAGTTTTCGGGTTTTTTTCAATTTAGGGACGCATAACGCCATGCTACTACCTTGGCTAATACTTTTCCCCTTCATTGGCGGTCTGCTGTGTTGGCAAAGCGAGCGATTCGGTACCAAGGTACCGCGCTGGATTGCCGTGATCTCCATGGGGCTGACACTGGCGCTCTCCCTGCAGCTGTGGCTGCAAGGCAATTATTCACTGGTTTCAGCGCAGGGGCTGCCCCAGTGGCAATCTGAATATGTGCTGCCGTGGATACCGCGCTTCGGTATTTCCATCCATCTGGCGCTGGACGGATTGTCCCTGCTGATGGTGGTGCTGACCGCGCTGCTGGGGGTGCTGGCCATTCTCTGTTCCTGGCGTGAAATCCAGCGTTACCAGGGGTTCTTCCACCTTAACCTGCTGTGGATCCTCGGCGGCGTTATCGGTGTGTTCCTGGCTATCGACATGTTCCTGTTTTTCTTCTTCTGGGAAATGATGCTGGTGCCGATGTATTTCCTGATAGCCCTGTGGGGACATCGGGCATCGGACGGCAAAACCCGTATCGCCGCCGCCACCAAATTCTTTATCTATACCCAGGCCAGCGGACTGGTCATGCTGGTGGCCATCATCGGGCTGGTGTTCGTCCATTACAACGCCACCGGCGTCTGGACCTTCAATTACGAAGATCTGCTGCATACCCCCATGTCTTCCCAGGTGGAATATTTGCTGATGCTGGGATTCTTCCTGGCTTTCGCGGTAAAGATGCCGGTGGTGCCGCTGCACGGCTGGCTGCCGGACGCGCATAGCCAGGCGCCCACCGCCGGCTCCGTCGACCTGGCGGGCATACTGCTGAAAACCGCGGCCTACGGTCTGCTGCGCTTCAGCCTGCCGCTGTTTCCCCATGCTTCCCATGAATTCGCCCCCATCGCCATGTGGCTCGGGGTGATAGGTATTTTCTACGGTGCCTGGATGGCATTCATCCAGACCGACATCAAACGCCTGATTGCCTATACCAGCGTGTCCCATATGGGTTTCGTGCTGATAGCGATATACAGCGGCAGCCAATTGGCTTATCAGGGGGCGGTGGTGCAGATGATTGCCCATGGCCTCTCCGCCGCCGGGATGTTTATCATCTGTGGACAGCTTTATGAACGCCTGCATACCCGCGATATGCGGCAAATGGGCGGGTTGTGGGGCCGCCTGAAGCTGATTCCCGCCTTGTCGCTGTTCTTCGCGGTGGCCACCCTGGGTATGCCGGGAACCGGTAACTTTGTCGGCGAGTTCCTGATTCTTTTCGGCAGCTTCCCGGTGGTACCGGTTATCACGGTGATTTCCACCTTCGGCCTGGTGTTCGCGTCGGTTTATTCGCTGATTATGATGCAGCGCGCTTATTACGGTCCGGCCAAATCCACCGACATCCTGCCGGGAATGACGGTGCGCGAGCTGTCGATCATCCTGCTGCTGGCGGTGTTGCTGGTGCTGCTGGGAATATTCCCGCAGGCGGTGCTGCAAACCTCTCAGGCGGCAATGGGCAACGTACAGCACTGGTTCTCGATAAACGAAGCTGGTTCAACTTTTACAACAACAAGGCCGTAATTCGCCATGACAATAACTCCTCAACAACTGATCGCACTGTTGCCGCTGTTGATCGTCGGATTGACGGTGGTGGTTGTGATGCTGTGCATTGCGTGGCGACGCAACCATTTCGTCAACGCCACCCTGACGGTCATCGGCCTCAACGTGGCATTGCTTTCACTCTTTTTCGTCGGTTATGCCGGCGCCATGGACGTCACGCCGCTGATTCGCTCGGACGGCTATTCGGTGTTCTATACCGCGCTGGTGCTGTTTTCCAGCCTGGCCACCAGCACCTTTGCCTATCCCTGGCTGGCGGGTTATCCCGGTAACCGCGACGAGTTCTATCTGCTGGTATTGATCGCCGCCATGGGCGGCATACTGCTGGCGGGCGCCACCCATCTGGCGTCCATGTTCTTGGGCATTGAACTGCTTTCGCTGCCGCTGTTCGGCCTGATTGGCTATGCCTACCAGCAAAAACGGCCGTTTGAAGCCAGTATCAAATACACATTGCTGTCCGCTGCGGCCTCGTCCTTTCTGTTATTCGGCATGGCGCTGGTGTATGCCGATACCGGCAACCTGTCGTTCGTCGCCCTGGGCCATCAGCTCAACGCCGCCATGCTGCAACAGCCGCTGCTGCTGGCGGGGCTGGGCATGATGATCGTGGGTATCGGCTTTAAGCTCTCGCTGGTGCCGTTTCATCTGTGGACGCCGGATGTGTATCAGGGGGCGCCGGCGCCGGTGTCCACGTTTCTCGCCACCGCCAGCAAAGTGGCGATTTTTGCGGTGCTGATGCGGCTGTTCCTGTACGCGCCGGTCACCGACAGCAGCGCGCTGCGGCTGGTGCTGGGCATTATCGCCTTTTTCTCCATCCTGTTCGGTAACCTGATGGCCCTGGGTCAAAGCAATATCAAACGGCTGTTGGGGTATTCCTCCATTGCCCACCTGGGCTATATGGTGGTGGGGCTGATTGCGGTCAACGCGCATCTGCTTTCCATGGAGGCCATCGGGGTTTATTTGGCGGGGTATCTCTTTAGCAGCCTGGGCGCCTTCGGCGTGGTCAGCCTGATGTCCAGTCCTTACACCGGGCCGGATGCCGATTCGCTTTTCTCCTATCGCGGGCTGTTCTGGCATAAGCCCATCCTGTCGGCGGTGATGACCGTGATGATGCTGTCATTAGCGGGGATTCCGATGACGCTGGGATTTATCGGCAAGTTCTATATTATCGCCGCCGGCGTCAGCGCCCACTTATGGTGGCTGACCGGCACGGTGGTGGGGGGGAGCGCCATCGGCCTTTACTACTATTTGCGGGTGAGGGTCAGTCTGTATCTGAGCCCGCCGGAAAGATTACGCCGCGATACTCCGAGCAACTGGGCGTTGACCGCCGGTGGGGTGGTGGTGTTGATCTCCTCGCTGCTGGTGCTGCTGTTGGGGATCTACCCGCAGCCGCTGATAGCGATAGTGCGGCTGGCGCAGCCGATAATGTGATGAGTTCCGCGCCTGCGGCGCGGGATTGCTTTTCGCTCGCTGCACGTACGGTGATAGCGGGCTTACCGCGCCATGGGGCGCTCGGGCGGGCGGTAAAACCACGCCCGCTTCGACCCCATCGGCACGGTTTCCCTTTAACACGCACGGTTCAGCTTTAGTGAATTGCGCTGTCAGCCCGGCATGCGGCGGGCCTGCCGCATTCAGATACAATTCCCTTCAAAAAATTTTTGTTAAAAAAACCTTTCTTGACCCTAATCATTGTTTATTCGTGCGGTTCGGTGATAATGCAAATAAATCTCATTGACGTTTGGTATTGGTTCAATGTTCACCTCCTTGCCGAAATTTTTGCTGTGTGCCCTGATCTGGCTGCTCGGTGTTACGTGCGCCTGGTCGGCGGATGATTACAAAGCCTGGATAACCGATATCCAGGGTCGTCTGGATACTACCGCCCAACTTTATCAGCAGCAGCAGAAAGATGCCGCGCGCCGTGAAGTGCAGATGGCCTATTTCGAGGTTTTCGAAAACCTGGAAGGACCGATTCGCATTAATACCTCAGCGCAGAAAAGCTATCAAATGGAAAGCCAGTTTGGCGAAATCCGCCAGATGATCAGCGACGGCAAGCCGCTGTCCGACGTGCAGGGGAAAATCGAGACCCTTAAAGGCGAGCTGGCGGATGTATTGCCCATATTGACCGGCGGGAAACCCTTGGTGGCCACGGCGCAGAACTCGGTCTACGGTAACGACAAGATTGCCCTTTACTGGCAGCAAAAATTCAAGGTCATTGACGATTTTCTGGCGAACGCGGTGACGCAGTACCAGCAGGGTCAGTATGACGCCGCCAGTCAAAGCGTGCAGCAAGCCTTTTTCCAGGGCTTTAAAAACTCAGAAATGGAAATGTCGGTGCGTAATAACCGCTCATCGCAGCAGGCCGCCGATATCAATCAGCAATTTTCCGCGTTGATCACCCTGGCGACCCAGCCTGATCAGATGACCGCCATGGCCTACGCCGACACCACGCTGCTGCAGAATATCGAAGATCTTCTGCCGGGCCTGCCCACCACCCGTCCGGATCAGCCGGTAACGGCGCCGGTACCGGCCGCCGCTGGCAGCGCGGCGGCAAGCGCTGGCGCGGACGCGGCGCCGGATGCCAACTGGCGGCAGGTGAGCGATGATATCAATTCCGCGGTAGCCGCCGCCATCGCCCAATACCGGGCGGGGCAAGGCAAAGAGGGCATGATGGCGATTCAGGACGCGTACTTCGATCACTTCGAAGCCAGCGGCATGGAAAATAAAATCGGCTCCCGCGATACGGCGTTCAAAACCGCCCTGGAAGGCTATTTTACCCGTCTGGTCAGCCTGATGAAGGCCGGAGCGCCGTTGGATCAGGTGCAACAGCAGGCCGATGCCTTGGGCCAGAACCTGTCCAAGGCAGTGGATATGCTGGGGGCCGGGCAGGAAAGCCATTGGGGCCTGTTTATCTACAGCCTGCTGATTATCGTGCGGGAAGGGCTGGAGGCGCTGTTAATCGTAACGGCAATTATTGCTTACCTGGTGAAAAACAAACATCAGGACAAACTGCCGATGATCAATCAATCGGTCTGGGTGGCATTGCTGGCAAGCCTCGTCACCGCGGGTCTTTTCCAGTGGATGTTCGCCAATTCCGGCGCCAATCGGGAACTGCTGGAAGGCGGCACCATGATGGTGGCGGTGGTGACCCTGTTCTTTATGAGTTATTGGCTGCTCTCCAAGGTGGAGGCGCGGCACTGGAAGGCCTATCTGGAAGGCAAGCTTTCTTTGTCTCTAACCAGCGGCTCACTGGCCGGCCTGTGGTTTACCAGTTTTCTGGCGGTGTACCGTGAAGGAGCGGAAACCGTACTGTTCTATTACGCGCTGATTGGTGACTCCGCCGGCGTGGCGGGCCCTATGTCCATACTGGTCGGATTCCTGGGGGGATGCGTCGTGGTGCTGCTGGTATTTGTGCTGATGCGTTATACGGTGGTGAAACTGCCGCTTAAGCCGTTTTTTATGTTTACCGGCGGTTTTATGTATCTGATGGCGTTCGTATTTGCCGGCCAGGGGGTTCTGGAGCTGATCGAAGGAAAATTATTCGAACCGACCCTATTAAAGAATATGCCGCAAATTAGTCTGTTGGGGATTTACCCCTATCTGGAGACTCTGGCTCCGCAAGCAGTTTTGGTACTGGCCGCGCTGTTCGCCCTCTGGGTGATGCGTCGCCGTTCCCGTACCGAGATACCCGGGCATGAAGCAGTGTAGAGCAATTTATAACAATTATACCCAATTGAAGTAACGGGTATTTACCCTAAATACTTCGAGTTGCAGGAAAGCCAACGCAGCTGCAACCAGAAATATGGCGGATATGACTTGAGGATGAGATAGATGATGATGAACAAAGGGTTGATAACCGCGATGGTTATTACCGGTTTTACAGTCGCCCCGGCGGTAATGGCCGCCGAGCATCCGGCCGGTGAACCTATCACCATGAACGGCATGGAAATCGCAGCGGTTTATTTACAACCCATCGAGATGGAGCCTCGCGGCATGGGCTTGCCAGCGGCCAAGGCCGATGTCCATCTTGAAACCGATATCCACGCGGTGAAAGGCAATCAGAACGGTTTTGGCGCCGGTGAATGGATGCCTTACCTGACCATTGGCTACTCTTTGGTGAACACCGATACCGGTGCGAAACAAGACGGTACATTTATGGCAATGGTGGCCAATGATGGTCCGCATTACGGCCAAAATGTCAAAATGATGGGCGTGGGTAATTATAAAGTGACTTTCCATATCGAGCCGCCGCCGAAGGCCGGCATGTACCGCCATACCGACGCTGAAACCGGTGTCGGTCCGTGGTGGAAACCGTTCGACGTGAGTTATACGTTTAAATACGTCGGCTTGAAATAATACTCTCCAGTCACGACCGCCTTGGCGGTCGTGTTCTGTTTTCGCTGTCGCAGTGGCCTGCCGGACCACCGCACAATGATTACCGGTTCTGAGTAGGCTTCATGAACTATTTTTTCGTTACCGTATTACAAGCTTTCCTGCCGGTGGCTCTGCTCTGCGGTTTGAACTGGGTCCGTCGGCCAACGCCTTCCCTGCGCGGGCTGGTATGGGTAAATTTACTGGCCCTGGCGGCCGGGACCCTGGCGGGGATTTACCTGCGCGCCGGCCAGCCGCTGCAACTGACCCTCGCCGTGCTGCAATTTATTTTACTGCTGCTGTTCCTGGCGAGTCAGTTCACCTATTCCGCCCGTATCGGCTACGGTTGGCAGTTTCTGCTGCCGGCCGGTGCGGCATTGAATTGGGGCGCCGATCCCAATCTCAGCGCATTGACGTCTTCAGGGGTCATCAATACTGATTTGCTGTTGAATCTCAGCGCGGTGGCGTGCGCCGTGGTGGTATTGGCCCTGAGCGCCATCATGACCGCCATGGTGGTGCGGCGGCTGGCGGCCTGGCGCTGGCCGCTGCTGGTAATATTATCGCTGCTGCTGCTGCTGCCCCTGAGCGGCGAGTGCGTTCTGCTGTTGATGAAGCTGGAAACCATCGGCTTGACGAAACCCCGTCTGAGCTTTGTCGCCCATGTCACCAACGGCGCGCCCTGGCTGAATTATCTCAGCGCGGCGGCGATGGCGTTGCTGATGGCCGGCTACCTGCCGATCCTGGTGCGCCTGCGTGGTGAATACCGTCGTCAGGTCGAGCCTATTCTTCGCCGCAAGGGGATTGCCCGCTACCGCAACGCCCGCCGCACCGCCGGCAGCCTGCTGGCGGCGGCTGTGCTGGTGGTGGCCGGCCAGCTGTACTGGGATCTTGTGGCCTCCCAGCCGCCGCGTTTATCGGAAGCGGTGCCGGTGACGCTGGCCGCCGACGGGCTGGTGCATATCCCCCTGCAACAGGTACGGGACGGCAAGCTGCACCGTTTTGTCTGGGTGGCGGACGACGGGAAAGCGGTGCGCTTTCTGGTCATTAACCGTTATCCCGACAGGCTGCGGCTCGGGGTCGTCTTTGACGCCTGCCTATTGTGCGGCGATCAGGGGTATGTGATGGAAGGCAACCAGGTGGTGTGCGTCGCCTGCGGCGTGCATATCTTCATTCCCTCCATCGGTAAATCGGGGGGCTGCAATCCTATTCCCATCGCCCACTGGCGTAATGACGATAAAGAACTGACCATCGGCAAACCGGCGCTGGTGGCGGGGGTGAATTACTTTACCACCGTGATGACGCTGCATGTGTCCGACCCGGTGGACGGCAGCAAACTGACCAATACTCAGGCTGAATACAAATACAGTTACGGCGGGAAAATGTACTTCTTCGCCAGCGAAGCGAACTACAACCGTTTCCGTGGGCAACCGACCCTATTCGTGCCGGCGGCCACCGGCAGCGGCGCGGCGGAGGATTAGCCTATGTTGTGGCGTATGTTGCGGCAGTCGTGGTGTAAAAATATCCGGCGCAAATCGCTGGCGGTTTTGACGGTATTCCTCGCCGCCGGGCTGATTTCGGCGCTGCTGGCGGTCTCTATTGATATCGGCGACAAGATGGCGCGGGAATTGAAATCCTATGGCGCCAATATCCTGATCGAACCGGCGGGCCAGGCGGCGCTGCCGGTAATGTTCGGCCAGCGCGCCGTGCCGCTGTCCGGGGAGGACCTGATCGATGAGTCCGAACTGCCCAGTATCAAGGATATTTTCTGGCGTAACAATATCGTCGGCTTCGCGCCGCTGCTCAACGGCGAAGTGACGGTTAACGATACCGCGGTGCCGGTGCTGGGCACCTTCTTCTCACAGCCGGTAAACGTGCCGGATGAGATGGATTACCATACCGGACAGGAAGTCATCAGTCCCTACTGGCGGGTGGCGGGGCAGTATCCCCACGAACCGGTGGCGGCGGGGCGGCAGCCGGAAGCCTTGATAGGCAAACAGCTGGCTCAGCGCAGCGGCTGGAAAACCGGCGACGTCTTATCCCTCAAGGGTAGCCACGGGGCGGTGACGGTGCGCATCAGCGGCGTATTGACCAGCGGCGGCGATGAAGAGGGCCGCCTGGTCATGCCGCTGGCGGTGGTCCAGCAGTTGCTGGGATTACCGGGCAAGGTGCAGGCGGTGCGGGGGTCGGCGCTGACGGGGCCGGAGAACGCGCTCTCCCGGCGGGCGCGGGACAATCTTGACGGCCTGTCGGCGGCGGATTATGACCGCTGGTATTGCACCGCCTTCGTCTCCTCCATCGCTCATCAGCTGGAAGAGGCGATTTCCGGCTCGGTGGTGCATCCCATTTGGCAGGTGGCGGCCTCGGAAGGGGTGGTTATCGAAAAAATCCAACTGCTGCTGGCGGTGGTGACGCTGGCGGCGCTGGCGGCCTCGGCGATGGGCATTGCCTCGCTGATGACCAGCACCATCATGGAGCGCGCCCGGGAAATCGGCCTGATGAAGGCGCTTGGCGCGCATCAATGGCAGATTATGCTGCTGTTCTATTTGGAGGCGGTGATGAGCGGCGCCTTGGGCGGCCTGCTGGGCTGCGTTGCCGGCTGGGGACTGGCGAAAGCCATCGGCTTGATGCTGTTCGGCGTCCCGCTGAGCTTTGCCTGGGTGGTGGTGCCGTGCGTGCTGGTGATCGCCATTCTGATCGCGGTCATCGGCACCTGGTTCCCGGCGCGGCGCATCGGCAAGATGTATCCGGTGGAGGTGCTGTATGGCAATTGATTCCGCCCTCGCCAGGCCGGCGGCGCGCAAATCCGCCCTAGGCGGTTCCATGTTCTGGCTGCTGGTGCTGCGTGCCCTGAGGCTTCGCCTGCAGCGGGTGGCGGTGGTGTTCGCCGCCCTGACGGTAGGGGCGGCCATCGTTACCGCCATGGCATCGGTGTATTTTGATATCAACGCCAAAATGAGCCAGGAACTGCGCACCTTCGGCGCGAATTTTTATCTTGGCCCCGGTCACGGCGACAGCCTGCCGGCGTCGATACTGCAACCGGTTATCGACGGTGCGCCGCCGGGGCTGATTAATGCCGCCAGCCCCTATTTGTACGGCATGGCGCGCACCGAACTGCAAAAAGTAGTGCTGATGGGGGTCTGGTTCGATTCCCTACAGCAGCTGGTGCCCTACTGGCAGGTCAAAGGGGACTGGATTGGCGTCAATTTTGACGATCGCCATGCCATGATCGGTATCAAACTGGCGGATATTTTGCACGTCAAGCTCGGCGATACCGTGACCCTGGTGGAAGGCAATAAGCGCAAGAGCCTGCAAATCAAAGGCATCGTTGAAGCCGGCGACGCCACCGACAATATGCTGATTTTAAATCTGGATCTGGCGCAGGAGTGGCTGCACCAGCCGGGAGCCATCAGCGATGCTATGTTCAGCGTCAACAACGATCTCGGCCAGGTGGATGTTTTCGCGCGCCGGCTGCAACGGCAGCACCCGGAGCTGGACGTGCGGCCGATCCTGAAGGTCTCGGCGTCCGAAGGCCAGGTGCTGGATAAGATCAAAGGCTTGATGGGATTGGTATCGGCGGTGATCCTGATTCTGTCGTCGTTATGCGTCAATACCACGCTGATGGCCATTGTGGGGGAACGCTCCCGTGAATTCGCCCTGCAAAAGGCCCTGGGCGCCAGCGCCCGGGATATTACCCTGCAAATGCTGGCGGAAACCGGCATTATCGCGCTGGCGGCGGTGATTTGCGGCGTGGTTATCGGCTTTGTGCTGGCGCAGATCCTGGGCCATGCGGTATTCAACGCATCCATTGCCCTGCGCGCCCCGGTTTTTCCGCTGACCCTGGTGTTGTCCCTGCTGGTGGCGGCTGTTGCGGCCATTGTCCCGGTGCGGCGTGCTTTGCATGTCGTCCCGGCTCTGGTCCTGAAAGGAGAATAGAACATGGCTTCAACCATCCGGTTGATACAACCTCAGCCCGCGGCGGATTATGTTATCGAGACGCGGCATCTCTTTAAGCGCTTTGGCAAGGTCACGGCGCTGGAAGATATCAATATCCGCATCCGCCGGGGTGAATTTGTCGCCTTTATGGGGGCCTCGGGCTCCGGCAAAACCACGCTGATGAATATCCTGACCTGCCTGGATACCGCCAGCGAAGGGCAGGTGCTGCTGGACGGCGTGGATGCCGCCGCGCTGGACGAAGAAGGGCGGCGCAATTTCCGCGCCGACAAGATAGGCCTGGTATTCCAGCAGTTTCACCTGATTCCGTTTCTCACCGCATTGGAAAACGTCATGCTCGCGCAGCACTACCACAGCGTGGTGGACGAACCCGCCGCCCGGGCGGTGCTGGAGCAAGTGGGCCTGGGGGCGCGGGTGGATCATCTGCCCAGCCAGCTCTCCGGCGGCGAGCAGCAGCGGGTTTGTATCGCCCGGGCTCTGGTTAATGAGCCGCCGGTTATTTTCGCCGATGAGCCCACCGGCAACCTGGATGAAGAAAATGAACAGCGGGTGCTGGATTTGCTGACGGATTTGCACCGTCAGGGCCGGACCATCGTCATGGTGACCCATAATCCGGAACTGGGGCGTTTCGCCGATCGCATCATCCGCTTGCAGCACGGTAAATATCTTGGCGAGGAGAATAATCATCATGAATTGGCGTCGCGCGGTTAATCTGTTTTGCCTGCTGGCGCTGGCGGCGGCCCTGGGCGGCTGCAAAGACCAACAGCAGGTGGCCATTGGCGCTAAAGCTCCGTCCCTGGCGGCGTTTGATTTACGCGGGCAGCCGGCGGCACTGGAAAAATGGCACGGTAAACAGGTATATTTAACCTTCTGGGCGGCAGACTGCGGCGGATGCGCGGCGGATTTGGCGGCTTTGCAAAAGCTGACCGACAGCTATGGCAACGGCAGCGGCCTGGTGGTGGTGGCGGTGAATACCGATCCGCAGCAGACGGACATCGCCCCTTTTCTCGGCCAACTGCATCTGAGCTATCCGGTGGTGCGCGACCAGCTCGGCATTACCAAAGAACGTTATCAGGTGATTGGTACGCCCACCTCGTATCTTATCGATGGGCAGGGCAAGGTGGTGGAAGTACACCAGGGCATGCAGGGTGAACCGGCGCTGGCGGCCATGTTCCGGCAGGCGCAACAAGGAAAATCATGAAAAAAATCATTACTGTCGCGCTGCTGTGCTGCGCGGCGGCGCCGGCCTTCTCAGCCGTCGACGGGGCGCTGAAATACAGCCAGAGCTGCGCCGATTGCCATGGCCGCAAGGCTGACCGGCAGGCATTCGGCAAGGCGCCGCCGCTGATTTCCTTATCCCGCGACCAGCTGGTATCCGGCTTGACCGACCGCCGGGACGGCAAAATCGAAACCAGCGGCGCCGAACATCAGGCCAAAACCACCCTGACCGATGAGGATATCCAGGGGCTGGCTGATTACATTCAAACCCTTAAACATTGACGGCGGCCATAGCGGGTTGATTTTAAGAATGATCCGGCAGGAAATGTTCCTCGGTTATTGAAATACTTGACTATAGTTATAGCATCGGTCTTTCATCAGAACACGGAGAACAGTTATGGTTAACCCAACAGATCCCACTCAACCACATGAAACACATGTGGACGACGACGTGCAATTGTTGTCCGATACCCTGGAAGAGGTTTTGGCTTATTCCGGCGATAAGGCGGACCAAAAATATGTTGAGTTGAAGACCCGTGCCGAAGCGGCGCTGGACGAGGTCAAGAAGCGCATCAGCCGCGCGTCGGATAATTATTATTATCGGGCCCGACAGGCGGTCTACCGCGCCGATGAATACGTGCAGGAAAATCCCTGGCGTGGCGTGGGTATCGGCGCGTCGATAGGTCGTGGTGTTGGGTTTGCTGCTGGCCCGCCGCTAACGTTCCGCCGGCTGGCTGAAAGAGCCAGCCGCCTTCATGTAAATACCTGCTAATCGATGCATATCTACCAGCATTCCTTTCGTTTTTGGCATGACCGACCGTATAATCCATACTCATATAATTAGCTAATATACCCAATAGCTTTCGGGTTGCCGCCGGCACGGCTGCAACGTGAGGGATAATGGGAATAATTATGCGGGTGCTTATGCTGCCGTTACTTCAATCAGCTCTTCAACAGCATATGGATGCGGGGACCATACCCGACGTACCGGGGGTCTATTCCATCAGCCTGCCCTGGACGCCCGGCGTGCACGTGCCCATGCTGGACTGGCTGAACGCCGTGCCCCTTTATCCCCAATGCTATTGGCAGCATCGCGACGGCGAGCTGGAGGCGGCGGCGTGCGGCGGCGTGAAGATATTCAACCGCCTGGCGCCGGCACAGGCCTTTTTAGCCGCCCATCCGGCCCGCGATACGCTGCGCCTTTGGGGCCTGAACGCCTTCGGTCATGGAGAAGGCGAACCGGAGAGCTATCTGTTTTTGCCCCGGATTACCTGGCAGCGCGAGCGGCAATCCCATCAGTTAATCCTCAATCTGGCCAGCGACGGCTCCCTGCTGGAGGATGCCCGGCTGTGTGCCGCCCAATTGGCCCAATTGGCCCGATTGCCTGGCGCCGGGCCACTGGACCCCTTTGCCGCCGGTGAAATCAGCGCCGCTCATCAGCCTGAACGTCCCCAGTGGCGGCAGATGATCGCCCGGGCGCTGACGGCTCTGCGGGAACAGCAATTCGCCAAAGTGGTGCTGGCGCGCCGCACCCGTCTGGTGCTGAGCGGCAAGCTTCGCTCCGCCGCCCTGATGGCCGCCAGCAAGGCGGTTAACCATCACTGCTATCACTACATGCTGTGCTGGTCTCCCGGGCGGGCGTTCTTGGGGTCAAGCCCGGAGCGGCTCTACCGCCGGCGGGAAAACCGGCTTGATACCGAAGCGCTGGCGGGCACCGTCGCCGCCGGCGGGCCTTCGTCATCCGCCGCCGAATTGGCGGACTGGCTGATGAACGACGATAAAAATCAACGGGAAAATCTGCTGGTGGTGGATGATATCTGCCAACGGCTGCATCCGGCCGCTCTTTCCCTTGACGTCACGCCGCCGGAGATCATCAGCCTGCGCACCGTGCAGCACCTGCGGCGGACCATTATGGCGCAGCTCAACTGCCGGGACGATGTCCGCTGCCTGTCCATGCTGCAGCCCACCGCCGCGGTGGCCGGGCTGCCCCGTGACGCCGCCCGGCGCTTTATTGCCCGCCATGAGCCGTTCGGGCGGGAGTGGTACGCGGGATCGGCGGGCTATCTTTCCCTGGCGCAATCGGAGTTCTGCGTCTCCCTGCGCTGCGCTCAGGTGGAGAACCAATCCGTCATGCTCTATGCCGGCGCCGGTATCGTGGAAGGATCCGATGCGGATCAAGAGTGGCGGGAAATTGAAAATAAAGCCGCGGGCAGGGCACCCCGCTCTCCGCCGCGGCCCCTGCACCCGCGGGGGGGGGGGTTTGTGTGTTTTTTTTAACTACCCCCCCGCCGGCGGTACGTGCTTATAATGGCGGCTTGCCGGGAGGCCGGGAATACCAATCCTGTCCCCCTTATGTCCTGACCACCTCGGCGGGACGGTTTTTTCCTTCCTTTGGGTCGTTTTTCTTTCCTGACAAAAAACCGCGATGCCCGCAGCGTCATCCACCAAATTAACCCGGCGCGGGGCCAGAGTAGTGCTGGAAACCCTGACCCGCCACGGCGTGCGGCATATCTGCATTGCGCCCGGTTCCCGTTCAACCCCGCTGACCCTTGCCGCCGCCGGGCATCCGCGGCTTGTCCGCCACACTCATTTCGATGAGCGCGGATTGGGACATCTGGCTTTGGGACTGGCCAAGTCCACGGGCCAGCCGGTGGCGGTTATCGTCACTTCCGGCACCGCGGCGGCCAATCTCTACCCGGCGCTGATCGAAGCCAGCCTCACCGGCGAACGGCTGATTATGCTCACCGCCGATCGGCCGCCGGAACTGATTGATTGCGGCGCAAACCAGGCCATCCGCCAACCCGGCTTGTTTGCCGGATTTGCCGGCCGGTCGGTAAACCTGCCCCGTCCGACGCCGGATATTCCGGCGGGCTGGCTGGCATCCACCCTCGATCAGGCCTTGTCTGCCCGTGAAACGGTCCATGTCAACTGTCCGTTTGCCGAACCTCTGTACGGGCCCGAAGAGAACGATGAGGATCCCTGGTCGTCGGCGCTGGGGGAGTGGTGGCAGGATGACCGGCCCTGGCTGTCGGTGCCGCTCCCGGCGCAGGCCCAGACCTCGCCTGAGGATGACTGGGAAGGCTGGCGCCGGCGCAAAGGGGTCATTGTCGCCGGGCGTATACCGGCGGAGGAGGGGGGGCGTCTGGCGACCTGGGCCGCTGAGCTGGGCTGGCCGCTGATTGGCGATGTCCTGTCCCAAACCGGGCAGCCGCTGCCGTTTGCCGATTTGTGGCTGGCCGACCCGGCCGCCGGAGAGTGCCTGCAACAGGCGGAACTGGTGATTCAGTTCGGCGGCAGCCTGACCGGCAAGCGCCTGCTGCAGTGGCAGGCTCAGTGCCGGCCGCGGGAGTATTGGCTGGTGGATCCGCTGCCGGGCCGTCTGGATCCGGCGCATCACCGCGGCCGGCGTTTTCATACACCCGTCGGCGCCTGGCTCGACTGCCATCCTTCCCGGCCCCGTCCTCACGGGACAACAAGAACTGGGCCGCGCCGCTGGAAGCGTTAAGCCGCCGGGCGCACCGCCATATCCGGGCGGCGATGACCGAAGCCCTGGGGAAATTCAGCTGGCGCACCGTCTGGCGGAGCTGCTGCCCGCCGGCGGCCGGCTGTTCATCGGCAACAGCCTGGCGGTTCGGCTGGTGGACGCCCTGGGGCAATTGCCTGCGTGCTATCCGGTATTCGGCAACCGCGGCGCCAGCGGTATCGACGGTTTGCTCTCCACCGCCGCCGGCGTATTGCGGGGCGGCGACGGGCCGCTGCTGGCCGTGGTGGGGGATTTATCGGCGCTTTACGATCTGAATGCCCTGGCGCTGTTTCGCCACACCACCGCGCCGGCGGTCATCCTGGTGGTCAACAATAACGGTGGCCAGATATTCTCCCTATTGCCGACCCATGAAGCGGTACGGGAACATTATTACGTTATGCCGCAGCAGGTGGAGTTCCGCCACGCCGCGGCATTGTTCGGCCTGAATTATGCCAGCCCGCCGGATTTCTCCACGCTGCAAAGCTGCCTGGCCGATGCCTGGCGGCAGCCGGCCGGGAGCGCCGCCACGCTGATTGAACTGGCGGTGCCGCCCCATGAGGGAGCCGACCGGTTCCGGAGCCTGGTGGCCGGGATGGCGGCGGTATGAAGTGGGCCGTGAATCGCCTGCGGCCCGGTGAGGCCGGGCGGCCCTGGTTGGTTTGGCTGCACGGTCTGCTGGGCAGTGGCGATGATTGGGCGCCGGTGTTACCCTATTTTGATGGCTGGCCGATGGCGGCGCCGGATTTACCGGGCCATGGCGCGTCCTGTTCCATGTCGCCGGAAGGTTTCGCCGAGGTCACGCAGGGGCTGGCGCAGACGCTGGCTTCCCTGGACATCGAACGCTATATTCTTATCGGCTACTCTCTTGGCGGCCGTATCGCCCTTTACCATGCCTGCCGGGATCGTCCGGCGGGGTTGCGCGGAGTGTTTGTGGAAGGGGCGCATCCGGGATTGGCCAGCCCGGAAGCCCGGGCAGACCGTCTGCGACACGATCGCGCCTGGGCGCAGCGTTTTGCCCAGCAGCCCCTGGGGCAGGTATTGGACGACTGGTATCGACAACCGGTATTCGCCGATTTATCCGACGCGCAGCGCCGGGAACTGGTGGCGCTGCGCCGCCATAACCAGGAACCGCCATCGCGGCCATGCTGGACGCCACTTCGCTGGCGCGCCAGCCCGATTTAATGCCGTCGCTCCAGACCCTGAGTTTGCCCTTCGGCTATCTGTGCGGCGAACGGGACGCCAAATTTTCCACGCTGGCACGGCAGGGCGGCCTGCCCTGTTCCCTGGTGCCCGGTGCGGGTCATAATGCCCACCGGGCCGAGCCGGCGGCTTTTGCCGCAGAACTTTTATCCCTGCTTGCCCCGTTATACTAAAGGAACGCTTTATGCTTAAACCCAGTGAAGAACAATGGTATGCCCCGGTGGACTGGCGCGATTGCAGCGGTGACTTCGTGGATATCCGTTATCAGAAATCCGCCGACGGCATCGCCAAAATCACGATAAACCGTCCCCAGGTGCGTAACGCCTTCCGCCCGCTGACGGTCAAGGAGATGCTCCAGGCCCTGGCGGACGCCCGCTATGATGACGGGATCGGGGTGATTATCCTCACCGGAGAAGGGGATTTGGCGTTTTGCTCCGGCGGCGACCAGAAAGTGCGGGGGGATTATGGCGGTTATAAAGATGACAGCGGCGTGCATCACCTGAACGTGCTGGATTTCCAACGGCAAATACGCACCTGCCCGAAGCCGGTGGTGGCGATGGTGGCGGGCTATGCCATCGGCGGCGGCCATGTGCTGCATATGATGTGCGATCTCACCCTGGCGGCGGATAATGCCGTTTTCGGCCAGACCGGTCCCCGGGTGGGATCATTTGACGGCGGCTGGGGCGCGGCGTATATGGCCCGCATCGTCGGCCAGAAAAAGGCTCGGGAAATCTGGTTCTTGTGCCGCCAGTATGACGCGCAGCAGGCGCTGGACATGGGGCTGGTGAATACCGTAGTGCCGCTGGCTTCACTGGAGAAGGAAACTGTGCGCTGGTGCCGTGAAATGCTGCAAAACAGTCCCATGGCGCTGCGCTGCCTGAAGGCCGCCCTCAATGCGGATTGCGACGGACAGGCAGGGCTGCAGGAACTGGCGGGCAACGCCACCATGTTGTTTTATATGACGGAAGAGGGCCAGGAAGGCCGTAATGCCTTTGTGGAAAAACGGCAGCCGGATTTCTCCAGGTTCAAACGGAACCCTTGATGCGCCGCGGGACGCTGCTGGCTTATAGCCTGCCGCTGCATGCCGGCGTGGTGCTGCGCGGACAGCATCAGCGACAGCGCAACGGTCTGGTGGTGCGCCTTGAGGAGGATCACCGCACCGGCGACGGAGAGATAGCGCCGCTGCCCGGCTTTAGCCGGGAGACCCTCCCTCAGGCCGCCGAGGCGGCGCTATTGCTGATGCGGCGCTGGGTTGCCGGCGCCTCCATCCTGGCGGATCTCTCAGGCGGCGAAGACATCGCGCAGCGCATTGCGCCCTCGGTGGCATTCGGCCTCAGCTGTGCCCTGGCGGAGCTGGAAGACTGCCTTCCCCCGCAGGCTCCCTCTATTGCGGTGCCTTTATGCAGCGGCGACAGCGATGAATTCATCCGCCGTTTGACCGCTTTGCCGGACAGCCGGCTGGCCAAGGTCAAGGTGGGCCTGACGGACGGCGGTGCAGAGAGCCGCCAGGTGAACGGCATGCTGGCGGCGCTGCCCGGGCTGCATTTACGCCTGGATGCCAACCGCAGCTGGACCGCCGCCGCCGCCGCCGCCTTTGCCGCAGGATTAGACCCGTCTTTACGGGGGCGGATTGATTTCATCGAGGAGCCCTGTGCCACTCCCGCCGCATCTCTGGCGTTTGCCCGCGACAGCGGCATCCCTATCGCTTGGGACGAGACGGTGCGCGAAGGGATTTTCTTTGCGGCCGCAGCCGGGCGTGGCGGCGGTTATCATCAAACCCACTCTCACAGGCAGCCTGCGGCGATGCGAACGTTTAATCCACCAGGCCCGGCAGGCGGGTTTAACGGCGGTGATAAGTTCTTCCATTGAATCAAGCCTGGGCCTGACCCAGTTGGCCCGTCTGTCGCAAGTTCTGACTCCCGGCGTCCCCCCTGGGCTTGATACGCTGTCGCTGCTGGGAGCGCAACTGCTGCGCCGCTGGCCCGGCAGCCTGCTGCCGTTGCGGTCCCCCGCGCAATTGCACACTATCGCCCGCGCATCCTGAGGGAGCGGTTTTCTTCATGAATCAAGATGAATAACACCATGACAAGCTTTGATAACTGGCCTTGGCATTACTGGGCGCACCATACTCCGCACAGCATCGCTTTGCGTACCCCTGCCGCTCAATGGAGCTGGCGCGTACTGGCGCAACGGATCAATGAACTGGCCGCCGCCTGGCAGCAGGCCGGCGTCACGGCCGGCTGCGGCGTGGCCCTGCGGGGAAAAAACCGGCTGGAGCTGGTGCTGGCTTATCTGGCCGTTCTGCAGTGCGGCGCCCGGGTCATTCCCCTCAGCCCCCAGCTGCCGCCGGATCTGCTGGCCCGGCTGCTGCCCGGCCTGAACATTGATTTTGGCTGGTGCGGGGCGCATTTTTCCTGGCCGGACGGTATCACTCCTCTGGCCATAAGCCCGTCGTCCGTGGGCTCCCCCGCCAGGATCCCCTGGCAGATCAATCGCCTGGCCACGCTGACCCTCACATCCGGCTCCAGCGGCCTGCCGAAAGCGGCGGCCCACACCTTCGCCGCCCATCTGGCCAGCGCGGAGGGTGTCCTGTCATTGATGAATTTTCAGCATCGCCACAGCTGGCTGCTCTCGCTGCCCCTGTGCCATGTTTCCGGCCAGGGTATCGTCTGGCGCGCCCTGGCGGCCGGCGCCACGCTGGTAGTGGCGGACGATATGCCTTTGGAGCAGGCGCTGGCGGGCTGCAGTCACGCCTCTCTGGTACCTACCCAGCTGTGGCGCCTGTTAAAGGGCGACATGGCCGGCCTCAGCCTGCAAGACGTCTTACTGGGCGGAGCGATGATCCCGCCGGACCTTACCCGGCAGGCCGAAGCGTTGGGGATCCGCTGCTGGTGCGGCTACGGCCTCACCGAGTTCGCCTCGACGGTCTGCGCCAAACGCGCCGACGCCTCGCCGGGTGTAGGCATGCCTCTGACGGGACGGGAGCTGCGGCTGGTGGATGACGAAGTGTGGCTGCGCGGCGGCAGCATAGCGTCGGGTTACTGGCAGCAGGGACGGCTGATTCCCTTTACCGACAGCGACGGCTGGTTCCATACGCGGGATCGGGGCAGGTTTGTGGACGGCGAGCTGCATATTTCCGGCCGGCTGGACAATTTATTTATCTGCGGCGGCGAGGGTATCCAGCCGGAGGACATTGAACGCGTACTGGCTATTCATCCCGGCGTGCGCCAGGCCTTTGTGGTGCCGGTGGCGGACGAGGAATTCGGCCAGCGCCCGGTGGCGGTGGTGGAAGGAGATACGCCCTTTGAACAATTGCGCGCCTGGCTGGATCCGCAACTGGCGCCCTGGCAGCGACCGGCGGCTTATTTTACGCTGCCTGACACCCTTGGCGGCGGCGGCATTAAAATTTCCCGCCGCAGTATCATGGATTGGGTCGCGGCGCAATTCACCATAAATCCCTAAAGAAAGGTTGTGTTTATCGGTCCGGCTTTCTAAAGTGACGGTATGGGGTTTACAGGAGAAGATAATGCTTAGGGTAGAAATGCTGTGCACCGGCGATGAAGTTCTGCATGGACAGATTGTCGATACCAATGCGGCGTGGCTGGCGAATTATCTGTTTGAACAGGGCCTGCCGATGAGTGCACGCATGACCGTGGGCGACAATCTGTCCGCACTGGTGGCGGCCTTGACCGAACGCAGCCTGCGGGCGGATATTCTCATTGTCAACGGCGGCCTGGGTCCCACCAGCGACGATCTGAGCGCGCTGGCCGCCTCCACGGCGGCCGGGGAAGAACTGGTGGAGCATCCCGAATGGCTGGCGAAAATAGAAGCCTATTTTGCCGAACGGGGACGGGTCATGGCCCCCAGCAACCGCAAGCAGGCGCTGATCCCCGCCAATGCGGAGATGATCGACAACCCGGTGGGCACCGCATGCGGGTTTGCGTTGCAGCTGAATCGCTGCCTGATGTTTTTCACCCCCGGCGTGCCGTCTGAATTCAAAGTGATGGTGGCGCAAGAGATTGTGCCGCGGCTGCGTGAGCGTTTCGACCTGCCCGATCCGCCGCTGTGCCTGCGGCTAACCACTTTCGGGCGCGCGGAAAGCGAGCTGGCCAGCCAGCTCGACGGCATGCCGCTACCTGAAGAGGTGGTTCTGGGCTACCGTTCCTCCATGCCGATCATCGAACTGAAACTCACCGGCCCGGCCCACGAGCGGGAAGCAATGGAGCTGGCCTGGCAACAGGTCAGGGCGGTGGCCGGTGAAAGCGCGATATACGAAGGCACCGACGATTTACCCACCCAGTTGGCCGGACGGCTGCGCCAGCTCGGACTGACTCTGGCCATCGGCGAACATTTCACCGCCGGCTTATTGACCTGGCAGTGCCAAAGCGCCGGCATGCCGGTGGTCAGCGGTGAATGGCTGTCCTCCCTGGGCGCCGATAGCGCCGATAAGAGTGCGGATAGGAATCCGGCCGGGGCGCGGCAATCTTCCGCAGAAGAAGCTTCTCCTTTGCAAAAACTGGCCCGGCAGGCGCAAGACCTGGCCGCCCGACATGGCGCGCAGCTGGCGCTGGCGGTAGGTAACCTGGAACAGGAACGGCTTAGCCTGGCGCTGCACACTCCCGATCGCAGTTATGCCCAAACGGTCACTTTTACCATCAATATACAGCGGCACGGTCTCAAAACCCGGCAGGAAGTGGTCTCGCTGATGGCGCTGAACATGCTGCGCCGCTGGCTCAATGGCTGGCCGGTCTACGCCGATCACGGCTGGATACGAACGACCGATACCCTGGCGTAATTTTTTTCTGTATTCAATTATAGATGCTATAACCCCGTCAGTTGGCGTGCCGAATCAATCTGCTGCTGACGGGGTTGGGTGCCGCGCTTGCTTTCACCGGCGGCATTTTTGTAAATAGGGCAATGCATACCATGAAAAACAGTATCGATTCTGAGCTGACTAACAAGACATCCGACAGACCGTAAACGATTATGCAGCAGCCAATCAGCAGCATTGGCGTATTCTTTCCCACCAGCGACTGACTGATGATATAAACATAAAAAGCACCACGGTCAGCAGGCCGACAATACCTTGCAGCGAGGCGGCTTCAAGCAGTTCATTGTGCAGGTGCGTGTCGATATATTCCATCGCGGTTCTGTTACCCGGATCGTGGACGATGATCTCCGCGGCTTGCATGTGGCGCCCCTCAACGGTATTGCCAAAAGGATGCTGAGAGAATATATTCAGGCCGACATACCATAACGAGAACCTGGAGCCCAGTGATGATTGGTCGTTACCGTTTTGGTAAAGCGCTATTTCACTGTCGGTTTGTTCAATCTTCGGCTTGATGTATTTGCCATAAGACATACCCACGCCAAACCCCAGCAGCACCATGACGATCAGCAGGGGTTTGAGGTAAATCTTGCGGAAATGGAACAACATCATCAGCGAAATCATTAACAGGTGCGCAAGTATTGCGGCGCGGGTGCCCATCATGATGATAACCAGGAAGGAGATGGTGATCACCGCCATTAATGTCATATGGTGATTGACGGTTTTCTTGAATATCAGAAGCAGATAAATAAGAAGAATAGACAATGCAGAGTAAATATAGGCCGCAATGGTTGCGCGATTGGTGCTTAGGGCAATGCGGTCCATACCGTGATGAATCTGATAAAGACCATAACCGGTAGCCAGCACAAAGGCTAACGCAAATCCGGACAACAGGTATTTACGGTAATTGAAACTTGCCAGATAGTGGGAAAACTGGGTGATATAAAAAATCAGCGCGCCGCCGAAAATGAGTTTCTTACCCGAATTCAGCTGTATAAATCCCAAGGCGTAGGTGTGTTCATGGCGATACAGGATCAGTGTCCAGATAATTTTGACCACGCCAATTAACATGATGGCATACGAAAGATCCTTTTTGGGCCATTTGAGGTTTTTTCGCTCGGCGAACAGCCCTAACAGGGCAGCGTAACCAGAGAAATAGAATAATTCCCGCTGTATACTCGTTGAAATCAAGGTAAATACAACCGATAAAATAGCCAATAAAAAACTGGCTAAATACAACCCTTGTCCTATTTTGTCCCTATAAAGCGATACTGCTGCCTTTTTTTTATAACTGAATCGCACCGACGGGTTTATAAAAAAACGGATGCGGCGCGTCTCCTGCACTTTCTCCTGCAGCGTATTTAATTGCTCTCTATCCGTAATCCATTTTTTTCTTTTCAGCTGAATATCCAGCCAATGACACAAGACTAAATCATGAAACTTTTTGCCAAAAAGCGCATCCATTTTTTCCGTGCATACGAAGAGATTATGCATTTTTTTCCGATGGGGAGTTCGACAGGCTGTCAGAGCGTTTTATATAAAGATAATGGCTCTCAGATGAAAACACGATGGTTGTGGCCTTGGTCAGAATTTCCGGAAAGATATAAAATCTTCATAGCAGGTAAAATCCGGCATAGGGATGACAACAGCAGGTCCCGATGGATGAATTGTCCAATCAAGTGCGCCTGGAAATCTTTGTGAATCAGGAAACGCGTTATCGCTTCATCCGCGAGCAGGGTCTTGATTTTCAACCCTTCCAGGTTTTATCGGCGGTATCGAGATCACGCACCTCCTGTAGCTTGGTCAATAGCAAGCTGGGCTTTTCTGGGCCAGGAAAGTGAGGATCTCCCCAAGAGAGCCGCTTTTCAAGAGGTCATCACTGTCAAACATAGTGACGTATTCACCCTGGCTGTGAGCCAAGGCAAAGTTACGCACCTTGCCAAGGTTGGTGAATTCAACCGCATAATAATGTGCTTGCGGCGTTGACTGGGCGAAAGCCCTGAGAATTGAAGCGGTGCCATCACTTGAGGCATCGTTGACCAAGAGGATTTCACAGCGTCCGATGTCGGCGCCCAATGCCGCAAGCAGGCTTTGCAGTGTGTCTTGAAGATACTCATCGCTGTTATGGGCGGCAATAATAATGCTAAGAATTACATTTTGTAGTGGCATAGTTTAAAGATGAATCAAAAATTGACTTGAGTACGCCGTTTTAAATTCAACGGCAGAAATATTTAAGTTCCGATTTTTTAGCTATACCTTAATCGTTAATGTTAATCATTCTTTTATTAGCACACCTCGAACAACGTCCGTGATACTTATAAAATACCTCACGGGTGGTGTCAATGTCATTTTGCATTTTCACGCTAGGCTAACAATTTGGCCGCCATTTTATAAAATGAAATTAATTGCTATTATTACTTATATTAATAAATATCATTTAAGTATGTAATGTACTCTTTCTGCTATCACATTCAAATTTCCCATTCAAACGTGACCTGAAGGTATAATGTAGAACTGATTAATATATTAACTTCGACTTTCGGCGGGTCCGCCGCCCTGACCATAAACAGGAACAGGCCAATCCCCGAACGGCGTCGGAGCGGCCTGCGCGCCCTGGGCAGATGAGTTATCTATTCAGCAGAAAGGGCTATCCGCAGAAAGGGCGATCAGCAGAAGGGACGGCGCAGCGAGGTGGGATAGCTCAGCGAGGCAAAGGTCATGCTGAAGTGGCCAATTTTACTTGACCACTTCATGAGCGTGCCTATCCCAAGGCTAAACAAACCGATATCTATCCTTTACGAGCCCCGATCTTCGCGACAAAATGCCTACTCTATCTTGCCCAGGACAGGAAGCAGCCCATTGAATATCCGAGAAATTTCAATCAAGAATTTCAAAGGTATCCGACATGAGACCTTCTCCTTCCGTTCGCGGTTCACCGTATTCATCGGTGATAACGCCACCGGTAAAACCACCATCCTGGATGCCCTGGCGGTGGCGCTGGGAAGCTTTTTCCTCGGACTTGACACTATCAGCTCAAGACCGATACGTGCCGACGAAATCCGGACGGTCACCGTTGACGGACAGCCCAGGCCGCAGTTTCCCGTATCCATAGAGGCTAAGGGCATGATTGACGGCCAACGGCATGTTGCCTGGTCAAGAGAAATCATCCGACAGAAAACCACTGTCAAGGGCGCGAGAGCCTTAAGCAATATCGCCGCCCGCAAGCTTGAGCAAAGCCGCAGACCCAAATCCGAACGCAATAACAAAGAGGTGATCTTCCCGCTTATCGCCTACCACGGCACCGGACGACTGTGGGCGGAAAATGAAGAGATTGGCTACCAGAAGCAGGCGGAAGGGATAACGAAGGCCTATACGCATTGCCTATCCGCCAAATCCTCAAGCCGGGATTTTCTTTCCTGGTACAAGACCCAGGACGACAGCATCAAGAAATTCGGCGATCCTTTGGATATCATCCATCTGAAAGCGCTCAAGGCCGCGGTTCTCAAGCTGATCCCCGATAAACGCTGGGTCGATACGGAATTTGACTATAAGCTCAATACATTGGTGGGGACTTATAGCGATGGGCGCGGCCACAATCACCGCCTGGCCTTCAACCAGCTGAGCGACGGTTTGCGCAATATTATCGGCATCGCGGCGGATATGGCCTACCGATGTATTCAGCTCAATCCGCATCTGGGCATCAATGCCGTTGTGGAGACCCCCGGCGTGGTGCTTATTGATGAAATCGACCTGCATCTGCACCCCATCTGGCAAAAGAGCATTATACAGGATTTCAAAGACGCCTTTCCCAAGCTGCAGTTTATCGCCACCACCCATTCCCCCTTTATCGTGCAGAGCCTGGGGGTGGGTGAGCTCATCAATGTCGACCGGCCGGGTAATGAGTCGGTGCCCAATGAACTGCCCCTTGGCAAAGTGGCGACGCAGATCATGGGCGTTGAAAATATCCGCAGCGATAATTTTGAGCGGCGCGTCAAATCAGCCCGGGAACAACTGGCACAGATAAAAACCCAAGGTGGGAAATTAACGCTTGATGACTATTTAAACATACGCCGGGTAGTGAATTCGTCGCTGATTAATGAAACCGACGATCCGGAATATAAAGCCTACCTGTTAGCCAAAGATCAAGGAACTGATAAATGAGGCCCATAGATAAGGGAACATGGCCGCTAAACAAAAAGGGCGCCAAAGCCTGTTTCAATCATTGGCGAAACGCTAAACAGTATCTTGAGGAGCGTACCGGCTGCTATTGCCATTTGTGTGAAATGCGGGTGAATAATGCCCTGGCCGTCGAGCATATCAAACCCAAGGACAGCTATCCGCGCCTTTCCGCCTGCTGGACCAATTTTTTACTGATCTGCACCCCGTGCAATTCCCGCAAGAGCAAATCGCTCCTTGCCGTTCCTTACCGGCACCATTATTACTGGCCCCATATAAATAACACTCTGCTGACCTTCCATACGCCGCTGGCCGGAGACAATGCCATGGTGGTCAACGCTCATCCATCGCTATCGCCGTCGCAGAAGCAAAAAGCCGATGCCACCATAAAACTTTATGCGCTGGACAAGACCACGACGGTAACCGGGGACAGCGACCGGCGCTATCTTGAGCGCCAGCTAACCATCAGCATGGCCCTTGAACGCCTGGAAGAGTATGCCGACAATCGTGCGACGGCGGCAGCCATCGTTGACCTGGCGGTCAGCAGGGGATTTTTCAGCCTGTGGATGGCTATCTTCAGCGATTATCGGGAAGTGGTAGAGGCATTGCTGGATGCCAGACCGTTTTGCCAGAACCGGACTGCCTGGTTCAGCGCCGCCCTTGCGCCGCTGCCCCGCAATCAGGGCCAGGCCGATCCGCTATGAAGTAGTGGATCGGCCATGAAAACTCCTGGCAGGCCATACCCGCCGCACCCGGAGCCTGTATATCATCTTTCAGCGCTCAGGGGCCGCAGCGCCAAAATCCTCCGCATCCACATCATAGCCCGACGGCTCCCAGCGAATCAGCAGCAGCGCCAGCAACCCCGCCACGGGTGCTGCGGCAATCACCCAAAACACGCCGGTCTTAAGCCAAGCCACCAGCACCGGAAACAGAAACAGCGAAAGCGTGGAGCTGGCGCGCATCAGCGTCTGGTTAAATCCGACGCCCACTCCGCGCAGCGAGGTGGGATAGCTCAGCGAGGCAAAGGTCATGCTGTGGGAACCCGGGCCGAAACCCTGGCCGAACAGGAACAACGCCAGCATGGCGATGGCCAGGGCGGCATGGGCGCCGTCCGCCGGCCGGCCGATGAGCGCCAGTCCGATCAAGGCGACCAGTTGGCAGGCATAACCCAGCACCGTCATCCGCCAGGCACCGAAGCGGGGTACCCAGCGGACGCCTATCAGGCCGCCCACAAAGGCAAATAACAGGTTAAGCCCCAGGGAGGCCAAAATAGTGGTCAGCATGGACTGCGCCAGAAAACTGCTGATAATCACCGGCAAACCGAATGCCACGGCGTTATAGGCAAAGGACGACGCCACGGCGATAACCGTCGCCAGCACGGTACGTCGCAGATAAACCCCCTGCAATAACCGGCCGTAATTACTCCAGCGGGCGCGCAGCGCCTTGGGCGCGGGCTGTTGTTCCGCCACCGGCGCCGCCTGGGCATTGATACCGTAGGAGCGCCGCAGAATTTGCGCCGCGCCGGTTAAATCGCCCTGATTAGCCGCCCAGACCGGCGACTCGCTGATATACCGGCTACGGATGGCGATAATCGCCAGCGCCGGCACCGCGCCGAAGCCCAGGATTAAACGCCATAGCCAGTGGGTTTGTTCAGCGGGCAATACGGCATACAGCAACAGCACCAGCAAATAGGAGATACTGATGGCGGCATACCAGGTGGGACACCACATGGCGACGCTGGCCGCTTTATTGCCGCGTCCCTTCAGCCGCGAGAACTCCGCCAGAAAGGCCATTGCCACCGGCAAATCGATACCGACCCCCAATCCCATGACAAAACGCGCACCGGCCAGCACCCATTCGTTAGGGGCGAATGCGCAGGCGATGGCGGCGAAGACGAAGAAAAACATATCGGCCATGAAAACGCGATAGCGGCCAATCTTGTCGGTGAGGTAGCCGCCGAAAAACGCGCCGACAATAGCGCCGAAGGTAATGGCGGAGGCCACCATGCCGGTGCCCGCCGGGGTAAGGTTGAACTCGCGGGTAATATCCTTCACCCCGAACGCCAAGGCTCCCAGGTCATAGGCATCCAGGAAAACGCCCCCCAGTGCGATGCCGATGATAATACCGGCATGACTGCGCTTTTCCCCACCGGAATTCACTAAATGGGATACATCGGCGGCGCTACGGATAAAAACGGTTTCGCTCTCGTACGGCTTGTCTCGGTCAAGAGCGGCGACATGCGCCATTTTGAGGAGTTCGGACATGGTATTAAGCAGGCTTATAAAAAGTGTGATCTAGGTAACATGAGCATACCGGGCAGGGCCATGAAAACCAATTCCGAATCGCTATAACTTACAACTAAAAGATCAGAGCGCCCCATGCCGGGGTAGGCCCGCGATCACGTGACGCGCAACGAGCCGGTAATGACACTCCGGTGAAAGCGGGCGCGTGTTGAAGGGAGACCGCGGCAATGGGGTCGAAGCCGCCGTCTGGCGGCGGCCGGAGCGCCCCATGCCGGGGTAGGCCCGCGATCACGTGACGCGCAACGAGCCGGTAATGACACTCCGGTGAAAGCGGGCGCGTGTTGAAGGGAGACCGCGGCAATGGGGTCGAAGCCGCCGTCTGGCGGCGGCCGGAGCGCCCCATGCCGGGGTAGGCCCGCGATCACATGACGTGCAACGAACCGGTAATGACACTCCGGTGAAAGCGGGCGCGTGTTGAAGGGAGACCGCGGCAATGGGGTCAAAGCCGCCGTCTGGCGGCGGCCGGAGCGCCCCATGCCGGGGTAGGCCCGCGATCACGTGACGCGCAACGAGCCGGTAATGACACTCCGGTGAAAGCGGGCGCGTGTTGAAGGGAGACCGCGGCAATGGGGTCAAAGCCGCCGTCTGGCGGCGGCCGGAGCGCCCCATGCCGGGGTAGGCCCGCGATCACATGACGTGCAACGAGCCGGTAATGACACTCCAATGAAAGCGGGCGCGTGTTGAAGGGAGACCGCGGCAATGGGGTCGAAGTCGCCGTCTGGCGGCGGCCGGAGCGCCCCATGCCGGGGTAGGCCCGCGATCACATGACGTGCAACGAGCCGGTAATGACACTCCGGTGAAAGCGGGCGCGTGTTGAAGGGAGACCGCGGCAATGGGGTCGAAGTCGCCGTCTGGCGGCGGCCGGAGCGCCCCATGCCGGGGTAGGCCCGCGATCACCTAACGTACAACGAGCCGGTGAAAGCGATTTTTTCCGCCACGACCGGATACTACTCGGCTATAGCTCCAGCTCGATATCCCCCGCCGGCAGGCAGCAACAGGGCAGAATATCGCCCGGCCGGATACAGGCCAGGGGGGACTGTGTATAAGCGACCCGGCCCCGCAGCAGCCGCATACGGCAGGCGCCGCAATAGCCGGACCGGCACTGGAATTCGACGTCGATATGATTGGCTTCCAGGGCATCCAGCAGGGAGCGGTGGCCGGATTCGCACTGAAGCTGCGCCCCGATATGGCGCAGCGTGACCTTGGCCGATGGATCCATGGCTTACAGCTCGAAATCGCTCAAATCGCCCGAATTCATCTCGGAGTCGATTTGGCCTACCAGGTAGGAACTCACCTCCACCTCCTGCGGCGCCACCTGAACATTGTCCGACACCAGCCAGGTATTAATCCACGGAATAGGATTGGAGCGGGCGGCAAAAGGCAAATCCAGACCCACCGCCTGCATGCGGATATTGGTAATATAATCCACATACTGGCACAGAATATCTTTATTCAGGCCAATCATGGAACCGTCGCGGAACAGATAACTTGCCCACTCTTTTTCCTGCTCCGCCGCCAGCACGAACAGGTCATAACACTCCCGCTCGCACTCTTTGGCAATCTCGGCCATTTCCGGATCGTCCTCGCCGGAACGCATCAAATTCAGCATATGCTGGGTGCCGGTAAGATGCAGCGCCTCGTCGCGGGCGATCAGGCGGATGATTTTAGCGTTGCCCTCCATCAGTTCGCGCTCGGCGAATGCGAACGAGCAGGCGAAGCTGACATAAAAACGGATGGCTTCCAGGGCATTAACGCTCATCAGACAAAGGTAGAGGCATTTTTTCAGCTCATGCAGACTCACCACTACCTGGGCGCCCTTCACCTGATGGGTACCAACGCCGAGCAAATGGTAGTAGCCGGTCAGTTCGATAAGCTTGTCGTAATAGCCCGAAATATCCTTGGCCCGCTTCAGAATCTCTTCATTGGTAACGATATCGTCGAATACCAGCGAGGGTCGTTAACGATATTGCGGATGATATGGGTATAAGACCGGGAATGAATGGTTTCCGAAAAAGCCCAGGTTTCTACCCAGGTTTCCAGCTCCGGAATGGAAATCAGCGGCAACAGGGCGATATTGGGGCTACGGCCCTGGATGGAGTCCAGCAGGGTCTGGTACTTCAGGTTGCTGAGGAAAATATGCTTCTCGTGTTCCGGCAGCGCCTGGAAATCAATGCGGTCACGCGACACGTCCACTTCTTCCGGCCGCCAGAAAAAAGAGAGCTGTTTTTCGATTAATTTTTCAAAGATATCGTATTTTTGCTGATCGTAGCGCGCAACGTTCACCGACTGGCCGAAAAACATCGGCTCCAGCAATTGGTTGTTTTTATTCTGTGAAAATGTGGTATAGGCCATGGTCTCTCCCGTTACACGCGGACGGCAATGGCGCCGCCCGCGGCCATGTTAAATCTTGCAGGCTCCGCTCTCGCAATCATCTGTCTCGGCGGCGGCTTCCATATCTTCCTGGGCATCTTCCGCGCCGTCGCGGGTATTCTGATAATACAGCGTCTTGACCCCGAACTTGTAGGCGGTGAGCAAGTCCTTCAGCAACTGCTTCATCGGCACCTTGCCGGCCGGGAAACGGGTCGGATCGTAATTGGTATTGGACGAAATGGCCTGATCGACGAATTTCTGCATCAGCCCCACCAACTGCAGATAACCGTCGTTGTTCGGCATTTCCCACAAGAGCTCATAGGCGCCTTTCAGCCGATGGGATTCCGGCACCACCTGGCGCAGAATGCCGTCTTTAGACGCCTTGATACTGACGTAGCCCCGGGGCGGCTCGATACCGTTGGTGGCATTGGAGATTTGCGACGACGTTTCCGACGGCATCAGCGCCGACAGGGTTGAATTACGCAGGCCGTGCCGTTTGATGTCTGCGCGCAGAGCCTCCCAATCGTAATGCAGCGGCTCATTGCAAATCCCGTCCAGATCCTTTTTATAAGTATCAATGGGCAGGATGCCCTTGGCATAGGTGGTTTCATTGAACCACGGGCAGGCGCCCCGTTCTTTGGCCAGCTCGTTGGAAGCTTTTAATAAATAGTACTGAATGGCCTCGAACGTCCGATGCGTCAGGTTGTTGGCGCTGCCGTCGGAGTACCGTACGCCGTTTTTAGCCAGATAATAAGCATAATTTATCACACCCACGCCAAGGGTCCGCCGTCCCATGGCGCCGCGTTTCGCCGCCGGGATCGGGTAGTCCTGGTAATCCAGCAGCGCGTCCAGCGCACGTACCGCCAGGGTCGCCAGTTCCTGCAGATCGTCCAGGCTCTCCAGCGCTCCAAGATTAAAGGCCGAAAGCGTACACAAGGCGATTTCGCCGTTTTCGTCGTTCACGTCTTCCAGCGGTTTGGTGGGCAGAGCCACTTCCAGGCACAGATTGGACTGGCGGATAGGCGCTACGGCCGGATCGAATGGACTATGGGTGTTGCAATGGTCCACATGCTGGATATAAATACGCCCGGTGGATGCGCGCTCCTGCATCATCAGGGAGAACAGCTCCACCGCCTTGACCCGGCTTTTACGAATAGAGGCGTCCTGTTCATAACGGGTATACAGCCGCTCGAACTCATCCTGGTCGGCGAAGAACGCATCATACAGCCCCGGCACATCAGACGGGCTGAACAGCGTAATCTCTTCTCCCTTCACCAGGCGCTGATACATCAGTTTGTTGATCTGTACGCCGTAATCCATATGGCGGACGCGGTTGCCCTCTACGCCGCGGTTGTTTTTCAGCACCAGCAGGCTTTCCACTTCAAGATGCCAAAGCGGGTAGAACAGGGTGGCCGCGCCGCCGCGCACGCCGCCCTGGGAACAGGATTTCACCGCGGTCTGGAAATGCTTGTAAAAGGGAATGCAGCCGGTATGAAAAGCCTCGCCGCCGCGGATCGGGCTGCCCAGGGCCCGGATACGGCCGGCGTTGATGCCGATACCGGCCCGCTGCGATACATATTTGACGATGGCGCTGGAGGTGGCGTTAATGGAATCGAGACTGTCGCCGCATTCAATCAGCACGCAGGAACTGAACTGGCGCGTGGGGGTACGCACCCCGGACATAATGGGCGTGGGCAGGGAAATCTTGAAGGTGGAAACGGCGTCATAGAAACGCTTGACATAACCCAGCCGGGTTTCCCGCGGATAACCGGAGAACAGGCAGGCCGCCACCAGGATATAAAGGAACTGCGCGCTTTCGTAAATTTCCCCGGTGACCCGGTTCTGCGCCAGATACTTGCCTTCCAGCTGCTTCACCGCGGCGTAGGAAAAGTTCATATCCCGCCAGTGATCGATAAAGCCGTCCATCAGCGCGAATTCTTCGGCGCTATAATCGTCCAGCAAATGCTTGTCGTATTTGCCCATGGCCACCAGCCGCGACACGTGGTCATAAAGCTTGGGCGGCTCGAACTGGCCATAGGCTTTTTTACGCAAATGAAAAACCGCCAGGCGTGCTGCCAGATATTGATAATCCGGCGCGTCGCGGGAAATCAGATCCGCCGCGGCCTTGATAATGGTTTCATGGATGTCGGCGGTTTTAATGCCTTCATAAAATTGGATATGCGAGCGCAGTTCAACCTGTGAGACCGAAACATTCTCGAGACCTTCCGCCGCCCAGTCGATGACGCGGTGGATCTTGTCCAGATTGATTTTTTCTTTACTGCCGTCGCGTTTTGTAACAAGCAGACTCTGGTTCATGGGGCTTAATACCTGTCTGAGTGATCCCTATGCCTTATGTCGGACATAAGCGAAATTAGTGTCTGATCTATGGGATAAACACTACATATAGGGTTTTTTGTTAATTTGATAACAAGATAGTGACTTAACGTCGTTATTGCAAGGGACGAAAATAAAGCTTTTTGTGGATAACTTGGGGGCAAAATGTTAACAGGCCGACTAAAGCGCTATTCCCTCTGCCCTTAAAGGATGTCAACTGCTGTAGATAAAAAATTCAAAAAGATATTATTTGTCGAATTATTAAACGTTGATCACGCCGGCCAGGGCCGGCCGGCGAGATTACACCCGTCAGGGTTACAGGCGGTGGCGGGGATGCAGCCTGTAATTAACGTCAACATTGCCCCCCAGGCTAAAACGATCTCTCAGCGGGGTATAATGCAGGCCGGTGATATGCCGCTCCTGCAGCGGGGTGTCGTCGAGCCAGTGCAGCAGCTCCGCCGGCTTGATGAATTTAGTAATGCTATGGGTGCCACGAGGCACCAGACGCAGCAGGTACTCGGCCCCCACGATGGCCATCAGCCACGCCTTGGGATTGCGGTTCAGGGTGGAGAAAAACACGTCGCCGCCGGGTTTCACCAGACGTGCGCAGGCGCGGACGATGGACGCGGGATCCGGGACGTGTTCCAGCATTTCCATACAGGTCACTACATCATAGCGCTCCGGGTTTTCCGCCGCGTGCTCTTCCACCGTCTGCTGGATATAATCAATATTCAGCCGGCTTTCCAGCGCGTGCAGCCGCGCCACCGCCAACGGTTCGGCGCCCATGTCCAGCCCGGTGGCCGTCGCCCCTTCCAGGGCCATGCTTTCAGTCAATATTCCCCCGCCGCAGCCCACGTCCAGCACCGTTTTGCCGAACAGGCCGTCGGCATGGCGCAGAATATAGTCCAGGCGCAGGGGGTTAATGCGGTGCAGGGGTTTGAATTCCCCTTCCTTATCCCACCAGCGGGAGGCCACCGCGTCGAATTTGGCGATTTCCCGCCGATCCACATTATCGCCGGCGGCAGCGGTCTGAGATTCCCGATTCATAACGGCCTTCCTGAGTATTTGCATAGCGAATTGAAGCCAGTATACCTGCAACCGGCCGTCCGGTCAGTGATTCGGTAGCGGAAACAACTATAACCACGGCTTTTCGTCGCCGACAATTTTCCCAGAATCACCTATCTATGGTATACTTTGGCACCTTTAAATCCGGGTGGATGCTTCAATTAGTAGAGGGATAGCGGCTCAATGAGTGACCTTGCCAGAGAAATAACACCGGTCAACATCGAAGAAGAGTTAAAAAGCTCTTATCTGGATTACGCCATGTCCGTTATTGTCGGACGTGCGCTGCCGGATGTACGGGATGGGTTGAAACCGGTACACCGCCGCGTATTGTTTGCGATGAGCGTACTCGGTAATGACTGGAATAAACCTTACAAAAAATCGGCCCGTGTGGTCGGGGACGTCATCGGTAAATATCACCCCCATGGTGATACCGCGGTCTACGACACCATCGTGCGTATGGCCCAGCCGTTCTCGCTGCGCTATATGCTGGTGGATGGCCAGGGTAATTTCGGTTCCGTCGACGGCGACTCCGCCGCGGCAATGCGTTACACCGAAGTCCGCATGTCGAAAATCGCCCATGAATTGCTGGCGGACCTCGAAAAAGACACCGTGGATTATGTGCCGAACTACGACGGCACCGAACAGATCCCCGACGTCATGCCCACCAAGATCCCCAACCTGTTGATCAATGGCTCTTCCGGCATTGCCGTAGGTATGGCCACCAACATTCCGCCGCATAACCTGACGGAAGTGATCAACGGTTGCCTGGCCTATATCGACGACGAGAATATCAGCGTCGAAGGCCTGATGGAACATATTCCCGGCCCTGACTTTCCCACCGCCGCCATCATCAACGGCCGGCGCGGTATCGAAGAGGCCTACCGCACCGGACGCGGTAAAATCCTGATCCGCGCCCGCGCGGAAGTGGAAGCGGATGCCAAAAGCGGTCGTGAAACCATCATCGTGCATGAAATCCCTTATCAGGTGAACAAAGCGCGTTTGATAGAAAAAATCGCCGAGCTGGTGAAAGACAAGCGCATTGAAGGTATCAGCGCCCTGCGCGATGAATCCGACAAAGACGGCATGCGCATCGTCATCGAGATCAAGCGCGACGCGGTAGGGGAAGTGGTGCTCAACAACCTCTACTCCCAAACGCAGCTGCAGGTCTCCTTCGGCATCAATATGGTGGCGCTGCATCAGGGCCAGCCCAAGATCATGTCGCTGAAGGATATTCTCTCCGCCTTCGTGCGCCACCGTCGTGAAGTGGTCACCCGCCGCACGATTTTCGAACTGCGCAAAGCGCGGGATCGCGCCCACATCCTTGAAGCCCTGGCAGTGGCGCTGGCCAATATCGAACCCATTATCGAATTAATCCGCCATGCGCCGAGCCCGGCCGAAGCGAAAAGCGGACTTATCGCCCGTTCCTGGGAACTGGGCACGGTAGCGGCCATGCTGGAACGCGCCGGCGACAACGCCGCCCGGCCGGAATGGCTGGAAGAGCAATACGGCATCCGCGACGGACGTTATTATCTCACCGAACAGCAGGCGCAAGCCATCCTGGATCTGCGCTTGCAGAAACTGACCGGGCTGGAACATGAAAAGCTGCTGGACGAATATAAAGAACTGCTGACCCAAATCGCCGAACTCATCATCATCCTGGAAAACCCGGATCGGCTGATGGAAGTGATTCGCGAAGAACTCAACGCGATGAAAGAGCAGTACAACGATGCCCGCCGCACCGAGATCACCGCCAATACCTCCGATATCAATATCGAGGACCTGATTAATCAGGAAGACGTGGTGGTGACCCTGTCCCATGAAGGGTATGTGAAATACCAGCCGCTCACCGACTATGAAGCCCAGCGCCGCGGCGGAAAAGGCAAATCAGCGGCCAGGATCAAGGAAGAGGACTTTATCGACCGCCTGCTGGTGGCCAACACCCATGACACCATCCTGCTGTTCTCCAGCCGGGGGCGCCTGTACTGGATGAAGGTTTACCAACTGCCGGAAGCCAGCCGCGGCGCCCGCGGCCGGCCTATCGTCAATCTGCTGCCCCTTGAACCGAACGAGCGTATCACCGCCATCCTGCCGGTGCGTGAATACGAAGAAGGACGCCATGTCTTCATGGCCACCGCCAGCGGCACGGTGAAAAAGACCGCGCTGACCGAGTTCAGCCGTCCGCGCAGCGCCGGCATTATCGCCGTCAATCTGAATGACGGGGATGAACTTATCGGCGTCGATCTTACCGACGGGCAGAACGAGGTTATGCTGTTCTCCGCCTACGGCAAGGTAGTGCGTTTCCCTGAAAGCCAGGTGCGTTCCATGGGCCGTACCGCCACCGGCGTGCGCGGCATCAATCTGGCCGACAAGGATCGGGTGGTTTCCCTGATCATTCCGCGCGGCGACGGTCCGATCCTGACCGTGACGCAGCACGGTTACGGCAAGCGTACCGCCCAGGCTGAATATCCCACCAAATCCCGCGCCACTCTCGGCGTGATATCGATAAAAGTGAGCGAACGCAATGGCGAAGTGGTGGGCGCCGTGCAGGTGGAAGACAGCGATCAGATCATGATGATCACCGATGCCGGCACCCTGGTGCGCACCCGTGTGTCCGAAGTCAGCATCGTCGGGCGCAACACCCAGGGTGTTACCCTGATCCGGACCGCTGAAGGCGAACATGTGGTCGGCCTGCAGCGCGTGGTGGAACCGGTGGACGATGAAGATCTCGACACCGTCGAAGGGCTGGCGGAAGGCGAAGTGAATGACGCGGGAGACGACGCCGATATCGACGACGACGCTGGGGACGATATCGCCCTTGATGACGCCGACGACGCAGATGATGCCGACGATGCGGATGACGAAGACGGCGAAGATGAGGGTGAAGACTACCCGAACAGCTGATCCGCTTCCTGTCCAGGCCGGCACAGCTCAAGGTACGGTGTTGGCGGGCATAATCTGCCGAAAGGCGCTGACAAACGTACTCGGAGTCAGTAAGGCGGGACAGGATGATAGAGGAGTAAACCGTCCGCGCCAGGGACGGCGCGGATCGAGCCTCCATGGATGGATTCACGGCGTGTTTACGATCTATCGTCCTGTTCCGACCGGGCACGGTTTAAGGTCCGGTGCTGGCGGGCCGAGCCATGGAGCGCTCGGGCAGGTGGAAAACCACGCCTGCTTCGACCCGGCCTTGGCAAACAGGGTCTCCCTTTAACACGCGTTCACTTTGACATAGTGGCTATGTCGTCGCTGATGGCGGTTGCAATGTGTCAACAAACCCGGCCAGCGCGTTGCGCTGGCTTTTTACTGGGTCGGTAGTGTATCGGCTGGGCAGGCCGCATCATCAGTTCTTGCACCGGAACGGTATATACCTGTCATAATTCGAGTTACAGGTGCGTTGGCTTTCCTCGCTCACCCCAGTCACTTACTCGTGTAAGCTCCTGGGGATTCGCTGCGTTGCCGCCTTCCTGCAACTCAAATTATTTAAGGTATAGTTTTGAAATACTTCTCATCCTTTCGCACAACGGTCAAAATATCCCGCTACCTGTTTCGGACGCTGGCCCTATTGCTCTGGGCGCTGGGGGCGCTGTTATCCACTTTTAACATTATCAGCCTCCTGCATCAGCGCGAATCCGATCTCCGTCAGGAATACAATACCAGCTTCGCCCAAGCCCAAAGCTATTTCACCCGCTCTGCCGATATGATGCGGGAAATCAAATACGTGGCGGAAAACCGCCTCAACACCAGTTTGCCCGGCCCGGATATGATGACCGGCCTGTTGGCCGGCAAGGTGAGCCGACCGGAATATACGCCCCTTTCCCCCAATCCCGACTGCGGCCGCGTGGAAACCGAATACCGCCACTCCGTGGATTCGCTGAGCTATTTTCTCAGCTACTGGAAAGACAGTTTCACCGAAACCTACGATTTGAATCGGGTTTTTTATATCAGCGGTGAAAGCCTGTGTATGGCGAACTTCAATCTGCGCGCTGATAACGGCGTTGACAACACGCTGCCGAAAAGCCTGCAGCAGCAAGTGGTCAAATACCGCAACGCCCGGCAAAACGATCGGGAGGATGACATTTATTGGGTGGCTCCCGGCCAGCGGGGCGACCGCGGCTATTTGTATATGTTAACGCCGATTTACGCGGCCAATAAGCTGGAAGCCCTGCTGGGCATCGAGCTCAATATCCGGCTGGAGGATTTCATCACCAACAGTACTTTGCCCATCGGCATCACGCTGCTGGATCAGAATAACGCTCCGATGATGTCACTGTCCGGCGGGGTACGGCGGGCCTCCGAACTGAGCTCCTATCCCGAAGCGGCCGGATTTTACGGTTATACGGAAGGCTACAAGAATCTGGTGATGAAAAGGAGCCTGGCGCCCACGTCCCTGAGCATTGTCTATTCGCTGTCTTTATCCACTATTATCGAGAATTTTAAAGCAGTCTTCATCAATGCTCTTTTGCTGAATGTACTCACGGCATTGCTGCTGTTTATCCTGACCTGGCTGTTTGAGCGCAAAATGTTTGCCCCGGCGGAAAAAAACGCGTTGCAGCTGGAGGAAAACGAACAGTTCAACCGCAAAATCGTCGCTTCCGCACCGGTGGGCATTTGCATCCTGCGCATCAGCGACGGCGCCAACCTCATCAGCAACGAGCTGGCCCATAATTATCTGAGCCTGCTGACCTTTGAAGACCGGGAACGCATCATCCATATCATCTGCGGGCAGCAGGTGAATTTTGTCGATGTCATGACCAGCAATAACAATAATCTGCAAATAAGCTTTGTCCATTCGCGCTACCTCAATGAAAACGTCGCCATCTGCGTGCTGGTGGATATCAGCGCCCGGGTGCGGATGGAAGAGTCTTTACAGGAAATGGCGACGGCGGCCGAGCAGGCCAGCCAGGCGAAATCCATGTTTCTGGCCACCGTCAGCCATGAATTACGAACGCCGTTATACGGCATTATCGGCAACCTGGATCTGCTTAAAACCCAGGATTTGCCGGAAGGCGTCGACCGGCTGGTGATGGCAATGAATAACTCGTCGGCGTTATTGCTCAACATTATCAGCGATATCCTGGATTTTTCCAAAATCGAATCCGAGCAGTTGAAAATTGAGCCGCGCAGCTATTCTCCCCGCGAAGTGGTGAGCCACATCGCCGGCAATTACCTGTCGCTGGTAGTGAAAAAACGCCTGGGCCTCTACTGCTTCGTCGATCCCGGCGTGCCGAACAGCATGCGTGGGGATCCGGTGCGGCTGCAACAGGTGTTATCGAACATATTAAATAACGCCATTAAATTTACCCATAGCGGCTGTATCTCCATTTATGTCTTTTGCCATGACGGCTACCTGCAGTTATGCATCAGGGATACGGGGGTCGGCATTCAGCAGCGGGAATTAATCAAACTGTTTGATCCCTTCGTGCAGTTGGGCAGTGACGGTCACCAGCAGTTCCAGGGAACCGGGCTGGGATTGGCGATTTGCGAGAAGCTGGTCAATCTGATGGACGGCGACATCGCCGTTGAATCGGAGAGCGGGTTGGGTAGCCAGTTCACTATCCGGCTGCCGCTGTATGAGGCGTCCCGCTCCTATACGGTGCTTAACAGCGATTTGTACGGGCGGGTGTGCTGGCTGGCGTTGCGCAACACCGCCCTTGAACACTATCTGACCCGCCTGCTGAAAGAAAACGGCCTCATGGCCAAGCGGCATACCGATCAGGTCATCGGCGGCGACGAGGTATTTATCAGTGACGATGATATTCCCCCCGGTGGCTGTTATCGTGCCTGGATCCGCTTTTGCATCGCGCATATCGGCCCGGCACTGGAAATCAACCCCGGCCACTGGTTGCTCAGCCCGGCCTTTACTGAAGAACTGCCGCTGTTACTGTTGAAAATCTATCGTGGTGAATCCACGGCTTCATCGGCGCCGCTGCTGCCTCAGCCGTCGCCGACGGCGAATGGCGAAAACAATGACATCAGAATCCTGGTGGTGGATGATCATCCCATTAACCGCCGGCTGTTGGCGGATCAACTGGGTTCCTTGGGATATCAGGTCATGACGGCGAACGACGGCGTGGATGCGCTGAGCTTTCTTAACAAGCAGTCGGTGGATATCATCCTGAGCGATGTGAATATGCCGAAGATGGATGGGTATGAACTGACCCGCCGTTTACGGCAACAGGGCAGGGTATTGCCGGTTATCGGGGTGACCGCCAACGCGCTGGCGGAAGAGAAGCAACGCTGTCTTGATGCGGGGATGGACAGCTGCCTGTCCAAGCCGGTTACAGTGAGTGTATTGCAACCCGCTCTGGCCCTGTTCAGTCGCAGGGCCAGAGCGCAACGCGGCGAGCTTGAGGAACACTCCTGAATACCTGAGCGGCCTGGTTAACCGCTCAGGTATGGGATAACCGCGTGTTTCCACCGGCGCCAGGCTTTATTATCGAAATCGGAGCATTACTCTTTATCTACCGGCGCCATACTTACCGACGACAGATAATTCAGCAGAGCAATATCATTTTCCACACCAAGCTTCAGCATGGCGGATTTTTTCTGGCTGCTGATGGTTTTAATACTGCGATTCAGCTTTTTGGCGATTTCCGTCACCAGAAAGCCCTCCGCGAATAAACGCAGCACTTCACTCTCTTTCGGCGACAGGCGTTTATCGCCGTAACCGCCGGCGCTTATTCTCTCCAGCAGTTTAGCCACGCTGTCCGGCGTGTATTTTTTGCCTTTTTGCAGCGAGGCCAATGCCTTGGGTAAATCGGTGGGTGCGCCTTGTTTAAGGACAATACCGTCGATATCCAATTCCAACACGGCGCTGAGGATTGCCGGGTTGTTATTCATGGTTAATACGATAATCGCCAACTGGGGATAATGGCGCTTGATGTATTTGATAAGAGTAATGCCGTCGCCATACTTTTCGCCGGGCATCGAAAGATCGGTCACGAGTACATTTGCATCCAGCTTGCCGAGGCTATTGATGAGCGACGTGGAGTCTTCGAATTCACCGACCACTTTTACCCATTCGATTTGTTCAAAAGATTTTCGAATACCGAACAGGACGATAGGATGGTCATCTGCAATGATGACGTTGAGATTATTCATAAAGTTGACTACCTTGCATGCTGTAGCAGTTTAATGACAAAAACATCAATTTGGCGGATATCGTTGCCGATTTTAGAATTATCATTGTCTATAATAGCTTGTTTGATATGTTGTTCCAGCGTTTCACATAACAGCTTGCCGGGAAGTAGATTCAGCATGGCAAAAACACCTTTCAGGCGGTGCGCAGTCTGGGCCAAAGCGGGTAAATCGCCGCTCTCGGCTTCAGTATACAGCCTCTTGATGTCAACGGGTACTGTCTCGACAAAGAGCGGAAGATAGTCCCCGCTCAGCAGGGCGGCGGGATCGTCCGCTGCGCCGGCGGCTTCACTCTCATCCGGCGGTATAATGTCCGTTTGCGCCAGTCTCAGTTCCATCAATTGTAGCATCGCGTCGAGCAAAGAAGCGGCAAGATTATAATTCACCTTTAAACGGCAGGGCGTCAAAGGCGTTATTCCGCTCTCATTCGATTGAACCAGGATAGCGAAATCCTCCAGATGAGACGGATCGTCCGTCAGCAGGAGATCGTGTTCCTGCACCAGGGTATGTTCTTCGGGATGGATACACTCCACCCCCCACTGCTGCAGCATATCGCTGATTATCTCCTGTATTTCTTCATTGGCGATATCCAGCATAGCCACCGTTCCTCCAAGAATTTTTTCATTATCATCCTGTTGCGTGATATCCACATAAGGCAACGTCAAACGTACCCGATAACGGGTGCCGATATCGATCTTGCTGTGAATATCCAGGTTGCCGCCCATTTTCCTTGCCAACTGGTTGCACAGGAACCAGGAAAGGCCGGAGCCGCGCTGATAATGATCTTTTTGCGCCTGGGTGACAAAGGGCTGCTGCAGATTGGCCAATTCTTTGGCGTCAATGCCGTTACCCGTATCGCTAAGGCTTAATATGACCGTATCCGGACGGGAGGGATCCTGGTCCACGGAAAGAACAATTTTGCCATACTGGGTGCTGATAATGCTGTAATCCAGCAGCAGCGAAAGGATTTTTTTCACCGCCTCCCTATCGCCGGTATGCTGCTGATTAAAGGGCAGCCGGTAGTGATTGAACAGGCTAAGGCCCTTTTGGTTCAGGGCGGGCATGCGTTCCGCCAGCAGTTCATCCACCAGAGCGGACAGGGAAAAGGCCTCTTGCTTCGGCCGCCAGTCTTGCAGCTCCAGCTGAGTCAGCAGGCGCAGGTTGTCGAACAGCGCCCCCAGACGGCCTACTTCGGTTTTAAGGTTGAACATCAGGCGCAGGCGTTTCTCCTCGGCTTCGGCATGCAGCAACCCGTCAAGCAGTGTGGTGATCTCCATGAGCGGCTGATTCAGCTCATGCTGAAAATTGGTGAGGATTGTCCGCCGGGCCTGATGGTTTTTGTTCAGTTCCTGCTGCGCCTGCTGCAGCTTTTTATTAACCAGAACTTCCTTATCATGATCCAGTAATTGGAACAGGTAGGTGTCCGGCGAAAGGCGGCTTTTAAACATCCTGATTTCATAGACTTCATTATTCACCGTGGCCTGGATAATTCCCTGATGGGCCTGCGCGAGGTTGGCTATTTTTTGCAGGCTCAGGTGAGGCAGCAGATGATCGGCTATTTTATTACTGGCCACCAGGTTATTGCTGCTGAAATCATACACCAGCAAACCCAGCGGCAGGTTGGCTATCACTTCCTCACTGAGTATCTGACGGGATCGCAAGGCCAGGGCCATATTCTCCCTGGGTCGCAAAAAATGCTGCCGGATAAGGTAAATACCAAAAATGGACAAGGCGATCAGCAGAAGAGGTATCACGACGGGCCACAGATTATTGCGCAGTAAATCCACCGTTAAACTGGTCAGCGGCACCAGATACAACAGCTTTAACGGCGCATCAACAAGGCGCGTGCCGATTTCAAGGGTTGATCCCTTGATATGGCTGGTCACTCTTTGCGTATTGTCCCGATCGGCATCGCCGTTGCCGGCCTCAGCGCTGTCCGTATCCATATCGGCATCGTCGGAGGCTACCAGTGAGAAGTTGGCCCGCGCCATATTCAGCGGGATGAGATCGCCGATGGGCAAATCAACCGCCATAATGGTGGCCAGATGACCGGGCTGGTTGAAGATGAACCGCTGGGTAAAATAGTAATCATTCTGCAGGCGGAGCTTGCGCAGCGGCGAGAAGCTCTCCCGTTGATCCAGGATATTGGCCTGCTGGAGCATTTCGGTGCGGCGCGATTTTATCAGGGCGCTGATGTAGCTGTCTTCAAAGCGAGTGGCGGTATCCCGAAGCGGCTGGGTGGAAATCAGCGTCAGGCTGTTGTCGGCGCCGTTCAGGTAATATAAGGAGTAGGTGTTGCCTTCCGAGCCCCAAAGGATATCAAGATAAGCCGACATATCGGCAGCAATGGACAAAGTAGCGGCGTCATGAACGCCAAAGATCAGGGCATCGGTTTTTTTATGGGGTTTATCGACATAAAACACATCCGGGCGCAGGCGCGTTTCTTTCAGGCTTGTGCCGTCGTTATCCTTGGGGCCGCCGTTCGTCGCCAACGACAGATCGTACAGCTGATCCGTCACAAAGCGGTACGTGTCGATCCGTTTTTGCAGCCCGGCGGTGAGGGTGGACATGCTGTGCTTCTTTTCGATGAGATAAGCATTGAAGGCATGAAAACCAAACAGCCATAACGACAGCAGCAGCAGCAGGATAAACAGTATCAGGCTGCGGGTTAACGCCGCCGAGGTTAACTTCAGGTTCTTAATTTGCATAAAGCGGGTTTCGCCAATCGTTGTTTATTGAGTCGCACGGCGTGCGCTCAAGCTTACAACCAAAAGAAGTATTGCGACACAGCCGAACGCGACAAACAGACTGGTCAAATGGGCAATAAAGCCAATTAGTGCCGGGCCGGCCAATATGCCGGCATACCCTACGCCGGAAATCGCCGCCAGCGCCAGGTTAGGCGGCATATCCTTCAGATTGCCGACGACGCTGAACAGCAACGGAACCAGATTCGATGCTCCTAGCCCCACCAGCAAAAAACCCAGCAGGGTGACATAGGGCTGGTTTACCGTTATCGCCAGTCCGATCCCCGCCGAGGCGCATAAACTGCCCGCCAGCAGGGTGTGGTAACGGCCGATGGCATTGATCAATCGATCGCCGTTCAAGCGTCCTGCGGTCATGGCAATGGAGAACAGTGCATAACCCAGTCCGCCCATGGCGCTGTCAAGGCCGCGTTCCAGCGTGAGGAAAAGCGCGCTCCAGTCCAGCATAGCGCCTTCGGTTAAAAAGAGAATAAAACAGAGCGCTCCGATGAACAGAACCTTGCCGCGTGGCCTGACAAAGAGAGGGCCGGCATCGTCTTCGGGGCGATCGGATAATAAATTCTCGGCGGCGTACAGCATCAAGGCCAGGATAATCAGGACGACGACGACGACCGACCACAGCGGATTCAAACCCAGCCAGAGCAGCAGGCTCACCAATCCCGCCCCGATGATGCCGCCGATGCTGAAAAAACCATGGAAGCCCGACATCATGGCCCGGCCGCTGGCTCTTTCCACCACCACTGCCTGGATGTTCATGGTAATGTCCATCGCGCCGAGCCCCATGCCGAATAGCAATAATGAGAGGGCCAGGGTAAAGGTGCCGCCGGCAACGGCCAGCGCGGGAAGCGCCAGCCCCAGCATGACGGCCGATGCGATAATCAGCGGCCTGCAGCCCAGCCGGGCGGCCATGGGCGCCGCCAGCGGCATTGCCAGCAGCGATCCGATGCCCAGGCAAAGCAACAGCATTCCCAAAGATGCATCATTGATGCCCAGCCGCTGTCTGGCGAAGGGAACCAACGGTGCCCAGGACGACATCCCGAAACCGGCGATAAAAAAGACAATGCGGGTGGCTATGCGTACCGGTAAGGCGGCGTGCTGCTCCGTACTCAGCGTTTCAGTCATAAAACTCTCGGCATCTCCTGTCGGCTGAGCCATAACGCAATCATCTGCACTATATATTCCTGCTGGACATCGGTTAGGGGTTGACCTTTGGCGATGCCATGCCATTTCTCCAGACAGCCCCGGCAGCAGGTCGCGGTGGCATGCTGAGCCACAAATACCGGATGTCCCCGCCAAGGGGTTTGCTTACCGTCCTTGGCGGGCAAGGCGGGCGCCAGCCTCCCTGAGATGAAGTCGCGGGCATGGGAAAGTATGACCGGCATACCTTTGCTGCGCAGATAGGCCAGATCTTTCTGGTTAAGTCGAAATTTTGAACGGAATGCCGATTGCTGCAAACGGCTCCAGATGTCTTCCAAATTCTGATATTGCTGCATGGCATTAAGGTTTCCGTAGGAACAGCGAGCTTCTCACGGCCAGTTTTCCGGCGACCTGTTTTCCGGCGAATAGTGCCGCAAAGTGTAACACGACCCGAGGGCCAGAACGAAGGCCGCCGTGCAGATGGAAAGGGAGATTAGGGTGGCATGCCGGGCTGAGCCGGCCGCACGGACAAGACCAGGGGACAGGCGCAAATCTGGGTTTTGAATAGGAATTGAAACGAGAAAAACGTTTGAATACCCAGGAAGCCATAGGTTTGGACAAATTTCGCACAAAAATAATATATGAATTTTGATTAATTAATGTGATGTATGCCTTATATTTACATTTAAATAAAAGATAAATGAAACCAATGTTTCATAGTGCGAAAAATCAAGACAGATATTTATAATTTAAATGTGAAAGTAAGTTAAAGCATTAATATGGCAATATCTCGTATATAATATTAACATTTGTTAATATATAATCCTCTCTTTTTTCATATTTAAAATTAATGCATAAAAAAGCCGGCACGAGGCCGGCTAATAAAGACGTTAAACCAAATGAGAGTAATAATGACAATTTAATGATGATAGCGCTTAAAATGATAGAGGAAAAAAGGTCTTTTTAGCACATCGTGCTATTTTATAATTTTATTTTAACTAATTGTTTTTATTGATTATTTTTAATAATGTCAAAAACAAGACTCACCTCAAAGTTTTAATTGTCTATGTATGGTGATTATCAGGTTAGTTCCATGACGGAAACATAATCGAATATAAAATTTTCATTTTGAAACATTGTAAGCCAATTCGTATCATTTTAACGCTAGTATAAAGCTGCATTTATTGCAGAATAAGATTGCGTGTCAGATAGACAGCATTGATACAGCACACAAAGTAAAATAGTGGCCAAAGATAATAAATATACCGAGGAAAAGAAAATGAAACTACAGGTTCTTGCCCTGTTGATTCCAGCGATGTTAGCGGCTGGTACGGCTGGTGCTGCAGAAGTATATAATAAAGACGGTAATCAGCTTGATTTGTTTGGATCCCTTCATGGATTGCACTATTTTTCTAACAACGATAGTGCTAACGGCGATCAGACCTACACCCGTATCGGTTTCAAAGGTCAAACGCAGATCAACGATCAATTGACCGGTTATGGCGACTGGGAATACCAGATAAACGGCCATGTGACTGAAGCGTCCGGTACCTCTGACGGCGGCAACTTTACCCGTTATGCTTTTGCCGGCTTGAAATTCGGCGACTACGGTTCAATCGATTACGGTCGTAATGACGGTATCCTTTACGATATCACCGCATGGACCGATGTGCAGCCTGAATTCGACGGCTCCACCTATAGCGCCGACCAGTTTATGTTTGGTCGTTCTACCGGCGTCGCCACCTACCGCAATAATAACTTCTTCGGCCTGGTCGACGGCCTGAAGTTCGCTGTGCAATATCAAGGTGAGAATGGCGCTCCCGGTGAAACCGCCAACGGGCGTGATGTACTGGGTCAAAATGGCGACGGTTACGGTATGTCGTTGAGTTACGATCTCGGCCTGGGCTTCTCCGTCGGCGGCGCGTTCATGAGCTCCAAACGTACCGACGAACAAAATGGCGTTGGTCAACCGGGCATCTCCGGTCGTGGCGACAGAGCCGAAGCTTATACCGGCGGCTTGAAATATAACGCCAACGGTTTTTATGTAGCGACGGAATTTACCCAGTCTTATAATGCTGCTCCGTTCGGTTCCAGCGATTCGGACGTATACGGTTATGCCAACAAGGCCCAGGGCTTTGAAGCTTACGCAGGCTATACTTTCGACTTCGGTCTGGTTCCGTTCGTCGGGTATAACCAGACTCGCGGCAAAAACATCGGCGCTGCCGGCGACGGTAATACCTATGATAACCAGGATCTGGTGAAATTTGTTGACGTGGGTGCGACTTACTACTTCAACAAAAATATATCGACCTATGTTGACTACAGAATCAACCTGATCGATAGCAGCCAGTTTACCGATGCAACCGGTATCAATACCGACGACATCGTTGCCCTCGGTTTGGTTTACCAGTTCTGATCAGCATATCAGATACTATGGGCAACAGGGAGGTTGCCCGTTCAGGCCGGATGGCCGGTATTTCGCGTTGTCCTCCACCCTCTTCGTTTCAAGCTATCCTGACAAACTCCAGTTTTTCTCTCTGTCCTGACAATCCTTATCCCCTATCCTTCTGCATTATGGCATGCGGGTACCGCAATACCTCGTTATCGTCCAATGAAACTCACTGCAAAATTTATCTGTATCATATTAAATAATGCCATAACATTTATTAACCTTTATAGAACGAGATCTCCCCGCCAATAGCCATACCCTCTTTAAATAGAGCCGCCATGAATATTTATGAGCGTGCTGATGAACGTTAGACAATCTCAGCCCGGCGAGTTAAATATGTCCGGCGTCAAAATGAATAACTCATTGCCTGTGCGTTTAGGTTTGACCGTTTACTATCCCTCAAAGAATATTCTCCTTTTTGTCGTCTGATTAAGCCAATAAAAAGCATAATGATCAATAATATTGAGTTGATATAAAAATATGCTATCCATAAAAACGAAGTGTAAGATAAATAAATAGTTATTATTTATCAACACTTTAATTCATCTTTATGATTGGTCGACAAAAGGAAGATCTACTACTAATAAATAGGATGCCAAGTCTTTGCACCAGTGCGCAGAGGCCGGTTTAATCAGGTAAATAATGCCGGGGAATACCTGTTTATTAAAGCAATGGCAAAAATATTTATAGAGAGGTAATAATGAAACTACGACTTATTTCAATCATGGCGCCGGCAGCGCTTATTTCAGGGGTGGCCGCTGCCGCTGAAATATACAATTGTGATGGCAATAAATTAGATCTTTTCGGTTCGGTTGTCGGCGTGCATTATTTTTCCTCTAATGAGAAAGCGAATGGCGATCTCTCCTACATGCGCTTGGGTTTTCGCGGCGAAACCCAAATAAGCGACGAGCTGACCGGCTATGGCCACTGGAAGTACCAAGGGGACCTGAATAAGTCCGAAGAGGAAAAAGACCAGCAAGGCTCGACCCTGCTGGGTTATGCCGGATTAAAATACGGCAAATTCGGCTCCCTTGACTACGGCCGTAACTTTGGCGTCCTGTACGACGTTCTTGCCTGGACGGATGTATTGCCGGAGCTCGGCGGCGATACCTACGGCGTCGACGATATGATGTCCAACCGCGGCAACGGCATGCTCACCTATCGCAACCGGCATTTTTTCGGCCTTGCGGAGGGGCTTCACTTCGCGCTCCAATACCAGGGCAAGAACCCGGAGAGCAGTAAGGCAGGCGAGGGCCGCGAAGTTATGGCGGCAAACGGAGACGGTTACGGCATGTCGCTGTCCTATGATTTCGGCGCGGGCATCAGCGCCGCCGGTGCCTTTAGCAGTGCCCATCGCACCCTGGGACAGCGGAATCTGGCCTATGGCCACGGTGGCGACAGGGCCAATGCCTATTCCGGCGCGTTGAAATTCGAAAAAGATGCGATTTATCTGGCGGCCATGTATACCCAGAGTTATAACCTGATGCGTTTTGGCGACACCAAGAAAACGGTGCATGGATTTGCCAATAAAGCGCGAAACATTGAACTGGTAGCGCAATATACGTTTGATTTAGGCTTAAAGCCCTCTCTGGCCTATGTGCAGGCCCGTGGAGACGACATCGAAGGTTACGGCAGCCGGGATCTGCGGAAATATATTGATATCAGCACTTCCTACAACTTTAACAAAAACATGCTGGCCTATGTCGATTATCAAATTAATCTGTTGAGAGAGAATACGTTTTCCCGTGCCGCCGGAATACACCACGATAATATCGTTGCCGTGGGCATGACCTACCAGTTCTGAGGAACGGGTCGTCCGACGCGGGGCGCGACTCATGGATGAGCCGAGTAATAAAGCCAACACACATGAGACTTGAAGTATGGCGGGGATAAGCACTCGCATTGTTCAGGAATACCAGCTTTAATTGGGTATGATTAAAATCCCCAAAACGGTACAAGGCAACGTCTCATGAAAAAACGAGCATGGTTTACCGGTGCGGCTTTTGCTGCCTGCGCAATGCTGAGTTCAATGTTTATTACCCTGTCGGCGCAGGGCGCACCCGCACCGGTAAAAGTCACCTTTGTGCAAGAGTGGCCGGTGGCGGATGGTTTCTGGATACCCTGGACACTGGGCAAAGCGAAGGGTTTCTATCTTGACGAGGGTATTGATCTGAATATCGTCGCGCCGCCCACCGTGGCCGATACCATGAAATTTCTCGGCACCGGCCGGGCTGAAGTAGCCTTCACCACGGTAATGGATATCATCTTCGCCAAGGAGCAGGGTGCGCCGGTTATTGCCATCGGACGTTATGGCATCGGCAACAACTGGGGTATTTTCACTCAGGAAGGGCATCCGCTTACCGTTAGCGAATTGAAGGGCAAAAAGATCGGCATCTACAACGATGCCTGGACGAAAGCGCAGCTCTCACTGGTCTTGAAAAGCGCCGGCATGACGCTGGACGATGTGCAGATGGTGGCGGCCGCGGATGATACCGTACCGCTGCTGCTGCAAAACCGCGTTGACGCCACCACCGGCATTACCAACGCCGAGGGCACCGAACTGGCGGTGACTGGAAAGCAGACGCCGGTCTTTATGCCCGCCACCGCCTACGGCGTGCCCGATACTCCCATCTTTATGTTCGCCGGCAACCAGCAGTGGCTGGATAAGAATCCGGCCCTGGCCAAGGCGTTCATGCGTGCCACCAGCAGGAGCATACGTTATGCCATCGCCCATCCGGATGAGGCCGTCGCCGCGTTTGCCGCGCAATACAGCAAGTCCTTCGATGCCGATTTTGTTAAACGGCAATGGCAGGATACCATGGCGGTGCTGGGTAAACCGGACAGCGAGCAGCTAAAACTTAACGATCGCGCCTGGAGCGAACTCATCACTGCGATTACCGGGCTGGGCATCGTGAAGCAGGCGTTACCGCCCGCACAGTATTACACTAACGATTATTTGCCACTGGAGTAAGCGGCTTGCGGTTGCAATGGTCTTTCAGTCAACGCCGGGACGACGTTTTCCTTGTCACAGGCCGGGCTCTCATCCGCTGAGTCATCCCCGGCAGCACTAAGCAACGCCTGCTCTATTCGTTCGGCGTTCAGCGCGAAGGGCAGGCGGGCGGCAATGGCCGGGGCAATCTGCACGCCCTGGGCGATTTGCGCGGCGCGGCGCGCCACCGATTCGGTAACGCCCAGCTCGCGCAGCGTTAACGGCGTTGAAAACGCTTTCAGTAAATTTAATAACCGCGCCCGCGACGGCGAGCCGGTGGTATCCAGCAAGGATTGTATTACTAATCCAAAGCCCACCAGTTCGCCATGCAGGAATCCATGCAGGTCGGGCTGACGGGTGATGCTGTTGTGAATCCCATGTGCGACGCCGATACGCGTGATTTCATCACGCATGCTATTGGCCATGCCGGCCAGGGCAATAACGGCATCCACCACTTTTATTAATGCCGGTGTAACCTGGCGGGCCTGGTTGTCGGCGACGGCCTGTTCGCCAAGCTGTTCGAATATGTCCAGCGCCAGCTTCGCGGCCTGGGCCTTTAATATCAAGGAAAGACTGCTGTCATCCTGGCGCAGATAGGGTTCGAACTCATACCATTTCGCCAGGGCATCCACGATGCCGGCTTTCAGATAACGAACCGGCGTTTGGGCGATGATTTGACTGTCTACCAGCACCCATTCAGGGGTGCGTTGCAGCGGCATGGAGTTCAGGTGCGCGCCGGCCTCGGTATAAAGTACCGAAATCGGCGACCAGGCGGCGCAAGTAGCGGCAACGGTAGGCACGGTAATCAGCGGCAAACGTCCGCCGGATTCCGCTATTCCTTTTGCCGTGTCCAGCACTTTCCCGCCGCCGATGCCGATGATAAGCCTGATATCCTCGGCCGCCGCCTGTTCAGTAAAGGCGGCGATAGTCGCCGCGGTACATTCGCCCTGCAGGAAGTAGCGCTGATACTGGATACCATGGGGGGCGAAGCTTGCCTCCACGGCCCGTTGCGTCGCCAGCCACGCCTTGGGGCTGGTGATAATCATGACCTTGTCGCGGCTGATAGGCGCGACATAATCGCCGATACGGGCGATAAGCCCCGGCTCGTTCAGGTAATTTTGCGGTGCTTTAACGACAATCACGCTTTGCCTCTCTTAAAATTATTTCTGCATACCCCAGCGTTTTACCGTCACCCGTTCGAGGGTGGTAAATATCAGTCCTTCCACCAACAGCCCGATAATGATGACCGATATCAGACCGGCAAATACCCGGTCGGTAAAAAGTTCGTTGCGGTTTTGGAAGATATACCAGCCCAATCCCCCTTTACCGCTGGAGGCGCCGAATACCAGTTCAGCGGCGATAAGGGTCCGCCAGGCGAATGCCCAGCCGATTTTCAGGCCGGAGAGAATAGAAGGCAGGGCGGCGGGGATCAGAATGTACCAAACGTAGCGCAACCCGCGCAGCCCGTAATTTCTGCCGGTCATGCGCAGCGTATCGGACACCCCGAGGAAACCGGCATAGGTATTCAGCGCCATGGGCCACATCACCGAATGCACCAGCACAAAAATCAGACTATTTTCCCCCAGGCCGAACCACAATAGCGATAACGGCAGCAGGGCAATGGCGGGCAGCGGATTGAACATTGAGGTCAGGGTGCTCAGCAGATCGCGGCCGATGCGGGTCGATACCGCCAGCGAGCTCAGCACCAGCGCCAGCACGGTACCGATGATATAGCCCTTGATAAGCGTGCCCAGTGAAAAGCCTATTTTGGTCGGCAGTTCCCCGCTGGCCATGTCCTGCATAAAGGCCTTCAGGGTCTGGATGAATCCCGGCAATAACAGGTCGTTGTTTTGCCAACGCGCCGCCCCTTCCCAGAGCAGTATCAACACCAGGATGATCACCGACTTGCGCAGCCAGGCCTGGTTCCACAGACGCGTCATCAACGGCAAGGGTTTTACCAGGGTCATTTTCCACAGGGGAGGCAGATCATAAATATATTCCGGACGGACCGGCGGCTGAATACTCATACTATTTTCTCCCATGCGGTCCGGTCATTTACCCACGACCTTGAAACGGGGTTTGGCCGTCTCGGCAGGGGCCGTTGCGGGGCCGCTTTCCGGATCGCTGAACAACAGCTCATGGATCCGCTGCGCTGTCTGCTGGAAGTCGCTGCTGCCGAAATCATTAATGCCATACTGATGGCTGTTGATTTCCGCTCTGACCCGGCCGGGATGGGGGGACAGCAACAAAATCCGGCTGCCCACCACCAAGGCCTCTTCAATGGAATGAGTAACGAACAGCAGGGTAAAACGCACCTCTTCCCACAGAGCCAGCAGCTCTTCCTGCATTTTGCGCCGGGTCAGTGCGTCCAGCGCGGCGAAAGGCTCATCCATCAGCAGCACCTTCGGCTGCATCGCCAACGCGCGCGCAATGGCCACCCGCTGTTTCATGCCGCCGGATAAGGTATGGGGATAGGCATCGGCGAAAGCCGACAGGCCGACTTTATCCAGAAAATAGCGCGCATGTTCCCGGGCTTCGGCACGGTGCGCCTTGCCGCTGGCCAACAGCGGGAACATCACGTTCTCCAGCACGGTTTTCCAGGGGGGCAACTGATCGAACTCCTGAAATACCATTAAACGGTCCGGTCCGGGCTGGGTAACGCTCTGGCCCTCCAGTTCGATTCGCCCGCTTACCGCCGGTAGAAAGCCGCCTATGGCTTTCAGCAGGCTGGATTTGCCGCAGCCGGAAGGGCCCAGCAGCACAAACCTGTCTGCGGCAAACACCTCAAAGCCGACATTATGCGTGGCGCGAATTACCCGCTGATGGGTATGGTATTCAAGATTCAATGCGTCGACCCGAAGCAACGGCGCCGCCGGGATGTGCTGAACGTTATGTGCCATTATGCAGGTCCTGTAACCGTTAAAAGCGAAAAATCAGCTGCCGGGCAGCGCGTAGGCTTCAGGGAAAAAGTAATCCTTCCAGGAACCGGCCTGATTTTTCAGAACGCCTAATTCATGTAATTTATCAGCGTAAACAAAAGTCTTTTGCGGCGTGATAGTGAAGTCATTTTCCGGGTCGCTGATGATTTTCTCAATAAGCTCCAGCGGCAAATGGGATTTCTCTACCCGAATATAGGTTTCGGCCGCCTCATGTTTATTTGCCTTGATAAATTCTGCGGCTTCCGCCAACGCATCAAAAAGGCTTTGTATGTCTTCGGGTTGGCGTCATGGAATTTTTCAGTGGTATAAAGCAGATTGAAGGTGCCTTTACCGCCCAGAACATCATAAGAGCTCAGGATCTTATGAATATTGGGATGCTCCAGCGCCTGATATTGGAACGGGGGACTGGAAAAATGCGCGGTGATTTCGGAGCCGCCGGAGATAAGGGCGGCGGTGGCATCCGGATGAGGCAGACTGAGCGTGATATTATCAAAGCGTTTATAATCCGCGTTCCCATAAATACGGGCGGTTTCAATTTGCAGGGTCCGCGATTGAAAACCCACGCCCGCCGCCGGTACGGCGATACGATCCTTATCGGTCAAGTCCTTGATGCTTTTCACCGCCGGATTATTGCTGAGCAAATAGTTGGGCATGGAACCGAGAGAGGCGATAGCTTTGACATTTTGCTTACCGCGGGTTCGATCCCATACCGTCAGGGCCGGCGGTACCCCGGCGCTCACCACATCCAGCGAACCGGTCAGCAGCGCCTCGTTCATGGCGGTGGCGCCGGAAATGCTGTGCCAGTCCACCTTGATATCCAGCCCTTCCTGCTTACCGTATTTTTCAATCAGATGCTGATCCTGCACCACATCCAAAATCAGATAACCGATACCGAACTGCTGCGCAATGCTAATGGTCCCTTCAGCGTGGGCATTTATCGTACCCAATGATAAACCGAGCGCGACGACAAGGCCGGCTCGTTTAAAAAGTGAATTCATCGATTTTTCCTAAGATAAAGAAGATCTGTTTGGCCCATCATAAAGTCCAATGGTACTTCTTCCTAAAGTGTTTTTTGGAATAAATTAGAAGTAAATTCTTAGATAATATTTGGATTTACTTAGCGATATTTTAGCTAAGGGTAATTTGTGCGAAAGCGATCGCTGCTTAGCATTAATTTAACTATCCTTAGCAGCTTATTGTCTTTTGGCGGAAAGTTCTTCGGCATTAAAGTTCTTCGGTTATTAGATATGGCCTAATTAGCCTTAATCATCGGAGTAAAACTTGTGCCCATTTTTCAGCACCAATTTTTGCGGGAGTTTCTGACCGCCCGCCTGACGGATATTCAGGTGGATCACGACATCGCCACTCAGGTGGCGGATAATTTGGTGGAAGCCTGTTTAAAAGGACATGATTCCCACGGTGTCAGCATGCTGCCGCGCTATATCGCCGCCATTAGGGAAGGGGGATTGCATCCCCATGCCGACGCTGTGCTCACCCTTGACGCCGGGGCATTGCTCTCCTTTGACGGTGGGCAGGGTTTTGGACAGGTGGTAGGCCGCCAGGCCATGGCGCAGGGCATCGAACGGGCTAAACAGTACGGCGTAGCTGTAGTGGGGCTGGCCAACGCCCATCATCTCGGCCGGATCGGCGCCTGGGCGGAGCAAGCGGCCAAAGCCGGGCTGGTCTCCATTCATTTCGCCAACGTCAACAGCCGCTCGCCGGTGATGCCGTGGCAAGGGCAGAAGCCGCGGCTGGGAACCAACCCGTTCTGCGTCGGCATACCGGTGGACGGGGCCAGTCATCCGTTGGTCCTGGATTTCGCCACCAGTATTATCGCCGGCAATAAAGCCCGCATCGCCTGGAACGCCGGTCAGGAGTTGGCGCCCGGTTGTATTGTGGATGACCAGGGCCGGCCCGCCGTTGATCCGCGCTGGCTGATGGAAGAACCTTTCGGCGCATTGCTGCCGTTCGGCAAGCATAAAGGTTCCGGCCTGTCGGTCGTGTGCTCATTGCTGGGAGCGGCCTTGACCGGCGGCCTGACCGAGAGGCATGATAACCGCGATACGCAACGTATACTGAATAGTATGCTGTCGATTTTGATCGATCCCCACAAGCTGGGCGGGGCGGCGAATTATCAACAGGAGATCGCCGAATTGCTGGACTGGGTCCGCAGTTCCCGCGATGATGCCTCGCTTTTGCTGCCCGGCGATGCGGAACATGAAAAATATCAACAGCGGCTGGCGCTGGGGATTGAGGTCGACGACACCAGTTGGCGACAATTGGCGGCGCTGGCGGACATACCGGCCGGCCATTAATCCCAACCGACGAATGAGAATTTATTTCACCCCTTTATCAGGACAATAAGATTATGCATCTGGCCCGTTTTCCCCGACTTTCCCTTGGACAGTTCCCGACGCCTTTGGAGGCGTTGCCCAATCTGAGCCGCTATCTCGGCGGCCCCAACCTGTATATCAAACGTGACGACAGCACCGGCCTTGCCACCGGCGGCAACAAAACGCGCAAACTGGAGTTCCTGCTGGCCGATGCGCTGCAGCAAGGCGCCGATGTGGTAATAACCCAGGGCGCCACCCAATCCAACCATGTGCGCCAGACTATTGCCGGCGCGGCGAAAATCGGCCTGAAAACCCAGATACTGCTGGAAAAACGGGTAGAGCGGTTCGGTGAGGACTATCAACGCTCCGGCAACGTGCTGCTGGATAACCTGCTGGGCGGCGTTATCGTTGATCACCTGCCGGCCGGCACCGATATGCAGCAGGCCATGGAACGGTTGGCGTCAACCCTGCGTGAACAGGGCCATACCCCTTATGTTATCCCGGGCGGCGGTTCCAACCCCATCGGCGCCCTGGGTTATGTGGCCTGTGCCGAAGAGCTGCTGTATCAGTCCAGCCAGCAGCGGCTGCGCATCGATCGGGTGGTGCACGCCACCGGCAGCACCGGGACCCAGGCCGGTCTGGTGGCGGGTTTGAACGCCAGCAACAGCGGCATACCGGTATTGGGCATCAGCGTCCGTGCGCCTAAGGCCAAGCAGGAAGAGAATGTTTATGCGCTGGCACGGGCCACCTGGCAACTGCTCGGCGCCCGCGGTGAATTGCCCCGCGAACAGGTCAGCGTCAATAGCGACTACGTGGGGGAAGGCTACGGATTGCCCACCGAAGGCACCCTGGAAGCCCTGCGCTTGTTGGCGCAGCTGGAAGGCATTTTGCTCGATCCGGTTTATACCGGTAAAGGCATGGCCGGTCTTATCGATTTGATCCGCAAAGGTCAATTCGGCAAAGATGAAAACGTGGTGTTTATCCATACCGGCGGTTCGGCCGGGCTGTTCGGCTATCGCCAGGTACTGGAACAATAGGCTGATATGAGCGGATTCCTGTTGGGTGTGCTGGGCGGTATGGGGCCTTTGGCTACCGTCGATCTGTTGCAGAAAATCATCGAGGAGACCCCGGCGCGGCGGGATCAGGAGCACGCGCCGGGGGTGGCCTGGAGCGTGCCGCAAATCGCGGACCGACAGCGGGCGTTGGCCGGAACCGGGCCGTCGCCGCTGCCGGATTTGCTGCCGGCGCTGGCGCAGCTTAACCGGGCGGGCGCCAGCCATATCCTGATACCTTGTAATACCGCTCATTTCTGGTATCCGCAGTTGGCCGAGGCCAGCGCGGCGCCCATAGTGCATATTGCCGACGCCACGGTGGCGAGCCTGACGCAGGGGGCGGTGGCGCGGGTGGGGTTGATTGCCACTCAGGGCACCCTTGATGCCGGTTTGTTCCAGCAGAGATTTGCGGATATGGGGATTGCTACGCTGGAGCCGCTGCCGCAGGAGATGACCGATTGGTTCGTACCCGGCTGTTATGCGGTGAAGCGTGGTGAATTGCGGCGGGGCGGCGAGTTGTTGTCCTTGCTGGCGCAGGCGCTGATAGCGCGGGGGGCCGAGCGATTGGTTTTGGCCTGTACCGAGGTGCCGCCGGCGCTGGCGGCTATTGGTTCCCCTTTGCAACAGCTCAGTATTGATCCTACCCGCGCTCTGGCCCAAGCCGCGGTGCGTTTGTGGGTGGCCTACCGGGATGGTGCCGGCGCGGTTTCCCTTTAACACGCATTCCCTTTTGTATGGACGGTTCATGTTACGGTGATAGCGGGCTTACCGCGCTGTGGGGCGCTCCGGCGGGCGGGAAAACCACGCCCGCTTCGGCCCCATCAGCACGATTTCCCTTTAACACGCATTCCCTTTCGTATGGACGGTTCATGCTACGGTGATAGCGGGCTTACCGCGCTGTGGGGCGCTCCGGCGGGCGGGAAAAGCACGCCCGCTTCGGCCCCATCAGCGCGGTTTCCCTTTAACACGCATTCCCTTTCGTATGGACGGTTCATGCTACGGTGATAGCGGGCTTACCGCGCTGTGGGGCGCTCCGGCGGGCGGGAAAAGCACGCCCGCTTCGGCCCCATCAGCACGGTTTCCCTTTAACACGCGTTCCCTTTGGCATGGACGGTTTATGTCATAACGATCGCGGGCTTCAGTGGTTTTGTTTAACAGGGTTTGAGTATTCGGTGTTAAGACAAAATTGGCAAAAGCTTAGATAAGTTTTGGCTTATTCTTTAGGGTTAAACGCTGGCGGATGAAATTCTTTTTTCTTTCCTGCTGATGCGGATTTTAATTGCTTGAAATATAGCATGTTTTAATTAAATAGCTCCCTAATGGAAATTTTAATTTTCCCTTAGTATAAAAAACTATAAGTTACCTATTTTTCTTATTTGTCCCTTTATCGCTTCCCCGGTATGAATATAGTTAAATTTAAGATAACGGAGGGGCGGCGGGTGAACTTTCAACAGCTACGCATAATTCGGGAATCGGCCCGGTGCAATTATAATCTGACCGATGTGGCCAGTATGTTATTTACCTCCCAATCCGGTGTCAGCCGTCATATTCGCGAGTTGGAAGAAGAGCTGGGGGTGGAAATTTTTATCCGCCGCGGTAAGCGCTTAATCGGTATGACCGAGCCGGGCAAAGCCTTGTTGACGGTGGCGGAACGCATCCTTAGCGATGCCAATAATATTCGCCGCATTGCGGATGTTTTCGCCAATAAAGACTCCGGCGAATTATCCATCGTGACGACTCATACCCAGGCGCGTTATAGCTTGCCGGCGGTTATTAAAGAATTCCGCGAGCTTTATCCCCGGGTCCGGCTGGTGCTGAACCAAGGCAGTCCGGAGGAGATTGTCGCCATGCTGCAATCCGGTGAAGCGGATGTGGGCATTGCCAGTGAAAAGCTGATGAGCGAGGAGCAATTGGCGGCGTTTCCTTATTATCGCTGGCATCATACGATCCTGGTGCCTGAGGGGCATCCCCTGACCAAAGAAGCGGACATTACGCTGGAAACCTTGAGCCAATTCCCGTTGGTCACCTACCGGCGCGGTATTACCGGTCGTTCCCGGCTGGATATCGCCTTCCAGGCCGCCGGACTCAAGCCGGAAGTGGTATTGAGCGCCCAGGATTCCGATGTGATTAAAACCTACGTCGAGCTGGGTTTGGGGGTGGGCCTGCTGGCGGATATGTCCTACAACCGCGAACGTGATACCGGACTGGTAAGTCTTAATGCCGAACACCTGTTTGAAGCCAATACCGTCTGGCTGGGCGTCAAACGCGGCCAGTTGCAGCGTAAATACGCCTGGCGCTTTATCCAGCTGTGCAATCCGCAGCTGACCCTGACCGAAATAGAAGAACAGATCCTGGCGCCCTATAGCAGCGAGCCGGCGTTGGACTATCAAATCTGAGGTTAAAGATGCCCGGCGTTGCCGGGCCTGCGGTTTGCTTACGCCACCGGTGCGGCCTGCTGATGGGCGGCCGGCTGCGATATCAACGCCGTCAGCGCCCGATCCGCCAGGCGGGCGAAATAGGCCGCCGCCGGATAAATCAACTGTTCGGAAGGATTGAAACGGGGATGGTGCAGACCGAATTCACTGGCCGACCCTATGCTGACAAAGGTGCCCGGCACCTGCTGCAAATACAGTGAGAAATCTTCGCCGCCCATCTGCAATTCCGCTTCCTGCACCTGATAGCCCGCCTCGGCGGCCACCTGCTGGCTGAACTGCGCCCAATAGGCGGTATTGACCACCGCCGGCGGTCCGGGGAACCAGTTGAGGACCGCTTCGGCGCCCATGGAGCTGGCGACGCCGCCGATGACCCGGTTGAGGATATCCGGCACCCGCTCGCGAATTTTCGTATTATGGGTGCGGACCGTGCCCTCCAGCTCCACCGTTTGCGGCAAAACATTCCACGTGTTGCCGCCCTGGATTCGCGTCACGCTGACCACCAGGGATTCAAGTGAGCTGAAATTGCGGCTGGGCAGGGTTTGCAGCGCATTGACAATTTGACTGGCGGTGACGATGGTGTCGATACCCTGCTCGGGTTTGGCCGCATGGGCGCCTTTGCCGGTCACCGTGATTTGAAAACGGTCGATATGCGCATAAAAAGCGCCGCTGCGGGTGGCAAAGGTGCCCACCGGCAATTCCGGGGCGTTGTGCATACCGAATACCGCTGAGACGTTGGCCAATGCTCCGGCCTCAATCAAATGGCAGGCGCCGTTGAAGTTCTCCTCCGCCGGCTGGAAGAAAATCCGCACCGTACCGGGCAATGTCGCCTCCCGCTCTTTTAGCAGCAACGCCGCGCCGAGCATCACCGAGGTATGAACATCATGGCCGCAGGCATGCATCACCCCGTCATGGCGCGAGCTGAACGGCACGCCGGAAATCTCCTGGATCGGCAACGCATCGATATCGGCCCGCAACGCGATAATGGGGCCGGTTGTCGGCCCGATTTCCGCCACGACCCCGGTGGTCAGTCCCAGCGGCAATATACGGATCCCCGCCTCCTGTAACCAGCGGGTAATTTTTTCCGTGGTGGCGAATTCCTGGTTTGAGAGCTCAGGATGGGTATGCAGTTCGCGTCGACAATAGATGAGTTTTTCAGCAAGTTCGCCAGACATGGGCCAGGACCGTTTTATCAGAATGAGAATTTATCTTAGCGGGTAATATCAAAAGGCGGTAAATACTGTTCGGTTATATTACATAGCCATCGGGTATGACTCTTAAGGATCGGCCCGCTGCGGGACGGGCCGGAGATTTAGCTTATGCTTCCGGCGGAAAATCCGCGCCTTTGGTGACCTCGGCCCAGCCGTCAAAATCCCGCTGCAGCAGCTGGATTTTTTTATAGGCGTTCTCTAAAGCCGGTTTACCCAGCAGCAACCGCAGCGGCGGTTGTTTGGCTTCCACCGCCTTCACAATGGCTTTCGCGGCGCGTTTCGGATCCCCCATCTGCTTACCGCTGCCGCCGCGGCTTGCCCGCGCCCTGCTATGGGCGGTCTCGGCATAATCGGCAATGGTTTGCGGCGCTTCGCTGGCCGACCGGCCGGCCCAATCGGTCCGGAAAGGACCGGGCTCGACGATCAGAACATGGATGCCCAGCGGCGCCACTTCCTGCGACAGCGATTCGGAAAGCGCTTCCACCGCGAATTTGGTGGCGTGGTAAAAACTCAGCGACGGGAAAGTGGTGATGCCGCCGATGGAGGAGATATTCACTATCGTCCCGCCGCGCTGCTTGCGCAGGGTCGGCAATACCGCCCGGCTCATGGCGGTCAGGCCCCAGACGTTGATATCGAACATCCGGTGTACGTCTTCCATCCGGCTCTCTTCAAACGAACCGAAATAGCCGATGCCGGCGTTATTCACCAAGACGTCGATCCGGCCAAAATGTTTCAGCGCGGCGCTGACGGCTTCGTCAATCTGATCCTGCTGCGTCACGTCCAGCTTCAGCACCAGGGCACTTTCCTCATGGCCGGCGACCACATCCTGCACCTGATCGGGATTACGCGCCGTCACCACGGTGGGATAGCCCAACGACAGGGTAAGATCCGCCAGCTCGCGGCCGAATCCGGTTGAACAGCCGGTAATGAACCATACTGGTTTTTGTTGTGTCATTTTCGTTCTCCAGGTCGCTCAAGATAATAATAACGGTAAAGCATAGTGTATTAAGCCGACAGGAGTTGCAACCGGCCACCTCAGCTGCGGGCCTGCGTGGCGAGGCATTTTTACCCATTGACATGATTGCCTTCGCGAGACCCGTTACCGTTTTTCAGCCTGTTGCGAAGTGGTGCCGGACCGGGGCCATTTAGGGGCAGTCGGACCTTTTGACAATGCCTGGCGATCCGGTTGATCTGCGGCGGGTTGGGAATCCGACGCCAGGTTCATCGATGGAGCCGCTTTATACAGCTGGAAGAAATGCCTAACCGGCTGGGTTGTGAGGGGGCGTGCTTGCTCATCGCCGGCAGGCGGTGGGGAAGGCATATGCGAAGAGTTAATGGATGTCTGCGAAGCGCCGGACAGGGGTATCGATGAATTGGTTGCCGAGCTGAACGCATGCGGGGCGTTGATAGGGGTGGGTTGACGAGCGCTGTGGCGCCGATCGCAAAAGGTGCCTGAGTGAATGGAAGAGGAGTTGTTCATACGCATATATACCATTTTAGTGAAGGTCTAGGACGTCATAAAACGCTTTGGTCGTTACGCTATCTATAAAGAATGACGTACACAAATGTTACATTTACGTAGATAATCAGGCAAAAAAGATAAATATTAGGATAACAAGTATGAGAAAAAGCGGTCTGGCGTCAATGCGGTAACGCGCAATAGCATTAGGATCGCAATAAAAGCCTAATCAAAGGGGCTATCGCAACAACGGTACCTTGAGTACGAAAGTGATTTCCCTAATGGACATAATGCGCTAAAGCATCCCGATGAAAGGCAATGCGGAAGTGTGATAATTATCACTGACTTTTATTCAGAATAATCTTAATATGATTCCATCCTTCACAGAGCTACCGCCTTGAACGCAATCAAGAGCGCCGGAGATAAGCGCCGGAAAGGATAATCCCTTTACTTAAGCCCCGTTCATTGATGGGGCTTTTTTCCTCAGAAAAGCGCATCGGCTACTTACCTCCTCGAAAGAGGGAGTACAGCAAAGGTTGTCGGTGCGCTTCTCTGTCATCGCACCGAAAAGGTTAGCCTACCGTCGTGCGGCATGTCTTTCGGTCATGCGTACATAAATGTCACAAAGCCGATAATGACCAAAACCAGTGCGGCCAGAAAGGCGATGTCGTTGGTTCGCAGCATATGTCACCTCCGTTCCCTGCTTTAATCATGGCGTGGATTCACGATTTAGGCTGTGACGGCGAAGGCATTTTGTCAATAAGTGCTGATAATCACGCTTTGGCTGGCCCCCTGGGAAGTGAAGAGCGGCAGGCATTATTCAGGGTCCGTTGGAGCGTCCCGCCACTGGACTTAGCGTGACAGGGTAAGCGGGCCAGGGGGGCATTATGTTCTTTTTATGCCTTCGGCAAGCACCCAGGCCATGGAGTCCATAACGGCGCCATGGCATTTGCCGTTTTCATCGGTGAACTTGCTACGCTCAATTTCCCTTGATGTCAGTTCTTCCAATACGGTTAATCGGTATGTCTGTAAAAATTCAGCCAGCGCGCCTTGTTCAATACCGAATTTCCAGGGTTCTCCTACGGTCTTTACCTCGGCGATGCATTGGGCCTCATGATAACCTCCGGATTCTTCTCTGGTAAGCGCTGCATAAGCATAATCGAAAAATACCCGGCATTGCCCGGCCTTAAGCTGGCCGATGGCGTTGAAAATGTGATCCACTTGTGGCGGGGCAAGATACATCAGCAACCCCTCCAACAGAAAAAAACAGCGGTCTTTCGACGACAGATCGAGATGCTGTATCCACTTGGCAAAAGAGCCGTCGGAAAAATCCAGGGGAACGAAGCTGGCGTTCGGCGGATAGTCGATATCACTTTTTTCCAACAGATGCCGTTTGCTGGCCTGCATATCGGGATGATCGCACTCATACACCAGGCAGTGTTTTAATTGCGCTTGAAAACGAAACGCCCTGGAATCATAGCCTGCCCCTAAAATAAAGACATGAGTGGTCTCTGGCGGCAGTGTAGCGAATAAATCGTCAATAAAACGGGTTCTGGCGACGATATATTCGTAAATCCCGGCCGGCAGCATGGGGTTGAAATCGTCAAATCCCAATACAAAAGATTTATGCAGTATTGATAAAAAAGAGTTGAGCTGATGGCTTATCAAAACAGAGATATAGTCATCGCTTTTATAGAATTCTCTTTTTTCATTAAAGGATTTAGCCCGCAGCAGACAGACCATTTCCGCGGTAGTGGAGAAAAGGGTTTGGTTGTTCTAGTCATAAAAGAGCCTTTGCAAGGAAATAAAAGCAAAAGGTAGCGTTATTTTAAAATTTCGTTATTTATTTAAAGTATGCACTTTTAGCTCAATTTGCAGTGATAGATCTCTCATTATTTTAGAATAAATTTTCATTAATTACTTGGAAATTTAAAAGAACTAATGCATTTTGGGTTCAGTGGATACGCAGCATAACTTTGGGAGCTGGTTCTTCCATAAGCCACGGCTTTCCACGTAATATCATCGTACTCCTTATTTATTTCTATATTTATTAAATGTCAATTGCCTTGAATGCAACTATTTTCATGACGATAATAAAGTATTAGCGTCAAAATATCTAAAGGTAAACAAGCGAAACTCCGTAGTCGGGACTTGATTTATGTCGGACTTCGGCTTAAAGAGCCATCGTTCAAGTTTTTCTGATTAAGAATTTTCTGCCAAAATTTATACCTGGCTCCTCAATGAATTTGTAGGTGGTATAAGAGACCATAACCGTCACGCCTGCTGTTATAAGCAGTGAAATAATAAATTTCACAGGTGATATAATATTTAAATTATCAATTATCTTATAAAATCTTGACGCTTCTAATAGGTATAAAACTATACTGTGCATGAGATATATACTATAACTAGCCTTACCCAGGAATCGTGTAAATTTAGTGTTAATTATTGAAGGAATACCTAAAATTGAGGCAGAGATCATGAATATCCATAGCAAAGAATAAAAAATAAATATTTATTGGATAGCCATTCTGGCTAAAGCAATAGATGAGAAGTACAAATGAAGAAGCGAGGATCAATCCTGAAACAGTGCTTGCATATTTACGCAGCAACTCTTTTAACTTTTGATTTCGGGAGGAAAAGATAAACAGCTATTCCTGAAACAAAGAAGACCATATGATTGAGTATATTCATATAAATTTCAATGGGTTCAGCACTAACCTTTGCGGTGCTGGTTGAAATGAAAATACAAATTATCCAGATAAATAAGACTGTCTTTTATTGTTGCAAATTATGAATATTATCGGGTAGAGTAAATAAAATATCCATTCAATACTTAACGACCAACCTGCCCATACTATGCCATTTTGCATTTTGGCACCAGGTTAAATAAAAAGTACCGGACATTAATACTTCAAATAATGTAGGAAGGTGGTTAAAAGCATGAAAAATTATGATGCCTTCTACAATAAGGGCAACATAAAAAGCGGAGCAAGTCTAAAAATCTTTTATAAAGAAATTTTGAAATCCACCTTATTTATCAAATTCTCATTGTATGAATAGGCGATTGAAAATGCGCTGATTGCAAAAAGAGTCACGCTCGCGGTGAATTTTTGTCCAATTAATGTAATAAAATGACCATAATTTATTCCAGACGATGCTATGAGATGCACAACAATAACTGATATTGCTGCAAATCCTCTTAGAATGTCAGGACCATCTATCCTTGCTTTTTAGTGGGTTGCATAACTTTTGTCACTTTTTAAAAGTAGTTCCATTATATACAATCACGCAATAAATATCTAGAGGTCAATAGGGATTTTCCATGCTTTTAATTCCTCTTAAGACATAATGTGGTCGAAAAATGAATAAAGTCCTGCTAATAATCCTTTCCTATCATTTTGGTGAGAGTTGGCTTGCGTCCTAAAATGACGCGTATTTACCCGCTAATATAAATAAAGCTTTCAACGAATGTGTAACGGCTCTGACTTATATTTGTTGCTAATGAGAAATGCCGACCAATTTTGTGACGACCCGATTATCATATATAATATCTCTGCGTTTGGGGAGAGTTTCCTTAAATTCGAATGGAACCCATAACCTGCACAGATTTTGCTCACTGGTATAGAGTTTCATCATTGCAAGCGATTCAATATATGCCTTTTCCGAATGCGAACAAATATTTTTATCAAAATCTAGTTGAGTATCCCATGCTATATAGCGGAGGGCATGCACATGCATTATGTTTGTTTTTTTTTATTTTTTAGATGGGGCTATTGTGGGCAAGTACTTAACCAAATCACTCCATTCTGCTGTAAGACTCGATCCAAAAAGATGAAACCTTGTTTTACAATGCGAAAATCGATCACATATTGTTGATTGTTTATATTGTTAGGAATCATTAACATAATTTATTTTGGAGCTAAATTACTAAGGTTGAATGCTCTTACTGCCTAAATTCAAACATAAAAAAACCAACCCTAACAGGTTGGTTTTCTTGGGATGGATTGGTCGGCATGAGAGGATTCGAACCTCCGACCCCCGACACCCCATGACGGTGCGCTACCATGCTGCGCTACATGCCGACTTCATGGGGGCCTATACTACCTTTTCCTGCGTCGATTGCAATAGCCCATTGAATTGACTGCGTTAGATTTAAGCGGTTAGTTGGCAATAAAGCGTTTTTCGTCTGTCAGCACCTGCAACAGCAGCGCTAACTGTGGTTTCGCATGGCGGATCCGTTCACCTTTCAGGTCATAGGTGCGGTAATCGCCGTCGCTTTGCAACACAATGGTCTGGGTCGGCGTGTTGATGACCAGCGTACCGTTATCACCGCTGGCCACCCAATCGTTATGCCGCTGCGGGGCGAACAGGTCTTCGCCCTGGGTGTAATCGCTGGGATCGGTGGTGCTGTGCAGTAAACGCTGCATCAAGGTTGCGGTGACGTCATTATGATTGGTCAGTTTCTCGATGCGCTGCGGCGGGGTGCCCGGCCAGTGGACAACCAGGGGAACCTGCAGCTGGACGCGGTTAAGCCGGGTACCGGCCTCCCAATGCCCGTTACCGGCATCGTTCAGCTCCAGGCCGTTGGTGGCGGTGATGATAACTACGGTATGCTCCAGGTCGCCTTTCTCCCGCAGCGTTGCGAGGATTTGTCCAATGTAGCCGTCAAGGCGCTGCGCGCTCTGCTGGTATTGGCGGGCCAGGGCCGGCGTATTATCTTGGCCGGCGTTGATATCGGTACCGTTGAACTCGACAAAGGAGAACCAGGGCGCCGCGCCGGTATAGGCCGAACGCCATTTCTGCCATTGCTGGGCGGTCTGCCCGTCGGACTGTCCTACCGGCTCCGGCAGGCTGAAATCGGTAAGCAGCGCCTGCCGGTCTAACGGACTGCTGAAACCGTTGGACGAGAACAGGCTTAACTGATAGCCCTGTTTGCCAAGGGCATCCAGCAATACCGAGGTTTTGCGCGATGCCAGAATCCCGTCAAGATAAGAAGAGGATATACCGTAGAACAGGCCGAACAGTCCGGTATCGGAACGATTGCCGGTGCTGAAATGGTTGGCGAAAAATGCGTTTTCATCGGCAAACTGCTTTAGCGCCGGCATCCGCTGCGCCAGGGTATCGTCGCGCAATGCGCCGGTGGTGATGATCAGCAGGTTGAAGCCGCTGCCGGTCTTTTGGAATTTTAAGGGACTGAGCGGATACTCCACCGCCACCGCTTCGGGATTTCCTTGTCGCACCAGGCGGCGTTCATACTCCTGCGCGTCCAGCAAACCATGGCGTTCCAGGAAACGGCGGGCGGTCATGGGGTAGGATAAGGGCAGATTGGAACGCTGCATGGTGATGGGGCGGTAAAAGTTGGCATCCGCCCAGATATAAAGGATATGGGAAGCGAAAAAAGCGCAGATCAGCAGGATGGCGATGGGCTTGCCGATTTTATGCCGGTTGAGGCTGCGTAATTTCTGCCAGCTCCAGGTGGCGTACAGCATTTCCATAAGAAATATCACCGGGATGCCGATAAACATCAGCTGCCAGTCACGCGCCAGTTCCCCTTCGTCCGGGTTGACCACCAATTCCCAGACCACCGGATTAAGATGCAGGTGGAAGCGGGTAAAGACCTCCGTATCCACCAGCAGTAGCGTTAAGCCGGCGGTGGCGATAATCGCCGATAAAAACCGCAGCAGACGCTGGGACATAACCACAAAGGTTAGCGGGAAGATTACCAGCAAATACAGCGTGAAGCCGATGAAGCTGAAATGGCCGAGCCAGCTGACAAACGCATAGGTGCGGCCGGCGAGCGACCCCGGCCAGTCGGCGACAAGCAAATAGCGGCTGCCCAGCCCGAGGCTGAGCAGAATATTGAAGAGTGCGAACCAGTGACCCCAACCGATCATTTGGGAAACTTTGTCACGGTAGCGCTGGCTATTTGTCACCATATGAAGTTTAGGCAGCTGTTTAATGCGTGTCGGGTTCGCGTATGGAAGACAGCAAGGCCTCGCTAAACGAGCGGGCCAGGGTTTTCCGTTGCTCCGGCGATACGCTGGTATTGATTACATGGGTAATCATATTACCCAAAACCATCAATGATAAATCCGTCGGCGTATGATGCTTTGCCAGCACCGCCGAGAGTTCGTTTAATAATGTCTCAATCTGCTCGTCGCTGTAACGGGATGCTTGCGGCATAATATAATCTTCATAAGCTCTTAAAACCCGCTATCTTACCGTATCAACTCCTCTTTTTCCGCATTTTTATCCACCGTGCCGTAAAACCTCGACCTTTGCGCCTGGAATTAGGTCCCATTTTTCTGCCTTAAGCCCGCGGAGTGCCGTCGCCCTTTGCAACACCGGTTGCGGCCGAAGGCAATTCGGTGTTTGAATACGCCTCTCACCAAAAGGAGAATAAATCATGAGTCTGGATATTGACCAGATTGCGTTACATCAACTCATTAAACGCGATGAGCAAACGCTGGAGCTGATATTGCGGGATTCGCTGCTGCAGCCGAACGCGGCGGTGGATGAGATGATGGCGGAGCTGCATCGGGTCTACAGCGCCAAGACCAAAGCCTACGGTCTGTTCAACGCCGGCAGCGAACTGGCCGAGGCGTTGCGCCATTGCCGCCGGGGCGATGAGGACTTTCTGGCCTTCACCCGGGCCGCCACCGGCCGGCTGCGTGATGAGCTGGCTAAGTATCCGTTTGCCGAGGGCGGTATTGTCCTGTTTTGCCAATACCGCTATCTGGCGGTGGAATATCTGCTGATTGCGGTTCTCTCCAGTTGCAGCAGTATGCGGGTCAATGAACAGCTGGATATCAGCAGTACCCATTATCTTGATATCAATCATGCGGATATAGTGGCGCGCATTGATCTTACCGAATGGGAGGCCAATCCCTCATCTACCCGCTATCTGACCTTTTGAAAGGGCGGGTAGGGCGGAAGGTGTCGGACTTTTCATGGATTTCCTGGGCGCCGCCGAAGGGCTGGATACCAAGGCGCAAAATCGCGGCCTGTTGCAGGCGGTGGATGAATACTGCGCCGAAGGTCAACTGGATAAACAGGAGCGGCAAACCGTTCGCGAGCAGGTATACAGCTACTGCAAAGAGCAGTTGCAATCCGGTGAAGAGATTGCGCTGGTGGAATTATCCGAGGCCCTGCCGCCGGGGGGTGATAAGTCCTTCCAGGCGTTCTCCAGCGGCGAGGGTTATGCCCTGGGGGGGAGCTTTCCCGCCGCTCGCGGCACGCTGCGTCAGCTGACCAAGTATGCCGGCAGCGGCGGCGGTATCACCCTGAGTTTTGACGCGCCGCTGATGGGCGAACGGATTTTCTGGGATCCCGCCACCGATACCCTGACCATCAAGGGCACGCCGCCGAATCTGCGCGATCAGTTGCAGCGTCGGCTGGGCGGCGGCAATTAATTGAGTTTAGGCATCATGTTTAGGTTAAGCATGATGCCAAGGGAAGGGGGCATCTGTTATCCGGTACCGGCCGGAGTGATTTTCGCAAAAGCAAAAAAAACGCCGCTTCATTCAGCGGCGTTTTTGCACGTAGTATCACTTACACGCGATTAAACGCGAACAAAGTCGATATGCGTCAGCTTGGGTTTGAACGGATGACGCTGCACTGCCTGGACCTTGACCTGGGTTTCTTTACCGTCGATGACCAGCGATAGGACATCGCTGTAAAAACCCGGTTTGGTCTGGGTATTCAGGACAACTTCGTGTTCCATTTCAATGGCAACCGGCGCTTCCGGGCCACCATACACGATGGCGGGGAATTTGTTGGCGATACGCAGGCGGCGGCTCGCACCCTTACCCTGCTCTTTACGCGTTTCTGCATTAATAATTAGCATTTATATTCTCGATACTGACAAGTATTCCCGCTACAGGCGACCCAGCAGCGGGCTGGATAGTCTTGCTTTAGAGTAAAGCGGGCGGAATTCTACCGGATTATGCGCCCGGGGGCAAATAAAACCCGGTCACGGACGCAACTCATGGGCCAGTCGGTAGCGGCCCTGGTAGTCAAAAAGTTTTTCCCGTATCCGCCAGAAACGGCCCTGCCGGCGGGCGACGACAAAATCCGGGTGGCGTAGCAGCGGCGCGGCGGCGCAGATATCCGCCGCGGTGCGCCAGGGCAGCGGAACGCCCGGCGCCCTCTGGTGCGGCCGCAAAAACCGGTAATCGAACAGCCGCCGCTGCGGCGGGGGGGGGAGGCGAAAACGTTCGTCCACTTCGGCGCCGTCTTCATCATGATAGGTCACCCGCAGCCATTCGCCGTGCTCATCGCCGCCAACCGCCAGCGACATGCCGCTGCAGCGCAGCACCATGGCATCTTTTAACCGCAGGGCGGCTTTGAGCATATCATCGGGATCCACCATCAGATGATCGCACTGGTGGCAGCGGCGGGCGGCAATGTCGTTTTCGGCGCCGCATTCGGGACAAATTTTGAATCGGAAGCGGAAATCGCACTGCCGCCGTTCGCCGCCGTCATTTTCCTGCCAACCCTGGCAGCGCCGGCCGTAGTGCTCAATCACGGCGCCGTCCGGCGCGGTTTTACCCCAGAAGGTGTTGGCGAAGCCGCACAGGGGGCAAAACACCTGTACCGGTTTGCCGGCTCCGGGGGGTTTGGGCTGTCCGATTTCGGGAAAAAACAGATCATGGCCGTTACCGGCATAGTCCAGAATGACGCAGCGGCTTTTACCCGGATATAACCGCAGGCCGCGACCGACTATTTGCTGATAGAGACCGACGGATTCGGTGGGCCGCAGGATAGCTATCATATCCACGTGAGGGGCATCGAAGCCGGTAGTAAGCACCGCGACGTTCACCACGTACCTCAGCGCCTGTTGCCGGAAGGCGTTAATCAGGCTATCGCGCTCGGCAAAGGGCGTTTCGGCGCTAATCAACGCCGCCTGATCCGGCGGCAACAGGGAGAGAATCTCGCCGGCATGCTCGACGGTGGCGGCGAAAATCATCACACCGCGTTTATCCGCGCCGTATTGTCGGATCTGGTTGACTATCAACGGCGTGACCCGGCGCTGCCGGTGCAGCTCCCGTTCAGGTCGGATTCGGCATAATAGCCGTTCAGGCTCGGGGCGAGCCGGCTGAAATCGTATTGCAGCACCGGCATATCGAGGCGTTCCGGCGGCACCAGGAAGCCATGCTTAATCATATAGTGCAGCGGCAGTTCATAGATGCATTCGCGGAAAAACAGTTTTCATCACCCCGCACCATACCGTGGTGGTGGTACTGGTAAATCCAGCCTTTACCGAGGCGAAACGGGGTGGCCGTCAGGCCCAGGATGCGCAGGTCGGGACGGGACAGGCGCAGATGCTGGATAATCTGCCGGTACTGGCTGTCGCCGTCGTCGCTTAACCGATGGCATTCATCCACGATCAGCAGCGAAAAGGCCCCATCGAACAGCGGCAGGTGGCGGGCAACCGACTGGACGCTGCCGAAGACCACTTTGCCCTGGCTGTCGCGCCGCTTTAAGCCGGCGGCGAAAATATCCGCCTCAAACCCCAGCGCCCGGTATTTTTCGTGGTTTTGCGCCACCAACTCTTTAACGTGGGCCAGTACCAGGACACGACCGCGGGCCAATCGAGCCAGTTCGGCGATGACCAGGCTTTTGCCGGCGCCGGTGGGGAGGACAATCACCGCCGGCTCATGATGATGGCGGAAATAATCAACCGCGGCGTCCACCGCCTCCCGCTGATAAGGACGAAGGGTAAACGACATCAAAAACGCTGTCCCGAGGTAAGGCAAAACATAACGAAATCAATATGACTGCGCATCAATTTCATGGTGATAATAAATGTACCTAATAGCTTTCGAGTTATAGCGCTTGCGCTGGCCCGAAGGGTGGACCTCAGGGATGAGGTTCATCATCCCAGGAGCTTAGACAGCTAAGTGACTGGGATAAGCGAGCGCAGCCAACACCGCTTCAACTTGAAAGATGAAGGATAGATGGCGTTGTTCGCTAGGCTTGGAACCCAAGCCCCGTTATACTGCCATGTATCTCTAGCCCATGCGGCCCTTTCTGTTCAATTCCACGGCATCCCGGTGAATACCGGACGCGGCGACGCGCTCGGCCGTGGGATTGGCAGGCGTTTAAAGATTACAGGCAAAACAGACTTAATGCGACTGGACAAATTTCTATCTCAACATTTAGGCATCAGCCGTGCGCTGGTGCTGCGGGAACTCCGCGGGAAGCGGGTTACGGTGGACGGCGAAATCATCAAGCAAGGGTCGTTTCAACTGCTGCCGCAACACGAAGTGCGTTTTGACGGCAACCCGCTGCAACAAATCATCGGGCTCCGCTATTTCATGCTGCATAAGCCCCAAGGCTATGTTTGTTCCACCGATGATCCGGATCATCCCACCGTGCTTTATTTTATGGATGAACCGGTGCCGGATAAATTGCATGCCGCCGGCCGCCTTGATATCGATACCACCGGACTGGTGCTGATGACCGATGACGGCCAATGGTCCCACCGGATTACCTCTCCCAAGCACCATTGCGAAAAAACCTACCGGGTGACGCTGGCGGAACCTCTCTCCGGGGACGCCGCGCGGCAGATAACCGAGGGCGTGATGCTGCATGGAGAAACCCTGCCTACCCGTCCGGCGGTGCTTGAAGCGCTGTCGGAAACGGAAGTGCGGCTGACCATCAGCGAAGGGCGCTACCACCAGGTGAAAAGAATGTTCGCCGCCACCGGCAACCGGGTAGCGACCCTGCATCGCGAGAGCATTGGCGCCATCGTGCTGGATGAGAACCTGCAGCCGGGAGAATACCGCCCGTTGACCCGCGAAGAAATCGACAGCATCGGCGCACCGGTGAAGAAGTAAAAATTGCCGCCTGGCAGGGCGGCTCAAAAGGAGTGGTATAGCGTGCAAGCGTCACAAAAATCCCATATCGGGTTGATTGTCATCCTCGGTCTGTTGTCCATGCTGATGCCCCTGGCCATCGATATGTATTTACCGGCCATGCCCACCATTGCCGCCGAGTTCGGCGTCAGCGACGGCAGCGTGCAAATGACCCTTAGCGCTTATGTCCTGGGATTCGCCGTCGGCCAGCTTTTTTACGGACCGCTGGCGGACAGTCTGGGGCGCAAGCCGGTTATTTTGTTCGGCACCTTTTGTTTCGCCCTGGCCGCCGCAGCCTGCGCGTTATCCCACTCGGTTGATCAGCTGATTTACATGCGGTTATTGCATGGCTTATCCGCCGCCGCCGCCAGCGTGGTGATCAACGCTCTGATGCGCGATATGTTCACCAAAGACGATTTTTCCCGCATGATGTCGTTTGTGGTGCTGGTGATGACGGTGGCGCCCCTGCTGGCGCCGCTACTCGGTGGCGCCCTGCTGCTGCTGTTCAACTGGCATGCCATCTTCTGGATCATGAGCCTGGCGGCGCTGGTGGCTAGCGTGCTGGTGCTGCTGTATATCCGGGAAACCCTGCCCCGGGAGCGGCGGCAGAAATTTCACCTGCGCACCACCATAGGCAATTTCGGCGCGCTGTTCCGTCACAAACGGGTTTTTTGCTATATGCTGGCCAGCGGCTTCTCGTTTGCCGGCCTGTTCTCGTTTCTCAGTGCCGGCCCTTTTGTCTATATCAATATCAACGGCGTTTCGCCGCAGCATTTCGGCTACTACTTCGCCCTGAACGTGGTGTTCCTGTTTATCATGACGCTGATAAACAGCCGCAGCGTAGGACGCTTCGGCGCGCAGCGGATGTTCCGGCTCGGGCTGCTTATCCAACTGCTGATGGGCATCTGGATGGTTATCGTGTGCGCTTTCAACCTGGGCTTCTTGCCGCTGGTCATCGGGGTAGCGGTCTTTGTCGGCTGCGTGGCGATGGTGACCTCCAACGGCATGGCGGTGATTCTGGATGATTTCCCCCATATGGCCGGTACCGCTTCCTCCCTGGCCGGCACCCTGCGTTTCGGCGTAGGCGCCGTCGTCGGCGCGGTTCTGTCGCTGGCAACCTTCAACAGCGCCTGGCCAATGGTCATCTCCATGGCGTTCTGCACCCTGACCGCCATGCTCTGCTACGTTTACGCCAGCCGCCCGCGCCGTAGCGCCAAGGCCACCGCCTAACGCCGGTAGCCACTTACCGCAGCGGGCCAAGCCCGCGATCGCCCAGCGTGCAACGAACGTGTTAAAGGGAGAGCGCGCCAATGAGGTCGAATCGGCCATTTTTGGCCGACCGAGCGCCTCATGGCACGCTAGGCCCGCGATCGCCGAACGTTTAACGAACGTGTCAAAGGGAGAGCGCGCCAATGAGGTCGAATCGGCCATTTTTGGCCGACCGGGCGCCTCATGGCACGCTAGGCCCGCGATCGCCCAGCGTGCAACGAACGTGTTAAAGGGAGAGCGCGCCAATGAGGTCGAATCGGCCATTTTTGGCCGACCGGGCGCCTCATGGCACGCTAGGCCCGCGATCGTCGAACGTACGAAGAACCTGTTAAAGGGAGAGCGCGCCAATGAGGTCGAATCGGCCATTTTTGGCCGACCAAGCGCCTCATGGCACGCTAGGCCCGCGATCGCCGAACGTACGAAGAACCTGTTAAAGGGAGAGCGCGCCAATGAGGTCGAATCGGCCATTTTTGGCCGACCGAGCGCCTCATGGCACGCTAGGCCCGCGATCATCGAACGTACAAAGAACCTGTTAAAGGGAGCGCGCGCCAAGGGGTATGTTCGATAAATGTAAACCAAAAGCTGGCGATAAGTTATGCAAATGCATAAAAAGTTGTTGTGTTTGTCGATTTAACGCGGTACATATAGGCCGAAAAGAGATCTGGCTCTCATTTTTGCGGTTAAAAAGACATTTGTGTAAACAATAAAGTCCTATATGTCATTCTAACATTATTATTTTGTGATAAAATTGTTACCAGCCATTTGATTACCTTTGGGGAAAGGCAGTGAATAATTTACAATTATCCGTCATACATCGCCTGCCGCAATCTTATCGCTATTTAAACGGATTTTGCGGTCTCAAGGTTGAGCCCATTGACTCGGTGGGCAAAGGGGAGAATGAACTGGTGGGCCTGACGCTGCTGAACCATGAGGGCGGCACCGCTTGGCAAACCATGCGGGAACTGGCGGGTTCACTAATGGAAATCCAGATTTCCTGCTCCGTGCTGGAATATGAAGGACAGCCTTGCCTTTTTTTACACCGAGATGATGAATGTACCGCGCTATGCCGCCTGAAAAACATCGGCGTGGCCATTGCCGAACCGGCCGCGGCACCCCATATCATCTGAAACAGGCTGCCTGAAGGGCCCTCCGGGCTCTACTGGTTGCTGGATTGCAACAGCTGCTTAGTATAGTCCGCCGCCGGTGAATCAAAGATTTGACGGCACTCTCCCTGTTCCACCACTTCCCCCTGGCGCAACACAATCACCTGATGGCACATTGCCCTCACAACCTGCAAGTCATGGCTGATAAAGAGATAGGTCAACTGATGTTTTTCCTGCAGCGACTTCAGCAGTTGCAGGATCTGCGCCTGAACCGAACGGTCCAGGGAAGAGGTGGGTTCATCAAGGATAACCAGCTCCGGCTGCAGAATAAGCGCTCGGGCTATGGCGATGCGCTGCCGCTGGCCGCCGGAAAACTGATCGGGATAGCGGTTGCGGGTGTCGGGATCCAATCCCACCTCCTGCAAGGCGACAATCACCCGCCGTTCCTGTTCCTCCGATGAATAATGATGGTGAACCCTCAGCCCCTCCACCACGATTTGCGCCACCGTCAGCCGCGGGTTAAGGGCTGAATTCGGGTCCTGGAATACCACCTGGATGCGGCGCCGTACGGGAAGCATCTGCCGCCGGTTAAACTGATGCAGCGGCTGGTCTTCAAACCAGATTTCCCCGTCGGATTGCAGCAGGCGCAGCACCGCCAGCGCCGTTGTGCTTTTGCCCGACCCGGATTCGCCCACCAATCCCATGCTTTCGCCGCGCCGCAAGGTGAAAGTAACGTTGTTCAATACCCGTTTTTCCATCACCGAGCGCCGCAGCAGTCCCCGCTGTACGGAAAACGACACCCCCAAACCGTTAACCCTGAGCAAAGGGGCGGCATCTTCGTCCACTGGCAGGGGACAGCCGCCGTGTTCAGCCGCCAGCAACTTACGGGTATAGGCATGGCGCGGAGCGCTGAAAAGCGTTCCGCAGGGGCTGATTTCCACGCATTTGCCATCCTTCATCACCGCCACGTTATCCGCCAGCCGGCGGACGATATTCAGATTGTGCGTGATAAACAGCAGCGCCATGCCCATTTCCCGGCGCAGATCGGCCAATAATTGCAGAATTTGCGCCTGGACCGTGACATCCAGGGCGGTGGTGGGCTCATCGGCTATCAGTAATTTCGGCCGGGTCAGTAACGCCATGGCGATCATCACCCGCTGCCGCTCGCCGCCGGACAACTGATGGGGAAAATCCCTTAGCCGCGAAGAGGCATGGCGAATCCCCACCCGATCAAGACTGGCGAGCACTTCGGCGCGGGCGGAATCTCCCTTCATGCCCCGATGCAGAATCAACACTTCCAGCAGCTGCTTTTCAATGGTATGCAGCGGATTAAGGGAGGACATGGGTTCCTGGAAGATCATGGCGATATCGTTGCCACGCACCCGCCGCAGCGCGGTTTCATCCGCATGGAGGAGGCTTTGTCCCCGGAACAGGATATCACCGTGGCTATAAACGGCGGGAGGGGACGGCAGTAAGCGCAGCACCGATAACGCGGTCACGCTCTTGCCGGAACCGGATTCTCCCACCAGGGCCAGGGTTTCGCCGGCGTTGACGGTCAGGGATACCTCATCCACCACCTGACGGCAAGTTTCCCCCTGGCGAAAGGCGACGCTCAGCGCTTGGATCTGCAGTAAAGGTGCGGTCATGGTTAATGGCCCTTGCCGGGGTCGAAAGCGTCGCGCACCGCCTCGCCGATAAAAATCAAAAGCGACAATACCAGGGCCAGCATCACAAACGCGGTAATGCCAAGCCAGGGCGCCTGCAGGTTGTTTTTGCCTTCCAGCAGCAAATTACCCAGGGAAGGCGAACCCAGCGGTAGACCAAAACCCAGGAAGTCCAGTGACGTCAGGGTGGTTATGGAGCCGCAGAGAATAAACGGCATAAACGTCAGCGTCGCCACCATGGCGTTGGGCAGCATATGGCGCAGCATAATCATCCCGTCGCTGACCCCCATGGCCTGGGCGGCGCGGATATAGTCAAAGTTGCGGGTGCGCAGGAATTCGGCCCGCACCACCCCCACCAGGCTCATCCAGCCGAACAGCACGGTGATGCCCAGCAACCACCAAAAATTCGGCGGCACCACGCTCGACAGCAGAATAATCAAAAACAGCGTCGGCATACCCGACCAGACTTCGATAAAGCGCTGGCCCCACAGGTCCAGCCTGCCGCCGTAGTATCCCTGCGTGGCGCCGGCGATAATGCCTATCAGGCTGGAGAACAAGGTCAGGGCCAGTCCGAACAGCATCGACAGTCGAAAGCCATACAGTAAATTCGCCAGCACGTCTTTGCCGGAACTGTCGGTGCCCAGCCAGTTTTGCGCATTGGGCGGCGAAGGGAAGGGGACCTTGGTGGCGAAGTTGATAGTGCGGTAGTCGTAGCGAATGGGCGCCCAGAGCGTCCAGCCGTGGGATTCCAGCCGGTGCGCGACATAGGGATCGCGATAATCCGCCGCGGTGGCCAGCTCGCCGCCGAAGGTGGTTTCGTTATAGTTGAACAGCAGGGGAAAATACAACCGCCCTTCATAACGAACCAGCAGGGGCTTGTCGTTGGCCACCAGTTCCGATCCCAGGCTTACGGCGAACAACAGCAAAAACAGCCATAACGACCAGTAGCCGCGGCGATTACGGCGAAAGCGCGCCCAACGCGCCTGGTTTACCGGGCTTAATCCGCTCATTGCCGTCCCTCGAAATCAATGCGGGGATCCACCAATGTGTAGGTCATGTCGCTGAGAATATTCAGCAACAGCCCGATAAGGGTAAAAATATACAGGGTGCCGAACATCACCGGATAATCCCGCTGCAGGGTGGCATCGTAACCGAGCAGCCCTAGTCCGTTGAGGGAAAACATCACTTCAATCAGCAGCGAACCGGTGAAAAACATGCTGATAAACGTCGCGGGAAAACCGGCTATCACCAGCAGCATGGCGTTGCGGAACACGTGGCGGTAGAGAATCTGGTTTTCATCCAGCCCCTTGGCCCGGGCGGTGATGACGTACTGCTTGCGGATTTCATCCAGAAACGCGTTTTTGGTTAGCATGGTCAGGGTGGCGAATCCGCCGATGACCGTGGCCAGCACCGGCAGTGTGATATGCCAGAGGTAATCCGTGATTTTTTTATACCACGGCAGGCTGTCGAAATGGCTGGAGACCAGACCGCGCAGCGGAAACCAATCCAGATAGCTGCCGCCGGCAAACAGCACTATCAGCAATATGGCGAACAGAAACGCTGGAATGGCATAACCGACGATAATCAGCGTGCTGCTCCAGACATCGAATCCGCTGCCGTTATGGACCGCCTTCCTGATGCCCAGCGGAATGGACACTAAATAAATAATCAGCGTGCTCCATAGTCCCAGGGTAATGGAAACCGGCAGGCTCTCTTTTATCAATTCCATGACCGACGATCCGCGAAACAGGCTATCGCCGAAATCAAACCGCACATAATTCCACAGCATGGTGAAATAGCGCACGTGCAGCGGCTTGTCAAAGCCATAGCGCTTGGTGATTTCAGCAATGACCTCCGGATCCAGTCCGCGGGCGCCGCGATACTGGCTGTCGCCGATTTGTCCGCCGTGCAGCGCCTGGACGCGGGCGGTGGGATCGGTGTGGCCGCCGCCGGAGAAACCGCTTTGCTGACCCGTTTCAATGGCGGCAATGGCCTGATCCACCGGGCCGCCGGGAGCAATTTGCACGATAAAAAAATTCAGCGTAATGATGGCCCACAGCGTGGGAATGACCAGTAATAATCGACGCAATAGATATGACGTCATGCAAGCCCCTCTGTTAGCGCCGTTCCGCAGGCAATTTCGCCGACCGGTTGACATCGTACCACCAGGTGTCGAAACCCAGCGCATAAGTAGGACGAATTTCCGGCATGGCGAATTTATCCCAATAGGCCAACCGGGTCTGATGGGAGAACCACATGGGGATCATAAATTGATTCCAGGTCAGCACCCGGTCCAGGGCCCGTCCAAGGGAAAGCAGGGCTTTTTCGTCCCCCTGGTGATGAACGATTTCATTGATCAGTCGGTCGATGGCGGGATCCTTTACCCCCGGTCGATTATAGGTGGATTCCACATAAGCCGAACCCCACATGATCTGCAAATCCCCACTGGGATAGGGGAACGGCGCGTAGGTGGCGGGCATCATATCAAAATCGCGCTTGCGCAGCCGGTTGGTGAATTGTGCGCTGTCCACTTCCCGAATCTGGAGGGTAATGCCCAGCCGCTGCAGATTATGCTGGAACGGCAGGATATATTGGCTGTTGTTGCCGCTCATCAGCATCATTTCAAACTGGAAGGGTTTACCGGTTTTACTGTTCACCAATTGCTGGTTTTTCAACTCCCAACCGGCCTCTTTTAACAAGGTGAGCGCCTTGAGCAGGTTTTTCCGATCGTATCCGCTGCCGTCCGAGACCGGCGGATGGTAAATATCGGTAAAGACTTCCGGCGGGATCTGCCCTTTCGGCGCCCCCAGCCAGGCCAGCTCGGCGGCGTCGGGATATCCTCTGGCGGCGTAGTCGGTATTGATAAAATAGCTGTTGACCCGTTCATAGCCGTTAAAGAAAAGCGCCTTGTTCATCCATTCGAAATCAAATGCCAGGCCGATGGCCTCGCGCACCCGCCTGTCGGCGAACAGCGGACGCTGGATATTAAACGCCAGCCAGGGCGTAGTGACCGGAGCGTTATTGGGCACTTCCTGTTTGACGATGTAACCACGGTCAAAATTACCGCCGTGGTACTGAGTGGCCCAATTTTTCGGCGAAGTTTCCACCCGCAGATCGTAGGCGCCGGCTTTAAAGGCCTCCAGCGCGACATTGTCGTCCAGGTAATAGTCATAACGGATAGTATCGAAATTATTACGCCCGCGATTCACCGGCAATGTCTCCCCCCAGTAATCCTTGACCCGGGAGTAAGTGACGTACTGGCCCGTGCGCCAGGCGGTGATGCGATAAGGACCGCTGGCCGGAGGCGGCGAGGACAGCGGGTCGCTCAGTTTGTGATGTTGCCAGAAGCTTTCCGGCAAAATGGGCAAGTCCAGCAAACCCAGCATTTTGTCTTTATCGGGCTGGGGGAATTCATAACGCACAGTCAGCGGCGCGATGGCCGTGGCGGTAACGCCTTTATAATAAAGCCTGAACTGGGGCACCCCTTCGGTCATGAATTTGTTGAAGGTAAAGGCGACATCCCGCGCGGTGATAGGCTGGTGATTATGATAGCGGGCCCGGGGATTGATGGTGATTTCAATCCATTTGAAATCCGCCGGGTAGCGAGCGGACTCCGCCACCAGCGGGTAATAACTGCCCATTTCATCGTCGGAGGTGGTGAACAGCGAGTCATAGAGCTGATCGGTCCGCATGGCGGCGGAGCCACGCAAAGCGTAACGGTTGAAATTGTCAAAGGTGCCGATGGCGGCCAACGTCACGGCTCCGCCTTTGGGGGCGGCGGGATTGACGTAATCGAAATGATTGAAATCACTGCTGTACTTTGGCTCTCCCAACAGCGCAAACGCATAACCTTCGTTAATGGCCTCGGCGTGCGGACCGTAGCTAACGATACTGAAAACCAGCGCTATCCAAAAACGTAAAAACATCAGGTTACGCTCCTGCGCAGATACTGACTGACTCAAGCTGAATAACAAGGCCATCATGCCGGCAATGTGCAGTATGACTGCGTTTATTATAATAGCGGTAATAACGATATAAATAATTTTAATGTCAAAATTATTAGCGATTTTTTTTGTTTATCGCGTTAGGCAAATCGAGGGGAGTGGCAGTGAGAATCCAGCGGTGCGCCGCGCCGGCTCTATCATAATTTATCGGCGAGTGCAACGAATAATAGGGTAAATATTTAAGGAAAATGTTTCCTGAATTGTTCTTATTTTGCCTTATGCAGCCGTCAGGAAAGGCGGCTCATTTATTAATGAACGTTCATTAACTAAAGTCTATGGCCGTTAATTCCATTAACTTAAAGCAAATTATTAATTAAGTAATCTAATTATGAGATTTACAAAACTTTAAGAATGAACATAAAAAGCCGCCTTATTAAGACGGCTTTTTCTCGTTCGGCATGCAGGGCGTTTAAATAATAACCATTATTTAGCTTTGTGTACCGTGGACCAGTACCCTTCGTGCTTCGCGATAGCGTTTTTCCAATAATCTTCATTCATGCTGGAAATCATCACACCACTGGTGGTTGAAGCATGAACGAATTGATCATTACCCAGATAAATTCCCACGTGGCGACCGGTGGAACCGGCATGGAACAACACTAAATCACCCGGACGCAGCTTGGTGCGCTGGATTTTAGAGCCCATTCCCTGCTGTTCCGTGGTGGAACGGGGTAATTCAAGGCCGAACTGCTCTTTGAAGGTCATTTGGACAAATGCTGAACAATCAATACCGCGTTTGGTACTGCCGCCTAGCCGATAACGCACGCCTTTCCAGACGGCATATTGATCCATAATTTTCGTTTTAATGTCGACATTACGGACCATTTCTTCAAATTGATCCTGAGAGGCTTGCAGTGAAGACTGATCATTATCATTAACTGCATGCATCTCAGCGGTTTGCCTGGAACTCTGAGAACTACAGGCGGAAAGTACTACCGCTACCGCCACTGCGGGGATGAGCCGCAGAACATATCTCAAAATAGGTTGAGATTTGACCATTATAAGTGTTATCCCTTAAAGTCCTTAGCGACGGTGCCGCTATAAAATGCCAAACGAATCGAGAATAAAGCGCAAATACCAATCGACCAACTATTATTCCTGCATTGTGTGGTTTCTCTCACACATTTTAATTGGTATAAATATCAGTCCATGAGTACAGCGAATTCGAGGTTACCGTAATGAATAAGGGAAAGCGAGAATTTTTATCGACTAATTTATAACTTTTCATGATGTGAAAGTTTGATGAAAATAAAGTTAAAAAATGGATCTGAACAATAACATCTCAACAGAGAAGGGCGGCGGACGGGGAATGTTGCCCTGGAGGAGAGGGTAAAGGGGGTCGCCCGGCGTTAACGCTTTTTAAGGTAGACCGTGCAAAGCATTAACGCCGACATAATGAAATCCTATTGAAACCTGTTGATCCGCGCGCCCGGCAGAAGATGATTAATGCGGTTCACCAGCTTATCGCAGGCGTCGGTAAGCAGCCACCAGCTCAGCCCCACCAAGAGCACCGACAGCGAACCCACCGCGATATCGGTAAACCAGTGGGCGCCGATCATCAGCCGGGGCAGCGAGAAAACCACCAGGATCGCCAGGCCGCCGATAAACGCGCGCCGGCCGAAATAGCGCCACATATAAACGGCGAAAATCATCAGCATCATGCCGTGGTCGCCGGGAAAGCTGTCCGCGGAGGCGTCTTTGGTGGGGATATCCACAAACTGCGATACGCGCGCCACGCGAGGGTCATTTTCGAAAAACAGCGTCGGACTGGGGTGGCTGACGGGCAGCAAATGGCCCAGCTGATTGAGCACCACCGCGGAAAGCAGCATCACGATACCGATACTTAACATGCGGTAGCGCTCTTCCTGGCCGGACCGGCGATAGTAATAAAAATACATTGCACCCATGAACAGCAGGGCAATGGCATCAAAGGCCCGGTAATTGGTGACGGCCAGGAACAGGGCAAAGGCATGGTTCTGGGTCATCAGACGGTTGAAATGCAGGAAAATGGATGAATCGATGGTGAACCAGAAACCGTGATCCGGCGGGAGATACCAGGAAAAGAAGAGCACAACTCCCGCTAGGTTGAGGGCTATGATAGCCGGTAAGCGTTGCATGACTCGGGACCCATTCAGAAATTAACATTAATGTAATAATAATAATGCTAATTTAAACGCGCCCTCAACAAATTCGATTGTAAAATATTCCATTCGGCTGGCGCAGGGTTGATCAGTTCGATTCGGCTGTCGGGAGGCGGCGCCGGGCGGGTCTCGATAAAGAGGGAATCCCCCTGGCGATTGACCATCAATGCCCCTTCAGCAATGCGCATAACCCCTTTGACCCGTTCTACCGGCGCCAACCGCGCCCATTCCAGCAGGCGGACGGTATCAAAAACCGTTTCGCCGTCAAAAATCCAGCCGCAAGATTCATACCCCTGGCCGCGGTTCAACGCACGGCGCCAGCCGGCATTGGCGGGCAGGCTGAGGGCGGCCAGACCGGTTTTGGCGGCGGGGACGGCGTGGTGGTGCGTTCCTCGGGCAGTTCCCGCAGGTTGCGCCGCGGACTGTCCAGCAGCACGAGGAAATATCGCCGCGGGTGGCGCCGATAATCGGCCTTTCTCCGCCATGGTCACGGGCCCAGGCCGCGAGGAGTTCCCGATCGCGCGGGGCGTAGCTATCCTGCTTATTGGCGATAATGATATCCGCCGCCGCCAGCTGATCGCGAAAATTCTCGTTGTCGGTATAACGCGCGTCGCTGAGCTGGCGCGCGTCAAGCAGGCAGAGGGTCGCCTGCAGGTTTATCCAGCTTTCATAAAACGGCGAGGCGAGCAGGCGGAGGATTTCTTTCGGGTGGCCAAGGCCGGTGGGTTCAATAAGCAATCGGTCAGGGCGGCCGCGCAGCAGCAGGCTATTAAGCCCTACCTGCATCGGCAGGCCGTTGACACAGCACATGCAGCCGCCGGGGATCTCTTTGAGAAAAGCGCCGCTATCGGCCAGCAGGGCGCCGTCGATACCTATTTCGCCGAACTCGTTCACCAGCACGGCCCAGCGTTCATCAGCCGGCTTGTGCGCCAGCAGGTGCAGCAGGGTGGTGGTTTTCCCGCTGCCGAGAAAACCGGTTACCAGGGTCGTTTTGGCGGTCATAGCGTTGCGCTGCGCCGGTGGCGGGGTCGATACATCAATCGGCGCGGCTCATATAGCGGCGTTCGGCCACGTGAATACGGATTTTTTCGCCACTGTTAAGATATTCCGGTACCGATACCGTCAGGCCGGTGCTCATCAGCGCCGGTTTGGTGCGGGCGCTGGCGGAGGCTCCCTTGATGCCCGGCGTGGTCTCGACAATATCAAGATCAACCGTCTGCGGCAGCTCCAGCGCCAGCACCTGTCCGTCCATGGTCAGCACCTGCATGCCGGGGATGCCGCCTTCGGGAATAAACAGCAGCTCGTCTTCGATTTGATCTTTTTTAAACGGATAAGGCGTGTAATCCTCGTCGTCCATAAAGATATATTCATCACCGTCGATGTAAGAAAAGGTCACCGACCGGCGGACCAGATCAATGGTGTTGAGGATATCGTCGCCCTTGAAACGCTCTTCCACTTTCAGCCCGGTGCGGACATCGGAAAAACGCATCTTGTAAAGCGTACTGGCCCCGCGTGCGCTCGGGCTTTGAATATCAATATCTTTTACCAGCAACAGTTTGCCGTTGTAGTTCACCGCCATACCGCGCTTAATTTCGTTTGCTCTAGCCATTAACGTGGACCTGTATAATTGTGTCGGAATCTATGGCGACACGTTACCGTTGCCGGGCGTTCCAGGCAAGGGGGAAGTGTGTGTGTCGCGGGGCAGCGGCGAATCTACATCACGGATGCGCCACATGCAATAACCGGCGCCGGCAATCATAAGCAATGCCACATAAAAAACCCCGTGCAATTGCCAGATTTCAGATATCAGCCCGGCCAGCGATCCGGCGAAAATCCAGCCGACCCGGCCGGTATTGGTAAACAGCGTCGTGGCCGCGCCGGCCTGGCCGGGCATCAGATCCTGAAAATAGATCATGCCGATACCCGCCAGTATACCGATGAAAACCGCATTGAGCAGCTGCAGCAGCAGCAGCGCCGTGGCATCGGTAAACAGGATAAGCCCCAGGTAGAACAGCAGGCCGGCTGCCACGGCGATGCGCATCAATAAACGATTGCCATATTGCTTGGAAATATAGCCGGCAATAAGCATGGTGGGGATTTCCAGGCCGGCGGCGGTACCCATCATGATCCCGGCCATTTTTTCCGGCAGCCCCAGTTCATGGATCAGGTATAAAGGCATGTTGATAAGGTACATGCAGTTGCAGGTCCACATCAGGGTACAGGCGGAAAACAGCAGCAGCGTATCCCGGCGGTTGCGCCGAGGGGCTTCCATCACCGCCTCGGTTGTAAGCAGCGACTTGCGCATGGTGGGCAGCAGCATCCACACCAGGCCGCCGCATACCACAAAGGTGGCCGCCGCCATCATATACATGGCCTTGAAACCAAAACCCAGCGCCAGGGCAAAGGCCAGCGGCGGACCAATCACCCAGGCCAGGGAGACCTGCGCGCGCATCACCGAGCTGAACATCACCGACTCGCGGCCGCTGTGATCCGCATGCTCCCGCGCCAGGGCAAACAATTGCGGGTTGGCGGTGGAACCGAAGCTGGTGAGCAGTACGCCGAAGATAAGCAGGACAAAATAGTTGCGGTTGAAGGCAAAAAGCACGCAACCCGCCGCCCCAAGGGCGCAGCATTGGAAAATCAGCATTTTGCGGTCGCCCTTTTTATCGGAACGGCCGGCCAGGAACTGGCTGACCGCAATGCCTATCACGGCGCTGCCGGTGTAAAACAATCCCACCATAAACGGGCGTGCCTGCACATCGGTGGAAAGAAAAAGGCTCAACGTCGGGAGTTGCAGCGCGCCGGCAATACCGGAAAGAAAAGCGATAACCAGAAATGCCGAAGCGGTCATATCCGGTAGACGCCGCGAAAGGGCGATAGGCGTATGCATGATAATGAGGTCTGAATCAAAAACGGAGGAGGACGCGGGCATCATACGCCGGTTATGCCAAAACGAAAGTCTCCGGCGAAAAATAATACAATCAAGGCCCGTTCCTGACATTTTTTGCTAAAAATCCCCTTGGCCGTCATTCAATCCCAGGTATTACCGGTCTTAATGGCATAAACGGAGAATTGGTCTCCCGGTTCGTAGCAGGGCGCTTCAGCTGCACTTCAGCTTTAGCGGTAAAAACCGGTATTTATTGATATCATGTCAGCAAAATGTGCGTGGCTTCAAAGATTCAATAGGAATAATTCGCCGATGCTTGCATTCGATTCCGCAACGTCGGAAACTTTATTGAAACGTTTCAGCGTCATTTCCGGGATCGGTTCCAGAAGATGGCGCGATTATTTCCCATTAAAGCTGAATCGATTCAATTTCAGCAAGCGAGGAGAAGTATGTTTGAGTTGTCACTGAACGATATTCACCTCGGTGCCCAGGCCCCGAACAAGCAAGAGGCTATTACGCGGGTGGCCGCGGCGCTGACGCAGGCAGGCTACGCGCGGGAGGGCTACCTCAACGGCATGCTGCAGCGCGAACAACAAACCTCGACTTTTTTGGGCAGCGGCATCGCCATTCCCCACGGAACCACCGATACCCGCGACCTGGTGCTGAAAACCGGCGTCCAGGTATTTCAGTTCCCCCAGGGTATCGACTGGGGCGATGGACAAATTGCCCATGTGGTTATCGGTATCGCCGCCCGTTCCGACGAACATCTGGCGCTGCTGCGTCAGCTGACGCACGTATTAAGCGATGAAAAGATGGCGGACCGTCTGGCCACCACCACCGATGCGGAAGAGTTGCGCAGCGTGCTGACCGGTGAACGGCTGCCGGCCCCCTTCCTGTTCGATATTTCGCTTATGGCGCTGGATATCGCCGCTGAAGATATGATGACCCTCAAGGCGCTGAACGCCGGCCGCCTGCAGCAGGCCGGGGCGGTGGATGCTGATTTCGTCAGCGACGTGGTGAGCGGCGTTCCGCTGAACCTCGGCCAGGGCATCTGGCTGAACGACGCCACCCGCGGCAATCTGGCCAGCGCGGTGGCGGTGAGTCGTCCGCTGGCGGCGTTTAACCTGGACGGAGAGTCGGTTGCCCTGCTGGTAACGGTGGCCATGGCGGACGACCAGCCGCTAAGCGTATTGAATACCCTTGGCGATCTGGTGCTGGCGGGGCAGTCGGAACGCCTGCTCACCGCCGATGCGCCCGCGCTGCTGGCCTTGCTCAGCGGCGAAGCGACGCAGCAGGGGTCGTTGCTGAGCGCGGAATTCGTTATTCGCAACGAGCATGGGTTACATGCCCGGCCCGGCACCGCCCTGGTGAATGTCATCAAACAATTCAACAGCGCCGTCACCGTCACCAATCTTGACGGCAGCGGCAAGCCGGCCAACGGCCGCAGCCTGATGAAGGTCGTGGCCCTTGGCGTTCAAAACGGCCACAGATTACGTTTTACCGCCGACGGCGCCGATGCTGAACAGGCGCTGAAAGCCATTGGCGAGGCAATTGCCTCCGGACTTGGAGAGGGTGTGGCATGAGCAGGCGAGTCGCAACGATTACGTTGAATCCGGCCTATGATCTGGTTGGATTCTGCCCCGCCATTGAGCGGGGAGAAGTGAACCTGGTGCAAACGACCGGACTGCACGCGGCGGGAAAAGGGATAAACGTAGCCAAGGTGCTTAAAGACCTGGGTATCGATGTCACGGTAGGGGGCTTTTTGGGCAAGGAAAACCAGGACGGTTTTCAATTATTGTTCAGTGATTTGGGTATCGCCAACCGCTTTCAGGTGGTGCAGGGGCGCACCCGCATCAACGTCAAGCTGACGGAAAAGCAGGGCGATGTAACCGATTTCAATTTTTCCGGTTTTAACGTGACGCCGCAGGATTGGGAACGTTTCGTCAATGATTCCCTGACCTGGCTCGGCCAGTTCGATATGGTGGCGGTGAGCGGCAGCCTGCCCACGGGCGTTGCGCCGGAAGCCTTTACCGACTGGATGATAAAACTGCGCAGCCATTGTCCGTGCATCATTTTCGACAGCAGCCGCGAAGCGCTGGTGGCCGGTTTGAAAGCGGCGCCCTGGCTGGTAAAACCCAATCGCCGCGAACTGGAAATCTGGGCCGGGCATAAACTGCCCACCCTGGCGGATGTGGTCCCCGCCGCTCACGCACCGCGGGAACAGGGCACCGCCCACGTGGTTATCCCTCTGGGGGGGGAGGGGGCGTTGGGGTTAACGCCTCCGGCGCCTGGCTGGCAAAACCGCCGGCCTGCGAAGTCGTCAGCACGGTGGGCGCGGGGGATTCCATGGTAGGCGGCCTGATTTACGGTTTGCTGATGCGCGAATCCAGCGAGCATACGCTGCGCCTGGCCACCGCCGTAGCGGCGCTGGCGGTAAGCCAAAGTAATGTCGGCATCACCGATCGTCCACAGTTGGCCGCCATGATGGCCCGGGTCGAATTAAAACCTTTTAATGACCGGCAGGAGACAAAATGAAAACGCTGCTGAAAAATAGAGAGCGCACGGGGGAAGGCACGGGGGCCATCTGGTAAAAAAATTACTGGCGGCCGCTGCTGCCGATGCCGGGCTGCCCCTGGTGGATTCCGCGGATGATGCGGAATTGGTCGTGGTGGTAGACACGCCCGCCGTTGCTGACGCCGGGCTGAACGGGAAAAAGGTCTTTTTCGGCGAGGCCGCCCAGGCCGCAAGCCGGCCCGCGGCCTTTCTGGCGCAGGCAAAAATGCCGCCGAAATCTACCAGGCGCCGGCCCAAAGCGGCGCGACGCCGCTGTCATCGTCTAACGGTCCGAAGCGCATTGTCGGCGTGACCGCCTGCCCCACCGGGGTGGCGCATACCTATATGGCGGCGGAAGCCATAGAAGGGGAAGCGAAAAAACGCGGCTGGTGGGTCAAGGTCGAGACGCGCGGCTCGGTGGGAACGGGCAACGCCATTACCGATGAAGAGATCCGGCAGGCGGATCTGGTTATCGTGGCCGTGGACATCGAAGTGGATTTGAGTAAATTCGCCGGTAAACCCATGTACCGTACCAGCACCGGCCTGGCGCTGAAAAAGACCGCGCAGGAGCTGGATAAAGCGGTGCAGGAAGCGGTGGTGTACCAGCCGGACAGCCAGAAAAGCGGGGCCGCGGCGGGTCAGGAGAAGAAGACAACCACCGGACCCTATCGCCATTTGCTCACCGGCGTCTCTTATATGCTGCCGATGGTGGTGGCGGGGGGGCTTTGCATTGCTTTGTCCTTTATTTTCGGTATCCATGCGTTTGAACAGCCGGGCACCCTGGCCGCGGCATTGATGCAAATCGGCGGCAAGTCGGCCTTTGCGCTGATGGTTCCGGTACTGGCGGGCTTTATCGCCTTCTCCATCGCCGATCGTCCGGGGCTGACGCCGGGGCTGGGGGGCGGCATGCTGGCGGTCAGCACCGGCGCCGGTTTTATCGGCGGCATCATCGCCGGTTTCCTGGCGGGCTATGTGGCAAAGGCCATCAGTACCAAGCTGCCGCTGCCGCAAAGCATGGCGGCGCTGAAACCCATCTTGATCATCCCGCTCATCGCCAGTTTGATAACCGGGCTGGTAATGATTTACGTGGTGGGTACGCCGGTGGCTAAAATTCTAGCCGCCTTGACCGGCTGGCTGCAATCCATGGGCACCGCCAACGCCGTGCTGCTGGGGGCGATTTTGGGCGCCATGATGTGCAGCGATATGGGCGGTCCGATCAATAAAGCCGCTTATGCCTTCGGCGTCGCGCTGCTCAGCACCCAGACCTATGCGCCGATGGCGGCGGTGATGGGTGCGGGCATGGTGCCGCCGCTGGGCATCGCCGTCGCGACGCTGCTGGCGCGCAACAAATTTGAGAAAACCGAACGCGAGGCCGGCAAGGCCGCATTTGTCCTCGGCCTGTGTTTCATCACCGAAGGCGCCATTCCTTTCGCCGCGCGAGATCCGTTTCGGGTTATACCCAGCTGCATGATTTCCGGCGCGGTAACCGGAGCGTTGTCCATGTTCTTCGGCGTGAAACTGATGGCGCCCCACGGCGGGATGTTCGTCTTGCTGATACCGGGAGCCATTACGCCGGTGCTGCTGTATCTGGTGGCCATTGCCGCCGGCACCCTGCTGCTGGGCGTGCTGTATTCCATGCTCAAACGTTCGGATCAGGAGCTCGCCAAAGCGCTGGCCTGACAGACCCGGCGGCCCGGCCCATACCGGGTCGCCGGATACCAAAGGGCCTAATCCTTATTATGCCTGCCGTCCATGGATTTCAGCCAGGCGATTTCCTCGGGCCAGATAGCGGGATTCACCGTCTCCAGGATAAGCGGGATGTCATCAAAACGCTTATCCCCCATAATCCAGGCAAAAGCGGTTTTGCCGATATTGCCTTCCCCCAGGCTGTGATGGCGATCGACCCGGCTGTTCAATGCGGTTTTGGCGTCGTTAAGGTGCATGCCGCGCAGGTACTTAAATCCGACGATACGGGCAAAATCCCCGAAGGTCTGCGCACAGGCCTCCTCGGTGCGTAAATCATAACCGGCGGCAAAGGCGTGGCAGGTATCGATACAGACTCCCACCCGGTTCTTGTCTTCCACATGATGAATAATCGCCGCCAGATTTTCAAAACGAACCCCCAGGTTACTGCCCTGGCCGCCGGTATTTTCAATCACCGCCGTCACACCCTCGGTTTTATCCAGCGCGATATTAATGGATTCGGCGATGCGCGCCAGGCATTTTTCTTCTTCGATTTGCTGTAAATGGCTGCCGGGATGGAAATTCAGCAAGGTCAACCCCAGTTGCTGACAGCGGGTCATTTCGTCAATAAAGGCGTCGCGGGACTTTTGCAGCGCTTCCTCTACCGGGTGGCCGAGATTAATCAGATAACTGTCGTGAGGCAGGATATGCGCGGCCGGGAAACGGTATTTTTCGCAGGCGGCCTGGAATTTTCAATATCCTCTTGGGCCAGATCCGCCGCTTTCCATTGCCGCTGGTTCTTGGTAAATAACGCAAACGCCGTCGCATCGAGTTCATGGGCACGGATCACCGCCTGATCCGCTCCGCCCGCGGCGCTGACATGGGCACCAACATATTTCATGACTTTCTCCCCGAATTTCGATGGGTTAACATGATTCTAAAGAGCAATACTACATCATAGGGGAGTTACCCCCTAATGGCAGGATCCCAGCGTCTCATGCATATCACCTTGCGCCAGTTGGAAATTTTTACCGAAGTGCTGAAAAGCGGCTCCACCACCCAGGCCTCCGCCGTCATGGCGCTTTCGCAGTCGGCGGTGAGCGCGGCGCTCACCGATTTGGAAAATCAGCTGGCGGTGAAACTGTTCGATCGCGTCGGCAAACGGCTGGTGCTAAACGAACACGGCCGGCTGCTCTACCCCCGCGCGGTGGCGCTGCTTGAGCAGGCCGGAGAAATAGGCCGGCTGTTTCACCAGGGGAATGGCGCATTGCGGCTGTTTGCCAGCAGCACCATCGGCAATTACATCCTGCCGGAGATCATCGCCGCCTACCGGCGGGATTTTCCCGATGCCCCGCTGGCGCTACAGGTGGGGAACAGCATGGATGTAATCAACGCGGTGATGGATTTTCGCGTCGATCTGGGACTGATTGAAGGCCCCAGCCACAACCCGGCGCTGGTAACGCAGCCTTGGCTGCGAGATGAATTGGTGGTGTTCGCCGCCCCGGACAATCCGCTGGCGGGGCGGCCCCTGACGCTGGAACAGCTGGCGGACGCGCCCTGGATACTGCGGGAACAGGGATCGGGCACCCGCGAAATCGTCGATTATCTTTTACTGGCGCAACTGCCCCGTTTCCAGTCGGTCATGGAACTCGGCAACTCCGAAGCCATCAAACACGCGGTGCGCCACGGCCTGGGCATTAGCTGCCTGTCCCGCCGGGTAGTGGCGGAAGCCCTGGCCCTAGGCACGCTGGTAACGCTTACCCTGCCTCTGCCGCCGCTGATGCGCACCCTGTATCTGGTACACCACCGGCAAAAACACCTCTCCCAAGCGCTGACACGGTTCCAGCAATACTGCCAGGGCCGGCCCGCCATCACCGAGGCCTGAGACGGGCGTGTTAAAGGGAGACCGTGCTGTTGGGGTCGAAGCGGGCGTGGTTTTACCGCCCGCCGGAGCGCCCCACAGCGCGGTAGGCCCGCGTTCACCGATCGCGCAGCGAGCGTGTTAAAGGGAGACCGTGCTGATGGGGTCGAAGCGGGCGTGGTTTTACCGCCCGCCGGAGCGCCCCACAGCGCGGTAGGCCCGCGTTCACCGATCGCGCAGCGAGCGCGTTAAAGGGAGACCGTGCTGATGGGGTCGAAGCGGGCGTGGTTTTACCGCCCGCCGGAGCGCCCCACAGCGCGGTAGGCCCGCGTTCACCGATCGCGCAGCGAACATGTTAAAGGGAGCGCGTGCCAAAGGGAGTATCGCTAATAATACCCCCTCCATTATGAAGCTCTCTAATAACAGGGCAGCTAAACTCCCCACCGCTGTTCTTTTTGGTACAATCCGCCGTCGAATTTTTCATGGACAGACAACATCATCATGCGAGAAACCCACAGTGACACCCGGCCTGTTCCGGGGCTGCGTCGTGAACTCAAAGCACGTCACCTGACAATGATCGCCATCGGCGGCTCCATCGGCACCGGCCTGTTCGTCGCCTCGGGCGCCACCATCTCCCAGGCCGGTCCGGGTGGGGCGTTATTGTCATATATCCTCATCGGCCTGATGGTCTATTTCCTCATGACCAGCCTCGGCGAACTGGCGGCCTATATGCCCGTATCCGGATCCTTCTCCACCTACGGCGCCCGCTACGTGGAAGAAGGCTTCGGTTTCGCCCTCGGCTGGAACTACTGGTACAACTGGGCGGTAACCATCGCCGTCGATCTGGTGGCCTCGCAACTGGTAATGAGCTACTGGTTCCCGGCCGTGCCTGGCTGGATCTGGAGCGCGCTGTTCATGGCCATCATGTTCAGCCTCAACGCCATCTCGGTAAAAGGTTTCGGCGAAGCCGAGTACTGGTTTTCGCTGATCAAGGTTGTGACGGTCATCATTTTTATCGCCGTGGGCGTACTGATGATAGTGGGTATCCTGCGCGGCGGCGAAAGCGCCGGCTGGCATAACTGGCAGGTAGGCAACGCGCCGTTTGCCGGCGGTTTCCCGGCCATGATCGGGGTAGCGATGATTGTCGGCTTCTCTTTCCAGGGCACCGAGCTTATCGGCATCGCCGCCGGCGAATCCGCCGACCCGGCGAAAAATATTCCCCGGGCGGTACGCCAGGTATTCTGGCGGATCCTGCTGTTTTATGTGCTGGCTATTCTGGTGATAAGCCTCATTATCCCTTACACCGACCCCAATCTGCTGCGCAACGATGTTAAAGACATCACCGTCAGCCCCTTTACCCTGGTGTTCCGCAATGCCGGACTGCTTTCCGCCGCGGCGGTAATGAATGCAGTCATTCTGACGGCGGTGCTGTCGGCGGGCAACTCCGGCATGTACGCCTCCACCAGGATGCTGTATACCCTGGCCTGCCAGGGCAACGCGCCGAAAATATTCGCCAAATTGTCCAAGGGCGGCGTGCCGCGCAACGCGCTGTATCTCACCACCGTCATGGCCGGCCTGTGTTTCCTCACCTCCATGTACGGTAACCAGACAGTGTATCTCTGGCTGCTGAACGCCTCCGGCATGACCGGGTTTATCGCCTGGCTGGGCATTGCCATCAGTCACTACCGTTTCCGCCGGGGTTATATGATCCAGGGCCGTGATCTGGCGGAATTGCCGTATCGCGCGGGCTTTTTTCCCCTGGGACCGATTTTCGCCTTTGTGTTATGCCTGTTGATTACCCTGGGCCAGAATTATCAGGCTTTTCTTCAGGACCGCATCGATTGGTACGGCGTCACCGCCACCTATATCGGCATTCCCCTGTTTCTGGTGATCTGGCTGGGTTACAAATGGCGGCACGGAACGCATCTGATTCGCTACCAGGACATGACGTTCCCCGGCCGCAGCGATGACTACTCAGCCGACGAACGCGTCCCGCTGCGCAGCCAAACAGAAGGGAAATAGGGCTCCCCCTGATCAGGCGTTCAGATACCCCGCATGGAAGCGCAGGTGATCCTCGATAAAACTGGCGATAAAGAAATAGCTGTGATCGTAACCCGGCTGCATGCGCAGCGTCAGCGGCCAGTTCTTCCGCCGCGCCGGTTCCTCCAGTTTTTCCGGCTGCAGCTGCAGCCCCAGGAACGGGTCCGCATCCCCCTGATCGATTAATATCGGCAGGGGTCTTGCGTCCTCGGCCGCCAACAGGCGGCTGCTGTCGTAGGCGTGCCATGCATTTTCATCGTCCCCCAGATAGGCGCCGAAGGCCTTGCGCCCCCAGGGCACGTCGCAGGGATTGACGATGGGGGCAAAGGCCGAGACGGACCGGAATCGCCCCGGCAGGCGCAACGCGAGCATTAACGCGCCGTGGCCTCCCATGGAGTGACCCATCACCGCCTGCCGGTCGCTCAAGGCAAATTGCGAATGCACCAGGGCCGGCAGTTCGTCGGCCATATAATCAAACATCCGGTAATGCCCGGCCCAGGGCGCCTGGGCGGCATTAAGATAAAACCCGGCTCCCTGGCCCAGATCATAGGCTTCGTCATCCGGCACATCCTGGCCGCGGGGGCTGGTGTCGGGCATGATAAGCGCCAGATTGAGTTCGGCGGCCACGCGCTGCGCGCCGGCCTTCAGGGTAAAGTTCTCGTCGTTGCAGGTCAGGCCGGAGAGCCAGTAAATGGCATGGGGCGGCTGCTGCTTATCCGCCGGCGGCAGGAAAACGCTATAGGTCATCGGTCCGCCGGTACTGGCGGAGTGGTGGCGATAGCGATACTGCCGGCCGCCGAACAGCCGGTGTTCATCGATACATTCGGGGTTCATTTCCATCGGGCGCTCCTGTTGCTTATCCACTATACCCGTCATACTTCAAGTTGCAGGTGTGTTGGCAATACTCGGCCCCTCCATGGGCCTCGCCCCCTCGGGGCCGCTGCAAGCAGCGTTCAAATCTGCTCCCGGCAGATTTGTCCTCGCTCACCCCAGTCACTTACCTGAGTAAGCTCCTGGGGATTCGCTGCGTCGCCGCCTTCCTGCAACTCGAATTATTTAGGGTATATACCGTAAAACCCCAGCCTTGCTGCCGGGGAGATGGCTGTTCAAGGACGGAAATGGATCACCGAACGAATGGATTTGCCGGCATGCAGGAGTTCAAAGGCGTCGTTGATCTTCTCCAGGCCCATGGTATGGGTGATAAAATCATTGAGCTGGAACTCGCCGTCCAGATAGCGCTGTACCAGTCCGGGCAGCTGCGAGCGTCCCTTAACGCCGCCAAAGGCCGAACCGCGCCATACCCGCCCGGTCACCAGTTGGAACGGCCGGGTGGAAATCTCTTCGCCGGCGCCGGCCACGCCGATAATCACCGATTCGCCCCAGCCTTTATGGCAGCACTCCAGCGCCGAACGCATCACATTGACATTGCCGATACACTCAAAGGAAAAATCCACGCCGCCTTGGGTAAGTTCGACAATCACCTCCTGGATGGGTTTATCATAGTCCTTCGGGTTGATAAGATCGGTAGCCCCCAGTTTCAGCGCCAAATCGAATTTACCGGTGTTGACATCAATGCCGATAATGCGTCCGGCGCCGGCCATTTTGGCGCCGATAATCGCCGACAGTCCGATGCCCCCGAGGCCGAAAATCGCCACGCTGTCCCCTGGCTGCACTTTAGCGGTATTGATCACCGCGCCCATGCCGGTGGTCACGCCGCATCCCAGCAGGCAGACTTCTTCCAGCGGCGCTTCCTTGCTGATTTTGGCCAGGGAAATCTCCGGCACTACGGTGTATTCAGAGAAGGTGGAAGTACCCATATAATGAAAAATAGGTTTACCGTCCTTGAAGAACCGGGTGGTACCGTCCGGCATCAGCCCTTTACCCTGGGTGGCGCGGATGGCCTGGCAAAGATTGGTCTTGCCTGAGCGGCAATATTCGCATTCGCCGCATTCGGGAGTATAAAGGGGGATCACATGGTCGCCGGCCGCCACGCTGGTAACGCCTTCGCCCACCGCTTCCACCACGCCGCCGCCCTCATGGCCGAGAATCACCGGAAAAACCCCCTCCGGATCCTTGCCCGACAGGGTATAGGCATCGGTATGGCAGACGCCGCTGGCGACAATACGCACCAGCACTTCTCCTTTTTGCGGCGGCATTAAATCCACTTCTTCCACTGACAGGGGAAGATTAGGGCCCCAGGCGATGGCGGCGCGGGTTTTGATCATTTGCATAGAATAACTCCTTTTATACCCGTGATCTTTCACGTTGCAGGCGCGTTTGCCGCTTTCCTGCAACGTGAAAGCTATAAGGTAAATATATTAAGTGCTGGGTGAAGGGGTTTATTTCCGACCGCGGCGGGGAGGCGCTCCGGCGCCGGGTCCTCTTGTTCGATAATCAGCTGCTTTAGGGCTTGTACATTGGGACTGAACGCGTCCCGGCGCCAAATCAGCCAGGTGGCGACGTCGGCGGTTTCCGGCGGCAGGGCGTGCAAGGTCACCTTTTCCTGGCCGGGCAATTGGCGCAGTACCGACAGGGGCAGCATGGCCACCCCTGCGCCGCTGGCCACGCAGGCCTGCATGGTGTGATAAGACTGGATCTCCATCATCGGCCCGTGGACCACGCCTTGACCGTTGAACCAGGCCTCCAGCCGGCGCCGGTAGGAGCAGCTGGGCCGGAAAGCGAACACGGTTTTACCGGCAACGTCCCTCGCGTCATGCACGGGGGGCTGATCCAGGCCGGCTATCAGCACCAGGGTTTCACGGAAACTGATGCAGCCATGGATTTCCGGATAGGTCACCGGACCGTCCACCAGGGCGGCGGCCAGCGTGCCGGCGCGTACGCTATCCACCATTTCCCCCGAGGAACCGGTAATCAGCGACAGGGCAACCTGGGGGAAACGCTGGTGATAGTTCGCCAGCAGCGCCGGCAGGCGTATGGCGGCGGTGCTTTCCATGGCGCCGAGGGCAAAATTTCCCACCGGCTCGCCGGCGCGGACCATTTGCAGCGCTTCTTCGCTCAGGGCCAGGATCTTGGCGGCATAACAGAGAAAATTATGGCCCAACGGAGAGAGCCGGATCCGCTGTTTCTCGCGGATAAACAGATCGCTGCCCACCTCGTTTTCCAGCTGGCGCAGGCGGGTAGTGAGATTGGATGGTACGCGATGCAGCAGTTCGGCGGCGCGGGCCAGCGAGCCGGTATCTGCGACGGTGCAAAACATCTTGAGCTGGGTCAGATCCATGTCTTCTCGTTTTGTCAGCAACTTCGTCTGTATTATTCATTTTCCGTGAGTTTATTGATCGTGCATGCTGTTAGCAACAGAAAAATGGTCTTTCGGAGAAGGTATGGCGGTAAAGTGGCCCTTAGCGGCTTTCTGGCATTATTGGTGGCGATGGGAATCGGACGTTTTGCCTTTACCCCCAGGTACCGCTGATGATTCACGCCGGTCAGCTGACTCTCACCAGCGCCGGCCTGGTGGCGGCGGCGAATTATCTTGGCTATCTTATCGGCGCCTATGATGCCATGCGGGCGTCCACAGGGCTTGAGCGCCGGATCTGGCTGGGCGTTTGGGGGGCGGTGGCGCTGACGCTGCTGTCGGCGGTTATCCACAACGCCCTGATGCACGGCGCGCTGAGGCTGGTCATCGGTATCGCCAGCGGCTGGGCCATGGTGCTGGTCTCCGCCTGGACCAACGATCAACTGCTGCTCCTGCGCCGGCCGGCGCTGAGCGCGGCGGTCTTCGCCGGACCGGGCACCGGCATCATGGTCAGCGGGGTGCTGGCCCTCATCATGCATCATTACCACGCCAGCGCCGGTCATGCCTGGTGGGTCTACGGTATCACCGCGCTGCTGCCCATCGCCCTTATCAGCGGGTATCTTCCCCGCCGCGGGGATTTTATGCGCCGTACGCCCCTGGAGGCGATGCCCGGTCTCAACCCGGCGCTGAAAAAACTGCTGTGGAGCTATTCCCTGGCGGGCTTCGGTTATATCCTGCCGGCGACGTTTTTATCCCAACTGGCGGCGCAGCGTTTTCCCGGCAGCGCTTTCGGGCAATGGGTCTGGCCGGTGTTTGGCGCCGCCGGCGTGGCGGGTATTGCCGTGGGTATTCTGACCCGCGGCTTTCTGACCCCCGGCAAGCGGCTGGCGTTGACGCTATGGGCGCAGGGACTGGGCGTCGCGATGATGCTGGAACTCCCCGGCGTAAGCAGCCTGGTGGTGGGCGCGCTGCTCACCGGCGGCGGTTTTCTCAGCGTAGTGCAGCTGACCCTGGAATGCAGCCGTCGCCAGGCGCCGGAACATATGCGCTATATGGCCGGTTTGCTCACCTGCGGTTATGCCGTCGGGCAATTGATCGGGCCGGTATTGTCGGCGCTGTCCAGCGCGGCGACGGGCCGGCTGGAACCTGCGCTGACGGTGGCCCTGGCGGCGTTGTTACTGGCGGGGGGACTGGTGTGGCGCCAGCCTTGACGTCAATTTGCAATAATTTCACCACTCATGCGATACAATCACTGGATAATCGTCGCGGGCTCCTCTAGAGTGGAAACGCCTCTTGACGCATTGAGATCAAGAGCTGATTTTCCTGCCGGAGAAAGAAATGGTATCGCTGACAAAAGAAGCATCACTGGTGCATGAGACCCTGCTGGCCCGCGGTCTGGAAACGCCGTTGCGGGGAGAAGCCCTGGATGGGGAAATCCGTAAACGCCGCATCGCCGAGCATATGACCGGGATCATGCAGTTACTGAATCTCGATCTGAGCGACGATAGCCTGGCGGAAACGCCCCACCGCATAGCCAAAATGTATGTGGATGAAATTTTTTCCGGCCTGGATTACGCCAATTTCCCCAAGATAACCCTGATTCAAAATAAAATGAAAGTGGATGAAATGGTGGCGGTTCGCAATATCACCCTCACCAGCACCTGCGAACACCATTTTGTGATCATCGATGGCAAGGCCACCGTGGCCTATATCCCCAAGGAAAGCGTCATCGGACTGTCGAAAATCAACCGCATAGTACAGTTTTTCGCCCAGCGGCCCCAGGTCCAGGAGCGTCTTACCCAGCAAATCCTTATTGCATTGCAAACCCTGCTGGGGACCAATAACGTAGCGGTATCCATCGACGCGGTGCATTATTGCGTCAAAGCCCGCGGCATCCGCGATGCCACCAGCGCCACCACCACCACCTCGCTGGGGGGACTGTTCAAATCCAGCCAGAATACCCGGCAGGAGTTTTTGCGTGCCGTCCGGCACCATGACGACTAACGAACCGATCCCGTGCCTGCGTTACGGCGCTCGGCGCCGTTCTTTATCTGAACGTTCTTAACTGAACGTTCTTATTTGAATAAGGACCGTACATGCGCGAGCGCATAGTCATGCTGGATTGCGCGCGGGGAATGGCGATTCTCGGCATCCTGCTGATGAATATCACCTCTTTTGGCCTACCCAAGGCGGCGTATCTCAACCCCGCCTTTGCCGGAGAACCGTCGCTCCCCGACGCCTGGGCCTGGGCCGTAATGGATATGGTGGCGCAGGTGAAATTTCTTACCCTGTTCGCCCTGCTGTTCGGCGCCGGGCTGCATATGCTGCTGCCGCGCGGCAACCGCTGGATAACCTCGCGGTTGCTCTGGCTGATGGGTTTTGGTTTTATCCACGGGGTTTTTTTCTGGGACGGCGATATTTTATTGGATTACGGACTGGTGGGCCTGCTTTGCCTGGGGGTGATACGCCGCATGCCCAATCCGAGAATGCTGTTTATAACCGGCGCGGCGCTCTATCTGTTCGGACTCATTATTCTGCTGCTGCTTCAGTGGCTGGTGGCGGATGCGCCGCCGGGACGCTTTTGGCAGCCCGATATCGCCGATCGGATTTATGAATATTACTGGCAGACCACCGGCGGTCCCGAGGCCTGGCGGGTGCGCCTGGGACTGCTGCATGACAGCCTGAGTTCGCTGGGCATGCAGTACGGCTGGCTGCTGGCCGGGTCGATGCTGATGGGGGCCGCGCTGATGCGCTGCGGCTGGTTGTCCGGCGAGATGCCTCTTGCCCATTACCGCAAAGCGGCCGGGTTGTTGATTGTTGCGGGCATCATCATCAACCTGCCGGGCGTACTGCTGCAATGGCATGTGCACTGGGCCTTTCGCTGGAGCGCGTTTGCGCTGCAGATCCCGCGGGAATTGAGCGCGCCTTTTCAAGCGCTGGGATATGTGGCGCTATGCTACGGCTGGTGGCCGGCCCTCTCCCGCCTGGGCATCGGCCGTTGGCTGAGTAATGTCGGACGCATGGCGCTGAGCAATTATCTGTTGCAAACCTTGTTGTGTACCTTGCTATTTAACCGGTTCGGTCTGTTTATGACCTTTGGCCGGGCCGATTTGCTGTTATTTGTACCGGCCGTCTGGTTGGTGAATATTATTTTCTCCACCCTGTGGCTGCGGATATTCAGGCAAGGACCAATGGAGTGGTTATGGCGTAAGCTCACGCGTTTGACCGGCGGCGGGCTTAAGGTTCAATTAATGTAGCAATGCTACTCTTTGACTAATTTTTTTCAGTATGGCAGAAGATAGAAAAGCACATGTCGCTACACTCAGCTAAGGCCTTTCCACGACCGGTTGTTCATCCTTGGATCTTCAATATAATTATTGCAATAATAATTACTTTTTTTCAAAATATTATTTTCTTTAAAAAAATCTTAGGGCTGGTGGATATATCGCAGCTGAACAACCTGCTGTTTTTCCTCAGTATGCCGGTTACCCTGCTGTTTGCGCTGAATTTTATTTTCAGCTTTCTGCTGCTGCCCTATATTCGTAAGCCAATCATTATATTAATTTTTATCAGCGACGCGCTGGCGCAGTACTTTATGCTTAGCTATGGCGTTTTAATCGATCGCGGCATGGTGCAGAATGTCCTCGATACCACGCCGATGGAAAGTTTTTCGCTATTATCGCCGCAGCTGATTTATCATTTTTGGTGCTCGGCGTGTTACCGTCCTTGGTTATTCTTTGGATCAAAGTCAAGCCCGTCTTGTTTTCCTGGCACACCGCGGGTTTTTATTTTCTGAACATACTGCTCTCTTTGTGCGTTATCGCACTGGTGGCCACGTTCTTTTATAAAGACTACGCATCATTGATGCGGAATAATCCGCAGCTAATTAAAAATCTGGTGCCCAGCGACATGGCGGTTGGCGGTTATTCTTATTATAAACATGACTACATTAAAAATATGCCGTTCGTGCAAATCGGTTTGGACGCGCATAAAACGGTGCCCGTTAATGACAATCAGAAAAAAAACCTGCTGATTGTGGTGGTGGGGGAGACCTCCCGGGGGCAGGATTTCTCCCTGGGAGGATATGACAAGCTCACCAATCCCCGACTGGCCCGGGATAACGTGGTTTATTTCCCCAATACCAGTTCTTGCGGCACCGCCACGGCGGTCTCGGTTCCCTGCATGTTCTCCAACATGACGCGGGCGCATTTTGACGACGATACCGCGGCCCATGAAGATAATGTGCTGGATATTCTGCAGCGCGCGCACGTCAATATTTTATGGCGTGAAAACGACGGCGGCTGTAAATATGTCTGCAACCGCGTCGCCACCGAAGATTTGTCGAAGTGGAAGGATCTGCCGCAGTTTTGCAGCGATGGGGTATGCCTGGACGAGGCGCTGCTCCATAATCTTGATGCTTATATCAATGAGCAAAATAATGATACCGTCATCGTCCTGCATACCATGGGCAGCCACGGCCCCTCCTATTATCAGCGTTATCAGGCCGCCCAGGCGGCTTTTTCACCTACCTGCGATACAAATGAGATACAAAAATGTTCAAATCAGGCGCTGGTGAACACTTATGACAATACAATCGTCTATATTGATTACCTGTTGGACAAGAGCATAAAGCTGTTACAGGCCCATCAGGACAAATTCAATACCGCCCTGGTGTATTTATCCGATCACGGAGAATCTCTGGGTGAAAACGGGCTGTTTTTGCACGGTATGCCTTATGCCGTGGCGCCGGCGCAGCAGACCCACATCCCGATGCTGTTATGGATGTCGCCCTCTTTTGTCCAGGCGCAGGGTATCGAGGATGATTGCTTGAGAAGCCGGGCTAAACAGCAGGCGTACTCCCAGGACAATCTTTTTGCCACCCTGCTCGGACTCATGAATGTGGGTACCAAACTCTATCAGCCGGCCCTGGATATCGTGCAACCCTGCAGGATGACGCAATCATGAAAATTCTGATCATCGAAGACGACAGGTTTCTGCAGGAGGGTCTGCAGCTGGCGCTGCAACAGGAAGGCTATGCCAGCGATTGCGCGGGCAGCATGCGCGAAGCGGAAAACCTGATGGAAACCGCCCCCTATAGCCTGGTAATCCTTGATTTAGGCTTGCCGGACGGGGATGGCATGTCGCTGTTGGTGAAATGGCGAAAAAAAGGCAACGACGTACCGGTATTGATTCTTACCGCCCGGGACGGTCTGGATCAGCGGGTCAGCGGGCTGAATTTCGGCGCGGACGATTATCTTATCAAACCCTTTGCCCTGGCCGAATTATTGGCGCGGGCGCGGGCGGTTATCCGGCGTCACCAGGGCGTAAGCAACAATTATATTTGCGTGGATAATATTTCGCTGGATTTAAACAGTCATGAGGTTACCGTCAACGGCAGCCCCATCGATATCACGCCGAAGGAGTTCGCCATCCTCTCCCGCCTGATGCTGCGCGCCGGGCACCGCATCCACCGGGAAATACTTCATCAGGACCTGTATAACTGGGACGACGATCCCTCATCCAATTCCCTGGAAGTCCATATCCACAACCTGCGGCAAAAGATTGGCAAAGACAGGATCCGCACTCTGCGCGGTTTCGGTTATCTGCTTATCAAGGAAAACGGTGAAAACACGTGACGCCTTCCTCCGCGCCCCCGCTTATCAGCATGCGCTGGCGGTTAATTGTGGTACTGGGCATTATTTTATTATGCTGCCAGTTTATTACCGTCATCTGGCTGTGGCACGAAAGCAAAGAACAGATTGATCTGCTGGTGAACCGCACGCTGGCGGAAAGTGTGCGCAACGATCACGTCAACCAGGAGATCCGCGAGGCTATTGCCGCATTAAGCGTGCCGGCGCTGATGATGATCATCGTCACCCTGCTGTTTTGTTTTCAGGCGGTGAGCTGGATAACATTGCCCCTTTCCCGCTTGCAGAATGCGTTGCAAAAGCGCGGCGCCGAGAATTTCGAACCGCTGCCGGAACAAAGCAACATCAAAGAAGTCATTGCCGTCACCCGCAGTCTTAATCAGCTGCTCGCGAGGCTCAACGACACGCTGCAGCAGGACCGCCAATTCACCTCCGATGTGGCCCATGAGCTGCGAACGCCCCTGGCCGGTATCCGGCTGCACCTGGAATTGCAGGAAAAACAGGCCGCCGTCGATAACCAGCCGCTGATTGAGCGGGTAGACAATATGTCCTATACCGTGGAGCAGTTGTTGATGCTGGCCCGTATCCGGCATGATTTTACTTCCGGCCATTACCAGACGGTGAAACTGATGGCGGATGTAATCGCGCCGCAGCGGGAGGAACTGGAGGAAATGGCGCGGCTGCACCGGCAAACCCTGTGCTGGATCCTGCCGGAAGAAGAAATCCTGCTGCAGGGCAATGCGATACTTATACGCCTGCTGCTGCGCAATCTGGTGGAAAATGCCCACCGTTACGGCCCGCAAGAGAGCCAAATCGATATCCGGCTGGCGCGCAACGAAGATGGCAGCATTCTGCTGGAAGTGATTGATCAGGGACAGGGGATTGATCCTGCCAAGGCCGTGGAGCTGACGAAAAAATTCGTCCGCATGGATCAGCGCTTTAACGGTATCGGTCTGGGCTTAAGCATCGTGACGCGCATTGCCCAACTGCACAACGGCAAATTTGAACTGGTCAATCGGCAGGATATCCCGGGCACCATCGCCCGCCTGCTGCTGCCGGAGTCCCTCTGACCTCTCGCTTCTTCATCCCCTTTTAGCCGCCTTGGCTGACTTGGCACAGCAACTGTTTCCTTCCGGATATCTTCCCGTTTGCTCATAAACGCTCGCGGCGACGCCTCTTTTTTCCCCGATAAAAGCGATTCCGTTTTTCTTATGTAAGCGCTTTCGGTCCTGTGAGCTGTTTCACGCTGCGGCGGCAAGAAAACGGTTAGGATAGCGCCTTATGTTTCAGACCTGTGACGGCAATGGGTAACACCACCGGTGCCTGAACAAAACGTGCTTCACCCGTTTGGTCAAATATTATCCTGGGCGGACGTCATAAATAACAGGGGATGACATGATCACCATACGTGATGTGGCGCGGTTGGCCGGAGTCTCGGTGGCGACCGTTTCACGAGTATTAAATGACAGCGCCATCGCCAGCAAGGAAGCCCGTGACCGGGTGATGAAGGCGGTGAATGAGTTGGGCTATCGTCCCAATGCCAACGCGCAGGCGCTGGCCACGCAAAGCAGCGACACCATCGGCGTGGTGGTGATGGATGTGTCCGATCCCTTTTTCGGCGCGCTGGTAAAGGCGGTGGATACGGTGGCGCAGCGCCATAAAAAGAATGTGCTGATCAGCAACAGCTATCACCAGGCGGAAAAAGAGCGGCACGCCATTGAGGTTCTGATTCGCCAGCGCTGCAGCGCGCTGGTGGTGCATGCCAAAATCCTCTCCGACGAGGAATTGATTCCTTTCATGGAGCGGGAGCCGGGCATGGTGCTGATAAACCGGATCATTCCGGGCTATGAACACCGCTGTGTCGGGCTGGATAACGTCAGCGGCGCCCTGATGGCCAGCCGGACATTGATAAAACAGGGGCATCGGCAGATTGGCTATATCGGCTCCAATCATCCCATAGAAGATGAGGCGCAGCGGCACCAGGGCTATTTGCAAGTGATGCAGGAAGAGGGCATTACGCCGCCGCAAAGCTGGCAGGTGCTGGCCTCGCCGGATTTGCAGGGAGGAGAAGCGGCCATGGTGGAGCTGCTCGGCCGTAATCAACAATTGACGGCGGTGTTTGTCTATAACGACGCCATGGCGGTGGGGGCGCTGGCCACCCTGCGGGAAAACGGCATTGCGGTGCCGAATCAATTCTCGGTGGTGGGATTCGGCGATACCCCCATTTCCCGTTATTCCAGCCCGCACCTCCCCACCATACGGTACCCGATTTTCGCCATGGCGGTGGCGGCCACCGAATTGGCGCTGCAAGGTACCGCCGGGCTGCTGGATCCCAAGCAGACCCATCTGTTTATGCCGACGGTGGTTCGCCGCCATTCGGTGGCTCCGCTGCGAAATGTGGCGGCGATCACTTCCTCATCACAAGATGAGATGTAACCGTTTTCAAAGTGTGAGAATATTCACAGTTTATTAACATTTATCCCTTTATGCTAGCCATGTTTTACGCCTGACATGGACAAAACACTTGTCCAGCCGGACCCTGAAAATTTTACCCCGGCCTTTGCTCTCTTTGCTGGCATTACCGGTGTATGAGTATTTGGAAATTGTTCTACCCAAAACGTAACCTTACAAATTTCCGGAGAATCTAATGAATAAAAAGGCTTTTGTTCTTACCGCCGTGGCCGCCGGACTGTTATTTTCAGTCGTGGCGCGGGCTGCCGACACCCGTATCGGGGTAACTATTTATAAATACGATGACAACTTTATGTCGGAGGTTCGTAAAGCCCTGGAGAAAGACGCCAAAGAGAGCACCGGCGTTCAGCTGTTGATGAATGACTCCCAAAACGACCAGTCCAAACAAAACGACCAGGTAGACGTGCTGATTGCCAAAGGCGTTAAAGCGCTGGCAATAAACCTGGTTGACCCGGCCGCTGCGCCGGTGATTATTTCCAAAGCCCGCGGCGCCGGTATTCCGGTGGTATTTTATAATAAGGAACCGAGCCGCAAAGATCTCGACAGCTATGACAAAGCGTATTATGTCGGCACCGACTCCAAAGAGTCCGGTATTATCCAGGGCGAACTGATCGCCAAGCATTGGCGCGCCAACCCGCAATGGGACTTGAATAAAGACGGCACCATCCAGTACGTTCTGCTAAAAGGCGAACCGGGACATCCCGATGCTGAAGCCCGCACCACCTATGTGGTCAAAACCCTTAATGAGCAGGAAAAGCTGAAAACCCAGCAGTTGCAGCTGGATACCGCCATGTGGGATACCGCGCAGGCCAAGGATAAAACCGATGCCTGGCTGTCCGGCCCCAATGCCGACAAGATTGAAGTGATTATCGCTAATAACGATGCCATGGCCATGGGTGCGGTTGAAGCATTAAAAGCCCATAGCAAAACGGCTATCCCGGTCTTTGGCGTGGACGCCCTCCCTGAAGCTCTGGCATTGGTTAAATCCGGCGCCATGGCGGGTACTGTGCTGAACGACGCCAACAACCAGGCAAGAGCCACCTTCGATTTGGCGAAGAACCTGGCGGCGGGCAAACCGGCCGCCGACGGCACCAAATGGAAACTGGAAGATAAAATCGTCCGTATCCCTTATGTAGGCGTCGACAAAGATAACTTAACGCAATTCACCAAGAAATAGTCTGACTCCCCGGCGTCATTCCGCGCCGGGGATTTTATCTGTATCAAATTTAGCCGGGTATTATCGTGGCCGACATTACGACCGAACAGCCCCGTGAGTGGCTGCTGGAAATGACCAATATCAGTAAGTCATTCCCTGGCGTCAAAGCATTGGATAATGTGAACCTGAAAGTTCACTCGCATTCCGTTCATGCATTAATGGGAGAAAACGGTGCGGGAAAATCCACTTTATTAAAGTGCCTATTTGGTATTTACAGCAAAGATTCCGGAACAATTGTCTTTCAAGGGCAGGAAGTCAATTTCAAGAATTCCAAGGAGGCGCTGGAGCATGGCGTTTCCATGGTGCACCAGGAACTGAACCTGGTATTGCAACGCACCGTAATGGACAATATGTGGCTAGGCCGTTATCCCCTCAAGGGCATGTTCGTCGATCAGAAAAAAATGTACCGCGATACCAAGACTATTTTCGAAGAGCTGGACATCGATATCGATCCCTACGAAAAAGTCGCCAACTTGTCTATTTCACAAATGCAAATGGTGGAAATCGCCAAAGCCTTTTCCTACGATGCCAAAATCGTCATTATGGACGAACCCACGTCATCGTTGACCGAACGTGAAGTCAGCCATCTTTTCAGCATCATTCGTAAACTGAAGGCGCGGGGTTGCGGCATCGTTTACATCTCCCACAAGCTGGAGGAGATATTTCAGCTGTGCGATGAAATAACCATACTGCGCGACGGGCAGTGGATTGCTACCCGGCAGGTGGAAGGCCTGACGATGGATCAGATTATCGCGATGATGGTGGGACGCGAACTCAGCCAGCGTTTCCCGGATCGTGTTGAAGGAGAGCAGGGGGAAGTGATTCTTGAAGTCAAGGATTTGACCTCGCTACGCCAGCCGTCCATACGCGATATCAGCTTCGATCTGCATAAAGGGGAAATCCTCGGCATCGCCGGACTGGTGGGGGCTAAACGCACCGATATCGTCGAGGCGCTGTTCGGTATCCGAGAAAGATCCTCCGGCACCATAACCCTGCACGGCAAGCCCATTAAAAACAAGAGCGCCAACGAGGCCATTAATAATGGTTTTGCCCTGGTGACCGAAGAGCGGCGGGCCACCGGCATCTACGCGTTCCTGGACGTGGGTTTTAATTCATTGATTTCCAATATCCGTAATTATAAAAACAAAATCGGGTTATTAAGCAATACCCGCATGAAAAGCGATATACAGTGGGTAATAGACTCAATGCGGGTTAAAACCCCCGGTCATAAAACCAATATCGGTTCGTTGTCCGGCGGCAACCAGCAAAAGGTGATTATCGGCCGCTGGCTATTGACCCAGCCGGAAATCCTGCTGATGGATGAACCGACCCGCGGTATTGACGTTGGCGCAAAATTTGAAATTTATCAATTGATTACTGAACTGGCAAAGCGGGGTAAAGGCATTATTATTATTTCGTCGGAGATGCCGGAATTGTTGGGAATTACCGACCGTATTTTGGTAATGAGTAATGGTCTGATGGCGGGGATTGTCAATACCAAAGAGACCTCCCAGAACGAAATTTTACGTCTTGCTTCCGTGCATCTTTAATTTTAAGGGTTCTTATTATGAATGCGTTAAATAAGAAAAGCCTGCTCACTTACTTAAAAGAGGGCGACCAGGGGACCGACCTGTCGGCCGGGCGCCAAGTGGGTCTGGCGGCGGTGGTGTCGGCCACGTTGCTTCAGGCCATGGATAACGTCAATAAGGTGTTCCCCGATCTGCATACCGTGCCGATTCCACTGGTTATCCTGACCGTCTGCATTATCGGTGCGATAATCGGGCTGGTGAACGGTCTGGTTATTGCTTACCTGCACGTGACGCCGTTTATTACCACCTTGGGTACCATGACCATTGTGTATGGTATCAACTCGCTGTATTACAACTTTGTCGGCGCATCGCCTATCGCCGGCTTTGATACTCATTTCTCGAAATTTACGCAGGGATTTCTGCAATTTGGCGAGTTCAAGCTGTCGTATATTACCTTTTACGCGGCCATTGCCACGGTTTGTGTCTGGATATTGTGGAATAAGACCCGCTTTGGCAAGAATATTTTCGCCATCGGCGGTAATCCTGAGGCGGCGAAGGTGTCGGGCGTGAATGTGCCGCTTAACCTGATTTTGATTTATGCTTTGTCCGGGGCGTTTTATGCTTTCGGCGGTTTTCTGGAGGCGGGCCGTATCGGCAGCGCCACCAATAATCTGGGCTTTATGTATGAGTTGGATGCCATCGCGGCTTGCGTGGTGGGCGGCGTGTCATTTTCGGGCGGGGTGGGGACTATCGCCGGGGTGATTACCGGGGTGATTATCTTTACGGTTATCAACTATGGGCTGACTTATATCGGGGTTAACCCTTACTGGCAGTATATTATCAAGGGGGCGATCATTATCTTCGCGGTGGCGCTGGATTCATTGAAGTACGCCAAGAAGAAATAAGCCTGAAGTCCGCGCCTAGTGGCGCGGTCTCACGTTGGCGGGCTCGCTGTCAAGATCGGTGATGGCGGGCCTAGCGTGCCTTGGGACGCTCTCCCTTTAACGCGTTCTCACTTTAAGACTTGGTGCTGGCGGGCCTAGCGTGCCGCTCTTCCTTTAACACGCGCCCTCCTTGCCACTCGTTACCAATCGTTCAGTCGCTCCCTTTAACACGTTCTCGCTTTGACGGGTATTTCCTGAGATTTGTTTGTTGCGAGACAGGTGATGGTGAGTTTGGCCTGCCTACGTTATCGCATATCCTGTAATACGTCCGCGGAGGCGCCGTCCGGTTTTGGCTGGATTTCCAGCAGCTGTTCGGGAGAGACGGCGGGGTAGTCCTGCGCGCCCTGGGGAATTTCTTCCTGCCGGGCGGGAATGGGAATCTGCGGGCCAAGGAAACGGGGCTCGCGCTTCATGATATAAAGATCCGCCAATGTGCCCAGCCGCGCGCCAATCTCGCGCATCCGCACCGAGAACATGTTTTTCGGGGAGGGGACCGCGTAGCACTGCGCCTGGATGCCCATATGCTGGGCGATGAACAGCGCCCGCTCACAGTGAAAACGCTGGGTGATAATCGTGAAATCGTTGGTATCGAATACCTTGCGGGTGCGGATAATCGAGTCCAGGGTACGAAACCCGGCATAGTCCAGCACGATATCCCCGGCGGGCATGCCGTGGGAAAGCAAATCCCGCCGCATGGTCACCGGTTCGTTGTAGCTTTGCAGCGCATTGTCGCCGCTTAACAGCAGGTAATCGGCCTTGCCGCTGTTGTAGACGTTAATCGCCCCCTGGATTCGGTAGAGGTAGTATTCGTTGATAACCCCGGTGCGGATATATTTAGCCGTGCCAAGCACCACACCGACCTGGCGGTGAGGCAAAAGCCTTAAGTCTTCGTAAATATAGGGGGCGGTTTTCCAGCTGATCCAGCGATCCAAGCCGAACGCCGTAAACAGCAACACGCCCGCAATACCAATCAGGAAATATATCAGGCGCTTCCACATGCCGTAAGCCTTAACCGGATCCTGCTGCAATGTCATGCCCTCAGGCTACTTTACCTGTGAAGCTGAAGCAAGGAGCGTAACCGGTTGAAAGCCTTAAAGTCGGCAAATTGCGCTGCTGGCCGCAAAAAATGCGGAGCAATATCCTGCCGCCGACGCGGCCGTCAGGAGTGGGCGGGGGAGGACTCCAGTATCCGTAACGCCAGGGCCGCCGCGGAGGTGCGGTTGTCTACCGCCAGCTTGCGGAAAATCTGTTCCAAATGCTTGTTTACCGTGCGCGGGCTCAGTGAGAGTATCTGCCCGATTTCCCGGTTGGTTTTGCCTTTGGCAATCCAGGACATCACCTCCGATTCCCGCTGGGTAAGAGCAAAATGCCGGCGCAGAATGGCGCATTCGTCGTCCTTTTTTGCCGTTTCCTCAAGACGCAATAAAAGCTCGCCGTTGTCGGTGGTGCGCATAAGATGAAGGCGCAGCGGGAGCGCCAGGCCGGACAATACCAGCGGCTGGGAGGGAGCCGACCGCAGCCAGGCCAGTAGCCGGTTGACAAAGGGCCGGCTGAGGGTGAACTCCTTATCGCAACACTGTTCCAGCAGGCGATAGGAGTGCGGCGTCGCCCACAGCAGCCGGCCCTGTGGGCTGAAGGCGCAGGTGAGCTGTCCCACCGATTCAAGGGCGTTGTAGGCGCTGGAAGTGAGCTGCGAATTATGCAGATGGGTGCGCATCCGCGCCAGCAGCTCCTCAATGCGGATGGGTTTGATCACGTAATCCACCACGCCGATATCAAAGGCATCCACCACGTTGCGGGTTTCGCTCAGGCCGGTCATAAAGATAATCGGCGTATGGCGCAGGGTGGGATTAAGGCGCAGGCGACGGCTGGTTTCAAATCCGTCCAGGTGGGGCATCATGGCATCCATCAAAATGATATTAGGCACGATTTGCTGGGTAATGGACAGCGCCTGGCTGCCTTCGAGGGCCACCAATACGGTAAAGCCGGCATTATCCAGGTTGTCGTTAAGCATGCTGACGGTATTGATATCGTCATCGACAATCAGTACCGTCGGCTTGTCAGCGGGGGACATCTTCTTTCTCCAGTAAGGCTAATTCCGTTACCACCGATTCAAAACGGAAACGGCTGGCCAGCAGATCCAGGTTTTCGGCGCTGGGGGTGTTCACCTTGCCTTGGGCCGTCAGTTGCCGCAGCCGCTCGCGAAACCCTTTGGCATAACCGAGCCGCGCCAGTCCGATAAGCTCTTGGTACTCATTTTCATCCAGGAGGTTATTGCCCGCGGGAAGGGGCTGCGGCGCCTTTTCATCCAAACGGCTATTGCCCGCCGAAAGAGATTGCGACACCGGTTTATCGGTTTCCCTGATCCATTCGATACACAGCAGCGAGCCGATGTTATCCAGCAGTAATGACATTCGCAGGGGTTTGGTTTGAAAACGGATTTCCCCCCGCTTTTTGATCTGCCGCCATTTACCTTCGTCCGCCTCGGCGGAAATCATCAGCACCGGCTGTTCCTTTCCTTCGGCCCGCAGGTGATTGAGCAGTTCCCAACCGTTCATTTCCGGCATCGCCACATCCAGCAAAAACAGATCCACGGCGGTGTGGTCCAGCTGCGCCAGGCACACAGACGCGCTCTCGGCCACCAAGACCTCGAAACCCAGCGGCGTCAGCATATCGGCCATGAGCCGGCGATGGGCATCGTCGTCATCCCCCACCATCAGCCGTTTGGTCGGTCCGCGGTATTTGACGATGCGCCGGGGTACCGAGGGGAGATAACCGCCGGCATTCTGGCTCGACAGCATCAGGCTCAAGGTAAAAGTCGTGCCGGCGCCGGGAATGCTTTCCACCTGCAAATCGCCCCCCATCACATAGGTCAACAGCCGGGTGATGGTCAAACCCAGCCCTGTACCGGCACGGCCTCCGCGCTGCGCGACCCGTTCGAAGGGGCGGAAAATGCGTTCCAGGTTGACGCTGTCGATACCGACGCCGGTGTCATGGATGGCAAAAAACGCCACTTCGCTGCGATACTTGAAATCCAGCGTGACCGTGCCGCTGTCGGTGAACTTGATGGCATTGGACAACAGGTTGATCAGGATTTGCCGCAGCCGGTTTTCATCGGTCAGCACCACCTCGGGGAAGGTGGGCGGCGGGTTGTAGATAAAACGCAATCCCTTGTCCAGCGCCTGGTGATGGAACATCTCCACCAACTGCTGCATCAGTTCGCCGATACGTACTTCTTCCCGTTGGATATCGATTTTACCGGCTTCGATTTTGGAGATGTCCAGTAATCCTTCGATGAGATTGGCCAGATGCTCCCCGCTGCGCCGGATGACGCTCAGCCCATGCCGCCGCGGCAGCGGGATGTCCTGTGCCTGTTCCAGCAGCTGTGCATAGCCGAGCATGGCGTTGAGGGGCGTGCGCAGCTCGTGGGTAATGCCGGTGAGGTAGCGGCTTTTGGCCAGATTGGCTTCGTCGGCGGACTCCTTGGCCTTTTGCAGCTGTTTGTCGGTGGCTTCGTGGGCGATGATCTCTTCCAGCAGGCGTTCGCTCTGCAGCCGCAGCTCCTCCTGCGCCACCTGGCGGCTTTTATGGGTCAGGATAAACAGCCAGGTGGTGATGCCGGTAATAATCAGCAGGATAAAGAATACCTTCCACAGGGTGGCGGCCAGGATAGGATAGTCCTCGCCGAATTCGCTGCGCATCTGCACATAGACCAGCATCAGCAAAATGCCGATAATGCTGCTGAACAAGGACAATATGCTGAGGAAACTCCAGATTTTCGGGTCGAATCTTTTCAGGAACGAGAAGGGCAGAAAGCTGAAGGCCAGATGCCGGATCTGATCGGAATAATGGGAATGGGGCTTACAGGCGTCATTGCAGCGGACATCCAGCGAGCAGCACAATGAACAAATCGCCCCTTCATAAAGGGGACAAAAGCTCATTTCCGGCGGTTCGAAATGATTGCCGCAGACGCAGCAGACGCCTGCCACCCCGTGGGTTTCCACCCTGGCGAGATAATATTTTCCCCCGGTATACCAGGCGATCAACGGCGAAAAGACAAAGGTCATTCCCAGGGTGAGCAGCGAGGCGAATCCCTGCAAACCGGCCCCCAGCCAGCCGAAATACGCCGCCAGCCCCAGGGCCATGGACAGCAGCATCGACCCCATGCCCACCGGATTGATATCATACAGATAGGCCCGGCGGAATTCGATGCCCGGCGGGCTTAATCCCAGGCGCTTATTCACCGCCAGATCCGCCACCACCGTGCCCAGCCAGGCGGTGGCCGCCACCGCGTAGATGCCCAGGATATCCTCGAACACGTGGTATACGCCCAGCTCCATCAGCAACAACGCGATGCCGACGTTAAAACAGCCACACCACCCGGCCGGGATGGCGATGGGTCAGGCGCAGGAAAAATTGGACCAGGCAATGGAGCCGGCATAGGCGTTGGTGACGTTGATCTTGAGCTGCGACAGTACGACAAAAATCCCGGTGAGGGCAAACAGCCAGGTGGAGGAGTGGGTCACATAGCTGAAGGCTACCAGGTACATATGGGTCGGCTCGCTGGCGGAATCCACGTCCAGTCCGTAACGGAACGCCAATACCGCCAGAAAAGAGCCCAGCATGATTTTTAATGCCCCTACCACTACCCAGCCGGGACCGGCGGCGATGACGCCGCACCACCAGCGTAAGCCGTGGCCGGCTTGTTTTTGCGGCAGGAAACGGATCTGATCCACCTGTTCCCCCACCTGCGCCACCAGGGAAAGCAGCACCGAACACACCGCGCCGAACCGCAGCATATCGAAGCCACCGTTATCGGGGGGCATCAGGCCGGTAAAGGCCGTCCAGGAATGAAAGGTCCCGCCGTCCCGCATCAGGATCAGGACAAAGGGCATGAGCTGCATAATGAGCCAGACGAACTGGGTCCACTGCTGAAAGCGGGAGATAAACGTAAAACCATAGGTCACCAGGGGGATGACCACCAGCGATCCCGCCAGATAACCAAAATGCAGGGGCATGCCGAACAGCATATTCAGCGCCATGGCCATGATGGCCGCTTCAAGGGCGAAAAAGATAAAGGTGAAAGAGGCATAAATCAGCGAGGTGACCGTGGAACCGATGTAACCAAAACCCGCCCCGCGGGTCAGCAGGTCGATATCCAGCCCGTAGCGGGCGGCATACCAGCTGATGGGCAGCGCCAGTAAAAAAATGATGATGCTCACCAGCAGCACCGCCATGGCGACGTAATGAAAACCGTAAGTCAGGGTCAGCGCGCCGCCGATGGCCTCAAGGGCCAGGAAGGTAATGGCGCTGATAGCGGTGAGCACCACCCGGCCCGAGCTCCAGCGGCGCGCCGAGTGGGGCGTAAAACGCAGTGCGTAATCTTCCAGCGTCTGGTTGGTGACCCACTGGTTGTACTGGCGTCTGGCCTTAAAGGCTTTTTGCTGCGCTGTCATGAAATATCCCGCTGTGTACGCCATTTCCGCGTAATCGGTTGAGCGCCCGGATGCGGGCACCACCGATCAAATACATAAGCAATGCCCGTGCCACTCTGCATCGCATTATTCCTGCGCGCCCGCGATGACGTTATTGTGCGCGCCCTGCCGCAGCCGGCCTATACGTCAAATGACGTAGAGACTGCGTAGATTGGCCCATTGCCGCTTTTCCCTCCTGAACACAGTATGGAGACCTTACAAAACAGACAGCCATTTATCAGGGGATACCAAATTATGCTCAACCAACAGCAGGCGGCGGGCCAAGACGCCATTCGCGCCGCATACCGGGGCGGTAAAAGCAGGGCGGGGCGCTTTTGGCGCACCCCCTTGCTGGCCGCGGCACTTCTGGCCGCCGGTCATTTCACGCCGGTCTTCGCCGCGCCGCCGGCTACCGCCGCCGTCAATACCACCGGCCTTGCCGTCACCGACAGTACGGTGAAAGTCGGCATACTGCACTCTTCCACCGGCACCATGGCCATCAGCGAAACCGGTTCCATTCAGGCGGAGAAGCTGGCAATCGACCAGATTAACCAGGCCGGGGGCGTTCTGGGCAGGAAAATCGACTTTATTCAGGAAGACGGCGCCAGCGATTGGCCGACCTTTGCCGAGAAGGCCAAGAAGCTGCTGGTGAGCGATAAGGTGGCGGCTATTTTCGGCGGCTGGACCTCCGCCTCGCGCAAGGCGATGCTGCCGGTGCTGGAGCAGTATAACGGCATGCTCTACTACCCCACCTTTTACGAAGGACTGGAACAATCGCCTAATGTGATTTACACCGGCCAAGAGGCCACCCAGCAAATTATCGCCGGTATTGATTGGGTGGTTAAAAACAAACATGCCAAAACCTTCTATCTGCTGGGTTCGGACTATATCTGGCCCCGCACCGCCAACAAAATTGCCCGCCATCATATTGAAAAGCTGGGCTTGAAGGTAATCGGCGAAGATTATTATCCGCTGGGCAATACCCAGTTCAATTCGGTCATCAACAAGATCAAATTGAAAAAACCGGATGTGATTTACGCCATCGTGGTGGGCGGCTCCAACGTGGCGTTTTACAAACAGCTCAAGGCGGCGGGCATCGACATGACCAAGGAAAAACCGCTGCTGCTGACCATTTCGGTGACCGAGGATGAAATCCGCGGTATCGGCGGCGAAAATATCGTCGGCGCCTACGCCTCGATGAAATATTTCCAGAGCATGGATAACCCGGCCAATAAAGCCTTCGTGGCGGCATTCAAGCAGCGCTGGGGCAACGATATCGTCATCGGCGACGTGACGCAGGCGGCCTATCTCGGTCCCTGGCTATGGAAAGCCGCGGTGGAAAAAGCCGGCTCTTTTGATATCGATAAAGTCCGCGCCGCCTCGCCGGGTATTGAAATGAAAGATGCCCCCGAAGGCTATGTGCGAATTCACGAAAATCATCATCTGTGGTCAAAAACGGTGATTGGCCGGGCCCGGGCGGATGGACAATATGACGTCATCTACCAGACCCCCAACCTTATCGAACCCAATCCGTTTCCGAAAGATTAACCACAGGCTCCCCCGTTCATGACGGGGGAATTATCGACGTTTTACCCTGAATCATTCGTGTTGCAGGAAAGACAGCGCACCTGCAACTCGAAATATGGCGGGTAAATGAGGGGGATACAGCATGTTTAGTGGCTACAGCTTTGCCGACCTGACCTCTATTTTTGTCATGCAGGGTTTCGCCGGATTGAGCCTGTTTTCGGTTTTTGTTCTGATGTCGCTGGGGCTGGCGATTATCTTCGGCCAAATGGGCGTTATTAATATGGCCCATGGGGAATTCATGATTCTGGGCGCCTATGTCACCTGGCTGACGGAGCTCTTCTTCAAAAACTTCCTGCCGGGCTTATTCGGCGGCTACTTTTTTGTGGCGGTGGTGCTGGCGTTTATCTGCGCCGCCCTCTTGGGCATGTTTATCGAGCGGATATTAATCCGCCATCTCTATCACCGGCCGCTGGATACCCTGTTGGCCACCTGGGGCCTGAGCCTGATACTCCAGCAAGCCTACCGTACCCTGTTCGGACCGCGGGAAGTCGGGGTGGATTTGCCGGACTGGCTGATGGGGTCCTATCACTTCGGCGACAATATCGAAATTCCCATCAACGGCGTTTTTGTCATGCTGTTGACCCTGGTCATTACCCTGTTGCTGGGCTGGCTGATGTACCGCTCCCCCTGGGGCATTCACGTGCGCGCGGTGGTGGCCAACCGGGCCATGGCCGGCGCGGTGGGCATCAATACCGCCCGGGTGGATAACCACAGCTTCGCCCTGGGCTGCGGTATCGCGGGCATCGCCGGCAGCGCCTTTACCATGATCGGCTCCACCGGGCCCACCGCCGGACAGCAATATATCGTCGACACCTTCCTGGTGGTGGTGTTCGGCGGCGCGCAAAGCCTGATAGGCACCATCGCCTCGGCGTTCGCCATCTCGCAATCGCAGTCGACGCTGGAATTTTTCCTCAGCGGTTCCATGGCCAAGGTCATGACCCTGCTGATTGTCGTCGTGATTTTAATGCTGCGTCCCCAAGGCCTGTTTGCCAGCCGGATACGTCGTTAGGAGAATTATCATGTTTGCATCTATCAAACGATTGGCGGCGCAGCGGCAAATATCGGGCATCCTGCTGCTGTTTATCCTGATTGCCGTCGTGTTCCCCCTGACCATGGATATTTTCCGCCTAAACCTGGTGGGTAAATACCTCACTTACGCTTTCGTGGCGGTGGGGCTGGTATTGTGCTGGGGCTATAGCGGCATATTAAGCCTCGGCCAGGGCATATTTTTCGGCCTGGGGGGCTATTGCATGGCAATGTTCCTGAAGTTGGAGGCATCCACCCCCGCCGCCACTAAAATTCAAACCACGCCGGGCATTCCCGATTTTATGGACTGGAACCAGCTGACGCAGCTGCCGGCGTTCTGGCAACCGTTTCACTCTTTGGGCTTCACCCTGCTGGCCATCGTGGTGGTGCCGCTGATATTTTCCTACCTTCTCGGCATCGCGATGTTTAAACGCCGGGTGGGCGGCGTCTATTTCGCCATTATCACCCAGGCGATTTCCGCCATCATGACCATCCTGATTATCGGCCAGCAGGGCTACACCGGCGGAATCAACGGCATTACCGATTTGCGGACCCTGCTGGGCTGGGATATCAGAACCGATTACGCCAAATACGTTTTGTACTATATCAATACCGGCTGCTTACTGGCGGTGGTGCTGATGGCCTATTTTATCCTGAAAAGCAAATTAGGCCGGTTATTGGTGGCCATTCGCGATAAAGAGGACCGCGTCCGCTTTTCCGGTTATGACGTGGCGAATATCAAGACCATGATATTTTGCGTCAGCGCCATATTCTCCTCCATCGGCGGCGCGCTGTTCACCCTGCAGGTGGGCTTTATGTCCCCCGGTTTTATCGGCACCGTGGCCTCCATCGAAATGGTGATTTTCTGCGCGGTGGGCGGACGTTTATCCATCCTGGGGGCGATATACGGCACCTTATTGGTGAACAGCGCCAAAAGCCAAATATCGGAAACCTTCCCAGAAGTCTGGCCTTTTGCCATGGGGGCGTTATTTATCCTGGTGGTATTGGGCTTTCCAAAAGGATTGGCGGGCATTTACAGCGATATTTTACTACCCAAGGTAAAACAATTGCTCTTTCCCCGGCGGGTGGAAGCCCTCCCCCCGGTCATCACTAGTCTGGCTACCGATGCGGTAGACGATAAAGTTTCTCCACGGTGAATGCTGATGAAAACCAACAAAGACATCATATTGGCCGTTGAAGGACTCACCGTCTCTTTTAACGGGTTTAAAGCGGTAAACGATTTTTCCATGTATGTGGACGAAGAACAGATATACGTGATTATCGGACCTAACGGCGCCGGTAAAACCACGGTACTGGATCTGATTTGCGGTAAAACCGCCGCCACGGCGGGCAGTATTAAATTCAAAGGCCGCGAGCTTAGCAAATTAAGCGAGAACCAGATTGTCCACGCCGGGGTGGGGCGCAAATTCCAGAACCCGTCGATTTATGAAAACCTGACGGTTTTCGAGAATCTGGAGCTCTCCTATCCCCAGGCGAGAACGGCCCTCAGCGCCCTGTTCGCCCGGCGCGATCAGGCCATGACCGACAGCATTCTCGACGTTGCACAACAAATCTTCCTGACCGACTTCCTGGATGTGCAGGCGGATTTCCTCAGCCACGGCCAGAAACAGTGGCTGGAAATCGGCATGCTGCTGATCCAGAACCCCAGCCTGCTCATGCTGGACGAACCGGTGGCCGGCATGTCGGTGGCGGAGCGGCGGCAGACCGCCGAGCTGCTGCGGCGCATCGCCACCGGACGGTCGGTGTTGGTGATTGAACACGATATGCAGTTTGTGGAAAACATCGCCGATCACGTCCAGGTGATGCACCAGGGCAAGTCGCTGTCCGAGGGCAGCATGCAAAAGGTGAAGCAAGATCCGCGGGTTATCGATGTCTATTTGGGGCATTAAGGGGGGAACCGTGCTGAAAATACAGGATTACCACGTTGCCTACGGGCAAAGCCGTATTATCGAAAACCTCAATATCGAGGTAAAAGAAAATGAAATCGTAGCCTTGATTGGCCGCAACGGCATGGGCAAAACCACCCTGATGAAATCCCTGATCGGCATGATACCCGCACAGTCCGGCCAGGTGCTGTTCCGGGGCAGCGATGTGTTCGCCGAAAAAAGCTATCAGCGCGTGCGCAGGGGCATGGGTTTTGTGCCCCAGGGCAGAATGGTGTTTGCCACCATGACGGTGGAAGACAATATCAAAACCGGTTTGTCCGCCAAAGAAAAGGGCAAAATTCCCGCCGCGCTGTATGCCATTTTCCCGGTGCTCGAAGAAATGAAAACCCGGCTGGCGGGCAATCTTTCCGGCGGTCAGCAGCAGCAGCTGGTGATTGCCCGGGCCTTGGCGGGCAATCCGCGCTTATTGCTGTTGGATGAGCCCACCGAGGGAATTCAGCCTTCCATTATTAAAGAAATGGCCCAGACGCTGCGCAAGATTCGCGACCAGCGGGGATTAACCATTGTGGTATCCGAACAGGTATTGAGTTTTGTTCTTGATGTGGCGGATCGCGTGCTGGTGATGGAAAAGGGCGCGGTTGTACATCAAGAGGAAAGGCAAACCATCGACGAAAAAACCATTGCGGGCTATTTATCCGTTTAGGGAGCGCCGGTAAATGATTTCGCCAATCTATTGCCGGGCATGGGCAGGTTAGCGGGTAACAGGATCTATTAATCAGTACACATCGTCGTATTTAACGCTGAAACAACGCTGTTTCGGCCACCGTTAGTATTGTCAATCGAAAGCTAAAAGGGGTGATTTATGGGAAGTACCGGAAGTGTCAGTGCCTGGGAAGAAGCGTTATTGGTCGCCATGATTCAATATCCCGTTCCCGTGATAAAAGGACCTGAGGATATCCAGGTTCAGGTACAGCAGATATGTAAAGCCCTGGCCAATACCAAAGCCGGCTATCCCGATCTGGATTTGATTGTCTTCCCTGAATATTCCACGCAGGGATTGAATACCGGTATCTGGACCTATGATGAAATGCTGCTCACCATCGACAGTCCGGAAATCGATTGTTTCCGCCAGGCCTGCCGTAAAAGCGATGTCTGGGGGGTATTTTCGTTAATGGAGCGCAATGAGGATCCGGCGCTGCCTCCTTATAATACGGCCATCATTATCAATAACCTGGGTGAGATTGCGCTTCACTATCGTAAGCTGCAGCCTTGGGTGCCCATCGAACCCTGGATGCCGGGTAACTTCGGCATGCCGGTATGCGACGGGCCGAAAGGCTCGAAGCTGGCGGTGTGCATCTGCCATGACGGTATGTTCCCGGAACTGGCAAGGGAGGCGGCCTATAAAGGCTGTAACGTGTATATCCGCATTTCCGGTTATTCCACCCAGGTGAACGATCAGTGGATATGGACCAACCGCACCAATGCCTGGCAAAACCTCATGTACACCATTTCGGTGAACCTGGCGGGCTACGATGAGGTTTTCTATTATTTTGGCGAAGGCACCGTCTGTAATTACGACGGCAATGTTATTCAGCAGGGGCAGCGCAATCCTTGGGAAATAGTTACCGCCGAGCTTTTCCCGCGGCTGGTGGATAAGGCGCGGGAAAACTGGGCGCTGGAGAATAATATTTTCAACTTGGGCTGCCGGGGCTATGTGGGCAAGCCTGGGGGCGAGCGGGAGAATTATTTGACCTGGGTGAAGGATTTGGCCAACGGGGAATATAAATTGCCGTGGGATAAGAATGTGCGTATCCGCGACGGTTGGAAATACTATCCGGACGGCGTGAAGCTCGGGCCGATGCCGAAGGAGTAAGGGGCGGCGCGATCTCCCTTTAACCGGTTCGTTGCACGATCGGTGATCGCGGGCCTACCGTGCTGTGGGGCGCTCTGGCGGGCGGAAAAACCACGCCCGCTTCGACCCCATCAGCACGGTCTCCCTTTAACCGGTTCGTTGCACGATCGGTGATCGCGGGCCTACCGCGCTGTGGGGCGCTCTGGCGGGCGGGAAAACCACGCCCGCTTCGACCCCATCAGCACGGTCTCCCTTTAACAGGTTCGTTGCACGTTTGGTGATGGCGGGCCTATCCCTCCAGCAGCCGGCGATGTATTTCTCCGCAGCCTAAGGCGCGCAGGGTGGCGCAGGTGGCGTCCCATTGCGATAACGCCACGGCGTCTCGTTCTACCAATACCGCTCGACGGATATCCCGGCAATCTCCGCCGGTGATATTCAATAAAATCAGCGCCGATTGCAGCGGCGGCAGGCTGGGGTTGAAGGCGGCGTTTTCCGCATAGCGGCCGGCGAAAATCCGGCCGTCCGCCAGTTGCAATGCCACACCGCTGTGCGCTCGGCTGTAGGGTGCATGGCTCTGGTTGGCCGCGTGCAATGCTTGTAGCAATAATGAATCGCTGGCGATGAGCCCGTTCGCCATGTCGACTGTTTGTGTTGTTGGAGAGGATAAAACGCTGTCTTCGGGTTCGAAGTCCTCAGGGATCACTTCTTTTGCCAACGAGTAGCCATGATTGACCCGATCCATCAGCAGGCTTTGGATAGACAGATCGCGGGGGCCGAACGCATCGGGCAGATAGTGGGCGAGGGTGGCCGGCGCGCGGCCGGGCAGGTAAATCACGATATCCACGCCGCTGTTCAATTCGTTCATAAACTGCCGGCAGTGGCCGCAGGGGGTGTAGTTGACCGTGATGCCCCGCAGCCGCTGTTCGCCGCGCAGCCAGGCATGGTTGATGGCGCTCTGTTCGGCATGGACGGTTTGCGACAGGGGAACGCCGGGAAATTCCATATTGGCGCCGAAATAAAGATTGCCGCCGATGCCCCGGGCAATGGCGCCTACGTTAAAGTGAGAAACCGGCGCCAGGGCGCAGACGGCCGACAAGGGTAATAACGCCAGGCACAGACCGTCTTCGTCCAGGCCGCCGGCCTTCATCAGCGCCATAACCTGCCGGGCGCTCAGCATTCCGTTGAATGACGGTTCGGCGAGTATGGGCGCGAGTGCCGCCCGCAGCCCAGGTTCGAGGGTTGCCAGCGGTGTTTCAAAGCGTGCGTGCATGGTGGGGATTCTCCCGGAATGCCTAGGGAGAGTCATTTTAAACGCTTAAGGCAAAAATAATATGATCAATATCTTATCCCACTACCATGCTAGTCCAAACCGTAGGCAAGATCGGTAACATCCCTCCCTCATTCAGCCGAACACCGCCAGTAATACCGGGAACAGGAAGGGGGCGATCAATGAGGTAATAATGCCGCAGATCACCAGCGCCAGCGAACTGAACGCGCCTTCCTGGAAATCCATCTCGGCGCAGCGGGCAGTGCCGAGGGCGTGGGAGGCGGTGCCCATCGCCAAGCCGCGCGAGGCCCTGGTGGTGATCTTGAGCAGATTCAGCAGCGTGTGGCCGAAAACCGCGCCGAGGATACCGACAAAAATCACGCAGACCGCGCTGATGGCCGGTATGCCCTTAATGGACTGCGATACCGCCATGGCGATGGGGGTGGTGACCGATTTGGGCAGTATCGATGCGGCGATCTCCGGCGTAGCCCCCATCCACAGCGCGATGACGGTACCGGTTATCATGGCGGTGAGGCTGCCGACAAAACAAATGCTGATAATGGATTTCCAGCGTGCGCGGATTTGGTGCAATTGCTCATAAAGAGGAAAGGCCAGGGCCACCACCGCCGGTTGTAATAAATCGTTAAGCACCCGGCTGCCGGCAAAATAACGCTCATAGGGAATGCCGGTCATCAACAGCAAGGGAATAATCACCACCATCGAGACCAATAACGGATTTAACAGCGGCATAGGGTATTTTACCGCCAAACGGCGCGCGGCGAAAAATACCAGCAGGGTCAACGGCAACGACCACCAGATATTGGCTAACATCATTTATCCTCGCCGGGCCTGGGCGGCTCACCGGCCACCGGGCGATCGCGGTGAATATAATGGGAACTGTAGCCCACCACCAGCATGACAATAAGCGTGCTGACCATGCACGACACCACAATGGGACCGAACTGCGAGGAGAGCTGCTGATAGTAATTCATCACGCCGACCCCGATGGGCACAAATAACAGCGCCATATAGCGAATCAGCAAATGGCAGCCCGGCTTGAGCCACGTCGGCGGCAACAGTTGAAACGAAAGCAGCAAAAACAGGATAAGCATGCCGAGGATACTACCGGGAATGGTAATGGGCAGCAGCGAGGACAGGAAATTACCGATAAATAAACACAGGTAGATCAAGGCAAAAGCGCGGATTAAGGCCCAGCCATTTAAAATTAAATTGCCCATTGTTTTAACCTTATTGCTGAATGCTTTCATCATACAATTAAACTGCAGGACGTGCTACCGTGGGCTGCTTATCCCGGTGAAAGGTTTTAATGACATTGTCATAGATCATGGCTAAGGTAATCCGGTAATTTGCCGCTCGGCATGATTATTGCTGTCCTATCATTAATAACCTGTGCATTTCATTGACGGCTTGTCCGTCGTAACCAACCGCATGAGGTCTCTATGAAGGTGAAACCGGCTCCGCTTCAGGAGAATCTTATCACGTCGGAACCCCCCCTATCGACAAAGCAATATGAAGACAGCCGGCCTTTGCTCTGGCTGGTGGAACAGCATGTCGGGCCTTATGATGCCACGCTGTTTCTCGGTAACGGCCAGGCGGCCTGCGACGGGGAGTTGCTGGCCGGGCGGGGCATCACCAGCGCCTTGAACGTGGCGGTGAATTTGCCGCTGGCGCCGTTGATTCTGCCGGACGGCATGCTGTTGCGCCGCAGCCATGTGGGCCTGATCGACGGCCGGGGCAACACCGCTCCCCATCTGCTGGCGGCGATGCTGGCGCTGGCCGGCCTGCTTACCCAGGCCAGTCCCGGCAAGGCCGGTTATCCCGCCCACCGGCCGGGCAATATCCTGGTGCACTGCCGGGGCGGACGCAGCCGCGGGGTGGCGGTGCTGGCGCTGTTTTTACATCTGGCCCTCACCGATCGCTACCCGACGCTGAAAGATGCCCTCGATCACCTGCGCGGGGTGCGCGGCCTGGACAGCACCGAGCCCTGCGGACCTTTGTGGCAGCTCATGATCCAGTGTCTGAACAGCAATTTAAGCACCTGGCTGAAGGGGCTGCTGCACGGGTAATGAGGGGCAATTTTTTTGAACTGGCGCACGAAACAGAGCCGGCTAATCTGTTACCAACTATACCTGTCATACTTCACGTTGCCGTCTTTCGGCAGCGGGAATTATTTAGGCTATAAGATTTTTTATGCGACCGCTGTTGCGGGTCGGATTTATTTCAGCTGTCAGGAGAGTGTTTTATTATGCCGAACCCACGCTTTTATGGTGTTATTCCGCCGGTACCCACCCTGTTTACCGCAGACGAGCAATTAGACGAAGCCAGCATGGCCAACCTGCTGGACAGCCTGATTGTGTCGGACGTCAACGGGCTGTTCTTCCTGGGCAGCGCCGGCGAATTCGCCCATATGTCGGAAGCATTGCGTTTTCAGACCGCTGAGTTTTGCGTTAACTATGTCAACAAGCGCAAGCCGGTGCTGGTGGGCATTGCCCATTCCGGCACCCGTGAGGCCATCCGTTTCGGCCTGCATGCGCAAAAAATCGGCGCCGACGGCGTAGTGGCGGTTAATCCTTACTACAATCCCCTCAGTGAGGAAAATCTGTATTTGCACTATAAACACCTCGCCGACGCGCTCGAACTGCCGATCCTCATCTATAACTTTCCTGGCTTGACCGGCCAGTCCATTCCGGTGCCGATCATCCGCCGCCTGGCGGAAAGCTGTGAAAATATCGTCGGCCTGAAGGATACGGTGGATACCCTGAGCCATATCCGCGAAACCATTCATGCCGTCAAACCGGTACGGCCCGATTTCGCGGTATTCTCCGGCTACGACGAGTATCTGTTCGGCACGCTGATCCTCGGCGGCGACGGCTGCATCCCCGCCAGCGCCAACTTCGCGCCCCAGCTGACCTGCGGCATCTATCAGGCCTGGCAGCGGCAGGATTACGCCGAAGCGGTGAGATTGCAGCAGCGGCTCTCCTTTATTCCCGAGCTGTATAACTACGATTTGCCTTTCTATAACGTGGTGAAATACGCCATTCAGCTGGTGGGCGTGGATGTATCGGTGAACGCACTGTGGCCCGCCTCGCCCCTGACCGATGAACTGAAAGCCAAGATCAAGGCGGCGCTACAGCGCAGCGAGGTGATTTAAGTCCGACCCCCATTCCCCAGTCACACAGGAAAGAGAACCTGGTTTGTGCTTTCACGTCTGTGAACAGGGCGTTTATGGCGGCGGGCAAAGCATGGGGCGGCCTGAAGCGTTCAGCCCAGCTCGGCGGCAGTCCGCCGCGAATAGCGAAAACCGCGGTAAAACAGCCCAAGGCTTACCAGCGTCGCCAGGATCAAGACCCAAAACAGCGTCACCGGCGGCGCATAGGTGAGCACAAAACCGGTCAGCATCGGGTTGACCGCGCCGCCCAGGCTGCTCAGGTTCTGCATGCCGTAATAACTGCCCTTCAGGTGCGGCGGGGCGATAAAATCGATAAACAGATATTCCACCGGGATGATAATGATTTCCCCCAGGGAGAAGATGGCGACGCCGATTATCCACAGCGGCAGCGAGTGGCGGGCAAACATAAACACCACCAGTCCGATGATAAAAAACAGGCTGCCGGCCACCAGCCAGGGCATCAGGGTCTCGCGCCTGATGTTCCGGCTCACCAGGTATTGCAGCGTAATCACGATGGCGGCGTTGGTGGGCAGTGTCCAGCCCACCACCCGGTAGGCGAACTCACCGTTGAACGCCACCATGAGAAACTGGGAAAGACAGCTGGCGAACTGGCTGCACACCAGGCTGCCCAGGGCGCCGCCGAGGGTGAAATAGATAAGCCGTTTATCATGGCTCAGCACATAAAACACCTGGCGGAAATTGATCGGGTTTACCGCCGGTTTTTCATGGGCCGGTGCTTCATCTGCCATCCCTTCCTGGCCGTCGATATCCACCGGCGGCCGGCCGCAGCGGGGCAGGAACCAGGCCATGATAAGCGCCGCCGCCGCGCTTAAGGCGCCGGACAGATAAAAGGGCAGGGTCGGGTTGGTTTCGGCCACCACCACACCCAGCGGCGGGCCCACTGCCCAGCCGACATTCACCAGGGTATAGTTGACGGAAAACGCCTTGATGCGCGCCGCCACCGGCAGCCACTGGGCGATGGTGGCTTTCAGGGTAATGCTGAACTGCCCATATGCGCTGTTAATCAGCGCGATCAGCACCACCAGTCCCGGAACGGCTCGGCACTGCGGCAGCAGGAAAAACGACAGGGCGAACAGGACCAGTGAACCCAGTATCAGCAGATGCTGATTGAACCGGTCCACCAGATAACCGCCGTACAGGCTGAAAACAATGCCTAGGGTCAGGCCCGCCCCCAGCACCAGGCCGATTTCACCGGGCATCATGCCCTGTTGCCGGGAGAGATAGAGTGCAAGAAAGGGCAGGGTCAGGCCGCGCCCGATGGTCATTACGACGGACGTCAAGACCAGGGCGTTGATAACCGGCGGGAATCCTTTTTTGGCTAACAGGGCTTCCATGGTAAAACCTTAAAATGCCCGGCCTGACGAAGGCCGGACAGGTATGTCTACAGGCTAATCCGGAGAGTCATTCCGGCGAGGGGTTCCTTTATTTCACCGCCATGCCCGGCAGCGCGCCGGCATCCGGGCTGAGCAGGAAAATATCCCCCCCCCCCGGGCCGGCCGCCATGACCATGCCCTGGGAAACGCCGAACCGCATCTTGCGCGGCGCCAGGTTGGCCACCATGACCGTCAGGCGGCCTTCCAGCAGTTCCGGATCGGGATACGCGGCCCGGATGCCGGAAAATACCTGGCGGGTCTCGCCGCCCAAATCCAGCGTCAGCTTCAGCAGCTTATCCGAACCGTCCACCAGCTCCGCCCGTTTAATCAAGGCAATGCGCATATCCACCTTGGCGAAATCATCAAAGCTGATGGTGTCCAGCAGCGGCTCGTCCGCCAGGGGACCGGCGGCCGGTTTGCCGCCGGATGCGGGCAGGGACGCGGCGGCCTCTTCTTTCGACTCCGCGATCATGGCTTCCACATTAACCGGATCGATACGGTTGAACAGCGCCTTGAAGGTGCTGATGGTATGGCCCGTCAGCGGCGTTTGCATGGCATCCCATTCAAGGGTGACGTTCAGGAAGGCTTCCGTCCGCTGCGCCAATGACGGCAGCACTGGCTTAAGGTAAGTCATCAGCACGCGGAACAGGTTGATGCCCATGGAGCAGACATCCTGCAGCCGCTGATCGCCCCCTTCCTGCTTCGCCACCACCCACGGCGCCTGTTCATCCACATAGCGGTTGGCCACATCCGCCAGCGCCATGATTTCCCGGATCGCCCGGCCGGATTCACGGCTGTTGAACGCCTCGGCAATGCTCGCCGCCGCATCGGTAAACGTGCGGTAGAGCGCCGGGTCCGCCAGGGTATCGGACAACCGGCCGGCAAAACGCTTGGCGATAAAGCCGGCGTTGCGGGAAGCCAGGTTCACCACTTTATTGACGATATCCGCATTGACCCGCTGGACAAAATCTTCCAGGTTCAGATCGATATCATCGATATGGGACGAGAGCTTGGCGGCGTAATAATACCGCAGGCAATCCGGGTCCAGGTGCTTGAGATAGGTGCTGGCCTTGATAAAGGTGCCGCGGGATTTCGACATCTTGGCGCCGTTCACCGTCACATAGCCGTGCACGAACAGATTGGTGGGCTTGCGAAAATCGCTGCCTTCCAGCATCGCCGGCCAGAACAGGCTGTGGAAGTAGACGATATCCTTACCGATAAAGTGGTACAGATCCGCATCGGAACCCACCCGCCAGTAATCGTTAAAATCGATATCGCCCCGTTTGTCGCACAGGTTTTTAAACGACCCCATGTAGCCGATGGGCGCATCCAGCCAGACGTAAAAATATTTCCCCGGCGCATCCGGCACTTCAAAGCCGAAGTAGGGGGCGTCGCGGGAGATATCCCACTGCTGCAGGCCGGATTCAAACCACTCCTGCATCTTGTTGGCCACCTGCTCCTGCAGCGCGCCGGAGCGGGTCCAGGCCTTGAGCATGTCGCTGAACGCCGGCAGGTCGAAGAAGAAATGCTCCGACTCCCGCATCACCGGGGTCGCGCCGGACACCGCCGATTTCGGATCGATCAAATCGGTGGGGCTGTAGGTGGCGCCGCAGACTTCGCAGTTATCGCCGTACTGATCCGGCGACTTGCACACCGGGCAGGTGCCCTTGACGAACCGGTCCGGCAAAAACATCTCTTTTTCCGGATCGTACAGCTGCGAAATAGTCCGGGTTTTAATATAGCCTTTTGCTTTCAACCGCCGGTAGATCAGGTTTGATAGCTCGCGGTTCTCCTCGCTGTGCGTGGAGTGGTAGTTATCATAGCTGACGCCGAAGCCGTTGAAATCCGTCAGATGCTCATGGTTCATTTCATCGATCATTTTTTCCGGCGCGATGCCCAACTGCTGTGCCTTCAGCATGATCGGCGTGCCGTGCGCGTCGTCGGCGCAAATGAAATAAACCTGATTGCCGCGCATTCGCTGAAAACGGACCCAAATATCTGCCTGGATATGCTCCAGCATATGGCCTAGGTGGACTGAACCGTTAGCGTATGGTAACGCACAGGTTACCAATATTTTTTTCGCGACTTGAGTCATGTTGGGAATGTGCTTTTGTTGGATGTCATAATGAATTCCGATGGTAACCGATAGCGATACCCCGCGTAAACAAGCTCGGCCAGTTCTGTTATGCTATGGCCATCGGTTACCAACCCTTTATAAATTGAAAGGAGCCGGGATGAACACCCCATCACCCGAACAATCAACCCCCGACGCGCTGCGCGCCCAGGTTGCCCAGGTCCTCGCCGCCTATCGGCATCCGACCCTCAAGCGCGACCTAATCGTGCTTAAGGCGCTGAACCACTGCGCCCTGCTGGACGGCGCGCTGCACATTGAACTCACCATGCCCTTTGCCTGGCAGAGCGCCTTTGAAGAAATGAAAGAGAGCCTCAGCGCCGAGCTGCTGCGGGTCACCGGCGCCGGCGCCATCCACTGGACGCTGTCGCACAATATCGCCACCCTGCGGCGGGTCAAAGATCAGCCGGGGGTCAGCGGCGTGCGCAACCTGATTGCCGTGAGTTCCGGCAAAGGCGGCGTCGGCAAATCCAGCACCGCGGTCAACCTGGCGCTGGCGCTGGCGGCGGAAGGGGGGCGCGTCGGGCTGCTGGACGCGGATATCTACGGTCCTTCCATTCCCGCCATGCTCGGCACCGCCCATGAACGTCCCACCTCCCCGGACGGCCAGCATATGGCGCCGATCATGGCCCACGGCCTGGCCACCAACTCCATCGGCTATATGGTCACCGACGACAACGCCATGGTCTGGCGCGGCCCCATGGCCAGCAAGGCGCTGCTGCAACTCTTGCAGGATACCCTGTGGCCGGAGCTGGATTACCTGGTGCTGGACATGCCCCCCGGCACCGGCGATATACAGCTTACCCTGGCGCAGAATATCCCGGTCACCGGCGCGCTGGTGGTCACCACCCCCCAGGACATCGCCCTCACCGATGCCCGCAAGGGCATCATCATGTTTGAGAAAGTCGGCGTGCCGGTGCTGGGGATCGTGGAAAACATGAGCATGCATATTTGCAGCAACTGCGGCCATCTGGAGGCCATCTTCGGCACCGGCGGAGCGGAAAAGCTGGCGGAACAGTTTAACTGCGCCTTGCTGGGCCAGTTGCCGCTGCATATCAGCCTGCGGGAAGATCTCGACCGGGGCGAACCCACGGTGGTCAGCCGCCCGGACAGCGAATTCACCGACCTGTACCGCCAGCTGGCGGGCCAGGTGGCGGCTCAACTCTACTGGCAGGGGGAAGTGATCCCTACTGAGATTGCGTTTAAGGCGGTTTAACACCCAACTTTACGGGGATGGGCGAGTGTCCCGTCCCCGCATCGCCTGCCCGGATGATCTCTCAGCAACGCGTATATTGTCTGTTATTATTAAATGTAGTAACGTAGTAACATAAGCTGATTGAGGGGGTTTGCGATGACAATGACCTGTATTTCAAGCCGGGAATTAAATCAAAATATTACGAAAGCAAAGCGGGATGCGCAGCATGGCCCGGTATTCATCACATCTCGCAACAAGACTACCCATGTATTGCTTACCGTAGAAGACTACCGCAAAATAACCGGGGATCGTAAGAGTATTCTGGATGCGCTCCAGCCCCCGGAAGGGCTATCTTTCGATCTCGAAACGGAGCGAGTGGACATACAGTTAAGGAAGGCTGAATTTTAATATGTATCTTTTGGACACCAATGTGATATCGGAAATCGGCAAGGGAGCCAGGGCAGACAGCAAAGTCCGGCAATGGGCTGAAAGAATCGAACATCATGAGATGTTTACGTCAGTGCTGGTCATCATGGAGATTGAAAAGGGCATTCTGTTAAAAGAACGAAAAGACCCTGAACACGCTAAATTATTGCGCACTTGGTTTACAGAATCGGTGATGAAGAATTTTGACGGACGGATCTTGGAAATTAATGTGCCCGTCGCGTTATGTTGCGCAAAAATGCACGTGCCGGACCGTAAATCCATGACGGACTCGCTTATCGCCGCGACCGCCATGGTGAATGCCCTGACGCTGGTGACGCGCAACACAGCGGATTTTGCCCAAACGGGTACCGTTTTACACAATCCCTGGCTCTAGCCCGGGGGCTGATGAAAGTGCAGATGCAATTCCTATTCGGTCAACGACCTACTAATTAGCCGAATGTACCAATATTTGCAAGAACTCGAAATTTTATGTTTCAGCTGATAATGGCATCTAAAATTGCCAACGCTTCGTCAGTCACTTCTTCCGGCGCTTTCTCGATAATTTTCGCCGCGCGGCTGGATAAATCTAACATGCGTACTTGATTGATCAACGCCACGCCCTGCGTTCGTGTCCCCGCCCCGGTTAATGACACGGCAAACCCTGCTTCGCGGGCGAAATTTCCGCCCTGTGTAATAGGCGCAACCAGCACCATTCCTAATCGGTTAAAATCCCTTGTACTTAGTACCAGAGCGGGCCGCTCTATGCCCTGTTCTTCCCGCCCTACTACTGGATTAAATGCCTCAATCACAATATCTCCGCGCTGAAACCCAGGACGCTTTACCATACTTCATTACCTTTCTGATCGCTTCCTTGCCAAATAGCCATATCCGATGCGGGAGAGGCCTCTGGGTCGCACTCTGCGATAAGTTCAGCCAGCGTGTATTTGCGTTTGCCAGATTTTAAAATCAGCTCATCGCCGCGAATTTCTGCAAAAAGTTCCTGTCCTACCTGTAAATGAAGTTGTTCAAGTACCTGAGCAGGAATGATCATACCTGCACTATTTCCCCATTTTTTGATGGCTATTCGCATAATCTTCCCTTTGTTGATGTATAACTTTTGTATAATTTTCATCATCTAAACGCAAATAAATTATATTTTGTTTGTAAGCGGCTGTTGAACTCACCTTGCCGTTTAATACCGGCCGGATGCGTTAGCAGCGCACGTCCGGATCTGTGTGGGGGGTAGCCGGTAACGGCTATTCCTACCGCAACCCTATTGAATTTATAACCTGTAGGTTATATTATGGGCGTATAACTTCTACGTATAGGGACATACGGTGTGGACTATCATTACAAGGACTGTTTTGACGCTTGGTTTTACGAACAGCCCGATGAAGTGCAAGAGGAAATTTTTGCTGTTCTTTCTATCCTAAGGAGGATGGTCCGAACCTCGGTCGACCGCAGGTTGACACATTAAAAGGCTCTTCATATGCCAACATGAAAGAGTTAAGGGTACAAGTAAGCGGCCATCCCATTAGAGCGTGTTTCGCATTCGATACAAGGCGACAAGCGATTATCCTGTGCGCGGGCGATAAAAGGGACGGGATGAAAAGCGTTTCTATAAGAAACTGATTAAAGCTGCGGATGCCGAATACAAAGCGCATCTAGCTACTTTGGAGGATGAACAATGTCAACCTTTGACGAACTGTTAGCGAAGCGTACCCGGAAAGCCGTGAGAGAATCGCCGCCCGGGCCGAAGAAATCCGGCGCGAAATCACTCTCGCCAAGATTCGTGAAGAACTGAACATGTCACAAACCCAGTTAGCCACCTCTCGGTGTGAAACAGCCTGCCATAGCGAAAATGGAAAAGGTTGATAACGACCCTAAACTGTCCACACTGAAACGTTACGTAAAGCCTTGGGCGGCGAACTGGCGATTGACGTTCTATTGCCAAATGGAAGAAGGATCGCACTTTACTTATAACCGGACTTCACACCAATAAAACCCTTGTGATTCAGTAACGTTGACGATATTGTTTGATCGCGCCTGAAATCCAGGCGTCGGGATTGGTCTCCTGAAAACTACTCGTTGAAGACAAGAAGGCGCATCGGCGTCTTTTCGTCAGCATCCGGCCCTGTCTGCGATTTATAATCGCTTCCTTACCTCAACAGAGGGCTGTGATTTTTTCAATTATCCCCTGGAGGCCGCTTTATGGCTACTATCCCCACCCAAAATCGCGCGTTATTTTCCAGCCCCCTCAGTTCAACCACGGATTTCACCGTTCTGGCAGATCACTGCGAGCAGTTTGCCGAAATCTTGCTGGAAAGCAGCAATCCCGCGCAGCGGCAATTACTTTGCGCCAAGCTGGCCCACTGTCTGGCCCTGTTGCAGTCCACGATGGAAGATCCTATTCCGCCGCACCTGGTTGAAAGGCTCACGGTGGATGAACCGCCGTCGATGTCGCCCCGCTTTGAGCCGGAATCCGATCTGCTGTGTGAATATTGCCAAGTGTTGGTGCGGCTGTTGACGGAGCGGACGGTATCGCAGGATATGGAACCAACCATTATCGGACTGCTGTTTGAACTGGTGAGCTATTTCGCGGATGAACTGCGGGCGCCGCGCTGGATACGTACCGCCGATGGGGTAAAAATCATAGAAGAAGTGGAGGTGTCGAGGGAACCTTGGGTCCCCTGATAACAACAACCCGCCTTTGTGTGCGTCAGATTGCTGACAAACGTACTGAAATTAACAAGGCGGGACAGGATGATAGAAGAGTAAACCGTCCGCGCCAGGGACCAAAACGCCCGGAGCGTTTTGGAACAATGCCGTCAGAGACTACCATGGATGGTAGCCGTAATCGCGTGGATCGAGCGCCCAGGGAAGGGTTCTCGGCAGGTTTGCCATTTAGCTTCGATCGAGCATTCTGTCCCGACAGGAGGTGAATTGTGACCAGCAAGATAATTGAATCCCTACGTGAAGATATGGCCCTTATGTATAAAGTTGGCGCGATTGACAAGGCAACATTGCGCGGATTCGACGAAATTTGTCCTGCGCCGGTGAAGGAGTCGCCGTGTGCCGACGATAATACAAAAACCGTCCCTAAACCGCAGGATTAAGTCGAGTTTTTTGGATTGACTTTAGTGAACCACCCAGCCCGGCGGGCTCAGCTATCGCCAGCCGGGTTTATTGCGGGGTAATAAGAGACGTATCCGCATCAAGCCGGCCTTTAAGCAGGTCCGACCGGGTGTACACATGATGAATCGGCGCAATGGTCAATGCGATGCGTTCCAGCAGATCCTGGGTCGGCGCCTTTTTGCCCTGCATCACCAGCAGCAGCGGCAATAACAGCACCGCCGTCAGTTGTCCCGCCGACAGATGACGGATACGGGTACCGCGGGAATACTGCATCAGCAAAAACGACGTGCTGATGGCAAAGCCCAGCGCCAGCCCGGCAATCACTTCCGACACCGAATGGGCATGCAAAATGACCCGCGACACGCCGATGGCCAGCGCCAGCAGATAACCACAGGCCACCGCCGCCAACCGAAAGCGCCGGGACGCCCGGCTGGCCAGAATCCAGATCAGCACCGGCCAGATGCTGGCGGATAATGCCGAATGGCCGCTGAACCCGGTAAAATCATAGGCGCGGCTGCCGATGCCCCCGCCCCAAAAGGCCAGCTTCGACACGATAACGACAGCCCCCGCCGCGCCTATCAGCAGCAGCCATTGCAGGCTGGTGCGCCGGGTTTCCGCCTTCCAAAGCAGCAAAGCGACGATAATGACCGCGCAGGGCAGCAACAGCATGGTGTCGCCAAAAAAAGTCAGCCAATGCCAATTCATTCAATAACGCTCAATCTGATTGTATGGGGATAAATAAAACTATGGTTATACTTTACGCAAGCGCGCGTGTTTGCTCCAGCATGAATTATCTTAATTCTGTGACTTAACTCGCTGCAAAGCACAAAATAGATGTTCCAGATAAAGGGAACCCGCCGCTAACACTGGCATCGTTTTCTCCATCACTCTATAATCGTCATACTTCAAGTTGCAGGTGCGTTGGCAATACTCGGCTCAATCATGAGCCTCGCCCTTTGGGGCCGCTGCAGCAGCGTTCAAATCTGCAAAGCAGATTTGTCCTCGCTCACCCCAGTCACTTACCTGAGTAAGCTCCTGGAGATTCGCTGTGTCGCCGCCTTCCTGCAACTCGAATTATTTAGAGTATATAATTGCCGCGTCAAACGCGCCGCAAACGCGTATCCCTTCTCTTTTTACCAGGCCACTTATTGTATGACTGACAAGTCCCACCAGTGCGTTATTATCGGCATTGCCGGCGCATCTGCCTCTGGAAAAAGTCTCATTGCCAGCACGTTGTACCGCGAATTGTGTGAACAGGTGGGCGACGAACATATCGGTATCATCCCCGAAGACAGCTATTATCAAGATCAAAGCCATATGATCATGAGCGAACGGGTAAAAACCAACTACGATCATCCCAGCTCCATGGATCATAATCTGCTGTTCCAGCATCTGCAGATGCTCAAGGCCGGCAAGGCCATCGAAATGCCGGTATACAGCTACCTGGAGCATACGCGCCGTCCGGAAACCCTGCACTTGGCGCCGAAAAAAGTGATTATTCTGGAAGGGATACTGCTGCTCACCGATGTTCGCCTACGAGAAGAGATGAATTTTTCCATTTTTGTCGATACCCCGCTGGATATCTGCCTGCTGCGGCGCATGAAACGCGATGTCAATGAACGCGGCCGTTCCATGGATACGGTGATGGAGCAATATCAGAAGACCGTGCGCCCCATGTTCTTGCAATTTATCGAGCCTTCCAAGCAATATGCGGACATTATTGTCCCACGCGGCGGTAAAAACCGTATTGCCATCGATATACTGAAGGCCAAGATCAGTCAGTTTTTTGAATAAAACGCCCCACCCGCGCAACGGATGCCCGCGAGGATGACGGCCCCTTTTAGCGTCTTACGGAGAAACCCGCGATGAGACTGTGCGATCGTGACATAGAAGCCTGGCTGGACGACGGCCGGCTGGTAATCAGCCCCCGTCCTCCCCTGGAGCGCATTAGCGGCGCTACGGTGGATGTTCGGCTCGGCAATCAGTTCAGGGTATTTCAGGGACACAATGCGGCTTTTATCGACCTGAGCGGCCCCAAGGATGAAGTGACCGCGGCGCTGGATCTGGTGATGAGCGATGAAATCGTCCTGCCCGAAGGGGGCGCGTTTTATCTGCACCCCGCCGAACTGGCCCTGGCGGTCACCCTGGAATCCGTCACGCTGCCGGATAACCTGGTGGGCTGGCTGGACGGCCGCTCGTCCCTGGCCCGGCTCGGTTTGATGGTGCATGTCACCGCCCATCGCATCGATCCCGGCTGGCAGGGTAGAATCGTGCTGGAGTTCTATAATTCAGGAAAGCTACCACTGGCTTTGCGCCCCGGGATGTTGATTGGGGCGCTGAGCTTCGAGCCCTTAAGCGGTCCGGCGGCGCGTCCGTACAATCGCCGCGAAGACGCCAAATACCGCAATCAACAGGGAGCCGTTGCCAGCCGTATCGATAAGGATTAACCCCGCCGGACGCAGGGTTAGGGCAAAGACAACTGATGGGGATTTCATGAAAAGATTACTGACTACGCTGGTCATACTGCTGGCGGTTCTGGTTGTCGGTATCACCGCGCTGGTGATGCTGATCAACCCCAACGATTTCCGTCACTATATGGTCAGCAAGGTTAAACAGCGCAGCGGCTATACCTTGGCCCTGGACGGCGATCTGCGCTGGCATGTCTGGCCGCAGCTCAGCATCCTGGCCGGACATATGACGCTGACCGCGCCCGGCGCCGGCGTAGCGGTGGTGAGCGCGGAGAATATGCGCCTCGACGTCGAGCTTTGGCCGCTGTTGTCCCATCAGCTCGCCATCAAGCAGGTCATGCTGAAAGGGGCAGTAATTACCCTCACTCCCGACAGCGCCGCCCGCCGGCCGGAAAACGCCCCTATCGAGCCGGCCGACACCCCGAACCCGGTGACTCAGCCGGGCTGGTCTTATGACATCGCCAGCCTGAAACTCACCGACAGCCTGATGATCTGGCAGCGGCAGCCCAACGAGCAGATCAACCTGCGGGATTTAAACCTGGATGTAGAGCAAAACGCCACCCGGCAGGCCGACATCACCTTTTCCAGCCGCATCAACCGCGACCAGCGGGATTTGACGGTGTCCCTGAAAGGCAATGTGGATTTAAACCATTATCCGCGCCAGATGACTGCCCGCCTCGACAGCGTTAACTACCAACTGCACGGTTCCGGACTGCCGGCGGACGGCATCAAGGGCGAAGGCAAACTCAGCGCTGACTATTCCCGCACCAACCAGACGCTGGAAATCAGCAATCTGACCCTCAGCGCCAATGACAGCCACCTCTCGGGCCAGGCCAGCGCCAAGATGGATGCGGTGCCGGTCTATCAGCTGGATTTAAACGCGCAGCATCTCAATCTGGACAATCTGATGGGCTTTACCCCGGACAACCCCGCCGATAATAACGGCCAGTCCGCGGCCCACCAAAGCAACGGCAGGCCGATCATCGTCTCCGCCATGGAGGTCCATAATCCGTCATTCCTCAACGCCTTCAACGGCCAGCTAAACCTGACGGCGGATCAGGTCATCTATCACGGTTTGAATATCACCGGCTTCAAAACCCAGGCGGACAATCGCCACGGCCACTTGGCGCTCAACACCCTGAGCGGCAAGCTGGGGGAAGGGGAGTTCAGCCTGCCGGGTACCGTCGATGTCACCGGACCGCAGCCCACATTCGAGTTACATCCCGATATCAAACGGGTGGCCCTCGGACCGTTGATGCAGGCCTTCGCATTGCCGCAAACCCTTACCGGCCTGCTGTCGGTGGAGGGGCAAATCACCGGCCGATCGCTCACCGCCGATGATTTTGCGCAGAACTGGCAGGGCTCCGGCCGGATGGCCCTGGATAATGCCCGACTGGAAGGATTGAATATCCAGCAGCTGATTCAGCGGGCGGTAGCGCGCAGCAACAGCAGCGTCAGCGCGGAGCAACGCACGGAAAACTACTCTGAAGTGAAACAGCTGACTGCTCAGGCCACCTTAAACCACGGCAGCCTGCAATTGGACAACCTGGCGGGTGAATCCGACTTAGTGGCCCTCAGCGGCAACGGGACGCTCAATCTGCCGGGACGGCAGTGCGACGTGAACCTGAATATCAGGGTGCTGCAAGGCTGGCAGGGCGATCCGCAAACGGTAGCGGCCCTGGTGGCCACCCCAATCCCGCTGCGCGTCTACGGCCCCTGGGATGCTCTTAGCTATCAGCTGCATGTGGATCAGCTGATCCGCAAACAGCTTGAGGATGAAGTGAAGCGCCGCCTCAACGACTGGGCGCAGAAAAACCAGAACCACCCGCAAAACAAAAATGTCCAAAAGCTGCTGGAGAAGTTATAACAGCTGCATGTGCAACGGGGAACCCATGGATTGAATACAAGACCGGATCGGACCGTCTAACCGTTCTAACGTGCCGGTCCATGGGCTATTACCCGCTCTATCTCGATTGGCAACGTGGCATTGCAAGCCGGTTACAGTACATAGGCTTTTCGGTCTGGTGAAATGGATTCATACCGTGACCCCGCGCTCGCTCAATTAGAGCATTCGATGGGGTGTCATCTATCCATTAGAGGCTGATTAGCGGAGCCGCCCATTTACGCTGAAAATCTCTTTTAGGCCAGCGATAGATTTTATTTCTGTACTCCGCAGTGCTAAATGCATATCTCAGCGTCGTACCGTTTAAACGTTACAGTTTTCTTTTACGCTTAGTAAATTTAAATTGCCATTATCAAAGGGTTTTACCAACTCAGTACATTTCATAATGTAATCATTTATATTTTCATAGCCCCAAGAATGTATTTTTTGAAAATTAAATATTTTATGTTTTGCTGTTCAATATATTCTTTGATTTCATGCATGACTCATGCGATATAGATTCAATTTGAAGGCATGGAGCGGGTTTAGGTTATAAAATGGGGAGTAACAAATAATACCGTATGATCATTGATAGCAACTGCTTCTCCTTTTTCTTATTGTATTTAGATATTTATAGGGTTCTTCATATTTGTCAAGTGCAGAGATTTTTGTTCTTGCATTCTGCTGATATTTAGAATTTTAGCAATATCATTTAATCGCCCAATATTATCTTGGTTGGAAGAGAAATAAGCGACGGATACCCATAAAAAAGCGCTAACAACTTGCTATATTCTCCTGATAAATACTCTAGAAAATAGATTGCATATATTATAAATATCACAAATGATGCTATCATATATCGAGAAAGAAATCTGTTATCGTATCTCATCATATAAAATATAAAAACCATAACATCACTGACATTAAAATAATCGAGTTTATATTGAATTCTTTTAAATATAAAATCCGCAGGATGTATATAAAAGATACAAATATGGATATTAAACAAAAATACCAATGCTATCGTTTCCCGATATTTTATAAGAACCAATCAATATTGGCACGAAATATTTTATAGCTGTAATAATGCCATGTGGCAGGCCATTAGCATCACGGACACCCCACCAGTAGGTCATTTCTGGAGAAAGTTTTATAAACTCAGGTGCAATCAGACTCCCTGTTCCATGATATGAATATAACATCCAAGGAATCAATGGTAAAAGACCTATGGATATACTGATCAATACATGCCTTTTACTAAAAACGCCACTTAAATATAAGTAAATAAACGGTAGAGTTAAAATTACGGCATTAGTCAATTTTACGCTTACAGCCCAGCCAGAAATAAATGAAGCTAAAAAGAATTTTATAATCTTTTGTTTTACTGGCGATTAGTATGAAACATATAGATGAAACTCCAATTGCCGATGAGAAAATATCATTTTTATATTTCCCCAATTGGTAATACTTCCTATTGTTAGGATTGAAAAAGCAGCCAAAAGAGAAGCGTTTTTCGAAATTTCAAGTCGTCTTGATAACATATAGATTGATAATGGAAGTAAAAAGCGGCATTGGAGTCAAAGAGTTTTAATTTATCGATTAAATCAGGTCGATAAAGCAGAACTCTTAAGTCTGCTACGCTAAGATATAATATATCAAATGGAATATATGTACCATTGTGGAAGAAAGTATCATTATCGACTAAATGACCTGTTACAGACATTAACCAAGGAAAAGCCAAATTATACTTGTATGCATCACTATGTATAAGCACATTGCTAATTGTACTTAAAGTAAAAATAAAAATAAAACAAAAATGATAAAATCAAAAATGATTATCACGCGCCTTAATTTTTATCTCATAAACATTTTTGATAAAGAATCTGAAAAAATTATCAAGCCTAAAATTTTTAAATAAAACACCAAATCATACTTAAAAATTTTTAATGATGCCAAAACATTATATAAAATGAAAAGCCATTCCAATTAAAATTGCCGATATAAATAATTCTAAATCTGACATTTTTTAATTGAAAGTTTTGAGATAAAAATACTCCAATGCCGGCCATTGATATTATGGTAAATGATGCAGATAAAAGTGCCCATGTTATAGAAATGTAATCACGCATTTTATAATCAATCTTTGTATTTGATTTCTTGATAAAATCATTGATATCATATTCCGACTCTTATTTCAATGATATTTAAAACCATGCTGAGATTATCGTTTCTAATATTATTAATAAAATTTAAGGGCGGAATTGTCGGGGATTACGATTGATCTGCTATGTGCGCCGGAATTCAGCGGCCTTACACTCCGGCGAATAACATTTCATAACAGGTTACGTTGCCTTGATTAAGATTTTCAGTATGGGGTGTCAACTATCCTGCCGTAGGGAGACCTGGGAAATCAGCACTTTCAGAATCCGGTGACTCTCTACCTCCAGAATGTCGAACAGGTAATTATCGATAGCAATCCGGTCCCCACCTGGGGATGGTTTGGCTATGCTCCATCAATAATCCTGCCAGAGTGTGATACTCCCGCCGTTCGGCCAGTGAAATATCGATATACCCCGCCAAATCCTCCAGCGGCAGGTAACCGTTGACAATCAGCGTACCGTCGTCGTGCTGCTGTATATCATGGCGCGGATCCATCTCTTCATTCTCCAGCGGCAAATTACCGGCAATGGTCTCCATGATATCGCTCAGGGTAATAATCCCCTCCACCGAACCGAATTCGTCGACGATAAACGCAAAATGGGTATGGGCCTCGCGGAACTGCTCAAGGGCCAGCAACAGCGACAACTGCTCATGAAACACCAGCGGCTGGCGAATAAGCGAGCGGATATCCAACGGCTCTTGACGCAGCTGCTGGGTCAACAAATCAATCACATGCACCACCCCCAGCGGCTCATTGGAGGCTGAATCCTCGGTAATCACCAGCCGGGTGTGCTGGTTGTTTTCCAGCAAGGAAACGATTTTATCCGACGGATCGCGTAAATCGATATGCTCGATATCATGTCGAGAAGTCATTACGCTGCTGACGGCGCGCTGGGCCATGCCCAGCACCCGCTCAATCATGCGCCGCTCCTGCTCGTTGAAGACCTCCTGGCCTTCTCCCTCGTTGTCGGCGATTAACGACGAGGACTGGGCATCCAGCTCCGCCTCCTCGTGCTTACCGTTCAGCATACGCAACACCGCCTCGGCGGTGCGCTTGCGCAACGGCACCGAGGAAGATAAAAAGCGCCGCCGGTTGAACTGCGCCAGCTGATTAAGACATTCAATCCCGATGGAGAATCCGATGGCGGCATACAGATAACCCTTCGGAATAGAGTAACCGAAGCCGTCCGCCACCAGGCTAAAGCCAATCATCAGCAAAAAGCTCAAACAGAGGATAACAATGGTGGGATGAGCATTGATAAAGCGGGTCAGGGCCTTGCTGGCCAGCATCATCACGCCGATGGCCACCACCACCGCCACCATCATTACCGCCAGATGATCCACCATGCCCACGGCGGTAATCACCGAATCCAGGGAAAACACCGCATCCAGAATAACGATCTGCACCACCACCGGCCAGAACCGCGCTCCTTTGCGTTCCGATTCCGATTCATCGTCACTGCCCTCAAGCCGGTCATTGAGCTCCATGGTGGCTTTGAAGATCAGAAAGATACCTCCGGCCAGCATGATCAGGTCACGCGGGCTAAAGGGGTGCCCCAGGGCGGTAAACAGGGGGGATGTCAGGGAGACCAGCCACGACATGGACGCCAACAGCAATAAACGCATCACCAGCGCCAGGGCCAATCCCACTAGCCTGGCGCGATCGCGCTGACCCGCCGGCAGCTTCTCCGCCAGAATGGCTATAAACACCAGATTGTCGATGCCCAACACCAGCTCCAGCACTATCAGCGTTGCCAGACCGGCCCAGATTGTCGGATCGGCGATCCATTCCATAATCGGCGTTTTACCTTATGTATTAGCAGTTCAGAAGGGAATGATGGGAGTTAACCTAAGAAAACTCAATAATTGCTTAATCAAAAAATGAGCAATTTTTAATCGATTTCGAACACCATGAAAGACAAATGACAAAATAATTAAGTTCATTTGTTGATTTGTAACTGGCTACAAGTAAATCTTAATGAATGGTTTGTATATTAATTATTCTGAACTTGATTTAAAAAAAACCTTATGCCATGCAGCTTTAACAGGCCAAAAGAGGCTATGTAATAAGTTTTTGTTATTTCTCAAGGAGATCCAGCAATAAATGTCCATTTTTAGTAAGTAAAACACCCTTCTGCATCGGTCGCTTCTACCGAAACGGGTAGTCTTATTCCTAAAACTCAGGGCAGTGGACATGGAAACCTTGTAAAGAGATAATTAATAATTAGTATAACAATGATGAGGCATATGTTGTGCCAATAGTGTTTTTTGAATAAAAAATGCTAAGGCCGAATGGATTTGTGACAAAGCTAACACTGTTCGGGCGATAGCGCCTGAAGCAAAGCAACAACGATAGGCAGTTTTTGAGAAATGATGAGTGCGCATTGGTAGCTGCAAGCCAAGGGCGGTAGCGTGTCTCGGCATCATTGACGCGCACTGAAATCAACAAAGCCGTTACGGTTTGCTGCAAAATCAGAACATGTTTACTCATTTTTGGCACGCCTGCATGATGTGTTGCACATCACAGCAAAGCCGCTTCAGTGGCTTATAAAATTATAATCGGTGTTTGAGTGATTGCGCTGAACCGTCCTCATTAAGTTATGTCGCAATCGCAGTGAAGGCCGGACAAAGTCAATCCATAACTAAAGCTTCTTTCCTTCCTACCGATAATACTTCCGCCAAGCGCTGACGTGCTTGAGCGCCAGATCAAACAGGATCATAATGATAAGTTCTATAGTTGTATTTTTCAGCTATATTTGCTCAAGTAGTTGTATCTTTACAGTGGATGACCTTCTTAAGAGATGTGAGGCGATGACACGGAACAACCCTTGCAACCGACGTACCTGGACACATAGCGCGATGTTTTGGGACCTTTTGGCATTAACCCCCTTTCGGAAGGCGGTATCAAAGACATGGATACGCTTTTTAGCCGAGCAACAACGAGAGTGACGATAACTCAATGATGACAACAAAACTTAAGTTGATGCCGCTTTTGGTGTCTATTTCTTTGATCAGTGGTTGTACGGTTGTACCCGGTATGCATTTGTCTACAAATGATAAAACGGTAATAAAACAGGATGATTCCAATATTGATATCAGTCAATTTGTGAATGTGTATCCATTAACGCCAAAATTAGTTGAGGAAATGCGGCCTAAGCCGCTAATTTCACAAACAAATTTAACTCTTGATCAAGATCTACAACGATATGAATACCGCGTTGGTGTGGGTGATATATTGACCATAACAGTATATGATCACCCGGAACTGACTACGCCTGCTGGGACCTATCGCAGCGCCAGTGATGCAGGGAACTGGGTTAATGCAGATGGTACTATTTTTATCCTTATATCGGTAAAGTAAAAGTAGTTGGACGCACTGTTGCAGAAATTCGTGATGAAATCACTAATCGTATAGCTCAGTATATCGAAAGTCCCCAAGTCGATGTAAGTATCGCAGCATTTAGATCGCAAAAGGCTTATGTTACAGGTGAGGTGACAAAATCGGGTCAGCAAGCTATAACTAATGTCCCATTAACAGTACTTGATGCAATAAATAATGCAGGGGCATTACAGAATTTGCGGACTGGAGAAATATCGTACTAACGCACAATGGTAAAGACCAGCGATTGTCTTTACAGGCGTTAATGCAGAATGGCGATTTAACTCAGAACCATCTATTATACCCTGGAGATATTCTTTTCATACCGCGCAATGATGAACTCAAGGTTTTGTTATGGGGAAGTCACAAAGCAAGCCACACTTAAGATGGATCGTTCCGGTATGACATTGACAGAGGCATTGGGAAATGCAGAGGTGTGGATCAGTCAGTTTCTAACGCGAAAGGTATCTTCGTCATTCGACCAATACACGGGCCTAAAGGTGGGAAAATAGCTAATATTTATCAATTGGATGCTTCTGATGCTACTGCCTTAGTCATGGGGACGGAATTCCAGCTACAGCCATATGATGTTGTTTATGTCACGGCGGCACCAATTGCAAGATGGAATCGTGTTATTAGTCAGCTAATCCCAACCATCGCAGGAATTTATGATATTTCCCAGGCCGGAAAGAATATACAGGATTTGAATTGACAATGTTTGATTCAATATTAGTTGTTTGTGTAGGAAATATATGTCGTTCGCCTGTAGGAGAGCGTCTACTCAGAAGATACTTACCTTCAAAGGAGATCATATCTGCTGGCGTTAATGCATTAATTGATCACCCGGCGGATGTTAATTCAGTTAGCGTCGCAAAACGAAATGGACTTTCTCTCGATGGGCATAAAGCTAAACAGATAAATAAAGATTTATGTTTATCTAACGACCTTATCTTGGTAATGGAAAAAACAAATTGTTATTATCTGTGATATGGTTCCCGAAGTTAGAGGGAAAATTATGTTGTTTGGGCATTGGTCTGAAAAACTCGAAATTTCCGATCCTTATAAGAAAAGCATAGAAGCTTTTGAGTATGTTCATAAGGCTCTGGATATAAATGCTTTGAAATGGGCCAAGATTCTAAGCCAATAATTAGGTATGATAATGACTGGAAATAATAGAATTTCGTCAGAACAAGACAAACAAGATGATGTCGATTTTAAACGCTTATTAGGTGCTCTTGTTGATAATCGATGGCTTATTATAGCGTGCACAAGTTTTATTACTGTGTTAGGTGTTGTTTATGCATTACTGGCAACACCAGTTTATCGCGCTACTGCACTTATTCAAGTTGAACAAAATACAGGTAATGCGCTGATAAATGATATTACTCGTTTTCTTCCTTCATCCCAACCCATATCAGCTACAGAAATAGAGCTTATACGCTCTAGAATGGTTCTAGGTAAAACAATTGATGATCTTCAATTAGATGATTATGCCGAACCTAAATATTTTCCTATTATTGAAAGGGAATAGCTGCCCTAAGAGGGCACAGCAATGATCAAGAGATTGCTCTTTCAAGTATTTTCGTACCTCCAGAACTTTTAGGAAAAGATCTCACTCTGGATATATTAACTAATAAAAATTTAGGTTAAGTTATAACGGCGATGAGATCTTGGTCGGGAGCGTTGGTGAGAGAGTAGTGCAAAAAATGTCAGTATATTAATTAGTGATATTAAAGGAAAACAAGGTGACTCTTTTGTCATCAGAAAGAATGCAGTGATTGATACGTATAACGATTTATATGATGATTTAGATATTGTCGATAAAGGAAAAGACACAGGTATACTATCGCTTACTTTAACTGGTCAGAATAGAATGCTGACTCAAAAATTCTTGATAGCATCAGTAATAATTATCTAGAACAGAATGTAGAACGTAAATCAGAAGAAGCTGCGAAGAGTCTAGCATTCTTAGAGCAACAATTACCTAATATTAAAAGTAATCTCGATCAGGCTGAGAGTAAGCTCAATACTTATCGCCAACAAAGAGACTCTGTTGATTTAACACTTGAGGCAAAATCAGTACTAGATACTATGGTTGCCGTTGATGCACAACTTAATGAGTTAACATTCCGTGAAGCTGAAATTTCGAAACTATATACAAAAGAACATCCAGCTTATAGAGCTTTATTAGAAAAGAGAAAACTCTTGAAGATGAGAAAGCGAGTCTAAACAAAAAGTAAACGCAATGCCAGAGACACAACAAGAAATATTGCGCTTAACAAGAGATGTTCAAGCTGGTCAGCAAGTATATATGCAATTGCTCAATAAACAACAAGAATTGAGCATTAATAAAGCAAGTACAGTGGGTAATGTAAGAATAGTAGATCATGCTATCACATTCGATAAGCCAATTAAGCCACAAAAGCTTTTAATAACTGTTGGAAGTTTCATATTTGGTTTTTATTGTCATCTATATATGTCATCGTGAAAACTATGTTCAGGCAGGCTATCGAACGACCTGAAGATCTTGAAAGAGTAGGTCTCAGTGTTTATGCAAGTATTCCATTATCAGAGTGGCAACTAAATAAAATAGATTATTGCATGAAAAAGTAGAGGAAGATCAAAAATATTGATTCAGATGTATTATTAGCAACAGGTAATCCAGCAGATCTTGCCATAGAAGCTATTCGCAGTCTACGCACAAGTCTTCACTTTGCCATGCTAGAAGCAAAAATAATGTTTTGGTAATTTCTGGGGCAAGTCCTGAAACAGGTAAGACATTTGTGAGTATGAATCTGGCGGCAGTTCTTGCCCAAGGTGGACAAAAGTATTAGTAATTGATGCGGATATGCGAAAGGGCTACAGTCATGCTATTATGGGGACAACATGGGAAAATGGACTTTCTGACATACTTGTAGGAAAAATTGATTTCGAAAACTCATTGAAGCAGACAGGTGTTGAAAACCTAGATTTTATTCCAAGGGGCAAATACCACCAAATCCTGCAGAACTTTTATTGCAAAAAATTATCAGAATTATTAATATGGGCTGGGGAAAATACGATATTGTCCTGATTGACACTCCACCAATTTTAGCCGTTACTGATGCTGCAATAATTGGTCAACAAAGTGGTTCTGTATTGTTGGTTGCTAGGTTTGAAAAAATACGGTTAAAGAAGTTGAGATAAGTGCAAATAGATTTATGCAAAGTGGTATTGAAGTAAAAGGAGTGATTCTTAATGCAATTGTCAGACGTGCTGCTGCATATTATAGCTACGGTTATACATATGAACCATATTCATATAAATCGTAATAAGGTCAAAGGTTGGTGTAGCACTTTTCTTTTAAGTAATATTACTGTAAGTGTAAAAAATGGTAAATACTAGAAAAGTTCTCGGACTTGCAATTATAAGCTCTCTTTTTCAAAGATTTCAGGAGTGACATTTCAGGTCGTATCAATCCCAATCATAGTCCATATGTTAGGAAAATCAGATTTCGGCTTATTCCTAGCTTATACTGGGTTTTCAACATGGCTATCATTGTTGTCTTTGGGAATTGCACCAACGATCATTAGCTTAGCAGCTGATAATCGGCGTAGTTCGGAGTTACCAAATGCCTACTTTATGGCATCACTAATTTTGGCGGTTATATTTCTGGCGATGAGCCTTGTATTTATTGTTTTACAACCTTTTTAGCTCCACATTCAATCATTTTTCAGAAGATAATTCAGCATTATTTTGGTGCGCATATGTCGTGTTTTCCTTAAGTATAATCCTTTCGATTGGTGATGCCATCAATCAAGGGCAACAACGTCAGCATATTAATAATATTAATTTTGCATTTGCGAATTGTATAAATATGCTCGCAATATACTTAGCTTGGTTATATTTTGATCATAAAGTTGTAGCAGTTGTATTTTTAGTGAGCCAGAGCGGGATTGTGCTTAGTAAGCTTTTAACTCTGGATTAGTAATTAAAAGAGTGGGGATGAAATTCGCCATCTTAGGTAGTCAGTTTATAAAGGAATTTATCAGAAATAGTGGATCGTTTTATTTATGCAAATGTCAGTATTAATTTCACAGCAGGCGATCGTTATACTATGCCTTGAAAAGGTTGGAAGCACCGTATCGGGAGAGGTTAGCCTAATATTTCGTGCTTACGCATTATTAGGCAGTGTGCTAACTATGATTAGTCAGCCAATGTGGCCTATATTAAAACTGCGTTGACTGAAAACAAACATTTTGGGTTAAGCAAATATATAAGAAACTTTATTTATTTTACTTATTATATGGACTAAGTGTTTTATTTTTCATTAGCTTATTTGGCACCAAGATATTTTCTCTTTGGACTTCAGGTGTTTATAAGCTAGGTTTATCAAGCTGTTTTTAATCGGTGTACAGTTTTTATTGATTTGTCTTGTTCAAGCGACAACTGTGATTATGATGGGATTAGGTGCTTTCTATCAATTAGCTAAAATATTAATGTTAGAGGCATTTATTGGATTCTTATATGCATTTATACTTTTAAATTTTAACCATGCTTTTCCATTATCCTATTTACTGCTAGGGCTAATCATGGTCAATTTGTTAACATCCTTTTGGTTATTGCCACTAAATGCGTTCAAATTATTAAAACATGATCATGAAAATTTAAAAGGCATTCAAAACAATTAGGGGCAAATAATGGATTATATTATAAGCTGGTTCTATGTGGAAAATGATGAAGTATATAGTAAATATCCTCAGGTGGGGCTGATTCTAAAAGCAGCAAATTCCAGAATACATACTGGCGATGTATTGCGTGTTTTATTATAGTTGCATAAAAGAAAACAAAAATAGAAGATATGTTTTTATACAAATTTGCAAAGTTTACCAATTATTGATGGTTTCGATTTTTCAATTTTCTTTAAAGAAAATAAAATAGAAGTGATCAAGCAAAATCTTACTTTTAAGACGCCACCTGATTGGTTTGGATCATGGAGAAATCAGTTTTATATTTTTGATATTTTATATGATCTAGAAACAAAAGGATTTGATAAAGATGATTGTATATTAATATTAGATTCAGACTGTATCATAACAAAAACTTAGATCCCATATTTAGAGATTTAAAAATAGGGGTTTTAGTTTATTCTTGTAGATATCCCGATAATCATGTTATTAACGGGATTACTAAAAACAAATGTGTGATATTTATAATGAAATATATAATGAAAATAAAATAATTGATTATTTTGGCGGTGAGTTCATAGGGTTAAGAGCAGATATGATAAGCAATATATTGAAGGAATTTAAATTTTATGGGAATGCAATTTTAAGTTATATGAAAAAAAGAGACTAAATTAAACGAAGAAGCACATTTTTAAGCATAATATATGAAAGATTAAATTTGATTTTTCTAGTACGAGAGGACTATATTAAAAGAATTTGGAATACACCGAAATACTGGAACGCAAAAGAGAAAGATTCAAGTATATTTATTCTTCATATGCCTGCACAAAAGATTACTGGTTTTAAATATTTCTTTGATAAAAAATAAAACATAATAAAGATTTTCAATTAGATGATATTATTGAAAAATTTTATCTCTCAGATAAAAGAAAAATTACCAGAGATATTCGTGATTATGTCACAAAGATACTTTTCGATTGGATAAAATATGAATATTTATCCATATAAAGGATATATATGTCAAAAAAATATTTCTAATTTATATTATAATTTCGTCAGTAATAGCATACTTTGCTGTTGCTACAAAGTTAATTGAAATACCATACAACTATGAATATGAATTTGACACTCATGATCTAACAGAACCATTGTTATATATATTGATAGCGGGTCTTTCTTTTATAATTGGATATGGTAGAAAAAGGAAAAAATAAAATCTCAAATTGTAAATGACTTAGGTGCTAACGTTAAATTAAAAAGGTTTAAATTTAAAATTACCCCTACAATAATATTGTTATTTATGTTATTACAAATAATTATTGTTCTATATATCTCTTTGAAACTTCTAAATGCACTAAATGATGCAGATGATTTTCGTTATCTTCATTACAGGCCATTAAGTGATAAAATAACAAGTATATTGCTGCTTCTTCAAGCTATAATGCCAATAGTTTTTAAGTAAAATTTATTAAAAACTTTTGCAATAATCATATGCATTGTAATAGGCTTTTTATTTTCATGGGTCGACGCGAGTCGTGCTGGAATTCTTAGTCTTGCAGGAATGCTACTTTTAACTTTGATGAATAAAAATATTTTCAAATGCTTTTTTACGTCCCTAACATTATTTTATTTTGTGATTGCAATGGTAGCGCGAGCCTACAATAATAGATTGGATACTGAAGTATTTTTTCGATTATGTCCTCCGTTGGAGATAATTTTATTCTGCTATAGTGTCTGTGTTATCTTATTTTACGGCATTTTCTATTTTACAATTTTCTTATGTCGTGCAGACCGGGGCAGGTATATACCATTTATATGATCTGATTTATGCGATTACTCCTTTACCATCGTTTTTGGCCTTCAATTCCTGATTATACCTTGTGGCGCGTTGATGTTTATAGACCAATGGGGCTGCATCAGAATTGTTGAGGGTTTCAATTTTGCATTTTGTTTATTCTTTTGTTTTATTGGGTTTATCGCTAAAAATAGATTTAATGACAAATAACACATTAAGATTGCTAGCTATTTGTATATTTAGCATGAGTTGTGTATTGATTTTTCAATACAATCTTCGATCGGTCGAATGGTTTATATATATTTTAGCACTCATGTGTTTAATGGATAAGTACTTGGAAAAAGGAAACAAAAAAATTAGACGTTTTCAATTTAATTAGGACTCCATGTATGAAAGTGATTTTTTCAACCGTATATGACATCATACCGAGAAGCATTTTTGAAGACATTAGTAAAAAATAGAAAATTTCACTGTCTATTGTGGATATACACCAAAAATTTTCAGGAGTCAGGTGAAACGAATTTTGCCATCAAAAGATTCAATCAAGAAAACCGTTTGGGAATGATTCATTTTAAAGGCATAGACTGGAAATATATATTAAAGAATAATATAACTGTGATTCATTTCGGTGACTTCAAATATTCATCTTTGCAAATTTTGCTGATGTCAAAAATATTTTATAAATTTAAGCTTTATTTGCATGGGCAAGGTGGGTATAAAAAAAGGATTACTGCAAAGATAATCTACATCAGCAGCTTGATGATCTGCGATGGTTATATTTGTTATAATAAATTTTGCGCAGAGTCTTTAAAAGATAAAATGCCTAAATTTCTACATAAGAAAATAAAAACATAGATAATTTTTATATTTGGAACCAGTAGTAAATATAAATAAATCGCCTAATGATAGCATAGCCTTTATAGGACGATTACGGCCAGGAAATGGCCTAGAGATTCTATTAGACGCTATAAATCTAGCTTCTAATAAAGTAAAAATCTTAAAATAGATATAATTGGCGGAGGTGATCAAAGTTATATTGAACACTTGAAAAGAAAATACCCTTCGCAATTTTCCATGGAACTATTTACGAAGATCAATTAATTAAAAGGATTTTTCAAATTCTTTGTTAGGTTCATACGGGGTGACGCTGGTCTTTCCGTTGTTCACTATATGGCGTTAGGACTTCCAGTTATTGTCCACTCAAACTTTCATAAACATATGGGACCTGAACCCAGCTACGTAGAGGATGGCGTTAATGGATTGTTGTTTTCGCGTAATGACGCCCAGGACCTTTCAGATAAAATAGTAAAGTTGTCATTAGACCGTGGATTACGTAATAATTTAGCCAATGGTGCACTAACTACCTTTGTAAAATTAACTACTGATTCTATGGGTAGTCAAATATTGAAAATACTTGAGGAAAATTCATGATTTTCTTAGTTGATATGCCCCACCGGTGCACGGCATGTCTAATATCAATAAAGCTATGTATGATATTTATTCTTTGGATGGATCAAAATCTAAACTTATAGATACCAGCCCAAAAATTTCATAAACTGTTTAATTCAAAATTTTGGATTTTTATTAAATTATTACATTCTTTAAAGGTGATATTACAATTATTTTCAGTATTGATTTCAACAAATGATAGAAAAATTTATCGAGCTATCAATGGTGGGAAAGGGCAATTTTTGATTTTATTTATCTCTTTATATGCGCAAAATTTAATTGTTCGATTTTCATTCATCATCATTCTTTTGCATACCTAAATAAAAGTCTAACTTATTTGCCAATATTTGCGCTATAACAGAGAACAAAGCCTATCACATAGTTTTAGGCGAAAAATGAAAGATCTACTTCTACTGGTATACTCGATTTCTCCAGCGAAAGTAGGAGTACTTTCTAACTCTGTTTTTTCAAGAGCAGAATATAGAATTATACTCTGATAAATCTGCTGATCATAACAGTAATGTTATTACTATAGGATATTTAGCGAATATATCAATCGATAAAGGTATAGATGTATTTTCGAGAGTGTGTCAAACGATACGAGATAGAAATATACCGTTCAGCGCCATCATTGCAGGTCCATTTTCTGACGAGTTTTCTAAAAAATCGTATTAGATATGACTCAACACTCAAATATCCAATATCTAGGCCCTATTTATGGGGATGCCAAAACCAATTTTCTTGAAAAATTGGACTTTTAGTTTTTCCATCAAAATATAAAATGAAGCTGAACCTTTGGTCGTTTACGAAGCTGCTCAATTGGGCGTTATAATTGTCGGCAGCGAAGTCGGTTGTATGAAAGAAATGATATTCTCACTTAATGGAATCTCATACCCGTTAAGTAATGATAACATTAGTAATTTTGCGAATTTTGTAGTCGACGAAATACATGCTATAACAAAATCAGATAGACTTATGCCCATTTCTAAGCAGCAAAGAATTAATAATTTTAAAAGATATCAAATTATCAATTTGAAATTTTTAAATCTTTTGCTCAAGGAATTTAAAATGTTTGAATTGAAAAATTTTAGAATGCCTAAAAATTTTAGAGGGCGCAATATATTTGCTGTGCAATTATGGTGGTTTGTTCAATCAACATTGTTTGCATGTTCACCACAGGTTTTCTATAAATGGAGAATTTATATTCTTAGAGTTTTGGTGCAAAAATTGGGCGAAATGTAATTATTAGACCTTCAGTAAAAATAACTTATCCATGGAAATTAAAAGTTGGAGATTACTCATGGATTGGAGATAATGTAGAGCTATATACTTTAGGCCAGATAACAATAGGTTCAAATACTATTATATCGCAAAGGTCATACTTATGTACTGGCGGTCATGATTACGGTAAAAGACATTTGATATTTTTCTTTACCAATCGTTATAGGGATAGTTGTTGGCTTGCTACAGATATTTTTGTTGCTCCTGGAATTAGTATTGGAAATGGTTGTATTATAGGAGCCCGAAGTTCAGTATTCAAAATTTACCTGAAGAAACAATATGCTATGGTAACCCTTGTTCAGTTATTCGTAAAAGAAATTTATAGGTGAGGAAAATTGTATGTCAAAAGTTGCATTGATTACTGGCGTTACAGGACAGGACGGTTCGTATTTGGCAGAATTACTCCTTGATAAGGGATATACTGTTCATGGTATTAAACGAAGGTCCTCTTTATTCAATACTGAACGTGTTGATCATATATATCATGATCCACATGAATCGGATTCACGTTTTTCTTGCACTATGGGGATTTGTCCGATACATCCAATTTGACAAGACTTCTCGCGGAGATCAAGCCAGACGAGGTCTATAATTTAGGTGCTATGAGTCATGTGGCTGTATCATTTGAATCGCCAGAATATACTGCAGATGTCGATGCATTGGGTACACTACGTATTTTAGAAGCATTACGTTTTTGGGGCTAGAAAAGGAAACTCGATTCTATCAAGCTTCCACTTCCGAACTATATGGGTTAGTACAGGAAATACCTCAGAAAGAAACAACACCATTTTATCCGCGCTCACCCTATGCTGTTGCTAAACTATATGCCTATTGGATAACTGTAAATTACAGAGAAGCATACGGTATGTATGCCTGCAATGGAATCCTATTTAATCATGAATCACCTCGTAGGGAGAGACATTTGTTACCCGTAAAATAACAAGAGGTTTAGCAAATATTGCGCAAGGACTAGAACATTGTCTCTTTTGGGAAATTTAGACTCCTTGAGAGATTGGGGCATGCTAAAGATTATGTAAGGATGCAGTGGATGATGTTACAACAAGAAAAGCCGGAAGATTTTGTTATTGCAACGGGGATTCAGTATTCTGTACGTCAATTTATAGAATTTGCTGCTAATGAGTTAGGTATTACATTGCGTTTCGAAGGAAAAGGAGTTGACGAAAAGGTATTGTCGTTTCAATAGAAGGTAACAATGCTCCTCATGTCAGTCCAGGTGATATAATTGTTGCTGTCGATCCACGTTATTTCCGTCCTGCTGAAGTAGAAACTTTGCTAGGAGATCCAGCTAAAGCCAAGAAAAATTGGGATGGACTCCGACTATTACTTTGAAGGAATTGGTCGAGGAAATGGTTCAAAATGATCTCGAAACTGCCAAAAACATGCTCTGCTTAAAAACATGGTTATAAAGTTTCAATACCATTGGAGTGATTTATGAAAAAATAGAATTTATGTTGCTGGTCATAAGGGAATGGTCGGGGCAGCTATAGTGAAACAGCTAGCTCTATCTGATTCTAACCAAATAATTGTATCAGACAGGAACACGTTAAATCTTTTAGATAGAAATGCAGTACTGGATTTTTCTCTAAAATGATATTGATCAGGTCTATATGGCTGCTGCTAAAGTAGGCGGAATTGCAGCTAATAACACATATCCTGCGGATTTTATTTATGAAAATCTGGTAATCGAAAGTAACGTTATAAATGCCGCACATCAATATTCGGTTGATAAGCTACTATTTTAGGATCTTCTTGTATATATCCTAAAATGGCGCACCAACCAATTCGAGAAACGGAATTGCTACAGGGGACGCTTGAGGAAACTAATGAGCCCTATGCTATTGCTAAGATAGCAGGGATAAAATTATGTGAATCTTATAATAGGCAATTTAAACATGATTATCGTTCAGTAATGCCTACAAACCTTTATGGGCCAAATGATAATTTCCACCCAAATAATTCGCATGTGATACCTGGACTTTTACGCAGATTCCACGAAGCAAAACTGAATGAAACTCCTGAGGTTATTGTCTGGGGTAGTGGAAGACCTATGAGGAATTTTTACATGTTGATGATATGGCTGCGGCAAGTATTTATGTTATGAACCTTGACAAAAAAATACAAAGAAAATACACAAGAGATGCTTTCCCATATCAATATAGGTACAGGTCAAGATTGCACTATTGCAAAGCTTGCAGAGACAATTTCAAAAGTTATGGGATATGATGGGAAAATAATATTCGATAGCACTAAACCGGACGGAACGCCTAGAAAATTATTAGATGTGACTAGGCTAAAAATTTGGGTTGGGAGGCTGCTATCCCTCTTGAGCAAGGTCTAAGAGACACATATAATTGGTTTTAGCTAATCAAGAAAGATTCAGAGGCTGAAATGTTCCTTGATACCAATTCTTTTAAATTTATTATAAAAATGCGCCATTGGTCTCTATTGATTTAATTATTGAAGATGTAGGGGAATACTTGTTAGGATACAGAACAAATAGACCCGCATCTGGTTCTTGGTTTGTTCCTGGTGGTCGAATTTTAAAAGATGAAAATTTGGAAACAGCCTTCAAACGCATAATAAGTACTGAAACCGGATGTATTGATAGAACTGCGACAGTTTCTTGCAGTACTTTTAAGGAGTATTCGAACATTTTATAAAGATAATTATTTTGATGATACAGAAACAACACATTACGTTGTTTTAGCTTACCAGATAAAGCTTGCAAGAAAATCACTTAATCTTAATAATATACAGCATTCAAGTTATAGATGGTTCACTCCAAAAGAGCTTACTGAAACAGTAGCCGTTCATTCTAATACTAAAGCTTATTTTTATAATACATATTTTAAGGCGGTTTTAACTAATGAAAATATTATTATATGGTATCAATTTTCTCCAGAACTTACTGGAACAGGAAAATATACTGGAGAAATGTTTGAATGGATGAAAATTAATAACTGCGATGTTAGAGTTATAACCGCGCCTCCATATTATCCAGAATGGGAAATTCATAAGGGATACTCTGCTTGGAAATATTCATGTGAAACAAAAGATAATTCAAAAATAATACGTTGTCCTCTTTTGTGCCAACAAAGCTAACGACAAAAAAGATTATTACATCTCATTAGTTTTGCTTTAAGCTCATTTTTCCCTTTTAGCTCAAGTGAAATGGAAACCAGACATAATTATCACAATTGTTCCAACGTTATTTTGCGTTCCAGGTATGATTTTGGTTAGTAAGGTAAGCAAATCAAGAACACTAATACATATTCAGGATTATGAAATTGATGCCATGATTGGTTTGGGCATGGTTAAGCAAGGCGCCTTTGCAAAATTAGCCATTTCTTTTGAACGTTGGTGTCTAAAATCTGTAGACCATGTCTCAACCATTTCAAAAGAATGATTGAGAAGGGATTGAGAAAGGAATAAATGACTCGAAACTAATTTTTTTCCAAACTGGTCAGAAGTTAATAGGTTTAAAGAAGTTGATGAAAAGGAAGTTGCTAGGTTAATACAAGATATGAAAATCCCTGCTAACAATAGAATCATTCTTTATTCAGGGAATATTAGTGCTAAACAAGGATTAGAGGTTGTGATTGATGCTGCTAAGGAGATGGCAAAGGAAAATGTCATTTTTTAATTGTAGGTCAAGGTGGTGGCAAAGACGCCTTAGAGAACTACTCTCGAACACTTAATTTATCAAATGTTATTTTTAGCCCATTATTGCCATATTCGCAGCTCCCTCTATTATTAAAGATGGCCGATTGTCATTTAGTGATTCAGAAAAAAGGTGCGGCAGATTCTGTGTTACCATCAAAATTGACTAATATTCTGGCGGTTGGGGGTAATGCAGTTATAACGGCGGATATAAATACCGAATTGGGGCAACTATGTATTGATTTTCCTGGTATAGCTATTTTATCGGAACCCGAATCTTGTTCTGATCTTATAATCGCTATACGAAAAGCGCTATATATGCCAAAATTTAACACCATTGCTCAGAATTACGCTAAAAATTATCTTGATAAAGAAGAAATATTAAACAATTTTATTAATACTATCAAGTAATAAAATTTTTATTATCTGTTCACTCATAATTTTTGTGTTAGCATGTAACATTAGGCTCTAAAATATGAAACTGATCTTATGTCGCCGCATGCTTTTGAGATTGATGTTACCATCAACACTGATGGGATTGTTTTATGTTAGAAAAGGTGTCGCTACTCAATTTCCAGTCATCGCAAATAATACTAGTACAAGTGTAAACTTAGTCGATAAAAATAATATCACCGAGGAAACAAAACAGATAATTTTTTCAGCAATACATGAGTTAAATTTATCGAAATTTCTTAATTTTTGTGAAACCATCAATGAATTGCGTGAAATCATACCAACAGGTAATTTACGGCAAGTCTATGTTAATCGTTATTATAATTATGATAGCAAGAATGAATATACAAAAGATATAGGTAGTGGTTTTTTACTATGATAGAGAAGACCAGTCATCTACTGATGATGGAGGAATGATCATAATTGGAAAAGATGGTTCTTGTTGGAAGCGTAGGATTGAGGATTTTGTTGATGTCGGTTGGTTTGGAATAATCCCTGAGAAAGATTGCACCAAACAAATAGATAATTGTGTATCATTTGCAATGAGTCGTGGCATATTTTATAAAAAGATAGATGAGAATGTTAACGACCTTGAGCTTGATGGTATTGAGATTAGATGGGGTCTGGGTGAATATTTATATAACGGCAGTGGTTTTATTCGGAACAAAGGGAGTAATTTTTCCAAATCTCTTTTATGAAGGGCGAGGGAAACAAAACTGTTTTAAAGGTCACAAGTGATATTTTTTATAAGCATGACTGATTGTAGTGAATTATTATTATCAAATATTTCATTTATTGGAGGCAAAGGCATATTTCAAATTTTAGATAATGCACCCAATGTCAGACAAAATTTTGTAGTAACCGATTGTATATTTGCCAATCAATCTACTAACTGCATATCATCCAATTCATCAGATATGCCAAATCTAAAGATAACAAACTGTAAATTTATTGATAAATCTTGCCAAGCGATTGCGATCGCCTTCGTTGGCCTAACGGATTCATTTAATATAAGTAACAATGAGTTTTTGGTTTTAAATATAAAATAAAATTAGGAAGGGGAGGAAACAACGCATGGATATTTCAGAATTTTTTTTGTGGGGGCAAAAGTAATTGCGCAGATATTTGGATTATACCATCAGAAAAATTCAATAATTCTGGTCAAGGGCTAAGGATTACTAGTAATAAATTTGGGAATGAGTTAATTAGCAAAGATTTATTGAGAATATTAATTTGTAGCCCATTAGAAGACCAAGATAAACCCAGAAGCTTGTCATTACCAGATTATGAAAAATAAATTTTGGTTATGTTTCTGGTACAGATATTTCAGGTAATTTATTTAATGGAATATCTGGTATGCGTAACGGTATTATTTATTCATTAACAAATAAAATAAGTGGTCTTACTTGGTCTAATAATCATATCGGTGGTGGGATCAATCCATTAGTATTGGAATTTGACTCACGGATAACTGAATTGCCTGGTTTTGATAATTTTGCAATAATTTTTTATGCATCTGGCAATGATTCCATTAACAATGAAATTGTTCAATCTGTATCTAATCTACGTGGAATTGGATTTATATCGGACCCATTGCAATTTTTTGCTGAATCAATTGAAGGAAATTTCACAAGTGACAATGGACTATCCACTAGTATTCTAGCAACATGGTCAAGTGGAGATAATTTATCTAGAAATGCTGCACTAGAGTCGAATATAAGTTCTTTGATTGTAGAAGATGAAAATTCTTTTATAATAAAAAAAATTCGGACTCCTGCTCTAGGAAAATTAGGAAAAATTAATATCGATATTGCTGTTTTGCCAATAATAAACCATCCTCTGAAATTGGCTTGTTCTCTTATTAGAGTTCTAAATGGCAAACAATTAACTGTAGTAAAGAGGGTAATTACGGTTACTAACGATTCAAAGATTTTTCAATTACTTTTCTACCACAAAATATTGCGGGTGATTGGAGGCTAATATTATGTCCAATTGATAAAATAAATGGTTCAAATTTTTCGAAAATTTTTTAATAAAATATTTATCCATACACCAATTTGATTTTTATACAGAGAATATAAGTACTATACCGAATATCGGTATTCACTAAAATAGTGCTTTCTCTAAATAATAATTTCTGAAATCTTGTCTTTCGGTTAAGCAAAATTTTAACATTTTTCAGTTTAAGGATAACGTGATATTTTATTATAAATATTGTAAGCTGACAGTGGTAAGATGTTATGTGGCGCAGATAACTGGCATGTATATTTCTTGCACTTGCTAAATGTTCTCCTCTATACCATATATCTGTCACCTGAAGAGCGTTAGTGTAAAAATATCAGAGTTTTCTTTTATCAATGGCGTAATCAGGCAAATTGAGAGTACTAACAACTGGCTCTTTGTGGACGGAAATAGCGCGCTGGGGACAGTACAAATTAACCTCCAAATCTTCTCACATAGTGAGACCGAAACCACTGCATTTTTCACAATAGATATATATTGCGAATGTCTCCATGCCGTCCCAGTACTTAGAAGGCGCTAAAAAATCAACCTCAACGAACGGACCTTATTGCGGTTGCATCAGCGTCTATAAATACAGCGACTTGGAGCTAGCGGTCAGTTCTTGGTATCTGGTTAACTGCAGAGCAAGGGGAGCAGATTGGGGTGGAGTGTCATTAGGCAAATTATTCTATCCTGCGCCAATTACAAACAATATTGTGCTTGACAATGATGGAATTTTTCGAACTAGGGTGTGTCCCTTAACTTAACAACCGCTTTAAGAACAACCTGATTGCCCCAGTTTTAGCATGCTCAGGTAGTTTCTCGCTGTTTTTCTGAGCGTGTTGCAATACGACGATTTTCTTTAGCATCGCAAAGCAACGTTCCACGACATTGCGTTTTTGTACAGTCGTGTGTCGGGTTTTCGACGTCCATCCTGATTGGCCTTTTCATTCGATTTAAAAGGAATAACCGATTTTATTCCTTTTATTTTCAAATAAATACGAAGATTGTTACTTGAGTATCCCTTATCCGCCAGTACGGCTTTTGGTCGAGATTTAAGGCACCCACTTTTATGAATAACGCCGACCCGGTCGAGTAAAGCTTTCGCATATTGACTTTCGTGGGCTTGTCCGCCGCTCAGGCAGAAACTTAATGGCAATCCTGTGCCATCTGTCGCCAGATGGATTTTGGTGCCAAAGCCGCCGCGAGAGCGACCCAGCCCATGATCGTTGAGTTCATCGGGATGTTTTTTTTTGCTCCTGCAGCCGCTTTCAGGGCACGAATGTTGCTGCCATCAAGCGCGATGACATCCCAGTCAACTAACTCTTTTTCGTCCAGAATCTGGAGTAATTTATTGAAAATACTGTTCATTATCCCAGCTTTAGACCACCGGTTAAATCGGTTGTAAATCGTTTTCCAGTGACCATAACGTTCAGGTAAATCTCTCCAAGGAGCACCTGAACAAAGTACCCAAAATATGCCATTCATAACGTGTCTGTGCGCAAAGTAAGGGCGCCCACCTCGGGAAGAACCTCTTTCAGCTGGCAACATGGGGGAGATCAGCGCCCATGCGTCATCCCCGCCAGGTGTGGACATGGGACATCACCTGGATGGCTTCCCGAGTCCGTGGCCGGTATTTTTATCTGTATCTGATAGAAGATATCTTTAGCCGGAAAATCGTCGGTTACGAGGTTCACGAAGAAGAAAATGGTGACCAGGCCGCCGCACTATTGCAGCGTACCGTGCTGCGTGAACAGTGCTACCGGCAGCCCTTGGTGTTGCATGCCGATAATGGGGCGCCGATGAAATCCCAAACGCTGAAAGCCAAACTGGAAGAACTGCAGATCACCGGTTCGCACAGCCGGCCGCGGGTCAGTAACGACAACCCGTATGTGGAATCGCTGTTCAGGACGCTGAAATATGTTCCGGCGTGGCCGTCATCGGGCTTCCTGGACCTGGATGAAGCAAGACAATGGGTTGAGTATTTTAGCCGATGGTACAACGAAGAGCACCGGCATAGCGCTATCGGTTATGTGACGCCGGAACAACGCCATCAGGGGCATGACATTGCCCTGTTGGCAAACCGAAAAGCCTTGTATGAATCAGCCCAAAGGGCCAACCCGGAACGGTGGTCAAAACACTGTCGCCAATGGCAGCGCGTCGAAGTGGTGATGTTGAATCCGGACAAACCGGAAACAGCGCTGGAAAATGCAGCATAAAAAATGACTAAGGGTGCCAACATCCTTGACAGCCGCCGTCATCAGGGAAATCGTAACGAGCCAAATTAAAGGACTTTTTGTGGTTAAACCATGCGTCCGATTGTACAAAAAATAGTTACGGGACACACCCTAGAGAATCTACATTTGACTGGGCGCTTTGGCACTGCGGCTAACTAAGTACATCGTCGTGGTAGTAATAATTTAGTTACTAAATAACTGCGCCTATTACCGCTCCACTTTTGTTAGTCCAGGTTTGTTGCCTGGGAAAGGTGATGCGGTTTTCATAAATTGTCTGACATTTTTTAGTAACTCCCACATTGTTTTACAGTGATGATTGCGGGTCACCGTTTCGTGTAATGCTAACCATAAGAGCTCTATTTTGTTCACCCATGGCGAGTAAATCGGCTGATAAATAAGAATAAATTTTGGATTCTTCTTCAACCACTTCAATGTCTTTTTACTTTTGTGAATGATGTAATTATCGACAATAAGGGTGATCGTTTTGGCGCTGCGATACGTGCTTCTCAGCTGGCATAGCATATCGATGAACAAGCCTGAGTTTTTACGTGTTCCACTCACGTAATCCACTCTGCCCGTTCCAGCATGCAGCGCACCTGCAAGGTAATGTTTTTCATTTTTACCCGGCGTAGGGATGCGTTTCTGCTGACCTTTTTTCTGCCAGTCCGCGCCGATTTTTGGGTTGAGATCGATATCAACTTCATCCTCGTAAAACACGGGATGTTCAGCACTGTTCTTTGCCAATGCCTCATCAATTGCAGCCAGCTTTTCTTCCCTGTGAGGATCCCGAATATGCAAGGTCGGAGCCGCTCTGCGCCAGACAATGCCGGCTCCTGGCAACCAACGGCGAAGTGAGCCAGGATGCAACGTAGAGTTAAATAACTTATTAATTTCAATCGTTAACATCTCGGTACTCCAGCGTGAGCGCAGATAGCCAAAATCTTGCGGGGAGCGCTGAACAAGCAAATTGAGCATTCGCAGCATGTCGTCGACAGGCCATTTTTTTTGACGGCCCGGTGGTAGACTTTTCAGGCCTTCAATACCAAATAACGTGAACCAATTAATCCAGCGTCCGACGGAAGAACGGGCGGCACATAGGGTTTTAGCAACGCAAGTCAGCGATTCACCCCGGTGCAACATCAACATGGCGATAAGGCGTCTGGCATGATTCTTATCTGCCGTTTTCTGGACAATTTTTTGCATCTGGCGTCGTTCATTTCTGGGTATGGGTGCTATGATCGGCATAACTCAGTCCGGTTGGTGATTTGTGATGTTTGGCGATTGATCAGATCGCTCAAACCGGATTGAGTTCCCTTCGGTGATCTACTATTAGGCGCAGTTATTTAGATCCACCCTGAAATGATACGAAAAGCGATGAGGCAAAATCAGATTTACATTGGTACATATAAATGCTCACTCATTGAGGAGTTATAAAAAAATAATTTGAATATTTTTTTGTTTTATTAATTTTTTTTCTTGGGTGCATGTTATATTCCTATTCCAACTATTATACATTTAATTTCGTTCTTTATTATAGCTATTTAAATGTATATGGTTTTTTTAATGATCATTTTGTTGCTATGATTGTAAACAAAAAATCTTTGTTTACAATACTCTTACCTCAATTAAAAAGTTAGTTTCCCATCTCACTGAGACCACTTTGTAGGTTTATTTGTGACATATGAACATTATTCAAATTTCAAAAAATTATTTATTATATTGTTGTTTGTGTTCTAAAAATATCAATTTTATTGTAAGTCCATAGCTTTTTTTTGATTGCATTTGCAAATTATTTTTATTTTTCTGTTTAGTCTTACATTTTTAGAATATAATTTTGATGTTTATGGTTCAAAATTTTGCTGCCAATATTATTATTTAATAAGTCTGTTTAGGTGAATACTTTTAAAAATAATTTTGTTATAACTTGGAGTATGAAACATTGAAATTTTATTCTAAAAATTAATTTGAATTTAGCATTACCACTATCTAAATTTTCGTCTTGTCTTTTGCATAAGGTATTTCGATGATTCTTCCCGTAATCATGGCCGGGGGTGCCGGCAGTCGTTTATGGCCGATGTCCCGGGAACTCTATCCAAAACAATTCCTGCGCCTGTATGGCAAACTTTCAATGTTGCAAGAAACCGTATCTCGCCTGGGGGGACTAGATATAAGAGAACCGTTAGTTCTTTGTAATGAAGAACATCGTTTTCTTGTAGCGGAACAATTGCGTCAAATCAATCAGCTTTCCCATAATATTATTTTAGAGCCCATAGGCCGCAATACCGCGCCTGCTATTGCCCTTGCCGCATTAAGTGCCATTGCCAATGGCGATGATCCAATTCTATTGGTATTGGCTGCTGATCATGTCATCGATGACACCCCTGCATTTCATCAGGCCATTACACAGGCGTTGCCTTTTGCTTCCTCTGGAAAGCTGGTGACCTTCGGCATAGTGCCCACTGGACCGGAAACCGGCTACGGTTATATACAACGAGGCGAGACGCTAAATGGCGGCGGTGAAAATGTATATAAAGTCCATCGATTTGTAGAAAAACCAGATGCTCCAACGGCATTGGGTTATGTTTCCAGTGGGGAATACTATTGGAATAGCGGTATGTTTATGTTTCTGGCCTCGGAATACCTCAGCGAGCTGGGAAAATTTCGGCCTGATATCCTCTCCGCATGTGAGAAAGCTATTGAAACGCCGGAACCGGATGTCGCGCAGGATTTTATTCGTGTTAAAAAAGCTGCCTTTATTATTTGCCCGGATGAGTCTGTTGATTATGCCGTGATGGAAAAAACTGCAGAAGCGATTGTGGTTCCACTGGATGCCGGCTGGAACGACGTTGGTTCTTGGTCAGCTTTATGGGAAGTAAATGATAAAGACACGAACCATAATGCTCTTACCGGCGATATTTTTCTGCATAACACCACCAATTGTTATATCAATACAGATGAAAAACTGGTGGCTGCGGTAGGCGTAGATAATCTGGTGATTGTAAATACCAAAGATGCTGTGCTGGTGATTGATAAATCTCAGGTGCAGGATGTTAAAAAGGTCGTCGAATATCTCAAGAAAAATACCCGTAGCGAATTTCGTCGCCACCGTGAATCGTATCGTCCCTGGGGACGTTGTGATGTCGTCGTTAATGAAGAGCGGTTTAACGTCAATCGCATAACGGTAAAACCAGGCGGTATGTTCTCGCTGCAGATGCATCACCATCGTGCGGAGCATTGGGTGGTTCTGTCAGGTACTGCCAAAGTTACGCTTGACGATACGACCTATCTGATTACTGAAAATCAATCCACGTTCATCCCTATTGGTTCGGTACATATGTTAGAGAATCCGGGCAAAATTCCGCTGGAATTACTGGAAGTCCAGTCCGGTTCCTATCTTGGCGAGGACGATATTATTCGAATAAAAGATCATTACGGCCTTTTTTAAAATCAGAGGGAAACGAGACGATGACAACGCTTACTTGTTTCAAAGCTTATGATATACGCGGGAAACTGGGTGAAGAACTCAACGAAGATATTGCCTATCGGATTGGCCGAGCCTACGGTGAATTTCTTAAGCCAAAAACTATGGTTGTGGGTGGTGATGTACGCCTAACCAGTGAGGCGTTAAAAATGTCATTAGCCAACGGGTTACGTGATGCCGGCACTGATGTCTTGGATATCGGCGTTAGTGGTACCGAGGAGATTTATTTTGCGACTTTTTATTTGGGAGTCGATGGTGGAATAGAAGTCACTGCCAGTCACAATCCGCTTAATTATAACGGAATGAAATTGGTTCGTGAAGGTTCGAGACCCATTAGTGGTGATACCGGCCTGCGGGATATCCAACTGCTGGCAGAAGCGAATAAATTCCCATCAATAGATCCAGCCAAACGAGGCGATTATAAAACAATTTCTATACTAGATCACTATATAGATCATTTGTTGGGTTACATTGACTTTAAGAATTTTACTCATCCTATGCGACTAGTGATCAATTCTGGCAATGGGGCGGCGGGGCATGTCATAGACGCAATCGAACAACGGTTTAAAGCTGCCGGAGCACCGGTTGAATTTATCAAGGTGCATCATCAGCCTGACGGTAATTTCCCCAACGGTATCCCGAATCCTCTACTACCTGAATGTCGGCAAGATACTACCGATGCGGTCATTGCGCAAAACGCGGATTTCGGCATTGCTTTTGACGGTGATTTCGACCGCTGCTTTTTATTTGATGAAAGCGGCAATTTTATTGAGGGTTATTACATTGTTGGGCTCTTGGCTCAGGCGTTCCTGGAAAAAAATCCCGGCTCTAAAATTATTCATGATCCTCGCTTGAGTTGGAACACCGTGGATATCGTCACTACAGAGGGCGGTACCCCGGTTATGTCTAAAACGGGCCATGCCTTTATAAAAGAACGGATGCGTAAAGAAGATGCCATCTATGGTGGCGAAATGAGCGCCCATCATTATTTCCGCGATTTTGCTTATTGTGATAGCGGCATGATACCTTGGCTACTGGTAGCTGAATTATTAAGCGTTAAAAATAAAAATTAGGGCAGTTGGTGAACGATAGGATGGCTGCATATCCCGCATCCGGAGAAATTAATAGCTCGCTGAGCGATCCAAAATCTGCCATTAAGCGGGTTTTAGAATGTTATTCTGCCGAAGCCCTTGTGATAGATCATACTGATGGGATAAGTCTTGAATTTCAGGATTGGCGTTTTAATCTCCGTAGTTCTAATACAGAACCGGTGGTGCGCTTAAATGTTGAAAGTAAGAATAATCTTTTATTGATGCAGGAAAAACGTCAGACATATTAGCATTATTGAGAGGTAATCAAAGATGATGGCTTGGCCTAGTTTTAGGATCAGGGCAGGAATGCAATTTATCTTAATAGCATAACTGTTTTACAAGAGCTGAATAAAAACAAAGCATAAAAATGTCATATTGGCTAAGATACAGGGAAGTTTATTAAGTCACTAAACATTGTTTAATGTTAATGGTCCGCATTCGAAACGCTTATGGTTAAAAATTTCTTTTACGATATAGAATTTTCCGAAAGAATGCGCTGATGACCAAATAATTGACGCGATAACGATAAGTCAATGTCATAATGGATTTACATTTTGTGATGGCTTAAAACATATGGTGGGTTCATATTATGACAGTTGCGCCTAAATTTATTTATGATAAAGAGCATCATATGAGTAAAAAACAGTTCTTTTCATGCATTTTGGGAAAGATAACGTTGGCCTTTTCTGACTTATTTTTCCTTTGCATTTCTTTAGTTTTGGCCTTATCCATATTAGAGTTAACGACAGATGATCTTTATGCCTTTGTTCCCAAGTCGGAAATGCATGCTAGGTATTATTCACATATTATACTTTCGGTAGTCTGTGTGTCATGGTTTTGGACGCGTCTCAGGCATTATACATATAGAAAACCATTTTGGTTCGAATTAAAAGAAGTGCTGAGAACAATTATCATATTTTCTGTTATAGATCTTGCTATCGTGGCTTTTTCGAAGTGGGAATTGTCTCGCTATGTTTGGTTTTAACTTGGGTTTTAGCGAGCATATTGGTCCCGCTCGGTCGTGCCATTGTCAAGCGTACCTTAAATCGGGCTGGAATTTGGAAGAAACAGACTATTATAATTGGTTCCGGTAAAACGCCTGTGACGCTTATGCAGCTTTACAGAGTGAAGAGATTTTAGGGTTTGATGTCATCGCCTTTTATGCAGTGGAAAATCATGACAAATCTACCCTGCTTGACAAGCAGGTTATCAATAATGAATCAGAATTATGGTCACTGGTTGATACAGATAACACTCAATTTATCGTTGCGGTGGAATTCGAACAGCATGCTTATCGTGATTTTGGTTAAAAATCTGGCTAAGCATGATTGCCGATCAGTGTCCGTCATCCCAACGTTACGGGCGTACCCTTGTACGGTACCGATATGTCATTCATTTTCAGTCATGAAGTCATGATACTTAGGGTCAGTAATAACCTTGCAAAACGCTCTTCACGGTTTCTAAAACGTGCGTTTGATATTTTGGGTCCGGAATGATCATGCTGTTTTTATCGCCTGTAATAATATTTATTCTTTATCAGGTATCAAAGGACGGTGGCAGTCCTATTTATGGCCATGAGCGGGTAGGGTTAAACGGGAAAAATTCAAATGCCTAAAATTCCGCTCAATGGTTCTAAATTCACAGGAAGTGCTTGCTCATCTTTTACAAAATGATGAAGAAGCTAGGAAAGAATGGGACAAAGATTTTAAACTTAAAATGATCCACGTATTACAAAAGTTGGTCAATTTATAAGAAAAACCAGCCTTGATGAATTGCCTCAGCTTTGGAATGTTTTTAGGGGCGAGATGAGTCTGGTTGGGCCAAGACCTGTCATTGAGAAAGAGCTGGAACGTTATGCTGGCGATGCTGATTACTATCTTATGGCGAAGCCTGGTATGACAGGTTTATGGCAGGTGAGCGGCCGTAATGATGTTGATTATGATGTACGTGTCTATTTTGATGCATGGTATGTCAAGAATTGGTCTTTGTGGAATGATATAGCCATTTTATTCAAAACAATCAACGTTGTTTTGAAGCGCGATGGGGCTTATTAATTTAGCGGTTCAACACTGCCGTTTCTGCCTGAACAACTCAAACACCGAGCCTGCAGCCCGTTTAAACGTCGAAAGCAGGGCCAATCCCACGCTTATGCACGAAAAAACAGCAGCCTTGCTGACATTGTTAAGAAGTGAGTAATCATAACATCTGCCTCGGTGCTATCATTGTAACTAGGTATTATAAATACATGTCTTTTTTTAACCAATTTGGTGCTTACTGAATGAAAATTTTAAAAGCTGTGATCCCCGTTGCCGGCCTGGGCATGCATCTTCTGCCGGCCACCAAAGCCATACCGAAGGAAATGCTGCCCATCGTCGATAAGCCGATGATTCAATACCTGGTAGAAGAGTGCGCGGCCGCCGGCATTAAAGAGATTGTATTGGTGACCCATGCCTCTAAAAATGCCATTGAAAACCATTTTGATACCTCGTACGAACTGGAAGCCCTGTTGGAAGCGCGGGTAAAAAATACCCTGCTCAAAGAAGTGCAGTCGATTTGTCCGAAGGGCCTGACCATCATGAACGTGCGCCAGGGCGAACCGCTGGGACTGGGGCATGCCATTCTGTGCGCCAAACCGATGCTGGGTAATTCGCCGTTCGTGGTGGTACTGCCGGATATTCTGCTGGATGATTCCACCTATAACAATCGCAGCGAAAACCTGGCGGCCATGGTGAAGAGTTACCATGAAACCGGCCACAGCCAGGTATTGGTGCAGTCTATGCCGCGGGAGCATCTGCCGGAGTATTCGGTAATAAGCTGTGATGAGGATGTCTCCAAGCCCGGCGACAGCGCGTTGATTCAGTCGTTTATTGAAAAACCCCAGGATCTGACCAATATCGATTCCGATCTGGCGGCGGTGGGGCGTTATGTTCTGTCGGCGGATATCTGGCCGTTGCTGGAAAAAACCGAGCCGGGCGCCTGGGGCCGTATCCAGCTCACGGATGCCATCGCGTCGCTGGTGAACCACCAGCCGGTGGATGCGCTGTATCTCACCGGTAAAAGCTTTAACTGCGGTCGTAAACTGGGCTATATGCAGGCATTTGTGACCTATGGCCTGAGAAATGAAAAATTTGGCAAAGATTTCCGTGAGAAGATCAAAAGCCTTCTGTAGCATAGCCTTCTGTTGAAGAAAATAGGGTTGCGCTAAATAACTTCAGGAGTTCTTATGGCGATTCTTGTCACCGGCGGGGCCGGGTATATCGGTTCGCATACGGTTTTATCGCTGCTGGAGCGCGGCGATGAGGTAGTGGTGCTGGATAATCTGTGCAACGCGTCTGATGTCTCCCTTGATCGGGTGTCCGAATTAACGGACAAAGATATTATTTTTATCAGGGCGATGTGCGGGATCCGGATTGTCTGCAGCGTATTTTCGATGATCATGATATTACGGCGGTGATTCATTTTGCCGGCCTGAAGGCGGTGGGGGAATCCGCCCATAAGCCGCTGGAATATTATCAAAATAACGTCAGCGGCACCCTGGTGCTGCTGGAAGAGATGCGCCGCGCCGGCGTGCATCGTTTTATTTTCAGCTCTTCCGCCACCGTGTATGGCGTCAATGCGAAGGTACCCTATGTGGAAACCTCGCCCATCGGGGGGACCACCAGTCCTTATGGTACCTCCAAGGTGATGGTGGAGCAGGTGCTGGCGGATTTCGCCAAAGCCGAGCCGCAATTCTCCATCATCGCGTTGCGCTATTTTAACCCGGTGGGCGCCCATGAGTCCGGCCGTATCGGCGAAGACCCTAATGGGATCCCCAATAACCTGCTGCCGTTTATCGCCCAGGTGGCGGTGGGGCGCAGGGACCAGCTGCAAATTTTCGGCGGCGATTATCCCACCGAGGACGGCACCTGCCTGCGGGACTATATCCACGTGATGGATCTGGCTGACGGCCATCTTAAAGCCATGGATCATCTTGCCAACCTTAAAGGCTTTAAAGCCTATAATCTCGGCGGCGGGGTGGGGACGTCTGTGCTGCAGATGGTAAAAGCCTTCGAGCAGGCCTCCGGCAAAACCATCCCTTACGTTATCGCACCAAGGCGCGAGGGCGATATGCCGGCGTTTTGGGCCGATCCGGGATTGGCGAAACGGGAGCTGGGCTGGGCGGTGACCCGGGATCTGGATTGTATGATGCGCGATACCTGGAATTGGCAGAAGAGTAATCCGAACGGTTATAAAGACTGATTATTTAGTATAGCCTTGTCTCGCTTCGGCATGGTGATCCAAAAGGGACCGGATAAAAATCCAGTCCTTTTTTGTCGCTATAAGGTAAGCGAGTGGCGAACTCACCTTGCCGTTCGATATTGTCCTGACGATACTGTTTCCCGTGCCCCACAATATTGATTTGGCAATGTAGGGAACCGTTATGGAACCATTGAGGCATGCTCTGCCATGATACAGCCTCACTTTGTTTCTCTGTTACGCATTATTAGCGGGTTGTTTTTGCAGGCTAATATTGTTGGCCGGGCTGTCGGGCCCGGCCCTTTTTCATCACCCAGACAGATCCCGTTTGTGGTGCTCTTTCATCAACGAGTGGCGGGCCGGCAGGATGCCGCGGATAACCCGCCCGGATTACGTGAAGCTATTTTCGGCGTAGGGCAACAGTTCGTTTATCTGACTGTTGGGCCAGGAAGGCAAGCGGGTTAATACATCCCGCAGCCAGATATACGGGTCAAGACCGTTCAGTTTCGCGGTTTCCAGCAGGCTCAGGATAGCCGCCATGCGTTGCCCGGCGCGCAGCGACCCGGCAAAAAGCCAATTTTTTCTGCCCACGGCCACCGGACGTATCACATTTTCCGTGCGGTTATTATCGATGGGGACCCGGCCGTCATCCAGATAGCGCAGTAAGGCCGGCCAGCGTTTCAGGGTGTAGTCCAGCGCTTTGCGCAGCGCTGAGTTGGGCGCCGCCTGTGGCTGTTGCAACACGAGCCACCGGTGGAAGACCTCCAGCCGGGGTCGGGCATAGCGCCGTCGCCATTGGCGCTTTTTATCCGGCGGTCGCGGTTTGATTTTACGCTCGAGTTTGTACAACTCACGGATGCTGTCGAGGGCCCGTTTGGCCACCGGGCTTTTATTGGCGGTATAGAGCTCGAAGAACTTACGCCGGGCGTGCGCCCAACAGCCCGCGTCAAGGGCCTGACCGCTGTCGAACAACGCCTGGTAACCGGCATAACCGTCCACCACCAGGGTGCCGGACCAGCCTTTAAGCACGTCGCGGGCGTATTGGCCGCTGCGCCCCGGCTGGCAGTCATAGAGTACGATGGCCCGGTCGGCGCTGTGCGCGGTGATATAGGCCCAGAGGTAACCCCGCTGGGTTTTACCCTTGCCGGGGTCGAGGATAGACAGCGGGGTTTCGTCGGCCTGCAGTACCGGTTGTTGCAACAGGTCGTGATGGAGCCGGTCGGCCAGCGGTTTGAGCGCCGCGCCCACCGCGCCGAACCAGCCCGCCAGCGTGCTGCGCGGGATATCGACGCCGCTGCGTTGATAGATGACCTGCTGGCGGTAGAGCGGCAGATGATCAAGGCTTTTGGCGCACACCACCTGCGCCAGCAGACCGGGACCCGGCTGGCCTTTTTCTATCAGCTGTGGTGGGAGCGCCGCGCTGACCACGGTGTCGCAGTGCTCACAGCTGAACTGCGGGCGGATATGGCGGTGCACGATAAAACGCGCCGGCACATATTCCAGCCGTTCGCTGATTTCATCACGGATGAAGCGCAGAGCATGGCCGCAGTCCGGGCAGCTATCGGATGTCGGTGCCAGGTGGATATCCTGGCGCGGCAGTTCGGGCGGCAGCGGCCGGCGTTTGGGCTGCGCCGGTTTTTGTGCTTTCGGTTCGGGCAACAGGGTGGCCAACTGCTGTTCGATATCGGCGGCATCGGCCTCGATATCTTCATCGAACAGCCCGCGCTGTTCGCCCTGGAAGGCTTCGCTTTTACGCCCGAAGCGCCACTGGCGGGCATTTTTCAGCGCCTCTTCCAGTTGCTGGATATAGGTCGTCCGCTGCTGCAGTTCTGCACGCAGTTTTACCGTAACTTCTTGCTGTGCCTGATTTTCAGACAGCAGTTTTAACGCCAGGGCGCGCAGTTCATCGGGGTTTTGTGAGGCCAGCAGAGCGTCGATATCCATGCACGTATTTTATCAAAACACGGTATTATTGTCATTTAAAATCAATGCATTAATTCAATTTTATCTTTATCTCCATTGAGTTAAATCCAGGCCGTCGACGCGCTGCCAGTCCACCCCTTTCATCAGCCAGTCGAACTGTTCCGGCGACAGCATCCAGGCGACATCACCCTGTTTCGGCCAGATAAAATGGCCCTGGTGAAGACGTCTGAGACAAAGCCAGACACCGTGCTTGTCCCAACGCAAGACCTTCATGCGCGAGTGGGCCTTATTGCAAAACACAAAGGCGGCGCCCGCCTGCCAGGGCTGGTGCAAATTATCGGTGATATATTGCGTCAGCGTATCAATACCACGGCGCATATCCACCGGCTCGCGCGCCAGCCAGATATGTTGGGGGGTTAACACAGTGACAGTGCCTGCATCACGCTCCTCAACTGAGCGGGCAAACAGCTGACAGAGCAGCCGTTAGGCAGATTCAGCGTCACCGCCTCGGGACGATTAACGTCAACGGAAATACGTCGGGCCGGAATAAATGCCGATGCGGCAGGCGCAGTATCGGTATTATTATTATGATTTTTCATCCAATAATAAAAATTACTGAGAGTAATACCCTGCTGTTCACAATAATCCTGTTTAGTTAATCCGCTGAGTTTCCATGCATCAATATGCTGTTGCTGTTCCGCTCGGGTGTGCCGCTTTATCATGATCAAATTCACGTCGGGAAATGGGTGAAAAGAGCATTTCATAACGGTTATCAATCAACAAGGCGAGATGCCCGACCCCTTACGCTATAAGGTATGGTGTTTTGTGTTGATAGTAGAAATTGGCAGGATGATGGGGAAGGGGTAAGTCCTTTGCACATATATAGTCAGATAATTTCTGTCATACAGTGATTTAACGCCTTAGCCCAATCTGATGGACTGATACCATATTGCGCTATCTTTGCGCATGACAACGTCGAATATTTGGGGCGCTGAGCTGCTGTTGGATATTGATCTGTGCTGATACCCTTCACCACCGGTAATGAGTCAAGCAAATCCAAACGTGCTGCGGTAGAGATAATTTCTTCGGTAAACTCTTTCCATGAGACCTCACGGTTTCCACAAAATGGTAAATTCCGCGGGCATCTTTTACTGCCGCAATGGCTATAATTGCTTGGGCCAAATCACCTGCGTACGTTGGGCAGCCGCGCTGATCTTCAACAATATTTAGCGTATCCCGCTCCTTTGCCAACCGTAACATTGTCTTGACGAAGTTATTGCCATACTCGCTGAAAACCCAGGCAGTGCGGATAATAATAGATTTTGGATAGGCCCTCATTACGGCAATTTCACCTTCGAGCTTGGTAGAACCATAGACGCCGAGCGGATGCGGAGCATCGGTTTCCACATAGGGTATTGGCGACGTTCCGTCAAAGACGTAATCCGTTGATACATGAATGAAGCGCGCATGAGCCCTACTAGCGGCATAAGCTAGATTTTCCGGCCCTTGGGCATTGATCAGCGCAGCTCTAGCCCCATCAGACTCTGCTTTATCTACAGCGGTATAGGCTGCAGCATTGATAATAAGTTCAGGACGGCAATTCGCCACCGCCTGGTCAACTTGATGCGCATCGGTAATATCCAGAGTATCTGCGTCAGTGGCCATAACCTGCCAGCCTGCTGGAATACGGTCCTGAAAACAGCGGCCTAGCTGCCCGTTAGCACCGGTCAGTAGCACTTTCATCAATAGAGGTCCTTGAATGATTTGCCCAACTTGTCTTTGTCGGATAACAAGGGCTGAGTTACCGGCCAGTTAATGGCTATCGTAGCATCATTCCACAGCAGGCATTCTTCGTGCTGCGGGTTATAATAATCAGTACATTTATATTCGAAATCAGCAATGTCGGAAATTACGACGAAACCATGGGCCAGTCCTGGCGGAATCCAGAACTGTTTTTTATTTTCTTCAGAAAGTAACACGCCTTCCCACTGGCCGAAGGTGGGGGAATCGCGGCGGATATCGACAGCTACATCAAACACTTCGCCACGGACGACTCTTAACAACTTTCCTTGAGGATTGACCTTTTGGAAATGCAGGCCACGCAGAACATTTTTGTTGAACGTGAGTGGTTATCTTGAACAAATTCCAAATCGATACCCAACATTGATTGGTAACGGCGTTTTCAAAGGTTTCCAGAAAGAAACCGCGCGCATCACCAAACACTTGTGGTTCAATGATCTTAACGCCATTAATTTTGTATTGAGCACTTTCATCCAATTCTTTCCCCGGAAATATGTAGCAAATAGTGGCCATTCTAGAAGTTATTCATTAGAATGACTGTTCCAATAACTGTGATAGTATAATGCAATTTGTGACCGCTGGACTATCAAAGAATCTCTTCAATTGTGTTCATTTCGATTGGCCCCAGCGATCAAGCAGGTAATTGACATATTCTTTAATTGAAAGAGGGTCTTTACATGAATCTCCTAAAGTTTTAATCAACTCTCTATTTGAAGATATTGACTTAAGATGTTCTGATAAGGCGTTGATATTTCCTGGCTCAAATAAAAATCCATTTATACCATTTTTGATCACGATCGATATACCGGGCAAGTCAGAGGCAATTACCGGACATTTAGCAGCTTGAGCTGAATAAAGCACTAAAGGTGTATTTTCATACCAAATAGAGGGTACAACTAAAACGTCCAACGCTGACATTACGCTGTTTATTTGAGCGTTTGGGAAAGTTCCACAAAAATGAATGTCTTTATTATTATCGGCCAAAGAAATCAATTTATGGTAATAATCCGGAAATTCGGTGGAGTCGCCATAAATATATAGAATGGCCAGACCAGCAGGTAATTTATTAAAGGCTTCGATGACTACATGACAACCTTTATGCGGTGCGAGCGTCCCAATATACCCTACGTTAAGGGGCGATTGGTAATTTATCACTCTAGCAGTTTTGTCATCAAAGTTTAAATCGATGCCAAAAGGACTCTCAGAGATAAGGTCTAGATTTACTCCATATCGAATAAATAACTGTTTCATGAATGCATTGGGTGCAATAATACCATCCAGTTTGTTCATTGCCAATACAGTCTGACTGACACGAGTAGATAATGCTCTGACTTCCTGGCTCATGGGATATTGAATAATGGGGTTATTCTTGGTGATGCGAGCCAATTGCTTAACTATCCAGGTAGGTATATGATTAACCAGCCCACCGGCAAATCCTCCGATAGAGTTATCGGCGAAATGCTTGATACAATTGCCGGCCTCAGCATCAGGACCTTCACAAAACTCCCCTTCACCAAGCATCAATTGCGCCGTCGGGCAAATCATCCAAAAATCTGTGGGAGTAAAGTATTGAGGAACAGCCTGATCAGCGAGATAATTTATTAACCCAATCCCCAAGCGGTTCAAATGGAAATAATGCACAAGGTCGGGTTTAAACTCTTCTACAATCTCGCGAAAAAACCGCAAGGCTAGTTCATTCTTGTAACCGACCTCAATCAATGAGGTTTGCCCAGCCATAGGAGTATAAGCATGGTGGAAGCGATAAACATGAATGCCCTCATATTCATATTCATCGTAACGGTCGCTTTCTTCCAGTGATTCATCGCCAAGATGTCCGGTGAAAACTCGCACTTCATGTCCATGCCTGCTTAATTCTTTCGCTACAGACAGTGTCAGGATTTCTGTACCCGCTTTGTAAGCCGGAAAAAACTGATGAGCGGTTAGTAGAACACGCATTTAGATTACTCAGCGACTTAAGTGGCTTGATTTTCCAGGGACTGTCTCATCCAGTTAGCAGCTCGAGTCATTCCTGCCTGCATGCTGACTTTAGGTTGCCAGCCTAACTCCTTGCGTGCGAGATCATTGCTAAGCACACTAACAGCAATGTCAAAAGGCCGTCCTGGTTGATAGTTTACCTGAATAGGTTCCGGCAAAAAACCTCTCAGCATGTCAATTAAGTCATTGAGACTTGTACCAATACCTGAACTGATGTTAAAGCACTCCTTATCACCGTCATAGGTTACGGCTTTGGCAAAGGCCTCGGCAACATCGCTGACATGGATATAATCACGCTGTACGGTGCCGTCTCCCCAGATTTCAATAGGAAGTCCTTTAAGAGCATTATGCAGAAATACACCAATCGCTCCTTGGGCTGTTTCTACACGTTGGCGTTCGCCATATGGATTTGCCACACGCAGGGTAATGACTTTCAAACCATGTAAATTGCTGTACATGTGCAAATATTTTTCGATTGCAAGTTTAGTGATACCATAAGAGACCACCGGATCGGTCGGATGCTGTTCATCGATAGGAATATATTGTGGATTCCCATATACCGTACCGCCCGATGAAATAAAAATAATTCGGGGGACATTCTGGCTAACCATTGCATTCAGCATATGCAGACTTGATACGAGATTTGTTTGCACATCATAAATTGGATCGTCATTTGAGCTTTTGGCAACGTTGTTGAAACCAGATGCAATACACCGTCCATACCTTTAATGGCATCATTAAGGTCATGAGTGCTTCAAAATCACCGGTCACCCAATGAACGCTCTCATCATTATTAAACTCACGATAGGGAGGTACTCTTGGTCGTTCAAATATTCGAAGTTGATGGCCATCTTTTAATAAGCGATCGCATATGGCGGAACCAATAAATCCACCACCGCCAAAACCACAAGTTTCATTTTACTCCGGTAAAATCTCTGATGTTGAACCAACCGAAACATGTTTATCGGATGAAAAATTAATGCTATGTAAAAGACATATAAATTAATTATTTTGGTAAAGCTCAAAGGTTTCTTTAGCCATGACTTCCGTTGTTCTGAGATACTCTGTTGAAATAGACAACTGATGCAGTAAACCAGGCGTCTTCAGAATATGGGCAAGTTTTATCGCCAAATCACTGGCATTGCCACGTTTAAAGCTATAGCCATTCACACCCTCTGTTAAAAACTCTGTCATCCCTCTACATCAGAAACCACCACAGGTGTATGGGTCGCAAGAGAATTTAATAATACAAGAGGGCTGTTCTCATACCACCTCGAAGGTATAACAAATAAATCCATATCGCGGAATTTATCTGCCGTCAGCGACTGTTTGAACGTTCCCATAAACTCTATATTGGCTACGCCCTCGCTCATTTTTCGCAGCGTATCCATATAGCTTATAGATTGATCCGTCGGTCCATATATCTTCAATTTAGCCGAATTTACAGGCAGCCGTTTAAACGCTTCAATTAAAAGATCCGTCCCCTTATGAGGGGCTATTTGACCAATATAACCGATAATTGGAATATGTGTGCTTTCACGTTCGGGTTTTGGGCTACGATCGATATCGATGCCAAACCAAATTTTTCGCATTGGGACGTGTATTTCATTGCCTTCATATGCTTTCTTAAGAAAGGCTGTGGGCGCAACAGCCCCCTTATAAAAAGAATTGTATAAATAAGACAGGGTATCAGGACGGCGAACAAGATCTTCAACAAGCCCTTTAATATGTCCATTTTTGAGCAACCCGACTTTATGCAACGATACCAAGCCCTTCGCCAAAATATTCGCTACAGCAGGGGTAGCGGCCCTATTCATCCAGCCGCTAGCATGGCCACCCAGGGCAGATTCCTTGAGATAACATGCTACACAATTTGCACGACTTGCAGAGGGACCGGCGCATAAGCCGCCGTTTGCAGCTTCCAGCTTATTATTAAAACAAAAACCAAAAAAATCAGTAAATGTTGCATAGGTCGGAATATTTAGTTTTCCCACTACTTCCAGCAATGCTGAAGTGTGGTTAATTAAATGGGTGACATGCACAACGTCCGGCTTGAGCTCGTGCAGAATCTCCTCGAGAACTTCAAGCATCTCCTGTTGATAATAGGTTTCCTTGATTCGTGAATGCGGAATAGCATTTTTATCAATCGCGATAACAGGAATATCCTGGTAAGTATAACGATTAATCAGCGAGGGCTGCTTCTCTTCTCCCTGAAAAACAGCGGACACAACCGCGACATCGTGGCCCCAAGAACGATAGTGATTTGCTAAACCCAGGGTATAAGTCTCAGTTCCGTAGAAATGCTCAGGAAAGAAACAATGCACAAAGAATACAATTTTCATATGTTGTTGTATTGTTTTTTAGCCATTTCGGCATATAAAAGATCGTAAGCGCTTATCATCGCCTGTACAGAGAAATTACCCACAGCGCGAAGCTGGTGATCTCTCCCCATTTCAGAGCGCAAATCATTGTTATTCAATAGCTCTATTGCTATATCCGCCAGTTTTTCAGCATCACCCGCGGGCGCCAACATTTCCTTTGAATTAACAATTTCACTAATTGCTCCAACGTCATAGCCTATGACCGGCACTCGCATGTTCATGGCAAAAGGACTGACTTGACCAAAGCTTTCTTGCCAAACGGGTGCAATAAATAAAGACATCCGGCGGTAATAATCAGGAGAGTGTCATAATCAACATAGCCGGTAAATTCGAAATTCTTTTCAACGCCAGCCTCTTTTACGGCCTGCTGGAATGAGGCAAGTAGTGATCCTCCCCAACAATCAGGATTTTGGTTTCTGGCCGTTTTGAGCTATAAGGATAAACGGTTTGATTGCGTCTTCATTCAACTTATCCTTTTCCAGTCGGTATACCATACCGACACAATCTGTAGGGACCTCTTCCTTTTCGTTACGCGTAAATCGGGTAAAATCCGATCCCGGATAAACCGTAACGTGTGCAGGGCCGTCATGGCCGAAAACATGACGTACATAATTACTGACGTAAACATATTTTTTAACTACAGCTGATATATGCGGGGCTACCGGGGTATTGATATTTTCAATAATCGGAATATTAAGAATTCTAGCCGACTCAATAGCTTTAGCATACCACGGTTCATCGACACTTCCCCAATAATGGACATGAATAAAATCAGGCTTAATGCGTTTAAAGTATTCAATAAATGGTGCCTTATCATATAAACAAGATTGTTCTTCTATATCCATACCTACATATGCTGGGTATTCTGAAATAAAACTGGTAATAATGGATTTTTTATATTCCTCCCCCAAGTACTCAATTAAATCCCCCGCCAGGGGAAAAGCCCCGCCTGTCATGAAATTTGCAATAACATGGACAACTTTCGGTGCGTTAGTTTTCGCCTCTGGGACGCTAACTTGGTAAGCATTCGATACGGCAATGTCTGAAATACTATCAGTCCCTTGTTTCCGATTTGAAAGAAATCCGTACAAACGTGCTTTCAAGGGTGAAAGATGACGCCTCAAACGTATCGGCGTCATAAGAAAAAGTGTAAGGTACGTGATATGCAGAATCTTTTTTATACTCCATGGCTGCTGTACAATAATATTTCTCAAACGCATTACTCTGGAATTGAGTTGTGCGTTAAGATTGGCGATCATTACTGCTTGCTCGGCAATAGCTTGCTCTTTAATTTCTAAGGATTCACTGAGTTGAATTATCGCTTCTTTTTTATTTACTGCCGCTTGCTTTAGAATAGATTGTTCTTTAATTTTGAGCGATGCTTGTAGCCTTGTCACAGTTTCTTTCTCTTTTAAAGTTGCTTGTTCCAATAAAGCTTGCTCTTTATTCTTGAATTCCTTATTTAGCTGCTCTAAAGCTTGATTCTTGTCTAATTCGGCTTGCTTTAATAGTGCACGTTCTTTAAATTTAAAAGACTCATTAAGTTTGGAAATAATTTCATATTTATGCTTAAGTGGTTCTTCCGAGAAAACCTGCTCTTTGAGTTTTAGTGATTCGTTAAGCTCTGCGATAATCAGATCTTTATTAACTGCTACTTGATTCAGCCGATTAACTTCTTCTCCCAATGTATGAAGATCGCGCATTTTTCTCGCGAGAGTTATCGCCTGCTCATGTGGACTCCTGCGTAATTGCAACCACCACCATGGCTTATCTGAAAAACTATCAATATTTACCAATGCATACGCACAATTGCTAGCGTAATCGAGTATTGAGGATAATTCAGGCAATCCAAATTCAACTGGGTCATTGAGATCGCCAAGGCTTAATGCCCAATCAGCAGAGAGCGCTTTATATGCTGTAAGAACACCGTCATTCCAATATCGCTTAGCCTGCGGTTTGTTATCAGCATTTAATGCTAGAACCCCAATAGTAAATATGCTTCAACTATACGATTTGCCAGTAGAGGGCTAAAATGATGGGATCAATCAAAACACACTGATCAAATGCACTTTTGGCTCTGTCATGCGCACCTGCTTTTAGCCATAATTTGCCCACGATGAAATGCAATGAGACAACCCAGCGGACGGCATGAGGGGTAGTCGGGTTGGCGCCAACATATGCACTGACTCGTTGAGCTAAACGTTCAATATCTTCAAAAGGCGCGCTGTTCCTTATGTTCAGTAGCTGATAGCCCAATACGCAAAGAGCGGCACCGGTGTCAGCGCTATTATCCTGATTTTGAATATAAACCTTTTCACAAAACGAAATGAGTCCTGCTTGATTTTTCTGGCGATAACCAATATCGACCATTGCACGTATTAGCCAGGGTTTTATAGTCTCTTGCAAATGCCGTTACATTCCATTCTGGCTGAGGGAACGTTTTAAACTGAGTTTCGCGATAAGGAACTACAGCAGCGTTCAACGCTGATTTCATCCCAACCGCGAGCCACCACTCGGCATTAGGTGCTTCGAGAGCAGAAACATCCGTTGCAATATTGTACAGTCTTCGTTTGGCAGGAATCCATTCCTTGCTGCCCGGGCCATTTTGTGGTGCGTGGCTGATTGTACAACTAACGCCTCAAGATCATACTGGGTTTTGATTTGGTCGCGCAATTTATCCAATGTATACACATGCAAATGAAATGGGTTTGGGTCTTCTCGCTTTCATCACTCCAATCATTAGGAACACTGACAATAATCCGACCCGCCGGCGTAAGGATCCGATAAAATTCTGCCAATACCGCTTCAGGGTCCGGAACATGTTCAAGGGTTTCAAAGGAAATAACCACATCGACAGAATGATCAGAAATATTTCCTAATGCATCAGGAAGCATACCGGCAGTGAAATCGAGTCCATTGACCATTGTGGAAAAATTACGCTTACTATAGTCGATCGCGTAATCGCTACCGTCAATGCCTAATGTTTTCACCGCCATGGTACCGCATTGGATTAAATAACTACCGTAGCCCAGGCCACAAGCTGCGTCTAGCACAGTATCCCCAGGCCGCACGAAGCTTGCAGCCCATTGGTAACGTGCAATATGCGCATCTGAGCGCTCTCCTGCTTCGCGGGTCATATCCATATGCAAATCACGCTCTTCCTTCAATGCGTCCAGCGGATAGTGAACCAACGCTTCTGGAGATATGCATTCAAGGAGAATAGTGACTTCTTCGCCTTCCCGGGCCAATGCCTCATAATTATTTATTAGATAATAGGAAGGGTGTTTGCGAAATCCGGCGGCAAAAAGATTTTTCCCAACCATTTCTATCCAGAGCCTCTCCTGCGACGCTGACGTCATCTTCGTAACGGGTAGTGGCAATTTTCAGGTAAACTGACCGTAGCGTAACACGAAGAATCTCTTGAATTGCCGGTAGCAAATCATTTGCCGCCAGAAGTTCTAAGCTATAAGTGGCAATAGTGGTATCGAATGATTTATCGGCAAAGGTAAAGTTGTTGCCGAGGATAGATGAAAACGGCCTGGCATCGTTTTATTGCATTCATCCAGCCTAGAGGCCGAGATATCAATACCTTGAGCATCCATCCCGCGGATTAACAGTTCCTGGACTAATTGGCCATTACCGCAGCCAATATCGAGAAACTTTGTGCCGCCGCAACAATTCAATATTTCTTCTGCCGTTTCGTAAGCATTTTCAATGTTTTTCATATTAATTTCATTTTATACGGAACTTGTTAAAGTAAGTCGAGAGACTGGTAGCCGAGTGAAATTTTGCTGATTGAAATTTTATTTCCGTTTTCCGCAGAATTCGGTCCATAAACGCATCATTTTTGGACTTACTGGCTCTTAAGCTCAACGTTTAACGGCATAATACCCAAACCATTTTTTCTAATTTATCGCTATTACTTATACAGAAAATTTTGATTATCCCATTAAGGTAAAAATTTCTTTGAACTTAACATTCATGGATTAATTTCCTGTAACTGGCTGACCATCCGCAAATCAACTATGCCGCCGAAGTGATAGGTTTGGGGATCACTCGTGACGGTAAAAAGGCTGCTTCATCAATCCAATGGATCATGCGTTGCTCCGCATAGTAAGGTTTACCTTCCTCGGAAATCGACACTTGGATTTCATAAAGGTTAGGGCCTAAGCCGCAAATAAAATCAAATTTAACTTGGAATATCTCATCTGTTTCAAAGTGGCGTTTCCAGAAAATCTCACCATCATTTTTGATTTGATTAAGAATAGCCATGTCTTGATTGAGTGTGCCCCAAGAGTAAACTTTACACCTTCTTTATTTCGAATTCTCAACCCAACATTCAGCCTCGTTAAGTCGGCATGGGAGTGGCAGCGAACAACAACCGTAATTTTATCACGGGGATCGAAATGAGAACAAGGTTCACCATGAGCATCTAAAATAAATACATCCAAGACTTCAGCGTCAAGATCGCCGAATGAAAATGATTTGAGGCGTTCTGAAAATTCAGTTTTTCAACTGAGTTCTCAACCGACCTTTCTAATGAAAGTACTGTTGCAGCTTCGGCTTGGAGAATATTACGTGCTTGCTGCGCTTTATTCTTCAGGTGCTGAGCGGCCTCATTTAATCTTTTCGATTCTACCTCATGTAATGATTTACGATATTCAAGTAAAGCATCAGCGGAAGACCCTATAAATTTAGTGACACCATGCTCAAGAAAGATGGCTTTATTAGTCATTGTGCGCACGGATTCTTGATCATGTGAAACAAACAATAACGTCGTACCATTGGTACGAAGCCTGTCCATTCTTTCGAAACAACGCTTTTGAAACAGGGCATCACCAACGGCCAGTGCCTCGTCAACGATAAGTATATCCGGTTCAATACAGACCTGAACCGCAAATGCTAATCTCACCAGCATCCCGCTTGAATATGTTTTCGTGGGCTGATCGATAAAGTCGCCAATATCTGCAAAGATAAGGATTTCATCAAATTTTTCATTGATTTCCGCCTCGGATAATCCCAAGACCGCACCATTCATATAAACATTTTCACGGCCGGTAAATTCCGGATTAAAGCCAGAACCTAGCTCAAGTAAAGCCGCGATTCTACCGTTCGTTTCCACCGTTCCGGTAGTGGGGCTTAATGTTCCACAAATCAATTGCAGCAGCGTTGATTTGCCTGAACCATTTTGACCGATGATGCCTATTGATTCGCCTTTTTCAACATTGAAGTTAATGTCTTTTAAAGCCCAAAATTCACGAAATAATGCCTTTCCCTTTTTACCAACAAGTTTTCTAATGCCAGTATATATCGACTGTTTTAAGCGATCAGACGGACGATCGTAAATTTGATAACACTTGCTCAGGCCTTGCACCTGAATCGCATAATTAGAGCACATCTGCGAACCCCTTGCGCGTCTTTTGGAACCAGATGAAGCCTAACCACGCTATAATAAAAGCGGCTAACCAGTAAAATCCTAAGACTTCAAAATCGGGATGTTTACCCCAATAAAGTGTATTTCGCGTTTGCTCGATAACTGCTGTCAATGGGTTAAAATACATCAAATTTCTAAAGTTTTCGGGTAGAATTTCTGCAGAATAAAAAACAGGGCTTAAGAACATCAACGCCGTCGTGAATAATCCGATGAATTGACTGATATCACGAAGGAAGACTCCCAAAGAGGCAAGGAACCAACTAATTCCAAGGCTAATGATCATTAATGGAACAAGTATTAATGGAAAATAAAATACGGTTAGATGAGGTATTCCAAAGAAAATAAAATAAGCCGCAAGCCACACGCATAAACTTATTACTGCATTAAAAATGCGGATCCTAATAAGACGACGGGTAAAATCTCCAGCGGATAAACAACCTTCTTAACATAATTTGCATTGCCGATGATAATTTCTGGCGCTTTATTTAGGCATTCTGCAAAAGGTTAAATACAATCAAGCCCGCAAAAGAACTAGCGCAAATTCGCCTTTTGAGGCGCTGCCGCCATGCCATCTTGCTTTGAATATTTCACTGAATACAAATGTATACACCGTCAGCATAAAAGGGATTTAAAAGAGACCAGACAATCCCCATTAACGAACCCCGATATCGCCCTTGAATTTCGCGTACGGTTGTCGTTTTATTAAATACCTATTGCGCCATATACTTGCAAGCATGCTAATTGGACTAATTGGAAAACGTTGCATTAAAAACACCTTGTTAAAATCTTTTGACAATTATCTACTCATTGTAATAGAAAAGTATATTCAAACTTTTTAAAGAGAACTGACAGAAATATTGCAAAAGTATCGATTCTGCTTTGCCTATATAATTTAAGCTTGAAAAATAATAAACTCTTGCGATTATTGATGAATTATGGATTTTTCAAACCATTCTAATTTTTTGGTTCTCAGGCGTTAAAAATCGAAATTCTTTTCAAAGCAATAAGATGAGAGGCGTTCCATTCCCGGTAACGACCCTCAAATATTTGCGTCAATCTGCTTAGTCTTGCTTGAAATCCATAATTTGTTCCAATGAGATTTTCTTGGTGCTGCCGATAATATAAAGTTGGTTGTGGATCGTAAAAATAGTACCCCCACGCCTGAAATTAAGATATAAAGCCACCAGTCGTGACTAACAACATCTACAAGTCCAGCTCTTACTGCTATTTCTCTAGCAGCCCTATTGATAAATATTGTATTGCCTCCACCAATACTTTGTACAAGAGCATTACTAAAGCCAGGACTACGTTTAAAAGCGGAGAAAAACCTAAACTTTGGCATGCACTATCAATGAGGTGTGTCCTGGTACAATATAAAGCGGGTTTCTCTGAAGGCTGAGTATGCATCCATTGAATTGCACGTTCAATTTTGTTGTTATACCACACATCATCTTGGTCGGAGAAGCAGTAGTACTGAGCGTCAATATCAGGTCGCATCAGTAAAGAAAGAAAGTTGCAGACAAAACCTTTGTGGGGCCATCAAAAATTTTACCGAGGATTTCGATGTTGTGGAGAACTCTTGTATCTTACAAAGTGTTTCATCAATTGAACCATCATCAGATACATATAGTGTCCAATTCCCGTAACTTTGTGATTTGAATGAATTAAGCTGCTCGTCAATATAACGCTCACCTTGATATGTTCCCATCAGGATTGCAACTGGCTCATCATTTGCAAAAGACATTAAAAGTTATCTCTTAAACAATACTGTATAATGTAGACCTATTTAAACAATAATGGCTATCGCCATAAAGCTATAACAATAAGGTTCGGGTTTGGTTACACGTGTTATGCTTAATACCCGGCGTTAAAGAACAAAGGCCGGGCTCTTGAATCAGCTTATATAAGCATGTTCGGCATAATTATTGAATAACTTGAAATGGATGTAAATTTATTCGTTGATCATAATGCGTAAATAACGACCGTAATCTGTCTTTGACAATTTTTTCGCCTGCTCTCCGACCTGCTCTTTGCTCATCCAGCCTCTGCGGAAGGCAATTTCTTCAAGGCAAGCCACCTTCATACCCTGGCGTTTTTCAATGGTATGGATAAATTGTGACGCTTCTATCAGACTTTCATGGGTTCCTGTATCTAACCATGCAAAGCCGCGACCAAGTAGTTCAACCTGCAATTCACCTCGGTCAAGGTACATCTGGTTCAACGTAGTAATTTCGAGTTCACCGCGTGGAGAGGGTTTTACCTGCTTTGCCATTTCCACTACGCGGTTATCGTAGAAATAGAGGCCGGTAACCGCCCAGCTGGATTTTGGTTTAAGGGGTTTTTCTTCAATGGAAATAGCTGTGTTATTTTTATCAAACTCCACTACGCCGAAACGTTCCGGATCTTGGACCTGATAGCCGAATACCATGGCGCCGTGGGTAAGTAGCGATGCCGTCTTGAGTTTATCGCCAAAGCTTTGCCCGAAATAGATATTATCGCCCAGAACGAGAGCACAAGGTTCACCATTGATGAATTTTTCACCAATAATAAATGCCTGGGCAAGGCCATCAGGTGACGGCTGCACTTCATATGAAAGACGGATGCCGAACTGCGAGCCGTCGCCAAGCAGACGCTTGAAACCTGGCATATCCTGTGGGGTGGTGATAACCAGAATGTCACGGATACCTGCCAGCATCAGCACGGAAATCGGATAGAAAATCATCGGCTTGTCATAAACAGGCAACAGCTGTTTTGAGACGCCCTGAGTGAGTGGGTAAAGACGCGTACCGGAACCACCCGCTAATACAATGCCTTTCATCATTTTTCCTTAATTTATTTGCTCAAACCCAGACGCTCGCCTGCATATGAGCCATCCATAACACGCTGCCACCATTCTTTATTATTCAAATACCAATGCACTGTCTTCGCTATACCTGATTCGAACGTTTCCTGTGGAACCCAGCCCAGATCATTTTTGATTTTTGTCGCATCGATAGCATAACGTAGATCGTGTCCAGGGCGGTCGACCACGTAAGTGATTAACTGTGAGAAGCTTTCGATACCCTCAGGTTTGTTTACGATTACGTCATCCAGAATGGTGCAAATGGTTTTCACAACATCGATATTCTTTCGCTCATTGTGGCCACCTATATTATAGGTCTCGCCGTTCTTACCCTCCGTCACTACTTTATAAAGGGCACGGGCATGATCTTCTACATATAACCAATCCCGGATCTGCTCCCCATTGCCGTAAACCGGTAACGGTTTACCGGCGAGGGCATTCAAAATCATCAATGGGATCAGTTTTTCCGGGAAGTGATAAGGACCATAATTGTTGGAACAGTTAGTCACAACGCAAGGCAAACCATAGGTGCGACGCCATGCGCGCACCAAAAGGTCGCTGGACGCTTTCGAAGAAGAATAGGGACTGCTGGGTGCATAGGGAGTCAGTTCGGTGAACAGCGGTAGTTCCGCGCCGGGAGGTACTTCGCCGGGGTGCGGTAAGTCTCCGTATACCTCATCGGTGGAAACATGATGAAAGCGGAAAGCGCTTTTACGCGTTTCATTCAGTTTTGACCAGTATTCCCGCGCCGCTTCCAGCAGAACATATGTCCCCATGATATTGGTTTCGATAAAGGCAGAGGGGCCGGTGATTGAACGGTCCACATGACTTTCAGCGGCCAGATGCATGACTGCGTGAGGTTGATGCTTGGTGAAAATATGCGCCATAGCCCGTGCGTCGCAGATATCTGCATGTTCAAACGCGTAGCGGTCACTGTTTTCGATCTCAGACAGTGACTCAAGGTTACCGGCGTAGGTTAATTTATCGACATTAACCACTGTGTCTTGCGTATTGTTGATGATATGGCGAATGACGGCAGATCCAATAAAACCTGCGCCACCTGTGACCAGAATTTTCACGTTAATTTTTCCATCCGTCTTAACGTTGCTCAGCTTGAACTTCAATCATTTTTTCAGCGATACTTCAGGAACACTGTAACGTCCTGATTCACAGATACGCTACCGCCCCTGGCTCTACAGCTACCAGTAAACTAGTTAACAATCAACGATTGAGCCATCAATTAACTGACGAGCACCCATCAAACCGAGTTCGGCGGTAAATGCTTATCGGTTATAGTCTTCTTAAATGGATTGGGAGACAAGAAAAAAACACTAGGAGAAGGCCTAAATTAGGGTCGTAATGTGGGTGTTGCGGCGGGGGCTGCTTTTGAGCACTCAGATCGAAATCCGAACAAAAAACGATTTCATATAAATCCCCCGGCCAGCAACAGGACGCCTTGGTGGTTCGTCTCATTTTGGCATGCAGCCAAAGTGCAAACCACAGTGGTTGAGGCCGGTTAAATTTTGTGCTATTGGGTTAACGATTTGCGTTTAAATTTTGAGTCGGCGTTACTGCGGAACAGTTATCCTGGCCTATTAGGCATTTTCTAAAATGAAGTACTCCAAAGACATTCAGATATGCTTCCTGGATGCGATCTTCCGGCTTCGTATGGGCTTTATGTCTTGGCCGATAACACTTTGACTCGAAGAGATTGATTTATCCTCGTTTCTATCGGACGTGATAGGTTGGGCTATATCAAAAAAATCAATGAAATCATTAAGAATAGAATTATTTATTAAAGCGTTATTAAAACTTTAATTTTCCTTAACAAAATATTTTCACCATACTGGCTTGTCATTAGGTAATCCCCCACAAAACTGGGGTTGTGGATTCAGACGGTCACTGCAACACCCTATTGATATTCGATTGATGGAGGTGTGAAATGGTAAGTATTCACGGTGCCATGACTGCGGAAAGAAAGTCCCGGATCTGGCAACTATGGCGAAAGGGGACTTCGATGAGCGTCATTGCCCGAGATATTGCCAAACCACCCGCGACGGTTTACTCATATCTTCTATACCATGGTGGCATGGTACCTCGGCGAAGGACTCGCCGTCCCGGGACCCTGTCGATGCTTGAGCGCGAGTCGATTTCACGTGGGCTTGCATGCGGGATGAGCTATCGGGCCCTGGGCCGCCAATTGGGTCGTTCGGCGTCGACGGTTTTGAGAGAAGTAAACCGCAATGGTGAGCCGGACAAATATCGGGCTTGCGAGGCAGAGAAAACCTTCCTGAAACGCAGTCGTCGGCCAAAGCCCTTTTTGTTGACCATTCAGCCCGGGCTCAGGAGCGTAGTGATCGAGCGGCTAGAGGCCGACTGGTCACCGGAGCAAATAGCGGGATGGCTCAAACGGCAATCTCCTGATGGAAAAATCATGTGTGTTTCGCACGAAACAATTTACCGGTCGCTGTTTATTCAAGCCCGTGGCGTACTAAGCGAAGAATTGAAAAAGCATCTACGAACCAAACGGATGTTTCGCCATGCCAGGTCTCATCATGCGGCCGTTGCAGGAGGCATTCCCGATGCCATTTCGATTCGCGCCCGACCCGCAGAAATCGAAGATCGGGCTCTTCCAGGGCACTGGGAAGGCGATCTCATTGCTGGCGCAAATAACAGCGCAATTGCCACTGTCGTCGACAGGAGTACGCGATTTACAGTCCTTTGCAAGGTAAAAAATAAACGGGCTGAAAGTGTAGTCCAATCACTCACCGAACAAATGCGTCAACTTCCCTCGCAATTGCACAAGAGCCTGACATGGGACCGTGGTCAAGAGCTATCTGCACACAAGCGCTTTAGTATGGATACGCACATGTCCGTATATTTCTGTGACCCAGGTTGTCCATGGCAGCGCGGTACCAACGAAAACACGAATGGCCTGCTACGGCAATACTTTCCAAAGGGAACAAGCTTGGCAGGCTACTCGCAGCATGAGCTGAACGATGTCGCTGCCAAACTGAACGGACGTCCAAGGAAAACGTTGGGATTCAAAACCCCGGCCGAAGCGCTGGACGCTATGTTGCAGTGACCGTCTGAATCCACAGTACTCATAAGTAGAATTTTCTCGTAACATGAATCGAGGAGATTCGGATGAAAAAAATCACGTTCTAGCGACAGCCAGATCATGGCCATTTTGAAGCAAGCCGAGGCAGGCACACCGGTTTCAGAGCTTTGCCGCGAACATGGCATGAGCAATGCCGGTTTTTATAAGTGGCGCGCACGCTTTGGCGGTATGGATGCCTCGATGATGGCCCGCCTGAAAGTACTGGAAGATGAAAATCGACGGCTCAAAAAGATGTATGCCGAAGAGCGTTTAAAATCCGAGATCATCCAGGAGGCCATGCAAAAAAAAGTGGTAACGCCATCCCGGCGACGCGAGAGGGCGCGGCACGCAGTCAGCGTGAAAGGTATCTCAATCCGCCTGGCCTGTTCCATTTTTGGCCTCAGCGAAAGTGGCTACCGTTATTGCGCTAAATTGCGTGATGAAAATATGTAAATAGCCAATTGGCTAACCGATTTAACGGCGCGGCACCGTAGTTGGGGATTTGGCCTATGTTTTTTATTTCTGCGTAACGTCAAAGGCTTTCATTGGAATCATAAACGCATTTATCGGATTTATTGCGAACTCAAATTGAATTTGCGTATCAAGCCAAAACAAAGGATTATTCAGCCTCATCCAGCCCCGTTAGTTATGCCTGACAAGGCCAACCTTACTTGGTCAATGGATTTTATGCATGATCAATTAAGTGGTGTCAGAAGCTTTCGCACTTTCAATGTGATAGACGATTTTAATCGAGAAGGACTGGTCCTGGATGTTGATTTTTCCCTGACGTCAGAACGCGTTGTTCGTTCACTTGAACAGCTCATCGAATAGTGCGGTAAACTAGCCTGTATACGATGCGACAACGGTCCAGAATACCTGAGTATCCAACTGCAAAAACGGACGATAAAACATCTAATAACCTTGCTCTATATCCAGCCGGGCAAGCCCCAGCAAAATGCCTATATAGAGCGATTTAACCACACGATGCGTTATGACTGGCTAAATCAAAATGTGTTTAGTTATATTGCCGAAGTACAGGATTTCGCAACGCGGTGGCTTTGGACCTATAACCATGAACGTCCCCATAGGGGCTAGGTGGCATAACGCCCATGCGGAAGCTCGCATTGGTGGCATAATTCTACTTAAAATTTCCGTTGAAAACGGGGAGATTACCATTAACCCACTGTTTCGGCTATAATATTAATAGATAAGCGAATGCTAATACGCTTACCGGCATTAATATTTTGAGATAATTCTTTTAATAATTTTGCCATTGTCTACTAACAATAAAGTTAATTTTTTCGTTGCTCTAGACTGTCAATTGGGTACTCTATATGGGATATAACCTAGCAAATGTCTGGTGGTTAATAGGGTAGCCGGGTTCTTCGTTAATAAAAAATGGGTTTTAAAAAATGGGAAAAAATAGTGAAACTATGGCTGAAGCTTCGTTGCATGCCCTCCGGCCTGCTTTAACGATCGTTGTACCCTGCTACAACGAGCAGGAAATGTTTCCTATGTGTTTAAGACAGTTATCAGAAACATTGGAACGCTTAAGGCAAGCTAAGAAAATTTCTGACACGAGTTGCTTGCTTTTTGTCGACGATGGCAGCCGTGATAAAACCTGGCAGATGATCTGCGATGCAAACAGAGATTATGACAATATACGCGGTCTGAAGTTGTCGCAAAATCGTGGGCATCAACGTGCCTTATGGGCGGGGCTTGAACATGCAGAAACGGATATAGTTGTTAGCATCGATGCCGATCTACAAGATGATATTACGGTTATCGATAAAATGGTTGATACCTATTTAGCAGGAAATGACATCGTTTATGGTGTCCGAGAAAATCGCGCTACAGATACCGTATTTAAACGGGTTACCGCTACTTATTTTATAAGCTCATGCGCATTCTAGGTGTCAATCAGATTGAAAATCATGCCGATTTTCGTTTGCTAAGTGCACTAGCATTGAAATCACTATTGAGCTACAAAGAGGAAAATCTTTATATTCGAGGTTTGATACCACTTGTAGGTTTTAAATCGGTAAAAGTATATTATACGCGTAAGAGCCGTAATGCCGGTGACTCGAAATATCCGCTTTCAAAGATGCTGGCTTTGGCACTTGAGGGAATCACGTCACTATCGATTACGCCATTACGAGTGATTGCATTAACAGGATTTATAATCTCTTTACTCTCCTGCGTAGCTGCAGTTTATGCTATAGTTGAAAAATTGCTAGGCAGCACGGTAGAAGGTTGGTCATCAATGATGATAGCGATCTTTTTAGGGGAATTCAAATGCTGTCTATTGGTGTCATTGGTGAATATATCGGAAAAGTTTATTTAGAAGTAAAACATAGGCCAAAATATTTTATCGAAAAATCCTTAAATAGGTTTTATTATGAAGAAATATGACTTAAAATGAACGTACTGATTTTTATTTTGGTTGTTTTTTATTGCCCTTAATACTTGGGTTTATATTTCTGGTGAAAAACTATATATGTGTGGGATTTTAGAAATTATTGGAATCAATGGCAAAATTATGGAAATTTGATTACAAAAACTTTTTCAGGTGGTTTGTCAATAACGAGCACGAGATTAGAAACGCTGACTATAACCCTTCATCCATATCTTTTTATTTCCATTTTATCTGATTCTAGGTCCGGGCCGGTTTGCCTATATTTCTGGCCTGACAATGGTTTATCTTAGTCTGCTTGGCTTTTAATATCTCTATTTTTGAAACAACTCTATGATAATAGCCAAAGAGTTTTTATTTTTACTTTGATCCTAGCGACACTATTTGTACCATTTTGGCGACCGACTTTACGTGGATATCCCGATATTATCGGCCTGCTACCGTTGCTAGGTTCCGTTTTACTGGTGATAAATGCATCTTTTCAGTGAATTTTTCAGTCAGAAAATCATTATGGCTTGGATTCTTGTTATGGGCAGCTTTTTATTTAGACGTTGGTATGCATATACAATAGTATCGCTTTATATAACCTTACCGGTATTGGTTTTTTATGATCGCCTGAAAACTAAGAACGTTGCCGGAATTAAAGTTTTAACGCAAGTGCGTAATATTGCTTTAACATTTACCACGAGCGCTATTACTACCGTTTTATTTTCTTATGCTTTCCAGTCCGGTTTGATTAAGCGCATAATACGCACAGATTACAGCGTTGCTTATTCTGCTTATCAAGCGCCATTTTGGTTTCACTGAAAACACACTAACTGGTATTGGTTATTATATATTGCCTGTGGTATTGCTAAGTATTTTGTACGCTTTAATCTTTCCTTATCGGAAAAAAGTTTGATTAGCTTGTTTGCTTTGGCTAATCTCGTGATTAGTTTTTCTTATTTACCCGCACTCAATCTCCGGGCATACAACATATGCTTCCTTTTGCCATGTGGATTTTATAATCACCATGATTGGCTTAAATGATTTAATTGTTTTTGAACAAAAAGGACCTATTATAGCCGGAGTTATAGTGGTATTAAGTGTTTTATCTTAATAAATAATCTCTATCGTACTGGGCCTAAAATACCAACTGCTATTAATGCAATATTACCGGACAAAATTATAGTCTTAAGCTTGATAATATTGATCATTACCAAGAATTGGTCGATGTGCTAACTTCATTGACGCGTAATGGCGATCAATTCGCAGTCTTGAGTTCGAGTTTCACATTGTCAGGCGATCAGCTCGATTCCCTCTCACAAGGTGTCCTTTCAAAACTATTTTTATATTTCAGAAATGGACCTGCGCGATAAATTGCGAATTAAACCATTTACGGTGAAATATCTCGTGGTGGCCGATCCGGTGCAACTCCTTCGCTATGATAAAGGGCAAAAGTAGTTCAACTACCCGCCCTGGCACTACTTAACCACCAAGGTATTGGGAATGCCTATAAAAATTGCCGTATGATTTTATATTGGCTAATAATGTTCATGCCTATATTTATGAAAAATGCGAGCATTTACGCCTGAAGAAATTGATGGACTTTTAATCAATTTATTGCCATTTATCCGGATTGGAGGGATGAGCTTTATGCCGGTTTAGGATATGAATATCTTACCGCCGAGGCGAGTCTAGGCGATACATGGGGGCGATTTGACTTTATTGATGCCCAAACATTGACTGGACATCCTGGGGCTAATCGTCCCACAGTCATAAAATTTCATTGGCGGCCAGACCATTTGGTGATTCGTTCGGTGAGTAAGACTTGCCCTGATGCGGATGGCGTTGTGGTGACACTCGATGATGCGGCTGGGCAGGCACAGACCGCAAAATTCTAACGGAGGAAGCCATGCCTTTGAAATTAAAAATTTTAAACGTGATGCTATCCGGATGACGTTAGATAAGGGCCTCAATATCGACTGTGACCTGGTTACAATAACTAAAGAGTGACATTGACGGGGATGCTATCTCTTACATCAATTACTACCCCGTGCGCTATCCTGAGTTAACATATTTGCCACAATAAAGCCCAGCCTGTGCATGTCCTGGCAGGGCTCGTATCTATCAGACAGGAGTTGCTTAATGTCCACACAACAGATCGGCGTAGTCGGTATGGCGGTAATGGGGCGCAATCTGGCGCTGAACATCGAGAGCCGTGGTTATAGTGTTTCAATCTTCAACCGTTCCCGTGAGAAGACTGAAGAAGTGGTTGCGGAAAATCCAGGCAAGAAGCTGGTGCCCTATTACACCCTGGAGGAGTTTGTCAATTCCTGGAAAACCCCGCCGCATACTGCTAATGGTCAAAGCCGGCGAAGGCACCGATAAAACCATCGAATCGCTGAAACCGTATCTGGACAAAGGGGACATCCTGATTGATGGCGGCAATACGTTCTACCGCGATACCATTCGCCGCAACAAGGAATTGTCCGCCGAAGGGTTCAACTTTATCGGTACCGGTGTTTCCGGCGGCGAAGAGGGTGCGCTGAAAGGTCCATCGATTATGCCGGGCGGGCAAAAAGCCGCTTATGATCTGGTGGCGCCGATTCTGGAAAAAATCGCCGCGCGGGCCGAAGGCGAAGCCTGCGTGGCCTATATCGGTCCTGATGGCGCCGGCCATTACGTCAAAATGGTGCATAACGGTATCGAATATGGCGATATGCAGCTGATTTCAGAAGCCTATGCGTTATTGAAGAATGCCCTGCATCTGACTAATGAGCAGCTGGCCGCGACGTTTAGCGACTGGAACAAAGGCGAGCTCAATAGCTACCTGATCGATATCACTAAAGATATTTTTACCAAGAAGGATGAAGAGGGTAAGTATCTGGTGGATGTGATTCTGGACGAAGCCGCCAATAAAGGCACCGGTAAATGGACTAGCCAGAGTTCGTTGGACTTGGGAGAACCGCTCAGTCTTATTACCGAATCAGTGTTTGCCCGTTACCTCTCTTCGCTGAAATCACAGCGTGTCGCCGCGGCGAAGATACTCACCGGCCCGAAGGACGAAGCCTTTACCGGTGATAAAGCGGAATTTACCGAGAAGGTGCGCCGTGCGCTTTATCTGGGAAAAATCGTTTCCTACGCGCAAGGTTTTCTCAGTTAAAGGCCGCCTCGGAAGAGAACAACTGGAACCTGCATTATGGCGAAATAGCGAAAATTTTCCGCGCCGGCTGCATTATTCGCGCGCAGTTCCTGCAAAAAATCACTGATGCCTATACTGAGAATGCCGATATCGCCAACCTGCTGCTCGCGCCGTACTTTAAGAAAATTGCCGATGAATATCAGCAGGCACTGCGCGATGTGGTGGCGTTTGCCGTTCAGCACGGTATTCCGACGCCGACACTGTCTGCAGCCATTGCTTATTACGACAGCTACCGTTCCGCCGTCTTGCCGGCCAATTTGATCCAGGCACAGCGTGACTATTTCGGCGCGCATACTTATAAGCGCACCGATAAAGAAGGTGTATTCCATACTGAATGGTTAGAATAATATATTATCCAATGCCCTAAACTCAGAGTGTGAATGCGGGTATTAATGTTTTTTTTGAGAAAACCGATCGGGAAACTGACCGGTTTTTTTTCGTCTATAAAATATATAAAATTCGCTAGTCGTTTTTTTTAACATATTATTTTCTCCCTAATCCAGGCCTTATTTTGAGTTCAGCATAATATTTGCGTAAACTGTTGGCAACAAGACTTATGTAATTCATCAAAATCAGGAGCAGGGGATGTTTGGTTTGACATGGAGTTGTTTTCAGCAGAACAAAGAAACGGGAGAAATTGAACCTCTTATTTACGCAGATCAGAATAAATTGCCCAAGCTCTTTGGCGTAAGCATTACCTGTATGGGCAATCGGCCGGACGTCTCTTTGTGTCAATCTAACCATTTTAAAGCGGTACGCCCGCAGACGAGATACCGTCCGGCCAACACCGGCAGACGGGTGGAAGCGTCTTTATGGCGGGACAACAGCTGCTGTTCATCCGCATGCGTGAAATCATAAGAGTGGCCGCCGGCGGTACAGAGGCTGGCCCAAACCGTTTTCAGCGAACGGGGATTAAAACATATAGAAAATAGCGAGCTGCTGGGTGCTTGCAAGGTCTTGCTTGCCCGATTTGAAGTGTTCCCGCCATCGTGCCAACTCTATCTTGCAACTGAAATTAACCGTAACGGCACCAGATTAACATCGGATGAAAAAAATTTACTTTCTCAGTTTCTTGCCGACCTGTTGAAGGAAGGTTCGTATTCATGTCCAGCATGTCATTATTTGCGTGATATCTTGCAAAACACCAGGAACTCAATGCTAGCTTAATAAAAAGCTGAAATTGAATGCCTTTAAAAGAGGAGGGCGTTAGTATGCGTTACTGAAAAAACAACGCGGTCAAACGATCGCTGAACTTAACATAATCATAAAACTAATAATATGCAAAATAATGTCACCCATCGACTTTCCGCACATCCAGGGTTTTTGGCTTTCAACCTCGACCATGACAACTTAAAATCCCAAGGAGCAATGCCCATAGCGTCCTTGCAAAGGATCAATGGAGTACGAAATACGCCGGCCCCAATTGAGGCAGAAGCAAGCAGCGCCATATATCGGCAATATGTGCTGCCGTTGACGGCCGGTCGGGCAAGGCGGCACTCATCCGCTAAGCGTTCACCTCTGACGGCGGATACCATCGCGCGTAACAACGCTAAGCTTATAAATGAGCAGATGAAGCGCGTACCGAGAAAATTAGTTAATCTTAGCGAGAGTGCGGATATACAAAATGAATATATCAGCCGGGGAGTATGGACAGAATACAATTTATCCTTGTTAAAGGCTTTATTGGGCACAGCAATTCAACCAGGGGCTATTGCAACATTGAGTCCACCGGAGCAACTTCGAAAGCTCATTATTATTATGGATAATTTTCAGCACTTGGAAAGGAATCATAAAATTTTTGTTTTCAAAGGCTGAAGAGTCTATTTTCCCCATCGGTGGATAACGTTGATTTAACTCAGCGGCAGTTCCAATTATTGGGGAAATGCTTGGCTTATTTTAGTCGACATTGTCTCCGGCACTACCCAAGTCAATTTTTCCACAGGTCTATGATTACTTATTTCAGACAGTCTCTCGATTCACTACTGTCAATTGCAATGTCATTATCCGGCAATTACTTAAGCATTTCCCGGTTTTGTGCCAACAGGCACCGCCTGCAACGCTTTTCCATATTTTAAATCTCTTTTGGAAGCGTCTTTTTATGCTCAAGTGACGTGAGAAATTATATTTTCAATGGCTTATCAAAAACCTGATTTTTTACCTGATAATCTTGTCAAAGATGGTGCCATTCTAATGGAATTATGTTCAAGAAAATTCATGTCAAAGCGCTTTAATCAAAAATTGAAAAAACATCTCATACTGTTTAAAAGAAGAATTAGCTCATTATAAGTTAGATATTATCAATTCAACTTTCTATTCACCAATATTGACTGCACTAAAATGATCACGTCATCGTGGATTTCATTCTCTCCAAAAAGAGGATAAAAGCTCTTTAAGAATTTGATAATTAATCATCAGGTTCAACAATGAGAATGATTTTTTTATAACAGAGGAATTTGAAATGATCCGATTTTTATGCTGTCGCCACACGCAAAATAATCTAACAACCGAGCCGGTGGCTGAAGCTTTTGTGGTGCAACCCAATTGAAAACGATTTCCAATCATCACACGTTGGCCTCTTTTCCTAAGACGACGGCGGGTATGGGTTGTACCAACGTTTATCCTGCAGACCAGGTAGAATGGTCTCCCCAGCAATGTCCACTTCTGATGGCGCTCCATCCTACGGAAGTGAATGCTTATCCGCACAAGGCGTCGTTGTCAAAATCAAGACATACCCAGCTCGGCATGCTTCTACGTGTAATTATGTTCCATCAAAAAATAATAAATCGTACCCAAAGTTTTAACGTAAGACCAAAAGAGTGATGAACCAAGCACCCCGTTATCTCCGTATGTTTCGCCAGCGGGAGCGGGACGGCCGCCTCGCGTCAAACGAACGGTGAGCTTTAATCTGCCGGCTGAGAAATCAGCCGCAGATGATAAGACTCGTTCGATTACTTACAAAAGTATTGAGCAGGGCAACTCCTGTTAGCCAGTCTCGAAAATCATTATACCGAACCGGAAATCAAAAGATTGTTAGGGCAGGATGGCAACCCGGAGAACTGAGTAACTATGACCCGCTCATGCAATTGATGATATTTAAAACGCTGTTTAGGAAGGTAAATATCAATAATGACCACTTTTGCATATTTTTCAGGCGATGTGTGGAGATTTCTTGTCAATGGTCCGAATACTTTGAAGATGTCTATGGTCGCGATACCGATTTGCTGGAAATAATAAATCGTTATGTATTGCTTGAAATTCAAAGGGATATTTCTACATTAGGGAAAATACAGCCGCGGGGAACTATGGTTGAAATTCTATCGGGAGCAGTTTAATAAAGTCCCGCCAAAACATATATTTTAATATGTCGAGAATTTTCAATACCAGAAGCACGTTTCGATATGAATATCAAATAGAAATCATAAGCAATATTCTAAAAGGGTTTAGATATATACCACAAGTGGACAATGAAGAAGTTTTCCTGAAATTAACAAAATTATGCATACAGCACAAGCCGTTGGTTAGCTATGAATATATCAAACTGCTGGCGGAGAATGTGAAATATCTTGCCCTAAACTGCGTTACCAGCAAGCGTTGGCGATAAAAATCTAAGCATGTCATTAGATCCTGCCGGACAAGGAATTATCCATGCGATATTGAGACCTAACATGATTGATTGAGTACTAAGCAAAATTATTGCCATCAGCCACTATCGGCTGAGTAGCATTAGCCAACGCAGGCTGAACATATGTTGGCAATGACAGATGCATGATTGTTTTTCTTAGTTGAGGATGTGGGGTGCAAAAAAGTTGTCCTAGCGTCGCTTGTTCACGTCTAAGATCACCTTGGGAAATCGTTTTTTAGTCAGTCATGGTTTGATTGTGGTCTGCAGTGAATGTTTGACCGGTAGATTGATCTTTGTTTTCTTTCGATGTCTCTGAGTCTAAAGCAGCGCTCCCTTTATGAATACTTTTTATCGTTAAAGACTCAAAATAGTCTCTTTCCTTCGCCTTTATGTTCGCCCCGGCGACGAAAAGTAATTGTGCCATATTTTTGTTTCTTTTTTCCAATGCAATCATGAGAGCGCTTTTCGAACATGAGGTAGGTAAGTTAACTTCGGCTCCTTTATCAATGAGATATTTCACGATCTTTTCGTTGTTACAATTTACCCCATGCATTAACGCCGTCCAGCCTTGATGATCCGCTTGATTGATATCGGTGCCTTTTTGTATCAGTAATTCCATGACATCCAGTTTCCCGCGAAAGGAGGCAATCATAAAGGGGGTTTGATTGTTGCTATCTTTAACATTTATATTTTTAGTTAAGACTATAAGCAAGTTGATGATGTTCTGGTTGGTAGAGTATTTGATGGCCAAGTGCAAAGCGGTTTCCCCGGCGTCATTGGTTAGCTCGCTATTTGCGCCCCTTGCGATCAGCTGCATAAACGTTGATAAATCGTTTTTAATAACGGTCATCATCAGCGGACTAAAACCCTCTGTGCCCGTTAAATCGCTGTCCGCGCCGTTGTCTAGCAGGCTTCTTATGATTTCTTTTTTAACGGCAAGATGGCAATTAATCTCATGCAGCGGGTCGTCGCTTGGACCCGTTTCGTCACATGGAGTGTTGCGGTATTCGGACGTATCGCTATTCAGCACAGCCATATAGCTCTCCTCACATGACATGTCGGTACAATGTAAATTATCTAATTTAAAACTTTTATCAATGATATTTAATAGGGCATTATTCGCTGCTATTTTGGCTTTGCCAAATAATCTTTTAGGCTTGGCAACATCGAAAATATCCTCTTCACAGGCTGTTTCGTCACAAATGATGTCATCGCAACGCAATTCTTGTGGCTGTTCTTCTTCTGGACGAAAGCGGAGATAATAATCTTTATGATTGACTTTTCCCAACGTCAATTTTTGCAGCTGATGTTTATTTCTTTCTTTTTCTTCATTCATCTCAAGAAACGATTTAACGGCCCACATTAATGCGGTATTGTTTTCCTTATCCCGAAGGTTTACGTCGGCGCCATCATTTCTTATCATAGGATTAACAAAACCAGCATTAGAGTAGCTGGTGGCTGCCTGCATCATTAAATCGCTAATGCCATCATGGTTTTGGGCATTGCTGCTATTCCCAATTTCAGCACAAAATTGATGTAGTTTTTCCAATTCAATAGCGCTTACCGCGATGTTTTTTGCGCCATTTACCGTTTGCAGGCATGCCTGACGTGTCTGGTCAATGAAAGGATTTTTAACTTTATTATTGCTGGCGGTAAGTTTTCTAATATGGTTTTTGATAATATCATGCCAAACAATACTTTCATGGGAATTACTTTTTTTCTCTTCAGGGGCATGCCTTTTATTTGCGTTATGCTTTTTTTTACGCCTGACGTTATGTTGAAACGTCGGCGCTATATGATCCTCTGTCCGTTTTCTTCTTTTATTATCATCTGAATTCCTTACGGGAGTAAGCGTTGGCAGAATGCTTTGCGTCGTTAGCGTTGCTTGCTGTGGTGTTCGAGATGATAAGTCAGATAGGTGTGTGTTCAGCAATTCAGTGATGTTGTTATCTTTATTTTCCTCAGCAATGAGGAGTGCTGTTATATTATCGGCATTCACAAAATTGACGTCAGCGCCTCTTTTCAACAAATAGTCGACCATTTTAGCTCACCGCAATTTACGGCGTGCATCAAAACCGTCCAGCCCAGAGTATCGGTTTCTGTTAAATCAACGCCTTTGGCCAGCATGATAGCGATGATATCCCATTTCCCTCGCTGTACCGCCAGCATAAACGGCGTTTGACCCTTCTTATCTTTTTTATTGATATCAGTGGCGTAAAGCAAAAGCAATTCAACTATTCTCCAGCAGGTATTGTATTTTACCGCCAGATGAAGAGCCGTTTCACCCGCGTTATTTTGCAGGTCAGCATTGGCTTTGTTTTTTAGCAGCTTTTCCAAGAGTGTTAATTCATTGCTTATCACCGCGAGCATCACTGCACTAAAGCTGCCGGTGCCTGTTAGGGTGACACTGGCGCCGTGGCCAATCAAGGTGTGGATTATCTGTAATATTGCTTTATCTTTGCGTTGCGTGGGAAAGAGATCGATGTTTATTTTCACCTCTTCGAATGTTTTATCCCTTGCCGATTTTAATTTTTTTTCTCTGCGTTCTGATGGATTCTCGCGGGCGCGATCCGTTGACATAGCGGCGTTAATCCATAGTTCTGACGCGCTTTTCCATTTTTTTAGGTAGCGTAGTTTTTTTCTATATTGCTGGCCAACCAATGCAAGACTCTTAATGGCCCAGATCAATGCCGTGTTTCCTTCTTGATCTTGCAGGTCTATTTTTGTGCCATTATTTAATAAATTTATAACATACTCTAGGCTGTACGTAGTGGCTGAAGCCACCATCAAACGTGTTATTCCATGTTGATTTTGTGCGTTAATGTCGCTGCTGTTAATCCTTGCTTCATATAAACGTTTATTGTCAAACACACGATTATTTGCAATAACACCATTTGCTTTTCCCATCTGAGGCAGGCAACTGAGTATTGCTTGTTTTCGATGAATATACGCATTGCGATGTTCTGCCGTGATATTTTCGCTCTTGTTTTTTAAATCGTGCAATAATGGTTTTCTTTAAATTTATTATTTTGGTTGAGTTATTACCATAGCGCTCTTCAGCCTTAGCCAGCATGGGTAAAACCCTATTGGTTATTAAGTCTAGTTGTGCAGTATAATTGGCAAGATTATTGCCCTTCGAGGGTAATGACATAGTCTTAGACAAATTAGCCAACTCAGGCTGTAGGTATGGCTGCAATGTCGTATTCATTTAATTCCTCTCTAGATATTTATAACGAAAAGTGTTCGTAAAGAGCTCGTAGTGGCCTCTAAGAACGTATCCTGATTTCAAGGTTGGGTATATAAGAAAACGCAGTTGATATGAGATGTGTTTACTATTCTCGTTTATTTATAATATGTGTAAATATGTTTTTCTAGAAGATTACCACCTTAGCCGATTATTAGGATTGGGTGCTAATATTTTATAATAATTGAGGGCGTTTAGCCATGGAACGCTTGGTTGGGAAAAATTGTAGCGTACTGACAAACCGGCAAGGAGAGTTTCCTTTTAAGTGCCGTCGCCGGTGAAAAGGGAAGATGGGCAAAGGATCGCTGCCGACACGGGTTCGGCAGCGGGATTTTTATGGCTTGTTATGCCGCTCACGCAAACGGCCAATCACCCGGCTGAGGTTCAGATCCTGATCCTGCAGTAAAACCAGCAGGTGATAGACCAGGTCGGCGGCTTCGTTGGTTAATTCCTCCCGGTCATGGACCGTGGCCGCCAGGGCCGTTTCTACGCCTTCTTCCCCCACCTTCTGGGCGATGCGCTTGGTGCCGCTGGCATAGAGCCGGGCGGTATAGGAGCTTTGCGGATCGGCGTTTTTTCTGCCCGCCAGCAGGGTTTCCAGCTTGTACAGAAAAACCCAGTCGGTGGCGGCGGGGGAGAAGCAGCTGTCGGCGCCGGTATGGCAGGTGGGGCCGTCGGGATTGGCCAGGATCAAGAGCGTGTCGTTATCACAGTCGGCATGGATGCTGACGACGTTCAGGAAGTTGCCGGAGCTTTCTCCTTTGGTCCACAGGCGCTGCTTGCTGCGGGAAAAGAAGGTGACCTTGCCGGAGTCTTGCGTGACCTGCAACGCTTGCGGATTCATATAGCCCATCATGAGGACTTCGCCGGAGACCGCATGCTGGATAATCGCGGGCATCATTTGACCGGTTTTGGTCCAATCCAGCCGGGCGCGTTGTTGTTCGGTTAACATAATCTGATCTCTACTCCCTGTTGTGCGAGAAACGCTTTCAACTCTCTGATATTGATGATTTGTTTGTGGAATACCGAGGCCGCCAGCGCGCCGTCCACTTCGGCGTCGCGAAAGGCTTCCAGGAAGTGTTCCGCCGTGCCGGCGCCGCCGGAGGCAATTAAAGGTACGTGGCACAGTTCGCGGATAAGCTTGAGCTGTTTCAGGTCGTAGCCGTTGCGGACGCCGTCCTGGTTCATCATGTTCAGGACAATTTCACCGGCGCCGCGCCGCTGGACTTCCGTTACCCAGTCAGGGGTCAGCCATTGGGTCACGCGTGTGCGGGTTTCGTCGCCGGTATATTGATTGACCTGATAGGTACCGCTGCCTGCGTCGAACCAGGTATCAATGCCCACGACGATACACTGTACGCCGAAGCGATCCGCCAGGCGGGTGATGAGGGTCGGGTCCGCCAGCGCCGGCGAATTAATGGAAATTTTGTCGGCGCCGAACGACAGTATGCGGCCGGCTTGTTCGAGGGTCTTGATGCCTCCCGCCACGCAGAAGGGAATATCTATCACTTCGGCCACGCGTTCCACCCAGCTCTGATCAACTACCCGGTCGTCCGACGAGGCGGTGATGTCGTAGAACACCAGTTCGTCGGCGCCTTCCTCGGCGTAACGCCGGGCCAGGGGCACGATGTCGCCGATGATTTCATGGTTGCGGAACTGTACGCCTTTCACCACTTGTCCGTCCCGGACGTCCAGGCAGGGAATTATACGTTTTGCCAGCATGCGATGGCCTCCTCAAGGGTGAATTTGCCTTCCAGCAGGGCGCGGCCCACGATCACCCCTTGAACGCCGCTGGTGCGCAGCTGTTTGATATCTTCCAGGCCGCCGATACCGCCGGAAGCCTGAAAAGCGATGGCGGGGTAGGCGCGGCAAAGATCCCGGTATAAAGCGACGTTAGAGCCTTGCAGGGTACCGTCGCGGGAAATGTCCGTGCACAATACGTGTTTGAGACCGTAGGCTTGATACTGGCCGATGGCTTCCTCCAGCGTCATGCCCGAATCCTGCTGCCAGCCGCTCACCGCCACCCGGCGCTGTCCCTGGCCGTCGATGCGGACATCCAGGGCCAGCACCAGCGCGTCCGGACCGAAACGTTCAAACCACCCCTGTACCTCCCGCGGCTGCTTCACCGCCGTGGATCCCACCACCACCCGGGTGGCGCCGGCCTCCAGCAGTGCCTCCACATCCGATAGGGTGCGGATGCCGCCGCCTATCTGCACCGGCGCCGGCGTTACGCCGGCCAGCAGCGTCTTCAGCAGGGGAATTTGGCGCGCGGCCGGGTCTTTGGCGCCGGTCAGATCCACCAGATGCAGGAGCTGTGCTCCTTGCCGAACGTAATCCTGCAGGCGGGGCAGGGGATCGTTGCCATACCGCCGGCTTTGTCCGTAGTCGCCCTGATGCAGCCGCACCACCTGGCCATCAATTAAATCCAAAGCGGGAATAATCACCGGTTACATCTCCAGAAAGTTTTTCAGTAAACGGGCGCCGGCGGCGCCGGAGCGCTCGGGGTGGAACTGCACGCCGAAGAAATTTTCCTGCTCCACCGCCGCGCTGAACGGCTCGCCGTAATTGCATTGGGCCAGGGTGGCGGCACAGAGCGGCATGGCATAGCTGTGGACAAAATAGAAATAGCTGCCGTCATCGATGCCGCGGAACAAACGGCTGTCGCTGCGGGCCTGTACCTGGTTCCAGCCCATGTGCGGCAGCGGCAGGCCGAAATCGGTCATTTTGACGACCGGGGTATCGATGATGTCCAGGGTGCGGATGCCGCCGTTTTCCTCGCTCGCGCTGCCCAACAATTGCATACCCAGACAAATGCCCAATACCGGCTGGGTGCAGGATTTCACCAGGTCAATCAGGCCGCGTTCCCGCAGTTGTTCCATCGCCGCGCGGGCGGTGCCCACGCCGGGCAGGAAGAGTTTATCCGCCCGCAGGACGGTATCGGTTTCGCGGCTGACCGTCGGTTGATAGCCGAGGCGGCGCACGGCGGCGGTGACGGAAAAGAGATTGGCGCAGCCGGTGTCCAGGATCACGACGTTCATCAGAGCACTCCTTTCGAGCTGGGCAGGGTGTTGCCTTCCACCCGGATTGCCTGGCGCAGGGTACGTCCGAACACTTTAAACAAGCTTTCCACCCGGTGGTGATCGTTTTTACCCTTGGTTTTCAGATGCAGGGTGCAGGCCATGGCGTACGACAGGGAGCGGAAAAAATGTTCCACCATTTCGGTACTGAGATCGCCCACCCGCTGATAGCTATATTCCGCCTTGTATTCCAGGTGCGGGCGGCCGGAAATATCCAGCGCGCAGCGCGCCAGGCATTCGTCCATGGGCAACATAAAACCGAAACGGCCGATGCCGCGCTTGTCCCCCAGGGCCTGGTTAATGGCTTCGCCCAGCGCCAGGGCGGTATCCTCCACCGTATGGTGGTCGTCAATATACAAATCCCCCTTGACGTCGATGTGCATACGAAAGCCGCCGTGAGTGGCTATCTGATCCAGCATATGATCAAAAAAGCCGACGCCGGTATTGATGCTGCTGTCCCCTTCCCGGTCGAGCCAGACCTGGACATCGATGGCGGTTTCACGGGTGACGCGGTTAACGCGGGCGTAGCGGTCGCGGCGGGTCAGCTGCCCGGCTATCGCCGGCCAATCCAGGGCTTCGGGCCGGTAGCGCAGCCCCTTGATGCCCATATTGTTCGCCAACTGCATATCGGTTTCCCGATCTCCTATCACATAACTGTTGGCGGTATCCATCAGGCCGTTTTCCATATAGACCTGTACCATGCCGGTGCCGGGTTTGCGGCATTCGCAGCCGTCGGACGGCAGATGGGGACAGATTAATACCTTGTCGAACCGGATGCCTTGGGAAGCGAAGATCTGCATCATCATTTTATGGGGCGCATCGAAATCCGGCTGCGGGAAGCTGGCGGTTCCCAGTCCGTCCTGATTGGTGATCATAATCAGGCTAAAGCCGGCTTTTTGCAGCGCCAGCAGGGCGGTGATGACCCCCGGCTCCAGCGCCAGCTTGTCCAGCCGGTCGACCTGGAAATCTTCCGGTTCGGTGATAAGCGTGCCGTCGCGATCGATAAACAGTAGTTTCTGCTTCACAATGCCTCCTGGCGGCGGGTTGCGGTTACCGGCAGTTCACGAAGCGCGGTCACCACCCGCCGGCACTCTTCCCGGGTGCCGATGGTGATGCGCAGGCAATCGGTCAGGCCCGGCTGTTTGCTTTGATTGCGCAGGATAATGCCTTGATCCCAGAGGCTTTTAAACGCCGGGCTGCCGGGAGCGAAACGCACCAGCAAATAGTTGCTTTCGCTGGGATAGACCTCCAGCACCGCATCGCACTCTTGCAGTTCATTCGCCAGCCATTGCCGGGTGGCGGTGATTTGGGCCACCCGTTCGCGCATCAGCGCCACGCCCTCGGCGCTTAAGGCCTGTTCGGCGATATCCGCCACCGGCAGCGACAAGGGATAGGGCGCAATCACCTTTAACAAAAGCTGGATCACCTCGGCGCCGGCCAGTACGAAACCGCAGCGCAACCCCGCCAGGGCGAAGGCTTTCGACAGGGTGCGCAGGATAACCAGGTGCGGGTAGTGCGCCAGCCAGCCGGCCAGGGTCGCCCGGGGGCAGAATTCGATATAGGCTTCGTCCGCCACCACCAGCGCCCGGCCGCGGGTCATCTCCAGCAGCGCTTTGAGTTCTTCGGGCTGGATAATGTTGCCGGTGGGATTATTAGGGCTGCAAACGTATACCAGCTTGACGCCGTCCAGCTGTGCTTCGATGGCGGGCAGGTCCAACTGCCAGTCAGGAAGGGCCGGGACGGTACGGCGCGCCACGCCGAAGGTCTCGGCGCTGACGGCATACATGCCGTAAGTGGGCGGACAAAACAGGACAGCATCCCGGCCCGGTTCGCAAAAGGCACGAATCAGCAGCTCTATGCCTTCATCGGCGCCGCGGCAGACCAGCACGCCATCGGGCCTTACGCCGGCATAGGCGGCATAACCGTTAATCACCTGTTCGGGCTGGCAGGCCGGATAGCGGTTCAAATTGCCGTAGCGCGGTTTAAAGGACGGCGGCAGGGGATATTCGTTGGCGTTGAGCCAGACATCACCGCTACCCCCGAGGCGTCGCGCCGATTGATAGGGCTCCAGCGCCAATACGTTGGCGCGCGCCAGGTGGCTGATAGTCATGGTTGCTCCTGTAATGCGTTGAGTGCGGCGACACGCACGGTGACGGCGTATTTATGGGCGGTGAGCTGTTCCGCCGCGGCCAGGATTTCAATGGTGGGCGCCAATCCCAGCAACCCTTGCGGCGTGAGATGCTGGACGGTCATCCGCTTTTGAAAGTCAGCCAGCCCGAGGCTTGAATAGGTGGTGGTGTAGCCATAGGTGGGCAGCACGTGGTTGGTGCCGGAAGCATAATCCCCTGCCGACTCCGGCGACCAGTCGCCGAGAAATACCGACCCGGCATTGATGATGGCTGGCACCCACTGTTCCGCGTCGCGGGTCTGGATAATCAGGTGTTCGGGTCCGTATTCATTGCTGATCTCGATGCATTGCGCCAGGTCGCGGGCAATAATCAAACGACTGCTCTTAAGCGCCCGGCGGGCGATATCGCCACGGGAGAGCCGAGCGAGCTGCGCGTCGGTTTCCCGGGCCACTGCATCGGCGATGGCCGGATCGGGGGTGAGCAGGATGACCTGGGAATCCGGGCCGTGTTCCGCCTGGGACAGTAAGTCGGCGGCGATAAACGCCGGAACGGCATGGCTATCGGCTATCACCAGCACCTCGGAGGGGCCGGCGGGCATGTCGATGGCCGCGCCGCCGGGAAGCTGGCTTATCTGGCGTTTGGCCTCGGTGACATAGGCGTTGCCGGGACCGAAGATTTTATCCACCTTGGGTATGGATTTGCTGCCGAAGGCCATGGCGGCGATGGCCTGCGCCCCACCCACCTGATAGACCTCCTGTACGCCGCACAGCCGCGCCGCATAGAGGATTTCATCAGCGATGGGGGGCGGCGAGCAGAGGATCACCTTGGCGCAGCCGGCGATGCGCGCCGGGGTCGCCAGCATCAATACCGTGGAAGGCAGCGGCGCCGAGCCGCCGGAATATAGAGACCCGCCGAGGCCACCGGGCGGGTCAGCTGGCGGCAGCGCACGCCGGGCTGGGTTTCCACATCCACCGGCGGCAGCTGCTGGGCGCGATGGAAACAGTCGATATTTTTTACCGCCGTCGCCATGGCCTGTTTTACTTCCGGCGCCAGGCGTTCCGCGGCCTGTTCGATAGCCTCATCGCTGACCCGCAATTGTTCGGTGGCGGTGTGGTCGAAGCGCTGGTTAAGGGTTTTAATGGCGTCATCGCCGCCCTGGCGGACCTGCGCGATAATGTCGCGCACCGCGTCGCCAATCCTGTCCGAGGCCGCCACGGCGGGCGGGCCAGCAGAGCCGCCCGCTGCGTCGGCGAGCACGCGTCCCAGCGAATCGGCGTTGAAAAAGGGGAGGGGGTCATCAGGCTACTCCATCATTTTTTCAATGGGCAGTACCAGAATGGAGCTGGCACCGAGGGCTTTGAGATTTTCCATCGTTTCCCAGAACAGGGTTTCGCTGCTGACCATATGCATGGCCACCCGCTGTTTATCGCCGGCCAGCGGCAGGATGGTGGGGCGTTCGGCGCCCGGCAGCAGGGCCACGATATCGTCAAGACGTTCAGTGGGGGCATGCAGCATGATGTATTTCGATTCCCGGGCCTGGATGACCCCCTGGATGCGGATCATCAGTTTGTCGATCAGCGCCTGCTTGGCCGGCGGCAGCTCAACGTCGCTTTGGATGAGGCAGGCCTTGGAGCGGTAAATCACCTCTACTTCCCGTAAACCGTTGGCCTCGAGGGTGGCGCCGGTGGAAACCAGATCGCAGATGGCGTCCGCCAGGCCGGCGCGGGGAGCCACTTCCACCGAGCCGTTCAGCAGGCAGGATTTGAAGTTGATACCCAGTTTATCGAGATATTGTTTGAGCAGGTGCGGATAGGAGGTGGCGATGCGTTTGCCTTGCAGGCACTGCGGTCCGGTGAAGGGCTCATCCAGAGGCAGCGCCAGCGACAGACGGCAGGCGCCGAAATCCAGGCGGCGCAGTATAAAATACCGGGGGTCTTCACCCTGGGCGCGGCGATTGAGCAGCTCTTCTTCCAGGACATTTTCACCGATAATACCCAAATCCACCACGCCGTCCATCACCAATCCGGGGATATCGTCGTCACGGACGCGCATGATGTCGATGGGCATGTTTTCCGCAAAGCCAGCAAACGCTGCTGCTGGAGATTGATTTTAATGCCGCAGTGCTCAAGCAGTTTCTGCGAGTCCGTGCTGAGCCTGCCTGATTTTTGCATCGCTATCCGTAAACGTGATTTGTCCAAAATGAAGTCCTCTAACCTAAGATTTGAAATTATCGAGCCAAAAAACCCTCGGAAGAAATCTTCCGAGGGCTCTCTACGTTCTGCGCCACTGGAAGATTTTTGTCTTCCAGCACCAAACGCCTGAAAGACTAGTCAGGGTGATGGTGGCGATGGTGGCTAAACTGAACGCAGTTCATAAATATTCTCGCAATAAGCTGATGAAACGGTGTATTACATTTATAGTTAACCTAACGATATTTGCCGCCGAGTGCAACATTTTTTTGCCGATTGGCTTGACGTTTAGCAGCGAGGCTATCGATCCTGTGAGAACGGAGCCTTGCGGATGAGGGATTATGAAAAAAATTGCGATTGTGGGTTTAGGGTGGCTGGGAATGCCCCTGGCCCTGTCATTACTGGCCAAGGGTTATGGCGTCACCGGAACGAAAACCACCCCGGACGGGGTTGATGCGGCCCGGATGTGCGGCGTGGAGTGTTATCCGCTGCTGCTGACGCCGGAGATCCAGGCCGAGCCGGATGATATGGCCGCTCTGCTCCAGGTTGAAGCGCTTATCGTGACCCTGCCGGCGGGCCATACCGCGCAGCGGCCGGAGGACTATTTCCTGGCGGTCCGGCAGGTGGTGGACAGCGCGCTGTCCTTTGGCGTGCCGCGGATTATTTTTACCAGCTCCACGTCGGTATACGGCGATACCGTCGGCACCCTGCGGGAGAACAGCCCGCTGGAGCCGGTGACCCCCACGGCGATTTGCCTGAGGGAACTGGAGCAGTGGCTGCATCGCCTGCCCAATACCTCGGTGGATATTCTGCGCCTGGCGGGGCTGGTGGGGCCGAGCCGCCATCCCGGCCGGTTTTTGGCGGGCAAAACCCATTTACCCGGCGGTTCCCATGGGGTGAATCTGGTGCATCAATCCGATGTGATAAGCGCTATCGAATTGTTGCTTAAACTGCCTAAGGGCGGCCATTTGTATAATATCTGCGCCCCGGGGCATCCGGCGAAACGGGACTACTATCCGGCGCGGGCGCGTGAATTGGGCACCAAGCCGCCGGAATTTTTGCCCGGCGACGACAAGGAAACCGGTAAAATCGTCGACGGTAACCGTATCTGCCGTGAGCTGGGCTTTGAATATCAGTATCCGGATCCCGCGCTGATGCCGATCCGGTTATCCTAGCCGGGGACGTATTTGCCAATACCGGCGATTGCCGCTATGTTTTTTATAGCGGGCGTAGTGTGCGCTCTCGGATTTGGCGTCAGCCATAATCTCATCAGCAGCATATTCATGCGGGTGGTCTATGCATAATCTCAAGGAAGCCGAGCCTTGTACGGCCGTTCGCCGTGCAGCGCGATACGATGAGAGTCGAACCAGCGCGTTCCAGCGGGAAGTCCATGCTTACCTGGAACGCTATCCCCATACGCAGCATGTCGATATTCTTCTCACCGATCTGAATGGTTTTTTCCGCGGTAAACGTCTTCCCGTCGCCAGCCTGGCGAAAATTGAAAACGGCTGTTATTTCCCCTCATCGGTTTTTGCCATCAACCTCTACGGCCATACGGTGGAGGAAGCGGGACTCGGACAGGAAAAAGGCGAGCCGGATCATCTGTGCATGCCGGTGGCCGGTACATTAATGCCTTCCGCCGCCGATCCCTTCCATATTGCCCAGCTTATGCTGACCATGCTGGATGAGGACGGGTCGCCGTTTGCTGTTGAACCGCGCAACGTGTTGAATCAGGTTTGGCATGTCCTAAAGCAACAGGATATTTTCCCGGTGGTGGCGGTGGAAATGGAGTTTTACCTGGTGGATCAGGACAGGGATTCCTCCGGCATGCTGCAGCCGCCCTGCGCGCCTGGCACCCATGAACGCCATACCCAGCCCCAAATCTATTCATTGGAAAATCTGGATAACTTTGCCGCCGTGCTGGACGATATCCACCGCTTGGCCGGTTTACAGAAATTGCCTCTCAACGGCGCGGTAGCCGAATCATCCCCCGGCCAGTTCGAAATCAATCTGCTGCATGGGGATAATCTCATGAAGGCCTGCGATCACGCCCTGCAGCTCAAACGGCTGGTGCGGCTGGTGGCGGAAAATCACGGCATGAACGCCACCTTTATGGCGAAGCCTTACGAGGACTTCGCCGGCAGCGGTATGCATTTGCATATCAGCCTGCAGGACGGCCAAGGCAAAAATCTGCTGTCCGACGCCGCCGGCCGGAATTCCCCGCTGATGCGCCGCATCCTGGCCGGAATGCTGGATTTGCTGCCGGCTTCCATGGCGGTATTGGCGCCGAATGTCAATGCCTTCCGGCGTTTCCAGCCGGGCATGTATGTGCCGACCCAGGCCAACTGGGGCTATAACAACCGGACCGTGGCGCTGCGCATTCCCTGCAGCGACAGCGCCAATCACCGGGTGGAATACCGGGTTCCTGGGGCTGATGCCAATCCCTACCTGGCCCTGGCCGCGGCGCTGGCCGGCATAGCCCATGGTTTGGAGCATCCGTTGCCGCTGCCACAGGAGGTCACCGGCAACGGCGAGGAGCTGCAGGGAGCGACGCTGCCCATCCGGCAATGCGAGGCACTGCGGCTTTTTGCCGGCAATCAGGCGTTAACGCATCGATTGGGCGAGCATTTTTGCCATGTTTTCCATACCTGCAAACAGGCGGAGCTGCGGCATTTCGAACGTATGGTGACGCAGACCGAAATCGGCTGGATGCTGAAAAACGCTTGAAGCTGCGGTAACTTAAAGCTGCTGCAGATAGTCAAACAGCGCCTTTAACAGCCGAAGGTGGTTTTCATTGTCCTGGTGTTCCGCATAAAGCCGTTCCAGGGTCGCGACGTAGGTTTGTAATTTTTCCGGGCTGAACACATTCTTGCGATAGGCCAGCCAGCGCTGCTGTTCGCTGTCATCCAGGGTGTGGGGAAAATTTCGCGCCCGATAGCGAAACAGCAGCTCTTCCAGCCGGCCGTCGACAAAGCTGATATCCAGCGCCGGCAGATTGACCGGATCGGTTTCCAGGATAATCCCCATCGCCGTCCGGTCGGCGTCGCTGAAAAAGCCGTTATACAGCTGGGCATCCACATCCTGCGAAGGGACAAAAGGTTCCGCCTCGCTAAATATCGCTAAAACCTTTTCCCGCACTTCGGCATGCTGGCGTAAAATGAGCAGGTTATCCAGGCAACGCTTCCGATCGATACCCAGCCGCTGCGCGTCCTCCGGCCGCAGGGTATTGGCGGGGGCCAGCACCGGGCACTTGTTGATATGCACCAGCTTGATGGGCACCGGCGATTGCTCCCCCAGTTGATCCCGGCGGGTATAGAGCAGGGTCCGCAGCCGGTCCGCATCCAGGTCCAGCAAAACCGACATGTCGCCGGCCAGATCGCAGACAATCAATGCGTTCTGGTTATCCGGGTGCCAGGCCAGCGGCGCTATCCAGGCGGTATTGCCGCGTCCGGCGCCGAACATGCCCGATACATGCACCAGCGGTTTCATCGCGGCGATGTCAATCAAGGCCTTCAGGGACTGCTTGCCGCGGTGACGGTAGAGATAATCGAACAGCTTTGGCTGCGCTTGGCGTGCCAGCCGGGCCATGGCCAGGGTGGCATGGACATCCGCCATGGCGTCATGGGCATGGGTATGTTCCACGCCGTTGGCCCGCGTCAGGTGTTCCAAACGAAAACTGGGCAAGCCGTCATCGTTCTGCGGCCAGTGGATGCCTTCCGGACGCAGAGCATAACAGGCACGCATCACATCCAGCAGATCCCAGCGGGAATTTCCCTGCTGCCAGCTGTAGGCATAGGGATCATAGAAGTTGCGGTAGAATATATTGCGCGTCACTTCGTCATCGAAGCGGATATTGTTGTATCCGAGGATGCAGGTATCCGGCACGCTGAACATAGCATGGATACGCCGGGCGAACTCCGCCTCGTTCACTCCCTCGCGGGCGGCCTGCTGCGGCGTGATGCCGGTAATCAGCACCGCTTCCGGGTCGGGCAGGTAATCGTCCGCCGGACGGCAGTAAAAAACCTGCGGATCCCCCAGCGGGGTGAACTCCAGATCGGCCCGGATGCCGGCAAACTGGGCCGGGCGATCCAGCGCCGGGTGCGTGCCGAAGGTCTCGTAATCATGCACCAGAAAGGTCGGCTGTCTTTTTGTGTCCGCCATGGTATCTCATCGCTCTTCAATGTATCTGTATGACATTGGCTACGTTCGTTACAGGGTAAACCCTATGCCGGCCCTGCCGAAATAACTGATTCGGATGGGCTTGGTTTAAGGATATCACCTAAAGGCGTGATTAACTTTCAGTACCGTTACAGGTGGCAGGGGAAACAGCATCGGCTTGGCCTTGGCAAGCACCCAGCCCTGACGTTAACCCGGTTGTGGATTTGCGCTCGCTGCTGGAGAGGGGCTTTGACCCCAGCGTTCATGTCGCCCAATCGAACCGTGACTCCGGCCCAGGGCACAACCCAGAGCGGCCTCAGCTAAACGTTATATAAATGGAGTTAATAAATGTAAATAAAATCTTGATAGAGACCTTATTTAACTGTATCAAAAACATGTCATTAACTTGTTGTTAAGCTAAACATGTTAATAATCAAAAGATAATTAATTCACAAGGAGTGATTATATGGCAGCACGTTTATCTGCATCAATTGTTGTTTTAACGGTATCGTTCTCTTCGATTGCAGCAGTTTCACAGGAAGATATCCAAGGGCCAAAGTAGTGACGGTGACGACTGAAACAGTATCTGGTCATCTTAATATTGCAAATGGCCGTAACTGTTTGGATGAGAATGACCAGGGTAAACCCAGTTTATTAGCTTGCGATTCCGTGGCGAAAGCCAGCCCTGTAAAAATAATTTTCATTACATCGTACTGAAAAGCGGTCAGTGTCTGTCTGATGACGGTGGTAAAGTCCCTGTGACCGCTGCCTGTGACTTTAATGACACAAAACAGCAATGGAAAGCTTTTCAAGGTGTTGGTACGGAGGTCCGTAATATGGCATCAAATAAGTGCCTGACGGCCGCAGGGTTGGACAAGCCGGTGACGATGGCCGCATGTGCTGGTCTGCCTGCACAGAATTGGACGTTACCTCAGTAAAGTAGCATTACAGATGGCTTTCAGGAGAGCCATCGATAATGCGCAAGCAAAGCCACCAGTGACACCTACCGCCATCACGGCCCGGTTGCCGGCGGCCTTTTATAATATTATTGATGAGGTTCAAACCTTGCGCGAGTTATTACGCTCATGGCAAAAGTTGCTTGCTACATCATTGAGCATAAGTATCCCGGGCCGGAATAATAGGAACCATCGTATTTTTTGGGGTGCGGGTGATAGCCAATGGCTTTACCATTGCCATCCCGGGCACAGGTGTTATCACCTTGCTCCTGCAAGTCTTTAGGTACGGCTCCGAATAAACCCGGATCGTTCCATAGCTGCTTTTGTCCGCTAGCCGTAACAATTCTTGGTGACGTGCTGGAAGGATTACCCCTGGGGTTCCGCTTAAATATGAACAGCCTGCAGACGAGAGGATAATAATAGCCAATAGGATTATATAAGTCGATCTGTTCAATTTTTATTCCTGAGGATAGTTGTTCCAAACGAAACCGTTAACACAGTTTCCAGTTGAAAAAGGTTATTATATTTTTCAAAATTTGGTTTTTCTGTTAAAAATATAACATCATCAGTTTGCGTGTTAGTCATTCGATATTCAATAAAGTTAATGTGAAGAATGGGTGAAATTTGACTTTATCCGGAATTTCATAAATGAAATAAACTTATGAAATTAGTTTTAGTGAAATCAGCACATATGAAATAATGACGCGTTCAGAAATAGCGTGACATTTATTGTGCCTAACTATTTGAATAAAAACATTTAATCTGCTTTCGAAAATTTCAGCAAGAACAGCGGTCAAATTTTGCGTACAAATAACCCAAAGATTCTTATGCCGTCTGCCATATTGGCATTCACCCAGGTCGGCTGTTTGGTTGATTTTGGCACTGTTAGCGGATGACCGGCCAGGAAGTGGCCTGGACCCCGAAGGGATACCAGGCTAGGCAATTGGTATTGTAAACCCGATGCGGGCACGTCATAAAGGCTGCCCATTGAAATCAAATATTTGTGTCAGCCCAGGAGAGTCCTGGTCTATAACATGGCGCTGGGTTACTGTTTCAGCGCAGTATTCAGAATACAAATCTTCGTATCTCAAATTATGCAATAGACCTGTTTTTTCTGGAAATCATATCTATTTGAAAAGCCGTGACCACAGGGGGTCTTTATCTATAGATTCGGGCCAGCCGTCAAGCGCCATAAGGACTTCAGCATCGTTCGCAATGGCTTCGTAAAATCCGCTGAGATCTTTAGCATCAAGACGAATGCGTATCAGGGCATTCAGCATGATGGATTCATTTTATAAATTTTCCTCTTTTCAGAATTTCAATCATTTTACTCATAGCATCTTGCTTTTCTTGCAATATTAAATCTAAATTATCTATATAGTTAATTCTTAAATTATTAAAATCCTTAACTTCTTTTTTCTCGTGTCTAGTATGGAGAGAAAAGCCTTTTCAACTCTTCGAGATTTTCCGGCATAACTCCCTGTGAAAAGGTTGACTGAAATGAAGGGGGTTGGTGAGTCGCTAGCGAAGTTTTGTCCAATTCAGATTCCGTTTTCAAGCTTACAGATTTTTGCAATGGACTCTGCTAAATTTCATGGAGCCGCTGTGGCTGCGGGGAGAGTCTAGATGGCAGTGGCGCCGGAGTTGATAAACGTGGCCGGGGAACCGGTTTTTGTTTTCGCAGGGTGACATGAGAGGCAGCGTGATCCTCCTGAACGTCATCATGGGCTTGCGTGCGGAGTGTTGCGTCAGAGCTTGCAAAGGCGCTCTGTTCATCAGAAAGACTGGGAGCTTTAACGTTTCCCGGCAGCAAGGCGTCGCCACGTTGCTCCACCGATATAAAGCTGAGCCTTTGAGCCGGTTTCGGCGTTTCACCGGCCAGGTGTCTCGAGGCGCGTTTTTCCCGTGCCCGGAAAGCTTCCTGAGCGATAAGCTGCTGCTGCGTTTTTTGTGCTTTGATTGCTTCGAGCACGCATTGTCTGGCCTTGTTTTCCAACTTTCGGGACTCTTCGTCAATGAGGACCGTTTGACCGTCGGTGTCTTGATGGCTACTTCCAGGCGACCCTGCCTGGTGAAGATTAAGGGTGGACGAAGGAGAATCAAACGGTTGCCCTGCCGTTGAGCCTGGTCCTTCAAGTACGATATTTGCGGCATTAGCCATTGAAGCTAGCGGGCTTTGGGTTTCATGATTTACCGGCTCATTATTGTGCTGATAGGAGGAGGTTTCTGTTAAGCTGATTGTATTATTATTCATGTTGTGAAGATCCTTTTCCATGATAAATAGAGAATTGTGGATAAACTGACTGTAACAAAACCAATTTTGGCGAGAAAATCATTGGCTGAAACGTATAATCTCATGGCTAGCAACGCTAAGTAAATAAGGTGTTTCTTAACTTTATATAAATAAAACCATGATGGTGCATAAACGAAAAAAGGATTTATGGAAATAATTATTAATGTGCATTTTACATCAAGAGTAATTGATTTCGAGAGGAATAATAGCCACCGTTTATTCGTTAATGGAGCAATTAATGATTTATGAGCTATCTCACTACTCATTCCAGGAAGAATTCCAGGAAGAATTCGCTGGCTACATTTCAACACACTTGGATGGCACGAATGGCGGCTTGTCATCATAATAACCTTTATTGCGCCGGGATCGCGGTTTTATGCCCTTCGTGCCCTGCCGCCTCATGTGGCCCGTTGTAAAGTTAGCCATTTAGAGATGACGGCAAGGTTTCATTATGTTATGCATGATAGGTTATCGATCATTTTCTGCGGGACTTATCCCATGCATACAGTGTTAGTGGTTTCCGGCGGTCTGCTTCTGCTTGGCGTGTTTGTGCTGGTGGCGCATTTTATCGCCGCCGTCACGCTGTTGGCGGCGGTCAAGGTTTTTATCGTGGTTTGGCTGGTGGTATCGCTGCTTAATTTATGGGGCGGAGTGACCCAAGGCGGTTATTCGCTGTTGGAGGAATTACCGATGCTGTTATTGGTGTTCGGCATTCCGGCGATTTTTTCGCTGATACTGCTGAAATGGGTAACTGCGGGGTGAATGCCGCCCTTATTCCTGAGCAATGCGTGATCGCTGTCTCAATTTAACCTGCTCTGCCGGCTCGGGCTCTCTTTGAAGTAAAGCTGGCTGTAAGATGTTATTGCAAAGACCTTCCCTAACGGAACCGGCATTATAGCCTACCCCGGATTATCAGTAAGAGATTATCAAAGCTTTCTTAGTGGATCACAAATATGAATCAAGCGGCTGTCAATATTGTTTAGGCAATGTTATGAGGATGTGGAATACAACGGTTGGGTCCTCATCAGACGTCGTCTTAATTTAGAAAGCTAATAATCAACATGGAGGAGTCTATGCGAAACATCGCTTCCCATCTTGTCTGGGTTTTAGTCGCAATTGCCGGTGCCTTTGGGTTAGGTATTATCGCTTTGCATAACGGCGAGAAAATTAATGCGCTGTGGATTTTAGTGGTGGCGGTGTCGGTGTATTTAATTGCCTATCGCTATTACAGCCGTTTCATCGCCCGCCGCGTGTTGCAACTTGATCCGACGCGCATGACGCCGGCCTTCCGGCATAATGACGGACTGGATTTTGTGCCTACCAATAAATATGTGCTGTTCGGTCATCATTTTGCCGCCATTGCCGGCGCCGGACCTTTGGTGGGGCCGGTGCTGGCGGCGCAAATGGGATATCTGCCGGGCATGATCTGGATTCTGGCGGGGGTGGTGCTGGCCGGCGCGGTACAGGATTTCATGGTGCTGTTTGTTTCGCTGCGGCGGGATGGCCGTTCCCTTGGCGATCTGATCAAGCAGGAATTGGGCGCTGTGCCTGGGGTCATCGCCTTATTCGGCACCTTTATGATCATGATTATCATCCTGGCGGTGCTGGCGCTGATTGTGGTGAAGGCGCTGACGAACAGTCCCTGGGGGGCCTTCACCGTGGCCTTTACCATTCCGCTGGCCCTGTTTATGGGGATTTATCTGCGCTTTATCCGGCCGGGTAAAATCGGTGAGGTGTCCCTTATCGGTTTTGTCCTGTTGATGGCCGGCATTATTTTTGGCGGCGATGTGGCCCGCAGTCCGGCCCTGGCGCCGTTTTTTACCCTTGACGGCAAACAGCTGACCTGGGTCTTGGTGATATACGGCGGCGTGGCTTCTATCCTGCCGGTCTGGCTGCTGCTGGCGCCGCGGGATTATTTGTCCACCTTTCTGAAAGTGGGCACCATTATCGGCCTGGCCATCGGCATCGTCTTTATTGCCCCAACGCTGGAAATGCCCGCCATGACCCGTTTTGTGGACGGTACCGGGCCGGTATGGTCGGGTTCGCTGTTTCCTTTTTTGTTTATTACCATCGCCTGCGGCGCGGTGTCCGGTTTCCATGCGCTGATTGCCTCCGGCACCACGCCTAAAATGCTGGAAAACGAAAGCCAGGCGGCCTTTATCGGCTACGGCGGCATGCTGATGGAGTCCTTTGTGGCGATCATGGCGCTGGTGGCCGCCTCGGTTATCGATCCGGGTGTGTATTTCGCCATGAACAGTCCCGCCGCCGCGCTGGGAGGCTCCACGGTGGAAGCAGCCGCCGCCACCGTCAGCGGCTGGGGGTTTGAAGTGACGCCGGCCATGCTCACCCAGTATGCGCAATCGGTAGGGGAGAACAGCATCGTCTCCCGCGCCGGCGGCGCGCCGACGCTGGCGGTGGGTATGGCCCATATCCTCAGCCAGGCGGTCAGTTTTATCAGCATGGCCTTCTGGTATCATTTCGCGATCCTGTTTGAAGCGCTGTTTATCCTGACGGCGGTGGACGCCGGCACCCGCGCCGGGCGGTTTATGCTGCAGGATTTGCTGGGCGTCGCGGTACCCTCTTTACGGCGCACCGAATCCCTGGCGGCCAATGTTATCGCCACCGCGCTCTGCGTGGCCGCCTGGGGTTATTTTCTATATCAGGGGGTGGTTGACCCGTTGGGAGGCATCAACACGCTGTGGCCGCTATTCGGCATCGCCAACCAGATGCTGGCGGCCATGGCGCTGACGCTGTGTTTTGTGGTGCTGTTCAAGATGAAACGACAGATGTATGCCTGGGTGGCAGGCGTGCCGATGGCGTTTTTGCTGGTGTGCACCACCTCCGCGGGCTTGATAAAGATTTTTTCCGCCGACCCCAGGGTGGGTTTTCTGGCCCTAGCCAATAAATACCAGGCAGGCATCGATCAAAACCAGATTATCGGCCCGGCTAAAACCATGGTGGAAATGAACCGGCTGGTATTTAATAATCAGCTCAACGCCGGATTGACCGCCGTCTTTATCTTTGTGATGATCAGTATTTTCCTGTTTGGTATCCGTGCGGCGTATTTGGCTTACCGCCTTGATAAACGCAGCGATCGGGAAGTTCCTTATCAGGCGCAGCCTTCGTTGAAATAGACAATATGCCCCGCGCCGCGGGCGTGGGGCATATACCCGTTATACTTCAAGCCGCGGGTATAGGCGGCGTTAAAGCCAGGTAATGAGGCCGATTACCGCCAGCCAGAAGAGAGAAGATAATAAAAAGACCAGTTTCCAGGCCAGGGATCTTGAAATATTTATCATATGCAGGTATATAATTGAACAAGGTTAAATAATAAGTTAACTATTTTTATGAATAACTAAAAATAATGTGATGGGAAAAATTATCCGGGCAGCATAACCTAAATAATGGCCGCGAAACAGCTTCCCCTCGGTAAAGTTGAATGAATTTAAGTAAAGTATAAATTAAAGGTGATTTGAATATACTGTGCTAAATAGCTTTTCATATTAGCGTTAGCGCTACACTTGCGGGAGATGACATCCCGCCAGCGCTGGCCCTGAACGATGAGAAGTGAAGCATTAATGCGCAAAGCTATTTAGATAACTTAATTTGGCGCCTTGGAAAAACGGCGTCATACCCTAAATAATTCGCGTAGCGGGAAAGCCAGCACACCTGCAACTTGAAGTATGAGGGGTATAGCGGGAGAAATACTTTGATAGCCTACCCTATGGTAATAAGATAATAGGTAGCACCCGTCGCGGCAAATCGTGAAAATTGCGTACAGGGCTGCATACCGTTGCCCTGTACTGCCGTGGTCATGGCTGCAAGTTTTTGCGCAGACGCGCAACCTCGGCGGCTTTCACCGGCTGCGCGGCATTGCCCCAGCTATTGCGAATATAGGTCAGGACATCGGCCACCTGCTGGTCGTTGAGGTCCCAGGCGAAGCTGGGCATTGCCGGCGCGGTGGGGCGCCGGTGGAACCGGCGCGGCTGCCCGCCAGCACCACGTGAGCCAGGGAGGTGGGGTCGGCGGCGCGGATCAGCGGGTTACCCGCCAGGCGCGGGAAAATATTCGGCTCGCCGGTGCCGGAAGCGTTATGACAGGCGGAGCAGCGGTCGAAATATATCGCCTTTCCCGCCACCATGCGGCTGTCGCCAGCGCTGAGGGCCCGTGGCGCCGGCTGCAGGCTGTTGCCGCTTTTAAGATAAACCGCCACCGCCTTGAGATCCGCGTCGTGCCAATGCGCCGAGGAGTGTTCAACTTCTTCCGCCATGGGTCCGGAGGCGATGCCGAAGCGATTGACGCCGGTGCGTAAATAAGTGACCAGATCGTCGTTTGTCCACTGGCCGATACCGGTGTGATCGTTATTGGTGATATCGGGCGCCCACCAGGCGCCGAGATTATTCCCCCGCAGGAATTGGCTGTTTTTGTCGCCGCCGAGGGCGTTTTTCGGCGTATGGCAGGTGCCGCAGTGGCCGGGGCCCTCCACCAGATAAGCGCCGCGATTCCAAAGGGCTGATTGCAGCGGGTCGGGTTTGAATTCGCCTTTATTGAAATTCAGCCAGTTCCAGACCAGCAGGCTGGTGCGGATATTAAAGGGGAACGGCAGCTGGTTGGTATGTACATCTTTGGCGATGGGCTGCAGGGTTTGCAAATAGGCCCATAGATCCTGGTCGTCCTGCTGTGTCATTTTGGTATAGGCGGTGAAAGGCATGGCGCCATAGAGCCGCTTGCCGCCGTGGCCGATACCCTCAGACATGGCGCGCTGGAAGTCGCTGAAGGTCCAGGTGCCGAGGCCTGTCACCACATCCGGCGTGATATTGGCGCCCAGCAGCGGCCCGAACGGCGTGTCGATGCGAAAACCCCCCGCGGAGGGGTTGGCCGGATCCGCTGTATGGCAGGCGCTGCAATCTCCCACCACCGCCAGGTACCGTCCCCGTTCCACCTGATCGAACTCCGGCTGGGCCAGCGCCGATCCTGCCACCAGCGCCAGCAGTCCGATGTATAAAAACGTGAGCGCTCTCATGCGGTGATCATCTCCCCGGGGCGTTTCATGTAATAGGTGCGGATGGCGTGGGCGGCTTTGAAAGCCAGCGCCCCCACGGTACCGGTGGGGTTATAGCCGGGATTTTGCGGAAAGGCCGAGGCGCCTACCACAAAGAGGTTGGGTACATCCCATACCTGCAGGTGCCTGTTTACCGAACTGGTGGAGGGATCGGCGCCCATGATAAATCCGCCCACCACATGGGAGGATTGATAGGGCACCGAGTTCCAGTGACCTTTCACCGGATGCAGGAAGTATTCCCGCGGGTTCATCGCCTTGGCTATTTCCCCCACCCGGTCGGTGCAATATTTCGCCATCTTCAGTTCATTCTGCGTGAAATCAAACGTCATGCGCAGTAAGGGCCGGCCCAGGGGATCTTTGTAGGTCGGGTCCAGAGACAGATAGTTGGTGCGGGTGGAATAATTGCTGGCTTCGCAGCCGATACTCATGCTGCTGAGATAGTTTTTCTTGACCTGGCGCTTGAACTCGCTGCCCCAGGTCGGCGTGCCGTCCGGGGTGGGATGATAGGCGATGGGCGCGGACCCGATGGGGGTGACGCGTATACTGCCGCCGCCGAAAAAGCCCAGTCCGGAATGATCGAAATTATCATTATTGAAATCATCAATGCCCATTCCCACCGCGCCGCCGCCGATAAAGGGATTGAAGTTTTTATCGTCGAAGAATACCTGCACTGAATTGGCGGTCTGGTAGGCATAGCTACGGCCGGTGGTGCCGGTATTGGTCACCGGGTCGTATGCCTTGCCGACGCCGGACAATAGCATCAAGCGCACGTTTTCGAAGGTAAAGGCGGTGACCACCACCAGGTCGGCGGGCTGTTCCCACTCGTCGCCGGAAGAATCCATATAGACCACGCCGGTGGCCCGTTTGCCCGTAGAATCCATCGTGACCCTCATCACTTCGCAGTGGGCGAGGGTGGAGAAGTTCTCTTTACGCACCAGCACCGGCAGCACGGTGGTGATGGCGCTGGCTTTGGCATAGTTGGCGCAGCCGTAGTTGGTGCAGAAGCCGCAGTAGGTACAGGGTCCCATGGAAACGCCCAAGGGATTGGTGTAGGCCCGCGACACCAGCGAAGAGGGGACCGGGAAGGGTTTATAACCCAGACTCCTGGCGGCTTCGGCAAACAGCGTCGGTCCGTAGGGTTGCTTGAGCGGCGGCGTGGGATAGTCGCCGGATCGCATGCCTTCAAAAGGATTGCCGCCCTCGCGTTTTATGCCGTTGAGATTGGCGGCATAACCGGAGGTGCCGGCCAGCCGCTCGAACTGCATATAAAACGGTTCCATTTCTTCCCAGTCCACCCCCCAATCCTGCAGGGTTAATTCCTTCGGCATGGCGGCGGCGCCATAACGCTCCATAAGGTGGCTTTTCAGGCGGAACTCTTCCGGCTGAAAACGGAAGGTAATGCCCGCCCAGTGATTGCCGGCGCCGCCGGTGCCGTTGCCGGGGTGAAAGGAGCCCCAGGATCGCATGGGTAAGGCGGTTTGCGAAAGGCTATTGCGAACGGTGATGGTATTTTGCCGGGTGCGCAGCATCAGCTCCTGGCTGCGATTGTACCGCAATTCATCGGTTACCGAGGCGACGTTGAAATCCCGTGCGGTATCGCGCCAGGGGCCCCGTTCGATGGCGATAACCTCCAGGCCGGCATCGGTGAGTTCATTGGCGATGATGGAGCCCGCCCAGCCCAGTCCCACCACTACCACGTCAGTCTTAGGACGTTTTTTTGCCATGTCGGTTCAGCCCTTGGTTTTCCATTGTTCGCCGCCTTCGATGCTGACCGGGGCAAGATGAAGATCCTGATTATGTTTTTCGACCAGATCGCGGTAGTCATAGCGGGCGCCGGGAAAACCAATCATTTTCCATGACACCATATCGCGGTTGCCGCCGTACATGGGGTCGGCAAAAAATCCTTCCATGGTGTTGCTGAGCACCTGGGCCATAAACAATTTTCCATCGATATGGGCAAGCTTGACGTCGCCTTTCTCCAAACCGTGCAAAACCAGGTCCTGCTGCTCGGCGGTGAGCTGATGAAAGGGCTTCTGGAATTCCTGATGCGTATAGTCTTCCAGGTCGGCCAGGCCGATTCGATAGCGTTGTTGCGGTACCAGCGGAGATTGATCCCCCTGTTCGGGAGCGCCGGGCAAAAAGGGGCCCTCCCTATAAAGACGGGAAAAGGTGCCGTAAAACCCGTGCAGCTGGCGATCGATAAACACCACGCAGCCGGCGTCTTTGCCGCCTACGCTGAGATCGTCGGCGGGAATCAGACGGTTCGCTATGGCCTCAAGGGCAGCGACTTCTTTCTCATTGAGGAAAAGCCATCCCTGGTGTTCATAGGTCTCGATGGGATTGTGGGAGAACGGCTTCCAGCCGGGCGTGCCTTTGAGCGCGGTGGCTTTGGCGGTTTCGGCGGCGCCGAGGGCAAGAGAGGCGGCGGAATAGGAAAGCAGCTGTCTGCGGGTCATCCCCGGCAGGGTTTTCTGTCTCTTGCGCATTATGACGTTTCCTATTTTATTGTAATGATGCGTGTAGGCATCATGCGTTTTCGATTTCACGACAAAACTGCCAGAGTTGTTGTGGTTAAATTATAAATAAACCAACTATGTTGCAATGAATAAATATGTTGATAACAAAATAGTCACGTTATGATGGTTACATTCCGATACAGATAAGAAGAATTAATGATGTGAAAGCCGTTTAATTTCTTTAAAATAATTTTTCAGCTTAGTCATCCCAGGTCGATAGCCCGTGCGTTTGGACAGAAAGATTTCCTCCCTCGAAAATACCATTTACCAGAATTACCGTATCGCCCATGGATTGCGCATCGGACTGGCGTTTGTTCTCACGTTTATGATCATCCGCTTGCTGGATATTCCGGAAGGAACCTGGCCGCTGATTACCTGGTGGTGGTCATGGGACCGATTTCATTTTGGGGGAATGTGCTGCAGCGCGCCGGGCAGCGCATTATCGGCACCATTTTTGGCGCCGCCTCGGGGCTGATAGCCTTGCGGCTGGAGCTCTATTCCCTGCCGGTAATGCTGGTCTGGTGCGGGCTGGTGATGTTCGTCTGCGGCTATTTGACCCTGGGCAAGCGGCCCTATATGGCGCTGCTCATCGGCATTACCCTGGCGGTGGTCTGCGGCGCCGGGGCCGGCGATATGCAAACCGCCCTGTGGCGCAGCGGCGATGTGATCATCGGCTCGCTGCTGGCACTGTTGTTTACCAGTATTTATCCGCAGCGGGCGTTCATTCATTGGCGCATGCAAATGAGCTTTAACCTCACCGCCCTGAGCAAGCTTTATGCCGCCTATGTCTCGCCGAATATCATCGAGCGTCCGCGTCTGGAGGGACGGTTGAAAAAGCTGCTCAATGACGTGGTAAAAATGAGCACGCTGGCGGCGCCGGCCGCTAAGGAAACCGCCATCGCCAAGGATATATTCGACAGAATCCAGAACCTCAGCCGTAACATCGTCTGCGTGCTGGAATTGCAAATCGATGCATGGTGGGCCTCGCGGGAAAGCCATTTTATCCTACTGAACGCCACCACGCTGCGCAGCACCCAGATGGTAACGCTGCGTACCCTGCTGACCCTGGCCGAGGCGTTGCGCCAAGGTAATCCCGCGCCTATTGTCGCCAACAGCGGCGAGCTGGACACCATTGCCGCTGAACTGAGGCAGTTAATGGAGCTGGCCAGCCGCCGCGAGCAGATTGAAGCGCCGATATTCGGCTATGTCTGGCTGAGCCTGAAGCTTACCGGACAGCTTGAGCAGATGGCGCAGCTGCTTTGCCTGGCGCTGCGTAAGCCTTTGCCTGAGCAGGAAGATTGAAGTAGGGTTCGCGGGCGAAAGCGGGTAAAATGCGTTAAGCCATTGCACAGGATAGCTGCTACTCTGTAGGGTAGCGGCTATGAATTTGTCATCGCAACCTATTCAACCTATGACTTAAGCAAGGAAATCGAAATGGATCATATCAAGCCCTCTTTCCAGGATGTGCTGGAGTTTGTGCGCATGTTTCGCCGCAAAAACAAATTGCAGCGCGAAATCGCCGATAACGAGAAAAAAATCCGTGACAACCAAAAACGGGTCTTGTTGCTGGACAACCTCAGTGACTATATCAAGCCGGGCATGTCCATCGACGAAGTCTTGGCGATCATTGCCAGCATGCGCAGCGATTATGAAGACCGCGTGGATGATTACATCATCAAAAACGCCGAGCTGTCGAAAGAACGTCGCGAACTGTCGAAAAAACTGAAATCCATCGGCGAAGTGAAAGCGCTGGTATCCGCCAATACGCCAAGCGGCGCCACGACAGGCACCCCCACCGGAACGCCCACCGCCTGAGTCAATTCAACGGGGGCCATGCCGATTTCGCCGGTGAGTATGCCGCCGGCGGCGGCGCCCGCTCAAGCCTTAGTGCAAGACACACCGAGGGCCGGAAACTGTCCGGCCATCCGGTCCAGCCTGTTCTCCCGGATTCTTTCTCTTTTCTGCCCTGGCGGAGTTTAACGGTTTGCATTTGCCTGCCGTTCGTGAATATTCTATTTAAATAGATTCATTAGTTCATGAGGAAATAATATTCCCTTACTGATGAATAAAGAATCAAATGGATGGAAAAAATGATGTTATGGATGCACTTTGGTTATAAAGGATAATGAATTTCGCCATTCCATTATTGCACACCCACTCTTATCTGAATAATATTGTAGACTTGTAGGGTTATTTGTATATTAACACCATGCCATCTTTGATGGGAATGATTTAACCGGGTTTGTATTGTATTACTAGCATTATATTAAATAAAATTTATAGAATTTTATATAATTATCGACAGAGGAGGGCAAAAATTTTTCCCGCCGGCAAAGCGTTGTTCCGCCAGATGGGAAACCGACAATGGCATCAGTGAAACGCAGGTAAGTTATTTCATGACCAGCAGAAAAATCAGCTTAATGTAATATTGCGATCAGTTCTATTATTATCAATGATAATGATTTTAATTCAATCATTGGACCCACCCAGACTGCCGATGCCAATGATTCAATCTCCGTTACCGATGCATTATTATCCGATATTGTCGCCGGTCCCCAGCGGGCCAGCCTGTTCTGTTCGATCCCGGTCTGCGTGCGAAAGGCTCACCCGGCGCACTGCCCATGCAACCTGCGGCGGGGGGGATTATTGCCGAATTATGTCAGCGCCAACAATAGTGATGTCCTTTTTCACTGGCAAACCCAAGGCAATCACGGTCCTTACCGCTTCGTCAAGGATGATGATTTCAAGAAAAGATTAAAAAGCATGGTAAGGCGATTGCTTAAGTTAAAATAAAAAAAGGTTATTTCAGTCAAACGGCCTGATCCGGTGCGGATTGACCTGAATAAAACGCTGTAAATAAATATTAACGTCTTTATGGTTTCGCATAATATATAATTTGACGTAATGTCGTTTATGCTGTTTTTTTAATGGGACATCGCATTTTCTATTGAGCGCTCGCATTCTTTATTTGCAATCACCTAAAGGGTTTTTCCCGGCCGGCAGACCGGAAAATCCTATTGCGTTAACCTTAGACCGTTAATGGTGAAGCACCGCCAGTCGCTGGATATTGGTTTTTATAGCGGCCGCCGAATCATCAAACTGCCGCTGCTCCAGTTCGTTCAAATCCAGCTCGCTAATCTGTTCGATGCCCCGCTGGGTTAATACCGCCGGAACGCCGATGGCTAATCCCTCCTTGCCATACTCCCCATCCAAGACGCATGAGACGGTCAGCGCCCGATGGCTGCTGGTGAACAGGTTACGGCAAATTTCGGTAATGGTGCCGGCCACGCCGTATTCGGTACAGCCCTTTTGTGAATAGATTTCAAAGCCAAGCCGGCGTGTGCGCTCGCCCAGCGCCGCAAAGTCCAGTTCCTGCCCGGTTTTCAAGCGGCTGTATTCATTGAGCGTCATGCCGTACACCGACGAGTGCGACCAGACCGGGAATTGCGTTTCGCCGTGTTCGCCGAGAATAAAAGCATCGACGCTTTGGGCCGCGATATCCAACTGCTCAGCCAGGATGCGCCGCAAGCGGGTGGTATCCAGCCATACGCCGGTGCCCAGCACCTGGTGGCGGGGCAGGCCGGAGAGCTTCCATACCTGATAGGTGATAATGTCGCAGGGGTTGGTGGCCACCAGGAATATGCCCTTAAAGCCGTTTTGCATCATCTCCGGTACGATATTACCTACGATGCGGGCGGTGCCGTCCAGCTCATCCAGCCTGGTCTGGCCGGGTTTGAGGCCGCCGCCGGAAACGGTAATCACCGCGATATCCACATCGGCGCAGTCCGTCACCGGCCGGGCGCTGATGATGATCCGGCCGGGCATATAGGCCGCCGCATCGGCGAGATCCTGGCGATGGCCTTCCACCAGGGATTGGTTCAGGTCCACCAGGATAAGCTCTTGGCAAATCTGCTGGTTCAGCAGCGCATAGGCGGCGGAGGATCCTACATTGCCCGCGCCGATGATCATCACTTTACGTGGTTTCATACTGCCTGCCTCTATGAATAGGAAAATGAAGTCCGTAGTACGGATAAGGGCATGGTAAGCCTTCATTTATAGCATTTTTATAAATTATTGCCTAACGAACAAAATGCTATTCTTGAGGCGGTAGAGTGTGCTTTGGGGATTGAAACAGAGAGTGAGATTCATGGCAATATTTGAATATGGTGCGAAAGAATTGAATTGGCTGGCGAAAAGAGATAAGCGCATGGCGGAGGCCATTGAGCGTTTCGGCATCATCAGCCGGCCGATGATGCCGGATCTGTTTGCCGCCCTGGTTCGCAATATTGTCGATCAGCAAATATCCACTAAGGCCGCTGTCACGGTAAACGGACGTCTGAGGACGCTGGCGGGCGCCATAACCCCGGCGGCCATGGAGCAATTGACGGCGGAGCAGATTCAATCCTGCGGTATGTCGATGAGAAAGGCATTATATATTAAGGGGGCGGCTACGGCGGTCATGAGCGGTGAGCTGGATTTGGCGGCCATCGGCGGGTATACGGACGGGGAGGTGATTGCGGTGTTATCGCGTCTGCCGGGCATCGGCATTTGGACGGCGGAGATGTTGATGATGTCTTCAATGGGGCGGCCGGATATTTTGAGCTGGGGGGATTTGGCCATTCGGCGCGGGATGATGAATCTTTACCGGCATAGGGAACTGCCACGGGAGCGTTTTGAGCGCTATCGCCGGCGTTACTCTCCTTATGGCTCTACCGCGTCCCTTTATCTGTGGGCCTATTCGGCCCCGGAATACAGCCTGCAGCCCATCGTAAAATCCGGCAAATAGGCTCTGTCACGTTTGGTGTTGGCGGGACTACCGTGCCCATCAGCACGGTCTCCCTTTAACACGCTCGCTGCACGATCGGCGATCGCGGGCCTACCGCGCAGTGGGGCGCTCCGGCGGGCGGTAAAACCACGCCCGCTTCGACCCCATCAGCACGGTCTCCCTTTAACACGCTCGCTGCGCGATCGGCGATCGCGGGCCAACCGCGCTGTGGGGCGCTCCGGCGGGCGGTAAAACCACGCCCGCTTCGACCCCATCAGCACGGTCTCCCTTTAACACGCTCGCTGCGCGATCGGCGATCGCGGGCCAACCGCGCTATGGGGCGCTCGGTCGGGCGGTAAAACCATACCCGATTCGACCCCATCAGCACGGTCTCCCTTTAACACGCGCTCGCATCAACATAAGATTTGCTGAGGCGAGCCCGGCCTGCCGCTTAGGCGCTGAGCCAGCCCAGCTTGATCACAAACAGCAGCGACAGAATTACCAGCGCGGCGTTCAGATCGCGGTAACGGCCGCTCAGGAGTTTCACTACCGTCCAGGTGATGAAACCAAAGGCGATGCCGTTGGCGATGGAGTAGGTCAGCGGCATGGTCAGGGCGGTTACGGTGACCGGCGCGGCCACGGTAATGTCACGCCAGTCGATTTCCGCCAGGCCGGAGGTCATCAGCACGGCGATAAACAGTAACGCCGGGGCAGTGGCGAAGGCCGGGACGCTGCCGGCCAGCGGGGCGAAAAACAGGCTCAGCAGGAAGAGTATACCCACCACGATGGCGGTGAGGCCGGTACGGCCACCGGCGCTGACTCCCGCGGCGGATTCGATGTAACTGGTGGTGGTGGAGGTGCCCAGCAGCGAACCGAACAGGGCCGCGGCGCTATCCGCCACCAATGCTTTGCCCATTTTGGGAATGTTGCCGTCTTCGTCCGCCAGTCCGGCGCGCTTGGGGACGCCAATCAAGGGGCCGGAGTTATCGAACACATCCACGAACAGGAAGGCGAACACTACGCTTATCCTGGACACATCCAACGCCCCGCGAATATCCAGGTGCAGGAAGGTCGGCGCGATGGAGGGCGGCATGGAGAGTACGCCGCCCCAGGGGCTTAGGCCCACGGCGATGGAAATAAACGTAATGGCCAGGATGCCTATCAGCACCGCGCCAGGCACCCTGCGGGCTTCAAGCACCACGATAATGATAAAACCAAGCATGGCCAGCAGCGGGCCGCCTTTGGTCAAATCACCCAGGCCCACCAGGGTGGCGGGATTGGCTACGACGATCCCTGAGCTTTCCAGAGCGATAATGGCCAGGAACAGGCCGATGCCGGCGGCAATACCCGATCTCAGCGGTAACGGAATACTTCTGATAATCCATTCGCGGATTTTGAAAATGGACAAGGCAAAAAAGATCAATGCCGACAGGAATACCGCCCCCAGAGCCACCTGCCAGGTATGGCCCATATGCAATACCACGGTATAGGTGAAGAAGGCATTGAGCCCCATGCCGGGAGCCAGGGCGATGGGATAGTTGGCTATAAAGCCCATCAATGCCGAACCGATAGCGGCGGCCAGGCAGGTCGCCACGAACACCGAGCCTTTATCCATGCCGGTAGCGCTCAGGATAGAGGGGTTTACAAACAGAATATATGCCATCGCCAAAAATGTGGTCAGCCCTGCCAAAATTTCGGTTCGAACGTTAGTACGATGAACCTTTAATTTGAAAATTCTTTCTAACATGGGAGTTATCTCATTGAAGTTGTCTGCACAGCCTAAGCAATAGCTATGCCATCATTCCGCCTTTTATCCGGCGGCGGCAAACACTGAAGCAGGCGCATTATATAAGGAAACAACGAACTGAGCGCGTAAAAAGAGAGGCGCTGCCTTCGAGAATGGCACCTAAAGAGGGCTGAGGGCTCACCATTATAGTGCTAAAGCACCACAATGGTGCTACAAAGGGGCGTTTGACGCGGTGGGCTGTCTCAAGGTATTACCGTTGATGACGCTTTTTCTCTTTCCATGTCTAAATAACCGTCTCAGCGGCTAAGGGAAGTTATGCTACTCTTTCAAGAGCGATACTCCAGGATGCCATTGTATGTTCAATAATCTCGCAGTATGCCAGGCGGTGCTTAATGCCTTGCCTGACGCTACATTTCTTAAGGATCACCATTACCGGCTGGTGTTTTTGAACCGCAAGGCCTGCGAACTGTTTGGCAAAACCGCTGAGGAGCTCATCGGCCAGACCGCCTTGGATGGGCTGGATGCTTTGCTGGTATCGCATATCCAGGAACGGGATCGGCAGGTGATGGAAACCGGTGAACCGGTAGAATATGAAGAACGCGTATCGGGACAGGATAACCAAATCACGACCTTTATGGTGCGGTCATCGCGAATTTTATTGAATGCTCAGCCTTATATACTGATTTCATTGAATGATATTTCGGTACTGCGCGAGTCCGAAGCCCAAACCCGCTATCTGGCCTATCACGATATTCTCACCGGCCTGCATAACCGCACCGCCCTGTATGAAGATCTGAACCATGTGGTGGTGCCCGGCGGAACGTCGGGGCAGACCGGCGGCTTGTTGATGCTGATGGATCTCGACGGGTTTAAAAACATCAATGACACCTACGGCCACCAGGCCGGAGATTTCGTGCTGTGCGAATTTGCCCGGCGTTTGCAGCACGTGGTGCCGGAAGAGAGTCTGGTGGCCCGGATGGGCGGTGATGAATTTGCATTGCTGATCAGGGGCGATCTTCCGCGCCAGGACGCGGAATTGTTATGTCGCAAGATTGTTAAGCAGACGCAATCGCCTTTCACCATTACCGGCGCCTCGCCTTTTGTCACGGTATCGGTGGGCGTTATTCAGATAGCGGAGTCGGATACCACCGCCGGCGAGCTGATGCGCAAAGCGGATGCGGCCCTGTATGAAGCGAAACGCAAGGGTAAAAACGTGCATTGTTTTTATTCCGAATCGCTGGATGCCAGCCTCACCAGTAAGCGGCGCATGGAAAAGGCGCTGGCGTCCGCCCTGTCCCGTAATGTCGGCATCAGCTGCGCCTATCAGCCGCTGGTGCGGGCGTCGGACAAGACGATTATCGGGGTGGAGGCGCTGGCGCGGTGGGAAGATCCGGTGTTGGGTGAGGTTTCGCCGGTGCAGTTTGTGCCGCTGGCGGAAGAGACCGGCCTGATCATTCCCTTGGGTAAATTTATCCTGCGCCAGGCCTGTCGCGAGATGCGGCGCTGGGACGCGCTTTCGGTATCGGTTAACGTTTCGCCTATTCAGCTTCGGGACGGCGCCTTTGCCCGGATGGTGCTGGAGTTGCTGGTGGAAGAGGATTTTCCGCCGCAACGGCTAGAGCTGGAGCTGACCGAAACCGCCATCATGAATTCCGATGCCAACAGTAAGGACCAGCTGATTGCCTTGCGTTTGGCCGGGGTGAGAATTTCCCTGGACGATTTCGGTACCGGCTATTCCAGCCTCAGCCTGTTGAAGGACATCGTGGTGGACAGCGTGAAGATTGACCGTTCGTTTGTGCAATTTGTTACGCAGTTGAAGGATACGGCGGCGATTGTTACCGCGGTATCCAATCTGGGGGTGAAACTGAATTTGCAGGTGATCGCGGAAGGGGTGGAGACGGTGGAGCAGCAGCAGTTCCTGGTGGATGCGGGCTGTACGCAGTTGCAGGGTTTCTTATTTTCCAAGCCTCTGACGCAGGAAAATCTGGGGTATTTGCTGGACGGCGACGGGACGGATTATCACTCTACAAACGCCAAGGAAGGGTGATCGTGTGCCGCCGCTGGCAAACGTTCGCTGCGCGATCGGTGATCGCGGGCCTACCGCGCAGTGGGGCGCTCCGGCGGGCGGTAAAACCACGCCCGCTTCGACCCCATCAGCACGGTCTCCCTTTAACACGTTCGCTGCGCGATCGGCGATCGCGGGCCTACCGCGCAGTGGGGCGCTCCGGCGGGCGGTAAAACCACGCCCGCTTCGACCCCATCAGCACGGTCTCCCTTTAACACGTTCGCTGCGCGATCGGCGATCGCGGGCCTACCGCGCTGTGGGGCGCTCCAGCGGGCGGTAAAACCACGCCCGCTTCGACCCCATCAGCACGGTCTCCCTTTAACACGCTCGCTGCACGATCGGCGATCGCGGGCCTACCGCGCAGTGGGGCGCTCCAGCGGGCGGTAAAACCACGCCCGCTTCGACCCCATCAGCACGGTCTCCCTTTAACACGTTCGCTGCGCGATCGGCGATCGGGGCGCTTATTCTGTTTCCGCCGCCTGGTTTACGATGGCCGAGTAGCGGTGAAAAATAAACGCGCACAGTCCCAGCGCCAGGGCGCAGAATGCCGCGCCTACCAGGCCGATATTCTCCATGCCGATATGTATACTCACCTGATTGCCCAGCAGCGCCCCCGCGCCGATACCGATATTGAATATGCCCGAGAAGAGCGACATGGCCACGTCGGTGGCGTCCGCGGCCATCGTCAATACCTTCACCTGCATACAGAGTCCGATGGCCGTCATGGCGACGCCCCATACCAGGCTCAGCAGCGCAATGCTTAATTCGCTAAAGGAGAGCGGGCGCAATACCAGCAGGCAGACGAACAGGACACCGATGGCGGTTATCAATATTCCCGAGGGATAGCGGGTGCTGAACCGGGAGAACATCAGGCTGCCGATAATACCTGCCAAGCCGAATAACAGCAGCACCATGGTGGTAAAGTTCTCGCTCATACCGGCGATTTTCTGCAGGAACGGCTCTATATAGCTGTAGGCGGTGTAATGGGCGGTGACCACGGTAGCGGCGAGCAGATACATGCCTACCAGCGCCGGCCGCCTGAACAGCTCAGGCACGCTTTTAAGCGAACCGGAATGGTGGCTGGGCAGCGTCGGCAGCAGCTTGAACAGGACCACCATAATCAGGCAGGCCAGTACGCCGATGATCATAAAGGTGGTTCGCCAGCCCAATGCTTCGCCTATCATGCGTCCCAGGGGCAAGCCCAATACCATTGCCATGGCGGTCCCGGTGCTCAGTAAACCCAGGGCCTGGGCTTTTTTACCGCTCGGCGCCACCCGCATGGCCAGCGAGGCGGTGATGGACCAGAATATGGCATGGGCCATCGCCACGCCGAGACGGGCAATCATCAATACGCCGAAACTCCAGGCGAAGGCGGAAACCACATGGCTGGCGATAAACACCAGAAAGGTCAGCATCAATAAGGTGCGCCGTTCAATGCGGCTGGTGAGCAGCATAAAGGGCAGGGACATCAGCGCCACCCCCCAGGCATAGATTGTGAGTATCAGGCCGGCTTGGGCGGCGGTCATGGAAAAGCTGGCGGCGATATCGGACAACAAGCCGATGGGGACAAATTCGGTAGTGTTGAAGATAAACGCGGCCAGGGTCAAACTGACCACTCTTAACCAGGCGGTGGAGCGGGGAGAACGCGATATTTGCATAAAAATTACAGCCAGAATCTTATGATGTTAACGTAATACTCTCTTCGGCTGTTAATGATAGCGCGTTTCTTGGGCAGTGTTACCGATAATTTATCTGCTAATGATATTAACGGTAAATCTGTTATGCCTTTATGGTGTGAATGCCGAGGGGATAATTCCGGCGAATCAGTCCATAGAGCAACAGGGACAATCCTCCCAACACCACCAATCCCCCCAACACCATAAAACCCGACATATAGGAACCGGTTGAGGCATAGATGCGGGCCACCATCAGGCCGGCCAAGGTCCCGCCGCCGCCGGCGCCCACGCCGTTGACGATACCGGAAGACGCGCCGATGGCGTGGGGCTGTACATTGGATTGAATGATCGACCAGATATTGGGGGTAAAGCTGCTGGCGTAATAACCCATGGCGAAGGTTATCAGGGCCAGCTTGAGATATCCGTTATCCACCGCGGGCAGTAGCAGCAACAGGACGCCCGGAATCAGCAAACCTAACGCGGCAATGAGGATGCGTTTGCGGGTTTTATCGCTGATATAGGCCATCGGAACGGCCAGCCCCACGGCGGCCAGGTAGGGTAGCGCGCTGCCGAAGGCGTGGGTCCCATGCCGCTGAACCCAATGGATTTCACCGCCATGGGAATCCATAACGTAATGCCCCAAAACAGCATGCCTTGGGTGAGATAGGCAAATATTATCAGCACGAAAGAGATACCGCCAAAAGAGGCCAGCGTCAGTTTGGGCGGCTTAACCGCTGCCGTATCTCTGGGTTTTCCGGGTAGGGCGCATCGGCGGTGCTTAATAATGTTCTGACATAAAGCGGTACCATGATAAACAGGCCGACGGCGCCGCACACATAAAAAAGGTTACGCCATCCCAACGTATTGTGGATGGGCGTCAGGATAATAAAGCCCAGTCCCAATGCCAGAAATTGCCCGTAATACTGAATCACGCTGTTTGCCCGGGTCAGCTCATTGGGCGCAAACCAGAGTTTTACAAAACGCGACTGCTGCGGCCAATAGATACCCTCGGCTATGCCCAGCACCAAGCGGCAAATCACCAGCAGTGTAACCGATTGCGCCATGCCGGTAATCAGTGTTGAAACGGACCATAACCCCATCATTAATATGGCAACTCTTTTCGGATCAAAACGGGAAGTAAACACGCCGCCGAAAATATTGGCAAAAATGTAGCCGATCAGAAAAGCGGTTAATACCCAACCCGAAACGGTGGCGAAAGTACTGTCGGCAAAACCGAGGTCATGGGCCACCGAGGGTAACGAGACGGATAAATTTGTCCGGTCAATATAGGAAACAAACATGCCGAGCATAAGTGTTCCGCCGATACGTAACCAACGAGCATTCATAACGTTATCCTCGATTCAGGAGTTTAATATCCGTTTTGGCGATAAACTTTTTCACCGGCGAGCAAGGTCATTTGCGGGATTAATAGATTCTCGCCAGTCTGTATTTCTCTGTGAATATCCGTGAAGGTCACCTGTCGCCGGGCTAATTTAAATAACGCGATATCAGCGCAGGCGCCGGGCGCAAGAGTGCCTATCTCCAGCGGCATGTTTATCGCCCTGGCCGGTGTGGACGTACAGGCGGCAATAATGTCGTAGAGCGGCATACCCAGGGCCAGCAATTTCGACATCACCCAGGGTAAATTAAACGCCGGAGAGATATTGAAACTGAAGCGGGATAGATCGCTGCTGATAATATCCGGGAAAAAGCCCTCGTTAATGGCGCTGCGAGCGGTTTTTAGGGAAAAATGGCGGCGGCCGTGGGCACAGTCAAAAAGCACGCCCCGCCGGCGCGCTTCCTTCACCGTCGCCAGGACATGGCCGTCTTCGCCGATGATGGTGCTGCCTTTGCCGTGGAAGGCGTGGGCATAGATATCCCCGGCGCGGAAAAGCCGTACCAGCGCCGCCACGGGGACCGCCGGATCGGTGGTATGTACCGCCACCGGGCAGCCCAGCTCTTCGGCCAGCGCAACCGCGGCATGCATCGGCTTGACGCCGAGATCGCCTACCACGCCGGCTTCCTGTTTGATTTTCAGGCCCAGCAGCGTATCCGGATAACGTCGGAATAGGGCTTTGATTTTGGGAATATCATATTTGGCCGGGTCCTGGTTTTCTTCATCCCAGGTTTGCCCTGGGGATGAGGCGGCCAGAAAGCTTTTGATTCGCACCAGGCTTTGGGAAATACCCTGCCGGTGAAACGATTCATAATTCGCGCTGCCCGCCGAGCCGGCATCCACCACCGTGGTAACGCCGTAGGGCAAAGTCGCCAAATCGGCGGGCACGCTGTATTCTGTGCCCCGGTAAAATACATGGGCATGAAAATCAATCAATCCGGGGAAAAGGTAACACCCCTCGGCATGGATGGATTCGGTGGAGGAAGATAAGGGGGTATCAGGGGCGACAATACGGTCACCGATAATACGAAGCGGTTGTATTCCGTCAATCCCTTGCGCGGGATCAATGATATGCGCGCCGGTAATGAGTATATCTGGATTCAGCATTGTGTTTCTAGAGCGAGACACTCTAGCCTGTAACAAAAGCATTAGGGTAACGGCAGTATTTCACTCCGGCAGGGCCTGTTCATTAGGCGAATGCATGAATTGCTGTTGCTTAAAATTCATTTTTAGATTGTATTTAACAAGGTAATGTCTTTTGGATCACAATTTATCGGGTTATTTTGAAGCGGATCACAAAGGTATATTTTAAGTATCATCAGCGCAAAGCAGAATAAAAAGTATTTTTAATATTAATAATGAATATTTTTTATTTTCATAAAAATATATTCCGCAAAAATATCAACGTTATTTCCAGACGTATAAACGAGACATTCCGCCTTGATCCGCATGCCGGGGCAACGGCCCCGGCGTCCGATGGCTAGAGTTGCGAGGTATAATCCCGGCGGGCTTTGCCGGTATACACCTGGCGCGGCCGGTAGATCTGCGGCCGCTGGCCGTGCATTTCGCTCCAGTGGGCAATCCAGCCGATGGTGCGGCCCACCGCGGAGATCACCGTAAACATGGAGGGGGGCAATCCCATGGCTTTCAGGATAAGCGCCGTGTAGAAATCCGCGCTGGGGTACAGTTTATTCTCAAGGAAATAGGCATCGGTCATGGCGATATGCTCAAGCTCAATGGCCACCTGCAGCAGGTTGTCTTCCATGCCCAGCTCCGCCAGGACCTCGTGGCAGGTTTTACGTAAAATAGCGGCGCGCGGGTCGAAATGATGATAAACCGAATTGCCGAACCCCATCAGACGGAAGGAGTCGTGGCGATCTTTGGCGCGGCTGATGAAGGCCGGAATGCGATCCACCGTACTGATCTCTTCGAGCATGCGCATGCAGGCTTCATTGGCCCCGCCGTGCAGGGGGCCCCACAATGACGCCAGGCCGGCGGCTATGCAGGCGAAAGGGTTCGCCCCTGAAGAGCCGGCGGTTCTGACCGCGGTGGTGGAGGGGCACTGTCCGTGATCCGCATGCAGGATAAGGATGCGGTTCATGGCGCGCTCCAGCACCGGGTTCACTTCTGACTTTTCCGCCGGGATGGCGAACAGCATATGCAGGAAATTACCGGTATAGGAAAGTGAATTATTCGGGTAGACCGCGGGCTGTTCAATGGAATATTTATAGCACATTGCCGCCACGGTAGGCATTTTGGACAGCAGCCTGACCGCCGCCAGTTCACGGTGTTCCGGGTTGCCCACGTCCAGCTGATCGTGATAAAACGCCGCCAGCGCGCCCACCACCGCGCACATCAGCGCCATGGGATGGGAGTCGCGGCGAAAGCCGCTGAGCATGCGGCTCATTTGCTGATGGATCATGGTGTGGCGGGTAATGGTATCGGTGAACGTAGCGAACTCCGCGGGGGACGGCGCCTCGCCGTGCAGCAGGATATAGCAGACTTCCAGGAAGGAGCACTGGCTTGCCAACTGCTCAACCGGAAACCCCCGGTGCAGCAGCACGCTGTTGCGGGGGTCGATAAAGGTAATGGCGGATTCGCAGCCGGCGGTATGGGTAAATCCGGGATCGTAGGTAAATAATTCCTCGACGCCGAACGGTTGGATATCCAGCGCCGCCGGTCCCCCCGTGCCGGCGTTGAAATCAAGTACCACTGCTTTGTGTTCGTTAAGTGTAAGGGTCGCTTTTTGCTCGGTCATGTCTATTTTTTCTCCAGCCCGAATTTGAACAAGACAGAACCCGTAGGTAGGTTCTGTAATAATTATCCCGTAATGTTTTAACATTACTCGTCTGGAGAGGATTTAACCAGAGGAAAGCCTGCGGGGAGCTCTAATCAAATGGACCGCCCGTGGCGGGCGGTCATGGCGCGGGACGGCGCGGGTCCGGCCGAAGAAGAGCGGATCTGGCCGAGGGAGAATAGGCATGACCGTGGGTGCGGGTCCTGCCGCTTCAGAGTTCCCGGCTGATCTCGGGACCGCGGCCATGAAGGGTGAGTGCCGAACCCCGGAGTTCGACGATGGCGTAAGGCGTCTGCTCCTCGCCGTCAACCATGCCTTTGAGCGTGATGAAATCGGTGCCCTCAATGCGCTGGTAACCGCCGCCGTGCTGATGTCCGCCGAAATAGGCCCGCACGCCGTAGCGGCACAGCAGCGCCGCTACTATTTCATCGTTCCAGAGATTATGGCTGTTGACCGGAGCAAGGGGATAGTGCCCGAGCACAATCACCGTTTCCTGACGGGCTTGGGCTGCGTGCAGGGTTTTTTCCAGCCAGTATAATTGCGCCTTGCCCAGCGCGCCGTTCCAGCTTTGCGCCTGGGGTTTGCCGTCGGCGGTGAGCTGGGCCAGCATCCGCTGCGCCTCCGGCAGGTCGTCGCCGTTGGCCTGATTGCAATACAGGCTGATGTCGTTGCCGTCGATTACCACAAAGCGATAACCGTTCACCAGGAAATGGAAATAGTGTTTCGGCAGCCCCAGCGGCGGTTGCCGGCCGGCTAAATAACGGGAAACGGTATCCGCGTCATGGTTGCCCATCACCGTCACATGGGGATGCCGCAAGCGGCCATACAGGGGCAGGAGATCCCCATAGCTGGACCATGCCCTATCCACCAGGTCGCCGAGGGTGACGACAAAATCCAGCGGCGTATCGTTGAGGTCGGCGATGGCGGCGGCGAGCTTGCGCAAGCTGTGGCGGTAATAACGCCCATGGCGCATATCGGGATCGGCGTCGGCATATTGCGGATCGGCAATCAAGCCAAAGCGTACCCTGCCGGAGGAGGCGGTTTCGGCAAAGGCGGGCCGGTGGTAAAACGTGCCGACCTCTCCCAGCGCCTGCCACTGCTCGGCGGTCAGTAGTGAATTCATCGTGTCCTCCGCCCATGGCCGACGCTGTTCGCCAGCCGTCCGCCGGATAGGTCGTTTCTTCCAGTCAGGACCTCAAAAGATAGAGTGGGGGGGGGACGGGTTTATAACAAAAGCATGACGGTTTTATGGCAAAAATCCAGCCCGCCGGTATTTCCCGACGGGGTATTAATCATCAGCGTCCGGCCGCGGCGCTTAGCTTTCCGGCACGTTGGTTTCCAGCTCCTCGATCCAGATGCGGGCGTTGCCGTCGGACGGAGCGCGCCAGTCGCCGCGCGGCGATAAACTGCCGCCCGCGGTGACCTTGGGGCCGTTTGGCGAAGCGGAACGTTTGAACTGGCTGGTGGTGAAGAATCGATACAGGAAGACCCGCAGCCAGCGGCGTATTTCCGGCAGCGGATAACCGTGGCGTTTCTCCTGCGGATAACCCGGAGGCCAGGCGCCCGCCGCCTCGTCTTCCCAGGCGTGGAGCGCCAGGAAGGCTATCTTTGACGGCCGGAAGCCGTAGCGCAGGGTATAGAACAGGTTGAAGTCCTGCAGGTTGTAGGGGCCGATAAGGGACTCGGTGCTCTGTATCGCGCCGGCATCGTCGGCGGGCACCAGCTCCGGGGATATTTCCGTTCCTAGAATGGCCTCGAGGGTGTTCGATACCGGCTCCTCAAACTGGCGGGAGGAAATTACCCAGCGGATCAAATGCTGGATCAGGGTTTTCGGCACGCCGGCATTCACATGATAATGGGACATCTGATCGCCCACGCCATAGGTGCACCAGCCCAGGGCCATCTCGGATAAATCGCCGGTACCCACCACCATGCCGTTTTCATGATTGGCCAGGCGGAACAGGTAATCGGTGCGCAGCCCCGCCTGGACGTTTTCGAAGGTGACGTCATAGACCTTTTCTCCCCGCGCGTAGGGGTGGCCGATATCCTCCAGCATGCGCAAGGCGGCGGGGCGGATATCTATTTCGCGGTGGGTGGCCCCCAGAGAGGTAATCAGGCTCAGGGCGTTTTGCCAGGTTTCATCGCTGGTGCCGAACCCCGGCAGGGTGCAGGCAATGATATTTTCCCGCGGCAGGTTCATGCGGTCCGCCGCCTTGGCGATGACAATCAGCGCCTGGGTGGAATCCAGCCCGCCGGAGACGCCGATAACCAGGCGCTTGATACCGGTGGCCAGCGCTCGCTGCACCAGCGCCGCCACCTGGATGTTATAGGCTTCGTAGCAATCCTGGGCCAGCCGTTCCTTATCGGCCGGGACAAAGGGAAAACGTTCCACCGAACGCGTCAAACCCAGATCTTCGTCACGGGGCGCCAGGGTGAAGGCGATGCGCCTGAACGCGCCGGTCCGTGCCTCATGGGTCCGTCGGTTATCGTCAAAGGTCCCCATGCGCAGGCGTTCCTGGCGCAGCAGGTCGATATCGATATCGGCCATGGCCCATTGGCTTTCCAAGGCGAAACGTTCCGTTTCCGCCATCAGTTCGCCGTTTTCGTAAATGACGCACTGGCCGTCCCAGGCCACTTCGGTGGTGGATTCACCCAAACCCGCCGCGGCATATAGATAGGCGGCCAGGCAGCGCATGGACTGGGAACGGCACAGCAGCTTGCGCGTATCCGCGCGGCCGATGGTGATGGGGCTGCCGGACAGGTTGGCCAGGACGGTGGCGCCGGCCAGCGCGGCTTCGGCGCTGGGGGGAATCGGCACCCAGAAGTCTTCGCAAATTTCCACATGCAGCACAAAACCCGGCAAATCCTCCGCCGCGAACAGCAGGTCGGGACCAAAAGGCACATCCTGCCGCGCCAGGCGGATAGTCCCTTTGGTCTGGTCGCCGGCGGCGCACTGGCGACTTTCGTAAAACTCCCGGTAGGTGGGCAGGTAGGATTTCGGCACTACCCCCAGCAGCCGGCCCCGGTGCAGCACCAGGGCGGTATTATAGATGCGCCCGGCATAACGCAGCGGCGCGCCCACCACCAGCACCGTCTGGAGCGCGGCGGTGGCGTCCAGCAGTTCGCCGATGCCGCGTTCCACCGCGTCAAGCAGGGTATCCTGCAGCAACAAATCCTCTATGGAGTAGCCGGACAAGCATAATTCGGGAAAGATGCCCAGCGCGACGCCCTCGGCGTCGAGACGGACGGCCGTCTCGACAATGGTGCGGACATTTTTTGAGGGTTCCGCCAGCGCGCAGGGAACGGTACAGGCTGCTACGCGGGCGAAACCATGCTGATAAAGGGAGCGAAAGCTCATTGACATAATACGTCTTCTCAAGTTGGGCTGAATTCATGACCGATTCCCGAAACTATAGCAGATGGCACTGCCTGTTCTGTAGCGGTTTACCCATAACCTGAGAGCACACCTTTATCTTTTCAGAGAGAAGGCGAGGGGGTGTAACTGTTCTGAATCATAATCTGGCCAGCGCTGGTTTGCCGGAACACCTTTGGCGACAGGCCAAAGCTTTTCTTGAAGGATCGGGCAAAGTAGGGACTGTCGCAAAAGCCGACATTCCTGGCGATTTTATCGATGCTCCACTCCGTTTTTTCAAGCAAATAGCGCGCCTCATTCATCCTTTTATTATTCAAATAAGAATTGAATCCCACGCCAAGCATACGTTTAAACAAACGGGAAAAATAAAACTGGCTAAGATTGGCCATGTTCGCCATTTGTTCAAGATTAAGATTGTCGGAGAAATTCTGATTTATATAATTGACGATTTTTTCAATTTTGCCCGATGAAGGTCCGAGGTGCCGATATAGGTCTCGGTATCATCGTCCGGATCAATACTTTTGATAATACGTACGTCGTATTGCTTGCACAGATAATTTTCAACGATAACGTTCAATAATTGCGCAGCGGCCCTGATCTTCATCAGATTCATCACCGGAACCTCATGATAAAGATCAAACAGTCGCGATTCTTTGCGCATATCATTATTATCGCGCAGGATATTGGGGATGGGTGAATCATCCGTTACCCGCGCCTGGCCGCAGGCCAGAAAACCCACCAAACTGTCGTTGATGACAATGGGGATGGAAAAATCCACTAATCCGGCATGACAGCGATAGCAATTGACTTGTTTGAGTTTTGAACTTTCAAGACCGCCACTGCGATCGCATTGCTGACAATAAGGATAAAGGCGGCGTTTTTCTCACATGCTGGCAAAGGAGGTAAAATTATACCATGGTGAGATTTCCTTGCCGTTAAGATCGACCACAACTGAACCCAAACCGGTGGCATAGGCAAAATCATACGAGATCTTATCGATAATATCTTTGGATGGTCGCATATTTTAACCCGTTATTGCTAATGGTAATAAATCAAAATATCTTATGAGTCATCCTAACCTATAAGACAACCTATTTTTGTCTACAATGGGCGTCATTCCTCTAACATTATACTCTCCTGTATCGCTCTGTAAATTAGAGTGAAATCACACTTTACCGACTCTTGCTAATTTGAACAATAATTTCATTAATAGTAAAAGTGTTGATGTAATGTGATATTCCGGTAAATTGATATGCCTTAATGAATTGTCTTTTTATTTCCTCCTCAAGCATAAAATTGATCTAGGGTAATATCCGAGGAAAAACTTTCGGCCGCGCCAAGGCCCCACATAAGATAATGTCACGATATCTTATCAGGCGGACGATATGTCTTATAGTGATGCATAACATAGTCATCTTTTGCGTTTCTTATAGGCGCCATTGACCGATTGTCCAATCAATGGCGAGGTGGTTCAAATGATACCGTGAATAATCCCCCTGATATCGGCGACACTGGCCGGCAACGGGTTGCTTGCCAGCGTCACGTCATGCAATGCCGCCGTCGACATGGCGTCTATCACCTCAAGAACGCGGGGACGTTCGATATTCAGCGAGCTCAAGGTCCCGGCGATGTTGAACTGCAGCATGAGATTGCGCAGATGGTTTATAAGGTTAGCCACGCAGTAATCATCCGTTGACTGGAAATTGGCCAGCCCGCAGAGCTTGCTTAACCGGGCATACTTGGCCCGGGCGGTTTTATCCCGGCTGTTGAAGCGGATCACATGACATAGCAGCAGGGCATTGGCCAAACCGTGTGGAATATGTAATTGCCCGCCCAATTGATGGGCGATGGCGTGGTTTAACCCAAGTCCCGCCTGGCTGAACGCCATGCCCGCCAGGGTGGAGGCATTGTGCATTTTATCCCGAGCTTCCTGCTGATGGCCGTTTTGATAGGCTTTTCCCAGATAAAGCAGCACCATTTGCACCGCTTTTTCGGCCAGGGCATCGGTAAAGTCGGTGGCGCCGACGGCGACATAGGCTTCCAGCGCATGGGTCAACACGTCCAGACCGGTATTCGCCGTGACCGCCGGCGGTACGCTCATCACCAGCCGCGGTTCCAGGATGGCGATATCGGGATAGATACTGTCATCGAACAGCGGGTATTTAACCTTGGTGAGCGGATCGCTTATCACACAGGCGCTGGTCACTTCGGAACCGGTGCCGCTGGTGGTGGGAATCGCGATAAAGGTTTCTATCGCTATGCCCAGTTTGCGGCCGAAAAAAATGATCCCTTTGGCGGAATCCAGCGCCGAGCCGCCGCCGAAGCCGATCACCACCTGCGGCTGGACTTTGCTCATCTCGGTAATACCGGCCACCACCGTCGCGATCGGCGGATCCGGAATGATATCGGTAAACAGCGCGGTTTCGTTATCCGCACCTATGTTATCGGTAATCATTTTCAGATTTTCACTGCCGGCCAAAAAGCCGTCGCAGACAATCCAAACCTTTTTATCATGGAGGGTCTGCAACCAGGACAAGCTATCGGCACCGCTGTAAATCCGGGTCTTTACCGTAAAATAGCCATGATTCGCCTCGTGATCCTAACGAATGGAAAACCCATTGGTCAGCACACAGCGACGTTTGCGGGCAAAGTCCGCGGGAGGTTGTCCCCTCGCCGGTGGGTGTGGCAATGGTGAAAGTGGTGAATCCTCGGCGCCGATACCCAAACCGGCATAAGAGGGGCCGTTTTTAACGAAGATCGACGTCTGCATGGTTTTTGCCGCGCGATTCAGCCGGCTGACATTTTGCGAATGCATGATGGCGGTGTGATGCAGGTCGTTTTCCACCACCAGCGCCAATGCCAGACCCTCATCGAAATCTTTGACCCGCACAATGGGCAATACCGGCATCAACTGTTCCACCAGCACCAGCGGGTCATCTTTTCCGACTTCAACGATAATCAGCCGCGGCGCGAAAGGCGCGCTCAGTCCGGCCGCCTGTAAAATCACCGCCGGGCTTTTGCCCACCAGTTTTTTATTGGCTTCACCTTTTTCAGTTATCACCACCTGCCGCAACTTGGCCACGTCGGCGACGGAACTCACCAGCAACGCACCGTTTTTTTGCATATTGTCCACCAGGCGGTCGGCAATGCTGTCGACCACTATCACGCTTTTTTCCGCGATACACAGTACGTTGTGGTCAAAGGCCGCCCCGTCGACGATATCCTTGGCCGCTTTAATCGGGCAGGCGGTTTCGTCCACCAGCACCGGCGGGTTGCCGGGACCGGCGCCGATGACTTTTTTGCCGGTTTTCATCGCCATGTCCACGATGGCCGGGCCGCCGGTGACGGCCAGCAGCGCAATGCGCGGATGCGCCATCATTTCCCGGGTAGCGTCAAAGGTGGGATTGGCCACCGTTGTCACCAGGTTGTGGATACCGCTGGCGCGGTAGATAATCCCTTCAATTTTTTCTATCAGCCATAGGGAGACATTCTTCGCGCCGGGATGGGGGCTGAAATAGACCGCGTTGCCGGCGGCCAGCATGCTGATGGTGTTGTTGATAATGGTTTCGGTGGGGTTGGTGCTGGGGGCGATGGCGCCGATAAGGCCGAACGGCGACAGTTCGAACAATACCATGCCGCCATCGCCGGTGAGGGCGCGGGTGGTTAAATCTTCAATGCCCGGGGTGTTGGCCAGCGCCGCGGTGTTTTTGGCTATTTTATCCGGTGCGTTACCCATGCCGGTTTCGTCGGCGGCGCGTTCGGACATTTCGCTAATCAACGGCGCCAGTTCTTCTCTCAAGGCCGTAATGATTTTGGTCCGTAGCGCCAGGGCTTCGGCCATATATTGCCGGTAGGCGCCATAACCGGCGATGATAGCATCTTCAACCTGGTGGAATATGGCATTTGGCGTGGCTTTGGATCCCACGGCGCCATTCAGGTTATCGGCGAGAATGGCGCGAATCATGTTCTCCAGTTCAGTGCTGTTCATGTTTAACTCCCTGATTGAGGCTGCCTGCAGCCTCTATTGCAATAGACAAACTTTGTTTAACGGAACCGTCGTTAATATCGATTCCTCCGATTAATGTTCCCGGGAGATAAACAGGATGCGCGCTGCCGGCATCCCTGTGTTCACCCTGGGTTTCCTGCGCCTGGAATTGAGCAATAACCTCTTTGATGGCATATTCCAGCAATACGCGATGCTCTTTGATAAGGGCCGCGATATCATTGTCCGGCATGATTCAATCCCTCGTCGGGCTATCGCCCGATACTAAAATCTGTCGATGGTGTCGATAATGCCGACAATCGCCAAATCGATGGCCTGGTTCGGCTCCGGAAAAATTTTTCTGGCCGAGGAGCCGCGGGTAACCAGGACTAATTCACCCACGCCGGCCCCTACCGAATCCACGGCAATCTCTTCCAGTTTCTCGTTCTGGGCCGGTCCGGAACCATCCAGGTTCACCCAGGTAATCACCATCAGCTTTTTGCCGAGCAGTGATGCGGATTTTTGCGTTGACACCACCGAGCCTATTACTTTTGCCAATTGCATCGCGTTATTCCCGCCGTATCAGTTTAATATTCTGATTTTCCATAACATCCCGCGCCAGGGGAGTTATAAAAGTTTCTCTTTCTATTAACAGCCAGCAGTCATGAAATAAAACCACATTGGCATAACTGATGCTGCCGCCGGCCGCCATATGCACCGGTATCTCCAGATGATCCACCACGGATACCGGCAAACGGCATAATTCCCGAAGCGGCAGAGCGGTTAATAACTGCCGGTGCACCATCAGCCGTAAACGCACGCCATAGGCCCATGCTTCCAAAAGGGTCGCCACAGCCGGATTGCCGGAATCATATGCCGCCAGGCTTTGAATAAAGGCCAGATCCGGTAATAGCAAAGACAATTGCGCATGATGCAAATAAACTGTTTTTGTTAATCCGGCGGACAGCTCGGACATATTTGCCGTATAGGTTTTATTTTCCCGTTCGTGCAGCAATGCGATAACCCGGGCGACAATCAATTCAAGCATAGGTCCTCCTCCATCCATTAAAACGGCGTGAGGAGGAGCCTGGCCGTCGGCTTGCCTTCACCGATATCCGCCGCATTCGCTTCGTCGGTATCAATATGCAGTTCCAGACGCATATCGTCGCCGACCCGAATGCACACACCGCCAAAAATCAATGGGCGGTCGGTACCTTTAATCTCGACATTGACAATTTCTCCCTGCTTTACGCCAAATATCGCCGCATCAAGGCGCGACATATGAATATGCCGTTGGGCGATGATCACGCCTTCCGCCAGGGATATTTCAGCGTAATCGCTGACCAGGGTGATGCCGGCGGAGCCGGCCACATCGCCTGACAAACGCAGCGGCGCCGTGATCCCCAGCAGGCGCGCATCGGTGCGTGATATTTCGATTTGCGATTGGCCGCGCAGCGGTCCCAGCAGGCGAACATTCTTGAGCTGGCCCTTGGGACCTTTCAGCGTAACGGTCTGTTCCGCGGCAAACTGGCCCGGCTGTCCCAGCGCTTTTTTAACCGTCAGCGGCTGTCCGGGAAATAAACGTTGATAATCCATTGCCGATAAATGGACGTGCCGGTTGGATATCCCCAGAGGGATGGCCCGTTGCCGCATTTGTGCAATAACCTGGCCGGTCAGCAACGTAATCTGATCGTTATCCATTTGCTCTACCTCAATACCGTTTTTTGATAATGAATGCATTTACTGCGGGGTTCCCCTTTTTGTCTGCCGCATAACGGATCGCCGCAGATTTTGCAGGTGGCCGGCAATACGCCGGCGGATGCCTGCACCGTACTGACCGTTCTGGTCAGCGTGTCGGTGAATTCCGGCCGTTCGGCAGAGGAAACCAAAACCGTTTCAACGGCGGCGGCCTGCGGATTTTCCCCGATAGCTATCGCCCCGGCCGGAGCCGAAGCCCCATCGCCAGAGGGCGCCGTGGTTTCAGCGGCGACGGCCGCCGGGCTGTCTTCGACGCCTGTTGACCCGGCGGGATCCGGCGCCGCATCGCCATCGGCATCCGGGGTTTCGGCGTCAGCGCTATCGCCGGCAACGTCCTCCTTGATGCCGTTGTCTTGACGCAGCGACGCCGAAATGATTTCGCTCGTGCCTGTGGCCGGACGGGCGATGGTGGTGCAGGCGACAAAACCCGAACAACTCCGCGCCATTTCCTCGCCGGCGGACAGCGCCGTGCGCACCGACGCGACATCGCCATGGATTTTCACCAGCATCCAACCGGATCCGATGGTCCGCTCCACCCCGAGCAATCCGACCGATGCGGTTTTAGCCATCGCGTCGGCGACGGTTATCGCCAACGACAAACCCGTGACTTCGATTAAGCCGAGAGAATGTTGCACGTGGTCCCCCTTATCCAGGTTGAGTGATTTACTCAGTCACCAAGGTCTGGTAAACGGGTAACAGGACTTCCACATCGTTGTGGGGGCGAGGTATTACATGGGTGGATTTCACTTCACCCACGCTGGTCGCCGCCACCGACCCGGCTTCCACCGCCGCTTTTACCGCGCCGACATCGCCGCGCACCATAACGGTAACCAGACCGGAGCCGATTTTCTCGTAGCCCACCAACTGGACGTTCGCCGATTTGACCATGGCATCCGCGCCGACGATGGCGCCGATCAGGCCATAGGTTTCAATCATGCCAAGTGCATTATTCATTTATTGGTATCTCCAGAAATGCTTTGCTTTTGATTAAATATCCATTCCCCGTCCGCGGCATCGCGGTTATGACGCGCGTTCAGGGAGATTTTTCTTATCTTTTGTTTTGCCGGGCAGCGGCTTATTGACCAGGCTGCGATACAGCACCGCGCCGAGACAGGCGCCGACAATCGGGGCGACAATGGGAATAATAAAATAGGGAACCTCGCGACCGCCGGTCAGCGCGTTGACGCCCCAGCCCGCCAGAATGCTAAACAGCCTGGGGCCGAAATCCCGCGCCGGATTCAGGGCGAAACCGGTCAACATACCTTGGGCGACCCCAACCAGGGCAACCGTTATGCCAATCAGCAACGGCGCCAGCGGGCCGCGCGGCACGCCGTTACCGTCGTCGGTCAACGCCATAATCAGACACATCAGCGTCAATGTGCCGATCATTTCGCTGGCGAACGCCTGTACCATATTGATGGCCGGATGAGGATAGGTGCTGAAAATACCGGCCTGGGCCAGGCTCTCCATGCTGCCGCGCTGGATGTGGTGAAGGGTTTCGAAGTCAATGAACAAATTGTAATACAGCAGATAGACAACCAGGGCGCCGCCAAACGCGCCCGCGGTTTGCGACAGGATATAAGGCAGGACCTTTTTGCCTTCAAAGTTGCCGAACAGCCACAGGGCGATGGTGACCGCCGGGTTGATATGGCCGCCGGAAATCCCGGCGGTAAGATAAACACCCAGCGAGACCCCCAGGCCCCATACGATACAGATTTCCCACAGGCCGAAACTGGCCCCGGCCAACCGGATGGCCGCCAGGCAGCTGATACCGATGAACAAAATAATCCGGTTCCGAAAAACTCGGCAAGACATTGTTGCTTTAATGAGGGTAAGGATACGTTCATAGTAGGATCCTAAATAAGTTGTTCGAAATAATGTCCATCGTTATTTTTATTGCTAACCGCCGATAACACAGGCTATTCCCAATGATTCAACAATAGTTTTGTATTTCTGAAGACGGCTGTCTTCAGGCGGCTTTATACCAATCAAGCCGTATTGCCTGCCGAGCAGGGAATATTTGTTCTGTCCGTAATTGTGATAAGGCAATAAATGCAATCGCGAGACATTTTTCATATGCGTGACGAATGTGGCAATGGCTCTAATACTCTGTTCGTCATCATTAAATGTCGGAATTACCGGTACCCGGACGGCAATATTTTTCGCCAGCTCGGAAATCGCCAGGGCGTTGCGTAAAATCACTTCATTCGGATGGCCGGTAAATTCTTCATGCCGGGCGCTGTAAAAGGTCTTGATATCCAGCAGCAGCAAATCCAGCAGGGGGATAACCCGTTCCAGCACCTTCAGGGAGGCGATGCCGGTGGATTCCATCGCCGTGTGCCAGCCCCTGGCCTTGCACGCCTTCAGCAACGCTTCGGTAAAGTCCGGCTGCGCCAGCGCTTCGCCGCCGGACAGGGTAATGCCGCCGCCGGAACGGCGGTAATGCGTCTCGTCCTTGCGCAGTTCGTCCATGACTTGCGCCACCGTCATCTTTGTACCTGACTGCACCATAGCGCCCGCCGGACACGCTTGCGCGCAGGCGCCGCAATGGGTGCATGCCTCACGATCGATAAGGCCCGGACGTTTGGGATCTATCGCCCCGATAGGGCATGCGGCCACACAGCGCCCGCAATGAATACAGTTGCGTTCATGATAGAACATCTCCGGCTCGGTTTTTTGCGATTCAGGATTACTGCACCATTTACATGCCAGATAACATCCTTTTAAAAAAACGATGGTCCGAATGCCCGGTCCGTCATGTAAAGAGAACTTCTGAATATTAAACACGGTGCCAGTTTGTTCAGAATCAATTGCCGCCATGTCATCACCTTTAATTAATTCCGCCATCTGTCCTTCGACATCTATTTTCCGGGCTGGGGCCGGGTGATTTTTTTGGCCGCGGCGTATTTCCGTCGCGGCTAAAAAGGTCCCTATTAAAAGACGTGTTCGGTACGCAGGATAATGTCATCCTGAACGCCTTTATCCAGCGACACGAACTGCGCGCTGTAGCCGGCGACCCGCACCACCAGATCGCGGTATTTTTCCGGCTCCTGCTGCGCGGCCAATAGCGTGGCGCGGTCAACCACGTTGAACTGGACGTGCATGCCTTTTGATCGAAATAGCCGCGCAGTAGCGCCGCCAGGTGATGTAGACCCTCATCGCCCTTCAGCGCCGCCGGATGGAATTTCTGATTGAACAGCGTGCCGTTGGAAGCCAGGAAATGATCCAGTTTCGCCACCGAGTTGGCCGCCGCGGTGGGGCCCTTGGTGTCCATGCCGCGGCTGGGGGAGACCCCGTCCGGCAGCGGTTGGCCGGCCAGGCGTCCGTCCGCCGTCGCACCGACGGTTTCCCCTAGCGCCACGTTGGCCGATACCGGATAGAGCCCGGCATGGAAGATACCGCCGCGGGGGTTGGTGTATTTTTCAACCTCGCGGCAATAAATTTCAGCGCCGACGCGCGCCAGCATATCCACTTCATCAATATCGTTACCGAATTTGGGCGCGTTGTTGATGAGCATCTGGCGTACCGCGGTCAGGCCGCCGTTGCCGTTCGAGGCAGTGGCCGATTCACGGGGAGTGATGTTAAGGGACGACAGGGCCAGCGCGCCGTTTTCACCCAGAACTTTTTTCACCGCTTCCAGCACCAGATCGTAGGCGGCGTCTTTTTTCACGCCCCCTGCGGCGGCCGGCGCCGCATCCACCGATCCCACCGGAACGCCGAAATTGGCATCCAGCGCTTCTTTCAAATGGGCCAGGGAGAGTTTGCCTTCGTCGAACACCAGGCGTTTGATGGCCATCAGAGAATCGCCGACGTTGGCGACGCCCACTCCTTGCGGACCGGTGAAGTTATAGTGCGCTCCGCCTTCCTGCACGGTTTTACCCCGGCTGATGCAATCATCCACCATGCTGGAAAGAAACGGCAGCGGCGCGCGTTCGGCGTGGGCCAGATCCACACTGTTGTCCGCCATCGCCAGATGGTAGACAAAAAATTCGTTCTGCTTGCGGTAAGCCTCGATGATATCGTCGATGCTGTGGAACGAATCCAGTTCACCGGTTTTTGGTCCGAGCTGTTTGTTGCCGCTGCGGCCGTTATTGAGGGCGATTTCCAATACCTTGCTCATATTGTAAAACGCGGCATCGTGCCAGCCTTCGGTTTTGCCCGGCTTTTGCGGTTCCACGCAGCCGATGATGCCGTATTCCCGCGCATCTTCCAGGGTCAGGCCGCGATTGATCAAAGAAGCGATAATGACTTCGTCGTTGTAATAGGCCGGGATACCCATGCCCATGCGGCTGATTTCACAAGATTTAAGTAATAAATCATCAGGGGTTTTCGACCACATGCGCACCGATAGCGAGGGTTCATGCAGCCGCACGTGGGCGGTGGCCGCCATGGCCATAAACGATAAACGGTTGGTGGCATCCTGCCCGCCGCGGGTCTGGCCGCCGACAATCAGGTTCTGGAACATCGGATAGCCGCCGAAACCCTTGGTGGACCCCTCGTCACGCACCTTATTGACGTCGTTGAATTTCACCCACAGGCAATCCAGCAGTTCCTGCGCCTGTTCATCGCTCAGGGTCTTATCCTTTTCCAGGAACGGGAACATATACTGATCAAAACGGGCCGGCGAAATGGAATGGCCGTTGGATTCAAGCTGGATGATGGCATGGGCGAACCAGAATGACTGGCAGGCTTCATAAAAATTGCCGGCGCCGTTTTCCGGCACGGTTTCGCAAACCTGGGCGATCTTCAGCAATTCCTGTTTCCGTTCCGGCGTGGCGCTGTTTGCCAGGGCGCGGGCTTTAGCCGCGTAACGGTGCGCAAAATTCACCGCGGCGTTACAGGAGATGATCACCGCTTTGTAAAACGACTCTTGTTTAAGATAATCGGGGGAGGTTTTATCCGCGGCGGCCATGGCGGCCAGCACGTCCTGGATAATGCCTTTATAGCCCTTGTTCAGGACCTTGGCATAATCCACCGCAACATGGCCGACGCCGTTGAAATAGTAGTTGCCGACGGTAAAAACGTTTTCCGCTATGCATTCACGGGTGTCCGGCAGCATGTAGGAAGTGGCCAGTTCGTTGGTGGTTTTGCCCTGCCAGTAAGGGAAAACCTCGTTTAATTCCTGCTTGGCCTGCTCGGAAATGGTGAACCGGTCGCCTTTGCGTAAATTCAGGCGTTCAAATTCATCTTTGATCCAGATATTGGAAAATTCCGGATAAATCTGCGCGGAATGCGGCGTCACCGTCAGGCTACCGACGATAAGCTCGCCGTCGCGGATGGTGACCGGCAGCTCCGCCAGGATTTTTTCCAGCGCCTTGGCGCGGCGGATCACGGTAGGCAATGCTTCCGTTTCTTGGTATGACGCCGTGACGAGCCGGGCGCGATCGGTTTCAATGCAGGGCGTGCTGTCAAGAATTTGTTCCCGCAACGCGTTGACTCTAGCGGTCGGTTCGCCAAAACCCTGTGATATAAGACTCATTATGTTTTTCTCCGCATCAAGCAACGCAGGTTAGATGTAAGGTGTCGTGGCTGAAGGCGCTTTGCCGCCCATGGTTTCCAACAAGACCAGGCCGACTTCCCGTGCTGAGCGCACAGCCTGGCGAACCGCACCGGAATCGCCGGACACGATCAGAATGACTTCGTTGGTGAAACTGGTGCCCTTGGCCGGCGAGCTGTAGGCCACCACATCGACATTGGCCGCCTTGATAGCGGTATCCGCCATCAGGACCCCGATGGCGGCGGGGGCGCCGACGATGACGCCGCAGGCTCTACCCAACGGTGCGCCGAAGGCTTTTTCCAACGCATAGCTGGCGCGGGCGGTATATTGCAGTTCCACATGTCCGGCATCGTTGGCATAAATATCGCCGAAGGTGCGATCCAGTTCGTTAAGGGCCACTTCCACCGCCCGTTTAACGTCCGATACATCCTGGCCGCCGAACAGCACCAATGAGCCGTGACCGGCGCCGCCTTTGGTATCGCGGGCGAGTTCAATGGCCACCACTTCGGTATTGGTGGCTTTTACCGCTTCATCCGCCGCCATAATCTGCGGGCCGGCGCCGGTACGGGCGCCAAGGATGCCGATGGAGCGGTATTTTTTTTCCAGGTGCATCGCTTCCAGCAGTGCGCTATCGACGTTGGCGATAACCAGACCGATGGAATCGCCAATGGCGGTGCCGACAAATTCCGTTAACGTACATATTTTTTCTGACATGATAGGGTCCGCTTGAGGGCTGTTTTCCAGAGATGCCGTGGCGGGGGTTTTTAATTCACCCACTTTTCCGAGTACCTCGGCGATGATGTTTTCCACCAGGTTGTCGGTGTTCATGCTTTAAGGCCTTTCGGCAGCAGATTTTCAACGTCGGAGTGCGGACGCGGGATGACATGGGTGGCGATGACATCGCCAATCTGGCGGGCCGAGGCGCAGCCGGCATCAGTGGCTGCCTTTACCGCACCCACATCGCCGCGCACGAATACCGTCACCAGGCCGGAGCCGATTTTCTCGTAGCCAATCAGTACCACGTTGGCAGATTTGACCATGGCATCCGCCGCTTCAATGGCCGCGGTCAACCCTTTGGTCTCTACCATACCTAACGCTTCTTGTTGCATGTTGTTCTCCTTGGCGCAAATCATGGGTAGGGGATTAATTTCACTGGGGTAGGGTAAGGGAGAAAAAAATAAAATAATTGCCCTGTTAAATTTTCTGGCAAATACGGCCTTGCGATTAACGGTGTTTTATTGCTATGGAAATAAAGTAGGTATTTGAGTTAAATCGATTTTTTTATTTATTGCGCTGTTGAAAAATTGCGAAGCGGGTATTTATTTTACATCATGACTCTTGTTTCGTTTGTTTTTATGATAGCCAGGCCGATTTTTTAATAATGGTTTTGCCGCCTCGCCATTTTTTCCGATTGTATTATCTGTGAACTGCATCACTCATTGTCTTCTTGACTGATTGTATGACGATAATATAGTTTTATCTCATGTAAAACGTTTTGGTAACCCAGTTTTAACCTGACAATAACGTTTACCCATCGCCGGTTCGCAACCGCGTTGGCGAATGGAGCAAGTACGCCGGCAACGGTGAATGAACGTATTTATCGCGAGAATTCAATAAGTAAAGTGGAGATGGCCCATGTCTTTGCCCCTTGAGGATTACCGTATTTTTGCTATTAAATATGCTCATCACCATCGTCTGGCCCGGGAAAATTTCATCGGCGGCGATCTGCACGACGGGCCGATGCCCATCGACTATTTTGTCTGGGCCATTATCGGCGGCGACCACACCTATATCGTTGATACCGGTTTTGACGGCGCCATGGCCGATCGGCGGGGGCGCACCATTACCCACCCGGTGGGGGAAGGGGTTCGCCGGGTAGGGATAGACACCGAAACGGTAACCGATGTCATCATTACCCATATGCATTATGACCACGCGGGCAATCATCTGCTGTTTCCCGGCGCCTTGTTCCATGTACAGGAGCGGGAAATGGCCTTTTGCACCGGCCGCTGCATGTGCCACGGCGAACTGCGCCATCCCTTCGCGGTGGAGGATGTGAAGGCCATGGTGGACAAGCTTTTCGCCGGACGGGTGCGGTTTCATCACGGCGACGCCGAATTGGCGCCGGGTCTGACCCTGCACCGGGTCGGCGGCCACTCGGACGGATTGCAAATCGTACGGGTGCATACGGAACGCGGCTGGGTGGTGCTGGCGTCGGACGCGGCGCATTTTTTCGCCAATATCGAACAGCAGCGTCCCTATCCGGTGGTGTATCACATCGGCGATATGCTGGAAGGATATGCCACGGTAAACCGATTGGCGGCATCGGCGGAACATGTGATACCGGGTCACGATCCGCTGGTATTGGAACGCTACCCGGCGATGGACGGGGATACGGCGGGATGGATTGTCCGGGTGGATCTCTCCCCTGGAAGTTGAATAACGGCGGGCGAAAGCCTGATAAAGCTGCCGGACCGAGTCATGATTGCGCCATAATGGGGTCGAAAGTGCATCCGGGGTATGACCCCGGCTGAACCATCGTCGTCCCCGGGATGGCCTCGGGGACAAGGCAACACATTCTAGCGGAGAGAAATCATGATTGTTGAATTGCGGGTCTATCACTGTTTACCGGGACGTTTACCGGCCCTGCAGGACCGCTTCAGAGATACCACCCTGGCTTTTTTTGAAAAATACGGCATTGAGCCCGTCGGTTTTTGGACAACCCTGGTAGGCGAGAGCAACCAGTCGCTGACCTACATGCTGAAATGGGCAAGCCTGGCGGATCGGGAAACGCGCTGGGCCGCTTTCCAGGCGGATGCGGATTGGCAGGCCAAGCGGGCCGCCAGCGAAGCGCAAACGCCGATTGTGGCCCGTATTGAAAACAGCTTTTTAACGCCGACGGATTTCTCCCCCCGCAGCTGAATGCGGGCGGGCGGTCGGCAACCCTGACTTCAAAAGGATAACTGCAGATGAGTGATTTGCACAACATCGGTTTTTGCGGGCTGGGTATGATGGGAACCCCCATGACGCAGTGTCTGGCCGACGCCGGCTTCGCACTCTGTCTTGGCGACGCCGACCGCCGGCGCCAGGAGACGTTAATGGACCGGCTAGGCGCCGGTCCGCTGGATGCCGCCCGCGCGGCGGGTCTGGATGCGCTGATTACCATGCTGCCCAATTCGGACATCGTGGAAAACGTCCTGCTGGGGGATAAGTCCCCCGGCTTGGCGTCGATGCTGCCCAAAGGGGCGGTGGTCATCGATATGAGTTCTTCTGAACCGGCGCGATCGCGCCGGCTCGGCGCCCAGCTAAAAGAGATGGGCCTGGATTATCTGGATGCGCCGGTTTCCGGCGGCGTGAAGAAAGCCGTGGCGGGTGAACTGGCGATTCTGGCGGGCGGCGAGGAGGCGGTGCTTAACCTCTGCCGGCCGCTGCTGGAGGCAATGGGTAAAAGCGTGCTGCATATCGGCGCGGCGGGCAGCGGCCATGCCGCCAAGGCGCTCAATAACTATGTGTCCGCCGCCGGGCTGCTGGCGACGGTAGAGGCCTTGCACATCGCCGAAGGGTTCGGCATCGAACCCGGCGTGATGACCGATGTGCTTAATGCGTCTACCGGCCGAAGCAACACCTCGGAAAACAAGGTTAAGCAGTATATGTTAAGCGGCGCCTTCAACTCCGGTTTCGCCTTGCAGCTGATGAACAAGGATTTGCGTATCGGCCGGGCGCTGGCGCGGGACCTGGGTTATCCCATGCGGTTCGGCGCCGTTTGCGCGCAGCTGTGGGACGAAGCGGCCCGGCGCGGCGCCCCCGGCGCCGATCACACCGAAATGTACCGGCTGATTAACAGGAGTATGCCATGACTCGTGCCGCTCAGTTTTATATCGGCGGACAGTGGGTAACGCCCCTGTCCGCCGCCGGACTCGATTTGATCGATCCGGCCACCGAACGGACGTTTGCCCGGCTGGCCATGGGCAACGGCGCCGATGTGGATCGCGCGGTGGCGGCGGCGCGAGAGGCGCTGCCCGCCTATGCCGACAGCCCGGTATCGGAGCGTGTCGCCCTGTTGCGGAGAATTTTGCAAATCTACCGCCGCCGTTACGACGAATTTGCCGAGACGATGCGCCGGGAAATGGGTTCCCCCATTACCTTTGCCCGCGACGGCCAGGCGGTGCGAGGGGTGGCGCATCTGGAGGCGATACTCAAGGTGCTGGACGGTTTCGCCTTTGAGGAGCAGCGGGGGACGACCCGGCTGCGGCTGGAACCGGTGGGGTCTGCGCCCTTATCACCCCCTGGAACTGGCCTATCAATCAGATTGTGGTGAAAATCGCCCCGGCCCTGGCCGCCGGCTGCGCCATGGTCATCAAGCCCAGCGAATATTCCCCCCTCAGCGCGCTGCTGTTCGCCGAGGTGCTGGATGAAGCGGGGGTTCCGGCCGGGGTGTTTAATCTGGTCAACGGCGACGGTCCCACCGTCGGCGCGGCCCTGGCCCGCCATCCCGGCGTCGATATGGTGTCGTTCACCGGCTCCACCCGGGCGGGAATCGAGGTGGCGAAGATGGCCGCCGACACCGTTAAACGGGTCGCGCAGGAGTTGGGGGGCAAATCGGCCAATATCCTGCTGGACGACGTTAATCTGCCGGAAGCGGTCAGCCGCGGCGTGGCCGCCTGTTTTACCAATTCCGGTCAATCCTGCTCCATTCCCACCCGCATGCTGGTGCCGCATGCCATGATGGAGGAGGCAGCGGACATCGCCAAGGCCGCGGCGCAGGCTTTTCGCCTGGGACCGACGGATTCTCCCGCCACCCAGCTCGGACCGCTGGTGAACCGCAATCAGTTCAATCGGGTGCAGGCCTTGATTCAAGCCGGCATCGATGAGGGCGCCCGCCTGGTGACCGGCGGTACCGGACGGCCCGAGGGTTTCGAGCGGGGTTATTATGTCAAACCGACGGTGTTCAGCCATGTGACGCCGCAGATGACCATTGCCCGCGAAGAGATCTTCGGCCCGGTACTGTCCATCATGGGATATGAATCGGAGGCACAGGCCATCGACATCGCCAACGGCACCGATTACGGCCTGGCGGCCTATGTCCAGTCCGGCGACAGGCAGCGGGCGCGGCGGGTGGCCCGTAAGCTCAAGGCCGGCGGCGTCCATATCAATTATCCGCCGGCGGACTTCCTGGCGCCGTTCGGCGGCTACAAGCGCTCGGGCAACGGCCGTGAATGGGGCGAGGCCGGCCTGCGGGAGTATTTGGAGATAAAATCCCTCGTCGGTTACGGTGAGGATTAACGGGCAGGCATATTTTTTTTTGCCTGAAACTGCTGTCATACAATCATACGATTTCTGTTCGCTGCCATAGCCTGAGGAGTCACCATGGAATTCGAAGAGCGTTTTGAGCGTGGTTTCGCAAATCGTAAGGAAGTGCTGGGCGCCGCCCATGTGGAAAAATCCTGGGCCGCCGCCGATGATTTCAATCGCCCGATACAAAAGCTGGTGACGGAGTATTGCTGGGGCGAAGTCTGGGGCGATCCGACGCTGACCTTCAAAATCCGCAGCATGCTGAATATCGGCATCCTGACCGCCATGAGCCAGCATCACGAATTGTCGGTGCATATCAAAGGCGCCTTGAAAACGGCGTGACCCGCGAGGAGATCCGCGCGGTGCTGATCCAGACCGCGGTCTACTGCGGCGCGCCGCTGGCGCTGGCCGCGTTCCGGGTGGCCAGCGCGGCCATCAAAGCCTACGAGGATGAAACCGGCGGCGCCTGACGGCGCGCCTGCTCCACGGTAGACCCTGTATTCCCTACCTGCCCGCCGCGGCTGATGTACGGCGGATCGCAACCCCACGCATCCGTAAGAGGTGCGCTTGAATAATGGGAGACGGATATGGAAACGTTAAGCGACTATAACATCGCCTCGGCGAAAGAAAGCGACCAATCCATAGAAGTAAAAAGGAAGAACGCCATCAAAGGCGCCTTCTTTTCCGAATACATCGATATGTTTGATATCTACCTGCCGGTGGTGGCGCTGTCGCCGGTGCTGTTCTACTTCCAGCCGCCGCAGCTTTCGCCCGGCCTGGAAACCATCCTGGCATCGCTGGTCTTTATTACCACACTGCTGGGCCGGCCCATCGGCGCGCTGCTGTTCGGCATCGTGGCCGATCGCATCGGCCGCCGCAAAGCCTCCATCTACTCGGTGTCGGGTTTCGGCGTGGTGACCTTGCTGATTGCGTTATTGCCCGGCTATGAAAGCCTGGGAGTGACCTCTTATGTGCTGCTGGTGATTTTGCGGTTTGTGGACGGAATATTCCTCGGCGGCGGCTATACCGGCGCCATGCCGCTGGCCATCGAGTATTCAAAGAAATCCCAGCGCGGATTTGTCGGCGGCCTGATTATCAGCGGCTTCCCCGCCGCCTATGTCAGCATCAATCTCATCACCTGGCTGGTGTTGATGTTCTCTCCCCTGCACGGTCTGCACTCGCCCTTCGCGCAGTGGGGCTGGCGCATACCGTTCGTGATAGGCGCGCTGCTGGCGGGGGTGCTGGTGCTTTATTACACCTATAAAGTGTCCGAATCGGAAATCTGGCAAAGCGAAAGCGGCGAGAAAAAGGAGAAACTGGCCCTGACCGATCTGCTGCACGGCAAAAGCGGGCGCAATCTGCTGCAGGTGTTGTTAATGATGACCGGCTTCTGGCTGACCCAGAATATCATCACGATTTTCCTGCCCACCGGCCTCTTGGTGAAAACACTGCATTTCAATGGCATAGAAATGACCGCTACCCTGATGCTGACCTATTTCGTGTTGTTTTTCACGTACATCGGTTCCGGCATGCTGGGGCAAAAAATCGGCCGCCGGCTGTTCTTTTTGATTGTCGGTCCGCTGATAGCGGTAGTGGGCTCGGCGCTGCTGTATATCCTGAGCACCCGGCAGGGTATGCCGGTGCCGGTCACCGTCGCCTTGGTATGCCTGCTGGCGGTATTGGTAACCTCTCCCTGGGGCGTGATCGTCACCTACATCAATGAACGCTTCGTCACCGATGTGCGCGCCACCGGCTTCGGCGTGGGCTTCAGCCTGTCGGTGATTATTCCCTCGTTCTACGCCTTCTATATGGATTGGCTCAGCGCGGTGATGCCGTTGGCCCTTACCGCGGTGGCTCTGCTGGCCCTGGGGGGAATTATCGGCACCGTCGGCGCCGCCATGGGTCCGGAAACCAAAGACGTGGACTTTTCCTGAGGGGGATCGGCCCGGCGCAAGGCGGAGACTTTCACCGCCGGCGGGGACCGGCACTATCGGATGCCTATAAAGAGGGTGACATGATGAATATCGATCGGGCGGGATTTATCGGTTTAGGCAATATGGGCGGGCGCATGACCCGGCGTCTGGTGGAGGCCGGCATCGCGGTGCGGGGCTATGACACCGAACGGGAGCGGGCCGCCGCCGCGGGCGCCCAGGCCGCCGCATCGCTGCGCGACGTGGCGGAGTATGGCGACGTGGTGCTGCTGTCATTGCCCGACAGCCGGGTGGTGGAGGCGGTGGCTGAAGGGCGGGACGGACTGCTGGACCACTGCCGCGCCGGGCAAACGGTGATTGATCTGAGCACCAGCGCCGCCACGTCCACCCGCCGGCTGCATGGCCTGTTCAAGGCCCGGGGCGTGGCCTATATCGACGCCGGTATTTCCGGCGGCGCGGCGGCGGCGGAAAAAGGCGCGCTGACGCTGATGGTGGGAGGAGACGCCGCCGCCATCGAGGCGGTGCAATGGGTGTTCCGTCCCTTCGCCGCCAAGGTGGTCAACATGGGGGACAGCGGCGCGGGGCATACCGCTAAGCTGCTGAATAATTTCCTTAACGCCGTCAGTCTCGCCGCCACCGCGGAGGTGATGGTGGCGGCGAAAAAGGCCGGTCTGGATTTGCATTCGCTGCTGGAGGTGCTTAACAGTAGCAGCGGCGTTAATTTCGCCACCCTGAACCGTTTTCCGAAAATTGTCGACGGCGATTATCTGGAAGGCGGCCTTACGTCCCGGCTGATGATCAAAGATGTGGTGCTTTACACCGACCTGACCCATGAACTGGGGGTGGCGTCGCTGAACGCGGCGGGTCCGCTGGCCAGCTTCGGATTGGCCGGCGCCCTGGGCTACGGCGATAAGATCAGCAATCGCGTGGTGGACGCCATCGGCGATATTTCCGGCGGCGTCAGGCTTTATGATGCCGGTTCAACACCTGAGGGAGGACAGAAATGAAGATTTTTTACGGCAGGGCGGCGGATGCGGCGTCGGAACAACGCACCGCCAGCTTCAGCGGCGTGGTGTGGGCGGATCCGGTGATGCCCGCCACGGACAATATCACCATCGCCAACGTGTTTTTCTCGCCGGGGGCGCGCACCTACTGGCATACCCATGAGCAGGGCCAGATATTGCAGGTCACGTCGGGCTGCGGCTGGATTTGCGTCGACGGCCGGGACGCGCAAAAAATCCGCCAGGGCGATGTGGTATGGATTCCCGCCGATGAGCGCCACTGGCACGGCGCCGCCCGCGACAGCTACCTGGCGCATACCGCCATTTCCCTCGGCAAGACCCGGTGGCAAGAGGAAGTAGCGCAGCAAGACTATCTGGACCGCACGGAGCGTAAATCATGAGCTTAAATGAAACTTTTTTACCCATCGATGAAACCGGTGTTTCCTCGCAGGGGGAGTGGGGGGCGCAATGGGAAAGCATCCGCCGCCTGGATGCGGGTTTTTATGACGCCTGCCGGCAATTGGCCGCGGTGCCCTGGCAAAAAAATCATCTGGATAACAAGACCAAGGCATTTATCGCCCTCAGCGCCAGCGCGGCGGCCACCCATCTTTATCTGCCGGGGGTGGGGCGCTACCTGCGCCTGGCATTGAGCTACGGCGCTACCCGCGAGGAACTGATGGAAGTGCTGGAACTCACCGCCACCCTGGGCATCCACGCCGCCAATATTGGTGTCCCGCTGCTGATGGAAGTCCTGGAGGAGGAAGGGCTGCGCAGCGGTTCATCCCCCCTTGATGCCCGCCAGGAAACCCTGAAGCAGCGTTTTATTGAAAACCGCGGCTACTGGCACGCCTTTTGGGACGGCATGCTGGAGCTGGATCCGGAATTGTTTGACGCCTACGTGGCGTTTTCCTCGGTCCCCTGGCGCAGCGGCGTACTGAGTCCCAAGGTGAAAGAGCTGATTTACTGCGCCTTTGACGCTTCCGCCACCCACCTGTATGTTCAGGGATTAAAGCTGCATATGCGCAATGCCATCGGCTACGGCGCCAGCGCGCAGGAGATCCTCGAAGTGCTGGAGATTGTCAGCGCCATCGGCATGCATGGCGCCGCCGCCGCCGCGCCCTTGCTGGAGCAGGCGCTGGCGGAGCGGCTATCCCCTGGCCGGCTGGGGTAGGACTGGCGCGACGCCCGCGCTCTTGTGACCGGCAGGGAGAATGTGGTACAAAGAAGCCATATTTTGTCGGACAGGAATACAATAATGTCAGCAGAACTGGAAATGATACGACCCGAATCATTGCGTCACCAGGTCGAAAATGTCCTGCGGCAGGCAATCATGACCGGGCGTTATGCCCCCGGTGAGCGGCTTATCGAGCGGGAGCTCTGTGAAACGCTGGGGGTCAGCCGTACCTCGGTGCGAGAGGCGTTGCGTAAGCTGGAAGCGGAAAAACTGGTGCATATCGTGCCGAATAAAGGACCGATTGTGGCCATTATCTCGCCGCAGGAAGCCGCGGAGCTGTACGCGCTGCGCGGACTGCTGGAAGGCTTTGCCGCCCGTGAGTTCGCCGTACGGGCCAGTGAAGAGGACATCGCCCGCTTCGGCGCCGCGGTGCAGCAGCTGCACGCCGCCGGCGCGGCGCAGGATCAGGGCCGGGTCTTGGACGCAAAAAACGCTTTGTATGATGTTTTGCTCAGCAACTGCGGCAATTCACTGGTGAAAGAGATCCTCGGCAGCCTGCATTCGCGGGTAAATCTGCTGCGCGCCACGTCGCTGATGCATCTGCAACGCCTGCCCGCCAGCCTGAACGAAATCGATAATCTGTATCGCGCGATACAGCAGCGGGATGCGGATGCCGCCCAGGCGGCGGCGCAGCTGCATGTGGCCAACGCCGAAAAAATGGCCCTGCGCCTGCTGGTCGGCTTGCAGCATTAATCCGCAATCGGAACGTGTCGTGATGGAGAGCATAGATGTCGGGAAAACCAGGAAAAATGTTCCCTTTCGCCAGGGCGGCCAGGGCGGCATTGTTAATGTTAAGCTGCCTGAGCTTTTGGGCGGCGTTGCCCGCCACCGCCGCCACCGTGCCGCCCGGCGTCGAACTGGCGGCCAAACAGGAAATCGTGCGCAATAACGGCAGCGAACCGGCTTCCCTCGATCCGCATAAAGTGGAGAGCGATGTGGAATTCAATATCATCAGCGACTTTTTTGAAGGACTGGTGAGCATTGACAATGACGGCCATGTCCGGCCCCGCCTGGCCGCCCGCTGGGAAAACAAAGACAACCGCGTGTGGACCTTCCATCTGCGTCCGGGGCTGAAATGGTCGAACGGCGATCCCCTCACCGCCGGTGATGTGGTCTATAGCTGGCGTCGCCTGGTGGATCCCAAGACCGCCTCGCCTTATGAAAGCTATCTTGCCAATATGCACCTGCTGAACGCGCGGCAGATTATCGAAGGTAAAAAAGGAACCGAAACGCTGGGTATCCAGGCGGTGGACGACGTGACGCTGACCATCACCCTTGAGCAGCCGACGGCCTATTTTCTCGCGATGCTGGCCCATCCCTCCCTGGTGCCCGTTCCGCAAAAGGCGGTGGCTCAGTTTGCGGATAAATGGACCCAGCCGGGCCATTTCGTCAGCAACGGCCCCTTTACCCTGTCGGAATGGGTGGTGAACGAGCGCCTGACGGGCGTGCGTAATAAACGGTACTGGGATGACGGGCATACCCAAATCAACAAAGTGACCTATTTGCCCATCGGTTCGGAAACCGCCGACGTTAACCGCTATAAGGCCGGTGAAATCGACATTACCTATACCGTGCCGCAGACGTTATTCCCATCGCTGCAACAGGAATTGGGCAATCAGGTCCATATTTCGCCGAAACTGGCCACCTATTATTATGAGTTCAATACCCGCAAGGCGCCGTTTAATGACAGCCGCGTGCGCCAAGCGCTTAACCTTGGCCTGGATAAGGATATCATCGCCGGTAAGGTGCTGGGACAGGGGCAAATTCCCGCCTGGCTGATAAGCCAGGAAAAAATCGGCGGCGTGACGCTGCAAAAACCGGACTATGCCGGATGGCCGCGGGAAAAAAGGATTACCGAAGCGAAAAAATTATTGGCCCAGGCCGGATTTACCGCCGGGCATCCGCTGACGCTGGGCCTGCTGTACAACACGTCTGAATCACACCAGCGCATCGCCATTGCCGCCAGTTCGATGTGGCGAAAAAATCTTGGCGTCGAGGTGAAGCTGCATAACCAGGAATGGAAAACCATGCTCGACACCATGCACGGCGGTGGTTTTGATCTGGTGCGTTATGCCTGGGTGGCCGACTATGATGATGCTTCCACCTTTTTGAACAACTTTCGCACCGGCGACAGTGAAAACACCTCGCTATATGCCAATCCGGACTATGACCGGACCCTTGCCCTTGCCGCCCGGTCGGGCACGGCGGCGCAAAGAGGCCGGTACTACCAGCAGGCGGAAGATATCCTGGCCCGGGATGTGCCGGCGATTCCGGTCTACCATTATGTGTCGGTACAGCTGGTGAAACCCTATATCGGCGGCTTCAGCCCGAGCCCGCTGGGGGTGTATTACACCAAGGATCTTTACGTGGTCAAACATTGACCGGGAGGAGGTCCAGGCCGGCGGCCAGCAACGGGGTGTTAAAATCCACAGAACCTAAACGCTATTGGCAAAGCAGCTTTGGCCGGTGGATGTCCTGAGAACGCCGATATAAACGGCGTTCTCAGCACTTTATCGGCGGGGGGAATGTCAGGGAAGAGACCTCTCGGGGGGGGTGGTCTGTCCCACCAACCCGTAATCCAACGCTTCCGGCGCGGTGAGCCAGAAGTTGCGGTCGGTGTCTTTCTGCACTTTTTCCAGCGGCTGGCCGGTGGCGTCGCTTATCATCTTGTTGACCCGGTCCAGCATGCGCAGGATCTCTTTGGCTTCGATTTCGATATCCGTCGCCTGTCCCTGTACGCCGCCGAGGGGTTGATGGATCATAAAGCGGGTATTGGGCAGGGCAAAGCGGTTCTTTTTCTCCGCCGCCAGGAAAATGGTAATGCCGGCGCTGGCCACCCAGCCGGTGCCGATTATCTGCACTTCCGGCTTGATGAATTTGATGATGTCATGGATGGTATCGGCCGCTTCCACATGCCCGCCCTGGCTGTTGAGAAAGATTTTTATCGGCTTATCATTCACTTCCTGTAAAATCAACAGCTGGGACACCACCTTTTCGGTCAATGCCTGATTGATCTCGCCGGAAATGATCAGGGAACGGGCATCCAATAATTTGTTCAGGGCAAAGGAAGAAATCGCCGGTTGATCTTTCTCTTTGTCTTCATCGTTCTCTTTGCTTGAGACCACATAGCATTCCTCTCTTGTGAATAAGGTGAGTTTTCTGGCGCTACCTAAGCTTACCCCAATGACGGGACGGAGCATACCTTTGCGGCGGGTCTATCCACCACGGTCGCGAAAAATTTATACTTATCGCCGGCCGGCACGTTTTGCCGGAACGCTGCGTTTTGTTCCCCGACGGTCGCCGGACGGCTGTGCCGGGTTATCGGGCCCGATTTTCGGGACGGGGGCCGTTATGATCATTTCCCTGCCGCCGGCAGGGCCGGAGACAATGCTATGCTGTACGTGCCGACGCTTTCCCCCTCCCTGCGGGAAAACACCTTATCCCTGGCGGACAATCTGACGGTTATGACGGACGGGGTGTTCTCATCGTTGCCCAAAATGAAAGAATATGCCGATTTGACGCCGGTGGTGAGGCTGGATGTCAATGAATCCATCACCTTTTCCGCCCGTCTCTGGTTCGGGTCCATTTTGAACGGAACGCCGCCCTCGCAGGAGGATTTGCAGCTATTCCAGGAGTTCGGCAAACGGCGGGTGCATCAGGGCACGCCGCTGCCGGCGCTGCTGCGGGCGTTCAGACTGGGGGCCTTGGAATTATGGCGCGGGTATATCCTTATCGCGGAACGAAACGAAAGCCTGCGCGGGGAGCTGCTGTTTAACATCTCGCCTTATTTGCTGGAGTATTTTGATGAAATGGCGCAGCTGATTTCCCAGGCATACCTCAAGGAACAGTTCCGTCAGGCACGCTGGCGGGAATCTTTACAACACCAATTGTACGGTATTATTTTCACTTTTCCCGAAGAAACCGGGGAATTCCACAAAACCGCGGCGGCGCTGGGGCTGGATCCGTCTGCCCCCCGCATTGCTTTCGCCGTGGAGCTCCCGGAGGCGGATAGCAATTCCCCGCAGTTTGCCCAGGAACTCGATAGCGTGGTGTCAGGAATTGCGCGCCGGCTTACCGTAGCCGAGGATTTTCTGTTGCGTGTCTGGCACCACGGGCGGCTGGTTATCTGGGTGCCGGCGGTGCCGGGCAATGCCATGAATGCCAACGATCGCATGATGGCGGGTCGCGTGGCCGAGCTGAGAGAAGCCTTGCCCTCATCGGCCATGATGGGAGTGGGGCTGATGGGCCAGGGCGCAAGAGGATGGGCTTCCACGGCGGATGAGGCTATCAGGGCCCTCGATTTCGGCATGCGCTGCGACGATGGCCGCCGGGTGTATTTTTATTCCGATATTGTTATGGAAGAGAGCGTGCGCGGCACCGATACGACGTTACGTTATCTGGTCTCGCTGATTGAACAATTATCCGGCGATCCGGATCTGCTGTTGACCCTGGAAACCTACTTTGAGCAATGCCAGCGCCGGAAGGCGGCGGCAAGCGTACTGGGTATTCATCCCAATACGCTGAACTATCGGCTGGAGCGTATTGAAAAACTGCTGGGGGCGCGGCTGGATGACGTGGGCTGGACGACAAAACTCTATGTGGCGCTCAAGCTCCGTCGCGCCGGTCCCCGAATTGCCCTAAACCCGGACGCATAGCGCCGGTGGAAATAACCCTAATGAATGCGCCTTATTTGGAAAAAAATCGCTATTCATTGTGACTCTATACAATTTATCCGGGGATTATTATTTTCGCGAAAACATCCATTGACAAGAAGGTGGTTCATATATACTTTAACATTTTTCCACCCACGATTACCCGGTATATGGCATTCGCAGCTTACCGCCGGTATGCCGGGATTTTGATAATGGTTGAGACCTTATGAAAGATCTCACGCTGGGAGCGATTATATTTTTCCCGGCACTGATATGGGTTATTTTACTTGGTTTTTTTATCTGGCTGCTGGTGCGTGTAGCCTATCGGGATATCATTTTTAACGGTTATTTCTGGCATCCAAATCTTATTGATCTTGGTGTCTTGTTTTTGTGTATTTATTTAAGCCATAAAGTGATTATCTCGCTGGAAATCTTATTATGAAAGCGATTGGGAAATATATTCTCAGTGTGATCATGCTATTTATGATTGTGGTTGTAAGCTATCGACTGTGGAATTTTTACACCCTCGGCCCCTGGACCCGGGATGCCAAAATCCGGGGGGAAGTTATACAAATCGCGGCGGAGGTGCCGGGCAAACTGATCCACCTGCCCATCACCGACGATCAGAAAGTCAGCCGGGGCGACCTGCTGTTGGCCATCGATCCCAGCGATTATCAAATCAACCTCGATAACGCGCTGGCCAAATCGGCACAGCTGATTATCCAGCGGGACCAAGCGCTGCATCAATACGCCCGGCGCGCGCGGTTGACCAATCAGGTTATTTCCCAAGAAGATCTTGAAACGGCCAAAACAGCGTTGTCCTCATTGAATAATCAAATTGATCAGGCAACCATTGCCATCAAAAAAGCCCGTCTGGACTTGAGCCGCACCAAAATATATGCCCCCGCCGACGGTTACGTCACCAATCTGGGATTACGGGAAGGAAATTACATCAGCGCCGGGCAATCCCTGCTGGCGCTGGTGGATGCGAATTCCTTTTATGTCATGGCCTATTTTGAAGAAACAAAATTGCGCTATATTGCCGCCGGCAAACCGGTGGAAATCGACCCTTATGACGGCGGGCAACCCCTGTACGGACATATTACCGGCATCGGACGGGCAATCGTCGATCAAAGCGCGTCGACCGGAGAGCAGCTATTGCAAAACGTTGAGCCCGATTATCCCTGGGTTCGTCTGGCGCAGCGGATTCCGGTACGGATTGCCATTGACCGCCGGGACGGCGGGGCGGCTTATCCGCCGCTGATCGCGGGTACCACCTGCACCGTAAAAATAAGGGACCGCTAATGGGGGTGGCGGCGCAAAGCATCGCCGAACCGATGGCGAAGATCGGCCGGTTTTTCCAGCGTCCGGATTACTTTTTTGCCCTGCGTTTTTGGCTGGCGACGCTGTTGGCCTGGGCGGCCGCTTTTTCTCTGCAGCTGGATAAACCCTATTGGGCCATTATGACGGTGGCGGTGGTAAGTTACCCCAGCCAGGGGATGCTCATCGCCAAGTTTATCGCCCGGCTGGTGGGCACCGTGGTGGGTATCCTGATGGTGACCTGGCTTGCCGGCATCAGCCTGAACGCGCCCTGGCTGATGTCGCTCTATCTGGCGCTATGGCTCTCCCTTTGCACTTATATTGCCGGCCGCTATAGCGGGATGGTGACCTATGGCTGCGCCCTGTGCGGCTATACGTCGGCCATTGTGGGTTTCGGCATCTCGGTGTCGCCTACGCCCTATACGCTGTTTTTCATCAGCCAGGCCCGGCTGTCGGAAATCGCGTTGGGTCTGGCCGCCGCGCTGCTGGTGACCTTTGCGCTGCCGTCCCGGCTGGATAATCGATTGTTTTTGCAGGCGGCGCAGGGTAATAGCCACAGGATGCGGGACCTGTTCCAATCCTGCTTGCACAGGTATGTGCCGGAACGGGCGCTGTTCCAGCGATGGTATGAACTGGTGACCGGTTTGATGAATGCCGAACTGCTGGCGGCGAACGACTCCCTGTCTCCGGCCACTGATAATACCCTGCGCCGGCGGCAGTCCCGTCTTACCCGCCGGCAGCTGAGCTCGGCGAGCGGCCTGTTATCCCTGCACTCCATGTCCGCGCTGCTGCTGCATGACAGCGGCGCGGATGCGGGGGACTATCTCAATGAAGTGGAAAAATGGCTGGGCCCGCGTCCTTTTCCGCCCGATACCGCGCCCCCTTGGCCGCCGGACGGTTTGATGGCCCACCGCGCCGGTCAACACTTCTGTTTAACCCTGCGTTCCTGTCTGGATGACGCGGGGGCAGAGGCCGCCGGATGGGCGGAAAGCCGGACGGGGCAAGTATTTGCCGGGGCCCGGGTGTTTCGCGATAGCCATGAAATGCTGCTGAATGCCGTCCGGACCTTTTGCAGCGTCCTGGCGGGCGTATTTTTCTGGTTGGGGAACGACTGGGATATGGGCTATATCCTTACCGTACTCATCGGTATTTCCTGCGCCTTGGGCGCGCATTATCCCGCGGTGAGCAAATTGGTGCTGGTGGTCTTGGCCGCCGTCGTCCTGGCGGTGCCGGTGGCTTATGTGCTGTTGTTCTACGCGTTTATCTCTGCCTCCGAACTGTTGCCCGCCATGCTGGCCATGACCCCGGTGCTGTTGCTCGCCGGCGCGGGGAAATCCCTTTCCCCGTTGCATTCATATTTTTCATGTGTTTATGCTGGGGTCATTTTTCTGATTAATTTTGCCAACCCCATGGACTATGATTTTTCCCGCTTTGCCAATATGGCGGTGGCGGCGGTCTTTAGCGTGCTTATCGTCGCCGTGGTCTTTATTTCATTCCCCAAAGCGCCGACCGGGCCAAACTGGTACGGATGACCCGCGCCATTTCCGATCGTTTTACCGGCGATATGGCGCGGGAAGCCCGGCACGGGCCGTTTGAAGACTATGTCTACAGCGCGCTTTTTCTCACCAGGATGATGCCGCGCTCCCCGGAGAAACAGCGCTTTGTCCGGTTCTGCTGCGTGATTCTCGCCATCAGCCGGATAAGGTCACGGGCGGGACGGCGCTCCCCGGCGGAACCGTTTTTCCCGGCGGCCTTTATTGACGCATTGATGCAGGGAAATTATGCCCTTTGCCTGGCATTGACTGAGACCTACCTGGCTAAGGGGGATGATAGCGACTGGGGGTATTGGTGGGAAACCGGCACTGTACTGCGCTATTTATTATAAGGGAATTTACACGGGCATTTGCACGGGCACGCCGCGGGCGGGGAGCGGGGCGGCTGAATGCGCGATTGTCCGGGCTTTGGCCCGAACGCGCCGCGCAGGATAAACCGGGCAGCGCCGACCTCGCCGGACGGGATCGACGTCAAAAAGGCTGAATCAGCGGCTTATGCAGCAGAGACTCCAGTACCTTTACCGGCGCGCGGCGAGGATTTTTCATGGCCTCCGGCGGCAAGAAAAAAGTCTGTTCCAGCATGAATTGCCCGTTCATCGCCGCGTGGGGCGTCTGATCGGAAAAACAGATCCAGCTGCTGCCGGGGGGGAAATCCACCGCCAGCTGCGGTCCGTACTGCTGGTAATCCCGGTCCGACTTCATGGCGTCGTGCAGCTGCAGCATCAGATGGTCATAGTGGCTGCGGCGGGTTTTGGTGATGCCCATCTTGTTCAGCAGCCAGCTGTTCAGCGGGGAGTAGCGGCCGAGATTCGGCAGGAAGCGCTGCGCCAGCTGCGGAAAAGGCTCACCCACCCGCCAGGAGCGGTTTTCCCCGTTGGGATTGATATTGGTGAAGATGCGCAGTATGCGCTGGCCGTGGGTAGGGCGTGAAGGGAAGGCATCCACATGCAGGCGGCTATCGTCTTTGCGCCATGAGGGGGTGTTTGTCCAGGCGGTAATCGGATGCAGCCGCAGGGTATTGGCGGGGCTGTGCAGGGTCTGCCGGTATAGGGGGAGTATCGCCGCCGCCAGACGGCAGCAGTCCTGGTAGTAGCGTTCAAGCAAATGCCGTACCGCCGGGATTCGTTCCGTCGCCGCCACCCCGGTGAGCCGGTTTTTCAGCGGCTGGAAGCTGATATTCTTCCGTTTCGGATCCACCAGCGTCGGATCCAGGAGGGCGATTTCATCCGCGGTCAGGCTAAACGAGAGGTGGGGGAAAAAAAGTATTTTTCCCTCTTCCAGCGCTTCCAGGGCGAAAGGCGCATCTTGCCCGTCCGCGTCCCACCGTTCATGGGTAAACGTGGTTACGGCGTGCTCAAAGACAATTTTATTATCTGACATATCATGTCCTTGCTATTGCTATATACCCGTCATACTTGGTTATCAACTCTCTCACGATATTCTGGAGCAATACAATATCAGTATTAAACGAAGCTTAAATACAATAAAACTATATTTCAAACGCCAGAATGTAATGATCCATGAACGTTAATGTATTTCTCCCGGAATAATAGGCATAACGAATTGAGATCGAACCGGCGGGGGGATCCACCGGAATATATATCAGCTGTTTTATTGATGTATTTCCATCCGGCGGCCGGGAGAGGGTATTTTTGCTGTGTTGAAACTGTGTCCTGAATCACATATTAAATGGCGCTTTCCGCCGCCGGCAGCAGGTTCGCGCCCAGTGAAGAGGACCATGCGACGCCGACCTGTCCGTGGACCAGGCGATTATCGATGCGCAATAAGAGAATATTGGGAGTTGCCATGATGTTTTTCCTTGCCGTTAAGACTGACCGTATCCCGTCTTCGCATCCGTGGGGGAAAACAGGCAGGGTGGATGCAAAGAAGGGACACAGGCATTGTGCACGGAGAAAAACGGCGGAAGGCTACAAGATGCTATGGTTTTATTGCAAGGCTGCAAGGAAGGGGAGCGAACCTTGCAGCGCTGTAATAATTAACCTCGTAGATAATGAAATCGTAGCGGATAGTATTCGGTATTGGTATGGCTTACCGTCAGTTCGAACGGTATGTCCCGCGAGCGGGACAGCCGGGTGATTTCAATACAGGGCTGGCCGGCGGGCAGGTTTAAATGCCGGGCAATCTCCGGCGGCGCCGCCACGGGCCGATAGTCGTCCCAGGCGCGCATGCTAAGCAGATTATAGTCGCGGGCCAGGGTGTCGTACAGGCCGTTGCGGGCCACTTTATCCCGGTCCAGCCCGGTAAATCGCGCTGCCGGCAGCAAGATTTCCTCATACAGCGCCGGATGTCCCTCCACGTAGCGCAGCAGCGTCAGGGCCAGCACCGGCTCAGGGCCGGACAGTCCCAGCAGGCGGCCCTGTTCGGCGCCGGGTTGCCGCGTTGCGTCATGAAGTATGACGGTATGATGCCGCAGGTCCAATTGCGCCATTTTATCGCTGAACCCCACCGGCAGCGACGGATCCGCCAGCCATGGCGGCAACGTCACCGTGGTGCCCCGGCCCTGTTTTTTTACCAGATAACCGCGATGGGCCAGCAATTCCACCGCGGCCCGCAGGGTGGCCCGCCCGCACCGGTAGGCTCGGCATAATTCCCCTTCCGGCGGCAACAGCGACCCGAGCGGATAGTCGCCGAACTCAATACGTTGGCGAATACCCCGGGCAATATGCAGATAAAGCGGCGCGGCCTGTTCGAGTTCGTTTTCCATGCCGAGTCTCCATTATCTCAATAAAGGGTGACCCGGCAGACTTTTGCCACTTTACTTTCCTGTGACGGGCTATCCGGCGTGACCCCGAGCGCGCCAGCGAGATTCCGAATAATAAATTTTGTGTTGATCAATAGCTCAAAGATCGGCCGTTCGCGCCATAGCGGCTATCAACAGCGGTACTCAATCGAGGGATACACTGTCCCCAGTAAGATAAAACACTGCCACGTTAAGGGATACACTGATGATTACGTAAATTTTAAGGTATTAAATCAATTGGTTAGCGTTGATTGAAAAGTTGGCGCGCTTCCTGCAATGCAATAGTACATCAACAGCCCGGCGGAATTCGAGACTCCAAAGGCGTTGCTATGGGATGGGGTTCGAATAAATAAATTCATGCAAAGGAGTCATCAAGCATGGAATGTACAGTCATTATTGTAACGCATGGAAAATTGGCTAATGAGCTGATAGCAACGTCGAATATGTTAATTGGTAGACAGGAAAACGTGGTAACGGTGGATTTTATGCCAGGAGAGAATCTTGAAAGCTTAATCAAAAACTCGCCGGCATTATCGAGACGGTAGCGGCTGATTTAGCCGTGCTTTTGTGGTGGATATGTTTTCCGGCAGTCCGTTCAATGCTTCCACCTATTTTGCAAAAACCGCAAGTCCACACGAGTGATTGCCGGCATCAATATACCGATGCTAGTGAATATTTTATTAGAACGCCGGGAGGTACCCAATCTGGACGATTTGGTTGATCTGGCGATAACCGTGGGACGCAATGCAATTAAACCGATGTAAATTCATGGAGTTATAAAATGTCAAAATTGCATTATTACGTATCGATGATAGATTGATTCACGGTCAGGTGATGACCGGCTGGGTTAAGCATCTCAATGCCAATAGAATTATTATTGTCGATGATGAGCTTGTTAACGATGAGTTTATGATATCAGTGCTGGAAATGGCCGTACCCAGCCATATGACATTGAATATCTATAATGCCGAAACAGCAATAGACATTTTGAATGCTATTAGCAATGACGGTAAAAATGACCAAATTATCATTTTGGTAAAAAGCCCGATCCCTGTTCTGAAAATGCTGGAAGGCAGAGTGGTTTTCGATGAATTAACCATCGGTGGCATGGGCGTAAACGAAAACCGTTCCCGGCTGTACCGTAATCTCGCCGCTTCCGATAAAGAACGAAAAGCGTTTCAACAAATCAATACGATTGGCCTGCCGATCCATATTCAGGTTCTGCCCAACGATGCTCCGATGGAATTAATGCCGTTATTATAAAATCAAACAAAACAGTTGTACCGTACTCCTACGCCATCAAAGGAAATATTGTATGCTAATCTCAGCCATTCTGGTCGCCTTGATCGCCATACTCAGTAATTGGTGGGTAACGCATTTGGTTACCCGCACTTGGTTATACCCCATCATCTCGGGTTTTCTGGTTGCCCTGGCGTTAGGTTCGCCTATCGAGGGGATGAAAGCCGCCGCTTATATCAACCTGGCTTACCTGGGCTGGATGACTGTCGGCGGCACCATGCCGGGAAACCTGCCCGTCGCCTCGGTATTCGGTACGGCGATGACCATCCTCAGCGGCGCTGAACCCTCAACCGCCGTGGTATTCGCCGTGCCGTTCTCATTGCTGGGCATTTTGACTTTCCAGGCCTCGATGAGCATTAACGCCCTGTGGGTCCATAAGGCGGAAGCCATGCTGGATCGCGGCAATATTACCGGCATGCGCATGATGAATTATGTGCCGTCGTTTTTTGTGGCATTGGTGCTGGTAGGCCTGCCGGCCTTTTGTATGGTGTATTTCGGCGCCGATTTCATGAAACAGATGCTGGCGATGATCCCGCCGAGTCTAGTGAGCGCTTTCCAGGTCATCGGCGGCATCATGCCGGCGCTGGGTATCGCCATGCTGGTATCGTTCCTGGGAAAAAAACGGTTAATGCCGTTCTTTTACCTGGGTTTCTTTTTAGTGGCATTTTTACATCTGGGTATTATGGCCATCGCGGTATTTGCCATTATCGCGGCGATTATTCTGAACTCCGATCGGACTATATCCATTATTAAAGGATAAGGAGCAGGCGCTATCATGACTATAGATAAAATTGCTGAAGAAGACGTTCGGACTGTACCGACGCTCACCAAAAAAGAATTACTGAAAACCTGGGCGCTGAATTATTCATCCGAAACCTGTTATAACTATGAACGCCTACAGGCATTGGGACAAACTAATGCCATGGTGCCGGTTATCCGTAAGCTTTATCCGAATGATAAAGTCCGTCAGGTTAAAGAACTGAAAAAATATCTGACATTCTACAATACCGAACCCTCGTTTTGCGGATTGGTTATTACCGGCGTCACGACCGCCATGGAAGAACAGCGCGCCAATGGAGCGGATTTACCGGCCGAGGCGATTGCCTCGCTACGTTCCGGCCTGATGGGGCCGGTGGCGGGTATCGGTGATACCCTGCAGGCCATTGTCTACTCTATACTGGCGGCGATAGCATGTAATCTGGCGATTCAGGGAAACCTGGCCGGACCGATTCTGTTTGAAGTGGGTTATAAGGCTATTATGATTTTTGTAGCCTGAACATGTTTTCCTCGGCTACCGTAAAGGACGTACGGTTATTCTTGATATTCTGCGAAAGGGGTTAATGGATAAATTAACCGATGCTTTCGGGCTAATAGGCTTGATGGTGGTGGGCGGCATGGCTGCGTCCAGGGTGAATATCATCACGCCGGCGATCATTAATATAAATGGTGTGCATGTCGTGTTTCAAGATATTCTGAATACACTATTGCCCTCGCTTATTCCCCTAGTGATTACACTGGGTATTTTGAAAATGATTAACCGTCAAATGAAACCCAACACGGTTATTGCGGTGATATTTATTGTCGGGGTGATCTGCTCTTATTTAAATATTCTCGCCGTACCCGCCGCTTAATAGATTCACGTTATCAGTTCCAGTGTCTTAGGGCGCTGGAATTAAAGGAGAGGGAAATGAAAGTCTTATCGCTGACCCAGCTCGGTAAATTTGAGCTGCAGGAGAGATCTGTCCCGCAGCCGGGCGCAGGAGAAGTTTTGGTGAAAGTCAAAGCGGCTGGAATATGCGGTTCCGATATACCGCGCGCTTTTGTCAATGGCCCTTATCATTATCCAACCGTTCTCGGCCATGAATTCGCCGGCCAGATCGACGCCGTCGGGCCGGATGTGAGTCCGTCTTTATTGGGCAGAAAAACCGCCATTTTTCCGTTGGTGCCCTGTAACCAATGCCGTTTTTGCCAGGAACGTCATTATTCGAAGTGTACAAATTACAGCTACTTCGGTTCGCGGCAGGACGGGGGATTTAGCGAATACTTGACCGTTCCGGAATTTAATCTGGTCTTGCTGGACGACGCCGCCGATTTGCGGGAAGCGGCAATGCTTGAACCGGCGGTAGTGGGTTTGCATGTCATGCGGCGCGCGCATCTGGATCTTAATGACAATGTGGTGATCTACGGTACCGGGCCTATCGGCATCATGATTGCCCGCTGGGCTAAAATCTATGGCGCCAATCAGGTGCTGATGGTGGATGTGGATCCGAAGAAAATCGACTTCTGCCGGTCGCTGGGTTTTGACTCCTCTGTAATGCCAGCGAAACCGATCCGGTGGCCTGGGTGATGCAGCATACCGGCGGGTACGGCGCGGATGTGTGCGTTGAGGGCAGCGGCTCTGCGGCCGGACTGGTTAATGCGTTGATGTCCTGCCGGGTGTTCGGCCGGGTACTGATGCTGGGAAATCCTCATGTTGACATGAATATTCCCCGTGAAATCTATGACAGGTTCATGCGTAAGGAGGCCCGTATCCTGGGGTGTTCAACTCCATCTATAAACAGTTCCCCCATGATGAATGGCAGGACGCCGCCGCGGCCATTCAATCGGGAAAACTGAAGGTCGGCGATCTCATCACTCAGGAAGTGGGCATCGAAGGGTTATCCGGGTTGTTTGATCTTATCCACGAAAACAAGGTTCTCTTCTGTAAGGGAATGATGGTGATTTAAATGAGCAATTTTCAATATGTTGAGACCGTAGACCGGGTGACCGCTGAAATCGCCTCGGTGCTCAGAGGCATCGAAGAGGAACAGATACAGGCTTATGTTGCGGCGTTGCTGAAGGCGGACACCGTATTTTTTGTCGGTGTGGGACGCGTTCTGCTGGCGTTGGAAACCGCGGTCAAGCGTTTGAATCATGTGGGGATTAAAGCCTGCGTGGTGGGTGATATCAATGAACCGCCCATCGGCCCCCGAGATGTCCTGGTGGTGGGATCCGGTTCGGGGGAATCGATTTTCCCCAAGCATATCGCCGGTTGCGCCAAAAAATACGGCGCCACGCTGGTTCATTTAACCTCCAATCCCGCCAGTTCCATCGCGCAAGTGGCCGATGTCATCGTGGATTTTCATTGCGGCTCAAAATCGGGGCAAGGCGCCTTTACCTCCATACAGCCGATGACCACCTTGTTCGAGCAGGTTTTGGTGATATTCGGCGATCTGGTCTGCTTGCGCATTATGGCAATAAAAGAATTATCCCTGGCTGAGGTCGCCGGTAATCACGCGAATCTTGAATAGCCGCGCTACGGTGTTGTTCGCTATGAGGAGAATGATATGAAAGTGGTGGCATTAACCCAGGTGGGTCATCTGGCGCTGCAGGAACGGGATAAACCGGCGCCGCGGCCGGGCGAGGTGTTGATGAAGGTGATGGCCGCGGGAATATGCGGGTCCGATATTCCCCGGGCTTTTCAGACGGGGACGCCGGCATTTCCCCGTGTGCTGGGCCATGAATTTTCCGGTAGGATCGAAACCGTCGGGCCGGGAGTCAACCCGGCGCTGTCAGGGCGCAAAGCCGCGGTATTTCCCATTATCCCTTGCGGACAGTGTGAATTTTGCCAAGATCATGTTTATCCCCGCTGTCTGAACTACAGCTCTTACGGTTCCCGGCGCGACGGCGGATTCAGCGAGTACGTTACCGTGCCCGAATTCAATCTGGTATTGTTTGACGATACCGTCGGCTACACCGACGCGGCGATGCTTGAACCGGCCACTATCGGTATGCATGTCCTGCGCAGCGCGCGGCTTGATCTGAACGATTCGGTGGCTATTTTCGGCGCCGGCACGATAGGGCTGTTGACCGCGCGCTGGGCGCGGCTCTATGGCGCCGGTAAGATTATGCTGATCGATACCGATCCCGATAAGGTGTCATTTTGCCGCACGCTGGGTTTCCAGCATGTTCTGCTCGCCGGCGAGTCGGATCCGGTGGAATGGGTCCGGCAATTGACCGGGGGATTCGGGGCCCATGTCACGATTGAAGGCAGTGGATCGGCCAGCGGGCTGTCGCAGGCATTAATGGCCTGCCGGACCTTCGGCAAGGTGGTGTTGCTGGGTAATCCGCACGGAGATATGGCGCTTGCACGGGAAACCTACGACCGGTTCATGCGCAAGGAGGCGGAAATTATCGGAATTTATAACTCGGCATATAAGCGTATGCCCCATGATGAATGGGCGGATGCGGCTTTAGCGATAAGCTCGGGTAAATTACCGGTCAGCGATTTGATTTCCCGTCAGGTCGATATTTCACAGCTTGCCGATCTCTTTGATACCATCAGGAACCGGCGTGAATTTATCTGTAAAGGCATGATGGTTGCCGAGGAATGAATGATGAAAACTCCCGCTATCGCACCCTCATTAATGTGCATGGATTTAATGTCTTTCGAGGCGCAGGTTTTATTTTTTAACGGCAAAATCGCCTATTTTCATGTGGATATTATGGATGGGCATTTTGTACCCAATATGACCCTGTCCCCTTATTTTGTCGGCCAGTTAAAAAAGGCGGCAGCCTCGCCCATTGATTGCCACCTGATGGTCACCAATCCGGAGGCGTATGTGAAGCCGCTGGCGGCGGCGGGGGCCGACATGATCAGCTTTCACGCCGAAACGGTGAACGGTCAGGCTTTCCGGCTTATCGACAGCATCAGAGGACTGGGAATGGAATGCGGCCTGGTCTTGAATCCGGAAACCCTATCGATGATGTTGTCCTCTATCTTGATATGATCGATAAGGTGACGATTATGACGGTGGATCCTGGTTTTGCCGGCCAGGCGTTTATCCCCGCCATGCTGAATAAAATCAGACAATTTGCCGATTATCGGCAACGACATCAGCTGAAATATCTCATCGAGATCGACGGCTCGTGCAATAAGGCAACCTATTCAGCCCTGGTTAACGCCGGATCGGATATCCTGATTCTTGGTTCGAGCGGACTGTTTAACCTCGATAAGGAAATTGTCGTTGCCTGGCGGATGATGCAGGAGGAATTGACCGAGGCACTCGCTCGTTAGCTGCATTACGCGCCATACTTTTCTCTTGGTACAAGGTGAAAGAGTATGGCGCGTGTTTATTTGGTTCAACGATTTATTTGTCTTCCAGCATATCCATAATATAGAGCAGTTCGTCTTCGCTGAGTTTAATGCCCAGCGTGTTTTCCAAATCATCGTTTGCCGCCCGATAAAGCGCGAAGGCCTGACTCGACAGGTACTGTTCGCGATTCTGCTTGTTATAGCCGATGGTCTCATTACGCAAAGAACGTTCCAACGCCAGACAGGTATGCACACAGATATTCAGTAGGCTGGTGCCGAATCCTCTAAATGACGTTTTCCCTCAGGATATGGATAAACGACATCACGATGGGGACAATCTTTTCGGATTGAGAAACACCAAAAATCCTGCAGATACTGTTCGGATAATTTTGTCAGGGTGACCGGATTATCCGCTACCGACGCGAGAGGAAATTGCCGCCGATGATCGTCTGGAAGGTGATTTCTCCTGGGGTGAGAAAATTGCGACAAGGGAATATGCGGTACATTGATATCGGGATCTATCACGCCTACGGATACAAGTACCTGGTATTCGGACATGAGGTTATGGATGCTGCCGAGCATGTCATCGACCGAAAGATTAATGATGTTGATATCTTTACGATCCATCTCATCCAGTACCGAACGCAGGAACACCTGCAGTTTTTGGCGATGCCCTCGCCGGAGGAACAAATAGCCAATATCGCTAGAGGCTTATTGTCCGCCGGCGGGAGCTGTCGCTCGCCGGCCCCATACCCCTTGAAGTGCAATAGGCTGAAGTAGATATCGTCCAGCTCGGCATTGAGGATCACCGTGCGTCGTAATGCCTCTATCACCAGGGGAGTAGAGACCATGTCAAGAGTTCGGATGGCAATATGGCAATCCTGTGAAATAATTGCCCCGGCCTGCAGTAGAGACCCCATATCCACCAACAGTAAAAAACCCTTGGTATTCGGCGTGGTGCTGATGCAGTGCTTGATTTGATCAATCGCCTGATTGGGGCGAATATCCAGCGGCATATCCACGGCGGAAATATTGTTCTCGGCAATGAGTTTTCTTGCGATATCGGCCATATTGCTGGCAATGTTATCCCCGTGGGTGGCGACGATGACATGGATATGCTTTTCCCGTTCCCTCACTACCAGGGACGCCAGAAGAAGGGTGATATAAGCGACCTCGTCATTGCTGATAAAGATGTCGAATTCCTTATTAAGCCGCCGCTTGATCGTTAACGCCGAATTGTACTCTTCGAGCTTGTTGACCTGATATCGCCGTGCCCAGATCGTGGCCCTGGGCTGGTTTTTATTATTCATCAGATTATCGAGATGATAACCCAGAGACAGTAGAAATCCCTCGCTGAATTTCTTGCCCAACTGCACTTCAAGTTCAACCTTGATGGATTGGCAAAACGCCAGGGTTTTCTGGCTCACGCCGTGGTCGAGACGGTTGCGATTAAAAGGCAGATTGCAGGCAATGTAATTATTGATTTCTGAGGTAATGAAACGATTAATATCTTTATCGGAAAAATTCTGCTCCAGCATAAGCTCTATTTTATTATCAATAAAATCATAAACCTGAAAAGGTGTATCATGTCTATTAACATCGATATCGGGACATTGCCGGAGTTCAGGACCGGGATCATCGGGATTTATGGTGATTTCCTCACCCAGCGCACGCTGCAGACCCACCAGATAATCGTTATCCCGGGTCAGGTTGAAAATGCCGATTTTGATATCGGAAGGGAGCGCCTCAAAGCGTATCGCCAACGGCTCGTCGTGGCGGGGGTCATTAGCGAAAAATTGCGCGCAAACCGATTGAATGGTGGATTTCAGCTTACCGACATTGCCTGAAAAGGACGAGCCGATTATGGCCTTGGCGCTTTCTACATCCATGGACAGGGGACGGTTGATTTTTCTCACTTCAATGCCGATCAGGAACTTCAGCAGCTCAACCTGATCTCCCGGTTCCCGGTTGGCCAGATTGGGCAGGTTGATTTTAATCGGTATCCGCCGCAGGAAGGTGGATAATAAGGCGGAATTCGGTTCCTCGGTGGTGGCGCAGACCAGGAATATTTCCGCTTTACGGTTACGCTTAGTTTCCCCCAGTAGGCCGTAAGTGCCGGTATCCATAAAATAGAAAATCATCTCCTGGCCTTCCGGCGGCAGGCGGTGTACTTCGTCTAGGAATAACACTCCCTGATTCGCTTCGCTTATCAAGCCCAATTTATCTTTGGACGCACCGCTGAACGCCCCTTTCACGTGACCGAAAATATGCGAGACCAGCAGTTGCGGATTATTGGCATAGTCAGCGCAGTTGAATACGATAAACGGCGATTTTTTCACCAGACGGCCTTGAAAAATAGCGTAGTTGTACATCAGGTTGGCAAACAAGCTTTTACCGACGCCGGTATCGCCGGTCAGCAGGGTATGCAACCCGTGCGGCGGGTAAATTACCGCTGCCTTAGCCTGGGAAATTTGCTTTTTCAGGCTGCCGTTATAGCCGATGAGATAATTGAAAGGATCCAACGGGCGCGGAGGACGATCGGTGTTTACCGTTGTTCCTTTGTCTTTGACAAAATAGCGTACGGGGCGACTATCGGATTTGCCCAGCACCCTTCACGCATTAGCAGGTTGAGATCGTTACTCACATTGGGTCGCGATATTTCCAACCGTTGAGCAATTTGTAGGGTAGTGATTCCCTCGGGGCAGGTTTCGCATAATTCAGTGAGAAGATGCAATATGTTCTGTTTTCTGGTCATCATGATTGACCTTTTATTATGTATATAGGTTTCATTATTATGGTAATTTTACCCGCCGGGTACTGTGAGCATTATCGATATATAAGTTATCTTGACATTGTCAAGTTATATTCCATTGAATGGAATACCCCGATTCCCTTCCCCGACTGAACCAACCCTCTGTCGTTCCGGTGTGCTTTCACGATCAACCTCCTTGTCAAGGGCACATAGTCGGCGGCTTCAATGGCTGAACCGAAGAAGACAAATCCCGCTTCGGACCCGGACGGGCGAGGCGACGTCCCGCCTTGTTTTAGGATCCTGTGTGATGGACATCACCTTTTACTGGACAGGCGGCGCAATAAATATTCCTTCTCGGACTGTTTTTATCCATCCCGACATATTAAAAACCGGCGGCCACCGGATAATATCGCCAGGTTTCAGATTCACGCAGGAATAGCAATGAATGAAATTTCAAAGAAATTACATTCAATAAAATAATTATCTCTACTTTTCATAATTAAATAACCTTACATTTAAAACTGGAGTTTTAATCCCATGCACGATTTGCATTTGGCTTGGTATGGCGCCATATTGGGTCTGTTTATTGCCATATTTTAATATTAAGAAAAATCAATCCCGTCTATGCCCTGTTTTTGGCGCCATTGCCGGCGCCATTATCGGCGGCGCTGATTTACAGCAAACCATCAACGTGCTTATATCAGGCACTCAAAGCATTATGGGCACGGTAATCAGGGTATTGGCGGCAGGGATCCTGGCGGGGGTCATGATGGAATCCGGTGCCGCAAATACCATTGCCCGGGAAATAGTCCGCCGGATGGGCGAAGGTAAAGCCATTTTTGCCTTGGCGCTTGCCACCATGGTTATTACCGCCGTAGGGGTATTTATTCCCGTGGCGGTGCTGATTGTGGCGCCCATTGCCCTTTCGGTGGGCAACCGGATGGGATTATCTAAAACCGCTTTATTATTGGCATTATCCGGCGGCGGCAAAGCGGGCAATATTATTTCCCCCAACCCTAATACCATCGCGGCGGCCAATGGTTTTCATCTTGGCTTAAGCGATGTCATGATTGCCGGTTTTATTCCGGCCATCGGCGGATTGATTGTCACCGTATTGCTGGCTTCGCTGATTAAGCATAAGGGACAAATGGTCTCGGATGCGGAAGCCGATACCGATACCCGCGCGCAGGTCAGCGGTCCGTCGCTGGGAAAATCCATCGTCGCTCCCGCCGTGGCGGTGATATTGCTGATGATCAACCCCCTGGGTTCCATTTTGCATATCAGCGCATTAAGCGCATTCAAACTTGACGCGATGTATGTGCTGCCTATCGCGGGCATTGTCGGTATGGTGGCCATGGGGCAAAGCGGGAAAATCATTCAATACACCACCTCCGGCATTGAAAAAATGACCGCTACCGTGCTGATACTTATCGGCGCCGGGGCCATAGCCGGATTAATCGGCGCGTCCACTCTTTCCGAGCAGGTGATTGCCCTGATAAACGCGGCGGGCATCTCGGGCACCTTCCTCGCCCCGATATCGGGCATCCTGATGGCCGCCGCCACCGCATCAACCTCCACCGGCGTTATTCTCGCCACCGGCACGTTCGGCTCCACCCTTATCCATATGGGGATTCCGGCCCTGGCCTCGGCGGTCATGATGCACACCGGCGCCACGGTAATCGATTCCCTGCCGCAGGGCAATTATTTCCACGTCACCGCCAACAGCATGTTTATGTCCATCAGGCAACGTATCGGCCTGATTCCTTATGAAGCGCTGGTGGGGGGCACCATGACCATTATCGCCACGCTGCTTTATGGCTTTATTCTGTAATTGTATGAAGGTAAGCATTATGACCCACATGAAATTCGTCCTGGCGCCGGATTCCTTTAAAGAGAGCATGACCGCCAAACAGGTTTGCGTGGCGATGGAACAAGGTTTCAAAACCGTTTTCCCCGATGCCGAATTTGTCCATGTCCCCATGGCAGACGGCGGAGAAGGGACGGTACAGTCGCTGGTGGACGCCACCGGCGGGGAAATCTTTCACCTGGACGGCACCGGGCCGCTGGGAAGCCGGGTCAAGGCGGGTTACGGCGTGCTGGGAGATGGCAAAACCGCGGTGATTGAGATGGCTTCCGCCAGCGGCATCCAGTATATCAACGCGGAAAACCGTAATCCCTCATCGCCACGACCTGTGGCACGGGAGAATTGATAAAAGCCTGCCTGCAGCGCGGGATTCGCCGCATCATCATCGGCATCGGCGGCAGCGCCACCAATGACGGCGGCGCCGGTATGGCGCAAGCGCTGGGGTAAGGTTCCTTGATGAGGAGGGGATGGCCTTGCCATTCGGCGGCGGCGCCCTGGGGCGGCTGCATAGTATCGATATGTCGGGGCTGGATCCGGCGGTGGGGGAAACGGAGATTATCGTTGCCTGCGATGTCACCAATCCTTTATGCGGCGAGCATGGCGCATCCGCGGTGTTCGGTCCGCAAAAAGGCGCCACGGAGGAAATGGTCCGCACCCTGGACGGCAATCTGGCGCATTACGCGAAGATTATCCGCCGGCAGCTGCGCCGGGATGTGGAGACTATTCCCGGTGCCGGAGCGGCCGGGGGTCTGGGGGCCGGTTTGCTGGCGTTTACCCGCTGTGAATTGAAAAAAGGCATCGATATTATTATCGACTTCAGCAAATTGAAGGAAAAACTGGCCGGCGCCGATTATTGCATTACCGGCGAAGGAGGGATTGATTTCCAGACCAAGTTCGGCAAGACCCCTTATGGCGTGGCGAAAGCGGCCAAGGCCGGCAATGTGCCGGTAATTGCGCTGGCGGGACGTATCGGCAAAGGTACCCATGAGTTATACCAGGAAGGTATCGATGCGATATTCGGTATCATTCCGGATATCGGCGAGCTTGGTTCTTTATTGGCCGATGGTGAAATCAATATAACCAGAACCAGCGAAAATATTGGCAGATTGATGAAAATAGCCACGCTAAAGTAAAAAATCATTCGCCGAAATGATACCCGTCATACTTCAAGTTGCAGGTGCGCTGGCAATACTCGGCTCATCCATGAGCCTCGCCCCTACGGGGCCGCCTTCCTGCAACTCGAATTATTTTGGGTATATAGCTAGTCCATACTTTTATTATGGATATCTGTACTGACCATAAGTGTTATTAAAGCGTAGCCGAAACTAGCGACATGTGAATTATCTTGTTGCGTTATTTAAAACAGCGCCGGAATTTACCGGCCTGCTTTTACTTAAGTGAAACGTGCTTTAATGATGGCCAATGGGATTGTGGGTTGAAATATATTTTAATATATGCAATGGTGACCGAAGAACATCTGTTTTTAAAATATCATTCCACCATAATGCCGGGAGAAATATCCATCAATATATTTACCTTTGATGCGGAATTTTATTTTGCATTAAAAGTTATTATTATTTTTGGAAATAATTACAATGAATGATTATCTGGAACCTAAACTTGCCGGGCAAATTGTTGCCAAGACGATGCAGATTATCAACTGCAATGTTAATGTCATGGACGGACAGGGAAAAATAATTGCCAGCGGCGATCGGGATCGCATTGGAGAATTGCATGAGGGAGCGTTGCTGGTGCTGTCCCAGGCGCGCATTGTGGAAGTGGACGACAGCATGGCTAAACATCTGTTCGGCGTTCGCCCCGGCATAAATTTGCCGCTGAAAATCGACGGCAGAATAGCCGGCGTAATCGGCCTTACCGGTAATCCCTCCCAGCTCCGGCAATACGGCGAGCTGGTATGCATGGCGGCGGAGATGATGGTGGAGCAGGCGAAATTGCTTTCTTTCCTGGCCCAGGACAGCCGGCTGCGGGAAGAGCTGGTGCATAACCTCATTCGCTCCGATGAAATTTCTCCCATGCTGGCGGAATGGGCCGAACGCCTGGGCATCGATCTGCATCAGCCCCGGGTCGCCGCCGCCGTTGAAATCGACAGCGGGCAGCTGGACGTGGATAATCCCATCGAGGAGCTACAGCAATTACAGGCATTATTAACCCAGCCGGGGGAGAAAAACCTCATTGCCATTATTTCCCTCACCGAACTGGCGGTGCTGAGGCCGGCGCTGAATAAATACGGCCGCTGGGATGAAAATGAACATTTGCGGCAATTTCAGGAAACGCTGGCGCTGCTGAAAACCAAAGGCCACCTGCGGATACGCTTTGCGCTGGGCAATTATTTTTCCGGCGCCAACAGCATTGCCCGTTCGTGGCAAACGGCCCATTCCACCATGTCAATCGGTAAAAGGCGTATGCCGGAAGAGCGCTGCTACAATTACCGTGATTTGAAACTGCCGGTATTGCTGCAGCGGCTGCAAGGGGGCTGGCAGGAAACGGAACTGCTGCTGCCGGTGACCAGATTGAAAATGATGGACAAGAACGGCCAGTTGCTCAATTCATTGAAGATTTGGTTCAAGCATAATAATCAAACCAGCGCCGCCGCCAACGGGCTGTTTATCCATCGCCATACCCTGGAATACCGGCTCAACCGTATCGCCGATATCACCGGCCTCAATCTGGCGGATTTTGACGACCGCCTGGCGCTGTATATCGCCGTACAGCTTGACGAAGAGAGCCAGGTGAAAAACGGCGGCGCTTTGCACGTTCACTCCCTTTGATGCCGTCGGGCAACCCGCCCTGACGATTATTTGACCTGGACATCGGGCTGTTCAAGCAGCAGCGGTTCCGGCGGCTGCGGCACCAGATGATCCAGTATTTGACGCTGCACCCTATACAAATGGTTGCGCATGGCTTTTTCCGCCGCGTCCGGGTTACGGGCGGCGATGGCCAGGGCGATTTCCCCGTGTTCATGGTTGCGCACCGTCAGGCGATCTTTTGACAGCGGCAGATCGTTTTTCTGGATATGCAGACGGACATCGGAGCCGATTTGCCGCAGCAGGCTGTAGAGTTCCGCCGCCAGCCGGTTATTGGAGGCGGCGGCCACCTGCTTATGAAAGGCCAGGTCCACCTTGCCGTTGTCATATCCCCCCTCCATGGCCGCGGTGCGCAGAATACGATCGATGTCCTGCTGGGAAGCGCGCACGGCGGTCAGGCGCACCAGCATGGGTTCAATCAGCAGGCGCAGTTCGATGACCTCCAGGGGATTGGTGATTAACGCCAGACTTTTTTTACTGGCCTCCAGCGACGTTTTGGCCCGCCCGGCAGAGGCTGCGGGCATCAGGCCCGATGCCCGCAGCTGCTGCAAGGCCTTGCGCAGGGCATAGCGTTTCACCCCCAGCTCCTCCACCAGCGCCCGCTCCGAGGGCAGGGTTTCTCCCGCGGCAAGGCGCGGGGTCAGGATCTCGACAATGTGTTCAATCAGGTCTTTTTTGCTGTCATGGTGATGTAATTGCATGTTTGATTGCATATCGCTATCGGGTTACCGTGATAGGTTGAAAAATAGCCGCCGGCTAACAGCATGAGCCGCAGGCGACCTCTGGATTCACCAGGCCGGCGGGATGCCAGCCGTCCCGGCCGAACCCCAGTGCGGCGATAAGCTGTTCGGCCGCCTCCAGGGCGGGACCAAGGCTCAACCCCGAACACTCTTCCCCCGCATCCACCCGCGTGACCCGGATCCCGCGGCGGGTAAGCGCCGGCAAATCCATGGCCGGATGCAATGCACCCAGTACGCATACCGCTTTTAGCGACGGCAGGCGGGCCAACAAGCAGGCATCAAGACAGTGCTGCCCGGTGAGCAGCACCGCCGCGTTGCCGGCCAGGGCCGAATAAAACCCCTCATCGTCCATCGTACCCGAGCCGCCGGCCTGGCGGACATGGAAGAACAGCCCCAGGCGCTCAACGGCGGCGGCGGCCAGGGGCGTGCACAGCAGTATGGGGTGTTTAGGTAGACTTAAGCTCATTTTATACCTCAATGCAAGAGGGGGTCAGGCCGGTACCGGCGCGGATTGCGTTTGATTGAATGTCTGCCGGATCATATCGGCGGCGCGTTCGGCAATCATGATGACCGGGGCGTTGATGTTGCCGGAGGTCAGGTCCGGCATTACCGAGGCGTCGATAACCCGCAGGCCCTCCGTCCCCATGACCCGCAATTGGCTATCCACTACCGCCCCGGCATCGTTTTCCGCCCCCATGCGGCAGGTGCCCGCCGGGTGGTGCACGGTGATGGCGGTTTGGCCGATAAACGCATTTAACGCTTCATCGCTGTCGTTGTGGGGACCGGGGGCGGTTTCCACATCGATAAAGGGCGCCAGGGCCGGTTGGCGGCCGATGTCGCGAATCCGCCGGATGGCCGTGCGCAGCGCACGCCATTCGTCATCTGTGGACAGGAAATTCTGGAATATGCGTGGGGCGTCCAAGGGATTATCAGACATCAGGCTGACCTCGCCGCGGCTTTGCGGATGCAGCAGCACGGCGCGGCAGGCGAACCCGTCGGCAAAACCTTTGCGAAAAGGCTCAAGATAGGGCCAGGCCCCCAGCGGCGCCGCGGTCAGCAGCATTTGCAGATCGGGCGCTTCCTGCCCGGCTTCGCTGTTCATAAATCCTACCAGGCCGCCGGGGACATCCGCCGCAAAGCCGGTGCCGGCCATCCAGGCCTGCAGCAGGGCCGGCGCGATGCGATCGAAACGCATGGCGCGATGAAAGGGGCCGGCCTCCTTACGGCGGTACATGACAATCACCGAGGGGTGATCCTGCAGATTTTTGCCGACCCCGGTCAAGGGTACCCGGGTTGTCAGGCCGTGCCGCTTCAACTGCGCCGGATCGCCGATGCCGGACAGCATCAACAGCTGCGGCGTATTGATCACGCCGGCGCTGAGCAGGATTTTCCGCCGTGCCGTGACGTGCCGCACCCGATTGTCTTGAATAAATTCCACGCCGTGGGCCCGGGTACCCGACATCATCAGCCGGGTGACATGCACCCCCACCTTCACCTCCAGGTTGGGGCGCCCCAGGGCCGGGCGCAGATAAGCGGTGGCCGCGCTGCAGCGGCTGCCGTTGCGGATGCTCATCTGCAGCCGGGCGAAACCCGGCCGGCTGCCCGTACGGTTGTAATCGTCGATCCAGTTGAAACCGACCCCCTGCGCGGCATCGGCATAGGCCTGGATAAGGGGATCCTGGTAGCGGCAAAATTGCACATTGACCGGCCCGGCGCGGCCGCGCTCCGGCGCCGGCTGTTCCGACCAGGTCTCCTGGCGGATAAAATAGGGCATGACCCGATCCCAGCCCCAGTCGGGCAGCCGGTAATCCCGCGCCCAGCGATCGAAGTCCGCCGGGCTGCCGCGTACCCAGGCCATGGCATTGGTGGAGGAGGAACCGCCCACCACCTTGCCGCGGGCGCACTCCACCCGCCGCCCGCCCACGTTGTCCTGCGCCTCGCAGAAATACATCCAGTCGTGTAACCGCTTTTGCAATATCCGGCCCCAGCCCAGGGGGATTTTCAGCCAGGGATCCCGATCCCACCGGCCCGCTTCCAGCAGCAGTACCCGGACGTCGGGATCTTCGCTCAGGCGGTTGGCCAGGGTGCAGCCCGCGGAGCCGGCGCCGATGATAATGTAGTCGTATTCCTTATCCATGGCTTACTCCTTGGCCGCCACGCGGCGCAGGCTAATGTGGATGTTTTTCTCGCTGGTGAAGGAGAGCATTTCCCCCAGGCACTCCTCCCGGCCGATGCCCGATTGTTTGACGCCGCCGAACGGCGCGCCGATAAAGTGCTTGCCCACGTCATTGATCCAGATGAAGCCGGCGTCCACCCGCTGTGCCGCCCGGTGGGCTTTTTCCAGATCGTTGCTCCAGATGGCGCAGGTCAGCCCGTAGTCCAGTTCGTTCACCTGCCGCAGCATGTCCTGCTCGTCCTGCCAGGGCAGCACCGCCAGCACCGGGCCGAAGATTTCTTCCCGGGCAATGCGCATGGCCGGGGTAACGTCGGCAAACACCGTGGGCTCGATATAAAAGCCGTTGCGCAGCAGCGGGTCGCCGGGCACGCCGCCGCCGCAAATCAGGCGGGCGCCCTGCTGCCTGGCCTCATCGATATAGGACAAAATGCGCTTATGCTGAACGTCGCTGATAATCGCCCCCATGGTAGTGGCCGGATCGGTGGGCAGGCCGGGCACAAAGGCGGCGGTGAACCGCTCCACATGCCGCAGCACCTCATCATAAATATCCCGGTGCACAAAGGCCCGGCTGGTGGAGCCGCAGGATTGGCCGCACCAGGTGAAGTTCATGCCGTCCACGATGCCCCGGGCCACCATGGCCGGATCCGTATCGCCATACGCGATGAGCGCATTTTTGCCTCCGAGTTCCAGCAACACCGGCTTTAGGCGGGCGGCGCCGGTGGCCATGACGTTGCGGCCGGTAGGGACGCTGCCCACCAGACCCACCATGGCGATGTCCTTATGGGCCGTGAGGGCGTTGCCTATTTCTATGTCCCCCGGCAGTACCGAGAACACGCCGGGGGGCAGCATGCCGCCGATGATTTCCGCCAGGCGCAGGGCGGAGAGGGGGGCCTGGCGGGGCGGCTTGATAATCACCGCATTGCCCGCCGCCAGGGGCGCCGCGGTTTTACCGGCGGCAAACAGCAGCGGATGGTTGAAGGCGACAATGCGCGCCACCACGCCCAGGGGCTGGCGTACCGAAAAATTCACCGCATCCGGCCCCATGGGAATGGAGGCGCCTTTCAATTCCGTCACCAGGCCGGCGAAAAACTCGAACAGCGCCGCCGCCCCCAGGCCGTCCCGCCCCATTTCCCGCACCGGATTACCGCAGTCGGCGGCATCCAGCATGGCCAACTCCCCGGCGTGCCGGCGAAGCTCGGCGGCGATGGCGCGCATAATGGCGGCGCGTTCCAGCGGCGGCGTGTCGCGCCACTGCCGGAAACCGGTTTTAGCGGCGCTCACCGCCGGCTCCGCGTCGGCCGCCGTGGCGATGCCCACCCGGGCCAGGGGCTCGCCGCTGCCGGGATTGAAGATCGTTTCATAACCGCCGGCCAGGGGCGCATGCCAGCCGCCGCCGTAATAGAGATCCCGGTGTTCGGGCAGGATCCAGGGTGGCGGATGTCCGCCGGACTCATTGAGATTCATCATCGGCTTTCCGTGAGTATCATCGTTGCATTCATCATCGGCCTCCAGTGTGGGCCAGCATTACATTCATCCCCGACTTAGAGGGTATGTCAGCGTTTCACCGGATTGGCCGCCAGCAGAAATGACGTATCAAAGGCGGCGTTATAGTCGGCGTCTTTGGCGAGCACCTGCTGGGATATCAGGATATCGGCGGTTTTTTTCCATTGCCCGGCGGTGATAATGCCCAGCCCCTGGCTTTGGGTGAATTCGCTGGTGGCGGTATGTTGAATGTCCTGCCCAAGCTGCTCGGCGAGAACGTTTTCCTTGCCCTGGTACTCCGGATTATCTTTCACCAGGATGGCCACGGCTTCCTTGGGATGGTCCAGTGAGTAGGCAAAGGCCTGCAGGTAGGCTTTGACAAAGCGTTTCACCACATCGGGCTTGGCGGCGATCATCTTGTCCGAGGTAAAGACGCCGGAGCCGTAGGCGTCGTAACCGAAATCGCCGCCGTACAAAATCGACAGCGATCCGGCGCCCCCGGCCTTGGCCTCCAGCTCGGGCACCTCGGCGTCGACGTAACCCGGTACGCTGTCCACCCGGCCCATCAGCAGAAAGCTTTCATAGGGCGGCGAAACGGTGCTTTGCTTGATATCCCCCAGGCTCATACCGTTGGAGGTTAAAAAGGCCTTGAGGAATACAAAGGTGGATCCGGACGGATGCACGCCGATGTTCAGTCCCTTCAGGTCGGCGGGTTTAGCCAGCGGATGTTTGGCCTTGATGCTCAGCATCGCCAGCGGCGTTTTCTGGTTGAAGGCGATCAGGGCTTTATCATTCACCCCCTGGGCGCGGCTGGTGATAAGGGTAGGCAGGTCGCCAAAGCCGAAATCGGCATTGCCGTTGGCCACCAGCCGCAGCGCGTCCGACGTACCGGAGCCTTTGCGGATGGCGGTGACGTTGATGCCGTTTTGGGCAAAAAAGCCCTTATCCCGCGCCACGAAAAACGGCGCGTGGCCGCCGCGCACCACCCAGTCGAGCTGGACAGAGACATCGTCCGCCGCCCGGGCCCGGCCGAAGGCGCCGGACACCGCGATAACCAGACCCGCACAGGCGGCAAGCCGCCGCAATTGATAAGATAACGCCATGATGTTCTCCACTCGAATTATTCAGGTTGTAAACCCAGGGGTAGTACGCCAACGTTCAGGATTTGGTTGCCCAGGACAAATAACGCCATTCAATCAGCTCGACGGCGTAATAAAACACCATGCCCAGCAGCGAAATCTCCACCAGGGCGGCAAACACCAGATTGGTCTCCATTTGCGTCGAGGCGAACGGGATAGGGTCGCCCGGCCGGGGGGGGGCGCCGGCAAATCCGCCGACGATCGCCCCGACCCCGCTCGGGGGGGCGGCGATCTGCAGCCCGAACATCAGGTAGGGCAAAGAGTTGGGGATCTGCACCCGCCACATGATCTCCGTGCGGCCGGCGCCCACCGAACGCAGCAACGCCATCAAATTGGGATCGGCGGCCCGCAGGCCCATCAGCATATTCAACGCCACCGGGAAAAAGGCCATCACCACGATCAGCAGCAGCTTCGGCGCCAGGTCATAACCGAACCAGAGGATAAACAGCGGGGCCAGGGCAATTTTCGGCACGTTCTGAAACAGCACCATCAGGGGATAGATTGCTTTGCCCACCAGTTGGAAACGGGCGATGAACAGGGCCATCGCCACCCCCACCAGGCTGGAGAGCACTACGCCCAGGACAATCTCCCGGGCCGTGACCCAGGCCGCCTGGGCTAAAATCCCCTGCTGGTTCACCAGGATGCGATAAATTCCCGCCGGCGCCGGCAGCACAAATTCCGGCAGTTGCCAAAGGCTGACAATGCCTTGCCAGCAGGCCAGGATGCCGACGATGAGCAGCAGGGCCGGCGACGTTTCACGTACTGCATGACGAAAATGAGACATCTTTTTCTCACTGCCTGGTGCCGGCCTGAAGGCCAGCGTCGCGCGTAGAGGATTGTTCATGCCGCCGCCCCCGCCCCGTGTCCGTGTTTCAGCAATGCCCGGAGCCGGCCGGCGGTCATGCCGAAATCCGGCAGGGCGTAGGTGGCCTCGCAGCGGGGCAGCGGCAGGGCGATGGGCAACGTCTCGATGATGCGGGCGGGGTTGGTGGCCATGACATGCACCTCCTGGGACAGGAAGACCGCCTCTTCAATGGAGTGGGTGACCAGCACGATGGTCTTGCGGGTACGGGCCCAAATCTCCAGCAGGAATTCGCACATCTCCTCGCGGGTAATGGCGTCGAGGGCGCCGAAAGGCTCATCCATCATCAGGACTTCCGGATCCAGCGCCAGCGCCCTGGCGATGGAGACCCGCTGGCGCATACCGCCGGACAGCTGCGACGGCAGCTTATTGGCGGATTTTTCCAGGCCCACCAGGGTCAGCATCTCCATGGCGCGTTCGTTTATCTGATTTTTATTCAGATCCCGGCGGGCGATTTCCATCAGCAGCTTGACGTTATCCAGCGCGTTTTTCCACGGCATCAGCGTCGCCTCCTGGAATACCAGGCCGATACGCTGCTGGCGCGCGGCCTCCCGGTTCCACATCCGCCACCCTGACTTCGCCCTCGGTGGGCGCCAGCAGGCCCGCCAGCACTTTCAGCAGCGTGCTTTTGCCGCAGCCCGACGGGCCGATAAGGGAAACAAAGCTGCCGCGGGGAATATCCAGCGCAATATTGTGCAGCACCCGGTTGCGCACGCCGTCATGGGTAAAGTCCACCGCCACGCCCCTGGCCCAGAGATGCGGCCGGGTATCGGGCGTATCCATCGTTGCATTCATGTAAGCTGCCTCGTGAGGTTAACCAAACGCTATCCGCCGGTGGCGGACCGGAAAGCCGGCCGCTGCTGGAGCCGGTCTATCCAGGCCGCCAGGGCGGGAAAAGGCGGCAGGTCGAAGGGGAATTTTACGCAGCGGCTGATGATGGGACCCAGGGCGATATCCGCCAGGGTGAACTCGTCCCCCGCCATCCAGTCTCGTCCGGCAAGATTCTCTTCCAGTATCTGAAGCTCATCGATGAGCTTGGGACGGGTATCGGCGGCCCGTTCGGCCGGCTCTTTTTTGGCATCGCGAAAGCCGCTGAGATAAACCGGGTTCATGGACGCCAGCAGCCAGTCCATCCAGCGTTCAATCTGGCTGCGCATGGCCGGGTCCGCCGGGTACAGGGTCTTAGGCGAAGCAGCGGTTGCCGGGCTTTGGGACGACGGGGAGAAGCTGGAGGCCAGATAGCGCAGGATGGTATTGGACTCCCAAATCACCACATCCCCGTCAAGTAGCGTCGGCACCTTCCTGGTGGGATTAAGGGCGGCATACTCCGGCGTGGCGGTATTGCCGAACTGGCGGCCGTAATCCTCGCGCCGGTATTCGGCATTCAGTTCCTGCAGCAGGAACAGGACCTTCTGGACATTGCCGGACGTGGCCCGGCCAAGCAATTTATACATGTGACTTCTCCAGTGGGGCGTAAGCGATACAGTCGATTTCAATACGGGTGGTGATCACGGCACGGGCTTCCACCGTGGTTCGCGACAGGCGGCCGGCGGGGAAAAAGCTTTTGAACACGCCGTTATAGCGGCCGAAGTCCCTGGCGTCCGCCAGATACACCGTGGCCTTCACCACCTGGTCCAGCGTGCAGCCCGCCAGGGACAGGATCCGTTCAATGGCCAGCAGGGTGGCGCGGGTTTCCTCTTCGATGGTGCCGCCTATCATATTGCCGTCGCTGTCTTTGGCCACCTGGCCGGAGACGAACAGATAGTCGCCGGCGCGCACCGCGGGGTGGAAAGGCAGGTTCGGATTTTTGTCGCCGAAAACCTCGGCGTTGCCGCTGCTCATGGTTGCTCCTTACAGCACGTTGCTTTGTATAATGTCCAGGCCCTGCTGACGGTCGAGCAGGTAGATAAGTCCCCGTTCATCCATCGTCACGTCATTGGATGACACCCGTTCATAGCCCGCGGGCACATCGGGCTCGTAAAAGCCCACTTCCTTCGGGGCGAAGGGGTTGGAGATATCAACCAGGCGCAGCCCTTGGGCGAACCAGGCATAGGGCAGTACGTGGCCGAAAAATTTCTCCGCCGGCTGATGGCAGCCGGTCATGGGTTCCTGCGGACGCCCGTCCGGGTCAATGCCCTCCACCTGGAAGGTGGAGATGGGCATGGGCTGGCGCTCATCGGTGATGTCATAAAACCAGCTGAAAGCCGGCGGCGCGGGATAGAGCTTGGCCACATCCTCATCGGACACCGCCATGATCCGGCGACCGCGCAGCAGACCCGGTATCGGCAGGGCGGTATGGGTGGGATGGGGATGGGCGGGGCTGCTGTTCATGCCGGAGATCAGGGTCGGCTTGCGGATATCCGAAATATCCAGAATAAAAAATCCGTGATGCCAGTAGGAGACATACAGCCGGTCACCCATACGCAACGGGTGATGGCAGCGGGGCTTGACATAGTCATCCCACGGGTAGCTTTCACCGCCGGCGACGTGCTGGCCCGGGATCCACCAGCTGGACACTTCTTCCGGCCGGACGGGATCCGCCAGGTCGAGGATTTTGACGATATTGCCGATATACCCCTCCTCGGTGGGGGAAATATAGGCATAGCGGCCGTCGTAACTGAAACGGTGGACGCCGCCCTGTTTCCCTTTGACCCGCCACTTGTTCAGCAGCCGCGGCCGTTCGGGATCGGCTACGTCAAAAATTCCCAGTCCGCCGCCGAATTCATCGGCGCCGGTACGGAATTTCTCGTAGTTCACGATCATGATGTCGTCCTGGACCCGCACCTTGTGCGAGTGCCAGCCCAGGGGGATCTCCATCTTATGGAGAAGTCTGGGCCTGCGTGGGTCGGATACGTCATAAATGGAGGTCCCGTCCGGCGGCCGCATATGGGAGACGTAGAGAATATTTTTCTCCACCCAGACCTGCCCGCCGCCGGGACAATCGATATGACTCACCAGTTGCGTGTTAAAGGCTCGTGCCATGAATAGGTTCCTACACCAGACGAATGATGTCGCCGGCCTCGTTTTTGCCGAAGCGCTGCAACAGGCCGAAGGCTTTCAGCGCCGGTTCGTCGCTGGCGATAAACAGGATGGCGGACTGGGTGGCGCTGGGGTTGACCCACTGCATCCAGCAGTTGCCGGGAAGGGCCAGGGTATCGAAGAGATCGCAGCTGAAGGTCTGCTGGTCAACGATGCACCGGGCCGAACCTTCCAGCGGCGAAACCAGCAGGCTGGCGGTTTGTTTCATCGGCAGCGTACGTTCGCCGGGACGCAGCAGCTGCATGAAAAACGTCATGGTCTTGTAGACCGGGCCGCCGCTTAACGGGTCAGTGTATTCCACCAGCAGGCCTTCATAGGGGTTGGCTTCCGAGGAGCGGTTGCGCTCCAGCAGCTCGCGCATGGCGTCGTAGCGATAAACGAACATCGGCGAGGAGCCGCCGACGCCGCGATAGTGATTGACGAAACGGGGCGTCATGCCGCCGGTGCCGTAAATGCGCGCCGAGTAGTGCGGGTCGAAACGGGCGCTTTGCTGCTTTTTCGCTTCGCCGTTTTCTTTGTAGTCGTGTTCAAACTGCAAGGCGTTGAGGGACTCCACCAGCGGATAATCCAGCACCGACAGGTTGATGGCCGGTTCGCTGCCCTGGTTGCCGTGGTTGTGCCAGGTATCCCGCGGCGTCAGCACCATGTCCCCCGGCCCGAACACAATGTCCTCCCCCTCCACGCCGGTAAAGTTTTGCGTGCCGGTCAACCCCAGGCGAATGGCGCTGGCGGTATGGCGATGGGGCGGCATCACCTCGTTGGGATCGTTAAGACGGTAGGCGGTATACAACGTGGTGACCGTGGCGCGCTGCGGTTTTAATCCGGGATTAAGCAGGATCAGCGAACGCCGGTCCGAATCGCCGGTGGAAATCAGGCTGGCGGATTGATAGAGCAACGGCTCCAGATCGCGTTTGTAGCTCCAGTGAAAAGGCACCGCCTTGCGGCCCTCCATCAGGGAGCTGATTTCGTCATGCTCCACGTCCGAGCGCTTGGCCCAAAAGGGGAACATGTTTTTCCGGTTGATCTCCTCATACATGCTGTCGAGGGCCTGTTTACGCGCCGTAGGGTCGGTGCCGGGCTGGGTTATGTCGGACATGCTGGGTTCCTGCTGTGGGCTTGAAAAATGAACAACCAAATTTAAACCATAATTAACCAAAACGGGCAATAGGTTGAAATAATCAAAATCAGGTTGCTCTTTTTTTGGCGATTAGAAACAGCGTTTTTTGGATTACCGGCGATGAAGCAGCGATAAAAGCCTGATTATTGAAAAAACAATAATAATAAATATATGATAATTATAAAAATATAACTTACACCTGCGAAGAGGTGAAAAAAGTTATCCTATAAATGGTCGTGGCTGGTAAAAGATATAAACAGCAATATGGTTTTTATATGGTTGCACTGAATTAAAGCGTTATTGAGGGAATTGACTTCACTTGCACAATAATCAAACAAAAAAATCAACCGTGACATGGCGGTGAGAAGATGAGCAGTTTCAATGGCGGCCGGAGGGGCCGGCGGTAGACGCTTCGCCGCTCGCCGCCTGCAACCAGCGGGCGCTGCTCTTGGCCGGTGCAGCGGCGCGTGCGGGATGACATGAAAAAGTGATGGCAGCCAAGCAGGTTATACCGGCATCGCCAGTCTGGTTTAACCGAGAAAAATCCTCATTTCAGCGAAGAAAAATTTTTTTTAAAAAACGCGTTTTTAACCCGGTCTTACCGGTACAAAAGGAAAAATACCGGTGAATACCGTCAAAAACCGCGGCATAAGGTTAGCGGATGAATACCCTGATATCCGATACGACAATGCTGATAACGGTCAAGGCACAGGCGATAATCACCGTCAACGATACCGCCCGAAGGATGTGGGGTGAAAGGGTGTTCAAGGCGTGTGGTTTATGAGCGGAGGAGAAATGGCGGGCCAGTACGACGCCCAGGGTAAGCAGGAATAACAGGCCTCCCGCCAGGCAGGTGAATATATTGCTGTTTAGCAGCCCGACGCGCAGGAAGAATACCGCGTCAAGCATGATGACAAACAGGGTTCGATCCCATGCCTGCCGGGTGCGTTCGGGCTGCAGGCCCGGGTCCCGTCCCATTTATTCCCAACCGCCGATAATGATAAACGCGATAAAACACATCGCGGTTAAGACCACCAGCAGTGTGATGGCGGGTAATAAGCGGGTATAAGGCAGCGGCCCATCGTTGCGCATTGCCTTTTCATTCTCTTCCCAGCGGCGCAGGGCCACTAGGGCCAATACCGCCCCTCCTATCGACAGGAATATCGCCAGCAGGCTGCGGATTAGCGGCGAGGCGAACCCCGAGGCCAACTGGTCCAGTGCGATGGAACCCGCCAGGAAGGCGAGTGCTGTGCGTATCCAGGCCAAAAAAGTGCGCTCATTGGCCAGCGAAAAGCGGTAATCAGGGTTCTTGCCCTGCTGCTGCCAGCCTTTGTTTTTGAAAAACATATCTCTTCCCGCGGTGAAGCTGGTGATCTAGGGTAGGCATACTCCTGCCATAAGTAAATGGCTGCTTGGGCCCGCCCTCCCTTTAACAGGCTCGATTCAAGCGCCGGTGATGGCGGGCCTAGCGTGCCATGTGGCGCTCGGTCGGGCGGAAAAACCACGCCCGATTCGACCACATTGGCGCGCTCTCCCTTTAACAGGCTCGATTCAAGCGCCGGTGATGGCGGGCCTGGCGTGCCATGTGGCGCTCGGTCGGGCGGAAAAACCACGCCCGATTCGACCACATTGGCGCGCTCTCCCTTTAACAGGCTCGATTCAAGCGCCGGTGATGGCGGGCCTGGCGTGCCATGTGGCGCTCGGTCGGGCGGAAAAACCACGCCCGATTCGACCACATTGGCGCGCTCTCCCTTTAACAGGCTCGATTCAAGCGCCGGTGATGGCGGGCCTGGCGTGCCATGTGGCGCTCGGTCGGGCGGAAAAACCACGCCCGATTCGACCACATTGGCGCGCTCTCCCTTTAACAGGCTTGATTCAAGCGCCGGTGATGGTGGGCCTAGCGTGCCATGGGGCGCTCGGGCGGTTATTGCGGATACGGCACCCAGTCGCCGCCGTCGAGGCGGATAAAGGTCTTGCCCTGGTAATTGATCACCGTGCTGGCATCGTTTTCCGATACGGCGGCGGTTTGGGGCAGGTCTTTCGTCAGGGTGGCCCAATCGATTTGCGGCGCGTCGAATATTTTGCCGTCCACCAGGCGGGAAACCAGCTCGGACAGCGCCAGATAGCTGCTGGGCGCGGATATGCGCAGCGAGGGCTGCTGGTGGGGCGCCTTGATGCCGATAAATTTTATGCCCATCGGCACATGGGTAATGGATGGGCTGGGAATGTCCCGCAAACCGGGCATTTGCATTTTATCGCCCACCAGGGCGGCGCCATGTTCCGGCACCACCACCACTACTACCCGGCGACCGGATTTTTCCAGCTGCTGGAAAAAGCTGTCCAGCTGGCTGAACAGCGTGCCGGCCCTGGAGGAATAATCGGCGGCGCTGTGGGCGCCCACATAACGGTTGCCGTCATGCAGGGGGATGAGATTAAAGAAGGTGGCGGAGCGCGCATCCCCGTCCCGGGTTTGCTGCGCCAGCCAGCGATCCAGCAGCGGCAGATCCTCATAGACCGGCTCGCCGTTAAAGGAGTTTAGCTGGTGTCCGATCCCGGCCTGTGACATCAGCGGCGCCTGCATATTTCCGTCTTCGCGCAGTTCTTGCAAAAAATTATCGAAATTCCCGCTGTGGTCGAGCATCAACTCCGTACTGAATCCCAGCTTCGCCAGATTATCGAACAGATAACACTGCTGGTTGGCGGGAGAATAGAGATCCTTGTGCTTTTCCTGGCCGCAGCTGGCGCGCAGCAGACGTATGGCCGCCGGACCGCTGTAGGCGGTTCCGGAGTTGAAGTTATCGAACATCAGATCAAACGTGCCCCAGAACGGCGAATTCTTCATCTGGATTGCCTCCAGATCGGACCAGGACAGTGAGCAGATCTGGATGATCAGCAGCGAAAAAGGGGCGGCGTCGGCGGGCAGCGCCTGGGGGAACACAGTGGCGCGCTGGCTTTCACGCTGATAAAAATCATTGAGATAAGCGGTGAGATTCTGGTTGTTGGGCGGCGCGCTCATGGACGCCGCCCCTGCGGCCTTGCCGTCGCCGGCGGGGGCCGGTACATCGGCGGGCCCGGCGGCTACGGATGTTATCGGGCCCAGTTGGATGAGCGGACCGGTAAGGTGCATCAGGTTGAGGCCTATCAAAATCGCCACGGTAAATACCGTAATCCGCAGCCATTGCGATATAAACAGATACGCCACCAGCAGGGCAAAAGCCGCTCCGACCCATTGCCAGTCGATAAAGCGGTTAACCAGCTCCAGCAGATACAGGGCGCTGAAGCCGGTCACCTGCGATCCCTCCGACAGGATGGAATGGATGCCCGGCAGCCAAGTGTCGTTGTAAAACACGGCAAAGCCGATGGGAAGGCCGATGATATTTCGCCAGCGGTGCAGGCGCGGCGAAGCTAACGGAAACAGCAAATAGGCGGCGAATACCAGGTTGTCCAGCGCGTGGAAATTAAGATAGCCCAGCCACAGCAGCGTAAATTTTATCAGGAAATAATAATTCCAGGCGCCAAGTCCGCGCCAATGGTGTTTGAAACCCGGTTTTTTTATCAGATTCATGATTTTTTCTTTTTACCTGACGGGAGATCGCTGCGCGTCCAGATGCCTGCTGATTTCAAATATCGCGGAGAGAGAATAAAGGATTGCAGGGCGGGCAGCCAAAAAGGAAACCGGCGGTGAAACAGATAGCCCAGCGGGAAAAACACCAAAGCACAAAGCAGAATCAACTGCAAAATATCGTCAAGGTTCATGGCTGGATGTCCTGGGGGGCGGCAAGGGACAGCGTCAAGGGGCGCGGACTATGCCGCGCCGTCGCGGGGCGGGCGAAGGTGACGGCCGCCGTGATGGGCGTATCGGCGGGCTCCGGCGAGCCTGCCCGGCGGTCGGTTTTACCCATCAGTTTGACTTGGCTGATGATGTGCACGTCTTGGGTCCAGACCTGGCGGTTGCTGAATGCCTCGGCGATAGGCAGGCGGAAGAGATAGCCCAGCACGGTATCCAAATCGTTGATGCGGCAATTGGAGAGAAACAGATAAATCCGGCGCGAGGTGGCGGTCATCACATCGCCCCCGCGCCGCAGGCGGCATAAGGACAGCGCCTGCCGGGGCGGCAGGCCGGGCACCGGCCGCAGGGCGATGAGGATGCCCTTGTCGTCTTCCGGCATGAGGGGATTCTCAATCAGCTCCGGCACCACCTGGCGGAACCTGTCGTTACTCATCGCGCCTTTTATGCGCGAAGGGTTGATGGCGGCCAGCAGCCGATCGATGGTCGCCGGCACATGACGGGTAAAACGCTGCCCCTGTATGCTTTCCAGCAGGGTCAGAAAGCTCGATAACGGCGCGATATAGGGCACCACCAGATTGGCGCCGCAGGCTTGCAACAGTCTTTCATCGGTATAACGCAGGCTGGCTTTCATTTCCCTGACCACGATTTTCAGCGCAATACCCCGCTGACGGCGCAGTGTGTGGATCTGCCGCGCCAATTCGGCGACCTGTTCACTTTCGGTCAGGGCGAAAATCAGGGTGGCGGAGTGTCTCGCCATGCCTTGCTGCATCAACAGGGCGTTATCTTCCAGCAGCCGCCAGTTTACCGACAGGGGAGGCGCGCCTTCCAGCACGCTTTTTTCCGCCAGGCACAGCTGTTCGTCATTTACCGACGGGGAAAAAGCGGGCAAAAGAACGCTCTGCACGAACCGCTCCCGATCGTCCGGTTCCCAGTTCATTGCCTGATTGGCAATTAATCCTTTACCGCTAAACCACCAAGATACTTGATATCGTACACAATCTTGCAGCGAGTGCACGCTGGATAAACCGGAGAGGGTGGGAAATTGGGAAATAAGTTGATTCTTTAATTGCGATATGCCGCTGCCGTAAGTCAGAATTAAAAAAGCGGCATTGTGTTTTATTAACCACCGCTGGGTATTTCCCAGCCAGTCATCAATTTCCGTTTGCGAAAAGTCTTTCCATGCGCTTGCGGTCAATAGAAAGATAAACAGGCGTTCCTTGACATTAATCGCCCGGGATAAATCCGCGGTCAGCCGGCGAAGGGCCGATTTTTTTTCCGGCAGGGTAAACAGGGGCAGCGAGGCCGGCGGTCCGGCGCCCTCCGCGCCGGTGGACGGCAGCCCTTCCAGCAGCTGTTCCGGCCCATCGCCGCAGCAGATCAGCGCCCCGCGGGTTGCCGCTCCCTGGGCGTTAATGATTTGCCGGCATAACTGGCGCGCATCCGTTTGGCGTTCTATATTGACCCAGTAACAGCCGCGGGACTGCATTACCGATAACTCTTCAAAACTATGATAGAGACCAAATGAAAAGGAGAGCGCCATGTGTTATTTTGCTTTTAGTTAAAAGTCTGTTGAGATAATAACGCTTTTAAGAGTATGCTAAATTGTCATCTCGCTATTAGCAATAACTAAATGAACTCTCGTTCGAAGAAATGTGCTGGGCCAATTCTGCAGCGAGTAAACTAAATTATAAAGTTATTGAAATATTTTAAGGCGCGATATGGAAAATAAATTATTTATCACCGGTGCGACTCCGAATGCAGAAAAACAAGATGATGTCCTTGTGCTAAGTCATATTTTCGCCCTGCCGAGTTTTCATTACGTCGATATCAATTTGCAAGAACAATTTCCGCATATTTTGTCGCGCTGGCCGCTGTTGGCCGAATTTGCCCATTCCGACGGCCTGGATGCCCAGTCTTCGTCAACCGCCGGCTCCCTTCAGAAAGAGTAACCCATGCCGATTATCGCCTTGTCCGGTATCCGCGGCGGCGCCGGGACAACGTCAATCACCGCGGCGCTGGCCTGGGCGCTATGTCAGGCCGGTGAATCCGTCCTGGCGGTGGATTTGTCACCGGATAATTTGCTGAGGCTCCATTTCAATATGCCCTTTAAGCATGCCAGGGGGTGGGCGCGGGCGGAAATTGACGGCGAAGGCTGGCATCAGGGTGCGATGGAGTACCTGGAAAGACTGGCGTTTTTACCGTTCGGGCGCACAACGCCGGCAGAACGGCTTGCGCTGTTTGAGCCGCCGGCGCCCGGGCGGGAGAGCTGGGGGGATCGTCTTTGCCGGTTGCGCGACGGCAAGCGCTATCGCTGGATCCTGCTGGATATGCCCGGTGCCGACACTCCCTTGGCGCAGCAATGCCTGCCGGTGGCGGACCATGTGCTGATGGTCATCAATCCGGATGCCAATTGCCATGCCCGTTTGCACCAGCAGGCGCTGCCCGCCGGCTGCCGGCTGCTGGTCAATGGTTATCTGCCCACCAGCGGACTGCAGCATGATATCAACCAGCTATGGCTGCAGGCGCTGGACGGCCTGTTGCCGGTAATCATTCATCGCGACGAGTCGGTGGCCGAAGCCCTGGCGGCGAAACAGCCCCTGGGGGAATACCGGCCGGACAGCAACGCGGCCGAAGAGATCGTGACGCTGGCCAACTGGTGTCTGATCCATTGCCCGGAATCCGCTGCATGAATACCCTGCTACGGTTATTTCTGATGCCGTCGGCGACATGGGGCCTGCAGCAGCGCTACCGGGCTTATCGCCGGCAGGGGGCATCGCGGGCGGCATCGGTCCTGATGAGCGGCATGATTGCCCTGTGCTGGATGTTCCTGCGCCTGGAGTCAGCCTCCTGGCGCCGGGTGCGGTATCGCCGCCGGCAATGGTTTCCGCATATTTCCCCGGTTCGTCCCCGGCTGCTGGACGGCTTGCGCTATCTGCTGCAGGGCGTCTGGCTGCTGCTGGTGATATCCGGCCGGCGCCGGGAAAAGTGGCTGACGGCGCCGGGGTTTATCCTTCGCTGGCGGCAATCCTATTATCTGTGGTTGCAGCTGCTGCCACAGCGCCTGGTCAGGGCGGGGGTGGGGCAGGACGCCATGCAGCGGCTGAGCCTGCTCAATCGCGGCATGCGCCGGGCGATGCTTTACTCTCTCAGTCTGGTGGCGGTGGTGACCACGCTGTTTTGCATCTCGCAGCCCTTTAGCCTGTGGGCCCAGTTTGTCTTCGTCTCGCTGCTGTGGTGTATCGCCATGGTGGTCAGACGGATTCCCGGACGGCTGCCGGCGCTGATGCTTATTATATTGTCCCTGACCATTTCCTGCCGCTATATGTGGTGGCGCTATACCTCGACCCTGAACTGGGACGATCCGGTAAGCCTGACCTGCGGCCTGCTGCTGCTGCTGGCGGAAACCTATTCCTGCGTGGTGCTGGTGCTGGGATATTTCCAAACCATCTGGCCGCTGCACCGCAAGCCGGTGCCCATGCCGCCGGATGTGGCGTCCTGGCCGACGGTGGATATCTTTATTCCCACGTTCAACGAGGACCTGGCGGTGGTGAAACCGACGCTCTACGCCGCCCTGGGTATCGACTGGCCGCAGAAAAAACTGGCCATCTATTTGCTGGATGACGGTAACCGGCCGGAATTCAAGGCGTTCGCCGAAGAAATAGGCATACGCTATATCGCGCCGCCGCCCCATAAATATGCCAAGGCGGGCAATGTCAATTACGCCCTGGCGCGATCGGAGGGGGAGTTCGTCGCGATTTTCGACTGCGACCACGTTCCCACCCGCTCTTTTTTGCAAATAAGCCTCGGCTGGTTTTTCAAAGACCGGCGGCTGGGTATGCTGCAGACTCCCCATCATTTTTTTTCCCCCGATCCCTTTGAGCGCAACCTGGGCCGCTTTCGCCGCGCCCCCAATGAAGGTTCGCTGTTCTAGGGCCTGGTGCAGGACGGCAACGATCTCTGGGATGCCACGTTCTTTTGCGGCTCGTGCGCGGTAATGCGGCGCGCCGCGTTGGAAGAGATAGGCGGGCTGGCGGTGGAAACCGTGACCGAAGATGCGCATACGTCGCTGCGCCTGCACCGCCACGGCTACTCCTCCGCCTATATCCGTATTCCCCAGGCGGCGGGCCTGGCCACCGAAAGCCTGTCTGCGCACATCCGCCAGCGCATTCGCTGGGCGCGGGGCATGGTACAGATATTCCGGCTGGATAATCCGCTGCTGGGCAAGGGACTGAAGCTGGCGCAGCGCCTCTGTTACGCCAACGCCATGCTGCATTTTCTGTCTGGGGTGCCCAGGCTTATCTTTCTTACCGCGCCGCTGGCCTTTTTATTGCTGCATGCCTATATCATCTTCGCGCCGGCCATTGCCATCATGCTGTATGTCCTGCCGCATATGGTGCATGCCAGCCTGACCACCTCCCGGGTGCAGGGCAAGTACCGCTATTCGTTCTGGAGCGAAATCTACGAAACGGTGCTGGCCTGGCACATCGCCATGCCCTCCACCATGGCGTTGCTCAATCCCCGCAGCGGGAAATTCAACGTCACCGCCAAAGGCGGCCTGATTGAAAAACCCTATGTCGATTGGGTGCTCACCCGGCCGTACCGGATACTGATGTTTTTGAATCTGTGCGGCTTTCTCACCGGCATCTGGCGGCTGGGCTATGGCGATCTTAATGAAGTCATGACGGTTTTCATCAGCCTGGGCTGGACGCTATACAATATGATGATCCTCGGCGGCGCCATTGCCGTCGCCTTCGAGGCCAGGCAGCTGCGCCAGGCCCACCGGGTGGAAATCAACATGCCGGCGGCGCTGATGGTGGGGGACGGCCATATCTACACCTGCACCCTGCATGACTATTCCGATTCCGGCGTCGGCGTCCAGCTGAGCTATGGGGAAGCCATCGCCGACGGCGACCGGGTCAATTTGATCTTGCGGCGGGGCCGGCAGGAATATACGTTCCCTTGCGACATCACCCGCGTTTACCGCGATCGGCTCGGCATGCGGCTGTGCCCGCTGACGACCCAGCAGCACGTTGAATTTATCCAATGTACCTTTGCCCGCGCCGATACCTGGGCGTTATGGCAGGACGGTTTTCCCGAAGACAAGCCTATCAACAGCCTGCGCGACGTTATTGCCCTGGGTTTTAGCGGCTATCAACAGATGGCGGAGTATGCTCCGCCCTTTTTCCGTCGGCTGTTTTTGGGCCTGGCGGCGGCGGTGACCTGGTTTATCTCCCTGATGCCCCGTGGCGTGGCGGCCGCGCCCGCCGCCCCTCTTAACGACGAGACGGCGTCCTGACGCCGATGATAATAATATGATGAAAAACCTGACCTGTTTGACTCTGTTGGTTTTCGCCCTGGGCACCGCCTATGGCGCCCACGGCATGGACAATCTGACGCCGTCGCCGGAAGCGGTGGCCCCGGTACGTCCGGTTGCCCTGCCTCAGGCGCCGGCGCGGGATGTACAGCTGCGGTTCGCCAACGTGGCGCCGCCGCCGGGCGCTTTTGTACTGCGCGGCATCAGTCCCGAAGGACAAATCGAATTCGGCGTGCGCAGCGATGAAGTGGTCTCCAAGGCCCAGCTCGACCTGGAGTTTACCCCGTCGCCGTCGCTGATACCCATCGAGTCCCATCTCAAAGTCTATCTTAACGACCAACTGGCGGGCATCGTCACCATAACCAAGGATCAACTGGGCAAATCCAATCGTGTCCTGATGGATATCGATCCGCTGTATATCAGCGATTTCAACCGGCTGCGCCTGGAGTTTATCGGCCACTACCAGGATATTTGCGAAAATCCGGCCAACAGCACGCTGTGGCTGGATATCGGCAAAACCAGTTCGCTGAACCTGCACTACCAGCGGTTGCCGCTGCAAAACGAGCTGTCGCATTTTCCGGAGCCTTTTTTTGATGCGCGCGACAGCCGGCCGCTGGTGCTGCCGATGGTTTTCGCCGCCTCGCCGGATGCCGAACAGCAGCGCGCCGCCGCGATACTGGCCTCCTGGTTCGGCGGCCGCGCGCAGTGGCGCGGCCAGACCTTTCCCGTATTGTTCAATCAGCTGCCCGACAGCCACGGCATCATCTTCGCCACCAATGCCTGGCGTCCGGATTTTCTCCATGACCATGCGGCGGTGGACGGTCCGACGGTGGAGATGATAGCCCATCCCGCCGACCCCTACGTCAAGCTGCTGCTTATCATGGGGCGGGATGACAAGGATCTGGTCAGGGCGGTGCAGGGCATAACCCAGGGAAATATCCTGTTCCGCGGACCGCGCGTGACGGTGGACCAGGTCAGCCAGATAGCGCCCCGCCAGCCTTACGACGCCCCGAACTGGGTGCGTACCGATCGGCCCATGACGCTGGGGGAATTGAAGCAGTACCCGGAACAGCTGGCGGCCAGCGGCATCCAGCCCGCGCCGATACCCCTGACCATCAATCTGCCGCCGGATCTGTTCTTGATCCACAGCTCCGGTATCGATATGCGGCTGAAATATCGCTATACCGCGCCGCAGCGGGAAAACGATTCACGGCTGAATATCAGCCTGAATAATCAGTTCGTGCAGGCCTATACGCTGGTGCCCGACCGGCAGCAGGACAGCGCAATCCTGCATCTGCAAATGCTGCAGGGGCTGTTTGATTCGTCGAAAGCGCTGACCATTCCCGCCCTGAAGCTGGGGGCCAACAATCAGTTCAAATTTGATTTTGATTACACCACGCTTTTGGCCAGCGGCACCGTAGGGCGTTGCGACACCTATACCACCGCCGTCAATCATGTGGTGATTGACGACAGCTCGACGCTGGATTTCTCCGGCTATCGCCACTTTATGCCGATGCCGGATCTGCGCGCCTTCGCCAGCGCCGGTTTTCCCTTCAGCCGTATGGCGGATTTGTCCGAAACCCTGGTGCTGGTGAATCGGCAGCCGGAGCCGGTTCAGGTCACCACGCTTTTAAACGCGCTGGGGGAAATCGGCGCGCTGACCGGTTATCCGGCCCTGGGGCTGCGCCTGAGCGATGACTGGTCGCAGGCGAAGAATCTCGATAGCGATATCCTGATGGTGGGCACCATTCCCCCGTCGCTGCGGGACGATCGCAAGATGAGCATGCTGGTGGACGCTACCCAGAGCTGGGTGGAGCAACCCAACCGTCAGGTGCCGCTGCCGGATATGGCGCTGCCGGTGAGCGATGCGGCGCCGGACAGTCAAACCACCGTCAGCGCCCAGGGGCCGCTGGCCGCCATTATCGGCGTCCAGTCGCCGTCGCACGCCCAACGCAGCATCGTGGCGCTGCTGGCCGACAGCCGGCAGGGTTTTGACTTGCTTAACCAGGCGCTGGCGGACAGCGGCAAGCGCGCAGCCATGTTCGGGTCGGTGGCGATTATCCGCGATTCCGGCGTCAACAGCCTGCGGGTGGGGGACATCTACTACGTCGGGCATCTGCCATGGTGGGAACGTATCTGGAATGCCCTGGCGACGCATCCGGTACTGATGGCCATCATCGCCATGCTGTCGGTGGTGCTGGTGGCATTGCTGCTGTGGCGGGGACTGCTTACCCTGACCCGCCGCCGCCTCTCCCCCGATGACCGGGAATAAGGCAGATGCATAACATGCCCCTGATCCGCGGCGTGATGCTGATCCGCGGCGTGATGCTGGCCGCGGTTCTGCTGCCTCTTTATCCGCCGCCGGCGTCGGCGGACGTGTCGCCGCGGCAATGGCTGCTAAAACAGGTCCGGGTCGGGGAAGCCGCCCATAACGATCTCCTGGTTCGCCAGTCCCTTTATCGCCTGGAACTGATGGATCCGGATAATCCCGAGGTGATAGCCGCCAGGCTGCGTCTGGCCCTGCGCCAGGGCGACCTGGTCCTGGCCGGCCGGCAACTGGATAGATTGCAGCGCCTGGCGCCGGATTCGGCCCTTACCCGGCAGGCGCGGCTGAACATCAGCCTCACCACGACGGCGGCGCAGCAGCAGTTGCAGCAGGCCCGCTTATTGGCGACGGCGGGACGCTTATCCGAGTCCAAGGAGCAGTATGACGCCCTGTTCCAGGGACAGCCGCCGACGGTGGATCTGGCGGTGGAGTACTGGCGGCTGACGGCCCGCCTGCCCGGCCAACAGTCCCTGGCTATTGACCGGCTGCAGCAGCTGGACCGGGAGTTTCCCGGCAATGCGGATCTTCGCATACTGCTGGCTAGATTGCTGTTTGCGCAGCGCCGCGACGCCGAAGGCTACGCCTTGCTGCGGCAATTGGCCGATTCCCCTCTCGGCCGCGGCGACGCGCTTGATATCTGGATGGACAATATCAAGGCCATGCCGGTGGGTGAAGGGAGTATCGACGCGCTGCGGCAATTTATCGCGGTTTTTGGCGACGGACAGCAGGTGGCGGAGGCGCGAAAAGAGCTGGCCCGCCAGCAAAGCCTGGCGGAAGACCCACGTTATCAGGCGCGGCTAAGAGGCCTGGCGGCAGTGGAGGGCGGGGCAAGCACCCAGGCGATTGCCCCCCTGCGACAAGCCCTTCAGCTTGCCCCGGACGATGCCCAGGTCCTGGGGGCGCTGGGACTGGCCTACGCCCGCGCCGGACAGCGCCGGCAGGCCATTGCGCTGTTCGAGCAGGCGCAAAAGGACGATCAGAACGGTTTTCACGGCGATAAATGGCGCACCCTGATCGCCAGCAACCGCTACTGGCTGCTGTTGGACATGGCCGACAGCGCGCTGAAAGCCCATAACCTGCCCCTGGCGCAACAGCTATACCGGCAGGCCCTGCAAATCGACGGCAGCCGCAGCCAGGCCTGGGTCGGATTGGGGGAAACGGCCGCCGCCCGATCCGATGATGCCGCCGCCGAGGGATATTACCTGCGGGCGCTGCGCATCGAACCCGGCAACGGCAGCGCGATACGCGGGCTGGACGGGATCTATCAGCGCCGATCGCCGCAAAAGGCTTTAGACTTTCTCACCGGCTTGCCGCCGGCCCCCCGTGCCGCCATGCATGACAATATCGTTGATTTACAGATTGAACTGTGGAGCGCGCGGGGGGATGAACATGGTGCCCGGCGGCAGTGGGCACAGGCGGCGGATGACTACCGCCGGGCCCAGCGGCTGGACCCTGACCGGGTGTGGCTAACCTACCGGTTGGGAAAAGCATTGCAGAACGCCGGACAGATGCCCCGGGCGGACGCCGTTTTCGCGGCGCTGGCCGCACGCCGGCCGGACGATCCGCAGCAGGTGTATGCCTACGCCCTGTATCTCTCCTCCACCGGCCGGCCGGATCGGGCGCTGGCCCGTCTGGAACAGCTTGCGCCGGCGAAATGGAGTCAAGGTATGGGGGAACTGGCGGCGCGGCTGCGGCTGGCGGCCAGGCAGGATAATGCCTCCCGCCTGCGGGACCGGGGCGACGAAGCGGCGGCCATCGCCATGCTGTCAGCGCCGCCGGTGGACAATGGCAGCCGGCTGATGCTGGCGGACTGGGCCTCGGCGCGCAAAGACTACGCCGGCGCGCTGGCGGATTACCGGCGGGTCAGCGCCGATGAACCCGGCAATCGTGCCGCCCGGCTTGGGGAAATCGAGGCATTGGCGGGACTGGGGCGAAAAGAGGAGGCGCGGCAACGGCTGCTGGCTGCCACGGCGTCCCCGGCGTCCGGCCAGAACGACAGCCTCAATACGCAGCGCAGAATCGCCGCGCTTTGGACCGAGCTGGGCGAGCCCCGCAAAGGGCTGGCGCTGTTAAATCGCCTGAAGCCCGCGGCGCTGGGGCAGGGCCCGTCGCAGGCCGATGCCCTGGTATTTCGCGACAGCGCGCGGCTGGAAGCGCAATCCAACCAGCCCCGGGCCGCCTTTGAGGACTATCGGCAAGCCATGGTGGAGAGCGGAATCACTGACCGATTGCCTGCGGATCATGATGAGTATCCCCGCCTGACCCGCACTCGCCGGGATGACGATTGGCTCAAAAGCGGCATCCGCAGCGACGCGGCGGATCTCGCCCGGCATGAGGAGGTTAACGTTACCCTGGCCCATGATTACTCCTCGTCCAGCGGCACCGGCGGCGTTTCTGATTTAACCTCCCATGACACCATGCTGCAGGTGGATCTGCCGTCATGGGACGGACGGGCCTTTTTCCGCACCGATACCATTCAGATGGATGCGGGACGTTTCGCCACCCGTCAAGGGACCTATGATAACCTGTTCGGCACCTGTGCCGGCGTCGGCTGCCATGGGGACTCCCGGCAAAGTACCTCCGGCACCAGTCTGGCCGCCGGCTGGCAAAACGACCGCTGGCAGGGGGATCTGGGCACCACGCCGCTGGGCTTCGACGTGGTGGATTGGGTGGGCGGATTGAGCTACAGCGACGTCTGGCAGCATATCGGCTGGACCGCTACCGCGTCGCGCCGGGCCCTGTCCAGTTCCCTGCTGGCGTTCGGCGGCGCCCGCGATCCCGCCACCGGCATGACCTGGGGCGGCGTGCGCGCCACCGGGGTGACCCTGTCCGCCAGCTACGATCGGGGGGAAGCCAACGGGCTGTGGAGCAACGCCGGACTACAGCAGCTCACCGGGCAAAACGTCGCCGACAATGAGCGCGTGCGGCTGATGGCGGGGTATTACCATAAGTTTATCAACGACGATAACCGCAGGATGACGGTGGGCCTGAACGGCATGTGGTGGCATTATCAAAAGGATCTTAGCGATTATGCCCTCGGTCAGGGGTATTACAGCCCCAGCGCTACGTTTCGCTGTCGGTGCCGGTGAATTATCGCCAGCGCAGCGACAACTGGTCATGGCAGCTGGGGGACGGTGGGCTATTCGCAGGCGAAAACCCGCGATGGGCTGCGTTATCCTTTGCAGGATCTTATTCCCGATGGCAATGGCGATAAGGCTGATATCGAGCAGGGAGCTCCAGCTCCGGCATCGGTTATACCTTGCTGGCGATGGTGGAGCGGCGTTTGGATGCCCATTGGACGCTGGGGGCGGGCATTGATATTCAGCAGGCCAAGGATTATACCCCAAGCCATGGTTTTATCTATTTGCGGTATGGTTTGGCGGGTTGGGAGGGGGATTTGGATTCCCCGCCGCAGCCGCTGACGCCTTATGCGGATTTCCGGTAGGGTTTTTAATCTCCCCCGCACCCCCGTGTCGGCACATTACTCCGCGACCAGTACCGTGACGCCCAGGGCTTCAAACGCCTCTTTAGCCTCTGGCGTAATCCCGCTGTCGGTGATCAGGTAATGCAGTTTTTGCCATTCGCAAGGCAAGGCGAACATCGACACTTTGTCGATTTTAGTGGAGTCCGCCACTACAAAAACCGTATTGGCCGAATTGATCATCGCCGTTTTGACCTTGATATCCGTTTCGCTGGGATAGCTGAGGCCGACGCGGGGCGAAATGCAGGCGGTGGCCAGGAACAGCTTTTCAGCCAGAATATTATCAAAAAAGCTGGCGGCTTTGTCACCGGAGGTGGAGAGGGTGGGGAATTTGAATGTCCCGCCGGTCAACAGAATGTTTACGCCCGGTTCGCCCCCCAGCTGCAAGGCGATATTGACGGCAGTGGTGATAACCGACAACCGTTTGATGTGGTTTAGGTGGTTGGCTGTGGCCGTGGTCGTGGTCCCGCCATCAAGGATGATGGTACCGCCCGGCTCGATTAACCCGCCCGCCAATTGCCCGATGCCTTCTTTTTCGCTGGGCTGTATCGGGCCCCCCGGCAACATCGCATGGGTATGCTTTTTCCCGTCAAGCAGCGTCCCCCCGCCATGATAGCGTTGTATATAGCCTTGCTTTTGCAGCACGCGTAAATCCGAACGAATCGTCGCTTCCGTCAAATCAAAAGTGTCGGTGAGCTTTTTACCGACACGGTGCCATCTTCCTTCATCATTTCTATTATTTTATTACGCCGTTGCTGCATATCCGTCCAGCGTTCATTTTGCTTTTCAATCGTCATACTCCTATCGGTATCCACCTCCTTGTGGCTCGCAGCAAGATAGTAACCTTGCCCGCATGTTAAAGCGAGTTGCGATAATTTTCTTTCCTCTCACTTCCGAACGAAAATCTGCGTATCGAATCCAGCTAAATAAGCCAAAATTTCAGCAGGTTATTCATGTTACATTTTCATATGAAAATTTAAAATCGCAAAATAGATCTCATTTTATCCATCATGATTTTTATTCGAAAGTAGATGCTGGTCTCATATTGAACAAAAGCAACGCTATATAGTTTTATTCGAAAACACATCAGGTCGCAAATCGTTACTGCCCAAGGGGGCGGATGAGGAATAAGTAGACTCGTCAAGATGAGGTGCAGATGGACTTTCAAAGGATTAAAGCAAAGGCGCGCCAGGCTCGCCGATATGTCCTGAAAATGAACCACCATGCGGGAAAAGGCCATATCGGGGCGGACCTGTCGGAAATCGACATTATTTGCACGCTCTATATGGCGGTCAAGGATCGCAGCCGCGAGCGTCTCGATCAGGACCGTTTTATTCCTACCAAAGGCCATCGCGCCGGCGGACTGTACTGTAGCGCCGCCAGTTTTCCATTGATACCGCCGGCCTGATTGCCGCAATGAGCCGGCAGCCGGCCCTTTCACCGTTGGAGACCCATGATGAACGATAAACAATATGACGTTAATCTGCGCTATGGCGTGGATCCTTCCCAATCGCTGGCCGGCAAGGTGGCGGTGGTGGCCGGCGGCCTGGGCGGTATTGCCATGGCCGCCAACCGCATGCTGCTCGGGAAGGGCGCGGCGCTGGCGCTGCTTTATCCGGCTTTCGATCGTGGGGTCAAAGAGACGGCGGCGGCGGAACTGGGGGACGAGCGGGTGAGTTATATCGAGTGCGATGTCAGCGACCCGGACCAGGTGACGCGGGCGTTCAGCCAGGTGGAGCAGCGCTGGGGCCAGATTGATATTCTGGTCAACTGCGCCGGTTATGTGCAACTGGAGCCGGCGGTCGACACCGCTTTCGATCAATGGCAGAAACACCTGGCGGTGAATCTGACCGGTCCGTTCCTCTGCTCGCAGGCCGCCGCCCGCAGCATGATCGCCCGCGGCAAGGGCGGCAAAATCATCAATATCGCCTCCCAGGCCGCGTCTATCGCCATCGATTGGCATTGCGCCTATACCTCGTCCAAAGCCGGGCTGCTGGGCATGACCAAAGTGATGGCAAAAGAGTGGGCGGCCCACCGTATCAACGTGAATACCCTGTCCCCCACCGTCGTGTTGACTCCCATGGGCGAGAAAGCCTGGCAGGGAGAGAAGGGGGAGGAGATGAAGAAGCTGATCCCCCTGGGACGCTTTGCCTACACCGACGAAATCGCCGCCGCGATCGTCTTCTTCGCCAGCAATGGTAGCGACATGATCACCGGCGCGGACCTGATGATCGACGGTGGCTTTACCATCTGGTAGCTGGTCCGCCGCGGTACGAATCCCGGTAATAAAGAGTATCCGCCCGTTGTACCTACGATCGTTGTACCTACGATAAATAACAATAACCACGAGAGAACATATTATGAAAAAACATCTTACCTTGTTAGCCCTGCTCGCCAGTTGTTACCTGCCGTACGCCCTTGCCGCCGAGAAAGGCACCATCGCCATCCTGGTCAACTCCCTGGATAATCCTTACTACTCCGCCGAAGCCAAAGGCGCTGAAGCCAAAGCCCAGTCGATGGGTTACAAAACCCTGGTATTGTCGCACGGTGAAGATGTCAGACGTCAGGGCGAGCTGATAAGCCTGGTTATCGGCCGCAAGGTGCAGGGCATCGTGCTGGATAACGCCGACTCGCAGGCCAGCGTGGCGGCGGTGAAGCAGGCCAAAGACGCGGGGGTGCCGGTGGTGCTTATCAACCGTGAAATCCCGGTGGACGGGGTGGCGCTGGCGCAAATCACCCACAACAACTTTCAGGCGGGTTCCGACGTGGCCAACGAATTCGTTGAGAAAATGGGCGAGAAAGGCAGCTATGCCGAATTGACCTGTAATCTCGCAGATAACAACTGCGTGACCCGTTCGAAATCATTTCATAACGTCATTGACCAATACCCGGATATGAAAATGATTGCCCGCCAGGATGCCAAAGGCAATCTGCTTGATGGCAAACGCATCATGGACAGCATTCTGCAGGCCCATCCGGATATTAAGGGCGTGATTAACGGTAACGGTCCGGTGGCTCTGGGCGCCATAGCGGCGTTAAAAGCCGCGGGGCGCAGCGATGTCACGGTGGTGGGGATTGACGGCAGCAATGATGAACGGGATGCCATCAAGGCCGGGGACCTCTACGCCAGCGTCATGTTGCAGGCACAGGCCATTGCATCCCAAGGTGTTGAAATACTGGATCAATATTTACAAAAAGGCAGCTATACCGGCAAAGAACGCATCATGTTCCGGGGCATTTTGATCAAAAAGAACAACGCCGATAAAGTGAACAATTTCCATTATCAGCAGTAACAACCGGCGTCAGCGGCGTCCCCGGGCTGAACGGGGGCGCGTAAGGAGAACCCTTCATGTCTACTCGCGTCATATGGGCGGTAATGGCGTCTCTGCTGTTATCCGGCTGCCGGATTGTGTCGGAGAAGCAATTGGCGGACCTGAAAAATCCGCCGAATGCCAATATGGCCAAAGCGGCGCAGCTATTCGACCAGAAAATCGCTCCGCAGGTGGTCGCCTCGGCCAAACCCCTGGGCACCTTGCTTACCCAAATCGGCCAGGCCAAGGATTTTGATACCGCCTGTCAACAGTACGGCTATCGCAGCCAGGAAGAAAACCCCTGCGTATTTACCGTCTCGGTGACCGGAACCATCACTGAAGTCAATACCACATCCCGTAATGGCCAGATCGTGATAAAGAGCGACGATGCAAGCGTGGGAGACGTCAAGGTGCAGATTGGACCGACCTTTCGCGGCACCGATTTGCGCGATAGCTATCGCGGCCTGAGCTATGCCGACTTTAACGATCAGAATCTGTTCGGTGATTTCGGTAAAGCGATCAATCAGCGGGCGATCGGCTCTTTTGCGCAACGGACGTTTGCCGTCGGCGGCAAAGTCACGGTATATGGGGCGTTCAGCGCTTTTGATACCCCTCAGCCGCCGTTGCTGATCACCCCGGCCAAAATCACGCCGTAAGGAGAACGCCATGGCAAAGCCACCTATTACCGCCGCCGAACCACCATCCCGTCCCGTTAATGAACGGGTTACGTCGTGGGCTGCACTGCGGCGAGGGACGCCGGTGATCATTGAAACCCGCGGCGTCTCGCGGTTATATCCGGGCGTTGTTGCGCTGGATAACGTCGACTATCGAGTGTATCGCAACCAGGTCAACGTGTTGATCGGCGAAAATGGCGCCGGCAAATCCACCATGATGAAAATGCTGGCCGGCGTGGAAACGCCTACCAGCGGGCTGATCCTGCTCGATGGCGAAACGGTGTCTCTGGGGTCTACGCAGCAGGCGGAAAAGCTGGGCATCAGCATTATTTTCCAGGAACTGAACCTGTTCCCCAATATGACGGTGATGGACAACATTTTTATCGGTAATGAATTTTTCCAGCACGGCCTCATCAACGTGGCATACCAGTATCAGTTGGCGAAAGCATTGCTCGATCGCCTGGAACTGGATATAGACCCGATGACGCCGCTGGATGAACTGGCCATCGGTCATCAGCAACTGGTGGAAATCGCCCGCGCGCTATCCAAGGACACGCGGGTATTGATTATGGATGAGCCGACGTCGGCGCTGAGCCAGTCCGAGGTGAAAATACTCTTTAATGTCATCGGGCAGCTTAAACATCGTGGCGTCACCATTATCTATATTTCCCACCGGCTGGAGGAGCTGATGGCCATCGGCGATCATATTACGGTATTTCGCGATGGCAAATTTGTCGACGAGCGGGCGGTTGCGCAAGCCAGTATCCCGTGGATCATCTCCAGTATGGTGGGGGAGAAGGCAAAGCATTTTGATTATTGTCCCGCGGTCAAAGGGGAGGAGGTCCTGCGTGCCCAAGGATTGACGATGTTGCATCAAAACGGCGGCTACGCGCTCAATGACGTCAATTTAACATTGCAGCGGGGCGAAGTGGTAGGCGTATATGGCTTGCTGGGCGCCGGTCGTACCGAACTGTTCAAGACCCTGCTCGGCCTGCTCAAACAGGATGCCGGCGAAATAACCCTTAGCGGCCGGCGCGTCGAGCAATGTTCCTTTCGTCATCGTCTGGAACGGGGCATGGCGCTGGTGCCGGAGGATCGGCAGGCGGAAGGACTGGTCCAGCTGTTGTCGATCAAAGCCAATATGACGCTCTCCAGTCTGTGCAGTAAACGCTTTTGGCAAACCCTGCTGCCGATCCGCGCCGAAAAGGAATCGGGTTCGGTCCGGCAGATGATTGACAAGCTGGCAATCAAAGTCAGCGATGTCGATTTGTCGGTAACTTCCTCAGCGGGGCAACCAGCAAAAAGTGGTGCTGGGAAAAGCGTTGATGACCCAGCCGCTGGTGGTATTCCTTGATGAACCCACCCGGGGCATAGACGTGGGGGCGAAAACCGATGTCTACCATCTGATCGGCGCCATGGCGCAACAGGGGCTGGCCGTTATGTTCTCGTCGTCCGAGCTGGACGAAGTGATGCAACTGGCGGACCGGGTGATAGTGATGGCAGACGGTAAAATCACCGCCGACCTGCCGCGTGCCGGGATAGACCGGGAAACGTTGATCCGTGCTTCGACGCCTCACGATTAAGGAAAGGTTATGCAAAGCCAAAAATATCTTGTCTATATGTACTTGCTCAAAGCGCGCACTTTTATCGCCCTGTTAATCGTCATCGGTTTTTTCAGCGCCATGGTGCCGAATTTCATCACCACCTCCAACCTGCTGATCATGACCCAGCATGTGGCCATCACCGGTTTACTTGCGGTGGGAATGACTCTGGTCATCCTGACCGGCGGCATTGATCTGTCGGTGGGGGCGGTGGCCGGTATTTGCGGCATGGTCAGCGGCGCGCTGCTCACCCTCGGCGTGCCGCTGTGGGGCGACAACCTGCTATTTTTGAACGTGATGGAGGTGATTGTCGTGGTAGCCGTCGCCGGTACTGCCATCGGAGCCATTAACGGCCTGGTCATTACCCGGCTGGGCGTCGCGCCCTTTATTTGCACCCTGGGCATGATGTATGTGGCGCGCGGCGCGGCGCTGCTGACCAATGACGGTAAAACCTTCCCCAACCTTTCCGGACTGGCACCGTTGGGCAATACCGGGTTCGCCACCCTGGGCTCCGGCACCGTGCTGGGCGTATATAACCCGATTTGGCTGATGATAGCCATCGTCTTGCTGGGTATTTATCTGACGAAAAAAACGCCGCTGGGCCGTTATATCTACGCCATCGGCGGCAATGAACCGGCCGCGCGCCTGGCCGGTGTGCCGATTATAAAAGTAAAGATTTTCGTCTATGCCTTCTCGGGTCTGTGCGCGGCGCTGGTAGGGCTGGTGGTGGCCTCCCAGTTGCAGACCGCCCATCCGATGACCGGTAATATGTTCGAGATGGACGCCATCGGCGCCACGGTGCTTGGGGGCACGGCGTTATCCGGCGGGCGCGGGCGGGTATTCGGCTCCCTTATCGGCGCTTTTGTCATTGTGTTCCTCGCCGATGGGCTGGTCATGATGGGCGTCAGCGAATTCTGGCAAATGGTGATCAAGGGGTTGGTGATCGTTACCGCCGTGGTTATCGACCAGTTCCAGCAACGCCTGCAAAGCAAGGTCACGCTGATGCGGCGTCATGAAAAAAAGCAGCAGGCGGCGCAACAACCGATCTCTGAGGTGAGTCATGGCTGATCATCGCAGGATTATCGTGGCGCTGGATGAAGGCACCAGCAACGCCAAAGCGGTGGCCATTGATGCCCACGGGCAGGTGTTGTGCCAGTCCTCGCGCCCGCTGAGCGTACAGACGCCCCAGGCCGGCTGGGTTGAACAGCGCGGCGAGGCGCTTATCGCGCAATCGCTGGCGGTGATGCGCGAGGTGATTGGGCAGGTCGGCGGGGATAACGTGGCCGCGTGCAGCAACACGCCTGAACTTTCGGCTATTGGCGCGGGATTGCTGGCGCGCAAGGCGCTGGACGGTCTGGACGATGGGGCATTGGCGCCTTTACTGCCGCAACACGATATTTTTACACCCGATGCGGACCGGCATGCACGGTTACAAGAATCTTGGCGGAATTGGCAAACCGCCGTAGAACGAACGCTGTGGCGGCCGCAGGTCACGCGGGGGATGGATGTAACCTCAAATAACGTGGAGATGAAGTGATGAAACGAGATTTCAGTGGTAAAACCGTGGTTATTACCGGCGCCTGTCGCGGTATCGGCGCAGGCATCGCCGAACGTTTCGCCCGCGACGGCGCGAATCTGGTCATGGTATCGAACGCCGAACGGATATTCGCCACCGCCGACCGGTTGCGGCAACAATACGGTGCGGAAATTTTACCCTTGCAGGTTGATGTCACCGATGAGACGCAGGTGCAGGATCTGTACCGGCAGGCGTTGGCCAGGTTCGGCGCGGTGGACGTGTCGATCCAGAACGCGGGGGTCATTACCATCGATTATTTTGACTCGATGCCGAAGAGCGATTTTGAGCGGGTTCTGGCGGTAAACACCACCGGCGTATGGCTATGCTGCCGCGAAGCGGCAAAAATCATGGTGAAACAACAGGCCGGATGCCTGATCAATACCTCCTCCGGCCAAGGGCGGCAGGGCTTTATCTACACGCCCCATTACGCCGCCAGCAAAATGGGCGTTATCGGTATTACCCAAAGCATGGCCCACGAGCTGGCCCCGCACAATATTACGGTGAATGCGTTCTGCCCCGGCATTATCGAAAGCGAAATGTGGGACTATAACGACCGGGTCTGGGGCGAATTCCTCAGCAGTGATGAAAAACGTTACGGCAAGGGCGAACTCATGGCTGAATGGGTGCAGGGCATCCCCCTGAAACGGGCGGGACAGCCGGAGGATGTGGCCGGGCTGGTGGCGTTTTTGGCGTCCGATGACGCCCGATATCTGACCGGGCAAACCATCAATATCGACGGTGGTCTTATCATGTCCTGATCGCCGAGGCCGGGCGGGACGCTGGCCTCCCCCGCGACGCGGCGAATGCATAAACAGACGCCTGCCGACGTCTGTTTTCACCCACCACGGCACATTCTGTTTCTCTTTGCCTGCGAACGGCTAAACCCATAACCGGTGCGGGATGGCCGGCGCCTCATCACACCGCGCTCTGCCCGCCGTCCACCACCAGCGCCTGGCCGGTGACGTATGAGGACCGGTCGGACAGCAGGAACAGCGCCGCTTCGGCCATTTCTTCCGGTTCCGCCAGCCGGCCCAGGGGGATGCCCGCGCCGAACGGGTGGGATTCATGGCCCTGTTCATCGGTGCTGATGCGTGAGAGGGTCATGGGGGTGCGGGTGATGGACGGGTTGATGGAATTCACGCGGATACCCACCGGTCCGAACTCTACCGCCGCCGCCTGTGCCAGAGAGACAATGCCGCCTTTGCTGGCGCTGTATATGGAGGTCCCCGGCTGGGCTATCTTCGCCAGTACCGATCCGTTAAAAAGAATGGCGCCGCCGTGGCCTTGGCGTTTCATTTGCGCCACTTCTGCCTGCAGGCAGAAAAAGGCGGCCTTGAGGTTGGTGTCCACCACGTTATCCCACACGGCTTCATTCAGGGTTTCGATGGGGCCGCCGCCGGACACGCCGGCGTTATTGAACGCGCAGTCCAGCCTGCCGTATTCGTCCACCACCCGAGCGATTATCTCCGGGATGGCATCGGTTTGGTTAAGATCGGCCTGGATAAACAGCGCGCTGCCGCCGGCGTGTTCTATTTCCGCCACCACGTCGCGTCCGGCCTGTTCCTGCCGGCCGGTGAGGGCTACCTTTGCCCCTTCGCGGGCGAACAGGATAGCGCTCGCCCGGCCGATACCCGAGGTGCCGCCGGTGACCAGCACGACTTTATTCTTTAACAGTTCCATGGTTTTTCCTTTTTTTGGCTAGATGAACCTGGTTTTATTTAGATTATGATTATAATCTAAATTATATGATCATCGGAATCTATCTTGTCAAGAAAAGGTTTTGCCGGCAGGGCCGGCTTTGACCCTCATTTGCCGAGGCATTCCGCGGACCAGGCTGTTTTCAATATGACTTTCCGGTTACGGCCGAGTACGGCGGCGAGGTCGTTATGCGAAGTAATCCATGGGCGAAAAAACGCGCGAAACCATGACGCAGGTCATCTTTCGGTTATGGTGAAATCGGTGGAAAATGGATAAGATGCATTTAAAATACATTTTAATAGTTAAACAAAATGCATAAAAAAAACCAAATTATCAACCTTCCCGCCGGCTATTTCGGCATGGTGCTGGGCATCATCGGCATGGGCTTTGCCTGGCGCTATGCGGCGACCATCTGGCCGGTCAGTGCGGCCATCGGCGAAGCGCTGGTGGCGTTGGCGACGTTGATTTGGCTGGCGCTGTCGCTGACCTTCATCACCAGACTGGTGAAGTATCCCCATACGATTTTGGCGGAGATTCACCATCCCCTGATGAGCAGCTACGTCAGTTTGTTTCCGGCCACGACCATGCTGGTCTCCATCGGGGCAGCGCCTTATCTGCGGCCGCTGGCGGTGGGACTGTTCCTCTTCGGCGCTTCTTTGCAGTTGCTGTACGCCGCCTGGAAAACCGCCGGGCTATGGCGCGGCGACCACCCGGAAACCGCCACCACCCCCGGCCTCTATCTGCCGACGGTGGCCAATAACTTTATCAGCGCCATGGCGTGCGGCGCATTGGGTTATCACGATCTGGGATTTCTGTTTTTAGGCGCCGGGGTGTTCTCATGGTTAAGCCTTGAACCGGTCATACTGCAGCGGATGCGCACTGCCGGCGAGCTGCCGCCGGCAGTGCGGCCCTCGCTGGGCATCCAGCTGGCGCCGGCGCTGGTGGCCTGCAGCGCCTATTTGAGCGTTGACGGCGGCCAGACCGATGTCTTCGCCAAAATGCTGTTCGGCTACGGCCTACTGCAACTGCTGTTTATGCTGCGATTGATTCCCTGGTATGCGGCGCAGCCGTTCAACGTTTCTTTCTGGAGTTTCTCCTTCGGCTTCTCCGCACTGGCAAACACCGCGCTGCGCCTCGGCCATGGCGGCAATGACGGCCTGTTCAACGCCATCGCCTTGCCGCTGTTCCTGTTTAGCAATGCCATTATCGGCCTGCTGCTGGCGCGTACGGTTATCCTGCTATTACAGGGGAAACTGATTATGCGGGCGGAGCTCAGCGGCGGCGGCCCGGACGTGACCGTTAGATAAATGCGCCGCGAGCGTCAATGGGCAATATCTCGCCATCATACTGCGCATTGCGCAGCACACAATGATTAAACATCGCCATCACCGCGCAGGAATGGCGAGGAACAAACAAGACGATGCAACCGGGATGCCCAATGAGCTCGATTTTGGCGCGAGAATGAAAACCATGCGCCAGGAACGCGCCTGGACGCTGGAACAGTTGGCGGAAAAAAGCGGGTTGTCCATTTCAACCCTATCAACAATCGAGGACGGCCAGGTTTCCGCGTCCTTCGATACCATTTTGAACATTGTCCATTTGCCTGACGCAGCGGCTGCATTTTAAAGAGGGCATGGTGGGGGTCCCGGCGGACTGAGCGATGCCATTGACGGCAAGGGGTTAAAGGCGCCAAGACATCGGCATCTATCGGCGCAGGGTTATAATGCTCTATCATGAGTTTCTGTTCATAAAGCTGATTTTCGAATCTCGCACCAGGAAACACGATTATGAGAGACCTGCCGCCCACCGCCACGCTGCGCGCCTTTGAGGTTGCGACACGGCACGCCACATTCACCGCCGCTGCAGAAGAACTGCATATCACCCAAAGCGCGGTCAGCCATCAGCTGAAAAATCTCGAAGAGCTTTGGGGGCTGCAGTTATTCCAGCGCGGCAAGTCATTGAGCCTGACGCCTGCCGGCGCGGCCCTCGCGCCTATCGTGCGTGAATTCTTCATGACTCTGGAGGCGACGCTCACTGATTTGAGAGAGCAAAAGGGCAGGGTCCGGCTTAGGGTCAGTACGACCTACTCCTTCGCGCTGAAATGGCTGCTGCCCAGATTACCGGGCCTGTCCCGGCAGCACCCGGAAATTCTGGTCACGTTGGAAACCACTGACCAGGCCATTCATTTTTCAAGCGCGGAGTCGGACGTCGCGATCCGTTTCGGCAGCGGGAATTATCCGGCCCTGTATTCGGAATTCATGTTCAGGGAGCAGATTTTCCCGGTTGCCAGTCCTGATTTCCTGCGTCGCTTCGGCGCGCCGGGCAAACCCGCCGAACTCCTGCGCTACCCGCTGCTTACGCGTGACGGCGCGGATCTGGTGCCGAAATGGGAGGTTTGGTTTGGGCAAGTAGGCGTCGGCATCACCGCCCTCAAGGAAAGCGTCAGATTCGCCGACACCAACATGACTATCGAGGCGGCGCTGTTGGGCCAGGGAATCGCGCTGGCGCGAAGCGGGCATGTGGAAGCCGAGATCGGCGACGGCAGCCTGGTCAGGCTGTTTGACGTGCCGTTCCCTTCTCCGGTCGCCTACTATTTTGTCTGTCCGAAAGGCATCGAATCCCAGTCCCACATCATCAGCTTTCGTCAATGGCTTCAGACGGAATCAAGCAAGGCCCGGCAAGACTATCGATAATGCATGAGTAATTGCTCATGCTGAAATGAAGAGACTTCGCTTTAACAACAGCGCCGGGCTGCTTAGTATGGCGTATGCCTTTTGATATCATTTTACTGACGCTTTTTGCGGCGCTGTTGCATGCCGGCTGGAATGCGCTGCTGCGCGGCGGGGCCGACAGACTTTGGTCGATGACGATCATGTGTCTGGCGGTGGCCATCGTAAGCGTCGCCATAGCCCTGTTTCTGGCGCCTTTGGCAAAAGCCGGCTGGAGGTATGCGGTAGTTTCAGCGGTGCTGCACGTTGGCTATAACCTGTTTCTGGTCAGGAGCTATCAGGCGGGAGACCTCGGGCAAACCTATCCGATTGCGCGGGGTTCTTCCCCCATTTTAATCACCCTCGCGGCATCTGTTTTCGCCGGCGAGAGGGTAGGGATGGGCGCCCTGCTTGGCATTGTTCTGGTATCGGTCGGCATTGTTTCCTTGGCCTTCAAAGAACGCAGGCTTGCGGTTCCCAGCCTGCCCTATGCCTTGGGAACCGGCTGTTTCATTGCCGCTTACAGCGTCACGGACGGCATCGGCGTACGTCTGTCCGGCGCGCCCATAACCTATACGGTCTGGATGTGCGCCTTGTGGGGCATCTTGATGCCATCGGTATACATCGGCCTGCGCGGCGCGCGCAGTTTATTGACCTGGCGGCCCGGATTTATCATGGCCTTCATCGGCGGGCTGCTCTCTCTTCTGGCCTATGGCATCATCATCTATGCCATGTCCGGCGCGCCCATGGGCGCGGTGTCGGCATTGCGCGAAACCAGCGTATTGTTTGCAGCGTTGATCGGTTATTTTTACCTGGGGGAGACGTTGACGGTTCGAAAGATGCTGGCGTGCGCGGTGATTGCCATCGGCACGATCCTCATCGGCTGACCGCTGTTGTGTGAAGCTATTGAATATCGAGGGCTGGCCCGAGCCGCATGGCGGTCAGGGCAGCAAATGACTATCAGAACAAGAGGATAAAGTGATGTCAGAATATCCAACCGTCGCCCTGGTGGGGCCGGGGGCAATAGGCACCACCGTGGCGGCAGCGCTGCATGAGGCGGGGCGTACGCCGACGATTTGCGGCCGCACGGCGCACCAGCGCCTGGAGCTGCGCTTCGATGGCGGTCGTATCGTTGTCCCGGGGCCCGTGCTAAGCGATCCGGCCGAGATCAAACACCCGTTCGACCTGGTTTTCGTCGCGGTCAAGGTGACACAAACAGAGGCGGCGGCGCCGTGGCTTTCCGCACTGTGCGGTGCGAAGACGGTTGTCTGCGTGCTGCAAAACGGCGTTGAGCAGAAAACGCAGTTCGCGCCCTACCTGTCCGGCGGCCCGGTGCTGCCCTCGGTGGTGTGGTTCCCCGCTCAACGTGAACCGGACGCATCGGTGTGGCTGCGCGCCGAGGCGCGCCTCACCTTGCCGGACACGCCGGCCACCGGCGTGGTGCTCGAGGCGTTGCGCGGTACGAGATGCACGGTTGATGTCGCGGCGGATTTCACGTCGGTTGCGTGGCGAAAGCTTTTACAGAACGCGGCGGCGGGTTTAATGGTGCTGACCGGCCGCCGTTCCGGCATGTTCGCCCGGGCCGATATTACCGCGCTGTCTATGGCCTACCTGCGGGAATGTCTGGCGGTTGCCCGTGCGGAGGGCGCCACGCTGGGGGACGACGTGGCGCAGGAGATAGTCGATAAATTCCATCGCTCCCCGCCTGACTTGGGCACCTCCATTCTCGCCGACCGGCAAGCCGGCCGTCCTCTGGAGTGGGACTGCCGGAACGGGGTCGTGCAGCGATGCGGCCGATCCCGCGGTATCCCGACGCCCATAAGCGATTTGATCGTGCCGCTGTTGGCGGCCGCCAGCGACGGACCCGGCTGAGATTTTCCCCCCTGCGGTTATATTCTCGTGGCCAGCGATGGCCTATCGGCGCCGCGCTGATGCTGGCGGCCGACTGGTGCGACCGCATGGTGATGTTCCCGAACCAGATCCCGGCGGGGCTGCTGGCGACGTTTATCGGCGCGCCCTATTTTGTTTTCCTGCGGCGGCGGCAGGACAAAACCGCCGTCTGAACTTTAAATCAATGCAATGGCGCGGACAGGGGAGGCCGAACCTCCCTTTATTCTCAAGGGTAAAGCTATAAAGATAAACGTCTCGGGAACCTTGTCCAGATTCGCCAGGTTTTCCATGATAAGTTTTCCGGATCCTAGAATAATCTGATGGGCGGGATAGGTGGAATTTGACCAGGCATCCAGCGACATGGCGTCAGAACCGATGACATTAACCCCTTTTGCTAATAAGTATTCCGCCCCCGCCCCAGACAAACCGGACCAACCCGATAAAAAGGATTTATGATTTGGCCGAGATTGCCATTTTTTATCATGGCCGGTGCGGAATAATACAATATCGTCGGCCTGGATATCTCCATTTCTCGCTTCCCAAGACTGGATCATGGCGACGGTAATTTCCGTATCCGCGGGATAGCCGGAAACGTCTATTTTAACGCCCCGGCCAATCAATTGACGGACATCGATTTTTTCGATGGTGTTCCCGGCGGGGATAAAATGCGAGGGTGAGTCAACATGGGTACCGCAGTGATCGCCCATTTGCAATAGGTTATTATAATTTCCGTCTCCTGCGGCATGGGTTTCCCAGTCGTTCAGCATAAACTTCGGATGGGTTGGCCATACGGGCATAGAGGAGTCATAAAAATAATTCAGTTCAATAAGTTCGCAGTGATGCAATAAGGTCAACAGTTCATTATTCATTTAGGCGCTCTTATGGGTAATGGTTTCTTTAATGAAAAAAAGCGGCAAGCAGGACAGGATCAGAACGCCGACGATAATCATATAATGCACATTGAAGCCATAGTCACGGATAATCCAGCCGGTCACGGGGGCGACCAGGATGCCCGCGATCCCGACGGCCAAACCAATCATTAAACCCATGCTGGATGCGGCCGCTTTAGGCGCTGAATCTATCAGCAAGGCATAGGCGACCGGATAAGGCGAGTTTCTGAACAATCCCCAGAAGATCAGTATTCCCCAGCCAAATGCGGCGGAATGGATATACATGCATAGGGCGGTGGCAATCATCCAGCCAAAAATGATAATGCCCAGCGAGCTCTTACGGCCTTTAACATCAGAATAGCCGCCCCATAAAATCTGGCCGATCCAGCCGGTAAGACCCGACGCGCCGGAAATGATGGCCGCGGTGGAAAGCGGCAAGCCCACTTCGCGCGTCAGTTGGAGGGTAAGAAAGTTGGCTATCCCCATTTCTGCCCAAGTAAAACCGAAAATTAACGAAATCGCCAGCAGACAGTTGCGGTTTTTCAGGCAAGACAAGGATTTACCCAACGCCGTTCTGAAACTATCACGTTTTACATCGGCAACAGGCTCGATGGGCTGGGTAAGTTTATTTTCCGCAATCCATTGCATCACCTTTTGATGATTTTTTTTCGTCCCGACGAAATATTGTATAAAGACAATGGATAGGCCGATGAGCGGAATGAAGAGAAATGCCTGACGCCAGGTACCGAAAGCCAAAATCCCCGCAATCAGTACCGGTCCGATAAACTGGCCTAATGGGAACCCGGTATGGTGGACGCCGATGGCGAAGCCCCGGTTCTCTTTTTGCCACCATTCGCCTAATAATGCCACATTGATGGGTTCGGATCCGCCGGTCCCCATTCCCATGAAAATCCGCAATGCCTGGAATGCGCCCAAGGTTTTACAAAATGCGGTGGCCACTCCGGATACGACTTCAACAATGACCGCCACCGTCCAGCTATAACAGCGTTTATGACCGGTTCCCACAAAATCGGAAAATATTCCGAAAATAACCGCGCCGCTCAGCGTACCGAAAAAGCTTAACGAGTTGAGCCAGCCGACTTGTATTTCCGTCAGGTTGAAATCTTTCATTATGGCGGGCAATAATGTGGGCAATATAATTCTGTCTATTGAGTTCATCAAAATGGCTAATGTCGTTATTACCAACATCCACCACGATAATGGGTGTGCCTTGGGAAAAAGCGACGCTTTCCTGTAGAATTCAATGTGTCATTCGTGTTCGCCACAGGTTCACGCCTATTTTCTTCAGGGCTGAGTAAAGATAATTCTTCTTTTCCCATTTCTAAAACCTCTTTATTGTCAGGCAAATAGTTTTATCCAATTTTTTCGACCCAATGATATTCATAACGAGACGAGGAAATAATAGACGTAAAATATCAACCTTTGATCAATAAAAGACAATCATGAGAAATGTCCTCTAAAGATAAGGTAAAATACCTAAGCTCCAATAACAGAGATCAGTTTTGTTATTAACGCTAATATCAAGTCAAGCCATAATGTCTCCTTCTTGAAAATGAAGTGCGTACCGAAAACACCTGGAAGCAAGGTTGTTGATGTAAAGATAAGCGCTTGAATGCTACCATACAAGAATGGAAACATTGAAATTAGACGTAAATCACATTTTTTCACATTCCACCGCTGTCATTAACCAGACCGTGGGTAGAAGCATAAGGGGTCCTCCTTTGGCGGTTTTCTTATCTACACCCTATGGGCTAATGAGTGAAAGCCGGTAATGTTTATCTTTGAGCGAGGACGATAATATCCATGACCAGCATTTTTGTTAGGAAAATCATCCTCATCCCGAGGTAAACAGAGACCGTAATTAAGGCTAAGAGCGGTACCATAAACATGACTGTTTAACTGCTGTTTCATCCCTCCGGCGCACGATGTTTAACCTGCGGCGAGATATTTCGCCCGGCTGTCAAGCCTGCTGATTACGATTGTTAACTGACCTATCAAGTGTAATGAGTAACATCATCCAAGGGAAAAAGGTTAAAGAATGGCAAACAAGGGTTTTATTTATCCGCTGCTGATTACAGCCGCGCTACTGGGGTGCGCCACCGAGTCCTCTCAGATACGGACAGTGCAGCGAGTCGCTTCATATAATACCCTTATCAGGGCAGAGAAGTCCTATAGCTGTGGGTAAATTTGATAATCGTTCTAATTATATGAATGGTATTTTCTCCGACGGCATTGACCATTTAGGCAATCAATCTAAAACCATTTTGATAACGCATTTACAGCAAACCAGGCGTTTTAACGTTTTGGATCGCGCCAATATGGATGAGCTGAAAGCAGAAGCGAATATCAAAGGGCAGGCGCAGGCACTGAAAGGAGCCGCTTATGTGGTGACCGGGGATGTCACTGAGTTTGGCCGTAAGGAAGTGGGCGATCAACAACTCTGGGGTATTTTCGGCAGGGGTAAAACGCAAGTTGCCTATGCCAAGGTCGCTCTTAATATCGTTAACGTACAAACCTCTGAAGTTGTTTTTTCCACCCTGGGCGCGGGGGAGTTTGAGCTTTCCAACCGGGAAGTCGTTGGTTTTGGCAGCACGGCAAGTCATGACTCGACGTTAAATGACAAAGTGTTGGACCTGGCAATCCGCGAAGCCGTCAATAATCTGGTTTCAGGTATCGAGAGCGGTTCATGGCGGCCAATTAATTAAGAGATTGTTATTTGAATGACGAAATTAACTAAAAGCATTATCTTAGGCGTTGTCATAACCCTGGCGGGTTGCGCCACCGCACCGAAAAAAATATATCATTGGGATAATTATCAGACAACGGTGTATCACTATTACCAAAGTGGGAAAACCAGTCCCGATGAACAGATCGCAGCGTTGAATGCCTCCCTGGAAAAAAGCCGTGCCTCCGCAAAAAAGGTCCCGCCCGGAGTACATGCCCATCTTGGCCTGCTTTATGCCAATACCGGTCGTACCGACCTGGCTTTTCAAGAATTTAATCATGAAAAAGCGCTATTTCCTGAATCAGCACCCTTTATGGATCTACTGCTGAGCAAAAATAAAGGAGAGACGAAATGAATCGTCTTTTAGTCTTCATCAGCCTGGTTTTTACCCTGGCGTTGACTGGTTGTGCAAAACCGATACCCCGTGATTACACTGGGTTTAAGCAGAGCAAGCCAAGATCAATTCTGGTGTTGCCGCCGGTAAGCCAGTCCTTGGATGTGAATGCCAGCCACAGCATGCTTTCTCAAATGACGCTTCCGCTGGCTGAGGCCGGTTATTATGTGTTGCCGGTTGCGGTGGTGGAGGAGACCTTTAAGCAGCATGGCATGACGACGCCGCAGGATATCCGCGCCGTCAGCGTGGCCAAGTTACATCAGATTTTTGGCGCCGATACCGTGCTGTATGTGGATGTGACCGACTACGGCACCAAATATATCGTGGTATCCAGCGAAACGCGCGTAACGGCTACGGCAAGACTGGTGGATTTACGCACCGGGAAACAGCTCTGGTCCGGCGGGGCAACCGCGTCATCTAATGAGCAAGACAGCAATAACAGCAGTTTGTTGGGAATGCTGGTTAGCGCCGCCATTAATCAAGTGGCGAACAATCTGATGGATAAAGGGCATGATATTGCCGGAATGACCAGTGCGCGTATGTTAACCGCCGGCGTGCCGGGAGGAATATTATACGGTCCATATTCCCCGTCGTATGGTAAAGATAAAATTTAGGGTTAACCCGGATTTTTTCACGACGTCTATCCATACTATCAGGCAGCTTGCCAAGCATAGGCTGGCTGCCTGAATCGTGCCGCAAAATGTTCGGTAATAGGCCATATTTTTCTTTCGCTAACCTTATTTTTCCATTGGGGAGGGTGCACATAGGCACTTGTTTGCCCAAGCCCTCTGCGTTTGATAAATGAATTTTTTTCATAAGGGCATTTTCCCAGGGACGCTACCGTACAGAGCTTCGGTCTGCTAACGTTGATTATCCGCATCAGATAATCGATTAAAAACAACAGGCCGGCGTCATGCTGGCCTGTCCTGTTCAACCTATGCTTGCTGGAGAAAAAAAATGCAAAAAAGAACGCTTGGCAACGGTAAACTGGAAGTGTCGGCTTTAGGCCTGGGCTGTATGGGCCTGAGCCATGCCTACGGCCCGGCGAAGGACCGGCAGGAAGCCATTGCGCTTATCCGTGCCGCGGTGGAGCATGGCGTCACTTTTTTTGATACCGCGGAAGTCTACGGTCCGTACACCAATGAAGATGTGGTGGGAGAGGCACTGGCGCCGTTTCGCGATCGGGTGGTGATTGCCACCAAGTTCGGTTTTGTGCTGCCGAGCCCGGACGGCAAACAGCATCTGAACAGCCGGCCGGATCATATCAGGCAGGTGGTGGAAGCATCGCTCAAGCGGCTCAAAACCGACGTTATCGATCTGCTTTATCAACACCGGGTGGACCCGGAAGTCCCCATTGAGGACGTCGCCGGTACGGTCAGGCAGTTGATCCAGGAAGGCAAGGTAAAACATTTCGGGCTTTCCGAAGCGGGCGCGCAGACCATTCGCCGCGCCCACGCCGTTCAGCCGGTAACCGCGTTACAGAGTGAATACTCATTATGGTGGCGGGAACCTGAGACGGAAATCCTGCCGACCCTTGAAGAACTCGGCATTGGTTTTGTCCCCTTCAGTCCTCTCGGCAGAGGGTTCCTTACCGGCACCATTGATAAGAATACCGCCTTCGACAGTAATGATTTTCGCACCGGCCTACCCCGCTTTAGCCAGGAGGCGCGGGACGCTAACCAGACCCTGGTGAAGCTCCTTGGCGATCTGGCGGCAAGCAAGCAGAAAACCCGCGCGCAAATCGCCCTTGCCTGGCTGCTGGCGCAAAAACCGTGGATTGTACCCATTCCCGGCACCACTAAACTGCATCGTCTGGAGGAAAATCTGGGAGCCGTCGAGGTGGTACTCACCGCGGACGATTTGCGTGACATTAACAGCGCCCTGGCGAACATCACCGTGCAGGGGGATCGTTATCCAAGCCATCTGCAAAAGAGCACCGGCCGCTGATCGTCCCGCCGGTGGGCAACTCATCTGAATGGAGCGCCTTACCCTCGACGGCGTTAGCACCGAGGGCTAATCCAATGCGGACCGGGCGCCCGTTCAGGTTATCTCCTCTCCTGGCCCTGTCGCGCTAAACGCTATGGTTTCCTAGGGATAAATGCAAGATCCCCATCGCAACGCGCGGTGCCATGGGGTTTTATTACGCTTAGGCGGACACCCATCTGATAATCGTCTCTTTAATTATACTATGCCGACAATCCAAGTTTTCTTTGGAAGCCATTTCCATATTATAGATAAATCCAAGAGTGTGCTGATTGATTAAATAATAAAATCCTAATGCAGCAATGCTTATATTAACATGAACCGGGATGATATCTTCTCGGAAGATGTTCATTTTCTTGCCTTCCAAGATTATTTGATCCATTATATTGAGATGGTTTTTGTTTATTTCTTTTATTTTGAGTGATTTTTTTAAGTGCTCACCTTTATTTTGATTTTCAGTATTAACTATTTTCAAAAACCACATATTATGTATGTAATAATCCCAAGTGAAATCGATAAGTTTGCTCAAGTTTCCTTCGGGATCGCCCGCCGTTAACGTAACGGCCATTTCTTTTGTGCGTATATCATTCCAGCTGTATTCAATAACCGCTATAAAAAGTTTCTCTTTATTACCGTAATGGTGGTAGAGCGTTTGTTTACTGCAGTCCGCGGCGTTAACGATATTGTCGATTCTTGCGCCCTCATAGCCATACTCAGCAAATTCATTGATGGCACATAATAAAAGTTTGTCCTTAAGATTGGTTATTGAATCGGTATTAAAGTACATCTTGACTCCAACGCTAAAATTACGTTCTGTCAATGTTTCCACTATACACCAGTACGGCGGGATTGACCTTGAGATAATACCCGAGCCAGGGAAAATAAAAAACACCTTATTTTCATATAATTATGAGCGATCGTGATCGTTTTCACATTTTACCAACTAGTTGGTTGATCTTTTTTCTTTCAAGTTCATCATGTGCTCAAGTACATGTGGTTCCAACTTCAGGAGTTAAAATGGTAAGCGAAAACCAGTCGTCATCATCACCGGGGCGGCACGGGGTATTGGTAAGGGGTGTGCGCTGGAACTGGCGGCGGCAGGCTTTAACCTGCTCATTAACGATCGCCCGGACACGGACAGTGTGGCAAAGCTCAAGCTGGTACAGGTGGAGTGCGAAGCTGCGGGCGTTGAGGCGGCCTGTTTCAGCGCGGATATCGCCGATGTATCTGTACACGAAGAACTGCTGGATACCGCCCAGGGCAAATGGGGCCGTTTGGACTGTCTGGTGAACAATGCAGGGATCTCCGTTAAAAGCCGCGGCGACCTCCTTGATATGCAACAAGACAGCTTCGATGAAAATTTCGCCGTGAATACCCGTGCGCCGTTCTTTCTGACCCAGTCATTCAGCCGCCGCTTGCTCGCCCAGGGTGTGCTGCCTGACGGTTACCGTTCGATCATTTTCATCAGCTCCATCAATGCCGTCATGCTGGCGCTCAACCGCGGCGAATACACCATGGCGAAAACGGCGGTGTCGACCGCTGCCCGCCTGTTCGCTTTGCGCCTGATCAAAGACAACATTGGTGTCTATGAAATCCGTCCGGGTCTTATCAAAACCGACATGACCCTTCCTGCTACGGCGTATTACGACGAACTGATTGCCAAAGGGCTGGTGCCTCAAGGGCGTTGGGGTTATCCGGCGGATATCGCGTCTGCCGTGCGCGCAATGGCGGAAGGCAGAATGCCTTATACCTGTGGCGTGCCGATCGCCATCGATGGTGGTTTAAGCGTTCCTCATTTCTGAGCAAGGTGCGAAAAATGAGAGATATTTCCGGAAAGCCGGCGCTCTACAGCATCAATACCGCAACGCTGGGCTATCAGGCGCCTCTTGAAGCCATTATTGATGACTGCGCACAGCGTGGCATCGGCGGGATCGCCCCCTGGCGGCGTGAACTGGACGGTCGCAACGTGCAGGATGTCGCCCGCCGGCTGAAAAATTGCCATATGTCGGTATCCGGCCTGTGCCGGAGCACCTATTACACAGCGCCGACCCTGGCCGAGCGCCTGCAGGCCGTTGACGAAAACCGCCGGGCATTGGATACCGCCGCAGAGCTGAGCGCGAACTGCTACATGCAGGTCGTCGGCGGATTGCCCAGCGGTTCGAAAAATCTGGCAGAGGCGCATCGGCAGGTCAAAGAGGGTATCCGTCAGTTACTCCCTCACTCCAGGGATGTCGGCGTGCCCATCGCCCTGGAGCCGCTGCACCCGATGACAGCAGCGGATCGTTCCTGCCTGTGCACCTTGCGCCAGGCCTTGGACTGGTGCGATGAACTGGATCCCGATGGGGAATGTCGTCTTGGGGTCGCTGTCGATGTCTATCACCTCTGGTGGGATCCTTATCTGGCAGAACAATTAACGCGCGCCGGCAACCGCATTTTGGCGTTTCACGTTTCTGATTGGCTGGTTCCTACTACCGATCTGGTGAGCGACCGGGGCATGCCAGGAGATGGCGTCATCGATATTCGTGCGATACGCGCGCAGGTGGAAGCTGCCGGATTTGATGGTCTGGTTGAACTGGAAATATTTTCCGCCAATAACTGGTGGAAGAAAAATCAAAGCCGGATTCTGGATGTCAGCGTCGAAAGAATTTCCGAGCATTGCTAAGGATATTTATTATGAGTAATAGAACCATTGAGTTCCAACAAAGCGATAATTATTGCGCCATTATTCTGAACCGGGAAGATAAATGCCATGCCATCAATGAAGAACTCATTGAAGAGCTGGACGTTATTCTTTCTGAAATTGAATCAGGCAAACATATACGGCTGGTGGAAGTTACGGCCAAAGGCGACAAATTTTTTTGCGCCGGCGGTGATATCACTTCCTGGTCGGCCTATTCGCCTCTGGATATGGGCAGAAAATGGATCAAGCGGGGAATGAAGTATTCAATCGCCTGCGTAACCTGCCCAAACTGACCGTGGCCAATATCAACGGCCATGCCATCGGCGGGGACTTGAACTGGCCCTCTGCTGCGATATCCGTATTTCCCGCCCCACGCCAAATTCTCAACACCGGAAGTGACATTGGGCATGATCCCCGGCTGGATGGGAATTGAGCGCATCCTCAGCACGGTGTCCCAGGCCACTGCCCGTGAAATGCTATTGCTCGGCAAACGTCTGACGGCGGAGGAGGCGGCCAGAGCCGGTCTGATTAATGCGGTGGTGGAAAAAGATAATGTGCCCGCGTGGCGGGTGGCCCGTATCGAAGAGGTGAAAAAATGTGGCCCGGTGGCCCTTGCTCATATCAAGCAACTGGTGAATAGCATTACCGACAAACATACCTCATTTGACCATCAATTATTGGCGGCACTGATGTCCGCTACCGTGGACTGCCGGAGCGCGACCGATGCTTTCGCCAGCAAGCAAACCTCAATCCCCACCTTTACAGATAATTAATCGGGACCGGCAATATGAACAAGTTAACGACACCCCAGCAGATTGCTGCCCGGATTCAGGACAATACTACCATTGCCATCAGCGGCAATGGTGGCGGCATGGTTGAAGCGGACCATCTATTGGCAGCCATTGAAAAGCGCTTTCTGGATACCGGCCACCCTTGCAACCTGACGCTGGTTCACTCCCTGGGCATAGGCGATCGGGACCATAAAGGTTCAAACCGCTTCGCCCATAAAGGCATGCTCAAACGCGTTATCGCCGGGCATTTTACCTGGTCACCCGCCATGCAGGCGCTGGTGAAAAATGAAGACATCGAGGCGTATTGCTTCCCGGGCGGAGTTATTCAGGCTTTACTGCGTGAAATTGGCGCCGGCCGTCCGGGACTGTTCACTCATGTGGGGCTCGGTTCGTATGTTGATCCGCGGAACGGCGGCGGTAAAGCAAACCCTATCACCAAGGATGAATTGGTGGAATTGGTGGAAATCGATGGGGAGACAAAACTTCGCTACCGTCCGTTTAAAGTGGATTACGCCGTCGTTCGCGGCACCTATGCCGATCCGAACGGTAACATCAGCCTGGAGGAAGAAGCCATTGATATGGATGTTTATTCCATGGCGCTGGCTGCGCACAACTCCGGCGGAAACGTGTTTGCGCAGGTTCGCGACCTGGTGGAACCGGGCAGCCTGAATCCCCGTCATGTCCTTATCCCCGGGGTATTGGTGGACAGCCTGGTGGAATACCGGAAGCAGGAGCAGACATATCTGGGGGGATATGACCTGTCCATCAGCGGTCAGCAAAAACGGTTGTCTTCCCGGGAGGGCATTGCCCTCGTGCAGCATCCCGTTCGCCGTCTTATCGCCCGCCGTGCCGCTCGGGAACTGCTGAGCGGGGCATCTACCAATTTCGGTTTCGGTATTCCGGGGGGAATACCCGGGATTGCATTGCGTGAGGGAATACCCTACAAATCACTCTGGCTGAGCGTCGAGCAGGGCGTTCATAACGGCCTGATGTTGGATGATGCCCTGTTCGGGTGCGCCCGCAATGCCGATGCCATTGTCTCCTCCCTGGACCAGTTTGACTTTTACAGCGGCGGCGGTATTGACGTCACCTTCTTGGGAATGGGTGAAATGGACCAACACGGTAACGTCAACGTCTCGCACCTGAACGGTAACCTGATCGGCCCGGGCGGTTTCCTGGAAATTGCTCAAAACGCCAAGAAAGTGGTGTTCTGCGGTACCTTTGACGCCAAAGGCAGCAAAGTAGCGGTTACGCCGGAGGGGCTCACCATCGAGAAAGCGGGTGAAATCCCAAAACTGGTGAGCAACGTTGAGAAGATCACTTTCAGCGGCGATTATGCCCGCCAGTCCGGGCAGAAAGTGCTGTACATCACCGAGCGCGCCGTATTCCGTCTGACGCCCGACGGTGTGGAACTGGCTGAGATTGCCCCTGGTGTGAATATGGAGCGCGATATCCTGCCCTATATGAAATTTAAGCCCATTATTCGCAACCCCGCGATAATGGATATCGGGCTGTTTTCTGCGATGGAGGAGTGATATGAGCCACGTCAGCGCAGACATCCTCGACGCGCTAACCCGCGTAAATTTCCCGAAAGGTTTTAATACCGCAGAATACAACGACGTTCTGGAACAGGACGGTGAAAGCTATCCGGTCTACCGTGCCGATGCCGTGGTGGTTGGCACGGGGGCGGCGGGCTTGCGTGCCGCCGTAGAGCTCAGACGCCGCGGCCTTGACGTACTGATCGCCACAGCAGGACTTTATATGGGGACCTCTGCCTGTTCAGGATCGGATAAACAAACCCTCTTTACCGCGGCCACCTCCGGCAAAGGGGACAATTTTCTGAAACTGGCCGAGGCTCTGGGCAGCGGAGGCGGCATGGATGCCGATACCGCCTATGTTGAAGCGGTGGGCTCCATTCATACCCTGGCGGGTCTGCAGTATCTCGGGCTGGAGCTGCCGGAGGATAAGCTCGGCGGGATCCTGCGTTATCAGACTGACCATGACGAGGCGGGCCGGGCCACCTCCTGTGGTCCGAGAACCTCTCGTCTGATGGTGAAAGTGCTGTTGGATGAAGTCCGGCAACTGAACATTCCTTTGCTGAGCGGCGCGACCGCACTGAAGCTTCTGCGCCGCCATGACGATACCGGTACGGAACGCTGTGCGGGGCTGGTGGTCGCTACCGGTTCCCGTAGCCAAAACACCTACGGCCTCGCCGTGATTCTCACACCCAATGTCGTACTGGCCACCGGTGGTCCGGGTGAGATGTACCGGGACAGTGTTTATCCGAAGAAATGTTTTGGGTCGCTGGGCCTGGCCCTCGAAGAGGGGATAAGCCTGGCCAATATTATCGAAAGCCAGTTTGGCATCGGCACTCCCCGAACCGCTTTCCCATGGAACCTGTCGGGGACCTATGTTCAGGTTATCCCTTATATCTACTCAGCGGACGAAAGGGGCAGGGAATATAATTTCCTGGCTGAATATTACCGGACTACACAGGAGCTGGCCTCGAATATCTTCCGCAAAGGATATCAGTGGCCCTTCCACGCTACGCGTACGCTCGATTTCGGGTCCAGCCTGGTGGATATGGCCATAGCGAAACAGCAAACGCTGGGTCGCAAGGTGTTCATGGATTTTCTGCGTAACCCAGAGCCCGTGCCCGTGGATCTGCCTTTTGACTTGAGCCGACTGGATGAGGATGTCAGGACCTATCTGGAAAGCAATGACGCGCTGGCCGGTTTGCCCATTGAGCGTCTGCGTCAGATGAACCCCCTGGCCATCTCATTGTATGGCATGCATGGCTATGATTTGGCCGCCGCACCGCTTCAGCTCGCTATGAACAATCAGCACATGAATGGCGGCATAGAGGTTGATATCTGGGGACAGTCCTCTTTGCCGGGCTGTCATGCCGTCGGGGAAGCGGCCGGTACTCATGGCGTGACGCGTCCGGGCGGGGCGGCACTCAATGCGGGACAGGTCTTCGCGGTACGAACCGCCCGCTACATCGCCGGCACCGGCCAGCGGGTGACGCCGGAAACCCCGGCGGCGTTTGCCGGCGAGGCCCTCCGCCAGATAAATACTGTTATTCGGCAGTCCATCAATAATGACGGAGGGATGTCCTTGCGTGACATCCGTGATGATATACAAAATCGGATGTCCGATTACGCGGGCTTTCTGTGTTCAGCCGCGGATATTTCCTCTGCTCGCGAGCAGGCAGACCTTCTGAAAGGGAAAGTCTATGCCGGCGGTATATCCATAAGTCATGCGGCTGAAGTCAGTGAACTGTTTATGTGGCGCCATTTGGCGCTGGCTTCGTCGGCGGTGCTGACTATGTTGGAACACTACGTGCTGGAAGGGGGCGGCAGTCGCGGTGCGCGGATCATTCTGGACAGTGCCGGGGGATGTGTTCCTGACACCCGGCATGGAATTTGTGAAGAATGGCGTTTCAGGCCGGAGCGAGAAGAAGATAAACATGTCAAATTAACGATAAGCTATAAGGAGGACACATTCGTTATTAATAAAAAACCACTCAGAAAAATGATTGATATCAGAAAAATAGTTTTTGAGAAAAACTGGCCGGATTTCTTGACCGGTAAAATTTATTCCAGCAATTAAGATTGAATAATCTTACATACATAATTCCTTTAGGAAAATTATGTACTGTACTCCTGTCTTCCAAAAAGGTGAAAGAATGAAAGTAAAAGGCCTGAGATGGTGGATAATTGGTATGGTGGCGCTCGGCACGGCCATCAATTATCTTGCCAGAAGCTCATTGGGGGTGGCGGCATCCACAATTTTTAAAGAATTGCATATCGGCGAAAAAGAATATTCATGGGTAATTATGTCATTCCAAATGGCATATACTGCCGCCCAGCCTATTTGCGGCTATATTCTTGATACGCTGGGATTAAGAGTTGGGTTTTTTATTTTTGCCATAGCATGGTCATTTGCCAATATGGCGCACGCATTAGCATTTAACTGGCATACCCTGGCATTTTGTCGTGGCCTGCTTGGCTTCAGCGAAGCCGCGGCCATCCCGGCCGGGATTAAAACCGCCTCGGAATGGTTCCCCTCCAAAGAGCGCGGTATCGCGGGCGGCTTGTTTAATATCGGTACTTCATTCGGGGCGATGCTGGCCCCGCCCATTGTGGTCTGGGCGATTCTTACCTATCACTGGCAGGCGGCATTTTTAATCACCGGCGGGTTGGGCATCATCTTTGCTTTCTTGTGGCTTTATTTGTATCGGCCGCCGGAAAAACACCGCTGGCTGGGTGAGGCGGAGAGCGAGTACATTTACTCCGGTCAAGAGGCGAGTCTGCAGGCGGATGGCGAGAAACGCCCGAAACTGAAAGAATTACTGCGCAAGCGTAATTTTTGGGGTATTGCCACAACGCGTTTTCTCTCCGACCCGGTGTGGGCCACGCTGAGCTTCTGGCTCCCGCTCTATCTGATCCAGGTCAGAAATCTGCCGCTGAAAGACATCGCCATGTTTGCCTGGCTGCCTTTCCTGGCGGCGGATATCGGCTGCATTGCGGGCGGGATGTTGTCAAACATACTCATCACCAAATTTAACATTACAACGGTCAATTCGCGCCGTATCAGTTTCACCATCGGCGCGGTACTGATGACGTCGCTCTGTGCCGTGGGTTTTGTCCAGAACGCCTATGCCGCGATTGCCCTAATCAGTGTGGGAGGGTTTGCGCATCAAATGCTCTCCACCATGGCCATGACGCTGGCCTCTGACCTGTTCAAAAAGAACCAGGTCGCTACCGTAAGCGGCATGGCCGGCTCTGCCGCTTGGCTGGGCCAACTCTTGTTCACCCTGGTGATGGGACTATTGGTGCACCAGATTGGCTATACCCCGTTTTTTATCGCTCTGAGCGTGCTGGATCTCATCGCCGCTGCCGTTATCTGGGTGACGATTGTTGACCCGCAGCACGATAAAGCCGACGCCAGACCCGTTGTGGCATAACCCGGCGAAACCTGTGCCGGATAACACCGGCACCGATTTTTCTCATGAGGAAACCATGTTAAAGACATGCATCGTTTATGGCAGTACCACGCGTTATACCGAACGGGTTGCCGCTAAAATATCGGAATGTCCTGGTTTTGAGAATGCAGACCTCTTTGATATTGAAGATATAAAATTGAATACTGTAATGGACTATGATTTCATTATATTTGGACTTCCTACCTGGGATTACGGTGAAATACAGTCCTCATGGCAAAATGCATGGAAACAGATTGATGGACTCGATTTCACCCATAAGACAGTGGCTTTTTTTGGCTTGGGCGATCAATTGGGTTATTCCGAATGGTTTGTGGATGCGATGGGAATATTGCATGATATAGTAATCGAGCAGGGCGCTCAGGTAATAGGCCGGTGGCCTATTGTCGGTTATGAGTTCAATACAAAAATCATTGATGGAAAATAAAAGGAATTTGTCGGCTTGGCGATTGATGAAGTTAACCAAGCCGATCTTACAGATGAACGTATAAGGACATGGTGTAAACTCCTCCAGAGCGGCACATCATAATTCATCCTCAGGCACATCATTTAGCGAGGGTCGTAATAAAACGTCTTTCATGGCGTTAGTCCCGCCGATGATTACGCTGTGTCTTTGCTTCGCAGCGCTTTGATGTCAGCCAGGGGCGGCGCGCCGAACTGGCGCCGATACTCTCTGCCGAACTGCGTGGTGCTCTCATAGCCCACGCGTATCGCCGCTGCCTTCACATTGAGTTCTTCACTCAACATGAGTCGGCGCGCCTCATGCAAACGCAGCTGTTTTTGGTATTGCAGAGGCGACATAGCCGTAAGGGACCGAAAGTGGTGATGAAGCGTGGAGACCCCCATGTTGGCCACGGCTGCCAGCTCCTCAACCCGAAGCGGCTGCAGATAGTTTTCCCTTAACCAATTGACCGCCTTGGCGATACGATGGCTTTGCGTGCCGGTATGGATAATCTGCCGAAGGCGAGCGCCGGCGGGGCTGGTCAGAACCCGATAAAAAATGCCCCTGAGAATAAGCCGCCCGAGGATAGGAATGTCCTGCGGTGTGTCCAGCAGTTCAAGCAGTCGAACCGCATCTTCGAACAAAGCCTCCGTCGATGGGCCTATGGCCAGACCGGTGCCTTGCGGGGTCGGATCGACTTCGAGCGTATCGATCTCTGCCATCAATTCGCGCACCGCCTGCAAATCGAGTTTCAGCAGTATGGAGAGATAGGGCGCGCCCCTGCTGGCATCCAGCACCTCCGCAATCGTGGGGAGGTCTATGGATGTCAGCAAAAAATGGGCATCGTCGTGAATATAGGTCTCGTTCCCGACAAGGGTCCTTTTTTTACCTTGGGCGATAATCGCAAGACTCGGCTCATAGACCACCGCCTGTGGCGCCACCGGACCCGGTCGCCTGAACAGGGTGACATGGGGAATTGCTGTCGGCAGCACTTCGGTATCGGCAGTCAGCGACAGGATCCTGGCGGCCAGCCTTTGGCGTGAACAATGAATGGGCGGGGCGGGCATGGCCGGGATCTCCTGAAACACACTGAAAGTGCCGATACAAGCGATGGCGCCACAAATTATAGGGCGATCAATACTATTGGGCAATAAATCCCGTCCAATCCCTCTCCCGTCTATAGCCTTTGCGCCAGCCGGCCTTTGGTACGCATTAAATTGTCAGGCTACGGCCTGTGCAGGGCGGCAGCAAGAGAATCAGGCAGCGAATGGGAAGGAACGTGTCTTTGCCGGTTTCGGCGCAGGCTTTAGTATCTGGCCCATGAGCTGCGATTCGCAGCTTCAGTCACCGGGGAGAAAACGTTAATGAAGACTTGGTTTATTACGGGTGCGAGTCGCGGACTCGGCCTCGAAATTGCGCGTGCAGCATTGGAAGCCGGACACAACGTGGTTGCCACCGCTCGCCGGCCCGGGCAAATACTTGCCGCACTGGAGGGATATGGCGCGCGGTTGTCTGCGGTTCAGTTGGACGTTACGTCCGATGCATCGGCGGAAAGGGCGGTGAACGCGGCGGTTGGGCAGTTTGGCCGACTGGACATTCTGGTCAATAACGCCGGCTACGGTCAACTGGGCGCGTTTGAAGAGCTGTCGCCAGAACTTATCCGTAAACAGTTCGAGACGAATGTGTTCGGCGTGTTCAATGTCACGCGAGCAGTGCTGCCCTTAATGCGAGCGCAGCGTTCCGGCCATGTCATTACCGTCTCTTCCACCTGCGGTATCACCGGATTTGACGGTGCATCCATCTATTGCGCGACGAAGTTTGCGGTCTCGGGCTGGTCCGAATCCCTGAGCATCGAACTTGAACCTTTCGGCATCAAGGCGACCTGCATCCATCCGGGGCCTTTTCGCACCGATTTCCTCGAGTCCACCTCGGTGAGCTATGGCGATCTCGTCGTGGATGATTATCAACAGTCGAGCCGGGCCAAGCGCGAGGCTCTAGATAATGCGAACCACAACCAGGATGGCGATCCGGTTAAATTCGGCCGGGCCGTGGTCAGGCTCGCTGGGGATGAGAAGCCGCCGGTGCGATGGGCGGCGGGAACGAACGCCTACGAGACGCTGGCGGCGCGGGCAGATGAGCTTCACCGCAGCGCGGGCGAATGGCGGGAGCTGTCGCAGTCAACCGATATCAAGTAAGAAAACAGAACCTTGCCCTGACTGTAAGCGTAAGCGTACTGGGCGAAATAGACAGCCCTTGGGATCGTGGACATTCCGGGGGCTGCCCTCGATTCAACCGGTTTTTTTTCCCTCCAGCGTGGTGAAATCCGCTATAAACTTTTTCAACAGTCTTTCCAGTTCACTGCTCTCATCATTTGGCCAGTTCCGGAAGATGCTGCCATAAATTTGTGCGCGCGTTTCATCAATTTTATCGGTCATCTTTTTCCCTTCTGCGGTAATGGCGGCTTCATTGATCCGTTTGTCCTTTACATTCTTTTGTCGCCGCGCCAGACCGGTTTTCTCTAGTTTTGCCACCTGACGGCTCACCGTGGTGTAATCACGGCCTACCCGGTCGGCGAGCTCTCCAACGCCCATTGGACCAAAACGGCTTATCAGCACCAGAAGTGGAAACAACGCGCGGTCAAGATGAATACCGGATTCTTTTATCATCACTTCATCCCGTTGCGGACGGTTAAAAGCACCGACGATAGCCAGCATATCATCATGTAATTCTTCGAAATTTGCGATTTTATGTGTATTTTGCACTTTTTTCATTGACGCCGTTCAGGTTAATGTGTGTATTATACACTTATATTTAATAAAGAGAAGGTGATAAAAATGAAAGCAGCCATTGTAAATGGGAAAGGTGAAACGCCGATCTACGGTGATTTCCGCGATCCACTCGCTGACGAACAGCATCTGGTGGTCAAGGTAAAAGCTGCCGCGATAAGTCAGTTGGCTAAAGCACGGGCTGCGGGTACCCATTACAGCTCCGACATACAATATCCGTTTATACCCGGGATCGATGGCGCCGGTTATCTCGGTAACGGCGATCCGGTCTTTTTTTTCGCATTTGGTTCTCCCTTTGGCAGTATGGCGCAGATGACGCTGGTTACGGCCAAAAGTATCGTGCCGCTACCGGGAACGCTTGACTTTTCAATGGCGGCCGCAATAGGTAATCCCGGTATGTCATCTTGGACGGGATTAACGCGCCGGGCGCAGCTGCGCAAAGGTGAAACGGTTCTGATTAATGGTGCCACCGGCACATCCGGCAGCCTGGCAGTGCGGATAGCCCGTCACTTGGGCGCCGGTAAAATCATTGCAACCGGACGTAATAAAGAAGTGCTGGAAAAACTCCGTACCCAAGGCGCGGATATCACTCTTGCGCTGGATGAATTATCGGCGCAACTGCCGGCATTGATGGAGGCGGGTATCGATGTGGTACTGGATTATCTCTGGGGACAGAGCGCACTGGATATCATGATGTCTGCCGTTGCCGGAGGCGACAAGGTGGTGCGCTTTGTGCAAATCGGCTCGTTGAGCGGCCAAGAAATTTCATTGCACAGCAAATTGCTGCGCTCTTCAGGGTTGACCTTAATGGGGAGTGGTCTGGGTAGCGTATCAAATGCAGAGTTGGTTGCTTCAGTGGGTGAACTCCTGCAAGCCGCTGCACAGAGCGATTTCTCCATTCCATTCCGTTTGCGTCCGTTAAGCGAAGTAGAAAATGCCTGGAATGAGGATGACAGCCGCTGCCGCACTGTGTTTACCCTCTGATATAGATGTTTTACTCCCACCGCTACAGCGTGTCCCCATTATTCCATTAGAGTTTCTGATGGGGGGACATGTATCCTGACACCAGGGACCGGACCGAACCCTGGGAATGAGAGATGACGCACATTCTGAAAGGGGAATTCCTAATTCCCCTTTAATAACTTTTGGGTTGCGTTATTAATATCTCAGGGATTTACATCGGGGAAGAATGGCATGAACAAAACAGAATTCTTTCAACGTGTCGCTCAATTGGATAATTTGACTGCGACCGATCGGCGCGTCATCGATTATCTTGACAAGCACTTTCTTTCCCTTCCGTACAGTAAAGTGGTTGATATCTGCAGTGAAATAAACATCGCAAAGTCCACCTTGGGCCGTTTCATGATAAAAATCGGTTTTAATGGTTTTCAGGATTTTAAAAAGCCACGATAAAACCCGAGCTTTACCGAAATATTTCCCTATAGAACGGTTTAATAAAGAAAATAATCTGCAAAGCGGCATGGCTTATGTGCAAAGGCATTTCTCCGACGTCACGGATAATATCACTGATACGTTGAATAAAATGAATGCTCAGGACCTTGAAAAGGCGATCGCACTGCTTTGCGACCCTGAAAAAAGGCTCTATGTTATCGGCAGCGCGAGCGCTAACGCACTGGCGGAGTATTTTTATTTGTTGGGCCGCTATATCAAGAAAGATATCGTGTTGCTTGATGCCAATATCGGTAATCTGCCCCATAAGCTGGTGGATTCCCGCCGGGGCGACGTGTTATTGGCCATTTCCTATTTCCGGTTTTCAAGCGTCACCACACGCCTGGTGCGATGGTTTCACCAGCATCGGGGAGATACGGTGGTGATAACCGACCGTGAGGTTAACCCCTTCAGCCATTTCGCCAGCGTGGTGTTGCTTACGGAAAGCCGGCATAAAGGGCTATTCAACAGCCGAAGCGCCGGCTTCGTTCTGATTGAAGCGTTGGTAAATTATATGGGAGAGGTGACAGGTAAAGAGCTGGGAGATAATTTCCAGGTGATGGAATCCTTATTTGAGGAATTTAATGTATTCAACAAATAATATGCGCTGACCGCGATTTCATTCCAACCATTGACCATCAGGCCGACGCCTTTAAATGTTTTTACGCGCTCCGGCTTTTACTTTATTAATAATACAGTACTCTCAGGCAGCGTGTTGCCGGTTATTGTATTGTCTAAGCATAGTACTACGGGATTAATTCAAGATAATTATTATCTAATTTACATTACAAGGTTCTAATTATGAATATTGAAAGTAAAGAGGTTCCTGCCTGTCCGCCACAGCAATTAATGGTCACCAGCCAGGGTATGCTATCGTATCGATGCTGCGGCAAAGGCGACGTGGTGATTTTCCTGCACGGACTGTTGGGCAGTTCAAAAGCCTGGGCATTCCAGTTTGCCGGGCTGTCCGGCGCTTATCATGTCGCTGCATGGGATGCGCCGGGGTATGGGGAATCCGCGCTGGTGCCGGCGGATATCGATGCATATGTCCTGGCATTACATGAATTTATCGGGCGATACGGCGATAAAAAAATAACTCTGGTGGGCCACTCCATGGGCGGGACGGTTGCCAGCCGGTACGCGGTGCGGTATCCGGAGAAAATACGGCGTCTGGTATTATCCTGTACGCATCCCGGATACGGAGCGCCGGAAAACGCGCCGGCCTCCGAAAAGCTGGAAAAGCGTTTGCGGGAGTTACAGGAAATAGGCCCCGAGGCCTATGGCTGGAACCGGGCCCGTGATTTATTGCCCTTTCCTGATATCCCGGCCGAGGTGCTGTCCTATGCGGCTCATATCGCCGCCGAGACCCATCCGGAAGGGCTCAGGCGCGCCTCGAGAATGCTACAGCTTGCCGATAACCGACCGCTGTTGCCGAAAATATCCCAACCGACGCTGATACTGACGGGGGAAAAAGACCCGGTGGTTCAGCCGCGGCTGACCGCCGACCTGCTGGCGGGGGTTGCTTTTACCCGGCATATCAAAATGCCGGGATTGGCGCATGCGCCGTATTTTCAGGCTCCCGGCTATTACAATTCTCTGCTGCGAGACTTCATCGCCAATGATGGCACGGAATAAAAGGAGGAGAGTATGGCCGGATTTATTATCGGGATGATTGTTACCGCCTTTGCCGCCTGGTTCATTATTAAAAATTATCAGCCGCAAACGGTGCTGCTGCTGGCGGGATTGAGCCTGTTGTTGATGACGGCGATATTTTTTCCGCAGCGCTCAATTTTATATGGCAAAGCGGTTTCCATCGGCTGGGTGGGCGGGGATATTTTCGCTTTTGTCAAAGAATCATTGACTACCCAGGTGGCCGGCGTGGGGTTGATCATCATGGCGGCCGGGGGATTCGCTGATTATATGGATCATATCAAAGCCTCCAACGCCATGGTGAATCTGTGCATCAAGCCGTTGCAAATGATAAAGGCGCCCTATGTCATTTTGTCCATAGGGTATATTTTGTCCCAATTGCTGCACGTCGCCATCTCCAGCGCCGCGGGTCTCGCCATGTTATTGCTGGTGACTTTTTTTCCGGTTCTGGTGCGCCTAGGGGTCAGCAAAGCGGCCGCGGCTTCCATGATAGGGATGTCGGCTTTTATGGATCTCGGCCCGGCGGTGGGCACCGCTAACCTGGCGGCCAAGCACGCCAATATGGAGGCGGCGGTGTATTTTGCCCATTACCAGCTGCCGGTTGCCGTCGGCGTTATGCTGACCGTGGCCATATTGATCTTTTTCACCGCCCGCTATTTTGATGCCAAAGAGGGATTTGCGGCCGGCGAGCAGGAACCGGAGCATCCCGCCGATGGGCCGGTTGAGCGGGTGCCGGGCTTTTATGCCCTGCTGCCGGTTTTCCCGGTGGTGCTGGTGCTGGTTTTCAGTCCCTTGATTGTCAGCAGTATCAAAATTGATGTGGTGACCGCCATGATAATCGGGGCGTTACTGGCCTTTTTCTGCGAACTGCTGGTGAAACGGGATGTTAAAACGGCATGCCGGGGCGTGCAGGTGTTTTTCAAGGGCATGGGCAATATGTTCGCCAGTATCGTTTCTTTGCTGGTGTGCGCGGATGTGTTTGCCCAGGGACTGCAAATCATCGGCGCCGTGGATTTTATCATCCATACGGTCCAGACCGCCGGCTATGGTTTTGCCAGCATGACCGTGGTAATGGCGCTGCTGGTGTGTGTGACCGCGGCCCTGACCGGGTCCGGCGTGGCGGCGTTTTTTTCGTTTTCCGGCCTGGCGCCGGGCATTGCGGCCAAATTCGGCGAAAACGCGGTACGCATGATTCTGCCGATGCAGCTTATGGCCGGGATGGGACGGGCCATATCACCGGTGGCCGGCGTCATTATCGCCGTCAGTAAGGCCGGCGAGTGTTCCCCGTTTATGATTGTCCGGCGGACCTTTATCCCCGCCATCGGCGGTATGCTGGCGATGCTTATCTGCAATGGCCTGCTGAACTGAGCGCGGCGCAGGATCCCCGCGGCTATCCGCCGGTTGACTGATCCCCGCCGCGCGTTGTCTTCTACCAGACCGCCTGAGTGCTAATACCGGCTTCTCTGGTTAAAGGCCGCACTCGGGGTCGTGGCAAGGGATGGTGGCGCCCGGATGACCGGATTTGGCCTTTTGTATCGCATCCATGCTAAGGGCGCGGATGGCGTTGGCAAGCCTTTTGCGGGATAACATAGCTATGTTATCCGGGATAATTACAGTTCAGCGGTCAGCAAGTCTTCCAGCTTGCGCTGGTCGACAGCAAACAGGCGGATACCTTCAGCGAGCTTTTCCACCGCCATGGCGTCCTCATTATGCAGCCAGCGGAACTCGGCCTCGGTCAGCGGCGAAGGTTGAAGAACGGCTTCAGCGCTGGGTATCAGCTTACGTTCAAACCCCTGGTCGCTTTGCCTGAGTTCTGCCAGCAGGTTCGGCGCAATGGTCAGCCGATCGCAGCCGGCCAGCGCCAGAACCTGTTGTACGCGGCGAAAGCTGGCGCCCATGATCACGGTTTCGTAGCGGTGCCGTTTGTAGTAGTCATAGATAGCGCGTACCGATTTCACCCCCGGATCCTGCTCGGGATCATAGTCGGCGGCCGGTTGCCTGGCCTGATGCCAGTCATAGATACGGCCGACGAACGGTGAAATCAAAAATACGCCCGCTTCGGCGCAGGCGCGAGCCTGGGCGAAGGAAAACAATAGCGTCAGATTGGTATTGATGCCTTCCTTTTCCAGCACTTCCGCCGCCCTGATGCCCTCCCAGGTTGAAGCCAGCTTGATGAGGATGCGGGATTTATCGATGCCTTGTTGCTGATACAGGGCTATCAGCTTGCGGGCCTTGGCGACGCACATGCCGCGGTCGAACGACATGCGGGCGTCAACTTCAGTGGAGATACGGCCGGGCACGGTTTTCAGAATTTCAAGACCAATATTGACCGCCAGCTTGTCACAGGCGTTGATGAGCCGGGTTTCCTTGCAGCCGCCCTGCTTGCGGGCGTAATCCAGCGCTTCGATAATCAGGGGCTTGTATTGAGACAGCGCGGCGGCTTTCAGGATCAGGGAAGGGTTGGTTGTGGCGTCCTGGGGTTCAAACCGGCGGATAGAGTCGATATCACCGCTGTCGGCAACCACGACGGTCATTTGCTTGAGTGCGTCTAATTGATTCATCTGGAAGTTCCTTAACTCAATCTAAAGAAATGAAACTAGGGTACCTCTGCACAGCGGTTTCAGTTCCGGCCGGCGAGGCGTTCGTAGTAGCCGATTTTTTCTACTTTGGGGGCTGAACCGCCACCGGCGAACTCGGATTCCAGCCAGGCTTCGATGATGGTTTTTGCCAGTTCCGGTCCGGTTACCCGCGCACCGAGAGTAATGATTTGCGCGTTATTGCTCTTGCGGGCCCGTTGTGCGGAGTAGGTGTCATAACATTGTGCGGCGCGGATACCGGGGACTTTATTCGCCACGATGCTCATGCCGATGCCGGTACCGCACAGCAGAATGCCGCGCTGATGTTTGCCTTCCTTAATAGCCAGCGCGACTTGAAACGCGATATCCGGATAGTCGCTTCCTTGGGGGATGTTGTAGTCAACCACCTCTATTCCTTTGTTTTAAGGAATTCCTTCAAAGAAGCTTAAGTTCCACGGCGGCGTCGTCACAGCCGATGGCAATCGAGGTTTTCATATCGTTCTCTCATATGTTCATATGTTCATAATGTGTTCTTATGATACATCGTTTCTTTTGCCATTTGCGAGCCATTCTTTTAGAGAAATTGCCATTATGCGGGGTATATCGCTATTTTTAAGCGACCAGGAGAAAAGGTTCGAGGTGTGTAGCGAAATTTATCCGTAGGCGTGGCAGTCTTTGTCAATAATTTGACTGTTCATATGTTTTATAGTTGTTCATATGGTTGATTGTCAGCGGTGGTTATACCATTCAATAATTTCTTACTTTAGAGAAGACGAGGCCGTAATGAATAGAATTATCAACGATCCAGACCATATGGTTGAAGACGCGATTCTGGGATATGTAAAGGCCTGCCCGGATGCTATGCCGCCACCGCTACCTCATGAATAGGGGGCGGTGACTTAAGGGGGGGGGACAACCCATTTAGTGTTCAGATTGCTGGTTGACTATAAGTCCTCCCTCATTATTGTTCACCCTCGGCCGGACGTTGTTTTCGGCGGTGGTATAAACAATTTTTGTCGTTTCCGGGAGCGCTTTTGGCAAGGTAATAAATTTCATCAATGCGCCGGCAAAGAGGTATAGGCCGGTATAAATCCAGATAACGCCGCCGCTGCCTAAGCTACCGATAAAGAGTCCCACCACGGCAGGACCGACAAACGTACTCAGCCCGGCGCCCAGATTCAGTACCGACATGGCCGCGCCTTTATTCTCCGGCGCCAGTGAAGGCATAATGGCCGACAGAGGAACAAATGCCGCAAGGCAGATACCGAATAATCCGGCGGAAATGACGGTGAGAAGATAGTTTGGCCCCAGGAAATGCGGGATATAATAAAACATCAGCGTGGTGATGGCACAACCGGCACAGCCAAACCACATCACGACATTACGCCAGCCCAGGCGATCGCTGATAATGCCGAAGATAAGATTGAAGATGATATTCATCGTCCATAAAGCCGCATACATTTGTAACCAATTGGCGCGGGTAAAACCGATCTCCATCATGTACATCGGCATAAATACCACAAAGCCATAGGCCGCCGAGGTATTTATGGTACGGACAATGCCTCCCAGGCCAATTTTCGGGTTTTCAAAGGCGATGGTGATGCCTTTGAGCACATACTTTATCGACGTTTTTTCCTGATGGCTGTCTTTACCGGCATGGCTCTCGCCCCGATTCAACAATAAAGCAATCATCGCGCCGATCGCGACGAATGCCAGCGCGCTCCAGAGAGTGTGAATCTCCCCCAGGTACGGTAATACAATACTGGAGTAAAGTACCCCCAGCACGCTCAGCCCGCCGCTGTAAACGAACCAGAAAATTCCCACCGCCGAACCCAATTTTTTCGGCGGCGCCTCATAGGCAACCCATACCAGGAAACCATAGGCAAATAACGGATATCCCAAACCGCGCAGCGCGTAAGTGGGGATCATGATAGAAAGATTATTGCTGGGCAGGCCGAACGACAGAAAAAAGACCGAACCGATGATGAATAGTATAAACCCGGTGAGCATGGTCCGGCGCGCGCCAAAGATTTCCGCCAATACACCGGAAAACCAGGCGGAGATGGCGGCAAAAAGACCATAAACACTGAATAACAGCGCGGCTTCCTGAATAGTCAATCCTTTGTTGATCAGATAGGGTGAAAGCCATCCTTGTTCCAATCCTTCGCCCATCATAAATACCAGCACGCCGGCATAACCTAGCATAAGCTTTGGCGACAGCCCAATCCGTTTGATCATTCCGTCTAGCATAGAACCCTCCAATCCGCTTTATTCATCAAGAATGTCCCGTTTACCCGATATATCCTGGCAAAACCAGGATGGCGAAGAACGTGCAGAATGTGATATAGGGCGTGCGGCCTACGGCAGCCTTTTGAACCCGGCCAGTGAGTGGCCGCTGGTAAGGGCGTGATAAACTTTCGGTACATGTTTTCGCTCTCGTCTTTATGAAAGGTTAAGATTTTTGATCATAAGTTATATACTTGAACATATGAACAATCCACTTAATCGCCTTTGTTGTCCACAGTGAAGATTTGAAAGTGTGATTTAGCGCATGAACCCGTTATAAAATAGACAAGTAACGCTATTAACTTTCTAAAATGTGATTTATATCGCTTTCTTGAGAGGCGGGCTGAGAGAAATATTATGTAATAAATGAACGTTAGTTGAACATATGATTGTGCGGTCTATCATAAATAAAAGCAACATCTACCTGAAATAGCACGTTATCCTGCGAATTCATACCCGCCGGCACAGCGCCAAGGAATAATTGAAAGCACGGTCCGCCATCTAAAGATGCGATAGCCCGTTTTAATAGCGGTTCGCTGCGGGGACACGTGCGGGAATATAGGGTAAAGACGGCAGAATATTACTAATGGTCAGCCCATACTCTTGAAAGTACCTTGGCCGCGGCCGGCCTTGCCGATATATTATGGCGCCCGCTAATATGGGCGGAAAATACCTCCGCTGAGGATTTGGTTCTTTTGCAACCTTATCAGCCGCCACCGCACCATAATCGCCATCAGCATATACTCTTCTATTTTATATTATTTAGTAAATTAGATAACCAAGCTTGCGCCGGGTCTCCGGCCGGGCAATGCAGGGGCGGACGATTGTTCATGAATAAGGGGTGATTCGCAAAATTCAAAATGGAACAGTTCGGGGTTGCCAATGGGGGCAGTGTTCCGCGATGATGGCGTAATGAGGGTATTCAATACAGGGAGGTTATAATCATGGGAGAACGCCGGATGGCCAAAGCTAAATCATCACGCAAGAAAGGCGGATCGCCGGGGCCGGATCTAGAAGCCCTGCGCAGGCACATACGGGCAAAGGGCGCCGACTACCTCAAGGATCCCAATATCACGTCCGTTGGCATTGGCTTGAAGAATGGGGATGGACCCGTTTGCATTCAATTCACCGTCGGAGCGAAGGGCGAATCCGCCCTACAGTCCCTCGGTAGCCTGCCGATTCCGCAGGCTATCGAAATCGAAGGCGTTATGATACCCACCGACGTAATACAGCGTTCTTATGATCCTTCGTTCAAGCTCGTCAAGCCGGAACAAATGGATGCGCGCCGGGAACGCATCGATCCCATCCGTCCGGGCGTCAGCGTTTCTCATCTGGCGGGGACGGCGGGGACGATCGGTTTGATTGTCTACGATCGCTCCACCGGCATGCCCGTCATTCTGTCGAACTGGCATGTCCTGCACGGGAATGCCGGTCAGGTCGGCGGCACCATCGTTCAACCAGGGCCTTTCGACGACAACAACACTGCCCGCAACGTGGCCGGCGAACTCCTGCGCAGTCATCTGGGGCCGGCTGGGGATTGCGCCCTTGCCGGAATCCGCCTGCGCGGGTATGACGCTTCGGTTTTGGAGCTGGATGTGATGCCTACCCGCATGGCGCAAGTCGAGCTCGGCGATCCGGTCGTCAAGTCGGGGCGCACCACCGGGGTGACCTATGGCAAGGTTCGCCGCATTGATGTAATGGCGCGTATCAATTATGGCCTTCCCAAGGGCGAGCAGGCGATCGGCGGCTTTGAAATCGGCCCCGATCCGGCTCATCCTTCCTCGGATGGCGGTATCAGCAAGGGCGGCGATTCCGGCTCGGCCTGGCTTATCGCCGAGAATGGCAAGCCGACCGATATCTTCGCGGGATTGCACTTCGCCGGCAACGCCGACGGCAATCCGGACGAGTACGCGCTCGCGTGCTATCCGGCATCAGTACAGAAGAAGCTCGACTTCTTGCTTACGCCGCCTCATTCTGATGCGAAAAATTTGCCTTTTATTGAAACGGCCGTTGTCCGAAACGGCTATGATCCTGATTTTCTCGGAATACCTGCTCCGGAACCAGGGCTTTCAACGGCCTTCAAGCGCGACGCGGTGAATTTCGGCCGCGGCCAGACCCTCCCCTATACCCATTTTTCGGTGTGCCTCAGCGCTGCCCGCCGCATGGCGCGCTATGTGGCCTGGAATATTGATGGCTCGCGGATGGTCAAGCTTCCCAGGCTAGGGTTTGCGCTTGATCCGCGCATCGACGGCAAATATCAGATTGGAGATGAGCTGTACAAGGACAACCGGCTTGATCGCGGGCATATCGCCCGCCGGGCGGATCTCTGCTGGGGCGATATTGAAGAGGCAAGGCAGGCAAACAAGGATTCCTTCTATTTCACCAACATTACGCCCCAGCACCAACGCTTTAACCAGTCGTCCCGCAAGGGCCTGTGGGGTGAGCTGGAGAACCTGGTTTTTGATCAGGCGGATGTGCAGGACCTCAAGCTTGCCATCCTTGGCGGGCCGGTATTCGGCAACGAAGATCCCGCCTACCGCGAGATACGCTTACCTCGCGCCTTCTAGAAGCTGATCGCTTATCGGGCCGGTGATGGTCAATTGCGCTGCTCGGCTTTCGTTCTTTCGCAAGACAATCTGCTAAACGATCTTGAAAGCCTCGACCTGGACCCTTTTCGCATCTACCAGGTCAGCGTGCCGCAGCTCACTGCACGAACCGCGCTCGACTTCTCCGCCTATGGGGCGGTTGATGTCATGCAGCATCCCGAAATGGCGACTACCGGGCAGGGTATCAACGCTTTTATGCGCGAGCCGAGGACCATAGTGGAAATCAGTTCCAGCGCCGAGATCGTTTTTTAACGACAACGGCGGTCAAGACACTAATACGCTGCTGCTAAAAAAAATGATAATCCTGACGCGCTGGCAGAGCGCTTAATCATGGACTGGCATTTCATTGCACGGGCCAGTGGTTAGGTAACCGACGGCAATCGCCCGCGCCAGGGCCGGTTTAGGATAAGTAGGGCAAACAAATGGGAATTCGAGGGATAAAAAGAGGTCTACTCATAGATACCGGGGTACGGGTCGGTATCTATGAGTATGCAGATTAACTGAAATTACACCTATCCTCGATTTAGCACTCGAAGAAAATCCTCTTTATTTGAGATGAGTGATAATGCATTTGCTATGATCTCATCACTAAAAATCGATGCGACTTGTTTTAGCACATCTATATGCTCCTTTTCTTTAGCAATAACACCAATAGCGATAAACATGACATTGTTTCTGTCCCAGATGACGCCATCCGGAAATTGAAAAATCTCAACGCCTTTTTTGATAATGATATTATTGGCCGATTTTGGCAGATGAGGAAGGGTAATACCATTCCCTAAGAACGTCGATACCTGTTGCTCTCTTTCGTTGAGAAAAGCAGCGCAGGCCTGGTTTACGTATCCCTTTTCCAAAAATCCTCGCCACCATATACAAGACTTCAGCTTTGTTTTTGGCTTGACAACCTAAGTGAAGGTTATCGATTGAAACATTGTCTATCATAATCTGTCTCCTTTACGATATAATTTATATTGATTTCGCATAGAGCACCTTTTTACTTGCCAGAAGACAGCTCTTCTTCTAATTGTTCCAATGATTTATTTGATGTTTCCGGTAATGCGAATATGACAAATAAAATTACCAGATAGTTGATGATCGCAAAGATCAGGAATACGGGCCCTAAACCGAGTTTGGCCTGAAGGACCGGGAATAAATAGCTAACAATGGCATTCATGATCCACATAAAAAATACCGAAATGCCCATTGATAGCCCGCGAAATTTCAGTGGGAAAAGTTCAGCCAATACCACCCAGGTAAGGAACCCCATGGTACCCTGCATGACGCCGACAAATAATGCTCCTAGCAACCAAATAGCCGTGGCTTTCAAATCACCCGTAAGGTAATAGTCAACGCCCGCTATGATAAGATGCAACGTTGCCATAAGGGCGAAACCAGAAATAATCAGCGTCTTGCGCTTAAACCGGTCAACCAGAAACACCACCCCAATAACCATGCCGCCGACAGAAAAGACACCATTTAACACATTGCATATTAATGAAGTTCTTTCGGAAAAACCTGCTGTTCGCAGTATTTCCGTACCATAATACATGATGACATTCACCCCGGTTGTTTGCTGCAAAGCTGCCCAGGCGATACCAACCAGGAGTAGTTTGAAAATCCAGGGCGTGTTAAGAATAATTGACAGCGATCCTCCGGAATGCAGCTTTTTTTCTGCTTCAATATTAATTAATGTTACGATATCTTCAAATTCCTTTTTTGCTCTTTCTACGGGTCGAATTTGTTTTAAAATTGCTAAAGCTTCTTCCTTACGATTTTTACTCACCAGCCAGCGGGGGCTTTCCGGTGCGCGCCACATGCCGATAAGCAAACTCATGGCGGGTATTGCCTGGACTATTAACATATATCGCCAAACGTTAGGCAGGTGCCCCCAGACGTAGCCAATGATGGCATTGATCGCAAAGGCGGCCAGCTGGCCGATGACAATGGCTACTTCATTCAAGCCGGTGAGTTTCCCTCGCATTTCCGTCGGCGCAACTTCAGATATGAATGTTGGCGCCGTGACCGATGCTCCCCCTACGGCATAACCAAGTAAAAAACGGGCAATCAATAGGATGGTGATCGTGGGTGATAATGCAGAGATCATGGCGCCGAAAAAGAAAACAAAGGATAGATATAATAGATATTTACGACGTCCAAAATAATCGGACAGCTTGCCGCCACAAATACTGCCAATAGCGGCCCCGATTAACAGTACGCTCATGACGAGGCCTTCTGTCGTCGGTGTGAGGGCCATACCTTCCTTTAAGGAAGGGAAAGCACCATTAATAACACCCGTGTCATAACCGAAAAGCAAACCGCCAAAAGTAGCAACGAGCGTTATTTGGTGTAGCCGTTTTCTTTGGTCTATATTGAGATCTATATGAGAGATAAGAGTCATTTTTCTACCTTTTTATTTTATTCTCTACCGGCGGCTAAAATATCTTTAGCCGCCGGTAAATTAAAGGTGATGAAGGGGTCGAGTGTTCTTAATTATTTCCTTAATTAAATTTATATTACATACATATGAGTCAGCAGTGAGATTGATTCCGGTGCTACCACTGGTTTGATTTCTCACCCTTGCCCCTTCGCCATTATCGAATTCTATAGCTGGACCCACCGGCGTTCCTGCGCTGACTGGGCAATAGCTTCCAGCACTTTTGAAACCCGCAAGCCTTCTTCAAAGTCGGGCCACAATTTATCGCCGGCTGCTATACCATCAATCAAATCCCTGATTTCGATCGTCTTCTGATCGTTAAAACCAAATCCATGCCCGGCAGAGACACAGAAAGGGGCATAGTCAGGATGTGAAGGTCCGACCAAGATTGTTTTGAAACCCTGCCTTTCCACGGGCTCATCATGCCGATATAGTTTTAATTCAGCCATTCTCTCCTGCGTATAGGTAATCGATCCCTTCGTTCCGGTGACCACATACGTTAATCCCATCTTGCACCCGCTGGCGATCCGTGATGTTTCAATCACGCCCATGACACCGGACTCAAAACGGATTAACGCGCTCGCTTGGTCCTCATTTTCCACTTTGGCCCGTTTAGACGGAGCTTGAGGATCGGGGCGTTCAGCGATAACAGTTTGCATATCGCCGGCAACCTCACGGATATTGCCGATAAGGTAATGAGCCATATTAACAATGTGCGCCGCAAGATCCCCCAGAGCGCCCAGGCCGGCTAATGCTCTCTTGCAATGCCAATCAATGGGCGTCTGCGGGCTGGCTAAATAATCCTCGTTATGCGTCCCGTAAAAATGCACTATTTCGCCAATTTCACCATTTTCTATGATCTGCCTGGCGAGCTGTGCCGCCGGGTTTTTCATATAATTAAAACCCACCAGCGTCTTGACGTTGGCTTTTTTGGCGGCTGCAACCATCTCAGCGGCGTCGGCCGCAGTCAGCGCCAAAGGCTTTTCGCTATAGACATGTTTGCCATGCTTGATGGCTTCAATAGCGACCTCTTTATGAAGAAAGTTGGGCACACAAATATCAACGACATCAATGCGCGGATCGCTTACCAACTGATGCCAGTCAGCTGTAAAACGCGTGAAGCCAAAGTCCTTTGCTTTTTTTTCCGCCAGGTCTTCATTTATTTCCGCCAGCATTTCTTTGACTATTATTCCTTTTAACGGAAAAACAGTGGGAGCCTGGGCATAGGCAATTGCATGGCAACGGCCAATATAACCCGTACCCACTAATCCAATTCTGACTTCTTTCATGAATGATTCTCCGTACTTTTATTTTGCCCATCAAATGCGTCATAGGGGGCAACCGATAACCACGGGGCAAAAAACGCCTGGCGGAAAGTATTTAACCATTATGCAAGGATGACCGGCGTTAAATGCCCGCGACCTCGCGAATGTATCGCCTGGCTTTAACCGCATATTCAAAAGGATTGGCTTTGGCAGGGTCTTGTTCTGCTTCCACCACCAGCCAACCTTTATACCCAAAATCATCCAGCAGCCTGAATACCGGCTTGAAATCAATCACCCCGTCGCCCGGCACGGTAAAGGTGCCTTTCTTTACGCCGTCCAGAAAACTGAGCTTATGGGCGCGAACCTCGGCCACGACCTTATCCCGCACATCTTTCAGATGAACGTGATTGATGCGCGGCAGATGCTTTTCCAGGATGCGAAGCATCGCTTCCTGCGAACCTTCCGAGTAGTAGGCATGGCCGGTGTCATAGAGCAGGTAAACATCGTCATCCACCAGATCCAGAAAATGGTCTATTTCCTCGGCGGTCTGGATGCCGGTGCCCATATGGTGGTGCAGGCCGACGGTCATGCCCTTTTCAGCGGCGAGATCCGCCAGCTCGTTATAGCCGCTAGCCACCAAACTCCACTCCCTGTCGGTAAAGTCGGGACGTCCCTCCAGTACCGGTTTTGGCGTCCCCTGGGTACTGCGCGATTGCTCGGAACAACCGATGACTTTCGCCCCCATGGCATGCAGGAAATCGCGGTGGGTGATGAATTCATCGATGGTTTTGGCTTTTAGTCCGTCGGCAAAAAAAGTGCTGAACCAGGCGTTGCAAATCTGAATACCCCGGATATCCAGCATCGGTTTAAGGATTTTAGGATCGCGGGGATATTTACTGCCCACTTCGCTGCCGATAAAACCGGCCAGCGCCATTTCGCTCACTGTCTGCTGAAAGGTATTTTCCTTGCCTAAATCGGGCATGTCGTCATTGGTCCAGCCGATGGGGGCGATGGCGAGTTTGACTTTGTTTTTATCCATGATGATGGCACCTTGAATTGAACGATAATAGAATGATTGTCCAGCGCGGCTGCCCGCTGCGCTTAATAAAAGGGCATTGAGATTTAATGTGGGTAAAATGCCGGACGGGGCGGCAGTTATATCTGTACCACGCCAGGCGTTTTTTGCGCCGCTATGCAGGCGTCCGCGGCTACTGAGGCTGCATAGCCGTCCCAGGCGGAAGGGCCGGTCAGTTCCGATTTTGTTACACCGTTAATGAAGTCCTGCAGCTCGACGTCGTCGCTGGCGGTCATGGCGCTGTTCATGACGGTAAATCTGGGCGGCAATCTGCACTATATCCTGGTGCATCGCGCCCTGATCCTGGCCACCATGCTGCTGGTGGCCTTTGCCGCCGGCGTCTCAACCCTGTTATTCCAGACGGTCACCCATAATCGAGTCCTGACGCCGTCGATTATGGGTTTTGAGGCGCTATTCGTTCTGCTGCAGACCGCCATGATTTTTTTTATCGATGCACCAGGCATCAGTTTGCTCGGTGTCGTCGGGACATTCCTTTGCGAATCGCTGCTGCTGGTGCTGTTTTCCGCGTTGTTGTATCGCTGGCTGTTTATCGGGCGGGGCAATGACCTGCATCTGTTGCTGCTGGTGGGGATTATCTGCGGCACCCTGTTTCGCAGTTTTGCCACTCTGCTGCAGCGGCTGCTCACCCCCGGCGAGTTTGCCATCCTGCAGGGGCGGATGTTCGCCACCTTTACCCGTGCGCCGCCGGAGCTGCTGGGGGTATCGGCGGCCGTGGTATTGGCGGCGGCGCCTATCATTTGGCGTATGCGTTTTCGCTTTGATGTTTTGGCGCTGGGGCGTGATACCGCCGTTAGCCTGGGCATTGATTACCGGCACAACGTGATCGCCATCCTGCTGCTGGTGTCGGTGCTGGTGGCCATTTCCACCGCGCTGGTGGGCCCTCTGACCTTCCTGGGGTTTATGGTGGCGAACCTGGCTTATCTCATCGGCGGATCCCATCAGCACCGTTTTCTGCTGCCCACCGCCTTCCTGCTCGGCATCATTTCCCTGGTGAGCGGCCAATTGATTCTGGAACACCTGCTGAAAATGTCCGGTGCGTTGTCGGTGGTCATTGAGTTCCTCGGCGGTTCCCTGTTCCTGTTTTTGCTATTGAAAAAGGCCACCCTGTGATTGAGATCAGGAATGTCAGCAAACGCTATGGCGATGTCGCCGTACTGAAAGGGATTACGGCGACCATTGCCGAGGGCGGGATCACCTCGATAATCGGTCCCAACGGCGCGGGCAAGTCAAGCCTGCTTTCGGTCATCAGCCGCCTGCTGCCGGCGGATGGCGGACAGGTAAGGGTCAATGGCCTGGATGTGGCCACCACGCCGGGGGATAAGCTGGCGACATACCTGTCGGTATTGCGGCAGGAGAATCAGTTTACCAGCCGTTTAACCGTGGCGGATCTGGTGGGGTTCGGCCGTTATCCCTACACCAAGGGACGGCTGAATGAGGACGATCGCGGACGCATCGCCGCGGCGATGGACTTCCTGAACCTGACCGATTTGCAGCATCGCTATCTGGATGAGCTCTCCGGCGGGCAGCGCCAGCGGACCTATGTGGCGATGGTGCTGTGCCAGGATACGAAATATGTCCTGCTGGACGAACCGCTTAATAACCTGGACATGAAACACGCGGTGGCGATGATGAAGCAGCTCCGCCGCGCGGCGGATGAGCTGGGTAAAACCATCGTCCTGGTGATCCATGATATCAATTTCGCCTCGGTCTATTCGGATGACATCATCGCCATGAAGGAAGGCCGGGTGATTTATCAGGGGACGCCGGCGCACATTATGACGCCGGCGATCCTGGAGGACATTTTTGATACGCCGGTAGCCATTGAATGGCTGAATAATCAGCATATCGCCGTGTACTACCGCTGACGACCGCCTAGAATCCGCGCGCAGATGCCCAAGAGAGACTAAATGTGCTGCCTCTCTATTTTACCGACAATCAGCAGATAGGAGAGCAGGCCCAGCAGCCCCATGGAGCCTACATAAAGAATCGCCATATCAAAGGATTTGGTCCAAGACAAAATAAACCCGATGATCAGCGGTGTTACGATGCCCGCCAGATTGCCGCACATGTTAAATACGCCGCCGGCGATGCCGAGCACCTCTTTCGGCGATGTGTCGCTCAACACGCACCAGCCGAGGTTACCAAATCCTTTTGCGAAGAAAGCGATACTCATGGCGCCCACGACGAGAGTATCTGACTGCGTATAATTTGCCGTGATAATGGCGCATGACAATAGCATGCCGCAGATTATGGGGGCTTTCCTTGCCACCGTAAGGCTGTAGCCTTTCGTGAGCAGGTAATCGGAAAAAACGCCGCCGATAATGCCGCCGATAAAACCGGCGACGGCGGGAATAGAGGCTATCATCCCCACTTTCAGTATCGACATGCCTTTTGCTTGATAAAGATAAGTAGGAAACCAGGTCAGAAAGAACCAGGTAATGGAGGTCAAACAAAATTGGCCGATGTATACGCCGATCATCATTCTGTTAATGCAGACTTTTTTTATCTGTTCAAGCGTCACGGTTCCTTTTTGCGTATTAAAACCTAATTCCGGCTCGCCGCCGCCGTCCCTGATATAGTCAATCTCGGCCTGATTGACGTTTTTGTGGCGCAAGGGGTCTCGGACATACGTCAGCCATAATCCGCCCAGTATGATGCCAATTAAGCCTATATAATAAAAACGTGATGCCAGTTGCCTATGTTTAATATAAAGGTCATCAATGGCGTTATAAGCGCTAACGATATATATTGTGCCGCCTGGTAAATCGCCGTGACGAAGCCACGCTCATTATTGGGAAACCATTGAACGCTCAGGCGGCTATTGGCGGGGAAAGCCGGCGCTTCAATCGCCCCCATGAGTAATCTTAAAATGATTAGAGCCATCAGCGGCGCGGAAAATAAATATATCGTCCCTTGCAGCATGGTGACCAGGGACCAGCCTATTAAGGCGTAGCCATAAACCAGCCGTGAGCCGAATCTATCTAATAACCAGCCGCCGGGTATTTGCATTATTACGTATGAAATGCCGAATACTGAAAACGCCACACCCATCATTTCGGGAGAGAAATTAAATTCTTTACTCATAAAAGGCGCGACGACAGAAAGCGTTGCCCGATCGGAATAATTAAATACGGTAGCGGCAAACAGGAAAAACAGCGTTATATATCTTATGTTGGTTTTTTTTACCGGTTTTTCTTTCATGTAGGGCCTCTGACATAATGTTAAGTCTAGAAGGTTATTTTTTATTTTTTAATAAAAATGTCCTAAAAACCGATGTATTAAAAAACACATCGGCTTTTGAAAAGCGGTAAATTAAGGACGCTTACCGAATTCGGCCTGTTGCACCGTCCATGCCAAGGCCTGTTCGCTTAAGGTAAATCCAAGGCCATGGCGGTCAGAAATCAGCATGCGGCCGTCGCGTAGCTCCAATTGCTCATTGAACAACGGGTTCAGCCACTCGAAATGCTCAAGCCAGGGCTCGATGGGATATGCCGCCGCAAGATGCAAATGAATCTCCATGGCGAAATGCGGCGCCAGTTTGCGGCCGTTTCTGGCGGCCAGGTCCATGATTTTCAGGAATGGCGAGATGCCGCCTACGCGCGGGGCGTCGGGTTGAACGAAATCACTGGCATTCCCCAGGATCAGCTGTTCATGCTCGCGGAAGCTGGTAAGCATTTCTCCGGTGGCGATGGGGGTATCAAGGGCGGTGGTTAACGCGGCGTGGCCCTCAACGTCATAGGCATCCAGCGGCTCTTCAATCCACACCAGATTGAAGGCCTCCATCTTCCGTCCGATACGCATGGCGGTTTCCCGATCCCATTGTTGATTCGCATCCACCATTAGCGGGAAATCATCCCCCAGCTCTTGACGCACCGCGGTTAACCGCTTCAGATCCTCGGCGGTATCCGGCTGACCGACTTTGATTTTAATGCCGCCGATGCCGCTTTCCCTGGATATGGCCACATTTTTTATCACCTGATCCAGCGGCGTGTGCAGGAAGCCGCCGGAGGTGTTATAGCACCGGACCGAGTCCCGATGGGCGCCCAATAATTTCGCCAGCGGCAATCCGGCCCGCTTGGCCTTCATATCCCAAAGGGCAATGTCAAAGGCGAAATGGCCTGCACCGCCATTCCGCTGCGGCCCACCGAGGCGCCGGCCCACAAAAGCTTGGTGTAGATCTTATCGATATCGTTAGGGTCCTCACCCAGCAGGTTATCGGCGATTTCCTTGGCATGGGCATAGATGCCCTGGCCTCCGGCGCGTTTGGAATAACTAAAGCCAATGCCCTCGAAACCGTCGCGGGTGAGAAGCTGGGCAAAAATAATCGCCACTTCGGTGAGGGGTTTTTGCCGGCCGGTCAGTACCTTGGCATCGCTGACGGGGGTTGCCAGGGGCAAAAACGCCAACGAAATCTTGACCCATACGATGCGATCCCCGCTTTCAGCGGCGGTACGCACATGCGATACCTTGGCGTAGGATACCGCATCAGAGTTAGCGCTGGCTGTCATATTCATTTCTCCTCATAGGGGGGACTTATTCAATTCATCAGTAAATGATTGCGCTAACATTTTTAGCGCGAACCGCAGAAATACACTATATTTTCCGGGTTTATGTGCGGGGCTGATCACAAAATATTTCTGGTTAATCGGCGGGTAAATCACCCGATATTGCACCGTCATGGGCATAAACAATTAATTCATATGGTAAATGATTGCGCAATCATTATAACAATGCGCGGCTCCGGCCGATACCGGTGCCAAGGACGCTGGAAAAGCGGGTAATTAAAACGATGGGCATCGCTTTCGCGGCCGGGGCGGTGGTGACCCTTTTCTTCACGGCGGGGGGTAAGAAGGGAAGTCTTTGTTTTTGGGGTTTGCACTGTTTTTACGGTACTCTATCCGCGGTAACACTGTTTAAGCGTCGCTCAAGGACCGGTATGATGGCTAAAAATACGCAGAAAAACGCGGGGAAAGCGAAGTCTCCCACCCTTGAAGATGTCGCGCTCAGGGCCGGCCTGTCTCCCATGACGGTGAGCAGGGCATTAAATAATCCTCATCTTGTGCGCGCCCTTACGCTGGAAAAGGTCAGGGAGGCGATTGCCGCCACAGGCTATATCCCAAACCTGCTGGCGGGGGGACTGGCGTCAAGGCGCAGTAAGCTGATTGCCGTGGTAGTGCCGCAAATCAATAATAATATGTTTGTGGATACCGTTCAGGCCTTAAGCGATCGGTTGGCGGAACGCGGTTATCATATGCTGTTATGCGTAAGCGGCTATACGGAAGAACGGGAGGCCGACATCGTCTCGGCGATCCTTTCGCGGCGCCCGGAAGGCGTGGTATTAACCGGAATACAGCATGCGCCGAGGTTAAAACGCATTCTTTTATCTTCCGAGCTGCCGGTGGTGGAAATATGGGATTTAACCCCCACTCCCCTGGATATGCTGGTGGGCTTCTCCCATGAAAGGGTAGGCAATAAAATAGCCCGGTATATGTGTGAAAAAGGCTATAAAAACATCGGCCTCATTTGGACCGAGGACAAACGGGCGGCGGTGCGTAAAAAAGGGGTGCTCGACGTATTGCACGAAAACAAGCTGGACGCTATCCCGTCAGTATCCGTTCCGCTGCCGGCCGCTCTGTCGAAGGGCCGGAGCGGATTGCGCCAACTGCTTGAATCCGGGCATCAGATTGATGCCGTCATCTGCAGCTCCGATACGCTCGCCCAGGGTGCCATCATCGAGGCGAACCATCGGGGGCTAAAAGTGCCTGGGGATATAGCCGTCATGGGTTTTGGCGACCTGGATTTTTCCCAGCATCATAGTCCTTCCATTTCAACGGTGAAAATCGATCGCTGGCGTGTCGGCATAGATGCCGCGACTATGCTGGCGGATAAAATCGAGGGAAAAGAGTCCATTGACGCGGTGAGAGATATCGGTTTTGAACTGATTGAACGGGAATCTACCTGATTCCCGCCGTCATGGGCCGCAGTGCTTCCGGGTCGCGGGCGGGATGTTATCCCATCAACGCCGGGACGACGGCGCGTAGAAGGGTTCGCGCGGCGTTTCCTGCGCCAGGTAATCGCGGTAAAAGTCTTTCACGTGCGCGAAGACCGCTTTGCCCAGCTCAAGGCGCGCCTGCTCGTCGGCGGTGCGTGGCGCGGCCAGTTTTTGCGCGATTTCATTGAGCACCTCCGTGCGATCCACCCGGGTGAATTGACCCTGATGGCAGATTTCTTCCCCCGCAATAAATACGCTCTCGATATCCTTGCCGCGCGCACGGTGGACCAGCACATCCAGCAGGGGGATATCGTCATCCTGATAGGGCCAGGTAATACTTTTCCAGTCAAACAGCACCGCATCCGCCAGTTTACCCGGCTCCAGACGGCCAATGCGCCCGGCGAAGGGCGTGGTTTTGGCGCCGCCTTCCGTTGCCATGCGCACGATTTCACCGCAGGATGGCACTTCATCGTCGTCCATGCCGGGTACGCGGTGTACGCGTAACGCCAGACGCATCTCCTGCAGCATATCGCGATCATCGTTGATGCCGGCTTCATCCAGCCCCAATCCCACGGTCAGCCCATGCCGGCGAAAGGCGTTCAGCGGCGCCACGCCGCTGCGCAGGCGCAGATTGGAGCTGCAGTTATGGCACACGCAGGTGCCGGTCGCCGCCGCCAGCTCGATATCCGCTTCATTTAGCCAGACGCCATGTCCAAGGGTCAGCGACGGCCCCAGCAAACCCAGCTTATGCAAATGCGCCAGTGCCGTGCCGCCGGTACGCCTGCGCGCATATTCACGCTGGTAGGCGGTCTCGACCAGATGCATATGCATCGGCACGCCGGCATTATCCGCTTCCGCTTTAATGGCCTGTAATGCCTCATCGCCGCACCAGTGCAGGTTGGCGGGCGCCAGCTGGATCCGGGTGAGCGGCTGTCCATGATTATCTGCCGCCAGCATACGGAACAGCTTAAGATGATCGTCCAGCGGCAGCCGCTGCTTTTTCAGATGGGCGGTCAACTGCGGGCGGATTTCAGCCGGCACGCGGGCCACGAACTGCTCATCGGCTTCATAGACCAGTAGATTCTGCTCACGCACCGCAAAGCTATAGGAGGCGCGCATGCCAATCTCACGGTAGGCGGCAAGCACCGCGCCGGCCGCCTGGTGTATCGTTTCCAGCGTTCCCGGCCGCCAGCCGTGGATATGCTGTACCGTGGTGATGCCGGATGCGATCATCTCAAAAGCGGAATAGAGCGTATCCAGCCGCAAATCCACCTCGCGCGCGCCCATACGGCTGGCAAACCACAATTCCAGCGCATAATCGGGCGAACCCAGCTGCAACGGGGTTAAACCCACATGATGATGGCTGTTGACAAATCCCGGCATCAAGACGTGCTGCATGGAACCGTAACGCCGGGCCTGCGGATAGGCGGCTGTTAAATCATCGGCCTTGCCGATGTCACGGATGACGCCGTCTTTTTGGTAAAGCGCGGCCTGTTCCACAGCGATCGGGCGACCATCGTCGCCGATCCCCTGGATCAGCGTGCCGGCTAATATCAGTGACTCAGTCATAGGGGGATATCCTGTAGCGGTAAAATCAACGCACCCAGCCGTGCGGCACGGGCCCAAATAAATCGCCGCGGCGATCGTCGAAATAGCGTAGCTGCTTGCGAATCTGAACGAGTTGCTGATGCTCCAGCGTAGCGTTCACCACGCCCGGTCCCTGCGTTCGGGAACGGTGCGCCAGGATTGCGCCGTCGGCATTGATCACGCATGACTCGCCGTAATTGTCCGTCGCCATACCGTCCAGCCATTCCTCGCCCACTTTATTGGCGCAAAGGACTATCAGGCCGTTTTCTTTGGCATGGGTACGCAGCTCGCCTAAAAAGAATGCCGCATCATCGCCGCCGCTGCCGGCGACCGGCACGATAACCAGTTCAACGCCCGCCCGTCGCAGCGCGCGCCAGCATTCGGGGAAACGCCGGTCATAACAAATCAGCACCGCGCACCGCCAGCCTTCGATTTCAAATGTTTGCAGTTCGTCGCCTGGGGTGAAATGCGCGGCCTCGTCAAAACCGGGCGGTGGATAATCGTTGACCGGCAAATGCAGTTTCCTGGCCAGGGCGCCGTTGCCCAGCCTTTTCCCCTGGCGGTCAAAGCCGATAACGGCATTGTGATAACAGCCGCTTTGGCTGTGGTGCTCATAGAGCGGCAGCAATATGGCGCACCCGAGCCGTCGGGCCAGCTCCGCGCACCAGCCGCTGCTCTCACCCTGGACGGATTCGGCCCACCGTCGGTATTTTTCCGCCGGCGCGGCGCAGAAATAGGGCGTCAAGGCCAGCTCGGGCAGCGCCACCAGCCGTGCGCCGTCTTTAGCCGCGCGGGTAATGGCCGCCTCCAGCATCTGGCGATTAAACGCCAGATCCTCGCGGCCCGGCGGCATTTGCAGCGCGGCAACCGGCAGGCGGGGAGATGTCATCAGCCCACCTCCTGTTCGGCAAAGGCGCGATCGACTTCATCACGCAGCAAGTCGATTAGATGATCGCTGAGCTGATGGAACAGGGGGCTTTTGGGATCGCGCGGCCGCGGGAGATCGATAGGGATGATTTCTTTAATGCCGCCGGGACGCGCGGTAAAGACCACCACGCGATCGGCCAGCGCTACGGCTTCATCAATATGGTGAGTGACAAAAATCATTGATACGCCGGTTTGCCGCCAGATACGGATCAGAAAATCCTGCATTTTCGCCCGCGTTTGCACATCCAATGCCGCAAAAGGTTCATCCAGCAGCAGCGCCTCGGGATTTAGCGCCAACGCCCTGGCCATCGCCACCCGCTGGCGCATGCCGCCGGAAAGCTGATCGGGTCGTTTATCCGCGGCATCGGCAAGGCCGACGTTTTGCAGGATGGACTGCGCCCGTTTCAACCTTTGTTCTTTAGACATGCCCTGCATCTTCAGGCCGAAGGCGACATTTTCCGCTACCGTCAGCCAGGGATAGAGAGACGCGTCCTGAAAGACAAATCCGCGATCGGTGCCCGGTTGGGACACCTCGGCTCCACCACAGCGGATCGATCCTTCGCTGACCGATTCCAGCCCGGCTATCATATACAGCAGGGTGCTTTTACCGCAGCCGCTGGGACCGAGCAGCACGACAAACTCCCCCCGCGCTACCTGTAAATCGACATTATTCAATGCGACGACGGCAGCGCCTTGCGCATCAACCCAGGTTTTACCCACGCGGCTGCAATCGATCAATGGCGGTTGCGTGCTGGTATTGTTCGTCATTTCCGGCCTCCGGCGTTGTTTTCAGGTATCCAGTAAAGAAGCTTCTTCTGCATATAGCGCAGCAGCAGATCGAAAACGAATCCGGTAATGCCGATGATGGTCATGGTGAAAAATGACAGGCTGGAATTAAAGGTATTGCGCGCCTGCATAACGATTTGTCCCAGTCCGCTGCCTACGCCTGTCGCTTCCGCCACCAGCACAATCATCCATGCGCCGAACAGGTTCATGCGCAACACGAAGAATAACGAAGGCAGGATGGCGGGGATAATGACGTAACGGAAAGTCTGCGCCCGGGTTGCCCCCATCACCGCCGCCACGTTGAGGTGCGTTTTGCTCACACTCTCAATCTGGCTGATCGTGGATACCGTCATGACAAAAAACAGTGAAATAAACACCATGAAAATCGCCGGCGGATTGCCGATGCCGAAGATAAAGATGGCCACCGGCAGCCAGGCGATGGGGGAGATGGGCGCCAGCAGGGTGATGGTCGGCAATACCAGCTTGCCGAACAGGCGGAAATAGCAAATGGCCAGGCCGCTTATCAGGCTTAGGACAAAACCCAGGGCCAAGCCCGCCATCACGCGTCCAACCGTGGCGATGATGGTTTTACCCAACGACAACAAGGCGGTGTCGTTGGTGACCTGGCCGATAACATCGGTGGGGATAAAATATTGCGCCTGCTGGGCAAAATTCGCCAGGAAGATATGCGGCGGCGGTAATAACAGCGGATTCAATCCCCCAAAAGCCCATATCGCTTCCCAAATCCCGGCAAACAGGGCGACGGAAGCCACGCCCCAGCCGAGGCGCGAGAAAAAATCCGCCCAGCCGCGGCGGCGGGTTTTCCTCACCGGAGGATTGACTGCGACCGGTGAAACACCGCCCGCTTTTACCGGCTTTGGCAGGGTATTCACATTCATGCGCTTTTCAGCTCCAGCGAGGCATACAAGTCGGGATTTTCCTTAATCACTTCATTGAGCAATGACCAGTCGAAGATATCCGCTCCCGGCACCTTCTGGATGTAACGCAGCTCTTTGAGGTTATTGGCGCGCTGCAGGATAAAATCCTGGTTCTGCCGTTGGTCGATCATCGCCGGCTGTTTTGTGGCGGCGTCCAGGGTGGCTTCGTAGCTGGTCTTGAAGTATTTGCCCACGGTATCTTTGACCGCCGAGGCGCGGTCGGTCTCTTCCTGATGCTGGCCGATCATCATGCCCTTGATAAGCGCCTTCACCGCTTCGCGATTCTCTGCCAGCACGGAGGCGCTTACCGCCAGTACGCAATCGCTGTAGTTCTTGCCATAGATATCGACGCCGTCGGAAAGACGTACCGCGCCCGGACGCGCCTGCAGCGCCTGGGTAGCGTAAGGCTCGATATGGCACATGGCGTCGATATTGCCGTTGATAAAGGCCTGAGCCAGCTCCGGCGAGGTACCGAAGTAACGTACCTTGACGTCGGCAAAGCTCATGCCCGCTTTTTTCAGATAATCGTAAGGCAGCATTTCCAGCGTATCCGCCTGAAAGGTTCCCAGCGTCTTGCCGCGCAGCTTTTCGGCGGAATCGATACCCTGCTGGCTGACTATCACGCAGCCCTGTACCCCTGAGCCGGCGACGATCTTGATAGGCGCGCCCTGGGCGAATAGCGTAATGAAGTTGGTGTAAGGCACCACGGTTACGTCAACCAGACCGGCGCCGAACAAGGCGGCTATATCGGCATTGGTCGGGGTGGTGACAAAATCCAGAGCGACGTTTTTCGCCAGTCCGCGCTCCTTTACCAGGAAGAAGGGACAATTGCACAAGCCCGTGCCGTGCGTTGCCTTGAAAGTTGTTATATCCGCCGCCTGGGCGGGGGCGCTGATAAGGTACTTGCCCAACGCCCAGGCGGCGGGTGCCAGCGGCCTGTGTTTCAGAAAAAGGCCGGGAATTATATCAAAGGCCAGAAACCGCGGGAAAACCAGTTTTGTTTGAAAAATCTTTTTGGCTCCTGGTGTTTAAAAAAGTGCGAACGAACCCCTGCCAGCAAGGCATAACGTCCAGCGGATAGCTGTCGCGGTTTAAGGTTCGGCGAAGCCGCGCGTTAGTGCGTATATTCCGTTTGCGACAGCAGGGCGGATAAGCGGCTAAAATCAAGCACGGCATACGGATTATCCGGCGGTACCAGCCTGCCCATTGCAGCCAGTGCGTCGAACCGGCCGATAATGGTGCCGGCAAGGGAACGGATATCGATTTGTGAAGGCTGCCGTGACAGACCCTGCGTCATCACCGCCAGGGGAACGCCGGGGTAAAATCGCGCCACGCTTGACAAGGCGCCCTGTGGATCGGCCTTTATCGCATTTTCCGCCTGCAGCAGAGCCTTTATCACCGCATCCACCACATCCGGGTACTGATGCAAAAAACTCTGGCGCGTAACCAGTACGGTATCGGGATAACCGGTTCCCCAGACGTCGGCGGCGTCGCACATTTTTTTGAATCCCAGCAGTTCGAGCTGGCCTATTACCGGCTCGATAAAGGTGCAGGCGTCGATTTCACGCCGCTGCATGGCGGTTATCCCCTGCTGGAGGGTGTCGAAATAGCGTATATCGCTGCGTTGCCAGACCCCCTGGTAATGGTTGATAGCATCGTGCAGCAGCACCTCCATCGGATCCTCGAAGAAGGTGCCAAAGCGCAGGGTGGCGGGCGCCGCGGCCACGCTGTCCGGATGAATCATTACCGCCATGCCGCCGACGCCGCTTCCAGCGATAATGCGCAACGGGTCAGCGGCGTTGAAATCGCACAGCGGCTGGGTAAATCCCGTGGTGCCTATTTGCGCCGCGCCGCTTCTGAGTAATGCAATGGTCGACGCCGTGCCGCTGAGTTTCGGCACCATTACCGTTAATCCCCGGTCGCGAAAGTAACCGCATGCCTGCGCCACGAATAACGGCAGATTGGAAAGCGCCTCACCATGGGCCAATACCAGTTCAGACATGCAGTGCTCCACAAAATACTCAAAGATTGTTAACAATTATCTGCGGCGAATTGGCGTCGAGCTAATTGGCGTCGAGATAGTTGCGGCAGAGGATATGGATTAATTTTGACAATAAGATCATGCAAAATTGAAGTCAATAATTATTTAAATGGTTCATCAGTTTTATTATTGCGATATGCATTTCTTATATTTAGCGTTTTCCGAGCGAAAAGAAATAAAAGAATAAAGTGAAAAAAAAGAGCGCCTAACGCGCTCTTTCTACAGGGAAAAACCGGTAGATGTAAGGGCTAGGGGGAATTAAGGCTTCGGGGCCAGATGCCCTAGATATAAGAAATTTAGTTTCCAGTGCCGAGCAGGATCTCTTCCAGATCTTCCTCCTTTTCTTCCGGCTCATCCAGATGCAGCGAATTTTCGATCCCCAGCAGGTGATCCAGCATCAGTTTTGCGCGCGCATGCTGTCCCGCGCCTCTACCGCATCCACCAGCCGTTCATGTTCATTGTGCTGGCAGGTAACGTCCGTGGGGTGTCATACAGCAGGATAGTCAAGCACGTCAATAACTGCAGGCCGCGTACCGTTCTTTCAAGAAAACGATTTCCCGCCAGGAGGCCAGCAGCACATGAAACTCGCCGGACAGGCGCACAATCTTGCGGCGATCGCCTGAATGCCTGGCTTTTCTTCCTGTTTAACGTGCTGGCGCAGCAGCGTGATTTCCTGCGCGGTCACTCGCTTACATATATTTTCCAGCAAGGGAACCTCGACATAGCGCCGGGCCTGGAAAAATTCTTTAGCTTCCGCAATGGTGGGGCTGGCAATAAACGCGCCGCGGTTGGGCAGGATTTCCACCACCCGCTCGAAAGCCATTTGCTGCAGGGCCTCTCTGACCACGGTGCGGGAAACCTTGAAAATGGCCGCCAGCTTTTCTTCCGTAAGTTTGGTGCCCGGCTTAAGGCGGTGTTCCGAGATGGCATTCATCAATTTTTCATAAACCGCGCTGCGATCCCTGGCGCACAGTGTGGCCGCGGCCTGCATATTTTCATCTGTCGGACGTTTTGCTCTGGCCATGTTTAAAAACTAAGCCTCCTAACCGGTAGCGGAAATGAATATCAGTATTAATGACAATCATGACACCAGGATGTATATATCCACAAGGAAAATTGTTTACTATCAAAATAAATTATGTCTATCGTTTGGCGTTGGCGGGAGGCATGCCAGCACGGTTTTGCCGCGCGTATGGACTGGGCCATCAAAGATTTTGCCCATGCCACCCCTGCCCCGGTGGTGGTTGTGATAACCCGGCCTGGCAAGGGCACCATCTACCGCCATATTCAGTATACCAACTATACATGGACTATCAGGCGTGCCTTTAAGCTTTTGAAACAGGTCCGGGACTTTGAGTTACGGTACCGCAAGGCATTGCTGAGCAACGTGAAAGCCTGTGTATGCTGTTTTCCGCTGGGGTAGTAAAGGTAATTTGAAATCTGATAGTCTTTATGTAACATATCCGGCGCCGACGGCAGAGGATGAATGGATGGACAATCCGTTATCAGGGAATAACGGACTAACCCGGCTACAGGGTAAGCAAGCGGCCGGGTCAATCAATGGGGGATGGTTTAATCAAAAGTTATTTAATGAAATAGCATCATGAATTTGCCCAGCGCAATACCGACGATACCAAAATCAGCATCGCCAAAGGTGGTGGAGGCGGAAAGATTCCCCAGTACCGATAATAATATTGCCGGCAGGAACGAAATGATCAAGCCGTTGGCAAAAGCGCCGATAATCGCTCCCCGCCATCCACCGGTGGAATTACCATACACGCCCGCCGTAGCGCCGGTGAAAAAATGGGGCACCAGGCCCGGGACAATAATGCTTAACCCCAATAGCGGGAAGAAAAACATGCTGATAAGCCCGGCACAAAAGCTGCTTAAAAAACCGATAATCACCGCGTTGGGCGCAAAGGGAAATACCGTCGGGCAATCCAGGGCCGGCTTGGCATCCTTGACTACTTTATCGGCAATGCCTTTAAAGGCCGGCACGATTTCTGCAATGACCATGCGCACCCCGGCCAGAATAATATAAACCCCCGCAGCAAAGGTAATCGCCTGGATAATGGCGAAAATAATGTAGTTCTGTCCACCGCTGACTTCGGATTCGGTAAAGTTTTTACCGGCTACCAAAACCAGGATGATAAACAGGATCGTCATTGTCAACGCGATGGCGATGGACGAGTCATGCAGGAATTTGAGATATTTCGGTACATTGAATTCTTCGGTCGATCGGCTATTTTTGCCGACAATTTTGCCCACTAGAGCGGCACATAAATAACCCGTCGAACCAAAGTGGCCTAGGGCAAAATCATCACTGCCGGTGATTTTGCGGGTAAACGGCTGCAGCATGGCCGGTGAAATGACCATTAGCGCCCCGAGGATAATGGCGCCAAGAGTGACCAGCACTCCTCCGCTGAGTCCGCCGGTGGTGAGGATTACCGATAACATGGCCGCCATATACAGGGTATGGTGTCCGGTCAGGAAAATATATTTAAGGGGAGTGATCCGAGCCAGGATAATATTCACAAGCATGCCGAATATCATGATCATGGCGGCGGCAGGGCCGAAATTTTTCTGTGCCAGCGCGGCTACCACATCATTATTCGGCACAACGCCCTGGATATTAAAGGAATGGATAAAGAGTTCACTAAAACTGGTCAAGGTGGTGGCAATGACACCTGCGCCAGCGATTAATATCAGGAACCCCATAATTGTTTTTAGCGTACCGGATATCGTATCGGAGAAAGATTTTTTCTGCAGCAGCAATCCGCAAAAAGAGAATAATCCCACCAGTATTGCAGGCGTACCTAATACATCATTAATAATAAATGAGAGCATTGTAAACTCCATGGAACTACCATGTAGAGGAATTATAAATTATTGGCAAGTATCTCTTTTATTTTATTGTTATCTAAAAGGTTACTCAGACCAAAAACATGACGAACGCCATTATCCAATCCGGAAATGATATCATTGGACCCAATATAAATATCCGCAGATTCGGATTTGGCCGAACTTAAATCCGTATGACTGACTTCCGCTTCCTTACCTAATTCTTTAAGGATTTTTGACATTCATTTCCACGATGAAACTACTGCCTAAACCATTACCACATACGATCAGAATCTTTTCATATATATCCCTTAATAAACATCAGTATTTATCAATCAAAGCCTGGATAGCCGCAAGGGTATCCGCGCCAAGGAGTGCCTGGAGATCTTCTTCGTTGCTGAACAGTTCGGCCAACTGGGATATCATGCTCAGATGCTCATCACCGTTTTGGGCGCAGAGCAAAATCACCACATGCACCGGGTCATTTTCCAGGGATCCGAAACTGACGCCCTGGCGAATATGCAGCAGAGATAGCGCCGTGCGGTTAACACCTTCTTCGGGGCGGGCATGGGGCATCGCCAGCCCGGGCGCTAACACATAATAGGGCCCAATTGCCTCATGTGAGGCGAAAATCGCCTGAATGTAGCCAGGGGCAATCGCGCCTTCCGACAGTAATGGACGGGCGGACAATTCAATAGCGCCGCGCCAGTCGACGACCTGTTCCACAATGGCGATCCTTTCGGCGGTTAACCATTTGGCAAGCATCACGAGTCCCTATTTGCTGAAGATGCTTGGAGTGTAGGCGAAAAAGTAATCCTTATTCTGTGATATAAATCTCAAAAGTTAGCGCTAACAAAGGTGAAGGGAAAATATTGTTACCGCTAACATTTTGGGGCTGATTTTGTTGTACAGTGAGGGAAACCTATCAAGGGACGGTGATAGGGACCGATACAGGATTGCCATGGAAAATAACGGGAATGTTGCGATCGCCTGTCAGTCGGGCAGTCCTTGCGCTGTAGTTATGATAAAATCCATTTTAAAAACCGGGCCAATTAACTGCCGAAAAGGAAAGAAAAAGGTGAAGCAGCGTCGCAATTCTGGTAAAAGTACCCTGGCTGATGTGGCAAATATGGCGGGTGTCAGCACCATGACCGCCTCGCGTGCGCTACGGGAACCGGAAAAGTGTCGCCAAAACTTCGGGAAAAGATCGACGCGGCGGTAACCGAACTCGGCTATGTCACCAATCTTGCAGCCAGCACCCTGGCTTCGGCATCCTCGCGGCTGGTAGCCATGGCGACGCCGGCATTGACCTCGCCTGGCTGCGCCATTATTTCTCAAGCCCTTCAATCGGTGCTCCGGCCTCGTGGTTACGACGTGCTATTGTCCGAGGATAACTACGCCGCCCCCCATGGGTCCAGATTAATTGAAAAGCTGCTGTCCTATAATCCGGCCGCCATGGTGCTATATAATTTCGATAATTCATTGGAAAGCCGCCGGCTATTGCTCACCGCCGGCATCCCGGTGCTGGAAATCGGCGGCGTTACTCCTGCGCCCGTCATGATGAGCGTCGGTGCCAATTACGGCCTGGCCATTAAACAACTGATTAATGCCCTGGCCATCAAGGGATTTAAAAATATCGCTCTGCTGTGTGCCGCCCATGAGCACCACATACATCAGCAAATCCTCAGCGGCTGGCATTCGGCTATGCTGTCGTTAAATCAGTCGCCCCATCGGGTTGTCAGTTCTTCTCTACCGCCCGATTTCAGCACTGGGAAAAATCTTTTGCCGAAGATCCTGCTTGACTGGCCCGAGCTGGATTTACTGATCTGCACGTCTGACGAGGTGGCCTGCGGGGCCATCTCCTCCTGCCATGCGCGGGGAATATCCGTGCCTGCGCAATTGGCCGTTGCGAGCCTCGGCGGGGGCGTCCTTGCCGAAATTTGCTCACCGGCCTTGACCACCGTAGAGCTACCTTACCAGGAGATGGGCATCTTGGCCGGCAAACAAATCTGGTCGGCGCTTCAGGGCAGGAAAGCGGATGATTCCGCTACACTTGCCACGCAGCTGGTCATGCGCGCCAGCACCGCCATGCCCTAGCTCCTTTTACGCATGGAAACGGATGCTGAAAAGGGATGTGAAGTATCGCTTTGTCATCGATATTGCTTCCTTGAAAGCCTGGCTGGAAAGATAAAACCTGCTATCCATCGCCGCTTGCGGCCCGCTCTTCATTGAGCGCCCGGTTTCTTTCCCGCTGGTCCCGAATACTGTATACGCAGCGCAAAAATGCATCCAGCGCGATGGGCAATGGCTGCTTCCTGTCGCGGATGATAAGTTCAAAGTGCGACTGACGGCTGATGCGATCCGGTATCAGGCAGATTAAGTCACCGGTTTCAAGCCAGCGCTGGATATAATGGTTTGGGAAAAAGCCGATGTAATGACCGGTCATTACCAGCATGGCGGAGGCTTCCAGATTAGTCACGCTGGCGGATACTGTGTCATTGAATATTTGCAGGGAATTCGTTATCGTCGAAAAAGGTTCGAACCACGCGGGGTATTCGGGGGATCGCTTCGATGATACGTTGCGCGCTATCCATCCGTGTCAGCGGGTGATCCTTGCGGCAAACAAGAATATCGCGCTCATAATACAGCGATTGGTAACAGAGGCCGGGGATACGGCTGGGGAATATTCCTATGGCCACATCCAGGCTATTGTCGAAGACCCTTTTTTCCAGTTCGGGCGGCGAAAGCGTCTCCAGAACCAGATGGAGGGTGTTTTGCGGTAGCGACATCAATTTTTCTATGGCCCGACTGAGCGGGTTTTCCGGATCGGTAATGACATTATCTAAAAAACCGATACGCAATGTGCCGGTCAATCCATCCTTGAGTTCGGTGGTTCTGACCTGAAATTCATGTAAAGACTGAAAAAACTGCAGCGTGTAGCGGTAAAACTCCTCTCCCTTGGCCGTAAGCTGAAAGCCGCCGCGTCCACGCTGGCAGAGTATAAATCCCAGCCTGATCTCAAGTTGGGACATTTGCGCGCTGATGGTGGACTGGGAAACGTTAAGCAACGCACGGGCATTCGAAAATCCATTGGCTTCCACGACCATCTTTAAAACCCTAAGCAGTTTCAAATCGATATCGCTGATAATCATTATTCTCACCTGCTCTGCACCGAAGAAAATACCTGGGTGCGTCACTCATGATGACCGTCTTTCGACGGGGTGGGCAGCAAGGTCGGCGGATAATTCCTTAAGGCGCAGAGGAACCGTAATGAAGTGGAAACGGTGGCCATATACCCCCCTTCAATTTTTAGCAACCTTATCGCCATGGCATGGTTGGAGGGATCCGGTTCGGCGCAGCAATCGCTCAGCACCAGTACGCCATAGCCCCGATCGCTGGCTTCCCGCGCCGTGGATGAAACGCATACGCCGGTGGTGACGCCGGTAAGTATGAGGTTCTGGATCCCGCTTGTCGTTAGGATATGATGGAGATCGGTACCATGAAAGGCGCCGGTTCCCGGTTTATCTATCACGGCTTCCCCGTCCCGCGGCCGCAGTTCCGGCACCAGATCCCAGCCTGGTTCACCGCGGACCAGCAATCGGCCCAATGGGCCGCGCATGCCGATTTCCGCACCCGCCCTGGCGGTTTTAAGCCGTTTGCTCTGTGGCAAATCGGACAGGTCGGGGCGATGTCCCTCGCGGGTATAAATGACCCTGATGCCCACTTGGGTGGCCGCCGCGCGCACCTGGACGATAGTCGGGATAATCGCCCGCGCGGCGGTAATATCATCGCCGCGATGATTCATGTAACCCTGCGGATCGCAAAAATCCCGCTGCATATCAATGATCAGCAGCGCGCTGCGCGCCGGGATCATCTCCCCTGAAATAGGAAAATCATAGGGCTCGCCGGTAATAATCATTTTCCCTCCACGATGAGTAATGGCCGTGGGGGAAAATGGGCCTCCTGATGCAAATGCGCCTGGTGCGTATGTTCGCGGATTTTCCGCTCCTCATCATCCCGCGACGCCAGGCTTATCTGCGGCGTTCTATCCAGAAGCACGGTTAACGCATCGACCCAGCAGCTATAGTAGCGCTCTTCGTCGGTGATGGACTCGCCCCGGGATTCCGACTCGGCGATCCGTTCGATTAGCGCATGCTGAAACGCCTGCAAACTGAACAGATTTTTCTCCACCGCCGCCAGGGTCAGGCCGAAGGCCCGCGCGGCCCAGGGATTGGGAAAGACAATGGACCGCAGCGCCTGCGTATCGTTTAAGGCGTCTTTTAACATTTCCGGCGAATTCATGGTCGTGTTCCTCCGTGCTCCGGCGTGCTCAGCCGGGCGACGCCTATCATGGAATCACGGGTAACCAGCGCCGCGAGGGCCGTTTCATCAAGATGGCCGGTATTCGCCGGCCGCTCCGGCAACACCAGATAGCGGATTTCAGATACGCTATCCCAGACGCGCAGGGTGACCTGCGGCGGCAATGCCAGCCCCATTTCGGCCAGCACCCGGCGTGGTTCTCGGACGATACGCGAGCGGTAGGCGCTGGATTTATACCAGGCGGGGGGCAGGCCGAGGATAGGCCATGGGTAGCATGAACAGAGCGTGCATACCACCACATTGTGGACAGTGGCGCTGTTTTCCACGACTTTCAGATACTCGGTTTCCGGCCCGCCGATGCCCAGTTCGGCGCAGGCGGCCAGCCCGTCCCGCAGCAGACGCTGTTTGAAGCCGCTGTCGACCCAGGCATGGGCCACTACCCGCGCCCCGGTGTGAGGGCCGACGTTTTTTTCGTAACGATGGACGATATCGTCGACACGATTGGGATCAATGATGCCGGCGCCCGCCAGCAGGCTCTCCATCGCTTCGATGCGCACGGCTTGCCAGGGTTTTTCCTGACTGGATTTATCACTCATGACTATTTTCCTTACAGGGATTCAAGATGATCTTCGCTAAGGTCGATGTGATTAAAAACGTCCGCTTCGGCCTGCACGCCCCACAAGGTCCGGGCCGAAAACCGGACGCTGTACACCGGCTGGACATTCTCTCCCTGATAATGGGCGCGGGTGTCGGGAAACACCCAGGCCTGATCATAGACCTGGACGATAGTGCCGGTTTTTCCCCGCACATAATTCGTCACCCGGGTATGGCCGGGGGGATGGATATTACGTACCCGAACCTGTTGTTGTGCAGCGAAGCGCGGCGTTACCTGCACTTCTTTGCGCCAGGCGCCCCAACGTACCCGTTCCCCCGGCGCCAGCGGCCAACGGCGGCGGGAATTGTCCAGGGGGCTGTAATGACGTACATCGGCGCGATATTCGGCGATCCGCTGTTCCATTTCCTCCCGGCTGACGATGCCTTTCCTGTCCAGCAGTTGCTCCATGGCAAACAGCCAGCGGCCGTAGTAACCCGCGGCCAGGTAATCCACCGGATTCATCCGCTCTATCTCATGGCGATGCTCGTCAAGGTTCCAGATTTCCAGCGTATCCAGTACCTGGGTGATACAGAACACCCGGCTTTCCCATTCGCTATGGAAAACCGGTTCATCAAATTCGACTTCCACCGTGCCGAATCCATGCAAGCCGCCCATATCATGAATACCGTTCATCGCCGCCTCCCGGTAAATAATGTCAGTAAATAATGGATTCGATGTGCTGTTGCAGCTGAAGAAACGCGTTCGAATACCGATCGCCGAATTCCGCGGCGCCGGTATCCTGCTCAAGCAGGATGGCCGCCGGTTGTCCGCCCATGACGATAATCCGGTGGCCGACGGTGATCGCCTCCTCGATATTATGTGTGACCATCACCATGGACATTCGGGTGTCCCGCCACAGCTGCCCGAGCAGTCCCTGCATCCGCCGGCGCAGGCTGATATCCAGGGCGCTGAAGGGTTCGTCCAGCAGCAGCACCGGGGATCCGCCACCAGTGCCCGCGCAATCGCAGTTCGCTGCCGCATGCCGCCGGATAACTGATGGGGATAGCGTCCGGCCGACTCGGTCAGACCAACGGTTTCCAGCATGGCGCCAACCCGTTTATCGCGCTGTTGACGGGATAACCCCGGTGCTGAAAAGCGCAGTCCGAAAGCCACATTGCCCTTCACCGTCAGCCAGGGGTAGAGGTTGTTTTCCTGGAAAATCATTACGCTGTGCCTGTTCGGTCCCGTCAGCCTGTCGCCGTCAAAGAAGATGCCGCCCCCGGCGTTGCCGGCGATAAATCCTCCCAGCGCTTTGAGCAGCGTGGTTTTACCGCATCCTGATTTACCCAGAATGCAGGTAATCTCATGAGGGCGGATCGTCAGATCAAGATGGCTCAGCGGTGTGGCGCCGGGGTACATCACGCTGAAATCAGCGATGCGGAACAGAGGGTTATCAGACGCGCTGTTCATTCCTAGACCCTCCACCACAGCAGATGTTTGCCGATAAAGGCCAGGATGCGATCCACGACAAAGCCGGACAGGCCGATAATCACCATGCCGAACATGATCAGATCGTTATTAAAAAGATTGCGGCCCATCATGATAATGGCGCCCATACCGTCATGCAGGCCGACCATTTCCGCCACCAGCACCGCCATCCAGGCCGCGATAAAATTAGTGCGCAGCAGGGTGAATGCGCCGGGCAGGATGGCGGGCAGCACCACCCATAACCAGCGTTGCCATGGTCCGGCGCCGAGATCGTCGGCGACGATATGGAATTCCTCCGGCAACCGGCGGATCTCGGCCAGCGTGCCGATGGTCAGGATAAAAAAGACGCCCATGAAGACGATAAAGACTGCGGTCGGGTTACCGATGCCGAACAGGGTAATGGCGGTGGGGATCCAGGCAATGGGCGCGATGGGCGACAGTAAATAGATCAAGGGACTGACAACCCAGTTGACGACTTTTGACAGGCTCAGCAGCATGGCGGTTAAAATCGCGGCGATAAACGCGATAAATAATCCGCTAAATACCCGGATGAAGGTGGCGAGCACCGACTGGCTCACCGGCGTGGACTGGCTGCCGAGCCCGATGCGAAAATCGCTTTGGGCAATCTCGGCGAGGAAATGGCTCGGCGGAGGCAAGACCGCCGCCAGTGATGAATCGCTGTTGCCGGCGCAGAACTCCCAAATAAGCACCAGGCAGGCGATGGAGGCGGTACCGACCATCACGGGCAGGTACCTTTGAACGCCGGTGTCTGACTGGCTCATTTCTTCTCCAGACCGCGGATCATATCCAGACGGAAGATATCCTCGGCGCGCGCACCGCCTTTGATGTAGCCGAGTTTACCCAGATCGTCCACCACGCTCTGAATCGAGGCCAGATCCGGCGTGAAACTGATGGGAGCAGGAGCGGACTTGAACGCCCGCGTCAGTACGGCGGGGGAGACGCGGAAATAGTGGCCCTTATCCAGATAGCTCACCGCCTGGTCGGGGTTTTTATTGATAATGTCCGCCCCGCAGATAAGCCCGCTCAGAAATTCCCTGACCACGATTTTTCGCTGGCTAAGGGTTTTATCCAGCACGCTAACCACTGCATTGGGGGAATATAACGACCAGGTTTCGGCATTATTGGTTAACAAGGTGGAGCCTTTATTCACCTCCATATCGGTGGTATAGGGCTTGATATGGCTCAGAATATCCACCTGGCCGCTGCGGTAGGCTTCCACCATCGCCAGCAAATCATTGAAATAGACCAGTCGCACGCTTTTGGGATCGATACCGTTGCGGGCGAATTGCCGGTCAAGGATCAGCTCCAGCGTATCCCCCTGCAGCGTGGCTATCTTCAAGGGATGGCCGGGGTGTTGTTGGATATAGGTTTTTAAATCCGCCATGCTGTGTAAACCCAGCGAGCCTTTAGCCACCACCTCCATGATGCCCCAGCCCCCGGCGGCGGAAATCACCCGGATCGGCACACCGCTGTTGGCGGCAAAAAACGGCAGAGTAAATGGATTGATACTAAAATCGATGGCGCCGCCTGCCAGCGCCGCGTTATTGTCGCCGGGATTGGCAAAAAACACCGTCTCCACGTCCAGCCCTTGGCGGGTAAAGCAGCCGCTTTCCTTGGCGACAAAAAGCGGCGCCATATCCAGCGCCACCAAATGGCCGACTTTGACATGGGTTAATGTCTCCGCCCCTTGAACAGGCATAATAGTTAAGCCTAATAACGTGGCACCGATGATTAATCCGACGTTAGGTTTCATGCTGGCTCCGGTAATTGAGATATTACTCTCCTATGGCATCAAGCACAGGGAAGAGTATTGGGTTCAATTAGTAATACCCCGACATTGTTGACGGGTTATATAGCGGCGACTCAATGTAAACATCGATTTTCTTGAACTGACTGTTTATCCGAAATAGTGGTTTTGATTGAATCATACAAAATATGGGACCATCTCTTACCATAAGAAATTCTTTTCGATAAATATTTAAGGCCGCTGATGTTAATATGATATTAATATCCAAAGGGTTATCTTGGGCTATTCATTATTTATTCCTGCATCGATGATGGTTAATTGTATAAATCAGTATTTAATCAACGTTGAAAACGAAATCCATTCAACAGCGGACAACGCTATTGTCGTTAACCCATAGAGATTATCCCATTAAGGTTGGCGCGATAGGATCCCGTAACTGTCCGTCAGGCGGTTGCGCAACATATTTACCCCGGGAATCATCTCTTTTTGCCGGGTCAGGGCGCGGTTGGCGTACAGGGGGGTTACCGCGCCCCAGCGGGGATTGGGCGGTAGCAAGGCGTCTATATCCCAGGACGGGAAACCGGCGGGGGGAATAATAAACGAACCGCCGGGGGCGGGGGCGTCGCAGCGGTTGGCGCAGACGACATAAACGCGATTATCCTCAGCCTTCGGCACCGCCAGCAGGTTCCTTTGGTTCGGGTGTCGCCAGGCGCAGCTCCATAGGATAATTTCCGCCCCCAGCAAGGCCAGCACGCGGCTGGATTCGGGAAACATTCCGTCATAGTCGTTAAGCAGTCCCAGACGGCCAAAATCGGTCTCGAATACCTGGAAGCCTCCGTCCGCCACCGCGGCCCAATCGCGCGTGCCGGGGTTGGCATGCACCTGGGCCTGGCGTCCGATAACGCCCCGCGGGCCGACTAAAACCATTTCCGGCAGCAGCGCGCCTTGCCGTTCCTCTACGGTGGGCAGGGCGATTATAGTGCCGTAACGCCGGCACAGTTCGGCGATGCGGGCGATGACGGCCCCGCTGTCCCGGGCCAACAGGGCGGCATTATCGGCATCCGGGCGCCAAAGCGGGGCGGCGAACCAGGCGGGCAGCGCCATAACCCTGATGCCCAGCAACGCCGCGTGTTCAATCATCTCCAGCGCGTCGTCCAGGGTGTGACTTTCGCTCACATGGGCCTGAACCGCCGCCAGTTTGACGGTGCTGTTTTCAGGTATCAGCGCTTCCCCCATCAATGCCGCCAGGGGGGTGGTTGCAAACGGCTGATTGATGATAGCGTAGGTTTCCGGCCGGCGATCCGTCAGTTTGTCGCCGCCGAATTGCCATGGCTTACGGTCCCGGTCCGGCAGGCTTATCCGCGCGCTGGCCACGCCGTGGACATCATAAGGCACCTTGGCCTGCACCCGGCCCTGCGGGTCGACAATCATGCTGCCTCCCGGATAGTAGATACTCCGCTCTACGCCGGATTTGGTGGCGGCCACATACCAGCTGCCATTTTCATATGCCCGGGCCGGCACCCACATTTCCGCCTGGTCCATGGCGAAGAAATTTGCCATATCAATCACCACATCCACTTTTTGCGCCGCCAGGCAGCGGGCGATTTCCGGAATGCGCCCGTCAAAGCAGATAAGCAACCCCAACCGGCCCAGTTCGGTATCCACAAAGGGATTGCCCTTCACGCCGACCTCAAACCAGTTCTGATCATGGGTGGCCAGGAATTGTTTCTGATAATGGCAGATAAGGTTTCCCGCCGGATTAAACAGCACACCGGAATTATAGATTTTGCCATCCTCGGCTTTTTCGGTCATGCCGGAGGCGATGAAGACATTATATTCGCGGCACAAGGCGGCCAACGCCCGGCAATAGCGGCCGTCCACCGGTTCGGCCAATGCCCGGCAGTGCGCCGCCGAGTCAAATAGATAGCCGGTGTTCATGCATTCCGGCAGTACGATCAGTTTGGCGTCTTGCCTTACCGCCTCGCGCACACCGGCGGCGGCCAGGGCGATATTGGCCTCGATATCGCCGAGTACGGCGAGTGTCTGAATGACGGCGGCATTAAAGGTGATAGTCATGGTTTCTCACTTGGTAAAATCATTGTTGTTCAGGATCATCGGTTTGACATCCATAGGTTTTTCAGCACGCCTTCTTTTCGAATACATCCACCAGGGCCTGATAAGAATGGATATCCTCGGCATCGATATCTTTCCAGGCCCGCAGGTAAGGCTGCGCCACCAAAGGCAGCTGATCCGGCTTGATGGGCGTGAAGTCGGCGATAACCGGGCGGTATTGATCAAAGCGTTCATTGGCCAGACGGGTGGACTCATCCAATACCGCGACCACCTTTTTCGCCGTTTCGGGCCGTTCCTTGATGAATTTTGTGGTTAATAACGAGACGCCGGAATAAAACGGATCGGCTATCAGGGTCTCGGCGGGATTGGTCAATGCCCGTTTGGCTTCGCCGTCGGCCACGGCGATGGAGCCGACCGGCTCCAGGGACAGTGTGGCGTCAACGCTGCCGGAAACCACCGACGGCACCTGCAGGCCGGTAGCGATATCCTGCATATGCACGTCTTTATCCGGATCCAGGCCGGACTGACGCACCATATAGCGGGCAAGGGTCCGCCACTGAATGCCCGGCAGCTGGCCCATGTTTTTTCCTTTGAGATCGGCGAAACTTTTTATTGAGGAATCCTTGGCGACAATCAGGCCGTCATTGATGCGATGGTATTTGATGCTTCCCCCCTGCAGGCCGAACACCTTGAAGGTGCCGGGAAAACGGGACTCGGCCAGTACCGCTATACCGGCGGCCGAGCCCGGCGCGCCGACATCGGCCTGTCCCGAGACCAGTGAATCGATAATCTGATTCGGGTTCTCGAATTTGACCGCGTTAATATCGATTCCCGCTTTTTCAAATAATTTATCGTGCATCGCAATATAAAAAGCGGTGGTTTGCATAATGGGCAACCAGGCGACGGTGACTTTTTCATTTGCCCATGACGGCAGAGCAGAGAATAAAAGAACCATCGAGGTTGCCGCCGCCGGCAACGTCAGTCGTTTCATACAATTTCCTTATGGGGTGATGATTTATTTACCAGACCATTTAATAAAATGGCGTTCGACGATAAGAAAAATGAAGTTGATTAAATAGCCGATGCATCCGGTTACTATAATTGAGCTGTACATCTCGGCCAGGTTATAGACTTGTTCCGCGTCAATGATCCGGTGTCCCATCCCGGTGGATGAACCGATAAACATTTCAGCGACAATAATGACCACCAGGGCATAAGAAACCCCGAGCCTTAAACCGATAAACGTTTGCGGCAGCGATTCGTACAGCAGCACGTCGCGCAGAATGCGCCATTGGGATGCACCCATGACCTTGGCCGCCAGGATGCGGGTTTGCCGTGCGTTCATGACGCCGTAGGCCACGTTGAATACGATTACCAGGCAGGCGGAGAACGCAGCGATGGCGATCTTTGACTCTTCGCCGATGCCGAAAATCAGCAGGAACAAAGGGAATAACGCGGTAGCGGGAGTGGAGCGAAAAAAATCAATTATAAATTCCACGCTGCGATATATCAGCTTGCTGGAGCCGATGGTAATACCCAAGGGTATGCCGATAATAGCCGCAATCAAGAAAGAATAGACCGTTCTTAATACCGTTTGGATAAAATCGCCCCACAGGCTGCCGTCGGCGATACTTTGCAAGAATGCGTTAAAGGTTTCCAGCGGACCGGGCAACAGGCGCGGCGTGACCCAATGGGCCGTATGCGCTAGGCTCCAGATAATAACCAGTACGATTGGACCGATAAAACCGGGGCGAAAAAAACGAGAGTGACGCCGTAATGAAAGCCTGATCATTTATGAACCTCTTGCTGGAAAATTTCCAGGCTGCGCCGTTTGGCCTCTAAAAATTCAGGCAGTTGCAGCGTTCGGTCGTTTCTGGGATAGGGTAGGTCCACCGGCACAATTTCAACCACACGGGTAGGTCTTTTACTGAGCATTAATACTTGTTCAGCCAAAATACCGCGTCCTCAAGATCGTGAGAGACCAATACCATGGCAATTTTGCTTTGGGTAAATATCAACTGTAATTTATCCCTGATGAACAGGGTCATTTCATAATCCAGAGCGGAGAAAGGTTCATCCAGGAAAACAATTTCCGGGTTGGGCGCTAAGGCCCGTAATATTGATATAAGCTGTTGCTGCCCGCCGGAAAATTCATAGGGTAGCGGTTGAGATCAAATTTAATGTCGAATTGTTCAATGAGTTCATCGAGCCGCTGATGTCGTTCAGCGGCCGGCATGCCTTTAATTTTGAGGGATATTCGATATTTTCATAGGCCTTCCACCAGGGAAGAGCGCCTCGCGATAATTTTGGAAAACATACCCGATGGTGGCTTTACTGATATCCCGGCCATTATAGAGTATCTGTCCCCGTCATAAGGCGTCAAACCGGCCATCATGTTGATTAAGGTGGATTTGCCGCAGCCGTTCGGGCCGAATATGGAGGTAAAGGTGCCGTATTTAAAATCGAAGTTGAAATCGTCGTAGATGATCTCAGAACCGAAATTTTTACAAAGATGGGTTAGGGTGACCACGGAGGTGTTTGGCCCCGATGAATAGGAGTTAGCCGAGTCGGTTACCGTCGCGTGCATTAATCTACCCTTAGCATTGTTAAGCATTAAACTAAAAATGAATGAATCCTGTGATATTGAATAAAGCAAGAGTTGCGCCAAATGGGGTTAATTTCTTTTTTATTTATAATACAAATTAAATCAGCAGCTTGTCCTTACCAATGGGAAAGGTGTGCGCCGGATTGGGGTAGGCTGGCTGGTCTAGAAAATCAATATTATTGACAAGTTAATAAATTATTAATAATTTAACATTAGCCTGCTATTCGGCCTTAACGCTTCCCACAAGGTATGCCATGAAACGCGCTTTCCACCAGCAGGTCTCATCCGCGCGCGCCGCGCTGACGCCCGATGTGCATGTGAATGTCGACTGGGCGCAGCATGAGCTGTTTTTTCGGCGGGAGATGGCGGAGATATACAGCCGGGATACCGATACCGACCAAAATCTGCGGGAAGTTTTCCATCTGCTGTCGGAGATTTTAGGCCTGAACCGCGGCAGGCTATTTATCTATGACGACAATAGCGGATTGTTATCCATCCGCTGCGCCTATGGCCTGACCGAAAAGGAAAAAGCCCGTGGGATACTCCGTCCGGATGAGGGCGTCACCGGCAAGGTCTTTGTCTCGGGCCAGATGACCATCGTTCAGGATATTGACTCCGAGCCCACCTATCTTTGGCGGTCCGTGGCCCGTTCCGCGATGCCCAGCGGCACGACATCAATGTTTTTTTTCCCTATAGTCCTGGATGGTAAAACCCGCGGGGTGTTTTGCGCCAACCGTTTTCGCGGCATATCGCGCAACCTGACCGCGGATATCGGGATCATGCACGAGGTGGTGGGACATATTGGCCAGATGCTGCGGGTGGAAGAACTGATTGCCGAACGGGTGCAAACCCACACCGTGGCGCTGGAGCATGAAAACCGGGCATTACGCCAAGCCTTGAAGCACGATACGCTCAAGTACGGCATCTATGGCGATTCCGTCAAGGTCCGTACCGCCATCCGGCAAATCGAACAGGTGGCGGCTAGCGATGTCACGGTATTGCTGGTGGGGGAATCGGGCACCGGCAAGGAGCTTTTTGCCAACGCGTTGCATATCGCAAGCCGGCGCGCCGAGGGCAAATATATCAAAATGAACTGCGCAGCGGTGCCGGAAAGTCTGTTCGAGTCCGAATTATTCGGTCATGAAAAAGGGGCCTTTACCGGTGCGATGACGGCAAAAGCCGGACAGTTTGAACAGGCTGACAATGGGACTCTTTTTTTAGATGAAATAAGTGAATTACCGCTTAACTTGCAGGCAAAGCTCCTGCGGGTATTGCAGGAGAAAACCATACAGCGCATCGGTGGCAGGGAACGGGCGGTGAACGTGCGGATCATCGCCGCCACCAACCAGGATTTACGCCAGCGGGTGGCGGAAGGCCGATTTCGGCTGGATCTCTTCTATCGGCTGTATGTGGTGCCGATTTTCCTGCCCTCGCTGCGGGATCGGCCGGAAGATGTACCGATTTTGATTCAGCATTTTATCGAGGAAGCCAATGTTGCTTTTCAACGGCGGGTTCACTGCTCGGGGATGCTTTAGCCGCCCTGATCCGCTATTCCTGGCCCGGAAACGTTCGCCAATTGCAAAATGTGGTAAACCGCCTGGTCCTGCTGTCCGAGTCGCCCCTGGTTGACGCGGCCGAGGTGGCGCCCATCTTGGCAAACGAAGAGGGCACCACGTCCGCGCCGGCGGAAAATCCGGCGCCGGAACCGGAGAAAAAATGGATGGGGGTGCCGGCGGCGCGCATCGAAGCCGACGATGCGCAGGCAATATTGCAGGCGCTTCGCCAGTCGGACGGTAATAAGTCCCGTGCGGCGCAGAAACTGGGCCTGACGCTGAGCCAGCTGGTCTACCGGCTACGCAAATTCGGCCTTACTTCGGGATAGCGGCCATATAGTTTCTCCAGCCGCCATAGGCGGTAATGTCCTTCGCATTGCGCAGCGCCTCCGGTTCGCAGATAAAACCTTTAACATGGCGACCGTCCGCCAGCGTCAGGGTGCCTATGCCCAGGGGGGCCGGTATTTCGGCGACGAACTCCCCAAAGCGCGCCAGAGGGATATCCCACAGCTCCACCTCAATGAACCCGCCATCATCGGTCTTTACCAGCCCGGGCTTAGGCGGCTGCGTGTTCGCCAAGGCATAGAGACGATATTGCCGCGCGGTTTGCGTTTTTTCCACCAGTACTCCATTCCGGTCGGTAAGCTGGAAATTGAGCGGCATACCGCTGAGATGAGCGCCCACCACCGCGACCCGCACCTGATGGGCCGGCGCAGCGGATAACCCTGCGTCCGGCGGCGGCAATGGGCGGCCGGTCGCCCCCAGCGTAAGACCGAGGGCCTGTTGCCAACGCCGGCCGAAATCCGCCAGCGCGTGGTCATGCCAGGCAGGGGCTATCAGGGTAATGCCGGCCGGCAAACCGTCATCCCGTAAGAAAGAGGGGAGCGCCAGCGCGCAGAGATCGGCCAGATTAACAAAGTTGGTGTAAGTACCGAACTGCGAATTATAACGAACCGGCTCCTGTTTCATTTCTTCCAGGGTACGGATGGTGGGGGAGGTGGGCACTACCAGCGCATGATACCCCGCCAGCGCCCGGTTGATAGTTTGTGCCAGTTCGGCGCGCAGGTATTCGGCCCGCCAGGCATCGCAGGCGCTGAAGTTAAAACCGTTGGCGACAATGGCGCGCACCACCGGATCCAATGAATCGGGGTTGGTCTGCAAACGATCGCCGATTCCCACGGTGCGCTCGGCTACCCAGGCGGCACTGTAGAGTTGTTCCGCCAATTGAGCGAAAGGGGCGAAATCGATGCTTTCAAGCGTGGCGCCGCTGGCTTCCAATTGCCGTAAAGCCTGCCGGAAAGCTTGTTCGCTGTGCCTATCGCCAAAAAACTCCAGACGTTGCGGTACGGCGAAGCGCGGCGCGGCGGGCATTGCCGCCGGCGCGGTGTGGGGATTGCCGCGTGAATAGGCATCATTCTTATCATAACCGCCGGCTAGATGGGCTATCCGCTGGGCATCGTCGACGGTCAACGCAAAAATAGAGACGCAGTCCTGCAGGCGGCAGGCGGGCACCACGCCGGAGGTAGACAGCCACCCTTTGGTGGGCTTGAGCCCGACGATATTATTGAATCCGGCCGGAACGCGACCGGAGCCGGCGGTATCCGTCCCCAGCGCGAAAGGAACCAGCGCGCGCGCCACCACTGAAGCCGATCCGGAACTTGAGCCGCCGCTGACATAGGCGGGATTGAAACTGTTGGGTACGGCACCGTATGGAGACCGCGTACCCACCAGTCCGGTGGCGAACTGATCCAGATTGGTTTTGCCGATGACGATGGCGCCGCATGCCCGCAGCCGGGCGACCACTTCCGCATCCCGTTCCGCTTGATAAACAAAATCAGGACAAGCCGCGCTGGTGGGCCAGCCGGCCACATCGATATTGTCTTTGACCGCAAAGGGAATACCGTAGAGCGGTAACGACAGCGGATCTCCCCCCAGATCCTCCAAGCGCCGCGCCAGTTCGGCCAACTGCGGCGCCAAACCTTCGGCGCCGGGCAGATAAATCCATGCCGTATCGTGTTTAGGAAGTCCGTCCAGCAGGGCGGTTAAGGTCGCCCTTACGCTGTCCGGATCGTTTTGGTAATGCCGTTGCCATTCATGCAGTGTGCCAAGGGTCATAGGTTGCATAATCCGATTCCTGTCAGGTCGGTAAAGAAATGATTTTGGCGCCGATTATCGGGATCGAGCGCCTGGCCCAGGTTTTCATCGGGAGGGTTAATCTCCTTCCTGTTCAAGTATCAGCAGCAGTTGGCCCGCATGGACCTGCTGTCCCGCCGTACGCACTACGCGACGCACCCGGCCCGCGCCAGGGGCCGGAATGGGAATTTCCATTTTCATCGATTCAAGGATTCCCAGGGTCTGGCCCTCTTTCACCCGGTCGCCGGGTTTTACCTGCCACTGCCAGATGTTGCCCGCCACCTGGCTGTCCACGCCCAGGCAGCCCGGCGGCAGCATATCCGTATCCGCGGTGGATTCTTCCGGCGGGGCGCTGTCAAAGGTGAACTGGCCTTCGGCGCGCCAGCGCGCCAGTTCCTGGTCGAACGCCAGCCGGCGCCGCTGGGTGAATTGCGTAATGTCTTGATGCTGTTCCGCTAACAGCCGCTGGTAATCCGCCAGGCGAAAATGTCCCGGTTCGGTGCGCAGCGGGTAAAGTCCGTAGGGAAAACGCTGGCGGATATCCTGGAGTTCGGCGGCGCTCACCGGTTAAAACCGGATTTGATCGAAAAAACGCAGCAGCCAGGGTTGGGTAAATTCAGCGGTCTTGCGATCACGGTTCCACATTTGCAGGGTTCGTCCGACAAACTGGTAACCGCCGGGGCCTTCCATACCGTAAACGCAAAGATAGGCGCCGCCGATACCCACTGAATTCTCCGCAGTCCAGGTCCGCGCCGGATTGTATTTGGTGGTCACCAGACGGTGAAGGGGACTGAGGGGGACGGCAACCGGCGCGCCAAGATAGACATCTCCCAGCCCCATGACCAGATAACGGGCATTGAAGACGATGTCCTTGACCCGATCCACCGAGTCCAGGCCGTTGATCCGTCGAATGAATTCGATATTGCTGGGACACCATGGCGCGCCCGGGCGTACCGATTGGCTGTATTTCTCGATGGCCTCCCGGCAGGCGTCATCATCCCAGCTTAAGGGAAGCCAGACGGTGCGGGAGGGAACGTCGACCTGCGATAAATCCCCTAATGCCTGCTCCCCTTGCTGCAAATGCGCGATCAGGGCGTCTCGCGGGCACTGCAGGCTGTCGAAGTGAATCTGCAGGGAGCGGATCCCCGGCGTAAGCTCCTGCATCCCCGGCAAGGTATGCCGTTCCAGCCATTGCATTAACGCATGGGCGCGAAAACGCAGCGAAATATCCGCTACCTGTTCACCGTATTCCACCAGGATGAACCGATCGCCGGCGGCGCGGTAGCTCACCGCCGGGTAGGGGGATAGCGCGGGCCGGTGCCAAAGCAATGGTGAAGTACGGCAGCGGGCCGCCGCGCCCGGTTCCCAACCCCGCAACGCGGCGATGTCCTCTTCCGCCTGTTGCGCCAGCTGGTCGGCCTGTTCCAGCGATACCGGTACAAAACGCACCCGATCGCCGGCTTTGAGCTGGCCCAGTTGCCACAGGTCGGCATGGATAACCGTCGCCGGGCAGACGAACCCGCCCAGGGATGGCCCGTCGGGACCCAGGATCACCGGCATATCGCCGGTAAAGTCCACGGTACCGAACGCATAGGCGTTATCGTGGATATTGGACGGATGCATACCCGCTTCGCCGCCGTCGCTCCGCGCCCACTGCGGTTTCGGACCGATCAGCCGGATGCCGGTGCGGCTGGAGTTATAGTGAACCTGCCAGACCGCGCCGAAAAACAGGTCGATGTCCTGTGGGGTAAAAAAGTCCGGTGCGCCCTGGGGGCCATATACCCCCCGCGGTGGGCGGATTCCCGCCAGGGCCGGCCGCAGATCCATGGGCAGCATGTCCGGTTGGGTCCTGTCGATGTCCGGCGGCGTAAAGTGAAGAACATCGCCGCTGCGCAATTGACGCCCGCCATGTCCGCCAAAACGGCCCAGCGTAAAGGTACTTCGGCTGCCAAGATAAGCAGGGCAACGCAATCCCCCCGCCAGCAGCAGGTAGCTGCGGCAGCCGTTGCCGTAGACGTTGCCCAACGCTAACGTTTGACCGGCGCGGACCCGGCATACACGCCACATGGGGAGTGCGGCGCCGTCAAGGGCCGCTTCAATATCCGCGCCGGTGATGACCAGCGAGCAGTCATGATTTATGCGCAGCACCGGCCCGCGCAGGGTGATTTCCAGCCCCGCGGCATCAGCGCCGTTGCCTAGCAGGTGGTTGCCGAGACGGAAAGCGCGGCTGTCGAAAGGACCCGATGGCGGTACGCCCACATGCCAGTAGCCGGTACGGCCGGGGAAATCCTGGATGCTGGTCAATGTGCCAGGCGAGACGACATCCAGCGTCGCCGGCCGGTACCGTACCGTTCCCAGGGACGCCGTGCGGATTTCGCCCGCCCGCACCAGCGGCAGTTCCAGCAGATGGCGCAGATAATCGAGATTGGTTTCAATACCGTATAATTCGCTGTCGGCCAGTACGGCGGCCAGGGCGTCCAGGGCGGCGTCGCGGGTTTCTCCCCGAACGATGACCTTCGCCAGCAGCGGATCATAATGGGGTGAGACGTCGCTGCCGCTCTCAACCCAGCTATCAATTCGCAGTTCCGCGCCGCCGGGCGCCTGCCGGGGGAATACCACCCGGGTCAGCAGCCCGGCGCAAGGAGAAAATTGCTTGGCCGGGTCTTCCGCATATAACCTGGCCTGAATCGCGTGGCCACGCGGCGCGTTAGGCGCCAGCGTCTCCAGCGGCGGCAGGCATTCCGCGCCCAGTTCAATCATCCATTGGACCAGATCCACGCCGTACACCATCTCGGTGACGCCATGTTCAACCTGCAGCCGGGTATTCACTTCGAGAAAGTAAAACGCTTCCGTGGCGGCGTCATACACGAACTCCACCGTACCGGCGCTGCGGTAACCGACCGCCCGGCCCAGGCGCACGGCGGCGGCATGTAACGCCCGGCGCACCGGGGCCGGCAAATTCGGCGCGGGACACTCCTCCAGTACCTTTTGGTTACGGCGCTGCGTGGAGCAGTCACGTTCGCCCAGGGCAATGACATTGCCCGCGCCATCGCCGAAAATCTGTACCTCGATATGGCGCGCCGCGCCGATGTACTTTTCGACGAAAACGCCGTCATCGGCAAAATTATGGCCCGCCAGCCGTTTAACCCGGCTGAATGCCTCAAGGAGCATAGCGGCGTCATCGCAACGCTGCATGCCGATGCCGCCCCCGCCGGCGGTACTCTTTAGCATCACCGGATAGCCTATGTCCCCGGCGGCCCGCAGCGCATCATCCGCATCCGCCAACAGTCCGCTGCCCGGCAGCAGCGGCACACGGTTGATCTTTGCCAGTTCGCGGGCGCGATGTTTCAAACCGAAGGTAACCATCTGCCGGACGGTGGGACCGAGAAACACCAGGCCGTTCTGCTGGCAACGTTGCACAAAATCGGCGTTTTCACTGAGAAATCCATAACCGGGGTGAATCGCCTGCGCGCCGCACCGGGCGGCTATGGCCAGCAGCTTATCCTGGTGGAGATAGGTCTCGCGGACGGTTCCTTCCCCCAGGCTATAGGCTTCGTCCGCCTGGCGGACATGCAGCGAATGGCTGTCCGATTCGGCATAGACCGCCACTGACCGGATGCCTAATGTTTTCAGCGTGCGGATAATGCGCACCGCGATGGCGCCCCGGTTGGCGATCAAAATGCATGTAAACATGATTAACTCTCTTGGCTAACGGCAGGTCGTCCTGCATCTCTTTGGCGCGTATTTTCCCGGGACGTCCCGCGTCGCGCATTGACCGATCCGCTTCACACCGAGGCGGCGATATCCACCGCCGGCCTTCCGCGACGTTAGGCATGCCCCGCCGGCATCGCCCGATATCCCCTGTTCATGACCAGACCGCCACCTCAATGGGGGTTGGGTTATAGCCATTACAGGGATTATTGAGCTGCGGACAATTGGAAATCAGCACCAATACATTCATCGCCGCCTCCAGCTCGACATACTTGCCCGGTGCGGAAATGCCGTCGGCAAAGGTCAGCCCGCCCTCGGCCGTGACCGGTACATTCATGAAAAAGTTGATATTATGACCCAGGTCCCGTTTGGTCAGGCCGAATTCCGGGTGTTCGGCCAGCGCCAGCATCCAGCTATCTCGACAGGCGTGCATGTGGCGTTTTTCCAGCGAGTAGCGCACGGTATTGCTCTCGGTGGCGCAGGCGCCGCCCACCGTATCGTGCCGGCCGCAGGTGTCGGCGACGATCTTCAGCATTGGCCGATCCTCGCTGGAGCGCAGCACGCTGCCGGTGGTGAGGAACAGATTGTTTTGTCCCCGCACGGTGTCCGTCATGCTGTAGCGTTCAGCGGTATCGTCGGCGTTGAAAAACAGCGTATCCACCGCCTGATTGCCTTCACTGTCGGTGATCCTCAGCGTCTGTCCCGCCTCCAGGCGGTAGAGCCAATAATCCCCCGCATTGATTTGGCGCCGGTAGAGGGTATCCTGTGTCCGGCGAGGGCTGGTTTTAATCATGATGGCATTCCTGGGCAGGCGCGGCATGGCTGTCGCCGAGCATTGTTCCGGCAGGGGCTATGGTTCCTGCGGGGGCTATGGTTCCTAAATAGTACAGCGCGTTATTCGCCTGTCCGCGCCGGTTTTCCTCGCGGGTCAGGCAGGCTTCCGGCAGCGGCGCAAGGTCGGCCGGCAGGGCTATCTCCACCGGCGAACGGGGATAAGCCCCGGCCTGACTGAGGGGATGGGGGCAGGTATGCAACACTACCAGGGTATCCATGGCGAAACGCAGCGTGACGGACGCGCCGGGAAGGGCGGGCGATTCCAGCCGCAAATTGCCCTGTTCGTCGGCGCTGACCCGGGAAAAGACATTCAGGCAGGCGGCCAGATCCCGTTTACCCAGGCCGTATTTGGTCAGTTCCACCAGGAAACTGTCATAACCGTTCTGGTGACGATCGTTGCGCGCCTGCTGGTAATCGGACGCTCCGAAACGCTGCTCGGTAAGCTGCGCGTTCATGGTGCCGCATACCGTATCGTGCCAGCCGAAACTATCTTGTTCGATTCCGCAGAAAATGCGGCCCATGTCTGAATAGAGGCAATGCCCGGTGGTGAGGCGGAACGTATGCTGGCACTTCATGGTGTCCGGCGCGTTATAACGCTCCAAGAGGTTCTCAGGGTTATAAAACAGCATGCCCACATTGGCGCCGCCCCGGATATCGGTCAGGCGCAACGCGGTGCCGCGCCGCAGCCGGAGCGACCAGTGCGCTCCGGCCGGCAATACGGTTCGATATAACAATTTACTGCTGTCGGTCATGATCCCTCCTTATCAGCGGATTCAGGCTACGTCCTGCCGCGGATAAACAATGTTGTCGAGCTGTCGTTCCAGCCCGGCCGAATTACGGTCTAACGGAATGTCATAGGTAATGCTGGCGCCCCAGCGATCGGGGGCTTGCGGGTCGTGACGGATTTTGTCAAAAACCCACAGGCGGGACCCGAGGGAAAACCCCTCTTTAAGATCGTGGGTGATCATGAAAATGGTCAGCCGGTGCTGCCGCCACAAATCGGTGATCAATTGATGCATATCGCGGCGGATACCCGGATCGAGGGCGCCGAAAGGTTCGTCCAGCAACAGTATCCGCGGTTTTTTGGTTAGCGCCTGCGCCAGCGCCAGACGCTGCTGCATCCCGCCGGAGAGCTGGTGGGGATATTTGTCGGCGGCCTGTCCCAATCCTACCTGTTGCAGCATGGCGAGGGCCTGCGCGGCGATGTCGCGCCGGGCGGATCCCCAGACTCGCCCCAGCCAGCGCGCCTGCGTAAACTCGGTACCCAGCATCACATTCTCCAGCGAGGTCAGATGGGGAAATACCGAGTAACGCTGGAAAACCACGCCGCGATCGGCCCCCGGCTCCTGCGGGATCGGCTTGCCGTCCAATAGCAACGCGCCTCGGCTGGGCGGCTCGATGCCCAGCATCATATTCAGGAAAGTGGTCTTGCCGCAGCCCGATGCGCCAACAATGGACACAAACTCTCCCTCGTTTACCTCTGCGTTTAAACGTTCCAACACCACTTGATCGCCATAATGTTTCTCCAGCCGGCGCAGACTCACTAAACTCATGATGCGGTCCTTATTTGACGTAATACCACGGCCATTGCCGGCGGCCATAGATGCGCAGGACAGCCTCAAGCATGAAGGCCAGCAGGGTAATCCAGGCGACGTAGGGCAAAATGACGTCCATGGCCAGGTATCGGCGCATGAGGAATATGCGATAACCCAGCCCCTCGGTGGAGGCGATGGCCTCGGCGGCGATAAGGAACAGCCAGGCCGAGCCCAGTGATAACCGAACCGATTCCAGCAGGCGCGGCAGCAGTTGCGGCAGGATCACCCGCCAGAGGATCTGGGCGCTGTGGGCGTTCAGCGTTTGGGCTTTGATCACCTGCTCTCGGGGGATGTTTTGCACGTGCTGCTGTAGGTCGCGGGCGATAAAAGGCGTTACCCCTATCACTATCAGCATGACTTTGGACAGTTCTCCCAGGCCAAAACAGATAAAAAGAATCGGCAGTATCGCCAGCGGCGGTATCAGCGCCGCCAGCATGACCAGCGGCGACAGCAGCGCCCCGACCGGCGGCAGGCCGCCGCAGAACAATCCCAGCAGCAATCCCAGCAGCGCGCTGATAAAGATACCGCTCAGCAGCCGCGTCAGACTGGCGAGGGTATCGGTCCACAGCAGATATTCGCCGGTACGGGCATCCGGCTCCAGCGCCATACGGTAAATCGCGCTGCTCATATCATTGAACCCCGGCAACAGCTTATCCAGGGGGTTGATCGCCAAACGGGCATCCGACGCAACCAGATAGACCAGTAACAAAAGCAACAGCGGCAGCAAGCCCAGCAGGCCTCGCGACAGACGCTGGGGGTGGCTGTTGATCATCTTGCGCATCGGCGGATCCCTCTTTTATAGCTGGCCGGCCGCGGCCAGCTTTACGAACTCGTCGGAGAAACGCAGCTTGATATTGGCGGTGTTTCCCCATACGCCGGCGGGCGCGCCGATCCCCACGGCATCGGCCCCCGGCGCGCCGTTGCCCAGCAGTCCATGTTTGAAGGAGAATTCGGCCACCGACTGCATGGTCGTGAGGAGCGCCTTGCTCTGTACAAAAACCAGCGGTTGCTTGGGGTTGCTTAAAAGGGAGGTGGCCGCCCGCCGTTCGGCGAAGCCCGCCAAATCGGTGCCGGAACTCTTTCCCATCATGGTCCTGGCGGCAACGGCCGTCGGGTTGTCGCCGTGCATGGTGTTGAGGGTTTCATACCAGGCGCCGGTGAGCGCTTTACCCAGTTCCGGATGCTTTTTTAACGTTGCGCTATTCACTACCAGCAAATCGAGAATTTCGCCGGGGATCTGGGCGGAGGAGAAAATTTCATGACTGCCGGGCTGTTTCTCCGCCTCGGCAAGCAGCGGATTCCACGTCACAATGGCATTCACATCGGCAGTGCCGAAAGCCGCGACCAAATCGGCATCGGCGGTATTGACCACCTTGATGTCTTTTTCACTCATGCCGTTTTTCGCCAGCGCGCGGGCCAAAAGATAGTGGGAAACCGAAAGCTCCACCAGGTTGATAGGCCGGCCTTTCAGGGAGCGGATATCACCTTGGCCTTTTAGCAGAATGCCGTCGTTGCCGTTGGAATAGTCGCCGACAATCAGCGCGGTGCTGTCGACGCCGCCGACCGCGGGAATGGTCAAGGCATCCATATTGGTCATGGTGCAGCCATCGAAGCCGCCGGCGGTATACTGGTTGACGGATTCGATGTAATCGTTGACCTGGACGAAGCGGATGTCGATACCGTACTTATCGGCCCACTTTTTGACGATACCGGTTTGCTGGGCATAGTCCCAGGGCATCCAGCCGGCGTAAATAGACCAGCAGATTTTAAAAACCGGCTTATCGGCGGCCGGCGCAATGGGGCTGAACAGGGTGGTGAAACAGAGTGTTGCGAGCAGCAGCAGTCTTTTGACAACAGTAACCATATACACCTCTGACGTTAACGACGATAAATAGACACAGGAGGTCGGCGGCGAGAAAACGTCTCACCTTGGCCTCCCGGGCTTTTATCCCGCCGTGTAACCGCCAGAGGGTATTAACCGTCATATGGTGGTCGGTCACTCTCGGACCAGACATTCGTTAACCGAACCGGAACCCTAGTGACCTGTTGCAAATTGTATGGCGACACCGGTTACCCGCTATCGCTCCTGCTGTGGGAAAACAAGCAAAAAACTTGCCATCTGGTAATGATGTTAAAGGATGGGAATAAAATTTTGGAAATAATTCGTTTTTTATCAATTAGATGATGGATAAAAAAAACAAACGTTGCGAAGGTTAGCCTGAATCGCCTTGAACCCGATCGATTAAAAAAACAGCGTGGAAACGCACTCTATTGGTGAATTGTTCCATGACGGGGCAACGCCTGGCATATTGCACGTTTTACTTCTCCCGCTAGAGAATGCCGTCGGGTTGATAAGCAATAATGCTATCAATAGCCCCATTGCCAGCAACAATAATTGTCCACTGCTTGAGTTGCTCAATTTGATTTATTTACCTTACCTGTTTAGTCAATATCGCTGGGTACTAATAAGGAGGGCCCTCTCCTTATTAAATTACATCGGGTTAGCGGTTGTTAGCATTGGCGACCCGTGACGTCAGTCCCGGCATATTAAAACATTCCGCTTCGTTCTGAATCATATCCTTGATTTTATTCACCACATAGCGCTCAGGTTCGACGCCAAATGATTTCAGGTGCGCAAACAGGGTTTGCATTTCTTTCACCACGGCGGGCTTTTCATAATTATAATGTCCGCTCAGCTCAAGGATTTCTTTCAGTAATTCAGGCTCGCTGAAGATTTGTTCTTCTGATTTGTTTTATGCTCATCGGTCATCCACTTTTCCCATTTGTGGCTAAGTACGCATTCACGGGTAAGGACATTTTTCAAATCAGAGGCCGATGAGATAAAGCCCTTGGCTGCTAAATCTTTTCCACCTCGGCCAGTTTGAGATATGCGCGGGTTTCGATGGTGCCATACGCTGGCGCGACGTTCATCGCGGTGATCCTCAGTCCCGGGTGTTTTAGCAGGATTTCATCGGGCAGATAATCCCCGTTATGTTCTTTCAGCCCCACGCCGTAGCGGGTACTGATAGCGGAAAGTTCAGCCGATTGTTTGTCATTGAAGTGACCCACGTTGCGCGTCAGGCGGGTCAGGGTCCCGGTCTGGCCAACAATGAACAACGGCTGCGGCAGGCCTTCGGCGGACAGACGTTGATTGAGTTCGTTAATAAAGGCTTCATAAGCGTTGATATCGGTCAGGCCGCCATTTGTCTCTTCGGTGCCTACTTCATAGAAGAACTCCTTAAGCTTGTTGGCCTTACGGTAATCTTCGCAGAAACGGATCAGTTCAACGGTACGGCTGAGAACCAATTCAATATCAATGACTTTACCCACTACATACGGGTCTTTGGTGGGGTCAATATGCAATAGATCGAAACCGGCATCCATATCCACCTGATAGGAACGACGCGCCAGCGCCATCGCTTCTGCTTCCGGGATGTGATCTTTACGTTCTTTATCGCGCTGCCACGGGCCACCGTGGTCGCGGCAAAGGAAGTAGTCACCCTCAAAACCGACTTTATCTGCCATCGCCTTTAAATCAGCCGCGAACCGGAACTGATCCCAGTTATTCACGTATCCGGCGCCAAATTCATCAGCATCGACCTGGTTGCGGCTGGCGATAAACATCAGCGGCAGATCTTTTTCTTTACCCAGTTCAAAGCAGGCCTGGATAAGCGCTGGGGACATAGGACCAATACCCAGCATAGTAGACTTGCCACCGTTAACGATATAATCGACGTACTGTTTCATTGTGTTTTTCATAATAACTCCTCAGGCTTTGTTCATGTCAGAATTAATGATTTTCTTTGCCGGTTCTTTTTTAACGGCTTCGCTAATATTGGGTCGTAAAATATGCAGGCAAATAGCCGTGATAATCACGCCGATAGCCATATCGATGACGTACCAGAGCGCGCCTTTATTCACGCCGGCAATCGCGACTAATCCGCCATGGGGCACCATGGATTCAACGCCGTGAATCATTGCCAGACCGGCACCCACGGCGCTGCCGATAATAATGGACGGCAGAACCGTTTTGAGGTTTTTAACCGCAAAGGGGATGGCTCCTTCGGTAATACCAATCAACCCCATAAAAGCGGCGGAGGTGCCCATCCTTCTTTCATCTTCAGACCATTTGCGGCGTGAAATAAATGTCGAAAGAGCAAGGCCCAGCGGTGGAATAGCACAGGCGATACGGTAAGCGCCATTCGGTCCGTAAATACCTTCTGCCATCAGCGCCAGGGTAAAGGCGGTCGCGGTTTTATTGACCGGCCCCCCCATATCAAAGGCAGCCATCGCCCCGAGAATCAGCCCCAGTACCAGTCCACTGCTGCCGCGCATATCCGAGAGCATTGAAACCAGCCACCTCATCGCCACCCCGATGGGGCCAATCAGCACATACAGATAAAGCATGCCGACCAGGCCGGTGGAGACGATAGGGATAATCATGATTGGCATGACCGGCATCAGCGCCTTGCCGACCTTCCAGGTTTTCACCCACTTGACAACGTAGCCGCTCAGAATGCCGAGCAGCATCGCGCCGAGGAAGCCGGTGACCACGTGGTTGTCGCCCAATGGTGTGCTGGCCATGAAACCGGTGATTAAGCCCGGCGTTAGCCCTGGTTTACCGGCAATGGAGTAGGCGATATAGGCGGCCAATACCGGGATCATCATTCCGAGGCCCGCGCTACCGATGGCACCGAGGTTTAATAAAAATGGATTGGTGACCACCATCCCTTTGCCGGGAGTCGGTTCTCCGCCAACCAGCGACAGCGCCAGACAGATCCCGCCCACCACCACCACGGGCATCATATAGGACACGCCGGTGCTGAACGCTTTGACTAAATCATTCTTAATGGCTTTCATCGTATCGGACATTATTTATTCCTCCCGAACCCTTCTATTTCCGGACGGGATTACCACGAGTAGGGACGTGCTAATCCTCGGGCAATATTGCTTTGCCAGGGAATATCCGGGATTCACAGATATTTATTAATTTTTGTAATGCACGGCTGCTTAATCGCGAAATAAGCGAAGTCACTGCGCCAGTTTTACGGCCTTATCAATAATCGCCGCCGGGTCGCGCACGACTTCTGCCGGATTTAATGAAATAACCAGCCCAGCATTTTCTTTTTCTTCAAAACGCTCCACGCCTTCAATGCCGATAGCAATAGCCAGAATCACCACATCCGCTGCAGCAATTTCATCTTCACTTAATTCGTTTTCAATCCCCATACCGCCCTGGGTTTCGACCTTAACCTCATAACCCCTTTTTGCATTCCTGCTCAATGGCTTCCTGAGCCATATAAGTATGAGCGACACCGGTAATGCATGCTGCGACTCCGACGATTTTCATGAGTGACTCCTGAGTTATGCTTATTTTAAAATGACCTGGATTTATATCTCTAAGGTTCTGGCCATCAGGTTGTAGAGTACCGTGGCGTTTTCGGCATGTTTTATTTCATGACGGAATTCCTCTTTCATGAGCTTTCTGGCAAGGGTGGAGAAATATTTCATATGTTCATTCGGTTCGGCGGATTTACTCACCGTGAGCAAAATACGGTTTCAACCTGCTGGTCGCCCCACATAACCGGTTTATCCAACGTCGCCATACTGATAGTGGAATAGAGGATATGGTCGGATTTGGTATGGGGATGGCAAAACCATATCCCACGGCGGTCGAGAAGGCGTCTTCCCGGGTCCAGATATCATCGCAGAGCCGATCCCGGTTATCGGTCCGGTGATGTAGCCAGAGGTTATCGGTCATCATCTTGATGATTTCATTTTTATCGCTGGCCGCCAAACAGCTAAGGATAAACTCCGGTGCGAGAAGCGGTCTTGTACTCTTTGTTTTGACGCCAGGGGCGCGCAGAGCGCTTTTCACTTCATCAGAACGCCGGAGGGTGACGATTTCCTCGGCCAGCCGCCGGCATTTGTCGAAATTCAGCTCCCGCAGAGCGTGTTTTACCCCTGGAATAGCGGTACCACTCATGCTGAGTTCATCAAAGCCCATGCCGGTAAACAGTGGCAGAAAATCCTTGCTGGCACCCAGTTCCCCACAGATGCCAATCCATTTTCCCGCGCGGTGTACCTCGTCGACGGCGAACCGCATGGCGCGCAGGAAGGCGGGGGAATAATTGTCGTAAACGCCAGCCACCCGGGTATTACCACGGTCGGCGGCAAAAAAGTACTGCGTCAGGTCGTTGCTGCCGATGCTAAAGAAGTCGGCATAGTCGGCAATTTCCTGGATAGCGAAGATCACGGAAGGGACTTCCAGCATGACACCTAATTCAATGCTATCGTTGAACGTCAGTCCCGCGTTGCGCATTTCCCCTTTGACGGATTCCAGCGCATCGCGACACCAGATGACTTCGTCGACGTTGGCAATCATCGGGATCATGATTTTGGCGTTGCCGTGCGCAGAGGCGGTGAGAATTGCCTTCAGTTGCATGGCGAACAGCTCCCGATAATGCGGATAGGTGCGAACTGCGCGAAAGCCCAGGAACGGGTTCGCCTCCTCGCCGATACTGAGATAATTGGCCGGTTTCACCCCCGCCGATATCAAAGGTGCGGAAGATAACCGATTTGTGGTCGGCAAGCTTAATCACCCGGGTATAAAGATCGGCCAGCTCGGCATAATCCGGCGATGTTTCCCGGTCCATAAACGAGATTTCCGTACGAAACAGGCCGATGCCCTCAGCACCGTTGCCGAACGCGGATTCGGCCTCCGCCAGGCTGGCGATGTTCGCGGCGATCTCAACGCGATACCCGTCAGCAGTGGCGGCCGGCAGGGTGGCGTCGGCCAGCATCTGTTGCTGCATGTTCCGCTGCACCGCCATTTCATTGCGATAGTAGCGCAGTACTTTTTCATCCGGTGCGCTGATCAGAATTCCGGGATTTCCGTCGAGAATGATCTCCTGCTGCGGATCAAGGTGCAGCGCGGAAAAATCGATATCGGTTAACGCCGGGATGCCGAGCGAACGCGCAAGGATCGCGGTGTGCGATGTTTTACCGGTGGACAACAGCACCATGCCCGCCAGCAAACTTTTGTCTATGCCGAGAAATTTGCTGGGCGTCAAATTGTCGGCCAGAATTATTGCGGGTTCCTGCAAAGCAAGACTATTTTGCGGCAGTGTGTCAGTGCCATAGATATTCGTTAATAACTGTGCGGTAATATCAAACACATCCAGGGTTCGTTCTTTAATATATTTACTGGATGAGCGGCTGAGAGTATCACAAAAATGCATTGCTGCCAGGATAATGGCTTCCCAGCTATTTTTACCTTTATCGATAAAACCGGTGATGGCGCTCAGGAAAACCGCATCGGAGATAATCGATAGATGCGCCTGAATAATATCGTGTTCAACCCCGTTTTTACTCTCCAGCGCCACCTGCTTTTCGTGTTTCAGCGCTTCAATCCCCTCAATGACGACGATTTTCTCATGGGCATCAGGGGGAGCTGTCGCTGGATTGCGCGCCAGCAGCTCGGCAAAAGTCAGGCTTTGTACCAATACGGGTTTAGCAATCGCGACGCCGGCGCTGATGCGGGTGCCCTGAATAAACTTCAAATGTGTTTCACGCAATGAACGTGGCAGATAGCCCGTCTGCGCGGCGGGCTCCGCTTCCTCCGCGGTTTCAAAAGCAGGCAGCTGCCTTAGCAGTGCCGCAAGCAATTTTGCTGCAGCGCGCGCATCTTCACCGCTGAGGGTAATCTCACAGTCATCATTTAATAATGTGTCAGTGGCAACAATAGACAGGGCGCTTTTGCACTGCCTTCGAGGCCGGTGCGGATATTTTCCAGCGCACATCGGCCAGGAAAGAATTACACAGACGCTCGATATGTCCCGCGGGTCTGGCGTGAATGCCATCCTTAAGCTCACATTGATAAATTATTACTTCTGACATAACGACTCCCAAAATCTTTATACGAAAGCTCAGTAATTTTATAAACAGGCGTCATCCCTGTATTTCATGATTAATAGTCTTTGCCGTCCGCACTGCTTTTAAATATAAAAAGTGACCTTTACTCAAAAACCGCCTGATTATAATTATGTGATGACGTTCACAGAGTAAATCATTGCCGTAGATGGGTAATTTGATTGCTATGAAAGCCTTTTATTTCTATATATTGTTTACCGGCTGATGGGATAAAAATAGATATCTTTTTATTAGTCAGATGGTGGGAATCTGATCCGGCTCCTTTTTTACGTGGCGCCGAAAGGCTTAACGTACCGGCTTCATGCTGTATCGCCTTTGAAGACTCCCGCGCGGGCCTGCTGTCGGCCGGAAACGTGGGCAGTGTGGTGGTGGAAGTCGTCACCCCGCAATCAACGGCGCACGATATCGCTACCTTCGCCACCATCAGCAATTACCTCGGTCTCGACGTCAGCCCTACGCGCGGTGGCGATTTTCTGCTCAGGCTATAACGGTGGGGTTTGAATTGTTATCAACAAAGACCCTGGCGGCTGCGATTCGCTTTATCAGTATTGATGCGGTGCAGCAGGCAAAATCCGGTCATCCGGGTGCGCCGATGAGGATGGAACAGCGCTAAGCGGCGTTTGGTATTAGATCTGAAGCGGCGGCGCATCAGGCTAAAGCACTGCTGCGGCAAATACAGCGTCTCCTGTGATAGGGGCCTTGGCACAACGGAAAGGAGTTACGATGTACAATGTCGATCTTCATATGCATACCCTGGCCAGCACCCACGCCTATAGCACCGTTCATGATTATATTGCCGCCGCCGTGCGTAACGGCCTCAAGCTTATCGCAATTACCGATCACGGCCCGGAAATGGTGGATGCACCCCATGCGTTTCATTTTACCAACCTGCGTGTTTTGCCGCGTGTGGTTGATGGGGTGGGGATTTTGCGCGGCATTGAGGCCAACATCAAAACCAACGGTTCTACCGATTGCAGCGACAAAATGCGCGACTCGCTGGATTTAATCATCGCCGGGTTCCACAAGCAGGTTTTCGCGCCTGCCGATACGGTCACCAATACCGATGCGCTGATCGCGGTGATCTCCAGCGGGAAGGTGCACATCATCAGCCACCCGGGGAATCCCGAATATCCCATTGATATCCCGGCGGTGGCGGCGGCGGCTAAAGCCTGCGATGTTGCGCTGGAGGTGAACAACGCCTCATTTGTGCACTCCAGGAAGGGGAGCGAAGCGAATTGCCGGAAAATCGTGGCTGCCGTGCGGGATAGCGGCGGGATGATCGCCCTGGGAACCGATTCGCACAGTGCGTTTTAGTGGGGGGCTTCAGTGGCTGTCTGCATCTCCTGCATGAAGCCGACTTCCCTGAAGCGCAAAACCTGAATGCGTCGCCGCTGCGCGTTCTGGAATTCCTTGAACAGCGCGGCGGCGCGAGAATTACCGAGATTTATACCTTACTAACAGGATATGGCCAGGCTACAGGTCGATGATGTTACCCCTGGGTAGATTCAGCGACTTGCGGATAGCGGAGATGACCTCGGAAGGTTTAAGCAACAAAGAGTTAATGCATACATTCAGAAGGCGGCAGCCGTCAAAGCGCCCGGGGTTATCGATGGCGATATCGGAGGCGATGATAACCAGCTCCGAGCAGAGTATGTCTCTTTCGGTAATAGGATTTTTCAGCCCCAGCACGCCCTGGGTCTCGATTTTGATGGAGAAACGATAGGCTTTCGCCAGTTTTTCCAGCTGTTCGGCGGCCATATAGGTATGCGCCACGCCGGTGGCGCAGGCGGTCACCGCCACGATATGCAGGTTGCGATCGCTGGAGAAGGGGTGTACTTCATCTTTTGCTGCACGGATCATTATACATTTGCTCCCTTGTTCTTACGTCGGTACTCAAGCGGCGTACAGTCATTGATATCCCGGAACACCTTGCAGAAATAGTTGGTATCAGTGAAACCACACCTCCATGAGACCTCATTGATTTTCATATTGGTGTTGGTGAGCAGCGTTTTCGAGCGTGAGATCCGGGCTAACCTCAGATACTCATTAAACTTCATGTCTGACTCGCGGGAGAAAAGCCGCGACAGGTAGCCGGGTGAGATATTAAAGGCTTCCGCGACGCTCTCCCGGCTAATGTCGGTGTGATAGTGGCTATCGATATGGTTTTTGATTTCATCAAACAAAGAGAACGGCCCTTTGGGGTTGTCCATTCCCTCAGTCATCTGGTACAGCAGGTCGTTGAGCAGGGCGTAGATGATATGGGAAAAGGTTTCGCCGGTGGTGTTCTGCCCCCACGCCAGTGACTCTGCCATTTCAAGCAGGTGATCACGCACGGCACTGCTGGAATTCTGCAGATTGAACTTCTCCACCTCTTTAAACTGGCTGCCATCCCAGTTGCTGATACTGAAACCGACATCCTGCTTCCAGAAAACAATCGACATGCAAATCACCGGGCTTTCCCACTGGGGCGAGTTCCAGCTGTTGGCCGGAATGTAGGTGATGGTGCCCACCGGACGCACATATTTGACGACCCGATCGGCCCCTTTGGGGATAAGCATGCTCATGATCCCTTTCACCGTCAGCTCGATGCGCGGTACGTGCAGATGGTAAGCCATTGCCGGAGCCGGCGCGTTGCCATTGGCGACCAGAACACTCTCCGCGCTGGCGCACTGTGTGCTGAATTCGCTCAAAATCGACTGAATAAATGCGGCCATCTTCTCTCTGCCCCGGTTGCTATTCTTTGGGTTTGACGACGGTTTTCAGCACCTTAACGGCCACGGCGGTGGTGAGCGTTCCGGCGATAACGGCAATGATGTAACCGAAATGATTGCTGACCACCGGCAGAACGATAAGCCCGCCCCAAGGGGCAGCGTTGGTGGCGCCGAACCAGAGCGACAGCACTGCCGCGACCGCGCTGCCAAGCATAATCGCCGGGATCACCCGTACCGGGTCGGCGGCGGCAAAGGGGATGGCGCCTTCGGTAATGCCCATAAAACCCATAATCACCGCCGGTTTGCCCGCCTCCCGTTCCACATCGTTAAAGATCCCTTTAAATAAGAAGGTGGCCAGCGCCAGCCCAAGCGGCGGGGTGCAATCAGCGACGGCCACAGCGGCCATTAATTGCGGGTTGGTGGAGATTAGGGCGACAGCGAAGAAGAAGGCGGTTTTATTCATCGGGCCGCCCATATCGACGGCGATCATACAGCCCAGTACGCTGCCGAGAATGATAAAAGAGGTCCCCTGCATATTGGCAAGCCAGGCGCTGAGCCATTTCATCAATCCGGCAATAGGATCGCCGATGATGTAGTAAATCGCCATCCCGGTGAGGAAAGTGCCGAGCAGCGGAATAATAAAAATCGGCAGAACCATTCTGAGAAAATGGGGGATTTTTAAGCGGGCAATGATATTCAACAGTGACCAGACAATCAGCCCGGCGATAATCCCGGCCAGCATCCCGCCTAAGAATCCGGCCCCCATCTGGTAAGCCATTAATCCGCCAATGGCGCCCGGTGCGATGCCGGGTTTATCCACCATCGAATAGGCAATATAGCCTGCGAGAATCGGAATAAACAGCGTCAATCCGGCGATGCCTATTTGCGACATCGCCTTGAGAAAACCATGATCGGGAATGGCCGCCTGACCGTTGAACATCACCGCCAGTGCCAGCAGAACACCGCCGGCCACCACAAACGGGATCATGTAGGATACCCCGGTCATAAAATGTCTTTTAGTATTTTTTAATAGTTTTAACATACCAGCCTCAAATCATGATTCGGCTATTTAGGGTGATAATGTACTGAATATCAGGTTGTAAAGTGCCATGGGCGTCTGCGCGGCTTTGGTCTTTTGGACAAACTCTTCATTCATCAGCATCCGTGCGAGGGTGGAAAAATATTTCATGTGTTCGTTTTCCGCGGCGGCCTGGCGGATAGCGAGCATAAATACCGTATCCACCTGTACGCCGCCCCAGGCGATCGGCTGTCTGAGCCTGGCGATACCGATGGAGGAGTGCAGGATCGCCTCGCTCCTGGCATGCGGGATTGCGAAGCCGGAGCCGACAACGGTGGGAAAGGGCACTTCCCTGGCCCAGATATCCTCACACAGCTTATCCCGGCAATCGGTGCGTTGCTGCAGCCAGAGGTTGTCCACCATCATTTTGATCGCTTCGTTTTTATCCGCCGCGTCCAGACCCCACAGAATTGCCTCCGGCACCAGCAGAGGTTTGCTGGTGTCGGGCAGGGCTACCGCCAGTGTCTTTTGCCGCTGCACAGCCATTTCATTGCGGTAATAGCGAAGAATCGATTCATTGGTCTTGGTAATCAGAATTCCCGCTTCTGCGTCGAGTACAACCTCCTGCTGCGACAAAATATTGAGAGTGGCGATATCGATATCGGCAAGGGTGGGAATGTTGAGTGAGCGTGCAAGGATCGCCGTGTGCGACGTTTTTCCGGTTGATGACAGCACCAGACCCGCGAGATGCGTTTTGTCGATAGCCAGAAACTGGCTTGGCGTCAGCGTACTGGCAAGAACTATTGCCGGTCCGTCCAACACCAGCGCGTTTTGCATCAGTGATTGTTCGCCATAAAGCTGGGCAAGAATCTGCGTTGCGATGTCGAGAACATCCAGGGTGCGTTCTTGGATGTATTGGCTGGATGAACGTTCGAGTACGGCGCTAAAATCAATGGCCACTTTGACGATGGCCGACCAGGCATTCATATGCTCATCAAGGTAACTGATGATGCTTTCCAGAAAAGCTCTATCGCTAATTAATGATAAATGGGCTTCAAGCAGGTTGTACTCAATGCCTTCGGCTTGCGTCAGCGCACGCATTTTGGCGCGGCGCAGGTTTTCCAGCCCCTGCGTCAGGCGCCGCTTTTCACCTTCCGGGGTCACCGGGGCCGAAGGACTGCGCGCAAGCAACTCGGAAAAGGTGACACCCTGCAGGATAACGGGCCTGGCGATGGTGATTCCGGCGCTAATGGCGGTTCCCCGCAGATACGTTGGCTGCAGCTCGCGCAAACAACGGGGCAGATAACTTGCGCCCCGCACCGGCTTAGATACCTGTTCAGCAGCGAAGGTCGTCAGATTCCTGAGCAAAGCGATAAGCTCTGCCGCAGCGGCTTTTTCATCACAACCGCAAAGCGTAATCCGGCATTCATCATAGAGCAAGGTATCGGTAGACACCAACGCGAGGGAGCTTTTGGCGTTCCCATCCAGCACGGTACGCGTGTTATGCCAGATGATGTCGGCATGAAAACCATTGCAAAGACGAGCGATATGCCCGGCAGGCCTGGCATGGATTCCTTCGCTCAGTTCGCATTGATAGGTAATTTCCAGCGCCATTCAAACCCCCGGGATTGCACGCTTTGGCCATCAGTTGGTACTCGCGCAAACGTCTTATGCACCCTATCTTTAACTGTTCGCGTGGGGGCCGACATGGTAAAACGTGCTATTTACTGGAAAATTGTTACCTGTTTCGGAGTTTGTGACAGTTGTCATATTTATAAATAAGCTAATGAATGGATAGCGTGGAATAAGCCGTCACGTCTTGACTGACGCCTCTTCATACCCTGAAGCCAACGGTGTGGATTTATCCCTAGGGAAATTCCCCGACTATCACGAACTGATAATCAGTCCAAATTATGCGCGTTGAGGAATGTTGTCCTTGCCGGCACTCCAGGTGATAAGCGTCAGATGAGCGTTTATGCGTTGTATTCCGCCTACCTGGAATCGTTCGCCTGCGGTGCGGCTGGAGGTTCGACAATTTTGCTTGATGGATTATTGATTATTCCAAAGGAATATGGACGGAGGGTACAACAGCGCTCGTGCCCAGCAAATGCCGAGATTGATCATCAAAAAGATATGTGGTTTAAGAATCTTTAATACTTTACCCTTTTCAATACCACCAAGAAAGAATGCGTCATTTGCCATAACGCCCCAGCTTTTAATGTCGTTAATGCTCTTTCATGGGACGGCGCGTTCCTGGCCGTCACTATTGAAATTCTCAGCCGATTCTCATAACCGGGATGTTTTATCTTATATTTTTCTTCCTCGGATTGGATTTTTGACATCCTGACAAGGAATTCTTTGAGTGGTCCGGGATTATGAGGCTGCATAACGTTCTTTACTTCATTCGCATGGAATTCACCGAGCCCGGAGGTTTGCATGACAGACTCAGAGGCGTCATCGGCCAGAACGCCGTCAAAATCGAAGGCGATTCTAAGAGATGTATCCGTTTCATCGTCGACGATTCTTGAATTTAATACTTGCCCTGCTGGGAATCCTGCCTTGATGGCAGCGTCAACATCAGCTTTATTGGCTGATAAAAATAATGCAATATTGAGAGCAGGAATATACTCATACGGTGAACGGCCTTGCATGAATATCGCTCTGGTCATGCTAAGTCTGTAATGCTCGATGGTTTTCATAACCCTCAACCCTGTATCAGGATCATTCCTTGACAGCAAAACTACTTCAACAAGCGGGTCGTTTATCGGATCAGCGCTGAGGTCATTAAGGAAAGTAATCGTTTAATGAAGGGAAAGGCAATCCCTGGGGTAAGGCTTGATTAAGATGTGCCTCCTGAAATCTTCTGTATTCTTCCTCGCCCTGACTTTTGAATACTTCATCGGATTCTTTCAAATCAAAACAGCGCTTGAGGCGACACCTATGACAAGACGGTGTTCAAGGTCGTAAGCCATTTGATTTCCTTTAAGAATATTTTTCATATAGTACAACAGTTTTGCATCGTATTCGACCATACGCAGAGAAACCTAAGGGCCAGAACCGATGGGGTGATTTTCTCAAAGAGGCCACAAAACGAGGAGTTAATTGAATGTAAAAGCCCGCTTCAGGGAACTGAAGCGGGCTTGTTGGCGGCGCCTGTCATTTGGCGCATGAGTTTTCGCTTTGATGTCCTGGCGCTGGGGCGTGATATCGCCGTTAGTCTGGACATTGACTACCGGCACAACGTGACCGTGATTTTTGACAATCCCTATAACTATTTTTGATCGCCCGAAAAGCCGATGCAAAACAGGGGAGAATTGCCTGCGGCTGTCACGGTCCCTGCAGCGCATCCTGGCAATAGGCCACCATTTCATCAAACAGCACCCGCACCTTGCCCGCCACCCGCACGCCCGGGGGACGCAAAATATACAGATCGTGTTCCGGCATGGCATAGTCCGGCAACAGCCGCACCAGCCCGCCCCCGGACAGGGCCTCCTTGACCATGAAATGGGGAAATACGGCGATCCCGCGCCCATTCAATGCCCACTTGAGCAGCACCTCCCCGCTATCGGAATGGAAACGCCCCGAGGGCAATAGGGAAATCCTGTTTTCGCCCTGCTGAAAGACCCACTCGGCATGGGTCCGGCCGGAATAAATCAGGCATTGGTGTCCCGAAATCAGATCAGGCGTTTGCAATGTCCCGTGCTTTTCCAAATAGGCCGGACTGGCCACCAGGACGGTAGGTATGGGGGCGATACGGCGCGCGGCAAAGCTCAGTTCGCTAATGGCGCCGATACGGATGACAGCATCAAAGGATTCTTTTAATAAATCCACGTAGCGATCGTTGTATGAGATATCAAATTCCAGCAAAGGATAACGGGTGCTCAGCCGGGTCAGCACCGGCTCTAAATGGCGAATGCCGAAAGAATAGGGCGTGCTGATATGTAAACAGCCGGTGATCTCTTCTTTTCTTTCGGCAACGGCCTGATAGGCGTTATCCAGCTCCCGGAGGATCAACTGCGCCCGACGGTAAAATTCATTGCCCGCCGGGGTCAGCGTGACGCCGCGGGTATTGCGCAGCATTAAGCAGACCCCAAGCTCGGTTTCCAGCCGATCAATACGACGGCTGACCACGGAGGTTGAAATAGCCAGCTTTCTGGCCGCGAGGGTAAATCCACCGGTTTGCGCAACGGTGACGAATCCCTTTATATCATCCAGTACCTGCATGATGACTCCCCTTTTAGTCAATGCTCTGTTACCAGGAATGACGGTACCGCATGGCCCGGACAACTGTTAGGTTAGCCCATTGAACACGGCAGTGTAATGTCTCCCGCTTTTTCAAGGAATAGCCATGTCTAATTTAAATTATTATTCCGCTAATAATATTACTTTCACGGCGGCGCAGGCATTACTTAACGTTGGCATCGAGACCGCCATAAAGCAAAACATCTCCGTCAGTATTGCGGTGGTTGATCGCGCCGGACAGCTGGTGGCCTTCGGCAAAATGGACGCCGCGCCGCCGATTTCAGCCAGCGTAGCGGAAGGTAAGGCCCGCACCGCCGCCGCCATTCAGGACAGTACCGAGCTGTTTGAAAGCATGATCAATCGAGGGGAGGTGGCGATGCTTTCCGTGCCGCATCTGGTGCCGTTAAAGGGCGGCCTGCCGCTGTGTGCCGACAGTGAGATTATCGGCGCCGTGGGCGTCAGCGGATCCACGAGTGAAGGCGACCTGAGCTTGGCTAAATGTATTGTCGCCGCGCTTTGAAGCGCTAATGGCAGTGGGCGCCAACCAGGACATTTTATTCCACCGTGACGCAAGGAGTTTTCTTTTGGGTAAAAAAAAGACTGACGATAATCATAGCCGTGAACCGCAGCGCGTACGCCACGAATTGTGTTTCCGAGGCATTAAGATTGCCAACAAAACTCGCGTGGCGAAGGACTTCTGGCGCATTGAGTTCGTCGGTTCGGATTTAAAAGGTTTTAACTCCCTGGTTTTGACGATCTTATATGAAGACCGCCTTAAGGAGCGTAATAAGAATGAAAACAGGATTGGATATCTCTTGCTTGCCGCATTTTCGCTGGCATCCCATTGAGTCATGCGGCAGATGTGCCGATGCCATCAGATTGGCATGGCAAAAATCATTGGCCCACCGCAAGGACCAAACGCTTGCGGTCAGGCCCCGGATATTTCTCGGATTAAAAACAAGTATCTCGATGTCAGTTATGCAAATGTTTCGCCTGCGGAAAAGATGGATATCTTTCTTCCGGAACAGTGGAAGTTAAAATACCCGGTCATTATCAACGTCCACGGCGGCGCGTTTTTTGGTTGTGATAAAATGGACAACCAGTTGGTTCCCGCGCTCTATGGTTTACAGAAAGGTTATGCCGTAGCGAACATCAACTATCGTCTCAGCCCTGAAGCACCCTGGCCAGCGCAGATCAACGATGTGAAAGCCGCAATAAAATTCGTTCGCGCCAATGCGAATAAATATAACTTCGACCCGGATAATATCATCCTGATGGGCGGTTCAGCCGGGGGCAACCTGGTGGCGCTGGCGGGTGTTTCTGCCGATGTAAAATCCCTGGAAGATCCTAAACTGGGTAATGCCGATGTTTCAACGCGCGTACAGGCGGTTATTGCCTGGTATCCTCCGATCAATTTTTGACGATGGATCAACAATGGAAAGAAATCGGTATAGATGGACAGAAGCATTCAACGGAAGACTCATTTGAGTCTTTGTTAATGAGGAAACAGATAACCAAGGTTGATAAGAGCGTAATGGATACAACTAACCCAGAAAACTATATTACTGCAGATGCTCCCCGTTCCTTATCCAGCATGGCTATTTGGATGACACCATTCCACGCTTGCAAAGCCAAGAATTCGCTGTTCGCCTTGCAAAGGCCATTGGTAGCGATAATGTTGAATATAATTTATTGATGAGCGCTCATCATGCAGAAGATTTATATTTCCATACGACCAATAACCTCGAGCGTAACTATCAATTCTTGGCGCGTCATATCTATTAGCCATAAATGGCATTGTGTTTGCTCATTCTAACACTCAGGGATAGTGCCCAGCAGCACCCTCCCTGAATGCGCCCCGGAATAATATTAATAATACATATTGAAAATGAATGTGCTATCAGAAATATTATTATGAATTAATGAGTTTATCCCTTGGCAATGCATGATGATGTGGTCGCCGGCCTGTTGCCGGAACAGACTGGCGAGAAAGGTATCGACTATGAGTGAGCCGGTATTGAGCGGGGATGGCCGATGCTTTCCACTTTTTCGAAAGCGGCCCGCAGGCTATCCGGCGTCAGCTCCACCGGCAGGTAGTGAATAGATTCCGCCGGACGCAAGGTATGGGCGATGACTTTATCCAGATCCGCGCGGTTATGGATATCCACCTCCAGCGCCGCCAGCGTGGTGGGCAGGTGAAAACGGCGGTAGGCGGCAATCAGTTGCGCCAATACATCGTCCTGGCCGAGCAGGGCGCTTTGCACCAGAATACCGTAGGCGACCTTGGTGCCGTGCAAGAATTTTTCCGTTTGCGGTAACACCGTCAAACCATTGTGCACCGCATGCGCCGCCGCTACGCGGGTATAGCGCTCGCCCAACCCGCCGACCATGCCGCCGCCGGCGATAATGGCGTCCACCACGTCCCGGAAAACCTGGCTGAGTTTGCCTTGCCGCTGATGTGTGAGCGCCGTTTCACTGCCTTCGAGCAGTACATCGCGAATCGCCAGCGCGCCATTGATGCCAAGCCGCACCGTTAACGGCAGATTCTGCGGCTCGGGCGCCAGCACCACCGCTTCATACCATTTCGCCAGCGTATCCCCGATCCCGGCCAGCAAATACTCCGCCGGCGCCTTCAGGATGATTTCCGGCTCCACCAGTACCAGAAAATTGGCGTCATCGAAAATTTCAAAATGCAGCGCCTGGCCTGCGTCGTTATACCAGACGGAAAGCGGCGTCCAGGCGGCACAAGTGGCCGCAATGGTCGGTATATTCACCACCGGCAGGCCCAAGCGGCGGGCCACCGCTTTGGCGGTATCCAGTACCGTCCCTCCGCCCACGCCGATCACTACCGCGCGGTCATCGCCGGCGTCCTGCGCCAGCCGGGCCACATCGCTCTCGCTGCAATGGCCTTTGAACAACAGCTGCTTTGCCCCCGGCGCAGTAAAGGCCGCCGGCAGATAAGGGCGCGCGGCCTCGATGGCGCGTTCGCCGAAAATCCAGACGGCGCGGGCCAATTGCCCGGCGGAGAAAAAATCGCCCAGCCGCGTCAAGCTGCCGCTGTGCGAGTAGTAGTTGGCCGGCCCGGTGACGACGCGGATATCGGTGGTAGTGCTCATGAATCTTGTCCTGTTGGTGTACGGCTAACCCTATGTTATGTCTGGACGCCTGGATGGCTAATAACATTTTGCTTTATCTTATGCATTTTACGTTGTTGCCAATCAAGGGACACTATGAAAAATTCGTTAAATCAAACCATTAATCACAAGGATTCGCCGCGGATGGTAGCCAACCGACTTGAGATGCGCGGAGTCAGTCTGGCCTTTTCGGGGTTCCAGGCATTAAAGCAGGTGGATTTCACGCTGTCGGGCGGTTCCGTACATGCGCTGACCGGCGCCAACGGCGCGGGCAAATCGACATTGATGGCGGTGTTGTGCGGCATCCACAGCCATTATGAGGGCAATATCGCCATTAATAATGAGAGTGTGACGATTCGCCATCCCCGCGAGGCGAAACGGCTGGGTATCCACCTGGTGCAGCAGGAAGTGGATGTGGCCCTGGTGCCGGGGCTCAGTGTCGCGGAAAACATCATGCTCGACCGGCTGGCCGAGGGCGGCCATCGTTTCCACTGGCGGGATGTGCGGCAGCGGGCGAGGGCGGCGCTGGCCCAGTTGGATATGCAGATGGGTGTCAGACGCAAGGCGGCGGGCGGCTCTGCTGGCGCAAAAGCAGCACATCATGCTGGCGCGCGCGCTGTCCCATCACTGCCGTTTTCTGATACTCGATGAGCCCACCGCGCCGCTCGATCAGCAGGAAAGCGAACGATTGTTCACCGTGGTGAGACGCCTGAAGGCGCAGGGAATTGGCGTGGTCTTCATCTCCCACCGTATCCATGAACTGAAAGCCGTTTGCGATACCCTGACGGTATTGCGCGATGGCCAGCTGATTGAATCCGGCCCGATGGCGAGTCTCAGCGGCGAGACCATCGTCGAAAAGATGCTGGGACATGAAATACGCGATATCTACCCCCCGCGCCGGCCGCCGCACAGCAACGAAACGCTGCTGCGGATTGAGGGTTTGCATGACGAAGGATTATTGAGAGATATCTCCCTGCATCTGCATAAAGGTGAAGTCCTGGGCATTGCCGGGCTGGCCGGCGCCGGGAAGACCGAGCTGTGCAAGGCGCTGTTCGGCGCCAGTAAAAGCCGTCTGGACCGCGGCGAGCTGCAGGGACGGACGTGGCGGCCGCACGACCCGGCTGATTCGGTCAGCCGGGGCCTCGCTCTGGTGCCGGAGGAGCGGCGTAAAGAGGGTATTTTCATTGATGAATCCATCAGTATGAACCTGTCGGTCAGCGCCGATAACAGCTTCTCGCGCTGGAGTGTCTTTGGCCATCGCCAAGCCTGGCACTGGGCGCAACAGGTGATAACCCGTCTGGGAGTGAAAACCACCGGGCCGGCGCAAACCCTGCGCCGTTTGTCAGGCGGCAACCAGCAAAAAGTGGCCATAGGCAAATGGCTGCGCGCCGATGCGCGGGTGTTGATCTTTGATGAACCCACCAAGGGCGTGGATGTAAAAGCGAAAACTGATGTATTCAATTTGATCGACGGCTTGGCCAGGGAGGGAAAAGGCGTGATTTATGCCTCCGGAGAGTTCGGCGAACTGGTGGGTTTATGCGATCGCATCTGCGTATTGTGGGACGGCCGCGTGGTGGCGGAAATCGCCGGCGCCGACGCCCGTGAAGACACATTATTGTACTACTCGACCGGAGGCGCGGCGTCGTGAGCAAGGCTCTTACTGTGAAGAAGACGGTATCGCTCCGTCGGCTGATGTTCGATTTTCTCTATAAATGGGGCATGTTGCTGACCGTAGTGGCGCTTATCGCCATCTTTGGCGTCGCGTCGGATAATTTCCTCGATCCTTTCAATATCATCAATATCCTGCGGTCTATCGCCATCGTGACGGTTATCGCCATCGGCGTGTCGATTTCATTGACGGTGGGCGGGTTTGATCTGTCGGTGGGCTCCACCGCTTCGCTGGCGAATGCGCTGGTTATCTCGATGTTTGTCTGGCACGGTTTCGGCGCCACCGAAGCCATCGTGCTGACGCTGGCGCTGTGTACGCTGGTGGGATTATTCAACGTCTTACTGATTGTGGTGCTGCGCATTCCGGATATGCTCGCCACCCTTGCCAGCCTGTTTGTGATCCAGGGCGTGGCGATGACCTACAGCTATGGCGGCTCCATTACCGAAAATATGGTACTGCCGAGCGGCGACATGGCGCAAGGGACCATTCCGCCCGGCTTTGGCCTGCTGGGGCAGGTGCCGACCATCGTCATCATCATGCTGGCGGTGGCCGTGGCGGCGCAGCTCGGGCTGTCGTTGACCACCCACGGCCGCCGTATGTATGCCATCGGCGGCAACCCGGAAGCGGCCCGCTTATCCGGAATCCGCACCACGCGCTACAAAGTCATTGCCTATGTGCTCTCATCGCTGCTGGCCGGCCTGGGCGGCATTCTGCTGGCATCGCGTATCGGTTCTTCACAGGTCAACGCCGGCGGAAGCTATTTAATGGACGCCGTCGCCGCGGCCTGGATCGGGTTTTCACTGGCGGGGTCCGGCAAACCCAACGCCTTGGGCACATTGGTGGGGGCGGTTATCCTCGGCGTGTTGCAAAACGGCCTGGTGATGCTGTCCGTCCCGTATTATGCCATGGACATTATCAAGGGACTGGTGCTGGCCGGCGCTCTTGCATTGACCTATTTCCAGCGACGTTAACTTCAACAGGGGAAGAATAATGAAACATTTCGCAGGTTCATTGCTGATGCTCGGGCTGCTGGCCGCCATGCCGGGCCATGCCGCCGTGCCGGCGCCGGTACCGTCAGCCATCGCCAATCATAACGGTCCGATACGTATCGCGATTATCCGCAACCTTGGCTCTGACGATAACACCACCCAATTTGTGTCAGGGGCTGTACAGGAAGGTAAAAAGCTGGGTTTCAAAGTCAGTACCTTTCTCAGTAACGGCGACGATGCCAAATTCCAGGATTTTGTGAATCAGGCCATCAGCCAGAAATATGACGGTATCATTCTTTCCCAGGGACGCGACCCGTATTCCACGCCGTTGGTCAAACGCGCGGCGGATGCCGGGATTGCCGTGTCGGTGTTCGACACGGCGGTTAATGGAGATATCCCGGGCGTGACGGTAACGCAGCAGGATGACATTTCGCTGACGCAGCTCTCGTTTGGCCAATTGATCAAAGACTTCAATGGCAAGGCGAATATCATCAAGCTATGGGTCGCCGGCTTCCCGCCAATGGAACGCCGCCAGGCAGCGTATGAGGCTTTGCTGAAACAGAATCCGGGCATCAAAGAGCTGGAATCAATCGGCGCGGTATCAAGCGATGTCCAGGGCGACACCGCCAACAAACTGGGCGCGGTACTGGCGAAATACCCGAAAGGAAAGATTGACGCTATCTGGGGAACCTGGGATGCCTTCAGCCAGGGCGCCTACAAAGCGTTGAAAGAAAATGGCCGTACTGAAATCAAGCTTTATAGCATCGATGTGTCCAACCAGGATCTGCAATTGATCCGTGAATCCAACAGCCCGTGGAAAGTGAGCGTGGCGGTGGACCCGAAACTGATCGGCGCAACCAACGTGCGGTTGATTGCCAATAAGCTGGCCGGTGAGAAAACCCCCGCCACCTATGATTTCAAGGCGGCGGTTATTCCGCAGGCATTGGTCGCCGGCCAGCCCGGACCGGTGAGTGTGGCCGGCCTGGGGAAAATAATCCCCGGCTGGGGACAGACCGAGGACTTTATCGCCCCTTGGTTTGCCACGCTTGAAGAGAAAAACCACTAAGGAGCGGCTATGGTTAACGAATTACCGCGCCCGGACTACAGCCGCAATATGCGGCTTATAGGCCACAGCGATCAGGGCGGGCGCCCCGACGGCGTACAATTGATGGTGCATCGCGGTTTTGCCTACATCGGCCATATGGTGTCGCAGGGGTTCTCCATTGTCGATGTGCGTGATCCGAAGAATCCCAAGGCGGTGGGGTATGTACCTGCGCCGCCGGGCACCTGGAATGTACATTTACAGGCGTATGACGACCTGTTGCTGGTGATTAACGCCCGAGATCTGTTCGCCGATGTCCGGTTTGCAGATGAAAAGGTCTACTACACCCGGGCGGTCAGCGAGACGGTAAGCGATGTGCGGGATCGGGGCTGGAGCGCCGGCCTGCGTATTTTTGATATTTCCACCCCGGACCAGCCGCGGGAAATCGGCTTTCTGCCGCTCAATGGCATCGGCATCCACCGCATCTGGTATGTCGGTGGCCGCTGGGCTTACGTGTCCGCGTTGATAGACGGTTTTACCGATTATATCTTCCTGACCATTGATTTGGCCGATCCGCGTAAACCGGAGGTGGCGGGGCGCTGGTGGCTGCCGGGGATGAACCAGGCAGCGGGGGAAACGCCGGTCTGGCCGGGAGGAAAACGCTACGCACTTCACCACGCCATTATCAGCGGCGATACCGCCTATGGCAGTTGGCGCGATGGCGGCCTGACCATCCTGGATGTCAAAGACCGTACACAGCCCAGGCTTATCAGCCATCGCAACTGGAGCCCGCCGTTTGGCGGCGGTACGCATACGGCGCTACCCCTGCCGGATCGCGACCTGCTGGTGGTGCTGGACGAAGCGGTGCTGGATAATCAGGAGGACGGCGAGAAGCTTATCTGGCTGTTCGATATCCGTGAACCCGCCAATCCGGTGAGCATCGCCACTTTCCCGCAGCCGCATGAAACGGATTATGTCGCCAAAGGCGCCCATTTCGGACCGCATAACCTGCATGAAAACCGGCCGGGCAGCTTTATCAGTTCAACGCTGATTTTCGCCACGTACCAGAACGCGGGCGTGCGCGCCTACGATATCTCCAATCCGTACCGCCCGGTGGAAACCGGCGCACTGGTGCCCGCGGCGCCGGCGAAGATGATGGATACCCGGCCGAACCGCCCCAGGGTTATCCAGTCCTGCGATGTTTTTGTGGATGCGCAGGGGATAATCTACAGCACCGACTATAATGGCGGTTTGTCGATAATAGAGTATTTGGGATAGAGAAACTTTTTCCTGAAAATCTTTTATGAGCCAATATCGGGAAAAAGCCATATTGGCTCATTATGGGCGATACCTACAGTCTGGCAACCTGTACCAGATTGGTGTGGGAAGGATTTCCTTTTGCCAATGGCGATGGACGTTGCGTCGTCAGTACATTAATAGAGCCGGCATGGTCGATCCGGTTACCGTCGGGGGAATACCAGGCGCCTTCGCTCAGAGCAACCACGCCGGGCAACATCCGCGGCGTGACGTTGGCATCAATTCGTACTTCGCCGCGATCGTTGAAAATCCGGACCACGTCGCCGTTCTTGATACCGCGCGCTTGCGCATCAATGGGATTAATCCATATGTTTTGCCGGCAGGCGGCTTTCAATACCTCCACATTGCCGTAAGTGGAGTGGGTGCGTGCCTTGTAATGAAAACCGATCAATTGCAGCGGATATTTTTGGGCCAGCGGATCGTTATAGCTTTCAAAGCCGGCGCTATAGACGGGTAACGGATGTATGACATCGTCTGGCGTCAGTTCCCAGGTCGCGGCCAGTTCCGCCAGCGCGGCCGAGTAAATCTCGATTTTTCCCGAAGGGGTGGTCAGCGGATGCGCCGCAGGATCGGCGCGGAAGGCTTTATAAGCGATAAAGTGACCGTCGGGGTCGCGCTGTTTGAAAACGCCCTGCGCCTGGAGCTGTTCGAATTCGGGCAAGGCCGGAATTTTTTCCCTGGACTGTTGATAAATATAACGCAGCCACTCTTCCTGGTTTCGTCCTTCGGTGAATTGCTGCTCAACCCCCATGCGGCGGGCGATTTCACTGGTCATCTCGTAAATGGTTTTACATTCGAAACGCGGTTTTATCGCCTGGCTGGCGAAAATAACGTAAGCCATATTGCCGCTGGAGGCATCCAGACAGAAATCCATTTGTTCCGAGGCGGTGCAATCGGGCAAAACCAGATCCGCGTATTGCGCGGATGAGGTCATATGGTTATCAATCACCACAATCATTTCGCACTTCTTGTCGTCTTGCAAAATCCCATGGGTGCGGTTGATATCGGAATGCTGATTGACCAGGCAATTGCCAGCATAGTTCCAGATAAATTTAATCGGTACATCCAGCTTGTCCTTGCCCCGGACGCCATCGTGTCTGGCGGTCATTTCCGCGCCGCGCAATATGGCGTCGGTCCAGGTAAACATGGCAATAGCCGTTTTCACCGGGTTATCCAGCGTCGGTATGCGCACGAACGGCAGAGCATAAGATCCTTCCCGCGCGCCGCTGTTGCCGCCCGAAATCCCGACATTACCGGTGAGGATCGGCAGCATGGCGATGGCGCGGCTAGCCAGCTCGCCGTTGGCATGGCGTTGCGGCCCCCACCCCTGACAGATATAGGCCGGTTTGGCGGCGCCGATTTCCCTGGCCAGCTTTATGATGCGATGGCTGGGAATGCCGGTGATGCTGGACGCCCAGTCCGGGGTTTTCGCCACGCCATCCGGACCCTTGCCGAGGATATAGGCCTTATAATGCCCGTTGGCCGGCGCGCCGGCCGGCAAGGTTTTCTCGTCATAGCCGACGCAATATTTGTCCAGAAAAAGCTGGTCCACCCGATTTTCGTTAATCAGCACATACGCTAGACCGGCAACCAGGGCCCCGTCCGTACCCGGCCGGATGGGTATCCACTCATCCTCGCGGCCGGCCGCGGTATCGGTGTAACGGGGATCGATGACTATCATGCGGGTATTGGAGCGCTCGCGCGCCTGCTCCAGCAAATAGGCGACGCCGCCGCCGCCCATGCTCGTTTCGGCCGGATTATTGCCGAACATCACCACCAGTTTGCTGTTAACGATATCCGTCGGGCTATTGCCATCGGCCCCGCCGCCATAGGTATAATTCAGGCCGGCCTCTATCTGCGCCGCGCTGTAATTGCCGTAATGATTGAGGTATCCGCCGCAACAATTCATCAGCCGGGCGATAAGCGTTTTGCCGGGCGGCCAGGAGCGCGTAATGGTGCCCCCCAATGTGCCGGTGCCGTAATTCAGGTAAACCGCTTCATTGCCGTATTGTTTGATGATGCGTTTAAGATTATCGCTGATTAAGGTAAAGGCTTCGTCCCAGGAGATACGCCTGAATTTCCCTGCTCCGCGCCGACCCACTCGCAGCATGGGGTACTTCAGCCGGTCGGCATGATACACGCGCCGCCGAATGGATCGCCCGCGCAGACAGGCGCGCACTTGATGCGGTTCATCAAAGCCGTCGTTGCCGATATTATCTGTTTCAACGTAGGTAATTTCCCCATCCACCACATGCATACGCAACGGGCAACGGTTGCCGCAATTGACCGTGCAGGCGCTCCAGACCACATCCTCCGTCTTCTCCGCCGTTGGCGGAACCGCGCCGGCATCTCGGCTGAAAGGCAATGCTCCTGCGCATGCCGCCAAGGCGGATCCGCTGTGAGAGCTATTATTCAACATACTCCTCCTCCATAGAGGCTTGTAGCGCCGCACGGCAACTATCGATATTCATCTTGCTTGAAAGGGAATGCGCCGATATATGCGCATCGAGCCAACGTAAAAAGGCATCATCATAACCGTGGTATATCGATATTCAGGTTCTGTATCCGGTAGGCAACCTGACGCGGAGTCATGCCCAACAAACGGGCAGCTTTCGCCTGGACCCAACCGGACTTTTCCAATGCGGCAATCAGCCGCTGCCGATCGTCCAAATCGTCATCGTCCTGGTCTTCGGCAGATTGCGGGTGCGGCAGGTTACGCCGTAAGGCCTGGATCGCCTGACGTGCCGGTGTTCTCTGATTGGACACAATGATGTTGCGGTCAATCAAGCCTTCTTTTGACATCACTGACGCGCGCTCCAGGCAGTTCTCCAGCTCGCGGACGTTGCCGGGCCAGCTATAATTCTTTAGCAAACACAGCGCGCCCTCGCTGATGCGCAGATCCCGCCCCTGTTTTGCCGCCAGTTTAGCAATGAGAAACTGCGTCAGCTCGACGATGTCTTCCTGCCGTTTGCGCAGCGGCGGTAAGTTAATCTGCATGACATTCAGGCGGTAATAGAGATCTTCCCGGAAGTTACCGCTTTGCACTTCCTCTTCCAGATTACGGTTAGTGGCGGCGATAATACGCACGTTGACTTTGATAGTGGTATCGCCGCCGACGCGCTCCATTTCCCCTTCTTGCAAAATACGCAGTAATTTCCCCTGGAAAGAGAGGCTGCTTTCACCGATTTCATCCAAAAACAGCGTACCGCCGTCGGCGAGTTCAAACCGCCCTTTACGCTGACGTACCGCGCCGGTATATGCTCCCTTCTCATGACCGAATAATTCGCTTTCCAGCAAGGTATCCGGCAACGCCACGCAGTTGAATTTGACAAAAGGTTCGCGAGCGCGGGGTGAATCATAGTGAATCGCGTTAGCGATAAGCTCTTTACCGGTGCCGCTTTCGCCGCGTACCAGGACGGTGGTGTCCCATTTGGCCACCTGGTGGATCATGTCGAAAATTCGCCGCATCGACCGGCTACTGCCCACCATATTGTCGAAGCCGTATCGCTGCTTTACCAAGGGGCGCGGTGTGCCCCTTTGCTGTTCCGGGGCGCCGGTTACATCACACGGGTGTTCCACTGGCCGGACGGTTTGGCAAATCAAATTAGCCACCATTTCCAGAAAACGGGTAGCGGCCGGCAGTTGATCCTCGCCTGCTGCCATCGGCTGTGCCGCCAGCACCCCCAGCGGGATGCCGTCCGAACCCGGGATCGGCACGCAGATAAACGGCAGACTGTAATCATACAGATTAAGCCGGTCAAGAAAGCGCGGATCGTCCGAAATCCGCGGCAAGGCCAGTGAACGCCGCTGGCTCATTACCGTCCCCAGAATGCCTTCGCCGATGCGATAGCGCACATTTTTGCATTTTTTCTCCATTTCACTATCGGCACCGTATAACGCTTCGATAAATAATGCGCTGCGGGCTTTATCGAACAGGCAAACCATGCCGTACTGCATATCGGCGTTTTCATACAGCGCCCGGATTATGGCCAGGAGTGTTTGTCCCGTTTCCAGCGAGCGGCTGAGCGTTACGCTGATTTTATGCAGTGCGGTGAACTGCCGGGAGAGATCAAAATGCCGTGATACCCGATCGGCGATGGGGAGATTATTCATGATGATTCTCCTGCTGCTTACGTTTTCGGGCTTTAACGCCTCGTCATAGCCGCTATTTTCTTTTCCGGCTTAATCTCTTGCCCATATAAAAACGGGAAAAGATGTTTTTCCAGCGCTGGCGCTTCGGTCAGAAAACCATCATGTCCATAAAGGGAATCAATTTCCGCATATTGAGCACTTTTGATATGTCTAGACAGATATTGCTGTTCCCTGATCGGAAACAGCAGATCGGAAGTGATGCCGATAATCAGCGTTCTGGCCGTTATTTTAGCCAGCATGGCTTCCGGTTTATCTCTCTGGCGGCCGATATTATGGCTATCGAGCGCGTTAAGCAGGCACCAGTAACAATAGGCGTTAAATCGCCGGATGAATTTTTCCCCTTGATGACGTTGATAGGCGGCGGCCAGAAAACGGTCTTGTTTATGCCGGTCGCTTTCTGCCTGGGTGTGCTGGTAGGTATCGAAACAACGATAGGACAGCAGGGCAATACTTCGGGCTGCCTTCAGTCCGGCCATGCCGCCGTTGGGGTCGACGCCGTCAAAGGTTTTATCTGCCAGCAACGCCAGCCGCTGGCTTTCATTGAAAGCAATTCCCCAGGGAGAACAAACGGCATTGGTGGCCAGAAGCACCAACCGGCTTATTCGCCGAGGCTCATGAATGGCCCATTCCAGCGCCTGTTGGCCGCCCATGGAACCGCCAATCAGTAAATGTATATTCGCTATCCCCAGCGCATCGGCGAGCAGGCTGTGCGCAAAAACCATATCCCGAATGGTTATGGCCGGAAAATCCTGTAGATAAGGCTGATGGGTGGCCGGGTTGAGGCTCCGCGGGCTGGTTGAGCCATAAGGCGAGCCGGGCACATTGGCGCAGACAATGAACCAGCGACCGGGATCAAAACATTTCCCCTTGCCCACCAGGCCGGGCCACCAGGAGATAACATCCGAACTGCCTGTCAGGGCGTGACAAATCCATACCACATTGGATCTATCGGCATTCAGCGTACCATAGGTGTGAAAAGCGATATCAATATCCTGGAGAACGGAACCGTTCTCCAGGACAAAGGACGCAGCGGAGTGAAAATGTTGCAATGTCATAGAGATAGCCAGGCTATTTACTGGCCTTGAATGCCTGTTCGATGTCCGACTTCAGGTCATCAATATGCTCAATGCCCACCGAGATCCGCAGCCCGGCCGGCGTCACCCCGGCCAAGAGCTGCTGCGCATCGCTTAACTGTTGATGGGTAGTGGCCGAAGGCTGGATAATGAGGGTCTTTGCGTCCCCCACATTTGCCAGATGAGTAATCAGTTGCAGGCTATTAATAAAACGGCCGGCACGCTCTTTGCCGCCGCGGATTTCCACGGACAGCACGCCGCCAAATCCCTTTTTCAGGTATTTATGGGCAATGTCGTATGCCGGACTGGAGGGTAACCCCGGATAATTCACGCTTTCCACTTCGGGATGTTTTTCCAGCCAGCGGGCCAGTTCCAGCGCGTTAGCCACATGGCGTTCTACCCGCAGGGAGAGCGTTTCCAGCCCTTGTAAAAGCAGGAAGGCATTGAAAGGCGACAGCGTGGGGCCGAAATCACGCAGGCCTTCCACCCTGGCGCGGATAATAAACTGTATGTTGCCCAATTCACTGCCCGGGCCAAAGACGTCGTTATAAACCAGGCCGTGATACGCTTCTGATGGCGTTGAGAATTGCGGAAATTTGCCGTTGCCCCAGGGATAATTGCCGCCATCGACGATGACGCCACCGATGCTATTGCCGTGACCCCCGATCCATTTGGTGGCGGATTCCACCACCACATGTGCGCCGTGTTCAAGGGGACGAAACAGATATCCGCCGGCGGCGAAGGTGTTATCCACCACCAAAGGCAAGTTATGTTTTTGCGCCAGCTCGGCGAAATGGTCGAAATCAGGAAAACCCAGGCGTGGATTGCCGATGGTTTCGAGGTAAAGGGCTTTGGTGTTTGCATCAATCAAGCTTTCAAAGCTGTCGACGCTATCATCCTTGGCAAAGCGGGCCTCCACCCCTAGGCGTTTGAATGATAGGTGAAATTGCGCCCATGTGCCGCCGTACAAGTTGGGGGAGGTGACAAAATTATCGCCGGCCTGGAGGATATTGTTTAACGCGATGAATTGCGCGGCCTGGCCGGACGCCACCGCCAGCGCGGCAACGCCTCCCTCCAAGGCGGCAATGCGCTTTTCAAATACGTCTGTGGTGGGATTTTGAATCCGGGTATAGATATTGCCGAATTCCCGCAATGCAAACCGGTCCGCGCCCTGCTGGGCGTTCTCGAAAGCATAGGAGGTGGTCTGGTAGATTGGCACCGCCCGCGCCCCGGTCGTGGGATCGGGTTCTTGGCCGGCGTGAAGCTGCAAGGTTTCAAATTTTAAGGATGTCATAATATAGTCGCAATCAGGTAGAAGAGTCAGGACTTCAGAAAAACATAGGTGGGATAATTTGTTAACTGACTAAAAAGGATATTGATTGTTAATTTCGTACTATGCTTTTTTTTCTAAATAAATTTCTGAAGATATATTTATTCTAGTGATTAAATCAAATTGATATCAAATTAATATTTTTCCGCAATTTTCTTAATGCATGTTTATATCAATTTTCCACAAAGAACATATTTAAGGATTGCAAAGAGTCCCATGGGTAACTTTACATATGAATATGCGGATTGATTAGTTTGTTTGGCTATGAGAAATCCTTAGACTCAAAACTCTCTTATGGCACAGGGGATTGTTATCGTGAGCACTGCTCCCGTGGACGCGGTTATTTGCTGCCTAACGCTCGTGATAAATGTGATAACAGGGGAATTCATTTATGGCGGAACATACCTTAAGACAGATTGCGATTTACGGCAAAGGCGGTATCGGAAAATCGACGACCACGCAAAACCTGACCGCGGGCCTCGCTGAACTCGGCAAGCAGGTTTTGGTCGTTGGCTGCGATCCAAAGGCTGATTCAACCCGGCTTTTGCTGGGGGGGCAGGCGCAGAAGACCGTATTGGATACCTTGCGCGAAATCGGCGGCGGAGTCGTGGAATTGGAGCGCATTCTGAAAAAGGGCTTCCAAGGTACGCGGTGCGTGGAATCCGGCGGCCCGGAGCCGGGCGTCGGATGTGCCGGGCGCGGCATCATCACCTCCATTGGGCTTTTGGAACGACTGGGGGCATACACGGAGGATTTGGACTATGTCTTTACGATGTTTTGGGCGATGTGGTTTGCGGTGGATTCGCCATGCCCATTCGCGAGGGAAAGGCCAAGGAAATTTACATTGTCGCCAGCGGGGAAATGATGTCGCTTTATGCGGCTAATAACATTGCCAAAGGTATCGAAAAATATGCGAAAAAGGCGATGTGAGGTTAGGCGGTATCATTTGTAATAGCCGCCAGGTAGATGGTGAAATTGAATTGCTCAAGGCTTTTGCTGAAGAGCTAAATACTAATCTTATTTATTTTGTGCCGCGCGACAATATTGTGCAACGGGCTGAAATTAATCGTAAAACGGTTATCGAATATCGGCCGGACGCCGCACAGGCCAATGAATATAGAGGATTGGCGAAAAAAATAGAAGCCAATACGAGATTCTCTATTCCAACGCCAATGACGCAAGAGCGTTTGGAAGAAATTTTCAAAGAATTTGGGCTCATCGCCGCCCTGGCGGAAGATTAGCGCTGGTAATCCTACCGTGGCCGGCTGGCGCGACCAAGGACCGTTCGCTTATATAGCTTATAAACAGAGAATTTAAGAGAGGACTCGGTATGCCCAAGAAGATTAATTTAGACATTGCGGAAGTTGAAAATCGCGAGCAGCGGTTGGGAACAATTATTGCCTGGTCGGGCACCGCCAGTGAGCTGCATAAACAATCCAATTTCGAGGCGAGGGGCTGTGGCGGCGGTCCGGGGAAGGGCGGCTGTCAATTATGCGAATTAGAAGGGCCGTTTACCCAGGGTTCGGTGTGCAGTGAGCAGATGGTTGAATGCCAGGCGGGACATGTGCGCGATGCGGTGCTCATTCAGCATGCGCCTATCGGCTGCGGGGCGGGTCAGGTTCCCTATAATTCAATCTACCGCAACGGACTGGCCATGCGCGGGCACCCGGTTGAGAACATCCACTGTATCACCACCAACTTGCTGGAAAATGATTTGGTCTTCGGCGCATCGGATAAACTGCGGCAGTCCATAGATGACGCGGTGGCGCGCTATCAGCCCAAAGCGGTGTTTCTTTCCTCTTCCTGCGCCACCGGCATTATCGGCGAGGATATGGAAAGCGTTGCCAAAGAAAAGGAAGAGCAATACAGCATTCCGGTGATACCGCTGGCGTGCGAAGGTTTCCGTTCCAAGCATTGGAGTACCGGGTTTGATGCGGTGCAGCATGGCATCTTGCGCCAGATCGTCAAGCGTAATCCGCAAAAGCAGGAGGATTTGATCAATGTCATTAACCTCTGGGGGTCGGATGTTTTTACGCCGATGCTGGCCAACCTCAATCTGCGCGTCAATTATGTCATTGATTTAGCTTCGGTTGACGATTTAGCGCAATTGTCGTCAGCCGCCGCCACGGTGGGTTTTTGCTATACGCTGTCTTCCTATATGGCCGCGGCGCTGGAACAGCATTTCGGCGTACCGGAAATCAAAGCGCCTATGCCGTATGGTTTTGTCGGTACGGATGCCTGGCTTAGGGAAATCGGCAAGGTCACGCACAGAGAAGCGCTGGCGGAAAAATACATTGCATCCGAGCATGCGCGCGTCGCCCCACGCATAGCGGAACTAAAGGAAAAACTCAAGGGTATCAAGGGATACGTGGCGACCGGTTCCGCTTATTCACACGCGCTGATTCAGGTCTTGCGGGAACTGGGCGTCCAGGTGGATGGTTCGTTGGTATTTCATCATGATCCGGTCTATGACAGCGGAGATGTCAGGGAAGATTCCCTGGGACATTTGACCAAAAATTATGGCGATGTAAAACATTTCCAGGTCAGCAACCGCCAGCAGTACCAGCTCTATGGTTTTCTGCAACAGGTCAAACCGGATTTTCTGTTGATTCGTCATAACGGACTGGCGCCTTTGGCCTCGCGTTTGGGTATTCCGGCGGCTCCGCTGGGGGACGAGCATATCGCCATCGGCTATCAAGGGATCATTAATCTGGGTGAATCCATTCTGGATATTCTGGCGCATAAGAAGTTTCATGACGATATTAAAAACATGTCAAGCTGCCTTATAAAAATGGTGGTTGGACCAAAAGACCCTATATCTTGGCGCGGCATCCGGAATTAATTGACGATTAGAGGAATGTAGTGATGGTGGATATTATATGCGAGCAGACAAATTCAATCAGTCAGGTGCGTTATGGCTGTGCGCTCGGCGCCATGCATTCGGTAGAGGCGATTCCGGGTGCTATTCCCATTGCCCATTGCGGCCCGGGATGCGTGGATAAACAATACATGGCCCTGAGTTTTACAACGGGTTCCAGGGCGGCGGCTATGCCGGCGGCGCCGTTGCCCCTAGCACCAATTTACGGGAGAACGAGGTCATTTTCGGCGGGGCCGAACGCCTGGATAATCTTATCAAAGCCACCCTGAAGATGATGGAAGGGGATTTGTTTGTGGTGCTGAACGGCTGCATAGGTGAAATCGTCGGCGATGATGTCGCTTCAGTGGTGAGCAAATTCCAGGATCAAGGCGTACCGATTGTGTATGCTGAAACCGGAGGCTTTAAGGGTAACAATTTCATCGGGCATGAAATCGTTACGGAGGCCATTATTGATCAATACGTTGATAAATATGCCGTAAATAAAGATAAAAAAATCAAGGGACTTATCAACGTTTGGGCGGAGCTGCCTTTCCAAAATACGTTTTGGCGCGGGGATTTACAAGAACTAAAGCGTATTTTGCAGGGGGCCGGATTCAGGGTAAATATTCTTTTTGGCAACGGGTCCGCCGGTGTGGAAGAATGGAAAACCATCCCAAACGCCCAGTTTAACCTGGTGGTTTCGCCTTGGTTGGGACTGCAGACGGCGATACACTTGAAGAAAAAATATCAACAGCCTTATCTGCATATCCCGATTTTACCCATCGGCGCCGGCCAGTCGGCGGAATTCCTGCGCCAGGTGGTGGAATTCGCGGGCATTGATAAGCAACAATCAGAAGAATTTATACGGCATGAAGATGAGCAATATTATTATTATCTGGAGTCCTTTACCGATTTTTATGCCGAATACTGGTGGGGGCTGCCGGCATCCTATGCCGTCGTCGGTGATAGCGCCTATAATCTGGCGCTCAATAAATTCCTGGTCAATCAGCTGGGGCTGATTCCGGGCAAACAAATCATTACGGATAATGTACCGGAAAAATACCGGGCGCAAATCGCCTCTGAGTATGAACACCTGGCCGACGATGTACGTTCGGATGTGGCCTTTATCGAAGACGGCTACCTGGTGGGGAAGACGTTGCACTCTGTGGATTTTGGACATAAGCCGCCGATTCTTTTCGGTACCACCTGGGAGCGCGATACGGCAAAGGAATTGCAGGGATATATCGTGGAGGTGGGATTTCCGGCCTCCTATGAAGTTGTCCTGAATAAGAGCTATATCGGTTATCGAGGGGCGTTGACCTTATTGGAAAAAATCTTTACCACAGCTATTAGCAAGAGCGCTTAGCCACCCCTAATAAAACGGGGTTATATTTTTTTGAAATTCATTCAACCTGCTGGCTATTTCTATTTATCCGGTCAATGCGTTGGTGGAAAGCTTTAACGCGTTAACACCCATAATGTTATTTGAAAATTCCACACAGGATAATCAGGGGCACAATAAAAATGATAATAGATAAAAACAAGCCAAAGGATGAAGAAGGAAATAAATGCCGCCGGATACTGGCGGGCCCGCTGGCCGCTATAGCCATATTGTTTGCGTTGCCCTCGCTGGCGGAGCAGCAAAATAATGATGTCCCGTCATTGAAAGGTAAACATATCGGCATTACCGTCGCCGGCACCGAACATTACTGGGATCTGAAAGCCTACCAAGGGCAAATAGATGAAGTAAAACGTTTGGGCGGCACGCCCATTGCGCTGGACGGCGGCCGCAAGGACGCGCAGCAAATCGCTCAGATTCAGACGCTAATCGCGCAGAAGCCGGATGCCATCATTGAGACGCTGGGCACCGCGTCGGTGCTGGAGCCTTGGCTTAAAAGAATTCGCGCCGCCAATATTCCGTTATTTACCGTTGATACCGCCAGCCCGTCAAGTATTAACGTGACGACCTCGGATAATTTTTATATTGGCGAGCAGCTGGCGCTAAAGCTGGTCAATGATTTACACGGTGAAGGGAATATCCTGGTATTTAACGGTTTTTATGGCGTGCCGGTGGTTGCCATGCGTTATGACCAGTTACGGGCGGTGCTGAAATGGTATCCTAAAATCAACATTATTCAGCCTGAGTTACGGGATGTCATTCCCAATACCGTACAGGATGCCTATGGCCAGATCGGCCAATTATTAAATAAATACCCGAAAGGATCCGTACAGGCGATTTGGGCCGGGTGGGATGTTCCGCAAATCGGCGCGACTCAGGCGGTTGACGCTGCCGGCCGCACCGAGATCAAAACCTATGCGGTGGACGGCAGCCCGGATGTGGTTTCGCTGGTGAAAGATCCCAAATCCAGCGCCGCGGCGGTTATTGCCCAGCAGCCCTACTTGATCGGCAAAACCGCCGTTCAGAGCGTTGCTCGCTATCTTGCGGGCGATCGGTCGCTGCCGCCTGCCACCTATGTACCGGCCATTCTGGTAACCAAAGAGAATGCGGCCGAGGTGCAAAAAACCTTGGGCCAGAGCGATGGAAAATAATCCGCCGCTGCTGACGCTGAACAATATCAGCAAAGCCTTCAACGGCGTCCCGGCGCTGCGCGGCGTCTCGCTGTCGCTGCAGGCCGGCAGCATCCATGGCCTTATCGGCCATAATGGCGCGGGCAAATCGACGCTGATTAATATTCTCGGCGGTATTTACCCGGCGGACAGCGGCGAGGTAAGCGTGGCGGGGGAAAGGGTCTCTATCGGCTCTCCGCGGGCGGCTCAGGCGCTGGGCATTGAAATTGTCCACCAGGATCGCCTGCTGGCGCCGACGCTCACCGTGGCGGAGTCGCTGTTATTGGGTGAAGAACCCCGGCTCGCCGGCCTGCCGCTGCTGCATCGCCGCAGAATGCGTCGCGAGGCGCAGCAGGCCATTTTCACGCATTTCGGCATGATGCTGGATCCGGACCGCCTGATTGCCGAACTCAGCGTGGCGGAGCAGCAGGTGGTACAGATTACCCGCGTTTTGCGCCGTTCACCCCGCATTCTGGTGTTCGACGAGCCTACCGCGGCGCTGGCGAGCCATGAGGCGGCCTCGTTGTTTGCCGCCGTTCAGGCGCTGCGCTTGCGCGGACTGGCGATCCTGTATGTTTCCCATTATCTCAATGAAATTATTGAACTCTGCCAACAGGTCACCGTGTTGCGCGATGGCCGCGATGTGGCCCGGCACCCGGTGAGCCAGATCCGCGTGCAGCAGCTGATTACCGCGATGGTAGGGCAGGAGCAAAAAAACCGGCTGCGGCGCGAGACGCAACCTGAGGGCGAGACGCTGCTGCGGGTACAAGGCCTGTCGGCGCCGGACCGTTTTCAGCAGGTCTCTTTCAGCGCGCGGCGCGGCGAGATCCTTGGTATCACCGGCCTGCTCGGTTCCGGCGGTAAAGCGCTGCTGCGCGCGCTGTTCGGCCTTGAAAACGGTCTATCCGGCAGCGTAAAGCTGAACGGCCGCGCTTTTTTACCGCGCTCGCCCCGTGACGCGGTAGCCCAGGGGATCGCCTTTGTACCGGAAGATCGCCGTATCAACGGCATTGCCCTTGATCTCAGCGTCCGCGAGAACATCGCATTGACCATCCTAGGTGCGCTGGCGCGACACGGCGTGATCCATAGGGGACGTGAACGCGCGCTGGTTAAGGAAAACGTCAGCGCACTGCAGATTCGAACGCCGGGCATCGAGGCGCCGGTGCGTCAGCTGTCGGGGGTAACCAGCAAAAGTGGTATTGGCCAAATGGCTTAACACCGGCGCGGCGCTCTATTTATTGGATGAACCGACGGTGGGGGTTGACGTTGCCGCCAAAGCGGAGATTTACCAAGAGTTGGATCGGCTGGCGGCCCGCGGGGCGCTGGTTATCATCTTTTCCACCGACCTGCTGGAGCTGCAGACGATAACCCATCGCATCCTGGTGCTGGCGCGCGGCCAGTTGGTAAAAACCCTCGATGCCCGCCAAACCGATCACCAGGAAATCCTCGCCTGGGCCACCGGCGCCGTTAATCAGCAAACGCCGGCCGAGGCGGTGTTGCCCGCCGGAGTGGCTATGTCATGACAGATCTATCGCCGAACGTGCGCGGCGCCGGTTATACGGTGCGTCCATCACTCGCCGCCCAAGCCGGCCGCTATTGGATGCCGGGCGGGGCCATACTGATTATCGTGGCGGTATTGGCCGTGTTCGCCGTACTTTCGCCGCTGTTCCTGACCTTGGGCAACCTGGGCAACGTGTTGCAGCAAACGGCGGTCATCGGCATCCTGGCCATTGGCCTGACGCTGGTATTGATAGGCGGCGGTGCCCATTCGCTGACCGGCGGCATCGATCTTTCCATCGCGGCCAATCTGGGCCTGTGCGCCGCCGTGTATGCCGTCTTGCTCAGGCAGGGGTATGTTTCGGGCCTGGCGATGCTTGGTACGCTGCTGACCGGGGTAGCCCTTGGACTGCTCAACGCCGCGGCGGTGGTTTGGCTGCGTATTTTACCGCTGCTTGCCACGCTGACCACCATGAATATCGCCATCGGCCTGGAGATGGTCATCACGCAGAATGCCCCGGTGCCGGCGACCGGCGCACTGCTGGACCTGCTTATTTCAGCGGGGCCGTTGGCGATTCCCTGGCTTTCCTGGGCCTTCGCGCTGGCGGCGCTGCTGTTTATTGTCCTGGCGCATTTCACCCGTTTCGGCCTGCGACTGCAGGCGGTGGGAGGGTATCCGTTGGCCGCGCGGGCGGCGGGAGTGGCTGTCTTTCGCTATGTCGCCCTGAGCTATGTGCTGTGCGGTCTTTGCGCCGGTATTGCCGCCCTGGCCTCGGTGGCGGTGCTGAGCGGCAGCTCGCCGGGTTCCAACGACAATTTGCTGATGGTCATTGCCGCCGCGCTGCTCGGCGTGGTGTTCTCGCGGCGGCTGGTGCCCACCATCGGCGGCACGTTGATAAGCGGACTGTTTCTTACGCTTATCGCCAACGGCTTTCAGCTTATCAATATCTCAAGTTATTGGATTAACGGCGTGGAGGGTGTGCTGATCTTGCTGGTGGTCTCACTTACCGCACAGCTTCGCCGCCGTCAGCAGAGGAGAAAAGTCAGTGTTTGAGATAACCGCGCCGGCGACGCCGGCAAAAAACGGCTACGGTAATTTGCTGCGGGTGGTGATGGCGGCGACCTTCTTGGCGCTGCTGCTGTTTTTCACCCTCTACGCGCCGGGCTTCGCCACCTTATCCAACGTTGAAAGCGTGCTGCTGAACAATGTCGCGCCGCTGGCCATCGCTTCCCTTGCGATCACCGTCGTCGCGGTGCTGGGGGCGGTAGATCTCTCCATAGGCACCGCAATCGATTTTGCCTGTCTGGTGCTGGTGACGCTGATTTTGCATAAGACAGGGCTGACGCTGGCCGTCACCGCGGCGCTGCTGGCGGCACTCGGCGTCGGGTTGTTCAATGCGTTTTTGGTGGTGGTGCTCGGCGTCGAGCCTTTTCTCGCCACCCTGGGCACGCTGTTTATCGGGCAAAGCGTGCAGCAACTCTCCTCGAACGGCGGCCAACCCATCTATCTGCTCAGCCAGGCGTTGCCGCCGTCCTTTTCCGCCATCGGCCACGGGACACTGCTGGGGATTGCCTTGCCGTTGTGGTATGTGCTGCTGTTGGCGGTGGCGCTGCATCAGCTATTGCAGCGCACAGGTTACGGCCGCGCCTTCAGCGTGCTGGGCGCGCAGGCCAGCGTGGCGCGCTATTCGGGCCTGCCGGTGCCACGGCTGACGGCTGCGGCCTTTGTGCTCAGTTCGCTGATAGCCGGGGTGGTAGGGCTGATGCTCGCCTCGAATGTCAAGGCCTGGGTGCCGCTCTCGGGTAACGCTTATTTGCTTAACGCTATCGGCGCCGCTTTTATCGGGGCTACCTTCTCCGCCTCGCGCCGGCCAAATGTTCCCGGCACGCTGCTGGGGGTGGGGCTGCTGAGTTTTGTCGCCAACGGCCTGCTGCTGATTGGCTGGAGCTTTTACTGGCAGCAGGTGGCGACGGGAGTATTAATCTTTATCGTGCTGGCGGTAGGCGCGCTGCGCGGCCGCAGCCAGCTATAAATGTACCCGTAGGAGAGGATAAAAAACCTCGCTTTTCAGCTTATATTTAATTCATTCATAGTTAATCGTGAATAAAGATGATAGACAATTAATTGCTTCTTCTTTAAATAGATAATATGGATATATCTATTTTATTTAACTACAAATGTCTATTTCTGCTTTGTATAGTTGCTTTTAGCATGACCTGTACGAGGGTGTGTCCCGCCATAAGAATATTTATTGCTAAGACTAGGGTTATTTTTATTTCACAGGATTTTACCCTGCCTATATTGTTGGGGCTGATTCATCTGACATCACAACACATAATAACAGGAAGGTTTTATGACCTATGGATATTCTTTGGCGCGACGCGCCCTGCGCTTGACGATCGCTTTGCTTGCCATGGGCCTGTTTAGTCAGGCGCTGGCCGAGGGGCAACCCCTCAAGCAGCTGAATATCGGTTTCCAAAAAGCCAATATTCTCGCGTTGCTTAAAGCCCGCGGTACGCTGGACGAAGCGCTTAAAAAGCAAGGTATCGCCACCCATTGGACCGAGTTTACCGCCGGTCCGCAAATGCTCGAGGGCCTAAACGTCGGCAGTATCGATCTGGCCGCCACCGGCGATGCCCCGCCGGCTTTCGCCCAGGCGGCCAAGGCCGATTTGATTTATCTGGCGCACAATATTCCCAATCCGAAAACCGAAGCGATCCTGCTGCCGAAAGATTCAGCGGTGCGGAGCGTGGCGGATCTTAAAGGCAAGCGGGTGGCGCTGAATAAAGGCTCCGATGTGAATTATTTGCTGGTCGAAGCGCTGAAAAAGGCCGGCTTGGCCTATAGCGATATTACGCCGGTTTACCTGACGCCCAGCGATGCGCGGGCGGCATTCCAACGCGGCAGCGTTGATGCCTGGGTGATTTGGGACCCGTTTTACGCCGAGGTTGAAACCAACGCCGGCGCGCGCCGGCTCCAGGATGCCGAGGGCATAGTGCCACACTACACATTCTATCTCGCCAGCCGGCGGTTTGCCGAAGACCATCCCGACATCGCCAAACTGGTCGTTGAGCAGTTGGCCCAATTGAGTACCTGGGCCAACGATCATCATGACGAGGTGGCGCAAACCCTGTCCAAAAGTACCGGTCTGCCGCAGCCGATATGGCTGCGGGCGCTGGCGCGGATGCCTTTTGGCACCGAACGCATGACTGACGATGTATTCCGCCAGCAGCAGACGCTGGCGGATACCTTTACCGGCATCGGCCTGATCCCAACGAAAATCGACGTCAACCAGGCGCGCTGGTCGCAGGATAAAAATACTCACGCCGGCCAATAAGCGGGGGAAGGAACCTATAAACGGGAGCGGGATTTTAATCGAGTCCCGGCTATGGGTCCACGTCGCCGCGTTACAGGGCTTTTTTGCCATACGCCGGGGGCGTCGACGACCTGTCCCGGATGTTATCCGTTAGGGATTGTCAGGGCAGCCCTACCGCGGTGCGAACGAAAATCGCTTTGGGGATCTGTCCCGAATGTTATCTATTGGGGAGGGTCAAGGCAGCCATACCGCATTGCGAACGAATATAGCCTTGGGGATCAGGCCCAGCGCGTAGAACCTGTCGGCGATTTTTTGCTGCTCGCGGATAACGCGGGCATCAATGGCGCGCGTTTCGTGGCTGCAGCGCGACAGCGCGACTTCCAGGGAGGCGGGGGGCAGTCCCAGCTCAATGGATAAATACTGCGCCGCTTCTCCCGGCGACGCGGCAATATACCGGCCGGTTTGCTGCAATAATTGGATTATCTGCTGCACGATATCACCAGATTGTTCCGCAAATTGCCGGCGTGCCAAATAGAATTGCTGATTAAGCACCAGATGCGTGCCGTCGGCAACCACCCGCATATTTCCTGAACCCTGGGCATCGCTTAATAACGGATCCCACATCATCCAGGCGTCCACCGACGTAACATCAGTTTGGGTAAGCGGATATTTAGGCGGGGCATAGACAATGCGCACATCGTCCATTGACAGCCCATGCTCTTCCAGTATTTGAATCAACAGGTAATGGACATTTGAACCTTTATTTACCGCAATACGTTTTCCTTTCAAATCCGTGCCGCCGCGGATAGGGCTGTCAGCGGGCACCACCATCGCCACGCTCTGGGGCGCCGGGGGTTCATAGGCGATATAGACCAGCGATGAACCCTGTGCCTGGGCAAAGATCGGCGGGACTTCTCCGGTGGTGCCGAAGTCAATTTCATCGCTGGCCAGGGCATGCAATAATTGTGGTCCCGCGGGGAATTCGCTCCAGAGCACGTTGACGTCCTGGGCCGCGAAAAGCTGTTCAAGGCTCTGGCGCGCCTTCAGGATCCCAAGGTTGCCGTACTTCTGGTAACCGATGCGAATCTCCCGGTCGGGGGGCGGGGCGGCGGTAGTAACGCCCCGGACGGCTAGCGATGTTTCTTTGCGCCGTGGTTTGACCAGACCGATATGCGCCAGATGGGTGCGCAGTGAGTTACGGCTGATACCCAGCAGGGCGGCGGTCTGGATTTGGTTGCCACCGTTAAGCTCCAGGGCGCTTTTCACCAGCGTCGTCACCAGGCGATCGAACAGCCGGGCCGGTTCTTTACGCAGCTGCCGGCGAATGAACTGTTCCAAATCGCGATCGTGGCCGCTATCTATGTTGTTGTGGCTGATGTGCTCATTGAGCCTCAGCTGTTGCGGCATGATAAGCGCGCCCTTGCTGAGCAGCACCGCGTTATGCAGGGTGTTTTCCAGTTCGCGCACGTTGCCCGGCCAGGGATGGGCCAGCAGCATTTGCAGAGTTTCCGGCGCCAGCCGAGGTTCGGGACGGCCCAAACGCCGGGCATACAGCCGCAGGAAATGACCGGCCAGCACCGGGATATCCTCCGGACGCCGGCGCAGCGGCGGCAGGGTTACGGCCGCGACATTCAGCCGATAGTACAAATCTTCGCGAAACTGCCGTTCACGAATGGCATTGGCCAGGTCCACATGCGTGGCGGCGATGACCCGCACATCGATTTTAATGGGTTTGCGTGAACCGACGCGGGTTATCTCGCGCTCTTGCAGTACGCGCAGCAGTTTAACCTGCAAGGGCAGGCTCAACTCACCGATTTCATCCAACAGCAATGTACCGCCCCCGGCCGCCTCGAACCATCCCTGATGGCCGCTCACCGCGCCGGTGAACGCCCCTTTTTCATGGCCGAACAATTCCGACTCCGCCAGGCTTTCGGTCAGCGCGCCGCAGTTGACCGCCAGAAAAGGCCGATGGCTACGCAGGCTATGGTGATGCAGGTAACGAGCCACCACCTCTTTACCGGTCCCGGTTTCGCCGACGATAAGCACGGTTGCCTCCGTCGGCGCGAGGCGATCAAGCACGCTTTGCAGCGCTTGCGACGCCGGGTCGATAAGGTCGGGGGCGGCGGGAGAAAACGCGGGTTGCGGATGCGGCATAAGACGGCTCCAGGTCATTTGGCTGAACAGGAAATCAATTCGCCACTACATGGTTGCTGGCCGAAAAAGCTTATCTCAAGGCACCCGGCGGGGCGAGGCATTTCCCCGAGCCCGCTGCTGCCAATGCAGCAATCTTCGACCCCGTCGTGTTGCATAGGCAGCAGCGGGGGGTGAAAGCCATCACCTCAAAAGGTTGATATATATCAAAAAAAACACATCCCAACGTTGGCATGCCTTGTGCTATCTCTTTTATAACCAAAGGCTAATCGGCTTTCGATAAATTACGAATATAGTTATATAGGGATTGCATAATGAGCCAGCCAAGCAGCGATGAAATAAACGTATTCTGGTTTTTGCCCACCCATGGCGACGGACGCTACCTGGGCACCACCGAGGGCGGTAGGCCGGTGGATTTAGCTTATCTCCAGCAGGTGGCGCTGGCGGCGGACAACCTGGGTTATTACGGCGTACTGATCCCCACCGGCAAAAGCTGCGAGGATTCATGGCTTATCGCCGCCGCCCTGGCGCCCATTACCCGCCGCCTGCGTTATCTGGTGGCGGTGCGTCCGGGCCTGCAACCGCCAAGCCTCGCGGCACGGATGACGGCGACGCTCGATCGTCTCTCCGAGGGGCGATTGCTGATTAACGTGGTGACCGGCGGCGATCCGGTGGAAAACAAAGGCGACGGGATCTTCCTGAGCCACGCCGAGCGTTACGAGGTGACCCATGAATTCCTGACGGTTTACCAGCGTCTGCTGAAGGGCGAAAAGGTGGATTTCAACGGTAAACATATTCATGTCGAAGGCGCTGATTTTTTATTCCCGCCGGTTCAGCCCGACGGTCCGGCGCTGTTTTTCGGCGGCTCCTCCCCCGAGGCGATTGAGGTGGCGGCCGGACAGATTGATACCTACCTGACCTGGGGCGAACCGGTCGGGCAGGTAGCGGAAAAGCTGGCCGAGGTGCGACGGCGAGCCGAACAGCGGGGGCGCACCTTGAACTATGGCATCCGGCTGCATGTTATCGTGCGGGAAACGGAGCAGGAGGCCTGGGCCGCCGCCGACCGGCTTATCAGCCATCTGGACGATGACACCATTGCCGGCGCGCAGAAAATTTTCGCCCGCATGGACTCCACCGGTCAGCGGCGCATGAGCGCTTTGCACGGCGGATCGCGCGACGACCTGCGCATAGGTCCCAATCTCTGGGCTGGCGTCGGCCTGGTGCGCGGCGGGGCGGGCACCGCGCTGGTGGGCAGTCCGCAGCAGGGGGCCGAACGCATCCGTGAGTACCAGGCGCCGGGGGTTAAAAATTTCGTACTGTCAGGGGATCCCCCTTTGGAAGAGGCGCATCGTTTCGCCGAACTGGTCATGCCGCTGCTGCCCCTGGCACCGCACGCGCTTCATGACGTGCGCGGCGTCAACACCGGCCCCTTCGGCGAAACCATCGGTGGGGACAAACGTCCCGGCAAGACCGGCAAGGGTTCATGATGGCCGTCCATCCGCATATCGTTATTATCGGCGGCGGTTTTACCGGCACCGCGCTGGCTATCCATCTGGGACGCCAGGGACGGCTGGCCGGGGATGTCACTGTTATCGAACCGCGCGCTATGTTGGGCTGCGGCGTGGCATATTCCACCCGTGATCCGGCCCATCGCATCAATGTGCCGGCGGATAAAATGCAGCTTTCCGCCGCCGAAGAGGGGGATTTTGACCGATGGTGCCGCGCCGGTGATGAGCTGCCGCGGGATCCCGAGGCACTGTGGCGTGATGGCAGCCTGTATCCGCAGCGCGGCGCGTTTGGCCGTTACATCGCCGAGCGCTTTAGCGAAACCGCCGCCGCCAGCCGCCTTAACCTGCATCACCTGCGCGATCGGGCCATAAGCCTGCAACCAGTGCCTGGGGGAGCGATTGTCACCACCGCCGGCGGCGTGCGGATCCATGCCGACGCCACGGTACTGGCCATAAGTCACCCGCCGCCGGCGCTGCCATCGCAGATTTCAAAGGAGGTGGGACAACATCCGGCATTGATCGCCAATCCCTGGCAGGACAATGCGCTGGCGGCGATAGGAACCCGGGATGAGCTGGTGATTATCGGCACTGGATTGACCATGGCCGATGTGGCGGCCTCGCTGCAATTGCGCGGACATCGCGGCCAAATTACCGCCTTTTCGCGCCGCGGCCTGCTGCCGCGTCCAAATGTTACCGGCGACTATCCGTCCTGGCCGGTTGAGCCGCCCCTTGCCGCCCCTGAAACCGTGCGCCGCTGGCTGCGCCGGATACGTCGGACCGTCGTTGCCGCCGCTGATGCCGGGGTCCCCTGGCAAAAGGTCATCGACGACGTGCGCGCCAACGGGCAGACGCTCTGGCAGCGATTGCCGCCGGTGGAACAGCGGCGGTTCTTACGCCATCTGCGCCCCTATTGGGATGTCCATCGGTATCGCATCGCGCCGCAGGTCAGCGCCTTGCTGCGGCAACGGCGTGATAACGGCACGTTGCGCGTGCTGGCCGCCCGGCTGGACAAAATTGCTGGCGGCGAAAAAGATCTTACCTTGCAACTGGCCCTTCGGCAGGGCGGCGCCGAGCGCGTGGTGGCCCAGAAGGTCATCATTTCCACCGGGCCGGCCCACGGGTCGCTGATCAATAGCCTTCCGCTGCTGCGCGCGCTGGCCGGACAGGGCCTTATTGTTGCGGATCCCTTGGGGCTGGGGCTGTGGGTGAACGCAGACAGCCAGGCCATCGGCAGCGACGGCCTGGCCGACCCGCGCCTGCTGGTGGCGGGGCCGGCGGCGCGTGGTCGTTTTGGCGAACTGATCGGCTTGCCGCAGGTGGCGGAACATGCCCAGGCCCTTGCCACCCAGCTGCTTGCCCTGTTGACCTCACCCGCCCTCGACGGGCGATGTCCCCTTTGTCGGCGTTAGTTTTGGCAGTTAAAACCCGGGCCTGCTTTTTGGCTATCCGATAATTATGACCCCGCCGGCCCTGCCTGGACGAGGGGATTGCAACCCTGGAGAATATAATAGTATGCCATCGCAACGAGAAATTCGCCTGAACGCGTTTGATATGAACTGCGTCGGCCACCAGTCGCCGGGTTTATGGGCCCACCCCCGCGACCGCTCCTGGCAATACAAAGACCTTGAGTATTGGGTCGATTTGGCGCGCCTGCTGGAGCGGGGAAAATTCGACGGCCTGTTTATCGCCGATGTGCTGGGCGTCTATGACGTGCTGAACGGCAACGGCGATGCGGCTATACGCCAGGCCACTCAGGTGCCGGTCAACGATCCGCTGGCATTGATCACGCCCATGGCGCTGGTCACCGAACACCTGGGCTTCGGCCTGACGGCTTCGCTCTCGTTCGAGCATCCTTATCCATTTGCGCGTCGGCTGTCGACGCTGGATCATTTGACCAAGGGACGCATCGGCTGGAATATCGTGACGTCATATTTGGAGAGCGGCGCGCGCAATATCGGCCAGCGGGCGCAAACCGACCATGATGCCCGCTATGACTATGCCGACGAATATCTGCAGGTAATTTATAAGCTGCTGGAGGGGAGTTGGGAAGAGGGCGCCGTGCTGCGCGACCGCGAGCGGCGCATCTTCAGCGATCCGGCCAAAATCCATCCCATCAACCACCAGGGAACGTTCTTCCAGGTGCCGGGAATCCACCTGTGCGAGCCTTCGCCGCAGCGCACGCCGGTGCTGTATCAAGCGGGTGCGTCCAGCCGGGGTAAACAGTTTGCCGCCGAACACGCCGAATGCGTGTTTGTCGCCGCTCCCTCTAAAGTATTACTGAAAAAAACCGTGGCGGATATTCGCCGCCGCGCCGCCGAAGCCGGCCGCGATCCCCGGGGCATCCTGATTTTCAATCTACAGACCGCCATCGTTGACCAAACCGACCGGCAGGCGCAGGCGAAGTGGAATGAGTATAAATCCTATGTCAGTTATGAGGGCGCTCTGGCGCTGATTTCCGGCTGGACCGGCATTGATTTTGGCCAATATCAACCAGAGCAAGTGCTAAAACACCTGCATACCAATGCCATTCAGTCCGCGGTGGAAACCTTCTCCACCGCCGATCCGCACCGGCAATGGACGGTACAGGGGCTGGCGGACTGGGTGGGCATCGGGGGGTTCGGCCCCCTGCTGGTGGGCAGCGGGCAGACGGTGGCGGACGAATTGCAGTCCTGGGTCGAAGAAACCGATGTCGACGGTTTTAATCTGGCCTATGCCGTGACGCACGAGAGCTTTAGCGATGTGGTGGAGCATCTGATCCCGGAACTGCAAAAGCGCGGGGTCTACAAGCGCGACTACGCCGCCGGCACGCTGCGGGAAAAACTGTTCCGGCAGGGTCCACGCCTGTATGCCCCTCATCCGGCGGCGGGCTATCGTCACACCGGTCCCGTAGCGGCCGCGGATGGCCTCGCTGCCGACAGGCTGGGGGACGGACGCCATGGTTGAAATACTACCGCCGGCCCGTAGCGGTATCAGAATTCCATATACCGAATATGATACGGGTTAGGACTGTTTCGCCTGGAAGTTAATTATATCACCCAACTGCAGCCGTAAATAAATACGGCGGCGGTAATATTACCGTCGTTTTTAAAATACGTGACGGCTTTTATTTTTACCCAAATGTAGTTTGCGTATTTAATAATGTTTTTTCATCATTTGTTTTAATAAAAATATTTTTTTATAACGGGTGTCTATTAGCAATATAGTGAGGATATTATGAGTGCGATAAATATAGATGATCTTTCCCCCGAAGCGGCGTTTCCATCGTCGCCGGTAGGCTCGGTCAGCGATGTGGCACGGCTGATTAATACCCGCAGCGATAATAGCAGCTATGCGCGTATGATTGTATTTCTGGCGCTGGGCGGGGTATTTCTCGATGCCTACGATCTTACCACCCTTTCTTACGGTATAGATGATGTGGTGAGGGATTTCAGCCTGACGCCGGCCCTGACCGGGCTGGTCACCTCATCCATTATGATCGGCACCATCATCGGCAATCTGGTGGGCGGTTGGCTTACCGACCGGTATGGCCGCTATTCGATTTTCATGGCCGATATGCTGTTTTTCGTAGTCTCGGCCATTGCCGCGGGACTGGCGCCGAACGTCTGGGTATTAATCGGCGCGCGTTTCCTGATGGGGATCGGTGTCGGCATTGATTTGCCGGTGGCCATGGCCTACATGGCCGAATTTTCGAAATTCGCCGGCAAGGGCAATAAAGCGGCCCGGCTTGCCGCCTGGTGCCCAATGTGGTACGCCGCCTCATCGGTGTGCTTTTTTATCATTTTCGGCTTCTATTTCCTGCTGCCGAAAGAGCATATCGATTGGCTATGGCGCGCGTCGTTATTGTTTGGCGCGGTGCCGGCGCTGTTGATTATCGCCGTGCGCCGCAAGTTTATGAATGAATCACCGCTGTGGGCCGCCAATCAGGGCGACTTGACGGGCGCGGTACGCATCCTGCGGGATTCTTATGGTATTCAGGCCCATGAGGTGGCGGTGGAAACGCCGGCGCACAAGGCGATAAAACCGGCCAGGGTCAGCTTTCGGATACTGTTTGAAAAGCCCTATCGTGAACGGACCATCGTTGCCGGAGTGATGAATGTCTGCATTTCTTTTGAATACACCGCGATTGCCTTCTTCCTGCCGTCTATCCTGGCGCAGTTCCTTGGGGCCGGGGTATTCGAAACCATTTCGGCGTCCCTGGGACTCAACGCGCTGTTTGCCTTTACCGGCGGTCTGCTCGGTATGCGTTTGGCCTGGAAATACCCGTCGCGCCATGTGGCGATCGCCGGTTTTGCCCTGCAGTTCATCGCGCTGATTGCATTGGCCCTGATTGGTCATCCGCAGGCAACGGTCGGCATCGTTTTTGCGATATTGATGCTCGGGCTATGGCTGTTTGCCGAAGGCTTCGGCCCCGGCGCGCAGCTGATGATCTATCCGGCGCTCTCTTATCCCACCTCAATACGCGCCACCGGCGTCGGTTTTAGCCGCTCGCTTTCCGGTATCGGCAGCGCGTTGGCGCTGTTTATCCTGCCCATCCTCAAGGCCGGTCTCGGCACCGATATGTTCTGGGTTGTGTCCCTGTGCGCCATTTTGCCGATTATTTTCCTGCTGGCGGTGCGCCATGAGCCCACCCGTCAGGACATTGACGACCACGACGAGGTTACGGAGGCACCATGACAGATAAGCATTTGATTTCCAAGGGAACGGATTACGCACAGCTTGCCGCGCGGTTCAGACCGATCTTCAGCAAAATCGCCGCGGGCGCTATCGACCGCGAAAGCACGCGTTCGTTGCCCACGGAACCGATTCGCTGGCTGAAGGAGGCGGGGTTCGGCACGCTGCGCATCCCTAAAGAACAGGGCGGTTACGGGGCCTCACTGCCACAGCTGTTTCAGTTATTGATTGAGCTGGCGGAGGCGGATTCCAATCTGCCGCAGGCATTGCGGGCGCATATAGCCTTTGTGGAAGACCGGCTGAACGCACCTGATTCCCCTGAACGCGAACAGTGGTTTCGCCGTTTTATCGACGGAGATATCGTCGGCAGCGGCTGGACGGAGATCGGCGAGGTAAAACTCGGTGAAGTGAAGACCAAGGTCACGCCGTCTGAACAAGGCTGGCGGCTGGACGGGGAGAAGTTCTACAGCACCGGCGCGCTGTTTGCCGACTGGATTGACGTATTCGCGCAGCGTTCGGACACCGGAGGCAGTGTGATTGCCCTGGTGGGCACCCACCAGGCGGGGGTGCTGCGGGAAGATGATTGGGATGGCTTCGGCCAGCGTACCACCGGCAGCGGCACCACCCGTTTTCATCATGCGCAGGTGGCGCCGGAACATGTTTATGATTTTGCCGACCGCTTTCGCTACCAAACCGCGTTTTATCAACATGTGCTGCTGGCGACGCTGGCGGGTATCGGCCGGGCCGTACAGCGCGATGTGGCGCAGGGCGTACGCAGCCGCCGGCGCATCTACAGCCACGGCAACGCGGATTTTGCCCGCGATGATGCGCAGATTCAGCAGGTGGTCGGGCAAATAGGCGCCTGGGCCTTTGCGGTGGAGGCCACCGTATTGCGCGCCGCCGACTCCTTGCAGCAGGCTTATGAGGCTCATTTCAGCGGCGACGGGCAGCAAGAGCGCCAGGCCAATATCCTGGCGGAAGTCGATGCCGACAAGGCCCAGGTTATCGCCACGCAGTGGGTGCAGCGTGCCGCCGGCGAGCTGTTTAACGCGCTGGGTGCGTCGGATACGCGGGCGGCAAAGGCGCTGGACAGGCATTGGCGCAATGCGCGCACCCTGTCATCCCATAATCCGGTGATCTATAAAGCGCGTATCGTGGGGGACTATCTGATTAACGGGCATGAGCCGACCTTTATCTGGCAAATCGGCAACGGACCGGATAAACCCGTACCGGCTTAGCCGCCGGCATCACTCCAGGACGACCAAATGCCAGAAGGTGCGTCGGGCCGGGGAGATGAGTAGCGCAATATCCCCATCGCCGTACCGCCGGAAGGAAAACTTATTTTATTTTTCGCTAAGGATATATTTTTCTAACACCGTAGTAGCAAAAAAATACATTATGTATCACCGATAAGTCATTATTTCCACATAATAGTGTTTCACTGCATTTTAATTTACGGGCGTTATTCATTTCTTGGCGATTTTCCCCATGACGGTGCATGGGTAGGCAGTATAAGGTATTTTCCGGCAAAGCATAGCCTAAAAAAATCGTTGCCCATAATCGCTATCGCTTTATAAATTAGGCAGTACTAATTATTCAAGCAATGGCGGTTTTTGGGCCGATAGTTATTACCGCAGCGTTTAACGATGGATAAATTTGTCAGAATAAATTTCTGGGGAATAGTACGCCCGTTTGTGGCCGGTAATAGAGGTAAAAAAACAAAGGGGTATTTCCGGGTATGGACGAAGTGGGTTTGAAAAGAAAGATTATACGCGAAGCCAAAAAGCTTGGCGCGGAGCTGGTGGGGTTTGCACCGGTCTCACGCTGGAGCGAGGCGAATGAACTGCAACCGCAGTATTGGCCGCAAGCTATCTGGAGCAAAACCCAAACCGTTATCGTGCTGGGTGTTCCCATGCTGCTGCCGATTGTGGAAAGCACGCCATCCATCAACCATACAGTATTGTACGACACGACGAACACCCTGCTGGACCAGATGGGCTACCGGCTGGCCGTATACCTGAATAATCTGGGCCACGCCTCCATTTTTATGCCGCGCGATGGCTATGGCAGCCTGGATATTTTATTGAAAAAGATGCCGGCCTGCTTTAGCCAGGTCTACGCGGGTAAATATGCGGGCCTGGGCACCATTGGTTATAGCCACAATCTGCTGAATCCGAAGTACGGGCCGCGGGCCCGTTATGTCTCGGTGCTGACCTCGGTGGAAGTGAAAGGCGATGCGCTGGTGGAAGGCGAGCTGTGCAAGAAAGGCTGCACGGTCTGCTCCCAGCTTTGTCCTGCGCAGGCAATGAGCGAGCGGCCGGGCTCGCGGATTTGCGAGCTGGACGCTATTAAATGCACGCAGTTTCACCAGGTATTGCAGTCGGAGAATCGTTGGCCTTGCGGCGTGTGCGCCAAGGTGTGCCCGGTGGGAGAAGACCGCAAGCTTTATGGCAGCCTGAGCATTCGCCTGTATCAGAAAGAGCGGGCGGCGATCGAAAAAGATCCGTCCCACCCGGATTACAAGCATTTGGTTCATATGCGCGAGCATGGCTCAGGGGGCGACCGGAAATACTGATTCTTCCAGATATCCAACGACTCTGATAACAGGCGTTAAAAATGGAATGCAGCTCTCGTTGAGCCCGGTTAACGTGCGTTGAAAACGAGATATGACCATACACTCGAATTTATCCCCTCAATTTGGCGAGTTGCAGGAAAGCCCCCCTATCTGCAACGTGAAGTATGACGGGTATTTTCATTGACGATTTAAGGGAGAACACAGTGAAGGTACGTTCACGAGCCGTTATGGTAGCGATTCTTATGACTATGGGTTTGAGTTCGCTTACCGCTTGCAAAAAGGAAGCCGAAACAAAGCCGCAAGTTATCAAGCTGGATTACGCCTATTACAACCCGGTGAGCTTGGTGCTGAAAGACAAGCATTTCCTGGAGGACTCACTCGCTAAAGACGGTATTTCCGTGGAGTGGACACTGAGCCAGGGAAGCAACAAAAGTCTGGAACTGCTGAACAGCAAGAGCGTTGATTTCGGATCCACCGCCGGCGTGGCGGCCTTTATTGGGAAATCAAACGGCAACCCCATCAAAACCATTTATGTCTATTCGCGCCCGGAGTGGACGGCGCTGGTGGTGCGCAAGGACAGCCCGATTACCAAGGTGGAAGACTTGAAGGGCAAAAAAGTGGCCGTCACGCGCGGTACCGATCCTTATGTGTTCCTGCTGCGCTCCCTCGACCAGGTCGGCCTGACGGAAAAGGATATCGAACTGGTGCCGTTGCAGCACCCCGATGGCAAGAACGCACTGGAACGCGGCGACGTGGACGCATGGGCGGGACTCGATCCGCTGATGGCGCAAGCGGAAGTGGAGAATGGATCCAGGCTGTTCCATCGCGACGTGGCGCTCAACAGCTATGGCGTGCTGAACGTGCGCGAGGCGTTTGCCAAGGAGTATCCGGCCTATGTCGCCCGGGTATTGGCGGCCTATGAGAAGGCGCGGTTATGGGCGATACAAAATCCGGCGGAGTTTCGCGCGCTGTTCGTGCGGGACGCGAAAATCAGCGATGCGATTGCCGCTAAAGTGCTGGAACGGACAGACCTGGGCAGTTCGACGCTGGGGGATGAGCAAAAGAAAGTGATTGCCGCCAGCGGAGACGTACTGAAGAAGAGCGGCGTTATCAGCGGTTCAACCGATGTGAATGCCACGGTTAACGATCTTATCGATCCGCAGTATGTTCATCAAGTCATCGCAGCCAAATAGGAAACCCTATGAGTACCGTAGAGCAAAACCAGGCCGTGACGCGGCTTCCGGCATTACGCGAACAGACAACGCATCCGGTCCGCCGGAAAAAACAGCCCCGCGGTAATCAATTCGTCGGCCTGATTGTCCCGGCCGCCGGACTGGTGCTGTGGGAGGCGCTGGCCCGTGCGGGCGTGCTGCCGCCGAATACCTTGCCGGCGCCTACGGTGGTTGGGCAAACTATTTTGGACCTGGGCCTGAGCGGGGATCTGTGGCGGCATACGGCGATTACGCTATGGCGCATTATCACCGGCTTTCTGCTGGGGGCGGCGGTGGGCACGCTGCTGGGGGGGCTTACAGGATACGTCGCGCCGGCCCGCCGGTTGCTGGATCCGTTGCTGCAATCGTTACGCAACATCCCCTCCATGGCGTGGGTGCCGCTGTTTTTGCTGTGGCTCGGCATCGATGAATCATCGAAGATCGGGCTTATCTCCCTGGGCGCATTTTTTCCGGTCTATCTGAATCTTTCCAGCGGAATGAGCCAGGTGGACCCGAAGCTGTTGGAGGTCGGCAAAATTTACCGGCTGAGCGGGTTGCAGATGATCCGGCGGGTGATTTTGCCGGCGGTGCTGCCGGAATACATCGTCGGGCTGCGCAGCGGGTTGGGGCTGGCATGGATGTTTGTGGTGGCGGCCGAAATGATGGGTGCCAGCCGCGGACTTGGCTTTTTGATGATCGACGGGCAGATGACCGGACGCGCGTCGGTGATTCTGGCCAGCGTGATTCTGTTTGCCATACTGGGGAAAATATCGGATTTCCTGCTGGAAATGGCCGGGCGCAGGCTGCTGAGTTACAAAACCCGGTGATGAGCATCGGCGTGGAGAATAGCATGGGCAATGTAGGTAACGGTGCGTTTGACATCCAGAGCCTGCCCCTGGAAATCCGGGGGGTGACCAAGAAGTTTGGGGCGTTCGGTCCGGACGAGGGAGAATTGCTGGCATTGGATGACATCAACCTGCACATTACGCCGGGAGAGTTCACCTGCGTGGTGGGGGGCAGCGGATGCGGCAAGACCACCTTGCTGCGCATCATTGCCGGACTGGAGCGCGGATACCGCGGTAGAGTGACGCTGGGGGAGAACCCCATTGCCGGACCGGGGCGAGACCGCGGACTGGTGTTCCAGGAGCATCGGCTGCTGCCTTGGCTAACGGTGGCGAAGAATGTGGAGTTCGGCATCCGCGATCTGCCCGCGAATGAACGCAGCGCGCTGGTTGCGCACTATATTGACCTCGTCGGACTGCCGGGCTTCGAGCAAAGCTATCCCCATCAGCTCTCGGGGGGGATGGCGCAGCGGGTGGCCATCGCCCGCGCGCTGGCGAGCCGTCCGCAACTGCTGTTGCTGGACGAGCCGTTCGGCGCGCTGGACGCGCTAACCAGGATCCGCATGCAGCAGGAGCTGTTGCGGATCTGGCAGACGCAGCGCACCACCATGATCCTGGTGACCCACGATATCGACGAAGCCCTTTTCCTGGCCGACCGCATTGTCATCATGTCGCCGCGGCCGGGGACCATCAAGCGCATTGTTTCAGTGGATTTACCGCGGCCCAGAGACCGCGCCGGCGCACATTTCACGGCGCTGCGCCAGAGTATCTACCGCGAGTTCTTCAGCCAGGATAGTGCGCCGGAGAGCCTTTAAGGGATGAGGGTTATGCCATTGCGGTAATCCTGAAGGGGGAGCGGTGTATGCGCATACGCTCGGGATTGCACGGGCGTTTGACTGAGACTGACGGTGTCCGGGATTGTACCGGGCGGTTATGTGCCGGCGTGCTCCGGGTCCGCGTGGACGCCGAGGTGGGAGAGCAATCCGGTCTTTAAGCCATCCAGATTCAGGCTCGGCAATTTATGGTGTGCGATGCCACGGCTGCAAAACAGGTGGAGTTCGCAGTTCAAAATTGCGTGGCGAAGTTTGGCGGCTTTGAGGGTGCTTATTCCCGCGCGGGATATCTGGCTAAACCTCTATGGGAATCATAACGTCTTGCCTGTCGCATAAATACTGATTTTGTGAGTCATATAAACGCTGGAAAAATACTGCAATAGTCACTCAGGTCATGATTTGCAGTTCGATCGCGTGCTTATCGATAATTGACCAGACTTCAACGATCCGGTAGCTCCTCACCTCATAGAATACATTTTCCGCGAATGAAACGCGCCGGCCATCGATATTCAACCCTAAAAAATCGCCTTTGGGCGAGCAGTTAAACGCCAGCCTCGCGGCAATAAAAGGCGGCTCGCATATTAAGTGATCGATGACAAAGTGAAGATCAGGGATGTCCTGGAAGTCTTTTACCAGCATCGCACGATAACCCGCTAACTTTAGCGGTCGGCCATTGTGATGGACATCCTCGGCGACGTATTGCGAAAGCGCACCCCAATCCTGCTTATTTAGGCAGTCTATATAGGCGTGATAAAACGTGTGCAAAGTCATGTTCGTTTTTCCCCAAAACGGTTCTTAATATAAAGTTTAATTCGTGGATGGAGGCTGCACAAATGTTAATGCGCGCTATGCAGTATAGGTAGGAACCCCATTAGGACTGGGGACCTGTCAACGTTACTGACTACTCTTTAGTCAGAAATACCCGATTATTTACCGACGGGTAAGTGGCATCTTTACAATAAAAAATTTAACCGCAAGGAGCGGAGTTTCAAAGAAGGCGTGGAATTCTAAACTGATCGCTCTCTTTAACAAAGTGAGTGACGCGCCATGAAAACTCGTTCCTTTTCGACATTCAAATACAATTTCCGTGCTCCAGGCAGCCCGGTGGAAGGTCCTATTCGCTTCGCCGCCGGTCAGACGGTGCTGGGCAGCGTTCTCATTGGCCGGAGCCATCGCGGTATTTGCTCGATCTTTCTTGGCGAAGATCCGCAAGCGCTACGTGACCAACTCGGCGAGGCGTTCCCGACAATCGAACTGCAAGCTGAACAACCGTTGCTTCAGCACGAAGTCAATCAGATCGTCGCCTTTATCGACCAGGACGTGACCGAGGGCGTGATCAACCTCGACATCGGCGGGACCGCGTTCGAGCAGAAGGTTTGGCGGGTACTGTGCAGTATACCCACAGGGCAGACGCGCAGCTACAGCGAGGTGGCGCGAAATCTCGGCGCGCCGGAAGCCGTTCGGGCCGTAGCGGGCGCGTACGCAGCCAATGTATTGGCCATCGCCATTCCCTGCCATCGCGTAGTACGCAGCGATGGTTCAATCTCCGGCTATCGCTGGGGTATTGAGCGCAAACGTGCGCTGTTGGCCGAAGAATCGGCCGAGGAGTCAGCTGTATGAAGGCCGCGGCGAGTCAAAGCAGCGCCATGCAGCCCGCGGCGACATACGACTGGGCGGGTATGGAGCGTTCGCTCGATACCCACGGAAATGCCATACTGCCCGGATTGCTGACAGCGAAGCAGTGCGATGTACTTGCTTCGCGCTATGCCCAGGATGAGGGTTACCGCGCACGAATCGTTATGGATCGCCACGGGTTCGGGCGCGGCGAATACCAGTACTTCTCGTACCCGTTGCCACCGCTGCTCGACCGGCTTCGCCATGTGTTGTATCCGCGGCTTTCGCCGATTGCCAATCGCTGGAATCTACAATTGGGCATCGACACGCAGTACCCGGATGAGCTGGACGCATTTCTGCAGCGATGCCACAAAGCTGGACAAACCAGGCCCACACCGCTGATCCTCGAATACGGTGAAGGCGACTCCAACTGTCTTCACCAGGATCTCTACGGTGAGCATGCCTTTCCGTTGCAGGTGGCTATTCTGTTGTCGGAGCCCGACAGGGATTTCGCCGGTGGCGAGTTCGTCATGACGGAGCTTTCAACCAAGGGCCAACGAGCTGATGTGGTCGCGCTGCGCCAAGGTGACGCGGTGGTATTTGCGGTCAATCAACGGCCTGCCATGGGTTTGCGAGGCGTGCGCAGGGTGGCCATGCGGCACGGCGTAAGCCGCATTTGCAGCGGCAAGCGCCACACCGTGGGCCTTATCTTCCACGATGCCAAGTGAGACGAACAAGGAAACAGGGACGCGTCTCTCGTTACACCAGGACAAGAACGAACAGATTACGCGGCACCCATCGTTTGGGTTTCACTGGGCATGAGCGCCAGGTTTATTTTTGGTGGTCATGAGCGCTTCGACCCAACAATCAAAGTGTCTTTGTCGCACGGTGACGTAATGGTGTGGGGCGGCGTCGATCGGCTGCGCTATCATGGCGTGATGCCGCTTAAGGACAAAGATCATTCGTTGCTAGGAAGCCAACGCATCAATTTCACGTTTCGCAAGGCGGGATGATTTTCGGAATTCGACCGTAAACAACGGAGTTTTTTACTTTCGATTCATCCAATAAGGAATACATCATGAAAATGTTACTGAGTCATGTGGCGTCGCCGTTGGGGTCGATGCTGCTCGTCATTGATGCGCAGCAAATCGTGCGCGCACTCGATTTCGAAGACTACAAGGCTCGCCTGCATCGCGGCTTGCGTGAACACTATGGCGACGTTGAGTTGATGGAGATTCCGGCACCCACCGAGATAGTCTGGGCTCTTGATCGCTATTTCGCGGGGGAACTGGAGGCACTGGACGTGCTGAGGACAAAGACCAATGGTACAGAGTTGCAACGTCGGGTCTGGGCCGCATTGCGTCGTATCCCGACGGCGACAACCACAACCTACGGCAGGCTGGCCAAGGGACTGGGCTTTGACGACCCGCGGGCCGCCATCGACGTGGGGGCGGCCAATGGCGCCAACCCCATTGCCATCATCGTACCGTGCCATCGAGTTATCGCCGGTAATGGCGATCTCAAGGGCTATGCATGGGGCTTACATCGCAAGCGCTGGCTGCTCGAACATGAGCGGGCAATGGCGCCTGAGTCCGAAGAGCCGCATACCACCATGCTGCCGGGATTTTGACCTTGACGGGAACCATTGCCGCAGACCTATCGCAACGTGCGTACCGGCGGGCCATCAAGTTTTTATCCAGTCTGGACGAGGCTTGGCGCCCTTGGCGCACAGTGGTTGCCTGGTATTTGTGGCGACTATCCAGCCGATGAAATTCATTCGCCAGAAACAGAGGTCTTTCGAATGAAATCCCGCCTATACTGGCGCAGTGATTAACGAATTCCGGACTACCGCCCTGAAAACGACGACTCCTTACGACACGGACGATGCTCGCTGGGAAGCAGTCCGAACGCGGGATGCAGCCGCCGACGGACACTTCATTTATGCCGTGCGTACCACTGGCGTGTACTGCCATCCCAGTTCCACGGCGCGGCTACCGAAGCGCAAGAATGTGGAGTTCTTCGATTCGGTCGAGGCGGCTGAAGCGGCGGGCTATCGATCGAGCCGCCGCGCGCACGGCGACCAGACCAGTGCCGCGTCCGAGCGCGCCGCGCGGGTAGCGCGCGCCTGCCGGCTAATCGAAACGTCGGAGACGCCGCCCCAACTCGACGTCCTGGCCGCCGAGGTCGAGTTGAGTCCGTTTCATTTTCATCGTTTGTTCAAAGCTGAAACGGGCCTGACGCCCAAGGCCTATTGCTCGGCCTACCGCGCCCGCAAACTGCGCGAGGAGTTGAGCGTCCCAAAAGCCTCTATCACGAGCGCCATCTATGATGCCGGCTTCAATTCCAACAGCCGCTTCTATGAAACATCCGATCAACTATTGGGCATGCGCGCCCGGGACTACCGGGCGGGCGGTGTAGGAGCGGTCATCCGTTTCGCGGTGGGGCAATGTTCACTGGGCGCCATTCTGGTCGCGCAGAGTCAGATCGGTATTTGCGCCATTCTGTTGGACGATGACCCGGATGCTCTCCTACGCGGTCTACAGGACCAGTTTCCCAAGGCGCAGCTCATTGGTTGTGACGGTGAGTTCGAGCAATTGGTGGCCCAGGTTGTAGGCTTCATCGAAGCGCCGGAAATCGGCCTGAATCTTCCGCTGGATGTGCAGGGCACGGCCTTCCAGGAGCGTGTTTGGCTGGCACTGCGTGATATCCCCCCGGGCACAACCGTGAGCTACACGGAGATTGCCGAGCGCATCGGGTCGCCCAAAGCGGTGCGCGCCGTCGCGCAGGCCTGCGGCGCGAACCACCTGGCCGTGGCTATTCCCTGCCACCGCGTCGTTCGGCGCAATGGCGATCTTGCCGGCTATCGCTGGGGCGTGGATCGCAAGCGCAAACTGCTGCGCCGCGAAGCCAAGAGCTGAAGAGAATCTTCAAATGACCGCACGCTACACGAATATTGAACGATTGGATTGGGTTGGCATTTCCGCGCAACTGGACATCGAAGGTTACACCGTGTTGCCGCGGGTACGGCACGCGAACTTGAGCGGTTCATCCACTACCTGAAGACCAGCTTTGTCGTTCCCCTGGCGGTGACGCTAAATCATCCGGCACCGACAGCTGATTAATCATATAGCCCGGTATTTGAATGACGCCACAAGCTGATGGCGAAGTGCAACGTCTTTGTAAATTCAAGCGTCAGCGCTAAACCCTGTGGCCGCTTCCGCAGCACGGCGCAATTGGGCCGGTACAGAGATTCCTTGGTGGTCCACACGAGGGGTGTAAGGATTTTCCAGCCTCTTCGCCTCATCTTCAGTCAAAGTGATGGAGAGCGCCGCTATCGCGTCATCAATATGCTTGGTTTGGAGCGCCCCTACAATCGGTGCGGCGACTACGCGATTGCGGCGGAGCCATGCAAGCGCTATCTGTGCCTGGTTTACTCCGCGTTCCGCCGCGATAGCGCCGACTACTTCTACGATTTTCTGATCGCTTGCCGCTGTGATCGAGTTTTGCTCGGCGCCCGCCGGTTCGGTTTTTGACCGCTCGGTGGTTTGGCCCCATGGGCGGGCAAGACGGCCGCGCGCAAGCGGGCTGTAGACCATGGTTTGCACGCCTTGATCAGCGCAAAGCGGCAGCATTTCTCGCTCTTCCTCCCGAGCGAGCAAGTTGTAATTGTCCTGCATGGAGATGAAACGCGCCCAACCGTTTTTTTCCTGCAAATGCAGCGCCTTACTGAACTCCCAGCCCATCATCGAAGAGGCCCCGATGTACCGCACCTTGCCCATCTTCACCAAGTCATGCAGCGCCTCAAGTGTTTCTTCCCAAGGCGTCAGTTGGTCGCGACGATGAATTTGATACAAATCTATGTAATCTGTCCCTAGCCGGCGCAGGCTGTGATCCACCTCAGTCATGATCGCCTTACGTGACAAGCCGAGAGCATTGGGACCATTACGCGTGGGCGCGGACAGCTTGGTGGCGATGACCATCGCGTCACGGTTAGCGAAATCCTTTAGGGCCCTGCCCAGGAACTCCTCGCTTGATCCTGCCGAATACATATTGGCAGTGTCGAAAAAATTGATGCCTGCTTCGACAGCATGCCGTATCAGGACGCGGCTTGCGTCTTCGCAGAGGGACCATGCTGGATGCCCCTGTGCCGGGTGGCCGAAACCCATACAGCCGATGCAGATGGGGGATACGTCCAAACCAGAATTGCCGAGTTTTTTGTATTGCATGATTGTGTGCCTTTCGTTGAAAATGAGAGTGCTCTCCGTTTTTAGCGGAGATGTCTCCGTTTAGTCAAGAGGAAAGTTAAAGGTGAACGAAAAACTACGTTCTGACGCGCGTGTCAATCGTGATCGCATTCTTGAAGTGGCGCGGGACATGCTGACTACCGATCCAGAGGTCTCTATGAACTCCATCGCCAAGATGGCAGGCGTTGGCCCGGGCACGCTTTATCGCCACTTCTCGAGCCGGGAAGCCCTGGTACTGGGTGTGTATAAAAACGAGATTGACGCTCAAGTCCAACTCGCACCGGCGTTGCTGGCCAAACATAGACCACTCATGGCGTTTCGTCTGTGGTGCGACCGGCTCGCTAAACTAGGGAGGGTTAAACATGCGATCGCGGCGTCGCTTCACGCGACGCTTTCAGACAAAGATTCCCAGGACGCCTACCTGCCGATGCTTGACGCAGTTCAAAAGCTGATGTTAGCTTGCGAAGCCTCTGGCGAGATTTTGCCAGGAAACAACGCGGCTGACATATTGGTCCTTCTGTCTTGCCTATGGCGCATTCCACCCACCGATGATGGCGAAGCACAGGCGAATAGAGTCCTCACACTCACCTTCCGCGCCATGGGCGCAGAACAGTAACGAGAAATAAACACTGGGCGTCGCCGCAGCGCCAAGGATGGGTGCTACCTCCTGCCGTGGCGTGATTCAGCGAATTTTGGTGCTAGAGTCAGGGTTAAATTTAAAATGATCGGTATCTTGACTGAGTAGCCTACTGGCACTGTCAAGCTGTTGCCGGGCCTGAACCAACGAAACTGCAGGGTAGGCTCCAAATGCCAGTTTCTTTTTTTTGCCCGCGTAGCGATATTTAAGATGCCAGAGTTTTGAACCATTGGGTTTGACGAGGAGGTAGAGGCCCTGAGTATCACTCAACGTATAGACCGTTGATCGGAGCTTGGCATAACGGAGGGTGGTATGGGTGAGTGACATTTGGGACTTTGTGAAAATCGAACCGGTCAAGGCCCCCAATAAAGCCCCCCAAATGATGTGGCAGTCAATAGAACAATACGGAACTGAGTGTCACCGTATTAGAATCTAATCTATTGATTTTGAAGCTTCCATGGATTTCAGCAGGCATCCACAGAACAGAAATTGGTTCCTCTGACTGGACTCGAAGTCAGATTTATATGATTGAAATATATATATTTTAAATTGAATATATATGTATTTGACCCAAATTGTGACCCAAAATGGAAACGATACAAAATTGTGATTTATATCGCATCCAAGTATGTTTCAATTGTCATCATTTACCATCCAAGTGATAAGCGTAAACTGCGCGTTTGTGAGTTGTTTCTACAGTGGCACTGGAATATTTGCAATATTAGTGCATAATAAGTGCACGTTGATTGCATTGAAAGGAGTGGCTATGAGCGCATCACTTCCGAACCCGTTGAGCGTTCAGTTTCGCGAGCCCAACACCGCCTACCTCTCACCCGCCAGGGTAGGGGATTTTTTTGGCTTCCGAATTCAGGAACTGGCTGAGCGTGCGCATGTGCATCGCAACACACCTTCCTCACGGCCTCAAGCACAGCAATTGCAGCAGTATCTGGTGGATCTGGTGCGGGTTCTGGCCGTGGCCACTGAGATGACGGGCGATGCGCAGCAAGCCGTTTTCCTTATCCGCAACGAACCCCTGCGCGCGTTCGGCTACAAAACCGCTGATGCTCTGCTCAGAGATGGTCGGGCCGATGACGTTATCGCCTACCTGGAGTCTCTCGCCGGCGGTGCAGCTGGATGATTGACGTTATTCTTGACGGCGGGCGGTTCCCGGCGTTCTATCGGATTATTGTACCGGCCTTTGCCTCTACGCCCCTTTCCGGCATGGGTGCAGCGAGGCAGGGTGGACGCTTCAATCGTCCTCGGCAGGAAGCGCTATACCTGTCGGCTGACGAGGTCACGGCATTGGCCGAATACAAACAGGATAATCCCTGGCTGCAGCCTGGCACAATTTGTACTTTTTTCGCCAAAGATCTGCGGGTAGCCGATTTGAGTGCAGGATTCGACCCTAAGCACTGGGGCGACCTGTGGGCCGACTTTGCCGTCGACTGGCGCACAGAACGGTTTGGCAACGGTGTCGAACCTCCCAGTTGGTATATGGCCGACGACGTGGTCGCAGCTGGTCTGGATGGCATACTTTTTCCTTCCCAAGCCCGGCCAGGCGGAACCAATTTGGTGATTTATCGAAGTTCCCAACTGACAGACTCACAACTGTGCGTATACGATCCATCCGGTAATCTGAAAAGTATCCTGCCAAACACTCTTATGTAGCGCACTGCATAGCGATGTCGCAGGGGTAAAAGCCTGAAAAATCGTTGCATCAGAGCAAAATGAAAGGTCAAAAAAAGTCGTAATATCTAAGAAAGGCGGCGCTAATTCGGGGTTCGGGTCAAGAACCGACATCACTAACTGAGGGTTGTATCTAATCCTAGGGGCAGTCCAAAAGCGAGGCGTGCAGAGTAGCATTTTATAATCAGAGTCCCCTTTCTTACTTGGAGTGGCAAAAACCGGTGGAATCTGCCCGAAAATCCGCCGGGTCAGGACAAAATGGCAGCTTCAACGAGCCGGCAATTCCCAATAATGAGCGAAGCTAATTTGGGGTTTTAGTCAACGATGACGCTAATCGATGGATCGCTCGGACATCTATGAGGGGGAAGTGGTTTCCTTTTGACATGAGATTATTTAAGGTTCAAATTTAGGATAATAAAGCCAAAGTAAGGTGATAACTGTAACGTTTCATTGGCATGGGTGGGGTTAAGCATGGCCGCAGCGCAACAAGAGCTGACAGTTCGCGGTGAACAAAGTTGAAAGGATTTTTATAAACTATGTTAATAAAAAGTATATTGTTAATAGGAGGTACCAAAGAAAACTGATTTGGACTATTGAGGAAAAACAGAGCTTCATTGATTCTATTATTAATGGTTTTCCTGTGCCAATTATACTTCTGGCAGATCAGAAAGGAAGCCAAGATAATTTAGTGGAAATAATTGATGGAATGCAAAGGATGGATGCAATCACATCATTTATTAGCAATGACTTTTCTGTCAGAAATACATATTTTGACCTCAATACATTTGCTACCACAAAGGACTTACTAGACAGAGATATCTTGGTCCAAAAGAACCAATTATGAAACGCGAAGACCGTCTGGCTATTTCTGCGTACCCAGTACCACTTTCTATTTATGAATTTTCTGAAGGTAAAGCTGTTGATGAAGTTTTAGACGGATTAACTCAGGTGGGCGTCAACTTTCTCGTCAGGAACTACGCGCTGCAGGAGCTATTAATTCGTTTGCAGACTGTGTCCGCATCATCTCTTCAAGAGTTCGTGGTGATACATCTCATAGTACCATACTATTATTAAACGATATGAAATCAATCAGTATCACCAATAGAGATCTATCTTATGGCATCAAGCAGATGATGTTTTTGGGTCAAACACGGCATTTTGACAAAGATCACCTTCGACAAAGTCGAGACGAAGAACTTGTAGCTGATCTGGTTGCTTATATGTTATCAGAAACGCCTGTATCGTCTAGGACTGAATTATTTGAGGATTATTACGGGGCTACTTATCCGTTGCGCGGCGCGAATTTCGAAAGGTTTGAAGAGATGGATCAATCTATACGAAGGCGCAATCCAGATCTCGTAGATTTAGACTATCAACGTACACATGATACATTGATGCTTCTTTTGCACAGGCCGGGACAACTTTTTCTGATCTTATTTATCCAGATGGAAATGCAGGCAATCCTGTTCCCCGTTATTTTCAAACTGTATTTTTAGCCTTTCATGACCTTATCGTCAGAAAAGGTAAAATGCTAGTAGATAGAGCAGGTGCTATCTCGGCGCTTACCAATAAAGGTAAGCATATTTCTATTCAGGAAGGCGGACGATGGGGCGCTGAGAATCGAGGGCGGCTGTAAATTCAGTTGTGGGGATGATTCAACAGTATTTTGATGATGATATAAATCCTGACCCTGCGAAAGTGCATTGGGTAACAAGGCTTCAGAATCTTCTAACCAATTCAAAAACAGAGCAATCAGCTTATGATTTCAAGCAAGGTTTTCTCAAATTATCATCTCATCCTCGATTTGATGATGAGTCGTTCAAGAAAATTTTGAGACCTGTTCAGCTATTGCTAATATACAAAAGGTCATAAAGGCTATGTAATTGTAGGTATATGTGATAAAGAGTCAACGGCAATTAGAATTCAAGATATGTTTAAAGTTACTCCGATGTCCTTTGATGGTTTTATGTTACCGGCGTTGATCATGAGGCTTTGTTCCTCAACAAAACACCGATCAATTATTTCATATGATTACAGATAAAATCAAAAACTCAGATATATCCGAACCCTTAAAATCATATGTAAATAATCATATGAATGTGTGAGATATTTTGATAAGACATTTTTGTTTTTGAGGTGGTAGGGCAAGATCAGCCATTTCATTATGGAAAGAAATATTTTGAAAGGGTTGGTACACAAGTTAATGAGGTTGCAATAGAAAACTTTGCAACCTTGTTTTCAAGGTTCAAATAAATTGTGCCTCACTAAAATTTGAAAATTGAAAACAGATAGTGCTTAGCATTATCTGTTTATTTTAAATTCATGCCACAAATTGTGAAGTTATTTAAGTTTCTATATTAAATAATAATGATTAATATTCATTTTGGTTCATTATTAAAAATGTTGAACATATATACTTTTTCTTATTTTAAAAAACATGGAGAACGAATTTTATGTTCTTTAACAGGTAACGCTTAAATTAAAAACTGGTTGAATTAAAATATTCTAATTATTAATTTCAATTCTCGCTATTTGTGATACGTTGATAATTTTTCCCAGTTTGAATTTTTACTCGATACTATACTGACAAAAATTCACCGTGTCGCCTTTTGTCATTTAATCGGAGTTTGCTGAGACTTGATTACAACACATGTGCAGGAACCGAGACGTTTGAAAAGCCCACATCTAATTTTTGATGCCATTAACGGTACCATGGCGTTGCTTCCGGATATCGGCAAGTAAACCTGTGTGAATGAACACCAAAACCGAGACGGGATCCTTGGGGATTAATAAATGGATACAGACCGTGCAAGTTGGACAATTAAAATTGTGTATTAGAAGCTTTTAAAGCTATGATTTTTACGCAAGCGAGAGATATTTGGAGGTCACTCCGTCATCGAACCAACCTGACCCCAAATCTGACCACCAATTTTTCCCGATGCAGAGGGAAAACTGAAAATGCATCGGGAAGATTTTTCACGCTAACTTATTGAATCTGAATCACGTAGGGATTCGTAAAGAGGCATGAAAACAAGAAATTGGCTCCTCTGACTGGGATCGCCTTTGCCAGTAACTGGCTAATAAATAGGCTAAACCTGAATTCTCTTTCTGTCAAGACCACCAGAATGACCACCAAATTCATGAACTGATGAATAAGGAAGGCAGCATCTACCACTGCGAGCGTCCAAAACTGCTGCCGCGTTGTTGTCAGTTTCGTTCATCCCTTAATATAAATGGAATATCGGTGTGTAGTTTCTGGGCCAGTTCGTGTTTGGGGAACTTTTAACAGCCTGTTTCCAGATCCGGCGTGCTTCCGGAAGGTTTCCAATGTTGAAATAAGCACCGCCAAGATTAAACCATGCGAGCTCGTGTTCAGGGTTAAGGGATAGGCATCGCTGGTAGGGATTAATGCTCTCCTTTAATTGACCCAGTAGATCATAAGCAGCTGCTAACTGATACCAACCTCTGGGGTCTTTCGGACTTGTTTTCGTATATTCCAGCATCACCGTAATGCTTTCTTCATGTCGGCCTAGATTGTTAAGAGAGTTGGCGAGGCAAAGACCATAATCGTCTTTCTGAATATCATAGGCTTTTCTAAAGCTCTGCACGGCATCGTCCCCTTCATTTTCATCTTCTGCCCAATGCCCGAGATCATCCCACAATAGGGCTGCGGCCTCTGGTTCAACCTCGTTGATGTATGATATGAATTCAGCTCTGAACTGCGTATAGGTCGAATCAATGTCAATATCGCGATTGTGCAAATAAAGCTTTGCCAGTAGCAGTTCCCGCTTACCGGTGGAGCTGTTAAGGTACTGCTGCAAATGTGTATCCCAGAACGGCAAGCTCAGTTTGGCATTTGTAGTGGATTCTCGCCCAAAGGATGCTACCATTTTCATACACCACGGCCATATCCAGCGGGCTTTATCAGCGTGACCTAAAAGTGAGGTGATTTCACGAAAAGCAGACCTGCCTTCGCCAAGGTTAAAAAGCGCCGAAATCCTCCAGCCCAATAAATCGATGACTTGTCCCTGGGTATCACTAGAAAATACTGTCTTATCGAGATGCTCTAAAGCCTGTTCAAACTGCCCTGCATGATGGTAGTAGAGGCCGAGTGCATAATGTGCTTCCGCTAGACGGGGATTATAGGAAAGGGCTTGGTGATAACAGTCAACTGCGAGATCTTCATCTTCAAGTGCCGCATGGCTCCCACCCATATTTTTGTAAATCATGGCCATCAATTCAGCATTGCTCTCGGGTTTGGCGAGCTCTAGCGCTGCTTTGTATTCCATAAGCGCTTCAGAAAAGCGATCCAGCGCAGCGTGGGCATTGCCGATGGAGTAATGCATCCCCACAGGATCCTGTATCTTGGATATAAGGGCTAACTTCATTTTGCTTATACCTACTTCAACCAGTGAGCGCTTGAATTGCTTATTGGCGTTTGCTAGGTCAATCTCAGCGAAATAACAGAACATCATCGCCGGATGATCTTCCCTAATGCTATTTTAAACTGGTCATATGAAGCGCTAAGCAACTCAGTCTGATTCCTGCTGTAAAGGTCAACGAGTTGTTTAGACGCAATGTCCGTGTCTTCTGCAACTTCAAAATTGGGCGAAGTTTTCTGGCATGCTCAACGTTATCATCTTCGGCCAGATCCATATGGGAAACACGTCTATTCCTTGCTACAAGCGCGCTGAGCCGTGTAAGTGATGCCAGCTTCAACAGGCGGTCGTCTGTAAAAGGATCGGCGAAGTTGACGGTGATTGTCTCCTGCGTCTGCCAGTCGCTACTCTCTTTCTGGTATTTATCGAAGACGCTCTGCGCAGAGCAAAGTTTTAGGCTTTGGGACGGGATATGGAAGCAGACGTAAAACGATCCCGGATGCATAAGCAGATAATTCAGGTTCGCCCGTTTTACTGAAATGCTGACGGATCCGTCAGCATTCAAATCCGCAGCTGTTCCCTTTAATTGGGCCTGCAGCCGCACATTTGTTGCCTTTCCGTCACTCACGATCTCAAGCTGGTAATCGGTACCGTAATCATTTTCATCTGACCACTGTCTGATAACGGCCCCGGATGACTGGATAAATGCTTCAAATGCTGTCTTCGCCTGCGCATCATAGACATGATTGCGGTTACGTTTGGGTAAATCGTCGAGGTAATCCATGTTCATCGTTCGTATCCCGCCGGGGTCATAAACATCAGAGAGTTAACACTAGTTTACCAGCCGGTTTTATCCGTGTCCTTTACTGACAGTACATTGTTTGTGCTGAATTCAAATCACACAAAAATTTTTTTCGGCAACTAAAAGTATATTCAGATGAATTAGACTGGCACGCTGGTGTACCGGCAGAAATGCGGCGGTGAGGGCATCTATAAGGATTTCAACGAGGTAGTCCGATGAGACCAGGCGGCTCTTGTACACATTAAGTTCCACGAACATAATGGAAAACGAGGCTTTACATTTTTACACTATTTAAAACTCAAGGGTGGGAGCATTATGAGTGTTAATGTTTTTGGGATAACTCAAACATTTGGCTGGTAGGAAAAAAGTTTGTAGTCAGATTGAGCTTGGGCATGAAGATGCGTTCAGGATTCATTTTGCTAATTTAATTGAGTTTGTGGTTGCTGGACGTACTGTTGAATATTGTTTCGCAGGGGTTCCCTGCCACCCCAAAATGATGCTCTTTGGGATATGGTTAAGAAAGCTGGAGTCGAGCTAGACTTACAGCAGCGTGGTGCGATTGATGGGAAGGAAGTTGCTGTAGATCAAGCTATACATTTTGCGATGCTAAGCCGGATTGTAGATAGTGAGAAGCCTGGGACTATGGTGTTACTGACTGGAGATGGGAATGGATATCAAGACGGCAAAGGTTTCATTATACAGCTTGAACGAGCATTAAAAAAGGCTGGCAAATCGAAGTTTATAGCTGGGATGCGGGATGTAATAGGCACTTAAAGAAATTTGCAGAGGATAATGGTAAATATCAGCCGTTGGAACCAGCTTATAAAAGATAACATTTATAAATAATCATCGTTGGGCTAAATAACCATCGGATGATTATTACTATATGGGTTGTAGCCCGATTTGAAACCGGGCTTTAAAATTATATTTGAGACTGTTTTAAATGAACTGGTATGGATACAATCGATATTTAGCCCAAAAATCTTTAAGAGAATAAAAACCAGACAACAAGGGGACAGTTTTATTTTAATCTTTGATTCATCAAAGCCCTCTGATATCAATGGATTAACTATAATGCTGGAATGGGTATCCACATTTGCTAGGTTCAACAGGCTCCAGGGACCATGTTAGCCTATTGCGTACGATGAAATGCAAGCTGCTCTTTAAAATACACTCTCAGGTGTTCAGGTTATAGGGTTTCGACGTGCGCCGGAATCACGGGCATATTATGGCGTTTTTGAGGCGACGTCCCACGCAGCCAAGTCTACTTTAAGGTTTGAGGACCAACGGGGCGAAAACATACGCTAAGCATACAAACCCTAAATAACTTTTTGTGTTTACTATTTTATATCACGAAGTCGCGGCTCGTAAAGTGAATGTGATTAGCCGAATTTTCGCGCTTCCAGTATACGACCCCATTTTTGTTTTCTGTTACAGCTCAATTTTGTTGCCATTCCTTCACAATTGCCTTCCAGTCAACAGTTCTTTCAACTATTTTTCCATCGGTATCCTTTCTTGTCCAAACGTCCCAGAAGTCTGGGTCATCAGAATGTGGTTGCTGCTCTTTCGTCAAATTTTTCATTTTAACCAGAACAGGAAGTTCAGATGCCCAGCCCATCAGTATTGCATGCTGGGATGGTAATGAAGGCAGCTCACGGAGTAATCCTAGCAAATTATCAGGCACCATTTTATGTACTTGTTCCTGATCTCTGTCGTTACTAATTCGATGAAGAAGAAAAGTATTACATTGAGATAAAACTGTAGGTGACAACTCTGAGGGACGCTGTGAAGAAATCACCATACCAAGACCAAATTTTCTTCCTTCTCGTGCAATTTTCTCAAAGACTTGGCAGCAAACAGCAGCGACATCCTGATTTTCAGAATCATCACGATACCGTTTAATAAATGTATGCGCTTCTTCGGCGACAAGCACCGTAGGTAAAGATTTATTATATAGTCGTCTATAGCGTTGTAATGATTCAAATATAATCCTTGAAATAACAGCAGTAACAAGATGAGTGATTTCGGTTGGTACTAAAGAAAGATCAATGATTGAAACACAGCTATCATCATCGCCAGCACCATCTGTCCCAATGTGCGTTTCTAACCAATTTGCTAAGTCAACTCGTTGCTCTGCGTCATTGGTTATAGGTTTCATTCTTGTATCCGCGAGCATTGTGCGTATTCGAGCCACCAAATATTCGACATACTGCTCACTGCCATTTTCTTGAGCTAACGCCTCTAAATAGGAGACTAAATTACCTCCGTCAAAAGGAACCGGGATATCCTCACTTTTAGGGAGAAGTTTGCCCTCATCACCACCGAAGCTCTGGAATGACAATAATATCCTATGAATTAGATTATCTACTACGCTAACTTTAGTATTGTAATCGGGATATTTTTCTGTTCTTTGCCCACAAAAATCTTGAATATCGACAATTAACTTATCTAACGCTGAATGTTGAGAAAATAATTTTTCTTGATATTCTTCAAGACTTTGACGCCAAGAATCAATTTTAGCCAGCAGATTTTTGCTCCAGGAAAATCATTAAGTGCTGCGGCTCCTTTAGATTTATCAGCTTTTAAAGAAACAAGAATCGTTCCTAAATACTTTTAACTTCTAAATCTAAATTCGTATGTAAATCAAATTCTTCATTTCTCATAGCTCTTAAGGAGCGCTTTAATAATGGAAGTTGCGCCTTGGGACTTGCTTGTGTGAATGATGCCCATTCCGAACTATTCCAGAACCATGATGGTACCTGTAATTGGTTTTCACCTTCTCCTGCTTCAACCTTAAAAACTCTGCCTTTAAATTTTGTGGTCGGCCCTAAAGCCCGCGAATACTCTCCATTGGGGTCTAATACAATAAATCTGGCATTTGGTTTTATTTGTGCGTCCATTGCAGCTTCCAACGACCACTGAATAAGGCCTGCAACTGAACAAGATTTTCCACTACCAGTATTCCCAAGCACAGCAATATGACGACCAAATAATCTGTCAGGATCGACTGCGACATTTGCATAATTTGCAAGCGGACTTTGACCAATGATAACTCTACGATTACTGCCGGACTCAACAATAGATCTGAGTTGTAAATCCGTAGGTAGTAAAATGGCAGCGCCAATTGAAGGGAATGATTCAGAACCGCGTTGAAATTTAAAATAATCAACCCCGTTTTGGGAAAACGTTTAAGATTTCCGACCGGATTTAAGCTAATTTTTTCGAGGAAATGGTAGATCCACTAGACCAAAATCTTGAATATCTCTTTGTTTAGGATAAGGAGAATGCTCTACTGCAAGCCACTCTATTTGCCCAACCAAGTAACCATTATCACATGAGACTAATACATAGCTATTTACCCTCGGGAAATTTCTAGGTGTTCCTGCATTCAAAGCAACTGCATCAGGCGAGTCGATATCTAATAATGCCCTAATCTCATTGGGCGAAACAAAATCTATGGTACCTACCCTTAGCTGCTCGCCTTGTTCAATAGGAAGTGAACTCATTCGGCATCCCCACTGTTATTTTTAATTTCTGCTCGATATAATCCTCTTGACTTCAATAACTCCGCCATTCGAATTGATGTTCTATCTATTGCAGCCTTAGGAAGATAATAGTCTACTAAATTTTAAGATTTCCAAAGTGATCACCAAGCAATAAAGATATTTGGGCTTTTCTACCGCTATCTTTTATAAAACTCATAATTCTACCGAGTGGATCACCATAGGCAATTATCACTATATGCGTTGAGGGTATTGTTAACATGTCAATAATAACTCGGTTTATATGTTCATCGCCAAAACTATAACCATAAGTTACGAGAGTGCTATTGGGACGACATGTTGCTGATGCTAAATCCCTAAAAGCTCAACATAAGGATATTCTGATGTTTCACGGTCTTTGACTGAATTTGGATAAATCATTAATCGATGATAATTAACGGTTCCGGAATCTTCCACTTGTAAAATGGCTCTACCGAACTGGCTCCAAAAGGTAATCCAAAGCGCCTAATTGCCCTTCATTTGCATACCAGTCCAATGAACCATGTAATTTAGTAAAACGTGCTACACCTTCTAGATATCTTGGCTCACCTCGTATTCCTGGTGGATTGTAATGATAATCCACCTCTAAACGCGAGGATCTAAAAATTGGTGCTATACTGCCAACGAATCGGTCAATTAGTCGAAGTCCCGCGATTTCAGCACCAGTTTCTATTATTCTGTCGTAATTTGTCGTAAATATATGCAATCGATCTCGAGTTGCAGTTCGACTTGAAAAACTCATCAAAAATTTACTAAATAGTTAAAGGTTTCAGTTTTGATACGTGAGTTGCATCACGAATTACTTTCTCTCCATTACTAACCGAATCTGAAAATAATTTAAGGCATCTTGATAATTCGTTTTTAGTTCAGCTAACTCATTTTGAAATTGCGATATGGAGCACAACCTGGAGGAGGCGGGGAAGTGGTATATTTTGTACTGTTAAAATCTCTAACCCTTTAATCAATTCATTAATTGAACGAATTTGGTCTTCAATGTTGCCATTTTCCCTTCCCGAAGCACTCGCTGTTTTAGCTACATAGCTATCTATCTCAGCCTTACAAACTTTGAGATCATTAATCCATCCCATACCTTGAGGGGGATGCCTGTTGCTGACTCCTGGATAGCCGCGCTAAGACCTGAGCCAATAAGTAAATTTAGGTGTTCAGACTGAAAAGTGCAGTTAACCAAGGTTCTATTCTTGAACGCAGAAAATCAGGAGTAATTTTATCTTCTGTTTTTGCCCATATACAATGCCCAACGACTTTAAATGCACCAACTTCGTTGTGTGCATCTAGCTGAACCGGAAACTGGTCATCCCCAAGCTTTAAGTATTGACTCAATTTGGATACATCCTTTTAAGGTAAGATTTAGCTAAATAGATGGAAGGCACACAAATTATCTCGAAAAATTAAATATTTATAATTCATCAGTAAAAAAATTTTTAGCATTGATGTCAATTTTTCTTCAGTATAAAATATGTCGCACACGAGATCGCCGTTTTTTTTCATAACTTCTTTGACCCGTACTTCCTTATTGATCAGCTCATGATCTAGTTCAGCCTTCTTGTGAGGCATTCTGCCGAATTTCACCCTCTATTCATCAAGCTGGCTACGGGTAGTTTTTGCCAATTTTTCTTTTCATTGCCTCGATAATTCCGATTGCAAAGGCCAGTTTTCAGGTACTAGAGCAGGCGGTTTAGTCCAAGGAAGCTCAACCAAAGCGTCTTGGAACCATGGGTCGCGAAGGTTTGCATGCTCTGTCACAATAAGCTGAAAGCCAGGGACTTCTTCTCGCGTGAATTTCAGCAATAATTCAAACAAACGGCGAACCGCCGCCAGGTCAGCATCCGCTTCTGTTTTCTGTACAGAGCCATCTGCTTCCTGATAGACCTTTTCTGAGGGGAAATAAACCTGAGTCGGCTGATCTATAAGGAGAAAATGGGGGATAGGACAATTATTTTTCGAGGCAAAAAGATGCAGAGCTAACAACGCGGACAGGTGATACGCGAGGTGATTCTCACCGCCACCGGTGCGGCCCATTGGTACCGGGCGATCCGGGCGATCAAAAATAATAGTCATTTGGTTGAGATCAAATCGTGCGGGGAGCTCTCGAAATTCTGCATCAAAAGCCAAGATGAAGCGCGTTATCTGTGACGAAATGTTATTCAGGATTGATTTGAGTCGCTCATGGCTGTCGTCGGTACCCACTTTCCTCTGTAGTTCTTCGACCTTAAGCTTCAGACGACGATTCTCTGCTTCACGTGCTGCTAGCTCCGTATTAGGTATGAGATCTTCCAGAAACAAACTGATGCGACCAACTCCCCTTGCAGCTGCATTATTGCGCGTACCCAATTGCTCAATAACTTCATTCGCCGCGATTGCTGCAGCAAGTTCAATTTCCTTGCTCTTAATCGTGTATACAATGGTCCTAACCTCTGCATCCAACTCAGTTAGATACGCTTCCATTTTTGGGCGCTGACCAGCCACGATACTCATTTCAGCATCAAGTGTCGTAAGTTCGTTCAAGAGCGCTTTTGCGATAGGAGATTCCATGGCCAAATTTGCTTCACAGAACGGCCATTGCCATTCGCCTGTTTCAGGATTTTTTGGCAGTGCCCTGATCGAAGTCAATCGGTCTTGCTGTTCAAACACCTCGCTTTCGAAATTACCGGATTGCTTGGCATATAAGCGAGCTGAATCAACCCGAGCCTGAAGCTCACGCCTTTCTTGTCGTAACCGGGTAATTTCATTTTCAAGAATGGATATTCTGTGTCCATCGTCCTCGGGGATAGATGCTGGTTTCCATTGCAATGCAGAATGCAAAACATTAATCACTTCTTCTGTCCCGACTTTGTCATTTACTTGGGCTAGGATACCTACGGCTTTGGCTTCAGATAAAAGTCCGGCACCTTTTAGTTGGGATGTATCGATTGCATCACGTGCCTGTTCAAGAAGCTTTGAGTTGATTTTCAGATCTCGTTGCGCTGAACGTAGCTTGTGCTCAAGTTCGTAGCGGTCATTAGAGGAAATGCCCAGAAGAATCGGTAGTGTGTCGCGAATAGCCTGTGGCTGAAATGCTTCATTTTGCCGATAGAAGAGTTGATCCTTATTGGCAACGATACCCTGCTTTTGAAATAGGTAGTAAAAGTGTGTTTGATGTTTGCGTCATAGCTTTCCCTACTGTGCTCTATCGCCACATCTGTATGATTATCAGGGATGCCTAGCAATCGGGATAGCAATGCCACCACCGAGTCGTCATCGGTGTTGATCAATAAATCTTCAAAAGCCGGGGCTGCTAGTTCGCTTCCCCTTCGCAACATAACCGTGCCACAGCTTGTGGCGCCTGCCCTTGGTGTTGGCTTCGCGATTAGTACCTGCTCATGAGGATATTGATAAATAACGGCGAACCATGAGACTTTGTCGCGAATAATACCTTCAGGCACATTAAAGGTCGAACGACCCATACAGTATTCGATGATCTCTGAGAGTGCTGATTTACCAGTGGATGATCGACCAGTTATGACATTTAAACCATCGACCTTGAACTTTAGGTCTCGACGCTGGCCATCGTGGCTGTAGACATGAATTGACTTAATTTTCATGGGCGTACTCCAAAGGTTGTGTACACCGTAACGCGGTCTGCAATACGGGCAAATTCTTTTCCTACAGAGTGCGCAACGCGCTGGCACGAGATAGATTCGTCTGTTCCCTTAACCGATTTGCGAACTTTATTAGGTAGGGTTTTCAATCGGCCATCTTGCGTTACGACAAAACATCCCCTCTCCATAAGCACCCCGAAAGCTTCAAGCGTAAAAGGAAGCATATTACTGGCGCGCTCGGCGAATCCGACGAGCAATTGGGGATTATTTTCGATGATTTTTAATAAGTAACGACGAGGGTTTTCTGCAATCACTTGGCGAGAGTCTTTTTGCAGACATAATGGTAAAACTAGAAGTGCTAGAGAAAATGGCATTCCGCCTGAGTTTGCCTCTTCGTAGCCTTGCAATGCCCTAAACAGCACAATCCCACAGAATGCAGGATTGAAAAGATTTCTTATTTCGAATGGGCGCTGATCCCATCGCTTCATTTCAGGGCTCCTAACAATTGGCCAATTCTATTGAGGAATCGAGGATGCCAGAAAATTCTGGGCAGTGGTCCGCTGTTTGCAAGGATATGAAATCCTCCCCGCACCACATAGGGTTCAGTCACTCGTTCCCGAATGCGAAGCGAGCTAATGTTACCACTCTCAAGGTCGGCCCATTGGTACAGTGCTTTCCCAGCAGCGATAAGTACTTCGTCTGCTGAATTCTCTTCGAGCTCCTCAAACACGACGTCTCGATAGCGGCTCCATTCATCAACGAGTCGGTCTTCATAATCTTCCATTTCTCCGGTAACTAAGAGATTTTCACGAGCCCACGAAGAGCGCTGCTCAAACGCCCGATAGTAGTCGAGAATGGCGTTACGGATGCGATTGGAAGAAATGCCGATTTCTCGGAGTTGAACAACAAAGAGCCGAGAGTCGTTCAGCGCGTCGATGTCTCCAGCAGGTCTTTTTCCTCTGAACGTAATCGGAAGATTGTCTGATTTGTACTCTTCAGAAAATGCAGCCAGCTTGTCAGAAAGCTCGTATCCAAAAATCGCTTCTGTACGCTTCCCGGTCAGCAGATCGACAATCGTATTATTCCACCAACCTTCAAGCCGTTCGAATATAGCTTCACGATTATCGCGCCGGATGATGCGCATGTGCTGGTCTTTGATAATTGCAGGAACATCCTCGATGCGAGGTACGCCATCAAAAATGACTATCCGCGATAGAAAATCTTCTTTCTGATCATCACTGAGTTTGTTGAACTCATCGGCAATTGGAGTGATAAGTTTCGATCTGGTCTTAGCCAGAGCGATGTTAGCAAGCTGTGGCAATGACACCGACTCATCGTCTTCTGTCGGCGGTTCGACTAATAAGAAGTGTCGCAGGAAAGACGTGCTTGAAACAGTTCCGGTAGTAAACAGAAAGAAGTGAAGATTAGCTTCGCTTCGGCCATCGCGATTATAGCGATCCAGCCATATTCGAACCGACCTCCAAAAATCGGTGGATAGGTCTGTTAGAGTATCGCCGTCCCCCTTGTGCTTAAGCGATGCCAGCGTTTTGACGCCATCTGAATCGACGAAGTCGAGATCATCGTCCTTTTCGATTAAAACAGACGTGTCTTCTGGCCACTGCAAAAGTTTAAGTAGCGCAAAGCGGGGCTGAAAAATATATCCTAAGCTTTGTTCACTAGCAGCGTATTGATCGGTAGAAGCCCCTGTCATGCTCTAGTCCTTGCTTCGATTGAGCTTTCAACTGAACGGCTAAAATGACTCACGTAAACAGCGAGCCAGTTACTGCAATGCAACGTTCGGCGGTACATCTCAGCATCATCTGTATTTTCTCAAAACAATACCATCGAGTAGCCCGGGTTAATAGAAAAAAAAATGCTGAATCTTCACTGTCACTATCCCGCATAATCGTGCTATTCACATCGAGCGATCTTTCAGCATAATGACGATGCCAACGAGGAGATTACTATGCGAAAGGCGCGTTTACCAAGCACCAGACCCTAGCCGTTATCAAGGCTGTCGAAGCTGATGGCCAGCGTGCCCTTCCTGGAACTGCGCGCCCGGCAACTGGACATGGGCATAGTATCTCGCTGTCTTAGGCAATGTTCGCCGAAGCGGCGAGCTGAAGATGTCAACATCGTGAAGTGGTGGCCCTTTTCAACGTTTCCGTTGTCCACTGTTTATCGTTTTAACGTCCGCTCATTATCGCGTCATCTGACGCACTCTTTGCCGATAACATTCCTGCCTTGCGTTTATCTTTCAGCCGGTAACTTTGCCCCTTTATATTGACCGTGGTTGAGTGGTGCAGTAAGCGGTCCAGGATCGCCGATGCCAGCACGTTATCGCCGAACACTTCTCCCCAGTCCACGAAGCTTTTATTCGAGGTCAGTATGATGCTCGCTTTTTCATAACGCCGATTCAGTGTCAATACCGATTGAATTGTGACCCACCATGCCAAAGTAAAAGTTACCCACCCCCCCACGAATTATCGTTGTGGTTCAGCCAGCGTTGGTTTCCTTAGCTGACCACTTTTGAGCTTGTCTTTTAATCGATAGCTTTGGCCGGTTATTTGGACGATATGCGCATGGTGCAGCAGTCGATCCAACATCGCCGCTGTCAGCGTCTCATCATCGCCAAACGTCCCAGACCACTGCGTAAACGGCAGGTTACTCGTCAATATCACGCTGCCTGTTTCATAACGGCGGGCCACCACCGGGAGAAAAAAATTGCTTCTTTTTTATCGAACGGCAGATAAACCCCCTCGTCGGTCACCAAGAATCGGGGCTTGGTGACACACCGGCCTAAATAGCCTTTTAAATCGCCCTGACGGTGAGCGGCGACCAGTTGCAACATCATATCCGCCGCCGTAATGAAGCGTACGCTGAGTCCGGCCATCGCGACTTTATGTGCCAACGCGCAGGCCAAATGGCTCTTGCCAACGCCGGAAGGCCCGAGTAATACGATGTTCTCCTGTCTTTCGATAAACGCCAATCCAGCCAGTTCCTGCAGCTGTGCCCGTGGTGCGCCGCTGGCAAACTTGAAGTCAAACTGCTCCAGCGTCTTGACCGCAGGCAAACCCGACAGGCGCAGCAGCGTCTGGCGCCGCCGCTCGTTGCGGCTGTCATTCTCCAGGCGAAGCAACTGCTCCAGAAAATCGCCGAACGTTCCGGTATCATCCAGCGTCTTCTGTGCCAATCCAGGCCACTCGGCGGCGATGCGGTCAAGCTTAAAGTACTCGCACAGTTCGCTGATCCGCTGATGCTGAAGGCTCATGACCTCACCTCCAGCAGCGACTGATAGACCGACAGCGGATGTTGAAAACTCTCACGGGCAAAACCCGGTGGTTATCAACCGATAACGGTACCTCTGTGCCTTCGCGCGGCAACGGGAGCAGCACGTCAATCTCCTGCTGTAGCCGCTGCTCGGGGGGAATGCCGGTGGTGCCATGCTTGCGGGCGTTGGCGACGGTGGTAAGCCATGGCCCGATACGGCTGTTGGCAGAATCCACGTCAAGGACTAAACCGGCCTGCTTAAACGTGGTCGCCAGGGGAACGACAAAACTGGTCTTCAAATAGTGGTTGAATCGCTCAACTTTACCCTTGGTCTTCGCGCGATAAGGCCGGCACACGCGGGGCGTAAAACCGTACTTCTCCGCGAGCGCCAGTAGCGGCGGGTTCCACCGATGGCGGCCAACGCCATAGACATCGCGTTCAAGGATAATGGTCTTCGCGTTATCAAAAAGAAGGTGCTGCGGTGTACCGCCAAAGGCGCACAGCGCCTGCTCGATGCCATCACACCAAGCGGCGGTATCCTGGCAGGCGTAGAAACGTACAAAGGTTGCCCTGCTCCAGCCAAGGGTGGCGACAAAAGCCAACAACGGGTGACGGCCTTGTCTTATCACGGTGAAATCAACCTGCATCTGTTCGCCGGGCTGGGTCTCAAAACGGACCACCGGGTCAGCCGGTTGTTGCTTGAGGTTGAGCAAAAAGGCGGTAAGCATGCTGTAGCCACCGGAATATCCCCGAAGTTGTATCTCACTGAGCATGACGCTGCCAGGTATCCAATGCGGTCTGGCGGCGTACACACGTTCAAGAATATAAGGCTTATACGGGTCAAGCTTGCCGGGCCTCGGCGCCCTGGCCTTGTAGCTGGCCTTGGCCGGGGACTCCTGCATACGGATATAGCGGCGGACGGTCTGCCGGGAACAGGAAAGCTGGCGAGCAATGCCGCGTATAGACATGCCCTGACGTAAAAGAACTGCGATCTCCACTCGTAACTCCAATGTCAGCATGGGCAGCTTCTTAAAGCTGCCATTGTTACCCCAGGTGGGTCAGATTTACATTGGTAGGTGGGTCATAATTACATCGGTAGCGACAATTCAGTAGCCGGAAGAACAGGCTCGCCTCTTCCCGCGTCATCGGCAGATAGCCGATTTCATCCAGGATCAACACCCGGCTATAGCTTAACAGTTGGATCTGCCTCTCCAGGCGGTTTTCTTGTTTGGCCTTGAGCAGCGTTGCCATCAGTTTATCCAGCGGCGTGAACAGCACCCGGTGACCGCCATCCGCTGCTTTGACGCCCAGGGCCACCGCCAGATGGGTTTTCCCACCCCGGCGGACCCAGCAAGATAACATTTTCATTGCGCTCCACGAACGCCAGTCCCGCCAACTCGCGGATCACTTTGCGATCTATTCCCGGCTGGAAGGTGAAGTCGAACTGCTCCAGCGTTTTTATCCAGGGTAACCGGGCCTGCTTGAGCCGTGATTCCAGGCCCCGGCTACGGCGCCCGTTCCATTCCTGTGACAAGGCGCGGATCAAGAACTCCCGGTAGTTCAGTTCTTCTTTCGTGGCCTGCTCCAGCAGGTTTTCCACCGCGCCGCTCAGATGGTCCATTTTCAGCCGGGTCAGTAGGTTTTCCAGTTCGTTCATCACTGTAGTCCCTCATAGGCATCCAGCGGTCGTTGCTCTACCTGGCAGGTCCGCTGCCACAGCGCCTGGTGATGTTCCGGCACCGTCTGCCATCCGGCGGTGGCCGGTGACAACGGATGGCGGGCGATAAGCTCGTCATTGCCGTAGACGCGTAACTCGTCGTCCAGGGTAATGCGTACCGTAACCTGGCGCCCGCACCAGGCTTCGGGCAGGCTGTAGCGGTTGCCCCGCACGTCGATGTAGCCATCCCAGGCCGCTTGGCGGATATCGTGATAACTCGTATCGAACGGACCGGCGGGCAACGGTTGCAGGGCGGTTTTTTCCGCCTCGAACCGTTCTGCCGGTGTCTGATGGAACTGGCGCAGGTCGCGTTGATCGGCCTCTTGCGCCAGCCACTGGGTCAGGAGCTGATTGACGTGCGCAAAACTGTCGAACCGGCGATAGTGAACGAAGAAGTTGTGTTTCACATAACCCACCATGCGCTCCACTTTCCCTTTGGTCCTGGGCCGGTGAGGCCGGCAGGCGCGGGGGATAAAGCCGTAGTGCTTCGCCAGCGACTGGAAGCCGGCGTTGAAGATAACCTCGCCGGTATTATCGTGTTTGAGCACCGCCGCCTTCTGGTTATCAACCAGCACGGTTTTCACGCAGCCGCCGAAGTAACCGAACGCCTGCACCAGCGATTCGTAAGTGTGCTCCGCATCCTGGCAGGGCGCGGCGAAGACATGAAAGCGGCGCGAGTAGCCCAGCGTATTGACGGCGAAGTTGATTTTACATGGCAGGCCCGCCCCTTCTGCTTCCACTTCACCCCAGTCGTGCCGCAACTGATAACCGGGCTGCGTTTCGAAGCGGACGGTTTCACGACCATGCCGGAGTCGGCGTTTGGGCTGGATATATTCCCGCAGCACGGTGGTCCCGCCACCATAGCCTTGCGCCTTGATTTCCTGGAAAATCACTTGCGCGTTCCAGACATGTTCACTCAGGCGCATATCGATAAAAGCCATGTAAGGTTCAAGTTTGCTCATACGCCGTCGTGAAGACGTCCGGCGAGGACGTTCAGGCTCGGACAGGTGCCGCCTGACCGTGCGTTCTGAGCAGCCAATCTGACGGGCAATGTCGATAATATAAGCGCCATGAATGCGCATTTGTTTTATCATTAGGTGGTCCTCTCTGCTTAACATGGCGCTTCCTCTTTCGGTGTCGGAACCTTAAAGAAAGACCATGTTGGGTGGAGTGGACAACTTTTCCGATGAATTACGACCTTATATCAGCGATGCCGACAGAAGACGCTACGCCTATTTTACTGCGTCCAGTATTACATCACGGATGAAGCCCGATCCTGGGCGGAGGTTGGCGTGAAGCGAAGAAGCTGGCGTCGTTGGATCTGCCGAACCTTTGAGGGAATGAAGCGAGATAAGTCACTTCATAGGATGGCTTACCAGAACGACTGATTTTTATTTTGTGCGCCCTTTAGTTGGGTCTACATCGAAGAATAAAGTATCTTATGTGGTAAAGATCATAAAGAATCGAACGAATGAGATTCTAACCGGCAGAATACTTGCCATCATATTCCTTATGTTTTGGCTTGTCCTGGATAATGGTTTCACCCAAAGTGACTTCGGTTTCCTCTGTCTGGAAGATAACACCTTTAATTTTATAAAATATTATTTTGTCCGGGATTATTTCAAGAGTTTCATCCTGGGTGTCAGTCAAAAATGGCTATTATAATGAGTTTTACTTTCGCCTTCTATTTTTCTAATCGTCGGATGAAAGATATATTCATCTTCTTCAATATTTTCATATAAATCCACGATATAGTTACTATTGGTATCAGCATCCTTTACGTGTGAAGACTTACTAAAAGCACTACATTATGGGCTATATTTTTATTTTTTCTTCTATTCTCACTTGGGTAGATTCAAAACTAATACCATCAAGGTTATATTTCTCAGAGATAGCCAGGTATTCGGCAACGGCCTGAGTAATCAAGTATTCACTGTCCGGGTTTTTCCAGATACTGGAAGCGTCAATTTTCGAGATAACGTTTTGAGAAATGAAGTTTTCTCATTCATATCAACAAGTTTTGTATCAAAAGACTTCCTTTGATATAGCTGAGCGCATCGAGGGCTGTTATATCCAGTATCCGCAGAGGCCTGCGCGGTCTGAATGGGGTGACAATGACGAAATTCCCTACAGCCGGCCTTATTTCTGAAACGGCTATATCCGGTGAGGTGGCGCCATAGAATACAGGTATACCATGCGCGTTCATCCGGCCAGAACGTGCCAAGAGATGCGGTGGCGGCCCAAAATGAAGTTCAGGATGCTTAAGTGCTTCCTCAACGCTATCATAATTCTCGAACGACCTTGCCCTGTAAAGAATACTATCGCTGTCGATTGTCGTTATAGCGGGTTGGCTTATATCTGTTCGCAATGTTTCAATATCTGAAAAAGATTATCTAAGAAGAGTTTTACTTGTCTGTTAAAAACGTGCTTCACCCTGAAGGGATTCTTTCATTTCATCCCAGGCATTGTTTAGTTCATGAGAATTGGAAATATAATTTCTTATTCTATAAACATAATCATCTCTATACGCAGAATTAAAATCATCAAAATAATCGTTATACGTTTCTTTAAGCAGTTCGTGAATATCTATCGCGACTTTTCATTAACCCCGAGCTGATCCTGAATTATATTCTGAGCCGATTCTCCTGCCCGTGAAGTATAATAATTATCAGTGTCTTCCCATGAGTCATAATGTTGAGTGAAAACACGATTCATCATATTTGTTATTTCGAGCAGTTCGATATTTTTATTTTCTTTCTACAGTAACTACATTTATGCTTCGCGTCACCCTTTTGTTTGATAATCAGGCTGACATACTTTTCTCTAACGCACTTATGGCAGATAAACTTTTCGTCGTCCATATAAATCCTAGCTGAGTTAATAAAAGTAATCGGAATATTCATTTAGTGAGTATACCGCAGCATACCTTGGAATACATAAAGTTTGCGTAGCTCCGGTAATCTCCACATTAGTATCTTCGATGGAGGTGTCATCTACCCCAACCCCCATTTCACCGCTGCGGTCAGGGAGGACTACGTCTGGTCATGTAGGAGTACTTTTTTCTCCCGCGTGCTTTCCGTTCCCGTATCGGTCTCCGGTTAATCATTTCCCAACACAACCCGTCCCGCAAGGGTAAATGGCACGCATGCTACGCCCTTGCTGGCCGGAACGATGTCGGGAAAGCGAACCGTCAGGCGATACGAAGACGAAAATCACACCACTGACGGAGAAAAAACCATGTTTATTTCCCTGCATACCCAGACCAGCGCCTCTAACAACGCAACGGCGACCCGCGTATCCCCGCCGGAGCAGTCAGGCTCCTCAAAAACGAAATGTTCAAAAACCAGAACCGATATTTATCAGACCGTCACCGACAGCATAATTACGGCACTGGAAGTCGGGGTTAAGCCGTGGGCGTGTCCGTGGCAGCGTGTGCCAGGCATGTCCGGGTTACCTACTAATTACGCTACCAATATTGCCTACAGCGGTATGAATATTATGTTGTTGTGGTGTAGTGCTTCAAAACAGGGATTCAATGATTACCGCTGGATGACCTACAAACAGTCGAAGGCGGCAGGGGGACAGGTTCGTAAGGGAGAGCGCGGAACGACAGCAATTTTCTATACCACGCTGGAAAAGGAAAACGACGAAGGCGGGATCGAGTATATCCCGATGCTGAAAACGTTCACCGTGTTTAATGTTGAACAGATTGACGGCCTGCCCCTGGCGACTGAGCCGGGCAATTCAGTACAGACGTTCGATGCGCTGCCACAGGCTGAAAACCTGTTCCGGAGCAGTGGCGCAAACATCATCGAGAAAGGACAAAACGCCTTTTTCAGACCGTCTACTGACGAGATTTATTTACCGGAACGACACCTTTTTCCCGAGGCTGCCGATTTTATGCTACTGGTTTACATGAACTGATTCACTGGAGCGGCGGCAAGTCGCGATTAAACCGAGAAATGAAAGGGAAGTTTGGCAGTGAGGCTTACGCTTTTGAAGAAATTATTGCTGAGTTGGGAAGTGCGTTCCTGATGGCTGATTTGGGGATTGTTGGAGAGGTTCAGCATGAAAGCTACATCGCTTCATGGCTGAAGGCGTTGAAAAACGACAAACGCTATATTTTCAAAGCCGCCAGCGCGGCATCAAAAGCGCATCGTTATTTGATGGAGAAGGTTTGAACGGAAATAGAGGACGCCGCAAAGGAATGCGGCTTTAATCATACATTCACATTCTGGATTATCGGTACTTACTGTATTGTCTGGTGACAGGAGATATACCGCTCTTTTAGTGAAAGCCTTTTAAGGGCGTTTAAACACCCCAGAACATGAGATTGATAGCATTTTTGATTTCATTGGCACAATGGCTTACATCGGCGATAATTTCACCAATGACCTCAACGGAAACGCTTGATAATTCAGTTGTCATCAGACGGTAATTTTCGCCGTCGATGCGGATCAGGGGGAACAAGGTTTTATTCACTTTTTCAGACAGGTGATGCGATGCTATCAGCGGGATGACCATTCGCCGCCCTGGCGTATCGACAATATCACTTTGCACATCGACAAACATTTTGTAATGGCTTGCCCGCTTATACTGATAAACAGTAAATTGCATGGTCACCAGTTCCTGTTTTCATCGGCGAAAGAGCCATTCTGTGCGATAAATCTGGCGACTTCCTCCATCCCTTCGTGGTTCTCTTTCTTCCATTCTTCAGCCTTTATGCGACGGGCTTCCCTGCCGATGACTTCATTCACCAGACCAGAAATATTGACGCCGGCAGCATTCAGAACCTGATAATTGTCTTTGTCCACGGTAACGCTGACTCTGTGTTTCATGGGCGTGCTCCTCTTCTGTACATAGTGTGAGTATATACCTTAAGTGATTACTCATCAATCAACCACGCGGCAGGCTTTTCGTATGGGTAAACCTACCGGCACAAAAAACACTGGCTTAAGCGTAGTGATGCAGGTCCAGTTGGTGCAGTTCGTCGAGCGTGTAGACACGGAAAACATGACGGTGGCGTGCTTCAAGCGGGATGTGCTGATGGTTAACGATGACGTATTTTATACTGTCGAACAACAGTTCAATGGCGCGTTTTTTCTGTTGGTCGGGTACGATATAAAAAACGTACATCCAGTATTTATTGGTGCGCGCCAGTAGATGGCTGGCGATGATCGATTGGTAACGAGCTTTGGTTTTCAGACGGCGCTCAGTCTCAATGGCGATGACGGTTCCACCGGGGAGGGTGATCAGCCCGTCCGGACGGTGACTGACCTGATAGCGGTTGAGGAAGGTCGTACGATCACCGTTTATCCATCCGGTAGCGCCTTTTTTCTCAAGGATGATCCGGACCACCTGATTATCAAGATGATGTTCCAGCGTCCAGCCGGTAACTTTTGATGGCTCAAACCGCGCCGGGAAAAGGTCATCGTCAGGTGTTAACACGACGGCCAGCCCGTCACTGGTTATTCCCCATAATGAAATTTTCATCGTCCGTGATTCCAGCACATGCTTTTGTATTAACCCCATGCCCTCGACTTTTGACAGCAGCGTATACAGCGATTTGTGATCCTTGAAGCCGAAAAGCAGCATCAGCGTTTTAAAATCGCTGTAGGTTTCTTCTTTCAGGAAATTCAGCAGTCTTTTATTTTCTCGCTATTGCGTGTGGTGCGCTCGCTATGCGTGGCGATAAGCATTTAGCCTCCTAAAATAGAGAAGGGACAGTTTTTTCTTCGTCAGGCGTCGGCTTTGTGGCTTTATTGTCTTCATCCGTGAAGAAAAGATCGGGACGGGTTGCCATAACATTCGGCGTTGATGTTGTGGGTACGGGTGTTTTTTCTTCCTCGCTGAAATCCAGCGAGTCTTTTATCGATGCCGCTGAGGCGGCAATTTCAGGTGAAACAAAAAAGATCTCTAGTTCGCGCTTTTTTACCTTTATCGGCGAAATCAACGATGCGGATGGAAGTTTTCTGGTGGTGAATATAAAGCTGACAAAATCAGGCAGGTTCAGGATCATATTGCTGTCAATAAAGAAACGCTCCGCTTGTCTGATTGTGCGTTCATTGTCGATGGTTTCTGTCAGCAGGGTATTGGTTTTCGCCTTGCGGACTTCATCATCCACTAATATAGTGCCTGACATCCTGGCCACCCATTCAGCCGTATCCGGGTCCATGACACGATAAACCAGTTTGAACTTGGCATTCTCAACAACTGCGCCGACAACGGCTTCACCCTTTAAATCTGCCGGGCAGTCTTTTAGATCGGCAACGGACTGGTGCGCCATGATGATGTGTACGCCTTTATCCCGTGCTGCGCCTAATCCCTCCAGCGCAGGTTTTGATAGATGGTATTTCAGCTCGTCGAGAAAAATGGCAATGGGGCTGGGTGTATCTTTGACCCGGTCGCGCCTTTCCGCTAACTGATACAGGCGAACCAGCAGCAGTCGTTGTGCGGTAATAAGCTCGCTGTTTCGCAGGGAGCCGATGACATAACAGCAGCCACCCTCATCAAATATTTTATTCAGCGAAAATCCCGTCGGCGCGTTGATGGCATTCAATAAGGCCAGTTCTTCAATCTTGCCGAAAAAGCTTTGATGTCCTCTGCAATACCCTGAACATAATCGCCGTTATAAATATCGCGGATAGTCGAAGATGGGTGATGGCTGATGAATTGCGCGGCTATACGTGCCGCCTTTCTGTCGTCAATGCGGTAAAGTCAGATTCCTGGCCTTTCTCCGCCAGACTGAAGCCGGCAACAAAAGTTCTTCCAGCTCATCGGGGTAATATCTTCAATCAGGTTTAACTGGTATTGCTGTTTTCGCAGGTCGATTAAGGCAAAGGGTTTGCCTGCATCCTCACAGGCTTTCCGGTAAAGGTGCGGTGCCCATTCATCATCTTTGGGGTCCATGATGAAGATGCCTTCACCGACCAGGATACTTTGATAAAGTAATATCCCTGTAGCCACCCCTTACCGGCACCGGTTGTGCCGATAATATCAGCGTGTTGCCTTTGCCAGTCTTTTAACGGGAGATACATCGGTTGTTTCTCCCGGTCCATCCCGATAAAATGCCTTTGCTCAAGTCGATGTAATCCAGCGGATCATAATGCAACGTTTCCGGCAGCAACGATTTCACCGTGCGCACATCGGTGCGTAATTCCCGTTCAAGCGTTGACTTTTTGACGAGCCGTTTTTTTATTTTGTCCAATTCTGGCGTTAATACCCTACGTAGCAGGATATGGAAAATAAAGCCCGCTACGGTGAAGGCAATCAGTACCGACCATGCCAGAACGGGAATGCTGGCGACTATCCGACCTTGATAAAGCCACTGAAAAATCCAGATAACAACCGGGGCCATCGTACCGAAAAGGAAACACAACATGGCAAAAGCAATAATCAACTTTTGCCAGAACGGGGCTTTTTGCCGCTCATCGCTTTTCATCGACGCGAAAAACGGCATGGTCAGCCCCGATAATAGCGCCAGCATCAGTTGATGCTGTTGCATAAAAGCAATGAAGGCCAGCGCGCCATTCACTATCGGCGACAGTGAAACGGCCAGCTTATTTAAGATCATCGTGCCTCCTTCGTCAGCCACTCACCCCAGCGCATCGCCCCATCAATTCGCCCCGCGGTGTTGGGCGAAAAGGCGGGGCGAAAGCATGGGGCGCGAGAGGTGACCGCGTTGCGGCCATGTGCCGAATAGTACACTTTCCGGCCCGAACGGCGTGCGCCAGTTCAAGCGGGCTGGACGCCCTTATGAACTTGCGCATGGGGGTAATGTCGTGGCTGGACGCCGCGCCAAAACCCCCAAAGTCAACGGCGGCACACCGTCGCCCGCTACGCGCGACCACCCTCTTTGAGACGCCGTTTTTCGCCTATTTTTTCTTTTGTCCGTTCCGGCCAAGCGAAAAAATGGGAAAACGCCTTCAAAGAGGGTGGTCGCGCCACGCTACCGGCTTTTGGCCGGAGACTTAGCCGCGACGGTGTGCGGGGCTACGCCCCCCAAATAAACCGACGCGTGGGCGCGTCTTTTTGCTCGCTGGGGCGGCAAAATTTATTCGGCTCCCCCCGGCCAGCTCGGTTCCCCTGGGGGTGAACGCTCGCCGGTGGGTTCGGGCGACGCAAATTAGCAATTTCTTCGAAATTGAATTTACTCACCTCGCGCCACTTTTTAATTCCTGCTGGTCGCAGGAATTAAAAAGCCTTAACCCCACCACGCCCTGCGCCGGACTCGCCCAAATTACTGCGTAATTTTCCCCGCCCTTTGGGTGGCTGTCGCCATCCTTTGCTAAAATCATTCCGGATATTTTGGTCTGTATTGATGGGCTGGGTTTCTTTACTGTAAATATATCCCCGTTCTCTCCTTAATATTCGTTATTGCGGATCTCAGCCAGCGTTTCCTGATAATTCTGATAGTTTTATTCAACACTTGTTTTATTCAGATTAAATCCGCGTTTGGCTGCTTCTTGTTTGATTAACAGCCTGTCATTGGCATTCATGGTATTCAGCAGATTAAGTAACTGGCATATTACGCGGTAATGATAAATTTCGTAATAAAGACCGCATCCGCGCATGGCTTCGTCTTCAATACGCTGAATCACGCTAGTAACGCATATAGAATCTCCCTGTTGATTTGACCAGGGATGTTGTATAAATCCGGGCTTTGCCATTTTAGTCATCCTTCTAAATTGGCCGCGCACTCGGCCAAATTTATTGATTATCTGGCTGATAATTGCCGGATCGGCTGCTCCACAGTCGAGCAGAAATGCCTCGCGGGCATCAGCGGTGTGGTTGGGCAGAAAACCGTGTTTGTTCTTTTCACGATGTTAAAGAAAGCCCGCTCGGCAGAGCTGCATTCTTTTCCTCCACCGTTTCCCGTCGTTTTACCGTACATACATAAAACGACTTCACAGGCATCAGTGGCCATCACAGGAGATGACAATAAGGAAGCAATACAGAGAAAAAATGCAGGTAGCATGATCGATTTCATGTTAATGACCTTTGGTTGAAAATGAGCTATTGAATTGACAGGAGGGGTTATCTGGATAAGCTGGGGTGTAAATAGTGTTACCGATAAAACTTAATTTCGGTTGTATTGCAGGTCAGGCAATTATTCAGTTTTGGCTGGAAAGAAATGACACCGGAGTAACCGTTATTTCGTAGCCAGTCTTTCGCCCTGAAATAACGTTCACCATCCGGTGCCTTAACGATAACCTGATTGGAATGTACAACGGCATACCAGACATCGGGCGGGTAAACCGCATCAGGGTTGAAGACCATTTTATTGACCAGTGTCCCTCGACTGTGGAAGATGGCAAAATAACCCGGTTCTCTGACCATTGGGGAAGTGTCGTATTCATTTCCACGCCGGGTTTATCCCATTCGGGCTGCACAGGCTCCGGTGGGGATGAACAGCCAGAAAGGATAACTATCATCGCGCTGGTTAAAAACAGGTCAATCGTTCGCATCGTTGAAGGTCTCCTTCATTCTATCCAGGTGAAGATATTTGTAATAGATATCGCCAATCCGGCGGATATCGCCGTGAATATCAATACTGACGATAATATCTACGCTTTTAAGCACCTTGCGCAGCAGTACCGCAAACGGAATATTCTGGCAATCAGAGTTTTCAAAACAGCGGTCAATAATGCCTTCAATACAGTCTTCCGGGCTGCCCGCGTGCATCGAGGTGATAAGTCCTTCATGACCGGAACCGACGATTTTTAGCGCGTCCCAGGCTTCCCGTCCACGAATTTCCGCCAGCAGAATGCGGTCCGGGTTCATCCGGTAATTAGCCCGGATAAGCCTGCCGGGTGTGACGATGGCGTCCTCCCCGGCATCCGCCGGATAAAACAGATGAACATAATTGGCGTGGCGGTAAAACCGGATTTCGGGGTTGTCTTCAATGGTGATGAGTCTTAGGTGTTGCGGTATATAATGCAGCAGGGTTTTCATATAGGTGGTTTTGCCGGAGCCGGTTTCACCCACAATAAATATTGTCCTGCCATACTCAACGGCCTTTTCAATAAAGCGGGGAATATCCCAGCTGGTATAATATCGAGCCAGTTCATCGTCCTTACTTTCAGTCCGCTCCTTACCCGTCACCCGGTTATAAAAACCGGCATCAATCCATGACTGATGCGTTTTCTGTTCGAATGACGGTTTGCGCAGCGTGATGGAAACCGTATCACGCTCACAGGCCGGGGGAATAATAGTCTGGATACGCTCACCGGAACCCAGCGTGGCGGAGAGGATGGGCGACGTATCATCCACGTTGTCCTCATTCCATGATGCCAGCGCTTTGGCAAAAGCGTAGCACTGGCGCAGCGTGACCGGGGCGTCGTGCCGTTGCCATTTTCCGCGAATTTTGGTGTGGATCTCGCCGGGACGGTTAATGGCGATGTCGGTCAGACCCTCCAGCGGGAGAAAATCACCGAAAAGCTGATTTTTCATAAAATCAAGAGACAGGTTTTCAGTCGTCATACGCCCCTCTCTGTTTCATGCGCAGTTGATAAACGGAAGAGAAATCAATATCGGTGCCGGTCATGATGCTGATAACATCGCCCTGGTTCAGATACATCGTGGGCGGAATGTTGACGCTGTTCTCCAGCGTCGTTTTCGCCATTTCCGACGCGGCGGCGCGGGTGTTTTCGGTATAGTCGGTGTTGCGATCTTTTCCCGGTGCTGAATCCGCCGCCGCTGCGGCTACATCCTGCACCGTACTCAGCATCAGGGCATTACCGAAACGCTCCCAGAAGTGAGTATTAATCCAGCCCGATATACCCGCCTCACCCAGCGGGCCGGTGGCCCCGGTATCCGTGAGTGGAATTTGCAGGCTGCCGGGCTCCGGCGTGCGTAACTCCGTCCAGATGACAAACATCCGGCTGCGTCCGTGTTGCAACGCCCCGGCACGGTACACGCCCCTAGCAACGCTGCCCGACGGGATCAGCTTTACATGGTTGCTGGCGCTGTAGACATCCTCGCTGATAAGGCACGAAATCGCGCCGCCCACATCGGAGACAAACCGCCGCATCATTGAACAGGGGATATAGCGGTCAACCGGGATATAGAGATCGGGATCGAGGTTCAGCCGCCTGACGCCGGTGACCTTAGCCACCCCCGGATTGTCATTGTTGCCATTAGTAAGGGAGGAGGTTGCCGGACCGCCGGTCGCTCCCGCGTTGTCGCGCGGTTCGCTTCGGGTGGTTCGCGTGTTGCCTCGCTGCGTGGTCCCGGTGTTGTTACTCAGCCCGTCAGCCAGCGCCGACGCCTTGTTCAGCGCGGGCAATGCCGGAGGGGAGGATGGCGCGGTGATTTGCGCCTGGCCCTTGTCCGCCGCTATTTCCGGCTTGTTCTGTTTCTGTCCGAATAGACCGAACGGGTTATTATCCATGCCGAGGTTGGTACGTGTATGTTGTTTAGCGCTGGTTGAAGGCGGAGGCGCGGTGTCGGCTTCCTTTTCGTCTTTGTTTTTCAGCGCCCAGAGCAAGCGATCGCCGCCGAGCGCCAGTGCAATCAGTAAGCCCAGGCTAACCAGGCAGACCAGCAGCGTCCGGCGACCGGATGATTTTCGAAAGCGGGTCACTTCAGGCTGACCGGGCGGGGTTTTTTGTTCCGACCCCGGGCTCGCCATCGCCAACCGGGCACGTTCGCGGGCTTCTGACTCCAGTTCTGCCGTGGTTTTTTGCGCTTCTTCCGGGGTAAGTTGGTCTGTCATTTGGCCTCCAGCGTGACGGCGGATGACACGGTGTCGCCACCGGCGACCGTGGCTTGCCCGTATGCCGCGTTTTCAATCCCTACCACGGCAGTGCCGTAGCGCAATACCAGGCGCGGCGACAACGTCCGTACCACCATCACGGTGTAATTGCCCTGGCCGACAATTCGGGGCGTGACTGCTTGTTCCTGACCGTTAACGACCAGAAACGCAGAGGGAAGGATTTTGACGGGTGAAAAGCCGATATAGGTAAAGCGGCCATCATCGTAAGTGAAGTCCGGCGCTATGGATGCCGAGCCTGCCGCCACCCGTTTGGTATAGCGCCAGTTGCGTGGTGTGGTGGCCTGTTTGAATGCCGTTGCTATCTGCTGCTTTTCCTGCGTTTCGCGCAGCATTTTCAACCGGGTCGCGCTGGCAGCATCTGATTGCCGGCGGACCTCTTCCGGATAGTGATAACGGATAACGAAAGCCTGCGAGGGCGAGTCGTTATCCAGTACGTTCAGCTCCAGGCTATAATCGCGTTTTGACGTCACGACAAAGAGATTGGTTTTCCAGTCTTTCGCGGTCGGCAGAAAGACCTGACTGACGTTATTGCCGCTGGCATCCGTCACCGGCTGGGTAATGGGGTTCGGGCTGACGCCCACCCGGTTATCGCTGCGGGTCACCGTCCAGCCTTTGGGAAAGCCCGCCTGCGCATCAATAACCTCCTCATCATCGTCGAACAGCAGCGTGGTGACGTAGCCGGGTCGGGTATTGACGACCGTGGCGTTCTGGCCGTTGTAAACGACGTTCTGCATCCGGCTGTCCCAGGCACTTCCACGCGGCATGGCGGCCCCCCAGGCCACGTATGACGCCAGGATAAGGGTAAGGCCCAGACTATTTTTCAGCATCATTCAGTCCTCAGTTCTTTATCGCGCTGGTAGCTGGTGACGATGAAACCCATCGGGTTCACTTCGCGCTGGCTGTCGGTGAGTTGTTTGCGTGGGAGGTAGCGGTACGTCAGGCGGATATTCCAGACATCCGTTTTGACCGAGTTATCCGCAATGCGGCGTATGGTGCGTCTGATGCGCAATGTTGCCAGATGGTCGGGCGATGTCGCGGGGGCATGGACGTTCGAAATAATGTCGATATACACGACATATTCCGCTTTATTGAAAATGACATCCGGGGCCTGGTCGCTGTTAAACCCGTCCAGATACTCTTTATTCACGCTGTCGCTATTAAATAACTGCACATCGTCATAATCACGCTGGAGCGAAAAATAGTTATACCCTTCGCGAAGCTTGACGTAGTTTGCTGCTAAGGCATGCGCCAACGATTCTTCAGAAGAAATATCCCGCTCTTTTATGCGAGTCATATAGTCATAACGCCCGGTCTGTTTATCCACCGACCACAACTCAATCTCAGTGGCTTTCAGCGGCAACAGGATAATCAGGGCCGCAATGGTCATTGCGGCCAGGATGAATCCGACCGCCGCCATCAACCAGGCGACTTTCCTGGCGCGCTCATCCTTTTCCAGAATAACGGCTTCAAAGGTTCGGGATGACGCAAGGACTTTTTCTGCTTCAGACATGTTTTGTCAACTCCTGAATGATGGCCGGAGTGTTCACCGGTTGAGGATCGCCGGATACCGGCGGAAGGGTGACGTTATGCTGTGTGCAGCCCATGAGCGCGCACAGCATCAGAAGGAAGATGCTGAGTTTCATATCAGGCCCTTTATTTAACGGATGCAGTGGTTTCAGTGTTATCGCCACGACGCGCTACGAATGCGGATGTGATGAGCGGGGAAGAGATTTGGTGTTAACAAAGTTTCTAGTTGCGAGCTTAAATCCAATCTGAAAGTCGGCACCGTGCCCCGGCTGTGTGAAAAACCTGACCAGAAACTGAAGTGCGCGCGTCTACGCAAAATCTGAAATTGATCAACTGGTTTAGTAGATCCTAATTATACGCATGAGTGCGGTTTTCAGCTCTGTTTTAGGCAGTTTCTGCGACCAAAAACGTTTTCACACAGCTTGTGCAAAAGCGGACGTTCTCGAATATATAAATTAATTATCATGTTGCTGTTTTAGTCGCAGGAATGTTAAATAAAGTACTGGCTAAATTAACAGTTAAAGTGACTTATAAAAAATTTTACACCTGTGTACGGATTGTATGGAGCTTGTTGAACTAAATTTCATGATTTCAAAATAATCTATTGAAATAGAGGTGGTTCAGCATTAATTTAGAATGAGTGAAAATCACGAAAGAAGGTAAGGATACTTTCGACTTGCGGGCATAGTTACCTTTTATTAAATTGTTAGCGTTTTCAAGGAAAAACAATGAGTCTGGAAGCTAAATTGTCTGGATGGACAGGTCCTTCGAGTGACACTGAACAGAGCAAACAGGATAGAACGGAACGGATGATTCGCCAAGCGATCGCTTCACACGAACCATTCAATAATTGCTCTTTAAAGATTTATGCGAAAGGCTCATATGCCAATAATACCAATGTGCGTTCAGACAGCGATGTAGATATAGCGGTTGAGTGTGCAGAGGCCCTGTATTGGGACGAGTCTGAGAAGGGGAATCGTACATCTGGTGAGCCCTATGAGGGAGTTTGGACTCCGGCAAAGCTTAAAATCGAGCTTATTTCTGCCATGGAAGCAAAATTTCCCGGTCAAGTTGATTCTACGGGCTCTACTGCTATACAAATAAATTCTAGCTCGGCTCGGATAGATGCTGATGTCGTGCCATGTTTTAGCTATCAGTATTACATGAAAAGCGAAACTAGAGACGGAACAAAAATATTTAAGACTGATGGCAGTAGCATTGTTAATTATCCTGCCCAACAAATAGAAAACGGAACAGCTAAGAATAACCGAACTGGTTATGCCTATAAAAAGGAGCTCGCCTATTAAAGCGTATTGAGAACGCAATGGCAGAAGATGGATCATTTCGTGAATTGCCCTCTTTTTATGGAGTGCTTAGCCTACAATTGTCCAGACAGTGTGTTTACTCTTTCAACTTGGACAGAATGTCTCCGAGCTATGCTTTTCCATATTTGGAATTCTCTCCAAGGTGATGAGCCAGACTCTGGTCGCTGGGTAGAAGTAAATGAATGCTTTTACTTATTTCATTCGAATCAAAATGGACTCGAGAGGATGGCCGTGGATTTGCTAAAGCGGCATGGAACTACTTTGGATTGAAATAATGAGTAACGTGACACTTAAAAGTTCTCTGTATCTTTTAGTTGGAATATCAGCCGCCTCTTGGTTTTCGCTCGCCTACTTTAATGGGCTGGATTTATCAAAGGTCAAGGACTTCTTTGGGCTTGTTCCAAAGGTAGTGAGTATAGATATTTTAGTTGTGGCCGCATTCATTAAATGGGTATGGAAATTTAAAATATTTAGAGGCTGGCTTGTTCCTTTTCCCAATTTAAATGGAAGCTGGGTGGGTTTTATATATTCAGATTGGAAAACCCGAAGACGGGAGAAAACCACCGCCTATACCCGTAATGCTCACAGTGAACCAATCCTTCTTCCACATTAGCTGCGTGATGCGTACGAGTGAAATGGAAAGCTCCTCGTATTCTGAGGGCTTTCTTATCGACCCTGAACGGCAGGTTAAAATATCGCGTACTCCTATGCTAGCGAGCCCAGACTAAGTTTGAACGAGCGAAGCATTCCACATGATGGAACAGCGATATTCAAGATCATTGAGAAACCAAAACAAAAACTAATAGGCAGATATTGGACGGAAAGATTAACAAAGGGAAATAATTCTTCAATACTACTCAAAAGAAGTACTTGAAGATCTTCCAGTAGATTTGGGTGCGCATCCCGTGACAGAAAATGAAAATAGGCGCTGATAAAGGATTGTTAACGGACAAATTTTCCTCTTTGCTTTAAAGCACAATATTAGGGTAAAAACATATGAAGATTATTGAATATTTATATTCAAATAAACCATCTGAACTCACTGAGCTCAGCAAAGAAGAATATATGGCTCAATTGGTAGATATACCCCACCAAATGGCTGAAAAAGCTTTTGAAAAGCATGGGCTACTCGAAATTTCGAAATTGAAATGTATTGGAAAAGGGCAACATACTTTTGGGCTTTCATTGCTAGTACATTTGTTGGTTATTTTGCTCTGACTTCTTCTGCAAATTATACCAAGTATGATCAGTTTAATCATGTTGAAGTGTATTTTTAATATGTATAGGTTTTGTGTTGTCTTTAGCTTGGCATTTTACTAATTTAGGTAGCAAATCGTGGCAGCGACACTGGGAAGTTCATGTAGATCTACTTGAAGATGCTTTTACCGGCCCTTTATATAAAACAGTTCATCATCAACGAACCTACTCTGTTTCTAAAATAAATGAAATCGTAAGTTTTGTCTTTGTTCTTATTTGGTTTTACTAGGTTTGAAGTATTTACTTGACCAAGGTCTTATCCGACCTGTTAGTGAAACTAATTCTATTAATTGGTTTGTGGCGGTCAGTTCGATAATTTCTATATTTGTAGTTATTTCAATGATTTTTGGTCATGGCCGAGGCCGTTTTGGCTCAAGGCCGCTAACAATGTATCGACGCAGCGTTACTTATGGAAAAATAGAACCTATTAAACAAAACAAGTTAGGTTCCGAAGATGGCGCTTCTAATTAAATTACTAAATTCCAAACGAACATAGCGAAAATTTTGGGGATCATGATGTTCGAAAGCAGACTTATTGAAGTATTGCGCTCCAAAATGTCCCGGAAGGGTTGATAAATGAGGTTATCGATTCTGGCTACACAATTAGGGACATTGCAGACCCATTCTCAGGTAAAACTTGGGCGATGGTAAGCGACAAAATGTTCGGCAGTAAACAGTCATCTGGTTTATTTGATGTTGATGATTTTGTTGAGTATATTCAAGGTAATAATATCTTCCCTAATCTATCTGAATTTTCGGAGTATTCAGCAAGAAATTATGATGATATAGCTAACATTCTTTCTGATCCAAGGCGGCAGCGCTATATAAATGAAGGAAAGTTTCATTTCGTGGTCAAACATCGGAATATACCTATAAGAGGAAGATTTCTAGCCCTGTAAGATCAGATAAAGATGGAAGGAAATTTCTATATTCCCTGGATTATATAGACAAAGAGGGAATATATTCTTTCAATGTTAATCAGGAGGAAGAGAGAAGTTTCCTGAGATTCCTTCATGAGCTTGAGCCCAACAACCCCAATGTTTATCTAGACAGTCGATACTCATACGACATCATGCGTGTGGAGCAGCATTATGCCACACAAACAACTGGCTTAGATATATCATTTGATGTTGAAACAGCCATATTCTTTGCTACCTATAAACTTAAATTTAACTCGTCTGGTCTGGCTTATCACACTAGAATAAAAAGGGTGATCATAAGGGTGTAATCTATGGATTTTGCTTTAGAGACCCACTTGTTAAGAAAACAGAGTTCTTGATTGAAGGATTTGACTTATTCAAAACATACAATCCAGTGAGGGTCCTAAGACAAAATTGTGGGTTACCGATATTTGGAGAATATGAGCGCAATATTGCAATTACAGATCTCGATTTCATCATCCACCTCGATAAAGATTTTGACTATGAAGGTAAGAGAGAGCCAAACTATATGTTTCCAAATACTGGAGAAGATCGGTTTTATGGAAAGCTTCTTGAGCTGAAAGACAAATATCCAGATTTGTTGTCTAATATATTAGAATATGAAGGAAGTCGGGTTAAAGTTGAAAACAATGTCTAATAAGTTAAAGTCCCTAGTCGCAGCAATGCTGCGCCAGTGTTTGAGTGGCTAATGTCCACTTCACGTTCTTAGCAGCCTGTCAGATCTAATCATGCTCTGCTATTGGAAAGTTTCGGGTTATGTGGTGGCTTAATCCAGATAGCGGTTAGCGGTTACGCTGCTGATTAAAACGTTTCATATTCTTGATGGCGGCGACGCGTTTTTGCCATGCAGAGATGGTTTTTCCGCTGCCAACGGCAATGAGTCTGCCTGCGGCTGTCGCCGCCATAACACTCCCTTTAGTCGCCAGCCGGGCACCTGCTGCTCCGGACTTCATGCCGGGTCTGACCGCATCAGTAGACTTACTGACCAGCCCGCTCAGTCCACTCATGGCGGCGCCCTGTAATGCAGCCTGAACGGCTGCTCCACCTAACGCGCTGGCGATTTTCGCTGAAAACCAGATGATGACACCTGAGATAACACCGGCAACACAGCACTGGACGCCGAGCGTGATAATGTTGGCGTTGTCCGCGAAATTAACCGCCTTATCTAATATTCCATTCAGATAATTAATAACGATCCTTATCGACAATGCTGAAAACATCACCGTCAGAATGACTGTAAATAGAATTTTCAACCAGTTGTTGAACATGGGGATCAGGAATCCATACAGCAGACAGAAGATGAAGAGTGGCGCAGTCGTCGTCATTAACACTATTGTAAGTTCTGCTAAAGGTTCACGGCGGAGCCAAATAGCAGGGTGACGAGCGCGCCACCCCAGACCAGGAGCTCTGCAAATCCTCCATTGAGTTTCACATAGGTTGAATCATCCTGCTGATAAAGTTTCTGCCCAATGGTTTGTGCTTTTCCCAGACGGTATCCAGTAATGCCCAGACATTATCGTCGCCGCTGACGCCATCTTTTAAGCCGTTAATCGCGGAAATAGCTAAATCAAGCCAGCCGCCAAGATTCAGGACGAATGTCATGATTAACAGCATTCGCCCGACATCCCACGCGACATTTTCTACTGGAGTATGAAGCTTACCGGCCAGGGTCTGATAACCCCGATAAGTGATAAACAATGTGAACGAACTGACGGTTATAACGCTTATCATATTGCCGTACACAGAAGTTTGCCCGGCTAATACGGCATTTAAACCGTCAGTGACAGTCTTGTCCATTCCGACAAACATACCACCTGACATAGATCCCCCTTTAATTTAGATCGGGAACTTTGGCATTATCCTGACGGAGTTCGAATCGGGCTTCACGTGCATTTCGGCAATCTTGAGAATCATTGCCGGACGATTCGCACACCTTATATTGCTGGTTCATTTCATCCGGATGTTCTTTGTACCATTGCTTTGATTTCGGGTTATCACATCCCGTCATCGATAACGCACCAAAAATAATCGGGAAAATGCAAAAAGACGTTTTCATTTTTACCCTCTCAGTTATTAAAATCAGGAACGGGCGCAGCGAGTTGCTGTTCATTGAAGGCTTTTTGCCGCTGCTGAGCCAGGAGGGCCGCACGCTGCTCTGACTGTTTGACAGACATTTCCCACTGGCTGGTCAGCGCATTTAATTGTACGCTTTTGGCCGCCACGGCGTTAGCCAGATCCTGTGACTCTTTCGAGTCCTGCGCATTGGTTATGCGGTCAGATAACTCTGATATATCGCTGAGTGTGCTGGTGATCCTGTTTTCCACATCGCTGGTGTTCTCAATGGACACCGCCTGATTGAGAACGATTTGTTTGCAGCTTGCCAGGTAATTTTGTGACGTGCTGGACTGATTGCAGACATCGAAAGATTTATATTTATTATATAGGCTCTGAAGTTCAGAGGAATATGAACCGTTCTGGTTGGTGAGCAGGTCATTCAGCGAAATGCCATTCTTGCGCAGCGCATCAATATCGGTTTTCAGGCTTCTGGCGTCGCTGAGGAAGCCCTGAATATCCCGTACGCCCGTCGCCGTGGCTAATTGCTGCTTATAGGCGTTAATCTCGCTTTTATAGTGCGTCACGGTTTCTTCCCATTGCTTGAGTTTTTCAGTCCACTGGGTAATGGATTCCGCATTCTGCACGGCATCGAAAACCGGTATTCCGGCGCTTATCGATGGGGCGGAAATAAACAACGATAACACCAGGATGCTATATCGGGTACGCATTGATTTTATCTCCGGTTTGAATGTTATATTGCCTGTTCAAGAAATGACGCTTTCCATTCCTCGGGCGTCATGCCGTCCTGATAAATGGCGTCGAATATTTTCAGGTTGTCTTCGCTCCCGCTCAGCAATTTGGTGATTTTCCCGACGCCCGACAGGTCCATTTTTGCCATCGACACAAAAGGTCGAGTTTCGCCGGCACGCAGGGGCGTTTTCAGTACCACCATATAGTGTTCGCCCGGATCAAGATTGCGCACGATGTCATATACGCTTTCCGGCACTTTCATTTTTTCCACGTAATCCGCATGGCTGGCCTTCGGGTTGGCGAGGAATAGTTGTGTGCCGCACTGCTCAATAATCGCCGGGGCGATGGGATGCTTAACGATTTCATCGGGCGACTGGGTGGCGGGGACAAAGATGCCGTTCAGTTTGCGGATAACCTTGAGCATATTAAGCGAGAACCGGGAAAACTCGACGTCGGCCAGCCACTTCCAAAACTCGTCCATAAACATCACCAGTCGCCGTCCGTCCAGCAGGCTGGTCACGCGGTACAGCAGGTAAAAGGTGCTGGGGCCGCGGATGTCGTCATCGTCCAGGAATTCCGTGCCGTCAATACCAAAATTATCAATGTCGCTAATGTTAAATGTGTCTTTCTCGTTATCAAATACCCAACCGAATTCGCCGCCCTGCGCCCATTGTTTCAATCGGATGCGTAGCCCGTTGGTCCGGGCGTCTTTGGTCGGCGACTCCGGCAGCACTTCCAGTAGCCGTGTAATCCCGTAACGACGGTATTCCGGTGGGTAGTCCAGCATGATGGTATCTACGGCGGTGCTGATACGCTCTTCGTCGCGTGGGTCGAGCGGCTTGCCGTTGCGGCGACACAGCATCCGTATAAGTCGTTTAATAAAACTGATGTTTCGCCGGTTCGGCGCCAGTGAAAACGGATTAAAGCCGGTGGGGACACCGGTGCGGATGCGAAAGTAACGCCCACCCATCTGACGTATCGACATCTCTGCTGCCCGGTCTTTGTCAAAAAAAACGGTGGTCAGTCGTTTAAGGGTGGCCGAAGCGGCAAATGTCGCCGGGTTCCGGTATTTCTGCATCAGTTGTTGCATCATCGTCATCAGCAGAGTCTTGCCTGACCCCGTTTTACCGATAATCGCCGTATTGCCCGGTGTTTTTTCGTTGAAATCATCCCGCCCGGCCTGACTGTCGTGCAGATTCAGGTAATAACCGCCGCCGCCCGGCGATGTCAGGATGGCGATGGCCTCGCCCCAGGGGTTGCCGTCCCGTTTGTGAGGATGGAAGTTATGCAGGCTCGCCATATCGGCATAGTTCTGGCTGCTGAGGGCAACCAGCCGAGGACGTAGTGTACGCCCCGGCAGTTGCGCGAGGTATGCGGCGGGTAACGACAGGGTGGACAGGGACGTCATGATGCCGAGGTCGGCAAAGGGCTGGGTCAGCGCGTTGGTGTCTTTTACCACCTGGTCGGCGCTGTCTGAGGATACCAGCAGGGAAAAGTGGTATTTCCCGCACGAGATATGCCCGGACTGGAGCAGGTCACGCAACACAATCAGTTCTTCGCGCTGCGAAAGGGCGTCATCATCCGCCGAGTTCAGTCGCTTTTCCGCCAGCCGGATGTGATTCTGCGCTTCATCCCGCGCCATGCAGGTGAAGGATTGCGTCAGTACATACTCGCTTTCGGCATACAACAGCGCATCCAGTAAACCCGTATGGGTTTGGGGCGAGTAGTCTTTGATTTCCAGGCTGCGGAAAAAACGGGAGCCGCCGACCGTCTGGCACTCGGCAGTATCGGTGCTAAAGAAGACATCCGGTGTGCTGAGCGTGTCGTAAAACGGTGAGCGGGTCACCGCGACCTTCTGCCATTTGCCGGTCATCAGGCGGTGATAAAACGCCAGTTGTGAGGAATACACCCGCCCGTTTTCTTCATAAACGCCTAATGGCGTTGCCATATGGCGGGACAGGGCGGATGTCAGCGCCTCATGATGCTCCAGCATCGCTTTCAGGGCGTCATCCAGTGCGGCGTGCCTTTTCCCGACAGGCTGCATCTTCATGGCCTTTTTCTCCAGCCGCGAGAACGGCGCATAACAGACGGTGAAAAACAGTCGGTGCCGCCAGAACGGCTTATCCTTTATCGGCCGGTAATAACGCTCTGAGACTTCGTCCGAAAAGGGAATACCCGAATGGGCCTCAAACGCATCCCGGTATTGCTCTCTTATGCGGTGAATATAGAAAGTGACCGGCAGCCCTTCATACGAACGAATAACATTGTTGAGATGGGTTGCCAGAAAGGTCAGGTGATGTTCATCCTCGCATTCAAATACGGCTCCAGCCAGCTCCCAGGTAGCAACCAGGTCGCCATGGCGATTCCTTATCACCTGGGGGTGAATATGAGAGGAATACGGAATGTATTTATCCAGCGTGATGCGCTCGTTTAGCTTCATCTTATGGGCGAACTCCGAAACATCGACGGCATCATAGCGATTAGCCAGGATGGCGTTCGCGCCGTAATGCCGGTTGGTGGCAAACCGGCCACGGGTTTTAAACGCCAGCCAGAGCAGACCGAAATAATGGATATCCGTTCGCGCTTTGGACTTCATTTCCATCCAGGCCGGAATAAGCAGCAACGCCAGGTAATAGCTGAGATAGACCGACAGCAGGACGATGGTCCCGCTGACGATAACGAACGGCACGAGGGGAATGCCCATGATGGCGGCGGGGCGCGTCAGCGCCTTGTTCAGCGTGGTCATTGGTTCCTCCTACGCCGCCCAGTACGCCCCGAAGCCCGAAGCGCCGACAATCAAGATGGCGCCAATAATGACGTTGCGCATGTCAGAAAGACTTTTGCCGTCGAAAAGCACCTTGTAGCCAATCCACATGGTGGCCAGCGTGATGGTGACGGCGGCCAGCCCCAGCAGGCCGGTGGAGGTGTTGCTCAGCGTATCGCTGGCTTTATCAAATCCGCTGTCCGCCGCCAGTACGCGGGAGGCGGGTAACAGGTAAGCGACCGCAGGCCAGTATTGACGTTTTTGCATGGTCATTTCTCCTCTTGGGAAACAGGGACGGGTAAATCGCCGCGAATAACGGCGTTGGGGTAGCGCAGGGATGCCTGTACTGGCGTGGAGTTGTCGGTAATCTCACCGCGCAGGACGGTGGCGGGATAACGCATCTCCGGCCCCGCTTTTACGGCGGCATGGCGTTGTTTATCATCCTGAGTCGACGGGACGATGTAGCCGATACGCTGCACATAGCTGGACTGGTTAAAAGCGGGTTCCTGCTGTTGGCCGGTATCGAAATTGCCGGAGTAGTAGCAACTGAGCGCGCGTTTCAGGGAGCCGCCACGCCGGTAACAGTCGGTGAGGATGCGCTCAAAGACGGAAAGATTGGTGCAGGGGTCAAGCAGGTCACCGGCGGTGACGCCGTAATGGCGAAAATTGGTGCTGGTGATTTGCATCAGCCCGACCGAATAGCGGCGTCCTTGAGTAGCCAATCGTCTGACGATACCGACGGCGTCCGCCTTGTTAGTGGGCAGATGAGAAATAACGCCTTTGCGGCCATGGAGGCGCTCATTCTTCGGCACAATCTCCGCGATGGCGTAAGGGTTAAAACCTGATTCGACGCGGGCGACATCGAACGACGTGGACGGATGAACACTGGCGGCGCACTGCATGGCCGCCGCCAGAAAGGCGGTGGGGGAAAGCATGGTGGCCTCGGTAAAGTCAGTCCGGCAATGCGTACAGCTATTTGAAGTCCTATGCCGGGTGAAGGAAGAAAAACGTAGGGATGTGGGGTGATCCTGTTCGGATGTTAGCCGGGCTGCATTTCCTGCGGGGTATCGTTATCGTCTCTGGGCTCAAGGAGGACCAGCTTGCCGGAGACGGCAATACCGGGTGTCAGCACAATGTTAAGACCGGGTTTGCCGTTATGGGCGAACGCCACGCCGACTTTCGTCCAGTACGTGGTTTTTCACCCTGCGGATCAGGCTGGCTTTCCTGGGTGACATACGCGAGATAGACGGGTTTTCGCATCTTATTTTCCTTGAATGAATAAACAGCAGTGGATTAAATAAATGGATCACATCCCGATCCTGCATTCCGGTTTCAACGGGTCAGCGAGGACATTCAGCGGCACTCTGAATTGTGGTTACGTGACAGCCCGACCCATGTTATTAAAGAGCGAATACCCGGCCCGGGCGAATGAATGTCCATAAGGCCTGCCAGCGAATGATGGCGTGGTCAGGGTGCGCTTTCTGATTCAGGCGGGTAACAGTAAAATCAAACGGGAAAATAAAAGAAAACAGTGGGGAATTAACGGTGTTTGAATTTGATTTAATACTTGAGTGAAGGGGTGTCTGAAATAGTCTGGCGGATTTATTTGTATTTTAATCAATTAAAACAGGCATAGTGATTTAGGCAGATAATAAAAAGCGTGCGGATAAGAATATCGCTCCGCACGCTAAATAACTGCGCCTATTACCGCTCCACTTTTGTTAGTCCAGGTTTGTTGCCTGGGAAAGGTGATGCGGTTTTCATAAATTGTCTGACATTTTTAGTAACTCCCACATTGTTTTACAGTGATGATTGCGGGTCACCGTTTCGTGTAATGCTAACCATAAGAGCTCTATTTTGTTCACCCATGGCGAGTAAATCGGCTGATAAATAAGAATAAATTTTGGATTCTTCTTCAACCACTTCAATGTCTTTTACTTTTGTGAATGATGTAATTATCGACAATAAGGGTGATCGTTTTGGCGCTGCGATACGTGCTTCTCAGCTGGCATAGCATATCGATGAACAAGCCTGAGTTTTACGTGTTCCACTCACGTAATCCACTCTGCCCGTTCCAGCATGCAGCGCACCTGCAAGGTAATGTTTTCATTTTACCCGGCGTAGGGATGCGTTTCTGCTGACCTTTTTTCTGCCAGTCCGCGCCGATTTTTGGGTTGAGATCGATATCAACTTCATCCTCGTAAAACACGGGATGTTCAGCACTGTTCTTTGCCAATGCCTCATCAATTGCAGCCAGCTTTTCTTCCCTGTGAGGATCCCGAATATGCAAGGTCGGAGCCGCTCTGCGCCAGACAATGCCGGCTCCTGGCAACCAACGGCGAAGTGAGCCAGGATGCAACGTAGAGTTAAATAACTTATTAATTTCAATCGTTAACATCTCGGTACTCCAGCGTGAGCGCAGATAGCCAAAATCTTGCGGGGAGCGCTGAACAAGCAAATTGAGCATTCGCAGCATGTCGTCGACAGGCCATTTTTTTTGACGGCCCGGTGGTAGACTTTTCAGGCCTTCAATACCAAATAACGTGAACCAATTAATCCAGCGTCCGACGGAAGAACGGGCGGCACATAGGGTTTTAGCAACGCAAGTCAGCGATTCACCCCGGTGCAACATCAACATGGCGATAAGGCGTCTGGCATGATTCTTATCTGCCGTTTTCTGGACAATTTTTTGCATCTGGCGTCGTTCATTTCTGGGTATGGGTGCTATGATCGGCATAACTCAGTCCGGTTGGTGATTTGTGATGTTTGGCGATTGATCAGATCGCTCAAACCGGATTGAGTTCCCTTCGGTGATCTACTATTAGGCGCAGTTATTTAGGCGTCGTATTCTCAGCGTTGACGGCGTTCAAGTGCTGTCTGGCATTCAATACAGGTTGTCACGCCCGGCAAAGTCTGACGCCGTTTATCGGGAATGGGTTTACCGCACAGGCGACAGTAATACAATGATGGCGTTGCAGTCGATTTGAAACGGTTCTGTTCAATCATATCCTCCAGACGCTGTTCATTAAATTCTTGATCGCGATCGATTTCATCCGGCATGCGATGTCCTCCTGTCCAACGCTTCTTTTTCGCAAAGCGTAATACGGTTCAAGACGGCAGTGAGGGACGGACCATTCCCTTGTGAGGACAATTCTTCGGTTACCTGCATCATGACATCCAGCGCGTTGAGCGATGCGATATTTCCCGGATGGCGTTTCTGCCATCGTCGCCAGATCTCGGCATCGGTCTCTTCATCTGGTATGGGCGTCCGGCCATGAGGGATAATGATCCCCAGCAACCGGCGACGGATGCAGACTTCATTGGAGGTGAGGCCAAAATATTGGTTCAGTAGCGCAATCGAACCGCCCAACGTCATGGCCCGGTTAATCTGTTGCTGGCGCTGAACTTCCTGACGCGACAATGCCAGGATTTGGTGTAAAGCGTCATGATGGACAGTGACAGCCATAAATTGCGCTGATGCCCGGCTGATGATAAACAGTTCATCCAGGGACAGCTGATTGAGGGCGTTCATTTCATCGAAAGTGAAACCCAGCGCTTCGCAGTGGCGAATGTTGCCTTCCTTAAGGGCATGCAGGGCGTCGGTTAATACGGCGTAATTCAGTGATGGGATCATAATGACGCCTCCCCCCGCTGTTTTCCGTGAAGTCGGCGCAACAGGGGATCAAATAAGATCCACCAAACCATAGAAATGTTTTCAGGAAATAACCAAACCCACGGTTTTAATTGATGTTCTGATTTCATCGTCATTAGGATCACAGATGATTCCGGAACTGAATTCAAAAATCATTCTCTGGTTCGGGCTGACAGGCAAAAGCGTGCAGTGATTACCTTTCATAATCATTCTCTCTCAAACGGTTTCAGCGGTTGGTTAATTTCAAGTTAATCCATTCATCAATTTCAGATTCGAGCCATGCCACGCTGGCCGGGCCAATCTTAATTGAGCGCGGGAAACTGCCGATTTTCATATACAGATAGATTTGCGAGCGCTTCAGACCGGTTTTGTCTTCAACTTGTTTCAGACGTAATAACTGATGGGATGTCACGGTTATCTCCTGTGGCAGAAATGGGTTATGCCTGGAGATAACACGACAACACAGAGGAGGTCGGAGGAGAAGTGGATGAGCCCGTATTACGGGTTTCATAATCCTTAATACGGACTTTCAGATAGATGTATGACTGCCAAAATCATGCTGATGTTGAAGTGAATGTGGGGGAGCCGCGTTTGAGCGCAGTTTTCAGTGTATCGCCACTCAGCCGGTCGGTAATCCCCTCTTCTGATGCCCATTGCTCGAAAATAGAAAGCAGCTTATAAGGCTGTCTGATTAATGGGCTGATAGTCTCATTATGTTTGCAGGCAAGCCAGAACAGGCGAGATAATGGCGTGGATATCCGTGTTGAGGAGGATGGGAGCGTTTTTTTTTAACCAATATGTCGATTAACTTTTCAAGTTCCGCATAACGGATGACAAAACAGGCGTCCTGCGGTAAGTCATGAAGCGGAAAACATCCTTTGTGATCGTACTTTTTTATTCTTTGGTCTGAAATTTGTTCATCAATATCTGGTGCAATATTTTCCGGCAGTCGCATGATTTGTTGTTTTATCCTTTCCCGCCATGTGATTTTCTCAAATATCTGAAATATCTCCCCGTAGAGACTGACAGTAATACCATAATTGGTATTTTTTGCTCCAGTTACGGGGGATGGAATGCGCCGAGTGCGAGCCAGTAAGCGTTGTGCCTGGACATATTCGTATCCGGCCGATGTCGTGTCCATAACCCTTTGTGCGGGGAAAATGTATTGACCTTGGGTACTAATGACTAGATTCCTCCCACAAAGAAAACAGTTTTTGTCCAGTTGGCATAGTCGGTTAATTAGTGAGCTTTCTGTCGGCCTGAGTTTCACTTTATGACCTGACGTTTGAACTTTTCGTAATATAATAGGAGACTGGAAATAAATAGATAAGAGAATGTTTCCATATAAAGCATGACGATAAATTTCGCTATTTTTAATTTTTGTTGTCGTTAATTTTTCACTACCTTAACAGCTTCTCTAATAGTAATCCAGTCAGGTTTTTAGTTGTGATGTTTAAGGTGTTGTTGTCTTTAGCATGAACTATCTCCTTTTCCATAACAGGTTATTGTGTTCTATAAAACGCATTCCTTAAATTTATAAAGGCATGCGAGTTCCTTCCTGAAAGTGGTCAGAAAGAAGGTGTGTATTCTTATAGATGAATATGTGTCTGGTTTGAGAAATGAGATATTTAAATTTATCCAATAGTTGACGTGTTCATAAATTATTTTATATCTGAGAAGCGTACAGAAGAAAAATGGCTCTTCCGTATGACTGGCCGTTCATCAGAAAGAGCCATTCAAACTCGGCTAAATACGTAACTACTCTGATGCTTGAAAATATTACGAACAAAAATTCTTATCCAGTTCTTATAGAATTCATGAAGAATAATTTTTGTTTCAATCCTGATTAGTGGGCATCTAAAAGAAATTGATAATTTCGCTCTCCATGCCGCTACCGCGCATTCTAACGTTCTTAAAAGAAAGGGCACAAAGCCAAGACCCTAGGCAATTAGCAAAACGCCAAAAATAGATGCCATCTCCTAAGCAGCTCTTCAGACAAACGTCTGTATTATCATCGCAACTGAGTTGTGCCTTTCCTAAATTTTCAAAGCCTGTGTTTGGTAAAATAGTCCACATATCATTTCATCAATTACGATCAAAATCACGACAAGATAAAAGACCGCTTGTCTACACGATGAAATGACCAAAATCATACATCTCGCCCCAATAAATAAATTTGAAACCATGACATACCATTGACGTCCTATATGCTGTGTTTTTGAAAGCCATGCATTTAAAACTAGGCGATATGCCAACCACCGTTGACAGATATTGTTGCACCTGTAACGAAGGAAGCGTCGGCAGAAGCGAGCCATGCTACTGTTCCCGCGATGTCTTCAGGAACTCCAACTCGTCTTAAGACGGTCTCATTTACTACCTCGCGTTGTCTTTTCGGGTCTAAAGGTCCACCAAAAGATCGGTATTGGCAATTAGTCCTGGTGCGATCGCGTTTACAGTTATTCCTTTACTACCAAGTTCACGGGCCAGGCAACGTGTAAATCCCAAGACTCCAGCTTTTGCCGCTGAATACGCAAGCCCTCCAGGTCGGCTACTTCCAGCCAATCCAGCGATGGAACTTATATTGATTATGCGTCCTCCAGGGGATTCTATATAAGGCAAGGCAGCAAGCGATACGATGAATGCGCTAGTCAGGTTGGCTATGAGCACTGCATCCCAATTCTCGATAGCCTGAGCAAAGGGACTATCGACACTCACGCTTTGGATTGATCCTACATTGTTGACCAAAAGTCGAATTTTACCCATTTTCTGCGCCAATGACTGAATTGCTTCAAAAGCTTTCTCCTTATGGCTGAGATCAACGGCCGACCAAAGTACATCTTGGCCGATTTCACCTGCAGCTTTTTCGATCCGCTCAGCGCTTCGCGATACGATTGCCAGCTTGAAACCGTCATCATGCAGACGTTTAGCAATGGCATATCCAATGCCGCTTGATGCACCTGTAACTATTGCGCACGCGTTACTGCGAGAAAATTTTTACCCATTTAAGGCCCCTCCATCGACGTTTTGAGTTCTATCGGGTTTCCTGTCGCATTCTGCTAGCTAGAAAGAATGCCATTTCTACAGCCTGGGAGGCATTGAGCCTCGGATCCACAGCGCTCCTATAGTACGAGGGAAGATCAGACTCACAGAGACCGATCGCGCCACCAAGACACTCGGTAACGTCCTCCCCGGATATTTCAAGGTGAACTCCTCCAAGTCGTGTTCCTGCCGTCTGATGAAGATCGATGGCTATCTCGATTTCGGAACATATCCGATTGAATTGTCGCGTCTTGTAGCCAGAGGCGGTGTTTTCAGTATTGCCATGCATAGGATCAACCATCCAAAGCACATGGCGCCCCTCTCGCTTAATTGCATCGAGTAATGGCGGAAGTTTCCTAGCAATATGGCTTTTGCCCATTCTCGTAATTAAACAAAGTTTTCCAGAGGAGTTTGACGGATTGAGAATGTCGATTGTATATAGCAACTGTGCCGCTGTAGTATTAGGACCAACTTTTACCGCAATTGGATTGGATATTCCACGGAGGTACTCCATATGGGCCCCTTCGGGCATCCCGGTACGCAGACCAAGCCAAGGGAAATGCGTTCCCAAATTTGTCCACTTATCATCCGGCATAGCGCGTGTTAATGCCTGCTCATAATGTAAGTGCAGCGCCTCATGGGAGGTATAGCAGAGTCCATAATTTCTGTGTTTATTAATTGAAAATGCCGAGGCGGGTCGCGCTGAATCTAAAGCCCTGGAAGCAAAGTGATGGTATCCTTTTGTGTTATAGTCGTTTTCCATGCCCGCCAGATTCCAAGTGTCAGGTTTATCTATATCGGGCAATCCTTCATCCAATAGATTTCTGACCATATTAAGCGTAAATGCGGAGTGAGCGTATGCCTCAAATAAGCGAGCCGGGTCATAACGGCGTGCCTCAGATGAGAACTCTAAGCTATTTATAATATCTCCGCGGAATGAGGGTAGGGTAATGCCATCGCGAGATTCGAAAGGCTCGCTACGTGGCTTTGCATATTGTCCTGCAATTCTGCCAATGCAGACAATGGGGAGCTTCAAGTCATGAGCCAATACGCTTTGCATCCTCATGAGTGTACATACCTGCTTGACTATAATTTCAGGAGTGCAGTCTTTAAATCGTTCAGCGCAATCGCCCGCTTGCAACACGAATGAGCGGCCCTCTTGAGCTTCTGAAAGTTCAGCCTGGAGTTTCGTAATCTCATGAGGAGAAATCAATGGTGGAAGCGTGTGCAAACGAGCCAGCACACGATGTAAATCTTCGTTATCGTCGTATTGAACATCTTGTGCTATGGTTGCCCGCTGCCAGGAGTCAACGGTCCACATACCGGGCAGCGGTTCAGATATAAAAGTTGATTAGTTTTCATGGTGATTGCCTCTTACGATTGAAGTTAGCAATAGAATCTGGAGATGATTCACTTAATCAGTTTATTGGCTGAACACTTTTAACAATTTTCATGTAATATTTATCGATTTCCAGGCCTTCTAAATCGAGTTTCCCAGCGCTATTAGACCATTTGCGCCGTGCAATATCGAAACGAGACATATCCACCTCCCCAGACTCAGATAGCTCTTCCTTCAAATGGTTAATAAGAGGATAAAGAGAAGAGGCTTTCTTGATGTCATCCAAATGAGCCAATTTCTGTTTAAGCTGGCTAATCCAGGTCTTCAGGTCGTCGACACGCAGAATTGAAGGATGTAGTTCCGTGAGTAGATCAATTAAATGGTTGAGGAATAAACCCTGTCCTTTTCTACTCGTAACGTGGTAGGTCGTGAACTCCGAACCTGAATTGAAAATAATATCGGTAATAGCGTTCGAGGCGACATCAACAGGGACGCCACTAACTTCTAATTCGTTGCCGGCGGCGCTGAATGAAATAGGGCGACCTTAACGGTGAGAATGCTCTTAAGAAGACGGAAAAGCGTGTCGACATCATTTATATCACTTTGTACTTGTGTGTGCGGTAAAAGTAGCCCACACCGGAAAATGTTTAATGGTACTTTATAATTAGCGCTTATTTGCCCGAGTAAAACTTCGGCTGCCCATTTGCTTGCTGCATAGCCCGAGATTCCTCTATCCTCTGGGTAAGATTCGCAAAGAGTAAGCGCATCTTCATATTCATAATAGGGTTTATTTCTGTCGAGGATAAACCCGTTGCAATAGTTGAAATAAAGTGTATCGGCTTAACGCGTTTGGTAATAGCTAGTCTGGAAACCTCCACGGTCCCGCCGACATTTGGAGAATAGAGCTGAGCATATGAAAAACATGATTGACTAGAGCGCCGTTGTGTACGATAGCATCAACCTGCCCTGATAATTTTCCCCACAGAGTTTCATCGAGCCCTAGGTAAGGCTTCGTAAGGTCGCCAGCAAGAGGTATAAGCTTTTGTTGCGACAACATGGAAGATATAAAGCCTCGTCGCGGGTCGGTCTCAACGAAGCCATCTAACAGTCTTTTTAGCGGTAGCATGTGTTTTGCTCTCACTAAGCAATATAAAAACCATTGCTCGGAAGATTGGACATAATGTCGTAAACAAGATTGCGGCCAAGAAAACCAGTCGCACCAGTTAAAAGAGAATGTTTGGTGGTGAACTGCTAATAACCGGTCGGAGCAAATCTCCGGCTGTCGTTTCACCAAAAATACGGAAGGTCGCAATTGCCCCAGTTCAGGTTTGACGAGGGTGTTTACTGCATCTGTCGCAAGCCCGTTAGATTTGATTTCCAAGGCTCTCTGAATGAAGGCGGTCACATCTTCTAAGATATCGATAGATGGATCAAGGATGAGAGAAATCGGCACCTCAATTCCTGTGCCTTCTTTTAATGCCAGAGTAAATTCGACAGCTGTTAGAGAATCGCCCCTAAATCCCTAAATGCTCGAATATTTGATTCGAGTGCAACATTATGACCAAGTGTAGCCTTCAGCGCGTAGATAATTTTATCTGGTAGGGTTGTCGTTTTAGAATTGGTAAGCTGCTGAAATTGGCTTTTATCTTGGACATTTCGTTCATATAGCTGAGCTAGAGCGTGTCCATATTTTTCTTTAAGCCGTAGGCGAGCTGGTTTAGAACTATCAGTCAGCAGGCCATTTTCCTAGAAAAGGGCGTAGTCTCAATTAATACATCACGTGGGATTTCATAAGCCTTAAGATTGTTTTGTTTCGCTATCCGCTGGAATTCCGCAAGTAAACGGTCACGTATTATATTTTCGTTCGCCATTTCTCCTGTCTCTGGAGAATGTTCATTCATAAATACAGCGGAGGGGACAACGATTCCTATGATATGATCCTGACGGCTGTCCGCATACAAATAGAGTTGGGCTACTATCTCGCTTTCATCTACATACAGGCTTTCCAGACGCCACAGGCTCACGAATTCTCCCTGAGCCAGCTTCACTATATTGCTGCACCGGTCTATCCAAAGGAATTCGCCGTTGGGGCGTTGTTCGAAAATATCACCTGTGCGGATGAATTCGTCTTCATCGAATAGTTCGAGGGTAGCCTGTTTATCATGCAAGTAACCCGCTGTTGCGAAGGTCGTCTTAATTCTAAGTTCGCCTCGGGGAAAGGGGGTGTCGCTCGTCAAATATCCCAGTTCAGGCACGTCCACGAGTCGATGATCGGTGACTACGCTGCTTGTAAGCCTGTTTTCAAACGACACGTATCCAGCTTCAGTGCTACCATACATGTCATAGACAGGAACTTCGAAGGCTCTCTGAAGAAAAGATGTTACTTCTTCACCCGTAGGGGCTGTGCCCGTCCGCATGAACATAAGGCGGTCGCCAAGCAAACCATAACGCAAAGTTTCTTCAATTTCGGTACGGTCTCTGCAAGTATCACGGAGTTGTTGCGCAAATCCTGATTGATAAGCATGATAAATGGCCTGTGCAACTCTAGGAACCAGTGTCAACGTGGTTGGGCGAGCGAGACAAATATCCTCCAGGAGAGAAGACATATCCCCAAACGTGGTAAAGTGCAGACGTCCACCCCGAACAATCGATTCAATCACGTTTAACTGACCCATCAAGTGATTTTGAGGCATGTAACTGACGCCCACATCAACTTGGGGCATGGGATGTAAGAGCTCGGGGTCTCCGCCTCTATTTTCTGTCAGCGCTTTTTTCCAGTATTCCCTTAGCGCATATTCAGTGAACATGACGCCTTTCGGCAGTCCTGTGCTTCCCGAAGTATAAAGTATAAGACGCAACGAGTCCTCAGCGGCACTATTTCGCTGCCAGCTATGCTCATTGGCTGTACTGTCATTTTCCAGCTGACGAAGATCCGTTATCAAGGGGCCATCTTGAGTACCAATAGTTTCCCTTATCTGGGTTGATCGAATATCTTCAATGTCCCTGACTGATGCATCCCCTATAAGGATAATTGTTGATATATGCCAGTTTTGCCTAGTTGCGTTGACCAAGAGATCGATGCAGGAAACAGAGGTAAAAACTGTTTCGATTCCAGCTTTGCCTGCTATTTTAGCGATATCGCCACTCGGTATATTCGCTGGTAAGGGAACTATAGCTGCTCCAATGTAAGTGCAGGCGTATTCAGCAATAACGTAATCAAGCCCAGTTGGTCCCAGGAAGCCCACCATGGCCCCGCTGCGAACCAAATCCAGTTTGCTGAGTCTGCGAGCCAATCGGACAATACAGTTCCAAAATTCATTATAAGTCAGCCAAGTGTATTTATCATCAATTCTTGGGGATGACAGCTCGTATCAACTTTTCGGTAACCGAATGCCGCCCTCGCTCCGTATATTTTGCAGGCTGTTTCTACATAATCGATCACCGATTGGCAATCTTTAAATAGATCTATATGTCGTGAAGGCTCGAATAAAAGCTCGCTATAATTAATGTCCTCATCAAGGAAAGCACAGGCGCGTTTGCGCGCGAGCATGAAAAGCCGTGCATTCGCTGAATTTACTTCATAATTAGGCGATTGCCTATCTATCTCTGAAGTTGACCTTCTTAGCGCGTGCCCTAATTGATCAACTGAATGTTTAATTTGCATATTGAATTCTCCGAACTATTGGCTAATGTCAAATTGCGTAGGTGGTCATTTCTCCAAAAGGACTTTGCCAAGCCTATTTCTTGGGATTTTGGATACAAGTTTCACCTCATGAGGGAGTGGTAGCCCTTCGCAACCATTTTAATACAAGAGATCAGGTCGTTTCCTATGTAAGAATCGGGGCGGACTACCAAGTAGATGTCGTAGTGTTCCCCACGAACCGCGCTCCTACGGGCAATACAGGCAACGTCGGCGATAGACTCAAGAGTACGGATCCGTAACTCTATGAGTTCCAGGTTGCATCGACGACCGTCGACTTTAACGAACCGGCTTTCACGGCCAACGTAAGTAAAGTGTCTTCTGTCGGGCATCACATCAACAAGATCGGGAAGCGTCCAGGTATGGGGCGCAACCACTAGATCAAAGCGTCTTCCAATCCGCGGACTTGATATTGAAAGCCGAGAAGTGCCGGAGGAATAATCTCCCGCTAATTCCACGTCGCTTACAAGCTGCCATGGCTTTGTATAATCGGTATTGGCTTCTCGGGTTGCGATAGCTCCTGTTTCTGTAGACCCTAAAATTTCGATGACACGTGCTCCTTGTTTGAGTAGATATTCTATCCAAGGCTGGCATAATTTAGGCAGTAGCCCACCACTATGAAGTACAATCCATTGTTTCGGGCTAGTATAACGAGCCATTTCCCAAATTATTCTCCAGCAGCCTGGGGTGGCCACAATTAATAGGTGCTCATTCCCTTTGAGCTTTGGCACATCCAGCATATTTCGCCAAGCTTCGGTTACCTTCACATTTATATATGATGGTAAGTGATGCGCAAATACATAGCCGTAAATATGACGGGTGGGGGCAAAGCTAATAATGCGATTTAATTTGGTGACTCTGCCGCTTAAAATAACCTGAATTTCCTGATCAAGTTGTTCACGAGAACGAAACCATGCTATTGGCATGGCGGTATGTCCCGAGGTCTCGAAACGTACTTCAGGAGTAGCGCCTGTATTAACCATAATGGACAGTGGCTTAGTCACGATGTACCTCTATATCTTCAAGTCGATCGGCCACAAATTGTGAAATGCGATCGATCGTCGCAAACCAATACCGAACATCGTCCGTTGTGAAGTCGACCTCAATACCGAATCGTTCTTCAATGGCGAATATGCACTCACTTGCCGAAAGGCTGTCGTAGTTGTCGAGTACATCAGTAAAAACACTATCGGCTGCGATACTCTGTACGTCTCCTCCAAGATGTTTTGCCAGTACGTTTCGCACTGTGGGAACCAAAGACGAGGCGGTCGCTGGAATTGGAACACTCATAATTTTGCCCTCTATGTGTCTATTGATTGGCGCATATCAATTCGCCGGCCGATGAGTAAAAACATCTCTTTTGTCCACTGGCTCAAATCGCACGTACAAGAACGCTGTTTGCTTGAGTTCCAGAGCTTGCTGAAGCTCATGTGCCATGTGTGTACGAAATACGTCGTCTCTCTGCATTGATATGCAGCACTGCACCATTGCAAAGGATATGGGAGACAGATTTCCATGAACGTCATTTTCTTCGATGGCCTTACCAGTGAGTCTGTCCATCGGGAATCCGCCTGCAAAGACCGTCTCTGGCGACGCCGTGTGGAATCGAATAATGACGTGCTCCCGAATAGTGTCTTGTGAAAAACCAGCGAGTTAGGCGCACTGCGATTCGTCGGCGAACCGCAGGCGTTAACTCAGGAGTTGTGATATCGATTGTCGGCATACTTCCCCTACAGGCATAAGGCCGGAAGGTCATGTGATCGGTCAGATAAGCGCCGACGCAGTAATGCACCGAGGCAACCGGCTAATAAGTCGTCTGTAGGGGAGCCAGGGAGTCCATGCGGTACCTCTCGATGAAGTTATCCTGTCGGTAAAAGCGCGCAATGACGGTATGTCAACGCTTAAACCAAAGCGATCCGCCGTCGCCACCGCCTCGTAGGTGGTTAATAGGTCCGGCATCCTCGCACCTATATTGGCGTATCCACCGCCGCGGGTACGGTGCTTTTCAATAAGTCTAAGCACAGCATCTTTGTCAACGTTGCTAGTGACTAGGTGACGGATCCGATAGGCTTGCAGCCCCGCGCGTAGCGAGGCTGGCCACCCGGGACATTGGAATAGGTATCCTCGCCGGCTGTATCGGGCTGGTGACAAGATTCGATAAACCCTATTACTGACGGTAGAGCTGTTGGATGCCCAGCAAGCGATATGGCTTCGATTGCAGCAGCAGTAGATACCATATCCGAACCTCGTCCCTCCCAGTAACCGAAGCCACCATCCGGGTTTTGAAGCCCCAGCAGCCAATCAACAAGCTCATTTAATTCTGGTCTTGGACTTTCGTAGTTACCTTGTATAAAAGCGCCTGCAGCTAACGCCCAAAGTGTGCAGCGCACTTCTGCACCACGACCAGGCATATACATCACGCCAGGCTCATTTGGGAGTTGACAGGACTCTATCCAAGAAACAAGTTGGCGCGCCTCATCTCGATTAGGTGTGCCCTCAAGTATTTTCGCCGAAGTACTGAGTACATCGGCTGCTTTCCCTGTCTCCCGATAAGTGAAACCTCCATTGGAGCATTGCATGGTGCCAAGAACGTATCTCACGCTGGGTCTGACAGATTCAATTTCAGCTTTCTTGCCCAAAGCATTAAGGGACCCGATTGCACAGAATGAGGCCCATACGTCTTCTATGGGATAACTCTGCCAGCGTACAAAAGCTCCATTCTTCCCACGTTGTCGCATTATCCAACGGACACACTGATCCGGGTCAGCACATGGTTTTCCTAGTGCTGCCAGAGTTTGAGTAGCGCGATAGGTGGCCCACATGCAAGGAATTTTTGCACGCTCGCTGAAGGTAAATCCTCCCTCAGAATGCTGCCTGTCCTGCAACCAACTGCTTAGTTTGGTTATATCCCATGGAGGGGCTACGTTTACTTTGGTGGAAATGGCTCTCCAAGCCATCACGCCATAAAAGCAGGCCCGTGCATCCGCTAAACCTTGATTTGCATGTTCTGGGCTCCAACTCAATCCACCGGTTGATGTTTGAAGTGAGCCAAGCCACCGTAGGAGTGACGATGTTCCAGGTGGCAATTCCCTGCAGATTTCAATGGCTGTACGGGCTGAAAAGTGCGTGGCCCAGATATCAGGTCGCTGGCCGGGCAGCATTCCAAACGCGTTACCGTCCCATGTAGTCCATAGCCAGTCTTGCGTTCTGGATAAGTTTGGTATAATGCTTCCTAAATCTACGATCGCCTGGGTTGAATAGAACGTGGCCCAAGCATCAGATTGCATGCCCCGACTCCAGCCATATCCGCCGTCACTGTTACGCCGGCTATTTATGTAAGCTAACGTTCTCTCAAAGAAATCGTCGTTGAATGCGTAGTTTAACCAACGCAACGTACGCACTGCCGCATAAGTGCACCATAAATCAGGCGCGGGGTTAGCAGGCGCAGATACTATGTCGTGATCCTTTCGTTCAAAAATCATGCTGCCACCTCAATCACTCTGATGTTTGAACGTTTCCAGCTTTTCTGCGACGCACCACTTTTTGTGTTGGTGGGGAGAGTATTCACGAACTTAATTTCGTTCCAGATCATGCCCAACCGGGTAAGCGAGTGGGACTGAATGTCTTTAACAATGCGGGGCTCGTCCGCGCGGTCCCACTCCGGATTTCGTTCTATTAAAAGACGAGCAAAGCTTCCATCCTGCACAGCTTCGATCAGATATCCGGTCGCATTAGAAACACCATAAACGACCTCTTCCAGACTGCGCACAGTAATTGGTTGTGCATGTATAGTGATTGCGTCTGTGCTTCGTCCATGGACCTCTATCCATGGGCTACTGGCACCACATGGGCAGCCGACAGATACGGTTACCAAATCTCCTGTATCAAGCCGCAATAGTGGACGGGCGTGGAGATTCAGTGGTGTAACGACTAAGCGACCCGCAACCTCTCCTGATTCGGGAAGAGGTTCAAGGCCTCGATCGGTTTTAATTTCGACGTAGTTCGCCCCGCATAGAAGATGTTGATGCCCTTCTTTGCAAGCCGCAGCCAGCGTGCCCGTCTCAGTACTTCCATAGCTGGCATCGAAGGCGGTAGCATCCCACCACTTGCCCAGACGAGCGCGAAAAGCGGAAGTATTAACTTCGCCGAGCAGCATAATCGTCCGAACGCTTTCACTAAAGGAATGGAAGGTTCCTCTCTGTTTAAGGATTCGTGTGAATTGCTTGCAGACGCCTGGCGCTATAAAGAGAACTGTCGGAAGAAAATTTTTTGCTACTTCCTCGATCCGGTACCCGTCTGCATCGCCTATAGTGAAGTGGTATGCTTTGGCGTGTGCAATATTCAAGTCCGCGCATACATCAACGACAAGCTCGGCAACGTGCACTATGTCCGAGGGAAGAATGATGAAAACACGAGCATCAGGCCGAATGATGTGGCTCCTTGCCTCGGCTACGGAAACGGTATTCCAAATCACATCTTCTCTTAAACGAGGTGTGGGTGTAGGAAGTCCGGTTGGGCCGGTCGTCTCATAATATTTGAGCGCTTTACACACCGGCACTGCAAGGAAGTCCAGCGGATGTTCCTTGAGTTGTTGGCGCGTAGTAACTGGTAGCGTTTCAAAGCCATCCCATGAATATGGACCGATGGGCGCGTAAGCCTTGCTATTCTTTGCTCTTTCCCACAGCAGTTTGACCTTACGTTGGTAAAAAGAAGCCGGATGCCGTGAGCTCGCTTCACCTTTTAGCTCAAGTTCGGCGCTAGCATATAATTCATGAGTTCTTTCGGTTACATTTGGCATTATGGAGCCCTCGGTATATTGAAGACATAGGTTCATCATTCAGGAAATTAACCTGGTACGTTATTTAGCAATTGCCAGTCGTGCTGCTACCTGCTTCGTGGATTTTTATCCCGGAAGATCGGCCATAGCGTTAAATGGAGCCAGCTCACTTTTCCGACACTCTCCACACCGTGTTCGGAGGGGCGTCTCCGGGTGATCTTTGCCGTTCCGAAAAGGACATCCCAGAAAAAGAAAACAGTGGCGTAGTTTCCGTTATAATGCGTGATACCGTCCTCTTGGTGGAGGCCGTGATGCGCTGCATGGGTCGCGGGTGTGGAGATAAAACGTTCTAAGAACCACATAATGGGTTGCAATGCCTTGATTTTATAAAGCTTATCGTCCCATGGCACGCTGCTGTGTGCCGCGACAGCAACAATCATCTTTACAGTAACGTAAAGAAAATATGATTTGACCAGGCCGCAATAAAGTAATGCGGCAGAAAACCAATTATTGGGCATGGTTAATTGAAAACATGGATTGTCGCGATAGGCCATGCGCAGCCCCATATATTTGGCCGAATGATGGAGTCGATGTAGATTGAATAGAAGAGGAGATGAATGGCAATACCAATGCCAAAGGTATTGTACGAAATCGTCTGCGATTACATAAGCTAGAAATCCAGCCCAAAGTGGCACCCACAATAAAGCCCCTGCCACTGAGGAACTAGGTAATGCATGATGTAAGCAGTTACAAATAGAATGCCCGGGTAGACTAATAGCAAAATTAGCGCTGAAGTCGACACTTCCACGAGCGTATCTCTCCATGTCGCTTTTTGTCGAAGAATACCCCGGTTATAATTTCCAGCAACAACATGGGGCCAAGAAAGATAAAGATAACTATAAGTGAAAACGATGAAGATATTCGGTATCCATAGGAATTTCCTCTTTAAATTGTTGATGAAACAATTAACTTCAGAGAGTTGTGACGTCGCATTCCTATGCGTGAAAATTTAAAATATATGACGAAAAATTTTGAATTCATTTAGATAAATGCTACTTGCTAGTTATATTGATATCCCTACATGGAGAATATTTAAATTAAAATACACTATTTGGCTTCCCATGCCTGTGGTTCTTCTCCTGATGGAATAAATAAGACCAAAGCGAAGGTTATAAGATGAACCAAAATAACGAATGTGAAGCATGTTATATATGACTTATTCCATTCAGAAATGGTCCCTATAATTATGCCCATAAAGGCGATGCCCAGTAGTACGCCGATTTGACGTCCGAAATTCAACATTCCAGATGCAATATCCGAATAGTCGGGTATTGCTCTATGCATAATAGCTAGAGTCAGAGCTGGAGCAGTAAGACCATTCCCCAAGTTTGCTAACACCATTCCGACAATGAATAACCAAGGAGACGAATCTTGTTCCAACTTAATCAATAAAAGGGCACCCACAATTGATATAATGAGTCCGACAGAGCACGAAAAATTGATCCCTACGCGCCTGCTGAGATAACCTGATGCCAGATTAGCTGGCGAGATGATTGCCATCGCGGGAAGTAGGCGAATGCCGATATCCAATGGCGAATATGCCATTTCTTTCTGCATCATTATACTTACTACAAATAGCTGACCATAAAACGTAAGACTCAAGGCGGTGAATGCGGCCAATGCAGGAACATAGCCTGGCTTGGAAAGCAACGTGACGGGGAAAATGGGCACTAATGATCTGCTTTCTAATTTGAACAGTACAATGGCTGAGGCAAAAGCAAGAAAGGCACTGGCGTCGATCGGTAGCGAAGTCCAACCCAGGCGAGCACCCTCGATTAGCGAAAAGCATATAGAACCAAGGCATATAGCAAGCATTGCATGCGATGCAGGGTTGATTTTCGCCAGCGACTTGCCAATACCTTTTTGTACATAGTGTGAGGTTAAAAATAGAGCTACTATGCCAATGGGCACATTAACCAGGAAAATTAGGCGCCAGTTGTTAATGTGGATTAGAATCCCGCTGAGTAATGGTCCCAATACTGCTGCAATTGATACGATCGATATCCAGCGGCTCATTGCTTTTGATCGTTCATCTCTATCTCTATAATTGTCGGCTATTGAGCTAAGAGCACTTGGAGTGAAGATCGCAGCGCCAACGCCTTGTAAAAGTCTGGCTAGAATCAAAAATGTCCCATTCGGTGCAATAGCGCAGAAGGCGGAGGCGATTAAAAAAATCGTGAGTCCGCAAAGGTAGGTGAGCTTTGAGCCATATCTTGTTGAAAATGCAGCCCCTAAAAATAGCAAGGCAGCGTAAGCGAACGTGTATCCGTCTGCGACCCACATGATACCACTCATGCCAATTTTCAGGTCATTATCGATGCTATTGAGCGCCACGTTAACAGCGGTAACATCAAGGATTGCCATTACCGCACCGAGCGCAAGTGCGATCAGCTGTAACAAAGCGTTTGGTTGGCGGATCGTCTTCTTTTGTTGAAGACGATTATTGTGAGCTAGCATCTTTTGGCTCCGAGATGGCAGTTGGAGATGAGGAGCTTCTTCTATTGGAAGATGTTCCCGAACCTAGCTTTGATTTCTATCAGCATTGCTCCGAGGGTTCCAATACTAACTATCTGAACACGTGATATGGGGACAATATCAAATGATTGGGCTTCGTCAATTTAAGCAATTTATTGCTGTGGCAGAAGAACTAAGCTTTCGTCGTGCCGCAGAGCGACTTCATATGGCACAGCCGCCATTGACTGCTGCCATCCAGCGTATGGAAGATGACCTCGGTATTCTTCTGTTCGAGCGGAGCAATCGTATCGTGAGGATCACTGAAGGAGGTGAGGCGTTTCTACGAGAGGCACGGCGTACTGTTACTCAAGCCGAACGAGCTGTACGTGTCGCACGTCGAGCAGCTTCCGGGCTTCAAGGCGAACTACGAATCAATTTTGTCGATAGTGTAGCGAATCGCATCCTTCCTACCATCTTGAAAGAGTTTCAGAAAAGTTTCCTGATGTAGAGATTGAGCTTCATGAGGCGACTACTGCCGATCAATTGATCTCATTGCAAGCAGATCGTATTGATATTGGTTTTATTGTGTTGCCTATTAACCCTGAAGCTACGGTTGAAGTTACACCCATCCACTTAGATAGGTGGGTGGCTGCAGTCCCTGATTCTCATCCGCTTGCAAACCAGGATACGATAACTCTTTTCGATTTGCATGATGAGCCCTGGATACTATTTCCTGGAAGATACGGGCCTGGGATTTATGAACGAATTATCGCTGCTTGTGAAGAAGCCAACTTCGTGCCACGTGTGACTCAGCGCGTCAGGCTTATGCAAACTGCCCTAGGCTTGGTTGCCGGAGGAGTGGGCGTCGCCATTGTTCCTCATCTTCTTACTTCAATGAGGCCAATCGGCGTGCGTTTTATAGAGCTTTCTGGTCCAGGTACGCCAATTCCTTACGACATTGCGTTAGTGAGTACCAATATAACGAATCCACTCCGCGACTCTTTGATCGAAATCGCTAAGAGCGCCTTTTTTAAGAATGCGAACGCCGTGATCTACGGAGGCTCATGACGACGTATGTCCAGATATTCAGACCTTTGGCGTACTTGCAAAACAATTATAGTTGACTAGCAAGACAGTTACTCCATCCCATGGCGCAGTCCTTCTTTAATACGCCGGTTTAATTGTCAGGAAGAGGATCAGCGGATAAACACAAAGGTAAACCTCCCATAAAACAAAAAAAGCAGCTCCTGATGAAAGGAGTCTGCTTTTTGCAAGCTAATCGTCATTCTTGCACTTTGTACTGTCGGGCATAAATATACGGCGCGACATATCTCTCCCGGCATACCTCCAGATAATCCGACCACCACTGCATCATGGCTTTGCGGGCATCAAGATGTTCCGCTTTGTGGATATACGCCGCCCGCACGTTGTTGCGTTCCTGATGGCTCATCTGGCGTTCAACGGCATCCCGTGACCAAAGCTCTGATTCCATTAACGCGCTACAGGCCATTGCTCGGAATCCGTGGCCACAGACATCAGTTTTCGTGTCGTAACCCATCAGCCGTAGTGCCTTGTTGACCGTGTTTTCACACATTGGTTTATATGAGTTATGGTCGCCGGGGAATACCAGTTCCAGATGCCCTGAAATTTCCTGTATCTGCCTCAGAATAGCAACAGCCTGCCGGGACAGCGGCACGATATGTGGTGTCCGCATTTTCGCGCCACGTCCGGAATAACGGACACCGGCAATGGTGTCGCGGGTGGAAGGGAGCGTCCAGATTCCGTTTTTGAAATCAATCTCGCGCCAACGGGCGAAACGCAGCTCGCTGGAACGGATAAATAGGTGCAAGGTGAGCGTCACAGCTAGTCGGGTAAGCGTCCGTCCCGCCATGTAGCCGTCAATGCGCGCCAGCAGTTCCGGCAGATGTTCTAGGGGTAGGGCAGGATAATGGTGTTTAACGGGCGGAGCCGTCACGCCTTCCAGATTCAGCGCCGGGTTGTTTTCCACCAGTCCTTGCTGCACAGCATAACGCATGATGCTGCATAGGTGCTGTCGGGTGCGGGAGGCGACTTCCAGCAGTCCCTTTTCCTCAATCCCTTTCAGCAGAGCGGTGAAAAGTCGTGTTTTCAGTTCCGTTACCGGCAGATGCCCAATCACCGGGAAAATATGATTGTTCATGCTGGCAAGCAGTCGGCTGGCGTGGTTCTCCGACCAAGCTTTATTGCTTCTATGCCAACCCAGCGCCACGGTCTTGAAACATTTTTCAGGCGAACAGGGGGCTTTGTCAGCAACACGCTGCTGTGCCGGGTTGATATTCTGGTTCAGCAATTTTCGGATGCCATCACTCTGTAGCCGGGCGTCGGCAAGAGATACCAGCGGATAAGCGCCTAAACCGAGACGGGATTCTTTGCCATTAATACGATACTTGAGATACCAGAGACGGGAACCACCGGGATTGATCAACAAATACAACCCGTGTGCATCGGACAGTTTGAAAGGTTTTGCTAGGGGTTTACTGCTGCGGATTTTCGTGTCGTTAAGAGACATATGGGGTCACTCCATAATCGAACCAACCTGACCCCAAATCTGACCACCAATTTTTCCCGATGCAGAGGGAAAACTGAAAACGCATCGGGAAGATTTTTCACACTAACTTATTGAATCAAAATTATATAGGGATTCGCAAAGAGGTATGAAAACAAGAAATTGGCTCCTCTGACTGGACTCGAACCAGTGACATACGGATTAACAGTCCGCCGTTCTACCGACTGAACTACAGAGGAATCGTTTGAACGGGGCGAATCATATCCGGCCCCTCCAAAGGTGTCAATGCAAAATAAAAACTTGCAGCGTGATTGCCTAACCCTTAGCCAAATTGTTCATCATTGGCGCTGTAAAAGGGGGTTTTAGGGCGCTTAGACGGCTGTTTTAGTTTTCCGGCGCGGCTAAATCGCCGGGAGAGGCTGTCGGAGAGGAACGCTGCGCGTTAAGCCGCGCCAACGGATCCTGGCGGTAAAACTGTACAAAGCAGCGATAAAGTTCGGGAAACCTGTCGAGAAACAATTCTGTCGAACTGAAAAATACTCCGACAGCACGGCAAAACATTCCGCCGGATCGCTGGCGGCATAAGCATCCATACTGGCCGCGTCTTCTCCCACCAAATCCACTTCGTCCTGCAAATCCTCCATTGCCGAGCGCAGGAGATTTTCCCAGCGGGCCACCTCACGCAGGGGGATCAGCGGCATACCGTTCACCACGCCGGTATTGCGTCCATCCAGCTTATGCGCGGTTTCATGGATAATCAGGTTGAAGCCGGAAAGATCGAACGAATCCTGAATTTCCTGCCAATTAAGCACTATCGGCCCCTGATCCCAACTTTGGCCGGAATGCACCATCTCGCCGCGGTGCACCAGTCCCGCGTCGTCTTGCCACTCATCGTTAACCACAAAGGGCGATGGATAAATCAGTATTTCATGAAAACCATCCAGCCAGTCCAGCCCCAACCCCAACACCGGCAACGAAAACAGCAGGGCAATTCGCGCCTCCATAACATCATTGAGCACCAACCCCTGCAGGAGGACCAGCTTTTTTTGCTCCAAGAATTTGTCGGCCAGCAGGACCAGGCGATGCCGCTCTTCAGCAGACAAAGGCGAGAATAACGGGATCGCCAAGGCCTCTTGCCATAAGGCAAGCGTCTCCGGCGAGGGGGCAGAGCTTTTCCAAGGCCATTTCATCATCTACTTGCTCGATAAGTCGTCACTTGAATCGTCAGGCGCGGTTAAACACTATTAAAATGCCGCAAAACAGGGCATGATAGCAACCGCTAAAAAGGAGAGATGCCGGAGCGGCTGAACGGGACGGTCTCGAAAACCGTTGAAGGAGCAATCCTTCCGAGGGTTCAAATCCTCTCTCCGCCACTATTCAAGCACTTATCCCCTTTGTTTTTGTGACGAAAAGCCCGCGGAACGATTGTTTGTCCTTGTTTTCCCACTCATAATCTCACTTCACAAGCATATCAAACAGAAGCGGCGGCGAAGGCGCGCTACAGGACGAAAGCTAGGGCAGGTGTAAGTTATCCATCTATCCTTGCGTGAATCGATAAGCGTGAATTTTTATCTGAAACACGTTGAGCCAGATAACCTTCTGTTGTAACGGCGGAGGGAATATAAAGGAGCGATCGGCGGACTGAAGCGTTCCGCTTTCAACCTTTTCCTGCGGCATAGCTACCGAAAACGAATTGTATCTGTCCTCAATCAATGCGCTGGTAGCCCCAGCGGCTGGCCTGCCAGACTTTTATATCCCCTTGGCATTGCACCCCCGATAATGTGACGAACAGCCGGAAATCAGCAATAAAATCGCCGGAGCTGATATCCATAACCGGTTCATAAGCTCATTTCTTCCTTAGACGGATTAGAGGATTGATTAAATATCTTGATTAATGAAGCAATTATAGTCCGGTTTTTTTTAAAGTGTGCCGCGCTTAAGCGAAACGCTGCGGCACGGTGCGGTTGGATGTACATAAATGATAGCCTTCGCTCGGCGGCATCGGCCTGCCCTGCACCGGGCCATAATTTTATCCGCTGGATCAGTCGGCTATACTTTTACCGCCAAAGAACCCTTCACAGGCTGGGCAACCGTGTTTATACTGTATAAAAAATCAGTATTAAGGTGTTTGACCATGGGCTTCCCTTCTCCGGCACAGGATTATATTGATAGCAGGATCAGCCTGGACAAAACCTGTATTCTCCGTCCAGCCTCGACCTATCTGGTGCGGGTAGAGGAGGGCTGCATGGCGGTGGGCATTTTGCACGGCGCGATCCTGGTGGTGGATGCGGCGGTAAAAGCGGCCCATGGCAGTATCGTTGTTGCGGTGATCGACGGGGCTTATGTGATTCGGCGCCTGCGTTTGTTTCCGTTGCCCGCATTGGAAAGCCTGGGAAAACGCAGCGAAATCACCACCATCGATCTGGAGGAGGGAGAGCTGGTGATTTTCGGGGTGGTCACTTTTGCCATAAACGATCTGCAGGAGGTAAAAGACGAAGAGAATCCGTGTTTATGATGTGCGTCCGGCATCAGATAAATTTACATAGACTGAAAGACATTGATTTTGATAATATATTGCACCCTTGTTGAAGTTGGGCCATGTAAATCCTTCACATGTCTTCGCTGGCTGTTTTAGCAACAGCGGATTTCATCCAATATATTCGCTTTCGCAGCGTGCTATTTAATCGGTAAACATATGAATGTTAAAACTGATACTTGGGGATTCGCCAATGCTGTTTAATCTCCCAAGCAAAAAGCTCACGCGCCTGGCCTCATTAATATCTCTTAGCGTTGCGCTGATGCTCGTGGGCATTTAAATCTGGGCATGGCTGCTTACCGGTTCCATTTCCATGCTGACTTCCGCGGCGGACGGTTTGGTTGACGTGATGGCATCCATCGTCACCCTGGCGGGGGTTTATTATGCGCAGCGCCCGGCGGACAAGGGGCACCGCTACGGCCACGGCAAAGCTGAGGCGGTGGCGGCCTTTGTCCAGGCGCTGCTGCTTGCCGGGGCCGGGCTGGTGCTGGGTATTGAATCCGTGGGACGCCTGATCCATCCTCAGCCGCTTTCGCAGCAAGGCCTGGGTATCTGGGTCATAGTCGGCAGTACTTTCTGCGCCGGCGTACTGGTGACCATGCAGACGTTTGTGGTCAAGAGGACCGGTTCCACCGCCATAGCCGCCGATCGCGCGCATTATGTCACCGATATCGCCGTCAATATCGCCGTGCTGGCGGCGCTGGTTCTGGACGGCTTGTTCGGCTGGGCGCGCTCCGATGCGGCGGGGGCGCTTGGCATTTCCTGCTATATGCTATGGAATGCCCGCGGCATGGTGCTCTCCGCGCTTATCCAGCTTTTGGATCAGGAGCTGGACGTGAAGGACCGGCGGCGCATTCGGGATGCCGCCCTGAGCTGCGAGGGGTGCAGGGTGTCCATGATATCCGAACCCGTAACGGCGGCGACCGGGTGTTTGTTGAATTACATGTGGAAGTGGACGGCCAGCTTACCGTCGACGTGGGCCATGAATCGGCGATGCCGCTGAAGCGGCGGTGAGAAAACTTTTCCCGGCGGCGGAAGTTTCAGCCCACCTTGAACCGGCGGGTATTGACGATGAACGTCTCGACAATCTGGTGAAGTGAAACCCCACACCCCGGTCTTCAGGCAAAAACACCCACACAAAACAAAAGTGGGTGTCCAACATCACATTACCCCGCTCTGGAGCGAGAGGGTAATGGCAAAATAACATCTGGCCTTCAATGCATCAAATCATAATGATTAATTATTATGTCAATAATATTCATATATATTATAAGTTTACACAACCTTTCAAGACTTTACCAAACCTTAGCATATCAACGGCAACCTTCCGTCATTCACAATTGCTAATGAAAAGTCATGGTTTTGTTCAGGCTTTTATATCCGCAAAGCTTCGCTATCGACTAAAATTCAGATAAAGCCGGGGCAAAGGAATGCCGCGTGTTTACCGCTTTCAATGAGGATGAAACACAGGGATGGTATTGATTTGCAATACACTTTTACGTATAGGTAAGGATTTCGTTAAACCCGACAAAAGATGCGTAAATGGTCTTGCATAATGGTCTGAGAAGGTCTGTTATGAAAGCATCGGCATGTATTAATAGGTGAGAGTCTTAATAGGTAAATTATGATGAAAAAGTTCTGATTCTTTATTTTCCCTTAGCCTGGTTATGCCGGTAGCCGGTTTTGCCGCGCCCGGCTGGCACGGCGGTCATTATCCGTATCATTACGGCCCTCATGGCTGGATGGGTGGCCGGCCTCACTATGGCGAAAGGTTTGGTTTTGCCTGGGGTGGCGGCGACCATATTAGCAGCGGGTCTGACCTATTATGTGTTGGACGGGGTTTATTATCAACGCCAGAACAATGAGTATGTGGTAGTCAATCCACCGGCCGTAGTGCCCGCGCCGCAGGCTTACGTTTCCGGACCCGGCAATATGACGGTATTGGATATGAATGGCGAAAGATATTATGTCAATCAAGGACATTATTATCGTCGCGATATTAACGGCCAATATCTCGAAGTGCCCAGACCAGCCGGTCTTTAAAACCACCTTATCCACAATGCCTGCTCAACGCAGGCATTTTTAAGCCATGCTAACGCCATTCATTATCAATATACTTAATACACTATTGAATAAAGAATAATAAGTTATTGACTGATTGTGGGTTTTGCCGATTATTTCCGTTATCTTGCAATAGTGGTTAATAAATCATTATAATCAAAGGGTTAAATTATTTAATTGAATATTGCAGTTAAAAATTAGATTCTTGAGTGTATTAAAATATATATTCTTCAATGCGTTATAAATTAATCTATAAAGGTAAATGACGCAAGGTAATAGATGATTGGCTGGTTTTTCGTTTTAAATGAGAATTAGGTTGAGAATCACTTTGGCAATAATAAGAATCATGTTCTAGGATAAAAGCGTTGAGAGGCATAACATCACGCTTCTTCAATGTCTTGGCAAAAGACCTAGTGAAATATCAATTTATTGATTTCGACATTCACGTTTGGAGGTTTACATGGCAGATCAACGTAAAGGTTCTGGTAATTTTGCGGACGATAAACAAAAGCATCTGAAGCGGGTAAAAAGGCGGTCAGCACAGCGGCAGCGGGGTTTTAAAACAACCCGGAAAAGGCGTCAGAAGCCGGTAAAAAGGCGGTAAAAGCAGCAATAGCGGCAACCACTCTTAATTGATGGTTCCACCCGATAAACTGTCGTGACCTGTCACGACAGTTATTCAGTCCTCACCCGCGCTTCGCTCCCCCGCGATCTCTGTATCGGGCATTTGTTGTATACTCAGTTTTTTAGCCGGCGTGATGCATATGCATACATTGCCTCGTGCCGGCGCCGGCTCTACCAGGGGGAAGCCGAGATGGATAATGATCCGCACTATCTAGCACTGCTCGAACGCATTAAAGTATTGGAGGCCCGCGAACGGCAGTTAACCGTAACGTCCCATGCCTACCAGGTAGTGATCACCACTATTTTGGGTAATCTGGATGCTGAAACACGCGGCCGTATTATCAGCATGGTGGATGAGGCGCATGAAATTGCCTATTCACAGGCGGTCAACCGCAGCGACAAGAATCTGTCGGAAATTATCAAAGGCGCAGATGAAATCGTGCAGCGAATGTTTAATTATGCCCAGGGCGGGTCTCACTCCGACCTGTCGTAACCTCATCATCCCGGGGCGGCATACGCTTGGGTTAGTGATGGTCCTTATCTCAAGCATACTCCTTTGCCTTCACCGTGCCTGGCAAGTCCGGTGACCCCGTTATTTCCCCGTCAGCCTGCCGCTTTTGCTCCGCGCATCCCTTCTTCGTTCCGCTCGCTGCGACTCCGCTGTGCCTTTAGGCGGATCGGTCTGATTTTTGCAAAGCCCATAATAGGTAATAATAGGGTGCTGGCTGCATGGCCTGATGTGGATTTTTACAATAGGGAAGAACAATGAACAAGTATGCGGTGATTATAACCGGCGCGGTGATGTTATTGGCCGGCTGCGATAAACCCTCGCCGCCCTCGGCGGACAATCAGGCCTGGATGGCGGAAGGGAAAACCATGGGTACGTTTTATCGGGTTACGTTGGCTTCGCCGCCGGCGGACGCGCTGGTGGGATTGAAGGAGCAGATAAGCCAGGTGTTGGAACAGGACAATCATGAATTGTCTACTTACCGACAGGATTCGGTGTTGTCGCGATTTAATCACTATAATGGTACCGCGCCGCAGCCGATTTCCGCCGCTATGGCCGACCTGATAGCCACCGCGCTGCGCATTGGCGCCAAAACCGGCGGGGCAATGGATATCACCGTGGGTCCCTTGGTTAATCTTTGGGGGTTCGGGCCGGATAAACAGCCGGTGTTGATGCCGACCCAGGCCCAGATCGACAGCGCGCGGGCGCGGGTGGGGCTGCATCATCTCCGTCTGACCGAAGAGGTAAGCGGACAATGGCTGCAAAAAGATTTGCCGGACCTGTACGTTGACCTTTCAACGCTGGGTGAGGGATATGCCACCGATCATCTCGCGGCTGTGATGGAACGCCGGGGCATCACCCGCTATCTGGTCTCGGTGGGCGGGGCGGTAATTTCCCGGGGGCTGTCGCCACAGGATAAACCCTGGCGGGTGGCCATTCAAAAGCCCACCGATCGCGAGGTGGATGCACAGGCCGTTGTGGATTTACAGGGGCACGGCATCAGCACCTCAGGCAGTTATCGTAATTACTATGAATTACAGGGTAAACGGTTGTCCCATATTATCGATCCCGCCACCGGGAGGCCCATTGATCATAAATTGGTGTCCGCGACCGTTATCGCCACCACCGCGATGGAGGCCGATGGCTGGGATACAGGCCTGATGGTGCTTGGCACTGAAAAGGCAAAGGCACTGGCGGAACAGCAGGGATTGGCGGTGTATCTCATCACTAAAACCGAGACGGGATTTGAGACCTGGATGTCGCCGCAATTCAGGCCATTTATTATTCAGGCAACGGATACGCAGCCGGAGAAGCGTTGAATTGTCGCCGGATCGACGTTACCCGGCCGGCGTTGCGTTAGGCTATGGTTCTTAAGGCGAAATCAAGCGGATGTTGTGATGCGGGATGCCGCCATAGCGGACGCCTTGGTGTTCGGAGCATGCGGTATTAGACAATAAACAGGAGAAAATCATGAGAAAAAGCATGGTCGGATCGTTAATGGCTATCTTGTTCCCCCTGGTGGCGCAGGTCGCCGTGGCCGACGATAACATGGCCGGCATGAAGATGGATAACGCGCAGGGATTAAGTCCCGCCAGCCAGTCTTATATGAATTCAATGAAAGACATGCACGCTAAGATGGCTGAGGGGGTGAAAGCAAGCGATCCGGACGTTGCCTTCGCCCAGGGCATGATTCCTCATCATCAGGGCGCTATTGAAATGGCGCAAACCGAATTGCAATACGGTAAAGATCCTCATATGCGGCAGTTGGCGGAGAATGTGATTAAAGCGCAGAAAGGGGAGATCAAGACCATGCGGGACTGGCTGGCGGCACATCCAAAGGCGGCGGACTGACGAGACGTACAGCCGGCTTGCAATTCGTCCCCAGGTTTGGTAACTCTAGAGTACCCAGGTGTTATCGGGGAGCCTTTTGGACTAACCACCTAATCTGACAAATAAGCGAGGCGTTTATGAGTAGAGGTAAGGATAAGTCAGCCAAGAAGAAGCCGGAGAAAACACTGAAGGAAAAACGGGCAGATAAAAAGAGCAAAAAGGGGCTTGAAATATAGTCTGATTTTTTTGCTGCCCAAACCCCGCCATGCGGGGTTTTTTTGGCCCGACGGGCCGCCGTCGTACTGAACGCGGCGCTTTCACTCAACTCAAGACCCTCGATCGCGGCGCCTTTCTTGCTCCGCCAAAGGCCATGATTGTGTCTCTTTACCCATAAAGTCGTTATACTGTACCGACAGTTGAAAAGGAGACTTGAAGCCATGAATGACGACGTATTTGAATTTGATATTGATGCCGAATTGGCCGTAGCGGAAGAAAACGCCAGAAAAAGCGCAGGCAATACCGGAACCGCCGGCAGAAGAAGAGGATTGTGAAGGCTGCAAGATTTAACGTTTGCCCACCGGAGACATTAATATCACCAGATAAAAGCGCTCTTGACCTTGGGTAGCCGATCATATCTAGGCAACACAAAAGGCCCGCTAAAAACGCGGGCGAATAATTGCTTAAGTTACACCAGGAAATTGGAGATATCAGGGTATACTACGCCAAATTTTCAGAATTACTATAGGACCTCGTGAGGTTTGTGCTGTTTTATATCATTAATTTTAATAATTTCTTGCTTGATCAAAACACAAAACTGAACAATGGTGGTTAGCTGATTGATTATATTGATTTATAATATGATTGCCGTAAAAGCTAAAGAGGATCAGTCAAAAACTATATAACTAAAGTAAATAACATAAGTTATTTACTTTTAGATCATTGAAACGAAGCGGGGAGTTAAGTTAAGGGGTAATGAAGGATCATTACGGCACATTTGAGGCGTCACGCCAAAATATTTTTGAACAAGGTAGTAAATTGAGATTGTGAATTAAATCCATAATCCAGCGCTATGTCAATTATACGGTGATCGGTATTGCGCAAACGCAGCACGGCCTCGGTCAGTTTACGTTCCCGTATATAGCGGCCAACGGCGATACCGGTGGTGGCACGGAACACGCTTTGCATATGCCAGACCGAATAGCCGGACCGTTCCGCCAATTCCGGCAGGGCTATATCGCGGTCCAGATGATCCTCTATCCAGCCGGCGAGGGCCGCCGCCAGAGGTTCATTGGGTTTAAGTTCGCGCATATCGGCACTTTCCGCTATAGCGGCTACTGAAGAGAGAGACGTTCATTCTAAAGGTCATCCCGTCAGGAGCAAGTTAAAACATCGTCTTTTTCAATGGCATCACGAACTCACCGTGGGGAATATCCCCCGCCCGGCAGGGGAGTGATTTACGACAGCGGCGCAGCCGCCAGCCCTATAATGTCGCGCCTGTGCCTTCCGGGGTCAGACATCCCCTTTGTTGTCTTCTTCCACTGCGTCGTAGATGCGTTGCATAATATCGGGAAAGGCGGATTGCACCCGGCTCCAACTGGGAATAAAGGGCTTATCGTTGGGCCGTTCGATAAACGCCTGTCCCGCATCCAGAATACATTGCATGAATAATTCCACCGCCGCTTCCTCGCTGTGCTGATCAAACTTGAGCCCGTTCATAATGGCATCATGGTGATAGAATTCCAGAATATCGAGAGCATTGCGGTAATAGGTGGCTTTTAGCACCCGGAATGAATCGCTGGTGAGATTGACTCCCATGGTGGCCAGCTTACGGTACAGCGACTGGATAATATCGTTGCTCATGCGTTTCAACCCGCCCGAGCCATCCTCTTCCGCCAGGGGCTGGTGTTTATGGTCGTAGTTATCGGCGATTTCAACCTGGCAAATATGGTTCGGTGAATAGTTGCGATAGATCTCCGACAGCAGGCCGATTTCCAATCCCCAGTCGCCGGGAATTTTCATGTCATGCATAACCCGGGTACGCATGGCAAACTCACCTGACAAGGGATAACGAAAACTATTGAGATAATCGAGATAGGGCGACTGGCCGTAGACATTCTCCAGGGAACGCAATAACGGACCCACCAGTAGCCTTACCACCCTGCCGTTCATTTTGCCGTTGGCCACCCGGGCATAGAATCCTTTGCAGAATTCATAGCTGAATTTGGGATGCACGACCGGATAAAGCAAACGGGCCAGCATGCCTCGTTCGTAGGTGACTATATCGCAATCGTGCAATGCCACCGCCAGGGTACGATCCGAGGCCAGAGTGTAGCCGGTGCAAAACCAGACGTTCCTGCCTTTTCCCGGTTCGGTGGGAGAAAGGCCCTCTTTTTCAAGCTCGGCGTCAATGGCTTTTAAACGCGGGCCGTCATTCCACAGGATACGATGATGCTGAGGCAACCGGGAAAAAAAATCACGGGCATAGAGGAACTGATCGCGGTCGGCGCGATCAAGCCCGATAACTATTTCTTCCAGATAGGGTACTTTTGCGATCTCATCGATAATGTTGGCCAAGGCCGGACCTTCCAGCTCTGAAAACAGCGAGGGGAGTATCAATCCCATTTTGCGTTTTTTGGAAAATCCAATCAGTTCGGTTTCCAACTCGGTGACGTTGCGATCCGATAGATTATGAAAATTTGCAATGATCCCATTTTGATGAAAATCACTCATAAATATTCTCCCCAATCATAAAAATTTCTTTTGAATTATTGTCAATCACCCCAATCCGTCTGAAGTGATAAAATGTTCCAATCCTTCGCTCCAGCCTTCGGGGCCATAGGCAGCGGTTCTGTAGACATTTTTTTGTGATGGGCCAAGATCCAGCGGGGTTTTGCTGTAACCGCGGATAATAACCGCATAGTCCACCGCCTGCAGCATCAAGACGTCATTAGGGCCGTCTCCCAAACCCAATGATTGCCATGGGCGTCCGTCATTCCGGCGAAACAGACTCAATAGCCAGCGTACCGCGGCGCCTTTGTTGCTGCCTTTTGACAACACATGGTAAAAGCGTCCGCCTTGAATCAGCGCCAGGGACCGGGCTTCAAGCTCCTGGACGAATTCGGTCATCCTTTCGTCACTATCGCGCCAGATCAATGCTTCCGAGGCCTGGCGCTGCTGAGCCAGGAGCGCATCGTGGGGAGCCAGACCGGTCCATTCTCCAATCAATTGTTCATTAACGTCGCCGAAGCCAAAAAATTTAAATCCATGGGATCGGCGCAGCGTTTCCAGCGCCTCCCTGATGGCGGCATAATCTTGCCCCAATATGGTGGTTACCGGTTCGTCGGGCTGTTGCCCTTGTCCTAAGGCGCCGGCATGCAGCAGAGCGCCGTTTTCAGCGATAAAAGGCGCGCCTTCCAGGCCCATGCCTGTTTGCAGCGTTTTTATTTCCGCCGAGGTCTTGCTTGAGCAGATAACCACCGGGATGTGGTGGGCCTTGAGTTTTTCCAGCCAGCCCTCGGCGGCTTGCCAGCTATAGGTATGATGGTCAAGCAACGAACCATCCAAATCGGTCACGACTAATAAGGGATCTTGTAAGCTGGGCATTTTGAGTCCGCCTTGTCCGTCAATAGTGACAATCTTTCTGTCACCTCTATTACTCATGAGTATATACGATGCTTCGCTATACTATGGGAGATTATGCCGGGCCGGTCACGTTTCTTGCCTGACGCTTGGGAAATACTGTATTTTATCTAATCAATATTGGGAAAAATCCTAATTATAAATTGCCTGAGCGGTATGATTATTCAGGATGATAACCGAAAAAAATCAGAATGGTGGGAATGTTATACATTGATATACATGTATTTTATTTTCTTTCCGCCAGGTTGATTCCCGTTTGCCGCTCCAGTGGTAGCCTTAAACGATTCAGTAGCTGGCGTAATCAAACTTGCCAATCCCTCTTGGCTGATTATTATTAAAAGCAATCTGATTTCCTTGTGTAACGAACTTTAAAATCATCCCGCACGGCGGGCAGTTTCCCCGGAGCTTTTTGCCGGGGATTTTTTTGCCCAGGGCATGGTTGCCTGGCGCAAGCGGGCATAGGTGACCGCTAACGGTTAACTTCCGTGACGGTATAGTTGCGGATGTCCAGATGGTAGGCTTCGGCCAATGCGCCATAGTTGTTATAACGTTTACCTTCAGCCGTCACCATATGGGCGTGATCGTTGCTTTGGTGCTCATGCACATCATGGCCGGCGGCCTCTCTTACCGCTTTAAGCAATGAATCCACATCAATGCTGATTTCCCGCTGCAAATGTTGGTTATACTCTTTCGCGAAAGGCATGGTATTTTCCTCATCTTAGCTGTCATTTTTGCCTATTGTTCCCTTTATTAAGTATAGCGCCTAGGCTCGCAGGCGCATGACCGCTGCGCGTGAGATCTCCGTTTTGCCAAAAAGCGGGAATTTACAGGTATAAAGCCATCACCGGCTGACCGCTCGGGGCCTTTTGTACTAAACTATTAACTTGGCATATTATGAGGTAAGTCATGAAATTACATGATCGGGTGTCGGTCAAAACCGACGGCGGACCGCGCAGAAAAGGAACCATCCTGGCCATTGAAGAGTTCAGCGAGGGGACCATGTATCTTGTGGCGTTGGATGATTATCCCACCGGGATCTGGTTTTTCAATGAAACCAGCCATCCAGATGGCATTTTTGTGGAGCAGCTGGCAGGAGATGCCTGAACGGATTCCCCTGCGCCCTGATCACCAGGGCAAAGAGGTGGAAAGACAACGGGCCGGTATCATGTTAAACAGGATACCGGTTTTTTTTCAGTTCCCATCGGCCAGCGGTAGTCATGGCGCACTCTATCGTACATTGACATAGATGCCGCTGGTGACGGTATCGGTTAACCTGACCACGTGATAGATGACCTGTTTGTTATGCGTCTTGATTTTCCGTTTGATATTGCCTTTATGGGAAGAGACCGTTTTGGCTTTGATTTGCATACTGTCGGAAATCTGGATGGTATCGTGGCCGGACATCCACATCCGCAACATATTTGACTCGGTTTGACTTAAACGGACCGGGTTGAGATCCAGCGGGATTTATGGGAATTGTCCGCCGCTTTGTTCTTGCTGCAGCCCAGGATCAGCGAGTTCAGCGTCTCGGGTTTGATGGACTTGGAGGTGATAATCAAGTTCTTGCGCACAAAAGAAAATCTTCAAAATGAATATTGGTCATGGCCATAAAGATGAAAAACAGCGTGTCGGGATGCTGGGTGATGACCCTTTGATCTTTCCGTGGCGTCAGGCTCGTTAATAAAACACTCTTCGTTAACAAAACCACATCGGGCTTGATACGAGCACATTTGCTTTGCAACTGGCTGAAGTCGTTTACCGTGTTGATATTTCGCTTTTTACGCCGGTATCGGTTAGAAAACCCGTTAGACCGAGGCGGGTATAGCTGCATGAATCCATGATGATCGTTGGCATAGCGCACCCTCATTTAAATTCGTTTATCTGTTTTAATCAACGATAAAATGCTTCTCTCTGGCCTGAAAATTTCATAAAGCGTCACAGTTAGCCAATGTTTTATCAACAATCTATAAGCGAGTTCAACGACATTTTTGGGATCAGTCTCCCAAAAGAAGATCTATAAATTTGACTTAAGTCTGAAGTGGGCGCTTTTAGAAACTTACCCTTTGCTACCTCTTCATGACGGCAGGGGGTCGAGAAAATTATCAAGCCGTGCGCTTTTCATGTAAAGGCAAGCAGATTTTATATGCAATCATATTATAAAATTATCTAACTAAACATAAGAAAAATTCATCTTTTTAGATGGGCTTTTCTTTACATATCTGTCCAACGGAAATCGCTTGTAACGCTTTTGACAGGATGTTTTTTAAATTTATCAATTTATTAATGAAGAATGCATATCAAACGGTATTGATAATCATTTACCATTGCTCAATAAACATCCACATAGGCTAATTATTACGCAGATATGTAAATAAAATGACAAAATTTTAAACATCTTTTTCCTTTTAAAGCGTGGATAGCATACAAATCATCTGTGCTAAGTGGCACAAACTGTGTGGACTTATCGGAATTATTGAAGTATCCGGATGGCTTAAAAGGTGAAGGGCGGGGATTTATGACATACCCTACATTATTGTCTATACTAACTAATGTCTTTAGCCGTCCGAGGGATAGGCGGGATAGAAAGCGGTTTCAAAGCTGGCTTCGCGTCATGACGGCGCTGTTTCAAGGAGAATGACGATTATCAGAATTCACTCCCTTATCATGTGTACTCCTTTGTTACCCGCTTACCTTTTCACCTATCTCCGTCGGGCTGTTTGCATAAAACGATAGCGCGCCAATAATTAATCTGCGAAGCGCCTATAGCGCTGCGCGCTTATCCAGCGAGGTGCACCAGCGCTGTCCGCTTGTTCGCGAGGCGTTTGGCACGCTGTTCGCTTGCGGTTTTAAACGAGGATAAAAGGTATGACTGACAGTGAACCATTACCCCCGATCCCCCTGAAATCATTTGCGCTATTTTTTGATTTGGACGGCACGCTCGCCGGTATCGAAAAACGGCCTGAGTGGGTGTCCATTCCCAACGATATCAAGCAGGCATTGATGGAACTTCTCTCTTTAACGGGCGGGGCCGTAGCGCTGGTCTCCGGCCGCGCCTTGGAAGAGCTGGATGCGCTGTGCGCGCCGCTGAAGTGTCCCGCCGCGGGAGTGCACGGCGCTGAACGGCGGGATGCACGGGGGCATATCCATCGGACCGAATTATCGCCGGCGTTAATGGCAACGCTCGGTACGGAACTTAACGTGGCCATTGCCGCCTATCCCGGGTGCCATGTGGAAGGAAAAGGCATGGCATATGCGTTGCACTATCGGCAGGCTGAGGCTTATGCCGATGAGATACTGGCTCTGGCTGAAACCTTTACCCAACGCTACCCGGAACTCGCCTTGCAGCCGGGAAAATGCGTGGTCGAACTTAAACCCCGCGGTGTTGATAAAGGCGCCGCCATTCACGCTTTTATGCACGAAGCGCCTTTTGCCGGCCGAACACCGCTTTTTATCGGCGACGATCTCACTGACGAAGCCGGTTTTTCGCAGGTTAACGCCCTTGGCGGCGTTTCCATCAAGGTAGGGCCAGGAGAAACCACCGCGCGATATCATTTGGATGATGTTGGCCAAGTCCATCAATGGCTGTTGTCATTGGCAAAACAACAAGAGAGTCAATCTATTAAAACCATCATCTCGGTTGGGGAGGATTTATGAGTCGCTTAGTGGTCGTTTCAAATCGCATTGCCGCCATGGAAGGCAAAAAAGAAAGTGCGGGCGGACTTGCTGTTGGCATTATGGATTCATTAAAGGACGCCGGCGGTTTGTGGTTCGGCTGGGATGGGAATATCAGCGAGGAGGAACTCCCGCTGGAACATCATCAACAGGATAATATCTCGTTTGCCGCTTTTAGTCTCAAGCAGAGTGAATACGATCAGTATTATTTGAATTTCTCCAATACGGTGATTTGGCCTGCTTTCCATTACCGTCTCGATCTGGTGCAATATCAGCGGGAGGATTACGATGGTTATTGCCATGTTAATGAAAAATTGGCAAGACGTTTAAAACCTTTGGTTAAAAAAGATGATATCTTATGGATCCATGATTATCATTTATTACCCTTTGCCGCCGCGTGCCGCAAATTAGGCATGACCAATCGTATCGGCTTTTTCCTGCACATCCCTTTTCCAACCTCGGAAATATTCAATGCGCTGCCGCCGCGTAAAGAATTACTCGAAATGTTATGCGAATATGACCTGATTGGTTTCCAGGCCGAAACCGATCGTTTGGCATTTATTGAAAATTTATCGTTAGTGACCGACGTGGAAGAACTTGGGGAAGATCAATTTTCCGCATACGGGAAATTTGTTACTGTCCGCGTTTATCCCATCGGCGTCGAGCCGGACAGTATTCGCGAACTGGCGGAAGGGCGGCTGCCGCCCAAACTGGCCCATTTGCGGGATAAGCTCAACGGGCAGCTGATTATCAGCGTCGACAGGCTTGACTACTCGAAGGGCCTGCCGGAGCGATTCCAGGCTTACGAAACCCTGCTGGAAAATTATCCTCAGCATCGAGGCAACATACGCTACTTCCAAATTGCGCCGACTTCCCGGGGCGACGTTCAAGCCTATCAGGATATCCGCCACGAGCTGGAGATGGAAGCAGGGCGCATTAACGGTCATTTCTCCACCCTGGAGTGGACCCCCCTGTTTTACCTGAATCAGCATTATGAGCGCAGCCTGCTGATGAAAATTTTTCGGCATTGCGATGTCGGACTGGTGACGCCTTTACGCGACGGCATGAATCTGGTGGCGAAAGAGTATGTGGCCTCCCAGAACCCCGCCGATCCCGGGGTATTGATTTTATCCCGCTTCGCCGGCGCGGCCAACGAATTGACGTCGGCCTTGCTGGTCAACCCTTACGATCGCGACGGTGTCGCCTCCGCCCTTGATAAAGCGCTCCGTATGCCGCAGGCGGAAAGAATCGAACGCTATAAGGCGATGATGGACGTCATTACCAAGAATGATATCGTCCATTGGCGTAAATCCTTCCTGAATGATTTGAAAGCCGTACCGCACCAGCTTGAGCCCGGACAGCAGCCGCTGAAAGAAGGGTCGCTGCCTAAACCTGCATAAAGTGTCTTCTATATAAAGAGGCTTTCTCGCCGTGTGCCGTCCGTCCTGTGGCTACAGGACGGCGGTATGCGCCGTATCCGCCGGGCGCCTGTGGCAAGGTAAAATGATTCCCCTCACTGCATAGCCTACGTGTTCATTTCCAGGCGCTGTAATACCGTTCATACCGGCTTCCGGGAAGCTTTAGCCAATAAATCCATATCCGGTTGTTGAGTAATGACAAGGATTTGCTCCTATTGACGCATTTCAATCGATAGGCCTTCTTTTATTCCGTCTTTGGTATAAGAATTAAGCTAAATTAAATTTTCTGTCTGTCCGCTGCTAAAATATTGATCAATTTTTGACTCAAGTTTTGGTTATCAACGCCGATGATAGAGTGACACAGCTAATTTCTGCCGTGGTATTCATTACGCCTCCGCTATCTCCACACACTGATTTACCATTGATTTCACCATAATGATTGAATATGAACAGTCTTAACGTTTTTTGGTAATTCGGTTAAAAAATGTACAACTCTCAGTGGGCAATTCCTGTCGCCCGTAAGCATATGTTTCATGAATGTTATTGATGCATTCAAAGTAGAAATCAGCCATAAACAGCATATCTGCTGGGAATTCATTTTAACAACATATTTTAGGCCGAGAATTTGAATAAAGGAATGATATTCTGTCATTTTGCGTCAATTTGGCATAAAGCGCTGAGGAAATCATTGTAAATGATAATTATTATCATTTAAACCGGTCGTGTGCTTATTTTTAATCACCCATCATGTCTGACCAGTAGCAATTCTGATCAAGTGAACTCATTTTCTGTGATGTAGATCACACTTTATCTAAAATTTGCCTGGGGGTAGATTGTATGAACGACGGATTCAGCGTTAGAGTTGCGGCGCTATTAGGAATAATCTCACTAAATTGTAAATATGTTTCAGGAAGAAACCCTAATGAACCAGGACGATTGTGGGCAAACTTATTCGGAAGACTATTAACGGTTTGGCTTTAAAAATTGGCCGTTGGGCTTGCCGGATAATTAAATCATCGTCTGGTACCGCTGATTTTCATTAGCCACCCAGGGAAAGATCCCCGGATACCGGGCGATATTTTATCACCCAAGTTATGTTTTTAAACATAGTCTAGAGGATGGGAAAATGAATACGAGTGAAATACGCAAGCATGTTTACGATATTAATTTATCGTATCTTTTATTAGCGCAACGACTAATCAATCAAGAAAAAGCATCAGCTATGTTCCGTTTGGGTATAGATGAAAGAATGGCGGATGTATTACTGCAATTGACTTTGCCGCAAATGGTCAAATTGGCTGAAACGAATCAGTTATTATGCCTGTTCCGCTTTAACGATCATCAAACCATAACACAGCTCACGCAAGATTCGCGAGTGGACGAATTGCAGCAAATACATACCGGTATTTTATTATCGAGCCAATTACAAGAACGGCTGGCCTCGAAAGAAAGTCAAATGCCGAAAAAAGGGCTTAGCGATGGTCGGAAAAAGTATTGTGCAAGAGGCGAAAGATATCCAGCTTGCAATGGAGTTGATAACGCTGGGGGCAAGATTGCAAATGCTGGAAAGCGAGACGCAGCTGAGTCGCGGTCGGTTAATCAAATTGTATAAAGAACTGCGCGGGAGCCCGCCGCCCAAGGGAATGTTACCGTTTTCAACGGATTGGTTCATGACATGGGAGCAAAATATCCATTCTTCCATGTTTTATAATATCTATCAGGTTCTGGTGCAGAATGGTCAGTCACTCGGCGTCGAAGCTGTCATTGGCGCCTACCGCCTGTATTTGGAACAATGTCCGCAAGCGGACGGTGAAGTGCCGCTGCTGGCGCTGACCCGTGCCTGGACGCTGGTAAGATTTGTCGATAGCGGAATGCTGCAGTTGACGCCATGCAGTCATTGCCATGGCCATTTCATCACCTATGCCCACCAACCAGAATACGGGTTTGTCTGCAGTTTATGCCAGCCCCCTTCACGAGCAGTAAAAAGACGTAAACTTTTGCCGAGCACGGCCGATATTAACCCCAAGCTGCTGGATGAACCGGCAATACGCGCGGTCTGAACGGGTCGTTTTCCCTGGATGACAACACTCATGGCGTCGCCTCGGAAGGAGGTCGCCATGGTTAACGTCTTTCGGTTCCGGCCGATTTGACTACGTGTTAGCCGACATCTTTTTACCGGGGGATCAGGCGTGTTAGTGATATTGGGATACTTAGTCGTCATTGCCGCGGTGTTTGGCGGTTATGCCTTGGTTGGCGGTCATTTGGGCGCGCTATATCAACCTTCCGAATGTTTGATTATCGCAGGCTCGGGAATCGGCTCGTTTATCGTCGGTAACAATGGGAAAGCGATCAAATCAACGTTTCATGCCCTTCCGCTCCTTTTCCGCGGCTCAAAATACAATAAATCTCTTTACATGGATCTCATGGCGCTGCTGTTCCGATTGATGGCGAAATCGCGTCAGCAAGGAATGTTGGCGTTGGAATTCGATATCGACAGTCCGCAGAACAGTGAAATATTCAAGCGCTATCCGCGTATTCTGATGGATAATCTACTGGTTGATTTCCTTACTGATTATTTGCGGCTGATGATTGGCGGCAATATGAACGCCTTTGAAATCGAATCGCTGATGGATGAGGAAATCGAGACCTATGAGCATGAGTGCGAGATTCCGGCCGGGAGCCTCGGACAGATGGGGGATTCGCTACCGGCGTTCGGTATCGTTGCCGCCGTGCTGGGCGTGGTGCATGCGCTGGCCTCGGCCGATCGTTCGGCCATTGAACTGGGTGCGTTAATCGCCCAGGCGATGGTGGGGACGTTTTTGGGCATTTTGCTGTCTTATGGTTTTATTTCGCCCCTGGCGTCGTTATTACGGCAAAAACGCGCTGAAACCACCAAAATGATGCAATGCATCAAGATTACCTTGCTCTCCAGTATACATGGCTATGCGCCGCAGATTGCGGTGGAGTTCGGACGCAAAACGCTTTATTCCGCGGAACGTCCTTCGTTTACCGAACTTGAGGAACACGTCAGGCATGCCAGAGAGCCGGTGAAGGCTGCGGCGGAAGAAGATGCATGAAGAACCAGCCGGTAGTGGTGATACGCAAACGCCGGTCGTCCCCTGGCCAAGCGCAGCATGGCGGGGCCTGGAAGATTGCCTACGCCGATTTTATGACCGCCATGATGGCGTTTTTCCTGGTGATGTGGCTGTTGTCCATCGCCAGTCCGCAGGAATTGACCACCATAGCCGAGTATTTTCGTACGCCGCTTAATGTGGCCTTGACCGGCGGCCCGCGAAGCAGTACGGACAGCAGCCCGATTCCGGGCGGTGGCGACGATCCGACCCGCCAGCAGGGGGATGTGCACAAGAGTCTCGATAATCTGATGGAAAAATTGGAAAAGAAGCGGCTCAATCACCTGCGTGAACGGCTTGATCAACTTATCGAATCCGATCCGCGCCTGCGGGTGTTGCGGCCTCAATTGCTGATTAACATGGTGCAAGAGGGATTGCAGATACAGATTCTGGACAGTCAGAACCGGCCGATGTTTGAAACCGGCAGCGCATTGGTAGAGCCCTATATGCGCGATGTATTGCGCGGCATTGCCCCCATTCTTAATGATATTCCTAATAAAATCAGCATTTCCGGCCATACCGATGCCGCCCCTTACGCTAACGGCGAGCGGGGTTACAGCAACTGGGAATTGTCTGCCGACCGCGCTAACGCTTCAAGGCGTGAACTGATTTCCGGCGGGTTGGCCGAGGGGAAAATTCTGCGGGTGGTGGGGATGTCTTCCACCATGAGCATTGCGCCGAAACAGCCTTATGCCGCGATAAATCGCCGTATCAGCCTGGTGGTGTTGAATAAGCAAACGGAAGAGATGATCGAACATGAAAATGTGCAAAACCCGGCGGTAGAGGTAAACGGATCTAAAGAGCTCTCGGCGCAGCCGGCCCTCAAGGAAGCGGCCGATGCCCGCAGAGGCGCGTCGCCGGCAACGCAAGCCAATGTACCGGCACCGCAGGTCCGCCGCCGGCGCCGGCAGCCAATGCACCGGCGCCGCAGACCCAGCCATCGGCACCGGCAGCGAATTCGCCGGCGCCGCAGGCCCAGCCGTTGGTTCCGGCAGCGAATTCGCCGGCGCCGCAGGCCCAGCCGTTGGTTCCGGCAGCGAATTCGCCGGTGCCGCAGGCCCAGCCGTCGGTTCCGGCAGCGAATCCGCCGGCGCCGCAGGCCCAGCCGCCGGCACCGGCAGCGAATCCGCCGGCGCCGCAGGCCCAGCCGCCGGCACCGGCAGCGAATCCGCCGGCGCCGCAGGTCCAGCCGACGGTTCCGGCAGCGAATCCGCCGGCGCCGCAGGTCCAGCCGACGGTTCCGGCAGCGAATCCGCGGGCCGCGGCCCGCGCCAGGATAACCACGGACATTCCCCCGGCACCGAATGCTTTTCCGGCGGCGCCGGCCAAACGCCAAAGCGCTCCGGTGCCCTCCGCTTCAGGTGCCCGGGTCAACAGATTGTCAGGTACCCTCTACGGAGTCAGGGTTCATCTGCCTAACGAGGATATAACAGCGTCGCCGACGGCCTTGTGGCCTAAGGGACGTGATTCAGCAGGGGTAATGTCATGAGCATGGATATTAGCGCATTTTACCAAACATTTTTTGATGAGGCCGCCGAGCTGCTGGCGGATATGGAGCAGCACCTGCTGATACTGGATCCGGAAAATCCGGATAGCGAGCAGCTGAATGCGATATTCCGCGCGGCGCATTCCATCAAGGGCGGGGCGGGGACGTTCGGCTTTACGGTATTGCAGGAGACGACCCATTTACTGGAAAACCTGCTGGATGAGGCGCGTCGGGGTGAAATGGCCCTCAGCACGGCAATCGTTAACCTCTTTTTGGAAACCAAAGATATCATGCAGGATCAACTAGATGCCTACAAGACGGCTCAGGAACCGGATGCGGCGAGCTTTGAATACATTTGCGCCGCGCTGCGCCAGCTGGCTTTGGAGGCCAAAGGCGTGGCGGCTGACGACGGGTCGAAAAGCGGTGCGGAACCTGGCGCGCTGATATCGTCGGACGCGGTGCTGCATATTCGCTTGAGCGCCTTGAAGGAAACCGAGATCCCCCTGATGCTCGATGAACTGGGCAATCTGGGCACCGTGCTCGAGCACGGTCAAACCGGTGACAGCCTGAGCGCCACGCTGCAGACCACCGTAAGCGAAGACGATATCTGCGCGGTGCTCTGCTTTGTACTGGATGCGGAACAAATCCATTTCGATGAAGCCGTTATCGCGGATGATACGCCGGAGAAGGGCGGCAATACTGCGTCCGAGGACGATGGGGACTTACCCGTAAGCGTCGCGGGCGGGCTTGAAAACGACACGGCGGAATCCTTGCCCGAGCACGGCGGCGCCGTGATGAATGATGCTGCCGGCGACACGGTGGCCGATACTATTATGCCGCTGGATCCGCCAACGAACATTGCCGCCGGCGAAGGCGACGGCAGCCGGGATAACGTGACGCCAATCCATGCCGCGGCCCAGCAATCGGGCCGGCAGGCGGACACCGCCGTTGCCGCGCCGCGCATAAAGCCGGCTGATACCAGTATTCGGGTAGCGGTGGAGAAGGTGGATCAGCTCATCAATCTGGTGGGGGAACTGGTTATAACCCAGTCGATGATCGCCCAGCGATCCGGCAATCTGGATCCGGCCCGCCACAGTGATTTGCTCAACAGCATGGGCCAACTGGAGCGCAACGCCCGCGATTTGCAGGAATCGGTAATGTCCATCCGTATGATGCCGATGGAATATGTCTTCAGCCGGTTCCCCCGGCTGGTGCGCGACCTGGCCGCCAAGCTGGATAAGCAGGTACTGCTAACTCTTGAGGGCAGCTCCACGGAGCTGGATAAGAGCCTGATTGAGTGGATCATCGATCCCCTGACCCACCTGGTGCGCAATAGCCTGGATCACGGTATTGAATCCCCCGATATCCGCAGCGGGCTGGGTAAAAATCCCGTCGGCAATCTGTTGCTGCGCGCCGAGAATCAAGGGGGAAATATCTGCATCGAAGTCATTGATGACGGCGCCGGACTGAACCGGGAAAAAATTCTGGCCAAGGCGCTGTCTCAGGGCATGGCGGTGAGCGACAGCATGACCGACGAGGAGGTGGGCATGCTGATCTTCGCGCCGGGGTTCTCCACCGCTGAACAGGTCACTGACGTTTCCGGGCGCGGCGTCGGCATGGACGTGGTGAAGCGTAATATCCAAGCGATGGGCGGCCATGTGGATATCTTGTCCCAGGCGGGCAAGGGCACCACTATCCGTATTCTGCTGCCGCTCACCCTGGCCATCCTCGACGGGATGTCGGTCCGGGTCAATCAGGATGTCTTTATCCTGCCGCTGAATACGGTGATGGAGTCCCTGCAGCCGCAGGCGGAGGATTTGCATCCCCTGGCCGGCGGCGAGCAGGTGTTGCAGGTCAGGGGGGAATACCTGCCCTTGGTTGAACTGCACCGTTTGTTTGATGTTTCCGACGCCAAAACCGACCCCACCGAGGGTATTGTGGTGATTTTGCAAAGTGCGGGTCGTCGCTACGCACTGCTGGTGGATCAGTTAATCGGCCAGCACCAGGTGGTGGTGAAAAACCTGGAAAGCAATTACCGCAAGGTACCGGGTATTTCTGCCGCCACTATTCTGGGGGACGGCAGCGTGGCGTTGATCATTGATGTATCCGCATTACAGGCCCTGAACCGTAATAAACGGATGGCCGGTGCTGCTTAATTTTTTAAATTTATACCCTAAATAATTCGAGTTGCAGGAAGGCGGCGACGCAGCGAATCCCCGGGAGCTTACTCAAGTAAGTGACTGGGGTGAGCGAGAAAAGCCAACGTACCTGCAACTTGAAGCATGACGGGAATAGCCGACTGATTAAAAGGTGAAAACCATGGCAGGACTCGCAAACGTCACCGCGCTGACGGGGGAAACCGTAGGGCAGGAATTCCTGATCTTTACCCTGGGCGATGAAGAATATGGCATAGATATACTTAAGGTCCAGGAGATCCGGGGTTACGATCAGGTTACGCGTATCGCCAATACGCCGGCCTTTATCAAAGGCGTGACCAATCTGCGCGGCGTTATCGTGCCGATTCTCGATTTGCGGATTAAATTCGCGCAAACAGACGTTTTGTATAACGACAACACGGTAGTTATTGTACTGAACCTGAACCAACGGGTAGTGGGAATCGTCGTGGACGGCGTCTCGGACGTGCTCTCCCTCACTGCCGATCAGATTCGTCCGGCGCCGGAATTTGCCGTTACTCTGGCCACCGAGTATCTCACCGGTCTCGGCTCGCTGGGGGAACGGATGCTGATTCTGGTGGATATTGAACGTTTATTGAACAGCGAGGAAATGGCGCTGGTGGATACCGCCGCCGCTCATTGAGTGTTTGCCCGCCGGCGGAATCGGCTGAATCCGCCCATGCGCGCTTATATACCCTATAGCTTTCACGCTGCAGCAAGGCGGCAAACTCGCTCACCCCAAGAGCTTAGATAACTAAGTGACTGGGGTGCGCGGGCGCAGCCAACACAGCTGCAGCGTGAAAGATGACGGGTATATGCAATTAGCGATAAAGTTTGCCTGCCCCCTGCCGATAAAAATAACACCAGGTGTAGTGGGACTTCAGGCATGTTTAACCGAATAAAAGTTGTTACCGGCTTAGTTCTTATATTGATCATTTTTGGTTTATTGCAAATCTCATCGGGAGGCGTGTTTTATCGCTCGCTAAATAAAGATCAACAGTATTTTGATATCTATCAGAATATCCGTAAGCAGCAAACCTCTCTCAGCGCAAGCTGGGTGGCGCTGATACAAACCCGCAATACCTTGAACCGCGCGGGCATACGTTTTCTGCTGGATGCCAACAAGATGGGCAGCGGCCCGACGGTGACCGAACTCTTGACGGAAGCCCAGGGAACCCTGACCCGCTCTGAACAGACCTTCGCCGCTTTTGCGGCTATGCCCCCGGTTGCCGGGCAGGATGAAGGCACGCTCAAGTCGCTTAAGCAGCAATATGACCTGCTGCATACCGCGCTGGCTGCGCTGAATACCAGCCTGAGCGGCGGCGATATCAATGCATTTAATGCCCAGAGTACGCAGGATCTGCAAAATAAATTCGAGGATTATTATAGCCGGTTTCTGGCGGGTAATATCCAGCTGTACAACGATGCGGTGGACAGCAGCAACCAGGCTTATACCCAGTCCATCAGCGTTTTGGCGGGAGTATTGGTTTTGGTGGTTTTGATCTCCCTGCTGGTTTGGTTGGGTATCCGCCGCCTTCTGCTGCATCCGCTGAATTATCTCATTAAGCATATCCGCGGTATCGCCGATGGGGATTTAACCCATGAGCTGGAAGTGCAAAGCCGTAACGAGATGGGAAAACTGGCGGAAAGCCTGCGGGATATGCAGCAATCGCTGGCCGGCACGGTACAATCCGTGCGCCTGAGCGCCAACACCATTTACAGCGGCGCCACCGGCATTGTCGCCGGCAATAACTCCCTTTCCTCCCGTACCGAACAGCAGGCTTCCGCACTCGAGCAAACCGCCGCAAGCATGGAACAGCTTACCGCTACGGTAAAACAGAACGCCGAGAATGCGCGCCAGGCCAAACAGCTGGCGTTAAACGCTTCCGAAACCGCGCAAAAGGGCGGCAAGGTGGTGGATAACGTGGTGAAGACCATGCATGAAATTGCCGGCAGCTCGCAGAAAATCGCCGATATCACCGGCGTGATCGACGGTATTGCCTTCCAGACCAATATCCTGGCGCTCAATGCAGCGGTGGAAGCGGCACGGGCCGGTGAACAGGGCCGGGGATTTGCGGTGGTGGCCGGTGAAGTCCGCAGTCTGGCGCAGCGCAGCGCCCAGGCCGCGAAGGAAATCAAGGGGCTTATCGACGACTCGGTGAATCGGGTGGATGTGGGGTCGACATTGGTGGAAAGCGCGGGTGAAACCATGTCGGAAATCGTTAACTCGGTGACCCGCGTAACCGACATCATGGGGGAAATTGCTTCTGCTTCAGATGAGCAGAGCCGTGGCATCGATCAGGTGGGGGAAGCGGTGGCCGAAATGGATCGCGCCACCCAGCAAAACGCTGCCCTGGTGCAGCAGTCCGCCGACGCCGCCGCGGTACTGGAAACCCAGGCCGGGCTATTGACCCAGGCGGTTTCCGTCTTCAGCCTGGCTGATAACACGGCGCCGGCGGAAGGGAACGCGCAAGCAGACGCCCCTCGCCCCGTTCCCCCCGCCGGTCCGGCCAAAACCCCGGCCCGGACGCCGATAAAAACGCTTGAAGCAACGTCTCAGGAAAATTGGGAAACCTTTTAATTACGCATTGTATTAGTTGAAAAACCAGCAAGAGGTTAATGATGTTAACGCGTATTCGGATTTCCACCAGCCTGATCATGATTGTCTTGATCTTTGGTTTAATGCAATTGTTAAGCAGCGGACTCTCCTTTGAAGCATTCAGACACAGCAACGAAAATTTCACTCACGTTGAGACGGACAACCTGAAACGGAATTCCCTGAGTCTGAGCTGGACGGAAATATTGCAGACCCGTAATTCCCTCAACCGGGCCGCCACCCGCTTTGCGTCCTATACGCCGTTGGAGCAGATTACGCCGATTATGGACGAGGCCAAACGGACCCTTGCCCATTCACAATCGGTGTATAAGGAATTTAACGATTCACCGGTAAGCAACGATACGGAACGAGCGCTGCGCGCCCAGACCGCCAAACGTTTCAATGAATTGATCGGCGCGCTGAATGATGCGGTGGGCATGCTGGATAACGGTAACGTCCAGGCCTTTATGGCGCAGCCGACCCAACAATTCCAGGACGCTTTTGAGCAGCAGTATACTGCCAACATGAATTATCTCTCCGGCGTCATTGCCGATTCCGGTGACGACAATCTCCATGCCTACCGGCTGTCCGGCTGGATACTTGGCGGGGTTACCGGGGTTACCCTTGTCCTTATCCTGCTGTCCCTGGTATGGCTGAAAAATATGCTGCTGCGCCCGCTGGCGGTGATGAGCGGGCATTTTAACGCCATTGCCGGCGGCGATCTGGGCAATCCCATCGTCGCGAGCGGACGTAATGAAATCAGCCGGCTGTTTCACCAGTTGGAAGCCATGCGCGACGAACTGGCGAAAACGGTATACGCCGTACGCGAGGGAACCGATTCCATGCTGAGCGGTATTCAGGAGATAGCCAGCGGTAATAACGACTTATCGTCTCGTACCGAACAGCAGGCGGCATCGCTGGAAGAGACGGCCACCAGCATGGAGGAGCTGACTTCCACCGTGAAACAAAACGCCGAAAACGCCCGTCAGGCCACGCAATTGGCCCGGGATGCTTCCGCCACCGCCCATAAGGGGGGCGAGCTTACCGGCAACGTGGTGCAGCGCATGGCGGACATAGCCACCAGCTCACGTAAAATCAGCGATATTACCAGCGTTATCGACGGTATTGCCTTCCAAACCAATATCCTGGCGCTGAACGCGGCGGTGGAAGCGGCGCGGGCCGGCGAGCAGGGCCGGGGATTCGCGGTAGTGGCGGGAGAAGTACGCAGTCTGGCGCAGCGCAGCGCCCAGGCGGCCAAGGAAATCAAGGGATTGATTGACGAATCCGCGTCACGGGTGCAGCAGGGGTCCGAACTGGTGGCCTCCGCCGGCAATACCATGGACGAGATTGTCCGCTCGGTAAGCCGCGTCACCGATATTATGGCTGAAATCGCCTCGGCCTCGGATGAGCAGAGCCGCGGTATCGACCAGGTGGCAGCCGCCGTGAATCAGATGGACGCCGCTACCCAGCAAAACGCGTCGCTGGTGGAACAATCCGCCGCCGCCGCCGGGGCTCTGGAGTCGCAGGCGGAATCCCTGATGCAGGCGGTACGCGTTTTCAGACTGCAGCATCATGGCCAGCAGGAAGACGCCGGCGAGCAGCAGGCAGTGGATCTCATTTCCCGTCCCATCGGGCAATCAACCTAAGCCCGGCGCAAGCGTGGCTCAATGAGAAAGCGTATGCCTAATCAGGCTGAAAATGCCGCACCATGGTCAAATTTGGCACTTCCTGTGCCCTTATCCGATGCGCATTTCCAGCGCATCTGCCAGTTGATATATCAGAGGGCCGGCCTTGTCCTGGCCAGCCACAAGCGGGAGATGGTTTACAACCGCCTGGTGCGGCGGTTGCGCACCCTTGGGATGTCCGATTTCGGTACCTATTTGGCGCGTCTGGAAGCTGACGCCAACGGTGAAGAGTGGGAGGTGTTCATTAACGCCTTGACCACCAACCTGACCGCTTTTTTTCGCGAGCTGCACCATTTCCCGATCCTGGCGCGCCACGCCAAGGAGCGGCCGGGGGCCTACAGCGTCTGGAGTACCGCGGCCTCCACCGGCGAGGAGCCTTACTCCATTGCCATGACGCTGTTGGAAACGCTGCCGGGTTCCCTGAGCCAGGTGCAGGTCATCGGCAGCGATATCAATACCCAGGTATTGGAGAAGGCCCGGGCCGGGGTTTATCGCCATGAGGAGCTGCGGGGGCTCAGTACCGCGCACCGGCAGCGGTTTTTCCTGCGTGGTACCGGTCCCCATGACGGTCTGGCGCGGGTTCGTCCGGAAGTGAGCGCGCTGGTGCGTTTTCAGTACCTGAATCTCCTGGCCTCGGACTGGGCTCTGCCGGGTCCTTTTGACGCTATTTTTTGTCGTAATGTAATGATCTACTTCGATAAAGTGACCCAGGAGCGGATCCTGCGCCGTTTTGCGCCGCTGCTGAAACCCGGTGGCCTGCTGTTTGCCGGCCATTCGGAAAATTTCAGCCAGATCAGTGATGACTTCAAGCTGCGCGGACAGACGGTCTATCAGCTGACTAAGGAAAGAAGATGAATAAAATCAGGGTGCTGTGTGTTGATGATTCCGCATTGATGCGTCAATTAATGACTGAAATCATTAATGGTTTTCCCGATGTGGAAGTAGTGGCAACCGCCCCTGATCCCCTGGTGGCGCGGGAACTGATTAAAAAACTCAATCCGGCGGTATTAACGCTGGATGTGGAAATGCCGCGCATGGACGGGTTGGATTTTTTGGAAAAGCTGATGCGCCTGCGGCCGATGCCGGTGGTGATGGTGTCATCCCTCACCGGCCGCGGATCGGAAATTACCCTGCGGGCGCTGGAGCTGGGCGCGATAGATTTTGTCACCAAACCGCAAAGCGGCCTGCGTGACGGTATGTTGGCCTACAGCGAATCCATTGCCGAAAAAATCCGCACCGCCGCCCGCGCCCGTTTGCCCAAACGGCAGGGCGGCAGCGCGCCGGCGGTGCTGAACGTTCTGCTGCTGAGCAGTGAAAAATTGATCGCCATCGGCGCGTCCACCGGCGGTACGGAGGCCATCAGGCATGTGCTTGAACCGCTGCCCGCCACCAGTCCGGCGCTGCTCATCACCCAGCATATGCCCCCCGGATTTACCCGGTCCTTCGCCGAACGCTTGAATAAGCTGTGCCAAATCACGGTAAAAGAAGCGGAAGACGGGGAACGTATATTACCGGGACATGCCTATATCGCCCCCGGCGCGCGGCATATGGAGCTGGCGCGCAGCGGCGCCAATTACCAGATCCGACTGCACGACGGCCCGCCGGTAAACCGGCATCGCCCGTCGGTGGATGTGCTGTTCAAGTCGGTGGCGCAATACGCCGGTCGTAATGCCGTCGGCGTCATCCTGACCGGCATGGGCAACGACGGCGCGGCCGGGCTGCTGGCCATGCGCAATGCCGGCGCCTATACCCTGGCGCAGGATGAAGCCAGCTGCGTGGTATTCGGCATGCCCCGGGAGGCTATCGCCATGGGGGGCAGTAACGAAGTCGTGCCGTTACATCAAATGAGCCAACGGATGATGACCCAGATAAGCGCCGGCCAGGCATTACGTATTTAGCGACCCGATAGCGGGCAATATTGATAACAGGAGTAGATATGGCTGATAAAGAACTCAGGTTTCTGGTGGTGGACGACTTTTCGACAATGCGTCGCATCGTTCGTAACCTGCTGAAAGAACTGGGCTTCATTAACGTGGACGAAGCTGAGGATGGCATTGATGCCCTCACCAAGCTGCGCGCCGGCAACATCGATTTTGTCATTTCCGACTGGAATATGCCGAATATGGACGGTCTGACATTGCTGAAAAGTATCCGCCAGGACGGAGCCCTGGCTTCGCTGCCGGTGCTCATGGTCACCGCGGAAGCCAAAAAAGAGAATATCATCGCCGCCGCCCAGGCGGGGGCCAGCGGTTATGTGGTGAAGCCTTTTACCGCGGCCACGCTTGAAGAGAAGCTGAATAAAATATTCGAAAAGTTGGGGATGTAATCAGGAGAGAGTATGAATAATACACCAGCCATGCCGAACGCCAGCGCCACGGATCTTATTGCCCGCATCGGGCAATTGACCCGCATGTTGCGGGATAGTCTGAAGGAATTAGGTCTGGATCAGGCTATTGCCCAGGCTGCTGAAGCCATTCCCGATGCCCGTGACCGGCTGGATTATGTAGTGCAGATGACCGCTCAGGCGGCTGAACGGGCGCTTAACAGCGTCGAGGCGGCCCAGCCCCGGCAGACTGAAATGGAAAAGGGCCGCCAGCCCCCTGACCGGGGGGGGGGAGGGGTGTTTTAAAAATCTTATGGACCGGGCGGAGCCCCGTGAACTGGTGCCGATACCCGCCGTTATCTGAAAGAAGTGCCTGACCATACCGCTTTTACCCATAAGCAATTGCTGGAAATCATGATGGCGCAGGATTTCCAGGATCTCACCGGCCAAGTGATCAAGCGCATGATGGATGTGATCCAGGAAATCGAAAAGCAGCTGCTGATGGTGCTGTTGGAGAATATGCCTGAGCCGGTTCAGGCCAAACGCGCCAGCGACGGTTTGCTTAACGGGCCGCAGCTCGATCACAGTGTCGACGGAGTGGTGGCCAATCAGGATCAGGTGGACGACCTGCTTGACAGCCTCGGTTTCTGACAGGTTCGGGCGGGCGTCTCGGTCGGGCGGGAAAACCACGCCCGATTCGACCCCATCAGCACGATTTCCCTTTAACAGGTTTGCCGCACGTTAGGTGATAGCGGGCTTACCGCGCCGTGGGGCACTCGGGCAGGCGGTAAAACCACGCCTGCTTCGACCCCATCAGCACGATTTCCCTTTAACAGGTTTGCCGCACGTTAGGTGATAGCGGGCTTACCGCGCCGTGGGGCACTCGGGCAGGCGGTAAAACCACGCCTGCTTCGACCCCATCGGCACGGTCTCCCTTTAACACGTTTGCTGCACGTTAGGTGATAGCGGGCTTACCGCGCCGTGGGGCACTCGGGCAGGCGGTAAAACCACGCCTGCTTCGACCCCATCGGCACGGTCTCCCTTTAACACACATTCGTTGCGCGATCGGTGATAGCGGGTCTACCGTGCCATGTGGCGCCGCTATCCGTTAAATAGCCCCCCCTTTAGCCCGTTGTTCACGCCATAAGATCGGGGCGTTTTTGTCATGCTATATCCTAAATAATTCGAGTTGCAGGAAGGCGGCGACACAGCGAATCCTCAGGAGCTTACTTAGGTAAGTGACTGGGGTGAGCGAGGACAAATCTGCATGAGCAGATTTGAACGCGACTTGTCGCGGCCCCGTCAGGGGCGAGGCCCAGGGATGGGTCGAGTATTGCCAACGTACCTGCAACTTGAAGTATAACGGATATATACAGTGAATTTGCATGCCAAGGGCTGACCGGGACAATTGATGGCGGACGACAGCGATCTGGAAAAAAGCGAGGCGCCCACCGCCCACCGATTGGAGAAGGCCCGCGAAGAGGGGCAGATTCCCCGATCCCGTGAATTGACCTCGGTGCTGATGCTGCTGGCCGGGCTGGCCATACTGTGGATGGGCGGCGAATCATTGGCCCGCCAGCTGGCGGCGATGATCGCGCAGGGAATGCGTTTTGACCACGGTATTATCAGTGACGATCGGCAAATATTGTTTCAGATTGAGGCGCTGGTCAAACAAACGGTTTGGGCCTTGCTGCCGGTTTTTGCCGGCCTGGTGATGACGGCATTGGCGGCGCCGCTGCTGCTGGGCGGCGTGATGTTCAATCCCGGGTCGATAAAATTCGATTTAAAAAAACTCAATCCGCTGCCGGGCCTCAAGCGGGTGGTCTCCTCCCAGTCCTTATCAGAGCTGTTTAAAGCGATTCTAAAAGCCCTGCTGGTGGGGTGGGTGACCGGCTGGTTCCTGTGGCATAACTGGCCGCTCATGGTGCATCTGGTCTTGGAATCGCCGGTGACGGCGCTGGGGGACGCCCTGGATCTGATTGCCACCTGTATGCTGCTGATTATCATGTCCATGATCCCCATAGTGGCATTCGACGTATTTTGGCAATTGTGGAGCCACAGCAAAAAACTGCGCATGACCCGGCAGGAAATCCGTGATGAATTCAAGGATCAGGAAGGGGATCCCCATGTTAAAAACCGTATCCGCCAGCAGCAGCGCGCCCTGTCCAAACGCCGCATGATGAACGACGTGCCGAAAGCCGATGTCATTATTACCAATCCTACCCATTATGCCGTGGCGCTGCGCTATGAAGACAGCAAGATGAGCGCGCCAAAAGTCATCGCCAAAGGCGCGGGGGAGATTGCCCTGCGTATCCGGGAACTGGGCGAGAGTCATCGCATTCCCTTGCTGGAAGCCCCTCCGCTGGCCCGTGCGCTGTATCGGCACTGCGACATCGGCCAGTCGATTCCCGCCGCATTGTATGCGGCGGTGGCCGAGGTGTTGGCATGGGTTTATCAGTTGAAGCGCTGGCGCCGCGAGGGCGGTTTGATCCCGAAAACCCCCACCCATTTACCGGTGCCGACGGCACTGGATTTTGTTCACGAGAAAGAGTGATATGGCTTATCTGGTAGCGTTATTACGTTTGCCCGTCAACATCAAAGCCGCGCAATGGCAGATCCTCGCCGGCCCGGTACTGATCCTGATGATTCTGTCGATGATGGTGCTGCCTCTGCCGCCCTTTATCCTGGACCTGCTGTTTACCTTTAATATTGCCTTGTCCATTATGGTGCTGCTGGTGGCGATGTTCACCAAGCGTACCCTGGAATTCGCCGCATTTCCCACCATCCTGCTGTTTTCCACCCTGCTGCGCTTATCGCTGAACATCGCTTCCACCCGCATTATCCTGCTGCGTGGCCATACCGGCGCGGCGGCGGCCGGGCGGGTTATCGAGGCGTTCGGCCACTTTTTGGTGGGGGGCAATTTCGCCATCGGTATCGTGGTATTCATTATCCTGGTGGTGATCAACTTTATGGTGATTACCAAAGGGGCGGGGCGTATCGCAGAAGTGGGCGCTCGGTTTGTGCTCGACGGCATGCCCGGTAAACAGATGGCCATCGATGCCGATCTTAACGCCGGTCTTATCGGCGAGGGCGAAGCCAAGACCCGGCGCAGCGAGGTGACCCAGGAGGCGGACTTTTACGGATCCATGGACGGCGCGAGCAAGTTTGTCCGCGGCGATGCCATCGCCGGCCTGCTGATCATGGTTATCAACGTTATCGGCGGCCTGCTGGTGGGCATGATTCAGCACGGTATGGCGCTGGCCGACGCCGCAGAGAGTTATACGCTGTTAACCATCGGCGACGGCCTGGTGGCGCAAATTCCCGCGCTGGTGATCTCCACCGCCGCCGGGGTGATTGTCACCCGGGTCGGCACCAATGAAGACGTCGGCCAGCAAATGGTCGGCCAGCTGTTCAATAATCCCAAGGTCATGGTCCTGAGCGCCGGGGTGCTGGGGCTGCTGGGGCTGGTGCCGGGCATGCCCAACCTGGTGTTTTTGCTGTTTACCGCCCTGTTGCTGGGTCTGGCCTGGTGGCTGCAGGGAAAACCCGAGCCCGCGGCGGCAACGGCCAAAGCGCAAGTCAAGCAGGACAATGCCCAGGCCAAGGAAGCCAGCTGGAGTGATGTACAATTGGAAGATCCCCTGGGCATGGAAGTGGGCTACCGGCTGATTCCCATGGTGGATTTCCAGCAAAACGGCGAACTGCTGGGGCGTATTCGCAGTATTCGTAAAAAATTCGCTCAGGAAACCGGCTATCTGCCGCCGGTGGTGCATATTCGCGATAATCTGGAGCTGCAGCCCGCCAGCTACCGGATATTGCTTAAAGGCGTCGAGATGGGGCACGGCGAGGCCTATCCCGGACGCTGGATGGCCATCAATCCCGGCAGCGCCGTCGGCGAGCTGAAGGGGGATGTTACCCGCGATCCGGCGTTCGGCCTGCCGGCGGTCTGGATTGATAGCGCCTTGAAAGAGCAGGCGCAGACCCAGGGTTATACCGTGGTGGAAGCCAGCACCGTGGTGGCGACCCACCTGAACCACCTCATCGGCATTCACGCCAGCGAACTGCTGGGCCGCCAGGAAACCCAGCAACTGCTGGACCGGGTAACGCAGGAAATGCCCAAGCTGACGGAAGAATTCATCCCCGGCGCCCTGTCGCTGACCATTTTCCATAAAGTCTTGCAAAATCTGCTGGCGGAAAGCGTGCCCATCCGCGATATGCGCACCATTATCGAAACCCTGGTGGAACATGCGCCGATTCAAAAAGATCCGGCGGAATTGACGGTGGTGGTGCGGGTGGCTCTCGGCCGGGCCATAACCCAGCGCTGGTTCCCAGGGGAGAGCGAAATTCAGGTCATCGGGCTGGATTTGGCGTTGGAGCGGGTGCTGCTGCAGGCGCTGCAAAACGGCGGCGGTCTGGAGCCCGGCATGGCGGATCGGGTATTGGCCCAGGCCAGGGAGGCGCTGCAGAAACAGGAAAGCCTCAACGCGCCGCCGGTATTATTGGTTAATCACAGCCTGCGTCCGCTACTGGCCCGTTTCCTGCGCCGCACGCTGCCGCAGCTGGCGGTGCTGTCCAATCTGGAAGTGAGCGACCAGCGCCAAATCCGTATGACCTCCATGCTGGGAGGCGGCAATTAGGCGTTCGCGGATATCTATCCCGAGGCGGCGTCTGTTCGCGAACCCATGCGGTAAGGAAAATCATGATACGCAACCAAACGATCAGAAGCGGATTATTGCTGTTCTGCTTGTATTATGCGGCGGCGCCGTTATACGCGACGGCGCAGGAGAAGGGTCAACTGCCGCCGGGCATCAAAGCATTGTCAGACCAAGGCCCGGCGGTGGGAGAGGCTAAAACGCCGGTCAGGCCGCCGGCCGCCTTAGCGCTGAAAAAACGCCCGGTGCCGCTGGCCAAAGGGGTCATGTCGGTGGAGAGCAGCGCAGACGGCGGCTGGGTGGCGGAAGGGCATATGCTGATCCTCAGCCAGCGAGGCATACCGAAAAGCAGCGCTCCCATGCGCCCTTATATCCACATTCCCGCCGGCGCGGTGATTACCTCGGTCTACTGGCGCATCGTCAGCGGGCAACCGTTGCCGACGGACGTTTCACTGGCCGCCTGCATGCCGGGCAAATGCCTGCCGCTGCAGGGACAGTCAGGACGCAGCGACGGCCTGGCGGGCCAGCCGGCGGACAATCCGCTGGTGTTGACGTTGAGCATGGCGGGACGCGGCGCTATTACGCCGCCGGCAGTGGTGAAGTACTATCAATTGCAAATCAATTACCGGACCGGGGCATCGCGCTAGGCTTTATTTTGAAACAGATGCCGAACGCTTTCCGGGGCTATACGCTGAATTTGCGGCCGAGAATATGCCCGTTAAGGGATTGACCGTCGGGGCCGTAGAGGCGCCGTTGAGTCTGATGCTCTTCCAGCACCGCCAGTATTTGCTGGTTATGTTTCAAATGCTGAGCCAACAGCAGGCCGTTACGGTAATTGTTGCGGCTGAGCTTCGCCGTCAGTTCCATAATGGACAACCAAAGATGATGCAGCTCGGAATAGGATTCATAGGGCGGGGTGCCCGCATCGTTCAATAGCGCCGCTTTTTGCCGCAGGTTATCCACATACTGCAGGGTGGTGAGCTGCTCGTTTTTATTTTCCGTTACCCGATGCAATAAAGCTGCGTTTACCTGGCCGGCGCTCAGCAGGCGCTGTTCTTCCACTAAAATGAGTTCAAGCTGTTGCAGGATGCTCAGCATTCTGCCGCATAGCTGTTCCAGTTCATTCATGGCGGTTGTTTAATTATTCCGCATCATTGAGCATTGAGCGCGTTTGAGCAATAAGCGCATCGGCAATTTTACCGGTATCCACTTTCAGATTACCGTTGCGGATGGATTCCTTGATGCTTTCCACTTTTGCGCTATCGATATCCTGGCTGCCGTCCTGTCGCAAACGCGCCTGGGCGTCGCTCAGATTGACCTGGGTTTCTTCACCCGTGGCGCCGGATTTGCCGGTTCCCTTGTTTTTTTGCGGCTGGACAGTACCGATTTCCGAACCTTGTATCGGGTTCAGCGGGGTAATCGGACGGGTGCTATCAATACTCATACAGCCTCGCTTGTCGTCATATTTTGTAGAGCAGAATAATTACTTTGTTTATCGGTCACAGGCATAAAAGCTTTAATTTTTTATGACATGTCCCGTTTATTTATAACACAACATGCACGCTGCCGTCGGGCATCAACCGGCCGTTAACGATTTGCCCTGAGTCCATACGTATTCGCACGGGATCGTTTGCCGCTGCGTTGTTCATTGCCTTACCGCTGCTTTGAACGGTAAACCCTTCGCCCAGCGCCGAGACCTGTACCTGCTGACCGTTTTTCACCAGCCACGGACGCCGCAGCATCGCGGCGGTGAGCGGCTGTCCGCTGCCGATAGCCCTTTCGCTGACCGTACCGACGGCGTCGGGCATATTCCTGAGCGGCAACGAAGAGAGCTGATCCAGCCGTCCGGTTCGCCAGGCGATATCCCCGCTGGTTACCGTCTGCCCCACGGCGATAGGGCTGGCGGCAATCAGATAGCGGTCCGTAACCCGCACTTCAGCCTGAATATAACGTTTTTGCGAACCGCACACCACGGCGATGCTGAGATTGCCCCAGTTACGGCTGCGGGACGGCAGCGAAAATTGCGGTCGCTCGCAGGACAGCCGCTGTGAGGAGGGCGTTCTTATCACTACCTCCAGCGCCGCCGGCGGCGGCGTATATTGCTGCTGCATAAAGGCGGTTAACTGCCCGGTTAAAGCATCGTCCGCGCTGGCCAAGGGCGCCACCAACAGACATGCCGCCAGCAGGGCGCTCCGCCACGGGCGGGCGGCCGGCGCCATTGCCGCGTTGCCGCCGGCACCCGGACGGCCTGAATGCCGGCCTGCTGCCGGACATCTGTCGCCGCAAACCGGTCCGGATAGTTGAAATGCGTTCACGCCTAACCCTTTTTCCGCTGTAAAGTCGCCATGGCCGCCGAAACGGCCCGTTTGGCCGTGGTGTCGCTACAGTTTACCGATTCTGTTTCCCGCCAATGGGTAAATTAGCGCTGCAATTAATGCTTATTCCAACGATAGGCAAGGGTGGGTTGCGTCTAAGCTGGCATCCAATCATTCTCACGGGTCCGCGAAAAAAATGCTTGATAAACTTGATGCTGCCCTGCAATTCCAGCAGGAGGCCCTGAATCTGCGCGCGCAGCGTCAGGAGATCCTTGCCGCCAATATCGCCAATGCCGATACCCCCGGTTACCAGGCTCGGGATATGGATTTCGCCAGCGAATTGAACAAAGCCCTTACCCAGGGGCGAGCCAGCGGCAATGCCTTGTCCCTTACCACCACCTCTCCCCGTCATATCGAGGCCACCACGTCTGTCTCTCCGGTCAGCCAGCTGATGTACCGCGTACCGGATCAGCCGGCCCTTGATGGCAATACGGTGGATATGGACCGCGAGAGAACGGCATTTGCCGAGAACAGCCTGCAGTATCAGGCCAATCTGACGGTGCTGGGCGGGCAGATCAAAAACATGAACTCGGTGCTACAGGAATAACATGCCATGGGAATGACCTCGATTTTCGATATTTCCGGTTCGGCGCTCACCGCGCAGTCGCAGCGCATGAACGTGGCCGCCAGCAACCTGGCCAACGCCGACAGCGTCACCGGGCCGGACGGCCAGCCCTACCATGCCAAAGAAGTGGTATTCCAGGTGGCGGCCCCCGCCGGCCAGGAAATCGGCGGCGTGCAGGTGAGCGGCGTCGTGGAATCCCCGGCGGCGGAAAAGCTGGTTTACCAGCCGGGCAATCCGCTGGCGGACAACAACGGCTATGTACGGATGCCGAATGTGAACGTGGTGGATGAAATGGTGAACAGCATGTCGGCCTCCCGCAGTTACCAGGCCAACGTGGAAGTGCTGAATACCGCTAAAACCCTTATGCAGAAAACCCTGACCTTGGGTCAATAACCGGAGGATGAAATGGGCGTCTCAGTAAGCGTTAACGACCCGGTGGACAATACCAAAGTGCCGACCGCCAGCTCCACCGGCAACACCAGCGCGGATTTGCAAAACCAGTTCCTCAACCTGCTGGTGGCGCAATTGCAAAACCAGGATCCCACCAACCCGATGGACAATTCCCAATTGACCACGCAGCTGGCGCAGATAAGCGAGCTGAACGGGATTGAAAACCTCAATACCACGCTGGGCTCCATTTCCGGCCAGCTGAATACCACGCAATCCCTCCAAGCGTCAACCCTGGTGGGCCACGGCGTGATGGTGGACGGTACCGCCATCATGGTGGGCAGCGACAGTTCCACCACGCCGTTCGGGCTGGAGCTGGACGCCGCCGCCGCCAATACCACCGTGACCATCAAAGATTCCAGCGGCACCGTGGTGCGAACGGTGCAGTTGGGTGCGGAAAGCGCCGGGGTGCACAGCTTTACCTGGGACGGCACCGATGATTCCGGGACCGCGGTGCCCGAAGGAACCTATTCCTTCTCCGTGGCATCCACCGATTCCGGCGGCGCCAGCGTGGTGTCCACGCCGCTGCAATATGCGGCGGTGTACGGCGTCAATACCAACAGCGACGGTACATCCGAACTTAATCTCGGCCTGGCGGGCAATATTACGCTCGACAAGGTACGCCAAATTCTTTAACGGGTATGGCTGCCGGCCGGCGGCATGCCAGCGGTTATCACCATAGGAGAAATATATGGGTTTTTCACAAGCGATCAGCGGGCTGAATGCCGCCTCCAATAACCTGGACGTCATCGGCAATAACATCGCAAACTCCGAAACCAGCGGCTTCAAATCGGCGTCGGTGTCCTTTGCCGACGTCTTCGCCAGCTCCGAAGTGGGGCTGGGGGTTAAAGTGGCGGCGGTGACGCAAAATTTCAACGACGGCGCGGTGAATACCACCGACAACGGCCTGAACGTGGCGATTTCCAATAACGGTTTTTTCCGGGTGGTGGACGGTAGCGGTACGGTGCATTATACCCGTGACGGCGACTTCACGCTGGATGACAATCGCAACCTGATGACCACTACCGGCATGAATGTTACCGGTTATGCCGCCACCGGCACGCCGCCCACCATCCAGCAGGGGACCAATCCGATAAACCTCAGCATTCCCACCACCGGTGTTGCGGCCACACCCACCCAAATCGCCACCATGCAGTTGAACCTGACCTCCAGCGCGACCATCGTGCCCGCGACCACTACATTTGATCCGAATGACTCGACCACCTACAGCTACTCACAGCCGATGACCACCTATGACAGCCTGGGCAATCCGCACAACATGAGCCTGTACTTTACCAAGACCGCCGATAATACCTGGAACGTGAAAAGCGTCGACGCCAGCACCACGCCTGCCACGACGTCCAATCTCGGGACGCTGAATTTCAACTCGAACGGTACGCTGAATACCGACGCTCTCAACGGTGGCGGTCCCGATGATTTCAACATTACCATGGCGGGCATCAACGGCGCCGCTGCCGATACTTTCAATATCAGCTTCGCCGGTTCCCAGCAGCAGTACGCCTCCGCCAGCAGCGTCACCGGACAGAACCAGGACGGTAATTACGCCGGGGATTTGACCAAATACGAGATCAATGACGACGGCACCATTACCGGCACCTATTCCAACGGCGATACGCTATTGCTGGGACAAATCGTGTTGGCCAACTTCGCCAATCCCCAGGGCCTGAAATCCGACGGCGACAATACCTGGAGCGCCACTGCGGCATCGGGGCAGGCCATTGTCGGCACCGCAGGCAACGGCACCTTCGGCACACTCACCAGCGGCGCGCTGGAAGGCTCCAACGTGAATATGAGCAATGAGCTGGTGAACCTGATCGTCGCCCAGCGCGATTATCAGTCCAATGCGCAGACCATCAAGGCGCAGGACACCATCATGCAAACCCTGGTCAGCATGAGTTGATAACCCTGGCGGAATAAACTTATGGATCACGCAATATATACCGCGATGGGAGCCGCCAGCCAGTCCCTGGATCAGCAGGCGATCATCAGTAATAACCTGGCGAACGCGTCAACGCCGGGATTCCGGGCGCAGCTGTCGGCGATGCGGGCGGTACCCATTGAAGGGGAAACCTTACCCACCCGGACCCTGGCGGTGGCCTCAACCCCCGGTTCGCTGATGACGCAGGGACCGCTGAACAGCACCGCGCGCCCGCTGGACGTGGCGGTGCAGGATCAGGGCTGGCTGGCGGTGCAACTGCCCAACGGCCAGGAGGCCTATACCCGCGACGGTAATATGCAAATGGACAACACCGGCCAATTGCTGATCCAGGGTTATCCCGTGGTGGGACAAAACGGTCCGCTGGTGGTGCCCACCCAGTCGTCTATTACCGTGGCGGCCGACGGCACTGTTTCGGCCCTCGGCGACGCGGATGCGCCCAATACCGTTGAGGAAGTGGGACAGCTCAAGCGGGTCAGGGCGGATGCCGGACAGTTGGAACGTGGCGATGACGGCCTGTTTCATCTGTCCGCCGCTGCCGCGGCGCAGACGGGCAACGCGTTGCCCAATGATGATACCGTCAAGGTGATGCCCGGGGTGTTGGAAGGCAGCAATGTCAATACCGCCGAAACCCTGGTGGATATGATAGGCACTGCCCGGCGCTTTGAGATGCAGATGAAAATGATTACCGATGTGGATCAAAACGCGGAACATGCCAATGAATTGCTTTCCCTCAGCTAAATTACTCGGGAGTATTAACGGATGATCCGGTCATTATGGATTGCCAAAACCGGGCTGGATGCCCAGCAGACCAATATGGACGTTATTTCCAATAACCTGGCGAACGTCAGCACCAACGGCTTTAAGCGCCAGCGGGCGGTGTTTGAGGATTTATTGTATCAAACGGTCCGTCAGCCCGGCGCGCAGTCGTCGGATCAGACCAATCTGCCTTCCGGCCTGCAGCTGGGCACCGGGGTGAGGCCGGTTTCCACCGAGCGCCTGTTTACCCAGGGAAATTTGGAACAAACCACCGAAACCAAAGATCTGGCCATCAACGGCAAGGGTTTTTTCCAGGTATTGTTGCCGGACGGCCCCACCGCCTATACCCGTGCCGGGTCGTTTCAGGTCGATCAGAACGGCCAGTTGGTGACCTCCAGCGGTTACCCGATACAACCGGCGATAAATATACCGGCTAATGCCGGCACCCTGACAGTGTCCCGTGACGGGGCGGTCAGCGTGACCATCCAGGGGCAAACCGCCGCCCAGCAGGTGGGGCAGCTGACGCTGAGCAACTTTATCAATGAGTCCGGCCTGGAAAGCCTCGGCGAGAATCTTTATCAGGAAACCGACAGTTCCGGCGCGCCGACGGAATCCAATCCGGGCCAGAACGGCGCCGGGCTGCTGTACCAGGGCTATGTGGAAACCTCCAACGTCAATGTGGCGGAAGAGCTGGTGGATATGATCCAGGTGCAGCGCGCCTATGAGATCAATAGTAAAGCCATTACCACCTCCGACGATATGCTGCAAAAGCTGACGCAAATGTAATGATGCCGATTCCAGCGCCATCGGGTGAAAGCCCGGGAAGGTGACGTTGTAACTAACAGTCTGGTTTATGACCGCCAAAAAGTGATGCCGTAACGTATTTTTCGCATCCCTGGCGGAATTAACGTGACATTGTAACGAATGCGCGTCCCAACGGGATTTTGCCGATGATGGCGCAGCGGGTCTTATGGAATTTAACGTGAAGAGCTATTCATTACCCCAAACCACAGGCGGATTTACCGGCCTGCCGCGTTTGGGAGGCTATACGGCGCTGCTGATATTAACGCTGGCGGGGAGCGGTTGTTCCCATCATGAAGATCTGGTGCCGGGGCAAACCACCGCCCAGCCGGCGCCGGCGTCGGTGCCTATCGCCAACGGGTCTATCTTTCAGGCGGTTCAGCCGATGAATTATGGCTATCAGCCGCTGTTTGAAGACAGGCGGCCGCGCAATGTCGGCGATATTCTTACCATTACCCTGCAGGAAAACGTCAGCGCCAGTAAGAGCTCAACCGCCAACGCCGCCCGCGCGGGCAGCGGCACGCTTAAAGTCGCCACCGCGCCCACCGCCCTTAACGGCCTGATCGGCAATGGTAAAGCGGATGTGGATACCAGCGGTACCAATGACTTTACCGGCAAAGGCGGCGCTACCGCCCAGAATACCTTTACCGGCACCATCACGGTTACCGTTGAGCAGGTACTGGCCAACGGCAACCTGAAAGTGGTGGGGGAAAAACAGATCGCCATTAACCAGGGAGCGGAATATATCCGTTTCTCCGGCATTGTGAATCCGCGCACCATCAACGGCAATAACGCCGTTATTTCCACTCAGGTGGCGGATGCCCGTATCGAGTACGTCGGTAAAGGCTATATCAATGAAGCGCAGGAAATGGGCTGGCTACAGCGCTTTTTCTTAATATTTCACCCTTTTAAACAGGCGACATCAAGCATGTGGATTTCGGCCTTGATATTTCTCCGGCGCTGCGGTGCCGCCATTCTGGCGTTGACGCTGCTGGCCGCGCCGGCGGGAGCGGAGCGGCTCAGGGATTTGGTGGATATCCAGGGAGTCAGGGACAATCCGCTGATAGGATACGGCCTGGTGGTGGGACTGGACGGCACCGGCGATCAGACCACCCAGACGCCGTTTACCACCCAGAGCCTGGTGAATATGCTGTCGCAACTTGGCATCACGGTGCCCACCGGCACCAATATGCAGTTGAAAAACGTCGCCGCCGTGATGGTGACCGCCAATTTTCCTGCGTTTGCCCGGGCCGGGCAGAATATCGACGTGGTGGTGTCATCCATGGGATCGGCCAAGAGCCTGCGCGGCGGCACGTTGCTGATGACGCCGCTGAAAGGCGCGGATAACCAGGTCTATGCCCTGGCGCAGGGCAACCTGCTGGTGGGGGGCGCGGGCGCCTCATCCGGCGGCAGCCGGGTGCAGGTAAATCAACTGGCCGGCGGACGCATCAACAATGGCGCGGTGATTGAGAGGGAATTGCCCAGTACCTTCGGCTCCAGCCGCACTATTACCCTGCAGTTAAAGCAGGAAAACTTCAGCCTGGCGCAGCGCGTCAGCGACGCCATCAACGCGCAAAACAGCATGGGTATCGCCCGCGCCGTGGATTCCCGCACCATCGAGCTACAGTTGCCGGCCAATAACACCAGTCAGGTGCGTTTCCTGGCGGAAATACAGGATATCAACATCAATATCGGCGAAATCGACGCCAAGGTGATTATCAATTCCCGCACCGGATCGGTGGTGATGAACCGCAATGTGATGCTGGATAACTGCGCGGTAGCGCAGGGTACCCTGTCGGTAGTGGTGAATAATTCGCAAAACGTCAGCCAGCCGGATACGCCTTTCGCCGGCGGACAGACGGTGGTCACCCAGCAAACGCAGATTTCGGTCAACCAGAGCGGGGGGTCGCTGCAGCGTGTTTCCGCCAGCGCCAATCTCAGCAGCGTGATACGCGCCCTGAACGCGCTGGGCGCCACGCCGAACGATCTGATGTCCATTTTGCAGGCGATGCACAGCGCGGGCTGCCTGCAGGCAGCCCTGGAGATCATCTGATGCAGCTCAACGATGCCGCCGATGCGACTTCCGCCGCCTATGATGCCAATTCGCTGCAAAAATTGCGTGCCCAGGCGGCGCAGTCTTCGCCGCAGGCGCTGAAAAACGTGGCGAGGCAGGTGGAGGGGGTATTTGTGCAGATGATGCTGAAAAGCATGCGCGCCGCGGTACCCAAAGGCGGATTGTTCGACAGTAACCAGAGCGATCTCTATACCAGCCTCTACGATCAGCAGATAGCGCCGCAACTGACCGCCAAGAAAGGACTGGGGCTGGCGGAGATGATGGTGAAGCAGTTGGGCCGCGGCGGCGGCCCGGACGACGTGGCGGCCGCCAAGGACAAGGATATCGCCGGACAGGTCCCGGCGGATTTGCCGGCTCAGCGGGCTCCGGATGCGATGATGACGCCTTATATGACGCCGCAGCTTATGGGTGAGTTTTTGCGCCGCGACAGCCGTCATGCCGCGCCGGAAGCCGGCGACAACGAGTCCGCCGGCAAAAGCTTCACCGATAAGCTGCAGGTGCCGGCGATGGTCGCCAGCCGGCAAAGCGGTATCTCCCATCATCTTATCCTGGCGCAGGCGGCGCTGGAATCGGATTGGGGCCGCAAGGAGATTCCCACCGCCGATGGCAGCCCCAGCTACAATCTGTTCGGCATCAAGGCCGGCGGCGATTGGCAGGGGAAAACCACCAATGTCATCACCACCGAATATCAAAACGGGCAGCCGGTTAAGGTCCGCCAGCGTTTTAGGGTATATGACTCTTACCTGGACGCCATCGGCGATTATATCCATGTGCTGACCGACAATCCCCGCTACCGCGACGTAGTGAACGCCGGACAGCCGGAAGCCGCCGCCTATGCCCTGCAGCGGGCGGGTTATGCCACCGACCCTGCCTACGGCGCCAAGCTGGTGCAGATTATCGGCCAGTTGAAAAATGCCGCCGGCCATGCGGTCAGCGCCTATACCCGGGATCTTGGCGGACTGTTCTAAACCAGCGCGAGGGGACTGGCAATGGGCAGCCGGCCTCGCCCCCACAGGCTCTGTCGATGTCCGGCGGCGTGAGGCGGGGGCAAGCTTCAAGGTTTTTTCCGGATACGCTCAAGTTTAGCCCGGCACTGACGATAAATAATCAAGAGTGGAGTTCGATGGCGCCGCTGACCACCAAGGCGCCATACCAACCCGGCATAAGGAAAAAAGATGTCCAGTTCTTTAACCAATATTGCAGCGAGCGGACTTCAGGCTGCGCAAGTGGCCTTGAACACGGTAGGGAACAATATCAGCAATTCGGCCGTGACCGGCTACAATCGCGAGACCACCCAACTGGCGGAAATGCTCAGCGGCGGCGTCTCCGGCAACGGCGTTTCGGTCACCGGCGTCAGCCGTGTCTACGATTCGCTGATCGTGACCCAACTGCGCTCCGCTTCCACCAGCGCCGCCGCCTCCAGCGCCTATTATGGGCAGATCTCGCAAATCGACGATATGCTGGCCAGCAGCGACACCGATATCTCATCCATGATGAGCAAATTTTTTAGCAGCATCCAGTCCCTGAGCAGTAATGCCTCGGACAGCGCGGCGCGTCAGACGGTGATCGACAGCGCCAACAGCATGGTCAATCAATTCAAGAGCGCCGACAGCTATCTGCAGGATATGGATAACGCCGTCAATCAGTCTCTGTCGTCCAGCGCCGATGAAATCAACAACTACGCTCAGCAAATAGCCAATCTGAACAGCCAGATAGTCCGTTCGGGCGGGGGCGACGCCTCCAACGCCATGCTGGACCAGCGGGATGAATTGGTTAGCGAACTCAACGGCATCGTCGGGGTGACCGCCACCGTTCAGGACAATAACTCGGTCAATCTGACGTTCGCCAACGGCCTGACCCTGGTGCAAGGCAGCAGCGCGTACAAAGTGCAGTCTGTGCCTTCCAGCGCCGATCCGTCCCAAACCACCCTGGCTTACGATCGCGGTACCGGCACCCCGGTGGAAATCGATCCTAAAACCCTCACCACCGGCAGCGTCGGCGGTTTGCTGTCGTTTCGTTCCGGCGCGCTGGCCGATGCGCGCAATGCCTTGGGACAATTGGCCTTGGGGATGGCCGGCAGTTTTAATGCCCAGCATGAACAGGGTGTGGACCTGAACGGCGACGCCGGAGAGAAATTTTTTGATTACAGCGAGCCGACGGTAACGCCCAACAGCAAAAACAGCACCGGCGGTGCGTCGCTGACCGCGACCTACAGCGATACCAGCCAGGTCAAGGCCAGTGACTATTCGTTAAAATATGCTGGCGGCGCCTGGCAGGTCACCCGCGTCAGCGACGGCGCCACGGTAACCGCCACGGCGGGCACTGATGATGATGGTAATCCCACCCTGAACTTCGACGGACTCAGCGTGTCCGTTTCCGGCACGCCGGCGGAGAACGATAAATACACCCTCAATACCGTGTCCAATGTAATCAACAGCCTGTCCGTGGCCATTACCGATCCGTCGAAAATCGCCGCCGGGCTGGATGACGCCGATAGCGGCGAAAGCGATAACCGCAACGCGGAAGCCTTGCTGGCGCTGCAAACCGCCAAAGTGGTGGGAGGAACGGCCCAGGTGGTGAACGGCGTAAGCCAGGTGACGGGGGGAAGCACCCTGAGCACCGCTTACGCCACCCTGGTAAGCAAAATCGGCACCGAAACCAGCAATGCCGATGTCACCAGCACCGCTCAGGCCAATATCGTCACTCAGCTGACAACCCAGCAGCAATCGGCCTCCGGCGTCAATCTGGACGAAGAGTATATCGACCTGTCTCGCTATCAGGAGTATTACCAGGCCAACGCCCAGGTGCTGTCCACCGCCAGCACCCTGTTTAATTCATTGTTAACGGCGGTTGCCGGTTAACCGGCCGCACACGGCTCATTAAGCATTAACGCAAAGGATATACGCCATGCGTCTGAGTACCAGTACTATTTATCAGCAGAATCTGGACGGTATCACCAACGGTTATAGCAAATGGCAGGCTACCGGGGTGCAGCTCTCCACCGGAAATCGGGTGAATAAGCCGTCCGATGATCCCATCGCCGCGTCGCAGGCGGTAGGCCTGAACCAGGTTCAGGCCCTTGGCGATCAGTACAGCGCGGCGCGTACCACCGCCAACGCCAGCCTTTCCTGGAAAGCTCGGTGCTGGATCAGATGACCGACGTTATCCAGAAGACCCAGACCCTTATCGTACAGGCGGGGGACGGCACCCTGAGCGACTCCGATCGCCAGTCCTTGGCCACGACGCTGCAATCCTATAAAGATCAGTTGCTGACCCTGGGCAATACCAAGGACAGCAACGGCAACTATCTGTTTGCCGGTTACAGCACCGGCAGCCAGCCGTTTGTGGAAGACCCGGACAGCGGCGCCGTCACCTATGTCGGCGGTAGCGAGGCGTTAAGCCAGCAGGTGGATTCCAGCCGCACTATGACCATCGGCGATACCGGCGGGTCGGTGCTTGACAGCCTTTCAGCGGGTTATACTCCCGAACCGGCCGACAGTGACGGAACCGTTCCTCCCAGCGAAGCCAATGTGTTCAATACCATCGATTCGGTGCTTACCGCGCTGAAAACGCCGCAGGAAGACGCCGACGCCGCCACTACCGCCGCCTACAGCGCCACCCTGGCCAAGGCCAGCCGCGGCATGGCAAACTCGCTGAACAACGTGGCGACCGTCCAGTCGTCGGTGGGCACCAAGTTAAACGAACTGGACACGCTGGACAGCGTCGCCACCGATCGCTCCACCATCTATCAAACCCAGATCGGCAACCTGACGGGCGTGGACTGGTATCAGGCGATTTCTGATTACAGTATGCAGCAGGCGGCGCTGCAGGCGTCTTACAGTACATTTAACGCAATGAAACAATTGTCGCTGTTCCAGATGAACAGTTAAACACCAGGCACCAAACCCGCTCGGTGGCTCTGGCGGGTTATTTGGGCGGGTTCTTTGAGCCCGCGCCCCTTGGTATGTCGTACGGTTTGCCCCGTCGGCATACCTTTTTTTTAGCCTTTCGGCATTTCCCGCAGAACGCTCGCCAGCAGATCGAAGGTCTCCCCCACCAGCTTTTCGCAAAAAGGCGCCAGCAGAGGCAACAGCAGACTAAAGGTCAGGATGCCGATGGTCAGGGTGATGGGGAAACCAATCACAAACACCGTCAGCTGTGGCGAAACGCGGTTAAGCAGGCCCAAGGCGATGTTCATGGTTAACAGCAGGGTAATCATCGGCAGCGCCAGCATCAGTCCGTCGAGAAAAATCATGCCGCCGGCGCGACACAGGGACATAAACGCATTGGCATTCATCGGCAGGCCGGATACCGGCACGGTATGAAAGCTGTCCGCCAATATGGAGATAAGCCACAGATGGCCGTTAAGGCTGGTAAACACCAACAGGGTGAGCATATTCAGGAACTGGGCGAGAATCGGCATATTCAGGCCGCTGGCCGGGTCCAGAAAGGTGGCGAACGACAGTCCCATCTGCAGGCCGATGATCTCGCCGGCCAGGTTTATGGCGGCGAAAGCGAACTGCATGGTCAAGCCCAGGGCCGTGCCGATAAGAATCTGTTCAAGCCCCATCCACAGCCCGGCCACGGAGAACAGCGGCGTATCCACCGGCGGCAGGTCCGGCGCCAGCAGCAGGGTAATCAGAATGCCGAGCCCCACTTTTATCCGTGCCGGGATGCTTTTTTCGCTAAACAGCGGGGCGGTGCCGATTAATGCCAGCACCCGCATCAGCGGCCAGAAAATCTGGCTGAGCCACAGGGCGAGATGGGTGGTATCCAGCTCCAGCATAATCAGCCGGCGAGAGCGGGCAGACTGGTGAACAACTGGTGCATGTAATCCAGGATCAGATTGAGCATCCAGGGCCCGGCGATGATAACGGTGGCCACCACCGCCAGAATCTTGGGAATAAACGACAGGGTCATTTCATTGATTTGCGTGGCGGCCTGCAGCAGGCTGACAATCAGACCGCTGAGCAGGGCCGCCATCAAGAGCGGCGCCGCCAATGCCAATGCCACCATTATGGCCTGGTGGCCGAGCGTCATCACTGATTCCGGTGTCATGTTTTTGCCTGTGGGGTGAAGGTCAAGTATAAAAACTCTGCGCCAGGGAACTGAGCAGCAGCTGCCAGCCGTCCACCAGTACAAACAGCATCAGCTTGAACGGCAGGGAGATGGTGGCCGGCGGTACCATCATCATTCCCAGCGCCATCAGCACGCTGGCCACCACCAGGTCGATAATCAAAAACGGAATAAAAATGGTAAATCCGATTTGAAAGGCGGTTTTTAATTCGCTGGTGACGTAGGCGGGCAACAGAATGCGCAGCGGGACCGCCTCAGGTCCGTCCAGCGGCGGCGATTTGGCCAGACGGGCGAACAGAGCCAGATCCGCTTCGCGGGTCTGGCGCAGCATAAAGGCCTTGAGGGGCTGGACGCCTTTGTCCAGCGCCGCCTGCATGCTGATTTTATTTTCGCTCAGCGGCAGGTAGGCATCGTCATAGATAGTGTTGAACACCGGCGCCATGACAAAGAACGTCAGGAACAGCGCCAGTCCCAGCATCACCTGATTCGGCGGGGAGGACGGCGTGCCGATGGCGCTGCGCAACAGGCTCAGCACGATAATGATGCGGGTGAAGCAGGTCATCAGCAGCAGTACGGCGGGCAGGAACGTCAGCGAGGTGAGAAAAACCAGCGTTTGCACCGGTAGCGACCAGCTTTGACCGCCGCCGGCCAAGGGATGGATGGCGATGCCCGGCAATTGCGCCCAACCGGCGGGGGACAGGCTCAGTAATCCCACGGCCAGGGCCGCAAGCGCGACGCCGCGGGACGGTAAAAATAGCCGAAGCCGTCTGTTGCTCATTGATCCTTTCCTGTCCGGCGCATGACCTGGCGCAAACGCTGGCGAAAATCCCCCGCCAGGGCGGCGGAGCGGGCATTCGCATCCGCATCGGCAGCCGGCGCGGGCAGGCTGTGCAGCGGGGTGATGTTCTGCGCCGTCACCCCAAGCACCAGCCAGGTGCCTTCCACTTCCACCACCACCACCCGCTCCCGCGGTCCCAGGGAACAGCTGGCCTGCAGCGTCAGCCGCTGCGACTGTTTGGCCGCCGGCGCCAGGCCGAGCTTGCGCACCAGCCAGGCCACGATGATGATCACCAGTAGTATGCCGCCCAGCGCGCTGCCCACCTGGGTCAAGGCGCCGGCGGCGTCAAATCCACGGGCAACGGGTACGGCGATTTGGACGGCGGATTGGGGCTGCGCGTCGCTCATTTAGCGGCTTAACCGGCGCATACGTTCGGAGGGAGTGATAATATCGGTAATCCGCACACCGTATTTATCCGCCACCACCACTACTTCTCCCTGGGCTATCAGATAGCCGTTGATGAGAATGTCCAGCGGTTCTCCCGCCAGGCCGTCCAGCGCCACCACCGAACCCTGCGACAGCCGCAGCAATTCCTTGATGGTCATTTTGGTGCGCCCCAGCTCGACGGTCAGCTTCACCGGGATATCCATAATCATATCGATATCCTGCAACGGTCCGGCGCTGTCTTCCGCGGTCAGTTGATGAAATATGCCGTCAGTGGACGCCGGCCGTTCTTTGCTCACGGCCTGCTGTTCGTCAAACGCCTCTGCCCACAGATCGTCGGCGGATGGCTTATCTTCACCGGACGGTTTCTTTGGGTCACTCATCGGGCAGTTCCTCATCAAGGGAGTTCAATACGGGATTAATCAGTTGTTTTACGCTCAGTGCGTACTGACCGTTCAGGGTGCCGTAGTTACTGGTCAGCACCGGCACGCCGTCCACATGGGCAATCAAATAATCGGGTTTATCTATGGGCAGTACATCACCGGGCGTCAGTTTGAGAATTTCCGACAGCCGCAGGGTGACTTCGGCGAAGTTGGCCACCAGCTCCAGTTCCGAATGCTGCACTTGCTTCACCAGGTTTTCGCGCCAGCCCTGGTCTTCCATCCGGGAGTTTTCCAGCGGCGGATTGGTCAGCAATTCCCGCAACGGTTCGATCATGGAGAAGGGTATACAGATATAAAACTCACCCACCATCGAACCGATTTCCACATGGAAGGGGGTGGTGACCACGATATCGTTGGGAGAAGTCGTGATATTGGTGAATTTAACCTGCATTTCGGCGCGAACGTATTCCACGTTCAGCTTGTAGATGGCATTCCAGGCGTCTTCATAGCCGTCCAGCGCCAGCTTCAGCATCCGGCGGATGACCCGTTGTTCGGTATGGGTGAACTCACGGCCTTCCACCTTGATGGGGAACCGGCCGTCGCCGCCGAACAGATTATCCACGGCAATAAACACCAGGCTCGGTGAGAAGACGAATAACGCGGTGCCCCGCAGCGGCTTGAGGTGGATCAGATTCAGGTTGGTGGGCACCGGCAAATTACGGGCGAAATCATGATAAGGCTGGATCTTGATGGCGCCGACGGTAATATCCGGACTGCGGCGCAACAGGTTGAACAAACCCATGCGAAAAGATCGCGCAAAGCGTTCATTAATGATTTCCAGCGCTTGCAGCCGTTCGCGCACCACCCTGCGCTGAGTATTGGGATCGTAGGGTTTAACATCATTGTCGCTGCCGCTGCTCACCGGCAGTTGCTCATTGTCGTCGCCGTTCAGCAGCGCATCGATTTCAGCTTGAGAGAGAATGCTATCGCCCATGGTATTCAGCGCAATATAAAGGCGGTAAAAAGAACATCGTTGACGACCGGTCGCGGTTGACCGTTCACCAAGGGTTCGCTCAGCACCTGTTTGATTTGATCCACCAACCGTTGCTTACCCTGGTCGTTGGCCAAGGTGTCCGCGTCCTGGCGGGAAAGCAGTAATAACAGTCGACTGCGTACTGCGGGTAAAAAGTCGTTAAATTCCTTGCGCGTTGCTTCGTCCGGCAAGCGCAATGTCAAACCGATATAAAGCACCCGGTCGGGATCGTTGGTCGGATTAACCAGGTTTACCGTAAAGGTGTCCAGCGGCAAAAAGATGGGGGTCGGCGGCACCGGCGGGGCGCTGGTGATTTTTGCTGCTTCGCCGGGTAAACGGCCCTGCCAGCCGTAATAACCCGCTACACCGCAGGCAACCAGGGTAATAACCGCCAGAATCACTTTCCATTTTGTTTGTTTACGAGCCGAAGGAAGCACATTTTGAGACATAACGTTTAGGTATTCCTATAAGCGTGACGGCATTTTTCCTTTGCGATAGCCGCAATATGCCGGTTGTTGAAGGCAATTATCCCGTCTCCCGCATAATTCAATAGGACGAATAGGCGGGATAATTTGCGTTAACTTAACCGTTTGCCCGTCAGACAAAGGTATCGACGCCGGCGGTGCGGCCGGTGGCGGCGGGCGGCGTCGCTATCGCGGTATTATCGGCCGGGTCGGCGACGGCATTCAGGGAGAATGCCGCCGTTCCCCGACCGCCCGCCGACGATTGCTGGCCGGTGCCGCCCCCGGTGGGGGTGGCGTCGCTGCCGGCGCTGCTTTGGCCGAGGCTGGTGGCGCTTTGCGCCAGGGCCGCGCGCAGGTGCGGCAAGGCATCTTCCAGGGCGGAGCGTACCTGGCTGTGCGCCGACACCAGATGGATTTGCATCTGGTTATTGGTGTCTACCCGCATACTGATTTGCAACGTACCGAGATTTTCCGGATGCAGGCGCAGTTCGGCGTTTTGCTGGCCGTTGCGGCTGTACATCACCACCTGCTGGCCGATGGCCTGCTGCCACTCATCGCTGCCCAGCTGTGCGCTGATCAGGGCGGAGGCCGGGACCGGCGCGGCGGTGGTGTCGGAACCGGCGGCGCTCAGGGTAAAGGCGGCGGCCTGGGCGCCGGCCTGGGACGGCAAACTGTCTGCGGCCGGGGCGGCGGCTTTCCTGAAGGTTAACGTCGAGTTCGCCGAACCGAGGGGAACATCCTGCGCCCCATCGCTATTTTGCGGTACGGCGACGCTGGCCGCCGGCGCTCCGCTGTCGTCATCCCGTGTTTGTCTGCCCATTGTGGCAGGGGCCGCGGAGGCTTTGTCCTGGCGGTCCCCATGCACAATCTCCGCCACGCCTTTCAGATCAGGCGTCGGGACGTTGCCGCCGGGCGTAGCGGACTTGGCGGCGGATTTGGCGCCGGTGGGTACGTAAAGGGGCGCGGGAATGGCCGGCACGGCGCTGTCGCCGGTGGTCGCTGCGTTCAGACCCGCATCGGCGGCGGCATCCTTGCGGGGCGCGGAATCCGCTGCGTCCGTGACGCCGGCTGTGCCGGCCGCGCTGGCGGCGTCGTCGGCCACGTACAGGCTTGAATCGGCGACATTGCCCGCCGCCGCGCCGGCGGCGGCAGCGCCTCTGCCGCGTTCGCGGAGTCCGTATCACCGCTGCTCTGCGGCGGGAGTGCGGTTTGCGCCAACAGGGCCATCAGCGCCTGCGCGGCGCTGCCGTCCAGCACCGGATCGGCAACGGCTGGCGAGGGGCCGGCACCTGGGCGTCGGTTAGGGTTTATGCGCCTGGGTGCCGCCGGCCGGCGACGCGGGCAGGGTGGTATCGGCGCTATTATTGTCGGCGCTGCTGCCCTCGTCGCCATCGGCCAATGCCTCTTTGCGCCTCTCCTCCCGGCGATCGGCTCGATCTGACCGTCCCGCCGCCGCCGTTTGAGCATTCGCCGCCGCATCGGCGGTATCTTTATCCTCAGCAGAGGTTTTGGCGGAGGCGGCCGTTGCCGTACGCGCTTGCTGCCGATCGTTGATCTTGCTGCTCAGCAGGGCGCCGAAGGTCTGCTCGCCCCCGTCGCTATCGGCTTTTTTCAGGCCGCTTACCGCCGTGACGGCATTGCCCGGCGTCGGGTTTAACACACTGGCCAGCGTTACCATCACGTTTTCCTCAAAAGGGTTTGTTGAGCGAATTCATCCATCCGTTTCTGATCCTGGCGATTTTCATACACCTGCCTGGCCAGGGAATTGCGCTTGAGCAGCGTGTCCAGGGCGTTCAGACGCTGCTGTTTGTCCTGCCATTGCGAAATCGCCTGCTGCAAATGCTGGTTCCACTGCGTCAGCAGGATGCGATGCTGTTCTATAGCGGTTTCCAGCGTGATGATAAATTGCTGATAGTTATACCAACTGGCGGAGGCCATGCCCTTGGCCATACCGCTTTGCAATTTTTGCCGGTATTCCTTTTCATAGGCCTGCAACTGCTCTAACTGCTTTTTGGCGGTCTGGTGAGATTTGCGGACCTGCCCCAGACGGATGGCTGCCTGATCAAGCTCCTCTTTTGCCCGTTCGCATAAGATGTCCAGCGTGTTGTTATTTTTCATCACACCTCGTTAACCGACAATGCCAAATAATCCCTGCAGCTGCTCGCAAGCCTGCGGATAATCGCTGCGCTGATGCATATTCTGCTGCAAAAAAGCCTCTATGGCCGGATAGAGCGCGATGGCCCGGTCCAGTAGTGGGTCGCTGCCGGCGGCATAGGCGCCGACGCTGATTAAATCCCGGTTGCGCTGATACCGGGACAAGAGCTGTTTGAATTGCCTCACCAATTGTTCCTGTTCCGGAGGAACGATGGCGGTCATGGCGCGGCTGATGGACGCTTCAATATCGATGGCCGGATAATGGCCTGATTCCGCCAGCTGGCGCGACAGGACGATATGGCCGTCCAGAATGGCCCGCGCCGCGTCGGCGATGGGGTCCTGCTGGTCGTCGCCCTCGGTGAGCACGGTATAGAACGCCGTAACGGAGCCGCCGCCGCTGACCCCGTTGCCGGCGCGCTCCACCAGGGCGGGTAGCCGGGCAAAGACCGAAGGAGGATATCCTTTGGTGGCCGGCGGTTCCCCCACCGCCAGGGCGATTTCCCGCTGCGCCATGGCATAGCGGGTCAGGGAATCCATAATCAGCAAAACGTGATAACCGCGATCGCGAAAATCCTCGGCGATACGGGTGGCATATGACGCGCCCTGCATTCGCAGCAGCGGCGAGACATCCGCCGGGGCGGCTATCACCACCGACCGTTTCAAGCCCTCGGCGCCAAGGATATTATCGATAAAATCCTTCACCTCGCGGCCGCGTTCGCCAATCAGGCCCACCACGATCACATCCGCCCGTGTGTAGCGCGCCATCATGCCCAGCAAAACGCTTTTGCCCACGCCGGAACCGGCAAACAGCCCCATACGCTGTCCGCGACCCACGGTCAGCAGCGCATTGATGGTGCGCACTCCTACATCCAGCACATCGGTGATGGGGGTGCGCTGCAGCGGATTCACCGGCGCGGTGTTCAGCGACGCGCTATAACCGGTATCCGCCGCGGGCAAACCGTCCAGCGGCTTTCCGCTGCCGTCCAGCACCCGGCCCAGCAGCTCGACGCCCAGGGGCAACTGTTTCCCGGACTGACCGTCTTCACGTACGCGGGCATAGACCCGGGCGCCGGGCACAATACCCTCCACCTCTTCCAGCGGCATCAAAAACAGCTTATCGCCGTTGAAACCCACCACTTCACAATCAATTTCGTCAATAACATCCTGGCGCAGGCGTTCGATAAGACAGGGCGCGCCGAGGGGCAATTGCAAGCCGGTGGCCTCCATGATAAGGCCGGTGGCGCGGGTCAAACGACCGTAATGACGCACCATCGGCGTCCCTTCAAGGCGCTGTTCGAGGGAATCCAGCGACTTCAGCCAACGCCCGAGGCGCGCGGTCATTATAATTCTCCCGGAGCGGCCAATCTGCACAGCTCATGCCAGCGGGTAGCCAGGCTGGCGTCAAGGTCCCCTTCCTGCGCTGTTACCTTACAGCCGCCGGGATGCACATCGGTATCGGGAATGAGCCGCCAGCCGTGCAGATCAAGCGTCGCCCCCAATTGTTTTTCCACCAGAGGCACCAGCGACGGATGCACGTGCAGTTGCGGTTTCCCGCTGAGCATCGGTTCTTGCTGCATTAATTGCTGAATCTGCCGCAGCATGGCGGTGCCTTCTCCCACCGGGGCCTGGCCCAAAACCTTTCTGGCGGCGGTCAGCGCCAACTGCGCCAGGCGTTCCGCCATCACGCTGTCCAGCGCATCCAGCGTATGCTGAAATTCGCTCACCAGCAGCTGCAGCTGCGCCACGGCGGGCTGCTGCTCCTGGAATATCTGCTGGCGGCCTTCCTCCTGGCCGGCCCGCAGCCCGGCCTGATATCCGTCCTGCCGGCCTTGCTTAAAGCCCTCATCAAATCCGTTGCGCTGCGCATCCGCCTGGATTTTTTTGCGCATCTCATTAAGCGCCGCCTGCTGGGCGGATTCCTCCGTCGCCGGTTCATCCAGCGGCGAGGGCATTACCGGCGGCAATACCGGCTGGGCCAGATCGTCTAATGCCCAAGGCCGCCAGGGTAAATGATTGAATGCATCAGACATACGTATCCTCCCCACCGCCAATAGCCATCTCGCCGCTTTCCGCCAAACGGCGGACAATCAGCAGAATGGCCTTTTGTTCGTTCTCCACCTGAGACATACGCACCGGTCCGCGGGTGGCTAAATCGTCGCGCAGAATCTCCGCGGAACGCTGCGGCATATTGCGCAGGAATTTTTCCCGCAGCGGCGGGGCGGCATTTTTCAGCGCGATAAGCAGGGATTCCGATTCCACTTCCTGCAGCAAACGCTGGATGCTGCGATCGTCCACTTCCACCAGATTTTCGAACAGGAACATCTCGTCGATGATTTTTTGCGCCAATTCGCCGTCGAAGTCCCGCACGGCGCTGATAACCGCCTCTTCCTGCTGGGTTTTCATCAGGTTGATTATCTCGGCCGCGGTACGCACGCCGCCCATTTTACTGCGTTTCATGTTCTGGCCGTCGAGCAGGCCGTTAAGCACCTCGGTCAGTTCCGCCAGAGCGGAAGGCTGTACGCCGCCGAAGGTGGCGATACGCAGCATTACGTCGTGGCGCAGTTTTTCATCAAACAAGGCCAGAATATCGGCGGCCTGGCCGCGGCGCAGATGCACCAGAATGGTGGCGATAATTTGCGGATGCTCTTCTCGGATAAGGTCCGCCGCGCTTTGCGGCTCCATAAAGTTGAGGGTCTCCATGCCGGTGGTGGTTTCCCGGGTTTCGAGAATATCCTCCAGCAGGATGGAAGCGCGCTCGCCAAGGGCTTTGATCAACACCGAGCGTAAGAAATCCCCGGCATTGATACTCAGCGCGGCATACTGTTCCGATTCCGCCTCAAACTCTTTCAACACCTCCAGCAACTGCTGCTGGGAAGTTTGCTGCATGTTGGCCATGGCGCTGCTGAGCTGCTGCACTTCCCGCGCCGATAAATGCTTGAAAACCTCCGCTGCCCGGTCCTCGCCCAGCGTCATCAGCAGGATGGCGCTTTTTTCGGTTCCATTCATCGTCATTGCTCGTTGCTCATCCATTGGCGAATCACTAACGCCACAATTCGTGGATCCCCATCCGCCATATCCCGGATGCGCTGACTGCGGGCCTCGGTATTTTCACGCTGCTGCGCCCGTTTCTGCTCGTCTTGCTGATCGCGGCTGAGCTTGACCACCACATCTTCCGCCGCGCGAGGGGCGGGGGATTCCGGCGCCGCGGGTTCGGCCATTTTTGCCTGCACCAGCGGCCTGACCACCTTGCGCCATAGGATCCAGCCCACCAACAGCACCAGCAGCCAGCGGCCGGCGGTCAACACACCGTCGAAGAATTCTCCTGACTTCCAGAACGGCAGGGCGCCTTCCTGGTCCGCGCTGTTTACGAAAGGCGTATTGACCACGTTAAGGGAGTCGCCCCGATCGGCGGAGAAGCCCATTGCCTCGCGGGTGAGATCCTCAACCTGTTTCAGCTGTTCCGGGGTTAACGGCGTGGCCGGCTTGCCGGTTTCCCCCGGCAGATAGTTGACCACCACCGCCACCGAAAGACGCTGCAGGTTGCCCTCGCTGCGCGTGACGTGAACTATCTTATGATCCAGCTCATAATTGATGGTCTCATCATGACGGGTATTGGAAGGAGTAGCCGGGGCGCCGCGGTTTTGAGCGTTGGCGGCGTTAGGGGGATTCTGTCCCGGACGGCCCCCTGCGGCGTTGGGCTGTCCGTTCTGCGTCAACCGGTCAATGGGCGCCGTGGCGGCCGGCGCCGGCTGATTGGATAATGCGCCCGGCACGCCCCCCGGCGGGATGGCGCCCAGCTGTTCGCTCTGCGCTACCTGTTTGGAACGAATGGCGGAATTATCATCACCGCCGTTGGGCTGGTAATGTTCGTCAGTTTGCTCCTGGCTGTCGTAGTCTATCTGCGCCGTCACCTGGGCATGTACGTTGGCATTGCCCACCATCGGCGCCAGGATGTTTTCGATACGCCGCTGATAGCGGGCCTCCAGCTCATTGTTGAATTTGAGCTGGGTGGCGTTAAGTGTCCGTCCGTTGGAATCGGCCTGGGTCAGCAGATGGCCCTGTTGATCCAGCACCGTGACGCTGGCCGGCGGCAAACCCGCCACGCTGCTGGAAATCATATAAACGATAGCATTGACCTGACCGTCGTCCAGCGCGCGCCCCGGCTGCAGAGTCAGAGTGACCGAGGCGGAAGGATTTTTCTGTTCCCGTACGAACAGCGAAGGCTTAGGCAACGCCAGATGAACCCGCGCCGACTGAACCGGTCCCAGGGTTTCAATGGTTCGTGCCAGCTCGCCCTCCAGCGCCCGCTGATAGTTTATCTGCTCGCTGAACTGGCTGATGCCGAATTTTTCCTGATCCAACAACTCGAATCCCACCGCGCCGCCTTTAGGCAGACCCAGCCCGGCCAGCTTCAGCCGCACTTCATGCACCGACTCCGCCGGTACCAGCACCGCGCTGCCCTGGTCGGCGAAACGATAGGGGATATTCATTTGGGTCAGCTGCGTGACGATATCGCCGCCGTCGCGATCGCTGAGATTGCTGTATAAAACCCGATAATCGGGGCTTTTCGCCCATAAAGCCAACACCACCACCACGGCGATGGCCGCTGCGGCGGCGATGGCCGCGGAAATTTTTGGATGGCTGCGAAGTCGCTCTAGCATCGGCATGAACGGATTCTTGCCTTGTCCGCTAGAACCGTTTTTAACCGTACTCATGGCATTGTCCTGCCAAAAGTTGAACAGAGCTGCTGAATGGCTGATAACAAAACACTCTCCTGCTTGTGCTTATCGGGCGTTGCCGGCGGTCATCTTATAAATGTGGACGCCATTATTTGCCTTTGGCGATGAAATCGATGGCTGAAATAACCGTAAGTTTTAGCGTTATTTAGCGCCTTAGCCGGCGTTGGCTTCTGTTAAGGTAACTGCCTCATAAAAAAAAGAGGGTATTCCTATGGCCATTCAGGGTATTGAATCAGCGGTACAGCAATTGCATCGCGCTGCCTCCCAGGCGGCGGGCAACGGTAGTGACGCGCCGGTGACCGGCGGCAGCTTCGCCGAAAAGCTCAGCGCGGCGCTGGATAATATCAGCGACTCGCAAAACAAGGCCACCATGGAATCGCAAGCCTACGCCACCGGCAACTCGCCGCTGGGGCTGAACGACGTCATGGTGGATATGCAAAAATCCTCCATCGCCCTGCAAACTGGCGTACAGGTGCGCAATAAGATGGTTGCCGCTTATCAAGATATCATGAATATGTCAATGTAATAGCGGTAACACTATGATATGAATGCGTTAATTTATCGCCTATTTCGCAGGTAGGGCAAAAAACGATAACGTTGGATGATGAATTGCGCCTGCTAAAAGCACGTCGGATGGGGGCGGAGATACCGGGGGATAATTTGGCGAGCAACCGCTTAATGCTCGCCAGATGTTCTCTTAACGCCCCATTAAGTTCAGCGGATGTGTTTTGATGACTTGAGATCCGGGCTTATCTTTCAATTCCGCCGCTTTAGGATCTTCCGCGCTTAGCCATTTGTCGTAATCCTCATACACCTCCATAAAAGTACGGAAGAACACATGATGAGTCGACAAATTCTGTGTTAAAACATACGATTTTGCCAGCTCGTAAGCAGCTTCATTTTCCAACTTCATAACAATCTCCTTATGTTGAATCAAAATTGACCTTATGCTGCTTTGAGCATGCAGGTATCTTGATAAAAATCAGTGATCAATTGCATCCCTTTGCGATCCGTCAGTGCTAGGATGTGACGCAGTGTTGAATACGGACTTTGTGTTATGAAGATGAATGAATTGAAACCCATAGTCACTTTGGTTGCAGTGATTTTTTTTGGCGTGGTGGCCTACCTCAATAGCGGCGGGGGGGGGAAAACAGCCCCCTTAGTGGCCGCTGTTTACCCCCCGGCCCAGGGGGAGCCGGCAAAGGCCACGGTAAATAAATTCTTGAATACGGCTAATTGCGCTTCATCTTCTTGCAAGTCAAGCCTCCCAAAACCCGCCAAATCCCTGCCTTTCGTCATTGAACATATTATGCTCAATAATGCCTTCAAGGATAATCACCGGCTGGTGAAAATTGAGGCCGGCGTTACCGGCGGGAACAGGATGGAGTGGGCGGCGACATCGATCGCCATCGCCGAAATCGCCTCCAGGACCGGGGCTGATTCTATTGAGGTATTGCTGAATAGAAATGAAATACCTGTCGATCAATCAACGATGTTCAGGCAGTTATCTAATGTATATTATGCCCCGAACCAAAAAGAGCATTTGGGGTAATGCAATAAAAGTAAATGGGAAATTTACGTGGCGAAGGAGAAAATATCGCTACCAAGAGAGATATCGATATCAATAATTTTTCGATAAAACAAATCAAAAGCTTATCGATAGCGGAGTGGATTACGACAAGGCCGATGAAAAAGCCGGCGTTATTACGGTGAATAAATTCCACCTAAAAAATGATTGGGTTTTATTTAGCGGTAATTTAAATGAAAGCGATGACGGCATTCCGAGGCAATCTATCCGTATCGTTCATAATAGCAAGGATGATTCACTTAAGGCATTAAATCAATGTCTTTCGGAAGCGAATATCAATGTGGATTTATGCCATAAGTCCTAGGGATTTAAAATTACATTTACCCTTTTAAGCATATCGGCTACCCTTTTAGGCATACCGGCGGGAAGAAGAGAAAATATAAAGCCGCCGGCTATTACAGCCGGCGGCTTTATATCAAAAGGTTAATCAAGAGCTGCGGCCGCCGCCATGGCTGTGTTCACCGCCCTTTTTACCGGCTTCCGACGCTTTTTCAGGGTCATTCTTGAAGTTGCCCCCGCTATGCTGCCCGCCTTTCTTACCGGCTTCGGCAGCGCGTTCAGGATCGTTTTTAAAATTGCCGCCGCTGTGCTGGCCGCCTTTTTGGCCCGCGCTTGATGCTTTCTCTTTATCTTCGGCAAAGTTATCTGAACCACCGCGATGTTCTGTCATGATAAACTCCTGCTCTAGTTGCTGATGCTATTGAGATAATTGATAATTATAAATGGCATCATTTAAGATACCTAGATGGAAATATAAAGCTATTTATGTGATAAAACATAAAACAGAGTAATGCTTTTCACCTTTTAAATATTAGAAGAGGTTGCGGAGTCACGCAAAAAAAAGTAGCCGTTTAAGATTAATCTTAGCCTTGAATGTTAATTAATATTAACGGCAATTATGTCAATATTAAAAATTTGCATTTCAATTCAGACCATTATATTGGATGGTTTATCCTGCAGTAGCTAAATAGCGAAGCGGTAACTTTACTTTTATATGGCATGTTTTTGGCCGTTTCGCTTACAGATAAATAATCGCTTCGGTGCGGTTAGGTATTATTTAAGCTATGCATAACCTTATGAAAATTCTAAGGGTTGCCCCTATTGTCGCGTTAGTAGATGAATACTCGCCCCTAGCGCATTGAGCCAAGTGCGTCTTCATTTTTCTGTCATAAAGGCACGGTAAGCTAAGAGGGATTGAGTCGGAGGCGATAATGGGCATACCCGGACAAGCACTGCAGCATACCCATGAGACCTTAAGCCAGATCATCGGTCAGGCGATAATGGAGCTGCACCGGCAAGGGGTCGACATTCAACTGGGCAATCTGCTGGCTTACCTGACCGGCGAACAGGAAAAAGAGTCCGACGAGGCCAGGCGTTTTTTTATCGGCCTAGCCATCGGCCTGCTGTCAATCTGATCCGGCCGACAGCAGCTTTATGGCCGATAGCAGCGTATCAGTCCGGCGATTGCTGGGGCTGACATTTTTAGTGATGGCGAGTCCGGAAAATTTTTGCCAGCAAGAAACCCACGCCGCCGGCAATCAACAGCGCCGGTATCGGATCCTCGGAGGTTTTTGCTTTAATGGAATCAATGCAATCATTAACGCTGTAGCAAGCCTGCGCCGTCTGTTTACGCACTTTTCCTTCCAGCGTCATAGCGCTGTCGCCGGTGGCCTTGCCCAGTGCTTCCTGGCCTTTACCCGCCGTTTCTTCCACTTTATTTTTGGCTTTATCGAACATAGTGACTTTCCCTCTTTAGATGGAACCCTTCTAAATATAGGCGAATATTTCACTATTATGTCAAAGAGACGAACCGGTGCGGATTTTTAAGAGCATTCCATATTCCCTCAGAGCGGGCAAAGACCTGTTTGCCGGGAGCAAAGGACGATTCCGTTATAATGGTGTTACCGGCATATTCCACCGGTAATCGTCCTTAGCAGCATGCCGGCGGGATATCCGGGCATCGCGTTTGATACAGTATCTTGCATATATCTTGTGTCTTGACGGGAGGCAGGTGTAATTAACCCGTTTTTCATGCGGTTATTTTTTATTTCGCCCGGCAGCATAGATGCGCGATCTGAAAACTTGTGGTACGTCGAATTAACCGTTTGCTGACGGTTCGATTGCCCGATAAGGTCCCTTAGCTGATTTAAGCGTGCCTGCAGCAGTTCGTTAACTTCCGTTTCGTTCTTTAGCAACTGGCGCAGCAGCAGGGCAATTTTATCCTGGATGACGCCAGGCAGACTATTTTCCTGACTGGCATTCAGCTCTGAGATCTTCGCCACGGCATGAACATATTTTTCTTCAATATAGACCAAGGTATCCCATTCTGACTGACGAGCCATTAGCAGCATATTTTCACTTAAAACAAGAATTTGTTGATAATGGGCTAAAAGGGAAGGGCAAGCATCCATCATGGCTATCCTAAAAGATATTGACATATACAGTGGGTTAATCCCGCTCATTTTCTAGCTGCTTTTATCACACACCTTGACGTGTCGGGATAACCATTATCAGAAATTAAACATGAGACTCTTCACGTTATCACCATTATCATGGTTGGGCGGTATCCGGGAGATATGTTTCCATGCGTCGGCAATGTCGGCGAGCATTTGCCGGATTTGTTTCAGCAGATCGCGGTCATTGTGCAGATTCACCTGGATTAATCTACGGCAAAATAATCATAGAGCTCAGCCAGATTACGGCTGAGTTCACCGCCTTTTCCATATCCAGTCCGACCTTTAACCCGTTGCTGATAATATTAATGGCGTTGGACAAGGCATTGCCTTTGGCGACGGTATTGCCCTGTTCCATATAAATATCCGCTTTTGCCAGGGCGCTGAGCGCCCCGTCAAAGAGTAACGTAATCAATTTGTGCGGGCTGGCGCTCATTACGCTGCTCTCCAGCCCCACCGCGGCATATGCTTGTGAACCGTACATAAAAATTCCTTGTTATCCTGTCAACGCTATCGGCCATTAGCTGCTGCTGCTACTGCTGCTGTTGGAGACCCCGGACATGGCGTTAAATTGCTGCGTCAAAAAAGTACTGGTTTGATTCAGCGAGGACATCAGCACGTCTAGCTGGGTAAACTGCGTTTTATAACGGGCAATATCAGCATCAATACTGGTTTGCACCTGGGTGTATTGCTTGCCGAGGCCGGTCAGGATCGAGTTGATACTGTCGGTGGCGCCGTCAATAACCCCATCGCTGGCGGTAAAGGTATTGGCGATATTCACCATCTGGGTCGCCAGGCCGGTGGTCTTGCCGTCGCCGACAAAAAACGCCGAAACCGCGGTGGGATTGTCCGACAGGTTTTTAATCAGCGTGGTTTCGTCGGCGCTCAGGGTGCCGTTGTCCGCGTTGCCGTAGTCATCTTTTACCGTAATGCCCAACTGGCTGAGCACCTTGAAGGTGGAACTGCTCTGGGCGGTGCTGAGCACGTCGGATATTTGTTCTTTCACCGAATTGAGTACGCTGTCCCCGAGCAACACGCCGTTGGTGGTGGACTGATCGTCGCCCGCGGCCACCGCGGTATATTGATCCAGGGAATTAAAGGTGGTGAGCAGGGTGTTATAAGCGGTCATCCAGTCATCAATGGCTTTATCGGACCCGGTGACGCTTTGGCGCAGCACCAGGTTTTGCGTGGATGTGGTAACCGAATTAAGCGTCAGGGTCACGCCCTGCGGCACGTCGCTAATGGTATTGCTGCTGCGGTCAACCGAAACGCCGTTTACCGTCAGCAGCGCATCCTTACCCTGAGTGGTTTCCTTCATGCCGGTCGCGGGCACGCTTGCGGTGCTGGGATCGACGTTACCGGCGCTGTAACCCAGAATGCCGTTCAGCGTGCTATCGCCGCTGACGCTCATGGTGATACCGGAATTTTCGCCGGTGGCATTGGATGTCACCACCAGTTGATAGCCGCTGTCCCCCGACTGCATGATGCTGGCGGTAACGCCGGCATTGGCGCCGTTAATGGCGTCCCGCAGGCCGGACAGGCTGGTTTGTGCATCGGTGAGGCTGATATTGACCGCCGCGCCGCTGCCCACCTGGATGCTCAGGGACCGCCCGCTGCTGTCGGCGGTGCCGCCGAGGGCGGTGCTGGTATCGGCGGCGACGTTTTGCGTCACCAGCGACTGCGCCGAGGCCAGTTGCTGTATGCTGATGCTATAGCTGCCGCTGACGGCGGTGGAACCGACATCGGTGGTAAAGTTATCGCTGGTGCTGGCGACCTTCTGGGTATAAAGGGTCGGATCGGTCAAAGCCTTCGAGGCGGTGCTGAAGGCTTCCAGCGCGCTTTGCAGCGTGCCGTAGGCGGTCAGCTTGGCGTTATAGCTGGTTTGCTTGGCGGTGATCGGGTCTAAGCGCTTTTCTTCATCCGTCTGTAATGAATCCAACAAGCTGCTTAAATCCAGATTTGAACCCACGCCTAATGAACTGATGGCTGCTGTCATACTCGTTCCTTTCTCCATTCATGCACGGTAAGCACAGCGGTTATCGGCACAGACGGCAGGAAGTTTACTCTATTTTTTTTCTTCTTATGGCGGATAAAGAGGTGCTTAACCGGGGGTAATTCCGGCTATTGGTTTTTTGCCGCCGCAATCAAAATTTGCATTTTCAGCTAAAGGTTGCCGGGGCATCGCCGATACATGGTGGGACGGGCAATAACGCTGACCGGTTTTACTGCCCGACTTTATTAACTCAGCTAACTCAGTCCTGATGCTCGTTTAAAAGGAATATTACCATGGCACAAGTTATCAATACCAACAGCATTTCGCTGCTGGCCCAGAACAACCTGAACAAATCCCAGTCCGCTCTGGGAACCGCTATTGAACGCCTGTCATCGGGCCTGCGCATTAACAGCGCCAAGGATGACGCCGCCGGCGAAGCCATCGCCAACCGCTTCACCTCCAATATCAACGGGTTGACCCAGGCGTCCCGCAACGCCAACGACGGTATCTCCCTGGCGCAGACCACCGAAGGCGCGCTGGACGAAGTCAACGATAACCTTCAGGCTATCCGTACCCTGACCGTACAGGCGCAAACCGGCACCAACTCCGCCAGCGACCTGCAGTCCATCCAGGATGAAGTGACCCAGCGCTTGGCTGAAGTGGACCGTATCTCCCAACAAACCGACTTCAACGGCGTGAAGGTACTGAGTGCTGACAAGAGCCTGTCGGTTCAGGTTGGCGCCGATGACGGCCAGACCATCTCCATCAATTTGCAGCAAGTTGATGCCAAAACCCTGGGATTGGGTACGTTTAATGTAAATGGCGCGCAAGGTCAGACTACGACTGTCAAGACGGATACTACGCCTGCAGCAGGAGCACCGACGACACCGGCGATTGCCGACTTTACCGATGGCATAAAGCTAGTCAACGGAACAGATGATCCGAGTGTTGCGGGCACATTGGCTGGCGTTACCGGCACTACCACTGCCGATGATGTTGCCGATCTTACTTTTACCGATGGCACGAATACCCTTAGTGGTTCTCTGGTAACCGAAGGCGGCAATACCTATCTTTCCGTACCGGGTACCGGCAGCAATGTTACGCTGTATAAAGCCGTATCTGTTAATGCTGCCGGGCAAGTCACCGTCGATCCTGACAGTGCAACCGCCGGTACAACAACTGATGGCACCGATTTTACCGCTACTGTCGCAACTCCCGCTGCTCCTACTGTCAGCGCCCTGGCAGCGGTAGGCACAGGCGTCGTGGTGAGCCTGGGTGAAAGTGTCACCAACGGCACCACCACCACCAGTAATCAAAGCAGCGCCACCACCACGGCAACTATGGCCTTTAAAGATGCCTCCGGCAAATCAGTCACCGGTTCTCTTGTGACAGATGATAGCGGTAATTATTACGTCAAGACTGCCGATGCCTTATACAGCGCGGCGTCAATCAGCAGTGACGGAACTACTACCACCGTTACCGTAGGCAATGAAACCAAGGGTACTTTCGCTGTGAATCCAGGCGATGCCGACAAAAATGATTTCATAGCTGATACGGCAGCCACCAAGATCAATAATACTGCCGTAACGTCGATCTCCATTACCGATGCCAGCGGCAAGGATATGTCCGGTGATAGCCTGGTGCAGGATTCCAAGGGCAATTATTTTGTCCAGGACTCCAAGTGTATGTCCTATGCCGCCACGGTTACCGTGGGTGATGATGGCGCAGCGACGGTTTCCGTGGATTCCAGCAAAGCCATTGCCGGCCCGGCTACCAACGACGCTTTGGCAACGTTGGATAAAGCCTTGTCGGACGTGGATACCATGCGTTCCAATCTGGGTGCCATCCAGAACCGTCTGGATTCCACCATCGACAACCTGAGCAGCACCACCACCAACCTGAGCGAAGCGCAATCCCGTATCCAGGATGCCGACTACGCGACGGAAGTCTCCAATATGAGCAAGGCGCAGATCCTGCAACAGGCCGGTACTTCCGTACTGGCCCAAGCCAACCAGGTTCCGCAGACCGTTCTGTCTCTGCTGAAATAAGCCATAGCGCCTGTTTTATCCAGGTTCAACCCCGCTTTTCGGCGGGGTTTTTTATCACAAACGACAGCGGGATGCAGGTGAGACAGTGTGATATTTCGATAACCTGCCGTTAATTATCAATAACATTTTTCATACATATGCAAGGAGCGGCAAGGCGCAAACAGAGGGGTATTTGGGTGACTATTCCAGCGATTGATCTTGTCTTACCTAGGGATAATAACATCGATAACAGGATCAATGTAGGGTGAGGCATGGTGAGCGATTTGTATACTGCCGCGGGCGTAATCGATAAGCAGACCCTTTGGCAGCGCTATATCCCTCTGGTCCGTCATGAGGCCCTGCGGTTACAGGTCAGGCTTCCCGCCAGCGTAGAGTTGGACGATTTGCTGCAGGCCGGGGAATCGGCCTGTTGAGCGCGGTGGAACGGTACGATTCCCTGCAGGGAACGGCCTTTACCACCTATGCGGTACAACGCATCCGCGGCGCGATGCTTGATGAACTGCGCAGCCGGGACTGGGTGCCGCGCAGCGTACGGCGCCATGCACGGGAAGTCGCCCAGGCCATCCATCAGGCCGAGCAGCAGTTGGGCCGGGCCGCATCGGAACAGGAAGTGGCTCAGACCTTGAATATTTCGCTGCAGGAATATCGGCAGATATTATTGGATACCAATAACAGCCAGCTCTTCTCCTATGATGAATGGTGTGAAGATCATGGCGACAGCGTCGATAATTTACTGCCGGGGCACGAGGAAGCCAATCCGCTCAATGTATTAATGGAAGGCAAGTTACGTGAACGTGTAATAGAAGCCATAGATGCCTTACCTGAAAGAGAAAAAATGGTATTGGTGCTTTATTACCAGGAAGAACTGAACCTGAAAGAGATCGGTGCGGTTTTGGAGGTCGGCGAATCGCGGGTAAGCCAATTGCACAGTCAGGCAATTAAACGTTTACGGTCGCGGCTTGACAGCGATATCTGACCCTATTCTCACTGGGCGGTTTTATTTTATGCACTTTTACCAACACGCTTTAACAGCGCTATTTATTAGCACCATTATCAGCACTATTCACCAGCACTATTCATCAGCACTAGGGAAAACACTATGTTAGCCAAAGTGGAAAAAAAGCGGCCATTGAGCCGCTATTTAAAAGATTTCAAGCACAGCCAAACGCACTGCTGCCAATGCGGCAAGCCTCTGGACCGCATGACTCTGGTATTTCGCGGACAGATCATCAATAAAGAAGCCATCGCCGGCATGGATCAACTGATCGACGATCAGGTCTGGCACAATCTGAATAAAGAACTCATGGCATTATGCCGGTTTTGCAGCGTAATATCCTGCCACGCCGAACCGAATTATTTCGACATCAAAGCCTTCAAGCAATATCTATTTGAACAGACGGCAATGAGCCACAGCACTATTCGTGAATATGTGGTTCGCCTGCGGCGCCTGGATGAAATACTGGCGGCCAGAAATTATCCCCACGATAAATTTGAGCGCCCGAGCGGACCGCAAAATCTTATCGACGAAGTGCCCGATGCCGGGCAAAGCAATTATCGCATAGCGCTGCGAAAATATAACCAATATCTGGATTGGCAGCGTAGTTTCTGATATGTAGGGAAAATAATCCTTCCCTTCCGGACCCGATGCAAAATAGTCACTGAGTCGAATAGCTCCGAGGCGTAAACCGAGCGTGTTAAAGGGAGACCGCGCCGATGTGGTCGAATCGGGCGTGGTTTTCCGCCCGACCGAGCGCCACATGGCACGGTAGGCCCGCTACCTCCGATCGTGCAACGAACCGGTTAAAGGGAGACCGCGCCAATGTGGTCGAATCGGGCGTGGTTCTCCCGCCCGACCGAGCGCCACATGGCACGGTAAGCCCGCCAGCACCGAACGTGCAACCAACCTGTTAAAGGGAGACCGCGCCGATGCCGCTTAAAAGCCTTCCTCCAACGTCATCAGGCTGGTATTGCCGCCGGCAGCGGCCGTGTTTACGCTCACCGAACGCTCAATCAGCAACGGCTCCAGCAAAATGGCCGCATCGCCCCGTGCGTAGCCGTGTACCTGAATAATAGGGCCGGGGCGCCGGGCGACAGCGCCGCACAGGGCGAGCAGTTTATCCGAATCGCCGTGAAACAGCACCGCATGAAGGGGCTCGGCGGCGGCGGGCCAGTCCGCATTGTACAGGATTTTTTGCCGGACCGGCAGCGGCAGGGCATTGAACAATAAACGCGCCGCCGGCGTATCGGCCCACAGTGCGGTGGCGCCCGTAGCGAACACGGCGGCCAGCTGGGTTAACAGATCCGTATCGTCCTCCGCCAGACAGAGCACCCGCTCCCTGGGCAGCAGGCGATAGGTATTCTGCTCGCCGGTAGGGCCGGTTAACAGCCGCGTTGTCCCGGCCTGGGACAGCGCGCCGAAACGACGGAACAGCGCGGCCTGTCCGGCGCCATATTTTTCCTCAGTCCATGCCGCCAGCGCCCGGAGCGCCGGCGCGAGTTCTTCCGTTGGCTGCGCCGCCGGGCTTTTATCCAGCAGCCGCAAGGATGCCGGTGGGCAATCTATCGGACGGTGGGACAGCAGGCGGTAAAGATAAAGAGGACCGCCGGCCTTGGGACCGGTGCCCGAAAGCCCTTCGCCGCCGAAGGGTTGTACCCCCACCACGGCGCCCACCATATTGCGGTTGATATAAGCATTGCCCACCCGCGCCAGCGCCACCACCTGCTCGATGGTCTCATCAATGCGGGTATGCAACCCCAGGGTAAGACCATAGCCGCTGTCATTGATTTGGCCGATTAACCGGGCCAGATCGCTGCGCCGGTAGCGCACCACGTGCAGCACCGGACCGAAAACTTCTTTATCCAGTTCGCCGACATGCTCCAGTTCAATCAACGTCGGCGGCACAAAGGTACCGGCTTCAAGATTTGCTGGCAAAGAGTCCGGCCGCGTATCGGCAGCGCCTTGGGGGGCCTGCCATACGAGATGCCCGGCTTCGCTCATGGCGGCAATATGATCTTCGATCAACCGTTTGGCCGCCAGGTCATTGACCGGCCCGATATCGGTGGAGAGGCGGCGGGGATCCCCCAGCACGCACTCCGCCATGGCGCCCCGCAGCATGGTGAGGGTGCGTTCGGCCACCTCTTCCTGTACGCACAGCAGCCGCAGCGCCGAACAGCGCTGGCCGGCGCTGTCAAAGGCCGAGGCGATAATATCGGTCACCACCTGCGCGGTGGGGACTGAGGGTTCCACTCTCAGGGCGTTCAGCCCGCCGGTCTCGGCAATCAGCGGCACCGTGCGTCCCTGTGGATTCAAGCGGGTTGCCAGGGTTTTATTGATGGCGGCCGCCACGGCGGTGGACCCGGTAAACAAGACGCCGCGAATTCTTGAGTCCGCCACCAGGGCCGCACCGACGGTTTCTCCGTCGCCGGGCAACAGCTGCAACGCGCCGGGGGACCCTGCTTCCAGCAGCAGCGCCACGGCCTGGGCGGCAATCAGCGGGGTCTGTTCCGCCGGTTTGGCCAGTACGGTATTCCCGGCCGCCAGCGCCGCCGATACCTGGCCGATAAAATCGACAGGGGAAAATTCCACGGACTGATACAGGCCACCGGGCCCAATGGCCTCAGATCGCCGTCGTCGATGCATTTAATCTGGCCGGCGTAATAACGGAGAAAATCCACTGCTTCCCGCACTTCGCCCACTGCATTAGCCAGGTTTTTACCGGCCTCGCGAACCAGTAAACCCATCAGCGTCTGTATTCGCGTCTCCATCAGCGCCGCCGCCCGCTCCAGGATCGCCCCCCGCTCATTGGCCGGCGTGGACGCCCACATGGGGGCATAATGCAGTGCAGCGGCGATGGCGCGGCGCACCTCGCTCCCGGTGGCGTCGCGGCAAACGCCTACCCGGTCGCGGCCGTCGGCGGGATTCACGATCGGACGGGATTCGCCCCTCGGCACATCCTCCGCCGGGACGATTGGCGGGGCAGCGGGATCGTCGTGAACCGGGGGAGAAGCAGGCTGGTTCGCCGCCGGGCCATTGGGCACGCCGCCAGCGATGACCGGTTCGGCCAGCCACAGATGCTGACCGCTGTTAAGCAGGCCGCTGGAAAGGGACGCCAGACGGTGTTCATTGGCCAGGTCGAGACCGGCGGCATTGAGCCGGTCCGCGCCGTAGAGATGGCGGGGCAGGGGAATGGCCGGGTGCGGCAGGCCGATACAGCCCTCCTGCTCTCCCAGCCGGACCACGTCTTCCACCGGGTCGGCAATCAGTTGGTCCAGGGGAATGGCGGAATCGGCGATACGATTGACAAAAGAACTGTTGGCGCCGTTTTCCAGCAATCGGCGCACCAGATAGGCCAGCAGGGTTTCATGGGTGCCCACCGGCGCATAGATGCGGCAGGGACGGTTAAGCTTGTCTTCGGTGGCGTTGCCCACCACCAGATCGTACAAGGGTTCGCCCATGCCGTGCAGGCACTGGAACTCATACTGGCCGGGGTAATAATTCTGTCCGGCGGCGTAATATATCGCCGCCAGGGTTTGCGCGTTATGGGTGGCGAACTGCGGATAAATATATTGCGGCACCGCCAGCAAACGGCGCGCGCAGGCCAGATAGGAAATATCGGTGTAAGCCTTGCGGGTGAATACCGGGTAGCCCTCCAGCCCGTCAAGCTGGGCGCGTTTGATTTCACTGTCCCAATAGGCGCCCTTGACCAGCCGGATCATCAGTCGACGGCGGCTTCTTTTGGCCAGATCCACCAATTCATCGATAACCCAGGGGCAGCGCTTCTGGTAGGCCTGGATCACAAAACCCACACCGTTCCAACCCGCCAGCGCCGGCTCAAAACAGAGTTTGGCGAGCAAATCGAGGGAAAGCTCCAGCCGATCGGCTTCTTCGGCATCGATATTAATGCCGACGTCATAATGCCTTGCCAGCAGGGTCAGCGCCAGCAGGCGCGGGTAAAGCTCCTCCATGACCCGCCCGTACTGAGCGCGGCTGTAGCGGGGATGCAGCGCCGACAGTTTGATGGAGATGCCCGGCCCCTCATAGATCCCCCGGCCGTTTGACGCCTTGCCGATGGCGTCAATGGCCTGCTGATATGAGGCCATATAGGTCTGCGCATCGGCGTCGGTCAGAGCGGCTTCCCCCAGCATATCATACGAATAGCGAAAGCCTTTTTGCTCCAGCCGGCGGGCATTGGCCAGCGCCTCGCCGATATTTTCGCCGGTGACGAACTGCTCCCCCATCAGCCGCATCGCCATATCCACCCCCTTGCGTATCAGCGGCTCGCCGCTTTTACCGATGATGCGGTTCAATGATCGGGTCAGGCTGGCTTCGTTATGGGTGGAGACCAAACGGCCGGTAAACAGCAGGCCCCAGGTCGCGGCATTGACGAACATCGACTGGCTGCGGCCGACATGGGCCTGCCAGTTTCCCTGGCTGATTTTGTCGCGGATCAGCGCATCGCGGGTCGCTTTGTCGGGGATGCGCAGCAACGCCTCCGCCAGGCACATCAGGGCGACCCCTTCCTGTGACGACAGGGAAAATTGCTGCAATAAATGTTGTACCATCCCGGCCCGGCCGGTACCGGCCTTTTGCTTACGCAGCGTTTCGGCCAATCGCTCGGCCAGCCGATTGACGGCCTGCGCCTGGGAAGCCGGCTGGCGGGCCTGTTCAAGCAGCAGCGGGACCATGTCGGCTTCGGGCCGCCGCCACGCCGCGGTGACTGCGGCGCGTACTACGGACTGGGGCAGAATCTCCTGAGCAAAATCCAGGAAAGGCCGAGTCGCCGCTTCTAAGCCAAGAACGACGATATTTTCGCGATCGGCAGTCTCACCGGCGGCGCGATCGGCGTCATTATCCGCTATGGCGCCACCGTGCTCCAGCTCCTCCAGGTAGCGGAATATGGCCTGCTTTATTAACCAGTGCGGAGTGCGATCAATGCGTTGGGCCGCCAATTTTATCCGTTCCCTGGCCGCCTCATCCAGTTTAACCCCCATCGTCGTGCTTGCCATGCTGCCACCCTGCTGAACAATAGATGCAACACTATCGCTAAAGTTGCAACTAAGTGCAACTCAGTTAATAAATGTTTAACTTATGGTTAACAGCCTGTCCCTCTTCGGTGTAAAATGGGAATTGTCCGGCTGAGATTTTTATATAAATATAATATTATTCATACAATAACCATTTTATTTGTAATAAATGATTTCATCGTACAGCGAGGCGGTAAATACCCGTTTAGCGGTGGCCTGACTATTTATTGGTCGCTTGCAAAAAAAATTGTTGCAATGTGGCAGCAATCTGTAGCAATGTCATTATAATCAAGTTAGGAAGCGCCAGTTAGCAAGCGCGTCAGTTTCAGCAGTAGTGGCGACGCGAAATATAAACCTCACTATGGGGATCGCTAATGACAGTGTCCTTTATGGGCTGACTATACCACCGGATGTTTTTCAATCGCCACCGAAGCGCTCGGCGATTACCACCTCAACACACTATTCCCGATTTACGGCACAGCTTCTGCCCCCCGCAATTCCCGATATTCCTATTTTCCTCCCGATGAAAAAAAACCTATCGTGCATTTTTCAGGCATATGCTAGAGGTTTATTTCATCCCGTCAAACGGCTCGCTATGGCTTTAAAGGAAGCCACAACCTCCTCTGAATGTGAAGCGTAATCACCTGGGTTTACTCCCTGGTGAATGGTGAAACAAACTGTAAGGTGCCACTTATGGGAAGACAAAAAGTAGTGATCAAAGCTCGTCGCGAAGCTAAACGCGTTATCCGGCGCGAGTCACGCAACCATAAAATGCGTGAAGAGGACTCGGTCACTTCTCTTGTTCATATGAGCGGAATTGAATCGATTGGCATGGCGCGGGATTCCCGCGACACTAAGTTAATTGAGGCACGTAATGAAGTTCAGGAATATTACTTAACTGCCATAGAAACCAAACAGTTGATATTCGCAACCGGCGAGGCGGGTTGTGGTAAAACCTTTCTGAGTGCCGCCAAGGCGGCTGATGCGTTAATACATAAAGAGGTCGAGCGCATCATTGTTACCCGGCCGGTATTGCAGGCCGATGAAGATCTGGGTTTTCTGCCTGGGGATATTGCTGAAAAATTCGCTCCTTATTTCCGTCCGGTCTACGATATATTGCTGCGCCGGCTGGGGTCGTCTTTTATGCAATATTGCCTGCGACCGGAAATCGGCAAAGTGGAGATAGCGCCTTTTGCCTATATGCGGGGCCGGACTTTTGAAAACGCGGTGGTCATATTGGATGAAGCGCAAAATGTCACCGTCAATCAAATGAAAATGTTTTTAACGCGCCTTGGGGAAAATGTCACGGTTATTGTGAATGGCGATATCACCCAGTGCGATTTACCCCGCGGCGTTAAATCGGGTCTGGAGGATGCCCTGGAGCGTTTTACCGAAGAAGATGACATGATTGCCGTCGTGCGTTTTGGTAAACAGGACTGCGTTCGTTCGGCACTGTGCCAGCGCACCCTGAATGCTTACCGATAAAGGCCGGGGAAACAGTTCCCCGCGTTCAGGTAATAAAAAGCCCGGCATAAAAGCCGGGCCTTTTTTATTCTGGCGGTGAGAGAGGGGTTCGAACCCTCGATACGCTTTCGCGTATACACACTTTCCAGGCGTGCTCCTTCAGCCACTCGGACACCTCACCACGCCGTTACCGCAGGGGTAACGGGGCGGTACTATAGGGATTCGGTCCATTCCGGTCAAGTATAATTTCTCGCTCACCGCCTGTTTGCTCAGGGTTTGAGCGTAGGAGGCGAATTTCTAACGTCCGGCGGCCTAAAAGAAATACCAGGCCGTTACAGCGATCGTTGCCTGTCTTTCCGCCGGCCGTTTCCCATGGTTTAAAAACTGTCCAAGCTGGCGATTTTACCAAACTCAGCGCAATCAGGGATTTTTTTCACAAACGCTGCGCGTCTCCTCCGGGGCAGGGGAGGGGGCTTTCGCTAGCAATAGTAAAACGGGGGAACCCGGCTGTAATATTTCCTTCATACAGCGGCATGGTTTTCCCCCGGCCTTCAGGCACAAAAGCGGCAAGCCTATAAACATCATTACAACCAGCGCCACTACACAATCAGGTCGGTAAATATAAGCATTATTAATCAATCGGTGAAAAAATCACCCCATTGCCGCTGCGTTTCCTGCGGATACATTTTGCAAAGTCCGCCGCCGGGAGTGAATGTCAATTCGCCAAAATAGATTTTGCCGTCAGCCTCATAAAAATCAATTCGCAAATAGGAAAATTGCTCAGCGATACGCGTGGACAAGGTTAGCATTTCTTCCAGATTGTCGGGAGCGGGCATGGGCTCGGGATTGTTCGGCAGTCCCATCCGTATATTGGTCCTGTTCCATTGGGTATCAAATATATCCCGGCGATGCACGCCAAACCGATCGTAGTCCACCTGGATAAAAATATGCATTTCCCCAAACGGTTAAAACAATGAAATTTTATATCGTTAGGTACTTTGCCCTTATGAAGCAATAATTGCTCCACTAAAATACGTGGTGTTATAGTCTTGTAATGCTTTTCTCTAAAAATTTTGTAATAATTGCTTCCAGTCCATTGCCGGGTTATTGAGTATAATTCATCAAAGTTAGTTTTAACTTATCGTAGATAATCATATTAAAGCCACAACCGTGATTAGCCTTGATAACAAACGAATCAGGCAATTCTTCAAAAATTGAGTGAGTGAGTTCAGGAAATGAAGCATGTAATTTAATAAGATATTTCTCACCGATAGTGCTAGCGATATAATCTCGGACTTTAAGCTTATCCGCCAGTTCGGTATAAATGGATTTAGGCTTAAAATTGCGTACGATTATTTTTCACTAAAGGTTGTGGGCTTGATGACATTAGGCCATTTTTGAATACTCGAGCATATTTTATCTGATGATATAATACGTCTGGTAACAATTTACTGGCCTGTTTAGCGAGCGGATTTAACATAGCTTCGAACCTCGTTTATTAATAGGGGACGCTTTTGTAGGCACAAAACAGCGGATAGGTAACGAGCCCATTTTGAACAACGCATTGAGACATATTAATGAAACCATTTCGGCGGTTAAGGCGGACAGCGCCGCGCCTTTAATCCCATACAGAGGTATAAAAATAATTAAGACCGATATTAAGCACAGCAATCACGGCCATTTTCACGGAGACAAAATGATAGCCGGAGTGCAAAAGGATGACGCGATATGACAGCGTGCCCAATACGCTGCAAAGCGACGTTAGGGCACACATCCAGAGAATGTCCGCAGCGTCAACAAAACGAGTGCCGTAAATCAACAATATGATTTTATTGCTAAATATTGAAAATGTCAGTATCACCGGCAGCGATAAAACCAATATAATCAAGTAAAGCGAGCGAATCCTCTCGCTGCTTCGGCGGCTGTCCCGCTCTGCGGCGATAATGGTCATAAAGGAGGTAATGAAAGCCATCGGTACGATGGCCCAGCCCTGGCTTAACGTCAACGCGGCGTTATAAATTCCCACCGCTTGGAAGCCTAAAATTTGCCCAGTAAAATCTGATCAATGCGGGTATAAATTACGATAGACAGGCTGGAAATCAGCAAAGGCATGCCGACTTTCAATAGATATATATTATAAAAATCAAAATATTTAACCTTTAAGGGCTTTTTAACACTGTCCGGGCTTTTGCTGGGTGCGATTGAATAATATCCGACGCCATAAATAGGGTACCAAGCTGCGCACGATCATTGAAAAGGTAAACCAGATCAGGCTAAATTGATAATGCACCCAGGCCAGATTGAGACAGACGTAAATCACCAGGGAGACATTGTTTATGATGAGGTTGGTTTTGACGCCAGGGTGGCGTCATAATAAAGCTTATAGATATCACGTAGCGTGAAGAAGTTCGCCACGATCAATACTATCATCACTTTTGCTGGGCAATCGGCAACGCATGTTTTGCCCAAAGCAATAACCCCAGGCTGAATATTATAAAGAGAACCAACTTCAATCGTAATGAGGCAGCCATCAGCAATACCCCACTGGCAGGCTTTTGGCGATGCGGTTAAATAAAACGTTATCGCTGCCTAGCTGAATAAAGGGTGTTACCAGCGCCATGATAGAAAGTAAATAACTCAATGTGCCGTAATTTTCTGGCCCAAGATAACGGGCGACATACATGACGGAAATGATGCCGGCCAGCGCGAAGCATGATTTCTCCAAGATAACCCATAAAGAGTTAAAATGATTTCCTTCATAATCCCCTTGTTTCTCACGTTCGCCATTTGACAGAAGATTATCTTTTAAATAAATAGCTCATTTAAAACCTTTAAAGGTGGTCACGATAGCGTCAGACAGTCGTCTATACGCATTGTTATATTTTCTTAGATATAACTTTATCGAATGGTTAATAAATAGCGGATGATGGGGTTTTGTACAAGTGAAAAACCTAAAACGGATTTAATCGATATTAAGTGAAATTTCACTCAACATAAAATGGAGTGAAATTCACCTAAAAATAATGAATTCTCATTTTAGCATGTTGTTTTTTACCGGATCAAAAATGCCCGCATGCACAGCAATGCGGGCAGAGGGTTACTTTGTGGATAAGGCCAATGAATAGCGTCTTATCTCGACTCAATTGCTATAATTAGCAGTGTGAAAATTAAAATGAGCATTGACTATTATAGGCATATGCTCATGAGCCATCTGGCTCATATTTAAAACCTAAAGGACACGTAAGCTGCACCGATGAAATCTTGTTATTATAGTTCATCCATTCCAGATTATAAGAGGCTAGCGAGATTTTGATGATGGTATAGGAATAAACCAGAATTATCATTAAGATAACCGACGTTAAAAAATAAGAATTAATCTACTTTTATATTGATAAAATTTCTCTGCATAAATATAAAAATCTTTTAAATGCATCCAAACGGAAAACCGTCGGCCTGGAGACGGTTCTGGACAGCCGGGCGTGGGTCGGGAAATCCCACACAGGCTCTGAATATCTCTCCTCTTCAACAGACCGGGCCGGTTTAACCTCTGACGCTATGGCCTGTTTCGGCAATTCGAGTGCCGGCGGACCTTCGGTTGATATTTTATCGAAGCTTATATTAACCATTTGTTTTCTTCAATAATGTAACCAATACGCGGTATGGTTTTAATGATCCTATGTTCATGATCGCCCAGTTTCTGACGCACGGATTTGATGGTTTGATTAATCGTCGAGTCTGAGCAATAGGTGCCTTTCCAAATATGGTTTACCAGCTGTTCTCGTGTGACAACTTCGGGCGAGTTTTGCACCAATAAACTCAAAATTTGATACTCTTTCCAGCGTAGTCGATTATGCATATCAGGTGCAATTCTTACATCGAGATGATCGATGATGATAGTCGGTGTAGGTTTCATCTCAAAATACCTCACTTTTAGATTTTTTTATGGCATTGCTGTTGAAAGCGTTACATGTAAAAAAAGTTTTCAAGAACCTCTAATCTTACCAAATAAGGTCATTTTATTTTTTCATCTTTTATTGGTATGTCATTGACCCTCCTGTTGGCGTGATGCTTGATATGGACATTATTCAATAGAACGCATATAACGATAGCTGAGGCCGTCAGGCTATGGGAGGGTAATAAATCTGAAATTTATCTGACGTCAGTGAGTGAAACTTGCAGTTATGAAATTTTTTGACCTGGTTTTATGTGGATATGAAATAAATTTCATTGAAATTTTATTAGATTTCATCTATAAACTGAATTTTATATTGACTTAAATTTTAGCAATGGTCTTTAGGTATGATGATTAAAAAAGTAAGAAAAATCTGTCTCAAAAGGAGGAAGAGAAAACGCTTGCGATAAAGATGATATAACTATATGAAAAATAAGATCTTAAAATTCATGGAGAAAGTTGTTTTTTAAAAGCTATTTTAAATTCATCTAAATGAATAATTATTCACGGCGGTCCATAATTAATGCGATCCAGTTATGGTAAAAACGCTAACGATTGGCATGCTTATAAATTTAATGTCATCATACAAATTATTTTTCTTCATAATTATTTTTCATAAACCTAAGTCTTTTCTTAAAGGACCAACGCTTTTTATCGCGTCCTTCCGGTTTTATGGACAAATCCTGGCAATGGGATGGCAAAAATCCCAAAAAGAGCATTAAATGTTAAATCAAATCCTGATTTCCTCATTTTTTCGTAAAACGTCATGTGGTGTCGTATTCATGATTCTTGCCAATGCGTGCAGCTCTTTTAGGTCGATCGTGCGCAGGGATTGTTCATCGCCGCGTCAGACGGTATGTTCAGATAGATGAAAGCCCCGAATCCGTCAAAAGGACCCGCGCCGTGGACATTATCTTTTATCATCCTTCCGAGCCTGTGGCACCGTGGATAGCTGGCATGGAGGCGCGTTTATCCGGCGCACATCTGCGGGCATGGCTGCCTGGAGACAGGCTGCCGGCGGATTATGCTCTGGTTTGGCATCCGCCGGCGGGCATGTTGACCGGACGTACCGCCTTGAAGGGCGTGTTTATTCTGGGGGCCGGGGTAGATGCGTTAATGCAGACCCTGCGGCTTCATCCGCGGATGCTGCCCGAGAGCATTCCTCTTATGCGCCTGGAGGATGCCGGCATGGCGGAACAAATGGTTGAGTATGTTCTGGCCGCAGTGCTGCGATATTATCGCCGGCTGGACGAATACCTGTTGTGCCAATCCCGAGGGACATGGCGGGAGCTGCCGTTGTACGATAAGCGCCGCTTTATCATTGGGGTGGCGGGGGCCGGGGTCCTGGGACAGAAGGTGGCGAAATCCCTGGCCGGTTGCGGCTTCCCGGTACGGTGCTGGAGCCTGACCCGCAAGAGCATACCTGACGTCGACAGCTTTGCCGGCGACGGGCAATTGCCTGGCTTTTTAGCCGGACTACAGGTATTGGTGAACCTCTTACCCAACACGCCCCGGACCGAAGGCATACTTGACGCGGAACTATTCGCCCTCCTGAACCGGGGAGCATTTGTGATTAACGTCGCCCGCGGTGCCCATTTGGTTGAGGCCGATCTGCTGGCGGCGTTGGCTCAGGGGCAAATCGCCGCCGCTACGCTCGATGTTTGCCGTCAAGAGCCCCTGCCGCCCGACCACCCGTTTTGGCATACGCCACGGATTACCCTCACGCCGCATATCGCCGCTGTCACCGTATCCTCTTTAGCGATGGATAGCATAGCCGAAAACATACGGCGCATTGAGGCCGGCGAACCTCCCGTTGGCTTGGTGGATCGCGACGAAGGATATTGAATTTACACGAGCAAAAAAACAAGCCGCCCATTGCGGAATTCATCAAATTATGACAAGGTCTGCAACCGTTTAATAATGCGGGTATTGCAATGAATGATTTTTCGATGGTTTGCCGGGTATTGGGAACCCTGTTTTACCGGTCGCCGCAGGATGCGGTACTGGCGCCGCTGATGGTGCTTATCACGGAAGGCAAGCTCACCGAACATTGGCCCCTGGAGCAGGATGCGTTATTGGCTCGCCTTGGCAAGAGCTGCGTGCCGCAGGCGTTAGGGGACGACTTTTCCGCCCTGTTCGCCGGAGAAACAGCCAAGGTGCCGCCTTTTCGCTCTTCCTGGCTCGACGCGCCGGAAAGCGACGTCCGCGCTTTTTTGGGAGAAGTAGGCATGCCGGTGTCGGAATCCGCCACCGACCATTTCGGAGCGCTGCTGCTGGCGGCTTCCTGGTTGGAAGATCATGCACAGCAGGATGAGATTATCGCCCAGTCCCGGCTGTTCGATGAGTTCCTGCTGCCCTGGAGCGACCTCTTTTTAGGCAAGGTGGAAGCCCATGCCGGTACCGATTTTTATCGGGTCCTGGCGGCTATCAGCCGGGAAGCCTTGCAGGCGATGCGAGAAGAGCTGGCGGAGGAGTCCGAATAGGTGCGAAGCCGGCTCCGCTAACCGGCATCACGCCGTTTAGCCGCCGGTGAAAGGAAAAATCAGTTCGCCGGGTTTTACTTCCAGTCCCTTGGCCAGCTTTTTGGCCAGCGCCTCGGTTTTACTGCGGTCGGCTTCCAGCACGTAGGCCGGCGTACTATCGAAATAAGACTTCAGAGAATTATTAAGATAAGGCGCCAATACCTTGAACGTCGGCTGGAGTTTTTCCGGCTGCACCTGATAATCCACCAACTGCATATCTTTCAGATAAATAGCTCCCTGATCTCTATCGTAATAAGGCTGCGCCTGCAGGGTGAGTTTCAAATCCGCCCGCTGAGAACCCCACAATGACTGGATATCCAGATGGGCATTGCCGGACAGGCGGACTTTATCCGGCTCGGTCCGGCCAATCTGGCTGCTGAGATCGGTGAGTACGATATTGGCATTCAGCAAGCCAGGCACGCCGATGGCCTTCTGGAAATTATTATGTTTTTGCAGATAGCCGTTAACGTCCTGCTCGCTGAGCCGGTATTCGGTTAGCTTATTACAGCCGGTCAATGCCAGGCTCAATATCACGGCCAGCGCCGCAAAAGTTCTTTTTTTCATTCCTTTTCCGTTTTAGCTCGTCACATGATTTGACCTGCCGAAGCATATCACGGGCCGCGGCGGGATAAGAGCGAAACAGCCCGCAATATCACCTGCAATGATTGCCGCGCGGCCGACCGAAGGGAATCAGTGGCCGCTTAACATGGCCGGTTCGATGCGCCGCTGGCGGAATTGCCGGTATAAACCAAAGAGCGTCGCCAGCCCGATAACGCCGAGCATGCACCAGGGCAGCTCCGGCAGGTCCAGCCGGTGCCCGGCATCGTATAACCAGCCGCCGCCGCTGTAGCCGATGGCGCCTCCCAGGGCCAGGCCCAGACGGCTAAAACCCAGATAGCTTCCGCGGGCGCGGCTGTCCGCCAGCGAGGCCCCTAGGGTTTCCCGCGCCGGTTCGGCGATGATTGACCCGATATAAAACAGGCCGATTAGGCCGAACAGGGTCTGCAGGCTATCCACCAGCCCGATGGGGAACATGCTTAAGGACATGATAAACAGACCCGCCATCAAGCGCATCTCCAGGCTGAAGCGCTTCTCGCTCCAGCGGGCGACGGGATACAGGAACAGCAGGGACAGCATGGCTTCGATGGCATACATCCATTTCACCGCCGAGGGCTGGCCGGCCACCTCATTCACTTTGAGGGCCAGCACCACCAACCCCGCCACCGCCAGCATATAATAGCCGGTGAGGGTCAGGACGAAGGTGACAAAGCGGTGATCCCGCAGCACCCTGCGCATGCCTTCAAGGATCGGCGCGCGGGTAGTGGAAATACGGTAGGCCGGCAGCATCCAGGCGTTAAATATCGCCGCCAGTATAAACAGCAGGGCGCCCGCCCAGCATACCAGGTGGAAGTCATATTTCAGCAGCCAACTGCCGATAAGCGCCCCTATCACCGATCCGGCGCTGTCTTGCATCATCAATAGCGAGAAAAAGCGGCCCCGTTCATTAGGACGGATAAGCTTAACCACCATTGCGGTACGGGGCGGGTCGAACAGCGTCCCGCCGAGGCCGGAAAGGACGCATGACAGCCATAACAGCCAGGGTTCGTCGGCAATGGCCATCAGGGCGAATGCCACGGCGCGCAGCAGCATGCCGGCGATGATCATCGGTTTGGCCCCCAGGCGATCGGCAATGGCGCCGCCAAAGATGCCCAGCCCCTGTTGGACAAATTGGCGTAATCCGAGGCCAATGCCCACCATCATCGCCGCCCAGCCCAACTGGTCGACAAATCGGATGGAAATGAGCGGAAACACCACAAAAAAACCCAGCACCACCAACATATTATCCACGAGGAGGAAATATTTACCCAAGCTCCTAGCTTGCGAAACCGATGACATACTTCACCAAAGGTTAAATCTTTGCAAAGGATCTTCATTCTGACCGTTATGACGCCATAACGAAACCCCTGCCGACAGGATATTTTTCATCGAAAATAATAGTAAAACGATAATTTATGAGGACGATCTCTTTTCTGTCCCCCTGGGATGAAAAAAAAGTTCCCGCCGGCTTTTATTATGGCGAAATGAAAAGGCTATAGTTATTACAGCGCGCGACGAGGCTCTTGCCGTAAGGGTGATGATGGCCCATGATCGGGGTGCCCCATGATGGTTGTTAAATAGCCCTGATAGCGGAGGAAAGATGTTTGGCTATCGCTCAGCGTCGCCGAAGGTGCGACTGGTTACCGCCAGAATGGTGGTACGTTTGGTCCACGAACGCGACGCGTATCGCCTGGCCGATTATTATGCCGGCAATCGGGCCTTCCTGAAGCCCTGGGAACCCATTCGTGATGAAAGCCACTGTTTCCCGTCGGGCTGGCAGGCGCGGCTGGGGCTGATAACCGAGATGCACCGGCAGGGAACCGCCTACTATTTCATTTTGCTCGATCCGGAAGAAAATGAAATTTATGGCGTGGCCAATTTCAGCAATGTGCTGCGCGGCTCTTTCCATGCCTGTTTTCTCGGTTACTCGCTGGGGGAAAAATGGCAAGGGCAGGGGCTGATGTACGAAGCCCTGCAATCCGCCATCCGCTATATGCAGCGGCAGCAGCAGATGCACCGCATTATGGCCAACTATATGCCGCACAATAAGCGCAGCGGCAATCTGCTGGCGCGGCTCGGGTTTGAACGGGAAGGATATGCCAAGGATTATTTGATGATCGACGGCAAATGGCGGGACCATGTGTTGACCGCGCTGACCTATACCGGCTGGACGCCGGGACGCTGACATTCTCTGGAGAATATATGACCCTACGCATCGGCATTGTCGGATTGGGCGGCATTGCGCAAAAAGTCTATTTGCCGCTGTTGTGCCAGGAGCAGGACTGGCGGCTAATGGGCGCGTTCTCTCCCAACCAGGCCAAGGCGCAGGCCCTTTGCGCGGGTTACCGCATTGATTGTTTCGGTAGCCTGGACGCCTTGGCGCAACGGTGCGATGCGGTATTCGTGCATACCAGCACCGCCACCCATTTCGACGTGGTGGCGTCTCTGCTCACCCGCGGTATTCACGTCTATGTGGATAAACCCCTGGCGGACAGCCTGGAACGGGCGGAACAGCTGGTGGCCCTGGCCGCGCGCCACAAATGCGCGCTCATGGTGGGGTTCAACCGCCGTTTCGCGCCGCTTTATCTGCAGTTGAAACAAACCTTGCGCCAGCCGGCCTCCATCCGGATGGATAAACACCGCGAGGACAGTATCGGTCCCCGGGATCTGCGATTCACGCTGCTTGACGATTACCTTCACGTGGTGGATACCGTGCTGTGGCTGGCGGGCGGAGCGGCGACACTGCTCAGCGGTACGGTGCGGGCCAACGAAGCCGGCCAGATGCTCTACGCGGAGCACCATTTCCAGCAGGGAGAGTGCAGCGTTACCACCAGCATGCACCGCCAGGCCGGCAGCCAGCGCGAAACGGTGGACGCGGTGACCTCGGGCGCGCTGTATCATATTGAAGAGATGCGGCTGTGGCGCAGCGAAAGCCGGGGGATTATCAGTGAATTACCGGTCCCCCCCTGGCAGACCATTTTAACCCAGCGCGGCTTTACCGGCGCGGTGCGGCATTTTATCGAGGCGGTGAGCAATCAGACCTCCCCTTCGGTGAGCGGCGAGCAGGCCATACTCGCCCAGTCCTGGATAGAACGGTTGCCGGTGTAGACCTGGTCTCCGGTCCGGTATCCACTCCTTGTCAACGCGGCGGGGCGGCGTGATGTCGTGCCGCAAACCGCCTATTTTTTATGCTGTTTGCGATAGCGGATGCAATTTTTTATCGGTGAATTGGCGCAAATGGGGTTTATGGTCCATATTCAGAGGACCCGCTCACTGCCTCAAGGTTTCACTGCGTAAACACACAGGCCGGGCGGGTCTGGCAATCCGGTTGCCTTCATATTTATTATCACATGTCATTTATGCCTCAAAAGGCATATCTCATCCCGGCACTGCCGTAAAGTGCTGCTTTCCCCAGGGCTAAGAAACCGGCCATGACATGGCGGAATATATCATCCGCCTGAACGGTATTTCGTTTTTTATTCATTTTATTCATCCCCCTGTGACATGATGCCGCAGGTTTAAGGCTCCTATGAAAAAGATGCTCGCTGATTTTCTGCATTTGCTTAAAACCACGACCCCCTGGAATGACAGCGCTCCCGTCAGGAAAGAATTATTCGGCGCCGAGCGCCTTGAGCAGCATGCCGAGAGCCTGGCAGCGGCCCAGAAGGTCACGGACCGGCCGCCGAAGGTGTTGTCGCTGCATGAGCGTCTGAATGACAATGCGACGGTATTGCTGGCCGCCTATCGCTCCAGCGCCATGGAGCTGGAGAAGGGCAATACCGTGGTTCCCGCCGCCGAGTGGCTGCTGGATAACTATCATTTGGTCGAAGCGCAAATACGTGAAATCCGCGAGGATTTGCCGCCCAGTTTTTATCGTCTGCTGCCAAAACTGTCTCAAGGGCCTTTTGCCGGCTATCCCCGGGTATTCGGTCTGGCCTGGGCGTTTATCGCCCATACCGACAGCCATTTCGATCCGGAAAACCTCAAACGCTTTATCAATGCCTACCAGCGGGTCCAGCCCCTGACCATCGGTGAACTTTGGGCGGTGGCCATTACCCTGCGCATTGTATTGATTGAGAATTTGCGGCGGCTGGCGGATCAAATAGACGAAGGGCGCGAGGCCCGCCAGCGGGCGGAAAATCTTGCCAACCGCCTGTTGACCAAAGGCGACGCGCTGGCGGCCATGGCTGCGGCGCATCTGGACAGTTACGCCTCGCCGCTGAACGAACATTTCGCCGCGCAGCTGGCTAAACGCTTGCGTAATCAGGATCCCCGCACCACGCCGGCATTGAGCTGGCTGGAAAAACGATTAGCCCAGCAGGACAGCTCCATTGAAGCCATCGTGCAGAATGCCCAGCAGCGTCTGGGGGCATCCAACGTCACGGTGCGCAACATCATTACCAGCATGCGCTTAATTTCGGATATTGATTGGGCGACGCTGTTTGAAAGCGTCAGCATGGTGGATGAACGGCTCGGTCAGCACAGCACCTTTGACGAGATGAATTTCACCACCCGAAATCTTTACCGCAGCGCCATCGAACTGTTGGCGCGCGGTTCGTCTTACAGCGAACTGGACATTGCCGGACGGGTATTATCCCTGGCCCATGACGCCGCCGCCGATCAAACCGACCCTGACGAAGCCGCCCGCGTGGGCGATCCGGGTTATCATCTCATTGCCGGCGGACGGCAGGCATTGGAGCTGGATCTCGGCTTCAAGGCGCCCTGGCGCCTGCGTATCAGCCGCTATGTTATCCAACCCGGCATTACCGGCTATGCCGGCGCAATCGTCCTGCTGGGATTGCTGGCGGCGGTGGAAACGGCGGCTCTGTTCCGTCACGCCGCCGGGATCGGCTGGCTTATCGGATTCGTCATCCTGGTGCTGCCCGTGGCCAGCGAGGCCGCCTGCGCCTTGGTCAACCGCCTGGTGAACTGGCGGCTCGGCGCCTCGCCCCTGGCGGGACTGGCCCTGAACGAGGGCGTGCCGACCCGGCTTCGCACCATGGTTGTGGTACCGGTACTGCTCGGCGATGAAAATGATATCAATGAACAGATTGAACGCCTGGAAGTGCATTTTCTGGCGAGCGGCGAAGGGGATTTAACCTTTGCGCTGCTCTCCGACAGTTTGGATGCCCCGCTGGAAAACCTGCCTGGGGACGAGGCGTTAATCGCCTGCGCCAGGGAGGGGATCGACCGGCTGAATCAGCGCCACGGTCCCGGCCCGGCGGGGGAACGTTTTCTGTTGCTGCACCGCCGCCGCGTGTTCAATGAACAGGAAGGCTGCTGGATGGGGTGGGAGCGTAAACGGGGAAAACTACATGAACTGAACCGTTTTTTGCGCGGCGCCGCCGACACCAGTTTTATTGACGGCAGCCGGGTGCCTGAAAACGTGCGCTATGTGATAACACTGGATGCCGATACCCGCCTGCCGCGTGATACCGCGCTGCAATTGGTGGGTAAAATGGCCCATCCCCTTAACCGGCCGAAATTTGACCGCCTGGGTAAACGCATCATCGCCGGCTACGGCATCCTGCAGCCCCGTGTAACCCCTTCCTTGCCGCTGGGTACCGACGGTTCCGTCTACCAACGGGTCTTCTCCGGCCCGGGCGGCCTGGATCCTTATGCCTCGGCGGTGTCGGATGTCTATCAGGATTTATTCGGCGAAGGCTCCTACACCGGTAAAGGCATCTATGATGTGGACGCTTTTGAAGCGGCCCTTAACAATCGCATCCCCGCCAACACGCTGCTCAGCCACGATCTGTTCGAAGGTATCTATGCCCGGGCAGGGCTGGCATCCGATGTGGAACTGGTGGAAGATTCTCCGGCACGTTACGATGTGGTGCTCAAAAGGCAGCATCGCTGGACCCGGGGAGACTGGCAATTATTGCCCTGGATCCTCAACGGACACGGTGGATTAAGCCCGGTTCCCGCCGTGGGCCGCTGGAAAATGATCGATAACCTGCGCCGTTCGCTGATGGCGCCCTGCTGCCTGCTGGCCCTGGGCTGGAGCTGGCTGCTGCCCGCGCCTCTGGCGCTGACTGCCACCGGGTTTATCCTGGCGGCTATCGCCATTCCTTCGCTAATCCCCATTTTCTGCGATCTTCTGCCGAGCCGCCGTCGGATCCCCCTGAGCAAGCATCTGATCAATGTCGCCAGCGATTTTCGCTATGCCCTGCTGCGGATCCTGATGCAAGTGGTTTTTATGGCCGATCATGGCTGGCAGATGTGCGACGCCATTGCCCGCTCGATTTACCGCATCGGTTTTAGCCATCGCAAACTGCTGGAGTGGACCACCTCGGCACAGACCGGCGGCAGCCCGCGTCCGACGTTATGGAATTATTGCCGGCACATGTCGTTCAGTCTCCTGTTGGCGCTGGTCATGGTGGCGGCGGTACTGGTTTTCGCACCCTGGAATTGGCCGCTGGCGGGGGTATTTGTCCTGCTGTGGCTCTTGGCGCCGGTGATGGCGTACTGGGCTAGCCGGGCGCCGGTCATCAAGCCGAAGTCTAAGCTTGATGCCGATGAAACCCAGGAAATGCGGTTGATTGCCCGCCGTACCTGGCGGTTTTTCGAAACCTTTGTGACGCCGGTGGATAATATGCTGCCGCCGGATAACTTCCAGGAAGATCCGCGGCCGGTTATCGCCCACCGTACCTCGCCCACCAATATCGGCCTGTATTTGCTGTCTTCGGTCACGGCGCGGGATTTTGGCTGGACCGGAACCGGCGCGACATTGGAACGGCTTGAAGCGACCTTTGAGTCCCTGCTCAAGCTGCAGCGCTACCGCGGGCACTTTTTCAATTGGTACGAAACCCGGACGCTTGAGGCATTGACGCCGGCCTATGTCTCGTCGGTAGACAGCGGCAATCTGGCCGGCCACCTCATCGCATTGGCCAATGCCTGCGAAGAGTGGCTGAATCACCCCATCGCTCCCACCTGGCGCGCCGGCACCCGCGATCATTTGCTGCTGATCCGCCAGGCGCTGAAAATAACGCCGGAACTGGACAATCTGCCGCTGACGGTGGCCCTGGATGAAATCGATCGCCAACTGGCGGAAGGCCAGCCGGAGGAAATCCTGCTGCAAAAGCTCCAGGTACTGGCGGAAGAGGCGCATGGGCTGGTCATTGATATGCTGGCCCTGATGGAGGAGACCCCCGAATCCACCTTGCTGTTCTGGCTGGAGGCTTTGAAAACCGGTCTAAACGCCCATTACGAGGATCTGCAAACTGCCCTGGCGCCGGCGGCGACCCTGAACGTTCGTCTGCAATCGCTGGCGGACACCGCCCGCGCGCTGGCTCTGGACATGGATTTCCGTTTCCTGGTGGATGACGAACGCAAACTGCTGTCCATCGGCTACTCCTTCACCGATAACCAGCTCGACAGCAGCTGTTATGACCTGTTGGCGTCCGAAGCCCGCCTGGCCAGCCTGTTTGCCATCGCCAAGGGGGATATACCCACCAAGCACTGGTTCCGGCTGAGCCGCGCCGCTATCCGCTCCGGCAAAGGCGCCGCGCTGATTTCCTGGTCGGGTTCCATGTTTGAATACCTGATGCCGTCGCTGGTGATGCGCGCGGCGGCCGGCACCCTGCTGGAGCAAACCAACCGGGTGGTGGTGGCGCATCAGCAGGCCTACGGCCACTCCCTGCATATCCCCTGGGGGATTTCTGAGTCGGCTTACAATGCCCGCGATCTGGACTTTACCTATCAATACTCCAATTTCGGCGTGCCGGGTCTTGGACTGCAGCGCGGATTGGCGCAAAACAGCGTAATCGCCCCCTACGCCACCGGTCTGGCCTCCATGGTGGACAGCCTGGGCGCGGTGGAAAACTACCGCCGGTTGGCGCAATTGGGCGCGAAGGGTACATTCGGTTTTTACGAGGCCCTGGATTTTACCGCCGCCAGACTGCCTGAAAAACAAAAAGTGGCGGTGGTGCGCAGCTATATGGCGCATCACCAGGGCATGACGCTGGTGGCGCTGAATAATACCCTGCAGCAGGGCATCATGCGTGAACGTTTCCATCGGGAACCGATGATCCAGTCGTGCGAACTGCTGTTGCAGGAAAGAATGCCGCGCGAAGTGGCCATGGCCAAACCCCATGCCGAGGAAGTGAAACGGGCGGTGGATAAATCAGGCCTCAACCTGATGAGTCAGCGTCGGTTCTCCGCCATACCCCCCGGCGCGCCGGTGGTCCATATGGTCTCCAACGGACATTATGCGGTGATGCTTACCGTCGCCGGCGGCGGCTACAGTCGCTGGGGCGATATCGCCATCACCCGCTGGCGGGAAGACGTCACCCGTGACGACGCCCGCTCGTTTATCCGTTTTCGCGATCTGCGCAGCGGAAAAATCTGGGCGGCGGGTTTGCAAACCCAGGGCATGACCGCCATGAGCGAACGACGGATTCGCGCCTTGCAAGGCAAGTCCTTCAACCAGGTGATTTTCAGCGAAGACGACGCGACCTTCATTCACCATGACCGTACCCTTACCACCACCTTGAATGTCCTGGTGTCCGGCGAGGATGACGGTGAAGTCAGGCGCGTCATGCTCACCAACAGCGGCCGCCGCGTGCGGGAAGTGGAGCTGACCTCCTATGCGGAGCTTGTGCTGGCCTCCGCCAATACCGATGCCGCCCATCCGGCGTTCGCTAAAATGTTCGTACAGACCCGCTATTTGCCGGAGTTCACTGCGCTTATCGCCACCCGCCGCCCCCGCACGCCGCAGGAACCGCGGGTATGGGCGGCCCATTTGGCCATTGTCGAAGGGGAAAGCATCGCTGACCCGCAATATGAAACCGATCGGGCGCGTTTTATCGGCACCGGCATTTCACCTCTTCACAGCGAGGCGATCCAGGGCCGGCAGCCGCTGTCCAATACCGTCGGCACGGTGCTTGACCCCATCTTCTCCCTGCGCCGCCAGGTGCGTATTCCCGCCGGCAGTTCGGTGCGTGTCACCTTCTGGACGCTGGTGGCCGGCAGCGAAGCGGAATTACTGGCCCTGATTGATAAACATCATGACCGCAGCGCCTATAAGCGCGCGAAGACCCTGGCCTGGACCCAAGCACAGGTGCAACTGCGCCATCTGGGGATTAACACCGAAGAGGCGGCGGATTTCCAGCGCCTGGCCGCGCCGCTGCTGTATACCGACGCCCGTTTTCGTCCGCCTTCCGATACCATTATCCGTGGGGCGGGCAAACAATCCGATCTTTGGCCTTTGTCCATCTCCGGCGATTTGCCCATCGTATTACTGCGTATCGACGATATCCAGGACATCGCCCAGGTGAAACAGCTGCTGCGCGCCCAGGAATATTGGCACATGAAGCTGTTGAGCGTTGATGTGGTGATCATCAATGAGCACTCTTCCTCTTATATGCAGGATTTGCAGGTGGCCATCGATACCGCGGTGCGCAGCAGCCAGTCGCGCCCGCGTTACGCCGGTGAATCTTCCAGGGGCAGCGTCTATACGCTGCGCGCTGATTTGATAAGCCATGAGGCGCGGATGCTGTTGCAATCCGTGGCGCGGGTCTCGCTGTTGGCCAGACGGGGCCGCATCTCCACCCAATTGGCGGAGCTGGAACTGCCGCCGGTGACGATGCTGCCGCAGCGCAGGTTGAAACTGCCGGTGGCGGCGCAGATCCCATTGCCGGCGGATCTGGCGTTCTTCAACGGCACCGGCGGCTTTGCCCGCCACGGTCGCGAATATGTCACGGTCATGGATGCCCAGACGAGGCCGCCCGCGCCCTGGATCAACGTTATCGCCAATCCGGACTTCGGGTTTCTGGTATCGGCCCGGGGTAGCGGTTACAGCTGGTCGCAAAACAGCCGCGAAAATCAGCTCACTCCTTGGCTGAACGATGCGGTGGCGGACAATGGCGGCGAAGCCATTTATATCCGTGATGAAGCCACCGGCGAGTTATGGAGCCCCACACTGCACCCCATCGACGATGGCGGCCGTTATCTGGCCCGCCATGGTTTTGGTTATTCCCGTTTTGAACACCATACCCAGCACACCGCCGTCGAACTGCTGCAGTACGTTCCGCTGGAAGATTCCATTAAAATTTCCCGGCTTACCATACATAACCTTGGCGATCAGCCGCTGCGCTTATCCATCTCCGCCTATACGGAATGGGTGCTGGGCACCTCCCGCGGCGCGTCGGGACCCTTCATTATTACCGAGCGCGATGAAAGCCCCGGCGCGTTGCTGGTGCGCAATTCGTGGTCCACGGCCTTCCAGGGCCGCGTCGCGTTCGCCGATCTCGACGGGCGGCAGGATGGCTTTACCGCCGATCGTACCGAATTCCTCGGCCGCAACGGCAGCATGAATTCCCCGGCCGCCCTGGTGAACGGCAGCCGTCTCAGCGGCGCGTGCGGTGCCGGTTTCGACCCTTGCACGGTGTTGCAAACCCATATTGAGCTGGGGGCCAATCAAAGCCAGGAAGTCGTGTGGTTTATTGGTCAAAGCGACTCGGCGCAGGGCGCGCGGCAGCTGATTGAAACCTACCGCGCCGCCGATCTGAACGCGGTGCTGAATCAGGTCACCCAGCATTGGCAGCAGCGGTTGGGGGCGATACAGGTCACCACGCCGGATCCTGCCATGGACATCATGCTTAACGGCTGGCTGCTCTATCAGACCCAGGCTTGCCGAATCCAGGCCCGGTCCGGCTTTTATCAGGCCAGCGGCGCTTATGGCTTTCGCGATCAGCTGCAGGACGGCATGGCGCTGACCTTTGCCCAGCCCCAGCTGACCCGCGGCCATCTGCTAAGGGCGGCGGGACGCCAGTTTATCGATGGAGACGTACAGCATTGGTGGTTGCCGCATTCCGGCCAGGGCGTCCGCACCCGCATTTCCGACGACCGGGTCTGGCTGTCCTATGCCGTTGCCACCTATATCAACTGCAGCCGCGACGAAACGGTGCTGGATGAAGTGCTGTACTATCTGGACGGGCCGCATCTGGCGCCGGAAGAGCATGATGCTTTCTTCCAGCCGATGGCCGCCGCCGAAAGCGCCACCGTTTACCAGCACTGTGTGCAGGGCCTGGAGCAGACCCTGACGCTCTTTGGCGAGCATGGACTGCCGCTGATGGGAACCGGCGACTGGAATGACGGCATGAACCGGGTGGGAGAGGGCGGTAAAGGGGAAAGCGTCTGGCTCGGCTGGCTGCTGTTAAAAACCCTGGCGCTGTTTACCCCCTGGGTTGAGCAACGGGAACCGGAACGGGCAGCCCAATGGCGGATTCGTGCTGAAGCCCTGCGCGCCGCCATCGAGCGGGAAGCCTGGGACGGAGAATGGTACCGCCGCGCGACCTTCGATGACGGCACCTGGCTGGGCAGCAAGGATAACGACGAATGCCGCATTGATTCCATTGCGCAATCCTGGTCGGTATTATCCGGCGCGGCCGATCCCAAGCGGGCCGCCCAGGCCATGACATCGCTGGACAAGCTGTTAATCCGTCGCGAGGATATGCTGGCGCTGCTGTTTACGCCGCCCTTCGATAAAACCGAGCACGATCCGGGTTACATCAAGGGCTATCCGCCCGGACTGCGGGAAAACGGCGGTCAGTATACCCATGCCGCCATGTGGGCCATCCTGGCGTTCGTCGGGCTCAATCAAGGGGATAAAGCCCATGATTTGTTCTCGCTGCTCAATCCCATCAATCACGCCCGCACGCCGGACGACGTGGCGCGCTATAAGGTGGAGCCCTATGTAATCGCCGCCGATGTCTACTCAGTGGCGCCCCATGTCGGCCGCGGCGGCTGGACCTGGTATACCGGTTCGGCGGGCTGGATGTACCGCGCCGGGGTGGAAGGCATCCTGGGCATCCGCCGGGAAGGGGATAGGCTGGTGGTCGATCCTTGCATCCCGTCCAGCTGGCCGGGCTTCGATGCCGAAGTGAACGTCATGAATACCCGCTTCAGTATTGAGGTCACCAACAGCGGGCTGCGCTCCCGCGGCATTACCGAGGCGCTGTTGGACAATCATCCGCTGGACTTGACCGAAGGCCGGGTACACACCCTATTGGATGGCGGCAGCCATCTGCTGGTGCTGAAATTGTAGCCCTGGTCTTTACCGCAGGTTACAACTGATGGTAGCGATTTCTGAAACAGAGGGTAGACTAGGCGCACCATAAAAGATAAGGATGTCGGCGGGGGCCGGTTGCGTTTGCTTACCCCCGGCATCCGGGCGTAGTAGAAATCATTCTATGAACTTATTGAAGTCACTGGCCGCCGTCAGTTCCATGACCCTTTTTTCGCGGGTGCTGGGTTTTGCCCGCGATGCTATCGTTGCCCGTATTTTCGGCGCCGGTATGGCGACGGATGCGTTTTTTGTCGCTTTCAAGCTGCCGAACCTGCTACGCAGGATCTTTGCCGAAGGCGCCTTTTCCCAGGCTTTTGTCCCCATTTTAGCGGAATACAAAAGCCAGCGGGGAGATGAGGCCAGCCGCACGTTTGTCGCCTATATCGCAGGCCTCCTGACGCTGGCGCTGGCGCTGGTGACCGTGGCCGGCATGCTGGCCGCGCCCTGGGTTATCATGGTTACCGCCCCCGGCTTCGTGGATTCGCCGGACAAGTTTGTCCTAACCTCATCGCTGCTGCGTATTACCTTTCCCTATATCATGCTGATCTCCCTGGCATCCTTGGCGGGAGCGATCCTCAATACCTGGAATCGTTTCTCGGTGCCGGCGTTCGCCCCGACCTTGCTTAACGTCAGCATGATCCTTTTTGCCCTGTTCGCCGCTCCCCATTTCCACCCGCCGGTTCTGGCGCTGGCCTGGGCGGTGGTGGTGGGCGGCGTATTGCAGCTGGGTTATCAACTACCCCATCTGAAAAAAATCGGCATGCTGGTGATGCCGCGCCTACAGTTCAAGGATGCCGGCGTCTGGCGGGTACTGCGGCAAATGGGCCCTGCAATCCTGGGGGTTTCGGTGAGCCAGATATCGCTGATTATCAATACCATCTTCGCCTCGTTCCTGGTGTCCGGCTCGGTTTCCTGGATGTACTATGCCGATCGTTTGATGGAGTTTCCTTCCGGGGTGCTGGGTGTGGCTCTGGGGACGATTTTATTGCCTTCCCTGGCGAAAAGCTTTTCCAGCGGCAATCACGATGAATACTCCCGCCTGATGGATTGGGGGCTGCGGCTTTGTTTCGTTCTGGCGCTGCCCAGCGCCGTCGCCCTCGGCATCCTGGCGAAATCACTTACCGTCGCGCTGTTTCAGTACGGACGTTTTACCGCTTTTGACGCCTCAATGACCCAGCGGGCGTTGATGGCCTATTCGGTGGGGCTTATCGGGCTGATTATGGTCAAGGTACTGGCGCCGGGCTTTTACTCGCGGCAGGATATCAAGACGCCGGTAAAAGTGGCGATTTTCACCCTGATCATGACGCAGGTGATGAACCTGGCGTTTATCGGTCCGCTGAAGCACGCCGGATTGTCCCTCTCCATCGGGCTGGCCGCCTGTCTGAACGCCGGGCTGCTGTATTGGCAACTACGCAAAAGAATATGTTCCTGCCGCAGCCGGGCTGGGCCTCATTCCTAATTCGTCTGGTGATCGCGGTACTGGTGATGTCGGCGGTGTTGTTGGGCATGCTCTGGGTGATGCCCGATTGGGCCCAGGGCAATATGCTGGCCCGACTGCTGAGATTGGCGCTGGTGGTGGCGGTGGGGGCTGCATCCTATTTTGCGGCGCTGGCCGCCATGGGATTCCGGGTGCGGGATTTCGCCCGTTCCGTCAACTGACGGTCCCGAGCATTTCCGTCAACTGACGGTCCCGAGCATTTCCGTCAACTGACGGTCCCGAGCATTTCCGTCAACTGACGGTCCCGAGCATTTCCGTCAATTGACGGTCCCGAGCATTTCCGTCAATTGACGGTCCCGAGCATTTCCGTCAATTGACGGTCCCGTGCATTTCCGTCAACTGACGGTCTCGTGCATTTTCGTCAGCTGATTCCGCCGTTGCTGGCAAAATACTTACGGTATTGCGCCGGTGTGATATGCAATTGTCGAACAAAGGCACGCCGCAAAATGTCTGTGCTGGAAAAACCGCAGTGGGCGGCAATTTGCTTGAGGGGTGACCCGACGCTTTCCAAAAGGCGGCGGGCATGGGCGACCCTTGCCTGCTCCAGCCACTCTCCCGGCGTCAAACCCATTTGCTGCTGATAGAGCCGGTTGAAATGACGCGGGCTCAGTCCCATTCTCGCCGCCATGGTCTGCACATTATGACTTTCGCTGATATGGGCCTGTACGTAGCGTTGCACATCCTGCAGCGCCGAACGCCCGCTCAATGAGGCCTCCCCCTTGCGGCTGAATTGCGACTGGCCCCCCGGACGCTTGAAATACATTACCAGCTGCGCGGCCACCGCCAGGGCGGTTTCCCGGCCGACATCCTCTTCCACCATGCTTAATGCCAAATCCAGGCCGGACGTCACGCCCGCCGCGCTGCGCACCGGACCGTCAGACAGGGTGATGGCATCCGTATCCACCATCACCTCGGGATAGCTGTCGGCCAAATAGCCGGCTACCGCCCAGTGGGTGGCCACATGGCGCCCGTCAAGCAGGCCCGCCGCCGCCAGCATTAACGCACCGCTGCAAACCGACCCGAACCGGCGGCTGTTAAGCGCCCAACGGCGCAGGCCCTCCAGCAAGGCCGCGTCGTCGATAAAGGACCGAATCCCCGGCGCCCCCGCCACCAGGAAGGTATCCACCGGTTCGGTCAATTCGTCATCCAGCATCAGATCCGGCATAAGCCTTACGCCGGAAGAGGAATGAATCACCTCCCGCCGCCAGCCCATCACCCGAAGGCGATACACCTCCCGACCCCGCTGTTCATTCGCCTCGGCGAACACATCAAGGGGACCGGAAACATCCAGCAGCTGCACCCCCGGCAAAGCCAGGATAACCATATTCTTGATCATTCGTCGGTCCCCATGTCCCCAGCGGTAGGAATGTCCTAAAACGTATCTTTAATACGATTGAGGACATTAATTTTGCGCTTTATGCTGGACGTTATCAACCCACAGGAGGAATTTAATCATGACTTTCACCGTTAACGGCATCCGCATCCCCGATAGCCGGCTGGCCCGCGCCGCCACTGAAATGGTACGTGACACCGAGTCGCCGCTGTTGTTTCATCACTCCAGCCGGGTCTATTATTTTGCCGCGCTGGCCGGCCGCCAGCGTCAACTGGCGTTCGATCCTGAATTACTGTACGTCGGCTGCATGTTCCACGATATGGGGCTCACCCATGAACACTGCAGCTGCGATAAACGTTTTGAAGTAGACGGCGCCAATACGGCGCGGGAATTCCTGGACAGCCACGGCATCGGCAAGGCGGATATCGATAAGGTCTGGACGGCCATTGCCCTGCATACCACGCCCGGTATTCCGGAATTCATGGATCCGGTTATCGCGCTGGTCACCGCCGGCGTTGAGATGGACGTTTTGGGTATTAACTACGAGGGATATGGAGATGACATCCGGCGGAAGATTGTGGCCGAACACCCCCGCAGCCTGAATTTCAAGGAAGAGATCATCCAGGCGTTTTATGAGGGCATTAAAGACAAGCCGCAAACGACCTTCGGCAATGTCAAAGCCGACGTCATTGCCGACAAAGAGCCTGACTTCGTAAAAGGCAATTTCTGCACGGTGATTCGCGCCTCACGCTGGCAGGGCTAGGCTAGTCCCGCCATCACCGATCGTGCAACGAACGTGTCAAAGGGAGAGCGTGCCGATGGGGTCGAAGCAGGCGTGGTTTTACCGCCTGCCGGAGCGCCCCATGGCGCGGTAGGCCCGCGATCACCGAACGTGCAACGAACGTGTTAAAGGGAGAGCGTGCCGATGGGGTCGAAGCAGGCGTGGTTTTACCGCCTGCCGGAGCGCCCCATGGCGCGGTAGGCTCGCCATCACCGATCGTGCAACGAACGTGTTAAAGGGAGAGCGTGCCGATGGGGTCGAAGCAGGCGTGGTTTTACCGCCTGCCGGAGCGCCCCACGGCACGCTAGGCCCGCCATCACCGATCGTGCAACGAACATGTGTTAAAGGGAGAGCGTGCCGATGGGGTCGAAGCAGGCGTGGTTTTACCGCCTGCCGGAGCGGTAGGCCCGCGATCGTCGAACATGCAACGAACACGTGTTAAAGGACGACCGGGCCCACCTCCCTACATCCGTTCCACCGTCTGTATACCCAGCAAATCCAGACCCTGCTTCAAAGTGCGGGCGGTCAGCCGCGCCAGCTTCAAACGGCTTTGCAGAATATCCTGACTGTCCGCGGTGAGAATTGGACAACGCTCGTAAAACACCGAAAACAACCCCGCCAGATCGTATAAATACGCGCACATAACATGAGGCGTCCCGTCGCGCGCCACCGTGGTAACGGCTTCCTCAAACTGCAGCAAGCGGGTTGCCAACAGCGCCTCATGATCGTCGTTCAGCACTACCGGTAAGGTCAATTCACCTTCATCCAAACCACTGCGCTTAAACACCGAGGCCACGCGGGTATAGGCATACTGCATATAGGGCGCGGTATTGCCCTCAAAGGCCAGCATATAATCCCAATCAAATACATAATCGGTGGTACGGCTTTTGGACAAATCGGCATATTTCACCGCGCCGATCCCCACCACCTGCGCCAGAGTTTCCAATTCCTCCTCCGTCATATCCGGATTTTTGCCCGCTATCAGGCGGCGGGCGCGTTCCAGCGCTTCATCCAGCAAATCCGACAGCTTGATGGTGCCGCCGGCGCGGGTTTTGAAAGGTTTGCCGTCCTTGCCGAGCATCATGCCGAACATATGGTGTTCCAGCGGAACGGATTCCGGCACATAGCCCGCTTTGCGCACGATGGCCCAGGCCTGCATTAAATGCTGATGCTGCCGCGAATCGATATAATACAGGACGCGATCGGCTTTCAGCGTCTCGTAGCGGTATTTTGCGCAGGCGATATCGGTAGTGGTATAAAGGTAGGCGCCGTCTTTTTTCTGGATAATCACCCCCATCGGCTCGCCTTCCTTGGTCCTGAACTCCTCAAGGTAGACCACGGTGGCGCCTTCGCTTTCCACCGCCAGCCCCTTGGCCTTCAGATCGGCCACAATACCCGGCAGCATGTCGTTATACAGGCTTTCGCCCATCACATCCTTGCGGGTCAGGGTGACGTTCAGGCGATCATAAATCTTCTGGTTTTGCGCCATGGTGATATCCACCAGCTTACGCCACATCCGGCGGCAATAGTCGTCGCCGCCCTGGAGCTTCACCACATAGCCGCGGGCGCGCTCGGCGAACGCGGCATCCTCATCGTAAGTTTTCTTGGCGGCCCGGTAGAACTCCTCCAGGCTGGATAACTGCATATCCGGCTCACCGCTGGATTGAATCTTTTCCAGGTAGGCTATCAGCATGCCGAACTGCGTGCCCCAGTCACCCACATGGTTGGCGCGGATAACGTTATGGCCCAGAAATTCCAGGGTCCGCACCGAGGCATCGCCGATAATGGTGGACCGCAAATGGCCAACGTGCATCTCTTTCGCCACGTTTGGCGCGGAGTAGTCCACCACCAGGGTCTGCGGCGCCACCGGCGAAATATTCAGCCGCGGCGAAGCCAGGGCGGCTTCAACCTGGGCCGCCAGCCAGCGGCGGTTCAGGAAGATATTGATAAAACCCGGTCCGGCGATTTCGATTTTATCCGCAATGCCTTCAAGCTCCAGCAGCGCTACTGCTTTTTCAGCCAATTGTCGCGGCGGCATACCGAGTTTTTTGGCCACGGTCATCACACCGTTAGCCTGATAATCGCCAAACTGCACTTTTGCGGATTGACGCACCTGCGCTTCACTTGCCGCGGGAGCACCGGCGGACAATAACGCCTGACTGACTTTATCTGAAAGGAGAGCCTGAATATTCACCGTATTACCTTTGTTACCCGCGCCGTGGCTGCGAGGCACTGCCCCACATCCCGGCCGTTTGATATAACGATCCCATGCCGACCGATGGCTGAAGGCCCCGGCGCAAGCCGTTAAGTAAAAAGAAACACCGCTTATACCATAAATGGCGGCCCGCGTCAGTATGGCCGGCTACGCTTAGCGGAAAGTTGCAGCGTCGTAAGATCCGGTCAAACCAATGGATATGAGCAGGTGAAAGAAAGGACAAAAGGATTCGGCGAGCAGCGCCCTAACCCGGAAGGAGATAAATTGCTAGCGGCGGCGGCTTTTACGTGAGACGCCCAGCTGATTACGATTCCTGGTACGAAGATGTAATATAATAGAAAATATAGCAATTACAACAAGTACCATACACAATATAAGTAACAACATAATTATATTCTCATATCACTATTGATCTTGAAACTAACTTATTTCCAATGTCTATACAATCCCCCTCCAGAGCTTTAAGATTATACTGAGCATTCAAAGTCCATTTTGGCCGCAAACCCGCTTCTGACGGGCTTTACAGCACAATTTGTCAAATGAGGGCGATATTCCCATATAACAAACAAGCTTAACCATTAGCAATATGATCATATCAAAATTAATTATAATATTTGTAATAGTTAATTTTATATTAAATGTACTTTAGCCATAACATAAAATATGCCGGAAAGAAAAGTGAAAGAAATGAAATGGCAAAAAATAGACCAATTAACGGATTTATCCGAAGATATAATAGAGTTCGGTATGCAACTGGCAACGTTGTCTCACCGCCTTGGTTTGGATCTCAGCGTTTGTCATATCGATCATATCGCGCTGCGCTGCCATCAGGATACCACCGCCCGGCGATGGTTCGACGGTTGGGAGCAATGCGGCCGCTGTCTGAAAAAGAGCGCCGTTAACGGTAGGGACATTGCGCTGTTCCATTTGCCTGAACCCATTGAATTCGGCGGGTTACGCACCGACTGTGTGGAGCTGCCCTGGCCCGGTAAACGCCGTTATCCCCACGAAGGCTGGGAACATATTGAGATAGTCCTGCCGGGACCGGCGTCTTTACTGGCGCAACGCGCGCTATCCTTGCTGAGCGACGGGGCGCTGGCGTCTCCCGATATCAGGATCAGGCACAGTGCGCCGCAGGGAGAAAATGAATCTTTACCCAACCCGACGCTGGCGGTGACCGATGGCAATGTGACCATCAAGTTTCATCCCCATAGCCTGCGCTCCATTGTGGCCGGGGAGGGGGATTAATTTTGAGGCATCATTTTGGCCCGGCATTCAATCCTTCTCCTGAGACGGGCAAGAATCAGCCGGCATTGATGGCAGCGGCCATGCGCTCAATGCCTTCTTCCAGCAATGCCCGTGGGCAGCCGAAATTCAGCCTGACGAATCGCGGGTCGCCGAATTCGGCGCCGGGAGAGAGACCGACGCCCGCCTGTTCAAAAAAGCGCTGAGGATTTTCCGCCGCCAGTTCATGCGCATCTATCCACGCCAGATAAGTGCCTTCGGGAGAGGCCATATGCAAACCCGGTAATTCATTGATGCGCGCCCTGAGCCAGTCCCGATTCCCACGCAGATAGGCTAACTGCTCGTCCAGCCATGGTTGCCCGTCACGCCAGGCTGCGGTGGCGGCCACAAAAGCCAGCACATCTACGCTTGGGACGATGCCGCTGCGTTGTGCGATAAAACGCATCCGTAGCCGGGGATTGGGGATCACCGCCAGCGACGCACCCAGTCCGGCGATATTAAAGGTTTTTGACGGCGACATCAGGGTCACCGAGCGCTGTTCCGCGTCACTGTCCAGCGAGGCGAACGGTATATGCTCCACCCCGGGTTCCAGCAGCAGATCGCAGTGAATTTCGTCGGAACACACCAATAAATCGTGGCGTTGGGCAAACGCCAACTGCTGTTGCAGCTCTTCCCGGCGATAAACGGTGCCGCCGGGATTATGGGGATTGCATAACATCAGCAGTTTTTCAACGCCGGTCAGTTCGGTTTCAACCGCGGCCAAATCCGCCAGCCAACGCCCGTCATTCAACACCATGGGGGCGAGGCGTTGCTGTCGGCCGGCGCCGCGCGCCGCGGCGCGAAACGGCGGATAAATAGGGGTAGGGATGACAATGCCTTCATCCGGCCCGGTTAAAGCGCGGACCGCCAGATTAATACCGCTCACCAGACCGGGCAAAAAGACCAGCCATTCCGGTTGCACCCGCCAGTGATAGCGCTCGGCCATACGTGCGATAAATAGTTCCGTCAATTCCGGAGAAGGGAAACCGTAACCAAAGACGCCATGGGCGATACGTGCCTGCAGTGCCTCAATAATGCAGGGCGGTGAGCGAAAATCGGTATCGGCGACCCAAAGAGGAATGACATTCTGTTCATAATACTTTTGCCACTTAAAACTGTCGCTGTGACGTCGGTCGATACTTTCGTCAAAGTTGAATGCCATAGTAATTTCCTTGGGCGATAAATAAGAATTTATCGCAACAGATGGATGGTCACGTTTTCATATGCCTGTTAATCTGGCGTGTCAAGAAGGAGTATACAATGCCTAAACTGGAAGTCTGCTGCTATAGCGTCGAGTGTGCGTTGACGGCGCAGCAAGCGGGCGCGGATCGTATCGAGCTGTGTTCGGCGCCCAAAGAAGGCGGTTTGACACCAGGCTACGGGACGTTAAAGCTGGCCCGCGAGAGGGTAACGATACCCGTGCATCCCATTGTCCGGCCCCGGGCCGGCGATTTTTGCTACAGCGACATTGAGTTCGAAATCATGCTTAATGAGCTGGCCTTTATCCGCGATATGGGCTTTCCCGGCGTGGTGGTGGGCGTGCTGGATGCCGAAGGGCACATCGATTTAGCCCGCATGCGGCTGATTATGCAGCAATGTTCAGGGATGGCGGTGACCTTTCATCGTGCCTTTGATATGTGCTTCAACCCGCATCAGGCATTAATCCAGTTAACCGATCTGGGGGTGGCCCGCATCCTGACATCCGGTCAGCAGCAGAGCGCCGAAGCTGGTTTGGCATTATTGAGGGAACTGACGGGGCGTAGTCGTGGTCCAATCATTATGGCCGGTGCGGGCGTACGCTTAACCAATTTGCATAAGTTTCAGCAAAGCGGCATACGTGAATTGCACAGTTCGGCAAGGCAGGTCATACCGTCCGGTATGCGTTACCGGAAAGCGGGGGTCAGCATGAGCGTTGACTACGAAGCGGATGAATTCAGCCATTACTGTGTTGACGGCGACATGGTGGCGGCGATGAAACATGCGCTGACGTTATCCACTCTCTCTCCTCGTTTGGCCTGAAGACAGTTTTTGCCGCGCACACGAACTAACCCACGTGATGCTTGCAAGTACCAAGCCCCAACATTTTTCTTGGGGCTTTTTTTTGATCAGGCTTTGCGCGCAACCATGATGGCCCGCAGCGGCGCGGGGTAACCCTCCACCGTTTTACGCGGGTCGTCCGGGTGAAGAAAATCCTCCAGCGATTCGCTGGTCATCCAGGGGGTGCGGCGTTGCTCCTCGGTGGAGGTTGCCGTCATATCCACCAGCCGGATTTGGCCGAAGCCGCATTTTTCCAGCCAGGCCGTCAATGCATTTACCGAGGGGATGAAATACACGTTCCGCATCCGGGCATAACGTTCTCCCGGCACAAGCACCTGCCGGTCATCCCCTTCAATCACCAGGGTTTCCAGCACCAGTTCGCCGTCATCCGCCAATTGGTTTCGCAACTGCAACAAATGATCCAGCGGCGAGCGGCGATGATAAAGCACGCCCATGGAAAATACCGTATCAAACGCCCGCAGATCCGGTAATTGCTCGATGCCCAACGGCAACAGGTGCGCCCGCAGATCGCCGCCGAGCAGTTTACGCACCGCCTCGAACTGGCATAAAAACAGCTGCATCGGATCGATTCCCACCGCCAGCCGCGCGCCGGCGCCCACCATACGCCAGAGGTGATAACCGCTGCCGCAGCCCACGTCCAGGATCAGCCGTCCGGCCAAGGGGCCGATATGGGGCAAGACCCGCTCCCATTTCCAATCCGAACGCCATTCCGTCTCTATTTCAATATCGTAAAGGGAAAAAGGACCCTTGCGCCAGGGCATCAATTGCCGCAGCAAGGCTTCAATACCCTCTTTCTGGCCTGCGGCAAGCGGTGTCTCGCCCTGGGCGGTGACGCCGTGCAGCAAATCGAGCCGCGCCGGCGTCATCACCGGCAATCTTTCCACAGCGTTAAACCACTGTCTGAATTTGCCGTGCAGGGATTCCTGCTGCCAGGCGCTTAACTGAGCGGGCAGGGTATTGAGCCAGGGGCTGAGGGGACCTTTGGCAATCAGCTGATAAAAATCACCAAAATCGGTCATCCCGCGTTCTCCGGCCTATGGGCGGGTTTGATAGCGATAAGGGAGCCGAAATTGAAACACTGAAACCAGATTTCCCCGTGGCCGAATCCGGCCTGCCGCAGGCGGTCCTTGTGGGTCTCCACCGAGTCCGTCAGCATGACGTTTTCAAGCATGCTGCGTTTCTGGCTGATCTCAAGCTCGCTGTAGCCGTTGGCGCGCTTGAAGTCATGGTGCATATTGAAAAGCAGTTCGCCAATTTCCGCGTCCTGAAAACTCATTTTTTCAGACAATACCACGGCACCGCCGGGATTGAGGCCGGCGAAAACGCGATTAAGCATCTGCTGGCGATCCTCCGGCTCAAGAAACTGCAAGGTGAAGTTCAGCACCACCAGCGAGGCGTTGCTTATCGGCACATCGCGAATATCGGCATGCAGCACTTCTACCGGGATATCGGCGCGAAATGCCTCGAGATGCCGCCGGCAGCGATCCACCATCGGGGCGGAGTTATCCACTGCGATAATCCGGCAGTCCTCGGCGGTAACGGCGCGGCGCATGGCCAGGGTCGCCGCGCCGAGGGAGCAGCCGAGATCGTAAATCCGGGAGCCGGGGCGGGCAAATCGTCCAGCCAGCATGCCGATCATGGAAATGATGCTGGCGTAGCCGGGCACCGAGCGTTGGATCATATCCGGGAAGACTTCGGCGACACGTTCATCGAAAGTCCAATCGCCCAAATTGGCAATGGGCGTCGAGAAAAGCTTATCTGGGTTAGTCATGGCGATATCGGGGATTATTCATGGAAAGGCCATATTCTACCAGATCCCCGGCACAAAGCATGCGGCGGCATGCATCTAGGTGTAAGCATTCCGCTGCGGCGACCCTCTTCCGGCTGGATGCGTCTCGCCGCGGCGGCCGGCGTTCAGAATAGCGTATCCTGCTGCGGCCAGCCTGGAAACGGGCCGATGGCGGGAATTCTCGCTTCAAGCAGTGGCCACAGATGCTGGGCCAGGCGCGGCGCCTGCGCGATGTCCGGCGTATGAATAAACAGGAAGGGCGTTTGATGCGCTTGCCATTGCGGCAGCTTGTCCAGCCAGGGTTGAAACAGCCGCAGGCTGTCATTGATGTCGTCATTGCCGATATAACGAATCAACGGACGGTGGGCGGTAAGCAGCGCATGGGGCGGCACTTTGGGTTTCTGGCGCTGAGCCGCCAGCAGGGCGGGACTGGAGGCGCGGGACAGATGGACCGGACGGCTGTCGAGAATCACCCGATTGACCCCCCGCTCCCGCAGACCGCGGTTTAACGCCAGTTCGTCTTCGCCTTTGGCGAAAAACTGCTCATGGCGGACTTCCACGCCATAGCTGAATGCGGGGGAGAGCGCGTCGAGAAAGGTCCACAGGGCGGGAAGGTCCACAGGGCCGAAGGTCGCCGGCAGCTGCAGCCAGTATTGGCCGATCCTGTCCGCCAGGGGCTCCAGGGTCTGGTAAAACTGCGCCAGGGGTTGCTGAAAATCCCGCAGCCCGCCCTGATGGCTGATGGTCGCCGGAAATTTAAAGCAAAACCGGAAATCTTCCGTCGTCATGGCGCGCCAGTCGTAGACTCGATCAAGGGCGGGCAGGGCATAGAGCGTGGTATTCCCTTCCACGCAGTTGAAATAACGCGCGTAATCCGCCAGGGTGCGCATGCCAAGCTTACCCCAGCCGCTATGCTGCCATTGCGGCAAGCCAATATACATCATGGCCTGGGCCCTCGCCGGCCGGCCCGTTGCGGACAAAACTCACCCCATGGCGGCAAGCACCTCGTCGCTGCTGCGTACCCGGCCGATGCGCGGAAAAATATTCTGCATGCTGTTATCATGCTGCTCCTTATCATGGGCACTGCAGACATCTTCCACCACCACCAGTTTAAAACCCATTTCCCAGGCGTTGCGCGCGGTGGATTCCACGCCGATGTTAGTGGAGATACCCGCCAGTACAATAGTATCGATGGCGCGGCGACGCAGCTGCATCTCAAGATCGGTGCCGTAAAATGCGCCCCATTGACGTTTGATAATGCGAATATCGCTTTCCTGTACCTTTAGCTCTTCGGGGAATTGCCACCAGTTTTCCGGCAATCCGTTGCCGCCCATGGCGGCATCCACCGGCTGTTTCAACGCTTCGCCAAAATCCGGCGACCAGCCCACCCGCACCAGAAATACCGGCGCGCCGATCTCCCGAAAGCGGCTGGCCAGCTTTCCGGCTTTGGTCACCACCTGCTGGGCGCTATGCGGTCCGCCGGCAAAGGGCAGGATACCCTGTTGCAAATCAATCAATACCAGCGCGCTACCTTTGGGATCGAGTTCCAGCATAATACGTCTCCTATAATTCACAAAACCGGACCAACGGGTGTCAGTCTATTCAGAAAGTGACCGGGAAAGGGTATGTTAGTCGATGGACATGGGAATAGCCCCGGCGGGAAAATTTTGTTAATAAATATGTTAATGATTAATTATTTGACCTGACCAAGGGGAGTTGCCTTCGGACTTATCCTGTGCGGGAAATTACTTTATAATGGCCGCCTTTCGAATGTCGGCAATATGCCAATGCACAGCCGTCAGCCCCAATGATTATACCCAATAGCTTTTACGTTGCGGCCCATCCGGCTGCAATGTGAACGATGAGGGGTATTCTTTACCCGCTAAAAATGGCAGGACGGCATGGGCTTAATTTTAAGGATATCGTGATGCGTACTGTATATTGCGGACAGCTCAATCTGTCCCATGTTGGCCGGGAAGTAACATTGTGCGGCTGGGTTAACCGCCGCCGGGACCTGGGCGGCCTGATTTTTATCGACATGCGGGATCGGGAAGGGCTGGTGCAGGTGTTTTTCGACCCCGATCGCCAGGAGGCGTTCGCCCGCGCCTCGGAGCTGCGCAACGAATTTTGTATTCAGCTTACCGGTACGGTAAGGGCGCGGCCCGACAGTCAAATCAACAGCGAAATGGCCACCGGCGAAGTGGAGGTGCTGGCAACATCGCTCACGGTCTTCAACCGTTCCGAGCCGCTGCCGCTGGATTCCAATCAAAACAATACCGAAGAGCAGCGGCTGAAATACCGTTATCTGGATTTGCGCCGTCCGGAAATGGCGGCGCGGCTGAAAGCCCGCGCCCGCATCTGCAGTTTTGTGCGCCGCTTTATGGATGGCGAAGGATTTCTGGATATCGAAACGCCGATGCTTACCAAAGCGACGCCGGAAGGCGCGCGCGACTACCTGGTGCCGAGCCGGGTGCATAAAGGCAAGTTCTACGCTCTGCCGCAGTCACCGCAGCTCTTCAAGCAGTTGCTGATGATGTCCGGTTTCGACAGGTATTATCAAATCGTCAAATGCTTTCGCGACGAGGACCTGCGAGCCGATCGCCAGCCGGAATTCACCCAGATCGACGTCGAAACCTCCTTTATGACCGCGCCCCAGGTGCGGGAAGTCATGGAACGCCTTATTCGCGAACTGTGGCGAGAAATCAAAGGCGTCGACCTGGGCGCCTTTCCGGTGATGACCTACGCCGAAGCCATGCGCCGCTTTGGTTCCGATAAACCCGATCTGCGCAACCCGATGGAAATCGTTGATGTGGGCGATCTGGTGAAAAACCTTGAATTCAAGGTGTTCTCCGGGCCGGCCAATGACCCCAAGGGGCGGGTGGCGGCGATCCGCGTACCCGGCGGCGCGCAGTTAAGCCGCAAGCAAATTGACGAGTACGCCAAGTTTATCGAAATTTACGGCGCCAAAGGTCTGGCCTATATTAAGGTTAATTCGCGCTCGGCGGGTCTGGAAGGGGTGCAAAGTCCCGTCGCCAAATTCCTCGATGCCGGCGTGCTGGAGTCGATACTGACGCGTACCGACGCCTGCGACGGCGACATGATTTTTTTCGGCGCCGATCGTGCCAAAATCACCACCGATGCGCTGGGAGCGCTGCGCCTGAAGCTGGGCCGCGACCTGCATATCACCGACGAGCAGCGCTGGGCGCCGCTGTGGGTCATTGATTTCCCGATGTTCGAGCAGGACGACGAAGGCGGACTGGCGGCCATGCATCACCCCTTCACCGCGCCGCTGGATGTCGACCCGCAAGCGCTGGCGGCCGATCCGCTGTCGGTGGTGGCCAATGCCTACGATATGGTATTGAACGGTTATGAAGTGGGGGGCGGCTCGGTGCGTATCCATCGCAGCGAAATACAGCAGACGGTATTCAGCATCCTGGGTATCGAGGAACAGCAGCAGCGGGATAAGTTCGGCTTCCTGCTGGATGCGCTGAAATACGGCACCCCGCCCCACGCGGGGCTGGCCTTCGGCCTGGATCGCCTGGTGATGCTGTTGACCGGCACCGATAATATCCGCGACGTTATCGCTTTCCCCAAAACCACCGCCGCGGCCGATCCCATGACCGACGCGCCGAGTTTTGGCAATCCTGACGCGCTGGCGGAATTGTCCATCGCCGTCATCGGCAAAGGCAAGGAAGCGGCGGAACGCGGACAGCAATAGATGGCCTGGAAGCGACCGGTTTCGGTGTTGATTGTGATTTACGCCCGGGATAGCGGCCGGGTCTTGATGATGCAGCGCCGGGACGATCCCGATTTCTGGCAATCGGTCACCGGCAGCCTGGAAGGAGAGGAAACTCCCGCCGAGGCGGCGAAACGGGAAGTGTGCGAGGAAACCGGCATCAATATCGATGCCGAGCGCCTCCCGTTGCTGGATTGCAAGCGCTGCGTCGAGTTTGAAATTTTCAGTCATTTGCGCCACCGATATGCGCCGGGAGTGACGCGTAATACAGAATATTGGTTCAGTTTGACGTTACCCTCTGAGCGTGAGCCTAAGATAAGCGAGCATCTCGCTTTCCAATGGCTCAGCGCCCCACAGGCCGCCTTACTGACCAAATCCTGGAGTAATCGGCAGGCGATTGAAGAATTTGTTATTTATCCGGCCTGAAGAGGCTTATTTCGGAGAGAGTTATGGCAGGTCATAGCAAGTGGGCCAATACCAAGCATCGTAAAGCGGCCCAAGACAGTAAACGCGGCAAAATCTTCACCAAGATCATTCGTGAATTGGTGACCGCCGCACGGCTTGGCGGCGGCGACGTGGGGGCCAATCCACGACTGCGCGCCGCGGTGGATAAAGCCCTGGCCAATAATATGACGCGCGATACCCTCAATCGCGCCATCGCGCGGGGCGTGGGCGGCGATGACGATACCCAGATGGAAACCATTATCTATGAAGGCTACGGCCCCGGCGGAACGGCGGTGATGGTTGAATGCCTGAGCGACAACCGCAACCGTACCGTCTCCGAGGTCAGGCACGCCTTTACCAAAACCGGCGGCAACCTCGGTACCGATGGCTCGGTTTCCTACCTGTTCACCAAAAAAGGCGTCATCTCCTTTGCGCCCGGCCTGGACGAGGATCGGGTGATGGACGCAGCGCTGGAAGCCGGTGCGGATGATGTGGTCACCTATGACGACGGCGCCATCGATGTCTACACGACGCCGGAGACGTTCGGTTCGGTGAAAGATGCGTTGGAAGCAGCCGGTTTGCACGCCGAGGAGTCCGAGGTGGCGCTGATTCCGTCCACCAAGGCGGATCTGGACGAGGAAACCGCCCCCAAGCTGCTGCGCCTGATAGATCTGCTGGAAGATTCGGACGATGTGCAGGAAGTTTATCATAACGGCGAGATCTCCGATGAGGTGGCGGCGACCCTGTGACCGGCATGCTGGCTTGGCGGCCAAACCCGGCGGCCGGTATCGGGCGATGACGATTATTCTCGGTATCGACCCCGGTTCGCGTATCACCGGTTACGGTATCATCCGTCAGCAGGGACGGGTGCTTACCTATCTCGGCAGCGGTTGCATCCGCACCAAAGTGGATGATTTGCCTACCCGGCTGCAGCTTATTTATGCCGGCGTCAGCGAGATCATTACGCAATTTCAGCCGGATTTTTTCGCCATTGAGGAAGTTTTTATGGCGAGAAACGCCGATTCGGCGCTGAAGCTGGGTCAGGCGCGCGGGGTGGCTATCGTGGCGGCCATGAACCAATCGCTGCCGGTGTTCGAGTATGCCGCCCGTCAGGTGAAGCAAACGGTGGTGGGCAATGGTTCGGCGGACAAAGGCCAGGTACAGCATATGGTGAAGCTGCTGCTGAAGCTGCCCGCCAGCCCGCAGGCGGATGCCGCCGACGCGCTGGCCATCGCCATTACCCATTGCCACGTCAGCCAGAACGCTATCCGGGCGGGCAACAGCCGGCTGAATCTGGCCCGCGGCCGGTTAAGCTGAGGGGTGGGGGCTGGCGCCAGCCGGGGTTGCGGGCCTGTGCCGGCCGGGCACGTCGAGGCTCCATCAGCATGGTCTCCCTTTAACACAGTCGTTGCACGTCCGGTGATCGCGGGCTTACCGTGCCATGGGGCGCTCGGGCAGGCGGGAAAACCACGCCTGCTTCGACCCCATCGGCACGGTCTCCCTTTAACGCGGTCGTTGCACGTCCGGTGATCGCGGGCCTACCGTGCCATGGGGCGCTCGGGCAGGCGGGAAAACCACGCCTGCTTCGACCCCATCGGCACGGTCTCCCTTTAACGCGGTCGTTGCACGTCCGGTGATCGCGGGCCTACCGTGCCATGGGGCGCTCGGGCAGGCGGGAAAACCACGCCTGCTTCGACCCCATCGGCACGGTCTCCCTTTAACGCGGTCGTTGCACGTCCGATGATCGCGGGCCTGTCAGGCTATACGGCTGGATATTCATCCAGCCTTTATTATGTTATAAATGTTAGCCATGGGTCGCTGACTCAACGACAATCAAAAGGAAGGTCAACGTGATTGGACGCCTAAGAGGCATCATTCTGGAAAAGCAGCCCCCGCAGGTGTTGCTTGAAGTTCAGGGAGTCGGCTATGAAGTGCAAATGCCCATGACCTGCTTTTACGTCCTGCCGGAAACCGGCAAGGAAGCTATTGTGTATACCCACTTTGTGGTGCGCGAGGATGCGCAGCTGCTGTTCGGTTTCACTAACCGCCAGGAGCGCGCCCTGTTTCGTGAACTGATTAAGGTCAACGGCGTCGGCCCGAAGCTGGCGCTGGCTATTCTATCCGGCATGTCGGCGCAGCAGTTTGTCAATACGGTTGAGCGCCAGGAAATCAGCGCCTTGATCAAGCTGCCCGGCGTCGGCACCAAAACCGCCGAGCGGCTGGTGGTGGAAATGAAAGATCGCTTTAAAGGGATGAACGGTGAATTATTCGCCCTCGGCGGCGGCGATCTTCCCGCCAGTATCCCCGTTAACGCTGCGTCTGCGGACGATCCTGAATCTGAAGCGGTTGCCGCCTTGGTGTCATTGGGTTATAAACCTCAGGAGGCCAGCCGGATGGTGAACAAAGTGGCGCGGCCTGATGCCGACTGTGAATCGCTAATCCGCGACGCCCTGCGCGCCGCGCTGTGAGGTAATGGATGATTGAAGCAGATCGTTTAATGTCCCCTTCCGTGGTGATCCCCGACGAGGTGGTGGACCGGGCCATCCGGCCGAAAACCCTCGACGATTACATCGGACAGCCGCACGTGCGCGAGCAGATGGAGATTTTCATCCAGGCGGCGAAGCTGCGCGGCGACGCGTTGGACCATCTGCTGATTTTCGGCCCGCCCGGCTTGGGTAAAACCACCCTGGCCAATATCGTCGCCAATGAAATGGGCGTGAATTTACGTACTACTTCCGGGCCGATTTTGGAAAAACCAGGCGATCTGGCGGCCATGCTCACCAATCTTGAACCCCACGATGTGCTGTTTATTGATGAAATCCACCGCCTTTCCCCGGTGGTGGAGGAAATTCTCTACCCGGCGATGGAAGATTACCAACTGGATATCATGATCGGCGACGGCCCGGCGGCCAGGTCAATTAAAATCGAACTGCCGCCCTTTACCCTGGTGGGAGCCACCACCCGCGCCGGTTCCCTGACCTCGCCTCTGCGCGATCGGTTCGGTATCGTGCAGCGCCTGGAGTTCTATCAGGTAGCGGATCTGCAGCATATCGTCAAACGCAGCGCCGACTGCCTGGAATTAAGCATCACCGAATCCGGCGCTCATGAAATCGCCAAACGGGCGCGGGGTACGCCGCGTATCGCCAACCGGCTGTTGCGCCGGGTGCGGGACTTCGCAGAAGTGCGCGCCCAGGGCGTCATTACCGACGATGTGGCGGTGAATGCCCTGGATATGCTGAATGTGGATACCGAGGGCTTCGACTTTATGGACCGCAAGCTATTGTTGGCCATTATCGATAAATTCGTCGGAGGCCCGGTGGGATTGGATAACCTGGCGGCGGCCATCGGCGAAGAGAAAGAAACCATTGAAGATGTGCTGGAGCCCTTTCTTATCCAGCAGGGATTTATGCAGCGCACATCACGGGGGCGCATCGCTACCGCCCAGGCCTATAAGCATTTTGGTATCGCGCGGGACGAGCTGTAGCTGCTCATTGGCGTCATGGCGGGGCTTATCATCGCCCCCGACGAACCGTAAAGCCGTGCCCTGAGTTCAGGCCCGTTGCCTGCTGAATAAACTCAGCAAAAACAGCACGGAGGCGCAAAGCACCACCGACGGCCCGGCGGGGGTGTCGTAAAACGCCGAGAAAGCGAGTCCGCCGGTGACGGCAATCATGCCGGCCGCTATCGCCAGCAGCGCCATCTGCTCGGGCGTACGTGAAAACCGGCGGGCGGCGGCGGCCGGAATGATCAGCAGCGACGTGATGATAAGGGCGCCGACAAACTTCATCGCCAGTCCGATGGTGAGCGCGGTCAGCAGCATCAGCAGCAGCTTGACCCGCGGCAGGCGGATACCGTCCACATGGGCCAGCTCCGGGCTGATGGTTACCGAGAGCAGCGCCCGCCACTGCCAGGCCAGCAACGCGAGCACCACCGCCACGCCGCAGGCGATCAGCACGATATCGTCCAGGGTCACCGACAGCAAATCGCCGAACAGGTAGGCCATCAGATCCACCCGCACGTTAGACATCAGGCTTACCACCACCAGTCCCAGTGAAAGCGCGCTGTGCGCCATAATCCCCAGCACGGTGTCAATGGCCAGCTGCGGGAAGCGTTCCAGCCACACCAGGCCCAACGCCAATACCAGCGTCACCGCGATCACCGCGTAAAACGGATTGACATTCAGCAGCAATCCGAAAGCCACTCCCAGCAGCGACGCATGGGCCAGCGTATCGCCGAAATAGGACATCTTGCGCCAGACCACGAAAGATCCCAACGGACCCGCCGCCATGGCCAGCAGGATGCCGGCCAGCCAGCCCGGCAATAGCAGCGCTAGCATGACCGGCAGCTCTCCCGTTCCGCCACCGTCTCTCCGCTCAGGTCGTGGCCATGGTTGTGGTGGTGACGGTAGACAGCTAGCGCATCAGCGCCCTGATAACCGAACATCGCGATATAATCGGGATGGGCTAAGACGACTTCCGGCGTGCCCGAGCAGCAGATATGCTGATTAAGGCACAGTACTTCATCGGTTTGGGCCATGACCAGATGCAGGTCATGGGAAACCATCAGTACGCCGCAGCCCAGGGTATGGCGGATTTGCTGGATAAGCTCATAAAGCGCCGCCTGGCCGGCGATATCAACGCCCTGGGTCGGTTCATCCAGCACCAGCAGCTGCGGCCGATTGAGCAGGGCGCGGGCCAGCAGCACCCGCTGCATTTCGCCGCCGGACAGTTTCTGCATCGGCTGCGCCAGCAAATGGGCCGCATGCACCCGCGCCAGCGCCTCGGGCAATTCCTGCTTTTCCACGCCCGGACGCAGGCGCATGAAACGCTCTACCGTCAGCGGCAGGGTGGTGTCCAGATAAATTTTTTGCGGAACATAACCGATACGCAGCCTGGGGTCCCGCACCAGCGTACCCGCGTCAGCGGGTATCAGGCCGAGCACCACCCTAACCAGCGTGGACTTGCCGGCGCCGTTGGGCCCCACCAGCGTCAGGATCCGTCCGGCACGCAGGGAAAACGAGATATCGCTGAGGACGCGCCTGGCGCCGAAACTGACGGATATATGGTTGAGTGTGACCAGAGTTGACATGTTAATTACGGTTGCGAAACGGCAAGAATGTTATAATATCACACGCCCAAGAGTTGCCGAAGAGAATTATCATTATGAATCCCCGCCATAAAAAAGGGTCCCGGCTGTGGCTGGCCGGCATTTTACTCCTGTGCGCCATCGGCGGCCAGGCACGGGCGAATATACTGGTCTCCATTCGTCCGTTGGGGTTTATCGCCTCGGCCATCGGTGAAGGCGTTACCGGGACAGATGTGCTGCTGCCGGACGGCGCATCGCCTCATGACTACGCCCTGCGTCCCTCCGATATCGGGCGCATCCGGGATGCCTCCCTGGTGGTCTGGGTCGGGCCGGAATTGGAAGCGTTTATGGCCAGGCCGGTGACGGCGCTGCCCGCGGCCAAGGCGCTGACATTGTCCGCGATCCCGGCGATTAAACCGCTGCTGATGAAAGGCGGCGACCATGACGACGATGCCCCCGGCGCCCATGATCCGGCGGATGATGCCGACAACCATCATGGCGAATACAATATGCATATCTGGCTGTCGCCGGAAATAGCCGCGCAAATCGCCATTGCCATCCACGATCGTTTAGTGCTGCTGTGGCCGGATAAGAAAGCCCAAATAGACGAAAATCTGCTATTTTTCACCACATCCTTGACAAAAAATGACAAAATAATCGCTACAATGCTATCGCCAGCGAGCGGGAAGGGGTATTTCGTGTTTCACGATGCCTATGGTTATTTTGAAAAACACTACGGTTTAACCTCCTTGGGTTATTTCACCATCAATCCCGAGATACAGCCCGGCGCCCAGGCACTACATAACATTCGAACTCAGTTGGTTGAGCATAAAGCCTTGTGCATTTTTGCTGAGCCACAATTCAGGCCGGCCGTCATCAATGCCGTGGCCAGAGGGACCGATGTGCGCATGGGCACGCTGGATCCCCTGGGAAGCGGTATCGCTTTGGGCAAGGACAGTTATAGCCATTTCTTGTTTCAATTGGCGAACCAATATATGAGCTGCCTGAATAAAAAATCATGAGGATAGGAATCGGTGCAGCAGTTCGTTCGTTCTATTACGCTGGCGTATAACAATCTGCCAAGACCCCATCGCGTGATGTTGGGGTCATTAACCGTCATCACTCTGGCCGTGGCCGTATGGCGGCCTTATGTCTACTCTCCCGTTATGGGACCCTCCACCAGCCGCACCGTGCCGGCGGGAGCACAGCCCGCGCGTGACCTGGCGCCGGAAGCCAGCGAACCCATTGATCAGTCCCCCGCCGATAACGACGACGATGTTCCCCTTGCCGACGATCTTGACGAAAAAGTCGCCGGCGAAACCGGGGTGCATGAATATGTCGTTTCCACCGGCGATACCTTGGGCAGCATATTGACCCAATACGGCATCGATATGTCGGATGTTTCGCTGCTGGCCCAGCGGTTTCCCCAGTTGCGCAATCTGAAGATAGGCCAGAAAATCTCCTGGACGCTGGATGGCGGCGGCGAGCTGCAGCGCCTGAGCTGGGAGATGTCGCGCCGGGAAACCCATACCTACGATCGCCTCGACGGCGGTTTCAAGGAGAGCGTGGCCAATCAGGCCGGCGAATGGAGCAATGCCATGCTGACCGGCACCGTGGACGGCAGCTTCGTCACCAGCGCGCGCGCCGCCGGCCTGTCCGGCCCGGAAATCAATTCGGTTATCAAAGCGCTGCAGTGGCAGCTTGATTTCCGTAAGCTACAGCAGGGCGATCGGTTCGCGGTGCTGACATCGAGGGAAATGCTTAACGGCCGCAGCGAACAGAGCGAATTGATCGGGGTGCGCCTGCGCACCGGCGACAAGGATGTTTATGCGTTCCGCGCCAGCGACGGAGAGTTTTACAACCGGGTCGGCGCCGGGCTGGCGCAGGGCTTTATGCGTTTTCCCACCGTCAAGCAATTCCGGGTATCGTCCAATTTCAGTCCCCGGCGCCTGAATCCGGTTACCGGTCATATCGCCCCCCATCGCGGCGTGGATTTCGCCATGCCGGTGGGCACGCCGGTGTTGGCGGTGGGCGACGGCGAAGTGGTTGAGAGTAAAAACGGCAGCGGGGCGGGCAACTATGTGACCATCCGCCATGGCCGGCAATACATGACCCGCTATATGCATTTGAAAAAACTGTTGGTGAAGCCGGGGCAACAGGTGAAACGCGGCGATCGCATCGCCTTGTCCGGCAATACCGGCCGTTCCACCGGTCCTCACCTGCACTATGAAATCTGGATAAACCAGCAGGCTGTGAATCCGTTAACGGCCAAGCTGCCCCGCACCGAAGGGTTGACCGGCAAGGATCGGCTCGACTATCTGGCGCAGGTCAGGGAAGCAATGCCGCAGCTGCAATTCGATTGATATGGTATCTTAGGGCAACCGACAAGTCATTGGTTGCCTTATGATGTTTATTAACCGAGCGGCGTAAATGGGAAGAAGAGGCTGGCACCCTCAGGCAATCGACAGTAGACAAAAGACAGTTGAGATTTGCATGGAAAAGAATAATAAAACCAACGTGGTGGAATTTGTCCCCGAGTTCAAGAGGGAATTTTTCTTGCCCCGTTACTGGGGCGTCTGGTGCGTCATCGCCTTGATTACCGGCGCGGCATTTGTCCCGGCCCGCTTGCGGGATCCGATGTTGGGCGCCATGGGACGCCTGGTAGGGCGGTTCTCCAAGGGCGCCCGCCATCGCGCGCGGGTTAACCTGCGCTACTGCCTGCCGGAACTTACCGATGACCGGCGGGAAACCATCATCGACGACATGTTCGCCCTGGTGCCGCAATCCACGGTGCTGCTGGCCGAGCTGGCCTGCCGCAGCCCGGAACGGCTGCAAAAAAAAGTCATTTGGCACGGTAGGGACGTCATCGAGGCAGCACAGGCGCAGCAGCGCAATATCATCTTTCTGGTGCCGCACGGCTGGGCGGTGGATGTCCCGGCCATTCTCATGTCCTCAACCGGCCAAAAGGTCTCGGCGATGTTCCACAATCAGCGCAACGAACTGGTGGACTATATGTGGAACCGGGTACGCCGCCGTTTCGGCGGTCGCATGCACGCCCGTAACGACGGTATAAAACCGTTCATCTTCTCCATACGCCATGGCTATTGGGGCTATTATCTGCCCGATCAGGATCATGGCGCCGAACACAGCGAATTTGTGGATTTTTTCGCCACCTATAAAGCCACGCTGCCGGCCATCGGCCGCATGATGAAGATATGCCGGGCGGCGGTGATTCCGCTCTTTCCGGTATACAACAGCAAGACCGGAGAGCTGCATATCCACATTCGACCGCCGATGGACGATATCGCCGATGCTAGCGATCATGATATCGCCCGCCGCATGAATGAAGAAGTTGAAATGCTGGTTCGGCCGAACCCGGAACAGTACGCCTGGATCCTGAAATTACTCAAAACCCGCAAACCCGGCGACCCGGATCCCTATAAGCGCTAGTCCCGCCGCCGCGGCAATGGGGCAAAATAAAGCCGGCTGATGGTCGGTTCAGATTGCTGACAAACATACTCGGAGTCAATAAGGAGGGGCAGGCTGCCAGAAGAGTAAACCGTCCGCGCCATGGACCAAAACGCCCGGAGCGTTTTGGAACAATGCCGTCAGGCGTTGGCCCGAAGGGCGGCTACCAGGGAGGGTAGCCGTAATCGCGCGGATCGAGCCTACAAGGAGGTATTTACGGCGTGTTTACGATCTGGTAGTTTGCCCCGACCGAGCACTTTGTCAACAAGCTCGCCGGCTGATGGCCGGCTTTTCCTGTATTGACGCAACGGTCGCCTGGGCGGGTTACTCCACCCGCAGGATCCGGCTGGTATTAGTGGTGCCAACGGTACTCATGACATCCCCTTGGGTAACAATCACCAAGTCCCCCGACATCAAAAAGCCCTTATCCCGCAGCAAATTAGCCGCCTCGGTGGCCGCGAACACCCCTTCGCCGTCGCTGTTGAAATAGACCGGCGTTACCCCGCGGTACAGCGCCGTGAGGTTCAGCGTATGTTCATGACGGGACAGAGCGAAGATCGGCAAACCTGAGCTGATACGGGACATCATCAGCGGTGTGCGGCCGGATTCCGTCAGCGTAATAATGGCGCTCACCCCTTTCAGGTGATTGGCGGCATACATGCTGGACATGGCAATAGCTTCTTCGATGTTGTCGAACTGTACGTCCAGGCGGTGCTTCGACACATTGATGCTGGGGATTTTTTCGGCGCCAAGGCATACCCGGGCCATGGCGGCCACGGTTTCCGCCGGGTACTGGCCGGCGGCGGTCTCGGCGGATAACATCACCGCATCGGTCCCGTCCAGCACCGCGTTCGCCACATCCATCACCTCAGCGCGCGTGGGCATCGGGTTGGTAATCATCGATTCCATCATCTGAGTGGCGGTTATCACCGCGCGATTCAGTTTACGGGCGCGGCGGATCAATTTTTCTGGATACCTACCAGTTCCGGATCGCCGATTTCCACCCCCAGATCGCCGCGCGCCACCATGACCACATCGGAAGCCAGGATAATATCGTCCATGGCTTCGTCGCTGGCCACCGCTTCGGCGCGTTCCACCTTGGAGACAATCTTGGCGTTACAGCCGGCATCGCGGGCCAGGCGGCGAGCGTAGTTCAAGTCTTCACCGGTACGCGGAAAGGAAACCGCCAGATAATCCACGCCGATTTTCGCGGCGGTAAGAATATCGAGTTTGTCTTTTTCAGTCAGGGCCGGGGCCGACAACCCGCCGCCCATCTTATTGATGCCCTTGTTATTGGACAACGGGCCGCCCACGGTGACCTCGGTAAACACCTGCGTACCGATGACTTCCAGCACTTTCAGCTGTACCCGCCCGTCATCAAGCAGCAGAACGTCGCCGGGCACCACATCGGCGGGCAGCCCCTTATAATCGATACCGACTCTTTCCCTATCGCCTTCACCCTTGCCCAGATTGGCGTCAAGTATGAACTTGTCCCCCAGGCTCAAGAACACTTTGCCTTCCCGGAAGGTAGATACGCGGATTTTTGGCCCCTGTAAATCACCCAGGATCGCCACATGCCGTCCCAGTTTTGCCGCAATCTCGCGTACCTTATTGGCCCGGATCAGGTGATCTTCAGCAGTCCCGTGGGAAAAATTAAGGCGAACCACATTGGCGCCGGCAGCAATAACTTTTTCAAGATTATTGTCACGATCGGTGGCTGGCCCCAGCGTGGTTACAATTTTGGTTCTTCTGAGCCGTCTGGACATAGATAACTCCGTTGACTTGGACATTATTGGTGTAGCAAAAACGTCGTATCATCATTTCATCGCGGTCATGGTTTGTTCTCGACTGCGGATGAAACTGATTCGGCTGTGTTAAAGCATTCCTCGTCTTAGTGGCATACAAAGCTCTTTCCGTAGCTTTTTCGTACCCCAGTGAGAGGTTATTTTTCATATAATACCGTATCAATCAAATTTATATGCTGCTGAGTCTACCTTATCAAAGCGTGATTCCTTAAGGGCCTCCTTGACCCGCTTCAGGTTATCCCTGAATTTGGCCCCGCGGCGCAAGGTAAAGCCGGTGGCCAGAACGTCTATCAGCGTTAATTGCGCGATACGCGATATCATGGGCATGAAGACATCGGTATCCTCGGGCACATCCAGGGCCAGCGTCAAAGAAGCTTCACGAGCCAGCGGCGAATAAGGCGAGGTTACCGCGATAACGGTTGCATCATTCTCGCGCGCCAGCTGCGCCAGGTCCACCAGCATTTTGGTTCTGCCGGTATGGGATATCAGCACCACCACATCCCCTTCGCTGGAATTCATGCAACTCATGCGCTGCATAACAATATCCTCGGAATAGACAATGGGGATATTGAAGCGGAAAAATTTGTTCATCGCATCATGCGCCACCGCGGCGGAAGCCCCCAAGCCGAAGAAGGAGATTTTTTTGGCCTGGGTGAGCAAATCCACCGCCCGGTTGATGGCGGCGATATCCAACCGGGTTTTTACCTGCTCCAAACTGGCCATGGTGGATTCGAAAATTTTCAGCGTATAGGAATCGACGCTGTCGTCTTCATCCACATTACGGTTTACATAAGGTGTACCATTAGCCAAACTCTGAGCAAGCTGTAATTTAAAATCAGGATAACCCTTAGTATCCAAACGACGACAAAAACGGTTGACTGTGGGCTCACTGACTTCGGCCATCCGGGCCAGAATGGCGATACTGGAATGGATAGCGGTCTGGGGCGTGGCGAGGATGACTTCCGCCACTTTACGTTCAGACTTACTCAGCAACTCCATATGGCTATTAATCTTTTCCAGCATGTTCATAAGTGAATTGCTCATGGTTTTAACCGATTTCACACAAAGGAGAAATCATTACCGATTTGATGAAATATACTACGAGCCGGAAGGCAAAGGCAGCTAATCCGGCGAACACAACGAGTTTTTTACCAGACTATGACCCGTGTCTAACTTTCAAAAGTGTAATATATTGACATTATTGTTTGTAAATTACATTTTGTTTGCGGTAAGTAAGATGTGGCATGCTGAAAAATGTGATTTATTGGGGATTTTTCTGGTGATTTACTGGTTGGCGTCAAAAACCTTTTAAATGTAATAAAATTACAAACATCCTGCACGAGGAGAGGAACATGGCGTTAACATCCATTGCCCAGGCATGCGATCTGGTGATTTTCGGCACAAAGGGCGATTTGGCCCGGAGAAAACTGCTGCCTTCGTTGTATCAGTTGGAGAAAGCCGGATCCATAAACCCCGATACCCGTATCATCGGGGTAGGCCGTGCCGATTGGGACGTGAAAGCTTATACCAAGGTGGTACGCGAAGCGCTGGAAACCTTCATGAAAGAGACTATCGACGAAAAGCTCTGGAAGACGCTCAGCGCGCGCCTGGATTTTTGTAATCTCGATGTAAACGAAACCAAACATTTCACCCGCCTGGGGGAAAAGCTCGACCAGGAAAACCGTGTTACCATCAACTACTTTGCCATGCCGCCCAATACATTCGGCGCCATTTGCCAGGGTTTGGGAGAAGCCGGGCTGAACAAAGAGCCGAGTCGGGTCGTCATGGAAAAACCCCTGGGTACCGATTTAGCCTCTTCTCAGGTCATTAACGATCAGGTGGCGAAGTATTTCAAAGAGTGCCAGGTCTATCGCATCGACCATTATCTCGGTAAAGAAACCGTGTTGAATCTGTTGGCGCTGCGTTTCGCCAACTCCTTGTTCGCCAGCAACTGGGATAATCGCACCATTGATCATGTGCAGATAACCGTGGCCGAAGAAGTGGGCATTGAAGGGCGCTGGGGATATTTTGATAAAGCCGGCCAGATGCGCGACATGATTCAAAGCCATTTGCTGCAGATTCTGACCATGATTGCCATGTCGCCGCCGTCGGATTTAACCACCGATCGCATCCGCGACGAAAAAGTGAAGGTACTGCGCTCCCTGCGGCCCATTGATCATACCAATGTGCGCGACACCACCGTACGGGGACAATATACCGCCGGGTTTGTCCAGGGTAAGAAAGTACCGGGTTACCTGGAAGAAGAGGGCGCCAACAAGGCCAGCCATACCGAAACCTTTGTTTCAATCCGAGTGGATATCGACAACTGGCGCTGGGCGGGGGTTCCTTTTTACCTGCGCACCGGTAAACGCCTGCCCACCAAATGTTCCGAAGTGGTGATCTACTTTAAGAATCCGGCGCTCAATCTGTTCCGCGACTCCTATCAACAGCTGCCGCAAAACAAGCTGACCATCCGTCTACAGCCGGACGAAGGGATGGATATTCAGATCCTTAATAAAGTCCCTGGTCTTGATCACAAGCATCGCCTGCAAACCACCAAACTGGATTTGAGCTTTACGGAAACCTTCAACCAGGAGCATCTGGCGGACGCCTATGAGCGGCTGCTGCTGGAAACCATGCGCGGCATCCAGGCGCTGTTTGTTCGCCGCGATGAGGTTGAGGCGGCGTGGACATGGGTGGACTCCATCATGGAAGCCTGGGAGTCGGACAATGACGCGCCGAAACCTTATCAGGCGGGCACTTGGGGGCCGGTGGCCTCGGTGGCCATGATAACCCGTGACGGCCGCTCCTGGAATGAATTCGAATAAGTTAACTTATACCCTTTGCCTAACAGGCAAGACTGGAGACACCAAGTAATGAAGAATTGGAAAACAAGCGCGGAAAGCATCCTGACAGCGGGTCCGGTTGTGCCGGTTATTGTTATCAATAAGCTGGAACAGGCGGTACCGTTGGCGAAAGCGCTGGTGGCCGGCGGCGTTCGGGTGCTGGAAGTGACCCTGCGCACCCCGTGCGCCATCGATGCCATTCGCGCCATTGCCAAAGAAGTGCCGGAAGCCATCGTCGGCGCCGGCACCGTTACCAATGTTCAGCAATTGGCCGAAGTGACCGCCGCCGGCGCGCAGTTTATCATCAGCCCCGGGGTAACCGAGCCGCTGCTGAAAGCCGCCACTGAAGGCAACATCCCGCTGATTCCGGGGATCGCCACCGTGTCCGAACTGATGCTGGGTATGGAATATGGTTTACGGGAGTTCAAGTTCTTCCCGGCTGAAGCCAACGGCGGCGTGAAAGCGCTGCAAGCCATCGCCGGACCCTTCTCCCAGATCCGTTTCTGCCCCACCGGCGGGATTTCACCCAAGAACTACCGTGATTACCTGGCGCTGAAAAGCGTGCTGTGCATCGGCGGCTCCTGGCTGGTGCCCAACGACGCGCTGGAAGCGGGCGACTACGCGCGCATCACCGAACTGGCGAAAGAAGCGGTCGCCGGCGCTAAAGCGTAATAACAAAGGCTCCTTCAAGGAAGACTTTCAGACTGCTGACAAACGTACTCGGCGATAGTAAGGAGGGACAGGCTGCCGGAAGAGTAAACCGTCCGCGCCAGGGATGGCGCAGATCGAGCCCCCAGGAACGGGTTCACGGCGTGTTTACGATCTGCTAGCCTGTCTCGACCGGGCACCTTGTCAACAAGCTCAAAGGCCCCTGCAATGGGGCCTTGTTTCACTACCCCTGCACGTTAATAGCCGCCGCCGCTGCTTTAGCCGCGCTCACGGCGTCTTCTACCGTATCCGCCATGGCCAGAGTCACGCCCAGACGGCGTTTGCCGCTGATGGCGGGCTTGGCGAACAGCCTGATTTGTACTCCGGCCGACAGCGCCTGCTCCAGGCCGCTGAACGTCAGGTTATCACTCTCCAGCTCAGGCAGAATCACCGCCGAGGCCGCCGGACCGTATTGCCTAACGCCGCCCACCGGCAATCCCAGAAAAGCCCGTACATGCAGGGCGAACTCGGATAAATCCTGTGATATCAGGGTGACCATGCCGGTATCGTGCGGTCGGGGTGAGACTTCGCTGAAAATCACCTCGTCGCCGCGCACAAACAGCTCAACGCCGAACAGGCCAAAGCCGCCGAGGGACGTCACCACTTTTTGCGCGATATCCCGCGCCCGCTGCCAGGCCAATGGACTCATGGCCTGCGGCTGCCAGGATTCCCGATAATCCCCGTCCTCTTGACGGTGGCCGATGGGTTCGCAAAAGTGAATGCCGTCCACGGCGCTGATGGTCAGCACGGTAATTTCAAAATCGAACTGCACCAGCCCCTCCACAATCACCTTGCCTCCGCCGGCCCGACCGCCGAGCTGGGCATAATTCCAGGCGGCGTCCAAGGTATCGGCATCCCGTACCAGGCTTTGTCCCTTGCCGGATGAGCTCATTACCGGCTTGATAATAAGCGGAAAGCCGATAGTCGCCACCGCCTGTAAAAGCTCCGCGGGATCCTGGGCAAAACAATAGGGCGAAGTGGGCAATGCCAGCGTTTCCGCCGCCAGGCGGCGTATGCCTTCGCGGTTCATGGTCAGCCGGGTGGCGCGGGCGCAGGGGACGACATGATGACCGAGCTGTTCAAGGGTTACCAGCATATCGGTGGCGATGGCTTCGATTTCCGGCACGATAAAATCCGGCTGTTCCCGCTCGATGAGCGCGCGAAGCGCGTCACCGTCCAGCATATTGATGACATGGGAACGATGGGCCACATGCATCGCAGGCGCATCGGCATACCGATCGACGGCAATCACCTCTACTCCCAGCCGCTGACACTCAATGGCCACTTCCTTGCCAAGCTCGCCGGAACCCAACAGCATGACTTTGGTTGCGCCGGGACGTAAAGCCGTTCCGATAGTTACCATTTTTTTCCCCTGATCTGATAAAAATTGCGCGCAGTATAAACGAAATCGTTTGCCTATGCAGCAGGACCAGGTAGCATGCCGGTAAATCCCTTTGTATCAATGGTTAAGCCAAACGGTTAAAGTGTTATCTTTTGCTTCGGTAACTATAAATCCCTTTCTCAAGCGAATTTTAACAGGCTATTATCATCTAATACCCTGAAATACGGATAAACAGTACATGTGGAGGATCTATGCATAAAACGGGACCCGGTCTGTTGGGGGCATTGGTGCTGGGACTGATCTTGTCCCCTCTGGCGACGGCGGCCGATCAGACTCAGTCAGGTACGGCGGAACCCGCCGCCCAGTCATCGTCCGACGCCGGCTCTGCGGCGCAATCACCCTCCGCCCAATCCCAGGCGACGCCGAACGCTACCGATAACACCCCCCCCAGCCGCCGGCGACGGGGCAAAACAGCGCCCCTGCGGCCGCGACACCCAAGACGCCGTCCACCGCCGCTCCCGCGCAGCCATCGCCCCCGGCCAACGCCGTTCCAGCGCCGGCCGATAATACCTCGCCGGTACCGCCGCCGGCCCCGACCGATACTGCGCCGGCTCAGCCTTCCGCACCGGCTAATGCCGTACCCGCCCAACCGCCGGCGCCGGCCAATAATTCTCCCGCACCGGCCAAACCCGCGCCCGCCAAACCGGCTCCGGTGAAAAAGGCTACCGGCGATAAATCCAACGCGGCCAAAACCACCGCAGCGGAACAGGCCAAAACAGCTGCCAAGAATCCGCCGGTGCAAACCTTCGCCGTAGCGCCTTGCCCGGATTTGAATGCGACGCAAGTAGCGGAATTAATCCAGCAGGATTACACCCAAAACCGGTTCCCACGTTTTGCCGATGATAAACAGGCTTTAGGAGACACCATGGTGGCCTGGATCAATCCGGAAGAGGTGACGGGCACCGGCGACAGTTGGCAGGCGCCGTTGAAAATCCGCGGACAAACCGCCGATCGCAGCTACGGGGTTACCCTTGACTGCCAGAAAGGCGTAATCAGCTATACCTTGAGTAAATGAGTTAATATTTTTCCCCATAATTGTCTCAATATACCCTAAATAATTCGAGTTGCAGGAACGCTAACGCGCCTGCAACTCGAATTATGGGGGTATAAACTGAATACCGCCGGATGCCTGTTTCATTGAGGTGCATCCGCAGGCTCCCCGGTCATTGTTTTCCCCAACGCATCCCTTGGGGCCCGGAACGACTTGGAATCCTGGAATATGCGTGCCACTCTGTTTCTCTTGAGGAATTTAAGTGGGGGCGTGTCTGATTTTCCAACAAAGAGCCAATAAAGTACCGACCCGCCTCACCATGCACGGTGATAACCGCGAGGATGATTATTACTGGCTGCGAGATGATAAGCGCGAAGACCCGGCGGTGCTCGATTACCTGGCCAAAGAAAATACCTATGGCGAGGCCATGATGACCGGCCATGAAGAATTGCGCCATAAGCTGTTTACCGAAATGGTGGAGCGTATTCCGCAACAGGATCGATCCGTACCCTATGTCCGGCGCGGCTATCGTTACCAGAGCCGTTATGAAGAGGGCAATGAATATGCCATCTACACCCGCCAGTCCGTGGATCTGGACGAACAGCAGGACGAGTGGGAGGTATTGCTCGACGGCAACAAACGGGCGGCGCAAAGCGAGTTTTACACCATGGGTTCGCTGGATGTCAGCCCGGACAATTCCATTGTCGCCGCCGCCGAAGATTTTCTGTCGCGGCGGCTTTACGGTATCCGCTTCAAAAACCTGGCGCGGGATTCCTGGTATCCGGAAGTCATTGAAAACGCGTCGTCAGGCTTTGAATGGACCAACGATTCCCAATATCTCTACTACGTGCGTAAAAACAAAAAAACGCTGCTGCCCTACCAGGTTTACCGCCACAAGGTGGGAACCGCAACCGAGCAGGACGAACTGATCTATGAGGAAAAAGACGACTCCTTTTACGTCAGCGTCCATAAAACCACGTCTGAACGCTACATTATCATTGCCCTGGGCAGCACCACCTCCGGGGAAATCCTGTTGCTGGACGCTGACTCCCCACATGCCCGGCCGCAGCTCTTCCTGCCGCGCCGCCACGACCATGAATATTCGCTGGATCATTTCGGCGGCCATTTTTACCTGCGCTCCAACCGGGAGGGGAAAAACTTCGCCCTCTATCGCAGCGAAACCGCGGATGAATCCTTTTGGGAAACTTTGATCCCGGCCCGGGACGACGTGGTGCTGGAGAGCTTCACGCTGTTTCGCGACTGGCTGGTCCTCGAAGAGCGCCACCAAGGCCTCACCAGCCTGCGCCAAATCCATTGGCAAAGCGGCGAGGAAAAGGGCATAGCATTCGACGATCCCACCTACGTAACCTGGCTGGCGTACAATCCCGACCCGCAAACGTCATGGCTGCGTTATGGCTACTCTTCCATGACCACGCCCACCACACTCTTTGAATTGAATATGGATACCGGCGAGCGAAAATTACTCAAACAATCCCAGGTCAAGAATTTCGACGCGGAAAATTATCGCAGCGAACGGCTGTGGATCGCCGCCCGGGACGGTACTGATGTTCCGGTATCGCTGGTCTATCGCAAGGATCTGTTCAAACCCGGCCATAATCCCTTACTGGTCTATGGTTACGGATCTTACGGCAGCAGCATGGATCCCGATTTCAGCGCCAGTCGTCTTAGCCTGCTGGATCGCGGCTTTGTCTTTGCCCTGGCGCACATTCGCGGCGGCGGCGAACTCGGCCAGCAGTGGTATGACGACGGCAAGTTGTTCAACAAAATGAATACCTTTTATGACTTTATCGATGTCAGCCGCGCGCTGCTTGCGCAAGGCTACGGCGATACCAAACAAGCCTTCGCCATGGGCGGCAGCGCCGGCGGGCTGTTGATGGGGGCAGTTATCAACATGGCGCCTGATCTGTTCAAAGGCGTCGTGGCGCAGGTGCCGTTCGTTGATGTCATCACCACCATGCTGGATGAATCCATCCCCCTCACGACCGGCGAATACGATGAATGGGGCAATCCGGAAGAGAAGGCCTATTACGACTACATGAAGCAATACAGCCCCTATGACCAGGTCAAGCCCCAGGCTTACCCGCATTTGCTGGTGACCACCGGCCTGCATGATTCCCAGGTGCAGTATTGGGAACCGGCCAAGTGGGTCGCCAGGCTCAGGGCCAATAAAACCGATGACCATCTGCTGCTGCTCTGTACCGACATGGACTCGGGCCATGGCGGTAAATCGGGTCGCTTTAAGGGCTATGAGGGCGTATCGATGGAATACACCTTTATTCTTTCCCTGGTGGAGTAAACCCTGCCGTTACAGGGCCGTTGCCGTCAAATGCTCCGGTCCTGCGACGCCGCGCTAAGAAAATGATTAATGCTGTAGCGCATATCTGCCGACAGGTCCTTCAGGTTTTTCAACATCCAGTCAAGATAGCCCGGATCTTCCCGGGCGATGCGCTCCATGGACTGCCCCCGGTATTTACCGAACTTCAGCGTGGTCAAGAGCGTAACCTCATTGCTCATTGCCGCCATTTGCTCCGCGCTCCAGCCGGAATCATTGATGATTTTCATCAGCAGCGCCGCGGTGACGTAACAGTCATACAAAGCGCGGTGGGGATAGAGCCCGTCAGGCACGGTAACCGACAAATTGAGGGCGTAGCGCAGGTATTGGTTGCTGTATTTCAATCCGGGATAGAGCTTGCGCGCCAGTTTCACCGTGCAAATCCACTGCCCGTGCATTTCGGGCAGCATACGGCGATCGAAAGCGGCATTGTGGGCGACGTAATAGGGACTGCCGTGATAACGGCCTATGACCTTGGCGATCCGGGGCTTATCCTCAATCATATCTTCGGTGATATGATGGATAGCCATGGCCTCATAGCCAATCGGCCGTCCGGGATTGACCAGGTCGCTCATTGCGTTGGCGAGTTTTCCGTCGATGACGTCCACCGAGGCGATTTCCACCACGCCGCCGTCGAGGCCGCAGGTTTCTGTATCGATGACACGAAATGTCATGGCCTTTCCTGTGTCGAGAGTCAAAGTCCTATTATGACCCCATCGGCAAAAACAAAAAACCCGCATCAGATGCGGGCTTAATTTCGGTTGCCTTATACGATATCCGGCTGGACCTTTTTGTTGCGCTTTTCGGCACGCTTTTCTTCAGGTGACTTCTGCGGTTTCTTTTTTGCGTCTTTCTTACGATCCATTCCCTTACTCATGATTTACCTCTCTGTAAAAGAATCGGAAATGTAGGAATGATTAACTGCCTGTTGGCTTCGATAATCAAGTCAAATCGTGCTATTTGATACCTTCAAAAACGTCGTTCACTGACATCCGTTTTTCAACGAGGCACCGCGTGGCAAGGGTTGGCGAACAATACGGCGCTCCTGTACCACCGTCCCGCCGAGGCGAGAGGGAACCAGCGATCCGGCATCATTTTTCGGTTCGTAAGGCAAGCGTGAAAACCCCAGCGAGGCTTTACGATACTCCCCATCCGTTCACGAAAGTAAGCACGCAAATGCTCCGGCTGCTCCCGTTCAATCTGCTCGGCTACCACCGGCATGTTATAACGCTCTTTAAAGGCCACCCGGAAGCGGCCAAATCAACGTTGATCTTGTCCATCGTTTCGCTGTCAAGTTTAGCCAGATTATACGCCATCACTTCTCCGCAAGCGCTTATGGGGTCGCTGCTAAAAATAAAGTACTCGGCAAAAACGCAAGGAGACTTACTGCCTCACAATACAAATAATAATCGTTTGTATTAGCTGATATAATGAGAATAAGATTTAATTCGCATGCTGTTATTTTTCAATACAGTTTGCTCTTAATCATAATACTAATCAATCTCAGTTAGAATTTTATACATAAAAGAACATTTCACAAAAGGGATAATTTCAATATATTGATAAAATTAGGTATTTTATTATTTTTATGACAGGTTAGTTAAAGGTTTAAAATTGTTACCATGTAGGCATAATGATTGAGTATATTTTCTTTTAACGAATCACAGGAATTTCGCCCATGCTAAAACAAGAAATGGCAAAAACTGAATGAACAATTAAATCTGGAATTCTTTTCCGCCAATCTCTATTTGCAGATGAGCGCCTGGTGCAGCGATAAAGGTTACGAAGGCGCTTCCGCTTTTTGAAGACCCAGTCCCTGGAAGAGATGGATCATATGCGGCGGTTGTTCGATTATCTCAACGACACCGGATCCATGCCGGTCCTGGGCGCCATTGAAGCGCCGCCCACCGATTTTGCCTCCTGGCGGAATTGTTCAAGCGTACCTATGAACACGAACAGATGATCACGCTCAAGATCAACGAACTGGCTCATGCCGCCATGACTCAGCAGGATTATTCCACCTTCAACTTCCTGCAATGGTATGTTGCCGAACAGCATGAAGAAGAAAACTGTTCAAGTCCATCCTGGACAAATTGTCCCTGGTGAATACCAGTAGCAGCGGCCTGTTCTTTATCGATCAGGATTTGAAAAAATGAACGGCGGCGAGAGCACCGGCGCGCCGGTCTAAAGCTGAATGATCGCCCCGCCGGTGGCGATCCGGCCGGCTAAAGCCGGTTGGGATTCTATCAGGTGAAGATGGCCGGCAGTATTAGAGTATGCTCGACTTAAGTCCTTGCAATCGTTATTATCTGCTGGCGTCCAGCTTAGCGGAGTCACATTGCCGGGGCTTTTTTGTTTCTGGCATACTGAAGGAAAACCGGTAACGGCGCGTTGGACGGCACAGTGTCGGTTGATCCGACATTGCTAATATTCAGTATAAGGAACAGCCGTAGATGCCAATGAAACGTATTGTCCTGCCTTTCTTCGCGCTGCTGATCGCGTTTTAACGTCAAATAAATGCTAATCCTGGAAGCCTGTTTTTCGGCCAGTCGTTTTATTCACGTTGCTGCGGTGATGCAACTGTTCGGTATCGCCCTGTTTAGCGAGTATCTTGCGCCGCCGGGACTTCGGCAGCGCCTGCGCTGCGCTTTCACCCGTACGGTACACGTGCTGGGGTGGCTCTGCCTGCTGACCGCGGCGGCCATCCTGGCGCTGCAGAGCGGACAAATGGGGCAGGGGTGGCCGGATACGCTGCGCCCAAGCATCTGGCTGGCGGTCATCCACACCGAATTCGGCATGGTGTGGATTTGGCATCTATTCATCACCCTCGCCACCGTACTGATTATCGGGCGTTCCGGTTTAGGTCCCTGGCGCCAGCGGTTACTGCTGGCGGCGGCGAGCGCGTTGCTGGTCACCCTGGCGCTTACCGGCCATACCGCCATGAGCCAGGGTCTGCGCGGTCTGCTGCAGAGAGCCAATCAGGTTATTCATCTGTTTTCCGCCGCCTGGTGGCTGGGCTGTCTGGCGCCTCTGCTTTGGTGCCTGCCGCAGCTACGCCAGGCCACACGGCCGGAAGCGATGCGGGCGCTGATCCATTTTTCCCAGAGCGCCCATGGGGCGGTAGCGCTGGTCATATTGACCGGTATTGCCAATAGCTGCCTGATCGTCGGGCAATGGCCCCTGGATCTTTCCGTCCTTTATCAGCGCATGTTGATGATTAAAATTGCCGTGGTGGCCATAATGGTCCTGTTGGCGGTGACCAACCGCTATCGGATCGTACCCATGATGGCGCGCCACCATCCGAGGAGTATTCATTATCTGACGATGCTGACACTGGCGGAAGTGGTGCTGGGGAATGCGGTACTGATTTTAGTGAGTATATTTGCCACACTGGAACCCTAGATAACCGTTCCGGCGTTTGGCTTTCAACCAAGAATAGGTTTGATGATGAAAATCCAGTCTCTCTTCGTTTTAGTTGCGCTGATTGCCCAAACGGCAGGGGCGGCGCAAATAGTGACTATCAGCAAGTTTCAATACGGCAAACAATGGGCTTTTGACAAGGAAGAGCTGCAGCTTCTGTGTCGGGCGGATCGCTCCGTATTCGCCCTGAACATGAGCACGCTGATGCAGTATCCCCTTAATGAAAAAGCCAACAGCGAAATGCAATCCGGTCAGGTTAAAGCCGTACCCGTCGAAACCATTCTTTGGACGACCCGGCAATACCCGGCCGGAAGATGAGCATTGCCCCTTCACTGCCCGCGCTGAGCAGCTCTGCGATAAGTAAGAGTAATACCCTACGTGATTACTATGATAACAATTGACAGTGTTAATAATTATAATCGTGCGTGATATCACAAAGTTATGATTTTGTGAATGAAGTAGGCGCTTAATGCGACGCTGTCGATGGAAAACCCCGTAAACTTCTATACTCAGTTACGTAAGATTAAACAGCTTACATTAATGCCAACTTTTAGCGCACGGCTCTATCCAAGAGCCATTTCCTGGACCGAATATAGGAATCGTATTCGGTCTTTTTAATCATTGATTTTAAAGAATATTTTTAGAGTTAGCCCGAAAATGCCCGAAATCGGCCCGAAATCTGATATCCGGCCTAAATCTCCACCCACTCCCTTCCGCGTGAATCCAAATACAAACTGGTCATCTTCATTGACTTATGTCCAAGTAATTTCTGGGCAAACTCCATACCATATTCCGCAGCATAAAGCCGCGATGCAAGGCTTCTGATTTCATGAAAACTCGGCGGTGATTCTTCGTGCTTCAACTTGCCTTGAACTTTGTTTTGGCATTGCATTCTCTGAATCCATAAAGCAATATCTCCCGTATGTGGTTTGTGTTCTATGGTGTTACATGTGGTGTGTAGTCACTATAGATTACTCTGTGTGTGTTTTAAATACTCATGGAGTGTATTTATTGGATATTAATAATTTTGACGGGAATGCTTCGTTGGTATTGGAATGGAACATGTCAAGCTATGGCGTCGCCACTCAAAAGGCGCTTAATGAGGCCACCGACATTCCGACAAACACTGTCAGCAATTGGGTCCAGCGTAATAGCGTACCGAGCAATGTCATTCTGAAATGCTCTGTTGATACTGGTGCGGACGCAAGGTGGTTGGTAACGGGTGAGCTTGCAAAAGCAAACTCCAGTCAGCCGAGTAGGGCGCTAAAAGGTAAACCGCTCTACGACAAGATCCTGGCATCTGGCGGCAAAGCCGTGCTGCGCCGTATTCTCGATGCCTACGGATTCGATACTCAAAAAGAGCTTGGCGATTTATTAAACATTTCATCCGGTACAATCAGTACCTGGGTAAGACGCAATTTTTTCCCCGGTGATGTGGTTATCGCTTGCGCTCTTGATACCGGTGTATCCCTGGAATGGCTCTCGACTGGTTCAGGCGCCATGCAAGATCTGCCAGCAGGTGTAAAGAATTCAGTCCCAGGGGCGATAACGTTGGAGTGTTTGCAATTGGTCGCTGGCAAACTTGAGCCGCAAGGGCAGTGCATTGTCGATAATCGATTTTACCTAAAGACATAAGCCAGGATTCGTTACGTTATATTTATTCTGGGATTAGGGCGTGGTTAATCAGTTTTGATAGCTTTGAGCTATCAAATGGGACATGGTTGCTGGATATTGATGGGACGCTAGATGTGTACAGTGTTTCGAGGTGGGGAAATCGCCTACGCGTTTCGGGTAAAGATAGTGAGTTCGAATGTTCCGTTGATGAGGTTAAAGCAAGGGGTAGTGGCCAGTTGCATAAAGCAACTTTTATAAGGATGTTTATGGCCAGTAGAAATTTTATTTATATCAATGCTAAGCGGAATGTGAATGTTTTTCTTTGTTGCAGGTCAGCGACTCGGAATTACACATTCAGGGAATATGCAGTCAATCGAACACGTTGAAAACCTTCCGAAAAGATCGCATTATCGAGGAATTCAATTCCCTTGATGATGCGTTATCGCGTTATGAAACCCTCGATAAATCGATTTATAATCATTTGGTTAGCGCATCAAATAAGAAACCATCCCTCCTTGAAGTTTGTTTTACCGGTTTCAAGAAAGGTGATAAAGAGCGGCTAATTATATTGGCGGAAGAAAACAAATTATTGGTGAGAAGCTCGGTAACGCAAAATCTGCAATTTTTATGTTGTGGGTATAATGCTGGGCCGACCAAAGTCACAGCAGCCCGAATGCAGGGCGTTATCATCCTTAATGAAGATGAATTCGGCCTAATGCTTGAGACCGGAGAAATCCCTGATGCGTAGTGAAAGGTATGCCTCGATTTAATCATCGATGTACTATGGCGATGTAATGTCGCCATATTCTAACTTTCATGTTAACAATTTGTCTTAAAAACATCATTTAAATCAGATATTTAAAAATAAAATAAGGAAAATTATGCAAACGATTACAACTAAATTCCCACCATTGCCACTTGACGAATTAATTACTCGTATAAAACGATTTGAAACTGCATCTTTGGAAAAAATATGAATTACTTACTGATTTAATTGGAGTTCATCCCACTATTGGCGTAGATTTTTCTAAAGGCTCTGTATTTAAGCGGGCACGGATGATTAATGAAGAAGACTACCCTGAACTGGTACAGGATTTGCTTTGGAGGGTGGAAGGTGTTGCTCGGACTGGTAGGGCAAATCCAGAAGGATTCCCAGTGTTGTATATAGCTGATAGACAAGATACAGCATTTGGCGAGATACATATTGATGGTCATTTCGTTTTGCTGACCGAACTGCAAATTCGAGAGGGCACTAAGTGCAGGATTGTGCCTATTGGTGAATTTCTCAGAATACAGCGTACGGGTCGAGGAACATTAACTGGAGATCTGTCGTTTGCGATAAATAATATGTTGAATTCTTGCAGGCGAGAAGACGCTCAATCGCTTCTTATCACAGATGCATTTTATTTGAATGCATGATAAAAGATGATGATCAATATCAGATCTCGTCATTCGTAGCTAAATCGATTTTGAAAAGACAGGAAAAACTCCGCGATTGCATATCCTAGTGCAAAGCAATATGGCGCTGTAAATCTGGCTGTTAGGGCTGATGATTTTGGAAATCATGGGCGATAATAGGAGCTCGCCGCATGTATGTAAGACATTTGGCATTAGGCTATTACGAATCATCACGTACTGAGCATGTTATGGGAGTTACTCGACTTGGCAAACTTATTTGGGGAAAAGGTATTATTGATAATAGTTCATCTCATCGGCTTGAGCCACCGTGGTATCCTGAATAATGTATTGAAAAGACCAACCCACAATATCAACACTGTGAGAAAGAAAGTAGGGTAGCCATTTTTAGGCACTATCTATTGTAAGCTATTGATTTTAAACATCATGTTTAGTATTCGGTCATTTGTTAACAAAATGAATTTACACCCGCAGTGCTTTTTTATCTGAACTATATGATCAACTATAGCACCAAAGAAAAACTACTCGGCATAGTAATCGATATTCTCCTCGATATTCTCTTCCAATAATTCATTCATATAATTAGACAGCAAACGTAAAGCGAAGGTAGTTTTCTATATTAGCATGATCCATAGCGGCGAAAAGAGTCAACTTCACCAGATAAAGTGATTCATTTAATTCGATGCCATTCATCAACAGAAATACGGATGTCGCCTGGAACGCAGTTCTTTAATTAGCATCATTAAAGGCATGCGCTTTAGCAATGCCGATCAGATACATTGCTGCCAATTTAAATACGTCATCGCAATTTTCATAATAATGTAAAGTCTCGACGCGGTTTAACGCCCCGGCAAGTTTATTGATATCCGGTTGGCCTGATTGCGGCAGCGTCAAAATTGGATTTCAATCACTTGTTCTTGCGTCAGAAAATCAAAATCCATTATTTATCACCCAGAATCTTTATGGTATTAGCATGCCGGGTTCTTGTGGTCTCAAGCGCATCCTTAAACGATAATTTTCTACTATGCATCACTCCAACTGACGTAGATGAAATAGCTATGTCTTTGCCTCGGTCAGAGGTAGCATCATTAGCAGAAGGTTTAACAGCTTTTGCGCTGCCTGCTTGACGGATAATTCTCCGCCATCGCGTAAATAGGCCAGCCAGTAGGGAAGGTTTTGCTGAAATTCTTCATAGGATATTGATTTCATAGGCACCTCCTTTATCGTATATCGCAATGATAGCATACAGCCTATCAAGTGAAAATGCGGCTATGGGGTAGGGTACAGGAACATAATTTCATATCATTAATAATTTTATATTTATCAATAAGATAATTAAATTATACGTTGCCATAGCCCTTATAAAGGGGATGACCGCCGTGTACCCAAAGCTCAGCCTAAGCGGTGTTAACCAGCTGAGCCTAAAATATTGGCGGTGCCACCGGATTAGCTCATCCACTCCTCTACTGTTAACCGCGATATTTGACCGCCTATTTGCTGATTTGCCGTTGAGTGTAGGCAAGGCGGCCACCGTCATGATTTACGGTAGCCATTTTGTAGACACTTTTTGATATAATCTATTTAACTTATTGTATTTATTGTACTTTTATCAAAGTGAATAGTATTCGGTCTTTTTTTTATTGTTGATTTATAATGATATTTTTTGGTTACTTCCGAAATATTCCCGCAAACTTGTATTCGGCCTAAATTAAAACGTACTCCGAACCACGGTTTTCCAGATACTTTTGTGTCATCGACATGTTCTTATATGTCCGAGCAACTTTTGCGCAAATTCCGCCCCATATTCGATCTCATAAAGTCGCCCGGCCAGACTCCTCATTTCGTGAAATGAAGGTGGGTTTGCGCTGAACTGGGTCCCGCTCGCAGCCCCGACATCTGAAAAAGCCTGTGTTAGGCCATCCGCTGTCAGCAGGCCCGGCCGCCGCAGCGAACATCCGAATATAAGAGGAAGTCAGAGGGATTATTCTACCGACATTCTGCCATTACAGCCGACCATTTAATCACTGCAAGAGCCCATTACCTTTTCCTGATGGGCTCTGACAGTAATTTACCAACGTGATTTGGTATTTGCATGGAGTGATGAATTAACCATGGCCGCCAGGGCCACCACCACCCGGTCCGCCACCGCCTCCACCACCAGGCCCACCCATTTGGCCGCCACCAGGACCACCACCGTCTCCACCATCCGGCCCTGGCCACCAAATACAGCCGCTTAGGGCCACACTGAGCATTATGATACTTAACATCATCAATAATCGTCGCATATTTACTCCTTATTAAGTCATGTTGATTATTCATCTCAAGAAGTAATACGCAATGCGAATAGTACTAAATGATTACGGATTAGTTCATTTATTTCATATGGTTACATTACTTGAAGAAAATCTTACGATTTCATGTCGCTGCGCTGTCGGAAGCGTACCTCGTCAGCCTCGACGCAGCGTCTCTTATCTGCTGAGCGCGGGGATTTAAGCAAACAGCGAATGCCGCCCATGACAGGCTCATAGTGGCTGCGCAGGCTATGGCAGAAGAATGTGCGCGCGGACATAAACCGCATTAATGAACGCTATTGTGTCGGCATCGCTGATATAAGGTCGTAATTCATCGGAAAAGTTGTCCACTCCACCCAACATGGTCTTTCTTTAAGGTTCCGACACCGAAAGAGGAAGCGCCATGTTAAGCAGAGAGGACCACCTAATGATAAAACAAATGCGCATTCATGGCGCTTATATTATCGACATTGCCCGTCAGATTGGCTGCTCAGAACGCACGGTCAGGCGGCACCTGTCCGAGCCTGAACGTCCTCGCCGGACGTCTTCACGACGGCGTATGAGCAAACTTGAACCTTACATGGCTTTTATCGATATGCGCCTGAGTGAACATGTCTGGAACGCGCAAGTGATTTTCCAGGAAATCAAGGCGCAAGGCTATGGTGGCGGGACCACCGTGCTGCGGGAATATATCCAGCCCAAACGCCGACTCCGGCATGGTCGTGAAACCGTCCGCTTCGAAACGCAGCCCGGTTATCAGTTGCAGCACGACTGGGGTGAAGTGGAAGCAGAAGTGGCGGGCCTGCCATGTAAAATCAACTTCGCCGTCAATACGCTGGGCTACTCGCGCCGCTTTCATGTCTTCGCCGCGCCCTGCCAGGATGCGGAGCACACTTACGAATCGCTGGTGCAGGCGTTCGGTTACTTCGGCGGCTGCGTGAAAACCGTGCTGGTTGATAACCAGAAGGCGGCGGTGCTCAAACACGATAATACCGGCGAGGTTATCTTCAACGCCGGCTTCCAGTCGCTGGCGAAGCACTACGGCTTTATCCCCCGCGCCTGCCGGCCTCACCGGCCCAGGACCAAAGGGAAAGTGGAGCGCATGGTGGGTTATGTGAAACACAACTTCTTCGTTCACTATCGCCGGTTCGACAGTTTTGCGCACGTCAATCAGCTCCTGACCCAGTGGCTGGCGCAAGAGGCCGATCAACGCGACCTGCGCCAGTTCCATCAGACACCGGCAGAACGGTTCGAGGCGGAAAAAACCGCCCTGCAACCGTTGCCCGCCGGTCCGTTCGATACGAGTTATCACGATATCCGCCAAGCGGCCTGGGATGGCTACATCGACGTGCGGGGCAACCGCTACAGCCTGCCCGAAGCCTGGTGCGGGCGCCAGGTTACGGTACGCATTACCCTGGACGACGAGTTACGCGTCTACGGCAATGACGAGCTTATCGCCCGCCATCCGTTGTCACCGGCCACCGCCGGATGGCAGACGGTGCCGGAACATCACCAGGCGCTGTGGCAGCGGACCTGCCAGGTAGAGCAACGACCGCTGGATGCCTATGAGGGACTACAGTGATGAACGAACTGGAAAACCTACTGACCCGGCTGAAAATGGACCATCTGAGCGGCGCGGTGGAAAACCTGCTGGAGCAGGCCACGAAAGAAGAACTGAACTACCGGGAGTTCTTGATCCGCGCCTTGTCACAGGAATGGAACGGGCGCCGTAGCCGGGGCCTGGAATCACGGCTCAAGCAGGCCCGGTTACCCTGGATAAAAACGCTGGAGCAGTTCGACTTCACCTTCCAGCCGGGAATAGATCGCAAAGTGATCCGCGAGTTGGCGGGACTGGCGTTCGTGGAGCGCAATGAAAATGTTATCTTGCTGGGTCCGCCGGGGTGGGAAAACCCATCTGGCGGTGGCCCTGGGCGTCAAAGCAGCGGATGGCGGTCACCGGGTGCTGTTCACGCCGCTGGATAAACTGATGGCAAAGCTGCTCAAGGCCAAACAAGAAAACCGCCTGGAGAGGCAGATCCAACTGTTAAGCTATAGCCGGGGGTTGATCCTGGATGAAATCGGCTATCTGCCGATGACGCGGGAAGAGGCGAGCCTGTTTTTCCGGCTACTGAATCGGCGTTATGGAAAAGCGAGCATCATACTGATCTCGAATAAAAGCCTCGTGGACTGGGGAGAAGTGTTCGGCGATAACGTGCTGGCATCGGCGATCCTGGACCGCTTACTGCACCACTCAACCACGGTCAATATAAAGGGGCAAAGTTACCGGCTGAAAGATAAACGCAAGGCAGGAATGTTATCGGCAAAGAGTGCGTCAGATGACGCGATAATGAGCGGACGTTAAAACGATAAACAGTGGACAACGGAAACGTTGAAAAGGGGCCACCACTTCACGATGTTGACAATTGTGCTTATACCAATAACCCTGGAAGATCTATTGCTAAGCCGACCCATGATGGCTGAAGTTCTGCTGTCCGCTTTCCCTGTCACTAAAGTAACGCTTATTTTTATCTCAGCATCCAGATGGCTTGATTTTTCATTAAAACATCTAAATACATCATATTGTAAAGTATTGTTAAGCACTAAGACATTGATGAGATCCTTCATGTTTGACCTAAATTTTGTAACATGTTGATATTAATATTTTTACCCGATCGGCATTGCAGCCTCAAGGGCGCGGTTCTCTTCGTGACATGAACTAAAAAGGGTAACAATGCAGTTTTGTTTATTAAAGAAAAGGCCATAGACCAGTCTCTGGAATAGGGGTAAAAGTGTCTGGTAAATCCCAATGGATAAAGTTCCTATGTTTAATGTCCCTGTTGTCTTACTTTTCACAAACATTTGCGAACGATTTGGATCTCTATTCATTAGATACTGCATCCTTTGCGTATCACGTTTATGCCCCGAAGGAGGGGACAATCAATACTTTAAAACCAACTGTTTGCCATTGAAAAAAGTGCATAACAATTCAGATTATTTTTATTTGGCTGGTACTTTCGTCAACAGTGAAAGCAACCGATGCGTATTGTTGGGTATGGGGAAAAATTGGGTAAGGTACAACAATTGGAGCTTTGAAGGGTTGTACGCGTACGCAGGCGAATTTGTATTTAAACCCTTTGAGCATTGCGGAGATGATGGATTCTACCAAGATGTTAAAAGGGCGACCGGTATAGGTTTTGCCCCTATATTTATCATGGCGTTAAATATGATTTGAATAGCTATATCAGTGTAAGGTCAGGTCTTCTTCTTCCTGGTATTGTTATCATGAGCCTACAGTTCAGATTCTGACTGATATGTTCACGGTCCGGGGCAGCCCATCCCTTGTTCGGGCAGTCAGGCAACAGGCTTCGGCTGATACCTACAATTCGTCATCCGCGCCGTTCGCTAGCCTGATGTTCCGTCACGGCATAGCGCGCCAGCTCATGTTTCTCAGATGCTGTTAAAGTTTTTGCTACAACTTTTTAAGGATTTCATGATGTAAGCTGAGGGAGGCGCGCATTTGCTTTGGTCGCCGGAGGGGATTTTGACAAACAAGGCGCTGTGCCATTCTCTGCTCATGGCAGTTGCGCAAATTGTGACAGAGAAAGTGCGAATCAAACCACCGCTATGGTTAACTTATGATTAAAATATACTGGGATAAATAAATGAAAAAGGAATCAGTCATGAATGGGAAACTTTGGGTGGATTATCTGGTGATTGGCGGAAAACGTCACGGCGAAAGGTATGTAGAGCTACAGGAAGAAAATGAAGTTTTATTAAAGCACAGATACAGCCGCTCATAGAGTTTATTGCCCCTTCTATTGCTGAAAAATTAAGCAAAAAGCCGGGAAATATTACAAGGTTGAAAGGTTCGTCTACAACGGCAAGACGTATCTTCTCGCGATATTGAAATCAAAAGCAGGGTATGACATCGAAAATCTTCTTCTTCAATCTGACCCGCCCGTAAAGCCTATTGATTGAGATTGTCACCGCCTCCGGGAGTGAACGTCTACAGTTATGGGATATCCATATGCCAATAACGGTAGCGGGGGAAACGACATGACGATATTGATAACGGGCAGTACCGGCATCATAGGTCGGCAGGTTATGGACAATCTGGCGGGACAGCAGATCAACATCCGGGCTCTGACGCGTACTCCGGAACGTGCTTCTTTTCCTGCGGGGATAGACCCTGTCAAAGGCGATCTCACCGATCCACAGAGCATGCGCGCCGCCATGGACGGTGTGGATACGCTGTTCTTGCTGGTGTCCAATGCGCCTGATGAGCTGACCCAGGCGATACAGGCGGTAAATGTTGCCCGGGAAAAAGGCGTCAAGGGTCTGGTTTATTTTTCCGTCATACGGTCGGACAAGTTTGTTGATGTTCCGCACTTTACCAGTAAGTATACGGTGGAGCGGATGATAGAACACTCGGGTATCCCCGCCACCATTTTGCGGCCCGGCTATTTTATGCAGAATGATAAGCGCCAGCGAACAGTCCTGCTGGATAAGGGATTATATGCCATGCCGGTGGGTGAAAAAGGCCTGTCGATGGTTGATGTGCGTGATATCGGCGAAGCCGCCGCCAAAGCGCTGATAAGCAGGCATGGCGAGCAACAGCCGGCACCGAATGAAATATATGAGTGCGTCGGCCCCGATGCGCTGACGGGACAGGGGGTGGCGGAATTGTGGAGTCAGGTGCTCAATAAAGACATTCATTACGCCGGCAACAATCTCGATCTCTTTGAGCAGCAGATGCTGCAGGCCGGGCAGCCCGGTTGGCTGGCTTATGATATGCGCCTTATGTTGCAGCGCTATCAGCAGGATGGCGCTGTTGCCGACGCAATGACCGTCCAGCGTTTTGCCCGATTGCTCGGCCACTCTCCCCGGCGCTATCGGGATTTTTGTCGTGAAATGGCTGACGGCTGGTTATAGCGGGGTGGGGCAAATATCAGCAAAGCTATGTCCATGGCAATTCTGACTTTTGCGATTTACGGCAGGTCTGCGAGGTGATGGCTCATGATATTGTTTCTGGACTTTGGGGAAACAGGAGAATGAAATCATGGGTGAAAACTTTCAGGAAGCACCTCTGCCGATTGGCAGCGTTTTCAGACGCAACGACCATGTGATTTTGCTATCAAAACCTGTAGGAGAACCACGAAAAGATACAGGATCAGCGTTAGAATTTCTTCCATACACGACGGCATTTATCAAGGTTTTATTACATCGGTCGAAAATGCCGACGATCATGAACGACCGGGTGATTTCTTTCACCCAGAGGAACGGATAAGCTTTGAAAAAAGGCATATTCAGGGCATTGCGGCGCATTCGGCGGTTAACGTTTCGTCGGCGGGATAATGATGCCTTTATCACTTATCCTCTATAGGGGTGAGACCTTTTTTTTCTCGCCCCTGACTGGCTCCCCCATACGGTCGCGGTGAGCATGTTACTGCCATGCGCTGAATGCTTATTCTTCAGCTATCCCGAGTGGGAACGACATTCTTCCCCGCGTCATTTCTTCTCACGGGCAAACTCTGGCGGGACGCGGCGCAGGCCTGAACGAAAAATTCCGTTTATTCGCCTTTATTATCGGCAATCACGAAATAGCGTTCGAAAAGACGCTTGGATTCACGCAAGCCCTCTTCGGTAAACACAACGGATTTTGTCTTATTGGCGGGATTGCAGATAAAACCTCGCTCGTAGAGGCGGTCCATTGCATCCCAGTCATGGCCCTTCCAGGCCCGGTCATAGTCATGGAGCGTAAGATAGAGCAGTGCCAGAACGGCCTCATCCATGGCATTTGTATTTATATTTATGTCGTTATTCCCTGTGCTTTTTTGCCCGCGCGGTCAAACCCTCAGAGGGTGGGCTGGTATAAAAAACCTTGTTATAAAATATTGTTTATGAATGAAATTTTAATTCATGGCAAGAGGAATTACCGCTAAAAATGCACCTGCCGGCTAACTTGCAGTCATAGGTCGGGACCGAGGCCGGCCCTTAAATGCCGCTGCCGAGACATCGGCGCTTACGAACTATTTATGGCAACCGGCGGCAATCGGAACTAGGATTGCTCTGCTTAGCAGGGAAAATTTCCCGTTGCGAACGTTTTCCCCGTTATGACTCTTCGACAGTTTTATGCCGTACTTTAGTATCAATCAAAGGAGGCTATCACATGACCGATATTTCATCACTTTTGGGTAAAGACGCCGCAACGCTGCTGGAACACCGCTGTACCACTATCCCCGCCGAACATCTGTGCCTGCCGGGCAGCGATTATGTCGACAGGGTAATGATGGACAATGTCCGTTCGCCCGTGGTCCTGCGCAATATGCAAACGATGTTCAATACCGGCCGCCTGGCGGGTACCGGCTATCTCTCCATCCTGCCGGTGGATCAGGGAGTCGAACATTCCGCCGGTGCGTCGTTTGCCGCTAATCCGCTGTATTTTGATCCGAAGAACATCGTTGAACTGGCGTTGGAAGCCGGCTGTAACTGCGTCGCCTCAACCTACGGCGTGCTGGCGGCGGTCTCACGCCGTTATGCTCACCGTATCCCGTTTTTGGTCAAAATTAATCATAACGAAACCCTCAGCTATCCCACTCAATACGACCAAACCCTTTATGCCAGCGTCGTTCAGGCATTTGATTTGGGGGCGGTAGCGGTAGGCGCCACCATCTATTTTGGCTCGGAGGAGTCCCGCCGGCAGATAGAAGAAGTCTCCGCCGCGTTTGCCCGCGCTCATGAATTGGGCCTGGTTACAGTATTGTGGGCCTATTTGCGCAACTCAGCCTTTAAAAAAGACGGGGTGGATTATCATACCAGCGCCGATTTGACCGGTCAGGCCAATCATCTTGCCGCCACCCTTGGCGCCGATATCGTTAAGCAGAAGATGGCCGAGAACAACGGCGGGTATAAAGCCATCAACTTCGGTTATACCGATGAACGGGTTTATAGTACGCTGACATCGGATAATCCCATCGACCTGGTGCGTTATCAATTAGCTAACTGCTATATGGGCCGCGCCGGCCTGATTAACTCCGGCGGCGCGTCGGCAGGCGCGACCGATATGGCGGAATCCGTTCGGACGGCGGTCATCAATAAGCGGGCCGGCGGCATGGGTATGATTATGGGACGTAAAGCATTCAAACGGTCTATGAAAGATGGTGTGGCCCTGATTAATGCAGTGCAGGATGTTTATCTGGACAAAACCATTACCATTGCCTGATGAATAGGGCTGCGGCGCTTTTCGAATAGATAAAAAATGGGCCAGGGTGAGGCCCAATGACTTCAAAGAAATAAAATTGGAGAGAAGACATTCGGTTTACCAACAACGCCGAGCTTGAACCTCCGCTTAAGGGTGGAATCAACCGACTTTTCGGCAAAGGTACCTATGTTTGATCAGGTTTTTAAAACACTCGGTTTTGATGGGGCTTCCATCAAGGAGTGATAAACGCTCAAAGAAACCCCGGATATTGATATACGCCGATGGTTTGAAATTTTATTTCAAGCATGCGATGGGCAACATCATATCCTACGGACTGGATCTCTTCAGATACTACTCGCTGACGTTCCACGTGCTGTTCCTCCGCTGGAAGAGAAAACTCAGGAAAATCGTAAAACATTTTTTCGCGGCAACTTTGTCAGAGATCATGATTAAAGTTTCGCCAGCACCTCTTTATTACCCGGTAGCAATCTTCGATATGAGCATTCCCAGGACCTTCATTGCGCTGAAGCTCAAACCGGCCGCAGCGGCCTGGCCGACTATCGGCACATAGCGCAGCGCTGTTTTGGCGGTGATTTTGAAGCCGACCCGTTTGAGCAGCAGGGATACGATTTTACGGGTAATTGTGCTGCCGATAACGCGGCTGCCGATGCCGATGCCGGTGATGGCGATCATGGTGTATTTTTTGCGGTTCGGATGCAGTGCATCGATTTGCCGCGGCGTTAGACCGAACTTTTCATTTATGGCCGGCAGTAAGGTCATCAGTAACGAAACGTCGGTGCCGATATCCAGGCCGGGTATCGGAATAATCGCCGCGCCGGCGGATAAACCGGCACGCCGGGTCACCATTTTGCGGCACTCCCGGCGTACCTGTTCCAATTCCTCCAAGGTTTGAATGACGCGGTCTCCCCTTGGAACTTTTACGTTATACGCATCCCGGCTATCGGAGTGATAGGTCGCTATGCTCGCGTCAGGTTCTATAATAGTTTCATTACCCTCGGTACGAGCCATTTCCGACTTGCCTTCAGTCATCAGCCTTCGGGCTGATTTTTTTTTATTAAACGTCAGCATATTTTTTCGTTTCACGACCAGGGTTAAGCCGCCGTCGCGGGGTGGCGCGCCGGGGAAAGAGTATCAGCAGGGCCTTGGGCTCATCGAGCCGGCCCGGTGGCAAGGCGTTGAGGGCTATTCCAGCCGCATGATCCAGGCGTCGTTGTCATGGTCATAATGCTGCCGGTAAAGAACGTGCTCTTTACCGTCAAGGAAAGCGGGAATGCTGGTTTGTTCATCCCAGCCGTCCAGTTGCTTGCAAAGATCGGGATCCGATTTGCAGGGGATACTCAGGATATTCTCGACGCTATGATTTGTTCCGCTCGTTAACTCCGCATCGTCAACTTTAAAACTGCCTATTTTGACTGTGGTCTTGGTCATGGCTATGCCCTTTATCGTTTCTTGCCCGGAGCAAATTCCCTTGGCTTCTCACGTTTTAAGCATAGTCAAGAACACACGAATTGCTTAAAGCCGGCTGCCCCAGGGCAAGCCGGCGGTCTGGCTGCCATTCCCCCCTGCGGTACGGCGGTGCCCCGGTCATGCCACTCTTTCTGCTCTTCGCTGTGGGGCGGGAAATGTTTGCCGGCGTGGGTTTAAGGCGCCGGCGGGGGGGGGGGGGGGGTGGCAAACGCAATGCCGCCGCGGATAACCGGCTGGAAGGTGCCGCTTTTACCCGAACCGCCGGTCAAGCCGAACTTCAGATCATATCCCGACGCCAGCCAGAACACGGAATTGTCCCGCACCAGATGCTGGTACTGCTTGCTGATGCGCAGCGACACATAGACCCGATCCGCCATCGGCCCCAGCGACATGCCGGTAACGGTGCCGACTTCAATGCCGCGGAACAGCACCGGAGTACCCACCTGCAGCGCACCCGCTTCCGGAGTATCCACCACGATGTTCAGACCGTCAAGATAGCGGGAATCGCTGATGGTGGCCTGCTGCAAGGTGAAGTTGCGCGTCGTTTGTCCTTTGCCCGGCTCAACGTTGATATAGGGTTGGAACAGGGTTTCCAAATGGGTGACCCCGGCGGCGGAGATTTCCGGCGTCACCACTGAGAACTGCGTGCCGACCCGGGCGAATGCCTGGACATACTCCGGATAAAGCACGGCCTGCGCCAGCACTTCGCTGTTTTCAGACGAAAGCTTAAGGGTTTCCACCTGTCCGACATCGATGCCCAGATAGCGAATGGGCATGCCCGGCGAGAGCTTGCTGGCGTCGAAGGTTTGCAGCACAATCTGGCTGCCCACCGCCCGCGCTGCGTTTTCCGAGGCATAGAGCCTGCGCAGCTGGCCTTTGACCTGTACCGCGCCGTCCAGATTATCAAAGCTGATAGCGCCTTTCAGCGCGCGATCGAGAGGGGATGCCTGTACGCTAATGCCGCTGCCGTTAATCTGCACTCTGGCGCCGCCTTCCGCCCAGAAGATGCTGTGGTCGGTGAGCAGCTTGCGGTATTGCGGGCGGATATAGACATCCACATCAAAACTTTTCGCGGTGGGGCGGACATCAGTAATTTCCCCCACCTGGAATTTACGGTACATCACGATGGAACCGGATTGTATATCCGGCAGGCTGTCGGCGGTGAGCGTCAGCGTCGCAGCGGGTTTTTCCCCCTGTATGCCCTGTTCGGCCAGTTCACGGTTGCCATAGAGGGGATAATGATCCTGGGGCGCGCCCTGGGTGCCGGGGATCATCACGATGCCGCCGTCCAGCCACTCCTGCGCGCTGGTGCCCAGCACCCGAACGCCGTCCAGGCCGAACTTCACGTCTACCCGGCTGTTAACGACGAATTTGGTATTTTTATGCAACAGTCCGGCGTATTCCGGCTCAATAGCCGCCTCGAACAGCACGCCGTTACCGTCCAGTTTGCGGCTGATGACTTTGCCCACCGCAACGCCATACAGCGTCAGGGGTTGGCCGCCGTCGATACCGTAGCTTTCCGGCGCCGAGAGGGTGAAGGTTTTCACTCCCGGTTCCTGCAACAGGCGATGGTTGCTGTCAAGCACGGTGAAATGCTCCTGAAGCGCCCCGCCGCCGGGAATCAGATTAAGCGTGGTGCCGGTGAGCAGATTACTCAGGTTGAGGTTATTGAGGGAAGGCTGCGGCGTTTCCATTTCAATGCGGGTGCCGCTGCGCATCAAATCCTTTATGGACGGATTGATGGCCAGCTCCCCGGTTACCTTATTATCGCCGCCCAGATTCAGCTTGGTGAGTGTACCCACTTCCAGTCCCTGATAGAGCAGGGGGGTATGGCCTTCGCTGAGGTTATCCCCGTTGGGCAGGTCCACCGTGATTATCACCCCCCGCTGGCTGTGGGCGAGATCGGGATAAAGGGTAAAGGTGTCGTCGGTGCGGGCCTGTTCGCTATTTTGCGGCGAATCAAAGGCGATGGCGCCGTTCACCAAGGCCGCCATGCTCTCCATATCCACCTGGGCACCGTGGAAATCCACACTGGCCTTGATACCCGAAACATTCCAGAAGCGGCTGTCTTTTTTCACCAAATCGGTAAAGCGCCGGTCGATCAAAACATCGATATTGACGTCGCCCTTTTCCCTGGAAATATCATAGTCATACACTTTGCCCACCGGTAATTTCCGGTAGTACACCAAAGAGCCGGTGTTCAGCGCCCCCAGGTTTTGCGCATGCATGTGGATCAGCAATTCGCCGGTATTGACCCGGTATTTCGGCTGGGTGTCCAGGGCGGTGAAATGGGTTTGCGGGTCGCCTTTACCGGGCATCATGCCGATATAGTTGCCGCCCACCAGGGCATCAAGCCCTGAAATCCCCGCCAGGGACGCCTTGGGCGTCACCAGCCAGAACTGGGTACCCTGGCGCAGGGCATCGCGCATATCGCGCTTGATGCCGACCTCTACTTTGATGGTGCGCAAATCGTCGCTTAACTTGATGTTTTGCACCGTGCCGACTTCCACCCCCTGGTAACGCACCGGGGTCCGCCCGGCCACAATGCCGTCGGCGGAGATAAAATCAATGGTCACCGTGGCGCCTTTCTCCTGGACCGTGCTGTATACCAGCCAGCCGGCAATCAATAAGGCAATAAACGGCAACAGCCAAAAAGGCGAAATACGGCGCTTGTTTCTGACCTCCGCGTTAATCGGTGTAGTCGGCGTTTGCGGCATGTGCATCCCATATCAGACGGCTGTCTAACCACTCGACAGCAAGTATTGTCAAAATAACGGCGGAGCCGAAATAAAACGCCGCCGGTCCCATAGTAAAAGCCAATAGCTGGTCGCGATCCACCAGCGCCATCGTGATGGAAATAACAAACAAGTCCAGCATTGACCAACGGCCGATCCAACTGACAAAGCGTAACAGGCGGATGCGGGTTTTCAATCCTTGCCGCACTTTAAAATGAATGCTCAGTAATAAGGTAAGCAGGACGATGACCTTGATAAACGGCACCAGAATGCTGGCGATGAAAACCACCGCCGCCACCGGTATGTTATCGTTCGCCAACGAACCGATGGCGGAAAGTATGGTACTTTCATTACGGCTGCCGTTGATATAGATAATCGAAATCGGCAAGAGATTCGCCGGGATAAGCAATACCACCGAGGCGATTAACGCCGCCCAGGATTTCTGCAGGCTTTGCCGGCGGCGAAGCCGCAGGGGGGTATGACAGCGCGGACAGCGGCCCCGTTCATCGGCATAACCGGTGAAATTGCAGCCCAGGCAAACTTTCAGACCGGCGGTATTCGTGCGAAAAGGGGGGGCGGGCTCCGGGTAGAAATGTTCCCAGAGCTGGCCGATATTCAGGTGGGTCATGGTCACCACGCTGAGCAGCGCCAGCGCGATGAATGCCGGCAAGGCCAGGCCGGTATCCACATCGGCGTAATCCTTGACTTTGATGGCCGCCACCGCCATGCCGATCAGATAGATATCCAGCATGACCCATTCTTTCAGGCGGGTAAGCATCAGCAAAACCGGCCGCAGATTCATTCCCAACCGCTCACCGACATTCAGGTAGAGTATGGCTATAACCAGCGTACAGGGAGCGCCGACGGTACAAAATGCCACCATGCTGGCGGTAATAGGCTGGCCTTGGATGGCCATTTGCCAGATACCGTGCACCAGCGTGGCATTGATGGAGGTACCCAGCAGGCGGATGCTGATTAACGGTTCCCCATAGGCGAAGGGCATCAGTACCACCATGGTGAGTGCCAGGATCGCCAGCTGATTTATCGTCCATTCATGGCCGTGGGCAACCTTGGCCCGGCAGCGCGGACAAAAAGCGTCCTGATTCTGATGCAACGTCGGCAAAATGAACAAGGTATCGCATTGAGCGCAACGCTGGTAGCGGCCTTGGGGCAAGGCATAATGGATGTGCTTTATTTTCATATTCTACCGACGCTGAACTCGTTCACATGCCTCTATACCTGCCTTGTAAACTCCGGTGAGGCGAGTCACAGCGGGAATATAATGCCGGCGACGTTGCGCAAACATACCTGCCGAGGCTGGCTTTGTGAAGCAATAAAGGATTAATCTTGTGGCCTTGGGCATTTATTGCTTATTTTATAGAGGCTGGCATTCCGGCTGATATCAGACAGATTAGCTCATTTATTGGTTTACATATGAAAAAACAACAATTCTATAGTGAATTACTACAAAGTATGTCGGCGCTGATTGACGGCGAAACCCATTTTATCGCGGCGATGGCGAACGTCAGCGCCTTGCTTTTTGAACACCTCGAAGACGTTAATTGGGCCGGTTTTTATCTGCTGGACGGTGATACACTGGTGCTGGGACCGTTCCAAGGTAAAATCGCCTGTGTGCGCATTCCGGTAGGCAAGGGAGTCTGCGGTACGGCGGTGGCGGAAAACAGAATTTTGCGGGTGGACGATGTCCACGAATTTCCCGGGCATATCGCTTGCGACGCTGCAAGTCTTGCTGAAATCGTCCTGCCTATTACCCTGGACGGCCGGGTGGTTGGCGTACTCGATATCGATAGCACGATTTATCATCGCTTCGATCATGAGGACGAAGAAGGCCTGAAAGCTTTGGTGGAGCGGCTTTGCCAGCAATTAAATCAAACTGATCTGCGAAGATTTATCAATAATACCTTATATTGATATACGGATAACGTGGCATTTGCCGATGGCGTCATTATAATGACGCCTGTTCATGCCTGCGCTGGTTGGCAAACCCGTTGTAATCAGGAAATTTCATGGAAAATCAACCCAAGTTGAACAGTAATAAAGAAGTGATAGCCTTTCTGGCTGAGCGTTTCCCGCTCTGCTTTACCGCCGAGGGCGAGGCGAGGCCATTAAAAATAGGCATTTTTGCGGATCTGGTCGCCCGCATCCAGGAAGAAGATAACCTGAGCAAAACGCAGCTGCGCTCCGCATTGCGGCTCTATACCTCAAGCTGGCGCTATCTGTACGGCATAAAACTCGGCGCTCAGCGCGTGGATCTCGACGGCAATCCCTGTGGAGAATTGGAAGCGCAGCATGTGGAGCATGCCCGCAAGCAGCTCGAGGAAGCCAAAGCCCGCGTGCAGCAGCAACGCGCCGCGCAGCAGGCCAAAAAACGTGAAAACGGCGAAGCGCCTGCTCCGCGGCGTGCCGCGCCCGCCAATCCGGCCGCTGCTGAACGCAAAGGCCCCGATGGAGCGAATACGCCTCGCAGGCCGCGTCCCGCCTCCCGGCCAAGAAATGAACGTCCCTCTCAAGAGGTTAAAAAACCCGCGCCCGCCCGTCAGGTGCAGGTTACCGATATTTCCAAACTGCAAATCGGTCAGGCCATCAAAATCAAGGTAGGCAAAGATCCCATGGAAGCAACCGTGATGGAAATTGCCAAAGAAGGGGTACGTGTGCAGCTTTCTTCCGGGATGGCTTTGATAGTGCGCGCAGAACACCTGCAGTTCTGATACGGAGGCCAACCAGGGCATGAACAAATTTGTCAGAGTAACTGCACTTGCAGGGTTGTTACTGGCGGGATCGGTGGTGGCGGCAGAGGTGAAGATAACCCGTGCCGATCAGATTCCCCAGCTTCACGAAGAAGCACAGCAAGAAACGGTCAGTGAACGTGTCACGGCGCGGTTTTACCCGTTCCCATTATCGTCAGTTTGATTTGGACGATGCCTTCTCGGAGAAAATTTTCGCTCGTTATCTCAATATGCTGGATTACAGCCACAATGTGCTGCTGGCATCGGACATTGCCCGATTTTCGGATAAGAAAGATCAGCTTGACGACGAACTGAAAAACGGAAAACTGGATGTCCCCTTTGCGCTTTATAATCTGGCGCAGCAACGGCGCTTCGAGCGTTATGAATATGCATTGGCCCAATTGGCCAAACCCATGGATTTTACCGGTAGCGACACCATTGATCTCGACCGCAGCAAAGCGCCCTGGCCGCAAAGCGAAGCCGAACTCAACAAGCTTTGGGACGCCAAGGTCAAATACGATGAGTTAAGCCTCAAGCTTACCGGCAAAAAGACGATGAAATACGTGACATACTGACCAAGCGCTATCAGTTCGCAATTCGCCGGCTGGCGCAAAGCAACAGTGAAGACGTATTTCAAATGGTGATGAATGCCTTCGCCCATGAAATCGATCCGCATACCAATTACCTTTCCCCGCGCAATACCGAGCAGTTCAATACTGAAATGAGCCTGTCGCTGGAAGGGATTGGCGCGGTGTTGCAAATGGATGACGACTATACCGTCATCAATTCGCTGGTGCCCGGCGGGCCGGCGGCGAAAAGCAAAACCATTATGGTCGGGGATCGCGTGGTGGGCGTCGGCCAGACCGGCAAGCCCATGGTCGACGTCATCGGCTGGCGCCTGGACGATGTGGTATCGCTTATCAAAGGCCCGAAGGGCAGCAAGGTCCGTTTGGAAATTCTGCCGGCGGGCAAGGGAACCAAGACGCGTATCGTCACCGTGACCCGCGAGCGTATCCGTCTTGAGGATCGAGCGGTGAAGATGACCATCAAACAGGTGGGTCAGCAAAAGGTTGCGGTGCTGGATATCCCCGGCTTTTACGTGGGCCTGACCGATGACGTCAAGGTCCAGCTGCAAAAACTGGAAAAACAAAACGTCAGCAGCGTGATTATCGATTTGCGCACCAACGGCGGCGGCGCTTTGACCGAAGCCGTGTCGCTGTCCGGGCTGTTTATTCCCAGCGGACCGATAGTCCAGGTTCGCGACAATAACGGCAAGATACGTGAAGACAGCGATAACGACGGTATCGTGTACTATAAAGGACCCCTGGTGGTGCTGGTGGACAGATTCAGCGCCTCGGCATCGGAAATTTTCGCCGCCGCCATGCAGGATTATGGCCGGGCGTTGATCGTCGGCGAGCCGACCTTCGGCAAAGGCACGGTGCAGCAGTACCGCTCCCTTAACCGCATCTACGATCAGATGCTGCGTCCCGACTGGCCGCCGCTGGGCTCAATCCAGTACACTATCCAGAAATTCTACCGGATCAATGGCGGCAGCACCCAGCGTAAAGGGGTTGTGCCGGATATCATCATGCCTACCGGCTATGAGACGGACATTGAAACCGGGGAGAAATTTGAAGATAACGCCTTGCCCTGGGACAGCATCAATGCGGCTACCTACACCAAGAGCGGTGATTTGAAGCCCTTTGCCGCTGAACTGCTGAAGGCGCACCAGGCGCGGATCGTGGCGGACCCCGAGTTCCAATATATCGCTCAGGATATTGCCCGCCTCAATGCCATGAAGGATAAACGCAATATCGCGTCCCTGAATCTGGCTCAGCGCGAGAAGGAAAATCACGAGGATGACGCCATTCGTTTGCAGCGTATCAATGACCGCTTGCAGCGGGAAGGCAAAAAACCGGTGAAATCCCTGGACGACATACCGAAAGATTACCACGAACCCGATCCCTACCTGGACGAAACCGTGCATATTGCATTGGACCTCGCCAAGGCGCAAAGCGGCCAGCAGCCGCTGCAGCCGGCGGCGGTAAAATAAAAACCGAGGCGCCTCACCGGCGCCTCAGACTGCTGACAAACGCACTCGGAGTCAATAAGGCGGGACAGGCTGCCAGAAGAGTAAACCGTCCGCGCCATGGATGGCGCGGATCGAGCCTACAAGGATGTATTCACGGCGTGTTTACGATCTGGCAGCCTGTTCCGACCGGGCACTTTGTCAACAAGCTCAGGCGCCTCACCGGCGCCTTTATTTTTTTACAAAATGTAAAGTTATGTCTTTTTAAGCACTTATTGGCAAGTTACGCTTGAAAACCCTCTGAAAGCCCATACGATCCCTTTAACGCAATCGGCGTGATTTTTATCAGGGGACCACATTCTATATGATGCGCATCGCTCTCTTTCTGCTTACCAACCTGGCGGTTATGCTGGTATTCGGTCTGGTGCTGAGCCTGACGGGGATACAATCTTCCAGCGCCGCCGGATTGATGATCATGGCCGGCCTGTTTGGTTTTGGCGGCGCCTTTGTTTCGCTGTGGCTGTCGAAGTCCATGGCGCTGCGTTCGGTGGGTGGGGAAGTCATCGAGCGCCCGCGCAATGAAACCGAACGCTGGCTGCTGGCTACCGTGCAGCGCCAATCGCAGCAGGCGGGCATTGTCATGCCCCAGGTGGCGGTCTACCCGGCGCCGGATATCAACGCCTTCGCTACCGGCGCCCGGCGCGACGCCTCTCTGGTGGCGGTCAGTACCGGCCTGCTGCAAAATATGAGCCGCGACGAGGCCGAAGCGGTCATCGCCCATGAAATCAGCCACGTCTCCAACGGCGATATGGTCACCATGACCCTGATACAGGGCGTGGTGAACACCTTCGTGATTTTTGTCTCTCGGATCCTGGCGCAGCTGGCCGCCGGCTTTTTGTCATCGAACCGTGATGAAGGGGAAAGCAACGGCGGCAATCCGATGATCTATTTTGCCGTGTCCATGGTGCTGGAGCTGGTGTTCGGAGTGCTGGCAAGCCTGATTACGCTATGGTTCTCACGACATCGCGAATTCCATGCCGATGCCGGTTCGGCGCGGCTGGTGGGGCGCGATAAGATGATTGCCGCGCTGCAGCGCCTGAAAACCAGCTACGAACCCCAGGAAGAGGGCGGCATGCTGGCGTTTTGCATCAACGGTAAATCAAAATCCTTCAGCGAGCTGTTCATGTCGCATCCGCCGTTGGATAAACGTATCGAGGCCCTGCGGTCCGGCGCCTATTTAAAATAACCGGCTACCTGCCGGCGGTGCTTTGGCGCTGCGGATTGGGTTGGCTTATACGCAGTGCGCTCACCATGGCTGCCGCCGTTGCAAAGCCGCCGGCCAGCAGCAAAGAGGCATGGGTGCCGCCGGTGCCCAATAAATTAAACATCAGCGCCACCAGGGCGGCGCCGGAGGTTTGTCCCACCAGGCGCGCGGTCCCCAGCATCCCGCTGGCGCCGCCACTGCGGTTGCGTGGCGCGGACGTGATAATGGTATGGTTGTTGGGGGACTGGAATAAGCCGAACCCGGCGCCGCACAGCATCATCCGCCAGACGATGTCGGCATTGGCCGGCGATCCCGGTAGCCAGGCCAGGGAGAAAAGCCCGGCGGCAAAGATACCCAACCCCACAGCCCCCAGCAAACCGGCATGGACACGGCCTATCAGCCTGCCCGCCAGCATGGCGAACAGCATTGTCGCCAGCGGCCAGGGCGTCAGCAATAACCCGGTAGCCACTTCGTCGCGGCCCAGTATGCTTTGCAAAAAAAACGGCAGGGAAACCATGGCCAGCATCTGGGCGCAGAAAGAACAGATGGACGTGCAAAGGGAAAGAGAGAAGAGCGGGATACGCAGCAAATCAACCGGCAGCAGCGGCCAGGGTTGACGAAGCTGGTGCCGGATAAAAATGGTGCCGACTATCACCGCGCCGGCAAGCTCGGTCAAAATCATATATCCGTTCAGGCGTTGGGCAAAGCCCCCCAGGGCTGACAATAACAGGCCGAAGGTCAGGGCGTTCATGCCGGCGCTGGCGAAATTGAACCGTTGTCCGGTGTTTTTTATTGGATTTGCCGGCAGGAATCGATGACCAAGATAAAAGGCCAGCAGGCCGATGGGCACGTTGATGGCAAACAGCCACTGCCAGGTGGCGATGGATAACACGCCGGCGGCCACGGTGGGCCCCGCCGCGGTGGATACCGCCACTATCAGGGTGTTGATAGCCATCCCTTTCCCCAGCAGGCGAGTGGGATAAATAATGCGGATCAGCGCCGTATTGATGCTCATGATGGCCGCGGCGCCAAACCCTTGCAGTACGCGGGCGCCAATCAGCATCCAAAGGTTTTGGGATAAGGCGCATGACAGGGACATCAGGCTGAACACCACCAGACCGCATTGATATACCCGTCGGAAACCGTAAATATCCCCCAAGGTGGCGAAGGAGAGCAGGGTCATAATGATGGCGAGCTGATAGGCATTGACCACCCAGATTGAGGCGGCCGGACTGGCGTGAAGTTCGCGCGCGATAGTAGGAAGGGCTACATTGGCGATGGCGCTGTCCAGCACGGCGACGGTGATGCTGAGTGCTACGGTGATGATCGCACCATAGCGCTGAGGCGTAGGAACGCCATCAGCAATTTTATCAATCATGAATGTTTAACAACCGTCAAAACCCTTATCCTAGCATTAAATCCTGCTGTAACGGATCAGCAGGCCGCCGAAGAAATGTAATAATTACTGACTGGACATTAAAGCCGGCTTTATTGAGCACAGCCATTGCGAAATTTGGAGTCATACCTTTATAATGGAAATTATGTTCTAGTTTTTTTAAAACAAAACGCTTATCAGGATTTCCATAAAAATGACGATTGCAGATTTAGACAGACAACCCGATTCCGTATCGTCAGTATTGAAGGTTTTTGGTATTCTCCAGGCGCTGGGGGAAGAGCGGGAAATCGGCATTACCGAGCTGGCCCAGCGGGTGTTGATGTCAAAAGCACCGTGTATCGCTTTCTCCAAACCATGAAATCCCTCGGTTACGTCTCCCAGGAAGGCGAATCGGAGAAATACTCCCTGACGCTGAAGCTATTCGAATTGGGTGCCAAGGCTTTACAGAATATCGATCTGATTCGCATCGCCGATGTTCAAATGCGGGTACTGTCCAATTTAACCCGTGAAACCATCCATCTTGGCTCGCTGGATGAAGACAGCATCGTTTACATCCATAAAATCGATTCAATGTACAATCTGCGCATGTATTCCCGCGTAGGCCGCCGGAATCCCCTTTATAGCACGGCAATCGGCAAGGTATTGCTGGCCTGGCGCGAGGCGGATGAAGCGCAGCGTATCCTTTCAGGGGTGGTTTTTAATCGCAGCACCCGCCGCACCGTCGCCGATGCTGCGTCGTTGATGCCGGAATTGATTAAAGTGCGCCAGCAAGGCTTCGGCGAAGATAACGAAGAGCAGGAGGATGGCTTGCGCTGCGTCGCGGTGCCGATATTTGACCGTTTCGGCGTGGTGATTGCCGGCCTTAGCATCTCTTTTCCCACCATCCGTTTCGCTGCAAAAAGAAACGCAATATTTCCCGCCAAATCGGCTATCGCGAATATCCTTTTTAAGGGAAGACCGGAGACATTACCATGTCGGAATCCTTCACCCACGACCAGGAGTTGATCTCCGATCTCGTGGCCTGTCAGCTGGTTATCAAGCAAATCCTCGACGTTATCGATGTGATAGCTCCTGCCCATGTTCGCGATAAAATGTCGCAACAGCTAAAAAGCATCGATGTAACCAGCCATCCCGAGGCGCGGGATCCTATCACCCGCCGCGCTATCGAAAAGCCATAACGCTAATCGATCTCAAATTTGATCAGGCGACAACCAATTGATTTTAATCATATATATTTTCTCGCATAGATTTTTTATAATCTGTAACACATATCATCGTCCTTTAAATCATTATTCTGGTAATAAAATGGACCATGGTTAGTCTTTGTTTAAGTTATCCTAGATAAAATATATTCATCGAGGAAGTACAGGACTTGGGTTTTGAAAAACACGGCACTATCAATACTGGGCATTTTACTGCTGTGCTTGATGTTATGGCTGTCGGCATTGAATAGCTTTTGTGATCAGGGCGGTGATTTTTCAACGGTATGTGTTTTGTCACGAAATGGATGCCATGGTGACGGATGCCATGGGCGATTGCCGTCATGCTTTTGTCCATAGGTGTTTAATGCATGAAACTATCTTGAATGGAGAGCAGGGCCAAAGAGTCGTTTCAGGATACATTGCTGAGCAGAGGGTGTTAAGATAGCGTTTGGTTTTATCAGTGATTAGGTCATGTTATGAACGATTTAGGATTTAATACCCTCAATATCGCCTCAATGGGGCTGTTTTACTTGTTTTATTATCGGTCTCGTGGTCTGGTTTTTCCTCAACCGCGCCAGCGTCAGGGCCAATGAACAAATCATGTTGCTTAATGAGTTACTCGAACAGCAGAAAAAACAAACCGAATTATTGATGCGGTTAGGTCAGATGAATTCCCCGCAAAACGACGCCAAGGTCCCTGCCGCCGGCGAACCTATCATGTTCAAAGACTTTATCGCCGAGCGTTAAACTTCGTCGGGCCCGTCTCCCTTGCTGCCTGCTGCGATACCCAATCCTGATCCGGTCCTCCTTGTGCATGTACAGGCTCGCCCTTGCAAAGGAAAATATTTACCGGGTCAAGGTTTTGTGTTCACATTTAGTCAACATTCTATATTATTCTACTGCCGGATCTTGCATTATCAGGGGATAAAGCGAGTAAACAGGAGAGTCGAAGAGACAATGGCGAAAAACAATCCTTGGTACGATGAGTCCAAACCACACCATACGCCGTTAGGCTTTCGCAATCTTGAACCTTCAGTAAGAACCCCCGATGCGTTTAAAAAATGGCATCGAGAGCGCAAAAAACAAGGCTTTCCCCGGCCTCCGCAGGGGGGCTATGCTCAATTCATCCGGGACTGGTGGCAACCCGCTGATTTCAGCGGCAGTGAGGATGCCATTTGGTGGCTGGGCCATGCCTGCCTGCTTATCCGCGTCTCCGGGCGATATCTACTGCTCGACCCCGCCCTGGGCGAGCGCGCCTCGCCAATACCCTTTGTCGGCCCCAAACGCAGAACGCCCCTGGCGGTGGGGATTGATGAGCTGCCTCCCATTGATGCGGTGATTTATTCTCATAATCACTATGATCATTTGGATAGAAGTACTCTACGCCGGTTACTGAAGCGTTTTCCCGATCTACAGGTGATGGCCCCGCTGGGCATGGGGGAATGGCTTGAAAAACGGGGCGTCAACACTGTTTCCCAATGTGATTGGTGGGAGAGCATCACCTTTCACGATCTTCGCCTTCACTGCGTTCCTGCGCGCCATTGGAGCATGCGTACTTTCAAAGACCGGAACCGCAGTCTGTGGTGCGGCTGGGTCGTGGAAAGCCAGCGCTGGCGTTTTTACTTTTCCGGCGACAGCGGTTATACCCCCGGCCTGGCAGAGATCGGACAGCGCCTGGGACCTTTTGACATTGCCGCCTTGCCCATCGGAGCCTATGCACCAGAATGGTTCATGGCAGAAAGCCACATGAGTCCCGCCAGTGCGGTAAAGTTTTACCAGGAGCTGAACTGTCCGCTGGTTATTCCGATTCATTGGGGGGTATTCGAACTGGCGGACGAATCCCTGGATGAGCCGCCGCGGAGCTGGCGCAGGCCTTATTAAACGCCGGCATTGCCGATCATCGCTTTATACCGTTGAAAATCGGCGCCAAAATAGACATATAGCTTTATAGCCTCTCAATAGCGGCTCGATCATCGCCTCAGACCGCGCCCTAGGGCTACCGGGTGGATTTATACAAAAAAAATAGAAATGCGCAATGATGATTTTATATTTCAGATTAATACCGGATAGACACCAAGACACTATTTAGTCAGCCAAACAATCCAAAGGTTATTTTATTAGCATTATCTTCAGAAGTATATATTGCAGTATAATGACAATCAGGCATAAGCGATAAAGTTGCCTGCTCAATGGGGATGACATTATTAATCCCGCTTACGGCCGCGGGAGAACTTGCCGTTGCACAATATTGGTGATCACAAATAGCGCATAATTTATTAGCCCGTCACGGTCTTTAGGGCGCGGTGCCGGGCGTTGGGGCCGGTCTGATCGCCCGGCTGGCGGGGAGCCTGTGGCGGGCCCAGGGCAATGGCGGATAATTAACCGTTGCTTATGTTAAGCGGCACTGCTAATTTCTATTACTACGATAGTCGAATCCGGTATAAGAAAACTGGAAAAATGTGAGCTGGCCCCTTGTTTTCTTTAATTGGGAAATGAATAGTTATTCTTGAATAATGCATTGGACGTTGACAAAGGTTTGCGCTAAGGTTAACGATAAATGGTACAGATATCATGATGGTGGTTTCACTCGGCACACAAGGGTCGTTTTTCAACTCTTTGATGCGGGTGGGCAACCGGATGCAACTGAACGATTTAATTATGTGCGACATATCCGGCCCTGATCAAAAATGGCTTGCCATTGATTACAGAGTATGTGATAACGCATTTGGGTAAAACGAGGTACAGTTCTGTATATGAATGGCATTTTCAGTAAAGAAGTTTTGCGTAAAGACGATATCGTTGCATACCGCTTCTCTGCCGATCCTAATCTTAGTGCCTCAAGCAGTAACGACTCCAGTTTGTCTCTGTCTCGCCTCAGGGCGATTTAAACACTCAAAGGAAATATGCAAGATGGCAAAGATCAAAGGGTCAAGTGAAGTGGTTCAACGAGTCTAAAGGTTTTGGTTTCATCACTCCGGCCGATGGCAGCAAAGATGTGTTTGTACACTTCTCCGCTATTCAGGGTAACGGCTTCAAAACTCTGGCCGAAGGCCAGAACGTAGAATTCGAAATCCAGGATGGCCAAAGGCCCTTCAGCAGTTAACGTAACTGCCCTGTAATCCGCGTTGCTTCGGTGACGGTCAATCATTTGATTGATGGATAACATGTAATCCCCCCTGCCAGTACTGAACTGGCAGGGTGTTCCATTTCCAAAATTCTATCCTGTTATTGCCTGCCCCTATTCGCCAAATGCTTGCGTGTCCGGCCTTCGCAGATGTTATTATCCGGTAATCACCAGTCCTGAATGCTGATTGCGTCCGCTGATGGAAGGGTAAGCGGGATCTATTGCCCGCTGGCGGCAAAATCGCCGGTAGCTGGTGTAGCGGTGGCCTCCGGCGGCGGTGCCGCAGATAGTGCACTGGCGCAGCACGTCTACCCCCTGAAAGCCCAGAGCCTGTAATTTATGGCGCGCAATGGCGGCCAAATCCAGATGCAGCGGCCTGGGCCGAACAATATTCGCCGGTATGGCTAATTGCTGCAGGAAATCCTCCACCAGGCTTTCACTGACTTCATAACAACAAGGCCCGGCCGCCGGGCCAATGGCCGCAACCCAGTTAGCCGGACCGTCGGGATAAGCCAGCTGCGCGGCAAAGGCTTCCACGATCCCTGCCAGCAATCCACGCCAGCCGGCATGCACCACGCCGATACTTTTACCGTCGCGGCGGCAAAAAAGAATAGGCAGACAATCGGCGGTCAGCACATGCAGCAGTATGCCTGGGGTGGATGTGATCAATCCGTCCGCCTCTCCGCACGGCTCCGCCGGCCGGTAGACCCGGCGAATATCGATACCGTGTACCTGTTTTTTAACCGGAGCGGTGTCCAGCCAGGGCTGCAATGGGACCGGCAATAGCGTGGCGGCGTCACCAAAGCCGTGACGTACGCCCGCAACGTTCTGTATCAGGCGGGAGTAAACTGTCATAATGTTAAGAAAGGCTCTTGGATTGAAAAGGATGAGACCATTTTAGCTTTTTTCAACGCGCCGGCCAGTGACAAAAAGCATCCAGGCCGGCATTAAGATAATATTCGCGCTTTGTTGCAAAAAGCATGTCTTGTAGCATTGTTTTGACGATATAGCTCCGAAAGTTAGGGTTTAATGCTTTCAGTCAATGGGATGGCGACGCGAGAACAATGTGAAAAATAATTCGGGGCAGGGCAAGCAGAATTTTATCCAGTGGCGTTTTGGCTTAATGTGTGTCGGCATCACGCTCATCCTGGCGGTGCTGTTAATGCGCATAGCCTGGCTGCAGGTAATTAAACCGGATAATCTGGTGGCCCAGGAGAACATGCGATCGTTGCGGGTTGAGCAAACGCCTATTCCCCGCGGCATGATAACCGATCGCAACGGGCAGCCGCTGGCGGTAAGCGTACCGGTGGACGCGGTCTGGGCCGATCCCTATGAAGTGGCGCAAAAAGGCGGCGTGGAGAACTCATCCCGCTGGCAGGCCCTGGCGCAAACCGTGAATATGCCGTTCAACGAACTGGCGGAGCGCATTAACCACGATCCCCATATGCGCTTTATCTATCTGGGTCGCCAAATAGAACCCAACGTGGCGGATTACGTCAAACAATTAAAACTGCCGGGGATTTATTGCAAGGATGAATCCCGCCGGTTTTATCCGGCGGGAGAGACGGCGGCTAACCTGGTTGGCTTTACCAATATCGACGATCAGGGTATCGAAGGGGTCGAAAAAAGCTTTAATCGCCTGTTGACGGGCGTGGCGGGGCAGCGGGTGGTACGTAAGGATCGTTTCGGCCGGGTGGTAGAGACGCTTTCCTCCACCGACAGTTCCCCGGCGCATAATGTGGCGCTAAGCATCGACCTGCGCTTGCAGCGTATCACGGAGGAAGCCTTAAGCAACGCCGTGGCATTCAACAAGGCGGATTCCGGCGCCTCGGTGCTGGTGGATGTGAATACCGGCGAAATCCTGGCCCTGGCCAATTATCCTACCTTTAATCCCAACAACCGAACCGGCGCCCAGGAAGATGATTTTCGTAATCGAGCCATCAGCGATATTTTTGAACCCGGTTCGACGGTAAAACCCATGGTGGTCATGACCGCCTTAAAACAGGGCATTGTTAAACCGGACAGCCTGCTGGATACCCATCCCTACACGCTTAGCGGCCATCTGATCCGCGACGTGGCGTTCTATCCCCAATTGACCCTCACCGGCATATTGCAAAAGTCCAGCGACGTCGGCGTATCCCGTATGGCCTTGGCCATGCCCATCACCGCCCTGTTGAAGACCTATCTGGCGTTCGGCCTCGGACAACCCACCGATCTGGGCCTAACCGGGGAAAGCAGCGGCTTGATGCCGCACCGGCAGCGCTGGAGCGAGCTGGACCGGGCCACCTTCTCCTTTGGCTACGGCTTAATGGTGACGCCGGTGCAGCTTGCCCGTGTGTATGCCACCATCGCCAGCGACGGCATCTACCGGCCGCTATCCATTACCCGCATCGATCCGCCGGTCGTGGGACAGCGCGTGATGGAGGAGGGGCTGGTGCATGAGGTTAAACATATGATGGAAAGCGTCGCGTTGCCCGGCGGCGGCGGCATCAAGGCGGCGGTGCGCGGTTACCGGGTGGCGGTTAAAACCGGTACCGCCAAAAAAATCGGGCCTGACGGACAGTATATTGATAAATATATTGCCTATACCGCCGGTATCGCGCCGGCCAGCCGTCCGAGATTTGCCCTGGTGGTGGTTATCAATAACCCTCAGGGGGGGAAATATTATGGCGGCGCGGTCTCCGCGCCGGTATTCAGTACCATTATGTCCGAGGTCTTGCGTACCATGAACGTAGAACCTGATGCTCTGCCTGAAGACAATAATCGCATCGTGGTGGCCTCGAAGACCGATAATCATCCCTCATGACCGGTCTTACCGCCGCTGAGTCGCGCGCAACCCCGTGCGCCGGCTTAGTGCCGGCCGGCCGCGCCTGGCCGGGACCGGTAAAATGACCATCCCGGCCAGGTTTTAAGGTAATATGCTTGCCTTATTGTCGTCCCCTACGGAATGCCCTATGTCTATTTACCAATGCCCGCTGTGTCATCTGCCGCTGTTGCCCGCCGAGGGTTATTGGGCCTGCGAAGGACGGCACCGTTTTGACCGCGCGCGGGAAGGGTATGTAAATCTGCTGCCGGTGCAATTCAAACGCAGCCGGGAGCCCGGCGATGACCGGGGGATGATGCAGGCCCGCCGGGCCTTTCTCGATGCAGGCCATTACCGGCGGATGCGCGATGGCGTCATCGCATTGATAAACCGCCTGCAGCCGGACCGGTACGTCCGCTGGCTGGATATCGGCTGCGGGGAGGGCTATTACACCTCGGCGCTGGCAGCGGCCGTGGCGGCCCGTACGGGCCGGGTCTACGGACTGGATATTGCCAAGAACGCGGTGCGCGCCGCGGCAAAGCGCTATCCCGAGGTACGGTTTTGCGTCGCGTCCAGCCAGCGCTTGCCTTTTCTCGACGCTTCCCTCGACGGCATTCTTCGCATTTATGCGCCTTGTAATCCCGCCGAGATGTATCGCGTACTGAAACCGGGCGGCATCGTGGTAACGGTGGCGCCTGGACCAAGACACCTCCTGCAGCTCAAGGCGCGAATCTATTCCGAGGTCATGCTGCATCCGCTGAAAGACGAGCATTTTCCCGGCTTTGCTCCGCTGGCCGAAGAGCGGCTGCGTTTTGAACTGGCTTTACCCGGTGAAGCGGCGGCCGCGCTGTTGCAAATGACGCCGTTTGCCTGGCGGGCGGCGCCGGATGTGGTGGCGGCATTAACCGCCCTGGAAGAATTTACCTGTGAAACGGATTTTATTCTCCGCGCCTGGCGGCGGGAAGAGTGATTAAAAGCGGGCCATGAGCGCCGGGCCGATATGGGCGTAAAGGATATTACAGCCGATGCCTATCAGAATGACGCCGCCGATGATTTCCGCTTTTTTGCCCAGAATCGGCCCGATAAAGCGGCCCAGCAGCATACCCAGCGTGGCCATGAGCATGGTAGCCAGGCCAATGATCATCGCCGTATGGAGAATATTGACTTCCAGGAAGGCCAGACCGACGCCAATCGCCAGCGCATCCAGGCTGGTGGCGATGGCGGTGAACACCAGCACCTTGAGGCTGTGATGGCCAATAGGGGGTTTTGCCTCCGCTTGTTTACCGAAACCGCTCATCATCATACGAACGCCCAGACAGGCCAGCAGGACGAAGGCGACCCAGTGATCCCACTCCATAATATAATGGCTGGCGAGTAAACCCAGCGACCAGCCGATTAACGGGGTAATGGCTTCAATGGTGCCGAAAATAAAGCCGGTTCGCAGCGCTTCGCGCAAGGGGGGTTTATGAAGGGTAGCGCCTTTACCAATGGACGCGGCGAAGGCATCCATGGACATGCCGAAAGCAAGAATCAATGTTGCGGAAAGGTTCATACCATAACCTCGGCTGGGAGCCAATATCCACGCTTCCCCATCTCCCAACCTTACGATGGTTCGTCGTGTCTATAGTCTCGCCAACCATCCTGGTCGTCCGCACCACGTTTAAAACAAACGAGTATGTTGATACGGACATTCCCGCACTGACGACGGAAACCGGCTACTCCCTAATGACGGGCCAACCTTAACATAATAATTAACGACAAAACAACTACAAAAAAAGAGGGGGATTATGGAATGTAATCGATAATTATTTTCACTAAAATTAGGGAATTGAAGGATATTCACTAAGCCAGTATACCTAAGGTTCTTTTATAATCAAAATACAAAATTACTATGATTTATTTATTAGAAATAATTTTTCCGCATGTTTTATGTTAATTTTTTGTTAATTGTTCGTCAGAAAGAAATTGTATATGGTTTCCAGGTCATCCAACTGTTTTACCTTTATCAGCAGACGGCGTTTTTCCAGGCCGATCACCAAAAAACCATCTTCCGATAAGTTCATGTTTTTTATACGGTCATATCTAATAAAAAAATTTGCGTAAAAAAAACCGTCCGCCTTAAAAATTATTTTTGGCCGGCGGATATAGGCCAGATAACAGGCCATGAGTACTAGGACTAATAGCAGGGTTGTGGTGAAAACCGTACCGTTCGAGGTGATATTTTGATAGATCAGAATACACACCAGGCCGATGAAAATCAGGGCATCAACGCGGTTTAGACGATGTAAACCGATTTTCAGCCGGGTTTTGCCTTTAAGAAAGTAGTCAACAATAAATTCATCGTAAATAGCAAACAGCAGCGCCAAGGCGATTATTACCATTAAGCCGATATCGGTGACAGACATCTTTCCTCCAAAATTGCCATAAAAAAACCGGGGTCAAACCCCGGTTTTAGATAATGCGGATTACAGGCCCAACAGGCCAATCCAATAACCGAAAATGCCGATAGCGAAGAAGCCGATGATAATCCACAAGGCATTAACCTTGCGGCGCAACAGCCACATACACCCGAAGGTCAGCAATAGCGGCACCAGACCGGGCATTAACTGATCCAGAATGGTTTGTATTGTGGTAACCGTCGTTTGACCGTTCTGGTTGGTAATACGCGACACGACAAAGGGTATATTGACATGGGTCCATTTATTTACCAAGGCCCCCATGACAAACAGCCCGAGAATGGACGCCCCCTCCGTCAGTTTTTGCAGGAAGCCGCCGCCCATGTCGTTAACGATATCCACGCCTTTACGATAGCCGTAGGCGACACCGTAGTAGCGCACCAGCAGACGGACAAAGTTGAACAGCACAAAGAACAGCAACGGCCCCAACAGGCTGCCGCTCATGGCGATACCCGCGCCCAAGGCCGCGAATACCGGACGGACGGTACCCCAGAAAATCGGGTCGCCCACCCCGGCCAGCGGTCCCATCAGGCCGACTTTCAGGCCGTTGATGGCCGCGTCGTCGATAGGCGCGCCGTTGGCCCGCTGCTCTTCCATCGCCAGGGTAACGCCCAGTACGGGTGCCGCCACATAAGGATGGGTGTTGAAAAATTCCAAACGACGCCGGATTGCCTGTTTTCTGTCTGCGTTGTTTTCCGGATAAAGACGCCGTATTACCGGAACCATCGCGAAGCAGAAGCCCAGGGCCTGCATACGTTCAAAGTTCCACGATCCCTGGAAAAGGTTCGAGCGGTAAAATACCCCGCGTATATCCCCGGGAGTCAATTTCTTTTGACCAGTTGTATCGACCATTTCTCTCACCTTTTAATCAAGTTCATTATCAAGATCGTTAACGCCCTGTGCCGGCGTACCCTGTCCACCCTGGGGATGACTGTACTTCGGGCTCAACTGGATATAGAAAATGGCCATAACCACACCGATGACGCCAAGGGCGACCAGGTTAAAGTTGGTGAAGGCCGCGGTAACAAAACCCAGGAAGAAGAAAGGCATCAGATAGCCGGCACGCATCATATTCACCACCATTGCGTAACCTACCACCACGATCATGCCGCCGGCGATACTCAAACCGTTGGTCACCACCGCCGGGATCGAACTCAGCACGGCGTGTACGGCATCGGTACCCACGGAGACGGCGACGATAAGCGCCGGAATAGCAACCCGCATTGCCTGCAGCAGCAGGGCCAGTACATGCAGCCAGCTCAGCGCGCTGAGATTGCCGCGTTCGGCGGCGCTGTCGGCGGCGTGCTGGAATGCCACGGTCAAGGTACGAACGATAATGGTCAGCACCTGTCCGGCTGCGGCCAGCGGTATCGCCAGGGCAATACCTGCGCCGACGCTTTGGTTACCGGCCACCACCAGAATGGTGGAGATGATGGACGCCAAGGCGGCGTCCGGCGCCAGGGCAGCCCCGATATTCATCCAGCCCAGCGCAATCATTTCCAACGTACCGCCGATGATGATACCGGTTTTCATATCTCCCAGTACCAGACCGATTAGGGTACAGGCCACCAATGGCCGGTGAAACTGAAACTCATCCAGCACCGACTCCATACCAGCTATACAAGCTATGATAAAAATCAGCACAATTTGAAGCGTGGTGATCTCCATTGTACTTCTCCTCAGACAAACGTAAGAGAGCGGTAAATTATTTCTTTGAAATACATACGCTCTTGATTGTTAGTTTTTCACGGCGAAAATTTATTTACCGAGTTTGGTGATTAAATCCATAACTTTTAATGGGTTATCTGATGAAACCTTACGGGCTTCCAGTTCGATCCCTAAATCATTCAGCTTGTGGAACGCGGCAATATCTTCATCGCTCACGGAAATCGCGCCGTTGACCTGGGTTTTGCCTTGACGGAAGGCCATACCGCCGATATTGACCGACGTGATTTTTACCCCGCCTTCAACCACACGCAGCACATCGGTGGGATTGGTGAACAAGAGCATCACGCGGTCTTTTGCATAGTTCGGGTTTTCATAAACACGAATAGCCTTTGCCACATCAACCACATGGGCGGTTACCCCTGGAGGCGCCACCTGGGTTAACAAGGTCCTGCGCACGGTATCGGCGGCAACCTCGTCGCTGATAACGATGATACGTTTGACATTGGTCTCCTTCGTCCAGCGAGTGGCGACTTGACCGTGAATCAGCCGATCATCGATACGCGCCAGGGCGATGGTCATATGTCCGCCGGCGGACGGATGAACCGGCGCCGCTGCGGCCTGTCTCGGGGCAGGGGATGCCAACGGTGTTTCAACGTTCAGTTCCGGCGCTTTCAAAGCCTTCACGCCGGCACGTCCGGTTTCCAACGCAATCTTTACCAATTCCCCAAAGGCAGGGTTATCATCACGCGCCATAAAGGTTTCGGCGAGCATGGGGATATTGACGCCGGTAATAACTTCGTAGTTTTCTTTATCTACGACGATACGGCTGGCGGCATTGAACGGACTGCCTCCCCAGGTATCCACCAGAAACAGGACTCCTTCCTTGGTATCTAGATGTGCTAACTTTGCCGTATATTTTCAATCAATGTCTCAGCGTTTTCCCGGGAACAAAATCAATCCAGGCGACGTTGCTCTGTTCGCCCAATATCATTTCAGCCGTTTTAAGTAGTTGTTCGGCCGCTGACCCGTGAGTGCCAATTACGATAGCAATACTCACTGGATACCTCCTCTGTTAACAAATTGGGTTAAGCAGTAAAGCCACCCGCTGTGATGAAAAGCAAATTTGTCGGTGGTTATACTTCTTAGCCAGGGTACCAAGCCACCCTGTTTGATGTCCGCCATTTAGAATGAATTGATTCAGGTAGATAACCGATTCAATAGCGGTTAAACGCGATTTATTTTAGTGTGTAAAAAAATAAAAATTGTGACGGCGCTCAGTTATTTGTGCATGAGAAAACGAATCATCGCACAAAGCAGTGTAGACGAGGGTGATGACATCTTTTAGACAAAAAGTTTTATGCCTTTTCCAACATCCCTGTTAAAGTAAAATTTACATATTTGTTAGGAGCGAAGGGCCGCAGCCCCCCCTATGGACTGTCACCGAAAAACGTTTAACGTTGATGTTGATTTATCGGCCTTGCCGAATCGTATCCCCACCCGTTTCTCTCTATTTCCCCGGCATCGGGCGAATGCGTGCTGTTCCTCTCCCGGCGCGCCGGTTTGCCGTTTCTGCTCCCGGCGCTTCCCGTAACCCGGCTATCGTTGCGGAGTTCACCATGGACTTGCTGATGGATCCCACTCTCTGGGTCGGTTTGCTGACCCTTATTCTACTGGAAATCGTGCTCGGCATCGATAATCTGGTGTTCATCGCCATATTGGCCGAAAAATTGCCGCCGAAAAGGCGTGACAAAGCGCGGTTGATTGGCCTGGGACTGGCGCTGCTGATGCGTTTGGCATTGCTGTCGCTTATCTCGTGGATGGTGACCTTGACCCGTCCGTTGATTTCGGTGGCAATGTTTGAATTTTCCGGCCGGGATCTGATTTTGTTGACAGGCGGCCTTTTTTTGCTGTTCAAGGCCACGGTGGAACTGCACGAGCGGCTGGAAAATCAGGAACACGGCAGCGCCAACCGGAATTATGCCGGGTTTTGGTCGGTAGTAGCGCAGATTGTGATTCTGGACGCGGTATTCTCCCTGGATGCGGTTATTACCGCGGTGGGGATGGTCAACAACCTGCCGGTAATGATGACCGCCGTGGTTGTTGCCATGGGCATTATGCTGCTGGCTTCCAAAGCCCTGACCCGGTTTGTGAACGCCCATCCCACTGTCGTGGTGCTGTGCTTAAGTTTTCTGCTGATGATAGGGTTAAGCCTGATTGCGGAAGGGTTCGGCTTTCATATTCCGAAAGGATATCTGTATGCCGCCATTGGTTTCTCGGTGCTTATCGAGATGTTCAATCAGATTGCCCGGCATAATTTTATGAAAAATCAGTCTCGGTTGCCGATACGGGAACGTACCGCCGAGGCGATTTTCAGACTGATGGGTGGCGACCGGACCCGGCGCGAGAACTCAGAGGAAACAGCAGATAGTCCTAAACCCTTTGTGGACGAGGAGCGCTATATGATAACCGGCGTTCTGTCGCTCTCTTCCCGCTCCTTGCGCAGCGTGATGACGCCCCGTAATGAAATATCCTGGGTGGATTGCCGGCGCTCGGTGGAGGAATTACGGGCCACATTGCTGTCCACCCCCCATAGCATGTTCCCGGTATGCGACGGGGAACTTAACCAGCTTCTGGGAGTAGTCCGCGCCAAGGATCTGTTGGTGGCGCTGGATAACGGCGAGGATATCAGCGCCTACGCCGCGCAAAACCCGGCTATCGTGGTGCCGGAAACCCTGGATGTGCTCAATCTGCTGGGGGTGCTCCGCCGGGCTAAAGGCAGCCTGGTGGTGGTGACCAATGAGTTCGGCGTGATTCAGGGGCTGGTGACGCCGCTGGATGTGTTGGAAGCCATTGCCGGCGAGTTTCCCGACGAAGATGAAACGCCGGATATCGTGGCGGAGGAAGATGGCTGGCTGGTAAAAGGCGGCACCGATTTGCATGCCCTGCAGCAGGCTCTCGGCGATGACTTGGTTACGCATCATACTATGGCGTCACTGGCGGGCATGCTGCTGCACGAGCGGGATCAGATGCCCACCGTTGGGGAAGTAATCATTATAGGACCATGGCGCTTTACCATCATACAGATGCTGGAATACCGCATTGAACTGGTGAAGATTGAACGTATCGCGCCATTGCCCGGTTCGGAAGAAGAATAGACCCAGACCCATTGGGTCTTCTTCTCGACGCACTCAGTCGCACTGGACCTTGATTGCCAAACCGCCGCGGGAGGTTTCCCGGTATTTGGCGTTCATATCCTTGCCGGTTTCATACATGGTTTCAATGACTTTATCCAGCGATACACGGGGAGCGCTGGTACGCCGCAAGGCCATGCGCGACGCATTGATGGCCTTCACCGAGGCGATGGCGTTGCGTTCGATGCATGGCACCTGAACCTGCCCGGCCACGGGATCGCAGGTCAACCCCAGGTTATGCTCCATGCCGATTTCCGCCGCCACGCATACCTGCTCCGGGCTGCCGCCCATCAATTCGGTCAGGCCGGCCGCCGCCATGGAGCAGGCCACGCCCACTTCTCCCTGGCAGCCGACTTCGGCGCCGGAAATCGAGGCGTTCAGCTTATAGAGAATACCGATCGCGCCGCAGGCCATAAAATAGCGCTGGTGTATTTCCGGCGTCACCGGCTCGATAAAATGATCGTAATAGGCCAGAACCGCCGGCACAATGCCGCAGGCACCGTTGGTGGGGGCGGTAACGACCCGGCCGCCGGCGGCATTCTCTTCGTTCACCGCCAGGGCGAACATATTCACCCAGTCAATTATCACCATGGGGTCGTTGGAATGTTTATCCGACGACACCAGCATGCGTCGTAAGGCCGCGGCCCGGCGCGGTACCCGCAGCGGACCGGGCAGCACCCCTTCGGTATTCAGTCCGCGGTCGATACAGGCGCGCATGGTTTGCCAGACAGCGGCAAAATAATCACCGATTTCCTCGCGGCTGTGCAGCGCCAACTCGTTTTGCATGACCAGACCGGATAAGGAGAGGCCGGTGCTTTTGCACTGTTCCAGCAGCAGTTGGGCGCTATCGAACGGATGGGGCACGCTGATGATATCAAGCACCGGCTGGCCGAAGTGGGCCTCGTCAACGATAAATCCCCCGCCAACCGAGTAGTAGGTCTGGCTGTAAATACATTCCTCGCCGGCATAAGCGAGAATCCGCAGGGCGTTTTCATGGAGCGGCATACAGTCGTTGTGAAAAATCATGCCGCCCCGGCGCGGGAAATCCACTTCATGAGTGCCGCCCAACAGCAGGCGCTGACGCTGCTCAACATCGCGAATGAACGCCGGCGCCGCGTCGATATCCACCGTATCCGGCCGGTTGCCCGCCAGGCCGAGAATGATGGCGCTGTCCGTATGGTGGCCTTTACCCGTCAGCGAAAGCGAGCCATAGACTTCAACAGCCACCCGGGTGACACTCCCCAGAAGCTGTTTCGCAGCCAGATCGTCAGCGAATTGTTTACCGGCCTTCATTGGCCCCACGGTATGGGAACTGGACGGCCCGATGCCGATTTTGAACATGTCGAAAACGCTTATCATGCTGCTCTCCTCACAACGCCTGCCTTCACAGCGTCGCTCTCCACGGCCTCCGCCATCGCTATGTCTGCGAACCCATGACCTGCGATATACACGTCTGGCGGCAATGCCTTAATTGTAATGACTCAAGCCGAAACAGGCTCGTACTTTCACATGATAAAATCTAATGGACTAGGTATCATTTATCTCGGTCTACCAGCGCTGAAGCTGCGTTTCTAGCCACTCCTTTAGGGAATTGAGACCGAACGTGGCTAATGTGAACGCGCCCTAACTTCAGCGTCTTTCTTACAATGTTCACATTCATCCGTTTGACTTTCCTGGGTTTGGTCCCGGCATCTTAGCGACAACTCCAAGAGAAAAAAAACATGAATAAGTAATATAAATAACCAAATAATAAAATATAAATGGGTTTATATTCTGTATTAAATGGATTACGCAGAGGATTTTAACGTGAAAAAAATATTTGGGAAGCGGTTTTTCAGTGGGGCGTGACGGGGATCGCGGCGCCGTTTCAGGGCTGTATATGCTGCCCCAGGCGGTAAAGGATTTGTGCGGTCATTCCCCACACCATATGGCTGCGGTACCAGGAAAAATAGACCTGTAACTGCCGGGTGCGCCGCAAAATCTGCAGCGGAGTATAGCTGGCCAGCGATAACGCCTGGTTCAACGGCATTTCAAACATCTCTTCTACTTCGTCCAGGCTGGCGTTAAAGCAGGTATCCGCGGGGAGCAACCCCACTACCGGCGTGACCTGGAAACCGCTGCTGCTGTCCACCGGCGGCAGTTGTCCCAATATATGCACCGACCGGGGGGGAATGGAAACTTCTTCCCAGGCTTCCCGCAGTGCGGTGGCAATCAGGTTTTCATCCTCCCGGTCAGCGGAACCCCCCGGGAAAGCCACCTGGCCGGCATGTTTACGCAGCGCCGCCGACCGCCGCGTCAGCAGCATGGTGGGGGTCGGCCGGCAGATAATCGGCACCAGCACCGCCGCCTGGCGGACATTGCGCGCAGGTTCGCTGTAGCGGGGCAACTGCAGTTGAAAACGGGTAATGAAATCGGCCAATGTCAAAACTTGTCCAGTGTCATTCAACGGCATTCAACGTCTCCAGTCGCGGTAAGATAGTGGCCAATTTCGATAATGTTTCCTGATATTCCGCCTCTTCGTCGCTGTCGGCCACAATGCCGCCGCCGGCCCAGCAAAAAATGTGTTGCTCCTCGGTGAGCAGCGTGCGAATGGCGATATTGCTGTCAAGGGAACCGCAAAAGCTCACGTAACCGATGCTGCCGCACCATGCGTTGCGCCGTTGCGGCTCCAGGGCGTCGATGATATTCATTGCGCTCACCTTGGGCGCGCCGGTAATGGATCCGCCGGGGAAACAGGCGCGCAGCAGGGAACAGGGATGGCAACCGGCGGGCAGTTCGGCGGTGATGGTGCTGACCATATGGTGTACCGCCGGGAAAGCTTCAATCTTAAACAGTTCCGGCACCCGTACGCTACCAGGTACCGCAATGCGGCCGATATCGTTGCGCAGTAAATCCACAATCATCAAATTTTCCGCCCGGTCTTTCGGCGATGCCGCCAGGATTTCACCCTGAAGACGATCCGACTCCGGGTCCGCCAGACGGGGCAGGGTGCCTTTTATCGGCCGGGTCTGGATCTTCCGGTGGCGCAGCTGCAAAAAGCGTTCCGGCGACAGGCTGAGCACCCCATGGCCGGACAGGCGCATAAATGCGGAGAACGGCGCGCGGTTAAATGACAGCAAATGGCAAAACGCCTGCCATTCGTCCCCGCTGTAAGCGGCGCTAAAACGTTGCGCCAGGCATACCTGGTAACAATCGCCGGCAAGCAAATGCTGCTGAACCCGGCGGAATTTTTCGCCATACTGTTCACGGGTCATATTGGCCCGCCAGGCCGTCGTCAGCCTGAACGGTGCCGCTGGTCCGCTCACGGAGGACATAAGCTCAGCCAGCCGCCGGGGGGCATCTCTGTAGCAAACCAACGTCAGGCGGCGAAGATGATGATCCGCTATCAACGCCCAGTCATAAATGCCCACCGCCATATCCGGCAGCCGGATATCCTGCTGCGCCCGCTGGGGCAGCGACTCGAGCCTGCGCGCCAGATCATAGCCGAACAGGCCCAGGGCGCCCCCGAGGAACGGCAGATTGTCCAGGGGGGCGGTATGGATACCGGCGGCGTCCAGCTCCTGTCGCACCAAAGCGAAAGGATCGGCGGCGCTGCTGTAGGTCCTCCCGGCGCGGGATATTTCCGTGCTGTCTCCGCGGGTGACCAGAGTGGCGACAGGATCCGCCGACATGATATCGAAACGGCTGTCAGGATGGTCGGCGTGACCGGAATGAAGCAGGGTCGACCACGGCCGTGAGGAGTAAGGGGCGAAAAGCGTCACCAAAGCATCGGGGTGGTAGGGTAAATCAATCAATTGCGGTGTCGTCATAGGCTCCAACCAATTTGCCGGCTGAGCGCGCCGGACGAAGCGAAGGGAATGATAGCGGTTCACGGGCCTAACATAAAGCGCATTGTTCGGCGCAGGCGCATTGATTGGCGCGTCGGTTGCCAACGTGAGACAATAACGTCCGGATCCCTCTCTGGAGAAACACCATGCTCACCGATATGCCCGCGTTAACCCATGAACAGCAGCAGCAGGCGGTTGAACGCATCCAGGAATTAATGGCTGAAGGTATGAGCAGCGGCGAAGCCATCCGGCAGGTGTCCACCGAAATTCGCGCCAATCATACCGGTGAACGGGTATCGATACGCTGGGATGACGACGAAGATGACGAACCGGCCGACGACGAGGCTGACAACGCGGCCCAGCCCGACAACAGCTGGGACGTGGACGAGAAGGAGGAGTTCTGAGTCCGGGTACCGGCGCCATCCGCCCGGCACGGTTTGGTTTAACGCCGATTCTTGCTTGTCAATCGTGGTTCAAATAGCCGCGATGACCTTGATTTCAACCTTATAAAGCGGGTTCATCAGCCTGGCCTCGACGGTACAGCGCACCGGTGCGCAGCCCGGCACGACCCAGGCGTTCCATGCCGCATCCATCGCGGCAAAATCATCGCCATCGGCCAAAAAAATCGTCACGTCCAGCGGGCGGGTCTTATGGGAACCCCGCCTGTTTAAGCATTCTGTCGATAACCGCCAGCGCGTCGGCGGTCTGTTCGCCCGCATCGCCGGCCAGATTTTCCGGTACGCAGGTATAATACAGCGTCTGGTTATGGATGACCGCTTCCGACATCCTGGGGCCGGGATCTATTCGTTGAATATTCACAGCTGCTCGCCTTTTGGCAGTAAAGAGTCGGCAGAGCATAGCATAGTGCTACGCCCTTGGAAGCTGCGTATCAAACGGATGTAATCAGAATATAGGATCTGGGCTTTATCATGAATTAAATATTACCTGTGCTATTTTAATAATTTTTATACATGATCCTTGTGGAACCGTAATGATAATAGACTTGCATATTTGAAAATCATGTTTGAAGGATTTAAAATTTTTGTTTTTGTCTGCGCTATTGAATTTGCATCGATAACTCGTTTGCTAAAGGCGTATTCATCCTTCCAATCATCTGTCGTTTTCATCAGTGATAAATGCTATGATCGGCTTTACATGGTCCGGCTGGCGATAAGGGATATATGGCGCTGAAACAGCCTGCTTAAATTGTCTCGAGCTCCCGCAAAGGGGGGCGGCTCCCGCCGTAGTGCTTATTTGACCACAGCCATAATTGAATGTAGATAGTGGTTTCCAGCCCCCTTACTTGGCATAATCCGCCAGCAACCGAACCACAGAGAGTCAGTGTGACAGATGATTTTGCGCCGGAAGGCGCGTTGGCCGCGGCCATCACCGGTTTTAAACCCCGCGAGTCGCAGCGCCTGATGGCCGAAGCGATTGAAGAAGCCATTGAAAACCACCAGCCGTTGGTAGTGGAAGCCGGCACCGGCACCGGTAAAACCTACGCTTATCTGGTGCCGGCGCTGCGTGCTAAACGCAAAGTGATTATTTCCACCGGGTCGAAGGCATTACAGGATCAGCTGTATGCCCGCGATCTGCCGAAGGTCGCCGCGGCGCTGAAATATCTGGGCGTTACCGCTTTGCTGAAAGGGCGGTCTAATTATCTCTGCCTGGAACGGATGGAGCAGCAAACCCTGGCGGGAGGCAACGTGGCGCCGGAGACCCTGGGGGAGCTGGCGGAAGTCCGCGGTTGGGCGTCCCGAACCACCGACGGCGATATCGCTACCTGCAGCGGCATTCCGGAGGACAGTCCGGTGTGGCCTTTGGTCACCAGCACCAATGATAACTGCCTGGGAAGCGACTGCCCGCTCTACAAAGAGTGTTTTGTGGTGAAAGCGCGTCGTAACGCCATGGATGCCGATGTCATCGTGGTGAACCATCATTTGTTCCTGGCGGACATGGTGGTGAAAGAAGGGGGCTTTGGTGAACTGATTCCCCAGGGCGACGTCATGATATTCGATGAAGCGCATCAGCTGCCGGATATCGCCAGCCAGTATTTCGGTCAGCAGCTCACCAGCCGGCAACTGACGGATTTGGCGCGGGATATGACCCTGGCCTACCGTACCGACCTGCGGGATATGGCTCAGTTGCAAAAGAGCGCCGATCAATTGACGTTTCGCACCCAGGATTTCCGGCTGGCTTTGGGTGAGCCGGGCTTTCGCGGCAATCTGCGCGATGTGCTGGCGCAACCCTCCCTGCAGCGCGCTCTGCTGCTGCTGGATGATGCCTTGGAATTATGCCACGACGTGGCCAAATTGGCTCTTGGGCGGTCGGCTTTACTGGATGCCGCTTTCGAGCGCGCCGCGCTGTATCGTACTCGTCTCAATCGCTTGAAAAACATTCAGGAGCCGGGCTTCAGCTATTGGTACGAATGCAACGCCCGGCATTTTATCCTCGCCCTGACGCCGCTATCGGTCTCGGATCGCTTTCGCGAGGTTATGGGCGAGAAGGCGGGAACCTGGATTTTCACCTCCGCCACCCTATCGGTAAACGACCGATTAGATCACTTTACCCGGCGTATAGGACTGGAAGATGCCAGGACCCTCCTGCTGGCAAGTCCTTTTGACTATGCCTCCCAGTCGTTGCTGTGCGTTCCGCGTTTTTTACCCGAACCCAATCAGCGCGGCGCGGCGGTGCAATTGGCGCGCATGCTGATACCGGTCATCGTGGCCAACCGCGGGCGATGTTTTTTCCTCTGTACTTCCCATCAGATGATGCGGGACCTGGCGGCGGAGTTCCGCGCCGCGCTGACGTTGCCGGTGCTGCTGCAGGGCGAAACCGGCAAGCGCCAGCTGTTGGAGCAGTTCGTGACCGCCGGTAACGCCTTGCTGGTGGCCACCAACAGCTTTTGGGAAGGAGTGGACGTGCGTGGAGAGGCGCTATCCTGCGTTATTATCGATAAACTGCCTTTTACGTCCCCCGATGATCCCTTATTGAAGGCACGGGTGGAGGATTGCCAGCTGCGCGGCGGCGATCCTTTTATCGAGGTGCAGGTGCCGGAAGCGGTGATAGCCCTTAAACAGGGTGTGGGCCGGTTGATTCGTGACAGTGATGACAGGGGGGTGCTGATTATCTGCGATCAGCGTCTGGTGACCCGGCCCTATGGGGAGATCTTTCTTAAAAGCCTGCCGCCGGCCCCCCGTACCCGTTCACTGCAGCGGGCCATCGATTTTCTGCAAAACCGCTAGCGGCCTGTGCGTTTTCACGATAGGTCCCGCGGGATTATGCTATTATGCAGACCCGTTTTAGGTCATATACCCGCGAAATATGATGGGTATAACGTTTTTTTTCCCGCCTGAGGTTTGGCATGTCTACGCGAATTTTAGCCCTTGATACCGCAACCGAAGCCTGTTCCGCCGCTCTTTGGCTGGACGGCGAAATCACCGCGCGTTTTGAAATTTGTCCACGGGAACATACCCGCCGCATTTTGCCCATGGTGGACAGTTTGCTGGCGGAGGCCGGTATCGCGTTGCCGCAGCTTGACGCGGTGGCATACGGCCGCGGGCCGGGCAGTTTTACCGGCGTGCGGATCGGGATAGGGATCGCTCAGGGTCTGGCGCTGGGGGCCGATTTGCCGATGCTGGGCATCTCTACCCTGGCGGCGCTGGCGCAGGGCGCCTGGCGGCAAACCGGTATCGAAAATGTATTCGCCGCCATTGACGCGCGCATGGGGGAAGTCTACTGGGCGGCGTATCGGCGCGATAGCGACGGCCGCTGGCAGGGCGAAGAAAGCGAGGTCGTGATCAAACCCGAGCAGCTGGCTGTGTCAGTGGCAGGGCTTCGCGGGCTGTGGGCCAGCGCCGGCACCGGTTGGGAAACCTATCCCGCGTTAGTGGAGTCCGCGCAATTGCAAATCCTGAACGGCAATATAAGCTTACCTCATGCCGCCGATATGCTGCCTCTGGCGGCGCAAAGCCTGCGGTACGGCGAGGCGTTGCCGGTTGAACTCACGCAACCCACGTATCTACGTAACGAAGTGGCGTGGAAAAAACTTCCGGGCCGGGATTAGGCGGCAACTTATGTCCCAGCCGCATGTCATAAAGGTTAAGCATTGCAAAAGGGTTGTCGTATGTCTGTTGCACCGGTAGTGAAATATTTGTTGCGCCTGGCGGTATTGTTATCGGCGGCGTCGGTCCTCGTTCTGACGGGCTGTGTGACCGTGCCGGAATCCATCCGGGGCAACTCGGCCAATCCGCAGCAGGATCTGGTGCGGGTCATGAACGCCCCGGCATTGTATGTCGGCCAGGAGTCGCGTTTTGGCGGCAAGGTTGTCAAAGTAGACAACCTGAGCGGACGCACCCGCCTGGAAATCGCCACCGTGCCGCTGGATGACGGCGCACGACCCATGATTCATCAGCCTTCCATCGGCCGCATCGTCGCGTATATTCCGGGCTTTCTCGAACCGACGGATTTCAACCGCCAGCGGGTAACGGTAGTGGGGCCGATTACCGGTACCGAGAAAGGAACCATCGACCAGGCCGCGTATGATTATGTGGTGATACAGGCCGGGGGCTACAAACGCTGGCAGCTGGCGCAGCAGGTCGTTGCGCCCATGGGACCGCCGCTGACGCCCTGGGGCTGGGGCGGTCCATACGATCGCGGCTGGGGCTACGGTGGTATGGGCTGGGGAGGATATTACGGCGGCGATGCACGGGTCGAAACCATACTCACCGAATAAACCCCTCAGGGCTGGAGGTTGAAAGTGACAGGGCGCTCAATATAGGCATCCCGTTAACATAATTGCTACCGCTGGGTTATCATTAGGATTATGGCATAAAGTACGATGAGCCTGCGATGAACACCACCAGCAATCCCTCCGGGCGAGCCCTGGACCGAGTGTGGCTAACCCGTTATCCGGCGGATGTTCCGGCTGAAATTGATCCGGGATTTTACGAGACGCTGCCGGCGCTTTTTGAGCATTCAGCAGCGCGTTTCGCGCACTTGCCGGCCTATATACACCTTGGCGAGCAGCTGACTTTTTCCGACCTGGAGCGGCAAAGCCGGGCTTTCGCCGCCTATCTGCAGCAGGGATTACGTTTGCAGCCGGGGGATCGGGTGGCGCTGATGATGCCCAACCTGCTGCAATATCCCATTGCACTGCTGGGCATACTGCGGGCAGGGATGGTGGCGGTAAACGTTAATCCCCTCTATACCCCTCCAGAGCTGCGCCATCAGTTAACCGACAGCGGCGCCGTCGCCATTGTGATTTTGGCCAATTTTGCCCATACCTTCGAACAGGTGTTGATGGATACGCCGATCAGGCACGTGCTCTTGACCCGGGTCGGCGATTTATTGCCGCCGCTTAAGGGCGCACTGGTAAATATTGCCGTGAAATACCTGAAAGGCGGGGTGCCCGCGTACCGGTTGCCCAATGCCATCCCCCTGCGACGGGCATTGCGCCGTGGAGCGGACATGCCGTTTGTTCCGCCGGCCATTACCGGCGGGGATCTGGCTTTTTTGCAATATACCGGCGGCACCACCGGCCTATCGAAAGGCGCCATACTCACCCATCGCAATATCCTGGCCAACCTGGCGCAGACCCAGGCGGCCTATGGACCGATATTGCGCGCCGGCAGCGAGCTTATGGTGACCATGCTGCCGCTCTACCATATTTTCGCTCTGATGATCAATTGCCTGCTGTTCATGGCGGTGGGCGGCTGTAATCTCTTGATTACCAATCCCGGATTTGCCCGCCGCGATAAAGCAGATGAGGCGCTATCGTTTCACGGCCATCACCGGAGTCAATACCCTGTTTAATGCCCTGCTGCATAATCAGGACTTTCGCCGGCTGGATTTTTCCGCTCTGCACCTATCGGTGGGGGGCGGCATGGCGCTGCAAAAGACGGTGGCCGAGAATTGGCAGGCCCTGACCGGTGACGCCATCATCGAGGGATATGGCCTGACGGAGTGTTCGCCGCTGGTGGCGGGCAACCCCTATGATTTGCGGCAATTTAGCGGCAGCAGCGGCCTGCCGGTGCCGTCCACCGATATTCGTCTGGTGGATGAGGGAGGAAATGATGTGGCGGCCGGGCAATGGGGCGAGTTATTGATCAAGGGACCCCAGGTGATGGCGGGTTACTGGCGCCAGCCGCAGGCCACAGCCGAGGTGCTTAAAGACGGCTGGCTTTCTACCGGGGATATCGTTACAGTGGATGAACAGGGTTTTATCCGTATCGTGGACCGTAAAAAAGACATGATTCTGGTGTCAGGTTTTAATGTTTTTCCCAATGAAATCGAAGACGTGGTGAGCCGCCATCCCAAGGTCAAGGAAGCGGCGGTCATAGGTGTTCCCAACGATGACACGGGCGAGGCGGTAAAACTCTATGTTGTGAAAAAAGATCCTACCCTCACCGGTAAGGATGTTCTGGACCACTGCCGACTGTTCCTCACCGGCTATAAGGTGCCGAAACGGGTGGAATTTCGCACTGAACTACCCAAATCCGCCGTCGGTAAAATACTGCGCAAACAGTTACGCGATGAACAAGACCGATGAGCGGTAACCGTTCTTGGCGGCGGAAGGCCGCCGGGATAAATTCTATTTAACGTGGGCGGTATCGAATGATACCGTCGGCGTTTTTTTGTTATTAGAACTTAAGTAAGAGAGAGCAGTGTTAAATTACCGATTGATCACCACCGATATCGATTTACAGCAAATCTGCGAACTTGCCCGGCGCCACGAGCGGGTTGCGCTCGATACCGAATTTGTCCGTACCCGAACCTACTATCCGCAGTTAGGCTTGATCCAGCTCTACGACGGCCAGAATTTATCCCTTATCGATCCGCTGGCGATAGGACAATGGCAGCCTTTTGTCGATTTACTGGCAGATAGGGAAGTGGTTAAGATTCTTCATGCCTGCAGCGAAGATCTTGAAGTGTTCCTGCATGCGTTTTCCCAATTGCCGACGCCGATGGTCGATACCCAGGTTCTGGCCGCCTTTAACGGCCGGCCTCTTTCCTGTGGTTTCGCCGCCCTGGTGGCGGAGTATCAGCAGGTCGTGCTGGATAAAAGCGAGTCCCGTACCGACTGGCTGGCGCGTCCGCTGAGCGAGAAGCAGTGCGAATATGCCGCCGCGGATGTGTATTGGCTGCTGCCGATGGCCGCGCGCCTGATTGAGGAAACCGCCGAGGCAGGCTGGAGCGAAGCGGCCCGGCATGAGTGCGAAGCCCTATGCCGGCGGCGCCAGGAGATTGTCGATCCCGAACTGGCTTATCGCGATATCGGTAATGCCTGGCAATTACGTACCCGCCAGCTGGCGTGCTTGCAAAAACTGGCCTCCTGGCGCTTGCGCAAGGCGCGCGAGCGGGACATGGCGGTGAATTTTGTGGTGCGGGAAGAAAACCTGTGGCAGGTGGCGCGTTATATGCCGGGTTCCCTGGGTGAACTGGATCAGTTGGGTTTAAGCGGGCCGGAAATCCGTTACCATGGCAAAATGCTGCTGAGCCTGGTGCAGCAAACGGCGGCGCTGCCGGAGGAGCAGTGGCCGGCGCCGCTGGTAAACATTATCGACCAGCCGGGCTATCGAGCCCTGTTCAAGAGGATCAAGGAGTTCATTCTGCAGGTCAGTCAGCAATCGGGGCTCAGCGTGGAATTATTGGCGTCCAGGCGGCAAATCAATCAATTGCTCAGTTGGCATTGGCATCTGATTCCCGATCAAAAATCGCCGGAACTGTTGAGCGGCTGGCGTGAACAGCTCTTTGGCGTTGCGCTGCGGGAACTACTCGCGAGAGACGGTGAAACAGACGCGACAAGCTCTGTACTGTAACGTAGCGTAAGGGTAAGCGACAAGCCGGTGCCGGGAATTCAGGACGGGTGGGAGTACCGCAGGATTCAGCGGTTTCGTGCGGCACGATCCCCTGCCCAATGCAGGGGAATCATTGGCTAAGTATCATTTCGGGCTTTCTTCCGCTTCCGGCAGCGTGACGTTAAGCTCGAGAATGGAAATATCCCCTTCCCGTTGTTCAAGCTGCACCGAGACCATTTCTGGGTCGATTTGCACGTATTTACAAATAACCTCAAGGATATCCCGTTTCAACTGCGGCAGATAATGAGGTTCGCTATCGCCCCGTCTGCGTTCCGCAACGATGATTTGCAGCCGTTCCTTGGCTATATTGGCTGTCGTTTTTTTGCGGGAGAGAAAAAAATCGAGTAATGCCATGGTTTATCCCCCAAACAGGCGTTTTAAGAAACCCTTCTTCTCTTCTTCGATGAAGCGGAAGGGACGTTCTTCTCCTAACAGGCGATCAACCGTGTCTGAATACGCTTTACCCGCATCAGACTCCGCATCGAGGATGACCGGTTCACCCTGATTGGACGCGCGCAGGACCGACTGATCCTCGGGAATTACACCCAGCAGGGGAATTCTGAGAATTTCAATGACGTCTTCCATACTGAGCATATCGCCGCGACTTACGCGCCCCGGGTTATAACGGGTTAGCAGCAAATGTTCTTTTATCGGATCCTGTCCGTTTTCGGCGCGGCGGGATTTAGACGACAATATCCCCAAAATGCGATCCGAGTCACGCACGGAAGAGACTTCCGGATTGGTGGTAATAATAGCCTCATCGGCGAAATAGAGCGCCATCAGCGCGCCGGTTTCGATACCCGCCGGCGAATCGCAGACCACAAAATCAAAATCCATCTCGTTTAGGCCGTTCAGCACCGTTTCCACGCCTTCGCGGGTCAGGGCATCTTTATCCCGCGTCTGCGAGGCCGGCAGGATGTAAAGGTTGTCGGTGCGCTTATCTTTAATCAACGCCTGGTTCAGCGTGGCGTCACCCTGGATGACGTTGACAAAGTCATATACCACCCGGCGCTCGCATCCCATGATAAGGTCAAGGTTGCGCAAGCCGATATCAAAATCGATCACGACGGTTTTTTTGCCTTTCCGGGCCAGGCCGGTAGCAATAGCCGCGCTCGATGTGGTTTTGCCAACGCCCCCTTTACCCGAAGTAACAACTATAATGCGTGCCATAAATGGATTCCTTGTCAAGGGCTTAATTTAAAGGTTGAATGGTAAGCGTATTGTCTTGCAAGCTGAGCCGAGCGGCTTTTCCGGCAAATTCCGCCGGGATTTGATCGCTCAACCAATATTGACCGGCGATGGAAACGAGTTCGGGAGAAAGATGCGTGCAAAATATCTGGCATAACGCATCCCCCGACGCTCCTGCCAATGCTCTGCCTCTCATCATACCGTAAATATGGATATTGCCGTCGGCGATAAGTTCCGCCCCCGCGCTGACGCTGCTGGTGACGATGAGATCGCAGTTGCGCGCATAAATTTGCTGCCCGGAACGCACCGGTACATCGATGCGTTTGGTCTTCTGCGCCACCACCGGGGCGATAGAAGCGGCAGCCGCGCGTTTTTGCGGTTTGCCCTCGTTCAACAGCGGCAAACCGCTGCGTACGATAGCGCGTTTAAGCTGCTCGTCCCGGCACCCGCTGACGCCGACGACATACAGGCCGGTGGCGGAAAATATCCGCCGAAGCTGTGGCCAATTGACGTCATGAGGTAAGGCCGACACATTGACAACCACCGGTGCTTCTTTCAGAAAATCGGGTGCTTGTTCGATTTTCTTTTGCAAAGCCTGACGAATATCCTCAGGTTGGGCGTCATGAACATGAATTACCGATAAGGTAAAGCTACTGCCTTTCAACTCAATGGGTGTCTGTGACATCTATCCTGACTCAGTCTTAACACATGTATTTACCCGGTAAGCTACCGGTAAGCGATATTCGAAGCACAGCATGCATGTTATAGTTACTACTATATTCAGGCAAGTCACTAAACCAAGTAAACCGAGCGAAAATATGTTTTGTGTGATCTACCGAAGTAGCAAACAAGAACAAACTTACCTTTATGTGGAAAACAGAGATGACTTTTCCAGGGTTCCGCCGGAGTTAATGGCTCGTTTCGGTAAACCGGTGCTTTCAATGCTATTCCCGTTAAATGGTAGCAAAAACTGGTCGCTGCGGATATCGATAAAGTAAAACAGGATTTGAAAGAACAGGGTTACTATCTGCAATTGCCGCCGCCTATTGAAAATTTAATGGCAATTCACCTGAATTCCGCTAAAAATAACTGATCATTAATCCACTGTTTTTCCGCCAAGGCGTTAAGCCGTGTGAATATTTTTTCTCAAGGGCGCAATGGCGCCCACAAAATCCACGACTCATGTCCAATTCGGTAAGGAACCGCTACGTGAAATTATCCACCATTGCTATTTTGGCGGCCGTTATATTTCTGACGCGATGCAGTCGGCATGAAAATAGTGTGCAGCAAGGCGCGGTACCAAGCGCCCCGGCTTCCCTCGCCCCCTCCGCTGCCGAAAGCAGTAAAATCCCGCTGTCGCAGCAAGGGCGCGACCCGGCCCTGTTTCCGACCTATCTGGCGCAGTTGAAAACCGAGGCATTGGCCAAGGGCATCGACGCCGGCATCGCTCAGCAGGCATTTGCCCAAGCGCATTTTGTCGACCGGGTGATAAGCGCCGATCGCAACCAACCGGAACAAAAAGTATCGCTGGACGACTATTTGCAGCGGACATTGCCGGCCTGGAAAATTGCCCGCGCGCGGGAGATGTATCGTCTCTATCAGCCTCAGCTCGCCCCCGTCAGCGCCCGTTATGGCGTACCGGCCCGTTATATCGTGGCCCTGTGGGGTATGGAAAGCGGCTTTGGCAAAATTCAAGGACACGAAGATGTGATCTCAGCCTTGTCGACCCTGGCATTTGAAGGGCGACGCGAGGCCTTTTTCAAAAACGAACTGTTCGCGGCGCTGCGCATTCTCGGACAAAATAATATTACCCTTGACCAACTGAAGGGCTCCTGGGCCGGCGCGATGGGACAAAGCCAGTTTATGCCCAGTTCCTATCTGCGTTATGGCGCCGACGGCGATAATGACGGTAAGATTGATATCTGGAATAACGTCGCGGATGTCTTTGCCTCCACCGCCAATTATCTGGCCACTGAAGGCTGGAACGGCGATCAGGGCTGGGGCAGGGCGGTTCGGCTGCCGGCGGGATTTCCGCCGATAAAGCCGGCCTGAAGGATCCGCAGGGCAAACGGTAAGCGACTGGAGCCGCCAGGGCATCGCCTTGCCCGATGGCAGCCCGCTGCAGGCTTCCCACAGCGGGCCTGGGTGATTATCCCGGACGATACCCCTAACCGCGGCTATCTCGTTTACGATAACTTCCGTACCCTAATGCGCTGGAACCGTTCCTATTACTTTGCCATCAGCATCGGTACCCTGGCGGATGCGCTGGCGCAGTGACATCCCATTGTTCCTTTTTTGCGGCCGATGTAGGATGATGTTTACTACTCGTTAACAAAAAAAATTTCAGCCGGCAGGCAGGAGCGACACGACATGTATCAACACAGAGATTGGCAAGGGGCGTTATTGGATTTTCCGGTCAGTAAAGTGGTTTGCGTCGGCAGCAATTATTCCGATCATATAAAGGAAATGGGCAGCGCTACGCCCACCGAACCAGTGCTGTTTATCAAACCTGAAACCGCGCTGTGCGATATCCGTCAGCCAATTGTCATCCCCGGCGATCAGGGTGAAGTCCATCACGAAGTGGAGCTTGCCGTCCTTATCGGCATGCCTCTGAAACAGTCCGATGAGGATCATGTTGCGCGGGCCATCGCCGGTTATGGCGTGGCGCTGGATCTGACGCTGCGGGAGCAGCAGGCCAAGTTCAAAAAAGCCGGCCAGCCGTGGGAAAAAGCCAAGGGCTTTGACGGCGCCTGCCCGATATCCGGTTTTATCCCGGTGGCGGAATTCGGTGATGCCCAACAGGCCGATCTGACGCTGAAAGTGAATAATGAAATCCGGCAACAGGGGAATACCCGGGATATGATCACGAAAATCCTGCCGCTGATTGCCTATATGAGCCGCTATTTCACGCTGCGTCCCGGCGATATTATTTTGACCGGCACTCCACAGGGTGTGGCAAAGTTATCGCCCGGCGACAGCTTAACGGTCTCCGTCAACGATCATACCCTGACAACCCGCATAATTTAGCATTCCGGTGTATGCCTCTTGTAATACCGGGGCGGCAAAGTATCATCATTATTGATATAAAGTCGTCCTGTTTTTACCGGAGGTAACGATGGCCACCATTCCTTTTTGGCAAGAAAAATCTCTGGATGAAATGACCGACAAGGAATGGGAATCTTTGTGTGACGGCTGCGGTCGATGCTGTCTGTATAAATACATTGATAGCGAAACCAAAACGCCCCAATCCCCTAATGTCGCCTGCAAACTGCTTAATATCAAAACCTGCCAGTGCAGCCATTATGAGAAGCGTTTGGAGCGCATGAAGGGTGGTTGTATTAAGCTGACCAGGAAAATATCACCACGCTGGATTGGCTGCCGCCCACCTGCGCCTATCGGCTCTTGGCGCAGGGCAAACCCTGCCGAGCTGGCATCCGTTGATTACCGGTTCCAAAGCGGCCATGCACGCTGAGCGCATTTCCGTGCGGCATATTGCGGTACCTGCAAGCTCTTTGAATAAAAGGTAAAATTTGTTGTGCCTAAGGCGCAGCCGGCAGAATAGCGGGTGCATTAATCTTGGCGCCGGCGATCAGCGGATCGGCAAAAATTTGCAACCTCTACCAGAAAGCTTTATATAAAGCCACTAGGCTCTCTCACCGGACGTAATGATGACGACACGCCCCTTTGGCAGGAAAAACGCTGGCGGAGATGACCGATCAGGAATGGGAGTCTTTATGCGACGGTTGCGGCCGCTGCTGTCTGCATAAGCTTATTGATGAAGATACCGAAGAGGTGTACTTCACCAATGTTGCCTGCAACCAGCTTAATATCAAAACCTGCCAGTGCCGCCACTACGAGACGCGGTTTGAATATGAACCGGATTGCATCAAGCTGACGCGGGAAAATCTGGTGACCTTCGATTGGTTGCCGCCCACCTGCGCCTATCGATTGCGAGAGGAGGGCAAGCCCCTGCCGCCGTGGCATCCGTTGATTACCGGTTCCAAGGCCGCTATGCACGGCGAGCGTATTTCGGTGCGATATATCGCGGTGCCGGAAAGGGAGGTGGAGGACTGGGAGGATCATATTTTAAATAAACCGGAATGGGCGAGGTAACCGCCATTATTACTCCGTACCGATACTTATCCGGAAATGTGTAGGTCCCGGCCGAGACCGGGCGCCTAGGATCATTTATGGGGAAAATGATAATGTTCGGGGATCTTATAATTTTCCGGTATGGCAGGCCATTGCGGTGCCCTGAGCAGTTTAGTCGCATCAGAATCAATGTTCCCAAAAAAACTTGAAAGTCCCATGGCATATGAACTGATATGTAACAGAGCAGCTTGAGTCGCAATCTTATCATCTGCCTCCCTGGCTTTTTTCAAAAGGGAAACAGCATCTCGCAGACAATTAATTTGCTCTTCAAAATCTTGATCAAGGTCAAGTTGAATATCCATGGATACAACCCTATCATTTTTGGCAAAAAAATCTTGCAAAATTTTGATAGAAGTATCTTTCAATTCATTCATAAATAGGGATTTATTCATTTCGGTAACGTCCTGCCTTCTTTTTTGGCCCTGTTCCACTTCTCATAATTAACGCTGCCGTCTAAGTTCAAGACGGTGCGAATCTTATTGCCTTCATCGAATACCTCAATATGGTCTTTATGCTTGCCATCCAAATAAAATTGGTCTCCTTTCTTGATGTTTTCATTGATATTCGTTGTGGCCTTATAAACCGTCTGTCCCTGATAGATTTTACCTGTTTTTTGCGAATGCGTCTTAGCGTTCTCCCCAAACCCGTTTTGTTTAAAGAACTCACCCATATTGCCGACCGCGCCTTGATTGGGTTGGTGGGTTTTTTTGTTCTTATCCAACACCCCCAGCGCGGGGGATCCTTTGCCCCCCGCCGGCACGCCATGGCCTAAGCCATCCAGCACTTCCTTGGCGCCCAGCGCCGCTTTCACCGCAGTGGGCATCGCCTGGTAAATGGCGGCGGCGGTGGCTTCATTCTCAGCCGATACGAAGTTATAAAGCTGGGACCGCTCTGCGCTGTTTAAGCTGGATACAAAGGGAAACCGATTGATGGTTTTGGCGATATCATTACCGCCATCCATTTCCGCAAGGGCGCCAATCGTCCAAAACGGTTTTTTGGCGCATTCCTCAGCAATTACCTGTTCACGGTTCTGCTGGCTGCTTGCGGCATATTTTTCGTAAATCCCCTTGGTATCTTCACCGGTTTTTTTTGCGGCCTCAAGCTCTTTGTGCAGGTCTTCAACCTGTTTCGAGCTGAAAGCGCTATTTTTAATTCCGGGGGTTGTAGCACTGGCTGCCGGTTTGACCGAGGGCTGACCCGCTTTGCCTGCGCCATCCTGATCGGCAGGTTGCGCCGTCTGGGATGAAATATCGAGAGCGCTAAATTGCCTGTCGACGGTATCAAAATAGTTATTTTCAACGCTTCTGGTGGCAATCAGGTCTTTGACAATATGCGTCGTTTCTTCAGCTTTTTGGCGAGCCATCTCTTGCTCTTTTGCCCTGGCGTCGTCGGCTTTTGTTTGTGCTTCCAGCTGTTCTTTAAGCCTTGTGGCTTCGGCTAGCCGGCGTTGCGCTTCGGCCGCCTCATTGGCTTTTTGTTGAGCTTCCCGCTGTTCGTGCAATCTGGCTGCTTCCTGCTGCCGTAAATGGGCGGCATGGGCTTCTTGGTCACGGCGAATGTTTTCTCTTATATGAGTAAGGTGATTATCGGCCTGGGGTCTATTTTTATGAGCTTCATGGAGCTGTTGATTACAATGATTTAAATGACCTCTCCGATGGGTGACTTCATCTTGTAATCTATTAATTTTAAGCTGTATGTCAGATAATGCTTTATCGCGCTTAATTTTAAGGAAGTAATCAGGACCGGCGACTGGGCCAAAAAAGCAATTTTGTCTTTCGTATGCAATCTTTTGTTCATAATCATCTCTTGTTTGGTTATATCTGTTATGCTGATGTGCTAAATAACTGCGCCTAATAGTAGATCACCGAAGGGAACTCAATCCGGTTTGAGCGATCTGATCAATCGCCAAACATCACAAATCACCAACCGGACTGAGTTATGCCGATCATAGCACCCATACCCAGAAATGAACGACGCCAGATGCAAAAAATTGTCCAGAAAACGGCAGATAAGAATCATGCCAGACGCCTTATCGCCATGTTGATGTTGCACCGGGGTGAATCGCTGACTTGCGTTGCTAAAACCCTATGTGCCGCCCGTTCTTCCGTCGGACGCTGGATTAATTGGTTCACGTTATTTGGTATTGAAGGCCTGAAAAGTCTGCCACCGGGCCGTCAAAAAAAATGGCCTGTCGACGCCATGCTGCGAATGCTCAATTTGCTTGTTCAGCGCTCCCCGCAAGATTTTGGCTATCTGCGCTCACGCTGGAGTACCGAGATGTTAACGATTGAAATTAATAAGTTATTTAACTCTACGTTGCATCCTGGCTCACTTCGCCGTTGGTTGCCAGGAGCCGGCATTGTCTGGCGCAGAGCAGCTCCGACCTTGCATATTCGGGATCCTCACAGGGAAGAAAAGCTGGCTGCAATTGATGAGGCATTGGCAAAGAACAGTGCTGAACATCCCGTGTTTTACGAGGATGAAGTTGATATCGATCTCAACCCAAAAATCGGCGCGGACTGGCAGAAAAAAGGTCAGCAGAAACGCATCCCTACGCCGGGTAAAAATGAAAAACATTACCTTGCAGGTGCGCTGCATGCTGGAACGGGCAGAGTGGATTACGTGAGTGGAACACGTAAAAACTCAGGCTTGTTCATCGATATGCTATGCCAGCTGAAAAGCACGTATCGCAGCGCCAAAACGATCACCCTTATTGTCGATAATTACATCATTCACAAAAGTAAAAAGACATTGAAGTGGTTGAAGAAGAATCCAAAATTTATTCTTATTTATCAGCCGATTTACTCGCCATGGGTGAACAAAATAGAGCTCTTATGGTTAGCATTACACGAAACGGTGACCCGCAATCATCACTGTAAAACAATGTGGGAGTTACTAAAAAATGTCAGACAATTTATGAAAACCGCATCACCTTTCCCAGGCAACAAACCTGGACTAACAAAAGTGGAGCGGTAATAGGCGCAGTTATTTAGGCTTTGCTCGCTTTCCCGTAATTGATGCTCGGCATGACTCCTTTCGTGCTCTTTATGCCTGAGATTTTCATTAGCATCACGCACCCCTTTTTCAGCGGCCTCAAGGGGATGTTTCGCCATCCATTCCTCATGCTCTTTTTGGCGGATGGCTTCTTCATGCCGGCGACGCGCCTCTTGCTCCTGCCGTATTCGCGCCTCCTCGTCATGCCTGCGCTGTGCTTCTTCGGCTTCATGCCTGCGGCGCGCCTCTTCCGCCTCGGCTCTTTCCCGCTGCTCGCGCCGCCTTTGCTGCATCTCATAGCGGTTTGTGCCGCCGGTGCCGCTCCTGTGTCTGCCGGTATAAGAAGTGTTATGGCCGCCTTGGAAATTGTGCGATATGGAGGGTGTAGGGGCGGGGCTACGCTGTTCGCCGGTATAATGCCGGATATCTCCTCTCGGATCATGAGTGGTGGTCCAGCCGTTGCCATGATTTATTGACCCGCCTGTAAAATTATTATTCATAGTCTTTCCTTAGATTAATTAATAAAAATTAAATGGCGTTTATGTTATTTATTCTTGAGATAATAATTAATATTAATATCAGGATTATGCTCAAAAAAATAAAATACAATAAGTAATTAACCACAGGGAGCCTAAAAAAAGGTTAAACAGAATGGGCGAATAAATGATAACTTATCGGCAGTGAGTAAATTTAAAAGTATTACGGATTGAAATGGAATTTTAGAATTGGATTATTTATTGGCTATCTAATCAAAGCGCTATCACAGCATGTTTAAGATCCGGCAGTGGAGAATATCAAGCAATTCTTTAATAACAGATGGCCTATATGAGCAGCTAAACTTGTAAGTTTAACTTGCAAGTTTAGCGGGTTAGTGACAACCTCGACACTTATGCTTGCCGCTTTCAGTCGTGGCGGATAGGCGGTCGCGCGATGGGCAGCCAGACCATACACTTGGCCGCTTGTTGCGTCATCCATTGTCGTATCATTGGAGAATTGCTCATGCCCTGGCATCAATATTTTTCCTATTTTTTTGGCGGCATGTTTGTTTCCAATGCCATTCCACACCTTGTCAGCGGCATGATGGGGCGGTCTTTCCAAAGTCCGTTTGCCTCGCCGCCGGGCCAAGGGCTGTCTTCATCAACCGTGAATGTGCTGTGGGGAGCAGTCAACATCGCGCTGGGTTACCTTCTCATCTATCGGGTTGGCGATTTCGATCTACGCGTTACGGGGGACGCCGGCACGGCCGGCCTCGGAGCGTTATTGATGGCGATCATATCCGCACGGTTGTTCGGGCGGTTTCATGGTGGGGAAGGTTCCGGCAAAACAAATCAATCATCCCGGGGTGAATGATTGAAAAAGCCTCTCAAACCAGCGCCTTTTCAGTGCGAACCAGCGACGGGTACTGGAACAGGACGCGGCCGACGCCGCGATTCAGGGCCCACCAGATTGCAATTGCTCCCGCCGCGCATAAGGCCGTGACCGCCAATGGGTAAAATGCCAGCCACAGCTGGGAGAACAGCTTATTATCGAAGGCGTGATAGCGCACCAGCGCTCCCAGCGCCGGCACGGCCATCAGTTCGGTGAGCAATTTATGCAGTACATAAATCTGCAGCGTATTTTTACCTATCCAGTTAAGGGCCTGCAACGGTCCGCTGTGCCACAGCCAATGGCGGTTCACCCACTGACAGCATAATATGGCGACGCAGACCGCCAGCGCGCTGGTAAACAGGCTCTTATCCATCGTCAGCATCCAATGGAAAAGCGCCAATCCGGTAAGCGCCGCCAGCAGCGTCAGGCGGGATCGCCTGTCCGCCAGCAAGGCCACGATACGCGAACCCAGAAAACAGCCGGTAAAGAAGAATATGCCGTTTTGCGCCACGCTTGCCGGACCCCACCAGGGAACCAGGCCCAAAACGCAGGCGTAATTCAGCACTGCCCCCAGCCCAAGCAGTAAGACCCAGTGATTCCGCCACAGTTTGCAGATGACAAAATAGAGCGCCAAGGCATACAGATACCAGGGACTGGACATGGCTGCCGCTACGTACAGTATGAATTGGCCCGCGGAACTTGCATAGGCGGCGTTGTGCGCCATCAGCCGCCAGTCGTCAAAGGCCAGGTCGCGGTTGATTAAACTCACGCACAGCCACTGTACAAGACGCCACAACAGATAGAGATAAAACAGGTTAACCGCTTTTTTTGTCAATACCTCATTCCAGGAGCGTACGAGAACGCCGTCCGCGGCCAGCAGACCGGAAATAAAGAAAAGGCCGGCATGCGCAGAGGTACCAGATAATGGTTAATCCCTACCCAGACTTTGGTAATGAACTGGTGCTGGTTGATCACCGATAGCGACGGGATATAGCTGGTGGTAATGATATGGTTTAATACCACCAACAAAATGCAGACGCCTTTCAGAGAATTAATCCATTGGATTTTTTTGGCAGAGGCAGGCATGCAAAACTCCCCGTCGACGGTGATGTTGAGCGAACTTAAAACGGAGGGTAGCGGGAAGAGGAGGGGGGATCAAAGTGAAATCGGGGTTTTAACGGCGATTTCACTTTTCATTTATTACGGGTATTACAGGCCACATGCCGGCTCGATAACCCGGAAAAGCTTTACGCGGCCTCGGGAGAAAGGGCCCCTGCGGGTCCTTTAGCCTTTAACGGTTGAACAGGTCGCGTTTTTTCGGGCGGAAAAATTGAGCAATCAGCACCAGGATGCCTACCAGCAAATAGGCGCCGAAGATCACGATCATCCATTGCGGCATTTCCAGCGACATGAAATGCCATTGGCGGACGGCGCAATCGCCCGTGGCGCTGAAAATCGACGGCAGCCATTTGTCCAGGGGCAGCCACGAGGGAAAACTGACAAAAAAATCGCAGGTGACGAACGGTGAGGGGTTCAACTGGATATCAGTATGCTTCATAGCCAGTTTCAAGCCTTCCCAAGCGCTGTACAACCAGATAATCAATGCACCGTAGCGTAACGGCGTGGCCGGCGCTATGGCGCCGATGATCCCCGCCCCCATGACGCCATAAAGAGCAACCCTTTGATAAATGCATAACACACAGGGTTTTAATAACATCACATGCTGAAAATAAAGCGCCACCAGCTCCAACGCCAGGGCAGTAAGCACCATCAATATCCAGGCGCCACGACCTCGCGAGCAGCGGTTGAGAAATTGCAACATATATTATTATCCAGGCCAGTTGCTTGTAAACACGCAGTTTAAATCAATTAATGACAGATGCCAGCCTCTTTTTTAAGTAAAGTACGATTCGTTCTCCAGCTTGTTTCGTTTTCATTGAAACTCTTGTCATTAAGAATTCATCTTAAGTGATATTTTGCGAGGTCTCTTAACGTAATCTGAAGCTGATACAGGTATTATGTTTAAAGAAAACATTATCAAAATTAATCATAAGGTGACAAATATGCCTCGTTATTGCCATCACCGACAAGGTTTTACCTTAAGTCCCTTCATCTCCCTATATCAGCTTGACGCTATCTGCTATGATTAGCCCGTTTTAGCTTACTTACGCATGCTGCACGGAACATACTATTATGGTTATCAAGGCGCAAAGTCCCGCCGGTTTCGCGGAAGAGTATCTTATTGAAAGCATATGGAATAATCGTTTCCCGCCGGGATCCATCCTGCCCGCGGAACGAGAACTTTCAGATGTGATTGGCGTTACGCGGACCACTTTGCGGGAAGTGCTGCAACGGCTGGCCCGGGACGGTTGGCTGACCATTCAGCATGGTAAACCGACCCGGGTAAACAACGTCTGGGAAACCTCGGGCCTGAATATTCTCGAGACGCTGGCCCGCCTCGATCATGACAGCGTTCCGCAGCTCATTGATAATTTATTGTCGGTACGCACCAATATCGCCTCGATATTCATTCGCATGGCGATACGGTTTTATCCCGATAAAGCGCAGCTTGTTCTGGCGCAGGCGGCAAATCTGGAAGATCAGGCCGATGCCTTCACCGAAATGGATTACCGCATTTTTCATGAATTGGCTTTTGCCTCCGGCAATCCTATATACGGCCTGATTTTCAACGGACTGAGGGGGTTATACCTGCGGGTAGGGCGCTATTATTTTTCCAATCCCCAGGCCCGCGAGCTGGCTCGCAATTTTTACACCCGTCTTTCCGCCCTGTGCCGGGAAGGATTATATGATCAGGTTATTGATCTGGTGCGTCATTACGGCAATGAGAGCGGGGCCATCTGGAACAGCATGCAGTCCTCCATACCCCATGATATCGCCGAAGCCGGACGCTGAGCCGGCATCATTCCGAAGAAGGGTGTGAAGGCCGTGACCGACCTTCACCGGGTTTCTGTAGGGGATAAGATATCACAAGGGTAAGTTGCGCGCGGGACAACGCTCAATCAATTCCACATTTCCGTCTTCATTAAGCTGTTCCATATACACATCAAAACTCCACAGCCGATGAATATGCTTCATCACTTCGCGACGGTTTTTTGCTAACGGCGCGCGATTTTGCGGCGTATAGCGCAGAGTCAGCGAGCGGTCGCCGCGCAAATCCACATTCCAGACCTGAATATCCGGTTCGAGATTGCTTAAATTGTACTGGGAAGAGAGTTCCTGCCGTACCGCCCGGTAGCCGTCTTCATTGTGGATGGCGGCAATTTCCAGGTAATTGTTATGATCGTCGTCCAACACGGTAAACAGACGGAAATCCCGCATGATTTTCGGCGACAGGAATTGGCTGATAAAACTTTCATCCTTGAAGTTATGCATGGCGAAATGCAGGGTTTCCAGCCAGTCGCTGCCGGCGATATCCGGGAACCAATGGCGATCTTCTTCCGTCGGCGACTGGCAGATACGCTTGATGTCCTGGAACATGGCAAATCCCAGTGCGTACGGGTTGATGCCGCTGTAATAGGGACTGTTGTACGGCGGTTGATACACCACGTTGGTGTGGCTGTGAAGGAATTCCAACATGAACCGGTCGGTCACCTTTTTCTCATCGTAGAGATGGTTGAGAATGGTGTAGTGCCAGAATGTGGCCCAACCCTCATTCATGACCTGGGTCTGTTTTTGCGGATAAAAGTATTGGCTGACTTTACGGACGATACGCAAAATTTCCCGCTGCCAAGGTTCCAGCAAGGGGGCGTTTTTCTCCATGAAATACAGCAGGTTTTCCTGCGGCTCATGGGGATAGCGGCTGGCTTCGGCGGGAGATTCCTCTTTATCCCGGCGGGGCAGGGTACGCCAAAGATCGTTGACCTGGCTTTGCAAATAGGCTTCTCGGCTTTTCTGCCGGGATTTCTCTTCCTCCAGGGAAATTTTCTGCGGCCGTTTGTAACGATCCACGCCGTGGTTCATTAAGGCATGGCAGGAATCCAGCAGCTGTTCCACCTGTTCGACGCCGTATCGCTCTTCACATTTAGTGATGTAATTACGGGCGAAAATCAGGTAATCCACAATGGAACTGGCGTCGGTCCAGCTGCGAAACAAATAATTATTTTTAAAGAAGGAATTATGGCCGTAACAGGCATGGGCAATCACCAGCGCCTGCATGGTCATGGTATTTTCTTCCATCAAATAGGCGATGCAGGGGTTGGAATTAATGACAATTTCATATGCCAGCCCTTGCTGACCCTGTTTGTAACGTTGTTCCGTTTCGATAAATTTCTTGCCGAATGACCAATGGGTATAATTAATCGGCATACCGACACTGGAGTAAGCATCCATCATTTGTTCCGAGGTAATGACTTCTATCTGATGTGGATACGTATCCAGCCGATAGAGTTTAGCCACCCGGTCAATCTCGTCCAAATACTCCTGTAATAGCTCAAATGTCCAGTCGGGTCCATCGCTAAGACAAGTGGAATCCTTTAAACGTTCATCAATGGAAATCGTCATCAGCGCACCTCATCGTTACAGACAGTACATCATCATGCTGGCTTATTATTAATCCTAGTGCAAGATGAAATTTACGCGGCGCCCGACACAGTATTAGCATGAAAATAATTGCGATTTTTTTGTATGCATTTCAGAGCACAACCGGACGGTATTGAATATCCCGATTTAGTCCTTGAAATGGCATTGCCGCTGAGTATCTAATGAATTGTGAACCAGCGCATGGTTTTGACGGCCTGCGGGACGCGGCCTGGACCGGGGCTTATCTTTCTATTGCGACTCTTCTGCTGTTGAATTCGAAAAGGGACACTTGACAATGCGGGTTATCATTTTAGGAAGCGGTGTGATCGGCGTCGCCAGCGCCTGGTATCTTGCCCGTGCGGGGCATGACGTTATGGTGCTTGAAAGACAGCCCGGTTCGGCGCTGGAAACCAGCGCCGGCAACGCCGGCCAGATTTCTCCCGGTTATGCCGCGCCCTGGGCCGCGCCCGGTGTACCGTTGAAGGCGATAAAATGGATGTTCCAGCGCCATGCTCCCCTGGCCATCCGCCTTAACGGCACCAATCATCAGCTCCACTGGATGTGGCAAATGCTGCGCAACTGCGATAGCCGCCATTATTATATTAATAAAAGCCGGATGGTGCGCTTGGCGGAATACAGCCGCGATTGCCTGAAAGCCCTGCGCACCGACACCGGCATCCAATACGAAGGCCGCCAGGGCGGAACGCTGCAAATTTTTCGTACCGAACAGCAATTTGCCAGTGCTGCCAAGGATATCGCGGTGCTGCGCGACGAAGGGGTACCGTTCGAATTGTTGGAATCCCGGCAGTTGGCCGCCGTTGAACCCGCCTTGGCCGGCGTAGCGCATAAGCTGACCGGCGGCCTGCGGCTGCCCAATGATGAAACCGGCGATTGTCAGTTGTTCACGCAGCGCCTGGCAAAAATGGCGGCGGATCTGGGTGTGGAATTCCGCTACGGCTGCGATATTACCGGCCTGCTTAGCTCCGGCGGCAGGATAACCGGCGTCAAGTGCGGCAGCGAGGTAATGCAGGGGGATGCCTATGTCATGGCGCTGGGTTCATACTCCACCGCCATGCTGCGCCATATCCTGTCTATTCCCGTTTATCCCCTGAAAGGCTATTCCCTGACCATTCCCCTGGCGGATGAACGGGCCGCTCCGGTGTCTACGGTCTTGGATGAGAGCTATAAAATCGCCATTACCCGTTTCGATAAGCGGATCCGGGTGGGAGGCATGGCGGAGATAGTCGGGTTCAACACCGAGTTGGCCAAGGCGCGGCGGGATACGCTGGAAATGGTGGTGCGGGATTTGTTCCCCGGCGGCGGACATATACAGCAGGCGACCTTTTGGACCGGATTGCGGCCGATGACCCCCGACGGAACGCCGATTGTCGGCAAAACCCCGTTCGCTAATCTTTACCTGAACACCGGCCACGGCACTCTCGGCTGGACCATGGCCTGCGGTTCGGGGCGTTTGCTGGCGGATATCATCAGTGGCCGGACGCCCGATATTCCCTTCGACGATCTCTCCGTCGCGCGTTACATCGAAGGTTTCCGGCCCGGCGTCGAGCCTACCATGGCTTGAGTCGTTGCGGACCGGGGGGCTCTGTATGGTATGTACCCACTGGCCAATGGTCATGCCGGTGAAAATGTGTTAATTTTTGTCATATTATGACTAAATTTATTTTCTGCTGATGAATACTGAATACAAAAATTTCTCAAGGTTATTACATCTTACCTCCCGTGCGCTGCGGATGGCCATTGATCGCCGCCTGAAATATCTCGGCTTAAGCCAGGCGAGCTGGGTGGCGGTGGCCGCCATCGCCGGCGCGCAAACGCCCTTATCTCAAAGCGAACTGGCGCAATTTCTTGGCGTGGAGGGGGCTACTATTGTTACCATGGTGGACCGGCTGGTGAAAACCGGCCTGGTACAACGCGTGCCTACGCTCGCCGACCGGCGAAAAAAATTACTGGTGGTGACGGCGGACGGCAGGGCGTTATATGAAAAGGTCCGCAGCGAAGCGGATGCGCTGGGGGAAGAGATCCTGGACAAGGTGGCGGAGTCGGATTTGCAGGTGGCGATGCGCGTGCTGGCTGAAGTCTACGCCGCAACGGAGTCCCTTTCCTGAGATTATTGTTCCTCGATTATCTTGATACCGATTTTATTGACCCGCTGGTCCTCTTTCTCCGCGATGGTCCACACCAGCCCTTCAGAAACGGCATTATCCCCCACTACCGGTTCGCCGCCGCCAAGCAGGTCCAGAACAAACTCGCCGAGGGTGAGATCCTGTTCATATTTTTCATCAAAGTCCAAGCCGTATATGGCCGCCACATCGGTGAGTTTTGCATCGGCTTCCAGAATGAAATCCCCAAAAAACCGCTGATCCAGCGCCACCGGCGGCGACTGGCTGAACAGCCGGCCCAGCGCGGGCAAATCCCGTTCGCGGCCGATGACACACAGCACATCTCCTTCTTTAAGACGGGTATTGCCGGTGGGATGCAGCAGCACATTATCGCGAAAAAGCGCTGCGATACGGGTGTTTTTCGGCATTTTCATATCCCGCAATGCCGCGCCGACGCACCAGTTTTCACTGCCTAACTTATAAATAAACTGCTCCCAGGGGTTTTCGGGATGGATATCCATCCCGACGCGATTGATGGGGGAGGCGGTGGGGGGCACCACTACCTTGGCCAGTTTGGCGGCATAGCCCAAGGACGTACCCTGCAGCAGCAGCGAAATCAACACGATAAAGAACGCGACGTTAAAGAACAGTTTGGCGTTGTCCAGGCCCGCCATCATGGGGAAGACCGCCAGGATGATGGGAACCGCGCCACGCAGGCCGACCCAGGACAAAAAGACCCGTTCCCGGGTCGTGAAATTGCGAAACGGCAACAGACCCACCAGGATGGATAGCGGCCGGGCCACCAGCATCAGCCACAGCGACAGCAGTAACGCCGGAATGGCGATAACCCATAAATCACTTGGGGTCACCAGCAGTCCCAGCACGAGGAACATACATATCTGGCTAAGCCAAGCCATGCCGTCAAAGGTTTGCAAAATACCGTGACGGCTGCGTATCGGCCGGTTTCCCAACAAAAAACCGCACAGATAGACGGCCAGGATGCCGCTGCCCTCCAGGGCGGTGGTGAGGGCAAAGATCATGATGCCGCCGCTCACCGCCAGCAGGGGATAAAGCCCTCCCGCCAGGGAAATGCGGTTGATGGTTTGCAGCAGCAGCCAGCCGCCGCCGAGACCGAACAATACTCCCAGGCCAAATTGCTGGATGAGGTGCAGTACGAACATCCAGCTCAGATGAGTTTGCCCCTGCTGAATCATCGCAATCAGGGTAATGGTAAGAAAGACCGCCATCGGGTCATTGCTGCCGGATTCAATCTCAAGGGTTGAGCTGACGCGTTCATTGAGGCCTTTATTGCCCAGCAGCGAAAACACCGCCGCCGCATCCGTCGAACCGACGATGGCCCCTATCAATAGCCCTTCGATAAGATTGAGCTTGAACAGCCAGGCGGCGACCATGCCGGTCAAGCCGGCGGTGATGATGACCCCCACCGTGGCCAACGACAGGGCGGGCCACAGAGCCACGCGAAAAGACGTGGCGCGTGTGCGCATGCCCCCGTCCAATACAATCACCGCCAGCGCCAGGCTACTTATCAAATAGGCCACCGGGGACTTGTCGAAGCCGATGCCGCCGATGCCGTCCACCCCCGCCAGCATGCCAATGGCGAGAAATATGACCAAGATGGGTATACCCAGACGCGAGGAGAACGAACTCAGCAATATACTGCCGCCCACCAGCAGAGAGCCGATAATAAATAAATTGATTATGGTGCCGCTATCCAATCGTCGCTCTCCTTTTTTTATAATAGTCAGTCTTTATAATAATTATCGAACCCTCTTCTTCTAAAGAGAATAGCAGGCAGATCCGCCAACACTGACACGAAACCCTGTTTTTAGCCATCAGTGGCAAAATGAGAGGGATATTGCCCATTTTCCCGTTGAATCTGCTTTCCCGCGTCGACGTGCCATAGTTGTGGAGGGAGTAAACCTGCGTCAAGCCGCTTTCAATGCCGGCTAGAAAACCGGCTCTTTTTAACGTTAACACAAAAGTCGTTGAGGATGAAAGGGCTGCTTTTGGCCATTTAGCGGATTTCCGGCCGTGTAACCCCTGAAAACCATAACCTGTTGTGCTGTAAATTATGTTTTTGTCGCTGTAAACCGCCGGAAGTGCGAGCGGTCCTCATCATTAACGGCTTTAGCCGTTCTTCAATTATGCTATTATAGAACAACGAAAATTATTAGTCTTAAAATTGACTGCCAATGAAAATAAACGGGCAATATTACGATGCGCTGATTATGAGCGAGTGGCATGACTTGATTGACATCACCGGTGCTGCCGCCCACTCGTTATTAAAGTCGCTTTCCGACGACGATATTAGTCTGCTGGTGGATGATTTTTATGCGTACATGCTGGATGACGACGACGCTCGATTGTTTCTTTCCAACCAGCTGGTGAAAGATCGTTTGCATGCCACGCTATTGAATTGGATTAGACAGGTTTTAAACAGTTCCACCGCCGATCTGGCGGAACTGATTGCCGAACAGCGTAAAGTGGGGAATATCCACGCCCGCATCGGTATTCCTATTGATTTGGTGGCCCGCGGCGCCCGCAGGGTCAAACAAAGCCTTTACAGCCGGCTGCGGCGGGAAAAGATGGATCCGGCATTATGTTATGACGCCATGCGTTTTGCTCCTTGCCATGGATACCGCCATCGAAGTCATGACTACCGCCTATTCCCGAACCCATGAAAGCACCACCAGGATCAGGAAAATTATCGGTTATTTTCGATCTTGGATAACGTTAACGTTGAGCGCGAACGGCAACTCGCCGCGTTGCTGAATTGGGAAAACCGCTTTATCTATAATGTCGCCACCGGCTCCCCGCCGTCGAAATTCAGGAACTGAAGGAATCGGAATTCGGATTATGGTTCCAGCATAAAGGCAGGCATGTTTTGCCCAGGTGGATGAAGTATCGGAAATTACCGCGCTATTGGGCAGTACGGATGAATTTATCAAGACCTTTACCCCGACATGATTGCCATAGCGGAACAACGCTATGTGTTGTTACGAACCGTGCGTAATCGGATCATGAAATTGACATCTCTCCTGTCCTCGTTATTTGAAGAGCTGGCGAAATTCGAAAATGGCAAAGATCCTCACGAACCTGCTGAACCGGCGTTTTATCCCCACTATCCTTCGGCGGGAAATAGCCTTGGCCATGCGTACCAATACGTCCTTTGTCGTGGCCATGCTGGATATAGATTATTTCAAGAAAATCAACGATAAATACGGGCATGATGCCGGCGATGCGGCATTGAAAAATATCGCCGCGATCCTCTATGAAAGCGTACGCAGCAGCGATTATGTCTTTCGCTACGGCGGGGAGGAATTTATGCTGGTTTTTGTGGAGATAGCCGAAAACCAGGCCAATCTGATTATCGACTCGATTCGCGCAAAAATCGCCGGTCGGCCGACGTATCCCACCGCCGGCGAAAAAATCGACCTGACGGTCAGCGTGGGCCTGAGCGTATTCGACGGGCATCCGGATTATGAACGCCTGATCCGCAGAGCCGACAGCGCACTGTATGAGGCCAAGCAAAACGGCCGCAACCGTGCGGAAACTTATCATCCTAAAGGATGACAGTGTTTCCATTCGAGAGGTGCGCCAGGAAACCAAGTGGGAGGGGCCGATGGCAGCCGGCCATGGAGCTTGACGGGGGAAGGGACGCCGTATCCGAAATCAGCCAGAAACCGCCTGCTGTCTGGCTGATTTATGAGTGTGCGGTTATCTTTCGTTTACCTGTTTGTGAAACAATTCACGGAACACCGGATAAATATCTTCCTGATCGCGAATATGCTGCATGGCAAAGTTACTGTACTTGGCTTGCAGGTCTTCATATTCGCGCCACAAGGTTTGATGCGCCCGCCGGGTTATTTCGATATAGCTATAATAACGCACCATTGGCAACAGCCTGTTAGCCAGCAGTTCATGACACAACGGGGAGTCATCCGCCCAGTTATCGCCGTCAGACGCCTGTGCGGCATAAATATTCCATTGTGCCGGGTTGTAACGATCTTTAACCACCTCCTCCATTAATTTCAACGCGCTGGAAACGATGGTGCCGCCGGTTTCCTGGGAATAAAAGAATTCATGTTCATCCACTTCCTTGGCTTGGGTGTGGTGGCGAATATAGACCACATCCACGTTTTTATAGGTCCGGCTGAGAAACAGATACAGCAGAATATAAAAGCGTTTGGCCATGTCCTTGGTGGCCTGGTCCATGGAACCCGAAACGTCCATCAAACAGAACATCACCGCCTGACTGGAAGGCTCGGCCCGGCGTTCAAAATTTTTATAGCGCAAATCAAACGTATCAATGAAAGGCACCCTGGCGATTTTTTGCCTGAGTTCCGCAATCTCCTTATGGATACGCTCCTCTTCCAACAGCTGCACAGGTTCGCTGTTGGCCAGCAGCGCCAGCTCTTCTTCCAGGGCCCGGATAGCGCGCCGTTTACCCGCTGTCATGGCGGTACGCCGTACCAGGGAATTTTGCAGCGACCTCACCACGCTGATATTGGCCGGAACCCCGGTAGAGGTATAGCCGGAGCGGTGGGTTTTGAACTCATTAAGCTGCTTGTGCTGATTTTTCTGCAGATTGGGCAGCGCCAAATCTTCGAACAGCAGGTCAAGGTATTCGTCTTTCGAGATCTGAAAGACGAATTCATCCTGCCCCTCGCCGTCCTGGCTGGCGTTCCCCTGTCCGCTGCCGCCACCCCCGCCTCCTGGCGGGCGCTCTATACGGTCATTCTGGACAAAGTGATCATTGCCGGGATGCACGCGGTGACGCATGCCCCCTCGTCCCTGATGGAAAAAAGGCTCATTGATGTCAGTGTTGGGAATCGATACCGATTCCCCACTCTCTACATCGGTAACCGAACGCTTGTTGATGGCCCCGGCAATCGACTGTTTGATTTGTGACTTATAGCGGCGCAAAAAGCGTTGGCGGTTAACCATGCTTTTGTTTTTGCCGTTAAGTCGTCGGTCAATAAAGTAGGCCATATATCTCCTCCGGACGACAGCGTCTTAGCGCCGCGTTTAAGACGATTTCCTTACCCGCAGATACCATTCGCACAACAGGCGCACCTGTTTGCGGGTGTAGCCTTTCTCCATCATGCGATCCACAAAGTCGTCGTGTTTTTTCTGCTCATCTGTAGATGTTTTCGCATTAAATGAAATAACAGGCAACAACTCTTCGGTGTTTGAGAACATTTTTTTCTCAATCACGGTACGGAGCTTTTCATAACTGGTCCAATTCGGATTCCGTCCGCTATTGTTGGCGCGGGCGCGAAGGACAAAGTTAACGATTTCATTACGGAAATCTTTAGGGTTGCTAATCCCGGCGGGCTTTTCAATTTTTTCCAGTTCGGCATTCAATGCTTCCCTATCGAATAATTGGCCAGTATCGGGATCGCGGTATTCTTGATCCTGAATCCAGAAGTCCGCATAAGAAACGTAGCGATCAAATATATTCTGTCCGTACTCGGAATAAGATTCCAGATAAGCGGTTTGTATCTCCTTGCCGATGAATTCGGCATATTTGGGGATAAGGTACCCTTTTAAATGTTCGAGATATTTTTCAGCAATATCTTGGGGGAACTGTTCACGCTCAATTTGCTGTTCAAGAATATAGAATAAGTGTACCGGGTTAGCGGCAACTTCGCCGTGATCAAAATTGAATACCCTGGAGAGGATTTTAAAGGCGAAACGCGTTGATAAGCCGTTCATGCCTTCATCCACACCCGCGTAGTCGCGGTATTCCTGGTAGGATTTTGCTTTCGGGTCGGTATCCTTCAGGCTTTCGCCGTCATATATCCGCATTTTGGAATAAATGCTGGAGTTTTCCGGTTCCTTCAAGCGCGACAGAATCGAAAAACGCGCTAATGTCTCAAGCGTGCCGGGCGCGCAGGGTGATTCCGCAAGTTCACTGTTGCTGATAAGTTTTTCATAAATCTTGATTTCCTGCGATACCCGCAGGCAATAAGGCACCTTGACGATATAAACACGGTCGAGGAAGGCCTCATTGTTCTTATTATTGCGGAACTGTACCCATTCCGATTCATTGGAATGCGCCAGGATGATACCGTTGAACGGCAGGGCGGCAATGCCCTCGGTGCCGTTATAGTTGCCTTCCTGGGTGGCGGTCAGCAACGGATGCAGCACCTTGATGGGGGCCTTGAACATTTCCACGAATTCCATGATGCCCTGGTTGGCCCGGCACAGTGCGCCGGAATAACCGTAGGCGTCGGGATCGTTCTGGGCATGGTCTTCCAGTTTGCGGATATCCACCTTGCCCACCAGAGCGGAAATGTCCTGGTTGTTTTCATCGCCGGGTTCGGTTTTGGCGATGGCGATCTGCTCAAGGATAGACGGCCATACCTTTACTACCCTGAAGCGGGTGATATCGCCGCCGAAATCGTGCAGGCGCTTGGCCGCCCAAGGCGACATGATGGTGCCGAGATAACGGTGGGGGATGCCATAATCCTTTTCCAGGATATTGGCGTCTTCCAGCGGGTTGAACAGGCAGAGCGGATGATCATTCACCGGGCTGCGTTCGCCGTTGGCGCTCAGTATATAAATAGGCACACGCTGCATCAATGACTTCAAGCGTTCCGCCAGGGAGGATTTACCGCCCCCCACCGGGCCGAGGAGGTACAGAATCTGTTTCTTTTCTTCCAGCCCTTGAGCGGCATGTTTCAGATACGAGACAATTTGCTCAATGGCTTCCTCCATGCCGTAAAATTCTTCGAAGGCAGGGTAGCGTGCGATAACGCGGTTGGAAAATAGCCGGGAGAGAGGCGGTTCCTGAGCGGTGTCAACCATAACTGGCTCACCGATTGCCATTAAAAGCCTCTCAGCCGCATTGGCGAACGCGCTGCGATCCTGGCGGCAGATAGCCAGGAATTCCTGCAAGGTGAACTCTTCGTCCTTGGCAGCTTCGTAGCGCTGACGATACTGGTCAAATATGTTCATGGCGATGCCCGTCCTTCGTTATTAGCACAGGTTAAAAAGGAGCTAAATTGGTATTTTGCGGCTCCTGAAAAAAATCCCTTCTGAGTACAGCAACCACTATGCCAACTTGTAGCCGCTTTGCCGTAACCGCTCTCAGGTAAAATCTTTCTCTAAGATAAAGTTTAGTTGGCATCTTGGAAATGTCATTTAAGTGTTAACGCTTTTTAAGATATATCAATGACTCAGTTGCCGAAATATCTATCAGATCCCATTGTGGCGCGGTCTGTGAGGCTGTCAACAGATTCCGTTATAGTTTATAGAAAATTAGGATATAATTTAGATGTTAATTGTTCGTTTCTGTAAATAACCGACAATGACCAAGGCTTTACTTTACACTTCTAATTTAGATTGGTTGTAGCCGTTGTGCTTTTTACATTAAGGGAAACTTACATCGTGAAAAGTAACACGTTTAAAATAGGGCTATAGCCGCTGCGGTGGCGCTCTATGTGCCGACTGCCTTAGCCGGCACGTGGTCTTTGGGCGCTTCGGCGCTCTATTCTACCTCTCCGTATAAAGGGAAGATGGAAAGATCTTTCCTTTTCCTCTTATCAATTACGACGGCGACAGTGTCTATCTGCAAGGGCTCAGCGCCGGTTATTACCTGTGGAAAGATCAACAAAATCAATTATCATTAGCCGTAGCCTATTCCCCCTTCCGTTTCAAGCCAGGCGATGACGATTACGGCTATATGAAACAGCTGGATAAACGCCGTTCCACCGCTATGGCCGGATTACGCTACCGATTCAACGCCAGTTGGGGAATTATCCGCACCGAATACCTCGGTGATATCCTTAATGAAAGCAATGGCTTTACCGCTGATTTAGCCTATCTCTACCCATTTACCTTTGACAGGCTGACGCTCTTGCCGGGTATTGGGGCAGCCTGGGCCAGCGGCAAGCAAAACGATTATTACTTCGGCGTCAGCCCGCATGAGTCCCGGCGCAGCGGCTTAAACGAATACCAGGCCGATGACGGCTGGTCCCCTTACCTGGAAATGACCGCTGTCTACGCCTTGACTGATAGCTGGCGCGCCTCGCTGGTGGCCCGGTATGCCCGCTTGAATGGTGAAGTTAAAGATAGTCCGATGGTAAACGCCAATTCCACAACCACAGTGGGGGTCGGATTGACCTATCGCTTCTAATATAGTGCAGACATTGCCCCATTATAAAGCGTTTAAAGTTTATTGCATCAAAGAGTGCGATTACCGTGATTCATGAGAACAGGAGGGCCTATAACCATGAAACAGGTGATTTTTCCCGACGGATATTCCGTGCCCGCCATTGGCCAAGGCACGTGGTATATGGGGAACGGTCCGGCAATATGGCGCAGGAAGCGCGCGCGATACAATTTGGTCTCGATCATGGACTGACATTAATTGATACCGCCGAGATGTATGCCGACGGCGGGGCGGAGAGTAGTGGCCCAAGCCATTCGCGGCAGGCGGGACGAGGTCTTTCTGGTGTCCAAGGTCTACCCGCAGAACGCCGGGGGCAGAAAGCCGTCACCGCCTGTGAAAACAGCCTGCGCCGCCTGCAAACCGATGTTATCGATCTTTATTTATTGCACTGGCGAGGGAATATACCCTGGCCGATACCATAACCGCCATGGAACATTTACAGCAGGCGGGAAAAATCAAACGCTGGGGTGTCTCCAACCTGGATTTGTCGGATATGCGGGAACTGTGGTCGTTGCCCGGCGGAACCGCCTGCATGACCGATCAGGTTTTATACCACCTCGCTTCCCGGGGCATCGAATATGACCTGCTGCCCTGGTGTCAGCAAAAGTCACTGCCGGTAATGGCCTATTGCCCCCTGGCGCAGGCCGGGAAACTGCGTAACGGTCTAATGGATAGCCCGGCGGTATTGTCCGTTGCCCAGGAACTGGAGGTAACGGTTGCACAGGTATTGCTGGCATGGGTGATACGTCAACCCGGAGTGATTGCCATACCCAAAGCCGGCAGCGAGGCCCACGTTCAGGAAAATGCCGGGGCGCTGGGCATAGAATTAAGCCCCCGCCAGCTACAGGCGCTGGATGAAGCTTTTCCGGCACCCAAGCGAAAAACACATCTCGATATCGTTTGATCCTCTGTCGCGCCCGCTCCTTCGCGCCGCGGGCGTCACCATCGACCTCAATCCGCCGCGCGGTCCCGCGCGGCGCTGACGCTTTATTCCTGCCCTTTGATGAAATATTTAATTAACGGAAAATCAAACGCAACTTATAGCATTAAACGTTAAGGTAACAGGATAAGAACTAGGTGCCGAACAAGGATGAAAAACGGTGAGATATGCTTTCAATTTTGAACGGTCTGTCCTCTTACAGCCCCCGTACCGTCCAGCTTCCATCGGGTATTCCTTCTTGGGATACCGAAGCGTACGCAAGAGCGATGGCAAGGCGCTATCCAAAAGATGAAGTACTTGATCTGCAGGCGCGCAATCCCTCGGACCTGCGGCGTCAATTGGATCTCATTGCACGGGGAGAAGAGCGGATCATCGCTTCTCTCGCCCTCTATGATAAATTTTTTTTACCTGCTGAGCCGGTAATTGAAACCTTGGTGAAAGAGCCGTTAATGGAAATATACCGGCTCAGCCGGACGTTTCGGCGGCTTTTTAATCATTGGAAAGTTGTTCTGGAGAAGGGGGGCGCCCCCGAGCGCTGGCAAGTATTGCTTCAAGAAGGCATTACGCCCTCATTTCAGGGCCTGCCAAAGGCGGAGTTCGTCTTTATGCGGGGTGGTAGCGGACGCCAGCAAACATGTTATCCGGTTAAAGGGCACGATGTATCCAATGCGCTGCAGATTCTGCTGTCTCAAATGGTCTGGGCGCTTCTGCAAAATTTCAACGCCAACGAGGCTGAGTGCTGGGCCGGCGCGGCGGAATATACTAACCTGATCATGCGGGAAACGGCATGGCCCTTTCCCTCTCTGATGCGTTATATGCCATTGCTGGTGCTCTCGCATTGTATCCCCCCCGCTGCCAGTGTTGAAACTCCGCCGGAGGTCACGTTCTCGACTAAATTGTATGCGAACGAGCATTTCGGTAAAAAGGACATAACAAACATAGTCCTGCGCTGGAGCGCCCTAACGGGAAAGGGTGCTTTGCCACGGGGTGAAATGGCCCGCTTCGCCAAAGAAGAAGGAGTGGCTTACCGGGAGCTGCGTCGGTACATCGGGGCAACCGGACGGCTGACGAATCGTGGCAACAGGCTGATGGCGCAGGCCGCCGCCCCAATGGATGAAAAACTGCTGGCGTCGAACGTGCGTGCCTGGGTGGGAATGTCCGAAGAGCTGCGCTGGGCCTCCGGCGGACAGAAAGGGTATGTCAAAACACGAGGCCTGACCCTTTGTCGCTGGCGGCATTATGTAGACAAAAACGGGAACCTGACAAAACGGGGACACCTATTGTTGGCGCGGGCGGCGGGGTAATTCAGCCATGAAGCGCAGCCTGGTTGCAATGACTATTTCCCACTGCAACCAGTGCCTTATTCAGATTGGCGGCAGCGTGACGACAGATCCTGCGCTACGCTTTCCAACGCCATGCCGTCCTGCCATTATGCCTTGCGCAGGCTGATCACCGTGGACAAACGGGCCGGGGCGGAGGCGGTGGCCGCCAGCGGGTCGTTGACGCGCGCGGTCTCGACGCAGACATAGGTTTTATAACCTTCATCGGTAATATCGCCTATTTGCTTCGCTAACGCGGCACCGGGATTCCAGGCCACCACGTCGCTGTGATTGTGGTGGTGAATCTCAATAATCCGTTTAAGCAGCGGATCGTGGATCTGGCTAACCGATTCAGGATGGGTATAAACCCGGTCCACTTCTTCCCCGCTGAACCCCAGCTCGCCTTTTTGCTGCGCGGTGATGCCGTCTTTGACTTTATCAATATAGCTATCGCCTAAGCCGCTGATTTTGACCTGGGTAATGTCGCCGATATTGAAATAGCTGTGCAGGGCAGTGGTGTTTTGGAAATCCCCCTGAGCCTCAAGTTCGACGCTACAGGTCTTGCCAAGGACATATTTTGCCGTCAGGGTAAAGGGTTTCGGCCAATACTGTTCGGTGGCGGTGCTGTCATGCAGCGTCAGGGTTAACCTGACCTGACCCTCGTCTTCGTGATGTTCGCTTAGCTGCCAGGGCAAAATACGCGCAAAGCCGTGATTCGGGCTGGCTACTTTGCCAAACCAGGGCCAGCAGATAGGGATGCCGCCGCGAATGGCCACGCCGTCTTTGAACGCACTGGCTTCGCTCAGCCATAAAACCGCTTCCTCGCCGGCGGGTTGCCAGGCGATAAGATGTGCGCCCTGTAACGTGACCGCCGCCCGAACCAGGGATGATCGATAACGATGACCGGCAGTTGATCCAATTGGCGCAGGCTGACCGATGAAGAAAGCTGTTCTTTAACGGGTAACGCAAAAAGAGTGTCGTACATTTTCGGGCCCTATTGAAATGAGGAAACGGATCAAATAAAAAGGGCGACATCGCTGTCGCCCCATACATATTTGCTATCGGCAATTATTTCTTGGCGATATGGGAAATCAGATCCAGCACTTTATTGGAGTAACCGGTTTCGTTATCGTACCAGGATATCAGTTTGACAAAGGTCTTGTTCAAAGCAATACCGGCTTTGGCATCAAATACGGAAGTCAGTTTTGCACCGTTGAAATCGGTAGAGACGACATCATCGGTAGTATAGCCCAGGATGCCTTTCAGTTCGCCTTCGGACGCTTCTTTCATCGCGGCGCAGATTTCTTCATAAGTTGCGCTTTTTTCGATGCGAGCGGTCAAATCCACTACGGACACGTTCGGCGTCGGAACACGGAATGACATACCGGTCAGTTTACCGTTCAGCTCAGGGATAACTTTACCCACCGCTTTAGCCGCGCCGGTAGAGGACGGAATAATGTTCTGGGATGCGCCGCGGCCGCCGCGCCAGTCTTTGTGGGACGGGCCGTCAACGGTTTTCTGGGTAGCGGTGGTGGCATGGACCGTAGTCATCAGGGCTTCGACGATGCCGAATTTGTCGTTCAGCACTTTAGCCAGCGGGGCCAGGCAGTTGGTAGTACATGAGGCGTTGGAAACGATATCCTGGCCGTCATAGGACTTGTGGTTGACGCCCATGACGAACATCGGGGTATTGTCCTTGGAAGGACCGGTCAACACCACTTTCTTTGCGCCGGCGGTGATATGCTTACGAGCGGTTTCGTCGGTGAGGAAGATACCGGTGGCTTCTGCGACTACATCGACGCCGATTTCGCCCCATTTCAGGTTAGCCGGATCTTTCTCTGCGGTAACACGGATAGTTTTACCGTTAACAACCAGATGGCCATTCTGGACTTCCACGGTGCCGTTGAAACGGCCGTGGGTTGAATCATACTTCAGCATGTAAGCCATGTAGTCAGCATCTAACAGGTCGTTGATTCCGACGATTTCCACATCGTCACGTTCCTGCGCAGCACGGAAAACAATGCGGCCGATACGGCCAAAACCGTTGATACCTACTTTGATAGTCATATATTCCACCAGCTATTTGTTAGTGAATAAAAGGTTGCTTGTAAATTTACAAAAACCTCACGCAGCGTCAAGCGGAATCGTGTCAATAGTTGCTACAAATCAAACCCGACAATACCATTCGAACGTTAATCGTTCGTTCCGCTGCCTGCTCAGCTACGAATAATATGAGGTCGTTCGACCTCAATTAAAACTGCACCTGTCAGTTAAATGTGATGTTCATCACACTTGCCGCTCACGTTGTTTCTCGTTCCCTAGTTTAAGCTAAAAATGTCTCCGATGTTGTTAATTATTTGTTATAATGAGCCGGTTTTGACCCGCTTTATTCCATTAACCGTCCGGGAATCGCACTTATGGCTAACGACGAATCGATACGACCGCCTACGGACTCATTGACCGAAATGCAGCGGTATGTCACGCAGCAGCGGGGCACCGAGCCGCCCTACAGCGGTAAATTACTGGAGAACAAGCGGACCGGGCAGTACCATTGCCTGGTGTGCAATGCGCCGCTGTTTTATTCTGCAAGCAAATATGACTCCGGCTGCGGCTGGCCGAGTTTTTATGAGCCGGTAAGCGATACCGCCATCCGCTATCTGGATGACGACTCCCACGGCATGCACCGGGTAGAGATCCGTTGCGGCGCCTGCGATGCCCATTTGGGACATGTTTTCCCTGACGGACCGCAGCCTACCGGTGCCCGCTTTTGCGTGAATTCCGCCTCCCTGCGTTTCAAAGACCAGGACAATGGCGAAGAGATCAGCGGCTGACACTCTGTCAAGTTTATCGCTTTAACGATTCAGCTAATTATTCATGTTGCAGATATTCCCCTAAGGAGAAATTCATGGATGTCGACGCGCTAATGGCAACCCTGACCCCGGAAATCTACCAGAGGCTGTTGACGGCGGTGGAGTTGGGAAAATGGCCTGACGGCGTTCGCCTTACCGAAGAACAAAAAGAGCTTTGCCTGCAAATAGTCATGCTTTGGCAGGCCAGAAACAATCACCGGCCGGAGCATATGAGCATCGGTACCGACGGCAGCATTGTAATGAAAAGCAAGCGGGAACTGCTGGCGGAATTCACCGGCGAGCCGCCGGAGATTTTTCGAGCCAAGCCGGATTAATGAGGCGCGGTTCTGCTTTTGTATCGGTTCAAGCCGGATAAACGCGGTTAGGGCATGCCTGCATAGGTAGCGATTCGGCGTGGCGCGGGCAGGGACGGGTATCGCGGCGATCCGGCACCGCAGATGTCTACCACCCGGCCTTCAGCATCCGGCGGTGAACTCTGCCAGGGTGATAAGTCCCGCTCCGAGGCGCTGCATCTCTTCCAATACCCTGGCGCTGTCGCCGGGATGAAGGTCCACGCCCCTGCAGCCGTCTAAGATAACATCCACGGCGTAGCCCAGCGAGAGGGCGTCCAGCACGGTATAATTCACGCAATAATCCGTCGCCAGGCCCATGATGGAGAGGCTATGGATTCCTTGGGCCTGCAGATAGGCGTGCAGCTCGGTTTGGGCTCGATGACCGTTATCGTAAAAAGCGCTGTAGCTGTCGATGCCGGCCTGACGGCCTTTATAGATGCGGCGGCGGATGCCTTCTGCATCCAGTTCGGGATGCAACTGCGCCCCGGTGGTATCCTGTACGCAATGCACCGGCCACCATACCTGGGACAGACCATCCAGCAGCCCGATTTCACCCACCCGTCCGCCGGAGTTCACGGCAAAGCTGCCGTGATTTGACGGATGCCAGTCCAGTGATGCCACGACCGGTATGTCTTCCCGGCGACAGAACGCTATGGCTCGATTCGCCACCGCAATGACTTTATCGCCTTCGGGAACCGCCAGAGCGCCGCCCGGGCAAAAGTCATTTTGCAAATCAATCAGCAGCAAAGCCTGTTTCATGCTGTTTCTCCGCTTATATCATCGCCGGTCAGCTCGCCGCGCAAATCCTGTTGCATGATGTGCCGGATCTCATCGGCCGGGAGCGATTGGCTGAGCAAATAGTGCAGTTTGGTCAGCGCCGCTTCAACCGTCATATCGAAGCCGCTGATAACGCCCGATCGCGCCAGAGCGTTGCCGGTGGCATAGCCGCCCATATTCACCCGGCCGGAGAAGCACTGGGTGAGATTCACCACGACGCTGCCGCGCGCTACCGCCTGCCGCAGCTCATCCAGCAACGCCGGATGCTGTGGCGCGTTGCCGACGCCATAGGATCGCAGAATCAATGCTTTTACCGGCTGTCGCAGGAAATTGCCCACTACATCGGCGGAAATGCCCGGATAGAGCGTCACCACACCCACCGGCTGGGGGGTGATGGGATGAAGAATCAGTTCGGCGCCGGGGCGGTGGGGCAGCGGCGGCGCCACGGGACGAATATGGATACCCGCTTCCAACAGCGGCGGCAGGTTGGGGGAGGCGAAGGCGTCAAAACCATCCGCATGGGCTTTGGTGGTACGGTTGCCGCGAAACAGCTTGTTGTTGAAAAACAGGCTGACCTCGTTTACCGGATAATGGGCCGCCAGGTATAGCGCGTTGAGCAAATTGGTCTGGCCGTCTGAGCGCAGCGCCTCCAGGGGGATCTGGGATCCGGTGACAATGACCGGCTTGGCCAGGTTTTCCAGCATAAACGACAGCGCCGAGGCGGTGAAGGCCATGGTGTCGGTGCCGTGCAGGATGACAAAACCGTCATAGTTCTCATAGTGTTCCGCCACGTCCTGGGCGATATGCTGCCAGTCGTTTGGCGTCATATCGGAGGAATCAATCAGCGGGGCGTATTCATGAACGGTAAAATCGGGCATTTCCGGGCGATAGAATTCCGGCATCAACGCCAACTGGCGCTGCAAATGGCCCGATACCGGTATATAGCCGTTATCAGAGCGCTGCATGCCGATGGTACCGCCGGTATAGGCGACATAAATGGATTTTTTTTGCATGGGGAAAGGCACGGCCTCTCACGGGGCGATATACCCGTCATCTTTCACCTTGCAGGTGCTTTGGCTTACCTGCAAGGTGAATTATTTAGTGTATAGCCTCAATTATACGGCCACGGAGCAATAACACCAGCCCCATGGCCTAGGGTGCCGGCGGCATTGACGGCCGCCGGCGATGGCCGCTTATTGAATGTCGCCGCAAGACAGGCAATAGGCATAACGGTTTTGCGGATCGTTCAGGTTGGTCAGCAAACCCGGCTGGGCGGAAAATAGTGCGGCTATCTGGCCGGACGGCGCGGGCAGCCAGGCCTGGATGGTCGCCGGGAGACGGGCGTAAATCGAAGCGCTGGTTTGCGATAAAACCAGATCAATAAGGCTGGGCTCTTCGATATACCAATTGAGGTGATATTGCTTCAATTTGGCCAATTCGGCGGCTTTCGCCACGGCATCGTCGAAATCCCCCAGTTGATCCACCAGTCCGTTGGTTTTGGCATCGCTACCGATCCAGACATGCCCTTGGGCGATTTTGTCCACCTCTTCCGGCGTCTTGTTGCGGGCTTTACCCACCAGGGTGATAAAGTTTCTATAACCGTTCTCGATGTTCAACTGCATCATTTGTGAGAACTCCGGCGGAAGGGCTTTGGTAACTGACAAATCCGCCAACGGCGAGGTGGACACCCCGTCGGTATGCACGCCGATGCTGCCCAGCGTATCTTCGAAGGTATTGATGACGCCGAAAATACCAATGGAGCCGGTAAGCGTGCTGGGGGCGGCAATGATGTAATTGGCCGGGGTGGAAATCCAATACCCCCCCGAAGCGGCCATGCCGCCCATGGACACCACAACCGGCTTGCCGGATTCACGGGCCGCTTCCAGTTCCGAACGTATCAGTTCCGAAGCGCTGACGCTGCCGCCGGGACTGTTGATGCGAAATACAATAGCCTTGATGTGTGGATCGAGCCGGGCATCGCGAATCTGACCGGCGGTGGTATCGCCGCCTACCGACCCGGGGGTTTCCGGTCCGTCGATAATGGCGCCGTCGGCAAAAATAACCGCGATCTGTTCGCCTTTTTCCGATGGCTTCTGCATCTGATAATCATACATGCTGACGGCATTTATGGCCTTTTTCTGCTTGTTCCATCCGAAGGTCTTAGTTAGCTCGGTTTCGATGGCATAACGGGACGCCACGGTATCCACCCATTTATTGTGCAGGGCAAACTGGGCGGTATCCCCGTCGACGGCTTTCAGATCCGCCAGCATCGCCGGCGCGCCGGGGAACAGCTGCTGTGGCGTAATCTGCCGGTTGGCGGCGACGGTATCGAGATAATGCGCCCATATCTGGCCCAGCCAACGGCTATCCGCATCTCGGGCCGCCGGCGACATGTCGTCGCGCAGGAAAGGTTCCACCGCTGATTTATAGGTGCCCACGCGGAAAATATGCGTGTTAACCTTCAATTTATCCAGCAGGCTTTTGTAGTAGAGATTATTGGTGGCCAGGCCGTGTAGATCCACCGCGCCCTGCGGCGTCAGATAGATTTTATTGGCGAAACTGGCCAAAAAGTATTGTGACTGATTGTAGCTGTCCCCCACGGCAAAAATGGGCTTGCCGCTGTCGCGGAACTCAAGCAGCGCCTTGCCGATATATTGCAGCGAAGTGGGGTCCGCCCCGGCGAAATCCTTCAAGGAAAGCACCAGGCCGGTAATGTTCTGATCTTCTTTGGCCGCCCGCAGCAGATTCACCAGATCAAACAGGGAATTCTCTTGCAAACGGTTACTGGAAGCGCCTAATAGTTCACGGCCAATCTGGCGGAATTTATTGTTCATCGAAGGTTTTTCAACCACCACGCCGGTAAGATCCACCAGCAGCGCGCCTTTGCCCGGTTCCGGCGCGGATCGGTGCACCTGCAGGTAGATACCGACACAGATGACGATGATAAAAATCAGAAAAAGGTTAAGGATAAATTCGCGGATAAAATTCAACAAACGCCAGGCCCAACGAAACGGGCTGGATATTATTCGCCACAATGTGCGCATGTGCTCTCCATAAAACAACCTAGTGCAGGATTCGTATTGTAAAATTTAACCATGGCGCCGGCGATCAACGCGTGAACGGGTCATTATTCGCTCATAATGGCGATATCAGTTCATTGTCAGGTATCCTAAAGATCCGCCCGCTAAATGTCAGCATGAAAAAAGATAAAAATTCGGTTTAAAAGCGTCATGCTGTTACCGTCGGCGGCCGTATGTTAACGTTATAAGCATGAATAACATCGGGAGTAAGTAATGGATGCATTAGAACTTTTGCTAAATCGCCGTTCCGCATCTCGGCTGGCTGAACCTGCCCCGCAGGCACCGTACTGGATAATATCATCCGTGCCGGTATGCGTGCGCCGGATCATGGCACATTGCAGCCCTGGCGTTTTGTCATTATCGAAGGCGAAGGCCGCACGCGGCTGAGCGAACTGCTGTACCAGTCCGCCCTAGGCGCGAAAATGGATGAAAAGGGCGTCGAAAAAGCCAGGCAAGCGCCTTTCAGGGCTCCGCTGATTATAGCGGTTTTGGCCTGGTGCGATACCCAAACCAAGGTCCCCCGCTGGGAACAGGTAGTCTCCGCCGGCTGCGCGGTGCAAGCGATGCAGATGGCGGCATTGGCCCAGGGCTTCAACGGTATCTGGCGCACCGGCCTATGGGCGACCCAGCCGGATGTTAAAGCGGCTTTCGGCTGTCGCGAGCAGGATGAAATCGTCGGATTTCTTTATCTAGGCACGCCGCAGCTGAAGGCATCCACCACCATATTACCTCCTGAAACCGAGCCTTTTGTCCGTCATTTCTGACCCGGAGAGCGTAAAATTTTCAGTAACAATTTCTTTCCAGGGTGAGAAATGCAGCTTTTTATCGCTGAAAAACCAAGTTTGGCGCGGGCCATCGCCGACGTGCTGCCGCAGCCCCATCGCCGGGGCGACGGGTTCATCGCCTGCGGCCAGGATCATATGGTGACCTGGTGTATCGGACATTTGCTGGAACAGGCCCAGCCCGACGCCTATGACGGACGCTATGCCCGCTGGTCCCTGGCGGATTTGCCCATTGTGCCGGACAAATGGCAGCTACAGCCCCGTCCCTCGGTATTGAAACAGTTGAATGTGGTCAAACGGCTGCTGGCCGGGGCGTCGGAAGTCATTCATGCCGGCGACCCCGATCGCGAAGGGCAATTGCTGGTGGATGAGGTGCTGGATTATCTGGCGCTGGACGATGAAAAGCGCCGTAACGCCAAACGTTGCCTGGTGAACGATCTGAATCCGGCGGCGGTAAGCAAAGCGGTAAGCCGCCTGCGGGAAAACCGGGAATTTGTGCCGTTATGCGTATCGGCCCTGGCGCGCGCCAGGGCCGACTGGTTGTACGGTATCAATATGACCCGCGCCTATACTCTGCTGGGCCGCAACGCCGGCTACCAGGGAGTGCTGTCCGTCGGACGGGTACAAACGCCGGTACTGGGGCTGGTGGTCCGCCGCGATGAGGAAATCGAAAATTTTGTGCCGAAGACATTTTTTGAAGTCAAAGCACATATTGTGACACCGTCACAGGAACGGTTCATCGCGCTCTGGGTGCCGAGTGAAGCCTGCGAATCCTATCAGGATGAGGAGGGGCGGCTGCTCCACCGGCCGCTGGCGGATCATGTGGTATCCCGCATTGCCGGACAACCGGCCGTCGTTACGCTCTTTCAGGATAAACGGGAGTCAGAAACGCCCCCGCTGCCGTTTTCCCTGTCTGTGTTGCAAATCGAAGCGGCAAAACGCCACGGCATGAGCGCACAGCAGGTATTGGATATGTGCCAGCGGCTCTATGAAACCCACAAATTGATTACCTATCCCCGCTCCGATTGCCGCTATCTGCCGGAAGAGCATTTTTCCGGCCGGCAGGGGGTGCTGAACGCTATCAATGCGCATATGCCGGAGCTGATGGCCCAGGCGACATTGGATACGACGCAAAAAAATCGCTGTTGGGATGATAAAAAGGTGGATGCGCACCATGGCATCATCCCCACCGCGCGCAGTGGCAAAATCGCTCTGAGCGACGATGAGAAAAAAATCTACGCACTGGTCTGCCGTCAATACCTTATGCAGTTTTGCGCCGATGCGGTATTTCGACGCTGTATCATTAATCTGGACATCGCCGGCGGCAAGTTTGTGGCTAAATCCCGTTTTCTGGCGGATGCCGGTTGGCGTACCCTGCTCGGGGCAAAAGAGCGCGATGAGGAGAACGACGGTACGCCGCTGCCGGTGGTGAAAAAAGGCGATGAATTGTTATGCGAGTCGGGAGAGGTGGTGTCCAGGGAAACGCAGCCGCCCAGGCCCTTTAATGACGCGACTTTATTGTCCGCTATGACCGGTATCGCCCGGTTCGTGCAGGATAAGGAGTTGAAAAAAATCCTGCGGGCCACCGATGGGCTGGGTACCGAAGCCACCCGGGCCGGTATCATCGAATTATTGTTCAAGCGGGGGTTTTTATATAAAAAGGGCCGTAACATCTTGTCCAGCGAAAGCGGCCGCGGTTTGATTCATGCCTTGCCGGAGAGCGCGGCCAGTCCGGATATGACTGCGCAATGGGAGTCGACCTTAACCAAGATCAGTGAGAAACAGTGCCGCTATCAGGATTTTATGGTGCCGCTGACAGAGACGCTGCGCGGATTGATCCATCAGGTGCGGCAACAGCCGCCGCCCCCGTCGCTGCTCGGGTTACCGGCAGCCTCGCCGGCCGGCAAGGACGCCAAGCCCAGGCGGCGGACGCGAAAATCCGGTAAGGGAGCAGCGGAGTAAGTGAAGTATCGGCCTTTGCCAAGGCATATAAGTCATCGTCCATGGGGTCAATCCAGTGAAACTCACTGTGACAGTGTAACGTCAATATGCCGGGAAATCCCTACAGACCCGGCTTATCCCGCCGGTCATCACGCCTGGCCGGCAAAATCCTGCCCTCGTGCTCAATTATCGCGGCCACCACGTTCAGCACCCGCTGATTTGGTCCTGTCACAGGGCAAAATCCACCCAGACAGGCGCATGATCCGAGGGTTTTTCCATGGCGCGTATATCGTAATCAATGCCGGTGGCGAGGCAGGTTTGCGCCAGCGGTATCGAAGCCAGCAGCAGGTCGATGCGCAGACCGCGGTTTTCATCAAAACCACGGGAGCGATAGTCGAACCAGGAGAAGCGATCGCGACAGTCCGGGTTGCGGCTGCGGAAGGTATCCACCAGGCCCCAGTCCAGCAGCCGCGCCATCCACTCCCGCTCTTCCGGCAGGAAAGAGCATTTGCCGGTGCGCAGCCAGCGCTTGCGGCTCTCTTCGCCGATGCCGATATCCAGGTCGGTGGGGCTGATGTTCATATCCCCCATCACCAGAAGCAGTGAATCCCCATGGTGATTCTGCTGGATATAGTCCTGCAAATCCTGGTAAAAACGGGCTTTGGCCGGGAATTTGACCGGATGATCGCGGCTTTCCCCTTGTGGAAAGTAGCCATTCACCACGGTGAGTATGCCTTTTTCGGTCACGAAGTCGGCCATGATAATGCGCCGCTGCGCGTCGGCATCATCACCGGCAAAACCCCGGCGAATGGCCAGCGGCTGCTCCCGGCATAACAGTGCCACGCCATAATGGCCTTTTTGTCCATGGTAGAACACGTGATAGCCATGTTGCGCCACCTCTTCCAGAGGAAACATATCGTCATGGACCTTGGTTTCCTGCAGGCCGATCACATCAGGCCGATGCTGCTCAATGATCGCGCTTAACTGATGGGGTCTGGCACGCAGTCCATTGATATTAAAGGAGACAAACTTCATTTTTTGCGCCATATCGGGGGATTTCAATGATGGTAGCAGAAAAGCGGCGCCATTCAAACGGCCGGCGCCGGCGCGACGTTGTCTCGCGTTGCTCGGCTCGAACCTTGGTCGAAGGTTCTCATCCATCCCCCAATGGGGAATATGCTGTGTTCGGAGTAGACGGGTTTATCGGAGACATTCTTTAGATGGTGGTGGGGGAAGGATTACTCGTCACTTCGTTCCTCGTCCTTCGGGCCGTCGCGCCGGCGCGACGTTGTCTCGCGTTGCTCGGCTCGAACCTTGGTCGAAGGTTCTCATCCATCCCCCAATGGGGAATATGCTGTGTTCGGAGTAGACGGGTTTATCGGAGACATTCTTTAGATGGTGGTGGGGGAAGGATTACTCGTCACTTCGTTCCTCGCCCTTCGGGCCGTCGCGCTGGCGCGACGTTGTCTCGCGTTGCTCGGCTCGAACCTTGGTCGAAGGTTCTCATCCATCCCCCAATGGGGAAGATGCTGTGTTCGGAGTAGACGGGTTTATCGGAGACATTCTTTAGATGGTGGTGGGGGAAGGATTCGAACCTTCGAAGTCAGTGACGGCAGATTTACAGTCTGCTCCCTTTGGCCGCTCGGGAACCCCACCAGGCCTTGAAACAAATAACGCATCAAGCGGGGCGCATCATATCAAATGAAACGCCGCTGTAAAGAAAAAATAACCGGGAAATTATTCACTTGCCGATTTTTTCGACACGAACCGGAGAAATTCCCTGTTAAGCCGTTTTTTTAACGGCAAACCGGCCGTAAAGGGGGCGGCCGGACCGTCAATTCATTTAAAAAATAATGGTGCGATTGCCGTAGACAAAGACCCTCTGCGCCAATACGCGGTATAACGCGCGGCTCAAGACATTTTTTTCCACATCCCGCCCGGCGCGCATCATATCTTCCGCGGTGTAGGTATGATCGACATTGATCACGTCCTGGCAGATAATCGGGCCTTCGTCGAGATTATCATTCACGTAATGGGCCGTGGCGCCGATGATTTTAACGCCCCGCTCATAAGCCTGCTGATAGGGGCGTGCGCCGATAAAAGCCGGTAAGAATGAATGGTGGATATTGATTACCCGATTAGGGTAATGACGCACGAAATGCGGTGTCAGAACACGCATGTATTTTGCCAGCACGACATAATCCGGCGCGTAGGCGTCGATTTGCGCCATCATGCGCGCGTCATGCTCTTCGCGGTTAAAACCGTCGTGGCTCACCAGATGGAACGGAATATCGAAACGTTCAACCAGCGTGCGCAGGGTATCGTGATTGCCGATAACCGCGGCGATGTCCATGTCCAGTCCGCCGTAGGCGCTTTTCATCAGCAAATCACCCAGGCAATGCGCTTCCTTGGTGACCAGAACGACTATCCTGCGACGTCCGGCGGGATTGAGTTCCCGTATTGTGCCTTCCGGCAAGACCCGGTCCAAATCGTTCAGCAAGCGCTCATCGTCAAACCGGCCTTCCAATTCGGTGCGCATGAAAAAGCGTTCGCTGCGATGATCAACGTACTCGTCGTTTTGCACGATATTCAATTGATGATTAAAGCAAATGCTGGTGATTTGAGCTATCAGGCCCTTGGCATCCGGGCAAATGGTGCGTAATATTTTTCTCTGGATTATTTGCGACTGCATTGACGTGCCAATCCTATACAAACTCATGGAATCCGTTTTAACAAGCGGTCGGATAAAATCCCACCGGGTTATTGCCCGCAACACTTTTTGTATTTTTTACCCGAGCCGCAAGGGCAAGGGGCATTCCTCAGGGGCTGCTGATGTATGCCGTCAATATAATACCAGCGTTCGTTCAATTGAACAAAGCGTGACCGTTCATGAATAAAACCGGGCCGCCGGTTGTGCCGGTCATAAAAAAGGGCGATAAATTCCACATAGGATTCATGGCCGTTTTTACCGGCACGTTCATCTTTAATGGTTAATCCCTTCCACTCTGTGAGGGGAAAATTCGCCGCGATATCGTCTCGCCATTGTTCAGCGCGGCAATCGGGATGCCAGGTTGAGATTAAATAATCAAGATTGTGTAATACATAAGCGGTATAACGGGAACGCATTAACTGCACCGGCTTAAGCGGAAAGCGGTGACCGTTGATGAACGGCTTGCAGCATTCATCGAAAAGTAAACCGCTGCCGCAGTGACATAAATCTTCCACAAAACTCCTGGTGATAACGATAGAAATTAGAGGATAATAGACTTTACCCTATGCTTGTATCCCAGTCATCGGCCATCCCGTGCCAACGAGCATAAATGTTGATTTTGATCATTGCAAAATACGATGCCGTTGTTTTTCCAAACTCCAACTATTTCAAAGGAATGGTAGATTGTCCTTGTCAATGGGGGCGGGAACGGACATCATTTTGCCCGGATAAGATGCATTTTACCTAATGGCTACTACGCTCCTTACTTAGGCAAGAACGTTTTTGCTAAGGTTAGGGTTATCCGACCGGTTGAGAGTAAGGGTATCAGGACAGAAAAGGACCCTGTGTACGGTTGACAAGTGATTGATTGAATAATGAGTGACAGACTAATCAGCCCCTGACATTTCTTATAAGTAAAAGTGGTGAGACTGAGCCACTATTAAGCTGATTGAAATAAGGGTCTTTGATGGTAAAGCCATTACAAAACAAACAAATATTAGTGATTGAGGACGAGGCGGTATTCAGATCCGTGCTGGCTCAATTTCTGCAATCGATGGGTGCCGAAGTCCATGAAGCGTCTCATGGCAGGGAAGCGTTGGATATGCTGCCCTCCACGCGTCCCGATCTGGTGATTTGCGACCTGGAAATGCCTGAAATGAACGGGCTGACTTTTGTAGAGCGTTTTCGTGCGTTTGATGCCGCCACTCCGGTGCTGGTTGTATCCGGTACCGATCAGATGACCGATATTGCCAAGGTACTGCGCCTGGGCGTGCAAGACGTTTTGCTCAAGCCCCTTGACGATTTTGGCCGCTTACGGGAAACCGTGCTTGGCTGTCTTTATCCCGACATGTTTACTTCGCAAGTGGATGAAGAAGAACAATTATTCCAGGATTGGGATGCACTGAGCCAACATCCTGGCGCCGCTGCCAAACTACTGAAACAGCTACAGCCGCCGGTACAGCAGAATATTGCCCGTTGCCGGGTAAATTATCGCCAGTTGACCATGGCTGAACAGCCGGGGCTGGTACTGGATATCGCCGCATTGTCCGAGCATGATTTAGCCTTTTATTGCCTGGATGTCACCCGGGCGGAAGAAAAAGGCGTATTGGCGGCCCTACTGCTACGGGCCTTATTTAACGGATTGTTGCAGGCGCATATTGCCAACCGTTCGCACCGGTTGCCGGAACTCTCCACCTTGCTAAGACAGGTAAATCAGCTGTTGCGCAAGGCCAATCTGGACGGACAGTTCCCATTGCTGGTGGGGTATTATCACCGCGGACTCAATAAGTTGATTTTAGTGTCGGCTGGCCTGAACGCTACGCTTACCGCCAATGATCATCAAATCGAACTCAATAGCGGCGTCCCTCTGGGCACAATGAACAATGCCTATCTCAACCAGGTGAGTGAACATTGCACCGAATGGCAATGCCAGGTCTGGGGCGCCGGGGGACGTTTAAGGTTAATGTTATCTACCGATTAAATTCCGGCGGCTGAATGCTGATGCCGGTAATGGGGCTAAGTTCTATCCAATCTATTCTTTTTTCAATATCTTATAAAAATGGGTAATTGTCCTAATTTTTTGTCATATGCCGCCTTACGCCGCCCGCCAACAGTCTAAACTGGTATACTTATCGGGTTTAAAATTAGATAAATGAAATTTTATTATCTTGGCGAAATGAGAGAGGTGGTTGATGTCTGCTATTAATACAAATTTCAAAGTAACAAAAGCGGTAATCCCGGTGGCGGGATTAGGAACACGAATGCTGCCTGCGACCAAAGCCATCCCGAAAGAGATGTTACCGCTGGTTGATAAGCCACTGATTCAATATGTAGTGAATGAGTGTATCGCTGCGGGCATTAATGAAATCATCCTCGTGACCCATTCATCCAAGAATTCCATTGAGAACCATTTCGATACCAGCTTTGAACTTGAAGCGATGCTTGAAAAACGTGTTAAACGGCAATTATTGGCTGAAATACAGGCGATTTGTCCGCCCCATGTGACTATCATGCAAGTTCGGCAAGGTTTGGCCAAAGGCCTGGGCCATGCGGTTCTATGCGCGCACCCGTTAGTGGGCGACGAACCGGTGGCGGTAATTTTGCCGGATGTGATTATCGACGAATTTGAATCCAATCTGAAAACTGACAATTTAACCGAAATGCTGTCCCGCTTCGAAGAAACAGGACGCAGCCAGATTATGGTTGAGCCGGTTGTCGATGTGACCAATTACGGCGTAGTGGACTGCCAGGGAAAAGAACGAAACCGGGGTAAAAGCGCCCTTATGGTCATTGTGTTGAAAAACCCTACCGCCGATGAAGCTCCGTCCAATTTAGCCGTAGTGGGTCGTTATGTCTTGTCCGCCGATATTTGGACCCTGTTGGAAAAAACGCCTCCGGGAGCGGGCAATGAAATTCAGCTCACTGACGCCATCGCTTTGCTGATGGAAAAAGAAACAGTTGAAGCTTACCACCTTAAAGGCATTAGCCATGATTGCGGTAATAAATTGGGCTATATGGAAGCTTTCGTTGAATATGGTATCCGTCATGAAACTCTCGGAAAAGAATTTTCACAATGGCTCAAAGAAACCATTGTAGATTAATACACTTAAAAATTTTCAGGGTTAAATTTCAACAAGGATATTCAACATGAAAGTGACTGTTTTTGGTATCGGCTATGTTGGTTTGGTGCAAGCGGCTGTTTTGGCGGAAGTCGGTCATGATGTTCTTTGTGTGGATATCGACGAACAAAAAGTGGAAAACCTGAAAAAAGGGAATATCCCGATTTTTGAGCCTGGTTTGACACCTTTGGTGCAGCAGAATTATGAGTCCGGTCGACTGAAGTTCACCACTGATGCCGAAGCCGGCGTCAGGCACGGCGTAATGCAGTTTATCGCGGTGGGCACTCCCCCCGACGAAGACGGTTCGGCGGATCTGAAATATGTCACGGCGGTGGGGCGGACGATTGCCCAATATATGGACGATCATAAAGTCGTGCTGGATAAATCCACCGTGCCGGTGGGGACCGCAGATAAAGTTCGCGCCGTTATGCAAGAGACCCTGCATGCCCGCAAGAGCACGCTGACATTCGATGTTGTATCAAACCCTGAATTCCTGAAAGAGGGCGCGGCGGTCGCCGACTGTATGCGTCCGGAACGTATTGTCGTGGGTACCGACAATGAACAGGTGGTGGAGTTACTGCGGGAACTGTACGAACCCTTTAACCGCAATCACGACCGGATGATTTTGATGGATATCCGCAGCGCCGAGCTGACCAAATACGCGGCTAACTGCATGCTGGCCACTAAAATCAGCTTTATGAACGAAATTTCCAATCTGGCTGAATTGCTTGGGGCGGATATTGAGAAAGTGCGGCAGGGCATCGGTTCCGATTCCCGTATCGGCTATCACTTTATTTATCCTGGCTGCGGTTACGGCGGCTCCTGCTTCCCCAAAGATGTGCAAGCGCTGATTCGGACTTCCCAGCAAATTGGTTATCAACCGAAATTATTGCAGGCTGTGGAAGATGTAAATTATCAGCAAAAGAGCAAACTGCCGCAGTTTATCAAGCGTCATTTCGGTGAAAATCTGCAGGGTAAGACGTTTGCCTTGTGGGGACTCTCCTTTAAACCCAATACCGATGATATGCGTGAGGCTTCCAGCCGGGTTTTAATGGAAACTTTATGGCAGGCCGGCGCGCAAGTGCAGGCATTCGATCCGGAAGCAATGAATGAAACCCAGCGTATTTACGGGCATCGCAGTGATTTAAAATTAATGGGCACCAAAGAATCCGCGTTGCAGGGGCCGATGCCTTGGTTATTTGTACCGAGTGGCAGAATTTCCGTGCGCCGGATTTCGATATGATCAAGTCCATGTTAACTCAGCCGGTGATTTTGACGGCCGTAACCTATATGATCCCGAACGTTTGGCTCATCGGGGCATTGTTTATTACGGCATAGGCCGGGAGCTTCGCTGACTTCCTACAAGTAGAGGTTACATGAAATTTCTGGTAACCGGTGCCGCGGGCTTTATTGGTTTCCATGTCAGCGAGCGTCTGCTCGCTGACGGCCATCAGGTCATTGGTATCGATAATCTTAATAATTATTATGACGTGCGCCTCAAGCAATCTCGTCTTGAGAGATTAAAAGATAAGCAATCCTTTAGTTTTTTTAAACTGGATTTAGCCGATCGGCAGGGAATGGCCGATCTTTTTGATCAACAGCGGTTTCAACGAGTGATTCATCTGGGCGCTCAGGCGGGAGTCCGTTATTCTTTGGAGAACCCCCTTGCTTACGCGGATTCCAATCTTATCGGCCATTTGAATATCCTGGAAGGGTGTCGTCATACCCAGGTAGGGCATTTACTTTATGCCTCGTCAAGCTCAGTTTATGGCCTGAATCGTAAAATACCATTTTCAACCGACGATTCCGTGGATCATCCGGTGTCGTTATATGCGGCTACGAAAAAGTCTAATGAATTAATGTCACACACTTATTCACATTTGTATCAGCTTCCGACCACCGGATTGCGGTTTTTTACCGTCTATGGTCCATGGGGACGACCTGATATGGCATTATTCAAATTTACCGAGGCAATGCTCGCCGGACATAGCATTGATGTCTATAACCATGGTGAAATGCGCCGCGATTTTACTTATATAGACGATATCGTCAAGGCCATATTTCTTTTAAAAATCTTCCACCGGTAGCGGATACGTCTTGGACGGTTGAGCAGGGATCCCCCGCCACAAGTTCCGCACCCTATCGTGTATATAATATCGGCAATAGCCAGCCGGTTAAATTGATGGAATACATACAGGCGTTGGAAAAAGCGCTCGGCATTACGGCAGTGAAAAATTTAATGCCGATGCAACCAGGAGATGTGCTGGAAACCAGCGCCGATACCGAGGCTTTGTATAACGCTATCGGTTTTAAACCACAAACCGGGATAGACGAGGGAATAGGGCGCTTTGTCCAATGGTATCGGAATTATTACCACCAATAACTAATTGTGACAATGTGAGCCATTCAGACGTTAAAAGCGGCCAGAAGGCCGCTTTTAACGTCTGAGGGAACAGCATTTCCGCACAAACATCGGCAAAATGCATCATTGTCCTGCTCACAAATTATACGCTTATTGATTTTTACGCGCTAATGCACAGGGACGAAACCATTACTGCCACAGAGGAAAGAGTGCAGACATGCCGTTGGCGGAAATTCATCGGATGGTTAAAATTCATCCGGCAGGGAGATAGAAAAACGCCCGCTGAGTATTCAAACGGGCATTTTATAATAAAGGATATAACGGATTACAGCAGGAAATCGTCCAGCGTTTTGCCTTCATCTTCAATAGACTTTTTGATGACAGCAGGTGTACGGCCTTGGCCGGTCCAGGTTTTGCTTTCACCGTTCTCATCGGTATATTGATATTTAGCCGGACGAGCTGCGCGCTTGGTTTTACCAGTAGCTTTTGATGCGCTCATGGTTTGCAGCAATTCATTCGGATCGATACCGTCGGCAATCAGCATTTCACGATATTGCTGTAATTTGCGCGTACGTTCTTCGATTTCAGCCTGTGCCTGGCTGTCTTCCTCGCGGCGCTCATTGACGACTACCTCAAGTTTCTCCAGCATTTCTTCCAGAGTTTCAAGAGTACATTCTCTGGCTTGTGCACGCAGAGTTCGGATGTTGTTAAGAATTTTAAGTGCTTCGCTCATTGTCCTAATCTCGAATAATATAAATGGGGCGTCGGAGTAATAATAGAGCGGTAGTTTCTTTTCTGCAATAGCTAGTTTGTAAGTAAGGTAAAAATAATCTTTTTTTACCGCAGAGCCCGACAGCGCTAAATATATGCCCTTTGCATGGTAATGACAAATTGATTCACTATGTTGCGTTTTCCCACTTCACCCGTTAATGGAGTGCATATTGCACAGCGCGTTTCATTATAAGCCACGTTTATATCGTAGAAAAATTTGCGTTTTATAACCAATGTTTAAAACCAGGGCGCTATTGTGCGTATAGCGTTCGCATCCGGCGTCGTGCCCGAAGCAAATGTTAGGTGATGTAGCGCAGTCACTTTGGTTATGATTCATTAAAGCAGAGGCCTAATTTAAAGTAACACCCGCCGGGGCTAATTACCTGCCGGCTGCATCGCCGACGGGGCCCGGCGATGTTAAAATCAGGGCGGCGGGGCACAGCAGATGGCTTAAAGTTTATGATACACTGGGCACCTTATTTATTATGTCATTGATTTTTTCCGAAGTGAGGGGCTGATGGCTCAACTTTATTTTTATTATTCTGCGATGAATGCGGGTAAATCCACTGCGCTCCTGCAGTCCTCGTATAATTATCAGGAGCGTGGCATGCGCACCCTGGTATTTACCGCTGAAATAGATAATCGTTTTGCTCGCGGCCAGGTCAGTTCCCGTATCGGCCTTTCCTCGCCGGCCGAGCTCTACCGCCCGGATACCGATTTGCTGGCGGTTATTCGTCAGGCCCATGAGCAGCAGGCGCTGCACTGCATATTAGTGGATGAAAGTCAGTTTTTAACCCGTGAACAAGTTGCCGGGTTATCGGACGTAGTGGATTTTCTGAATATTCCGGTATTGTGTTATGGGTTGCGCACTGACTTTCGCGGCGAGCTGTTTCCCGGTAGCCATTATCTGTTGGCATGGGCTGATAAGCTTATCGAGCTTAAAACCATTTGTTATTGCGGCCGCAAGGCAAACCGGGTCATTCGCCTGGGTGAGGACGGTAAACCCGTGCATGACGGCCAACAGGTGGTTATCGGCGGCGAAGAACGGTATGTCTCGGTATGCCGCAAGCATTACAAACAGGCCATGGCGGAGGATAGCCAGGTGCCCGGCTATATCTCCATGGCCGCGTCCGAACCGCGTCAGCCGTAGGTCTTTGTTATCCGGCGGCGGTTGTGTATTTTGACGCCGGCGCCATCAGCGCGGCCATCTGCTTCTGCCGCTATATAACCGCCATAAAGGGCACAGGAGCGATTTCCGGCTTACACCGGGGTGATTGCACCGGTTGCGGTCAAAAGAGCCCTGTGGGGCCGGATATGCGGTTTTGGTAATATTCCGTGAGACGGAAGCGTTCGGCGGTTTACGGCATGGCCGCTTCAATTCAGATTAGCCGGCAGGGGATTGCGTGGCGCGTTTTTTTCGTTCAGTAAAGGGAATGGCGGCTTAACGGCGATTCAGGTCCGTAGCGCGGCGTTTAGGCCGTATATGGGGCTTGCTGACAAACGTACTCGGCGTTAATTAGGGTGGCTCTCGGGGATGAGAGTCATAATCGCGCGGATCGAGCCCCCAGGGACGGGTTCACGGCTTCTTTACGATCTGGCAGCCTGCCCCGACCGGACACTTTGTCAACAAACTTACAGCACAGGCCCCAAAAGGGGCCTGTGCTGTGTCCCCCGGCTGACTTACCGGGGGTTGTATCGGTGACCGTTCTCAACGCGGGATGGTTATCGCCGCGATCAGCTGGTCACTTTTTTGCCTTTTTTCTCGGTTTTCGCTTCCGGAGCCGCGGCTTTCACCGCGTCAGCCGGGAGAGCCGGAGCATGGGCCACTGCGGCGGCATCTGCGAAAGGCTCGACGTATTTACGTCCGTAGTAGGTATCCAGCAGGATTTGTTTCAGTTCGGCAATCAGCGGATAGCGCGGGTTGGCGCCGGTACACTGGTCATCGAACGCATCCTCGGACAGCTTGTCCACCTTCGCCAGGAAATCCGCTTCCTGCACGCCGGCTTCACGGATAGAGGTCGGGATACCCAAATCGGCTTTGATTCCATCCAGCCAGGCCAGCAGGTTTTCAATCTTCTGCGCGGTACGGTCGCCCGGTTGGCTCAGGCCAAGATGGTCGGCCACTTCGGCATAACGACGACGGGCCTGCGGACGGTCATACTGACTGAACGCCGCCTGTTTGGTGGGGTTGTCGTTGGCGTTGTAGCGGATCACGTTGGAAATCAGCATGGCGTTGGCCAGGCCATGGGGAATATGGAATTCCGAACCCAGTTTATGGGCCATGGAGTGGCAGACGCCCAGGAAGGCGTTGGCAAACGCGATGCCGGCAATAGTGGCGGCGTTATGAACGCGTTCACGGGCCACCGGGTTTTTCGCCCCTTCGTGATAGCTGGCAGGCAGATACTCTTTAAGCAGCTTGATGGCCTGCAGCGCCTGGCCGTCGGAAAACTCGGTGGCCATGATGGACACATAGGCTTCCAAGGCATGGGTTACCGCATCCAGACCGCCGAAGGCGCAGAGGGATTTCGGCATGTTCATCACCAGATTGGCATCCACAATCGCCATGCTCGGCACCAGGGCATAATCCGCCAGCGGATATTTCTGGCCGGTGGCATCATCGGTCACCACGGCGAACGGCGTGACTTCAGAACCGGTACCGGAGGTGGTGGTGATGGCGATCATCTGGGCTTTAACACCCATTTTCGGGAACTTGTATATACGTTTACGGATATCCATAAACCGCAGCGCCAGCTCTTCGAACGGGGTGCCCGGGTGTTCGTACATTACCCACATGATCTTGGCGGCATCCATCGGCGAACCGCCGCCCAGGGCAATAATGACGTCCGGTTTGAAGGACATGATCTGCTCTGCGCCCTTGCGAACGATGCTCAGGGTCGGATCCGCTTCCACTTCGAAGAAGACTTCGGTTTCAATACCGTGGCCCTTCAGTACGGAGGTGATCTGATCGGCATAGCCGTTGTTAAACAGATAACGGTCCGTCACGATAAAGGCGCGTTTGGCGCCGTCGCTGGCCACTTCATCCAGGGCAATCGGCAATGAACCGCGACGGAAATAGATGGATTTGGGAAGCTTATGCCACATCATATTTTCAGCTCGCTTGGCCACGGTTTTGGTATTGATAAGGTGTTTCGGGCCGACGTTTTCGGAAATGGAGTTACCGCCCCAGGAGCCGCAGCCCAGCGTCAGCGACGGTGCAAGTTTGAAGTTGTACAGGTCACCGATACCGCCCTGGGAAGCAGGCGTGTTGATCAGAATACGCGCGGTCTTCATGGTTTCGCCGAAGAAATTCACGCGGTCCGTCTGATTGTCCTGATCGGTATAGAGACAGGAGGTATGGCCGATGCCGCCCATTTCCACCAGTTTTTCCGCTTTGACCACCGCGTCTTCAAAGTTCTTGGCGCGATACATAGCCAGCATCGGCGAGAGCTTTTCATGGGCGAAGGGTTCGGTTTCGTCCACAACGGTGACTTCGCCAATCAGCACCTTGGTGGAGCCCGGTACGGTCAATCCGGCCATGGCGGCGATTTTCACCGCCGGCTGGCCGACGATACCGGCGTTCAGCGCGCCGTTTTTCAGAATGATGCCCTGAACCGCTTTCAGCTCTTCGCCGCGCAGCATGTAGCCGCCGTGGCTGGCAAAGCGTTCACGCACCGCGTCATAGACTTCGTCCACCACGATAACCGATTGTTCGGAGGCGCAGATGACGCCGTTATCGAAGGTTTTGGACATCAGGATGGAGGCTACCACCCGTTTGATATCGGCGGTTTCATCCACAACCACCGGAGTATTGCCGGCGCCGACGCCGATGGCGGGCTTACCGGAACTGTAAGCGGCTTTACCATGCCCGCCCGCCGGTGGCGAGGATCAGGTTAACCAGCGGATGGTGCATAAGCTGGTTGGAGAGTTCAACGGTAGGTTCGTCAATCCAGCCGATGATATCTTTCGGCGCGCCGGCGGCGATAGCGGCTTTCAGGACAATTTCAGCAGCCTTGTTGGTGGCTTTCTTCGCACGGGGATGCGGCGAGAAAACAATGCCGTTACGGGTTTTCAAGCATATCAACGCTTTGAAAATGGCCGTGGAAGTGGGGTTGGTCGTCGGCACGATGCCGCAGATGATACCGATGGGTTCGGCAATGGTGATGGTGCCGAACGTATCGTCCCGGGCCAGGATGCCGCAGGTTTTTTCATCTTTATAGGCATTATAGATATATTCGGAAGCGAAATGGTTCTTGATCACTTTGTCTTCCACGATACCCATGCCGGATTCTTCAACGGCCATTTTGGCGAGAGGAATGCGGGCATCGGCAGCGGCAAGGGCGGCGGCGCGGAAAATCTTGTCCACCTGCTCCTGGCTAAAATTGGCATATTCGCGCTGGGCTTTTTAACCTTTTCCATCAAGGTGTTCAGTTCAGCGACATTAGTAACAGCCATAGTGCTCTCCTAATAAATGTTAAAATTTCGGTTAAATTGTTAAACTCTTTAAGTAAAAGCCATTCCCTGTCGTTGTGAAAGACGCGGAGATTAAGGTTAGTTTATCTGCACAAAGACAGATAGGCAGTGGCACAAAGGGCTATTTACTTAACGAGTTTGTTCAATCAGTTAGCGATCTTCATTTCCAGGCGATTTTTTCCAAGCTCCCTATGTCCATGGGATTATCGATTAACTGTATAGAGAAATAGTAAAGAGTATTGAGGCCAGTAATTGTGATTTAAATCACATTTTATTCATGCTGACTCCTTTCAGCAACGACAATTTGAAGCAAAGGTTACAATTTCACTACAGTCTCGTTAAGGGATGAAATGCCGTGCCAATGTAATCTGCATTCCATTAACATTTTATTTGCAAATAACAGCAAAAATTTACTTGCTGCTTAGGTTACGGGTTATAAAGCAACGGCACAATATGAATAATGTCAAAAGTATAGCGGTAAAATTAAAGGTGAAGGAACGGCGCCGAGGCAGAAGCGGCAGCTCAACAATCCATATGCTCCCATGGCGCGGCCAAGACCACTACTGTACAGATAAATGATGATGAGTAACAGCGCTGGAGCACGCGCTGTATTTTTCGGACGCCTCGCCATAGAGCAAATGTTGCTCCAATGCTGATAAATCGCACCCAAAAGCGGCATAGATTATTAAATGCTCAATTAGTCTATTAGCCGGATAAATTAAGTGAAAACTTCGAATATTCAGCGGGATGCAATGCAGGCTAAAACCCGTGGCGATTTTTTTAGACTATCTCACAAAGCCACTTGTCACGATGCGGTACAGATGTTATTAGTGTTAATTCATGAATCATTAGGGATTTATTCTCTTTCCAGGTCATTTATTGCCCTGATGTGTTTTATTGTAACAATCAATAATTTGATTATGTTTTTTGAAGCAAGGTCGACATTTCTTGATTTGATTATGATAGCAAATAACTTCTTTCCGAATCTGCGTTCCGCCGTATCAATTTTTTTGCCAGCCTTACGCCGGCTTGTTTCCCATATAGATTCAATGAATAAGGAATATCGCTTCTTTACCTTGCGGTTTCGTTCGCCGTAATTGGCCGAGGAGTGCCCATACCCGTTCATCGGGAATCTGCAGACAGCTGAAAATGCGTCATGCAATAATAAAAAACTGGAGTGCATTAATAATGACCAACATCACGAAAAGAACTCTATTGGCAGCAGGTATTATCGCCGCCCTGGGAGTGGTGTCCGTAGGTACTTCTTTCGCGGCGGTGGTACCCGCCGGCGTCACCTTGAGTGACAAACAGGAATTGGTACGTGGAAACGGCGCCGAACTGCAATCACTGGATCCCCATAAGATTGAAGGGGTGCCGGAAGCCAATGTCAATCGCGATTTGCTGGAAGGATTGGTCATTAGCGACCTGCAAGGCCATCCGCAGCCGGGTGTGGCGGAAAGCTGGGAAACCAAGGATTCCAAGGTCTGGATATTCCATTTGCGCAAAGACGCAAAATGGTCCGACGGCTCGCCGGTGACGGCGCAGGATTTTGTCTATAGCTGGCGGCGTTTGGCGGACCCGAAAACGGCGTCCCCGTATGAAAGTTATCCCCAGTATGCCCATATCGTTAATATTGACGATATCATCACCGGCAAAATGCAACCCGATACCTTGGGTGTGAAAGCTATTGACGCCAATACGCTGGAAGTCGATCTCAGCGAGCCCGTGCCTTATTTCCCCAAATTGCTGACCCACCCGTCCATGTCGCCTGTACCGCAAAAAGTGGTGGAAAAATTCGGTGATAAATGGACCCAGCCGGCTAACTGGGTGGGCAACGGCGCCTATAAATTAAAGGACTGGGTCGTCAATGAACATATCGTGCTGGAACGAAATCCGCAATACTGGGACAACAGCAAAACGGTTATTAATCAGATGACCTATCTGCCGATTTCCTCGGAAGTGACCGACGTCAACCGTTATCGCTCCGGCGAATCCGACATGTCGTATAACAATCTGCCTATCGAACTGTTCCAGAAACTGAAACACGATATTCCTAAAGAAGTGCATGTGGATCCCTATCTCTGCACTTATTATTATGAAATCAATAACCAAAAAGCGCCGTTCACTGATGTGCGTGTTCGTACCGCGCTGAAATTGGGCCTGGATCGCGATATCATTGTTAATAAGGTCAAGGCCCAAGGCGACCTGCCGGCATTTGGTTTTACCCCGCCTTATACCGACGGCGCCAAATTGACGAAGCCGGAGTGGTTTGGCTGGTCGCAGGAAAAACGCAACGCAGAAGCACGTAAACTGTTAGCGGAAGCCGGTTACACCAAAGACAAGCCGCTGACATTCGATCTGTTATACAATACTTCCGATTTGCACAAGAAGCTGGCCATTGCCGTTGCCTCCATCTGGAAGAAAAACATTGGCGTTGATGTCAAATTGGAAAACCAGGAATGGAAAACCTTCCTGGAGACTCGTCATCAGGGAACGTTTGATGTCTCCCGTGCCGGATGGTGCGCTGACTATAACGAGCCCACCAGCTTCCTGAACATTATGTTGACCAACGGTTCCAGTAATACCGCGCATTATTCAAATCCGGCTTTCGATAAGCTGATTGCCAGCGCGATAACGGCGAAGTCGGAAAACGAGCGCAGCGAAATTTATCAGCAGGCCGAACAGCAACTGGACAAAGATTCTGCTATTGTCCCGGTATATTATTATGTGAACGCCCGTTTGGTGAAACCTTATGTCGGCGGTTATACCGGTAAAGATCCGCTGGATAATGTGTACGTGAAAGATCTGTATATTATCAAGCATTAAGGAAAATTTTGGGACGTAAACAGGGCAGGGCCGTATAAGCCTTGCCCTGTTTTTCCTGTTCAGTCCGAACGGCATTAAATGTATGTCATAGGTATTAGTAATGTTAAAGTTTATTATTCGCCGGTTTCTGGAAGCGATCCCGACGCTGTTTATTTTGATCACCATTTCGTTTTTTATGATGCGGTTGGCGCCCGGCAGTCCGTTTACCGGCGAACGCAGCCTGCCGCCGGAAGTCATGGCCAATATAGAAGCCAGATACCATCTTAACGATCCCATAATGAAGCAGTATGGCGACTATTTACTGCAACTGGCCCATGGCGATTTCGGCCCTTCGTTCAAATATAAGGATTATTCCGTCAACGACCTGGTGGCAAATTCGTTTCCGGTTTCGGCCAAGCTGGGGCTGGCGGCCTTCATCATGGCCATGGTGCTGGGCGTGTTTGCCGGGGTGATGGCGGCGCTGCGGCAAAATACCAAATGGGACTATCTGGCCATGGGTTTCGCCATGACCGGGGTGGTTATTCCCAGTTTTGTGGTGGCTCCGCTATTGGTGCTGATTTTCGCCATTACGCTGAAATGGCTGCCGGCGGGCGGCTGGAACGGCGGCGGACCCAAATTTATACTGTTACCGATGATTGCGTTGTCCCTGGCCTATATTGCCAGCATAGCGCGTATTACCCGCGGTTCGATGATCGAAGTATTGCATTCCAACTTTATCCGCACCGCCCGGGCCAAAGGCCTGCCCATGCGGCGGATTATCCTCAGCCATGCCTTGAAGCCGGCCCTGCTGCCGGTGATTTCTTATATGGGACCGGCGTTTGTCGGTATCATCACCGGCTCTATGGTCATTGAAACCATTTATGGCCTGCCGGGCATCGGCCAACTGTTCGTCAACGGCGCGCTGAATCGCGACTATTCACTGGTGCTGAGTCTCACCATTCTGGTGGGGACCCTGACCATTCTTTTTAACGCCATTGTCGATGTATTGTACGCGGTCATCGATCCTAAAATACGCTATTGATGCTGGAGCACGCTTATGATGGTAAATAATAAAAACAGCGAGGCTCTGGAGAAATTCAGCGAAGCACTGGAAGTCGAGGGGCGCAGCCTTTGGCAGGACGCCCGCCGGCGCTTTATACATAATAAAGCGGCATTAACCAGTCTCATCGTTTTGCTGTTCATTATTTTATTTGTCGCCCTGGCGCCGTCTTTGTCGCAGTTTGCCTATGACGATACCGACTGGGGCATGATGTCGAGCGCGCCGAGCATGGAGTCCGCCCACTATTTCGGTACTGATTCATCGGGACGGGATTTATTGGTGCGGGTCGCCATCGGCGGACGGATTTCACTGATGGTGGGTATTGCGGCCGCGTTGGTGGCGGTGGTGCTGGGGACGCTTTACGGCGCCATGTCAGGGTATCTTGGCGGTAAAATCGATTCGGTGATGATGCGTCTGCTGGAAATACTCAATTCCTTCCCGTTTATGTTTTTCGTGATCCTGCTGGTGACGTTTTTCGGCCAGAATATCTTCCTGATCTTTATCGCCATCGGCATGGTGTCCTGGCTGGACATGGCGCGTATCGTGCGCGGACAGACCCTGAGCCTCAAGCGCAAGGAATTCATCGAGGCGGCGGTGGTCAGCGGCGTCTCTTCCCGCAATATCATTTTGCGTCACATCGTCCCCAATGTGCTCGGGGTCGTGGTGGTTTACGCCTCGTTGCTGGTGCCCAGCATGATTCTGTTCGAGTCGTTTCTCAGTTTCCTCGGGCTGGGCACGCAGGAACCCTTAAGCAGCTGGGGGGCGTTGCTTAGCGACGGCGCCAATTCAATGGAAGTTTCGCCGTGGCTGCTGCTGTTTCCCGCGCTGTTCCTGGTGATTACCCTGTTTTGTTTTAATTTTATCGGCGACGGTCTGCGTGATGCCCTCGACCCGAAAGATCGTTAAGGAGCGCCGTGATGAGCATGATTGATAATTCCACGCCGGCCCGTGGGCCCGCGGCGGGAGCAAAAGAGCCGGTATTGCTGGATGTGCGGGACTTAAGGGTGACCTTCGCCACCTCCGACGGAGATGTTACCGCGGTCAACGACCTGAATTTTACCCTGCGCGCCGGGGAAACCTTAGGCATTGTGGGGGAGTCCGGCTCGGGCAAATCCCAAACCGCCTTTGCCCTGATGGGGTTGCTGGCCGCAAACGGCCGTATCGGCGGCTCTGCCGCTTTCAACGGGCGTGAAATTCTCAACCTGCCGGAGAAACAGCTCAATAAGCTGCGCGCCGAAGAAATTTCCATGATTTTCCAGGACCCCATGACGTCGCTGAACCCTTATATGCGGGTGGGCGAGCAGCTGATGGAAGTCCTGATGCTGCATAAAAAGATGGGTAAACATGAAGCGTTCGAAGAATCGGTGCGCATGCTGGACGCCGTGAAAATGCCCGAGGCCCGCAAACGGATGCGCATGTACCCCCATGAATTTTCCGGCGGGATGCGCCAGCGGGTAATGATCGCCATGGCCCTCATGTGCCGTCCCAAGCTGCTGATTGCCGATGAGCCCACCACTGCTCTGGATGTGACTGTGCAGGCGCAGATAATGACGCTGCTTAACGATCTCAAGCGTGAATTCAACACCGCCATTATCATGATTACCCACGATTTGGGCGTGGTGGCCGGTATTTGCGATCGGGTGCTGGTGATGTATGCCGGCCGCACTATGGAGTATGGCCGGTCCGCGGATATTTTTTACCGGCCGAGCCATCCCTATTCCATCGGACTGCTGGCGGCGGTGCCGCGCCTGGATGCCGATGGTTCCTCAATGATGGTAACCATACCCGGTAATCCTCCCAATCTGCTGCGGTTGCCTAAAGGGTGCCCCTTTCAGCCGCGTTGCCCTTTTGCCATGGATATCTGCTCAACCATGCCCGCCCTCGAACCTTTTGGCGATGACCGTATCCGTGCCTGTTACAAGCCTGCGGAGGAACTGGCATGAATGCCCTGGACGAAAACAGAAAAGTGATCCTCGACGTCGATAACCTGAAAGTGTATTTCGATGTGAAGGGGGATAAGCAGTGGTTTTGGCAGCCGGTTAAACACCTAAAGGCGGTGGATGGGGTTTCCCTGCGCCTGTACGAAGGGGAAACCCTCGGGGTGGTGGGGGAATCCGGCTGCGGTAAATCCACTTTTGCCCGGGCGCTGATCGGGCTGGTTAAATCCACCAGCGGCCGCATCGCCTGGCTCGGTAAAGAATTGCAGGACCTGACCAACGCCGAATGGCGCGATACCCGCAGCAATATACAGATGATTTTTCAAGATCCCCTGGCTTCGCTCAATCCGCGAATGACCATCGGCGAGATAATCGCCGAGCCTTTGCATACCTATCATCCCAAGATGCCGCGGCTGGAAGTGAAGGAGAAGGTCTGGAGCATGATGATGAAAGTGGGTTTGCTGCCCAATCTCATCAACCGTTACCCCCATGAATTTTCCGGCGGACAATGCCAGCGTATCGGCATCGCGCGGGCATTGATACTCGAACCGAAGCTGGTGATTTGCGATGAGCCGGTCTCGGCGCTGGATGTATCCATCCAGGCGCAGGTAGTGAATTTATTGCAGCAGCTGCAGCGGGAAATGGGGCTGTCGCTGATTTTTATCGCTCACGATCTGGCGGTGGTGAAGCATATTTCCGATCGGGTGCTGGTGATGTACCTAGGACATGCGGTGGAGTTGGGCACCTATGACCAGGTTTACAATAATCCGCAGCATCCCTACACCAAAGCGCTGATGTCGGCGGTGCCGATTCCGGATCCCGATAAGGAACGCAACAAAAAGATTCAGCTGCTGGAAGGAGATTTGCCGTCCCCCATCAACCCGCCTTCGGGCTGTGTGTTCCGCACCCGCTGTCCCATCGCCAGCGAGGAGTGCGCCGTCACCCGGCCGATACTGCAGGGGAGTTTTCGCCACGCCTGCTCCTGCATCAAGGTGGATATCAGCCAGTTGGCGGAGTAGGGTGCGTTATCACCGAAACGCACAGCGGGCGTGTAAAAATTTGAGAGCGCTGAAGGGAGAGCGTGTTAAAGGGAGAGCGCGCTGATGGGGTCGAATCGGGCATGGTTTTCCTGCCCGACCGAGCGCCCCACAGCACGCTAGGCCCGCCAACGCCGAACCTTGAACCTAGCTTGCCAAAGTGAGCCGTGTTAAAGGGAGAGCGTGCTGATGGGGTCGAATCGGGCATGGTTTTCCTGCCCGACCGAGCGCCCCACAGCACGCTAGGCCCGCCAACACCGAACCTTGAACCTAGCTTGCCAAAGTGAGCCGTGTTAAAGGGAGAGCGTGCTGATGGGGTCGAATCGGGCATGGTTTTCCTGCCTGACCGAGCGCCCCACAGCACGCTAGGCCCGCCAACACCGAACCTTGAACCTAGCTTGCCAAAGTGAGCCGTGTTAAAGGGAGAGCGTGCTGATGGGGTCGAATCGGGCATGATTTTCCTGCCTGACCGAGCGCTAGGCCCGCCAACACCGAACTTTGAACCGAGGGGCTGTTCAGCGGGCTATCGGCCCGCTACTCCTTCCATATAATATGGCAAATCTTTTCCGAACGATCGCGGCACAGCAGCATGCGGGCGAAGATATCGTTAACCGGCATGCCGTCCTGCTCCGCCAGTCCGATGACCACCTCGGCGAAAAAGTCCGGATTCAGGTCGAAATCCACCTGCTCGTGCCACTGTTCGGAAGGGTCGAATAATTCCGCCGCCCCGCGCTGTTCAAACTGCAGGTTGAACAACAGTACGTCCGCCGGGTCTAGATTGTCCGTCGCCAGCTCGAGAAAAATATCGTATGCCTGTTCATTGACCTCGTCATCCGTCAGGCGATTATCCAAATCCATGCTGTGTCCCTTAGTGTTTCGCCGCCGCCGGTCACAATACAGCAGCGGACTGAAAAAGTAGAACAGACGCTCGATAATCCGCTGCCAGTAGGGCCGCTGAGCCCATTTCGCCGGATCTATCAACCGGGAGCGGGCGATATAATCCTCCTGCACTCGCGCCAGGTCGCTGCCGAAGTCGTCATCATCAATCACCAGAGTGATTTCAAAATTCAGCCATAAGCTGCGCATGTCCAGGTTCACCGTGCCCACCAGGCTTAACTGCCCATCTACCAGCACGCTTTTAGTATGCAACAGTCCGCCTTCGAATTGATGAATATTCACTCCCGCCTCAAGCAGCTCGGCAAAGAAGGCACGGCTGGCCCAGCCCACCAGCATCGAGTCGTTATAACGGGGCACTACGATATGCACATCGACGCCCCGCTGCGCGGCGGTGCATATGGCGTGGAGCAGATCGTCGCTGGGCACCAGATAGGGCGTGGTCATGATGAGCTGCTGGCGCGAGGCATAGATGGAGGTCAGCAGCGCCTGGTGAATAACCCCGTCGGGAAAACCGGGACCGGAAGCGATAACCTGAATGGTATGCCCGGTGGCCTGCTCAAACGGCATTATATTCACATCCGGCGGCGGTGGCAGGATGCGTTTTCCGGTTTCTATTTCCCAGTCACAGGAAAAAATGATGCCCATGGCGGTGGTGACCGGTCCCTCCATCCGGGCCATCAGGTCTATCCACTGTCCAACCCCCGCGTCCTGCTTGAAAAAACGGGGATCCACCATGTTCATGCTGCCGGTATAGGAAATATAATTGTCGATAAGTATCATTTTGCGGTGCTGGCGCAAATCCATACGGCGCAGGAACACCCGCAGTATGCTGACGTGCAGGGTTTCCACCACCTCCACCCCCGCCTGGCGCATCATGGCCGGATAAGGGCTGCGGAAAAATTTCACGCTGCCGGCGGAGTCCAGCATCACCCGGCAGCTGACCCCTCGCCGCGCGGCCGCCATCAAGGCCTCCGCCACCTGATCCACCAGGCCGCCGGCTTGCCAGATGTAAAACATCATCTCGATATTGTTTTGCGCCAGCCCGATATCCTTGATCAAGGCTTTCAACGTATCGTCGGTGCCGGTCAGCAGTTGCAATTGATTGCCTTTAAGACCGCCCATGCCCTGGCGAAGTTCGCACAGCTGAAACAGCGACCGCGCCACTTCGCTGTTTTCGGTGGCAAAAATCCGTTTGCATTGTTTGAGGTCTTGCATCCATTTAGCCGTGGAGGGCCACATGGCCTTGGCGCGTTCGGCGCGGCGTTTGCCGAGATTCAGTTCGCCGAACAGTAAATAGGCGATTATTCCCACCAGGGGAAGAATGTAAATCACCAGCAGCCAGGCCATTGCGGACGGAACCGCCCGGCGTTTCATTAATACCCGCAGGGTGACACCCGCTACTAGTAACCAGTAGCCGAACACCAGTAGCCAATTGATTACATTATAAAGAGTTGCCATAAGGGCGAAAAATCCTGTTCGCAATGCTTGAAACCTGAGTGTACGCATAAGGGACGAAAAGAGGAAATTCTTTTAAACCGGGCGCTGCCTCTTCTCTCCCGCAGCAGGGGGTCGGGCGGCTTGGCTAACCCACAGAAAAGGCTATAATAGCGGCTCTTAATCATTGTCGGTAGAGGTCGGTAGAGCCGGTTCGTGCATGAAAAGAAGCAGAAATGAAGTCAGCCGTTGGCGTATGTTAAGGCAAGCGCAGCGTCGTCGGAGCCAGTGGGTGGAAGCACAGTCCCGCACTTATCGTCATCTGACCCGTTTGGGGCATCTCCAGCTTAAGAAGCAGCGCCGCTCGTTGCTCTTTTCAATGACCAGCGGACTATAACCTGCGGTGCAGGTGGACAAAAACCGGCTTTAGGCCGGTTTGCGCTAGCTGAGATCCTTTCATCTTCTCGCCAGGTCCTCCATAACATTTCCAGGCGAATTACCTGGTTGAAGTGGTGGTGGAGGTGGATGTCGATGTTGATGTACCGGTTCCTCCTTCCGGATCGCTGGCCGATGCTACCGCGGCTACCGATCCGGAAACAAACCCGGCGTCGGCGGTGGTCGCGGGACCGGATGCGCTTTGCGTCGCCGCATCGGCCGTTCCCGCTGCACCCGCCGCCATCGCTGTGGTGGTGCCGGCGGCATACAACACGAGTAGTGCCACTAAGATTTTCCTGGACATAATTACCTCCTATGGTTAGAAACTCAAAGGGAGTACAGCCATTACAAGGTATTAGATATTCGCGTCGCAGACAAATCGTAAGCCGCTATGGTATATGGTTTTCAGTCGATCATGCTAAAAGCGGGGTCAACGCACTGATTCGTGGTTGTTTATTTTTGTACTAAGATAATTCCTAAATGAATATCCTAGCCATTTTTCCTAACGGAGGCATTTCTTATTTTCGGGTGGGAACAAGAAAATATTCAAGTGTCATATTAGTGAAATGTTCAGCAAATTATTAATATCAATTAAACCATTTTAAAAGCAGTCGTTTGTTCATTAATCGGCGTTTTACTCTGCGGGAATATTCTTTCTATTCAGCAAGTTGCTGATAATATGGAGGTATTAGCCATATAAGCCGGCAGTCTCTCTTTTGAAAGATGAAAAGCGATAAATATTCCTACGATAAAGAAGATTTTCTCGCGAAATAGTTAAGTTTTAATAATGCTTTTAGCCGCTGGTTTATTTAAGATGCTTTCACACCCCCGGGAGGGTGTTTTAATCCCGCTCCCGCAGGTGACATAAGAGTGTAACCGGGCTGTTTTCAGAAGGTTTTACGGTAAGGTTTTACCGACACGTTATTATAGACGCCGGCGGCAACATAAGGATCGGCATCAGCCCAGGCTTGGGCCATCTCCAGCGAGTCGAATTCGGCTATTATGACGGAACCGCTGAAACCGGCGGCGCCCGGATCGTTACTGTCTATCGTCGGCAGCGCGCCCGCGGTGAGTAAACGGCCCTGGTCGCGCAATATTTGTAAACGCGCCACGTGGGTGGGTCGGACGGACAGACGTTTTTCCAGGGAATCGGCGACATCTTCAGCATAAATAACATAGAGCACGATTAATACTCCCATCGAATAGGCTTTTACAAAGTGATTCACGTTATGACAAAGGGGTCATGAGCGCAATGAAAAATTTCTCCCGGGGAAAATCCACCGCCAGAACGGGCTAAAAGATATTTATTGACGTTAATCAGCCAAGACGTTGATATGAGTTATTGAATATGATTGTCATTTGCATTTAAACTTCGCTCTATAGGATAACTTTAGTTGAGATGGCGTTAACTATTTTGAAAACCACTCGTCGATTTATGTGGCCGTATGTCGTTTCCGTGGGGCTGCATACCTCTCTGGTGGCGGTTTTACTCTGCGCTTCCATCAATCGGATCTCTCCGTCCATCGCCGTTGAACAGCCGATGAGCGTCACGCTGGTGGCCCCGGCCCCGCAGCCGGTTGTCGCGCCGGCCCCGCCTGTGCCTGAGCCGCCCCAGCCCCAGCCGGTGGAGCCTCCGAAGCCGGCCCCTGAACCTGAACCCGAACCAAAGCCCGAACCCGTTGCGGAACCGCCGGCGCCGGTGCAGTTGCCGAAACCCAAGCCTAAGCCCAGGCCGGTTATCAAAAAGGAAGCAAAGCCACGTATTCACAAGGACCCGGTTTTGCAAAAAGAGTCGCCTTCGCCGGTAGCCGCCAGCGAGACGCCGGTGAGGTCGGCAACTCCCCCGGCCGCCGCGCCGGCGCGCTCCGAGTCCAAGGCCGATACCGGGCCGGTTGCCTTGAACCGGCAAGATCCCGACTATCCCGATCGCGCCAGGGCATTGGGGATTGAAGGGCGGGTGCAGATTCAATTTGATGTCAATTCAGACGGACAGGTGGAAAATCTGCGCATTATTTCAGCATCGCCCCCCAATATGTTCGAAAGAGGCATCAAGGAAGTGACGCGCAGATGGCGTTATCAAAGCGGAAGACCGGGTAAAAATGTCAATATGACCATTGTGTTTAAACTGTCGGGCATCGAAAGCGGCGATAACTGAGGTCGCAGCCGATAAGTACAGGCCGCCGGTGGCGGCCCAATCTAATCAGGTTTCATCCGGCAGATAATGGCGTTTGCCGTCGGGCAGGGGGCGGGCTTCGCCTTCCGGGTCCACCGCCACGTAGGTAAATGCCGCCTCGGTGGCGCGATATCGCTGGCCGATGGGTTCGGACGAGACTTTTTTCACCCACACTTCCACATTGATATTCAGCGAACTGGTGCCGGTACGCGTACAGCGGGCATAACAGCAAATAACATCCCCCACCGCCACCGGTTTCAGGAAGGTCATGCCGTCCACCTTTACCGTCACCACGCGGCCCTCGGCGATTTCTTTCGCCAGGATGGCCCCGCCCATATCCATCTGCGACATAAGCCAGCCGCCGAAAATATCACCGTTGGCATTCGTATCGGCAGGCATCGCCAAGGTTCGCAGCACCAGCTCGCCGCTGGGTAAAACCGGTTTTTCGCTCATCGTGCTTTCCGCTATTAAAAAAAGCGGCCCACAGTATGCAGACCGACTTTAAGGCATTAATGGGGATCTTTTTGATCTTCCGTCATATGACGATAGACATAAACGCCGCTCAGCAGGGTAAACAGCAGCGTCAGACCGGTCAGGCCGAATACCTTGAAATTAACCCAGACATTTTGCGGCAGCCAGAAGGCGATATAGATATTCAGCGCGCCGCAGGCGATAAAAAACAGCGCCCATGCCACATTCAGGTTATTCCATACCTGGGGCGGCAGCGTCATCTCCTTGCCCAGCATGCGCTGTATCAGCGGTTTTCCCATAACGAACTGGCTCACCAGCAGCGCGATGGCGAACAGGCTGTAAATGACCGTCACCTTCCATTTTATAAATTCGGCATTGTGATAATACATGGTCAGGGAGCCGAAAATAGCCACCAGAATGAAGGTTAGCAACGTCACTTTTTCAACTTTGCGATATCTGATCCAGGTAAAAGCCAATACCAGGGCAGAGGCGGCAATCAGCGCCCCGGAAGCGATATAAATGTCGTACAGTTTATAAACGACGAAAAAAACCACTAACGGCAGAAAATCGAGAAACTGCTTCATAGACAAATCCGTGGTTGATTAAATGGGTCTGGCCGCGCGTTATGCCTGACGCAGCAGCATATACAGACGATACAAATAAATGAGCAACAAGGCGGAGATAATATTACTTAATCCATTAAGCAGTACCGCCGCAACCAGAGATGATACCTGGGTAAATTGCGCCGCCAGAACCAATACCGCGGCTTTGGCCAGCAGCCAAACCAGCACCGCCGGCGTAATCAGGCGAAGATTGGCAAACGCCAGTTTACTACTCAGTCGCATGGACTTAAATACCCCCAGATTCTCGCTGGCGGCAATGACAGGCGCCAGGCTGAAGGCAATAGCCAGCAGGATGCCGGGTATCACTATTAACAATAGTCCCAATTGCACCAACAGCGTGGTGATAAAGATTAATAATAACAGACGGGGAAGAATCGGCACGGAAAGGCCCACCGCCCGAAGCACGCTGGTGGGCTGCCGGTTGGATACCAGCCGAATCATGGTTAATAACGCCCCGGCCAGTATGACGTTGCCCACCAGGCCGGCAAAGGTGCCGGCGGCGGAAGCCCTGAGCAATACCCGTTGCTGTTCCGGCGTCATTTGCTGCACCAACTCCTGCAAACTCATATTGGCCGTATCCGTAGCTGCCGTACCTTCCCCGTTGAGAACCAGCAATTGATCGGTATTTGGTGATAAGGCGTGACCCAACGAGACGCTTATCAGCGCCGTCAGCAGTGCCAATAGCACAATACTGACGAATTGATTGCGGGTGAAATTCAACATATCACGGTATAAGGTACTTGCCATAATTGGCATGACGACTCCTTGGCAAAACATTCTGATTAGGTCGGTATTCTACCCGTTAATCCGACCGTTGGCACCCCGCGGCCATATCCGTGCGAGTTTCGTTTTTCAGCGGCCGGCCCGGTGCGTTTAACGGCAGGGGCGGCAAGCCGTAGGCGGCTCTGGCGCGATCGCAGGCGTCGTTGGCCTGACCTTGTTCGCCGGTCCTGATAAATTCCCGGCAGGGGGAAGGTCTTGCGGCATAAACGGAGCAATGCACCGAGGAGCCTACTTCGCCGGCCAATGCGCGGCAGCGCGGTTTTTTGTCGTTGGTGCCCGCCATGCAGCGCAGGAACGGCGTGAGGGGTTCGGTGAGCTCATGGGGAACGATGCCGCCGCCGTCGTCCCCCTCCGCCCAATAAAAGGACACACGGAACCAGGCGCAGCAGGCGCCGCAATTCATACAAGGATTGTCACTTTCGCGCATGGTGTTTAATGCCCCCGCTCCCGCCGTTACAAGCCTGAACTGAAACTACCCATCGTACGCCGGGAAATCAATGGGATTTCTCTAATGTCGCTTTTTTTATAATCAATCACTTTGAATTGATATGGATCAATCCAAGATACATTAACGAATTGATATAAAAGTAGTTAAATACACTTCAACGCAAACGGACCCGCTGCCGTGGCATAGTGTTTATTGTCATGTGGATCAATTTTGCGACCTAAAAGCAAAATATCAATAAGGAGAGGGGCATGAAAAGAACAGTTATTGGCGCGGCATTGGCGGGCGTTCTGTTTTCAACGGCGGTGTCGGCTCAGCAGGCGGGGGATTTCATCGTCCGGGCGGGTTCCGCTACGGTGCGGCCGACGGAGAGTTCCGATAACGTGTTGGGACTGGGGGGATTCAATATTGATAATAATACCCAGCTCGGACTGACATTTACCTATATGGCCACCGATAATATCGGGGTGGAACTGCTGGCGGCGACGCCGTTTCGCCATAAGGTGGGCCTGAACAGCACCGGTGATATCGCCTCGGTGAGACAGCTGCCTCCCAGCTTGATGGCGCAATACTATTTTGGCGAGGCGCAGGATAAATTACGGCCCTATATCGGCGTAGGTCTGAATTACACTACGTTTTCGATGAAAATTCAATCAAACCGGACGTGATGCGGGATTAAGCGATCTTAGCCTTAAGGATTCCTGGGGATAGCCGGCCAGGCAGGGCTGGATTACAACCTGAATGACAATTGGCTGATCAATATGTCGGTGTGGTATATGGATATCGATACGAAAGTGCGGTTCAAGGCCGGCGAAGAGCAGCAGTCGATTCATACCGATATCAATCCGTGGGTATTTATGTTCGCGGTGGGGTATCGGTTTTAGCGTGGCGTGCTATTCCGCTGGTCAGGTTTTTTGCAAACTTGCTCGGAGTTTCTGGGGCGGGGCAGGATGCTAGAAGAGTAAACCGTCCGCGCCAGGACAGCGCGGATCGAGCCTCCATGGATGGATTCACGGTGTGTTTACGATCTAGCATCCTGTTCCGACCGGGCACGGGTTTCAGCCCGACGTGCGTCGGGCTTGCCATGACATGGCGCTCAGCCGCGACCCTTAAGCCTATTTTATACTGATGTGGTTTTCCACTTCCCTTACCCCCGGCACGCCGCGGGCAATGGAGACGGCGCGGCTGGCCTCTCGCGATGAACCGGCGAAACCGCTTAACTGCACCCGTCCTTTATAGGTATCCACGTGGATATTGCGGGACGCGACTTCGTCATCCCGCAGCAGTTCCGATTTCACCTTGGTGGTTATCACGGTGTCGTCGATATAGCCGCCGGTGCTTTCGGATTTCGGGGTAGGGGCGCAGCTAATGACCGATGTCGCCAATACGGCGCTAAGGGCAAAGGCGGAAAGCATTTTGAAGGTTCTCATTTTAGCTCCTCGGTATTTTTATCCGTTTATTGCCGGTGTTAAGGCCGGTATCTCTACGCGGCCATCAGAGTGTTACCGATAAAATGAGTATTTTCAACCTCAGCCGCGCGTCGCCGCTTTCATTTCCCGTACAAAGGTGCTGAGTTCATCAAGCATAGCCGTCGGATCGCCGGTATTGCGCTCGATGATTTTTACGATGGCCGAGCCGGAGATAGCCCCCGCGGCCCCCGCCGCCAGCGCTTCCCGCACCTGCGCGGGTTCGGCGATGCCAAAGCCCTGCAGCGCCGGCGCCCCGTGATACTCTTTGAGGGTATTTACCAGATGTTCAAGGGGAACATGGCCGCGGTTTTCGCTGCCGGTGACGCCGGCGCGGGACAGCAGGTAGGTATAAGCGCGGCCGTGAGAGGCGATTTCACGCAGCAGGCCCGCATCGGCGTTCGGCGGACAGATAAAAATCGGCGCCACGCCGTGCCGCAGGGCGGCGGTGCGAAACGGCAGGCTCTCTTCCAACGGGACGTCCGCCACCAGCACCGAATCGACGCCCACCTGTTCGCAACGGGCATAAAAGGTATCGATGCCTTTATTGAACACCAGATTGGCATACATCAGCAGTCCGATGGGAATATCGGCGTATTTGCGACGGATGGCCGCCAGCATGTCGAAACACTGGTCCGGCGTGACGCCGGCGCTAAATGCCCGCAGATTGGCGTTCTGGATAGTGGGACCGTCCGCCAGCGGGTCGGAGAAGGGATGCCCAGCTCAAGCGCGTCGGCGCCCGCCTCAATCAGCGTGTCGATAATGCTGAGCGACTGGCGGGGAGGATCGCCAAGGGTGACGAACGGCACAAAAGCGCCCTCTTTGCGGCTTTGCAGCGCGGTGAATAACTGCTCATAGCGTTCCATTAGATCTCTCCTCGCGCTTTCAAAATATCGTGAACGGTAAAAATATCCTTATCGCCGCGCCCGGAAAGGTTCACCACCAGAATTTGCTCTTTCTCCGGTTCCGCCCTGATCATCTTTAGAGCATGGGCCAGGGCATGGGACGATTCCAGCGCCGGAATAATCCCTTCATGGCGTGACAACTCTTTGAACGCTTCCAGCGCTTCATCATCGGTGACGGAGACATATTCCGCCCGGCCGATGCTGTTGAGGTAGGCGTGCTGCGGCCCCACCGAGGGGAAATCCAGGCCGGCGGATATGGAGTAGGACTCTTCGATTTGCCCATCGGACGACTGCATCATCGGCGATTTCATGCCGAAGTAGATGCCCAGCCGGCCGTGCTTGAGGGAGGCGCCGTGCTGTCCGGTTTCGATACCCAGGCCGCCGGGTTCAACGCCGATTAGGCGTACCGAGGGTTCGTCAATAAAGTCGGCGAACATGCCGATGGCGTTGGAACCGCCGCCGACGCAGGCCAGCACCGCATCCGGCAGGCAGCTTTCCCGCTCGCGCATTTGCTGCTTGGTCTCTTCGCCTATCATGCGCTGGAATTCACGCACGATGGTGGGATAAGGATGCGGGCCGGCGGCGGTCCCCAGCATATAATGCGCTTTTTCATAGCTGCCGGACCAGTCGCGCAGGGCCTCGTTACAGGCATCCTTGAGGGTGGAGGAGCCGCTGTGTACCGGGATCACTTCCGCGCCCATCAGCCTCATGCGGAACACGTTCGGCGACTGACGCTCGATATCCTTGGCGCCCATGTAAACCCGGCATTTCAGGCCCAGCAGCGCCGATGCCAGGGCGGAGGCCACCCCATGCTGGCCGGCGCCGGTTTCGGCGATGATTTCGGTTTTGCCCATGCGTTTGGCCAGCAACGCCTGGCCCAGCACCTGGTTGGTTTTATGGGCGCCGCCGTGAAGCAGATCTTCCCGCTTGAGATAGAGCTTGGTTTTGGTGCCGGCGGTGAGATTGCGGCACAGGGTCAACGGCGTCGGCCGGCCGGCGTAATTGGTCAGCAGGTCGTTGAATTCAGCCTGGAATACCGGGTCGCTTTGGGCGCTGACAAAGGCTTCTTCCAGCTGCAAGAGGGCCGGTACCAGGATTTGCGGTACGTACATGCCGCCGAATTCGCCAAAATAGGGGTTAAGTAGTGTCATGCTTTCATGTCTCTTAATGATACGGACCGGGAATTAATAGGCGCGAAGCGTCTGAAATACCGTAGCCAGTTTATGATGATCCTTTAGCCCGGGCGCGCTTTCGACGCCGGAGTTGAAATCCAGTCCCACACAGCCCAGCTGCGCGGCGGCCACACAGTTATCCGCCGCCAGTCCTCCCGCCAGCATGACGTTGTCCAGGGTTTGCCCCGCCAGCAACGACCAGTCGAACCGCTGGCCGCTGCCGCCGCCATTGTCCAGCAGGTAGCGATCGACGCCGGTAAAGTCCCTGGCGGGCGAGTGCTCCCGCATGTCCAGCGCTTTCCAAATCCGGCAGGCGGCGGGCAAGCGGCCGCGCAGGGCGGTGATATAATCCTGGTCTTCGCTGCCGTGCAGCTGCACGGCGTAAAGTCCCAGCGCGGCAGCGGTTTGTGCCACTTCGCCGATATCGGCGTCGCGAAAGACTCCCACATACCGCAGCGGCGCGCCGGCGATCACGGTACGGGCGCGTTCCATATCCACCCGGCGCGGGGAGGCGTCCACGAAAATCAGTCCGCCGTACAGGGCGCCGGCATCCAGGGCCGCCCGGGCATCCTGGGGCCGGGTCAGTCCGCAAACCTTGTTTTCACCCAGCAGCACCCGGCGCACGGCGCTGTCCAGATCCGGTTCGGACATCAATGCGCTGCCGATAAGAAAGCCGTTGGCGAAATGGCTCAACTCCCGGACATGCCGATAGGAGGTAATGCCTGATTCGCTGATAACCGTGATGCCGCCGGGAAGTTTCGGCGCCAGGGTGCGGGTGCGGTTCAGGTCGATGGATAAATCCCGCAGGTCGCGGTTATTGATTCCCACCACCTTGGCGCCGAGGGCCACGGCGCGGCGGCACTCCTCTTCGCTGATGGCTTCGGTGAGCACGCCCATCTCCAGGCTGTGGGCCACCGCGGCCAGCTGGCGGTAGCTGTCGTCATCGAGAACCGACAGCATCAGCAAAATAGCATCCGCCTGGTGGTAGCGGGCCAGGTAGATCTGGTAAGGATCGATGATAAAATCCTTGCATAACACCGGCTGCGTCACCACGTCGCTTATCTGGCGCAGAAAATCAAAACTGCCCTGAAAATACTTCTCGTCGGTAAGGACCGAGATAGCCGACGCGTAATGCTTATAGATGCCGGCGATGGCTGCCGGATCGAAATCGGCCCGGATAAGTCCCTTGGACGGCGACGCTTTTTTGCATTCCAGTATAAAGACCGTCCGCGAGCCTTGCAGAGCATGGTAAAAGCTGCGGCTGCTGGGCTTAACCTCATCGCGGAACGCGGATAATGGCTGTTGCTGCTTACGGTCTGCGATCCAGATTTTTTTATCGGCGACGATTTTCGCCAGTACCGTATCCTGCATGTTTTATCCTCTAGCCGCCAAAGCGGTTACCAATTCGTAGGCGACGCCGCTGCGGATCGCCGTCAATGCCTGCCGGGTATTCTCGCGAAGATCCTCCCGTCCGAATAATTTTAGCAGCAGGGCCACATTGGCGGCGACGGCGGCTTCATGGGCCGGCTCGCCTTTACCTTGTAACAACCGTGCCAGAATGTCACGGTTTTCTTCCGGCGAGCCGCCCAGCAGCGCTTCCACCGGCTGGCTTTGCAAGCCGAAATCCTCCGGCGTCAGTTCATAGCGGCTAATCTCGCCATGGTTCAGTTCCGCCACCTGGGTCGGTGCGTGCAGCGCCACCTCATCCATACCGCCGCCGTGTACTACCGCCGCGCGTTCATAGCCGAGCACCCGCAGGGTTTCGGCAATGGGCAGCACCAGTTCGGGGCTGTAAACGCCGATCAGCGCCAGCGGCGGACGGGCTGGATTGATGAGCGGCCCCAGCACGTTGAACAGCGTGCGGGTTTTCAGTTGCTGGCGGACCGGCATGGCGTAACGGAAACCGGTGTGGTATTGCGGCGCGTATAAAAAGCAGACCCCCAGCTCATCCAGAGCCTGGCGGGATTGCTCCGCCGGCATATCCAGACGGATACCGAACGCCGCCAGCAAATCCGACGAACCCGAGCGGCTGGAGACGCTGCGATTGCCGTGTTTGGCCACCCTGGCGCCGCAGGCGGCGGCGACAAAGGCGCTGGCGGTGGAGATATTGATGCTGTTGGAGCCATCGCCGCCGGTGCCGACGATATCGGCAAACGGATAGTCAGGCCGGGGAAATGCCATGGCGTCCGCCAGTAAAGCGCCGGCGGCGCCGGCGATTTCATCGGGATGTTCGCCGCGTATTTTCATGCTGATCAGCGCCGCCGCCAGCTGTGCGGGTTCCAGCTGTCCCTGGATAATCGCGCTGAAAAGCCGTTGGCTTTCATCACGGCTGATGCGCTCGGCCCGAAAGAGTTTATCAAAAATCTGTTGCATGGCGGTTTCCTTACAATTAAGCCAACGCCCAGTCCAGCGTCTGGTTCAGCAAACGCGCACCCTGGGTGGTTAAAATGGATTCGGGATGGAACTGGAATCCGCAGACGCGATCGGCGTCGTGGCGTACCGCCATCACCATTTGGTTGAAATGGGCGTTGACCGTCAGCCCGGCCGGGATTTCGCTGCCCACCAGCGAATGATAGCGGGCCACCGGCAGCGGGTTCGGCATGCCGGCGAACATGCCCAGGCCATCATGTTCGATAAGGGACGCTTTGCCGTGCAGGATCTCTCCCGCTTGTCCCACGTGTCCGCCATAGGTTTCGACGATAGCCTGATGGCCGAGGCAGATACCGATAATGGGTAACTGGCCGCGCAGCTGCTTGAGCAACTGCGGCATGCAGCCGGCATTGGCCGGCGCGCCGGGGCCGGGAGAAAGCACCAGGATAGGATTTTCCATCAGTTGCAGCCGTTCGATGATGGTTTGCGCCGGCAGCTGGTTGCGGTAAACCATGACCCGGTGACCGGCGGCGCGCAGTTGATCCACCAGATTGTAGGTGAAGGAATCGATATTATCGAGCAGCAGGATATCGGCCATCAGAACACCTCCCGGGCATGATGTGCGGTAGCAATGGCGCGCAGCACGGCGCGGGCTTTATTGCGGCTTTCGTCGGCTTCGGCCTGGGGGACGGAATCCAGCACCACGCCGGCGCCCGCCTGGACGGTGGCTATGCCGTCCTCAACGTAGGCGGAGCGGATAACGATGCAGGTATCCAGTACCCCCTGGCCGGTGAAATAGCCGATAGCGCCGCCGTAGCTGCCGCGGCGGGTGCCTTCGGCTTCGGCGATAAGCTGCATGGCGCGCACCTTCGGCGCGCCGCTCAGGGTGCCCATATTCATGCAGGCGCGGTAGGCGTGCAGCGCATCCAGGTCTCCCCGCAGGGTTCCCACCACCCGGGACACCAGATGCATAACAAACGAATAGCGATCCACTTTGGTCAAATCGGCGACATAGCGGCTGCCGGCTTCGCAAATCCGCGCCAGGTCGTTGCGCGCCAGATCCACCAGCATCAGGTGTTCCGCCAGCTCTTTATGATCGGACCGCATCTCCAGTTCGATGCGGCTGTCGAGATCGGCATCAAGCTGACCGTCCGGTTTCCGGCCGCGGGGGCGGGTACCGGCGATGGGATAGATTTCAATTTGCCGGTTCGCTGCGTCGTATTTCAAAGAGCTTTCCGGCGATGCGCCGAACACGGTGAATTCATCGTCCTGCATAAAGAACATATAAGGACTGGGATTGTGCTCTTTTAGTGTGTGGTAGGCCGCCAGCGGCGACGGGCAGGGCAGCGAGAACCGACGGGAGGGCACCACCTGGAAAATTTCCCCTTCGCGGATCGCCTGCTGCATTTTCTCCACCACCCGGCAAAATTCCTCATCGCTCTGGTTGCATTCCAGCGTCATGCTGTCGATGGTTTGATGGGGGATGGGGCCCGGCACCTGTTGGAGCTGGTGCTGCAGTTGCTCAAGTCGGGCCTGCAGACGCTGTTTCTCGCCGGCGGAGGGACAAAACAGGCTGGCCTGGATTTGGCAGGACTGGCGCTGGTGATCGAGAATAAGTAAGGTTTCCGCCAGGTAAAAACAGAAATCCGGACAGCGCTGATCCTGGCGCACCTCAGGGAGGGATTCAAAACCCGCCACCAGGTCGTAGGCGAACAGGCCGCCGAGAAACAGGGCTTCCGGCCGATCCTCGGGAACCTGCACCAGCGTCAGCAGCAGGCGCAGGCAATCAAACACCGACAGGGCGCGCAAGCGGGCGTCTTCGTCCATGTGGTTTTCCGCCGCCGGGAATGTCAGTTCGCGGCCGTTGGGATGCGCGCGAACCAGGACCTCGGCGGGCAATGCGGCATCCAGCAGCGGCAGCAGCGCCGCCCCGTTGGCGGTGAGCGCCTGGATGGTCACCTGCCGGCCCAGGGCGGAGATGCGCATGGCGCTGTCCAGTACCATCAGGCTTTTGAGATTGCGCTTGCTGTCGATTTCGGCCGATTCGAGCAGTAAGGTGGCGGGACGCGCGCCGCAAAGATGGTTGAACATCGCGGTGGGATCATCCCGGTAGGCGGCCGTTGCCTGTAAGAGTTCCAATGGTGGTCGCATGGTTTGCATTGTTCGTTTTCCTGTTTTTCGCCCATAAAAAAGCCCGCTTCTGGGCGGGCTTTCGGGATCTTGCTCTGTCTGATGACAGCTACGCATGATTACACCGCCCGCTACAGGGAGGTGCGCCACCAGCGAAGCATAAACATATTAGACATCATCATCAGATTCTCGCTTAGATTGAATATGTACTAGTAAACTAGTTCAGCAATGAAATGTCAACAACCGTTGCTTAAAATCGGTAAATAATCTTACCTGTTCGATTCATGGGCGATAAACGCTATGATAGGAACATGCAATGGTCGTTATACCCGTCATCTTTTGTCTTGCGGCTGTGTTGGCTGCAATTTTAAAGCTATAGGATCTCTATTTTGAAGGTAATTTTTTGATTGATAAACCGTTGGGTGCAAAATCATCGTTGCTCACTCTGTATGACCTGCACAGCCATACTACCGCCTCGGACGGTATGCTCGCGCCGGAGGCGCTGGTGGAGCGTGCGGTTGCCATGGGAGTGGATGTGCTGGCGATTACCGATCACGATACCCTGGCAGGCGTGGCGGCTGCGGGTCAGGCTATTATCCGGCAATCCCTGCCGCTGACGCTGATATCGGGAGTGGAAATTTCCACTCTGTGGCAAAACCATGAAATCCATATCGTCGGACTGGGCGTGGACGCCGCCCATCCGGCCATGACCGCGCTGTTGGCGGCCCAGCGGGAAAAACGCCTGGAGCGGGCCATGATCATTGCCCAGCGCCTGGAGCACGCCGGAATTTCCGGCGCCTGGGAGGGGGCCCGGGCGTTTGCCGGCGAGGGGGTGATTACCCGCGGACACTTTGCCCGTTATCTGGTGAGTATCGGCAAGGCCGATAATCTGGCCGCGGTGTTCAAAAAATACCTGTCGAAAGGGAATCCCGGCTATACGCCGTCGCGGTGGTGTACTATCGAGGAGGCCGTGGACGCCGTTCGGCAGGCGGGAGGGCAGACGGTGGTGGCTCACCCTGGCCGGTATCAGCTTTCCGCCAAATGGCTCAAGCGTTTGCTGGATCATTTTGTGGCCGCGGGCGGCGACGGTATGGAGGTTGCTTCTTGCCAACAGTCTCCGCAGGAAAGGATATTACTGGCCGGGTACGCCCGTGAACGGCAGTTGCTGGGTTCTCAGGGGTCGGATTTCCATATGCCCTGTGCCTGGATTGAATTGGGGCGTAAGCTCTGGCTCCCGGGGGGAGTCGAGCCGATATGGCGGGACTGGCCGACGCAGAGTGCCATCCAGCCGTCGTTATTTTAAAAGGATAAACAGGGTTTGCCGGGGATTATCCCCGCTAGACGAGCTAAGGAGTGTTAATGAGCCAGTTTTTACCATTCATCCAGAGAATCCACAGCCGCGATTGATTAACCAAACCGTGGATCAGCTGCGTAAGGGCGCGGTTATCGTTTATCCCACCGATTCGGGGTATGCCCTGGGCTGCCGTCTGGAGGACAAAAATGCCATGGAGCGTATTTGCCGGATCCGCAAGCTGGACAGCGATCATAATTTTACCCTGATGTGTCGCGATCTGTCCGAGCTCTCAACCTACGCCCATGTGGATAACCAGGCGTTCCGATTAATGAAAAACAATACTCCGGGCAAATATACCTTTATTTTGAAGGCCACCAAGGAAGTCCCGCGGCGGTTGATGAACGAGAAGCGTAAAACCATCGGTTTGCGGGTGCCGTCCAATCCCATTGCCCTGGCCCTGCTGGAAAACATGAATGAGCCTTTGATGTCCACCACCCTGATGTTACCGGGTAACGATTTTGCGGAATCCGATCCGGAGCGCATCAAGGATCATTTGTCCAAACAGGTGGATGTGGTGATTCACGGCGGCTTTTTAGGTCAGCAGCCCACCACCGTTATCGATCTTACCGATGATACGCCGCGCGTGGTGCGGGAAGGCGTCGGGGATATTTCGCCTTTTCTCTGAGCGGGGTCTCCCTTTAACACGCGTGGTTCATGCTCCGATGATCGCGGGCCTAGCGTGCCATGTGGCGCTCCGGCGGGCGGGAAAACCACGCCCGCTTCGACCACATCGGCGCGCTCTCCCTATAACACGCCCGGTTATGGCGCCGGTGATCGCGGGTTACCGGGCCATGTGGCGCTCCGGCTTAAAGACAATCCGCCTTGTATTCGTAGCGATCCGCTTTCTCCGGCTCGTTAGCGGCGATGGCGACAATATCGGTCAATGTCGTTTTCGCCACCGTCTTGCCCGCCAGCAGCTGGAGGGCGATATCCACCACCGCTTCCCCTTCCTGTTTCGGGTTTTGCGCGATCAGCACGTCGATAGTGCCGTTTTTCAGGGCATTCACCTCCGCCGTGGCGGCATCATAGGCCACCAGCCTGACGCGTTTCACCGCGCCGGCCTGGCGCAGGCCGGTGATGGCGCCGATGGCCCCCTGATCGTTGGTGGAGAAAACCCCGGCCAAATCCGGATGGGCCGACAGGGCGGAGGTGACGATTTCCGCCGCTTTCTGCGGGTCGTCGCTTTGGTACTGCGGGCCGAGATAGGTTATGCCGGGATAGGCCTTGATCTGTTCGGCGAAGCCCCGTTCACGGGCATCCTGCGCCGCCGAACCGGGGGGCTGGGTAATCACCAGGACTTTGCCTTCGCCGTTCAGCAGACGGTTCATGGCTTGCGCCGCCATTTTGCCGCCTTGTTCATTATCGGTGATAATCTGGGTCGCCAGGAACGAGGTATCGTGCAGGGTCTGATCGACGGTGAGCACCTTGGCGCCCCGAGCGGCCAACTGCTTCATGGGCGCCGCCAGCGCCTGCATATCGGTGGGTACGATGGCCGCTACCGCCGGCTGTGTGGCGGTGACGGCGTTAACCACCGGGATTTGGCTGTCGGCGGCGAATTGATCCGGCGCGAAGACGGTTAACGAGAGGCCGGCCTGTTTGGCCTTTTCCTGGGCGCCGCATTGCAGCGCCTGGTAAAAGGGGCTGCCCTTTACCCCCAATACCAGCGCGACGCTGCCCGCGGGCTTGGCGGCGGCCGGCAGGGCGAGTCCCATGGCCAGGGTGCAGATCAGAGTCGACAGAACTGTTTTACGCATCATATATACTCCGTTAAGGTCAAAAGTTAACCGCGTTCTCTCGCCCGACGTTTCAGTTGGTCGATCCACACAGCCAGAATCAATACCGCGCCCATGGCGACGGTTTGCCAAAAGGGCGGTATGCCGAGAATGACAAAACCGTTCAGGAGAATAATCGGGATAAACACGCCGATTACCGTGCCGGCCACGCTGCCGATGCCGCCGAACAGACTGGTTCCCCAATACCACCGCCGATATGGTAGAGAGATTGTCCATGGCGTGGCCGCCGATGGTGGTGGTGGAAAAGCGGGCATTGGACATGACGGCGGCCATGCCCGCCAGCGCGCCGGAAATCATGTAAATCCCGACGAGCCGCCTGCGCACATTGACCCCGGCGCGGCGGACCGCCTCCATATTGGATCCGGTGGCGAAGACATGCAGTCCGAAGCGGGTAAGATGCAGTACCGCCGCCGCCGCTAAGGTCACCAGGACGGCGATGACCACCAGCATCGGTATGCCGGCGATATCGCCGCTGCCGATAACGTCCACCAGCCGTTCGGGAATGGCCCGGACATCCACGCCGCCGCTGATGATTTGCGCCAGGCCTAATGCCATGCCGAAAGTGCCGAGGGTGACAATCAGGGCCGGAATGCGGGCCACCGCGATCAGAAAGCCGTTCAGCGCGCCCCACAGGGCGCCGGCCAGCAGCGATACCAGCGTGCCGAGGGCGATAATGCCCCAGCCCGCGTCGGTGGTGCCGAAGGTAGTGCCTGCGCCTCCGGTGAGATAGAGCATGGTCTGGGCAGAGATGACCGAGGAAAAGCCCAGCCCCGCCCCCACCGATAAATCAATGCCCGCCGCAATGATGACGAAAGTCTGGCCTACCGAGAGCACCAGCAGGATGGCGGCATTGATGGCGATTTGCGACAGATTGTAGGCTGAGCCGAACTGCGCCGGACGCAGCAGCCAGAACAGCGCAATCAGGGCAATCAGCAGCAGGCAGATCCAGCCGCCCCCCAGCAGTTTCGCCAGGAATTCCCGCAGGCCGGCGGGTGACGGACCGTCCGTTGACGGACGCTGCTGTTCTCCGTGATGACCGTTGTCCGCCGTCCCGCGATGGCTGCCCGACGCCTGGGGCGGATCACCGGCGGAATACGCCGCCCCGTGACGGCTGCCCGGTCCCTGGGACGGTTCACCGGCCAACTGTACCGGGTCTGAATCGGACCCAGAGAGCGTATTTTTCATCGAGACTCCTCGGCGGCGGTGCCGCTGGTCATGGCGGTGACCAAATCTTCCACCCGCGCGCCGGCGGTGGAGAGCTGGCCGACGCTGCGTCCCAGGCGCAGCACTTCCACCCGGTCGGCGATTTCCAGCACCTGCGGCATATTGTGGCTGATCAGCACCACCGCGATGCCTGAAGCGCGTACCTGTTTTATCAATTCCAGCACCCGTTCGGTCTGTACTACCCCCAGGGCGGCGGTGGGTTCATCCAGGAAGATGACCCGGTCCGCCCACATGGCGGCGCGGGCGATGGCCACCGACTGCCGCTGGCCTCCGGACAGGGTGGATATGGGCACTTTCAGCGAACGTAGCGACACGCCCAGCCGGGCGAACTGGCCCACCGCCTTGCGCCGCATCGAGGCCCGGTCCAGACAGCCGAGTTTTCCCAGCAGACCGGGCAAAAGCTCCTCGCGGCCTAAAAACAGGTTGTCCACCGGCGTTAACTCCGGCGCCAGCGCCAAGTCCTGGTAAACGGTGGAGATACCCAGCTGCTGGGCCACAGAGGGGGAGGCCAGGCTCACCGGCTGACCGTCTATAAGGATCGTGCCGCCGTCGGGTCGGTCGGCGCCGGAAAGGATTTTCACCAGCGTCGATTTACCGGCGCCGTTATCGCCGATCAAGGCGCAGATCTCGCCCGGATAGACGCGGAAATTCACTCCTTCCAGCGCCTTGACATGGCCGAAATGACGGCTGATGCCGCGGGCTTCAAGAACCGGCGTGCTCATAAGCGGAATTCTCCAGCGGCAAGCCAATATTATTGGAAAACGCGAACCATTCGTTGTAGGCCGCGGCGGTCAAATTGGCCCAATGGGCAAAGGCGGCTTCCGCGTCGGGAAAATGCCAAAGCTCCACGGTTTGGAAATCATGTTGGCCGCGAATATGATATACCCCGATGCGCGCCGCGCCGGTCTGGGTTGCCTGTTTCGCCAGTTGGTCCCAGCCGGCCTGTTTTTCCCGCCGCTCCGTTTCGGACAGGCGGTACCAATGGGGCCGCGGGCGGGCATAATGAATCCAGAGACTGTTTGACATGTGTTTTCCTTATGCGCGTTCAGGCAGCAGCAGTTCGGCCAGCGGGCGGACTTTGCCCACTACGTGCCGAGAGGTGGTAAACATAAAATCGGCGGCGTCTTCATGGCCGCTGATGGCTTTATCGACGGTTTCGGGCCGGTCCGTTTCCCAAATGCCCAGGTGGTGCCAGCTATGGGCCCAGTCCAGCCGGTGGCGACCGGCGATATTGATGTTGAGCGCCAAATCCCCTTTAAAGGCGACATCGCATTCCGCGTCATAGTCGCGCCGCTGTTGTGCCGTCGCCTCGCACCAGGCATCGTTCCATTCCCAGAGGGCCATAAATCCCCAGTTGCGCTCCAAGGCCGGCCCTGAACCCCGGACGGTGGCGAACTCACGCGGGCCTATCAGCCATTCGGTGGTGAACAGCCGGCCCCAGCCCGCCTGTTCCAGGCGCACAGTGCCCGCCAGCGCCGCGCTCAATCCCGGTGCTTCAAAGGCGCCGGCCAGATCCCAGGGATGGGCGAAGCCGCTGTCAAGGGCCATGGGCCTCGCCTCGCCCTGCGGGTCGAACATGGCCCGGAATGACATCATCCATCCCTCGTCGCGCAATTGTTCGAGCAGCGCCATCAGCCGCCGATAGTCCTCGTCGCGGTAAATAGCCGGTCCGCCGTCCGTCTGCCGTTTGGCCAAAAATGCCACCACACAGCCGGAAGAGGAGGACGGCTCTGAACTGAATACTTCGGTTTCGCCGGTAAGCAGGGTCATAGCGCCTCCCGGACAGTCATAACCGCCTTCATCAATTCCTCCACCCGTTTGGCATCCACCGGCAGCCACCAGCGGCCATCCTGTTTCAGCCACTGGCCGATAATGGCGCCGTCGGCGGCGGCGAACAGGGTCGGCACCTGGCTCGGCGACAGCCCTGATCCCACAATGACCGGCAGGTTGGTGCCGCCGCGTACTTCGTTGACTTCGCGGGATTCGGTGGGGGAGCCGGTGCGGGTGCCGGTGGCGATAAGCACATCAGCGTCGAACCATTCCGCATCGGTGGCCTGTTCGGGAATGCTGCGGTCCGCCGTGATGGCGTGGGCGCCGAACTTGACGTGGACATCGGCGAAGATGGCCACGTCGCGGGCGTCAATCATGGCGCGATAGCGCATGGCTTCCGGCGCCGGGCCGTTGATGAAACCCTCATTGGCGACATAGGCATTGACCCATTGATTAACCCGTACCCAGCGCGCGCCCACCGCTTTGGCGATAGCCAGCGCCGGAATGGCGCCGTTGGCCACGCAGGTGATGCCGATGGGAGTGTCCACCGCGCCACGGACCTCCATGCAGACGGCGGTTAACGCCGCCACGGTCTCCGGGCCGATATGTTCCGGCCGCGAGAAGGGCAGATCGCTGGCGTTTTCCACGATAATGCCGTCGATGCCCCCCTTTGACAGGGTCAGGGCATCCCTCACCGCGGCGGCGGCGATGGACTTCATGGTTTCCCCTTGGTAACGGGGCGCGCCGGGCAGCGCATTAAGATGGATAACGCCTATCACCGGTTTTTTCACCGGGAAAAGCGCTGCCAGCATATCGGGTTTCTCGGGCAGTACGATGGGTGCGGCCATAATCTCTCTCTTGGTCATTATTCATTTGTCCCGGCGGTATAGCCGGCCGGGGCGTTCTCGAATCGGATCAATTGTTCGCGGGGGGGGTAGGAAGACGGCGCCCCCATCCCGCCGCAGCTGTAGGTGGCGGCGTAAACCGCCTCACGCAGCGCCAAGGGAACAGATAAACCCTCCAGGCGCCGGGCGATAAACCAGCCCGCCAGGCAGTCGCCGGCGCCGGTGGTATCCACCACGGCGGGCGTACCGATAAAACGGGCGTCATGGCTGGCGCCGGCACAGACATAACGCGCGCCCTGCGGCCCAAGGGGACAAATTACCGATTTGGCCCCCAGCGCCAGTAATTGCGCTACCGGCCCGGTGCCGATTTGCGCCAGGGCCCGCTGGTTGCAAAACACCGTTTCGGCGCCGTTCAGCACGGCGCGCAGGGGCGCCAGGCCGGCCATAAACGTGGCCGGTTCCAAATCAATAGACCAAGGGATGCCCGCGTGCCTGCAATGTTCGATGACGCCTTCGGCGGCGGCGCCGTAAACGGCGGTATGCAACCAGCCCACCCCTCGCCAATCGAGACCGCTCAACAGATCGGCGCCGGGGTACATGGATACGCCCGGTTCCAGCAGCAGCCGTTTTTCTCCCAGAGCGTCCAGCAAAACGATGGCGCGGCAGGTACGGCCGGGTCTGCGTCCGCCGGTAACCTCGATTCCCGCCGCCCGCAGCGGCGTCAACAAGCCCTCGGCAAATAAATCATCGCCGGTTTCCACCGCAAGGCCGACCGGGGCGCCGGCCAGCCGGCAGGCCAGCGCCGCGTTGGTCACCACGCCACCGGGCATTTCATTAGTGATGCTCACCAGCAGCTTTTCGTCGGGCTGGGGCATTTTGTCCATCAGCAGGGTAGTATCCAGGCTGATATCCCCGACAAATAACGCTTTACCGGCCGCGGTCACGACCGCACCAGATCGATGGTGAAGCTGTAGCGATCGGCGCGGTAGCTCACCGTGGCAAATTCCACCGGCTGCCCCAGGTTGTCATGACTCAACCGACGGGCAATCAGCACCGCCGTACCGCGGGCGATGGTAAGTAGCCGCGACAGTTCTCCGTCGGCGATGCCGGCGCTGATGGTTTCCCGCGCGCCGAGAATGCGGCAGCCGCAGTGCAGCTCCAGCCAGGCGTAGAGCGAGCCGGAATTGAGTTCGGCGACAGTGGGAAGGGGATTCCGGCTGAAAAGCGACGGCGAAAACCAGGAGTGGGATACCGCCATGGCCAGCCCGTCGGCGCTTAACAGGCGCGACACCATAAAGGTTTTGACGTTTTCCGCCATGCCCAGGGCGGCAGCCGCTTCCGGCGGCATAGCGGCCATTCGGGCGGCAAGGGTGGTATAACCGGCGGTAAATCCCCGCCGCCGCATATCCTCGGCAAAACTGGACATTTGATTCAACGGCTGTACCACATGGGGGGGGAGCACCATTGAGCCTTTGCCCGCGCGGCGCGTAATCAATCCCTCCTGCTCCAGCTTGTCCAGCGCGGTGCGGGCGGTGGTGCGGCTGACGCCGAAGGTTTTGTTCAGCGCCGCTTCCGAGGGCAGGGTATCGCCGGGCTAAAATCCGCCGAACTCGATTTCCCGCCGCAATCGCTCGGCTATCTGCCACCAAAGAGGCTGCGGGCCGGAGAGCAACCCGTGCTGATACCAATCCATAATTAACGCCTTGTTAACCTTAATGTCATGATAATTGAATGTCATGACATTGTTGTCAATAAAGGCAATTGAGAGAAATAACCATGAAAATCATACGGTTCAAGCGTTATGGCGGCAGGACATTCAAGGTTTTATGGAAAAGAAACAGCCAGTTAAAAAAGGACATTGATCCTTCTGTTAACCCAAAAAACGCTAATGTAAAGATCGATAGGAAATAATTATGATGCGGTTAATGTGAAATGCCTCACTCTTTGATGAGAGGAGATGGGGTTCTCTGGGGTCAACTAAGGTAATTAAGCTGCCCTGGATTGTTTACATGGTTTTAAACATAAAAATTTTCATTAGTAGCTTATTTGCAAGTAAAGCAAAATAATTCGAGCTAAGAATATGATGCTCTTCTTTCAAAGGCTGGGAAATTACCAGCCTTAATTATAACGCATCTTCAGGCAATGCCTTTACATTATCTGGCAACAAGCCATTTTCAAAATCGTCGATTAAAAATCACTCCCAATGATAACGAATTATCCAATTCCCATGCTCTGCATGCAGCTCTACATTTCCTTATTTGGCGCGCCACTTTAGGCTAAGATTTCATCCCAAGTGCCATGGCCGATATGCGTAGCCTTAAAAGCTAAAGGGACTGTTTTTGCATATGAATATGTTATCAATATCAAATTGCGGTCGCTGATATATATATTTGACAGCCTTAGCCTCGCTTCAAGTAAAACTGAAGGTAATAAATTTATTGCTCCTTTATTAACGAGTTTTTCTTCGCCAACTTATTTTCAATTAAATCAAAAATTCCGAACTTACTATATTATTCTTTCCCGCTAATGGGTTGGAACTCACTAACTTTAATTTTAAGGCCTCGGTAGGCAATACCTTCACACCGTCGGGTAGTTGCCCTGTTACATAACCTATTATAGAAAGTGAGTCGCCGCACAAAACATACTTTCCTGCTTTGCTCCATTCCTCCATTTTATCTCTTAACGTAGATAAATATTTTTTCTTCACATAAAATATTCGCCCACGGGTCAAGCATATAAAAATTATTATTTACCTTTATTCGGCATGCCCCATGGCTGAATTCTCCATCTGACTCGAAATAAGCTAATTCAGGATTAAACCCGTGCTTATGACACAGAGCATAAGCGATGAATGCCAATTCACCACAATTGGCAACTCCATGTTCAACGGAATAAGCAAGTCCTTTTCATAAGATTCCCTAGTATATTCACGTATCGCATTGATGTGAGCACTCGCTTGCAAAAGATTATATAGGCTTCTGTTAGCGGTACATTTGTTACTCGTTTTGCAGGGCTTCCTTTGAAAATTTGGCGCGTTTTATATAATATAGAGTCAAGCAGTGCCATCTTTTCATCAGACGTCGAGACTTTTCCTGTTAATGCATGTCTAGTGCCGGTATTCTCATTTAGCGCTAGGCCGAGCTTGTCTGCAACACCAGACTTAAGTATTTCTGCGTTGAAAATTTTCAATAAATTATTCTTTTGGCCGTAATATTCTGAAACCTTGCCCTGGGAGGTAAAAGTATTAAACAAAATTCCCATCCGAAAAATGGAACCGGATTTTATTCTATTTTTCATAAAAAGCACGGCACTTTTCTAATTCAACGCTTTTATCAACCGCGGTTAGTGACTTAGAGAAGCGAGCGTTCACAACCTTTTAAGAGCTCGGACAGGTTTTGTTGACATATAGAGTGTCCGGTGTGTTTGTTACATAAGTACAATTTTTCAACGATAATTGGGCCTTTAGAAAAGTGGAATCACCGAAATTATTCCACTTAAGTTCAAAACCTCTTGAGGGAGATTTCATAAAAATATAAGTATTTGGAAACATTTTTGATCACCTTTTAGCGGCTCCTGTCGAGCCTTAATTTGAAAATGAAGCCTAATGACATAATAGATAAAGTTTATTCTTCAATTGAGAATTATGATCGCAATTTTAGACTTTCTGCAAACATAGTAAATATCCGCATTGCAACTCATTTAGTTGAACGTGATCAACTATTTCATCCACTGCTTTGTTGAGGTTGTCTTATCTTTCAATATGACAAATTTTAGAGAGTTGCGGCAATCGGAATGCGAGCGTTTACCGTTGCGGCTATTGCCGATAGGTTAAGCGATTTACTACGTTTGCTGCAAGGCTATAGCGCGCTTGAAATCAAGGGTTTCAAGCGTAGTAGCGCCGCAGCGGTGACGGTCAGTGTCAAGGTTGTTGTCACCCCCTGCTGGTGGAGGTATAGCTTCTATACCCGTCCTACTTCAAGCTGCAGCTGTGTTGGCTGCGCCCCCACACCCCAGTCACTTACCTGAGTAAGCTCCTGGAGTTCACGGGCTTGCCGCCTTGCTGCAACTCGAATTATTTTGGGTATAGTTATTTAGGCAAAGGGATTGAGAATCTGTTTGAATTCCGTGCCCGTCACGTGACAGAATCGTTATTCCTCGCTGATCGCATACCCACCGGGTTGCTCGTACAATCGCGACAATGCCGGTACATAAAAAAGGCGGGAGTCATCCCGCAGGCTGCTCCGCCATGTGTGCAAAACGCGCGGCGTATTTTCCTGTATGCGCAGTGCAAGGTAGGGGCTTCGGTCATGGCAGATCCGGCTCGAACGGCGAACCAGGGAATGGGCGGCTGTTGCTGAGCTTTTTTTATATAAATAAAATGTCTTCTAGGCTAATATCGCCTTTTTCCTATGCTTAAGGGTATACACATAATGTTTATAACTTACTCAGCCCGACCGAATTCAGTAACACCAGCGGCCAGTCGCCAAGAGATAATTTCAGAGTTGGCATCTTTGATGAAAAATATATCAAACAGACCTGGTCAACTGCGGGAAAATCACAAGATTCCTCTGCTTTCTGATATAATTGTAAAAATTTGACCCCAAGCTTTTATCTAATGAGACCTTATGGTTTACAGCTGTAAACGAACTCAAAAATGACTTGAAACCGTTTTCATTACCTGAGAATAATTATAACACCCTAAATAAAGAAATAGCTAAGCATGTAATAAACAGTAATAAACATGAGTTTGTATTTGATATCGCATCAGCTCGGATAAAGAACGGTGAATCCTGCGAGGTCGTTGCCAGGACACACGGAATATATTTTAATTCCAAGACTTATAAAAACTTGAGAAGATAGCGGTGGAAGGACCGGCAGGCGAGCGCGTAAGAAAAGGGACTCCTGCAAGGTCGTTGCCTGGACACACGGAATATCTTTTAATTCCAAGACTTATGGAGAACTTGAGCAGATAGCCCTGAACGGACTGGCGAGCGAGCGAGTAAGCAATGGTGAACCCTGCGAGGTCATATGCCGGGAACATGGCATGTCTAGAAATGGAAATGCCTATCGCATGCTCCGGATGATAGAACTGACTGGACCGGCAGGCTTGCGCGTATTAAAGGGTGAGTCCTGCGAGGCCGTAGCCGGGGAACATGGGATATCAAATGATAGTACAGTTTATCATGAACTTGAGATGATAGCAGTGAAGGGACCGGCAGGGGAGCGCGTAAGCAACGGCGAATCATGCGAGGTCGTGGCCCGGGAACATGGAATATCAATTAAGAGTCAGGTCTTTCCTGAACTTGAGATGATTGCGCTGCATGGACCGGCAAGCGAGCGCGTAAGGAACGGGGAGTCCCACGAGGCCGTAGCCCGGGAACATGGAATATCAAATAATAGTACGGCCGTTAACCAGCTTCATGAGTTAGCGTTAAGAATAGCGTATGATAAGTCTATAAGCGGCGTTTTGAGGTTTGGCTGGCGAGTTAGAGAAAGTGTAAACTCACCTGAGGACGTAGCCATACATCGGAGAGAAATTTATCAATGGTTTGGTACGGGCCCTGTACATGATTCTGTGTAAATGCCGACCCGATCCTGTACACCATTCTGTGTAAATGGACCCTGTACACCATTCTGTGTAAATGCCTTTTCTCAGAAGTGACCGTCCAGGCGGTCACCGAACTCGATAATAAAGCGGCTCATTGTCATGCGCCAGTCCTTCAGCGGCATCGTCCATTTCTGCGATGCCGCCTGAATAGCCAGCCACACCACCTTTTTCACCGAGTCGTCTGTCGGGAATACTTTGCGCTTTTTGATGGCGTGGCGGATTACGCTGTTCAGCGACTCGATGGCGTTGGTCGTGTAGATCACCTTGCGGATGTCCGGTGGGTAGGCAAAGAACGTGGCAAGATTCGACCAGTTTACCTGCCAGCTGCGGCTTATCTGCGGATAGCGGCTATCCCAGGCACCGGCGAACGCTTCCAGCGCTTGCAGGCCAGCCTCTTCCGTAGGCGCCTGATAGATGGCCTTCAGGTCCCGGGTGACGGCTTTGTAGTCCTTCCAGGAAACGAACCGCAGGCTGTTGCGCACCATATGCACGATACACAATTGGATCCGCGCCTGCGGGTAGACCGCATTGATGGCGTCCGGGAAGCCTTTCAGACCATCAACGCAGGCGATGAGGATGTCGTTCAGTCCGCGGTTTTTCAATTCGGTAAGCACGTTCAGCCAGAACTTCGCGCCTTCATTTTCGGCCAGCCACATGCCCAGCAGCTCTTTCTGGCCCTCAATATTGATACCCAGCGCCAGGAATACCGCTTTGTTGACGACGCGACTGTCTTGCCGAACTTTGAGAACGATACAATCAAGATAAACAATGGGATAGACGGCATCCAGTGGCCGGTTTTGCCATTAGGCCACCTGCTCCATCACGGCATCGGTCACCTTCGATACCAGCGCCGGCGACACGTCGGCGTCATACAACTCTTTGAATGCGGAGGCGATCTCGCGAGTGGTCATCCCTTTGGCGTACAACGACAGGATCTGGTTATCCATGCCGGTGATCCGGGTCTGGTTTTTTTTCACCAGCAGCGGTTCAAAAGAGCCGTCACGATCGCGTGGCGTGCGCAGTTCCAGCGGCCCATCGCCGGTGGTTAGGGTCTTGGTTGAATAGCCGTTACGGGTATTCCCTCCCGGCTTGGGCTGGTTTTTCTCATACCCGAGGTGGTGGGTTATTTCAGCGTTTAGAGCCGCCTCGACACTGATTTTTTTCAGTAAGCGATCAAACTGGTTGAGATCGTCAGGAGTTTTGAGATTTTTGGCCAATTCGTTGGCCAGAGCCTGCAACTGTTTTTCGTCCATAAGTTAACCTGTTTTGGATGTTGGATAGAACATATCAAAATCAGGCAATTACACAAATTTTTGTACAGGCTCTTTGGTTACGCGTCAACTATCTTGGCCGTTCGGCGTCAATTATCTTGGCTTGTGAAGCGAGGCAGTTTTGATTCTCTTTATCCTGCTTTTTGGTGGTCGCTGTGCGTCGACGATAGCTCTCCCCATTAAGCTCGAAAATGGTTGAATGGTGCACCAACCGATCGACTGCCGCCAACGTCATAGCCACCTCCGGGAACACCTGATCCCAGCACGAGAACGGCTGGTTGGCAGTGATAGCTAAACTCTTTCGTTCATAAGGTGCCACGATCAATTCGAACAGCACGGAAGTCTCGGCCTGATCCCGGCGAACATAGCTCAGATCATCCAAAATCAGTAGATCGAAGCGGTCCAGTTTGGTGATTTGCGCTGGCAGGCGCATTTCCTTGCGGGCCATCCGCAAGCGTTGTACCAGATCGCTGGTACGCGTGAGGTGAACCCGGTAGCCCCGGTCAATCAGACCCTTACCAGGCTACGTTGTCCCCGACGCTTTGCACATTGAAATTACTCTCAACGCACAGCCGGGTAGGGAACTGCTGGTGAGAGAACAGGTTTCTTCACACTAATCACTACATACTGGCTGATACAATCACAGGAACAGCCTCGTGCCGCGCCACAGAATCGTTTACAGGGTTTAAATCATAAAAATTTTTCATAAGCAGCTTATTTTCAAGTAATGAAAAAATTCTGACCCAATCTTATGATGCTTTTCTTCCAAGGGATGGGAAAATACAAGTTTAAATTTTAATGCATCTTCAGGTAATAACTTTACATTATCTGGCAGTATAATTTTTCCAAAATAATCGATCAAAAATCGTCCCCAATAAATACAAATTTTCCACTTGTGTACCATTTTTCCAATTTAGTCTTTAAGGTATTTAAATAGTTTTCTCATCGCATAGGATATTTGCCCATGGGTCCAGTATATATTTCCGATCGTCCACCATTATTCGGCAAACAGTATGATTGAATTTTCCATCTGACTCGAAGACTGAAATTTCAGGATTCAATCCGTGTTTATGACATAATATGTAAGCTATTTCCGCCATTTCGCAACAGTTCCCAACTTCATGTTCAACGCAATAGGAAAGGATCGTTCGACACTTTCATGATGAACCTCACGCAATAATAATATTTTATTATTTGCTTGACAAAAATTATCATAGGTAAGGTTTATTTTTATTTTGTTACCCGTTTTAATCCTCCTTTGAATAAATAACGCGTTTTTTTAGCAAAAATTTAAGCATTTCTAATTTTTCATCAGATGCCGAATTTCTACTTAACCTTAAGCGCTTTGAGCCGACATACGCATTTACAGATAAGCCGATCTTGTCCGCAAAACTAGACTTAAGTATACCAATAGCAAAAGGTTTAATAAGTCCTCTTTGATGCCATAGCATTCGGAAATCTTGCCCATGGTATCGAAAACAATATTTACATACCCTGAGTCAGGACATCTAAAACGAATCTCATTATACTCTTTATCGAAAGATCCGATTCCGCCATCATATTTAAGGAATTTTTATCCGTAGTCAATAACCTAATATAACGAACGTTGACGACTTCTCTCAACGGCTCAGTTAAATTTTTTATATATCAGATCGCCAAGAAAATCATCTTCATTACGCGTGCTTTTACAAAATTCATTTGATGTGTTTTTATACCAGTTAACGTTTCTTTAAAAGCGCTACCAGTTTTTTGCATCATATTGAGTAAATTTATCATGAGTACTTTGATTGCCTGCATCAAATTTATTAAAATTGATAACACTTCAATCTCCTTGAGCTTGTTAATGATACAGCGTTTATCATGGAATTAAATGAACGGAAATGCGTCATGCTGTAATAGGAAGAAAAATTTTCTACAATTCAATTCCCATACCTTGCATGCAGCCCTACATTTTCTCTTATTTGGCGCGCCGCCTCAGGTTATGATTTCATCCCACGCGTTATGACCGCTATACATGGCCATAAAATGTCAAAAGTGACCGTTATTAAATATAAATACATTATCATTGACAAAAGTGGTCGATGATTTATATTTGACAGCCTTAGTCTGGCTTGAAGTAAAACTAAGATGTGATAAGTTTATTGACTCATATATTGACGATATTTTTTTCAATTGAATAAAAAATTCATAACTTACTATATTATTTTTACATTCAATGGTTTGCAACTATCAAGTTTAAAGCTAAGGCATCGCGAGGAAATGCTTTAACACTGTCTGGTAATGTGCCTTTAATATAGTCATTCTTAAAAAATTCTCCCTTTAAAATATGCTTTCCAGCGTTGTGCCATTTATTCATTTTGTCGCTTAATGCACCTAAAAATTTTTTCATCACATAAAATATTTCCCAAGGATCCAGCATATAAAATTGTCGTTTACCTTTATTCGAACCACGGCATGGTTGAAATTTCCATCGGACTCGAATGTTGCTAATTTAGGATTCAATTCATGCTTATGACACAAAGCATAGGTAACGTATGCCAGTTCACCGCAATTGCCATCTTCATGCTCAATGCAATACTTGAGTGATTTTTCGTAAGAGTCGGTCTTAAGCTCGCGCGCTTTATCGAGATACTTTTGCCCTTCAAAATGATTATCGTAGCTTTTGACCTTGGTAAGTTTGTTATACATTTTAAGAGATTTCTTTGAATATTCGGCGCGTTTTTTAACAAAATCTCAAGCAGTGCCATCTTTTATCAGAGGTTAAGATTTTTCCCGACGTTGCAAGGCCAGCGCCGACATTCGTTTTAACGACAGACCGATCTTGTTTGCAAAGCCAGACTTGAGTATGCCCGCATCGATAATTTTACTAAATCCTTCATTTTGCCATAGCATTCAGAAACCTTGCCTTGAGAGTCGAAAGTAATATTAACAACATTCCAATCCGAAAACCGGAAACGAATCTTATTATATTTTCATAGAAATAACCGCGGCACCCTCGAATTCAACGCTCTTATTAACCGTGGTTAATGACTTAATGAAACGTGCGTTCACAACCTTTTCTAAGGGCTCGGACAAATTTTTCTGTCACACATAGTGTCCGATGCGTTTGTTACATTAGTACATCTTCTCGATGAAAATGAGTGGAGCTTACCGAGGATGAAATTATCGAGGGAAGACGGCTCGAAATTAAAAGTCATGATGAATATTCCATATTAAAGAAAGAAGTATTCGAATGCATTTTAAATAACCTCTTTGGCGGTTTTATTTTCGCCTCAATTTGCGAACCAACCCTTATGACACAGTAGATAAAGTCTATGCTACAATTGAAAATTAATCTTGCATTTTAGACTTTCTTTAAGCGTTGCATTTATTATGCGTTGCTACTTATTTAGTTGAATGCGATCAAGGATTTCCTCCACTGCTTGGTTGAGGTTGCCTTATCTTTCAACATGACAAATCCCGAGTGGTGGTAAATGTGCCGCGAGCGTTTCCCGCTGCGGTTATCGCCGATGGGTTTAGCGGCTTATCACTCTTGCTCCTCCAAGGCGTTAGCGTGATTCTTGTAATAAGAGTCTCGGGGTAGCAGCGCAGCGGAGGTAATGCAGCGCTAACATTGCCGGTTGCCGGTAGAGCTTCTGTTTAAGGAGATGAAATCAAATAGTTGCCCGATTAAAAATCAAACTAATACCGACGATAGTGGCAAGGCTGATTTGGAGCAGCCTATTGGCCGTCATTGGCAATGGCTTTTACTCTCGAAATTTTATTGACCAGCTTATCTCCAAGAAACATGAAGAAGTCTTCGCTTACAATATTATGCTCTCCCTTAATCGGTTGAGATTTTACTAACTTTAATTTCAAAGCATCATCAGGAGATGCCAGTGCATTCTTCGGTATTACAAATTCCTCTCCCCATTAAAAGAGAAAGGTGTTCCATTAGTAATGCTTTTCCCAGCCAGATTCCATTTGATCATTTTATCTCTTAACATGGATAAAAATCATTTTCATGACATATATAATTAGCCCAGCTATCAACCATATAAAATTCATTGTTTACCTTCACTCGGCATACTTCATGCGCGAAACTTCCGTCTGATCTGAACAAAGCCAATCCTGGTTTCAACCCAAGCTTATGACACAACGCATAGGCGATACGTGCCATTACACCGCAGTTTCCAAATTCATGCGTAACGCAATATTCCAATGCTTTTGGGTAGATGTTTCGAACAGTTTCTGCGACTCTATTTCATAAAAAGCGTTTCTTGAATATGATACATATCGCGATTGGTTTTTATTTTATTAGAAGATTTTATACGGCTCCCTTTATACAAAAAACGCACGGTTTTCAACACGTTTTCAAGCACTTTTAATGTTTCATCCGCTGTCAGGGCTTTCCCCATCTCTCCATGGTCAATAGACGAAGCCTCGGAGATCGCATCTGATGGTATGCCCATCCTGCTGGCGAAATCAGCCTTAAGTATGCCTGTGGCAAAAATACTTAACAGTAAGTCACCCCCTGTTTTGTTATGGTATGGGGCGCCGGCGACAAGATCATCTGCGGTATTTTCAATATTTTTAAGGGTATTTGAAAAATGTAATCCTTTATTGCTCCCTAAGGTAAATTCAACAGTTTCTTTAGCACTGGCTGGTATGCCCCTATTTGCTGGGCCCGAAATATTATGCATTATTAAATTCCTTGTTTTGCGCAAGTCAGTATAAAATTGTGTCAATGCCGCGTATATACTTTAATCTGTATCATGCTACAGCATTGATAATGCAATCATATTTAATTTATTAAATCATATTTCATTTACTATAATTAAACTTTCAAATTTTGACTCTATTTTATGAGAAATATTCAACATATATTATTGGTTTGACCGAATTCCAGGGGGGCCCCTGGCGTTCTCGCTACTATCAGGGCCCTTACCGCATGGATACCGTTTTAGTCACGGCATGTCGCGAGATCGGGGAACGTCCAATGCCGGCCGATGAAAAGCGTACAAGCTTTTAGCGTTAAGTTAGGGTACTATACCCGACCGCAAAAGGAGTGTGAATGCTATGGCCGCAACAGGCTTTATGACACTCTTAAACGCTGGATTTCATTGCATGGCAATGGGTTAAGGTCTATTCAATCCCTTGTTTATTAACATTAGACGCCTGTGAAGGCGACAACCGAGGTTGCTCTATGAGCGAAAAGCTGCAAAAAGTCCTGGCCCGCGCCGGGCAGGGTTCCCGCCGGGAAATTGAATCCCTGATTGAACAAGGCCGCGTCAGCGTCGACGGTAAAATCGCCACGCTGGGGGATCGGGTTGAAGTCGTCGGTTCAATGAAAATCCGCGTTGACGGTCATGTGGTAAGCATTACCGCCACCGAGGAATCGGTATGCCGGGTGTTGGCCTACTACAAACCGGAAGGGGAACTCTGTACCCGCCGCGATCCCGACGGACGCCCGACGGTCTTTGATCGCCTGCCGAAAATTTCCGGTTCACGCTGGGTGGCGGTAGGGCGCCTGGATATCAACACCTCCGGCCTGTTATTGTTCACCACCGACGGCGAATTGGCCAACCGCCTGATGCACCCCCGGTGCGAGGTGGAACGTGAATACGCCGTGCGGGTGTTCGGTCAGGTGGACGATGAGAAAATTCGCCAATTGACCAAAGGCATTCAGCTGGAAGACGGCGCCGCCGCGTTCAAGTCACTGAGCTTCCAAGGCGGCGAAGGTCTGAACCAATGGTACAACGTCACCCTGAACGAAGGACGCAACCGCGAAGTGCGGCGGCTGTGGGAAGCGGTGGGTGTACAGGTCAGCCGCCTGATTCGTACCCGCTACGGCGATATTCCCCTGCCCAAGGGATTGCCCCGCGGCGGATGGACCGAACTCAGCCTGCTGGAAATCAACTACCTGCGTGAAATGGTGCAGTTGCCCGCCGAGACGGTCAGTAAAATGCCGGTGGAGCGTGAACGCCGCCGCATGAAAGCCAACCAGATCCGCCGGGCGGTTAAACGCCACAGCCAGGTAGCTCCCACCCGCCGCGGCGGCGGCCAAAGCAGCAAACGCAATTCCGGCGCATAAGGCGCAGAAATCCCTTTCTCTGAAGCTTAAACCGAACCTGTTAAAGGGAGACCGCGCCAATGTGGTCGAAGCGGGCGTGGTTTTCCCGCCCGCCCGAGCGCCACATGGCACGGTAGGCCCGCGTTCATCGGACGTGCAACAAGCATGTTAAAGGGATACCGCGCCATAAAGAGAGACCGTCCCTACCAATCAATACCCTGCTGCGCCTTGATCCCGGCATCAAAAGCGTGTTTAACCGGCCGCAGTTCGCTCACCGTATCCGCCAGATCCAACAGCTCCCGATGACAGGCGCGCCCGGTAATAATCACCGTCTGGTTTGGCGGCCGGCGCTGTAGCGCCTCAATCACCTCGGATAAATCGATATAATCGCAGGTCACCATATAGGTCAGTTTCTCCAACAACACCACATCCAGCGTTTCATCCGCCAGCATCCGCAAACCATGCTGCCAGACCTCCCGCGCGGCGGCGCGACCGGTTACCCGATTTTGCGTATTCCAGGTAAAGCCGGTGGCCATCACCTGAAACTCCACGCCGTGAGCTTCCAGCAGGTTGCGTTCACCGTTCGGCCATTGACCTTTGATAAACTGAATTACCCCAGCGCGCATACCGTGCCCGACGGCCCGGGTAACGGTGCCGAAGCCAGCGGTGGTCTTGCCCTTGCCGTTGCCGGTAAAAACGATCACGATTCCCCGCTCCTCTCGCGCCCCGGCGATACGGGCATCCACTTTCTCTTTTAATCGCTGTTGGCGCTGCTGGTGCCTTTCTTCGCTCATGGTGTCATCCTGTTTTCACGCCGGTCCCGGTTTACGGTCCGGCTGGGCATCAAAACTGATGCCGGTTTTGCGGTGACTATCGTCACCCATCAGATACAGATAAATCGGCATGATATCCGCCGGCGTTTTGAGTTTTTCGGCGTCTTCGTCGGGAAACGCATTTTTGCGCATGGCAGTCCGGGTGCCGCCGGGATTGATGCAGTTGACCCGGAGCCGGGCGGCGGGATATTCATCCGCCAGCACCTGCATCATGCCCTCGGTGGCGAATTTCGACACCGCGTAAACGCCCCAGTTGGCGCGGCCCTGCCGGCCGACGCTGGAACTGCTGAATACCAGCGATGGCCGGTAGGCTTTAAGCAGCAGCGGCAGCATGGCACGGGTCAATAAAAAGGTGGCGTTGACGTTCACTTCCATGACGTTACGCCAGCTGTCGGCGGATTGCCGCGCCATGGGCGCGATTTCTCCCAGCAAACCGGCGTTATTCAGCAGGCCGTCCAGCCGGGGGATTTCCCGCAGCAACGCTTCTCCCAACTGCCGAAACTCCTGCTCGCCGGCCTGTGATAAATCCAGCGTGATCACCCGGGCATCCGCGCCGCCTTCATCGGCGATCTGCTGCCGTACCGCCGCCAGCTTCGCCTCCGTTCTGCCCAGCAGCAGCAATGATGCGCCGTAACGGGCATAGGTCAGCGCCGCTTCACGTCCGATGCCGTCGCCGGCGCCGGTAACCATAATGATACGCTGCTGCAGTAAATTGTTTGCGGGCTGGTAATACACGTCGGACTCCTCTGCTTACTATTGCTTGCCGCGCTTATAGTTAGTTGCTTGGTGGGCAGGACGCTTGATTACCCGGGCGATGGCCGGAACGATCACTCTTTTATGCCTGAAACAGTGGGGGATTTCAATGTAAGCCCGGCCAATGCCGGCGAATGTCGCATCGCGATTTGCCCCAAAAGGGCGGGCCGACGGGAAAACAAGATTTATCACTATTATAGGGCGGAATATTCCGAATTTTCTGACGACGGGACCCCGGCTGTTAGCTAGAATAAGCCACAACGAAAAACATTTCAGCAAGGTGGCAAAATGGAATTTCTCTCTCTATACGGACTTTTTTTGGCGAAAGCCATTACCGTGGTGGCGGCTATAGGCGCCGTTATGCTGCTGGCGGTAGGGCTGCGCCAGCGGCAGCGCAGACGCAAGGGTGAGCTCCAGGTCACCGATTTGGGTAAGCATTACCGCGAAATGCAGCGCGAAATGCAGCTGGCCCGCATGGGAGAGGCGGAACAGCGCATTTGGCACAAACGTTACAAAAAAGAGGAAAAGCACGATGCCAAACTGGCGCGTAATCGCGCCAAGCGCGGCGAAAAAGCGCCGCTGAAATCCTGTCTGTATGTGCTGGATTTCAAGGGCAGCATGGATGCGGGGGAAGTGGCCTCGCTGCGGGAAGAAATTTCCGCGGTGCTGGCGGTTGCCAAACCGCAGGACGAAGTTCTGCTGCGGCTGGAAAGCCCAGGCGGGGTGGTGCATGGCTACGGGTTGGCCGCTTCGCAGTTGCAGCGCCTGCGCGACAAAGGCATTCGCCTCACCGTGGCGGTGGATAAAGTGGCCGCCAGCGGCGGCTATATGATGGCCTGCGTTGCCGACCGCATAATCGCCGCGCCGTTTTCCATTATCGGCTCCATTGGGGTGGTGGCGCAAATTCCTAATTTCAACCGCCTGTTAAAGCGCAACGATATAGATGTGGAACTGCATACCGCCGGTGCGTATAAACGAACCTTGACGCTGTTCGGCGAAAATTCCGAGCAGGGCCGTCAGAAATTCCAGCAAGATCTCAATGAAACACATCAATTATTTAAACAATTCGTGCATGAGATGCGTCCGTCGCTGGATATTGAAGCCGTGGCTACCGGCGAGCATTGGTACGGCAGCCAGGCAAGGGAGAAGGGGCTGGTGGACGGCATCGGCACCAGTGATGAACTGCTGATTGCCGAAATGGCTAATCACGAGGTCATCAACATCAAATACGCACGCCGGAAACGTTTGCTTTCGCGATTTACCGACAGTGCGGCCTTGAGTATCGAACAGCGGCTGCTGCATTGGTGGCAGAAAGGGGAAAAGCCCTTATTATGAATATAGGCGGGCCGGGAATACGGCCCGTTACCCACAACGCTCAATCCTGCAGATGATATTTCTCCGATAGCACCACGGCCAGATGTTTAAACATATTAAACACCGCTGTGGTTTTACGGGTGGGTATTCCGTCCTGATCGAAAAAAAATTCGCCGCGGAAAACCAGCACGCCGTCTTTTTGTTCTACTTCGGTCGCTTCCATACCGTGCATATATTCATCGTGTTCACGTATGATCCTATTCGCTTCAATCAACAGGTTTTGCGATCAATGGGGTGGTTTTGCGTACATAAATTTTGCTCCTTGGTTAATGCAGAGCCTATTGTAATACCCGGTTGTGTTTGGCTGCAAACAGACTAAGGTTTATTCCGTTGGCGCCTTTTTTCTTAATTGGTTTACAACAGCCGCTTTTTGTATCGCTAATAAGTTGCGCCAACTTTTTATCATGTAGAGTGTGGGCCTTCATGACTCTGGGGATGCCGATGGGTACAAACCGGCAATGGATTTATCAATATCATAGGCTAATATTGATAAATTTATTATATTTATCAGTAGGTTAATCTCATGTCGTTAGTGAAAAACAGACCGGCTAGAAAGAGGTTGATTTTTGACGGTACTGCCGCAATATAAAATCAGAGGTATGCCCAGCCAGGGTCTGGCGCACAAAAGCTTCTTTCAGAGAAGAAATCATTCAGGTAAAGGTAAAATGGGTAAAGCTCTCGTTATCGTTGAATCCCCGGCGAAAGCCAAAACGATTAATAAATATTTAGGTAATGACTACGTGGTCAAGTCCAGCGTCGGTCACATCCGCGATTTGCCCACCAGTGGTTCAGCCAGTAAGAAAAGCGCAGACACAACTAAAAAGAAAAAAGAAAAAAGCGATGCGCAAAGCGCGCTGGTTAATCGCATGGGAATCGACCCTTATCACGGCTGGAAGGCCCATTACGAGATATTGCCCGGCAAAGAAAAAGTGGTTACCGAGCTGAAAGCGCTGGCGGAAAATGCCGACCATATTTATCTCGCGACCGACCTTGACCGCGAGGGGGAAGCCATTGCCTGGCACCTGCGGGAAGTGATTGGCGGCGATGATAAACGGTTCAGCCGGGTGGTGTTCAACGAGATCACCCGTAATGCCATTACCCAAGCGTTTAAACAGCCCGGCGAATTAAATATCGATCGGGTGAATGCCCAACAGGCACGCCGGTTTATGGACCGTGTAGTGGGTTACATGGTGTCGCCGCTGCTGTGGAAAAAGCTGGCCCGAGGGCTGTCCGCCGGCCGCGTGCAGTCGGTGGCCGTCCGGCTGGTGGTGGAACGCGAGCGGGAAATAAAGGCCTTTGTACCGGAAGAGTACTGGGAACTGCACGCCGATCTTAAGGTGTCCGCCAAAGCGCAACTGCAGATGCAGGTCACCCATGAAGGGGACAAGCCCTTCAAACCGGTGAACCAGGAGCAAACCCAGTCCGCGGTCAAACAGCTGGAAAACGCCACCTATATCATCGCCGATCGCGAGGATAAACCCACCAGTAGCAAAGCCGGGGCGCCTTTTACAACCTCTCCCCTGCAACAGGCCGCCAGTACCCGCCTGGGCTATGGGGTGAAAAAAACCATGATGCTGGCCCAGCGTCTGTATGAGGCCGGGCATATCACCTATATGCGTACCGACTCCACCAATCTGAGCCAGGATGCGCTGACGATGGCCCGGGACTACATCGGCGCCCAGTTTGGCGCCAAGTATCTGCCCAAACAGGCCAATGAATATGCCAGCAAGGAAAATTCGCAGGAAGCCCATGAAGCCATTCGTCCCTCGGACGTCGGCAACCAGGCCGAACAGCTCAGTGATATGGAGCCGGACGCGCAAAAGCTCTACCAACTGATCTGGCGTCAGTTTGTTGCCTGCCAGATGATGCCTGCGCTGTATGATTCCACCACCCTGACGGTAAAAGCCGGTGATTTTTCCCTGCGCGCCAAAGGGCGTATCCTGCGGTTCGACGGCTGGACCAAAGTCATGCCGGCGCTGCGCAAGGGCGATGAAGACCGCACCCTGCCCGCCGTGAAAGTGGGGCAAGAGCTCGCCCTGGAAAAATTGCTGCCCAGCCAGCATTTTACCAAGCCGCCCGCCCGTTACAGCGAAGCCTCGCTGGTAAAGGAATTGGAAAAACGCGGTATCGGCCGGCCTTCCACTTATGTGTCCATCATCTCCACCATTCAGGATCGCGGTTACGTCCAGGTGGAAAACCGACGCTTTTACGCGGAAAAAATGGGCGAAATCGTCACCGACCGGCTGGAAGAGAATTTCCGCGAGCTGATGAACTATGATTTCACCGCCCGCATGGAAGACAAGCTCGATCAGGTGGCCAACAACAAGGAAGAGTGGAAAGCGGTGCTGGATTCGTTTTTCACCGAGTTCACCCATCAGCTGGAAATCGCCGAAAAAGACCCGGAAGAGGGGGGCATGCGTCTCAACCAGATGGTGATGACCAGCATCGATTGCCCCACCTGCGGACGTAAAATGGGCATCCGTACCGCCAGCACCGGCGTATTCCTCGGCTGCTCAGGTTATGCCCTGCCGCCGAAAGAACGGTGTAAAACCACCATCAACCTGATCCCCGAAGCCGAGACCCTGAACATACTCGAAGGGGATGACGCTGAAACCAATGCGCTGCGCGCCCGCCGACGTTGCCCGAAATGCGGCATGGCCATGGACAGTTATCTTATCGATAACAATCGCAAAATCCACGTCTGCGGCAACAACCCTCTGTGCGACGGATATGAAATAGAGCAGGGGGAATTTCGCATCAAGGGCTATGACGGCCCGGTGGTGGAATGCGAAAAATGCGGTTCCGAAATGCATTTGAAGCTGGGCCGTTTCGGCAAATACATGGCCTGTACCAACGACGAGTGCAAGAACACCCGCAAAATCCTTCGTAACGGCGACGTCGCGCCGCCGAAAGAGGATCCGGTGCCACTGCCGGAACTGCCCTGCGAAAAATCAGACGCCTATTTTGTCCTTCGCGACGGTGCCGCGGGAGTGTTCCTGGCCGCCAATACCTTCCCGAAATCACGGGAAACCCGCGCGCCGCTGGTGGAAGAACTGGCCCGTTTCAAGGATCGTTTACCGGAAAAACTCCGTTATTTGGCCGACGCGCCGGTGAAGGACGATGAAGGGAATAAAACCATGGTTCGTTTCAGCCGCAAGACCAAACAGCAATATGTCTCGTCGGAAAAAGACGGCAAGGCCACCGGCTGGAGCGCGTTTTACATCGACGGCAAATGGCAGGTCAGCAAAAAATAAGCGGGCATGGTTTTACCGCTCGCCGGAGCGCCCCACGGCACAGTCGGCCCGCTATCACTGAAGCTTGCATGAGCCGTATTAAAGGGATCATCTCGCCCTGCCGCCTACCACAACCAACCTCCGGGTTGGTTTTTTTATGCTTTATAAATAAGTTATATATAGCGATTTTTTATGATTAAATAGTATTATTGCAAAATATTACTTTTGCCCCCGATGCTGACAAAAGCCGGCTGCCTCATGGTGACAGCGACTCCAAACGGTACTTTTGCACCGGATTCTTGCACCTGTTATGCCAGGATGACAAATATGAAATTGCAGCAGCTTCGATATATTGTTGAAGTGGTAAATCATAATCTGAATGTTTCTTCCACTGCCGAGGGGCTTTATACCTCGCAGCCCGGCATCAGCAAACAGGTGCGAATGCTGGAAGATGAACTGGGGGTGCAGATTTTTGCCCGCAGCGGCAAACATCTGACCCAGGTGACCCCCGCGGGGCAAGAGATCATCCGCATTGCCCGCGAAGTCCTGTCGAAAGTCGACGCCATAAAAGCCGTTGCCGGCGAACATACCTACCCCGATAAAGGCTCGCTGTATGTAGCCACTACCCACACCCAGGCCCGCTACGCTCTGCCTGAAGTCATCAAAGGCTTTATCGAACGCTATCCGCGGGTTTCCCTGCATATGCATCAGGGCTCCCCGACTCAAATCGCCGAGGCGGTATCCAAAGGCGTGGCGGACTTCGCCATCGCCACCGAGGCGCTGCATCTCTATGAAGATCTGGTGATGCTGCCCTGTTATCACTGGAACCGGGCTATCGTGGTACTTCCCAATCATCCGTTGGCCAATAAGGCCAACATCACCATTGATGAGCTGGCGGCCTATCCGCTGGTGACCTATACCTTTGGTTTCACCGGCCGTTCCGAACTGGATACCGCCTTCAACCGCGCCGGGCTTACGCCGCGCATCGTCTTTACCGCCACCGACGCCGATGTGATCAAAACCTATGTCCGCATGGGGCTGGGCGTTGGGGTAATTGCCAATATGGCGGTAAGCGAAGAAGCCGATCCGGACCTGGTTAAAATCAATGCTGATGCAATGTTTGCCCTGAGCACCACCAAAATCGGCTTTCGGCGCAGCACTTTTTTGCGCAGCTATATGTACGACTTCATCCAGCGCTTTGCGCCTCATCTAACCCGCGACGTGGTGGATACGGCCATTGCCCTGCGCTCCAATGAGGAAATAGAGGCCATGTTCAAAGATATCAAACTGCCGGTTAAATAAGCCATAACGCCTTTTCCGGCCAGGGTGACCGCATCACTTGTTATGAAAACGTTACATTAATCTTGTAAAATGATGACAGATCGCCTCAAACCCAATGGGGTTATGACTATAATGAAATAAAAGTCTGGAGGAGTTATGTCGTCAACAATTCGAGAAACCAGTAAGGAACGCCTGGCGGTCGGGGATAAAACCTACCGCTATTTCAGCCTGCCCCACGCTGCGCGGACGCTGGGTAATCTTGACGCGCTGCCCAAATCCATGAAAGTGCTGCTGGAAAACCTGCTGCGCAACGAAGACGGTGACATTGTCACCGAAGAGCATCTGAGAGCGGTGGCCGGCTGGCTGGAAAACGCCCATGCCGAGGGTGAAATCGCCTATCGCCCGGCCCGGGTGCTGATGCAGGATTTCACCGGCGTGCCGGCGGTTGTGGATCTGGCCGCCATGCGAGAGGCGGTAAAGCGCCTGGGCGGCGATGTAAACAAGGTCAATCCCCTGTCGCCGGTTGACCTGGTTATCGACCATTCCGTCACCGTCGACAGCTATGGTAACGACGGGGCCTATGAAGAAAACAATCATCTGGAGATGGAAAGGAACCTCGAGCGCTACAAATTCCTGCGCTGGGGCAGCAGGCATTCAGCCGGTTCCGGGTCGTGCCGCCGGGAAACGGTATCTGCCATCAGGTCAATCTCGAATACCTTGCGCAAACCGTTTGGCACGAGCAGCAGGATGGTGAAGAAGTAGCCTATCCCGACACGCTGGTGGGCACCGATTCCCATACCACCATGGTCAACGGCCTCGGCGTGCTGGGCTGGGGCGTGGGCGGTATCGAAGCGGAAGCGGCCATGCTTGGCCAGCCGGTATCCATGCTGATTCCGGACGTGGTGGGTTTTAAGCTTATCGGCAAGCTGAATGAGGGCATCACCGCCACCGATCTGGTGCTGACCGTAACGCAAATGCTGCGTAAACACGGCGTGGTGGGTAAATTCGTGGAATTTTATGGCGATGGGCTGGACGTGCTGCCCCTGGCGGATCGCGCCACCATCGGCAATATGGCGCCGGAATACGGCGCCACCTGCGGCTTTTTCCCGGTAGATGCCATCAGCCTGGATTATCTGCGCCTGACCGGCCGCAGCGAAGAGCAGATAGCGCTGGTGGAAGCCTATAGCAAAGCACAGGGCCTCTGGCGCAATGCTGGGGATGAACCGCGCTTCACCAGTACGCTGGTATTGGATATGGGAACGGTAGTGGCAAGCCTGGCGGGGCCGAAACGGCCGCAGGACCGGGTGCCGTTGCCGGGTGTGGCGGCGGCGTTCCGCGCCAGCGATGAGCTGGATTTCACCAAGCGTACCCATCATCCGGATTTCCAGGACGTGGAGCTGGAGGGGGAATCCTTCCAACTGCATCAAGGGGCGGTGGTGATTGCCGCCATTACCTCCTGCACCAATACCTCCAATGCCAATATCCTGATGGCCGCCGGCCTGCTGGCCCGCAACGCGGTGCAAAAGGGGCTGAAGACCAAGCCTTGGGTGAAAACCTCGTTGGCCCCCGGATCCAAAGTGGTGACCGATTATCTGGCGGCGGCGGGATTGACGCCTTATCTGAATCAGCTCGGTTTTAACCTGGTGGGTTACGGTTGCACCACCTGCATCGGTAACTCCGGCCCGCTTAAGGAACCCATCGAGGCGGCCATCAAGTCCGGGGATTTGACCGTGGGAGCGGTGCTGTCCGGCAACCGTAACTTTGAAGGGCGTATCCATCCGCTGGTGAAAACCAACTGGCTGGCGTCGCCGCCGCTGGTGGTGGCCTATGCCCTGGCCGGTAATATGCTGGTGAATCTGAGTACCGATCCGCTGGGTACCGACGCCGGCGGGCAGCCGGTGTATCTCAAGGACATCTGGCCGAGTTCGGCGGAAATCGCCGATTCGGTGAGCCTGGTGAACAGCGCCATGTTCCATAAGGAATACAGCGCTATTTTCAACGGCAATCGGGACTGGCAGGAGATCGAGGTCAACCGCACCCCCACTTACCACTGGCAGGAAGACTCCACCTATATCCGCCTGACGCCGTTCTTTGACGCTATGCAGCACCAGCCCGAACCGGTGGAAAATATCCGCGGCGCCCGTATTCTGGCGTTGCTCGGCGATTCGGTAACCACCGACCATATCTCCCCGGCGGGCAATATCAAAGCGGACAGCCCGGCGGGACATTATCTGCGGGAAAACGGCGTGGAAGCGGGAAATTTCAATTCCTACGGATCCCGGCGCGGCAACTACGAAGTGATGGCGCGCGGCACCTTTGCCAATATCCGGATCCGGAACGAAATGGTGCCGGGTGTGGAAGGGGGGATAACCCGTCACTATCCGTCCGGCGATGAGATGCCGATTTACGATGCTGCCATGCGCTACCAACGGGAACAGGTGCCGCTGGCGGTTATTGCCGGTAAAGAGTACGGTTCCGGCTCCAGCCGGGATTGGGCCGCGAAGGGCCCGCGGCTGCTGGGCATCCGGGTAGTGATTGCCGAAACCTTCGAACGTATTCACCGTTCGAATTTGATTGGCATGGGGATTCTGCCGCTGGAATTCCCGGCCGGCGTGACCCGGCAATCGCTGCGGCTGAAGGGGGATGAGCGTATCAGCATCGGCGGCCTGGGCGAGCTGGCTCCCGGCCAGACGGTGGCGGTGACCATCGACTATGCCGATGGCCGCAGCGAGCAGGTGATGACCCGCTGCCGTATCGATACCGGCAATGAGCTTACCTATTACCAGCATGACGGCATTTTGAACTACGTGATCCGCAAGATGCTGTAATGTTTCTGGCATTTCCCTCCGCATGCCGGAGGGAACTTTTAACGTTCTGTCTCCGTTCGGACATAGGGCGCAGGAGAGGTCCGCGACTCGGGTGTTGAGGATACTTACATTCGTTCATTGCCGACGTGCCACCACCAGGCCAGTGAAGGAATCAAGTCAAAGTCCCTGGCTGTCTCTGTCGGGGTGCGTTTAAATCCCTCCTCGATATAATATCTTTGACTTTCATCGTTATCGGTAAAAATATAGCGTGGGGACTTTTGAGTAAAATAAAGTCCGCCACCGGCGTAATCAATCAACGCATCCAGGTAGCAACCGATCACGGGATCGTTGCTGGATAATTTAACTTCTTCGTATAATTCGATAAATCGTTTGACTATCTTTTCATACATTTGAATGTAAATTTTCAGCGCATCCTGCCGGTTGCAGCCATAAGCATTCCCTACAATTTCAATCAAGTCATGATGGTCGTTGGATCGCACTATTTCTTTGTGGCATGAATAAATTTCACTTCCCCAATTGACAATCATATTGGACATTTCAGCAAGGGCGCGAATACGCCGATTGGCGAGATCGTGTAAAGATATGGGTATTTGACGAACAATGGGTATCAGCGCAATGTATGGAAAACCGCCGCCGCTCTGCAGACGGATATGCGCACCTTCGCTTAAACCGGGTTTCAATCCCTTAGCGATATTTTGGGCTTTATACACCTCTATAAATAACCAATTTTTCAGTGCATCTACCCATTGATAAACCAATTCGCCGGGAGCACATTGTTCCAGTCTTAGTCTGGTATCACGTAACGCGAGTATGTAGTTATCATAGGTATCGTCTGTGAATTCATATCCTTCAATTGCTCTATGCATTTTGGCTATGGCAGTTATCAATCCTCTGGGTCACCTCTAAGGGGACCCTCATCGCAATAGTAATCATCAAAAGCAAACACGAACATAGACCAATCTCCGGCAATTTGATGTAGCTCGGCAGGTCCGGATGGATATAATAAACCGGTTAAACCGCCGCCACATCGCGCAAGACTAAGTCGTTCTCGTTGTTCCTTACCGTCATAGAGGTGAAAACGAACCATAAATTCCACCGAACTTACATTGAATTCTTCGATTTGCTCATGGGCTTTAATGGCAAAGGGCCAATATAGAGGGGAATGATTTCTGTTTTCATGAACCTTCTCCGTATAAAGTATTTCGGAATAAAACAGCGCAAAAAGATGAAATACGCCGATGAAACATGAGAAATGAGCCCCGCTCTTCTCAAGGGATTGTGTGTGCCGAAACAGGTGAAAAGCTCGCCTTGTCGGCTTTCAGCATGGACTAAAACGCTCGGGTGGCAATGACGCTATAAGTGGATACTTTGTTTTCATCAGGGCAACGGACCAGTTTTCAGCCAATACCCTTAATTCCTCCAGTGCGCCGCCTGCATTCGCGGGGAAATTACGCTCGATATTGGCTTTGGAATCCATCAGCCAATGAGCGACATCGATGTTGGACGGTAAAACGCGCAGATCTTTTACGGAAAAACCACTGTCTTTAAGCACCTGGCAGAAATAGGCCGGGGTTTTACGGTGCCGGCAGGCGAGACGATCGATTATATCGGGGGTATCGGACTCATAATCCCCCGGATCGATATTGTAGAGATTATCTGAAATGATGACCCGGCCACCCGGACTGACGCGCTTGAACAAGGCACGCATTGCCTGTTCGTATAGGTCATTGGGAAAATGGGAAATCACGCCGCGGATAATCACCAGGTCGTAAGTCTCCTGCGGATCAGGCAAACAATCCACATCCTGAGCGTTGCAGAGATAGAGATTTATACGATCGGAAAGCCCCTGTTTGCTATAAAAGGCAGCGCAATGGCGCAGTTGCTGTTCGCTGACATTGATCCCGTCCAACCGTGCGCACTCGGGGAAATGTTGCGCCAGGTATTTCAGGATGTAACCCCAGCCGCAGCCGATATCCAAAATACGCCGAATGGCGGGGCGTTCAATGCGTTCTTCCAAGCCGGCCAGCAATAGCTGACGCTCGAAATAACGTATACCGGATTCATCCAGCGAGATCGGCGGCTTCGAGGCGGGATCGTCATAAACGCCAAACTGGAATAGTAATAAATCACCGATCGCCTTGCGCCAATGCTCCGGATCTTCACAATAGGTTTGAACCACTTTTCTTCATAACTATTGACAGTCTTTCCCCGGATAACTTGATATGGCGTCGTCGGGTTAAACTGGATATCGGTAAACTTGAGGTTATTTGAATCGTTCATTATCTTCTCCTGGGCACCTGGACCAACGAGGTGTCATGAAGGACGCTGTTAACAAGAGAGATCGCCGGAGCATCCTGTTTTGCCAGTAGGTCCAGGATATTGCCAGCATATAATTATTTCGAAACTCATGGGCTAATTCTAATGGGCTTACCCATATGTAAGCGGCAACTCATTATGATGTGGATGCCCACAACAGCTATCAGTCCATAAACCCGTTGAATAATATTTCCCAAGCGCTGTTGCAACAACAACTCGCCGTCACGGTTGAATATCAAGATTGATAAGGCACGATGCAATAATCCTTGCTGGTGAACGACCGTCTTAGTGTTAAATCCGATAATGATTCTTGTATTAACACTAAAGGTTTTACAATACAATAGCAATTGCTATTTTTAGCTCTTCATAACGATTGAAAATAAAAGGGATTAGTAAATCCTGAAAAATCATGAATGGCAATATTTAGCATCGATGCCAATGGGAAATCCCCGAAAACAGGGATTCCCCATTGTGGCTGACGTCAGACAATCAGGCCGCAGTACGGCAAGTCATAATGAAGGATTACTAATCCAGCAAATGGCCCATTTTGGTCGCTTTGGTATTGAGATAGCGTTCATTCTTCGGATTGCGGCCGACGATCAGCGGGACGCGTTCGATGATATGAATGCCCGCCTCGGTGAGAATCTCCACCTTCTGCGGATTATTGGTGAGCAGACGGATGGAGTCCACGCCCAGCAGCTTGAACATATCGGCGCATAGGGTGAAATCCCGCTCATCTGCGGCAAACCCCAGCTGATGATTGGCTTCCACCGTATCGGCCCCTTTATCCTGCAGCGCGTAGGCGCGGATTTTATTCAGCAACCCGATATTCCGGCCTTCCTGGCGGTGATACAGTAAAATCCCCCGGCCTTCCTCGGCGATATGCGTTAAGGCGGCTTCGAGCTGGAATCCACAGTCGCATCGCAGGCTAAACAGGGCATCACCGGTCAGGCACTCCGAGTGCACCCGCGCCAGCACCGGCTCCACGCCGGTAATATCACCGAACACCAGCGCCAGATGGTCGTGTCCTGTGGCTATCTCTTCAAAACCCACCATCAGAAAGTCGCCCCAGGGTGTCGGCAGTTTGGCCTCTGCCACACGTTTAAGCTGCATTTTACTCTCCAAAACCGAAATACTGACGCGCATCCTACTTATTATCTTGCTGTTTGACCAGCGTGGCGCAAAGTGATACGCGAAAATCCGTTAATAAGGTATTTTGCCACAAGTTCATTAAAATCTGACGATTGATCATGCTTATTATTGGCAAAATAGTCATTTGATTGTCACAATTCCCTACAACGACGGGCAGTTTATAAGCCTCCCCTTCGGTCTTGGGATTCTATTCTTCTCGGCAAAGCTTTTCAGCGGAAAGACACATGTTTGATATTGCGAAACGCACCGGTTTTGGCGCGATAGTACTTATGGTAATCCCTATTTTAGCCTGGGTCAGTGGCTGGCAGTGGCATCCGGATAATGAAGTGTGGTGGTGGCGGGTATTGTTTTGGACGACCCAAACCGTGACGTCTCCCTGGGGCTTTATCACCAGCATCGTCCTGTTTGCCTGGTTCTTATGGTGTTTGCGGTTTCGCTTGGGGCCTGCGCTGGTTTTGGCCTGCATTCTCGGCGTCGCGCTGCTGGCGGGCCAGGGTATCAAGTCGGCTATCAAGGACCGGGTGCGGGAGCCTAGGCCCTACGTGATATGGCTGGAGCAGACCCACGATATGGACGGCCGGGATTTTTATTCCCTGCCGGGCAAGGCCCGGTCGATGCTGGTGAAAAAAGAGCTGCAGAACGAACAGGAAATTCCCCGCTGGCTGCGTAAACATTGGCAGCATGAAACCGGCTTCGCTTTTCCCTCCGGCCACACGGTGTTTGCCGCCAGCTGGGCCTTACTGGCCTGGGGGCTGCTGTGGCCTCGGCGGCATTATAAATCGGTGATAGTGATTATGGTCTGGTCGGTGGCGGTGTTGAGCAGCCGCATGGTGCTGGGTATGCACTGGCCGCGGGATGTGCTGATGGGCATCCTGCTGAGCTGGCTGGTGATCGCATCGGCCTGCTGGCTGGTGCAGCGCTGGATTGGGCCTTTGGTGCCCAAACCCGATGAAGCCCGGGATATCAAATCCCGTATGTAGCCCCCATGGAATACTGCCTGCCGCGCAAGGATGCGCGCCGCGGCCCTGCTCAAAATGTCACCCTCTCGCCATCCTCCGGAATGTAACGATAATGTTGCTTTTGTGATATCTATCGCTATTCCTAAAATTCGCCATGGACAATCATCATTAGAATTGCCACACTCCATATGAATATAAAATCAAAAGTGAATATATATTCATAACGGAGAACAACAATGAACACCTACCTACTCAAACCTTGTCTTGCCGCCGTTTTGCTGTCGTTGTCTATGGCGTCTTTTGCCGCCGATAAAGGCTTAATCGCCATCATTACCCCGTCCCATGACAATCCGTTCTTTAAAGCGGAAGCGGATGCCGCCACCGCTAAAGCCACCCAATTGGGCTATACCACGCTGGTGGCGTCCCATGACGACGACGTCAGTAAACAAAACCAGCTGATTGAAACCGCTATTGCGCGCAAAGCGAAAGCGATAGTGCTGGATAACGCCGGCGCCGATGCCACCATCGGGCCGTTGAAGAAGGCCAAAGCCGCCGGCATCCCGGCGTTTCTTATCGATCGCGAAATCAATGCCACCGGCGTGGCGGTGGCGCAGATTGTGTCCAATAACTACCAGGGCGCGCAGCTGGGGGCGGAAAAGTTTGTCAAACTGATGAACGGTAAAGGGAATTATGTGGAACTGCTGGGCCAGGAGTCCGATACCAACGCCCATGTGCGCTCACAGGGCTATCACGATGTGATTGACGACTATACCGGCCTGAAGATGGTGGCCCAGCAAACCGCCAACTGGAGCCAGACCGAAGCCTTCTCCCGCATGGAATCCATGCTGCAGGCCCATCCGGATATCACCGGCGTGATTTCCGGCAACGATACCATGGCCCTGGGAGCGGAAGCCGCGCTGAAGGCCGCCGGGCGTAAAGACATTATCGTGGTGGGCTTTGACGGCAGCGACTATGTGCGGGATTCCATCCTGGCCAAAGGCAATATCAAGGCCACGGTGCTGCAGCCGGGCTGGCGTGAAGCGGAAATGGCGGTGGAACAGGCGGATGCCTACCTGAAAACCGGTAAAGCCCAGAAAGAAGAAAAGCAACTGATGGATTGCGTATTGATTGATGAAACCAATGCCAAAAACCTGAAAAATTTCGGCGTTCAGCCTTAATTGACGTACGAAGGGGTCGTGAGGCCCCTTCAAAACAGGAGAGGGTATGCAACTCAGCGTATTACGCATATTGGGCAAACAGGCCACATTGGGCAATCCGGGCACAGGCAAAAAACTGGCCACCTGGGCTTTGGCCCTGCTACTGCTGTCCGCCTGCGACGTGGTCAAGCTGGGCAGCGACGGTAAGCCGATTATTCCGGCGGATCCCACGGCGGGTCCGGACTATTCCAACCAGACGCCGCAGCAGATAGCCCAGGAATTCTGGGGACCGAAAATACTGCCCGCCGCCCGCGGCCAGGCGCTGGATTGGCCGGCGCTGAAGCAGGCGCAGGAAAAATTGGCCGGTACCGATACCAAAAGCGTCTACAGTAAATTTTCCGCCAAGGTCAGCGCGGTGGATGCCGACGGTATGGAACGCAAACTGACCCTGAACGTCAACGGCGATACCGTGCTGTTGCAACTGGGGCCCGTGATAAAGGGCAACGCGGTGCGCGATGCCGCCGGGTTTATCCATTTTGAGGATTTTAAAAACCAGGTGCAGTACGCCCAGGTGGCCAGGGCGTTGAATAAACAGGCGCTGGGCGGCCTGCCGGCCCTTGATGCGAGCTGGGTCGGACAGCCGGTGGACGTGCTGGCGGCGTTTACCCTGAGCCATGGCGGTATCGATGACGGCGTGGCGCTGGATATCAAGCGGGGGGCGAGTCAATGAGCGATAAACCTGAAGTGGTTCTGCGCGCTAAAGGCATCACCATGATGTATCCGGGCACCCTGGCGTTGGACAACGTAAATTACAACGTCTATCGCGGCAAAGTGAATGTGATCATCGGCGAGAACGGCGCCGGTAAATCCACCCTGATGAACGTGCTGGCGGGCGTGCAACAGCCCACCGCCGGCGAAATCCTGCTCAATGGCGAGCGGGTGAGCTTTGGCAATACCCGCGAGGCGGCGGCGAAAGGCATCGGCATGGTGCATCAGGAACTGAACCTGTCGGAAAACCTCAATGTGGCGGAAAACATCTTCCTCGGCCGCGAACAGCAAACCGGCCTGTGGCCCATTAACCAGGCTGAACAGGAGCGGGTGGCCGCCGAACTGATGGCCCGGTTGGATCAGCCCATCTCTCCCCGTGAGCTGGTGTCCAATCTCAAGGTCGGCCAGCAGCAAATGATAGAGATAGCCAAGGCGCTGGCGGAGCGGGCGGATATCCTGATCCTTGACGAGCCCACCTCGGCCCTCAGTAAAAACGAAGTGGACGTGCTGTTTCGGGTAATTCGGGAGCTGACCCGCCAGGGCGTATCCATTATCTATATCTCCCATCGCCTGGAGGAGCTGATGGCCATCGGCGATTACATCACGATTCTGCGCGACGGACGCTTTCAGGCCGAAGCGGTGGTGGGGGAAATCGACGTGCCCTGGATCGTGCGGGAGATGCTTGGCGGTGACCCTGTCACCACCTTTCTCAAGCCAGGGCGTCAATTCGGCCTGCCGGTATTGCAGGCGGACCATATTACCTGCGTCAACGATGCCGGTCATCCGGTGGTGAACGATGTGACCTTTACCGTGCGCGCCGGCGAAATCGTCGGCATCTACGGTCTAATGGGGGCCGGTCGTACCGAACTGTTCGAGTGTCTGCTGGGCACCGAAAAAAATTACCTGGGCAAAATCTGGCTGGGGGATTTGCCCATCTCCACCGGCATGTCCACCGCCAACCGCATCAGGCTCGGCATGACCCTGGTGCCGGAGGATCGTAAAAAATCAGGCATTTTCCCCGCCTCCTCGGTGGCGGTGAATCTGACCATCTCCAGCCTGTGGCGGCGGCTGCAAAACGGGATCAGCATCATGCGCCGGGATGAAGAGCAGGTGGTGGCGTCCACCATCGGCAACCTGTCCATCAAGGTCTCTTCGCCGGACGTGGAAATCCAGGCCCTGAGCGGCGGCAATCAGCAAAAGGTGGTGATTGGCCGTTCGCTGCTCACCGATCCGAAGCTGCTGCTGCTGGACGAACCCACCCGCGGGATTGACGTGGGCGCCAAGGCGGATGTGTTTGAAATGATGGTGGCCCTGTCGGAACAGGGGATCGGCATTCTGTTTTCCACCTCGGATTTGAAAGAAATCATGGCGGTCTCCGACCGTATTCTGGTGATGTCGAACGGGAAATTGACGGCGAACGTGGAGCGTCAGTCGGCCCAGGAATCGGCATTGGTCACGGCGAGTGCAAAAGGATTCTGATATGAAAGCAATCAATACCGCCGCGTTAGCGCCTCTTACGGCCAGCCGGTCATTCCGGTCGCGGGAAAATATACTGCTGCTCCTGCTCAAGCTTCGCACCTTTATCGCGCTGTTTTTGATTTTAGGCTTTTTCACCTTTACCGTGTCCGGTTTCCTGGCCACGGAAAGCATTCTTATCATGTTAAAGCATATTTCCATCAATGCTTTTTTGGCGCTGGGCATCACCTTTGTCATCATCACCGCCGGCATCGATCTGTCCATCGGCGCCACCCTTGGCCTGTGCGGCATGTTCGCCGGCTGGATGATCACCCACGGCATAGTGCTGCCGATGTTCGGCATCGCCATCTTCCCCAGCGTCTGGGTCATCGTGCCGGCGGTACTGGTGCTCGGCGGCCTGATCGGCGCCGTTAACGGCTGGATCATCACCCGCTATAATGTGGCGCCTTTTATCTGCACCCTGGGCACCATGTATATCGTGCGCGGCGCGGCGATGCTGCTGTCCAACGGCGAAACCTTCCCCGGTCTGGACGGCAACCCGCGGCTTGGCAATACCGGTTTTGATTTCATCGGCTCCGGTTCGCTGCTGGGGGTGCCTTACTGTATCTGGCTGATGTTCGTGCTGGCCTTGATCATTGCCTATATTGCGCGCCGCCTGCCGTTTGGCCGCCATGTTTACGCCATCGGCGATAACGAACGGGCGGCGGAGCTGTCCGGTATCAAGGTGAAGCAGGTCAAAATCTGGGTTTATACCATTTCCGGCCTGTGCGCCGCGGTGGCGGGCATTGTGGTGACCTCGCAGCTGGTGGCCAGCCATCCGGCCACCGGCACCTCATTTGAAATGAACGCCATCGCGGCGGTGGTATTAGGGGGCACGTCGCTGGCCGGCGGGCGGGGGACCATTGTCGGCACCCTTATCGGCGCCTTTGTTATCGGCATCCTGGCGGACGGACTGGTAATGATGGGGGTCAGTGAATTCTGGCAGATGGTCATCAAAGGGATGGTGATTATCGTGGCGGTCATTATCGATCAAATGCAGAACCGGATGCAGCACAAGGCGGCCATCGTCTCGCAAAAGATCGTCAAAGAAGAGGCCGCCACCGAGTAACCCCGTTCCGGTGCCGTTCATGATGATGCCGTAGAGCTGGGGAGGCAGTGATAGGACGGCGAGACGAGGGGGATTTGCCCGAAGGGATGGGGTCGGCGGATGGTTTTTTTACACCGCGTATGAATAAATATTCCCATATGGATAAAAATTCATAAGGGCAATAAATTGATAATCAAGAGGTAATATGATGAATCCTTATTCATTGTCCATCGATGATCTGGTGACCAAGGCGCGGCATATCCGCCGCCGCATAGTGCAAATGAATGCCGGCAGTCCGGCGGGGGGCCATACCGGCGCCGATCTCTCCGAGGTGGAAATCCTCACCGCGCTCTATTTCCGCGTACTGAACTGCGCGCCGGACCGGCTCGATGATCCCAAGCGGGATATCTATATCCAATCGAAAGGCCACGGCGTCGGCGGCTATTACTGCACGCTGGCGGAGGCGGGCTATTTCCCTCTCGACTGGCTGCCTACGTACCAACATGCCAATTCACATCTACCGGGCCATCCGGTACGCCACAAGACCCCCGGCATCGAATTGAATACCGGCGCGCTGGGTCACGGGCTGCCGGTGGCGGTGGGTATCGCGCTGGCGGCGAAACGGGATAACAGTCCGCGCCGGGTCTTCGCGCTCACCGGCGACGGCGAACTGGCGGAGGGCAGCAATTGGGAAGCCGCGCTGGTATCCGCCCATTACGGCCTCGATAACCTGGTAATCATCAACGATAAGAACAAGCTCCAACTGGCGGGATCCACGCGCTCTATTATGAATACCGATCCCCTGGCGGATAAATGGCGGGCGTTCGGCCTGAATGTCACCGAGTGCGCCGGTAACGATATGCAATCGGTGGTGGACACGCTGGAAAACTTGCCGTCCAACGGCAAGCCGAACGTGGTGATCGCCAACACGGAAAAGGGCGCCGGTATCTCCTTTACCCAGGGGCGGGCCGAATGGCATCACCGGGTATTTAAAGGCGATGAAATCACCCTGGCATTGGAGGAACTCAAAGATGAGTAATGCAGAACATTTAGCCAGCGTTATGGTGGAACAGCTGATCAAAGCGGTGGATAACGGTCTGGATGTGGTGCCGGTCTTGGCCGACTCCACCTCCACCGCCAAAATAGGCCCGTTCATCGCCCGTTTTCCCGATCGCATCGTGAACGTGGGCATTGCGGAACAAACCATGGTGGGTACGGCGGTGGGCCTGTCCATCGGCGGCAAAATCGCCGTCACCTGCAATGCGGCGCCGTTTTTGATCTCCCGCGCCAACGAGCAGGTAAAAGTGGACGTTTGCTACAACAATTGCAATGTGAAACTGTTTGGCCTGAACGCCGGCGCCAGTTACGGGCCCCTGGCCAGCACCCATCACAGTATTGACGATATCGCCATCATGCGCGGTTTCGGCAATATCCAGATTTTTGCGCCGTCGTCGCCGGAAGAGTGCCGCCAAATCATCGATTATGCCCTCGCCTATGTCGGGCCGGTGTATATCCGGCTCGATGGCAAGGCATTGCCCGCCCTGCATGATGAGACCTACCGCTTTAAACCCGGTCAAATCGATGTGATGCGCCATGGCGAAGACGTGGCCCTGGTGGCGATGGGATCAACGGTACATGAAGCGGTGGATGCCGCCCGGATCCTGGCCGAGCAGGGCGTTTCTGCCGCGGTCATCAACATATCGTCCATTCGTCCGTGCGATACTCGTCAGCTACTCTCATTGTTAACCCAGAGCAAACATGTGATTAGCATTGAAGAGCATAACATTAACGGCGGCGTGGGCAGCCTGGTGGCGGAAGTGCTGGCGGAAGCGGGCTGTGCGATTCCCCTGGTGCGGCTGGGTATCGGCGACGGCGAGTACGCCATTGCGGCGGACCGCGCCGCCACCCGCGCCCACCACGGTTTCGATGCCCAGGGCGTGGTAAATACCGCGCTGCGCGTTTGCCGGGGGAACTGACTATGTCCACGCCCATTATTCTGGCGATTGACGAAGGTACCACCAATGCCAAGGCCATTGCTGTGGATGCCGAAGGCCGGGTTCTGTCAAAAGCGGCGGTACCGTTGGCCCTGGTTCATCCGCAGCCGGGCTGGGCGGAGCAGGATCCCGAGGCGGTCTGGCAAGGGGTTTGCCAGGCTATCGCCGGATGCCTGTCCGCCCTCGGCGACGTTCGGGTGGCGGCGGTGGCCATCAGCAACCAGCGGGAGTCGGTATTGGTATGGGATCGCGCCGGTGGACGGCCGCTGACGCCCATCGTCAGCTGGCAGTGCCGCCGATCCGAGGATTTCTGCCGCCAACTCCATGAGGACGGCCGTGGGGAGTTGATTTCTCATCTTACCGGGCTGCCCATCGATCCGTTATTCCCCGCAGCGAAAATCCGTGGCCTGTTGGCGGCGCTACCGGACGGTTTTGCCCGCGCCGGCCGGGGAGAGCTGTGCGTGGGTACCCTTGATTGCTGGCTTAACTGGCAGCTCACCGGCGGACGAGCCTTTGTAACCGACTACGCCAATGCCGCCCGCACCCAATTGTTTAATATCCGTGAAGGCCGCTGGGACGACGCGCTGCTGCAGCTGTTTTCCGTGCCCGCCGCCTGCTTGCCACAGGTGCGGCCCTCGGCGGCGGTACAGGGCTATACCCTGGCCGGCCGGGTGCCGGGACTGGCGGGAGAGATTCCCGTGGCGTCGTTAATCGGCGATTCCCACGCGGCGTTATACGGCCAGGGCGGCAATCAGGCCGGCGATGTGAAAGCCACCTACGGCACCGGCTCATCCCTGATGATGGCGCTGGAGAACATCGGTGCGCCGGCAACGGGCTTGAGCACCACCGTGGCCTGGCATGACGGCCGGCTGTGCTACGCGCTGGAAGGCAATATTACCCATACCGGCTCCGGGCTGGCCTGGGTGGCGCGCCTGCTGGGCATATCCTCGCTGACGGAACTCTCCGCCATGGCGTTGAGCCAGGCAGGTAATCAAGGCGTCTATTTTGTCCCGGCCTTGTCCGGGCTGGGGGCGCCTTACTGGGACAGCCGGGCGCGCGGATTGATCTGCGGGTTGACCGACGCCGCCACGCCCGCGGTGCTGGCGCGCGCCGGTCTTGAGTCCATCGCCTACCAGATTGCCGATGTGTTTTTTGCCATGGAGCGCGCCGCGGGACGGCCGTTGCCGGCGCTGCGGGTGGACGGCGGCGCCACGCAGAATGCCTGGCTGATGCAGTTTCAGGCCGATTTGCTGCAGCGGCGACTGATTCGCAATCTCAATGCCGAAGTGTCGGCCCTGGGCGCCGCTTATCTGGCGGGCAAAACCCTGGGCTGGTGGACCAACGAGGATATCGCGGTCTTGCCGAGGGAAGTGGAGTATATCGAACCCCGGGCCGAGACTGCGGAGATGCAAGACAATTATAAAAATTGGCAAACGGCCGTAGCACGGGCCCGTTATCAAGTAGAACAACCCTACCGGGAGTGAAGTAATGTCGAGAAAAATTCTACAACAATTAACCTTCGGCGTGATCGTCGGCAATCGGGGCTTTTTCCCCAGCTATCTGGTCACCGAGGCGCGGCGCGATGCGGCGCAGGTGTTTGAGCAATTGGGCATCAAGACGGTTATCCTGGATGAAAACCAGAGCAAGCTGGGCGGAGTTGAAACCTGGCAGGACGCCAAAGCCTGCGCTGAATTATTTCACCGCCACCGCGACGAGATTAACGGCGTGGTGATACTGCTGCCTAATTTCGGCGATGAAAAAGCGGTGGCGGACGCCGTTCGCCTGTCGGGATTAACCGTGCCGGTGTTGGTGCAGGCGGAGCAGGACAGCCTGGATAAAATGGGGCTGGCGACCCGGCGCGACAGTTTCTGCGGCAAAATTTCCCTGTGTAATAATCTGCGCCAGTGCGGTATCCCCTTTACGCTCACCAGCCGCCATGTCTGCACGGTGGCCGGCGAGCACTTTGCCCGTGATTTGCAGCGGTTCACCCAGCTTTGCCGGCTGGTACACGCCATGAAAGGCGTGCGCATCGGCGCTATCGGCGCCCGGCCCGCCGCCTTTAATACGGTGCGTTACAGCGAAAAGCTGCTGGAGCGTATGGGCGTGTCGGTGGAGACGCTGGATTTATCGGAGATTTTTACCCGGGTCGGCCGGTTGAGCGACAATGATTTGCGGGTGGATGAAAAGCTGGCGCTGCTGAAGGATAACGCCGATACCGCCGCCATCCCGGCCCAGAAGCTGCATACCATGGCGAAACTGTTTGTGGTGATTAGCGAATGGGTGCTGGCTAACGATATTGATACGACCGCTATTCAGTGCTGGACCTCGCTGCAGGAAAATCTGGGTATTAATGTCTGTTCTATCATGAGCGTGATGTCCGGTCAGCTGATGCCCAGCGCCTGCGAGGTGGATGTGATGGGCGCGCTGTCCATGTATGCGCTGGCCAGCTGTTCGCTGTCGCCGGCGTCCATCGCCGACTGGAATAACAATTTCGGCGATGAGCAGGATAAATGCGTGTTGTTCCATTGCGGTAATTTCCCCGCTGAAAGCCTGGAAAGTCCGGTGATGGGTACGGCGGATATTATCGGTACTACGGTGGGGTGCGAGAATACCTGCGGCGCGGTGCACGGCCGGATGAAGGCCGGTCCGCTTACGTATTTCCGGCTGTCGTCGGACGATTTTACCGGCAAGGTGCGGGCCTATGTGGGCGAGGGGACGGTGGTGGACGACCCGCTGGATACCGTGGGCTGCCGCGCGGTGGTGCAGATCCCCGCCATGGAGCCGCTGCTGCGGTATATTTGCGAGCAGGGCTTTGAGCATCATGTGGCTATGAACCATTCCGCTACCGCGGCGGTGCTGCATGAGGCGTTTACCAAATATTTGGGGATTGAGTGTTATTGGCATGCCAAGGCGTAATGTACGATCGGCTGGCACGGTCTCTCTTTAACATTTTCGCTGCGCGATCGGTGATAGCGGGCCTACCGCGCTGTGGGGCGCTCCGGCGGGCGGTAAAACCACGCCCGCTTCGACCCCATCAGCCCGGTCTCCCTTTAACATGCTCGCTGCACGATCGGTGGGTGCGGGCCTACCGCGCTGTGGGGCGCTCCGGCGGGCGGTAAAACCACGCCCGCTTCGACCCCATCAGCCCGGTCTCCCTTTAACATGCTCGCTGCACGATCGGTGGGTGCGGGCCTACCGCGCTGTGGGGCGCTCCGGCGGGCGGTAAAACCACGCCCGCTTCGACCCCATCAGCTCGGTCTCCCTTTAACATGCTCGCTGCACGTGCGGTGTCATCGGGCCTACCGCACCATAGGGCGCTCTGGCGGGCGGGAAAACCACGCCCGCTTCGACCCCATCAGCACGGTCTCCCTTTAACATGTTCGCTGCACGATCGGTGGGTGCGGGCCTACCGCGCTGTGAGATGCTAGGGGAGCGAGATGAGCTTTTCACCCACCAGCCGGTCGGTGATCAGCACATCGATATAGCGGCCTTCCAGGGCGCCCTTGATGGCCGCGACTTTTTCATGTCCCCCCGCCAGGGCCACTACCCGTTCGCATTCACGCACCTGGGGCAGCGGCATGCCGATCACCGGGTCTTCTTCGTCCGCCAGCACCGCTTCGCCTTTGCTGTTGAAATAATGCAGGCAGATATCCCCCACGGCGCCGCGCTGCGCCAGCAGCCTGAGCATTTTTTCGTGGTAATAGTTGCCGGAATTCATCAGCAACTGCGAAGGCTCCAGCGCGCCGATACCTACCAGCGCGACGTCCACTTCGCTGAATTTGGCCACTACATCGGCCACCTCGCTGCTGTTGATAAGCCGTAGCCGATCCTCAACCGAGCGTTCGATGCTTTGCGCCGGCAGCAGATAGGCCGGGCAGTTCAGCTGGTCCGCCAGCAGTTGGGTCAATAGGGTGGCCTGGACATTGCCGTTGGGACCCACGCCCCCGAGGAGCTGGATGACGCCGCTGGCCTTGACCGCCAGCGGATGCAGATTATCCACCATTTCCCGCAGGGTGCTGCTCCAGGAGGAAATACCCACCAGATCGTTCGGGCGGATGCTGGTCTGCATATAATGGGCGGCGGCGGAACCGATGGCCTGTTTGATCTGCTGAGGTTCGGCATCATCCGGCACATCCACCACAATGGCCTGGTCGATGCCGTAACGCCGCTGGATGGCCGACTCCAGCCCCATAAACATATTGGGCGGCTGTACCACGCTGATTTTAACCACCCCTTCTTTGATGCAACGGGTGATGGCCCGGGAAACGAAAGATTGTGACAAATGCAACGCGGCGGCGATATCCGCTTGTTTTTGATTTTCGGTATAATAAAGCGTGGCGATTTTGACCAATAATCGCTGTTCGTCTTGCTTAGACATGCGGCGTCCCCAGACTCGCCATACGGTGGCATCATTTTTATGCATAACTGAATAAATAACAAGAGACAAGGGGCTGCAGGGCGGCGATGACCGTTTCATGGGGGGGCGGGAAAACGCGGTGATTTTAACCATCGGCCCCGGATTCAACCCGGTGGGCAGCAGATAATGCAGTTAAGTTGTCTGCGGGATTTCCTTCGTAACGCGGGAAATGCTAATTTATAGGCTCTGGGTACCGGTATATCGGTGTAATCCATTTAAATAACGCAGTTGCAGGAAATCATGTGAAATATGTACTGATATTTTTGCTGGTTCTGGTGATTTTTATTATTTCCGTCACCTTTGGGGCGCATAACGATCAAATCGTCACCTTTAACTACTTGCTGGCAGAGGGGCAATATCGGGTTTCCACCTTGTTGACCTGGATATTCGCACTGGGTTTTATCCTGGGCTGGGCCGTTTGCGGTTTGTTTTATCTGCGCGTCCGTTTCGCCCTGATGCGGGCGGAGCGCCGGGTCAAACGGCTGGAACAGCAGCCGGCGCCGGTTAACAGCGCGGCGCCCGTCGCTACCGCGCCCGCTGTCAGTAAGGAATAACGCGTTATGTTAGAACTGCTGTTTCTGTTGTTGCCCGTGGCTGCCGCTTACGGTTGGTACATGGGGCGCAGAAGCGCGCAGCAGGATAAGCAACAGGACGCCAATCGCCTCTCCCGCGAGTATGTGGCAGGGGTGAATTTTTTGCTGTCCAATCAGCAGGACAAAGCGGTGGACCTGTTTCTTGACATGCTCAAGGAGGACAGCAACGCCGTCGAGGCCCATCTTACGCTGGGGAATCTGTTTCGATCCCGGGGAGAGGTGGATCGGGCCATCCGTATTCACCAGGCGTTAATGGAGAGTACCGCGCTGAGTTTCGAGCAGCGGTTGCTGGCCACCCAGCAATTGGGCCGTGACTATATGGCCGCCGGTTTCTACGATCGCGCCGAGGAAATGTTCAGCCAGCTGGTGGACGAAGATGATTTTCGCACCGGGGCGTTGCAGCAGTTGCTGCAGATTTACCAGGATACCAGCGATTGGAACAAGGCAATCGAGATAGCGGAAAAGCTGGTGAAGCTGGGCAAAGAGCCTCTGCGGATTGAAATTGCCCATTTTTATTGCGAGCTGGCGCTGCAGGCCATGGGCAGCGACGATCTGGACAAGGCGATGGCGCAGTTGAAAAAGGGCGCGGCAGCCGATAAGAACTGCTCCCGCGTCTCGATCATGATGGGGCGCATTTTTATGGCGCGTCAGGACTACCCTGCCGCGGTGGCCGCCCTGCAGCGGGTGCTGGATCAGGACAAGGAGATGGTCAGCGAGACTTTGCCTATTTTGCAAACCTGCTATCAGCATCTCGAAAAGCCTGAGGCCTGGGCCGAATTTCTCACCCGCTGCGTTGAAATGAACACCGGCGCGGCGGCGGAGCTGCTGCTGGCGGATGTTATCGAACAAAACGACGGCACGGAAAACGCCCAGCTTTATATCAATCAGCAACTGCGCCAGCATCCCACGATGAGGATGTTCCACCGTCTGATGGATTTCCATCTGAACGAAGCGGAAGACGGACGGGCCAAAGAGAGCCTGCAGGTGCTGCGGGATATGGTGGGGGAACAGATCCGGACCAAGCCCCGTTACCGCTGCAATAAGTGCGGATTCACCTCCCACAGCCTGTACTGGCATTGTCCCTCCTGTAAATCCTGGGCCTCCATCAAACCCATCCGCGGCCTTGACGAACAGTAATCCGTGGCAAGCCGTGAAGGTGAAGATGAGTTTACCGCATCACGGGTATGGGTAATACCGGCTGCAATCTTGCAGACGAAGAACGGTTATCATCTCCAACGCTCTCGTTTGCCGGCGCTGGGCTTTTTTCTTGCCGGCAGGTAAAATACTCCGCATCCATTAAACTGGCGCTGTGCGCAGGTTGTTTTATCGGCGGCGAATTTCAACTGCCGCGCCGGCACCGCCAGCCTTCCCATCAAAAGGTACCCTCATGACTCGCGACTTCCAGTCGTCTGTGCCGCCGGGATTTTCCTCACCCATCATAGTGGCGTTGGACTATGCCTCCCGTTCCGAGGCTCTGGCCTTTGCCCATAGGGTTTCCCCCAATGAGTGTCGGCTGAAAATCGGAAAAGAGATGTTTACCCGCTTCGGCCCGGATTTCGTTCGCGATCTGCAGCGGCTGGGCTTCGATATTTTCCTCGATCTGAAATTTCATGATATTCCCAATACCGTCGCCAAGGCCGTGTCCGCAGCGGCGGAGCTGGGCGTGTGGATGGTGAATGTGCACGCCGGCGGCGGGGAACGGATGATGGCGGCGGCGAAAGAGGCCCTTGCCCCGTTCGGTGCCCAAGCGCCTAAACTTATCGCCGTCACGCTGCTTACCAGCATGGCGGATGAAGATTTAACGGCCCTGGGCATTCCATACGGGGCTTTTGAGTATGCCGGACGATTGGCGGACCTGGCCCGGCGCTGCGGGCTGGACGGCGTGGTCTGTTCCGCGCGGGAAGCCGCGGTGTTTAAACAGCGATTCGGCGCTGAATTTCTGCTGGTCACCCCCGGTATCCGGCCGGAAGGCAGCGACGCCGGCGATCAGCGTCGGGTCCTGACGCCGGTGGAAGCCCTGCGGGCCGGGGTGGATTATATGGTGATCGGGCGTCCTATTACCCGTTCACAGGACCCGGCCGTAACGCTGCAAGGCATATTGATGTCATTGCGAGACATGGGAGGAAACGATGGACAATAACAGCCGTGTGGTCTATTCCACCGAGAGCGGGCGGATAACCGAGCCGTCCCGGCCGGTAGCCCGTCCCAAGGGTGATGGCGTGGTGCGGATTCAGCGCCAGACCAGCGGACGCAAGGGAAAAGGCGTTTGTCTGATTAGCGGCCTGGATGTAGATGATAATGCGCTGGCGGCGCTGGCGGCGGAGCTGAAGAAAAAGTGCGGCTGCGGCGGGTCGGTGAAGGAGGGCGTGATTGAAATACAGGGTGATAAACGGGAACTGTTGAAACAGCTCCTGGAAGCCAAGGGACTGAAAGTCAAACTGGCCGGCGGTTAACCGTGCAGGTTAACGCCGGCGGGACCGGCTTAATGCACCTGATGGCCGACAACGCCGCCAACCGCCGCGCCGCCTAAGGTACCCAAAGCGCTGCCATTGGTAAGAACCGCGCCGCCCACCGCGCCGACGCCGGCACCGATGGCGGTGTTACGTCCACGTCTCGTTTCACACGCACTTAGGGTAACAACCAGGGCGATCGCCACGGCGGCCGCGGTAATACGTTTGGTTGAATATTTCATCATCATCAATTTCTCCATAGATTGCTGTTGTTATTGATTGCTAGTTAATAATTATAGTACGTTCCGCTTGTTTAGCCCGGATTAACAATAATATATCTGCCTGCTCTCCTGACTCGCCTCGGCATGCCCACGGTCGCGAAAAACGGTCAATAGCAGAAGTAGGGCGGATCTTTAGCCGATTAGGCCATAGCGGTTGCTTCTGGCTGCCGGGACAATGTCCTCTAGCGTTCAAGAGGGCTTAACGATGCTTAATGAATTAAAAGACCAGGTCCTGGCGGCAAACCTTGCTTTGCCGCGCCATCATCTGGTGACCTTTACCTGGGGAAATGTCAGCGCGGTGGATCGCCCACAGGGATTGCTGGTGATTAAACCTTCCGGCGTCAGTTACGAAGAGATGACACGGGAAGATATGGTGGTAGTGGAATTGGAAACCGGGCGGGTGGTGGAAGGACAGAAAAAACCCTCTTCCGACACCGATACCCATCGGGTGCTGTATCTGGATTTTGCCGGCATCGGCGGTATCGTCCATACCCATTCGCGCCATGCCACTATCTGGGCGCAGGCCGGACAAGACGTTCCTGCCTGGGGCACCACCCATGCCGACTATTTTTATGGCGCCGTTCCCTGTACCCGGCTGATGACGCCGGCGGAAATACAGGGCCGCTATGAATGGGAAACCGGCAAGGTTATCGTGGACACCTTCGTCTCCCGCGGTATTGATCCCGAGGCGGTTCCCGCGGTGCTAGTAAATTCACACGGTCCCTTCGCCTGGGGCAGCGATGCCGATAATGCGGTCCACAACGCGGTGGTCTTGGAAGAGCTTGCATATATGGGCATCTTCTCCCGCCAATTGACGCCCGATTTGCCGCCGATGCAAGCGGAATTGCTGGACAAGCATTATTTACGTAAACACGGTAAAAACGCTTATTACGGACAATAGCAAAAACTCACGATAATGGCTCTTTGGCGCCGGTTATGCCGCTATGCCGGCGTCATGTAAAGCTCTACAGGCGTGCGTTCAACATAACCGCGACAGAATGCGCCGGCGGGTTTTTATTCCACTCTTTTCCCTTCCTGATGAATGTTTGAATCCTGAAAACCTCAATCTTTTTACTGGTGTCGTACCCTGTTACCGTTCTGGGAATGTGATTTGGATCTCATTTCAAAACCCAATGCCCATTTAGTTAAAATGATCTGTTTATAAAAAAGAAACAACGTTTCATTTTTATGTCGCAGATCACTGTATGACAAGATGTAAATGGCTAACGTAGCGCCTAACCGATCTTATCAATGCATGGGGCGCGTCCACGGGGCGGCTCCGTACCAAAGATGGATGATAATTCGAACTTAGGTGGAATCCAGATGCAAATCAAACGTGCAATTGACAAAATCCCCGGTGGCATGATGCTGGTGCCGCTCTTCATCGGCGCGCTGTGTCATACATTTGCACCCGATTCGGGTAAATATTTCGGCTCCTTCACTAATGGTTTGATTTCCGGCACCGTTCCTATCCTGGCGGTCTGGTTTTTCTGTATGGGGGCCTCCATCAAACTCAGCGCCACCGGCACCGTGCTGCGTAAATCCGGTACCCTGGTGGTGACCAAAATCGCCGTTGCCTGGGTGGTGGCCGCGGTGGCGTCGAGGCTGCTGCCGGCCAATGGCGTGGAAATCGGCTTTTTTGCCGGCTTGTCCACCCTGGCGCTGGTAGCCTCCATGGATATGACCAACGGCGGCCTCTACGCGTCCATCATGCAGCAATACGGCACCAAGGAGGAATCCGGCGCCTTTGTTTTGATGTCGCTGGAATCCGGCCCGCTAATGACCATGATTATTCTGGGCACCGCCGGCATCGCCTCGTTTGAACCTCATGTGTTCGTCGGCGCGGTACTGCCGTTTCTGATTGGATTTGCCTTGGGCAACCTGGATCCCGAGCTGCGGGACTTCTTCAGCAAGGCGGTACAGACCCTGATTCCTTTCTTCGCCTTCGCGCTGGGCAATACCATTAATCTTAACGTTATCGCCCAAACCGGACTGCTGGGGATTTTGCTGGGTATCGGCGTGATTATCGTTACCGGCATTCCGCTGATCCTCGCGGATAAATACATCGGCGGCGGCGACGGCACGGCGGGTATCGCCGCCTCCAGCTCCGCGGGCGCCGCAGTGGCCACGCCGGTGCTGATAGCCGAGATGATCCCGGCGTTCAAACCCATGGCGCCGGCCGCCACCGCGCTGGTGGCCACGTCGGTTATCGTCACCTCCATTCTGGTGCCGATTATCACCGCGCTCTATTCCAAGCGGGTGAGAAAAGGAGAAATCGCCGCACTTGCTCAAGCCGAATTAAAATCACAGGCCATTGAACGCTAGAAGTACGAAGATAGTTGAACCACAGAAAACCCCTCCGCGGGGTTTTTTGCATTTTTAGCTGATCCCGTCTTAAAGCGATTGCAGGACCTTTCTAAATGGGACAGAATTCGCTCGCGGAATAAATGAGCTAAGGTGTTGTCTACTCCTCTGAAACATATTAATTTTCATTTGAAAATTGTCAGTGTCTGCCTGCGGGAGAGGCGAATAAACTTGTTACCTGCGCCAATAAATCGCCGCCATCCGCATTGATAAAATTGACTCAATTAAAATATAATGGATATCTCTATGTATAATTCAATCTCTGGTTTAAATCATTTTAACCCCGCCTATGCATAAAACACCGATACCCTCTATTTTAATAAAATATTCAATATATGGGATGTTTGGCAAAAACACCAGGCGTGATAGGTGAGCGTAGAGACCAAGCGGTGGAGATAATGAAGGAGTGTGTTATACAGAAAGGGAAGATTTTAGATCTTAGGGGCTGTATCTGACGGAGCTGCCTGTATTACCGCCCGGTATTGAAGAACTGAATGTGAGTGGCAATGCGCTGATAACCCTACCTGACATCCCCATGGCGTTAAAAAATAGACGCCAGTCATAATCGGCTGGAGCAGCTTTGTGTAATGCCATCTACGTTGGAAGAGCTGGATCTCACAAACAATATGTTCAGGGAATTACCTTTCATCGGCCACCTTGCGTAAGCTGGATTGCAGTGAGAATCCGCTTTGCCATAAAATCCCCAAAATCCTTCATTATATTTGGTTGGGAAATTCTCCTTTACCTACATTCGCTGTGTCTAATATCATAAACAGCGCTACCGAGAATCCAGATTATGAAGTGAAAGTATGGGTGGAAAATTCGGCAGAAATCAGAACTCAGCTGATAAATGCCGGTTATTCCACCGCACTATTTTCTAAGGTGGAATTTATCGAGCCAAAATTGCCCTATATCATTCAGTCGATCATTAACAGGAAGCTGTTCATACACAATTTGAAAATTATGCGGCAGCATCGGATATTCTCAGATTGTATGTTCTGTTTGCGGAAGGTGGACTCTATTTAGATGTAGATGTGGCCTTAAAAGAGCCGCTGGGAGAAATAAAATCTCAAACTTATGATAGGGTGTCGATGTATGATTCTTTGATGCAATTAGAGTACAAATATATAGATGAACAATATTTGATATTCTACGGGAATGCTGTGTTAGCAGCGGTCAAAAACTCGGCCTCAGCCAGTGAACTATTATTTGAAGCAATATCTCCTTATGTGGCAACAGATAATTGCCTGTCAAGAGGTTCTTTGAATAGCACAGATTGGATTGTGGAGTTTTCCAACATAATTATGCAGTACGGATTGCGATTAAAACAAACAGACCCCCACTCACGAGCATTTGGTCATAATGTACTGGGTAAAGATTTTAACTATGACGACTTAATATGGCATCTCAAGAAACATAATTCTCTGTTCAGGCTTGACCTCACTAAGATGCTGACAGGCCCCAATCTGTTTTATAGATATTTTGAATCAAAAGAATTATAATAGGATTGAGCAATCATATTCGAGCAGATAAAATGATTTTTCTAATTTAAACCTGCCTTTGAGTACCATAACGATGAGTAATAGCGATATTTTTGGTAAGTTAACTAAAACAAAGCACGGATATCTCTGGAGCGAGGGCACTGATGCTGAAGGTAGATGGGCATTTATTGATGAACTTAAAAAGAATCTTCAGAAGTCTGATTGAATAAGAATTCAATTCTATAAGCAGATTAATTTTTCTAACTAAACATTAGACTCGATACAGTTACATTTTGAATTGAGCTTGGGCCAAATTCAAATGGGCTGTTCATCAAATTATGTTTTCAAAATATTAATTTTTAGAAATTGAAACGCTATTTTTAAAAAATTGACTACAGTTAAAGGAGTTATAAATGCATGCCGTGCACTCTTTCGATAATCAACATTATAAGATTTTTCTAGGAATCCTATCGATAATACCCTTGATCAAGCACTTTTGCAAAATGGGCAGTATGGGCAGAGTGCGCTACCGGCTTGGGTGAATGCAGAGAATTAGCCTTGGTCAGATTGCTTGATTGCCATAAGCGGAACGCATTATTCCTGGATCTTAGCGGGTTAGGGTTGACTGAACTTCCGGAGTTGCCGGCCTGGATAGAACAGTTGAACGCAAGTAATAACGCCTTGACTGCGCTGTTTGCCATTCCATTTGGTCTGAAACGGTTGGATGTTAGCCATAACCTGCTGGAATATCTCCCTCCGTGTCGTCGACAGTGGAGGAACTGAATTTGGCGAATAATAAATTCGAGAAAACCCCGCTCATCGAGCACTCTCTGCAAAAGCTGGATATCAGTAATAACCCTATTGAGCTTGGCATTCCAAAATCATTCATTATATTTGGCTGGGTAAGTCAACACTACCTGATTATGCGATCAGCGGCATAATAAATAGTGCGGGTCTTAATCCTGATTATGAGGTAAGAGTGTGGGTAGATCATCCGGTCAAAACTATCAGGAATTAGTCAATGTCGGTTATTCGACGGCTGTTATTTCAAAATAAATTTTTAAAGCCTGAACCTCCTTATCATATACAATCAGCCATTGCCAGGAGTGTACTGAGACCCGCTATGCTAACTTCCCGGCAGCAGCCGACATACTGCGTTTATACCTGTTAAAAACGTTCGGCGGTCTTTATATGGATGTGGATGTGGTACTAAAAGAACCTTTGGGGAATATAGTTTCGGAAAGTGAAGATAAAGAGTATAAGGCAGATTTTCTTCATCACTTTATGTATTAAATTACAGATAAAAAGCTATCAATTTTATTAACAATGATTTTTAGCTTCGAGGAAAAATTCGGCCTTCATTAGCAAAATGCTTGATGAAGCAATTTATCCGTATCTTGAAAAAGAAAATAACCCAAACAGCGGCATGCTCAATAACACTACTTCGATCATAAATTTAGCAGAAGAATCCCAAAAACAACTGTTACAGATAGTACAATGGGAAACTTATCTGTTAATACTCAGGAAAAACAACATTTGTTGATGTGATGTGGCAGGATAAAAGATCTCTCCTGCGGTAAGATTTGAACTCACGCTAAACATTGCGGGGCCAGGCTTATTAAGTAACTCGATTGATCTTATTGAAAATTTGGGTATTACCGTAAATATTAGAAATGAAAACAGGTCAGATGATGAACTCCTCTACAGTAAATCTTTTAGTCAAATAATCTTTAACAGCATCAAAACTTCGGTATGTATAGCAGGGAGCGTAGCGGTTTTGAATGGACTCCGGGTTTGATACAGAAGTTAAATGGAGAGACTTACCTGAAAATCGTCGCCCGGCTGAAATTTAATAGGGCGGTATGAATGCAATAAATGTTTCAATAAGGCGTTAATCAAGGCGTAACAAAAGCTTGCGGCGTTAAGAAAGGAAAGGGACTGATATTTTCGTATCAGTCCCTTTTTTTTTTACAAAATTCTTACACCGGCCGCGCAATCACCGATCGTGTTTCCTGGCGTACTTCCTCCAGGGTGACCTCGATACTGTCTCCCTGGCGGTAGCGCTCTTCGCCTTTCACCTGCACGGTGCCGGTATCCTGGCTGCAAACCAGTTCATCGCGCACGCTGTGGATAAAAGGCGCCGGGACAAAGGCCACCGCGCCGTTCTCCAACAGGCGAACCCGCATGCCGCCGCGGGAGATATCAATGATCTCCGCCGCGTAGCGCGTGCCGTTGCCGGCTTTGTCCTTGAGATAACGGGCATAAAGCCAATCGCCGACATCCCGTTCCGCCATGCGGTTCAAGCGGCGGCGTTCCGCCAGGCGCAGCATGACGTCTTCCGTCGGGCGGGCGGGGATGCCCTGGCCCAGTAATCCCTTCAGCAGGCGATGATTAACCATATCGCCGTACTTGCGGATAGGCGAAGTCCAGGTGGCATAGGCATCTAGGCCCAGGCCGAAATGCGGGCCCGGTTCGACGCTGATTTCAGCGAAGGTCTGGAAACGGCGGATGCGGCTGTCGAGATAAGAGGTGGGCAGGGCGTCCAGCCGGCGCCGCAGCTCGCAAAAACCTTCCAGCGTCATCAATGTGGCGGCGTCGGCCTGGATATTATTGTTGGCCAGTACGGTGACCGCCTGGTCCACCAGGGTTTCATCAAAACCGTGGTGCACGTTATAAACGCCGTAACCCAGGCCGTCCCTCAAGACCCGCGCCGCGCAAATATTCGCCGTGATCATGGCTTCTTCCACCATCCGATTGGCGATACGGCGCGGCTCTACCTGGATGTCCAGCACATCGCCTTTATCGTCCAGCACGAAGCGGTAGTCGGGGCGATCCTTGAACACCAGGGCATTGGACTGGCGCCAAGCGGTTCGTGCCAGGCTCAGGCGCTGCAACAGGCGAATCTGCTGGGCCACTGCCTCGTTTTCCGGCTGCCAGTCGCCGGCGTCTTCCAGCCACTCGGAGACCTGGTCATAAACCAGTTTGGCTTTTGACTCAATCCACGCGGCGAAAAAGTTGGGTTTGTCCGCCAGCGAGCCGTCCGCATTGACCGTAACCCGGCAAACCAGGGCCGGGCGGCGCTCATGGGCATGCAGCGAACAAATGTCATCGGAGAGAATGCGCGGCAGCATCGGGATATTGAATCCCGGCAGATAATTGGTAAACGCCCGATCCCGGGCTATGTCGTCCAGCGGGCTGCCGGCCTGAACATAGGCGGTGGGATCGGCGATGGCGATGGTCAGCACCAGCGTATCCCCCTCACCGGCCGCCACATGCAGGGCGTCATCCATATCTTCGGTGCTGGCGCTGTCGATGGTGATGAAATCCAGGGCGGTTAAATCCTCGCGCACCAGGTTATCATCCTGCAGGGTCAGCCCGTCCACCATGGCCGGCGCTTCGCGTTCGAGATTGTGGCGGGCCAGCGTCACCCACCAGGGGGCGAAATGATTATCGCCGGTGGTGACCAGATGGGTAATTTCAGCATAAAAATGCCGATCGCCCTTTAGCGGATGACGACGCATTTCCGCCACCGCCCAGTCTCCGGTTTTGAATTCATGTTCGACGCTGCGCACCGGCCGGCAAGGATCACTTCTTTGATCAGCGGATGATCGGGTACGATGGACAGGCGGTCATCCTTGAACTGCACCCGGCCGACAAAGCGCGCCAGGAAGGCTCGATAAGGGTTTCCGGCTCGGCTATCTCCCGCTCTTTTTCCGTGCGCACCACGGCGGCGATCCGGTCGCCGTGCATCACTTTTTTCATAAAGGGCGGCGGGATGAAATAGCTTTTTTGAGCATCGACTTCAAGGAAGCCAAACCCTTTCTCAGTACCTTTGACCACGCCTTCGACACGGGGCGTCTGAGAGTGAAGTTGCTGTTTTAGCTGCGCGAGCAGCGGATTATCTTGAAACATAATGTCCAGGCGAGTGTAAAAAAGGCTTCAATAACGGCAGACAGTTTTACGCGAATCGACGGTTGGCGGCAAGTGTAACCCGCCATTAAAGCCATAAAAAAGCCACCCGGTCCGGCAAGGGGCGGATGGCGTCGCGGCGCGGGTTTACAAAATTCGCGCCGTATCGGTTGCTTTGCTCACCAGCAGACGCACCGGGATGGATTTGGACGTCGGGGTATGGGTGCCGTCGCCGAAGCTGGACAAGGGCACCAGCGGATTGGTTTCCGGATAATAGGCCGCCAGGTTGCCGCGGGGAATATCATAGCTAATGACCTTGAAACCGCTGACCTTTCGGCTGATGCCGTCGTGCCACAGGGTTTCGATGTCCACCCGATCGCCGTCGTGCAAGCCCAGCGCCGCCAAATCCTCCGGATGGACAAACACCACTTCCCGCTGGCCATATACGCCGCGATAACGATCGTCCAGTCCGTAAATGGTGGTGTTGTACTGGTCATGGGAGCGCAGGGTTTGCAGGGTAAACGGCACCGTCCGGCCGGCGATTTGCGGAAACAGGGTATCCGGCAGGGGGGCGTCGCTGAATTCCGCTTTGCCGCTGGGCGTATTGAAGCGCAGTTCAGCCGCGGCGTTACCGAGGTAAAATCCCCGGCTGTTCGCAGCGAAGGTTGAAATCGGTGAAACCGGGCACGGTGGCGGCGATATGATCGCGGATGAGACGGTAATCACCCGCCAGGGCGGTCCAGTCAATTTTTCGTTACCCAGCACCGCTGCGGCAATGCCGGCGACGATGGCGGTTTCCGAGCGCTGCAGGGGAGAGCGGCGGATTTACTCCTTCCGAGGCGTGTACCATGCTGAACGAATCTTCCACGGTGACATACTGGCTGCCGGCGGTTTGCATATCGAGCTCGGTGCGGCCAAGGGTCGGCAGGATCAGCGCATCGCCGCCGGTAACCAGATGGCTGCGGTTAAGCTTGGTGCTGATATGTACCGTCAGTTCGCAACGGCGCAAGGCTTGCTCGGTGCGGGCGGTATCCGGCGCCGCGGCCGCCAGGTTGCCTCCCAGGGCAATCAGTACCTTGATCTCGCCGCGCAGCATGGCTTCTAGCGCCTCAACGGTGCTGTGTCCGGGGGCGCGCGGAGGTGTAAAGCCGAAATGGGCCGCCAGACTGTCCAGCAAGGCCGCCGGCGGCTTCTCGTCGATGCCCATGGTGCGATTGCCCTGCACATTGCTGTGGCCGCGCACCGGACATAATCCGGTTCCCGGTTTGCCAAGCTGCCCGAACAGCAGTTGCAGATTGACGATTTCCCGCACGGTGGGAACCGAATGCTTGTGCTGGGTAATACCCATGGCCCAGGTGCAAATGACCCGTTCGGCGCCGCGGTAGATGTCCGCAGCGTCGCGAAGCTGCTGTTCGCTCAGGCCCGACTGCCTGATGATATGCTGCCACGGGGTGGCATCCACCGCCGCCAGGTAAGCCTCCATGCCCTGGGTGTGGCTGTCAATAAACGTTTGGTCAAACAGGCCGGGCCGGCCTTCCGCCAGCTGCCGTCGATGGATTTCCAGCAGGGCTTTCACCATGCCGCGTACCGCCGCCATGTCGCCGCCGAGATTGGGCTGCAGATAGCTGGAACTGATACGGCCGGATTTTGGCGTCAGCAGCTCCAGCGGGTTCTGCGGATCGGCAAAACGCTCCAATCCCCGTTCCCGCAAGGTGTTAAAGGTGACGATGCGCGCGCCGCGATCGGCGGCGTGGCGCAGGCTGTGCAGCATACGCGGATGGTTGGTGCCCGGATTCTGGCCGAAAACGAAAATCGCGTCCGCCTGTTCGAATTCATTCAGGTGAATGGTGCCTTTGCCCACGCCGATGCTTTGCTTAAGGCCGCTCCCGCTGGCCTCATGGCACATATTTGAACAGTCGGGGAAATTATTGGTGCCGAACATCCGGCCGAATAATTGATAAAGGTAGGAAGATTCATTGCTGGCGCGGCCGGAGGTATAAAGTTCCGCCTGGTTCGGATTGTCCAGTCCGCGCACATGGCTGGCGATGAGGTCGAACGCCTCCTGCCAGCTTACCGGGTAATAGCGATCGGTTTCCCGGTTGTAGCGCAGCGGCTCCGTCAGACGTCCCTGGTACTCAAGGAAATAATCGCTTTGCTCATAGAGTTTGCTGACGGTGTTCTGGGCGAAAAATCCGCGTCCAACGCCTTGCGGGTGGCTTCCCAGCTCACCGCCTTGGCGCCGTTTTCGCAAAACTGAAGGTGCTGGTATTGTCATCGCCCCAGGCGCAGCCGGGACAGTCGAAGCCTTTTGATTTGTTTACCCGCATTAAATTACGGATATTTTTGAAGGTCTGTTTACTGTCCCTGACATAACGGGTGGTTGCTTCCAAAGAACCCCAGCCACCCGCCGCGCCGGTATAAGGTTTAATCGCAGGTTTAAATTTCATAAGTTCGTTTCGCAGGTGAATGAAGATAAATTTTTGTTAAAATATTTTTAGCTATTTGGGTTAACGAGGTTAATTCTAGGCAGTTTTGATAACACCGTCTAATTGAATAGCCTAATCGCAGGATAGACGGCGGCTATTGCCTAAAGTCCCTTCATCTTTTAGTTTTCCATGCTTTAAACCGCACCAAGGCAGGTTAAGCTTTTGTGATAGCGTTCATATTTTCAGCCATTGCCGCCGCCGCGGGATCAGGCGCAGCCAATACTGGCTCATACTTACCTGGTTAATTATGAGGAAGAGAGCAATGCTGATGAACGATCTAAGCAGTAAGGTGCATGGATTCGGCAAAGCGTTAATGATGCCGATTTCGGTGATTGCCGCCGCCGGGATCTTTCTCGGGTGGCGGCGGCCATGCAGAATCCGGCGGTAACCGGAGACGCGTTCGCCAGCCTGAAATATCCCCAATTGGTTATCGGGTTCATCCGGCAGGTGGCCGGCGCGCTGTTCGCCAACCTGCCGCTGTTTTTTGCCGTGGCCAGCGCCATAGGTCTGGCAAAGGCGGAAAAACCCACCGCGGCCTTCGCGGCGGTCATCGGTTTTATCGCCATGCATGTGGGGGTTAGCGCCAGCCTGGCGGCGCAGAATCTCACCGCCGCCACCACCACCGTGCCGGCATTGATAGCCAAAGGCATGACGCCCACCGCGGCACAGATGCTTTCCGCTCAGTTCACGCCGATGCTGGGGATATTCACTTTCAATATGAGCGTATTGGGCGGGGTAATTGCCGGCCTGACGGTGGTGGCGCTGCATAACCGTTTCTATACCATTGTATTGCCGACGGCGGTGAGCTTTTTCGGCGGACGGCGGTTCGTCCCCATCATCACGGTGGTGGTGCTGCCGTTGCTGGGGGTAGTCCTGTCGCTTATTTGGCCCACCATCGGCGCGGCCATCGCCTGGGTGGGTAACCTGATCGGACAAAGCGGCCAGTACGGTGCCTTCTTATTGGGATTTTTCGAACGGCTGCTGATTCCCACCGGCCTGCATCATATCCTTAATGAAACCGTGCGCTTTACCCCCATAGGCGGCATGGTGACGGTGGATAACCATGCCATCGTCGGCGCGCTGAATATTTTCAATACCACGCTGACCCATCCGGGGCTGTTGAGCGACGAGCAGGTGCGCGAGTCAACCCGGTTCCTGGCGCAGGGTAAAATTCCGGTAATGATGTTCGGTCTGCCCGGCGCGGCGCTGGCGATGTACCATTGCGCCCGTCCCGAGCATAAAAAGCGGGTCAAGGCCCTGATGATGGCCGGCGCCCTGGCGTCCTTTACCACCGGTATCACCGAACCGCTGGAGTTCTGTTTTGTTTTCGTTTCACCGGTGCTGTATCTTTTTCATGCGGTGCTGTGCGGCCTGTCGTTTATGCTCATGGACGTTTTCCATCTGATGATTGGCAATGTTCAGGGGGGCGCCATTGACCTGGTAGTGTTCGGCGTGCTCGGCGGCAGCAAAACCCACTGGTGGTATGCGGTACTGCTGGGGCTGATTTATTTTCCGGTCTATTACTTCGGCTTCCGGCTGATTATTACCCGGCTGCGGGTGGAAACCCCCGGCCGCGAGACCCAGGAAGAGGAGGCCACCGAGCGCAAACCTCTCTCCGCCAACGAGCGGGCGGAAAATATCATCACCGGCCTCGGCGGCCAGCAGAATATCGCCGATGTGGATTGCTGTTTTACCCGCCTGCGGGTCCGGGTCAAGGATATGAAGCAGGTTATCGACCGGACCCTGATGCTTACCGGCGCCAGCGGGGTTAAGCGGGTCAGCGACAACGATGTCCAGGTGATCTACGGCCCGCAGGTGGAAAAAATCGCCCAGGATGTCAAAGTTACCCTCGGGGTCAGCACCTGATAAGAGGGTAATCGCAAGGGTTCCGATGGTATAATGATCAAACTGCTGACAAACTCGCTCGGAGTCAATGAGGCGGGATAGGATGATAGAAGAGTAAACCGTCCGCGCCATGGACCAAAACGCCGGGAGCGTTTTGGAACAACGCCGTCAGGCGTTGGCTCACAGGGATGTGAGTCGTAATCGCGCGGATCGAGCCTCAATGGACGGATTCACGGCAGGTTTACTATATTGCTACGATCTAGCATTCTGTCCCGACCGGTCACCTTGTCAGCAATCACCACGATTATTGCCTTTGGCCGGAAGGAACCGATGGATATTAAACAGCTCATCTACTTATGCAATCTTGAGCGGGAGCGTCATTTCGGCCGCGCCGCGGAAGCGAGCTTCGTCAGCCAGCCGACCCTCTCCGCGCGCCTGAAAAATCTGGAGCGGGAGCTCGGCGTGGCGCTGATCCATCGTGGCAATAGTTTCCAGGGGTTTACCACCGAAGGGGAACGGGTATTGTCCTGGGCGCGGGAAATCGTCTCGGTCTACCAGGGGCTGAAGCTGGAAGTGGAGTCCCTCAAGCAGGGACTGGCGGGCACGCTGCGCATCGGCATCGTGCCGCAGTGCGGCATTCCCCTGGCCCAGCTGTTGTTCGATGCCCGGCTGGAATACCCCGCTCTCGAATATCAGGTCAACGTGCTCAGCGCCGATCAATTGCTGGAAGCGCTGATTAATCACAGCGTGGATATCGGCGTTGGATTCTTTGAGCTGAACCTCTTGCAGGAACTGCATTTCCAGGTGGCGCCGCTGCCGGACCGGGGGGTGGATCTGGTGTTCCATCCCGCGCACTTCACCGGGCTTTCCCCCCAGTCCGCAGTGACTTTGGCGCAGGCGGCCGCCTTTCCCCTGTGCCTGGCCGAACCCAGCCGCTACTTCCGGCGCTATCTGGACGAACATTTCCGGGGCGAGGGATTGCATCCGCATATCGCTCTGGAAAGCGCCTCGATCTTTCATTTGCTGCAGGGGGTTTTTGTCGGGCTGGGCTGCGGCATCATGCCCCGCGGGCATCTGCTGCCCGGAATGACACCGGATTTGCTCAGCGCGCCGATACGGCTGCCCGCCATGAAACGACAGGGCGCCGTGGTGGTTGCCGAGCCCGGCCGGGCAACGCCGCTGGCGAAAACCCTGTTCGCCTTCGCCGCCGTCTGGCTGGCGGACAGGATAAACAGGGAGGTGTAAGCAGGGCCGGGCGGGGGGTTAATTCTGTTCCAGATCGTTCATGGAGGCGATATTAAAGCCGCCGTCCACATGAATGACTTCCCCGGTGATGCCTGAGGCCAGATCGGAGCACAGAAACGCGGCGGTATTGCCCACGTCCTCGATGGTCACCACGCGGCGCAGCGGCGTCACCGATTCGCAGTAAGACAGCATTTTCTTGAAGTTCTTGATGCCGGAAGCCGCCAGGGTCCGGATGGGACCGGCGGAAATGGCGTTGACGCGTATGCCCTGCGGGCCCATGGCGTTGGCCATGTAGCGGGTATTGGCTTCCAGGGACGCCTTGGCCAGTCCCATGACGTTATAGTTGGGTATGGCGCGTTCGGCGCCCAGGTAAGTCAGCGTCACCAGGGCCGAATTCGGATTCAGCATATGGCGGCCGGCTTTCGCCATGGCGACAAAGCTGTAGGAGCTGATATCGTGGGCGATGGCAAAGCCTTCGCGGGTCACGGCGTTCACATAATCGCCGTCCAGCTGCTCGCCCGGGGCAAAGGCAATGGCATGCACGAAACCGTCGTAGTTCGGCCATACCTTGGCCAGTTCGACATACAGCGCTTCGATGCTGGCATCTTCAGCCACATCGCAGGGTAATACGATGCTGGAACCCAATTCACCGGCGAATCCCTCAACCCGTGATTTCAGTTTATCGTTCTGGTAAGTAAATGCCAGTTCGGCACCTTCGCGATGCATCGCCTGCGCGATACCGAAGGCGATGGAGCGATTGCTGGCTACGCCAGTGACCAGAATGCGCTTACCGGTAAGAAAACCCATAGCATTAATCCTTGTAATCATTTTTACATGCGATCGTAGCGCCAGCGACGCGACATTCGACGTTTATAAACCGGCGGAGTGTACCATGAACAACCGTTACAAGTGTATACCCCGCCTCTCTGGAATATCCGCCGCGGATAAACGGGCCATATCCCGCCGCCACCGGATATACTCCGGGTTTGCTATGGCATGGCGGCATCGCGCCGCCAGGCGTCCGCCGTCAGGGCCTCGCCGAAGTGGCTGGTTATCAGCCGCTTGGTGAGATCGTGCAGCGGAGCGGCCAGCACGTCTGCGGTATTGCCGCGCTCCACCACCTCGCCGTCCTGCATTACCATGATCTGGTCGCTGATATGCTTCATCATGCCCAAATGCTGGGTGACATAGATATAGGCTATACCCTGTTTGGCCTGCAGCTCGAGCATCAGGTTGATGATTTGCGAGCGCATCGACATATCAAGGGAGGCCAGCGCTTCGTCGGCCACGATAACCTTCGGGCGCAGAATAAGCGCCCTGGCCAGGCCCACGCGCTGTTTCTGCCCCGGCGCCAGCATATGGGGGTAATAGAACGCGTGATCCGGGCGCAGCCCCACCTGCCGCAGGGTCAGGTTAATAGCCTGTTCACGCTCCGTCGGAGTCATGGCGGTGTTGAGCCGCAGCGGTACGTCCAACAGCTGTCCGATGCGCTGGCGGGGATTCAGGGCATTGCCCACATCCTGAAAAATCATGCGAATGCGCTGGCTGCGATAGCGGTAATCGCCGAAGGTCAACGGATGGTCATCGATCAAGAGCTCGCCGCCGGTGGGCTCCACCGTGCCCGCCAGCATTTTCGCCAGGGTGGATTTGCCCGAACCGTTCTCGCCGATAATCGCCAGGGTTTGCCCCTCCCGCAGAATAAAGCTCAGGGGCTTCACCGCCTCAACCTGGTGTTTATGGAACAAGCCGCTGCGATAACGGAAGGTTTTGGTGAGGTTGCGGGCTTCCAATAGGGTTTCCATGCTTATTGCCCTTCCATATTGAGGGGGAAATGACAGGCGAACCAGTGGTTCTTTATCGGCTCCAGTGGCGGCATTTCAATACAGGTTTTCTGCGCGTAAGGGCAGCGGGGCCCCAGGCGGCAGCCGATGGGCAAATGCTCCAGGGAGGGAATGCCGCCGGGCAGGGTATTCAGGCGGCTTTTCGGCGGCATGGATCGGCCGAAATCCGGAATGGCGCGGATCAGCGCCTGGGTGTAGGGATGATGGGGGGTGGCTATGAGCTCCTCGCAGGTAGCGCTCTCCACAGTCTGGCCACAGTAGAGCACATTGATACGGTTGGCCCATTTGCTCATCATCTGGATATCGTGGCTGATCAGCAGGATGGTGGTGTTGTTATTCTGGTTCAGCCCCGCCAGCAGCCGGAATATCTGCGCCTGGGTGGTGGGTTCCATAGCGTTGGTGGGCTCGTCGGCAATCAGCAGACGGGGCTGATTGGCCAGGGCGATGGCGATCATCACCTTCTGGCACTCCCCCTCGGTGAGCTCGTAAGGATAGCTGCCCATGATATTGCTATGATCCTTGATGCCCACCCGGTGCAGCAGCTCGATGGCCCGGCGTTTGCGCCAGCCGAACCGTTGCCACCACAGCCCTTTATAGGTCCAGCCCGGGATCACCTGAATCAGCTGGCGGCCGATGGTTTCCGACGGATCGAGGCAGGATTGCGGCTCCTGGAAAATCATCGAGACGTTATGGCCCACCAGCCGGCGCCGCTGGCGCGGGCTCAGCTGCAATAAATCGATGTCGTCGAAGCGAAACCGGTCCGCCGTGACCCGCCAGTTATCCTTGGTGACGCCGCAGATGGCTTTGGCTATCAGGCTCTTGCCGGAGCCGGATTCACCCACCAGACCGCGCACTTCCCCTTCAACCAGGGTGAAACTGACCCGATCCACCGCTTTCACCGGCCCTTCGGCGGTCATGAATTCGATAGTGAGATTACGGATATCCATTAACGGCATTATTCCACCTCCGCAATCATGGCGCGGCGAATGCCGTCGCCCAGTATATTCACGATCAGCACGCTTAACATAATGGCGCCTCCCGGCAGCATCACGGTCCAAGGCGCGGCATAGACCAGTTCCAGCGTATCCCCCATCATGGCGCCCCATTCCGGCGACGGCAACTGCGCCCCGAGATCGAGAAAGCCGAGGGCGGCGATATCCAGAATGGCCATGGACAGGGCGCGGGTGAAATCGGACACCAGGACGCTGGCGATATTGGGCAGTACCGCATAGCGCAGGATATGCGGCATCGATGCGCCGTCGATGCGCACCGCCAGCACATACTCTTTTTCCAGTTCGTCATGCACCGCGCCGTAAACCGTGCGCACGATACGCGGTAAAATGGCCAGCCCCACCGCCAGCATGGCGTGCCCGAGGGAGGGGCCGATAAACGCCACCACCACGATGGCCAGCAGCAGCGACGGAATGGATAAGAGCGTGTCCAGCACATGATTGAGCGCCGCCGAGCGCAGGCCGCGGCTAATGCCCGCCAGCACTCCCAGCAGCAGTCCGAAGGCACAAGCCAGTATGGTTAACAGCAGCGCCGCGCCGAAGGTGGGGGCGGTGCCGGTTAACAGGCGGCTGAGCACATCGCGGCCCAGATCGTCGGTGCCCAGGAAGAAGGAGACATCGCCGTAGCGCGACCAGGAGGGCGGCAGGAGCTGGTAGCCGAGAAACTGCTGATCCAGGGCATAAGGCGCCACCACCGAACCGAACACGCACAGCAGGATCAGCAGCATAAAACCGTACAGGCCAATCATCGACATGGCGTCATGGTAAAAGATGCGCCAGATATAACGCAGCGGACTGGCCATGCGTTTTTCGCGATAAATATTATCGGAGAGCATACCACTCCTTATGGCGCAGCGGATTGGCCAGCGCGCCCACCACATCCGCCAGCACATTGACGGCAATCACCAGCGATCCCACCGCCATGACGCCGGCGGAAATGGCGGCGTAATCCTGCTGGCGTATGGCGTTGATCAACCAGCGGCCCACGCCGGGCCAGCTGAAGACCACCTCGGTAATCATGGCCAGCGTCAGCATGGTGGAAAACTGCAATCCCAGTTTGGGGATAATGGGGGGCAGGGCATTATGCACAACATGCCGGCGGATAATGGTGGTCAGCGTCAAGCCGCGGGTCGCCGCCGCCTTGATGTAATTCTGGGCGAACACCTCGTCGGTACTGATGCGCATCAGCCTTATCACCTCGGTGGTGGGGGCCACCGCCAGGGCGATGATGGGCAGCACCATGTGCCGCAGGGTGCTGGTTATCATTTCGTGGCGGTATGGGGAATCGGAAAGCCAGGCATCCAGCAGGGCGAAGCCGGTAACCGGTTTAATCTGATAGAGCAGATCATAACGCCCGGAGACCGGAAACCAGCCCAGATGCAGGGCGAAAAACAGCGTCAGCAGCAGCGCCAGCCAGAACACCGGCATTGACAGGCCCAGCAAGGCGAAGATGCTGATGCCGATATCCTGCCATTTATTGCGCGTCACCCCGGCGACGATGCCCAGGGGGATGCCGACGATAAGCGCCAGGACAAAGGCCAGTATGCAGAGCTCCAGGGTGGCGGGGAACACTTCGCGCAGCTGCTGGCCGATGGACTGGCCGTTGATGCTGGACACGCCGAAATCCAGATGCAGCAGGCCGTTGAAGTAATAGAAATAGGCATCGGCGAGCGCCGCGCCGCTCAACGGCGCGCTGGGGGTGAAATAACTGAGGCTAAAGCCCACCAGCGACAGGAAAAACAGCGTAATCAGCAGCAGCAGCAGCCGGCGCAGGATAAATATAATCATGGTTTCGGTTCCTGGGAGTCATCCCGGTAAACCCCGGCAAAGGAGGCATTGCCGAAGGGGCTGAGCACTAATCCTTTGATATCGTAGCGATAGGCCTGCAGGCGCAGCGACGATGCCAGCGGCAGTACCGGCAGCTGCTCCTCCAGCATCCGCTGCGCATCCCGGTAGGTCTCCATGCGTCCGGCCAGCTGCTGCGACAGCAGCGCCGAGCGCAGCAATTGGTCGAACAGGGGCTGGCACCAGTGAGCATAGTTGGTTTGCGAGCGGATGGCGGCGCAGCTGAGCAGCGGCCGGAAGAAGCTGTCCGGATCGTTGCTGTCGGTAGACCAGCCCGCCAGCGTCAGGTCGTGGTTCATGGTCATCAGCCGGGCCTCCTGGAACCGGCCCTCCACCGGGACGATAATCACCTTGATGCCCACCTGCGCCAGGTCCGCCTGGATAAGCTCAGCGGTTTTCAGCGGGCTGGGATTATAGGATTGCGAAGCCGTGGGCACCCATAAACGCAGCTCCATGTTGTCTTTGCCGATGGCGTGCAGGAGCGCCCGCGCCTTGTCGGGGTTATATTCGCTGACCTTGGCCTCGTTGTCATAGGCCCAGGAGGCGCGCGGCAGGATCGAGGCGGCGGTCTCGGCGGTGCCGTAATAGATGGACTGCATCAGGCGCTGATTGTTGATGGACAGGGCGATGGCCTGGCGCACCCGCACATCGTCCAGCGGCGGTTTGGCGGTATTGAACGCCAGATAGGCGATATTCATTCCGGGCCGCAGGGTCAGCCGCAGGCGCGGGTCGTCGCGCAGCACCGGAAGCTGGCTGGCGGCGGGATAGGCCAGGACGTCGCACTCCCCGGTCAGCAGCTTGGACAAGCGGCCGATGCCGCCGGCGCCCAAATCGATGACCACCTGCGACATCCGCGGCCGGCCGCGCCAGTAGGCGTCATGGCGCAGCAGGCGGATAAACTGGCCGGCCCGGTATTCGTTAAGCATGAATGGTCCGGTGCCCACCGGCTGGCGATCGATTTGTTCCTGCCGGCCGGCGGCGGTGAGCTGTTCGGCGTACTCCTCCGACAGCACCGGCGCGTAGTGGGTGGCGATATGCCAGAGAAAGGAAGCATCCGGGCTGTTGAGCCGAAACTCCACCGTGTCGTTGTCCAGCTTGCGCACGCTTTGCACCGAGTCGGGAAACTGCAGACTGTCGAAGTAGGGATAGTCGCCGCCGTTGACATCGTGGTAAGGGTGGTGGATATCAAACATGCGGGCAAAGCTGAACACCACGTCATCCGCGTTCAAGTTGCGGGTGGGCGTAAACCAGGCGGTGCGCTGGAACGGAACGTTTTTCCGCAAATGGAAACGATAAGTCGCGCCGTTGTCCAGCACTTCCCAGCTTTGCGCCAGTTCGGGGATCAGCCGATAGGTATAGGGATCCACATCCAATAGACGATCGTAGATTTGCGCCGAGAGGGTATCCACCGTCAGCCCGCTGCTGGCCATTTGCGGGTTGAACGTATTCAGCAAGCCGTTCACGCAATAAACAAAGCCGCTTTGCCGAATGTCAGGCGGAGAGGGCGTCTGGGCCGCCATCGTGGGCAGCCCCGATGACGCCATGACGGTTACCCATAACAGCGCCAGTATAGAAGAACGTTTTATTCCCATAACCACTTGGATCCTACCGGATAATGGTTCCAGTTTACCTCACTCTGGCGCGACACCCAATTTATGCCGTCAATAATCCGGCGGGATCGGCGCTAAAAGCGCCAATTGGCCGGATTGCGCCTGAAAACGCCGCCACCGGAATAAAAGGATGAGAACGGTTATCATCAAAAAGCTTTGCAAATGATAGTGAGAAGCATTAGCAGGCACCAGGCGCCCTGTCATCAGGGCTATGCGCTGACCTTAACGGCGTGTTTTTTCATTATCCCCCGAAGCTGGTGGTAGCTCAATGACAACAGATCGGCGGCCTGGCGCTGATTATACCGTGCCTGCGCCAGCGCGCGCTCTATCCAGTATTTCTCCTGTTGTTCAAGCCAGGCTTTCAAATCCAGCGGCAGCGCCGCCGGGGCGCCGTCGGGCGTCTCGTCCGGGTCGGCGGCGGCGTTCACCGCCGCGAAGGGATCGAGCAGTATTGCGTCCAAGGGACGATCGCTGCTGCCGTGACGATAAATCGACCGCTCCACCACGTTTTTCAGCTCCCGGACATTGCCGGGCCAGTGGTACGCCAGCAGCGTTTGTCTCGCCGCCGGGGTAAAGCCGGGAAACAGCGGCAAATCGATTTCCCGGCACATCTGGATGGCAAAATGCTCCGCCATGACCATAATATCCTGCTGCCTTGCCCGCAGCGGCGGCAGCGCCACCACGTCAAACGCCAGCCGGTCCAGCAAATCGGCGCGGAAATCGCCGGCTTTGGCCAGGCGGGGCAAGTCGGCATGGGTGGCGCACACCAGCCGGACGTCCACTTGCAGCGGCTGGCTGCCGCCCACCCGTTCCAGTTCGCCGTATTCAATCACCCTGAGTAATTTTTCCTGCACCATCACCGGCGCGGTAGCCAGCTCATCCAGAAACAGGGTGCCGCCGTCCGCCCTCTCGAACCGTCCCTGGTGACGTTTTTGCGCGCCGGTAAAGGCCCCTGCCTCGTGGCCGAACAGTTCCGAATCCAGCAGGTTTTCATTCAAGGCGGCGCAGTTAAGGGAGATGAACGGACCCTGCCAGCGGGGGGAGAGGTAATGGAGCCGCCGGGCTATCAGCTCTTTACCGGTTCCCCGTTCGCCGATGACCAACACCGGCTTGTTCAGCCGCGCCAGCCGGGAGACCTGTTCCAGCACTTCCAGGAAATTATTGGATTGCCCCAGCAGGTTTTCATGATGATCCGCCATGGTGAATTTCGCCAACAGTTGGTATATATAATCACTATAGCGGAAGCCTAACGAAGAGCAATTATAAAAAATATATAAAATCAATGCATTAAAATCCTTGCATTATTGGCACGCTATTTGTAATCCACTCTGTAGGGCATGTTCATTATGAACACATTTTCAGTCGTTAACCGGCTAGATATAAAGGGGATCTGCAATGGGTATTTTTTCTCGTTTCACCGATATCGTGAACGCCAATATCAATGCCTTACTGGATAAGGCGGAAGATCCGGAAAAACTGGTCCGCCTGATGATTCAGGAAATGGAGGATACCCTGGTCGAGGTGCGCACCACCTCCGCCCAGGCGCTGGCGGAAAAGAAACAGTTGTTGCGGCGTATCAGCCAGGGGGAAACGCAGCAGGCCGACTGGCAGGCAAAAGCCGAATTGGCCCTGACCAAAAACAAAGAAGACCTGGCGCGCGCCGCGCTGATGGAAAAGCAGCGCCTCACCAAAATTGTCGCCGCCCTGCATCAGGACGTGTCGGTGATTGAAGAAACGCTGGATCGCATGAAACGTGAAATAGGCGAGCTTGAGAATAAGCTGGCGGAAACCCGCGCCCGCCAGAAAACCCTGGCGCTGCGCCATCAGGCCGCCGCTTCTTCCCGGGATATCCGCCGTCAGCTGGACAGCGGTAAAATCGACGAAGCCATGGCCCGATTTGAACAGTTCGAACGCCGTATCGACAGCATGGAGGCCGAAGCCGAAAGCGTCGGCTTCGGCAAACAAAAATCGCTGGACCAGCAGTTCGCCGAATTGAAAGCGGATGATGAAATCAGCCAACAGCTGGCGGCCCTGAAAGCGCAAATGAATAAAACCGAATAATGAAGGCTGCTGACAAACGTACTCGGCGTCAATAAGGCGGGACAGGCTGCCAGAAGAGTAAACCGTCCCGGCCGAGCACTTTGGCAACCAGTTTATCAATGAGCAATTACCCTAAATAATGCGAGTTGCCGCCTTCCCGATGATAAGGAGTCATCATGACTGCAGTGTTGATTGTGCTCGCCATACCCTTGACCGTGTTTTTGCTGTTTGTGGCGCCGGTATGGCTGTGGTTGCATTATGGCAATCGCCGTCGGCAGGGGTCGCTTTTTCAGACGCAGGATGCCCGGCGATTGGCGCAGCTCCAGGAAGAGGCGCAGCGGATGCAGACGCGTATCCGGGCGTTGGAGGATATTCTGGATGCGGAATACCCCGACTGGAGGCAACAATAGGATGAATGGAATAACGAAAAAACAGCTGTTCCGCCGGCCCGACGAGGGCATGATCAAAGGGGTCTGCGCCGGCCTGGCGCACTATTTTGATATTCCGGTGCGGCTGGTGCGGATTATCGTGGTGCTGTCGATGTTTTTCGGACTGTTTATGCTGACCATCATCGCTTACGCCATCCTGGCGTATTGGCTGGAACCCGCGCCGGCGGGTGCCGAAGGTTTTTATTTCGCCGCCATGCCCCCCGGTCGGCAACTGGACGTGCTGGAGATGCAGCTTAAGGACAGCGAGCAGCATCTGCGCCGGGTCGAGCGTTATGTCACCTCCGAAACCTTTGGCCTGCGTAACCGGTTCCGCCACTTATAACACGCGTGGCGCCGGGTTTGCCGGCTGATGACGAAGCAACGGGCGGAGAGCCGGATTTGTCTGGGGATGCAATCCACGACATAATCAACTTTTGCCATGTGGAAAACTGGAATGGACGCTCTGAATCAATGGCTGAATCGCGGCATCGATCGCCATCTGCGCCTGGCGGTAACCGGATTAAGCCGCAGCGGCAAAACCGCCTTTATAACCTCTTTTGTCAATCAACTGCTGATGGTGAACAACGGCGCGCGCCTGCCGATGTTTTCAGCGGCGGACGGCGGCCGCCTGCTGGGGGCCAAGCGGGTGCCGCAGCGCCATCTGGGCATTTCCCGTTTCGCCTACGATGAAGGCATCGCCGCGTTATACGGCACGCCCCCCGCCTGGCCCCTGCCTACCCGCGGCGTCAGCGAAATGCGGCTGGCGCTGCGCTACCGGTCCCGGGATGCGCTGTGGCGCCATATCAAGGATACCGGCACCCTCTATCTGGAAATCGTTGATTATCCGGGGGAGTGGCTGCTGGATTTACCGATGCTGGAGCAGGATTACCTGGGCTGGTCCGGTCAAATGGCCGGATTACTGCAGGGAGATCGCGCTTTATGGGCCGGGCCCTGGCTGAAAAAATGCGCCGCCCTTGATCCGCTGGCGCCGGCGGATGAGCGTGCGCTGGCGGAGATTGCCGCGCAATACACCCGTTATCTGCTGCATTGCAAACAGCAGGGCCGGTATTTTATCCAGCCGGGACGTTTTGTGTTGCCCGGTGACATGGCGGATGCGCCGGCGCTGCAGTTTTTCCCCTGGCCGGCGGGCGGAACCCTGCCGGAAAGCCAATTGCTCCAGGCGCCGAAAACCACCAATCTCGGTATGCTGCGGGAGCGTTATCACTATTATTGCCAGACCGTGGTAAAAGGGTTTTATAAAGATCATTTTACCGGTTTCGATCGCCAGATAGTGCTGGTGGACTGCCTGCAAGCGCTGAACGGCGGCCCCGATGCCTTTAACGATATGCGTCTGGCCCTGAGCCAGCTGATGCGCAGTTTCCACTACGGCAAACGTACGCTCTACCGCCGGCTGTTTTCTCCCTGCATCGACAAGCTGATGTTCGCCGCCAGTAAAGCGGATCACATCACCGCCGATCAGCAGGCCAATCTGGTGTCGCTGCTGCAGCAGTTAATTCAGGATGCCTGGCGTAACGCCGCCTTTGAAGGCATCGCCATGGAGTGCGCCGGCCTGGCCTCGGTGCGGGCCACCGAGGGCGGCACGGTGGCCCTGCAGGGGAAAAACATCCCGGCGCTGAAGGGGTTCCGCCTGCGGGACAGCCAGCCGCTGACGCTCTATCCCGGCGACGTCCCCCCGCGGCTGCCCGGCGCGGCGTTCTGGCATAAGCAGGGTTTTCAGTTCGAAGATTTCCGGCCGCGGCAGATGGACCCGGATATGCCGCTGCCCCATATCCGCCTGGATGCGGTGATGGAGTTTCTGTTGGGGGATAAATTGCGATGACCGAACCTATTAAACCCGGCATGGAGGCTCACCGTCCCGGTGAGGATGCCATTCAAGCCCGCATTGATTTTGAACAACCGGTTGTTGCCCCCGAAGAGCCCGCGCTGCGGCGTGCGCAGGTTTTCGATCCGCAGCAGGAAATAGTCTTCGAGCCGCTCGGGGACGCCGACGAAACCGATGCCGGTGAAAATAAACCGGGGCGGCCGGAACGCTGGCTGGACGACGCGTTAAAGCCCAAACGGAGCATCTGGCGCCGCCTGGTGACGGCCGGCGCAGGATTGTTCGCCATAAGCGCACTGGCGCAGATGGGATCGTGGTTTGGCCGGGCCTGGCAGCAACAGGATTGGTTCGCCCTGGGTACGCTGGGGGCGGGCACCCTGATTATCCTGGCCGGCGCCGGTTCGCTGGCGGCTGAATGGCGCCGGCTCTATCGTCTGCGGCAGCGGGCCGAAGAGCGCGATCGCGCCGGCGAGCTGCTGCGCAGCCACGCCCTCGGCCAGAGCCGGGAGTTTTGCCTTGGCCTGGCCGGACGGGCCGGTATCCGCCAGGGCCACCCGGCCCTGGTGCATTGGCTGGCCGCGCTGCAGGATACCCACAGCGACCGGGAGGTGGTGGAATTGTATGCCCGCATGGTGCAGCCGGTTATCGACCGCCGCGCCCGGCGGGAAATCAGCCGCTCCGCCGCCGAATCCGCCCTGATGATCGCGGTCAGTCCGCTGGCGGTGGTGGGTATGGGGTTTATCGCCTGGCGCAACCTGCGGTTAATCAATCGAATCGCGGCGATATACGGTATCGGGGTGGGTTATTTCAGCCGTATACGTCTGTTCCGGCGGGTGCTGCTGAATATCGCATTCGCCGGCGTCAGCGAATGGGTCCGCGAAATGGGTATGGACTGGATGTCGCAGGATCTGGCCGCCCGCCTCTCGGCCCGCATCGCGCAGGGCATGGGGGCCGGGCTGCTGACCGCGCGGCTGGGTATCAAAGCGATGGAGCTTTGCCGCCCGCTGCCCTGGTTAAACGGCGACAAGCCCCGCCTGGGCGATTACCGCCGTGAACTCATCGGCCAGCTGAAATCTCTCCTTGAGCGGAAAAACCTTCCCTGACCGGCGGCGGGCGCTCCCGGTCCGATGGCTGAATTTCTTTCCGTCTGTCAACTTTTTGTGACAGACGGCTTCATCCCGGCTGCAGTGCAACGTATGATATCCCCAGGATTCGCCCATCAATCGTCAAGAGGCGCGGCATGCGTTTAGAAGTTTTTTGTGAAGATCGCCTCGGCCTGGCCCGGGAACTGCTGGACCTGTTGGCATCGCGCAATATTGATTTACGCGGCATCGAAATCGATCCCGCCGGCAGGATCTATTTAAATGTTGCACTGGTGGAAAGGGACACTTTCCCCGGGTTAATGGCGGAGATTCGCCGGATCCAGGGCGTGACCGATGTCCGTACCCTGGCCTTCATGCCTTCGGAACGGGAGCATCGCGCCCTGGAAGCATTGTTGGCCGCCATGCCCGAACCGGTGTTGTCCGTGGATCTTAAAGGCAAAGTGGAACTGACCAATCCGGCGGCCTTGGCGCTGTTCAACCTGCCGGCGGAAAAAATGCGCCGCCAGCCCATCGGCGGCTTTATCGGCGGGTTCAATTTTACCCGTTGGCTGGAGAATGAGCGTCCCGCGGCCGATAGCCGGCGGGTGGTATTGGCGGGGCAGGATTTTTTAATGGACATCACGCCCGTCCGGCTGGCGGACGATGACGGCAAACCGGCGGCGGCGGGGGCGGTAATCTTGCTGAAGTCCGCAGTCCGCATGGGACGGCAGTTACAGGAAACCGGCCCCAATGACGACAGCGAATTCGGTCATATCATTGCCGCCAGCGTCAAAATGCGCCAGGTCGTGGAGCATGCGCGCAAACTGGCCATGCTGGACGCGCCCCTGCTGATCGTCGGCGAGACCGGCACCGGTAAAGATTTGATGGCCCATGCCTGCCATTTGCGCAGCCCGCGCGGCAAACAGCCGTTCCTGGCCCTTAACTGCGCCGCGCTGCCGGATGACGTGGCGGAAAGCGAACTGTTCGGCCACGCCGCCGGCGCTTATCCCAACGCGCTGGAAAGCAAAAAGGGCTTTTTCGAACAGGCCGGCGGCGGTTCGGTGCTATTGGACGAGATCGGCGAGATGTCCCCCCGCATGCAAACGAAACTGCTGCGTTTCCTCAACGACGGGACCTTTCGCCGGGTGGGCGAAGATCAGGAAATGCATGTGGATGTCCGGGTTATCTGCGCGACCCAGAAAAATCTTCTGGAGCTGGTGCATAAAGGGCAGTTTCGCGAGGATCTCTATTACCGCCTGAACGTATTGACCCTGAATCTGCCGCCGCTGCGGGAGCGGCCGGATGACATCATGCCCCTTACGTCGCTCTTTATCGCCCGGTTCTGCGACGAGCAGGGCGTGCCGCGTCCGCGGCTGGCCCCTGAGTTAACGGCCATGCTGGCGCAGTACGCCTGGCCGGGCAACGTCCGGCAGCTGAAAAATGTGCTTTATCGCGCCATGGCGCAGTTGGATGGCCCGGCGATAGGCGTCGACGACATCGATCTGCCGGATTTTGCCCTGTCGCTGCCGATGTCCGAAGAGGTGCTGGACGGCTCCCTGGACGATATCAGTAAAAGGTTCGAGCGCTCGGTGCTCACCCGGCTTTATCGCACCTATCCCAGTACCCGAAAGCTGGCGAAAAGACTGGGCGTCTCGCACACCGCCATCGCCAACAAGCTGCGCGAGTACGGACTGAGCAGCAAAAAGCCCGGCGAGGACGAGGAAGCATAAAACCACGCCGCGCCGTTCGCGCCCGCCTGCTCCTCCATTGCCCGGCCCGCAGGGTCAATTGCGGGCCGGCGCTTCCCTCAGGACAGACAGCGCCCGGTCATAATCCGGCTCATGGGTGATTTCCGCCACCCGTTGGCTGTACAGCACCTTGTTGCGTTCATCGAGCACCATGACCGCCCGCGCGGTCAGCCCTTTCAGCGGGCCATCGGTGATTTCCACTCCATAGCGGCGCATGAATTGACGGTCGCGCAGGGTGGATAAGGTAATGACGCGATGCAATCCTTCCGTACCGCAAAAACGTGACTGGGCGAACGGTAAATCGGCGGAAATGCACAGCACCACGGTATTTTCCAGATCGGCGGCGATTTGATTGAAACGGCGCACCGTGGCCGCGCAAATGGCGGTGTCGATACTGGGAAGATATTCAGCAACTTGCGTTTGCCGGTATGGTTGTTTAACGTTATGTCTAAGAGATCTTTGGCCACCAGTGAAAAGTCCGGAGCCGTATCACCGGGCTGTGGCAGCGAATCCGCCACCCTGACCGGATTACCCTGAAAATAAACTGTTTCTGCCATACTGGGTTCCTTGTCTGCTTAACATCAAATCCAGTCTAAAAGATGACGAAAAGCGAAGATAGCCGGATTTTTACAATAATAACTTTCTAAATTAACAGGATTTATGGGCCGGGAGGATCCTATGGCAACCATCAATCCGAGGACCGACGATGAGAGTAATGCGTTTTTATGGCCGCTCCATACGCCTTTGTGATTTCACGGGGCAGCCGTACGGAAGCAAAAGTGGTGGTGGTGGAAATAGAGCAGGACGGTGTTAAGGGTATCGGCGAATGCACCCCTTATCCCCGTTACGGAGAGAGCGAACAATCGGTGCTGGAACAGCTGACCTCGGTGCTGCATCCCATCGAACAGGGCGTTTCGCGGGAAATACTGCAGCAATTGCTCCCCGCCGGCGCGGCCCGCAACGCGGTGGATTGCGCGCTGTGGGATGTGGAGCGCCAGTTGAGCGGACAAACGCTGGCGCAGTACGCCGGCGTCCAGCTGCCGGCAACCATCGCCATGGCGCAGACCCTGGGCATCGATGAACCCCAGGCCATGGCCGAAGCCGCGCAGGCATTCTGGCAAAAAGGCGCCAGGCTGCTGAAAATCAAGCTCGACGATCGGCTGATAACCGAGCGGATGGTGGCTATTCGTACCGCCGTTCCGGCGGCGACCCTCATTGTCGATGCCAATGAAGCCTGGCATCCCGAAGGATTAGCCTCCCGCTGCCAATTATTGGCGGATCTGGGGGTGGCGATGCTCGAACAGCCGCTGCCCGCGGAGCAGGATGCCGCGTTACAGCATTTTATCCATCCGCTGCCGATCTGCGCCGATGAAAGTTGCCATACCCGCCAGCAACTACCGGCGCTTAAGGACAACTATGAGATGGTGAACATCAAACTGGACAAAACCGGCGGCCTGACCGAAGCGCTGCTGCTGGCCCGGCAGGCGGGAGAGCAGGGGTTCGGCATTATGCTCGGCTGCATGCTGTGCACATCCAGGGCCATTGCCGCCGCCTTGCCGCTGGCCCCGGCGGCGCGGTTTATTGACCTGGACGGGCCGACCTGGCTCTCCATGGATGCGCAACCCCATCTGACGTTCGGCTGCGGGTCTATCCTGCTGGAATAACGTTATCCGTTCCGGGGTCGGTTTTCAGACTCTGTAACGCAATAAATCCACCAGGGCGTCCAGATAATCCGTGGTGGCGGCATCCGCCGAGACGGCGGGCAGTTCGGCGGTGATGCAGGGCAGGGATTGCTCCTCGCACCAGCTGCCGAAGGAACCTGGGGTCGCGTAGCCGACGCTGTCCACCAGCGGCAGCGAAAGCCGCTCCGCCAGCCATAGCGCCAGGGGCGAACGGGCCTGCTGTTCGATACAGGCCAGGGGCTCATGGAACGAAACCACCCAGGCCGGTTTTAATTGCGCTATCAACCCGCACAGCGCCCGGGTTTCCGGCTCCGAACCCGGCGCGGTGCCGGGGGAGAGCGCCACGTCCCGTGCTTCGCTTGCGCTGGTCCAGCGGTAAAGGGTATCCATGGGCCGCCAGTTGCCGGTCGGGAAATTGCGGTTCAGATCGACCCCGTTGGCGTTCGCGCGCAATCCCAGCTGACAGCCGTCCGGATTCACCGCCAAAACCAGATGATGGCGCGGCGGCTTTGCGCCGAGAGTGCGCAGTGCGCAGGACAGCGCCACCACCCCCGCGGTTTCATCGCCGTGGGTGCCGGCAATGATTAATCCGGTATCCGGACCGGCGTCGGCGGCGCGGAAAAACAGCATCGGCGCGCCCAGTACCGATTTGCCAAAGGGGGTACCGGGAAAAATAAGCTTGCCCCGCTGCGGGCGGGGATGGAATACGGTCATGGGGTTTTCTGCCATAATCTAATGAGTTACATTGACTGATAATACTTTATCGCAAAAGACCTTCGCCTTACGACTTTTGTCGGCAGACTTTTAGTTTTAACACTTTTAGTCCCGAACTTTTTTATGCTAAAGCACGGCACGGCCGCCATTATCCGGCCCGCGCCCGGGTGATGCGCCGATTATGACTTCAAGGAAAAGCTTATGCCTGGTTCCAAATTAGCACTCTGTGCCTCCTTAATCATTGCCTGCTGCGGCATCGCCCGCGGCGCCACGCCGCCGCCCGGCGTTCAGCTGTCCCCGGTACAGCATATCGTCCGGCACATCAAAGACGAACCGGCCTCGCTGGACCCCATCAAAGGCGTCGGCCTGACGGAAGCGGAAGTCACGCGGGATCTCTTCGAGGGGCTGGTTAACCAGGACGCCGACGGGCATTTGATTCCGGGCGTGGCCGTCAGCTGGCAAACCAACGACAACCGCACCTTTGTTTTTCATCTGCGCCATGACGCCCGCTGGTCTAATGGTGACCCTGTCACCGCCGGTGATTTTGTCTACAGCTGGCGGCGGCTGGCGGATCCGAAAAATCTGTCTCCCTTTGCCTGGTTTACCCAGCTGGCGGGGCTGGCCAACGCCGGCGACATCATCGCCGGCAAAGCGCCGGCCGAGCGGCTTGGGGTCAGCGCACCGGACGACTACACCCTGAAAGTGGAGCTGGATAAACCGGTACCGTATTTTGCCAGCCTGACGGCTAACTTCAGTTTATTCCCGGTTCACCGCGCCACGGTAGAGAAATACGGCAATAACTGGACCAAAGTGGGCAATCTGGTGGGCAACGGCGCGTTTCAGCTCCAGCAACGGGTAGTCAATGAAAAACTGGTGCTGGCGCCCAACCCGTACTACTGGGATCATCGGCATACGGTATTAACGCAGGTAACGTTTATTCCCATCAATCAGGAGTCTTCGGCGCTGAACCGCTATCTCGCCAATGATATTGATATTACCGAATCCTTTCCGAAACCCCGCTATCAGCAACTGCTAAAGGATATTCCCGGCCAGGTGTATACCCCTCCCCAGTTGGGAACTTACTATTACGCGTTTAATACCCGGCGCGCGCCCACCAGCGACGTGCGGGTGCGCAAAGCGCTGTCTTACGCCATCGACCGCCGGATTATCGCGGAGAAGGTGGTGGGCAGCGGCGAAAAACCCGCCTTTCACCTGACCCCCGACGTCACCGCCGGTTATAAGCCCGTGCCGAATTATCTGCAGCAGCACTCCCAGGAGGAGTTGGATGCCGAAGCCAAGGTACTGATGACGGCGGCGGGTTACGGCCCGGATAAACCTATTACCCTGAATCTGTTGTACAATACTTCCGAAGGCAACGAAAAAATCGCTATCGCCGTCGCCTCCATGTGGAAGAAAAAACTCGGGGTGAATGTCAAGCTGGTAAACCAGGAATGGAAGTCCTATATCGACAGCCGCAATACCGGTAATTTCGATGTGGTGCGCGCGTCCTGGGTGGGGGATTATAATGAGCCCTCCACCTTCTTATCGCTGCTCACCGCGGCGCACAGCGGCAATATCGCCAAATTCAACGACCCCCAATACGATCGCCTGCTGGAGCAGGCCAGCCGGCAAACCAATGCCAAACTGCTGGCGGCGGATTACAACAAGGCGGAAGATATTATCGCCGAACAGGCGCCCATAGCGCCGATTTATCAATACACCAACGGCCGGCTCATCAAGCCCTGGGTGCAGGGCTACCCAATTAATAATCCCGAGGATGTGGCTTACAGCCAAAGCATGTATATTCTCAAGCACTGAAAATGGCGTTTCTGGTGAATGGTACAGGATAAATAATGGACAAGGTGATAAACAGCGTTGCTTACCAAGCGGGACGTCGAATAGGTGAAGTCACCATCGACGACATCAGCGAGGTGTTAAAACAGCCCGACGCGTTTGTCTGGTTAGGCCTGTTTGCGCCCGATGATGCATTCATGCGAAAAATACAGCAAGAATTCCATCTGCATGACTTAGCCATCGAAGATGCGCTTACCGCCCATCAGCGGCCAAAATTGGAAACCTACGGCGACTCGTTGTTTATCGTGGTGAAAACCGCCCAGCGGGTGGATGATAAAATACAGTATGGCGAGACACATTTTTTCGTCGGCGCGCATTTTCTGATTACCGTTCGTCACGGCGCCTCCTCCAGCTACGCCGCCATTCGGGCGCGCGCGGAGGAAACGCCCAAGCTGCTGGCCAAAGGGCCGGGATTCGCGCTCTATTCTATACTGGACTTTGTGGTGGATAATTACCGGGAAATCATCGGCCAGTACGAGACGCAATTTGACGGCATCGAGTCTGCCATGTTCAAGTCCGAGTTCGATCCGCAGGCGGTGGAAGAGGTTTATCGACTGCGCCGCGATCTGCTGGCTATGCACAATGCCGCCGTGCCCATCGACGATATTTGCAACCAGTTGATTCATTTGCATGAAGCCTTTATTCCCAAAGAACTGAGGGCCTATATCCGCGACGTCCAGGATCATGCTCATCAGGTGATCACGCTTACCGATGATATGCGCGAAATGTTGACCAATGCGATGCATGTGAATTTGGCGATGGTATCGGTCAGGCAAAACGAAGTGGTAAAACGGTTGGCCGGGTGGGGCGCTATCCTGGCGGTGCCAACGGTTATCTTCAGTCTGTACGGCATGAACTTCGCCTCGATGCCGGAATTAAAAATGCCCTGGGGATATCCGGTCACTTTGCTGGTGACCCTTGCCGGCTGTGTTGCCCTGCATCGGAAACTCAAACGTTCAGGTTGGTTATAGTCAGTCGAAAAAAGGTGTAAGACGTTGGACGTTATTGATCAAAACGCTTTGCATATCAATGGTGTGGTTTATGCCGGCCAGTTGGACGGCGCCGGGGGTATCCGGCCCATTGAAGCGGCGGATATTGCCCATTGCGACCACCCGTGCTGGCTGCATCTGGATATTGAGCACCAGGCCAGCATGGAATGGCTGAATGATACGCCGCTGGTTCCGGATTCCTTGCGTGAGCCGCTGGCGGGCAACAGCACCCGGCCCAGGATAAACCGGCTGCCCGAAGGGGCGCTGATTATATTGCGGAGCATTAATTTTAATACCGAAGAGTACCCCGAAGAGCTGATCGTACTGCGCATCTATATCACCGATAAGCTGATTGTCACCACCCGGCGTCAGCCTATACAGGCGGTGGAAGAGATTCTTGAAGGGCTGCAGAGAAAACAGGGCCCGGTCAACAGCGGTACCTGGCTGGTGGAGATGAGCGATATCCTGACCGATCATACCAGTGATTTCATCGATGAAATGCACGATCGGATAATCGCCCTGGAAAACGACCTGCTTGAACAGCGCATTCCGCCGCGCGGCCAGCTGGCGCAGCTGCGCAAGCAGTTGATTGTGCTGCGCCGCTATATGGGGCCCCAGCGCGACGTGTTCTCGCGTCTGGCCAGCGAGCATCTGGCCTGGATGGACAAGGACGACCGGCGCCGGATGCAGGATATCGCCGACCGGCTGGGGCGGGGCATAGAGGATATTGACGGCGGCATCGCGCGCACGGCGGTCATCGCCGATGAAATCAACTCGCTGACGGCGGAAGCCATCAACCGCCGCAGTTATACCATGTCCCTGATGGCAATGGTATTCCTGCCCACCACCTTCCTCACCGGCCTGTTCGGCGTTAACCTGGGCGGCATTCCCGGCGGCAATATGCGTTATGGTTTTAGCCTGTTTTGTCTGCTGTTGGTTTTATTGGTTCTGGGGGTTGCATGGTGGTTAAAACGTCGTAAATGGCTATAACATTGGCGTTTTATGGAAATATATTCGGTAAAAAGTATCCAAAAAGCTCATCAATATTGAGCAATATCAAAAAGCCGATGCTTAGAATCAGGCATTATCCATTGTGCAGGTGAATGCAACGTCAAGCGATGGGCGTTGCGCTCCATATTGTCTTACTTCCTTTTTTTGAATTATTGCATAGCATATTTAATTCATATAATGCCGGGTTTTAGAACCTGGCATTTTTTTTGCGCTTTAACCCCTCCCGGCTATCCTTAAAGAGTATTTCATTAACATGACTTGAGTGCAGCGCCAATGGCTGAATCCGACGGCATAGCCATGACTTGCCGCTGTAATTTATGCAATTATTTCGATATTTCCCTACGAGGTGGACACTATGTCGTTGACTACTACGCCCTCTGGCACGGCACGCGCGAATCAATATCGGTTCAGTATACCCACCGAGCCGATTCCCAATGAGCCCATACCCACCGATCCGCCGCCGATCCCCAATCCGCTGCCGGAGCCGCCGCTGGAACCGCCCTATAATCCCGATCCCAAACCCATCAACGACCCGCCGCCTCATCTTTTTTGATCATGCCGCCGCCCACGGGCGGCGTTACCTTATTTGATTCCCGTCACCGGCAAACGTTGGTGAACAGAGAGCTGCAATAACTCCTCCGGTTCATCCTGCCAGCCCACCGGCACCGCCGGCAGCGTTTCCCGGTCAAAGGCCAGATCTCCGCCCGCTATTACCGGGTCGCCGGCATTCAACTGCCTGAAGTCAAAGAGATTGCTATCCGCCAAATGGGAGGGCACCACGTTTTGCATGGCGCGGAACATGGTTTCTATCCGTCCCGGATACTGTTTATCCCAGTCCCGCAGCATATTCCCGATCACCTGCCGCTGCAGGTTGGGCTGGGAGCCGCACAAATTACAGGGGATAATGGGAAATTCCCGCGCGGCGGCAAAACGTTCGATATCCTTTTCCCGGCAGTAGGCCAGGGGGCGAATGACAATATGTTTGCCGTCGTCGCTCATCAGTTTGGGCGGCATGGCCTTTAATTTACCGCCGTAGAACATATTCAGAAACAGCGTTTGCAGCATGTCGTCGCGATGGTGGCCCAGGGCAATCTTATTGGCGCCCAGCTCGCCGGCGGTGCGGTATAGAATTCCCCGCCGCAGCCTTGAACACAGGGAACAGGTGGTTTTGCCCTCGGGAATCTTATCCTTAACGATGGCATAGGTATTTTCTTCAACGATGTGATATTCGATACCCAGCGATTCAAGGTAGGCGGGCAATACATCGCCGGGGAAGCCGGGCTGTTTCTGATCCAGATTCACCGCTATCAAGGTAAAGTTCACCGGCGCGTTTTGCTGCAGACTGCGCAGGATGTCCAGCATGGTGTAGCTGTCCTTGCCTCCCGACAGGCAGACCATGATGCGATCCCCTTCCTCAATCATGTTGAAGTCGGCGATGGCCTGGCCCACATTGCGCCGCAAGCGCTTCTGAAGCTTATTGAAGTTATAAATCTGTTTTTGATCAACCACGGTAATTATGCCTTAAGGTGTTATGTAAGGGACTGTGTCTGACAGCGGCGCGGTAATGCGATTCTATAAAACGGCAACGCAGGAGAATGGATGAGGCGGGTCGGGCAGACATCGCTCAGTCCGTGAATTCCTGCATCAGCCTTTCATTGATGGCCGCCACCGCCCGATCGCCATGTTTGATTTGGCTGATGTGCAATTGGCGGGTGGCGCTGAAACGATGGCTGATGGTGATGCCGTAGGACTTTGTCAGCCAGCTGAACGGACCGCTGTCACAGGCGACCTCGTCGATTTCCAGCCAGGACAGCCCCTTTTTACCCCGGCGCCCGGGCAGCAGGCCGCGCACCAGCCAAACGCCTTCCAGGTCATAAAAAAACCGAAAGCGCCGGCGCCAGGCCAGATCATAAATCAGCTTAACGATGCCGATAAACAAAATGACGTAACCGGCCAGGATGATATTGGCCGCGTTGGCGGACTGGGATACCAGCAAGCCGATGGCGGTCAGCATGGCGAACAATATCCAGGGGCGGACATAAGCAACCCATGAAAGAAAAAAGCTGCCGTGCCGGGGCACTTCGACAATATAGTTGCGATCCATTTTTCATCCGTATCAATCCAGCCGCGGGCATAATAGCGCCTCTGCCGCCGGCTGAAAAGTCCGGAATCGCCGGCCGGCCGCTCCCGGCCGGACAGGTTGTCAATAAATCCAGCCGGCTTATTCCGCCGTCTCCCCTTTGCCCGCCATGCGGGCCAGGAAGTCATATTTCGCCTTCAAATCCTTTTCCGCCGCCTGATAGAGCGCGCTGGCCACCTCGGGCTGCTGGCTGTTCAGCCGCTTAAAGCGCTGCTCATTAAGCAGGGTAGCGCTTAACTCGCTGCTGGGCGGGCGTGAATCCAGCGACAGGGGGAGCTTGCCTTCATCGCCGCGGCGGGGATCGAAACGATACAGCGGCCAGAAGCCGGTGGCGGTGAGCTGGCGCATCTGGTCGTGGCTTAACGCCAAATCATAGCCGTGCTCTTCGCAAGGACTGTAGGCAATAATCAGCGACGGGCCGGGATAAGCCTCGGCTTCCTGAATGGCTTTCACCGTCTGGTTGAGCTGGGCGCCGAGGGAGATTTGCGCCACATAGACATGGCCGTACATCATCATGCTCACCCCCAAATCCTTGCGGACTTTGCGCTTGCCCTGTTCGCCGAATTTGGTTACCGCCCCCAGCGGGGTGGCTTTGGATTGCTGGCCGCCGGTATTGGAATAGCATTGGGTATCCAGCACCAGAACATTGACGTTTTCCGACAGGCTCAGCACATGGTCCAGGCCGCCGAAGCCGATATCATAGGCCCAGCCGTCGCCGCCGATAAGCCAAATGGATTTATCCACCAGATAATCGGCGTCCGCGGCCAGTTGCCTGCTGTCGCCGCCGGTATGGGGTTTCAACAGGGCTCTTAACTGTTCGATCTGTGCGCGGCGTTCCGGCACGGCCACTCCGTCGGCCTGCAATCCGGCCAGCAAGCTCTCCGGCAGCAGATCGCGATGCTGGTTCAGCAAACGCAGGACACGGCGGCGGTGCTGATCCACCGTCAGCCGGAATCCCAGCCCGAACTCGGCGTTGTCCTCAAACAGCGAATTGGCCCAGGCCGGACCGCGCCCCTCGGCGTTGGTGGTGTAGGGAGTGGTGGGCAGATTGCCGCCGTAGATGGAAGAACAGCCGGTGGCGTTGGCTATCAGCAGCCTTTCGCCATACAGTTGGGTCAGCAGCTTGATATACGGCGTCTCGCCGCAGCCGGAGCAGGCGCCGGAGTACTCGAACAGCGGGGTAATCAGCTGAGAGGTGCGGATGTCGATGCGTTCCAGCTGCTCGGGTTTCATTTCCGGCAGATTCAGGAAGAAGTCGTAATGGATCTTTTCCTCTTCCACATGCTCCAGCCGCGAAGCCATATTGATAGCCTTGATGTCCGGGTTTTGCCGGTCTTTGGCCGGGCAGACCTCCACGCACAGGTTACAGCCGGTACAATCTTCCGGCGCCACCTGCAAAACGTATTTCTGGCCGCGCATATCGCGGGATTTCACTTCCAGGGACGCCAGTCCGGCCGGGGCCGCGCTCATGGACTCGGGGGAGACCACCTTGGCGCGGATCGCCGAATGGGGGCAGGCCGCCACGCAGTGATTGCACTGGGTACACAGCTCCGGTTTCCACAGAGGGATGCGTTCGGCGATATTGCGTTTTTCCCAGCGGGTGGTGCCCACCGGCCAGGTGCCGTCCGGCGGCAGGGCGGAAACCGGCAGCGCATCGCCGAGACCCGCCAGCATCGCCGCGGTGACGGTTTTGACAAAATCCGGCGCCGCGTCGGACACCACCGGCGGGCGCAGCGGGCTGTGTTCATTGACTGCCCGCAGCGGCACGGCGTGCAGCGCTTCCCGGGTAGCCGCCAGGGCCTGCCAGTTGCGTTCCACCAGTTCCTGCCCCTTGCTGCTGTAGCTACGGGCAATGGCCGACTGCAGGGCGGCGAGGGCGCTGTCCTGGGGCAATACGTCGGTAAATTGGAAAAAGGCCATCTGCATCACCGTATTGATGCGCGCTCCCAACTGGCATTCGCGGGCAATCTGCGCCGCATTGATAATATAAAACTTAGCCTGGCGCTGGATCAGCAGCGCCTGCACTTCCTGCGGCAGCCGCGCCCAGATTTCGTCGGCGGCATAGGGGGTGTTCAGCAGGAAGATACCTCCCGGCCGCAGGCGCTCCACCATTTGGTACTTGTCGATAAACTGCGACTGATGGCAGCCGATAAAGTCGGCGTGGCTGATGAGGTAGGCCGAATTGATGGGATGTTCGCTGACCCGCAGGTGGGAAACCGTCAGGCCGCCGGCCTTTTTCGAGTCATAGACAAAATAACCCTGGGCGAACAGCGGCGTGCTGTTGCCGATGATTTTGATGTTGTTCTTGGTGGCGGAAACCGACCCGTCGCTGCCCAAGCCGTAGAACAAGGCTTCCAGTTTGGCGCGATGGGGTAAATCAGCCTCCGGCAACGGCAGGGACAAATGGGTAATATCGTCAAAGATGCCGACGGTGAAACGCGGCCGCGGCCGGGGCAATGCCAGCTCATTAAAAATCGCCAGGACGCAGGCGGGATCGAACTCTTTCGACGACAGGCCGTAGCGGCCGCCGATGGTGCGGGGCAGGCTGTCGCGCCGGCCCTGGCTATAGGCCTCCGCCAGGGAGGTCATCACATCCAGATAAAGCGGCTCCGCCAGCGCTCCCGGCTCTTTGGTGCGATCCAGCACCGCGATGCTACGCGCGCTGTCCGGGATGGCCGCCAGCAGATGTTCGGCGGAAAACGGGCGATAAAGACGGACTTTCACCATGCCCACCTTTTCACCCCGCGCCAGCAGGCTGTCGATAACCTCTTCGCAGGTGCCGATGGCCGATCCCATCAGGATTATCACCCGCTCGGCCTGGGGATGGCCGTAGTACTCAAAGGGTTGGTAACGGCGGCCGGTGGCGCCGGCAAACGCGTCCATTGCCTGTTCCACATGGGCAAACGCGCCGTTGTACCAGGGGTTGGTGGCTTCCCTCGATTGGAAATAGGTATCCGGGTTGGCGGAGGTGCCGCGAATGACCGGGTTATCCGGCGTCAGTGCCCGCTGCCGGTGGGCGTCGATGCCCGCCTGCGGCAGCAGGGTTTTCAGCGTATCGTCCGACAGCGGCGCGATTTTATTGATTTCATGGGAGGTGCGGAAACCGTCGAAAAAATGGATAAACGGCAGCCGGCTGTTCAGGCTGGCGATATGGGAGACCAGCGCAAAATCCTGCGCTTCCTGCACATTGCTCGCGCACAGCATGGCGCAGCCGGTCTGGCGTACCGCCATGACATCGGAGTGATCGCCGAAAATCGACAGGGCGTGGGTGGCCACCGTGCGGGCCGCCACGTGCAGTACAAACGGCGTCAATTGCCCCGCCAGTTTGTACAAGGTCGGGATCATCAACAGCAATCCCTGGGATGAGGTGAAGGAAGTGGACAAGGCGCCGGTCTGCAAGGCGCCGTGTACCGTGGCGATGGCGCCCCCTTCGGATTGCATCTCAACCACCCGCGGCACGTCGCCCCAGATATTGGCGGTGCCGGCTTCAGACCAGGCGGAAGCCAGTTCCGCCATGGTTGAGCTGGGGGTGATGGGATATATCGCGATAACTTCGTTAATACGGTAAGCCACCGAGGCGACTGCGTTATTACCGTCTGTGGTGATCATGTTCTGCCTTATTTGCTCAACGGATGATAACCATAAAATCATCGGGTTATCATAATTAGCCATGAGTATAACAGTAGCGGGCGCAGGGTATTTTTGCTTTTGTGCGACGGGGATGAATTATCCCAGGGCAGTTGCGGAATTGTTTGAACAGTATTCACTATATTACACTCCCTTTAACCCATTGGGATATAACGATGAATAACATAACAAGCCTGAAATCAGCTGCATTATCGGCGGGAAGTTCGCTTACGCCGGGCACGGTTCAAACGAAACCTTTAAAAAACGCTCTGCCTGTAGCAGCGGTGAATAACGAGAACGCCAGCCCGAATATCAGTCGTCGCGCCAGTCATAGTGAGTTCAGTGAAAAAGTGATGCTTGAAGTACAAGGGGTTACGCAACGCTGTCTAAAACTCGCCATAGAAGCGGTTTTGAATGGCGGCAACTGCCAAGCTACCGTCGACAAATACTGTATAAAAAATAAAGATTCCTTGCGTAAAATACACACCGCCTCCCTGATGGCCGGTCATGACGGTTCAGCGGGAGCGATGCTGAAAAAAGGAGAAAAATGGCAGAGCGTTGCCAAGAAGCATGGAATACACGATGAGAGGCTCTTAATGACCATAAAGTCATTTTCCGCCTGTATGGATAAAAAACAGGCCATTCTAAAAGACGTTCCCGCTGATGATGAGAAATATGAGGGTTCCACCTTAGATGAGGAGGCTGTGGCGCCCGGCGCTGCTGAAGATAAAGCGTCAGGCAAAAAACCGGGGAACTACCGGATAACCTCTTTGGATGCGGTGCTTGCCCATGATGCGATAATCAGCCTGGCGCACTTATAAAGCAGGGCGGCGAGTGAAAAGACTGGCCGGTCTGATGATTTTATAATCAAAAACGCAATTGAGTCTCGACGCATACATTTTGTGCGACTACACTGACAGCCTTAAGATTGTTCCTAATACCTCTTTCCGGAGCACATTGATGAAGGTGAGTCTGTGGTTATTGGCGACGTCGGCGCTGTTTTTGGTCGCCTGCAGCAGTCATTCCAATCAGGAACCTGAACAGCAGGGCACGTCGGCCCACTTGCCGCCTGAGCAGCGGGCGATGACGGTTATCGAGGCCAGCTGTATCAATGCGGGGGGCAGTCCCACCACCGCGCAGCAGCTGGACGGCAGCTCGGTGGAGATGTGCCAGCTGGCGGACGGCAAGCGCAAACCCATGGAAAGCCTGGCCCGCAACGCGCTGTAGTCACAGCTGTAATGAAAGGTGCGGGGATCCGGGAAAAAGTTCAACCGCCAAAGTCAAGACCGGACAAAAGTGATAGCCCGCTAAACCAGCGTCTTCAGAGTGCTGACAAACGTACTCGGAGTCTATGAGGCGGGGCAGGATGCTAGAAGAGTAAACCGTCCGCGCCAGGGATGGCGCGGATCGAGCCTCCAGGGATGGATTTACGGCGTGTTTACGATCTAGCATCTTGTCCCGACCGGGCACTTTGTCAACAAGCTCTTGCCCGCTAAACCAGCGGGCTATCTCACATCACTCTACGCCGCCGCCTTAAAACCGTCAGCCGTTCAGCAGATTCGGGCAGTGCTCCCCGCCGCTGATTTGCCTGAGATTTTGCAGGGTGATTTCGCCGATGCTGGTCAGCGCTTCTTCCGTCAAGAATGCCTGGTGGCCGGTGAACAGCACGTTATGGCAGGCCGATAGGCGGCGGAAGACGTCGTCCTGGATCACGTCGTTGGAATTATCCTCAAAGAACAAATCCCGCTCATTTTCATACACGTCCATCCCCAGGGCGCCGATTTTCTGAAGCTTCAACGACTCTATGGCCGCCTGGGAATCAATGAGCCCGCCGCGGCTGGTGTTGATGATCATTACGCCGTCTTTCATTTTGGCAAAGGCTTCCCGGTCCAGCAGATGGTGATTTTCCGGCGTCAAAGGGCAGTGCAGGGTAATGACGTCGGACTGGGCGAACAGCGTCGGCAGGTCTACGTATTCTGCCCCCAGTTCCAGCGCCTGCGCGCTCGGATAGGGATCGTAGGCCAACAGCCGCATGCCGAAGCCTTTCAGGATCCGCATGGCGGCCACGCCGATTTTACCGGTGCCGATAACGCCCGCGGTGCGATTATGCATATTAAAGCCTATCAGCCCTTCCAGCGAAAAATTGGCGTCGCGGGTACGTTGATAAGCGCGATGGATACGCCGGTTCAAACACATCATCAGGCCGATGGCGTGTTCCGCCACGGCTTCCGGCGAGTAGGCCGGTACGCGCACCACCGCAATGCCCAGTTTTTTCGCCGCGTCCAAATCCACATTATCAAAACCGGCGCAGCGCAGCGCCACCGTCTTCACGCCATGGGCGGCCAGTATTTCCAGCACGTCGCGGCCGCCGTCGTCATTGACGAAGATACATACCGCATCGCATCCTTCGGCGGTTTTGGCGGTACGCGGGGTTAACTGAAATTCGTAAAATTCCAGATCGTAACCATACTCTTCATTCACTTTTGATAAATATTTCAAATCGTAATTTTTAGTACTGTAGACGGCGATTTTCATACACTCTTCTCGCTAGCAAAATTTTCAACCCAAGTATGATATCTTGCAGACATCGGGACAATAAAGGAATGGCATGACCACAGTATCGGGCACTTTAGGGCGTAAAGGCGCTTTTTTTTTCAAGGCCCACCGTTTTCTGCTGTCGCTGCTGATGGTTATTTTCGTGCTGGTGGCCGCTGCCTGGTATTTTACGCCGGCCTGGCTGCCGCTATTGGAGCAGCGCTATCTGCCCGCCGACGTTCGTTTAATCCTCGACGGACGTCCCGCCTGGCGGCAGGGTCAGCTGGCGTTGCCGGATATCCGGTTAGTCCGGGGGAATTGCGATTGGCTGGACGGCAGCGGTGTCTCTCTTGGCCGCGGCAACGGCGGCTGGCGCCTTGATGCGCGACAGGTCACGGCGAATACCCTCTGCGCCGCGTCCGCCGCCGATAGCGGAGCGCCTTTGACATGGCAAGGGGTGCTGGGGGAATTGCCATCCTTCTCGCTGCATATCCAGCGGCTGTCGGTGGTCCCCTGGCAAGCCTATGGCGGCGAACTGCATCTGGTCCACCGGGGAAACGACACGCGGCTTAACTACCGCGGCGGCGAGGTGACGGCGGATCTGCGCATGCTGGACCGGCAGCTGACGGTGAATGATTTAACCCTCAATGATGCCGCCGGCCGCCAGTGGGTACGTTTACAGGGCAGCCTGGGCCTGTCCCCCCAGATACTGCTGCCGCCGGAGCGGGGCGCATTGACGGCCGGCATGGCTTCTCCCGACGGTACGCCGCTCATCGCCAGGTTTGACTGGCGGCAGCAAAACGGCGAGCTGACTATCAGCGACGGTCAGAAGGATTTCACCCTGGCGCGCTTACCCTGGCAGGTGAGCGATGAGTCCATTGCCATCTCCGGGGGCGAATGGCATTGGCCCTATGCGTCACAGCCCCTGGCGGGCCATATCAGCCTTAACCTGAAAAACTGGCAAGCCGGGCTGGTCGGCCTGGAAATCAGCGCCCGGCTGAATGTCCTCACCGAGGGATTGCGGGGTAAAGCCAACGCGGTTCTGAACCTGGGGCCGGGCAAAATCGGCCTGACGGATAACGCGCTGGATTTTCGCCTGACCGGGCTGGCCAATCAGGGTGATTTGTCTTTGGATGCCTCGATCCCGGGCCAACTGAGGGGCCCCTTGAGCGATCCTGTCTTGGTAATGTCCCCCGGCGCGCTGCTGAGGGTGGTGGGGCCGCTGTTCAATGTTTTGAATATCACCAGCGCCCGTTTACCGCTGGCGGGCATGCAGCTCTCCTCCCGCGGCCTGAGCGGCCGCTTGCAGGCCATCCTGCTGGCGGATGCCGCTCATATGGGGAATTTAACCCTGCATCTCGACGGACGGGCCAGCAACTTTTTGCCTGACCAGGGGCAGTGGCGCTGGCGCTATTGGGGTAACGGTTATCTCTCGCCGTTTCACGCCCGCTGGGATATCAACGGACGGGGCAGTTGGCTGGAAGATATGATTGAACTGAGCGAAATGAACAGCGGCTTCGATGGGCTGGAATACGGCCTGGTGCATGTGGATGAACCCCGCCTGAAGCTTGTAACCCCGTTCCGCTGGCAGCGCAAGGCGTCGCAGCCGGCGTTTAGCGGCGGGATGAGTCTGTCCGCCCGGCGCATAGACATCAAACGGGGCGGATACATGCCGCAGCCGCGCCTCGTATTGCAACTGTCGGGGCGCGACCCGCAGGATTTTCTTTGGCGGGGCAAGCTGCAGGCCGGCGCCATCGGTCCGGTAAGAGTAAACGGACGCTGGGACGGAACGCGCCTGCGCGGCCAGGCCTGGTGGCCGCAGCAGCCGCTGCGGGTATTTCAGACCCTGCTGGCGCCGGAGCTGAAAATGACCCTGCGGGACGGTGAATTCCACGCCCAGAGCGCCTTTTCAGCCGCTTCCGGGCAAGGTTTTCTGGCGGGGGGCCATGCGGTGGTGAGCGAGGGCGATGTCTGGATGCAGGAAAACCATTTACAGGGCATTGCCCTCGGTCTGTCTTACCGGTTGCAGGACCAGCGCTGGCTGCTGGGGGTCAAACAGCCCGTCACCCTGAATATCGACAAGGTGGTAACGCCAATTAACCTCGACCACCTGGCGCTCGGGCTGCAGGGCTATTATCCTTACGACGAAAGGCGGCCCCTGACGCTGACCCAGGCGGCGGTGGATACCCTCGGCGGCAGCATCCGCCTGTCGCCGCTACGCCTGCCGCAGCGGGAGGCGGCGGTGCTCAGCCTGAAATCCATTGAAATGAGCGAACTCGTCACCGTGCTTAATACCCGGCAATTTGCCGTCTCAGGCCGGGTCAGCGGCGAATTGCCGCTGAATTTCGCCGACCCGGCCGGCTATATTCGCCACGGCTGGCTGGCCAACGACGATAATATGACCTTGCGATTGGATAAACAGTTCGCCGACCAGTTGGGCAGCAGTAATCTGGCGACCCGTGCGGCCATTGACTGGCTGCGCTATATGGAAATCACCCGCACCCGCGCCGAGGTAGACCTGGATCGATCGGGGAATCTGCTGCTGCTGGCGCACATCACCGGCACCAATTCACAAATCAATGCTCAGCGGGAAGTCCGGCTGAATTACCGCCATCAGGAAAACCTGTTTCAACTGTGGCGAAGCCTGCGCTTCGGCACCCAGGTTGAACAGACGCTGGAAAAACAGGCGGCGCAGCCTGCGCTGACTACAAGGGGAGCGCAATGACATCGGGCATCAAACTCATGGTAATTCTGGCCGCGCTGACGGTGAGCGCATGCGTTCCGCGTATCGAGCTGGCGATGCCCAAGGAACCCATTACCATCAATATGAATGTCAGAATTGAACATGACATCAACATCACGGCGGACAAGCGCAGCGCCGCCTTGCTGCAGCCGGTGGTCTGTCCCGACGCCAACGCCTGCCCGCCGGCCAAATAAAAAAAGCGCATCCGAAGATGCGCAACAGTGCTTCATGGCAGAGAGGGAATACTCAGGCGGCAAACTGGTTGATTTGTTCTTTGGCTTCGTCCTGCGCCTTGCCGGCCACTTCCGGACCATAGGCGATGCCTTCGGCAAAGGCGAATTGCACATCGGTGATACCGATAAATCCGAGGAATAACCGCAGATAGGCGGTTACCAGATCGCTCGGGGTATCTTTATGGATGCCGCCGCGGGTAGTGAGGACAAACGCGCGTTTATTCTTGACCAGGCCTTCCGGACCCTGCTCGCTGTAGCGGAAGGTCACGCCCGCACGGGCAATCAGGTCAAAATAGTTCTTAAGCTGGGTGGAAATATTAAAATTGTACATGGGGACGGCAAAAACAATCACATCATGGGCCTGCAGTTCGTTAATCAACTCATCGGACAGGGTTAGGGCCTCCTGCTGGCGGGGCGTCAGGGTAGCATCCGCCGGCCGCAGGGCGCCCACCAATTCGCCATCCAGCACCGGTATCGGTTGTGCGGCAAGGTCGCGCACGGTAATCTCATCGCCGCTGTGGTTTTGCTTCCATTGTTCGATGAAATGATCGGCCAATTGGTTGGATTGTGAAAACGTAGCCAAAATACTTGATTTAATAACTAATACCTTACTCATCTTTTATTCCTTATTCTTCAATGGGGATTGACCCTTAGGCAATGAGTAACACTCTATTCACAAACCCCGGTCAGTGAAAGCGCAATATTTCGAGTTGTTTGTTCGAATTTACTGAACAAACCGGCGGCAGAGTTAAAGTCCTGCCGGCAGATATGATAAGCTGGCGAAATGAAAGCATCCGGGCCGGCACATTAAGCACTGTCCGGCCGCAGGTTTTGAGGAAAGATAACGTGAAGTCACCGCTGGCGGCGCTGTCCGCTTCGTTGGAGTCGGTAATGCTCCGCGATAAAACCGGTTTGCGCCGTCGTTTGCAGGGCGCCATGAAAGAGAGCCCGAGGCGCAAGCCGCCATAACCGAACACATTGCCGCCGATATCCGGCTTTCCGTACAGCGAGCGGAAAGCCGGCGGGCGGCCCGTCCGGATATTTCCTATCCCGAAGATTTACCGGTAAGCCAGAAGCGCGCCGATATCCTGCAGGCCATTCGCGACCATCAGGTGGTGATTATCGCCGGTGAAACCGGCTCCGGTAAAACCACCCAAATCCCGAAAATCTGTTTGGAGCTGGGGCGAGGCATCACCGGCCTTATCGGCCATACCCAGCCGCGGCGGCTGGCGGCGCGCACCGTTGCCGATCGCATCGCCCAGGAACTGGCGACGCCGCTGGGAGATGCGGTGGGCTACAAGGTTCGTTTCAACGATCATGTGGGCGATAACACCCTGGTGAAGCTGATGACCGACGGCATACTGCTGGCGGAAATACAGCAGGACCGGCTGCTGCTCCAGTACGACACGCTGATTATCGATGAAGCCCATGAGCGCAGCCTGAATATCGATTTCATCCTCGGCTATCTCTATCAACTGTTGCCCAAACGGCCCGACCTGAAAATCATTATCACCTCGGCCACCATCGATCCCGAGCGCTTTTCCCGTCACTTCAACCACGCCCCGATAATTGAAGTCTCCGGACGCACTTATCCGGTGGAGGTGCGATACCGGCCGGTGGCGGACGGAGCGGGGGATGGAGATAACGATCAGTCCCAGGCCATCTTTGACGCGGTGGCCGAATTGAGCCGGGAGTCGCCGGGGGATATTCTGATTTTCATGAGCGGCGAGCGTGAAATCCGCGATACCGCCGACGGCCTGAACAAGCTGGATTTACCCCATACCGAGGTGCTGCCGCTCTATGCCCGTTTATCCAACAGCGAGCAGAACCGGGTGTTCCAGTCCCATAGCGGCCGCCGTATCGTGCTGGCCACCAATGTGGCTGAAACCTCGTTAACCGTACCGGGGATCAAATATGTCATTGACCCCGGCACCGCGCGCATCAGCCGCTACAGTTTTCGCACCAAGGTGCAGCGTCTGCCTATCGAACCCATTTCCCAGGCATCCGCCAACCAGCGCAAAGGCCGGTGCGGACGGGTCTCCGCCGGTATCTGTATCCGGCTGTACTCCGAGGAGGATTTTCTTTCCCGTCCGGAATTTACCGATCCGGAGATTCTGCGCACCAACCTGGCGTCGGTTATCTTGCAGATGACCTCCCTCGGGCTTGGGGATATCGGAGCGTTTCCTTTTGTGGAAGCCCCGGATAAGCGCCAGATCCAGGACGGCGTGCGGCTGCTGGAAGAGCTGGGGGCCCTGGGGCCTGAAACCACGCGGGGCTATCGCCTGAGCCCCCTCGGACGACAGCTGGCGCAATTGCCGCTGGACCCGCGCCTGGCGCGGATGGTGTTGGAAGCCAGGAACAACGGCTGCGTGCGGGAGGTCATGGTGATTGCCTCCGCCCTGTCTATCCAGGATCCCCGCGAGCGGCCTATGGATAAAAAGCAGGCGTCCGATGAAAAGCACCGCCGCTTCGCCGATAAAGAGTCGGATTTCATGGCGTTCGTGAATTTATGGGATTATGTGCAGGAGCAGCAGAAATTGCTGCCCTCCAGCCAGTTCCGCCGGCTGTGCCGCACCGATTTTCTCAGCTATTTGCGGGTCAGGGAGTGGCAGGATGTCTATACCCAGCTGCGTCAAACCGTGAAAACCCTCGGCCTGCCGGTAAATACCCAGCCGGCGGACTATCGCGGTCTGCACTGCGCCCTGTTGACCGGCTTATTATCCCACATCGGCCAGAAGGACGTTGATAAGCACGAATACACCGGCGCGCGTAATGCCCGCTTTGCTATTTATCCCGGCTCCGGTCTGTTCAAAAAACCACCAAAATGGACCATGGTGGCGGAGCTGGTGGAAACCAGCCGCCTCTGGGGCCGCATTGCCGCCCGTATCGATCCGGAATGGATTGAGCCGCTGGCCCAGCACCTGGTCAAACGCAGCTACAGCGAGCCGCACTGGGAAAAAGCGGCGGGTTCGGTGATGGCGGTTGAAAAAGTGACCCTGCTGGGCCTGCCTATCGTCACCGGCCGCAAAGTCACTTACAGCCAGATCGACCCGGCCCTGTGCCGCGAACTGTTCATCCGCCATGCGCTGGTGGAGGGGGACTGGCTCACCCGCCATCCGTTCTTTCACGCCAACCGCAAACTGCTGGGTGAAGTGGAGGAGCTTGAGCATAAGTCCCGGCGCCGGGATATTCTGGTGGACGATGAAACGCTGTTTGCGTTCTATGACGGACGCATCGGCCAAGAGGTCGTGTCGGCGCAGCATTTCGACAGCTGGTGGAAAGAGGTGTCCCGGCAGGATCCCGACCGGCTCAATTTTGAAAAAAATATGCTGATCAAAGACGGGGCGGATGATATCAGCGCCCTGGATTATCCCAATGTCTGGCGACAGGGTAACCTTAAACTGCGGCTGAGCTATCAGTTTGAACCGGGAGCCGACGCCGACGGCGTGACGGTGCACATTCCGCTGCCGCTGTTGAATCAGGTCTCTTTACAGGGATTTGACTGGCAGATCCCCGGCGTTCGCCGCGAGCTGGTCATTGCCTTGATCAAATCCCTGCCAAAAACGTTACGCCGTAACTTCGTGCCGGCGCCGAATTATGCCGAGGCTTTTTTGCAGCGGGTAACGCCAGGGGAAGGCGGCCTGCTGGATGCGCTCGAGCGTGAGCTGCGTCGTATGACCGGCGTGACGGTGGACAGGGATGCCTGGCAGTGGGACCAGGTGCCGGATCATCTGAAAATGACTTTTCGCGTAATCGACGATCGGCAAAAGATCCTGGCTGAAGGCAAGGATCTGGATGCCCTTAAACTCAAGCTCAAGGCGGATGTGCAACAAACCCTGTCGGCGGTAGCCGATGACGGCCTGGAGCAGCGGGATCTGCATTTATGGAGTTTCGGTACTTTACCCAAGCGCTATGAACAGAAAAAGGGCGGTTATTCGCTGAAAGCCTACCCGGCCCTGGTGGATGAGAAACAGAGCGTCGCCATCCGCCTGTTCGAAACCGAGCATGACCAGCACCGCGCCATGTGGTTGGGTATCCGCCGGCTGCTGCTCATTAATATTCCTTCGCCGATCAAATACCTGCATGAAAATTGCCCAATAAAGCCAAGTTGGGTCTTTATTTCAATCCTTACGGCAAGGTGCTTGATTTGATAGACGACTGCATTTCCTGCGCCATCGATAAACTGATGGCCGAGCGGGAGGCGTGGTGTGGAGCGAGGAAGAGTACGCCGCCTTGCAGGAGCATGTGCGGGCCAATCTCAATGCGGAAGTGGTGGCTATCGCCAGTCAGGTGGAGCAGATACTGACGGCGGTGTTTGCTATCAATCAGCGTCTGAAGGGCCGGGTGGATATCGCCCTTGCCCTGGCGTTATCCGATGTCAAAAGCCAGATGAGCGGCCTGATTTATCGCGGTTTCGTTACCGGCAACGGTTGGAAGCGGTTGGGGATACTTTGCGTTATCTGCGGGCCATTGAGCGTCGACTGGAGAAATTGTCCGTTGATATTTACCGGATCGGGCGCAGATGCTGAAGATTGAACAAATTCAGCAGACCTGGCGGCAGTGGCTGGCGAAGCTGCCGCCCCTTCGGCGCGAGGATGAGGACGTGAAGGAGATTCGCTGGATGATCGAGGAGCTGCGGGTCAGCTATTTTGCCCAGCAGCTGGGTACGCCGTATCCTATTTCAGAAAAACGTATTCTGCAGGCGATGGATCAGGTGGAGTTGTAGGGGCGGCTCGTGCCGCCGGGCACGTTTTAGTCCGGTGATGGCGAGGTCTCCCTTTGGCCGGTTCGTTGTACGTTCGGCGATCGCGGGCCTACCGCGCTGTGGGGCGCTCCGGCGGGCGGTAAAACCACGCCCGCTTCTGCCCCAGCAGCACGGTCTTCCTTTAACACGAATCATTGCACGATCGGCGATCGCGGGCCTACCGCGCTGTGGGGCGCTCCGGCGGGCGGTAAAACCACGCCCGCTTCGGCCCCATCAGCACGGTCTCCCTTTAACACCCGATCGTTGTACGTTCGATGATCGCGGGCCTACCGCGCTGTGGGGCGCTCCGGCGGGCGGGAAAACCACGCCCGCTTCGGCCCCATCAGCACGGTCTCCCTTTAACACCCGATCGTTGTACGTTCGACGATCGCGGGCCTACCGCGCTGTGGGGCGCTCCGGCGGGCGGTAAAACCACGCCCGCTTCGGCCCCATCAGCACGGTCTCCCTTTAACACCCGATCGTTGCACGTTCGACGATCGCGGGCCTACCGCGCTGTGGGGCGCTCCGGCGGGCGGTAAAACCACGCCCGCTTCGGCCCCATCAACACGGTCTCCCTTTAACACCCGATCGTTGCACGTTCGACGATCGCGGGCCTACCGCGCTGTGGGGCGCTCCGGCGGGCGGTAAAACCACGCCCGCTTCGACCCCATCAGCACGGTCTCCCTTTAACATGTTCGCTGCACGATCGGCGATCGCGGGCCTACCGCGCTGTGGGCGCTCCGGCGGGCGGTAAAACCACGCCCGCTTCGGCCCCATCAGCACGGTCTCCCTTTAACACGCTCGTTATACGTCCGGCGATCGCGGGGTATTCCAGGATTATTTTGCCGCGGTTTTTTGCAGTTTGGGCTGGCTGTCGGCCGGTGCATTGGCCGCGCCGTCCGTATCTCCCGCCAGGGCCAGCAGTTCGCTGCGGATGCCGGTTACCGCCAGGGCGCGGTTATCCGCTCGATAGCGGTCTTTGGCCAGCGGCGCCGAGCTTTGTATCGCAATCAATTGCCAACCGGCCAGGGTGTTGAGCATCAACGGCGATCCGCTGTCTCCCGGTAGGGTATTGCAGCGATGGGATAACACCGCCGTTTGCGCCCAGCCGGTTATTTGGCAATCCTGATGGACATAAAGGGTATTGAGATGGTCTTCGGGATAACCGGCCTGGGTCACCAGGCGGTCGGCCTGTTTCAGCTGTGCCGTGAGCTGTGCGCGATCCCCTTGCCATAACGGCAGCGGAATGATTTTCCGAAACGGCTTGCCTAAGCGGATAAGCGCAAAATCATAGGGCGCGGCGTCGGGCGGGACGACCCAGCCGTCGCCGGAGGGTTTGAGCCGCTTGCCCAGATTCTTGTCCACCAGGGTTTCAATGGCGTTGCTGTGGTAACGCCAGGCTTGGTGCACGGCGACGAAACGGATCATGATGGCTTTGTCGATACTCCCCGGCGGCGCCAGAACGCAGTGGCCGGCGGTTAACGCCAGATGAGGGGAAATCAGGGTGGCGGTGCAAAGATTGCCGCTGGCGGTCTCTATCTGACCTATGGCCTGCCAGGGTCTGGTATCAGGCTTTGTGATGGGCTGGCGGCTGTCATGGCCGGAAAAAAAGCACTTTTTGCTCTTTGGTCAGGCTGGCTGAAGCGGCGTTATGGATACTCACGGATAACAGGCACAGCAGCAACAGCGGGAAGGTGCGCATAAACAAGCTCGCCTTATGATAAGTTGGAATATCATCCATTAAAAAATGATTATCTTACTATAGTGGAAAACGATGCAAATGAAGAGAATTACGTTGTGTTTCAGGACGCTAAATAGCTAATCAGCACAAAAACACGCGACGAACCTGCGGGGGCATGTAGCAATTAAATATAAAAGAAGGCGCTGATGACCGCACAAAGAATCAGGCAACCTAAAATGATTTCATATAAGTAGCGGCGCAGCATAGGCGAGACCCTAAAGAAACCGACACCCGGTTAACCGGGTGTCGAATAGCTAATGATAATCCGCTAAAATGTCAACTTCTTCAGCTTTTACCGCCGCACTTCTATGGTTAAACCCGCACGCGGTCCGGTAAGCCGATTAAGGCTAAACCGTTATTAAGATGCCGGAGTGGTAGTGGCTGCAGCAGCGGCCGGAGCGGCTTTCTTATGGGCTTTCTTCACGTGTTTTTTAGCAGCCTGGGCAGTTTGCGCCGGGGCGGCTTTCTTATGAGCTTTCTTCACATGTTTTTTGGCTGCTTGGGCAGTCTGGGCCGGTGCTTTCTTGGCTTTTTTAACATGTTTCTTATGAGTTACGGTCTTAGCCGGAGTCTTGGTCACCGTGGTGCTGGTGGTGGTAGACGCCGGGGTAGTAGTAGAGGTAGTGGTATCAGCGGCAAAAGCAGCGCTGGACAATCCCATGGCAGCAGCAATAACCAGTGCAAGTACTTTTTTCATTGTCAAATCCTCAGAATTGCGGTTTCTATTTACAACCCCGGATCGGGGCCGGTGAACACACAATAGGGGAATAAAACCATGGCGTCCGTGAGTGTTTGGTATCGGCGTGTAACCGAATGTACAATAGAGGATTTAACCTTTTTAGTTACAACATACTTTTAGGGAATTCATTCACCAGCGGAGCATTGGCGCACGGTACGCAAAGCTGGCTCCTCAGGTCAAAAGGGGCTTTTTATGACCGGAATAGCGAGGGGATGGCTGTTGACCGGCCAGCGGTAAAGCAACCGTGCTCCGCCCAGGGGGCTGGTATCGGCGATCACCTGTCCGTCATGGGCCTGGGCGATGGAGCGGACAATGGCCAGTCCCAGTCCACAGCCGCCGGTGCTGCGATCGCGGCTGGGGTCAAGCCGGACAAAAGGCTCAAATACCCGCTGGCGCTCGCTTTCGGGGATGCCGGGACCGTCGTCATCCACCTGCAGGTAACCGTATTGGTCTTCTACTCCCAATTTCACGCTGATCATTTGCTGACTGTAGCGCAGGGCATTATTCACCAGATTATCCAGCACCCGTTCCATAAGCCGGGCATCCACCTGACCGAAATTCCCTTGGTCGGGAATGTCCTCATGAATCACCCGCTCGCCGTGCACCAATCGGATATCGGCCAGCTTCTCAGCCAGCCAGCCCGGCAGATCCACCGACGTCAGGTTCAGGGTCACCTGTGGACGATCGAGACGGGCAAAAGTCAGCAACTCGTCTATCAGCCCTTCCAGCTGGCTGACATCATGATTCAGCCGTTCCTGTTCTTCCGTGGACAGCCCTTCGCTCATGGCCAGCCGGTAGCGTAATCGCACCAGCGGCGTGCGCAGTTCATGGGCGATATTATCAATAAGCTGCTTTTTACTGGCAATCAGGGTATTGATATTGTCAGCCATCTGATTGAAAGCCACCCCAAGCCGATAAAGGCTGGAAGCGCTGTCGAAATGGGTCCGTTCATCCAGGAAGCCTGCGCCGAGCCTTTGTGCCGCCGTTTCCAGCCTGAGCATATCCTGCCAATGGGGCCGCATCCAGATAAATACGGGCAGAGCCAGCGACAGGCCGATAAAAACCAGCAGCGCCAGGTCAAGCAAGCGCATCTCATGAATGAAAAACAGATAAGGGATCGGCCCCACGGCCAGCACGTAATTACTGCGGGGAATGCGCTGGATAAAGGTGTATTCGTCGTCCAGCGCGACAATCTCGCCGCGGCGCAGCCGCAAGTCGTCACCGGGGTTGAGCTGATATTTTCTCAGCGGTTCGATGTGCAAACTGAAGGAGAGATTGATGTCCAGCTTATTGATGGTCTTGTTCCAATCGCGGGGAGGAATGGAGCGCAGCTCATTTCGCATCAGGTAAAGGGAGCTCTTCATCAGGTCATCCATGGATTTCCTGCCGGCGCGTTCGGCGGTGACCTTGTAAACCAAGCCCACCAGCAGCGTCATTACCAGAAAACAGACAAACAGCAGCAAATAAAACTGGATAAACAACTTCCTCATGGCCGGGCGCTCTCCCAGGCGTTCGGCGCGAACAGATAGCCTTTATTACGCACGGTCTTGATGCGAAAGGGCTCAAGCGCATTGTCATAGAGTTTTTTACGCAGCCGGGAAATGGCGACGTCGATGCTGCGGTCAAGGCCGTCGTAGCTGACGCCGCGTAAATTTTTCAGTAACGCCTCACGATCCATGATCTGGCCGGCGTGGGTCGCCAGTTCCCACAGCAGTTCAAAGTCGGAAGTGGAAAGCAAAACCGTTTCTGTGCCCAGAATCACTTCCCGGTTAATTAAATCGATACTTAACTGCCCGAAATGCAGCACGCTGCCGGTACTGCCCGCCGCAGGAGATACCTCGCGGGGAACAAAGGCGCTCTGCCGCAGATGCAAACGCAGCCGCGCCAGCAGTACCGCCGGCGGGGTGGTTTTCAAAATATAATCATTGGCGCCCATTTCCAGCGCCAGAACATGATTCATATCGCTGTCCAGGGAAGTCAACAGAACGATAGGGCCGTTGTAGACCGGGCGTAAATCCCGGCATATCGTCATACCGTCTTTGCCCGGCAGCAGGATATCCAGCAACACCAGATCGGGGTTTTCACGCATAATCACCTCTTGGGCGCGATCTCCCCGCGGTTCGAGAGTAACCTCGAAATCGTGTTTACCGAGCCATGCTGCAATGAGGTTGCCGACTTCGGTGTCATCTTCAACAAAAACAATCTTATTCATTGTGCCGATAATCTGCGTACATAAGGTGAAACAAATGGTACTGAGCATACCGCCTGAGGCGTTATTGCGCCATCGGATATGCGTTAGGAAATGTCCTGAAGGGTAGATACTCTAAATAATAAATAAAATATTACTATTCTGTTGCCCTTGAACCGCCCGCCTATTCACCTATTATTCATTACCCTATGCTATAGTTATCGGCACATTGTGTGGCGGGGATTACGCCGGGACAGCGAGGGGGGATGGGGCAAAATGGCAAAATATCAGCTCGATGCTGGCGTTCAGGGCGAAAGTTTCTGCTTTGATTATACGCACTATTTATCCGCCAGCTGCAAAAGCGCTGGAGCTTCATTGATGCCATTTATGGCGTCATGCCGATTTTCGGCATCGTGACCAAAACCCCGCCCGTACATTCCCATACCCACCAGGAACAGCTCAAGGCCTTGGCGCTGCAGGTGCTTTCCACACAGGTCAACGACGAAACCAATATCATCCGCCTTATCGCCCTGGCGGAGCAGCAAGGTATTTTCCGCTTTGAAATCCGGTTACCCTATGCGTTGGAAAAAGGTCAGATCGGCGCCATTCAACATGAATTCGGCGATCATCTCTCATTGCAACAGCACGACGAACGGCTGTCCATCCAACTGACGACCATCCCGGAAATACCGGCCGCCTGAGCTGGCGCGGATCGAGCCTACAGGGATGTATTCACGGCGTGTTTACGATCCGGCAGCCTGTTCCGACCGGGCACTGAGTCAACAAAATCAGGGCGAGTTATCCTCGCCCTGTTTATCAAACAATCAATCAATAACTATTTGAACAAATCCGCGGAGACGGTCAGGTTGCCGCCGCTGGCATTCTGTTCCCATTGCCGGGTGATATGGTAGTATTTCGCGCCTTTCTTGGCCGCGAGACGCGCAACCTGCTCGGAGACGTCGGTGGTGCTGTTATAGTGTCCGGTAAAGGTGACCGAATCAAAAGGCACCATTTCCGCGGCGGTTACATTATTGACTTCCTGAATAACGGTGCCGTCAGGTAACGTGACGCTGTAACGCTTACCGGTGGTTGACTGCGTTTCAAAGAAGCGACCCACCGCGGAGCTGGGGGTACCGGACGATGCTACGCCAGGTATTTCAACTTTGGCGGCGGCGGCACCGCCGGCGGCCAGCGCGGCCCGTCCCGCCTCGGAGTCAGCCGGAATGGCGTCAGGGCTTTGCAGGACGCGTTTCGGCGCATCGGCTTTATAAATGAAGGCGGTGATGCTTTGATTACCGCCTTCGTTAGCGTCGATTTGCCTCACAATATAAAATGAGGCGGCGCCTTTCTCTTTGGCGGCCTTGGTGATGGCGTCGTTAACATCAGGCTGGCTGTGAAACAAGCCCCTGATGGTGACGGTATCGTAAGGCTCGAGCAGGTTGGCCTCGTCCTTGGGAAGTTCTTTTACGCCGTTATAGTACCGATATTGCGTGGCGGTGGAGGCAGACGGCGCGTCTTTACGGTAGATATCGGCGGCCACTCGCCAGTTGCCGCTGCTGCTGCTGTTATCGCCGTAGCCCTGAATGTAAAAGTAGGCGGCCCCTTCCTCATCGGCCCGTCTTGAGACGGCGTCGGCGGCATCGCCGATAGAATTAAAATGACCGGTAACATAGACCCGGTCAAAAGGTTTCAGGCTGGCTGCCTTTTCAGGTGTCAGCTCTTGGGCGGCCTGCGTCGACAATGTGGTTAACGTCAATAACGCAGATGCCAGTAATGTGATCTTCAGCTTCATAAAAAGTCCTTTCGACGTACGCTTTCACGCTAAACATGCTGAACTGTTGATGTATAACAGATTAGCTGCCGATTATGGCATGTAATAATAGCAAGTGTCTCAGCAATTTATGTCAGTGTGAATAACAATTGCGAAAGAGCGGTAAACTATGCCGGTTTTTTTACTGAAAAAGTGCTTAACCGGCACAATCTGTAGACCGCTGTTTTTATTTTAAGTAGGTTATTGTATGGCTCTTGTAGGGTGATCCCAGGGTCTGCGGTATGACACATTTGACACTTGGGTCAGGATGACGGTTATTTTCAGAAAGAACAGTTAAAAGGGACAGCTATGCGTATTGGTGTACCGAAAGAACGCTTGGCCAACGAGGCCCGCGTTGCCGCAACGCCTAAAACCGTTGAACAATTGCTCAAACTGGGATTTACAGTAGCGATTGAAAGCGGCGCAGGCAAACTTGCCAGCTTTGAAGATGCCGCTTTTGTAGCGGCCGGCGCTTCAATCACAGACGCCTCCGATGTCTGGCAATCCGATATCATCCTGAAGGTTAACGCGCCGGCGGATGATGAAATACCCTTAATCAAAAACGGCTGTACCCTGGTCAGCTTTATCTGGCCGGCGCAGAATCCGGCTTTGCTTGAGAAGCTCTCCACCAATAATATCACCGTGATGGCGATGGATGCCGTGCCGCGCATCTCCCGCGCGCAGTCAATGGATGCCTTGAGCTCCATGGCGAATATCGCCGGCTACCGCGCCATTGTGGAGGCGGCTCATGAATTCGGCCGTTTCTTCACCGGGCAAATTACGGCGGCGGGTAAAGTGCCGCCGGCCAAGGTCATGATAATCGGTGCCGTGGTGGCCGGACTTGCCGCTATCGGCGCCGCAGGCAGCATGGGCGCTATTGTCCGCGCTTTCGATACCCGTCCTGAAGTGAAAGAGCAGGTCAACAGTATGGGCGCGGAGTTTCTGGAGCTGGACTTTGAAGAAGAAGCCGGCAGCGGGGACGGGTATGCCAAAGTGATGTCAGAGGCCTTTATCAAAGCCGAAATGGCCCTGTTTGCCGCCCAGGCGCAGGACGTGGACATTATCGTCACCACCGCGCTTATCCCCGGCAGACCGGCGCCCAAACTCATCACCAAAGAGATGGTCGCTTCCATGAAACCGGGTAGCGTCATCGTCGATTTGGCGGCACAGACCGGCGGTAACTGCGAATTAACCGTAGCCGATACCGTGACCATGACCGAAAACGGCGTGCGTATCATCGGCTACACCGATTTACCCAGCCGGTTGCCGACCCAATCCTCCCAGCTCTACGGCACCAATCTGCTCAATCTGTTGAAGCTGCTGTGTAAAGAGAAAAACGGCGAAATCGTGGTGGATTTCGACGATACCGTGATCCGCGGCGTTACCGTGGTAAAAAATGGCGAACTCACCTGGCCCGCGCCGCCGATTCAGGTTTCCGCCCAGCCGCAGCAGGCTAAGGCCGCGGCGCCCCTGGCGAAACCGGTGGAAAAACCCGGTTCGCCGCTGAAAAAATATATCCTGATCGCTATCGCGATTATTTTATTCGGCTGGCTGGCAAGCGTTGCCCCCCGCGACTTCCTGTCGCATTTCACCGTGTTTGCCCTGGCTTGTATCGTCGGATATTACGTGGTCTGGAATGTCAGTCATGCGTTGCACACCCCGCTGATGTCGGTGACCAATGCCATATCCGGGATAATTGTCGTTGGTGCGTTATTGCAAATCGGTCATGGCGGATGGGTCTCTTTCCTGTCTTTTATCGCCGTACTGATAGCCAGCATCAATATCTTCGGTGGCTTCACCGTGACTCAGCGCATGCTGAAAATGTTTCGTAAAAATTAAGGGGTTAACCCATGTCTGAAGGATTAGTGACGGCGGCCTATATCGTTGCCGCTATTTTATTTATTTTCAGCCTGGCGGGATTGTCCAAACACGAAACCTCAAAGCAGGGCAATCTGTTTGGCGTTTGCGGCATGGCGATTGCTTTGCTGGCGACTATTGTCGGGCCTCATGCCGGCAATATCGGCTGGATTATCGTCGCCATGGTTATCGGCGGCAGCATCGGCGTTTATCTGGCGCGTAAGGTCGAGATGACCGAAATGCCGGAACTGGTGGCGATACTGCATAGCTTTGTCGGCCTGGCGGCGGTACTGGTAGGGTATAACAGTTATCTCGATCATGGTGAAATCCTGGACGCGGTGATGATCAATATCCATCTCACCGAAGTCTTTTTAGGCATCTTTATCGGTGCGGTTACCTTTACCGGTTCCATCGTGGCGTTTGGAAAGCTGCGCGGGAAAATTTCCTCCCGCCCGCTGATGTTGCCCTTTCGCCATCATATGAACCTGGCGGCGCTGGTTGTTTCCTTCCTGCTGCTGGTCCTGTTTGTCAGAACCGACAGCGTGGCCCTGCAGTCTATTGCCTTATTGCTGATGACGCTGATTGCCCTGGTATTCGGCGTACATCTGGTGGCCTCCATCGGCGGCGCCGATATGCCGGTAGTGGTCTCCATGCTTAACTCCTATTCGGGGTGGGCGGCGGCGGCGGCCGGCTTTATGCTCAGCAACGACCTGCTCATCGTCACCGGCGCGCTGGTGGGATCCTCGGGTGCGATACTGTCTTATATTATGTGCCGGGCCATGAATCGCTCCTTTATCAGCGTGATTGCCGGCGGTTTCGGTACCGACAGTTCCGGCGGCGCCGAAGACACCGAAATGGGCGAATATCGGGAAACCACGGCGGAAGAAGTGGCGGAACTGCTGAAAAACTCCAGTTCGGTTATCATTACGCCGGGGTATGGCATGGCGGTGGCGCAGGCGCAATATCCGGTGCACGATATCACCGATAAGCTGATTGCCCGTGGCGTGAAGGTGCGGTTCGGCATCCATCCCGTTGCCGGTCGTTTGCCCGGCCATATGAACGTGTTGCGGCCGAAGCCAAAGTACCGTATGACGTGGTGCTGGAAATGGACGAAATCAACGATGATTTCAGCGATACCGATACCGTACTGGTGATCGGCGCCAACGATACCGTTAACCCGGCGGCGCAGGAAGATCCCCACAGCCCCATCGCCGGCATGCCGGTACTGGAAGTCTGGAAAGCGCAGAACGTCATTGTCTTCAAGCGTTCCATGAACACCGGCTACGCCGGAGTGCAGAATCCGCTGTTCTTCAAGGAAAATACCCAGATGCTGTTTGGCGACGCCAAAGCCAGCGTCGAGGATATCCTGCGGGCGCTATAAGCTGACAAGGCCCCTACCGGGGCCTTTCAGACTGCTGACAAACGCACTCGGAGTCAATAAGGCGGGACAGGCTGCCAGAAGAGTAAACCGTCCGCGCCATGGAAGGCGCGGATCGAGCCTACAAGGATGTATTCACGGCGTGTTTACGATCTGGCAGCCTGTTCCGACCGGGCACTTTGTCAACAAGCTCCAAGGCCCCGAACGGGGCCTTTTTTATTCGTATTGATCGCCCGCTTCCAGCGTGACCGGCGAGACGTAGTCGTCCGGCTTGATGGCCAGCAGGTCGCATTTCAGATGGTCGATCACCAGTTCGGTGGTGTTGCCGATAAAGGCGGCGGAAAAGCCGGTGCGGCCGATGCTGCCCAATACCACCACACCGGCGTCGAGATGCTCGGCCAAATCAGGGATAACTTCTTCCGGCAGGCCTTTTTCCACATGGGTAAATTTTTCATCCAGCTGGAATTTTTGCCGCAGGCTTTTCATGGCGATCAGATGCTGTCCGCGAATGGCATCGTTATAGACGCTGGGATCAAAATCCGGCAGCTCGATGGCGATATTGATGGGGGTCACCGGATAAGCGCCCACCAAATGCACTTCGGTTTGATTAACCTGTTCCGCCAGCGCCAGGGTTTCGGTTACCAGCTTGATATTAAGGGGATCGTGATAGGGCTCTTCGCCGGACAGATTCACCGCCACCAGGGCTTTGCCTCCTTCCGGCCAGGGCTGGTCTTTAACCATCCATACCGGGCAGGGACATTTGCGCAACAGGTGCCAGTCGGTGGGGGTGAATATCACCGATTCGAAGCGATCGTGCTGATGGGCCATTTTCAGCACCAGATCGTGTTTGAAGGCCAGGACTTCCTGGATAATGGCTTCGAACGGCCGGTTATGCCAGATGACTTTGATATCGATAGGCACGCCGCTGTGAATATAGTGCTGGCACTGCTCCTCAATCCAGGCGGTGCGCTGGCTTATCACAACTTTACGCATCGCGGTGCGTTCGTCAGGGGAAAGCAGGGTGGTCATTTCATAGGAGAAATCATAGATGGGCAGGAAGGCTTTAATGGTGCCGCCCAGTTTATGCACTAAATAAACTGCACGGCGAAGCGCCGGTTGATCATCCTGATTTGGGTCGATTGCTACTAATAGATTGTTATACTTGGCCATGAGAGTCTCCTCATTTCTGCAACTCGACAGAATGTTAAATTAGAGTAACTCATTGAAGCAAACCAGGACAGAAGAGAAACGCAGCCGGATCAATAAAATAAGAAAATTACGTATCCGGCCGGGCGTCAGGCGACTTTTTGCGGCGTTCCGGCCAATTCAGACAGCGCGTCGCCGTCTTCGATAGTAATATATTTGCCTTTTACCGCCAGGATACCGCTCTTTTGAAAGCGGCCCAGCAGGCGGCTGATGGTTTCCACCGTCAGGCCCAGGTAATTGCCGATATCGCCCCGGGTCATGGTCAGCCGGAATTCACGCGGAGAAAATCCCCGCTGGGCAAAACGGCGTGAAAGATTGTACACAAACGCCGCCAGGCGCTCTTCGGCATTCTTTTTGGAAAGCAACAGGATCATATCCTGATCGCCTTTGATCTCGCCGCTCATCAGCCGCATCATCTGCTGGCGCAAATTGGGCATTTTGCCGGAGAGATCGTCCAGGGTCTCGAACGGTATTTCGCACACCATCGAGGTTTCCAGCGCCTGGGCGAAACTGGGATGCTGACCGGCGCCGATGGCGTCAAAACCCACCAGATCCCCCGCCAGGTGAAAACCGGTGATCTGTTCGTCGCCCTGTTCGGTAATGGTGTAGCTTTTAATGGTGCCGGAACGGATAGCATAGAGGGATTTGAGTTCATCGCCGGCCTTGAACAGCGCCTGGCCTTTTTGAATCGGCTTTTTACGCTCGATGATATTATCGAGCTGGTCCAGCTCGTGCTCATTAAGCGTGAAAGGAATACATAATTGGCTGATACTGCAATCCTGACAATGGATGGCACAACCGCCAGACTGGATTCGTCTGATAATACGCTTTTCCTGGATGATCATATGTCGCCGCTCATGCATTACTTGATTTGGGTCAATTTTAACATCATTTCGTGTCGTTGATAAAGTGTCCAACGACGCAGGTGCACATTTAGTCAAAACGCGAGCGTACCAACAGGGGTATTTCGGCTGGGTTTTGACCGGCTAAAGGAGTAGTGTTAACGAAAACCAGCCATTAACCCGTTTAAAATCAGGAGAAAGGATATGCAGCGGATCGTGGGAATCATCGGCGCGGGCCATGTCGGCGCCGATACGGCTTTTTCGTTGGTCACTCAGGGGTTATGCGATCAGATTATATTAATCGACGAAAATGAAGCCAAAGCGCATAGCCAGGGTCTGGAATTGCGTGATATGGCCTCGCTGGTGTCCTCGCGCGTGCATATTGTGGTGAATGATTACGCCGCGTTAAAACGGGCCCAGGTGGTGGTGATGGCGGTAGGACCCACCTCTGCGCTGCGGGAAGATCGCATGGAGGAGCTGTTGGAAACCAGCGCGGCGGTCGGGCAGGCGGTACCCCGCATTATGGCCGGCGGCTTTCAGGGAGTATTCATTAATATCACCAACCCCTGCGATGTCATCACCCGCCTGATCCAGCATATCAGCGGGCTGCCGGTGTCCCGGGTGTTCGGTACCGGCACATCGCTGGATACCGCGCGTATGAAGCGGGTGGTGGGGGAATTTTTTGCCGTCGATCCGAAAAGCGTGGACGGGTATGTTATGGGTGAGCACGGAGAATCCCAGTTTGTCGCCTGGAGCACGGTACGGATTGGCGGAGTTCCCATCGGCGGGTTTGATGCCGGCAAGCCTCTTGATCTGCCGGCGATGAAAGATCAGGTGCGTGCGGGCGGCTGGCAAATTTTGCAGGGCAAGGGCTGGACCAGCTTCGGTATCGGCACCGCCGCCGCCCGTCTGGTGGACGCGGTACTGTCGGATGGGCGTACCGTTTTCCCGGTCTCCGTTTGGGATGAACGGCAGGGGTGTATATCGGCCGGCCGGCGGTGGTCGGCGCCGGCGGTATTGTACAATCCGTCGCGGTGCCCTTAACCGAAGAGGAGCAGCAGGCATTTGAAGCCTCCGCCAAGGTTATAGACCGTGCGTTCGGCACTATTGCTTTATAGTTCCCGCGATACCCGTCATCTTCAGGTTGCAGTTAGTGGGTATACAAGGTTTCGTTTCCCACGTTTAACGGTAAATTCCTCTGCCGGTGTTTGCTTAAATATCGGCAAATCTGATGAAATCCCGCCATAGCCGGTTTATAGTAAAACGGTATCAACCTGTTGGGAGCGGGCCCGCTGCATCGCCGCTCCTGCCAAGCAAGCGCGAGTGACGAATGATGACCGGTGATGATAACGATTTGTTCAAAGAGGCCATGGAAGATGTCAAACCGCTAAAGGATTTATCCAACGTGGTTTTTTTGCAGCATAAGCCCCCATGTCGCGACCGGCGGCAGGAACCGGATGATGCCGCGGAAAATTTTCTCGTCACCGGTTATATCGACGCGTTACCCCTTGATGTTCCCCTCAGCTATAAACAGGACGGCATTCAACAGGGCGTACTGGATAAACTGAGTGAGGGACGCTATGCCATTGAGGCCAGCCTGAATCTTACCCGTACCCCGGTGGAAACCTGCCGTCAGCATTTGTTCGCCTTTATCCGCCGCATGCAGTCGGAGCAGTTACGTACGTTGCTTATCATCCATGGCAAAGGACGCCATGACAACAGTCACGCCAATATTGTCCGCAGTCTGGTCGCCCGCTGGCTGACTCAGTTTGAGCAGGTGCAGGCCTATTGCGCCGCTCGTCCCGCCCATGGCGGCACCGGCGCCTGTTATGTGGTGTTGAAGAAATCCGCCGCCGCCAGCAGTGAAAACCGTGAACGCTTTGCCCGGCGCAAATGCTGAACTCCGGGTGCCGGCGGTAGGGTTTTCCGGCAGTGGCAAGGGACATATTCCCCAAGCAGTTCTTTCAGACGAGGTCGTTACATGCAAGACTGGAATCCGCAGCTCTACCGCCAATTTGAAGCAGAAAGAACCCGGCCCGCGCTGGAACTCATCGCCCGCATCGAGACGGAAAATCCCCGCCAGGTGACCGATCTCGGCTGCGGTCCCGGTAACTCCACCGAGGGATTATTCCAGCGATTCCCGCAGGCGACGGTGACCGGCATAGACAGCTCGGAGGCCATGCTGGAACATGCCCGGCAGCGGTTGCCGGCGTGCCGTTTCAGCCGGGAAGATATCTTGCGATGGCAACCGGCGGCGGCGCAGGATATTGTCTATGCCAATGCGTCATTGCAATGGGTGCCCGATCACGAGATTCTGTTCCCGCGGTTGTTTTCCATGGTGACGCCCGGCGGCAGCCTGGCGGTACAGATGCCTGATAATCGCCAGGAGCCCAGCCATCGGGAAATGCGCCGGGTGGCTGACGAAGGGCCGTGGCGCGATCGCATCGGCGAAGCGGCCCAGGTCAGGGTCAAGATCCTGAGCGCGGCGGAGTATTATGATCTGCTCGCACCCCATGCCGAGCGGGTGGATATCTGGCGGACCAGCTATTTTCATGTCATGCCCTCGCACCAGGCCGTTGTGGAATGGGTCCGCGCCACCGGCCTGCGGCCTTTTCTGGAGCCCTTGACCGATGAGCAAAGGCCGGAATTCCTGAAAAAATATCTGCAAGCCATTGAAGACGCTTATCCTCCTCGTGTCGACGGCAGCGTGCTGCTGGCGTATCCGCGGCTGTTTATCGTCGCCCGCAAGAGCCGATAAATCGGTAAGGACACTTATTAAACCGATGCCTAAACCAATCGGTGGCGATGGCTCTCAGGTAAGAGCGCCATCCCGTGCCCGTGGTATTTTTCCCACCTACCCGGCGTTTGCTAAAATAGTGAATCCCTTCATTAATGTTATATATCACTTCCAGTACTATAAATAGCCGTTTGAACCGCGCTTGCCATAAACACACATCAAAAACGTATACTTATCTAAGTTAAATATATGCTTAACCAGCAAAAATAATGTCATATCTTACCGCCGCGCGCCATGAAGATTGAACCGAAGATGAATAACATTGCAATGCAATTCCATTATAGTCGAAATATCTAAATTTTTATTATGTACCTATTGTATAGTCAATATAGTGTTTCCTTGCTTAACAAATAAAGTAAGACGATAATTATAATGCAACTAAGGGAGGGTATGAAAGTAATAGAAGATATTAATCCTGGTTACAGCGGTAATGAATATGGTAGACGGGAAACATTGAGTAATGTAGATCATTTTAAGGTGAAGGCTAATGCCTGTCTATATCGGAAACTGGAAAAGGTATATAACTGCGAAAAGTCCTTTTGCAAAGATTTCTTTCAATGCCGGACTCCTTAATGCCTGCAATTTGTATGATGTGTCTATTCCCGGTTCAACCGAACGTCCGCTGCGTCGCTCGGAAAAATGGCGAACATACATTGTGTCAGCGTCAAAGTGAAACTCGCTTATGAATGTATAAATGATAGCAGACGATTAAACGCCATCGATTATGTTTATCTTGGATCCTGTATGGCGGACCGCCGTTACATCAAGGGCTTACCTTGGATGAACAGGGTAATTTATTGTTAATTAAAGGGAAAAGTAGTGATTTTTTAAAAGGTGCTGGGTGAAGGCTACCCAGAACACAAAGTTTTATATTGCTAAAATTGATCTGTGGGAAGAGCGTAAAATACAATTTTCTCGGTTAAATATCAACCAGGAAGGGAAGCTGATTGCCTGGGGAAAAACGAAAATGTGCAATATGAAATTAACTTCACTATGGAAGGTATAACAAAAGAAATATATGTAGATAGACCATTGGATACCGCTTCATATATTGGATTACAGATAATAAAATTGTCTGAACCTTTCCATAAATCTTTATTATTGCAATTTAGCCTGGATGAAAGAAATTCGATCGAATTTTTTTTACAAATGGATCCATATATTTAAATGAGATTTGGAATGATAAATATCGATATAATTATGATTTTATGAAGCATCGGCTTACTATGCCTCTGCCCTCCAGAGCGAAAATTTTATCGGCAACAAAAGTGGCTAATCAAGTTAAATTATGCATTGAGCAGGATGGAGGAACCAGTATCATGTATTTCTCACCCCATCATGTCAATATGCAAACCTGCCATGTCAAGCATTTAAGCCATAAGCCAGTGCAAAATTTTTATTCGGGAACCGGCGCGGATCCTTATGAAAAGTCCACTCCGGTCTGCCATTTGACAGACAACGGCTGGGTAATTTCAGTAGCAAAAATATTCCCTTGTTTTCTTCTGTGATTGATAATTTTCGCGGGAATTTCAAAAGCCAAAACGCCCATTTTGCCGGTGACAAATACCGAACTGGACGCTTTATGGCAAAAGCCTTTGATCCCGGTCTGCAATGCATGTTTGAAACGGCGAGGGAGGTTGTCTGGCCAAAAAATACCCTCAGGTTTAACTCCGCGCCACGAGGTCATTCAGGAGGTTCTGCCGCTTACCGATTTTGTTCAGGATAAGAGGCTCAGGAAGGTGTTTTCTTCCGCCACCGATTACATTGGACCGGCGGAGTCCTTAGAACAAATGCTAAAGCTTTCGTTGAGTTCATTAGAGGAAAATGAATCTATTTCTCTGAATATAAGCAAAAGTACTGCGTTTTTATAGGTGTCGCGGCAGCTGGATTGCCTATTCCAGGATGGTTTGCCGGGACATTGGCGCGTTGGGGTAAACAGGATAGCCTTACCCTTACCAAAAGCGAAAGCGGCAAGATCTCTTTAGCTTCATCAGAAACAAAGCCCGCTCACTCGTGGCATTGGCCGGTACCGGCCAGGGTCTGGAAGAGAAAGGCAAGCTTCTCTCGGCAGGGGTATTGATCTCATCACCGTTCTCCCGGTGGAGGCCAATTTCATCGCGGCAGGGAATGCGGAAAACGAGCATAATTTCAGTTTTAAAATCGAATGGAGCCATATCGACTTGTTTTGGGAATACTGTTTAGCCCCAACACTATGAATGGACAGGTAGAGAAGTGGATAACCGATGCAACGCTGAAAAACCAGGGACAAAAACATCACTCTGTCATTGGAGGCCAAAAGTGAACTTCGGGGCCAGATCGGTTTTATGGCAAACGCTAATACCTATCTTGTGCTGCCTCGTACCGCACAGGGCGTCGCCGCCACCATGAATTTTGCGATTATGCCAAAAGGAAAGCGTCACCATAAGCGGTTTGGGAGATACAAATGTTCTTCTAAAAGAAAAATCTGCCAAAACCACTTACCTGAGTTCATCGTTGAATGCGTTCCATGAAAGAAAGATCATGCCTATCGCCATGACTGGTTCGGATGCGCCCGGAAAGCAAATCATGTGTTATCCGCTGCCGCTGTTTGAGGAATCGAATCAACGATTACCTTTGAGTCATAATAAAATTTCCAGATATTTTCATTTAGATGACAAGTCGCTGCATCGGAAATTCTCCCTCTGGGCGTTTTGGAAAGAAATACAACAAATACACCCGTTGAAGACTGCAACTTCTCCGGGGCGCAAATCAGCGGCCCGGATCGCTCGGATTTTCCTCTCATCGTCACTGGCGCCGACGGCAATGTGGCAGCGTTGATTGAAAGCATCAAACTGGCATTGCAACGGGCAAGCTCCGATGAACATGGCTATCAATCTATAAAACCCGGAGAAAGTCTCGGCAGCTTTATCATTTCACCGGGGGACTTCAATGAAAATTTACTGTTAGACGCTAAAAACCTTCGGTCGCAGGCGTCGAGGTCTGCCCATAAGGCTAAAAGCATCGTTCGGCCGCAGATTAACCGGATCCTGAAAGTCACCCTGCGAGAATATTTGGAGCACGAGTCCCGAAAGATCGTTTCCAATGATAATACCGCCGCCGGCTCTGCGCGCACGGCGTCTGATTTCATCAAGGCGATGGAGGAATATTCGGCGCGAAGCGATCGGAAAAGTAATGGAAAGCGATCCGCTGTCATGGTGATCGCCACTTACCGCTTGCAAAAGCATTCCCGCGATCTGTTAAGTGATGTGTTTGGCCGGATATGTGATTCCGTGAATCGAAATAGCGAGACGGGGCGGATTACAGAGGGCGAGCTAAGATGGCTTGAGGATCTCAATGAATTTCTGACGGTGGATAAATCAGGCAAAAGCCCCTGTTATCAGTTGGACAACATCGCCCTGGTCAGGCAAAACGCCATTACTTACGAGGTCAGTACTCTGCCATTTACCATCCTGCATATTGCCCGCAAAAACGAGTTGGTCTATTCCAAATCCCTTTCCACTATCAATTTTGAATACCGCGAAGGTGAGTTGTTCCCCTATAAATTTATCTCGTCCGCCAAAATAATGCCGGATCTGTTTTACAGGTAGCGTCGCTAATCTTCCAATGTTTGTCTCTATATAGACTTTAATAGGAATATAGTCTATTCTAAGACCAAAACGAAAGGGGGCATGGCATGGCGATACCGCAGAAATTAGAGCGCTATCAAGATAAAAAAAGGGCCGCCGCCGTCGGTTTGAAGACGGCGATGTCCATTTTGGAAAAATGGGGCAGCACTCCTGAACAGATGCAGGCCATACTTCAAATGTCTAAAGCGTCCTTTTACAAATTGAGGAAGGACCCGGCGGCGGCGCAACTAAGCCACGATCAGTTTGAGCGCATAAGTTATCTGCTCAATATTCATGGCGCGCTGCGTACGCTGTTTGAAAATCCGGAAAACGTCTACGGTTTTATGGCCATGAAAAATCACACCCCTTATTTTAACGGGCAAGCGCCGCTGGAACTGATTGGCACAGGCCATTTCGGTACCCTGTACGAAGTCTATAAGCATATCGATGCCTTGCGTGGCGGCATATGGTGACAGAACAACCGCTGGATCTTCCCTCCCTGAGCATTCAGCGCCAGCGGGGTTATCGCTTAATCAATTCAAAATATCCGCCGATCGCGCTGTTTGACGACGTCGCTGATGAGGAGGAGTTTGAAACCCTCTATGAGTTGCAGGCGCTGACGAATCCACGTTTGCGAAACAGCGCCGGGTCGCCGGGTTTTTTGCCTGCCGGTGATATTCCCTTCGGCATAACCGGCTGCTCCTATGCGGTAGCGCCATTTACCCATGTCAATCCCTTGGGTAGCCGCTTTTCCGATGGCTCGTACGGCATGTTGTATATTGCCGATGAGATGGCTACCGCCTTGACGGAGGTGACTTATCATCAGGAACATTACTGGCAATTAATCGATGGTTTGAAATATGATCGCATGGTGATGCGCAGCCTGCTGTTTATCTTCGATCCGGAGCCGGCGATTGATGCGCTGGCGCTACCGCTTTCCCATCCGGTTTACGATGCCCATAGCTATAGCGCCGCAAGGGCGTTGGGGCGGTCTTTGAAAAGCCAAGGCTGCAGGACGCTGCGCTATCGCTCGGTCAGACGGCCGGGCGCGGTGTGCTGGGGACTGTTCACCCCGAAGGGGGTAAAAAGCGTTCAGCAAAGCGCTCACTATGAATTTATCTGGGATGGTAAAAAAATCAGCAAAATTGACCGCATCGTCTCCTCGCGAACGCTCAAGTAATCCGTATTTTTCAAAATACGCCCTCGCTTTTAGGCGTCTGATTTGCTGCCCCGTTACGGGGCAGCGATAATAGCCGGGATCAAAATAACGTCTTTTACCCACTTACAGTTTCTTAGTAGCCTCGGCCATCATGATCACAACATCCGGGATTCGGCGGATTATAGGGCGGCCGCGGAGGCGGACAGCATCCGGGATTCGGCGGATTATAGGGCGGCCGCGGAGGCGGATAGCATCCTGGATTCGGCGGATTATAAGGCGGCCGCGGGGGCGGACAGCATCCTGGATTCGGCGGATTATAGGGCGGCCGCGGAGGCGGATAGCCTCCGGGATTCGGCGGATTGTAGGGCGGCCGCGGGGGCGGACAGCATCCTGGATTCGGCGGATTATAGGGCGGCCGCGGCCGCGGCTGGGGGTGGGGGTGGGGCCAGCAATAGGGTGGTTGAGAAGGGATAGGTAATGTTGCCACAACCTGAAGAGGGTCCGACAGGGGGCTAAATAGGCCATCGTAGCCAGTGGCGACAACATAGAAATAATAGGTCACATTCGGCAATAAACCCGATACATTGGCATAGGTTGCATTCTGATAGGCGGCTGTGACAATGCGAGGGTAACCGGCGCCTGCCGGAGCCGATACAAAGACTGAATAACTGTAAACGGGCGCGCCATACTGACCGGCTGTCCACTGTACCTGCACGAAATTTTGACCACGTTCAATAATACGAAAATTTTCTGGCTTAGCCGGCGGGTTTGCGAATGGCCGACCATTACAGGGGTAATCTTTATTTGTCATTATAAAATTAAAAAATATTTTTAGTATTTCATCCATCCAGAATCTATATCGTTTTTACGGTTAACATATTACACCGCTGGTATAGTATTAATTGGCCTATATGGCATATTAGAAAGATATCATTTTCCCATAAGCCGTCAATTGCTTAAAATAGCAGATAAATCATCTTTTCTTGTCAGACACTTAGAGTGCCATGTTATTTTCCAATTATTGCCGATAGGATTGTTATATGCATAGGGGTAATATCGCATAAAAATTCCTCTCGTGAGGTCATCTACGTGAAAACGTGTTCGATTATAAAATATTCCGTTGGTGTGTATAATAAAAATAATCACTGTCATGAATTTTCGTGAATATTCATATCTACTTGCCATAATAGAATAATGAATATTCCTAGTATTATAATTTTCATCAGGATCATCAAGTGCATAATATAGCATGCACTTAACCTATAATTGCCAATTGCATAATTTGATAAGCGATTTTTATCAGCCCTAGCGTACCCCGCCCGGCACCATACGGGTGACATGCTGGCGTGGATAATGCCGCAAAACGCCGCTTTGCGCCAATTCGGCTATTAGCCGGCCCGGGTCATGCCGCTGGGGATCCAGCAGCAGTCCCACCACCGTGCCGCTGTGGGCAACGTTCAGGCCGAACAGGTCATGACGCTCCACCGCGCGCAGCAGGGCGTCAAACGCCGGTTTGGGCAGGAACAGTTCGCTGGCAACGGCGCTCAGGGTAGTTGCTTCCCCTAGTTTTCGGCGGGATCCGCTGCGGCAGGCGGTTTGGAATAGCTGCCAGGCGCGGTCCAATATTTCGGCCTGTTGGCGTACCGGATCCGTGCCGATGTGGCGATGGAAGGCGGCGGTGGTGAGGGTATCGGCGCTTTCCAGAATCACTATGTCCAGTACGGGCAACCATGGGTGGGCAATATGGCAGGTGCCATGGCGATGATCGAATAGCGTCAGCGCCCGGAATACCGTACTGTCGGTGGGCTCCAGACGCAGGCAGAGATCCGCCAGTTGGCATTCATCCAGCGATCGGTGCAAAAAGCGGGCGGTGGCGATGGCGGTGGCGGCAATATCCGCCGTACTGCTGGCCAGCCCCTTGGCGATGGGGATGGTGGAGCGGCAGTCTATACGCAATGGAGGGATATCGCCTATTTGATAGCCGAAATAGTCGATGACCTGCTGCAGCATACGCCGGCTCAGGGGGCGTTCGTCCGCCGCCGGCTCTCCTTCGCTGACCTCCACTTCGCTGTACCAATCGATGGGGCAGGAAATCAGCTTCTCGCCGCCGGCGATCCAGCCCTGGATAAGCTCGCCGCATGAGGCCGGACAGCGGGCGTCAGCCATGGGGAATTCCCTCGCGGACGGGCGGATAAGGGGCGTCAGCCACGAGAAATTTCCCCGCGGACGGGCGGATAAGGGGCGTCAGCCATGAGAAATTTCTCCGCGGACGGGCGGGTAATGGTTATCAGCCATGGGAGAAAATCCGTGTCATGGCGTCCAGCAGGCGGCGGTTTTCCTCATGGCCGCGGACAGCCAGCCGATAATAGTCGGCGGTGAGTCCGGGATAATTGCCACAGCTGCGTATCAGCAGACGATAGTCCAGCAGGGCGGTCTGCAGATCAAACCCCTGACGCAGACAGCGCAGGAAGATATAGTTTGCGGCCGGCCGCCAGATTTTTATCTCGGGCAGCGATTGCAGTCCCGCCTGCAGGTAGGACTGCTCTTCCCGCAGCCATTGCCGGGTGCGCTGCTGATACTCCCGATCGTCCAGCACCATCTCTCCCGCCAGGGCGGCAAAAGCATTGATGGTCCACGGCGGGCGGCGGCTGCGTAATTGTTGCATCGCTTGGCTATTGCCGCTCACCAGATAACCGAGCCGCAGGCCTGGAATGGCGTAAAATTTGGTAAGGGAGCGCAATACGAAGATATTGGGCCAATGACCCAGTTCCGGGATCATGCCGACAGCGTCGGGAATAAAATCCATAAACGCTTCATCAATTACCAGCAAAATATTCTGTTCCTGACAGCGCCGGGCGATTGCCAGCAGCAGATCGGGTTCGATTAACTGGCCGGTGGGATTATTGGGCGTGCACAGGAACAGGGCGTGAATACCCGGCCGCAGGGCCGACAGTAAACGGTGATCGGGGCGAAAATCGTCTTGCTCCGCCAGCGGATAGTCCACGATGCGGCATTCCATCCACTGCAGGGCGCGGCGGTATTCGGCAAAGCCCGGCGTCAGCAGCAGTACGGTTTTCTGTCGCAGCAGGCAAGCGAGATCAAAGATAAGCTCCGTGGCGCCGTTGCCCGCCAGTATCCAGGATTCGGGACAGCCATGATGCCGTGCGAGCCGCTGGTGCAAGCGGCGGTATAAAGGGTCTGGGTAGCGCTCCGCCAGCGCCAGCTGTGCCGCCAAGGCCTCGCGCAGGCGCGCCGGCATACCGAGGGGATTGATATTGGCGCTGAAATCGGTGAGAGAATTTGCATCGATGCCCAGTTTTAACGCCGTTTCCAGCACGTTTCCGCCGTGCTGACCGGGATCCGCCATAGTAGAACACTCCTTACATCATTTGCAGCAGCGCCAGCGAGGCCACCTCGCCGATAACGATCAGCGACGGCGCCCCCAATCCGGCCAGGCGGGATTGCTCCGGGAGCGTCGCCAGGGTGGCCAGCACCATGCGCTGTTCGGGATGGCTGGCGTTCATCACCACCGCCGCCGGGGTGTCGGCTGCCCGTCCGTGATCCATCAACTGCCGGCAAATATCCGCCAGTCGCGACATGCCCATCAAAATAACCAGCGTGCCCTCCAGCTGCGCCAGCAGCCGCCAGTTATGGGGATCTTTTCCATCGCGCAGATGGCCGGTTATCACATGGAAAGACGAGGCGAAATCACGGTGGGTAACCGGGATACCGGCCCGGGCCAGGCCGCCGATGGCCGAGGTAATGCCCGGCACCACGTCGCAGGCAATGCCGGCGCGGGCCAAGGCTTCGGCTTCTTCGCCGCCGCGCCCGAAAACAAAGGGGTCGCCGCCTTTCAGGCGCACCACCTTGCGACCCAGTCCGGCCTGTTCTATCAAAATGGCATTAATCTGTTCCTGGGGGATCGGGTGGTGATCGGCTCGCTTGCCCACGTCTATCAACACGCAGTGAGGGGCGGTCTCCTTAAGCAGCACGGGGTTCACCAGGCGATCGTATACCACCGCGTCCGCCTGGCGCAGACACTGCATCCCCATCACCGTCATCAGTCCCGGATCGCCCGGACCGGCGCCCACCAGCCAAACCTTACCCGACATGCCGCACCTCTTGATTTGCACCGTCTATTATTGCACTGATTATTAACAAAGACCGACCCGCAGAACGTCGCGGGCGATCATCAACTCTTCATGGGTGGGGATTACCGCTACGGTTACCGGCGCCCCGTCCTGCTGAATAAACGTCTCATGGCGCTGATTTTTATCCTCGTTCAACCGGATGCCGAAGAATCCGAGATTACGGCATACCCGCCGGCGAATCTCGGCGGAATTTTCGCCAATCCCGGCGGTGAAAATGACCGCGTCAAGTCCGCCCATGTGCGCGGCATACCCGCCCATAGCGCTGCGGATCCGATCGGTAAACATGGTTAGCGCCAGTTCGGCGCGGTGATGACCGGCCGTAACGGCGTTTACAATATCACGACAGTCATTTGAAATTCCCGATATCCCAAGCAATCCGGACTGGTTATTCATGATCTCAAGCAATTGTTGTGCAGATTTATTTTCCCGTTCGGCGATAAACGGCAAAATCGATGGATCGATATCGCCGCAGCGGGTGCCCATCATCAGCCCGGCCAGGGGCGTAAATCCCATGGTGGTGGCCACCGAAAGCCCGTTTTGAATAGCGCACAGACTGGCGCCGTTGCCCAGGTGGCAGGAAATCATCCGTAACTGCCGGCTGTCCCGGCCCATCAGGCGGGCGCAGGTTTCGCCGACGTATTTATGACTGGTGCCGTGAAAACCGTAGCGGCGGATACCGTAATCCGCATAATAGCGGTAGGGGAGCGGGTAGAGATAGCCGGCTTCGCCAAGGGTCTGATGAAACGAGGTGTCGAACACCCCCACCGTTACCGCCTGCGGCAGCCGTCGGGAAAATGCTCTGATGCCGCGGGCATTGATGGGATTATGGCTGGGAGCCAAATCACCGAGTTTTTCAATTTCCGCCAGCGACGACGGGTCGATCAGCGCTGAATCCTTGAAATATTCGCCGCCGTGGGCGACGCGGTGGCCGACGCCGCCGATGGTTGCCAGAGAGGTGACGATGCCGTGCTTCACCAGCGCATCCAGCAGATAATCCGCCGCCTGCTGATGATTGCTGATGGGCAGGGTGACCCGGTATTTATTGCCGTCGGCTTGCAGGGTAAATAACGCGCTGCCGGTGCCCAACCGTTCAAACAGCCCTTTAGCCAGGGTGATTTCATCCGGCATGGAAAATAATTCAAATTTAAGCGAGGAACTGCCGGAATTAACCGCCAAAATAAGGTGTGTCATCTGTTGCTCCGAAATATTATTTCAGATACGTCAGCAGCGGCGTTAAACCTTTCCGCCCCGTGGCCGATACGCAGAAAAGCGGATCTGCGCCGGCCTGCTTTAATTGATAAATAATAAATTCCCGCTGTTTTTCACTTACCGGAATATCCATCTTGGTGATGATGCCGATAACCGGTTTATTAAACAGGGTGGCAAACATGGGTGAGAAATAACCATTTTCACTGTCAAGGTTTTGCACCAGCCCCACCACGTCGGCTTCATAGGCGCTGGAGAGCAGCGCATTATAGAAATGGCGGTGCTCGATATATTCTCCGGGGCTGTCGATGGCGTCGTCCAAATAGACCATTGACTGGGTTTTCCGGTACACCAGCGGCTCGCCGCGTAAACACTGCAATAAGGTGGTTTTCCCCGACCGGCTCGGTCCCAGCAGCAGCAAACGTTTCATTCCTCAGGTCCGGGTCAGTGGGCAGGGCGTGAATTTCATTACGTCCCCCAGGGTATATATCACCTGCTTTAGGGCATACTCCACTGACGAGACGTCGCCGCAAATAATCACCGCGCCGGTAAACCTATCGATAAAGCCGATTTTTACCGCGCCGGACTTGGTGGCGATATCGCTGGCAATAATCGACCCTTCGCTGGGTGTGATGGTAAGAATACCGATGGCATCGTCATCTTCATTCAGGCCGAGCTTTTTATAAATATCTTTATTGGGATTGGCGATTAAATGCGCCAGCGTGATTTGTTTGCCGGGGACATATTCCTGAATCACGCGTTCGGTTTTACCATCGGTATTCATGTTGGCCTGCTTTTGAGCTAAACAACGGCGTCTATTATCGCCTCGATATCCCTGTCCGCTACCGGACGCGGATTGGTGGCAAGGGTAGCGTCATGTAATGCCGCGCTTACCATCGCCGGCCTGGCGAGGCGTATTTTTTCACTCCCCAGTGATAAGGCGCTTAACGACGGGGCAATGCCGATTTCGCGTTTCATCTGGGCGATGTGATTGAGTAACTGCTGCAAGGCGGCCCGGTCGTCGCTTTGCCAGGGCGCCAGCGCGCATAACCGGGACAGGCGGGCATATTTTTTCGTCGCCCGGGTATCCCGGCTGTTAAAGCGGATCACCTCGGTTAACAGCAATGCATTGGCCAAGCCGTGCGCCACGTGCAGCTGGCCGCCGAACTGGTGGGCGATGGCATGGGTCATGCCCAGCCCGGCCTGGCTGAACGCCATGCCGGCCAACGTAGCGGCGTTGTGCATCCTTTCCCGTGATGGCAGGCAATCTCCCTTGCGGCAGGCGGCGGGCAAAAAATGGAACACCAGTTGGGCGGCCTTTTCCGCCAGCGCATCGCTGAAATCGCTGGCGCCGGTGGAGACATAGGCTTCGATGGCGTGGGTCAGGACGTCCATGCCGGTATTGGCGGTCACTGACTGAGGCACCGATACCGTCAATTGGGGGTCCAGCAGGGCGATATCGGGATAAATCCCCTCGTCGAACAGCGGATATTTTACCCCCAGCGCCGGATCGCTTATCACGCTGGCGCTGCTAACGTCAGAGCCGGTGCCGCTGGTGGTGGGAATCGCGATAAAAGTTTCAATGGTGATGCCCAGCTTGCGGCCGAAAAAGACCATGGCTTTGGCGGCGTCAATGGCGGAGCCGCCGCCGAAACCTATCACCACCTGCGGTTTGATGGCCTGCAGCAGGCTGATTCCCGCCACCACCGTGGTGATGGGGGGATCGGGCATGATATCGCTGAACAGGCTGACCCGATCGGCGTCCAGATGCGCCGTCAGGCGCGTTATGGCGTCGCTCCGGGCCAGGAACGCGTCGCACACCACCCAGACGTCCTTGCCGCGATACCGCTCCAACTGGTCCAGGCTGTCGGTGCCGCTGTAGACCCGCGTTGGGATCCAAAAACGTTTCATGGCTTTACCTTTTTTGCTCAACGTATGGCCCTCAACGGATTGAAAACGCGTTGGTGAGGACGCAGCGGCGGTGGCGGGCGAAATTGCGCGCCGACGTGGTGCCTTCGCCGGTAGGCGTGGCGATGGTGAAGGTAGTGAAACCTTCGGCGCCGACGCCGATCCCGGCATAGGAGGGACCGTTTTTGACAAATATCGAGGTTTGCAGCAGCCGTGCCGCTTTATTCAGGCGCGAGACGTTTTGCGAATGCATGGTGGCGGTATGGTGCAGGCCGCCTTCAACCTTCAGCGCCAATTGCAGTCCGGCGTCGAAATCCCGTACCCGAACCATCGGCAGGATCGGCATCAGTTGCTCCACCATTACCAGCGGGTCATCGGCGGGCACTTCCGCCAGCAGCAGGCGCGGCGCTTTATCCGGCACCGGCAGCCCGGCCATTTTCAATAATGCCGCGGGGCTTTTTCCCACCGCCGCTTTATTGGCGTGATCGTCGATGATGGCCAGCCGGCGCAGCTTATCGATGTTTTCGCCGCCGGTTATCAGCATGGCGCCGCATTTTTGCATTTCCGCCAGCAGCGCATTGGCCACGCTTTCCACCACAATCAGGCTTTTTTCGGCGGTGCAGGGCAGATTGTAATCAAACGACGCGCCGCTGACGATATCCTGGGCGGCTTTATCGATAACCGCGGTTTCGTCCACCAGGCTCGGCGGATTGCCGGCGCCGGCGCCGATAGTCTTTTTGCCGCTGTGCAGCGCCATATTGACGATGCCGGGACCGCCGGTAACGGCCAGCAGGGCGATGTCGGGGTGTTTCATCATTTGCTGCGTCGACTCGAAGCCCGGTTCGCGCAGGCAGGTCACCAGGTTATGAATACCGCAGGCAGTGAACATAATGGCTTCAATTTGTTCAATGAGCCACAACGATACATTTTTGGCGCCGGGGTGCGGGCTGAAAAAAACGGTGTTGCCGGCCGCCAGCATGCTGATACAGTTATTGATGATGGTTTCGGTGGGGTTGGTGCTGGGGGCTACCGCGCCAATGACGCCGAACGGCGAATATTCGAACAGCACCATGCCTTCATCGCCGGTAAACGCGGTGGTCACCAGGTCCTCAACGCCAGGGGTGTTTTCCAGCGCTGCGCGGTTTTTCAGCAGCTTATCCTCCACCTTGCCCATGCCGGTCTCCTCGGCGCCGCGTTCCGCCAGCGCTTGCAGATGGGGCGCCAGTTCGCGGCGCAGGGCGGCTATCACCGCGCTGCGGGTTTTCAGCGGACATTGCTGATAGGTGAGAAAAGCGGCACGGGCGGCGCCTACCGCCTGATCCACATCATCGAACAGCGCCGAGGTAGTATTATCCCGCCGGGCGGGTTCGAGCTTTTCGCTCAGGATGGTCCGGATCAGCGTTTCCAGTTCATTGCTATTCATTACTCTTTCCCCACATGACATTGCGTGATGGCCCGTTGGGCGATTTGCCGGTCCTGGTCGACGGTTCCGCCGCTGATGCCCAGCCCGCCCACCAGCCGGCCGGCGCGATAGAGCGGATAGCCGCCGCCGAAGGTGACAATCTTGCCGCCCATCGAGGCTTCCAGTTGATAAAGCGCGGCCCCCGGCTGTACCGCCGGAGCGAGATTGTGGGTGGCGGTTTTCAGCGCCACGGCGCTAAAGGCCTTTTTCGGCGCCAGCTCCAGCGAGGCCAGCAGCGCATCGGGCATACGATAGGTCATAACCTGATTGCCGTGGGGATCGACGATGGATATCACCACCGCCACCGCCAGCTCCCGCGCCGCGTCCAGGACCGCCCGCATCAGACCGTGCACCAGGGCGAAATCAGGACCATCCGATGTGCTCAGAGGAGCAGACGGCGGCAGCGGACTGCTTTGCTCAATGAGATAGCGGCTTTTCGTGCCGGATTGCGATGTGTCGTGATGCCGGGCATTCGGCCAGGCGATAACGTCACTTTCCAGAAAGGTCCCCGGTTTGTCGCGACGCCATGAACTTTCTCCATCGGCAATGGTTTGTTCAACGCCGGCCGCCGCCAGATAGCGCCGCATCACTTCGCCGATGACCGCCTCGTTTTTTCCGTTTTGATCTTCGCTGCGCGCCAGGGCGTAGAGGCAATCCGACAGCCGGTTAAGGTAGCGCAGCACTTCAGGGCGGATCGTCGCCTCGTCCGCCAACCGCGCCACCAGCCGCTCCGCCCGCCGCGCCACGGTGCGGGCCAAATGAAGCTGGCTGCCCGCCGGCGTATCGCCGGGCAAGACAAAACCGCTCACCGGCGGCAGCGCCGTCATGCAGCGATCGATAGTGTGTTCCAGCCGCTCGATGTGCTCGGCGCCGATACGCTGCACCACGGCGTTCCGTTGCTCCGGCTGGGCGTCCGCCAGTTCGGCCCCCAGCCAGAACAGCTGATGTTGTATCTCCAGCACCCGTTGCCGGTTGAGCGGATCCTCCATCTGCCGGGCGGCCACGCTCAGGCAGGCGTTAAGCTCGTCCACCGTGCCGTAGGCCTCAACCCGCGGGTGATACTTTTTCAGCCGCTGCCCGCCGATAAGGGATGTGGTGCCGTTATCGCCGGTTTTGGTATAAATGCTCATGCCAGCTCCTTATACCTCGTTAAGGAACAAAACTGTCGATGATGCCGACAATGGCCAAATCGATGGCCTGGTTCGGTTCGGCAAAAACCCACCGCGCCGAGGCGCCGCGCGCCACCAGCACGATCTCGCCTTCCCCGGCGCCGACGGAATCCACCGCCACTTCCTGTTGGTAGATGCCGGCGGGAGAGGAACCGTCTGCGTTGACCGGTTCGATCACCATCAATTTCTTGCCCAGCAGCGAAGGGGATTTCTGGGTCGAGACCACCGAGCCGATAACGCGCGCCAATTGCATGTTTACTCCTGCCTGTAAAGTTGAAGACCTCGTTTAGCTGCCTCGTCCCTGGCCAGCGCGGTAAGCAGCACGGCGCGGGCCAGCACCAGATAACCCGGCGACAGGGCTGCGATATCGGCGTAGCCGGCCACCCGGCGGGCCAGTAAATGCACCGCCATGCCGTCAGCGGTGCAATAACGCAGCGGCAGGCGCGCCAATCCGCTTACCGGCAGCCGGCCGAATTCTGCCGGATCGAGCTCCAGGGTTACGATTAAACCGCAACGCCAGGCCTGGCGCAGCACGTCCATGGCCGCGTCCTCTTCCGTGCCGGCGGCCAGCCGGCGCAAAAAAGCCGCTGTGGTGTGCGTGACGCGCAGACGGGCATGGCCCAGGGGGGCGTCATCCGACCACTCCCGCGCCAGCGACGCCAAGGTGAGCACCAGTTCGGCGTGCCGACGCAACTGCAAACGGGCTATCACCCGCGCCACGCACTCCGCTATCCATTGCTCCCGCGCCGGCCCGGCATCCGTGCCCGGCGTAGCATCCTGCCGCTGCATCAGTTCGGCGGCCATGCTCAGCGCTCCACCAGCACCGCCGATGCGCCGGCGGCACCGGCATCCGCCGCGTTCGCCTCGTCGGTGTCGATATGCATTTCAAGCGCATATGCTCGCCCACCCGAATCGCCACGTCGTCGAATATCAGCCCGCGGCCGGTTCCACGCAGCGCAACCCGCACCTGATCACCTTGTTTGACGCCGAACAGCAGCGCATCCAGGGGCGACATATGGATATGCCGTTGCGCCACGATGACGCCATGGGGCAATGCCATTTCGCCGCTGGCGCTCACCAGCCGGATGCCGGGGTATCCTGTAAGTCGCCGGACAACCGCAGCAGAGCGTCAAGGCCCAGCAAACGGGCATCGGTGCGGGAAATTTCCACCTGCGACCTGCCGCGCAGCGGGCCGAGAATACGCACATTTTTTAGCTGGCCTTTGGGGCCCACCAGGTCAACCACCTGTTCGGAGGCGAACTGGCCCGGCTGATACAAATCCTTTTTGAAAATCAGGGGACGGCCTGGAAATAAATGCTCGTAATCCTCAAGGGATAAATGCAAATGCCGGTTCGAGATGCCCAGCGGTATGGGCCGCCGTTGCATATCGAGCAGTACGTTTTCCACCAGAGACCGCAGTTCCAGGGTTTCCATCACAGGTCGCCTCTTTGCGCATGGTGAAGCGCATAGTGAAGACATGCCCCGCGGGGTTCGCCTTTACGCCGCGTACACGCCGGGTCATGACATAGATTACAGCCGGCCGCCGGCGCGGGAATGGCCGCCGACTCGCTGTGGGCCGGCGCCGGCCCTGGCGGCGACGGTTCGGTATCGCCGGTCTCCTGTTCCGAAACCGCGGATGCGCCCTTGGGCGCTATCCAGCTCGCCAGAGCGGCGGCGGGGCGGGCAATCACCCGGTCCGCCCCCCAGCCGTGCTCAAGGCGGGCCAGCGCCGCGCCGTCCGTAATGGCCGCCTTGACCGAGGCCACGTCGCCGGTCACGCTCACCAGCATCCAGCCGGAGCCGTTGGTTCTCTCGATGCCGGTTATCTTGACGTCGGCCGCTTTGACCATGCGGTCCGCCGCCTTGACCGCCAGCGCCAGGCCGGCGACTTCAAGTAAACCCAGGGAGGTTTTCATACCGCCGCCTCCGGCTTATTCACCCGATACCGGAGCGGATTTCGGCAGGAAACCCTCCACGTCCGAATGGGGCCGGGGAATAACGTGGGTGGAAATAACGTTGCCCACGCCCTCCGCCGCCGCCGCGCCCGCATCCACCGCCGCCTTGACCGCGCCGACATCGCCGCGCACCATGACCGTGACCAGGCCCGATCCGATCTTCTCATAGCCCACCAGTTGAACATTGGCCGATTTGACCATGGCATCCGCCGCCACAATGGCGCCCACCAGACCTTTGGTTTCGATTAGTCCCAACGCGTTATTCATCACTTCTCTCCTGTTTAGGGCGACGCAAAAAAGGCGTGTTGCCCGGTATTATTTGAACGGTAGACCTTTCACCAGCCGCGCCGCATTGCAGCCCAGCCGGCGGATTTCCTCCGCCGGGCGGCTTGGATACCGCGTCAGCACAAACAGCGGCTGGTGGGCGGGCAAATGGGGATCGTGCACCGCGATATCTTCCGTGCCCACTGCGATGCCCACCGACAGCGGTGAAACCGATGCGGCCAGATGGGCCCGATCCGCCAGCGGCATAGCCTGCTGGTCCATGTCGTTGATGACGAAAGGAATACCTTCTTCCTCCATGCCCAGCAGCAGTTGCCGCCACCCCGGCCGTTTTGCCGCCGTATCGGCCAGCAGCAAAATGGCCGGCCGGGTCATTTCAGTCAGGCTCATGACGCGCCTTCCCGGTTCCAGGACAGTACCAAACCGGTGGCGACGGCATTGCGCGGTCCTTCCGTGCCGCGAACATTGCCGCGACCCGCCACCAGGGCGTAGCGGGCCAGCGCGTCGGTTATCAACTGCGGGATCTCGAAATCCAGCGACGACCCGCCCACCAGCACCACAAAGGGAATATCGCGGATATTACCGGTGGGGCTGACCTGGGCCAGCGCCCGCAGGGCATTGGTGACAAACACCCGCTCCTTGGCGGCGCGGCGCACCAGCCGGACCTTTTCCAGCGCCATATCACCGGGCAGGGGCACCAACCCGTCCTCCTTGACCACCACCACCCGGGCGAACACCGCCGGGGGCAGGGCGGTATCGAAGAACTGCACGCTGCCGTCCTCATGGCGGATATGAAACAGGCTCTCCACTTTGGCCAGGGGGGATTTTTTGATGTCCTCCGCCAGTTGGCGCTGTTCCAGCCCCAGCTCCGAATCGATTAGCAGCGTTACCATGTCTCCGGCCCCCGCCAGATGGGTAGCGACGATGCGGCGGTCGCCATTGATAATCGAGGCATCGGTAGAGCCGGCGCCTAAATCAAGAATAGCCAGGGGCGGCCGGGTGCCCGGGGTGGTCAGCGCGCCGAGGATGGCCGCTTCCGCCTCCGCGCCGCCGCGGGCGACGCGTACTCCGGTTTGGCCTTGCAGCGCACGGGCGATATCCTCCATTTGCAGGCGATCCGATTTCACCATCGCGGCGATGCCCACCGCCTGTTCCATAAAAAACTCCCCCGCCAGACCGCCCTTGACGTTCACCGGCACAAAGGTATCCACCGCCAGCAGGTCCTGGATAGCTATCGCCGCCGGCTCTTTATTGGTCAGTTCCGCCATGGTCTGGCGCACCTGCTCCAGCATGCCGCCGATATGGGTGCCGGATTCGCCGCCGGCATTGTCGAGCCTGCCGAGGGCGGACACCGCGCTCATGATTTTTTCCGCCCCCTGGTGAACGTCGATGCGGATTATGCGGTTACCGGCATACAGCTCCAGGTGCCCGGCCGGAATGGTGCGCGCCTTGACATCGCCCTTGGGGGTTTTCACCACCACCGCCGAGCGGGTGCCGATTAACGAGCGGGCTACCGGTACGATGGCGCGGGTTTCGTCGGCGGTGAGATTAAAGACGGTAGCGATGCCATAAGGATTGGAAAGCTGGGTAATCACCTTGCCCTGGGCCGCCACTTCCACCGCCGCCGGCATGCCCAGCGGGACCCTGTCGATATGCAGCACTTCGTCCACGATGGGCAGGGGTTTATCCAGCCGGTTGCTCACCAGTACGCCGTCATCCCGTTGCAGTATCGCCGCGGTAATCCGGAAACCGGCCTTTACCGCCGCGTTGATCATGGCGGCGATATCGGCGAAATCCAGCTCGGCCGGTGCGACAACGATATAGGGCTGGTCCGGGGTACGGGACAGCAGTTCGCCGAAGCCAATGGTAATGCCGGCGCCGAGGCCCAGCCCGCCGGGGGTTTTCGGGTTATGGCCTATCATGGTGGATTCGGTTATCACGGTTTCGGTGATGGTTTCCATCGCCACATCGCCGATTACCGGCGTCGCTTCGTTCAGCCTGATGGTGCTCACATCCCCCAGGGCTATGCCGGCCTGCGCCACCACGCTGTTCAGCGCTTGCAAAATGCCCGACAGGTTGCGTTTGGTGCCTTTGATCCCGGTGGTCTGGGTCAATGAACTGGCGATAAAGCGGGGCTCCCGCCGGGGAGACTTTAGCCAGCGCCGCCTCGGTGGACGAGTTGCCGATATCCACACCTACGATATAAACCATGAGTCGCTCCGCCCGCCGGTCATCCTGTCGTTAAAAATCTGTAGTTGAAGATCTGTCGTTGGTGATCTGTGGTTAATCGTCGCCTTTCAGCTTTTGCGCTGGACATAAAGTTCGGCGGCTTCACGCACGAAACCGGCGCAGATGGCGGCGTTATAGCGGCTCTCCAGCTCATCGGCGATAGCCAGCAGTTCTTCTTTACTGGAACGGAAAGGGCGCAAAGCATTGTAGATTTCCAGCACCAGCTCATCCGGCACCGCGGTAAGCTCGGCGGCGCGTTCAAAGTTCATTGCCAGCAAACCACGGCCGGCGGCGCGGGCGATATCCGCCTGGATGCGGAGTATTTCCGGCGTAATGCGCACGTCCTGGGCCGTGACCTTCCCGCTCAGCACGCCTTCAAGGGTCAAATCGTCCAGGGTTTTGCCGCTGGCGGTTTTTACCCACTCCGGATGTTTATTCGCCAGCGGATAGTCCGCCCCGCCGGCGCGAACGCGGCCCGCCGTGGTGGGGACCGCCGCCTCGGGCGCCGTATCCTGGCTGTTCATGCGCGCCAGCACGTCGCGCACCAGGGTTTCAATTGCTTGTGCATTCATCGTCGTTACCTTTATTCGCTCCCGCCGGGAGCGGTCCACGTTGAGACAGGTGACATGGCGGCGTTCAGAGCGCGACGCGCAGTTCCTGCGGCTGTTTACCCGTCACTACATATTTGGTTTCTTTGATATGCAGCACCGCCGACTTGGCCTGGTATTTGGGCCGGGCCATCTGATCGTTGAGGGTCGGCACCGGATCAGGCGATTCGCCTTTGGCATAGCGGGCGGCGTTTTTACCGATCAGGCGATAGGTTTCCAGCGTCAGCAGCGGCGCCTGGGGAAACAGCTCCAGATTCGACAGCGGCGGCAGGCCGCGCTGATGGATAACCGTGGTGCCTTTGGACTGAATGCCCACCGAGATACCGGAGCCGCTGAGCCGATTGCCTTCCACCGCCACAAAGGCCACGTCGGAGGATTTAAAGCAGCGGATGATCCGGGCGCGGATCCCTTCTTCCTCAATGCCGGCAATCAGCTCCCGCAGAATCCGCTGGTGCGGCACGCCGGTGATATTGGTGGTTTGCGACAGGCCGAACGCCGGTCCGACGGCGATGACCACTTCATCCTTGCGGGCGCCGGGTTTGGCGTCGCCGATGACGGTTAAAAAGCCGTTGGGCTGTTTATCGCCGGGAATGTTGTCGCCGGGAATGCCGTTAGCGGTGATACTGTTGCCTGCGGCGCCTCTGGAGGCGCCGGCGGCAGGGCCGTTTCCGGCGGCGGGCGAGGGCGCAAAGGAGATAGGGTTGTCCCCGGTCTGCATCTGGTTTAATACGTCGCCGATGATCTGCCGCAACAGCGTTTCGTTAATTTCCATTATGGCCGCCTTTTAGCCCAATTCGTTGGGATCGAGCGCATTGGGAATGTTTTTGATCTCTTCCCACCGCGCGCCTTCCAAACGGTATCCGGTGGCCGGACCCGCATAATCGTTGATATCGTTCACCGCCGACCGCACCTGGCCCTTGCCGATGATGATGGCCGAGGTGTGTAAATAGTCGCCGGCGATCTTGGCCTTTTGCATATCCAGCACGCTTTGCGCCACATCGGGGAAACCGTTCTCCGCCAGGGCTTTCACCACTTCCAGGCTGGTGCGGTTCTTTTCGATGATTTCCTGGGCGAACTTGATGTCTTCCACCTTATTGCGCGGCGGCATATCTTTTGAGCCGTGGGCATAGGTGGCGGCGGTGACTTCCTCATCGGTAATGGGCGGCAGGCCCATGCCGGCAAATACCGCCTGCAGCGCCCGCGCCGCTTTATTGCGGATGGCCACCGTCTCGTCTTCCCGCACCGGCCGCAGGCCGCCGTCCACCTTCAAGTCCCGCTGGAGGATGTTGTAGTCATCGAAATCCTCCGCGTCTTCATTGGAACCGGCGAACATATTGTCGTAGTTCGGCACGGCGGAATAACCGGAGGAGATAAAGTCGGTTCCCGGCAGGAACTGCATCAGCAGACGGGCGGTACGGCGCATGTCGGAGTGGGTAAAGGTCTGGTCGTTGCTGGACGCGCATTCCAAATCAAGAGAAGAACAAATCAGGTTCTCCGCCAACACCGCCCTTATGCCCGAGGGCACCGCGGACGGAATACCGATACAGCTGACCGAACCGTTTTGCAGCCCCTGCACGCCGGCGGCGCGGGTGATGAAAATACAGCGCGCCTCCAGATACAGCATGGATTTGCCCTCGGCGTAGCCCATTTGCACTTCCGAGCCGGAGCCGGAGGTAAAGCGCATTTTCAAACCGCGGGAGGCATAAGAAGAGGCCAGGAAGCCTTTTGACCACGGCGTGTCGTCGCCGTCGGTGAATACCGGTTCGGTACCGTAGACGGAAATGGTTTCCGCATAACAGGTATGGCCCAGCATGCCCAGCTTCAGTTCGGTGGCTTCCTCCAGCGAGCATTGCGTCAATACGCCGGGACGGCCCACTTGCGAGCCTACCAGCAGCGCGATGGCGTTAAACGGCGCGTAGCGCGCCACCGCCACGGTGGTTTCCTGTTCATCGAAACCGCGGAACGCGCCTTCAGCGGCGTCAGCGGCGATTTGTACCGGGTTATCCTGAATATTGGTCACGTGGGCTTGTTGCGACGGAGTACGGCGAGCACGCATTTTCTGCATCGACATCATCATTTCCACCACGTTCATTTGCGACATCACTTCGACGATTTTTGCCGGCGTCATGGCGGTGGTGAGCGGAATGATATCCCCACGCGATATATTCGGATCGCACAGCATCTTGGCCAGTTTCACCGAGTCCATCGCCATGACTTCTTCGGCGCGGGGCAGGTTGATGCCGTAGTTGGCGATAAAATGATCAATCAGATCAAACTGCTCGCGAGGCTTACCGTCCAGTTCGGTGATTTTGCCGTTGACTATCTTGATGGACGGCTTGGGATCGTTGGGGCTTTCCATGGCTATAAAGCCTTCTTCCACCCACTCTTTGACGAATCCGTCCTGGTTAACCGGCCGTTTCGCCAATGCTTCAAATCGCTTGGATTTCATGCCATCCCCCCTAAGGAATCAGATATAAGACGGGCGATCGTTTTGCGGCGCGGCGCCCAGCGTACCGAGCAGCGTTTTGCCGATTTCACGGGCGGAGATCACCGCCTGACGGACCGCGCCGGAATCGCCGGATACCACCAGAATGACTTCGTTGCTAAAACTGGTGCCCTTGGCGGGGGAACTGTAGGCCACCACATCCACATTGGCGGATTTCACCGCCGTATCGGCCATCACCACGCCGATGGCGGCGGGCGCGCCGACAATCACGCCGCAGGCTTTGCCCAGGGGCGCGCCGAAGGCCTTTTCCAGCGCATAGCTGGCGCGGGCGCTGTATTGCAGTTCGATATGGCCGGCGTCATTGGCGTAAACGTCGCCAAACGTCCGATCCAGTTCCTTGAGCGCCACTTCCACCGCCCGCTTGACATCGGAGACATCTTCACCGCCAAAGATAATCAAAGAGCCGTGGCCGGCGCCGCCTTTGGTATCGCGCGCCAGCTCAATGCTGACCACTTCGGTGTTGGTGGCTTTCACTGCCTCATCCGCCGCCATGATCTGCGGACCGGCGCCGGTACGTGCGCCAAGAATGCCGATGGAGCGGTAATGTTTTTCCTGCTTCATCGCCGACAGCACCTCGCTGTCGACATTGGCAATCACCAGGCCAATGGTATCGCCGATGGCCGTACCCACAAATTCAGTCAGGTTACAGGTTTTCTCCGACATATCCGGACCTTTATCCAAGGGTGTGTGAGAAGGAGACGCCGTGGCGCCTTCACCGATTTTTTCCATCACCTTAGCCAAAATCTCCTCAATGGCTTTATCGGTGTTCATTCACGTATTCCTTTCGGCAAAAACTTCTCCACATCCCCGTGGGGGCGCGGAATAACATGGGTCGCCACCACTTCGCCGACGTTGGCCGCGGCCATGGCGCCGGCGTCGGTGGCGGCTTTCACTGCCCCTACGTCGCCGCGTACAATCACCGTAACCAGACCGGAGCCGATTTTTTCATAACCGACCAACACGACATTGGCCGACTTCACCATCGTATCGGCCGCTTCGATGGCGGCGGTGAGACCTTTGGTTTCAACCATACCCAGGGCTTCTTGTTGCATTTTGTTACCTCGACCAATCGTTGATATGCTTTGGGTGTCCGGCTGGAAATATACCCAAACGCCGTGAAAATTAATGGCCGTCCTGCATTATAAATAGCGAAAATGATTGGCGCGGCTATAGCAAAAATTAGGTTTGATTATTTAATAAAGCGAGCTGTGACCGGTCAGGGGGAAATGAACAGCCATAGCAAATATCCGTAATTGAAGTTTCAGTATTCAGTTAACCGACTTGAAAAGTAAGAAAAGTTATGATCTGAGCTGATAATGTTCATTCCACAGAAAATGAATAATAACGAAAAAGTGTTATCTGATTTAAAACGACAAACCCAGCATTGACGGTATCTGTAGTCCGATGGGCGCTTAAAATTGATTATGGTTTTACTATTTATTAGCTGCGGCGTTCTCCCGGCGCGGCGGGAAACGGCGTTTAGCCTTATGTGCTATCGAACCCCCGTTTTGATAATTGTGTACCGGAGCACATTATCAAATGGGTAAAAAATGATTGAATCTAAGGTAGCTTTGAAGAAGAAAGGGGGGAATATGAATTCCGGCAGTTTCATGGATTCAGATTTGATAAATAAAATCGCGCAGGATTTCGCTAATGCCACCAATCTGGCGGTTGTGGTGGTGAATATTCACGGCGAGGAAGTCTCGGATTTATATCACTTCACCCCTTTTTGTCAATTAATGCGCCAGGATCCGGAGATGAGCCGGCGCTGCCGTATGAGCGACAGGTGCGGCGGACTGGAAGCGTCAAAATCCAATCAGCCCTGCATTTACCGCTGCCACTCCGGCCTGACCGACTTCTCCATTCCGCTGCTTATCAGCGGACATTTGGTTGGGTTTGTCTTATGCGGACAGGTCCGGGTGCATGACACCGTAACCCTGCCTTCGGTGCAGGACTGTACCAGCAGGGCTTGGCAAAAAGATTATCAATTAACTGAAAGCTATGAAAAAATTCCGGTGGTGGATTTCGATCGCCTCATCTCCTCCGCTGATTTGCTGAAAATGATTGTGGATAACTACCTGAAACAGCAGTTGGAAGTGGTGGTATTCAAGGAGCACGGCGACGGGCCGATAGAACGCCGGACGGCGGTTCCCAGCCAGCACGAGAGCAAGATGAAAAAAGCGTTGCGCTGCATCGACAATCATTACTTCGAGGATCTGCGGCTGGAAGACGTGGCGGCGATGGTCTACCTCAGTCCCTATTATTTCAGCAAACTGTTCAAGAAATACCAGGGGATCGGCTTCAACGCTTATGTTAATCAATTGCGTATGCAAAGCGCCCGGCAGATGCTTGAACAAAGCGATTGGCCCATCGCCACTATTGCCCGTAATCTCGGATTTTCTCAGGCAAGCTACTTTTGCAAGTTATTTCGCCAAACCTACCGTATTACTCCTCAGGCCTATCGTGAACAGCGCTTTTCGCCGCCGGAAAATAAAGATATCGTTGCTTTATTTAATTAATTTTATCTCTTTAAATTGACGTAACAAAAAAATGTTATCGCCGTCCGATAAATTCCAAATAAATCCGCCGCCGCGAACATTTTTTTTGATCCGAAAGGGGGTATATTCCCCTTTGAATACTTTACATTAGTCATCAACGGTCGATTGCCCGGCTTCACAAGGGCCGCCGGCCGCTGTGGAAAAGTACATTTTGCATTCAGGTGAAACGTGCCGCAAGGCCGTTAGGGAAGGAGGTGAAAATCCTCCGCAGCCCCCGCTGCTGTGATGCCGACGACTCCGTGATAACCACTGATCTCAGCCGATTGGGAAGGTTCGGAGAAGGATGACGCCAAGCCAGAAAACCTGCCTGATTGCCCATAGCCTTGATAGGCTCGGTAACAACTCCTTCGGCGGGAAGCGGGTTGTCCCAACAATGCCGTCGGGACAGTGAGTCTCCCGCAGCCTTTGTTTGCGACAATCCCCAGCGGCGCCTCTGGGGAGTAACGGGATGAAGATGAAAGCGATACTCATCGGCGGCGCGCAAAGCGGGACAGGCAAGACCTTGCTCACCCTGGGACTGCTGCGCGCCCTGGCGCGGCGAGGTTTGCGGGTGCAGCCCTTCAAATGCGGACCGGATTATATCGACACCGGCTGGCATCAGGCGGTAAGCGGTATTCCCTCGCACAATCTCGATGCCTATATGCTTGAATCGTCAACGCTGAACGGTCTGTTCAACCGTCATATGGCCGATGCCGATATCGGTATCATTGAAGGTGTGATGGGTCTTTACGACGGGCTGGGCAGCGATGGGGATCTCTGCAGCAGCGCATCCCTGGCCAAGCAGCTGCGTGTGCCGGTGATACTGGTTATCGACGGCAAAGCGGTTTCCACCTCGGCGGCCGCAGTCGTCTTGGGGTTCAAGCAGTTCGACCCGGCGGTAAATATCGCCGGCGTCATTATCAATCGCGTTTCCTCGGAAAATCATTTCAACCTCATCAAAACCGCCATCCTCCGCTACTGCAATGTGCCGGTATTGGGTTACCTGCCGCCATTGCCTGACTGGAATTTACCCTCCCGCCATCTGGGGCTGATTCCGGCGCGGGAGTCCGAACGCGGGCAAACCCAATGGGAGCAGTTGGCTGACGGCGTTGAGCAACATATCGATCTGGATAGATTGCTGGCATTGGCCGAGTGCCGCCCCGATGGAGGCCGGCTGCCCGCGCTGCCGGGCCATGAGCGTTATTCCAGGCTGACCCTGGCCCTGGCGGACGACGAGGCGTTTAATTTTTATTATCCCGACAACCTGCGGATGCTGCAGGATATCGGCGTACGAATTATCCGTTTCAGTCCGCTGCACGATCGGGTGTTACCTCCCTGCCAAATGATCTACCTCGGCGGCGGTTTCCCGGAAATGTTCCCGACCCAGCTGGCGGATAATCGGCCCATGCGCCAGGCGCTGCTGCGCGCCGGACAGAACGGCGCCGCCATCTATGCCGAATGCGGCGGCCTGATGTATCTGGGGGCGGCGCTGATAGTACAGGACGGCACCAGCTATCCCATGGTGGGACTGCTGCAGGGCTTTAGCCGCATGACCCAGGGGCTTAAACGCTTCGGTTATTGTGAAGGCCGGTCGTTAAGCGACAATCTGCTGGCGGGCCGGGGTGAAACCCTGCGCGGGCACGAGTTCCACCACTCCGAATACATCACCGATGAAACGCCGCTGTTTCGCATGAGCAAAACCGCCGCCAACGGGGACGTCCACCAGTGGGCGGGCGGGTACGGCGGCGGCAACATTTTCGCCAGCTATCTGCATGTGCACTTCTACCAGCGGCCCGCCATGGTGAAACGCTGGCTTGATCTGGGATGCGCGCAATTATGACGACTGCTGCGATATTGCCTGTTCAACAGGCGGTCATATCCATGAGCGATGCCGGTATGCTTTTGGCGCGGGGAGACGCGGCATGTTGACGCTCAGCGCCTATATTGTCGGTTACTTTCTCGATCTGTGGCTGGGGGACCCTCCCCATTGGCCCCATCCGGTACGCTGGATGGGCAACGCCATCAGCGGAATGCAGCGGCTGATCCGCCGCTGTTGCCCCGGCGAATCCATGCTCTATGCGGGCGGCGGCATACTGTGGCTGACGGTGGTGGGGGGAACCTGGCTGATAGCGGACCTGGTGTTGCGGTTACTGTCGTTCAATCCCTGGCTGCAGTGGCTGGCGGAGGTCTGGTTAACCTATACCCTGCTGGCCACCCGCTGTCTGCGCGATGCCGCCATGGCGGTGTATCACGCCCTGCGGGCGGATACCCTGGAAGAGAGCCGCCGGCAGCTCTCCTATATCGTCGGGCGCGATACGCAGCATTTATCCCGGCCGCAAATCATGCGGGCGGTGGTGGAAACCGTGGCGGAAAACAGCGTCGACGGCGTTATCGCGCCGCTGTTTTGGCTGTTTATCGGCGGCGTGCCGCTGGCCATGGCCTATAAGGCGGTAAATACCCTGGATTCCATGGTGGGTTACCGCACGCCGAAATACCGGGCCATCGGTTATGTCTCGGCAAAACTGGACGACCTGGCCAACTGGCTGCCGGCGCGGCTGGGCTGGATAGCGCTGGCGCTGTCGGCGGGGGCGCTGCGCCTGGACGGGCGCCGGGCCTGGAAAAGCCCCAACTGCGCCTGGTCGGAAGCCACGGTGGCGGGGGCGCTGGGGGTGCGTTTGGGCGGACCCAACCGCTATTTCAATGAATGGGTGGAAAAACCCTGGATCGGCGAGGAAACCCGTGAAATCGATCTGGAAGATATTACCGCCGCCATTCGCCTGATGTACCTGGCTTCCGCCATAACGCTGGTCTTGCTGTGCCTGCTGCGTATTGTCGCGGTACATTATCTGCAACTGAATCTGTAACAACGCCCGGAGCGATGAAAAGAATGCCTTATATCAAGCAACCGCAGCAAATCGAACAGACCAGTTTCGATATTATCCGGGACATTATTGCCCGCGAGCGGCCTGGATTTCATTTCTCCGACCCATGGCAAGAGAAGATCATCCTGCGCGCCATTCATACCAGCGCGGATTTCGACTGGCTGGATATCCTGCATTTTTCCGCCGATGCACCCGCTGGCATCGCCAGCGCCCTGGCGGCCGGATGTACGCTGTATACCGATACCACCATGGCGCTGTCTGGCATCAATAAGCATGAACTGACCCGCCTGGGCTGCCGAATCCACTGTTTTATCGGCGACGAGCTGGTGGCGGCACAGGCGCGCCGGCAGGGCATTACCCGTTCCATGGCGGCGGTGGACCGGGCCGTCAGCGAACCGGGCAAAAGCCTGTTTGTGTTCGGCAACGCGCCGACGGCGCTGTTTCGTTTGCTGGAGCACCAGGCCGCGGGCACCGGCGCCCGGCCGGAAGCGGTGATCGGCGTGCCGGTGGGCTTTGTCGGCGCCGCCGAGTCCAAACAGGCGCTGGCGGAAAGCGGCCTCACCTGTATCGCCGCCCTGGGACGCAAAGGCGGCAGCAATATCGCCGCCGCCATCGTCAACGCCATTTTGTATCAGCTGCGGGAGGCCTGATGGACGAGGTGATTTGGCATAACGGCAAGGCCTATCGCAAGGGCTATACCACCGGTTCCTGCGCCACCGCCGCGGCGAAGGTGGCCGCGCTGATGCTGCTGCGCCAGCAAATCATCGACAACGTCTCCATCGTCACTCCGTCCGGCGCCACGCTGCACCTGAACGTGGAGCGGCCGCTGATAAGCCCGGCACAGGCCACCGCGGCCATTCGCAAGGACGGCGGCGATGACGTGGACGCCACCGACGGCATGCTGATTTTCGCCCGGGTCAGCCTGCGCGGCGACCCGGCTATCGTCATTGACGGCGGCGCCGGCGTCGGCCGGGTCACCCGCAACGGTATCGGGCTGGACATCGGCCAGGCCGCCATCAATAAAACCCCGCGGCAAACCATCGAGGCGGCGGTGCGCGAGGTGATAGGTCCCGGGCGCGGCGCCGACGTGGAAATTTTCGCCCCCGAAGGGGAAGAGCGGGCGCGAAAAACCTACAACGGCCGGCTGGGCATCCTGGGGGGGATTTCCATTATCGGCACCACCGGCATCGTCACGCCGATGTCCGAGGAGAGCTGGAAAAGTTCGCTGTCGCTGGAGCTGGGCATGAAGCGGGCCGAAGGGCGCGAACGGGTGATCCTGGTACCGGGCAATCACGGCGAGCGTTTTGTGCGCGAGCAATTGGGACTGGATCCAGGTGACGTTGTCACCATGAGCAATTTTGTCGGTTATATGCTCAAAGAGACCGAGCGGCTGGGCTTCCGGCAGGTATTGATGGTGGGGCATTTCGGTAAACTTATAAAAGTGGCGGCGGGAATTTTCCATACGCCCAGCCATATCGCCGACGGGCGGATGGAAACCCTGGTAGCCCGGCTGGCCCTGTGCGACGCCCCCCCTGAACTGATGCACCGGGGGGCGGGCCTGCCTTACCACCGAGGAGGCGATGGCGCTGATAAACGATGCCGGCTGGCAGCGGGTCTATCCAGCCATTGCCCGGCGGGTGGCGGAGCGTATGACCGAGCTGCTGCGTTTCTCCCCCCGGCCGCCGCGCTGCGATGCGCTGCTGTTCTCTTTCGATCAGCAGGTGCTGGGCAGCAGCCGGCCGGTGGCGGAATTAACGGAGGCGTTTCGATGAACGATGGCCGCCTGAGCGTGGTGGGACTGGGGCCTGGGGATGTGGGTTATCTTACGCCCCGGGCCAGAGAGCTGATTGAACGCTGCGACGTGCTTATCGGCAGCCCGCGCCAGTTGGCCTGCTTCCCGGAAATACGCCAGGAGAAGCGGTTGCTGGACGCCTCCCTCCCGGCCCTGGCCGCCTGGCTGGCCGCACACCGGGAGCAACGGGTGGTGGTGCTGGCGTCCGGCGACCCGATGTTATACGGCATCGGCGATTACCTGAGCCGCCATGCGGACGGGCCGCTGCTGGTGGTGCCCGGCATCAGCGCGGTGCAATACCTGTTCTCGCGCCTGGGGCTGTCCATGAACGATATTTATCTCACCAGCAGCCACGGCCGCGAACCGGACTTCGATTTTATACTGCGGCACGGCAAAGTGGCCATGATGACCGACCGGCATATCGGACCCTATGAAATCGCCCGCCAGATCCTGTCGCGCGGCCTGCGCCGTACCCTGGCGGTGGGAGAAAATCTCTCCTATGCCGACGAGCGTATCCATATTCTGTCTCCCGATCGCGTGGCGCGGGAATATGACATGAATGTGGTGGCGATCCTCGATGAACACTACCTTACCGCCGGCCATGGCGCGTTGCGGAGCGGAGCGGACAAATGGACGGGTTTCCCTGATGAAAGATGAAGACTTTATTCGCGGCGCCGTGCCGATGACCAAACGCGAAGTGCGGCAGATAGCGCTGGAGCGGCTGGATCTGGCGCAAGCGCAGGTGATGGTGGACGTGGGGGCCGGCACCGGCAGCGTGGCCGTTGAAGCCGCCTGCCGCTACCCGGCGCTGAAGGTCGCGGCCATAGAGCGCAACGCCGAGGCCCTGGACCTGATCCGCCGCAATTGCGACAAATTCCGCCTTGGCCGGGTGCAGGTAGTCGAGGGCGTGGCGCCGCTGCCGTTGCCGCTTCCTTTTGCCGGTCAGACCGACGCCGTTTTTGTCGGCGGCAGCGGCGGCAATCTTCAACAGATTATCCTCTGGGCCGGCGATCTGCTGGCGCCGGGGGGACGGCTGGTGATTAACCTCATCCTGCTGGAAAACCTCAATGAGGCGCTGAAAAGTTTAACCCTACGGGGTTTTAGCCGGCCCGATTGTATCCAAATCCAGGTATCGTCTCTGGTCCGTCTGGGTAATGGTCACTATTTCAAGCCGAACAATCCCGCTTTTATTCTTTCCTGTCAGAAGGAGAAGGTATGACAGAGTCATTTGATCGACGGTTGGTGTGGTTTGTCGGCGCCGGACCGGGGGACCGGGAGCTTATCACCCTTAAAGGGTACCGGCTGCTGTGCCGGGCGGATGTGGTTATCTATGCCGGTTCCCTGATCAACCCCGCTCTGCTGGAATACTGCAAGCCGGAGGCGGAGTGTTATGACAGCGCCGGCATGACCCTGGAAGACATTATCCGGCGGATGCATAAAGGGATAGCCGAAGGGCGGCTGGTGGCGCGGCTGCAAACCGGCGATTTGTCGCTGTACGGCTCTATCCGCGAGCAGATTGAAGAACTGGCCAAACTGGGAATCGGTTTTAGCACCGTGCCCGGCGTCAGCGCGTTTCTCGGCGCGGCGGCGCAAATGGGGGTGGAATATACCGTGCCCGAAGTGTCCCAAAGCCTGATTATTACGCGCATGGAAGGGCGCACGCCGACGCCGCCGCTGGAATCTCTGGAGTCTTTTGCCGCCCATCGCACCTCCATGGCGATTTTTCTGTCGGTGCAGGCCATCGAACGGGTAGCGCGGCGGCTGATGGACGGGGGCTATCCCGCCGACACGCCGGCGGCGGTGATTTTCAAGGCCACCTGGCCGGAAGAGAAAACCGTGCGCGGGACTTTAAGCGATATCGCCGGCCTGGCCCGGGCGGCGGATATCGGCAAAACCGCGTTGATATTGGTCGGTGCCTTTATGGGCGACGAATACCATTATTCCAAACTTTATCATGCCGGATTCTCTCATGAATATCGTCAAGCCTGAGTCGGTCGCCCTGTTTTGCCTGACGCCGGGGGGAATACGGCTGGCCAAAAGATTGTCCGCCCGGCTGCCCATGACCTGTTTTACCAGCCAAAACCTGCTGGAGCCCGGTTTCGAACCGTTTCGCGGCACCCTGTCGCAAACCGTCGCCGAGATCTTCCACCAGTATTCGGCATTGATCTTCATTTGCGCCACCGGGCTGACGGTGCGGGTCATCGCGCCGGTTATCAAAGATAAATTCAGCGATCCGGCGGTGGTGGTGCTTGACGACCAGGGACACCATGCCATCAGCCTGCTGTCCGGCCATATGGGGGGCGCCAACGCGCTGACCCGCTATATCGCCGGTCTTATCGGCGCCGCGCCCGTCATTACCACCGCCACCGATGTTAATCAGCTGGCGGCGGTGGATATGCTGGCGCAGCAGCTGAACGCCACCATGACGGATTTTCGCGAGAACAGCAAAAAGCTCAATCAGCTGCTGGTGAGCGGCGGCAAGGTCGGCCTGTTTTGGGATCGGACCTCCCTGGCCGCCGTCAAGATGCACTGGCCCGAGGAGTATTGCGATACTCGCGGCCTGATTCTGGTGACCGATCTGGACGACTTGCCGGAGCTGGACGCATTGCTGTACGTCAGCCTGCGGGATACGGTGCCGGCGCTGCCGGTGCCGATATATAAACTGATCCCCCGCTGCGTGGTGGCCGGTATCGGCTGCCGACGGGATACCCCGCCGTCTACGGTGTCGCGCCTGCTTAATCAGCAGTTGGCCAGCCAGCATATCGATCCCCTGGCGCTGTCCGCCATCGGCAGCGTGTCCATTAAACAGGATGAGCCGGCGCTGCGCCATCTCGCCAACCAATGCTGCGTACCCTTTGAAATCTACTCCATCGAGGTGCTCAAACCGGTGGCGGCGCGTTTCCCGGTATCCGAATTCGTTCGCCGCGTTACCGGTATCGGCAGCGTGTCCCAGCCTGTGGCCTGGTTGATGAGCAACGGTCGCCTGGTGGGCGACACGCTGCGCACCCAAGGCGTCACCATCACTTTAGGAGTAGCCTGCTGATGCTTTATGTTATCGGTATCGGTCCGGGCAACCAGGGCGCCATGACCCTGGAGGCCCTTGACGCCATTCAGGATGCCGACATCATTGTCGGCTATAAAACCTACACCCACCTGGTAAAACACCTCACCGGCGATAAGCAGGTGATAAAAACCGGCATGTGCAAAGAGATCGAACGGTGCCAGGCGGCGCTGGATTTGGCCGCCGCGGGCAACAAAGTGGCGTTGATCAGCAGCGGCGACGCCGGTATTTACGGTATGGCCGGGCTGATTCTCGAATTGACCACCCAGCAGCGGCTGGACGTGCAGATAAAACTGATACCCGGCGTCACCTCCAGCACCGCCGCCGCCTCGCTGCTGGGGGCGCCGCTGATGCACGATTATTGCCATATCAGCCTCAGCGACCTGATGACGCCCTGGCCGGTGATTGAAAAACGCATCCTGTGCGCCGCGCAGGCGGATTTCGTCATCTGTTTTTATAACCCCCGCAGCAACGGCCGAAAGGATCATCTGGCCAATGCCTTTGCGGCGCTGCGCCGCTACAAGCCCGCCGAGACGCCGGTGGGCGTGGTGCGCGCCGCCGGGCGGAAAAAACAGGAAAAATGGATCACCACCCTCGGCGACATGGACTTTGAGCCGGTGGACATGACCTGCCTGGTGATTGTCGGCAACCGCTCCACCTATTGCCGGGACGGCCTGATGATTACCCCCCGCGGCTATCAATTCGAGCCGGCGGACTAAACGGGGTCGAGGGAAGGAGAGTGAGTATCAATATCCATATTCTCGGCGGCACCTCGGACGCGCTGGCCCTATGCCGGATATTAACGCGCCGGGGCGTGCCCTACAGCCTGTCGGTGGCCACCGCCACCGGCGAGGCGCTGGCGGAGGACGTGGGGGGTGGGCGGCAGGTGGGACGGCTTGATATCGACGGTATGGCGGAGTGGCTGCGCTGCGCCCACCGGGTTATCGATGCCTCCCATCCCTATGCGGAACAGGCATCCCGCACCCTGGCCGAGGCCTGCCGGCAGCGGGGGGTGCCGCTGACCCGCTATGAAAGGCCCAGCGACATCGACGCCATTGTCCATCCCAGCCTGTTCCCGGTGGACAGCATCGAACAGGCCTGCGGACGGGCCGGGCAATTCGGGCCGCGGGTGCTGCTGACCACCGGCAGCAAGCAATTGGCGGACTACGTGCGGCTGCTGCCGGGCAAAACCCTTATCGCCCGCGTACTGCCTTTGTCCGACATCCTCGCACAGTGCGAAGCGCTGGGACTGGGAGTCAATCAGATACTCGCCATGACCGGCCCGTTCAGCGCCGAGCTGAACCTGGCCTTATACCGCCGCTACCGGCCGGACGTCATGATTACCAAAGAGTCGGGCCGGGAGGGAGGCTATATCGACAAGGTGCGGCCCTGCCTGGAAGAGAATATCCCCTGTGTGGTCCTCCGCCGGCCGGTCATGCACTGGCAGGATGTGATTTCCACGCCGGACGAATTTGAACGGCGTCTGGATCGGTGGCTTTGCGCCGAAGACGCCAGCCTGAAGGAATAAGCAATGAAAAAAGCGCTATTAACCGTGAGTTTCGGCACCACCTACCGCGACGCGCGCGTCCGGAATATCGACGCCTGCGAGCAGCGCCTCGCCGGGGCCTTTCCCGACCGGACCCCTTTTCGCGCCTTTACCTCCGGTATGGTGCTGCGCAAACTCGCGCAGCGTGACGGGCTTATCATCGATACGCCGGCCCAGGCGCTGGAGAGACTCTGGCAGCAGGGCTACAAGGATGTGGCGATACAATCCCTGCATATTATCCACGGCGATGAATATGAAAAGCTGGTCCGCCATGCCTCAGGCTGGGACGGCCGCTTCGAGGCCCTGTTTATCGGCGCGCCGCTGCTCAATCATCAGCGGGATTATGGCCGGCTGATAGGGGCGCTGCGGGCCCAGATGCCGTCCCTGGCCGATGATGAACGGGTGGTATTCATGGGGCATGGCACCGGGCATCCGGCTTTCTCCGCTTATGCCTGCCTGGATCATATGCTGGACGCCGAGGGGATCCCGGCGCTGGTGGGGGCGGTGGAGAGTTATCCCGACCTGGATTTGGTCATTGCCCGCCTGAAAAGACAGCGGGTGCGCACTGTCCATCTGATGCCCCTGATGCTGGTGGCCGGCGATCACGCGGTCAACGACATGGCTTCCGATGAGCCTGGCTCGTGGAAAAGCCGGCTGGAACAGGCCGGCTATCATTGCCGCTGCCACCTGCAGGGGCTGGGGGAAAATCCCCTGATCCAGCAGATGTTCGTCGATCACCTGTTGGATCGTATCCCCGAGGAGACGGCCTTATGAGCGGCACTCTTTACGCCATCGGCACCGGACCTGGCGCCGCTGATCTCATCACCGTGCGCGGCGCGCGCACCCTTGGCATCCTGGATATTCTCTATGCGCCGGCGGGGCGTAAGGGCGGCGACAGCCTGTCTCTGAGTATTGTGAGCGAATATCTTTCCCACCGGGTGGAGATTAAATCCCGTCATTTTCCCATGAGCCTGAATGAGGCGGAAAAAAACGCGGCGTGGGATACGGTGGCGGAGGAGATGGCCGCCGACGCGGCGAGCGGGAAACGGGTAGGGTTTATCACCCTCGGCGACGCCATGCTTTATAGCACCTGGGTCTTCCTGCTGGCGCGCCTGCAGCACCGCGTCGCCATCGAGATTATTCCCGGCGTCACCTCTTTTGCCTGTATTGCCGCACGCGCCCAGGTGCCCTTGGCGATGGAAAACCAGTCATTGGCGGTCATGGCCTGCACAGATAACGACGAGGCGCTGGAGCAGGCGCTGCTCACCCATGATTGCGTGGTGCTGATGAAGGTCTACGGCCGCTTTGCCCGTATCCAGGCATTGCTGCGGCGGCTGGATTTGCTGGATCACGCCCTGCTGATGGCGGATGCCTCGCTGCCGCAGGAGCAGTGTTTCCGCGCCCTCGGCGACATGGCGGCGGATCGGGTGCTACCCTATTTCTCCACCGTGCTGGTGAACAAGCGCTGGCCGGCGCAAAGCGCATGAGACGTCTTGCCAAGGCGCGCAGTCGCCGGACGGTTCGGCATTTTCCCAAGGATTCTTTATGACACTCTCAATCATGTTGCAAGGGACCGCGTCCGATGTGGGTAAAAGCGTGCTGGCGGCGGGATTGTGCCGGATTTTTGCCCAGGACGGCCATCGCACCGCGCCGTTCAAGGCGCAGAATATGGCGCTCAATTCCTGGATCACCCGCGACGGGGCCGAAATGGGCCGGGCGCAGGTATTCCAGGCCGAAGCGGCGGGTATCGAACCGGACGGGCGGGTGAATCCCGGGCTGCTTAAACCCACCAGCGATCGGAAATCCCAGGTGATCGTCATGGGGGAGGCGCTTTGCCATATGGACGCCATGGATTACCACCAATACAAACCGCAGCTGCGTCAGCGGGTAGGGGAAGTTTACCGCAGCCTGGCGGCGGAAAACGATATTATCGTATTGGAAGGCGCGGGCAGTCCGGCGGAAATCAATCTGCGGGATCGCGATATCGTCAATATGGGCATGGCGGAACAGGCCGGCGCACCGGTGCTGCTGGTGGCGGATATTGACAAAGGCGGCGTGTTCGCCGCAATCTACGGCACGCTGGCGTTGCTGCGTCCAGAAGAAAAAACGCGGGTAAAAGGCGTGATCATCAATAAGTTCCGCGGCGACCCGGCGCTGCTGCAGCCGGGCATCACCCAGATAGAAGCCCTCACCGGCGTGCCGGTGGTGGGGGTGATGCCCTGGTTTGACGAACCGCTGGAAGACGAGGACGGCGTCGCCCTGCAGGGGGATAAATACCGCCGGGACCTGGGGCGTGATTTGGATATCGCCGTGCTGCAACTGCCCCACATCGCCAACTTTTCCGATTTTAACGCCCTGGCGGCGCAGCCCGATGTGCGGCTGCGCTATGTTAAGCGCGGTACCCCTCTTGGCGTGCCGGACCTGCTGATTATTCCCGGCAGTAAAAATACCCTCGGGGATTTGCTCTATTTGCGGGCCAACGGCATCGATGAAGAGATCCGCGGCGCCCACGACCGGTGCGTGCCGATCCTGGGCATCTGCGGCGGCTTCCAGATGCTGGGCCGGCGGGTCACCGACGGTATCGAATCCGGTTTGGAAGAAACGGAAGGGCTCGGGCTGCTGAACTGCGAAACCCATTTCGAACCGCGCAAGGTGACCACCCAGGTGGAGGCCGAGGGGCTGGCGTTGCCCTGTGGGGTGTTCGCCGCCGGCGGCGGGCTTACCCTCGGCGGGTATTAAAACCACAAGGGGCGGGCCCACCCGGGGGGCGGGGGGGGGCCCTTCGCCCGCCTCACCCGGCAAAACGGCCGGCGTTACGCCAGGACGACGGCGCCATCAATGAACGGGGCGATGTGGCCGGCAGCTACATCCACGGCCTGTTCGATACGCCGCCGTTCACCCGGGCACTGCTGGACGCCCTGCGGGAGCGGCGGGGGCTCAGTCCGCTGAATATGCCGGTGATGGGCTGGCAGGAGCGCAAGCAGCGCTCGTTCGACGCCCTGGCGGCGCAGATGCGCGCCCATATCGATATACCCCGTATTTATCGCATTATGGCGGACATATGATTCTTATTACCGGCGGCGCCCGCAGCGGCAAAAGCGGTCTGGCGGAAATCCTGGCGCAAAGGCAAAACGGGCCGGTGCTGTATATCGCCACCTCCCGTGTCACCGATGGGGAAATGGCGGCGCGGGTAGAGCAGCACCGGCGCCATAGGCCCGCCCACTGGCTGACCTGGGAAGGGCACCGGAATCTCCGTCAGGTTATCCGCGACCATGACCCGCAGGTCACCGCGGTGCTGCTGGCGTGCGTCACTACCCTTATCACCAACCTGTTATTTGATGAGGCGGGGGAACCCCCGCCGGAAGCCATGGATTTCGACGCCATCGAACGGCATATCGCCGGCCAGATCGACCAGTTGCTGGCCGCCTGCGCCGAGGCGACATGCCGGGTTATCCTGGTCACCAACGAACTGGGCATGGGTATCGTACCGGAAAATCTGCTGGCCCGCCGGTTCCGGGATATCGCCGGACGGGTCAACCAGCGGCTGGCCGCCGCCGCCGAGGACGTCTGGCTGGTGATTTCCGGCATTCCGGTCCATATCAAGGGCGCCGGCATTCAGGGAGCGGTGTAATGGAACAATTATGCAAAAACATAGACATACCGGGGGCGGTGCAATGAAACAGCTTTTTGCCGCCATGCAGTTTCTGACGCGCCTGCCGGTGCCGGCGCGCTGGACGGCGGACCTGCCGCTCAGTTCCTATGCCCGCGGCGTCATGTGGCTACCGGTGGTGGGGCTGATGGTGGGGACCCTGTGCGCACTGGTCTTCATCCTGGCCCAGCGCCTGTTCGGCGCGCCGGTGGCGGCGTTCCTGACGGTTATGGCCAACGCCATGGTGACCGGCGCCTTTCATCTCGACGGACTGGCGGATACCTGCGACGGCATTTTCTCGGCGCGCAAACGCGAGCAGATGCTGGAGATCATGCGCGACAGCCGCATCGGCACCAACGGCGCCCTGGCGCTGATTTTTTCCGTCGGACTGCGCACCGTGGCCCTGGCCTCCCTGGCCGGGCATCCCCTCGGCGCTCTGCCCTTTATTATTGCCGCCCCGGTTATCAGCCGGGCCTTGATCACCGTTCTGATGTATCGCCAGCGTTATGCCCGCGAGAACGGCCTCGGCAATGTCTATATCGGTAAAATCAGCGGTGAATCCTTCGCCCTGACCCTGCTCATCGGCATGCTGCTGACCCTGCTTATCGCCGGTCTCACCGGCGCCCTGGCGGCGCTTATCGCGGCGGCGCTGTCTTTTATCTATCGCGCCAAAATCAACCGTACCCTGGGGGGCCAGACCGGCGACACCCTCGGCTGCGGCGTCGAGCTGTTTGAATGGCTGTTTTTACTGGCCGCGCTGGGGGTCATGGCATGAACGGGGGAAGAGCGGCATGAATCTCTATCTGGTACGGCACGGCGAGACCCAGGCCAATTACGACGGGGTCTACTGCGGCCTAAGCGATCTTTCCCTGACGCAGAACGGGCGCTGGCAAGCGCAGCATGTGGCCTGGCAGCTCGCCGAGGTGCCGTTCGAGAAGATAGCCGCCAGCGCCCTGAGACGCGCCAGGGAAACGGCGAACATCCTGCGCCCGCATCTGGAGCCGCAATGTTCCCCGGAGTGGAATGAAATGGCCTTTGGCGAGTGGGAATTGCGCCACCACCACGATTTGCGCCGGGAAGACCCGGAGCGTTATCGCGCCTGGTGCGATGACTGGCGGCATACCGTTCCCCCCGGCGGGGAAGGTTTTCAGGAGTTCTCCCGCCGGGTTGTTGACGCCACCGCGCGTCTTACCGGCGAACAGGCCGGCAATATTCTGCTGGTAGCGCACCAGGGCGTGTTGAGTATTCTGCTGGCCACCTTGCTTGGACTTCCCCCCGACGCCATGTGGCACTTTCGCTTTCGTCAGAACGCCTTTAGCCAGGTCACCCTGACGGACGGATTTTGCGTATTGACATGCTTAAACGACAGCGGCCGGAAAACCGCCCCTTAACCGTTTTTTCAGGAGATATCATGAACACACTGCAACAGGTTATCGATGCCATCAGGCCGCTGGATACCGGCGCAATGGCGGCGGCGCAGCAACGGCTGGACGGTTTGCTGAAACCTCCCGGCAGCCTCGGCCGCCTGGAGCAGCTGGCCGTGCAGCTGGCGGGAATCATGGGCGACCGTCCGCTGCAGTTTGACCGCAAACAGATCATGGTGATGATTGCCGATCACGGCGTCTATGAAGAGGGCGTCGCCATTTCGCCGCGTATCGTCACCGCTATCCAGGCGGTGAATATGGTGAAAGGCATTACCGGAGTGTGTGTGCTGGCGGCCAATGCCGGCGCGCAGGTCACGGCGGTGGATTTAGGTATCGACAGCGATCTTCCGCTGCCCGGGTTGATTGACCGGCGCATGGGCCGAGGCAGCGGCAATATCGCCGCCGGCCCGGCCATGAGCCGCGATGAAGCGGAAAAGGTCCTGGAGATCGGGGCGGCGCTGGTGTCAGAGCATGCGTCTCGGGGCGTAAGCCTGTTCGGCGTCGGCGAGCTGGGCATGGCCAATACCACGCCGGCCGCGGCGCTGGTCAGCGTTCTGGCCGGCGTCCCGGCGGGTGATGTGGTGGGGCGCGGCGCCAATCTGCCCGTAGCGCTGCTGCAACACAAAATCGACGTGGTGGAACGGGCCATCGCCGTCAATCGTCCCGACCCCCGGGACGGCGTCGACACACTGGCGAAGGTAGGCGGATATGACCTCGGCGGCATGGCCGGCGTTATGCTGGGGGCCGCCGCCGAAGGGCTACCGGTTATCCTGGACGGATTCTTGTCCTATGCCGCCGCGCTGGTGGCCTGCCGCATCGCGCCTCTGGCGCGCGCCTATCTGATTCCTTCCCACCTGTCCGCCGAAAAGGGGGCGAAAATCGCCCTGGCGCAGCTGGATCTCCGCCCCTATCTTGATCTTGAGATGCGCCTGGGTGAAGGCAGCGGCGCAGCCCTGGCCATGAACCTGGTGGATGCCGCCTGCGCCATGTACCACAACATGGGCACCCTATCGGCCAGCGAGATCGAATTGCCGGCCAAATAACGCCCATGGCGGCCCAGGCCCGCGTGCATCGCTCGTGCAACGAGCCTGTTAAAGGGAGACCGTGGCAATGGGTCGAAGCCGCCGTCCAGCGGCGGCCGGAGTACCATGGCACGGTAAGCCCGCCATCGCCGATCGTGCAACGAGCCTGTTAAAGGGAGACCGTGGCAATGGGGTCGAAGCCGCCGTCCAGCGGCGGCCGGAGTACCCCATGGCACGGTAAGCCCGCCATCGCCGATCGTGCAACGAGCCTGTTAAAGGGAGACCGTGGCAATGGGTCGAAGCCGCCGTCCAGCGGCGGCCGGAGTACCCCATGGCACGGTAAGCCCGCCATCGCCGCTCGTGCAACGAGCCTGTTAAAGGGAGACCGTGGCAATGGGGTCGAAGCCGCCGTCCAGCGGCGGCCGGAGTCCCCCATGGCGCGGTAAGCCCGCCATCGCCGATCGTGCAACGAACCTGTTAAAGGGAGACCGTGGCAATGGGGCCGGAGCGGCCATAGTCGGCCGCGAAGCGCCCCATGCCAGGGTAGGCCCGCTATCTTCCATCGTGCAACGAGCCTGTTAACGGGAGACCGTGCCCTCACAAACCTCATTTCACCCCCCATCCCTGATAAATTTCTCGCCAATTTAAATATGACTTGCTAAATATGACTTGCATCTTGATAGTAACTTCGCCTACATTACTATCAACTTGATAGTGATTGACGACCGGAGCCGCGGCTCATGAACAAAACCGATTTCAGCGATATGCCTTGCCCCGTTGCCAAAAGTTTGGCCAGAGTCGGGGAGTGGTGGAGCATCTTAATCCTGCGTGATGCTTTCTACGGCCTTACGCGCTTTTCCGAATTCGAAACCAGCCTGAACATCGCCCCCAACATGCTGACCCGCCGGCTCAATGATCTGGTGGAAAACGGCCTGCTGGAGCGCAAACCCTGCAGCGAGACGCCGACCCGCTTCGAGTACCACCTGACGGACGCCGGCAAAGATTTCCGGCCGGTTATCTGGGCGCTGGTGGCCTGGGGCAACGCGCATTTTTCACCGGAAGGAGCGGCGTCGGTACTGGTTAACCGCCATACCGGCGTGCCGGCGCAGCCGGTTCTTATCGATGCGAATACCGGCGAAAAAATCACCTCCGAAAACTATCGGGTAGGGCCGGGGCCGGCAGCCAGCGAACAAATGCGCTACCGCATGGATTTCCTGCGCTTAAAGCAGGAAGCCGGCAATGAAAACCTGCGTTTCAACCCGCCCGCTAAAGCCGATGCTTAAGGATTATTCATGACCACTCCCCAAAACCAACCGGACGAACAGGAACGCCGCCCCAAAAAGCGCCACAGGCTGACTGTGGGATTGACGGTGGCCGGCGCGGTAATTCTTTTGGGTTACGGCTATTATTGGTGGACCCAGAGCCGCTTCGTGGAAAGCACCGACGACGCTTATGTCGGCGGCGATATCACTACCATCAGCGCCAAGGTGGCGGGGTATGTTGCCAATATTGCCGTCACCGATAATCAGGCGGTGCGGGCCGGCGAACTGCTGCTCCAACTGGACGACCGTGACTACCGGGCGGAACTGGCCAAGGCGGAAGGGGAAATAGCCGCCCAGCAGGCGGCCCTGGTGAATCTTGCCTCTACCCGCAGCCTGAAGGAAGCGCTGGTTGAGCAGGCACGGGCCACCATCGCCGGCGACAACGCGCAGATCCAGCGTACCCGCGACGATCTGGCGCGGTATAAAACATTGCAAAAGGGCGAGGCCGTCTCGGTACAAAGCCTGCAAAAAGCCGAAGCCGATTTTCGGCAAGCGGTAGCGGACGGGCAGCAGGCACAGGCGGTTTTACTGGCGGCCCAGCGCCAGCTGTCGGTTATCGACAGCCAGAAAGGACAGATACTGGCCGCCTTGGATCAAGCCACGGCCGGCCGCGATCTGGCCAGGCTGAATCTGGAATACACCCAGATCCGTTCCCCATCAACGGCGTGGTGGGTAACCGCCGGGCCAGACTGGGGCTTGGGCCGGGGCCGGCAGCCAATTGCTGGAAATCATCCGGCGCGGGGGCTGTGGGTAGACGCCAATTTCAAAGAAGATCAGCTCGGGGAGATGCGGCCGGGGCAGCGCGCCACCGTGCGGGCCGATATCCAGCCGGGGCGGCTGGTTCACGGTACGGTAGCCAGCCTGGCGCCGGCCACCGGCGCTCAGTTCAGCGTCCTGCCGACGGAAAACGCCACCGGCAATTTCACCAAAATCGTCCAGCGGGTGCCGGTACGCATCACGCTGGATAAAGACGACGGCACGCTGGGACTCTTGCGGCCCGGCCTGTCGGTGACCGCCGCTATCGACAGCCGCGGCACAGAGCGTCCATGAGCGACGCCGCCCTGTCGTCCGCCGTCGCGGCGCTGCCGGCAGGCATGACGCTGCCGGGCAGGATATTCGCCTTCTCCACCATGTGCGTCGGTATGTTTATCGCCCTGCTGGATATTCAAATCGTCTCCGCCTCCCTGAAGGATATCGGCGGCGGATTATCCGCCGGCACTGATGAAACCGTCTGGGTGCAGACCGCCTACCTGATTGCCGAGATTATCGTGATCCCCCTTTCCGGCTGGCTGGCGCACGTCATGTCCACCCGCTGGCTGTTCAGCGTCTCCGCCATCGGATTTACCCTCTCCAGCCTGCTGTGCGGCTGGGCCTGGAATATCCAGAGCATGATCCTGTTCCGTGCCATGCAAGGATTTCTCGGCGGCTCGATGATTCCGCTGGTTTTCACCACCGCCTTTATCTTTTTCTCCGGCAAGCAGCGTGTTTTCGCCGCCGCCACCGTCGGCGGCATTGCGTCGCTGGCCCCGACCCTGGGGCCTACGGTAGGGGCTGGATAACCGACAACTATTCCTGGCACTGGCTGTTTTTATCAATCTGCTGCCGGGAGCCTTTGTCGCGGTGGCGGTTCCGCTGATGGTCAGAATCGACCGGCCCAATCTCTCCCTGCTGCGGGGCGCCGATTATCCGGGCATGGTATTGATGGCCGTCAGCCTGGGCTGTTTAGAATACACTATGGAAGAAGGGCCACGCTGGGATTGGTTCAGCGACGGCACCATTACCGCCACCGCCTGGATTTCCGCCGTAGCGGGGATACTGTTTATCTGGCGTTCACTGGCCTTTGCCCGGCCGATTGTGGATTTACGGGCGCTGAAAGAACGAAATTTCGCCCTCGGCTGCTTTTTTTCCTTTATCGCCGGCCTGGGCATCTTCGCCACCATCTACCTGACACCGCTCTTTCTCAGCCAGGTCAGGGGATACAGCGCCCTGCAAATCGGCCTGGCGATATTTTCCACCGGCATTTTCCAGATTTTGTCCATTCCGGTGTACTCCTATTTCGCCAACCGCGTGGATCTGCGCTGGCTGCTGATGTTCGGTCTGGCCTGTTTCGCCTTTTCCATGTGGAATTTCATGCCCATCACCCATGACTGGGGAGCGAGGGAACTGTTGATCCCCCAGGCTTTTCGCGGCATGGCGCAGCAGTTTTCCGTCGCCCCGGTGGTGACGCTCACTCTCGGCAGCCTGGCTCCGGAGCGGCTGAAAATGGCCTCGGGATTATTCAACCTGATGCGCAATCTGGGGGGAGCCATCGGTATCGCCTGGTGCGCCACCTTATTGAACGATCGCACCAACCTGCATTTTTTCCGGCTGGCTGAACACCTTACCATGCCCAACGAAGGGATGAACACGCTGCTGGACACCCTGTCCGCACGGTTTATCGGACTCGGCTATGATACGTCATCCGCCGCCACCGCCGCGCTGCAGCAGCTCTGGTCACTGACCTACCGCGAAGCGCGCACCTTGACCTTCGGCGACACGTTTATGGCCATCATGATCTGCTTTATGATTGCCACCGCCATGGTGCCGCTGATGCATAAAATCGGCAAACCCGCCGCGCCGTCCTCCGCTGCGCACTGATAACGTCTATGGCGGCCGCGGGTACCGGATAAAGCTGCCGTGGCGTTATCGTCGGCGTCCCTGCCACATAAGACCGGCCGGTTGTGACCGAACGGGCTGTCTACCCGGCCGGATGTGGCAGAACGGGCTGCCTGCTCTTGCTTAATCCGGCCGGCCGTACTTATAATCGGGCCGTATTTGTTTGCAAGAGACGTTAACCCATGGCAAAACCAAGCGTACGCGACAAGATTGTCGACGCCGCACTGGACCGGTTCCACACCCTCGGCTTCAGCGCATGCAGCGTGCAGGATATCGTGGATACCGCCGGGGTGCCGAAAGGTTCGTTTTATAATTATTTTAAAGCCAAAGAGTTGCTGGCCCTTGAGGTTCTCAGCATCTACGGCAAGGATTGCAATCGACAGATACTTTCCGACACCGCTTTGCCCCCCATCGATCGATTACGCGGCCATTTCGAATTTATGGCCGCCCATTACGCCGAGTTCGGCTATGAAAAAGGGTGCTTAATCGCCAATCTCGCCGCCGAAATGTCCGATAATACCCCGCTATTACGCCAGGCCATCGGCCAGTCATTGGAAAAATGGACCGCGCAAGTGGCCGCTACCCTGCATGAAGGGCAACTGGACGGCAGTATCGTTCCTACTCTCGATGCGGAAAAAATGGCCCGGTTTCTCATCAACAGCTGGGAAGGGGCGGTGGTGCGCATGAAAATCGTCCGCTGCCGGCAGCCGCTGGAAGATTTCTTCGCCGTGGCCTTTCCGCTGCTGCTGACCCGGCCGGCGGCATCCTAATACCACGCGTTATATCGTTGGGACCTCTGCCGGCTTCTTAAAGCGCAAGCCGAGCACGAGGGGCACAATGACAGCGTAAACGACGACGACCGATAGCCAGATCGCGCCGGGCCATTGTTCCCTGACGGTAAAATAGATGCTTGCGAACGCCAGTGGGCACAGGATCGAGGCCAGGCTCATGGCCGATGCCAGCACGCCCTGAAACTGGCCTTGCCGGCTCTCATCAACCTGTCGGGTCGCCAGGGATTGCAGGGCCGGCGCGCCAATGCCGCCGAGGGCGAATAGCGGCATGATAGCGAAAATTATCCAGCTCTCGGTGGCGAAGGCCATGACTATCAGGGCAATGCACGTGCTGGCGACGCCGGTCAAAATGGCCGCGCGTTCCCCCAGCAGCTTCACCGCAGGGCCGGGTAGGAACGCCTGGGCAAGCGTCTGGCAGACACCGAAGGCGCCGAGGGAAAGGCCGATCCAACGTCCGTTCCACTGAAAGGTGTCGCTCCCCCATAGAGCCCAGCAGGTACCGTAGACTTCGCCGGTGGCGCTGAACATGAAAAAGATGATGGCGACGGGCAACAGGCTTTTTTCCGAGAACACCCAACGCAGCGGCCGCAGAGGGTTCAGCGCCGCCAGATTGATTTTCTCCCTGGTAGGCGTGCGCGATTCCGGCAGCATGAATATTGCCAGCAGGAGATTACAGGCGTTCACCGCCGCCGCCGCTATAAAGGGTAGCCGCAGCCAATAGTCGCCGAGGACGCCGCCGAGGACCGGACCGATGATGAAGCCTATGCCGAACATAGCGTTGAAAAGGCCAAAGCGGCGCGCGCGCTTATCCTCGGAGGAAATATCGGTGATGTAAGCGGTCGCCACAGAGATGTTGGCACTCGTCAGGCCGGCAATGGCGCGGCCAAGCAGCAGCATCCAGAGATGGGGCGCAAAGGCCAGTACCAGATAGTTGACGGCCGCGCCGGCCAGCGAGATCAGAAGCACCGGGCGACGGCCGAGCCGGTCGCTGAGCGAACCGAGCACCGGTGCGAAAATGAACTGCATCACCGCATAAAGGGCCGTCATTATGCCAATGTAGAGCGCCACGTTTTCAGCGTGAGTCACGCTCTGCAGCAGCGAAGGCAAAATCGGAAAGATAAGGCCGATGCCGACGGCATCCAAGACAATGGTCGTGAAGATAACGATAAGCGGTTTGTTCATAGCGATCCTGGATCGATGGGAGCATGTGGCGCCGCTGGGAAGCCCCCTGACAGCAATATCAACTTGTTCTCCTATAGGTTTTTTAATATACTTGATACCAGTATGTACTGAGTATAAAAATATGCCATCAGGAGCACCATGTCAATGCCATCCGACCGTCGATCCCGCAAGCGCCTCGCCACACGACAGGGTATCTCCATTGTCGCCACGCGTCTTTTCCTTGAGCGGGGCTTTGATCATGTGACGGTAGACGAAATCGCGGCAGCCGCCGACGTCGGAAGAATGACGGTATTCAATCACTTTCCCCGCAAGGAAGACATGTTCTTTGATCGCGACGAAGAGGGCCGCGAAATCCTGCGCGAAGCGCTGCGCCAGCGCGATCTTAGCGTCACTCCCATCGAGACGTTACGACTGCTCGCGCATCGGCTGGTCGCGGAACAGAGCCCTTTGGTCAGGTTTACTGCCGCAGGTCTAGGTTTCATCGAAACCATCGAGGGCAGCGAAATCCTTAAGGGCCGGGCCAGGGCGATACGTGACGAGCTCGCGCAAGAGGTAACGGCGGCGCTATCCGGATGCGCAGGGCGGGAATCTACCGACTCCGACGCCCGGTTGGCGGCCGGCCTGCTCTTGGCGACGTGGACCGTGGCCTTTATCCAGGCTCATCGGACCTTTCGACGGGAGCGGGATACAGCGCAAGCTACAGCCGTCTTTCTCGCCATTATTGATCAGGGCACCGCCGGCGTGAAAGCGGCAATGTCAGGCACGCCCTACGCCTGAGCAGGCAACTTAGGAGTTTTTCATGAAAGCAGTCCAATTTAGTGAATATGGCGGTCCCGAGGTTCTGCGGGTGGTGGACGCGGTTGAGCCCCATGCGGCTCCCGGACAGGTGCGGATTGCCGTCCGGGCTGCCGGGGTCAATCCTTCGGACGGGTTGAAGATTCGGGCCGGCCGCTGGCGGGACAGGCCGATTCCGCTTCCTTCCGGTGTCGGGGTTGAGGGGGCAGGCATAGTGGATGAAGTGGGCGCGGGCGTCATAGACGTTGCCATTGGCGACGCCGTCTTCGGCTACGGTATCAACACGATGGCGCAATACGCGGTGCTGACACACTGGGCCCGCAAGCCCGACTGCCTGCCGTTCGACGCGGCGGCGGGGTTCCCGGTGATCGTCGAAACGGCGACGCGCATTCTCGCCCAGGTTGGAATAATGCCCGGCGAGACGCTTCTGGTGAACGGCGCGGCCGGCGGCGTTGGCTCCGCAACGATCCAGCTCGCGCGTTACCACGGCATCACCGTGATAGGGACTGCGAGCGCCCCTAAGCATGATTACCTGCGCGGGCTCGGCGCCATCCCGACCACCTATGGGCCGGGTCTCGTTGAACGGGTGGGGAAACTTGCGCCCACCGGCGTCAATGCCGCCCTTGATCTCGCGGGATCGGGCGTTATACCGACGCTTATCGCCCTGGTGGGAGACCCTTCCCGCGTCCTCTCCATCGCCGATTTTACCGCGCCGCAATACGGCGCACAGGGATCTTTCGCGGCCCAGAAAAATCCTGAGCGGGTCTTGGCCGAGGCAGGGCGGCTTTATTCGGCAGGGGCTTTCCGCGTGGCCCTGGAAAAAACGTTCCCGCTCACACAGGCCGCAGAGGCGTACACACTTAGCGCCGCGGGGCATGTCACGGGCAAGATCGTGATAACCCTACCTTAAATATCCTCGCTATTCCCGATCATGAAAAATAATACGGTCGGTCATATTTTTATTGACGATAATAATACGCACATCCATACTGATTATCCTTATTCACATATTTTAACCCTGCCGGAAATCTTGGCATGACGGGAAGGATAATGATGCTTGGACAACGGGCCAGTTTTTGGGTCGCGGCGGCGGTAGTGGCGCATACCATATGGACCAGTGCGGCCCCGGCGATGACATATCCGCTGTATGCCGTCGAGTGGGGGCTGAATACCACCCAGACCGCCGCCATTTTCGCCATTTATCCCATCGTCGTGGTGGGCATGCTCATCTGTTTCGGCGATATATCCGATTATATCGGGCGCCGTACCACCATGCTGCTCGGCTTGGCCGCATCATTCCTGGGGGTTATGCTGTTTGCCGTCGCCCCGGATTTGTTATGGATTTACATTGGCCGTGGGTTTATGGGCATCGGCGTCGGCCTCTCGGCCGGACCGGCCACGGCGGCCATGATTGAATTCAGCGCGGCCGGCCAGGCCAAAAAAGCCAGCGCCATCACCACGGTAGCGCAGTCCGCCGGACTGGCCCTGGCCACCCTTATCGGCGGGGCGCTCATCGAATACGCTCCGTTGCCCACCCGGCTGAATTTCTGGCTGTTACTGGTGATTATCGCCCTGATTTTCGGCGCCGCCTGGTTTTTACCCCGGCACACCAGCGCTGAGGCGAAGGGACGTTGGCGGCCGAAAACCCCCGCCATCCCCCGCGAACTGCTGCCGGTGTTTATCTCATCGGCGGCGGCGGTGTCCAGCGCTTATGCCATCGGCGCCCTGGGCTTGTCCCTGGGGGCGCAGATTGCCCGCGACCTGATAGGCTCCGGCAATGTCCTGTTGAACGGCGCCACCCTCGCTGTATTCGCCTTCTCTTCCGGCGCAACCGGGCTGGTGGCCAAAGGCCTGGCGTCCCGCCCGGCCATTACTCTGGGCGTGGTGGCTTCCGCCAGCGGTATGGGCCTGCTGGCCTGGTCCGTGGCGGAACACTCCCTGGCGATATTTATGGCTTTCCTGATGATGGCGGGTATGGCGTACTGTCTTATGTTCATGGGCGGGCTGGGTCTTATCAATATGTACGCGCCCACCCATCATCGCGGCGGAACGCTTTCGGCCCTTTATCTGGTGGCGTATTTGGTGCAGGGCGGTTTCGCGCTGACGCTGGGTTCGGTGGCCGTCCATTGGAACCTGGCCACGGCCATTGACGCGGGCGCCGTCGTTATTTTGCTGGTCAGTCTGTTCGGCGTTTTTTCCGTGCTGCTCGGCGCCCGGACGCGGGCGCTGGCCTGACGGTTCGGACAGACGGTCAGCTAACCCCAGGGTTTATCGCTGACAATTGTTAACTAAGGCCCGTGAACAGAGGTGATGTTATGGATTCATCCCGTCAATTACATCTGGGCGCCTTCATGCGCCCGGTGAGTATTCATACCGGCGCGTGGCGTTATCCCGGCGCGTATCCGGACGCCAATTTCAATTTCCGCCACCTGCGGGACTTCGCCCTGCGATTGGAAGCGGCCAAATTCGACGCCTTTTTCATGGCCGATCATCTCGCGGTGCTGAACATGCCGCCGGACGCCTTGAAACGCAGCCATACCGTCACCTCGTTTGAACCTTTTACCCTGCTGTCCGCACTGGCTGGAGCCACGGAAAAAATCGGCCTGGTGGCCACGGCCTCCACCACCTTTGACGAGCCTTTCCATATCGCGCGCCGTTTCGCTTCCCTGGATCATCTCAGCGGTGGCCGGGCGGGCTGGAATATCGTCACCACCGCCAATCCCGACGCCGCGTTGAACTTCGGCTATGAAAGCCAGATGGATCACGACGCGCGCTATGAGCGCGCCCGGGAATTTTACGATGTGGTAACCGGGTTATGGGACAGTTTCGCCGACGATGCCTTTTTATGGGACGTAGAGCAGGGTATTGTTTTTGATCCCCGGCGCATGCACGTGTTAAATCACAAAGGCGAGTCTTTTTCGGTGCGCGGCCCGCTGAATATCGCCCGGCCGGTACAGGGCTGGCCGGTTATCGTCCAGGCCGGCGCGTCCGAAGCCGGTCGCCGGCTGGCGGCCCAAACCGCTGAGGTGATATTCGGCGCCGAAGCGTCATTAACCGGCGGCAAGGCATTCTATGCCGATATCCATCAGCGGATGGCGGCGCTCGGCCGCGATCCCCGCTCGCTAAAAATCCTCCCGGCCGCCTTTGTGGTGGTGGGGGATACGGTGGCCGATGCCCAGGCAAAACGCGCCCATTTGGACAGCCTGGTGCATTACGACAGCGGTATCGGCTCGCTGAACGGTATGCTGGATTATGATGTCTCCGGCTATGATCCGGACGGCCCGCTGCCGGACATTCCTGCCACCAATACCAGCAAGAGCCAGCAGCAGCGCATCCTCGATCTCGCCCGCGCAGAACACCTGACTATTCGCCAGCTGGCGCAAAAAGCCGGCAGCTATGCCGGGCTGGCATTTGTCGGCACCCCGCAGACCATTGCCGATGAGATGGAGCAATGGCTGACGGAGGCGGGGTCAGACGGCTTTAACGTTATGTTCCCCTACTTGCCGGGAGGGTTGGAGGACATGGTGGAGCAAGTGGTGCCGGAACTGCAGAGGCGCGGTATTTTCCGCCGGGATTATACCGGCACGACCCTGCGGGATCACCTCGGATTAGCGCGTCCGGAAAACGCGTTTTTTCAGCAGAAGTGAAAATATTATCGTTCGTTAATAAAAAGAAGTTGACTATTAATACGACCGGTCATATTGTTAGTACATCATTATCTTTTGCGGAGAAAATCGCGATGAATCAGGACGTCATAATTCGAGACTTACAGGACTGGCTGGAAAATAATCTGGATAAGTCCTTATCATTGGATGAAGTCGCCGCAAGATCGGGTTATTCAAAATGGCATTTGCAGCGGATGTTCCGCAGCGTTACCGGCAATGCTTTGGGCTCCTATATCCGCACCCGACGCCTTTCACGGGCGGCGACCGAGCTTGGCCGGCAGGATCAGAGCATCCTGGATATCGCATTGCAAAGCGGCTTTGATTCCCAGCAGTCCTTCAGCCGGGCCTTTAAGCGGCAGTTCAGCCAGACCCCGGCGCCTACCGGTCGCAGATGGCTTACCCTAGCTATCCCTATGGTGAATATGTCGACGGCAGATATGCGGACAAGAAGGCCAAGAACAAGATTGGCAGTCGGGAACCGCAGCCGGTGTGGTAACCATAGGCGCTTAGATAATCTGGAAATCATAGGTTAATCGATATCAGAGAAGGGGGGGACTGACTTGTCTCGCCCTTCTTTTTTTCGTATTGTGATCGGAGCTTGCATGTTTTCGGTGCAAGGTGATTCTCCATGATGAATAGTTAATAAACGCATAGTCAAACAATTGTATTGTAATTTAATTAAGATAAGGATGTCTTATTTCATGAATGGTTTATCTATTAATCAATATTGTCCTGTAGCCTCATGGGGTGAGTCGTATTTTTCACCTATATTTTTATCACCTACATTACGTGTTCGGCCAAATTGCGTTCAAATAATTAACGGCCCACCGCCATGTCCATTGAATATTCTTGAGAATGATTGGAATGAGGCCCTTGATGATCTCTGTAAAAACATCACTCTTGAGTTATGGTGTGAGGCGGTGTGCAGTGGCTTCTCAAAAACTAACATGGGTAAATCCACTGGTTGGCTGTGGCATACGGCGCTTATAGAAAAATTTAATCTGCATGAGTTAGAAAAAGATGATTACAGAACCCTTGTCAGGGTGCTGGAAATTTTATGGAATCAGTTTCAGCAGAGTGATGTCGATTTTGAGGACCACGATGACGTTTATTTCGATGACGATGACGATGACGATGAAGACGATGAGGATTCAGTAGTATTGAATCATTTAATTGCTGAGTATCCTGACAATACACTTTTACAGTTTATCCATGATAAATATTATAATTATGATATTGTTTCGATCCATATGATTTGGTCACATGATGCACGTATTACACGCTTGGATAAACGGATAAGAAGTGATTTCCCCATTCTTTCCAACGTTGAATGCTTGCATAAAAAAATAACTCGTTTCATAGGTCATTATCTTATAAGAAAGCAAAAATGTTTTATCCACATTTGTTGCTTTTGTAAATTTGCTGATTATGGCTAGTCAGTGCATATCCCATGGTAAACAACCGTGGCGTGGGTGGCGAAAGGAAAGCATCTCCATACAAATTTTCTGATTCACATTTTTAACTCGAAAACATGGCATGACAGGGACAGCAATGATACTTGGACAACGGAGCAAGTGGTGCCGGAACTGCAGCGGCGCGGTATTTTCCGCCGGCATTATACCGGCACGACCCTGCGGGATCACCTCGGATTAGCGCGTCCGGAGAATGCTTTTGTTCAGCAGAAGTGAAAATATTATCGTTCGTTAATAAAGAAGTTGACTATCAATACGACCGGTCATATTGTTAGTACATCATTATCTTTGCGGAGAAATCGCGATGAATCAGGACGTCATAATTCGAGACTTACAGGACTGGCTGGAAAATAATCTGGATAAGTCCTTATCGCTGGATGAAGTCGCCGCAAGATCGGGTTACTCAAAATGGCATTTGCAGCGGATGTTCCGCAGCGTTACCGGCAATGCTTTGGGCTCCTATATCCGCACCCGACGCCTTTCACGGGCGGCGACCGAGCTTGGCCGGCAGGATCAGAGCATCCTGGATATCGCATTGCAAAGCGGCTTTGATTCCCAGCAGTCCTTCAGCCGGGCCTTTAAGCGTCAGTTCAGCCAGACCCCCGGCGCCTACCGGTCGCAGATGGCTTACCACAGCTATCCCTATGGTGAATATGCCGTCGGCAGGTATGCGGACAAGAAGGCCAAGAACAAGATTGGCAGTCGGGAACCGCAGCCGGCCTGGTAATCCTAAGCTCATTGATAGCGTTCAATGGTAATATAAAAACGCTGGGCTGATTTATAGCATAAAGGGGGCGGCGCGCAACGCTGCTCCTTTCCTTTAATATTTTTGTCAGACCCTATTTTTGGGATAACGGTCCGTTTTTTCATTTTTTCAAACGAAAAAATTATCAGATAATGACCGGTAAGAAAATATTGCCATCAGTAATAAGCGAATTTTGAAAAAGTATTTTTTCGTTTTATAGTAGATTCAGGCTTTCTTATCGATGGCTTATTATTAAGGTTATTTATGCTTATATCACCATCAAAACAAAATGATATATTTCTTCCTACATCAGATTTGGAGGTGACGGGAAATACCGCCCAACAACGCGCCATATCTACCGAACATTCGACACTTGGCACACAAGTTGCCACAGTATGGAATAGTGCAGCAGGTGAAGGATTTGCCCGTGAATACTTTCAAAGAGAATTGAACCAAACATTCGTTCTAGAAAAGTATGGATGAAGAAAAAGCTTTGGATAGATTGGCCAAGGCTTATAATATTGATGGACAAACCTTAGGCGAAACATTACAGAGGATAGTAGAGAAGATTGCTTCTTCCCAACCTTCTGTCAATATAAAAGCGCCTTCGTTTTTCATTTTTAGAAGATGATAGATTGAGAAATCGCAGAGAACTCACACGCGGAAGTTATCCATCACATGAAAATAGAGAAGAGTTTGAAGCAGCTTGTTACGGTTTTAATGGACCCCGATCGGTTTGGATAAAATTACTTTTCTTGTCCCGAGGTGGGCAGCAGGCCCAAGTACGGCTCCTTGGCTTTTGAAAGCAAAGGTGGAGGGGCAGCCTGTTATGGATCTGTAGCTTTATATTTGCGGGAGAAAACAAAAGGAAATATGACTTTTACTTCTTGCGATTCTGGTGCCTTAAGCACTGCTTATAAATACAATCATAAGGAAATCCAAAAACTATTGCTATTGAAGGAAATTTGTATCCATTGATTACTTATGCTAAAATAGATCAGCTTGATTTCCTTCTAGGAAAGAAGGAGAAGCTTCATTTCCTTAACTTTTTGAGTTTCAATCATACGGCTCTACCGTTTTCGAACACGATGTTGAGTATATCACCTATCGCCAGGATAAAGACAAACATTATCACGCTGACATTGAAAAATTTGCAAAAACATAATTTAAGAATAAATAACGATTGAAGGGTTACGGGGACGTTTAATTTATCTCGCTATCGGTATTCCGCTATAGCGACGAAGGCGTACCCTAGTATATTCAGATTTATGAGTTGACCCGGTATATTCTATTTACGAACGAAATTCCTTTAATCCGGCGTCCTGCGGGCTAACCGGCCATGCCGTCCAGTATTCTGGCCAGTTGGGTCCGCTGTTCAGCGGTTAATTCGGCGCCGCTGGAAAATCCCGCGTTTTGGATAATCATTTCCTTTAATCCCACCAGCCAGTCGTAAATATAAAAAGCGGTGATATTGGCAGGGGTGTTGGCCAGTTTGGTCAGACGACGGGAGGCATCCCAGCTTACCGCCTGTTTTTCCGGCCGGGCGAAAATCTTGTGGCCGCGGTTAACGCGGCTTTCGGGGCGCAGCGCTTCGTCAGTTTGCGGGAACCCCAGCCAGGCGACAAAATCTCCCAGCACTGTGAGTGCTTTGGTCACCTGGCGGTCGGCCCGGCTTTCCGGCGGCAGGTCCGCCGAATCGGCTTCGTTCAAGCGGGCATATAGCAGTCCGGGAATATCCAGCCGGACGCTGGCGATAATGAATTCCTCCGCCAGTCGCTCCAGCGTGACTTTATCGACGCCCAGCAGGGACGTCAATCTATTGTTTTCCGACAGGCCCCGCAGGTGGTTGACCCAATAACGGTACACGCCGCGGGCGTATTCCCGTTCATCATTCGCGGTGGCGGCCGGATAGCCGGTCAACGCGTCGTCGGCAACAGACGCCCCCGCGTCCGCCACCGGACCCTCGCTGAACAGATCGATTTCAAAACCGATGCCGTAAGGCGCGGCGCTGTCCGCTGAGGCGTTTATTTCGCCGTGGGCCGCCAGAGTGACGTTGTCACGCTGGCGAGACTGCTGTGAATAAAATCGGTACAACGCCTGCCGTGGGGGCAGTAGCTGTTCCAGCAATTCACCATGCATGCCGGCGCGGGTTTGCAGCGTTTTCAGCAGCATATCGGCCACCCGCTCCTTGTCCGCCGGGTGCTCGGCCCCTTCGGGACGATACCAGCCGGCCAGCAGATTATGTCGCAGATCCCGCTGCAGTTCCCGCAAGCCTTCGGCAATGCGTTCTTGTCTGATATCCCTGTTCAGCTCCGCCGCCAGGTGGGCCGCCATTCGCTTTATGCCCCGTTCGTCCATCGCCAGCACCGTGCCCCAGCTGTCGCCGGGGTTGCCCACATAGCGCTGTACCGCCTCGTCGCAGTTTTGCCCCTGGGTCACCCGCTGGTCGAATTCGCTTAATGCCCAGACAAGCCCCGGCTTATGGCGGCCGCGCAGACGCGCATTTTCTCCCTGGGTCTGCTTGACCCAGTACTCCAGCGTCCTGCCGACAATCTTGGCATCTCGCCGGTCGCCCGCCGCGGTACAAACCAGCAGCAGATGGTTTTGCTGGCGATCGGCATAGCGTTCAAGCAGACAAAGGCTTTTGGCGCGGACAATGGCATCGGCAAACGGTGCCAGCAACGTTCCCGGCGACAGCAGGCGATCCCGCGCCGTGCCGGCGTCCAGGCTGCCGCCATAGCCGGGGAAATCCACCATATCTACCTCATCGAACACGCCTTCACGGGGGGATGCTTGCAGCGGTATCAGCAGCTCGGCGGTTAAGAAGCTCAATTCCGCCAACGACAATTCCACCGGCTTGGCTGCGCCGGACCCGGAAACCGGGCGGACCGGAATCGCCGCATCCTCCGGCGTGCCCAGGCCGGTAAACGCCATGGCGTCAAGGAGAGCATCCGCCGGCAGGCGGGTATCGTCCACCAGCACCGAACGCGGCGCCAGGACCCTTACGGCGCCGGCCAGGGGGGCCAGTGCATGGGCCAGGCGGCGGTAGGCCTCAGTCAGTTCGGGAATGTCGTCCCATATTACCGAAAACAGCCGGGCGCGATCGTCAACCGCCAGATATGGACACAATTCTACCGCCGCCGGCCAGAAACGGGACGCTAATCGCTGTTGGCGGCGACGGTCGTGGCGGGATAGAAAATCCCACAGCGCGATGACCCCGTCGCCGCTAATGCCCGCCGCCGGCTCAGCCTGGCGATGCAAAGAGAGAACCTGCAAACGATCGGCTATCTCCCCATCCTCCGGCACGGGTCGGGAGAGACCGGGGCGCGAGTCAAGCAGGAAGGCCAGTGTCAAGATTTTGAGAATATCCACTTCATCAAACAGCTGAAGCTGTACTGGAAATGCCTCATCCAGCGGCGCCGGGCGCAGGCTGAAACGAATAGCCGGCCCGGCGGACTGATGATCCGGATTGATGTGGGCGGCGAAATCCAGGGTTTCCCCCGCCAGGGTCGTTTCCAGCCGGTGGTTTCCGCCGGCGGCCAGCGCCGAGATGAGCAGCGTTTTTCCCGCCTGGGAACGGCCGAAAAAGCCGATGGCGGGTCGGTGGGAATAGCCGTCCCGCCAGCCCTCGGCCTGGTTGTGGGCGCGGCGCAGTTGAATCAGTAGACGATCCGCCTCCATATCCAGCCTGGGCGCGTTCCGGCGGGCCTGCTGCAGCCAATCGCACAGCCCGTCGATGCTTTGCAGCGTGGTATCAATGGGGTCCGGCAGAATGTGGAGAAGGGATGGATTCATAGCTTAAATACGCTCCCGCTGTCGATCCAATAAGAAGTGGTGCCTGAACCATTGCCGGCCAGGGTATTGAGGGTAAGGCGCAAATGATGGGCGGGAACACGATGTCCGTCGTCCAGTATCGCTTCCCCGATGGCGAAACGCTCCGGGCCGGACGGCGTTCCCGCCCCCGGTACCCTCCAGCCTGACGTGCAGCGCATTGCCGCCGGCTACCCGCCGCGCCAGATCGGGGTCGGCAATGGACAGTGTATACAGGGGCGAAGCCGGCCAGCGGTCGTTGTCAAGCTGACGGAAACCCAGGCACACAGCGCCCCGCAGGGTAAATCCGGCTTTGGGATCCAGTGCAAAGTCAGGGGCATCAAGATCGATATCGCGGTAATGCACGTTTTCGTCCGCCAGGGCACGATTGCCGTCCAGCGTACCCAGATAACGCAGCGTGGAATAGGGCTGGAAATCCCCGGCGTTAAAATAAAAACCCGGCAGGCGCAGATTGAGCGCCAGCAGACAGAGCATCGCGCCTACCGCGGCAGTGGATTTCGGATTGTCGATATGACCGTCGGTGTTAAACGGATACCAATCGCTGGTGTGATAACCGTCCAGTGGGAGGATGCGGTTGATGGGCAGCGGCTGCAGGTGCCTGAACAGGGCCTGGATGCCGGGAAAACGGGACGGACGTCCGGTAAGCAGCAATATATCGCAGGAATACAGCGACACCACTTCCGTCAGCGAACGCAGATGCCGGGTTATGGACAGCCGGTTGGATAAAAAGTCCCCGTGCAGCTTTTGCAGACTGACCACCAGAGGGCGCGCGCAATATATCGAATGAGCCGTTCCCGGCACGCAGCTCTCCCCTGATTTCATTATGAATGTAATCCAGAACGCCGGACGTGGGCCGCTGTGCCAGCTGTTCGCCGAAGGTTGTCTCGATTTCGGCGCTGCCGTCCAGCGGGTCGAAACCCTCATAGGCTGCCAGGATAGAACGCCCCACCGGCATGAAAATTTGCAATGTCGCCTGCTGGCGCAGCGCGGAGTGGCCGTCGTTTCGCCCCTGGTCGCCGAACAACCGGGCCATAAGAGACTCCGGATCGGCCGCGCCGGCCTGCTTCAGGGCGCTTTGCAGCGCAGGCAGCACATAAAGCCGCAGCACATCCAGCAGGATATCGTCGCCGGCCACTTTAAACCCTTCCCTAAACAGCAGCTGCGGACTGATTTTGGCATTGCCGCGGCCTTTCTCCAGCAGCCGGTAATCGGTGATGGCCAAATCAGTGGTGCCGCCGCCGATGTCTATTGACGCGATACGCAGGGTTTTACCCGCAGGCACGCCTTCGGACGGCGCTTTGTCCGGCCTCGCCATGCCGGAGAAAAACGCCTCGGTGCGGCCGGCGAAGTTCACCCGGGCCTCGTTATAGAGATATACCATCTGTCCGCAGGTGGCCTCATCCCACTCCATCTGGACGTCAGGCACCGGCATCCGGCTTTGCTGTCGCTGGCCGGGGATGGAGAAATCATCGTCCGCCGGATGCCAGCCCATGGCTTTCCATACCAAACCGATAGCCTCATTCATCCGGCGACGGAAAATTTCCCGCTCCGGTTTCGGCAGCGCCGAGGGCAGGGTCAAAATAATGGTTCGCAGCCGGCGCGGCGCGGCGGAATGCGGCATTTTGAGCCGCTGCGCCGCGCTGTTGATTTGCATCAGCGCCTGAGCCAGCAGTTCGGTGAGCATAAAGGTCATTAACGAACTGCGGCTATAATGGGGGGAGAAAACCGGCAGACGTTCATCGGGGGGCAGGCCGTACAGCGGCTGACCTTCATCATTCACCAGCACCGTCAGCGGCATGGCGACGGCGGGCGGCTCAAGGGGGGCGTTAGGCAGCCCGCCGCCAAAGCGCCATCCCGGGGCATAGCTCTCCTCATCCCATAAGTAGCGGCGGGGGCTGGATAGTCCGGTGGCGCCGTCGGTGCCCCGGCGCATGACGGCCATACGGGCGGCTTCCCGGCCTACCCGGGTGATGGACGGCCAGACAAATGCGTCGTGCCGCCCGCTCTCCACAGAATAATTTTGCTTGCCGAAGACGGCCTGGGCGAACTCCACCCGGCTTTCGAACAGTTCATTATAGAGACAATGCGGCCGGCTTAAATCGCGTAGGTGCAGTTCATAGACGTTTTTTAAACCGTCCACTTCCTCGGGATGATCCTCCACCAGGATGCCGCAGGTATGGGAGTTGCCCACATCCAGGATCAGATCTACGCTGACGGCCGGTTCCTGCAGCGTTTCGGCGCTGAGCTTTATTTCCGGCACGGTTAATTGACTGCCCAGCATATGCAGTATGTTCAGGTAATGCGCCTGGTACTCGAAGGTCCGCAGGGCCAGGCCTATCTCACCGCTGCTGCGCTGTTCCAGCGACCCCGCCCGCTGGCTGAAAACCTCCCGCAGCCAGCCGTCCACCCAGGTTTGATCGAGAAATTCGCCCAATTCATTATTGCGGTAGGCCAGGGCGAAACCGAGTCCGGTCTTGCCATCGCTTTCATTAGGGGCCAGCCCTTCGTTGCCCTGGTCCTCGGCATAGACTTTGGTATCGAAGGCCATACTGACCCGGTGGGTATTGCCGTGTTGATCCGGTGCGTCCAACGCGATGATTTGCACCCGCGCCCAGTTATCCGGTCCCCCCAGAAAAGTGCGCGGCGGGTTGAAGCGGAAAAAGGGCAGCGGCAGCCAAAGTTTATCCAACAGCGTTAATGACTGTTGCAGCAAAAAGCTGAATTCGGGTTTTACCACCTCCGGCGCCGTGCCCGCCGGTCCGGGCAGCAGGTATTTGCCGGTCTGTTCGTTATAGGTTAGACGCAGTAACGGACCGTTGACGCTTTGCCGTACGAACTTGGCCGGACTGTCGCGGTCAACGGCCGGTTTCAGTGCAAAATCCAGAAACTGAATACCGCTGTTCTGAATAAGCGCAATTTTCTGTTTGTAGTCTGTGATGGAAGCCAGCATATTATTTTACATTCTCACGCTTTATCTGGGTGGGAAAGGCCTGGCCATTGTCATAACGACTCTGGCAGTCCGCTATCCCGGTCAGGCTTTGTTTACAGACAATTTGCGGCATGCGGTAGGTGGAACCGTCGCTGCAGCGGGCATTTTGCCGGCTTTTGATCACCAGATTGCCCGATTTCATCAGGCCGGCGTGCACATCCGCCCGGCAGATGGTGCCGTCTCCATACCGTATCTTCGCCACGCCGCCGCCGTTTTTAACCTGATACTCGAAACTCACCGCCTTGCCGCCGGTCACCGGATTCTTGCTGTCGACGCTGACCTGCCAGCGGCCATTGAAAAATGTGATGGAGCCCGCCCTCACCGCCTCGGCAGGCAGCCGCAGGGCGTTTTTCATCTGCGAGGGGGATAAGGGTGCACCCATTTGTGACGCCGTAACTTGCTCTGTCGGCACAATGGCGGAATGGGTCGCGCCCGCGCCCGCGGCACTTTCATCATTCGCCGCTGCGCTGCGATTGCCTTGGGTTGAGGCGGTGTTTTCAGCGCCGGCGACGGCTTTGCCATCGGCTGAAGCACGGGCTTCATTAGCGGTGGCATAGGCCGGTCCGGCATTCATCTTACCCTCAGCGGCATTACCGGCGGCATGGGCCGTCCCTGATAAAACATCGTTGCTGGCGGCGGCGGACCCCCCCACCGGGACACCGCGGCCGTCGGCAGCCGGGGCCGGACTAATGGCCGTGGTGGGCCGGTTCCTGCCGGTAGCCGCAGGGACGGAGTCCGTCTGATGGTTGGTTTGACCGGCGGGCGTGGCGCTCATGGGCGTAGTGGGCGCCACGACTTGCGGCACCACCACCGGGGCCGATACCGGAGGCCATTCCGGACTGTTCGCCAGATAGCCGTACAGCTGAAAGACCAGAATCGCCGCCAGCGCCAGGGCCGGCAAAATCCACCACAGGCGGCGCCTGAGCCGCCGGCCTTTGGTTTTTGGCAACGCCGTGGTAGTTTCCGGTTGCGCCCGTTGGACGGTTTCGGCCATGCCGGATTCCATGCTCGACACGCTGGCGGGTTCGGGAATATCAGGTTGTCCGATGAGCCGGGGGGACGATTGCCGGGCAACGGTCGGGGGAATATCAATAGGATCGTGCCGGACCGGGATCATTACCGGTTCGGGAGCCGGCGGGGGCGGGCGCAGGCAATCGAGGGGATCGGCGCGGGGTTTTTCATCGAGTTTAACGAAGCCCCAGAAGGTGAGCACCGCTTTTTCGCCCACCAGGTAAACATGGTTCTGATCGGGAAACTGAATAGCTTTAGCCAACAGCATACCGAACAGTTTTTGCGCGGCTTTTTCCGCCCTTTGCGCCCGGCGGCTGATATCGGCTACCGTGGCCTGGCACTGCTCCAGCTGACGCAGGGCCGATGCGCGCTGGCTATCGTCGGCGGCGGCCCATGTCGTGACCTTTCCTTCAATGGGTGCATACCAGTCAAGCCTTTCACCCTGCTCATGGGGCTGGGGAATGGCCAGGCAATCAAGAAGCTGCTGCTGCCCCCGCAGGCGCAAGGTTTCCCGCAGCTGTACCGCCGATGCATAAACCGGCAGCCCGTCTTCCCCCAGCGCGAGGAGACCGTCCAAACTTCCACTGCGTAAGAATGCACTGCGTAAGAATGCACTGCGTAAAAATGATTTCGCCACGCAAAAGAGACCCATTGTGAGAAATATCTAAAGCAGAAAATAATGCGCTATCTGCAACAATGGATACTCTAGTGCGATTACGGGTAAATCAAACGGCCGAATAAGCGGTAAAACGTCTGAATATTTGAGCCATCGCCTTTTTTCAGGACAGGGTCGGGTAATCGGTATAGCCGATGCCGCCTTCAGCGTAAATCGTTCCTTTGTTAAGGGGATTAAGCGGCGCGTCCTGTTTAAACCGCTGCACCAAATCGGGATTGGCGATATAGAGATTGCCGAATGCCGCCGCGTCAGCCGCCCCCTGGCTTATCAACGCCTCGGCGGAAGCTTTGGTTAATCCTTCGTTGGCAATCCAGGCGCCGGAGAAGGTTTTTCTCACCTGCGGCCCGATACGATCGGGAAAATCCAGCGATTCGCGGGCAAAGATAAAGGCCAGCCGGCGCTTATTCAGTTCTTCCACCACGTAGCCGAACATGGCGCGGGGATTAGAGTCATGCATGGAATAGGAGCTGGACATCAGGTTCAGATGCACGCCGAACCGGTCCGCCGGCCAGACGGTTAACAGCGCATCAACGGTTTCCAGCAGGAAACGCGCCCGGTTGGCGATGGAGCCGCCATAACGATCGGTGCGTTTGTTCGAGCCGTCATGGAGGAATTGATCGAACAGATAGCCGTTGGCCGCGTGGATTTCAATACCGTCAAAACCGGCGCGTTTGGCATTTTCGGCCCCGCGGCGAAAATCCTCCACGATACCGGGAATTTCTTCCGTTTCCAGCGCACGGGGCACTTCATAGGGTTTCTGCGGCCGCAGCGTGCTGACATGCCCTGCCGGCGCGATGGCGCTGGGAGCCACCGGCAATTCGCCGTTTAAATACGCCGGATCGGAAATCCGTCCCACATGCCATAGCTGAATGACTATTTTGCCGCCGGCCTGGTGCACGGCCTCGGTAACCTCGCGCCAGGCGGCAACCTGCTGTTCCGACCAGATCCCCGGCGTATTGGGATAACCCACTCCCTGCGGCGATACCGACGTGGCCTCGGTGAGGATGAGGCCGGCGCCGGCACGCTGAACGTAATACTCTTTGGTCACCGGCCCCGGACTGCGTTCATTGACGGCCCGCATGCGGGTCAATGGGGCCATGACGATGCGATTGCTCAGTTCAAGGGCGCCGATTTTAACGGGCTCATATAAAGAAGGCATATATGTTCTCCATGGAAAAACAGGCTGGGTTAGCCGTCGATTAATCATACTGGTAATGAAAAGCTGTTATATTTCTGATGCAAGATTCATTAAAGCCTTTTTTGTCATGGCCGGTGTTACTGCATGTGCGATACGGCGCGGTATAACAGGCCGGGCAAACGCAGGTTGATGCCTTTATCATTGCGGGTCGCCGTAACTGACATCCAGGATACGGCCGTCAGACAATCGGGCTCGCAGGCTGTGGGCAGCCACATCGCCAAAAGGCCGGTCGCCAAAATTGGCTGTCAGCTGCGATCCGTCGCTGAATGATGTCTGTTGCACCCAGCCGGCCTGGTCCAGCCAGCAAAAACCGGTCAGCGCCTTATCCCACAGCGCCTGGTGCAGCGGCCGGAAGGCCGCATCCGCTTTTTTGATTTCAGGCAGCCGGTCCCGCAGGGTGCCGCGGCTGAGGTTGAACAACGGCGGGGTGTTATAGAGCTGGCTGAGCAATGCACGGACGGTTTTGACATCGCTGAATTTGAGGTTGTCATAGTTCCAGTGGTGGCTGCTTATCACCGCATCATGATAAACCGCCTGATACAGCGGCAGACGGTAGCGCGGGTCAAACTGGACGGTGAGATAAGGCTGCTTCACCTTTGCCGGGCGAAAGAAGAGATCCGGCTGCGCGTTGGGCCACCAGCCGCCGAGATAAAAAGGAGATTGTTTATTCTGATGCATATCCTTATCCCCCCAGCCGAAACCCCAGGTTTCCATGCCGTGGGCAAACATGAGATGGCGCGCGTTCACCGCATTGCCGTCTTCGGAGCCCAACGGCAATTTAACGGTATTGCTGAACCAGGCAAGCCGCGCGTTGCGTGCCTGCGCCATATCCGCCGCTCCCGTGGGGTGTTCCGGATGATAATCGTCAGACACCATGCCCGTACCGTCGACATCCAGAAACAGGCTGTTGAGTCCGGCCAGTTTTACCAGCTCGGCCATGCGTTGCCGTGAAAAGGACAGCATGCAGTGGGGATTGAGATAGTACCCCTCGCCGCCGAAACCGGGTTTTTTGCTGCCGTCGGACTCCACGATGGCGCATTTTTCCCGCAGCGCCGAAGGTACTTGCGCGGTAAGCCAGCTATCGTTAACGCCGCGAGGAATCGCGGTATCATAGGAGTCGTAGCTGGCTATCAGGTAGCCTGATGTTTTAGCGGCGGCTACCGCCTGCGGGTGCAGAAATTCAGCGGTCCAGTTGTCTGTGCCTAACCATAGCCTGGGCAATCCGGCCTGATGCAATGATTCGAGAAGCGGCGTGGACAATCCCTGGCCCCAGCTTTCGGCGGGCGAGAGATAGGCCCCCAGCTGGCGTAGCGCCAGATGGCGTACTCCGGCGGCGTGCCGCTGCTGCGCCGGCAGTGAAAAATCTCGATCCTGCGGCACCTGCGCCAGCAGGGCCTGATTGAGGGCTTCTACCAGGGCCGGTTGCTGCCAGGAAGCGGGGGCGCGGCCTTTCAGCCGTTTTATGGCGTCCCGTGCTTCCGTTTCCATCTTTTCCCACAGTCCGGCGCCGGCCGGAGATTGCAGGTAATCCATCAGTTCCGGCCATTTTTTTACATCTGCCTGGTCCAGCAGCATGCCGCCCCACAGATAGAGATGGGTGGCGCCAATGAGCTTTTCGCCTTCCGGCGCAATCTTGATTTTATCCCACAGCGAGCTGAATTGTCCGCTTTGCCGGAGGTATTCACGATAGCGTATCGCGCCTGAAAGCGGCGTGTCGCCGACATGCAGCAAGACCTCGAAGGCGTGCTGTCGGTTAAAGCGATTGAATCGGTGAAGGCTATGCATCTGCAGGCGGGCGTCGGCAACACTGAAAGTGATCTCATTGCTAAACGGGGGGGGCAGCAGCCAGCTTTAAAACTTTCCCCCCTGTTCCTGGGGCCATAAGGGGAGGTTAAGGTTCCCGTTGGTGTCCATCGGCGACTGTTCACTGACCATATACTCCTGCCAGAGAGGATTATCCAGCGGTATCCGGCTGCCTTCTCCCATGGGCAGCAGCAGCGCGGAGGCCTGTGGCGGCAGGGTGAACCAATCCAATACCTGCGGCTGTCCGCTGCTGAAACTCAGGCGCAAATCGTTGCCTTCCAGCACGGCGGTAATTTGCATGCCGCATTCCGGCCACTCCCAGTGGGCCGACGCCATAGATTGCCGTAATGAACTCACTTCATGGGGTATCTTAGGACTATTCACCAGCCTGTCGCCGGCGCTGATTTGCAGCGTGGCCGGATCAATATCAAACAGCGCGGATCCCTGCTGCAATCGCACGGCGTCGGCAGGGGCAAGGGTAAGGGTAAGGGCGAACAGGATCAGACCGGCGACCAAAGTGATAGAGAACGGATTTTTTTTCATCAGGGGGAAAGTTCATCTTATGATTAAACGGAATTCAGCGTGGCCACGATACGGTGTAAAGCATAAACGGAGCATCAAGACAGGCGGCATAGCCCACAAAGCAGATTAATCCCATGAAGGGGGTGCTGTATGAGGGAGGATAGCTAATTTAGTTACAACATCCATTTATATATAATTATAATTCTTACATTAGCTACATTTGATAAACCACACTTTTCGCCAGGACCGGCGGCGCCCTATAAGGTCCCCTGACCGGCTGCTGTCCGGAAAGGGGAGAATAACGCCGTTATCCTGGGTTAAAATAAAGGCCGGCTGCTACTTCAGATTAGGAAAACACAGGCGACGCACCGCCAGTTCCACACCCCTGACTTCGGCCAGGCCTTTTAACCGACCGATGGCGGAATAGCCGGGGTTGGTTTTCTTATGCAAATCATCCAGCATTTGGTGTCCATGGTCCGGGCGCATGGGAATAGGGCGCTGGTCGCCCATATCCTGCCGGCGCTGTTCTTCCCGTAAAATGGCGGTAACAACTCCCACCATATCCACGTCGCCCTGCAAATGCGCCGCTTCATGGAAGCTTTTGGGATTCTCTTCGCGGACGGTAGAGCGCAAATGGGTAAACCAAATGCGATCGCTGAAGGTTTCCGCCATTTTAACCAGGTCGTTATCCGCCCGCACGCCGTAAGAACCGGTACAGAAGGTGAAGCCGTTGGTGGGGGCGGGGACGGCCTCTTTCAGCCACTGCATATCCTCAATGGTGGAGACGATGCGCGGTAAGCCCAGGATCGGACGCGGCGGATCGTCCGGGTGTACCGCCAGACGGATACCTGACGCTTCGGCCACCGGCACGATTTCCCGTAGGAAATAGGCCATATGTTCGCGCAGGGCCGCTTTATCGATATGGGCATATTCCGCCAGGCGCGCCCTGAACTGCTCGAGAGTATAACCCTCTTCGGCCCCCGGCAGGCCGGCGATGATGTTATTGGTCAGTTGGGTAATATCCTGCTGGCTCATATGATCAAAATAGGCTTTTGCCTGTTTTTTCTCATCATCGCTGTAATCCGCCTCAGCACCGGACCGCCGCAGGATGTGCAGCTCGAACGCCGCAAAAGCGATATGGTCGAAACGCAGCGCCTTGGAGCCCTCCGGCAATTCGTAGCCCAGGTCGGTACGCGTCCAGTCCAGCACCGGCATAAAGTTATAGCAGACGGTATCGATACCGCATCGGCCGAGATTGCGCAGTGTTTGCTGATAGTTGGCAATGTGCTGCCTATAGTTGCCGGTTTGGGTTTTGATTTCCTCGTGCACCGGCACGCTTTCCACTACCGACCAAACCAGATTCTTGGCCGCCAGTTCCGCTTTGCGCTTTTCGATTTCCTCTACCGACCAGACTTCGCCGTTGGGAATATGGTGCAGGGCGGTCACCACGCCGGTTGCGCCGGCCTGGCGGATATCGTCAAGGGAAACCGGATCGCCTGGTCCGTACCAACGCCATGTTTGTTCCATAGTTCAATCCTCATCATACAGGTAATTAAGCCGCAACCGCCGGCCAGTCAACCGGCGGTTTTTCAGCAAAACAGTCGGCTACTCGTTTATAACAGCGGGGATGGAGGTAAAAAGATAGCCGTCGAACCCCGGGTCCTCGCTGTCGGATAAGGTCAATAAAGTCTGTTTGACGTTTTCCAGATGCTGCCACATCGCCTGCCGGGCCTTTTTCGGGTCCCGCTGCTGTAAAGCCATCAGTATGCCATGATGATCCTCAAGCCACTTCAGGCGGTAATCCTGCCCGACAATATGGGTGTGTAATTTTTGCCACATGGGACTGCTTTGCCGGCGCAGCCACAGGGTATAGACCATCTCCTCCAGCAGGGCGTTTTGCGTGGCGCGGGCAATCAGCAAATGGAATTTTTCATCGCCGTCATAATCGGTCAGGCCCGCTTCCAGCGATTGACGTTCGTGGGCCAGCGCCTGCCGCATCTCGGCGATATCGGATTTATTCACCTGCGTCGCGGCGAAAGCCGCCACCTGGCTTTCCAGCAGCTGGCGCGCCTGCAGCATTTCGAAAGGGCCGACATCATCGCCGAAGGGTTGGTAATCACTCTGCCGGCTGCTGTCTTGTGACGGCAAGCGCAGCACATAGACGCCGGAGCCGCGGCGGACCTCGAGAATATCTTCCACCTCCAGCATTACCAGCGCTTCGCGAATCACCACCCGGCTGACGCCCAACAGCTCGGCGATATCCCGCTCGGGGGGCAATCTGGAACCCACCGCATACTGACCTGATGCCAGCAGTGTTTTCAACTGCGCACCGACCTTTTGATACAACCGTTTCGGTTCCGCCATTGCTTAACTCTTCCTTTGATTTACTGGATCGCGCCGATGCGGCAATTTCTTTCATTTAACCGCTGATAATCTCATCGCGGGCTCGATAGTCGCCCGTAGTCTAAATTGGTTATCCAATTTAGCGGTCATTGCCAGACAGGATGCTGGCTCCGGACAGCAAAGTCAAAAGTTCCGGCTGAATTGGTTGATCAAGTTCACAAATCTAATAAATTAAACAGACCAATGTGGTATTTTTACCAAAATTGGTATGATATCTATCGCGATCACATCATAGGCACCACGGGATCCGACATGATCCCGATGGCTCTCTTTATTGCCCTTTCTGTCATGGAGAACACATGGACACCAACATAGCCACCGCCGAACTTCCCGCCGCCATTTCACAGCCTGCCTACGATCGCGGCATGCTGCGCAGCCGTATCGTCCATCTGGGATTCGGCGCCTTTCACCGGGCCCACCAGGCTTTATTGACCCACAGGGTTTTATCGCTCGAGGGTGGGGATTGGGGCATCTGTGAAATCAATCTGGTGGGCGGCGAGGAGCTGATTAGCGCTTTGCGCCAGCAGGACCATCTGTATACGGTGCTGGAAAAGGGCGCCGAAGCGAGTCATGGACATGTTATCGGGTCCGTACATGAATCAATGCATCCCGCTTTCGACGGCATGGAAGCGGTACTGGATAAACTGGCCGAACCCCAGGTGGCCATCGTCTCGCTGACCGTAACCGAAAAGGGCTATTGCATGCTCGCGGGCGGCCGTCATCTCGATTTAAACAATCCCATGATAGCCGCCGATTTAGCCGCGCCGCAAAATCCCTCATCCGCTCCGGGCGTTATCGTTGAGGCGCTGCGCCGCCGCCGGGAAAGAGGCCTGGGGGCGTTTACCGTGCTGTCGTGCGACAATATTCCGGAAAACGGCCATGTGGTCCGTCATGCGGTGCTTGAACTGGCCCAGGCGCAGGACGCCGGCCTGGCGCAGTGGATAGCATCCTCGGTCACTTTTCCCAATACCATGGTGGATCGTATCGTGCCCGCCGCGACGCAGGATACGCTAAATGACATCGCACGGGTGCTGGGGGTCCGGGATCCCTGCGGTATCGCCTGCGAACCCTTTATCCAATGGGTGGTGGAAGACAATTTCGTCGCCGGCCGTCCGGCGTGGGAAAAGGTCGGCGCCGAGCTGGTAAAGGAAGTCTTGCCTTATGAAGAGATGAAGCTGCGGATGCTGAACGGCAGTCACTCGTTCCTGGCCTATTTGGGTTACCTGGCCGGCTACCAATATATTGACGCCGCTATGGGCAGCGATACCTATCGCCGGGCTATCCGCGCGCTGATGATGAATGAACAGGCGCCGACGCTGAGTATCACCGGCGTGGATTTAGCCGCCTATGCGGATCAGTTGGCTGAGCGGTTCACCAACCCGTCGCTGCGCCACCGGACCTGGCAAATCGCCATGGACGGCAGCCAGAAACTACCGCAGCGCATGCTGGATCCTATTCGCTGGCACCTGCGCCGCGGCGGCCGTTTTGATTTCCTGGCGCTTGGCGTGGCGGGGTGGATGCGCTATGTGAGCGGTGCGGATGACAGCGGCCAACCCATCGACATTCGCGATCCGCTGCTGAACGATATCCGCGTGGCCTGCGACGCCGGCGCCGACGGAGCTGAACGGGTAAAAGCCTTGTTGTCTCTCGAGCATATTTTCGGTACAGACCTGGCGGGAGAAATACATTTTGTCCAGAGTGTGACCCGAGCCTACTTGCTGTTGCAGCAGCAGGGTGCGGAGAAAACCGTTAGCCAACTGGTGCAAGAGGGTATCCGCTAATCCAGGAGCGTTAGCCAAGCCGCGGGCGTCAAAGCGGCAAAAAACAGGCAATAATTCCAAAGCGTGGAGAGCGAGGCATATAACGGTCCTGGAACCCGTTATGATAGGAAATGCAGTCTGATCTTCTTAGGGGAAAAGCGCTATGGGAAAAAAATATTCATCGCTGCAGATGGGTTTCCACTGGATTATCTTCATTTTGATCGCCACCGCCTACGCCGCCATGGAGCTCAGAGGATTCGCCCCCTATGACAGCGCCCTGCGAAAAGGGATAACGACCTTGCATTATACCGCCGGCGTCAGCGTACTGATCCTGATGGTACTGCGCATCCTGGTGCGTCTTGCCGCTCAAACGCCGGCCATTGTTCCGCAACCGCCGCGCTGGCAGATGATTCTGGCACACCTGGTACACGGCGTGATGTACCTGATGTTTGTCTGCTTGCCGCTGCTCGGGCTGCTGACGCTCTATTTTGGCGGCAGGGAGTGGGTCTTTTTCGGTTATGCCATGCCGGTGCGGGATATCCCGGACGCCGATATGCAGTCCCGGTTGCGCGATATCCATGAGCTGATTGCCAACACCGGCTATTTTATTATCGGCCTGCACGCGGCGGCGGCGCTGTTTCATCATTATATAATGCGGGACAATACCCTGGAACGAATGCTGCCCGGCAAGCCCCGTTAAAAATAAGGTTCCGGCGAAACATTATCAAATTCTTTAATCAATCGATGCACCGCGGGTAATTTGGTTATTGTTCATCGGCATTATTTAAGTGATACAATCACTTCCTTAAATTGAACATAGAGTAACGAAATGAAAGTGTTAACTTTTGGTGAAATGATGCTTAGATTGAAACCGCTAGGCAACAATCGCATCATTCAGTCGGATGTTTTAGAAGCAACCTATGGTGGTGCAGAAGCGAATGTCGCCGTATCTTTAGCCCTCCTGGGCAATGACGCTGCCTATTTGACCAAGCTGCCGGGCAATCTGCTGGGAGAAACCGCATTGTCCGCGTTGCGTAAATACGGCGTGGATACCACAAAAATTTTACGCGGCGGCAACCGTCTGGGCATTTACTTCTTTGAAAAAGGCGCCAGCGTACGTTCCAGCAATGTGGTGTACGATCGGGCAGGCAGCTCCTTCGCCGAAGCTGCCCGTAATGAGTTCCAGTGGGAAGAACTGCTCAGGGGCGTTGATTATTTCTATTTTTCGGGCATTACCCCGGCTATTTCATCTGAATTAGAGCAGGTTGTTACTGACGCCTGCGTGTATTGCAAAGCGCATAACATTCCGGTTGTGTGTGATATGAATTACCGCGGCAAGATGTGGTCCCCCGAAAAAGCCCAGGTGGTCATGTCCAAGCTGATGAATTATGTCACCATTTGTATCGCCAATGATGAAGATTTCGAAGCGACGCTGGGCATTAAAGCCTTCGATGGCGATATGTCCCACGGCATAGAGCAAAAAGATTCATTTAAAGCCGGTATGCTTGCCGTCACCAAAAAGTACCCTGGCTGTAAAACGGTGGCCAGCGTCCTCAGAAATATCCATTCCGTGGAAGAAAGCCAATGGATGGGATTATTGCTTAAAGACGGCGAGTTTTACGAAACCACCCGCTACAATTTGCACGTCATGGAAGGCGTTGCCGCCGGTGACGCGTTTGGCGCCGGTTTAATGCATGGATTGCTGCACGGTTTTGGCGCTCAGGAAGACATTGATTTTGCCATTGCCGCCAGCGTATTAAAATTGACCGTCAGCGGCGATTTAAATCTGGTGCAGGAATCTGAAATACGCTCAGTGATGAAAAAGGGCGGCGGCGCCAGCATGAGCCGGTGAGTTATTGCAAGGATTGACTCTTTAGCACGTCATCCGTACTGTTTAATGCGAAAGAACAGAAGGGGATACCAGCAGGTATCCCCCTAATAAATGTCGGACGGTCAAGCAGAGAGTGTTGTGATTTCTTTGAGTGCTTCAAAGGTAAACTGATATAGCCATTCATGGTTGTTCCTGCCAAAATTTTTCAAAAAATGCTTTTTCCTCGCCGCACGCCTAAAACAAAAAAAATTCGCTAATTTTATTTCGATAAATTCCGATTAAGTTAATATTGGCCCCGTCCCCGTTATTGGGGCATCGTGATTATTGCCTATAAGTCCCGCCGGTATACTCGGCTTGAGGTGTTCATATCAGGGCAGCAAGGGTTGCTACTCAGGCTGTCATAGACTGATGATCCTTAGTTCGATTAAAACACAGCAATTAAAAAGGAGCGTGTAGTGCGATCATTTCAATTAGGGAATTTTGCAATTACCACTGTCATTGCCTGCTCTTTGAGCGGATGTGCATATCGAGGCAATCAACCTACTGGGCCAAATATCACTGCTCTAGCGATAACTCTGCATCTTGAAAAGACGAATCCTACAAAAGTAATGAGCAATGGAAGGGCTTATGGCGATGATGAAACTGGATCATGATGTCGCACCTGCGGCAGGTGATTATGCATTGTTCGAATGGGCGAATGTCAAAACCACTGGAAATGAGGATCAGGACTATCTTAAAATAGTCACAGCAACGCCAGGTAATAGTATGTGGGCATATACCTTTTATCATCAGAGCTCCCATGATCTTTTAAATAAAATAATCAATGAAAAACGTATCCAAATGATATCCATAGAATTGGACCTTGGGTAGAAGTGATGGATATTTTTTAAATACGCTAGCTAAGCCGGGTGAGGTCGATAGAATATATAATGATTATTCGCGGATCGTCAAAAATGGGGCTAATCACAGTGAGCGAAAAATATTTAAAATAACTTGTCTTATGCGGCAGAAAATAAAGATACGTTTGGTCAAATATATATGAATATATTTGACCAAAAAGCTAATGTTGTTGATCCGAATGAACAATACATAATGAAAAATACTAGAGTTAGAATAGAGATACATCCCACTAATAAAATAGAAAAAGCCATACAAAATCAATTAAATAAATTACCGTTCAATGAGGATGTTTTATACTCGAAAGAGGGCAATTATCAAGGGCATTGGCATTAAAATTAGGCATTCATAGTGCTTACTACACAGAGGATGAAATAGTTCGTATGATAGATACCAGTCTTGCACGATGCCATAGCATAGCCGAGCGTACATATAACCCCAAAGCCGAAGAGTTGTGCGGTCAGGAAATAATCCAAACAATACCGAAATGGGTTAATGAAGCTGGTATCTATCTACCATAACGCATTCAAATCTGTTGCCAAAGAGATTGTGCAGTCTGGGAAAATGCGTTGTTTATCTGCTGGACTAGATTAATGGGTACGGTAAATCTTTACACCTAAGAGCCGGTTCCGACTGAGATGCGGAGTTTTGTCTTGACCATCATACTGTACTGCTTTTTCGATGGTAACTGTCTATAGAAAAGAAGTCGTTTCCCTGTATTTTTATTCATGGCGTGAGAAACGCGACGCGTTTGATCCGCGGCAGCGCATGGTCCTGCTGACCGAAAGTCCTGTATAGGGCAATATTAATGTCGTTATTGTGAAAGGAACCGGGGATGTCGGTAAAAGATACGCTGTTGGCGCTGTTGGTGGTGGTCATCTGGGGCGTTAATTTTGTGATTATCAAGGTTGGCCTGCACGGCATGCCGCCTTTTTTACTGGGCGGTTTGCGGTTCCTGCTGGTTGCGATTCCGGCCGTCTTTTTTATACCGGCCCCGAAAATTCCCCTTAAATGGCTGGCGCTTTATGCGTTAACCATCAGCTTCCTGCAGTTTGCTTTCCTGTTTGGCGCCATCAATATCGGCATGCCCACCGGCATCGCCTCATTGATTCTTCAATCCCAGGTTTTCTTCACCATTATTCTGGGCACGTTTTTCCTGTCGGAAAAAATCAAGGCCATGCAGATTGTGGGTACGCTTATCGCGGCGGCGGGTATAGGGGTACTGGTTGAGGGCGGCATGACCAATACGCTGTCCGCCATTCCGCCGCTCGGGTTGTTATTGACACTCACCGCCGGGCTATTCTGGGCGTTTGGTAATATCAGCAATAAAATCATTATGATCAACTCGCCCAAGACGCCGATTCTTTCTCTGGTCGTCTGGAGCGCACTGATACCGGTTATTCCCTTTTTATTGTGTTCCTGGATATTTGAAGGGCCTAAAGCCATCGTTGACAGTATCGTCAATATCAAGGCGCCCACGGTATTTTCACTGATTTACCTGGCCTTTATTCCCACCATTATCGGTTACGGCTTATGGGGTAACCTATTGTCCCGCCATGAGACCTGGCGCGTGACGCCGTTTGCGCTGCTTGTGCCGGTTGTGGGACTCACCAGCGCCGCGTTGATTTTGGGTGAAATGCTCAATGGCCTGCAATTTATCGGCGTTGCCGTCATTATGCTGGGGCTGCTGATTAATGTTTTCGGCCCCCGCTTGATGAACCGAAAAGCGGCGCATCAGATTTAATATCCTGACACTTCTGTATAGAATGGTATCAATTGGTTGTTTATTGCATCACATGATTTTTTGCTATATTGGCAGGTGATAAAAAACCGCTTAAACATTATTGATGCTCTTTGGTAGATATTTAAATTCATATTTCTATAGCATCCATTATGCAAAGTTGATTTGTTATTAATCCCTTTATAAAATAGGGGGTTTACGGTAACAAAAAAATGAGTTTCAGTAAAAGCATTGCTCTTATGGTATATGGCTTTTGATCGAAATGTTTTGATACCATTATCGGCTGTTTAACATACATACTGTCCTGGTAAATCGCGCCGGCGGATTGCGTGAGCATCCTTCCGGCTAACAGCAGAATTCTCTTAGTTCCCCCTTTGGTGCATTCATCTCAATATGGATTTCTGTTATATTGACGTCCAGATCACTAAATACCTTATAGGACGATACCGCTCAATGATTAACCGATTCGCCCTGGCCGCTATTGCGGCTGCCTTTGCGCTGACAGGCTGTGCAAATCAAGCGGCCAATAAATCCGCTTCTGATTTTTCCGCCGGTGAAACCCTGGTCACTATTACTGATGTCCCCACAACGGCCTCCGATGGCTCGACCGTATACGTCACCGTTGACGGTAACGACGCAGCGGCACTGATAGGTGGAGAAAGCGTATCGCTGCATGTACCTGCAGGCAAGCATCAGATCGGCGGCTATGCCCGGTCGCTGGTCGGCCATGTCACCATCCCTTCGGTTCAGGTCACTACCACACCCGACAGCGAGAAGCATGTCGTTTATACGTTAGTGAACGGCAAACCGGTATTTGCCGAACGGGATGACGCCGCGAAATCAAAGAAGAAGACAGCTGCGGCAACACCTGCACCCACCCCGACACCGGCAACTACCGCAACGCCGGCAGCCACCACAACGCCGGCGGCCACCACGACGCCGGCGGCCACCACGACACCGGCGGCCACCACGACACCGGCGGCCACCACGACACCGGCGGCCACCACAACGCCGGCGGCCACCACGACACCGGCGGCCACCACGACACCGGCGGCCACCACGACACCGGCGGCCACCACGACACCGGCGGCCACCACGACACCGGCGGCCACCACGACACCGGCGGCCACCACAACACCGGCAACCACCACAACACCGGCGGCCACCACAACACCGGCAACCACCACAACACCGGCGGCCACCACAACACCGGCAACCACCACAACGCCGGCGGCCACCACGACGCCGGCGGCCACCACGACGCCGGCATCACAGTGATAAAAGATTGCCGTCAGGTCTCTTTTCCATTGTCATGATCTTCTGCGGCGCATCCCCGGTATGCGCCGCTGTCAAATATTATCGCGCAGGTATCAAAACCGTAGATAAGGATTTGCCGTGACGTGCGCCAATGATGGCATCACCGTCAACAACCATGACGCCGTCAGCAACAACGACGATACGTTTTTACATACCCGATTGCTCACCAGGGTACGGTTTTTCCAAGATAATCAAGATAATGCAACCCGGAGCGCCCCTCGTGCGCCTCGATGGTGCCTATCAGTGCCGGAATGCTTTCTTGTATGCTCAAACGTGCTTCCGGTCCCCCCATGTCCGTACGTACCCACCCGGGCGCCATAAGCAGCAATGTCCGGGAATCTCCGCTGTGCCGCGCGGCAAAGCTGCGCATAAACATGTTCAGCGCTGCTTTGCTGCCCCGATACACCTCGTAATTACCGTTTGTATTATTGGTGATGCTACCTTGTCCTGAAGACATCACGCCAATGGTCCCGGTGGGCGCAACAAGACCCTGCAACGTCTCGATCGCCCGCATCGGGCTCAGAGAGTTCGTTACCATCACCCTGATAAACTCATCGGTGGAGACGTCCGCTATGGTTTCGCCATCGTTATTTTTGACGCCGGCGTTCACAAACAGCAGATCAAAACGGCGATGTGCCAGTCGTGCGTGTAATTCATTGACCTGGCGGGGGTCCGTAATATCCACCGTCTCAACTTCCAGCAGGCTGGGAAACTGTTCAGCAATCTGGTTAAGCCGGTCTTTCGAAGAATCACGCCCGGTTGCGACCACCTGCCAGCCGCGCTGCAGATACTCCACAGCCATAGCAAAACCCAGGCCACGGGATGCGCCGATGAGAAGAGCCGTCTTCTGCGTAGAATGTGTTGTCATCAATCATTTCCTCATGGTTTGCGCCTGGTGGCGATGACTCCGGAATCAAGGCCATCTTTGGCTGGTGATTTCATCGGATTTTACCATGCTTAATACCAGGCGGAAGGCGCAGCATCCGCACTGTTAACATGCATCAGACGCCTTTGATCCTTTTTCAGGCCAGGATACAATGCGGTATGACTGAACCAGACCTCAATTTACTCATTGCCCTTGATGTGCTTCTTGCCGAGGGAAGCGTGGCCGGCGCTGCGCGCCGTCTTGGATTAAGCGCCTCGGCAATGAGCCGAACCCTCGGCCGTCTTCGCACCGTAGCCGGGGATCCGTTACTGGTCAGGGCAGGGCGTCACATGGTGTTAACGCCTCATGCCGAAGCGCTACGCGAACGCGCTCAGCATGCCGTGGCGGAGGCTCGCGCCATACTGAGTCCCTCCACGGCAGAACTGGATTTACCAACGCTTGCGCGAACCTTTACCCTGCGTACCAACGAGGGTTTTGTGGAGGTTTTCGGTCCTTTGCTTATCACCCAGGCGGCGTTAATAGCGCCTTCGGTGCGTCTGCGTTTTGCGCCAAAGCCAGAGAAAACTTCATTGCCTTTACGCGAAGGACTGGTTGATCTTGAGATAGGCGTCTTGGGGGAAATGGGGCCGGAAATACGTTTACAAATGCTGTTCAAGGACCGGTTCGTGGGAATTGTAAGAAAGGGCCATCCGTTGACTCTGCTGCCTGAGGTGACAGCCGGGCAATATGTTTCTTTCGGGCATGTTGTCGCTTCCCGCCGCGGACGGATAAGCGGACCGGTAGATGAGGCACTGGCCGAATTAGGGTTGGAACGGAAGATTGCTGCCGTGGTGCCGAGCTTTTCCGCCGCGCTGGCTGTGGCCATGGCGTCAGATTTGGTGGCGCTTGTGCCGAAATCTTTTCTTAAAAATCAATGTATTGACAATGATGGCGTAGCTTCCGGCACGCTCTATGCCTTCGAGCTTCCTGTGAAAACCAAATGGATTACGGTATCGCAGATGTGGCATCCGCGTTCAGAAGTTGATCCGGCTCATCGCTGGCTCCGGCAGTTGGTGCTAAGCGTTTGTCGCCAGCGGTCACCGGAGCTGCATAACGGTTCTGCTTTAAAGACCCAGGTGCGCTGAATTCAGGCCCGCTGTGAACGAAAAGAAACAGAGTGGAAAAGATCAATTTAACGGTGCGCTACGTGAAATCTGCAAGGAAATGGTAGCCAGTTAGTTTCAGATTTCACGTATCGTCATCATAAGAGGAGGGTGTTTTGACTGATTCGCACGGGCTTTTATCAGTTCTTCAAACCATAGATTCAATTTAACATAATATACATTATACGCACCAATCAATAAAGCAGAGGCAAATTTGTTATGCTGCTTTTAAGCTGGTTCAAGGTCACCGGATATGACCGCGGGCGGACTCTGGATCCCACATGTCCGCCGCTAGCCCCGTATTTATCAGCCACGTCATTGCAGCGACTGGCGCGGCGAACCAAGGCGCTGACATTCCATTTAGTTGTTTGTTCCTGGCTGATCGCCATGCTCCTCCAACTGCTGCACGTCAACAAATACGCCGTCAGGGTCGTATTCCAGCCGGAGCCTTTGCAGTTGCTCCCAGTTCTCAGCGGCGAAGCACCTGCTGGTCTCGCCGGCCCTGGTCTCAAGATCGTACTCATTGATATAACTGCTGCGGGCAATCTCCTGAAGCTCGTCATACATCCGTTTTAACCAATTTCGATTCATACTGTCATCTTTCGCATCGTTCCATTGGGCATAGGTCGTTACAAAAAACTTGCCGTATGCCGAAAATGCTGCTTGCGGATAGGTGGTCACACCCCGCCAGAGAATCACTGCAAGGGTACGCTGGGAAGGCGCGTCTGAAAAATACCGGGATAGGATGGAAACCAATTCCTGCGTGTTATCTGTAAGGATATTGTCGGCACAAAACCTTTTTGATGCCACCATGTTGTTGAACTGCTCGTAAATGGCCTCGAAGTTTGAGGGCTGATCGATGGCCAAGGCTGTAAGTGGCAGCTCCAGGCTGGTTTCAAAAGATTCGCGTAGCGCTTGCGCTTGTTGTGGGCTATCGGCAAACGCCAAGATATTTAACAGCGCTGCTGGTGTGCCACCCGATGTCGGGGGGCTGACAGACACCATCGCCTGAAGATTTGTAGGAGGAGATGCGTCTTCAAACCTCGCCAATAAATCGTGCAAATGCGTGAAAGGTAGCGTGTATAAGCTGTTGGTTATTACCCGAGGCAGTGAGTAGCAGCTGAGGTAAAAACGGGTCACAACAAAAAACGAACAGGGTCCAGCGCCACGGGCGGCCCAGAACAAGTCTGGCTCCTGGGTTTCGGAAACATGCCGTAGACGACCGTCCGCGGTGACAATGTCCAGGGCTTGTACGTTGAATACGCTCATCCCTCCCCATTGGCTACAGTTGATTCCGAGCCCTCCCCCCAACAGGAATCCGCTGATACCCACATCTTTTACATGCCCTGTGGGAAAAGCCAAACCGTGCAAAGCCAGTGCATGACTCAATTGACCGCTACTGACCCCAGGTTCAACGATGGCGCGCTTGCGCCGGCTATCGATATCAAGTCCCTTCAAGCCGGAAATGTCCAACATCAGCGTATCAAAGCGAAGAAAACAACCGGAATAGTTGTGCCCACTGCCACGTACGCTCACTTCCATGCCTCGCTCCTGGGCAAATACAATCGCGCGAATCACATCGGCCTCAGTCGCGGCGCGTACTATTACCGCAGGTCTACGTGTTGGACCTCGACTTTTCCAGGCACTGGTGAGATACCACTCATCAAAGGCGGGATGCGAAGCAAGACGAACCTCGCCATCCAGTTGCGAAGCCAGCTTCAGTCGAGACAGAGAAGTCTGCGTAGCGGCGGATATTCCCAGATCCTGACTGATGATGGAATAGAGTCGTTTCGGTTTAAACCCCAAGTGAGTCTTGATGCGGGAATTCAAGCGGCCGCACTCGATAAGATTAATTCCTCTTTCGAATGCATAGCGATACACGGCAGACGCGCCCAGGGTGTAAGGGCTGAAATCGGAACTCTCATAATCCATGCCTGCCGACCAGATATGGAGAGCGCCATCTTCCTCGAAGCAGATAAAGCCGCTGACAATTTGCCCGTTCTGTTCTACGACGCTAAGGCGAACCAGATCGCCGCAAAGACGGCAAAAAACGGCCAATTGTGATTCTGGCCAATAATGGGGCGTTCCCAGCCGTTTGGCGGTCGGATAACACAACAGGGCCAGTTTCTCAATTTCATTATCAAAGGGAGGAGCAAGTATTCGAACTCTCGCATCGCTGCGGTTAAAGATACGAAGCTGGCGTACCATTTCGTAACGCCCGTACTTGGGCAAAGACTGCACAAAACTGTCAAAATCCGGAAAAGCATCCAGTTCGATTGAAAATTTATCCACCATGTAGTTTATCTCTAGCCCATAACGTTGAGCCTCACGCAAGAGCACACCATCCTGTACATTGAGAAAACAGAAATAACGCGCCTGCTCAGCCTGTGCGATACCCGTAAGAGCATCGAATATTTGGGCATACAGACTAGGGTATCGCCCAACATCGGTATTGTGGTGTCCGTACAATGTATAAAATGACTAAATAGTCCGCGCTCTTCAGATTCTATCGAGAGCTTAGCGGAGGAAACCAATAACCTTAACGGATCAACGGACCGAAATTCTTGAAGATAAATCGGGACCAGAGCAACCAGCCTTCCCTCGTCTCGCGCAAGCAAATAGAAGATTTTAATGACGTTTAACAAGGGTGACTGCTCAGTCGCGATAAGAAATCGCAGATCGTAAAATATGGGCGCCTTGCTTTGAAGAAAAACGCGCGATACTCAGCCGGATCTAGGTCTTTAGCACTATTGAGAATATCAAGGGTGGTCGTCATTAAATCCTCCATAGTTTATCGGATTGGCAGATAATTTGACTGAATGGCATAACCGTAACAACTTTGTACTCAAGTTGACTAAAATAGGCTGGCAGATAATTCGGTGGATTGGATATATTTTGTAGCATACATCTTTCATGTGGATCTTGATCAGCATCTCATCATCACCAATTCTAAAAAATTGGAACATCCCCCTTCTTCAATCTCTTTTTACAGTTATAATATTTTTTCTTTAATATGTTGAAGCGTACTGATATAAATAGATTATCTGACGACAAGACGCCGTATTTTCCGCGACGATATGAGAGCCTGATATAATTCTGTTTTGCAAAATAGCCGCATTCCTTATATAAAGAATATTAATCAGGTTAAAAATCTTAATATTGAATAGTGGATCCCGATACTTATATAATGGCGGCAGGTCGCTCGCTACCCTACTCATTCGCAAATCCTGAGGCAATAAAACCAGCAGTTAAAAAACCTGAATATACCGATTTATGAAATAAAATAAACCCGCGCTCAGGCAGGTTTATACGCTTCGTCTGCAATGGCGATAAAGGCTTAATTTAAAGACGGAGCGTTCCGTTAATCAACGTGCGCACCTCGCCGCCTATCCAGACCTCGTCATCAACGAAGCGTACCGAAATCCGTCCGTCACGCTCCAATGCGGTACCCTGCCGGGCAAGATATTTTACCGCTGTGTTGCCGCCATCGGGAAAACCGGCGCTTTTCAGGATGCGCGCCAAACAGGCATTGGCGCTGCCGGTAACCGGATCTTCCACCAGGGTATGATGCTCAACCATAAAAGCCCGAACCTCATAATCCGCCGGACCGTTCGCCTCATGCAAACCATACACCGCGACGCCATTCACATTGAGTACCGACTGTAACAATTCAATTGCCGCCAAATCCGCGGCGATATCCAGACAGGATTGTGCATCGGCCATGCGCACCATCAGCCAGCTTACTCCCATGTCGGCGATCGTCGGCACGTCGCCGGGTAGGATCGTACCGCCCGGCAAGGCTTTTTTTAGCAGCGCCTGTTGCTCGTCGGATATTGGCTGGAGTGTAACGGGCGGTGCGGCGAATGCCAGTCCGTCATCGCCTTGCAATTTTACCCGCACCAGTCCGACCCCGCACTCCTGCAATAAAAATCCAGGCCGTTTGGGTTTCAAGCCCGCTTCCAGCAAAGCATGGGCCGTGCCCAGGGTCGGATGCCCGGCAAAGGGCAACTCTTTATCGGTGGTAAAGATTCTCACCCGGTAATCCGCCGCAGGATCCACGGGCTTAAGCACAAAGGCGGTTTCGGAAAGATTGGTCCAGCGCGCAATAGACGACATCTCGGCGTCGGTCAACCCTTCCCCATCCAGGATCACCGCCAGAGGGTTACCCTTTAACGGTTTGGCGCTAAATACGTCGACTTGTTTAAATTTCCGCGGTTTTTGGGTGCGAATTTCCAATTTTTTCTTCCTAAAGAGAGCTTAAATTATGTTTATGCTTTTTTTTTACTGAGCCTGAGCTCACTTTCCTTTACAATGATTGTCCTTGCCATCCTCAGGTAAATATTTATGCCCATTCCAAAGCTGACGCAGCAAGACATGACGGAAAGCGAGCAACGCCAACTGAAGACTTTACTTGATAAGGCCCGTATAGCACAGGGTCGTCCGCTGACAAACTCTGAAACGAATCATATCAAAGATGATTATATCGACAAACTCATGGCGGAACGGGAAACGATCGCCAAAAAGGCCAGGGCCGAACATAAAAAGAAAAAACTTAAGCCTGATATCTCAGCAACTTATGAATGGACTTCCAATATGCATACTCGTGGTCGCCGCTGAATTTCTCGGTACGGATATGTCTTGAAAAGCAGGCCAACGCCCCGGGGCGCTGGTCTAAGGTGAGAAATGATTTAACTCGTTTCATTGCGGACGATTCTTTTAGTCGTCTTTCAAACCGCGATAATTAAGCATCGGTTCGATAGCGGGAATTTTTCCACGCCAGTTCACATAGAGCTGTTCCAAATCCTGGCTATTGCCTCGGGATAAAATCCTATGGCGAAAATCCCGGCCATTTTCCTCCGTCAGCCCTCCCCGCTCCTTAAACGCGTCGAATGCATCATCCGCCAGCATTTGTGTCCACAAGTAGGCGTAATATCCCGCGGCATAGCCGCCGCCCCAAATATGCTGAAAATAGCTGGAACGATAGCGCGGCGGCACATAAGGCAAATTAACGTTATCCCGATCCAGCGAGGCGGCTTCAAAGGCGGCAACATCCATATCCGGCCGGGTTTCTTCCAGAGTATGCCAATGCATATCCAGCAGAGCGGCCGCCAAGAGTTCAGTCATGTCATAGCCCTTATTGAATCGAGACGCTTTTTCAATCTTTTTCACCAGGACATCGGGCATGGAATCTCCGGTTTGATAATGCCGGGCGTAATGGGCAAAGATACTCGGTTCATCGGCCCAGTGTTCATTGAACTGAGAGGGAAATTCCACGAAGTCCCGTGGCGTGGCGGTGCCTGACAGGCTGGGGAACTCCTGGTCAGCGAACAGACCGTGCAGGGTATGGCCGAATTCATGGAACAGGGTAACGACATCATCCCAGGACAATAGCGCCGGCCCGCCGTCCGCGGGTTTACTGAAATTGGCCACGTTGTAGATAACCGGTCGGGTGCCGAGCCGGGTGGACTGATCGGCAAAATTGCCCATCCATGCCCCGCCGCCTTTATTATCGCGCTGAAAATAATCAGTATAAAACAATGCCAGCGGGGAGCCGTCTTCATCAAGGATCTCATAGACCTTGACATCCGGATGGTAAACCGGAATATCGGCGCGTGGCGTAAAACTGATACCGTACAACAGGCTTGCGGCGTGGAATACGCCCTGTTCCAGCACCTGGTTAAGCGGAAAATAGGGTTTTATTTCGGCATCATTGAGATCGTATTTATTTTTACGTACCCGATCGGCATAAAATTGCCAATCCCAGGCGGCCAGCTCAAAACCGCCCCCCTGCCCGTCGATTAAAGCCTGAATATCAGCCGCCTCCCGGCGAGCCCTTGCCGTGGCTGCCGGGACAATCTTGCGCATAAAGTCCAGCGCCGCCGCCGGCGTTTTGGCCATTTGATCTTGCAGCGCCCAGCTGGCGTAATCGGCAAAGCCCAGCAGTCTGGCCTGCGCAGCCCGTATTTGGGCCAGCCTGAGGATGATGTGCCGCGTATCATGCTCATCGCCTTTTTCCGCCCGGCTGATGGACGCTTTAAAAAGCGCCTCTCGGGTATCGCGACGGCTTAATGACTGCAACAATGGCTGCTGGGTGGTGTTTTGTAATACGAGCAGCCATTGATTTTGCAAATGGTGTTCATCGGCCGCGCGCCGCGCGGCGGCAAGCTCGGCGGCGGTCAACCCTTCGAGCATTGCCGGGTCCGTTATCGCCAGCGCGCCTTGACCGGCGGCATCCAGCAACAGATGGGTAAAGCGAGTGCTTAATGTCGCCGCTTCCTGATTGAGCAGCGACAGCTGCTGTTTGTCCGCGGGGGACAATTTCGCGCCTGACAGCAGGAAATTTTGGTAGGTGATGTCGATAAGCCGTCGGGATTCCGCGGAGAGGGACAGCTCGTTGCGGCCTTCATATACCGTCTGCAAACGGTTGAACAATGCGCTGTTAAGCTTGATGGCATCGTTCATGGCCGCCAGTTTAGGCGATTGATGTTCATCAATCCCTCGCAGCGTGTCGCTGGTATTGGCGGAGGCCATCGCCCCGAAGATACTCATTACCCGTTTTAGTAGTAATCCGGACTGTTCCAGCGCGGCATAGGTATTTTCAAAAGTGGGGGGCGCAATCTGATTTGCTATTGCATCGACTTCAGCCAGATAGGCCCGGATCCCCTCTTCTATTGCCGGATTATAATCCTCTTCCGAGATCAGATTAAACGGCGGCGCTTGATATGGCAAGGTGCTGGCCTGAAAAAACGGGTTCTGGTAGCGCGGTTGTTGCGTCATGCTCGGCTCCTGCACGTATAAAGGGTTACCGCGCCGTATCACCATTATCGGCATGGCGACAAGCGCGGTATTTACGTCAGTTTACCCCAAGCATATCGGGCATGGATAGGCCGATGGCGCTTATGCCCTCTTAGGCGTTTTCCAGGGATGCCATATCAATAACGAACCGATAGCGAACATCGCTTTTCACTACCCGTTCGTAGGCGTGATTGATTTGCTGGACGCCAATCATCTCGATATCGGAGACAATGTCATGTTCACCGCAGAAATCCAGCATCTCCTGGGTTTCCTTGATGGAGCCGATGCCTGATCCCGCCAGGCTGCGCCGTCCATGAATCAACGCACCGGCCGCCAGGGGAACCTTATTCTCCGGAATGCCCACCAGTACCATCGAGCCGTCGATTTTCAACAGGGAAAGATAGGCTCCCCAGTCAATTTCCGCCGCTACCGTGCAGACAATAAGGTCGAAAGTATTTTTCAGCTTTTCGAAGGTGGCCGGATCCTGTGTGGCGTAATAATGATCGGCGCCCAGGCGCAGACCGTCCTCTTTTTTCGATAGGCTCTGGCTGAGTACGGTGATTTCGGCGCCCATGGCGTGACCAATTTTGACCCCCATATGGCCCAGGCCGCCGAGACCGACAATCGCCACTTTTTTACCAGGCCCGGCCTGCCAGTGCCGCAGCGGAGAATAGAGCGTTATGCCGGCGCAAAGCAACGGCGCGGCGGCATCCAGCGGCAGGTTGTCGGGAATGGAAAGGACATAGCCCTCCTTTACCACGATATGATCGGAATAACCGCCCATGGTGGGAGTCTTGCCGTCGCGCTCCAGGCTGTTATAGGTTAAGACCAGCCCTTCGCGGTACTGTTCCAGATCCACATCCCGTTCGGCGGAATGGGTACAGGAGTCGACAAAACAGCCGACCCCGACGCGATCGCCGATATTGAATTTTGTTACGGCGTCACCCTTGGCCACCACTTCCCCGACGATTTCATGCCCCGGCACCATGGGGAAAATCGCGCCGCCCCACTCATCCCTGGCCTGGTGAATATCGGAATGACAAATACCGCAATAGGCGATTTTTATCACCACATCATCTTTGTTCGGGGCGCGGCGTTCAAAATAGTAGGGTGTCAGAGGGGCTTTGGCAGCCAGCGCGGCATAACCTTTTGCTTTAGACATACAGCGAACTCCCGATTGGTTGGTTGAAAAGTTGACGGCACAGCTCCGTCACTCTGTCTAACAGGCCTTCCACTTTGCCTGACAACGGCGGCGCCAGGGTAGACTGATATTGTTTCATCATTGCCTGATCCTGCAAAATCGCCGATAGAGCTGAAAACAGCACGTATTATCGATATTAAAACTCTAGGTTAATGGCGGATAAACAATAAATCCGTTTCAGCTGATTTTAATGTGTTCTGGTTAAAATACGCCGGTATAACGATATATTTAGATATATGAACTAATAATTTAATTATACATAATGTTCACTTTCTTGATCATTCCATTTTTTGCAACAGGCCAACATGAAAAATAAATAAAGCCCTGATGGGCATGCTTACCTTTATGGGAAGTATGATGCCCCTGTATGGCGATGATACGGTCCCCTCGGGAATAAAAACGATAAAGTCATCCAATAAAGCGCCCCCGGGAGGGAAAACTTCAGCGGATGTCATTTCAAATCAGCGTTTTCAGGGAAAAAACGCGCAAAAGACAAATAATAATATTCACGGCGGCGATGGATTGTTAATCAAACCCTTATTAGGCCATGCCTCGCTGAAAAGCGTCATCTCGGCGGGTGGGGCCGGGAATAACGGCGGCCCTGGCGTCGCCCCCCATGGGGGGGGAAAAAAAATGAATATGGGCGGCAGCACCCTAACCGGCGGCGCGGGTTAAAAAAAAAAAAATCTCTTGCCGAAAGACTTAAAAAGCCCTGTTTTTGTCGGCGGGGCCGGAATATTTTGTCAAGCCCCGCCCCTTCAGACCGTTGATATCACGATTAATAACAGTACGGTTACCGGCGGCGCGGCATCCGGATCCGGTAATCTTTTTGACTCAGTCGGCAATGGCCTTGCGGTGATGGGAAGATCTGATATTTTGCTCAACAACGCCGCTGTCCTCAGCGGTAACAATGGCCGTGGGGGGGACGCCGTTAACGCCGGCGGTGGTTCTGTCACTGTGGTTAAAAGCCTGGTTAAAAGCCATGGCGCCGCGGGTATCGGGGTAACTGGCCCCACTCTTATCCGCGTGGATAATACCAGTAAAATTGATGGGGGCAAGAATGGCGGCATCGGTATTCACACCCGTCACGGCAGCAGCGTGGAATTAAGCGGAACGGTAAAAGGAGGACGTTATGCCGTTTTATTCAGCGGAGATAATAATACCTTGACGTTACGTAATGGTTTTGATCTACAGGGTAAGATCGCAGCGGACGGAATAAACAATCGGCTGAATTTAAAAAGCGCTAATCAGGATGAAAATAGCTTTGACCTAAGCATTATCGGTATAGCCAATAATCGGCAGGGATTTTCCGCGCTTGATAAAATGGGCGAGGGAAACTGGACGCTGAATAATAATAATGTTGCCGCCGGCGGTCTGGAACAGGTTGCCGTAAAGCAAGGGAGCTTGACCCTGGCCAAAACGGCGATATTATCCGCCGGTGAAGTGTACAATGGCCCGGCTGCTTTTTTAGGCGGCAGCGGGACCATCAGAGGCAACGTGAAAAATGCCGGGACGCTTTATATGGGTAAAATGCAGCCTATCGCCCCTTTCAGTCCCTGATCATCGAGGGCGATTATCACGGCGAGCAGGACTCCTTATCCGCTTCAATACTCGGCTGGAGGGGACGATTCCCTGACCGACCGGCTGGTCATCCGAGGTAAAATTACCGGCCATAGCCTGGTGCAAATCAATAATTTTGGCGGCGCCGGCGCCAGGACGGATAAAGGCATTCTCATCATCGAGGCGCAGCCGGTAATAACCCGCCGCCGGACACCTTCAGCCTGAGTCACCGGGTTGTGGCGGGTGCATATGATTATTTTCTTAAACAGGAAGGCAATCGTTGGCTGCTCAGCACCGATTTGCCGGGACAATCCGTCTCCCCTACCGTTGGAACGACAACATCCGCATCCGAACAAACGCAAGGATCCTGCCTCCGCCAAAACCCCGCGTAGTATTTCCCATAAGGCGCCGGAAGAGGACCTGGAAGCGCAAAATCCCCGCCTCCGCCAAAACCCCGCGTACCTTCAATCACTTAGATGAATCGGCGACGGCTGAAACGAATCAAGTCCTTGTTACTGCATTCACACGCCATGACCAGGGCATTACCGCAGCGGATACCTTAGCTGAAACGAAACACCCGGATGTTGCCTGTTTAACAATGGATGAGGTTCCTTTCACGTTGATGGCGCCAGCGGCTGAAACGGACATAACGGCGGTAAAGCCGATGGCAAGAGAGATTGACCCGCCGGCAACGGCTGATGAAAGTGATTACCACCCTCTTCCCGTCGTGTCGGTAATGGCCGGGCAAGCGCCGCTGCGGCCGGAACCGGGCATCTATGCCGCCAATCTGGCCGCGGCAAATACGCTTTTTATCACCGGCATGCACGACCGTATAGGCGAACCCGCCTACCCCGGCGCCTTGGCTTCCCTTGAGGAATCGGTTTATCCCGCCCTATGGATAAGGATGGTCGGCGGACGCAATAAGGCATCCATGGCGAACGGACAGATAGCGACGCGAACGGATAGTCAGCTGGTCCAGCTTGGCGGAGAAATTCTGCATATCGGCGGCAACGGGTCCCAAGGCACGCATATAGGGCTGATGGCCGGTGGCGGACAAAGCCGCAGCCGGAGCCGCGCCGCCGTTACCGGTTATCAGGCAGCCGGGGGAATCGAAGGTTACGCCGTGGGCCTTTACGGTACCTGGCATCAAGACGATTGCGGGCAGAAAGGGCCGTACCTGGACGTCTCGCTGAACTATGGCTGGTTCAATAACCGGGTCAAAGGCGAATCGCTGGCGGAGGAGCGCTACCGCTCCAAGGGCCTGGCAGGAAGCGTTGAAGCCGGCTATCACAGGAAATTCCATGAAGGCTCGCGGGTTAATGCCTATCTGCAGCCCCGGTTGCAATTGACCTGGATGGGTGTACGGGCCGCGCATACTGAAATAAACGGTGACAGGTTTGTCCTGCTTGGCAGCGGTAACATACAGTCCCGTTTAGGCAACCGAGTCTACATTGAAAAACGTGTCCAGGGACTCAATGGCCGCCAGCATATATTTAAACCCTAAATCGAAACCAGCTGGGTCCATAATACCCGGGCATTTGGCGTGTCGATAAACGGCGATCGGTTGTGGCAGGAAGGCGGAAGAAACCTCGCCGAGGTGAAAATCGGCCATGAAGGACAAGCGAACCGCCGCGTTGCCGTTTGGGGTAGCCTGGGGTACCAGGCCGGGACCGGCGGTTTCAGTAATACCGTCGGCACCTTGGGTATTAAAGCCCGCTTTTAACCGTACTGTCCCGGCAATAGGCGGGCTGACCCTGGATCCAGGTTTGATAGATATTGCGATCATCGCCGAGCATCATCAGCGCGAACATCCGTTCGGCAAAATCGGTGCTTTTTTGCTGCCGCAGCCGTTGCAGCGGGGTCGCGGCCGGATCAAGCACCACAAAATCCGCCTCTTTGCCGGGCATGAAATTACCCAATACGCCATCCAGGGCAAGCGCCTGCGCCGCCCCCAGCGTGGCGTGATAAAACGCCTCGTACACCGACAGGCAATAGCCCTGCAGCTGGCCGACCTTATAGGCTTCCGCCAGGGTTTGTAACAGATTAAAGGTGGTGCCGGCGCCGACATCCGTGCCGATGCCCAGCGGGATGTGGTGATCCCAGCATTTTTGCAGATTGAATAATCCACTGCCGAGAAAAAGATTTGAGGTGGGGCAAAAAGCGATGGAGGAGTGGGAGCGTTCCAAGGTGCGCCACTCTTCGGCGTCCAGATGCAGACAGTGGGCAAAAACGCTTTTGCGGCCGGTGAGGCCATAGTGGTGATACACGTCCAGATAACCGGCATGGTCGGGAAACAAGGATTTTACCCAGGCGATTTCATGGCGGTTTTCACTGAGGTGCGTTTGCAAATACAGGTCCGGGAATTCCCGGCGCAATCCGCCGACCATAGCCAGCAGATCCGGCGATGACGTAGGGGCGAACCGGGGCGTTAACGCATAGCTTAAACGTCCTTTATGATGCCAGCGGTTAATGAGGGCGCGTGTTTCCGCTTCGCTGTGTTCCGGGGTTTCCAGCAATTCCGGCGGCGCATTGCGATCCATCATGACCTTTCCGGCGATAATGCGCATATTGCGTTCCAATGCGGCGGCAAACAATGAATCGACGGATTGGGCATGCACGGTGCCGAAAATCATCGCGGTGGTGGTGCCGTTGCGCAGCAACTGGTCGAGAAAAAACGACGCCATTTCCCCCGCGTGTTCCGGACAGTGGTACTGCTCCTCGACGGGAAAAGTATAGGTGTTCAGCCATTCCAGCAGTTGGTTGCCGTACGATCCGATGATTTCCGTCTGGGGATAATGCAGGTGGCTGTCGATAAAGCCCGGCACGATGATTTTCCCTGGGAAATGGCATATCTCCATACCAGGGGAAATATCCGGCGCGGCAGTGGACCAGGGGCGTAAAGAAAGGATTCTGCCCTGCTCCATCAGCAGCAGGCCGTCATCCATAATCCGTGCGGATTGCGCCAGCTCACCGGCATGGGAAACCGGTTGGGTAAAGTCAAAAAAGCGGCCGCGGACGGCTTTGATATCACTCATGGCATCGGCCTTTATCATTTGCAGCATTATGCTCTTGGTAAACATGGCAAATTCCATGCCATTGTCGCTACAGCGGAATTCATGATAAAGAATTTAATTATCAGTGCATTACCACCAAATGTATGGCAAGTTGCGGATAAACAGAAACGGCCGGCCTTGAATCGATGCTAAGCAAACGGTTGCTTTTGTTGTAATCCATTCCTCGCGTTCATTTCATTTTCATTGTACTTTGTATGACGATTCATATTTCTAAAGCGCTGCATAATTAGGCAATAATCAGCCACTATATAGCTTGGCTATGTTAACAAAACGCACGATGATAAAACCCGCGCACTAAAATGACGCATTGCGATATCAATCAGCCCTTAAAGTACCCTTGCTAGGAGAATTCATATGGAATATCGTCAACTTGGCCGTTCCGGCCTGAAAGTATCGGTATTGAGTCTCGGCACCATGACCTTCGGCGGTAAAGGCAAATTTGCCAAAGTCGGCGATACCGGCGTGGCTGAAGCCCGCCGCCAGCTCGCCCTGTGTGTCGAGGCGGGTATAAATCTATTCGACACCGCCGATGTTTATTCCCAGGAGTATCGGAAGAGATCCTGGGTGAGGTCCTGAAGGAAAACGCACCAGTGTTCTGGTTGCTTCCAAGGCCCGTTTCTATGGGCACCGGTCCGAACGATCGCGGTTCGTCCCGGCATCATCTGATTCGCGCCTGTGAAGCCAGCCTTAAGAGGCTGAAGACCGATTATATCGATTTGTATCAATTGCATGAATGGGATGGGGTGACGCCCTGGAAGAAACCCTTTATGCCCTGGAGCATTTGGTGGACAGCGGCAAGGTGCGTTACGTGGGCGTATCGAATTTTTCCGGCTGGCATTTGATGAAAACCCTGGGCGTGTCGGAACGGCTGAAGCTGATTCGGCCGGTCAGCCAGCAGATCCACTATTCCCTGCAATCCCGTGAAGCTGAATATGAACTGCTGCCCATTACGCAGGATCAGGGTTTGGGCGTACTGGTATGGAGTCCGCTGGCCGGCGGCCTGTTATCGGGGAAATACCGCCGCGATCGCCAGCCGGAAGGCAGCACCCGCCATCTGGAGGAGTGGAATGAGCCGCCGATTTACAATCAGGACGCGCTGTATGACATCATCGACGTTTTGGTGGATATTGCCGACGCCAGGGGTGTTTCAGCGGCGCAGGTGGCCCTGGCCTGGCTGATTAGCCGTTCTTCGGTGACCTCGGTCATTATCGGCGCGCGTACCGAAGATCAACAAAAGGATAATCTGCTGGCGGCGGATCTGGTACTTAACAGCGATGAAATCAATCGCCTCTCCGATGTCAGCCGCCCGCCGTTGATCTATCCTTATTGGCATCAGGCGCAAACCGCTTCCGACAGATTATCGGCGGCGGATCTCTCTTTGATTGCGCCTTATTTACGCAAGCCGTAGTTCGCAAAACATTGCGAGCCGATTTAAAACGAGTCGCTTTACCGTACGTTACGAGGAACCGCTAGATGATTATTTTCGTTACCGGCGCAACCGCTGGGTTTGGTGAAACCATAACCCGCCGGTTTATTCAGCAGGGCCATAAGGTTATCGCTACCGGCCGCCGTCAGGAACGCCTTGATGAATTGAAATCCGAGCTGGGGGAAGCGCTGTTCACCCTAAAGCTTGATGTACGCGATCGTGAAGGGGTTCAGAAGGCGGTGGACTCCCTGCCCGCCCAGTGGCGTGAAGTGGATGTGCTGGTGAATAATGCCGGCCTGGCGTTGGGCATGGAGCCGGCGCACAAAGCCAGTCTCGATGATTGGGAAAGCATGATCGACACCAATAACAAGGGACTGGTCTATATGACCCGCGCCCTGCTGCCCGGTATGGTGGAGCGCCGCCGCGGGCATATAGTCAATCTTGGTTCCACCGCCGGCCGCTGGCCTTATGCCGGCGGTAACGTTTACGGCGCCACCAAGGCGTTTGTCCGCCAGTTCAGTTTGAATTTGCGCACCGATTTAGTTGGCACGAAAGTGCGCGTGACGGATATTGAGCCGGGTTTGGTGGGCGGTACTGAGTTCTCGGCGGTGCGGTTCAAAGGGGATAACGACAAAGTCGCCAATACCTATAAAAATGCCGACCCGCTCATGCCGGAAGACATTGCCGAGGCGGTGTATTGGGTCACGACGCTACCGGCCCATGTCAATATCAACGTGCTTGAAATGATGCCGGTCAACCAGTCCTTTGCCGGACTGAGCGTTCATCGGGATTAATCCTGCGGCGGGCCGCTTATATTGCCGGTCCGCCGAAATTTCGTCCCCCTCGGGATTTATCTGTGGTTTCCTCCCTTTTATCCCCCCACCCCCTGCTTCCATTAGCCTGATCAGTGGCGTTTAGACGCTTTTTGCCCAACCGAAAACAATGATCAATACGCCGGAAAAGATCACCGCCGCTCCCAGCCAATCCTGCGGCGTCAATCTCACCCCGTCAAAAAACCTAAGCAAAAAAACCGCCGTCAGAATATATCCCCCGCCATAAGAGGCATAAATGCGTCCGCTGGCGGCCGGATGCAGCATCAGCAAGCTGACGAAGACCGTAAGACTGGCTGCGGCGGGGATCAGCAATAAAATACTGCCGCCCTTTTGTACCCAGAGATGGGGAAGATAGCAGCCAAGAATCTCTGCGACGGCGGTGGCGAAAAACAACAGGGTGGTTTTCAGCATTGACAGTTTTTCTCCACTATAGGTAACAAAATGTGTACAACAAAGATGTCATATAGGGTAAGGCAATGTTATTATGGCAATAAATAGTTGAGCCACAGGCGCCGGCAGCTGTATTTACCTAGTTGTACCTACTCATAGACGAAAGGGAAGATAGTATGAAAACCACTTCACATCAACGACTGTTCCGCGGGATGCTGCCGGTCGCTTTGCTGGTCTTTTCCGCCGCCACCGGCGCGGCAAGCCGCAGCCAACACATTATTATCGACTCAGGCGATAATGCCATGACCCGAGAAGAGGCCAGGGAAAACCGGGAGCAATGGGATGCGACGCGCAGTCTGCGCAATAAGATAAACAGCCGGGCGGAAAAGGATTTTGATAAATATGACCGGACGGCGGACCTGCGGGACCAATGCGTGAACAGTGATAATCTTAACGCCTATTGGGAGCCCAATAACGGCCGCTGCCTGGACCGCGGTACCGGTCGCCCGGTAATGATGCCTTAACCTGATGAATTACCCAATTCCAGTGGGGCTGCTATCCTTAAATCGGTAATTCTTCTAAGGTCACATTTCAAGGTTACATTTTCTGATAAGGACGATAAGATGAATAAGTTAAGCATGTTAGGGACGCTGCTGGCCCTGTTGATACCTGTAGCGGCGCAGGCCTCCTGTGAAAGCGTTAAAGCGGATATCACCCAGAAGATTGTCGCCAACGGCGTGGAGGAATCCAGCTTCCATTTGGATATAGTTCCCAGCGATCAGGCTGACCAGGCCGGCGGACAGGTTGTGGGCCATTGCGACAATGATACGCAGAAAATAGTTTATCTGCGTACCGGCGCCGATACCAACAGCGCCCCAGCCCTAGCACAAACGATATGACATCAGGGCGGCTCCCTCGCCCTGGCTATCACGCATAGATATACTATGCCGACAGCACAAAACTCATTACGCTTTGCATAATTTGTTAAGCAAGCAAATCAACTTCAAGATCAAGCGAACGCTATATCTTTTGATCCATGATGCTGCCTAATTCAATATAACCGGAGAGATCGCGCTGTTCCGGCCGAGGTAAATAAGGCAATTCACCTAATTGAGGTGCGGGTATTTTGGTTCTCAGAACATCCATAATTTCCGCATAATGGGCTAATCCGGGATTGATACGATTGGCCACCCAGCCTAATAATGGTAAGCCATCATGAATGATGGCCTGCGCGGTTAATAAAGCGTGATTAATGCAGCCAAGTTTAATACCGATCACTAATATTACCGGCAATTGCTCCTGGATCACCCAATCTGAATAAGGGCGGTAGTCACTCATGATCGTCCGCCATCCGCCGCTGCCTTCCACCACCACCGTGTCGGCTAATTCGCTCAAATGCTGCAGCCCTTGGGACATCAGGCCGTAATTGATTTCACCGCCGGTATAGGCGCTGATTTCCTCTTCCCGCAGAGTAATAGGATTTATCTCAGCATAAGGCAGCTTAATGGAAGAAGAGGCACCGAGGATCACCGCGTCCTTATTGCGTAAACCTTCGGACGTTTCCTCGCTGCCCCGGGCGATGGGCTTATACCCTACCGCGGTCAGCTTACGGGCCGCCAGGTTTTGCAACAGCGCGCGCGAGACAATGGTCTTGCCGACAGCGGTATCAGTACCGGCAACAAAAATACGCTTCAACATGACAACTCCAGCCTGTCGTTAATCCATTGGACATGTTTAAATGATCGGATAAGAGAAATGTACGTGATATTCTCCCGGCACGGCTTGCGTTAGCTCAATATTTTATCGGAAGATGCACTTATGATACGAATTCAGGCCGGAAAGTGTGTGTCGCTATGCCGCCGCCGTATACATAAGGGTTGGTTCAAGCATGCATAAGGAAAGGCAAACTCTCCCCCGCGCATGCATTGATTTGTTAGCTGCTACGGACATTGCATCTCATCTCCTGGATAAGAACTGTTGCATAGCATTCCTCAAATGCTCACGGGGGTCTCTGGTTGGCTCATTTCCATTCGTTATTGCTGGTCTGGATAGCTGCTCGGGAAATTGAGTATTTGCTGGTACTAATTCATTCCCTTGAGGATTGGCTATCGCACGCCAGGAAGTCTGTTGGGAAAACGGAGTATTAACCCTGACTAATTCATTCCCACGGGTATTCCCATTGGTTAAAGCGGGTCTGGTAGGGAGTTGCTGTGTAGGAGGGTAATAGTTTGATATTATTGCAATAAGGTCATTCACGTTAGAAAAGCCATTTAAATCAGGGTTAGAAACCCGTGTGGGATATTGCCAGCCGGTACCTTGATCGAATACCGTGCCATAATTTGAGTGAGTTGATTGGTAAGTTGATATGTAGTCTATGCTGATATCTTTATGAGCTTTGACATGACCAACATTAGAGTTAATGAGATTCACATTGGAGAATTCTGATGTCAAATATTTTTCTGATGCTTGGTCACAATTTTTATCGTAAGTTCGTTGTGAGCTTTGACATTTGCACCAATCAAGCACCCATCAAGATTAACATTGCCAAATTTTGATTCAATGTCAGCATCGATAATGACAGCATTGCGTATTTCGATATTTTTGTGCGCATGGATTTTCCCAGTGACAAAATAAGGCTCTTTGGGGTTGTCAGAGCCTAAAAGACTCCGCCAAACTCCGAATGCACATTTTAATATGCTGAGAAATTTTCGAGTTACTTGTGATTTGTATATTGCTATGTGAAGTCACATTGCCAGGACGCTCCTGGGGAATACAAACGACGATATAGCGGTAGTTGAATTATTCATGTGTTAACCTTTTAACAACAGATGATTTATGAAAAGCTTTTCTTAGGACAACTCTATTTAATAACAACAGAAGACGATTTCCAATAAACCTTCTTTAAATAAAGTGTGATATCTTAAAATGATAGCTGATGTATAAAGGGAGATATATAGGATTATCTGGTATTGACGATATTAACCCTGCAGCAGTTTCAACAGCAGCGAGCCGTCGTAAAGCGCATCTTTACCAAGGCGGCGCCGGGCATGGTGCCCTGGTTCATAAAGCGCGTCGCCTGTACTGTGATGTTTTTACTGTAATCCGGCAACGATTGCTGACGGATATTGGACAGGATCACCGGAAAGAGAATGTCTGAAGCCGGGTTGAGCGGCGAACCCACCAGAATCTTTTCCGGATTGAACAAATTGACCATAATGGCCAGTATCCGCCCCACGCTGTTGCCGATGCCGACGATAATGTCGCGGGCCAGGGTATCCCCGGCGTTGGCCGCGGCGCAGAGTGACTCCACGCTGACGCCGGTGTCGTTCAGGGCGGAATCCATATTAAGGGCCAAGCGCTGGCGGGTAAGCTCAAGGATACTTTCGATACCGGCCACGGTTTCCAGGCAGCCCCGATTGCCGCAGTAGCAGCGTTTGCCATAAGGCTCCACCTGGGTGTGGCCGATTTCCACCAGGCTTCGGCTACCGCCATGCAGCAGGGTTCCGCCGGTAATTACGCCGGCGCCGACATTGTGATCGATGACGATCTGGATGACGTCGTTGCAACCCCGCGCCGCGCCATACAGCGCCTCGGCCATGGTCCAGGCGCAGATATCATGCTGCAGGTAGACCGGTACGCCGATATGCTCGCTCAGGGCGGGCCCCAGGGACAGGTTATCCACATTGTACCAGGGCATGCGGTGTACCATGCCCGCCGAGGCGTCGATAATGCCCGGCAGGGTCACGGCGATAGCCGTCAGCCGTTCCAACAGGCTTTGATGGCGGATAAAAAACTGGTCGATGGTCTGTATCAGGCGTACCAGTAATGGCTCAGGCGCCTGTGCCGCCAAAGGGACCGTATCTTCAACGATAAGATGGCTGCTGAGTTCACGCAGGGCCAAGGTAATAGTGCCGTGTCCGATACGCACTGAAAGAAAATGCCAGGCTTGGGTTTCCACCACCAGGCCGATGGCCGGCCGGCCGCGCAGCCCGTTTTCCTGATATTCGGTTTCCGCCACCAGATGGGCTTCCACCAGTTCACGGACAATCTTGGTGATGCTGGCCGGGGCGAGCCGGGCTTCTTTCGATAAGGCGATACGCGAAATCGGACCAAAAGAATCAATCAGACGATAGACAACACCCGCATTGGTCTGTTTGATTTGATCGATATGCCCCGGTTGACCATGGCCAATCACTCACCCTGCTCCTGATATTTTCACGCTATAAAATAATTGATTCCGGCTATGGTGAGACTTTTAGATTTAACCGTCAAATATTTGATTAGTTATGTGATTTAACGCACATTATCAGCTGTGTTCGGCGTCTTTTACCGTAGCAGCCATGGCGGAAAAGGACATTCGTGACGCTCGCGCCCGCTATAGGTCTTTCCTTGATACCAAGTCTACCATTATTCTTTTAACATTAAATTGATCAACATCTTGGCCGCGGCGGAAAGTGTGCGCTGTCGGTGGGTGACCAGCCAGACCTCCGTCTTGGCTTCGGGCTCCTTTAAAGTAAGATAACGCACGCTGTCCACCCTGATACGCGCGAAGGAAGCCGGCAGTATGGATACCCCCAGTCCGGCGGAAACCAGGCCGATAATCGTCATTGCTTCGCCTACTTCCTGAGTGATATAGGGCTGGATATCGAACCGTTTTAGCAACAGCAGTGTATCGTCATACAGGCCCGTTCCAACCTTGCGGTCGAAAAAGACAAACGGCTCACGGGCCAATTGCCGAAGTGAAATCACGCTATCCGGCTCCTTGGCCAGCGGATGATCCTGGTGTACCAAGGCCATCAGCGGTTCGCGGAGCAATAATTGATGATCCAGTCCATCAGGCAGAGTGGCATTACGCATCAACCCGATATCGAATTTACCGTTAAGCAAGGGTTCAATCTGCTGCTTCGTGTTGGTTTCCACCATTTGAATATGGATATCGGGATGCTGCTGCCGAAAGGCCAGCAGGCTGGCGGAGATGCTTCTGATAAAGGGGGTGGATGAGGTAACCCCACCGGTAATCTTTCCCAGCTCACCACGGTGGATCCGGGCGGCGCGGTCCGCCGCCTGATTGACCTGCTCGATAATCAGCCACGCCTGCTGCAAAAATAGTTTTCCCGCCGGGGTCAGGCGCACATTGCGATTATTGCGTTCCAAAAGCTGGGCGCCCACCTGTTGTTCCAGTATCTGGATCTGCTGGCTTAACGGGGGTTGAGAAATATGCAGCTTTTCAGCGGCGCGGCCGAAATGCAGCGTTTCAGCGACGGCGATGAAATAGCGTAAATGGCGCAGTTCAATATGACGCAACTCAGTATTCATACTTTAAACATATCAATTGAGATTATTAATATATTAGACAACAAAGACAAATATTCCTATGATTTCCCTCAAATACTTCCAAAGGATATAGTGTGAACACCCCATCGCGTAACACCGCGCATGAGCCTGCGACGCCTCATCAAACGTCAGCCGCCATTCATCATCTTCCGGTTAAACTCGCCTTCATTGAACGTGGTACGCCGCAGTTTATGCGGTTGACGTTAGCGCTTTTTTCCGCCGGTTTGGCCACGTTCGCCCTGCTCTACTGCGTTCAGCCTATTTTGCCGGTCTTGTCACAGGATTTCGGCGTATCGCCGGCCACCAGCAGTTTGTCGCTTTCGGTGTCCACCGGCCTGATGGCGTTGGGACTGCTGATAACCGGTCCGCTGTCCGATGCCGTCGGACGCAAATCGGTGATGGTAGTGGCGCTTTTGCTGGCGGCGCTGTTTACCCTAATGAGCGCGTTTATGACCAGTTGGCAGGGAATCCTGATAATCCGCGCGTTGGTCGGGTTATCCTTAAGCGGTGTGGCGGCGGTGGCGATGACCTACCTGAGCGAAGAGATCCACCCAAGCGTGGTGGCCTTCTCCATGGGGCTCTATATCAGCGGTAACTCCATCGGCGGCATGAGCGGCCGGTTGTTAAGCGGGGTTCTGACCGACTTTTTTTCCTGGCGTATCGCCATCGGGGTTATCGGCCTGCTGGCGCTGGCCAGCGCCGTGATGTTTTGGCGGATCCTGCCGGCATCGCGTCATTTTCGCCCGTCTTCCCTAAAACCCCATACGCTGGCTATTAATTTCCGGCTGCAGTTTCGTGATGCCGGTCTGCCGATGCTGTTCGCCGAAGGCTTTTTGTTGATGGGCGCCTTTGTTACGCTGTTTAATTACATCGGTTATCGCCTGCTGGCCGCGCCCTGGTTTCTCAGCCAGGCGGTGGTGGGCCTGCTTTCAGTCGTCTATCTCACCGGCACTTACAGCTCACCCAAAGCCGGCGCCCTGACCGCCCGCTACGGCCGCGGCCCGGTATTGATGGTGTCGATTATGATTATGCTGGCGGGCCTGCTGGTAACTTGGTTTGATTCCCTGATTATCATCCTTATCGGCATGATGCTGTTCACCGCCGGCTTTTTCGCCGCCCACTCCACCGCCAGCGGCTGGATTGGCCGTCGCGCGCGTCGTGCCAAAGGGCAGGCATCCTCCCTCTATCTGTTCTGCTATTATGTCGGCTCTAGCACTGCCGGTACGCTGGGAGGATTTTTCTGGCACAGTTTCGCCTGGACCGGCGTGGTGCTCTTCCTGTCTTGCCTGTTGCTGATAGCTCTGTTTGTCGCCCGCCGTTTGCGTAACTTACCAGTGTTGCACGCCACTTCTTTGTAAAATTTGTAAAAGTCACTAAAGTCTCGCTGCTAGAAGAAGATAATTCTGGTGGCTGAAGCCGATTGGAGGCATGATAGATATGTATGTTGTAACTAAGGAAATCCCTCTTATGCGCCCACTTGACCTGATAGCCCGGCTAAATGAAAATTTCACCCAGCTGCAAGAACGCCTGATGGATTTACAATCCCTGCTCACTGACGCACACTGGCTGACCGGGCGGGTATTTGAATTACCGGAAGTGGAGAAAGGCCGGGAGCATGACCCCGTCACGGACATTCCGGTTATTCAGCATCTGGGGCCGCTGGCCCTCAACCGGGGATTAAACCATTTCCAGCGGATGTTTATCTACCATCAAAATCAGAACAGCAGCGCCAAGGCCGCCATACGCCTGCCCGGCGCTCTGTGTTTTGACGTCGATGATGTGATGCTAACGGCCGTACTGGCGCTGACGGCGCAAATTAACGACCTGAAGGCCGATTTGTCCCATATGATTACCGTGGAATCGGCATTACCCCCCGAACAGCGTTTCGAGTTTGTCCATACGCATTTGCGCGGGTTAAAAACCCTGAGCGTCTATCGGGCATTGCAGGTTATTGTCGATCCCTCGAGCGTGCGCTTTGGTTGGGCCAATAAGCAGATCATAAAAAACCTGACCCGGGCGGAAGTGCTGGTTATGCTGAAAAAAAGCCTGGAGGCCGGCCGTGCGGTGCCGCCTTACAGTAAAGAACAGTGGAGCGAAAAAATCAGGCAGGAGATGGATATTATCGGCAAACTGCCGCCGGATATCCCATTGAAAATAAAGCGCCCGGTGAAGGTGCAGCCCATCGCCCGGGTGTGGTATCAGGAACAGCAGCGGCAAATTCAGTACGCCTGCCCTTCCCCGCTGATCGTTTTGTGCCGACGGTATGCCGGGGCGCCGGTGCCGCAGTTGGGTGAGTTAACCGACTATCATCGCGACGGCATACGGCATAAATACAAACCGGCCTCACGGCCGGCGCATATCATTATCGAGCGATTGCATCTGTACGTCGTTGAAGACTGATCCCTAAAGCTTCAGACGCATCGTGATATGTCCCGAAACGTTGATGAATTATCCTGTTTTGCCGGGACCGGCTAGTTTTTAAGACTGCCCACCATATCTTCCGGCCGGACCCATTGATCGAACTCCTCTTCGGTCAGATACCCCAGCTTCAATGCGGATGCCTTTAAGGTCAGCCCCTCTTTGTGGGCTTTTTTGGCAATTTCCGCCGATTTGTCATAACCGATATGGGTATTGAGGGCGGTCACCAGCATCAGGGATTCATTCAACAACTGATCGATGCGAGGCCGGTTAGGCTCGATGCCCACGGCGCAGTGGCGGGTAAAGCTGTCAATGCCGTCCGCCAGCAGCCGTACCGATTGCAGGAAATTATGAATGATCATCGGCCGATAGACGTTCAATTCAAAATTACCCGAGGCGCCGCCGATGTTCACCGCCGTGTCATTGCCGATAACCTGGCAACACAGCATGGTCATGGCTTCGCACTGGGTAGGATTAACCTTGCCCGGCATAATCGAGCTGCCCGGCTCGTTCTCGGGGATGCTGATTTCGCCGATACCGCAACGGGGGCCGGAAGCCAGCCAGCGCACATCGTTGGCGATTTTCATCATCGATGCCGCCAGCCCTTTCAGCGAGCCGTGGCCGTGAACCAACGCGTCGCAGGTGCCTAGCGCCTCGAACTTATTGGGGGCGGTGACAAAAGGATGTCCGGTGAGCTCAGCCAAGGCTTTCGCCACCCGTACCGCGTACTCCGGATGAGTGTTCAGGCCGGTGCCCACCGCGGTCCCCCCCAGGGCCAGCTCGCATAAATGGGGTATGCTCTGCTCGATATGAGTGAGGCTGTGATCCAGCATCGACACCCAGCCTGAGATTTCCTGCCCCAGGGTCAAGGGAGTGGCATCCTGTAAATGGGTGCGGCCAATCTTGACGATATCGTTAAAAGCGGCGGATTTTTGCCCTAAAACCTCTCTTAACGCATTGATCTTGGGGAGCAGGTGTTCGCGTACGGCGATCACCGCCGCCACATGCATGGCGGTTGGAAAGACGTCGTTCGAACTCTGGCTTTTATTGACGTCGTCATTGGGATGGACCAGGCGTCCCTCGCCGCCGCGCCGACCGCCCAAAAGTTCACTGGCGCGATTGGCCAGAACTTCATTCATGTTCATATTGCTTTGAGTGCCGGAACCGGTTTGCCAGATAGCCAGCGGAAATTCGTCCGGGTGCTTATGGGCCAGCACTTCGTCCGCCGCGCGGATAATGGCGTCGGCGCGATCGGCGGGCAACAGGCCCAAATCTTTGTTGACCTGCGCGGCCGCGCGTTTGGTTTGGGCCAGCGCGGCAATCAGGGCCGGCGGCATCTTTTCACTGGATATACGGAAGTGCTCGAGGGAGCGCTGGGTTTGCGCCCCCCACAAACGTTCGGCCGGTACTTCGATCGGTCCCATGGAATCTTTTTCGACGCGGGTAGCTGTCATTGATGCCTCCTGGTATTCTTCCTATTGATCAATATCCTGCCCGGCAACGGTTCCAAGCCTACGCCGGACATTGATAGTATAGTGCCGCAGAAAAGCTTACCATTATGCGACCGGCTCGCGATAATACATTTAGGATCCAGTAAGGGCAGTTAACAATGAAAAAAATGTTCAACTCTGTTCAGCATTACGCCTGGGGCAGTAAGGATGCCTTGTCCAGACTGTACGGCATCGCCAATCCGGACAACCAGCCGATGGCGGAGCTCTGGATGGGCGCGCACCCCAAAAGCAGCTCCGTAATAAGCGATGAACAGGGCCATGACATCAGCCTGCGGGATTACATAGCCCGGCAGCCGGCGGCGCTGCTGGGCAAGGCGGTGGCCGAACGTTTCGGCGAGCTGCCGTTTTTGTTCAAGGTGCTGTGCGCCCAGGAACCCTTGTCCATTCAGGTTCATCCGAGCAAATCCGCCGCTGAGCGGGGTTTCGAGCTGGAAAACCGACGGGCTATCCCACTTGATGCCGCCAATCGCAATTACAAGGATCCCAACCATAAGCCCGAATTGGTTTTTGCCCTGACGCCCTTTCAGGCCATGAACGGTTTTCGCGAGCTGTCATCAATGGTTTCCCTGTTGCAGCCGGTGGCCGGCGCCCATCCTTCCATCGCCGCGTTTTTGCAGCACCCTGACGCTTTACATCTGGCGGGGCTGTTCGGCGATTTGCTGAGTATGGCCGGAGAGGAAAAATCACTGGCCCTGGATATCCTGAAAAATGCCCTGGCCCATCAGCACGGCGAGCCGTGGGACACCATTCGCATGATTGCCGATGATTATCCGGATGACAGCGGTTTGTTCTCCCCTTTGCTGCTCAACGTGATTACCCTGCAACCCGGCCAGGCCATGTTCCTCTATGCCGAAACGCCACACGCCTATCTACACGGCGTGGCGCTGGAAGTCATGGCCAATTCGGATAACGTGCTGCGGGCAGGCCTGACGCCGAAATACATCGATGTGCCTGAATTATTGGCAAATGTGAAGTTTATCGCCAAACCCCGGGAGGAATTGCTGACCCAGCCGAACGGCGGCGGCGCCGCCCTGCGCTTCCCCATTCCAGTGGAGGATTTCGCTTTTTCACTGCATAACCTGTCCCCGCGCCCCCAGGCGCTGGCGCAGGACAGCGCGGCCATTCTGTTTTGTGTCGAAGGCCAGGCGGTGCTGGAAAAAGACGGTCATTCCCTGCGGCTTAACGCCGGTGAATCGGCCTTTATCAGCGCGTCGGAATCGCCGGTTAACGCCAGCGGCACCGGCAGATTGGCACGGGTTTTTAACGAACTTTGACGGCTGTTCCGCCAGGAACGCCCTCTAATCCTGCTATTATTGATTGCAGGTATGTCCAATAGCTTTCTGCCCCTCGATAGATGAAAGTTTAAGGCGGAGTTTGTTTATTGGCGCGTTACAACAACTTGGAATGGGAAATAATAATAAGGATGCATCGACAATGAGAAAATCACTTATAGCGGTCGGCGTTATTGTCATATTGGGCGCGGCATGGACCGGCGCGGCATGGTATACCGGCAAACAGTTTGAACAGCGGCTGCCCGCCCTGCTGGATGAAGCCAACGCCCGCATTAAAACCGCTTTCCCCGAAGCCGGGGTGACACTGGCGGTTCAAGATTACCACCCGGCGCTGTTCTCCCGCCGGCTGGATGTGGTTTTGCTGTCGGACGGCAGCACCGGCGACAATAAACCGTTAAAACCTGGTGATCAACTGATCCTCAATGAAATTGTCGACCACGGTCCTTTTCCGTTCGCCCAGCTGAAAAAAGGCGTGTTTATCCCCAGCATGGCGTCGGTCCAGAGCCGGTTGGCCGAGACCCCGTTCGTCAAGCCGCTTATAGAAGCCAGCCAGGGTAAATCACCGGTATCCGCCGTTACCCGCGTCGGCTATAACGGCGATACGGTATCGGTCATCGATTTCGCCCCCCTCGATTATAAAGATGCCGATTCGCTGATCCGCTCCAGCGGCGGCAGCTTGAACGCCGCCATCGATCACGATCTGAACAAGGTCATTCTCACCGGCGCCCTTTCCAGCCTGGTGGTGGCGGGAGAAAGTCAATTCCAGCAGCGTGAGCAGGTGACGCTGCATGATGTGAGCATCGACAGCGATACCCACAAGGGCAAGCAGGGTTACAGCATCGGCGACAATACCCTCAAGGTAAAATCGCTGATTTACAACCTTGACGGCAAAGACATGCTCAATACCGACAATCTGTCCCAGGTGACCACCGCCAACGAAGATGGCGATAAGCTCAATGTGCAGGTCGCCTACAGCCTGGATATGCTGCATGTGCAGGGACAGGAGTTCGGTTCCGGCAAATTGATCATCAAGCTGTCCAATCTTGACGCCAAGGCCATCGCCCAATTCAGCGACCAGTATCATAATCAGGTGCAGCAAATCATGCAGCAGACCGGCGCCGCCGATCCGGCTGCGCAGCAGGAGCAGATTACCCAGGCGTTGATCAATAATCTGCCGGTGGCGCTTAAGGGCAACCCCTATTTATCCATTTCGCCCCTGAGCTGGAAAAACAGCAAGGGCGAAAGCGCGTTCAACCTGACGTTGAATGTAAACGACCCCTCCCAGCTGCCGCCGGGCGCGCCGGCGGCGACGCCGGAGCTGCAACTGGCGAGGTTCGTCAATAAGCTGGATGCCAAACTGACCATTCCGCTGGATATGGCCACAGAATTAACCACTCAATTCGCCAAAATCCAGGGCTACAACGCCGACGAAGCGCAAAAATTGGCTAAGCAGCAGGTGCAGGGACTGGCGGCCATGGGGCAGATGTTCAAGTTGACCACCGTGGACGATAACGTTCTCAGCAGCAGTTTTCACTATGCCGACAATCAGGTAAACCTGAACGGCCAGAAGATGTCATTGCAAAACTTTTTAGGGTTATTCGGATTGTCCGGCGTACCGGACAGCCCGACGCAGCCGGTACAGCCCCAGGCCGTGCCGCAGCCTCAACGGTAAAACCAAGCCCCCCATCGCCTGATGGGGGGCCCGATAACCTCATTTTAGACTCGCGGCGCCGATAACCCGGCTCATGCCGATCATCCCCCGCCACGTTCGGAGAACCGTTCCCATGATTGATTCATCCCTGCCGTTAACCGACATCCATCGTCATCTGGACGGTAATATCCGCCCGCAAACCATACTGGAACTGGGTCGGCAATTCGGATTGCCTTTGCCGGCCGACAATCTTGAGGAACTGCTCGCGTTTGTCCAGGTCACCCGCACCGAGCCTGACCTGGTGAGTTTTTTGCAAAAGCTGGATTGGGGCGTGGCGGTATTGGGATCCCTGGATGCCTGCCGGCGCATCGCCTATGAGAACGTGGCCGATGCCGCGGCGCTGGGACTGGATTATACCGAATTGCGCTTCTCACCCTACTATATGGCCATGAAGCATCAGCTGGTGCTGCCGGGCGTGGTTGAAGCGGTGATAGACGGCGTGCGCGCCGGCTGTGACGATTTTGACGTTGTGGTGCGACTGATAGGCATATTAAGCAGAACCTTCGGCGAAGATGCCTGCACGCAGGAGCTGGATGCCATCCTGTCCGGCGGCGACGGCATTGTCGCCCTGGATTTGGCCGGTGACGAACTGGGTTTTCCAGGCAGCCTGTTTTTAAATCATTTTACCCGCGCCCGGGATGCGGGGCTGCATATTACCGTTCATGCCGGCGAAGCCGCCGGGCCGGAGAGCATCTGGCAGGCCATTAATGAGCTGGGGGCCCAGCGCATCGGGCACGGGGTAAAAGCCATTGAAGATCCCCGTCTGATGGATTTCCTGGCGCTGCACCGTATCGGCATTGAAAGCTGTCTTACGTCCAATGTACAAACCAGCACCGTGCTATCCCTTGAGCAGCATCCGCTGAAACGTTTTTTAGACCACGGCATACTGGCTACTATCAATTCAGACGATCCGGCGGTTCAGGGCATCGATCTGGACTATGAGTATCGGGTGGCCGCGCCCCGGGCAGGTTTGAACACACAGCAAATCCGCACGGCCCAGCAAAACGGCTTGACTATCGCGTTCATTAGTGAAGCGGAAAAGCAGACGTTGCTTGACAAGGCACATGCCCGAGGGCGCCATTAACCACTTGTTTGACAGACATTAACCGGGGCAATGAATGAACAGGCACGGCAGGATAACAGCGCATCCGGAATTTTCTACCAACGGCAATCAAAGTTTGCTGGCAACTTCGAGGATTTTAGCGTTCTTCTTTAATAGAACGCTCAAACAAACGATTATTAATGTGACCTTGGACATCTCTTTGGTCATATTGTTTATGTAAATCGACAACAAAATTCATACTGAAAATTTTCTCGCCCAGAGAAAATAATATTTCAAAAGGTGGAACTAGAGAATTTATATCGTCATCAGTAAGCAATTGACCGGCAGGTACATGCTGACATAGGCAATTTTTAATGCTGTCACCATGGCTGCAATGACAAGTTTTTCTGCATCCTGGCACTCATGAAACAATTTGTTCGCTTGAGAAAAGAGTGAATTGAGAGAATCCTTGGTCAGATGTATTGTATTTAAAGTAAATCGGACATAATTTTTATCAAAGAGTCGCGTCTGAAAATGACATTTTCAGACCCATCACAAAACGCCTTTTCGATATTCTTATGTGAAGTATTCCCGGTTAACTCATCTTTAAAGTAAAGGATCAAATCCATATCTGCTGACAATCCACTCGGTGGCATTATCCTTAAAGAACCCAGTATCAACTGAAGTTCTGGCGATAATTTTTCCGCAAAATGCTTAGTCATCCCATCAATCGCTATATCTTTATAAGCTGTTTTCAAACGGCCGAAACATCCCCTTTGAGTGAATCAAATATGGAATTGACTGATTTGAGCGACCTTGCAATATGTTTGTTGCATAGTCGCATATTGTTATAATCTTTATGGGATAATTTCAATGCAATGTTTTGAACAAGTTCTACGGGCAGATTTTCCAGTCCAGGTCGCCTCTTTGTATTCCCAGATACACTTTCTACCATCGATAAGACCATTTGATATGGGGTAGGTACTCGGTTCATATAAGGTAATGTAAACAAATTTCTTTCTCAATTACTACGGTTAACAGTAACATCAATAACAAGCATGGACGCCGTGAGCAGATAAAAAACGACATAACGTGTTTAAACGTGGCCAAGCGACATGTTGTAAAATCTCGATTTTATGGGTACATGAAAATTTACTGAATGAGAGGCAATTTAAACCACATTCAGCATAGGATCATTCAAGGCCCGGTAATGGCTTATCCGGTTTTCCTTTTATTCCCATGGTATCTTTGTAGGGAAAGTCTTTGAGAAGACGATCGCCCGCTGAAAATAATCTTGGATACGCTGCGGTCGCATCATTCAATTCCTTGGTGAATGTACCGTCAGTAGAAAAAATATTTGGTACAAAAATTTTTAGATAATGTCGCTATATAAGCGGCAAAGAGTTTATCAGGGCCAGAACATTTATCATAAAAGTTATTTATATAATGAAATATCTCTGCAATTTGACCTTCGTCTATGTTATACGGCTCCAGCTTGTAAACGAAAAATCTCGGATCACTGTAATATTGAAAAGAATCAACCGGCGAAGCACAAAAAATTGCTCGAATAGAGGTAAGTCATACAATTTTTGTTTAATTGGGCTGACGAGTTCACTTATGGCAGAAGGCTGCTCGTCGTTTATTGCTGCGATGAAGACTCTCAAATGCTGCTCATCACCGTCGCCTACCCTCCACTCCGAAATATTATTTAAGGCCTCCAAAACGTTTGGCGAAGACTGATGCAATAGTGAAGAAATCTTTTTTCATCAACCATTCGTTCAAAGCGTTGTTTAAGACGCCCTTGCATTCCGCCATTAATGACTTTTCCATATCACTGATAGACATCAGTTCGTTATGAAGCTGCGAACAAGTTTCCCTAAGGAAGCTATATTCAACTGCGTTCAAATTATCTGCAATTTTTGAACGATTTCTATCGGCAAATCATTGAATTGCGTTACACGCATTATACGACTTGCCATACCATGTGACAAGTTTCCCTATTTTGCAACAAAGACTGAGAAATGACGACAGACTGATTTACATTTCCAAGGTCTAACATGATTATTTACCTCTTCGGAATTTTATTATTAATATCATTATAACAGAAGGGCGAGTGTAATCTTTCATGAATCGCTTATCCGTTTACATGAAATATAAGCGACCCGGCGTTTTTCCTTTGCATTTTATACAAAGAGCACTCATTATTATCAAAGTCGCAAAATCACCGGATTATTACCGTTGAGAAATTGTTCGCGCAATCTCGCTAAACCAGTATCATAGTCAGAAACAAGAAATTTCATGCCGAACGCGCCGCTGCGATTAATGCCATCAACAAATCTTTCCAGCGATTTATTCAGGTTTTCGAGTTCGATTTTCCGGCCAACTGATTTGGCTATCTCTTCGAGTTTTTCAAATAAGGCCTAATTCCCTCATCCAGAGCGCGCCCAGTTTTGGAGGGACTATGTATCACCACGACATCTCCGGCGTTATTCACCGAGCAATTCAAGGCGCAATCCAGATGAACGATTGAGTCTCCTTCGGATAATGCCTTTTCATGTTAAGCAGATCCTTTTAAACTCAGGCGATGCCATTAACAGATAGATACCATTCGCCTTTTCAGCCTTTTCTACTGGCCTTCCTCGAATAAGCATGCAATCAGGATCATAAACCGCCGCGGAAGAAGAATCTGCTATCGCTCGCGGTGGGGAGATATTTAATACAACAACCGGTCCTTGATTTTTGTCAATATCCGCCAATAAACCATGGCCGATTGATTTGCTTAAATAGGTCTGTTCAGTTGTGAATGCCTTAACATTATCGTTTCCCGCCTCAACCTTGAAATCCTTCCGGCACAGCTCGTAGCCGCCATTCTGATAGTCCAGGTCGATAACGCGCCAGTCAAGCTGCCGATAGCCCGCTTTATGGAGTTGCTGATGTATAAACCATTCAGTCAAGAGCCCTCCCGAACCCAGAGATACGAGCGTAACGGGACTCTCCCTTAGCGGTATGGACTTCATGATGTACGCAATGGTCTTATTGATGTATTCGATTCGGCCATTGAGGGATGAATGTTCATTCTCCACCCAAGAGAAATGCTTCATGTAACGATGATTTAAAGTATCTCCACGCCTCAGGCTGGTCATCTTCAAAATTTCTTTGATGGTCAAAGGAACCATGTTGACATTTTGCTGGGGATCATAGACAGCGAAATTGTTATTTTTGACCGCTGAAGAAATCATTAATAATCATCTCCAATTGATTAATTCCAATTTACTTAAAATGCAAAATATTATAATGTTAGTCGTTCAAATTAATATAAACCATTCTTGAACTAATTTAACCCCTTCATTATATATAAACCTCGGATTAAGCTGCCGTAAACGAATGTAAAAATCTTCTCTGGATCGCCGCGATGGAGATGAGGACCTCCATTAAGCAAAGCGGCAAATGGATATAAACATACGGAAGAGAAGATTTCAAATAAATTCGTCTGCACCTCCCCTTCTACCAGGCCTGCATGACCGGTTCCACAAAAGCACGGTCAATTATGTTCGAGCGAAAATGATTTATATACTATATTCGACCCGACGAATGAAGAGTCACGCTCAAGCGGATGCTGGCATAAAAAATTTATAAATAGTGTTGCTATATAAATAAGCGGTAAAAGGTTTTTTAGAATTTATGCATCTATCTCAACGGGAAACATTTCTCGAATCAGGTAATTCATAGACAATAATTCGGATAAGCAACTAGCATAACTGTAAACATCTCAGTGAACATGGTTATTGAAAAAAGCGGACTGAATCAGCCGCCACGGCTTCAGTCCGCTTGTTGATTTTACGGTCAATCACTTGTCGAATTTATCCAAAACTGTTTACTCGCCGGGCGTGACGCTCAGCGCGCTTTTCTCCCGCGCCGCCGCCTGCTTGCGGGCGTAGCGCTGCGCCAGCACCGCGCACACCATCAACTGCACCTGGTGGAAAATCATCAGCGGCAACACCATGGTGCCTACCGCCGCCGCCGGGAACAGCACGTTAGCCATGGGGATACCATTGGCCAGGCTCTTTTTGGAGCCGCAGAAGACTATGGTTATCTCATCGGCGGTGCTGAACCCGAGCAAACGGGCGGTCCAGGTATTGATCACCAGAACAATGGCCAGCATGATCAGCGAATACACCAGAATCGACACCAGCGACCAGCCGGTGATTTGATGCCATATCCCCCCCACCACCGCTTCGCTGAAGGCGGTATAGACCACCAGCAATATTGATGACCGGTCTGTGATATTAATCAGCTTTTTATGCCGGTTCACCCAGCCGCCAATCAGCGGCCGCGCCAGATGGCCCACCACAAAAGGCACCATCAGTTGCAGGATGATTGAGCCGATGGCATGCAGGGTATTGTTCGATCCGCCCCCCTCCTGGGTTTTCATCAGCAGGCCCACCAGCACCGGCGATAAAAATACCCCCAGGATACTCGAGGCGGAGGCGCTGCAGATAGCCGCCGCCACGTTGCCGCCGGCCACCGAGGTAAAAGCGATGGCGGACTGTACGGTAGCGGGCAGCGCGCACAGATAAAGAAAGCCCAGGTAAACCGGCGTGGACAATAACGAAGGCTCAAAGACCTTCATGGCAAGACCGAGCAGCGGGAACAGGGCAAACGTGCTGAGGAAAACCACCAGATGCAAACGCCAGTGGCTCATGCCGCCGATGATGGCGTCCCGCGACAGCTTGGCGCCGTGCATAAAAAACAGTAAAGCGATGGCGGCGGTGGTGAGGTATTCAAAGAGGGTTTTAAAAACGCCGCGGCAGGGAAAGAGAGAAGCCAGGATAACCACCGAAACCAACACCAACAGAAACTTATCAATACGTAAACGTTGCAACCACGACATGACAACTACCCTTACCATCATACGAAACCAGGGCGATCGGCGGATCGCCCGAAAGCCCTACCATGTCATTAACCGTGCTTTACCGCTAATGTTTTTTTCTGTTCCGACGAAGAAATGCCCAGCTCAATCAACTCCATTACGCGGATGGCCGCGGACGGAGTCACCGGATTATCGCCTTTTTCCAGAATAGCATCCCGAATAGCGCCGTAGTAAGCAGGATAATTACCCGGCTGGGTACGGACAATATGTTCGGTCATGATGCCGTCTTTCGGCAGGGTCAACACGCCGTCTTGGCTATCGATACCCCAGTCTGGCCGCGGCGGAAATTCGCCGTTTTTCAATCGCGCTTCCTGGGTATCGAGACCAAACTTCACATAGCTGCCTTTGGTACCCTGAATGGTGTAACGGGGAGTTTGCGCCGCCGCCGACATGGAGCCGTGCAGCACTACCCGCCGTTGCGGATAGGTCAGCGTGGCGTGAAAATAATCGTCGGTGCGAGCCCCGGGGCGCAGCAACGCCAAATCAACGTTTATCGCCACCGGCATGCCGAACAGCACCAGTATCTGGTCAATCAGATGCGGGCCCAAATCGTACCAGATACCGCTGCCGGCACCGGGCCGTTCCCGCCACCGATCCTTCACTTCAAGGCGGAACCGGTCGTAATGGGACTCGAAATACAGCACGTCGCCAAGGATACCGTCGCGGATGAGCTGCTGCGCGGTGAGAAAATCACTGTCCCAGCGTCGGTTATGGAATACCGACAGCACTACCTGGCGATTTTCAGCCAGCTGCTTTAATTCCTGTGCTTGTGACAACGTCACGGTGAAGGGTTTATCCACGATAACGTGCTTGCCCGCCAGCAACGCCTGTTTGGCCAACGGGAAATGGGTTTCATTCGGGGTGGGAATCACCACCAGTTGCACCGCCGGATCGTTAATGACCGCGGCGGGATCCGCCGCCACCTTGACGCCGGGCAAATCCGCCCGCACTTTATCCGCATCGCTGGAAGATACCGCCGCCAGCCGCAGGCCGTCGGTGCCTTGGATTAAAGGAGCATGGAAGGTTTTACTGGCAAAACCGTAGCCAATCAGTCCGATTCCGATATTTTCAGCCATCGTTTTTCCTCTTTTTCGGCTTGCATTCGATGGGGCCGTCCCCGCTACAGGAAAACGGCTAATTCATCTTTACCGGACCAACCATATCAATAAAATATTATCCTCCGATAGCCTTTTCGCTTTGCAACTGCCAGTTATTGGCGGCCTGGATGCTGCGGCCGGGATAATTAATCTCGCTGCTGCGCCGCCTGAAATCGCTCGGGCTGACCCCGACGCGCTTGCGAAATACCCGCGAAAAGTAAAGCTGATCGTCATAGCCCACCACCCGGCCGATGGTGGCGATGGATTCCTGCGTGGTCTGCAACAGCAGTTTGGCGCGGATAACCCGCTGGTCTTCCCGCCAGCGCAGGATATTAATCCCCACCTGTTCACGGAATAAATGCGCCAGGCGCGAAGGGGATAAACAGACGTGCCGGGCCACTTCATCGATGCGCAACTCGCCGGAAAGATTGCCGGTGATAAACTGACAGGCTTCGATGATGCGCGGGTCCATGATTTTGCTCGGGCTTTGCGGATCTTCCTCCATGGCGCGCAACAACAAACGTTCCAGCAGGTTCATGCCCAGCTCTTCGGAGAAACGCCGGCCGGAGCGCTGGGTCTGTTCAATATTGGCCAGCAGGCGGTCGAATTCGGTGAGTAAATTGTCGTTGCCCAGGGACAGGCGGCCCACGTCATGGATTTTGCTGTGCCATTCCAGCCAATCGGCCCAATAGGCCCGGGGGCGGAAATAGACCCAGCGATGATACCAGCAGTCGCTGTCCGGGGAACGGCCGTAATAATGCGCGGATTTCGGCGGGAACAGCAATAGATCGCCGGGATTGCAGACAAAAGACCTATCGCCCTCGAATATTCTGCCCTGACCCTTGATGGTCAGATTAAGAATAAATCCTTTCATGCCGTCGGGACGATCGATGAAGAAATCCAGCGGGCCTCCGGCAATGATCGGCGTTAAGCCGGCAACCAAATAGGCATTGAACATATAGCCAGGCAATAAGGGATTTGATTGCGTCTCGTGAGTCATTCTATGATACATCTCACCTCCGGACAGCTTGTCGTCTGATAGAGAATATCCTGAAGAGCGCGGAATAGCCTGTAACGGTGATCGAACTGTGAGCGGGCCGGCGCTTTAAGCCGCGCCGACCCGCAAACCTTACACCGTACGTTTAGCCTTTTGTTTGTAGCGGTCAAATATCACCGCCGCAAGCAGGATCACGCCGCGCACCACATATTGGGAAAACGGTGAAATATTCAGCAAGTTCATCGCATTTTCCACCGTGCCGAGAATCAGCACCCCCGCCACCACGTAAGAGATTTTACCGATACCGCCTTTCATCGATACCCCGCCCAGCACGCAGGCGGAGATAACGATCAATTCATACCCCAGTGAAGTCATCGGCTGGCCGCTGGTCATGCGCGAGGCCAGGATAATCCCCGCCACCGCGGAAACCAGACCGGAAAGAATAAAGATAATGATCTTGGTGCGCACCACCGGCACCCCGGCCAGGCGAGCGGCTTCTTCATTGCCGCCGATAGCCAGCGTATTGCGGCCGAAGGTGGTCTTGTTCAACAGAAAGCCGAAAATGATCATGCAGAGCACCATGATCCAAATCGGCGCCGGCAAGCCCAGCCAGTTGGAGTTACCCAATATAAAGAAGCGTTCGTCTTCGATGCCCACCGCCTTGCCGTCGGAAATGATATAAGCCAGGCCGCGGACAATCTGCATGGTGGCCAGGGTTGTTATCAAGGCGTTGATTTTCAGCTTGGCAATGACGAAACCGTTTACAAGGCCGCATATAACACCCAGCACCAGCCCCGCCAGCACGCCGATCCACAGGCTGTCGGCGGCGTTGATGACCACCGCCGTGGTGACGCCGGCGCAGGCGATAACCGATGCCACCGACAAATCGAAATCACCGGATGCCAGGCAGAACAGCATGCCGCAGGCGACGATGCCGGACATGGAAACCGCCAGGCCCAGGCCTTTCATATTGATAAAGCTTGAAAAGTTGGGAACGAAAATGGTACAGGCGATAAACAGTACGACAAAAACCACCAACATGCCGTAGTTATCCCAAACCCGAGACAAACTTAACGATTTATTCGCCTTTGGCGAAGATGTAGTGACCGTTGACATCTTTGACTCCTTCACAATCAGGCAACCGCATCCGCGGGGCTGGTATGGGTTGTATGTAACATTGCCAGGCTCAGGGCTTTTTGTTCACTGGCTTCCGAGTGGGTGAGCTCGCCGGATATCGTCCCTTCGCGCATCACCACAATACGGTCCGCCAGGCCTAATACTTCCGGCAAATCGCTGGATGCGAACAATACGGCAATTCCCCGTTTCGCCAATTCGTAAATCACGTGATAGATTTCATGCTTGGCGCCGACATCGATGCCGCGCGTCGGTTCATCGAGCATGATCACTTTCATGTCCTCCGACAGCCAGCGGCCGAGGATAGCCTTTTGCTGATTGCCGCCTGAGAGGTTCATGATCAACTGTTCGGCTGAAGGCGTTTTGATGTTCAACGCACGAATATGCTCCAGGGCATTGGATTTTTCCCATTGATCGTTTATCAAAAAGCCGGCTTTAACGGTATTGCGCCGGGCGCTGATATTGATATTTTCCCGCACTGAATGTACCGGAATCAGGCCGTCGGCCTTGCGGTCTTCCGGGCAGAGCATCAGTCCGGCGCTGATGGCATCGATGGGGGAACGGATGGAAATGGGTTTGCCGTCCAGCAGCAATTGGCCTCCGGTAATCAGCGTTCCGCCGAAAAGTCCCTTCATCAGCTCGCTGCGCCCGGCGCCCACCAGACCGAACAGACCGACGATTTCACCGGCGCGTACGGATAATGAGATGGGCGTCTTGACCCCCACCGCCTCGATTTTATCCAGTTCCAGCCTGACGTCGCCGTGAGGACGGGGGGCGTAATCATAAATATCCCCTAAATTGCGTCCCACCATGGCCTGCACCAGGATGTCGTGGTCCACGGCGGTCATGTCGTCAAAGGTGCGCACATATTTACCGTCTTTGAATACCGTGATGGCGTCCCCCAGGGTAAAGATTTCTTCCATGCGGTGGGAAACGTAAAGAATGACCCGGCCCTCGGCGCGCAGTTCGCGTATGACGCGGAATAATTGTTCTATTTCCCGCGCCGATAATGAACTGGTGGGCTCGTCAAAAGCGATAATTTTGGCATTACGGGTTAATGCCTTGGCGATTTCAACCATTGGCCACTGGGCAAGGGACAGATATTTAAGCGGTGTTCCCGGCGGGATACCCAGCCCTAAATCCTCCAGCTGCAGTTGGGTTTCATATTTCAGTATGCCGCGGTTAACAAACCCGTGTTTGTTAGGTAGCTGCCCAGGGAAAATGTTTTCCGCCACCGTCATTTCAGGCACCAAATGCAGCTCCTGATAAATAATCGCCACCCCGGCATTTAGCGCATCGGTAGTGTTATTGAAATGAACCGGCTGTCCTTTGATCAGATTTCCCCTTGCGTCGGCGTATAGCTGCCGCTGAGAATTTTCAGCAAGGTCGATTTCCCGGCGCCGTTTTCACCCATAAGGGCATGGATTTGGCCCGAATAACAATCGAAGCTGATATCGTCCAGCGCTTTTACGCCGGGAAAGGTTTTACCAATACCGCGAAACGATAGATAAGGTGTCTGAATTGTCATGAACACATCCTCGCGTTAACAGATCCGGACAGTGCGCCGGCAATCCCGCTACGGTAACTATCAGGGGTTTTGACTGACACGGACACATCCTCTTGATGAATGACTTCGTCATGGACCGGGACGGCCTCGACCATCCCGGCAAACACGTGTTTTGATAAAAAATGTCCGATAAAAACGTCCGGTAAAAAATTACAGGCCTTTTTTCTTCAATTCTTCTTTGAAGTTATCGCGGGTAATCAGTACCACGTCGGTGACTTCGGTGAATTTCGGCGGCTCAACGCCTTTGGTTACCCAGTCATGCATCATCTGGATGCTCTTGTAACCATGGACGTCGGGGCTTGGCAGTAAAGAACCGTAGAAGCCGGTGGATTCGTTTTTGGACAGCTCATTCACCGCATCCACGCCGTTGATGCCGACACCGATAACGTCCGGCGCCTTGAATCCCTGCCCTTCGGTGGCGCGCACGCCGCCCAGCACGGTATTGTCGTTCATGCCGACAATCAGCCAGTGTTTCACGCCGGGATGTTGAACCAGCAGGGAGTTGCCTGCGTCAAACGCTCCGGGGATATCGTTGGATTTGGTGGGGACCTGGTAGATTTGTTTATCCGGTATGCCGGCGGCTTTTAACGCATCCATCGCGCCGGAGGTACGGCGACGGGCGGTATCGAGCTCATTGGCGGTGATGGCCATGACGCCGGTGTCGGCCACTTTCCAGCCGCGTTTGGTCATTTCCTTGAATTCTTCCTGACCGGCGCGCTGGCCCAGCTGGGTGGCGGCCATCATCACGATGGGGACGTTAACCATGGGTTTGCCTTTGGCGTCGACGATCTGTTCACCCACCGCCATGACTTTCATATCGTAGCTGCGTGCTTTGGCGACAATCGCCGAGCCAAGTTTGGGATCGGGGGTACAGATAACAAACCCTTTGGCACCGCTGGCCGCCAGGCTATCGATCGCGTTAAGGGTTTTTTCACCATCGGGTACGGCAATTTTAATCACATCAAAGCCCATATCTTTGCCGGCTTTGTCGGCAAAACGCCATTCGGTCTGAAACCAGGGTTCTTCAGGTTGTTTCACCAAAAAACCCAACTTCATGTTCTCCGCCATAGCCGAATGAGACATAACAGCGGCAACTGCAATGGCCGCCAGTGCCTTAGTGAATTTATGCATGGAACTCTCCGGTAATTATTATCGCTCTGCTTCAAAATGCTGAAGCGTGTAAGCGTTATCAGTCGGTAAGATTTTACCCGGCGGTACAGCCAGAGGGCGTATATATCGCCATCTCTACGACCAGGCCCTTTAGACGGATGTAGTTTTAACGTTTACGTGTTACCAAAATGTAGAGCGTTATCACAGTTCTCAATAACAGCAGATTTGTGCATAGATACAGCAAAATTCATCTGCCCGTGACTTTATGAGGAACATCACATTTCAGTCATTGGCGGCAGGAATGTGCATACTTCCAGCTAACGTCTCCTCACTGCCCGGTTAAAACCCCTTATGGTTATCGACATCATCAGGTTTCGGGTTAACAGGAGATACGAGCATGACTGAAGAGGCCATTAGCCTCGGGCTTGATTTCGGCAGCGATTCAGTGCGCGCCCTGGCGGTTGCCTGTGGCAGCGGTAAAGAACTGGCCACCGAAGTTGTCTGGTACCCGCGATGGCGCGAGGGCCGGTATTGCAAACCCGCGGATAACCAGTTTCGCCATCATCCGTCGGATTACCTGGAGTCAATGGAGCAGGCGATCCGGGCCGTAGTGGGTCATTTGACGCCGGCCCAGCGGGAAAGCATCGTCGGCATCGGCGTGGACACCACCGGCTCGACGCCGGCCCCCATTGACGCAGAAGGCCGGATTCTGGCGCTGCGGCCGGAATTCGCCGACAATCCCAACGCCATGTTTATTTTGTGGAAGGACCATACCTCCATAGAAGAAGCTGAAGCCATCAACCAACTGTGCCGCAGCGGTGAATTCCCCGACTATTCCCGCTATATCGGCGGTGTCTATTCATCGGAGTGGTTCTGGGCAAAAACCCTCCATATCACCCGCCAGGACCGCCAGGTCCGCCAGGAAGCGGTCTCCTGGATTGAGCTGTGCGACTGGATCCCGGCGGTATTGTCCGCCACCACACGTCCTGAGGAAATCAGGCGCGGCCGCTGCTCCGCCGGACATAAATCCCTCTGGCATCCGGTATGGGGCGGCGTACCGCCAAAAGCGTTTCTCCATGCCCTTGATCCGGTATTGACGGAAAATCTGCAATACCCGCTCTTTACCGACACCTATACCGCCGACCTGCCGGTGGGCCGCATCAGCGCCGAATGGGCGCAAAAGCTCGGCGTGCCGGCTACCGTAACCATTGCCGGCGGAGCCTTTGACTGCCATATCGGCGCCGTGGGGGCCGGCGCTCAGCCCTATACCCTGGTAAAGGTCATCGGCACGTCCACCTGCGATATCCTGATAGCCGATGAACAAAAAGTCGGCGATCGCTCCATTGCCGGTATCTGCGGCCAGGTGGACGGCAGCGTCATTCCCGGCTTTATCGGCCTGGAGGCGGGACAGTCGGCTTTTGGCGATATTTATGCCTGGTACGGCAAGGTGCTGGGCTGGCCCCTGCGCCGGGCCGCACGGCAAAATCCTTCCCTACAGCCGGCGCTCGAGGCCATAGAAACCGACATGCTGTCGGCGCTGGCCGAAGCCTGGGCTGAGGAACCGTCGCTGGAACATCTGCCGGTGGTGCTGGACTGGTTCAATGGCCGCCGCACTCCTTATGCCAACCAGCGCCTGAAAGGGGTTATCACCGGACTTAACCTGGGCACCGACGCGCCGGCGCTGTTCGGCGGGTTGATTGCCGCCACCGCCTTCGGCGCGCGCGCCATCATGGAGTGCTTCGTTGATCAGGGCATTCCGGTGGAGAACGTGCTGGTGCTGGGGGGCATTGCCCGCAAATCACCGATCATCATGCAGGTGCTGGCGGATGTCATGAATCGTCCGCTGCAGCTGGTGGCCTCCGACCAATGCTGTGCCCTGGGAGCGGCGATTTTCGGCGCGGTGGCGGCGGGAACCTACGGGGATATCGCCACGGCCCAGCAGCATATGGCCAGTAAAATCGAACGCGTCCTACAGCCGGACCCTGACAAAGTCTCCTCATTCCAGGTCCTGTATGAACGCTACCGGCACTGGAGCGAAATCGCTGAACCCGCCTATGCCGTAACGGCTGCCATCGGGCATTAACCAACAAAAACCGGGCCGCGGGAAAGACCGCCGCCCGAAACCTCCCTTTGACGGAGACGCACAGGAGTCATTATGGAAAATTTTCGACAGCACGAAGTCTGGTTTGTGATAGGCAGCCAACATCTTTACGGCCCGGAAACGCTGCGGCAAGTCACCGAACATGCGCAGACCGTGGTCAAGGGCCTGAATGATGAGGCAGGCCTGCCGGTCAAGCTGGTTTTGAAACCCCTGGTCACCTCGCCGGATCAAATCCTGGCATTGTGCCGCGAGGCCAATTACGATACCCGCTGCATCGGCTTGCTCACCTGGCTGCACACTTTTTCTCCGGCCAAGATGTGGATAGGCGGCCTGAGCATCCTGAATAAACCCCTGCTTCAGTTCCATACCCAATTCAATGCGCAAATCCCGTGGGAAACCATGGACATGGATTTTATGAACCTGAACCAGACCGCCCACGGCGGCCGTGAATTCGGTTTCATCGGCGCGCGGATGCATTTGAATCATCAGGTCGTGGTGGGACACTGGCAAGACCCGCAGGCCCATGCAGGCATCGCCAAATGGATGCGTGCCGCGGTGGCCCGCGAAGAGAGCCAGCATCTGGTGGTGGCCCGGTTCGGCGACAACATGCGTGAAGTGGCGGTGACCGAAGGCAATAAGGTTGGCGCGCAAATCCAGTTCGGCTACTCGGTTACCGCTTACGGCCTGGGGGATCTGGTGAGCGTGGTGGATGAAGTTTCGCACGGCGATATCGACGCGCTGGTGGAAGAGTATGAAGCTTCCTACATCCTCACCGACAAAATCAAGCACAATGGCGAAAAACGCCAGAACCTGCTGGATGCGGCCCGTATCGAACTGGGCATGAAACGCTTCCTGGAGCAGGCGGGCTGTAAAGCCTTCACCACCAACTTTGAAAATCTGTACGGACTCAAGCAGTTGCCGGGGCTGGCGGTGCAGCGCCTGATGCAGCAAGGCTATGGCTTCGCCGGCGAAGGGGACTGGAAAACCGCGGCCCTGCTGCGCATCCTTAAGGTCATGGCCGCCGGTCTGCCCGGGGGCACCTCGTTTATGGAAGATTATACCTATAACTTCCAGCCGGAGAATAACCTCGCCCTTGGCTCACATATGCTTGAAGTGTGTCCGAGTATCGCCAAAGAAGAAAAACCCACCGTGGACGTGCAATTCCTCGGTATCGGCGGCAAGGCGGACCCGGCGCGGCTACTGTTCTCCACCCCGGCCGGCCCGGCGGTTAACGCCTCGGTTATCGATATGGGCGACCGGTTCCGTATGCTGGTGAACGTGGTGGATACCATTGAGCAGCCCCATCCCCTGCCGAAGCTGCCGGTGGCCCGCGCCATCTGGAAGGCCCAGCCATCCCTTGAAGTGGCGGCGGAAGCCTGGGTCCTGGGCGGAGGTGCGCATCATACCGTATTCAGCCAGGCCCTGAACCTGGATCATATCCGGCTTTATGCGGAAATGAACGGTATCGAACTGCTGGTTATCGATAATGACACCCGCATTCCCGACTTCAAGCAGGCCCTGCGCTGGAATGAACTCTATTATAAGCTAGCGGCGAAATAAGACGTTTTGTTTATAAGGCCGGGTACAATCCGTTCCCGGCCTGAACGCCCCGCGCTTTTTTAGCTTTTTATCGCGGAATATATGGACACCGGAGCCGCACTGAATATACTACTTTGCTTATATTTCCTTCCCTGAACGCTCAACAATGACTGCGCAAGATTACTTATTAAAATTCCGTAAGGTAAACACCCCCGAGAGCCTGGAAAAGCTGTTCGATCATCTGAATTACTCCCTGGTGGACAGCGGTGAAATCATCAATATGTACCGGGCGGCGGATCACCGCAGGGCGGAACTGGCCTCCGGCGGCCGTCTGTTCGATCTCGGCCAGGTGCCTAAATCCGTATGGCGGTTCGTGATTTGAACGCCGGCCACGCTCCGGCGGGCTCCCCGCCGCGTATCGGCGGCTGGGTGTGGGTCGCGACGGCCTCCCCTTGGGGGGGGCTTTTCAGCGCCAGCCCTTTCATCATTATCTTCCTGCTGGCGCTGGTGAACCACTGGGACGCGCTTTCACAGTCCGCGCAACACTCCATGTTCGGTCTGCAATGGCTGGCCTCGCTGCTCACCGCCGCCGCCATGTGGTGTTTTACCTTCTGGACGCTGCGGCTGATGCTCCGACGCTCCCTGCGCTTTCCCAAGATATTTATCCTCTGGCTGCTGGCGGGGGTTTTATTGGCCCTGAAGGCTTTTGCCTTTTCCCCTATCACCGACCAGTTGGCGCTGCACCAGCTATACTGGCCGCTGCTGGCGGCGGCTCTCGGCGTGCCTTACATAAAACGCTCGCAGCGGGTTAAGCATACCTTTATCCAGCCATGATATTAGCCATGGCCACCGGAAGGCGGAAATCCGCTATCGGCATAGGGCATACCGGCCGCCGGCGGATAATAACCCTACGGAAACTGTGTTGTCGAAAGGGAACCTATGCCGGATAATAGCCCGCGTCTTTTTAAATGGGTACGGCAATGAATGGTTACCTGCTACTGTTTATCGGCACGGTGCTGGTAAATAATTTCGTCCTGGTCAAATTTCTCGGCTTATGCCCGTTTATGGGCGTATCCAAAAAGCTGGAAACGGCAATGGGTATGGGCATGGCCACTACCTTCGTCATGACGCTGGCGTCCATCTGCGCCTGGCTGATAAATGACTTTATCCTGCAACCCCTGGATCTGGCCTATTTACGTACCCTTTCCTTTATTTTTATTATCGCGGTGGTGGTGCAGTTCACCGAACTGGTGGTGCGAAAGACCAGCCCCTCCCTCTACCGTCTGCTGGGCATTTTCCTGCCGCTTATCACCACCAACTGCGCGGTACTCGGCGTGGCGCTGCTCAATATCAATCTTGCCCATAACTTCCTGCAGTCCGCGGTGTATGGTTTCAGCGCCGCGGCGGGCTTCTCACTGGTGATGATCCTGTTCTCCGCCATCCGGGAACGCCTGGCGGTGGCCGACGTACCGGCGCCCTTCAAGGTTCGTCCATCGCCCTGGTGACCGCCGGGCTGATGTCGCTGGCCTTTATGGGCTTTAGCGGGCTGGTGAAATTCTGATGGTCTTGGTCTATGCCGTCGGCGCGCTCAGCCTGCTGGCTTTGCTATGCGGGGCCCTGCTGGGGTTTGCCGCCCGCCGCTTTACCGTAGAAGAGGATCCGGTCGCCGGACAGATCGATGCCTTGCTGCCCCAAAGCCAGTGCGCGCAGTGCGGTTATCCCGGCTGCAAGCCTTATGCCGAAGCGGTGGCGGTCCATGGCGAAAAAATCAACAAGTGCGCCCCCGGCGGAGAACCGGTGATGCTGAAAATCGCCGGTTTGATGAACGTGGAACCGCAGCCGCTGGACGGCGGCGGCGAGGCGTCCCGCCCCGTGGCCACCGTGGCCTGGATCGATGAGGCCAACTGCATCGGCTGCACCAAATGTATCCAGGCGTGTCCGGTGGATGCCATTATCGGCACCACCCGTGCGGTGCATACGGTGGTGAGCGAGCTCTGCACCGGCTGTGATTTATGCGTCGCGCCCTGCCCGACCGACTGCATTGAAATGCGGCCGCTGGCGGACACCGTGCTAAATTGGAAGTGGGATCTTTCCCGCATCCCGGTTCAGGTCATTTCCCTGGAGCACCATGTTTAATTTATTCGCCGAACTGCGCAAAGACCGCATCTGGGAATTTGACGGCGGCATTTATCCTCCGGAAATGAAGGAGCAGTCCAGCGGTACGCCGCTGCGCGCGGTGCCGTTGCCGGACCAGCTCATTATCCCTCTCAAGCAGCATCTTGGACCGGAGGGTGAACTGTGCGTCGCCGCCGGCGACCGGGTGCTGCGCGGACAGCCCCTGACCCGCGGCCTGGGGCGCACCTTGCCGGTCCATGCTCCCACCTCCGGGGTGATTGAGTCTATTACTTCCCATATCACCGCTCATCCGTCGGCGCTGGCTGAGCTTTGTATCATCCTGCGCGCCGACGGCTTGGACAGCTGGTGCCCGTTGCAGCCGGCGGCCGATTTCCGCCGGTATAGCGCCCAGTGGGTGCTGAATCGGATACATCAGGCCGGCATCGCCGGTTTGGGCGGCGCGGGTTTCCCCACCGCCGCCAAAATCACCGGCGGCGGCAGCGTTGAGACCCTGATTATCAACGCCGCGGAATGCGAGCCTTATATTACCGCCGACGACCGGCTGATGCGGGAACGGGCCCATGAAATTGTCGCGGGCATTGATGTGGTGGCCCATGCCGTCGCCCCCGGGCGCGTACTCATCGGCATCGAGGATAACAAACCGGCCGCCGCATCCGCCCTGGAGCAGGCATTGGCGCAGCGGCCGAATTACCTGCTGCGGGTGGTGCCGACCAAATATCCTTCCGGCGGCGCCAAGCAGCTGACGAAAATCCTTACCGGGCGGGAAGTACCCTTCGGTCAACATTCGGCCTCCATCGGCGTGTTGATGCTGAATGTGGGCACGGTTTTCGCCATCAAGCGGGCGGTAATAGACGGGGAGCCTCTTACCGAACGGGTGGTGACGCTGTCCGGCGGCGCCTTGAAACAGCCGGGCAATGTCTGGGGGCGCATCGGCACCCCGGTGGGGCATCTGCTGCGCCATGCGGGCTTTGTTGCCGAAGGGGAGCAGTTGATTATCATGGGCGGGCCATTGATGGGATTTACCCTGCCGTCTCTCGATGTCCCCATCGTCAAGATCAGTAATTGTATCATGGCCCCCGCCGCCGGGGAGCTGGCCAAAGCGCAGCCCGAGCAAGCCTGCATTCGCTGCAGCCTGTGCGCCGATGCCTGCCCGGCCGGACTGCTGCCCCAGCAGCTTTATTGGTTCAGCCGCGGCCAGGAGCACGACAAGGCCCGGCGCCATCATCTGTTCGATTGCATAGAATGCGGAGCCTGCGCCTATGTTTGCCCGAGCAATATCCCGCTGGTGCACTATTACCGTCGGGAAAAAGCGGAGATCCGGGCCCTCGATGGGGAAGCGGAAAAATCAGCCACCGCCAGGGCGCGTTATGAGGCCAAGCTTGCCCGGCGCGAACGGGAAAAAACAGCCAGAGAACTGCGCCACCGGCAGGCGGCGGTGAAGCTGGACGAAATCGTCCCGCGGATGCCGGCAAAAGTATCCCTTGGTGATACCGCCCCCTCCAGCGCGACAAAAGTCGTGTCCATGGCGTCCGGCGCGCCGCAGCGGCCTGCTGCTGACGGTGACGGCGTCACTTCTGACCTGCATCATCAGCAGCAGGATGCCGTCGCCGCCGCCATTGCCCGGGTAAAAGCCCGTAAAGCCGCCGCTGCAAAACAGCCTCAAGAGGAATAAATGGCTTTCAGAATAGCGAGTTCACCATTTACCCATAACCGGTTAACCACCGGCCAGATCATGTCGCAGGTGATTGCGGCATGCCTGCCGGGCTTCCTCGCCCTGAGCTATTTCTTCGGTTACGGCACGTTGATTCAGGTGGTGTTGGCCTGCATCACCGCATTGCTGGCCGAGGCGGCGGCGGCGGCGCTGCGCAAACAATCCGTACCGGCAAAACTCACCGACTACTCCGCGCTGCTGACGGCTGTCCTGCTGGGGTTAAGCCTGCCGCCCTTGGGTCCCTGGTGGGTCATTGTCCTGGCGACGCTGTGCGCCATTATCATTGCCAAGCAGCTTTACGGCGGCCTGGGGCATAATCCCTTCAATCCGGCCATGGTGGGGTATGTCATAGTGCTTATCTCTTTTCCGGTACAAATGACCAGTTGGCTGCCGGAAGAGAGCATGCGGCTGCACCCCGCCGGACTGGCGGATACCCTGGGGCTTATTTTTTCCGGCCATACGTCCCTGGGTCTGGATTTACAGCAGGTGCGCCAGGGGTTTGACGGGATTACCCAGGCCACCCCGCTGGATAATTACAAAACCGGCCTGCATGCCGGCCGCGATGCGGCCCGGCTTTTGCAACAGCCGCTTTATAACGGCTGGCTGGGGGGGCTGGGCTGGCAATGGGTCAATCTTGGTTTCCTGGCGGGCGGCTTGTATCTGCTGCTGCGCAACATCATCAGTTGGCATATCCCCATCGCCTTTCTGGCGAGCCTGGGTTTTGCGCCGTCCTGGCCTGGCTGTTGATGCCCCAGGCCGCGCCGCCGCCGATGCTGCACCTGTTTTCCGGCGCCACCATGCTGGGGGCGTTTTTTATCGCCACCGATCCGGTAACCGCCTCCACCACCCATCGCGGGCGGCTGATATTCGGCGCGCTGACCGGCGGTCTGGTCTGGCTTATTCGCACCTACGGCGGCTACCCCGAAGGGGTGGCTTTTGCCGTATTGCTGGCGAATATCTGCGTGCCGCTTATCGATCATTATACCCAGCCCCGTGCCTACGGACATCCATGAGGAGCGCCGGATGTTGAGCATTATGCGCAAGCACGGCATTACCCTGGCGGCCTTTGCCGCCCTGTTCACCGCGCTTACCGCCCTGGTGCACGCCCTCACCGAACCCGCCATCCGGCAACAGGCCGTCAATCAGCAGCGGCAATTGCTCGATGAAGTGGTGCCGCCGGGGCTGCATGATAATGATATGCTGGCGGAGTGCTATCTGGTGACGGACAGCGCACTGGGCAATGCGAACCCCCACCGGCTCTACCTGGCCCGCAAACAGGGTAAAGCCGTGGCGGCGGCCATAGAGTCCACGGCGCCGGACGGCTACTCCGGCTCCATCCAGCTACTGGTGGGCGCGGACTTTCACGGCAACGTATTGGGCGCACGGGTTACCGAACATCATGAAACGCCGGGGCTGGGAGACAAGATTGAACTGCGCGTCTCGGATTGGATAACCTATTTCAGCGGTAAAAGGGTTGATTCGGCGGAAGATGGCTTCTGGGCGGTCAAAAAAGACGGCGGCGGCTTCGATCAGTTTACCGGCGCCACCATCACGCCTCGCGCGGTGGTGAACGCGGTGAAACGCACGGCGCTTTATCTGGAGACCCTGCCGGAAGATATGCAGGGCGTTGCCACATGCGGGAGGAGAGAAAATGAGTGAAGCCAGACGACTTTTGCGCCAGGGCCTATGGGAAAATAACTCTTCGCTGGTGCAGCTATTGGGCCTGTGCCCCTTGCTGGCGGTATCCAATACCGTGACCAACGCCCTCGGCCTGGGTTTAGCCACCACGCTGGTAATGACCTGCACCAATGGCGCTGTCTCGGCGCTGCGACGCTTCGTGCCCGCCGAGATTCGTATTCCTATTTATGTGATGATCATCGCCTCGGTGGTCTCCACGGTGCAGATGCTTATCAATGCCTATGCCTACGGCCTTTATCAGTCGCTGGGCATCTTCATTCCCCTTATCGTCACCAACTGTATAGTCATGGGACGGGCTGAAGCCTACGCTTCGCAAAATCCGGTGGCGCTGTCGGCCCTGGACGGACTGGCTATGGGGCTGGGGTCCACCGGCGCCCTGGTGGTGCTCGGCGGCATCCGCGAACTGCTGGGGAACGGTACCCTGTTCGACGGCGCCGATCGGCTGCTGGGGCCGTGGGCCAAAGCGCTGCGAATAGACATTTTGCATCTGCAAACCCCGTTCCTGATAGCCATGCTGCCCCCCGGCGCCTTTATCGGGCTGGGATTTATGCTGGCGGGAAAACATGTCATCGACCACCGGCTTAAAGCCCGGCAGCGTCAGGCGGCGGTAAGACAAACGACGGAACAGGAACAGGCAGGATCATGAATCAGGCTAAACGTATAGCCATTTTAAGCCGCTTGCGGGAGGCCAATCCCCATCCCACCACCGAACTGCGCTACGGATCGCCGTTTGAATTATTGATTGCCGTATTGCTGTCGGCCCAGGCCACCGACGTCAGCGTCAACAAGGCCACCGCCACGCTGTTTCCGGTGGCCGGCACCCCGTCCGCCATGCTGGCTCTGGGCTCAGAAGGGATAAAAAGCCATATCAAGTCCATCGGGCTTTTTAACAGCAAGGCGGAAAATATCATCAAAACCTGCCGGATTTTGCTGGAGCAGCACCAGGGCCGGGTACCTGAAGACCGCGCCGCGCTTGAAGCGCTGCCCGGCGTGGGCAGGAAAACCGCCAACGTGGTATTGAATACCGCCTTCGGCTGGCCTACCATTGCCGTTGATACCCATATCTTCCGGGTCTGTAATCGCACTGAGTTCGCGCCGGGCAAGGACGTGGCGGCAGTGGAGCAAAAGCTTATCAAGGTCGTGCCGGCTGAATTCCGGGTTGATTGCCATCACTGGCTGATTCTCCATGGACGTTACACCTGTATCGCCCGCAAGCCGCGCTGCGGCTCTTGCCTGATTGAGGATCTCTGCGAGTTCAGGGAAAAAGTCTATGCCTGACTTGCCCTGTTGCGCTACCGCAAAACAGCCGTTGTTTGCCTTTCAGAATGAAAAACTATGACAGCGATGCAACCATCGCTATCCTGCCACCTAAGTTGGACGTATTCTATGAGAACGCATCATCGTGGGGGGTCGTTTATGAAGCTTTTCTATATGCCTGGTGCAAGCTCGCTGACCGCTCACATTACCCTGCGCGAGGCCGGACTGGATTTCACGATTGAAAAAGTGGATTTTCGCACTAAAAAAACCGAGCACGGCGAAGATTATCTGACGATAAATCCGAAGGGCAAAGTACCGGCGCTGTTGTTGAACGACGGCACCGTGCTGACCGAAGTCGTGGCCATAGTGCAGTACCTGGCGGATTTGGTGCCGGACCGTCAATTGATCCCGCCGGCGGGCACCCTGTCACGCTATCAGGCCATGGAATGGCTCAATTATGTCGCCAGCGAGCTGCATAAAGGCCTGAGCCCGTTATTCGATACCCACCTGCCGCCGGACTACAAAGAGCAGGTACACCAGCAAATGGAGAGTAAATTGCTCTATCTCGACCGGGAAATGGCCGGTCAGGATTATTTGCTCGGCAGCAGGTTCAGCGTAGCGGATGCCTATCTGTTTACCATGCTGACCTGGGCCGATCGGTTGGGATTTGATCTCTACGCCACCCCGACGGTGGGGCATTTTTACCAGCGGATAAAACTTCGCCCGTCCGTGGTTGCGGCGCTGCATGCCGAACGGGCGGAATCCCAGGCGGTTGATTAACACCAGCGACAAAATCGCAGGGGCCGGTTTCGGTCCCCTGCCGATACTTTTAATTCCAACTGATCAAACAGTAATTTTTCTTGCCGCGCCGCAACAGGGTATAACGCTCAAACAGGCGGTCGGCGTCCGTAAAGACATATTCCGCCGAGGACTGTTTTTCACCGTTCACGGCAATAGCGTTGGAAGAAATCAGCGAACGGGCCTGACCGCGGGATGGCACCAGTTGCGCATCCACCAGCGCCTGTTGCAGATCCGCGCCGTTTTGCAGCGTAATCACCGGCATACCGTCCTGGGCCAGCTGTTGCAGGTCGTTGGCGGTAAGATCCTGCAATGAGCCGGAAAACAGGCTCTGGGTAATACGCACCGCCGCCGCCAGCCCTGCGTCTCCGTGCACCAGGCGCGTCACTTGCTCCGCCAGCACATATTGCGCCCTGGGTGCGGTCCCGCTGTTGCTATCTTCCGCTTCCAGGGCATTGATCTCTTCAATGGGCATAAAGGTGAAGAATTTTAAAAACCGGTAAACGTCGGCGTCGGCGGTGTTGATCCAAAACTGGTAAAACTTGTAGGGACTGGTTTTCAGCGGGTCCAGCCATACCGCGCCGCCTTCCGTTTTACCGAACTTGGTGCCGTCCGCTTTGGTGATGAGCGGCACGGTCAAACCGTACACCGTCTTTTGATGCATGCGCCGCGTCAAATCGATGCCGGAAGTGATATTCCCCCACTGATCGGACCCGCCGATCTGCAGCTCAACGCCATATTGCTTGTTCAAACAGGCAAAATCATAGCCCTGCAGCAAGTTGTAGGAAAACTCGGTAAAGGAAATTCCCACATCGTCACGGTTGAGGCGCTGCTTCACCGCTTCTTTATTGATCATTTGGTTGACGGAAAAATGCTTGCCGATGTCCCGCAGGAAGGTCAGGACATTCATGCTACCGAACCAGTCGTAGTTATTTGCCGCTACCGCGCTGTTCTCGCCGCAGTCAAAATCCAGGAACGGCGATACCTGCCGGCGGATTTTATCCACCCACTCCTGCACCGTTTCGGCGGTATTCAATTTGCGCTCAACGGCCTTGAAGCTGGGATCGCCAATCAAGCCGGTAGCCCCGCCCACCAGCGCCACCGGACGGTGTCCGGCCAATTGGAAACGCTTTAAACACAGCAGCGGCACCAAATGTCCCAAATGCAAGCTGTCGGCGGTCGGGTCGAAACCGCAATACAACGAGAGCGGCCCCTGAGCCAGCCGCTCGGAAAGCGCGGCCTCATCCGTTACCTGGGCTATCAAGCCCCGCTCTTGCAATTGTCGTATCAGGTTGCTGCTTGCCATCAAAAAAACTCCGTAATATACAAATTGAGTGATAAAGTGCTGCGAATAGCATAATGAAGAAAGGGATTAAGGGGCCAGGCGGTCGATGCGCCAGCCCGCGTCCTGGCGCTGATAGATAAACCGATCGTGCAGCCGGTGTTCACCTCCCTGCCAAAACTCCATGGTATCGATAACCACGCGATAACCGCCCCAAAAACTGGGCAGCGGCACTTCGCCCTGCTGGAATTTCTGTTTCAGCTCGAGGAATTTGCTCTCCAGCACCCCGCGGGTGGAGATGCGGCTGGACTGTTGCGAGACCCAGGCGCCGATTTGGCTGTCCTTGGGCCGGCTGTGAAAATATTTCAAGACCTCAAACACCGACAAGCGTTCCGCGCGGCCCAGCACCATAACCTGGCGCTCCAGGCTATGCCAGGGAAAATGGAGGCTGATGCGGTTGTTGTGCGCCAGCTGCGTTGCCTTGCGACTGCCCAGGTTGGTATAGAATACCATGCCGGCGGCGTCGAAGTGCTTGAGCAGAACCATGCGCTGATAGGGTTGTCCGGACTCGTCCACGGTCGCCACGCACATGGCGGTGGGATCGGCGAGCTGCGCCTCGCAGGCCTGCCTGAGCCAAAGCTCGAACAAATCCATCGGTTCCGCCGTTAAATCCGCCCGCCGCAAGCCGCCGCGGGTATATTCCCGACGCAGGTCGGCGATATCAATTTTCTGTTCAGTCATAATGGTATATAGCGTGAAACCGTGGCTTTATTGTGCGCCGCGTGGTTAAAAATCTCAATCATTTACCGCTCTCCCCGTTCAGGATGCAATCATCAATGATGACGCGTCCATCGCGCTCGATAAATGCCCGATTCCCTTTCGACCAGAAGCTATAGTGGCCGTTATCGTAGCGAACGCCCGAAGCGGAAGCCACCTGCGGCAAGGTTAACTGTTTGCCGTCAAGTATCAGGCTGACCTGCGACAGCCGGTTATTTTGCCGTACCGTCAACGGCGTGGTGCCGCATTGATAATGAAGCGCCTGCACGTCGGGGCCGCGGTGCAGACGGGAACAGGCGCCGGTGGCGAGCACGCTTAGCACGGTCAGGCAGAAAATCACTCTTTTCATTATTTTGCTCCCGGTTGAACATGTGGATAAACGATGTCCCTGTTCAGACCGGATAAATCGCTCCGAGCAAGGTTTCCCGGCTGGCGCCGGTCACCGAAGGCAAGTTCCCCGGCAAACCCGACAGCGTGCGGCAGGCAAGCCAGGCGAATGCCAAGGCCTCCATATCGTCGCCGCTGACGCCGTATTTGTCAGTAGGACTTACCTCAATTCCCGGCAGCAGCGCCGACAGCCTGGCCATCACCAGCGGATTGCGGACGCCGCCGCCGCAAACCAGCAAATGCTCACAGCCGCCGGATAACATGACCTGCTGGGAGATACTCCGGGCGGTGAGCTCAGCCAGGGTCGCCTGAACATCCCTCGGCGGTATCGGCATAAACTGGCCCAGTTGCTGGTTCAACCAGCCCAGGTTAAAGTGTTCCCGTCCGGTGCTTTTCGGCGCCGGCAGGGAAAAGTAGCGGTCGGCCAGCATCCGGCGCAACAGCTCCGAATGAATTTTCCCGCCTGCGGCCCAGATCGCGTCCAGGTCATAAGGCTTACCTTTCTGGCGCCAAATCCAGGCGTCCATCAGCATATTGCCCGGGCCGGTATCGTAACCGCGAATCGGCTGGCCCGGCAGCAACAGCGATAAATTGGCGATACCGCCGATATTGAGCACCATGCGCCGTTCCGTGGGATGGGCCAGCAGAGCGTGATGGAAACCCGGCACCAACGGCGCCCCCTGTCCGCCGTAGGCCATATCGCGGCGGCGAAAATCCCCCACGGTGGTAATCCCGGTCATGGCGGCAACCAGGTTGTTATCGCCGATTTGCAGGGTGCAGGGAAAATCGCCGCCGGGCTGATGCCATACCGTCTGGCCGTGACAGCCGATGGCGGTGACCTCTCTCGCATTGACCCCCGCGTTGCGCAACATTTTTATCACCGCCTCGCCGAACAACCTGCCCAACCGGGTGTCCAATTCCCCTAATTGGGATAAAGTCACCGCCTGCCCCTGGCACATGGAGAGTATCTGCTGTTTTATGTCCAGCGGAATCGGATGCGTGTAACTGGCCTGCTGCGCGACGGTATGCTCATCTATGGCGGCGAGCACCACATCGATGCCGTCGAGGCTGGTTCCTGACATGACTCCCACATAGCGACCTGTTTTCATTGAGCCGGCCTTGTTCCTTATAAAGAGGGTTTTGGTTATCATACTGTAATAACGTTAACATTTTTATCGAATGAGACCATCAAAAGCAGGCAAATAATTAAACTTGTTACAAAATCATGACGAAATAAGAAAAAGGTTAGCCGTAAAATCATTGCGAAAGTCACAAATTGGCGTCCGTTTATTCGCAGTTTATGATTTTTTCAATATTATCAACTACAGTAACTAAACTAGCCTTGTCTGATGTAGCATCACCCATCAGCGCAGCTATATTAGCATGAGTTCCGTCTGGGTTTGCCTTGGACGAACGTCGTACAATAGGAGTTTTCAATGATGAAACGTTTGCTCGTGGTCACCCTGGCTGGTTTGACATTGGTAGGATGTGCCAATAACAACGGCTTATCCGGTGATGTCTATTCTGCCTCCGAAGCCAAAGAAGTTCAAAGCGTGACTTACGGTACCCTGGTTGGGGTCCGTCCGGTGCAGATCCAGGGTGGGGAAGATTCAAACATTATCGGCACCATCGGTGGTGCGGTATTGGGTGGTTTGGTGGGCAATACCATCGGCGGCGGCGGCGGCAGAGGTGTCGCTACCGCCGCCGGCGCGGTAGTGGGCGGCGTCGCCGGACAGAACGTCGGCAGCGCCATGAACCGTACCCAGGGTGTGGAGCTGACCATTCGCGAAGATGACGGCAGAACCATCATCGTCGTACAAAAACAGGGGCCGACCCGCTTCAGCGTGGGCCAACGCGTCGCCATGGCCGGCAACGGACGCGGCGTGACCGTTTCGCCCCGCTGACACAGCGGCATGTCTTGATTTCTCCCCTACTGTTAAGGCTGTGGGTGAAAATCAATGGTACGACATCATTCACATCTGTCTATATAAAGAACCGGCAAAATATGCCGGTTTTTTATATGGAACATATGCAACACACCCAACCTGATCAGGATTTATTTATAAATTCCATGGAAATTCTTCTCTGGCCTGGCGATCATATTACTCAAAAATTTAATTTTTTTTTCTGAGATCCCCGCCAGGATTTCATCTCTGGTACTATTTATAACATGATTAACTTCTTTGATGATTGGCTCGGCGGACTCCGTCAATTTTATACGTTTCGCCCGCCTGTCATTGGCGCAGGTATGCCTGGTGATGAGTTTCTTCTCTTCGAGCTGATCAAGCGTCCGGACCAAGGAGGGCTGCTCGATGCCGATGGCTTTCGCCAATTGAATTTGCGACTGCTCAGGGGGCAATTGGCAAATATTATGCAGCGTGATCCAATGCGTTTGTGTAAGCTCTAAAGGTTTTAAGCGATGGTCAATCAGTGCGCGCCAAACACGAACAAGTCGCGCCAAATCAGATCCTAATGGCGATTCCAATTCTCTCTCCTTATAATTAAGCTGATTAAGCTTGTTCCCTGGATTCCCATCCATTCTAATGGGTGGAATGGCAAAATACAAATATATATATAAATATGGCGAAACTTAAGTTGAGATGGATGTAATATGCATGTTATTCCTTTGATAAAATGGATGTTACCGAAGAGCGCATATGTTTTCGAAACATCCGGTGAATCGGATGAATTCACTCTCCTTCCTTCGCATTTTCCCACCTGGTGTAGGGTAATCTCTGGAAACGTTCAATAATCCGTTCCTCTTTGCGACTACCTTAACCCTTTCATATTGAGGCAGATCATATGCCAAGCGGATTATTCATAACTGTAACACTATTATTGTCATTGAGCGTGATTTATTGTTAATTTAAGTTAAATGAAGACATAACAAATATCAATATTTCATGTATTCAGGGTAATAATGTAATTTTAATATATAAGTAGCTACTAATTAGTTCGTAAAATAATATTAATCAGTACCACTAATATCTCATCAATACTCACCTCAGCGTCAAAACAGGCTGGGTTGATCCGGGTCGTCCCCAAGAGACTCCGCCGTTTTAGCGGCCCGCGCCAGGCGCAAATAACGCTGGCGGCATAAACGCAGTACCTCCTTTTTCTGGTTGTCATTCATCCCCATCCAGTCAAAGCGCTCTTGCCGGGAACGGAAACAGCCAATACAGTAGCCGCGGGCGTCCGACTGGCAGATACCGCGACAGGGACTGGGTATGGTGAAAAACTCAAGCTGTTCCGGCACAGGCCCTCCTTATTTACTTTCATTGAAGACGTTATTTACCCAACTGGCAAGATTTTTTGCCCTCGCCCGCCCGTCCGACATACTGTAAAACCGCCGTCCCACGGTCTATACTGGCGACTACCTTTTCTGCGGCGGACATTACACCGTCATGATCCCAAGAGGATATTATGCGCCTGCTACATACCATGCTACGAGTTGGAAATTTACAAAGATCTATTGATTTCTATACTAAAATACTCGAAATGCGCCTATTGCGCACCAGTGAGAACACTGAATATAAATACACGCTGGCGTTTGTCGGCTATACCGAAGAAACCGAAGGCGCAGTTATTGAATTAACCTATAACTGGGGAGTCGACAGCTACGATCTCGGCAGCGCCTATGGCCATATCGCCCTGGGCGTAGATAATGTCGCCGCTACCTGCGAACGCATCCGCCAGGCCGGGGGCACGGTTACCCGTGAAGCCGGACCGGTGAAAGGCGGCACGACCATCATCGCCTTTATCGAAGATCCCGACGGTTATAAAATAGAATTGATCGAGCAGCGTCACGCCGGCCTGGGCCTCGGGCACTGACATATTGGCCACGGCCGGGCGGTGGCGGTCGGTAATGCGCCGCACATCATAAATCCGCGAATGCTTAAAGTTACATCGTAACGGACGGGACCCAAGACAGGGGTCCCTATTCAGGATTATCTTTCCATTTTCCGTTTAATCACCGCACTATTCCATTGCGGGCAGCCAATGAAAATGGATTCGCCATGCATACCGGAACAAAATTTGCCATAATGCGGGCTGTATTTCTAAATAGTAAGAACAGGCATGGCTGAAATAGACGATGTAAATTCCCTTCGCGGCCGTTTCCGCGGCTTTTATCCGGTTGTCATTGATGTAGAATCCGCAGGCTTTAACGCCGCTACCGACGCCTTGCTCGAAATTGCCGCCGTGACATTGAACATGGATGTAGAAGGCTGGCTCGTGCCGGACCAAACGTTGCATTTTCATGTCGAACCTTTCCCCGGATCCCTGTTACAGCCGGAGGCGCTGGCGTTTAACGGCATCGATCCGTCCAATCCTTTACGCGGTGCGGTAAGCGAATACGATGCGCTGCATGAAATCTTCAAGATGGTGCGCAAAGGCATAAAGGATCAAGGCTGCAACCGTGCGGTAATCGTGGCCCATAACGCAGGTTTTGATCATGGTTTCCTGATGGCGGCGGCGGAACGCGCCAATCTCAAACGCAACCCGTTTCATCCTTTTGCCACCTTCGACACCGCGGCGCTGAGCGGACTGGTGCTTGGGCAGACCGTATTGGCGAAAGCCTGCGCCGCCGGAGGAATTGAATTCGACAGCCGCCAGGCCCATTCGGCCCTGTACGATACCGAGCGGACCGCCGAGCTGTTTTGCGAACTGGTGAATCGCTGGAAGCGTCTCGGGGGTTGGCCGGTACCGCCGCTCGGCGACGATAGCAGCGGCGAAACTGATTAAATCAAATCACGGAGATGGCCGAAAAGCGGGAGAGCATGTTTGTTTTGACCATAAAATCAAAGCCAATCCCAGCGATAGGATTGGCTTTTATCTTTTCTGAACGCTCAGGCTAGAAGCCCTCACTGACTCAATTGGACGGCTGATCTTCCTGAGAACCGTATTTCACCGCGGTTTCTTTGATAAGCGGCTGTAGCTCGCCGTGCTGATACATTTCAAGAATGATATCGCAACCGCCAATCAATTCACCATCCACCCATAATTGCGGGAAGGTCGGCCAATTGGCGAATTTCGGCAGTTCGGCCCGAATATCCGGATTCTGCAGGACATCCACATAAGCGAAACGCTCGCCGCAGGCGGAAAGCGCCTGTACCGCTTGCGCGGAAAAACCGCAACCAGGCAATTTCGGAGAGCCCTTCATATAAAGAAGAATCGGGTTTTCAGCAATTTGCTGCTGAATTTTTTCAATCGTCGTCATTGTCTCGCTTCCTCAAGCCATAAGCTGGCCTTATCTGCTCTGGGCGGGATTATGCTCAGAATCACTATTCTAACGATTACCGTATAAATAGATAAACGTTTTTTTGCCCGCCATAGCCCGCACGGACAAAGATGCGCAGCACCTTAATAAAGGATAACACCAAAGGCGGCCTTTTACCCGGCGCCGGGGCATGGATGCCAAACTCTTTTTAACAATTGAAAACTGTTGAATTTTGCGCCAAATTATGCCGATGAATGCAACAAATATGCAGTCGTTCACGTTTATTCACAATATGATGATAATTCATGATGCAAAGTAGGGGTAAATAGCTTAAATTCCTTTGAGGCATTTATAACCCCTCTTTGGGGCCACAGAGGATAGCGTTAATCATGCGTTTATGCTTTACGCTTTTGTGTTGCTTTTACTCAGTTATTTTTCAATTTGGCGCATGCCGCGCCCAATGCCGGTATCAATGCCGACCAGCGAAAATCACAGTCCAGTACGGCTAAAACAGGTGACCGACGCAAACGAAAACCTCTTAAAGAGGTGTTGAAGATAACCAAAAAAAGCAAACCGGTGACCGAGCAGAAAATCACCCGTCATAGCACAGACAAACCAAAAGAGCTCGTTGCTGAAAAAAGCAGCAATAAAAAATTACATTCCATACCCGTCGCCAAAGCGAAAGAGCCGGCCGTCGAAAAAAACCACGTTAAAAAATTGCACCCAATCCCCCCCGAAAAAAAAATAGCCAATTTTACCCCGCCGAAAAAAGGCTACAAAAAGGGTTACGGCAGGCATCGGATGAAAGAAAGCGCCACGCTCGATCTCATTGCCAACGACCAACCCATCATCATGAGCGACAGCCACAAAAAACGCTATCAACATGCCAAATTGACGGCGATGAACAAGCTGATGTCCCAGATGGGCAAGCCTTATCGCTGGGGCGGCATGTCACCCAATACCGGGTTCGATTGCAGCGGCCTGATCTATTATGCTTATAAGGACGTGGTACGGATTCATATGCCCCGTACCGCCAATGAAATGTTCCATTTACGCGATGCGGCGCCGGTGAAGAAAGACGATCTGGAAAGCGGCGATTTGGTTTTCTTCCATATCACCAACCGCGGCGCGGCGGATCATGTGGGCGTTTATTTGGGCAACGGACGGTTTATCGAATCCCCCCGCACCGGCCGCGATATCCGCATCAGCTATCTGAATGAAGATTATTGGGCGGATCACTATGTCGGCGCCCGCCGGGTCGTGACGCCGAAAACCATTCGCTGAAAGGAAAAAAAGGCGCCTGGGCGCCTTAATTCATTACCGCGGTAAAGCTGAACGCAATGATCACCAGCAAGGAAAATACCGTGGTCATTAATGACAATTTGAAATCGCTGCTCATCACTTCTCCTTATCACTACACCTGTCGCTGAACGGGATATCTTTACACCCGTAGGTTGTAAGCAGTGTCGCATAACCCGATTAAAAAAGCTTGCCGGGCAGCAACTCCCGAGCATATTTATCTTTATCGCTTTCACTTTAGTGCCGAATCAAGGAAAATTGGCGGTTTATTTATTTCGGCGTACAGGAGTTCTACACGCATGGCAACCATTAAAGACGTGGCGAAACGCGCCGGGGTATCCACCACCACGGTGTCACATGTCATCAATAAGACGCGATTTGTGGCGCAAGAGACCAAGATCGCCGTTTTGGAGGCCATCGGGCAGCTGCACTATTCCCCCAGCGACGTGGCGCGCAGCCTTAAGATCAACCGCACAAAATCCATCGGCCTGCTGGCCAGCTCAAGCGAAGCGCCCTACTTCGCGGAAATTATCGAGTCGATTGAGCACCACTGTTTTGTGCGGGGATATACCCTTGTGCTGTGCAACTCCCATAACGATCTGAACAAACAGGGCGCCTATCTGGCGATGCTGGCGCAAAAACGGGTGGACGGGTTGCTGGTGATGTGCGCCGAATATCCCGAACCGTTGCTGAATATGCTGGAAGAGTATCGCCATATCCCCATGGTGGTCATGGATTGGGGCGAAGCTCGCCGGGATTTCACCGATACCATTATCGACAATGCCTTCGCCGGAGGTTACATGGCGACCCGCTATCTGCTTTCCCGGGGGCATCGCGATATCGGCGCCATACCCGGCCAACTGGCGCGTAATACCGGGGGCGGACGTCATCGCGGCTACCTGCGGGCCCTGGAGGAAGCCGGCATCGCCATTCCCCATCAATGGATTGTGCAGGGGGATTTCGAACCGGAATCCGGCTATCAGGCCATGAAACTCATTCTGTCCAGGCCGCAAAGGCCCACGGCGGTATTTTGCGGCGGTGATATCATGGCCATGGGTGCAATGTGCGCCATTGATGAAATGGGCATGAAGGTTCCCGATGACATCTCAATTATCGGTTATGATAATGTGCGCAATTCGTGCTTTTTTACCCCGTCATTGACTACCATTCATCAGCCCAAAGAAGAGCTGGGCGAGGCCGCGCTGACCATGCTGCTGGACCGTATCACCAGCAAACGGGAAAACGCCAGGATTATCGAAGTGCATCCCGCCCTGATTGTACGCCGTTCGGTGGCCGACGGCCCGTTTCGCTCCTGAAGGGCGGCACACGGCCTCCTGAGCCCCTTATCAAAGGTGATTCGCTCCCGAATGTAATAATATATTTCATACCGCCGAATGTGCCTGATGAGTTATTGTTCCGATAGGAAATCATTAACTTATCTGTGAAATACATTATTCTGTCAGCTATTGTCTAAACCGGAATGCAGGCTTATACTCAATATCGTTAACAAATATAACGAGTTGTCTAATAATTTTGCTTTAAAAGAATGTCGTGTTTTTACATGGCGTCATCCTATTTATGAAGCGCCCGTCTGACAAACAGTCTATTGGTGTTTTTATATTCCTCTGTTTATTGTGGTACATCCGACACCACGGATACCCGTGGATGATTATAAAAGCCCGCAGGTATCGGCTACGCTTTTCCTGACGGGGTTATAACAGAAGAAAGGTGATGGAGAAGCTATGAGTTCCTCGTGTGTTGAAGACCTGAGCTTTCATGATAATGCTTGGTATCGAATCATCCATGAAATGCTTGCTGAGGCAGGTGTAAAGATCAACGGAGCAAGGCCGTTTGATATTCATGTCAAGAACCCGGAATTTTTAAACGCGTGCTAGAGGACGGGTCATTGGGGTTGGGTGAAAGTTACATGGACGGCTGGTGGGAATGCGAGCGACTGGATATCTTTTTTCAGCGCGTTTTAAGAGCCGGTTTGGAAAATAAGCTTCCCCGGCATTTCAAGGATGTTATGCGCGTTGCCGCCGCGCGGCTCATGAATCTTCAGTCTAAAAAACGGGCTTGGATTGTCGGCAAAGAGCATTATGACCTCGGTAATGATCTGTTCAGCCTGATGCTGGATCCCTATATGCAGTATTCGTGCGGCTATTGGAACAAGGCCACCACCCTGGAGGAAGCGCAGCAGGACAAGCTTAGGATGATCTGCGAAAAGCTGCAGTTGAGACCGGGCATGACGCTGCTGGATGTGGGCTGCGGCTGGGGCGGGCTTGCCGCTTATGCGGCCAAGAACTACGGTGTTTCGGTTCAGGGGGTGACTATCTCCGCTGAACAGCAGAAACTGGCGCAGGATCGCTGCGAAGGTTTGGACGTCACTATCTCTCTGCAGGATTACCGCGACCTCAACGTGCAATTCGACCGTATCGTTTCGGTAGGCATGTTTGAGCACGTAGGTCCGAAAAATTACGCCACCTATTTCGACGTAATTGATCGCAACCTGAAACGCGACGGCCTTTTCCTGCTCCATACCATCGGCTCCAACCAGACCGATATGAACGTGGACCCCTGGATCGACAAGTACATCTTCCCCAATGGCTGCCTCCCTTCCGTGCAGCACATCGCACGGGCCAGCGAGAAGCATTTTGTTATGGAGGACTGGCATAATTTCGGTGCCGATTATGACAAAACGCTGATGGCCTGGTATGAACGTTTTCTCGCCGCCTGGCCGACGTTATCAGGAAATTATTCGGATCGGTTCTTTCGGATGTTCTGCTACTACCTGAATGCCTGTGCCGGCGCTTTTCGCGCCCGTAACATCCATTTATGGCAGGTATTGTTCAGCCCGCAAGGGGTTGAAGGCGGGATTCGTGTGCCCCGCTAAGCGTTCATTGCGGTACGTTCTTTTGGACTTTCCGCTCCAACGCTTTATTGCCCTGGACGGGCAATAAAGCGTCCCTATCCCCACTGTCGGGATATAGCGTTTTACCTCATTTTCACTTCGTGTCCGGCAGCGACGGCCAGTGCGGCCTCCCGCTGCGCCAAGACCCGTTCAACGGTGTCCACAACCGCCTGGGTTTGCGGATCGATTTCAATATTCACCCGGTTTCCCAGGCGTTTCTTGCCAAGTGTTGTCCTGGTGAGGGTTTCGGGAATCAAATGGACGCAAAATTTATCCGCGGCAACCTCTCCGATGGTCAGGCTGATGCCGTCGATACCGATATAGCCTTTGTACAGCACATATTTCATCAACTCCTTGTCCGGCATTTTAAACCAAATCTGCCGGTTGTTTTCCGAGGTGGCGATTTTAACGATTTCCGCGCTGCACATGATATGGCCGGACATGACATGGCCGCCAATCTCGGCGTTGAACGTAGCGGCACGCTCCACGTTCACCTCATCCCCCACCTGTAATTCCCCGAGGTTGGTAATGCGCAGCGTTTCTTTCATCAAGTCGAAGCTCGCCACATCTCCCTTGATGGCGCTCACCGTCAGTCAGCAGCCGTTGTGGGCCACCGATGCCCCGGTCTCAAGCCCGTCCAGCAGCGCCGGCGGCAGTTTAATGTAATGCGTGCGGAAGTTGGTTTTTTCATCAATTTCCACCACCGACGCGGTGCCCTGAACAATACCCGTAAACATGGCCTTGACCTCTTTTAATGACACCTTAAAAAGATGGGTATTATATTGCCCCAATTTCAGGTGAAAACCAAATACCCTCCCGCGGCGAAACGCTATGCACGGAAAATGTGCATTATTGCACTGGTATAAAGCAGGGAATCCATTACACTATGCCTCAGAAACGCCGCATAAATTACCGCTTAAATTCACCCATAATCATTAATTTATCTGCAGCTTGTATTATTTTTAATCCATAACTTCATAGGTGCCTGCGTGCAGAAGTATTTCCTCGAGGCGCGTACATTATTGTCGCTGGCCTTACCGGTTATCCTTGCGCAAATCGCTCAAACCGCCATGGGCGTGGTGGATACCGTGATGTCCGGCTCCGTAAGCGCCACCGACATGGCCGCCGTCGCCGTCGGTACTTCCATCTGGCTGCCCGCTATTTTATTCGGCCACGGTCTTATCATGGCGCTAACGCCGGTCATTGCCCAACTAAACGGTTCCGGCCGGCGCGATCGCATCGCCTTTCAAGTGCGCCAAGGGTTTTGGCTGGCCTTGTCCGTCTCGCTGCTGATTATGTTCCTTTTGTATCATTCCAGGTTTGTCATCGGCAGGATGCATCGTGTCGATCCCGCCCTGGCGCAAAAAGCCGTCGCCTATCTGCATTTTCTGCTGCTCGGGGCGCCGGGGTATCTGTTTTTCCAGGTGCTGCGCGGCCAATGCGAAGGTCTTTCCAAAACCAAGCCAGGCATGGTCATCGGTTTCCTCGGCCTGGCGGCAAATATCCCGATCAATTATGTGTTTATCTACGGCAAGCTGGGTATGCCGGCCCTGGGCGGTGTGGGCTGTGGCATCGCCACGGCGTCGGTGTATTGGATTATGTTTGGGGTAATGTGGCTGTATGTGCTCCGGGCCGGCACCTTTGCGGATTTCCGTACCGCCGTCGCTATCGTGCTGCCGCACTGGCCGACCCTGCGGCGTTTGTGCTCGCTGGGATTGCCGGTGGCATCCTCGCTCTTTTTCGAGGTGACGCTGTTTGCCGTGGTGGCGCTGCTGGTGACGCCGCTGGGCATTGTGTCCGTTGCCGGTCATCAAATCGCCCTGAACTTCAGCGCGCTGATGTTCGTACTGCCCTTGTCAATCGGGGTGGCGGCCACGATCCGCGTGGGCTTCCGCCTGGGTGAAAACAAGGTGGACGAAGCGCGGGTCGCCGCCTGGACCAGCCTGGCCGCCGGCGTGATGCTGGCCTGCGTGACGGCGATACTCACCTACCGGTTCCGGGTGCATATCGCCAGCTGGTATAATGCCACCCCGGCGGTAGTGAGCATGGCATCGCATTTGATGTCCCTGGCGGCGCTTTATCAGATTTCCGACTCAATCCAGGTCATTGGCAACGGCATCCTGCGCGGTTACAAAGACACCCGGTCGATATTTTTTATCACTTTTACCGCTTACTGGCTGCTGGGCCTGCCCTGCGGCTATGTTCTGGCGCTGACGGACTATGCGGTCCCCGCCATGGGCCCCAGCGGTTTCTGGATAGGTTTTATTATCGGCCTGACCTCGGCGGCAATCATGATGTCAATGCGCATACGCTGGCTGCAACGTCAGCCGCCGCTGCAGATTCTCCACCGCGCGGCGCGCTGAAACCATCGCTGGCAACGCGTCCCGGCGTGGACAAAAAAACGGCTTCCTGCACATTACGTCGGCAGTTGGATGACCTGGCGGGGAAAAAACGGTTTTTCCCCTTGCAAGGGTTGATAATGCCCGTTAATATTCGTCCCGCTGTCAGACTGGCAGTGTTGTCCGGTATGCGTTCTTAGCTCAGTTGGTTAGAGCACCACCTTGACATGGTGGGGTCGATGGTTCGAGTCCATTAGAACGCACCATCCTTAGTGCGTCCGTAGCTCAGCTGGTTAGAGCACCACCTTGACATGGTGGGGGTCGGTGGTTCGAGTCCACTCGGACGCACCATATCCATTGTTTCCTTTCTTTTCTGATTTAACCCCTTTTTCCGTTTAAACTTCCATCTCACCCCATCATCAGGCCGTTTGCGCCGATGCTTTAATATATTTGTAACATGGGACGGTTGGACATGAGTTAATTCCGTAGTACATATGTACAATAGTTGAAAACAAAATTTTGCGTATATGCCAAAAAGTCGCTTTTGACGCCTAAAGCATTATTTGCGCTGTTTTTATCTTGTGTCCGCCGCCTCAATAACTATAATACGAAACGTTATTTCAATTGAATGGTTTCAGCCGATTGATTAGCCCCATACTAATTAAAATAGTCTTGCCTGTTAAACGTCCCCGCTTTACCGGGCGACTTGTTTACATTTTTTCATCTCTTTCTCACTTTTGTCACCTATCCTTGAACGTAGGGAACAGGCTCGCCGAGCTGCATATTTTCATCGTCGATACTCACCGGCGATACACCAGATTCATCATCCATCACAACTTGCAGATACCATTGTTATGAAAAGACAAAATTGTTTGTACCATAGGCCCGAAATCTGAATCCGTAGAGATGCTGACCAAACTGCTGGACGCCGGCATGAACGTTATGCGTCTGAATTTTTCCCACGGCGACTATGAAGAACATGGTCAACGTATCAAGAATCTGCGATCCATCCTGGCAAACACGGGCAAAAAAGCGGCTATCCTCCTGGATACCAAAGGCCCGGAAATTCGCACCATGAAATTGGAAAACGGCAGCGACGTTTCGCTGTTGGCCGGCCAGAGCTTTACCTTTACCACCGATCAAAGCGTTATCGGCAACAAGGAACGCGTTGCGGTGACCTACACCGGCTTCCCGCAGGATCTTTCCATCGGCAACACCGTTTTGGTGGATGACGGTTTACTGGGCATGGTCGTTACTGAAAAGACCGATACCACCGTGGTGTGTAAGGTCCTGAATAACGGCGACCTGGGTGAAAACAAAGGGGTTAACCTGCCGGGCGTTTCCATTGCCCTGCCGGCCCTGGCGGAAAAAGACAAACGCGACCTGATTTTCGGCTGCGAACAAGGCGTCGATTTCATCGCGGCGTCATTTATCCGCAAACGCTCTGATGTTCTGGAAATCCGTGAACATCTCAAACAGCATGGCGGCGAACATATCCAGATCATATCGAAAATTGAAAATCAGGAAGGCCTGAACAATTTCGACGAAATTCTGGAAGCATCCGACGGCATCATGGTGGCTCGCGGCGACCTGGGCGTGGAAATTCCGGTGGAAGAAGTTATCTTCGCCCAGAAGATGATGATCGAAAAATGTAATCGCTCTCGTAAAGTCGTGATTACCGCGACCCAGATGCTCGACTCCATGATCAAAAACCCCCGCCCTACCCGCGCTGAAGCCGGTGATGTGGCGAACGCCATTATCGACGGCACCGATGCGGTTATGCTGTCCGGTGAGAGCGCCAAGGGCAAATACCCCCATGAAGCCGTCAGCATCATGGCCACCATTTGCGATCGTACCGACCGCGTTATGCCCAGCCGTATCGAAAGCATCAACGACAGCCGCAGACTTCGCATTACCGAGGCGGTTTGCCGCGGTGCGGTGGAAACTGCTGAAAAATTGGAAGCCCCGCTGATTGTCGTGGCGACCGAAGGCGGCAAATCCGCCAAAGCAGTGCGTAAATATTTCCCTAAAGCCGAAATCCTGGCGCTCACCACCAACGAAATAACCGCCCGCCAGCTGTTGCTGACCAAAGGCGTAACCTGTCAATTGGTGGACAAGATCGCTTCAACCGATGATTTCTACCGTATCGGCAAGGCGATGGCCCTGGAATGCGGCCTGGCGCAAAAAGGCGACATCATAGTGATGGTTTCCGGAGCCCTGGTGCCGAGCGGCACCACCAATACCGCTTCCGTCCATCAGCTGTAAGTCACCCTGTTTAAACCGAGCCCCCGCCTTGTTGGGGTTTTTGCCGACTGTTCGTACCCTCGAGGTTTAAGCACGGGCTTTCATCCCAGCTCCGCCTTGTTATAGCAACAGGTATACGCCATAGATTTGCACAACTGTTTGCTCACCGTCTTAAATATGTTAATTCTCGCGATTCGCACCAGTCCCGCCAATAAAATCAACCCGCACAGCACAAAATAAACGATACTTTTATCTCCCCTTTAATCAGAGTTATCTTATGGCACCTGGAAGTTAAGCCTCTTTTTTAACGTCTCTGTAAAACAAGACGTTTCTTTGAGCATTCGGTCGAAATTAATCGTTTTACTAGTAAAATTATTTCTCTTTCGAAAATACTTTGTGTAATACTTGTAATGCTACATGGAGATTAACTCAATCTAGAGGGTATTAATAATGAATCGTACTAAACTGGTACTGGGCGCGGTAATTTTATGTTCTGCTCTGCTTGCTGGCTGTTCAAGCAACGCTAAAATCGATCAGCTGTCCTCTGACGTTCAAACTCTGAACGCGAAAGTTGACCAGCTCAGCAACGATGTGAACGCTATTCGTTCCGACGTACAGGCTGCTAAAGAAGACGCTGCCCGTGCTAACCAACGTTTGGATAACCAAGCTCACTCTTATCGTAAATAAGAGCTGCCTTGTTTAGAAAATGGCGCACATTGTGCGCCATTTTTTTTGTGCCGGGTTTGCCTTCTCGTTTATCCTTAGGAACCCTTTCTGCCGCTGCGCTGCAAGCCCCAAATCCCCTCATAGCGCTGTTTTATCCTCTGACTGACACCACCACACGACCAATGACCCACAATGGCCAGGATTGCCGTTTGGCAGCCTTTACACGCTAGAGCGCGCCATCGCTTTCAGCAACCCGACTAACGGTCGCCGCGGGAGATGATTGGGGTACCGGCGCGGACATATCGGCCGGCGGCAGACTGTCTTCGGCAATACCGGAGGAAATCAGGATCGGCATACCGGCGCGGCGGACTATCGCTTCATCGGCGACCGTTTTATCCGAGGCTTTGTCGCCGATGAATTTTTTCACCTTTGGCGTAAGGGCGATGTGCATAGTCTGCGGATCGTCCTTATCGTTGCGGGACAAAGGCTGATGTACTTCCATATATCGCTTGCCGTCGGGTTCAACGGCCACCTTAATGGGTTCATTCACCACCTGCACCCGGGTGCCGACAGGCACCTGCTCGAACAATGCCTGGATATCATCGGGACGTAACCGGATACACCCGGAGCTGACCCGCATGCCGATGCCGAAATTGGCATTGGTTCCGTGGATAAGATAGGTCCCGCCGCCCGCCGACAGACGCAGGGCGAACAATCCCATGGGATTGTCCGGGCCGGCCGGAACCACCGCCGGCAGCGTAATACCCTGCTCAGCCAGATAATGCTTGCGGATATTTGGGGTCGGCGTCCAGGTAGGGTTGGTGATCTTCTTGACGATGGAGGTAACCATGACCGGCGTATTACGACCCAGTTGGCCGATGCCGATGGGGTAAACGATGACGCTGTTGCCCCCCGGGGGATAATAAAATAGCCTCAGTTCGGCAAGATTGATGACAATGCCTTTTCGCGGAGCATCGGGCAACAGCATCTGCGCGGGAATGGTGAGCTCGGTACCCGGTGTCGGCAAATAGGGATCGGTGCCGGGATTGGCCTCCAGCATCGCCAATAAGCCAATTTTATATTGCGCCGCGACCGCCTCCAGCGAACCGCCGTTATTGGCCACCGTGGCTATGGTATTCTCACCGATAAGGCGACTGTCAGGCGGCGGCAACGGATATTCGGTGGCCGCGGCGCTGCCGATAGCTCCCGCCAGGCAGGCGGCCATGGCAAAACCTATTAATGTCAAGGTTCGTTTCATCGTGTCTTCCCAGCAGTTTTTTATTTTCAAATCCCGTGTCCCTGGCGTAATAGCCTCAAACGGGCCGCGCGGTTTATCACCAATAGCAGCAGCCGTTCGATCTCTGCAATAAGAATTCGCCGATTTGAAAAAAATGACGTGATACGAATAGGCGGCAATCCCACCAACACCGATCGTGCAGCGAGCCTGTTAAAGGGAGAACATGCCGATGGGGTCGAAGCCGCCGTCTAGTGGCGGCCGGAGCGCCCATGGCATGGTAGGCCCGCTATCACCGATCGTGCAACGAACCTGTTGAAGGAGGATCCTGCCGGTGGGGCATTTTGAGGACTGAGGCGTAGCCTTTTAATGAAATGCGGCGGCTTTTTCCGAATGCCGCGCACCATGGCCTCCAACCCCTGGGAGCGGGACGGAGTGAGATGCTGGCTCAAGGCCAGTTCGCTGAAAAAGGGCCGCACATCCTCTGCGACAATCTCCGAAGGCGCCAGGCCGTGATAAAAAACGAATACCGTGGCAATCAGTCCCTTCACAATGGCCGCGTCGCTGTCGCCGAAAAACCTCACTTCCCCCGTCTGGGGATCACGGTTCATAACGATCCACACCTGGCTCTGGCAACCGGAAATCAAATTGCCGGCAATACGGGTTCCCGAGGGCAGCGGATCCAATTGAGCGCCCAATTCAATGATATACATATACTTCTCTTCCCAATTACTGCAGCGGGAAAAGTTACGCAGTAGTTTATTCTTATCCGGCAGATTCGCCATGACTCTTGTTCTCCACGGGCGACGGATTCAGCCCAGCAAACGCCGGACGCGTACCAGACCGGCCACCAGCCGATCAATGTCCTCACGGGTGGTATACAGGGCCAGGGAGGCGCGACACATACTCGGCACCTGATAATAAGCCATCAGCGGCATCGCGCAATGATGGCCGGTACGAATGGCAATACCGTACTGATCGAGGAAGCTACCCACATCATAGGCATGGTGTTTGCCCAGGTTGAACGCAATAACCCCAGCCCGATCCGCGGGACCATACAGGATCAAATCCGGCACCTGCTGCAATGACTCCAAGGCATAGTGCATCAGCTCGCCCTCGTACTGCCGGATATTATCCAGGCCCAGGCTTTCCACATAGCTCAGCGCCGCCCCCAAGCCCATCATGCCCGCGGTATTCGGAGAACCCGCTTCGAAACGCCAGGGCGGCTCGAGAAAGGTGGTGCCTTCCGTCAGGCTGACGGATTGGATCATCGACCCGCCCCCCTCCCATGGCGGCATCCGGTCCAGCAGCGCTTTTTTACCATACAGGATACCGATACCGGACGGACCATAAATCTTATGGCCGGAGAAGGCATAGAAATCGCAATCCAGCGCCTGCACATCCACTTTGCCATGCATGATGCCCTGGGCTCCGTCCACCAACACCACCAGATCGGCGGCAGCGCGAGCCTGTGCGATCAGCCTCTTCAACGGGTTTACGGTGCCCAGCACATTGGAAACCTGGGTGATGGCCAGCAACCGCGTACGATCGTCAATAAGCGAGGATAGCTTTTCCTCATCCAGCGTACCGTCCGCCAGCAACGGCAATACCCTGACTTCCACCTGCCGTTCCGCGGCGATAAGCTGCCAGGGAACGATATTGGAGTGATGTTCCATTTCCGTCAGGATCAGATTATCCCCAGGCTGGAAAAATTGACGCCCGTAGCTGTTGGCCACCAGGTTGATACCCTCGGTGGTGCCTTTGACAAAGATGATTTCCTCATCCGATGCCGCGTTGATAAAGCGCGCCGCCTGGGCTCGGACATCTTCCATCCGGGTAGTGGCTTCCGCGCTCAGGGTATGGATGCCGCGATGCACGGCGGCATAGCCCTGGCGGTAATAATCCCGTTCGGTATCAATAACGATATTGGGTTTCTGCGCACTGGCCGCGCTATCAAGATAGGTGAGCGGTTGTCCGTTAACGTCTCGTGCCAGAATGGGAAAATCCCCACGCACCCGTTCAATGGGATAGGACATGACTCCCTCCTTGCAAAGCATCGGCGATACGGGCCAATACGGTTTTCCGCACGACCTGGTTGTCCATCGCCTCGGTGATTTCGGCGGCAAACGCATGGATAATCATCTCCTGCGCTTCCTGGCGGTGAATGCCCCGTGAGCGTAAATAGAACATCTGCTCATCATCTATCCGGCCCACGGTAGCCCCATGGCTGCATTTGACGTCGTCAGCGTAAATTTCCAGCTGTGGTTTGGTGTCCACCTCGGACAGCCGGTCCAACAGCAGATTATTGTTGGTCATCCGTCCGTCGGTTTTCACCGCGTATTTGGCCACCTTGATAAGACCGTTGAATACGCCTTTGCCCCGATCGCGGGCAATGATTTTGTGCAGCTGGCGGCTCAGGCAATATCCTTTGTTATGCTCCAGATACGTCCGGGTGTCGGTCACGTCATTTTCCGACGGCAGCAGCAGGCTGTTAATGGCCAGGTCGGATCCCTCGCCGTCAAGCCGGGCGCTTACCTGATGACGGGTCAGACCGGCGCCGAGCAAAAAGCTGTTGCTGCGTACGAAGGCGTCGCGGCCGATAACGATATCATCATGGGCAAAGTGGTAACTGGCGCGATTTTCAAACGCCAGCTTGATATGGCTTAACCGCGCGTTATCCCCCACCGTCATGGTAAGGCGGGCGCCGGTAAAATGCACCTGCCCGTCCAGGCTGGCAAAATGTTCGATAACCTCGGCCTGCGCCCCGCGTTCCACATCAACATGGTGTCGGTAATGCAGGGTATTCAGCTCTTCGGCATCGTCAACGCCGCTGCTGATATGCAGAAGGTAGAGCGGTTTTTCCGCCGTTTTGCCGGCGGGCAGCCGGATACGGGTGGTTTCGCGGCTGAGGCTCTCGGTCAGATGCAAAAATATTTCCGGCTGGATAGGCTCGGGCAGGGTCGTGCGCGCCGCGCCGCGCTCAATGTCGATAAGCCAGGAACCGGTAGCGCTGTCGCTCAGGCCCGGCTCGAACCGTCCGTCAATAAACACCAGCCGCACGGCATCCAGCGGCAGACTCAGCCGGTCGCGCTGCTCCGGGGTAACGGACTGTGCCTGCGCCTGGGAGAAACGATGGGACAGCAATCCTTCCAGAGGGGTGTATTTCCACTGCTCGTGCTTGCGCGTAGGCAAACCCAGCCGTTCCACGTTTTGCCAATGGGCGTAGGATTGCGCTGAGCGGGAAACGCTCTGGCCTTCGAATAAATGATGCCACTGCTGCAGTGTCCGGGCATTATTCTTGTTCGGTAAGCCAGCCATAGCCTTGCTCCTCCAGCTGTTTCACCAGGGCGAAATCGCCGGATTTCACGATGCGGCCCTGATAAAGCACATGGACCTGATCCGGTTTGATATAATCCAGGATACGCTGGTAATGGGTGACGATAATAAATGAGCGATTTTGGTTACGCAGGGTATTGACCCCGTGCGCCACGATTTTCAGCGCATCGATATCCAGACCGGAGTCGGTTTCATCCAGGATGCAGAGGGAAGGCTCAAGGGCCGCCATTTGCAGAATGTCATTGCGTTTTTTTTCACCGCCGGAAAAACCGACGTTTACCGACCGGGTCAAGAGATCCGCCGGCATTTTCAGCAAGGCGATTTTTTCTTCGATGAAATCGGCAAAATCAAAACGATCCAGCGGTTCCTGACCACGATATTTGCGTACCGCGTTCACCGCCGTCTGTAAAAAGAACTGGTTGCTGACGCCCGGGATTTCAACCGGATATTGGAAGGCCATGAAAATCCCTTCACCGGCGCGCTCCTCAGGATCCAGCGTCAGCAAATCCCTGCCCTTGAACAGCACTTCCCCCTCGGTGACCCGGTAATCTTCCCGTCCCGCCAGCGTGGCGGACAAGGTGCTTTTCCCGGAACCGTTCGGCCCCATGATGGCGTGCACCTCACCGGGTTTAACTTCAAGGTTCAGGCCCTTGAGGATGCTGTTATCTTCCACACTCACGTTCAAATTACGAACTGTTAACATTTTTTTTCCTTTACCCGACTATCCAGACCAGCAATCAGGCAGAATACTTACTGTGTGGTCAATGGCTTAACCCACACTATGTTCAAGACTGATGGCTAAAAGTTTCTGCGCCTCCACGGCGAATTCCAACGGCAATTCAGAGAACACGTCCTTGCAGAAGCCGTTGACAATCATCGAAATGGCGTCGTCTTCGCTGATGCCGCGCTGGCGGCAATAAAACAGTTGATCCTCGCCGATGCGCGAGGTGGTGGCCTCGTGCTCCAACTGGGCGGTGCTGTTGCGCACTTCCACATAAGGAAAGGTGTGCGCGCCGCTTTCGCTGCCGATAAGCATCGAATCACACTGGGTGTAATTACGGGCATTGGTGGCGGTGGGCATAATCTTCACCAGGCCGCGGTAGGTATTCTCGCTTTTACCCGCGGAAATACCCTTGGAGATAATGGTGGAGCGGGTATTTTTACCGATGTGAATCATCTTGGTGCCGGTATCGGCCTGCTGGTTGCCGTTGGTCAGGGCTACAGAGAAAAATTCCCCTACCGAATTGTCGCCGCGCAAGATACAGCTAGGATACTTCCAGGTGATGGCCGAGCCGGTTTCCGACTGGGTCCAGGACATCTTGGAATTTTCCCTTCGCACAGTGCCCGCTTGGTGACAAAGTTCAAGATGCCCCTCGGTTTCGCTGCCCGCGAACCAATTCTGCACCGTAGAATATTTTACTTCGGCATTCTTGTGGACGATGACCTCCACCACCGCGGCATGCAGCTGATAGCTGTCGCGCACCGGCGCCGAACATCCTTCGATATAGCTGACGTAGCTGTCTTCATCGGCAATCAGGATTGTCCGTTCGAACTGGCCGGTTTTCGCCGCATTGATGCGAAAATAGGTGGAAAGCTCCATGGGACAACGCACCCTTTCGGGATGTAGACAAAGGTGCCGTCCGAGGCCACAGCGGAATTCAGCGCGGCGAAAAAGTTATCGTTGGGAGGCACTACGCTGCCCAGATACTGACGAACCAGATCCGGATGTTCGTGAATGGCCTCGCCGAAGGAGCAGAAAATAATGCCCTCTTTCGCCAGCTTATCGCGATAGGTGGTGGATACCGACACCGAGTCGAAAATAGCGTCCACGGCGACTTCCGAGCCTTCCCGTACCGGTACGCCCAGCTGGTTGAACGCCGCTTCCACCTCGGTGGTGAGATAGCTGTTCGCCGCGTCGACGCCGGGCTGTTGCATCGCCCCCGGCTGGGAGCCGCAGTTATCATCGCAACTGCCGCAGGAAGGCGCGGAATAATAGCTGTATTCGTTATAGTCCAGCGGCTTATAGTACGCTTTCAACCAGTGCGGTTCTTCCATATTCAGCCAGGCGCGATAGGCATTAAGGCGAAACTCCAGCATCCATTCCGGTTCGTTGCGTTTCGCCGAAATAGCCCGCACCACCTCTTCGCTGATGCCATGGGCCAGCTCGTCAGTGACCAGTTGGGTAAAAAAGCCTTCTTTATAGTTAGCGCTTTTTACCCAGGGCTCCGGCGCGGCATTGATGGGCTCGGGAGTTTCAATATTGCTTCGTGCCATAATGGTTCATCCGCTCAAAGACCAAAGCTTTCGCCACACCCGCAGGCATGCTGAGCTTTGGGATTATTGAATTTAAATACGTGATTCAGGCCTTCCTGCACATAATCCACTTCCGTGCCGTCAATAAAAGGCATGGCTTTAAGCGGTACATAGAGGTGGGCCCCATCACGTTCATAAACCAGTTCGCTATCCTCTTGACGGGTAGCCATCTCCACCACATAGCCGAAGCCGGCGCAACCCGATTGTTTCACACCCAGGCGCAACCCCCGCATTTCGGCATTCTGCTCCGCCAGGCGACGTATCTGTTTGGCTGCTGCTTCGCTCAGGGTCAGGCCTTGCCAGGTATTATCCTCGAGTGAAAAAGTTTCAACGGTGTCCGTTTGCATAAAACTGACCTCTCAATATGACAAGATTGATAAACCGCAATCTCTCTATGTTAGTGATATCAATTAACACTGCAACCTTGCCCTTAGCAGGGAATAGACAAAAGCGGCGGTAAATGCCGGTCTATTCGGATTGGCGGCGATGTTTTAACGATTTAAGTTGTTATAATATATGAACTAAATATTTATACCATATTGATTTTAAAGTAGTTTGATAAAAATAAAAACCACAAAATAATTATCAGATCTTTTTTTTTTGCAGGAAAAAAAAATTAATCGAAAAAAATTATTTTTATGAAAGGGGAACAGAAGGTGGCGGTTTTGTACATTTTTTTACAAGGAACCATCATCAGGCGCTAAATATAGGGGTATTGCAGAATAAAGCACCAGGGCTTTAATTAATAATAATTCCCATCTTTATTTCCCCTTTCGGTTTATGAAACAAAAACAAATAGACAAAAAAAAGACCCGGTCCCGCCACACTACTTTACATTACCCCCGCGCGCAGGGTTTTTAACAAGCAATCCGTGCCATAAGCCCCGGAACGTTTACTCCCGGCCCGCTCATGGCCGGGGAGGCGCCGCCCTGCTAAACCGTCTTTTCTTTCGTTACAATTATAATACAATTATATCACATTTCCGCCATTTAGCCCATGTGGCAGACCGGCGGCCGGCAATAATAATACAATTATTAGCATTTTTTAAGGAGATAGTCCGGCCCGCACGCGTTATGCTATTGAAAACAGTCAATTGCCGGATCTCTCACGCTTATGCCTTCGTCAGCGGTTCCCAAGCCCGTCTTAACCACGCCTCAGCTCAACAAACTTATCATACCCATCGTCTTTTTTACCTTTATCTGCTACCTGTCCATCGGCCTGCCGCTGGCCATTATTCCCGGTTTTACCCATAACCGGCTGGGCTTTAACACCGTCATCGCCGGCTTCGCAATCAGTATACAATATATCGCCACGCTGCTCAGCCGCCCCCATGCGGGGCGCTATGCCGACATGCTGGGACCCAAAAAAGTGGTCTTGATCGGATTGAGCTGCTGTGGTCTCAGCGGACTGATGTATCTTTTGGCCGCCTGGATGACGGCAACACCCTGGAGCAGCCTCGGGCTGCTGTTCATCGGCAGGCTGGTGCTGGGCATCGGCGAGAGCTTTGCCAGCACCGGCTCCACGCTCTGGGGCATCGCCCGGGTCGGCCAGTTCCATACCGCCCGAGTCATATCCTGGAACGGCGTAGCCACCTATGGCGCCATCGCCATCGGCGCCCCCCTCGGCGTTTGGCTCAACTCGCTCGGCGGGATCGGGGCGGTGGGCGTGTTTGTGCTTTTCATTGGCCTTGGCGCCTGGGCGGTGGCGCTGCGCAAACCGGCAGTCTCCATCGTTACCGGAAAGCGCATCGCATTCACCACCGTGGTGGGCAAAATCTGGCCCTATGGCCTCGGATTGGGTCTGGGTACCATGGGCTTTGGGGTGATTGTCAGTTTTATCACGCTCTATTTCGCCGATCTCGGCTGGAGCGGAGCGGCGTTTTCCCTGACGCTAATGAGCTGTGCCTTTGTCGGCGTAAGGTTGATTTCCGGCAATGTTATTAACATTTACGGTGGACTGACCGTCTCGCTCCTGTCGTTTTTTTGCGGGATGCGGGGATTATTACTGATTTGGGCGGCGCCCGACGCCATGGTGGCGGATTTGGGCGCACTGCTCACCGGTGCGGGATTTTCCTGGTATTTCCGGCGCTGGGGTGGAAGCGGTTAAACAGGTCCCGCCGCAAAACCAGGGCACCGCCCTGGGCACCTATTCCGCTTTCCTCGATCTCGGACTGAGCCTGGCGGGCCCGGCCGCGGGCTTTGTCATGTCCCATTTGGGCATGTCCTATCTTTACCTGTGCGCGGCAATGATGGCCGCCCTCGCCGCGTTGCTGATGGTGCGACTGAAGTTCCGCGCCGGCGCGCACGCCCGTCAGCAGGGTTAAGCGGCCAACGGCTCCGCCAGGGTCAGCTTAGCGTGGTTCCAGCACCGCCGTGGTGAGGCGGGCGATACAGGTCAATCTTTGTTGGTCGTCATGAATGCGGATATCCCAGACCTGGTGGGTGCGCCCGACGTGTAGGGGGCGGCAGACGCCGCGTACGCTGCCCTCCGTAACGCCGCGCAGGTGATTGGCGTTGATTTCAAGCCCCACCACCCGCTGCCCGCCTTCGGTACAAAGATAACCCGCCACCGAGCCCAGGGATTCCGCCAGCACCGCCGAAGCGCCGCCGTGCAGCAAGCCGAACGGTTGACGGGTCCGGTCGTCCACCGGCATCACCCCTTCCAGTTCGTCGTCGCCGATACGGGTATAGACAATGCCCAGATGGGCGACCAGGGTATTCCGGCTATGTTGATTAAGACCCTCAAGGGAGGCCGGTCGTTTCCAAATCATCACATGATCTCCAGTAAAGCCTGTAAAGGATGGCGAATGCCCTCACCTTCGATGCGTTTCACCTGGCTGCGGCAGGAGTAGCCGGTGGCCAGACAACGCGTCCGCGGCAAACGCTGCAGGGGCTGCTGCCAGGAGAGGGCATAAATACCCAAAGAATTTTCCACATTGGCGCTTTCATGGCCATAGGTGCCGGCCATGCCGCAGCAGCCGACGCTGACGTTCTCCAGCCGGGCGCCGAAGCGGGAAAAGATGGACGCCCATTGCTGGCCGCTGGCGGGAAGTTCGGTGGATTCGGTGCAGTGGCCGAAAAGATACCAGGTATTTTCCGCTGACGGCGCCGGGGACAGGGTCTGCGGCAGGCCCATCAACCATTCATGTACCAGCATAACCTTGAAATTTCCCAACCCGTCACCCAGCGCCTCCCGGTATTCATCGCGATAGCAAAGGACCAGAGCCGGGTCCACACCCACCATGGGCAAGCCCAGCAGCGCGGTACGGTTAAGAAAATCGGCGGTTTTGGCGGCGGTTTTGGCAAAGCGCTGCAAAAAACCTTTGATGTGCTGGGCTTTACCGTTCGGCGAAAAGGCAGCAGCACCGGTTTAAAGCCCAGCTTTTCCACCAGCCGGATAAAATCCGTCACCACGCCGGCATCGTAATAGCTGGTAAAGGGATCCTGCACCACCAGCACATGTCCTTGCCGCTGTTCGGCGCTCATGGCTTCCAGCTGTTCCAGCGTGGTATCGGCGGCGCGATGCCCCGCCAGCTGCGCGCGCAGCGAAGGGGCCGACAGCAGTGGCAAATCCACCATGCCGATGCGTTTGCGGCTCAATTCATTCAACCAGGGCTGTTTTAGAAAAAAATTGAAAAATGACGGCGCTCGCGCCATCAAAGGCGCATAGCTTTCCACGCCGGCCACCAGGTGATCGCGCAAGGGGCGCAGATAGCGGCTGTGATAAAGCTGGAGAAAACGCGACCGAAATCCCGGCACATCAATCTTGATAGGACATTGGGTAGAACAGGCCTTGCAGGCCAGACAGCCGGACATGGCCGCTTTGACCTCATGGGAAAAATCATATTCGCCGCGATCGGCCCGCCGGCTGTTGCGCGCCCGCGCCACCAAATCGCGCAGGCTCGCCATCCCGGCGGGCAGATTCTTTTCCAGCTCCAGCGGGTCCACCCCCTGCTCCGCCAGCAGCCGCAGCCACTCCCGTACCAGCGTCGCCCGCCCTTTGGGCGAATGGATGCGGTCACCGGTAATTTTCATCGACGGACACATGGGACTGCGGGCATCGAAATTGAAACAAAGCCCGTTGCCGTTGCACTCCATCGCGCCGCGAAAAGAGTTCCGGACCGCAATGGGGATTTGCCGGTCATAAGCGCCCCGTTTCACCCCGTCGACGGTTTTCATCGGCGCGCTGCTCTCCAGCGGAGAGCAGATTTTACCGGGGTTGAGGCGGTTATAGGGATCAAACGCCGATTTTATTCTTCTCAATTCTTCATAAAGCGTTTCGCCGAAAAATGCCGGACTGTACTCGGCGCGAAAACCCTTGCCGTGCTCGCCCCATAGCAGCCCGCCGTACTTGGCGGTGAGGGCGACCACCCGATCCGACAGCGTTTTCATCAATACTTCCTGCGCCGGATCGCACATATCCAGCGCCGGCCTGACGTGCAGCACCCCGGCATCCACGTGGCCGAACATGCCGTATTGCAGATGATGGCTGTCGAGCAATTGCCGGAACTCGACAATATAGTCGGCCAGATGCTGCGGCGGTACGCAGGTGTCCTCGGCGAACGGGATAGGCTTGGCGGGCCCTTTGCTGTTGCCCAGCAACCCCACCGCTTTTTTACGCATGGCGTAGATACGCTCGATATCCGCCGGCCGATCGCAGATCTGGTAACCGATAACCCCTTCCTGCCGCGCGGCCATCAGCCCGTCCAATCTTTGGCACAGGGCGGCCAACTGCTGGTTGATAAGGGAAAGATCGTCATCGGCGAACTCGACGATATTCAGTCCCAATACCTCCCGCCCCGGTACGTCCTGTATCAGCTCTTTCACCGAATGCCAGATGATGTCTTCCCGCGCCAGGTCTAGCACCTTGGAGTCGACGGTTTCCACCGACAATGCATGGGCTTCCAGCATGAAAGGCGCGCTGCGCAGCGCGGAATTGAAAGAGTCGTATTTGATATTCACCAGCCGCCGGACTTTCGGCAGCGGCGTGATATCCAGCCGGGCTTCGGTGATAAAGGCCAGCGTCCCTTCCGATCCGGTGAGAATCCGGCCCAGATCGAAGGTCTGCATATCGTCGCTGAAGACGTGGCGCAAATCATAACCGGTGAGAAACCGGTTAAGCTTGGGGAATTTTTCCAGAATCAGCGACCGCCGCGCCCGGCAGCTGTCCAGCACCGTGCGGTAAATACGCCCCGCAGCTCCCTCCCCGGCGGCAAGCTCCTCGGCGTCGGCAATGCTCATGGCGCGGGTCTCAATCTGCTCGCCGCCCAACAGCACCGCACGCAGGCCCAGAACATGATCCGAAGTCTTGCCATACACCAGCGACCCCTGCCCGGAGGCATCGGTATTCACCATGCCGCCAAGGGTGGCGCGATTACTGGTGGATAATTCGGGAGCGAAAAAATACCCCAGCGGCTTTAAAAACAGATTCAGCTGATCCTTGATGACCCCCGCTTCCACTTTGACCCAGCCTTGCTCGGTATTCACGTCCAGGATGCGATTCATATAACGGGACATATCCACTACGATACCTGTATTGAGAGACTGGCCGTTGGTGCCGGTTCCACCGCCGCGGGGGGTGAAAGTGATCGAGGCGAACCGCGGGTCTGCCGCCAGCTTGCCGATAAGCGCCACATCATCTGTGCTGCGGGGAAAAACCACCGCGTCGGGCAATAATTGATAAACGCTGTTATCGGTGGCCATGGTGAGCCGGTCGGCATAACTGGTGGCGCTGTCGCCGGCAAAGCCGTTGAATTTCAGTTCATGGAGAAAATCAATTACCGGTTTGGCAAGCCCAGGGGCCTGGGAAATCTGAGGAATCATTAACGGTGAGCCTGTTTTTTCGAAAGTGAGTGGTATCGGCATGGTAGGGTTGTTTTATCATATTTCTTTTTACCTTGCGCGCTGTGAGGAAAAATCTTCTCCTGCGGAGCCCGTTCACATCGGCATACAGGGAATCACTGTAATATCGGCGTTAAAGTTTTTAGCGCAAGCTGTCAAAAAGCGTGAAATAACGCATCATTAAGGCTGTAGCCGAAGGACCTAGTATATCTCTTGACCTGCCTGTTAACTGAGGTGAAAACGCTTACATGGATTACCCGCGTCAACTGATCGATCTGCCCAGAATGCTGTTCGGCGTTGCGTTTATCGCGCTGATGAGCCTGGCCTGCTTTTGGGTGGTACAGCCTTTTATCCTGGGATTCGCCTGGGCCAGCATGGTGGTGATTGCCACCTGGCCGCTGCTGATAAGATTACAAAACCTGTTTTGGGGACGACGCTCACTGGCGGTCCTGGCGATGACCATTTTGCTGCTGCTGCTTTTTGTACTGCCGGTATCCTTTTTGGTGAGCAGCCTGATTGACAACAGCGCTCCACTGCTTGCCTGGGCCACCCAGCCGAATCGATTAACCTTGCCGACACTGCATTGGCTGCACGATATCCCCCTGGTGGGCCACAAGCTTTATTCCGGCTGGCAGGCCATGATCTCCGGCGGCGGCAGCCTGCTCACGAGCAAAGTGCACCCCTATATCGGCCAATCGGCCACCTGGCTGCTGGCGCAGGTGGCGCAGGTGGGCAGCTTTCTCATTCATTGCGGCCTGATGATCCTGTTCAGCGTCCTGCTGTATATCCGCGGTGAGCGGGTGGGACTGGCGGTGCGCCATTTCGCCATCCGTTTGGGAGCCGAACGGGGAGACGCCTCTGTGCTGCTGGCGGCGCAGGCCATCCGCGCGGGGGCGCTGGGGGTGGTGTTAACCGCCATTGTCCAGGCGGTGCTGGGAGGAATAGGCCTGGCGGTGGCCGGCATCCCCTTTGCCACCATCCTGACCATCGTGATGTTTATTCTGTGCATCGCCCAGCTTGGCCCTTTGCTGGTCTTGATTCCCGCCATGATCTGGCTCTATTGGAGCGGTGAGACCACCTGGGGCACCCTGCTGCTGATATGGAGCTGCGTAGTAGCCACGCTGGATAATTTCCTGCGGCCGGTCTTTATCCGCATGGGGGCGGATTTACCTATTCTCCTGGTGCTGTGCGGCGTTATCGGCGGATTGCTCGCCTTCGGCATGATCGGGCTGTTTATTGGTCCCGTGGTGCTGGCGGTATCCTATCGCCTGTGCTTTGCCTGGGTTCACGAAGCGCCGGAGCCCGGTGAAATACACGATCCGGGTAAACACCTGCGGGATATCCCTTAAGGCACGGTTGCGGTTATGACCGCAACCGCCGGCGGCTCGTAGCGGGCAAGGCCGGCTAAGTACCCATCCACGCCCGGCGTCGGCGATATCGACGCCGGGTTCCATATCAGAAAGCTCCTTTGGATTTTCCGGATTAATTCCTCTATCAGCCTTATTATTCCTGCACTGTCTCTATTTCCGGTCAGAAGATATAATGGCCGCGATTGTTCTGGGCATCAGACATATTTCTTATTATATTGATAATAATTAATTAGTATTCAATGATTAGGATGATTCTTAATGACTCAATGCCCTGCAATTCATATCATTGGGGCATCAATTAACTCAACTCTCTGATTTTACATCACGGTTTCCCCTGAGTTAAATGAATTGCTGTGTGTAGTCTTTGCCCGTCTCATAGGATGGGCTTTTTTTTATTCCACCAAATAACGTTCTTACTTAAATTAATTTATTCTGTTCAATTTTTTTTAAGCTAATACACAACCTAATACACCGCCTAATACAAAACAGCCGGGGCATGCCCGGCTGTTTTTCCCGATATTAATCCGGATTAATAATAAGGTTATTTAATCTCCGCCAGGCTAAGCCAGGTTTTGACTACCGTATCCGGATTCAGCGACAGGCTGTCGATGCCCTGTTCCATGAGCCAGGCGGCAAAATCCTCATGATCCGACGGCCCCTGACCGCAAATCCCGACATATTTCCCCTGTTTTTTAGCCGCGACAATCGCCATGGACAATAGCGCTTTCACTGCCTCATCCCGTTCGTCGAACAGGGCCGATACCAGACCTGAATCCCGGTCCAGTCCCAGCGCCAGCTGGGTCATATCATTGGAACCAATGGAGAAACCGTCAAAGTGCTCAAGGAATCGCTCCGCCAGCAGGGCATTGGAGGGGATCTCGCACATCATGATGATTTTAAGTCCCTGCTCACCGCGCTTTAATCCCTGCCGCGCCAGTTCTTCCACCACCGCCTCGGCCTGGGCGACGGTGCGGACAAACGGAATCATGATCTCCACATTGGTCAGCCCCATCTCGTTGCGTACCCGCTTGATGGCATCGCATTCCAAGGCAAAACAGGCCTTGAAGCTGTCGGCGATATACCGGCCCGCGCCGCGAAAGCCCAGCATCGGGTTCTCTTCCGAGGGTTCATATTTATCGCCGCCCACCAGGTTGGCATATTCGTTGGTTTTGAAATCGGAAAGACGCACGATGACCCGTTTCGGCCAGAACGCCGCGGCCAGGGTAGACACGCCCTCAGTCAAGCGGGCGATATAATACTCTTTCGGACCGGCGTAACCTTGAATCATCCGCCCGATCTCTTCGCGCAACTGCGGCGTTTGCTGGTCGAATTCCAGTAATGCACGGGGATGAACGCCAATCATACGGTTAATGATAAACTCCAGCCGCGCCAGGCCCACGCCGTCATTGGGCAGGCAGGCAAAGTCGAATGCCCGGTCGGGATTGCCGACATTCATCATGATTTTCAGCGGCAGCGCCGGCATTTGTTCAATTTTGGCGCTATTGACGTCAAAATCCAGCAGTTCATGATAAACATAACCGGTGTCTCCCTCCGCACAGGATACCGTGACATTCTGGCCTTCCGTGACGCGCTCGGTGGCGTCGCCGCAGCCCACCACCGCCGGGATGCCCAATTCGCGGGCGATAATGGCCGCGTGACAGGTGCGTCCGCCGCGGTTAGTGACGATGGCGGCGGCCTTTTTCATAATGGGTTCCCAGTCCGGATCGGTCATGTCGGTGACCAGCACGTCGCCGGCTTCAACCCGGTTCATTTCGCTGATGTCATGGATGACCTTGACCGGACCGGCGCCGATGCGATGGCCGATGGCCCTCCCCTCGATCAGCACCTCGCCGCGGGATTTGAGCTGGTAGCGCTCCATGACCTGCCCCCGTGACCGCACCGTTTCCGGCCGGGCCTGGACAATGAATAATTGACCGGTATGGCCGTCCTTGGCCCACTCAATATCCATCGGGCGCTGATAATGCTGTTCTATTTGCAATGCCTGGCGGGCCAACTCCTGGACTTCATCATCGGTAAGGGCAAAACGATGCCGTTCTGCTTCAGGCACATCTTCAATGCGGACCTGCTTTCCATGTTCCTGGCTGTCGGCATAGACCATACGGATTTTTTTGGAACCGATATTCCGTCGCACTATGGCCGGTTTCCCGGCCTGCAGCGTAGGTTTATGCACGTAGAATTCATCCGGATTCACCGCGCCTTGCACCACCATTTCGCCCAGCCCGTAGGCGGCGGTAATGAATACCACCTGATCGAAACCGGATTCCGTATCAATGGTAAACATTACCCCGGATGCCGCCAGGTCGGAACGCACCATGCGCTGCACGCCGGCGGAGAGCGCCACGCCGCGGTGATCGTAGCCCTGATGTACCCGGTAGGAGATGGCGCGATCGTTGAACAGGGAAGCGTAGACATGCTTGATGGCGGTCATTACCGCATCGATACCCTGAACATTCAGAAAGGTTTCCTGCTGGCCGGCGAATGACGCGTCAGGCATATCTTCCGCGGTGGCTGACGAGCGCACGGCAAAAGACGCCTCGCTGTCGTCAGCGGACAATGTCCGGTAGGCCGACGTAATGGCCGCCTGCAAGGCAGGCTGAAACGGAGTGTCGATTATCCACTGCCTGATCTGATTGCCGGCCGCCGAAAGCTCGCCGATATCATCGGCATCAAGGCGGTCCAGCAGGTCATATATACGCTGGTTGATGCCGCTCTGGTCAAGAAAGTCATTAAATGCGTCGGCGGTCGTAGCGAAACCGTTGGGCACCGAGACTCCCAGCCCGGATAAATGGGTTATCATTTCTCCCAGGGAGGCGTTTTTACCCCCTACCCGGTCAACATCATGCATCCCGAGTTGGTTATACCAGAGTATATTATCAGTATCATTGTCAGTTATAGACATCTGCGTCTTCCTTTTACTTATAATGAAAAAGTCTGGTGGGAAATGCGTTATTCAGTGAGCGTAGCATAAACCCTAATACGCGGGCCCGGGATGAATCGAGCCAGCGCTAAAATTCAGAGTTTAGCCCAACAAACCGCGGGAGCTACATATGGAAAGAAGCGTATTTTTTATCTCGGACGGCACCGCCATTACCGCCGAAGTGGTCGGCCATGCGGTGCTGTCGCAATTCCCGGTAACCACCAACAGTTATACGTTGCCTTTTGTTGAAACGGAATCCCGCGCTATTGCCGTAAGCGAACAGATAAATGCGATTTATAAGCAAAGCGGCATTCGGCCCCTGGTTTTTTATTCCATCGTTTCGCCGGTTGTCCGCACCATCGTGGAAGCCAGCGACGGCTTTTGCCAGGATGTGGTGCAAGCCCTGGTGGCGCCCCTGCAACAGGAGCTGGGGTTATCGCCGGATCCGGTGGCGCACCGCACCCATGGGCTGACCGCCACCAATCTGAACAGATACGATGCACGCATCGCGGCCATTGATTATACCCTCGCCCACGACGACGGGATTTCGCTGCGCAATCTCGACCAGGCGCAAATCATTTTACTGGGCGTTTCCCGCTGCGGAAAAACCCCTACCAGCCTTTATCTGGCCATGCAATACGGCATCCGCGCCGCCAATTATCCGTTTATCGCCGATGATATGGATAATTTGCGTTTGCCCGCGGCGTTGAAACCATTTCATGATAAATTATTCGGATTGACCATCGATGCGGAGCGTCTGGCCGCCATTCGGGATGAACGACTGAACAACAGTCAGTACGCTTCATTGCGCCAGTGCCGTTTCGAGGTCAGCGAGGTTGAGCTCTTGTTCCGGAATAACCAAATCCGCTACCTGAACTCCACCAATCACTCCGTAGAGGAGATAGCCACCAAAATAATGGATTTACTTGGCCTGAGCCGTCGTATGTACTAATCCGCCTGGTCATTATTATTGTTGAATTCATCTGGTTTTGGTTTATTGTGATCGCCATCACTTCCCGGTATTTCACCGTTGAGAAGAAGCCATTTTAGAGATTGTTCATGTTTAACACAGATGAATTGCGCACCAGGCGCATTGGTCGTCTTATTGAGCCGGCAACGTTAGCCGACAAACTGCCTCTTAGCGCCATAGTAGCGGAAAGCGTTACCGCCGCGCGCCACCGTATCGAAGGGATTCTGCACGGCCGTGATCCCCGCCTGCTGGTGGTGATTGGCCCCTGTTCCATCCACGATACCGACGCCGCCATCGACTATGCCCGGCAGTTGAATACCCTGCGCGTTCGCTACCGGGATCGGCTGGAAATCGTCATGCGCACCTATTTTGAGAAACCCCGCACGGTGGTGGGCTGGAAGGGCATGATTTCCGATCCGGGTCTTGACGGCAGTTATCGGGTCAATGACGGGCTCGAACTGGCGCGGCGCTTGCTGCTCACGGTCAATGAGATAGGATTGCCCACCGCCACCGAGTTCCTGGATATGGTGATGGGCCAGTATATTGCCGATTTAATCAGCTGGGGCGCCATCGGCGCCCGCACCACCGAGAGCCAGATCCACCGTGAGATGGCGTCAGCCCTCTCCTGCCCGGTTGGATTCAAGAACGGCACCGACGGCAATACGCAGATTGCCATCGACGCCATACGCGCCGCCCGCGCGTCTCATATGTTCTTGTCCCCGGATAAACAGGGCCAGATGACCATTTACCAAACGGCGGGAAATCCCTATGGCCATATCATTATGCGCGGCGGCCGCACGCCCAACTATCATAGCGCCGATGTCCAGCAGGCCTGCGGGCATCTACAGGAGCATGGGTTGCCGCCGCATCTGCTGGTGGATTTCAGCCATGGCAACAGCCAGAAGCAGTATCGCCGCCAGCTGGACGTGGCGGAATCCGTATGCAGGCAGATAAGCGACGGTAGCCGGCGGGTAGCAGGCATCATGGCCGAGAGTTTTCTGGTTGAAGGCAGCCAGGCGCTGATACCCGGCCAAGCGTTGACCTATGGTCAATCCATCACAGATGGCTGCCTTGGCTGGGAAGACAGCGAAAGGCTGCTGGCCATGCTGGCGGGCGCCGTTGATAGTCGTTTCTAAACCCTTTTCGCTACCCTCCTATTTACCCATTGGGCCGCCGACAGGCGGCCTAATTATTTTCTTCGTCTGAGAAGCGATAAAACCCTTAATTTTTACTCTTTAATTCCACATGCGAATGTTTGATGATATGTTTTATGGGTCAGTGAAAATCGATTATCTTCTAGAGAAAATTATTTCATCAAATTTAAAAAGTAGACCGCTAATTTATTTCACTCATCACGAAAACAATTCCATTTTATATTGAGATAACCCTATCCATATATAAGGATCTTGCCATGACAAAAGAAACTTGTTTATTAGAAAATAATAAAATATATCATATTGATTATCAAATTAAACATTCTCAAAAGACTAATGCATTACATTATTACACTTATTCCATAAAAAATAAACAATATTCAAATTAAAGATTCCTTTTCATCTATTGATAATAAAGCAGATGAATCTCACGACATAAATAATTGTGAAAAAATAGTGAGGAAGAAAGAGTTGATTATTTATTCAGCTGCGTAAATGAACTTACAAATAATATGGATTGTTTGTTAACTTCGGGTCATACAAAATATATACAGATTGAATTGCACGACAAAAAATCAGCGTTGCGACAAAAAATAATGCTACCGAGCGGTAACCTGATTTTGCCGGCTATTTTAACAAATCACTGGTGGTTTCAGATGGCAATAATTACCATATTCAGCAAGATTACCACAAACCGCTACCCTTCTATGGATCGCTTACCCTTTTATTAAGCCAGCTTGTTCAAGGCGGGGATGGCTCGGCGTATATAATTGGCCTGATTGGGTGGGAAGCACCGCCAAGTGGTTCAGCGGCTTACGTGACCCGCTGATATTCCCTCAGTCGGAGGGGCAGCCCACAACATCTTCGGTTTTTATCCCGGCACAATCATACATACGGCAGAGGCGGAATTTTCAGCGCGGCTAAGAACGGTAAAGACCACGAATCTGATGAAGACCTTAACCAGGCCGTAAATTCCCCACCGCATCCGCGCTAAGCGAGACGCTGCCGCCGCAAGCAGAGTATAGCAGCGGAGAAATTGACGCCAACAGCCGATTATTATTCAGTATTGATGGCCTCGAATTCCAGATTTCTCTCGCCAATGGGGAGGCTCAAACTCTGCTTCTTAATATGTTTCAAGACTTTGTCAGGGCCAGTGACCCACCATTATCCGATCCATTGAGTAACCTGCTGGAGTTCGATAAATTTATTGGCAAAAATGTCAAAATCTTTCATGGCGGCCTTTATCTTAAAGATAAATTCACCTCGCTAAATATCATTATTTCCAAAGTCCAGTTTGAGGACATCATTTCGTCCCTTAAAGAGTTAACACAAGAGAATACAGCTCAACTGAAAAGACTAAAACGTCATGTCGCTGAAAATTTCATGGTCGAAAATTTTATTAGCAATATTGTTAAGCAATTGAAAGAAGCTTCAAGCCGCATCAATACTGAAATAATCAAGGACGCCATTTTAATTATCAAAAATAAAACCTTCGATATGGCAAAGTCGGAAGTCACGCACAAAGTCAGAGAAAAACCCTTGGACGGAAATCCTATTATCAAAAATGATGCACGTTCTTAATTTATGTCAACAAGCATATAATGAATATCGCTTACATTTATACCCGGGTGATCATTCTCCCCTGTCGCGTGTAACCTATATAAACGCACAACAAATTTATCACGCACTAATTAATCACGATAAAAGACATCTGATAGACTGCCTGATAAAATCAAAATTCTATTCAATATTTGATTACACCAGAACGAATGCTATCAGCATATACAGTTTAAATTTTATCATGCCGGGTGAGATCACTGATATAGGAGATATTTTTACCGCTGACGAACAGATGCTCACCAATGAAAATATGGATACTCTTTTTATCAGGAGTTGATAAATTACATCTACCAGCGCCCTTCAGCAAACTTTTATTTTGAACGTCTTCTGGATATAGCGGAGCTATTTAGGGCAGACGGCTCAAGCAATAGTTCTCTTTCATCTTGGCAGCAAAGGAATATTGCTCCGTTAGAACAGACACATAATATATTGTCTGACATGATTGATAATAATCATGAAGAAAAGAGTAAATTTACTAATCACTATGCATGGCATAATGAACTAACAGGTATCATCAAGAACGATAAAATTCTTTTGTTTTATTAAGCTATTTTATCAATATGCAAAATATATTTATAAATTGTATTGCAGATTTTATAGAACATAATACTAAACTTATCGCAAGTAACCAGGAGCAACGTATTGTGGCGTCTAAAATCGAAGCCGTTCGAGACCAAGCAAGCCCTGATTTTAATCAAAACAATCTAGAGATGTTTAAAAATATATCGATTTGGAAAAGAAAGGAGATTTACATGTTTTATCAAGGCTGCATCAATATGGTTCATTTCTCAGAAAAAACGCTTAATGAAGGTTTTTATCTTCATTAAACGTACTTTATGTTCTAAAACAATTTATAATGTCACAGCAGCAGATCTTCATGGACTATACCTCCCGTAGACAGCAACCCTACAAAAGTGTTTATAAGTTGGAATCTTCTTTCGAAAAGAAATCGTTAGAAGAATATTATAATCAATTCGTCGACTATAAAAGCATCATTCATTTATTGAGGCGAGAAATCTTACGATGCAAGCATTAGAAAAATCTAGTTTGCATTATGTAGATATCGTATATCCTGCTAAGAAAATTTTATGCTTTAAAGTTTTTCACGAAATTACGTTAAGAATGATTTAACCCCATTCACCTTCGTCTCCTGCCGAAGGATAATACAGGATATCTCATTATTGCTACGCTGCATAATGATAAGACCGTATTATTAAGTACTTTTAACGGCTTCGTGATCATCACTGATTTCAATGTACTCAAAAATGGCGATACTTTAGCGCTGATCAAAGAATATTGGGAAAACTGTTCCACTGGCCTCGATATGAGACATCGTCCTCATTTCCATATTAATGAAACTGCCTTAGCATCACTTTTTCCTGAAATCGATGCGAATAGCGAGTCATTAACCTCTATGATAGACATTTTACTTCACGTTCCTGAAGAAGAAATTTTGATGTTCCTGCATCGGCATATTCTCTTGCTGCGGTTAAAGATTCAGACTTATATTCCATCATAAAATCCTATGTCTTCAATAAGGATGAAACATCTGAGCCTATAAGTATTAAGATCCCATTTATCAACGCTATCGATAATATCAATCAGGCTACGTTGGTTGCAATAGCTCAAAATTCCAAAGAAACATTGCGTCATTATACCTGGCTGGAATACACGGCTTCATTTATTCCTTTTTACCACACTCTGCCAGCTATGGTATGATGAAGAACATGAAATCAAGTTTGCAGATATCATTTTGATCTCTATGATCTTGTTACTACAGTTGTAGCTCTTTCAGGACAGTTTAAAAATATCCGAAAACACATTTAAGCATGCTCTTTACAAAGCTACAAAGAAAAGGTACAACATCATATGATAAGGAATTTTGTTTTTCATGAACTTATAGGCTCAACACCGAACATTGGATACAAAATGGCCAAGTCTTTTCTGATGAAATATCTTCATTTTATAACATCATACATCCGTCAGGCAAAGTGTTAACAATCTTAGATGATACGCTACAATATAAAATACAGGATGTGCTAGCAAAAGCCAACGTCGCCATTAGATTGTTTAGTTCGAGGAAGAAAAACCTGCGGCAATACTGGAAAGCAGAAGTGGATGAAAATCAACTCGAAACCTTGCCCAGTGGCATTTTAGTAAAAATTCGGGTTCTGCAGAGTCATACTATATTGTTAACGACAATGACTATTTCCCCGTTTTTGGGATAAATATCATGGTGAATGGAGAATCATCAACTTGAGAGGCGGCAACGACAAAGATTTTGCCATTCCCATTGTACAAAGCCACTCCGGAGGTTGGGTCGCCAGCGCACGGCAAGTCGTTGACATAAGGATTTCGCCCCTCCCAGTCAATCATTTCCATCCTAACAATGCTCAGGACACAAAATTGATTGAGATTGAACCCCTACGCGTATCGGGCATTGATCAATTTTCTGATTGCGATTTGGTGAATTTTCACAAAACCATACTGCGCTTCTCACTTGAACGTCACCAGAGGGAAACTATATTTACAGAAGCGGGAGACCGCGTCATTTCAATATTTAATGATTTTCATCGAAACTTTTCTTTGAAAAAGACATCTTAGCCATGCAATTTAATAATAAATTTGTATATGATAAAACGTCCGCGGTTCTCGCAATACATGCGTTAGAAAGCAAGGATGACGTTAGGATCCGCTTTCGTGCCGTAAGCGCTTGGAGCGACGTTCTTCACTGGGCCGCGGAAACCTATTTTGCCATCACTGTTAACATAGCCAATCAAAGTTATATTATTGACTTTGCCAATAATCGCTTGTCTTTTGGTATTAACGATAATAGGGATATTTTACGGAAAACGAGTGGCTGATGATGTTTAGCCAGCAACCGACTTACTTCGAATTAATTAAATACAAAGATTTTGATGATATGCAAGATGCCAGGTTTTTAGCTATCGTGAAGCTACGGCGCCCTATGTTTTCATTAAAGATGGCTTCCTGATTAAAGAGCCGGCCTGGTATAGGCCGCTATTGCTTAAACATAATAGTTATCTAATAAAATCTAAGGCTTTTATAAGCGAGATTGATCAGCATATGCCCCATCTTGTGGCAAGGTCGATTCGCCACGAAGCGTTATCATTTGAATTGAAAGAAGAGCTTCCTCTTTATATATTGTTACACTGTGGATTACTGTCCCTAAAAGTGCAAATCATTTATTGGAAATGATAAAACAAGCAAAAACGATTTTATAAATAGCCATGCCATACTTGTTGATGAATATAAGATATCGACAACATCTGATTTATTAAGAATAAATCAAGGTAAGCTTTGGCGCTCTATGATTACTCGAATCGACTGGAGCATCTGATGTTATGCATCGGTCAGGGAAGATTCATTGGCCTAAATAATAACTTATATGGTTTTACCCCACAGCAGCGAGTTTCGTTGGTCATTGCCGAACAATTGGGAACATTTAACCAAAATTTGTTAACCTTGCACCGTGGCGATAAAACTTCATTGTGATGGCCGGCAGCGCATTCGGCGCAACGGATAATACGCCAATTCTGGCGTATGAACTCCCGAGCGAGATGAGGCCCGAGTTTCATATCGATGGTCGCATTACGGGTTATCGACGCCATTTTATACCCCGCGAGGAGGTCCTTTTCGGCAAAGATTGTTATATTTCTGTAGTGCCTTGGAGCAGTGAAGAAAACCGCGTATTCGCATCAAACACTATGGCGAGCCGTTTCTTATCAACAATATGGATGCCGTCGAACTGGCGGATATCATCCGGGGCCTGGCTTACGTTAAAGACCCGACATTCACATTAGAAGACATCGAGAGTATTGAGTTGCACTCCTGTTACAGCGGCTATGGTTCCGATTATTCCACCGCTCAGATCCTGTCTGATGAGCTGGGGCTTGCGGTCCATACTTTTCCTCATAAAATTGAGGGCGGGATCCGTCAAAGAAGACCTGAGTGGTTTCGCCAGTATCGGCCTGCGGCAGGCGGATTCCTCTCATTGATAATGGTTGTCAAGAGCCGGTAAAACGGAGTCCCCGCAGCTTGTCAGTACCCTGAACATGCAGCAGGAGCTACGGGATATCATGACATCTGTCCGTAACGTTATACAATTTTTATCCAGCATGCGCAGAAAAATAATCACAAAATATCCATTTGAGCCCGGTTGAACGTCATATTCCTTTCATTTACATTGACATTTTGCAGCTAATCTATCCACAAAATCCGTATCACCCTCGCGTAGTGGCCGATATCCTTTTAAAGAAGGAGTCCTTGTCGATACTCGATCAAATACTGGAGGATTATGACATTGACGGGTCTGAGGATATCGAATTTATTGAACAGGCTCTGCTGGATATTATTTTATCCATTGATGAATTTAAATATTTATCCGAGCGATTTCATCATATGTAAGCTAAGCAATAATCGCTCTCTTTGTTGACAATATCGCCACCCTCGGCAGTTAACGGATTAATAGGGACATAACAATGTTAAATGAAGCTATATCCTTCACCAATAATTTAAATTTACATACAGCAAAACATTCAGGTTATATTGAGATTATATCTTCATTAAACAGTTACCTATTGGGGCTTAGACGTGCAGATAATGTGTGTAAACACTTCCCTGCAGGGAGGGAGAAGCTTTTTTCAGGCAACAACTGATTGGAGCGCAGAAAATGAAACAGCGGAGGAAAAAGAACAAGCTGATTATCTATTCCAATGCGTCAGTGAACTCAAGAACAATCCTGATTGTTTACTCCAGACTAAAGATACGAAATTCACCCGCATACACATAGCTGAAGAAACCTATATTATATGTCAACATCGTGAAGTGGTGGCCCTTTTCAACGTTTCCGTTGTCCACTGTTTATCGTTTTAACGTCCGCTCATTATCGCGTCATCTGACGCACTCTTTGCCGATAACATTCCTGCCTTGCGTTTATCTTTCAGCCGGTAACTTTGCCCTTTATATTGACCGTGGTTGAGTGGTGCAGTAAGCGGTCCAGGATCGCCGATGCCAGCACGTTATCGCCGAACACTTCTCCCCAGTCCACGAAGCTTTTATTCGAGGTCAGTATGATGCTCGCTTTTCATAACGCCGATTCAGTAGCCGGAAGAACAGGCTCGCCTCTTCCCGCGTCATCGGCAGATAGCCGATTTCATCCAGGATCAACACCCGGCTATAGCTTAACAGTTGGATCTGCCTCTCCAGGCGGTTTTCTTGTTTGGCCTTGAGCAGCGTTGCCATCAGTTTATCCAGCGGCGTGAACAGCACCCGGTGACCGCCATCCGCTGCTTTGACGCCCAGGGCCACCGCCAGATGGGTTTTCCCACCCCGGCGGACCCAGCAAGATAACATTTTCATTGCGCTCCACGAACGCCAGTCCCGCCAACTCGCGGATCACTTTGCGATCTATTCCCGGCTGGAAGGTGAAGTCGAACTGCTCCAGCGTTTTATCCAGGGTAACCGGGCCTGCTTGAGCCGTGATTCCAGGCCCCGGCTACGGCGCCCGTTCCATTCCTGTGACAAGGCGCGGATCAAGAACTCCCGGTAGTTCAGTTCTTCTTTCGTGGCCTGCTCCAGCAGGTTTTCCACCGCGCCGCTCAGATGGTCCATTTTCAGCCGGGTCAGTAGGTTTTCCAGTTCGTTCATCACTGTAGTCCCTCATAGGCATCCAGCGGTCGTTGCTCTACCTGGCAGGTCCGCTGCCACAGCGCCTGGTGATGTTCCGGCACCGTCTGCCATCCGGCGGTGGCCGGTGACAACGGATGGCGGGCGATAAGCTCGTCATTGCCGTAGACGCGTAACTCGTCGTCCAGGGTAATGCGTACCGTAACCTGGCGCCCGCACCAGGCTTCGGGCAGGCTGTAGCGGTTGCCCCGCACGTCGATGTAGCCATCCCAGGCCGCTTGGCGGATATCGTGATAACTCGTATCGAACGGACCGGCGGGCAACGGTTGCAGGGCGGTTTTTTCCGCCTCGAACCGTTCTGCCGGTGTCTGATGGAACTGGCGCAGGTCGCGTTGATCGGCCTCTTGCGCCAGCCACTGGGTCAGGAGCTGATTGACGTGCGCAAAACTGTCGAACCGGCGATAGTGAACGAAGAAGTTGTGTTTCACATAACCCACCATGCGCTCCACTTTCCCTTTGGTCCTGGGCCGGTGAGGCCGGCAGGCGCGGGGGATAAAGCCGTAGTGCTTCGCCAGCGACTGGAAGCCGGCGTTGAAGATAACCTCGCCGGTATTATCGTGTTTGAGCACCGCCGCCTTCTGGTTATCAACCAGCACGGTTTTCACGCAGCCGCCGAAGTAACCGAACGCCTGCACCAGCGATTCGTAAGTGTGCTCCGCATCCTGGCAGGGCGCGGCGAAGACATGAAAGCGGCGCGAGTAGCCCAGCGTATTGACGGCGAAGTTGATTTTACATGGCAGGCCCGCCACTTCTGCTTCCACTTCACCCCAGTCGTGCTGCAACTGATAACCGGGCTGCGTTTCGAAGCGGACGGTTTCACGACCATGCCGGAGTCGGCGTTTGGGCTGGATATATTCCCGCAGCACGGTGGTCCCGCCACCATAGCCTTGCGCCTTGATTTCCTGGAAAATCACTTGCGCGTTCCAGACATGTTCACTCAGGCGCATATCGATAAAAGCCATGTAAGGTTCAAGTTTGCTCATACGCCGTCGTGAAGACGTCCGGCGAGGACGTTCAGGCTCGGACAGGTGCCGCCTGACCGTGCGTTCTGAGCAGCCAATCTGACGGGCAATGTCGATAATATAAGCGCCATGAATGCGCATTTGTTTTATCATTAGGTGGTCCTCTCTGCTTAACATGGCGCTTCCTCTTTCGGTGTCGGAACCTTAAAGAAAGACCATGTTGGGTGGAGTGGACAACTTTTCCGATGAATTACGACCTTATATCAGCGATGCCGACATATATCCACCGTACGAGTGCAGCTACCCAGCGGCAACGCCATTTATGCTGGATTTTTAGATGACAGGCTCATTGTGAGCCATGGCGAAATTTATCATATTGAGGCCATGATACGACCTAATATCACCTTCCTGGGTTCAATGGGAAATTTACTGGCCCATTTTATCGGAGGTCATCAATGGGAATGTTCAACCCCAAATCAACCGGCTTGGATGGACAGGCTGTTCGCATGGTTTGCCGGCCTGCGCGATCCGCTGATGTTTCCCGGCGCGGAAGGACAGATGACGGCGACGGCGGGCATTCGGCCTCTTCAGAATATACTCTATAGGTCAGCAACGGAATTCCAGGCGCAATTGAAGGTAATAAATATCACAGAGCCTGAAGCAGGCATCATCTCCCCTCACCTTCATGTTTCAGCCATAACCAACCCCCTGGCGCCGGCAAAGGATATCGCCGAGATCTTGCCGGGTCGTGGTAGAATTATGTTCGACATCGGCGGACATCAACTTGAATTGAACCCTGCGAATAAAATTGCCGCCGCGCTGCTGGCACAGCTTGACTCGACATTGTCCCTGGAAAACACTCCGCAGGATGAGCTATCGTATTTGCTGAAGCTGGACATGCTTATCGCCGGAAAAACGGCGGAGATTATCTATAATGGCTTATTATTTAAAGACAAGTCTTACTCTTTAAATATGATCATCCTTAAATCTTATACAGAAAATATTATCACAAAGTTTAATGATTTATTATATGACAAACTTGAACCTCAAATCAAAATTTCTTCCCATTTGAATTCATACAGTGCAATAACCGATCATATACCAGACATCAATAAAAAATCGCTGACGCCTACGAACATGTTAATATAGATGTCATTGTGGAAACGATATCTTCTCTCAAAATAAAAATTTCGCCTTAGCTGAAACTACTATTATAGAGAAATTGCACAACGCCAGTTTTAATGAACACGCGCATTTGCATAATATCTTGCGCAATTTGTATTTATTAAAGGAATCTCATGAAGAATATAGTAAACAGTTGGTATTAGATGAAATATCACCCTTCGATAAAATGAGCCATGTTAACACTCTAGATATTTATTTCGCCTTGATGACAGGGATCGGGACTTTTGATTGACGCGCTAATAAAATTGAAATTTTATCATATTTTAGAATATACACGCGTTAATGGAATCAGTATTCATAGCCATAATTTTCTTTTACCTGGAGAGATGACGGACCATTGGTGTTTATTTTCAGAAGATGAGCATGAAATTGACTTTTCAACCATGAAGCAAGTATTTTCCACTGAGTTGCACAACTATATTTATCGCAAGGATGATAATCATCCCTATCTGGATCTCATTATGAATTTGGTTGAAGTATTCCGATTGAATGAGAAACAGCACGACGCCGATCAAGCGTGGTTAAAAAACCTTTTCCTTGGCAAAAACGTTGCAGATCGTTAAAGAATTAATTGAGAATAATACGTATGAGAAAGAGAAATTCACTCATCATACTTTATGGCGCGAGGATTTCAGAACACTAATACGCCATGATAAAACCGTATTTGTCTTAATGACATTTTGTATCAATGCTCAACAAGAATTTGTTCAGATGATTCGTTATTATTTTGATCAAGATATTATCTTACAGGCTGATTCCGAAGAACAGTTCATTGCCGCAGCAAAGGTCGAGGCCATGAAGCTAGATGCGGATTTTGCTGATAAAAAATTAACGCGTATGGATTACTTGAGGAGTATGAGAGGCGTCTGGAATCCGGAGACTATGATTTAATGATTAGGGCCGCGGTTTTTGGTTTTTTCCGTTTTTCACGCCATGATGATGAACATCTCAGCTCCTTTAATATTTTTATGTTTTACAAAAATTCATCAACGCACAGCAATATCTATTTATTAAATATAAATCCCGTCTTCCTCATGATTTCACAAGCGTCTTTGAACTTCAGGCATCCAATAAAAAGAGTCGTTGGAAGATTATTATAATCAATTTTATGATTATAAACATCAGTATTCTTTCCATGAAGCCCGGTATATGGCTATGCAAGCGCTCGCCAGTTCAACGGTAGATTATATCGATGCTATTTATCCACCGAAGGAAATTTTTGCATTCATGGTATTCTCAAGAAACTATATATCCAATAGCCTCTCCCCTTCAATCATTACTCGATGCCTGAAAAATCCAGGTTTTCTCACCATTGCAAGATTGTATAGTGGAAAGCTTATTTTATTATCGACCTTAGCCGGGTTTGTTTTCATTAGCGATATCAAAAGGTTAGAAAATGATCCCCATTTACTGGAATTAAAGGATTTCTGGTTGCAGAGTAATGAGAATATTGATGTTTTAAGCAGACCGGCTTACAGCGTCAACGAAACCGTAATGGCGCATCTATTCCCCCATCGATGCTAACAGCGCACAACTGACGACCCTGCTGGACATAGTGCTGAAATCGCCGGAGGAAGACTCCGCCACCCTGCCCCGACCTCCTTACACCCTGGTGGCAGTTAAAGGGCAGGATATTATGAAGGTCGTCAAACCTTATCTTTTAGTCTGGATGACAGACAGCAGGCGCTTCATCTTGATGCGCCTTTTATCAAAAATATCGACTTCCTGACCCAAGCCACGCTGATAACGCTTTCCGATCGTCTCAAGGAAGTATTGCGTTATTATTCATGGGTCGATTTCATCTCTTCCACTATTCCCTTTTTTGAAGCCCTTTGCCGAAATTGGTATGATAAAGATCATACAATTCGTTTCAAAGACATTATGTTTGACCTCTTTGACCTGATGTTGCTTATAGTCCAGCTAGGCGGCAATTTCAAAAAAATTTCTGAAAATACGCTCAAGCATGCTTTGCACAATGCCTTGCAAAACGACATCAAAAGGGCCGCGCTAAAACAATTTATTATCCGGGAGTTAATAGCCCAATCTTCTCAAGCCGGAATGGATATGTCCAGGGTCGCCGCCAAAGAATTCTTTTCTTTCTTATGCCCGCTTCAACCGTCAAGCTCCTCGGTTATCTCAATTACCGAAAAACTCCATCACAAAGTACAGGAATCTATTTTGGTTGCCAACGTTGCCATTCGAGCCGAAAGATTGCGAAAAAAACTTCTCAGGCAAAGCTGGAAGGTGAATGTCGATACCCATACGCTTGAAACCCAGGCAATAGGAATTTATGCCGATAAAACATCCGAGAGGACAAATTACTATGTCGTTAACGATCACGACTATTTTCCCGTCTTTAGAGAAAGCGACAGCGATGTGTGGCGTATCGCCAACCACCACATGCCCAATGAAAGAGCTTTTGCCGTCCCGGTAGCAAGAAGCCCCTCCGGGGAGTGGATTACCAGCATAAGCAAGTTGCCGGCCCCTTGCCCCTCTTTTGATAGATATCACCCTTCAGGTCGCAAGATAACGGAACTCGGCCTGATAAAACCAGAGCCGATGTGCGTTTTGGCGGAGCCGGACGCCATTGATAAAGGCACAATCAACTTCCACAAACGCATCCTGCGATTTTATCTTTATAATAATAAATTTGTGCATGATCTTCTTTTAAATAAGGCCCATCGTGAACATTTTTTGATGCGATTCAACCGCACCTTCTTGTTTCGCAACGAGATCATTGCTGCCATTAAAACCAACGGCTATAGCCGCGATGAGAGTTTTATCGTTTCCGCCTCCAGGGCGCTTGATGAAAGACAAGAAGGAATAATGCGCTTTCGTGCCGTTAGCGCCTGGCGTAACCAATTTGACGCTTCGCCGGAAGGTTATTTCGCACTGAGAATAGACATAGGTAAAATAAATTCATTATTGACATTAAAGAGATACGTAAGGCCATCATGACCCGGGACAATAGGGATGTGTTCACGGAAAACGAGTGGCTTATGATGTATAAACGTTCCCCGCAGGCATTTGAGTTAATAAAATATAAAGACTTTGATTTTATGGAGGATGCTGAATATTTCAGCTATCGTGAAGCCACCTCCCCGAGCGTTATCATTAAAATGGCTTTCTCTTGAAGGAACCCGCCTGGTATAAGCCCTCTTTATTGTCAAACAACCGCTCTCATAAGCAAAAACATATACACTTGTGCATGACGGGGTGAATGACATCCGATACGCGGCAAGGGCTTTGCGTAGGGATTCCCGACATTTTTCATTACCTGAACAATTTCCTTTAGATGTTTTATTGAAATGTAACAAAATCGATGAAGAGAGTGCCAAACAATTGCTCAGGATGGTGATGAATGCTAAAAATCAAATCTGCATAGCCAAGCCTTCTTCATCAATAAAGAGCGACTGTCTTCAACAGAGAGCCTGTTAAAAGTCAATGACGGGATACTGCTGGGAATATATAACACTTCCGGCTGTCTTGAGCATCTGTTGCTAAGCATAAAACACGGACGATTTATCGGCATGCGCAACTCTTTCTTCGATCCCGCTTTGCCGGAAAGAGCATCTATCGTTATTGCCGAACAATTGGGCACATTTCACGGCGGTTTTTTACGATTACACCACAAAGAGCAGAATTTTTGTCATCGTGGGTGAGGCGCACGGGTCAAGTGTGTCTACCTCTGTATTTAGTGATATTCCCCATGAAAAATCACCACTTATTCAAGCGATGGCAGAAAAATGGTTACCGGGAACAAGCCATACCGCGAAAAAGCTCTTGTTAGGAAAGGATTGCCATATTGAGTTGCTTAATGACGTTAAAACGCGCTTACGTATAAAACTGCACGGAGCGCCTTTCAACGTTAATCATATGGATGCAATTGAATTTTCAGATATCATAAAGGGATTGCAATTTCTTGAAGATGCACCGTTTATATTGCACCAATTGGAAAGTATTGATCTTTACTCCTGTTATGGCGGTTTTGGCTACCGCTATTCCACGGCGCAAATCCTTGCCGATGAGCTAGGGATAAAAATCAAGGCTTATCCCTATAAAGTCACCGACGGCGGGCGAATGGAAGAAAGAAGGCCGCAGTGGTTTCGCTGGTTCACTCCTGATGAGCGTTTTTGGGGGCCAACTAGCGGCTCTGGCCGCTCAAACGTGCCGAACATCAATGTCAAGGAGTATAAGCGAACGCAGAACATACATCGTCGGCTGCATGATCTGATCGATTTCGTGCTGAGGATGAACCAAAAATTCTCCCTTAGCCGTGAGAGACGCGACGGACTATCCAAAAAAGCGGAAAGCGATTCTTTTAATACTTCGCTTCCTCTTGCCGCGGCATCCGAAGCCTGGCAAGCGCCCCTCATCTATTTTGATATATTTCAGCTGCTGTATAACAAACGTCCCGACCTTCCCCATGCCGTGGGTGATATCCAGCTAAGCCCTACCTCATTGCAGGTTTTGGAGCAAATAGTCGCTGACTACAACCTTGGAGATGATCAAGAAAGCATTTTTGCCCAACAGGCTTTTTTGGATATATTGCTTTCCATAAAGGAATTCAAATATTTATCTGACTGGTTCAATCTAGACACCGAATATCATGAAGAATCATTAACACCGATCCCTACCCCATAAAAATTCAGGCTCGCGCTTATCAGCTGGAGCAGGAAATCTCCAGCTGCCTGCCCACTCCGGCGGCAGCGCCGCCAGGTCGTCCAGAGCCGGATCGTCATCATAGGGATGGCGCAATGCCTGGAGGAGCCGGTGTAAAAAGCGGTGTCGTTCTGTTCGGCGCCGTCAATAGCCTGCTGGGCCAGATAGTTGCGCAGGATAAAGTTGGGATTTTGGCCCGCATGGCCTGCCGTCGCCTTTCGTCGTCCCTGTCTTCTTCCCGAACTCGCTGCCGGTATACCTGAAACCACCGATCAAACCCCGCCAGATCCTTCATCTCATCGCGCAGCGGCGAGCGGGAATTCGCCGCCTCGCTGTCGCTTAACAGGCGAAACACCCGGGTATAATCGCTGCCTTCCCGGTCCATCAGGCTCAGCAGGCCGGTGAGAATATCGTTATCCCGTTTATCGCGCGTAGCGAAGCCTAGCTTGGCCCGCATCTCGTCGCCATAGGCATGCATCAACGCCGGTTCATAACAGTTCAGCGCCTGTTCCAGGTCGCTTACCGGCATCAGTCCGGACAGCGCCTGCCCCAGGCGATGCAGATTCCACAACGCCACCGCCGGCTGATTATCAAAAGCATAACGCCCTTGATAATCGGTATGGTTGCAAACATAGCCCGGACGATAGGCATCGAGAAAACCATAGGGGCCATAGTCAATGGTGATGCCCAGTATGGACATATTGTCGGTATTCATTACGCCATGGGCAAACCCCACCGCCTGCCATTGGGCTATGGTGCGCGCCGTGCGTTCCACCACGTCGGTCAGCCATAAACGATAGGCGTCCGCCTGACCCGCCAGCTGCGGCCAATCACGGCCGATGACATAGTCCGCCAGTTGCCTGACCTTCTCCGTCTCGCGGCGATAAAAGAAGTGTTCAAAATGCCCGAACCGCACATGGCTATCCGCCACCCGCAGCAGCATGGCCCCCGGTTCCGGCTTTTCACGCCACACCGGCTCGTCGCTGGTGACGATGGTCAGCGCCCTGGTGGTACCGATGCCCAAATGATGCAGCGCCTCGGATGCCAGGAATTCACGCACCACTGAGCACAACACCGCCCGTCCGTCCCCCATGCGCGAATAAGGCGTTTTACCGGCGCCTTTCAGATGCCAGTCCACCGAACGGCCATCCGCCAATTGCTGCTCCCCAAGCAGGATCCCGCGCCCGTCCCCCAGTTGCCCGGCCCAGACGCCGAATTGATGGCCGCTATAAACCTGCGCCAAGGGCTGCATTCCCGGCAACAACCGCTCCCCGCTCCAGATGGCGGAATGAGGCTCGGCAAAAAGGTCGTCATCCAGCGCCAGCTCTCGCGCCAGTTCGCTATTATGGTAGAGCAGACGCGCGCCGCGCAGGGGAGCCGGCATCAGTTCGGTATAGAACCCGGGAAGTTGCCGGTGATAACTGTTATTGAAGATAGGGGTATTGGCCATGGTGCCTCCTGTTTTTATTGTAGCTCGTCAGGCGGCATCCGGGCTGACTGTATAGAGGCGTCAGTATCAGATTCGCCTGGCCTGCCAATAAGCTTTGCTCCAATAGACATTATCCAGCGATGAACGGATCACCCCGCGACTGGTGGAGGCATGGATAAATTTATCACCGGTATCGAAGATACCCACATGCAAGCCGTTACCGCCGCTGCCGGTTTTGAAAAACACCAAATCCCCCGGCAACAGATCGTCGCGGGATATGCGGGTACCGACCTTGGTCTGGTCTTGGGTGGAACGCGGCAGCACAATACCGAACCGATCGCGGAAAGTGCGATACACGAACCCCGAGCAATCCACGCCGTTTTGATCCAACCCGCCATATCGGTAAGGAACGCCGTACCAATGCCGTAACTGATCGTTAAGCTGCGCTCTCACCACCCTGGAATTTGCCAGCCGGGGATCCGGCGGCGGCGCGTGATGACTGCAGCCGGTAAGAATTAAGCTAAACAGGAACAGCCAACAAAAAGATATCCGTCTCATTTTTTGCCCATCAGCATAACGCTGTCCAACCGCTGGACAGGTCAAGGTATCATACCGCTGTCGCGGCTTGCGGCGCCAGGCCGGATGCCACCAGCCAGGGCGTACCGCCGGCGGGCAACAGTTCGAATTTCACGCCGAATACCGGCGACAGTATCGCCGGCTGCATCACATCCCGGGGATGGCCCCGCGCTGCCAGCGCCCCGGCGGACAGCAGCCAGATTTCCCCGGCATGGCGCAGGCTATGGTTAAGATCGTGGGCGCAGACCAAGATGCCCAGGCCTGCGGCGGTGAGCTCCGATAGCAAGGAGTCCAGAGCCACTCGCTGGGCGATATCCAGACTCGCCGCTGGTTCATCCAGCAGCAGCAGCGAGGCGCGCGGATTAATCGCCGGCCACACCTGCAGCAGTACCGCCGCCAGGCGCACCCGCTGCCATTCGCCGCCGGAGAGCCGGTTTAGGGGGCGATTGAGCTTATCCGCCAGAGAGAGCGCTTCGGCAAGATACCCTACCGCGCCATCGATGTCCCGCTCGGCGGCATTGCGAGGCTGATGTAATGTCAGGTATTGGAATACCGGCATCAGGGCATAGGGCAAGGCTTGCTGGCAAAGATAGCCCCGATGCAGTGCCAGCTCTGCGCTGCCCCACTGCCGCAGCGGCCGGTCCAGCAGACGGATTTCCCCTTCGCAGCTTGTCAGACCGCCGATGGCGGACAGCAGCGTGCTTTTGCCTGCGCCGTTAGGACCGATAAGATGAATCAGGCTGCCGGCAGGGACCTGCAGCGATAGCGGCCGCAGTCTTTGCCGCACCGCAACCTGCCGCAGGTCGAGGACCAGGGATGTCGTCACCGGCGGCTGCCGCCCGGTCGCGGCGCGCGCGAGCGCCCAGGAAAAACCGGCATTTTATTTTGCCAGCGCCCCGTTTATCGCCTCAAGGATAATCGGATCGTCAGGTTTCATGTCCGGGGCAAAGCGTTGCAGAACCTGGCCGTCGCGGCTGACGAGAAATTTTTCAAAGTTCCACAGGATATCCTGCGGATGCTTAGGGGTGCGCCCCTTGCCGGCAAGCCGTTCAAAGAATCCGCTGCCTTGTGGCGTAATGGCTTTAGGCTGCGCGGCGATCAAGGCTTGGTACAAGGGATGACGATGCTCGCCGTTGACCTCGATTTTACTGAACATCGGAAATTCAACGCCGAATGTCCCGCGGCAAAACGCCAGTATTTCATCATCGCTGCCCGGTTCCTGACCGGCGAATTCATTTGAGGGAAAGCCCAGCACCTCAAAACCATGCTGGTGCTTTTCCTTATAAAGGCTTTCCAACGCCTCGTATTGATCCGTCAATCCGCATTTCGAGGCGACATTCACTATCAGCAGTACCGAACCTTTAAAATTCTCCAGGGTGGTGGTTTCCCCGGTAATGGTCTTAAGCGGCAGAGAATACAGTTTATCACTCATCGGTGTGCCCTCCAGGTGTTGCTGGAAATCAGCAGGTTAACTTGAATTGATAGATCTAGCTTAGCCTCTTATCCTGATTAATAGCCAGATAAATATTGGCGAACCCAGGGTGGCGGTAACCACGCCGATAGGCAATTCAGCAGAGTAAAGGGCTACCCGGGCGACGACATCCGCCAAGAGCAGCACCCCGGCGCCGGCCAGGGCGCAGCCCGGAAGCAGCCACCGGTGATCGGTCAAGCCCGCCAGGCGCAATATATGGGGAATAATCAATCCGATAAAGCCGATCGCGCCCGCCAGCGCCACGCTTATTCCCACCATGCAGCCAAAGGCGAGGACAAACAGATTGCGCCAGAGGAAGACCGACAATCCCAACTGCATAGCCTGCTGTTCCCCCAGCGCCAACAGGTTCATGACCCTTCCCTGGCATAAAACCCAAAGAATGAACGGTAGCAAGGTCAGCACCAGCCATTTGTCACGCCAGTCCACGCCGCCGAATCCTCCCATCATCCAATAGAGCAGCTGGCGCAGATCGAGACTGGAGCTAAAATAGACCGCCCAGGTCATTACCGCGCTGCATAAAATGCCCAAGGCTACGCCAATCAGCAGCAGCCGGGCATTCGAAGCGTTATGGCGCGCAAACCATAACAACAGCGCGGTAATGGCCAGCGCGCCGCCTACGGCGCACACTCCCAGCCCCCATACCGGCACCAGCCCCCGGCCTAAAAATACCGCCAGCGTCAAGGCGACGCCGGCCCCGTTCGCCACGCCGAGCAGCCCGGGTTCGGCCAGAGGATTTTCGAAAATATTCTGCATTGCCGCCCCGGCCAGCGCCAGTGAGGCGCCGACGGCGATAACCGCCAGCGTGCGCGGCAATCTGAGTTGCCAGATAAAAACCTCCGCGGCATCGCTAAACCACTGTGTCGGCCAAAACCAGACATCGCCCGCACAAAGGCTTATCACAGCGGCTATCGCCAGGAACAGGAACAGCCAGCGGACACGGATAGCATCCCGACGCTGTTGCCGCTGCTTCAATGCGCTGAAAATCGGACTGTTTACAGACATATTTCTTGTTCCGCCCGGACCGGTAAACTGCTCTTATCCTACCGGTATTGAGAGTAAAGGGGTAGCGCGGTAACACCGCTTGGCGGTTTGCCGGCATTACAGCCGGACAAGAAATGCGGTGCCCGGAAGACGTGCCGGCGGCACCGCATGGATGGCAGGTTTATGAGATGTCAGTTATGCGGGGGCTTGATGATTTCACGTTGGCCGCCGCCCTGATGCTGCTGGCCGCCGTTATGCTCCTGTTGGCCGCCTTGGAGCTGCTGGCCGCCATTATGCTCCTGCTGGCCGCCTTGACGCTGCTGGCCGCCGTTATGCTCCTGTTGGCCGCCTTGACGCTGCTGGCCGCCGTTATGTTCGCGCTGCCCGCCGCCCTGGAGCGGCTGCCCACCGCTGTGCTGCTGTTGGCCGCCATTGTGCTCCCGCTGACCGCCATTAGGCTCCTGCCGCTGGCCTCCGGTTTGGAATACCTGACCACCGTTATGCTCCCGCTGACCGCCATTAGGCTCCTGCCGCTGGCCGCCGGTTTGAATACCTGGCCGCCGCCGCTATGCTGCTGACCGCCGCCCTGGAACGGCTGCCCGCCGTTGTGCTGCTGGCCCCGCCCTGGAAGGCTGCCCGCCGTTGTGCTGCTGGCCCCCTCCCTGGAACGGCTGCCCGCCGTTGTGCTGCTGGCCGCCGCCCTGGAACGGCTTCCCGCCGTTGTGCTGTTGGCCGCCGCCCTGGAACGGCTGCCCGCCGTTGTGCTGTTGGCCCCCTCCCTGGAACGGCTGCCCGCCGTTGTGCTGCTGGCCCCCGCCCTGGGAAGGCTGCCCGCCGTTGTGCTGCTGGCCCCCGCCCTGGGAAGGCTGCCCGCCGTTGTGCTGCTGGCCCCCGCCCTGGAACGGCTGCCCGCCGTTGTGCTGTTGGCCCCCGCCCTGGAACGGCCGGCCGCCGTTATGCTGTGGCCGTCCGGGATGCTGGTAACCGGGATGGCCTTCGCCGCGGCCGGGTTGTTGAAAATGGCGATCATAATCACTGGGACGTCTCGGCGACCAATTGCCGTGATCCCAGTATCGGCCCCGATTATCCCTGAATCCCTGCGGCAGATAGGGTAACCATTGCCAGCCGTCCCAGTACCAGCCGAATTCGTTACGCTCGCCATAATAATTTTCCTGATGGCTTTCCCACCATTGCGGTGAACGCCACTCATAACCGTCCCAATACCAGCCGCTAAGGTTCCGTTCACCAAAATCATTGTCCTGGTGGTCATCCCACCACTGCTCGGTGCGCCACTGGAAACCATCCCAATACCAGCCGCGATCGTTGCGCTCGCCAATATGACTATCCTGATGGTCGTACCACCACTGCGGAGAGCGCCAGGTATCACCGTCCCAGAAATACCCTTGCTGATCCTGGGCCCCGATTTGGACTATCACACCCGGCGCACCGGCGGAGAAATCGTCCGCCATCACGCCCCAGGGCAAAACCAGAGCTATAGCAAGCAATACGCTGTTCTTTTTCATCATATGACCTGTTTGGCAGCCATCTCGTGCTGTCGTTATATCAGCCGGCAAAATGCGCCACTATCAGATAAAGATGGTTTACGGTTTCCGAGGGGAAACTTAATGGAATCTTTACATTTATGACGACAGAAAGCCCTAAGGGCCAAAAAAGTTAATCCACGGGAAAAAAACCCGGCGTGGTCTTATTAAAAAAAAGGCCGCATTACGCGGCCTTTAGCGGAAATACGTCACTCTTTAGGTGAAGCATTCTCAACGCGGCTTTTTAACTTCTGTCCCGGACGAAAAGTCACTACCCGTCGGGCGGTGATGGGAATGTCTTCGCCAGTCTTGGGGTTACGGCCCGGACGTTGATTTTTGTCGCGCAAGTCAAAATTACCAAATCCCGATAATTTCACCTGCTCGCCATTTTCCAGCGCACGCCGGACTTCCTCAAAAAATAGTTCCACTATCTCTTTGGCATCCCGTTTGCTCAGCCCAAGCTTTTCAAACAGGTATTCTGACATTTCAGCTTTAGTAAGCGCCATAGGTTCAATCCCTCAAGGATGCTTGGAATCGCTGTTTTAGTGCCGCCACACATTTGGCAACGGTGGCGGCAATAGCCTCTTCTTCCAGTGTACGAGCGGTATCCTGTAATATCAGGCTGATAGCCAGACTCTTAAATCCTTCCGCTACGCCCTTCCCCCGGTACACATCAAACAAGTTTACGCCAACTACCTGATTTGCGCCAACTTTCTTACACTCTGCCATAATTTCTGCTGCTGGGACGTCTTCCGCGACTACTATTGCGATATCGCGACGGTTCGCCGGGAAGCGGGAAATGTCACTGGCTTCAGGCACTTTACGCGTGGCAACCTTATCCCAGAGTAGTTCAAAGACAACGGTTCGGCCATTTAAATCCAGCTTAGATTCCAATTCTGGGTGGATAACGCCAATAAATCCAATGTGTTCCCCTGCCAGATACAATGCCGCACTCTGTCCGGGGTGTAAAGCCGGATTCTGTTCGCTGCGAAATTCAATATCGGCAAGTTTACCGGTAAGTTCAAGTATTGATTCAAGATCGCCCTTTAAATCATAGAAGTCCACCGGCTGACGCGCCAGATCCCAATGTTCATCATAACGTGAGCCGGTAATGACTCCCGCCAGCATAAGATCCTGCCTAATGCCAAGGTCCGCTTCATTATCAGGAACAAAGCGCAAACCGCTTTCGAATAAACGTATACGATTTTGCTGACGGTTCTGATTGTAAATTACCGCCCCCAATAATCCGCTCCACAGCGATAAACGCATGGCGGACATTTCCGTTGAAATGGGGCTGGGCAGCGTCAGCGCCGTCTGGCCGGGATGGAGCAGACTTTGAATCGCCGGATCGACAAAACTGTAGGTTATGGCTTCCTGGTAGCCCAGATCCACCAGCATGGTTTTCACCCGGTTTAAAGGCAGCGCCGCTTCACGATGACGGGTCATTTGCAGATTCGCGCGAATCGGGACATTGGGAATAGTGTTATAGCCGAACAGCCTGGCCACTTCTTCCACCAGGTCCTCTTCGATGCTCATATCGAAACGCCAACTGGGGGCAACCGCCTGCCACTGCCCCTTGCCGACCCTAACCTCGCAGCCAAGGCGGGTAAGTATATCCGTCACATCCTCATCCGGCACGCCATGGCCTATCAGGCGATCCAGTTTTTCACGCCGCAGGGTAATGGCGGCGCATTGAGGTAAAGCGGCGGAATCGGTAACATCAATCACCGGCCCGGGCTGGCCGCCGCAGATAGCCAGCAGCAAACCGGTGGCGCGCTCCATGGCGCGGTATTGCAAGGCCGGATCGACGCCGCGTTCATAACGGTGCGAGGCATCGGTATGCAAACCGTAGCGACGGGCACGCCCGGTGATGGACAACGGATTAAAAAATGCGCATTCCAGCACCACATCCCGGGTGGCGCTATTGATGCCGGAATATTTACCGCCGAAAATGCCGCCCATCGCCAGAACTTTTTGGCGATCGGCTATCACCAGCGTATCCGGATTCAAGGCCGCTTCGGTACCGTCAAGCAGCGTCAGGGATTCACCTTCACGGGCCAGGCGTACCACAATCCCGCCTTCAATGCTCTGCCGGTCAAAGGCGTGCATCGGCTGGCCCAGTTCCAGCAGGACATAGTTGGTGACGTCCACCACCGCATCCACCGAACGCAGACCGCAGCGGCGTAATTTTTCCTTCATCCACAGCGGGGTCGGCGCCGTGACGTCGATATCCTTTACAACCCGTCCCAGATAGCGGGGACAGGCCTGCGGCGCTTCCACACGGATGTCGATGACGTCCGCCGCCACCGGCGCCACGGGGTCGATTGCCGGCTGATTCAGCGTCAGGCGATTCACCGCAGCCACGTCACGGGCAATACCCAGCAGGCCCAGACAGTCGGCCCGGTTCGGCGTGACGCTGATATCGATGATAGTATCGTCAAGCTTGAGATAATCGCGAATGTCGGTCCCTACCGCGGCGTCAGCGGGCAGTTCGATGATTCCGCTGTGATCCTCCGACATGCCCAGTTCACGGAACGAACACAGCATGCCTTCGGAAGGTTCGCCGCGCAGCTTGGCGGCCTTTATTTTGAAATCCCCCGGCAGCACGGCGCCGATGGTGGCCACCGCCACCGTAAGGCCTTCGCGGCAATTGGGCGCGCCGCACACAATATCCAGCGGCGCATCACCACCCACGTCCACCTTAGTGACCCGCAGCTTGTCGGCGTTGGGGTGCTGCTGACAGGCAATGACCCGTCCCACCACCACGCCGGAAAATTCGCCGGACACCTTCTCCACGCCGTCCACTTCCAGTCCGGCCATAGTGATTTGTTCCGCCAGCGCGTCACTGCTGATAGCGGGATTCACCCATTCACGCAGCCAAAGTTCACTGAATTTCATGTGTCATCCCGCCTTTATTTGAATTGTTTAAGAAAACGCAGATCATTTTCGAAGAATGCCCGTAGATCCGTGACACCGTAACGAAGCATCGTCAGCCGCTCCATGCCCATGCCAAACGCAAAGCCGGAGTAAACCTCCGGGTCGATGCCGACATTGCGCAACACATTCGGATGGACCATGCCACAGCCCAGTACTTCCAGCCATTTACCGTTTTTACCCATCACGTCAACTTCCGCCGATGGCTCGGTAAAGGGAAAATAGGAGGGACGGAATCGCACCTGCAAATCCTCTTCAAAGAAGTTGCGCAGGAAGTCATGCAGAGTGCCCTTCAGGTTGGTGAAGCTGATATTGGTGTCGATAATCAGCCCCTCCATCTGATGAAACATCGGCGTATGGGTCTGATCGTAGTCATTACGATAGACCCGGCCCGGTGCGATAATGCGGATTGGCGGCTGTTGGTTTTTCATGGTGCGGATTTGCACCCCCGACGTCTGGGTGCGTAGCAGCCGGGTGGCATCAAACCAGAAGGTATCATGATCCGCGCGAGCCGGATGATGGGCGGGAATATTCAATGCATCGAAGTTATGATAATCGTCTTCGATTTCCGGCCCGGTGGCCACGGAAAAGCCCAACTCGCCAAAAAAGGTTTCAATGCGCGAAATCGTCCGCGTTACCGGATGAAGGCCGCCGTTTTCCTTGCGTCGGCCGGGAAGAGACACGTCCAGCGTCTCTTCCGCCAGCCGCGCGTTGAGCGCCGAGGAGTCCAAATACTCTTTGCGCTCGTTCAGCGCCTGCTGCACCGCAAGCTTCGCCTGGTTAATCACCGCTCCCGCGGCGGGACGCTCCTCTGCCGGCAAATCGCGAAGGGTTGTCATCTGCTGGGTAAAATGACCTTTTTTGCCGAGATATTCGACGCGCACGCTATCCAGCGCGCCTATATCCTGAGCTTTTTCTATGGCTGCTTTGGCTTGCACAACCAAATCTGCGAGATGTGGCATTGCGTTCCTCTTTTTCCGGCCTCTATGGCTTAATCGTAAATGGACTGATTGATCTGTACTGCGACCCAGGCTGGTCATCCAGGCTGGCGACGAGCAAAAAAAAGCCTCCACACCGGGAGGCTTTAGCGCTATTTTTCGTTTCTTTCCTTACGCGCAAGCCCCCGTTATTCAGGCGCTAAAGTAAAAAAAGAAACGGAAAATAGCAGCATTCATGCTTGCATTACCTTGTGATTGATATTGTCTGAATGAATTAAATAACGATATAACAAACCCTATCGGCCAATCATTTAAAAAAAAGGGGGACAAGCCCCCTCTTTCATAAAGTTTATGCCAGCGAACCTTTCGCTTTTTCCGCCAAGGCAGCGAAAGCCGCTTTGTCGAATACGGCGATGTCAGCCAGGATCTTACGGTCGATTTCAATAGAGGCTTTTTTCAGGCCATTAATGAAGCGGCTGTAAGATATGCCGTTCTGGCGGGCCGCGGCGTTGATACGCGCGATCCACAGTTGACGGAACTGGCGTTTCTTCTGACGACGGTCACGATAAGCATATTGACCTGCTTTGATGACCGCCTGGAAGGCGACACGATAAACACGCGAACGGGCACCGTAGTAGCCTTTCGCTTTTTTCAAAATCTTTTTGTGACGTGCACGAGCTGTCACACCACGTTTTACGCGAGCCATATGCTCTCCTAAGTCTTATTCGAAAACCGTTGAAAGTGACGCTTATGCGTACGGCAAACACCTGATGACCAAACCCAGATCGCCTTTGGAGACCATGGATTTAGGACGCAGGTGGCGTTTACGCTTAGTGGCTTTTTTGGTCAGAATATGACGCAGGTTAGCATGCTTACGCTTAAAGCCGCCGGAGGCGGTTTTCTTGAAGCGCTTGGCAGCACCACGCACTGTCTTGATTTTTGGCATGAATATATTCTCTACTGCGCATTGTTGATAATATGAACCAATGAGGCGAAGACAACGCACCGATAAACCGCACGACACGCCGTCTTACTTGCAGGCCTTATTGTTTCTTCTTGGGTGCGAGCACCATAATCATCTGGCGTCCTTCGATTTTACTCGGGAAGGATTCAACTACCGCCAGTTCTGTCAAATCGTCGCGAACGCGGTTAAGCACTTCGATACCGATTTGCTGGTGCGCCATTTCACGTCCGCGAAAACGCAGGGTGATTTTGGCTTTATCGCCGTCTTCCAGAAAACGAATCAGGTTGCGTAGTTTTACCTGATAGTCGCCTTCATCCGTACCAGGCCGGAACTTGATTTCCTTAACCTGAATAACTTTTGTTTCTTTTTCTGCTCTTTGGTGGACTTGCTCTTCTCATAGAGGAACTTGCCGTAATCCATAATTCGGCAAACCGGCGGCTCGGCGTTGGGACTGATTTCAACTAAATCTACGCCCGCTTCCTCGGCTTTTTCAAGCGCTTCATTGAGGCTGACTATACCAATTTGCTCGCCATCGATACCCGTCAGACGAACCTCTGCGGCGCGGATTTCTCGGTTAATGCGATTAGGACGCGCCGGTTGAACTCGTTTTCCGCCTTTAATACTTTATTCCTCCAGTTGATGAAGATTACGGCTGCGTATCTCTTGCTGCAGCTTTTCGATAATCTCGGTAACGTCGATACTGCCCAGGTCTGTACCACGGCGTGTACGCACGGCAACCTTGCCCGCTTCCACTTCTTTATCTCCGCAGACCAGCATATAGGGCACCCGACGCAAAGTATGTTCGCGGATTTTAAAGCCTATTTTCTCATTTCTCAAGTCTGCTTTTACACGAATGCCGGCTGCGGACAATCTTTCTGTCACTTTTGCGACGTATTCCGATTGATTATCAGTGATATTCATCACCACAACTTGTGTCGGCGCCAGCCAGGTCGGGTAAAAACCAGCGTACTCTTCCGTCAGTATGCCGATAAAACGTTCCATCGACCCCAGGATGGCACGGTGTATCATTACCGGCACCAGGCGCTCGTTGTTTTCGCCAATATATGAAGCGTTTAAACGACCGGGTAATGAAAAGTCCAACTGTACCGTGCCGCATTGCCACATGCGATCCAGGCAATCCAGAAGAGTGAATTCGATTTTAGGACCGTAAAATGCGCCTTCGCCCGGCTGAAATTCGAATGCGATGCCGTTTTCGGTTAAAGCGGCCGCCAGGTCTTTCTCCGACCTGTCCCACACATCATCGCTACCGATGCGTTTCTCGGGACGGGTAGAAAGTTTAACCAGAATATTCTCGAAGCCAAACGTGCTGTAAATATCATACACCATTTTGATGCAATTGTTTACTTCATCCCGCACCTGCTCTTCGGTACAGAAAATATGGGCATCATCCTGGGTAAATCCGCGCACGCGCATTAAACCGTGCAACGATCCGGAAGGCTCATTACGATGGCAACTGCCGAATTCAGCCATGCGCAGCGGCAGATCGCGGTAGGATTTCAATCCCTGGTTGAATATCTGCACGTGGCCGGGACAATTCATCGGTTTGATGCAATATTCACGGTTTTCCGATGACGTGGTGAACATATGCTCCGCATAGTTTTCCCAGTGACCGGTTTTTTCCCACAGGACGCGGTCCATCATAAATGGACCTTTCACTTCCTGATATTTGTATTCCCGCAGCTTGGTGCGCACGAAGGCTTCCAGCTCGCGAAAGATAATCCAGCCGTCATTGTGCCAGAACACCATGCCGGGGGCTTCTTCCTGCATATGGTAAAGATCAAGCTGCTTGCCGATTTTACGGTGATCGCGCTTGGCTGCCTCTTCCAGATGCTGCAAGTAAGTGCTGAGCTGCTTTTTATCGCCCCAGGCGGTGCCGTAGATGCGCTGCAGCATCTTGTTGTTGCTATCACCGCGCCAGTAAGCGCCGGAGGTCTTTTGCAGCTTGAAATAATGGCAGAAACGCATATTCGGCACATGCGGCCCGCGGCACATATCGACATACTCTTCATGGTGATACAAGCCGGGACGATCGTCATGGCTGATATTCTCGTCCAGTATCGCCACCTTATACTGTTCGCCGCGGGCGACAAACACATCCCGGGCCTGTTGCCAGCTCACTTTTTCCTTGATGACGTCGTAATCCTTATCGGCCAGCTCGTGCATGCGCTTTTCCAGCAGGTCGATATCTTCCTGGGTCAGCGTCCGATCCAGATCGACGTCGTAATAAAAGCCTTTATCGATTACCGGGCCGATAGCCATTTTGGTATCGGGCCACAGCTGTTTAATGGCATGCTCCAGTAAATGCGCGCAGGAGTGGCGGATGATTTCCAATCCGGCCTCATCTTTGGCGGTAATGATGGCAAGCTGGGCATCTTCGGTAATCATATCGACGGCATCCGTCAATTCACCGTTCACCCGTCCGGCGATGCAGGGTTTCGCCAGGCCGGGGCCGGTGTCGCGGGCCACATCAAGGGGGGGGACGGGGGGGTCGGACTGACGCTGGCTTCCGTCGGGGAGGGGAATCACTGGCATGGGCGGTTCCTTTATTTGCAGTGGTGATCCACACGCAAGATCACATACAATTAAATTTACTTTGGTTTTTTAATAGATTGAATAACCATTTAACCGACAATCGTTAAATTGGTACACAATTCGATACACAAATGGCAAAGTCATCATTTTGGCTGTGCGATTTGAACGAGCATATTAACATTTCTTGTGGCATATCAAAGCTGATTTATCATAACCTCCCCACATCGCCGGACGATCCTCAAACTCGCCGGTTCTCTTGTCGTTAAGCACCTAAGTCATAACGCCCAGCAGAACGGGTCCTGGTTATCTTCGCTGTCCTGTAACGGGGGCAATTTTCCAGGGCGGGGGGCTTTGTACCTGTGCAGGCGGCGGAACATTGGTGTAGTTTTGTCTAGCGGCCGTAGGCCGCATCTTGTTTACACGTGAGTCGGTTTATAGTCTGGGTGATAATAGAAGTGTTCCAAGGACGCGGGTGATACCTAGGAAAAGAGATAAGTTATTTTTTGAAATTTGTTGTAGATAATGATGATGCCTTGCAATGAGGGCAAATTATAACCCGCCCTTCTCTAATATCTCGTAAATTCTGTTTTGAGGTCATCTTACAATCAGGACATTGATAATCCATTTGTATTGCATTGATTCTATTCAACAAATCAGAAAGATAAGACATAAAAGACAGCCGAATAAATACAGATATTTTATTTTATCATAAGCTTGGCTAACGTTTAAATATGCTACATAAGAAGCAGTTACGCATTTTCATCAAAATTGTAAAAATAGTGTCAGAATTATAATCACTCATGCTTTTTAAACACCAAAGTCCGCCCCGTATCGGGTTCATACAGCCACCAGCATAAAGGATGAGCTCCCATCCACGGGCGGCCGCCAAGCAATGGCTTGATGAGTGCCCCATGGCAGCGGTAACGTGCCCGGCGATAAAATCTTTTAAAGACGTTGCCGGCCGATATTGTATATATAATTTTTCTCCAAAGAAAGATACCAATAATGAACGCAATAATATCAGCATTACCAGTAACCAATAATCACGAAAATAATATTCAGCAATCATCAATTTCATCAGGCACGGGGCAGAACCGCATCGGGGTGTTATCGCGGTTAAAACAGTCCTGAAGATATTTTCCATCGCATACCGGCTATCACCGAGGCCATAGCCTCATACCTGAGAGAGCCTGATTATTCCAATTTTGTCGCCGCGGTAAAGGAACTTCCCTACGTCCGCTACAGGAAATTTATCGGGTACACCAGCAAAAATCTTCCTCTCGACGCTTTGCGTCCCCATGAAAGGCAATTGCGCATAGCATTGCAGCTGCAACAAAAGAACTGTCCGACAGCTTAAAAAAAACTGTTATCGTTGAATTAACTCAAAGTGAACAAAAACCTTATGTCCCTTTTCCTCTGGGCACTATTGCGCTGGGTTGCCTCATTCCCCGACAGAATTCCCACGCCGGAATTGTTCATTATGTAGACTACTATGACGGCACCCTTCTTCCCCTTAACCTAGTGGGAAATAACCCGATAGCCACAGCGCTGCTTAAGTGGAAAAAGGAGGTAATGGCAAAAAACGATGCACTAAAGCGACTATTTGCCGGCGGAAGCAGCGTTATGTTAACTCGCTTTCAAGAGGATACATCCCTTCTCTCCATACCTATATATAAAACCGAGCTGAATCGTGAAAACTTTGCTATTTTACTTAAAGTGGCCGATGAGCAGGCCGCTAATGCGCCATTGCTGGAAAAATATGGATTAATATTTGTAACGATCCGGTTCGCCATTTGCCTAAAAAAAAATAACCTCGTCGGGCTCAGCGGCGCCGAGATAAACGAAGCCCTAGCCCGCTATCCCCGGCTGCTTGAAACGGGTAAGCATATCCTTGGCGTATTGCCGGGAAAAACGCTCTATAAAAGGCCGATGACGAATTAGCGATAAGAGATGTTAATGAGACGCTCAGGGCTGTAGCGATTTCACAAAAGGATTAACATCCTTTAAATCATGCTCAACAGCTCTTTATCATGTCAGGAGTGGTGTCAAGTGAAATATAATTGATTGCACCATAATGCAGCAAACCCGCCGTAGCGGGTTTGCGAGAATCAACTGGTCATTATGGGGTTTTACACCAACGCAGTAACGACAGCGATCCAAAACGCCATACATATCAATACTATGCTTGGCAGCGTTAAACGATAGAAATAATCCATAACAACCTCACATTTACCTGACATCTTTTAAGAAAAATCCTACACCTTTCCCGGTGCAAAAAATAGGAGCGGGATCATTTTTTAGACCCTTTTTTTCATAAAATGCATGTGCTGGATCACATCCCACCTAGGATTCGCCGCAGCAAACAGCCCTGTATGGCGCTTATCTTTCCATTTCACATCGGCGGGGTGGTTTTGAATAACACGCCAGTCAATCCCACCAGCACTGCCAGCAAAAGTAGACTAATCCACTTCCAACGTTGTTCACTTTTTGCACTCATGGTATCCCCCGTTTTGTTGTATACGGGTATATCGGACGCCGCTTAAAAATCTTTAGCCTTTATTTTTAAAAAAGAGCAAAACCCTTTTTACCCTAACGAGACGGTCTGCAAAGAGTGCTATGCTGGCGGTTACATTGGTTGCAAGGAGAGAATGATGATACCGATAACGACCCTGACCCTGGCGCCGTCCCTGGACAGCGCCACGACCACCGATCGGCTTTACGCCGAAGGCAAGCTGCGCTGCACCGCCCCGCTGTTTGAACCGGGCGGCGGCGGCATCAATGTGGCGCGGGCGATTGTGCATTTAGGGGGGGACGCCACCGCGCTGTTTCCTATTGGCGGCCCTACAGGCCGCCATCTGACCGAACTGCTCAGGGCGGAAGGAATAACCACCGATGCCATCGAAACCAAGGACTGGACCCGGCAGAATCTCCATGTACACGTAGAAAGCACCGGCGAGCAGTATCGTTTCGTTATGCCCGGAGCGCATCTGACCGGCGAAGAATTTGCTCTGTTTGAACAGCGGCTGCCCGGCCTCCCTAAAAATTCCCTGTTTGTTATCAGCGGTAGCCTGCCGCCGGGCATTAGCGTGGAGAATCTGCAGCATTTGCTGCAAGAGGCCCAGCGCTGTGGTTTACGCTGCGTTGTGGACAGTTCGGGTCCGGCGCTGAAAGCATGTCTGGATATCGGCAATCTGGCGCTGGTCAAACCTAACCAAAAAGAGCTGGCGGAACTGGTGAAACGTAATCTGGACGATCCCGATGCGGTAAGGCAAGCGGCCCTGGAAATTATTGCCCAGGGCAAAACCGAGCGCGTGGTGGTATCCCTCGGTCCTCAGGGGGCATTGGCGGCGGATAAGGATCGGGTATTCCAGGTCGTGCCGCCACCGGTTAAAAAGATGAGCACCGTGGGCGCCGGGGACAGTATGGTGGGCGCAATGACGCTGAAGCTGGCCGAGGGCGCGGATTTGCTGGATATGGCGCGATACGGTGTGGCGGCGGGCAGCGCGGCCACCCTGCACAAAGGCACCCGGTTATGCGCCTTGGAAGACACGCGGCGTATTTACGATTATCTGTGCCAAGATCTTACCGCCTGAGTAGAGACAAACGGAGGAGAGGCCGGGGATTGGCCATATTCACTTTAGTCGGCCTTCTCGGTCAAAAAACGAACAAAGCCCTTTAATAAAGTATTGACATTGTGGGGCTTAGACTCAACACTCATTTCTAGCGCCACCAGTGAGAATCCCTTACGCGGAGTACATTGGGTTTCCCTGGCGCGCCCTTCTCTTTTGAACCCGGTTCGAGCTGGTATTAACGGCCGAGGCGTTACCGGTTTTGTTCAATCGGCTATCGCCGCCCCTTTATTGGCGGGTGGGCCGATCCGACCATGGTCAGTAAAGCGATTCGGACATTAATCGGTAAGGCAACCTTAGGGGAAACGACGATGTGGCACGCCATTGACAATATGCTGGCCGAGACTTTTACCCGTGATGAAATACGTGAGCGCCGCGAATTACCGGGGAGAATTACATCGCGCCTGGTATCTCCGCTACGGCTCCGCGGAAATTTTCGTAAAAGCGATAGCCGCGAGCTTTGCAAAAATTCACTAACGAGGCCGATCAACTGGATATGCTCGGGCGCAGTAAAACCGTGCGCGTACCGAAAGTCTATGGCGTCGGCAGCGAACGGGACAGCAGTTTTCTGGTCATGGAATATATTCCGGAACGTCCTTTTGACGCCCATGGGGCTTATTGCCTGGGGCAACAATTGGCGCGCTTGCATCAATGGAGCGAGCAGCCGCAGTTCGGCCTGGATTTTGATAACGATCTTTCCACCCTCACCCAGCCCAATGCCTGGCAGCGGCGCTGGTCGACATTTTTCGCGGAACAGCGTATCGGCTGGCAGTTACAGCTGGCGGCGGAAAAGGGACTGGTTTATGGCGATATCGACGGGATAATTACCCGAATAGAGGAGATGCTTCATGAGCATCAACCGCAACCCTCTCTTCTGCACGGTGATTTGTGGCCCGACAACTGCGCCAATAGCGCCGGCGGCAATTTTTTATACGATCCGGCCTGTTATTGGGGCGATCGGGAATGTGATTTGGCGATGTTGCCTTTATATCCGGAGCTGCTGCCGCAAATTTATGACGGCTACCAAAGCGTCTGGCCGCTGGATAAAGGTTTTATCCGCCGGCAGCCTGTTTACCAGCTTTATTACTTGCTTAACCGCGCCAATCTGTTCGGCGACCAGCATATCAACCTGGCCGGTCAGGCGTTGGATCGGGTATTAAGCCAGAAACCGCAAGAGTAGCGAGAATGGCCCGGGGAATAATGCCCCCGGACAGCGTGGCGCCGTTTTACAGCATGCCGAGCAGTTTCAGAATGAAATAACCGGCTACCGCAATAATAATGGGCAGGATATAGAGGGGAAAAACCTGCAGCAGAATGGTATGGCGCGGCATGACAATTTTTTCCTCCAGTTGCGAACGGCTGTAGCCTTCGGTTCCCTTCGCGTGTTCCAGCACCATCTGATTTTCGATCCCTTCACGGATAAACCTGACCTGACGCGACATCCTGGCGCCTGAAGCCTGTAATGCCAGACCGACAAAGATCAGTAAATAAATAATCCAGAAACCAATATTGCCGACGAAATAACCATTCTCAAACGCCGGCTGCGGGGAGTTGAACCAAAACACATTCAGAAAAGAAGTGTTAAATCGCATCATATCGATGATAACGTGAAAAAAATCGGCCATTACCGCATTGATGCCTTTATTTTGCTCACTGTGCTGGTAAAGGAATTTCAGTAAAGAAATCAGTGTGGAAAGTAAAGCCGGTATAAATATTATCCATCCCGCTAACCGTTTTATTACGGCCAGGCGACCAGCTTGTTGATACGTCATGTGCTCCCCTTGTTAATCGACGCCAACCAGAACGCTTAAGTTTATCTATAATTTACCTTTTTTGCTGCGTTGTTTTTCATGAATCTGTTACAGCGGCTTGCCATCCCCTTATGCAAAGAAGAATGGTACTCTATTCCCCTCTTTTTTTTCACCGAACAGGAGCATGTCGAATGCCCGCATCAATCCCGCAGGAAGCCCTTATTTTTGATATGGATGGCTTGATTATTGACTCAGAACCCCTATGGCACCAAGCGGAGCTGGATGTGTTCGCGGCGATGGGAGTGGATACCGCCAAAGGGGAAAATTTGCCGGATACCTTGGGATTGCGTATCGACCAGGTGGTGAAACTATGGTATCAGGTCAGCCCCTGGCAAGGCGTCACACTGGACGACGTCACCCTGCGGATAATCCGGCGCGCCGTTACGCTGATAGAACAGCAGCGGCCGCTGCTGCCCGGCGTGCAATATGCGCTGGAAACCGCCCGTGACTGCGGGCTGAAGATCGGCCTGGCCTCGGCATCGCCGCTGTTTATGCTGGAAAACGTGCTTGAGATTTTCTCCTTGCGCCACTATTTTGCCGAAATTGCCTCAGCGGAACATCTTCCCTATAGCAAGCCGCACCCTGAAGTCTATCTCCAGGCGGCGGCCAAACTTGATGCGCTGCCGGAACGCTGCTCCACCCTGGAGGATTCGTTTAACGGCATGATTGCCACCAAGGCGGCGCGCATGCGTTCCATCGTGGTGCCCGACCCCGCTTACCGCGCCGACCCGCGCTGGGTAGTCGCCGATATCAAGCTAGACTCGCTGCTGAATCTGACCACTGAACATATTCTCTGAACCGCTACCGCCCGGGCGGGATATTATGATAGAAAATCGGCCCGTTTCGGTGTGAAGGTATCAATCAGGACGCTATTGTCTTCCAGGGCGACCACGCCGTGCATTTGGTGTTTCACCGCCCGATAGGCATCCCCGGCTTTCAGCAGCCGTTTTTCTCCTTCGATTTCCACCTCGAAACTGCCGGCGGCCACATAGGCAATCTGGTCGTGGATCTCATGGCGATGGGCAGTGCCCACTGCGCCCTTGGCAAAATGGACGCACACCATCATCAACTCATCGCTCCAGGTCATTACCTTGCGTTTAACGCCGTCGCCGACAACTTCCCAAGGGGTTTCATCATCAATAAAAAAGGTTTTCATACTGCTCCCGTTAGCCCATAGGCAACAAATCAAGAAAAATTACGGCCTTATAATACGATTGTAACGGATAGCGGCGGTAAGAAAACCTGAAAACACCAAAATCATGACTTCTCTCAAAAAATAAATAAAACATTATTTCATTTTTATTGAATTCATATCCCTCTCGCTCTATGATTCCAGCATCAATAGAGAGAACACCCTCTTCCCGAACATGTTCTGATAGAGAGGCATTACCATTATGCAAGTCCGCCAAAGCATTCACAGTGACCACGCGAAGCAACTGGACACGGAAGGGCTGCGCAGCCAATTTCTGATTGAAAAGATTTTTGAAGCCGATGCGTACACCATGACCTATAGCCACATCGACCGCATCATTGTCGGCGGGATTAAACCGGTGGCGAAAACGGTGAGTATCGGCAGCGAAGTGGGAAAGCAATTGGGCGTGAGCTATTTCCTGGAACGCCGTGAATTGGGCGTTATCAATATCGGCGGCCCGGGGGTTATCGTGGTGGACGGCAAGACCTATGAAATCGGCCACCAGGAAGCGCTGTATGTCGGCATGGGCGCCAAGGACGTTCAGTTCTCAAGCGTGGACGCCGCAAAACCGGCTAAGTTCTACTATAACAGCGCCCCGGCGCATACCACATATCCGAGCCGGAAAATCACCCTGGCGGAGGCTTCGCCGCAAACTATCGGCGACAACGCCACCAGCAATCTGCGCACCATCAATAAATTTATTGTGCCCGATGTCCTGCCGACCTGCCAGTTGACCATGGGTCTGACCAAACTGGCGGAAGGCAATCTTTGGAATACCATGCCTTGCCATACTCATGAACGGCGTATGGAAGTCTACTTCTACTTCGATATGGATGAAGAAACCGCGGTATTCCATATGATGGGCCAGCCGCAGCAAACCCGCCATCTGTTGGTGCATAACGAGCAGGCGGTTATCTCGCCAAGCTGGTCTATTCATGCCGGCGTCGGCACCAAGAATTACACCTTTATCTGGGGTATGGTCGGAGAAAATCAGGTATTTGACGATATGGATCATGTCAAAGTCAGCGAAATTCGCTGATACCGCTCTTCGTGCCGGCCCGTTCCGGCGTTATTTACGATATGCATTGGCGTCTGGATTTGGCCGCCATCAATGAGGAAAGGTATGATTTTAGACACGTTTGATCTTAAAGGAAAAGTAGCGTTGATCACCGGCTGCGACACCGGTTTAGGCCAAGGTATGGCTATCGGTCTGGCTGAAGCGGGCTGCGATATCGTCGGCGTCAATATCGTCGATCCGGAAGAAACCATCGCCAAAGTGACCGCTTTAGGCCGTCGTTTTCTGAGCCTGACCGCCGATTTGATGAAAACCGACGGCATACCCGCTATTGTGGAAAAAGCGGTGGCGGAGTACGGTCATTTAGATATCCTGGTGAATAACGCCGGTATCATCCGCCGCGAAGACGCCATTGAATTCAGTGAAAAGAACTGGGACGATGTGATGAATATCAACATCAAAACCGTGTTCTTTATGTCCCAGGCCGTGGCCCGCCAGTTCATCAAGCAGGGTAAAGGCGGCAAAATCATCAATATCGCTTCCATGCTCTCCTTCCAGGGCGGTATTCGTGTCCCTTCCTATACCGCCTCGAAAAGCGCGGTAATGGGCGTTACCCGGCTGCTGGCCAATGAATGGGCTAAGCATAATATCAATGTCAACGCACTGGCGCCGGGCTATATGGCCACCAACAATACCCAGCAACTGCGCGCCGATGAAGACCGCAGCAAAGAAATCCTGGAACGCATCCCCGCCGGCCGCTGGGGTTTGCCCGCCGACCTGAAAGGCCCGGCGGTATTCCTCGCCTCCTCCGCATCGGATTACATCAACGGCTACACCATCGCCGTAGACGGCGGCTGGCTGGCGCGGTAAGGATGCATCCCCGAAGCTAAATCGAGCGTGTTAAAGGAAGAGCGTGTTAAAGGGAGACCGTGCCAATGGGGTCGTAGCGGGCGTGGTTTTCCCGCCCGCAGAGCGCCCCATGGCGCGGTAAGCCCGCTATCACCAGACGTGCAACTAACCTGTAAAGGGTGAGCGCCGGTCTCCCATAGACATAAATTGAGATGTAAAAGTTACAAGGTAACCCATTTCCGAACCGGGCGGATTGCTTTATACTGGACAAATGACCAGCCATAAAGATTCCACATAGCCATGACCGCCGAGGGGCATCTCATATTTGCATTGGCCAGCACCATTTTAGCGAAAAAAATGGAGCTATCCCCTGCGCTTGCCCATGGCGACTGGTGGCATATAATCGCGGGCGGATTACTGACCTGTTTGCTGCCGGATATCGATCATCCCCAATCCTTCTTAGGTCAGCGGCTGAAATGGCTATCCCTGCCCATCGCCAGGGTGTTCGGCCATCGCGGCTTTACCCACAGTCTGCTGGCCATAATCGCCGGGATCCTACTGTTCACCCTCAAGCTCGCGCCGGATATGCTCATCCCCCTGGATGCTTTTCACGGCATGATTATCGGCTATCTCAGCCACATTGTCGCCGATATGCTGACCCCCGCCGGAGTGCCTTTATTATGGCCCTGCCGATGGCGTTTCCGTTTGCCTATTATCACCTCGCAAAAGGGCAATCAATGGGAACGGATATTATGCGCGGCGATATTAGTCTTTGCCGTACAGCACCCGCAAGGGATGCCCCTGAGCGGTAATATCCCGGTGCCCGATTCAGTCTACGTCCTCTGGCACAAAGTCCGCGGCACGTTATTTCCTCTTATTTAAATATTGTTATTGCAAGGACCGCTTGTCATGCCGGTGGGCCTATTTTGCGCCGACGATCATACCCTTGAGGAAAATAAGGCTTTAACGGCTGTCGGCATCGGAATCTGTTCTATAGTTGATCTACCGCCCCATATATATAAGCCACGGACGGCCATTATCTATCATTTCAACTCGATAAGAGGAGCAATGTTAATGTCTAAACCCACAGATCCCTCCCATGACAAAATACCTCTTTCCCACCCCGCTCCCGCCCCCGGCGCCAGTTCGGCCCAACCGGGATTGGGACATCTGGCCCCCGACGATAACAGCCACTTGCCCAAGCCCGGCGTCTCGGAGCCGGGTAAACAGCCCACCGCCCCCGGATCGGTCAAGAGTCCGCAAAACGGCAATGCCAAACTCGATGCGCTGGAACCCTACCGCAAGTCAGGCAAAGACCAGCCGCTGACCACCAATCAGGGGCTTAAAATCGCCGACGATCAAAATTCACTGCGCGGGGCGACGCGCGGGCCGACATTATTGGAAGATTTTATCCTGCGGGAAAAGATTACCCATTTTGATCATGAACGTATTCCCGAACGCATCGTCCATGCCCGCGGTTCAGCCGCACACGGTGTTTTGAGGTATACCGTTCCCTGAGCGATATCACCAAAGCGGCATTCTTAAAGGATCCTTCGGTAAAAACGCCGGTGTATGTCCGGTTTTCCACTGTGCAGGGCTCGAGGGGATCGGCGGATACCGTAAGGGATATCCGCGGCTTTGCCACCAAGTTTTATACCCAGGAAGGCAATTTCGATATCGTAGGCAACAATACCCCGATTTTCTTTATTCAGGATGCGCTGAAATTCCCCGATTTTGTCCATGCGGTAAAACCCGAACCGCATAATGAAATACCACAGGGCGGCTCCGCTCATGATACCTTCTGGGATTATGTGTCGCTGCAGCCGGAAACCCTGCATAACGTGTTCTGGGCCATGTCTGATCGTGGCATCCCCCGCAGCTATCGCACCATGGAAGGATTCGGCATTCATACCTTCCGTCTGGTTAACGGCGAAGGCAAAGCGACCTTTGTGCGTTTCCATTGGAACCGCTGGCCGGCAAAGCCTCGCTGGTATGGGATGAAGCGCAGAAACTGGCGGGTAAGGATGCTGATTTCCATCGACGCGATCTTTGGGAGGCCATTGAGGCCGGCGACTATCCGGAATATGAGCTGGGGCTGCAGCTCATACCGGAAGAGGATGAGCATAAATTCGATTTTGATTTGCTCGATCCGACTAAACTTATCCCCGAGGCGCTGGTGCCGGTGGAAATCGTCGGCAAGATGACGCTCAATCGCAACCCGGATAACTTTTTCGCTGAAACCGAGCAGGTAGCTTTCCATCCGGGCCATATCGTTCCGGGGATCGACTTTACCAACGACCCGTTGCTGCAGGGCCGGTTATTCTCTTATACCGACACCCAGATCAGCCGTCTCGGCGGGCCGAATTTCCATGAAATTCCCATCAACCGGCCGGTATGTCCTTACCACAATTTCCAGCGCGACGGCATGCACCGGCAGGATATCGATACCAATCCCGCGGCCCACGAGCCCAATTCCATTAACGACAACTGGCCGCGCGAAACCGCACCGGCGGCGCAGAATGGCGGGTTTGAAACCTACCAGGAACGCATTGACGGCCATAAAATCCGAGAGCGCAGCGACTCTTTCCTTGAGTATTATTCCCACCCGCGTTTGTTTTGGCTCAGCCAGACCCCGGCGGAACAGCAGCATATCGTCGATGCCTTCAGTTTCGAACTGGGCAAGGTCGCACGGCCCTATATTCGTGAACGGGTCGTCGATCTGCTGACCCGGGTAGATGTGCAGCTCGCAAAGCGGGTAGCCGCCAAGCTCGGCTTAGCGCTCTCGGCGGACGCGTTAAAAACCGCACCGCCCAAGCCGGTGAACGGTATTAGCCAGGATCCTACCCTTAGCCTGTATGCCAGCGGCAGCGGCAGCGTTAAGGGGCGTCAGGTAGCGTTGCTGCTCAGCGACGGGGTAAATGCCGCCGATGTACTGGATGCGCTGCAAGGGCTGAAAGCCGCAGGAGTCCATGCCAAACTGCTGGCCGCCCATGGGGGTAACGTCGTCGCCAATGATGGATCAACGCTGCCCGTGGATGCCACGTTCGAGGCATCTCCTTCGATAAGCGTCGACGGCGTCATCGTACCGGACGGCAATATGGACGCGTTGCTGCTGGACGGGGAAGCGAGTCATTATATCCTCGAAGCCTACAAGCATCTAAAGGTTATCGCCTTAAGCGGCGATGCCAAGCGTTTTAAACAACAGCTTGGGCTGGTGGACGACAAAGCGGAAGAAGGCTTATGCGAAGGAACCGCCGCCCAGGGAGGCTTGATGCAGGATTTTATTGACCAGTTGAAATTGCATCGCGTCTGGTCCCGTATCGGCAAGATTGCCGGCGTACCCGCCTGATTGACTAGAAAAGAAATGGGCGATAAGTGAATATTTCACTTATCGCCCATCACTCACCCCAACAGCGCCGGGTTTGCTTCGTGGCCGTTATTGCTGCGGGTTGGTATCGTATTCCTGGCAGCTCTGGAACCCTTTGTTCAGGACGTGGTTGGTATCATCATAGCTGACAAAGTAATTGATGGGTTTACCGTCGCGAGTACCTAAAACATAGCTGTCACAGGTGCCGCGAGCATTAATCATGGTGGCTGACGTTGACGGCACACCGCCGATGGCGCGGGCTTGTTGTTTGGTCATACCCTTTTTAACGTCGCTAACCACGGGTTTTTTCATATAACTGTCGGCTCTGTCAAACACGGTACAGCCGGAAAGCAGGGTTAATGCGGTAGCGGTGGTAAAAGCTAAAACGATCTTCTTATTCATAATGTCACCTCTTTTGTTGTATGTACCGATAAGTCTAGATGGCAAAAGGCTTTTTACAAATTCAAGCGCAACGGTAATGTGTTTTTCCGATTTTTCTTTAAGTTGACTTATGATTTGCAGCGGTCGACAGCGTTTTTGTTTACACAAAAAATCGCGGCCGGAAGCCGCGATTGCCATTAAACGTTTTACTCAAAACCGGGCTGTTATTTGGCAGCATCCTTTTGCGCCATTTTTCCGCATGCTGCTGGTATTTGGCATTAAATTCCTTTTTGCTCCGGGGTCAGGACATTGTACATTTTGTTCTGCATTTCAAGGCGGGCCAGCATACGCTGGTTTTGTTCCTGAGACTGGGCAGTGACAAATGCCTGGGCTTTGGCGGAGTCAAAGCTGTCCGAGGCGATGATCTCGTGCATTTGCTGACGTTCAGCCGCAGAAGGCATATTCACTTCTTTGCGGGTTTCCTTGAAAATATCGCGCATCTGCTGATGCTGCTGTTCGGTCAATTTCAAGCCCTTGAACATCATGTCCATCATTGGTCCATGATGATTACCCTTATGGTGCATCATCATTTCGCCTTTAGCCGGCGCATCGGTAGTCGTCGTGGATGTGGTGGTGGTATCGGCGGCGGAGGCTAATTGAGCTGAACCTAATACCAGGGTAGTGGCCATGAATAAAGCGGTTAATTTACGCATAATTTCCTCAATGTCTGCTTATATTCTGTCGGGAACTTTTCTTAGCGACAGTGTGCGCTACAGAAACAAGTCTACTCTAGATAACTTAAAGTAATGACATTATGCGTAAATAACTTAAAGCCTGTGATTCACTTTTAACGCGATCGTGGAGAAATCATGAAGATTGTGTCGGATATTCGTAATGAAATCCGTCAAAATAATATCTATTGCATTGATTTATATCATAACGATTAAATCATATTCCTACCAGGGAAAATACCATTGGGGAGCCCTGACGACATCCGTTATTACAATTTTCTTGCCGTCGGAAATGGATGTTACCTTTACTCATACAAGTCAAGGCTGTCGCTGAAATATATACCGGCCTATTGCTGGAAAGGATAGACGGACCCCAAATCAAGCAATTGGGTCAATTCATCCAGCGCGGTACGAACTTCATTCAATAAAGCCGGATCGGCCAAATCCTGCTGATTCAGGCGGTCGCGGTAATGCCTGTCCACCCATTGACTCAATTGCAAAAACAGATATTCAGTCATGAGTACCCGCGGATTCACCGCCCGGTACTCATCCTGCGTCAAAATGATCCTTAATCTCAGGCATGCCGGCCCGCCGCCGTTACGCATACTCTCCCGCAGGTCCACTACGCGGATATCATCAATAACGCCGTTTTCCGCCGCCAGCTCTGCCAGATAACGCCAAACGCCAGGGTTGCGGCGGGCCTCTTCAGGCACCACCAGCGTCATATGCCCGTCTTGCCGGCTTAATAGCTGGCTGTTAAACAAATAGGTTTGCACCGCATCGGCCACGGAAACACGATCCGCGGGCACCTCCACAGGCAGGAAGTCCTGTTGCAGCAAGGCCAGGCGGCGCCGGAGCCGATCGCGTACCGAGACGCCGTCCATAAACGCATGCTGATGGTAAAACAAGACCTGTTCGTTACTCACCGCAATCACATCGTTATGAAAAACCCCTTCATCGATTACCGCCGGATTTTGCTGCACCAGCAAAGTTCGCTCCGGCGCCAGTTGATGCAAGCGGATGATGGCTTCGCTGGCCTCGCGGGTCTGTCTGGCGGGATAACGGCCGGGCTCCGCGCCGCCGCCGTAGCCGTCTTTCCCATAGACAAACAGCTGGATGCCCGGCTCATCATAACGTCCCAGACGGCTGTGGTTGGCCGCGCCTTCGTCGCCAAGCAGCGCCACGGATGGCAAGGGGGGATGATGCTGGAAATAGCGGCCATCGGCGAATATCGCCGCAAGAACGGCACCGGTGGTCTTGGCTTCCAGCGCCCGATGAAACTTATTGTTCAGGTTGGCGACGGTAAAATGCACCCGGCCGTCTGCGCTGTCCGCCGACGGACTGACGGTGGCGGCGTTGGCGACCCACATGGCGGAGGCAGAACTGACCGCCGACAGCAACTGCGGATATCGGGCCGCGGCGGCCAATATCTGCCCGTCGGTGCCGCTAAAACCCAACTGCCGCAAGGCGGGCAAGTGCGGCCGCTCGTGGGGCGGCAGCACGGCCTGCGGGAAGCCGGCGTCAGACAGGGATTTCATTTTCAACAGACCCTGTTGAGCCGCCAGGCGCGGATTGGCGTCATGATTGCGGTGACGGGTGGATGCCTCATTCCCGAACGACAGCCCGGCGTAATGATGGGTCGGTCCCACCAGCCCGTCAAAATTGACTTCCATGCTTCGCTTCATAATAACCCTTGTGTCTGTGCCGTCCCGGACGGCAGCCTGACGGGCACCGCCCTCACCCGCCGTCCGGGAGAAAGGCGCAGGAAGGCATGGATTTCAGCGCTGATCATCAGCCGGTCCCGTTCCGGTCTCGGCTGTGCCGCTACCACCCGGTAAGCGGGGTAGTCGTCATTCGCCAGCAGATACCATGGCGCGTCCCGGTCCGGTCCGGCGTCTTCCGATAACGCAGTTACCCAAAGCCGGCTTTCCCGCACCGTGCGGATATTATCGATTTCAGCTTCAAGAACAGGGCCACCGTCGAAAATATCAATATACCCCTGATAACGCAGTCCCTCAGACTCCAGCACCGCCCGCGCCGGCTCGGTGTGCGGGTGTACCTTGCCAATCACCGCACGGGCCTCCGGCGCCAGGAAATCCACATATAAAGGATGCTTAGGCATGAGTTCGGCGATAAAAGCCTTGCTGCCGGTACCGCTCAGGTAATCCGCCCGGGCAAAATCGATGGAGAAAAAATGCTGGCCCAGATTGGCCCAGAAAGGAGAATGTCCCTGCTCATCGCAATAGCCGCGCAGCTCCGCTATCACCCGCTGGGCAAAATGCTGCCGGAACGCCGCCATAAACAGCAGGCGCGCTTTCATCAGCAACTGGCCGTTGGTGCCGTGACGGTAATCCGGATCGAGAAACAATGTGCAGAGCTCGCTCTGGCCGGTATGATCGTTGCTCAGATAGAGCGTCGGTACCGCTTTATAGACATTCAGGCTTTTAGAAGCATGGACCAGGGTGCCGACGCGAAAATTGTACCAGGGTTCATTCAGGCCCACGGCGGCTTCAATGGCGCTTACGCCCACCACTTTGCGGCGCTCGCTGTCCTCCAGCACAAACAGGTAGCCCTGCTCGGCGCGTTCCGCCGCGCCTTGCCAAGTGCGCAAGGAACGATCAATACGGGCGGCCAGCACGTCCCGGTGGGTGGGGAGGGAAGTAAGCCCGGCGCCGGTTTTATCCGCCAGACTCATTATATCCATTAAATCGCCGGCTTCCACCGGACGGATCGTCATCATGATAAGAGTCCTCAAGACGCGGAAATTCGCCCATCGCTTAGGATGAGTATAATCCGCACAAAACATGCCAGCAACGTAATACCAATGAATAAAAAAACTCTGGTTCTTTTAAAACAATAGCTTACTTCACCATATTATTCACTTTTATTGCATAAAAATGAATATAATGCATAAAGCCCCTTCTTCGTTTTGAATCCGAAAAATTATGCACGGCCTGATATTCTCGTTCAGACAAGATCAACTACAGACGGCCCATGACGGGATGTTTGCGCCGGGTTCAGGAAATGTCCCATAGCCTTGCGGACCGTCGCTGTGGATAATCCGTTTGGAGCGAAGCCATGAGCAGAACGCACCGCATTTGTGTTTGTGCCTGACAAGTTTGGTAATAAAAGCGGCCGTTACCGTAACCAAACTGTCATCTTGTGCTGGGATAGTGGACCGTGGTCCGATGATATGGCGAGAGGAAACGGGAATCGCTGCCCTCTCCCGCTGCAGAGAAAGTGTCGGACTCAACATCGCCGCGGTGGCCAGGACGTTGAAATAAATGGATAACAAGCGTTCAGCCGGGCCATCCATAAGACAGTTAATATTTTTAAACTAGAATTATTATTCTGCTAGGTAGTTACTGACACCTGCCCGCCACTGATTGGCCAGACAAGGCCTCAGCCCGGAGAGATTTTTATGAAACCATTAGAAAAAGAACGTTTTATCGGCCTTGAATGGCTGCGCTTTCTACTCGGCTGTTATGTCATGCTTTACCATACTTCCCATAACTATCCGCAGTTCCAAGGAATTTTCGGTCTGAGTGAATTGACCAGTATGGGTTTTTTCGCCACCAGCAGTTTTTTTGTATTATCCGGTTTCCTGCTTGCCCACGTCTATGTGCGGGGTAATACCCTGCGCGACCCGGCCCCGCGTTTTTGGGCCAAGCGCTTATTCAATCTTTATCCCATTCATATCGTGGCCCTAGTGTCGTCGGTTCTGGTGATAGCCCTGATGCAGTGGCTGGCCATTCCGCCGGATGGGCCCGGCAGCAGCGTGCGGTTTGTGGTATACGACACTAATGAAATCCTGGGACGAACCCACCCGGAGCTGTTCCAGCATTACATGGATAATATCCAGTTGGCCTTTAACAGTTTACTGCAGCTTTTCCTGCTGCAGGCCTGGAATCCCTACTTCCTGACGTTCAATGCGCCCCTGTGGTCGCTATCGACGCTGTTTTTCTTTTATATTCTCTTTCCCTATTTTGCCCCGCGCCTGATGAACGCCCGGCGGACCTGGACGTGGCTGGCCATTATCTGGATCCTTTACCTGCTGCCGCCGGTCTGGGTCATTTGGAAACATCTCTACGGCGTACCTTACACCGGCATGCTGCAACGGGTGCCTCTTTTCCGTATACCGGAATTCTTCGGCGGTATTTTGGGCTATGCGCTATTCCGCCGGGCCCGGCTCCGGCAACAGTTCATGTCGATATGGCAACGCCGGGCCCTGGTGATTTTTATCGTCTGCTGTTTCCTGGCCGCCACGGTACTGTTCACCCACGGGGCGAAATTCTGGTATTTCCTGCTGCATAACGGCCTGCTGCTGCCGTCCCAAATAGCCCTGATCTATCTTTGCGCCCTGGCCCGCACGCCGCAAAGCGCCTGGCTGCAGCGCTGGTCGCCCCGGCTCGGCGCCGCCTCACTGTCGATGTTCGCCCTGCATGTTCCTTTGTTTAATCTCTTTCGTACACTGGAACAATTTTTCCGCGGCAACCCCGCGGCCTGTTTCAGTGATTGGGAGGGAAGCATCGCCGCGGCGGCAACGTGCAGCTGTCCCTGAGCGGTTATGCTCTTTATCGGGTGCTGACCATCATGGTATGCGTGGTTTTCCAGGAGCAGTTCGTGACCCGCATGCGCAAAAGCCTGGTGACGCGTTTTCTGGAAAAAAGCCCGCCGATGCCCCGACTGAGCAGGGCCGGAACCTCAAATTCCTAAGGGTCGTAACGCAATCGGTTTAGAGGCCCGGCTACAGCGGCCGGGCCTCTAAGCGTGCCAAGGCTTCAACGGAGAACCTGCGAACAGGTTTTGATTGGTGAACGTTAAAACGGCGGACCGTCAAACAGATTCTGATTGATGGCGGATTTGCCACGCAGCAGTTGCCGGACCTGATGCACCAGTTCAACCATGCATTCATCATGCATGCCGTAGTTATTCAGCTCCTGCTCCAATGCGAACAGATATTGTGCGTTGGTGCCCAGCGGACCGCTGGCGCAGGCGATTAACGGCGCGATAATCTGGGAACGGGTATCCGCCTCGAAGAAAGGGTGCTGGGAATCCATGACAAATGCCAGCGCAGTGACCTTTTCATCGTTTTCCAGCGTCAGTTCGCTCCAGGTCGGCAGGTAGCAACCGGTAAGCATCTCCCGTTTCCACAGCAGTTCCAGTTCTTCATGCAAACGATCTTCAGGCAGCCTAAAGGCCAGGCCGGTGGTTTGCCCGCCCTCTTTCAGCGCCAGCATCCGCCCGGGCTGGGCAACGGTGCCGCGCCCGGCGATCAAACGCAGGCAAAAAGCGCGGTGCCAGCCCGACAACGTTGCAGGACGGACCTCCTCCGCCTCGAATATGGGATTCCACATCAGGGAACCGTAACCGAAAATCCACACCGGGCTATTATCCGGCCGACGCTCCAGCGTGCTTTGCAAGGAAGCGCGACGCTGCTCTGGTGTTAACAACAATGCCTCTTCAATGATGCCGAAGGCAGTTTTACAATCAGCTTTTTGCAGGAAATCACGCGTTAACACTGATGATATTCTCCTAACCACATCCGCCGCCCGTCAGGGTAAAGCCGCCAGTTGAATATTTGAATTCCTTATCATGTAATAGCTCATTAATAAAACACTATTAAAATGACCATATAAGTTTCTTACCCTATTATCAAGCTTGATCTGTGTCACACTATGTTTATGCCGTGCTAATCAGCACGTAAATGAATTAAAAGGCGGGTAAGGCCAACGGCATGGCGGTTTGAACCGCGGCGATAATCCCTATCGCCGGGGCATGTTTCAGGGAATAGACGCTATTGCGGGCAGATGCCGGACAACGGCCAGGGCTTGAAAAGGGTTAGTATGGATATCACTGCGGGCGCGGGTTATGATTTAGGGTGCCAACGATCGTCGTCACCTTTCTGGTATTTGTGTTTTACCGCAGCCCAAGCCACTTTATGAGCGGTCTCTTCGCGGGATTCGTCTCCACGGCGTTCGGCCTTTTCCTCATATTGATCCCAGGCATGATTAAACGCCTCGCGATAAATATCCTGGGCGTGTTTTGGCAAAACGTGACTGACGCTGTCAGGTAATGAATTATTAGATTTGTAAGGCATAGGGTCCTCCTGGCTCAATCTCATTAAAGTGTAGCGGCAAATGCCGACGTAAGCCAAACGGCAGGCGGCAGCGTATTATAAGAAGCGGCTTTTTAAGCCGGCAGATTGGGAATTGTATTTGACAGGCAGATTCAGCGACTTTTTGGCTTAACATGCCGTTTAATAGGAAATAATTAAATATTTTTAATATATCAAAGGTGTGTTTATTCTATTAAATTGCGATGAAAAAGAGGTTTTTTTACCGGTTTCCCCCATTATTTTTTTTTAACGTTCATTTTATACATATCTTGACATATTTCGCATTTTTTTCTGTTAATATTCTCCAGACGATAAATGCTGAAACCCGATTAATTCACCGTCCGGTAACCAGCCTTACCTGCAAGGAGATTACCTATTATGAAGTCGTCCGAACAAGGGATCAAAACACGCCATAAAGAATATACCCTGTTATTTCCCCTCGCCGCGCTGGCAATATTGATATTTTGGGGTTCCGCCTCCACTTTTTACTCTACTCTGGTTATCAATCTGCTGGCTTTGGCGGCTATCCTGGTGAGCGCCTTTAACGTGGTGCGCCATGCGGATGTGCTGGCCCACCGGCTGGGCGAGCCCTTCGGCTCGCTGATATTAAGCCTGTCGGTGGTGATACTCGAGGTCAGCCTGATTTCAGCGCTGATGGCCACCGGCAACGCTTCGCCTGCCATCATGCGTGATACCTTGTTTTCCGTCATCATGATTGTCACCACCGGCCTGGTGGGTTTCTCTCTATTGCTGGGAGGACGCAAGTTCGCCACCCAGTTCGTTAATCTGGCGGGTATCAAGCAATACCTGATGGCCATTGTGCCGCTGGCGATTATCGTGTTGGTGCTGCCCGCCGCCTTGCCGAAAGGTAATTTCAGCACGGCCCAGGCCCTGTTCGCCGCCGCGATTTCCGCGGCCATGTATGGCGTGTTCCTGGTCATCCAAACCAAAACGCACCAGAAATGGTTCGTGTATGAGCATGAAGACGGCGACGACGACGCCCACGGTAAGCCTTCCGCCCACAGCTCCACATGGCATGCCGGCTGGTTAATCGTTCATTTGCTGGCGGTGGTATCGGTTACCAAGTTCAACGCCGGGCCGCTGGAACAATTGCTTGGCGATCTGAATGCCCCGCCGCAGTTCACCGGCTTTCTGGTGGCCTTGCTTATCCTCTCGCCGGAAGGATTGGGTGCCATCAAGGCTGTGCTGAAAAACCAGGTGCAGCGGGCAATGAATCTGTTTTTCGGCTCGGTACTGGCCACCATCTCCCTTACCGTGCCGACGGTGACGGTGATCTCCATCCTCACCGACCATCCCTTGGCCTTCGGTCTGGATCTGTCGCAAATCGTGGTACTGTCCACCGCCCTGATTCTGTGCCAAATCTCATTTTCCACCGGGCGCACCAACGTGCTGAACGGCACCGCTCATTTAGCGTTATTCGGCGCCTACCTGATGACGCTGATGCTGTGACCCCCTCTTCCGGCGTGGCCTTGGCGGGCCCCAACTCTTGATATTCCGTTAACATCCCCGGCCGTCGGGCCGGGAGAAGGCTCTTTTTTCAGGCGCGATAAAGTTTTCACTGGTTTTACCCTTGTAAAAACTGTTATTTTAATACTCCTTCAAGACGGACCCACGGCCCGCCTCAGTTACGTTTTGGTTCGTCGTTCCAATGAAAAGTCATATATTTACCGGTATCCGCCCGTTCAGTGCCCTTATTGAAGCCTGCTGGAAAGAGCCCTATAGTTTACAGCGCCTTATCAAAGATACTATCGCCGGGGTCACGGTCGGCATTATCGCCATCCCCCTTTCCATGGCTTTGGCCATCGGCAGCGGCGTCGCGCCGCAATACGGTCTGTATACTTCCGCCGTTGCCGGTATCATTATCGCCCTGTTCGGCGGATCGCGCTTCAGCGTCTCCGGCCCCACCGCCGCTTTTGTGGTGATCCTTTATCCGGTGTCGCAACAGTTCGGCCTGGCGGGATTGCTCATTGCCACCCTGCTCTCCGGACTGATCCTGATGTTTATGGGGTTCGCCCGGCTGGGTAAGCTTATCGAATTTATTCCCCTGCCGGTGACGCTGGGTTTTACCTCCGGCATAGGCATCACCATCGGCACCATGCAGATAAAGGATTTTTTCGGTCTTCAGCTCAACACGATACCGGCGGAGTATCTCGGCAAGCTGGCGGCGCTGGTAGGAGCATTACCCACCTTCAACCTCGGCGACACCTTGGTGGGGGTGGCCACCATGGCGGTACTGGTCTACTGGCCGCGCCTGGGTATTCGTCTCCCGGCGCACCTGCCGGCGCTATTGATTGGCTCCGGCGTCATGGTGGTGCTATGGGCATTTCATTTGCCGGTGGCCACTATCGGTACCCGGTTCGGTTATGTGCTGGCAAACGGTGCCCACGGTCAGGGCATCCCGCCCATTTTGCCGCAGTGGATATTGCCCTGGAACCTGCCGGATGCCCACGGCCAGCCAATGGCGTTTGACTGGCACACCATTTCGGCTCTTTTACCGGCGGCGTTTTCCATGGCGATGCTGGGGGCTATTGAATCGTTATTATGCGCCGTGGTGCTCGACGGGATGACCGGCATTAAACATCAGTCCAATAACGAGCTGATTGGCCAGGGCCTGGGAAATATCGTCGCACCCTTTTTCGGCGGCATTACCGCCACCGCCGCCATCGCGCGTTCGGCGGCCAATGTCAGGGCCGGCGCGACGTCGCCGGTCTCTTCGCTGGTCCATTCGGGTTTGGTGCTGCTGGCGCTGCTGATACTGGCTCCCGCCTTGTCCTATCTGCCGATGTCGGCCATGGCGGCCCTGCTGCTGCTGGTGGCCTGGAACATGAGCGAGGCGCGCAAGGTTATTTACCTGCTGCGGCGGGCGCCGAAGGACGATATCGCGGTCATGCTGTTGTGTATGTCCCTGACGGTGCTTTTCGATATGGTCATCGCCATCACCGTGGGTATTGTCCTGGCTTCGCTGCTGTTTATGCGCCGTATCGCCAGTATGACCCGCATCAGCGAGCTGCCGCAAAGCGCCGCCGGGCAATATCGGGTGTTCCGGATTAACGGGCCGCTGTTTTTTGCCGCCGCCGAGCGCATTTTTGATGAACTGGCGGTGTTGACCCGCGACGATCGGCTTATTGTCCTGCAGTGGGATGCGGTTCCGGTATTGGATGCCGGCGGTCTGCAGGCGTTTGTGCGTTTCAGTGAACACCTGGCGGCGGATAAACAGCTTATCGTCACCGATATTCCTTTTGGGCCGCTGAAAACCCTGGCCCGAGCCAATATCCATCCCATCGAGGGCCGGCTGGCGTTTTATCCGACGCTGACCCAGGCATTGCAGGAACTGGCGGAAACAAAGCCCGCCGTCGCCTGATGGGCGGTATTCCGATCCGCAGCGCGCCACGGTAGAGCTCTCTTTAACGGGGTTGGTGCACGTACGGTGATGGCGGGCTTACCGCGCTGTGGGGCGCTCCGGCGGGCGGTAAAACCACGCCCGCTTCGACCCCATCAGCACGGTTTCCCTTTAACACTTCATTGCGCGATCGACGATCGCCGGCCTAGGTATCCCCCGCTTATCTTACCGGCTGGTATCCAGCGCCGGGAAGCTTTTCACCAGCTCATCAATGGCTTTCATCTGCACCAGGAAAGGCTCAAGCTTATCCAGCGGCAGAGCCGAGGGGCCGTCGCATTTGGCATGCTCCGGAGCCGGATGCGCTTCGATAAACAGGCCGGCGATGCCCACCTCCATGCCGGCGCGGGCCAGTTCCGCCACCTGTGCGCGGCGACCGCCTGAAGCGGCGCCGAACGGGTCGCGGGTTTGCAGGGCATGGGTAACGTCAAAAATCACCGGACAGCCGCCGGAAACGCGGTTCATCACGTTAAAACCCAGGATATCCACCACCAGGTTGTCGTAGCCGAAATTACTGCCGCGGTCGCACAGGATAACCTGGTCATTACCGGCTTCGTGAAATTTATCGACGATATTTCCCACCTGGGAAGGGCTGATAAACTGCGACTTCTACACGTTGATCACCGCGCCGGTGCGGGCCATGGCCTCCACCAAATCGGTCTGGCGGGCTAAAAACGCCGGCAGCTGAATCACATCCACCACCTCGGACACCGTTTGCGCCTGCGCCGCTTCGTGCACGTCGGTAATGATTTTGACGCCGAACTGCGCTTTGAGCTCCTGGAAGATTTTCATACCCTCCTCCAGCCCCGGACCGCGATAGGAGTGGATAGAGGAGCGGTTGGCTTTGTCAAATGATGCCTTGAACACGTAAGGTATGGCGAGTTTTTGCGTGACGGTAACGTAGTGTTCGCAGATACGCATGGCCAGTTCGCGGGACTCGAGCACATTCATGCCGCCGAACAGGACAAAGGGGCGATCGTTTGCTACGGGAATTTCGCCAATATTAACTGTTTTTTGCTTCATATCAGGGCCTTATTATCATAAATCGAACCGCGGCGCTATATAGCCGTCATACTCCAAGTTGCGGGTACGCGGGCTTTGCCGCAACTCGAATTATCCAGGGTATAGCGTAATAGATATTAATGCAGCGTCACCGATTTCTGCTCAATTGAATGGATCTGTACTTTGATCATTTCGCTTATGGGGTCTTCAGGACACTGCTCAACGAAATAATTGAGATCGGATAATGCAACATGATCGCATTCCAGCTGCGCATAAATCAAACCGCGATCGCGTATTTCATAAGGATCGTCGGGATCGAATTCCAGCATGGCCTCGCTGGCGCCCAGTGCCAGCTCCATCTGTTTTTCATCCATCAGCGCGGATTTCAGGGTATCCAGCAGTTTTCGCACCACCGTGCCGTTGTCCGCTTCCTCCAGATCTTCGTCCACCAGCTCTATACCGGTGCCGATATTGCCGCGCAGCCAGATGTCCAGGGTATGTTCATCCAGGGTATCTCCGTTGATGGGATTAATAAGCCACATTTCGCCGTCCAGCCAACCGGCGCGCAGGATCATCTGGGTGGGGAATATTACCGGCAACAGGGGAATTCCCAGGCCCTGGGCGATATGCAGCAGAATGATACCCAGGGAGGTGGGCAGCCCCTGGCGGCGCTCCAGCACCCGATCCAGCCATAGCGCGTCAGAGAGACGGTAAACGCCCCCCACTCCGCCAAAGCCCCAGATTCGGTAAAATAGATTCAGCAATAAATCGAGCTGTTGGTCCGGCCGCATATCCTCGGGGATATATTCCCGCGCCTCTCCTGTCAGCTTTGCCAGCTGCTGGCGGACGCTCTCGGCGGGGAAGTCCTGGCGGATGGCAAGAGAGATACGCATGACACCCTCGCTAAGCGGTGAGAGGTTGTATTCAAAATCCGCAATATTACTCATAGTAATCCTGTCAGCAAAGACTGTTTGCTGGTTGCCAGACGGTAATAAATATAAAAACGGGCCAGCGCCGGTAAAGGCGCGGGGAAAAAAATGAAAGGAAGGTCCATACCGTCGTTAAATGAAAGTACTTGATTGCCATGTAAGCACTCATCATTGCTCCATCATCATCGTCATGATCGGCGTCTTACACCGGCCATTGTCCCATTGAAACACGTTCATTGCCGCCATAGTCGTTCCGGCTGCCTACCCGATCAAAACCGGCCCGGGACAACAGGCCGCGCACAGCCTCGCCCTGTTGCCAGCCATGCTCCAGCGCCAGCCAGCCCCCAGGGTGCAAATGACCGCCGGCGCCGTTGATAATGCTCGCCAGGTCCGCCAGCCCCGAGGACGCCGCCACCAGTGCGCCGCGCGGCTCGAAACGAACATCGCCACGGCCTAAATGCGGGTCTTCGGCATCAATATAGGGGGGGTTACTCACAATAAGGGTATAGCGCTGTCCCTGCAATGATTTAAACCAACTTCCCGTTGCGAATGCGGCATTGGTCAAACCGAGGCAGCGCGCGTTCTCCCGCGCCAGGGCCACTGCCCCGGCCTGCACGTCGATGCCGGTGAGCCGCCAGCCCGGACGTTCGCTCGCCAGCGCCAGCGCAATGGCGCCGGTGCCGGTGCCCAAATCGAGCACATCCGCCTGCGGCTCTTGTACCAGCGCCAGGGCCTGCTCAACCAGGCATTCGGTATCGGGTCGCGGTATCAGCGTCACCGGCGAGACTTTGAGCCTGAGTGACCAGAATTCCCGCTCGCCGGTAAGATAAGCGATGGGCTCGCCGGCCTCGCGCCGCGCCAGCAGGTCCGTCAGCAGGGAAACCTGCGGCGGCGTCAGCGGCGTTTCGTCAAAGGCCAGCAGCCAGGTACGCGGGCGACCAATCACGAAACCGAGCAAAATCTCGGCGTCCCGTTTGGGGCTTTCCCCAGCCGCCAGTCGCCGGGTGGCGACGTTGAGCCACTCGCGTATCTCCATCAGGACTGATCCGCCAGCGCCGCCAGCTGATCGGCCTGATACTCCTGCATAATCGGCTGGATAAGCATATCAAGCTTGCCTTCGATAACTTCATCCAGCCGATACAGCGTCAGGCCGATACGATGATCCGTCACCCGCCCCTGCGGGAAATTATAGGTGCGGATGCGATCGGACCGGTCGCCGCTGCCCAGCAAATTGCGGCGGGTCGACGCCTCTTCCAACTGGCGCCGGTGTATTTCAGCGGCACGCAGGCGGGCGCCCAGCACCGCCAGCGCTTTGGCTTTGTTCTTGTGCTGTGAGCGCTCATCCTGGCATTCCACCACCAGCCCGGTGGGCAAGTGGGTAATGCGGATGGCGGAATCAGTGGTATTGACATGCTGTCCGCCGGCGCCGGAGGAACGGAAGGTGTCAATGCGCAAATCGCCGGGGTTGATTACCGGCAACTCTTCTTCAGGAATGGCCGGCATCACCGCTACCGTGCAGGCGGAGGTATGAATGCGGCCCTGGGATTCGGTTTCCGGCACCCGCTGTACCCGGTGGCCGCCGGATTCGAATTTAAGCTGGCCGTAGGCGCCGTCGTTCTCGATTTTGGCGATGACCTCTTTGTAACCGCCCTGCTCGCCGTCGCTGGCGCTGATGATTTCGATACGCCAGCGGCGCGCTTCGGCGTAACGGCTGTACATGCGAAAGAGATCGCCGGCAAAGATGGCGGCTTCGTCACCGCCGGTGCCCGCACGGACTTCCAGAAAGCAGCCTCGTTCGTCATCAGGATCCTTGGGCAGCAAAAGCAGTTGCAGCTCACGCTCCAGCTCTTCCTGCAGCGCTTTGGCCTGTTTCAGCTCATCTTGCGCCATATCGCGCATTTCCGGATCGTCCAGCAGCGTTTCCGCCGTGTCGATATCGTCTTGCACATGCCGCCAGCGCTGAAAGGACGCCGTAACATCGGTCAGTTGCGCATACTCCCGGGACAGCGCGCGAAAACGCTCCTGATCGGTAATGACGCCGGGATCGCCGAGGAGAACCTCGACTTCTTCCTGGCGCTCTTGTAACGCTTCCAGTTTGGCAACAATAGAAGGCTTCATGGATGGTGGTTTTACCTTGTAAGTATAATGAGCTAGTCCAGTCCCAGACTGTCCCGCAGGATTTGCAGCCGCTGGACGTCACCGTCGCGGGCGGCCTGTTGCAGCGATTTGGTTGGAGCGTGGATAAGGCGGTTGGTCAAGCGATGACTCATTTCCCGGATCACGTCTTGCGGGTCGGCGCCGAGACTAAGGGCGGCCAGGGCGCGCGCCTCGATATCGGCTCGCAGGGTATCGGCCTGGCTGCGGTAATCGCGAATGGTTTCCACCGCGTTCTGCCCGCGCAGCCAGCCCATGAAATCAAGACATTCCTGCTCAACGATGGCTTCCGCCTTGACGGCGGCGGATTGCCGCTGAGCCATGTTTTTTTCGATGATGGCCTGCAGGTCGTCCACCGTATAAAGATAGGCGTTGGGAATCTTGCCCACGTCCGGCTCAATATCCCGCGGAACCGCGATATCCACCAGCAGCATCGGCTGATTTCGGCGCAGCTTCATGGCCCTCTCGGCCATGGCCTTGCCGATGATAGGGAGGGTGCCGGCAGTGGAGCTGATGATGATATCGGCTTTGGCAAGCATATCGTCGATATCCTCCAGGCCGATAACCTCGGCCCCCACCCGATCCGCCAGGCGCCGGGCCCGCTCCAGGGTGCGATTGGCGATAATCAGGGATTTGACCTTATGCTCGCGCAGATGCCGCGCCACCAGTTCGATGGTCTCACCCGCGCCCACCAGGAGCACCGTCACCTCGGCAAGGGATTCGAATATCTGCCGGGCCAGGGTACAGGCGGCAAAGGCCACCGACACGGCGTTGGAGCCTATCTCGGTTTCGGTGCGTACCCGCTTGGCCACGGAAAAGGCTTTCTGGAACATGCGTTCCAGTTCGCCCGCTTGGACATGGCCGCGCTGGGAATCGGCAAAGGCTTTTTTCACCTGCCCGAGGATCTGCGGTTCACCCAGCACCAGCGAATCCAGCCCGCTGGCCACCCGCATCAGATGGCTGACCGCCTCATCGCCTAAGCGCCAGTACAGGCTTTGGCGCAGGTCTTCGGGGGAAAGTTGGTGATAATCACACAGCCATCGTATCAATTTTTCCTGGAGAACGGTTTCCTGGGGATTCGCTTGCGGATGATTCTCTTGCTGGTCCACACTGAGGTATAATTCGGTGCGGTTACACGTGGACAGCACGACACCACCCTGCACCAGCGGCTGCTGAAGCAAGCTTGCCAGGGCCTGATCAAGGGTATCGGGTGCAAATGCCACCCGCTCGCGAAGTGCGATCGGCGCTGTTTTATGGTTGATGCCTAAGGCCAGCAAAGTCATAGAATACGGCTAATAAATAATACGAGTAATTGTATGGTTATGGTTTAGGTGCATTCTACTTGATGCCGGCTTTCAATAAAAGTCGCACCGCATTTTCGCACCATTAGACTGTTTAGCTTGTTAAACTATATATATTGTGTGGGATTAAAATACCACCTATCAAAGAAATTGACGCTATCCTAGCGGTCCGTTAGCGTGATGAAAACCATAAAACCAACAAATAATTAAGGAAGCTGTTCCCCATGCCGAAGCGTATTTCAGCCTGTTTCCGGGTCCTCCCGCTGGCCGCCCTGCTCCTGGCGGCGTGTAGCGTTCATACGCCCACCGGTCCGGCAAAGAGCCAAACCTCGCCGGAATGGCGGCAACATGAACAAGCGGTATCACAATTAACGCATTATCAAACGCGCGGTTCCTTTGCCTATATTTCCACCCGGCAAAAGGTCTATGCCCGGTTCAACTGGCAGCAAACCGGTCCCGACCGCTATCGGCTGCTGCTCACCAGTCCCCTGGGCAGCACCGAAATGGATCTCAGCGTTCAGCCAGGCGTGGCCCAGGTGATTAACAGCGAGGGCAAAAAATATGTCAGCGACGATGCCCAGCTGATGATCCATAAGCTGACCGGGATGGACATCCCTTTGGATAATCTTCGCAAGTGGATGCTCGGGCTGCCGGGGGACGCGCAGGACTTCACCCTGGATGACAGGGGATTGCTCAAGCAGGTTAACTACAGCCGGAACGGGCAGTCCTGGACGGTGACCTACCAGGACTATCGCGACGGCACGCAGCCGGCGATGCCGGCCAATATGGAGCTTCGCCAGGGCGATCAGCGGATCAAGCTCAGAATGGATAGCTGGGACCTGAAATGATTCATCGCTGGCCGTCACCGGGCAAACTCAATTTATTTCTCTATATCACCGGTCGCCGGGCCGACGGCTACCATCTGCTGCAAACGCTGTTTCAGTTTCTCGACTACGGCGACCAGCTTACCATCGAGCCGGTGAACACCGGCGTCGTTCGGCTGCTTACTCCGCTTCCCGGCGTGGCGGCAGAGGATAATCTCATCGTGCGGGCCGCGGAATTATTGCGGCGCCATCCTCTTGCGGCAAAAAATAAATTTTCCCGGCCCGGCGCCGATATATGGTTGGAGAAACGGCTGCCGATGGGGGGCGGATTGGGGGGCGGCTCATCCAACGCGGCAACGGTGCTGGTAGCCCTCAATAATTTGTGGCAATGTGGGCTGGATAACATGGAATTGGCCCGTCTCGGGTTATCCCTGGGCGCCGACGTGCCGGTGTTCGTGCGGGGCCGCGCGGCGTTTGCCGAGGGTATCGGGGAAATATTGACTCCTGCCTCGCCGCCGGAGAAATGGTATCTGGTGGCGATGCCGCCGGTGTCCGTTTCCACCCCGGTTATCTTTGCCGATCCGGCGTTGAAAAGAGACTCGCCGGCACGCTCTCTGGAGACCTTATTACGTGAGCCGTTTCAGAATGTTTGTGAACCAATCGCAAGAAAACATTTTTACGAGGTTGAACAGCATCTTTCATGGCTGTTAGAATACGCGCCGTCGCGACTGACTGGCACCGGCGCTTGTGTATTCGCTGAATTCGATACCGAGACCGATGCCCGCCAGGTGCTTGAGCAAGCCCCGGCATGGATGCATGGTTTTGTAACTCGTGGCGTCAACGTTTCTCCATTACATGACACGTTGGCCGGGGCGAATTGAGATTTTACCCGTGTGGCATTGCCCCGTATGGCGCTCCAGTCCCGAGTGTTATCCTGTGCAATACCTTCTCTGGACGCAAGCCTGAGGTTCTTCTCGTGCCTGATATGAAGCTTTTTGCTGGTAACGCCACCCCGGAACTAGCACAACGTATTGCCAACCGTTTATACACCAGCCTAGGGGACGCCGCTGTGGGTCGCTTCAGCGACGGCGAAGTCAGCGTGCAAATCAATGAGAACGTGCGCGGTGGGGATATTTTCATTATCCAATCCACCTGTGCGCCAACCAACGATAACCTGATGGAACTGGTGGTCATGGTCGATGCGTTGCGCCGGGCCTCCGCCGGACGCATCACCGCCGTTATCCCTTACTTTGGCTATGCCCGCCAGGATCGTCGCGTACGTTCCGCCCGTGTACCCATCACCGCAAAAGTCGTGGCCGACTTTTTGTCAAGCGTGGGGGTCGATCGTGTTCTGACGGTTGACCTGCACGCCGAACAGATTCAGGGCTTTTTCGATGTGCCGGTGGATAACGTGTTCGGTAGCCCGATCCTGCTGGAAGACATGTTGCAGCAGGAATTGGAAAACCCCATCGTCGTTTCACCGGATATCGGCGGCGTGGTTCGTGCCCGCGCTATTGCCAAATTGCTCAATGATACCGATATGGCCATCATCGATAAACGCCGTCCCCGCGCCAATGTTTCGCAGGTGATGCATATCATCGGCGACGTGGCGAACCGTGACTGTGTTTTGGTTGACGACATGATCGATACCGGCGGCACCTTGTGCAAGGCGGCTGAAGCGCTGAAGGATCGTGGCGCCAAGCGTGTTTTCGCCTATGCCACCCATCCTATCTTTTCCGGCAATGCCATTGACAATATCAGAAGCTCGGTTATTGATGAAGTGATTGTTTGCGATACGATTCCCTTGTCGCCCGCTATTAAAGCCTTGCCCAATGTCCGTACCTTGACATTGTCAGGCATGCTGGCTGAAGCCATACGCCGTATCAGCAATGAAGAATCAATTTCCGCCATGTTTGAGCATTGATGCAGCAGGGTTTTAAACGTTAAAAATTTGCGCTAGGCGGGCGCTCTGGACCCGCCCGTAAAAAAATCAGCCCGAACCTGCGAGACAAGTTCGGGACAAGGGGACAAGCTCTTACGCTTTTCGGGCGCAAGTCATGATGATTGCGCAACCCTATGGCAGCAACGATGCAGGGGTTGGTTATTTGGGTAAATGATGGCCGGCGCGGCGGCAGCGTTCGTCAAACCTGCGCAGCCACCAGTAACGGTCGGTGACGCGTTCATGACCGCCCACACGGGCACCGGTCAACCACAGCAGCGCTCCGATAAATATGCCCATTATAGCGCCGTTGGCCAGCAGCGGATTCATATGTAATTGTGGTAATTGATTCATGACTGAACAGGCGAGCCCGGCTATCATCATGACCATCCCGACGCCCATTAAACCATTACCCATCATTAATGCTGATTTACGTTTCATCGTCCACCTCCGGGTTCATCAATGAAATCGGCAATCTTGTATCTCATTGAGTCCTACTGGTTAAAGTATAGTCAGCAAGGGGTGATGAACATCGTGCCTCCGATCACAATGTCAAGATTTGGTCATACAATTAAACACTTTTCAGTTTTCAATTCAGTCCATGCCATACGGCGAAATGGCAGTCATTAAAAGGCCCGGGCACAGAACGGCCCTGTCCTCGCCAAGGCAACAGAAATAAAATTATGTCAGCTAAGACATATCAAATTATAGAGTGTATCAAAAGGTAACGGATGCATCGATTAACCAGATTCACTGGCCGCCTGGGAGTGAGGCGCAATCGCCTGATAAAAAAAGCCCCGGCACAAGGCCGAGGCTTAAAAGGGGCCCCCTCTCCGGCGCTTATCTCCGGCACTCACTGAAGGTGGTGTTAGCTCTGCCGAGGGGTAATTTTTATTATACACAATAGGACCTGTCTTATTGCACTTTTATTGCGATCCGGGGACGTCTGCCAGGGTTCGTGAAGGTCCCGCCGCAGCCGTGAAATACCGGCGTTGAAATCTGCTATTATAAGCGCCGGATTTTCTTGTAAATCGCCAGGTAGCAGCGATATCAGGCATAGCGCCACGCCTTTAATCCGTCAAAAAGCTGTACATAGTGAGAATGTAAATGTCATGTCTATCAAATTAATTGTGGGTCTGGCCAATCCCGGTGCGGAATACGCCGCGACCCGGCACAATGCCGGTGCCTGGTATGTGGATGCGCTGGCCCGGAACTCCCGCCTCGACCTTAAGGAAGAGAGCAAATTTTACGGCTACACCGCCCGCCTGCTTATCGCCGGCCAGGATATCCGCTTACTGGTGCCCACCACGTTCATGAACCTGAGCGGCAAAGCGGTGGCGGCAATGGCGACTTTTACCGCATTTTACCCGAAGAGATCCTGGTGGCCCATGACGAGCTGGATTTGCCGCCGGGCAACGCCCGCCTTAAGCTTGGGGGCCGGCGGCCATAACGGCTTGAAAAGCATCATCAGCTGCCTGGGCAATACCCAGCAATTCCACCGCCTGCGCATCGGTATCGGCCATCCCGGCGATAAAAATAAAGTGGTGGGTTTTGTCCTGGGCAGACCGCCGTTAAGCGAACAGGGCCTGATAGATAAGGCTATTGACGAGGCGGTGAAATGCACGCCGATATTAATCGCCGACGGCGCGGTCAAAGCCATGAACCGTCTGCACACCTTCAAAGCCGAATGACCCGCCCAGCAGCCCGGCGTCTTGCGGGCAATCGAGTTATAGACGGTTTGTGTGTATAATAATGCCTTGGGCTGTGGTTTATGATGCGGCCAATATTAACCAATTGATAATAAAGCTATTTAAGGTGAGTTAACCATGGGTTTCAAATGCGGAATTGTGGGTCTGCCGAACGTGGGCAAGTCCACGCTGTTTAATGCGTTGACCAAAGCGGGAATCGAGGCGGCAAATTTCCCATTCTGCACCATTGAGCCGAATACCGGCGTGGTGCCGATGCCCGATGTCCGCCTGGACCAGCTGTCCGCTATCGTTAAACCGCAGCGTATCGTTCCCACCACCATGGAATTCGTGGATATCGCCGGACTGGTAAAAGGGGCGTCGAAAGGCGAAGGACTGGGCAACCAATTCCTGACCAACATTCGCGAGACCGAGGCCATCGGTCACGTTGTACGCTGCTTTGAAAACGATAATATCATCCACGTGGCGGGCAAGGTCGACCCGGCGGAGGATATCGACGTCATTAACACCGAGCTGGCGCTATCGGATCTGGAAGCCTGCGAACGGGCGCTGTTCCGGGTGCAAAAGCGCGCCAAAGGCGGCGATAAAGACGCCAAAATCGAGCTGGCCGCGCTGGAAAAATGCCTGCCCCACCTGAGCGAGGCCGGCATGCTGCGCACGCTGAACCTCACCGATGAAGAAAAAGCGGCCATCCGCTACCTGAGTTTCCTTACGCTGAAACCCACCATGTATATCGCCAACGTCAATGAAGACGGCTACGACAACAATCCATACCTGGATACGGTGCGCAAGATTGCCGAAGCCGAGGGCTCGGTGGTGGTGCCGGTCTGCGCGGCGGTGGAATCCGATATCGCCGAATTGGAAGAAGACGAACGAGCCGAATTCATGGCTGAGCTGGGCCTGGAAGAGCCGGGGCTGAACCGCGTGATCCGCGCCGGCTATGAGCTGCTCAATCTGCAAACCTATTTTACCGCCGGGGTCAAAGAAGTGCGCGCCTGGACCATTCCGGTGGGCGCCACCGCCCCGCAGGCGGCGGGTAAGATTCATACCGATTTTGAAAAGGGCTTTATCCGCGCCCAGACCATCGCCTTTGACGACTTTATCAATTACAAAGGCGAGCAAGGGGCTAAAGAAGCCGGCAAGATGCGCTCCGAAGGCAAGGAATATATCGTCAAAGACGGCGATGTGATGAACTTCCTGTTCAATGTCTAACGATTTTTTCGGTCCTTATGATCGTTTAGCGGCCTGTGACTTTGTCGTCACAGGCCGCTATTTGAACTTGACGAGATCCTTAAAGATCAGTCTACCCCAGGGATTGCCCCCTGGCTTGGACGAGCAAACCGCCTTCCTTGAGCGGCCCTAGCGCAATCGGCGCGAAACCGAGCTGTTCGACCGGTTGTGAGAAGCAGATTCCAGATGACAACACGGCATGTTCTGTGCAGGATGAGACTTTTCCATATCAGGGATCATTCATGAGCGTAAAAACGGCATCGCTGGAAGGCCGTATCCGGCAACACTGGGATCAGCTCTCGTTGCACGAACAGCGTTTAGCCGATGTCTTATTGGCGGCGCCCGGCCAGTTGGCGATGAACACCGCAACCGAACTGGCGCAAAGCGCGGGCGTATCCAAAGCCACCGCGACGCGTTTCTTCCGGCACCTCGGCTATGAAAGCTACGATGCCGCACGCCGTCAGGCGCGGGATATGCAGAACAGCGGCTCTCCCCTTTATCTGCAGGCCGCGCCTAACTCTTCGCCCCTCGACAGTTTGATGCAAAGCCATCTGGAGAAAGAGGTTACCAACCTGGTTAACACCTTCCGTTCGCTGGAAAGCCACCAGTTGGAGGCCTGTGTTGATGCAATTGCAAAAGCGCGTCGCGTGGTGGTGATGGGCTGGCGCCATAGTCAAACCATTGCGATGCTGATCTATCGCGATCTGGTTCACGTTCATCCAGACGTACGCTTGCTGCCCCGTGCCGGCGATTCACTGGCTGAGCATATGGCCGCGCTCGGTCCGCAGGATATGGTCATTTGCGTCGGCCTGCGGCGGCGTATGCCCGCGCTGGAAGCCGCAATGAATACCCTTCAGGAACTTGGCGTGCCCATGCTCTATATCTCCGACGTGCTGGCCGGCAAGCCGGCGAAGCATGCGCGCTGGGTATTGCGCTGCCATACCGACGGCAGCTTGATTTTCGACAGCACCGTGTCGCTGTCCGCCGTTTGCAATCTGCTCTGTTCACTGGTGGCACGCAGCATGGGCAAAGTCAGCAACGACCATCTCGCCGCCATTGAAGCTCTGCATCAGAGCCTCGACGAACTGGAATGATGTATCCATTGGTGCACGATATAATCATTTTCTCACCAAACAAGTGCAGCGGCAGGATCCGACGCCGCTTTGTTGTCCATCTCTGTGAAACCATAGAAATATAAATTACAATAATTGAAACTTATATTTCTTATTGATTCCTTGAGAAAAAGCGGTTTCTAAGCTCAATTCATCTCTATGCCCAGAGTAAAGCTGGCATGAAAACTGCTCGGTCGTTCATGACCATTCACCCATCTCAGGGAATCACCATAATGAAAAAAACAGCGCTGCTGATCGCCACATTGCTCACCCTTGGCGCAGCAACAACCGCTCAGGCCGACACGCTGTCGGATATCAAAAGCAGCGGCAAAATCACGGTCGGCATCGATCCCACCTTTCCGCCTTATGAGTTCACCAATGATAAAGGCGAGATCACCGGCTACAGCGTGGCTATCATGGAGTCTTTCGCCAAAGACCTCGGCGTGAAACTGGAGTTTCAGAAAACCGCCTTCAGCGGCATTCTGCCGGGACTGATTTCCGGCTCGTTCAATGCCGAAGGTTCGTCTCTTAACGTTACCGCCGAGCGTGCCAAGAAAGTGCTGTTCACCACGCCGTACAGCAAAACCGTTAATGGCGTACTGGTTCGTGAAAGCGAAGCGAAAACATTCAACGGTAAAACGGTGGCTGCTGAAGATCTTTCAGGCCTGCGGGGCGCGGTGAAAAGCGCCAGTGTGCCGGAGCAGTTGCTCAAAGGCTTTAACGAGACGCTGAGCAAGGAAGGCAAGAAGCCCATCACCATCATCAGCGTCGATACGCTGGATCAAACCGTCAGCACCCTGATGACCAAACGCGCCGACTTTGTGTTTGACGATATCTCGGTACTGGCGCCGATCGTGAAAAAATACCCTAACAAAGTGGTACAGGTGGGGGAAGCCGGTCCATCCCAGTGGATGGCTTGGGCAACGCGTAAAGATGACATCAGCCTGAACAAAGCCATCAGCGAACACATCCTGACAATGCAGAAAGATGGCGAACTCGCCGCTCTGCAAAAACAGTATCTCGGCACCACCTTTACCGTGCCCGAAAGCAATTTTATTCCTCAGGAGTAACTTATGTGTCAATCAACGCTGACGGTGCCCGCGGGTCACGGTAAAACCTTCCGTGTGAACAAGGGGCAATTCATAACCGTCATTGACGCCGAAGGACAGCAGGCCGCCGATTTTGTGGCGGTCAACGCTGATGACCTTAATGAAAAACTCTCCCCAGTACATACGCGCCAGCATCTTCGCGCGCTGTTTTTCAAGCCGGGGGATGCGCTTTGGTCCAGTGAAACCCGCCCTATGTTGCGCATCGTCGCCGATACCATCGGCATTCACGATGCCAATGTGCCCGCCTGCGATCGCACCCGCTACAGTATCGATTTCGGCGTGGAGGGCCATCGTAACTGCGTCGATAACCTGCTCGAAGGTATGAAAGCACATGGCGTGACTTACTTTAGCCTGCCGGAACCGTTCAACCTATTCCAGAACGGGCCGGTTACCGCCGATGGCCGCATGGAAGTCACCGATCCCAACAGCAAAGCGGGTGACCATATTGTATTTGAAGCGCTCTGCGATCTGATTTGTGCGGTCTCGTCCTGCCCGCAGGACATCATTCCCGGCAACGGTTTGCAGGTAACACCCATTGAGATAAAAATCGGCAACGGTTATGACGAGGAGGTACGGCATGTTGTTAATGCGTGAAGCCTGGGCCGAAAATGAAGTACGTTCACTTGCCGCGCCGGTCAACGTTAAAGCGGGGGAAGCGGGTTCGATCCCCGTGCTGCGCGGTCAACTGCTGCGAATTACCGCTATGGGAGAAGGGGCGGTGGCATCTTTATTCGGCTTTAGTCTGGCCGATCCCGCCGTGTGGCTCTCTGTGCATCACACCCGCGTGTTCAGCAACAGCTATCTGCTGGGTTCGGGGATGCGGCTGGTGAACAACCGGCGTCGTCCGATGATGGTGCTTGGCAAAGACAGCGTAAAACGTCATGACTTGCTGTTGCCGGGCTCCACTCGCCCGTGGCTGGCGGAGCGCGGTTATCAGGGCCAAGGCTGCATTGAAGCGGTGAATGGAGACTTGGCGCGCCTGGGCATGTCGGTGCCTAAACTGCCGGATCCCATCAACCTGTTTATGCACGTCCATCTGACCCGTGAAGGGGAAATCTTGCCGGAAATCAACCGCACGCAGCCGGGAGATAGCATCACCTGCCGCGTGGTGATGGATACGTTGTTCATCGTATCGGCCTGCTGTACCGGCATCGAGGGCAATGATAAACCGGCGCCGCTGCGTCTGTCGGCGGCGGAAAACCTGTCGGCTTTTGGCGAGGGGTAGCCCATGCCGGGACTGGATGAACAGGTGCTGGCCGCACTGCCGGAATTAGGACGCGGCCTGCTGATGACGCTAATCCTAACCGTGCTGGCGGCGCTGCTCAGTCTTGTGCTGGGACAGCTCATCTGTTTTCTTCAGCTTCGCCGCGCCTGGCCGTGGCGCGCCGTTGGGCGGCTTTATGTCAGCCTGATGCGCGGTACACCGGCAATCGTACAGCTGTTTGTGGTGTTTTTCACCTTGCCGCGCCTGGGCCTCGGCGGCCAGCCAATGCTGGCCGCCGTGCTGGCAATCGGCATGAACAGCGGCGCCTATGTTGCGGAGATTCTCCGGGTGAATCAAAGCCTGGTGACGAGGGGTCAGCGTGAAGCCGCACGCACGTTGGGTTTAAGTCGCGTGATGACGTGGTGGTATGTGATCAATCCGCAGGTGATGCACGCCGCTCTGCCCATGCTGGTCAACGAATTCACCATTCTGCTGAAAACCACGCCTCTGGCGTCGGTAGTGGCGCTCACCGAACTGACTTACGCGGGGCAAATCGTGATTGCCCGCACTTACGATGCGACTCAGGTGCTGCTGCTGGTATCAGCGGGTTATTTGCTGATTGCGCTGCCGCTGATTAGCACGGTACGCCATCTGGAAGCAAAACGGAGGACGGCGTAATGGACTGGCAGGCGATCATCAGGTCATTACCGTCCCTGGGCGACGGTATGATTGCCACGCTCCAACTCTGTGCCATAGCGGCGTTCTGTTCGTTGTCGTGGGGCGCGCTGATGGCGGTGGCATTATTACGCGCGCCGCCTTTTTGGCGGCGGTTGCTGCATATCTACACCAGCCTGACGCTGGCATTGCCGCTGCTGGTGGTTGTCTATCTGCTCTACTTCGTGCTGCCGGAATATGACATCACCTTTACCTCGCCGCAGGTGGGCGTGCTTGCGCTGACGCTCTATTACGCGCCGTACATCGCACAGGTGATCCGCTCCGCCATCGGGGCCCTGCCCCACGGCCAGTGGGAAGCCTGCCGCGTATTGGGTCTGAGCCGCAGTGAACAGCTGCGGGATGTCGTGCTGCCGCAAACGCTGCCGCAGATGTTGTCGCCGCTGGTGGGGCTGATGATCGGGCTCATCAAGGACTCAGCGCTGCTGTCGATTGTGTCGGTGCAGGAGTTTATGTACGCCGCGAAGCAGGCGATTTCCGATACTTACGCGCCATTGGAAATTTATCTTACCGTGGCGCTGTGTTACTGGGTGCTGAACAGCCTGATTGACTGGCTGGCGCGCCATATTGAATATCGCATGACACGCTATCGTCGCGGCATGCAACATTAACCAGGAGAAGAACATGTCGGCTGTATCTCATCATCGTGATATCCAGTTAATTCCCGCGCGCCACGGCAAAGCAGTGCGTCTGGCGAAGGGTGAAGCGGTGCAGGTGGTGAACCTGCACGGTACGCAGGTGGTGGATTGCTGGGCGTACAACGCCGGCGATGTCAGTGAATATATGTGTATGGAAGCGACGCGCGTATGGAATCAGAGGCTTAATCCGCAGGTAGGCGACAGTTTTATCACCAGCCGGCGCCATCCCATCCTGACGCTGGTGGCGGATACCTCGCCGGGGGTGCATGACACTTTTATGGCGGCGTGCGATGCCCGGCGCTATGAGCTACTGGGTTGTACCGAACCGCATCGCAACTGCCATGACAACCTGTTTGAAGCCATGGCGGAACTGGGCGTGGCCCTGCCCCATGGCAATCTGGCTTCGTTCAACATCTTTATGAATATCCGGGTGCAACCTGACGGACGCACGCTGAAAACGCTGCCGACGGTCACGCATCCGGGGGATTACATTATCCTGCGTGCTGAGATGGACTGCTATGTGGCGTTCTCGGCCTGTCCGCAGGATATTGTCAGCATTCAGGGACAGGGTGATAACACGCCGCGCGACGCCGAGCTTCGCGTGCTTACCGCGGGATTTCCGCAGGTGGAACTGCAAGGGCCTTGGGTGCCGGACCATGGCTAATCCGTCCGCGTGAAGAGGTGAGTTTCATTATAAACTTCCAGCAATGTAAAAAATGAGGTCGTCGTCGGTCACCTTCAATACCAGGCCGGCGGCATTACGCTCGCCAGTATCACCGGGAACCGTTTTTTTGCGTGGGTAATCATCTGTTCGGATAAAGAAGCGGTACAACTGGAACTTTCTCCCGCCAAGCCCAGCAGATGATTTTCCCAGTCTGTGTACTGTTCTTGCGAGTCAAAGATAGCCGCGTCACGCTGATACGCTTTCTCCATCATGGCCCAGGCATAGCTTCTCAACATTAATGGTGATTCACATTCCGTGCCGAAAATAGCGCTCGATGTATAGTTTGCCACTACGGCGGCCAGGCAAAGCAGCGTATGGGCCTGGCGGGTCCGGTCAGCATCAGAAATGCCAAATGCGGCGATGACATCCTGATAATGCTTTTCATGTAAAATGAAACGCTCCCTCTGCGGATTTTCTTCCAATAAGGGGGCGAATATTTCCGCAAGCTTCAGCTGTTTGTCCAGGCTGACCAGCTTTTCCCGACAGAGTTTGTGCTTTGTTGCAGATTCAAACGACGTGCGCAAATCACCAAGCGGTATGGCATTGAGAAATTTGTTGAAACCTGTGGTTCTTTCCGCTTCCATCAACGGCCCCAGAAAAAGGCGAAAATCCTCTGCAAATAGCGCGGGCAATTGATATTCACCCGCGCTCAGGTTTTCCAGCCCCTGGTAGACAAACATTTGGTTCCAGACTGGATTGGCCCGGTCGGGCGTCAACATACCGGCAAGGGTATTTTGCGACAGCAGCATGACACGACCATTTCTCCTGCCTGAAAAGAGTATTAAATTAGCGGCATGTCTATCCGACCAATCCGGCTTGCCGCTAAAATCGCCAAAGGTGTGCTGGGAACTGTAGGGAATAACCTTTTCATGGTTTAGGTAACTTTGATAAATATTAATTGCTTCCTTACGCAGGCAGCCTTCCCCAGCAATACCTTGGCTGATTAACTGGATAAATACGCTATTAAATTGCAGCGCAAATGTTTGATCGCGACGGAAATGCTCAAACAGAGCATTCATAACCGGCTCACGCAGCGGCGGAATAATGTTATCGCCATATTCCCACATAAAATCGGCGCAAATCCTGCTTAGCCACACGCAAAGGCGCTGTTCGCCTGAATAAGCAGATTTGCCAATGATAGACAACAAGGGTAACGCAACGATTGACATATCTGTCGCGACCAATGAATCCATGAGTTGCAAAAGCAATTTTACCTTTTGCTCGTGATGAGCCAGGCTGTCGATTAATGTCAGCAAACTGCCGCCATGGCTATTATTAATGTGATTTAAATGCCATTCCATCAAACTAGCATCCCAGCTTTCAGGCAGCGTCAACCGCAGGTTAGCCTTGCCCAACTGTCTCGGCGATGGCTTGATCGTAAGGAGCTCTCGCCAATTATTAAGGCCAATGGCTACCGTCGCATCGGTGAGATTTGCACCGGTCAGGTTCGCCTTACGAAATTTCACCCCCTGCAGATTTGCTTTGCCTAGATTCGCATAGCTCAGGTCTGCTTTGCGCAGATCTACCTTGTACAGATTTGCTTTACGCAGGTCTGCATGCCTCAGGTCCGCCTTGTGCAGTATTGCATTGCAGAGGTTTGCTTTGTAAAGGTTTGCTCGTTTTAGATTCGCATTCCTCAGGTTTTCACCTCTTATGTCTGCTTTGCAAAGGTATACACTCCGCAGATTTGGCCCTTTTGGATGGTACTCTTTCGGGCGTGCCCGCTGGAAAAGAGTAAAAAAACGACCGATGCCGATATATGAAACCGGGGATGATGTATTGTCAGCGACATTATTATCGGATTGGCGAATTTTTCTAAATCGAGTGACAAACTGAAAGCAGCCGTTGCTTCGATGTACTGATACTTCTTCAAGAGGAACATTATTGATGTGAGTGACGATATCACTGTCCATAGTTTTACTCTCTCAGGTCTGGAAAGGGATGACCCCAGAGAGTTTAAACCGTCTTGCAGTAACGGAAAGTAAAGTGCGCTCTTTGAAAACGGTTTTTCTTTGCATAGGTATCTGATTATAGGTTATATGAAAACTTTAGCATCATCCATGATGCAGGTAAATCACCAGGGAACGGTGCCCTCTTCGCTTTGATAAGCCCCCAGAGCATCGTGTTCTGTAAGCCGGGCCAGTCCCGCCACAAACGCCGCCGCCTCGGCGGGGGTTCGGTCGCCGCGATGTCCGCTAAGATCGGTGTTCACCAATCCCGGGCAGACGGATACCGCGGTGATCCTGGTATCTCTCAGCTCGGCGTTGAGCTGGACGGTAAGCATGTTCAGCGCGGCCTTTGATGCGTTGTAGCCGATTAGCTTGACGTCATAGAACGGCCAGCTCGGGTCGCCATTGAGGGTCAAAGAACCAAGGCTGCTGGACATATTGACGATACGCCCGGCATCGGATCTGCGCAGCAGCGGCAGCATGGCTTGCGTCACCGCCAGCGCGCCGATGAAATTGGTTTCCAGCTCGCGACGCACGGCATCCAGAGCGGCAACGCCTGGCGCGCCGTCGGTATAGTCGGCGATGCCGGCGTTGTTCACCAGAATATCGAGGCGGCCATGCTCGGCATCTATCTTGGCAGCGGCCGCGGCAATGCTCTCCCCGTCGCAAATATCAATCTTAATAAACGACACCCCAAGGCCCAGGGAAGCCAGTTCATTGGCCGAGGATTCACCCCGGCCTGTGTCCCGCGCGCCCAACAGGACAGAGACACCGGCTTGGGCAAGCTGTCTGGCGATTTCGTAGCCGATGCCTTTGTTGGCGCCCGTTACGAGGGCTACACGCTGAGTTATATTTGTCATGTAAAGTTCCTTGAAAAGTGAGGATATTACGATCACATTAAGAATAAGAAGAATCCTTCAGGTTTTGAATTCGCATATGATTTCCAGACAGCCGCTCTCTCAAAGCGCCCGGAAAACGCCGCGGCAGGCGCGATCCACCTCAACCGTGGAAGCCATTTTCGAGGCAACGATTCAGGTTTTACTGGCGGAGGGCCCCTCCCGTTTGACAACAACGCTAGTGGCCGAAAGAGCGGGTGTGTCCGTCGGCTCGCTTTACCAGTATTTTCCCAATAAGCAGGCGTTGTTCTATGCGCTGAACGAGAGATATCTGACCATGCTGGCCGAGCGGGTGGAAGCAGCCTGCCTGGCACATCATGGCAAACCCTACGGGCTGATGAGCGAAGCGCTGGTGAGCACCTATATCAAGGTCAAGATTGAGCGCCGTGATGTGACCAGCGCCCTCTATCGCGCGGCGGCGGAGGTGAATGTCGCCGAGATAGTGGAGGCGATGCTACGGCGTGTCGAAGCGGCGAGCGAGGCCATGTTTGCCAGCGCCTCGGACGCGGAGTTCAGGGATCTCCCCCGGGTGAACCTGATGCTGTCGAATGTCCTTTGCGGCACCGTTCGCACCGTTTTTGAAAGGAATCAGTCAGAGCTGTTAGCGGACGGCAGCCTGCAATCGCAGCTGACGTATATGATCTGCGCCTATCTGGACAAGGCGAAGGTTCCACCACGCCTCGGCAAATATCCATAACCGATGAGCCCACAATAAATTCCTTCTCCGAGCAGGATATGGCGTTTTTGCAGCAGGCCAGGCATTGGCACTCAGCTATTGCTATTAAGCGATTTACAGAAATATTTGGGCGACTCAACGTACCCCTGCCGTTCATAAAACGGTGGGCATTGATCCGTCTGGCATGGCAATGCACCTCGATTCTGTCACAGTGACGGGCACGGGCCAATTCTTGCCCACGGGATTCAAGCAGATTCCCAATCCCTCTGCCGCGGGCAGCCGCGTCCACGCAAAAATAGCTGATTCTGCAAAAATCACCGGCCAGCGCCAACTGAGGAATAAAATGCAGTGAGATGACGCCGAGGATCTTATTCTCTTCTTCCGCCACCAGCAGCTCTTCGTCGGAATGAGCCAGAAGCTGCTGAATCCTCTCTTTGATAAAACCGCCGGTGCCGGGATAACCAAGATCGGAAAGCAACGTTTCAATAGCGGGAGCATCTGAGAGTAAGGCGGACCGGATTACTGCCATGATTTATGACCTCGTAGAAAAGCCTTAACAGAGGGGAAATTTATGCGGCAGAGTGTGTTTGTTGTCAATACCGAGCAAACCTCACTGTCCTTTCTTTTAGTCGCTCACCCCGCCCCGACCCAGCGGTAAGGCCACCCATCGTTTTGCTAGGCTAACTTATTCGCCATCCGCCGTTCACCGGAATAGTCGCTCCGGTGACAAATGCCGTCTCGGTGCCGGCAAGCCATGCAGCCGCCGCGGCAACATCGTCAGGACGACCGGCTCGTCCAACGGGAATTTCACTGACGATTTCCGCCATGCGTTCGCTGGGAATGCCCGCTGAGCCAAAGAACCCTGTCCCCGCAATCAACCCCGGCGTAATCGTATTGACCGTGATGCCTCGGGACGCCAATTCCGTATGAACTGGCGATGGCATACAGAAAAGCGGATGTTCCAGATGATTTTTTGGCCACCGCCAGGGCGGTGGCGCAGGAAGTCGGAAGAGAATTGTCTAGAAGACCTCATTCAGGTGGCCAGTATTGATTGACCCTTCCAATGATAATTGCGCCGTAGTGCCGTTATTTTGAGGGGAAATACTTTTCTACCAATGCATAAAGGATTGCGGCTGTTTCAGCATCCGGAACTCCATCAAAGTTTTGTGGACGAAAATGAAGCTGAAATGCCCGAATCACATTCTTGTATCCGCTTTCGGTGCCTGTGGCCGAGGTGTCGTATCCGTATGTGCCCAATTTAGCAACAATGTCCGCTTTGGCGGGAGGAGTCTCACTGAACTGTGCCTGGTAGCGCTGCCGGGCCGCATCTTCATACCATGCGCCGACACCTGCGTCATAAAGCTCTTTCCACGGGAAAGCAGCTCCCGGATCGCTTTTTCTTCCGGGCGCGATATCACTGTGCCCAACCACATTCGATGGCGTGATATCTGGGTAGCGTTGGAGGATATTCGAGGTCAATTGTTTAATTGCTTCTATCTGCGTAGGATTATAAGGTGGAAAATTAAAAACTCCATTATTATCAGTCGCTAAATTCACCGTTTCAATCCCAATTGCTGTGTCATTCAGGTTAACGCGTCCGGCCCATACGCTGACACCTGCATGCCATGCACGTTCGTTTTCATCCACCAGATTAAAATACGCATATCCTTGAAGCCCGCTTCAATATAAGTCTTATCCAAAGGATCGGGAACGAGATAATGAGCGCTGACCGAAGAACCTGTCAAAGCGTTGATGGATGCTTTAAAATCAATTGCAGTATAATGTAATACCAGAAAACGAACCCGGCGATTAAAACCCTTTACAGAGCGATAGCTATTATAATCGATTTGATACATAGAAAACCCCATCATTTAATATCATTCTTTAATACCACCGTGAATGACAATCAAGGGTATACAAAGTCAATTCAAGGGATATTTATGAAGGCTTTATATATCGAAAATAGCGCGGACAAAAATATTTCCGGCGGCGCGGCCCAGCAATTGGGCCGCGCCGGGTGCGGTATTATTCTGCGTCGCTTAATTGTTGTCTTCTGGCTCCGCCCTGGCGTTCCAGCATCCAGCCGGGATATTCCGCCGGCAGGGCGCTGACCTGGTCAAGGGCGCCCAGTTCCTCGTCGCCGAGCGTAATGCCGGTGGCCGCCAGGTTATCTTCCAACTGTTCCAGCCGTTTGGCGCCGATAATCACGCTGGACACCACCGGCTGATGCAGCAGCCAGGCCAGGGCGATTTGCGCCACCGAGACACCGTGTCGGTCGGCGATAACCCGCATCGCGTCGATACAGTCATAGGCCCGCTCCTGGTTAACCGGCGGGAAATCAAAGGAGACGCGCCGGCTGCCCTCTTCCGCCTGCACATCGCGTCCGTATTTACCGCTCAGCAGACCGCCAGCCAGCGGACTCCAGACCATTAACCCGACGTTTTCGCTTTGCAGCATCGGCACCAGTTCCCGTTCCAGATCCCGTCCGGCCACGGTGTAATAGGCCTGCAGGGACTCAAAGCGGGCCAGGCCGAGCCGTTCGGAGATGCCCAGGGCTTTCACTATCTGCCAGGCCGCCCAGTTGGATACGCCGACGTAGCGGATATGCCCTTCCCGCACCAGGTCATCCATGGCCCGCAGCGTCTCCTCAATGGGGGTGGCGGGATCAAAACCGTGCAGTTGGTACAGATCGATATGATCAAGCTGCAGCCGTCCGAGACTGGCTTTTACCGATTCCATGATATGAAAGCGGGAAGAGCCGCGGGAATTGATGCCGCCGGTGCCGGTTTCGCCGAAAACCTTGGTGGCCAGGACCACGTTTTCACGGGGCACTTTAAGATTTTTCAGGGCCTGGCCGGTCATGATTTCCGAACGTCCTTCGGAGTAGACGTTGGCGGTATCCAGAAAATTGATGCCGTTATCCAGGGCGTGGCCCACCAGCTTATCCACCTCCCCTTGCTGCAGATTGCCGATTTTGCCCCACATGCCGCCTTCGCCGCCAAAGGTCATGGTACCCAGGCACAGTTCCGAAACAAACAGACCGGTGTTACCGAATTTTTTGTAGCGCATTGGAAGAATCCTCATGTGATAGACGAAACGTTTAAAACGCTTCGGGCCATAGAATGGCGCTGCCGTATAAAAAGCGACTGTTTGAATTATGTAGCACGCGGCGGGATTTTCCCTGTGCAATCCTGTTTGATGTTTGCCTGTTTCTCCGAAAGTACGAATGGCCGGCGGGAGCCGTCAGCCCTTCAGGCCAAGCATCTGTTTGAGGGATTTCAGATAGCGGCGGCTGACCGGCACGGAGTGGCCGTTGCTGAGGGCAATTTCCCCCTGGCCGCTCTCTTCCAGGCGGATTTCCCGCAGATGCGCCATATTCACCAGGAACTGGCGATGGCAGCGCACCATGGGCGTGCGGTTTTCCAAGGTTTTCAGCGTCAGTTCGGTAAAACATTCGCCCCCTTCCGTGCCGGTGACATAGACGCCGCTCAGCCGTGAATTGGCGAAAATCACCTCGTCGGTTTTCAAAAGATAGATGCGGCTGTGGCCGGTGCAAGGGATATATTGCAGGCCGTTTTCCTCGCCGCCCAAGGCCTGCAGGTTCTGCTCCGGGCGCGCCTCATGCAGGCGGTTCAGGGGTTTCGCCAGCCTTGGCGCCTCAATGGGTTTAAGCAGGTAATCGAAGGCATGCTCTTCAAAAGCCCTGACGGCGTACTCGTCGTAAGCGGTGAGAAATACGATATAGGGCATGCTGGCGGGATCAATCATGCCCACCATTTCCAGGCCGCTGATGCGCGGCATCTGAATATCGAGAAAGACCACGTCGGGATGCAGCCGGTGTACCGCGCCAATGGCTTCCACCGCATTGGCGCATTCGCCGATGACGGATATCCGGGAGTCTTGCTGCAGCAAGCAGCGCAGGTTCTCCCGAGCCAGGGGTTCGTCATCCACAATCAGCACGGTCAGCATAAGGCGTTATCCTTCAGCGGCAGGCCCCGGATCAGCATAAGGCTTTATCCTCCAGCGGCAGGTTCAAGATAATACGGGTAAAGTGTTCCGGTTCGTATTCCACGCTGACGCCGTAATCGTCGCCGTAGCGTATGCGAATGCGTTTATCCACCAGATTCATGCCCAGTCCGGTATTGCCCGGCGTCAGCCGGTACAGGCCGGCATTGTCCTCAATGCTCAGTACCAGGTGATTTTCCCGCTGCTGCGCCCGCAGGGTAATGATCCCCGGTCCCAGCAGATGGGAAGTGCCGTGCTTGATGGCGTTCTCAACGATGGGCTGCAGGGAGAAAGCGGGCAACCGCAGGGTTAGCAAAGGCTGCGGCAGTTCGAAGCGAATTTGCAGCCGATCCTGGAAACGGGCTTTTTCGATTTCCAGGTATGCCGTGACATGCTCGATTTCATCCGCCAGCGTAACGACTTCTTCCGACCGCTTAAGGTTTTTGCGAAAGAAAGTGGACAGATTTTGCACCAGATGCCCGGCCTGATCGCTGTCGCGGCGGATCACCGCCACCAGGGTATTGAGGGCGTTAAACAGAAAATGAGGATTGACCTGGGCGTGAAGCAGTTTGATTTCAGATTGCGTCAGCAACAGTTTGTGCCGTTCATACTGGCCGGCGAGGATCTGAGCCGACAGCAGGCTGGCGATGCCTTCCCCCAGCGTGCGGTTGATGGAACTGAACAGGCGGTTCTTGGCTTCATACAATTTGATGGTGCCGATGACTTCATCATTTTCGCCCCGCAGCGGGATAACCAGGGTCGATCCCAGCTTGCAGTTGCGCTGCAGCGAGCATTGATAGGGGGTTTCATTGCCGTCGGCATAGACCACTTCGTTATTATCGATGGCGCGGCGGGAGTGGGCCGAGGCGATGGGAGTACCCGGCAGATGGTGGTCGTCGCCGATGCCGATGAACGCCAGCAGCTTTTCCCGGTCGGTAATGGCCACCGCCCCGATATCCAGCTCCTGATAAATGACCTGGGCCACCTTCATGCTGTTTTCCTGGTTAAAGCCCTGGCGCAGGAAGCCTTCGGTACTGATGGCGATTTTCAGCGCGCGGGCGGAAAACGCCGAGGTGTATTTTTCGAACATCGCCCGGCGATCCAGGAGAATGCGCATAAACATCGCCGCGCCGACGCTGTTGGTGACTATCATCGGCAAGGCGATGCTTTTTACCAGGCGCAGGGCTTCATCGTAAGGACGGGCAACCGCCAGGATAATCAGCATTTGCAGGATTTCCGCCGTGATGGTCACCCCGGCGGCGGTAACGGGATTAAACAGGCGGTCAATGCGCCCGCGCCGGATGAGCAACCGATGGGCCAGCCCGCCCAGCAACCCTTCCACCACGGTGGATATCATGCAGCTGACGGCGGTCATCCCGCCGAGGGAGTAGCGGTGCAGACCGCCGGTCAGCCCCACCAGGACGCCCACCAGCGGTCCCCCCAGCAGGCCGCCCAGCACCGCGCCGATGGCGCGGGTGTTGGCGATGGAATCCTGGATATGCAGGCCGAAGTAAGTGCCCATAATGCAGAACATGGAGAACATGACATAGCATAAAAGCTTATGGGGCAGACGGACGGTGACTTGCATCAGAGGGATGAACAGCGGCGTTTTACTGAGCAGATAGGCAATGACCAAATATACGCACATCTGCTGTAGCAGCAGTAAAACTAAATTGAACTCGTGCATCGCAGGCTCGTTTTATACCACGCAAACGACACTTGACTCAGGTCAAGTATAACTTGGCTAAGATACCGGAGTCCGAGCGCGCTTTCTTTGACAGGTCTCACTAATTGGCAAACCGGCCGATGCGGCCGGTTGCTGAGTTTACGGCAGTTCCAGGGGAATATCCTGGCCTTTGTCGATATAATTGCTCACCTTGATCCAGCGTTCGGCCTCCTGTTGCCGCGTCAGCTCGGCCGCCGCGCAGTACTGCACGGCGTCGCTGCCCAGCAGCAGATGCTCCGGCAGGACCGAATGCCCGGCCAGGGCCAGGATGACCTGGGCCACTTTGGCCGGATCGCCGTTTTCATGGTCAATATACTGTTTGAGAAAGCCCAGCAAGGCGCCGACTGAGCTTTCGTATTCAGGCATTATCGGCGGAACATCCTGCAGGGCGCGTTCGCCCCAGTTGGTGCTCATGCCGCCCGGCTCCAGGCAGCAGACCCGGATACCCAGCGGACTCACCTCTTTGGCCAGCACTTCGCTAAAGCCCCCCACCGCCCATTTGGCGGATTGGTAGGCGCTCATGCCCGGCATGCCCATGCGTCCTCCCACCGATGATACCTGGAAGATATAGCCGGCGCGGCGTTCCCGCATAAACGGCAGCACCGCGCGGGTGACATTCACCACGCCGAAAAAATTGGTTTCCACTTCCGTACGGAACGCCTGTTCTTGGGTTTGTTCAAAGGGCGCCATATGACCGTAACCGGCGTTATTCACCAATACGTCAATGCCGCCGAACGCGGCGATGCCGGCCGCAACCGCCCTTTGCGCCGCGGCGGAATCCGTGACATCCAGCTCCACCGGCAGGATCCGATCGCCATAGGTTGCCACCAAATCGGCAAGCCTTTCCGGTTTTCTGGCGCTGGCGATAACCTTGTTTCCCGCCGCCAGCGCGGCTTCGGTGATGGAAAGGCCCAAACCGGCGGCGCTTCCGGTGATAAACCACACTTGACTCATGATATTCTCCTTCAGGACGATTTTTAATGAGTATGTAATCACTCATTAATTAATGGAAAAAAAATGAATTTCAAATTCACCCGGCTATGGCCCGCCAAAAGGCGTCAAAGCCCATTGATGTGTAGAATTCGGCGTTATCCCGTTCCCGCTGGATAAAATCCATGGTGGTTTCCGCCAGGGCTGCCATTATGGCCCCGGCGAAATCCGGGGAGCGGCCGCAAAATGATCCCCCGGCCACGCTGTGATGAATCACCAGGTTGATCTCGGCGAATCCCTCCATAGCCCGCTCGCGCGTCTTTTCGCCGACCCGATCGGATAAAGTCAGCAGCGCCATGCATTTGCGCTTATCCGGATGGTCTACCCCCCAGCCGATATAACGCCGCCAGATATGAAGCGCCTTACTCCTGAGATCCTGACTATCCGGATACCCCGGCAGCATGACCTCGCTTAATTCCGCTTTCAGCAGCAGATATAACGCATTCAGCAATTCATCTTTATTGCTGAAGTAATTGAACAGCGTACCTTCCGACACCCCGGCCCGGCGGGCGATTTTTGCCGTGGGCGCCCCCAGCCCTTGGGCGGCGAAAATGGCTATGGCAGACGCCAGGATGGCCTGGCGTTTGTCTTCACTTTTGGGTCTGGCCATGGAAATAATGCATCGGAGCTGTTAAATGAGTATTCACTCAATCATAACGCCCTCGGGCATGATGCGCAAGAACGGCGGGTTAAAAACCTTCCAGCACCAGTTTACCGCGGGATTTGCCGCTTTCGATCAGCGCATGGGCCCGCCGCAGGTTGGCGGCGTTAATCACGCCGAAGTGCTGGCCCAGGGTGGTTTTCAGCGTACCGTTATCCACTAGGGAGGAGATGCGCTCCAGCAAATGGTGTTGCTCTATCATATCGGCGGTCTGGAACGTGGAGCGGGTAAACATCAATTCCCAATGCAGCGACAGGCTTTTGGCCTTGAGCGGCATGGCGTCGAGGGTGGCGGGATCGTCTATCAGCGCCAGGCGTCCCTGGGGTGCGAGCGCCTCGATAAGCTGTGGGTAATAGCTGTCGGTGTGGGTCAGGCTGGCGACATGAGTCACGTTTTTTATGCCCAGGGCATGTAATTGCTCAACCAGATTCCGGCTGTGATCGATAACATGATGGGCTCCCAAAGATGAGACCCATTCGCGGGTTTCCGGCCGGGATGCCGTACCGACGATGGTCATGGCGGTTAACTGCCGGGCCAGCTGCGTGAGGATGGAGCCTACCCCGCCGCCGGCGCCGATAATCAGCAGAATATCATTCTCCCCGCCCTTTTCCTTGTCGCCCAGGCGGTCGAACAGCAGTTCCCCGGCGGTGACGGAGGTCAGCGGCAGCGCGGCGGCATCGGCAAACCCCAGGCTGGCGGGTTTATGCCCGGCAATGCGTTCGTCCACCAGGTGAAATTCGCTGTAGCACCCCGGACGGGTGATGGCGCCGGCATAGAAGACCTCGTCGCCCGGTTTGAACAAGGTGACCTGCGGGCCGACCTCAGTGACGACGCCGGCCACATCCCAGCCCAGCACCCGTGGTTCGGTCACCGCTGCCCTGGCCCTGACCTTGGTGTCCACCGGATTGACGGATATGGCTTTAACCGCCACCAGCAAATCCCGCGGACCCGGCGCGGGCTTCGGCAGGTCGGTGTCGAACAGGGAGTGCGGATCTTCAATCGGTAACCCTTTTTGGGTATAAACAATGGCTTTCATCGATGGTAATTCCCCGTATTATGGTGATTTAACCCGCCGCGGCGCAGGGATGAAACGCTCCGTTGCCAGAATGCCTTCGGGCACCGCGGCGGACTGATATTGGCATCCTAAGCCCTTTGAAGATAAATGAATATGGTTGTAACAGAGTAGCACTTGCTCTGTAAGAGTTAAAATCATCAGGCCGGATCCGGCGGCACGCAGGGGTATCCGGCTGTCTTTTGACGCATCATGTTGTATATTCGATGCACTGAAATTCTTTTGCCGTCCGCGGCGTTGATACAGGTGAGCAGGTGAGTTACCAACCAGGTCCTATTGAGCATTCCTATTTGGGTTCCAGCGTCTATGCCACGTTGCGTCAGGCATTGATCACCGGCCAGCTTAAGCCCGATGAACGTCTGCGTATCCGGGAATTGGCGTCCCAGGTGGGAACCAGCGTCACGCCGGTGCGGGATGCGATTTTGCAGTTGGCAAAGGAGCAGGCGCTGGAGATGCGCACGCCTAAGGATATCCGGGTGCCGTCCCTGACCCAGGAGCAATATTTGGAAATTCGCACCCTGCGGCTGGACCTGGAGGGATTAGGCGCCCAACGGGCGGCACAGCATATCTCTCCCGCCGTTTTGCAGCAACTGACCGTTAATATCCGCCGCAATATCCGCGCCATTACCGAAGAGGATCTGGCGAACGCGCTGCGTCTGAACAGCGAATTTCATTTACTGGTGGCCCACAGCGCCCAGATGCCGTTATTGAGCAGCTTTATCGATCGGCTGTGGATGCGCATCGGTCCGCTGATAGCCCAAGCCTATATGCAGATTTCGCCGCAGATGGCGGTGGGGCATCATCAGGAACTGCTGGCGGCGCTGCGCCGCCATGACTGCGCCGCCGCGGCGTCGGCCATCCGGCAGGATATTATGGACAGCCACGATACCCTGCTGGCGTTTATCGCCAGGGACCGTCCCGCGCTCTGAACGGCCATCAGGCATGGCACTGCGCCAGTACCCGATCCAACTGTTCAAGGAGCAGATCGGCATGCTCCGTTTGAAACACCAGCGGCGGCCGGATTTTGAGGATATTGGCCCGGGGACCGGTGGTGCTTGTCAAAATTCGGCGTCCGCGCAATAGGTTCACGACCTGAAAAGCCAGCTCCGACGCCGGTTCCCTGGTCTGCCGGTCGAGCACCAGCTCAACGCCGATAAACAATCCGTAGGCGCGAATGTCGCCGATGGCGCTATAGCGGGCCGCCAGCCGGCGCAGTCCCGCCGCCAGATAGTCTCCCACCCGGGCGGCGTTTTGCGCCAGCTTTTCCTCTCGAATAATCTTTAGCACCGCATGAGCGGCGCGGGCGGAGACCGGATTGCCGCCGAAGGTATTAAAATAGCGCTGGCTGCTTCCGAAGACATCGAACAGCGCCGGCCGTCCCACCAGCCCCGCCACCGGGTGGCCGTTGCCCATCGGCTTGCCCACGGTAACCATGTCCGGCGTGACGCCGTGGCGGGTAAAGCCCCACATGTCGTTACCGGTGCGGCCGAACCCCGCTTGCACTTCGTCGGCGATAAACAGGCCGCCGGCCTGGCGCACCAGCTCCGCCGCCTGGCGCAACTGTCCGGGAGGCGCGCAGAATATCCCGTCGCTGGAGAAAATGGTGTCCGCCAGCAAGGCCGCCGGCTTGATGCCCCGCTGCCGCATATCCCGCAGGGCTCCCGCCACGCTCTCGGCAAGGGAAATTCCCCGGCGATAGCTGTCCGGCGCATCGAACAGCACCGTCGACGGGCCGCGTATCGCGCCGTCCCCCAGCGCCGGAGAGACTTCCGCCACCGCGGCGGTCACGCCGTGATAAGCCCAGCGGGCCACCAGTACGCCGCTGCCGCCGGTGGCGAAGCGGGCGATGCGCAGGGCCAGGTCATTAGCCTCGCTGCCGCTGCAGGTCAGGGTGATATTCCCCAGCTCCGCGGGAAACTCCTGCAGAAAATCCTCGGCAAAGTCCACGATGGCGTCATTAAGATAGCGGGTATGGGTATTCAGGCGGGCGCTTTGTTCGGCGATAGCCGCCACCACCGCCGGATGGCAATGACCCACCGACGCCACGTTATTATAAACATCCAGATAAGGCCGGTCCTGTTCGTCGTAAAGCCACACGCCCTCTGCCCGCACCACATGCAGCGGCTCCTGATAAAACAGGCGATAACCCGCCCCCAGCACCCTCTTTCGCCGGGCCAGCAGTTTTTGTGACGTTGTCACACTATCATTTTGCATCGCTTTACCTTTCTAAATAAAACGCGCCGCGCCCAGCCGGTCCGCAATCTCATCGGGGCCTAACAGCCATAATTTTTGCACACCGTCCCAAGCCCGCGCCCTATGGCGCAGGATATATGCGCGGTTTGCGGGATAGCGCCGCGCCCGCCACTGGGTGATGATAACCGACAGCGCCAAGCGGGAAGCGATAAGCATCGGCAGCAGTTGGATTTCTTCATCGGTCAGCGGCAAAACCTGGTGGTAACCGGCGACAAACGGCGGCATGCGGGCCAGGACATCGTCCGTATCGCTTACCTGATAGGCCAGGGCCGTGGACAGTTCATTGACCAAGGGCGCATACAGCGCGTCGCCGAAATCGATAATCCCCGCCAGAACGGATGCGCTGGCGTCCAATAGGACATTGTGGGGATTAAAATCATTATGAATGACCTGATGGCGCACCATCCCCAGGCGTGGGGGCATCCGCTCCTCGAATTGATCCAGTATCTCCCCCAGCAGCCGGCGTTGCGCCGGTTCCTGTATTTCCGCCCAATAAGGCCGAACCCGGCCCGGATCGCTGCTGTTCCATAACAGCGTCCGCCTGGCCGCCGGATGATGAAATCCCGCCAAGGCCAGATCGAGAGCGGCCAGACCCCGGCCAAGGGAACCCAGCACCACAGGTGACGCTGTCACTTGATGCAGCGGCGTTCCCGGCAGCCAGGTCACCAGCCGGACCCGCAGAGGCCTTCCCTTCACCGAGCAGAACGGACCCTTTCCCCCGTGGGAGCGCTCTATCAGGCCCGGCACCTGCAGATGGGGATCGCGACCGGCCACATGCCGTAGTAGGGCTTCCTGGAAATCGCTCTCCGCCGGGCTTTCCGCCGGATTGATAAACTTCATCATCCAGCGCAGCCGATTTTCCGCCGTCAACAGAAAATTGGCGTCCCTCTCCCCCGCCAGCGGCGTGGCGACGGCGTCAAGCCCGTACAGCTCCCGCGCCGCCCGGCGCGCATCCCCGAGGTTAACCACCGGCGCATCGCTGGATAACAGGCCGGCATCGGCGGCCGGTTCAGACATGCCGTCCACCATTTTTCATTGCATCGACATCAGCGGCACCGGATGCACAGGATTCAGACATGCTGGCCGCCGTTCACCGGTATCTCCGCACCGTTGACATACGAGGCGGCCTGCGTGCACAGGAAATAGATAAGGGAAGCCACTTCATCGGGTTTGCCCAGACGCTGCAGCGGCACCTGGCGTTCAATAATATCCTGCGTGCCGGGGGAGAGAATGGAGGTATCGATTTCCCCCGGCGCAATGGCGTTGACGCGGATGCCGTGCCGGCCGAAATCGTAGGCCATCTCACGGGTCAGGGCGGACAAAGCCGCCTTGGACGTGGCGTAGGCCACGCCGGCGAACGGATGGACCCGGGTGCCGGCAATGGAGGTCACGTTGATAATGCTGCCACGGGCGGCCTTCAGCTCGTCGAACAGTCCGTTGGCCAGCAGGGCGGTGGAAAAAAGATTCACGTTGAATACCTGCAGCCAGGTGGCGTAGGAGGTCTCGCGCACGCCGAGGCGCCCGCCGTCTTCCGCCTTGGGAGAAATGCCGGCATTATTCACCAGCGCGTCCAGGCGCCCTTCCAGCTTCTCCTTGAGCAGCGGCATCGCCCCGTCGACGCCGGCGATGTCCTCCAGGTCCAGGTGGATGTGATTGAGCATTTTCTCCGCCCAGGGACACTCCTCCACCCAGCTTTGGCGGGATGCGGTAAAAATACGCCACCCCGCCGCGTGGAAATATTTGACGGTGGCGTGGCCTATTCCGCGGCTGGCCCCGGTCAATAACAATGTTTTCTGCTCCATTTACTCACCTCCACACGATACTTGATGCATCGATCTTACACTAACCGGCATTCCCACGGATACGGGACGACCGGCGGCGCAGCATTTCCATCACCAGCAGCAGTATCAGCGCGGCCCCCACCATTAATGACGCGGCGGCGGCAATGGTGGGATCGAGGTTTTCCCGGATACCGGCGAACATCTGAATAGGCAATGTCCGCTGAGAGGGGCTGGCCAGGAACAGCGTGACCACCACTTCATCAAACGAGGCGGCAAAGGCGAACAGCGCGCCGGAGAAGACCCCTGGGGCAATCAGCGGCAAAGTCACGCGCCTGAACGCCTGCCAGGGCGGCGCGCCGAGGCTGGCGGCCGCGCGGGTTAGATTAAGATCATAGTTTTTCAGCACTGCCGTCACGGTAATCACCACAAACGGAACGCCCAGCATGGCGTGGGCCAGCCCCAGGCCGAGATAACTGTAAAGCAGGTTTATACGGGCAAAAAAAAAAAACATCCCCACCGCCACAATCACCACCGGGGCAATCATCGGCGAAATAATGATGGCCAGCACCAGCGACTTGCCGCGGAACTCGCCGCGCACCAGCCCCACCGAGGCCAGAACCCCCAGCACGGTAGCCAGCAAGGTGGCCAGCGGCGCAATCAGCAGACTATTGCCCAAGGCCCCCAGCCATTCGCGGGAGTGAAAAAACGCCTGGTACCAGCGCAGCGAAAAGCCGTTCAGCGGATAGCTTAAAAAAGAGCCGCCGTTAAATGACAGCGGTACGATAATCAGCACCGGCACCACCAGAAAAAGCAGCACCGCCGCGCCGTACAAATTAAACAGCCCGTCCCATAACCGCATTAACAGCATGCCCTGTTGCCTGACCATGGTGGCCTCCTGATTCAGTGGGTGGCAAGTTCAGCCTGGGTCCGGGTGACCCGGATATAGACGATATACAGCAGCAATACGATAACCAGCAACTGGCTGCCCAGCGCCGCCGCCATCCCCCAGTTCATGGTGGTATTGGTGAAGAACGCCACGAAATAGCTCAGCATCTGGTCCCCGGCCCCCAGCAGCGCCGGGGTAATGTAATAGCCGATGGCCATAATGAATACCAACAGTCCCCGCCGCCAGTCCGGCGTAGGTTTGCGGCACATAGACCCGCCAGAAGGCGATAAAGGGATGCGCGCCCAAAGAGATGGCCGCCCGCAGATAATTCGGCGAGATGCCCTTCATCACCGCGTACAGCGGCAATACGATGAACGGTAATAGAATATGGGTCATGGCGATATACACGCCGATACGGTTGAACACCAATACCAGCGGTTTATCGATGATGCCGGTATGCAATAAAGCGCCGTTGATAAGGCCGCCGGATTGCAGCAGGACAATCCAACTGGCGGTACGGACTATCAGGGAGGTCCAAAACGGCAGCAGCACCATGATCATCAGCAGATTGGCGCGGCCGGCCGGCTGCTTGGCCAGCCAATACGCCAGCGGATAGCCCAGGCCCACGCACAGCAGGGTCACTACCGCCGCCATTAGCAGCGTGCGCAGCAGTACGTTGACGAACAGCGCGTCCCCGTCGGGCAATTTAACGATATTCCCGGTTTGAGGGTCTACTTTGCGGTCGAATACCGCGAGCAGATAATAGCTGGTAAAGGGCCGCGAGGCCCGTTGCAGCGACCGCCATGTGGTATTTTCCCCCCACAGCGGCAGGGCGCCTACCAGCGCTTCGCGAGTGTCCGGGGCCGCGTCGTTTTCCGGCGCCGCCCGCAGGGTGCGCATGATCAGTCCCCGATAGGCCGGATCCTCATAACTCATGCGTTTGGCCACGGACGCTATCTGCCCTTCGGCCCGCGCCTTGCGCAAATCGGCGACTACCGCCCGGAAGGTATTCTCATTGGGTATGCCGGCGCCGTCCCATTGTTTCAGCGCCGCCGTTACCTTGGGCATGCCGTCGCGGATTTCCGGGTTCGCCACGCTGTTTATCAGGATCGAGGCAATGGGCACCACAAAGATAATGAGGATGAACGCCAGTAAGGGCGCCACCAGCAACCAGGTGCGCCGCTTGTAAATCCGCTGCGACCGATGCAACTGCTGTTTGAGCGTATCGGTGCCTTCAGCGCCGGCGGGAAGTTGGCCCGCCGCGACAATGTCAGTGGCTATCATTGCTTTTTCTCCGGTTTGCATGGCGAAATTCCGGTTATTGCGCCGCCCAGGCGTTGAACCGCTGTTCGAGCTCTTCTCCATGATCGATCCAGAACTGGGTATCCACCGGCAGGGCGTTCACCAAATTATCCGGCGCGGTGGGCAAACCCTTGGCGATGGCCGGATCAATCAGGCTGATGGTCTTTTTATTGGTGGGGCCGTAAGGGATATTTTCCGCGAACACCTTTTGATTTTCCGGCAGGTTGGCAAACGCGATGAATTGTTCCGCCAGGGCTTTGTGCTTGGAACCCTTAACCACCGCCCAACTGTCGAGATCGTACAGGCTGTCGTCCCAGACCATCCGGAAATCATGCCCTTCTTTATCCGCCGCCGCGACGCGGCCGTTATAGGCGGATGTCATGACCACATCGCCGGAAACCAGCCACTGCAGGGGCTGCCCGCCGGATTCCCACCACTGGATTTGCGGTTTGATTTCATCAAGTTTTCTAAAGGCCCGATCCACCCCGACCTTGGTGGCCAATTGGGAGTAGACGTCTTCCCGTCTTACGCCGTCAGCCAACAAGGCGATTTCCAAAGTGAATTTGGCGCTTTTGCGCAAGGCGCGTTTACCGGGGAAGTCTTTGACATTCCAGAAGTCGGCCCAGCTGGTGGGGGCTTTTTTCAGCTTTTGCGCGTCATAGGTCAGCACGGTGGACCAGAGAAAAATGCCGGCGCCGCATTCGCTGGCGGCTCCGTTAACGTATTCGCTTTTATCCCCCAGCTTGGACCAGTCCAGTGGTTCGAACAGACCTTCGTCGCAGCCGCGGCGCAGCTCCGGCCCTTCCACTTCCACCACATCCCAGCCCACCTGGCCGGTTTCCACCATGGCGCGGATCTTGGCCATTTCGCCGTTGTATTCCCCCGCCTCGATAGTGCCCTTGCCCGCCGCGCTGAACGGCTGATAGAACGCCTTGTCCTGGGCGTCCTTGTTCTGTCCGCCAAACGAAATAACCGTCAGGGATTCAGCCTGTGCCTGGCAAGCCAAGCCCACGAGAAGTGCGGTGACCGCTAATTTTTTCAACATACCCTACCCCTATAATGTCAGCCAACAAAGTGAGCAAAATGGTTTATGTGTTTAATGATTCGTCATCATTGGCCGGGCGCTATCGCCAGGTTAAATGATGCATCATACATCAAGCATCTTTCGTGCCACTTTGGCAAATTCCAGCAGAAGGCTACGGAGGCGGGCTGACGGGAAGGAAAAGCGGAATAACCCTACAATTTGTGCGTTAAATATGTGCAGTGCGGGCAGCGGTTGCACCTTTGGGATGCAGCCCGATCCGGGCCGGGCGCCGCGAGGAAACCCCGCGCGCCGGGCCATGTTTCACCGGGCCGGGGAAAGATCCAGGCACAGGTATTTCATTTCCAGGTATTCATCGATGCCGAAGCGGGATCCTTCCCGTCCGAGACCGGATTGTTTCACCCCGCCGAACGGCGCCACCTCATTGGAAATCAGACCGGTGTTGATGCCCACCATGCCGTACTCCAACGCTTCCGGCACCCGCCATTGACGAGCCGCGTCGCGGGTGAAGACATAGGCCGCCAGGCCGAATTCAGTGTCGTTGGCCATGGCCACGGCCTGCGCCTCATCGTCAAAAGGAAACAGCGGCGCCACCGGGCCGAACGTCTCTTCCCGGGCGAAACGCATGGAGGCCGTCACATCGCCGATAACGGTAGGCTGGAAAAAGGTGCCCCCCAACGCGTGCGGCCGCCCGCCGGTGAGCAGGGTCGCTCCCTGGCTCAGGGCGTCGTCGATATGAGCGCGCACCTTGGCGACGGCGTCATCGTCGATAAGCGGCCCCTGGGTCACGCCCTGCTCCATGCCGTTGCCCACTCTCAGGGCCTCGACGCTTGCCACCAGCCGGGCGGCCAGCGCCGGGTAGATACCCCGCTGCACGTAGATACGGTTGGCGCACACGCAGGTCTGCCCGCTGTTACGGAATTTCGACGCCATAATGCCGGCCACCGCGCTGTCCAAATCGGCATCGTCGAACACAATGACCGGCGCGTTGCCCCCCAGCTCCAGGGAGAGCTTTTTGATGGTGGGGGCGCATTGGGCCATCAGCAAACGGCCCACTTCCGTGGAGCCGGTAAAGCTGAGCTTGCGCACAACGGGGCTGTCGCACAGCACTTTGCCCGCCGCCGCCGCCGGCCCGGTCACTACCTGCAGAACGCCTGCGGGAATGCCGGCCCGCTGCGCCAGCTCCGCCAGCGCCAGGGCGGTGAGGGGCGTTTGCTCGGCGGGTTTGACAATCATGGTGCAACCGGCTGCCAGCGCGGGCGCAACCTTGCGCGTGATCATCGCCGCCGGAAAATTCCACGGCGTGATGGCGGCGGTGACGCCGATGGCCTGTTTAATCACCAGCAACCGCTGATGGGCCTGGGGGGATTGTAATACCGTCCCTTCCACCCGTTTGGCCTCTTCGGCAAACCAGATGATGAAGCTGTTGGCATAGGCGATTTCGCCGCGGGCTTCCGCCAGGGATTTGCCCTGTTCCGCCGTCAGGATAACCGCCAGATCCTCTTGATGTTGCTCAATGAGGGCAGCCCATTTTTGCAGAACTACTCCCCGCTGCTTACCGGTCAGCGCGCGCCATGAGACCAGCGCATCGGCGGAGGCGCCAATAGCGGCGCCGGTCTGGGCAGCGCTCAATTGCGCCACCTTCGCCAGCACTTCACCGGTGGCCGGATTGGTCACCGCTTCAACGGCGCCATGGTCGCCGTCGCGCCATTCGCCGTTGATCAGAGCCTGATGGCGAAACAATGTCGGGTCATTAAGCTGCATAGTCTTGGTCTTCCTCGGTCTTGTTATGATTTAAGCAACCGGCTCAGCAGGTCCAGCGCCGCGGTGAACTGATCATCGGGGATGGTGAGCGGGTACAGGAAACGAATGACGTTGTAATGAACGCCGCAGGTCAGCAGCAGCAGTCCCTGCTCCAGGGCCTGGCGCTGGATCTTCTTGGTAAAGACCGGATCGGGCTTGCCGGTGGCCGGATCGGCGAATTCCACCGCCACCATGGATCCTGTCCGCGCACCGCGGAGATTGCCGGGCAGGATGACCGGGCCTTGTTCAGGGTTTCCGTCAGATGGGCCCCAGGCGCCGGGCGCGGGCGCAAAGCTGTTCTTCCTCAATCACCTCCAGCACCGCCAGGGCGGAGGCCACCGCCAGCGGGTTACCGGCATAGGTGCCTCCCAGTCCGCCCGGCGCGGGCGCATCCATCACCTCGGCGCGGCCGGCCACGGCGGAAATGGGAATGCCGCCGCCCAGGCTCTTGGCCATGGTGATCAGATCCACCTTCACCTGCGGGCAATACTCCATGGCAAACATCTTGCCGGTGCGGGCAAAACCGCTTTGCACTTCGTCGGCTATCAGCAAGATGCCGTGCTGGTCGCACAGCTTGCGCAACGCGATGATAAATTCGGGCGGCGCGACGTTGAATCCGCCTTCCCCCTGGATAGGCTCAAACAGAATGGCCGCCACCTGATCCGCCGGGATATCGGTATGAAACAGCGAGTCAATGCTGTCAATGGCCTGTTCAACGGACACGCCGTGCAGGGCATTGGGATAGCGGGCATGGAAAATTTGTCCCGGCAACGGGCCGAATCCCAATTTATAGGGGGCCACTTTGCCGGTGAGGGCCAGCGTCAGCAGCGTACGGCCGTGAAAGGCGCCGCCGAAGGTAATGATGCCGGGCCGTTTGGTATAGGCGCGGGCGATCTTCACCGCATTTTCCACCGCTTCGGCGCCGGTGCTGAACAGGGTGCTTTTTACCGGTCCGGCCACCGGCACGATGGCGTTAAGCTTTTCCGCCAGGGTCACGTAGTTGCCGTAAGGGACGATTTGATAGGCGGTATGGGTGAAGAGATCCAGCTGCGCCTTGATGGCGGCGATGATTTTCGGATGGCGGTGACCGGTATTGAGTACCGCGATGCCGGCGGCGAAGTCAGTGAAGGGTCGGTCTTCAATGTCCCACAGGGTGGCGTTTTCCGCCCGGGCGGCATAAAAATCACACATTACCCCAACGCCGCGCGGCGTGGCTGACAGACGACGTTGATTCATTTCACTATTGTTCATGCTGCGATGACTCCCGATATGATGCGGCATAAAATACCCAACACAGACCCCGGCCTAACTCCCGATTGCTATTTATCCCCGTTGTGGCTCTATAATCCAGAGCCAGTTCTGAAAAAATGAAGGTGCCAATTGAGATCGCTTCTTACCGATATGCTGCTGCAGCGCTTGTCCGCTCATACCCAGGGCCCGTTGCACCGCCGCTTATACGACTGTATCCGCCTGGCTATCCTGGAGGGCGTCATCGGCGCCGGCAGCCGTCTGCCCCCCACCCGCGATCTGGCGGGGGCGCTGTCGCTGTCGCGCAATACCGTCAGTACCGCCTATGAACAATTATTGGCGGAGGGCTATACCTTTACCCGCGCCGGCAGCGGAACCTTTGTCACCGACCATATGCCCGATGGCGCCATGGCGCCGGTTAACGAGCAGCCGCCGGCCTCCCGGCGGCTGGCGGAAAACGAATTTTCCCAAAGAGGGGCCCATCTGCTGGCTAAAACCGGCGCGTCGCCGCACCAGTGGGGCGCGTTTATGCCTGGGGTGCCGGACGTGTCCAATTTTCCACACGGCCTGTGGCGGCGCATTCATTCCCGGCTGATAAGGCGTATCAAGCCGGACTATCTGACCTATTCGCGCATGGGGGGTAGCCCGGACCTGCAGCAGGCGCTGGTGGATTATCTGCGGGTGGCACGCTCGGTGAACTGCGAGGCGCAGCAGATTATTATTACCGAAGGCACCCATCAGGCCGTTGATTTGCTGGCGAAGATGCTGTGCAATCCCGGCGATCGCGCCTGGATTGAGGAACCCTGCTATTGGGGGCTGCGCAACGTGCTCACCGTCAATAGCGTGGAAGTGGTTCCCGTGACGGTGGATAATCAAGGGATCAGCCTGCCGGATGTGCCGGCGGAGGGCGATGCGCCTCGGCTGATATGCGTGACACCGTCACATCAATATCCCACCGGGGCGGTGATGAGCCTTACCCGGCGCCAGCGTCTGCTGGCCCTGGCGCAGGAGTGCGGGGCTTGGGTGGTGGAGGATGATTATGACAGTGAATTCCGCTATTCCGGCAACCCTATTCCCGCCCTGCAAAGCCTGACGCCGCAGGCGCCGGTGATCTATATCGGCACCTTCAGTAAAACCCTCTATCCGGGGCTGAGAATCAGCTATATGGTGCTGCCCCTGGCGCTGGCCGAGCAGATGCGTGTGGCCCATGCGGAGCTGTACCGCGGCGGCCACTGGATCACCCAGCTGGTATTGGCGCAGTTTATCGCCGAGGGGCATTATGCCTCCCATATCCGCCGTATGCGGCTGCTGTACGGTAAACGGCGTACTGTGCTGAGCCGTCTGATCCTGCAGCATCTGGGGGAGGATGCGCTGCGGGACGACAGCAACGCCGGTCTGCATTTGGTGATGTCGCTGCCGGAGGAGGTGGATGACGAGCGCCTGGCGCGGGACGCGGGACGGCAAGGTATTTACGTCCGGCCGCTCTCCACCTATTATCTGACGTCTCAGCGTAAAAAAGGATTGTTGCTGGGCTATGCCTGTGTGGATGAAGCCGCTATCGAACCGGCGTTCAGCGTGTTGATGGCCTGTCTGGCGCAGCAAACCGGCGCGGGTGCTTCTTAGGCTCGAGGCGGGTAGAAACGGTGGCTGGCTGCGGCGGTCTCCCTTTAACATCCGCTCGTTGCGCGTTCGGCGATCGCGGGCCTACCGCGCTGTGGGGCGCTCCGGCGGGCGGTAAAACACGCCCGCTTCGACCCCATCAGCACGGTCTCCCTTTAACACCCGCTCGTTGCGCGTTCGGCGATCGCGGGCCTACCGCGCTGTGGGGCGCTCCAGCGGGCGGTAAAAACACGCCCGCTTCGACCCCATCAGCACGGTCTCCCTTTAACACCCGCTCGTTGCGCGTTCGGCGATCGCGGGCCTACCGCGCTGTGGGGCGCTCCGGCGGGCGGTAAAAACACGCCCGCTTCGACCCCATCAGCACGGTCTCCCTTTAACACCCGCTCGTTGCGCGTTCGGCGATCGCGGGCCTACCGCGCTGTGGGGCGCTCCGGCGGGCGGTAAAAACACGCCCGCTTCGACCCCATCAGCACGGTCTCCCTTTAACACCCGCTCGTTGCGCGTTCGGCGATCGCGGGCCTACCGCGCTGTGGGGCGCTCCGGCGGGCGGTAAAACCACGCCCGCTTCGACCCCATCAGCACGGTCTCCCTTTAACACCCGCTCGTTGCGCGTTCGGCGATCGCGGGCCTACCGCGCTGTGGGGCGCTCCGGCGGGCGGTAAAACCACGCCCGCTTCGACCCCATCAGCACGGTCTCCCTTTAACACCCGCTCGTTGCGCGTTCGGCGATCGCGCTGTGGGGCGCTCCGGCGGGCGGTAAAAACACGCCCGCTTCGACCCCATCAGCACGGTCTCCCTTTAACACCCGCTCGTTGCGCGTTCGGCGATCGCGGGCCTACCGCGCTGTGGGGCGCTCCGGCGGGCGGGAAAACCACGCCCGCTTCGACCCCATCAGCACGGTCTCCCTTTAACACCTTTATGCAAGCTTCGGTGTGCGCTGTTAACTTCCGCCTGCCTTATTTTGGTGCCCGGCGCCCCGGAACGGGCGATCGTCCCGCCGCTTTGCGCCCACCAGAGCGCGATGATAGAAATCGTTGGCTTATGCTTTTATAAAAGCAATAATAATCATAGAGTTGGCACTTTCGCATCAACCCGTAAGAATTTTTGTTTTTGCCCCTGAATTTCCTTGTCGCCGCTGAAAAGCAGTGGTAAAGATAGGGGCATCGGGCGGAGAAGCCGCCGCCCTCATGGGTTAAGCATAACCCGTGCCACATCCTCGTCGGCAAACCGATCGCCCTGCTTAACTCCCATTAACAGGTTGTCGTTTCCGTAACGGTCTATCTATTTACGATGGCGGGAAAACCCGCCTTATTGCATTTTTATCGCATTATCCAATGCACGATTCAATGCAGTAAGGCCGCCCGTCGGGATACCGCTAAGAGGGGTAGAGTTCTGACATGAAAAGCTATGTAAGCTTCAAAAATATCCAAAAAACCTACGACGGCGACAAGCTGGTGGTTAAAAACCTGAACCTGGATATTGCCGAAGGTGAATTTCTCACGCTGTTGGGCCCGTCAGGTTCTGGAAAAACCACCAGCCTGATGATGCTGGCGGGATTTGAAAACCCGACCCAGGGGGAAATTTTCCTGCGGGACCAGCCGCTGCACCACCTGCCGCCCCACCAGCGGGATATCGGCATGGTGTTCCAGAACTATGCGTTATTTCCCCATATGACCGTGGCGGAGAACCTGGCATTTCCATTGTCCATACGTCGGCTGAACCGCAGCGATATCAAGGAAAAAGTGGACCGGGTGCTGGATCGCGTCAAACTCACCGATCTTGCCAACCGCTATCCGGCGCAGATGTCCGGGGGGCAGCAGCAGCGGGTGGCCCTTGCGCGGGCGCTGGTATTCGAACCCAAGCTGGTGTTGATGGATGAACCCTTGGGCGCGCTGGATAAGCAGCTGCGCGAACATATGCAGATGGAAATCAAGGCGCTGCACCAGGCGCTGGAGCTGACCATTGTCTATGTCACGCATGATCAAAGCGAAGCCATGACCATGTCGGACCGGGTGGCGGTATTCAACGACGGCATCATCCAGCAGATCGACAGGCCCAGCAAGCTGTATGAAGAACCGCAGAATACCTTCGTGGCGCAGTTTATCGGCGAAAACAACGGCCTTTTGGCCACCCAGGCCGGCAGCGAAGGCGACTATTATCGCGCCGCCCTGGATGACGGCACCATGCTGCGGGCGCTCAAGGTCCGCCCCAGTTCGCCGGGGCGTAAAATCATGCTGTGCATCCGCCCCGAACGGGTGCGGGTCAATGTGCCGCAACACCAGCTTCCCGCCGGCAGCCAGCAAATCAGCGCCCGGATCCAGCAATATATCTATCTGGGTGATCATGTGCGGATGTTAACCGAAGTGGCCGGCCAGCCCGGTTTCATGGTGAAGCTCAGCGCCGCCGAAGTCGACCCCGGCTGGGTCGCCGGCAATGAGGTGATGCTGTCCTGGCAGGAGCGGCATCTGCGGGCCCTGGATGCGGTGTTAAGCCCCGTGCCTGAGCAGATGACGAAAGATACGGATGTCCCTGACAACAGCCAGGCCGCCTGAAGGCGTTGAAATTCCATGGTATGGCGATATGCGGGGTCGTCCAAATAAATATCATTGTCTCTTCGGCGATGATATTTATTTCAGGCGTGATGTTTTCATGACATGTATGACACAGATGACAAACGCGCCTCTAACCCATAAGGCTGGAAATGGCGGGAGTATATAAGCAAGGGAGATTCAGGAACCGGTCGCCGTTATTGATTATTCGCATTAACGGCGCCGGGGATCAGAAGAAAAATTTACATCCTCTGACCATTAATTATTACGGGCCACCAGCCGATAGATCAACAGCACTACGATAGCGCCCACCACCGCCACCGCAAAGCTTCCGATGTTAAATCCGTCTACCCGGCCGTAACCGAAGAAAGTGCTGATATATCCCCCCACCACCGCACCGATAATCCCTAATATCACGGTAAGAATAAAACCGCCGCCGTCTCTGCCCGGCATGATGAATTTGGCGATAATACCGGCAATAAGACCAAAAATAATCCAGGATAAAATGCCCATTGTTAACCTCCTTCGTCGTTGGCTAATCCTCTAGCCGTTATATACCCTCACTATTTCAACCTGCCGGAGGACGGCAAGTTGAAGTATGGCGAGTATAGCCCGAAACCTTTAGCCTCGGTTCACATTATCCCAACAGTCGGATAAAACGAGAAACCTGGTTTATTATAGTCAATCATACCGGTAGGGTATTGATTTCCACCAAGGTCAACGACCCGCCGTACACCGCGCCGGTGTCAATATAGTACTGATTGAAGAAATGCCTGACCCGGTTAAGCGGCGTGTGGCCGAAAAAAAAGTGCGTGGCGCCGGTAATGGGGGCGCCCCGCCCCTGCTGATTTCGGTGAATACGGCGCCGGCTCCATACCAGCTCTTCACTGTCCACCGGCTGATCAAAATAGTAGTTATCAGCGGGATAATCCGCATGGGCCACCACCACGTGCCGTTGGTCCATGGGGATATCAATCACCAGCGGCAGCCCGGCACACTCGGCAATCAACGCTTTCGCCTGCTGTTGCCGTGCTGAATCAAGACGGGCAAACCAGTCGCCGCCGTTGGCCAGCCACAGTCCGGGATCGTTGTCCGCCAACGAATCCATGGCCATCTGCTCGTGATTGCCACGCACTGCGCAGAACCATTTTTCCCTGAGCAGCGACAGACATTCCAGGTTTTGGCGGCCGCGGTCAATCAAATCCCCCACCGACACCAGGAGATCCTGTTCGGTGTCGAATCCCTGCCGTTCCAATTTTTCCAAAAGCAGATCAAAACAGCCGTGCAGATCCCCTACGATAAAAATCCGGCGCCATTTCTCCGCATCGATTTTTCGGTACACCGCGCCAGGAACATACTGATACATCGCCTCTCCCCGTCAATGGATAAACAGAGCGCCCAATGATGGCGACCTTCTGAATTAAAGCATAGCAGCCTATTAAATTAATGAAAAAAGACTATTAAAACAGTTCGCTGGCAGGCAGCATGGAACCTTCCCTTTGCATTGTCGGCAAACCTACGTGCCGCACAGTTCCGCCGGTAAGCTGCGGCCGGGATGGATAACAGGGCCCGCTGAGTTCTATGGATAAACGTCACGCCTATATCGCACTGAATATTTCCGCGTTTTTTTTCGGTTTGTCCGGCATTCTGGGCAAGGCGGTGAATGCGTCTCCCGCCGCCATCGTCTTCGGCCGGGCGTGGTTTGCCTGGCTGGTGCTGGCGGTCCTGATGCTGTGCGTCAGGGGGTTTCGCTGGCAGCGGATCGGTCAGCGGGGGCTGCTGCTGATCCTGGGGTCCAGCATTGTGCTGGCAGGCCATTGGCTGACCTTTTTTATCTCGGTAAAGGCGGCGGGAGTGGCCGTCGCCACGTTGGGTTTCGCCAGTTTTCCGGCCTTTACCACCCTGTTTGAAGGCCTGGCGTTCCGCGAACGCATTACCCGGCGTGAAGCGCTGCTCATCGGCGTCATCTGCCTTGGCCTTGTCATGGTATGCCCGGCGTTCAGCTTCAGCAGCCAAAGCACGCTGGGCTTTTTCTGGGGCATTCTTTCCGGCGCGCTGCTGGCCGGCCTGATCCTGTGCAATCGCATCACCGCCGCCAACGTTCGTCCGGTACAGGCCGCGCTGTGCCAGAACGTCGTAATATCCCTGCTGATGCTGCCGTTCGCCTTTCGGGCGCTGCCCCAGGCAGCGGCGATGGATTGGTTTTACCTGGCCTTGCTGGGGGTGTTTTGTACCGGTGCGGCGCACAGTTTAATGGTGACCAGCCTGCGTTTCGTCAAGGCGCGTTCGGCCTCGGTGTTTTTTGCCCTGGAGCCGGTGTATGCCATTTTGTTCGCCTGGTGGTTGTTCAATGAGCGGCCGACGGCGAAAATGGTCGCCGGCGCCGCGTTGATTATTGTGTCGGTGGTACTGTTTTCCCGTAAAGGGAAAAATGGCTGATTCCTTACAGGCTATATCAGCCGGGGTTTATGCCGCTTCAGTGTCAAAAAAGAGTATCGTCAGTCTCTGGCCGCCAGTGCGTCCACCCGATTCATGGCCGACCGGACATCGTCGGCGCTGACGGTATGGGGCATATTGGCCATATCCGGCGCCTCGGCACAAGAGCGGCAAATGGCGCCGAGCTCGGCGGCAGTCAAATCAGCGCAAATCTCCTCCAGCCGGGTCGGCACGGCGCAGGCCTTCGCCAGGCGGATGGCCGCCAGCAGCTCTTCATCGCTGCGCTGCTCCAGCGCCAGTAAACACAGGTTACCGTAACCCACCAGCAGCCCATGGCCGAACTGGCGGGTTTTGTCGTTAACGGTAAATCCTTCATAAATGGCATGAGCCGCCGAGGCGTGGGCGCCGCTGCCCATGATGGACGTCAGTCCGGCGAAGATAAAAATGGCGTCCGCCGCCTGTTCCAGAGCCGGCGCGGGCTTCCCTTCAGTCAATGCGCCGCAGGCCGCCTGGCCGTACTGCAGGATAAGATCATAACAGATCCGGCTGTTGGCGCTGGCTGACGCCGACAGCCCGTTTAGATCGGCGGGATGGGCGATGGAACGATATTCATACCATTTAGCCAGGGTGTCCCCAGCCCCGCCGCCAGCCAGCGCAACGGAGATAAAGCCAATAGCTGCGTATCGATGACCACCGCCGCCGGCGCCTGCGACAGCGGGTAGAGATCCCGGAAATGACCGTCGTCGAAATAGCGAATGGTCAAGGGCGTCACGGCGGCGCAGGTGGCGGCGATGGTAGGCAGCGTCACCACCGGCACCCCCAGGGACGCGCCCACCGCCTTGGCGGTATCGATGGCCTTGCCGCCTCCGGCGCCGATGATGACATCGATCCCCTCTGCCTTCGCTTCCAGGACCAGGCGGTTGATATGGGTTTCGCTGCATTCGCCGCCATACCACTGCATCGCCGCCGCCGTCACGCCGGCGGTGACCAACTGGCTGAACACCGCCTGTTCGATTGACGCCAGCGCGCGGCGGCCGCCGATGACCATGGCACGCCGGCCCACGCCGGCGCACAGTTCCCCCAGTTTATTGATGGCGCCGGCGCCGCGGACGACGCGGGCCGGGAAACTTAGCTGATGAACATCCACAGTGGCTTTCCTGTTTTGCTGTGTTCCCATGGATTTACTATCCAATCATCGGCAATTTAAGTCCATACTTTTTAGCGCAGGCAATGGCTTCGGGATAACCGGCATCCGCGTGGCGCATAACGCCGGTGGCGGGATCGTTCCACAGCACCCGCGCCAGGCGTTCATCGGCCTTTTCGCTGCCGTCGCAGACGATAACCATGCCGGCATGCTGGGAAAAGCCCATACCGACGCCGCCGCCATGATGCAGGCTGACCCAGGTCGCGCCGCCGGCGGTGCTGAGCATGACGTTCAATAACGGCCAGTCGGAGACCGCATCGGAGCCGTCGCGCATCGCTTCGGTTTCCCGGTTGGGCGACGCCACCGACCCGCAGTCGAGGTGATCGCGGCCGATGACGATGGGGGCTTTCAGTTCGCCGGTGCGCACCATTTCGTTAAAGGCCAGCCCGGCGAGATGACGTTCGCCCAGGCCCAGCCAGCAGATCCGTGCCGGCAAGCCCTGGAACGCGATGCGATCGCGGGCCATGTCCAGCCAGTTATGCAATAACGCGTTGTCCGGGAACAGCTCTTTGAGCTTGGCGTCGGTTTTGTAGATGTCTTGCGGATCGCCGGACAGCGCCACCCAGCGGAAGGGGCCTTTACCTTCGCAAAACAGCGGACGGATATAGGCCGGCACGAAACCGGGGAAGTCGAACGCGTTTTCCACGCCCTCCTCCAGGGCCACCTGGCGGATATTGTTACCGTAGTCCACCGTCGGCACGCCCATTTTATGGAACTCCAGCATGGCCTTAACGTGCACCGCCATGGATTGGCGCGCGGCTTTGATGACTTTTTCCGGAGCGCTCTTTTTGGCGTCGTTCCACTGCTCCAGGCTCCAGCCCGCCGGCAGATAGCCGTTCAACGGATCGTGGGCCGAGGTCTGGTCGGTGACGATATGGGGACGGGGTCCGCCGGCGGCGGCGCGTTTCGCCAGCTCCGGCATAATTTCGGCCGCATTGCCCAGCAGGCCGACGGAAATAACATCTCCCTGGCGGCAGGCGGTTTCGATCATGTTCAGCGCTTCGTCGATATCATAGGCTTTTTTATCCAGATAACGGGTGCGCAGGCGGAAATCGATGCGGGATTCCTGGCATTCAATGGCCAGTACGCAGGCCCCCGCCAGCACGCCGGCCAAAGGCTGCGCCCCGCCCATGCCGCCGAGTCCGGCGGTGAGGATCCATTTACCTGACAAATCGCTGCCATAATGCTGGCGGCCGGCTTCGGCAAAGGTTTCGAAGGTGCCCTGCACGATGCCCTGGGCGCCGATATAAATCCAGGAACCAGCGGTCATCTGGCCGTACATCATCAGCCCGGCCCGATCCAGTTCATGAAAATGCTCCCAGGTCGCCCAGTGCGGTACCAGGTTGGAGTTGGCGATCATTACCCGCGGCGCGTCCACATGGGTGCGAAATACCCCCACCGGCTTGCCAGACTGTACCAGCAGGGTTTCGTCTTCGTTCAGGTCCCGCAGGCTCTGGAGAATCGCTTCAAAACAGGGCCAGTTGCGAGCCGCTTTACCGATACCGCCGTATACCACCAGATCGTCCGGGCGCTCCGCCACATCCGGATCCAGGTTATTTTGGATCATGCGGTACGGGGCCTCGATAAGCCAGTTTTTGCAGGTCAGTTCAGTGCCGCGGGGGGCGCTGACCGGACGGGCGACGGCTTGGCTAAAATCTTTTTTCATTACGGGTTCCTTCATTGTTCATGGCTTGATATTAATGACGAAGTACAAATACCGGGCTGGCGGCGGTTGATATCCGCCCCCTTGTCATCACGGTTGCTGCGACGAAATTTGCATAATCTATTCCTGTCTATACAAGTAAAGCCGATTTAAAAAATAATCGATACCGCTTTGCCGCCGCCGTTTACCACCGGGGTCTATCGTGGCCGCCGGGGCACGGCCTTCCACCCCGGTCAGCCCGGCTCAGCCGGCCATGCTTTGCAGCGTTTCACTGCGGATTTCCTCGGTGACCCGCGCTTTCAACGCCATAAATTCCGGCGTGGTCTTCAAGGTATAATCCCGCGGATGCGGAAAGTTAACCGGCACTTCGGTTTTGATTCTTCCGGGCCGTGCGCTGAAAATCGCCACTTTATTGGCCATGAAAATCGCTTCATCAATATCATGGGTGACAAATAACACCGTTTTGCGCGACGACTCCCAGATACTGAGCAACAGCTCCTGCATCAGCACCCGGGTCTGGTTATCCAAGGCGCCGAAGGGCTCGTCCATCAGCAGGACCTTGGGATCGTTGGCCAGGGCGCGGGCAATGGCGGTGCGCTGCTGCATGCCGCCGGACAGCTGGCGCGGATAGTGCTGCTCAAATCCCCGCAGTCCGACCTTGGCGATAAAATAGTCGCAGCGCTCCCGCTGCAGGGCGCTGCCCAGGCCCCGCTCCCGCAGGCCGAAGCAGATGTTTTGCTCAACCGTCAGCCAGGGAAACAGCGTATAGCTTTGGAAGACCATGCCGCGATCGGCGCCGGGCCCGTCTATCAGGCCGCCGTCCAGCCACACTTCCCCTTCGCTGGGCCGATCCAGTCCGGCAATGATGCGCAACAGGGTGGATTTACCGCAGCCGGAGGGGCCGAGAATGGTGATGAAATCATTTTCCTCCACGCGATAATCGATAGGCAGCAACGCCTGGGTCTGCTGGCCCTTCGGCCCGGTAAAGGTCCTGGAAACCTGACGAACGGTTAGCTTACTGTAGTTCATGGCGCTACGCTCCAGGCAAACAGGCGGCGATTAAGCGCCTTGAATAAATAATCCGACAGCAGGCCGATACAGCCGATGGTAATGATGCCGAAAATGATCTGCCCGGTATTGAGCAATGCCTGGCTGTCCACAATCATATGGCCGATGCCGCTGGATGACCCGATAAGCTCAGCAACGATGACATAGGCCCGGGCCCAGCCCAGCCCCAGACGCAGCAGCCCGGCATTTCCCGGCGCGGCCCCCGGTATCAGCACCCGGCGCACAATGCTGCGGCTGGAGGCGCCGAGGGTATAGGCCGCCTCCACCAGATCCCGCCGCGCCCCGCCGACGGTCACCGCGATCATCAGTACGATCTGGAAAAACGAGCCGATGAAAATCACCAATATTTTCTGCGTTTCGCCGATGCCGGCCCACAGGATCAACAGGGGAATAAACGCCGAGGCCGGCAGATAGCGGCAAAAGGAGACAAAGGGTTCCACAAAGGCTTCCACCAGTTTGTAGGAGCCCATCATGATGCCCAGGGGCACCGCCAGCACCGCCGCCAGGATAAAGCCCCCCAGCACCCGCATAACCGTCATGCCGATATCCAGGGAAAAATTATATTCCGTGAACAGCAGATAACCTTCATGCACCATGGTGAGCGGGTCGGCCAAAAAGGTCGGCGACACCCAGCCGCCGAAGGTGGCAATGGCCCAAAAGGCGAAAAAAAGCACAAAAAAGCCGATGCCGAGGAACCAGCGCTGGCCGGAAGAGACCGGCCGCAGCGGCACCAGCAGCGGATTGTGGCGAATCTGCCTGGCCGTCGGCAACGGCGCCGGCTCTTTGGCCGCCAGGGCGGCGACATCCTTATCCACGGACATAACTTACCCCTTTATTGATTAACGTAGCTGGCATCATAGAGGGTGTTGAGATCCGGTTTTTTGCGAATGACTTTCATCTGCAGCAGCAGGTTGGCCGCCTCTTCTTCAAAGCTTTTAATCTCGCCGTTGAAGAAGACCTTGTTTTGTTCCCGATCCTGCCAGCGCAGGTAGCTGGATTCTTCGGCAAAGGCCTTGCCGGATTCTTTTACCGCCGCGCCCATGATGTCATTGGATTTATCCGGTTCTTTGCGGATCATGTCCAGCGCATCGAAATAGCTTTCCACCAGGGCTTTGGCGGCCTGGGGATTCTTTTCAGGAAGGCGGGGTACAGCCCAAGGTATCCATCACCATAGGGTAATCCAGGGTAGTGGCGAGAATTTTTCCTTTGGCCGGGTTCTGCCGCACCGATGAGAGATAAGGTTCGTAGGTCATCGCGGCGTCGTTGCTGCCGGCGATAAAGGATTGGGCCGCCGCGTCAGGGGCCAGGGTGGTTATCTTGACGTCTTTGAGGCTCATGCCGTTTTTATCCAGCATCCAGGCCAAGGTAAAATAGGGCGAGGTGCCGGGAGCGTCGACGCTGATGGTCTTCCCCTTCAGGTCCTTGATGCTGTTGATATTGTTGCGCACCACCAGGCCATCGGCGCCGAATGATTTATCCAGCTGGACAATCTGGGTGATGGGTACGCCGTTGGCGTTCCAGGAGATATAGGTTTCCACGGTAGTGCCCGCACATTGAACGTCACCGGAGGCAATAGCCAGGTGCCGGTCTTTTTGCGGGATCATTTTCAACGTGACGTCCAGGCCGTGGCGCTTGAATATTCCCGCTTTATCCGCCAGGGTCAGCGGCGCGAAGCCGGTCCAGCCGGAGACGCCGATGGCCACCGGGGTATCGGCCGCCATGGCCGGGGCGGCACAGATAAGGCCCAGGGCCAGGGCAAGGAGATTGACGCGACCTAAGAACGATTTTCCGGTACCGACACTGTTCATATCCCACTCCTGAGTTGACAGACGGCCAAGATGGCCGGCTAAAAGCCGGGCCATGCGACTGTATCGACTTGTCTATACAAGACCCGGTACTTTAACCAAAGCAAAGCCTATGCCAGAATAGCGCCCCGCCATGCCGCCTAACCATCCATAGCACCCAAGGGTAATGCCGGCCTTCTTGCCCGCCTTCATGGATGGCTCGATGCCGACGGCCACCAACGGATTGAACCATAATGACGCGCCGCGCACTGAAATCATGCAGCGTTTTGCCATCTATTGGTGAAGGGGCGGCATGAGATACCGCAAACCTAGCGCCGGTAGCCGTTACAACGCGCTGATATCCGCCCACAGCAGCAGGCTCTCCGGCGCCAGCGGCCGCAGGCGCAGGGGCGACGGCAGATGATGCCACCAACAGCCGTCCCGCGCCGCCAGCGGCTTATCGTCTTTCGCCTGATCATCGTTCCCCAGGCGCCACGTCCCCGCCAGCACATACAACACCCCGCTGTGAACGGCGGGCAGAATGAATTCATGGTCCATCCGCACCACGCTTGCCCGCCAATCGAGGCGCCGGGTCATGATATTGAAATCCCGGCTGGCCCCCCCCGCCAGCACCGCGGTCACGGACTCTTCGCCGGCGAAGGCATAGGGTTCCCCCGTCCGGGTCAAGGAATGGGCTACGCCATTTGCGCCGTGCAAGACCACGCCGTTCCCTTCCAGCAACGTGATGACGCGATCAACGCCGGGGAAAGATGAAAATCCGCCGTCCCGATCGATGGTGGCGATACTGGCGCGCCAGGCAAAATCATCCAGGGCCGGCAGCGGCCCGCTGTGGGCGGGCAATAGCTCGTCCGCGGGCCAGCTGACGATTTCGCGGGTCTCGCCGCCGCCGTTTCGCCAGCGGCTGACCGGCAGGCTATCGAAAGAGAAGCGTACCGGCCGGCTCATAGCGCCTCCCGGCTCAGGTCGCGCAGTACCTCGGCAAAAGCCCGGGCGCTTTCCTGCTCGAGCCGGTGATGCCCGTCGCTTATCAGCTGCTGTCCGCCCACATACACATGCCGGATTTGTCCCGGCCCGCCGGCGAACAGCCAGCGATTGATGAGCGCCGGGTCGGCAGCGGTGCCGATATAGGGATCCTGGTCATCCAGCACCAGCCAGTCGGCGCGATATCCCGGCGCCAACTGGCCTAACGGCTCGCCGCAGGCCTTGGCGCCCCCTTGCAGGGCGCCGAGATAAAGCGTATCTCCCACTGCTTTATGCCGCGCGCCGGCGATGCGGTTACGCCGTTGATCGCGCAAGCGCTGTCCGTACTCCAGCCAGCGAAGCTCCTCCACCACATTCAGGGAGACATGGCTGTCGGAGCCGATGCCCCAGCGTCCGTTCAGAGCGAGATAATCCGTGGCGGGAAAAATGCCGTCTCCCAGATTTGCTTCGGTGGTGGGACACAATCCCGCCGTGGCGCCGCTTTGGGCCAGGGCGGTTAATTCCGCCCTGTCGATATGGGTGGCGTGAATCAGGCACCAGCGATCGTCCACCGGGAAATGCTCCAGCAGCCACTGGATCGGCCGCTGTCCCGACCAGCTCAGGCAGTCGCTAACCTCTTTTTCCTGCTCAGCCACATGGATATGTACCGGTAAATCCTGTCCCGACGCCTGCAACACCTCGGCGATTTGCCGCTCATCCACCGCGCGCAGCGAATGAAAGCACACGCCGAGGTTTTGCCTATCGCGGCCCGCCAGATGTTTTATCAGCGCCTGCTGCTGGCGCAGATAGCCTTCGGTTTGCTGGATAAACCGCCGCTGCCCTTCCTGGGCCGGCCGGGCGCCGAAGCCGCCATAGCTGTAGAGCACCGGCAGCAGGGTCAGGCCGATGCCGCTTTCCGTCGCCGCGCGACTGATATGCAACGCCATTTCCGCGGGGTTTTCATAAGGTTGTCCCTGGGGATCGTGGTGAAGATAATGAAATTCCGCCACCTGGGTATAACCGCCCTTCAGCATTTCGATATAGAGCTGGCGGGCGATGATCCCCACCTGCTCCGGCGTCAGTTGCCGCACCATGCGATACATCACGTCGCGCCAGGTCCAGAAACTGTCCTGGGGATCGCCCGCCACTTCCGTCAATCCGGCCATGGCGCGCTGGAAGGCATGGGAATGCAGGTTAGGCATGGACGGCAGCACGGGGCCGTTAAGCAGGACAGCGTCCGCGGACGGGGCGTCGGCTTCGACGGTTTTTATGATGCCTTGGGGATCGACGGTAAGACGGACGTTTCGGGTCCATCCCTGCGCCAACAGCGCTCGGGAAGCAAAAAAAACGGGCATGGCGGTTTCCGGTTCAGGTTGAAAACAAGGGTTGTTATTGCGGTCATCCAGACGAAATGCTTATCCACTTGTCTATACATATACATACGCTTAATCTAACAGTAAACTGTTTTATTATGTTCCCTGCGAGCCGAGGTTGGAAAGTGGCTGAATTACAGTCCGCAGCACAATTGTCCGCCATAATGAGCGATACCCCCGCGCCGATTTACCAGCGGGTCAAACAAGCCATCATCCAGCAGATTCGCTCCGGCACCTGGACGCCCCATCAGCGCATTCCCTCGGAGAGCGAGCTGGTGGCGGAGCTGAACGTCAGCCGCATGACCATCAACCGGGCCCTGCGGGAGCTCACCAGCGAAGGCTATTTGCTGCGTATGCAGGGTGGCGGCCCCTTTGTCGCCGAGCTCAAGCCCCAGACCGCCATGCTGGAAGTGCGCAATATCGCCGATGAAATCGCCGCCCGCGGCCATCGCCACAGCAGCCGGCTGTTGGAGCTCAATGCCCGCCCCGCCACCGGCGAAGAGGCGCTGTCGCTGGGTATCCAGCCCGGCCAGCGGTTGTTCCATTCGATGATTGTGCATTATGAAAATGATATCGCGGTGCAGTTGGAGGACCGTTGCGTCAATCCCCTCACCGCTCCCGATTATCTTCAGCAGGATTTTAACCATATCACGCCCTATTTTTATCTGACGCAAGCCGCCCCGCTCACCGCCGGCGAGCATCGGGTGGAGGCGGTCTGCGCCAGCGCCCTGGAGCGGGAGCTGTTGCAGCTGGCGGACAACGAGCCCTGTCTGCTTATTCATCGCCGCACCTGGTTCGGCAAATTGGTGGTGACGTCGGCCCGCCTGCTCTATCCCGGATCGCGATATCAACTTTTTGGCAGCTTTATTGCTTAACTGAATGGACTGTTTAAGGGGGAACCGGTAATGCCTGCAACGCAAAGATTCGACAGTATCTGGCTGGGCGCCGATGTGGCGACGCTACGCCAAGGCCAGTACGGCATGATAAAAGACGGCGCCGTTGCCGTGGCAAAAGGCCGCATTGCCTGGGTCGGCCCCCGTGCCGACCTGCCCGCGTCCCCCGGCGCGGTGCGGCATGATTTCGGCGGGGGGGTGATTACCCCCGGTTTTATCGATTGCCATACCCATCTGGTGTTCGGCGGTAACCGCAGCCTGGAATTTGAACAGCGGCTCCAGGGCGTCAGCTATGCCGATATCGCCGCCGCCGGCGGCGGGATTCTCTCTACGGTGAACGCCACCCGCGGGGCCGGGGAGGAGGAACTGCTGGCGACGGCGGAAGCCCGGCTGGCCATGCTGATGGCCGAAGGCGTGACCTGTATCGAAATCAAATCCGGTTATGGGCTGACCCTGGATGACGAAATAAAAATGCTGCGGGTGGCCCGGCGAATCGGACAAAAATATCCCATCCAGGTTCGTACCACCTTTCTGGCCGCCCACGCGCTGCCGCCGGAATACCGGGGCCGGGCGGATGAGTATATCGATGTGGTATGCGAACGCTGGATTCCTGAGGTGGCGGCCCTGGGTCTGGCGGACGCGGTGGATGGCTTTTGCGAGCATCTGGCGTTTTCGCCGGCGCAAATCGCCCGGGTGTTTGCCGCCGCCCGCCAGGCGGGATTGCCGGTGAAACTCCATGCCGAGCAGCTATCGTCTCTGGGAGGCAGCGCGCTGGCGGCCCGCTGGCAGGCGCTGTCGGCGGATCATCTGGAGTACGCCACCGAGGATGATGCCCGCGCTATGGCATCATCCGGGACGGTGGCGGTGCTGCTGCCGGGGGCCTGTTATATGTTGCGCGAAACGCAGCTGCCGCCGGTGGCGCTTTTTCGGCGGCACGGCGTACCGATGGCCCTGGCCAGCGATATCAATCCCGGCACCTCCCCCGCCTGCTCGTTGCGTTTGATGATCAATATGGGCTGTACGCTGTTTCGCCTGACGCCGGAAGAAGCCCTGGCGGGCGTGACCCTCAATGCCGCCCGCGCGCTGGGGCTGGGGGATACCCTGGGCTCGCTGGAAGCGGGGAAATTGGCTGATTTCGTGCATTGGCCGGTGAAGCATCCGGCGGAACTGGCCTACTGGCTGGGGGGGCAAATGCCGGTAACAGTAGTGTATCGGGGCGAACGTCGCCGATAATAACCTTACTCGATGGTAACGTCTTAATCAGGAGGAGTTGAGGAATGCAAATTCAAGATGCTTTCAGTTATGAACCCGGGACAATACCGTTGCTGGTGAGCATACCCCATGCCGGCACCAAACTGACGCCGGCGGTTGAAGCGGGTCTTAGCGAGGCGGCCCGGCCGCTATCCGATACGGATTGGCATATCCCCGGCTGTATGATTTCGCCCGCGAGATGGGCGCCCATATTCTGGTGGGGAATTATTCGCGGATGGTTATCGATCTGAACCGGCCGCCGGACGACAAGCCACTTTACGCAACCGCCACCACCGGCCTGTATCCCGATACGCTGTTTGACGGTACCCCGACCTTTGTGGAGGGTAAAGTCCCTTCGGCGCAGGAACGCAAACGTTATCTGGATGAAATCTGGCATCCTTATCATCAAAAAATCCAGGACTGTTTGAGTGAAATCAAGGCGCGCCATGACTATGCGCTGCTTTTTGATGCGCATTCCATTGCTTCGGTGATCCCACGTCTGTTTGACGGCACATTGCCGGATTTGAATCTGGGCACCAATCAGGGTGCGAGCTGCGCCCCGTCCCTGGGAGAAAAATTGAGCGCGTTTTGCCAGGGGCAGCCTTTTAGCTATGTTATCAACGAGCGTTTCAAGGGGGGATATATCACGCGGGCCTATGGCCAGCCCCATGCTCGGCAGCATGCGGTGCAGTTGGAATTGGCGCAGTGTAATTATATGCAAGAGGAGATCCCTTTTGATTATCTGCCGGAGCGGGCGGAGTCGTTGCAGCCGGTGCTTAAGGCGCTGTTGACCATGATGGTTGCGTGGGGTAAAACGCAAGGATAGCAGTTTGGCCCGTTGCGGCGGGCCGGCCGCTTTCGTGGCTCGTCGGCGCTGGCGCCCTTTAACACGCTCGTTGGCACGATCGGCGAACGCGGGCTTACCGCGCTGTGGGGCGCTCGGTCGGGCGGGAAAACCACGCCCTATTCGACCCCATCAGCACGGTTTCCCTTTAACACGTTCGTTGCACGATCGGCGATCGCTGGGATAGCCGGCGCTCAGTCTTCCGGGGCGAAGCAGCTTTCCTGTTCGATGCATTGTTCGCAGCTTGGCGAGCGGCAGTTGATTTCCCCTGAGTCGGCCAGGCACAGCTGGCGGTAGAAAAATTTTTTCCACCGCATGTTGCGATGGTTCATTCGCACCAGCTCCGGGAAGCAGTCGGTCATCAATTCCCGCAGCTCCTCTCGCGAGGATAGCCCCAGGTCTTGCCAGAGATGGCTAAAACCCAGGGAGCCGCGGGCGATGAGCTGATTTAACGGCGCGCCGCGGGGTACCATATATTGCTGCAGCCACTCCGCCAGTCCCTGGCGTTCCTGTCGGCGGGAGCGTTGCAGCATGGCGATCAACTCGTCCTGCTGGCGCAGGTTATGCGGCCGGGAGTCGGGAGCGAGCAGTACCCGCTGCGCCAGTTGGCGGTAAGCGGCGGGCGACAGCCCCATATCCGCAGGGAATCGCGCCCCGCCTTGCAAATGGGTTAGCATTAACCGCCGCAGCCAGATTTCCGCCCGGGCGGGCAGCAGATTATCGGTGGGCCCGGTAACCATCAGGCCGCCCCCCCGCGATTTTTTCCGGCCGACGGCACCAGCCGGTGTTGTTGCCACCATAGCGCGATCACTTCGGTGACCGATTGCCAGGCCCCGGAGACGCAAGGCTCGATGCCGGCCTGTTCCAGACGCTGCCAGGGGCTTAAGCCGATGCGGGCGCAAAAAACCGCCGAGACATCCGCCAGCAGCGCCACCACCGCGTCAAGCCGCTGTTCATGCCGGCTGACTTCATCATCGCATTCGGACTTATCGGTGCAAAAAGGCGGGGTGAACCGCTCTCCGATGAGTGTTACGCCGGCCGCGGACGCGCTGTAAATCTGGAACCGCTGTACGTGGCCGAAATGTTCGTCAATCAGCACCCCTTCCCGCGTGGCCACAGCCACCAGGCAGGCGTCCGCGGACTCGGATTCTCCGGCGGTGGCGATGCCGGCCTGGATTTGCGCGCGCCGGTACATGACCGGGAGATAGGGTTCGGCGGTTTGGGGTATCGCCGACAGGGGGAAACTCTGGCTGCGATCTTCACCCAGCATACCGATGGCATCCGCCCGGCACTGGTGGCAATGGGCCATTTGCGGCATGGACATTCCGCAGTTGGCGCGTACCTCGGCGACTTCCCGCGCGCTCGGTTCCCGCTGTCCTTGCAAACCGAAGACGGTGCCATGCTCCGGCCGGGAGATAAGGGGCATGACGTTGTGCAACATGGCGCCCCATTCCCGCGCTTTCTCGCTAACCGCCGGCAAGTGGCGATCGTTGATACCCGGAATCAGCACCGAATTGATTTTTACCATGATGCCACGGGCGGTCAGTTTACGTATCCCCTCCTCCTGACGCGCCAGCAGCAGCGCCGCTGCTTCCAGTCCTTCCAGGCGCTCGCCGTCGAACCACAGCCAGGGGTAGATTTGCGCCGCGATGTCAACGTCCAGTGCGTTGACCGTGACAGTCACATGATCCACCCCGACATCCGCCAGCCGGTCCACCACCTCCGGCAGAGCGAGGCCATTGGTGGACAGGCAGAGTTTGATATCCGGCAGAGCCGAGCGCAGCCCTTCCAGGGTGTTGAAGGTGCGGGCGATATTCGCCAGCGGATCGCCCGGGCCGGCGATGCCGATAACCGCCAGCTGCGGCAGTGCGGCGGCCACATGGCGGGCTTTGGCAATCGCCTGTGCGGGGGACAGGACTTCCGATACCACCCCCGGCCGGGATTCATTGCTGCAATCGTATTTACGGTTGCAGTAGTGGCATTGCAGATTACAGGCCGGGGCCACCGCCAGATGCATGCGTGCGTAGCGATGATGGGCGGAACGGGAGTAACAGGGGTGCTGCGCTATTTTATCCGCCTGGAGCGGGGTTAATTCCGCTCCGCCGGAAGCGCCGCAGCCCGGATTAGCTGAGGAGTGACAGGATGCCATGTAAACCGCCTTATGCATTACGACATATGGCTGTCATGGTGCAAATGCCATGCCTGGAAATTCTGGCGTTTAATAGCTTATATTTCTTATAGTTGGATCACGCTGCCCGTTGGAGGCCCTGTGTTGTACAATCCGCTTTGCCGACATTGTCTTGAATACGACAAAACCATTCGGCCCCGTATGTCTCGCTCATTCTGCGATTAAACGTCAGCCCGTTGCCATGCCAAGGAGAACGCGTCCCCTGTTAAACATGCAATGTCGCCCCGGCCCGCGGTTAGTCGTCAGAGCCGTTGCGACGGTAGAGAATAAAGCCGTTGCCGTCGGCCGGGCGGTGCCCGCGCCAGATTTCATACCAGTCAGCGGAGTGCTTTTTACCTGGATTTTTCAATGAATCCTGTACCAGCCGCAGGTTGCAGCGCAACGAGGCCCCGTTCAATGTGACACCGTCACCTTCACCGGACCAGCCGGCGTAGATCCGCGTCCCGGCCCTTCCGGTGACGTAATGCAACAGCCCCAGTTCCGATTCGCCGAGTCCGTCGGTGGCCAGACAATGCTCCTGGCTAACCAGGGGGTTTAGGGAGTGAAAGGTGTCGCGATAGCTGCGTGCCGCATCAAACCACGGCATCAGCAGTAAAAACGCGGTTCCCCACAGCATTGCCAGCCCGGCGGACCAGGACATCAGCACCCGGTTCCCGTTGCCGGCGCGGATAACCTGCCACCAGAGAACAATCAATCCCGCCGCCGCCCCCTGCATCAACCAGGAAGTCTGCAGCGTGAAGGACATGGGGAAACACCCCGGTTACCTTTGGCCACAGCAGCCGCAGGAGGCGGGGTTCTCCATACCGGCTCAGCTGGAACCAGGTAATAAGGATAAGCGCCAACAGCGCCGCGCAGAGGGCATTGATGACTCCGTGCATTATCCTGAGATGCCGGTCTGTCTCGTTCCGCTTGGGGTTTTGCGCCTTTGGTGCCCGCAGCGCCCCGTATCTCTGTATATCCGCGTTGCGCGCCTCGGATTTCTGCGCTTTAGGCCCCTGCCGGCCGTGCCGGTTCAGTATGGGCAGCGCCGCCAGCAGGGCGGCCATGGGAGTAAACAAACCTTCGCCGGGCTGGTCGGTGGCAGAATCATAACGGTTCAGCTTATTTTTCGGCAGCAGTAATCTATTGAATGCATATTTCAACTTATTAGTTACCTGGTTCAATTTTAATAGCCTATACCCGTCATGCTTCACGTTGCAGGAAGGCGGCAACTCGAATTATTTAGGGTGTCGCCTTATCTAATTATAAAAAATAGACCTGATCCTTTATCTTTCGGGGTGTCTGGAGAAATTTTTATTTAAGGAAGAATAACAGCATTTATCGCCGTCAGACACTTTTGACCGGGTATTTTTAAAAAAATAACCGAATGAAAAATACAATTAATATAAATTAATCTTAACTTAATTAATATAATTTTGCAGGATATAAGATAATATATTCACACTTTATTTTATCCGTATCGAGCTATGCCGGCGAATAGCAAACCTGGAGGGACGGAATAAACCACAGAACGCAATAAGTGTAAAATAGCATTTCCCCCGCTCCCGGCCCAAACCGAAAGCGGGAAAACGCTTTTTATCTACAATCGATGCATATTGATATTGAGGATTTGGATGCGGTAGGCGACCTGACGCGGCGTCATGCCCAGCAGGCGGGCGGCCTTGGCCTGCACCCAGCCGGATTTTTCCAGCGCGGCGATAAGCCGTTGCCGGTCGTCCATATCGCCGTCCCCCTGGGACTGCGAATGGGGCGAAGACTGAGACAGACCGTGGAGCGCCGCCGGCGGGGACATGGCGGGGGATTCACTGTGGTTGAATAAAATGATATCGCGGTCGATCAGGCCCTCCTCCGACATCACCGACGCCCGTTCCAGACAGTTCTCCAGCTCACGCACGTTGCCGGGCCAGCTGTAGCTCATCAGCAGACGCAGCGCGCCGTCGCTGATTCGCAGCTCACGTCCCTGCTTGGCCGAGAGTTTGGCGATCAGGAATTGCGCCAGTTCGACAATATCCTCCTGCCGTTCCCGCAGCGGCGGCAGGCTGATGGGCATCACGTTCAGGCGATAATAGAGATCCTCGCGAAAATTACCGGCGCGCACCTCCTCTTCCAGGTTGCGGTTGGTGGCGGCGATAATCCGCACGTTGACTTTAAGGGTGGTATCGCCGCCGACGCGTTCCATCTCCCCCTCTTGCAGAATACGCAGCAATTTCGCCTGGAAAGAAGCGCTGCTTTCACCGATTTCATCGAGAAACAGCGTGCCGCCGTCGGCCAGTTCAAAACGTCCTTTACGCTGGCGCACCGCACCGGTAAACGCACCTTTCTCGTGGCCGAACAATTCGCTTTCCAACAGGGTATCCGGCAGCGCCGCGCAGTTGAATTTCACGAACGGCTCAAGGGTACGCGGCGAGTTATAATGGATCGCGTTGGCGATGAGCTCTTTACCGGTGCCGCTCTCGCCGCGCACCAATACCGTGGTATCCCATTTCGCCACCTGACGGATGACATCGAAAATTTGCCGCATGGACTGGCTTTTACCCACCATATTGTCAAAGCCGTACTGATGCTTGACCTTACGGCGCAGGGTATCCCGTTCCTGGCGTAGGGCTTCGGTTTCGATACTCATGTGCCCCACCATCCTGACGGTTTGGCAAATCAGATTGGCCACCATTTCCAGAAACCGGGTGCTGGCCGGCAGCCTGTCTTCGTGTAGCTCCATCGGCTGCGCCGCCAACACCCCGAGGGGGATGCCGTCGGGACCGGGAATCGGCACACAGATAAACGGCAGGTTGTAATCATAAAGATTAAGCCGGTCGAGAAAGCGAGGATCGTCCGAAACCCGTGGCAAAACCAGCGAACGCTGCTGGCTCATGACCGTTCCCAGAATGCCCTCGCCGATACGGTAGCGCACATTTTTGAATCCCTTCACCACTTCACTATCGGCGCCGTAGATCGCTTCGATAAATAAAGCGCTGCGGGTTTTGTCAAACAGGCAGACCATGCCGTACTGCATAAAGGCGTGTTCATACAAAGCCTGGATCATCGACTGGAGCGTTTGCCCCATATCCAATGAACGGCTCAAGGCCACGCTGATTTTATGTAGCGCGGTAAACTGCTGAGAAAGATCAAAACGCCGCGAAACGTGCTCGGAGGTGGGGAGATGATTCATTAGGATTCTCCTGCTATGACCGGATGCCTGAACAACTTGGCAGGCAAAGGCAGACGAAGGGTCAAATGCGTACCGCCCTCCGCCTGGGTATGGATATCAATCATGCCCTGATGATTACCGATCAGGGTTTGTATCAACCGCAGCTCCATGCCGTGCCCCGGCGTGGTGAAGGTTTGCGGCTGGGCCGCGGTCTGCACCGGATGCATCGACAGGTTATCCTGCAGGGTGAAAAAGAACGCATTGTCCTGGGCGTAAGCGCTGATGGCAATATTAAGCGGCGTGGAGGGATGCTCTCCCGCCAGTGTCAGGCAGCGGTCCAGCCACAGGCTCAGGGATGCCAGCACCTGGTGGCGCTGTCCCCAGCCCAGCAGGATTTCCGGACGGCAATGCCAGTTAAGCTTGCCCAGCCCGCGGATGCGCGGCTGATAAAGATCCGACAGATCCTGCAAAACGTCCCCCACTGACCAGAAATCATGCTCTTCCTGTTCCAGCGACGGACGGCAAGCCTGCAGCCGGGCCAGCGCCTGTTGTCCCTCCTGCCAGGCTGCATCGAGTCCGGGATGCGTATCGCCATTGGGATTTAAACGCCGGGCGGCGGCCAGCATATTCAGCGGACCGCTTAGCTGGACCATGGCCGCATCCAGCGATTCGCGGATCGCCGCCAGCAGTTTCCCGGACGCCAGGCGGTGTTTAAGCTGCTCCAGCCGCTGCTGCGCGCGCTGTCGCTGTCGCTCGCTGTCATCGATAAGGGTTATCAGGGTACGGGGCGGCGCGACATTGGTAAAAAAGCGGCTGACTTCTTCGTTCACTTCCGACAGCGGCCAGATGCTCATGCCGAACGTGCGGGTGACTCCGCAATGATTCAGCGAAACGCGCTCCCCTTCCGCCAGCTGCGTTTTGTTGGCGGGATAGCCGAGCTCCGCCAGCAGCTCCCCGCCGCCGCAATCTGCGCACAGGGTTTTATAGGCCAGATTATCCATCACGATGTTGTCATGCTCATCCAGCACGATAACCGGCGCCGGCACATTGTTCAGCACCGCCGCGATAAGGGTCATCTGATTGCGCAAACGCTGCATCAGGGCATAGCTGTCGCTGATATCTTTGTGCATGCCGAGGTAATGCTCGATCTGGCCGTCCGGACTGAAGATGGGGGAGATGCTGACCTCAGCCAGATAAAGGCTGCCGTCCTTGCGTTTATTGATCAGTTGCCCGACCCAGGACAGGCCCTGGGTGATGGAATTCCACATTTCCCTATAGTTTCTTTTCGGCGTCTGGCGGCTGGCCAGCAGGTTATGATTTATCCCGGTCAGCTCTGCTTCGCTGTAACCGGTCAACTGACGGAAAGCCAGGTTGGTGTAGACAATGTTCGCCTGGGGTCGGTAATAGAGATAGCCACCGATGATTGCTCCACCGCCGTATAAAACAAACCCGGACGCAGTGCCGACAACGCCGGTGCGTGGGCGGTTTTTTCCAGCAGCGATGTCTCATCAAATAAAGGTAGACGCATAAAAACTCCTGCCTGATCTGGCTCAAAAACGTACTGTGCGTTTCACGACAATTTGTCAGGTATCGCGACAGGATGACATGAAGCACAATTAACAATGTAAATTGTGCAAGTTTGATACCTACCGACCAAAAACCGCGATAAACATTGATCTGGACACGGGTTTTTAGCCCAAAAACCGCCTTTCGCACCCGTCCCGCGCGTCTTATGCCCCCGGCCTGCGCCCGCCGCGCGCCAGCGTGAAGCACGTTCCTGCACTATCATTGAACATTTTTTGCTCTATGCGATATGGCACAGCTTTCGCAATACTCTCCCGGAAAGACGTCAAAGGCTGTCGGGGAAGGTATGAAAGAAATTTTGCTGATTGTTTTGGCCAACGGCCTGGTGAATAACATCGTTCTGTCGCGCTTTCTTGGCCTGTGCTCATTTATGGGCGTGACCAACAAAGTGGATTCGGCGCTGGGGATGTCCATGGCAACCACCTTTGTCATCACCCTGTCCGCCGGACTGGGCTGGATGATTTATCACTGGATCCTGGTGCCGCTGGGTATGGAATATCTGCGCCTGCTCTCGCTGATTATGGTGATAGCGTCTCTGGTGCAGCTATTGGAGCTGTTTCTGGCCAAACAGAGTCCGGCCCTGTACCGCACCCTGGGAATTTTCCTGCCGCTTATCACCACCAACTGCGCGGTGCTCGGCGTGGCGCTGCTGGTATTGGACGACAATCTGAGCTTTTTGCACAGCGTGGTGTTCGGCTTCAGTTCCTCCCTGGGTTACTCCCTGGTAATGGTGATTTTTTCCGGTCTGCGGGAGCGGCAAAGCAACGCCTCCTCCCCGCTGCTGTTTCGCGGCGCGCCGATAAATTTTATCACCGCGGGCATCCTGGCGCTGGCCTTTACCGGTTTCGCCGGGCTGGCGGGATAAGGAGATAATGATGAATGGGATATTACCGGTTCTGGCGGTTCCCGCCATTGGCATGGTCATCGGTTATTTGCTGGGTTTCGCCGCCCTCTATTTCAAGGTGGATAAAGACCCGCGCATCGAATCGGTGGCGGCGCTGCTGCCCAACGGCCAGTGCGGACAGTGCGGATTCCCCGGCTGCGTACAGGCGGCGGCGGCCATGGTGCGCGGCGAGGCGCCGGTGAGCGCCTGCACGCCGGGGGGCGCGGCCCTGGCGAAACGCATCGCCGTTTTGCTGGATGTGCCTCTGGATGGCGGCGATGACGACGGGCCGATGGTGGCCCTTATCAGCGCCGAGATGTGCGACGGCTGCGGCCGTTGCCAGAAGAAGTGTAATTTCGATGCCATTATCGGCGCCCCCCGCCAGCGGCACGGTATTTTAGCCGAGGATTGCACCGGCTGCGCCGCCTGCCTCAGCGTTTGTCCGCAACAAGCGATACAGCTGAGGGCCGATCCCCTGCTGACGCCTACGGCGACCAAACCCCGCCTTCCTATCCGCGAGGCTTCGTATGTTTAACGCCAGAATGAAACCCCATGGCGGTATTCGTCCTTACAGCCATAAATCCTTGACCCGCGAAATCGCCATTCGTCCGCTGGCGACGCCGCGCCGGCTGATTATTCCCTTACGCCAGCATACCGGCCCCGCCGCGGTGCCCATCGTGGCGGAGGGGGAGAGCGTAGCCGCCGGACAATTGATAGCCGAAGCGCGCGAGCGTATGTCGGCGCCGGTTCACAGCGCCCTGTCCGGCGTCGTGACCTCGGTGACCACCGGCGATCAGGGCTGTATCACCATCAAGGTCTCCGACCAGCAATCGCCGGCGCCCCGGTTAACCGCCGCCGAGGGACTCAGCGAGACACAAACCATGCTGTCGTTTATTGAACAGGCGGGCATAGTCGGCATGGGCGGCGCCATGTTCCCCGCCGCCGATAAAATCAGGATGAGCCTGCGTTATCCCATTGAAACCCTCATCGTTAACGGCGGAGAGTGCGAGCCCTATCTCACCACCGACGACCGGCTGATGCGCGAGCAGGGGAGTTTATCATCGGCGGTATCCGCTATCTGCAGACCATTACCCAGGCCAAGCAGGTCTATATCGGCATCGAAGATAACAAAACCGAAGCCATCGCCAGGCTTGACGAGCTCTGCCGGCAGGAGGATCACATCGAGGTGGTGATACTGCCCTCCCTCTATCCCATCGGCTCGGCCAAACAGATGATTGAGGCGGTGACCGGCCGGCAAATCCCGCAAAATCGCCGCTCCACGGAAATGGGCGTTCTGGTGCAAAACGTCGGCACCTGTATCGCGATTTTCCATGCCATACGCTTCGGCAAGCCGGTGACCCACCGGGTGATTACCGTCAGCGGCCGGGCCATTGAGCAGCCGGGCAATCTCCTGGTGCCCATCGGCACGCCGATCAAGGAAATTATCGGCCAATGCGGCGGTCTGAAAACCCAGCCGGCCCGCATGGTGCTGGGTGGACCGATGATGGGCCGCGCCGTGGACGACCTGGATGTTCCCATCAATAAAGGCACCAGCGGGCTGCTGCTGCTGACCGGGGACGAACTACCGCAAACCAAGCCCAGCGCCTGCCTGCGCTGCGGCCGTTGTCTGGATGCCTGTCCCATGAGCCTCGCACCCCTGTCTCTCTTCGCGGAACTGAAAAACGACGGTTTCGCCAAGGCGCAACAGCAGGGATTGAATGCCTGCCTGCTGTGCGGATCTTGTGCCTACGTCTGTCCGGCGGCGCTGCCCTTGACCCAGTTCTTTGATTGGGGACAGCAGCAGCTGCGGCTGTTGAAACGCCAAGAAGACAAAATGGAACGTACCCGGCAAAACAGCGCCAACCGGCAGGCGCGGCTGGCAAAAGAAGCGGCCGCGAAAGCGGCGGCGCTGGCCGCCAAACCGGCACGGCGCTCCCGCCGGGCCGCCACGACACCAGAGGATCCCTCATGCTGACCGCTCCGCACGCCCATCAGGGTCTCAGCGTCGATACGCTGATGTACCGGGTGAATCTCTCCCTGTTGCCGGCAGTGATACTGGCGTTTTTGCAGTATGGTCCACAGTCGGTGCTGTTGATTTTTTGCTGCCTGCTGACGGCGCTTGTTTGTGAAGCCCTGTGCCTGAAGCTCAATCCCAACGCCCAGGGCCATACGCTGGACGGCGCGGCGATATTAACCGCCCTGATCCTGGCCCTAAGCCTGCCGCCCCATGCTCCTTTATGGCTGGGCGCCCTGGGCAGCTTCATCGCCATTGCGTTCGGCAAACATATCTATGGCGGACTGGGACAGAACCTGTTTAATCCGGCGATGCTGGCACGGGTGGTGTTATTGATTGCCTTTCCGGTGGAAATGACCCGCTGGGTAGATCCGCCGCCTTTACGACGGCGCCTTTACCGCCTGGGGTGGACGGCGTCACCGGCGCCACCCTGTTGGGCGGCTTCAGGAGAGCGGCCGTCAGCACCTCGACCTCTTGGCCAACCTGCTGGGCAACCGCAACGGCAGCCTGGGGAAAGCTCCTTTGCTGCTGCTGGCCGGCGGCCTGTGGCTGATGTGGCAGCGGGTGTTCAGCTGGCACATCCCGGTGGCGACGCTGCTCGGCTGCCTGGTGCCCGGCACCCTGCATTGGCTTATCTCCCCGCCGGCATCGTCCCGCCATTGGCCCAGCTCACCAGCGGCGGACTGATACTGGGGCGTTCTATATCCTCACCGATCCGGTTACCGGCCCCGGCAGCGTGCGCGGCCGGCTGATTTTCGGCGCGCTGGCGGGCTTTATTACCTATTGCATCCGCGCCTTCGGCAATTTCCCTGAGGGGATGGCCTTCGCCGTGCTGCTGGTGAACGCGGTGACCCCGCTGATTGACAACTATACCCAGCCAAAAGCCTACGGCCACGTGAGCAGCAAGGAGAAATCATTATGAATGCCGCCGCCATGGTAAGCCGCGGGTTAACGTTATTGCTACCGAAACGGGAAAGTCCCCTTACCCAGGCCTTTTTACTGGGTGCGTTTACCCTGATTGTCTGTTTGCTGGTGGCCGGCTGCTGGTGGCTGACCCACGGGCAGATTATCCAGCGTGAAAAAGAGGACACCCAGAGCATGCTGTCGCAAGTCTTCCCCGCCGCCGGCTACGACAATGCGCTGGCGGATGCGGAACAGTCCCTGATTATGGGCGGCCAATCGGTTCATTTTTACCGCGCCAGCCTGCAAGGCCGGCCCAGCGGAATCATTCTCACCAGCGTCACCCAGGGCTATGGCGGGCCGATAGAGCTGCTTACCGGCATCGCCGCCGACGGGACCATCACCGGCGTGCGGGTCATCAGCCATAAAGAGACACCGGGGCTGGGGGATGCCATCGAACTGGGCCGCAGCCCGTGGATTTTAAGCTTTAACGGCAAATCCCTGGCCAATCTCACCGAACAGCAATGGCATGTGAAAAAAGACGGCGGTCAGTTCGATGCCTTCACCGGCGCCACCATTACGCCAAGGGCGGTGGTCAAAGGGGTGCATGAGAATCTGCTGCAATATCGCCAGTACCGGGCGCAATTTCTGGGTAAACAGGAGCCGGGGCAATGAGTGAAAAAGCCATGAGTGAAAAGAACCTGAGTGACATGAGTGATGAAAATGGCCGGCCGCCGTCGCCGGACATAAGCGTAAGCACTGAGCCGCTATTGCGGGACATTATGCTCAGCGGCGTTTTTACCAATAACGTCACCTTCGTGCAGATTCTCGGCCTGTGTCCGCTGATGGCCATCACCACCACCGCCACCAACGGACTGGGGTTGGGACTGATGACCGCAATGGTGCTGGCCTGTTCGAATTTTATCGTGTCGGCGCTGCGCAAAATCACCCCCAGCCAGATTCGCATTCCGGTCTATATCTCCATCATCGCCTCGCTGGTGACGATTCTTGATTTGACCATGAACGCCTGGATGCACGATCTGCATAAGGTCATGGGGCTGTTTATTCCCCTTATCGTCGCCAACTGCGCCCTGCTGGGTCGGGCCGAGGCTTTTGCCGCCCACAACAAGGCTATTCCGGCGGCGCTGGACGGGCTCTCCACCGGTCTGGGCTTTACCCTGGGCCTCACCAGCGTCGGCGCGGTGCGGGAAATTATCGGCAGCGGGACGTTATTCAGCGGCGCGTCTCTGTTGCTGGGCAGTCATTTTCGCTTTCTCGAAATGCACCTGCTGCCTGGGTATCGCGGCTTTTTATTGATGCTGCTGCCGCCGGGGGGATTTGTGGTAATGGGCATGCTGCTCAGCGGCATCCGGCTGGTGAAACGTTTGACCCTGCGCGCCAGCGCGGTTGAGCTGGCCCGTGAAAGCGCCGGGGGATGTCATTGATGAAATTCTCCGTAGCCCATGTTAACGGCGACCAGGGCCGCTGCATACAGATGAAGCTGGACGGACCGGTAACGGTGCGGGAAGCCATTCTGGCCTCGCAGCTGCCGCAACTGTTTCCTTATCTGGACCTCGATAGCCACCGTACCGGAATATACGGCCGTTTATGTTCGCCCGATACGCCGGTAAACGAAGGGGATCGGGTGGAAATTTATCTGCCGGCCGCCAGGAAAGGCAGCGAGGACGACGACGATGGGGAGTAACGCCGTCTGAACCCACCAAACGTAATTTGAAATTATACCCGATAGATCTCGAGTTGCGGCTCGAAAGATGAAGGGTATTACCCTGTAGCGATTAGCGAACTTTATGGAGCGTATCATGGCTAAAATCGGCATTTTTTTCGGCACCGACACCGGTAAAACCCGCAAGATTGCCAAGCTGATTCACCAGCATTTTGACGGCGAGGCGGCGGAACCGGTTAATATCAACCGGGCGACAATTGATGACTTGCTGGCCTATGAGATACTTATTCTGGGGACGCCCACCTTGGGCGAAGGGCAACTGCCCGGTCTGGAGGCGGAGTGCCAGAGCGAGTCCTGGGCGGAGTTCGCCGATACCCTGGCGCAGGCGGATTTAAGCGGCAAAACCGTGGCGCTGTTCGGTCTGGGGGATCAGGAGGCGTATCCGGATAATTTCGTCAGCGCCATGGGCGAGCTGTACGATATCGTGGCGGATGCCGGCGCGACGGTTATCGGTGAATGGCCCCGTGACGGCTATGTTTTTACCGCCTCCGCCGCGCTGGAGGATGACGTGTTTGTCGGGCTGGCGTTGGATCAGGACAATCAGTCGGATCTGAGCGCCGGGCGGGTGGAAAGCTGGGTTAAGCAGCTTAAAAGCGCTATAAATTAGGGCGTTGCCCGGGCCGGCGGGCCTGGGCTGCTGTGGGTGATCTCCCTTTAACAGGTTCGTTGCTCGCTTGGTGATCGCGGGTTTACCGCACCATGGGGCGCTCCGTCGGGCGGTAAAACCACGCCCGATTCGACCCCATTGCTGCGCTCTCCCTTTAACACGTTCATTTTACGCTTGGTGATCGCGGGTTTACCGCACCATGGGGCGCTCCGTCGGGCGGTAAAACCACGCCCGATTCGACCCCATTGCTGCGCTCTCCCTTTAACACGTTCATTGCACGCTTAGTGATCGCGGGTTTACCGCACCATGGGGCGCTCCGTCGGGCGGTAAAACCACGCCCGATTCGACCCCATTGCTGCGCTCTCCCTTTAACAGGTTCGTTGCACGCTTAGTGATCGCGGGCCTACCGCGCTGTGGCGCACATTCCCGTAAATTCATGACATAATTCCATTAGCGTTTATTTTCGCTTTCATTTTCGTTAATGATATATTGTCATTGAACAACGACATAAATATAAACGTTATTCAAATTATCTCGGCCTTATGATTAATAGCTTAACCCGTTATCGAAACATCTATAAATAATACATTTAATCTACCTATTCCCGTCTTAAAAGTAATTTTATTGTATTTGCCGATTCGGTTGTGTAACATCGATTTTGTTAATTTAATTTATTATCGAGGTGCGGGTTGATTCCGACACAAGGATGTGTCCAGTGGCTGGTACGGCCTATTGGATTTCAGGCACTCATCAGACGTTGTCCGAGATGTGCCCTAAAACGTCTTTTTTTCCCCGGTGGTACGTTTCGCGTGAATGCGCAAAAGAAAATCCTGGATATATGGAGTATTTATAAATGCGAAATATGTGAATATACATGGAATATTGATATTGTTTCCAGGGTAAATATTAGCAGAATAGATCAAGCATTATATGAACGTTTCCTGTCTAACGATCAAGAGGAGATATGCCGCCGGGCATTTGATTACAACGCCTTGCTGCGTGCAAACAATGTCCTGGGACCGCCACCGGATTTTGATGTGGACGGCGATGATCTCACCGCTTTTGCCGGCACGCCGCAGCTTAGCGTCGATATAAAGCTCCAGTACCCTATCCCGGTACGTTTGGTGACTATTTTAGCGAAAAAGCTCAATCTTTCCCGCAGCCACATCGTTAACCTGATGGAGGCCGGCATGATAACGGGCGTCTCCGGACGGGACCTTAACCGCAAAGCCAGGCCCGTTCAGATGATTGCCCTGGATGTGGGTGGGGTGATGGCCGCCGGGGGACCCCGCTGTTTGCCGGAACCGGGAGGTAGCCGTGATGTTCCATGACCCCACCGATCCCGCGAAGCTTAATCTCATCTGCTTGCCGTATGCCGGCGCAAGCGCGGATTTTTATCGACGATGGCAAACCGCTTTACCCGGCGTCAAGCTGCATCCGGTGCGGCTGCCGGGACGAGGCAGAGACATAGGCCTCCCGCCGATTGACGATATGGAGAGATTAACCGACCTTATCCTGTCTCAGCTGAGCGGTCTGTTTCATAGCCGCTTTGCTCTGCTCGGCACCAGTATGGGCGGTTGGATTGCCTTTCGGCTGGCCCAGAAACTGTGCCTTGCCTCCGGACGGCATCCGGCATCATTATTTGTCTGTTCAGCGGCCTGTCCGGCGGACCGCGCCCTTATCCCGCGCCTCACGGGCTTGAGCGATGCGCAAACCCTGGCGGTCATGGCTACGTTTAACCCAGCGTCACGGAATATATTACAACACCCGGAACTGGCGTCGCTGTTTTTGCCGATCCTCCGGGCAGATTTCGAATTATGCCTGAACTGGATGCCGGACGAGTCATACAAACTGCCTATTCCTATTTATGGTTTTCGCGGTCAACGGGATAATATCGCCCTGGAAGCCTCTATGCAGCAATGGCAAACGTTGACGACCGGCATTTTTCGTCTGGCCACCGTGCCGGGAGACCATTTTTTTATTGAAAATCCCGACCCCGGTTTTTTCAACCATCTCCTTGAGCTTATTTCATTTGGCAAGGGTGATATGCACCCTCGCCGTGAGTAAAAAACACATTCGCGCAAATACATTTTTTAAACGCTAAGGTCTCATTCGCTATTGAATTAAATTTTTTCATCACCTAAGGAGCGAATAAAACATGGAGCAGTCAACAACGAGATCCCTGTTGAATCTACGCTTGAGTAATCCTGTGATCGTGGGCTCAGGCCTGCTGACGGATCGTGTAAAGCTTATTCGGCAGTTTGCCGACATCGGCGCCGGGGCGGTTGTCACCAAAACCCTTTATCCCTCTCACATCGATAGTCAAGATGAGAATATTTATCCTCTGGAGTCCGGCATGCTGAATAATACCACCTATTCAAAACGCCCTATTCAGCAATGGCTGCTCATGCTGAAGTTATTTGCCGAGGAACAATTACCCATTATCGTTTCAGTACATGCCAATACCCCGGAGGGGCTGGCGGCGATGGCCGGACAAATCGCCACGGTTACCGATGCCCCGTTGGAACTGGGTATCTCCTGTCCCCATGATCTTACCGCCGGCGAAGACACCCCCGATCGGGTTTACCGATATACAGATGCTGTCCGCCGCCACACCGATGCGCCCTTTTCGGTAAAACTTGCGCTCGGGGATGAGTTGGTAAATCGGGTAGAGGCCGCAGTGTCCGGCGGCGCACAGGCCCTTACCCTGAGCGATACCATTTCTGGCCTGGCCTTTGATCCCGTCACCGAGCTGCCGGCCTTGGGCGGTCCCTGCGGTTATTCCGGAGCGGGCATCAAACCGTTGGTCTTGGCGGCGATATACCATCTGCGAAAAAAGGGGATCACATTACCTATTATCGGCTCCGGCGGCGTACAAAGCGGCCGCGATGTGCGGGACTATCTGCTCGCGGGCGCCGATGCCGTCCAGGTTTATACCGCGTTGCATTATAAATGCGGCAAGACGCTGAAACGCATCATTGATGAATATCAGGGGATCGCCGGCATCATGCCGGCGGCCCCTGGTCAAAAGAAGGAAATTTGATATGGAATCCTTAGCGGCGAAAGCGTTGGCGGAACTGACCAGCGCAGAAATCGAACGGGCGGTGGCGGGTAAGACCCTGATCTGGCCTATCGGCGGAATTGAACAACACGGTCCTCATTTGCCCTTAAATGTCGATAGCCTCATTCCCAAGGCGTTATCCCACCGCCTGGCAGCAATAATTGATGGGTTTTATCTGCCGGTACAGCCCCTCTCCGTGCGTTCATTGCCGCAAAGCGGCGGCGGTCTGATCTTTCCCGGCACGATATATATCGACGGCGGCACGTTTACCCGTTACCTGCAACGCACCCTAGCCAGCCTGTGCCGTCTGCCGTTCAAGCAGTTGGTGATTATCAACGGGCATTACGAAAACGAAGCGTTTATTTTCGAGGCGATAGACGAACTCAGCGGGAACGGCGCCTTTGGCGAAAGAGCGGTAACCGCATTCAGTTGGTGGAGTTTGGTGCCCGATGCCTGGATAGCGGCCAACCTGCCTGACTTCCCCGGCTGGCACGCCGAACATGCCGGTATCACCGAAACCAGTTTGATGCTGCATTTGCATCCCGACCTGGTCAGGTCGGAACGACCGGATCACCCGTCGCCCCCCATGGCGGGAATTTATCGGCTGCCGCTTGATGGCGACTCGGCGTCCACACGGGGCGTATTGTCGCGGACCTCCGGTTCATCGGCGACGTTGGGCAAGCAGCTTTTTGATCTGGTGACGGAGCAAATGATTGCCCTGGTTGAACGCCGTCAAAACGATAAATAACGCACTTAGGGCCATGGCGACAATTTCTGTCCCTTAAGCCATTGCTCCTATGGAAGCCTTTTCGCCTTCCGCTCAATGGCTTTCGGCATCATAGGGGCTTTGCGCCACAAGCGGGCGGCGGGTCGACCGGACGCGGGCACTGAGCCAGATCAGCACGGCCGTCATCAGCAAGACGGCCATCGCCGTGGCCATGACGGCTGAAAATGACTGGTCGAAGGCGGACCTGGCCAGCAATTCGACTGCCGCCGCCGTTTCCAGCGGCAGGCTTTCGGCCACCATCAGCGCCTGATCCAGGCTGTCCCGAATATCCGCCCCATGGGACGGCCCCACCGTATCGCTGTAGACCGCCGACATGATACTGCCCATTACCGTGATCCCCAATGCCGCGCCCAGCTCATAGGATGTTTCTTCCAGCGAGGCCGCCATGCCGGCGCGATGGGGCGGCGCGTTCAGCATAATGAAATTCGACACGCTGGTGGTGGTCGCCCCCACCGCCGCACCCAGCAGCAGCAGGCATAACAGCTGGCTTGCCATGGGTGCGTCGTAGCAGAAAAGAAAACCGGCCGCCCCGAGGCTATATAGCAACAGCGCCGCCACCAGCAATCGTAATGGCCGCTTCATTCGGGTCAACAACCATCCGGCCAGCAGGCTGCCGACAATCGCCGCTGATGAAAGCGGCAGGAAGAAGAGCCCCGTTTGCAGCGGGGTCAATCCCATCACCAGCTGCAGCCGTTGACTAAGGGCCAGATCGATACCCATCAAACAGGCGGATGAAATCATCGCCGCTATGATGGCCGCAGTGAAGAGCGGTGTGCTGAAAATGGCGAAATCGATAAGGGGATGCCGGCTGCGCCGCTGCCGGAGAATGAAAATGGCCAGCAAACCGATGCCCGTCGTCAGCGCCGCCAGGAGATATCCGTAGGAAGGCGCGGGTTTGGCAAATTCTTTAATGGCGTAAGCCAGTGAAACCAATGCCGTCGTCACCTGCAATGATCCCGGCAGATCCCATGGCCGGCTCCGGTCCGCCGAGTCGGCGGGAACACCCCAGCATGTCAGGAGCAGCGCCAGCACCACGATAGGAATATTGATCAGGAAGACCGATCCCCACCAGAAATACTCCAGCAGCGCCCCGCCCACCAGCGGACCCGCCGCCGCCCCGCCGGAGGCCACCGCGGACCAGATGCCTATGGCCATCGCCCGTTCCTTCTCATCGGGAAAGGTCAGTCTGATAATGGCCAGGGTGGCGGGCATCATCATGGCCGCCCCCACCCCCAGCAGCGCCCTGGCGGCAATAAGCCGCTGAGGCGAGCCGGAATAGGCCGCCAGCAAAGAAGCCAGGCCAAATACCGTCAGTCCCAGCAAAAAGAGCTTTTTGTGGCCGAGTCGGTCCCCCAGCGTACCGGCGCCCAGCAGCAGACCGGAAACTATCAGCGGGTAGATATTCACTATCCAGAGTTTGGCGGACGCGGAGGCGGCAAGGTCGCGGGTCAGCTGCGGCAGCGCGATATAAAGAACCGTCATGTCTACCGTAACAAGCACCAAGGCGACTGAAACAACCGACAATACCAGCCACCGTTTGGAAAATTGCATTAAATTCACCTAAAGTAATAGATACAGTTATTGCGTTCGCAAGATTATTGCCGGCGCATTCGACATCGCTTTATGCCGGCTCAATGAAAAAAGAAGAGAATAATATGCATCAATCCTGCAAAGCAATATCTATTAAATAAATCAGATGGCAAATAAGTCATATACTAAATGCCTTTATATGCCATGAAATATATACCTCCCTAATTAGTCTTAGAATAGCTGGACTGAGAACTCCATAACAATCAACGGCCGGCCATTTGCGGCAACAGTCGGTGTTCCGCCAGCTCATCCAGACTGTCGCTAAAAGCCTTAACGACCCGATCAAGATGGGTTTGCTCATGGGCGGCACAGAGAAACCAGCAGCGCCACTCCCAAATATAAACGCCTCGGAATAAAAGATTATAATAAAGCAGGTCGAAGTTCTCACGATGGATTAATCGAAAGAAAGAACTGAATGAACACGCCGTTATAGGCACTCGGCGTTCATGGAATAATTGATTCAACCTTGCCACCAGTTCGTCGGTTTTTTTCGCCAGCGCCTGAGATAATGCAACGCCCTGACCCTTGATCTCGGTTAAGGTGGCTTGCGCGGCCGCCATGGAGAGGGGATGCTGAAAATAGGTGCCGCCGAAGAAGGTCGCTTCCGTCGCCGGGTAGCTGTGGTCGCCAAACGACCAGCCGCCGCCGTCAATGGCATCCAGGGTATTACCCCGGCCGGCAATGACGCCGAGCGGCATTCCCCGCCGATGGTTTTGCCGTAGGTGACGATATCTGCCTTTATGCCGTAGAGTCCTTGAATGCCGGCGGGATGAACCCGGAATCCCGTCACGATCTCATCGAAAATCAGCATGATTCCGTGATTGGCCGTTAACGTTCGCAACTGGCGCAAATAGTCAGGCAATGCCAGCCTGGGATCGCGGGTCGGCACCGGCTCCACCATCACCGCGGCGATGCGGTGGCGATGTTTTTCAATAAATTCAAGCGCGGCTTCGCTGCCAAACGCCAATACCGACACATCGGCCACCATATTTTGGGGTATTCCCACCGAGAGCGCGCGCGCGCCGTAGGCGCCCGGAAAATCGCCCGGGGTCGCCAGCACGGCATCCCAATGACCGTGATAACTGGTGGCGAAGATCACTACATGATCCCGTCGGGTATAAGCCCTGGCGGCGCGTACGGCGTTCATTACGGCTTCGGTGCCGCTGTTGACAAACGCTACCCGATCCATACCGGTGAGTTCGGTAATCAGTCCGGCGACGGTAAGCGCCGCTTCGCTACGGGTACCCAATCCGAAGCTGCGCGCTAGGCTTTCTCGCAGGGCGCCGATGATAAAGTCCGGCTGATGGCCGAACAGGTGCGAGCCAAAGCCCATGGTCATGTCGACGTAGCCATTACCGTCGATATCCCCTACCTCCGCGCCGCTGAAGGTATCGCATACCAGCGGATAAAGCAGCTCTTTGACCGAGGGTTTGAATCCAATACCCGAACGGCTATCGGCAATGATCCGGCGAACATCGGCGGCGTGCTGTTTGGATCGGGACGTTTTTCCGGCATAGCGCGGAATAAAACGCGCCAGATAGTCATGCCGGGCCGTGGTCTCGTCCGGCAACGCGCTGCGCGACAGCCAGCGAAAAGGGACGGGAACGGCGACAGGAGCTGGCGCCGATGAAAGCTTGCGCGACGCATCAGCCCGCTCCCCCACCGGCAAAATTCCCTCATCTGCAGAATGTTTCGTTACGTCAGGCGATAAAGCGGCATGATGAATGGAGCACGCGCCGGATTCAGGGGCTGGCTCCGCATCTGTGCCGGCATTCATCCCCACGGGCTCTTCGGGGGTGTCGCGGCCAGATTCGACGCCGGAACGTGAAAGATACTCCGCCACCTTGCCGATGGTGGGGATATCGGCAAAGAATTGCCGGACCGTCAGCCTTACGCCGTAACGCCGCCGCAATGCGTCGGCAACGTCAAACAGCAGCAGGGAATCCGCGCCCATTTCCACCAGCGGCGTGGCGATATTCATTTCATTTTCGGTCAGGCCGAACGCGGCGGCGAATAGTGTGACCAGTTCCCGTTCAATTGAAATTGCGCTTGCCATAGAGGCTCCTTATGTTTAGCGGGTAAAGACTTATGCAGCCGGCTCGTCCATGTCGTTACCGAGGCGGCTGCGAACAAACGGATAGGTGGGAAGGGGCAGCCTGCGACGCTGTTCAAGGGCGTAAAAACGCAACCAGTCCGCCTCCCCTCCCTGCTGCCAGGCGGTGGCCATCGCCAGACGCTGTTCATCCAAGAGGCCATCGCATGCGACAGCCACCCCGCGCTCCTGCGAGAGTCCGTAAAGTATCCCCGGAACATCCCGAGCGAGGACAATGCGCCGCACCGGGAGAGGATATCTTCCCCGCTGGAGGGTATAGGCCACATCGTCCGCGGAGGTATCGGGATGGGCGAGAAGGTAGGCTCGCAGGTTTTCGGTTATCTGCCGTAATGTCTCGGGACTGCGGGCGCTGAGGGGGATGAGATGCACGGATTCATGGCCGGTGTTGTCCGGCGCATAGGGCGGGGGCTGGGCCACCACCACATGGGCGTTGGTGCCGCCGATGCCGAAGGAGCTGACGCCGGCAAGACGGGGCGAACCGGCGGTTTCCCATTGCTGCGCGGCATGAGGCAGGTAAAAAGGCGTGTGCGGAGCGGTCAACGCATTCATTGGTCGGGAGCAATACAGCGTCGGCGGGATAATACCCTGTTGAACCGCCAGAATGGTCTTGATCAATCCGGTTATGCCGGAGGCGCAATCAGCGTGTCCGAGGTTGGTTTTAAGGGAACCGAGCGCGCAGGCGCGGGGTTGCGCGAGAGCGAAAACCCGAAGCAGCGAGCTGAGCTCGATAGCATCGCCAATGGATGTGCCGGTGCCATGGGCTTCAATCATGCCGACCCTGTCCGGGGCAACCCCCGCGCGATCCCACGCACGCTGGATGACCGCTGCTTGCCCGTCCGCCGCCGGCGCGCTGTACCCGGCCCGCCGTGCGCCGTCATTATTCACCGCCGAGCCTTTAATCACCGCCAGTATCGGCTCCCCCGCGGGGCGGGGGCCCTCCCACCGGCGCACCAGCACGGCGGCCACGCCCTCGGCGCACAGCGGGCCGTCGGCGGTTTGATCAAAAGCGCGCACCCGACCGGTGGCGGATAAAATGCCGCCGCGATGACAAAAATACCCCTGGTGGGCGGGAAAACGGACACAGGCGCCGCCGGCAATGGCGAGATCGCTTTCTCCCGCCAGCAGACTTTGACAGGCCAAATGAACCGACACCAGCGACCCGGAACAGTACGTCGCCACGCTCACCGCCGGACCGGTGCAGTTTAACTTGTAGGCAGTGCGCGAAGCCAATGCATCCGGGCTATTTCCTCCCAACGCCAGCATGGCATCGGTGGCATCGGCGGCGGCGGGCATATAGGGTTCCCAACCGCTTTTACGGGTGCCGGCAAACACCGAGGCGATACCCGCGTCGCTGCCACGGCCATAACCGCCGGATTCCAGCGCCTCATGACACACTTCAAGAAAAATCCGCTGCTGCGGATCCATCCGCACCGCTTCCCTGGGGGTGATATGGAAAAATCCGTAATCAAACGCATCGGTATCGTCAAGGAACGCGCCGCGCGGCACATAACACGCCCCGGCGACAGGGGAAAACGTGACGCCGCCGGGCAACCGGTGGGCCGGATAATCGCGAATAAGCTCCCGGCCATCCAATAATGACCGCCAAAACGCCTGGGGAGACGGCGCGCCGGGAAAACGGCCGGCGACGGCGGTGATGGCGATATCGCGCTGGGCGAAAGCGTGATCGTTGACCCTTGTCATCCCCCTGCTCCTCTGCCGCTTTCGCTCGACCCGATGCCCCGCGCCGGCGCCGATAAAGTACGGGCCACTTTCTGCGCAAGAGTCTCCACCGCGGAGGCCTCAAACAGATCGACCATGGTCAGCATGATGTTGAAATGGGCGTTAATCCGGCGCACCAGCTCGGCGCCCACCAGTGAGTCGCCGCCCAAATCAAAAAAGTTCGCGCGCTTATCCACCTCGCAGTGCAGCAGGTTGCGCCAAATCACCATCAGGGCTTCGCTAACGTCAGCCGGGTCGATGGAAGACGATCCGGTGGCGTCCGCCAATGCGGCGGGGGCCGCGCTGACGACAGCCTCCAAACCGATGGGATAAGAACCGCTGTCGTCCGCGGGGATATGCCGTCGCGCCGGCGCGGAGATAATGTTATTGAAAATCCCGTCCGGCGATCCGATGGACACCGCCAATCGGCCCTGATGCAGATTATTCAGGGCAATGCCGAAGGCGGCGGAAGCTTCGCGGTCGGTTAACGGACGGGCGCGGTTCGCGCTGTATTTGAAGCTGCCGCCGCTATCCCATCCCTGCCAACCGGCCCAATCAATGCACAGGTAGGGGTGACGGCGTCCGTGACGCAGGGCGAAAGATGCGCAGGCTTCGTTAGCCGCCGCATAGGCCGACAGTCCCAATCCGCCGACGTAGGCCGCCAGCGATGAAGTAAAACAGCCGAATCTGAGCGATCGGCGGCCCAATAGGGCATGGAGTACCGATGCACCGATAAAGCCCGGTCCCATGAGCCTTTGCCACTGCTCGCGGGTGGACTTTTGCACCCAATGCAGCGTCCCCGGGCCGGAAACGCCGGCGGCATGGATAAAGCAGGTGATCTCGCCGATCCGCCGTTCCGCTCGTTCGACGGCCTCCGTGACCTGCCCGAGATCGGCAATATCAGCATGCACGACCTCCACCTCCACCGCCACGGCCCGCAGCGCCTGAAGCCGTTCCCTGCGCCGATCGTTCTGCGGTAAGGTGTGTAAAGGCGTACGGGTCAGGATAACCAGCTTGGCGTGAAGGTGAGTCGCCATAAACCGCGCCAGTGGATACCCCACCTGCCCCAGGCCGCCTGTCACCAGGCAGGTGGGATTTCCCCAGTCCGGCGGCGCGGCGGCGCTTTTGAGCGTCTCGAAATAACGTTCCCATCGCCAGCCGCTACGCAAGGCGACGAGGGAGGGGCGATGTGTGCCGGTTAACTCCGCCATGACGTCATGGGCGGCAAGGGGGTCTTGTTCGTCGACATCCACGCAGCGGCATGAAACAAAGGGGATTTCTTGCATCAGGGACTGGCATGCCGCCCAGGCGGCGGCACGTTGAGGGAAAAGGGTTCCGCTGCCCGGCCCATCGACAAAACCCGGTCCGATGACATCGATGAACAGCGGCGCCCGACGGTGTAATGAAAGGGCTTTGGCCAGTTCCAATATGATGAAAACGACATCAAACGTCGCTACGGTCAACACCGCCTCTCGCACGTCGCCAAACAGCAGCATCAGGTGATCGGGCATCAGATGGTCATTGCGCAAAGTGTCGGCGAGCCGGTCGGCGGCCAGGGGATCATGTGGGTCCAGGCAATATCCGCCGGCACCCGCAACCCTGGCGGAACCCAGAATCGCAGTGGTGATATGCCCGCTCCGCTTTTTCAGCGCGTTCTTAAGCGACGGGGCATAACGGCAGGTCGGTTCGGCTATCACCAGCCTTCGGCACGAGCCGGTCATACCGGTCTCCACGGCGCCACGCCCGGCGCGGCGCCATCTTTCAACATACAGTTGCGGCCGGTCCTTTTCGTCCACCGGGGAACGCCCATCGGCAGCAGGCATCGCGGGCGATGTAAGACCGCTTTCTTCCACCGATTCCGGTTGATACCAGCATCTGCGACGCCGCAGCGGCTGGACCGGCAATGGTATACGCCCGGCATTGGGATAAGGGCAAAGGTATTGCCAATCAATATTTACTCCCCGGCACCACAGCGCGCCCGCACAGCGTAGCAAGGCCGGCATATCATCGGCCTTGGGGCCGAGCACGGCCTCCACCCCCCGATCCCGGCAGGTCTGGCGGGCCAGGCGATCAAAACCTCCCCGGTGCGCCGGTATGAATACCCGATCGCCGGGATTGATTGACCGCGCCGAAAAATAACCGGCCGCGGGGGGTATTCCGCTGTGGTTCGCGGGGGCCGACTGCGCCAGATAATCGCCCATTAAGGAGTACACCTTGGCCATTGGCGGTTCAGGGGGGGGTGTTTGGGGGTCCGGTCCCCCCCGCCGGCCGGGCAGGGGGGGGGCGACCACGGGGGCGGGGAAAAACCCCTCCACCCTTACGTTAATCTCCTCCGGCGTCAGGATAAGCAACGGCGTGTTAATGACATACCGCCACATCAGCAGATAAGACAGGTAACCCACAGTTTGCGCCAGGCCCCATACCTCCCCCTCGGTGTTGCACGTGCCCAACACGTCTTGCCGGGTAATAAGCGCCGGATGATGTTCATTTAGCCACGCCAGCAGGGCGGTTAATTCCCGGTTGAAAATCGGATGATTGGCCGCGGCGGCGTAAGACAGGCCGCCGCCGATGATAAGGATCAGATGCGGGGCCGCATCGCCCGTAGCGATATCAAAGGCGCCCTCGTTGAGCTGCGCCATCAATTCGTGCCGGTCATGGGCATACAGCAATGCTTTACAGGGCTCAATCCGCCGTCCCTGTGACAGGGTAACGGCAATGTCGTCAAGATTGATATCCGGCTGGGCGCCGAGATGTTCCGCCATGCCGGCGGCGAGCTCTTTGAGCCTGACGGGATCCCGCCCGCTGAGCGGAATGGCGTGCAGCCCGATGCTGCCGCGTTTTGCTACGGCGGACGGCCCTTCAGCGAGGACCATATGAACATTGGTGCCACCGGCGCCGAAAGAGCTGACGCCGGCGCGCCGTGTCCCGCTCAGGGGCCATGGCACGGCCGTCCGGTTGATGATAAACGGACTCTCCTCCAGTGCGAGGGCGGGATTTGCCTGGCTGAAGGTGGGGTGCGGCGGGACAATGCCGTGTTTCAGCGCCAGGACCGCCCGGGCAAGTCCCGCTATGCCCGCCGCCGCCGCCAAATGCCCGACATTCGCTTTAATCGAACCCAGCGCGCAGCGTTCCGTTCGATGCCCGATGGGGCGAAAAACTTCACGCAGCGCGGCAAACTCCACCGGATCGCCTAACGCCGTACCGGTGCCATGGGCTTCTATCATGCCGATTTCATCCGGGGCAACTCCCGCCACCCCTTGGGCTTCAGCAATTAACCGGCATTGACCTTCAACCCCTGGAGCCGTGAAACCAAGCCTGCCGTCGCCTTCATTGTTCATCGCCGAGCCCAGGATCACCGCCAGAATAGTGTCGCCGGCCGCCTTCGCGTCGCGTAAGGGGCGCAACGCCACCAGGCCGGCGCCATCGCCGAAAACGGTACCCGAAGCGGCGTGATCAAAGGGTCGGCACATGCCGTCCGGCGAGAACATCAGGTTAGGCTCGTACAGATAACCCGGCCGCAAGACGGCCTGAATCGAGACGCCGCCGGCTATGGCCATATCGCACTCACTGCCCAGGAGGCTTTGCACCGCACAATGCATGCTGCTCAACGCCGTGGAACAGCCGGTTTGAACGGACACGCTGGGACCCGTGAGACCGAGTTTGTAGGAAATCCTGCCGCACAGATAATCTTTATCGTTGGTGAGCATTAATTCCGTACCCGCCAGAGACATCAAATCACAGCGAGACCTGATGACATTCGGCAGGTAAGTGTTCATGGACGCGCCGGCATAGACGCCAATGCGCGGACGCCGCAGCGGATTACCATAACCGGCGGTTTCCAACAGCTCCCAGGCGCACTCCAGCAAAATCCGCTGCTGGGGATCGAGTAACGCCGCCTCTCGCTGGCTGAAGGCAAAAAAATCCGCGTCGAACAGGTCGATACCCGGTAGTGCGGCGTCGGCAAAAACGTAGCGGGGATCTTCAAATAACGGGCTGTCTATGCCCTGCGCGACACAGTGCTCCCGCTGAAAATGCCGGATAGCGACCCGTCCGTTGACAAGATTTGACCAAAGCACGGGCAGGCTGTCCGCCCCGGGCAGCCGAAAGGTCATGCCGATGATGGCGATGGCGTGATCATCCATGATATGTCGTCCTTTATATTGGGTTGTGTCGTGCCCGTTTGCGCAAGGCCGCCATGGCATCCAACGACGTGGGTCCGCCGCAGTCTGCGTCCCGGCCGGCGCCGCGATCCGCCACGGACGCCGTGGCCCGTTGCGCCGCCAGCGATCTGATGGTGGGAAAGCGAAAAAGATCCGCTGGGGTCAGGGCGCCGCATCCCGGCAGGGTCAGCAACCGTGAAAAGACCTGCATCAATGTCAGCGAATTACCGCCGACGTCGAAAAAAACATCGTCAAGGCCCACTTCCCTCCGGCCCAATACCGCGCACCAGATATCCTGTAGCGCGGAGAGCAGCGGCATCGCGTCTCTCCCTGTCCCGGCGGCGTCCGCCGTCGAGGCATTAAAACGGCCTTGGTCCACCTCCTCACGCAGTTTATTTCGGTCGAGTTTATTATGGCCGTTGCGGGGCAGCGCTTGAGCCCGCAGAAGTCGCCCCGGCAACATATAGAACGGCAGCCGGCCGGCAAGGAATCGGCGCAAATCCTCCTCCATAGCCTCGGTGAAGGGTGAATCAAGCACCATGACGGCGGTCAGTTGGCCGCCGCCGGCAGCCTGTTCCAGCAGCACCGCCGCCTCGGTCACCGCCGGATAGCCGCCGATAGCATGTTCAACCTCGCCGAGTTCAATACGATAGCCATTGAGTTTGATCTGCTGGTCCATGCGGCCCAGATAATGAAGCCGTTGCCCGTCCCACAGACCACGATCGCCGCTGCGGTACATTCTGGCGCGGCCTTCGGCAAAAGGATCGGGGACAAAACGTTCAGCGGTCAGTTCGGGCAGTCCGACATACCCCGGGCTAACGCCCAGACCGCCGATGCAGATCTCTCCGGCCTCACCTACCGGCACCGGCCGGAGCCGTTCATCCAACACCGCCACCGTTGCAAAACGCAGGGGGCGGCCAAGAGGCACGGTTTCGCGCCGGGTCAAATCAGCGGTAACCCGTTCAATCATGGCGAATACCGTGGTCTCAGAGGGGCCGTAAAGGTTCCACATTTTTGTCTCGCCGGTTAGGAAAGGAGCCGCAATCCGGCCGGGCAGCGCTTCGCCGGAAATCATAAAATGACGTACCGGCAGCACGATTTGCCGTCGAAGCAGCTCGGGCAATAACCCCTTCAGTCCCGATGGCGTTTGAGACACCACCTGCGCTTTTGACCGTTGAAGAAAGGTCAATAACGCATCGGGACGGGATCGCAGTTCAGCCGGGATGACCAAAAGCTCGCCGCCGGAACACAGACAGCCCCAGATTTCCCACACCGACAGGTCGAAGCTGGCGGCATGACACCAGGTCCATTTTTGCCCGGCGGGCAAAACAATTTCCTCCGCCATGGCATCGAGAAAGGCGGTGACGTTACGGTGGAGCACGTCTATTCCCTTGGGACAGCCGGTGGACCCCGACGTAAACAGGGTATAGGCCGTCAAGCACGGGGCGGCGTGATTCGACGCTTCATCGCTCCCTCTGGCAGGGTCCGGGCCATGGGTCGGCCCCGGGCAGCCGTCCGACGCGTCAGTCTTCTCATGGATGTCCAGCACTTCACAGCCCAGACCGCCGAATACCGCCCGGTGCCGTTGACCGGCGATCACTATGACCCGCACACCGGCGTTCAGCGCCATTTTTTGCAGTCTCGCCGGCGGATTCATCGGCTCCAGGGGCAGATAAGCGGCGCCGGTGCGCATAATGGCCAGCATAGCGGCCAGAGCATCGGCGCCGGGGGCCATGCCCAGCCCGACGCGGTAGCCCGGGCCGACGCCTGCGCGGACAAGCCGCCGCGCAATGGCAATAGAGGCTCGCCACAATTGCTCATAGGTGGTCGCCCCTGACGCATCGGTTACCGCGACGGTATCCCCCGCATCCCGCGCCCAGCGACCGACGCGACTGACAATGTCGTCGTCGGCGCAGGCGACCAGGCGCCTTGTGTTGATAGTCGCAAAAACCCCTGGGTTTCCCAGCTTGCGGTCCTCCGCCGCCACATTTTCATCCGGGGCGGCGATAAGCCGTTGAACCGTAGCCAGGTAATCTTCGCAAGCCCGCTCAATATCCGACCGGGAAAACAGCGCGCTTCGTCCTTTGATAACGCCGGTCAGTCCCGAGGGCCCTTCGGCGAATTCCAGCGCCAAATCCATCTGCCCTTCCTGTTGGCGTAAACGATAGGGCCGTAACGTCATATTCCCCCAGGAGAGGCTCAGCGCCTCATCCCCCAGCATCAATCCTCCGCTCTTGGACATCCGCGGCGAGCCGGGCATATTGACCGTCGTCTGCAATAGCGGGTTCCGCGCCGCGGAGCGCGGGATGCGCAGGTCTTTGATGATATTGCCAAACGGATAATGACGATGCTCCAGCGCCGCGCCCAATGACTTGCGTACCCGGACGGTTAGCGTCCTGAAGGTCGTGGCCGCCATGGACAGACGCAGCGGCAGCATATTGAAGAAACAGCCGAGGGCATCATCGAAATCACCGTCGCGCCGTGAAATCGGTACGCCGATAATGATGTCCGTGGAATGGGTGCGATCCCCGACAAAAACGGCCCATGCCGTCAGCATCAGGGCAAATAGCGATACGCCGTACTCTTGAGAACACAATCCGAGCCGCCGGCCAAGTTCATCGGGGAGAGTGAAAAACACCGATTCTCCGCCACGCGCTCCGCCCTCTTCAACCCCGCGCCAGTGAAGCGGCGGCGGCGGCGAAGCCAAAAGCGCCGACCAGTAATTTTGCGCGCACAATGCGCCGCCGCCGTTAAGGAAACGTCGTTCCTCGGCGATAAAGTGATCAAAGGTACGCTTCTTCGTAACAGCGGTATCGGCGTCACCCCCGATTTCGGCGATATACAAGACCTCCAGTTCATCCATGACCAGAGCCAGAGTGGAGAAGTCGGCGATAATGTGATGTATGCCCAGCAGCCAAAGATATTCACGCTCGCCGCATTGGAACAGTCCCAACCTGATGCAGGGCCCCCGCGCCAGATCAAAAGGTTGTTGATGATAATCGTGCACGGCGGCATCCCGCTCATCAGCCGTTTGGCCACGCAGATCGAAGAAATTTACCTGCGGTGGGAGATCGTCCCTGCTTACCGCCTTCGGCAACCCCTGCTCATCGGTAAAGACGCTGCGCAGGACATCATGCCGGCCCGCCAGGCGATGCATGGCGTCGCGCAGGGCGGGAAAATCCAGCTTCCCGGTCGCGCGGCAGGCGCAAGCGATATTGTAGGCGGCGTCATCCGGCGCGAGGCGGGAAAGGAACCATAACGCGGCCTGTTGTTCACTTAACGGGCGTTCACGGCGACATTTTGCGTCAAGCGGCCCCGGCTGTTTTTGATTAAAGAAGCGTTCTGTCATAAGTTTGCTCAATCCTTTGTGCTATATCCAAATAGATCCAGGGGCGGGAAAGCCCAGCAACTGCACCTGCAACCGGAACCATGACGGATTTAAGCCTGTTCACTCAACGTCCGGGCATAAAATGCAGCCAAGCTTTACGGCGGCCTCATGCAAATCATCACTGTCGAAGAGCAGGGCGATGGGAATGGGCAAGCCGGTTTGGCCGCGAATATTTTGCACAATGGCGACGGCGGTCAGGGAATCCAGCCTCAGAGAATGCAACGGCATATCCCCCCGCAGGGGCCCCAAGTTGACCATCTTGCCGATCTCCCTCAGCAAATATTGCAGGACGGCGGCCTGTCGCGCTTCGGATGAGGGGAGCGCGGTCACACTGCTGACGATATCCGGCGTGTCCGGCGCCTGGCGTGCATCCCCGCAGGGGAACTCATGGAAAGTCGTGCCGCGGCCAAGCCATTTTTCCAAATCAGGCGCATTAATATCAGCCACAATAGGATGAACCACTGTCTGTGGCTGGCACCGACCGCTCCAGGCCATGACCTCGCCGGGGTCAAGCAAACCCAGGCCGGCCTCGGTGAACCTCCGCTGCTGCGCCGGATCAAGTCGTGCGGTCATTCCGCCCCCCCAGGGTCCCCAGGAAATGGCCGTCGCCGGCAGTCCTTTGACAATCCTATAGCGGGCCAACGCCTCCATAAAAGCATTGGCCGCGGCATAAGCGCCCTGTCCAGGGATGCCGATAATCGACGACACAGAGGAGAAGAGCGTGAAGATTTCCAGCTTTCTGTTAATCGTGGCGCGATGCAGATTCCATGCGCCGCAGATCTTTGGCCGAAAAACCCGCCGGACCTTTTCCTCGGTCGTCTTCGCCAGCGGGGCGTCGGCCAACACGCCGGCCAGATGGAAAACGCCGACCAGCGGCGGCATAAAACGATCCATCGCGCGCAACGCGGCGTCGATATCTTCTGGACGGGCGACATCCCCCTGGAACAGGCGCAAATGAAGGGCCCGCTGCTTATAGTCCCGCGCCAGCCTTATCAATTCCGGCGTCAGGGCGGATCGGCCCAGCAGCATAACGCCGCCCGCGCCTTGGGAAAACAGCCGCTCGGCCAGCATACGTCCGGTTTCGCCGCAGCCGCCGGTAATAAGATAGCTGCCGTCACGGCGCAGCGGCAGTGGCGCCGGATCCTGCTTCAGGGGGATCATCCTGCGGCCATAGACTTGGCCGGCCCGCAGCCGGTACTCCGGCACGCGAGCCACCGAGGCCAGCAATGCCGGTAACGGCTCAATTCCCCCCTCGTCCGCCAGCGCCCGGACCGGCAACGCCAGCAGACCGCCCCAAATAGACGGGTACTCTTTGGCTATGGTTCGCCCAAGGCCCCACACAACGGCGCCTCCCAAGTCACAACAGTGATCTTCGGACCGCGTCAGCGTGACGGCCCATACTCGCAGTTGGCGATGGGTCGCGGTTTGGGCGCTGATATCGGCTATCCGTTTCAGGTCGCCGAAAGCCTGTATCTGGTGGTCTAGCCACTCCCGTGCCGTGAAGGTCTCGCACTCATCCCCACAACCGGCAAGATAAATCACCGTCCCCGCCAGGTCGGTAAAATGGGCGGCCGACAGTTCATCCTCCTTAGGAGTGATAATGGCCGAGCTGACCCCCGCCGCCGTCATGGCTTGCGCAAACGCCTGGGCATCATCGCCGTCGCGGGCAATTACCGTACAGTTTGTCAGCCGCGGCGCCGCGGCCGGCGGCGGGAGGGGAAGCCCATCCCATTCAAAACGGTAAAGGGCGCTGGACGGGCCGGTAGACAGCGGCGTCAATGACGCCGCCCTCACCCGTTTCAGGGTGACTCGCTGGAAACACGCGACGCAAGCGCCGTCGTCGCTATACAACCAGATGTCACCGCACAGAGTTTCCACATCGGCCTTAAGAGATGAGGTGAGGATGGCTTCTCCCCACAGGGGGGCGGTCAGCTGTTGCTTGACGCGCAGATGGTCCACGCTCAGGGGAATAAAAGGTCGCTCTGGGGAAGAGTCGCCAGAACGCCGCGAACATGGCCTGGAAGCAGGCGTCCATCAATCCGGGAGAGAGTGCCAGAGGAGGGCCGGCTGGGTCGTCCCCTTCATTGCCCAGGGTGAAACAGGCGCGGCCCGCGACGGCATCGCACCAGAGTTCGTTCAACCAACGGAACGACGGCCCCAGTTCTAGCCCGGCGGCATGTGCCCGTTGATAAAAGGCGTTAACGTTTTGACGCTCAAGTAATATGACGCGTTCGCTGAGCCGCTGTGGCGGCGAGTCCGGATTGTCGCCGTCAGCCCGCAGATTTATCGTCCCCCGGGAGAGAGGCAATCGCCCTTGCCCGCGCCGATCGGCGGCATCAAGGGTGAAATCCACCGCGTCGACGTTTTTATGGCGCGGCCCAAAGGCCAGAGTGGCCATGGCGCTGTCATCGGATTTCAGGATAAGCGGCCGGATGAACACCAGGTTGGCAAGGGTAAAATCATAGGTTTGCAGATAGCGGTTAAGATGTGTGGCAATGACCGCGATATGAACCGCCCCCGGCACCACCAGGTTGCCGAACATGCGGGGCCCCCCCAGCGGCGGCTGCCCCTCCCCCCCCCATCCGGCCCGAAAAGAGAGATGTTCCAGCGCCGGCGCTTGCGCCTCCCCCGCCAGTGAAGCGGCCGGACCGGCTACCGTCGTCAACGGCAGCCAGCATGGGGTGTGTCGCCAGGGCGGCGGCGGAAGGGAGACAAGCTTGCCGCGCCCTTTCATCAGGCCCCGCCAGTGGAGTTCATGGCCGGAGGAATAGAGCCGCGCGGCGCAATCAAGCAGCGCCGGATACTGCGTTCTGCCCCGTGGCAACAAACCCGCGGCCCGGGCCGTACGTCCGGCTTTATGACACAATGATTGATATGCGGCGTCAGCGTAGCGCCGGGCCCGATTTCCAAAAATCATCCATACCGGCGTCGAGCAGGCAGGCGATTGCCGTCGCGAATCGTACCGGCCGCCGGGCATTGGCGACCCAATAATGGGCATCCATGCGGCTACCCTCGATGATCTCTCCCTGGACGAGGAGGCCACGATCATAGGGCTATCGGCGGGTTGCAAATACTTGAACGCCGCCAACAGCGGGTCGCTGAGCGGTTCAATCTGCGGGCCATGGAAAGCGTAATGGGGATTGACGGGAAAAACCGCCAATCCGGCGCCGTCCAGCAGCGTTTTTATTTTGTCTGCCTGTGCCGCATCCAGCGACAGTACCGTCGACTTCGGGCTGTTCTGAGCTGCCACCGTGACTCCCGCGCACTCTTTTAACAGCGAAAGGAGCTGCTCTTCGGTCGCCGCGACCGCGATCATTTGGCCGTCCGAACGGATGGCCTCCATAATCCGGCCACGGGCGATCACCGCCGCCAGCGTTTGCTCCAGGGTAAGAACCCCTCCACAGCAGGCGGCTGAGAATTCGCCCACGCTGTGGCCGGCTACCGCCGCCGGCTGGATGCCCCAGCCGGCGAGCAGTGAAAAAAGCGAGGTTTGAATGGACACAATGCAGGGTTGTGCGATGGCGGTGGCGCTTAAATCAACGCTGCTCCCCGCCCGAATCGCCTCCAGCACCGACCATCCGGCCAATCGACGGACTTCATCATCACAGCGCAGCATCCCCTCGCGAAAAACCCCTTCACAGGCCATCAATTCATCCACCATGCCGGGCCATTGTTCTCCCTGCCCGCTAAAAATCACGGCGAGCCCGCCGGAAGCACCCTTCGCCAATGGCTGCCCGGTCTCAAGCCAGCGGGTGATGGCACAGGCGAGCCCGGCCGCGTTGTCGGCGACAAACGCCCGACGATGGGGATGATGAGTTCGACCGGTAGCCGCGGTGAAACAGAGATCGGCGGATGCCCTTGTCTGCGTTGAGTCTTGTTGGGCCAGTAAATCGGCAAACCGCCGGGCCTGCTGTTGCAGTGCCGGTGCGCTGGCGGCGGACAGCGGCAGGATGAGGGCCGTTGGCCGCGGTTTTTCTTCGGCAATGCACGCTGGGGCCGGTGCGACGATGACATGGGCATTGGTGCCGGACCAACCGAATGAACTGACCCCCGCGCATTGTGGTAAACCGTTCGCCACCGGCCAGGGGGTCAATGTTGTCGGAAAAATTACCCGCCGCCGGGACAAATCAATATGCGGGTTAACGTCTTTCAGGTGTACCTGCGGCGGGATAGCGCCGTGTTGCAGGGAGAGCGCCACTTTGATGAAAGACAGGATCCCCGCCGCCGCCTCGCAATGGCCCACATTGCCCTTGAGCGAGCCGACATAACAAGGATACCGTTCGGCTTGCTCACCCAGCGCGTCGGAGATGGCGGCAATTTCAATGGGATCCCCCAGCCGCGTCCCGGTACCGTGCGCTTCGATATAACCGATATCCTCCGGCGCCGTCTGCGCCCGGGACAAGGCCTGTTTTATCAGCGCGGTCTGGGCATGGCCGCTGGGCGCGGTGAGCCCGTTGGTCCTGCCGTCCTGGTTAACCGCCGAACCACGAATGACCGCCAGTATGCGATCCTCCTCCCGTTGCGCGTCGGACAGCCGTTTCAGCACCACCGCGCCGCAGCCGTCGCTCCTGACGATACCGTCGGCGGCGGCGTCAAAGGGTTTGCAACGTCCGTCGGCCGCCATAAGATTCATGCGCGAGGTGGCCAGGGTGAATTCTGGCGCGGTAATCACATTAACGCCGCCGGCGATCGCCCGGTCGCACTCCCGCTGCCGCAGGCTTTGGCAGGCCAGGTGCAGCGCCACCAGCGAAGATGAGCAGGCTGTATCGATGGTAATATTCGGCCCTTTCAGGTCGTACAAATAGGCCAGCCTGCCGGACAGGACGCTGTTCGCCACCCCCGGTCCGCTAAAGGCGTTGATTCGATGGATATCCGAAAAGACGCGCCGCGCGTAATCGCCATTATAATTCACAGCGCCGACGAAGACCCCGGTCTGGCTCCCCGCCAAATCCTGTTGGGTCAGACCGGCATCTTCCAGCGCTTCCCAGGCCACCTCCAGAAATATTCGCTGTTGCGGGTCCATCTGCCGCGCTTCTTCCAGGGATATACCGAAAAAATCATGGTCGAATGCCTCGGCGGCAATCACGCCGCCCCAGCGGGTGGCAAGCTTTCCGGGCATCTGCGGATCGGGATGATACCAAGCGGCGTTATCCCATCGGTCTGAAGGAATTTCTTCCACGGCATCCCGTTGCGCCGCCAGCAGTTGCCAGAACCCGTCGGCGGTATCGGCGCCGGGCACCCGGCAGGCCAACCCGATGACCGCTATGGGTTCAGCGCGGCGGTCCGCCCGCGCCGCGCTCTGGGAGCACAGGGTAAAAACCGCTTTTTTCAATGACGATGAGGGCCTGGGGGCGGAAAGTTTATTCATGGTGGTTTTCCCCTTGAGAAAGAGTCATCTGGACGCGGTTAAGGATAAGCGCCGTTAATTCAGCCAGGGTCGGATAATCCCATAGCAGCGTCACCGGCAGCGGGATGCCGAATTTCCGTTGTAGCCGATTGCGCAGCTCTACCCCGGTCAATGAATCGATACCCACGTCACGTAAGGGCCGCCGGTCGGAGAAGTCCTCGCCGTCACCGCCCGCCAGCCCGGCGACCTGGCGCCGGATATATTGCACGATTTGAGCGGCCCGCTGGCCGGGAGTGGAAGAAGATAATGACGCGGGTGACCGGGCAACCTTTGCCGCGAGGTGGGGGCCGGCCATGTCCAGGGTGGCTCGGTCCGTCGCTCCCACAGCCTTGGTGACGGTATGGGACGGGTCCATGGCCCCGTGGGCCTTGTCAATCCCATGGGCCGGATCCGGGGCGTCATACGCCATGGCAATCACATGAGCCGACCCTGAGCACAGCGCGCGGGACAACCAGTGGATGCCTTGGGACATGGTTAACGCCGGTAAGCGGGATGAGTGCATCAGCGCCGGCTCTGATAACGCCAGGCCCGCGTCGGAGAAAGGTCCGAAGCCGATGCTGAGAGCGGGCAGTCCCGAGCCGCGGCGCCTCCAGGCTAATGCATCCAGATAGGCGTTGGCGGCGGCGTAACCGGCGTAGCGTGACAACCCCAACACCGACGATGCGGACGAGATAAGGATGAATTCCGCGACTTGCCGCCGTTGGGTAATATGGTGAAGATTCATGGCGCCCTCCACTTTAGGACGCATGACCTGGTAGTGGGTAGCGGCGCTATCCTGCTGCAGAAAGCCGCCGCGTAAAATCCCCGCCCCGTGGATAATGCCGATTAACGGGCCGAAAGCGTCTTCAGCGTGGGAGACGGCATTTTCCAACGCCGTGAGATCCGCCACATCGGCGGCATAGACGCTTATTCTGGCACCGCGTTGTTCAAGCCCGGCGATGGCCTGTCGCGTCGTCTCCCCGGCGCCCCCGCGGCCCATGAGGGCAATGTTTGTCATACCGCGATCGATGAGCCAATGCGCCAGACGCAGGCCGAATGCCCCCAGTCCGCCGCTGATCAGATAGAATCCCGTAACATTGCCGGCACAGGTTGATTGCCGCCCCTCAAGGGGAAACACCGGGCAAACGGAGAGCGCCGGCACATAGCATTGATTACCGCGCCAGGCGCTTTCATGGAGGCATTGTTCGCCGATACCCCGCATAAGAGCGGTAAAGGCAAGCCCGGACAGCGGGGTGTGTCCATCGCCCGGATCGATATCGATAATGCGGCAATTCATCTCAGGGTGTTCCAGCCGCAGCGTGCGGGCCACTCCCCATAATAATGCCTGTTCCGGCCGGTTTACGGGCATGTTCCCCACCGGCTGACAGCCGGTCGTGATGAGATAAAGTTCGGTATTACCGGTTTTTTTTGTCGCAATGGCGCGGACGAGGGTGAGGAGAGGCTCCAGCAGGTAACGCGTCGCCACGTCTTGACCGGCGGGCGGGGACAGTCCAAGGAGATAGAGGATTTTGGCGGCGGGACAGGCAGCAAGCACTCTGGAAAAGTGGTCTGGATCGGCGGGATCAACCGTCACGTTATGCCGATGGACGTGGTAGCGGTCGCCGCACGCCACCCAAAACGCCTGCCTGCCAAAACCCGGGCCTTTAGCTGCTTTTCAAGGTCGGGCTCGGCAAAAATCACCATCCCCGCCCCGGCAGAACCTGGGATGCCGTCCCCGTTGTCTTCGTCCTTATCGTCGCAGGCACGGCTCCGGTCAGGTAAAGCGCAAGCGTGCGGCGTTGCAATCCATTGCGGCTCATACAGCTTTATCGGCTTCTTAGCGGGCGGGCCGTTGACATCATCGGCTGCCGCGCTGTCCGGATAGTCTGACTTATCATGCCTCCAGGGCTGTTCCGGCAATATGATGTTAGAGCCCTGTCCGCCCAGCCGGCGCGGATCTTCTATCGAACCCAGCGAATATAACGTGCCCAACAGCCTCAATAAACGTTCATGGGCTGCGCCGGATACGGGTTGGAAACCTTGTGCGCCATAACCTGCGGTAAGCGCGTCCCCCCTCTCAGGCGACACGTTGTTATCCACGCAAAGCGTCAGGGGTATTACTGCCTGGAAATGATTTTCCGGCGCCGCCGGCAGTGTTTCCCCTTGTTCATCCGGGTCTCCTGGCGCCGGCGCCAGGTTTATTGCCCCCCCATCGGCCGGACGGTCATATGACGACGGCTGCACCGGTGGTTCCGCGCTTTGGCGCAATTGCGCCACGGCGTCGGAAAACGTCAGGTGCCCATTCAAATGGGCGGCGATCACCCCACCCTCGTCGAGGCCGATAAATTCAGCCCGTTCGACGCCATACCAAGATAGCAGCGCAGCCAGGGAAATTTGCTGAAGGAAAGCGGCGCCGATACCGCTTTTGTCAGATACCGAAAGCGTTTGCAGAGCCTGCCTGCCGCGATGATAGGTCAAACGAAAAGCCGGCTGCTCAATCAATGCCGCCACATCCCCGGACGACATCCAGTGGCGGGCGGAGCACAGCAATGCGACCCGTTTGATAGCCGTGTGTTCCAATTTGGCTAATGCGGGCCTTGCCGTGTTACCGGCGAAAGCCGTCAATTCCCGAATGGCATCCTTCTTATCGGCAACGACAACCGCCGCCCTATGGGCATAATGTACCGGTCGGGTCGCCAGGGTGAAGCTGAGATCGGATAACGACACGGCCGGATCCTCGAGCAATGCCGCCAGTTGGCAACATCGCGCGCCAAGAACATCCGGGGAGCGCGCCGACACCGGCAGCAGCCTAAGGGCATGTTCCCTCTGAAGGGCTCGCCGCTTCGGGCCGTCGCCGGCGGAAGCGCCGTAGGTCATGGGTTGAGAAAGCTCAACACCGTGACGTATCAGCATGGCCATCGCCTCATCCATAATCTGTGGGGCGAATTGATCTTTGCGGGCGCTGGCGACTGCAACCCTTTTCCCGTCACTCTCCGGCGGCAGCGTCGACAGCACCACAGGATGAGGTGAAATTTCGATAAATACCGAGCGATCTTCGGCCATGACGATGTTCAAATGATCACGCCAATAAAGCGGCTTTATCAGCAGATCGCGCCAATGCGTCCATGGCAGACCGTCTGTCGCCGCTGCCTCCCCGGCCAGGGCTGAAAAAAACCTCATTGCCGGCGGCGCGGCGGTTATTTTTGGCAGTACCGCCTCCAGCCCTTCGAGATCAGCATCCGTCACCGGCCGATGTCCCGCGGCCGCCGTATTTACCGGAGTGAAATCAATACGATGGGCGATACAAGCCGATTTGAGAAAGGCCATTGTTTCCACATTGCCCGACACCACGGTGGCGTTCTCTTGGTGCTGAATCGCGCGATGGATTGGCAAGCCGATTTGTTTTAACAATGCGCCGGTCCGCGTCCAATCCAGGCCGATTAACGCCATTACGCCAGATTGGCCGGCGGCCCACTTCGCCTGGGCCAAAGAGATGGCGAAGGCCTCTTCGAGAGACAGCATGCCCGCCCAATGAGCCGCGGCCAGTTCGCCGATGCTGTGCCCCGCCACGGCGGTCACCGACACTCCCCGGCTGCGCCAGACATCGGCAATAGCCAATTGAATGGCGAGATGGCACGGCCAGGCGATACGGATGTCGGTAAAGCCCTCATTGGGCGAGTACAGCCGTTGGGCCGGGGACCAACCGGCAATTTGACGTACCACGCCATCACAGATTTTTATCCTGTACCGAAAAACCGGATCGACGGCGGCCAGCGCTAACCCCATGCCGGTCCAATGCGATCCCTGCCCGGAGAATAACAGCGTCGCGCCACGGCTATTATCGGCAACCATATCAACACTGGAGTGAATGCCCGCCGCACCGCCTTTGTTCGATGCCATCGTATCCTTGTCCAGCACAAGGGCGATGTTCGATGCCATTGTCTCCTTGACCGGCGCGCCTGTTTTCTCGCTCATGCTGCGGCGGTCGTCCTTGGCATCGCCGGTCTTCCGCGCGGGCCGGCTAAAACGGCATTGACTCTGCCAGATATCGGCAATAAGGGCATGGGCTTTGGTCCCGCCGAACCCAAAAGAACTCAGCGCCGCCAGGCGCCTGCCGTTGCCCGCTGGCCAGGGAACCGGTTGCCGGGGAAGGGTTATGCCTAATGCCGATAGGTCGATATGGGGGCTGGGATGCTGAAAATTAGCCTGCGGCGGTATCTCGCCGTCATGCATGGCGAGCAAAATCTTAATCAAGCCGGCCACGCCGGACGCGGCCTCGCAATGACCGATATTGGCCTTCACCGAGCCGACAATCAAGGGTCGGGTCCTGTTTTGCCCCCGGCAATACACCTCGGCGGCCGCTGCTGCCTCAATGGGATCCCCCAGCAATGTTCCCGTGCCATGAGCCTCGAGGTAGTCCACATCACCGGGCGTAATTTCCCCCTGACGGCAGACTTCCCGCATCAGGGCCGCCTGAGCCCGCGCCGATGGAGCGGTCAGGGAAGTACTGTAACCGTTGTTATTGACCCCGCTGGCACATACCGTTCCATAGATTGGGTTGCCATCCCCGAGAGCCGCGTACAGGGGCTTCAACAGCAGGATACCGCAGCCTTCGGCACGGGCGTAACCGTCGGCCGGTGCCGCGAAGGCATGACAGGCGCCCGTCGGCGATAACACGCCGAGCGCGTGCATGGCCGCGTTGCTGTGCTCGGACAGGATCACATTCACCCCACCCGCCAAGGCGAATTCGCACTCTCCCGCCCGCAGACTTTGGCAGGCCAAATGGACGGCCGCCAACGATGAAGAACATGCCGTATTTATCGTCAGGGAGGGCCCCGATAACCCGAGCAGAAACGATAGGCGAGCCGAAATGATACTGGGATCCATTCCGGTGGCGGAGTGTGCGGACATCTCTCCCGAAATGGCATAATGGGCAAAATCATTCCACATGGCGCCGATAAATACTCCGCCTCGCGCCCCTTTGAGGCCAACCGGATCAAGTCCTGCGTCTTCGATAGCGGACCAGCCCGCCTCAAGCACCAATTTCTGTTGCGGATCCATCTTGGAAGACTCATGACGGGAGATGCCGAAAATCCGCCGATCAAAGGCCGCCACATCAGGCAAAAAGCCTCCTCTGTATGATGGATTGCTCCACCGCTGCTGCAACGCGCCGGCAATGAAACGGCCCTCGGGTATCGGTCCCACTGCGCAACGACCCGCCCTGAGCAAGCGCCGAAACGCCGCCGCGTCGCCGGCGCCCGGCATGCGGCAGGCCAACCCGACAACGGCAATGGGTTCAAGGGAGGTCGCTCGCGCGCTCTTGATTCCATCCGGGGGGAAACTCGCCGGCGCCGGAGAGGGTTCGGCAAGATATCCGGCCAGTTCAGCGGCAGTGGGATAGTCCCAAAACACCCTGAGCGGTACTGCTCGATCAAGCCGTCGTGACAGGCGGCCGATAAAAGCGGCAGCGGCAACGGAATCCGTTATCCGCGTTCCCATGCGGTCGTGCGGGGAAATATAGTCAGTACAGCCCGGATCCAGTTCTTGAAGAATAATATTTTGTATATGGATGAAGCCAGACTGTATATTCATGCAACATTCCCTTTGCTTAATAGTCCCATCAGTTTAATATTGTATATTTAATATAAGTTTGCCATCCTATGAAAGAGGATGGTTTTCATGCTAAAATTTAATGGTATCCAAGAAATACCATTATCGCAGAAAGATAGCAATCCGGTTTTGATAAAATTAACCGATTTAGACAAGCAGCAAATCATCCTAATATATATTAATACCCTATATAGATTTTAAAATCCCTTGTTTTATTCACTTTTATCAAAAAAGTTTCACTAAAATTTCGAGTTGCCACATTATATAATCACACTCATTATTGGCATTATTGATGTCGTTGAGCCTCACTATTTTTATAATATATATATAGCATAAAGTCTGGTAATGGCACTCATAACTTCACCAAAAGAAGAAAACGGTTAAGTTAATTACGGGTAATATGAAATTTCCAACAATCACAAGCTTATAATCGCTTTTTACTTTTAGTGGCCAGCAGCGGAAATAATTCCTTTTCTATATTGAATAAAAGCAAGGAAGGGAGAGAGGCCAGACCTCCATCGGGATACGCCGCCAAAGTGAGTTCAAGCATATCGCCATAGGTCTCAATTTCACAACTGAGAGGGACTCGGCAAGTTCATTATCGGCCCGGCCGATGCGCACCTCTTCAGGGGCCAGACGGTAAGCAAGAATATCCGGCGAAAACCGGGGATCGCCGACGAAATTAAAGCTGATGGACGGCATTGTCGGTCTTTGTACCATGGCGACCGGCGCGTAAAACCAGGCGGCATAATCTGCGGCGCACGCCATGGCGGCATATAACCCCTGTTTCAGGGCAACGGTGGCGTCCGCTGTCTCCTGATGAACTTGCGTTGAGAACCATGCGGACATTGGAAATGCCGCCGAGCCCACCAGGTCATATACCGGCGTTCGCCACTCACCGATAAAATGCGGCGCAAACCAGAGCGTGACGGCGACGAAACCTTCGCCATAGACTGAGGCAAGCGCTCGCAGCAGAAGCATCAGAAAAAACTCCGATAAACTCAATCCTTGCCCCCGAGCCGCAAAATGCAGCTGCGCAAGGGATTCGCCATGAAAGCGCCGGGTTTCGGTACGCCGGTTCTTCATTAAGCAGACCGGGCGATCCCTCGATAGCGCGCTCGCCATTATATCGATTCTTTTACCCGCCGTGGGCGTTAAAAAAATGCGTTCCTGTCCCATCAGCGAACAGTGCCGGTTAATCAACTCCTGCCCAAGTCGGCGGTAATGCCGGTTGCACTGCCGCGGAATGACGCCCCCTTTTGCCGCGCACCGGTAGGCCCGTGAAAATTCTCGCCAGAGGATCCTGCTGGAAATGCCGTCACATATCAAATGGCTGATGATAAATATCACGCGCTGATGTTGGGGGTTATGGCTGGTGAAAAGACAATACCGGAACAAAGGCGGTATCCCGACGGACATTCTCTTTCTAGTTTCATTCACATACTCCGTAAGATCTGCCTGTCGCGTATCCGCGGAGACGGATGATGGACGGCATTCGAACGCTTGGTTGAAGCAGGAATCATCGGCGGAAAGGATATTTGTCCGGCTGTCGATACCGTTAAAAATGAAACAGGCCCTCAGCATTTCGAATGTAGCCACCAGATGCCGTACCGCCTCTTCGGCATAGGCTGGATTCAGCCTCTCCAACGGCAGCAGAACTTCGCCGAAAAAAGATTCATCGGATTTAAAGAATATTCAATATCATAGAGCTGGCCAAGTTGTAGACGCATCATGGGATTACTCCGTCCGTGGAAGGTCGATGAATAAATACGAAAAAGCTTAGGGGACATTACGCATTCTTGCCTTTTATCGGTCTACAGGCTAGCAAAAAGATCATATAACCAGAGAGGACCGAAAACGTCTGCTCATAATATGATGTCTTTTCATTTTCTTTAAAATAGTAGTACTCCTGGGAAGAATCAAACGACAATGAATAAAATCTACTTCATAGGTTTATTATATAATTTCTCAAAACCAGTCTATTCATGGGTTCACGCTTGAGTATTAAAAGAGTGATTGACACGCCTTCCTATGTCCTTTCCAGCCCCGTCGCATACTCTTTTTAACATTCGCTCTTAGGCATCTCACAACGTGATCATTATCAAATTTTAATCGATAAAATACTTAGATAATTTTCGTATAAAAAGTGACCTTTGTCTCCGGCCGTGCCGATTAAAAACATCCAGAGATACCTTTTATCATTGGTGCACTAACCGGGCATGTCATTAGAAAGGTAGATAAAATAAATACATCTTGATGGCGAGGAGATAACGTTATGTTGCACCTTATGTATCTTTATAAACCTACCTTGCGTGCCCGCCGGGATCTTACGGCCTTTGGCAATGGGTTTCAGATCGTGATAAATGGTTCTATGGGCGACTGTCCATGGCACAAAACAAACGCTGGTATATAAGGACCGTGGGTGAAGATGATTATTGTCTGGAACATTATGTCTCGTTCGCCGATAGCGAAGCCTTGGGAGAATATTGCAAATCGGTAGTGGAGCTGTGTGAAGGCCCGGAATGGAGCAACCGCTATATTGAACAACAGGACTGGTGGGACATTATGGATTATCGTTTATTAACCGATGCGCCGCTTCCGGTTAATTAACATTTTAGACTGCCGCGCTTGATATCATTAGCAGCGCTATCAGGGGCGAAGCCCCTTCAGCCATACCCGCTGGTGCTGCTTTTGCAGTTTTTCCCGGAACTGCCGGCGAATGGACGCTATGGCCTCGTCAGGGGGCAGCGTGGAGGCGGGGCGGATGTCGCGGTAATGGAGGATATGCAGCCCGATGGGGCTATCCACCACCTCGCTGATGCCCGGCGCCGTCATTCCGAATAACGTTTTATCCAGGGATTCAAACAGCAAGCCGCGGCTGACCCAGCCCAGATTGCCGCCGTCCAGGGCGGTGGGACATTGGGAGTGGCGCTGGGCCAGCAGGGGAAACTGTCCGAAGTCCTCCGCCAGGCGAGCATGTATCTCGTCTATGCGTTGGCGCACCTCGCGAGGCTGGCAATCCGGCTGATCTTCGTCCACCGTCAACAGGATATGGCTGCACTGGCGCTGCTCAGGCCGGATAAACTGCCCCTGGTGCGCTTTGTACCACTCAACCACACGCTGCTCGTCCGGCCCTGGGGCCTGTTCGGCTACCTGTGCCAGGACTTTTTCCAGCAGGACCTGATGAGCCATGGCCCGATAGAGGCCGTTGCGATCCAAACCGCTGCGCGCCAGCTGCGCCGGCCACTCCTCCTGAGCGGCCACCCGCAGATTCAATGCGTCCAGGGCGGCCTGAACCTCACCTTCAGAAGCGAACATGTCCCATGCCGCGGCCTGTTCCTCTATCCGACTTTCGAGGCTGACCTGGCGGTGATATTGCCGCTCGAATTCGTCGGACTGCTCCGCGCTCAATAACCACGGCGGATTGCGGTATAGAGACAGTGATAATGTCAAACGGGTATAAACCTGCCATTGCTGCATTGCGGTCCGCCTCCCCTTAGCTTTCGCATACTTGTGGCGCCAGCGCCGCTTCAGGCACCTGGAACAACCGGCCGTCGAACAGCACCACATAGGACATGGGCTGCCGATCGCGGATTTCATCCATGATCTGCCCCACCTGCCCCGCCACCACCACCGGCTGGCCGGCAATGGCCAGGGGCAGCGCGGCGCTGACCCAATCGCCGTACTGGAATTCGCCGGCAATCCAGGGCGCGCTGCCGGAAATCAGCTCCTGCTCCCGGCAACCGACGATACAGTCATCTTCCACAAAATGGACCTGGTAGATCAGATTATCCTGGAGAAAGCTGCCCCATTCCCGCACATAACCAATGCTGCCCTTACGCACCAGCAGCGCCCCGCGGGGTTTGCCCGGGAAAGTGCCGTCATTGCGCAACGAACGGATAACCCTGACCCTGGAGCCGAAATCATAGCTGGGTTTCATGGCCGCACCTCGCTCAAGGCGTTCAACGGTATGAAATAGCGCTTGTTGTTATTGCGCTGGTACACCGCCAGACCGGACTGTGCGGCCAGCGTGCCCTGCAAAAAGTGGTCGTAACTCAACCCCAGCAGATGCCGGGCCAGGGACCAGTACGCCTTGTTACGCACCGCCGCCCCGGCTTCCCCCTCCGGTATATCCCGCAGCGGCACGGTGATGATGGCGGCCAGCCGCTGGTGAAAATCCCCCATGATATGCATGCGCTTGGCGACGATAACCGACGGATCGTAGGGCAAGTCAAAAAAGTCGAAAAAGCCCTCGGCGGTATCAATCTCATCAATGCCCGGTATTGCGTTAAACCATTCCATATCACCCCCCTGAGCAGAGCGCCAGCCCCATGTCCGGTCCCGGTACGCCGAATAATTCGTTATATAATTGCTGCAACTGCGCCTCCGACGGGCTGTGTTTCCACACCTCGGCGCGGCTTCGCAGCACCAGCAGCAGCTGCTCTGCCTGGCTCGCCGCCAGCGTATAGCCTAAATCGGCAAAAATGCGCGTCACGGCGTGACGCCCGGAATGCTTGCCCAGCACCAGGGTATGATGGCGGCCGAAACGGGCCGGGTCGATGCTCTGGTAGCAGGCGGCATTCTTCAACAAACCGGCGACATGAATACCCGATTCATGTGTAAACACCTGTTCCCCCACCAGGGGCTGCTGCGGGTCGATGGGGCGGCGGGCCGCCGCGGACACCTGACGGCAAAGGCCGGGCAAGTGTTCGAAACGGATGCCGGTGTCCCTATGCAGACAGGTCTCCAGCGCCATGGCCACGCTTTCCAGCGACGCGTTTCCGGCCCTTTCGCCCAGGCCGTTTACCGTGGTATTGACGTGGGTGGCGCCGGCCCGCACCGCCGCCAGGGTATTGGCGGTGGCCAGGCCCAGGTCGTTATGGGCGTGCATTTCGATGTCGCCATCCCAGTGACAACGTAACGCCTTAATGCGATCGTAGGTGGCGAAAGGATCCAGTACTCCCAGGGTATCGGCAAAACGCAGCCGCAGCGCGCCGGCATCGCCGGCCACTCGCGCTATCTGTCCCAACTCTTCGTCGCTGGCGCGGGAGGCGTCTTCACAGCCCACGCTCACCCGCAGCCCGCACCGGCGGGCGTAAAGAATATGGCTTGCCAGTTCCCGCGCCATTTGCGGCCAGTTCAAGCGCAATTTATAATCGCGCATCTGGGCCGAGGCCGGCAGCGATACATCCACCCAATCCAGTCCCAGATCCGCCGCCAGCCCGATCTCCTTGCGATTGAGGCGACACCAGGCCATCAGCGTCTGGCCCGGCAACGCCTGCCTCACCTGGGCGATGCGCCGGCACTCCTCATCACCCATTGCCGGCGTCCCCACCTCCAGCTCGCCCACCCCGATGTCGGTCAGCGCGACGGCGATGGCCAGCTTTTCCACGGCGCTGAAGGCCACGCCGGGGCTTTGTTCCCCATCGCGCAGCGTGGTGTCGTTAATCACGATAGCGGTCATTGGTCTGTTCCTGTGCTTACCCGTAAGGGGGGACAAAACCGCCGGCATCCGCCGCCATCATGGGGTGATCTCCCTGCCAGTAGGGTGAAAGCGCCCGCAGGCGTGCAATCATCGGCGGCAGTTGCTCAATGACATACTCGATCTCTTTTTCGCGGGTATAGCGGGATAAGGAGAAACGGATGGTGCCGTGGGCGGCGGTATAAGGAATGCCCATGGCGCGCATGACGTGGGAAGGTTCCAGCGAACCGGACGTACAGGCGCTGCCGCTGGAGGCGGCGATCCGGCAGTGATTGAGCAACAGCAAAATCGCCTCCCCCTCGATATATTCAAAGGCGATATTCACCGTATTCGGCGTTCTCGGCTGGGTGCCGCCCATTACCAGGGTATAAGGAATGGCGCTGGTGATGCTGTGCTGCAGTCGGTCCCGCAGGACGGCAATCTGGGCCGCCATCAGCGGCAGATGAATATCCGCCAGCTCGGCCGCCGCCCCCATGCCGACGATGCCGGCGATATTTTCGGTACCCGCGCGCCGGCCCCGTTCCTGATGCCCGCCGCGCAATAGGGGCCTAAAGCGGGTGCCGCGCCTGACATAGAGCGCGCCGACGCCCTTGGGGCCGTGAAACTTATGACCGGAACAGGACAGCATATCGATTTCAGTATCCGCCAGCGAGACCGGAATCTTCCCCACCGCCTGCACCCCATCGCAATGGAACAGGACGCCCGCCTGATGGGCCAGCTCCGCCATCTCCCGTACCGGATTGATGACCCCGGTTTCGTTATTGGCCCACATCACGGTGGCCAGCGCCACTTTATCGCTCAAGGCCGCCCGGTAAATGCCTAAGTCCAGCGCCCCTTCGCCGTTTACCGGCACGCGGTGAATAACGTAGCCCTGGCGCTCCAAACGTTCGCACACCTGCAGCGTCGCGGGATGCTCTACGACGGTGGTGATGATTTCCCGGCGTTCCGGGTAGGCTTCCGCCGCCGACAAGATAGCCGTGGAGGTGGCCTCGGTGGCGCACGAGGTAAAAATGATTTCACTGTCGTGGCGGGCGCCCAGCAGGCTGGCTACCTGCTCCCGCGCCCGCTCCAGTGCGATGCCGGCGGGCCGGCCGAAATCATGGATGGACGAAGGATTACCGTAATGTTCGCTCAGGAACGGCATCATCGCTTCCAGCACCATGGGATCGATACGGGTGGTGGCGTTATTATCCAGATAAACAGGTTTCATCGCTTTGCCTCACACTGCGCTGGTGGAAGTGGTGGCTGTATCCGACACCACATGCATAAAACGGCCCAGGCGTTCGATTAATTTCTGCTGTAGCCAGGCCAGGGTCATATCGGTCATCATGCAGCCGCTGCAACTGCCGGAGAGGGATACCGTCACCTGCTTTTCAGTGACATCCAGCAGCCGCATATCGCCGCCGTCGGCCTGGATATGCGGACGCAGCCCGGCAATCACCTCCTCCACCGCCAGCCAGTTCTCGTCGCGGGGTTTTTCCGCCGCCTTGGCCACCACCGGCTGTTGGCTCAGGATTTCGCCCAGGGTTTGTTCGATTTTTTCATGGCAGGAGGTGCAGCCGCCGCCGGCCTTGGTGTAATTAATCACATCCTCAAGCGTCGTGAGGTTGTTTTGCAACACCGCCCGGCGGATATGGCCTTCGTCAACGCCGAAGCATTTACAGATCAGCGCCCCTTCCTCATGATCCGCTTCCGGCGCTTCGCCGCGGAATTGCGCGATAGCGGCCCGCAGCGCTTCCTGACCCATCACCGAACAATGCATTTTTTCCGGCGGCAAACCGTCGAGATAGTCGGCTATCTGTTTATTGGTCAGCTGCGAGGCTTCGGTGAGGGTGCGGCCGATAATCAGTTCGGTCAGGGCGGACGACGACGCGATGGCGCTGCCGCAGCCAAAGGTCTGGAATCCTGCCTCTTCGATGATTTCGGTGGCCGGATCCACACGCAGCATCAGCCGGAGCGCATCGCCGCAGCTGATGGAGCCGACATCCCCGATAGCGTTCGCCTGTTCGACGACTTTGGCATTACGCGGATGAAAAAAATGATCTTTAACTTTTTCTGAATAATTCCACATAAATTTTTCTCCTACTCACAGCATTGTCTGTGGTGTTGCGCATACCTGATTGTCGCAGTGACAGGCTGTCCCCTGCAGTTGTAGTTCAATCCATATCCCCGGCTCCTGCCCCTGGGCGCCCGCCTGGATCACCGCCCGGTGCAGATAGGGCCAGTGCGTGATGGCGGCTATCAAGACCAGCCCCTGATAGCTGACGGGGTAATCCTCTTCCCGTAGCCGTCGCGTCCACTCCAGTGTCACCTGCCCGCTCTGGCAACCGTCGCCTTCCAGCCTGATGCGTAAACCGGCGCAGGGTTCGGTGAGTTGCCGCTGTAAGGCCAGGAGCTGTTGCAAGGCTTCCGCTTCGATCTGAATCATGTTGTCGCTCCGCAAGAGGGTCATAGATAAGGAGCAAATGTGATGCCAGTCACATCTTTAGCGATTTTTCAATAAGATAGCCGCACCCTGCCGATAAAAAACCCCGAACATGTCGGGGTGGGTTGTCGGTTTTGTCAGAGAAATGACACAATTAATACTCGTCCTCTTCCCAATGGGTTTCCTGTTGATAATGCTCGAAACGGTGCGGATCCCGTTTGGCCTGATGGCGTTGCAGACAGGGGGCGTTCCAGTTTTCCTGTATCTCCGTCAGCAGGAGGGCGATGGACGTGGCGGCGGGGACGCTTACCGCCCTGACGCCCACCCGCAGCAGTTGCCGGAATACGCTCTCTCCCACCGCCACGCAATACAGCGACAGACAGCCGTCCAGCGCAGCGATGCGGCCGGCCAATTTATCCAAATCGTGTCCCGGCTGAATCATGAAATCCGTTACTTGCAACAGATTGACCCGATCCGGCTTCACGCCGTAAATCGCCAGCCGGGGCGTCGAACCGAAATGCTGATTGACATGATGTAAATCGGAGCTGGCGAAGGCGACGCGCAGGGTATAATCCGAGTCCGAATCGGTGGTCACCCGCAAATTGCGCTGGAAGTTAATCATAATCCGCTGTCCTGTTCGGCGGGAATCCGGGAAAAATCCTGCTTAAGGGGAGAGTGATAAACCGGCTGGTGATGCCGGCGATGTTCCATGACATTGCCCAATTCGAACAGCGTATCGCGCATACCGGCATATCCCTGGCGGGTACGGCGAAATTCCCCCAGCCGATCATAAATGGGAAAGCCGGTGCGGATAAGCGGAATATCCAGCCGCTCCGCCAGGCCGGCGGCATGGGAGTTGGCAAAAATCATATCCGCCGGGTTAGCCGCCAGCAAATCCGACAAATCCTCCAAATCCCCCAGGACGACGGTTTCCACCGGCAGCGCCGCCAGGCCCGGCTGGTTCACCGGCGCCACCACGCTGCCCACATCCATTCCCTGACTCCGGGCGAAATCCACCCATGCCCGCAGCAGATCCGCCTCGGCGGCCATCGCCAGCCGGCTGCCTTGCAGCGCGCCGTGACAATCAATCATGGCATCCAACAATTGCCCGCGCTGGCGCTCGATCCAGGCCGGCACCTCCCGCCCGGAAATACGGTGCAATTGCAGGATAAATTCATCCATCTGTTGTAACGTCATCAAATGCGGCAGACGAAAGCATTCTCCCCGGCTACGGGGCTCCAGCAGCGCGGCCACCCGCTGCAGCGAGACGCCGATAATGAAACTCGCGGCGCTTTGTCCCAACTGCTCCATCAGACGAAACGGCGTTCCTCCCTGAGTCAGAGAGTGGTAATCCCCGCAGGCCAGATAGCCGTCCAGGGATTGGGTCAAATCCGGCACCATGACGGGCTGCAAACCGAACGCTTCCACATAGCTGCGAATCAGCTCCTGATCGCCGGGGGTCATCATATGGCTGAGAAACACATTCACCCGTTTATTGCGGATACCCGCCGGAGGTGCGGCGGGTATCCATTGCTGTACCAAGCTTTCCAGCAGCGCGGCATAACCGTTTTCCATCGAACCGTAAAAATCCGGCGTACTGACGGTTAATATCCCCACCTGCCGGTGCTTGGGATGGCTTTCGCGGAATAATGCCACCGCCCGGCTTAAATCGCTGCCCTGGGCTTCCGACAGGCCGGTGCTTAACAGCACGATAATGCGCGGCGCGTTACGTTCGCATAAGGTTTGCAGCGCGGCGGAAATATTATTGTCAGCCCCCATAATGGTGGTAATCGGCTCCATGGCGGTGGATTGCAGGGGGATGGGCTCATGGAAATGCTGGATAAAAAATACTTTGGCGAAAGCGCTGCACCCCTGCGCGCCATGAACCAGCGGGATGCAATTTTCCAGCCCCATAGCGGCCAGGATGGCCCCAAGGGGCTGTCCGCTTTTGATCGGACTGGCGGCTAGCGGTTTAACGGAACGGACGACCTGTGTCATTTTCTTCTCCTCAGCCTTTCAGTGCCAGGGCGCGGGACGGTTGACCTGCGGCCAGACCGGACTTTCCAATGTACGGCATACCGCCGCCGCCAGATTTACCATGCCTTGGTAACCGGCGAAGGCCTCTTCGCGCTCCTGGTTGATATCAAGAAACGGCAGCCGGGCCTTATAAGCGGTATACATGTTCCTGCCGCCGGCAATCATCATATCGGCGCCGTAGCGATAGGCGGTGTCCAGCAGCAGGCGGGGATTGCCCTCATCCATCATCAGGGCGTCCTCGCCCATCAGCGCGCGGATGCGGGCCTTATCCTCTTCGGTTGATTTGCGGGTGCCGGTGGCCACCACGTCCATCCCCAGATCCTGCAGCGCCGACACTACCGACCAGGATTTAACCCCGCCGGTATAGAGCAGAACCCGTTTCCCCCGCAGCCGATCGCGCCAGGGCGCCAATTTCGATTGGACGAAGGCTTCTTCGCGGGCGATAAGGGTCTCGGTACGGGCGATTAAATCCTCATCCCCCAGCAATCCCGCCAGTTGGCGCAAGGAGGAAGACATTTCGCGCAGACCATAAAAACTTCCCTCGAACCAGGGAGTGCCGTACTGTTCTTTCAACTGGCGGGCCACATTGATCAAGGCGCGGGAACATACCAGCATATTGGCTTCGGAACGATGCAGGGTTTGGATTTCGGCAAAGCGCGCATCGCCGGAAAGGGTGCACAACACCCTCACTCCCAATTCATCCAACAGCGGCAGCACCTGCCAGAACTCACCGGCAATGTTGTATTCGCCGATAAGGCCGATACTATGCCCCAGGCTTTCCGCTACCGGATAATCGCTGGGCCAGGGCGCCGGTTCGTGCTGCCCCACGACTTGACGCAGCATGACGTCGCCGGCAATACGGTTACCGAGGTTTTTACTGCCGTAAAAACCGGCGGCATCCACCGCAATCACCGGAATGCCGGCGGCGGCGGATGCCGAGCGGCACACTGACTCGATATCATCCCCTTCCATGGCGGGTACGCAGGTATTGTAAATAAAGATTGCCGCCGGCCGGTAGCGTTCGGCAATGTGGCGGACCGCATGAAACAGTCGGCGCTCTCCCCGCCCCATGATGACATCCTGCTCGCTGAGATCGGTAGTGAAACCCAGCCGGTTCAACTCCGGTCCCGAGCTGCGGCTGCCGCGATTGTCCCAGGAACTCCCCGCGCAGCCGATGGGACCGTGCACCAGATGGGCCACATCCGCCACCGGCAGCAGGGTGATCTGCGCGCCGTCGAAAGCGCAGCCGCCGGCGGTGGAGCCGGGCTTGGGCGGTTTACAACCGGTTTTGTGTTTGCCATTGTGTTCACAGGCGGGTTCCACAAACAGGGCGGCAATGTCGTTATTATTCATCATGAACTCTCTGCCAAGCGGCGTTATTTTACCCATTGCACATCCAATGCAATTCAGAGGCCAGCCTTTACCTGCTGATTTGTAAGATATTTTTATTGTCACGAATACGACAAACCAGACAATGGATAAAACAGATTGCCGAAGATACGGGTATCGGCAGGCAGCGCGCCGCCAATGGACAAATCTCTTTTAGAAAAGTAAATTGGAAGCTGGGAAGATTGACTTATGATTAAATGTTAATACATTAAGCTCCGGCCACGGTCATAAACAACGTTCTACTCTTACTATAAAATATTATTGCAGCGAGCAACTATGCCAATAGAAAACAATATAAATGGCAATATAACTGTGCCATTCAATTTACAACAGACTCCAGTCTCTTCTTTAACAAGAACATCCTTCTCTCATGCTGATTCCCTGATGCGCAGATGTATCACATTCTTCAGCGCAATGATAATATTTCCGAAGACAATCCAGATAAACCGTATCAATTCTATTTATCCCAGATTGAAATTTTGTTGCATGAAATTTCACGCCAAGGGAATGCAGCAGGTAATGTTGACAAAATAATCAATCATTTTATTGAAGAACTTTCGTGCACGGACTGCATTCCCGAACCCTTAAAACTGAACCTTTATCATGATTCCTGGCGATATTTGCATGGCATCATGCTGCTGGTGGCAAAAAACACTCCTGAGATTCAAGATGACCTGAGAAGGATGTACATTTATATTGAAAAGGTCTTGGAATAGCATTGAATATCATCCCTGCATTTTTGAAAAATAAACAGTATTGTCGCTAACGAAATCTACGAAAAATCTGGATAATCAAAAACAACTCATCGAAAAAAGTTTTGAATATGCCATAAAATGCATGGATTATCCCGAAACGATGAATATATCAATGCATATAAGTATCAGTTAAGAGACACCCTTGGGGCATTGATTATGTGATTGGCGATAAAACCATTGATTTTGAAAAAATCGCCGAGACAGATAACACACTTTGTGATTTAATGCAGAATTTGACCAGGGATATTTCCCTTGGGAAAATCATCAGTTCCCTAGGGAATGAAGTTTATAACGGCGTTTTGACTATCTTAGAAAAACGCCACTGTAAAGCAAAAGAAAAGTCCTGGCTTCAGAAAAACAAGCAATATAAATAATTACTTGCGGAAAAACTATCCTTTTTATGTTTTACGGATTGTGTTAAATTTGACAAAGGCGTCAATGAGTTTGTTTTGGAATATCCTGAAATGATTTATAGCGCTATTGCTACTGCTTTAGCGAAACATGATATCAGCCAGCGTTATTTCCAGATTCAGTTGGCAATGGAGACAATAAAAATAAGAATCAGATACATTGAAGGTTTTATTGGATTGAGAACAAGTCAAACTATATCCAATTTCCTCTTACTTTGAATATTCTGAAAAGAGAAAAATAAGCGGCGTTCTCGATGAAGATTTACTTAAATTTTCTATTATCAATTCTGATATTAATCAAATCACAAATAATTTAAATGTAGAATGGCTTGATAATCCAGAAAATGTCTTTTATGAAATAGAACATCCTGCGATTTTTATAGCCGCCACGCATTTCTTTACAGAGAATAGACTTCCTATAAATAATACTTACAAAATGGCACCACGCTATTGATGGCGGCAATTATTTTAGAAATAGGATATTAATAGATTACATTCTTACTCGTTCAGATCTCGACATCAACGTCAAAGATAATAGTGGATTAACAGCGTTGGCTTTGGCCGTGAAGTTAGACTCAAGGGAAATAATTCTTGACTTGCTTCAATATAAAAATTGACGTCAACCCTCAAGACAACAAAGGAAAAACACCCTTGATGATGGCGATACAAACGGGAATATTTGCGATAAGCAATAAATTACTCAAACATGGTGATATCAATATCAATATTCAAGATTGCAAAGGGAATACCGCTTTAATTTATGCCATATTCAGTGGCAAAAAATCATCATCAGGCAACTTATAGATGACAAACGCACTGACATCAACATCATCAACAATGATGGGCACTCGGCCCTGTTTTTATCTTTGACGAAAGATTTTTCCATCACGAAAAAATCATAAACCATAAGTCCATAAACATTAACGGTGATAACCCTCGTACTACCCCTTGATAAAAGCAGTAACAGAAAATCGATTGAGTATCGTTAAACTGTTACTGCCTTTTCCCAATCTTGATATCAACCGGTGCAATACGGCGGGCAGCACAGCATTGCATATCGCCGTCGCCATGGGCAGTGAAGATATTGTCGAGGCACTTTTGGAAAATCGTCATATCAATATGGATATCAAGGATGGTGATAATTTGACGCCATTGGAGTTAGCAATAAACCAAGGGAATGAAAATATCAAAAAATTGCTTATAACAAAACGAAACTATGTTAAAGCCAGCCCGCGGATACCGGCTGGCAAATGATTCCAAGTCCTCTAAATCAATTCGCTTACAAAGAAAAGTCATGTTGGATATAAGGGGATGCCTTACCCAGCCGCTTCGCCAGCCAGGGCGGAATCCTGCCGCCGAGCATGGTTTGCAGCGCTTGCAGCTGTTGGCTGATATCCATGGGCGGCTTAATTTTAATCGGATGAATATTATTTCTGATGACCCTGGCCGCGGCCGGGCCGCCGATGGCCTCGCAAAACAGCAAATGGCAATCGCTTAACAGCCTGGCCCGCGCTTCATTGCCCTCTTCCGGCCCGTCAGGCAAATCGCGATAGCGGCGTACCTGATACAGGAAAGGCTCGAGTCCGTCAAAGGCATAGACAAAGAACAACGTACTTTGGCCAAAGTGGCCGTCCACCATCAGACCGTTGCTGGAGGCAAAGGCGGCGCGCAGCTGCAAAGGTTGCCCGCGCTCAGGGTCCGTAATGAGATGGCTTGGCAAATCACCTTTCAGGCAGGCCGCCGCCTGCTGCCATTGCGCCGCCGACGGCGGCGGGACATCGGCGGGAAAGTCCCGTGCCAGCGCGGCGGGATCGAGCCGCGCAAGCAGGACCGGCGACAAGGGCTGCCGGCATTCCCGCTCCAGCCAGAGGATCAAGGCCTGCGGCGCAAACTGCGGCAGTAATTGCGCAAGGGCGAATAAGCGCCAGAATAAGGGATCGTCTGTTGGCACATTCATTTTTATACTCCTGTTCCCGAAGCATCCCCGCCGCTTTTGCTGGCGCGCAGACGCACCGGAAGAGACGGTTTTCCCGGTTGCGGATAAATATAATAAGACTTGCCGCCCTCCAGTTCGACATTGCCGCCCCAGCACGACGCGTCGTCAAACTCAATGTGCAAGACCCGCGCTTCCAGGTCTTGTTTGGCAATATAGCAATACAAGCCATCTTTTTTTTCACTGAACAATACACTCGGCATCACAGTTCTCCAGCAAAAGCCGCCCCGGCACAGGTCCGGGGCGGAGGGCTTAGCGAATCAGATCGTAGCTGTAATCGGTTTTGCCCAGTTTCATGGTGTCGCGATCCAGTTTTTCCAGCGAAGCGTTCACCAAGGTGGTCAATACCGTCATGGCGCCTTCATAGCCCCAGGTGGAAAGGCGGTGCAAATGGTGGCGGTCAAAGATCGGGAAGCCGATGCGAATCAGCGGGACCTCAAACTGCTCACCCTTCGCCAGCGTATCGCGCTGAATAAATTTGCCGTAGGAGTTGCCGATCATGAAATCCGGTTTACGGGTAAACATCAGTGAACGGAAGTGCCACAGGTCGCAGTTGATGTAGACTTCGCTCTCCTGGCCGTAAGGGGAATCCGCCAGGATTTTTTTCATGGCTTTCTGCCAGCGCTTGTTGGCGTTATGGCACAGGATAACCGTCGGTTCACACCCCAGTTCAAGCAGCATTTGGGTCATGCCCATGACAAAATCCGGATCGCCGTACAGGCCATAGCTTTGCCGTGCAGCCAGGTATGGGAATCGAGCATCATATCCACCAGCCGCCCCCGCTCCAGCGTAAGGGCAGCGGGAATGGGTTTGCCGGTGAGTTCGCTGACGGTCATCAAAAACCGGTCGGTGGCGTTCAATCCCATGGGGATGCTGACCGGGGTCGCCGGCTGCTGCCACTCTTCCTGCACCACTTTTTTGGTTTTCAGCAGATGCCAGGGCTGCAGCAGCAAGGTATCGATGGCGTTGGGGGCGTCGCGCATCTCTTCCTGCGTGGTGCCGCCGGCGTACATGCGGTATTCTCCGTCCGCCGGGGTATCCAGTACCTCGGAGGGATCGGACAGCAGGCTGTAGCCGATCCCCATCTGTTCCATCATGCGCTTGATAACCCGGTAATTACCCAGGTAGGTTTCAAAGCCGGTCACCAGATTGATCTTGCCGTTGCGGCCCGGCTGGTAATCCCGGCCCGCGCTCTTGTCGGTGAATTCCCGGGCGAATCCTTCGAACATATTATCCCAGCCGGTAATGTGGCTGCCGATAAAGCTCGGGGTATGGGCAAAGGGCACCGCTATCTTGCTGTCCACAAAACCGTCTTTTTTGGCGTTGGCGATAAAGGCGCTGATATCGTCGCCTATGACTTCCGCCATACAGGTAGTGGAGACGGCGATAACCTCCGGTTTGTAGAGCGCGGAAGCGTTCTGCAGGCCATCATTCATATTCTTGTTGCCGCCGAACACCGCCGCGTCCTCGGTCATGGAATCGGAAACACAGGCCACCGGCTCCTTGAAATGCCGGTTGAAATAGGTGCGGAAATACGCCACGCAGCCTTGGGAACCGTGCACATACGGCAGCGTCTTGGCAAACCCCAGGGAACAGAGCACCGCCCCCAGCGGCTGACAGGCTTTGGCCGGATCGATGGTCAGGGCTTCCCGTTTAAAGTTCAGCTCCTGGTATTCCGGCGTGGTGGTCCACGCAAAGACCTCTTTCACCCGGGCTTCGCCGTGAGCTTCTTCCAGGTCGCGTTTGCTGGTGAACAGCGCCTGATATTCCGCCTCTTCAAACAGCGGGTAACAGGCTTTGGTTTTTTCAACACTCTGACTCATGATTCTCTCCTCCCGCGCCACAAATCTGTGAACCGACGGGTTTAGCAAGCAGGCAATCTCAGGCGGTTTTCAGCCACGGCGCAGTCATTTGGGTCCAGCTCGGATTGTTCAACGTCATGTCCATATCCCGGGCGAAAACGGCAAAACCGTCGTAGCCGTGATAAGGACCGGAATAGTCCCAGGAGTGCATCTGCCGGAAAGGGAAGCCCATCTTCTGGAAGATGTATTTCTCTTTGATGCCGGAACCTATCAGGTCGGGTTTGAGGATTTTGATGATCTCTTCCAGCTCAAAGCTGCTGGCATCGTCAAACAATAAAGTACTCTTATGCAGATCCGGCAAGGTGCGGTCATAGTCGTCGTTATGGGCAAATTCATAGCCGCTGCCGACGATTTCCATTCCCAGATCCTCATAAGCGCCGATAACATGACGGGGACGCAGGCCGCCGAGATACAACAGCACCCGCTTGCCTTCCAGACGCGGACGGTACTTGGCAATCACGGCCTCGGTTTGCCCCTGGTAGCGGGCAATGACCTGTTCGGTTTGGGCTTGTATATGCTCATCGAACAGCGCGGCGATTTTGCGCAGGGATTCGGCTATTTTGGTCGGGCCGAAGAAGTTGTATTCCATCCAGGGAATGCCGTATTTTTCTTCCATATGACGGGAGATATAGTTCATTGAGCGGTAGCAGTGCACCAGGTTCAATTTCACCTTCGGCGTATTCTCCATTTCCACCAGGGTGCCGTCGCCGGACCACTGCGCCGCTACGCGCAGGCCGATTTCCTGTAGCAGGATCCGGGAAGCCCAGGCATCGCCGCCGATATTGTAATCGCCGATAATGGCGACGTCATAAGGGGTGGTTTCGAACTCTTTTTCGTCACGATTGGACAGGATCCAGTCACGCACCACATCGTTGGCGATATGGTGGCCCAGAGACTGGGACACGCCGCGGAACCCCTCGCAACGCACCGGCACCACCGGTTTGTCGAGTTTTTTCTGCGCTTCCCGCGCCACCGCTTCGATATCGTCGCCGATAAGGCCCACCGGGCATTCCGATTGAACGGAAATCCCCTTGGTTAACGGAAACAGCGTTTCCATCTCTTCTATCAGCTTGGCCAGCTTTTTATCGCCGCCGAACACAATGTCCTTTTCCTGAAAATCAGAGGTGAAATTCAGCGTACCGAACGCATTTACGCCGCTGTAGCCGGTATAATAGTTACGGCGTCCGGCGCGGGAATATTGACCGCAGCCGATAGGGCCATGGGAAATATGGGCCATGTCTTTGATAGGTCCGAACACCACCCCCTTCGAGCCGGCATAGGCGCAGCCGCGCACCGTCATGACGCCAGGCTGCGATTTCCGGTTGGAGGTGATGCATTTACCGACGCTCTCCATTTCCGGGGAGCTCAGCATATAATGCTTGGCACGTTCTTTACGGGCTTTTTCAGGGAAAACTTCCAGCACTTCCTGAATCAGCGCCAGGGTTTGTTCGCCGGTAATATCGGTCATGGCGATATCCTTTACGAGAAATAGTGGGCTTGATGTCCTAAGCCAGCCGTAGCCGGCTCAGGGACTGACGCAGGTTGATATCAGACGGACTGCGCTTCTTCCGCGGCGGTTTTGCCGATGATGTTTTCGTCTTCCACATCCAAAATGCCGAATTCCATCAGCAGCGCCTCCAATTCGTCCATAGTCACCGGCGTCGGGATTACCATCAGTTTGTTATCAACGATTTTTTTCGCCAGGGTGCGGTATTCATTAGCCTGATCGCAGGTAGGATCGTATTCGATCACGGTCATGCGGCGGATTTCCGCCCGCTGCACGATATTGTGCCGGGGTACGAAATGAATCATTTGCGTGCCCAGTTTTTCCGCCAGGGCGATAATCAGTTCATCTTCGCGGTCAGTCTGGCGGGAATTGCAAATCAGTCCGCCTAAACGCACCTTGCCGGATTTGGCGTATTTCACGATGCCTTTACAGATATTATTGGCGGCATACATGGCCATCATCTCGCCGGAACAGACGATATAGATTTCCTGCGCCTTGTTTTCACGAATGGGCATGGCGAACCCGCCGCACACCACATCCCCCAGTACGTCATAGAAAACAAAGTCCAGGGAGTCCTCATAGGCGCCCTCTTCCTCCAGGAAGTTAATGGCGGTAATGACGCCGCGGCCGGCACAGCCCACGCCCGGCTCCGGGCCGCCTGACTCCGCGCAGCGGATGCCCGCATAGCCCACCTGCAAGACATCTTCCAGTTCCAGATCTTCAACCGAGCCGACTTCGGCGGCCAGTTCCATAATGGTATTCTGTGCTTTGGCATGAAGGATCAGCCGGGTTGAGTCCGCTTTCGGATCGCAACCGATGATCATGACCTTCTTGCCTATCTCGGCCAGGGCGGCCACGAGGTTTTGGGTCGTAGTGGATTTACCTATGCCACCTTTGCCATAAATGGCGCATTGACGGATAGCCATGAACATTCTCCTGTGAGTGGATTGACCTTTTCTATCAAGCAGGGAATGTACCAAAAGCACGTCATGTACAATTAATTGATTTTTATATATTTATTTTAAAACGGTTATTATTTTAGGACCGGGTTATGAACAAACAACAAACCATTTGTCGGGAACCGGACACAAGATGTGCCTAACGGGGCGGGAAAATGGACATTGTGGACACAATGGACAATGGCGTGACGATGGCTGGACAATCAGTCGCGAGCCCGACCCAACCCGGCCTGGGCAAACGTCCGGAAAGGAGATAGGCCATGTTAACTGCCTATGAACCTTGAGATAATGGGGTTTTGCTTGTAAAATCAGCATCCTGGCGAGGATTTGGTCAAACGTGCCCCTAAAAGAAAATGCGCTTTGACAAATCCGGCCGGCATCATTAGTATTCGCGGCGTTCCGACAATTCCTCTGTAGTTCAGTCGGTAGAACGGCGGACTGTTAATCCGTATGTCACTGGTTCGAGTCCAGTCAGAGGAGCCAATTTCTTGTTTTCATGCCTCTTTACGAATCTCTATGTGATTCAGATACAATAAGTTAGCGTGAAAAATCTTCCCGATGCGTTTTCAGTTTTCCCTCGGCATCGGGAAAAATTGGTGGTCAGATTTGGGGTCAGGTTGGTTCGATTATGGAGTGACCCCCATATGTCTCTTAACGACACGAAAATCCGCAGCATTAAACCTCTAGCAAAACCTTTCAAACTGTCTGAATCCACAACCCCGGTTTTTCGGGGGGATTACCGCGGCACCGTTTTGTTAACGAAGCAGAATCGCATCGACATGTGCGATCCCGCTTCATCAGTCGAACTTGACCAGGTCCTTTAAGATCAGTTGACCCCAGCCTTTTTCCCGCGCCTGCACCAGCAAGCCACCTTTCGCAAGAGCGCCAAGTGAGATCGGAGCAAAACCGAGCTTCTCCGCCAGCGCCGCTATCTCTGCTGCTGCGCCGTCGTCGTCGCTCGCGAGGAACACGACCCTCTTGCCGCCATGGACGGCCGGATCCTGGCCAAGAACGGGAGCGCCCAGATGGTTGAAACCCTTGACTACCTTTCCACCCGTGAAGGCCTGCGCGACGACCGCGGCTGAAGCCTGTCCTTTCAGTTCCTCAGCTAGCGCGCCGTAGGCATTGGTCACATCGACGATGGTCTTTCCCTGCCAGGTCGGCAACGCCTTTGCGACATCCGGGTGCGATTCGTAACGGACGGCCAAAAAGATGATGTCCGCCTTGATGGCTTGCGCCAATGTCGTGGGAATGACCGTGGGTCCGATTGCGGCAGCATCGGCAGCAAAACTTTCCGGGTCGCGCGTGGTAGCAACCGATACGTCGATGCCGCTGCGGGCGAAGGCTTTGGCCAGCGCCTCGCCAAGTTTGCCGAAGCCGATAATTGCATAAGCCATCAGTACTCCTTGTTTGTGAGATTTAAGCCAGGCCGCCGCGGCCCAGTGCTGCAAATAGTGCCTTCACGATCTGCGCGTTCCCTTGCGTGCTCATCGCGCCAATCCAATATCGACGTGCATGGCAATATCGAACGTGCCGGCGCCGTTTTTTGCCAAGCCGATCATCAAGAGGCCAAGCGATTCGAGCGTCTGGGCCATGTGCAGGGCACCAATATCCAAAGGCCGCAGGCCGAGGCTCCCGAGGAAAGTCGCAACGCGGGCCTTGGCTTCTCCATCGTCGCCTGCGATGAACGCGTCGAGCCGGCCACCCTTGGCAAGCACAGGGCCGAAGAGAGTGTTGAACGCTTTCACGACATGCGCACCGGCGGGGAGACCTTTGGCAGTCTCCTGCGCACCGGAACTGCCATTGGGGGACACAAGACCCGAGAGGTCGGGTGCTATCGGGTTGGTGATATCGATGATCACCTTGCCGCCCAGCGCCGCCCCGAAATCGGCCACCACCGACGCCGCACTGCCGTATGGCACGGCGAGGATGACGATGTCCCCCTTTGGTTCGGCGCCGTACGTGCCGGTGGTCGCGCCAGCGCCAAGCTTATCGGCAAACGCCTGCGCCTTGGACTGGTCGCGGCCGATCACCTCGACTACGTGTCCAGCCTTGACGCTACGGCCCGCGATTGCCGTGGCCATGCCGCCGGCGCCGATGATACTGATGGTGCTGATGGTGCTGATGGGAGTGCTCATATCGTTTCCTCGTCAGTTAACAGGTTGCTCGTCATGTATTACCGGAACATCGCCCCGGCAATCCAGCGCGCGTCAGGCAGCCGGAAAATAGTGGCCGTTGTCCATATCGGCGAACAGGTCGGGCTGAGTGGGTTCCCAGCCCAGGGCCTGCCGGGTGATAAGGTTCGATGCTGGGAGATCGAGCGTGACCAGGTTTGCCAGGAATCCAAAGTAGCCTGGCAGCATCAGCACGTCTGCGGGAATGCTCACGGCCGGCACGTTCAGGCGGCTGCCAATGGCCTCGGCGATGGCGCGGAACGGGATGCCCTCACTCTCGACCCCATGCCAATATTTGCCTGCCCCACCCTTCTCCAGCGCCAGGCGGAACAAGATGGCGAGGTCACGGGCGTGTACGGCCGGCCACAGGTTCGCGCCTTCTCCCGGATAACCGATGACGCCCTTTTCCTTCGCCAGCCCGATCAACAATGGCAGGAAGGCGACGTCGGTCGTGCTGTGCGCGATGGTAGGGATCCGCACGATCGACGACCGCACGCCCCGCTCGGCGAGGCCGATGACGGCGAGATCGACGACGTTACGCACCCGCAGGGTCCCCTTGTACGCATCGCCGCCGGGAAGTGACGGGTCTTCCTCGGTGGCCGGCCGGCCCAGTTTTTCCCACCCGGGCGCGCCGATGCTCCCCGACACGACCAGCGGCTTGCCGCTTCCAGCCAGCGCCTCGCCGTACGCGAGCATGATCTGGAGTTCCGCGGCGGCCACGGCGTCGATCCCACCGGAGGGAAGCAGGTCTTGCCTGTGGGCGACGTGAATGACGCCGTCGGCGTCCGCCGCCGCCGCCTTGAGCCCCTCAAGGTCGGAAATATCCCCGCGCCGCGCCTTGGCGCCAAGTGCGGCCACCGCCTCTGCGGCCTTGTCCGAGCGGGCCAGGCCGGTAACTTCGTGTCCGGCCGCGACCAGTTCAGGGATGATGTACGAACCGATATGGCCGGTTCCTCCAGTAACTAAAACGCGCATGCTGCTGTTCCTTGTAAGTGAGATGAAAAAATAGTGCTACGGGTGAGCTCAGCCGGGAAGGCTGACCCCGATTGAAAAGTTGGTGTGCTTGATGGCGTGTGCGAGCAGGCCCAGCGACAGCAAGCAGACGTGTTCCAGCGTCCGCGCCATGGGCAGCAGTCCGATATCCATCGGGCGCAGTCCGAGGCTCTCAATGAATACCGCGACATGCCCTTCGCCCGCGCGTCGTCGCCCGCGATAAAGACGTCTAGCGAGCGCCCCTGGAATGAGCCGGCAGCCAGGACGTGGGAGAACAGGGTGTTGAATGCCTTGACGATCACCGCGTCGGCGGGAGCGGCCCGCGCTATCTCCTGCGCGCCGGAGCTGTCGCCAGGTGTCACAAAGCTCGTGAGGTCGGCGGCGACGGGGTTGGTGATGTCGACCAGTAGCTTGCCTGCAAGCTTGTCACCGTATTGCTTCACGACGTTCAGAACGGCGGAGTACGGAACCGCCAGGATGACAATATCCCCGGCCGGAACGGCACCGAACGTGCCTGTCGTCGCGCGGGCCCCGGCCTGCTCGGCCAGCGCCCGCGCCTTGGCGGCGTCGCGGCTCATCACCTCGACGGCGTGTCCGGCCTTGGCGGCCAGGCCGCCGATCGCTGCGGCCATGCCGCCTGAGCCGATGATGCTGATAGTGCTCATGTGCAGTTTCCTTAGTGATAGGAGGCTAATCAATCATGGCTTGCCGGCGGCGATCCAGCGACCGCGCTCAACATACAAACCATGCTAGACATATTGCTTGCAATAAGCAAGTAACATTACTTGTAAAAAGAAAGTAATCACGGCATTTGCTTGCGATATGCAAGCAATGTTAAGATTTCGCCATGAAAACGACAGGTAAAGAAATCAGGTCACACTGCGCGGTGAACTACGGCGTGGAGATCTTTGGCGACCGGTGGTCGCTCTTGATCATTCGCGACATCGTTTTCGCCGGTAAGAAGACCTATGGCGAGTTCCTGAAATCAGAAGAGGGAATCGCGACCAATGTCCTTGCTTCCCGCCTTGCCTTTCTTGAGGCGCAAGGCATTCTCTCGAGGGTGCCCAGCCCCGATGACGGGCGCAAGGACTTCTACACGCTGACCGAAAAGGCCTGGACCTCATTCCCATCATGCTGAGCATTGTCCTGTGGAGCGCGCAGCACGATGCGAAGTCGTACGTGCGGGGACAAAAGGAGTTCATTGCGAGAATCAGTCAGCATCCCGTGCAAGTGAGCGAAGAGGTAAAGGCGCTGGTTCGCAATGGCGGATATATATTCCCCAATGGAACGGGCGAACAAGACGGCAAGCATGCCTGTTAACTCCTCAGTCACGACCATAGTACATTTCATTCTTAAGCCGTCCGAAGAAGCCCTCGCAGGCGGCATTATGGGGAGAACATCCCTTACGTGACATTGAGCGGACCAGTCCTGCTGCCTGGATGCGTTCAAGCCAGCCAGGCTAAGCCAGGCTAGCGGTAATGTCCGCCTCTGTCACTGTGTATAATCGGCCTGTCATCATCATATAAAATATTATATTTTGCAATAACCTTGCTTTTATTCTCGCCTATTACTTTCGTTGCGGCGCATATCTTTTCAAAGAAATGAGAAAAGATTCATATTTATTGCATGAAAAGCAAAGAGGTAAGAAGGAAAATTTTCTCAAAGAAAAATTGTCATTTCTTTTTCTCTTTGATTTCTGGATTAGCCATAACAACTCCTTTGTTATTCATATTTAATCTTAGTACTGCGGACAGCAATATTGGAATCAGCATGCTCATAATTATTTTTAGTTTGTTAACACTTCATTTCACCAGCCATGCTATTTTTTCTGAAGATGATTTCAAATAAAATTAAAGATAAAAACATAGTTTTCATCACAACGGCTTTAGTATTTTTTGTTGTTATGCTATTGCTTCCTAATTTCTCAAGTATAGCCGTTAGAGGTGCTTTAAAAATATTGGAATAATTGAAAGTGAACCAAATGTATATTCATCAAAAACAATTATATAAGTGATATGTTTCCATCTTCAATTTGGAAAGATACCAACACAGCTAACGAAAATATTTATTTATGGAATCACAATCTTTTCGTTTGGAAATAACTTTTAATTTGTCCCGATTCTGTAATCGAAGCACAAAATAAATATATGAAATATAAGCTAAACAACTTATTTATTTCTCATAAGAATCAACACAACATCCGCCGAGAAGATGACGCCCCAAACGGGAGCTGTCGGTTGGTTGCATTTTAACCAGAGAACTCCATCAAGCGGTAAGACTAAATTCAGGGGACTACAGTTACAAATGTTGCTAAATCCGATCCGTTTTGTTGCAAACAAGAAAAATATTGACCGGTTAATATCGGAGGGTAAGGTGAGTTCCCCGCTCGCTTACAAACATCCGCCTGTTTACTAGCATTTTAGATAGTTAGTGAAATACTACCTTCCTTTTTAAGTAGAGAATTTTCCATTGGTAAGCTCCAATTACAAAAGTGGCATTATGATGCGGTTGGACAATGTAAAACTAAAGCAGTCGCAGTACTTTCCATTCATTGATGGGCTCCGCGCTTTGGCTGTCGTTTCTGTTATTATCTATCATTTGCACTCATCCTGGTTGCCTGGCGGTTTTGTCGGCGTAGATGTGTTTTTGTGATATCAGGCTTTGTCGTCAGTGCCTCCATCACCCATTTCAAAGGAGCAGGGATAAGAAGCTTCGTGGCATTTTTTATGCAAGAAGGATCAAACGTATTTTCCCAGCACTTATCGTATGCTTGCTGGTAACAGGTTATGTTTCTGCATTGTTCATCCCCGGTTCATGGTTAAGTAACGGTAATCAGAAAACCGGATTGTTTGCCTTTATGGGGTTAAGTAACTTCATTTTGGCTGCGAATGGTCGGGATTACTTTGCACCAACAACCGAATTTAACCCGTTCGCTCATTCCTGGTCTCTAGGGTAGAGGAGCAATTCTACCTTATTTTCCCAATCTTGTTTTTGCCTGGCTAAACAGACAGCGTGGTAAGCGTTCTTCCGTCGTTTTGTTTTCAATTGGGCTATTGGTATCAGTTATTTTCTCTGCTTGGCAATCACAAACTCAACCAACAAATTCCTATTTTTAAGCCCTGGACGCTTCTGGGAATTGGCTTCCGGCGTATTGCTGTATCAGATAATCACTCTGTCCTACGGGGAAGGAGAACGTACTGAGAATAGATTCTCCGGCATTATCGGTATTACGGCATTTTTAGTTTACTGCTTTCTTTTGTTATTTCGAGACCGGTTAATTTCCCGATGCCCGGCGCTATACTTGCCGTAATATCTACGTTGGGTATTATATCCAGCCTGTACAAACAAAGATGTTTGCCATGGCTGAAAACCTTGCTGAGTAACCGCTATATTCTTTTCCTTGGAAAAGATCATACTCTCTCTATCTATGGCATTGGCCGACATTTGTACTGTTCAGATGGACCTGCGGTTTAGACTCCCTGTGACAATGTTGTCAGCGTTAGCGGTCACCTTGTTGCTGGCGTCGTTATCCTACTACCTGATTGAAACACCCATGCGGCAGCACAAGGTAGTCAAAAGGCATCGAATTCTGTCGTTATTGCCATTGGGCTATGCATTATTGCTGTTGCCTATTGGGGAGCATCGGAGCTCAATGCATGGTCGGATAAAATCTCTTAGCAAGGTGACTGCGGATGCCGAAGACTGGTACCCTGAAAGAGGGCCTGCGACTCCTGAAGACCCTGGCTGCCGGGCCGGGCCTAAAATGCTAGAAGATAATGGCGTCAGCATTTTGGTTTACAAACCTGAGGGCTGCCTGCAAGAGAAATCGTCAAGGTATAGGGTATTACATGTGATCGGTGACTCCCATGCCCTAGCCTATGCGACATTATATAAGCAGTTCTCCATCAGAAATAATTTGGAGGTGGATGTTTACCTCAATGGGGCTGCCCGTTTATCAGTTTCCAAACTGAACGCGATCTCGATAATGTCCAGTGCCGCCCAAATGCTGAGGCCTCTTTGCGCGCGCTGCACAATCGGGTCAAACCCGGCGATGTACTCTTTCTGGCATCTTTACGCTTACCACGGTTCGGCGATCAGTGGGCCTATTTTGGACCAGAATCTCATCAACAAAGTTTTTTTAGCGCCAAAGCGCAGGCTAATCGACAGCTTTCAGTTACCTATGCGATCGAGACACTGCGTGAATTCAGCGAGCAGGGTGTGCATGTTGTTTTTGAAGCGCCTAAACCTATCTTCCAGTCGCCACCTTACCGCTGTACCGATTGGTTTAATATGAATAACCCTATGTGCGCCCACGGCATGTCAATGAAACGCGATCTGCTGCAAAAATACCGAGCTCCAGTTCTTAACAGCTACAGCCAGGTGATCAATGCTCTTCCGTCGGTCAGCGTCTGGGATCCTTTCCCGGTGCTTTGCCCTGGTACGGAATGCAGCGTCTGGAGGGAGGGGCACTCTATGTTTTTCGATGGCGATCACTTGAGTGCGTACGGCAGCATGACGCTATTGCCAGACTTTACCACGTACATGCTGCCGAAGTTAGCGAAGCCTGCGCAGAAAGGGTCAGCACTTATCCCCGCTCAGGGCTATGCTTTTAATCAGAAAGGTGTGCCAGACTTCCTTGATAGCATTTCCGGATTATCGCCCCCAGAGTCCTGGGGGCGTTGGAGCGATGCCAATCTAGCACCGGTAGTACGGTTGTCGTTTGATAAGACGCTCCCAAGCAGCTTTACGATTGAAATCACTGCACGGGCCTATGGCCCGAACATTGGCAAGCCGATAACCGTTATTGTAGGTAACCAGCAACAAAGCATAAGCGTCAACGGACAGCCAAGCTTAGCGACACTTCATTTCGTCAACGTCAATAAGGCAAAGGATATTGAGATTATTCCACCTTATCCGAAGAGTCCAAAAGAATCCGGAGAGTCCGGGGATAAAAGGCTATTAGGGATAGGGCTGGTTTCAATTAAAATTGTTACGGATTAAGTAGTTGTATCGGATCCATGCGCAACTGCTCTACGTTAATCCTGACGTAACCAGTCAATAAAGGCTCTCATCGCCGGAGACATGGATTTGCCGGCAGTCCAGCAAAGATGATAGCCGGCAAACTCCACATCCCATTCATTGAGAATAGGATGTAGCGCGCCGGATAAAAGATGCGCGCTCATTCTTTCCGCGGTCACCTGGGCAATACCGATTCCCGCGATGGCGGCTTGATATTGTCGCTCGCGATCGTCCACCACCAGATTCCCCGTTACCGGAATGTTTTTGATCTGGCCGTCATAAAAAAACTGCCATGGCTCCGGCGTTACCGTTCCCGGCCAGCGCCAGCCAATGCAATTGTGCTGCCTTACATCTTCGGGGTGTTTGATATCTTCATGAGTTTCAAGATAAGACGGCGCGGCCACCACTATCTGATGCAACCGGCCGCCAACGGGTACCGCAATTAATCCGGGATCAAGCACATCGCCCAGCCGTAGGGAAAGATCATACCCTCCCGCGATAAGGTCAGTAGGTGAATCGTTAATGGTGATATCAATATGTACATCGGGAAAAGAGCTAAGAAAACCGGGTACCTTATGATCCAGGAACATCATCGCTGCCGAACGAAAGGCATGTATGCGAATATTTCCCCTTATGATATGACTTCTGGCGCGCGCCTGTGCGAGCGCCCCTGCCAGATTCTCCAGTAACGGCGCGGTTTGCAGATAAAGTGATTTTCCATCCTCAGTGAGGCCCACGGAGCGCGTTGTGCGGTTGAAAAGCCGCTGTCCCAAGCGTCCCTCAAGCCCATTAATCTGCTGGCTAACGGCAGACGCGGAAATGCCCAACATGGCAGCGACAGCCCTGAAGTTCAATTTCTCCGCGACCAAAATAAATGTTTTAGCGCCAAAAATCCGAACCTTCAATCATCAATCGCCCTTATTGTTAAGCATGGATAATCACTGCACTTAGTTTATGCGGGATTATGTAATTTTAAAGAATAATTATAATGTCGCTTCCGCTTCAGGCAAGCTTGTAAAAACAGGAGAGATAACCAATGACCGATGAAAATCAACCCACCGTAGAGCAGCGGCTGCAGATGATAGAGGATAAATTAGCTATTTATGAACTTATCGCTTCTCACCCTCCCAGCGCTGATACCGGCCTCGCCGAATATACCGCTGCTGTCTATATGGAGGATGGAGTTTTAATCGCGGAGAGGGTTGGATGGAGCAAAAGCGTGGAGGCTATCGCGGCATTTATTCTCAGGCAGGCCCATGAGGAGGCAATCAAAGGCGGACTGGCACACTTTGCCGGGTTACCGTTAATCGAACTACGCGGCGATAAGGCTATTGTCACCTCCTACTTGCAACTTTTACAGCTGGATAAACAGGGTGAAATGCGCGAGATGGCTAATCATGGCTCGTCAACCGGGTACCGTATCCACCGGGTTGTCGTTAACCGTTGGGAGCTCGAACGCCATGCGGGGCGCTGGAAAATACGCAGCAGAACCCTTCTTCCGGTCGATGGGACTGATGCGCCACGCCAGTTATTAACACGCGGCCTCTCAGATATTCTCAAAGCCGCACGCTAATTATCATCTACAGTTACGAGGAAAATGATGAGCGAAAAAAATCGCCGGTTTCTGACATCCCTTTTCCAGACGATTGCAAGCCGGGGATGGGGAGATAACTTTATGTCTGCACTGCATGAAGACCTGGAGTTCAATGCAATGGGAACTTCGCCCGTATCCGGGACCTACCAAGGGAAAGAGGCTTACTGTAGTCAACTTATTAAACGACTTGATGACAAGCTGGAATCATGGCCTGTCCCAATAATCGATACGATGATCGTCGATGGCAACCTTGCCTGCCTGCAATTCCATGCTACAGGTGGAAAGGGAAAAACGGTGCAGATTTTAATATGAGCTATTGCTGGGTGCTACATCTCGAGAATCAGCAGATTACAAAAATATGGGGTATTACGATGCATTCAAGATGAATGAGCTTTTAACATATAATAACTATCTCACTCTCGAATGATAGTTATTTTATTACCGCCGCCAGGATATCGCCGTGTTTGCCCAGCGCTATTCTTACCATGGGATAAATTCAGTGATTGGCTAATGATAATGATAATGATTCCGTTACTCGCTGCGGGGTTACTCAAGTAATGATTCTTCAATATATTCCACCTAATGACGAAGTAAAACCTAGAGATCACGGCTTCTTTTGCATTGAATAAATATTGTTCTATGTCAATTTTTGCAGTAAAATCAAAGGAAAAAATAATGCATAGGAATATTATTATATTGATTGATAATTTCCTTATGTTTCTAAATTGGTAAGGATTTATAATGAAAGAATTACCTACCGTACCTAAAATCTCGCTAGACGAGGTTGAAAATAGCAAAAGATAAAACCGATTCTCGCTGGGATTGTTGTTGGGATGTTAGCAGGCGGCAGCATGAACGCCATGGCATCAACGGACACCAGGCCGGTGAACAATGGGGTTCAGGAAAGCATCACTAACCGAACCAACCCGCAGACCGGCGTAGCCGTTATCCTGGATCGGCCGGCGTTAGATGGGCAAGCATTCGCCGCCCACTATAGCCATTCCAGCCACGCGAGCCATGCGAGCCACTACTCTTGCACGCCGGGTAAAACCTGCTAATGGGTCCTAGCCAGCAGCAATGCTGGCTATATATAGAGTAAGTAAACCATGCCGCCCATTGGTAAAGGTGTGAATGCGTTCGGCGATTATTTTTTCGTCATCGTAGACAAAGAAATCTATGCGACCAATGCAATAATGAAAACATGTTATTCATTGACAGACCGGTTTTATATTCACGTCACTAAAGTAGCGGATAAACAATTATCGATTAATTTTTATAATAAAAATTCCGCAGCACCAGCCAGCGATATCAACCGGGCGGTCCAGGACTTTCTTGATCTGCTGCATGAAAACCAGATGCGTCAGATTGTGCTCGGCGAAACAAAAGAAATACATGCCGAAATCGTTAGAAAAGCCTTTTCGCCGGCGGCCACGCTGGTGCGCGACGCGGTTTCCGACGATATTCTTCATATACTGACTTCCCAGGTATGATGCCAATGCAGATTAACCTGGATCCTGATTTTATACCCAGCATGCCATTGAAGAAATGGCGTCTTTATTTGCGGATTATTTATCAGTATCCGCCCGAAACGGAGGAGGTATGCTGCTGGATTTCAGCGTCACAAAGGCACACGACCTTGAGAGCGCGGTAATCATCAATACTTTTCTCAATAATGCGCTGATACTCAGCATACAAGAAAAATTCAATCATGAGCGTTAAATTCGCAAACGCTGAGGCTTTTTACCAACCTCATTATAAGTTGTTACCCTTCAGATTCAGCAAATTGGATGCTAAACGGTATTTTATTTCAACTGATTACGGCGAATGGATTTGTTTAACTGACGAACAGCTTAGCGTCTTGGTTTCTAAAAAAGAAATCACCGATAAAAAACTTTATTATGAATTGAGATCGAAGCACATCATTATCGATGACGATGCCTTAGATCCGATCCCCCTCTTGGCGTCCAAATATAAGACCAAAAAAGCCTTTCTCGAAAACTTTGCTCAATTGCATATTTTTGTGCTGACCGTACGCTGCAACAACTCCTGCGTTTACTGCCAGGCATCGAGAAAATCCTGTCAGTCCGACTCCGCTCGCTTTGATATGAGCGAAGCCGTGCTCGACGGCAGTATTGATATGGCCTTGTCCATGCCCTCCTCCAAGCTCACGCTGGAGTTTCAGGGTGGAGAATCGACGTTGACAATGCCATTGGTCCGACGGGCTGTGAAGCTGGTGCAACAAAAAAGTACGGGTAAAGAGATCCAATTCGTGCTGTGCACCAACCTATGTGAAGTGAATGACGGCGATCTCAACTTTTTGATCGAGCATAATATTTCCATTAGCACCTCGTTAGACGGCCCGCAGTCATTGCATAATGCTAATCGGAAATTTAGCCAGGCCGGCGCTTGGGAGGCGCTTATCGCTACCCTGGATCGCATCAGACAAAAAAACGCCTTCGGTAATGTTAGCGCGCTGATGACGACCACACGCCCAAGTCTCGGCCTGCACAAAGAAATCATCGATGAATATATCCGACATGGGTTTAGCAGTATCTTTATACGCGAATTGAATCCTTACGGCTTTGCACAAAAATATTTCAGCAAAATTGGTTATACGACCGAAGCCTTTTGGCTTTCTATGAAAAATGCCTGGACTATATCATACAGTTAAATAAAGACGGCCAGCCGTTTCGCGAATCCTATGCCAGTCTGATTGTAAAGAAACTTGTCACGCCCTGGGCGACAGGTTTTGTCGATTTACAATCACCCTGTGGCGCCGGTTTCGGCGTCACTTTATATAACTACGATGGCAATATTTATCCCAGCGATGAAAGCCGCATGATGGCTGAAACCGGAGATCGGCATTTTAAGATGGGGAATGTGCAGGAGAATACCCGGGCGGAATTGTTTTGGGGCCGGTAATGCAAGAATTGGCGATGGCGGGAGTTAACGATAGCTTGCCCGTCTGCTCGGACTGTGCTTATGCGCCCTATTGCGGCGCCGATCCTGTCCGCCGCTACCAAGTCACTGGTTCGCCTTATGGGCGGCCGGGCAAGGACGATTTTTGTTATAAAAACCAGAACATCATCAAAATGATTATTAATAAATTGACCTCCGGTGACGTTCAGACCCGGCATATATTGCTGCAATGGGGGTTGCAATGAAGCGGTCCATCCCTCTTGACACCTGTTTTTTGTTTACGCAGGCAGAATCGACCTATGGCTTGATTCGAGAACTATTCGGCAAAGTAGTCACGGGGTCCTACCCGATGACCAACCGCGATATTGTCTATTTGGCTGCTGACGCCATCCTCCCTTCGTTCCCGGACAAATGCCCGGCCGCGCTGATTTGCACGGCCGACGACTGCCGGGCGTCTGCACTGTTGGAAAATGGTCGGTTTCCCGTGCTTCTGGTTAAACCGAATATTGTCTTCTCGTACGGAGACATTATCAGTATTAGCGTCAAAGGCAGAATTCACCGCCATTATCGTACCGCATCACACAACAATGCTTTTCTGGTTACTGAAGTCTGCAATAACCTATGCATAATGTGCCCGCAACCGCCCAAACCGGCACGGATTGCGGATCCTTTCAGTTGGAAGCAAGCGTTGCGGCCACGATAGATCTGCTGGATGATGACCATTTGCCCGAGACGCTATGTATTACCGGCGGCGAGCCAACGATGTTAAACGAAGGCTTAATACGCATCGTCGGTAAGATTGCACAGCGCTCCCCATTGACCTTGATCCACCTTTTGACTAACGGGCGCTTTTTATTACGAGCTATGTCGCCCATCTTGCGGCGGCGGCTCGCGGCAATCTGCTGGTCGGCATCCCGCTTTTGCACATGTTTCAGACATTCATGATTATATTGTGCAAAGCAGTGGAGCTTTCGACCAAACCCTAACGGGATTGCTTAACTGCTATAAGCAGGGCATTTCCATCGAATTGCGTATCGTATTGCATCAAAGACGATTGAATATCTTCCGGATTTAGCGGAATTTATTGCGAAGAATTTATTTTTGTCAAACATGTGGCGCTGATGGGTATGGAGAATATGGGCTATGCCAAACTTAATTGGTCAGCCCTTTCAATCGACCCTTGGGATTACAAGGATACTCTGTCGGCAGCGGTGGATACTCTCCAGCTCTATGGCATAGAGGCCCGCATTTTTAATTTGCCGCTCTGCGTGGTCAACAGCGATGTACATGACATCTGCGCCAAAAGCATCAGCGATTTCAAAAATACCTATCCGCCGGTATGCGCTCAGTGTATTAAACACGACGACTGCGGCGGTTTTTTCGATTCCGCTACTGACAAATTTTTTCTCACGCAACATATCACGCCATTTTTGGCTTAATGACATCGGCTTAGATATTTTTCAGGTGATTGTGTTAAGCGGCTGCGAAACGCCGCCGGTACCATTCAAATCCTGTACGTATCCAAGCATGTCTTTTTCTCCATCCAGTTGAAAGCGCCGTGTCGTTATTCGCGCCGCACATTGCCGACCGGCACGCGCGTCCAGAGATCGTTGAACGCGACGCTATCGAAAAATGCGGTTCCCTCGACAGCCAGGCCGTCCCTCATTTTGAGAAACCAGGCATAGTTGTTGACGTAGGGCTTGCCGTCATTGGCAATGCCTCGTCCCTGGAAATGCGCGATCACCATGTCTGCATCGCCATAGATGCCGTTGATGGCGATGGGACGGAACTTATCAGTAGATTGTGCAAAGCGCGCGCCAAAGGGAATGTTGATTTTTTGGTTCAACTCATTCTTGCCGACCGTCGTGCCCGCGATAAGTGAATTGCCGGGAATCGTCCACTTGATATCGTCGGAAAGAACGCTTAGGACACTGCCCGTTCCACGGCTCCAGGCTGTAAGCCCCTCCTCGACTTTCCGTTTGTTGGAAGCAGTGGCATCCGTACCGCTTTGGGCTAAGGCCAGCGGCGCGGCAAACAGCGCGGATAACGTCGCGGCCCCCCCGAAGTACAGTGCGTTACGTCGTCCTTTATCAATCATATTCATGGTGAAGTTCCTCATTTATCAGCGCGGAAGCCTTACGGTGGAGAGCAGTTGTGGCCGTGAAATGACTGACAGGTTACTTCATGCCCTTGGGCTGATAAACTGCTGGAAATGGGATGGGTTATCAACCTGAGGTTTGTAATCGTCTAATGGAAAAAGATCAACTCGACGGGGTCATTACGTTTCTTGCCGTCGCGAATCACTTAAGTTTTACGCGGGCGGCGCTGGTGCTGAACATATCGTCGACGGCTGTGAGCAAGGCCATCCAGAAGTTTGAACAGCGGTACGGCGTGGTCCTGTTCCAGCGAACAACGCGTAGCGTCGTCTTGACGGAGCCCGGCGCCGTGCTGTTCGAACGTTTACAGCCGGCCGCCGCCGACATCGGCGATGCGTTGGCGCATCTTTCGAGCTACCAGGCGCGTCCGACGGGCACCCTACGTCTCACCATGACGCGTTTCGCAATGACGCTGCTCGTTGAACCCTTTGTACCCGAGTTTTACCGCGCTTATCCCGACGTCACGCTGGAATTGTCGATAAATGAGGGAACGGTCGATCTCGCGAGCGGGCCTTATGACGCGGGTATCCGGCTAGGAGAGACAGTGGAAAAAGATATGGTGGCGGTGAGGCTGACGCCCGAACTACGCTGGTCTGTGGTCGGCTCTCCTGCTTATTTTGCCAGGGCCGGGCGGCCGCAAAAGCCCGAAGAGCTGACGCTGCATGAAGGCGTCATCTACCGATTTGTCACGTCGGGACAACGACACCGGTGGGAATTCAACCGACGGGGCCATGACTTCCTGGTAGATATGCCCGGACGAATCGTGGTCAATGAACGTGCGTCGCTGTTGTCGTTCGCCCGTCAGGGCCTGGGCCTCGCCTATGTCGCCGACCTTGAAGTAGCCGGGGACCTGGCCGAGGGCCGTCTTGAGTCGGTGTTGCGGGACTACATCCTGCCGACCGTCGGGGCGCACCTGTACTTTCCGGCCGGGACTCAGGCGCAGCCTAAGCTACGCGCGTTTATTGATATGGCGAAGCGCAAAGGACTGGCGTTTTAGCCGCGGTGTTCTGCGGATGTTGCCGCACTGTCCCATGAGTGGATTTCCAATATAAATCACACTTTTGCCGCCATGCCACATATGTCCAGATTTTCGTTGCATTAGCCTGCTTCTTTATTGCTCATGATCGCGTATTTTTTAATACGTTACAAAAACGTGAAAATGAAGGAGCTAATATGAAAACCCAATCTGAAAGCTATCTTGAGGCTCTTGGCGCCACTGCTGATTTATCCCGCGATATGATTGACCAGTTGGAGACCAAGGGCTACGTCGTTATCCGCGATGTTATTGACCCGGACTGGCTTGAAGATATGCGTGCGGCGTTTGACGGGCTGATAAAAAAGGAAGGGGATAATCTCGCGGCAGAACACCATCAGGAAGAGACCGCCACCCGAATCGCCAATATGATAAACAAAGGCACGGTATGGGAGAAAGTCTGGGCTCATCCCATCGTTCTGTCGGTATGCCGCCATATTTTCCAGCGGCCATTTAAAATCTCCAGCCTGAATGGCAGGGAAGCGCTCCACCACGGCGGTCATCAGCCCCTGCATGCGGACTGGAAAAAACCCCGTCCCGATTTTCCAAAGGTCCATCTGGTCAACGCAATCTGGGCTATAGATGACTTGAGCGCGGCCAACGGCGCGCCGCGCATTATTCCCGGTACCCACCATCGGCCGGAATTGCCCGAAGATATCTTGCCCGACCCGGCCTTACCGCATCCTGATGAAGCCATTTTTGCGGCGCCGGCGGGCAGCGTGATGATTTATAACGCCCATGCCTGGCATGGCGGGACCACCAATACCGTGGGTACCCGGCGCAGAGTTTTACATGGCTTATATTGCGATCGCGAGGATGCGCAGCAGCAGGATCAACGCAAATGGCTGAAGCCGGAAACCGCCTCCCGTCTGACGCCGGCGCAAAAGTGGCTCCTTGACGTTTTATGAAAAACAGACGGATGGCCGCCGTGTTATGACCTAAGCCTATTTTTAACAATGGCTGCGGCACCAAAGCTGAATGTTCGGTTTCATTGCACATGGGCCTGAAGGTTTTCTTCAGGCTCTTAATCATAAAATGACCCATCCTGTCTCGCTTGAAAGACCTCATGAAACCTTTTAAGATCCCCGTTATCGTTTAAAAGAGATCTGGCTATGCAGCAAGACGTTATAGACATCATTGCTCGGTTGATTTCCCGTCATCATGCAATGACTTTAAAATTCCCGAATAACTCGCTCCCTGCCCCGCCTTTGGCTAGCGTAGTAAGCTTTCCTCGTCTCGAAATTGTGATAGAAGGAGAAGTTCAAGATAAAAGTCTGCCGGAAGCCCAAGGAATTCTAAAAAAATACAATGCGCTTTATATACCCGCGGGCAAATGGAATTTGATAAGCTGGACCCGTCCTGCAACATTATTAAGCATTCTATTTAGCAAAAATAAATTAGGCTTTAGCATTCAGCACTGGGATGGTGATAAACTCATCTACGTTGATAAACAAAACGTCGCCCGCCTCGGCCCGCGGGTCGGTTCTTTTCTGCTGCAAGCGATGAATGAGATTGTTTCCAACCTGGACGATCAGCAAACCGCGCGATTGGTTCTCGCCGGCTTGCTGAGCCACTGCTCAGACCAACTCATCAACCAGGCGCAGAAATTAACCCCAGCCGGGCGTTATTTGAGGTCATTCAGGAATATATTGACGATAACGCCTCGTTTCAACTCACCCGCGATGATGTTGCTAAACGTTTTCATATTTCTCCCAATTATCTTTCACATCTTTTAGAAAACCGGCAGCATTGGTTTCAACGAATACCTTAACCACGTTCGTCTGGAACGCGCTAAGTTATTACTTAAAGGTTATGATATGAAGGTTAAAGAAATCGCGAGCAGCTGTGGTTTCATCGACAGTAATTATTTTTGTCGTATTTTTCGTAAAAGTACGGCCCGATCCCCAACCGAATACAGAAGCCAGTGGCGAAGCCAATGTGACAATAAAGAGAGTAACGACTTATCTACCAGATGAAGGGTATGAATACCGCGATCCCTATCACATCCCTTTACGTTACCTATTCTTCAGCTCACTTTAAGATGTGTGCCATTGGGTAAATTAAACGCTTGTTCAACTACTGACATCACTTTATGGGGCTCTAACAAAAATGCGGGTGGTTGTCTGAACGCTTCTGCACGTTGCAAACCGTTCCGCGCCGTCAATGACAATATCAGTGATAAGCACCGCCACATTTGCCCTCGCTATATCTTCCGCCGTTATGGCATTTTCCGTGCCTAATGCGCCTTGCGTTTCAACCTTCACGGACCATTTTTCCTGCTGGCATAATTTTTCGAAACGTTCCGCCGCCATATACGTATGGGCGACGCCGCTTATACAGGCAGTTACCGCAACAAGATAACGCGTCATTCTGTCACCTTCCTATCCTCTTAGCGGACTAGCCGCCGACCTTAATACGATAGCCGGCGGATTCAGCCATTAATCGCAACGGAGCGATGTCGCTTTCATCCGGCGCAGGCACGCCTTTCATCTGCCATGGCCGGTCTAACAGAGAATACTTGGGCTCTCCGTAGGGGTGGAAAGGCAATATATGTAATTCATCTATTGCCAAAGGCGCCAACACATCCAGTACCCGGCACATATTCTCCCGCGTCATTGTATATCCCGGAATCAAAGGAATGCGCGGAATAACGTGGATACCGTTAGCCACCAGTAAGCGCATATTTTTCAGCACCCGCGGCAAATTGATATGAAGCACTTCTTTTGACTGTTTTTCATCCATGATTTTCAGATCAAATAACACATCATCACATTGACGCGCAAGGGGCAGTAAACGAGCGGCAGGCGCATCGCCGGCTGTTTCAATCGCGGTATTGATTCCCAATCGCCGCAACCTGGCAAGAAAACGCGTGGCAAATTCAGCCTGCATTAATACTTCTCCCCCCGAAAGCGTCACTCCGCCGGACGATGAACGAAAGAAGATATCATCCTTCAGTGCCTCTTTTTCCAAACCATCCAGCGTCACGTCGCGGCCGATACGCGCCAATGCGCCGGAGGGACATTCATCCGCATCATTGAGACAGACAGCGCGATGGAGGCATTTTTTTTCACGGCGCACTGTTTCAATACTGCCGGAAATGGATTCAGGGTTGGCGCACCATGGACAGCGATGCGGGCATCCCTTGAAAAAAATCACCGTACGGATCCCTTGTCCATCGTTAAGGGAGTAGCGCTGGATATTGAAAATGCGGGCCGTTTCATCGGCCGGATAGTCAATGCATTTACAATTGATGCGCCGTGCGGCGGATAATGTCATCCTGAATCTCCCTCGACAACTCCACAAAGAAGGCGCTATAACCGGCAACGCGAACCACCAGGCCGGCAAAATCCTGCGGACGCTGCTGTGCTTCCCGCAACGTTTGGGCATTCACCACGTTAAACTGGATATGCTGCAGTTTCAGTTTGGTAAAGGCGTGCAAAAAGTCGCTGAGTTTATTAAGCCCGCCGTCGCCCGCAAGCGTAGCCGGGGTAAATTTCACATTTAACAGCGTACCGTTCGACAGCAAATAGTTGTCCAGTTTACTGACTGATTTTAATACTGCCGTAGGTCCATTGCTGTCCTGCCCCAGCATCGGCGATAGCCCGCCGTCGGCCAGCTGTTCACCCGCAAGACGTCCGTCCGGCGTTGCCCCGACCACCGCACCCAAGGGTATATGGGCGGATACGGTATAAGACCCCGGCGAGAAATGCCCGCCGCGGGGGTTGGTCCAGGTTTCGACTTCTTTGCAATAGAAGCGCAGTAAATCAGCGCTGATATTATCCACCTCGTCAATATCATTGCCGTATTTCTCAAAGCGGTTAATCAGCCGGGCCCGGATATTTTTCCCGTCCGCAGTGGCAAAATTCGCTTTCAGCACCGCCAGAAGCTCATCAAAGCTCAGACGCTGTTGATCAAATACCATACCTTTCAAGGCGTGTAACGAATCGCTGAGATTAGCGATGCCAATGCCCTGGACACCCGAGAAATTATAGCGCGCGCCGCCTTCGGTTATATCCTTGCCCTTCGCCATGCAATCGCTGATAAACGAAGAAAGCAGCGGCACCGGCGCCCGGTCGCGGTGGCCGATATCGCAAATATTGCTGCCTTCCACCATCAGCTTGATATAGTGGCGAATCTTATCGCGTATCTGCCTTAGCAGGCTGTCCCAGGTGATAACCGCGCTGCCCTCATTTTCCAGCAAGACAATCTCCATGACTTTAAGCAGATTGAACATGGCAATATCATGCAAACCGTAGGTTCTGCCGGGAATAGAAAGCTCGACGCAGCCTACCACCGCATAATCGCGAGCATCCTCTAGTGAGACGCCCCGATTCAGGAACGCGGGCACCACCACTTCATCATTAAAGATCTGCGGAATGCCGGTTCCCAGCCGGATGGTTTCCGCCGTTTTCAGCAAGAACGGACGATCGATTAATTCATTTACCCGTACGCCGATATTCGGCTGAGGAAGCTGAACGGTTTGATAGGCGTCAAGACACAGGAAAGAGAGCATATTCACCGCGCTGCGGCCATTTTCCGTCAAGCCGCCTAATATCACGGTATAACCCGTTGGGAACCCGGCAAAATAGCGGGCGCTGCCGGCTGAACGCAACAATACTACGTCATTACATTTTACCCACAGTGATTCCAGCAACTCTTTTAGCAACGCCGGACTGTGGCCACGGCTCAAAGAGGACTGGTAAAATGGCAGCATGTATTGGTCAAAACGCCCCAGTGATAAAGAGCTGGCGTTAGATTCATATTGCAATATTACGTTCATGTACCAAAACAACTGACAGGCCTGCCGGAAATCTTCCGGGCGATACTGGGCATTATGACGGGAAATATCCGCAATCGACCGCAATTCCTTACGGCGGCTATCGTTTGTGGACCCTTTCGCCAATTTGGCGGCCAACGCGGCATAACGCCAAATACGTCGCTGTGATGCTTCCAGCAATAGCAAGCCGGCCTGAAAGAAGACGTTATCCTGATGCTCGGCGCAGCGGCTTTTCATCTCGGCAATAAGCTTCGCCAGGCCGTTATTCAACAGGTGCGGATAATCAATAATAATATGGCCCTGGCCTTTATCGGTCTGGTTTATGCTGAAAATCTGCGTACTGACGGCAGCGTTAACCTCGTCGCTCATCTGACCATTAATAAAGTCTTTCATCGATCGCGTTACCCAATAAGGATAAAGCTGCTCGCGATAAATCTGTTTATCTTCGTCACTGATGTCAAAACGATCCTGAGGGCGAGAGGAAAATTGATCCAGCTCGTTAAGCAGCCAATAAGGATCCATTTCCGGAGAGATAATTCCGGACCGCGGTTTTACGGTGCGGTTGCCGGCAATCAATTCGCCATCACGAATTTCAATATCAACATTATCAAGAATATAGGCGGTTGCCTTGGCGCGACGCATTAACACCGGCTCACCTGCCGTTTGTCGATGGCTGGCGGTATAGAGCAATGCCCTCTCCAGCGAAATTTCGCGGGGATGGGCCAGCATTGCGCTTTTCAGCTGTTGGACTCGATTCGTCATGAAGACCCCTCATTAAAAGAATGGCATGAAAACACCCACCGGGCAGGCCGCTTTTTCAAGGTAGCCGGCGCTTTAAACAATAGGCATACGCCACGGAAGATGACAGACGAGAAAAAGGGCATTTACTGGACTTTTGTATTGTTAAAATAAAAATGCGAGCTTGCTCAACTCTCTTGCCCATAAGGACTCAAGTCAAATCCAATGCGAAGTTGTGACTTGAAGCACATTTTATTGCGTTGAATACATTTATCCAGTGTTTGACACTTTTGACGCATAGCTTAATAGCGCCATGTTTTTTAATCTGGCATCAGCGCGAACGTGAAAGTGACTATGACGATTGAATGAAAGGAAAACCGATGGAACTCTATCTGGATACCGCGAATGTCGCGGAAGTAGAACGACTGGCGCGTATATTCCCCTTGCCGGCGTTACCACCAATCCAAGCATTGTTGCCGCCAGTAAGGTCCCGTTATGGGAAGTCTTGCCGCGCCTGCGGGAAGCCGTGGGAAAAGATGGCCGTTTGTTTGCTCAGGTATTGGGCCGCGACGCGGCAACAATGGTTGCTCAGGCGAAGCAATTGGTGGAGCGCATTCCGGGGATTGTGGTAAAAGTCCCGGTGACCTCAGAAGGACTCGCCGCCATCAAGCTATTAACCACCGGCGGGATTACAACCCTGGGCACAGCGGTTTACAGCCCGGCGCAGGGACTGCTGGCCGCACTGGCCGGCGCGGAATATGTTGCCCCTTATGTCAACCGGGTAGATGCGCAAGGCGGCGACGGGATCAAAACCGTACAGGAATTGCAGGCGCTGCTCGACCTGCACGCGCCGCGCTGTAAAGTGCTGGCCGCCAGTTTCAAAACCCCGCGCCAGGCGCTGGATTGCCTGTTGGCAGGCTGTGAGGCCATTACCCTGCCTTTGGACGTGGCGCAACAATTAATCAGTTCTCCGGCGGTGGACGCCGCCATCGATAAATTCGAGCATGATTGGAGTGGTGCGTTTGGAAACCTGAACCTATAAACAAGGCGGCATCCCGGCGGGCTTTAAAGGTCGCGCTCCTTCTGTGCCCGCTGGCGATCGTAGTATTCATATTCAGCGGAAATGATTTCATCGAGCAATGAATCCACATCGGCTTTCTGGGTATTTTCGGCGAACTGCCCGGTGAGAATGGTTTCCGGTGTCAGCTTCCCGTCTTCATACAGCGCCCAGATTTCTTTCGCATAACGGGTTTCCAGCAGCCGCGGCGCGAACCGGCCGTAGTATTCGGTCATGTTGTTGACATCCCGTTCGAACATGGATTCGGCGTGGTTGTTCGCCGCGGCATCCACCGCCTGGGGCAGGTCGATAATGACCGGCCCTTTGGCGTCCATCAGCACGTTGAATTCTGATAAATCCCCGTGCACGATACCGGCGCACAGCATTCGCACGATATTGCGGATCATGGTGTCGAAATCGGCTACCGCTTCATCTTCCGTCAGAATCACTTCGCTCAGACGCGGCGCGACCACGCCGTCGGCGTCGGTGATAAGCTCCATCAGCAGCACTCCGTCCAGACAGATATAGGGCTGCGGTACTCGCACCCCGGCATCCGCCAGCAGGAATAGCGCATTGACTTCCGCCGTCTGCCAGGACTCTTCCTGCTGCTTGCGGCCGAACTTTGTGCCTTTTTGCATAGCCCGCGCGTTGCGGCTGTTACGGACTTTGCGGCCTTCCTGATACTGCACGGCCTGCTTGAAGCTACGCCATCAGGCTTCTTTGGAGACTTTGGCGCAACTGTGCTCTTCACCGCATAACACAGTGTACACGTCGGCTTCTTTGCCGCTTTTCAATCGACGGACCACATCGTCTATCAGACCGTCAGCCACCAGCGGTTGGATTCTATTTGGTATTTTCATGCAGCCTTGTACCTTATTTCAGCGCATGAGGGAATGACCTGCGCACTATATTTGCCGCGAAGGATCTATCTTGTAGCACTGATGAGTCGCTTTATCTGTTATCTCGCATATGCCAGACTGCCTTCATTATGCCACACTATTTATTGTTACTGGGCAATATCCGCGTAGTGTATTCGGTGTCAATCAAGACGGTTACCGCTGCCAGGGTGGGAGCCGATGGGCTAACGCCCTGAAAATCGCCGGATTCCGGGCGTTTTTACGTTGATGGCCCGCCACGCGGCAATCCCTCCGGCGACGCGATCCTGTTGCTATTTATACTACGATAAACTCACTACTTTTATAGCGGCCGCTTTCAGGCAACACTTCCTTCACACAACACTGGAGGTATTCTATGCGCGTATTTCTTACTGGTGCGACCGGTTTCATCGGATCACGCATCGTACCCGAACTGCTTGCCGCCGGGCATCAAGTCCTCGGTCTGGCGAGATCGGATGCCGGCGCCCGGTCCCTGGAGGCCGCCGGCGCGCAAGCGCATCGCGGCGATCTGGAGGATCTGGACAGCCTTCGCGACGGCGCGGCCAAGGCCGATGCGGTTATTCATACCGCATTCGATCATGACTTTTCGCACTTTGTGGCCAATTGCGAAAAGGACAGGCGGGTCATTAACGCCTTGGGTTCCGCCCTCAAAGGCTCCGCCCGGCCCCTCATCATAACATCCGGAACCGGCATGGGCGATGCCGGACTGGGCCGGCCGGCGACGGAAGACGTTTTCAACGCCAACAACCCCAATCCGCGCGTGGCCTCCGAGCTGGAGGGCAATGCACTGCTGGCGGCCGGCGTCGACGTACGCGTGGTGCGGCTTCCGCAGGTCCACGATACGTTCAAGCAGGGGCTTATCTCGCCCTTCATCGCGATCTGCCGGGAGAAAGGCGTGGCGGCCTATGTCGGCGAGGGAGCCAACCGCTGGCCGGCGGCCCATGTGCTGGATGTGGCGAAGCTCTATGCGCTGGTCCTGGACCAGGGGCGCCGGGGGGACAGGTATCATGCCGTTGCCGAGGAGGGCGTTTGCGCGCGCATCATAACGGAGGTGGTAGGAGCAGGGCTCGGTGTGCCGGTGGTGTCCCTATCGCCCGAACAGGTGCCGCAGCATTTCGGCTGGTTCGCCATGTTCGCGGGCATGGACCTGCGGGCTTCCGGCGCATGGACCCGCGAACAGCTCGGCTGGGAGCCGACCGGCCCGGGGCTGCTGGACGATCTGAAGCGGATGGACTATTCGCTGCCGGCGGGCGGACATCAATGATCTATCGCCGTTCAAAACAGTCCTAGAATCCGCCACCAGGCCAGTCCCACCGCCATGAATATCACCTGGTTGATTATGCTGATGATAAAACCGGTGCGCCACCAGACATTGGTGGGCACATAGCCGGCGCCAAACAGGATGGGACCGCGCGCATGGGTATATTGGGTCAGGGAGCAATACAGGCTGCTGGTAAATGCCAGCATAAAGGCCATTGGCAGCGCCGGAATGCCAAGCTCTATGCCGACGGCCAGAAACACCGCATACAGCGCGGCGATCTGCGCGTTGCCGCTGGCAAAGAAGTAATGGGGGTACATATAGGCGGCATTTAACAGCAGCAACACCCACACCCAATGCGTGCCGGACATCAGATGGCCGATATTCGAGCCTACCACATTGCCGAACCAGGTAGTGAATCCCAGATCCTTCAGCTTGTTGGCCATCATCAGCAATGCGGCGAACCATACCAGGGTGTCCCAGGCGCCCTTTTCGCTTTTGATATCTTCCCAGGTCAACACGCCGGTCAGCAATAGAAACGACAGGCCGACAAACGAACCGGTGGTGGGATCCACCCCGAGGGTTGAGCCAAAAATCCACAGTATCAGCAGCAGTAATACCGTGACGACCATCAGCCACTCCGAACGGCCCAGCGGGCCCATTTTTTCCAGCTCGGCGGCGGCGAACTTAGGCGCATCCGGCGTCTTTTTAATCTCCGGGCGCACCAGGAAATAAACGCATGGCGGCACAATGACGAGCGACACCGCGCAGGGCACCACGGCGGCGAGAAACCATTCGAACCAAGAGATAGACACGCCGGCGTCGGCTGCCAGCTTCACCGCCAGCAGATTGCCGGTATACGCGGTCATAAACAGCGCGGAGGTGATATCGTTGACATTGCCGATGCAAACGATCAGGAACGTGCCGATTTTACTGCGCGATGCGTTATCGGGATGAGAATCAAAGCTGCGCGCCAGCGAATCGGCGATGGGATAAATTACCCCGCCGCAGCGCGCGGTATTGCTGGGCATTGCCGGCGCCAGCAGCAGGTCGGCGAACGCCAGCCCGTAAGCCAGGCCGAGGGTACGTTTTCCCAGCAGCCGAATCAGCATCAGCGCCAGCCGTCGCCCGAGGCCGGTTTTGATAAACCCGCGCGCAATCATAAAGGCCACGACGATAAGCCAAATCAGAGAACTGTTAAGTTCGCTTAGCGCCGTAACGATGGCGCCTTCGGCGCTCTTGTCGCCGGCGGCATAAGTCAGCGCAAAAAGGGTGATGCTGATAATGCCTATGGCGCCGATGGGCAGGACGTTAGCCACAATGGCGATAATGGTGGCCACAAATATCACCGCTGAATGCCAGGCGTGGACACTGAGTCCGGTGGGGGGCACAACCCGCCACAGCGCCAGGCCGGCCACGACAATGACGGCCAGCGACAGCCAGCTCAGACCATAGGATGTTTTGATTTTCAACGGACGATCCCTTTGTTTAACGTTAGGATTTCAGTCTATTCCCTTAGAACGGCGCCTGTATTGCGGATATTTACCATTATAAGACAGGATAAACCTTGAATATGACAATTATTCATTAATTAGAAAGCATTATTTTTAATTTATTCATTAATTCTTTAATAATTTATTACAATATAAACTTATTGAAAGAGCAGAACATATCCTCCTGTTTGCCGGCAACAAAACTAAAATGACGCATTAATTTTTTATTGATCTTGATCAAGTAACTTATCAATAATTCATTTTGATGGGTGGACTTTCATCGCCCATTGTTGCAGCTGTCAACGTCTTATTTAAGGGAAAGATTATTTCCCCTACCCTCCTTCGCAATAAATGGCCGGCTACGATTAATTATCCGTCATGATTAAATGCGATTGAATTCGTTCCGTGAAGCTCTTTTATTAACATCACCGTGACGATGTCCCGGTATTATTGGCGGTCGGCAATTCACCCTTCCTCCCCTAGAATAACCGCGGTGGTTTCATCCACTCATAATAGAAAAAATTATCTCAGAGGAGTCTGCACGTGTCGCAACAAGAACCTCGCATTTTAACCACCCATGTCGGCAGCCTGCCGCGCCCGACTCGATTGCTGGATCTTATGAAGGCCAATATCGAAGGCACGGGCAATCGGGCCGAACTTGAAAATTGCATCCGGGAATCGGTAATCGAGTCAGTTCAGCAGCAATTGGCTGATGGCATTGATATTGTCACGGACGGCGAAATGTCCAAAGTGGGTTTTTTCGCCTACGTCCGCGATCGTATCTCCGGTTTCGAGCCCCGGCCGGGAGCGGGTTATGCCGCTTTTGAAGCTGAAGTCGAAGCGTTTCCCGAGTATTACAGCGAGTATTTCGGCAAAGCAATGCTGGGAGGAAACCTGGTGCCTTTTGTTCCGGTCGTCTGTACCGGGCCGGTGTCCTATCATGGCGTCGCGCAGCTCAAGCGCGATCTGGGCAATCTGGCGGATGCGCTGAAAATCACTCCCGCTCATTCCGCCTTTGTTCCTTCGGTGGCGCCCACAGGCGTCGGCAGCAACGCTTTTTATGAAAATGAGGGGGACTATCTGTCAGCTATTGCCGAAGCCCTGCGAGTCGAATATAAAGCCATTATCGATGCCGGATTTACCCTGCAGATTGACGATCCCTTTTTACCCGATCTTTTTGCCGATCGGCATCTCACCAGCGCCCAGATCCGTCAGAAAGCCACTGATTATGTCACCATTCTGAATCATGCGCTGCGCGGAATTCCCCAGGAAAAAATACGCTATCATACCTGCTATAGCATCAATGAGGGGCCGCGTATCCATGACGTGCCTTTTATCGAATTTGTACGCTATATGCTGGATCTTAACGTCTCGGATTACTCCTTTGAAGCCGGGAATGTCCGCCATGAACATGAATACCATATATGGGAACAGGTGAAACTGCCGGAAGGGAAACGCCTCATCCCGGGGGTTATCTGCCACGCCAGTAATACCGTCGAACACCCTGAGCTCATCGCTGAACGCTTGATTCGTTTCGCTGAGCGCGTTGGAAGAGACAATGTGCTGGCAGGGGCTGATTGTGGCTTCTCTTCACAGGCAACCTATAAAACCGAGGTGCATCCCACTATCGTCCGGGAGAAGTTCAGGGCACTGCGGGCCGGGGCGGAGATCGCCAGCAAGAAATTATGGCGGCGTTAAGATAAAAATACCGAGATCGCCGCTGGCGGCACTGGCGGCACTGGCGGCACTGGCGGCGGTAAATTTTATGGAACCTGAATTAAAATAAGGAATAGTCCGGCATACAAAAACGCATTACCATCTATAATCAATTCTCTTAACTATCTTCAACAGAGAACACCATGAAGAAAATTGCACTTTGCTTGGCTTTAGCCGTTTTTACGCTGCCGATAACCACCATAAGCTGGGCAGCTCCCGTCAGGCATGAAAAGGTCGTTGTGGTCCATAAGCATCGCCATCATGTGGTAAAACACCCGATTAAAAGACATCACCCCGTCGTTATCGAAAGACGCTAAATAGCTTTGCGCATTAATGCTTCACTTCTCATCGTGCAGGGCCAGCGCTGGCGGGATGTCATCTCCCGCAAGTGTAGCGCTAATATGAAAAGCTATTTAGACCAGGCCTGACGCCAGGCAACGCTTTCGCGGCTGACAGAGATCTGTTGGCCGCGTTTTTTATCGTTCAGCGCCATCCCAGGCCGGGCGCCACATGGGTCAGGATTGACTCGATGACGTGAACGTTATAGTCGACCCCCAATTGGTTAGGCACGGTCAACAGCAAGGTGTCGGCTTCGGCTATGGCTTCATCCTGTTTTAGCTCCGCGATCAGGACATCCGGTTCGGCGGCGTAGCCGCGGCCAAAAATAGCGCGGGTCTTCTCATCAAGAAAACCGATTTGGTCGCCATCGCGGCTGCTATTGCCGAAATAGGCGCGATCCCGCTCATCCATCAGGGCGAAGATACTGCGGCTCACCGACACCCTGGGTTCGCGCGCGTGACCGGCTTCCCGCCACGCGGCACGGTAGGCCCGAATTTGCTTGGCCTGCTGAATGTGGAAAGGTTCCCCGGTTTCGTCGTCCTTAAGCGTTGAACTTTGCAGATTCATACCTAATTTAGCTGCCCAGACCGCGGTGGCATTGGAGCCGGCGCCCCACCAAATCCGGTCCCGCAGGCCGGCGGAAAAGGGCTCGAGGCGCAATAAGCCCGGCGGGTTCGGGAACATCGGCTGCGGGTTGGGCTTGGCGAAACCCTCCCCTCGCAGAAGGTCAAGCAAGACCTCGGTATGGCGTCGTCCCATGTCGGCGTCCGACTCGCCTTCGGCGGGCTGATAGCCAAAATGGCGCCAGCCGTCTATGATCTGTTCCGGGGAGCCGCGGCTGATGCCCAACTGAAGGCGTCCGCCGGAGATAAGATCGGCCGCGCCGGCGTCTTCGGCCATGTAATGGGGATTTTCATAGCGCATATCGATAACGCCGGTGCCAATCTCGATGCGGCTGGTTCGGGCGCCCACCGCCGCCAGCAGGGCAAAGGGGGAACTGAGCTGGCGGGCGAAGTGATGCACCCGGGAATAGGGCCCGTCCCCCCCCAACTCCCCCGCGGCCACGGAAAGTAAAAGGGATGGCAGCAGCGCGTGGGGGGGGGGGCGGGTACGGGATGGGGGAAAAGGAGCCAAATGCCAAAACAAAAAAAACCCGTTTTTCTTAAGGAAATAAAGCCCTTTATTATCTTTGTTTTATTAATGTAGGAGCCCCTCCTGCAAAACCCGGCCCCACCTAAAACCGCCAGTCCGGCGCAACATACCGGTTAAGCACTGTTGTCCCGATAATAAAGCCCACCCTCTGAAGCGCAAATCACGGTTGCCGCCATTGGCGGACGGTAACGTCAAGGCCGTCGGATTCAACCCACGGTTGACCAGGGCATGGCCCGGACAGCTTTGTTCTGAAAAGCGGAACGTCTCGCACTCTACGCCAAAAGCTCAATGCCGGTGACGTTTCGCATTTTATAGATACCCCTGCCCAAAAGGTGATACCCATCGCTTCGGTATTCAGCACGATAATTTCTCTTTCAGCGTAGGGCATCATTCTGCCTCTGCCATAAACCTCGATAAACGGCGGGCGCGAGTTTTTCATACGAGATCATAAATGACGCGGTACTGGGCGTGAATTTTTACAAAGGTGTTTAACATGAAATTGCCTTAGGGCAAGATTCACCATACTTGCCCCGCTCTCATGGAAAACCATTCTGTTTCGCCTAATCCTGGAGTGCTTGAGTATGTTGCCTTGGTTGGATGGAAACGGACATCCGTGGCATTAACCCATAATAACGCTGAAAAGCAATTATCCTGCTGTCTATTTTCATTGATTTCCGTACTGTATACGGATTTTGTCGATTTCACGTCTGATATGATCAAAATTACCATCCATTAAATAGCTGAAACTGTAGATTGCCGTCCACAGTGATTCTATAAAACGTTCTTCCGGACATCATCCAGAGTGTTGTGATATCAGTTATTGAGGGCTGGTGTAATTTCAGCCCGACAAGCCTTAATCTAAGTCAACTTAGCATCCTGCCGACCTTGGCAGAGAATGACCACATCTGCTGCCTATAGGAGCGACAAATGGTATCGTTTCACCATGTTTGTCCAATCCTCGCTGGTCACCGGCACACTTTCGCCGGTATGAATATTTTCGCCTCGTTTACCGGACCGGTAAGTTCTTCCAGCACCACGCCGATACGCTGCGCTGGGTGCATTTCTCCTTCAATCATATAAGCGGTAGCAATACTTTTGACGCGGAAAAATGTATTGGGCGGATATAAATATTCCCTAAGGTTGATATCGTAGCCATTGAGGGTCAATTCGCCGTCGGCGGTAACGGTATCGCTCAGCAGGGGAATACATTGCCGTCCATTCTCGATTTTAAAATAGAGCAAAGCCTGCCTGTGTTTCTTACCCGATAGTCCTTCACCATCGGTTAGGGCGGTAAATTTTTGCATAAAGATCTCGCGCGTGAACGGTTAAAAGGTAGGGTAATTGGTGACGATATCACCAGGACCAATACTTTCGCCCCATGGAATAGTAAACCCTAAAGGATATTGCCCCATACCCAGATAATTTCCTGATTGCCGGGGAGCGAACGTTTAATTAAGTCAACCATAGATAAATAACTGTGTTTGTCGGAAAATTGCCAATCGTTTACTGGGATGTCGTGCCAGAGATTTTCATTTATCCTTTTCTTGGAGGGCATATTCCCCGTCAGTTCAATCGTCATTGAACCCTCAATATAACTAATACTGTCTTCGTTGTGCCATGTCCAAAAACGCAATGCCATCCTCTCCCTCGCAGGCAATGCCTTCACCATTCGCACATAAGCGTCTATATCCAGCGATTCCTGAGCCAACGGAATGCCCTGCTCGGGAAACAGCAAATGTTCGCCCCCCGGCTCGCCGTACCGCGATATATGCGCTATGCATTCCACACCGTTCAGATGCACCTGGGACAGGGTGTCTATGCTTTGCTGCTGTTGCCAAACCCTGGCCGCCGCCGAGGCGCCCCGCCCGCTTAATCCATGAGATAAAATATTCCTCAAGCGCACTGCCGCCGGCATGGGGATGGCCGCCAATTGATTATCTGCGGATAAAGTATACTTTCTGCCGATAACGTCGCCGGTATGGGGACTTATCCTGGCGTACACAGGCTGGCCAAGATACCGGTCACCCCCCAGCATCACGATGGGAATATCATCATTTAAGCCCGCCAGACGAGCGGTTGTATACCCCTCCGGGCCGACAGGCAGCTTATCAGCCGGTGCGGCATGGCCCATTTTCAAAAAAAACTTTTCCATGGACGGGCTATGGTTACGCAATAGCCTGATAGCTTGTTGCGTCTGGCGGAACGCAGCCTGGCCCAGCATGCCTGCCGCCTCGATGCCGGGATCGAAGGCCCGGGCCAGCACCAGCAGCAAATCAGTCAGCATCCTGCGGTCCAGCTCTTCCGACGCCGAAACCAGGGCAAGCTCGACAAACGTCCGCGTGGCGGTGCTTAAGGCGCCACCCAATGTAGAACCGGCCTTTAAACTCGCCGCTCCCGCGCGCAGGGAAGCCCCGCCGCCCAGCCCCGCTTTCAGTAGAATGCGCATGGACTGGCCCGCGACCTGGCCGGCCAGCGGCACCAGATTGAGGCTGTCCGTTACGCACGATATCAACGCCTGTTCCCGCCTGTGGGGGTCCCAGGCGGCACAGTGATAAAAAGGAATAAATGACAGCATGAAATGATTGAAGGCTTCACGTGTGGTCTCTTCATAACCCCGGATATAAAGCTGCGTTGACAGCTTTTTACCGTGCAGCGCAACAAGGGCTTCACAGAGAGCATCCACGTCTTTACCCGCGGTCTTATAAACACCCGCTGTTCCCTCGCTGGAATAAATGTTAAGTCGATAGGATTGATACTCTTGCGCCACATTCTTCTCCATCAGCGGAAAATAGTTTTCCAGCCGCCGATCGATGCGTTTGAGCCAATAGCCCGACTCATCGCGACCGAGGGCAAAGATATGCTCCGCTTTCGCCGTGAAGGCCAAAAAGAGGTCGATGCCCGGCAAAAGCTGTACCGCCGGTTTCGCTCCGTTGATAAAATATTCCTCCGGCAAGCCGGTCAGATAATTCAGCCGTGAGAAATCCGCTCCTGCCGTCCTGATCGTCGACATGATAAGAAATTGCTTCTCATCCTCGGAGAGTTGCGCCATGACATCCAACATCATTAGCCGATCGATAACGGCAAATTTCGCGGTAATAACTTCATTTTGTTGATCAAAGGCCTGATTGAGATCCGGCAGACAAATTGAGGGGTGGTGCCCGTTGTGGTGTAGCGCGGAGGGACAATGATAATCTTTCGCGTTGGTTTTATAATTTTCCACCAAGGTCGTAAATTCCTCCGGCTTCAGCTCGCCACAGAGCTTTGTCAATATCTCCTTGGCCAGTTCCGTGCGCGATTTATAGCCGCTGATAGCTTTGCCGAATTGCCTGAATGGATTAACCGCATATTCCCTGGTTTCCCCCGCGGAAAAAAAGTGCTGCAGCACTATCTGCTTAATGTCTTCATCTCGCCAATCAATAAGCAGGTCGGCGATTTTATCTTTATCAAGACCTGATTTGAGATAATGCAGCACCGCCGGGAAGCCAAAAAGTTCTATCACTCCGGCCGGCAATGAACCCATCATTAGCATGGCCGATATTGAACAGCCGATTTCAATGACGTCCCGCAGGGCCATATCGCCGATGTCTACCGCGTTTTTGGCGGCAAAAGCGAGTCCGATATGCAGATAGCACCAGTCCAGAGTGCCCATTTCCATGCTATCGCCTCCGGCAAAAACAGCGTGGGCAGCGACGGGGCAATAATCTTGTCGAGCACATATTGATAAGCCGGATTGCTCTTGCCATCCTCCTCTGTTCCAACGTCCTGTAACGGCAAGAGCTTTTTAAATACCGCGTCACGGCAGGTTTTGATATCAAAAGCGATGATGGTTTGCCGGTGGCCGTTAACTTGTGCGGCAATGACATCCGCCATTTGCCGCACCACAAATGTTTCAAGGGAGGAGCCGAACAAATTATTCATGCTCCAATCATTAACGATTTTATGCATGACGTTTTGCGTCATTTTTTCGCCGGGAGAAGCGCCATATAGACCGGACCCCTGTAATAAGGTAAAGGCCATTTTGGCCAACCCTTCAGGTCTGCCCGCAAGAGATCCCGCCGCGCGTTTCACCAGTATATAAGGAATGTCCGGCTCGGAACGATTCTGTGCCTCGCCGTGGCCGGCTGCCGTCGTCAAATTCAGTAATCGGGCGATATGATTATTCTGCCGCGTCACATCCGGCGCGGGATCGCGATGCCCTCGCGCCGTTTCGCGACGCTCCCGGTACGCCGCGGCGGCTGCAGGAGCCGCTATTACCGGGCCGGGACCATCAATGTCCTTGTGCAGGCCGCTCCAGGCGTTATAGGGGCCATGTTCCGCCATCGGCTCCGTCGTCGGGTTCATTAACCCGCCCGAACCGTTTTCTTTTCCGGCAATGGATGGCCATGCCCCGGAAACCCGGCCCATCCGTCCCAGCAGGCCGCCGGCATAAAGCAAGCCCATAAAGATGCCCTTGCCACTGACGGCGGTATCACGGGCCGAGGACGCGATTCGCCGCCGGGGCTCATTGCGCGCATGCCGCAGTACGCCGAACAATAGCTCCGTTTCCCGCTGCTCTTGTGGCGACATATCATTGGATAACAGCTGTTGTTCAATTTCCGAATATTTTTTCCAAACCGGCATATTCAATGAATTCATCAACGCTCCTTAATATCATTGCCATTCCATTTGAGTCTTTGCTAGCCGAATATTTTCCGTTATTACAGAAAGTTTCCCGTTTTCTCATTTTTCATTAATAAGCCAAATATAGGCGTAATGGTTTTTTGCATTACCGATGCTATCCATATTATTCACATCTATTAAGTGAGTTTGAGAATATTATTATTACATAGATATCCATTTTTGAAACAATGCTTTGCATTCAATTTATTTATTTAGTAATTATTCACGTAATTAATTGGTCTTTTTACGATGAAAATTATAATATGAAATATAGCCCTATACCAGAAATTACGTCATCGTAAAAAAAATAACGCCGCAATAGCCGGTGTTAACAGAGCGATTTTTTCATATAAACCACAACGCCGCCGCTGAAAGGCTCTTCACGGTCCAGTCGGTAGCCTAACCGCAAATAGAATCGTACATTTTCCCTGAAGAGCTGGTTTGTGTATAGCCTGATCTCCTTTACCCCGAGGGAGAGTGCTAATTTTTCCGCATGGCCCATAAGCTGGCGTCCATACCCTTTACCCTGCTGCTCCGGCGCTACGGCGACGTTTTCAATGAGCAGATGATCAGACGCCGGTATCGTTTCAATCAACGCGGCCAGGGTGGCGCCTGTATAGAACAAATCGATAAAATGTTCGCTGACGGCGGCGGCGTAGTCGGCCACCATGGGTTTGGGCTTGCGGCCAATCACCGGAATCCACTTCGCATAAGCGGCGCACGTCAATGCCAGGATGGCCGGTACATCCTGCGCCGTTGCCCGCCGCATTGTCATATGCCGCGACTCCTCTTGGTCAATGTCACCCGGTGGATGCGCGAAGCATCGGCACGTGCGTTTGCAGGATCAAACAGCCCCGCCGGCTCTTTTGAGGCCGAGTCCATTATCTGCCTCCTGCTGTGTTGTTTTAGTCGGATCATAAACCAGGCTGCCGTTATGTTTTCTCCAGATTATACCATCCCAGCATAGGCTCTTAATGGGAAGCGCATTCGATATTGCAAATGTAAACATTAATGACTTTTGCTTGTAAACGCCGCGGGCCGTTTTACCGGGTCAGGCAGGTCATCCGATAGCGCCTCTTCCAGCGGATTGCCGGGTATTACAGCCTTGTGCCGCCTGGAAATTTGTTTTAAGTCCGTAAGGAGAGAAGCCGGCGTTCCCGGCGATAAATACGGGCAGCGGACGATCTGGCGGCAAAGAAAATAGTAAAGGCATGACATAAATAAGCATTTTAATAATTTGACCGCCTCAATGCATACGGATAGTTTGAGAGCCGTTCCGGCGGTGGCCGAAGAGAGGAACAGCGCGGCGTTTTTTATCATTTCCCGGGAGAGGATATATGAGTACCAACGGCCCGACAGTAGGCAAACAGGGTCACAAAAGGCGCGGCATGATAATAGCCGTGGTTGTCATTGTCGTGCTGGTCATCGTCATTTTGTACCATCACCTTAACGGCAAGAAACAAAGAACCGGTCTGCCGCCGCAGGTGGTGAGCGCCACCGCCGCGACATTGGGCAGCATGCCGGAAATCCTCAACGAACTGGGCACCGTGACGCCGGTTTCCACGGTAACCGTGCTGCCCCAGCTAAGCGGCTATCTTACCGAGGTGGGCTATAAGGAAGGCCAGGATGTCAAAAAAGGGCAATTCCTTGCGCAAATCGATCCCCGGCAATACCAGATAGACAAGCAGCAATCCCAGGCGCAGTTAGCCAAGGATCAGGCCAGTCTTGACCAGGCGCGTGCCGACATGGCGCTTTATACTCAGCTGCATGCCCAAAAGTCCATCGCCGAACAGACCTTTATCGATCAGAAATTCACCGTTGAACAGGACGCGGCGGCGGTAAAGGCCGATGAGGCCAGTATCGCCCAGTACGACCTCGATTTGGCCTATTGCCGTATTACCGCGCCCATTGACGGACGCGTCGGCCTACGGCTGGTGGACGTGGGCAATTATGTCACCGAATCCAGCTCCACGGGTATTGTGGTGATCACCAGCATGAAACCCACCACCGTGCAATTCACCGTACCGCAAAATGCCTTGGGTAAGGTGTTGGAACAGTTCGGCGCCGGCGCAAAACTGCCGGTAACGGTGTACAACAGCGATAACAGCAAACAGCTGGCCGTCGGCGCGCTGTATGCCATCGGCAACCAGATGGCTACCAGCACCGGCACGGTGACGCTGCGCGCTACTTTTCCCAATGACGACGAGCAACTGTATCCAAACGAGTTCGTGAATGTGCAGTTGCTGGTGGATACGCTGCAAAACGCGGTCCTGGTGCCGACGCCGGCGATACAGACCGGGGCGCCGGGCGATTTTGTCTATTTGGTGAATGCCGATAATACCGTCTCGGTGCATAAGGTCACGCCCGGGCCGAGCGACGGCCGGAATACCGTCATTCTTTCCGGCCTCCAGGCGGGTCAAACCGTGGTGATGGACGGCATGGACCGCCTGAGCGACGGCGCCAGGATCAAAGTAGCGCAGCCTGACGCGGCGGGAAGCGCGCAGGCTCCCGCCGCCGCAACGACGCAGCGCCATGGCGGGAAACGGGGCCATGGCTCTTCTCACGCGCAATCATAACGGACAGGTGCCTTTGCCATGAATATTTCCCGCCTGTTCATTATGAGGCCGGTGGCCACGTCGCTCATCATGATCGCTCTGGTGCTGTTAGGTCTGGTAGCGGTGCGCTTTTTGCCGGTCTCGTCCCTGCCCAGCGTGGATTATCCCACGATTCAGGTCAAAACCTTTTATCCCGGCGCCAGTCCGGATGTGATGAACACCACGGTGACCGCGCCGCTGGAAGTGCAGCTGGGTGAAATCCCGGGGCTGCAGCAGATGACCTCCAACAGCTCCGCCGGCGCTTCAATTATTACGCTGCAATTTGATCTTTCCTTGAATCTGGATGTGGCCGAGCAGGATGTGCAGGAAGCCATCAACGCCGCCAACAGCCTGTTGCCAAGCGGCCTGCCCTCGCCGCCGACCTACGCGAAAGTCAACCCGGCGGACCAGCCCATTATGACGCTGGCCATCACTTCCCGCTCCATGTCGCTGCCTCAATTACAAGACGTGGCCAACAACCGGTTGGGAACCAAAATTTCGGAGGTCCCCGGTGTCGGTCTGGTGACGCCGGCGGGGGGCAATGTTCCGGCGGTGAGGATCGAGGCCGATCCGCAGAAGCTGGCGGCCTATGGGCTCTCCATCGACAATCTCCGATCGCTTATCGCACAGGTGAATGTCAGCCAGCCCAAAGGCAATTTCGACGGGCCCAAGCTTGACTACACCATTAACGGCAACGACCAGATCCAGGATCCCAACGATTACCTTAATACGGTGGTTTCCTATAAAAACGGCGCGCCGGTCTATTTGCGCGACGTTGCCCGTGTGACCCTGGCCGCCCAGGATAACGAGCAGGGCGCCTGGTACAATCATACCCCGGCCATTGTGCTGAATGTGCAGCGCCAGCCGGGGGCCAACGTCATCGCCACGGTGGCGCGCATCAAACAGGAACTGCCGCAGCTGGAATCCACCCTGCCGGCGGGGGTCAATGTCCGGATCGTGTCCGATTCCACCGGGGTGATCCGCGCTTCGGTAACCGATGCCGCCTTCGAGCTTATCCTGTCGGTGATACTGGTGGTGCTGGTGATATTTGTGTTTTTGCGCAATCTGCCGGCGACCATCATTCCCAGTATTTCGGTGCCGGTGTCCCTTATCGGCACGCTGGCCATCATGTATGAGCTGAACTACTCCATCGATAATCTCTCCTTGATGGCGTTAATCATTGCCACCGGCTTTGTGGTGGATGATTCCATTGTGATGATCGAGAATATCGTACGCTACCTGGAGGAGGGTGAGTCGCCCCTCAACGCCGCCCTGCACGGCGCCGGGCAGATCGGATTTACCATCCTGTCGCTGACGGTCTCCCTGATAGCGGTGCTGATCCCGTTGCTGTTCATGGGCGGCGTTATCGGCCGTTTGTTCAGCGAATTCGCCGTGACGCTGGCCATTACCATCGTGCTGTCGGGGGTGGTTTCGCTGACCCTGGTGCCGATGCTGTGCGCCCGCCTTCTGCGCGCCCGGGCCGATCGCCGCCCGAGCCGTTTCGAACGCGTCAGCGAGGGGATGTTCAACAAAATCCTCGCGGCCTACGAGCGCGGATTACGGGTAGTGATGGGCCACCAGACCCTCACCATGATTGTTTTCGCCGTTACCCTGGTCATTACCGTGGCCCTTTATATCACCATCCCCAAGGGACTGTTCCCGGTGCAGGATGTCGGGGTTATCCAGGCCATCAGCACCGCCGACAATTCCGTTTCCTACGGCACCATGGTTGACCGGCAGGCGGCGCTGGCCCAGGCGATTCTCAAGGACGCCGACGTGGATAATCTCACCTCATATGTCGGCATCGACGGCACCAATACCACGCTCAATAACGGCCGGTTCCTGATTAACCTCAAGCCCAACGCCCAGCGCTCCCAGAGCGCGGAAGCCATCGCCCGCCGGATTCAGACCGAGGCGGGCAACGTGCCGGGCATCAAGCTCTACCTGCAGCCGGAACAGGATTTGACCCTGGATACCACCGTGTCGCCGAACCAGTATCAGTTTGTGCTGCGCGGGCCCAGCCAGCAGGCGTTCCAGCAGTACGTACCGGCGCTTATCGATCGCATGAAGGCGATCGCGTCCATCCGCGACGTGACCAGCGACCTGAATAATGACGGCCTGAGCGTGAATGTCGAGGTGAACCGGCCGCTGGCGGCGCGCTTCGGTATCACCGCGGCCACTATCGATAATGCCCTTTACGACGCGCTGGGGCAGCGCATTGTCTCAACCATTTTCGATCAGTCCAGCCAGTACCGGGTGATCCTGGTGGCCAAACCGGAAAAGCTGCCGACCCTGCAATCCCTGGGTGAACTCTACCTGCCCAGTCAAACCAGCAGCACCGGCCAGGTGCCGCTGAGCGCCATTGCCAAAATCAACATCACCAGGTCGCCGCTGGTAATAAGCCACCTGTCGCAATTCCCTTCGGTGACCATCTCGTTCAATCTGGCGCAGGGAGCCTCCCTGAGCAAGGCGGTGGATCAAATCAACCAGGCCGAAAAGGCGGTGAATCTGCCCCCTTCCATCACGTCCTCGTTCCAGGGGGCGGCACAGGCGTTCAAAGATTCCCTGTCCAGTGAAGTCTATCTGCTGATAGCGGCGCTGGTGGCGGTCTATATCGTGCTCGGCGTGCTTTACGAGAGCTTTATCCATCCGGTGACCATTCTGTCCACCCTGCCCTCCGCCGGCATCGGCGCGTTGCTGTCGCTGATGCTGGTGGGAGGGGATCTGGACGTTATCGGCATTATCGGCATCGTGCTGCTGATAGGCATCGTGAAGAAAAACGCCATCATGATCGTGGACTTCGCGCTGGAGGCGGAGCGGGAGCACGGCAAATCGCCGGCGGAGGCCATAGTGGAGGCTTCGCTGCTGCGCTTTCGGCCGATACTGATGACCACGCTGGCCGCCATGCTCGGCGCCCTGCCCATGCTGCTGGGGTCCGGCACCGGTTCGGAGCTGCGCCGTCCGCTGGGTCTGGCCATCATCGGCGGGCTGAGCTTAAGCCAGCTATTGACCCTGTTTACCACGCCGGTGATTTATTTGTGCTTCGATCGCCTGGCAAAACGCTTTCGCCGCCAACCCGCGCAGTTAGCCGACGGCGGCCAGGGTGAGACCCGGTGAATATTTCCGCCCTGTTTATCCGCCGGCCGGTGGCCACCGCGCTGCTGGCCCTGGCCATCCTGCTGTCGGGAACGCTGGCGTTTTTTCACCTGCCGGTGTCGTCGCTGCCCAATGTCGCGTTTCCGGTTATCGTGGTGCAGGCGAACATGGCGGGGGCCAGTCCGGACATTATGGCCTCCACCGTGGCGGAGCCCCTTGAAAAGCGGCTGGGCACCATTGCCGACGTGACGGAAATGACCTCCACCAGCTATGTGGGTTCCGCCATGATCGTCATTCAGTTCGGGCTGAATCGCGATATCAACGGCGCCGCCCGTGATGTGCAGGCCGCCATCCAGGCGGCGCGCGCCGACTTGCCCACCACGCTGCGCAACAACCCGATTTATCGCGAGTACAATCCGGCCAGTACGCCGCTGATGGTCCTGGCGCTCACCTCCGACACCCTGACCCGCGCCCAGCTCTATGACTCGGCGGATTCGGTGATTTTACAGCAGTTGTCGCAGGTGAGCGGCGTGGGTGAAATTACCCTTGGCGGCAGCGCCCTGCCCGCGGTGCGCGTTGAGCTGCAGCCGGATCAATTGAACAGTTACGGCATCGGCCTGGAAGACGTGCGCGCCGCCATCAGCGCCGCCAACGCCGACAGCGCCAAAGGACATATCGACCAGAACGGCCAGCGTTACGAAGTCATGTCCAATGATCGGCTCAGCAAAGCGGAACCCTACCGCAACCTGGTGATTGCCTATCGCAATAACGCGCCGGTCATGCTGGGGGATGTGGCCAGCGTTCAGGATTCGGCGGAAAACCTTCGCAACGCCGGGCTATACAACGGCAAGTCATCGGTGCTGGTCATCGTTTACCCGCTGCCCGGCGGCAATGTGGTGAATACCGTCGCGCAGATCCGCAAGGTACTGCCGTCGATCCAGGCGACCCTGCCGGGCAATATCCATCTCAATATCGCCATCGATCTGTCGCAATCGGTTAAAGCCGCGGTCGGCGATACGGGACGGACCCTGTTTATCGCCGTGCTGCTGGTTATCGGCGTGGTGTTCGTGTTCCTGCAGTCGCCCCGGGCGGTATTGGTGCCCACGGTGGCGCTGCCGCTCTCCATTATCGGCACCTTTGGGCCGATGTATCTGCTGGGCTATAACCTGGACAATCTTTCGCTGATGGCGCTGACCATCAGCACCGGATTTGTGGTGGACGACGCGGTGGTGGTGCTGGAGAATATCGTCCGCCATGTTGAATCGGGCATGAGCGTCCGCGAGGCCTCGCTGCGCGGCAGCGCCGAGGTGAGCTTCACCGTGATCTCCATGAGCCTGTCGCTTATCGCGGTATTCCTGCCGATCCTGCTGATGCCCGGCATCGTCGGACGGCTGTTTCACGAATTCGCCATGACGCTCTCCATCGCCATTCTGTTCTCGCTGCTCATCTCCCTCACCATTACCCCGACCCTGGCCGCCTGCGTGCTCAGGCGCAAACAGGCCGCGGGCGCCAAGGGCAAGGCGCGCTGGTCGCTGTGGTGCGAACATCAGTTTGAGCGTTTCAAGCATGCCTACGCCCGTTCGCTGACGGTGGTGCTGGATCATGCGCTGCTGGTGGGATTGACGCTGGTGGGGCTTATCGTGCTTAATGTTTTTCTCATCAGGCTGGTGCCCTCGACCTTTTTCCCGGAGCAGGACAATGGCGTGATGATTGGCCAGATAGTCGCCGACCAGAGCATTTCGTTCCAGGCCATGAAGGAAAAGCTCACGCGGCTGGAGGCCATTGTGCAACGGGATCCGGCGGTGGCCTCGGTATCCGGGTTCACCGGCGGCCGCGCCCTTAACACCGCCAATGTGTTTATCGAGCTCAAACCGCTGGCGGAGCGTAAAATATCCGCCGCCGGGGTGGCGGAAAGGCTGCGGCCAAAACTCAACGGCGTATCCGGCGCGCGGCTGTTCCTGCAGGCGGCGCAGGATCTGCGCATCGGCGGACGCCAATCCGCGGCGGAGTACCAGTATACCCTGACCAGCGACGACGCCCAGGCGCTCTATACCTGGGTACCGCGGCTGGTGACCGCGCTGGCTAAACACCGCGGCAGCTTGCTGGACGTGAACTCGAATTTGCAGCAAAACGGCCTGCAGGCCTATGTTCATTTCGACCGCGCTACCGCCGCCCGCTATAACTTCGCCCCCAATCAGCTGGACAGCGTGCTCTATGATGCGTTTGGCCAGCGTGCGGTTTCCACCATCTACAATGGCCTCAATCAGTATTATGTGGTGATGGAAGTGGCGCCGCAGTATTGGCAGTATCCGCAAATGCTCAATCGCATCCGTTTCAGCCCGGCGGCGGGAAATGCCAGCGGCACCGATCAAACCCAGATGTCGTCAAGCCTGGTGAGCGGCGCCACGCAAACCTCCGCGCAGGGTTCGTCTACCTCCACCAACGCCTTGAATGCCGATGCCGAAGCCAACCAGTTGACAAACGCCATTTCCAACTCCCGGGGCGGCAGCTCCAGCGGCAGCGCCGACAGCACCTCCGCCGAGAGCCTGGTGCCCTTCCCGGCGCTGGCCTCTTATACGCAAAACCATACCGCCACCCAGGTTAACCATCAGGACGGCCTGGTGGCCGCCACCATTTCCTTCAATTTGCCCCCCGACGGCTCGCTGAGCGCCGCCGGCGCGGCCATCGATCAGACCATGCGGGAACTCAAGGTGCCGGCCTCCATTCACGGCGGTTTCGCCGGCGCCGCGCAGGCATTCGGCCAATCCATGTCCACCATGCCGCTGCTGATCCTGGCGGCGCTGGCGGCGGTCTATATCGTGCTGGGCATACTGTATGAGAATACGATACATCCCGTCACTATACTTTCCACCCTGCCGTCCGCCGGCATCGGGGCTACGCTGGCGCTGCTGCTGTTCGGTACGCCGTTCTCGGTTATCGCCCTTATCGGCATTATTTTGCTGATTGGCATCGTAAAAAAGAATGCCATTATGATGATTGACGTTGCCATTACATTGCAGCGGGATCAGGGCTATACCCCGAGGGAAGCCATTCACGGGGCGGCGGTGATGCGCTTGCGGCCTATTATGATGACTACCGCCGCCGCCGTGCTGGGGGCGGTGCCGCTGGCCATCGGCATCGGCCAGGGGGCATCGCTGCGACAGCCCCTGGGCATTACCGTGATGGGCGGCCTGATTTTCAGCCAGGTCTTTACGCTGTATACAACACCGGTGATTTATCTCTATCTCGACCGTTTGCGCGCCAGACTCGCCAAGTGGTCGGCCAGCCTGCCGTGGAATAAAACGAACGCGAGCCTATGAATATGAAAATCTCCCACATCGCCCTGATGACCTCCCTAGCGCTGTTGCTCGGCGGCTGTATGGTGGGCCCCGACTACCATCGCACGCAGGTGCCGGTACCGGCCCGATTCAAACCGCTGCCCGGCTGGACCGTGGCGGCGCCCTCCGCCGAGGCCCCCAAGGGCGACTGGTGGACGGTGTTTAACGACCCGCTGATAAACCGGCTGGAACCGGCGGTGTCGGTCTCCAACCAGACCGTGCGCCAGGATTACGCCAACTACCGGGAAGCCCTGGCCGACGTGGAAACCGCCCGCAGCAGCCTGTTTCCCACGATAGGCGTCACCGGTTCCTCAACCCGGCAGCGCACCGCCGGCGCCAGCAGCCTGGGCGGCTCCGGCGCCGTGAGCAATTCGGGCGCGCTGGAAGGGAGCGCCAGTTGGTCAATCGATCTCTGGGGCAAGGTTCGCCGCACCATCGAAGAGAACAAGGCCACCGCCCAGGCCAGCGAAGCCACCCTGGCCAATGCCACCCTGTCCGAGCAGACCGCCCTGGCCAGCGCCATCATTGAACTGCGCACCAGCGATGCCAATATTGCCCTGCTGCAAAAAACGGTGGCGGCCTATCAAGAGTACCTGCGGGTGTTGACCAATCAGGGCGCCCTCGGCACCGCGAAGCCGTCCGATGTCATCACCGCGAAAACCCAGTTGGAGAACGCCCAGTCCAGTCTCATCGCCCTCGGCGTGGCGCGCGCCCAATACGCCCACGCCATTGCGGTATTGGTGGGCAAGAACCCGGAAGACCTGACCATCGAACCCGCCCCCATGCCTACGCTGCCCACCGTTCCGCTGGTGGTGCCCTCAACCTTGCTGCAGCGGCGGCCGGACATCGCCGTGGCCGAACGCGAGATGGCGGCGCAAAACGCCGCGGTGGGGGTTGCCGAGGCGGCTTATTATCCCACGCTCTCCCTGTCCGCTGCCGATGGGTTTTCCCAAACGCCGCTCAGCGGCCTGCTGCATGCCGCCAACCATATCTGGTCTCTGGGCGCCGAGGTGGATGATACGGTGTTCGATTTTGGCGCCCGTGAAGGCCAGGTCGCCGCCGCCAAGGCCGCTTATGACGGCGCGGTGGCCAATTACCGCGGCACCGTGCTGACGGCGTTCCAGAGCGTGGAAGACGATCTGTCCGGTTTGCATATTCTCGCCCAGCAGGCGGCGGTGCTGGACAGCGCAGTTACCGACGCCACCCGCGGCGCCCAGATCGCCTTCAATGAGTATCAGGTGGGCACGGTGGATTACACCACCGCCGCCACCGCCCAGGTGACGCAACTGAGCGCAGAGCAAAACGCGCTGAGCGTACAGGAACAGCGTCTGCTGGATTCGGTGTCACTGATAGGGGATATGGGGGGCGGCTGGTCGGCCGATGCCCTTAACGATACGGCGCATGACCTGGCGAAACGCTGAGTTGATCCGATGCCGCCTTTGCATCGGCGGCGTCCCCCATTCGCTGCAACAAGCGATGGCCGATGGTATTTGTCCAGTTAAAGCTATTTTGCAGCACCACCACCGCGGTCTTATGCCGGGTATCAAGGCCGATATAGCTGGAGTAGCCGCCGATAAATCCCACCTGGTAAGTAATGCGCTGCCGGCCCACGTTATCGACAACCCAGGCAATGGCCGCCGCTTGTTGGCTGCGATGGAAACGCACATTCAGCGAATCCCGCAACGCCGCATCCAGCGCCGGATTGCCCGTGGCCCGCATATGCGCCTGGGCATAGGACAGCAGGTCGTTCGCATTGGTGTAAAGGCCCGCGGCGCCCACCATGGAGGAGGAAAAGCACCAATCGGGCACCGGCTGTCCGCGGCGGATAAATTTGGGCTGGTCGCCGGCATGGCCGATGGCGCGCCGGGAATACCCCGGCAGTAGCCGCGGGTCGTAGCCGGTATGGGTCAACCCCAGCGGCCCGGTAATATTCTCCGCCAGTAGCTGATTGACATTTTTACCGGTACGTTTTTGCAGGATATAATCCAACAAAGCATATCCCAGATTGGAATAGCGCGGTTCAGCTTTCCCCGGCTTGTGGAAATCCGCCAGATAATCCAGCATGCTGTCATTATCCAAGGAATGGTAGAAATTTTCACCGGTAAACAGATAGTCAATAAAGGCGGTTAATATTGCCATCGAGGGCATTTGCCTCGGCAGGCCGGAAGTATGGGTCGCCAGCTGCAGCAGGGTAATCTTGCGCGCATCGGCGCTGAGGCGGACGGTGGAAGGCAGCAGGGTCTGCAACGTCTCATCCCAGCGAAACACGCCTTTGCGCACCAGGATCTCCGTGATTTCGGCAATAAAACCCTTGCTGACCGAACCGACGGCAAACAGCGTGTCGCCGGTGATAGGATAACCGTGTTCCGCGTCAGTGACACCGTAACTAAAAGTCGTTTTTGTGCCGTCCCCCTGCAGCACCCCCACCACCAGCCCCGGCATCTGTTTTGCGGCCAGTAAAGGCCGGGCCAGGCTGTCCACCTGTGCCGGCAGGTTTCCGTTGGCGGCGAAATCCCGGCCGGCGGCGCTGGAGGTATCCACAGGCATGCGGGATAAGGTACCGCAGGCAGAGAGCAATAAAGCGCCGCAAAACATCGATGCAAATAATATTATTTTTATCATTATTTCCGAGCAATCAAATACGCCAACTGAAACGCCATCGGCCAAAATGAGCCGGAACAGGAGAACGGGAATCGGCAGCATGATAATCCAATGCCGGTCCCTTATAAACAGCAATAGTTATCCGCAAACGACTCACGCCGCTCCACTGGCCTTTAACAAAGGGAAACAGCGATCATTGCTACACTTTTAGCAGCATAACGCCGGTAATGATCACCACCAACCCTACTCCCTGCAATCGGCTAAGGCGCTCCCTCGTATAAAAACCTAATAGCGCAGTCACTCCACTGGCCAGGGAGCTTAAAACAGTCACTATTGCCACATGCCCTGATTTTGCGCCATAGGCCAAAGAGAAGAACCCTACCAAGCTAAAAAGCTGATTGAGAAAAGTAAAGACAACAGAGACACAGGCGGTGCGGCGAAGTCTCTTTCACGGATAAATAAATGAATAACAGGATCACCGCAGTACAATAATAAATCCATAAGGCGTTTATCACGCCAAAAGCATGCACCGCAAACTCGCCCTGTAGCCAAAATCCCGCGCCAAACAGTACTGCGGAAAGAAATGCAAAAATAATGGATGCCGGCGTTTCACGCTTGCCATCCCCAGATTTCGGGATGCTGGTCAGGCAGGCCCCAGCACGCATAAAATCAGGCTGAACAGCGTCAAGGAAGAAAGGAATTTCCGGAAAATAGGGAAAGCAGCGTGGTTATGGCGCCATAGAGCGACGCTATTGGAGCAACAACAGCGGCTTTACCAATAGATAGGGCCTTCAGGAGAAAGACCATGGCGGCAAGATTACAAAGGGATGCGGCGATACATATTGACAGACTTGCTACGCTGGCGCTAACCGGCTTATACGAACACAGCACAATGATGGAAAGCAGCAGCAGACCAAAAATCTGACTGAAAAAAAGCGATTTATAAACACCTATTTTTCGAGCGGCGGAGCCCGCCAAAAAATCCGTACCACCCCAGCACAGTGCTGAAAGCAATCCCATTAATATTGCCATCATAAATCCTGATTGACCGTATCGGCAAAAAATTTAAACAACGGCATATAAGATAACGTTTTGTTACGGACGCAGCCATAGGAATACATCATCGGGACGTCTCACTGTAGTAATGGGTCCGATGGGGCTGATTTACCGCCCGAAGCATCGCTGGCCCACGTTCGCCATTCCATGGCGCATAGTCCGAAATGGTTATCACCCCACGCGTTTTACTTCGCCCACCAGGCAAATATAGGACAGCGCCCCCAGCAGGGCCACCACGGCGATATAGATCAGCGCCGGCGAAAAGCCATAATCCTGCGCCAGGTATCCCACCACCAGGGGTACGGTGATGCCCCCCAGCCCGCCGACAAAATTGAACACGCCGCCGGTAAGGCCGATTAGCCGCAGCGGCGCCAGCGACGACACCAGCGACCAGGTGATGGAGGCGAAGCCGTTGCCGAAGAAGGCCAGCGCCATCAGCACCATAATCCAGACGGGATCGTTGGTATAGTTGGCCCCCATAATACAGGTAGAGAGCAGCAGTCCGCAGATAATCGGCGTTTTACGGGCAAAACCGATGGATTTTCCGCTCTTTACCATGCGATCGGCGAAGATACCCGACAGCAGCACGCCGAAAAAAGCCGCCAGAAAGGGCACGGTGGTCATGAAACCGGCGGTAAGAGCCCCGATATGCTTTTCCTGCGTCAGATAGTTGGGAAACCAGGTTAAAAAGAACCACAGCGTGGAGGTCACGGCGAACTGTCCGAGATAGACCCCCACCAGCTTGCGGTTGAATACCAGCTTCCAGTCAGCGGCGGACAGGGCTACGCGCATTTTCTTTTCAACGGGCGCGTCGCCGTCAATCATGCCGCCGCCGGCGGCGATATAATCCAGTTCCGCGGCGTTGATGCCTTTGCTCTTTCTTGGCGACTGGTACACAAAGTGCCAGATAATCGACCAGATAAGACCGATGGCGCCGGTAATGATAAAGACCCAATGCCAACTGAGCATTTCCTGGATCCAAATCAGCAGCGGCGTCAGAAACGCCAGGCCGACGAACTGCCCCGAAGTGAAAAAGCCGACGGCGGAAGCCCGCTCCTGCTCCGGAAACCAGCTGGTGACCATACGGTTATTGGTGGGGAAAGCCGGGGCTTCAAACATACCGGTAATGGCGCGCAGCCCGAGCAGGGTGGTTAAACCATTGGCGAACCCCTGCCCCAGGGTGGCCAGCGACCAGCCGAAGATGGCGATAAAGTAGGTCATCTTTGAGCCGACCCGGTCGAGAAACCAGCCGCCGGGTATTTGGAAAATGGTATAGGTCCAGGCAAAGGCTGAAAATATATATCCCATGCGGGCTTTATCAATGCCGAATTCCTGTTGGATATGCACCGATGCCACCGCCAGATTTGCCCGGTCGACATAACAGATAACCACCGTGATAAAGATCATCAGCAGCGTCAGATAGCGTCTTTTTGTCGGCGCCGCGGAAACTGAAATATCCATCTTTTGCGTCCTGTTTATACAACTGAAAAAGGTAGGGTAACGGCGGTAAATACACCGCCAACTTTCTCAGGGCAAAGCATCCTCTGCGTCTGTTACGCATCATTATTACATCAGGATCACCCTGTATATATTACGGTTATTCGAGATCGATATTATCGGTACGAATAACCTTGCCGCCCATAAAGAGCGGAGAGTATGGCAGTAAGGATTGTAGCGCTATATTTACTTATTGTACTACAATGCCGATCACAGTTTAGCTATCCCGCTGCCGTATCAATAAGGCGCCACCGGCGAGAGCAGCGGCCGGCCGGCAAAATAAGCGGCAACATTGTCAAACACCAAATCCGACATCGCTTTGCGGGTGGCGTGGGTTGCGCTGGACATATGGGGAGTTATAACCACATTGGCGCGGTTGTACAGCGCCGCGGGCACATGGGGTTCGTCGGAAAAGACGTCCAGTCCGGCGCCGCCGATGGCGCCGCTGTCCAGAGCCTGGATCAGATCCGCTTCGTCCACCACAGTGCCCCGGGCGATATTAATCAGGATGCCTTCCCGCCCCAGCGCGGCCATGATGGGCGCGTTGATAAGCGAGCGGGTTTTCTCGCCGCCGTTCACGCACACCATCAAATAGTCGCTGGCGGCGGCCAGGTCCGCGATATGGGCGTAATATTGCCACCGGCTATCCGGCTGGGGGCGGTAATCGTTATTTTTGGTCCAGGGATAACCGCCTTCGTTCCAGCCGCCCCGTTCGATAAACCGCTGCGCGCCGACGATTTGCCGGGAGGTGGCCAGCATCAATCCCATCGCCATATCCGCCACATCGTCCGTTAATACATCAGGGGTGTTGGAAACGCGGATACCGCGGCGTTGCGCCGCCGCCACATCCACGCCGTCATAACCGACGCCGAATACCGCAATCAGCTCCAGGGCGGGGAATTCGGCGATAAAGTCCTCGGTCACCGTCGATTCGCCATTCACCACCAGCACGCGGGTCTGCGGCGACAAGACCTGCCGCTCCCGTTCCGAGAGCAGCGCATAGTCCGCCATCTGGAAACTCTCCGCCAGCCGGCGGGTCAGCGCGTCGGGCAGCATGGCGGCTTTCATTACGAAATATGTCATGATATTTACCTGATAATTAATGTCATTTATTTTACATGCCGGGTCTGTCGGCACAGTCCGCAGAGGCTTTACGCCTCTGCCATCCTGCGCCGCCTTATTAGCTCCGGGCGCGTTCGTCAACGCTTGGGAGAGGATTCCCTTCCACAGCGGGCGCACGGGTTCTGGCGACAAAAATACCGACGATGCCGCCGATAATCAGCGCGACGGCGATAATCAGCAGTCCGTAGTGGTAGCTGTTGGTGACGTCTTTGATTTTTCCCAGTAGCGGCGGCAACCCCAGTCCGGCGAAGTTGGCGATGGCATTGATAAAGGCAATGGAGGCCGCGGCCGCCACGCCGGTCAATTTTTCGGTGGTAACCGCCCAGAAAATCGGCGTCAGGGCAAAGTTAAAGCCGACGGTCAGGACCAGTAATATGTAGGCTAGCCACAGATTGGCGCAGTAAATCGAGATGGCCAGCAGCACACCGGAGATAATCAGCGGTACCCCCAGATGCAAAGAGCGCTCTTTGGTGGTATCGGAATGGCGGCCGTTGAGGTACATAAACAGGCAGGCAAACACAAAGGGCACCGCTGCGAGCAGGCTGATAACAAAGTTGCTCTTGTCCGCCGCCATGCTTTTGAGTATCAGCGGTAAAAACAGCGTGATCCCGATGGAACAAAACGCCTGCAGGAACCACACCAGGCTCAGCAGCCACACCACTTTATTCTTGAAGGCGCTGCCCCATGAGTGGTTTTTATCCACCACCGCGCCGGCGTTATCCTGCTCCAGCTTGTTCTTTAGCCAGCCTTTTTGTTCAGCGCTCAGCCAATGGGCTTTCTCGGGAGTGTCAGACAGGTAGAACAGTACCAGAATGCCCATGATCACCGCCGGCGTGCCCTCGATAAAGAACAGCCAGCGCCAGCCCGCGATATCGGCCAGGCCGTGCATGCCGAGTATGCTGCCGGAAATGGGCAGGCCGATAATGGAAGCCAGTACCGAGCCCATATAAAGAATGACATGGCCCGTGCCCGGCTGCTTTTCGGGAACCAGCAGGAAATATAATAGATAATGCCCGGCGCAAAGCCCGCTTCGGCCATGCCCAGCAGGAAACGCATGATATAGAGCTGGGTCGGGGTATGGACAAACCCCATACCGGTGCTCACCAGGCCCCAGGTGATCATGATGCGGGCGATCCAGAGTTTGGCGCCGACCCGGGTCATAATAATATTGCTGGGCACTTCAAACAGGATATAGGAAATATAAAACATCCCTACCCCTAATCCATACATACTGGTGGTCAAGCCGAGATCGGCATTCATTTGTAATGCGGCCACCGATATATTGGTCTTATCGAGATTGGAAATAAAATAACAGAGAATAATAAACGGGATTATTTTTAAATTAAGCTTACTGATGGTCGAGGTGCCCAAATCGATAGTCATATCATCACCTTTTAGCGACGGCCGAATGGCAGGCAAAGGAAGCCCTTGATCGGTCATGGCGAGTTATTGTAGGGCTTATAATGTCACGGCCAACCGCTGGTAAACTTTATAAGCAGTCTGTCCGTTTCCTAGAGGTAACGTATTTCCAACCCGGTTATACCCGCAATAATTCACGTTGAAGTATAACGGGTATCATTAGGGTTAGTACCGTCCGGCGCCGGTTACCATTCCGCCACCGCGCCGTCAGGATAGCGCCATACCGGGTTACGCCAGTCGCCGGCATTTTTGCTGCGCTCAATAACGAGTTCTTCATTGATTTCCACACCCAGTCCGGGTTTGGTTAACGGATAAAAATAACCGTCCGTCATTTTAAAATCGTCTTTGTTAATAACGTAATCCAGCAGCTCTGCCCCCTGGTTATAATGAATGCCCATGCTTTGTTCCTGCAATACCGCGTTATAGGAAACAAAGTCAACGTGCAGGCAGGACGCCAGCGCAATGGGACCCAGCGGGCAGTGTGGCGCCAGAGCTACGTCATAGGCTTCTGCCATGGAGGCGATTTTCAGGCATTCGGTAATGCCGCCGGCGTGGGAGAGATCCGGCTGGGCAATGGCCAGGCCGCCGTTGGCCAGAACGCGTTTGAATTCGTAACGGGAGAACATGCGTTCGCCGGCGGCGATGGGGATGGCGGTTTGCGCCGCCAGGCGCGGGTAGTATTCCGCCTGCTCCGCCAGTACCGGTTCTTCGATAAACAGCGGACGATAGGGTTCCAGCTCCTTAATCAGCAGCTTTGCCATGGGCGCATTTACCCGGCCGTGGAAATCCAGCCCGAACTCGATGGCGTTGCCCATGGCTTCACGCACCTGGGCCGCCACCGCTACCGCGGCGTCGATTTTGCGTGAATTATCGATGAGGCCCATCTCTTCGCAGCCGTTGAGCTTAAAGGTATCAAAGCCGATCTCGGTGAGTTTTTTCATGCCGGCGATAACATCGGCGGGGCGGTCTCCCCCTACCCAGCTGTATGCTTTGATCTTATCCCGCCCCAGCCCGCCCGGCAGTTGGTACACCGGTACCCCCAGCGCTTTGCCTTTGATATCCCACAGCGCCTGATCGATACCGGCGATGGCGCTCATCAGGATTGGGCCGCCACGATAAAAACCGCCGCGATAGAGGGTTGACCAGATATCATTGATGCGCGCGGGATCCTGGCCGATTACGTATTCGGAAAGTTCATGTACCGCTGCTTCCACCGTGCGCGCGCGGCCTTCGATCACCGGCTCGCCCCAGCCGGTGATCCCTTCGTCGGTTTCCACTTTGAGAAACATCCAGCGCGGCGGTAGACGGTAGGTGGTCAGCTTTGTCACTTTCATTTTCACGTCCTTCTTGGTCAATAACGGCATGCGTTTGCTGTCGCACTATTATGTTTTGGATTGTAGCATCAAGATTTAATATTGTACTACAATCTGGATCACACTTTGAGGAATCCACCGGCGGGTGAACGCTGCTATTCGAAATAATCAGTGTGTGGCTGAGGAGACGGGGATTGCTCGTTGCACGTCCGGTGATGGCGGGCCTAGCGTGCCATGAGGCGCTCGGTCGGGCGGGAAAACCACGCCCGATTCGACCTCATTGGCGCGCTCTCCCTTTAACACGTTTGTTGCACGATCGGTGATTGCGGGCCTAGCGTGCCATGAGGCGCTCGGTCGGGCGGGAAAACCACGCCCGATTCGACCTCATTGGCGCGCTCTCCCTTTAACACGTTTGTTGCACGATCGGTGATTGCGGGCCTAGCGTGCCATGAGGCGCTCGGTCGGGCGGGAAAACCACGCCCGATTCGACCTCATTGGCGCGCTCTCCCTTTAACACGTTTGTTGCACGATCGGTGATTGCGGGCCTAGCGTGCCATGAGGCGCTCGGTCGGGCGGGAAAACCACGCCCGATTCGACCTCATTGGCGCGCTCTCCCTTTAACACGTTCGTTGCCCGTTAGTGTTGCGCCAGCGCCTCTTTATAGGCGCGGACAAAGGCTTTTGCCTGCTGGGCGGTTCGGCTGACCGGCTGGCCGGCGCGGTACAAATCGCTGCCCAAACCGGCGCCGATGCAGCCGGCCTTGAGATAGAGATGGAGATTTTCCGGCGATACGCCGCCTACGGCGAATACCGGAACATCCGGAGGCAATACCGCCTTGAGGGCCTTGATATAATCCGGCCCGAACGCTACCGAGGGGAATATTTTCAACGCCTGGGCGCCTGCGTCCAGCGCGGTGAACGCCTCCGTGGCGGTGGCGCAGCCGGGGCAGACTTCCATGCCGTAGCCTACGGCCCGGTGAATAATTTCAGCATTGATATTAGGCGTCACCAGCAGCTTGCAGCCCAATGCCGCCAGGATATCCACCTGCCCCGGTTTAAGCACCGTGCCGGCGCCGATTAATGCCCGCTGGCCGTAGGCTTTTACCGTCTTGCCTATGCTTTCTTGCCAGTCCGGGGAATTCAGCGGGATTTCCACCGCCTCAAAACCCGCATCCAGCAATACCTCAACGTGCTCCAGCACTTCCTCCGGAGTGATGCCGCGCAAAATGGCAATCAAGGGTAATCTATTGGTCCAGCTCATTTAATATGCTCCTTATTCCAGCTTGAAAGGTCTCGTCGCCGTCCAGCAACCTGTGATGAAGATCGGCATACTCCAATGCCTGCTGATAGCGGGCGGCAAGCTGCGGATTGCCGATAACCGTCACCGTTTCGCCTTTGGCGATACCCCAGTCCCGCCGCATTTGCGCCACTTCATTGCCGATGAGCAGTCCGGAGAGCCATTCGCTCACCGCGCTTTTATCCAGTTGGCCCAGCACGTGGGCGGCGCGGATTTCAAACAGGCAGCGCAGGATATTGCTTTGGTTAAAGCCCTGCTCCATCCCCTGCCGGAAAACCGCCGGATTCGGCTGCTGTTCAGATAACCCGACGCCGATGAGCGACTGCTTGATGAGAAGGTGGTGCAATTCGCCGGTCATCACTGTGCGAAAATCGTTGATAACGCCGTTTTCCAGGCGTACCCATTTGGAGTGGGTGCCGGGCATCAGGTACAGGGACGAAGGCTGGGTGCGGTAGGCCCCCAGCAGTTGGGTCTCTTCTCCGCGCATGACATTGCAGTTGCTATCGCTGACAATACTGATGCCGGGAATAATCCAGGCCGACTGCGGGGCCGCCTGTTCAACGCGGGTGAGGCGGCCCGCCAGTGAGGCGAGGTCCGTGGGACAGGGTAAATAAGGTACCGAAATCCAGCCGGCGTTGCTGCCTACCATACCGGCCATGATCACCGGCACCCCGTGCCGGCGCCACGGCGCCGTCACCTCTTGAAATACCTGCTGCGGCGTACGGCCGTTCAGCCTGGTCACGCCGGCTTCCGACTGCCGGGTATCCGCCAGTACGCCGTCAAGATAGAGCCAGGCGCGTAAATTCGTTGATCCCCAATCAATAGCGATATAACTTTTGCTCATGTCATTTCCTTCAACTGCTCATGTAATGTCCTTCAATCTCTGGGTCGAGCTGGCGATCATGGTAACCGCCGCTTGTTCCGCCGCCACGCTGTCCTGATGCCTGATGGCGTCGTAGAGATTCTGATGTTCTTTCAGCGTCCTGGGCATATTGCTTTCATCCGCCATATAGGTGCGTTCAAACACCGCGCGCTGCAGCGAGCTGATGGCTACTCCCAGTTGCTGCAATACCGGATTATGCACCGCGCTTAGCACCGCCTGGTGATAGCGGATGTCCGCTTCGTTGAACGCGTCGCGATCGTGGCTGTTGGCAATCATGTCGTTCAGCGCCGTCTCGATAACCGCCAGCTCGCTGGACGTTGCCCGCTCCGCCGCCCATCTTGCGATGGTGGGCTCCACCAAATGGCGTACTTCCGTCAGCGAGGCTATCAGCCTGGGATCGTAATCCATGGCCAGCACCCATTGCAGAACATCGGTATCCAGATAGTTCCACTTGTTGCGCACGCTGACAAAAGCGCCGCGGTAGCGAATGATTTCTATCAGATTCTTGGCCATCAGCGCGCGCAGCACTTCGCGGATAATGTTGCGCGAGGTTTGGAACTCCTCGCAAAGCTCCGCTTCAGACGGTAATCCGGTACCGGGTATATACTTGCCGCTGACGATCTGCTGGCCCATTTCATGAATAATGCGATCGGTTTTGCTTAATGTCTGACGGTCCATAAAAATTCCAAGAGGTGAAAAATAACGTCACTTTATCATTTTATGGCTTTATGACGCTGAACCGCCGCACAATTTTGAGCCGTTTAGCCGCAAACCGGTGATTATTGTAGCACCATATTTTTTCATTGTAGTACAATATCGATCACGTTTTAAGAAATCTTGCCGTCGTTTTTCTTTACCGTTCGCGTCAATGCCCACATCCGGGCCGACCTGGCGGTGAAATCCGGCATCGCTCCGTCGAAAGCCCCCCTCTCTCACAAGATGCCAAACCTTTAACCTTTACTTCATAAATAAGTCACATTGATTGCGAATAATTAACAGGCACGCCACGGGTCTATGACGATATTTTTTCAAGGCATCTTATATGGCATCTATACCCTGAATAGTTTGAGCTGCAGGAAAGCGCTAACGAACCAGCGGCTTGGAAGATGACGGGTATAACTGGATAAAGGTCTTCTATGAGCGAAAACAGCGCCATTCGGCAGGGCGCGCAAGCCGCGCCGGGGTTGCCGAAAATATATAAAAAGAACAGCCGGACATCTGTTCTTTTTTTTGTTTTGCTTCTGGTACTCGGCATCGCGTTCGCCGGAGTGAATCTTTTTAACGACGTGACCAACGCCGGCGAGGAATATACCAGCTATGTTCCCTTCCTGTTATTGGGTCTGGCCCTGCTGATTGCCCTTGGCTTCGAATTTGTCAACGGGTTCCACGATACCGCCAACGCGGTGGCTACCGTCATCTATACCCATTCACTGTCGCCGATGGTGGCGGTGGTATGGTCCGGCTTCTTTAATTTCCTCGGGGTCGTGCTCTCCAGCGGCATCGTGGCGTTCGGCATTATTTCCCTGCTGCCGGTAGAGCTTATTCTGCAGGCCGGCACCGGCAATGGCTTCGCCATGGTCTATGCTCTGCTGTTTTCCGCCATTATATGGAATCTCGGCACCTGGTGGCTCGGTCTGCCGGCGTCTTCGTCCCATACGCTTATCGGGTCCATTATCGGCGTCGGCGTCGCCAACGCGCTGATTCACGGCCGCACCGGCGCCAGCGGCGTCGACTGGGGCCAGGCAATCAGCATCGGCTATTCCCTGCTGTTGTCGCCGGTGGTGGGTTTTGTCTTCTCGGCGCTGCTGTTGCTGGTGATGAAGGTCTTTATCAAAAACCGCCAGCTCTACGCCGCCCCCAAGGGCGACAGTCCGCCGCCGCTGTGGATCCGCAGCCTGCTTATCCTGACCTGCACCGGGGTTTCTTTCGCCCACGGTTCCAACGACGGACAGAAAGGCATGGGGCTTATCATGCTGATCCTGGTGGGCACCATGCCTATCGCCTATGCTCTGAACCGTGCCCTGCCGCCGGAGCAAGCCCCGCAGGTGGCCGCCCTGGCGACTACCGTCAAAAACGATTTGCTGCAGCAGTTTCCCGCCACCGGCAATACGCCCGCCCGTACGGTACTGACGGGTTATGTCGACACCAGCAAGCTGACGCCGGAGGTGATACCCGCCCTGGCGCAGCTGATCGGCACCATCGGCAATGAGCTCAGCCGGTACGGTTCGATGGACAAAATCCCGGCGCGCTCGGTCTCCAATACCCGCAATGATATGTATCTGGCCTCCGAGACCATCAAGCGCGTGAAGGCGGAGAAGTCCCTTACGCTGCCGGCCGGCACGCTGCATAATCTGGATGCGCTGAAAAGCGGGCTTGACAGCGCGACCCGCTTTATCCCGCTCTGGGTCAAAGTGGTGGTGGCCATCGCTCTGGGCCTGGGTACCATGGTGGGCTGGCGGCGCATCGTGGTCACCGTGGGCGAGAAAATCGGCAAAACACATCTTACCTATGCCCAAGGCGCCAGCGCCGAGGTCGTGGCGATGGTAACCATCGGCGCGGCGGATGTGTTCGGCCTGCCGGTCTCCACTACCCATGTGCTCTCTTCCGGCGTCGCCGGCACCATGGCGGCCAATAAATCCGGCCTGCAAATGTCCACGCTGCGCAACCTGCTGATGGCCTGGGTCCTGACGCTGCCGGCCTCAATCCTGCTTTCAGCGGGGCTGTACTGGATTTTCAATCATTTCTGAAGTCACGTATAAGGTATGACGGCAATCACATAAATGGATTTTATCGCGCCTTTTATTTTCGTTTAATGTTCGTTTTTGCTCTTAATCAAACATTTTTACATTTATCTGTGCCTTACTGTCCTCCTAAGGTTCCGCCAGATACAGGGTTAGGTTATGGACGTCGTTACGGACAAGGTAATAAAAGGCCGTTCTCCTTACGCGGATACGGATGTCATCATCATCGGCGGCGGCGCCACCGGGGCGGGCATTGCGCGGGATTGCGCCCGCCGGGGGCTGCGCTGCCTGCTGCTTGAGCGGTACGACATCGCCAGCGGAGCCACCGGGCATAACCATGGCCTGCTGCACAGCGGCGCGCGCTATGCGGTGACCGACGGCGAGTCCGCACGGGAATGCATCGCGGAAAATCGCATTCTCAAGCATATCGCCCGGCACTGCATCGAGCCCACCGACGGGCTTTTTATCACCTTGCCGCAGGATTCCCTGGCGTATCAGCAGCGTTTTATCCGCTCCTGCAACGATGCCGGCATTGACGCGCGAGCCATCGATCCCGCCGAGGCCCTGCGGCTGGAACCTTCGGTCAATCCCTCCCTTACCGGCGCAGTACGCGTGCCGGACGGCACCGTCGATCCGTTTCGGCTCACCGTCGCCAATATGCTCGACGCCCGCGAACAGGGCGCATGCTTTTTAACCTATCACGAAGTGACCGGTCTTATCCGCCAGGGCGACCGCGTCAGCGGTGTGCGCGTTTTCGACCACCAGACCGGCCTGCGTCATGAGATCCGTGGCCAGGTGGTGGTCAACGCCGCCGGGATTTGGGGCCAGAAGATCGCCGAATATGCCGACCTGCGCATCCGGATGTTCCCGGCCAAAGGCGCGCTGTTGATATTGGGCCACCGCATCAACAATATGGTGATTAACCGCTGCCGCGCTCCGGCGGATGCCGATATCCTGGTGCCGGGAGACACCATCTCCCTTATCGGCACCACCTCCACCCACGTGGATTATGCCGACATCGACCGGTTGCAGGTCACGGCGCAGGAAGTGGATCTGCTGATTCGCGAAGGGGCGCTGCTGGCCCCGGCCCTGGCCGCTACCCGCCTGCTGCGCGCCTACGCCGGAGTACGGCCCCTGGTGGCCAGCGACGACGATCCCTCCGGACGCAACGTCAGCCGCGGCATTGTTTTGCTCGACCACGCCAGCCGCGACGGTATGGAAGGATTCATCACCATCACCGGCGGCAAACTGATGACCTATCGCCTGATGGCGGAATGGGCCACCGACAAGGTGTGCGAAAAATTGGGCGTCAACGCATCCTGCACCACCGCACGGGAGGTTTTGCCCGGTTCTCACGCCCCGGCGAAGGAGACCGCCGTCGGCATGCTGCCGCTGCCCGCCAGCATTGCCGGGTCGGCGCGCTATCGTCACGGCGACCGAGTCAGCCGGGTGCCCTGGGGCAATCGGCTGGATAATAGCCTGGTCTGCGAATGCGAGGCGGTCACCGCCGGCGAGGTGCGCTATGCGGTGGATTCCCTGACGGTCAACAATCTTACCGACCTCAGGCGGCGGACGCGGGTGGGCATGGGCACCTGCCAGGGCGAACTCTGCGCCTGCCGCGCCGCCGGGCTGTTGACGCGATTTAACGTCGCCACGCCGCAGCAGTCCATCCGGCAGCTCTCGCAGTTTCTTGACGAACGATGGAAAGGCATCCGGCCCATCGCCTGGGGAAACGCGCTGCGGGAAAGCGAATTTACCAGTTGGGTCTACCAGGGACTGTGCGGTCTTGACGGCCGTGAAGACAATGACAAACCGGAGGCGGAACATGGAATTTGATGTCGTGGTGATTGGCGGCGGCCTGGCCGGTTTAAGCTGCGCTATCCGCCTGGCGGAACAGGGCAAACGCTGTGGCGTGGTCAGCGCCGGCCAGGGGGCGCTGTTTTTTTCTTCCGGATCGCTGGATTTATTGTCCCGCCTGCCGGACGGCACCCCGGTAACCGCTCCCCTGGAGGCGCTGGGTGAATTGGCCCGGCAGGCGCCCCACCATCCCTACAGTATCCTTGGGGCCGACACCGTGGCGGCCCTGGCCCGTGAATCCCAGGCGCTGCTGGCCCGATGCGGCATCCCCCTGTTCGGCCGCGGGGCGCAGAACCATTATCGCATAACTCCCCTGGGCACCCGGCGCGCAACCTGGCTCAGCCCGGAGGATATCCCGGTCACCGAACTCGGGCAAACATTGCCCTGGGAAAAGGTATTGGTGGCGGGCATCGAAGGATTCCTGGATTTCGAGCCGCATCTGGTGGCCGGTTCACTGGCGACGGAACAGGGCATAGAAGCCGACGCGGCTTATGTCCATCTGCCGGCGCTGGATCCGCTGCGTAATAATCCCAGCGAGTTCCGCGCGGTGAATATTGCCCGGGTGCTGGATATCGCGAAAAATACCCAGGCCCTGGCGGAAGAGCTTAATCGCCTGGCGGGGGATGCCCAGTGCATCATTCTGCCGGCCTGTATCGGTTTGGACGGCCCCGGCCCCCTTGAGCAGCTGCGCGCCGCGGTAGGCCGGCCGGTGCGTTTATTGCCGACCCTGCCGCCCTCGCTGCTGGGGCTGCGTATATTTCAGGCGCTGCGCCAGCGCTTTTGCCGGCTCGGCGGCGTTTTTATGCCGGGAGACCGCGTACTGAAGGCTGAGTTTGACGGACGGCGTATCGCGGGGGTCTATACCCGCAGCCATACGGATATTATGCTGCGGGCGCAGCAGGTGGTGCTGGCCGGCGGCAGCTTTTTCAGCAACGGACTGATGGCCGACCGCGACCGGATTTACGAACCGGTGTTCGGCGCCGATGTCTGGGGTCACGCCGATCGCGGCGAATGGGGCCGGGCGGGTTTTTTCGAGCCCCAACCCTATCTGCAGTTCGGCGTGAAAACCGACCACCGCCTGCGCGCGCTGCTCAATAATGAGCCGGTGGAAAATCTCTATGCCGTCGGGGCGGTGCTGGGGGGGTACGATCCGTTGCAGCAGGGCTGCGGCGCTGGCGTTTCCCTTATCAGCGCCCTGCACGCCGCACAGCGGATTGCCCTGTCGCTTAAGGAAACAGCATGAACCTGCCAAAAGACTTAAGCTTCGAAAGCTGTATCAAATGTACGGTCTGCACCACCTACTGCCCGGTGGCCAAGGTGAATCCATTATATCCGGGGCCTAAGCAGGCCGGGCCGGACGGAGAACGGCTGCGGTTGAAGGACCCGGCGTTGTTCGACGAGGCGCTGATTTACTGCACCAACTGCAAACGCTGTGAGGTGGCCTGTCCGTCAGAGGTGCGCATCGGCGATATTATCCAGCGGGCGAAGGCGAGCTATTCTCAGCACAAGCCCAGCCTGCGCGATGCTCTCCTCAGCCATACCGATATCATGGGCCGACTGTCGACGCCGTTTGCTCCCGTGGTGAATATCGCCACCGGCCTGGCGCCGGTCCGCCGTCTGCTGGACAGCGCCTTGAAGATAGATCATCGCCGTACGCTGCCGAAATACTCCTTCGGCACCTTTCGCCGCTGGTATCGCCAACAGGCCGCAAGCCAGCGGCGGTATCAGGATCAGGTGGCGTTTTTTCACGGCTGTTTCGTTAATTATAACCATCCGCAGCTGGGCAAGGACCTGATCCGGGTCTTCAACGCCGTGGGTACCGGCGTGCAGTTGCTAAAGCGCGAGAAATGCTGCGGTGTGCCGCTGATTGCCAACGGCTTTATCCAACAGGCGCAAAAACAGGCCAGAGTTAATAATGAATCGCTGCGGGAGTCGGTGCTGACGCAGGGCATAGCGGTGGTGGGCACCTCATCGAGCTGTATTTATGCCCTGCGCGATGAATATCCCCATCTGCTGGATGTGGATACCTCGGCGGTGCGGGAACGAGTGGAGCTGGCGACCCGTTATCTCTACCGCCTGCTGGACGGGGGCAAAACCCTGCCCCTGAAACATACACCTTTGCGGGTGGCGTACCACACCCCCTGCCATATGGAAAAAATGGGCTGGGGCGCCTATACGATTGAACTGTTGCGCCGCATTCCGGGTCTGGAGCTGACGGTGTTGGACTCACAATGCTGCGGCATTGCGGGGACATACGGGTTCAAGTCGGAAAATTACGCCAGCTCCCAGTCCATCGGCGCCCCGCTGTTTCGCCAGATTGAAGAGAGCGGCGTTGACCTGGTGGTGACGGACTGCGAGACCTGCAAATGGCAGATTGAGATGTCCACCGGCAAGCGCTGCGAACATCCCATCACCCTGCTGGCGCAGGCGCTGGAGTCATAACCGTCTCAGTGACGAAAGGACTGTCCCCGGAAAGCCGGGCGATGGATTTGTGGTTTAATACCTTATCTTAAGGCGCAAGGCGCCGCCGTAGATAGGCCGGCGTTCCTTGCGCGGCCATTTCCTTATCCGCTCCCTGCCGGGCGCGGTTCGTAGCCTCATGTTTCGAAAATAAAATTTTCGCTCATGAGCGGAAATCTCTCAAAATTAGTCGTTTTCGATCATTTCATGACGCATTGCACACATTTAGATTTCGATATTTCTCGTTTTTGCTCGTTAACGATAAACTCGCTCCATACCTACTTATGCCTTTAGGTTACAACTGTTTTGGTATGCAGAACCTACTCTGCCTTGATCCACCTATATGCCAGCAGGAAAAGTCTATGAGCCAATTAAAAACGCCCACGCTAAAAGGCCAGTGCATAGCTGAATTTCTTGGGACAGCTCTGTTAATCTTCTTCGGCGTCGGCTGCGTCGCCGCGCTTAAAGTGGCGGGAGCCAGCTTCGGACAATGGGAAATCAGCATCATCTGGGGCATCGGCGTCGCCATGGCGGTATATCTCACCGCCGCGGTGTCCGGCGCCCACCTGAATCCGGCGGTTTCCATCGCCCTGTGTCTATTCGGCAATTTCGAAGGCCGTAAATTGCTGCCCTACATTATCGCGCAAATGCTCGGTGCCTTTATCGGCGCGGCGGTGGTCTATTTCCTTTATTACAACCTGTTTTTTGATTTCGAACAGGCCAACCATATGGTGCGGGGAAGCGTGGAAAGCCTGCAGCTCGCCGGCATTTTTTCCACCTATCCCAATGCGCACATCACCGTGATACAGGCATTCTTTGTGGAAACGGTTATCGCCGCCATTCTGCTGTGCCTGATCCTGGCGCTGACCGATGACGGCAACGGCATCCCCCGCGGCCCGCTGGCGCCGCTGCTCATCGGCCTGCTCATTGCGCTGCTTGGCGCATCCATGGGACCGCTGACCGGCTTCGCCCTCAATCCGGCCCGTGATTTCGGACCCAAGGTATTTGCCTATCTGGCCGGCTGGGGCAAAGTGGCCTTTACCGGCGGACGCGATATTCCCTACTTCCTGGTTCCGCTGATTGCGCCGGTGGTGGGCGCCTGCCTGGGGGCGTTCGGCTACCGTGCGCTTATCGGCCCCTATCTGCCTTGCGCCGTAAACGAAGACGGACTGGAAGAGACGCACCGCGCCGGCAGCGAGCATAAAGCGTAATATCCCTTATAAGAACGATAACTTTTGCAGGTAAACATCATGCCATCTGAAAAAAAATACATTGTAGCCCTCGACCAGGGCACCACCAGTTCCCGGGCGATTGTTCTCGACCACGAGGCTAATATCGTCAGCGTTTCGCAGCGCGAATTCGCTCAAATCTATCCCAAGCCCGGCTGGGTGGAGCATGACCCGATGGAAATCTGGGCGTCGCAAAGTTCAACCCTGGTGGAGGTCCTGGCCAAGGCCGATATCAGCTCCGACCAGATTGCCGGCATCGGCATCACCAACCAGCGTGAAACCGCGGTGGTATGGGACAAAGAAACCGGGAAACCGGTGTACAACGCCATTGTCTGGCAATGCCGCCGCACCGCCGATATCTGCGAAAAACTGAAAAACGACGGGCTGGAAGAGTATGTCCGTGAAACCACCGGGCTGGTTATCGACCCCTATTTCTCCGGCACCAAGGTCAAATGGATCCTGGATAACGTCGAGGGCGCCAGGGAACGGGCCAGGCGCGGCGAGCTGCTGTTCGGCACCATTGATACCTGGCTGATTTGGCGCATGACCCAGGGCCGGGTGCATGTGACCGACTATACCAACGCTTCCCGCACCATGCTGTTCAATATCCATGCTCTTGACTGGGATGAAAAAATGCTGGATGTGCTGGATATCCCACGCTCCATGCTGCCGACGGTGCGCTCCTCTTCGGAGGTCTACGGCCAGACCAATATCGGCGGTAAAGGGGGAATCCGTATTCCCATCGCCGGCATCGCCGGCGACCAACAGGCCGCGCTGTACGGCCAGCTGTGCGTCGAGAAGGGCATGGCCAAGAATACCTACGGCACCGGCTGCTTCCTGCTGATGAATACCGGCACCGAAGCGGTACGGTCGAAACACGGCCTGCTGACCACCATCGCCTGCGGCCCGCGCGGCGAGGTGAACTATGCGCTGGAAGGGGCGGTGTTCGTCGCCGGCGCGGCCATCCAGTGGCTGCGCGATGAAATGAAGCTTATCAGCGACGCCGCCGACAGCGATTATTTTGCCTGCAAGGTAAAAGACACCAACGGCGTCTACGTGGTGCCGGCCTTTACCGGCCTGGGGGCCCCCTACTGGGACCCCTATGCGCGCGGGGCCATCTTCGGCATCACCCGCGGCGTCAACGCCAACCATATTATCCGCGCGACGCTTGAGTCCATCGCGTTCCAGACCCGGGATTTGCTGGATGCCATGCAGGGGGATTCCGGCGCCCGGCTGAAGTCGCTGCGGGTGGACGGCGGCGCGGTGGCCAATAACTTCCTGATGCAATTCCAGTCGGATATCCTGGGCACCCGGGTGGAGCGGCCTGCGGTGCGGGAAGTGACCGCGCTGGGGGCGGCCTACCTGGCCGGACTGGCGGTGGGCTTCTGGAACGATCTGGACGAGGTGAGGAGCAAATCGGTTATCGAGCGGGAATTCCATCCCGGCATTGAAACCGTGGAGCGCAATGTGCGCTACCGCGGCTGGCAAAAGGCCGTGGCGCGCGCCCGCTCGTGGGAAGAGCATGAGGAACAGAAGGACTGAGGCATATGGCCCATTCAATGAATGGGCCATAGTTTATCCTGAGGGGAACCGAGCATGTCAAAGTAAGTGCGTGTTAAAGGGAGAGCGCGCCAATGAGGTCGAATCGGGCGTGGTTTTCCCGCCCGACCGAGCGCCTCATGGCACGCCAGGCCCGCCATCACCGATCGTGCAACAAACGTGTTAAAGGGAGAGCGCGCCAATGAGGTCGAATCGGGCGTGGTTTTCCCGCCCGACCGAGCGCCTCATGGCACGCTAGGCCCGCCATCACCGATCGTGCAACAAACGTGTTAAAGGGAGAGCGCGCCAATGAGGTCGAATCGGGCGTGGTTTTCCCGCCCGACCGAGCGCCTCATGGCACGCTAGGCCCGCCATCACCGATCGTGCAACAAACGTGTTAAAGGGAGAGCGCGCCAATGAGGTCGAATCGGGCGTGGTTTTCCCGCCCGACCGAGCGCCTCATGGCACGCTAGGCCCGCCATCACCGATCGTGCAACAAACGTGTTAAAGGGAGAGCGCGCCAATGAGGTCGAATCGGGCGTGGTTTTCCCGCCCGACCGAGCGCCTCATGGCACGCCAGGCCCGCTATCACCGATCGTACAACAAACGTGTTAAAGGGAGAGCGCGCCAATGAGGTCGAATCGGGCGTGGTTTTCCCGCCCGACCGAGCGCCTCATGGCACGCCAGGCCCGCAATCACCGATCGTACAACAAACGTGTTAAAGGGAGAGCGCGCCAATGAGGTCGAATCGGGCGTGGTTTTCCCGCCCGACCGAGCGCCTCATGGCACGCTAGGCCCGCCATCACCGATCGTGCAACAAACGTGTTAAAGGGAGAGCGTGCCAATGAGGTCGAATCGGGCGTAGTTTTCCCGCCCGACCGAGCGCCTCATGGCACGCTAGGCCCGCCATCACCGATCGTGCAACAAACGTGTTAAAGGGAGAGCGCGCCAATGAGGTCGAATCGGGCGTTGTTGTCCGCCCGACCGAGCGCCTCATGGCACGCTAGGCCCGCAATCACCGATCGTGCAACAAACGTGTTAAAGGGAGAGCGCGCCAATGAGGTCGAATCGGGCGTGGTTTTCCCGCCCGACCGAGCGCCTCATGGCACGCTAGGCCCGCTATCACCGATCGTACAACAAACGTGTTAAAGGACGCGATCGGAACGGGATGCCGGCAAGAAACCTCACTTCACTCCTCGATGCGAAAGGCCCCTTCTATCATTTCCCGGCGCTGCGCCGATGAATACTCAAGCAGTGAATTCTTGCTGTTGGATTTTTCCAGGCTCACCGCCAGCTCCTGGGGGCTCAGGGGCAAATCCTCCCGCCAAAACGGGGCAACGGCGTTGCGGGTAATGAATGCCCGCAAATAGCGTTCCGGACTGCCCTGTTCATCGGGAAACAGACGCATGGCCAGTTCCGCCATCAGCGCCCGCTGTTGCGGCTGTTCGCTTGCCGCCAGCAGATCCAGAAACGGCAACAGCAGCCGGCCGCACACCTGGCCATGATGATAGCCGCGCAGCGCGCCGACCTCGCCGGCGATGCCGTGTATAACCCCCAGTCCCGCCATGCTCAGCGTCAGTCCCCCCAGATAGGATGCCTGCATAATGGCTTCACGGGCGGCATCACTGCGGTTTAATGCCGGCCACGCCTGCAGAAAGAGGCGGATACCGGTGAGGGACATCTCGCGAGACAGGCTGCCGGCGGTTTTGGACAGGTAGGATTCAAAAAGGTGAGTAAAGGCATCAATGGCGCAATAGGCCAGCACCCGGTCCGGCGTCCCCGCCAGCAGTTGCGGATCCAGGATCGCCGCCTGCGGCACAAAGTTGTTGTGGCGCAGCGACGCCTTCACCTTATGGACCAGAGTGTCGGTGATAACGGCATTCTGCGTCACTTCGCTGCCGGTACCGGCGGTGGTGGGAATGGCGATAAGCGGCAGGGTCGCGCCGCTCACCTTGCTGTCCCCGACCTTTTCCATATAGCGCAAGGCCGGCAGCGGATGCTCCGCCAGGGCGGCAAACGCCTTGGCGGCATCCAGCACGCTGCCGCCGCCGATAGCCACCACCCGCAGCACCTTGCCGCGCCAGCGGGCCACCCAGCGGTCAATATCCTGCGGCGACGCCTCATGACTCACTATCTCGGTACTGGCCAGCAGCGGCACCAGCGTATCCGCCAAGCCCGCATAAACCGCGCCCCCGAGGAAGGATCGGCAGCTGAACAGCAGCGTGGGCCGCGCATCGGACTGCAATAGGGGAACCAGTTGGTTGATACTGCCGGTGCCGAACCAGGTTTGCCGGTTGGCGATCATCAGGCTGACGGTCATGTTATCTCCCGTGTGCGCTAAAACCTCAGCATAATCCAGCGCCGCGGGGCAAACCAGGGCTTTTCGCCGCCTTAAAAAGCATTATTCAACGGCAAATGCGCCTTTATGCCGCGGGAGGATTTGAAAGCGGAGCCGAACGCCCTTGGCTCCGGAATGCACCGCCCCGGTTTTATCACCGGCGCGGGCACGGTAGCACGTTACTTTTTAACAACGCCCTCAAAGGAGAAGATGCACGGCGGCGCACTAGCCTTTGATAAACGCCAGCAGATCCGCGTTGAATTGTTCGGCATGCAGCTGCGCCAAACCGTGACAGCCGCCGGGGTAAACTTTCAGCTGGGCGCCTTTGACCAGTTTGGCGCTCTTCAGGCCCGCCGCGGCAATAGGTACGATTTGATCGTCATCACCGTGAATAATCAGCGTGGGTTTATCGATTTTCAGCAGGTCGGCGGTGTAATCCACCTCGGAAAACTCATGCACGCAATCGTACTCCCCTTTAATCCCCCCCTGCATGCCCATACGCCAGAACGACTCCTGCAAGCCTTGATTCAATTTAACGCCCTCGCGGTTGAAGCCATAAAACGGCAGGGCCAGATCGAGAAAGAACTGCGAGCGATCCAGAGCCGTGCCCTTACGGATGCCGTCAAAGACCTCCAGCGGCGTGCCTTCCGGATTCTCCGGCGTCTTCAGCATCAGCGGCGGAACGGCGCCCACCAGCACGACGCGGGCGACGCGGGATGTGCCGTGACGGCCGATATAGTGGGCCACTTCTCCGCCGCCGGTGGAGTGCCCCACCAGGATCACATCCTGCAAATCAAGCTCATCAATCAGCTCAGCCAGATCGTCGGCATACTGATCCATATTGTTGCCCTGCCAGGGTTGATCGGAGGCACCGTGCCCCCGGCGATCGTGGGCTATCACCCGAAAGCCTTTCTGGCCGAAAAAGAGCATCTGCGCCTCCCAGGCATCACCCGCCAGGGGCCAGCCGTGGGAGAATACAATGGGCTGGCCGCTGCCCCAATCTTTATAAGCAATGCTGGTGCCGTCATTGGTAGTGATAGTACTCATGATTTTCTCCACAGGTGAGTAATTGAAATGATGACATGTCACTATGTCTGGCATTGGTAACCAGTTTGGATAAAGACTTTCGCGTCAGGCCCGCCCCGGTTAACCGGGGGCCACCATGTGGCGTACCACCGGCGGAACGCTCCCGCGGTGAAAGGCCTGCACCCGGCTTTGGATAAGCCGGTCGTTCACGGTATGGCGTTCATGCTGCCGCAGATGCTCAAGCCAGGAGCCCACCACGAACACTTCCACGAAGGTGCCCGGCAGTTGGACATCTTCGTAAACCGCCCAGGTCATAGCGCCCCCGCGCCGCCGCACCCGGCGCATTTCCTGGACGGCCAGCATAAACGCCCTTGCCTGGGCCGGGTCTATCTCATATTCGATGCTGACCATCACCGGCCCCCTTTCCTGCCGGATGTCCGGCGCCGGGGCCAGGGGATGTTCACTGGCGTCCAGGTTCAAATCGGGATCTTTATCCAAGCGCCAGCGCAGTGCGGCGGCGGAGGCGAGGATCATGCCGACCGCCGCCGCGCAGAGGGCGGTCCGGATACCGGTTTTAGACGCCAGCTGTCCCCAAATGGCGCTGCCCAGCGTCATGGAACCGAAGAACACGGTAAGATAAACCGCCAGGGCGCGAGCCTTGACCCAGCGGGCCGCGCTGCGCTGCGCGCCGACGTTGAGGGTTGATAGGATAGTAATCCAGGCGAAGCCGGTAAAAAACTCAATAGCGGTTAAAACCCAGAAATATCGGATAAAAGCCAGGGCCAGCATGGTCAGGGCAAACAGCAGGCTGGCCGTCACCGTCAGGCGGTCCGGGGAGAGTTTTTTCCGCAGACCCGGCAGCAGTATGGCGCCGCACACCGCGCCGATGCCGATGGACGCCAGCAGAATGCCGTAGCCCCCCGGCCCCAGCCCCAGTTCGCGCCGCGCCACCAGCGGCAGCAGGGCCCAGCCGGCGCTGCCGAACAGGAAAAACGCCAGGGCGCGCACCAGTACGTTCCTCAAAACCGGCGCGGAATGTACATAGCGCAGCCCCACCCGCACGGCGGAAAAAAAATGCTCGGGAGGCAGCCGCTGGATGGTGGGTTCGGCCTTCCAGCGATAGAGGACAAAACCCACCCCCAACACCGACAGCGCATTGAGCAAAAATACCACCCCCGGCCCGGCAAAGGACAATATCAGCCCCCCCAGGGCCGGTCCGATGGCGCGGCTGATATTGATCCCCAGGGAGTTGAGGGCAATGGCCGCCGGCAGCTCGGTTTTTATTACCAAATCCGGCACAATGGCCTGAAACGGCGGCGAACTCATGGCCGCCCCGGTGCTGAGCAAAAATGCCGCCGCCAGCAGGCCGATGGGCGTCACATGGCCGGTGAGCGCCAGCAGGCCCAGGCCGGCGGCGGCGATAAACACCCAAAGCTGCGAGAACAGCAGATAGCGGCGGCGGTCGACGATATCGGCCATGACCCCGGAAGGCAATGCGAACAGAAACATCGGCAGACTGCCGGCGGCCTGCACCATCGCCACCCACAGCGGGTCGGAATTCAGCAGCAGCATCATCCAGCTGGTGCCCACATCGCTCATCCATGAACCGATATTGGACACCACAGTGGCAATCCACAGCATACGAAAGACCGGCTGCCGCAGCGGACTCCAGGGGGAAAAACCACCGGTGGCCGGCGTGGCGGGGGTGGCGCCGGACCCGCTATCCTGGGCGTCTGTCATGGATTTCCTCTCTGTAGCCCGACCGGATGCGCCACCGTCCCGGACCGCACAGCGCCAGCGTGATGAAAATGATCAGCAGCAGCCAGCCGAACTGCCCCTGTTCCACCGTCCATTCGGGATGGACCGCCAGCATGGCCACCAGCAGCACCGCGATAATGGGCAGGCAGGCCAGCCGCGCGGCCACCCCCAATATGATGAAAATCGGGCACACCACCTCGGCGAAAATGGCCGGCAGCAGGTTCATATAAGGCCCCAGGCCAAACGGATCTTCGATGTGCGCCAGCTGTTCATTAAAATGCAGCACCTTGGGTATGCCATGCACATACAGCAGCATGAAGCAGCCGGCGAGCCGCAGGAACAGCAAACCCAGATCGATGGGCGGAGCCGGAGCCGCCGTCGCTAAGATTTTCATGCTGTTAAAACGCAAAGCAGCTGCAGCCCAGCGCGCCCCAGAACCCGGAGTGATCCGATACCGGTACCGCCGAACGCCGGGCACTGTCATGGGCGTGGCCATGAACGCCGCAGGCGCCGATGCAGCTATGGGGCAACAGGCAGGCGCCGGCGGCGGGGAGCTGCCGATAATGCCCCGGCACCAGAGTAACGGGAGACCACTCCGGCAATACCGGGATCGCCGCCGGGCCATGGGAAGATAATTCACCGGCGGCATAGACCACCTTGCCGCCCACCACGGTCATCAGCGATTCAATGGCTTTGATATCCTCTTCCGGAATAGCGAAAAAATCCGCCGTCAGCACCGCCAGATCCGCCAGTTGGCCGGCCTCGATATGTCCTTTTTTGCCCTGTTCGGTGGAAAACCAGGCGCTGCCCGCGGTATATAACTCCAACGCGGTATCGCGGGACAGCCGGTTCAGGCTGTCGAACAGCTTCATGCCGCCCACCGTACGGCCGGAGACCAGCCAGTACAGCGCGGTCCAGGGATTATAGCTGGCCACCCGGGTGGCATCGGTACCGGCCCCCACCGGAATGCCCATCTCCAGCATGCGCGCCACCGGCGGCGTCTGGGCGGCAGCTTCCGCGCCGTAGCGCTCGGCAAAATATTCTCCCTGGAACGCCATCCGATGCTGGATGGCGATACCGCCTCCCAAGGCCCGCACCCGCTCGATATTTTTGGCGGTAATAGTCTCGGCATGATCGAAAAACCAGTGCAGGCCGTCAAACGGAATATCCTTGTTCACCTTTTCGAAAACGTCCAGCATCCGGCTGATGGATTCGTTATAGGTGGCATGCAGCCGGAACGGCCAGCGCTGGCTCACCAGATGCCTGACCACCGCCTCCAGCTCGTTCTCCATGGCGGGGGGCAGATCGGGCCGGGGTTCGAGGAAGTCCTCAAAATCGGCGGCGGAAAACACCAGCATCTCCCCGGCGCCGTTCTGCCGGTAAAAATCATCCCCCTGTCCGGGCGTCACCATATCGGTCCAGCGCGTGAAATCCTCCAGCTCGCCGCCCTTGCGCTGGGTAAACAGGTTATAGGCGATGCGCAGGGTCAGTTGTCCCTCCTTCGCCAATTGATCCACCACTTTGTAATCATCGGGATAGTTCTGAAAGCCGCCGCCGGCGTCGATAACGCTGGTGAGGCCCAGACGGTTAAGCTCGCGCATGAACTGCCGGGTAGAATTCACCTGGTATTCCAACGGCAGGACCGGCCCTTTGGCCAGGGTAGCGTAAAGAATCATGGCATTGGGCCTGGCAATCAGCATACCGGTGGGGTTGCCCGCCTGGTCGCGCTGGATTTCGCCGCCGGGGGGATTGGGAGTGTCCTTGGTATAGCCCACCACCCGCAGCGCCGCCCGGTTAAGCAAGGCGCGATCGTAAAGATGCAGCACAAACACCGGCGTATCCGGCGCCGCCGCGTTCAGTTCATCCAGGGTCGGCATGCGCCGTTCCGCAAACTGGAATTCGGTCCAGCCTCCCACCACCCTTACCCATTGCGGCTGTGGCGTGCGATCCGCCTGCTTTTTCAGCATGGCCAGAGCATCGGACAGCGACGGCACCCCTTCCCAGCGCAATTCGAGGTTATAGTTCAGTCCGCCGCGGATAAGATGCAGGTGGGAATCGTTTAAACCGGGGATAACCGTCCGTCCGCCCAGGTCAATCACCTTGGTTTGATCGCCGCCGTGGCGCATCACCTCGGCGCGGGTCCCCACTGCCAGAAATTTACCGTTGCTGACGGCGACCGCATCGGCCAGGGGCTTTTGCCGATCGAGGGTATGAAATTTCCCGTTGGTAAGGATTAACTCAGCTTTATCAGGCGAAACCATAAAACCTCCGAAGCAGTGAGGGCCCGCGCGGCATGGGCAATGACCGGATTATGGTCGGCATGCCGGAGCAGCGTCTAGTTATACAAAGAGATAATGGCGCCGCCTGGGTTATACATAGAGATAATAGTCTCTCCCGCCCAGACGCCCTACCATGCCGTTTAATAGCGAAAAGCCGTCCTGGCCGCTATCGGCTTTATCGACGCGCCGCGGATACTCCGGCGATTCCATTACTCAAACCTCAATGGATATCATTATGATTGACTCTAAACTTGATGTACTGACCCCACGAACTGTCAAATGATCTTCATCGACCAACAGCCGCAAATGGCGTTCGGCGTGCAGTCCATGGATCGGCAGGCGTTAAAGAACAACGTGGTGGCATTGGCGAAAGCCGCCAAGACATTCGGCATTCCCACCACCATCACCACGGTGGAAACATTGAGTTTTTCCGGCCATACCTACCCCGAACTGCTGGACGTCTTTCCCACCCATGACATTCTCGAGCGTTCTTCCATGAATTCCTGGGACGATCAGAAAGTACGCGATGCCCTGGCGGCCAACGGTAAGAAAAAGGTGGTGGTTTCCGGTTTATGGACCGAAGTGTGCAATAACAGTTTCGCTTTATGCGCCATGGCCGAAGGACAATATGAAATCTATATGGTGGCCGATGCCTCGGGGGGAACATCAAAGGAAGCACATGATTATGCCATGCAGCGGATGATCCAGGCCGGCGTGATTCCGGTGACCTGGCAGCAGGTCATGCTGGAGTGGCAGCGGGATTGGGCGCGCAAAGAGACCTACGACGCCGTAATGTCCATCGTCAAGGAGCATTCCGGCGCCTACGGCATGGGAGTGGACTATGCCTATACCATGGTCCATAACGCCCCTGAACGCATCCACGGCGAACACCGTACGCTGGCGCCGGTACCGGCCAGATAACTTACCCTTAAGCCGCGCAGTAGTCTGCCGGCCAGGCGGCATATCCCTCCGGTGGCGGAGCGATATTGCGTCCGGGCGACAAGGGTACTGGCCGGCCTCAGAGGTCTTACGTTCCGGCTTACGCGGACGACGCTAAGGGAAACGACCATGAAAGTCTATCTTATTTCCATGGGCACAGGCGTACTCATAGGCCTGGTTTACGCCCTGCTCAAGGTGCGTTCCCCCGCGCCGCCCGCCATCGCCCTTATCGGTCTGCTGGGCATGCTGGCAGGGGAGCAGCTTATCAGCCAGGTGGCGCGGCACGCGGCGGCGGCCCCGCCCGGCAGCCACTCTGTCGGCGCGCAGCCGCAGCGGTAATATGAGGAAAGTGATGAAACCCTACCTGGTTTCCCTGGTAACCGGCATATTGGCCGGTATCATTTATTCTTTATTGCAGGTGCATTCACCCGCGCCGCCGGTGCCTGCGCTGCTGGGGCTGCTGGGCATGCTGGTGGGTGAGCAGCTTGTCCCGGTTTGCAAGCGGCTGATTAACCGGCAACCGCTGACCCTGGCGTGGTTTCGCCATGAGTGCGTGCCGAAGATCAGCGGCACGCCGCCGGCGGGAGGAGAAAAACCGCCGCCGGATGAGTTATACCCTAAATAATTCGATGACGGGTATATTGATAGTCAAATTCTGATTCGCCCGCCTGCCCTCCCGCCCCAAATGCGGGTAAACCGCCCTTCACGCCGGTTTTTGCAACCCTGTGCAGATTTGTCAGGAAATTTATAGTTTACTGTTAACAAAATGATGCCTAATGTTACGGTATATATTTTCTTGGCCTGCCTGCAGGTAAGGATTGGAACTTCCATGATCTTATCCAACCGCATGTCGCTTCACGCCGGCTCCGTTCGCTTTTATGCCAGCCGGCACGCGGACACCCTGCCCCTTGAAAATGCGCCTGTTATTACCATACCTTGCGGCGAGGCTTTTGCGGTGATTGTCCAGCTTGCGGATTTCAGGCTGCACAAGCTGTGGCACGATGGCCGGCTTATCCATACCGGCGGCCATGTGAAACAGGCGGTTGCCATTACCGATCTTACCGAGGACTGGCGCTGCCAGCATCTGAGCCCTTTTGATAATGTCCGTTTGGTTATCCCCCGCCAGGCCCTGGACGAATTCACCTATGACAGCGGGCAAAAACGCGTTGCCCGCTTCGATTGTCCGCCCGGCACCACCGACCCGGTGATGTTCCACCTGGCGCAGGCGCTGATACCCTTGATGGATATGCCCGACGGCGCATCGGATTTTCTTATTGAGCATCTTTCCCTGGCGCTGCTGGCGCACCTCACGGCGGCTTACGGCAACGCGCCGCCGGAATGGAGCCGGCGAAAAGGCCGATTGGCGCCGTGGCAGGAGCAACGGGCGAAAGAGTATATGCTGCTGAATATGGCCAAAGGGGTATCTCTGGAGCAGATAGCCCAAGAGTGCCGGCTATCGCGGGCGCACTTTGCCCGCTATTTCAAAAACAGCACCGGCAACTCAGCCTATGCCTGGCTGCAAAAGATGCGCATTCAAAAGGCCCAGGAACTGCTTGGCCGCCATGAGCAAAGCCTGACGCAAATCGCCCTGGAGTGCGGCTTTACCGATCAAAGCCATTTTTCCCGGGTATTCAAATCCGTTATAGGTACGCCGCCGGGCAATTGGCAGCGCATGCGCGCCATGGGAAAGGATGCCAGCGGGGACGGCTGAATACCGGTTCAATGAGCCATTACCGGTTGTGCGCCATCAGACGAATCCCCTAGGCCTGGCGGCCGGATGCCGGATCCGACGGAGCGGCAAGCAAGGACAGCACCTGACGCAGTTCGCCGTGGGAAATTGCCGCCTCGGTTGATTCCTGCAGAGCCTTCACATATTTGCGATAAAAATCATCGTCGCTTTCCGGCGGCGACAACAGGCGCTCGACCACGGTTTTATAGGCAACGATAGCCGCCGTATCGATATCCTCCTTGTCATCCAGCCGTTCATCCAATTCCACTACGATCTCCGAAATCCGCCTCAGCCAGGCGAACTGCGGGTGGCCGGTGAGCAGTTGCAGATGCTCAAAGGGACTGCCCACCGGGCCAAAGCGCCCGGTTTCCAGATCAACCAGCGTCTTGTGCAATTTGCGCAGCGCGCCGGACAATTTTTTGAGGGCGGCGCGGGGATCGGACATCTCTTGGGTGTTCATGGGTCTTGTTCCTCGAAAATCACCTACAGGTTTGAGCAACGGCATGGCGGGTTCGCCCCGGCGGCAACGCCGGGGGGACGCCCGTCCAGGCGCCGCCGTTAGCGGCTCTGGGACTTGACGATATGCAGGCGCTCCGCCGCCCTGACCAAATCAGCCAGGCATCGGGTTTGCATTTTCTCCATCACCCGCCGTTTATGCACCTTGGCGGTGATTTCACTGACCCCCAGCGCCGTGGCTATCTGCTTATTAAGCAATCCGCCTATGGCCAAGCCAAGCACTTCGCGTTCCCGGGGCGTCAGGGTTTGATGGCGCTCGGCAAGGCTTGATAGCTCATGGTAAAAGGAGAGGTTTTTCTCGGCCGTCAGCAGCCCTCCCGGACCGCGCTCAGCAATTGCCCGGGATCGATGGGCTTGGTTAAAAACTCATAGGCGCCGGCCTTCATCGCTTTTACCGACAACGGGATGGTGCCATAGCCGGTGATAAAAATCACCGGAAACGCCCGGCCGGTTTTTCCCAGCGCCTCCATCACGTCAAACCCATCCGACACCGGCACGTTCATATCAACAATAACGCAACAGGGAATATGACTGAAATGCTGCTTAAGAAACGCCTGCACTGAAGCAAAATCAGCTACATGGAAGCCTTCCGACTGTAGCAACCTGACAATGGAATGTCTTACCGAATTATCGTCGTCAACAACATACACAATATGATCCATGAATATGCCCTATCGTTGATGGGAAAGAACACCCCGGCCGCGATATCGCCGGCAAGGGTCGCTTTATCAATTCGTTAGTACTGCGGCACTCCATAATCACCAGAAGCCAGAGGCTTATCTTGTAAAATAGTATGGTTTTGTGACGATTGATGTGATCATAACCTACAGTTTTCGTCGGGTATTCACCGGATGATTTCGTCTTTCAATACCCAGATGCGGTATTCGCCGTCGTCATACTGCGCCCCCTCCAGCTCTTTTTCGAAACCAGGGAATTTTTTACCCCAGTCGGCGATGCTGTGGATGTAACCTAGCCACGGCTCATCCTCTGCGCCGAAACTTTCGCCGGGCATCACTATCGGGATGCCCGGCGGATAAGGAATTACGCCTACCGCCGAGACCCGTCCGGCCAGTTTATCCAGCGTCAGATGTTCACAGCGCCCGGCCATATGATCCTGGAACGCCGCCCGTGGCAGCTTTACCGGCACCGGCAGTTTGCCGAAGGCCGCGGACTGCAATTTATCCATCTGGCTGGTTTTCATGTAAGCAAACATCTCGTCGCAGAGATCCTTCAGTCCCCGGCCCGCATAGCGCGCGGCGTTGGCGGCGGCCAGGTCCGGCAGGCACAGCGTCAGCGGACTGTTGTTATCATAGTGCTGTTTAAATTCCAGCAGGACGTTGATCAAGGTCCCCCATTTGCCTTTGGTTACGCCCACCGAGAACAGGCAAAGCACCATAAAATCCGTGGTGCGGGAGGGGACAATACCGTTTTGCCCGAGAAAAGCGGTGACCATCGCCGCGGGGATGCCGTTGTCAAGCATCTCGCCGTTATCCCCCATGCCCGGCGACAGAATGCCGGCCTTGATGGGATCCAGCATGCACCAGCCATCGTCGATCTGCCCAAAACCATGCCAGGCTTCGCCGGGTTTTAATACCCAGCAATCCGGGTCGGTGGTCAACTGCCGTTTTGAGGCGTTCATAAACGGAATTTTTTTGCCGGTAACGCGGTCTGTTACCTCCGGCGCGTTCCAGGGGGAAAAGAACCATTCCCCTTTCCCCTGTAGTTCGGCGTGGGCTTTGGCCAAGGCGAGCCGGAAATCCACCGCCTCGTTGATCACTTCCTGGGTCAGCGATTCCCCCTGCGGGCCGTCCATCATCGCGGCACCCACTTCATTGGCGGCAATAATGGCGTAAAGCGGCGAGGTGGTGGCCTGCAGCATATAGGATTCGTTAAAACGCGAGTGCTCCACCGGGATTTTGCCATTGCGGATATGGATATAAGACGCCTGCGACAGGGCCGCCAGCAGCTTATGGGTGGACTGGGTAGCGAAAACCGTCGGGCCATCCGGGTCGTGGGCCGCCGGATCGCCGCGCATGGCGAACCGGTCGCGGTAAAGGGGGTTAAACCGGGCGTAGGCATACCAGGCTTCATCAAAATGAATCTGATCAACGCTTTTCGCCAGCAGCGTCTGAGCCTGGGCGGCGTTGTAGCACATACCGTCGTAGGTACAGTTGGTGATCACCGCGTAGGTGGGCTTTAGGCTCTCGGCCAGCGCCTTAAGGGGATGCCGGGCTATTTTATCCTTGATGGCCCTGGCGGTGAGCTGCGTTTTCGGAATCGGGCCGATAATGCCGTAGCGATTACGGGTCGGGATAAAAAAGACCGGTAGCGCCCCGGTCATTACCAGGCCCTGCTCAATGGATTTATGGCAGTTGCGATCGCACAGCGCGATTTGACGGTCGCCGATAGCCGCCGCCATCACCGCGCGATTGGAGCCGGAGGTGCCGTTAAGCACGGAGTAACTGCGGTGCGCACCGAAAATCCTCGCCGCATAGGCTTCGGAGTCTTTGATGGGGCCGCTGTGATCCAGCAGGGAGCCCAGGGAACCGCGCTCGATGCCGGTATCGGTACGAAAGAGGTTCTCGCCGAAAAAATCGAGGAACTCACGTCCCACCGCGGTTTTGGTAAAAGCGACGCCGCCCTGGTGTCCCGGAGCGGCCCAGGAATACTCCGGCGAGTTGCGGGTGTAATCGAACAGCGCGCGGGTAAACGGCGGCAGCAGCTGATCGTAGTATTTCCTGATAAGCGATACGGCGCGGGCGGCGATAAATTCCGCGGTATCCTCATGCATCCAGACAAACTCGTTCACCATTTGCATGGTTTCAAGGGTAAGGGTATCAATGCAGGAGTGTTCGGCCATCAGCATCACCGGCAGGTTTTTATTGCGCGCGCGTATGGCGGTCAATAAAGCCGACGCCTGGCTATGGGACGCGTCGTCATTGCCGCCGGAGGTCCAATCGACAAATACGCAGCAAATGGAGGCATCCGAGCCGATGGTGGCCTCGCCGTCCTCGAAGGTGGCGGCGCGGATCGCCTGCAGATTATTATCTTCCAGCGCCACCACCAGCTCATTGACGGCGCGTCCGTTGGCGGTGCCGCCGTCGGGGAGATTACTGTCCACCACCAGGACCTTACGTTTTTTTTGGCGGGTTAACTCAATCATATCCGGTTCCTTTTCGTTTTAATCAACATGAGAATCCTTTATCCGAAACCGGGTTAATCCTGTTTAAGCGGTTGATCCAGGGAAAGGGTTTTGATGGCGGCGGTTATAGTTGAGGGTGTACATGGCGGTAATCACCATCAGGGCGACGAATGACCACATGACCTCTTGCGCTCCCGAGCCCACCACGGCCCAGATGCAGTACACAAACGCGATCAGGGTAATGGCGCTGTACATTTTCAGCTGGCTGCCCAAATGCCCGTGTCCCACCAGCAGCAATGCGGCGCAGGTATAAAGATAGGGCACCAGGGTAAAGATCACTGAAACGGAAGAGACCAGAGCGAACTGCGCGGTGGCGTTCGGGGAGATGGTGGTGATTTGAAACAGCGTCATCAGTACCCCAAGTATCAGCAGCCCGGCGGCCGGCACGCCGTTTTTATTGACCTTGCCGAAAATGGCGGGAAACAGGCCGTCATCCGCCGCGGCCTTGGCGGTTTGGCTGGCCAGTAACGTCCAGCCCCCCAGCGAGCCCAGGCAGCCGATGGCGGCGCAGGCGGTCACGATGGCGCCGGCGGTATTACCCAGCGCCATGCGGGCGGCGTCGCCGAACGGCGAAGTGGACAGCCTGAGCGCGGCGTTCGGAATCATGCCCATGATGGCGGTGGTGGAGAGGACGTAGCAAACGGCGGCAATCAACACGCCGCCGATGGTGGCAATCGGGACGTTGCGCTTAGGGTTTTCCACTACCGCCGCCGCCACCGATGCGCTTTCCACGCCGATGAATGACCACAGCGTGATGCTCAGGGTGCTTTGGATGGCGCCGAAGGTCCCCTTGCCGCTGACGTTCCAGGCCGCCATATAGGTATCGCCCTTGAACCAGAACCAGCCGAAGATGGCGATGGCCAGAATGGGGATCAACGCCAATACGGTGGCGACGCCCTGCACGCGGGTGATCATTTTCGGCCCGATGATGTTCAGGATGACAAACAGCCATAATACGGCGATGCAGGTTATTGTCAGCACCATCGGCTCTTTAAGGACAGGGAAGAAGTAGCTGAGGTAACCGACGCCGATGACCACCATGGCGATATTCCCGATCCAGCAGGCCAGCCAATACAGCAGATTGGTCTGATAGCCGATAAAGGGGCCGAAGGCGCGCCTGGCGTAGGCATAAGAGCCGCCGGCGCTGTCATCGATGGAAGACATTTTCGCATACACTATGGACAGCGCCAGCGCGCCGATGATGGTGACTATCCAGCCATAAATGGCTATCCCCCCCGTGGCGGCGAGATTCGCCGGCAACAGGAACACCCCGGACCCCATGATATTGCCGGAAACCATCAGGGTTACCGGAACCAGGCCCACTTTACGACTACCTACCGTTATCGCCATTATTCATTCTTCTTAATTAAAGCCATGTGGAACCAGCCGCCGGCAGGAGCCGCCGCGGCTGATAAAAGGATGAGGGGAATCAATAAATTTACCGATTAAGATTAGTCGGCAATTCAGGGAATATTTAAAATAAATGTAAGATATAATGTCTTAAAGGCAGTGCAATATTTGGTTGATACCGCCGATGACCAGAGCAATTAACCTTTGGGATGTCAACGCGGCGGGCATCAAGGTTGCCTTTGTCCGGATATGATGCCTTCTGCCACGCCACTGAACGAGTATAGTGCGCTACACCAAGTGACGTTGTCACGTTTTAGCCAAAGGCCTCCCATCCGGACATTATCCCGCGCCGTCAGAAGGTATAGTTCAGCGTCACCGAGACGCTGCGAGGCGTGCCGTAGACGGCGTAAGAAGCGAGATAGTCGTAATACTCCTTATCAAACAGGTTGTTGATATTGGCCTGTACCGAAAGCTGGCGGCTGACCTGGTAGCGCCCGAACAGGTTAACCAGCGCATAGCTGCCCTGCTCCACCCGCGTCATCCCCAACGGGCCGTAGTCACTTTGCCAGGTATGATTCTGCCAGTTCACGCCGCCGCCCACGGTGAGATCCGGCAATACCGGCAGCTGATAGCGGGTAAAGAATTTCAGCGACGTGCGGGGCAGGAAAGAGTTGACGGCATTACCGTCACCGTCTTTGGCGACATAGCGGGAACCGCCGAACGTCAGTTGCAGACGGTCGGTTACCGCGCCGTTCACCTCAAATTCAACCCCTTTGCTGACGGTATTGTTAACCGCGCGATAGGCCTCTTCGGTAGTACCCGGGATATAGGTATTTTCATCCACCGCCACATGGTTCTGTTCCGTGCGGAACACCGCGGCAGACGCCGTCAGGCGACCGTCATTCCAGTCGCCTTTCAGGCCGGTTTCATAGTTTTTCCCCACCGTAGGGTCCAGATAGTTTTTATTCAGGTCCCTGTAGGTCTGCGGCTGGAAGATGGAGGTGTAGCTGGCATAAGCGGACCAGGTGTCGTTAATATCATAAATCAGGCCGGCATAAGGCGTGACGTCGCTTTTATCGGCATCGGCGGTGGTGCCCTCGGCGCGCCAATCGGTGTAACGGGCGCCCACAATCAGGGCCAGGGGATCCGCCAGGGAGAAGCGAGCGGCGGTATAGAACGATTTTTGCCGTATCGTATCACTGGAATAATCCACCCAGGGGCTCCAGACCGGGTCCGCCACGTCGCCGTTCCAATTGTTGTAATCACCGATATCGGACTCGCTCAGGGTGGCCTGGGAGTTGTAGTAGCGGTTATTTTGCCTGCTGTAGCTGGCGCCGACGATCAGCTTGTGCCGGCGGCCAAACAGGTCAAAGGGTCCGCTGGCATAGGTATCGACGGAATCCACCTTGCGTACGCCGGTATTCCATCCACCGTAGGCCGTCACCCCGGTACCGCTCTCCTTGTCGGGAAAACCGGCGGCATACATCAGCTTGGAATCAAAATCGGTTTCAGCATGGGTGCCGTTAACGCGCGCCTCCCAGCCATTGTCAAAATGATGGGCAAGATTGGCAAATACCTTTCTCGACAGCTGGTTGTTATAGCTCCAGTCCGGCGCCGGGTTAAAGCTGCGATGGAAGTGCGTACGGCTGCCGTCGCTATACCAGGTGGGCAAGCCTCCCCAGGTGGGGTCCGACGCATGGTTTTCCTGGAAATCGTAACCCAGGGATAAGGTGGTGGCATCGGTCAGATCGGCGTCCACCACGCCGTAAAGAAACTTTTTACGGTAATGGTAGCGGTCAAGGAAGCTGTCATTATCCTGATAGCCGGCGATAACCCGGCCGCGCACGTTGCCGGACGCCGAGAGCGGGCCGGAAAGGTCCAGCACCATTCGTTGTTTGTCCCAGCTGCCGTAGCTGCCGGTGACGGAACCCTGGAATTCGCGGCTGTCGGCATGTTTACGCACCATATTGACGGAGGCGGAGGGATCCCCCGACCCGGTGAGCAGGCCGGTGGCGCCCCGCACCACTTCTATACGGTCATAGATGGCGGTATCCGAACCCGCATCGCCGAAGTTCCACAGCTGATCAACGGTAGTGGGAATACCGTCAAACAAATATCGGGTGATGGGAAAACCGCGGGAATAATAGCTGACGCGATCGGAATCGATGATTTCCGGTGAGATACCGATGGTATTGCTCAGCACATCATTAAGGGTTTGCAGATCCTGATCCTGCATGCGCTGCTGGGTGATGATGCTCACTGACTGGGGAATATCCCGCGGCGCCAGCAGCATTTTGGTGCCGGCGGTGGTCACCGGCACGCTGTAATCTTGCTGGCCGCCGCTGGTATTGCCGCTTGGCCTGCCGGTGACCACCAGGGTGTCATCGGCGTTTTTCGCCCCGCCCGGCTCGTCCGCGGCGGCCATGTGATACCAAGAAGAGATCAGGGCGGCGGCAACGGGCAATAAATATCTCGAACCTGAATGATTAAACCTTCCCATCGCTTCGCTAGCCTTACTCTTCGAAACAAACAGCAACATCACTATTCTCCATGAAACCGGTTATATTTTTGCTCACATACTCATGGGTCTTATTGATTTATAGGTTGTTTAGCCTGAAATAACTTAATGTTACATTGTCACTTAAAAAGATTAAATAAGACAGAAAAGAAAACGAGAATCATACGCATTAGCATTATTAATGTAAATAATAATTACCACTGCAAGGAGCCACATGGGCAAGGCGGGGTCGGAGGAAAGAAGAGTCGCGCTAGGTATACAGCATTATCGGGCGTGATACGTTATGGGGCGGCTCGTCGCATGCGCGCTTGCCGCCCGGTATTTTCACTATATTGTCGCCACCGGCGTTACCGGGGACCCCACGGCACCGGGTAATCGGAGCGGCGGCGCGGTAAGCAGGAAAGCGTGCCGCCGCTCCGCCGCCAGCCCATCGGCCAACTCGCTCAGATGCCACAGTTCGCCCAGATAGGTGCCGAGCCGAAACAGGCAAAGCTCATGCAGGGGATGAGAGGGATAAACATGCTCGTTCATGGGATGGGCCGGCAGAATCTCCACCGCCGGATTATCCGCAATCAGCGCCACGATACCGTTGTCCACAATCCAACGGCGCAGCCGTCCGTCGCTGCCGTCCAGACCGGCGAAATGCCGGCCGAGGTAATCGCCGTCGGGCGCCCCGCCATGGCGATGATGGCTTCATCCATGCCGGTTCTGAAACAGACCATATCCCCCGGACGAACGATGATATTGTCCGCCCGTAAAATATGCAGCAGATGCTCATAGCCGAAGGCCAGCCGCTCGATACCGAAATGTTTTTTAATATCCACCATGACCGCCCGGCCCTGTATGCCGTGCTGCGCCATATGCTCAATGCCCAGCGCCGTTGCGCCGAGGTGGCTGCCGTGCTGGCAGCCTGCGCCGGGGCGGTAATCCTGTTCCCCCACGATGTCCACTCCGGCGCGATAGCCGTTATAAAACACCATTTCCGGCACCCCGTTACCGGCCACATCGAACCATTGCCCCATATGCGCCAAACTGTCCCACTGGGTTGAATACTGCAAAGCCAGGGTAACCATGTCGTCGCAAATGACATCGGTCAGGCGGGCATTGTCCCGCGATAGGGGATAGGTCATATTGGGATAATCCCCCCGCCGGGTCGCCTGGATGCGCGGCGGCGGCCGTCTGGGATTCATCACGGTTCCGCCGGGCAGATCCAGCGGCAAACTCAGGCAGAAGGTGCGGCCGGACTTGACCTCCGCCACCCCTTCCAGCACTTTTTCCGGCGTCAGTAAATTAAGCCGGCCCAGCTGATCGTCAGGACCGAAATCACCCCATGTTGCATCGTCTGGACGCTGTTTCCAGCGGGTCTGCCGGTTCATGCTCTTCTCCTCCCGGAATTGATTTTCAGCGCCATTGGCTGCACTTCCGGCAACCAGATACCGTAGACCACCGCGCCCGCCAAACCCACAACGCCGGCAAGAACCAAAGGAATAACAAAGGAATGGGTAAATTGCATCACCACGCCGATAAAAATCGGCGAAATAATCCCCGCCAGATTCGCGGCCATATTCTGGATACCGCCGATGGTCGCCACGTTGGCGCGGTTGGGCGTTACGTCGGAGGGCAGCGCCCATAATGCGGCGGAAGCGAAAGTCGCGGCAAAATTGGCGAAACACAACGCGGCCAGGGCAGGGTAACCGGGGGAGAATAAGCCGCTATACCGATGACCGAACTGCCCAGCATCCCCCCCACCAGCGGGATTTTACGGGCGATGGGCAGAGAATAGCCCCGCCGCACCAGACTGTCGGACAACAGGCCGCCGCACCATCCGCCAACAATCGCCGCGATGCCCGGCAGCATGCCGAGCAGGCCGAATTTCATCAGGGATCGAGTAGGAGGCGGGATTACTCCCGCCGTCCTCTCACACCACCGTACGTACGGTTCCGTATACGGCGGTTCATTTACAACACTGGAACTGCCTGTGCAACTCCAGCAGCGATAACTGACCTGCACGATCGAAGAGTTTCTTCGGCAGCGCTTGGTTCATATGACTTGCCCCCGCGTTCCACCAGGGTCCGCGCTGGTTCGTCGCCGATATCCACGCCCTTTCTTCGCTCAGGCCGCCTTTCATCAGCATCCTTGCCCGTTTGTATGGCCTTTTCCAATGCCGCCACAGCAGACAACGCAGCTTACGGCGGACCCAGCCGTCCAGTTCTTCCAGTATCCCTTTGACTTCGGTCAGCCGGAAGTAACTTATCCAACCTCGCAGCACCGGAGCAAGCCCGTCGATAACCGCTTTCAGCGCTTTTGAACTGTTTCCCGTCGTCAGGCTGCGGATTTTCTCCTTCAGCCTGGACACGCTGCTCGCCGCTATCTTCAGTTTTGCCTGCTTGTGCCACGTCAGGCTATATCCCAGGAACTTGCGCTCCCAGGGCCTGGCCACCGCGCTTTTATCTCGGTTCACCGTCAACCGCAGGTGCTTTTCCAGATACCGGCTTATCGAGTTCATCGCCTGTTCTCCCGCCTTGCGGCTGCTCACGTAGATATTACAGTCATCCGCATAACGGCAGAACCGGTGGCCCTGCGCTCCAGTTCACGGTCAAGGTCGGTCAGCAGCAGGTTGGAGAGCAACGGCGATAACGGGCTGCCTTGCGGCATCCCTTCCCGCCGTTTTGTCACCACTTTGCCGCTGACCATGTCCGCTTCCAGATAACGCCTGATGAGCCTGAGCAGTCTGACGTCTTTGATTTTGCGGCTTAGCCTCGACATCATGATGTCGTGGTTAACCGGTCAAAGAACTTCTCCAGATCCATGTCCACCACCCAGCGCCGGCCGCCTTGCACGTAGGCTTGTGCTTGTCGCACCGCCTGCCACGCATTGCGGCCCGGTCTGAAGCCGTAGCTGGATTCGGAGAACTCAGGTTCATAATAGGGGGTAAGGTGTTGCTGGATGGCCTGCTGGATAAGCCGGTCCACCACCGTGGGGATACCCAGGACCCTGACTCCGCCGTTAGGCTTGGGCAGTTCGACCCGGCGTATCGCCTGCGGCAGGTAGCTTCCGTCCAGCAGGGCCGCTTTCACCGTCGGCCAGTGCCATTTCAGCCAGTCTTTAAGTTCGCCGACGCCCAGATTATCGACCCCTGCTGCGCCTTTATTCTCAAGAACCCGCTGATAGGCCAGCATCAGGTTGCCGCGTGTTATCACCGCCTCGATTGACAACGGTTGTTCCGCTTTCGTTTGCTCAGCTTTCGCCGTGGGTATTTCAGCACCCGTGTCAGGCCCTTGCGAATACTGTTCGCTTCCTCCTGTCCGGGCCGCAGTGTCCTGCGCTTGTGCCTCATCAATACCCATCGAGATAACCTGTCCTAATCACGGTTGTAAATGTTCGGCCCTTCACGATACCGGTTTTGCACCGCTACTATGGCCTCGGCTGACTTCTGTACATTCATCCCGTCGCCTCTCGACGCCCGGTAGCACCAAGGCAGACGTACAGACCTCCCGGGGTAATTCGCGCGACCTTCATGCTTATACCTGTCGACTCTACGTAACAGCGTTCCGTGCAAGTATCGGGCTTTGACGATATGTGCCGCCTTACCCCGCTGTCACGCCTAAGTCGCTTCCTGTTCGTCAGGCCAGCATTTTGCCTTCGGCTTCCTTCAGATCCCGCCTCGCGGTGGGCACCCTTGCCGTTCGGCTAGCACTTCCCCTTGCCGGGTGTGCAAAGGACTTTCACCTCCAAGTCGCCCCTTGACCACCACGGTCCAGGGACAGCGCCCGTCAAGGCGCTACGCGCCATGCCCGGCGCACACAGATGAAAGGTTTCCACCAGATAGGTGGGAAACCAGGTGAAGAAAAAATAGGAGACGAAATTCACGCAAAAAAAGCCCGCCATCATGGCCTGCACCGTGCGCTGCGCCAGCAGTTGCGCAATACTCATGGCCTCGCCGGTTATATGCTCCTGATTGGCCTCGATAAATTCCACTTCTTCCTGCGACACGGTGGGATGCTGGCGGGGATCACGATACCAGACATACCATGCCGCGGCCCAAATCACCGCCGCCAGGCCGGAGATGACAAACGTCATGCGCCAACCCACCAGGGCAATCAGGAAAGAGACGATGGGAATGGCCAGGGTGCCGCCTATCTTGCTGCCGTTATTAAAAGTGGCCGCGGCAAAGCTGCGCTCCTGGCGCGGGAACCAGCGGGTGACCGTTGATGAGCTGGCGGGATAGCTGGGCGCTTCCACCGCGCCGAGCACAAACCGAAAGCCCAGTAACGCGGTGATACCGTTCGCCAGTCCGCAGGCCGCGGTGGCCAGCCCCCAACAGAGGCTACTGAAGGCAAAGGTGATACGTGGACCGAACCTGTCCACCAGCCAGCCCCCCGGCAGTTGGAACAAGACGTAGCTCCAAAAGAACGCCGATAATAAAAATCCGCTGTCGGTGCTGGATAAATGCAATTCCGTTGACATAAAGGGAATGGCAACGCTCATCGTGGCACGGTCGATATAATTAATGGCAATACCCACTGACAACACGGTCAATATAATAAATCGCATCTTGCCTTTAGCCGATTTTATATTCTCCACTGCATTGTGGCCTGTCATATACTTTTGTGGTTCCGGATTAAGCGACATTATCGTCTCCTGCGGAAAATCATTATGTAGGACGCAGAGTAAATCGATAATCGCATTACCTTTGGATAATGCGATTATTAAAACTAACGACAACCAACTGAATATTTAAATATGGTCCACGGACGCTTGCGGCGCGGGACCGGAAATTTCAGGCTCGATGGGTTCAACCCTACCGAGCAAAAACAGGTAATTCAGAATCCCCACCACCACCAGCGCGGCGGAAAACACCAAAGCATAGGTAAAGGAGCCGGTTGTCGCCACAATAAAGCCGGTAACAACCGGTCCGATGGCCCCGCCGAAATTCGAGACGGTGTTTTGCAAACCGGCCACCATAGAGACGCTGTTTTTCGGCGCCACGTCCCCCGGCAGGGCCCACACTTGCGACGCCGCAATGGTCGTGCCCGATTTTGCCACGCACAGCAGCAATACGGTCATGAACACGGATTGGGTAAACGGGGCGAAACCGATACACAGCGCCAGCAGCAGACCGATGGTCAGAAACAGCTTGCGGGTGGCGGTGAGGGAGAGGATTTTTTTGTGGGCGACGACATCCGAGGCCCAGCCCGCCGCCACCTCCATGATCATGCCGCACAGCAGCGGCAGCGCGGCCACCATCCCCATATTGATAAAGTCCATTCCTTTGTCTTTTACCAAATAGGTCGGCAGCCAGGTAATGAAAAAATAGGAGGTATAGTTAATGGTGAAAAACCCGATGCACATCGCCCAGATATTGCGATAACGCAGCAGCTTATACCATTTTATCGGCAGGACCGATTTATCGCCGTGTTTTTGTAACTGCCCGTCGCGAATATAGCGGACTTCCTGCGAACTGATATGTTTATGGTCTTCCGGGTTTTCGGCATAGATAATATACCAGGCAATCAGCCATACCAGGCCGACCGCACCGGTTATCACGAACGTCATGCGCCAGTCAAACATATAGATAAGCCAAACGATGAGCGGCATGGCCACGGCGCTGCCGAACTTCGAGGCGCTGTCGAACAGGCCTGACACCGTGGCGCGCTCCTTGTCCGGGAACCAGCGGGCGGTGATGCCGGCATTGCTCGGATAAGCGGCGGCCTCGCCCACTCCCAAGGCCAATCGCAGCGCCAGCAGGGATTTGAATCCTGTGGCCAGTCCCATGGCCGCGGTGGCGACGGACCACCAGCCCAGCGCCAATCCCAGCCCTTTTTTCTGGCCGAAACGATCGGCAAACCAACCGCCGGGAATTTGCAATAACGAATAAGACCAAAAAAATGCGGCCATCACCAGGCCCATGGTCTCAGGATTTAAACTGAGCTCTTTAATCAATTGCGGCGCGGAAGCGGAGAGCACCGTGCGGTCAACATAATTAATGGCAATGGCAAGCCACATTAAGCCGGCGACCCACCAGCGGATACGAGATTTCGTTGCGGCATCGTTCATGATGATTGGCCCAATATAGAGTGGCGCTTATTTGAATAAATGAGCACCATATCGAGTACTATACCCGGGGAGAAAATAGCCATTCTCCCCATTATTAAATACCATCAAAGTGAATTCATGATATTTACAGGTCTTTGCTGGTGTACCACGCACTGAATAATCTGTTCCACACAACGGGCACCGATGGCGCTGATGGCGCCGTCGGTATACCCCGCGATATGTGATGTTGGTATAAAATTATCTAAGCTAAATAATGGATGGGTCTTTAACGGTTCCTGTTCAAACACATCCGCCGCGGCACCGGCGATGACGTGATCAACCAACGCATCATACAGCGCGTTTTCGTCCACCACGCCGCCACGGGAAACATTAATCAGGAAGGCGCTTTTTTTCATACGTTTCAGCCGCGCTTCATCGAACAGGTTGCGGGTCTCGGTGGTCAACGGCGTATGAAGCGTAATGAAATCGCTCTGTCGCACCAGTGAATCCAACGTAACAAACTCAACGTTATGGTCGCGGGCAAAGGCTTCGTCCTGATAAAAATCATAGGCCAGCACGCGCATGTTAAATCCGGCGGCGCGCAAGACCACCTGTTTGCCTATATTCCCCAGTCCCACAATGCCTAGCGTTTTGCCATAGACATCGGTGGCAAAGATCCGCGGCCAGCGGCCTTCCCGCGTCTGGATAACGGATTGCGTCAGCTGGCGGGCGCCGGCCAGGATCAAGGAAAAAGCAAAATCGGCGACCGCATGCTTATTGGCATCGGGAACATTGGTGACATAAATACCCCGTTCAGCGGTGGCCTTCAGGTCAATATTGTCCACGCCGACGCCATGCTTGCAGACAATCTTGAGCTGCGGCGCCATCTCCAGCAGTGCCGGAGTCACCTCGGTAAACGCCACAATCATCGCCAGGGTATCGGCTAGATGCGGACGCAGTTCGGACAGACTGATATCCGCCGGCAACATTACTATTTCCAGGCCATGCTGTTTAAGCGCCATGACCGGACTATCATCATATTTAGCAAAAGAGGGCGAAGTACAGAGTATTTTCATGTTGAGATTCCGTTATTATCCCACCGGCCCACGGTCGTGATTCCGCGGCGCGTATAAACGCACGCAGCAAAAATCACTTGGTATATTTATTGATGATCTGGAGGATTTTTTCCTCATCCGCCGCGCTGAACCGGATGGGATAACGGCTTTCCCCTACGTCATAACCCATCAGCGACACCGCTTTTTTCACCGCCGCCGGAGAAAACGCCACGTTATACAGATCGGTTCGCAGTCAGGTCACCTGTTCCTGCGCCGCACGGGAGCCTTCCACATCGCCGGCATGGAAACGGGACCATATAGCGTTAATCTCTTTTGGCGCGACGTTGGCCAAACCGGAGATGCAGGCGGAGCAGCCATCGACAAAGCCCTGATGAATGAGCGAGTCGGGACCGTTAAGCACGCTGAAACCCTCGAGATCCTTCACGGCGTTGAGAAAGCCGCTCAGGCTTTCATAGCTGCCGGCACTGTCTTTGATGCCGATAATATTTGGATGGGACGCCAATTGCCGGACGGTTTCCGGTTGCAGCGTATTGCCGGTGCGCGCCGGAATATTGTAGAGAAAGATCGGCACCGGCAAGGCATCGGCGATGGCCCGGTAATGCCACGCCAGTTCCTCCTGTTTTAGCGGCACAAAATAGGGCGTGATCACGGAAACCGCATCGACGCCCAAACCCGCCGCCTGCTTACCGAGCCGGATGGTTTCGCGGGTGGATATCTCGCCGATATGCCCAACCACCGCCGCCTTGCCCGCCACCTCATCGGTGCAGGTCTCAATTAATGCCAGCTTTTCCTTCTCGTTCAGCACAAAAAACTCGCCGTTGGTGCCCCCGCAGAATATGCCGTTGCCGTAACCCAACTGGCGCTGAACCTGCAAACGCATGGCGCTCGGGCTGAAATCGCCGTTTTGTCGAAGGTGGTGACGATAGCCGTCAGTACGCCGCTGATTTTTTTGCTCATAATACCCTCGTAATTAATCAACAATCCTGTGTTTGGAACAGCGTCAAATAGAGGCGGCGGACATCGTCGGCGCCTACTTGCGTCGGAACGTTTTTCATGAGCCGCTGCACATCCAGCGCCGCCTCCACCAGATAAGGCAAATGCTCCCCGCCGATCCCCAGCGCCTCGAGACTCGCCGGCAGCTTTAGGCGCTGCACCAAGGCGGAAAAATACTCCACCAGCGCGTGGGATTTTTCTTCGTCGCTTAGAGAGGTGATGGCATCAGGCACTAAATCATAGGCCTGCGCAAATTTGGCCACCGCCGCCGGACGGATAAAGCGCATACAGGGGGCCAGCAAAATGGCGTTCGCCACCCCGTGGGGGATATGGTATTTGCCTCCCAGGGGATAAGACATGGCATGAACCAGATGCGTCCCGGCATGGGTAATGGCGGCGCCGCCGTAATAAGACGCCCACAGCATTTCCAATCGGGCGGCCAGGTTATCCGGCCGGGCCACGGCGATTTCCAGATTCGCGAACAGTTTTTTCAGCCCCATCAGGGCATAGTTGTCGCTGACCGGGTTGGCCGCCACGGACGTAAAACATTCAATCAGATGACAGAGCGCGTCGATACCGGTTGACGAGGCGATAGACGCCGGCATGCTGACGGTCAACTCCGGCACCAATGCCACATAGTCCGGCAGCATCACCGGCGAAATGATCCCGACTTTGGTTTCCCGTTCTGGGATGGCTAAAATGGCATTGGGCGTAGCTTCCGAGCCGGTTCCGGCCGTGGTGGGGATAAGCAGCGAGGTGATGCGCTTTTGCGGCTTTTCTCCCGCCAGCAGGGCGGTTAAATCCGGCGCGCCCCCGATACACAGCACTGAAAGCAGTTTCGCCACGTCCAGCACGCTGCCGCCGCCGATACCTATCACCAGATCAAACGACTTTCCCCCCAGCGCGGCGACGATAGCCTCCACATCCTGCGCCCTGGGCTCCGGGGGGACATTATCAATCATCTTAAGGCTGGCGACCTTGCCGCACACCTGCTCAATCACGCTTTGTACGGCGGGAATAACGGCGATGTTTTTATCCGTTACCAGTAATGCCGCTCGCTTATCCTGCAACAGGTAACCCAGGTCGTTAAGCGCCTGATAACCACTGATAAGGGTGCTGTTTATATTCATTGACCTTGCCTTGTGTCTTCATTCCCCGCTCAGGGAACGTCGGTGATTATATTTCATCATTTAACATCACAGCTCATGCCCGCCGCCCCTATTTTATAGAATATTTAACGTTGGTCTTTTTTGATCGTGCTCACATATAATCAACTATGATTCAATATAATCATATTGTGTTTCAATCAGGAGAAGCGGAGTGATTAAAATTATTGCAGTCACCATGGGCGACCCGGCGGGCATCGGTCCGGAAATCATCATCAAATCACTCATCGACGGCCCCTTATCCGGTGCGCCGGCGGTGGTGGTGGGCTGCGCCGGTACGCTCCGGCGGGTTTTATCTCTGAATATCACGCCGGCGGCGGAGCTGCGGATTATTAAAAACGCCGCCGATGCGCATTTCGCTCCCGGCATATTGAACGTTATCGATGAACCGCTGGCCGACCCTCTGGCGTTGCAGCCGGGCAAGGTGCAATCGGCCGCGGGGGATCTGGCCTACCGCTGCATAAAGCGGGCGACCGAACTGGCCATGGCGGGAAAGGTTCATGCCATGGCCACGGCGCCGTTAAATAAGGAAGCATTGCACAGCGCCGGCCATATTTATCCAGGGCATACTGAATTGCTGGCGACATTAACCCACAGCCGGGATTACGCCATGGTGCTCTATACCGAAAAGCTGAAGGTGATTCATGTCAGCACGCATATCGCCCTGCGCAAATTCCTGGATACCCTGAGCCGGGCGCGGGTAGAAACCGTTATCGCCATGGCGGATACCTTTCTCAAACGCGTCGGTTTCGACGCCCCCCGCATCGCGGTGGCCGGCGTCAATCCCCATGCGGGAGAACACGGTCTGTTCGGTGATGAGGAGATAGCCATTGTCGGCCCGGCCATTGCGGCGATGACGGCAAAAGGCATCAATGTTTACGGCCCCTGTCCGCCGGATACGGTTTTCCTGCAATCCTATGAGGGACAATATGATATGGTCGTCGCGATGTATCACGACCAAGGTCATATCCCCTTAAAGCTGCTGGGCTTCTACGATGGGGTGAATATCACTGCCGGCCTACCGTTTATCCGGACTTCCGCGGATCATGGCACCGCGTTTGATATCGCCTGGCGCGGACAAGCCAAAGCTAAGAGCATGGCTGTTGCAATCGCGCTGGCAATGCAATTGGCATAAGCGGACGGACGCGATGACGGCACAACCTCGCCTTGACCAGATTTTGGGTTACCTGAAAAACCATAATCTGGTGACAGTGGATCAATTGGTGACGGTGCTGAGCGCATCGCCCGCCACCGTGCGCCGGGATCTCATCAAACTGGATCGGGAAGGCGTCATTTGCCGCATGCACGGCGGCGTAACCCTTAACCGGTTCATTCCCTCCCAGCCCACCACCTACGAAAAAAATCAGCGCAATCTGGCGGAGAAGCAGGCCATTGCCTTTGAGGCCGCCGGCTTCGTCACCGCCGGTGATACCGTGGTGCTGGATGCCGGCACCACCATGTACGAGCTGGCCCGCCAATTAAGCCATTTGCCGCTACGGGTGATTACCACCGATTTGCATATCGCGCTGTTTCTCAGCGGCTTTAAGCAAATCGAGGTTACCATAATCGGCGGACGCATCGACGACAGCAGTCAATCCTGCATCGGTGAACATGGCCGCAAGCTATTGCGCAGCATTAATCCGCAACTTGCCTTTGTCAGCTGTAACTCCTGGAGCCTGGAGAAAGGCATTACCACGCCGACCGAAGAGAAAGCCGGCCTCAAGCAGGATCTGCTGGCCAATGCCCAACGCCGGGTGCTGTTGGCCGACAGCAGCAAATACGGCTCATGGTCGCTGTTTCGCGTTTGCCCTTTGCCCTCGCTGACGGATATCGTCACTGACTGTCGCCATCGGCCGGAAATGATGCCGGCGCTAGACCACCAGCCGTTCCAGGTGATCTATGCGTCATTAGGCTGAAAGGCGCCCCGTAACCGGGCGCCGGCATCCGGCTAATCAGAGATCTTGTTTCGTGGGGCGGAACAGGATTTCATTGATATCCACCTCCTCCGGCTGACTGATGGCAAAGGCCACCACGGCGGCGAACGAGTCGGCGGAGATGGCGGTTTCAGCATAGAATTGCTTGATATTCGCCGCCACGTCGGCCTCGGTAATACTGTCCGCCAGTTCGCTGGTTACCGCCCCGGGCGAAATAATCGTCGTACGGATATTGTAGGGTTTCACTTCCTGCCGGAGCCCTTCGGAAATTACCCGCACCGCGGTTTTGGTGGCGGCATACACGGCGCTGCCCGGCCGTACCTTATGGCCCGCCACGGAAGAGGTGTTAATGATATGCCCGCCCTTCTGTTCTTTCATATACGGCAGCGCCGCGGCAATGCCGTACAGTACCCCTTTGAGATTAACGTCAATCATCTGGTTCCAGTCGTCGATTTTACGGCGTTCCAGCAGCGAATGCGGCATCAGTCCGGCGTTGTTGACCATCACATCAACGCGGCCATACAGCGCCACGGCTTTGTCCACCAGGGCCTGCACCTGTTCCGGCCGGGTCACATCGGTTCTGAGCACCGCCTCTTTATCCAGGGATAGCTCCCCGGCCAGCGTTTCCAGCCGGTCCAGGCGGCGGGCGCCCAGCATGAGTTTTGCCCCGTCCTTGGCCAAACGGCGCGCCAGCGCCTCACCCAGGCCGCTGCTGGCCCCGGCGATAACCACCACTTTATTTTCAATACCTTGTGCCATAATTCCTCCGAAATTATTTCCGATACTGTTCGTCGCTGACTTTTTCCAGCCATTCAACCGGACTGCCGTTCAGCGATTCCGCTATGGCGAGATGCGTCATGGCGGTGTCAGGCGTCGCGCCGTGCCAATGTTTCACCCCGTCAGGGATCCAGACGATATCCCCTTGATTCATCTCTTTGATTTCGCCGCCCCATTCCTGCAGCCAGCCACGGCCCTGGATGATGATAAGCGTCTGGCCCAGGGGATGGGTATGCCAGGCGGTACGGGCGCCGGGTTCGAACGTCACGGTGGCGCCACCCACACGGGCCGGCGCCGTTGCCTGGAAAGGCGCATCGATGCGGACCCTGCCGGTAAAATAACTTTCAGGGCCGGCTTTGGACGGCTGGGAACCGCTGGGTGTTATCTTCATATTATATTTGCTCCGATTTACGGTCCGGTGAGTTTTTCCAGCGCGTCGGGATACCGATCGCCGGATATAACGCTTGATGTGAAAGGTAGCAAAGAACGGTCATAAATATTAGAGTGGATAATGTGCATAAGTCTATGAGATCAATTCATAAATAGCGCCGTATTACCGTTGATTAGTGCTAATCTATGCCCGGTCAATGCTAAAAACATCCCTAATGAAATGCTAAAAGAAAATTTTAACGATTTGATTTCCTTTCTTGCCGTGGCGCGGGAGCGCAGCCTTACCAAAGCGGCGGCCAAGCTCGGCGTGTCGCAATCCGCCTTAAGCCATGCTATCCGCGGGCTGGAAGAGCGGCTGGCGCTCCGGCTGCTCACCCGCACCACCCGCAGCGTCGCCCCCACGGAAGCCGGCGAAAAGCTGATTGCCAGCCTGGAGCCGCGCTTTGCCGAAATAGAAGGCGAGCTGGAAGCACTAAGCGAAATGCGTGAACGACCCGCGGGTAATATTCGCCTGACCGCCGGCGAACACGCGGTGGATTACGTTCTCTGGCCGGTGCTGAAATCGTTCCTCGCCCGATATCCGGATATCCATGTGGAAATCACGGTGGATAATGCCTTGACCGATATCGTCAGCGGCCGTTTTGACGCCGGGATTCGCCTGGGTGAACAGGTGGCGAAGGATATGATTGCGGTGCGCATCGCGCCGGATATGAGCATGGCCGTGGTGGGGGCGCCGGCCTATTTTGCCCGCTGCGGCGTCCCCGGCACGCCGCAGGATCTGCAGCATCACGCCTGCATCAATATGCGGCTGCCCACCATGGGCGGATTGTATGCCTGGGAGTTTGAAAAAAACGGCCAGCAGATAAAAGTCCGCGTGGAGGGGCAACTCACCTTCAATACCCTCAAACAGCGGATAGACGCCGCGGTAAATGGTTTCGGCCTGGCTTTTATACCTGATGATTCGGTGGCGGATGACATCAGCCAAGGCCGCCTGGTGCGTGTGCTGCAGGAGTGGTGCGAACCCTTCCCCGGCTATTATCTCTATTATCCGAGCCGCAAACAGCATACCACCGCCTTTGCCCTGTTTGTCGACGCGCTGCGTTATCGGCCCGGCGGCTAGCGCTCGGTCAGGATATTGAGGAACTGCCGGGTTCGCGGATTGAGGGGGTTTACCAGCACCTGTTCCGGCGTGCCGTCATCGATGATTTTCCCTTTTTCCATAAACAGTACCCGATCGGCCACGTCCCGGGCAAAGGACATCTCATGGGTCACCAGCAGCATGGTCATGTTTTGCCCATGGGCGACATCCCGGATCACCTTGAGTACCTCCCCCACCGATTCCGGATCCAGCGCCGAGGTCACTTCATCAAACAGCATTACGCGGGGCTGCATCGCCAGCGCCCGGGCAATGGCCACGCGCTGCTGCTGGCCGCCGGACAGGGTGGCGGGCCAGGCCGGCGCTTTATGCGCCAATCCCACTATCTGCAGATAATAATGCGCCCGCTCCCGTGCTTGCGCCACGTCAAGCTTAAGCACCCTTAACGGCGCTTCCATGATATTTTGCTCTACGGTCAAATGGGGGAATAAATTAAAATGCTGGAATACCATACCCACCTGATGGCGAACCGGTCCCCGCGAGAACCAGCGATGCTGACGGCGGCCGCTCCCTACCGCCGCGCCATCCATGGTCACCGTACCGTTCGACACCGTTTCCAACCCTTTGATCAGCCGAAGAACGGTGGATTTGCCGGATCCGCTGGGGCCGATGAGCGCCACTTTCTGTCCTTCGGGTATGGCAAGGTTGAGGTGATCCAGCACCCTGGTATCACCATAATCCTTGACCACCTGCGCCAGGGAAATCAGCGGCGTCGTCAGGGACGACTGCAGGGATTCAACCTGGTACGTGCTTTTTTTCCAATCAGCCATGGCGGTTCTTTTTTTCGAGATAGTTGAATATAAATGAAGTGGGTAAACTGATAGCCAGGAACAGCAACGCCATCAGGGTATAAGGCTCGTTGTAGCGATAGGTCACGCCGGCTATCTGTTTTGCCGCCTGGAAAAGCTCGGGAATGGTTATCACCGCCAGCAGCGGCGTTTCTTTGAACATGCCGATCAGGTAGTTGCCCAGCACCGGCACCATCGGCTTCATGGCCTGGGGCAAAATAATGCGCCGCCAGAGCGCCAGCGGCCCGAAGTCCAGCGCCCGCGCCGCCTCCCATTGGCCGGCGGGCACGTCGTTAATGGCCCCGCGAAACGCCTCGGCGATATAGGCGCCGTAGTACAACCCCAGCCCCAGCACCCCCGTTGCGATGGCCGGCAGGGTGAGGCCGCTTAGCGGCAGGGCGAAAAACAGGAAGTAGAGCTGGACCAGTAACGGCGTCTGGCGAAAAAACGCAATATAGGCTTTACTCAGGACGCGCAGGGCGCCGACGGAGCATTGCCGCAGCAGCGCCATGGCGCCCCCAATAGCTACCGCGCCGCAAAATCCCGCTACCACGACTTCCAGCGTCACCCCCAGACCGGCCAGCAAATCAGGCAAAATCGACCAGGCGAAGGCCAAATCAAAGGTCATCGAGCCCCCCGTGACCCGCGATGGCGGGTATGGCGGCGCTCATATCGACGCACCAGCCAGACAAGCGGCCATGACAAAAAGAAATAACACACCAGCACAAAGCTCCATATCAGCGTTTGGTGGCCCAGGCTGGTAATCAGCGTTGAACCGGAGAAGGTCAAATCGCTCAGGGTTATCATCGACACCAGAGAAGTGGATTTCAGCAATTCCACCAGCAGGCTACCCAGCGGCGGCAGCATAAAGGGCAGCGCCTGCGGCAAAATAATACGCCGCAGCCCGGCGGCGGCCGGAAAATCAAGGGCCCGCAGCGCGTCGCGCTGGCCCTGGCCGACGTTAACCAGCGCCGAGCGAACGATCTCGGCGCCGAAAGAGGAAAAGTTAAGTCCCAGTCCGATAACGGCGGTGGTCATGGGGCTTAAGGTAATCCCCAACAGCGGCAAAATAAAAAACAGATAAAACAGCTGCACCAGCGCCGAGGTCCCGCGGAAAAACTCGATATAGACCCGGGCGCCGACGCTGAGCGGGCGAAACGGCGACAGCCGCAGCAAGGCGACGATAAACGCCAGCGCCAGCGCCAGCAGCGCGGCCAACAAGGTGATTTGCAGCGTAACGCCGATGCCTTTCAGCAGCTGCCGCGCGATAAACTCCAGCTGTTCGGTATCCATAAGCCTCACCGGCCCGCCTTTATGACCCGCAAGCGCATTCCCCGGCCGGGGCCAGGCTGATAAGCCACTCCCCTTCCGAGGTGATATTATGGTTCACAATCATCAGGATAAGCCCGGAAAACGGGGCGATAATATCCGCCAGCCAATCACCGAAAAGATCGTGAACGATGCCGAGGCGCTGCCCGCGGCTGACGGTTTGGCCTACCGCCACGTCCAGGTAGAGACGGCCGCTGCGGGGGGCCTCCACTTTGTAAAAATTGCTCACCACCCGATTACGGCGGACACGCGGCGCAAAGGCGTCGGCGGTAAGGCCGAGGTAGCGGGCGATATTGGCCACGCCGGTAAAGTGAAACAGCGTATTTTCCTCGTCCAGAATGCCGTTGGCGCCGCCTTCGGCCATTACGGCGTGGCGCCCCAGCCATGGCAGCTCATTGGTGGCCCGGCCGCGATTATTGCGCTGATCCACGTCGAATTCGACGATGGCGTCCGCGTCGAACTGATGCGCCAGTGCCCGGGTGCGGCCGTCAAAATCCCCGTCGCCGATGAGCTGGCACATCACGAACTTGGCGACCTCCTCGCGCAGGTCGCCGCCGTGCAGGTCAATAAACACCGCGGCATCTTTTGCCCAGACGTTCAGCACCGCGTCGATGAGCGCTTCGCTAAAACTGCCCTGGGGATTGCCGGGGGAAAGGAAATTGATATTTTTATCATCCACCGGACAAACAAATTCCGCATGGCTATACAGCCCGGGCATATTTAATATCGGCAGTATAGCCACCGAGCCCCGCCGCAGATTGGCGGCAAAATACTCTTTTAACCGCAGGGCGGCCTCCATCGCCGCAACTTCGTTCGGATGCATGCCGGCGATAATGGCAAGCTTTGGTCCGGGTTCGGCAGCGGTAATATCAAACCAGGGCAGTTGCAGCTCGGTAAGCAGCGGATGGCTGAACGACAAAAATCCCCATTGCAAATTGCCCCGCTGCCCGTTGGTGTGTTTAATCATGATAATGCCTGTCGCAATGAATCAGCTATGGGTTGCACAAATCTGGCTGGCCTGGATATTTTCCGGCGGCAGTTCATTGGCGGTATAACCATATTTTTGCAATATTTTTAATAGATCACCGGAGGCGCGCAGCTTCGCCAGCTGGACATTAAACGCGCTGATAAACTCCGGGTCGTTACGGGGCAAACCGAACGCATGGTAGTTATAGCTCGGATTGCCCTGGGCATCGGGAATCTGTTGGAAAGGCAAAGCGCGTTCCACCGACGGATCCGGCTCTTTTTTCAGCAGGCTGATGATTTCCGCATCCGGAAAATACACGGCATCAATACGATTTGCCTTTAATGCCGCCAGCGCCTCGGTATCTTTATCGAATACCACTCCGCTGCCGGCGTCTATGCCGCTGTCTTTGGCTTCCTGAATCTGGTTGGTGCCGTTTTGGGTTCCCAGACGAGCCCGTTTATTGGCCGCCACATCTTTTAAGCTGTGCAGATTAAGCGGATTGCCTTTTTTGACGATAAAGGCCCCGCCGGAGCGGGTGACCGGATTGGAGAAGCCAATGACCTGGCAGCGCGAGTGATTGATAAAAAGCCCGGCGCCGATGACATCAAACCGTTTGGCCGCCAGACCCGGCACCAGCGCGCCGAAGTCCACGATGGGCGTATCGATTTTGGTGATGCCCAGAGGCTTGAGCACCGCCCGCAGCACCTCGATATTGGCGCCGGTGGCTTTCCCGTCGGGCCCGATATAGCCGTAAGGCTGTTCATTGGCGATGCCGGCCACCAGCGGTTCCTGGCTCTTTGCCTTATCCAGCAGGCTTTGGGCCGATGCGGATAGGGAAAATGCGGCGCTGAGCAATAAAGCGAAGCTTACCCTTCCGGCGAGGGATAATGAGGTGGTCAATGTCATGGTTTTTCCTAAAAAAAAGCGCGATAGCGTTAATTCGGCCATTGAAAGTTCAGGCGGGTGATGTTTTCTCATACAAGCCGGCATTCAATGCGGGTAAAAAATTAGAACACGGGACACCGACATTTTTTAAATAACAATTTCAGCATACTATATATAAAAACTGTGTAACATAATGGCTACATCACCGCCGTTACCCTATAGCTATTTCCCGTTCATCTATTACCGTTTAAATACGTTGTTATTTAGTGCCGTGCATTCCATTTTATTTTCCAATGGGTAGTTATTCATTGGAATAAGGCTGATGGCAACGGTTAAAAAGGGTGCGTCCTACCTGCACGGACAGCAGCGGGATTTTATTCACGGATTATCCCAATCATGGCTGTGGCGCAGCGAACTGCCCACCTGGATCCTGATTGTGACCATTTACAGCGGCTGGTTCGCCGCCCTGGCCTATTGGCGAATCCTTGGATGGGTTCCCGCCACTCTTGTCCTTACCTGGTTCACCGCCTGGTATATGTCGTTGCAGCATGAACTGATCCACGGCCACCCCACCCGCAATCCCCGCGTCAATCAGCTGCTGGGACTGCTGCCGTTGGCCATCTGGTATCCCTACGGCCTATACCGCGACTTGCATCTGCGGCACCATCGGGAAGAAGAGCTGACGCTGCCCGGCGAAGATCCGGAAACCTATTATTTCTCAGCAGAGCGCTGGGAACGATTGAGCCGCCGGCAGCGGGGCCTGATACGGCTGCACAATACACTGCCGGGCCGGGTGCTGCTGGGGCCGGCGCTGGATATCGCCCAGGCCATGGTTTGCCTGATTGCCGCATTTCACCGCCGCGACCGCCGGGCCATGGGGATGTGGCTGGCGCACGGCGTGTTGTTGATGCTGGTTATCGCCTGGATGCGCTATTGCGGCTTCCCGGTACTCTATTTTCTGCTGGCGGTCAGCTACCCGGCCCTGGGCTTGACCAAAATCCGCTCCTTTATGGAACATCAGGCGGCGGACGATCCCAAGGAGCGCTCGGTGATCAATGAAGCCGCCCTGCCCTGGCGCCTGCTGTTTCTGAATTTGAACTATCATTCGGTACACCATGATTTGCCGGGTGTCCCCTGGTATGCTCTGCGCTATATTTATCTGACCTATCGGCACAGCTACCAGCTGCAAAACCGGGGATTTGTCGTGCGAGGGTATTTCGAATGGTTAAGCCGTTTCCTGTTAAGACCTGTGGATGTCAATGTTCATCCGGCGTCGTTCACCGGTGAAAAAAAACCTGATGGCCCCGGCTGATAGCGTCTCCCTTCCCATGTATGCCATTAACCGGGCCGACGTCGACGCCCAGTGGCAACGCCTGCGCCGGCTGCTGGCCGGACAGGGCGTAGCCGCCGCCGGTCTCGCCCTTAGCTGGCCGGAGGATCTGGCGGCCCATTGGCAAGATCCCCAGTTGCTGCTCAGCCAGACCTGCGGCTATCCGTTCATGACCATGCTGCCGGACGTCCAGCCGGTGGGCTGTTTCCATTATGATGCCCCTGGCTGTGAAGGCATCGGCTACCGTAGCTTCCTGCTCGTCCGTCAGCGGGAGACAGGGGCTGAGCTCCGGGATTTCAGGCAGCGGCGGGCGGTCTGCAACAGCGCCGACTCCTATTCCGGTTACCATGCATTACGGGCCATGACGGCGCCGATGGCCGCGGGAGGTCATTTTTTCAGCCAGATCATTTTCAGCGGCGGCCATGAACAATCCCTGATAGCCCTGCAGCGGGAAGAGGCGGATATCGCCGCCGTCGACTGCGTCACCTATGCCCTGCTGCAACGCCATCGTCCCGAACGCATCCGCGGCCTGAAAACCATCGGACGCACCCCGCTGGCTCCCGGCCTGCCCTTGATTACGCAACGGCACACCTCCCCCGCGACGCTGGCGGCCTTACGGACGGCGCTGCTGGGGCTGGTGAGCGCGCCGGAACACCGCGAGGTTTGCCGCGCCGTGCTTATCAAGGGCTTCAGTCCCGTCAGCCGCCGGCAGTATGATGTTATCCTGCAAAGCCCCGGCAACGGCATCTAGCGGGCCGGGGACGCACCTACGCGCCGCCCCGGCCGGGCACAATATCAGTCCAAGAATTTATAGGGCCGATAGAAGCCTTCGCCGAGCCATTGATAATAGGCATGGGTCTCCAGCAGCGGCCTGGGACTATAGGCCGGCGTTTCGGCCCGTTCGCCCTTAGCGAGGCCGTACGCCGCATAATAGGGATACGGGAACACCGGCCGTGACGCCGCCTTCCCAGGGATGGTCTGCGTTCTCAGAACCGGCGGCGTCGGGTTTTCGTTCGCAACCGGCTGGCCAAAACCGCTTTTTTCGGTATCCGGCGCCTGCCAGGTGGCGACACCGTCCGGCGGGACGCCTTTTTCCACCCAGGCCATCAGCGGCGTCAGAAAATCAACCAGGCTTGGCCCCTCCCCGCCGGCGCAATGATAAACGCCCGGCAGCAGATATAACCGCTCGAATCTGTCCCGCCTGGCCGTGCCCATGTATTGCGCCAGGGCATTGTGGTAGGCGATGGAATTCAGCGGGGAAATATGCGGGTCCGCCCAGCCATGCCAAATAATCAGTTTGCCTCCCGCCGCCGCAAACGCGCTCAGATCGGGATTGGTGGCATCATAAAGCGGATGAAGTTTCTGCAACGCCTGGAACGTTGCCCCGTTGAACTTCAGGTCTTTCAGACTGAAGGTCCCCGGCGGGTTGGTGGTAAAATTCAGATGCCTCAAGGAGGACAGTGCGATAAGCCGGCTGAAAATCGGACCATCGGCGGTTTTCGGCACAAAGACGCCGGCCCAGGCCAGTTCCGAGCCATACTGCGGCCCGCCGACGGTCATTTTTTTACCGGTGTCGGCGTCTCGCGGCCCGTCGTATAGGCGACGCAGCGCGGTAAGCTGGATATCCGTCAGACATTGCCCGCCGCTGCCCGCCTTCACCCCATTGCATTTTAATACGCGCATATTGAAATGGCAGGCCTGGGGATCGGAGATCAGGCCGTCTTTCTGTCCGTCAATCCCATCACACTGCGCCAATACCGCCCGATGAATCAACGGAAGCTCGGCCGCGGTGATGATGGCCTTGCCATCCGGGCCGGTATTGCTGACGGCCTGCCAACTGTGATAAAGGGCATTCTGCGCCTGGAAATTCATCGCCGCCGCGCCGGCGATAATCCCGTCGAAATCCTTCGGGTACCGCTGCGCCTCCATCAAGGCTTCGCGACCGCCGTCAGAGCAGCCGTTAAAATAGGACCTGGCCGCGGGGCGCTGATAAAACGCCGCCACCAGCGCCTTGGACGCCAGCGCGGTCAGGTGCACCGAACGATAGGCGAAATCCCGGCGCTTTTGCGGATCGTTGCCGAAATCCTGCTCCGACAAGGGATGCCCCATATCGGTGGCGGCCAGGGCAAACCCGCCGGCATTCAGCACGGCGCAGCCGGCCGCCGCTCCCACCTGAAGATTGACCTGGCCGCATAATCCTCCGCAGCCCAGCTGCATATAGCGCTGGTTCCAACTGGCCGTGGGCAGCATAAGCGTAAAGTTGATTTCCGGCGCCAGCACCCCTTCCACGGCGCAAAATGCCGTGCCGCCGGCAGACACCTCTTTCGCCGACACCACCCGGCTGCCTTGGCCGCCGATAACAGCTAAATCCACCTGCATCAGTGCGGAACAGGCGATGGCCGGTTTAACCACCGCCAATACGGCCGGTTTACCCGACTCGGCGTTTCGCGGCATTAGCCCAATGCCCGGGAATTCGCCCCGCCCGGCCCCTGGCGCCGCGAGCGCCTGGGCGGAAAATATCAGCAGAGCGGCAAATAACAGCCTGCCGCAATAGAGGGGGCTAAGAATAGGCATGGAATCGTCCTTTGAAGGGTATTGGATGAATATCTTTTAGCTCCGTTCGATTTCTTTGGCGGCGTTATCCAGCGCATCGATAATGTTATAAAGCGCCTGTTGGGATATTTTCCCTTTGGCGAGGCGCAGATTCAAAGCCGTCCGGATATTATTAATCGCTCTTTGCATTTCAGGAATGCTTCGATTATTGGAGAGTATCGCCATGGAATATAAACGGTCGATAATCCCGTTCAGGTTGCCACGCTGGACATCGAGCAGCGATTGGCCCTCCTCCGTCAGCCGGTACTGTTTCTTCCCCGCCCCGTCATAGACTGGGGACGCCATCCCCTGCTCCTCCAAAAAGGTCAGGTTGGGATAAACGATGCTGGCGCTCGGCGTGTATTCGCCTTTGGACAACTCCTGTATCGCTTTGATCAATTCATAGCCATGGGCGGGCCCCTGCGCTAAAAAATGCATGATCAACAACCTGATGTCCGCGCTGTCGAACATGCGTTCGCGGCGATGCTTGCGTCCCCCGAGACAATGTTCTTTTCCCCCTATCGCCGCGGGGCGCTGTTTATCGCTATCTAACGGTTCCTGCTGCCTGTAGGGCGGCGTTTTTTTCATCGAAATCATCGTAGGGGGTTCATTATAGGATTTTTCAAATATATCGCTTTATAGCACGCCGTACAGCACATTATTTATCATGCCAATAGGCGACAGCCCTGACAAAATCCGGCTCAACGCCGCATTGTACGGTGAAAAAATCCCCGATGGCTTTCACCAGCCCGCCTTCGCCGGTGGCCCAAATGAAGCAATCCTTACCGGAAAGGGGCAATGCTTTCACGCTTGCCAGCACAGCGTCATTGTCCGGCCGGCGGCCCGGGGCTCCGGCAATAACCCACTGGATATGCATATCATTATGGTCGGCGAGATACTCCCGGCATCGGGCATCCCGGGCACTCGCCAAAATCACCGCGTTCCCGGCCGTGCCGGCGGCGTTAAGCTCCCCGCAGCGCCGCTTGATGGCCGGCAAGCCCGTTTCATCGCAGAGATAGAGTTGCCTGGCATAATCCGTCGGTATCAAAAGCGATCCCCGCGGGCCCCCCATGGCGAGCATATCCCCCGGCTTCGCCTTGGCGGCCCACTCGCTTGCCACGCCGCCGTCATGCAAATAAAAATCCAGCGTCAGTTCATTTTTTTCCGCGTTGAAAGACAGCGGCGTATAATCGCGGCCAATGGGCCGTGCTCCCTCCGGCCATACTATGCCCTCCTCGGTGATGCGAGGCGGTGTGACGGACTTCCCCGGCGCCGACGGGAAAAAAACCTTGATATGATCGTCAACCCCCCGTGAAACGAACCCCGCCGAGCTCTTCTCCGGTAAAAATAATGCGTTAGAAGCAGCCGAACAGGTCCTCACAGCGTTTGACAATGATTTCCTGAATTTCAATTCATTTTTACTCTCACCGGCCGTTTATTATTTACATTGTTCATGGGGTTATTCTCCATATTTTCTCCAATTTCTTTTTATTCTTCGACACATACATAGTGATGCAGACGTCTGCGCAGAGGAGGTATACCAGCGGCATCAGCCGCGCATGATGCCGCCGCCCATGACATCCCCCGCCATGGACATCCCATGCTCAAACGGACCCCACTGATGGAAAAACGCCGCCAGGGCAGTGCGATCGCGAGCATCCAGCGCGACGGCGCGGACCAGGATTCTTTTATCAGATAAATTATCCATCACCCTTCCCGATGAAAATTTCAGGTGAGAAAACCTCAGGAGATTGACGTTTTAAAGATATATCTTAGAAATATTTTAAGCAACCACTGAAGGCGGCGCCGGCGGAGGATTTTACCGGCGCCCATGCCTTAAGAGGCAGCGCTTATAACCAGCGAGAAGCCTCTAATAAGCATAAGATTTTTCAGTTTCCGCTATGGCCGCTTATAATGGACTGTTTAAAATCGGATTATTATCATCTTATAAGGCAAGAAAAATGGATTTCAGGAAAACCTCTCTCGTAGTGCTTATGGCCGCCCTGCTGCCGGCCGGCGCGGCCCTGGCCGCCGACAACAGCGTTCTGGTCTACTGCTCCGAAGCCTCGCCGGAATCGTTTAACCCGCAAATCGCCAGCTCCGGCCCCTCATTTGTCGCCAGTTCCCAGGTGCTCTATAACCGGCTGGTGGCCTTCCGGGAAAGCGATAATCTGCCGATACCCTCCCTTGCCACCGCGTGGGAAATCAGTCCGGACGGCAAAACCTATACCTTTACCCTGCGCCAGGGCGTCAAATTCAACAGCAATAAATATTTCACTCCCAGCCGTGATTTTAATGCCGACGATGTGATTTTCTCCGTTTTGCGGCAGAAAGACGCTAATCACCCCTACCATAAGGTGTCCCAGGCCACCTATGAGTACTTCAATGACGTCGGCCTCGGTTCGCTTATTCAGGACGTGAAAAAAATCGATGACTATCACGTCCGGTTTACCCTGACAAAACCTGATGCCACCTTCCTGGCGGATTGGGGCATGGATTTTGCCTCCATTCTCTCCGCGGAATACGCCGACGCGATGTTAAAAGCCGGCACGCCGGAACGGGTGGATACCGATCCCATCGGCACCGGCCCCTATAACCTGCAGGAATATAAAGTGGACTCCATTATCCGCTATCAGGCCAATCCCCATTATTGGCAGGGAGAGGTGCCCACCAAGCGACTTATCTTTTCGATTACCCCCAACGTCAGCACGCGCCTGGCCAAGCTTGAAAAAAATGAGTGCCAGATTATTCCCGCGCCGAGTCCGGTTAATTTTGACGAGATCAAAAATAACAAAGCGCTGGCCCTTCACAGCGTGGACGGCATGAATGTGGGTTACCTGGCGTTTAATACCGTCAAAAAACCGTTCGACAATGCCCTGGTGCGTCAGGCGTTGAATTATGCGGTGGATAAAAAAGCCATCGTCGATGCGGTATTCCTCGGCTCCGGATCGGTGGCGAAATCCCCCATTCCCCCCAATATGCTCGGCTTTGATAAAGATCTGGCGGACTACCCTTATGATCCGGCCAAGGCCAAGGCATTGCTGAAACAGGCGGGTTTTGAACAAGGCTTTACCACCGATTTATGGTCAATGCCGGTACAGCGCCCCTATAACCCGAACTCACGCCGCATTGCGGAGATGATCCAGAGCGATTGGGCCAAAGTCGGCGTCACGGCGAAAATCGTGAGCTATGAATGGGGCGAATACCTGGCCGGCATTCGCAAAGGCGAACACGCCACCGCGCTGTTCGGCTGGATGTCGGATAACGGCGATCCGGATAATTTCGCCAATACCCTGCTGGGCTGCGACAGCGTCAAAAGCGGTTCCAATGCCGCGTTCTGGTGCGATAAACAGTATGACTCGCTCATTCAGCAGGCCAGAATCATCAGCGACCCGGCCCAGCGCGCCGCCCTATATAAACAGGCCCAGCAGGTGTTCCATCGGCAGGCCCCCTGGATACCCCTGGCCAACGGCAAAACCTTTTATGCCACCCGCAGTAACGTCAGCGGCTATAGCGTCAGCCTCAACGGCAGCGATTTTTCCAAGGTCAGGCTGAACTGAGGAGAGACGGCGGCCGGTGGGCAATACCTGCCATCGGCTGCTTATCTGCTATATTGTCTCGGCGGCAGATAAGCTAAACAATACGTATCGTTGAATAAGCATTTAAACAGCGCATATCAACCGCATTTCCCATCGTAAATTAAACGTACTGCCGTAATATCATCCTTTGTCATCCGTTGTTAAACGATATCAATATAATCGTTGAATTTTTCGTGCACCCTTGATACAAAAAAACTTATTAACTGATGAAGACAATCACCACTCCACTCATAACTGGATTTACATAATGCGAAGAGTATTCCCTTATTGCCTGCTAAGCTTGGTATTTTCCTCTGCGTTCAGCACTCACGCAACCCCCTTGCCAAGCCCTCTACCCTCTCAAGTTTTTGCGCCGTTGGATGACAAGAAAATGCAATATGCCAACGACATCAAATCAGCCGTTCAAATAAAATTCCATCTTGAGAAAGAGTTTAACGGAAAGCAATGTACCGTAAGCTTTAATATATCCAAAAAAGGCGCCACGCATGGCGACTTCAAGACTGAAGGTTATAAACCGCTTTGTGCAGCGGCTGTTAAAGCCATTCAGGATGCGGATATACCGGCGCCGCCGGACAATGAAACCCACGAAATTTTCAAAAATTCGGTAATCGTTTTTAAACCATATTAATTTGGCACTTATTACAGCAAGCAATATTCCTGCGATTTAGTATGCACGCCAATCGACCTTTTTAAGATTACGGGAGGGACCAGCTTGAATCCCAGCAAAAAGGAAGAAAATCCTCCCCTCCAGAGAGGATACGAGAGCGTCCTGGATGTGCCAATTGATGCTTTAACCGTGGACGATATTTGCCGTGCTATCCGTCAGAAAATTTGCATTGATCAGCTGATGCCAAGAGCTCTTGCCTTAATGAAGGAAGATCCACTGGTAGGTGAGAATTATGGCGGCGAGCTTATAGCAGCCTTAGCGACGATAAATGGTGAGGAGCTAAGCGAACATAAAGATATATTCATTGAAATAATGCAAATCCTAAATAATCTGGATACTTCAAAAATGAGTAATAATGTAAAGATTGATATACTAAAACTTAACCAAATTATTATATAAACAAATAAGCCATGCTCGGGTTCCGCTCGAGCATGCCGGGTTGCTGATAATCATTTACATCGAAATGAATCGATAATAATAGTACCTACCATCCCGCCACCCAACCTAGATTGAATATTTCATTCCTAATTATATGCTCACCTCATTAATTAGTTATCAATTGATGATATTTTTTTGTTTCGTTTAAGATTTTTTGAGTTTTTTTATGATTAATTACTTACCACCTTTTTATTTGCATTTTGCGTGTTCTTTTTATGAGGCTGGTTCTTATCTGAAACTATTTACCACATGCATATTAGTTAACCTCTTATCAATTAGTTTACGGAAATAATTTTAATGCTTAAAAAAAACGTTGCAGTCATGATTGCTGTTCTGGCCACCGTTCCATCCGCATTGGCGCACAAGGTTCGCTTCGATGCTGACAGCATAAAAGCCAGCGCAGCCATGGGCTGGCTGAGCGGGGAATCGAATGAGTATTCTTATAATTCCTATGATGGCCGTAAAATCAGTGAATTAATCTGGCAAATCAAAAACGCCGCCATCTTCAGAGGGATATTGCCTGGGATGCCTCTGATTCTCTGACGCTGAACGTCAGGGATGGACCACCCTGGCTTCCAGCGGGGCAGGAATGGATGACTACGACTGGAAAATCCTGGTCAGTCCCACTGGACAGACTGGTCCACGCATCCGAATACCCGGCTCAAGCATGCCAATGAATTCGATGTGAATGTCAAAGGGTGGATGCTTAACACACCGGAGTATCGTCTGGGGACAGTGCTTGGCTACCAGCAGACGCGATTCAGTTGGACAAGTTTTGGCGGGAATTATAACTATAACAATGGAAATGACGTTGGCGAATTTCCCCGGGCGGGCGCACCATCGGCTACCGACAGAAATTCGCCATGCCCTACCTCGGCATGGCCGGCATGTATCGTTATCAAAAGGCGGAATTCAACGCGTTGCTGAAATTCAGCCCTGGGTTTCGGCCAAGGATAATGATGAACACTATTTGCGGCAAGCCACATTCCGCCATAAGGCGAACAACTCCCACTATTACTCCGCTGCCGTGGATGCGGGATACTACGTTACCCCTAACGCAAAGATATTTGTTGAACTGAGTTTTAATAAATATGAACAAAAATTGGATATCTTACAAAGACAAGTACCAGTAGCGTGGAAAAAACTATAGCGGGAATAACTCTGCCGGTATGAAAAACAGGCATTATACTGCCTCCGCCGGCGTGCAATACCAGTTCTAACGAGCGGTTACCCATACAATAACTGACAATCTCTGTTTATCTGCACTATGTCCCTTATTGCGGCGGATAAGGGCATAATAACGAGGATGTGGGCGCCCCGCCGGTGGAGGGTTTTACTCACGTCGCGCTAATTTCTAAATATGTCAATGTATTTCAGATTTAACAGGTTTGCGTGATGATATATTACTTAAGCACATTACCGCGTAAAAACGTTAACGTTCTCGATTTCATAGCTTATATCAATCGTTAACCACAGGACAGGTAAAAATGTTTTTCAGTAAAATCCTAGTCAGGATGTAAATCCACGCAGCATTTCGATAAATGATATTTAATTTCAACAGGTTAAATTCATGCTTATCAAGCCATGTCCACTGATCATAAAAATGGTTCCTGAAGGAAAATATTGTATAAAAATACCAGCAATGACATTCTTGCTTGTACAATGATTCTGTAAATAAATACAGCCATTAATCCTTTAATATTAAAATGTATCTAATTATTTCATAACCTTGCACAGGTACACAACTTTACATTACTATCTTTTCAAGGATAATTTATATGAAGTTATAGCCGCGAATGATGACTGTATTTAATTCCAGGCACAGTAAAATTCCAAGTTCCCGACAATTTGTGTCAAAAGTTAATATAATTTATTGCTGTTTTATTTAATGGCGAAAGAGGATTAATGATGCCGAATCGTCCGTTAACTAAAAATATAGTCATTCTTGGTATACCTCCTGTCGATTTGTTAAATATCGCCGGCCCGACGGAGGCATTTCGAATCGCCAACACCCTTGCGGATAAATATTATCCTTATCAGGTGGAACTGGTCTCCCTGGCCCGGATAAGGAGATCAAAAGCGAATCGGGTATCAGCGTACTGGGACAATCCGTGCTGGCGGATAAAAATGGCGCACTCCCAATATCGATACGCTGATCGTGACGACCAATATCGCTTCTTTCGGTTTGTATCCGGCGATGGCCATTGAGTGGATGCGCACCCAGGCAAGCCGGGTTCGCCGCATCTGTACCGTATCGTCAGGCATTTTCGCGCTGGCGCAAACGGGCATGCTGGAAGGCAAACGCGTGGCCACCCATTGGCGCGTGATGGAGGAGTTCAGCAAACTCCATCCGGGCGTACATGTGGAAGAACGGCCGATATGGGTCAAGGACGGGAAAATCTACTCCTCCGCCGGAATGTCCGCCGGGATCGATCTGGCTCTGAACCTGATTGCCGACGATCACGGCGAGGCATTGGCGGGAGAGGGGACCAAGGAACTGGTGCTTTTTTTACGGCGCCCCGCCGATCAGGCCCAGCTGAGTTATTCGCTGCTGGCCCAGTACTCCGGCCAGCGGAGCATTAAAGCGCTTCAGCCCTGGATTCATGAACATCTCTCCCAGGAACTGTCGGTGGATGTACTGGCGGACCGGTTGGCCATGAGCCGCAGCACGCTGATACGGATTTTCAAACATGAGCTGAACACCACGCCGGCAAAATACATTGAAAATATCCGCCTGGAAGCGGCGCAGCGATTTCTGCAGATGACCTCGATGAACCTGGACAAGATCGCGATGAAATGCGGCTTTACCAGCGCGGACGTTTTCCGGCGCGTATTCCAGCGTAATCTGGGCATAAGCCCCTGGCCTACCGTGAGCAGCACAGCAAACAGGAGTAGCGCCGTTTCGTCTTGCTCCCCGGCCTGGTTGCGGGCGCGTTATGCCTTATCCACGCCTTAGCGTACCGGGAGGTCGGCCCGCGCCAGCGGCAAGGAAGCGGCCGTGCGCTTAACCAGGCGCAGGTTTTCCGCTTGCCTGATTTGCGCTAAATCCTCTCCCTGCAACTCCTGGTTAATCCAGCCCGCGATATTCTGATAGGGAACAAAAATGCTTTGGTCCCTTTTCGGGTGGGTTGCGGTAAATACGCCGATAACGGCGCCATCCACACCGTAAACCGGCCCGCCGCTCATGCCCTGTATGCCGCCGGCGTCGGTGAGCCCCACCAGGCAGCTGGTGTTGGGTTTATCCCACCAGCCGAATTCCTTTAATGTGCCCGATGATGAGGTGGGTAACGCCGTATAGGCGTTATATCCATAAAGATTTACATGCTCCCCCTTTATGGCGGATTCCACCTTGGGTAATACAGCGCCTTTATTATTATGATAGATAATGGCAACATCGCATAATGGATTATAGGCTTTCACTTTCACCATCATTATCTTGGCAACATGCCCGGCGGTCAGGCTGTAATGCTCCGTAAGGGGAAAACTGGAGCCCACCGCCCCCGCCAATACCGGAATACCAATGAAATGAAAATCCGCCTTGGCGCTTGCGGTTTTATCCACATTATAATGGCCCACCCCGCTGCAGCCACAGAGAGCCAGCGTCGATATTAACATCAACTTTTTCATTTTTGCCTACTTGTAAAATAAATGTTTTACCCTAAATAATTCGAGTTGCAGGAAAGCCAACGCACCTGACACTTGAAGTTTCACGGATATTAATGAATAGCGTGACAGCAGCTATTACCTCTATGCCTTATTTCCCAATGTGTTATTCAGGAAATAGATATCGCAGAAGTACTTATTTATTTACAAGTACGCCTGGATTCCGCTCATGTTATTATTTCAACAGCAGAACAATGGCTTGATAACCGGCCTGTTCAGCGCATAATAGTCTCCGCCAGCCGTCATATTTGAAATGACCGCCATAATTTAAGTCTTTTATATCAACAAGTTGATAGAATCAGACAGTGCTTTTTCTCTTTGATATACGATAATTCCATCAGGCCGCTTTGCTGATCCTTCCTCCTTGATGAATGGATGAAACAGGATTGCCGGCGTTATTCCCAACCGAATGCGGCGGCATAACCGATGTTAATAACTTGCCATGGCGATAGTGCGTTCTTCTATGTGAATGAACGGTTTTGGCAATGTCCGGCTATTTATGAATTTTATATGCCGATAAAACTATAAACCATCAACATGTTAAGAAATAGATACGAAATAATTAAATTCATTTTATAAAGACCACGCTACCTGATATTTTACACCGCGCTTTATGGCCGGCCTGTTTTCACATAGTGCCACCCCTTTAGCGCATCTTATTTATATGAACATTCGAATTGGAATTGTCATTAAAAGACACCGCGATGTTACTTCATCATAACCTCCCATTAACCGATAGTTTGTAAAAATAATGTTATTAATTTATTTCCAATGATAATAAAATAACGGTTTTCAGCCATCCAGCCGAAAATAATATTTCCTTTATGCGTTAGTATAATAATGAGCTAGGAAAATTCCTATGTACCATTCTTACGACGAAACAATCCTTTTTTGCTACTTTTTTAGACAGGACTGCCCGTTCCGATTCTTGACAAGGTTCGCGCTTTACCAGACCATAAACATACATCTCCCTGCTCGAGTCCGCCTATGACAACGCTTCCGGCCGTCACCATTCGCTACTGTTCACAATGCAATTGGCTGTTGCGCGCCGCATGGATGGCGCAGGAATTATTGCAAACCTTCAATACCGATCTTGCCTCCGTCACGCTCGTTCCCGGCACGGGGGGCATCTATGAAATCACGGTGGAGGGGGAAGTGCTGTGGGACAGGAAAACCGACGGCGGTTTTCCCGACGCGGCGCAGTTGAAACAGCGTTTACGTGACCGCTGTTTCCCTGAACGCGCATTAGGACATGCGGATAAAAATGCCGGTGGAAACCACTCCCGCAAGAATTGAGCAATCGGCGAACTCTCCGGGCGCATGCCGGCGCCCGGCCCGGCAAAGTTGCGCCAAGCGCCGGCCCCGGCAAAGCGGCATTGCGGTCCGGCAGCGTACATAGGTGCCCGAGCATGGGGCGGCGGCGTAAACATGCCCCATACCCATAGCCCCTAACGAGGGGTGATCTTCCGCGTCAACGCGTCCGCTGTACCGCATCAAATTTGGATCCGCGAATGCATAACTTGCCTTCGCCGGTTTTCCACAGCTGTTTGGATTCGTGCATGACCCCCAGGGCGCGGGCAATGGTGACAAAGCTGTACTGAGAGAACCGGCCCGCCACCTCCTGGTAATACAAGGGGGTTTTTTCAATAAGGGCATGAATGGCCGCCGCGGCTTCTTTCACCTTGGCCGGATCCGTCGCCACCGCGGGGTCCTGTTTTCCCGCCAGGTAATCGTCTATCTTTGCCGTGTCGGCATAAGCATAAGAGATGCGTTGGTAGCGTTCATGGGGGATCCCTTCAGGAATGGTGGCGTCGATACCGACCTTCGCCCCGGTGGGCACCTGCCCCGGCGCGGTAATTTGCAGGCTGGGATCGAGGGGTTTGGCGCGCGCCCCGGGAATTATCATCACATCCCTGTCGCCCTGCACCCGGGTGGCAATGGCCCATTCCACTTCTTCACCGTTGAAGACGTCGATGTCATCGTCCACCACCACCACGTGTTTGATATCCATGACCGAAAGCGCCGCAAGCAGCGCATTCTTGCCCTCTCCCGCCTGTTTTTTGATGGAGACCACCGCATGCCAGAAGGCCCGTCCCCCCAGTGTCATATTGATATCCTTGACCTGCACGCCGGCGGTAAGCAAGGCGCGGCGAATGGCCTGGTAGCGGGTGGGGGCCGCAAGCCAGGTATTCTCCCAGGGCATGTGCAGCGCGTAGTACATGGCGTCGCGCCGGTGCATGATGGCCTTGATTCGCACGTTGGGATTCCAATGCAGGCCGCCCATGAGCGCGGTAAACTCGCCAAAGCGGCCTTCGGGTTCGGTCCAGCCCACCGGCAGGATTTCCGCTTCGATCACCAGTTCGGAATCGGCAAGATACGGCAGGTCCACCGTTTCGCACATGGCCAATTCCACCGGCGCGCCCAGGATTCCGCCGGCAATGGCCATTTCGTCGACGCCGATGGGGGCGCGATAACCGGCCCCCATGATTTCGATGGGATGATTGCCGATGGAAATGGAAATGGGCAAAGGTTCTCCCCGCTCCAGGGCCCGCTGGGCGAATAAGCGCATATTATTCGGCGTCACCAAATCGATGCCGGTCAGGCCCTTTTCTTTCACCATGAATCGGTATATGCCGGAATTAATGCCGTATTCCGGATCTTTCGCCATTACGATGCCGGCGGTAATCATCGGCCCTCCGTCATAAATAGACGACAGGGGAATGGGTATGCGAAACAGATCGATATCCTCACCGGTCAAGATGACTTCTTTGGTGGGGGACGTCTCTACATATTTCGGCGGGATGGGGTTGTCTATTCCCCGCTGCAGCTTTTTCTCGATTTGCGAATACTCGGTACAGCCCATGCCCATGATAGTCCGCTGCCGGGTACGGATAATGCCGGACAGCAGCGGCATGTCATAGCCGATAACATCGTGAAACAGCAAAGCCTTGTCGCTTTGATCCACCAGGGTGCTGATATGGCGGATGTCCACCGGTTGCCTGATATCCACCAATTCATCCGCGGCCCTTAATTCATCCAAAAAATTCCGGAATAATTCACTCATAAATCCACTCCTGAATAGGTCATTTATTTAAACGTCCCGGCATCTTCTTCTTGCCAATACACCGGCGCGGAGCATATGCCATAAGTAATTCTCTAGGTTAAATGCATTAAAAATCGTATTGCACCGCCAGCCGGTTCTGCCAAAAATTCTTATCATAGCTGGAGGATGTCTGAACACCGGCGGAATCGGTCAGACTGAGGCCTTTTAAAAGCCGTGTTAATTTCCAGGTGAAATACACCAAATATTCTGACTGATTGATGCTGGCGGCCTTGGCCGAGGGTTTGAGATCCATAAAGGAATAACGCGTCCCCACCAGCAGCTCTTCGCTGGCTCTATAGCTGAGGTTGGTGGAATAGGCGTTACCGCTGCCTAAATCCTCGGTGCTGGTAAAAAAGGGCTGGGCAAAATAGGACCCCGAGGAAGCGGAATGGGCATAAGGCGCCACCAGTGCGCCATTCTTCCAGGAGTTAGGGCTGGCGGCGATGTGATCGTAATTAAGTTTCCACTCCAGTCTGGGAATTATCGCCAGGCCAAATTGCAAACCATAGGAAGTATTGTCGACTTTGCCGGCAAGGGCCCGGCCCTCGCTGGTCCCCCGGATAAACTGCGCCCCGATTTCCGGCGCATGGGGCATGGCGGGGAATCGTAAATGGCCTTCGCTGTAGAAAATATTGGTATAATCATCATAGCTTTCATACCAAACCTGGCCCTGGAGTTTCTCCGCTCCCAGCTCCACGCCACGTCCCGCCCCCACCGCCCACATGCCGTTGGTGGGTTCAGTCACGTTGGGATAAGGGGTGGTGGCGATAAACTGATCCGTGGCCCAGGGTTTGTAGCGCCAGACTTTGGTTGCGTGCAGGAAATTAATTTTATCACCATAATTGGTATCGATTCCGCGGAACAGAATAGGCGTCACGCGGAAATCATAATCAGAGGCAAAAGGAAGATTGATTCTCTGGTCGCCGGCGGTGATCTTGAAATTCTCATGCTGCCAGCTGAGATACGCTTCGCCGAAATTGGTTTGATTGTTGGCAAGGGCGCCGACGGTGCGCGACGGGTCCGGATGGTCGATACCCCGCAGGAAAACCCCGCCCAGGGCGGCGCGAAAGCCATACAGGGGCGCGGTTTCATATTTTACGTTGCCGCCATAACTTACCGTATCCTGACTTTTTCCCGTGACGAATAAGGTATTGTGCGAAGAATAATACAGGGTGCGTAAGCTGCCGCTCACCGTGCCGCATTGTAAAAAATCCGCGACATTATCCACTCCGCCGTCGCCATACGAACAGGATGACTTTATATTACTCACGGCGGCATGACTCACCAGGGGCATCGCTGTGATCACGACCGCAGCGAAAGGTGCCAATTTTTTCATTGTTCCCTCTGCAAAATTTAAAAAAAACAATCATTACCAGTGAAAGCCATATCCAGGACGAAATAAATGTATTAGTCTGGGATGCTCACTGGAACCTCTGATAATAAATTTGCCGTTATGGAATGATTTGAGCATTGCCATAATAAGCAGGTACGGTGAGGCCGATGAACGATACGATGCCCATCTTATTCTGCATAAAATGTATTTTGTAATTCGGTTAATCTCCGGGGTTCAATAAACAAAAGCTTTCCTATTGTTCTTAAGAGAACAATATTCATCTATACCCGTCATACTTCAAATTGCAGATACGTTGGCTTTCCTGCAACTCGAATTATTTAGGGTATAACTCATTATTGAATTAACCGGCAAAGCGTTAGCTATCGCATAATATTTTCTCCACCTGGCAAAAGTTAATAGAGCATGGTCCGTGTCGATCGTATGCCGACGGACAATCTGTTATTTCAAGGGCTATGCCAACGCCGACAGCCGGCCTCGCACCCGGGGCAGAACGTGCTCGCCAAAACGCAGCGCCTCCTCCAGATGGGGATTGGCGGCCAGGATAAATGTGCCGAACCCCGCTTCGATATACTCCAGCAGGCGATCCGCTACCTGATCATAGCTGCCGAAAATACCGATGGTGGGGCCGGGGCGGAAAAGGCCCAGCCCCGACCATAGATTCGGTCCGATGCAATGGTCTTCAAAACGACCGGATGCATTCTCGCGTATCGCCGCCTGCCGCCGCGCGCCGACGGAGTCTTCACCGCCGGAGCTGGTCATGGATTTTGCCTGCCGGGACTGATTTACCTCAACCGTCTCCCATAAACGGCGGGCTTCATCCCACGCCTGCGCTTCGGTTTCACGGGCGAATATATCGACGCGCAGTCCATAGCCCGGCCGGCGACCATGGCATTCAGCCATCCGGTTCAGCCTGAGCATGACGGCCTGCATGTCCGCCAGGGGCTCAAGCCACATCAGGTAATGATCCGCATGTTTGGCGGCCACGCTCAACGCCACGTCGGACGAGCCGGAAAAATAGATACCGGGCTTGCGGGTATAGACCAAAGGCGCCGCCAAACCGCCGTCGTGGATATCATATAGCGCCCCCTTATGGTTAAAAGGGGCGCCCCGCCAGTAACCCGCCGCCACGTCCAGCCACTCCAGGGTGCGGGCGTATCGGTCATCATGGGGTAAGCTATCGCCGTAAGCACGCTGGGCAGGGGCGCTGCCGCCGGTAATAATGTTCCATTCCAGCCGATCGTGGCTGATGCGCTGGAGGGTGGCGCCCATTTTGGCCGCGTAGGCCGGAGTGATGAATGCCGGCTGAAAGGCCGTTATAAATCGCAGCGTGCGGGTTTCCCGCGCCAGCGCGGCGGCGATCATCAGGGGTTCTTCGCTGACAAAGGCGGTAGGCACCAGCACGCCGTCAAATCCCGCCAGTTCACAGGCTTTGGCCACCTGGGCCATATAATCAATATAACCGTAGCCATCCGGCCGGCCGTCAGGCGCTCCCGGCGCTATCACACCAGGCGCGGCCGGCTGCCAATCCCCGCGATTCCAGGACGAGGAAGAGACCGATCGACCGTCGCCCTGGGTGGGAATTCGCCAAAAAAACTCTGCGGTTTTACGTTCGCCCATTACTGTATCCCCTGGTATGCGTCGCCAACCCATCCAGTTGAAACGGAAGCATTGATTGCGAAATATCCACAGGCTGTTTTAACAGTCCGTGTTTAAACAATAAATCGGCCTCGGCCTGCTGTTCGGTAAAAAACTGCCGGTCGGGAGGCAAGATGCCCCAATCCCGGCTTTTCAAACCCTGCGTCCAGCTGGCGGCGTATAAGCCATTGGCGATACCCCTGGAGAATAGTTCCCCCGCCTGCCCGAGGTGGCCGCCAATCCAGGCATCCGTCGCCACCAGGGTGTTAAACAGCGTTTGGATCACCTTTGGTCCCGCGGCGACCACCTCGGACAGGACCCAGAACACCGAACGGTTGGCAATCAGATCGCCGCAATCCTGGATTTTTCGGATTTCGCCGCCTTCCAGGGCATCGCTCAGATAAGGATCCATCGCCACCCAGGCATCGATTCGCCCGGCCCGCAATGCCGCTAATGATTCACCGGGCTTCAAATTTATCCCGTGAATGGAAGTATAATTCAGACCCACCCGATCCAGGGCCGCCAGCAGAAAATAGGTCTGGAAGGAGCCCTCGATAAACCCGATGCGCTTGCCGTCGAGGTCCCCTGCGGCCACTATGTCCGACCGCGCCGGCACTACGATGGAGGACCAGCTCAGCCGGGGTTTGGAGGCGCCGATATAGGCCAGATCGACACCATCCGCCTGCGCGGTGATGGCGCGGGTGGTGCCGGTGCCGATGACGTTCACTTTCCCCGCCACCGCCAGCGCATGCATCATGCGCCCTTCGGGATACCAATAAAATTCTGGCGACAGCCCGGCATCCCTAAGGGGCTGCTGTAACGGTTGATAATGCGTCAGCGCGGTCAACGTCAAATTGGAAGGATGGGCGCCGATACTGATTTTCATGCTTCAAATCCTTATTCGTAAAGCCAATAACCGTTACAGACCGGTGCCTGACGGCGCTATCAGGTGCCTTCCGTCTCTTCGAGATCGGCCCAGATAGCGCCGCACAGGGCGGCGAAGTGCGCATCGCCGCGCAGCAGCCGGGGATCTCTGGGGCGCGGCAGATCTACCGGATATTCAGCGGTAATCCGCCCAGGCCGGGGGCTCATCACAATCACCCGGTCAGCCAGCGACACCGCTTCTTCAATATCATGGGTTACAAACACGATGCTGCGGCGCCGGGTTTCCCATATGCGCAACAGTTCGCGGCCCATGGAAATTTTGGTTTGGTAATCCAGGGCGCCGAACGGTTCATCCATGAGATACACGTCGGGTTCATAGGCCATTAACCGCGCCAGAGAGACGCGCTGCCGCATGCCGCCGGAAAGGGCTTTCGGGTAATGGGACGCGAATCCATTGAGCTTGATAAGATCGATAAGTTCGGCGATGCGCTGCCCGTGCAGTTTGCGGTCAAGTCCGGACAGCTCGCAGCCCACCGCGATATTTTCCGCCACCGTCGCCCAGGGCAGCAGGGTGTCCCGCTGGAACATAAAGCCGAGTCCTGGAGGGGGTTCCGTCACCGTCCGGCCATCGATGGCGACGCTGCCTTGTGCCGCCTTCATCAATCCGGCGATAACGCGCAGCAGAGTGGATTTTCCACAGCCGGACGGACCGACGATGGCGACAAACTCGCCGGCGGCGATATTCAGCGATACATCGTCAACGGCGGTAATTTGCCCGGCCGCGCCGGCAAACCGCACCGACAGATGGTTAATGGTTATCTTTGACTCGGTTGATTCGCTCATTGCCGCCATTCCGTTAAACGATGGAAAATCCGCGTCACGATCAGATTCGCCACCATGGCCAATATCAATAAAATGATGATGCCGGTGAACACCCCGGTGGAATCCAGCTGTCCCGCCGCGTTTTCGATATACCATCCCACGCCGCGGTTGGATCCGATAAGTTCCCCCACCACGGCGCCCACCATGGCCAGACCGACGGCGATACGCATCGCCGCCGCAATCCACGGAACGATGGCGGGCAGCAGTACCCTGCGCAGGATATAGGCGCGACTGGCGCGCATGGTTCTCAACAGATCGATATGATCGCTCTCCAGCGAACGAATACCCTCCAGGACATTCAGCATAAACACGAACAGCACCATGGAAAACGCCATCATGACCTTGGCCGAGAGGCCAATGCCGAACCAGAGCACGAACAGCGGCGCCAGCGCCACGCGCGGCAGGCTGTACAGTCCCATAAACAGCGGTTCCACCACCCGTGCGGTGCGGGTAAAACGCGACATCGCCAGCCCAAGTGAAATGCCCACCACCGCGCCGAGTATCAGCCCCAGGCCGGCTTCGGACACCGTTGCGTCCACATGGCGCAGTAAATCGCCGTTGCCCGCCATCTGCCAAAGACGGCGGCAGATATCGCTGGGCCGGCTGCTCCAGAAGGGATCGATAAGCCAGGTCCCCGCCGCTTCCCATAACAGCAGCAGTACGCAGATAAAGGCAAACTGCTGGATAAAGACCCGCGAGGACGCGCGGGAAAGCGGACCGGCCAGATGGGAAGCCAGCCGTTTCTTTCTCTTGGCGGTCTGCAAAATAAGATTCGTCACGTTATTTTTCGCCATGGTCATTAATGAGTTAGTGCACAACGATACTGTTGTAATCAGGGGCAACCAGCGTCGGGTCGGTTACCTTGAGCATTTTCACCATCAATCCATAACCGGCCGCAGACATCGTGCCGTCGGTAGACAGCAGCTTGGGTGCCTCGGCGACCAGGACCTTGCGCAGATCGGGGCTGAGATTGGGGTACATTTGATCAATACCCGCCTGCACCGCTGCGGGATCGGTCTGGATGAGCCGTTCGGCCCTGACCACGGCCTTGATAAGCTTATGGGCGATATCGGGATTTTTGTTCAGCCAGCGGTCGATGACCACCAGGTCAAGGGCCGGGTATTGCAGATTGCGAAAATCCTGCACCAGTTTAAAACGCTGGTTATCCGCCAGGGCCGCCTGCACATCGGGGGTGGTTAACATGCCGGCGGCCACGGAGCCGGTTTCCAGGGCCGCGCGCATGGCTCCGCCGGTGCCGATGCCCACCAGTTTATAGTCCTGATCGGCGTTCAGGCCCTTTTCAGCAATGAAGTAGCGCAGGGTATTATCCGTCAGGCTGCCCGGCGAGGTGATGCCCACGTATTTGCCGCGGAGATCGTCTAGCGTGTTGACCGGCGATGAGGCAAGGGCCACCAAACCATAACCGTGATGTTCCGTTAGCGCCACTAATACACGCCCGCCCAGATGACGGCTGGACAGCCGCACCGCATGATCGGCGGCGCAAATACAGGCTTCCACGCTGCCGCCGGCCAGGGCCTGGACCGCCGGGGCGCCCCCTTTGAAGGAAATGGTTTCGATGGCGATGTTTTCATCGGCAAAGAAGCCCTTCTGCTGGGCAATGACCAGCGGCAGCGAACCCAGGGAGTTCTGGGCGGCGGCCAGCCTGACCGCCGTTTGGGCGGATACGGCGAATGATAGTGAAAACATCAGGAAAAACGTTACAATGTGGCCTCTGCATTTCGTCAAAACACCCATCCCAAACCGCCTCGAAAGTTTTATAAAATATATTTTGTATTTTGCTCAGAAAGTGCATAGTTAAACAACTCTGAATAGGCCGCATCAACATACAAATTTCTTATAAGGAAAGTTAATTTCATGCTTAAGAAACCCGTCGACGTTTTTGCCCCCGCCACCCTGCTGGCAAAACGCATCAGGGAGGGAGAAATCACTTCCCTTGAACTGGTCACGGCCTGTCTGGAGCAGATAGAAAAACATAACGGGGTGGTGAACGCCGTGGTCATCCTGCTGGCGGAACAGGCATTGGCCCGTGCGCATTCCGCGGATAAGGCCCTGGCCGGCGGCGAAGTATGGGGCCCTCTGCACGGCGTGCCTTTAACCGTTAAGGAATCATGGGATGTCAAAGGGTTGCCCTCCACTTTCGGGCTGGTATCGCTGCGGGACAATATTGCCGGAGAAGATGCGCTTGCGGTCAGCCGCCTGAAAGCGGCCGGCGCGATACTGGTGGGAAAAACCAACGTTCCGCCGCATTTGGGGGATTGGCAAACCATCCATCCGGACTATGGCACCACCCGCAATCCCTGGGATTTGGCGCGCACACCCGGCGGTTCGTCAGGCGGTTCGGCGGCCGCGCTGGCGTCCGGGTTTTCCGCCCTGGAGATCGGCAGCGATATCGGCGGGTCAATACGTATGCCGGCGCATTATTGCGGCGTCTACGGCCATAAGCCCAGCTATGGTCTGGTGCCCGGGCGCGGTCATGGACAGCCCGGCAAATCCGCGCCGGCGGATATCACCGTCTACGGACCGTTAAGCCGCAGCGCCGCCGATCTGGATCTGGCATTGGGCCTGCTGGCGCAACCCGATACGCAAGCCTGGCCGGCCTGGCGGGTAGAGTTGGACAGCCCGGCTCCCCGGATGGGGAAACATTTCCGCGTCGGCGTGTGGGCGAATGACAGCCGCTTTCCGGTGGACAATGAAATCAGCGCCGCGATACTGGAGGCGGCAGAGTCGCTGCGACGCGCCGGCGTCGAGGTGGAGCCCTTGGCCCGCCCCGATTTTACCAGCGGTGAATGCTACGAGGTCTATGTTCATTTATTACGCGGCGCCACCAGCGCACGGCAAAACGACAAGGAGTTTGCCGCCAACCGGGCCGCGGCGGCGCAGCTGGCCGCCGATGATAAAAGCTATCGGGCGTTGTCCCTGCGCGGCAATGTGCTTACGCACCGGGATTGGCTGGGGTATCAGCAGCGGCGTTATGGTCTTATCGAGGCGTGGCGCGCCTATTTCGCGCGTTTTGATTTTCTGCTTTGTCCAGCGGCCTCCACGACGGCATTTACCCTGTTCGACAACGTTCCCAAAGAGGCGCGCTACCTGGAGGTCAACGGACGGCGGCAGCCTTCGGCCAATGATTATTTCTGGCTGGGCCTCTCATCGGCGGCCTATCTTCCCGCCACCACCCTCCCCATTGCCCTTTCCCCGTCCGGGCTACCCATCGGCGCGCAGATTATCGGCCGATTCGGCGCTGACAGGGCCTGTATCGCCCTGGCGGATATAGTGGAGCAGGTCCACCACCGGTTTGCCACGCCGCCGATGTTCACTCAAACGGCGGAATAAAAACCCCATCGGCGTTGGTTGACAACGTGCCCGGTGGGACAGCACGTTTGTCAGCAGTCTGGTCAGGCATCTTTTTCCGGTTCAGAATCGCTTTGGCGCAGGCGGTCGAAATATTCCCGCGCCCGATCGGCGGCGTGCCCTACATGCCCCGCCATCAGCGCGGAGGCTTCATCGGGCTTGCCGTCCCGGATCGCCGTCAGGATATCCGCATGGGATTTAAGAATGGCGGGAGCGTTGTCATAGAGTTTCATCCCCTGCGCGGGCAGGGCTTTCCATAACGACGAAATGAACTCAATGAGAAAGGATGAACCGCTGGCTTCGGCGATTTTCAGATGGAAGAGTTCGTTATATTTGCTTAATTCCCGGGCATTCTGATTTTTTGCCGCGTCGAGGGACGCTTGGTAGGCCTCGGCGATTTCATCGATCTGGGCCGGGTTCGCATACATGGCGGCCAGCCTGACGGCTTCCGGCTCGAGGATGGCCCGCAGCAGCGAAACCTCTTCAGAGCGGCTGGGCTTTTTTTTGGCGATCACCGCCGCATGGTGGGGCGTGCGTTCGATAAGCCCCTGCTCCGCAAGCAGGGTGAAGGCATCCCGTACCGGCGTCAAACTCATTCCCAGGCGAGCCGCAAGCTCATTCAAGGTGACTTTCTGTCCTGGCTTCAGTTCACCTGATTGAATGGCACTCAGCAGCGTTTGGTATGCCAGTTCACTTTTGGTCAAGAACGTATGGACACGCTCAATCATATTGGTTCTCGTTAGCCTTTATAATAAAAAATTGCCAGGTCTTTAATTTATAATGAGCATCTCACTGTGAGCATCTTACGACATGGGGTACTTTCAGGCTAGTCTCTCGCAGAAATACACTGGCGAAGGCCGATCGGCCCGTGCGGGCGACGGGCCGACAGGTGACGTGGCGGAAGCTTCGGTTTGGGCGGGCGACGGGCCGCCAGATAACGTGGCGGAAGCGGGAATAGAAAACATCGGGGCCGGCGGTGATTTGTTAAAGCCGGCAATGCGGTGACTATCGGCCACTGCCGCCGGGATGATATTGCCGTACATGACTATCAACGCGGGGTTTTAGATGCCTCCCCCGCCGCTACGCCGCTATCCCTTTCGGGCAGGGCCGCGAGCAGCGTTTGCGTGTAGGGATGCGCCGGGGCGGTAAAAATCTGCTCCCGGCTGCCGGTTTCCACCAGGCGCCCTCGGTACATCACGGCAATGCGCGGCGCCATATAACGCACGACGCGCAAATCATGGGAAATAAACAGATAAGCCAGCCCGTATTCCCGCTGCAGCCTGCGCAATAAATTGAGGATCTGCGCCTGTATCGACACATCCAGGGCCGATACAGGCTCGTCCAGGATAAGCAGGCGCGGGCTAAGGGCCAGCGCACGCGCAATGCCGACGCGCTGGCGCTGGCCGCCGGACAGCTCCGACGGATAACGGTGAGCCAGGCCCGGATTAAGCCCTACCAGGCCCATCAGCTCATGAATGCGCTCTTGCCGCCCGGCCCCGTTATGGACCCGATGCACAATCAGCGGCTCGGCGATAATATCAAATACCGTCATGCGCCGGTTAAGGGAGGCCATGGGGTTTTGGAACACGATCTGCAAATCGCGGCACAGCCGGGGATGGCGGCGACGCTTCAGGGCGGTAATATCCTCGCCATCGAACCATATCCGCCCGGCGGAAGGCGACGCGAGCCCCATCAGCATCAGGCTGAGGGTGGATTTTCCGCAGCCCGACTCCCCCACCAGCCCTAATGTTTCGCCGGCGCCCAGCGTAAAGCTCACCCCATCCACCGCATTGACGCCGCCGCCGGAGCGGCCTAACCAGCCGGTGGCGCCGGGGTAGCATTTCCCGAGTCCCTCCACCCGCAGCAGCGGCGTCGAGGCGCTTATCTCCTTGGCGGGTTCCGCGTTTACCGTCATGCTGATTCCTCCCCCGCGCCGCCCTGGTGATGGGCGGCATGCTGATGCCCGCGCCGCATCGGACCGGCGATCATCGGCATACGGATATCCTCCCCGCGCCGGCCGGCAAGGAGAGCTCATCGGCGAAATGGCAGGCGCTCACGTGCCCTGACGCCTGCCGATCCGCCCGCGGTAGCGGCACCTCGGTGGCGCAGGGGGTACGGTTACGGCACAGCGTGCAGCGCGGGCGGAAGGCGCACCCCGAGGGCAGCCTGGCAAAATCCGGCGGTTCGCCGGCAATGGCCTCAAGCTCCCGGTGGACGTCGGTATCCAGACCGGGAATACTGCCGAGCAAGGCGCGGGTATAAGGATGCCGCGGCGAGCGGAAGACGTCCTGAACGTCGCCCTGCTCCACAATGCGTCCGGCATACATGACCGCCACCCGATGGGCATATCGCGCCACCAGCTTCATATCATGGGTAATGAGCAGCAGCGCCGCGCCGGTTTGCTCACAGGCGTCGCGCATGCTGCTCATCACCTGGGCCTGCACGGTGACATCCAGTGCGGTGGTGGGTTCGTCGGCAATGATAAGCCGAGGATGATTCGCCAGCGCGATGGCTATCAATACCCGCTGGCACAGGCCTCCCGACAGCTGGTGGGGATGGCGTCGCATAATGTCCGCGCCCCGGCTGATGCCCGCCAGCGCCAGCGCCTGTTCCGCCCGGTTCTCACGCTGGGCGCGGGTCAAAGACGGCTGGTGGCGGGAAATGCTTTCGGCAATCTGCCGGCCGACGGTCAGCACCGGATTGAGGGATGACATGGGATCCTGGAAAACCATGGCGATTTCGTCGCCGTTAAGCCGCTCGCGGCTCTCGGCGTCCAGGGTCAGCAGGTCGCGGCCATTGTACATTATCCCGCCGCCGGCCACGGAAATCCGGGGCGGCAGCAGCGACATCAGCGACAGCGCCGTCAGGGTCTTGCCGGATCCCGATTCGCCCACGATACACAGGGTTTCCCCGCGCGCCACGGTGAAAGACACATCGGTGACGGCCCGCCGCCCGCCGCCTTTGACGGCGATCATCACGTTGAGCCCTTTCCCCTCCAGCAGCGGCGGTGAAATATCATGATCAGGCATCATTATTCATCCCCCGCCGAATCCAGCGATTTTTGCATGGCGTCCCCAAGCAGGTTCAGGCCCAGCACCAGTAGCATTAACAGCAAACCCGGCACCACGGCATAGAGCGGCGCAACGGTGAGATAATCCCGGCTGCCGCTGAGCATGGTGCCCCAGGAGGCGGACGGCGGCCTGATGCCCAGGCCGATAAAAGAGAGAGACGCCTCCAGCAACACCCCGTGGCCGGCCGCCGAGGCCAGCTGCGAAATCACCACGCCGATACCGTTGGGCATGACGTGGCGCAGCATGATGCGCCACAGGCCGGTACCCTGCGCCACGGCCGCCTTGACATAGTCGAGTTCCCGTTCCCGCAGGACCGAGGCGCGCATCAGACGGGCAAACAGAGGAAGATTGACAAAAGCTACCGCGATGCATATCTGTATCAGCCCGGGGCCCAGGATGGCCACGGCAATCACCCCCAGCAGGATGCCGGGATAGGCGAGCAGAATATCGCAGGCGCGCATCAGCAGGGTATCCACAAACCGTCCCCCCATGCCGGAAATCAGTCCGACGATAATGCCGAGGCCGGCGCCGGCGGCGACGCTGACAAACCCCACCAGCAGTGAAATGCGCGCGCCGAACAGCACGCGGCTAAGCAGATCACGAGACAGTTCGTCAGTACCCAGGGGATGGCCGGCCGTACCGGCCGCCGCCAGCCGCAGCCCGGCGAACTGGGTAGCGGGATCGCAGGGGGCCAGCCAGGGCGCCAGCACCGCCGCCAGGGTAATCAACGCCACCACGGTGAAACCGAACAGGCCGGACGGCCTTGCCATCACGGCCTTTATCAGCCTGAAGCGACGGCGCGGCGCACGGATGTCGTCGCGCTCCAGGGATGCCACACTCATCAGCGATGGCTCCCTGTCAGGCGGATGCGCGGATCGATGGCGCCGTACAGCAGATCCACCACCAGGTTCAGCGCCAGGAAAAACAGCACCAGGATAATCAATATTCCCTGCACCATGCCGTAATCGCGGTTGATAATGGACTGCACCAGCAGCCGGCCGATGCCCGGCCAGGCGAATACCGATTCTATCACCACGGCGCCGCCGAGCATGCGGCCAAGCAGTACGCCGGTCATGGTCACGATAGGCAGCATGGAATTACGCAAAACATGGTGGTAGACAAGGGTCCGGTGACGCAGTCCCTTGGCGCGGGCGGTACGGATGTAGCTCTCCCCCAAGGTCTCTATGACCGCATTGCGAGTGGAGCGCATCAGCACCGCCGCGCCGTGCAGCCCCAGAGTCAAGGTGGGCAGCACCAGCGAGCACAAAAAACCAAAGACCGACTCATCGGTGCTGGTCAGCCCGCCGGGCGGCAGCCAGCCGAGCTTCACCGCGAACAGCATGATTCCCAGCATGCCGAGCCAGAAGCCGGGGGTCGCCACCGCCAGGGAGGAAAAGAGCGACGCTCCCCAATCGATGATTTTACCCTCGCCAAGGCCGGCGGCCAGACCGAAAGGCACGCCGACGATCAGGGCGGTCAACAGCGACGTGGCGGCGATCAGCAGCGAAAACGGCAGGCGGCTGAAGATCAGCTCGCTGTTATCCCGGTGATAAATGTAGGACACGCCGAAATCGCCCCGGCCCATATGCCTGAGCCAGGCCATATACTGTACCGGCAGTGAACGGTCCAGGCCGTATTCCGCCCGGATGCGCTGCACGTCCGCCTGGGTGGCGTCCGGTCCGGCTATGATATCCGCCGGGTCTCCCGGCATGGCGCGCACTACCGCAAACACGATAATGCTTGAAATCAGCAATACCGGAATCCACTGGAGGATTCGGTTGATCAGATAGGCTGTCATCAAAGCGCCCTCCGGGTTAAGGGACGTTATTTATCAAGTTTCGCTTCCGTCAGGATGGGCATGCCGTCAAGGTTGAATCGCAGGCCGGCGAGACCCTTGGCGGAGGCCCATAACACCGGCAGCGTCGCCACCGGCAGCACCCAGTTCTCCTTGAGCATAAAGCTGTCGATGCGCTGCCATGCCTGGTCGGTATCCGGCCCGGACGGCCGGCTGGTGACCAGGGCGATGTCGTCGCTGTACTGTTGCGAGGAAATTTGCGCCGGGTTATCACTGGTGCGGAAGATTACCGCCGACAGCAGGATGGTGGACGGGCCGCGACCGGCACGGCCATAGACATGGGCCGCCAGTTGGAAATCGCCTTTACGGAAACGGGAAATATAGGCGGCCTCGGACATCTCAACGATAGTGGCCTTCAGGCCGATATCCTGCAGCGCCCCTTGCACCACCTGCGCCATGGCGCCGATTTGCGGCTCCGACTGGCTGCGGGACATAATGGTAATCTCGGCGCCGGCGGCGCCCGCCCGGGCAATCAGGGCTTTGGCCCGGGCCGGATCGTAGGCGCAATCCTTCTCATGGCCGGCGGCTTCCCGCTGGCTGTACCGCGGCCAGGGCAGGCATTTCACCAGCGAGGAGGGACCGGCGATATCATGGGCGATACGCACGCGATCCAGCGCCAGGCCAATGGCCTGCCGCACGTCGGGTTTATCCAGGGGCGGGACCTTGGTATTAAAGGTGAGATCCAGCACCCGCCCTTCGGCGGTGGCGGCGCCGGTGGCAAAGCCCGCCCCGGCGAGTTGGCCCGCGGCCTCGCGATCGATGGAGGGGAGAAAATCCACCGCGCCGGCGCTCATTTGCATCACGCCGGACTGCTGGTCAGGGATGATTTTGATGATGACCTTTTTAAGCGCCGGCTTACCGCCCCAATACCCATCGTTGCGGACGAAAACCGCGTCCTGCCCCGGCTCGTAGCCGGCGAGCTTGAACGGGCCGGTGCCGTTGCCGCCGGTTTTGACCTTTTTAGGCTGGCTGCCGTCGATGATAAAGGCCAAATCCAGCAAATCGAATACCGCATCGGATGCGCCGTCAAAATGCAGGATAACCGTATCCTCAGCCGGGGTGTCGATGCTTTTAATCATCTTCGCCAGAGGCAGGATATTGGCGCCGTTGGCGGGATCTTTGGCATAGTTCAGGCTGAAGGCCACATCCTGGGCGGTCAGCGGCTTGCCGTTATGGAAGGTGACGCCTTTGCGAAGCGTGAAGGTCATGGTCTTGCCGTCGTCCGAACGCGTCCAGGATTGGGCCAGTTCGGCGTGGGGCTTACCGTCGGCATCCAGCGCGATGAGCGTATTATAGAGCAGGCGGTTCAGGACAAAGGTGCCCATGCGCAGTTCGGTGGGATCAAACGACGTGATATCGGCGCTTTGCCCGATGACCAGCGTATCGCGCTGGGCGGCGCAGACCTTCAGACTCCCCGGCCCCAGACTTATCAGCAACGGCAGGATAAACACAACGGCTAGGGCCCAGCGGCTGAACGGCTTCACTCTCATACATTCCCTCATGGCGCTTTATGGTGTTATGAACGTCAATCACGATATTTGATCAAATATTCTATCTGTTAGTTCGAATACTATTGAATAGTGGCGATATATAAAAGAAAATAAGCCCACAAGTCATATATTTTGATCAAATATGGTTATGCGGAAATTAGATATAGAAAGTAAAGCCGGCGAAACCGAGATCACCGACCGGCTCCGGGACGCCATTATCAATCGTCAGGAATTCGATGCCGGCGCGCCCCTGCGTATCGATGCTCTGGCGACGCGTTTCGGTGTTTCCCATATGCCCATACGCGCGGCGCTGCACCGGCTGGAGAGCGAAGGACTGATTGTCGCCCAGCCGAACAAGGGCGCACGGGTGGTGGCGGTGGATGAGATTTTTGTCGGCCAAATGCTGGATATCCGCATTGTCATTGAAAGCTATCTGGCCCGCCGCGCCGCCGAACGCATGACGGCGCAGGATTTATCCCATCTGGAAACCCTGCGGGCGCGGCATGAGGACGCGGTGGCCCAGGGAGATGCCCCCCTGGCTTTGCTGGCAAACCGGGAATTTCATGCCGCCATCCATCACATCGCCGATAACCGCGATGCCAATCTTATTCTGGAGCGGCACTGGCGGCTGATAAGCGCGCTGTGGCGCCGCTACGGCTATGAATCCGATCGTTTTGCCGGCGTGGTGGCGGACCACCGCCTGTTGCTGGCGGCCTTCACCGCCGGCGACAGCGAATCGGCGGCGGCGGTGACCGCCGCCCATACCGCGCGGGCCAAGCTGGTGTTGCTTAACAGAATGCGTAAAGCCGCCCTTTCCTCCCACCCACAACCTGCCGGGGAGCAGCATGACGATGTTTCACGATAATGGCCGCAATAATGACCGCATTGAGGCGCTGGAACTGCTGCACTGTCCGGTGACGGAAAAAACCACCTGGTCGTTTATCAAACTGCATATGTCCGACGGGGTGACGGGATGGGGGGAAGCCAGCTGGGTGCGCAATCCGGCGGCCCTCGACGCCTTTCACGCCCTCGCCGGGGAGCGGCTGCTGGGACAGGATTGGAACGGCTTGAAAAAGTACCTGTCCGCAGACGCCGGCACGCTGCCGCAGGCGGCAATCCACAGCGCTCTTGACCAGGCGATGTGGGATATTCGCGGCAAACGGCGCGGCTGTCCCTCCTGGGCGCTGGCGGGCGCAGCGCATCGCGGGCGCATTCCCCTTTACGCCAACGTTAACCGCAGCATTACCGACCGTTCAGATACGGGATTTAGGCTTGCTGGGCAAAAGGCCGTCGCCGCCGGTTTTAACCGCATAAAAATCGCGCCGTTTGACGGCCTGACGCCGGAAAACGGCTCCTCCCCCCTGGGGAAGGCATTACTGGATCAGGGACTGGTACGGGTGGCCGCCGCCCGATCGGGCATCGGCGCCGCCGCTGATTTGTATGTTGACTGCCACTGGCGATTCGATGCGCGCTCCGCCGCGGCGGTGATGAAAGAGCTATCGGCCCTGGGGGTGAGCTGGTTTGAGTGCCCGTTGCCGGAAACGCCGGAAAACATTCCCGCCCTGAAAAGGCTGCGCGGCCAGGCCAACGTGCTGGGCATGCGGCTTGCCGGCCTGGAGGAGCTTACCGGCCCGGCGCTGTTCATGCCCTGGCTGGCTGGCGGCGCCTATGACGTGGTGATGCCGGACGTCAAATATGCGCGGGGCATCAGCGGCGTGCTGGAGGTGGCGGCCCTGGCCGCCTCATACGGCATCGGCTGCGCGCCGCACAATCCCAGCGGGCCGATTTGCCATGCCGCCAGCCTTGCGGCCTGCGCCGCCGGGCAGACCATCGAGCTGTTGGAGCACCAGTTTGATGAAACGCCGGCCTTTTGGCGGATGATCGCGGATGATTTCCCTCGGCCCAGCAATGGCGAGAGCCTGTTGCCTTCCGCCTGGGGATTGGGAACAGCGCTGCGGCGGCTGTCTGATACACTTTTATGACAAGCAACTACGTTGCCAAGGGTTTCCGGTAAAGATTGGCTCCGTTTAAAACCAATTGCCTAATTTCCCGTATCGACATCCGGAAAAGGATAGCCTGTCTGCACGATATCCATCAGCTCTTTCATATAGGATGCCACCGACATTTTACCACCGCCGGGAAAAATCTGTGGCGCCGAGAGAATATCAACAACATGGCAATTATCGAGCTTTGCGGGATCCACTTCAGAGGCCGGGAGCAACGCCGCGGCTTCAAGGCCGGATTGCAGCCAGTCAAGGATGACGCCGGGCTGGGAAATATTCATAATAATTTTTGGATTAACGCCCCCCTTGCGAAAATGATCGGTAATTAATTCGTAGGTTCCCGCATCCCTGGATCGGCGCAATAACACCAGCGGGAATTTCCCCAGGGATAAAAACGGTATGGGATTGGCGGGAAATTCCGCCGAGAGCTTTTTATTGATTACCGCCACCAGGTTTATGGGGGCAAAAGAAATACAATCATATCCCTCGCTGTGAGAAGGCTTTTGAATCAGGGCAATATCAACCAGGCCATTTTGCAGCAATGATTCCAGATTACTGGAATCGGAAACAGAAACGCTGATTTCTACATTTGGATTAAGCCGGTGCAATTTCAGGATTAGTGGCTTGAAATAGGACTGGAATAAGTGGGTAAGACCAATACGCAGTAGCCGGCTCTCCCGGTTTTGATCAGGATGATTTCCCGTTTGGTATCCTCCACGTCGCGTAAAATGGCGCAGGCATTTTTATAAAGATGATAGCCTGACTCGGTAGGCTCAAGCCTTCTGCCGTTACGCAAAAATAACGGAACATTGAGTTCTTCTTCCAATTCCTGTATACGTTTACTCAGCGGCGGTTGCGCCATATTCAAAATACGGGCCGCCTGACTGATGGTCCCCTGCTCAAAGACAACGCAAAAATATTTCAACCTTTTAAGATCCATAAAACCCTCCTTGTTCAGGTTAAAATTAAGCCTGCCTCAGAATAGTGACGCATATCATTTTTTAGTCAAAGAAAAAAACCGTTTTGGTATGAGATATAGTATCAAAATGGTATTCGCCGATTTTTTATAATAGGCGTATTTTCCCTACAAAATTCCATATACTCTGTAGGGAACATATATGTCTACTCAAAAAAATCATGCCGATGTTAATCCGGTGCACGATCTGCGTTCCGCCCTTGCGCTTTTGAAAACCCTGCCCAATGAACTGGTCACCACCGATGTGGAAGTCGATCCCAACGCCGAGCTGTCGGGGGTCTATCGTTATGTGGGCGCCGGCGGCACCTGTATGCGTCCGACCCGCAAAAACGGGCCGGCCATGGTATTCAACAAGATCAAGGGCTTTGACGATATCAGCGTCGCCATCGGCCTGGTGGGCTCCCGCAAGCGCGTGGGGCAATTTTTAGGCTGCGCGCCCGATAAGCTCGGCTTTTTATTGCGCGATTCGGTCCATACGCCTATTGCGCCCGTCACTATCGATGCCAAGGGCGCCCCGTGCCAGGAAGTGGTGCATTTAGCCACGGACGCCGGTTTCGATTTGCGCACGCTGCTGCCGGCGCCCACCAATACGGAAGAGGATGCCGGTCCCTATGTCACCATGGGCCTGTGTTACGCCTCCGACCCCGACACCGGCGAATCGGATATCACCATCCACCGTCTTTGCGTGCAAAGCCGCGACGAACTTTCCATGTGGCTGACGCCCGGCCGCCATATCGATGCCTTCCGGCAAAAAGCGGAAGCCGCGGGGAAACCGCTGGCGATTTCCATCAGTATCGGCGTGGACCCCGCTATTGAAATCGCCGCCTGCTTCGAGCCGCCGACAACGCCGCTGGGTTTTAATGAACTGAGCATCGCGGGCTCGCTCCGCGGCCGCGCGGTGGAAATGGTCCAGTGCAAAACCATCAATGAACGCTGCATTGCCCATGCCGAGATTGTTATTGAAGGCGAATTATTGCCGAACGTGCGGCTTCGTGAAGACCAAAACACCGATACCGGCAAAGCGATGCCTGAATTTCCCGGCTACACCGGCGGCGCGAAAGCGGCCCTGCCGGTTATCAAGGTGAAAGCGGTCACCCATCGCCTGCACCCCATCTGGCGCACCACCATCGGCCCTGGGGAAGAACACGTGAATATGGCGGGTATCCCCACGGAAGCCAGTATCCTCGATTTGGTTAACCGCGCCATGCCGGGCAAATTGCTTAACGTCTTCGCGCACTCCGCGGGCGGCGGCAAACTGCTGGCCGTCATGCAGTTCAAAAAATCCGCCGCGGTGGACGAAGGGCGCCAGCGCCAGGCCGGCCTGCTGGCCTTTGCCGCCTTCCCGGAATTGAAGCATGTGATCCTGGGGATGAAGATGTGGCCATTTTTGACAGCGACGACGTGATGTGGGCCATGCAGACCCGCTATCAAGGCGATGTGGACACGGTCTTTATTCCCGGCGTACGCTGCCACCCCCTCGATCCGTCGCAGGTCCCGGCCTACAGCCCCAGCATTTTGCAGGAAGGCATGTCCTGCAAGACCATTTTTGACTGCACGGTTCCCTTCAGCATGAAGTCGCAGTTTGAACGTTCGCGCTTTAAAGAAGTGGATGTTAAACGCTTCCTGCCGGATTTTGAGTAAGGGATAGCATGATTTCACGGCGCATTATCATCGGCATCAGCGGCGCTTCCGGTTTCCAGTATGGCGTCAAAGCCCTGGAACTGCTGAAGGGTCTGGATCTGGAGGTCCATCTGGTGGTCTCCCGGGGGGCGGAGAAGACTTGCCGACTGGAAACCGATTATCGGATGGACGAAGTTATTTCACTGGCGGATAAGGTTCACCCCATCGAGGATCTCGGCGTCTCTATCGCCAGCGGCTCCTTCCACACCCTCGGTATGCTGGTTGCGCCCTGTTCCATGCGCACTTTAGCCGCCATAGCCCACTGCCTGACGGACAATCTGCTGACCCGCGCCGCCGACGTTGTGTTGAAGGAGAGACGCCGTCTGGTGTTGATGGCGCGGGAAACCCCGCTGAATCTGGGGCATTTGCGGAATATGCAGCAAGTCACGGAAATGGGCGGGATTATATTCCCTCCCGTACCGGCGCTTTATCACCGGCCGCAAACCCCGGACGATATCATTACCCACAGCGTCGGACGCGCCCTCGATTTGCTGGGGATCGAAATCAAGAATCTGCCTCGCTGGGGCGATGGCGACACCATAAAAACACCGCACGACGAACCGGCGGATGATTCATTTTAAGGAATATAAATGTTAATTGGACCCTATGTTAACGGGACGGCGGTGGTGATCGGCGGCCTGGTGGGCGCTTTTCTCGGCACGCGTTTGCCCGAGCGCATCCGTTCGGCCTTGCCGCTGACCTTCGGCCTGTGCTCCATGGGCCTGGGCATCATGCTGATCGTCAAAGTGAAATATATGCCCGCGGTGGTGCTGGCCATGGTTATCGGCGCCATGCTGGGAGAGCTGTTCTTCGTGGAAAAAGGCATCGGCAAAGCGGCGGGTTATACACGTGGCATTGTGGATAAATTCCTGCCGCCGGCCCAGGGTTTGACCCATCAGGAATTCATGGATAAATTCGTGGCCATCGTGGTGCTGTTCTGCGCCAGCGGAACCGGTATCTTCGGCGCCATGCATGAAGGCATGACCGGCGATCCCTCTATCCTGTACATCAAGACCGTATTGGATCTGTTCACCTCGGCCATTTTCGCGACGATATTGGGCTATGCGGTAGTGGTCATCGCCATCCCGCAGTTGGCTATCCAGCTCGCGCTGGCTACGCTGGCCGCATTTATCCTGCCCATGACCACCCCTGATATGATGTTGGATTTTTCCGCCGCCGGCGGCCTTATCATGCTGGCCACCGGCCTGCGGATATGCGGTATCAAGCTGTTCCCGGTGGCCAATATGCTGCCAGGGCTGTTTCTTATCATGCCGTTCTCCTTTTTGTGGGCAACCTATATCGCTTGAAAAACCCAGTTCCGGCGTAACGCGTGTTAAAGGGAAACCGCGGCAATGGGGCCGGAGCGGCCATAGTCGGCCGCGAAGCGCCCCATGCCACGGTAGGCCCGCTACCTCCGACGTACAGCGGGCCTGTCAATGGGAGACCGGGGCAAATCAGAAATCGATATTCATCCCCACCTGGAAACTCCGGCCCGGCATCACCGCAAGCGCTTTATCATAGGCATCCTGATTGCTGCTTTCGGTAAGATCCCTGCTGCTGAGGTAATCCCAGTATTTGCGGTCGGTAATATTGTATACGCCGCCGCTCAGCTTCACGTTCTTCGCCACTTGCCAATACCCGGTCCAGTCCAGCAGGCCATAGCCCGGCACGTTCATATATTCAGTGGTGGCATCGGTGATGGCCGTACCGCTGTTGCTGTAGGTTTCCCGGTTGGTATCGGTAGCGCGTTTACCGTGCACAAAGGTAGCGGTCAGCGCGGTACCGTAGCGTTTCGCCGGATCATCCCAGGCTACCCCGACGATAGCCTTCATCGGCGCTACGCTGTCGATATCCACATATTTATCGCCGAGATAGCTGGATTTGGATTTACCTTCGTTATAGCCAAAGGCTAGGGTTGCGCTCAAACCATTAACCTCTTCGAACCAGGTGCCGAAATTGACCTTGACGCTGGTTTCCCCACCGTAGATGTATGCCTTATCACGGTTTTCAGCCTCATAGGTGATGTAGATATTCGACGGAACGTTGGTAAAGGCTTCCGGATTGCCGGAACGGGTGTAGCGGTTATAGGCGATGAAATTTTATAGGTATTGTAGAAAACGGAGGTATGCATCGTCACCCCGTCAGCCACCTCTCCTTTACTCCCCACTCCAGGTTGTTGCTGGTTTCGGTTTTCAGGTCGGGATTCCCGATCAGGGCATATTGTGACGTGCCGGCATAACTCGACCCCAGATTCCAGGAACTGTACAGCTGGCTGGGATTCGGGAACTGTGCGCCTCGTTTATACTGCAAATAGGTCATCAGGCGCGGCGTAAGATCATATTGAAAAACCAGTGACGGCAATACCTGAGTGTCAGAATTACTCTTGCCATACAGCGACGCCAGTTCAGACTCGTCCAAGGCCGTGCTGCCGCTGGCCAGGCTGGAAAGATTCTGCGGTTTGGTGGACTGATGAGCCACCCGTACGCCGGGAATAATGGCAAAATGCTTACCGCCAAGATCAAAGTTGATTTGATCTTGGGCAAAGGCCCCCAGCGCAGTGGTTTTGCTGTCCGCCTGGGGTTGCATAATGATGTTATAAACACTCTGGGCGGGCACCTGGGTGAAGGGCCGTTTCGTGGTTGTCAGGCTGGCGTTCACCCCGGCGCTCAGGTCATGACGCCCCAGGGTTTTGGCCAGCGCATTATTAAAACCTACGGTATCCGTATCGTAATTGGATAAGACCGTTTCCATGCTGGTGGTGCTTTCAGGCATATAAGTCCAGTCATGGGCCTCAGTATGCTGGTAATAGAGCTTCGAAGACATGCTGTCGATAATGTCGTTAAACGGCGTCCAGTCGTCTTTCAGGCTGACGCCGTAGCGGCGGGTCTGGCTGGTCTGATCCGTGGTGCCGATAATGGCGCTTCCCGCTGAATTCCAGCCATCATAATGGGTGTGGTTGGTCTTATTATAATAATCGAAAGTCCCGGTCAGTTTATGCTGATCGTTGGGCTGCCAGATACCGGACGTCATAAAGGCATCGGAATGCCAGTTGGCCGGATAGGCATCCACGGTACCGCTGTTATTGCGGGTCTGCTGACCATCCCGGCGGCTGTAAACAAAGATCCCGCGTAACGTTTCGTCGCCGCCGGCGGCGGTAATGCCGTTATGCCAGCTGCGATTGGAAGAATCATAATCGCTCTGGTAGCCAAAATAGGTTTGCCTGGTGGGGGAAAGATAATAATCAGCAGACTTTGGGTTAAAAGAGACGGCCCCGCCAATATAAATATTGGGGTTATCAATGGAGGTCGCGCCGGACTGAATATCCACATTGCCATACATATAGGGGTCGATATAATCGCGGCCGATACCGAACGTATTTAATCCTGCGCGGCCGACGTAACCGCGACTGGTTGCATCCGGCTGCGGAATACCGTCCACATCGATGCCGACACGGTTGCTCTCAAGCCCGCGGATATTATAGCCGGTGTAACCGCCGCGATCGAAGCCGCTTTTTCCGGCGCCGGATCCGCCGCTCGCCCCCGTGGCGCTGATAAGCGGCTGATAGCGCATGATAGTGCCGAAATCAGTACCGCCGTTTTTTTGCAGCTCGGCGGCGCTCAGGGTTGTCTGGGACCCGGCCTTATTTTTGATACGCGGCGCGGTGACGGTAAGCGTTTCATGATTTTGCTGTTTAATAGCCGATTGTTCCGGCGCGGCCGGTTTATTGTTCTCTTTGGCCGTAGCGTCCTGTGTATTAAGAATAAGGGCGTCATTATTGTCGGCATAACTTTCCGTTGATAATACACTTACAATGGCACCGGTTAATACGCTCGTCAGAAAGAATTTATTGAAATTGACGCGCATCCTTTTTACTTGGCGGAAGCATATAATTCTCTCACAATCTATAGTGATTATAGGGTGCTCAGCCATTGCTATCAGTATTAAAATTACCATTCCCAAAAAATTAAAATCTCTTATCAAGATAAAGGTTATTTTGTTATTGCCACAATTATTAAAAGGATAATGGCAATATTTCTCTACGTCCGGTGATGGCCGGCAAGATCTATTTTATAAATGACGTGTCTGAGATGAAAGATAGTAATGATAATGATTTTCAATATCAATCTCAAAGACGATTTTTTTACGCTTACCGTTCTCTTGCCGTTACTTATCGATAAAGCAACAATGGTTACATTCAGACATCATTTGTGATGTATCTGGCGCTGGTGCCCTATCGCTGGCAGAGGCCTACCTATCCGCTTCGGCTGCCAGCCGCGGTATCAGCAGCCGCAATGCCTGTAATAGATTATTGGCCCAAAAACGGCCGTCCACCGTCAGGCGCATACAGGAAGAGTCGTCCACGATAAGCCCCGCCCGCTGCCACTGGCTCAGCAGCGGGCGCAAGGCATCGCTGTGGTCGGTCAAAGCGGATAGCGCCACCCGGCCGGTTTCGATGCCGCCCTGAAGCTGGTGCTGCCAGGGTTCAGGCGCATGGGGAGCCGTCATCATGGCGATGGGTTTTTCTCCTAGCCGGACCCGCTGATAGTAGCGTTCCAGATTACGTTCCAGCATATAGGCCTGTCCGTCCAGGCTGCCGCCGGCGCCGCTGCCCAACGCCAGATAATCCGCGCCCTGCTTGATCAGCAGGTTGTACAAATTACGTTCACGACTGGTCTTCGCCCAGTGGCTGTTGCTTAGCTGATGCCACGCCTGCCCGGCCAGCACATCGGCGCCGGCACGGTAAAAGGCCAATCGCTCCGTCACATCCGGCAGGGTGGTCCGTCCATTTTCCACCGCTTTATACAGCGGCGTGCCGGCCAGTACATTTAGGGCATACAAATCCACGCCATCCAAGGGTAATTCACTGATAATCTTCAGGTCATCCCGCCAGCCCGACAATGTTTGCCCCGGCAGCCCGAACAGAAGATCGCACACCACCGCCGCCCGATCGCGCCGGCACAGCCGTTCAAGGAACGCGATGGCCGTCTCGCCATCGGAGATGCGCCCCATCCGGCGGCGGATGCGGGTGTCGAATGTCTGGATGCCGATGGAGAATCGGTTGACGCCCGCATCCAGACAGGCATCCAGGCGTTCATCATCAACATTGAGGACACGGCCTTCGACGGTAATTTCGCAATCCGGCGCCAGGGGCAGACTGTGGCGAATGCGGCGAATCACCCTGTTCAACTCGGCGGCGGTGAGCGCGGTGGGCGTACCGCCCCCCAGATAGACCCCGTGGATGGGTGCGGATTGGTGCAACGGGCTGTCCGCTTCCAGCTGCAGTTCACTCAGTAAACACTCGGTATAGACGGCGGTACTGTCCGATTTCAACGGGTTTTGATAAAACCCGCAAAACGAGCAATGGGTGGCACAGAACGGAATATGGATATAAAGCAGACGCTTACGCGCCGGCAGCGTGCGTTGCTGTAATTGCCGCCATCCCTGGCTGATACTGTCGCCGTCCAGAGGGCGTTGATTGCGCCAGGGCATCGCCATCACCCGGTTATCGAACGGCTGTTGGCCTTCTCGGGCAAAGAAAGGGGTTAAATCCATCGACATCTTGTTATCCGATCATATTTTATGAAAATTGAATGATAATCATTATTATTAATGTCTCTGATTGCAAGAGGATTCTCCTTTAACCGGGCGCTAAAAGCCCTTTATTGATCTGAGATACTTTTCACGCCGCGACGGAGCCTTGCGCGCTCCATGACAAGAATAGACTGATAATCTAAGAGCTTAGCTAAAGCGCATGTTACGGTTTTTAGCGTTATCACTACACTCTCCTGTCGATATCCCCACTGATTTCTTACGATGGCCGAGATTGACAATGATAATTGTAATCATTATCATTAAAATTATTATCTTGAAACATTCCCATAACATTTGCCTTTTTACTGCCGGGTTGCCCTCAGAGGCTGCCGGTTAATGATATTCATTGAGCCATTTACCGTCCGTTGCGACGGTCCCTATGAATAAAGGACGTTGTCATGAACCATCGCTATCAGACCTATCTGCAACTCAAAGCGCTGCATCCGCATAAATACGCCCGCGATGTGGCGCGGTTGATGAATATCAGCGAGGCCGAGCTGACCCATGCCCGCGTCGGCGCCGAAGCCAGACGGCTTCGCCTTGATGTGCCCGCGATGCTGGCGGCCCTGGAGGCCGTGGATGAGACCAAGTCCATTACCCGCAATGAGTACGCGGTACATGAACAGATTGGCCGTTATCAGCACTGGCGGATAGGTGAGCACGGCGGGCTGGTGCTCAATCCGCGGGGGTTGGATCTGCGACTGTTTCCCGCGCAGTGGGCCAGCGCATTTTTTGTCAACGAGCAAACGGCGCGGGGTGAGCGTCAAAGCATTCAGTTTTACGATGGTCACGGCGACGCGGTGCTGAAAGTCTATGCCACCGCGCAGCCCCGGATGGCGGACTGGGATCGATGCATCGGCCGGTTCTCCTCGGCGGACAACCCGCCGCTGGTCCTCGCTCCCCCGGCCGCCGCCAATGAACAGGCCGAGGCCCCGCCGCAGCTGGAGCGGGAGTGGCGGGAGATGACCGACGTCCATCAGTTTTTCAACCTGCTCAAGCGGCATAACCTGACGCGCCAGCAGGCGTTCCGCGCCGTATCCGAAGATCTGGCCTGCCGGGTGGACAACCAGGCGCTGAGGGAAATTCTTGAGGCGGCGCGGCAGGACGGCAACGAAATCATGATTTTTGTCGGCAACCGGGGCTGCGTGCAGATCTTTACCGGCGTGATAGAGAAAGTGACCCCCTGGCAGAACTGGATCAACGTCTTTAACACCGAGTTTCCCCTGCCCCTGATGGAAGACCGGATCGCGGAAAGCTGGGTCCCCCGCAACCCCCCCGGCGGCGGCGTGGTCCCCAGCCGGGAACTGTTTGCCGCCGACGGCACGCAGATAGCACAGCTTTTCGGCCAGCGCAGCGAAGGACAGCCGGAGCAAACGCGGTGGCGGTCGCAAATCGGGTTATTGACCGCCCGGGGAGCGGCGGCATGAAAGGCTGGCTGCTGGTCCTACTGGCGTTGCCCTGCTCCCTGCTGGCGGCGCCGCGTATCGTCACCATCGGCGGCGATGTCACCGAAATCGTGTTTGATCTCGGCGCCGGCGACGAAGTCGTGGCGCGGGACAGCACCAGCCTGCAGCCGGAAAAGGTGAAGACTTTACCCGATATCGGCTATTTGCGGCAGCTGAACGCCGAAGGGATCCTGGCCATGCGGCCGACGCTGGTGCTGGTGAGCGAGCAGGCCAAGCCCTCCCTGGTGCTGGAACAATTGGCGGACAACGGCGTGAAAGTGGTCACAGTGCCGGGAGACGCTTTTGCCTCGGCCATTGCCCACAAGATTGCGGTGGTGGCCGATGCGTTGAACCGTCCTGAGCAGGGCAAGGCGCTGCAACAACAGGTGCAGGGGCAACTGGCCGCCATTCCTGCGTCGCCGCTGCCGGTGAAAGTGCTGTTTATTCTCAGCCACAGCGGGATGACGGCCATGGCGGCCGGCCAACAGACCGCGGCCGATGCGGCCATTCACGCCGCCGGTCTGCAAAACGCCATGCAGGGATTTGTTCATTATCAAACCCTGTCCCAGGAAGGGGTTATCGCCAGCGCGCCGGATCTGGTGGTCATAAGCCGCGACGGCATCGACGCCCTCGGCGGCGAGGCGCAGCTCTGGCAATTGCCCGGACTGGCGATGACCCCCGCCGGTAAACAGCATCGGCTGCTGGCGGTGGATGACATGGCGCTGCTGGGCTTCGGCCCGTCAACGCCGGCCGCCATCGCCCGGCTTCGCCGCAGCGCGGAAGCCATACGATGACGCTCCGCCGTCTGTTGCTGCTGCTGTTTATGCTGATTTTGCTGATGGCGGCGGCGGCAAATCTGGGGGCGGTACCCATCTCCCTGCCGTTATTGTGGCGCACTTCGTTTAACGATGCCGCGTGGCACATCTGGCTGAACATCCGTTTACCGCGCGTACTGCTGGCGGTGCTGATCGGGGCGGCGCTGGCGATGGCCGGCGGCGTGATGCAGGGATTGTTCCGCAATCCCCTGGCGGATCCCGGTTTATTGGGCATTAGCAGCGGCGCGGCGCTGGCGGTGGCCTGCTCGGTGGTATTGCCCTCTCCCTGCCGCCGCTGGGGGCCTTGTATTCTTCAACCCCCGCCGCCTTCTGCGGCAGCCTGCTCGTCACGCTGGTGATATTTTCCCTCAGCCGCGCCGGCGGCGCGCCGCTGTCACGTTTCCTGCTGGCGGGTATCGCCATCAATGCGCTGTGCGGCTCGGCCACCGGCGTCCTCTCCTGGCTCAGCAGCGATCGGCAACTGCGGCAGTTATCCCTATGGGGCATGGGCAGCCTCGGCCAGGGACAATGGACCTCACTGGCTGTCCTGGCCACGCTGCTGGCGCCCGCCATGCTGGTTATCCAAAACAGGCCCGCCGCCTGAATCTTTTGCAACTGGGAGAAGAAGAAGCCCATTATCTCGGCGTCGACGTGCGGCGCACCCAGCGCCTGCTGCTGCTGTCCAGCGCGCTGCTGGTGGGCGCCGCCGTGGCGGTGAGCGGCATTATCGGTTTTGTCGGACTGGTGGTTCCCCATCTCGTCAGGATGTGGCTTGGCGCCGATCATCGCTGGCTATTGCCGGGGTCGGCTCTGGCCGGCGCCCTGCTCTTGCTGGCGGCGGACACCGCCGCGCGCACGCTGGTACTGCCGGCGGAAATGCCGGTGGGTTTGCTCACCAGCCTGCTCGGCAGCCCCTGGTTTTTTTGGCTGATCCTCAAGGAAAAACCCCTTCGCCATGCCTAAGTCGCCGACCCTTTCCACGGACAGGCCAGCCCTTGGCCGCGCCGATAGCCTCCCAGCCATTGACATATCTGGCGGTTGCGACACAGACCGTCCTCTGCTCAAGGCCGAGGGGGTCGGCTATCATATCGCCCGGCGCACGCTGTTAAGCCAGGTGTCGCTGACGCTGGCCCCCGGCGAATTCGTCGCGCTGATTGGCCCCAACGGCGCGGGAAAATCCCCCCTGCTGCGGGTCTTGACCGGTTATATTCCCCCCAGCGAAGGCACCTGCCTGCTCAATAACACCCCGCTCCACCAGTGGCCTTCGGCGCAGCTGGCCCGCCGGCGGGCGGTTATGCGCCAGCAAGGCGCCCTCACATTTCCTTTCACCGTCGCCGAGGTGGTGTCCATGGGCCGTGCGCCCTGGTCCGCCGCCGCCGATGCCGATATTATTGACGACGTAATGGCCCTCACCGGCTGCCGGCCGCTGGCGCAAAGGGAATTTCGCCAACTCTCCGGCGGCGAGCAGCAACGGGTCCGGCTGGCGCGGGCTTTGGCGCAGCTTTGGCAACAAGACGGCCCGCGCGGCTGGCTGTTTCTGGATGAACCCACCTCCGCGCTGGATCTCTATCACCAGCAGCATGTACTGCGTTTGCTCAAACGTCTGACCGAGGACGGCAGGCTGGCGGTGTGCTGCGTACTGCACGACTTGAATCTGGCCTCGCTATGGTCCGACCGGATCCTGCTGCTGCACGAAGGCCGCCTGGTTGCCGCCGGCACTCCCCAAGACGTGTTGACGGAACCGCAGCTACGCCGCTGGTATCAAGCCGATGTCAGCGTACAGCTCAATCAGGAAAACCAAAGACCGCAGATCTTCTTACAGCGCTGAGCCTCGACAGGCCGGCCCGCTATCTCCCATCGTGCAACGAACCTGCTAAAGGGAGACCGTGCCAATACCTCTTCTTGTGAAGCGAACCACAGAATGTTCCGTGAGCTCCACTATAATTGTTCTATCAGATGATATTGAGTTCTACCAGACAGAACAAATGGAGTCTCACAATGGCCGAAAAAGCGGAAAATACCCCGCAGCTCATAGGCGTAACCCCAGCGGCGTAGACGTAATCGATCGGGCCGTAGCGCTGCTTTTTGCCTTTAAAAGCAGGACAGCTCGTTAACCCTCACCGAACTCTCCAAACGCACCGGCCTGTACAAAAGTACGGTCCTCAGGCTCACCGCCGCACTCTGCCATCATCGCTTGATGATCCGCCTCGAAGACGGCCGCTTCAGCCTGGGATCGGCCACCTTCTCCCTGGGCACCCACTACCTCGCCAACCTCAATCTCAGCGATGTCCTGCTGCCCCTGATGCGCGAATTAAATGAACAGCTCGGTGAAACCGTCTCTTTTCACATCCGCGAAGGAGATCATCGCCTGTGCCTGTTCCGCATCAATTCTCAGTTTTCCGTGCGGGTCAATGTCCAGCAAGGCGACATACAGGCATTGGATCGCGGGGCCGGCGGGCGCGTGCTGCTGGCGTTTTCCGGCGAACCCGGCGAACTCTACGACCGTGTTCGCAACGTTTATACCTACGCCTCGGTGGGGGAAAGGGATGAAGAGACCTCCGGCATATCGGCCCCGGTGTTCGGTTCGGATCAAAAGCTCATCGGCGCGGTAGGCATTGTCGCGCCGGTGAGCCGTTTGGATATGGCGCTGATGACGCAATATCGCCCGGCGCTGCTTGATATCGCGGCCCGTGCCACCGAACGGCTAGGGGGCGACGGCTCGCCCATGCTGGCCGCGATAAATATCCCTTGTTGAAACGTGCTTAGGCGGTGGGAGTTCGATACAGAGCGAAGCGGTATCCACGCCGTTGTTAAGTAAAACGACATAACCTTGGAAAATTGCCCTCGATAGCGGTGAAGCGATGCCTGACTCTGGCACGGCTCTTGAGGCAATAAGGCGGGAATAATGATGTTTCAATGGTTCACATCCCTTAATAAAGTGGAAAAACGCACCTTCTGGGCCTGCTTCAGCGGCTGGGGGCTTGATGCCATGGACACGCAGATGTATGCCCTGTCCATCCCGACGCTCATTGCCTTATGGGGCATGACCAAAGGCCAGGCCGGCATACTGGGCACCACCGTGTTGATCATGGCGGCGCTGGGGGGGTGGGTTGCCGGCATTCTGTCCGATCGCTACGGCCGGGTCAGAATACTGCAGGTAACCATCGCCTGGTTTTCACTGTTCACCTTCCTTTCGGCCTTTACCGACTCGTTCTGGCAGTTGCTGCTGACGCGCAGCCTGCAAGGACTAGGGTTCGGCGGCGAATGGGCGGTGGGGGCGGTGTTGATAAGCGAAACCATCAACCCGCAGGTACGGGGCCGGGTGGTGGGGGCGTTGCAGGCGGGATGGGCCCTCGGCTACGGTATCACCGTGATCCTCGCCACGCTGCTGTTTGACTACTTTCCCGCGGCTATCGTTTGGCGCATCCTGTTTGCTCTGGGCATTCTTCCCGCGCTGCTGGTACTGTGGATTCGGCGCAATATCGAAGAAGCGCCGATTTACAAAAAAGAGCAGGCCGCCGAAAAAGGCCAATCCCGAAATATCTGGGAGGTATTCGCCCCCTCTTTCCGCGGAACGACCTTCAAAGCCATCCTCTTGACCTTCGGGATCTATGGCGGTAATTACGTCATGATCACCTGGCTGCCGGCCTATTTGAAGCTGGTTTTACATCTGTCCATCAACAACGTCGGCGGTTATCTGGCCATTAATATTCTCGGGTCATTCGCCGGCGCCTTCCTGAACGGCTGGATGGCCGACGCCCTTGGGCGGCGCAAAACCTTTATTATCATCGCCTGTCTGCAGGCCATCGCGGTGGGCGTGTATACCATGGCGCCCATCAATCTCACCATCACCCTGCTGCTGGGATTCGTGCTGGGGACCCTGCAATCGGGTACCGCGGCCGGCACCGGCGCGTTCATCGCCGAGCTTTTCCCCACCCGCGTCCGCGGTTCGGCCCAGGGTTTATGCGGCAACGCCGGCCGCGCGCTGGGTGCGGTCATGCCTACCCTGGTGGGGCTGCTGAGCATCAAGATGGATCTTGGGCCGGCCATGGGTATCTGCGCCTGCGCATCTTATGTGATTGTCGTGATCGCCGCCATGCTGCTGCCGGAAACCCGCGGACGCGACCTGAGCAATATCGTGATGGAGAGTGATAAACCTACTGCTATGGAACGTATTCAATGATTATCGATATCCACGGACACTATACCACCGCGCCGGAGGGACTGGAGACATGGCGCAAACGGCAAATTGCCGCCCTCACCGACCCGGCCATCACCATCGATACCGCGGATGTACGGATTTCCGACGACGAAATCATCAATACCATCGAGAGCAACCAACTGCTCAAAATGCGTGAACGGGGTATTGATTTGACCATTTTTTCGCCTCGGGCCAGCTTTATGGCCCATCATATCGGCAATGCCGCCACCAGCGCCGCCTGGGCCTCGGTCTGTAACGAATTATGTTACCGTGTCACGCAGCTTTATCCGGTGCATTTCGCCGGCGCCGCCATGCTGCCGCAGTCCCCCGGCGCCGATACCCGCACCTGCCTTAAGGAAATGGAGCGCTGCATCAGGGATTACGGTTTCGTGGCGGTGAATCTCAGCCCGGATCCCTCCGGCGGCCATTGGACGGCGCCGCCCTTGTCCGATCGCTACTGGTACCCGATTTATGAAAAAATGGTGGAATATGACGTGCCGGCCATGATCCACGTCAGCACCAGCTGCAACCCGGCGTTTCACACCACCGGCGCGCATTATCTGAACGCCGATACCACGGCGTTCATGCAGTGCCTGACCTCGGATCTGTTCACGGATTTTCCCACGCTGCGCTTTATCATTCCCCACGGCGGCGGCGCGGTGCCCTACCACTGGGGCCGCTTTCGCGGGCTGGCGCAGGCCATGCACATCGATGATATCCACAGCAAGCTGCTGAAGAATATTTTCTTCGACACCTGCGTCTATCATCAGCCTGGCATCGATTTGTTGACCCGGGTGATCCCGGTGGAAAATGTACTGTTCGCCTCGGAAATGATCGGCGCGGTGCGGGGCATCGATCCCCTTACCGGTTTTGCCTTTGACGACACCCGGCGCTATATCGACTCGGCGGCGCTCACCGACGCTGAAAAAAAACTCATCTTCGAAAGCAATGCGCGCCGGGTCTATCCCCGGCTGGACTCATTACTGTCGGCCCAGGGCCGATAAGGAAAGACTATGCAAACCCGTGTGAATGCCTTGGGCATCGTTAAACGCACTATTGAACGTACGGATCCTGCGGTAGTTGAACGGCTAAGTCATTTTGGCGTGGCCACCCTGCACGAGGCCATGGGGCGGACCGGGCTGATGCGATCCCATATCCGCCCCGCTTATGCCGGTGCCCGCTTATGCGGCAACGCGGTAACGGTGCTGGCCCAGCCCGGCGATAATCTGATGCTGCACGTGGCGGCGGAACAGATCCGGCAAGGGGATATCGTGGTGGTGGCCTGTACGGTGGAGAATGGAGACGGCATGTTCGGCGAGCTGCTGGCCACCTCTTACCGCGCCCATGGCGCCGGCGGACTGGTGAGCGAAGCCGGTGTCCGCGATGTGGCCGCATTGCGTGAAATGGGCTTTCCGGTATTTTCCCGCGCCATCAGCGCCAAGGGCACCGCCAGGGCGACCCTGGGATCGGTTAACGTGCCGGTTATCTGCGCCGGCGCGCTGGTGAACCCCGGCGATGTGGTAGTGGCCGACGACGACGGCGTGGTGGTGGTGCCGAGGGAAATCGCCGCCCAGACCGCCGATGCGGCGCAAAAACGCGAAGATAACGAACAGGGAAAGCGGGAGCGCTTCGCCAAAGGGGAGCTAGGCCTGGATATGTATCAGATGCGGGAAATGCTGCAACAGGCCGGGCTTAAATACGTCGATTAAGACAATTACCCGCGCGCATCAAAGCCGGCTAAGCCCGCTACCCCCGGGTCAGTCGGCTTAAAAGATATTCATGTCAGCCAAGGGCAGCGCCACAGTTGACTCATTTTTATGCTTCGAGATTTGTAAGTAGGCAGAGTTCGGTATGACTTAAGCCGGTGGCACGTTCCACCGTAGCGCGATCCACACCCATAGCCAGCAAGTTACGGGCGATTTCTTTGTCCCGCTCTCTGCGTCCCTTCTGTTCCAATTGATCTGCAATAGTCATCAGTTCCTCCCTGTAACATGGCGTATTTTTTGTCAGAATACTGAAAAAGACGTTATCGTCAAGGGCATTCCCCTCTTGGGCCAGATAACGCAGCAGCGATTTCACCTGTCCTTTACCGGGTGGCTCCAATTTCATCAACGAGACAATTTTTGGCAGCCTGGTATTGATATCCAGTTCCCGGATATGCTTTTGCAGTACGTATTTTTAAGGCTGATTGCGCGGGGGTTATTTTGCTATTCTGCCGTCTGCCATATAAATAATCCGGTCAGCGGCAGAGAAATACCGATCGTCATGAGAAATGACGATAAGCGTTTTTCCCCTCCGTTTGAGATCGGGCAGCAGTTCAGTGTAAAACACCTGCCGAAACACCGGATCCTGGTCCGCCGCCCATTCATCGAACACGATAACCGGGCGATCCTCGAGATAGGCCTGCAGCAGGGCCAGCCGCTTGCGCTGGCCGGTGGAGAGATCCGTGGTGGAAAAACGCCCGTTTTGAATCCGGACCTTGCGGGCAAGATCCAATCGTTCCAGATAACGCTGGCTCTCCCGTGCCCGAACGGGGTCCACCAGGATTTCGTCAAAAAGATAATAATCGGCGAACACGGTGGTAAACAGCCGGCGATACGCATCCCGGCCGGCCGCGGTTACCGGCTGTCCGTTATACAGGATCCGACCCCGGTCCGGGGCGTACAGCCCCAGCAGAAGCTTAATGAGGGTGGTCTTGCCGGAGCCGTTTTTACCGACGATAAACAGAATCTCGCCGGCGCGGATATCCAGGCTCACCGGTCCGAGGGAGAAACCCGTCCCGCCGTCCGGCAAGAAGGTATAACCCACCTGTTCGAGAGCAAGGCTGTTCATCGATAACACAGGCTCCCCCACCGCCTGCGGCGCCAGGGAGATATCCGGCTCGGGATTACTGAATGCCGCGGACAGCGCCGCCAGTTTTTTCATCGAGACGAAGGCCTGCCCCATGACCGGCAGAGCGCCGGCCAACTGCTCCATCGGGCCTTTTATAAACAACAGGACGATGACCGCGGCGCTGACATCGGCGGAATCAATTCCCAATTGCCGGCGCGCGGTCAGCATGATGCCGATAAAGATAAACAGCAAGGCGGTACTGGCGCCGCTCATCAGCCAGTACCGGCCCATGGCATGGCTTTTCAGCCGGGCGATGGTGTCCACGGCGCCGCCAAGCTTGATGCCGAATACCCGCGCCCGGCGGTCCTGGTTGATGCGTAGCTCTTTTGCGCCTTCGATGATGGCGCGGTACTGCTTTTGCAAATCATCCTGGGCATCCCGCACCCCTTCATAATCCTTCATCCATCCGTGGCGCGAAAACGCGGTCAACAGCATCCCGGCGGCAAGAAAGGCCACGGAGAAAACAAACAGCGTCCGGGACAGCCATAACAGATAGACCAGTCCTCCCAGCGCCATCGCCAGCGCAATGGCATAGGTCGAGAAATTAAAGGTGAAGGCGCTGACGGTATCGATGTCATTATTCAGCGTGGCCAACAGCCGGTGGGAGCGGTAACGCTCGATGGCATCCAGCGGCGCGCGCAGGATGCGCGACGAAATGTCCTTGCGCAGCGAGGCAATGATTTTCTGGCCAACCAGGCTGTTCAGGACGCCGGCGACGGAGGTGCCCGCCACGCTGACGGACAGCAGTCCGGCGAAGTCCAGCCAGAAGCCCGGCGTCAGTTCGCCCCGCTGCAGCGTCTGGTTAATGCGTCCCAACAGGCCGGTGGCGGTCAGCCCGCCCACAATGCCCAGCAGGGTCGCCGTGGCCACCACCGGCCAGAAGGGTTTAAGCAATCGTAATACCTCCGCCATCATATTTGATGGCGGAGCGCCGGTATCGGCTTCCTTCATTTTCAGCTCCTGGTAGATTCTCGGTAATGTGACGATTTCAGCCAAGGCAATCTCTTAATGACGCCCCGCATGCCAAGCTGCAGCCGGGTGAGCCCGTTCCCCGTCAGCGCCGCCGCATCAATAGCCACATCAAATAGGGCGCGCCCAGCAGCGTCGCCACCAGGCCCGCCGGCAGTTCCCTGGGCACCAGCAGGGTGCGTCCCAGCCAGTCGGCCGCCACCAGCATCAGAGCCCCCAGCGGCGGCGCCAGCAGCAGTTGGTGTGTCGGCCGCCGCGCTCCCATCAGCCGGGCAAAATGCGGCGCGGTGAGGCCGATAAACGACACGGGGCCGACAACCAGCGTCGCCGCCGCCGTCAGCAGGGCAATCAATCCCAACACCGCCAATCTGGCCTTGGGCGTCGCTACGCCCAGCGCGGTGGATGTCATTTCGCCAAGGGGTAAAATGGTCAGCCAGCGATGGCAGCACGGCGTCGCCAGGCACAGCAGCAGGCAGAGCAGCAGCGCATTCCGCGCCTCGGCGGGGCCGATGGAATAGGTGGAACCGGCAAGCCAGGCGATAAGCGCGGCGGCGCGATCTCCCCCCCCCGCCACCACCACCGCGACAACGGCCTGCAGCAACGCGCTGACGGCAATGCCCGCCAGCAGGATGCGCTGGGGTGAGAACCGCGTCCGTCGCGCGAAAGAGAGAATGGCCAGCAGCGCCGCCAGGGCGCCGAGGGTGGAGACCGACAGGCGCAGGATAGGCAATGCGTCCCCTTGATACAGCAACAGGGCCACCAGTCCGAGGGCCGCTCCCGCGCTGACCCCCAGCAATTCCGGACTGGCCAGCGCGTTGCCCGTCAGCCGCTGGATTAAGACCCCCGCCACGGCCAGCATCGTGCCTGAGGCCATGGCGGCCACCGCGCGCGGTACGCGCCAGAGGGACACCTGCGGCAGCGCGTGCAAGGCGGTGAAATGCCATCCGCCCGGCGTGCGGCCAAAATCAAGGGAGAGCGCCATCGCCAGCGCCAGCAATAACACCAGCGCCGCAAAGCGGCGATAAATACCCGGATCCCCAGGCCGCTGAAGAGAGGCGCCGACATAAGGGGGTTCCACGCCGGACGCCGCCGGCTGCAAACGCGCCAGCAACAGCAGCATAAGAGGGGCGCCGAACAAGGCGGTGGCGGCGCCGGTGGGAATATCTCCCGTCATGGCTGAAAACCGCTGCACCGTCTGGTCGGTCAGCCAGAGCACCAGCGCGCCGCACAGCGGCGCGGCAATCAGGCGCTGCCTGAGCCGCCGCGCGCCCGCCAGCCGGGCAAGGGCCGGCGCGGACAGCCCGACGAAGCCGATAACGCCCACCGCGCTCACCACGCCGGCGCTGAGCGCCACCGCCAGGGTAAAGCCGGCGATCCTTATGGTTCCCGATCCCAGTCCCAGGCTGCCGGAGTGGCCGTCCCCCAGCGCCAATACCGTCAGCGGCCGCAACAGCAGAAAGGCGAAGCACATTCCGGCCAGAAACTGCAGGCCCAGCACGGCGACATTGCGCCAATCCTGCTGCAGCAGCGATCCGCCGCCCCAGATAAACAGGCTGTGTAGGTAGGGCGTATACAGCAGTTGCAGGGCCATGATGACGGAGCCGCAAAACAGGGTGACCACCAGTCCCGCCACCGATACCGCCGAGGGTTCATACTGCCGTGGCCGGGATAGCGCCAGAACGATAAAAGCCGCCGCCAGGGCGCCGCCCAGGGCCGCCCATTGCGGATGATAGAGCATGACCGCCGGCGCCCACAGGGTAAACAGGGTGAGCGCCAGCTGCGCCCCTGCGCTCACCCCAAGGGTCATGGGTTCCGCCAGCGGGTTTTTCAGCACCTGCTGGAAAAGCGTGCCCGCCAATCCCAGCACCGCGCCGCACAAGACGCTGATAGCCAGCCGCGGCAGCCAGCCGTCAAAAACCATGATATGTCTGATATCCTGCCCCGGCGTTGAAAGAAAGGTCTGCCACCAGCGCGAAACAGGTAGAATCAACGACAGGTTTTCCAGGCTGAGAACCGCGCCGGCGGCGAAGGCCAAAACCATCAGCAACAGCGGCCACGGCCTGGATATCCGGAGGGTACCGGCACGGAAAACGCCGCTCATTTCGCGGTTTCTCCCACGGCACCCGGGCTGTTATCATTCCCTGCGCTTTTAGCGCCGCCCCCAGCCCCCGGGCGAAACGGTCGGCGGAAGGCAGCATGCCAAACCCCAAAACCGGCGCCACCCCATAACCCCGCCGCTGTTTTACCGCCGGCAGCGCCTGCCAAAGCCGGTTGCCTTGCAAACCCGCCGCCACCGGCGCCGGCAACGGGGTGAAATAGACAATGGCCGCTTCCTGCCGCGCCGCCAAGGCCTCCAGTCCGGCGACGCCGATGCCCCAATAGTCCGTCGGGCCGCGCCAGGCGTTCTTGACGCCCAGCGCATCCATGACGTCCTGAAAAAGGCTGCGCTCGCCGTAAATGCCGATATGCAGAGCATCGAAAAATCGAATCAGGTAAATGGGCTCCGACGCCAGGCGCCGTCGAGACGAATCCAGCTCGGCGCCGGCGCGGGCAAGGGTTTGGCGGGTCTGGGCAATCAGTTCGCCGGCCGCCGCTTCCCGCCGGCATAATCGTCCCAGTTCAAGGGTAATCCGCTGCGCATGGGACAATGGCGCGCCCTGGTCGGTATAAACCGCAAAGGCGCGCACCAGGCAGATGCGCTCCAGCATGGCCCGCTGCGCCTCCTGGCTTGAATTGATCAAGATGAAGTCCGGCGCGAGCTGTTGCAGCCACTCGAGGGAGGGCGCGAGGCGCAGCCCCACATCCGCTACTCCTGCGGGTATGGCGGGGATTACCACGTTATCGCGGTAGCCATCGATCTCAGCCACGCCCACCGGCGTTATGCCCAGCGCCAGCACCGTTTCCGCCAGGCCCCAGTCCAATACCGCCAACCGAGGCGCCGGCGACGTGACGTCGCCCGCCGCCTGCACCCCGCCCCAGGCCCGCCGTGGAATGGCCGGCAGCGTCAGCAGCCACAGGGCCAGCGTCTTGATGAATCCGCGCCGCAGCATGGTCTCAGCCCGCCGACGGCTGCAGGCGGCGCGCGCCGCCGCGGGGGAGCATCGCCCTTACCACCGGTAGCGGGCCGTGGCCAGCACTTCCGCGCCGTCGCCGTAGGTACAGGTATTGGCGCTATAGCAGGAAGCGACGTAATGGCGGTCGAACAGATTCATGGCGTTCAGCGATAACAGCCAGTGTTGTCCCGTGTCATAGTGCACGCCTGCGTCGAACAGGGTCACCGAGGGCACGCGGATGGTGTTCGAGGTGTCATAGCTCGCGCTGAGGTAGCGTACCCCGGCGCTGGTGCCGAAGCCCTGCAGAATACCGTTATGGAAGCTGTAATCCAGCCAGGTGGATACCGTATTGCGCGGCATGCCCCATATTCGTTTCCCGGCCAGCGGCGTGCTATCGCCGTCGAGGGTGGTGGCAGAATCGTTGGAGTCGACCGTCACGGCATGAAGATAGGTGTAAGACGCTATCAGCTGCAGGTTGTCGGTGAGTCGGGCATGTTCCTCCAGCTCCAGTCCTTTGGATCTCACCTTGCCGGCCTGGGTGGAAAAACCCGTATGTTCGGCGTCAGCGGTCAGGACATTTTCCTCGGTAAGATCAAAAAGCGAAGCCGTGGTAAAACTCTCGGAGCCCGCCGGCTGGTATTTGACCCCCACTTCATACTGATTGGCGGTGGTGGGTTTCGCCATACCGCCGCCATAAAGCTCGCCCACCTGAGGAGTAAAGGACTTGGCGAAACTGGCATAAGGCGCAATACCGTTGTCAAACAGGTAAACCAGTCCGGTGCGCCAGGTGAAGGCACGGGAAGACTGCGGGGTGGAGGAGGCGGCGACGGGATTGACATCGTCGGCGTCCGCCCAATCTTCACGCCCGCCCAACAGGTAGCGCCAGTTGCCGAAGCTCATCCGATCCTGGCTATAGGCCCCGAGCTGTTTTTGCCGGATAAAATCGTCCGATGACGTGGCCGGGGCGGCGATATCGCCATAATCCGGCGAGAAGACATTCAGCGTCGGCGCGGCCCCCAACCCTACGGTTTCCCGGTATAAAATGCGCTGGAAATCCACGCCGGTAAGCAGGGTATGGGATACCGGACCGGTATCGAAATCCGCCAATACCTGATTGTCGATGGTGAAAACCTTGGCATGCTCATCATTGAAAAACGCATAGCGATTCACCGTATCGTCGGATCCCGCCGCAAAGCCGTTGCTGAATACGTTATCCAAATCATCTTTGACATAGCTGTAGTGGGTATTCTGCCGCAGGGTGAAAACATTATTCAGGCGGTGTTCAAATTCGTAGCCTACCGAATATTGCGTTCTGGAGTGATTATCGAAGCCCGGCGCGCCCATATTGGTATGGGGTGATATCTTGCCGTCGGCGGCGTTGAACAGACTGCCCGCCGCCGGGACGAAATTATAATAGCCGACGTCGGGATCGCGCTGGTATTTGGCCAGTATCGTCAGAGACGTATCGTCATTGGGCCGCCAGGTCACGGCGGGGGCGATATACAGCCGTTTTTGACGGGGATCCTTCACCTGGGTATCGCTGTCCAGTCCCGTGCCGGTGAGCCGATAAAGCAGCCTGCCGTCATCGGTGAGTTTTCCCCCCAGATCAAAACCGGCCTGGTAGCGATTGTGGCTGCCGATGGTGGTAAAAACCTCATGTACCGGCGTTGCGGTGGGACGCTTGCTCACCAGATTCGCCACGCCGCCGGGATTCACCTGTCCGTAAAGAACGGAAGCCGGTCCGTGCAGGATTTCGATACGTTCCAGCCCGTAGGGATCAAAATTGGCAATGGCATAGCCGAAACTGGTGTCGCTGGGCATTCTCGAACCATCGAGGAATTGTTCCAGATAAAAGCCCCGGCTAAACAGGTAAGGCGCGCCGGCGGTGGAATCCCCGCGGATTTCGGATCGCACCCCCGCGGTATAACGCAGCGCCTGGGCGACGGTCTGGGCGTTTTGCGCCGTCATCTGTTCCTTGTTCACCACCGAGACGGATTGCGGGATTTCAAGGAGGGGAGTATCGGTCTTGGTGGCGCCTGTCGCCGATTTCGCCACCGGTATTGACGTACCGTCAGGTTTACCGGTCACGACCATCACGCTGGTTGTATTGCCGTCGCCGCCGGTCTGGTCGGCGCCGAATGCCGGTGCGCCGGCCAGCACCAGGGCCAGTGCGCTTAATTTAAATCCTACCGTCCATTGCCGCCGGGGCCGGAACACCCCGGATTGCCTTGATGTTAACTTACTCATGCCTTCAACCCTGCCTGATTCCTGCCTGTTTAAGAAAAGAATGCTCACCGGCGTACAGACTCTGCGGCCCGTTGTCACAGCCTAGACTTGAAGGCGAATGATAATGATTTTTCTTCTTATTGAAAGGTGAAGGTTGTCCGTTGTAAGGTGTGTTCCGGCGCCACCCTTTTTTCAGGACGAAAGTTGTCCTAAAACCTGCGCCGCCGGACAAAAATTTCAGGCATTATTCAGCGGATTATTCCAGGAGCGCTCTTGAAGGGGCTTTCCGGCGCCGGGGCGGCGGTGTGAAACAACCCCGCCGCCGGCCGGTACCGGAGAGGATGTGATGAATCAGCAGCAAAATACCGTTAAGGATAAATATCCCCGATCATGAAGAACAACGCGAGCCTTGCAGAGGCGGGGTTACCCGCTGTTCGCCTGTCCGTCCCCGCGGCCTCCGCCGGGGAGTGCGTTTCGTTTATATCCTATCGCTACGCGCATTTGCAATCCGAAGTATGGCATTCCCATAAAACGGCCCAGCTCACTTACGCCAGCCGGGGCTCGATCAAAATTCACACCGCCACCGGCATATGGACGCTGCCTCCCTATCGGGGGCTGTGGATCCCCTCGGAATTGCCGCACCAGATCCATGCGCTGGGCGATGCCGTAACCCACAATCTCTATTTACCGGAAAATCCCGGCCACAAGCAGGTGGACGATTATTGCGTCATTCTCATCTCGAAGATGGTGCACTATCTCATTGAGGCGCTGACGCCCCCCGACGAACCGGGGGAAATCAATTATCAGCGCCACCGGCTGATGCTGCCGCTGCTGTTTCATGAACTCAGCGCCGCCGCGCCGGCCACGGCGGGTTTCCTCCCCTTTCCCCGCGAGCGCCGTTTGTGCGCCGTTACCCGGATATTAACGGCGGACCTGGGTAACGAGGATACGCTGGACCAGCTAAGCGCCGGGGTCGGCGCTACGCCGCGCACGCTGTCCCGGCTATTTCGCCATGATACCGGCCTGACGTTTTCCCAATGGCGGCAACAGCTCAAAATCATGGAGTCCATCAGTCTGATGGCGCAGGGCCGCACCATCGAGGAGATAGCCCAGCGGCTGGGCTATTTCAACGGCAGCGCCTTTATCGCCATGTTCAGGCGAACCCTGGGGGAAACGCCGCAAAGGTATTTCAACACCTTTGAGGAATAATCGCGGCATCGCCATGATGCCGGTTATTCTCCTTAACACGCCAGCGGCTGATTATCGCTCTGGGTTATTTCAGGTTTGCCGACGCCGGGCGCGCCGGCGGTGCTGCGCCATACAGAAATAGATTCACCGCGCAGCGGGTCATCTCATGGATTCTGGCAAGGCTGACCGGCTGGGACTGACGCTGATAGATGCGGACTTCGGTCTCGGCGGTCAACAGCGCCAGAAACTGCAATGCCCGGATGTAGGGATCGCCCACCCGCAGCTCCTCACGATCCATGGCGCCGGCCAGCAATGCCGATAATTTTTCAATGCTTGCCCTGGGACCGGACTCATAAAACAGCGTCCCGATATCGGAATGCCCAGCCTCTCCCACTACCATGCGATAAACGGATAACGCACTGTTGTCGTTTACCAATACCTTCAACATCCGCTTTCCGAAACGCATCAATTTGTCTTCCAGCGTTTCCGTCTTATCGTCGTAAGCCGTCAACTCTTCCGCCGCCTCGGTCAGGTGCTGAGTGGCGTAGGCATGGATAACGGCAGTGAACAGCTCCTCTTTGGACGAAAAATAGCTGTACAGGGTGGCTTTGGAGCCGCCCAGGCGTTTGGACAATTCATTCATCGACGCGCGTTCATAGCCCATTTCCTGAAAGAGCCGGGCGGCAGCCTCAACAATGGACTCGCGGCGGGCCCGTGGTTGAACCCTCTTGGTTTCTCTTGCGACACTAATAAACTCAAGCGCACACTTTCTTGTCAAACAAATCCATATCAATGCAAAACTAAACCGTACAGTTTGGTTCATTAATAAAAAATATCCATCATTGTCTTCTTTCATAATAGGGCCGTTCAAATGCAAACAACCTTCAGGAAATCTCGACCCGCGCTTCTTATTCTGTTCATCGCCTTGGCGGCGTGTTCATCAACGCCCCCCGCCCGCTATCAAAATCTTGACTCATCTTCCCGGTTAAGACCCAACACCGATGAGGCATCGGATCGCATTCCCTACCGTTACGCGGAGCCGGTGGACTGGAAAAAATACACCAGCATCATTATTGAACCCGTTGCCCTCTATCAGGGTCCGGACAACCAGTTTGGCGATATGGACCAGTCAGACCGGCAAGCGCTGGTCCACTACATGCAAAATCAGTTCAGTGAAAAACTGCGGGCCCGTTTCAGGGAAGTCACCATCCCCTCTTTGGATACCCTGCGGGTAAAACTGACGCTGACCGGCGCCAAGACCACCACGCCGGTGATCGGTACCTTTACCAAGTTCGATTTGGCCGGCGGCCCCTATAACATCGTTCAGTCCATCCGCGGCAAGGAGGGGTTGATGAACGGCTCCGTGAACTACGCCGTGGAAATTTCGGATGCTTCAACCCGCCGCCTGCTTAACGCCTATGTCGCCAAACAGTATCCCAATGCCCTCAACGTCGGCGCCAGCGTCGGTTCACTGAGCGCCGCGAAGGTGGGCATTGACAAAGGCGCGGATGAACTTGCGGACATGCTCAAATAAAACCGGATGTTAACCCGGTGCCGCCCTGTTCCGGTCAGCCTGCATTCATCCGCTTTTCTCCTTGAGCCAGATTCTTTTCGTTTTGGCGGAATCGATGGTGGGCGCATCGCCAAACAGCCGTTTGAATTCCCGGCTGAACTGGGAATTGCTGCTGTAACCGACGATGCTGGCGGCCCGGGAGGCGGTCATATTATCATGCAGCATCATCAGGCGCGCTTTATGCAGGCGGATCTCCTTAAGATATTGCAGCGGCGTGGAATGGGTAATGGCCTTGAAATGGGAATGAAAAGCCGACACGCTCATTCCGCTCTCTTTAGCCAGGTCGGCCATATCGAAATTATTCGCGTAATGGGCGTGCATCTGGCTTAATACCTTGGCTATCTGGCCATGCCTTCCTTTATTCAGGGCCAAAATTTGAGATTATCGCCGCTTTTTCCATTAGAATGTTATACAGAAACTCCCGCAGGATATTTTGCGACAGTATTCTGGCCGGTTCATTATGTTCAAGGCTTTCCACCAATCTTACCAGTATGCCTGACTGATGCATGGTTAGGGATTGGGTTGAAATGAATTCGATATCCTCGCCGCTTAAGGAAGGATTATCCATCTGTAATAATATTTCCGTAATGAGCGTGGGGTCACCTTGATATGGATGCCAATCAGCGGCTCATCCGGCGAGCCTATCGTCTCGCATTCAAACGGCATTGGAATGGTTAGGGTAAGATATTCATTTTGTCATAAATAAAAAGCCGTTCACCCATGGTGCCGATCTTTTTTCCCTGCAGAATGATAACAATGGATGGCTCATACATTACCGCGCTGCGCGGAATATGCTTTGAGGAGCGTATAAAATTAATTTCAGGCATTCGGGTGGTGAATACGCCGTCCCCGGAAATCAGCCGATTAATAATGCCTATCATTTTTTTATTTCGTTTATCAATGACGCTCATTAATTCCGACATGTCTGCACTCACTTTCAGATTAAATGAATATACCCGTCATCCGGGTATACCGAGCTAACACATCATTATTTTCATTCATATTTCCTTAATATATTTTTCCCTTTTGATAAGTCATTATAGTTGATACGAAGCGCATTTCACACCCGCGGCACGGACAGGCTGTGGGCCCGGCGTGGGGCGAGGCCTGCCGCGCCGGGGAAGCAAAAAAACAAAAATCAGGCAAGACAATTGCAAGAACAGGCAACCCGGCCGGTGAATTCTGCATATACACTTAGGATCTCAGCACGGCGTTACTTGTCACCATCCGTTGTTTCCCTTCGTTTTAAGCATTGCGGCAATCATTCAAGTTTATCCTGACTGGAAGACCATCATGGCTAAAAACATCCCGTTGCATCTCAATGTAAATAATAGAGATTTTGACGTCACGCTGGATCCCCGCGTGACGCTGCTTGACGTACTGAGAGAGCATCTGGCGCTGACGGGCACCAAGAAAGGCTGCGATCAAGGGCAATGCGGAGCCTGTACGGTGCATCTTGACGGGGAGCGGGTATTAAGCTGCCTTACCCTGGCGGCGCAGGCGCATAACCGGCGGGTCACCACCATCGAAGGCGTGGCCAAGAGCGACGGCACGCTGCATCCGGTTCAGGCCAGCTTTTTGAAACACGATGCCTTCCAGTGCGGATACTGCACCCCCGGACAAATCATGTCGGCCATTGCCTGCATCAAAGAGGGCCACACCGGTTCCGATGGGGAAATCCGCGAATACATGAGCGGCAATATTTGCCGCTGCGGGGCATATCCCCATATCGTCGATGCCGTTAAAGAGGCGGCAGAGGACATCAAGCGGGAGTCGGTATGAATGAATTCAATTATCATCGGGCGCTGAATATTGATGATGCCATCGCACAGGCGGGCGGCGTCAACAGCCGATTCATCGCCGGCGGCACCACGCAGCTCGATCTGATGAAGTGCGGTGTGGAAGCCCCGGAAAATCTCATTGATATCAAACATCTTTCCGGACTGAATGACATTACCTTCAGCGCCGATACCCTGCGCATCGGCGCACTGGCGCATATGAGCGAGGTGGCGGCCGATGCCCGCTGCCGCAGCCAGGCGCCGGTGATTTATGAGAGCCTGTGGCAGGCGGCCTCGCCGCAGATACGCAACATGGCTACCATCGGCGGCAATTTGCGCCAACGCACCCGCTGCGTCTATTTCCGTGACCCCGGCGCCTTCAGCGCCTGTAATAAACGCCGCCCCGGATCCGGCTGTTCGGCGCTGCACGGCATCAACCGCAATTATGCTGTCCTGGGGGTGAGCGAGAGCTGTGTCGCTCTCTACCCCGGCGATCTTGCCGTGGCGCTGACGGCGTTTGACGCACGGGTGATTTTGCGCAATGCCGCGGGGCAGGAACGGCGCATTCCCATCGACAGTTTTTATCTGCTGCCGGGCAATACGCCGGATAAAGAGCACGATATCGCCGCCGACGAGATGATTATCGCCGTTGAAGTGCCCATCGTGCCGGCGCTGCGGCGCTCCCATTATCTGAAAGTGCGCGATCGCACCTCCTACGAATTTGCCGCCGCCAGCGCGGCGGTGGGTCTGGATCTGGACGGAACGGTGATTCGCGATATCCATATCGCCATGGGAGGCGTCGCCACCAAACCCTGGCGCGCGCACGCCGTGGAGGCGGCATTACGGGGCAAACCCTTTAATGAAGATGAAATAAGACGGGCGGCGGCGCTGATTACCGCCGATGCCCGGCCGCTGGAACATAACCGTTTTAAAATCGTCCTGGCCCCGCGCGTCATTACCCGCGCCCTGTTAACCGCAGGCCAGCCCAGCACGGGAGAAAAGTCATGAGCCAACAGCCCACAAACCCCATGCGCCGTCATCTGCTGAAGGCCACCGCGGTAATATCCGCCGCCGGCGGCATAGGCCTGCGGCTTGGCAGCGCACAGGGGGCGGAGCAGGCTTCGGCAACCGACAGCGCCGCCGAACAAAAGTACCAAGGCGTTGGCGTTGCCCGTTCCCGGGGCGACGGCCGGCTTAAGATATGCGGCGAGGCCACCTATGCCGTTGAGCACCAGCCCGAGGACGTCGTGTACGGGGTGGTGATTCAGTCCACTATCGCCAGCGGGCGCATTACCCGCATGAATGCGGATAATGCGCGGCGGTCCACGGGTGTGCTGGCGGTTTACACCCACCAAAGCGGATTGAAAATCAACAAGCCGACGCCCATTGCCAAAGGCGGCGCGGCCCAATCCACCTACACGCCCATTCAGGATGATATCATCATCCACAACGGACAAAATATCGGCATCGTGGTGGCGCAGACCTTTGAGCAGGCCACCTATGCGGCGTCGCTGGTGGAGATCGACTATGAGGAGACCCCGGCCATTGTGTTTGCCGACGATGCCCGCGCCGCACCGAAGAATCTCGACCCGCTGAATATCGATGTGGGCAATGCCCGGCAGGCCATGGACAGCGCGGCGGTACGCATCCGCGGCACCTATACCACTCCCCGTGAATACAATATGCCCATGGAACCCCATGCCTGCGTGGTACAGTGGCAGGGAGAGCGCCTCACCGTGTGGGAACCCAGCCAGTGGGTGGCCGGGGCAAAACCGAAATCGCCCAGTGGATGGGTATGGACAAGGCTGATGTCCATATCATTTCGCCCTATGTGGGGGGCGGTTTCGGCTCCAAACCGGTGCCCTATACCCACGTTGCCCTCGCCTGCGCGGCGGCCCGCGAGCTTAAGCGACCCATCAAGGTCTCCCTCACCCGGCCGCAGGTATTTACCGGTCTGGGCGGACGGCCGGCCACGTCGCAAACCCTGGAAATGGGCGCGACCCGGGACGGTAAAATCCTGTCTGTCATCCACGACAGCTTCAATGAAACCTCGCTGCACGATGTGCACATCGAGGCCTGCAACAGGGTCACCGCGCTGATGTACGCCATACCCAATGTCCATTCCCGCCACCGGGTCGTGCCACTGAATACCGTGACGCCAGGCTGGATGCGCGCGCCGGGGGAGAATCCCAGCGCCTTCGGCCTGGAGACGGCGATGGACGAAATGGCCTATGCCCTGAGTATCGATCCGCTGGAACTGCGGTTGCGCAACTGGCCCGATCACGACTTCAAGTCGAATCTTCCCTGGAGCACCCATCATCTGCGCGACGCCTGGCTGGCGGGAGCAAAAGCCTTCGGCTGGGAAAAACGCACCCCTGCCCCGCGATCCATGCGTGACGGACATGAGCTTATCGGCTGGGGGATGGCGTCTGGCACCTATCCGGTGAACCGTATACCGGCGGAGGCGAAGCTTATCCTGCGCCAGGACGGGCAGCTGATTGTGCAAAGCGCCGGCGCGGATATCGGTACCGGCACCTATACCATACTGGCCCAGGCGGCGGCGGAGGTGCTGCAGATGCCGTCCGAGACCATCATCGTACAGCTTGGGGATACGCAGCTACCCCTGGCGGGAGTGGCGGGCGGCTCACAGCTGGCGGGCAATCTGATGGGCGCGGTAAGCAAAGCCGCCAATATGATGCGTGAACGGTTAATTACCCTGGCGGTGGAGCAGCCGGCCTCGCCGCTGCATCAAATGGACAAAAACCACCTGACGGTGGCGGACGGCGAGGTCCGTCCGGCCATGCGCCCAGGACGGGGGATTGCCCTGGGGGAATTACTGCGGTCGGCCCATATGGACAGCATGGAGGTGATGGCGGATACCTTTAAAGAGGGAACGTCGGCGCAAGAGCGCGAGGCTATCGTCAGCTCGCTGGGACAATCGACGCATTCCGTCGTCCCCGGCGTCTCCGCCCACAGCTGGAGCGCGCAGTTTGTGGAGGTGCGGGTGGATGAGGATTTCGGCACCGTCCGGGTCAAACGCATGGTGGCGGCGATGGACAGCGGCCGGCTCTACAACCCGAAGCTGGCGCGCAGCCAGTGGATTGGCGGCATGGTAATGGGATTGGGGCAGGCCCTGCTTGAGGAAGGCGTTATCGATCCGCGCCATGGCCGGGTCATCAATAACAACCTGGCGGATTACCTGGTGGCGATTAACGCCGACGTGCCGGACATCATTACCATTGATGTAGGAGAGCCCGATTACCGGGCCACGGCGCTGGGGGGCAAGGCGGTGGGCGAATTGGGTATCGTCGGCGTGGCGGCGGCCATCGGCAATGCCGTCTATCATGCCACCGGCAAACGGGTCCGGGATTTGCCCATCACCATGGATAAACTGATTTAACGGCAGGCCGATGCCACCGGGGCCAAGATTGCCCCCGTTAATGCCGGTTTTTGTGGCGTACGATATCCGCCATGACCGCCAGCGCGATTTCAGCCGGCGTTTTGCTGCCAAGATCCATGCCCACCGGCGCATGGATACGCGCCAATTGAGCGGTGCTGAGTCCGCCGATAGTTTCCAGGCGCTGCAAACGCTGCCGGCTGTTGCGCACGGAACCCATCACCCCCAGGTAAAAAGAGTCGGTATTCACCGCCTCCATCATGGTTAAATCGTCAACGCGGGGATCGTGGGTCAGCGCCACGACGGCGGTATTGCCGTGACACCCCGCTTGTTCAAGATACCGGGCCGGGAACGTCCCTTTGACGATAACGTCCTTATGCAGCTGCGGGGCAAAATTTTGCAGGGCGTCGGGCCGGTTGTCACAGACGATGGTCTCGAAACCCAGGGCAATGGAAAATTCGGCGCAGTACAGGGCTACCGTGGATAAACCGGCAATAATCAGCCGGGGAGCGGCGGCAACGGTCAAACTGACCCGATTCCCCTCATAGCCGGCCAGGGTGGCGCCGCTGTAGGCGCACGCCTCCAGATAACGGCAGGCATGGGGCAAAATGACTTCTTTGCGCAGGGAGAGATAGCCTGAGAGCGCCTGTCCCAGGCGGGAGAGATAACCGGCGCTCCCCGGCCCGGCCGGCAGCATCTCGATAAGAATATCCAGTTTGCCGCCGCAGGGCAGCGCCCGATGGGGGGGTAGGCCACCGTCGCCGTAGCGCACGATTTGGCTGCCTTGCCTGAATTCCCCGGCCCGGATACGGCTGATAAAATCCTCTTCCACACAGCCGCCGGACAGCGAACCGCAGTACAATCCGGCGGCATTGATCACCATCATCGCCCCCGGCGCCCGCGGCGATGAACCATAGGTGGAGAGTACGGTGCACAGCCAGACCGGCTCCCCGGCCACCCAGTCCAGGGATTGGGCGATAACCTGTTGGTCCAGATTCTGCATCAGTCATTATTCCGGATAGGTGGCAACGGCAAATCGATGTCTTGAATCACTCCCCGGTCCATCACGGGGATTTTATAAGGCGGATAGCGCATGAGCACAGATGAAGCGCCTTCGGCATAACGCAACCGCAGCAGGTCCGCTTTCGCCTGTCGGGCAAACCCCACCGGATGCCCCGGCAGCCGCTGGTAAAAAGGCCGGGCGGAAACATGCTGTTCCAGCGCATCCGCCACCAGCCGGTATATTCCCACCGGCACGAAGGGCATATCGGCCAACTGGATGAGCCAGCCGTCCCAGCCGGCGTTATGCCTGACGCCTTCCGCGATGGTCTCGCCGAGGCAGCGGGTATCCCGGCAGATATAGGGGACGCCTGAAAAGCGGCAATGGGCCTGGATGGACGCAGAGGAAGAGCGGGTCACGACATGCACCGGCAACCCTGAATCACAGGCATTTTTCAGCGTCTGCTGAAAGACGGAAATGCCGTCGCTTACCGGCTGATCGAGTTTAAGGCCCTGCCCGCCGGCGGCGAGATATCGGCTTCCCAAGCCCGCGGCGGCAATGAGGATTCCCGGCGACGTCACGTTATTGCCTCCCAAGCGCACCCATGCCGCTGATACCCCGCGAAACCCTCTATTCCGCTATTGGCAGGGCAAGTTATTAAGGTATAGGAGGAAGCCGCGGATTATGGAATGCATCTTATTGCGGGATGTTTGCCTGATTTTATCAACCTCAGGCTGATGAATGCCCGGCCCCAGGGTACCGCGCCGGGCACGGTCTCTTAGCCTAAATTCCCCTGAGCACCACAATACCCGGCGTTCTTTTGACGTAGGCCAGGAAAGGCGAATCCACCACTTTTCTGTTGGCCGCGCGCGAAGAAGCGTTGCGCAGCATAGGACCGCCATCGGTCATGACAAAAATTCCGGTATGGGTGACGTCCATGCCGGCTTTAGGCGTATAGATGCCGATAAAATCCCCGTTTTTCAGGCGACGGATGACGGCGGCATTTACCGCCCTGGCCGGTATATAGGCAATATCCCGCGTCGTCACGTCAAGGGACGGGAAATATTTGCCCCCGCCGGCGGCTTGATTGAGATGTTTGGTGACGGTAACCGCATTGGGACTGACCTCGCGGGTCACATCCGTGGCGTTCAGGGGCGTCAAATGGGCCCAATCGGTGAAAAACTGTTTCCGGTGCCCGTAGCTGACGTCGCCGTCGACATAGCGGGTCTGCCGCAGATGCTCGCTAAACTGCGCCGCGTCGGCGGATTTGCTGAGGGCATAGACATAATCGAGATAGGTAAAACAATCTACGCCGTTAAAATTGATGACCAGCCGCTCCGGCACGGTATCCGACCCGACAAGGGTGCCGGCGGTGTAGGGCGTGCCCAGGAACTCGGCGGAAATGGCCTTGATCGCCTCCCCTTCATCCATTGCGGCGGCGTTTGTCCCTTGACCGGCCATAAGCCGTTCAATCCGATACCGGGTAGTGCTGTCGGCATTGACCCCGTTGTCCGCTTCCCGCTGATGCCCCGCGCATCCCGCCAGCGCCAGCGCCAGCGCTACCGCCAGCGGTAAAAAGATTTTCTTGCTCATGTTGCCGCTATCCTCCGATGGGGGCATAGCATACGCTTGTCAGGCAGCGGCGCGGCAGATAAGTGTGTTGCAGTTTATGAGAAAGCATCAGGGGAGATAATTTGTCTAAAGTGTGATTTTCATTGTACTACAATGTTAAATTGAGGCGCCGCCATAAATCATCCGCTGGTTTATACGTGCGCCAGGAAAACGGCGCGGAAATGGCAATGGCGGCCCATAGCCAATAAGACAGAGGTTATCATGGCATTTAACATAAGAGACCGCTTAATAATCAAACAAGAAATAGAACGGACTCATCTCCCCGAAAATACCCTTGCCTTGTGGAGCCTTGGCCAGTCAGGCATGGTCATTAAAAATCATCATGGCGATGTGATAGTCATTGATCCCTATCTCAGCAGCGCCATTGAAAAAAACCATCCCGGCACGGAATTCATTCGACAGTTCCCCCCGGTGCTTGAGCCGGAAGATATCCAGGAGGCGGACGCCCTATTGGTCACGCATTTCCATGACGATCACATGGACATGGAAACCTTATGCCGGGCGGCAAATAATCGGCCTGGCCTACCGATTTATATCCCTTCCGTCGACGCGGGGGATGTGGCTGCAAAATACGCCTCTTTACGGCAGGCTATTTCCCCGGCGGTCACCCATGAAACGCTGCATATCGGCGATTTCTCCATAACGCCTCTTGCCTCCGCCCACAGCGAATATGAAAAAAACGCTCAAGGCCACCATCGTTTCATCGGCTATTTTATCGAAACCGACGGTCTCTCGTTTTATCACAGCGGCGATACCTTGGTGACCGCTGAGCTGGAAAAAGAGCTGATTCAGCTTAAACCAGACGTGATGGCCTTGCCGATAAACGGCGGTGATTATTCAAGGCTCAAACGAGGCATCGTACCCAATATGACTTTTCGAGAGGCGGCGGATTTATATAACAGTGTCGGCAGCGACTATTTATTGCCGATACATTACGATATGTTTCCCAATAATACGGATAATCCCGCTCATTTTGTCGATTATATGCTGCAACGCTATCCCGGCAGTAAATTCCATCTCACCATGCCCGGAGAACGGGTTATTTATATGAAAGCTGCTAGGTGAATCGGGTTTTAACGCCGTCAATCCGATATATTACGCCATGACGGCTGGCCTTTCGGCCGGCCAATCATGACCGGCACTGCGTGTCTAAATGCGGCCCGGAGGTAACCGGGCTTATTGCCGTTTGTCAGCGGCTTTGGCGTGCGATGATTCGGCTGTAAGCATAGACCGCCACCCCGCCCAATATCGCCATGGCGCCGATGATGCTGAATCCCGGCAGATATGAGCCGGTGCCTTTAAACAGATAGGCCACGACGAAACCTGCTACCGTGCCGCCGCCGCCCGCGCCGATACCGTTCACCACGCCGGCCGCCGGTCCCACCGCCGCCGGCTTGACGCTGGAGGTGATGATAGACCAGATGTTGGTGGTATAGCTGCTGGTAAAATAGCCGATGGCCAAGGTGATTAACGCCATTTTCATCACCGGATTAGCGATGATCGGCAGCAGCCCCAGCAACACCCCGGCCACCACCAGGCCCGATGCCGCTATGAGGCCCCGCTTCTGGCTGCGATCGCTGATATAGGACATCGGGATAGCCAATATAATCGCCAGCATATAAGGCAAAGAACTGGCGAATCCCTGCCATAATCCGGTGAACCCCAGCGACGTCACCAGCATGGGGATAAACAGCGTAATACCCAAAAAGCATGCCGTTGGCAAAATAGCTAAATACCAGCAACAGGAAAGGATAACCGCCTAAAGACGCAAAGGTGAGCTTTTCCGCGGGCCGCACTTCCTCCGTGGCGGTATTGCCGGCGCCGTCCGGAGACGTTTTAAGAAAAATCAAAATAAAGGCACCACGATAAAATACCCAGGCCGCCGGTGATATAAAATAGCCATTGCCAGCCCAAGAGATCGTAAATGGGCGTGAGGACCAGAAAGCCGATGGCCAGTGCCAGAAATTGGCCATAGAATTGAATGAGATTGGTGCCTCGGGTAATTTCATCTTTGGTAAACCAGGCTCGGGCAAAACGAAACTGCTGTGGCCAATAAATACCTTCAGCTATGCCCAAAATAATCCGATAGATAATCAGCAGGGTCGGCGTGGTGACCCAGGCGGTAAATACCTGGGCCAGCGACCAGATTAATACCATGCTGATAATCGTTGTTTTGGGATTGAGCTTATAGGTAAGAAACCCGCCGAAAAAGTTGGATAGGGCGTAACCGATAAGAAAGCCGGTCAATGCCAGGCTTTTGGTGCCCGCACCGGAAAAGCCCAGATCCCGCTCCATGCCCGGCAGTCCGATGGAGAGATTCGATCGATCAAGATAGGCGATAAATAAACCTATCATCAGCGTCACGCCGATACGGTACCATTTTGAATTACTCATGTCATATTCCATTCTTTGTAGGGTTTGTACCGCAGTAGGGTAAGCGGCATCAGCCTTATTTCATTTCTAAATGCCGTATGAGATCCGTATCGATATCAATTCCCAGCCCGGGTTTATCCGGCACCGGGAACAACGGGCCAATCACCAAATCGGATAATTGTTCACGAATGATATTCGGCGCCCGATCGAGCTCAAGCAGCGGACGTTCCCTCACCAGGGAAGGTACCGCCACCGGGATGGCGGAAATCAGGTGCAGCGTCGCCGCCAGAGAAATCGCCGACCCCCAGAGATGGGGAAAACAGTCGACGCCAAAGGCCGTCGCCATCATGGCGATATTCAGCGCCTCCCCCAGACCGCCGCAGGCAGCGACATCCGGTTGGACAATATCCACGCAGCCCTGCTGCAAAAAGGGCCGGAAGCCAAAGCGGGCAAATTCCGACTCGCCGCCGGCGATGCGCATGTCCAGCGCGGTCCTGACTTCCCGATAGCCCTGGAAATCGTCCGGCAGCACCGGCTCTTCAAACCATGAAATATCGTATTCTTCAATCATTTTGCCGAATCGGATGGCCTCACGGACGGTGTAGGCACGGTTGGCGTCCACCGCCAGACCAGCGCCTGGGCCGATAAGGCTGCGCACTTTGGCGACTCTCGCCGCATCCTGTTGTAGGGTCATGCCCCCTACCTTCATTTTGAACGCCTCAAAGCCCTGGGCCACAGAGGCCTCGGCGTCTTTTTCCAACGTGTCGCGATCGCCGGCGGCATAATAAAAAGAAGATGCGTAGGCCTTGATGGGGACCGCGGTATTCCCCCCCAGCAATCTCGCGATAGGCTGCCCCATCACCTTGCCGAAGATATCCCATAAGGCGATATCGATGCCGGATATGGCGGAAATCGCAATGCCTTTGCGGCCGAATTCCCGGGTGTGATTATATAAATCTTCCCAAATAGAGGCCCGCAGCAACGGATCCTGGCCGATTACCAGCGGCGCATACAGCTCATGGATCAATGCGGCATTGGCCTTCGCCGGACCGAAACACTCCCCCCAGCCGATCACACCGTCGTCGGTGATGATTTCCACCAGGCAACTGCCGCGCGTATCCCATAGCCATTGAGACATGCCGAACTGGGTTTCCAATTTCTGCACGATAACGTGCGTTTTAATCTCTTTGATACGCATATAGATTTCTCCTGCATTGCGGGTAATCGATTACCAAAACATAGAAAAAAAAGGGATTAAATCAACGTCGAATTTCGCATTATCAATTTAACGGGAAGCTCGAGGGATTCCCCTTGGGAATGCTCCGCGTCTTGCCCTAAACCGGCCAGCAGCCGCTTCGCCGCGGTGGCGCCGATTTCATAGGTCGGCTGCGCGATGACCGTCAGGCTGGGATTAGCCACCGAAGCCCATTCGGTATCATCGAAACCTATAAAGAGAAAATCCCGCGGAATTTCATAATCCAGGGATTTTGCGGCCTTCAGTACCGCCAGGGACAGCATGCCGTTGGCGGCAATAAGGCCCATTCTTGCCGGGGACCGGTTTTGGCGAATAAGGTTGCCAAGCAACTCCGTAACGGGTTCAACGGCGATCTTATCGATAATATGAATCCCGCTGGCTATACCCTGCATCTCTTCCTGCGATGCCAGGGCGCGAAAGGCCTCCACGCGTTCAATTCTGGGGCTGACATGGTCAATCCGCGGGCTCAGCAGCGCCAGGGCGGAACAGCCCCGCGCCAATAAATGCCCGACGGCCAGGGAAACCCCTTGGACATTATTCACCGCAACGGAATTTATCATTCCTGTGCTTATCTTTCGTCCCACCAGAACAACCGGCATTTCGTGCGCGAGACCGGCAATCAGTTCATCATTGCCGCCGCTGGTATTGATGACGAATCCATCAACCCGTTTCGCCATCATCATTTCTATAAATTCCTTTTCTTTCGCGGACGACTCATTGGAATTACAAACAAAAATGGTATAGCCAAACTCGGCGCAGGTTTCTTCAATACCCTGCAAAATCGCAATGGAATACGGATTGAGGATATCCGACAGGATGACCGCGATAGTATTGCTTTTGGTGCTTCTCAGGCTGCGCGCCACATCGTTCGGCATATAGCCCATTGATTTAATGGTCTTTTCAATTCTCAGCCGGGTATCGGCGCCCATCTTATGGAATTTGCCGTTCATATAACGGGATATGGTGGCGGTAGAGACCCCCGCCGCCAGGGCCACGTCGCGTATTGCCGTAGGTTTTTTCATGATGATGAGTTTTGGTAATCGATTACCCTAATGCTATCTTGCCTCCCAACGGTAAATCTGTGATCTACTGCTCATAATTGATGTACAGGTCATCGAGTTCAAAAGGGGCGCTGAAGCTTACTGTCATAGTGATTTTTAAGCTAATCATTGATAATCTGCTTTAACCCGTGACACCGATCACTCTCCGCTGTTTTCCCATGTACAAGGCAAATTTATGTCCAGGCAAAAAGACATTCTGCCGTCCCGTGATGCCCGCAGCGCTCCGCAGGCCAGGGACAGCGTACGGGATTTGCGCTTCTCCTCCATTCGCGAGGTGGCCAATGCCGGTATCGGCAGAAGCGATATTCTGCCGTTCTGGTTCGGCGAGCCGGACCGCCCGACGCCGGACTTTATCTGCGCCGCCGCACAGGCGTCCCTGGCGGCGGGAGATACCTTCTATACCCCGAATCTGGGTGAGCCGGCGCTGCGGGAAGCGCTGTCGCGCTACCTTTCCTCCTGGCACCGGCCGGTGGCCGACAGCCGAATAGCCGTCACCTCTTCCGGCGTTTCAGCGCTGATGCTGGCGGCACAGTCGCTGTATAATCCCGGTGATCGGGTAGTGGTGGTGACGCCGGTATGGCCGAACCTGGTGGAGATCCCGAAAATTCTCGGCGCGCGGGTGGAAGAAGTGCCGCTGGCGCTATGCCATGACGCGGACGGCATTTCCCGCTGGCACCTTGATACCGATATCCTGCTGACGGCTCTGACGCCGGACTGTCGAGCGCTGGTGATCAACTCGCCGAATAATCCCAGCGGCTGGGTGATGCCCGCCTCCCAGCAAAAAATCGTGCTTGCGCATTGCCGGAAATACGGCATTTGGATAGTGTCCGACGAGGTATACGGCCGCATTCTGTTTAACGGTTTGCCGGACCGGTGCGCGCCCTCTTTTCTGGACATCGCCGATGCCGAAGACCGGCTGGTGGTCATTAACAGCTTCTCCAAAAGCTGGATGATGACCGGCTGGCGGCTGGGATGGATAGTGGCCCCGGACGCGCTGATTCATGAACTGGGGAAATTGATTGAATATAACAGCAGTTGCGCACCGGGATTTATTCAGAAGGCGGGGGTAGTGGCGGTCAACCAGGGGGAAAGCGCACTGCGTGATACAGTGGCGCGCTTCCAGGCGTCACGGGATTTTCTGTATGGTAAACTGCGGGAACTGCCGGGGATCGAAACGCCCCTGCCGGAAGGCGCCATGTACCTGTTTTTCCGGGTGGAAGGTCTCAAGGACAGCCTCGCGCTGTGTAAGGCGCTGGTGGCCGAGGCCGGTTTGGGGCTGGCGCCGGGCAGCGCTTTCGGTCCCGCCGGCGAAGGCTGTATTCGCTGGTGCTTTGCCAGCTCGCTGGATAGGCTCGAGCTGGGAGTGGAGCGTTTCCGGACCTTTTTGGCCGCCGGCGGCCGGTGCCACAACCGGGCCGTTACCGGCTAAACCAGCGCGTCTTTGCCCGCGCCGCACACCAGGGCGCAGGCCTTGGCGCCGGCGGCGAGACGAACCCTGCCTGAACGCAGCGCCGCCGCCGCCGCAGCGCCGCTGAGATCCGCCGCCAGGCCGAACTCAAACCATAACCAGCGCGCAGCCGCCAGCATCTCCTCATCGGAGACCAGCACTACCTCATCTACCGCTTGGCGGACCTGTTCAAACACTCGCGCATCGGTACGGCCGCAGGCCATGGTGGCCACTTTTGTGGTCACCGCCGGTAAGCTGACGACATCACCCGCCTGCAGGCTGGCATAGAGGGTGGGCGAACCCTCCGGTTCAATACCGATAATACGCACCGAGGGTTTCAGGCTTTTCAACGCCGCCGAGATGCCGGATATCAACCCGCCGCCGCCTATCGCCACCAAAATCACATCCAGCTCCGGCAGCTGTTCCAGAATTTCAAGGCCCAGGGTACCCTGACCGGCAATCACCGCCGGATCGGCGAAAGGATGAAAATAGGCGCACTGATGCTCCTTGGCGTAGGCCAGCGCATTGACATTGGCCTCGTCCCAGAGGTTGCCCACGACATGCACAATCGCGCCCCAAGCCGCCAGTTTGTCCAGCTTTTCCCGGCCGGTGGTGGCGGGAACGAAGATATTGGCCGGCACCTTCGCCATCGCCGCCGCCCGTGCCACCGCCAATCCATGATTGCCCCCCGACGCGGTCACGATTCCATGGGTTAACTGCGATTCCGGCGTGACCAACAGCCGGTTGGTGGCGCCGCGCACTTTGAATGATCCCGTTGGCTGCAGGCATTCCAATTTAAGCCAAAGCTCGGCTTCGGTGATATTTTCAAACAGGGCCTCGGCTTTAATCAGCGGCGTGCGGCGAATGAAAGGCGCAATGCGTTCCGCCGCGGCTTGGATATCAGAAAGTGCAAACATTTAACCACCGATGAAAAGTTGAGTAATCGATTACGTTAAATTATTAACACGGATGCTGAACGTATTTCAAGGTTTTTGCCATTTTATTTTAACCTGGGCTGGGCTTGACGGATGAAGATATTGTTTTTATAACTGAGACGCCCAAAAACCTTTTTTTCAGGTAAACGAAATATATGGACACCATTTATTTTTACGATCCGCGGCGGGGAGAATTTTGCTTTCTCAGCAACCTGCACCCTCGCCCGCTGGTGTTTGCCGGCACGGAATATGACACACCGGAGCATGCTTTCCAGGTCGAAAAAGCGCTGTCCCCTCGGATGAAAAACTGGCTAAAACAGGCGCCAACGCCTGAGCTGGCGGCGGTGGCCGGCGATGCCCTGTCCGAAGAAGAAACGGTGCCGGACTGGGCAAACATTTGTGTCGAGGTGATGTCCTCCATCGTTAGGGCTAAATTCGACGGCGCGGAGGATTTAAAGCAGTGTTTATTAGCCACCGGGGATCGTAAATTAGCGGAGTGTTCCCCCATTGACGGCGAGGTAGCCCGCTTTTGGGGAGAATATCAGGGCCAGGGAGAAAACCGGCTGGGCAAAATTTTAATGGCGCTGCGTGCGGCTTATCGCAGCGAAAAATAAGCCGCACCGGCGAAGGTTATTTTAAAAAAGCGACGCTTCGTCCACTCTTTTGATTCAAACTATGCTTTATTGAAATAAGCCTTTTTCAACTCAGCTTATAGGCGGATGCGGCATTTTCGCGATAAAACCGCCGCCGTTCCTGGTCTGAACATCCGGTCAAAATCTCATCCATCACCGCCACCCAGCGGGGATAGTCGGCGCCAAGATTAAGCACCGGCCAATCGCTGGCGAACAGTATCCGCGAAAAACCGAATTGTTCGATAACGTGCTCGATATAGGGCCGGATTTGCGCCAGGGTCCAGTTCCTGCGATCGGCTTCGGTGGTGACGCCGGTGATTTTGCACACCACGTTGGGTAATTCGGCGATGGCCGCTATTTGTTTATCCCAGGGCGTATAGAGCCCGGCGGCGATATCCGGTTTGGCGATATGATCGAGCACGAACCTGACGTTCGGGCAGCGGCGCACCAGTTCGGTGGCGCTGGCCAACTGGTGATGGCGGATGCAGATATCAAAGCTGAAATCGAACTTTGCCAGCCGCTGTACCCCTTCGATAAAATTGGGCCGCAGGCAGTAGTCCGGTTCCTCATGATACTGGAGCAGCCGGCGGATGCCGCGCACCGCCCCGATTTCAGCCAGCCGCTCAAGCTCCTCTTCCACCGCGGCCCCTTTTTCCAGCGCGGCGCAAGCGACAATGGCGGCGATGCGGGGATCCTCCCCCCTCAGTTGCTCCACGAACCGGACTTCATCCAGCTTTTGATGCTGGGCGACATCCACCTCGATGAAAATCATTTTTTCGACCTCGACGCCGCCGCAGGCCAGGGAATAATCATCCGGCATGTACCGTCCCTGAATCTGCGGCACATCGTTCAGCCAAGGATAGTCCAACTGCCGCTGGTCGTAAAAATGCACGTGGGCGTCTATCAAGGGGAAACCAGGCATTACTTTTTCTCCTGCAGTGAGATATCGGGATGAACAGGCCGGGACGCAACGCTATTGCGCAGTAATAATTCCGTATTAAGCACAATCCGTTCAGGGGAAGGCGGAATATCGGCGGACAAGGTTTTCAATAAACGCTCCGCCGCTATTCGGCCTAATTGGTAAATGGGCTGCCTGATGGCGGTAATCGCCGGTTTGAAAATCGAATACCATTCCATATCATCGAAACCCACCAGGGAAAAATCATCGGGAATGATAAATCCCTGTTCAACCAGTTCGGTGATGGTGCCCATGGTCATCAGATTATTGGTAATAAAAAACGCGCTGATATCCCGGTTATTTTGCAATAGGGATTTCACCGCCCGGCGCCAGCCCTCATAGGTGGAATCACTGGAAAAAATCAGATGCTCCGGCACGGTAAGACCCTGGGCGCTGAACGCGTCGTAATAACCAGCCAGCCGTTCCTGGTCAAACGAGGCCTGCAGGGAGCCCGTGACGATGGCGATATTTTCATGACCCTGCCGGATAAGATAATCGATGGCGTTTTGCGCCCCTTGCCGGTTATCCACCACAATGGTATCCACCGCCGTGTCTTTAATCTCGCTGTCAACCAGGATAACTTTCAGACCATGTGCCATGGCGCTTAAAATATGATCGTTGGTACTGGCTGAACTGGACATGATCACGGCGTCCACCTGTTTTTCCATCATCAGCCTGAGCAGCCGCGTCTCTTCCTCTACCTTGTTGTCGGTATTGGCCAGCAATATGCTAAATCCCTCCGGCCGCAGAATGTCTTCCACTCCACGGGCCAGTCCGGCAAAAAAGGGGTTGGCGATATCCGCTAAAATCAGGCCGACGGAATAGGTTTTTTCCTTGCGCAAACTGGCGGCCACTGAATTGACGACATAACCCAGTTGTCTGGCGGTCTGCAGCACATGTAGCGCGGTGGCCTCCGAGGTACCGGCTTTCAAGCCGGCCAGCACCCGTGAGACCGTCGCCGATGAAACGCCCGCTTCGAAAGCGACATCCTGCATTGTTGGTTTCTTCCGCCCTTTCACACCATCCCCCTTTTCCTCGATCCCTACTGCATCGCACAAGCGATGCGAAAAGTAAATAGCCGGGCATTTTCAAATAATTCTTGACACTTTTATGACCCGCCCCTAATTATAACGTAATCGATTAACGTAATCGATTACTCAACACCCTAAACAGGGATTTTTTTACTCACTGCTTACTTTCTGAGTAGGAACTTGAATATGACGTTTTCACAATCAGGGTCGTTACCGACGCAGTCCGGTACTGCGGGAGCCTCACCTCCGCCAACGCTTCTTCATCACGAGGCGGCGCTGCAGGCCATCGATATTGTGAAGAATTTCGGTTCTCTCAATGTCTTGCGTGGAGTATCGGTTTCGCTGTTCCGCGGTGAAATTACCGCCATCGTCGGAGATAACGGGGCGGGGAAATCCACTTTTATGAAAGTGCTATGCGGGGAGCATATTCCTGACGGCGGCCAGCTCTGCGTTAACGGCAAGGAAGTGCGGCTGCGTTTGACCCAGGACGCCCAACGATATGGTATCGAAACGGTCTATCAGGATTTGGCCCTCGCCCCTGATTTGTCGGTGGGGGAGAACGTCTATCTGGGCCGCGAGCTGCCGGCAGCCGGCTGGCGCGGCACGCTCGGCATGCTGGACCGGGCCGCCATGCAGGCCAGTACCGCGGAAACCCTGCGCGAGCTGGGGGTGACGTTGAAAACCTACCGTACCACCACCAAAAGTCTTTCCGGCGGCCAGCGTCAAGGGGTGGCCATTGCCCGGGCCATCAAGTGGGCGCGTCACGCAATCATGCTGGATGAACCCACGGCGGCACTGGGCACATTGCAGCGGGAAATGGTTTATCGGGCCATTCGTGCGGCGGCCAAGCGCAATCTGGCGGTGCTGTTGATTTCCATGATTTACCGCAGGTGCTGGAAATCGCCGATCGCATTATCGTCATGCGCCAAGGCAGGGCCATTGCGAATCTGCTCCCCTGCGACGTCACCGTGCGCGATGTGGTGGATGTCATGCTTGGCGCAAAAGAGGTAACACAATGAGCGCACCGACCCATGAAGAAAATCTGTCCCCATTGGCCAGTACCGACCGTTCCACCTGGTTCTCCAGGTTATGTGAACATACCGCGTTCTGGATGCTGTTGATATTGCTGGGCCTGGTATTTATCTTTTCGCTGATTTCCCCCAATCATGCTTTTTTCAGCGTCAGCAATTTTTTTACCATTGCCCTCAATGCCTCCCAGTTGGTGCTGCTTGCCGCCGGTATGACCTTCTTGCTGGGTTCACGGGAATTTGACCTGTCGGTGGGGGCCAACGTGGTGTTGTCTTCGATCCTGGCGGCAAAAACCATTACCGGACTTGCCGGTAGCCCCGATCAAGTCGCCATGGGGGATTATCCCAATTTGACGGTGGCCATCATCGCCGGCGTGGCCGTTGCGCTGCTGACCGGAACCCTGTTCGGGCTGATTAACGGTCTGGTGGTGACGCGGCTGAAAATCAGCTCGTTTCTGGTGACGCTCGCCACCACCACCGTGGGTCTGGGTATCGCCCTGGTTATCACGCACGGCGCCAATGTTCCCGACATTCCGCGCGTATTGCAGATTTCATTTGCCACCAACAAGATTTTCGGCGTGATTCCCCTGCCGGTGGCGGTGTCGCTGATTATCGTTTGCCTGCTCTGGTACATCTTATCCAAAACCCGGTTCGGCACCCATACGCTGGCGCTGGGCTCTTCCCCTAACGCTGCCAGGCGCGCGGGGATAGATATCAATTCCCATTCTCTGTATCTCTTTGGCCTGATGGGATTGTTATGCGGCGTTGCCGCCGTACTGGATATCTCCCGCTTCGCCACCACCAATATCGGCGGCCATCAAACCGATAATCTGCAGGCGGTGGCGGCGGCGGTCATCGGCGGCACCAGCCTGTTCGGCGGCATCGCCTCAATGTCGGGCACCGTTATCGGTACCCTGATACCGGTAGTACTCAGTACCGGACTGGTCATTATGGGACTGGATTCCTTTTACCAACTCATCGTTGTTGGACTGATTGTGATTGTGGCCGTGTATATCGATCAGCGTAACCGTCAACGCAGCGTTTAAACCCCCTCTCAACATGTAAAGGAAAGTGCCATGAATTTACGCCTGGGAATATGTATTGCCGCCTTATTGGCTTCAGGGTCCGCGCTGGCGGAAAAACCGGTGAATATTGCCTTCCTGCCCGGTCAGGTGGGGATACCTTTTTATTCAACCATGCAGTGCGGCGCGCAAAAGGCCGCCAAGGAATTTAACGTGGCGCTGAGCTGGAACGGCCCGCCGGATTGGGATATTGCGCTGCAACAGCCCTTTATCGATGCGGCCTTACAGCTGCACCCGGCGGCGGTTGTCCTGGCCCCCACCGACGGCAACGCCCTGATTACCCAGGTTGCGGAGCTGGAAAAGCAAGGCACGCCGGTCATTACGGTGGATGCGCCGCTGAATAAGCCGGTGGAGACGCAAAGCATCCAGTCCAACCACTATCTGGGCGGGGTCGCCGCGGCCAAGGCCATGGCGGAAGTGGCGGGCGTCAGCGGAACATTTTTGGCGGTGGGGATGCGTCCCGGATTACCGGATATCGATGCGCGGGTGAAGGGTTTTACAGATACCTTCAAGAAAGAGTATCCGCAGGCAAAACTCCTGCCGGTTATCTATCCCGAAACCAGTTCCACCAAAGCGGCGCAGCAAGTGGCGGCGGCCCTGCAGGCCAATCCCGATCTCAAAGGGGTCTATGTGACCCATTCCGCCGCCGCCACCGGCGCCTCCTCGGCCATTATGGAAGCGGGTAAACGCGGTACGGTTAAACTCATTTCCTTTGATGGGGATCCGCAGGAGATCCGTGATTTGAAAGACGGCATTTACGATGCGCTGATTATTCAACAGCCCTACCAGATGGGATATCAGTCCGTGAAATTAGCCGCGGAACTTGCCCGTAAGCAAATCAATAAAGCGCAGGTGCCCCATGATAACCTGTTGCCTTTTGTGATTGCCACGCAGAAAAACATCAATGATCCGGCGGTGCGTCAATATTTTTACCAGACCAGTTGCAAGTCTTGATGCCTCACGTCAGTTACAGCGAGTTTGTTAAACCAGCCGCAGGTTTTAATCGATGAATTTATCAATATCGAGCGATTAAAATGGACAGCGTAAATTTGTTATTAAGGTGGATTCTTAATGGAAAGTGATTTAGCAGATCGCGTAGCCATTATTGTGGGAGCGGCCAAGGGAATTGGCCTGGCGATGGCCCGCAGTTTTTCCCGCGAGGGCTGTTGTGTTGTGTTGGGGGATATCGACAGTGAGCGCGGCCGGCAGTTGGCCCGTGAACTGGGCGAAGACAAAGCGGTATTCCAGTATGCCGACGTCGCCAGCAAAAACGATATGGACCAGTTGGCGGCCTTGGCGGTCCGCCGCTTTGGCAAGGTGGATATTCTGCTGCAAAACGCCGGCATTTATCCCTCCTGTCTGCTGGAAGAGCTATCCCTCGAGCAGTGGCAGCATGTCTTGACGGTAAATCTGACCGGGACCTTCCTGGCCATGCAGGCCTGCCTGCCGGTTATGCGGGCGCAGGGAGGCGGCCGCATGATTTTCACCTCGTCCATCACCGGGCCGCGGGTGGCCAATCCGGGCGTGGGGGCCTATGGGGCGAGCAAGGCGGGCATCAATGGCCTGATTCGCTCCGCCGCGCTGGAATTCGCGCCCTACGGCATTACGGTGAACGGTATCGAACCAGGCAATATCATCACCGAAGGGTTAACCGCGGGCCGTAGCCAAAGTTTTATCAGCAATATGGAAGAATCCATTCCCCTGGGACGTTTAGGCAGTCCGGAAGACGTGGCCGCCGCCGCGGTCTTCCTGGCTTCTTCCGGAGCGTCTTATATCACCGGCACCACGATTGTGGTTGACGGGGGGCAGATCCTGCCGGAAAGCAAAGATTTTAATGACCGGACGCAGTTCTTCACGAAAAAAACCTTAAGTCCGGATTAACCTGCGTTATCAACATTCGGCCCCGACTCAGGGGCTGAATGTAACAAAGGAATACCCGATCCATCACCCGGTCGCCTCACGGCTTCAACCGATCCGCTATGGCACGCCGCGTCCCGTCAAACCGCCCCGTCATTTTTTTTGCCGTTTCAGCACAATCGAACAGGTATATCTTTCCGCCGGATGGACAGACACCGTGGTTTCAAAGGTATTACCTGAAATATCGATATAGCGGCGGACGATCCTCATGGCCGGTGAACCAGGCTCGACGCCCAGGGCTTTCGCCATTTTCGGCAGTACGCCGATAGCGGTAATGGTCTGCCTGACTTCTTCGCTTTTGATGCCGTAGTGCTTTTCAATCAGGTCGCTGATCAATGAAAACGGATCGCTGCGGACCAGTTGGCGCACTTTGGCATAATCGGGGCTGGCGTAGCTGTCGGTCCAGCAAATCGGCGCGTCTTTCTTCTTACTGTCTTCGCGGATACTGGCAATATGCAGCCAGCGCGAACCTGGCCGGCAGCCAATGGTCTGCGCCAGCTCGTCATCGGCGACGATTTCATCTATTTTTTTGACGACGCGCAGATTGGTTTTCGCCAGCGTCAATAAATCTTCCAAAGACGCCAATGAATGGCTATGGCCGTTTTCATCGCCCTTCGGCACAACCAGCGTGCCGACGCCTTTCCGGCGCGACACCAATTCAAGCGCCGTCAGCTCGCGCAGAGCCTCCCGTATGGTGTGCCGGCTGACGTTGAATTGTTCGCATAGCTCCAGTTCGGACGGCAGTAGCGAACCCGGTAAATACTTGCCGGAAGCAATATTCTGTACCAGTTCCCGGGCGACACGCTGATAGAGAGATTCTTTCATAGGTCACTTGTCTTCATTGTTATTGATCCTGGTCAAACAATAATCACAAAACACTTTCATCAAATGTCCGTACATCTTAACGTATACGTACTTTTTATAAGTACGTACATTTAAACATGTACGTACTTATAATGATATTAACTGTTTGTTAAACATAACATGCGGCGATAGCGGTCACAATAAACCCGATACGGGATCTTTGGGTTAAGATCACCCTTGATTCCCTTCTCGCTGCTCTAATCATTTTATATAGGAAACATTATGGCATCGAATGTTATTGATTCTATTCTTTTTCGCGATTCTTTCGGTACCCCCGAAATGCGGGCCATTTTCGACGATCGCGAGCTGATTCGCAAATATGTTGAAGTGGAAATCGCCCTGGCGAAGGCCGAAGCGCAGTGTGGGTGATTCCCAGGAGGCCGCGGACGAAATCGCGGCTGAGTGCAACGCGGATACCCTTGATTTTGATCTATTACGCAATGAAACGGAAATCGTCGGTTATCCCATTTTGCCCTTGGTACATCAGATTGCCAAACAGGCCGAAAAGCATGGCGGTTATGTGCATTGGGGCGCCACGACGCAGGACATTATGGATACCGCCGTTGTTTTACAGCTGCGCGATGCGTTTGATTTGATTGCATCGGATATCGGAGCGTTACGCAAAATCCTTGCCGGACTGGCGAAACGCTATCGCGATACGCCGATGGCGGGCCGCACGCATTTACAGCAGGCGCTGCCGATAACCTTCGGATACAAAGCCGCCATTTGGCTCGATATGTTCGATCGCCATGGGGAACGCCTGGCGCAGGCCCGTCCCCGCGTGCTGGTGGGGGAATTCGCCGGTGCGGCGGGCACCCTGGCCTCCTTGGGCGATAAAGGACTGGCGGTGCAAAAAGCCATGATGGAAGAGCTTGGCCTTGGCATACCGGTCTCCACTTGGCACGTGGCGCGGGACGGCTTTGCGGAGGCGGTGAACCTGCTGGGTATCATCACCGGCTCATTGGGAAAAATAGCCTTTGACGTCATGCTGCTGGCGGCCAATGAGTTTGGCGAGCTGTATGAACCTTTTGTCACAGGCCGCGGCGCCAGCAGCACCATGCCGCAGAAACGTAATCCCATCTCAAGTGAATTGATGTTGGCCTGTGCCAAAGGCGTTCGCCAGCAGGCGGGCTTGATGCTTGACGCCATGGTTCAGGATTTGGAACGGGCAACCGGACCCTGGCATGCGGAATGGATCGCCATTCCGGATAGCTTCATTCTCGCGGCGGGTGCGTTACATCAGGCTAAATTCATGCTCGGCGGCCTTATCGTGGATGAAAAAGCCATGGCGAAAAACCTCGATATGACCAACGGGCTTATCGTGGCGGAAGCGGTGATGATGGGTTTGGCGCCTTTTATCGGTCGTCAGGACGCCCACGATATCGTTTATGACGCCTGCCGCGTCGTGAATGAAAAAGGCGGCCGCCTCGCCGATGTACTTAATGCCATGCCCGCCGTTTCAAACCGTCTTGATCCCAATCTTATTGAACAGCTGACCAACCCCGCCAATTACCTGGGCATGGCCGCACAAATGGTCGATCGGGTATTGGAGAGTTCCGCCAAGCGACATTCCTGATATAGACATTCGTGTGCATGAATAAGGAGATAATATGTCATATGAATCATCTAAAAAGAAATCGCTTATTGCTGTTACGATTCCTATTTTAATTGGCGTGGTTATATGGTTGCTCCCCATTCCTATGGGGCTGACACCGAAGGCATGGCACATGCTGGCCATTTTTGCCGCCACCATTGCCGCTATCCTGACCCAGCCGCTACCGTCCGGTGCGGTGATGATGGTTGCCGTCTGCGTGGCGATCTTTACCGGAACGCTAACGGAAGCACAGGCGTTGTCAGGCTTCGCCAACGGCACCGTATGGCTGATTTTTTGCGCCTATATCCTGTCGTTGGGGTTTGTTACCTCGGGCTTGGGCAAGCGGATTGCTTATAAGATGCTGTCGCTGTTCGGCGGCAGCAGTCTGGGCATCGCCTATTCCCTGGGCATTTCCGATCTTATCATGTCCCCCGCCATGCCTTCGGTGACCGCGCGTTCAGGCGGCATCATATTTCCAATCGCCCGTTCCATTAATAGCGTACTGGGATCGGCGCCCGGTGCGACCGGTAAAAAAATCGGCGATTTTCTTACCATGGTCTGCTTTCAGTTTACGCCGATCACCGGGGCCATTTTTCTCACCGGCATGGCGGCAAATCCACTGGCCGGCAGCCTGGCGAAAACATCCCTGGGTATCAATATCACCTGGGGAGGCTGGTTTATCGCCGCGGTAGTGCCCGCCATGGTCTGTTTCTGCCTGATGCCGCTGCTGGTGTACAAAATGCTGAATCCGGAACTGAAACGCACCCCGGAGGCAAAACAGATGGGCCGCCGCGCCCTTGCCGAATTAGGCCCGATGGTGCTGGCGGAGAAAAAAGTGGCGTTCGGATTTATTCTGGCGCTTGTCGGTTGGGGCACCAGCCTGTTGACCGGCCTGTCGGCGACCACGATAGGTCTTGGGCTGGCGGCCTATCTGTTCGCCACCCGCGCGGTTGACTGGAAGGACCTGCTGAAAGACTACGCCGCCTGGGATACGGTAATCTGGTTCGGCGTGATCATCAGCCTGGCTACGGGGTTATCGGATCTGGGTTTCATCAAATGGATAACGGCTCATCTGGGCAGTGTCATCCATGGCTTGGGCGCTATGGGCACCTTTGTCATTTTGGGCGTCATTTACATCTATGTGCATTATTTATTCGCCACCGCCACCGGACATGTTGCCGCGCTGTACGCGCCTTTTGCCGCAACGGCCATTGCCGCCGGCGCGCCGCCGATGATGGTGGCCATCTGTTTCGGCATTTTCAGTAATCTGATGTGGGGTAATACCGAATATGGCGGCGGACCCGGCCCCATTTATTTCGCCCAAGGTTACTTCGAACGGCCGCGCTTTTATAAAATCAACTTTTGCATCGTCACGTTCAATGTCGTTTTGACCTTTATCGTCGGGTTGTTCTGGTGGAAGCTGCTGGGCTATTATTAATCCTTCACCGGAATCGGAAGCATTTCCCCCGTAACCGGGGCCTGGGTTGCCGCCCCTGATGTCGCCCCCCATGATTTCCATTGGCCAACGTTTGGATACTCGCTTCAATGGACGATGATTGCCCGCCAGGCGTTGCGGATGGAATTATCCGGAGGGATGCAGAGCGTGATCCGCCTCCCTTCGCAGGAGGCGGATCACGCTCTGGCAGAATGCCGCTGCAAAAACCGAAGACAAGCGTTATCCTATTACCATCGGTTTTGCTGTTTGGCATGCTATGGGCAATGCAGGATACGGGGTCTCAACGGACGATGACGGCCTGTCATTTACCGCAATGCCGAAGCGGCGGGATGTAGCCGAGGGGTTAAGGCAGTGGATCTTGATTCCACGAACGGGGGTTCGAATCCTTCCATCCCGTCCATTTTTTTGCAGCAGAAACACCCCCGTTTTTATACGGGGGTGTACTTTTCATCAGGGTTATTTAGCGTCCGGCAGGGCGTAGGCGATAATATAATCCCCCAGCTTGGTGCCGAAAGAGCCGTGGCCGCCGGCTGAAATCACCACATATTGCTTACCGTTTGCTTCATAGGTCATGGGCGTCGCCTGGCCGCCCGCCGGCAGGCGTTGTTGCCACAGCATATCCCCATTGGCGACATTGTAGGCGCGCAGATAATTATCGGCGGTGGCCGCGATAAAGGCCACGTTGCCGGCGGTGGAAATCGGTCCCCCCAGCATCGGCATACCCATCTTGAACGGCAGCGGCAGCGGCGAGCTGTCCCGTACCGTACCGATGCGTTTTTTCCACACAACCTCGTTGGTCTTCAGGTCAAGAGCCGCCATATAACCCCAGGCCGGCTGCTTGCAGGGTAAACCCAGGGGCGACAGGAACGGGTTCAGCGTCACGCCGTAAGGAATACCGTATTGCGGCTGCACGCCGGTTTCGGTGCCGCTTCCCTTGGCATTGGCGTCGGGTTCAATGGGATTGCCCGGCCCGCGCGGGATAAGCTTGGAGACAAACGGCAGCGCCATGGGATTCATCACCGCCACCTGCCGGTCGGTATCAACCGAAATACCACCCCATTCGAACATGCCCAGATTGCCCGGGAAGACCAGGGTGCCCTGCTCGGAGGGCGGCGTAAACGGTCCCTCGTAACGCAGACGGTGGAATATCACGCGGCACACCAGTTGATCGTACATGGTGGCGCCCCACATATCCTTGTCGGTCATGTTCTGTTTGGGCCGGAAAGTCAGATCGGAGTACGGCTGGGTGGACGCGACGTGATCGCCTTTAGCCGCCCCTTGCGGTACCGCCGTTTCCGGCGCGGGAACCACCAGTTGGCCGTTGCGGCGATCGAGGACGAAAATATTGCCGGTTTTCGCCGGCACATAAATCACCGGGACTTTGTTGCCGTTCTCATCGTTAATGTCCGCCAGGGTCGGCTGCGCCGGCACGTCCATGTCCCACAGATCGTGGTGGACTGTCTGATAGAACCAGGCCAGTTTGCCGGTGGTGGCGTTCAGCGCCAGCATGCCGCTGGCGTACCGTTCCATATCCGGGGTGCGGTTGCCGCCCCAGATGTCGGGGGTTTCCACGCCGATGGGCAAATAGACCAAATCCAGCTGCGCGTCATAGGCGGCCGGAGCCCAGGAGTTGGGAGAATTCGCCGTATACAGCTGCGGCCCTTCCGGCAGCAGATTGGGGTCCTTGCTGCCGGGGTCGAATGCCCACAACAGCTTGCCGCTGTCCACGTCAAAACCGCGTATGACGCCGGAGGGCTCACGGGTGGAGTAGTTATCCGTGACCGCACCGGCCACCACGATGACTTTATCAGTCACCACGGGCGGCGAGGTAGGTTCATAGGCGCCGGCCTTGGCGTTCGGCATATTATTTTGCAGGTTCAATTTGCCGTTATCGCCGAAACCGGGGCAAAGCGCGCCGGTCTGTGCATCCAGGGCATACAGATTGCCGTCGTTCACCGGCAGCAGGATACGCCGGGAACACAGGGCCGGAGCCGCGGCCTGGGCGTTAGACTGCGCCGCTGCCGGGGTTTCATGATAAGACACGCCGCGGCAGGTCACATGCTGGAAGGAAGGATCGCTCTTGAGTTTGGGATCGAAAGTCCATTTTTCTTTGCCGGTGGCCGCGTCCAGTGCGAACAGCTTCTGGTGCGACGTACACAGATAGAGCGTATCGCGGATCTTGATCGGCGTAACCTCGCTGGTGAACTCCAGCGGATCGCTGGCGGTTTTCAAATCACCGGTGCGGAATGTCCAGGCTTCCTTTAGCTGGCCGACGTTTTTGTCATTGATTTGCGTCAGCGGGGAGTAGCGCGTCCCTTCCTGGGTACGACCGTACGCCGGCCAGTCGCCGTCAGGAATAGCAGAAGCCGCTTTCGCGGCGGCGGCGGTCTGATCGGCGCTCAGGGTACCGTTGATCTCCTGGGGATCGTTGAAAACCGAATACACCAGCACCACCACGGTCACCAGCAGCGAAGCCAACAGGGCGACCCGCGCTCCGCCGCCTCTCACCACCAGCGCGTGATAAATAAAGGGTAGCGTTAACCACAGGCCGAAGAAAAAGACCACATCCAGACGCGGCGTCAGCGCCCAGAAATCAGAACCGACTTCCCACAGGCCCCAAAACGTGGTGCCGAGCAGGAAAACCGCATAGAGCAGCAGGGCCGACGTCCGGCGCCGGTACAGAAGCCAGGCGGTGAGCAGCATCACCAGGCCGGCGATAATATAATACCCAGAGCCGTGCAGTGTGAGCAGCCAAATGCCGCCAATCAACAGATACAGGCCGCTGAGCGCGGCAAACAATACCGTTATGATAATCAGCAGCCGTGAACCCCATCCCTTCTCTTCCATAATAGTAACCTTACTAAGATTTAACTTCATCGATGTTAAGCGTAAGACAAATTGCCAAAAAAACTCATTTGATAGCTAATTATTCCTTTGGGCACTGCCGATTGGCCCCGGCCGCCGTGAATAACAGGGCGGTTTTCAGACTTTATCCCGGTCCGCCGGGTCCTGCGTTACTCAAAACGGTAGGCCAGATTCAGTCCGCCGCCCCAGTTGCGGCCGGGCGACGGTTCAAAATAGCGGCCGTTGCCTTCATTGACGATGACCGAGCCCACATAACGCCGGTCGAACAGGTTATCCACCCGGCTGAACAGGTCTAGCGACCACCGGTCCCAGATAAAACGATAACCGGTATCCAGACTGGTTACGGTATAGGCCGGCGCCTGCGCGGTATTGGCATCGTTGGCCTGGATATCGCTCATATAGCGAATCTCGGCGCCGGCATGCCAGCCCTGTTCCGGTAGCCACTGCAGCGAGGCGTAGCCCATGTTGCGGGCGATCCCCGGCAGTCGGTTGCCCGCGGGAACCACCTCATCCGCGCTGCACTGGCCCGAACCGCAGGTGTCGTTACGGTAGGTGGCATCCAGCAGGGTCCAGGCCATTTTAAGCTGCCAGTTGAGCGCGAACTGCTGATCCAGCGACAGCTCGACGCCGCGACGGCGGGTTTTTCCGGCGTTGGTATAGCTGGTACGCCCGCCGAGGCTCTGTGCCACCACCAGTTCATTGTCGGTATTGGTCTGAAACAGGGCGGCGGTCACCAGCCCGTTGCCGATGCGTTTTTTAGTGCCCCGCTCGAAGGTGTCGCTGGTGGTGGGCTTCAGGCCGGTATTGAGTCCCGGCAGGCTGTCGGGCCGATAGGAGAGTTCGTCGATAGTAGGCGTTTCAAAGCCGCGGCCGGCGGAGAAGTAAAGATTCCAACCGGGACTGAGGGCATAATTCAGCGAGCCCATGGGCAAAAGCTTGTGATAACGGGCGCTGCCGCTGTCATTGCCGTTGCCCGCGGTGATGTAGTAATCATGGGAATCAAAATTCACCGTGCTGTAGCGCAGCCCGGCATCCAGCGTCCAGCGCGGGGCGAGTTTCCAGGTGGTCTGCAGATAGGGGTCCAGGTTCCACATGCGGTTTTTCTCGTTCCGCCGCTGGTCGCCCTTCTCGCCGTAATCCGGGGCGCCGTCCTGCTCAATAAAATTTTCAAAGCCCTGGCGCCGTTCGGTCATGGTTTCATAATCCAGTCCGCCGGTGAAGGTCACCGGTACCGGCCCCATGCTGCCTTCATGTTTCCAGCGGGTATCGATGCCCTGGTATTTCCGTTCAAGCACGATCACGCCGCCGGACTGGGTGGGACTGAGCTGCGTCGCCATGGGGATGGATTGATACTGGGTGGTATGCCGCTCACCGTGATAAGCCATCACCGAGAGTTCATCGTTATCGCTTATCTGGCGCTGATAACGCAGGCCGGCCTGGGTCTGAACGATGGATTTGCGGGTATCGTACTGCTCCCCCCGCGGCGACTGCCGGGGATTGTCATGCCACTCGTCTTCCGTCAGTCCGCCCGGATCGTTGGCATCCACGGACAGGCTATTGAACATCAGCGTCAGCGTGCTGGCGTCATCCAAACGGACTCCGAGCTTGGCGTTGCCCAGGTTTTTCTGCGCTCCGCTGTGGTCGCGGTAACCCTGGGTGGTAAAACGCGAGGCGGATACCGCGTAATTCACGTCACCGGCACGGGTGCCGTCGCCGGTGGCTCCGGTAGCCTTGACGCTATTGCGCCAGGTGCCGTAGCTGCCGTAATAGGTGCCGGCCTCAAGGGTATCAGGCTGGGATCCGGACTGGCTCTCCACGTTCACCACGCCGCCGGAGGCATTGCCGTACAACGCGGAATAGGGACCGCGCAGCACCTCGATTTTATCCACCGAATTAAGATCAATATTCGACGTCTGCCCCTGTCCGTCAGGCATGGTGGCCGGGATGCCGTCAACATAGATGCGCACACCGCTCACGCCGTACGTGGATCGGCTGCCGAAACCGCGCACCGACAGCTGGAGATCCTGCGCATAGTTTTGCCGGTTCTGAATTTGCAGGCCCGGCACGCTGCCCAAGCCTTCCGACAGGTTCACCCTTGGCCGGTCGCCGCGCAGGTCCTCGCCGTTCACCACGCTGACCGACGCCGGTGTGTAGAGTTCCGACAGCCCGCCGGGCCGCTGGATAACCATGATGGTAGTGGATTGCGATGCTTTGTCGCCGGGCCCGGCGGCAAGCGGGGCGGATTGCGCAAAACAGAGGGTTACAGGCTGTAACAGAAACATCGGGGTTAATAAAAAAGCCGTCTTTGTCTTCAATGGAGTCATTCAATGATGAGAGTTAAAACTTCATTTACGCTTCTCAATGTCGCCAGGACCGAGGAAAGCCACCCAGACGCCGTGTCTCTACGGCGTTGAAAACGCATCAATACGGCTAAAGTATAGAAAGAGTTTTTCAACTTGCTGTGTTTTAAGCACAATAATACGGTTGACTTCGATTGTTTTCAGGATCCGTCCAATTCACTGTTAGCTTAAAATTATTACCATCATTAAAAATTCCACAGGTTTTATAACATTACCGTCTTATTGGCAAAACCGGCAATTTAATAGTGACCGCCGAATTTTTCCACAATAAAATAATTTCATTTCTCCCTCTCATAGCGCTTGAAATAATTTTTCAAAGGCACATGATATGCCCAGAGGAAAGTTCCAATGTCGGAACGACCTTACTATGCAAGGTATATAGAATGTCCAAGAATGACAAAATGCTAAATCAGGTTCTGCTAAGGGTAACGATCAGCAGAAGAACCAAAACCGGCCGCTAACGAAAAGCAGCAGCAGAAGCAACTCAAGCCTCTGATAAAAGAAAGAAATAATTGAATAGTGGGGCTAAGGCCGCAAGGCCGTAGCCCTGTTCATCTGGTGATAGGGCTTATGCTTTAAAAGGCAGGGTCTTTTTTTGCCCTTTATTTGTGAATAATAAAATAAGAGGATTTAGGATATATCCTAAATAACCGGCTGCTCGCTGCATACTTTACTTATTAAGCTATAATTTTAAGCATCTCTGTGAATTTTAATTTAAACGGAGAGTCACTGCATTAACAATAATATCCTTCCAGCATATATCCTTTAATATCACTTTCAACTTTTCCCCGGCGCGTCCTTGTAAAACTTCTCTACATCATCCTGTCCCAAGCGATAAAAACCAGGGCAATCCGCCCCGGTTTGTCCGCTAAGGCGATTAGTTCGACGCCAGCATATTGCCCTGGCGCGCCTGGTTTACCGCCTCGCCCAGTTGCCATACCGCCATGGCGTAATGGGTGCTGTGGTTATAGCGGGTAATGGCATAGAAATTCGGCAGGCCGTACCAATATTGATAGCGGTTGCCGAGATCCAGCCGCAGCAGGCTGGCCTCCTGATAATTCTGCAGCGAACCCTGCGGACTGAGTCCGGCCGCAGCAAGGGTGGAGACAGAGTAGCGGGTATCGTAACCCTGACCATATCCCGGGGCCTGGCCGACGGCCGGTATCGCCACCGTGCCGCCGCGCGTCCAGCCGTGCGCCTGGAAGTAATTGGCAACGCTGCCGATGGCATCCACCGGGTCCCACAGGTTGATATGGCCGTCGCCGTCGAAATCCACCGCATAACTCTTGAAGGATGACGGCATAAACTGGCCGTAGCCCATGGCGCCGGCATAGGAACCGCGCAGGGAGAGCGGATCATCCCCTTCGCTGCGCGCCATCAGCAGGAAGGTTTCAAGTTCACCGGCAAAATAGTCGGCGCGCCGCGGATAGGCGAAAGCCAGCGTGGCCAGGGCATCAATGGTGCGGGTCTTGCCCATCACCCTGCCCCAGCGGGTTTCCACGCCGATGATGCCGACAATGATCTCCGGCGGTACGCCGTAAACCTGATAGGCCCGCTGCAGTGCATCTTCATATTGATTCCAGAAAGCCACCCCGTTTTGCACGTTGTCGGGGGTAATGAACTTGCCGCGGTAGCGAAGCCAGGCGCCGTTGGGGATGGTTGACGGCGGCCCTGACGGCGCCTGCTGATCCATCAGCCGAAGGACATAATCCAATCGTTTGGTCTGAGCCAAAACGTCATGGAGCTGTTGCCTTTCGAAGCCGTGTTCGGCCACCATTTTATCCACAAAGCGGTCCACCGCCGGGTCGGCGGCGAAATCGCCGTTTGCCAGCAGGCCGCTGTGATCAGGCTGGAGTAGAAAACCGCCCGGCGAAGCGGTGCTCAGCGGCGCTTGGGCGGGTGGCACCGGTTTACTGCTACAGGCGGAGAGTAAAGCGAACAAAGGCACTAATGCAGCCAGGTAACGCATCGGGTATCCATAGACCAGGCAAGTTGAAGTGTGTGTTATGGTAAGCCATTGTCATGGACGAAAAAACCGAAATATGTCATTGAGCCCCTGGCAGGAACATGCTGTAACATTTTGGCGAAAACGGTCATAAACGACTAGGGTGTAGCCGTCCGCAGGTAAATTATCACTAATGTAAATTATTCCGTATTATAGAGATCAAATAGCTTTAATTTAGGGTCTGCCCATCGTCTGGACTTATTCAATTAAGAAATCCACCCACCCTTTCCGCTGAACGATGAGCGATAAAATGCCATTCCCCGGTCTTTTGTTCATTCAAAGGCCATGCATTAATGAAGCGCGATAGGCTATTCCCAGGCGCCTTATCCTAAATAATTTGAGTTGCAGATGATAAAACTCTCATATTAATAGTATCATGTTGTTTTTAAGTTAATAAGCCTCTTAAGCGGCTTTTCCGACAGAGCTATGCCCTCAGTCGAGGTTCTCTTTGATAAATGGCATTAAAAATTAGCTGGCACGATTTAGCACTCAGAAAATATTTTAAAATTGCTTTTATCACTCAACAAAAATCATTTCCTTTGTCACCCACTAGATTAAATGAAATTAATATAGGAAAACCTCATTTTATTTGATGCAGATTAACGTGTGAAGGATTCCCGGGTATTAAATTGGCAGCTCGCTCATAAAGCCATCGCCACAGGCGCGGAAAAACTAGAACAATAAGGATGATAAACATGGCCGGGGAAAATCAGCTGCTTTCCCAGAAGAGTATCAACCGCCGTGATTTTATGAAACTCTGTGGGGCTCTGGCCGCCACCATGGGGCTCAGCACCAAGGCCGCCGCCGAAATGGCGCTCTCGGTAAGTTCCCCCCACCGGCCGCCGGTTATCTGGATCGGCGCCCAGGAGTGTACCGGCTGTACGGAAGCGCTGCTGGCCGCCACACACCCGACCCTGGAAAATCTGCTGTTGAACGTTATCTCGATGGATTATCACGAGGTGCTTTCCTCCGCCTTCGGCGAACAGGCCGAGCAGAATAAACAGCAGACCATGGCGCAATATCGGGGAAAATATATTCTGGTGGTGGACGGCTCCATCCCCCTCAAGGACGGCGGGATTTACTGCATGGTGGCCGGTAAACCGGTGGTGGAACACATCCGCGCCGCGGCACAAAACGCGGCGGCGATTATCGCCATCGGCTCCTGCTCCGCCTGGGGCGGCGTGCCCTCCTCAGGGGACAATCCCACCGGCGCCGCCAGCCTGCAGGAGGCCCTGCCCGGCAAAACGGTGATCAATATCCCGGGTTGTCCGCCCAATCCCCATAATTTCCTGGCGACGGTGGCCCATATCATTACCTGGCAGCGTCCTCCGGCTCTGGATAGCCTGAATCGGCCCGCCTTCGCCTACAGCCGGCTGATCCATGAAAACTGCGAACGCCGCCCGCATTTCGACGCCGGCCGCTTTGCCCGGCGGTTCGGCGACGAGGGCCACCGGCAGGGCTGGTGTCTCTACCATCTCGGCTGCAAAGGACCGGAAACCTACGGCAACTGTTCCACCCTGCAATTTTGCGATGTGGGGGGAGGAATTTGGCCGGTGGGCATCGGCCATCCCTGCTACGGCTGCAACGAGAAGGGGGTAGGCTTCACCAAGGGCATTTCCCAATTGGCCGACGTCGCCAATCCCACCCCGCGGGTGGATAAACCCGCGGTACACAAAACCGAAGGTGGAAAGATTTCCCTCACCGCCATGGGACTGATTGGCGGCGTGGTGGGAGTGGTGGCGGGAGTCAGCCTGATGACGGTGCGGGAGCTGGGGCGACAGCAGAAACAGCATCGCGAAGATGACGACCGTACGCCGCGGGGGAAATAAGCCGTGAACAGACGTCACTTCTTCAAACTGGCCTCAGGGGGAGTCCTGATGGCCGCCATCCCGGCAACCGGCCAGGGAGCGGCGCAAAACAAAGCGCCGATCCCAAGCGCCTTGGGCATGCTGTACGATTCAACTCTGTGTATCGGGTGCCAGGCCTGCGTCAGCAAGTGCCAGCAGGTAAATCACAGCGATGGGCGTCCCCACGGCGGACCCTATGCCGGCGGCGAGGCCAACTGGTCGAATAACGATAAGCTCAGTCCCTACACCAACAATATTATTCAGGTGTGGAGCAGCGGCAGCGGCCAACACAAAGACCAGACGGAAAACGGCTACGCCTACATCAAAAAACAGTGTATGCATTGCGTTGATCCGAACTGTGTTTCCGTGTGTCCGGTCACCGCGCTGCAAAAACATCCGGTCACCGGCGTGGTGCATTATGACCCGTCGGTGTGCATCGGCTGCCGTTATTGCATGGTGGCCTGTCCGTTCGACGTGCCCAAATATGATTACGACAGTCCGGTGGGCAAGATCCATAAATGTGAGCTGTGCAACCAGCCAGGCCTGGGGCGGCTGGATCGCGGCGAATTGCCCGGCTGCGTGGAGGTGTGCCCCACCGGCGCGGTAATTTTCGGCACGCGACGGGATTTACTGGCGGAAGCGAAACGGCGCCTGGGAATGAAAGCCGGCGATACCTACCGCTATCCCCGGCAGCGGCTATCGGACAATGATACCTATGAACGGCAGGCGGCCCGCTATAACCCACATATTTACGGCGAGACAGAGGGCGGCGGAACCCAGGTGCTGGTGCTGGCGGGCGTGCCCTTCGCCGGACTGGATCTGCCGCCCCTGGCGCCCCTGTCCACCGGCGAACGCTCCGAGCATCTGCAGCATACCCTGTATCAGGGCATGGTGATCCCGCTGGCGCTGCTGGCGGGGATCACCACCCTGGTACACCGCAACATGAAAAAAGACCCGCCGGACAAGGAGAATGACCATCAAAACGACGCATGAGGCAAAACCGCTGGGAGGCCGGCTGCTGACCTGGCCGGTGCTGCTGCTGGCGCCCTTTGTAGCGCTATGCGGCCTGATGATCGTCAAACGCCTGATCATGGGAATCGGCGCGGTGAGCGATTTGAACGGCGGTTATCCCTGGGGCCTGTGGATTGCCTTCGATCTGCTGGTGGGTACCGGCCTGGCCTGCGGCGGTTGGGCGCTGGCCTGGACGGTCTATGTCTTTAACCGCGGCGAGTATCATCCCCTGGTACGGCCCGCGCTGCTGGCCAGCCTGTTCGGTTACGCCTTGGGGGGGCTGTCCATCACCATCGATCTCGGCCGTTACTGGAACCTGCCCTATATCCTGTTGCCGGGGCAGTTCAACACCTCCTCGGTGCTGTTTGAAACCGCCGTCTGCATGACTGTCTATATCGGCGTCATGACGCTGGAATTCGCGCCGGCGACGCTGGAACGCCTGGGCTGGCATGTGTCTCTCAAGCGGCTGAACAGCATCATGTTTTTTATCATCGGCCTGGGAGCGCTGCTGCCCATGATGCACCAATCCTCCATGGGGTCGCTGATGATCGTCGCCGGCAACAAGGTGCATCCGCTGTGGCAAAGCTATGAAATGCTGCCGCTGTTCTCCCTGCTCACCGCCTTTATCATGGGCTTTTCCATGGTGGTGTTCGAAGGCTCCCTGGTGCAGGCCGGCCTGCGGGGCGCCGGCGGCAGCGAGACCTCGCTGTTTTACCGGCTGACGCGGATTATCAATATTTTCCTTATCCTGTTCATTGCGCTGAGGTTCGGCGAACTGCTGTTCCGGCATAAAACCGCCTATCTCTGGCATCTGGATCGCTACGCCCTCTCCTTTTGGTGCGAGATCCTGTTGATGTTGCTGCCTCTGATCATTTTTAACCTTAAAGTCAGCCGCCACGACGCGCGGCTGCTGTTCACCGGCGCGCTGTGCATGATCCTCGGCGCGGTGCTATGGCGTATGGACTACTCGCTGCTGGCGTTCGATCCCGGCAACGGTTACCACTATTTCCCCACCGCCAGCGAAATCCTGATAAGCGTCGGATTCCTGGCCATGGAGGTGTGTGCCTACATTTTATTGATTCGGCTATTGCCGGTGCTGCCGGCCCATATTGTGGTACATAATCATCACCAGACAGAGGTTGATAATGAGTCAGCGCATCACCATTGATCCCGTCACCCGCATCGAAGGGCATTTGCGCATCGACTGCGAAATCGAACAAGGCAAGGTGGTTAAGGCCTGGTCTTCCGGCACCATGTGGCGCGGCATGGAGCAAATCCTTCAGGGCAAGGACCCCCGCGATGCCTGGATAATCGTGCAGCGCATCTGCGGCGTCTGCACCACCATACATGCCATCGCCTCGGTACGGGCGGTGGAAAACACCCTCGGCATGGCGGTGCCGGCGAATGCGCAATACATCCGCAATATCATTCTGGCGGCCCATACCCTGCACGATCATATCGTGCATTTCTATCAACTGTCGGCCCTGGACTGGGTGGATATCGTTTCAGCCTTGAAGGCCGACCCGCAAAAAGCAGAAGACCTGTTGCGGGGGCTGTCGGACTGGCCGCTGAACAGCGCGGCGGAGTTCGCCCGCGTACAGGGGAAAATCCGTGATTTGGCGGCCAGCGGCCAACTGGGCATTTTCGCCAACGGCTACGGCGGCCACCCGGCCATGGCGCTGCCGCCGGAGGTGAACCTCATCGCGGTGGCGCACTATCTGCAGGCATTGGAGTGCCAGCGCGACGCCACCCGCATCGTCGCGATGCTGGGAGGTAAAACGCCGCATATCCAGAACCTGGCAGTGGGCGGCGTGGCCAATCCCATCAACCTGGATGCGCCGAACGTGCTGAACATGGAACGCCTGATGTACCTCAAGACCTTTATCGACCGGCTGGGGGACTTTATCGAGCAGGTGTACCGGGTGGATACGGCGGTGATCCTGGCCCATTATCCGCAGTGGCTGAGCCTGGGCAAGGGCGCCGACAACTACCTGTGCGCCCCGGAACTGCCGGTTGACGGCGGCGGGGAGACATTCCTGCTGCCGGGGGGCTACCTGGAGAACGGCGCGTTCCGCCCGATCGCCAGCCACCGGGATCCTTATTTGATGAAAGGCATTGAGGAGAGCGCCCGGCATGCCTGGTATCAGGACGACCAGCCGCTGGCGCCGTGGGAGGGGTTAACCCGGCCCCACTATACCGGCTGGCAGGACGACGGCAAATACTCCTGGGTCAAGGCGCCCACTTTTTATGGCAAAACCGTGGAAATGGGTCCCCTGGCATGGCTGATGTGCAGCCTGGCGGCCGGCCATGAACCCACCGAGAGGCACCTGGCGTTTATCGGCGCCGACTTCCGGCGGCTCAGCGGCCTGGAGCTGGGTCCCGAGCAATTACCGTCCACAGCCGGCCGCATCGTCGGCCGCGCCGTGCACTGCTGCGTGCTGAGGGAAACCCTGGCGCAGCAATGGCAGGCGCTGGTGACCAATATCGGCAACGGCGACCATGAGACCTTTATCCAGCATGATATTCCCCAAAGCGGCGAGATTCGCGGGGTGGGTTTTGTGGAAGCGCCGCGCGGCATGCTTTCCCACTGGGTGGTGATCAAGGATGGTAAAATCGCCAACTACCAGGCGGTGGTCCCTTCTACCTGGAACGCCAGCCCGCGCAGCAACCAGGACGAGCCCGGCCCTTACGAGCGCTCGCTGATTGGAACCCCGGTGGCGGACCCGGCCAAACCGCTGGAAGTGGTGCGCACCATACACTCTTTCGATCCCTGCATGGCCTGCGCGGTGCATATCGTGGATGCGACCGGAGCGGAAGTCACCGCCGTGCGGACGGCGTGATGAATATCCTGATTCTGGGTATCGGCAATCTGCTGCTGGGGGACGAAGGCGTAGGCGTACGGGTCGTGGAGGCGCTGGAGCGGCGTTTTATCCTGTCGCCGCCGGTGGAGATACTGGACGGCGGCACCTCCGGCATGGCGCTGATGGAGATCATGTCCGGCCGCGATAGCCTGATTGTCGCCGACGCGGTACTGACCGGCGCCCCGCCGGGCAGCGTGACGGTACTACGGGACGCGGAAGTGCCTGCGCTGTTCAGCCGCAAAATTTCTCCCCATCAACTGGGGTTGTCAGATGTCTTGACGGCTTTGCGCCTGACGGATGAGTTCCCGCGCCGGCTTACGCTGGTAGGCATAGAACCCGAGTCGCTGGCGCCGGGCATCGGCCTGACGCCGACGGTAAGCGCCGCCATTGAACCGGCGCTGAACCATGTCCTGGCGCTGCTGGCCCAGGCGGGGGTGAACGCGGTACCCCGCGACGCCGGTCAGCGAACCGCCAACGGACCGGCCGGCGATAATATGCCGCCAGGGCGGTGAAACGGCCGGCGGACATTATTACCCCATTACGGCTGTCATAAAGCGGAGCCGGGACAACGGAATGAGTGATGATAACGAGAGTAAACCGGCGTGCTTGGCCCCATCATGATTGAAGGAGAACCGGTATGTCCGAACATAACGCGAGATCGAGGAACAAACGGCATGCTTGAATATATTCCTGGGTTTGAGCAAAATCCGCAGCCGCTGCTGGAGCGCCTGTTCAGCCGCATTGCCGCGGGTGAAATGCGCACCCTGCCGTTTTATCGCCCGCAAATCCCTATCCGCGCCTGCGGGTTTCAACGGTATGAACGGCAATGGATCGGCGCCCTGCTGACACCCTGGATGCTGAGCCTCCTGGTGCTCCCCGGGCCAGGACAGCTATGGCCCCGCCGTCCGGAGGGCTCGCGTCTGGCATTGGCCCTGCCCTGCGGCAATATCACCTTTACCCTGGGAGAAATCGACGGTCAACCGCTGGGCGACATCGACGGTAGTTCGCTGAGCGAAAGCGACGGTGATTCGCTGGGCGACATCAACGGTAGTTCGCTGAGCGAAAGCGACGGTGATTCGCTGGGCGAAAGCGACGGTGATTCGCTGGGCGACATCAACGGTAGTTCGCTGGGCGAAAGCGACGGTGATTCGCTGGGCGACATCAACGGTAGTTCGCTGGGCGAAAGCGACGGTGATTCGCTGGGCGAAAGCGACGGTGGCGGTCAATATCTCAGCTGTTCGCTGATGTCTCCGCTGCCGGCGGCTCTGGCCGCCGAACCGGCCGTCATGCTGGCACAGCAGTGCGTGCGCATGGTGCTGGCGCTGCCGGTAAAGAATGCCGACGTCCCGGCCGATGCGCGCCTGCGCGGCTTATTCACCCACGTTTTGGGACAGCGCAATGCATGAGATATCTCTTTGCCTGAGCGCGCTGGAGCTGATTGAAGATCAAGCACGGCGTCATGGCGGCAACCGGATAACCGGCGTATGGCTGGAAATCGGCGCCCTTTCCTGTATTGAAGAAGAGGCATTGCGTTTTTGCTTTGACTCCGCCTGCCGCCATAGCCAGGCGGAAGGTTGCCGGCTGCACGTGAGCTATGCCCCGGCACAAGCCTGGTGTTGGCAGTGCGGCACGCGGGTATCCGTCCAAGGTTATGACAGCGGTTGCCCCCAGTGCGGCAGCCATGCCCTGCGGGTGGAAAGCGGCGACCAACTGCAGGTTAAACAAATCGAAATAGACTAACACCCAATGCCGATCGTACCTGAGTTAACGCATAAACCGGGCGCATCTCAATCGCCCCCACGTTGAACATGTTGACCGTCTTAGCCAAGACCCCGGCTCAGTGACCGGCAGGTAAATCAGAATCCGCCAGGTCAGCAAGATCTTGCCTGCTAAAACCAGTAACGCGCTCAATCGTAACGCGATCCATACCTAAAGCCAGCATGTTAAGAGCAATTTTTCTTGCCTGTTCGTTACGTCCTTCAATACGACCTTCAGTACGTCCTTCAATGCGACCTTCATTATGTCCTAATCGTAGCCCTTGTTGCAGTCCAATCTCGCGTCCAATCTGTTTTAGTTGTTCTGCAACAGTCATCATTTCTTCCCTGTAACGTGGTGTATTTTCGATAAGAATACGTATAAAGGCATTCAAGTCAAGGGGATCTGCCTCTTTCGCCAGATAGTTAAGCAGCGATTTAACCTGATCTTTACTGGGCTGCGCCAGCTTGATCAAAAAGACGATATCCACATATCGGGTGTTGATATCCCTTGCCCGGATATGCTTTTGCACATACTCCAGCAAGGCAACCTTCCGATGGGTTTTGATTTCATCGTCAGGAATCACCGTGACATCCACCAGGGGAAATGCCTCAACGTACAGCGCCTGCGCCAATGCCGGATTGTGGAAACAGTCCAGCCAGCGAAGGCTGTGCGGATAGGGGCTTTGGCGTCCGTGATAAAACAGCAAGGGTATGACCAACGGCAGTTTTTTGTGGCCCTGCTCAAGATGGCGGTGCATGGCCGCTATGCTGTAGCGCAGCAGGCGAAATGCCATCATCTCGTCCGCGCTGGACTGATGCTCGATGAGGCAGTAGACATATCCTACTCCTTCCGAGGTCTGCAACATGTAAAGCATATCCGAGTACTGGGCGCGCATGTCATCCTCGACAAAGGAGCCGGAGGTGACCGCCAGCGTGCCGAGGTCGCACATTTCCCGCAGCGCCGACGGCAAATGTATTTGCAGAAAATCCTCGACGACGCTGGCATCGCTGAAAAATTTTCTGAATAAAGAATCATGAGGTGTGGGGAACGTGTTCATCAACGCAATGTAGCGCCGCCCCTATATACCGAATATAAATACCGTTCGTACCATGGCGGGCACGTAAAAAAATTTCGGGGAGTTTCGCAATCTAATGCAACGCGGCTGCTCTTTATCTAATTATCAGCGACATTGATCTAAGTAGATAAGATAAATGCTTCTGGATTAATGAGGGTAGTAGGCAATATCAATGGTGTGACATAATGCGTGGCAGCTAATCAGGTCAGCATACGGTTGCTTTTCTCCGATCCCTCCCACGGCAACAACGCTTCTTTGGCCGATGGCGGATTATTTAGAAACGGTCCAGGACTTACCGGAAACAGGCTTATGAGCTCATCTGCCATCATCGCCGAGGATTCAGCGGTTTTGCGCCGATATCGGCGGTTCCTTTATCAAATTCGGCGTCTCCCGCCGCGTCGGCGACGTCGAGGAAACCACAAAAGTACCCACCCCACCGCATCATGGGCCGATGTGGTCACGACCATGCAATCCCTGATAACACACTATGGCGCGGGTTTACCGCCGCACACCCCGCTGGCGCTGTCCACCGCCGGATTGATTTCATCGCAAACCGGCGAACTGCTGTCGGTAAACATCCCGGCATTTACCGGCCGGCCACTGGCGGCGGCACTCAGCGCGGCCTTAAACCGTCCGGTCAGCGCCGCCAACGATGCGGACTGTTTTGTCCTGGCCGAAGCCCATGCCGGTGAAGCACAAGGTTGTACGGTAGTGGCGGGGATAATCCTCGGCACCGGCGTCGGCGGCGGACTGGTGATTAACGGCCAACTGGTGCGCGGCCACGGCGGCGTCACCGGTGAATGGGGCCACGGCGCCATTACCCGCACTGAGCTGGCGCTTAACGGAAAAACCTATCCCATTCCCCGTCTGTCTTGCCCCTGCGGACAAATCGGCTGTCTCGACACCCTCGGCGGCGCCCGCGGCATGGAGCGGCTGCACCGCCATTTCCACCAGCGGGACCGCTCCAGCATGGAGATCGTCGATGGCTGGCTTAATCAACAGCCGGACAGCACGCTGACGGTGAACGCCTGGCTTCAGTTGGTGGCCGAACCGCTGGCGCTGCTGGTGAATATTCTCGGACCGTCGAAAATCGTCGCCGGCGGCGGCCTGGCCTCCTCCGCACCGCTGATTGCCGCACTGGACAAACAGGCACGCGCTGGGGTACTGCATCGTTACGACCGGCCCCTGGTGACGCCCGGCAAATTCCTCACCCAGGGCGGACTGGTTGGCGCATCGGTACTGGCCAGGATGGTGTAGGCCCACACGCGGGCGCGGGAGACCCGCAACCACTGAAGCGTGCAACTGTTCGTGTAAAAGGGAGACCGCGCCAATAAGGTCGAAGCGGGCGTGGTTTTCCCGCCCGCCGGAGCGCCTCATGGCACGGTAGGCCCGCGATCACCGGACGTGCAGCGAGCGTGTTAAAGGGAAACCGCGCCTCTGGTAATCAGCGTCGATTATGCCGGAATCGACAATCTTGATGATGAATACTCACAAGCATGGCGGGGTCAATCATGGGAAAGTCGTTCAACAGACCGGAAATCGAGGACTTTCATGGCACAGCTCTCATTAGACGACGCACGCGCCCTGGCGCACACTATCTTGCGCCATCATGGCTTCAGTGAAGACCACGCGGACGCCATCGCCGACACCATGGCGGCCGGCCAACGGGACGAATGCGCTTCCCATGGCTTATACCGCCTGCTGGGCTGCATCGCCACGCTCAAGGCCGGCAAAGCGGTGGCGGACGCACAGCCGGAAACCCACGACATCGCCCCCGCGCTGCTGAAGGTGGATGCCAAAGGCGGCTTCTCCCCGCTGGCTTTTCGCCGCGGCCTGTCTCCGGCGCTGGAAAAAGCCCGGCAAAACGGCTTAGCGGCCTTTGCCATCAATCACTGCGTACATTTTTCCGCCCTCTGGGTGGAAATCGAGGAAATCACCGCCGCCGGCATGGTGGCGCTGGCCTGCACCCCCAGCCACGCCTGGGTGGCGCCGGCGGGCGGCAGCAAACCCCTGTTCGGCACCAACCCTTTCGCTTTCGGCTGGCCCCGAACCGGACAGTTGCCGTTCGTGTTCGATTTCGCCACCAGCGCCATCGCCCGGGGTGAAATCGAGCTGCACCGTCGGGAAGGAAAACCGGTTCCCCCCGGCTGGGGCATTGACGATAAGGGCCAACCCACCACCGATGCCGCCGCCATCCTGGCCGGCGCCATGCTAACCTTCGGCGGCCATAAAGGATCGGCGCTGTCCGCCATGATCGAACTGATTGCCGGCCCCCTGATCGGCGATTTCACCAGCGCCGAATCCCGTGCCTGGGACAATGGCGCCGGCGCGCTGCCCTATCACGGCGAGCTGATTATCATCCTCGACCCCAGGCGTTTTCTCGGCGCCCAGGCAGAGGAACACCTGGCCCGCGCCGAACCGCTGTTCGCCGCCATGGCGCAAAACGGCCGCCTGCCTTCTCAGCGGCGCTATGAAGCCCGGCAGCGCAGTCTGGCACAAGGAATCACCCTGCCGGATGCGCTTTATCGGGATTTGCTGGCGCTGCTGGACTAAAAGAAGGCCCCGGCGTTATCCCGCAACTGCAACAGTGGCGCCGGGGTCATGTGAATCCGCAGCCAATCACGACAGAGAGACCCGGTGGGCCCGAGCAGAGTATCACGCCGCGGCGCGTTTTAAAGGGCCCGGACAGAGTTGCCCAGACCCGGCCCGGACGGTTTGCTTATAAACCGACATCCGGCAACTGCGGGCGATGGGCCAGAGCGTGCTGCATGATTTTTTCGATATATCGCTGCTCCTCATCCTGCAACGCCAACCGCGGCGGGCGGGTCAGGGCCGAACCCCGCTGCATGATGGCTTCGCACAGCTTGATGCACTGCACCAAATCAGGCCGGGCATCCAAATGCAGCAGCGGCATAAACCACTCATATAACGGTATCGCTTCGGCAAAGCGCCCGGCTTTCGCCAGCCGGAACAGGGTTTCACCCTCTTTCGGGAACGCATTGGACATCCCCGATACCCAGCCCACCGCCCCGACGGCGATGCTCTCCAGCACGACATCGTCCAGCCCGGCGAATAGGATAAACCGATCCCCCACCTCATTGCGCACGTCGATAAAACGGCGGGTATCGCCGGAGGAATCTTTAAAACAAACGATGTTGTCGCAATCCGCCAGGGAAATCAGAATATCCGGCGTCACGTCGTTTTTATACACCGGCGGATTGTTATACACCATCACCGGCAAATCAATACCGCTGGCCACGGTGCGGTAATGGGCCGCGGTTTCAAAGGGCTTGGACGAGTAAACCAGCGCCGGCATCAGCATAATGCCGTCCGCGCCGATACGCTGCACCTCTTTGGCCATCGTCAGGGCGTTGGCGCTGGTAAACTCGGCGATGCCGGAAATCACCGGTACCCGTCCCTTGGCGGCGTCTTTGGCCATTTCCACGATGCTGACCTTCTCCGCCATGCTCAGCGACGTGTTCTCACCCACCGTGCCGCAAATCACCAGGCCGGACACCCCGTCTCGGATAAGCCCATTGATCACCTGATGGGTGGCCTCCAGATTCACGGAAAAATCTTCGTTGAATTGGGTGGTAACGGCAGGGAATACCCCACTCCAGCTAACCTGTTGCGCCATGCTATATCACCTCTCAATCAAATGGTATTTCGTATACTATACCCTTTATCTTTCGAGCCGCAGCGGTGTTGGCTGCGACTCGAAATCTATCGGGTATAAATGTTAAACACTCAACGGATAGCATCCGCTGTGTCCTTTAAGAATTCGTGATTCCCACCGGCCAGGTGTCGGACAGGCGATAGCCCTGCGGCCAGGGGTCAGCCGGATCCAACAGCAGTTGGTGGGTGCCGGTAATCCACGCCCGGCCGGCAATGCGTGGCAGAATGGCCACTCTGCCGGCCACGTCGGTCAGGCCGTCAATGCGGCAGTGAAACGTGGAACCGATAATGGAATGGCTGACAAACGGCTCATTCACCTGCAGCATGCCCTTGGCGTGCAGGACCGCCATGCGCGCCGAGCAGCCGGTGCCGCAGGGGGAGCGGTCGATTTTACCCGGACGAATCACCACCGCGTTGGTGGCGCTCAGCCCCTGTTGATCGCGCTTAACCGCCGAGGCTAACTGGCAAAAGGAGATATGATCCCAGTCCGGATTAAGCGGATGGACAAACCCCAGCTGTTCATTAGCGGCACGGGTAATCTTTATGCCAGTGGCCACCAGATCGGCGGCTTCATCGGCGGTCAGGGCGAATCCCAGCTTTTGGGCGTCGACAATCACAAAGCTGTCGCCGCCGTAAGCGGTATCCACCTGCAAGGTGCCGATGCCGGGAACCTCCAGCGCGGCATCCAGTTTGTCCGCAAAAGAAGGCACGTTGCGCACCTCTACCGATTCGGTCTTGCCGTTGCGGCAGTGTGCCAGCACCTCGATTAAACCGCCGGGTGCTTCCAGCACCAGCCGGGTTTCCGGTTCATGCATCTCCAGGATGCCGCTGTCGAGCAATACGGTGGCGACACACAGGGAATTCGATCCGGACATGGGCGGCGTATCCGCCGGTTCCATAATAATCCAGGCCATCTGCGCCCTGGGATCTTTCGGCGGCACCAGCAGGTTGACATGGCGGAAGACCCCGCCGCGCGGCTCGTTCAGGACGAAATTGCGCAGGGTTTCGTCACGGGCTATCCAGCGGGACTGCTGCCAAAGGGTCTCCCCCGGCGGCGGCGCCACGCCGCCGACGATCACATCCCCCACTTCCCCTTCCGCATGACAGCTGACGACATGAATGATTTTGGCTGAACGCATAGACTCCCCTATCTCACCGATTTTAGAAATTCCGCCGTTTCAGGACGCTGAGGCTGGCCTATAACCTGATCCGGCGTGCCGATTTCATGGACCCGTCCGTAATGGAAAAACGCCACCCGGTCGGAGACGTCGCGGGCGAAGCGAATTTCATGGGTTACCAGGATCATGGTCATGCCTTCTTCCGCCAGAAGCCGCATGGTATCCAGGACTTCCCCCACCAGTTGGGGATCGAGAGCGGATGTGGCCTCGTCGAACAGCATATAATCCGGCGACATCGCCAGCGCCCGGGCAATAGCCATGCGCTGCTGCTGTCCGCCGGAAAGGCGGCTGGGATAAACCGACAGCTTGTTCGCCAGGCCGACGTGCGTCAGTTGGCGCACCGCCATCTCTTCCGCTTCCTGTTTGCTTTTTCCCAGCACCTTTCGCGGCGCCAGCATAACGTTCTCCAGCACCGTCAAGTGGGGAAAGGCGTTCCACTGCTGAAATACGATACCTATCTTGCAGCGGAGCTTGTTCAAATCGGTGCGGCGGTCGTGAACCTCAACGCCGTCCACCAGTATCCGGCCTTTTTGAATGGGTTCGAGACCGTTAATGCACATCAGCAGGGTGGATTTTCCCGAGCCGGAACCGCCGATAATCGACAGCACTTCGCCTTTGTTCACCGTCAGGTCAACACCCTTCACCACTTCAAGGTTGCCGTAGGACTTGTGCAATTCTTTTATTTCAATCATTTTCCTGCCACCTCTTTTCCAGCCGGACGCCGATACGCGCGATAACCAGGCTCATCAGGTAATACATGGCCCCGGCGATGCACAGCACCAGCAGCGGTTCCTGAATGCGGGTAATAATGTTTTGCGAGGCCCGCAGCAATTCGATGATGCCGATCCACATCACCAGCGCAGTGTCCTTCATCACGGATAACGACAGGCTCAGCCAGCTGGGAAAAGCCACCCGCAGCGCCAGCGGCAGCACGATATGGCGCAGGGACTGGCCCCGGCTCATACCCAGGGAGCGCCCGGCCCGTTGCAGATTATCCGGTACCGATAACACGCTGCCGCGGACGATTTCCCCGCAAAAGGAGGCTGTATAGATGCCCAGCACCACGCAGGCGACGGCAAAGGCGCTCCAGTTAAGGCCGATAATGCTTTTGAAGGCGTTGAACAGCACGAACTGGATCAGTAGCGGCACGCTGCGGAAAATATCCATAAACCAGGCCAACGGGATGGAGAGCCGGGGCAGCAGGGTATAGAGAATGCCGATAACCACGCCGACCACGGTGCCCGCCAGCATGGCGCACAGCGTCAGTTCCAGGGTTACCCCCGCCCCTTGCAGCAGGTAGAGCAAATCGGTACCGGTAAGGCTGGTGCTAAACATAATGTTGCCCTCAGTAACGGAACAGTCTCCAGGCCATCAGCCGGCCCACCAGCATCACGGCTTTGGCAATCAGGTAGTAGAGCGCGGCGGCAATGGCGAAAAACTCAAACGTCCGGTAGGTCTTGACGTTCCAGGCCTGGGTTACGCCGGTGAGATCGTTGTCCAGCCCCACCACTACCCCCAGGGAAGTCATCAGCACCGCCCACACCATCTGGTTGGTCATCGGGTAGAACACCACCCGCAATAACTGCGGCATCACAATCAGCCGCCAGGCCTGGAAAGACGTCATGCCGAGGGAACGCGCGGCCCGCATCTGGGTTTCCGGTACCGCCCGCAGGCCGCCGCGAAAGTTTTCCGCCAGATAACCGGCGTTGTTGAACGTAATACCCAGCAGCAGCGCAATCCAGGAACTCACATAAAAACCAAAGGCGCCGAGGCCGAAGTACAGAATGTAAACCTGGAACAGCGCGGGGGTATTGCGGGCCAGCGACACCCAGGCCTCGGCAAACATCCGCAGAATACGCCAGGGACCGACGCGCATCATGGTCAGCAGCAGGGCGATGATCACCCCCAGCACCATGGACAGCACGGCGGTGTAAAAGGTGATCCAACTGCCCGCCAGCATCTCCGGCAAGGCGCGGAACGCGGCATTCCAGTGAAAACTGTAATTAAGCATCCGTTTGCGAGCCTCCCGTTGTACCCGTGATCGTTGTACCCGTGATCGCGCCATCGGTTGAAACCTTGGCCGTACCGTTGGCTGCGCCGTGGACCCTGTCGTCGGCCCTGTGGCCCAAAGCGTCGGCGGGCGGCATCAGCCAGCGGGGCGGCGAAATTTCGGCGTAGCCTTGGCGGGCCGCCGCGATACAGTCCGCCAGCGAGGCAAAATGAACGCGGCAATCCACCAGCCCCGGGGCGTAGTGGGCATATTTGCCGGAGTTGGTCATTAACGTGTCGGCATGCGCCGGCACCACCGGACGGCGCAGCATGCACCAGCAGGTATCGTTGATGCATCGGGCGCCGAAGGCCTCAAGGGTCGCCACATAGCCGGCCTGTTCGGCCTGGCGATGCACCTCCCGGCCGCTGGTGAGCACCAGCGCCACATCCGGGTGCCGTTCCCCGTCCCGGCACAGCTGCGCCAGCCGGGCATATTCCGTCAGGGACAGATGGGGATTGCCCAAGGCCACCAGCTGTACCCCACTATCAATAGCGGTATTGAGCGCCTGCCAGGCCGACAACAGGTCCGCCATGGTCAAGCGGTAATGCCGCAGGGGGGGCCGGCCGCCAAGCGCGTCCGCCGGAACGGTTGCTTCGGGTGTAACGCCGGCGATGTGAAACATCGGCGCCGCCGAGGTGGTGGCGAAGGCGGCGCTGAAGGCTTTCAAATCATCCCGGCTCATCCCGCTGTGTTCCAGGCCGCAGATCACCGGGATATGGTTGGGGGACAGCTCCCCTGCCATATGCCCCAGCAGCGGATAGAGGGAATCGTCCGCCTCCGCGGGCAGCGGAACGTCGATTTGCACCTCGGCGCGGCGCGACGCGTCAAGATGCGGACCCCAGAGAGGCGCCCGGCCGGTAAGGGCGATGCACAAATCGAGAAAATCAGGGTATTTCTGGGTTCGCGCCGCCAGCACGCTGTTGGCAAAGGCCACGGCGTTGGACTCTGACCAGGCGATATGTTCGCCGGCCCTTGGCGCGCTGGAGAGCAGATAGGGGGCGCAGGTAAAGCTGCCCGTCGCCCCCAATTGCAGATAGGCTTGCGCCAGTTGGCTTGCCGGCTCCCCTTCCGCAGGATCGATGTCCAGCTCCCGCCAGCGGCGGCAATCCACCGACACCGCGTTAAGGGTGGTGGGCACCCGCACTCTGGCGCCCCAGTCCAGCCATTGCCGGGCAAAGGCCAGGCTGGCGCTGCCGGTATAGATACAGCCGTCGATATGCACCTGGCTCACGGAAATCAGTCCCGCCGCCTGCTGCAGCCGCGCCATATACACCACGATTTCCATAGCCTGCCGCACCGATTCGCCCTGGTCTCCCGCCAGCATGGCGCAATCTTCGCCGCTTAAGACGAACAGTCCGGTCTCGGGCCGGGTCAGCGGAACATCCAGGCAACACAGCCCGTCCTGGCAGAAGGCCCGCAGCCGGTCATCGCCGATGTCCACCCGCAGGCACTCCGCTAGTTTCCCGAAGGTGTCCTGATCAAGGGCGATAACCGGCAGGTCGCGGGCAAACAGCTGGCGCGCCACCAGTACCCCCAGCGCCAGGATATCATCCGCTTGCGACAGCAGCAGCGCCGCCGGCCCGTGGCCGTTGAGGATAAGCTCCAGCAGCACGCTGCTGCCGGTGCAGGACCCGCGTCCGCTGGGTATCGCCAGCGCTTTGCCCGCCAGGGAGCGGCCGTGGAGCGGATGATGATGATCGATGATGTCGCCGCTGGCGCCGTCAACGCCGCCCCAGAAGCTCAGGCCGGTATGGCTGAATAACACTTCGCCCCGGGCGCTGCCGGTAATCAGAAAGCGCCCCCGTGCCGTCATCGTTGTTATCATGCCTGCCTCGCGGATCAGTAATAGACGCCGGGAACGGTCAGATTAGGCGCTGTGCCGCCCACCCATTTGGCATACAGTTCCTGATAGCGGCCGGAGCGCACCTGATGGTTAACGAACAGGTTGAGGTAATGCAGCAGGCCCAGTTCATTGCGGGCCACGCCCAGGAGACGTAATCAATGACATAGGGGCATTGCCCACCACTTTCAGCCCTTTGTATTTGCCGGTTTTGATAGACGCGGCGGCCACGGTAAGGTGACCACCGTACCGTCGATATGCCCCTGGCTCAGCGCCAGAATGGTGTCGTTCTCGGTCTGGTAGGCTCTAAAGCTGCCGCCGCCCCATTTTTTCACATCCGCTTCCAGCGCCAGTCCCTCAAAGGTGCCGGCGGTATTGCCCACCGGATGCCCTTTCATATCGTTATAGGTATTGATGCCGGTGCCGTCGCGGGTCAGCACCACCTGCTGGAAGGCGAAATAGGGAATGCTCATGGCGATGGTTTTGGCGCGCTCCAGCGTATCGGATGTGGACGCGACGATAACGTCGGCCCAATTGGACATCAGCGCCGGGATACGATCGGGGAACGGCGTTTCAACTACTTCGGCGGTAACGCCCAGTGTTTTCGCCAAATCGTTACAGTAGTCCACATCAAAGCCCACCGGATTATTACCGGCGTCCCGGGATCCCATGGGCGGGAAATCCAGGGTAACGGCGCAGCGCAGCTTACCGGAGTTGATGATGTCATCGAGTTTATCGGCCTGGGCCTGGGCAATGGTAAAGGCACAGATCAGGCTGGCAATGATTGCGGCGAGAGACTGACGTTTCATGGCTACCTCTTAACGGTTGGGAAGGAGTGGGAGAAAACGCGACTGCCATAATTTCGTATACGATATCTATTATGCAATCAGCATGCCGCGATAGCGGTCACAGTTAAAAAAAATGGTGATATCTATTAACCTATTGTTAATAATAAATTTATGGCGGATTGGAGAGGAACTGCGGCAGTCAATGGGACAGGATGGGAAAGGCGACATGCGCCATGCTGGCGCGCTTTAATGGTGCAAACCGGCGCCCTGAGGAACAATGGAAAGAGCATATGCGACCATCAAGACAACAAGAGTTTGGCCGGCTCCGCAGCAGGTCCATGCCGCTACCAGGCTTTAGCGGCTTAAGGCGCCGCGTCGTTTGAGCGGCTGCGCTGAGGTTTTACGCGTTTTAGGACCGGCGGTCATGGGGTTTGGGCAAATAGGTGAGCAGCGTCTGGCACACGCCGATGATGTGCTGTTCAATAAGCTGCGTCACCTGTTCCTCGTTTCCCTGCCCGCAGGCGGCGAGGATCGCCCGGTGTTCACGGTCGGCCCGCATCTTGCCGTCCGGGGACAGGCTCATCTGCATACGCAAAAAACGCTCAATCTTGTCATGGATGGAACGGATAAGGTTCACCAGAAACGGGCGCTGCGCCGCTTCATACAGACAGTAGTGAAAAGCCCAGTTCAGCTCCGCCCAGCGGCCCACGTCGTCGTCAGCGATAAACTGATCGCAGATGGCCTGCGCCCGGGCCAGATGATCGGCGGTGAGATTAGGCAGCGCCAGCCGTATGGCCTGGACTTCCAGCAGGATGCGCACTTCAAAGATTTGCGCCAGCTCCTGCTCGGAGATACGTACCACCATCGCGCCGCGGTGGCGGAAGAATTGCACCAGCCCTTCGGCTTCCAGCCGCTTCAGCGCTTCGCGCACCGGGATCTTGCTGACGTTGAACAGACGGGCGATATCATCCTGCCGGATCGGCTCATCGTCGGCGAAATGGCCGGCGATAATCGCCTCACGCAAATGTTTGGTGATCACCTCCGACGCCGAGGGCGCAGCACCCAGATTCGGTGGATTCAGCAAGGAAAGGGACATCATGACCTCAGTAAACGGAATAAGCGATATGGTATACGAAACGGTATCCTGACATGCTTCCGGGCCCGGAACAAGTCAAGGGATAAAAACTCCATGTTTCTGATTGACCCTGTATTCGTCTACTGTCGCAGTTCCGTGAAAAGGCCCCTTTAGGACCTATCGGTTATCGCCATGGCAAACCGATAACATGCTATTTAAATTCAAAGAAGCAGCGCATCACGTACGCGCTGCTTCAGCCCGATTGAAAATCATTGATGTGATGAATCATTTATAAGCGTGAGAAAAATTCGGGTTTGATATGGTTTACACGTATGCACACTTCTGGGATATAAGTATTTACATGATGACCAGAATAATTTGGACCTTCGCTGTTCTCTAAGTTTATATAATCTATTATAGGTATTTTGAATTAATGTAAGAACTATAAGTGCCATCGGCTCGATTCTCTTGTTCATAAACAAAAGCATTTTGTGGTTTTATCGCAATAACTATACCATCATTGAATATAGGCCTTTTTGACTCACTGGCCTAAAATAGATCAATCCAGGATCGTTCGATATTCCCTTACTGCATATCTCTTTCCTCAATTCATAACGTTTTTACCTCATCGGAAGCATTTTCTTGAGAGTACATGCCCTCCAATGATCTAATCCCTTCTTTGAGTATATTTTTCAAGCCACCAGATGCGGAATGCTGCAAAAGAACATAGTCTTTATTTAGAATAAGACCCTTAAGATTTCCTGGTGCTATCAGAGAGCTATTAGTCAATGCACATTGCAGGTAACTTTGGAAAGTTAAGTTATGCTCTTGCTCTAACTTAATCAGCTCTTGACTTGCTTGTTTGATATCATCAGAAGAAATCCCAACTTTTCCAAAAATCCAGGTGATAGCACCCCTTGCTTCCCAACATTGACAGCCAGCCATGAGTGTCACTGATTTTGCTGACAACATTATCTTGATTTAACCAAAGATTAACCACGTGATAGGATTCACCACAATAAAATCGTATGACATGATATTCCTTGTCATAAAACCGGTAATATCATCACCAAAATTTATTGAACCTTCGGAAGCTAATAATTTTTCGTAGACAGAGGGCATTGCTTCTTTTAAATGGACTGATATTTTAACCTCAAAAGGGTTCTTTATTAAAATTTTATGTAAACAAGGAGTTTCCGACGATAAATTTTTAAGCTTTTGAATGAATTGATTTTTCTATAGTAGATGAACGAGACAGCGGACTATTTTCCACAGAGAGCCCGTGTCCCCTGAAGTTACTCCTATTTCGTTCAGTCCACATTGATAAACCGAAGCTGGGTTTTTAAATGACATATCAATTAAATTCATTAAATAATTATTAATCGGCATAATAATTTTATCTCAATTAAAAATAACAATTCATATTTTGCATGAAAATTGGCCTGGTGACTTTCAAAAAAAGGTCATTTCTATTTAATGGTAACCATAAGTTAGCAAGAGGGCAATGCACATAAAAACAATGAGGATAGTTTAGCTAACCAAAACTCAACCGCCACTTTTGAAGATTTACGTCGAAAGTCATGACCACCGGGAATATCAATTTCCTTATCGATATCCGGTCAGGTCTCTTTTCCCTCCGCTCTCCACGCCTTGATAAGGGTGCTCAACCTGGCGGGCGCCAGCGGCACACGGGGCGTCGCCAGCGGCCAGTCCAGCAAAAAGCGCGTCGCGGCGCCGCACACTTTTCCCTGGCAGGCGCCCATGCCGCAACGGCTGTGGATTTTGGCCTGCCGCCAGTCCGCCGCGCCGGAAATCTGCTGCAGGGCGACATCTTCGCAGCGGCACACCAGGGTGTCCGGCCGCGGCAATTGCTTTAATCTTTTGTCCAGACGGAAGGCGCGCTCCATCGCATTGGCGAATCGCCGCCAGCGACGGCGCTCCCGCCATAGCCTGGCGGCTGCTTCCCGATTGCCGCTGGCGGCATAGCCGGCGATGCTTCCGGTCACCAGCGCCAGTTCGCTGCCGCCGACCCCAGCGCACTCGCCGGCGGCATAGATATCCGCCCGGCTGGTTTGCTGCCACTCATCTACCCGTATCGCCTGCCCGTCAATGGCACATCCCAGCACCAGAGCCGGTTCAATATTGGACAGCAGGCCGAAACCGCAAGCCAGCCGGTCGCACGCTACGATGATGCGCCGCCGTCCCTGGCGGACAATCACCCGTTCTACCTTGCCCTCGCCTTCCGCCGCCAGCACATGGCTGTTGAACCGATAATGAGGATCGGTCAGCGAAAAAGACTGCTGCAGCTTGTCCGGCCAGCGCCATAGGCTCAGAAAAAGCCGCGCCAGGCGCGACGCAGGCGCCTGCTCCGCCAGTAAAACCACCTGGCCGCCGGCTTTTTTGACCGCCTGCGCCGCCGCCAGCAGCAAAGGTCCGCTGCCTGCCAGGGCGATTCTTTGGTCTTTCACCGGCAGCCCGCTCTTGATAAAGGCTTGGAGCGCCCCCGCGCCGCTGACCCCCGCCAGGGTCCAGCCGGGGAACGGCAGCAGCAGTTCCCGCGCCCCGCTGCAAAGAATCAGCCGCTCATAGCGGATAATGCCGCTGGCGGTTTCCTGCTCATACAGCCACTTTTTGTCCCCCACCGTAGCGATAAGCTTGGCGCCGCAGAGCAAGGAGACGTTAGGCAGTTGCTCAAGCTGTCGCCGGTAATGCCGGGCCTCCTCCGGCAGGCTTACCGCCGGGCCATCGCGCCAGATTTGACCGCCGGGAGAGGGATTGTCATCCAGAATCATGATGCTTATGCCGCTTTTCGCCGCGGCGCAGGCCGCCGCCATGCCGGCCGGACCGGCCCCGACGATAAGCAGCTCACAGTTGAAATCCCGGTCAAGCCGATTGAAACCTCTCGACAGATATAAATCCAGATCAGGCATGGTCATTGAATCCTCTCGACAGGCGTAAATCCAGGTCAGGCATGGTTATTGAATCCTCTCGATATGCATGTTTTCCCGGCAAATCGTTTGGCACGCCGGGCGGCGCAGCCCGTTGATGGTCACCCGGCACTCCTGGCAGATACCCATGCCGCAAAACGGCGTTCGCCACTGCCCGGACACCGAGCGTCGGGTGGTCTGCTTATCGGTATAGGCCAGGGCGGCCGCCACGGTTATCCCGTCGGGCACGGTGAAAGCCTGCCCGTCCACCAAAATGGTTATCAGCAGCGTCACTGCGCCTCCTCTACCGGATGATGAGTGAAATCCGCAGAGAACAGCCGGGACGGCAGATAGGGCGTATCGTCGATTTCCGGACGCTGTCGGCGGATTTGCGCGGCGATAATGGCGGCGCTGCCCAGGGCGGTGGTCACCCCCAGCCCCTCATGTCCCAGCGCCAGCCACAGGCCGGGATAATCAGGGTGAGGACCCAGCAGCGGCAAGCCGTCGGCGGCGGCGGCGCGAAACCCGGTCCAGCAACGGATAATGTTCATTTCCGCCAGCGCCGGCATCCATGACCGCGCCCGCGCCAGCATGGCGGCCAGCACCTCGCCGTCCACGGCCGGATCGAGAGAGTCAAACTGGCGCGACGAACCGATAAACAGCTGTCCGGTAGGACGGGGCTGCAGATTGAACGCCACCGAGGTGCCGCTGGCGGCGTGGGCGCTGGCGCCGTAGCCCAGTTCCACCAGTTGATGCCGCACCATGGGGGTATAGCGATCGGTAATGGCCAAATGGCCTTTTTTAGCCCGCAGAAAACGGCTGCCCAGCAGCGCATCGGCGCCCAGGCCGTTGGCGACGACGATGGCCGGCGCCGTTAGACGCTCTCCGCTTGCCAATATCACCACGTCTCCCTCAATGGCCGCCGCTTCCCCCGCCAACCGGGTGATGCCCGGATGTGATGCCAGCCAGCGGCCGGCGGCCGGGCATACAAAATGCCATCCCCCGCCACCCGCAATCCCCCCGCCAGGCCGGAGCGCAGGGCGGGTTCCATTTGCGCCACCTGGGACGGAGTCAGCATTTCGCTGTGAACGCCGCAGTGCGACAGCCGCCGCTGTTTTTCCGCCGCCACGTCCATTTCTTCGTCGGTTTCCGCCAGCCACAGGGTGCCGCATCCCCGCCAGGCACAGTCATCCGGCAAGTCGGACACCAGTTCCCGCCACAGCCCAAGGCTGTAGCTGCTAAGCCGCAGTTCCGCCGGATTATCGTCAATGCACACCAGATGCCCCATGCCCGCCTGGGTGGCGCCGCTCCCCTGGTTATCCACCAGCAGTACGTCCATGCCGTCCGCCGCCAGGCGACGGGCGCAGGCGGCGCCGATAATGCCCGCGCCGATAACGATGGCATCGGCCTCCTGGCTTTGCCCCATCAGCCGATACCCCAGACAAAGGGGTCCCGGTTATCCAGCAGCAGGGTGTTGTCGCCGCAGACAAACGCCGAGCCGCGAATGGAGGGTATAATCTGATTCTCATCAAGACGCCGGTACGAAGCGGTAAACTCACTGCCGATAACGCTGGCCTGCCGCCATTGCTCGCCGGGCTGCAATTTGCCGTCCGCCGCCAGACAGGCCAGCTTGGCGCTGGTGCCGGTGCCGCAAGGGGAACGGTCATACGCCTTGCCCGGACAGAGCACGAAGCTGCGGCTGTCCGCATGGGCATCGTCGGAAAAAAGCTCGATATGATCGATAAGCCCGCCGTCATCGCCAGTAATATTATGCTGCTCCAGCGCCTGGCGCACCGCCCAGCCGTAAGCGGTCAGCGCCTCCAGATTGCCGGTATCCACCGCCAGCCCGTGTCCGCTTATCAGGAAAACCAGTTGCCGCCCCAGGCGATATCGCCGCAGACCCGGCCATAACCCGGTACTTCCAGCGCCACCTGCCGTCCGGCACGGCGGGCGGGCACATTCTCCACCGTCACGCTGCCGTCGTCGTGCAGGGTGGCCCGCACATCCCCACCGGCGTTTCAATCAGGTGCTCGCCCACGGAAATCCGTCCCAGATAGGCCAGCGAAGCCACCAGACCGATAGTGCCGTGGCCGCACATACCCAGGTAGCCGCTGTTATTGAAAAAGATCACGCCGGCGGCGGCCCGGGACGAACAGGGGGTACACAGCAGCGCCCCCACCAGCACATCGTTGCCGCGCGGCTCGAGAATAACGGCTTTTCGCCATGGGTCGAACTCCCCGGCCAGACGCGCTTTGCGTTCCGCCATGCTACCCTGACCTAGATCGGGAAATCCCTCGATGATAAGGCGGGTCGGTTCGCCGGCGGTATGGGAATCGATGGCGCGTGCCGCGGTATAACGAGAAGATAATGTCACAGCTGCCCCCGGTGGTTCTTGCGAGTGTTAAAGCAGAGTGGACCCATTGCCCCCGCCGGCGCTTGATGCCTTTCCACAGCACATATGGAGAAAACGGCATAGCCCCGCCGCTGGTTTATACACGCCATACTTCACGTAGCAGCCTTCCGGCAACTTGAATTTTACCCTATATAATCAAATCCTATCGCCCGGACGCTTTACTCCACCCGGCGGCACAGGCATGCTTACCTCATTCCTGTTGCACCAGTTTCCTGTTGATCCAGCGATAAGAGACGGTCCTTATGTGGTCAGCGCCAGTTGATATTCCGTCCTCACGGCTACCCGCCGGCGGCGAGGACAGCGATAACCCGGCCGATGCGCAGTCCGCGCGCCGGACGTTTTCATCGCTCCGTGCCGGTCTGACGCAGCGTCGGCCCGAAGACATGGACAGCCTGCTGGACGCCGTCGCGCTGCTGCTGCCGTTGCTGGACGCCATTTCCGGCGTGGTATTTTTTATCAAGGACGGCGAAGCGCGCTATCTGATGGCCAACCAGACCCTGGCGACCCGCTGCGGATTCAAGAACGTCGACGCGCTGCTGGGGAAAACCTCGGCACAGGTATTTCCCTCCAGGCTGGGCGTGGGTTATATCGAGCAGGATTTCCAGGTGATGCGCACCGGCGTGCCTATCGAGGATCAACTGGAGCTGCATTTCTACAGCGGCCGCAAAACCGGCTGGTGCCTGACGCAAAAACTGGCTCTCTACGATCGCCAGGGCAGGCTAATCGGCATGGCGGGCATCTCCCACGATCTCCAGGAGACCCGCGCCAATCACCCGTCTTACCAGAGCCTGCTCGCCATGGAGAACCATATCCGGCTTAATTTCCATCGCCCGGTGGCCATGGAAGAGCTGACCCGGATTACCGGCCTGTCCGTGGCGCAAATCGAACGCTACTGCAAACGTATTTTTCAGCTCACCCCGCGCCAGATAATCCACAAGATCCGGCTGGAGAAGGCCACCGAGCTGTTAAGCGGCGCCCTGCCCATCACCGATATCGCCCTGCAGTGCGGTTATACCGATCACAGCGCCTTCAGCCGCCAGTTCAAGGCCATGACCGGCACCACCCCCAGCGATTTTCGCGCCAGCCTGCGGGTATAAAACCTTTATCCGGCCGCACGCGTTAGCGAAAGCCGATTATGCCGTGCTACGCCGTCCGCTATGCCGATTTCGCCGGCAGGCACGTCGAAAATCCTCAAGCCGCCGCCGGTAATAACCGTCAAGGTAACCCTATGCGTCAACAGGGCAGGCATCCTCATGCGCGCCTGCCATCGGGAGGAGCACCATGTCTGTTTCACACACCGCCGCCGCCGGCGGACAGTTTATCGCCGGTGAACGGGTGGCCGCGGGCCGGGATATCATTCACAGCCTGTGCGCCGCCACCGGCGAACCCACCGGCCATGACTATGCACAGGCCACCCCCGAGGAAGCCCGCTTATCAGCGCAGGCCGCGGCTGCCGCCTTCCCGGCCTACAGCCAGACCGACAGCGCCCAGCGCGCACGGTTTTTAAATGCCATCGCCGACGAAATCGATGCCCTGGATGACAGCTTCCTGCAGCTGGCACATCTGGAAACTGCTCTGCCCCTGCCCCGTCTGCAGGGAGAAAAAGCCCGCACCAGCGGTCAGCTGCGCCTGTTTGCCCGATTGCTGGCCCGCGGGGATACGGAAAATGTTCGTATCGATACGGCGCTGCCGGGCCGCAAGCCGCTGCCCCGGCCGGATCTGCGCCAGTATCAACTGCCCCTCGGCCCGGCGGCGGTATTCGGCGCCAGCAATTTCCGCTGGCGTTCTCCACCGCCGGCGGCGATACCGCCTCGGCCCTGGCGGCCGGCTGCACGGTAGTGTTCAAGGCCCACAGCGGCCATCCGGCCACCGCCGAAGGCATTGCCCTGGCCATTGAGCGGGCCCGGCTGGCGCAAAACCTGCCGGCGGGGTGTTTAACATGATTTATGGCGACTTTATCGGCGCCGAACTGGTGCAGGCGCCGGAAATTCAGGCGGTGGGCTTTACCGGCTCCCTGAAAGGCGGACGGGCGCTGTTTGATCTGGCGGCCCGGAGGCCGCAGCCCATCCCGGTGTTTGCCGAGATGTCCAGCGTCAACCCGCTGCTGCTGCTGCCCAACGCCTTAAAGGCACGGGGCGAACAGATTGCCAAGGACCTGGTGGGCTCTTTTACCCTGGGGGCGGGCCAGTTCTGCACCAAGCCGGGTCTGATTATCGGCGTGGCCGGAGAGGATTTTGACCGGTTTATCGGCCAATTGACCCGGTGGGTCAATGCCGCCCCGCCGCAGTTTATGCTGCATGCGGGCATCCTGGAAAATTACCGGCAGGGCGTGGCGCGCTGGGACCGGCATCCGGCGCTGCGGCGGCTGGCAGAAGGCAAATCGGCGGATAACCAGGCGGCGTCCCGTCTCTATCAGGGAGATAAAGATCTGCTGCTGTCCGCGATAGACCCGGTATTGCAGGAGGAGGTCTTCGGTCCGCTGGCGGTGGTGGCGGCGGTCGCTAATCTTGAGGAACTGCTGGTGGTCCTTGATCATTTGCAGGGACAGCTCACCGCCACGATCCTGGCGGAGCCGGCGGATTTACCGCTGACCAGCCCGCTGTGCCGGCGCCTGCTGCACAAGGCCGGACGGGTATTGTTCAACGGCTACCCCACCGGAGTTGAAGTGAGCGACGCCATGGTGCACGGCGGCCCCTGGCCCGCCACCTCCGACGCCCGCGGCACTTCCGTCGGCACCCTGGCCATCAGCCGTTTTCAGCGGCCGGTATGCCTGCAAAACTGGCCGGCGGAACTCTTGCCGCCGCCGCTGCAGGATGCCAACCCGCTGAACCTGCTGCGGCTGGTGAACGGCGAATATACCAGGGATGCCATTACAGGCAATACGCCTGATTAAAGACGTGTCCGGTCGGGTCAGGATGATAGATCGTAAATACGCCGTAAATACATCCATGTAGGCTCGATCCGCGCCGTCCTGGCGCGGATGGTTTACTCTTCTATCATCCTGCCCCTCCTTACCAGCCTCGAGTGAATTTTCAGCCGTCGAATACGTCTGCAACAACCAAATAGCGGGAGACCGTGGCAATGGGGCCGGAGCGGCCATCGTCGGCCGCGAAGCGCCCCATGCCAGGGTAGGCCCGCCATCGCCGATGGTGCAACGACCCTGTCAAAGGAAGACCGGAACCAGGCGCGACACTCTTTATATCGGCGGCAGCCGATAAGAGGATTCCTGCACTTTTACCAGCACAGGATCATCGCGATACAGGGCCGGGAAAATCTGCTTGAGCGCCGCTACCTTCGGCAAATCGTTAATCACGATATACGGCGCCTCGGGATTATTGGTCAGGTAATTCTGGTGATAGGCCTCGGCCGGGTAAAAATCCCCTTTTTCGAGGCGGGTCGCCAGCGGCGCGGCAAACACATGGGCGGCATTCAGCTGGGCGATATACGCCTGCGCCACCTGCTGCTGCGCGGCGGAGCGCGGAAAAATCGCCGAGCGGTACTGCGTGCCGCTGTCCGGCCCCTGCCGGTTAAGCTCCGTCGGGTTGTGGGCCACGGAAAAATAGATCTGCAGCAGGGTGCCGTAGGACACCTTGGTCGGATCGAACACCACCTCCACCGATTCCGCATGGCCAGTGTCGCCGCCGCTGACGGCGTTATAGTTGGCATTTTGCGCCGATCCGCCGGTATAGCCCGCCACCACGCCGGTCACGCCATTAACATGCTGGAATACCCCCTGCATGCCCCAAAAGCAGCCCCCCGCCAGCACGGCGGTCTCCGCATGCACCGTGGCGGCGGCCTCATCGCGGGCCGGGGGCGGTATCTTTACCGCGTCTTCAGCGCCGCCCGACGACCAGGCCATGCACTGCCACAGCAGCGCGGTAATGGCAACTGCCGCCGCCAAAACACCGCGGCGGCCCCGGAAAGCGAGAAAGAAAAAGCGTTTAGTCATGATAGTCCCCACGGCCGTTAACCAAAGGTAAAGGCGTAAGCTGAAACACCGGCATCCAGAAACTCAATGTCGAAGGTATGCTCGCCCGTGCTGTTCTGCTGGCGAATTAATTGATACAGGCGCTGCTCGGTAACCGCGCCATCCCCCTCAGGGGACACATCGGTACCGTGGGCGCCCGCCGGCGCCTTGCCGTCCAGCGTAACGTGAAAGCGTACCGGTTTGCCGTCTTTGGTCGGGCCCAGCACCAAATGCAGATCCCGGCCGTGGAAGCGGTAGACGATATGTCCGCCGTCGCCGTTCAGCGTCACGCTTTCCGGGCCCACCGTCCAGCGCCCACCGAGCCCCCAATCGTTCAAGGACAGCGTCCCGGGCAGGCTGTAATCCGCCGGCGCATCGTTGACTGCCTGTCCCGAGGCGAAATTCTCCGCCCGCATATAGCCCAGATAAGTCTCGGGCGATACGTCCTGCAGACCGCCGGCGGCCTGCTCCACCCCCTGCCCCTGCACCTGGCTGATGGCGGTAGTGACGTTACGCGCCCCCGCCTCCCGCAACAGCTGCTGAATCACCTGTTCCGACTGCGCATATTCCCCTTCGCCGAAATGCTCATAGCGAATTTCGCCTTTGGCGTCGATAAAATAATGGGCCGGCCAATACTGGTTATTGAACGCGCGCCAAATGCGGTAGTTATTGTCAATGGCGATAGGGTAAGTCACTCCCAACTTATTGGCCTGCCGCGTCACGTTATTGATATCCCGTTCGAAGGCAAATTCCGGCGCATGGACGCCGATCACCACCAGTCCCTGATCGTGATACTTGGCGGCCCAGGCTTTTACATAAGGCAAAGCGCGCAGGCAATTGATGCAAGAGTAGGTCCAGAAATCCACCACCACCACTTTGCCACGCAGCTGCGCGGCGGTGAGCGGCGGAGAATTCAGCCACTGCACCGCGCCGTCCAGGGACGGCATGGGGCCGTCATCGGTAAGCATAGGCGAGATATCCGCCACGGTTTGCGGCGTGGCGCCGGCCGCCGACGTTTGTGCCAGTGCCGGGGCAGCGCCATGATTGTCGCTCGGCGTGAAGCGGTCCAGCAGCTTTTGTTCGATACCGCCGGTGGAGGCGGTTGAAATCTGCGCCAGTACTCCGGTATCCAGGCCAAAGGCAATAGCCACCACTCCCACCAGCATGGCGCCGCCGATGCCGCGCCGGATCCATTCGCCGGCCCCGAGCGAACGCTTCATCATGCTGAACACCTTGCCGCCGATCAGCAGCGCCAGGGTCAATGAGGTGGCCGCGCCGGCGGCATAGGCCAGCAATAACAGCGTGGTGCCGATGCTGGCCCCCTGCAGGGCGGCGCCGGTGAGCAACAGACCGAGAATCGGGCCGGCGCAGGGCGCCCACAGCAAACCGGTGGCCACGCCCAGCAGCAGGGATACGCCGATGGGCGCCTGTTTATTGCCGGAAGAAAGGCGGTCGTTCATGCGGTTGCCCGCCGACACCAGGGGCTGCATTACCCGATCCGCCAGGTGCGGCATCAGCAGCGTCACGCTGAACAGCGCCATCAGGGCCAGCGCAAGCCAGCGGCCATATTGATTGGCCGACGCCACCCATCCGCCTCCCACCGCCGCCAGGGTGGCCACCAGGCTAAAGGTGAGCGCCATGCCCGCCAGCAGCGGCAGTCCGGAGCGCACAAAGGATTGATCCGACCGGGCGAAAACAAACGGCAGAACCGGTAGTATACAAGGGCTGGCGATGGTCAACACGCCGCCCAGATAGGCCAGGATTATTAAAATCATATGATCTCCTTTTCATGATATGACATCAGCTTGCCAAATCAACCCGCCCCGCTCCATGACCGCCGGATGACAAAATTGTCATCCGGCGGATGTGTTCACACTTTCCATGCGCACTGCTGCAACTTATTGTCAAAAAAACAGATTTTTTCCGGCGTAATCTATTAAATTATAGTACTTTCTCGACCGGCAAGCCGATTATTCAACCGAAGCGCCTAAAAGTGATGGATAGACTTAAGAACATGTTCAAACAGGATGATTACAGTTAGTCCAATAAGAAAATATTTTACATACTTTGAGCAATATTAATTTAATGAGTAATTTGTTTATGCAATAAACATTTTTTAAACGAAATCAATTCTCCTTCTGGATAACTTCTTTTTTTATCCGTAATTTAATATAATTCTTTTGCTGCCGATAAATCGTCAGCCGGGATTTGCAGCCCGAGAATCTTTAAGGCGACACTTCACGCGCCCAGCGTGATTTTTTATGTCGAGGCTTTGGTCTATCTGTTATTGCTGATACAAATTTGTTATTGTCCATGGCAACAATGGTAGTCCAGGCAAGGCGACCTTCGGGTTGGCCGGTATCCTTAGAGGCCGGTACTGCAAACCCTGTCTGGGCTGCCACCCAAGAGATTTGCAGCTCCGGTGGCAGTAAGATTTTTACTCTAAGGAAATCGTCCTATGAATACCGCCATTCTTACCACTGAACTTCGCATCGCCCTCTATCGCCGCGTTGCCGCACTGGCTTATCAAAACTTCTGCTTGTCCAATGGTGTTAAACAAACCTTGGCATTGGATGCCCTCGAAATTAAAATTGCTTGGCAAGTCGAAGCGGATCATATCATTGAATACGGATTGGAACAGGGTCCTGAATATGCCTACGAATTTTTACGTGACATGGTTGACCCTGATTTCCTTACTGAACCGCCACAGCTAACGGAGTGGGGAATCGAAGCCATGGAATTGATTGTGCATAGTTGTATTGATGATACTCCTGAAAGCAATATATTGCATTAAACCTTGTTTCACCGGCAGGTCATGAAGCCTGCCGGCTTTATTGATAAATTACGTTGATGCCTGAGCTGTGAAGTGAAGGTAGGGGATGACAGGTGTTAACAGACTCCTGAAAATAGTTGATACTAAAGCGAGTGAATTTCATCGGTAGAAAGGCATTAGGCAATGTCCTGGATATACTAGGTGGGCTCTTGGGCAGTGCGATTTTCTGGCTGTCTCTGTTTTGCATTTTTCATTTTGATACCTGGCTGATAAGGCTATTTTCAATTTTTTCCACGGTTGCTTGTGTCTATCTTGTTAGCAAGTTCGCTGATAAATTTCTCATAGGTAAACGAGGCACTAAGTTGAATTCATTGTATTTATAAGAATATTACATATCAAATCCATAATTATTAACTTAACCATGCACTCCGGCAAGCAGATCACATGGGTTGCTTTTTTTCGCAAGACTTGAGATTGCACTCTCTGGAAGTCTGAACAGGTTTCTTATAAAAATACCATCAGGATTATTCGATAACTTCCTTTTATAAACGGACTCGCTCATAGTCATTCATTATTTATTACCTTAATAAAATAGGTTTTATCAAACATTTTCCCAGGGTACATAGTTCCTGACGTGGCCCCGTCAACACGAACCGATATTATTGTAAAAGAACCTTTAGGATGCCGACAGCCCTCACTAGGCGTTATATACCCCACCTGTCCATGCATAAAAATCACTTATTGAAGCGTATAAAATGAATGTTTGTCTTATCATTCTATTTTTATGGAATAATATTTATTAAAATATCCAGCTTTTGTATACATATTTGGTGGTGTACGTACTGTAACCTCTACTTGTACCTCTCCACGTTTGCGTGGCATCCCTTTGATTAAAATATAATCATGATATCCACATTTATTGGATTTATCAGCATTAGAGCAGTTTTCAAAATCCGGTTCAGAATATAGACCGGAATCTACTGGAGTTATCTTTACACTCGAATTTCTCTTAGAAAAGGCAATAGCTCACCATTACTATTAAAATTTGCTAATATTACACCGGAATAATATTGATTAAGTTGCGCATTTGGCAAATAATCTTCTGCAGGTTTGAAACTCACCTTGGTAGAAGTACATGCCGTCACAAAAAATTATCGATATAGCAACAAATCTGTATTTCATCTTTATGATATCGGTTTAAAACCAATCCTCCGAAAGTCCTTTCACAATAATCCCTAATGGTATAATTATTTTTAGCTTCACACCTGCATCTCCCCATGAAAACACCCTTAAATCAACCTTGTCATTGCTATCGGTATTACGTACCACAGGTAATCCACCTGTTACCCTCACTTGGTCACTCCACACAACCCAATGGTTTTTATCGGCAAAATTGAAGGATATGTTGCCAACATTCCATCAGATATTAATGTAACGACCCTATATCCTTTACCGGCATATTCATTTAATATTTCCACACCCTGCTGATTGATGTGCGAAAATCCCACATTGCCAAACACTTTTTCATATCCGGCCTTTTCGAACCATTCCGTCAGCTTGCCCCACAAGGTAATGCCGGCCACTTTATCATCGACATTATCATAACGCATCATGGCATTTCCCGAGTCCCTTAGCCCAGCCAGCATCATCCAGTCCAGCCCGGAAACCCGTGAAGAACCCTGCTATCGTAAAAGAACCTTTAGGATGCCGGCAGCCTTCACTGGGTGTTATATACAATTCACCTATTTTTGTCCTGCCGTAGCGCCATAGCTCCCGCGCCGCCTGCGCATAGATATCCGGTCGGTCCATTTGCAGGCAATAAAAATGCCGCGGGACCGCATAAACTGGTTTCCCCTGATCAGGATAATCCATGTGATGAAATCGAGAAAAATCTGCCCTTCAATTTTCTTCTTTTCGAATGGATCAAACGGGCTGCCTAGAGGATATTCCTTCGCAATAAACGGCCTTTCCGGAACGAAGATTCTAACAATCTTGGTGTTTTCTCCTTCACTGACCGGACGGGTTTGACCGGTGGTTTCAAAATAGCAAGGGTTTTCAGAATCAATAGCAGAGAATGCTTTTCCTGTGGTCAATTCCTGTAGCGTATACAATCGGCTGAATGGCGTCTCGGAATCACGAATCGTTTTCAGAAGGGTTTTCCGGAATAGAACGACTTCCATGATATAGAGGACGGAAAGCGCATCATTAATGTCCTTGGTGGGATGTCTTTGCGTCTCGTAATTGCTTTGTAGCGCCTGCTGTTTCACATCAATGATTGAATGTTTATTGCGTTTCGAATCCATTCGGTAAATACATAAATCGTACAATAAATAGCTTGGTGGGACATTGGAGCTTATTTTAGTGTTAATCATATACACTGGCATCATTTAATCCTTTAAAATACGCAGGCAGATATTCTCGGTTGTATCGGCGAAGTGCCACTCTGTATGCCCCTGGTTATCGGTTATGCCTGCTTCTTCATCCCCGTCAGGAAGATAAGAAGATACCGGCGGCAGCTCAGCGCTTGGCCATTGAGATTGGCACAATGGTAGCGAACGTGATGCCGTGAGTCGCTTGTCTCAGTCTGTACTGACAATGCCTGCGTAGTAAGGGTTAGCGCAGAATGCGTACCGGTGCTGGTGTATTGTGTGGCGGATCCAAACACATAGTGGTCTGAGCAATCGCAGGCCACCCGGTCGCCGGTAGCGGCATAGGGCTGTTTCTCACCCCAGTCAACCGCCGAGGCGATTATCTGAAAGTTTCCGTTGCACTTGCTGCACGAAGCCTTATCCCCGCTTTGCGCGATGGGCTTATTTCCTTCATGCCATGTGGCGGTTGCGGACACCACTTTCCCAAAGCTGGTTTTGTCCCCCAGGCATACCAGTGCTCTTGCCATAATCCTCCTTGAATTTAATGGTCATTCAAACCCGCGACATCCACGCGTAATCTGACAAACACATACCTTTGTTCATCGTGAATACAGTAACGTTCCCCATCGAGGGCTATTGTTAAGAGGTGCATGTTTTTTAGAATGTCATGCTAATATCTTACGGGAGAAAAACAGGTTATTACCATATCGGTAAGTTAAACGAAACGTATTCCGTTTGATGACAATTTACTTAATACCACTTCATTAATATTGCTGTTAGACAACCTAAAATCATTGATTTCTTAATGCCGGCGTTTCTCCTTGGTAACGTTACCTATCAATAACAGCGAGGTTGCGATAAGCACGAGCTTCAACTTGACCTGACCGGGGTTAAATTGCTGCCGGCCTATGTCCCGCAGCAAATCTTTGTCAACAAATACAGATTTTTGCCGGCATAATCTATTAAAATGAGGGTATCTTCCCCGGCCGGCAAACCCAGTAGCCTACCTATGAACCTGAAATTGATGGATATGCTGAAAAAACATTGCGATGCCGCCAATCCCGGCGCGGGGCCTTTGTATCAGCGCCTTGAGCAGGGTTTTCGGGAAATGGTGGACAGCGGCGTGATTAAAGCCGGCTATGCCATTCCCAGCGAACGGGAGCTCTCCGAAGGGCTTGGCCTGTCAAGGGTCACCGTGCGGCGGGCGCTGAGCGAGCTGGCGCAGGCGCAGGTGATAGTCCAGCGCCGCGGCGCGCGCAGTACCGTGGCCGGCCGGGTGGAAAAACCCCTCTCATCCCTTACCAGCTTCAGCGAGGATATGCTGTCCCGCGGTTACCAGCCCGGCACCCGCTGGCTGGAGAAGGAGTTGATCCAGGCCACGCCGTCGGAGACCATCGCGCTGAATCTCAGCCCCGGCGCGCTGGTTTACCGGCTGAAACGTTTGCGCACCGTGGACGACAGGCCGATGGCGGTGGAAATCGCCGTGGTGCCTCAGGCGTTTATCCCGTCACTCGGGGCCATGGGGGATTCGTTGTATCGGGTGTTTCAGCAGGGAGGCACCATGCCGACCCGGGCGCTGCAGCGCATCCGCGCCGAGCCGCTATCGAAGGCCTACAGCCAACTGCTGGATTTGCCGCCCCACAGCCCGGCGCTGCACGTGGAGCGCCACTGCTATCTTGAGGACGGGCGGCCCATTGAATACACCCATACCTGGTATCGCGGCGACAGCTATGATTTTTTGGTGGAATTGCAGCGGGAAGGAAACAATAAGCAGTAAGGCTTAGGCGGGGAGCAAAGCCGGTGTAAACGTAAATCCTGTCTTCAGCTCGCCGCCCGCATCGCCCAATCGGCCGCTCCCAGCAAACCGGCATCGGCGCCGGCGATGGCGCGGCTTACCGGCAGGCGGAACAGCGCCGGCAGCCCATCGAGTTCCCGCCGGATACGTTCGATCATGTCCGCCGCCAGCCCGACGCTTCCGCCGATCACCGCTTCTTCGATATCCATCAGCATCAGGCAGTTGGCGATGGCCTGGGCCACCGCCCGGGCGGCATTATCCACAATGGCCGCCGCGCGTTCATCCTGGGGGATGCGGCTGAACAGTTCGCGACTGTCCATGGGTTCCCCCAGCAATGCCAGTGCCTGACGCGCCAGGGCGGTGCCGGAGGCCACGTGCTCCAGGCAATCCGGGCGGCCGCAGCCGCAAGGGGGGACCGGCGCGTCCAGCGGCGGGATGCTGACGGAGGCATGGCCGATATGTCCCGCCAGCCCGTGGGGGCCGGTGCGCAGCTGTCCGTCGCAGATCACGCCGCCGCCGACCCCGGTTGAGAGGGTGATAAACAGCAGATTGTTTACCCTGTCCCGCCGCGGCAGATATTCGCCCCAGGCGGCCGCCTGGGCATCGTTAAGCATCACCACCGGACAAGCGAATTGGCGGCGCAGCACGGCTTCCAGCGGAAAACCTTTCCAAAAGGGAATGGTATTGATATTCACTGAAAATACCTTGCCGTCATGCAAAAAGCCGGTGGCCGCCACCGCCACCATCTCCGGCGGACGGCCGAAATCGGCCACTTCCCGGACGGCTGCCAAAAACGCCGCTTCGTTATAACGCATCGGCACCTGATGCCGCTCGACAATGCCGCCGTCTTCTATGCGTGCAGCGGAGATTTTGCTGCCGCCGATATCCAAGGCCAGAATCATGCGCCCTTGCTCCGTGTTATCGCGCCCGCCAGCGCGCTGAGATACCATTCGGTAATATGTTCCACCCGGGTGATGGCCGAGCCGACGGTGACGGCAAAAGCGCCGGCTTCCAAGGCCGCCGCCGCCTGCGCCGGTTCACGGATACGGCCTTCCGCCATGACCCGGTAGCCGCGGGCCGCCAGGGCTGCAATCAATTCCAGATCCGGCCGGTGCATGGGCTGCCCGGCGGTTTCCTCGGTATAACCGGACAGCGTGGTGCCGATAAGATCGCAGCCCAGCTCCGCCGCGGCGATACCCTCCGCCAGGGTGGCGCAGTCCGCCATGATAGTCAATTTCAACTCCCTTGCCCGCCGGTAGAGCGCCTCCACCGGCACCGGCCGAACCCGATGGGTGGCATCAAAAGCCACGATACTTGCCCCCGCGGCGGCCAGATCGATTATATCCTGCAGAAAAGGGGAAATGCGCACCGGTGAATCCGGCAGATCCCGCTTAACGATGCCGATAATGGGAATATGCAAATTCCTCGCCACCTGCCGTATGTTGTTAATGCCCTCAATGCGCACCGCCCCGGCGCCGGCCAGTTCGGCGCTTTTCGCCATCGCCACCACGATATCCGGGTGGTCCATCGGCCCCAGGGAAACGGGTTGGCAGGAGACAACCAGTTGATGTTCGAGCCCGCTCAGGTTCATAACCTACCCAGTCCTTCTTGCTAGTTCAGCGTGGATGATCAGATAAGCATATTAATACCAGATATGTAAACTGGTATTTTAAAATAAAACAAAGGCACCACAATTGCGCATGTTTTGTGACAATGCGCACTGAAATAGTGCTTAAAAATCTGCCATTATCGCTCTAATTACCAGCTTCTATCTCGAATAAAATGCCATGAATGAGTACAAATATATGTAATTAAATAGTATTATTCATCTGGTATTATACTGGCATGATATTTGTATCATCATCACCCTACCGGCCCCCCCTTTTTGGCATCATCCCGAGGGACTCCTGAAACCATGAAAAGAAGGAATGCAGAATGAAAGACCGCATTATCAAGGTCGGCGTGATTGGTGCCGGATTTATGGGTGCCATGCATGCCCGGGTATATCAGCAGTTGTACGGCGTGGAGGTTATCGGCATCGCCGACCCGGATGTGGCCCGCTGCGAAGCGTTGAAACAGTGGATCCCGGCGGTGCAATGCTTTAGCGATTACCAGGAAATGCTGGCGCTGCCGGACCTGGATATGGTGAGCATCTGCACCAAGGATGACTTTCATCTGGCGCCGGCCCTGGCGGCGGCTAAAGCCGGCAAGCATATTTTCCTGGAAAAACCCATCGCCGCCACGCTTGAGGACGGCCGGGCGATCGTCGACGCCGCCCGCGACGCCGGAGTCAGGCTGGGCATCGGTTTTTTGCTGCGCTTCGATCCCCGTTATTCCCGCGCCCGGGAGATTATCGCCTCCGGCGAGGCGGGGGAAATCAGCCATATCGCGGCGCGGCGCAATAGCCCGGCCATCGAGGGACCGGCCCGCTATGGCGGCAGCCTGCCGCTGCCGCTGCATGTCACGGTGCACGATGTGGATATGGTGCTGTGGCTGCTCAAGCATACCCGCCCGGTGACGGTGTATGCGCAGACCACCAATAAACGTTTGGGTCATTTGGGCACGGAAGACGCGGTGTTCGCCATTATCCGTTTTGCCGACGGCGCCGTGGTGAACCTGGAAAGTTCATGGGCCCTGCCGGCGGGTTCGCGCACCCTGCTGGACGCCAAGATGTCGATCCTGACCACCGGCGGCCTGTTCGAGGTGGAGTGCGGCGAATCCGGCCTCTATTACGCCAGCGAAGAGATGAATCGCTATATCGATACACAGCACTGGCCGCTGAGCCAGGGGGAAATCAAGGGGGATCTGCGGGAAGAACTGATGGCGTTCATCAGCGATCTGCGCAGCGGCGGCACCAGCGTGGCCACCGGCGAAGAGGCCGGCGAGGCGTTGCGTATCACTCTTGCCATTATGGACTCCGCCCGCAGCGGCGAAATTGTTCACGTCTGAAATCCTACTACCAGAAAAGGTCATATCATGAGCATGAAGATCCTTCGCCTCGGCGCGGCCGTCAGCACCCTGTTGTTCTTCTCCGGTCACGCCGGCGCCCAGGAAACCCTCCGCGTCCTGCTGGAAGGGCACAGCACCAGCGACTCTATCAAGGCCCTGTTGCCGGAGTTTGAAAAACAGACCGGCATCAAGGTGCAGGCGGAAATCGTGCCCTACAGCGACCTGACTTCCAAGGCGCTGCTGGCGTTTTCCTCCAAAAGCGGCCGTTACGACGTGGTGATGGACGACTGGGTCCATGCCGTGGGTTACGCCTCCGCCGGCTATATCCTGCCGCTGGACAAGTGGATGTCAGGGGATACCGCCTTTTACGACGCCAATGATTTTGTCAAAGGCTATGCCGATACCCTGCGTTACCAAAATCACTTTTACGGGCTGCCAGTGTATGGCGAAAGCACCTTCCTGATGTACCGCAAGGACCTGTTCAATCAATACGGCATCCCGGTGCCGAAAACCTTTGACGATCTGGCGGCGGCGGCCAAAACCATCAAAGAGAAGAGCGGCGGCAAGATTGCCGGCATCACCCTGCGCGGCGCGCAGGGCATCCAGAACACCTTTGCCTGGGCGGCGTTCCTGTGGGGCTACGGCGGGCAGTGGATTGACGGCGGGAAATCCGCCATCGCCTCGCCCCAGGCCATTGAAGCCACCAAGGCCTATGTCAGCCTGTTGAAGAACTATGGGCCTATCGGCGCGGCGAATTTCGGCTGGCAGGAAAACCGGCTGGTGTTCCAGCAGGGCAAAGCGGCCATGACCATCGACTCCACGGTAAACGGCGGCTTTAACGAAGATCCGAAGGAATCCAGCGTGGTGGGTAAAGTGGGTTACGCCCCGGTTCCGGCCCAGCCGGGGGATCATCCGGGCAACAGCGGCGCGCTGCAGGTGCACGGGCTCTATCTGGCCAGCGCAAGCAAACATCAGGATGCGGCCTGGAAGTTTATCAGTTGGGCCACCGACAAAGAGACGCAGATGAAATCCGTCGAGCTCAACCCCAATGCTGGCGTGAGTTCCCTTAGCGCCATCAACAGCGCGGCGTTCGCCAAGCGCTACGGCGCCTTTAAGGACGGTATGCTGGCGGCGCTGAAAAACGGCAATGCCAATTATCTGCCGGCGGTGCCGCAGTCCACGCAGATTATCAATAATACCGGCATTGCGCTGTCGCAGGCGCTGGCGGGCACGCAATCGGTGGAAAGCGCGCTGCAGCAGGCCAACAGCAACAATGACAAAGCCTTGTCGCGCTAAGCCATGAGAGCCAAACTCACGCGCCTGGCGTTTACCTGGCCGCTGCTCATCGCGCTATTGCTGGTCTCGTTTTATACCCTGGGATATTCCATTTACCTGGCGGTGTACAATATTGACCTGATGTCGGCGCCGCCTTTTGTTTTCAGCGGCCTGGCCAACTTCATCGATGTGCTGCAACAGCCGCGGCTGTGGTACTCCTTGTGGCATACCCTGGTATATGTGGCCGGTTCGACGCTTATCGAACTGGTGCTGGGCTGCGCCGTGGCGCTGTTTATCAGCGGCGATTTTTTCGGCCGCCGTCTGGTGCGGGCGCTGTTGCTGCTGCCGATGATTGTCACGCCCATCGTCGGCGGACTTATCTGGCGCATTTTTTACGATCCCGGTGCCGGGCTGTTCAACTATCTGCTCGGCCTATTGGGGATAGCGCCGGTGGATTGGCTGGGGGATCCTGACATCGCCATGGCTTCTCTCATCCTGGCGGACGTCTGGCAGTGGACGCCGTTTATCATACTGCTGGTATCCGCCGGCCTGGACGCCCTGCCCCAGGAGCCGCTGGAGGCCGCCGAACTGGACGGCGCCCACGGCTGGCGGCTGCTGGCGTTTATCAAGCTGCCCATGATCAAGCCCATCATCTTGATAGCCCTGTTTCTGCGCATGATAGACGCCTTCAAGTCCTTTGATCTGATTTATGTCATGACCCGCGGCGGGCCGGCGCTGGCGACGGAAACCACCAATATGTTCGCCTATCTCACCGGTTTTCAGGACTTCCGCATCAGCGAGGCGGTGGTGATTGCCATCATCAATACGCTGCTGGTGATAGCAGTCCTCTCCCTGGCCAGTAAACGGATAATGAAAGATGTTTGAACGGATAAAGTATCTGGGGCGCCGCACGCTGTTTTACCTGGTGCTGGCGGTGATTCTGCTGTTTTTCCTGCTGCCGATTTATTGGCTGGTGACCATGTCGCTGAAAAACGGCATCGATGCCTTCGCCATGCCGCCGAAGCTGTGGTTCCACCCGATCCTCGATAACTACCGCGAGGTGCTGGGCAACGGCGATTTTATCCGCGCCTTCGGCAACAGCGTGCTGATTTCCCTGAGCGCCACCCTGCTGTGCCTGTTTACCGGCGCGCTGTTTGCCTACGGATTAGTGTTTTTTATCGAGCGCAAGGGACGGGCTAAACAGTTCGTCATGAGCCTGCGCTTCGCGCCGGTGATCATGCTGGTGATCCCGGTTTATTACCTGATTACCACCCTGGGGCTCACCGACAGCTACTGGGTATTGATCGTTGTCTATACCGTGGCGAACGTGCCCTTCACCATTCTGATGATCACCACTTTTTTCGAGGATATTCCGCCGGAGCTGCGGGAAGCGGCGCTGGTGGATGGCGCCTCGGAGTGGACGGTGTTCCTGCGCGTCATGCTGCCCCTGGCCCGCACCGGCCTGGCGGCCTCCGGCGTGCTGACGCTGTTTTTCATCTGGAACGAGTTTCAGATTGTGCTCACCCTGTCCGGCGATGCCACCCAGACGCTGCCGGTGGCGATAACCTCATTCCTGACCTTCCAGGGCACGGAATGGGGGCCGCTTACCGCCGCCGGCACGCTGGTGATGCTGCCGATGCTGGTGTTGGGTCTGCTGGTACAAAAACATCTGGTCCGCGGCTTAACCATGGGCGGCGTGAAATAAAACGAGGAGAACCGGACCATGTCCACCATACGCCTGAATAATGTCAATAAGCGCTTTCACGACACGCCGGTGATTAATAACGTCTCCCTTGAAATCAAGCATGGGGAATTTTATGTCTTTATCGGCCCTTCCGGCTGCGGCAAATCCACGTTGCTGCGTATGATTGCCGGCCTGGAAACCATTACCGAGGGGGAAATCTATATCGGCGATCGGCTGGTGAACAAACTGCCGCCCTCGGAACGCGGGGTGGCCATGGTGTTTCAAAGCTATGCGCTTTATCCCCACATGACCATTTTCGACAATATGGCCTTTAACCTGAAGCTGGCCAAGGTAAACAAAGGAGAAATCCAGCGCCGGGTGCTGAACGCCGCTAAGATTCTGCAATTGGAGCCGTTATTGGCGCGGCTGCCCAAAGCGCTGTCCGGCGGCCAGCGCCAGCGGGTGGCTATCGGCCGAGCCATCGTGCGGGATCCCGAGGTGTTTTTGTTCGACGAGCCGCTGTCGAACCTGGATGCCTCGCTGCGGGTAGCCACCCGGGTGGAAATAGCCAAGCTGCACCATCAGTTAGGCAACAGCATGATTTATGTGACCCACGATCAGGTGGAAGCCATGACGCTGGCGGATAAGATAGTACTGCTTAACAGCGGCGCGGCGATGCTGAACAAGGGTTCCATTGCCCAGGTGGGACATCCGCTGACGCTTTACCATCATCCGGTGAATGAATTCGTGGCGGGGTTTATCGGTTCGCCGAAGATGAATTTCCTGCCCGCCCGGTTTATCGGCAGCGACGGGGAAGGCGTGCAGGTTATGCTGGCGGGAACGCAGGTGGTTAGGGTGCATGTGGCCGCCCCCGCCGCCGCCGCGCGGGATGAGGTGAAAGTCGGCATACGCCCTGAGCATCTGCAGCTATGCCCTCCGCGGGAGGCGCAGTTGTCTGGCAGGATCCAGCATATCGAGCATCTGGGGGAAGCGGCCTATTATTATATCGCCGTGCCGGGCTTCGAGACGCTGGTGGTGCGCCACGGCGAGCAGCGGCAGCTTAGCCTGGACGATGAGGTGGGCCTGTTTATCCCGGCGCGCCATGCGCACCTGTTCGACGCCGGCGGAGAGGCCTTTGCGCGCAGAGCCCATGAAACGCTTGCGGCACCGGTGTGAGCACCGCCATCCATGCCGGAATGGATGGCGAGTTACCTGGAGGAATTTGGAATAAATCTTGCATTGCTCCACTGCCTGTTTCTCCACCGGAAAGCACTATGCGCCATCTCGATAATGATACCCTTGCCGCCTTTGTCGCCGTGTACGATCACGGCAGTTTTACCGCCGCCGCCGAGCAATTGGGAAAAACCCAGGCGGCGGTGAGTATCATGCTCAGCCGGCTGGAGAAACATCTCGGCCAGCGGCTGCTGGAGCGTTCCCGCCAGGGCATCACCCTCACGCCCGCCGGTGAAAAACTCATCGGGTACGCCCGCCAGATGCGGATGCTGGAAGAGGAGGCGCTGTCCGCCCTGGGCTGTTATGACGCCAGGACGCGCATCCGTATCGGCATGCCCGATGATTACCTGGGCACCGTGGGCGCGGCGCTGATTGAGAACTTCTCCCAGCGCAATCCGCAGCTTCAGGTGGAAATCGTCAGCGACTTCTCCTTCAAGCTGCAAAAATCCCTGGAGGAAGGCCATCTGGATCTGGCGATAGTCACCCGCCAGCCGGGCCAGGAACAGGGGAGTTCCTGCGCCATGAAGCCCAGCTCTGGTGCACGGCCCCACATTGCTATCCGGAGCGGCAATCGGTGCTGCCGATTGTGCTGTTCCCCGATGGCTGCCGGTCGCGGCCGCAGGTGCTGGCGGCGTTGGACCAGGCCGGGCTGCGCTGGCGCATCGTTTGCACCTCTTCCCACCTGACCGGAGTGGAAACCGCGGTGCGCGTGGGGGCGGCGCTGACGGTGTTGCCGGCCTCGGTGATTTCACCGGACTGGCGCATCTTAGGACAAAATGACCGCCTGCCGGCGCTGAACCCCCTAGATCTGGCGCTGCTGCTGCCCGCCGATGCCCATGTGGGCACCCGGCGGCTGGCGCAGTTTATCCGCGAGCTTATCTCCCAGCCCGCGGCGGAGATACCGCGGCCTATTCAGATTGTCAGGTGATCGCCGCAAAGCGGGCTTCACGCCGCGGTCCATCCAGGCTGCCCGGTATTCGCCGCGATAGGGACAGTGATGCGGCGACCTATTCAGATAATTCAGAAATCGACTCAATGCAGGCGGCGGCCAGGGTTTCCAGCACCGCTTCATCGTGGCTGAATGAAAGGTAAAAGCGGCCGAAGGCAAAGGGCATCACCAAAATACCGCGGCGGCGCAGGGCGAAATGCAGCTTGAGGCTCCAGGCTTTGTCCGCCGTTGCCGCCGCTTGCCGGTAATCCAGCGGCGGCACATTTGAACGCCAGAACGTGAACACCGAACCGTAGCCGGTGGAGCATAGCGCCGTGCCTCGGGCCCGGCAGCCGTCGATGATTTTTTGGCGCAGCCCATCCCCCTGACGCAGCAGTTGCCGGTAATCCCGGTTTTTAAGCGTTGTCAGGGTGGCTATCACCGCCGCGCACACCGGCGGATTGCCGCTGTAAGTGCCGGCCCGCGTCGCCAGTCCGCGTTCAAATACCGACATATAAGCCGATTTTCCCAACAGCGCCGCCACTACCGTGCCGCTGCCGATGGCTTTGCCCACGGTGGCGAAATCGGCGTCAATACCCAACAAATGTCCGGTCAGCCCCGCATGCAGACGAAACCCCATCAGCACTTCATCCAGAATCACCAGGGCGCCGTGGCGATGGGCGCTGTCGGCCAGATACTGCAAATAGCCGGGCGCCGGTTCGATGCAGCCGGCATTGGCCATGACCGGCTCCACAATCAGCGCGGCGATATCGCCGTGGTCGGCGAATAACCGATCCACATCGGTGAAATCATTGTAGCGCAGCAGCAGCATGCCCTCTTTTTCGGGACGCGCCGGCTGCGACATCGCCGCGTCCGGCGTGCCGGCGTTGCCGAACGCCACGCTGTCGAACCAGCCGTCATAACCGGCGGCGAATTTCACCACCTTATGGCGGCCGGTGGCGGCGCGGGCGGCGCGGGCGGCCAGATGAACCGCCTCGCTGCCGGAATTGACGAAAATAACCTGGTCCAATTCTTCGGTAAACGAGCTTAACAGCGTCGCCGCCTCTTCCTCCAGCCCATGGGAATAAGCGGGCATCAGCATCTTTTCCTGGGTTTGCCGCAGGGCGTCCAGGACTTCCGGCGGGTTATGCCCCAGCAGCGTGGCGCCGAAGCCCAGGGCGGTGTCGATATAACGTTGACCGTCGCGAGCCCAGAGCCAGGGACCAGCGGCTTTTTCAATCAATAGCGGTCGGCCGTCGATTTCAGGCAAAGCGCGACCGGCGCTGGATATTCCACCCACTAAATGTGTCATGTCGGTTCTCGTATCAAATAGCGCGTCAGTAACCCAGCAATGCGGGCAACCACTCGGTTAAGGAAGGAAACAGCACCAGCAGCGCGATGGCGAAAGCGGTGGCTATCCAGAAAGGGATCAGCCGGCGGGATACCGGGCCGATATCGATTTTCGCCACGTTGCACACCACGAAGATATTGCTGCCCACCGGCGGCGTAAACAGCCCCCAGCCCAGGGTCAGGGTGAAAATCAGCCCGATCTGGTACGGCGCCAGACCGGCCTGTTTGGCGATAGGCACCAGGATCGGCGCCAGGATGATCATGGCCGGCCCCAGGTCAAGCCAGAAGCCCACCACTTTCAGCAGCAAAATCACCAGCAGCACGGTCACCAGCGGACCACAGTGCAATGAGGTGATCCATGCGGCCGCCATATGGGGCACCTGGGTCACCGTCAACAGCCAGCCGAAGGGAACCGCCACCGCCATGATAATCATCACCGAACCGGTGATGGCCACCGATTCGACGATGGCCGGGATAATATCGCGCCAGGAAAGCTCGCGGTAAAATACCCCGCCCGCCAGCAGCGCATAAACCACCGATAATCCGGCCGCTTCGGTGGCGGTCACAAATCCGACGACGATGGCGCCGAGCACGAAGACCGGCATGCACATGGCCGGCAAGGCCCGCCACAGATCGCGCCAAAACTGCGGAAAATCGATGCGGCCTTCCAGCCGGGGAAAGTTTTCACGCACGCCGATGACCCAGGCGGTAAACATAAACACCAGCGCCAGCAGGCAGCCGGGCACGATACCCGCCACGAACAGGCCGCCGATGGAGGTATTGGTGAGGACCCCATACAGCAGCAGGATGACGCTGGGTGGCACCACGATACCCAGGGTACCTGAGGCGGCGGTGACCGCCGCGGCAAAGTCGCGCGGATACCCCATCTTCTCCATGATGGGGATCATTACCTTGGCCACCGTGCTGGTGTCGGCGGTGGCGGAGCCGGTAAGCCCGCCGTAGACAAAGGCGGTGGCCACGTTCACCAACCCCAGCCCGCCGCGGAAATGACCAAACAGATGCTCCGCCACCCGCATAATGCGATGGGTCAGCCCGCCGCGGTTCATCAGTTCGCCGGCGAACAAAAACAGCGGAATGGCAATCAGCGACGCGGTGTCGGCGCCGCGGATGGTCTGCTGCGCCAGCCAGGTAGGCGGCATGGGGAAATCCCCCAGCGCCAGGGCGGCCAGGCTGCCGCCGGCGATGGACCAGGCGATGGGGACGCCGGCGCATAATAAAATCAAGAACGCCGCGATAAGGATAATAACGGTCATTCAGCCGCTCCCTTACGGAAAAAGTGCCAGATGCGCCAAAGGGAAACGAACATCAGCATGGCGGAGAAACTCACCAGCGATAAGGTGATAATACCGCTGGGCAGGCGCATGACCGGCGTCGGCACCCGGCCCGAGCCGTCCAATACGCGAATGGCGCTTTGCAGCAGCCAGCCGCTCAATCCCAGCAGCACCAGCGTGGCGAACAGATCCAGCGCGCGTTGAACCGCAACGGGAAGGAGCGTCACCAGGCTGGTGAAACGCACGTTTTCCCCGCGCAGTTCCGCCAGCGTCGCGCCGATAAAAGTGACCCAGATAAAGCTTATCTCGGCGGTCTCGAAGGTCCACTCTACGCCGTTCCAGCCGAAATAGCGGGCGACGATACCCAGCAGCGTCGAGCCGAGGGTCAGCAAAAAAAGCAGGCAGCCCGCCCACATCAGCAACTGCCGGAGCCAGGCCGGTCCGCTGGACCGGGCATAATGGAGCGTCGTCATGATGCGTTACTCGGCCGCGGCGTCGGCGCGCAGCTGTTTGATAAAGTCCGCGCCCCAGGTCTTGGAGAACTGGTCGTACACCGGACCGGACTTGGCCAGGAACGCCGCCCGGTCGACATCGTTAAACACCACCTGTTTGCTTTTCAACTGCTCGGTGAGCTTGGCGTAGACCTGGGACAACTGGTCACGGTACCAGGCGGTGGTATCGGCCACGGACTGTTGCAGCGCCTGGCGGTCGGCCGCCGCCAGGCCGTCGTAGGCGGTTTTATTCATATACCAGAAATTCGCCGACCAGATATAGTTGGCCATGGAGACGTGCTTAACCACTTCGTACCAGCGCTGATCGCTGAAATCCCGCAGTTCGGGCTCAATACCGTCCACTACGCCGGATTGCAAAGAGGTGTACACCTCGCCGAAGGGAATGGATTGGGGCAACCCGCCCAACTGCTTGATGGTGGAGAGGATCACCGGATTGGGGGGCGTGCGGATTTTCAAACCGGCGAGGTCGGCGGGTTCGACAATGGCTTTCTTGCTGTTGGCGAACTGGCGAAAGCCGGAGTCCAGGGCGGAGAGCATCACATAGCCGCGGTCCTCACCCATTGAGAGGAATTTTTTGCCCGCCGCGCTGTCCAGGAAATGATGCACCGCGTCGGCATCCTTGAAGAGAAAGGGCAGCGACACCGCGTTCAGGCGCGGATCGATGGCGTCCACCACCCCGCCCAGCCCCATGGCGATGGCGCCGGAGCCGGCTGAATCGGCAATGGCGCCTTCATCCCCCAGTTGGCCGTCCGGGAAGATCTGGATTTCCAGCCGGTCATTGGTTTTCTCTTTCACCTCGGCGGCAAAGCGCACCATCGCCTGGTTGATCAGGCTGTCGCTGCTGGAGGCATGGGCCAGGCGCAGGGTTTCGGCGGCCTGCGCCGGCGACGGATGCCACAGGCCGGCGGCGCAGACTGTCAATAAAAGCGCCGGGAGCGCATGGCGAACAAAGGTACGCTTGGGTGCTGACATCATCGATCCTCTATTGCTGGGTTGCGGTGCGTATGGATCCAGCATAGGGAATACGTCCCATAAGGGAAATAAAGAGTTTTAATGGTGCGCTACAAATATTTATGCACCATTAAGACTTGACCGGCATTATCCCGTGCAAAATCTGATGGGCGGTATCGGCTATCACCTTCCCGGCGCCGCGATCACCTTTCGCCATGGAAGACATAAAGGCTTTTGCCTGCTCCAGGGTAATGTGCGGCGGCAGGGGCGCCACCTCGGGATCGGTTTTGACCTCCAGCACCACCGGCCGGTCGGCGGACAGGGCTTCCACCCAGGCGCCATGCAGTCTGGCGGGATCGTCGACGAAGATGCCCTTCAGGCCGAGTGATTCCGCAAAGCGGGCATAGCCCACGTCCGGCACCGATTGGGTGGCCGGGTAGCGGGGATTGCCCTCTATCACCCGCTGTTACCAGGTGACCTGATTTAAATCCTCGTTGTTGAACACGCAGACAATCAGCCGCGGATCCTGCCAGCGCTGCCAATATTTCTTGATGGTGATAAGTTCGGCCATGTTATTCATTTGCATGGCGCCGTCCCCCACCAGCGCCACCACCGGCGACGAAGGATGGGCGAATTTGGCGGCGATGGCGTAAGGCACCGCCGCCCCCATGCAGGCCAGCCCTCCCGACAGCGACGCCCGCTGGCCCTGTTTCACCCGGTAATCCCGGGCGAACCAGTTGGCGCAGGAGCCGGAGTCGGAGGTGACGATGGCGTTTTCGGGCAACAGCGGGGACATTTCCCACACCACCCGCTGCGGATTGACGGGATGCGCCTCTGCCATGGCCCGATCTTCCAGCTTCAGCCACCAGGCTTTGACGCCCAACGCGATGTTTTCCTGCCAGCGACGATCGTCTTTATGGCGCAGCAGCGGCAGCAGCGCCCGCAGCGTTTCGCCCGCATCCCCGTGCAGATTCACCTCCACCGGATAACGCAGTCCCAGCATCGACGGATCGATATCAATCTGCACCGCCCGCGCCTGTCCGTCCGCCGGCAGGAATTCCGCCCAGGGGAAACCGGTGCCGATCATCAGCAGCGTGTCGCACTCCTTCATCATATCCGACGAGGGTTCGGTGCCCAGCAGGCCGATGGAGCCGGTGACGAAAGGCGCATCGTCCGGCAGCACATCTTTGCCCAGCAAAGCCTTGGCCACGCCGGCTCCCAGGAGGTTGGCGGCCTGCACCACTTCCACCGCCGCCCCGCGCGCGCCGGCGCCAATCAAAATCGCCACTTTTTTACCGGCGTTCAACACATCAGCCGCCCGCTGCAGATCCTGTTCGTAAGGCACCACTTTCGGCCGCTGATATCCGGGACCCGAGCGGGTAAAACCATGAGCCTGCTGCGGCTCCTGCCAAGGTTCATCCTGCACGTCCTTGGGCAACACCAGCACCGTGACGCCGTTCTGGGCCACGGCGATGCGCACGCCGCGATCCGTCAGATGGCGCAGTTGGGCGGGAGAAGCGGCCTCCTGGACAAAACTGCCCACATCGGCGAATATCCGATCGAGATTAAGCTCCTGCTGATAATTGGAACCGCGGGCGGTGGCCTCCGCCTGGCCGGCAATGGCCAGAACCGGCACATGATCCATTTTGGCATCGTACAGGCCGGTGAGCAGATGGGTGGCGCCGGGGCCGCCGGTGGACAGACATACCCCGAGCCGGCCGGTAAACTTGGCATGGGCGCTGGCCATAAAAGCCGCCATCTCTTCATGGCGCACCTGGATAAACTCGATGCCCTGCCCTCGCTTTTCAGCCCGCTGCAGCGCGCCGAGCACGCCGTTAATACCGTCGCCGGGGTAGCCGAATATCCGGGTCACGCCCCAGGCCCGCAGGCGCTCAACAAAAAAATCGCTGGTCAGCTTTGCCATGAAATCCCCCCGTCATAAGATGTTTCCTGAACAATAAGGATAGCTGACGCAGCCGATGGCGGGGCACCTCGCTATGAATGTACCTTTACAACTTGTTAGAGCTTAACCCAATGATCAGAACGTAACGACGACGCCATTTCAACATTAAATCTCTTCATGCGATGATCGAACGCAAAGAAAAACTTAAAGGGTTTATTGGAAGAAAATACGGGATTTTTTTCACGTAGAATTGATCGAATTTCTGAATATGTAATCCATTCATGCACGGGTCGATTTAAATGTATGTCGTCACGTCTCTTTCCATTTTTCCACGGTTTATAGTTTGCCTCGTCGAGGTTAATTTCAGCGTTTTCCTCCGTATTCCATGCGTACGCAATATCAAAGCGCTCCTCGGCAAAAAACTCCAAACCCAGCTTGCTGGTATTTCTAAAAAAATGAAAGTTATAGAGATGATATAAATCCTTGTAGTTTTCCGATGACAGTAGTGATACCCCTTTTTCTGTTTTGTAAGACGCCAAGGCCTGTTCCAACTCAGCACTGTTTTTACAACCAAGCTTAAGGATAAGGTATTTAAGATGTTTGCACAGCTCCTCTATATTACAATCTGCTTCAGTGTTTTTAAGAATAAATTGTTCCAGATTATCTTTATTGTCATTAGCCGCAGTTTGCATAAGAAGAGTTCTGATTCGGATGATGGGATCAAGCTTTTCCTTGTTAGCATATAAGTGATTGCTCCAACGAAACATTAACCCTCTGTGGGATTTTTCTGAAGTTTGCAATGGCGCGCGGACACTGATTTTTGAAATATTTTTAATAGCACGATCAAAAAGTTCTTTTGTGGGATAACTAAGTTTTTCCCAGTGTCGGGGCGGTTCATTTAGTCCTATACGCATATTCAGTATATTAATTGTTGTTACTTTTTAATCCTAAACCTTCTTCCAAAAGAAACTTAAGATCATCTTGTTTTTCCTTAAGCCAAATACAGCCACAGGATGATATTTATGTTTTAAAGTAAAATTATTTTTCCCAGAGTATGCGGCATGAAAATAAGATAGGGTGTACTTTGGCTTAACATTATCTTTGGCGCTCTGAGAATAAGTCGGCTGCGGCATCGCTGAAGGGGTATTGCTTACATTGATGGTTTTAGCAATCATCGCCAACCCTTTATCATCAAGGTTTTCTTCAGTAGATACCGGACAAAACGTTGAACCCATTACGAAATGAGGGCTGGAATTCATCATTCTTTATTCTTCCTTAATTTATTCGTTTAAGCAAATGTTAAGTCAATTCAAAGGCATTAACGGACAGAATGACAATCATTAAAGTAGATCAGAGAATGGGTAGTTGATATCACGCATCCATTAATTCTTACTTTAAAGGAGTTCAAGCATTGGAACTTGCAAATTTGGTTTGTTAACGAACAGTGATTGTTTTAGATACAAATCACTCGTTGAATTTATGAAATATTCCCGCAAAGTGCGGTATCAGACATTCCAGGTTAGGACAGGATTACAGCTTTTTTGCAACATACGTTTTCCTGCGCTTAAGCCTTCGATGATGGGCTATCACCGACGACCAGCGCAGATAAAAAGTCATTAAAAGCAGGTAGTCACCTGTCCGACGCAGACGTAGTTATCATCCACCAGCGGCAGGTAGCGCCATTTGTCAAAGGCGGTGCAGGGATGGGAAATACCGCAGCCCACCCAGTCACCCACCTGCAGGGGGTCGTCCGCCGCCACGCGCAAATAGGCATGCTGATCGTTGACCGCCGTCACCGATGCCCCGCGGGCGTCCCGAACCTCACCGCCGTTAGCCTCCCGGAAGCTGTGGGGCATCGGCAAATCCTGGTCGAACGGCACATCACGGCGGCCGAAATCCAGGATGGCCAGCTCCGGTTCCGGACGCGACAGCACCCGGCCCCAGATTTCCAGCGCCGGCCGGAGATGAAACGCCGAACCTTGCTGGGCAAACGGGGCGATGCGGGCATAAAGACCGTCGTCATGGGCCATATAGGCCCCTGAGCGGATCATTACCAGGGCGGGACGGGACAGGGACACCGCCTTGAACATTTCCACCACGATATCAAAAAAGGTTCCGCCCCCGGCGCTCAGTAATATGTGCTCCGCCTCAAACAGCCCCTCGCCGTCCACGGCGCCGGCCACGGTCATCATCCAGCGGCAATAGTCCCGTACCTTGGCGAGGGATTCGGCGCTGCGATCGCCGGCTATCGCGCCTTCATAACCCGCCAGGCCGATAAGCTGCAGCTTATGGCTGTCCCGCACCAAACGTGCGATATCCAGCGCCTCCGCCAGGGAGCGGCAACCGGTACGGCCGCCGGCCACCGACACTTCCAGCAATACCGTCAGGCGGACATCAATATCCGCCAGGGCCTGTTCCAGTATCCTTACCCCGGCCAGGGAATCCACATAACAGATAAACCGCTGTTCCGGGTGGTCGTGCTGATAGCGGCCTATCCAGCGGATGCCCGCCGGATCCACCAGTTCATTGGCCAGAAAGACGTTTTTGATGCCGAAGGAGCGAAAGGCGCGCACCTGGGCGGGGGTGGCGGCGCTCAGTCCCCAGGCCCCCTGGCGTATCGCCCCCCGCAGTAGTTCCGGCGCCAGGGAGGTTTTGCCGTGGGGCGCATGGAGCACTCCCTGCTGGCGGCAATAGTCGGCCATGGCGGCGATATTCTGTTCGTAGGCGGCCTGCTTGAGGATCATGACAGGAGAAAAGACCGCGTCGTCCGCAAACAGCGGGGTGCCGGCGGCCAATACCGAGCGGCCGTCTCCCCCGGCGGATTTGTACAGCGGTCCCGGCGTCATTGGATTCAAGCTGCCGTCGGCGGTATAAAAATCTGTGGCATCGGACATAATGGATTTCCCTTGATATCGGACCGCTTGGCGGTCCTGATGGCTATCGGTTGTCTCAGTGTTCAAGCACCCGGCTTAAAAACTGCTGGGTGCGGGCATTTTGCGGATGGACAAAAATCTGCTCCGGCGCCCCCTGCTCGGCAATTACCCCTTTATCCATAAACACCACCCGGTCGGCGGTTTTACGGGCAAAGCCCATTTCATGGGTGACCACCACCATGGTCATGCCTTCCCGGGCCAGTTCGCGCATGACTTCGGTCACCTCCCCCACCAGTTCGGGATCCAGCGCCGAGGTGGCTTCGTCGAAAAACATGATCTTCGGCTCCACCGCCAGGGCGCGGGCGATAGCCACCCGCTGCTGCTGTCCTCCCGACAGCTGCGAAGGGTAATGGCCGGCCCGGTCCGCCAGGCCCACCCGGTTCAAGGCCGCCATGGCGGTGCGCTCGGCGTCGGCTTTCGACATTTTGCGCGCCTTGATCAGGGCCAATGTGACATTGCCCAGGGCGGTTTTATGGGGAAACAGATTGAACTGCTGGAAGACCATGCCCACATGTCCGCGAATCTCCTTGGCCCGGCGGCTGTCATGCAGCGGCACGTCGTTGACCCAGATTTCGCCGGCGTCGGCGATTTCCAGGCCGCTCATAATGCGCAGCACGGTGCTTTTCCCGGAGCCGGAGGCGCCGATAAGTACCAGCACCTCGCCGGGGCTCACCGCCAGATCAATGCCCTTGAGCACCTGGGTGCTGCCGAAGGATTTCGATACGCCGCTTAAGGCGATGGCGGGTTTGGGGCTGACAATAGCCGTCATGATAAGAGACTCCTGTTGCTTTCCTGATGCTGCACCCAGCGGGAGATGGGAAAACAGATAATGAAATAAAGGGCGGCCACCAGGCCGTACACCGCCACCGGCTGGCCGACGCGATCGACGATGGATTGCCCCTGACGCAGCAGTTCGGACATGCCGATCATGCTGATAATGGAGGTATCTTTTATCAGCGACAGATATTGGCCGATAAGCGGGGGCAGGACGATTCGCCGGGTTTGCGGCAGGATGACCGACAAAAAGGTGTGCCGCTTATTCATGCCGAGGATCTGCGCCACTTCCCACTGCCCTTTCGGCACCGCCTCGATACCGGCGCGAAACACTTCACCGATATAGGCGCCCTGATAAACGCTCAGGCCGATGACGCCGGCGGCGAAGATATTGATGTCATAGCCAAAATAGGCTACGCCGAAATAGATGAACATCAGCGTAATCAGCACCGGCGATCCGCGAAACAGCTCGGTATACAGCCGGGCGACGACGATAGCCGGCGCGTTGCGGCTGCTGCGCAGCACGGCCGCCAGCAGTCCCAGCAGGGTGCCGCCGATAATGGAGGCCGCCGACAGCAGCAGCGTCACTCCCAGCCCCTTGAGCAGCAGCGGCGCGCGGGTGATTAATACCTCGTCCATGCCGTCCCCCCGCTTTGGACTTTATTCCGGCAAAACCACGGACCGGATTTTTTTATGGCGGTTACCGGCGGGGTGAAAAGATGCCGTCCCAAAAAACCGCCAATCCACACCAGGGCATTGCTCAGAATCAAATAAGCCGCCAGCGTCACGGTGAAGGTCTGGATATACAGCAGCGTCCGGGCGTTAATCACCGTTGCCGTACCGGTGAGTTCCGGCAGGGCAATGGCCGAGAGCAGCGATGTGCCCAGCAGCAGTTGGATCAGATTGTTGATAATAGCCGGATAGACCGCCCGCGCCGCCTGCGGCAATACCACCTGAAGAAAGATATCCCGCCGTCCGATGCCGAGGATCATGGCCGCTTCCTGCTGGCCTCGGGGCACCGACTGAATGCCGGCGCGGAAGACTTCCGCCAGGTACGCGCCCACATTCACGCCAAGAGCGATAATGCCGGCGGTCCAGGCGCCCATGGTCAATCCCAGGGACGGCAGGCCGAAAAACACGATAAATATCTGCAGCAGCACCGGCGTGTTGCGGATGATTTCAACGTAGGCGGCGGCAATAAACCGCAGAACGGAAAAACGGCAGGATCGGGCCAGAGCAGTCAGCAAACCCAACGCCATCGCCAGGATAAATGCCAGCACCGTCACCTGCAGCGTCACCCATGCGGCGGTGAGAAACACATCAAAATAGCTGATGAGGGTTAACCATTGATAGCTCATGTCTGCCTCCGTCGGCGGATAATCCCCTCGCCGGTCATCAATACTGAGGATTCAGCGGATAACGGGGCGCCGTACCGAACCATTTTTGATAAAGCGCGGCGTTCTGTTTGGACGCGTTGATTTCAAACAGGAATTCATTGAGATAATTGATCCACTGCTGATCGCCGGCTTTTACGCCGAAGGCGTTATATTCCAGCGGTACCAGCGCCTCGTTGGTGACCACCAGGGTAGGATCGAGCTTGGCCTGGTACGCCAGGAAGTTGTTATCCTCAATCATGGCGTCGGCCTGTCCCTGCTTGACGGCAAGTATGGCGGCCTGGGAGCTGTCATACTCCTGGATCTTCACCGGGATGCCCATGGAGCGGACTTCATCACCGTTAGTAGAGCCCTTAACCGTGGCGATGGTTTTGCCGCCCATATCCTTGGCGGACTGGATACCGCTGTTCTTACGCACCAGCATCGCTTCGCTGGCCACCACATAAGGCGCGGTAAAGCCGATTTCCTTGGCCCGTTCCAGATTGCGGGTGAAATTACAGAATACCACGTCCACTTTGTTGGTCTGCAAATTGGGAATACGGTTGGCGCTGGTGGTGTCCACCACTTCAAGCTTCACCCCCATCTCCTTGGCCAGCGCCTTGGCCAAATCCACATCGTAGCCATCCGGCTGGCCGTCTTTATTGTTAAAGCCGAACGGCGCAAAGGACAAGCAGTCCCCCACCCGCAGCGTGCCCCGCTGCAGTACGGTTTGCAGTGTGGAGGCCGGCGCGGCGTCTTTCGCCTTGCCGTTATCGGTCGGCGTGCAGCCGATAACGGACAGCATGCCGGCGGCGGCGGTAATAAGACAGGCTGCATGCGTCTTATAATTAAGACAATTCATTTTTTATTCCCCCGAATAATTGATTATTATCTGTTTTCAGATATTGCTGGATTAAAACGAACTCGCCGGCACAAATCTTTATTTCTTATCGGCTCGGTAACATTTCATATCTACTTCCACCTTACAATCCACCACCAAATCCTGAACGCTGCAAATACGCGCCGGAGGAAATGCCGAGAAATATTCGGCGAAGACTTTATTAAATGATCCGAAATAACGGGCATCGGTCAGCACGGCGGTAACATGCACCACGTCGCCGGCTTCATAACCCGCCTCTTGGGCAATGCGCAGGCAGTTATCAAATGCCAGTCGGGTTTGTTCAATAATACTGCCTTCCACTATCTCGCCGTCGGTCATCGGCGTCTGGCCGGAGATGTACAGCCAGCCGTCCGCCTCAACCGCACGGGCAAAGGGTAGTTTCTGCCCACCGGTACCCACGCCGCCTTCGGTACCGTATCGTTTTATCGCCATAAAAATGTCTCCCGCGCCACAAAACCTGGTTTTGTCCGCCCTGTTTGTTCAAATTATTTTAAGTAATTGTTATTGCATATTGTCCGATATACCAGATTTATTTACGGGATACCGGACAATTTCAGACTGTCATAAAAGAATTAAATTTGCAATAACCAATCAAAATTTATATGCCCGTATTCAGAACTGTCACGATTAAGCCGTTATTTCCCGCTGCGTCTACACGTTAATCCGTTTACTCTTTTCAGTACCGTTTCACCAGCTGGAATAAGCCTTATGATTCATGCAAAATAACAGGGCCCCAAAAAAGTGCATGGAATATCATTAAGCAAAAATGAACCGACGCTGTGGATATTGATAATTCCGTGTATGATAACCCCACGCATTAGCCAGCGGCCGGTTCGGTGTGCAACCCTTGACCTTTAGGTCCCGACATCATCACTTTTACGCCGGCCGGCGATACCACGGAGAACAGCCATGCCCTCAGCCAACCCGCCTCGGGCCAGGGGAGTAGACCGGATCATTGAATTATTCCGGCAGTTGCATATCGCCAGAAAACCCATGACCATGCGGGAACTGATCGCATCCACCGATGCGCCTCGGTCAAGTATTTACGAGCTGGTGAGCCTGCTGACGGAAGCGGACTGGCTGGAAACCCTGCCGGACGGCAGTGTGTTTTTCGGTCGGGAAATGCACTATTACGGTGCGGACTATGCCATGCAAAACGATTTGCTGCGCCGCGCCCATCAGTTGATGCTGGAGCTTATCAACCGTTTGGGTGAAACCGTTCAGCTCTGCATACTGGAAGGCAATAAATATACGGTGGTGCTGTCGGAGAGCAGCTCCCGCCCGTTTAAAATCACCTCGGATATCGGCGTCAAGGTGCCTATCCCCTGGACCGCCTCAGGACGGTTGCTGCTGGGACACCTCTCGGCCCGGGACATTCTCGATCTGATCCCGGAGGAGGATTTTATCCTGGCGGACGGACGCACCATCGACAGCGGGCAGTTTCTTGAGGATGTGCGGCGCGCCGCGCAGCTGGGTTATTCCATGACCGAAGGGTTATCGGACAGCTTTACCTGCTGCATGGCGGCGCCGGTCCTCTCGCGTGGCGGCCATGCCATTGCGGCCTTTTGTTTTATGGTGAGCCGCGACACGGATGAGCCGCGGCGGCAAATGCTGCTACGGGAACTGATCGTCTCGGCGCAAAAGCTGTCCGATCTGTCATGATACGTTTATGCATCAACGCCGGTAATGGATGAGAGTAACCGCAGCCGGTAAATATCGGCACGAGCGCGCCTTTATTAAGGAATCAAGTTGGCGGGCTCATTTGATCACGCTGTCATAATAAAAAACCTTGCCACGCATTAGATGTCAGGGACTTGGAAATTATAATCGCATCTTTGAAAACCCCGGTCTTGAAAACTTTACCGTTGAAAATACCGCTTGTATTTCGCAGGACGCAACGTATTTCCGATGCTGTAATCCATTCTTGTCCCCATCAAAACTACGCTCCCTCGTTTCCAAGGCTTATCCTGAATAACATTAAGATCAACCAAGGTATCCTTGTTCACATTCCATGAAAAATTAATATCAAAGCCACGAAGGGCAAAAATCCCAGACCCAGCTTGCTGGTATTTCTGGCAAAATGATTCCCAAACAATTCAGCAAGCCCCACATAATCAGACTCTGAAAAAAGACACGCCATTCAACTTTTTATAATCGTTTAATGCATGCTTTATTTCTAAGTGAGTTGTGCAATTGAAGCGATCAATGAAATCCTTAAAACACAAGCCAGTTTTTCGTTATCTATGTTTGCCATAGTATTTTTCATAATGAACTGATTCAAGATTACTTCGCGTTCTATGGTAGCATTCATTGTCATGAGTCTTTTAAGCGAAGTACCGGATCAAGTTTTTCTTTGTGTTCAAATAAATATTTTTCCAGAGATCAAGTTCGTAACTATCAACAAAAGTTGACCTATCCGCAAGGGTATGTCAGCGAGCGAAGGCAGGCCGATAATGGCGGAGTTTGTGCCATATTCCTCTATCTTCATGAGATTATTCAGAAATAGATTAAAAATGCTTCGCTGCTATAGTCAGTGCAGTTTTGATCGGACAACTCATAATGCAAACCTATTGCTTCGTTATATTGACAGACAGCCGTCGACCAATTGATCTTCAACAGGTCTTTTGAAATTTTGTCTAAAACTCGTATTTCGTCACAAATACCGTACGTTACCACGGGACAATTTTGCTGTTTTACAGTAACATTCTTCCGGCCTATGGCCAGGCTTGAGAGCACCGACTTAGCCGACGGTATACTGACAAGACCTTGATCGGTATGTCTTTCTTTACTTGCTAATACGTCTAAGGGCGTGTTGGAAACGCTTAGCAAACTTGGAAGAGATGCCCCCTCCGGGCCAATTGCTTTCCAATGATCCCGTTGACCGGTCGACAGTGGGACCGTGGATGCTTATAGGATATGTATTCATTTAATTCCCTTTAGTTTTTTTAGCTATATTGAACCAGATTAATCAATAACATTATGTACATGCATTGCGATTAGTTTTTATCTGCACAAATTAACGTTGTCCCCTTAAAAGGTAAAATCACAATATGATATCGAGTAATACATTGATACTAAAAAATTCATAAAATTTTAACGCCGCTCACCGTGCTTCGAATTTTTTCCGCTGACCCAAAACACAAAACCAGTTTACTGGTGTTTTTAAACATGCTTCATGTAAAGCATAAGCAGATGCAGACAACCGGTTTTACCCAACAATAAACATGTCATGTTGTTATGCAGTTTCTGTATCAGCTCTGCCTAGTTTTACATCTATTTTTAAATCAAGCAAAGCATATTGCCGCCAGATTCTGATATCAGAATGCGAAGTGGTAGTTTAATTTTGAATGTTTACATCCTCTCCAAGCAATCATGGACGGCACCCTTGTCAAGGAAGGCATTTAACCGCGCAATCCAACAGGGCCGGGATCCATTGGCTGATAGGTATATTGTTTTCAGATTCTTTTTATTTCCTTAGTTTTCAACCTCTGATGGCGGACGCTTTTGATTACTCACTTTGTCATCATAAAAAAAACCTTGCCACGCATTGGATGTCAAGGATTTGGAAATCATCATCGAATTTTTGAAAAACCCAGTTTTGAAAACTTTATCGTTGAAAAGGCCGTTTATATTTTTCAAGACGGAACGCATCTCCGATGCAGTAATCCATTCTGGCTCTTCATCTAATCGACGCTCCCCTCTTTTCCAAGGCTTATCCTGAACTACCTTCAGATCAACCAAGGTATTATCACCCACATTCCACGCAAAATTAATATCATATCCACGGCCGGCAAAAAACGCCAGGCCCAGTTTGCTGGTATTTCTGAAAAAATGATTCTGATAGAAGTTAGCAAGGTCTACATAATCGGGCCCACTCAAAAAAGGTTCACCCTTCGACTCTTTATAATCACTCAAAGCATGTTTAATCTCGCTGCTGGTTGTGCAATTGAAGCGATTGATCAAGGCGAGCAAATTGTCAGCAAGCTTTTCAACGTCGGCGTCTGAAAATGTGTTTTTAACAATAAATTGTTTGAGAAGGTCTGCGTGTTTTTCGGTGGGATTTATTGCCAATAATTTTTGGACGCGCAGCAAAGGATCAAGTTTTTGCTTGTTATCATAGAGGTACCTTTTCCAAAGTACATGTTCCTTGTCAATATCAAAAGATGAAGAACCGACTTTTGCAGCATGGACGAATGGAACCTGGCCGGTAATTTTAGGATCTTTACCAAATTCATTAACTATAAGAATATTTTTCAGAAAAAACATAAACGCTGTTTCTTCGTAATCGTCCTGGTCATTTTGAAAGCAGCCTGAATATTCTATACCGACTGCCTTATTATAATCACTAACACAAGCTATCCTTTTCATTTGGAGTACGGTTTCACATAAGTCCCACAGTTTATTTGCTTCGTCAGACGTACCAAAGATTGCCACGGGAAAATACTGAGTTTCAGGGTTGGCTGCCCCCGCACCAGCCAAACAGCGAGAGAGCATTGACTCGTATGGCGGATTAAAAAAGCCATTATCGTGGCTGACTTGGTTTTGTCTATTTAATGATGTATTAGCAACTTGCAGTAATCCTAATAACCATGACGGCCACTCAGAATTATGGCATTCTGGTGATTGCATCGTCTGCTCCCTAGCGAGAGCGCTGGCGGTAAAAGAAATCATTTTCACTTTATTTTCCTGGCTGAATAAAACGTCAATATTTATAAGAATTCATAAGATAAACATGTTAATATTTTGCCCCATTTTTCTTATAAAAAATTGCAGTTTTTAATCCTATCATTTATATGATTAGCCTTATGCCGTCACGAAAAGTCAGTCCCCTATTAAGATACGGGTCCGACTTAATGATAGAGGAAAGCGGCGATTTACTTCTCTTATCCCTGCTCAACAAGCAACGATTTTCCCCAAAAACCGCTGGCACTGCTCCAACTGCGCGATATCCACATACTCATCCGCTTTATGAGCCTGGTTGATGGAGCCGGGGCCGCACACCACGGTGGGAATGCCCGCCTGCTGGAACAGTCCGGCCTCTGTGCCGAAGCTTAGCGAATCAAAGACTTCCTGTCCCAGCACGCCGGCGCAACGGTGCTTAAGTACATCAAGGGAGCCGTCGTCCAGCAATCCGGGATACTCCGCCCGCCGCTCCAGCAGAATATCCGCCGCCGCCGACACCGCGCGCATTTCCGGCAGCAGTCGTTTGGCATAATCCCCCAACTCCTGTGCCATCAGGTGATGAGGGGTACCGGGCAGCGGGCGGATTTCAAACTCGAATTCACAGTTATCCGGCACGATATTCACCGCGCTGCCGCCGCTTATGGTGCCCACCTGCACCGTCGACCAGGGGGGATCGTAGCGGCTGTCCTGGATTCCCTGCCGCCAGCCGCGGCCTTGGCTGCGTAAAAACAGCACCAGTTCCGCCGCATATTCGATGGCATTCACGCCAAGATGATTTTGCGAGGAGTGGGCCGCCTGCCCCTGCACCCGGCAAAACCAGGCGCTTTTACCTTTATGGGCGGTGGCTACCCGCATCAGGGTCGGTTCGCCGATAATGCAGCCGGTGGGACGGGCCCCGTCCAGGGCCAGCTCATCCAGCAGCCCCCGCACCCCGACGCAGCCGATCTCTTCATCATAGCTGATGGCGATATGCACCGGACGAGCGTCGGCGGCGCGGGTGGCCTCGATAAAACGGGGCACCATGGCCAATACGCACGCCAGATAACCTTTCATATCGGCGCTGCCCCGGCCGTACAGCCGATCGCCGCGCCGCAGCAGCGTAAAGGGATCGCTGCTCCACGGCTGGCCGTCCGCAGGCACCACGTCTGAATGTCCCGACAGGCAGATGCCGCCCCGATCTGCGGGTCCGATGGTAGCGTAAAGGTTGGCCCGGCTGCCGTCTTCGCTGTAGACTCTGCGGGCGCCGATACCGTAATCCGCCAGGTAGGATTCTACGAAATCAATTAGCTCAAGATTCGACCGGCGGCTCAGCGTCGGGAAAGCCACCAGCGCCGATAACAGATCAATCGCGGTGCCCATTGGCATGCTCCTTAAGGTTTAACGGCGATCACGTCGATTTCCACCCACCACTCCGGGCGGGCCAGGTGGCTAATCATCAACCCGGTGGAGACCGGAAAAACGCCCTTTAACCAACGTCCCATGATGTTGTATACCGTTTCACGATAGCGTACATCGGTGAGATACACGGTGATTTTGCAGATGTCTTCCAGCTTGCTGCCCGCTTCTTCCAGCAGCATATTGATGTTGTACATCGCCTGTTCGGTTTGCGCCGCCACGTCGCCGATGCCCACCGATTCGCGGGTATCGAGGTCCTGGCCTATCTGGCCGCGCAGGAAAATCATATTCCCGCCACCACGGCCTGGCATAAATCGTTATCCAGCTTCTGTTCCGGATAGGTTTGTTTGGTATTGAACGGGCGAATACGGGTATGGACCATGTTTATTTCTCCAAATATCATGTTAGTACGGTTTATCGCCGGGGCGCGCGCCGCGGCGGAATCTTATTGCCGGCCTTGTCCCGGCAGAAGTTGCAGCCTGGATGGCGGGAGTGTTGGCACAGTGCCCGCTTGGGACAGAATGCTGGATCGTACATCCTGTCCCGCCTTATTGACTCCGAGTACGTTTGTCGGCAATGGGGCCATCAGGCCAGAAATTGCTTCAGCTCCGGGGTTTGCGGGTTGTCGAAAATCTCCTCCGGCGTGCCCGTTTCATGGACTTTGCCCTGGTGCATAAATACGATGCGGTCGCTGACCTTGCGGGCGAAATTCATCTCATGGGTCACCACGATGATGGTCATGCCCTCCGTCGCCAGGGCCTCGATAACCTGCAGGACCTCCCCCACCAGTTCCGGGTCCAGGGCGGAGGTGATTTCATCGCACAGCAGCACCTCCGGCGTCATGGCCAGGGCCCGGGCGATAGCCACGCGCTGCTGCTGGCCCCCTGAGAGATTATCCGGCCAGGTGTCGAATTTTTCCTCCAGTCCGACGCGTTTCAATAACGTCCGGGCCGCGCGCTCCGCCACTTCCTTCGGCATTTTTTTCACCAGCGACGGGGCCAGCATGATATTTCTGCCCACCGTCAGATGCGGGAAAAGATTAAAGCTTTGAAAAATCATGCCGACGTTCTGGCGCAAATCACGCATGGCGGCCGGGTCATGCTGTTTGATGGCCTGCCCGTCCACGGTCAGCGTCCCTTCTTCAAAACTTTCCAGGCCGTTAATGCAGCGCAGCAGCGTGCTTTTCCCCGAGCCGCTTTTGCCCAGGATGCATACCACCTCCTGGCGTTTAATCTGCAAATCAATGCCCTTGAGCACTTCGTTATCGCCAAAGCGCTTGTGCAGGCCCTGGATATCCACCACCGCGAAAGGTTTATCCGTCGAAAGTTCACTCATGCCGGTTGGCTCCACGGGTTAACTGTTTTTCCAAATGCCGGCTCCACCAGGAGAGGGGGAAGCACAGCACAAAATAGAGCAGCGCCACGCTGCCGTAGACCAGGAAAGGTGAAAACGTGGCATTGGAAATGATTTGCCCCGAGCGCGTCAGCTCCACGAAGCCGATAACCGACGCCAGGGCGGTGGCTTTGATGGCCTGCACCAGGAAACCCACCGTGGGCGCCAGGGCCAGCCGGAACGACTGGGGCAAAATGACATAGCGCAGCTGCTCGCCGAAAGAGAGCGCGAGACTGGCGGAGGCTTCCCACTGCTGGCGGGGTATGCTCTCCACGCTGCCGCGCCAGATATCCGTCAGGTACGCGCTGGCATAGAGCGTCAGGCAAATGCTGGCGGCAAACAGCGGTGTGGTATTGATGCCGGACAGCGCCAGGCCGAAATAGGTGAGAAACAACGGCATCAGCAGCGGCGTGCCCTGGAACAGATTTACAGACAGGATCACCAGCCATTGCAGCCATCTTCGGTGCGACAGGCGCATAATCAGCAAGAGGGCGCCGACGATACCGCCGCCCACAAATGCAATGGCGGACAATCCCACGGTCCAGCGCAGCGCCAGCAGCAGATTGCGAAAAATATCCCATAGGGTGAAATCGCTCATGGCCGTTTCCTCGCTGCCGGTCCGAAAATAAACCGCGGCCCTATCCAGCCGAGGAACTGGCGTACAAACACCGCCATCGCCAGATAAATCACCGCCGCGATAATAAATGATTCAAAATTGCGGAATGAGCGGCTGGCGATGAGATTGGCGCTGAACGACAGCTCCTCGGTGGAAATCTGGCTGCATACCGCTGACCCGAGCATAATGATAATCACCTGGCTTATCAGTGCCGGCCAGACCCTGGACAGCGACGGCGGCAGCACCACCCGGGAGAATATCTGCCAACGGTTCATCGCCAGACTCTGCGCCGCTTCCACCTGACTGCGGGGCGTGGCGTCGATACCGGCGCGGGTGATCTCCCCGCATAGGCCGCCAGGTTGAGGATCAGCGACAAAATGCTGGCGGTGATGGCGGATAAATGCAGGCCCAGCGCCGGCAAGCCGAAGTAGATAAAAAGAGCTGCACGATATAAGGCGTATTTCGCACCAGCTCGATGTAACATCCCGTCAGATGGCGCAGCCAGGCACTGCCGTGGGCCCTCGCCCAGCCGCAGGCGATGCCGAGAATCAGGCCGAGCACCGTGGACACCAGCGTCATCGCCAGGGTGATCAGGGTGCCCTTGAGCAGCAGCGGCCACTGCTGCAGTACCGAGGAAAAATCAAATATCATCGCCCGGGCTCCTTGGGTATTTGTATCATTCCCGAAAGGGCAGTCACATCGTCTAATGCCGGCAGCCCCCACAGCGTCCCGGCCAGCCGATTTGCCGCCGCCGGTTCCATAACCCTGCCCGCACAGCGCAGGAATTTGTTTTCCAGCGCCTTATCGCTCAATGGGTAATCGGCGCTGCCGGTGGCCTTGGGAATAAAACAGCTGAAGGTCTTGCCGTCATGCAGTCTGAGCGTAACCTCGGCCCCTTCCGGCGCGACGGTGAGCAGGGCGGGATCGTCCCAGCGCGGGCCGGTTATCATGCTTACCCGTTCCATTAAGGCCGACAGCGTCTTATCCGCCATCAGCGCATCGTCCAGATGCTCGAGTGTCAGTTCGCCGTACAGCAGGGAAGCCGCCACGGCAAAAGGCAAACTGAACTGCCCCTGCTGTCCGCTGCGGGGATGGGAATAAATAAGATTGGCCGCCACCACCGGCGGCACATCACAGACGATGCCGGCTAACTGCGGCCATGCTATGCCGTGGTCCGCCGCCAGCTTCAGCACCCCGTCCACCGCCGCATGGGACGACAGGCATACCGGGATGCGCTTGACGTCCACACCCGGCGATAACAAACACCAGTCGTCCCCCGGCGGAGTGAGCCAGCCGCCGTCAAGCCGCCCGTCGTTACACAGCGCCGCCAGGCCGTAGGCATTCTCCAGGACATCGAGGGGCCCCCCCGCGCCCTGCTCCGCCAGCAGCGCCGCCGTCACGCCGGCCTCGGCGGCCCGGCCCGCCAGCAGCGGCTTGGCATCGCTGCCGAACACGCTTTTCATGCCGCCGGTGCCGGCAATGGCCAGCCCCAGGGCGCGGGCGGTGGTTTCAGCGTCCAGCGCCATGAGTTTTGCGGCCGCGGCGCAGGCGCCAATCCCCCCCGGCACGCCGGTGGTCCACCAGCCGCGATCGTAAAGGGGGCGGCCCAACGCCATACCGACCCGATACTGGCATTCCGCTCCCGCCGCCAGGGCGGTGAGCATTGCCGGGCCGCCGGCGCGGCGTGTCTGCGCGACGGCTAACGCCGCAGGCACGATCACCGCCGAACCATGAACAAACCCGGCGTAGCAGTTATCGTCAAAATCCAGGGCGTGGGCGGCCACGCCGTTGGCAAAAGCGCCGCCGGCGCGCTCACCAGCAGAGAGTCCCCGCCACCGCGGCGCTGCCCGCGGCGGCATTCACCGCGATGACCCGGCGAGCCCGCCCGGCGACGGCGGTGGCCGAACCCGCCAGCATGACCCCCAGCGTATCCATCAGGCAGCGGGTGGCCACCCAGCCTACCGCGCCCGGCACATCCGCGGGCGTCAGCGCCGTCAGCCAGTGCGCCAGGGTTAGGGTACCGCTTGTCGTCGTCATCTCATCAGGTCCTGTCATTTATTCCGGCAGGTCGCCGGCCGGCGCGCCCAGCCATTTCTGGGAAATCTTGTCCAGTGTCCCGTCCGCCTTGGCGGCGCGCAGGATCTCGTTGACTTTATTCACCAGTTCCGGCTGGCCTTTGGGCATACCCACATAGCAGGGGGAATTGGACAAAATCACTTTCAGCTGCAAATCCAGCCCCGGGTGTTTTTGCTGCATGGCGGCGGCTACCGTGGTACCGATGGCCGTCAGCTGGGTTTGGCCGGAGAGAAACGCCGAGATGGTGCTGTTGTTATCCTCGAACCGCTTCACCTCGGCATTGGGCGCCAGACGGGTCAGCTCTTCGTCCTGCATCGATCCGCGGGTCACGGAAACGGTTTTACCCGCCAGTTCGGCATAGCTCTTGGCGGGAGTCTTGGCGCCGCCGAAGACCGCATCAAAAAACGGCGCGTAGGCGATACTGTAATCAATGACCTTGGCGCGTTCGGCGGTTTTGCCCAGCGACGAAATGGTCATGTCCGCTTTACCGGTTTGCAGATAGGGCACCCGGTTCGGCGCGGTCACCGGCACCAGGGTCACCTTTGCCCCGAGCTTCTCGCCTAACAGGTTGGCCACATCGATATCCAGCCCCTGCGGCACCATGTCGCCGCCCACATAACCATAGGGCGGATAATCCACCGGCACCGCCACCCGCAGGGTTTTCTGGCTGACGATGGTATCGAGCAGATTGGCGGCGTTGGCCGTCATCATGGAAAAAGCGGCCAGCGTGCCCACCAGTATTGATATCGCAAAACGTCTTTTCATTATGCAAATCCTGAATAGTCAAAGGTTAAGATAGGGTGTGGAAGGCAGGGCGGCCTGAAGACCCCCTTGCCGGACCGGCGCAAGGCATAACACTGTTTCCGCAGCTGTCCCGGCCTGTCCCGGCGCAGGACGCGCCGCGCTATTTTTTAAAGTATCCGGCCCGAACCGCGGTACCGATCAGGTTGACAAAAAACCGGCAGGCGGTGATAGCGGTAATGCCGTTAAGATCTTTTTTCGGGGTGATTTCGACGATATCCATGCCGACCACCCGGCCTTTTTTCACCAGGCCCTGAATGATTTTACGCGCCTCGGAATAGGTGACGCCCCCCAGCGCCGGGCCGGCGACGGCGGGCATAATGGTGGGATCGATGCCGTCGGCATCCAGGGTCAGGTAGTAGTTACCGCCGTCGGGGATGCGGCTTAAAATGGCCTCGGCCCCGACATCATGCAGTTCATCGGCGGTAATCAGGTGCGAACCGTAAGCCAGCGCGGCGTCCACTTCCTCCTGGCGGGCCGAACCATTGGCCCGCAGGCCGATTTGGAAAATCTCGCCGATATGTTCCATTTCCGACGCCCGGCGGATAGGGCTGGACAGGCCGTCGGTCACGCCGTTGACTTCCTGCCGCCAATCCAGATGGGCATCGATTTGAATCAGGGTAATGGGACCCATGCTGTCCATGGCCCGCAGCACCGGAATCGGCACGCCGTGGTCGCCGCCGATCACCAGAGGCAAACCGCCGAGGGAGAGGATTTTGCGTATCACCGCTTCGGCGGCGGCATAATGCCCGCCCAATGCGCGCGCATCGCCGACGATATCGCCGCAATCCACCATGCGGATCGGCTGGTTGTCCATCAGCGGGCCGCCGATATCAAAATCGTAGCGTTCTATGCTGCGCACCGCGCGATCGGAGGCCTGGCGCACCGCGGTGGGGGCATTGGTCTGATCGCAGGTGACGTCGTCAATGGAATAAGGCGAACCGTAAGGTATGCCCAGAACCGCGATATCCACCGAGTCGAGGCTGTTTAAATCACTGACGACCTCGGAGTACAGCAGGCTCTTGTGGCCGTGCTTTGGCGCGGTGGTCAGTTCCGGTTTGTATTCACTCATGTTGTTTTCCTATAAAAATTTCATCACGCTGGGGGTTGGGCCGGTCAAGGAGGTATCACTCGGTGCTCCACCACTCGCCCATAGCCCATAATTTTTCCTCGGTATCGCTCACCGAGGCGCGCACATCCACCTTCGCGGTGGCGGCCATCAGGGCCACCAGCAGTTCGCTCACCAGGAAAGCCGGTGTCAGCGTATCGAAAAAGGAGGTGGTCTGTTTTTTCACCAGGATCGTCTCGCCGGCCAGCCGCGCCACCGGCGAGCTGGCGTTGTCGCTGATGGCGACGATTTTGACTTTCTGCTGGGACAGATAGCGGGTCAGGGCCACGGAGCGGCGCGCATAAGGCGACAGGCTGCACACCAGCAGAGCGTCCCTGGGACCCATATTGCTCATCAGGGACATGATGCCGCTCTCCCCCGCCCCTTCCACCAAATGGACGTTATGCTGGAAATAGGCGGCCACATGGCAGAAATGAAACGCCACCGGGAACGATGATCGCAGCCCCAGACAGTAGATATCCCGCGCCGACGACAGCGTTTTGGCGGCCCGCACGATGGCCGCCAGGTTATCGGGCCGGCACAGCTGCTGGATATGGCCGGTGGTGGTGTTGGCCAGATCCAGCAGCAGGGAGCTTTCTCCCACCTTTTGTTTCATTTCCACCAGCGCCGGCACCCGAGAACCATATTCATGACCTTTGGTACGCACGGCGTTGATAAAAATGTCCCGGATATCGTCATAACCCGACAAACCGATGCGTTTCGCCAGCCGGGTCATGGTGGACGGAGGGATACCCGCCAGACGGGCCTGCTCGCGCATGGACATCACCGCCACTTCCTGCGGATGATCAAGGACAAAACTGGCCGCCTGCCGCACCTGTTTCGGCAAGGATTCGTATTGCGCTTTAATGGCCTGACACAGAGCAAGCTGATCCATAGGGTTATCCGTTTTTTGATTCGTCCCAATCATAATTGCAACGGATATGCCAATAATGATTCATTATGATTCAATTGATTCATTAGCGACGCGGCCGAAGGGCGGACGACCAGGAGTAACATCAGGAGAAATAATGAGCCAGGAGGTTAAATGGGGTGATTCATTTGATTCAAATTTGACTGAATTTAATTTTTTCGCTGACAGATCGGCGGTGAAAAATCCATGTAACCCGGACGGTACCCTGCACGATAAGCGGGCCTTCACCGCACTAAGCCAGTGCATTTTCGTCTCATCGCACCAATAAGGACAAGTCCAGATCGCATTGGCGATAGAGCCTGGCGGCGGGGGGAATGGCGATTGTCGGTGCCCCCCTTTTTTTATTTCACGATGACTCCAGCACCGAAATTCGCTGGACTACGCCCCAGCCAGATACAGCATTTTTATCAATAGATTAGGCGAGTTCAACATATGCCGGTGCTTTCCGAAACCTGACCTGACTTCCGACCGCCAGACTCCTATCCGGCCCTTGGAATCCGGGTCTTTCCAAGGAGTCATCATGGCTAAGATCAAACTCATTAAGTCCGCTGTCGATGCGGCGCAACCCCAGGCAGAGGCCGTCGAAATCCGGGACACGCTGGTGCCCGGCTTCCTGTGCAAGATTACTCCGGCGGGTCGCAAGGTGTTCATGCTCCAGTACCGGACGAACGCCGGCGAGCGCCGCAAGCCCTCGCTAGGGCTGTACGGGGAGCTAACCGTCGAACGGGCGCGGTCGCTGGCGCAGGAATGGCTGGCCCAGGTCCGCAGGGGCGGCGATCCCGCCGCAGAGAAAGCGGAGGCGCGCCAGGCCCCCACGGTCAAGGAGCTATGCACGAAGTTCATGGAGGACTACTCCAAGAAGCGCAACAAGCTCAGCACCCAGGCCGGCTATCAGGCCGTCATCAATCGCAACATCATCCCGCTGCTGGGCCGCAAGAAGGTTCAGGACGTGAAGCGGCCTGACATCGCGGGCCTGATGGAAAAGCTCTCGTACAAGCAGACCGAGGCGAACAAGGTCTTCAGCGTCTTGCGCAAGATGTTCAACATGGCCGAGGTATGGGGCTATCGGCCCGACGGCACCAACCCGTGCCGTCATGTCCCGATGTTCCCTGCCGGCAAATCCACCCACCTCATCAGCGACGAAGAGATGGGCGACTTGTTCCGGCGGCTCGACAAGATCGAGTCGGAGGGGCTGGAGAACTACGTCATCCCTTTGGGCATCCGTCTGCAATTCGAGTTTGCTGGCCGGCGCTCGGAAATCATCGCGCTGGAATGAAACTGGGTTGACTTGCAGAACCGGCGCGTCGTCTGGCCTGACAGCAAGACCGGCGGCATGTCCAAGCCCATGAGCGAGGAAGCCTATCAACTACTCTCGACGGCACCCCGGCAGGAGGGCAGCCGCTACGTGCTGCCTTCTCCGAGCCACGCTGGCAAGCATCTGACCACGGGCGAGTACTACGGCGGCTGGAGCCGCGCGCTCAAAGCGGCTGGCGCGATGCACGTGGGCACGCACGGCATCCGCCACCGTTCGGCGACTGACATTGCCAATTCAGGTATCCCGGTCAAGGTCGGCATGGCGCTAACGGTGCACAAGACCGTCGTGATGTTCATGCGCTACGTCCACACCGAGGACAAGCCGGTGCGAGACGCGGCCGAACTGGTGGCGAATCGTCGCAAGACGATCACCGGGATGCAACGAGCTAAGGCGGTGGCGGCATGACCCGGCGCAAGGCGTATGTCGCGTCGCCAGCAGCGCCAGCAGCGCCGGTGGCGCTGCTGGGCGACATCCGGGTACTGATCGAGGCGTCGCACCAGCGCGCCGCCTCGGCGGTCAATGCCGAGCTGACCTTGCTGTTCTGGCGCATCAGTCAGCGCATCCATACGGAAGTGCTGGCCGGGCAGCGGGCCGGGTACGGCGAGGAAATTCTGCCGACGCTGGCCGAGCAACTTGCCCGTGACTACGGGCGGGGTTTCGGAGAGAAGAACCTGCGTCGGATGGTCAAGTTCGCCGCCACGTTCCCAGACGAACCAATTGTCGCGACAATTGAGCTGGTCGCATTTCGTCCTGCTGCTGGCGCTCAAGGAGCCGATGCAGCGGGACTACTACGCGCAGATGGCCGGCGTCGAACGCTGGAGCGTTCGGACACTGCGCGAGCGCATCGACTCGATGCTGTACGAACGCACGGCTTTGTCCAAGAAGCCGGACACGATGATCGCGCAGGAGCTGGCGACTATGCGCGACGCGCAGCGCATCTCGCCGACATTCGAGACCTCGAACACACGGATTTCAGCGTCAGCTCGCCGGCCATCGCGGAGTGTCGCTGCTAGGCCGAACGAGGTTTCATCGCCGAACAGGACCACCGGCGATTCAAGGCCGGATAGATCGAGCGAGCGGCGCGGACCAAAGAACTGGCAGGTATTACCTTCGCGCAGGCCGCTTACCCATCGGCTGCCGGGACCATCGCCATGCGCGAAGGTGGCTGAAATCCCCATTGAGGAACCGAATTCGACGATGCGCTGAACCTTGCGGAACATGGTGACGATCAAGAATAACTCGGAAATACGAAGTCTTCCGCGACATCTTTTTCGCGCTTAGTGGCGCTCGGCTTAAGCAGATTTTGTACGATCTTGCTCGCGAAGAATCTTTGAGCAAGACGAATGAGGGATATCCCGAGCCGCGTGTTCACATGGACCAGCCGGATGAAGCGAGGACTTATCCGCTTCTGCGACGCTTCAACATAGGGTCGCAAAAGCTTTTCATACGCATGGAAAGCCTCAGCGTAATCTACGCTCCGCTTAATTTCGCCAGCGAGTACATAAGAGCCAACTAAAGCCAATGCCGTACCTTCCCCGGTGAACGCCGTCGGACAGTGCGCGGCGTCTCCCAGCAAAACGAACCGGCCGTTCGACCAGGTCGAGGCTTGAACCTGGCTCATCGGTCCGAAATAGAAGTCTTTGACCGTGTCCAGGTCCGCGCTGATGCGATCGGCGACGGTGCCTCGACCTTTCAACGCCTGGAGCAGCAATTCTCGTCGGGCCGCAGGTTTTTCCCCTTCGATGTCGTGGTCCTTTCTGAGGAAGGTGATCAGGACGGTGGTCTCTTTCTCGTTCCCCGGTCTCAGGGTGATAAACGTCCCCCCGATGCCGTTGACCGTATAGGCCCAGTTGTCATCTTCGGGGCGTCGTGGAATCTTGAAGAACGCCATGTAGGCACCCAGGTAGCGCAAATGGGTTTGCTCTGCCAAGACCATGCTCCGGGTTGAGGAGCTGATGCCCTCGGCGCAGATCACCAACTCGAAATCCTCGGTCTCGCCGTTATCGAATGTGACCGACATGCCCGCGCCATTGTTTTCGAGATGGGTGACGAATCTCCCCATGCGATAGTCGCAATCGTCTTTCGTTGCATCGAAGAGGACGCGGGCGAAATCGCCTCGCAGAATCTCAAAATCTGCGGTCAGGGTTCCAAGCGCGCCCTTCGGAAACGTCGCGACCACCTTGCCGGCGGCATCCAGATATTTCTGGCCTTGCTCCAGTGTGTTTTTGGCTTCGATCTCTTCGGCAAGCCCCATCATTTTGATGACCTGCTGCCCCGCTCCCTTGATGTCAACATTCTGACCACCATCCCTGAAGGATTTTGCCTTTTCGACGATGACGACGGAGTAGCCGTACTTGTGCAACCAATAGGCGCATGCGGGGCCGGCAATGCCGCCGCCACAGATCAGTATCTTCTTTTCGATTTTCATTTTTCCGACTCTTTATGAGTGCAACCAGTGGCCGACGGCGCACTTCGGTTTCAATGTCAGAGTCAGGATACGAAATCTGCGGCATGACTACATTCCGCAAATAGGACAATTTATTGCGATTTTTGGTCATAGCCCACGAGGGTATTTGTCCGCAGGCGAACAGAGATCACGCAGCGGTGCGGCGCTCCGCTAAATACCGGGCGGGCGGCTTGCCCAGGGCCTTGCGGAACATGGTGACGAAGGCGCTGGCATCCGCGTAGCCGAGATCGAGCGCCACGGTCAGAACCGATGCCCCTTGGTCGAGACGCTGTAGCGCAATGAGGATGTGAAGCTGCTGGCGCCAGCGGCCGAAGCTCATGCCGGTCTCGCGTGTCAGGGCCCGGGTCAAGGTCCGTGGGGCGACGGCCATGCGCCGCCCCCAGTCGTCTATCGTCGCGCGGTCGCCAGGGTCGGCCATCATCGCGGTGGCGATCTTGCGCAACTTGGCATCGACCGGCATCGGGAAGTTCAACTTTTCGACGGGTGCCACAGACAGTTGGTCGAGCAGTACCGTGGCGATCCTGCCATCGGCACCGTCAATGTCGTACAGGACCGGCATCTGGGTGGCGTGCAGCAGCAGACGTTCCAGCAGCGGTGAGATCGACAGCGTGCTGCATTGTCGAGGCAGTGCCGGCGCCGCATCCGGCTCGACGAACAGAACATAGACCTCGACATTTCCGGCGAAGGTCACGCTGTGGGGAACATCGTCAGGAATCCACACCGCACAGCGCGGTGGCACGATCCAGACGCCTTGCTCGGCTTCGCACCTGACGATGCCTCGCAAGGTCAGAATAAGCTCCGCCTTCCGATGCGCGTGAATGGGCAACTCCATGCCCTGGGTGACCATGGTGCCGCCGACGGCGACGATGGCGCGGGGCACATTCTGGGTCTCGAAATCAACACCCTTGGCGACATCGTGGTAGTTTTCCTCGGGACGATAGAAAGGCATGGCGGGTGACGACCGATCCAAATGTGATTGGCTAGATTTAACAATATTAATACACTATTGCGATTTTCAACACACGAGCTCCGTTTTACTTGGCGATTGCTCCATCACTCACAGTCGGTCATCGAGCACCGGACCACCTGATGCTTGAAGCTCCTGGCCACGACGCGCTCGCCCAGCTGTTTGAAGCAGTGCGTGGGGGATTGCGATGAGCACGCCGACAAAGAAGCTGAGACTCGGGCCGCTGCCATCCAGTACCAGCAGCAAGCTGACCTTCACATGCCTGGCCAGCTCGAAGGCTGACCTCGACCTCTATGCGGCGTTGCATGCCCAGGCCTACGGTGAGACAGTGGACGCGGTGACGTTGATTCCGCACATGCTGGAAGCGTTCATGGCTGGAGACCGGGGATTCAAGAAAAGGACGCGGCAAAGCCAGCGTCGCAGAAGCCGCTCCAGCGAGAAGTAACACCTCCATAGGCAAAGTCACAGTGTCAAAGCATCCTTGAACGCGCAGTCTCCGAACTGCGCGTTCGCATTTTGGGAATTAGCCCTTTGTATTGCTCGCATATGATTACGGAGTAAGCGGCCGATGCCTTCATTCGTGTTGCCCGCTCTGGCACGCCAAGACCCGCAACCGCAAGGCTCCTATGTGGCCCCATCCGACAAATTTACAGTGAGTTGAAGTCCCCAGTAAACACACTAATCTCTTACTTTATATAGGTTTTTGCATTGCGCCCAACATCAAAAAGGCTTGACAGCGGACATTTTTATTGCCGTTTGGCAAAATGATTGTGCTAATTCACATGCGAGTCAGTTTCAACCATGTAGAATAATAGTGATCTTCATTCATGGGAGGCTAAGATTAAATTTCCTTTCCAGCAGGAAGATGGCCTGTTATTATTTTTTGTAAATACTAAATTAAATAACCCGTTTTAGCATTACACATAAGATAAAAAATAAATAAAAATAACCAATAAATAATATTTATTTAATTTAACTTTTTTATTCAAAAAATTAAATTCACCAGGATACCAGCTCATGGAAAAATCATATCATCCATCAAAGAAATTATAACTGACGTATTTATTCTCCGGTATTGTCCTTGTACCTGTTGCCTATTATTGGGGCGCGCAATCTTCAAAAACCGGGGTCAAAACAGATTTTAGAAAATTTCGCGTTAGCATTAAATGAATTATCGACCACCCCCATGGCGCTTTATAGGGCTAACCCTAAATAACTGCGCCTAATAGTAGATCACCGAAGGGAACTCAATCCGGTTTGAGCGATCTGATCAATCGCCAAACATCACAAATCACCAACCGGACTGAGTTATGCCGATCATAGCACCCATACCCAGAAATGAACGACGCCAGATGCAAAAAATTGTCCAGAAAACGGCAGATAAGAATCATGCCAGACGCCTTATTGCCATGTTGATGTTGCACCGGGGTGAATCGCTGACTTGCGTTGCTAAAACCCTATGTGCCGCCCGTTCTTCCGTCGGACGCTGGATTAATTGGTTCACGTTATTTGGTATTGAAGGTCTGAAAAGTCTGCCACCGGGCCGTCAAAAAAAATGGCCTGTCGACGCCATGCTGCGAATGCTCAATTTGCTTGTTCAGCGCTCCCCGCAAGATTTTGGCTATCTGCGCTCACGCTGGAGTACCGAGATGTTAACGATTGAAATTAATAAGTTATTTAACTCTACGTTGCATCCTGGCTCACTTCGCCGTTGGTTGCCAGGAGCCGGCATTGTCTGGCGCAGAGCGGCTCCGACCTTGCATATTCGGGATCCTCACAGGGAAGAAAAGCTGGCTGCAATTGATGAGGCATTGGCAAAGAACAGTGCTGAACATCCCGTGTTTTACGAGGATGAAGTTGATATCGATCTCAACCCAAAAATCGGCGCGGACTGGCAGAAAAAAGGTCAGCAGAAACGCATCCCTACGCCGGGTAAAAATGAAAAACATTACCTTGCAGGTGCGCTGCATGCTGGAACGGGCAGAGTGGATTACGTGAGTGGAACACGTAAAAACTCAGGCTTGTTCATCGATATGCTATGCCAGCTGAGAAGCACGTATCGCAGCGCCAAAACGATCACCCTTATTGTCGATAATTACATCATTCACAAAAGTAAAAAGACATTGAAGTGGTTGAAGAAGAATCCAAAATTTATTCTTATTTATCAGCCGATTTACTCGCCATGGGTGAACAAAATAGAGCTCTTATGGTTAGCATTACACGAAACGGTGACCCGCAATCATCACTGTAAAACAATGTGGGAGTTACTAAAAAATGTCAGACAATTTATGAAAACCGCATCACCTTTCCCAGGCAACAAACCTGGACTAACAAAAGTGGAGCGGTAATAGGCGCAGTTATTTAGAACCGGACAGTATAATTTAGTTTTGGATAAAACGAGGATAACGACAAAAATCGCCATCCAGGGCAATGATTTGTTTATTGCATCAGTCACGAAAGTATTAAACGACATCAAGCAGGTCCCGATGGGGCAAAAAATTCTGCGGGCCTTGCATGAGAAAGCCTTCACCATTCAACCCCCGACCATGAGTGCCATAGACCGTTATGCTGACGGTCGGTTTTACGCCAAAACAGCGCCGGCGGGGCCATCGCGTTCGACCCCGGAAATTTTATGTTGGCGACGGGTCAACAATAAAGACGGAGCTTTGGCGTTATCGTGATCCCGCCATTGGCCTTTACCATGAATTATTGCATATTTATTATAATCACTATCCTGCCGAGTTTAAACCGGTAGGTGCAGACACAGCCGAATTTATTTACGGCGGTTGGACCGAACTCGAAGAGGCAATGATCACCGGCGTCAGCTATAAACATCCTGAGACTCAAAAAATATGATTTTATAAAAGATGATTATATAAAAGAAAATGGACAGGAAATTATTTCCGAAAATCAATTTAGAAAACCAATGCCCTCATAAGGGGCCATGATATCTATTTTAGACGGCCTTATTACGTTAAACCGGACAAGCTGACACCCAAACAAATTAAGTTCCGTTTAACCTACAACTAAAAAATGGACCTTGATTTTTAAGATAATGCAAGACAATCAATGGTGGGAGAAGCGCCTATTTTTGTTGATGGTTAACAACACATTTTAAACAAATGATTATGAAAACAACTTAAAAGCGGTGATACCTGTTTTTAATCAGTATGACATCCGGAGCCAATTGTCTATAGTCGCGTTGGTACGCAGTCCCATTGATCCCTATAATAATTTAGGAGAAATATTAATTATGTGAATCGCGGAATATTTTACCTGTTTCCCGAAGCAAGATTTTTCAGATGGTAACGCTCAGTTAAGAAATGGTGATTGGGCTCCCGCTTATCAAGGGAATTGGGAATGTTGGGCCAAAGAAGCTTGGTTTGAAGAAAAGGAAAATAGGCAAATAGCCTGGCACAGATTAAAAGAATGTTACCTACATCGGCAGGAAGAACTTGATTTATCCCATCTCGGATTGCGCTGCTTGCCGATATTACCCCGCCAGGTGAACATCCTCAATGCCAGCCACAATAAGTTAACCGGCTTACCTTATCCATATCCAACAAAGCTCATTCAGGTTGACCTTAGTAACAATGATATTGAACAAGTCCCTTCAGATTTACTTTATGAGGCGGAAGAGTTAATTCTTACTGGGAATCCTCTGAACAAAAAATTTAGGAAGACATTGCATTACCCGACGATGACCCATGTGAAATTTGAGGAAAACCCGCCAAAGCCACCTCACCACACGGAACAATGTGTTGTGATGAACCTAAGTTGGCCAAGCGAAGCGACCGTTAAACTCTCGACAAAAAAATGACGGCAATGAACTAGGGGGGTAACCCCTTATTTAAGTCTCTCTTTCAGCGCTAAGCCCCGGCACTCGCGCAAACTCTCTAGCATTATATCAAGGGGAGATCATAGTACGCACGAGTCATTAAATTTTATTCATTTTCTTTCTTATAATGCTCAATAAGAAACGCCGGCAGCACCCGCGCATGGTTACGCTCCCTGTCGCGGGAGGCATACAGCAGCGTGACGTTCCCTTGCCCGGCGCGATCGAGTAACGCCTTCCAGGCCGGGATGTTCGCCCCAAGCTCCCGGCGGTAGGCTTTGCCAAATTCATCAAAATTTAACGATGAGCTATGAAAGGCTGTTCTTAAGTCGCTGGACGGCGCCACATCCCGGCACCATTCGTCATAGGCCAGGTCGGTTTTTTTTAATCCCCGCGGCCACATGCGATCGACCAGCACCCGATAACCATCGTCTTTTTCAACGCGATCGTAGACCCGTTTGCATGATATGGTCATTTTTTACTCCGGTATTTTTCCGGCAATGGCGGAACAGGACGTTTGCCATCCAGCAAATGTCGCAAGGCCAATAGCGGATGACGCCATAACATCCGGGGACCGGCCCAGCGCATGATTTGCTTTATTTCTTCCCGCTTGGCGAAGGGATAGCAGTGAACGGGACAGTGTTTACAGGCCGGTTTTTCTTCGCCGAAGACACAGCAATCGAGGCGTTTAGCGGCGTATTCATACAGTGCCTGATAATGAAAGGGATCGGGCAAGGCTTCCGGGCTGCGGCGCGCATAGAGCGCAATCATTTTGTAAAGGGTGAGCTTCTCTCGCAAAATCCGCTTTCCTGTCATTGTAGGCATCCTCAACGAAACACGCTTTTCTTAGTGCCGGTTGCGCACCAGTTGGTAACGCCGGGTCAGGTACTCCACCGGCGCGCTCCAGATATGCACCAGCCGGCAGAACGGAAACATGAGAAATAGCGTCATGCCCAGCACCAGATGCAGGCGATAGATAAACGCGACGCCGGCAAGGTGCGCCGAGGCGCCGGTATGGAAAGTCACCACCGCCTGGGCCCAGCCCACCAGCTTCATCATTTCGCTGCCGTCCGGGTGCCGGGCGGAAAACGGAATGGTCAGCAGGCCGAGGCAGACCTGTACCACCAGCAGGGTGAGGATCATGATATCCCCAAAGCTGGAATTGGCCCGCACGCGCGGATTCAACAATCGGCGTTTTAACAGCAGCCCGCCCCCCGCCAGGGTCAGCAGCCCGCAAATCCCCCCGGCCCCCATGGCCAGCTTTTGTTTCAGCGCCACGGACAAAAAGAGCTCATAGACCCAGTGGGGCGTCAGCAGGCCGAACAAATGGCCGAAGAAGATGCCGAGGATACCGATATGAAACAGGTTGGACGCCAGGCGCATCCCCTTTTTGTCCAGTATCTGGCTCGATCCGGCCCGCCAGCTATATTGCCCGTAGTCATAGCGAATCCAGCTGCCGATGAGGAATACCGCGCCGGCGATATAGGGATAGATATCGAAAAAGAATGCATTGAGAAATGCCATGATTATTGTCCTTTGCTGTCGGCGGCCGGCCGCGCCGGGGCTTGTCCGATATCCAGATATTGCGGCGCCACCGCGCCGGCAAAACGACGTTGGTGCCGGGTCTGCTCCGCCGTGTCACAGCCCTCCCCGCCCAGGAACGTGACCTGCTCCTCTTCCCACACCGCGTCCAGCGCCGCCGGGGTGTCGTCCCGCGCTTCGCCGGCGATCTGTTCCCGCAGGGTCGTGCTGCGCAGTTCGCTGTCGCACAGGCTCAGCAGGAGATCGAACAGTTCGGCATAGCGGCTCTCGCGCTGCCGCAGCCGCGCCCCCAGCAGAGCCAGGATGGGCGCGATATCCCGCAGCCCTTCCTGGGCGTCATCCGGCGGGCACAGGGAGAGGTATTCCAGATACAGCGGCAAAAAGTCCGGCAGCTCGCGGCTGTCTAGCCGCAGACCGGCATCGCGATACTGCTGCAGTAAATCCACCATCGCCTGGCCGCGATCGCGTGATTCGCCGTGGACATGTTCGAACAGCAGCAGCGACATGGCGCGGCCTCTGTCGAACAGTCCGCAATAGGCTTCCTGGGCGTCCAGCAGCGTTCCGTCGCAGTACTGCCGGATAAAATCCGTCAGCGGCGCGCTTTGGGCGGCGGTAAGCTCAGCGGCGGCCCGGACCGCCGAGTTAAGCTCTGCCCGGTTATCCCGGACATCCTGCTGCGGATAATCCAGCAACATGCCGATAATCTTCAGGCTAATCATGGGAACCCCCACGGGCGGTGTTACCGCTGATATCGATGGCGTCGATACGGCGGGTATCGAACAGATTGAAACGGCTGTCGCTGCCGCGGCAGCCGTCGCCAAAGCTGAAACCACAGCCCCTGGTCTCCGGGAAGGCTTCCCGCGCCAGCTCCCGATGGCTGGAGGGCACCACGAAACGATCCTCATAGTTGGCGATGGCCAGGTAGCGGTACATTTCCCGGGCCTGCGCCTCGGTGAGTCCCACCTCGTCCAAGGCGCTGATATCCGATATCCCCTCCACGGTTTCGGCGCGTTTGTAATGACGCATGGCCAACAGACGTTTCAACGCCAGCAGCACCGGCGCGGTATCGCCGGCAGTGAGCATATTGGCCAGGTACTGCACCGGTATGCGCAGGCTTTCCACATCCGGCAGCACGCCGCTCAGGGGCAAATTTCCGCCGTCGGCGGCGGACTGGATGGGGGACAGCGGCGGGACATACCAGACCATCGGCAGCGTGCGGTATTCCGGATGCAGCGGCAGCGCCAGCTTCCAGTCCACCGCCAGCTTATAGACCGGGGACTGTTGGGCCGCGTCGATTACCCCTTGGGGTATGCCGTCCCGCAGCGCCTGGGCGATAACCTGCGGATCGTTGGGATCGAGAAAAATATCCAGCTGGCTTTGGTAGAGATGCTGCTCATCTTCCGCCAGCGCCGCCTGTTCGATGCGGTCGGCGTCATAGAGCAGAACCCCCAGATAGCGGATGCGCCCGACGCAGGTTTCTGAGCAGACGGTGGGCTGCCCCGCTTCGATACGCGGATAGCAGAAAATGCATTTCTCCGACTTGCCGCTTTTCCAGTTGAAGTAAATCTTTTTGTAGGGGCAGCCGGTAAGGCACATGCGCCAGCCGCGGCATTTGTCCTGATCGATAAGCACGATGCCGTCTTCGCCGCGCTTGTAAATAGCGCCGCTCGGGCAGGTCGCCACGCAGGCCGGATTAAGGCAGTGCTCGCACAGGCGGGGCAAATACATCATAAAGGGGTTTTCATACTCGCCGTACATGGCTTTTTGCATATTATCGAAGTTGCGGTCCCGGGCGCGCTGTTCAAACTCGCCGCCGAGGATATCTTCCCAGTTCGCGCTGCCGACAATCTTTTTCATTCGCCGGCCGGACAGCAGCGATCGGGGACGCGCCACCGGCTGGTGTTTACCCGCCGGCGCGGTATGCAGGTTTTGGTAGTCGTAATCGAACGGCTCGTAATAGTCATCGATTTCCGGCATATGGGGGTTGGCGAAGATATTCGACAGCAGCCCGACGCGGCTGCCCATGCGCGTCTGCAGCCGGCCCTTGATGGTGCGGATCCAGCCCCCCTGCCACTTTTCCTGGTCTTCCCAGGCATTGGGATAACCGATGCCAGGCTTGCTCTCGACGTTGTTGAACCAGGCGTATTCCATGCCTTCCCGGCTGGTCCAGACATTTTTACAGGTCACCGAACAGGTGTGGCAGCCGATGCATTTATCAAGATTGAGCACCATGCCTACTTGGGAGCGAATGTTCATTTTACCCTCGCCGTATAGTGTGAGGTTCCCGCCGCCGCGTTGCCCTGGGCGTCGTCATTGCCTTCGCCGTCCAGCCAGTCGATACGGTCCATTCTGCGGATCACCACATATTCATCGCGATTGGAGCCGACGGTGCCGTAATAGTTGAAGCCGTAGGCCAACTGGGCATAACCGCCGATCATATGTGTGGGTTTCGGGCAGACCCGGGTCACGGAATTATGTATACCGCCGCGCTGGCCGGTGATTTCCGAACCGGGGAGATTCATGATCCGCTCCTGGGCGTGATACATCATGATCATGCCGGCGGGAATGCGTTGGCTCACCACCGCCCTGGCGCTGAGGGCGCCGTTGGCGTTGAACGCTTCCACCCAGTCGTTATCGGCAATGCCCAGTTCCCGCGCGTCATCCTCGCTTAACCAGAGGATCGGTCCCCCCCTGGAGAGGGTCAGCATCAGCAGGTTGTCGCTGTAGGTGGAGTGAATGCCCCATTTCTGATGCGGCGTCAAAAAGTTCAGCGCCTTCTCCGGATTGCCGTTGGGTTTAAGATTCAGCTGCGACACGGCGGCGCGGGTATCGATGGGGGGGCGATAGACCGGCAGGCTTTCGCCAAACGCGCGCATCCACTCATGGTCCTGATAGAGCTGCTGCCGGCCCGACAAGGTGCGCCAGGGAATGAGTTCATGCACATTGGTATAGCCGGCGGTGTAGGAGACATGTTCATCCTCCAGTCCGGACCAGATGGGGCTGGAGATGATTTTACGCGGCTGCGCCTGCAAATCTCGGAAACGGATTTTTTCGTCTTTTTTATTGAGGGCCAGATGGCGGTGGTCAAGGCCGGTGGCGACCCCTAGCGACGTCCAGGCCTTTACCGCCACCTGGCCGTTGGTTTCCGGCGCCAGCGACAGAATCACTTCCGCGGCATCAACGGCGGTATCGATATTGGGACGGCCGGCGGCGGCGCCGTCGAGCTTGGCGCGGTTCAGCTTGCGCAGGAAATCCACTTCCGTCAGGGTATCCCAGTTGATGCCTTTGCCGCCGTTGCCGAGCTTATCCATCAGCGGACCCAGAGAGGTGAAGCGTTCATAGGTATTAGGGTAGTCTCGTTCCACCACCATGAGATGAGGCGCGGTTTTACCCGGAATCAGCGGGCATTCGCCCTTTTTCCAGTCCGTCACGCCATAGGGCTGCGCCAGTTCGGCATTGGAATCGTGCTGGATGGGCAGGGTCACCACATCCGTTTCCACCCCCAGATGCCCCCGGCAAACCTGTGAAAACGCCTTGGCGATGCCTTTATAGATTTCCCAATCGCTTTTTGATTCCCAGGCCGGGTCCACCGCGGCCGAAAAGGGGTGGATAAAGGGATGCATATCGGAGGTATTCAAATCGTCCTTTTCATACCAGGTGGCAGTGGGCAGCACGATATCGGAATAAAGGCAGGTGCTGGACATGCGGAAATCCAGCGTCACCACCAAATCGAGCTTGCCTTCGCCCCCCTGCTCCCGCCACTCCGCCTCTTCCGGCATCACGCCCCCCTGCCGGCCGAGATCCTGGCCCTGGATGCCGTGCTCGGTGCCCAGCAGGTATTTCAGCATGTACTCATGGCCTTTGCCGGAGGATCCGAGCAAATTGGAGCGCCAGACAAACAGGTTGCGGGGAAAGTTTTGCGGGTCATCCGGCTGCTCGGCGGCAAAGCGCAGCGAGCCATCCTGCAGCCCCTTCACGCTGTACTCCTGCGGCGTGAGTCCGGCGGCTTTGGCGCTGTGGGCAATGGAGAGCGGATTGGTATTGAGCTGCGGCGCGGAAGGCAGCCAGCCCATGCGTTCGGCGCGGATGTTGAAATCGATCAGGCTGCCGGTGAAGCGGGACTTATCCGCCAGGGGGGACAGCAGTTCCTGGGGCGACAGGGTCTCATAACGCCACTGGCTGGAGTGGTTGTAGAAAAACGAGGTGCTGTTCATTTGCCGGGGCGGGCGCTGCCAGTCCAGGCCGAAGGCCAGCGGCAGCCAGCCGGTTTGCGGCCGCAGCTTTTCCTGGCCGACATAGTGCGCCCAGCCGCCGCCGCTTTGCCCGATACAGCCGCAGAAAACCAGCATGTTGATCAGGCCCCGGTAGCTCATATCCATGTGGTACCAGTGGTTAATGCCGGCGCCGAGGATAATCATGGAGCGCCCATGGGTTTTATCGGCATTATCGGCGAATTCCCGCGCCACGCGGATGATATTCGCCCGGGAAACGCCGCTGACCTTTTCGCCCCAGGCCGGGCTGTAGGCCTTGATGTCATCGTAACCGCCGGCACAGTTTTCATCCCCCAATCCGCGATCAATGCCGTAATTGGCCAGGGTCAGGTCGTAGACGCTGGTGACCAGCGCTTCGCTGCCATCCGCCAGAGTGAGGGATTTCACCGGTAAACGGTGCCGCAGGATATTATCCAGCGGCACCGAATTGAAATGTTCCCGTTCGGTACCGCCGAAGTAGGGAAACCCCACCTCCACCACCCGGTCATGGCGGTCCAGCAGGCTCAGTTGCAGCGTGGTTTCCCGGCCATCGCCGTCCAGCTGCTGCAGATTCCATTTGCCCTTTTCGCCCCAGCGGAAACCGATGGAACCCAGCGGCACCGTCAGTTCGCCGCCGCCGGCATCAATGGCCACGGTTTTCCACTGCGGGTTATTGCTCTGCCCCAGGCCTTCAACCAGATCGGCGGCCCGCAGCAACCGGCCGGCGGCATAATAGCCGTCCCGCTGCTCCAGCAGCACCAGCATGGGCATATCGGTGTAACGGCGGACATAATCCAGGAAATATGCGCTCTGCCGGTTGATATAAAACTCCTGCAGAATCACATGGCCCAGCGCCAATGCCAGCGCGCTGTCCGTGCCCTGCTTGGGATGCAGCCACAGGTCGCACAGCTTGGCCACCTCGGAATAGTCGGGCGTCACGGCGACGGTTTTGGTGCCCTTGTAGCGGACCTCGGTGAAAAAGTGGGCGTCCGGCGTCCGGGTCTGGGGTACGTTGGAGCCCCAGGCGATGATATAGGAGGAGTTGTACCAGTCCGCCGCTTCCGGCACATCGGTCTGTTCGCCCCAGGTCATGGGCGAGGCGGGGGGCAAATCGCAATACCAATCATAAAAACTCAGGCAAACGCCGCCGATAAGGGACAGATAACGGGTGCCGGCGGCGTAGGACACCATCGACATCGCCGGGATGGGGGAAAAGCCGATGATGCGATCCGGGCCGTAGGTTTTCGCGGTATAGACATTGGCGGCGGCAATCAGCTCATTGGCTTCCTCCCAGGTGGTGCGGACAAATCCGCCGCGTCCGCGCGCCTGTTTGTAGCGCCGGACGGCGGCGGGGTTGTCCATGATGGCCGCCCAGGCATCCACCGGATCTTCATGCGCCCCACGGGCCTCGCGCCATAAAGAGAGCAGCAGCTTGCGCATCTGGGGATATTTCAGCCGGTTGGCGCTGTAAAGATACCAGGAGTAGCTGGCGCCGCGCGGGCACCCCCGCGGTTCGTGGTTCGGCATATCCGGCCGGGTGCGGGGGTAATCGGTTTGTTGGGTTTCCCAGGTCACCAGACCGTTTTTGACATAGATTTTCCAGCTGCATGAGCCGGTACAGTTCACGCCATGGGTGGACCGCACGATTTTGTCGTGCTGCCAGCGGCTGCGGTAGCCGTCTTCCCAATCGCGGTTGGTATTCAGCGTCTGGCCGTGGCCGTCGGCGAAGGGCTTGTCCAACTGGCTGAAATAGCGGAACCTGTCGAGAAATTTGCTCATCCGGGTGTCTCCAGGTTGATGATGAAAGGCTGCCCATGCAGTTTGAGCTCAATGACATAGTGCCCGGTCGGGACAGGATGCCGGATCGTATCAATACGGTAAGTCCTGCCGTGAATCCATCCATGGAGGCTCGATCCGCGCGATTACGGCTACCTTCCTTGGTAGCCGCCCTGCGGGCCAACGCCTGACGGCGTTGTTCCAATACGCTCCCGGCGTATTGGTCCATGGCGCGGACGGTTTACTCTTCCGGCATCCTGTCCCTCCTTATTGATTCCGAGCATATCTGTCAGCTGTCTGGAACTACGATCAACGCGGTTTTCTGGTGGCCAGGCCGTTATTGATATTGCGGCCGTAGACAAACCAGGTGATCAAGACGCATACCACGTAAAACACCAGAAACAGCTTCATTGCCCCGGCCGGCGAGCCGGTGAGCGCCAGGGACATGCCGAACGCCTGGGGGATGAAAAAGCCCCCCGCCGCGCCGATGGCGGAAATAAACCCCAGCGCGGCGGCGGATTCGGTGGCGGCTTCCCGCTGCGCTTCCTCATTGCTGCCGCCCTGGGCCAGTACCCGCGATACCGCCAGCCGCCGCAGGATCACCGTGATCATTTGGAAAGTGGAACCGCTGCCCAGTCCGGCGGTAAGGAACAGCAAAAGGAACACGCCGAGAAACGCGGCGAAAGAGCCGCCCTGACCGTGGCTGGGCAGCGTAAGGAACAGCAGCGCGACAAATACCGCCATCAGGATGAAATTCACGAGCGTTACCCGGATACCGCCGAGCCGGTCCGACAAGGCGCCGCCGGCGGAACGCGCCAGCGCGCCGACAAACGGGCCGAAAAAGGCGTAATGCAGGATTTGCATGGCGGGGAACTGCGTTTTCGCCAACATGGCGAACCCGGCCGAAAAGCCGATAAAGGAACCGAAGGTCGCCAGGTAAAGCAGGCTGAGAACCCACATATGCCCGCGTTTAAGCACCAAGAGCTGACGGCTGAGGGACGCACGGGCGGTGGCGAGATCGTTCATGCCGAACCAGGCCAAAACGGTGGCGATAAGCAGCAGCGGCACCCAGATCCAAGCCGCGTTTTCCAGCCATAACCGGCTGCCGTCCGCCTGCAGTTGGCCGGCGCCGCCGAAAAAAGAAAACATCGAGAAGGAGATGGCCAGCGGGGCCACCAGCTGCATGACGCTGACGCCCAGATTACCCATGCCGCCGTTGAGCCCCAGCGCGCTGCCCTGTCTGGCCTTCGGGAAGAAAAAGCTGATATTGGCCATGCTCGAGGCGAAGTTGGCGCCGGCGAAGCCGCACAGCAGGGCGATAGCGACGAAGACGCCGAACGGCGTACGGGGATCCTGCACCGCGGCGCCAAGCCACAGGCAGGGAATCACCATGAACAGGGTGCTGATGGCGGTCCAGCGGCGCCCGCCCATCAGCGGCACCATAAAAGAGTACGGCACCCGCAGGATGGCGCCCGACACCGCGGGCAGCGCGGTAAGCAAAAACAGCTGGTCGGTGGTAAAATGGAAACCAACCTTGTTCAGGTTGACCGCCACCGCGCTGAACAGCATCCAGACGCAGAACGCCAGCAGCAGGCAATAAATGGAAATCCAGAGATTGCGACGGGCGACGGGCTGTCCGTAAGTACGCCAGAATTCAGGCTGCTCCGGCTGCCACTGTTCGATAACGGCGCCCCGTGGTGCGCTGACGGGTCGGGTAAGAGGATTCATGAAAAGCCTCGCTCAGGGTAAGAAGAGTCGTGTTATTTCTCGCTACCCTAGGCAACCTTTCACCGGCGGGAATTGATGCAAATCAAGCCGGCGGGGTTCCATTAAAAACCCCCTGTGGGGCCTCCTTTCCTTAGTAAGTATGTGGTATTACCCTAAAAATCGTCTATATTTTAGCATGGTAAAAACCACATGCAGAACTGGGGTATTGTTTTTCCACTACCGGCAATTTTGGGGGACTCCATAAGGGGTATAGGGTAATTTCCAACAATGGGAAACAATGTGCGTCGCTGAATAAGGAACACCCGCTTATGAAACAGGTTTCCGCTCCGCTTTCCATTGTTCGCCAGGTGACGCTGCTTATGCTGACGCTGAGCGTGCTCGGTATCGGCGGTATGGGCCTCTCGCTGTGGATGGCCCACGGCATGCAGGGCAACGCTCATGCCATTAACAAGGCCGGCTCGTTGCGGATGCAAAGCTACCGTTTGCTGTCGCGGGTGCCCTGGGGAGCGACAGCGCCCCGCTGATGGCGGAATTGGAACAGGATCAGTCAAGCGATGACTTGCAGCAGCCGGTACGGCGGGAACGGCTGACGAGTCAATATGCCGCCCTGCGCGATTTTTGGCGGACGCGGCTGAAACCTCGGCTGCAGCAGGCTCGCCGTCCCGAGGAGGCCGCCGCCGAAGTGGCGGAGTTTGTCCGCCAGATCGATGGGCTGGTTTCCGCCATCGACCGGAAAACCGAACGCCGGCTGACGCTGGTGGCGCAGGTGCAAAAAACGGAGATAGCCCTTTCCCTGCTGGTGCTGCTGGGGACGATACTCTATTTGCGCCGCCGCCTGCTGCAGCCCTGGCGTCGGCTGCTGCGCCAGGCCAACGCCGTGGCCGCCGGGGATTTTAGCCAGCGTTATCCGCTGCCCGCCGGTTCCGGCAGCCGGGGCCATCATGAAATGGACCTGCTTGGTCTGACATTGAACACTATGTCACACTCCCTATCGCAAATGTATGCTGAACTTGAGCAACGGGTAGCGCAGAAAACCGACGATTTACAGCAAAAAAACCGGGTGCTGGATTATCTCTATCGCACCAGCCGTCAATTGCACAATAACCAGCCGCTAAGCCAGCGTCTGTTGCCGGTGCTGGAGGAGTTGCAGTCCTTCACGCCGCTGCGGGAAATCCAGATCAGGCTCTACGAAAGCAACGGCGAGGCTCAGTTCGACGACGCTTCCCTGGCCGCCGGACTCTCCGAAGAAGGCCCCACGCCGGTGACGCATATCCGCTATTCCGCCGGCCCGGCGAACGATGAGGATTTGCAGCCGCTGAGCTGGAGCCTGCGGGATAAATTGGGCAACTATGGCCTGGTGCTGGCGCGCAATCCGGCGGAGCGTCCGTTGAACGATGCCCAGCAGCGTCTGATGGCCACGCTGATTGAACAATTAACCAGTACCCTGGCGCTGGAGCGGCAGGCCGAGCATCGCCAGCAGATGCTGCTGATGGCGGAACGGACCGCCATCGCCGCGGAATTGCATGACAGTATTGCCCAGTCTTTGTCCTGTCTGAAATTGCAAATCGGCTGCCTGCAAATGCAAAGCCAGGACAGCGCGCCGGAAAACAAGCTGCTGATGCAGCAGATGCGCGAGGAAATGAATACCGCCTACCGGCAGCTGCGGGAACTGCTGACCACGTTCCGTCTGAGTATGACCGAGCCGGGCCTGCGTGCGGCGCTGAAGACGGCGGTAGATGAATTTTCGGCCAAGCTGGGGTTCCAAATAGATTTCGATTATCAATTACCCGCCGGCACCTTTACGCCGCACCAGGTGATTCATTTGATTCATATCAGCCGCGAAGCGCTGAATAACGTGCTTAAACACGCACGGGCCAGCCGGGTCAGCGTGACGGCGGCCAAAGAGGGCGATGAGATTGTGCTGAGCATTTGCGATAACGGCCGCGGCCTGCCGGACGTACAGCAGCGGCCCCATCATTACGGTCTGATGATCATGCGGGATCGCGCCGCCGGACTGCCCGGACACTGCCGGGTGCTACGGCGCGCCGCCGGCGGCACCGAAGTCCGGGTGGTGATTTATCCGCAGACATCGTCCCCGGAGCGGGAATACAGGAGCCCGGCATGAGCACGCAAGATCCCGCCACCATTTTACTGATCGACGATCATCCGATGCTGCGCAGCGGGGTCAAGCAGTTAATCAGTCTGGACGGCAGTCTGAAAGTCGTGGCGGAAGCCACCAATGGTGAAGAAGGCGTACGGCTGGCGGCGGAGTGGGATCCGGATTTGATTCTGCTGGATTTAAATATGCCGGGGCTGAACGGGCTGGATACGCTGGATAAAATGCGCCGCATTCCCCTTTCCGGGCGGATCGTGGTGTTTAGCGTGTCCGACCACGAAGACGATGTGATCACCGCCATAAAACGCGGCGCCGACGGTTATTTGCTTAAGGACATGGAGCCGGAGGATTTGCTGGAGTCGCTGCGGCAGGCCGCGGCGGGAAAGATGGTGCTGAGCGCGGCGCTGATGCCGGTGCTGGCGGCGGGACTACGTGAAAACCGCCCCGGCGCGGAGCGGGATATCCAGTCATTGACCCCGCGGGAGCGGGATATCCTTAAGCTGCTGGCCCATGGACTATCGAACAAGCTGATTGCCCGCAAGCTTGATATTACCGAAAGCACGGTGAAAGTCCATGTGAAGCATCTGCTGAAGAAAATGAGTCTCAAGTCCCGGGTCGAGGCGGCGGTGTGGGCATTGCAGAACAGAATGCTTTAGCTGATTCGTGGCAAAATCAGAATAAAGCACTCGCGGAATCATACCGCGTTTAACGGTCTGGCTTCCCTAAATGGGATTAATATAAGAATAGTTTTCCCTTCCGGGAAGGAAAATGTTCTGTTATTGTCTTGCCTGATCCTGCTGATTTTTATTAGTCCGTTATAAAGCCCTATATAAAGCCACATTAATTATAAGCAATTAAATACGTATCGACAAAGCGAATTACTCCATTCAATTTACAATATCAATATAGATTAAATTTTACCGGGGTCCGTCACTGTGACAAAGCTCAATTTATATATTCAAGAATTAATGATAGATGTATTTATTTATTCACCGGTGTTGTCCTTGTTCATGTTGCCAATCGCCCGGGCACGCAACCTCCCCCAGGCGGAGGACAGGGCACCGGAAGAAGAATACCGAGCCGGGGGCCGGGCGCTTTATCAACTGGCGCAAGAGATAAATAACCCAACCATTCCTCCTTATGAAAATTCGCCTGCGGCGAAAATGCGTATTCAAAGCGTGACCCAGGCAGCGATGGTCGGGCTTTATGCGACGCAAGCGCTGGCCCCGCCGGCTGTGGATAATTCGCGGGCCGGCCGTGTCAGCGGCCGTGGGGCAGATAATCCTGCTTTAGCCTATCCTCCGGCCGATATCACCGCCGGGACGTCTTCCAACCATCAGCACGGAAATATCGATCCCCAGCCGAATTTGTCGAAGAGAAATAATACTGAGGTTTCGTTCAATTTAATGTATTTGCCTGATAACGAATATTCAGCTTATAAAGGCACTCGTTTTTTTGCGGTGCCAATCTATAAAAATCGTCAGGCGGCGCCGTCCCTTTTACCGCCGGAAGTAAAACCCCAACAGCCTATAAATAAAAAAAACCACAATGGGATTTCATTCCAGTTTTTTACCGTGCCGCACGAGGAATATCCCCATTATCCGGCCCCGCTCTTATTCGCCCGGCCCGTCTATAAGAAGCCTCTATCGGTGCCGGCCCTGTTGCCGCCGGACGCACCCATGGTGAAGCCCTCCCCCAACCCCGGGCGGAGGCGGCGGGGTACCAGCCACAGGTTAGCGAGGGTACGGAAAAGATCCCCGCCGCTATCGCGCAGGACGAATCCACGATTGAACAGCGGCCAGGACGGCAAGACTTGAGTCCGGGGCTCGATTCTTCGGGCCGGGCCGCGAAGCAGGATACCGTCCAGCTGTCCGCTGTTGATGAGCACCCCGCGCCTGCATCCTTGGAATCGCCGGTTAGCGGGCAATGGCAAGATCCCGGCGGTAAGGTGGCTGAGAGGCCGCTACCTGAAGAGTTCATAGCACCTAGGCCAATTCTTGCCGTGATCGGCGGGAGCGCAGTACTCGCAGGGACAGGCGCCGCGGCCGGCGGGAGCGCGGTGCTCGCAGGAACAGTCGCCGCGGCCGGCGGGAGCGCGGTGCTCGCAGAAACGGGCGCCGCGGCCGGCGGGAGCGCGGTGTTCGCAGGGACAGACGCCGCGGCCGGCGGGAGCGCGGTGCTCGCAGGGACAGGCGCCGCGGCCGGCGGGAGCGCGGTGCTCGCAGAAACGGGCGCCGCGGCCACTGGAGGCACCGCGCTGGTACGCGCAGGAGCCAAGGCCGCGGGCGGCGGCATCGTGTTGGCGGGCGGTAGTGCCGCCGCCATTGTAAAAAATGTCGGCGTCAAAAGCGCTTCGCGCTACGATGATTTTGCCGCCTTGTCTCCGTTTATAGAGCGCGATATTCATCGTACGGCATCAGCTAATAAATCTGCCCTCTCCGTCAATAACGATATCGCCGACCTCTTGACAATCATGCGTCATAATCGTATCGACGCACCCGTTATGTCGCCGGGGAATGTCCCGCCTAAGACGCTGCAACCGTCCCTCGGCAGTGATAAGCGGCCACCTTTGGTAATAAAAACGGCTCACCCCGCCAAGCCGGTGGCGCGCCTTCCCCCGCTTCCCGGCGAGATATTGCCTGAGAGACAAGCACCGTTAGCCAAACCTGGGGAAAAGGTGCCTGAGAGCCACGTGCCGTTAGCCGGCCGCAAACAAACTGTTGCCGGCGCGAGGGAACAATCGCCGCTTAACAGCCCTGCGCGTGGTGAGGCGGTGATCGTTCCCCTGCCCGTCGCACGAGCGGCGGCAGGCCATGCCCAAGAGGCCGTCCGATTCACGGAGGCCGGCGCCGGTTTGAGCGCCCGTGCGTGGCCTGACGCGCCGGCGCGCTCGATAGAAAATATCATTGACCAATGCAAAATCAAGCTCGCCGCCAACGAAGAAGGGGTACTAAAGCCGTACGTTGATTCTGACTATTATGGACAGGCGCCTATTTATGAATTGGTGACCAAAGACGCCGCCTTTTCGCAACCGGTTTACCGGCATTATATCGAGATATACGGCGAAAAGGCCGCCGTCAAACTGACGAGCACCAAGGCGCATGGAATAAAGTATGCCATGATCGACGAAAGCAAACCGGACATTCAGTATGCCCTGTCGTTCAATGACGATGGCTGGCGATTGCAAACGCCTACCGCGGAAGAAATCGATCCGTCCTTGTTGGATGCTATCAGATCCGACATGATTGACCCTCATTGCACGGAACACATGTTATCCGCTCCGGATGAGCGGGGCTTACAGTGGACTAAAGACCAAAAAGTTATTTGCGCATCAAGGAGAGGTTTGTAGGCGTTTCACCGTCGAAAGACTATATCAATTGTTACGAAATCAGATCCCAGGATCGCCTGCATGTATTGTCCTTGCACTATAAGGATGGGCTCTTTAGACAGCTAAGCGTTCAACCTCAAGAGCTGGTAAAATATGGCCAGCAAAACACGTTTCTTAAACAGAAGATTAAGATAAAAAATTACTTGATAAGGCCAAACAGGATATAGCGAACAATCGGATATTGAAAAGCGCTCACCATATAAATAAAGCTTTCCAGGAACACAGGCAATACGAAGCGGGTTCGATACGCCAGTTAAAGCAGCTCGCCATTGATTTTATAAAGAAATGTGTGTTCAGGGATGAAAAGGTTAATCTTGCAACGGTAAAGATAACAGCCATGCAAGAGGCATGGGTAGAGAATATCAGCCTGCCGTTGAAAACCAATACGAAGGCTGATGTGGATGATATTCATGAATTGTTTGTGGAAACATCGGTATTTTGTAAAAATCATCAATTATCTTCACCCATCGGAGTCAAAAGTATTTTTAGAAAATTCGCGTCTGCCTTGGATGAATTATCCACCACACCCATGCCGCTTTATGGTGAGAATCCAAAACTCTACACTATAATCTCGTCCTGCAGGGGACAAGAACCGCGACAAAATCGCCATCTCGGGCAATGAATTTTTATTTCTTTGGTCACAAATGTATTGAACGGCATCAAACAGACCCCGCTGGGACAAAAATATTACTGGCTTTGCGAGAAAAGCCTTCACCATTCATCCCCGACCATGAGCGCCATAGAGCGTGTCAAGGACGGTATATTTTACGCCAAAACAGTGCTGGCGGCGCCATCGCGTTTGATCCTGGAAACTTTATCATCGGCGACGGCACAACCCTCAAGGCGGAGCCCTGGCGTAATCGAGATCCCGCCATTGCTCTTTACCATGAATTATTACATATTTATTATAATACACATCCTGCCAAGTTTAGGCCAGTGGGTGAAGCTACAGCAATTAAAGGAACTTCAGTAACAAAGACGGCAGATAAGACAGCAGAGATAACCATTGCCGGCGGTGGGTCAGAGCTCGAAGAAGCCCTGATCACTGGTATCAGCTTTCGCGATCCAATAACAAAAGAATTATATGATTTTAAAAAATGAATACATAATTGGCAATGGACAAGACCTTATTTCTGAAAATCATTTTAGAAAAGAATATGCCATAATGAGAGGGTGATCATTATTTTATTAGGCCATATTACGTTAAACCGAATGATATGACAGACAAGGGTATTAAATTATTTTTAACCTACGATAAAAAAATAAAATTTAATTTTCATGATAATGTAATATATCCGTGAGTGGGTAAGCATGCCTTTCATTCTCTCCGCGTCTTACCTATGAAATAATTAAAAAGATGACTACAGAATTATCGTAAAAAGATAATCTGGAATTATATTTCTTCTTAAATATAACAAAAAATACGATTGTCTACCTTAGCGCTGATAAACTGTTGTGTTTAGATCCTTAAATAAGTGAGGAGAGTATTAATTATGCGACTAGTGGAATATTTCACCTGTTGTCCCAAACAAGATTTTTCAGATGGTAATGCCAGGATAAGAAACTGGGACTGGGTTCCTAATTATCACGGTGAATGGGCAGGTTGGGCGAGAGAAGCCTGGGGTGAAGAAAAAAGAAACCGACAAGTCGCTTTTGACAGAATAATGGATGGTTATAACCATCGGCATGAAGAGCTGGATTTATCTCATCTCGGCCTGAGCTGCCTGCCAATATTACCTTTATTTGTGAAAATTCTTAATGCCAGCCACAATAAGTTAACCGGATTGCCTCTTCCCTACCCTGATCAGATGCTTAAAATCGATCTGAGCTATAATAAAATTGAAAAATTACCCCGGAAGTTACTCATTCAGGTGCAGGAATTAAATTTGATCGGGAATCCTCTTAGCATAAAGTTTAAGAAATCATTGCATTTCGATTTTATGGACAACGTGAATTTTGAGGATAACACTACGGTACCCCATTACCCTTCCCATCCAATTTCTACGGCAAATAAAGGTTGGGCAAGCTTGCAGGTAAGTCAATTATGTTCAAGAATGGCTAAAAAATAACCAAACAGGCGACTCATCCTGCACTCTGCCAATCTTGCAGCGTCGATCCCGCCACGCCGTCATAGTATCCCGTGAGGCAACGCGGTGGCGGGGTTCGCTAACAAAAGGTGGTGTGGGCGCGAACCTGCAAGCGATCTTTCCCCCGAATTATTCAGGACATCAAAGCGGGCCGGATGTACAGCCCGCCGCCGTTAGCAGGCAATCTCCTCGTCCGGGATGTCCGCCGCGGCCAGGGGCTGGCTTCCCACCCAGATTCGGCCCTGTTCCACTTTCACCGGCCAGGCGTTTACCCGCAGGCCGCTATCGTCGGGGCTGACGCCGTCACGCAGGCGAAAGCGTTTTTTATACAGCGGAGAGATGACTACCGGTTCCCCGGCGATATCGCCGATAATGCCCCGGGACAAGACGTTGGCGCCGCTCCCCGGCTCGAGGTTGTCGAGGGCGTAGACCTGCTGCGGATTGCGCGGCAGGTAAAACAGGGCAATCTGCCGCTGGGCTACCCGTACGGCAATGCCGGCGTTAGCTGGGATATCCGCCAGTTCGCCCACCTGCTGCCATTGTTCGACGCCGGCCACAGACGTTGCCGGTATGACCGGCGCGGTATCCGCAGCGGGCTTCTCTTCAATGCGGGCCGGGCGGATTTGTCCCCGTTCGGGCACCATGACCACCGCTTCGTCGGAGCTATCGCTGTTAAGGAATGCGCGGAACAGCGGCAACCGATCCTGACTTTCCACAGTGGTACGCCATTCGCACTGATAGCTATCCGCTACCTGCTGCATTTCCCGGTCCAGTTCGTCCACCAGCTGCAGGCTGTCCTGCAGGATAACCTCTTTAAGGTAATCCACCCCGCCCTCCAGGTTGTCCAGCCAGGTGCTGGTGCGTTGCAGCCGGCCGGCGGTCCGGATATAAAACATCAATACCCGGTCGATGGTGCGTATCAGTTGGTCGGCGTCCAGGACGCTGGCGAACAGATCCCCATGGCGGGGTTTCATGCCGCCGTTGCCGCAGACGTACAGATTCCAGCCTTTATCGGTGGCGATAACGCCGATATCCTTGCCCTGCGCTTCGGCGCATTCGCGGGTACAGCCGGAGACGCCCATTTTGAATTTGTGCGGCGAGCGCAGTCCCTTGTAGCGGTTCTCCAGACGGATCGCCAGTGCGGTGGAATCCTGCACGCCGAACCGGCACCAGGTGGATCCGACGCAGGATTTTACCGTGCGCAGGGATTTTCCGTAGGCATGGCCGGTTTCGAAGCCGGTATCCACCAGTTCACGCCAGATGGCGGGAAGCTGTTCCTGGCGGGCGCCGAACATGGCCACCCGTTCCGCGCCGGTGATTTTAAGGTAGAGGTGATAGCGCTGCGCCACCTGGCCGATGGCGATAAGGCCCTGGGGGGTGATTTCTCCCGCCGGTATGCGGGGAACCACCGAATAGGTGCCGTCTTTTTGGATGTTGGCGAAGAAACGATCGTTGGTGTCCTGCAGCGGCAAATGGTCGGGCTGCAACAGGTAGTCGTTCCAGCAGGACGCCAGGATTGATCCTGCCAGCGGCTTGCAGATTTCACAGCCGATGCCCCGGCCATAACGGCTGATAAGCTCATCGAAGGTTCGGATGTTATTGACCCGCACCAGATGGTAGAGCTCCTGCCGCGAATAGGCGAAGTGTTCGCAGACGTCTTTTTTTACTTCCACCCCCAGCTGTGTAAGCTGGTATTCCATGATCTGTTTCACCAGGGGGACGCAGCCGCCGCAGCCGGTGCCGGCTTTGGTGCGGGCCTTGACGGCGTTGAGATCAATGCAGCCGTCTTTTACGGCTGCGCAGATATCGCCTTTGCTGACGTTATGGCAGGAACAAACCTGCGCCTGGTCGGGCAAGGCCGCCACGCCGAGGGCCTTGGCGGCCTGGCCGTCGCCGGCGGGCAGGATCAGGCTTTCCGGATGGGGCGGCAGCGCCATGTCATTGAGCGCCATTTGCAGCAAAGTGTTGTAGTCACTGCTGTCCCCACCAGCACCGCCCCCAGCAAATGCTTGCCGTCGGCGGAAACCACGATCTTTTTGTAGATTTCATTGGGACCGTCGGTCCATTGGTAGGATTGGCTGCCGGGCGTAACGGCCAGGGAATCCCCCACCGAGGCCACTTCCACCCCCAGCAGCTTTAGCTTGGTGCTCATATCCGCGCCCCGGAAAACCGCGTCCTGCTGTGCCAGCACCGCGGCGGCGGTGCGCGCCATCTGGTAGCCCGGCGCCACCAGGCCGAAGTTCCGCCCCTGCCAGACCGCACATTCGCCGATGGCGAAGATATCCGGATCGGAGGTGCAGGTCTGGTCGTTGATAACAATGCCGCCGCGCGGACCGATTTGCAGGCCGCACTCCCTGGCCAACTGATCCCGTGGGCGAATGCCGGCGGAGAACAGCACCAGGTCGGTATCCAACGTGTCGCCGCCGGCAAAGCAGAGCCGCAGCCGGCCGTGGTTGCCCACCGTGATTTCCCGCGTGTCCTTGCCGGTATGCACCAGGACCCCCAGCGCTTCGATTTTCCGCCGCAGCATGCCCGCGCCGCCGTCATCCAGCTGCACCGCCATCAGCCTGGGCGCAAATTCAACCACATGGGTCTCAAGCCCCAGTTGCCGCAGGGCATTGGCGGCCTCCAGCCCCAGCAGGCCGCCGCCAATCACCACCCCGATTTCCGAACGGCGAGCCCGGACGGCAATGGCGTCCAGATCGTCCAGAGTACGGTAAACCAGGCAACCTTCACGCTCGCTGCCGGTGATGGGCGGTACAAAAGCATAGGATCCGGTAGCGATAACCAGCTTGTCGTAGGGGATTTCCCTGCCCTGTGCATCCACGACGCAGCGGCGCCCCCGATGGATGCGGGTGATTTCCTGCGCGCTGCGCAGTTCGATGCCGTTGTCGACAAAAAATCCCGGTTCCGCCAGGGACAGGGACTCCGCGCTGCGCCCGGCAAAATACTCCGACAGATGAACCCGATCGTAGGCCGGGTAGCGCTCTTCGCCGAAGACCACAATCCTGTAGCGCTTGTGCAGGTCTTGCTCCACCAGCCGTTCCAGGAAATGATGACCCACCATGCCGTGGCCAATAACGATTAATACCGGTTTACTCATGACATCAGTCCTTGCAGCCCTCAGCCGCCCCCGAAAACAAAAAAGGCGTCCACAGCTATACGACTAATCGCATAACCATGGACGCCTTTGCCCTTTTGCGTCCCGCGAACCCTCATTGGCCCGCGGAACTGAATGTGTGTTTTGCCGCTTTGCCGCCCGCCGTCCGGTGACATTTCCCCGGAAGGAAATCCCCCGTTATCAGCCCCGGGCGTTTAACTTCTCCGCCCCCTTAGGGATGATTCGCCAGAACATCGGCGATGGTCAGCATCGCGGCGGCAATGTCGATGAGTTTCTTGTTCTGGCTCATCGCCAACCTGCGCAAGGCAGTATAGGCCTCTTCCTCGCTCAATCCCCTGTGCTGCATCAATAAACCCTTCGCCCGTTCAATTTGCTTGCGCTCCCCGAGGGTAACGCGCAGGGCGGACAACTCCTGGTCCAGGGACTGCAAACGCCGATCCTGCTGCTGGATCAGACCCAGCAGCGAACGCCCCAGTTGCGGGCGCATGCCATCGCCGCCGAGCCAGCCCTCGGCCAGGCCGCCGCCCTCGCTGCCGGCGACAAACACCGCATAGTCCGGCGCCGGTTCCCCCCGGCGGCTCATCAGGGTCTCAATATCCGCCTGCTGGTCATCGCATGCCCGCTCGGCGGCGTCAATACTTCCCTGGCACCGCGCCATCAGCGTCCGCGCCAATCCGTCCTCTATTTGCTTCATGCCGTCCAGGCGCCGGCTCGCCAGGGTATACCAGCTCAGGCCCTCTTCCTGCGGCGCCGATCCCGCCTCGGTGCGGGTGCAGGCTATCCGCCGCAGACGTTCAAATCCGCTGTCCGCCTTCTGGTTCAACCAGCGCTGTGCGCTCTCTTCATCGGCGAAATCGACGAATCTTTCGAAACACTGCTCCTGGCTGTGGATAAGACCCACCAGCTGCTGCCGGACGCCATCGTCAAAATGTCCCGCGGTGAAGGCGGCGGCGCCCGCCGCCCGCTCCTGCCCGGCAAACTCCTTGCCCCGCATAAAGCTGATCATGGCAATCAGCGCGCGCGCCACGGCCGGTTCGGCGGCGGTATCCGTCACCTCCGACACCAGCGCCAGCAAATGGCGGATGATATCGTTATAGAAAGCCGTCATCGCCGGCTGCGGCAGGGCGCGATCGCGAATTTGCCGGCGCAGCGCCGGCAGCATGGCGAGGGCGTAAACCACGCTTGCCACCCCGCTGAACAGGCGTGACGACTGCGGCAGGGCCGCCGTGGTTTTTTCCAGCCGGGCCAGGGAATCCAGCACCGGCGTCTGGGCGACATCCGCCTCCTCCACCCGCCGGGCGAGCTCATCGGCAAAAGCGGGGCCCGTGGAGCAAAGATAGAGGTTGGATGCCCCGCGTTCGCACTGCAGCGTATGGATAAGCTGGCTTACCTTGCCCACCAGCTCACCGTTTTTCAGCAGATGGCGCAGGTTATTGACTTCGCACCGGCGCGAAGCGAGAAGAAAATGAATGGCTGTGGAGGAGTCTGCACGCATGGGATTTCCGTCCGGCTAAGCACCTGTGGAACAGCGCGGTTTAATGATATGTTTTTGCTGTTCTTTTCAAACACGCACCGAGAAGCATAGCCCTGATGTTACTACAGTTATCGCTATTCTTGCTATCGGTACAGAAATTCCTCCGGGTTAGTATCGGTTTTACCTGCAAAGCCGCCACATGGTCTACGCTACTATTGAACGGCATAAGAAATAATGACCGATGCGCGGATTACCCTTTGGATTCACTCACGGAGCAGGTGTGATGGCACAAGAACCGGAACTTTATCCTCGAAGACATCCCCAGATGGCGGACAGCGATCCGCAGGTATGGAACTGGGCCCGGAACTATCCGGTGGGCGCCCGGACGGCGGTACAGCGTCCGGAAAATGAAGCGCAGCTGCAAAAGATCGTCGCCGCCTGCACGGGGAAAATCAAGGTCATGGGCAGCCGGCTTTCTCCCGGCGAACTGCTGCGTATCCAGGGACCGGGGGATACGCTTATCGATCCTTCGGCCCTGTCCGGATTAATGGCTTCCACGGCACAGACCGCGACCTTCGGCGCCGCCACGCCGCTGCACGAGGTTTACCGGACGCTGACGGAAATGGACCGGATGTTGCCCTGCTCGCCGGGGGTGATTGCGCTGCAAACCCTGGCCGGAGCCATCGCCACCGGCACCCACGGCCAAGGATTGGAACAAAGCTCGCTGGCGGACGAAGTCGTGCGGGTTCGCCTGATTCGCGGCGACGGCGAAATCATTGAGTTCACCGCCGATGATCCCCGCTTTGGCGCCGTTCAGTTGGCCCTCGGCGCCCTGGGAGTTATCACCGAAATTACCCTGCGCACCTGTGCGGCGCGTCTCTATACCTGCCAGAAAAGCGCCAGCAGCGCTGAGCATCTGCACAGCAAACTGTACGAATGGAATGAACAATTTCCTTTCAATAAAGCCTGGTGGTTTCCCGCTGAAAATCAGGTGCATGTCTGGTGCGCCCGTAACGCCACCGCCGATGAAGAAGCGCGCTATCGGCTCAACAAACGGCAGCCGGTGATTCGCCCCAGCCGCGACAGCAGCCTGAATGCCACGGTGGACCGTACCCTGCGCCATATGCAGGACGACACCAAAATAAAAGAGAAAGAAGGCAAACCCTACCAAACCGTCACCCGCTTCAAGGATTTTTCCGATGTCACCGGCGATATCCACCAGCTTTTTTGCCGGGGCATCGCCACGCCGCAGATCAATATCGAAATCGGTATTCCCCTGCATCGTGCCGGCCGGGTCATCAATAAGATAAAGCAATGGCATAAAGACACCAACCCCCATATGCATTACCCCATTATCCTCAGATGTACCGGCCCTTCCGCCGCCTGGCTGAGTCCGGCCTATGGCGAAGCCACCTGTTTTTTCGGCTTTGTGGTGTATTACGCCGAAGACGGTTCGCTATCGCCGGACGGCGCGCGCTTTATTAACGAAGCGGAAAAACTGCTGGCGCAGGAAGGAGGACGACCCCACTGGGGGAAATATTACGATAAAGATCTCTATCGCTGGCGGGAGCTATATCCGCAATGGGACCATTTTCGCCGGGTAAAATCCGCCCTGGATCGAGGGAAATTCGCCAATGCTTTTATCGCCGAACTTTTCATTAACGATTTAGCTATAAGTCCACTTTCCTATTAAACAGCCGCCCTCTGACGGGAGGAAAAATATGCCCGCTTGGATAACACTATTCACTCAGCCGTCCTATCTGCCGGGCGTCAGAACCCTGCGTAAATCCCTGGAAAATACCCGCACCCGTTATCCCCTGGTGGTGATGGTAACGGAAAATATCGATGAACACAGCCGCCGGTTATTAACGGATGAAGGCTGTCTGGTGCGTCAGGTGAAGCCCGTCGCCCCCCGTGCCGGGGTGCCGGGAAATTACGCCAATCCCCGGTTTTCAGAAGTCTGGACAAAATTGGCGGCCTGGCGGATAACGGAATTCGGGCGGCTGGCCTTTGTGGATGCGGATATGTTGGCGATGAAAAACATCGACGAAGTCTTTGATTTTCCGCTGCCTGACGGACATATCGCCGCCTGCCACGCCTGCCGCTGCAACCCGCATCGCATCGCCACCTATCCTCGGGACTGGGTACCGGCCAACTGTTATTACAGCTACCTGCCGGAACACAACGGCGCGCCGCTGCCACGGCGATTTAGTCCCTATTTCAATTCCGGATTCATGCTGCTGACGCCGAACGACTCTACCGCCACCGAGCTGGAAAACAAGGTTGCCGCCATTAGCGATCTCGCCGCTTATCAATTTCCCGAGCAGGATCTGTTAAATGAGTATTTTACCGGCCGCTGGCTGCCGTTGCCTTATATTTATAATGCGTTAAAAACGCTTTCCGTACAGCATGCTTCCCTATGGAATATATTCGAGGTAAAAAATCTTCATTATATTTTATCCAAACCCTGGCAGGATAATAACGGCAAGGACGACAATAACCCCTATAATGAATTGCACCAGCTATGGTGGAAAACCTATCGCCAAATCGGCTAACGCTAAAATCGCCAGCGCTGTCGTTATGCCGGAGATATGGGGAGCCTCCGTTCCGACTCCCTCTAAAAGCCATCAGTTCATAAATTCTCTTTACTTAAAAAGTTAATTCCGTGAGCAGCTCACTGCGGCGGATAATAACCTTTATCAGTGCAAGGTTAATTCTCTGAGCTGCTCAGTAAAGTCTTTTTACAGCTAAGCAAATACATATTTGTTATTGGCGCTGGTGATAATTTACCTTTTAGACTCCCTCAATGTTAAGCACCTCAGAGATATTCTGTGAGCTGCTCACAAAATAATGAAGAGATGGTCAGATGTCAGTAGATTTCAAGACGCCCGCTGCTTCGGCAGGAAAAGAGCTGTCCTTAGGGGATAGCGCTTATCAGCATATTCGCCACGATATTCTGCGCTGCCGGTTATTACCGGGTTCGCTGATTACCGAGGCGGGATTAATGGAAATGTACCTGATTGGCAAAAGCAGCTGTCGGGTGGCGCTGGCGCGCTTGTGTCATGAGCATCTGGTGGAATCCCGCCCGCGTAAAGGCTATCGCATCGCCCCCATTACCGTGCAGGACGTGGAGGAGATCTTTACTCTGCGGGCCCAGCTCGAACCCCTGGCCGCCCGGCTGGCGGTAGGCCGGGTGGATATCAGCCTGCTCAAGGAGCTGGAAGCCGCCTGTCGCGTTGAGCTAAAGGCGCCGCTGCCTGAGCAGATCACGGTCTTTATGAACGCCAACAAGCGGTTTCATTTGGCCATCGTCGAAGCCTCCGGCAACAATCACCTTATCCGTACGCTGTCCAGCCTGATGGACGAAATGTCCCGGCTGGTGGCGCTGGGGTTCAACGTGCAAAAGGTCAAGCCGGAGATCAAACACGATCATAACGCCATGATTGCGGCGTTCGAAGAAGGGGATGCCCGGCGGGTGGAGCTGATTGCCCGGCGCCATATCGAAACCTTCCAGGCCATGACGCTGGAAAAAGTCTACGCCACCCTGAGCAAAGAGGGTGCGCTGCTGCCCATCCTCGACAGGAGCCTGTTCCAATGAGCGTCTCGTTACGGGAACCACAGGAAGCCGGGGCGGAGGTTATTCGCGTCGAGGGCATCGGTAAAAGCTTCGGGCCCCTGCGGGTATTGGAAAATATCTCCTTCCAGGTGCGTCCGGGAGAAATCATCGCCCTGCTGGGGGCCTCAGGCTGCGGCAAAAGCACGCTGCTGAACATCCTCTCCGGCCTGTTGCCGCCGGACGAGGGCCAGCTCCTTATCCAGGACCGGCCCGCGGCGCAGTTCAACCGCTGGCAGACCGTCGGCTACCTGTTTCAGGAGGACCGCTTATTGCCCTGGCGCACGGTGGGCAAAAATATCCATTTCGGGCTGGAAAACGGCAACTACGATCGCAGCGAGCGGCAAAAGAGGGTCGAGGAGGTGCTGCGCCTGGTTAACCTGCAAGACTTTGAACATTCCTGGCCGCACCAGCTGTCAGGGGGTATGCGCAGCCGGGTGGCGCTGGCGCGCAGCCTGGTGGCGGAACCGGAGATTTTGTTGATGGACGAGCCTTTTTCCAAACTCGATCCGCAAACCCGCAGCGTCATGCATAACGAACTGCTGAGGATCCAGCGGCTGACCGGCATGACCGTGGTTATGGTGACCCACGATGTGGAAGAGGCAGTGGTGCTGGCTGACCGGGTGGTGATCCTGCGGCCCAATCCCGGCCATATTCATCATATCCATCGCATCGCCCTGCCGCACCCCCGCGTGCCCACCAGTCCCGAGGTGGCCGAACAGGCTCGGTTGCTAAGGCTTGAGGTATAGGATGAAATCGAATTCCCCTCTATTAACCCTGGTGGTCCAGCGGCTGGGGCTGATTGCCATTTTCGCCGCCGTCTGGTGGCTGGCCTCCCGGCGCATGCCGTCATTCGTCTTGCCCGGCCCGGACAAGACCTGGCAGGCGCTGGTGGCGCTGTGGCAAGGACACCGGCTGTTCCACGATATCGGCATCACCTTTTCCCGGGTCCTGTCCGGTTTTTTACTGGCCACCCTGGTGGGCACCCTGCTGGGCCTGGCCCTAGGGGCCAATCGCGCCCTAGCGCAGTTTTTCGAGCCGCTGCTGGCGGTATTCAATACCGTCTCTTCGGCGATTTGGGCCATCTTTGCCATCATCTGGTTCGGCATCTCCGACGCCACCACGATTTTCGTGGTGTTCATGACCGCCATGCCGCTTATCCTCACCAATGTCTGGCAAGGTGCGCAAACCGTGGATGCCCACTACGTGGAGCTGGCGCGCAGTTTTCGCATGGGCCGCCTGCAAACCCTGTGGAAGATTTATCTGCCCACCATCATGCCCTATTTCTTTTCCGGCGCCCGGCTGGCCTTCGGCTTCGGCTGGAGGGTCTCGCTGGTGGCGGAAACCTTGGGGTCCTCCGACGGCATCGGCTATCGCCTGCGCCAGGCCGGGGACCTGGTGCAAACCGATCAGGTATTTGCCTGGACCCTGCTGCTGGTGGCGTTGATGCTGCTGCTGGAAGGGGGCCTGCTAAAACCCCTTGAACGTTACCTTTTCCGCTGGAAACAGCGCACACGGGATTGATTATCATGAAGAAAGTATTATTGGCCGCCGCCCTCGCCGCCGGTTTGCTGTTGGCGGCAGGTTCCCAGGCCGCGGATAAAATACGCATCGGTTACTGGACCAGCGGCGTCAGCCTGGGTTACGGCGCGGTGCTGGAAAGCCAGAATTTCCTGGCCAAACGTGGCATCGACGCTGAATTTGTGCATTTCCCCGACGTTAACGCGCCAATTAAAGCCTTGGCCTCCGGCTCCATCGACCTGGCCTTCGGCGCGCCCCTGGCGGGCGTGTTCAGCACCGCCGCCGAAGGGGTGCCCATCAAGATTTTCGCCGCCACCCAGCCGGCGGACGTACAGTTTGTCGTGCCGGCCGGCTCCCCCATCACCAGCCTCAAGCAGCTGGCGGGTAAAAAAGTCGGCATGTCGCCGGCGGGCTCGTCGGTGGCGGTTATCGCCGCCACGATATTGCAGGAAAACTACGGCATCAAACCGGACGGTTTTTCCCTGATCGGCGGCAATGAGTCCCGTCTGGCCCAGTTCCTGGCGCAAAAGCAGATCGATGCCGCCGCCCTGCGCTCGTTAACCATCGATCAGCTCGACGAGCTTAAGGTGACCCCCATCGGCAGCTTCGCCGACGAATGGAAAAAACTCACCCACACCGACGCGGTGCCCTACATCGGCGTCGGCGCGGTGCGCGGCGACTATCTGAACAAACATCCCGACGCCGTGGCCCGGGTGATTGCCGCCCTTAAAGATACGTTGGCCTGGGGCCACGCCAATCCCGACGCGGCGGCGGCCATTTTGCAAAAACAGGCCAACCTGCCGGAAAAAGACGCCCGTGTTTATATGGGCCGCTGGGACAGCATGAATCGTCTCACCTTTGAACCGGCCGATATCGACACACTGAAACGGCAGCACAGCGTATTTCTGCAAAGCGGCGCCATCAAAGGCGAGTTAAAAGACGACCTGTTCGATAATCGTCCCTACCTGGCCGCCAAATCCATCAAATAGGAGTGAGTTGTGAGCGATACCATGAAAGCCCTAGTCCTGACCCAGCACGGCGATCTCGACGAGCTGCGGGTGATTGATGATAAACCCCGCCCATCGGCCGCCGCCGGTCACGTGGTGGTGCGGGTGGGAGCATCTTCCTTCAACTACCATGACGTTTTCACCGTGCGCGGCATGCCGGGCATCAAGGTGCCCCTGCCGGTGGTTATCGGCCTCGATTTGGCCGGTACCGTCACCGAGGTGGCGCCGGATGTAAGCGACTGGAAAATCGGCGATCGCGTGCTGGTGAATCCGCTGAAGCCCGGCGTGGGCCTCATGGGTGAAATGACCGACGGCGGCATGGCGGAATATGCGGCGGTGGACGCCAAGCAGCTTATCCGCTTGCCGGCGGGAGTAGACTTTCCCCAGGCCGCGGCCCTGCCGGTGGCTTACGGGACCGCCCATCGCATGCTGGTCACCCATAACACCGTGAAGAAAGGCGATCGGGTACTGATACTCGGCGCCAGCGGCGGCGTGGGCACCGCCCGCGCCATCCTGGCCAAACATCTGGGCGCCGAAGTGATCGCCTGCGCCGGCAGCGAAGAAAAGGCCCAGGCATTGAAAGCGCTGGGGGCGGATCATGTGGTGAATTACCGCGAAACGGATTTCTCCAAATGGGCCATCGAACATTACGGCAAACCGCAGCGCCGCAGCTATGAAGGCGGCGTAGACGTGGTGATCAACTTCACCGGCGGCGAAACCTGGCGCCCCTCGCTAAAATGCCTGAAGCGGGGCGGCCTGCTGCTGGTGTGCGGCGCCACCGCCGGCTACGACCCGAAAGAAGACCTGCGCTATATCTGGAGTTTTGAACTCACCGTCAAGGGCTCAAACAGCTTTTACCAAGAAGACCTTTCCGCCCTGCTGGACATGATTGCCGACGGCTCCATCGACCCGCTGATCGACCGGGTATTGCCGCTGGAACAGGCGGCGGAAGGGCTGCGGCTGATCCGCGACCGCGAAGTGCTGGGCAAGGTCATAGTGACACCGTAACAAATTACCGGATCCACGGACTCCCGTGGCGCGGAAGGCCCGCTAACACTGAACGTAACAACGAACATGTTAAAGGGAGACCGTGCCGATGGGGTCGAAGCGGGCGTGGTTTTACCGCCCGCTGGAGCGCCCCATGGCATGGTAGGCCCGCTATCACCGGACGTGACAGCGAGCCTGTTAAAGGGAGACCGTGCCGATGGGGTCGACGCGGGCGTAGTTTTACCGCCCGCCGGAGCGCCCCATGGCGTGGTAGGCCCGCTATCACCGAACGTGACAGCGAGCTTGTTAAAGGGAGACCGTGCCGATGGGGTCGAAGCGGGCGTAGTTTTACCGCCCGCCGGAGCGCCCCATGGCGCGGTAGGCCCGCCAACACCGAACGTGCCAGCGAGCCTGTTCACGGGGGACGGGAGCGACGGGGGCGACGCGGGCGGGGGTGTGCCGCCCGCTGGGGGCGCCCATGGCATGGTAGGCCCGCTATCACCGGACGTGACAGCGAGCCTGTTAAAGGGAGACCGTGTCGATGGGGTCGAAGCGGCGTGGTTTTACCGCCCGCCGGAGCGCCCCATGGCGCGGTAGGCCCGCTATCACCGAACGTGACAGCGAGCCTGTTAAAGGGAGACCGTGTCGATGGGGTCGAAGCGGCGTGGTTTTACCGCCCGCCGGAGCGCCCCATGGCGCGGTAGGCCCGCTATCACCGAACGTGACAGCGAGCCTGTTAAAGGGAGACCGTGTCGATGGGGTCGAAGCGGGCGTGGTTTTACCGCCCGCCGGAGCGCCCCATGGCATGGTAGGCCCGCTATCACCGGACGTGACAGCGAGCCTGTTAAAGGGAGACCGTGTCGATGGGGTCGAAGCGGCGTGGTTTTACCGCCCGCCGGAGCGCCCCATGGCGCGGTAGGCCCGCTATCACCGAACGTGACAGCGAGCCTGTTAAAGGGAGACCTTGCCGATGGGGTCGACGCGGGCGTGGTTTTACCGCCCGCTGGAGCGCCCCATGGCATGGTAGGCCCGCTATCACCGGACGTGACAACGCACCCGCCCACCGCCTTCAAATTTCAACATTCTTGAGGAGTAAGATATGGCAGAGATTCAGATTCCCGACGCCGCCGACGTACAGGCCCGGCTGTTAAAAGGCCCCTACCACCAATGGCTGGGCCTCGAAGTCCTGTCTGTGGGTAAAGGGGAAATCAAGATCCAGGCCCGCTTTCGCGACGAGTGGATAGTGAACGTAGCCGGCGGTTACATCCACGGCGGCATTCTCGCCGCGCTGGTGGATCTCACCGCCGACTGGTCACTGGTGGCCTATACCGGCAAAGGCGTACCCACCCTGGATTTACGGGTGGACTATCATCGCCCGGCACGGGGAAATTTAACCGCCGTCGGCCAGGTCATCAAAATAGGCAAACAATTCTCCAGCGCCGAAGCCCGGATTTACGACAGCGAAGGCGCGCTGGTGGCCAGCGGACGGGGACTCTACTCCACCGCCACCGCCTGAGGAAACCACATGAACCTCTCCCTTGATCACCTGGTGATAAACAGCCACTTCGCCGTTGAAAAGACGGCGGACATCTTCCGCGGACTGGGGTTCACCCTCACGCCCCGCGGCGTCCACTCCCTGGGTTCGCTAAATTACCTGATAATGTTCCCCGGACATTATCTGGAACTGGTGGGCCTGCCGACCCAGGGAGACAAAATTCGCCGTGAACTGCTGGAAAGCCCGCCCGGAATCGACGGATTGGTGTTCGCAAGCCCCGACGCCGCCCACACCGCCCGGCATCTGAGCCAGGCGGAGTTTTCCTTGCAGCCGGTGCAATCTTTCTCCCGCGAGGTAGTGAGCAAAGACGCACGGGGAGTGGCCCGCTTCACCACCGTTCGCCTCGCCGCCGGGGAATTCCCCGCCGGACGGGTCTATTTCTGTCAACACCATACCCCGGAGTGGGTCTGGCGCCCCGAATGGCTATCGCACCAAAACGGGGTCAGCGCCATCGACGAACTGACCCTGGTGGCCGACGAGCCGGAACAGCAAAAACAGCATTTCCGCCGGCTGGGCGATACAGATGAACGATTCCGGCTGACTATCATGCATCGCGACGAATCCGCCCGCCGCTGCGGCGGATTAATCCAGCCGCCCGCCGGGCGGGACAGCCTGTTCGCCGCCATAAGAATGCGCGGCGGCGACGGCGAGCGCATCGCCCGTGATGCGGCGGCCATGGGCATGCCCGTGCGCCGGGAGGGAGAACGGCTGCAGGTAGCCCTGCCCGATTTAATGACCTTACTCGAGTTCTTGCCATGACAGAGCTAATCCTGCCCAAGACCACCAATCTGGGCGCATTGATCGATCCCGCCCTGGACGGCGGCCAACTGGCTTTTATCGCTCCGCTGGACGGCGGCGGCGATGAACGGCTGACCTTCGGCGCACTGGACGCACGGGCGGACGGCATTGGCCGCGCCCTGCTGGCCCGCGGGTTTTCCCCCGGCGATCGCATCGCCATTCTCGGCCGCAACTCCATTGATTATGTCGCCAGCCTGCTGGGCATTTTGCGCGCCGGGCTGGTGGCGGTACCCGTCAACTTCAAATTCCCGGTAGAAACCCAGGAGAATATTTTACGCGACAGCGGCGCGCGTCTGCTAATGGGGGACCCGGATCACCTGGCCGCCACCGGCTACGCCATTCCTCGCGTGGTATTCCGCTCTTCACAGGCTGACGGTCTGAAGGCGTTTGAAGACCCCGGCGCGCTGCCCCTCTTTAACCCCGGACCGGAAGATCTGGCGCTGCTGCTCTATACCTCCGGCTCCACCGGCATGCCCAAAGGGGTGCGGCTGACCCATGCCAGCCATCTGTGGGTGGTGCGCAGCCGGCTGGCCAACCGGGAACTCACCGGCGAGCGGGTGCTGATTGCCGCGCCGCTGTACCATATGAACGCCCTGGCGCTGGTGCTGCTGACCCTGGCCAGCCATGTGACCACCGTGCTGCTGCCCCAGTTCAGCGCCGCGGCCTATATCGATGCCATTACCCGCTATCGCTGTACCTGGCTGACCGCGGTACCGCCGATGATCGCCATGATGCTACGGGAAAAAGCCCTGCTGCAGCACAGCGACCTGTCCAGCGTCCGGGTGGTGCGCATGGGATCGGCCCCGGTGAACGCCACCCTTTATGCGCAAATCGGGCAACTGCTGCCCTCCGCCCGCATCATCAATGCCTTCGGCACCACCGAGGGCGGTCCGGTGGTGTTCGGTCCTCATCCCCAGGGTATCCCCACTCCACTGCAATCCTCAGGCTATCCCCATCCAGAGGTTCAGGTCCGCCTGCGGGACGGCGAGGGCAATCTGACGGATAACACCGGCGTACTGGAAATGAAAAGCCCCGGCCTGATGCAGGGATATCACCAGCGTCCCGATATCAAACCGCCGTTTACCGATGACGGTTTTTATATTACCGGCGATGTTTTCAGCCGTGACGAAAACGGGTTTTATACCTTTGTCGGCCGCGTGGACGATATGTTCGTCAGCGGCGGGGAAAACATCTACCCCGGCGAAGTGGAGCAAATCATCGAGCGGCACCCGTCGGTACAGCAGGCCTGCGTGGTGCCGGTGCCGGACGACATCAAGGGAACCAAACCCACGGCCTGGGTGATTTTGCGGCCGGGACATAGCGCGACGACGGAGGAACTGAAACAGTTTACCTTGCGCCACGGCGCCGCCTACCTCCACCCGCGGCATATCTGGCTGGTGGACAGCTTTCCCCTCGCCGGTTCCAATAAAGTGGATCGCCGGGCATTGCAACGGGAAGCCGAGCGGCGCATTAACCAACAATAACGGAGCATCCCATGAGTTTTGATTGGCATAACCCCTATCTCACCACCCGTGCGCCGTTATTCGCCCGCAACGTGGTGGCGACCTCCCATCCCATTGCCGCCCAGGCCGGCAATCGCGCCCTGCTGGAGGGCGGTAACGCCGTGGACGCCGCCATTGCCGCCGCCGCCACCTTAACGGTGGTGGAACCCATCTCCAACGGATTGGGCAGCGATGCCTTCGCGCTGGTGTGGGACGGGACGCAGCTGCACGGGCTAAACGCCTCCGGGCCCGCCCCCGCCGCCTGGAACCTGGACTATTTCCGCCAGCGCTACGGCGAAGACGACCATGGGCTGGCGCGGCGGCCGGAACGGGGCTGGGACGCGGTGACGGTGCCGGGGGCCGTGGCGGGCTGGGAGGCATTGCACCGGCGCTTCGGCCGGCTCTCCTTTGGACAGCTGATGCAAACCGCTATCGAAGCGGCGGAGCGCGGCGTCACCATCGCGCCGATAGTCGCCCGCAAATGGCAGGCGGCGGTGCCGATACTGGCGGCGCAGCCCGGTTATGCGCAAACCTTTATGCCCGCCGGACGGGCGCCGTCCATCGGGGAAAAATTTGTCTTTCCCGGCGCCGCCCGCAGCTTGCGGCTGCTGGCGGACCAGGGCGGCCGCGCTTTTTATGAAGGAGAAATCGCCGAAAATATCGTAGCCTGGGCCAAGGGCACCGGCGGCGGCATGACCCTGGAAGATCTGGCGGCTTACCGTCCCGAGTGGGTCACCCCCATCAGCCGGACCTATCGCGGCTACGAAGTGCATGAAATCCCCCCTAACGGCCAGGGCATCGCCGCCTTGATAGCCCTTGGGATTCTGGAGCGGTTCGATCTGTCGTCACTGCCGCTGGACAGCGCCCAGGTTCAGCACCTGCAAATCGAGGCCATGAAGCTGGCCTTTGCCGATGTTTACCGCTACGTGGCGGATCCGGCCGCCATGGAAATCACTCCCGCCGATATGCTGGCGGATGCGTATCTGGACCAACGCGCGGCCATGATAGATCCGCGCAAGGCCGCCCTGCCCCAGCCGGGCAGGCCCGCCGCCGGCGGAACGGTCTATCTCAGCACCGCCGACGAGAGCGGCATGATGGTGTCGTTTATCCAATCCAACTATATGGGCTTCGGATCCGGGGTGGTGGTGCCGGAGTATGGCGTCAGCCTGCAGAACCGCGGCGCGGGATTTTCCAGCGACCCGCGTTCGGCAAACGTGGTGGCGCCGGGCAAGCGGCCTTTCCATACCATTATCCCGGCGTTCCTCACCAAGGACGGCCGGGCGCAGATGAGTTTCGGCGTGATGGGCGGCGACATGCAGCCGCAGGGCCATGTGCAGACGCTGGTGCGGATGCTGGATTTTCATCAGCAGCCTCAGGCGGCCTGCGATGCGCCCCGCTGGAAGGTCAACCGTGATTTTACCCTGGATCTGGAATCCACCTTTGACCCGGCGGTGATGGCGCAGTTGCAGCAGCAGGGGCACCAGCTCCATACTGTCAACGATCCCTATATGGATTTCGGCTCTGGCCAGTTTATCTGGCGGCTGTCAACCGACAGCGATCACGGCTACGTGGCCGCCAGCGACACCCGTCGGGATGGGCAAGCGGTGGGATTCTGATCGTCGGCCGTAGCCGAGCGGCCGGTTTGGGCCGGCAATATCCTCGGCAACCGATATTCTCCTGCGGTATAATAAACCGGGACTGGATTCTCCGTCGCAGATATGTAACTATTAAAAATGGATTTTAATAAAGCTAATTCTCCGGACAGCGCGAGAATGAATACATGATTGATCTACGCTTTCCCACCGCTCTGCAAATGGTGTTGAGCGTTGCCGACGCTCAGCAGAACGGAACCAGGGCCACCAGCGCCATTCTTGCCACCGGTTTACAGGCGAACCCGAGTTTTGTCCGTAAACTGATGGTGCCGCTGACCCGGGACGGAATCATTATGTCCACCCACGGCCGCCAGGGTTCCATCCATCTCGGCCGGCCGGCGGACCAAATCTCCCTGCAGGATATTTATCTGTCCGTCATGGACGACAAGCCGCTGTGGGGCAAGCGTCCCGACGTACCGCAGTGTTGCCTGGTGTCGGCCAATACCGGCTGGTTTTTCGACACACTGGCCGGCGAAGCCGAGCAGGCCTGCCTTGAGGTACTGGCACGGCGTACCGTCGCCGATGCCCTGCGGGAACTGCACGAAAAGGATCGCCGCCTTTCGGCGCAGGACGGCGGCGCCGCGCCGGCATCGGCGAATCTTCCCCCGGCGGATTAATCCCCCCCTCATCGATGGGCAGATACCGCCCTTTCGGGCAAAACGATTTCATCACTTTACTATAACGTACTGGACATAATAGATCCGAAGCAGCCCGCCATGCCCGGAGCGGCTCGTTATAGACCCTCTTTTTAGCGCCTTAAAAAGCAACAATAACACTTGCATTTTATTAACTGCCTTCCTACAATTTGCGCTTTAAGTGTATTTATAATAGTTGCAATTAAATCATCGAGGATGCCGTTGGATTCAGCGCATCTTCTTAACATCAGGGCTTCCTCCATGACAGACATTAACGTTTTTCGCTACCCCTTGGAACATGCCAGGTACAGCCTGGTTTTACCCGCTGTGCTGCTGGCGCTGCAACTGGCCGGCTGTGATGCCGGCAGCGCGGTGCAGACCGCCCCGCCGCCGCCCTCCGTCAGCGTCGCCCCGGTTTTGCTCAAGCAAATAGAGCCGCTGGATACCTTTAACGGCCGCGTCGAAGCGGTGCAAAGCGTACAGCTGCGGCCCAGGGTATCCGGCTATATCGACCGGGTGAATTTCAAGGAAGGCCAGGAAGTCCATAAGGGCGATGTGCTCTTCACCATCGACGACCGCACCTACCGCGCCGCCCTGCAACAGGCCAAGGCGGAACTTGCCGGCGCCGTTACCCAGGCGAAGCTGGCCCGCAGCGAATCGGGACGCACGGAAAAACTGCTGAGCACCAGCGCCGTCTCGGCGGAACAGGGCGAACAACGCCGCTCCGCCGCCGAACAGGCCCAGGCCAATGTGCTGTCGGCCCAGGCCGCGGTGGATACCGCCCAGTTGAATATGGATTTCACCCGCGTTACCGCCCCCATCGACGGCCGCGCAGGCAGCGCGCAGATTACCGCCGGCAACCTGGTCACCGCCGGCGACAGCGCCAGCGTGCTCACGACCCTGGTCTCCCTGGATACGGTGTATGTCTATTTTGATGTGGATGAAAGCACCTTCCTGCGCTATCAGGGGCTGGCCCGGGCCAACGGCGGCAATCGCCCGCAGGAAGTGCACATCGCCCTGGTGGGTGAAGAGGGCTATCCCCACACCGGCAAAATCGATTTTCTCGATAATCAGCTAGCCCCCAGCACCGGCACCATTCGCATGCGCGCATTGCTGGACAATCGCGATCGGCGCTTTACCCCCGGCCTGTTCGCCCGCGTGCAATTGCCCGCAAGTCAACGTTTCAATGCCATGCTGATTGACGACAAAGCCGTGGTAACCGACCAGGACCGCAAGTTCGTGTACGTGCTGGACAGCACGGGCAAAGCGCAACGGCGCGATATCACCCCCGGCCGCGAATTTGACGGCATGCTGGTGGTACAGGAAGGACTGGCGCCCGGCGATAGGGTGGTCATCGACGGCGTGCAAAAAATATTCATGCCCGGCATGCCGGTTAACGCCAAAACGTGCCGATGACCTCGGCTCCAGCCGCCACCGTGCTTAACTAGGCCCGTCAAGGAACCCGCTGCCATGGACTTTTCCCGGTTTTTCATCGATCGGCCAATTTTGCCGCCGTTTTATCTATCATTATTTTTGTCACCGGCATTATTGCCATCCCGCTGTTGCCTATCAGCGAATATCCTGAGGTGGTGCCTCCCAGCGTGCAGGTGCGGGCGCAATATCCTGGCGCCAATCCAAAGGAAATCGCCGAAACGGTGGCGACGCCGCTGGAAGAAGCGATCAACGGCGTGGAAAACATGATGTACATGAAATCCGTCGCCGGTTCGGACGGCGTCCTGGTGACCACCGTGACCTTCCGCCCCGGTACGGACCCGGATCAGGCCCAGGTGCAGGTGCAAAACCGGGTGGCGCAGGCTCAGGCCCGGCTGCCCGACGATGTGGTTCGCCAGGGCGTCACCACCCAGAAACAATCCCCCACCATGACCCTGGTGGTACATCTGACCTCCCCGTCGGGCAAATATGATTCATTATATTTGCGCAATTACGCCACCCTCAACGTCAAGGACGAACTGGCCCGCCTGCCCGGCGTCGGTCAAATCCAGGTGTTCGGCGCCGGCGAGTACGCCATGCGCGTGTGGCTCGATCCGCAAAAAGTAGCGTCGCGCGGACTGACCGCCTCGGACGTGGTGGCCGCTATCCGCGAACAGAATGTGCAGGTTTCCGCCGGTCAGCTGGGGGCTGAGCCCATGCCCACCACCAGCGACTTCTTATTATCCATCAATGCCCGGGGCCGGCTGGAAAACGAGGAAGAGTTCGGCAATATCATTCTCAAAAGCGGCGATGACGGCGAGGTGGTACGGCTGCGGGATGTGGCCCGCATTGAAATGGGCGCCGGCAGCTATGCCTTGCGTTCCCAGTTAAACAACCAGGAAGCGGTCGGCATCGGCATCTTTCAGTCCCCCGGCGCCAACGCCATCGACCTGTCCAACGCGGTACGGGCAAAAATGGCCGAACTGGCCACCCGCTTTCCCCAGGGCATGACCTGGAAAGCCCCTTACGACCCGACCATTTTCGTGCGCGACTCCATTCACGCCGTGATCCAGACCCTGTTTGAGGCGGTGATACTGGTGGTATTGGTGGTCATCCTGTTCCTGCAGACCTGGCGCGCGTCGATTATCCCGCTGCTGGCGGTGCCCATATCCGTCATCGGCACCTTTTCCATCCTCTATTTGCTGGGCTTTTCCCTTAATACGCTCAGCCTGTTCGGCTTGGTGCTGGCCATAGGCATCGTGGTGGATGACGCCATCGTGGTGGTGGAGAACGTCGAGCGCAATATCTCCGAGGGACGCAGCCCGGTGGAAGCCGCCCACCAGGCCATGCGCGAGGTGTCCGGCCCTATTGTCGCCATCGCGCTGGTGCTGTGCGCGGTGTTTGTCCCCATGGCGTTTCTGTCCGGCGTGACCGGCCAGTTCTACAAGCAGTTCGCGGTGACCATCGCCATTTCCACGGTGATTTCGGCCATCAATTCCCTGACGCTGTCGCCGGCCCTGGCGGCCCTGCTGCTGAAGTCCCACGACGCGCCGAAAGACATGCCGACGCGCCTGATAGACCATTTGCTCGGCTGGCTGTTCCGGCCCTTTAACCGCTTTTTCGCTTCCGGCTCCCATCGCTATCAGCGCGCCGTCGCCCGCACCCTCAACCGGCGCGGGGCGGTATTCGCGGTCTATATCCTGTTGCTGGTGGGCGCGGGGGTGATGTTTAAAGCGGTGCCGGGCGGATTTATCCCTACCCAGGATAAACTCTACCTCATCGCCGGCGTGAAAATGCCTGAAGGATCGTCCCTGGCCCGTACCGATGCGGTCATTCGCAAAATCAGCGCCATGGGCATGAATACCGAAGGCGTCAGCGACGCGGTATCGTTTCCGGGTCTTAACGCTCTGCAATTCACCAATACACCCAATACCGGCACGGTATTTTTCGCCCTGAAACCCCTGAGCGAACGGCATCGCACCGCCCTTGAGATCAACGCCGAGATCAACGCCAAAATCAGCCAGATTCAGGAAGGCTTTGCGTTTTCCATCATGCCGCCGCCCATTCTGGGCCTGGGCCAGGGCTCCGGATATTCACTGTATATCCAGGACCGCGCCGGCCTGGGCTACGGCGCGCTGCAAAACGCGGTTAACGCCATGTCCGGCACCATTGCCCAGACGCCGGGGATGCAATTCCCCATCAGCGCCTATCAGGCCAATGTGCCGCAGCTGGACGCCCGCGTCGACCGGGATAAAGCCAAGGCGCAGGGAGTGCCGCTCACCGAACTGTTCGCTACGCTGCAAACCTATCTGGGTTCCACCTATATCAATGACTTTAACCGATTCGGGCGCACCTGGCAGGTCTTCGCCTAGGCGGACGCCCCGTTCCGCCAGAGTACCGGCGATATCGCCAATCTGCGCACCCGCAACAATAAAGGGGAAATGGTGCCCATCGGCAGCATGGTGACCCTGGGCACCACATACGGACCGGATCCGGTGATCCGCTATAACGGTTACCCGGCGGCGGACCTTATCGGCGACGCCAATCCGCGTATTCTCTCCTCCGCCCAGGCAATGGAAAAAGTAAGCGCGATAGCAAGCCATGTGCTGCCCTTCGGCATGAATATCGAATGGACCGATTTGAGCTACCAGCAGTCCACCCAGGGCAATACGGCGCTTATCGTCTTCCCGGTGGCGGTGTTGCTGGCGTTCCTGGTGCTGGCGGCCCTTTATGAGAGCTGGACGCTGCCGCTGGCGGTGATCCTGATTGTGCCCATGACCATGCTCTCCGCGCTGTTCGGCGTCTGGCTCACCGGCGGCGACAATAATGTCTTTGTCCAGGTGGGGCTGGTGGTATTGATGGGTCTGGCCTGTAAAAACGCTATTTTGATTGTGGAGTTCGCCCGCGAACTGGAAATGCAGGGCCGAAGCATTGTCGAGGCGGCACTGGAAGCCTGCCGCCTGCGGCTGCGGCCGATTGTCATGACCTCCATCGCCTTCATTGCCGGTACCGTGCCGCTGATTCTGGGCCATGGCGCCGGCGCGGAAGTGCGCGGCGTCACCGGCATTACGGTATTCGCCGGCATGCTGGGGGTCACCCTGTTCGGTTTGTTCCTGACCCCGGTGTTTTATGTCGCATTGCGCACCCTGGTCAGCCGTAAAAGCAGGGTGAGGGAAAGCCTGACCGCCTGAGTTATAGACCTGGATTAAAGAGTAGTGGAGCGCGGGAAATTTTTGTCGATATAATGTCGGAATTCCATGACACCATACCCACGGTAATTCGGGTTGCAGGACAGGCGAAGCACCTGCAACCTGAAGTATGGCGGGTATAAGCCAATGAATTCAGGAGACGTGTTTGCCAAAGATACCCCCCCCCGCGCCGTTACTGATTACCGGCGGTGCGCGCCGTATCGGTTTGGCGTTGGCGGAATCCCTGCTGCGACAGGGAATTCCGGTCATCGTCAGTTACCGCCAGTACTACCCGGCACTCGATACGCTGGCATCCCTGGGCGCCCACTGTATACAGGCTGATTTTTCGGATAACCGCGGTATTTACGCCTTCGCGGAACAGGTCAAGGCCTATAGCGGCAAGCTGCGGGCGATTATCCATAATGCCAGCGCATGGGTGGCGGAAAGCGCGGAAACGCCGCCGGAAGACACCATGGCCGCGATGCTGCAAATTCACGTTTATACCCCCTATCTGCTAAACCTGGCCCTCGAACCCTGCCTGCGGGACCAGGGGCATGCGGCGGCGGATATCATTCATATCACCGACTTCGCCGTTGAAAAAGGCAGCAAAAAACATATCGCCTATGCGGCCAGCAAGGCCGCCCTGGACAATATGACCCGGTCCTTTGCCCGCAAATTGGCCCCCGATGTCAAAGTCAACGCCATCGCCCCGGCCCTGATTCTGTTTAATGAGCAGGACGATGAGGAATATCGCCGGCATGTGCTGAATAAAACCCTGATGAAGATTGAACCGGGAGAAATGGAAATTGTGGATCTGGTGAATTATCTGTTTAAAAGCCGTTATGTCACCGGCCAGACCCTCGGCCTGGACGGCGGCAGATGTTTACGCTGAAGCTGTTACCCATGGGGTTAAACCCAGGGAGGGTATTGCCACGGACATCATAAGCGGCGATGACGCGCTGTTTCATCCCGGCAGCCTGTTAACCGGCGACGGGCACGTGGTGGCCTCTTACGATATCGAGCAGCAGCGGGAGATCGGCTGCTATCGCAGCTTATATTCCCAGGCCGGCTTTTTTAATGCCGCGGCCGCGGCGTTTACTCTTGATTATGCGCGCCTGTCCGCCGTGCATATCGTCAACGGCATGGGGGTGGCCCTCGGTGATTCCATTATCGGCCTCACCGCCGTCGAGGCGCTGCGCTTTTTCAATCCAGCCCTGCATGCGGTGCTTTACCGGCCTGGCCGGGCGCCGGCCTATGTGGAGTCGCTCTATCACATGGCGGCCGGCATCATTGGGGAAATGCGCTGGCTGCCCCGGACGCTGACGGAAGTGTGCGGTCCAGAGCCCCGTATCGATTTGGGCAATCATCTTTTCCGGCCGGCCTTTGCCGCCATGCCGATGATTGACTTTTTTCTCCGCTCATTGGGGGTTGATCCCGCCGCCGTGCCGACGGGCCTCAAGGCTAACCGCTGGCTGCAGCGCCTCTGTCTGCCGCTGCCGCCCGCCCCCTGGCGGGAAAATGAGTATGTCTTGTTTTGCCCCGGCGCCAGTACTCCGCTGCGCAGTATCCCGGTGATGATGCATAAATCCTTTGTGGAGCGCCTATGGCGGCGCTTCGCCTGCCCGGTGCTGGGCTTCGGTCCGCTGGACTCTGCCCATTATGTTGATATAGCCGGATATGCAACCGATACCCCACAGTTCCTGTCCTGGATAAAGCATGCCCGCTTCGTCCTCTCGTCGGATTCGGCGGCGGTACATGCGGCGGCGGGGTTTGACGTACCGTCGACGGCTATCTTTACCTCTATCCCGCCGGAACTGCGGGTCAGGGATTATACCTTATGCCGGCCGATAGCTCTTGATGTGCCGACGGTGCGCAACATGCACGCCAGCGCGCGCCCGCAGGATATCGCCCTGCTGGAGCAGGCGTATCAAAAGCTGGACGTGGAGTCTATCGCCCCTGTCGGCATAAACCCCTCAGCTTATCGAGCGGCCGGCGACGATGCCCCTTGACTAGGAAACGATCGTTTCCTATTATACTGCCATGCCTACATCGCCTATATCACCAAAGTCCCCGCGCAGCGCGGGCCGGCCGCGAGAATTCGACATTGACGCAGCCATAGATGCGGTAGTGCCGTTGTTCCGCGAACGCGGTTTCAGCTCAGCCTCCATCACCGATATCAGTGCGGCGATGCAGCTGTCGGCCGGCAGCATTTATAAAGCTTTCGGCGACAAGCGCGAGCTTTTTCTCCGTGCATTTCACCGCTATACCAGCACGCGCCATGCGCAGTTGGAAAAGCGCCTGGAAACCGAGACCACGGGATTCGACAAGCTAAGAGCCATGCTCATCTTCTACGCCGAGACCTCACACGGCGAAGAAGGCCGGCGCGGCTGTCTGGTTGCGGCCAGCGCCATCGAGCTCGCTACCTTTGATTCAGCGATGGCTGACCTCGTGACAAGCGCCTTGCATCGCGTGGAGTCAATACTGTGCGGCCTGATCCGGCTCGGCCAGTCCGATGGCTCCATTCCCGCGGGAATCGATACGGAGGCCACCGCATGTCTGTTGCTGAGCATGCTGCAGGGGTTTCGTGTGATCGGCAAGGCCGGGCGCGCCCGTTCTGAAATGCTGGCGGCGGCCGAACAGGCCATGCGCCTGCTCAGTTAAAAATTTAACCAATTTGGAATTGATCATTTCCAAATACCGGCAGCATGAAATCTTATTTATCACTTTCTCCAGGAGCATTTATGACACAGCCGCAATCCAACCCGGTTTCTCCCTCAACGGTTCGAATGATTGAGGCCGAACCGGCTTCCCGCCCGGCCGCCGGACTGCACGGTTTCACGCATCGATTCGCCGCCGTCGACGGTGTGAGGCTGCATTACGTATCGGGAGGACGCGCAGACGGCGACACGGTTGTCCTTCTCGCCGGCTTTCCACAGAGCTGGTACGCATGGCGCAAGGTCATGCCGCTGCTCGCCGGGCGCTATCGGATAATAGCGCTGGACCTGCCCGGACAAGGGGATTCCGACCGTCCGTTGACCGGCTACGACACGAAAAGCCTGGCTCTTTCGGTTCATGGCTTATTGCAGCAACTCGGCGTCAGCGGCTATTTCATGGCGGGCCACGACGTAGGCGCGTGGGTGGCATATTCGTATTCGGCACTTTTTGGCAACGAAGTGAGACGTCTGGTACTGCTTGATGCGGGCATTCCGGGGATAACCCTGCCGGATGCTCTGCCGACCGCGCCGCAGCGTGCGTGGCGCACCTGGCACTTCGCGTTTCATGCGGTGCCCGACCTGCCGGAGACGTTGATTACGGGCAAAGAGCGCGAGTATCTAAATTGGTTCCTGCGCAGAAAGACCGCTAATCCCGATACTTTTTCGGACAGTGACGTGGAAGAGTATTTGCGCGTTTTCAGGAAGGACGGCGGTTTGCGCGCCGGTCTCGCCTATTACCGCGCGGTAGATTTGTCCGCGCAGCAAAACCGGGAACTCAGCGCACGGGGAAAACTGAATATGCCGGTGCTGGGCCTTGGTTCAGACCAAGGTTCTATTGCGGACATGGCTGCTGCGCTCAAGGCATTTGTCGATAACGTGCGTGGCGGCACGATCGTGTCCTGCGGCCACTTTCTTGCGGAAGAGCAACCTGCGTCAGTCGCCCGGGAGCTGATGGCTTTTGACGAGGAGTGACTAAATAACTGCGCCTATTACCGCTCCACTTTTGTTAGTCCAGGTTTGTTGCCTGGGAAAGGTGATGCGGTTTTCATAAATTGTCTGACATTTTTAGTAACTCCCACATTGTTTTACAGTGATGATTGCGGGTCACCGTTTCGTGTAATGCTAACCATAAGAGCTCTATTTTGTTCACCCATGGCGAGTAAATCGGCTGATAAATAAGAATAAATTTTGGATTCTTCTTCAACCACTTCAATGTCTTTTACTTTTGTGAATGATGTAATTATCGACAATAAGGGTGATCGTTTTGGCGCTGCGATACGTGCTTTTCAGCTGGCATAGCATATCGATGAACAAGCCTGAGTTTTACGTGTTCCACTCACGTAATCCACTCTGCCCGTTCCAGCATGCAGCGCACCTGCAAGGTAATGTTTTCATTTTACCCGGCGTAGGGATGCGTTTCTGCTGACCTTTTTCTGCCAGTCCGCGCCGATTTTTGGTTGAGATCGATATCAACTTCATCCTCGTAAAACACGGGATGTTCAGCACTGTTCTTTGCCAATGCCTCATCAATTGCAGCCAGCTTTTCTTCCCTGTGAGGATCCCGAATATGCAAGGTCGGAGCTGCTCTGCGCCAGACAATGCCGGCTCCTGGCAACCAACGGCGAAGTGAGCCAGGATGCAACGTAGAGTTAAATAACTTATTAATTTCAATCGTTAACATCTCGGTACTCCAGCGTGAGCGCAGATAGCCAAAATCTTGCGGGGAGCGCTGAACAAGCAAATTGAGCATTCGCAGCATGGCGTCGACAGGCCATTTTTTTTGACGGCCCGGTGGCAGACTTTTCAGGCCTTCAATACCAAATAACGTGAACCAATTAATCCAGCGTCCGACGGAAGAACGGGCGGCACATAGGGTTTTAGCAACGCAAGTCAGCGATTCACCCCGGTGCAACATCAACATGGCGATAAGGCGTCTGGCATGATTCTTATCTGCCGTTTTCTGGACAATTTTTTGCATCTGGCGTCGTTCATTTCTGGGTATGGGTGCTATGATCGGCATAACTCAGTCCGGTTGGTGATTTGTGATGTTTGGCGATTGATCAGATCGCTCAAACCGGATTGAGTTCCCTTCGGTGATCTACTATTAGGCGCAGTTATTTAGCTGCACGGGCAGAGCTTTATGCGTCATTACGCGCCGCCGATTGCCGGCATAAACGATGGCGCGCCAAGGTGTGATGGAACGCCTTTGCCCGTGCCTGTTCAGTAGACCGCGCTGTGCCCGGCCTCAGTCCGGGCGGTGACGCGCTTACCCCCTCCCCAATCTTGGCGCGGCCAGATTACCCCTTGCGCCAGAATTTGTGCAAAAGCGGCGTTATGGGCAATTTTATCGGCATCCAGCAGCAGATTCCGGCCGACATACAAATCCTCCGGCAAGGCAGTGATGTTAGTCCCCTGGATATTGAGGTAATCACCGACAAAAAGGTTTTTTGGCAAGGTAGCAATGGGCGTGTTTTCCAGATCCAAACCGCCTTCGACGCTCAGGTTATCCGGTAATTCGCTTATTTGGGAATTTTCCAGAAATACATTGCCGCCCACTTGTAAATCCTCGGGCAATGTTTTGATGGGCGAGTTTTTCAAGTCCAGATCTTCAATGACCCGCAGCTCGCTGGGTAAACTTTCCAGCTGGGAATATCTTATGATAATTGAATTTATGACGACAAGCTTTGGGGGTATATGGGTAATACCGCTGGAGGTTAAATTCAGGGTGCCGTAAATCACCGTACTGCCGTCACACTTTCGGCTGAACTCGAGATTGCTTTTGAACAGGAATTGGTAAAAGCAGGAACCGGAATTACACATGCTACTTCTCCCGCACACTACATGCGCATCATTACAGGTTAAGGTTCTTCCATGTTAAGAAGCGAAGATATCCGGGTATAGAGTAACGAATACCCCCCGGCTCCGTCGTTTCAGAACTTCAGGCTCCCCACCGCTTTAGCGCGTATGCGCACGGCATTGCCGGGCATATAGGCCAGGGGCAAGGTATCAAGATCGATGATTTCGACGGTGCCCGGGATCGCTCCCGCCGTGATGGCCGCTGCCCGCGCCATGAGGGCGGCATCCGCCAGCCAGCTCTCCCGATCCCGGTGTCTCAGGGACACAATGGTATCGACGCTGCCGCTGACCTGGGCGAGGGCCACCCCGGCGGCATTGGCCACATCGGCATTCACCGGCCTGATAACCTTCGAGGCGCCCCGCAATCGGGTGGGCAGCAACCCGGCCCCGCCCCCCACCAGAATCACCGGTATGGGATCGTCTTGGGTTTTCAGCCGGTCTATCGCATCCTCCACCATGCCGACATAGCGCGTATAAGCCCGCTCCACCAGTTCGGCGGATAAATGCCGGATCCGCCGGCTATCTCCCAGATGCATCAGACCCTTCGCCACCGAAATATCGGTGACGGTTATGGTGTCGCCGCCGAAAATCAAGGCGCGCCGTGTTAATTCATATCCCACGCTTTCAGGGCCGATACGGATGCTGTTGCCGGCGCCCACCGTGACAATGGAACCGCCCCCCAGCCCGATGGAAATAATGTCCGGCATGCGAAAGTTGGTTCGCACTCCGCCTATTTCCGCGGCATGGCTCGATTCCCGCGGGAACCCTTTCGACAATATGCCGATATCGGTGGTGGTACCGCCGACATCCACCACCAGGGCATCACGCACGTCCGCCAGGTACGATGCCCCGCGGATGCTGTTGGTGGGACCGGAGGCGACGGTATGTATGGGGAAGGCCCGCGCCTGCCGCAGCGTCATCAGGGTGCCGTCGTTCTGCCCGAAATAAATCTCCGCGTGGATGTCGTGCCGGCGCAGCGCCATATCGAAACCCCTCGGTGATATCGCGGACGGCACCATGCAGCGCGGCATTTAAAATACAGGCGTTTTCACGCTCCAGTAAACCGATGGATCCGATTTCTCCTGACAGGGAAAGAGCAATCTCCGGCCCCAGCTCTTCCCGCGCCAGCACCGCCACCCGCCGTTCCTGGACGTCCGACACCGGCGCAAAGACGCCGCAGACGGAAATCGAATCCACCTGCCCTTTCACTTCCCGCAGGTATCTGCGAATCAGCGCTTCGTCAAGGTGCGCCAGCGGGTCGCCGTTATATTCGTAACCGCCGCCCACGATAAACAGCCGGTCTGACAACAGGCGGCGCAAATCGTCGGGAATATCGCTTAACGGCGGTATGGCAAGGGTAGCCGGCGCCCCCAGCCGGAAATGAGCCAGCGGGTTCAGGCCCTTGCGTTCAACAATGGCGTTGGTGCAGTGGGTCGTACCGAGCATGGCCCGCCTGATGGCGGACTTATCGATATCGGCCTCGCCGAGCAAGGCGGTTATGGCATCGTCGATTCCCGACATGATATCCGCCGTGGTGGGCCGCTTGGTACGGGCGACAACGATGCTATGCCGGTTAAGCAAGGCGGCATCGGTGTTGGTTCCGCCGACGTCGATTCCGATTCTATATGTCATGGTCATGGTCATGTTCCCCGTTTCCGGCGGCCAAGGTTTCAACCGCGATAAAATCAGTGTCGTAATTGAAATAGCGGGGGCCTGCCACTTCGATGCCGCGCGGCGTGCGCCATCTTTCGTTGGCCGGGACGCCCAATGCCGCCACCCGCACGCCGTAGCGTAATCGTTCGCTCAGGATCGGCAGGCCGGTATCCTCATCCAACAGGATAATCAGGTCGGGGGTCATGCAAACCGGAGCGGCCCCGCATCGGGCCAGCAGATATTCGTTTTGAAAATAAACCTCGAACTGCCTGCCCTTTTGGTCATCCACGCCGGCGAACGCCGCCACCCCCAGGGTAAAGCCTCCTTCACTGCGCTGATCCACGTTGACGGCCTTACCGCGGAACAAGACATAGCCCCCCAGCGCCTTCGTCAGCATGGATACCATGCCGGATTTATCGCGGCGTGCCTGCTCCACCATCCGGCCGACGTTCTGCATAAAGCTCAGGGATCCCGTAATGCCCGATCTCGCCGCCTGCGCCGGGGAAACGGGATAAGCGGCAAAAATGGCCGCGCCTCCCATCTTCACCGAAACCGCACGGGCAAACTTCTCCGCCATATGATTGTCGTCGGCTTCCACCACGCAGGAATCGTATTTTTCGTTGACCACGACAAAAGGCGACGCCCCCACGCCCTCGAGATGAAATGTCGTCATCTGGAACTCGGGGAAGGCCCGTCCCATGGCGTCCAGATCCACCACCGGCAGGCCCAGGCGCGAAGCGGTGGCCAGCGGCAGCAGGGAGTTGATTCCGCCGGCCTCGATGGGATAGATAGCGGCGATTTTCCTGCCCAGCCGCCTTTCCATCAGCCGGCAGGCGGCGACGGATTCATTACCGTTCGGCACTTTTTCCATCATGATCGTGGGCGACCCTATCATGCCGGTGGACAGCAGCAAATCATCCGGCGACAGCTCCCCGACGGAAACCAATGCCAGCGGGCCGTGTTCCTCTATGGCCTTCAGCGCCATGATTTTGCCGATGTATGGATCGCCGCCGCCGCCGCTCGCCATAAGCGAGGCGCCGATACTGATATGTTCAATCGCGTGTTTATCCAATAGGCGCATAACAGATCCCGACTGGTAATAGGGTTGATCTCAAAATAGCCGCCCGCGGGTATTGCTCCGGGACGCCATGAATAATCAAGACGTGCTCGGAACGAAAAAAAATAATAAAAAATGATATTATTCTTTCGTTCAAATAACATTCTGATAAAAGAAGACAAATTAAAGCATAAAAATTTGTGGTACCGCCAGTTTTTTGTTAAAAAAAGGAAACGCACACTGATGAAATACGCAAAAGGCATTATCGTCAACTATAATATAATAAAATAAACATCATTCATTTAATATTTAATTATTTTTCAAATATTTTATTGGCCGTTTACGTCTGTTTTTCACCGATTGACTGATGGCAAGGTCAATTGATATTTCAGATAATAATATATTGGATGATAGATAAATGGATCGCAATATCAGTCAAGCCTTTGAAGCCTTTCAAAAGTATTCCATCGATATATCGCAGCAGCTTCTTCTTTTATGGGAGACATCGAGGGAACCCTGGGGCGTTAAAAATATCTATTCGCAGTATGTTTATGCAAATAAAGCTTATTATGAGCTGATCAATATTAATCCTGCATCAATGAGTATTGAAGGATATTATGATGATGAACTGCCGTGCTCCATTGCGAGATTTGCCTGGTTTTCAAAGAGCACGATCGTAATACCCTGGCGGTTCAAGACCGGCTGTGTTCGCTGGAAATTCATTGCTATGGTCCTGAGCAAATATTAAAGCCTTATTATTTTGATAAATTTCCTTTGTTTGACAATTCCACGGCCCAATGTGTCGGCACAATATTTCATGCCCGGCAATTTGAAAACTTCTCTCTGCTAAAGCATCTCAACGGCGAGCAGCCGGGATTCTTTCGCTTCTACCCGCCGGAAAATCTGTTTACTGAAGGAGAACTGGACGTGATTTTTTTCGCCCTGCAATCCATGCCCAGTAAAAATATCGCCAAACGACTCAACCGTTCGCACCGGACCATAGAGAATAAATTACAACAGATTTATCAAAAAGCCGATGTGCATAACCTCAGCCAATTCCAGGCATTTTGCAAAGAGAAAGGTTTTGACCGCTTTATCCCGCAGAAATTCTTCAGCCCCGGCAGCCGGATGCTTACCAACGATGACGGGTGACGCCGCCGGTAACAACCGGCGGCGGATTTACTGGATCACCGCGCAGGCGATACGTTCGCCGGCGCCGCCGATGGGCTGGCTTTCGTAATCATCGGGTTTGCCGTGGATAATCAAGGAAGAACCGTCCTGATCCAGCAAGGCGGGACGTCCGTTGCCGGGACTCACCGCCACCAGCGTGGAATAGAGTTCCACGGTCAGCTTGCCGTCGGCGCCGACAAACACATTGGGCAAATCCCCCGCGTCGTTGGCGTTGCCGTTCAGGATGCCGTGCACCACGGGCATCTCGCTGTGCACATGGGAACCGGCGTCGTTGAATTTATCCTTGGCGCTGCACGATCCCTTTTCATGGAAATGCACGCCGTGCCAGCCGGGGGATATGCCCGTCGCCTCGATACGCAAGATCACCCCTTTTGGCGCCTCGGTAACGGTTATCTTACCCAGACTTTTACCGTCCCTTCCCATCAGGGTACCGGTATGCACCACCGGGTTGGGCTGGGCCCATAACGGTCCGGCAAACAACACCAATAGCATAAATATGATAATACGCCCCATAGATTTCCTCCTATAGCGTCGAAAACAGCAGATGGTTTTTTACAAAAGCGCCGGCGGCGCATGAGTCAATCATAGCCGACACAGGGGATTTACACCCGGTTGACAAGCAGGTGGGTAGACTGGGTAACAACATCAAAAACGTCTATTCCACCTTCATCGAGGAGAGCTTCTTATGACTGCGTGTTCTTTGTTTTCCGGCGGGCAATATGTCTTGTCCCTTTGCATCGGCCTGGCGCTGCTGCCCGCAGCCCCCGCCTTCGCCGCCGCTGTGCCGCCTGGGGCTGAATTGGCCGCCCGGCAGGAAATCGTGCGGCAAAATATCGCCGAACCGGCGTCACTCGACCCGCACAAGGCGGAAAGCGACAACGAATTCGCCATTATCAACGATTTTTTCGAACGGCTGGTGGCGGTTAACGATGACGGCACCGTCGAGCCCCGGCTGGCGGCAAGCTGGGAGCAAAAACAGCCTACCCTGTGGATATTCCATTTGCGGCCCCATCTCACCTGGTCCAACGGCGACGCCCTCACCGCCCGTGATGTGGTATCGAGCTGGCGGCGCCTGGTCTCACCTGATACCGCCTCCCCCTATGCCAGCTATCTCGCCAATATGCAGGTAGCGAATGCGGCGGATATCGTCGCGGGCAAAAAACCGCCTGAAGCCCTGGGCATCAAGGCATTGGACGACCTTACGCTTGAGATCCGGCTGGACCAGCCGCTGTCTTATTTTATGGACATGCTGGCCCATCAGGCATTGGCGCCGGTGAACAGCGAACTTATTCATCGGTGGGGCGATACCTGGACCCAGCCGGGGAAATTTGCCGGCAGCGGACCTTTTACCCTGCAGGAATGGGTGGTGAATGAAAAGGTCGTGGGCGTTCGCAACGGCCGCTATTGGGATAACGAACATACGATAATCGACAAGGTGACCTTCTTGTCCCTCGTGTCGGAAAATTCCGCGCTGAACCGCTATAGAAGCGATGAAATCGATATTGTTAAAACCGTACCGGAAATCCAGTTTGCCGCGCTGAAAAAAAAATTGGGCGATGAGGTACGCATTTCGCCGCAATTCGGCACCTATTTTTATGATATCAACACCGGCAAACCGCCCTTTGACGACGTACGGGTTCGTCTGGCTCTGAATCTCGGACTCGACAGGGAGATTATCGCCGCTGACATCATGGGGCAAGGGCAAACGCCGGCCTATATGTTCAGCGCGCCCGACATCGGCGGTTTTAAACCGGCGCCGCCGGCCTATGCCCATTGGCCCCGGGAGCGGCGCATCGCCGAAGGAAAGAAACTCTTGGCGCAGGCCGGCTTCGGCGAGACGCGACCGCTTAAATTCACTCTACTGTATAATACCTCCGAGACCCACCGGCGGCTCGCCATCGCGGCAAGCTCCATGTGGAAGAAAAATCTGGGCGTCGAGGCGACGTTAAGCAATCAGGAGTGGAAAACCCTGTTCAGCAGCGTGCGCAGCGGTAATTTTGAAGTGTCGAGGACAGGTTGGTACGCCGACTACAGCAATCCTGCGACGTTTCTGAATAATTACCGATCTCAGGATAGCGGCAATTATGCCAAATACAGCAACGCGGATTTCGATCGCGCCTTGACAAAGGCGGCCGACGCAAGCTCTGTTTCAAAAGCAATGGAGTATTATCAGGAAGCTGAAGATATTTTAGCAAAAGACGCACCCGGCATCCCCATTTTTTACCATGTGGCTGCCAGGCTGGTGAAACCCTATATCGGTGGATATTATGAAACCCGATTGGGGTATATTTCCACTAAAGATCTCTATGTATTACATCATTAAGCTTGTTTCGGGTCAGATCCTTCCCATCAGAACCAAAACAATCAGAATAACCACAACAACGCCAAGAATACCGCTGGGAAAATAACCCCAACTACGGCTATGCGGCCAGCTGGGCAGCGCGCCGATGAGAAGTAAAATTAATACGATAAGTACAATTGTTCCGATGCCCATGTGTGTAGCTCCTGTAAATTTTTTTTGAACTGTTCCCGTGATATCGTACTAAATAATGTTCACGATATAACCGGATGAGCACATATTCAGTCTGACCCTAAAAGTATAGCCAGGAAATAATATTTCACAGAATATTTTCATATGCGGGATTTGTTTACTAAAGGAGGTGAAGGCATATCAATGCAATGATCATTATTGCCATTAATTTGCGTCCCGATGCCGGGGATTGTTGCCCGGCATCGGGATGAAACGCCGCCTCTTTTGGCGGCGATTATTGCGTGGCCTGGATGGCGGTAAGGGCTATCGTATAAACAATATCGTCCACCAGGGCACCGCGGGACAGGTCATTGACCGGTTTGCGCAGGCCTTGCAGCATCGGACCGATGGAAACCAGGTCGGCGGAACGCTGTACCGCCTTGTAGGTGGTATTGCCGGTATTCAGATCCGGAAAAATAAAGACCGTGGCCCGGCCGGCCACCGGCGAGTCCGGCGCCTTGGTGCGCGCCACGTCGGCCATAATGGCGGCATCGTATTGCAGCGGGCCGTCAATCACCAGATCCGGGCGTTTGCGCCGCGCCAGCGCGGTGGCTTCCCGCACTTTATCCACATCGCTGCCGGTGCCCGAGGTGCCGGTGGAGTAGGACATCATCGCTACCCGCGGCTCGATGCCGAAGGCGGCGGCCGAGTCGGCGGACTGAATGGCGATTTCCGAAAGCTGTTCGGCATCCGGATCGGGATTGATGGCGCAGTCGCCGTATACCAGCACCTGCTCCGGCAACAGCATGAAAAATACCGATGAAACCAGCGAACTGCCCGGGGCCGGTTTAATCAGCTGCAACGCCGGACGAAGGGTATTGGCGGTGGTATGTACCGCGCCGGAAACCAATCCGTCCACATCCCCAGCCTCCAGCATCAGGGTACCGAGCATCACGTTGTCTTCCAATTGCTCCCGCGCCACCACTTCGGTCATGCCTTTGCTTTTACGCAGCTCCATCAGCCCCCCAGGTAGCGCTCGCGCAGCGGCGCCGGATCCTGCAGCGCCACATTGTCACCCAAAATCACGCCCGGGGCCGCGGCCGCCCGGCGAATGTCGTCGGGATTGCCCAGTAGGACACAATGGGCAATGCCCCGGTCGGCACAGATGGCGGCGGCCCGGATGGTGCGCGGCTCACCCCCCTCCGGCAACACGATGCGCTTGCCGGCCCGCCGTGCCCGTTCGGTCAGGGCATAACGGAATGCCGGCGGCGAGAGGCGGCGGGAATGCTCCGAGGCAGCGCTCAGTGAATCAATCCACCCGCTATCGATGTAGCCGGCCATGTAGTCCTGTACTTTCTCCACCCGTAAACGATCGTCCGCCGGCACTTCCAGATTAAAGCTTTGCAAACTCAGGGACGTCTGCCAGGTATTGGTATTGACCATCATCACCGGCAAACCGGTCTGAAACGCCCGCTCGCACAGCGTGGCAATGGCCGGGGGAATGGGATAGCCGCCGGTGAGCAGGACCGCGCCGATGGCCACCCCGTTCATGGCGGCCAGGCAGGCCGCCACCAGCACTTCGGGGCGGTCCGCGCAGGTGACCAGCAGCGCGCCGGCGCGAAAGTGCTGCGCCATATTTGCCAAACCGCGGGCGCAGAAAGTCACGGACTGCACCCGGCGCGTCTGCAGATCGCCGGCATTCACGATGTGGGCATGAAGATGCCCGGCCATATCCACGGCGCGGGTGGCTATCAGATCATAGTTCCAGGGGATACAGGCCAAGACCTTTAGCGGACTGTCGGCAAACCGGGGGCGGGTATCCGCGGCGGCGTCATCATGTTGGTTGGCGGCGTCGAACAGTTCGGACAGGTCTGGGCGCGTACGGCCCTGTTCATCCACCGGGGCGTGCCATTTATTGATGATAACCCCGGCGATATTCTTGTTTTGGCAGCCGCCGAACCCGGCGCAGGCCAACTCCAGCCGCGCCTTCAGCTGCGCCGGTGAATCGGCCCCCAGGGTGGTGACAAAAACCATGTCAGCGTTCAACGCCCGGGCGATGTCGTAGTTCAGACCATTGGCGAACTGATGGCGACGGGTCAGCATCAGCCCCTCAATCAGGACCACTTCGGCGTCCTGCCGGGTTTCATGATAGCGGGCGACAATCTCCTCCATCAGCACATCGCGGCGATTGGTGCTTAACAGGGTTTCCACATAGTCCATCGCCAGCGGCTGCGCGGCGGGGATCCCTGAATTGGCCCGAATGATGGCGGTGGTCTGGTCCGGCAAACTCGCGCCGTCGCGCTGCTGGGCAATGGGCTTATATACGCTCAGGCGCACGCCCTTGCGCTCGATGGCCCGGATCACGCCGAGACTGACGCTGGTCAGCCCCACATGGGTACCGGTTGGAATTAGCATAATGGTTCGAGACACGGTTGACCTCTCGGCAAATAGTCAGATCTATGTTGGATGATGAATTGGCTTGGCCGTATCATGAACACCTTTCATCCTGAATTCTTTAACCCAGCTTACAGACTTGATTTCCATTAATCAGAAATCCGCTAAAAACTTATCCTGAAACAAGAATTGACCTCCATCACAAAACTGCAACCGGTTTCTGAAACCGGTTGCAGAGATTCTTTTTCTCGCGTCATACTGCTGCCAGACCAATAATCACAAGGCTCGTCTTATGAAAAAAATACTCTTATGCTGTGCCGCCGGGATGTCCACCAGCATGGTGGTGAGGAAAATGCAAAAAGCCGCCGAAATAAAAGGAATAGAGGTGGAAATCAATGCGGTGGGTCTGGAAGAGTTCGCCGCGGAGTTCCCCCATTACGATTGTTGCCTGCTGGGACCGCAAATCAAATATAAATTGAAAGATTTTAAAATAATCGCCGATGAGCAGCATAAACCCATAGCCGTCATTAACAGCATGGATTACGGCATGATGAACGGCGAAAAAATATTAAACGATACTCTGGCGCTGCTTAATGCCTAGGAGATGAATATGTCCGGAATTAGCGAATCGGTATTCGGCGTCATTGAAAATACCATTAGTCCGATAGCAGGGAGATTATCCAGTCAACGGCATGTCATGGCCATCCGGGACGGATTTATTTCCGCAATGCCGTTTCTGATTGTCGGTTCCTTTATGCTGGTATTTGCCCATCCGCCCTTCTCCCCCACCAGCACTTGGTCCTTCGCCCAATGGTGGCTGCGGATGGCGCAGCAGTATGAAAACGTTATTCTGATGCCCTATAACATGACCATGGGTATTATGTCGGTGTTTATCGCCGCGGCGATCTCTTATAATCTGGCCACCAGCTATAAAATGAACGGTTTTATGGCCGCCCTGCTGTCATTAATGTCATTCCTGGTAGTGGCGGCTCCGCAAACCGCGGATAAAATGCTGCCGGTATCATCGCTTGGGGGGACCGGGATTTTCACCGCGATATTGGTGGGAATCTATACCACCGAGCTGATACATTTTCTGGAAGTACGGCATATCGGTATCCATCTGCCGGAACAGGTACCGCCGAAAATAAAACAGTCCTTTGATTTATTGATTCCCGTACTGGCGATATTCTTTACCCTTTACCCGTTAAGCCTGCTGATCCAATGGCAATTCGGCATGCTGCTGCCCCAGGCCATTATGGCGCTGTTCCAGCCGATTGTTTCCGCTGCCGATACCCTGCCGGCCATTTTGCTCTCCGTATTGATCTGCCATCTGCTGTGGTTCGCCGGCATTCACGGCGCGGTCATCGTCGGCGGCGTGTTGCAGGCTTTCTGGCTGACCAATCTGGGCATCAACCAGCAGGAACTCACCGCCGGACAACCCTTAACCCATATTTTTATCGAACCGTTCTGGCTGTTTTTCATCGTGATTGGCGGATCGGGTTCCACCATGGGGCTGGTGGGGCTGTATTTACGCAGCCGTTCCGCCCATTTGCGCTCCATCGGCAAGCTCAGCATGGTGCCCTGTATTTTCAACATTAACGAACCGGTGATTTTCGGCTCTCCGGTGGTGATGAATCCCACCCTCTTCATTCCGTTTATTACCGCGCCGCTGGTTAACGGTACTCTGGCCTATATCGCCACCCGTACCGATATGGTGGGCCGGGTGATTTCCGTGGTGCCCTGGACCACTCCTGCCCCCATCGGCGCCGCCTGGTCCACCGGCTGGGATATCCGCGCCGCGTTCCTGGTGGTTGTCCTGGTGGCCGTATCCACGCTGATTTATTACCCCTTCTTCAAAATCTACGAACGGCAGCTGCTGGCGCAGGAAGATCCGTTGCCGCAGACCCAGGCCCAGGAGGCATAACCATGAGCGAGACGGTGGCGATGGATATGGAAAGTACGATCATGGCTTTGATTATCTTTGCCGGCGAGGCGCGTTCCGAATCGATGGAGGCGCTGCGCGCCGCCCGCAACCGGGAGTGGCTGAAGGTCGATGCCCTATTGGCCGCCGCCTCCGACGCCGCCCGCCAGGCGCACCGTATCCAGACGCAATTAATAGGCGCCGACGAGGGCGTGGGGAAAATTCCGGTGAACCTTATCATGGTACATGCCCAGGATCATCTGATGAACGCCATGCTGTGCCGGGAATTGGTTGAAGAAATCATCGTCCTGTATCGCGAAATCGACACCCTAAAGCATCCGGGCGAAGCCTGCGGGCAAAAGCCATGATCTCGGGCGCTCCGTTTAAGCGGAATTGAGTAAGCGGTTTTAAATAAACGGGTTTAATCAGCCCGGGGCTCACCGTATCGAAAATCAGAGGGAATTATTATGCATTACCAGACACCGGCGCCATTCCCACAGGGATTTCTTTGGGGCGCCTCCACGTCGGCCTATCAGGTGGAAGGCGCCTGGAACGAAGAAGGCAAAGGCCCGTCGGTCATCGACCGGGCCTCGTTTCCACCGGAACTCAGCGACTTCACCGTCACCAGCGATCACTATCATCATTTTGCCGGCGATATCGCCCTGTTTGCTGAAATGGGTCTCAAAACCTACCGGTTTTCCATCGCCTGGAGCCGCCTGTTTCCCACCGGCGAAGGCGAATTGAATTTCCAGGGCGTGGCATTCTACCGCCGCCTGATTGATGAGATCCGCCGCCACGGCATTGAACCGCTGGTGACGCTGTACCATTTCGATTTACCCTGGGCGTTGCAACAGCAAGGCGGCTGGTCGAACCCACGCACCGTCGACGCCTTTGAGCGGTTCGCCCGTACCGCCTTTGAACTCTACGGCGGCCAGGTCAAGTATTGGCTGACCATCAATGAACAGAATATGATGATCCTAAAAGGCGATGTCATCGGCACGCTGCCGCCGGGCACCGCCAATCCGCAAAAAACCCTCTATCAGCAAAACCACCATATGATGCTGGCGCAGGCCAGGGCAATGATTGCCTGCCATGAGATGCTGCCCGAGGCCAAAATCGGCCCGGCGCCGAACATTTCCTGCGTCTACCCCGCCAGTTCCCGGCCGGAAGATGTGATTGCCGCCAACAATTTCTCGTCTATTCGCAACTGGCTCTATCTGGATTTGGCCTGTTTTGGGCGGTATAACGCGGTGGCCTGGAGTTTTATGCGGGAAAAGGGCTACCTGCCGCAGATAACCGAAGAGGAAATGGCGCTATTGCAGCGGGGCCGTCCCGACTTTATCGCGTTTAATTATTATGCCTCCACCACGGTTGCCGACGGACAAGACCGCGGCGCCGGCGGGCAGGAGCGCCGTGAAGTGGAGGATCAGCAACTGCCCGGCATCGATAAATCGGTGTATATAGGCGCCGATAATCCCAACCTGGAACACAATGAATTCGGCTGGTATATCGACCCGGTGGGTTTCCGGGTGACCTGCCGGGAAATATACGAGCGCTACCGGCTGCCGTTAATCATTACCGAAAACGGCCTGGGCGCGTTTGACCGGCTGGCGCAGGATAATAAAATTCATGACGATTACCGTATTCGCTACCTCAGCGCCCATATCCGGCAGCTGCAGCTGGCGATTACCGACGGCGTCGAGCTGTTTGGCTACTGCCCCTGGTCAGCCATTGACCTGGTCAGTACCCATCAGGGCATCAGCAAACGCTACGGATTTATTTATGTCAATCGGGATGAGCACGACCTGAAGGATTTGGCCCGCTATCCGAAAAAGAGTTTTTACTGGTATCAGCGCGTCATTACTACCAACGGGGAGCGTCTGGATACCGATATTGAGTATTAGCTATTAGCAATGCGCCGGAGCTAAAGGTGTCCCACCGGCGTTTTTTTCTGGCGCGAAGTGGCGGCGAAAGGGCCGGGCACCACCGAATCGCGAATCACCAGCTCGCCGCTGAAGGGTTTTAGCGGCGACACCGGCTTGCCGTCCAGTACGTGAACCACCTGATCGAGCGCGCTTTTGATCATCTCCGCCACCGGCACATGGACGGTGGTCAGGGGAGGATTGAAATAGGATGCCACGGGAATGTCATCGAAACTCACCAGGGAGATGTCGCCGGGAATGGTTTTGCCATGTTCCCGCAGCGCCTTGGCGGCGCCGATGGCCATATCGTCGTTACAGCACACCAGCGCGCTGAAACCCGCCGGGCGCCGCAGGAGTTCGGCGCAGGCTTCATAACCGCTGCCGAGCGACCAGTGTCCCGGCGCCATCAGCGCCTCATTCAATGAAATGCCCTTTTCCCTCAGCGCCTGCCGATACCCCTGTTCACGGGCGCCGGCGGTGGGAGATCCCTGCGCGCCGCTGATAAAGGCAATGTCACGATGCCCCTGCTCTATGAGATAACCCACCGCCTGGCGGGCATCGGCCTGATGGGTGGCGAACACGCAGTGCTGCCGCGCCAGCGGCAGGTTGCGGTTGATGACGATAAAAGGAATCTCGTGCTGGCGAATAATCGCCATCAGCTCTTTCTCCCCCAGAAAACGCGGGTAGATAATCACCGCATCGCAGCGGCGATCCAGCAAAAACTGTATGGATTCCAGCTCGCTTTCCGCGCTGTATTTACCGTCCACCAGAATCAGCTGCCGGCCATAGTTTTCGGTCATCTTGGCGGTTTGATATAACAGCTCGCTAAAATAGGGGCCGTTGAATATGGAGTTGGTGACAATCAGGCCGATGCTTTGGGAATTTTGCGTGGCCAGGCTGCGCGCCACAAGATTGGGACGGTAGCCGGACTCTTCGATGGCATTAAACACCCGCTGGCGGGTGCTCTCCTTGACATAGTTATTACCCGCCAGGACACGGGATACCGTGGACTTGGAAACGCCCGCTTTTCTTGCAACATCCTGCATGGTAATCATCTATGAAGCCTTGTTCAACGGACGTACGGGGGAAAGATCCTGCTGATTTTAGCATACCGGACTTCGCGCCATAAAGCTTTCCGCGGCCGGCGAATGCCTTTGGACCAAGCGCCCGGCAGCCGGCTATTTCCACTGCCGCCAAACAGGCTGCGCCGGACGCCCGGCAGCTGAATAGATCCGCCGGACGCCGGCGGGCTGCAGGCGTTACGCCAGAGCTTTATCAATGGCCGACAGCAACCGTGGATCGTCGGCGGTCACATCCGGCGCAAAACGCGCCACCACCTCGCCCTGCCGGTTAATCAGGAATTTTTCAAAATTCCATAATACATCCTGGCGATTGACGGGATCGACGCCGTAGCCTTTCAGCCGTTCGCGGAACGGCCCCTCTCCTATGGCGTCCGGCTGCGCCGCCGTTAATTTCCCGTACAGCGGATGCCGGTCCTCCCCCAGCACCGAAATTTTCGAAAACAGCGGGAAATGCACATCGTAGGTCAGCGTGCAAAAATCCTTGATCTCCGCATCGCTGCCCGGTTCCTGGCCCTTGAAGTTATTGGCGGGAAAACCCAGCACTTCCAGCCCCTGGGAATGCCGGTCCTGATAAAGCTTTTCCAATGCTTCGTATTGCGGGGTCAGGCCGCATTTGGAGGCGACGTTAACCACCAGCAGCGCTTTGCCGCGATAGTCCGCCAGGCTGGCGGCGGTGCCGTCGATTTTTAACGGGAATGTCGTAAACGGAATCTGTCATGAATTATCCTCTTGAATATGCTGATGAATCACGCTCCGCCAGACGCGGCCGGGGCAACGGATACTTTATGACAATAACACGCCGGACGGCGCCTTGCATGCCGCCCATGGAGAAAGTCAGCCGCTAGATTTCCACCTGCGTGCCCAGCTCGATAACCCGGTTGGGAGGAATTTCATATTCATCCGCCACCCGCAGGGCATTGCGGCTCAACGTGATAAACAGCTTGCCCCGCAGGAACCGGAGCCAGGACCGCTTGGTCAGGATCAACGCTTCGTGCGACATGAAAAACGAGGTTTCCATGATCTGGCAGGGTAAGCCTTCCAGGCCGCAGCGGTGGAATATTTCCAGCATATTCGGCGCTTCAAGCCAGCCGTAGCGGGCTACTACCCGCCAGAACGTGGGGGATAGCTGCTCAATGACCACGCGGCGGACGTTATGGACGTAGGGAGCATGCTCCGTGCGCACCGTCAGCAGGATCACCCGCTCATGCAGCATCTTGTTATGTTTGAGGTTATGCAGCAGGGCAAAGGGGATGACATTGGTGATATGGGACATAAATACCGCCGTACCCTGGACGCGCACCGGCGGATTTTTCTCCAGGGAGGCTATCATCGCCTCCAGGGAGTTGCCGTGGGAGTGCAGCTTGCGCGCCAGACTGAAACGTTCGGTATTCCAGGTGGTCATGACGATAAACATCACCAGCCCCAGCAGCAGCGGCAACCAGCCGCCGGAGAACAGTTTAAGGGCATTGGAGGCGAACATCGGCACGTCTATGACCAGCAGCGCCGCCAGTATCAGCCCTACCAGGACCCGGTTCCAGCGCCAGGTATTTACCGCCACCCAGGTCACCAGCAGGCTGGTTAACAGCATGGTGCCGGTGACGGCGATACCGTAAGCCGCCGCCAGGTTGCTGGAGTGTTTGGCAAAGGCAATGACCAGCACCACGGCCACATACAACATCCAGTTGATGGTGGGGACATAAATTTGCCCGGATTCCTCAGCCGAGGTATGGATTATGCGCATCGGCGGCAGATATCCCAGGCGCACCGCCTGGCGGGTCAGGGAAAAGACGCCGGAAATAACCGCCTGGGAAGCGATAATCGTCGCCAGGGCCGACAGGATCAGCAACGGGATCAACGCCCAGCCGGGGGCCAATAAAAAGAAGGGATTGATGATGGACGACGGGTCTTGCAACAGCAACGCGCCCTGGCCGAAATAGTTAAGCACCAGCGACGGCAGCACCACCACGAACCAGGCCAGCTGGATGGGGCGTTTGCCGAAATGCCCCATATCGGCATACAGCGCTTCCACGCCGGTAATGGCCAGCACCACCGCTCCGAGGGCAAAGAAGGACAATTTTTTGTATTCAACGAAAAAATGCAGCGCCCATGCCGGGTTTATCGCCTGCAGGACCGCCGGGTAGATCATAATACTGCGTACGCCCAGCAGCGCCAGGGTCAGGAACCATGCCAGCATCACCGGCGCGAAAAACTTGCCGACGCGGCTGGTGCCGTGCTTTTGGATCATGAACAGCAGGGTAATGACGGCAATGGAGGCCGGGACGATATAGCCGGAATAGGACGGTGCGACAATCACCAGCCCCTCAATGGCGGAGATTACAGAAATGGCCGGAGTAATTACCACATCGCCATAAAAAAAGCCGCTGCCTATCAGCCCCAGCACCATAATCAGCGTCGCCGTACGCGCCGGGGTATTGCGGCCGGCCAGGGACATCAGCGTCATGATGCCGCCCTCGCCGGCATGATCGGCCCGCATGACATAAACCAGGTATTTCAGCGAAACAATCAGGATCAGCAGCCAGAAAATCAGGGAAAGGAAGCCGAATACCTGGTCCGGACGAACATCGAAACCATAGTTGCCGGAAAAGCATTCTCGCAGGGTATAGAGGGGACTGGTGCCGATATCGCCGTACACCACGCCGATAGCCGCAAGTGTTGCCACAGACAACGGCTGTTTATGTTCTGTGCTCATAGATTCAACTACAGGATCCGAATGGAAGGCGGTAAGCGTCCGTTACCCGTGACGCCTCGCGGAAAAGCGCTCAGTATGCACCTGAGCGTCAGATTTCCTAACAAAATCTTGGTGATTCATGAAGAGATCTACGGCGCCAGGCGGCCGTTTTCAATGCAGACGGTATCAAAGGCGAAGACCACTTCGGGATCCGGCAGGGCCAGTTTTTTGTCCTTTCCCTTATAATTCAGCCGTCCCAGCAGGTCGCGCAGAATGTTGATCCTTGCTTCATGCTTGTCGTCGGTATGCACGATGACCCACGGTGTATTGGGGGTGTGGGAGCGAATCAGCATTTCATTGCGTGCATTGCTGTACTGCTTCCACTGTTTGGTGGCCTGCTCGTCGATGGGGCTGATTTTCCATTGCTTAAGAGGATCGGTCAGCCGGGCCTCCAAACGCTCTTTTTGCTCGTGCTTGCTGATATCAAGGTAATATTTAATGATTTTAATGCCTGAATCCACCAGCAGCTGTTCAAAATCCGTCACCGTATTCATGAACAGTTCGTACTCTTTATCGCTGCAAAAACCCATCACCCTCTCAACGCCGGCGCGGTTGTACCAGCTGCGGTTAAACAGCACCATCTCCTGCGCCGCCGGCAATTCCGCCACGTAACGCTGGAAGTACCATTCGGCGCGATCCCGCTCTGACGGCTTGCCCAGGGCGACAATGCGAAATTCCCGCGGGCTCAGATGCTGGGAAATGGTCTTGATGATACCATCCTTGCCCGCCGCGTCGCGCCCTTCAAAAATCACCAGGATCTGATCGTTGGAGGCAATAATTTCCCGCTGCAGCTTGACTAGCTCGATTTGCAGTAAATGCAGGGTCTGATCGTACTCTTTGCCCGAGTAGGGATGTTCCGAATCATGATCCGGCTGATGATCGTTGCTTTTACTCATTATTTTTCTCCGTTACTTGCGCAGCGCATAACCCAAACTGCATTGATTATGGCATACCCGCGGCGAACCCTAAGATTAATTGATACCGGTATGGCCGATTTGCGCAAGGCGGATTGTAAGCAGATTTTAAAACAGCCCGCGGGCAGGGCCGGGATTCAGTTCGCGGGCGAACTGGCCGATGCGCTGCAAACCGTGGGGCCAGGCGCCGAAACCCGATTGTGCGTTGATATGCCCCCCCTCGCCGACATCCACCAGCTCACTACCCCAGGCCTGTGCCCAGTAGCGGGCGCGGCTGAACGCCAGCAGCGGGTCGTTATGGCTGGCGAACAGCAGGCTTGGCACCGGTAACGGGGTGGCAAGGATACGCTCTTCAAGCTCGAAACGCACCGGTTCGGCAGGCGCCACCAGCACTACGCCGGCCACCACGCCGGGGAATTGGCTGGCGAAATACCATGATGACAGCGCGCCAAAGCTATGGCCTATCAACAGTAAGTGCGAGCGCTGCTCCCCAGCTCGCGCCGGATCGCCGCCACCCAGCCGTCCAGATCCGGATCCTGCCAGTTGCGCTGCGTGATGCGCAGCCAGTGCGGATGCCGTTGCCGCCAGCAGCTTTGCCAATGTTCCGGCCCGCTATCCTGAATGCCCGGCACCAGCAGAACGGTCAGCGCGCCGAAGGGTCGTCGGAATATGGCGACGAGACCCCGTCGAGGGAAATTCCACCGAGGCGCGCCGGTCCATGTCCGTTCATAGGGCAGGTGCGCCAGGACATAAGCCACCGCCAGCAAATCAGCGCTGCCGCCGGGGCTGAGATAAAGCGCTGTCAGCGCGGCATCCATTTGCCGTAGCTCGGCGATATCCCAGCCGCAAAGCAATAAGCGCCGGGCGTAGCGCTGCACAAAATGCAGGCCCGGCAGGCCGCCGCGCGAGACCAGGTTGGTATCGGGATTATAAGCCATGAGCAGTAGCAGACAGTGCAGCATAATCATGGGCTCGCCGGCGCCGTCGGCCTTGAGGCGATCCCAGTCGGGTAAAACATACCGGCGCACGGTGGCGAATCCGCTCGCCGCTTCCCCGCGCGCACCGGTCATGCCGTAGCGCTGAAACAGCTGCTCCCCGCCGTAGCCGCCCGCCGGCGATCCGCCAGCTCTGTCATCACCATACGGGCGCATATTGCCGCCACTTCGTCGCACAATCCCCCGCGGGTTAACGGCTGTAAGCGCCCTTTCAGCCGTCCGGCGGCGGTGCATAATAACCCGAGGGAGAAAACCCCGCCTTTGTGGGTATTGACGCCGCCGGTAGCGGCAAACATCCCCTGCTCGCAGGCCAGCCCCAGCGGACGTATACGGGCCAGCACCTCCCCGGCCGGAAGCGCGGCATAACGATAGCCAAGGGCGGTAAAGCGGCTGAACCAGGGGACTATGGCCGCGATGCTGCGCAGGAACAGCGGTAAATCCATATCCTGGTGCGCACCGTTATTGCAGTTATCCACCAGTCCCGGTTTGGGCGTCAAATACACCTCCTCCCGCAGCGCGGCGGCGGCCAACCGCGCCACCGCCATAAGTTCGGCATCGGCAACGGGATAATGGAGCGGAATGGGCGGATTACCGCTTATCGGGCCGGCGTCGCTTCGCAGCGCTTCAGCTTTCATCGCGGACAAAATACGCCTCCAGCAGATCCTTTATTCTAGCCGTCAACTGAGGCAACGGATGCCGGCGGGACCGCCCGCAGGCATGGGCGGGTTGGTCGCAGACAAGACAGCGGCGTCCGGCCTGACTAAGAAAATTGCGGCCGATAATACCGTCGTGGACCGAAATAACATCCATATCCCAGAGACGGCCGAGGGGATGCTGCTGCTCCAGCGCCACCGTGGCGGCTTTTATTTCCCCGGCCCCATGCCCCACCGCCCAAAACGCTTCCGGTCCGGTGGACAGCCAAAAGGCCTGTCGCGCCGCCACCGGCCAGCCGCGGCCCGTCAACATCCCCTCGCAAACGTTGATGGCTTCCGCCATCAATTGCCGATAAGGGGCCGAATCCTTCACCGGCCCCGGCGTTACCAGCGTCAGCGAAATCAGCGGCCGGCCATAACGGCCGATCCACTCCCGTTGCCGCGCCGCGCGGCGCTCCTTCGCCGCCAGCAGTTGATCCAGCGTAACGTCCGCGGCGATATCTCCGGTCAGAGTCACCTAGTCATCCTCTTTTACCTGGCGTACCACATCAATCACGCTGCCATCGCGGTAGCGCACCACACCGACAATCCGCGAAGTAAACTCGATGGGCCTGGGTTCACCGGTCAGCGCCACCGCCCGCTGATAGAGCTGTTCGATATCCAGCACTTCGAGACCGGCTTCTTCCAGCCGCCGGCGCACCTCCGGCCGCGCCGGATTGACGGCGATGCCTTGATCGGTCACCAGAACGTCGACGCTTTCACCAGGCGTTACCCGCGTCGTCACCTGGCGGACCACGGTAGGGATACGGCTGCGCGTCAGGGGCGCCACCACAATGGTCAGATTGGCCGCGGCAGCCACATCGCAATGACCACCCGAAGCGCCGCGCATCACGCCGTCGGAGCCGGTAATAACGTTAACGTTGAAATTCACGTCGATTTCCAGCGCGCTGAGGATGACGATATCCAATTGATCGCAGCAGGCCGCCTTGGCGGCGGGGTTGGCATAGACATTGGTGGAAATTTCGATATGGCGCGGGTTATGTTGCAGCGACTCCGCCGACTGACTGTCAAAGGACTGGGTATCGAGCAGGATATCGATCAGGCCTTTCTCATGCAGATCGACAATGCTGCCGGTGATACCCCCCAGCGCAAAGCGGGCCTTGATATGGCGCCGCTCCATCTTTTCCGCCATAAAACGGGTACAGGCGGTGCTTGACGCCCCCGAGCCGGTTTGCAGGGAGAACCCGTCGACAAAATAGCCGGAATGCTCAATGACCTCGGCGGCGCTGCGGGCGATCATCAGCTCCCGTGGATTACTGGTGACCCGCGCCGCGCCCACGCTGATTTTAGCCGGGTCCCCTACCTGATCCACCTTGACGATATAGTCAACCTGATCCTGAACCAGACTGGCGGGCAGATTGGGAAAAGGCAGCAAGGCTTCGGTGAGCAATACCACCTTGCGGGCAAAACGCGCATCCACCATGGCATAGCCCAGGGAACCGCAGCAGGATTGACCGTGGCTGCCGTTGGCATTACCGAACTCATCGCTGCACGGCACGCCGAGAAACGCCACGTCGATCTTGAGCTCGCCATCCTGCAGCAGTTTTACTCTTCCGCCATGGGAATGGATTTGTACCGGTTCTTCCATCAGGCCATGGGAAATAGCGTCCGCCAGCTTGCCGCGCATGCCCGACGTATAGATGCGGCTAATAACGCCCGCCCGGATGGGTTCTATCAAGGCATCATTGCAGGTCATCAGCGAACTGGACGCCAGCGTCAGGTTTTTAAACCCTAAGCGGGCAAGGGTTTCCACCACCCGATTAATGACCATATCCCCTTCCCGAAAGGCATGATGGAACGAGATGGTCATACCGTCACGCAGGCCGCTGCGTTCAATGGCCTGTTCCAGGCTGTCGCAAAGCTTGCGCTGGTGTTTGGCCAGATTATCCGCCAGCCAGGGCGTGGTACTGCACGCATGGCTGAACTGCGCCAGTTGCCCGAGATGCCGATATTGCGTCTGTAGATTGTCTAAAAAATCACTCATTAGGTATTCCTGTATTTATTCGCCTAAACCGCTACCGGCGCACGCCGGAAGCCCTGGCACGGTCCAGTACCACCTGGGCATGGTTGATAATCGGGCCGTCAATCATTTTCCCGTTCAACGATATAACCCCCAGGCCTTTACGCTCTCCGTCCTCGGCGGCGGCAATCACCCGGCGGGCGTAGTCCACCGCTTCCTGGGTCGGCGCATAGGCGTTATGCAGCAGTTCAATCTGGCGCGGGTTAATCAATGATTTACCGTTGAAACCCATTTTGCGTACCAGCTCCACTTCCCGCAGGAAACCGGCCTCGTCGTTGATATCGGCATAGACCACATCGAAAGCGTCGATGCCGGCGGCGCGGGCCGCGTGCAGCACCGCGCAGCGGGCGTAGAAAAGTTCGGTGCCGTCGCCCCGTTCGGTTTGCATATCCATGACATAATCAAAGGCCGCCAGGGCAATGCCGATAAGCCGTGGAGAACAGCGGGCTATGGCCACTGCGTTAATCACGCCGATGGCCGATTCAATGGCCGCCATGGTTCGGGTGGAACCCACTTCCCGGCCGCAGGTCCGCTCGATGCGTTCAATATGGGTTTCCAGCTCATGTATATCCTCCGGGCTGTCGGTTTTCGGCAACCGCACCACATCCGCCCCGGCCCGAACCACCGCCTCCAGATCCTTCAGGCCGAACGGCGTATTGAGCGGGTTGATGCGCACCACGGTTTCAATGTCCCGGTACATGGGGTGCTGCAGCGCATGGAACACCAAGATCCGGGCGCTGTCTTTTTCCCGCAGCGAAACGGCATCTTCCAAATCGAACATGATCGAATCGGGACGGTAGATAAACGCGGTGGACAACATGGCGGCATTGGCGCCGGGAATAAACAACATACTGCGGCGAAGCTTTTTCATGACATGCTGTCCCATATAATATCTTCCGCGCCGGCGGCCCGTAATACCGCGGTCTGAATGCGGGCGCGGATTACGCAATCCAGCGCCCCTTTATCGTCGATAATGATCAACCCTTCCGTAACGCCCATGGCAGCCAGCGTTTGATCAATGACCTGGCGGATTTGTATGCCGAACTGTTTTATCACCTCGCTGTTCACGACAATGTTCAACTCGCCGTCGGCCGGGGCGATTTTCACCAGCAGATCGCTGGATTCAAACGTACCAGCCAAGGATTCTTTAACTATCTTCATAATGACTGTCCTGACAAAAAAAATTCGGTTACGCACATTCCGACCGGTGATGTGACGTTAAAAAGGCAAACGTACAGGGCGGCACGATTTCCCGGATGTGCGACATCTGCCGATCCTTTAGCAAGGCCCGCACTTCCGAGGCTGAAATCGCCCAGCCGGAGGATTGGCATTTGCGGGGAATCTCCACCACCGACACCGGCGGTGAAGCTGAACGCACGGGCTCTTCCAACCACACCCGCATATCGCGATTGTATTGTTCAGTCACCGGACAATAGGGCTCGGTGCCGACAAAACGATGGGTAATACCGAGGGCCGGCGCGATATAACGGCGAAAAATCAGCAGATCGATGGCGCTGTAGGTCTGGCCTATAAGCTGCGTATCCCGTAAAAAATAGCCGGGGAACGTCGCCCGCGAAATGAGATAATCCGAGCCGGGATGCACCGTGACATGGCTGAGATGCGCCACGCCTTGACGCACCATTTCAAGACGCTCGGCATAGGAAAAGAGCGACACATCTTCCCGCACCACGAAGATATGCACCCAGTCGCAAACAGCGGCGGCCTGCTCCGCCAGGTAGGCGTGCCCCAGGGTGAAGGGATTGGCATTCATGACGATCCCGCCGATTCGGGCGCCGGGATGGCGCTGCAGGGCCAGCGCGCGGCAATAGCGCGTAATGCCCACCGGCGTGTTTTCCATCAGAACCGCCACCTGGTCCCATTGCGCCAGGGGATAAAAGCCGCAGCCCTTGAACAGGGCGATATTGGACGGACGGGTATAAAGAAACAGGTGAAAATGCCCTTGCCGTATCGCCAGATTTTCCACCTCTCCCACCAGGCGGGCGCTCAAGTTATCCCCGCGGTAATCCGCCGCCACCGCGACGCATTTGATGGTATTGCCGGCAATACCGGCGCACCCCGCCAACTGCCGGCCATCATGTGCCACCACGAAACAATCGATATCCTCATCCATGCCCAGGCCGCTGGTGTCCAGCAGGGCGCGCACCTCGTCCAACCCGCCGCGTTCCGGCAGGGCGCGCCCTTCGTTCAGGCCGTTAACGGTGCATCGGATCGGCAGCACGGCAAATTCCAACGCGTCCAAATCATACATAGCGCTTACCCTATGGCTCGAATCCCGGGCCTCGGCGATGAGCCCGGCGGTTTTTAAACTACGCGGCGGCATGAGACGACCCGGGCATGGAATAATCAACCGCATCCACAATCAGATTTCTCAAATGGCCGATTTTTTCGATTTCCACTTCGATGCAATCGCCGCTTTTCATGAACAGCGGCGGGGTACGCTTCTTGCCGACGCCCCCCGGCGAACCGGTGATAATCACGTCGCCGGCGTGCAGCCGGGTGAAGGTACTGATGTATTCAATCAGCGCGGCAATACCGTGAATCATGCTGCCGGTATTGTCGTTTTGTACCAGACGGCCGTTTAACCAGGTACGGATGTTCAGGTCATGGGGATTGGGGATTTCATCGGAAGGGGGGAGAAAAGGGCCGAACGCGCCGGTTTGCCGCCAATTCTTGCCCGCCGTGAACCAATTATGTTGCCAGTCCCGCGCCGAACCATCCATATAGCAGCTATACCCGGCGACATGTGACAACGCCTGCGAAGCGGGAATACCCTCCCCCTCCCGGCCGATAATCACCGCCAGTTCGCCTTCGTAATCAAATTCCGCCGAAAGGCCAGGTTTGACAATCGGCATACCGTGACCGGTTTGGGAATCGGCGAAGCGAATAAAAAGCGTCGGCGCCGGGTTCACCTCATTGAACTCTTTACGCTTTTCGGCATAGTTCATGCCGACGCATAAGATTTTGCCCGGATTTTCAATTACCGGCAGGAATGTTACCTGGTCAACCGCTATATCCGGCGGCTGATGGCACAGATCCTGCGCCTCGGATAAGGCATTGCCGGCCAGCAGGGTTTTAAGATCCGGATAGCGCGGGCCAAGACGGCGGCCTAAGTCAATCAGGCCGTCTGCGGCCACGATGCCGTAGCTCTTGCCGCGCTGATAAACATAACTTGCGAGTTTCATACATTTTCCTGAATTAACATTCTTCTCAACCCGATGGCCCGGCCGGTATTAGCCGGTAAATCATCCTCGTCCGGCATGCGCAGCCGGGTCGCAGCGTGGCCGGATATCAAAGTAAGAACTTGCCCAATACCAGCAAGGCGACCGAGACGTTTATCGCCCCGCCGATGCGGGTCGCGATTTGGGCAAACGGCATAAGCTCCATCCGGTTGCCGGCGGTGAGGATAGCCACGTCGCCGGTGCCGCCCTGGCCGCTTTGGCAACAGGACACGATGGCCACGTCGATGGGATGCATACCGATTTTTTTGCCCACCAGATAGCCGGTACCCACCAGGGTGCAGACGGTGCTGACGATCACCAGCAAATTGGAGAGGGTGAATGCATTCACCAGCTCCTGCCAGGGGGTAATGGCGACGCCGACGGCAAACAGAATCGGGTAGGTCACCGAGGTCTGGAAAAATTTATACACCACCTGGGAGCCTTCCAGCATGCGGGGAGAAACGCCGTGGGCCAGTTTGATCAACACCGCGATAAACAGCATGCCCACCGGGGCCGGCAGGCCGATCAATTTATACCCCAGCATGCCCAGCATATAGAGCAGCACCGCCAGCAGCGCCCCGGCGGCAATCGCGGTCACATCGGTTTTACCGCTAAACGTGCCGGTAAGGGCGGCGGCCGGCTGGTCCTGGCCCGACTGATTGGCCGGCATCAGCTTGCCTTCCCCGGTCAAATGGGGATAGCGCTTACCCAGCCGGTTCAGGCAGCCGGCAATGATAATGGCGGTTAATCCGCCGAGCATCACCACCGGCAATATCCGTCCCAGCACCACGCCCTGTTCCATATGCAGCAATGCGGCGTAACCGATGGAGAGCGGTATGGCGCCCTCGCCCACGCCGCCGGCCATAATCGGCAAAATAAGAAAGAAGAAGATCTGAAACGGCGGCAGGCCAAGGGCCAGTCCAACGGCCATACCCACCAGCATGCCGGCCGCCTCGCCGCACAGCATCGGGAAAAAGATGCGCAAAAAACCTTGAATCAGGGTGCGCCGGTCCATGCTCATGATGCTGCCGACGATAATGCAGCAGATATAGAGATATAGAATGTTCGTCGATTTATAAAAACTGGTGGTGGCCGTCACCACCACCTCGGGTAACAAACCGTAATGCACCATTGCTGAAGGAATAAATGTGGCGCAAATAGCCGCCGCGCCCATTTTACCCACCACCGGCAGGCGCTTGCCGATTTCACCACAGGCGAAGCCAAAAAACGCCAGGGTCGCTACCATCACCACGATATCGTTGGGTAATTTCCCGCTCAGGCAATCAATACCGATGAGTATGCCGGCCAATAAAAATAGCGGCAGTGGAATAATACCGATTTTCCAGCTATCAAGGATATGCCACCATTTTTCCTTGACAGAAATTTCTTTCACCGTTGCCGGTTCAGCTGTAGCAATATAACTGTCTTCTGTCGTGCTCATAATCACCCCCCTTATACCCGCCATACTCAAAGCTGCAGATGCGTTGGTTTTCCTGCAGCTCGAATTATTTAGGTAAGTAAAATAAGTGCTGGAATACTAAAAACGGCTGACGTTATTTATGTGATTGAATTCAAATTTAAACCGCTATTTTAAAGGTCTTAAAGATTTTAATGGATTTTATTATTTCATGGTCATGGCAGTGGCGCAATTTATCTTAATAGAATTTTTATGGGTTATATGATTTCAATGGTTTTATGGTTTTAATGGTTTTATTCCTCAAAAAATAGCTTGTTAATGAAAGGTGGGAGATATGTAGACTGAGTTTTTAACACTCGGTCGACATTTAGCGGTAATATCCCCAACGGTTGTGGTTGAGATCACACTTTAGATTTGGCGCCCTTACACCTGATTTTAATCATGATAAGATTACCGCGTTTGCCTAATGGCTATGATTTATTATGTGTATAAAAGTTTCTTTCCATATTAAGTTATTTATCAGTCTGATCCTTTTCTTTTCATTATTGCTATTGCTGATAGGCATATATTATTACTACGACTTGGATAAGCAGCTTTATGCTGAACTCGGCGCTCGCGCTCAGGTCCAATCGCGGGAAATCGCCATGATCCCCACGCTGATTGATGCGGTTGAAATCAAGGATACCGACGCCATTGCCGCCCTGGTGGGTAAATTGGCAAAGCGCAGCGATGCCAGTTATATCGTTATCGGCGATGAGCACGGTATGCATTTATATCATTCGGGTTATCCCGGCAGCATTGGCAAATCGATGATCGGTGGAGACAATACAGAGGTATTGCAAGGTAAAGACAGCATTTCCGTGCGGCGCGGCGGTTTAGGTATCTCCTTGCGCAGTAAGGCGCCCATATTCGATGGGCAACATCATATTATTGGCATTGTTTCTATCGGCTATTTGAAAACTCGTATCGATATGCTCAGCACCGGGAAATTAATTAATATTCTCGTGATGGCGTTAATGTTGCTGGTGGCATTATTTGTGTTTTCCTGGTGGTTTGCCAATACGATGAAGAAACAGATGTTTTCACTGGAGCCAAGAGAAATAGGCCTATTGGTCCGCCAGCAAAAGCGCTGTTGGAATCCATTTTGAAGGCGTGATTGCCATCGATAAAGAATACCGCGTTGCCGAGATCAATCAAGCGGCCAAATCGATACTCTCCCTGCATGCGTCCTCAAGAGAACTGCGCGGCAAACGCCTGTCATCGGTGATTAAACCCATCCCTTTCCTGCATGAAAAAACCATGCTGGCCAGCGATACCCATGACGAAATCTGCCTTTTCAATCAGGTTACGGTCATCGCCAGCCGCGTGCGGATTTTGCTGGAGGACAAGTTGCAGGGCTGGGTAATCAGTTTTCGCGATCAGCATGAAATAAACAGTCTCAATGTTCAATTAAGCCAGGTGAAGCGCTATGCGGATAATTTACGTATTTTGCGTCATGAGCAGTTGAACTGGACCGCCGCCCTCGCCGGGTTATTGCATATGAAACGCTATGATGAAGCAATACGGTATATTGAAGCGCAATCGGAAAGCGCCCAGGAAATACTTGATTTCGTCTCGGCGCGTTTTTGCTCGCCGGCATTGTGCGGCTTATTGCTGGGCAAGTATGCCGGGGCGCGTGAGAAAAACGTGGAGTTGTTATTTGATCCGGCCTGCGGCCTGGCGCAGCTGCCATCCGGCCTGCGCGAAACCGAGCTGATGTCGATTATCGGCAACCTGCTGGATAACGCCATTGAGGCAACCCTGTTGCGCAAGGGGGAGCGCTATCCCATAGAGGCCTATATTGTCGGTAGCGCCCGTGATGTGGTGATCGAAATAGCCGATCAGGGCATCGGTATCCCCCAGGCGATGCGGGAACGGATTTTCGACGTGGGCATCACCACCAAACCCAGCGGCGATCATGGGCTTGGCCTGCACCTGGTGGCAAATTATGTGAATCATTGCGGCGGAACCATTGAGGTGTCCGCCAATCAACCTTATGGTACGGTTTTTTCCATTTTTATTCCGATGGAAAGTCGTGCAATGTTACCCGACCTCATTAATCCGGATGAATCTGATGATACAGCCTGAAATTTTTGACGTGCTGGTGGTGGAAGATGAAAACCAACTGGCGCAAATGCACGCTGATTTTATCGACGGCCATGCACAGCTTCGTCTGGTGGGCGTTGCGCGCACCTTGAAGGACGCGCGGGAACAGCTCCGTCAAAAGCGGCCCCGGCTGATCCTGCTGGATAATTACCTGCCGGACGGTGAGGGGATCTCATTAATCGACAGCGAACTTATGCGCGGACTGGAATGTTCGGTGATTTTCATTACCGCCGCCAGCGATATGAATACCTGTAGCCAGGCTATCCGCTGCGGTGCGTTCGACTATATTCTTAAACCCATCTCCTGGAAGCGGCTGAGCCATTCGCTGGAACGGTTTATTCAGTTTGCCCGGACCCAGCGGGCCTTCAAAGTGGTGGACCAGCAAAACGTCGATATCCTTTATCAGCTGCAATCCAAAACATTCAGCCAGGATACCGGCAGCAAGGGTATCGAAGAAAATACCCTCAATCTGATCCGGCAAATTTTTATCGCCGGGCAAGACAGCCTGCACTCCGTTGACGATATCGTCAGCCAGACCGGGCTGAGCAAAACCACCGCCCGCCGCTATCTGGAATACTGCGTGGAAATTGATTTCCTCAGCGTTGAAATTCGCTACGGCAAAATCGGCCATCCGCGCCGGCTATACCGCCGCCACACCCCTTTATAGCCACCCTTTGCCGGCCCGTGATTAATTATTCCGGTTATTGCCGGAGCGTTACGATCTTGGCTGGATTTTTATGCACCCAAAACGCCAAAACAGTAACTATAGTTACCTTTAGGTTCGCCTAATGTCTTGTTAATGCATGGATATTAATTTAACTGCGCTTCGGTTCACAATTCATCATCGCGGTAAAAATCTCCCCATTCAGCATAGTTTTCCAGCCTGACATTGCCCCGGTAAAATATAAAACCACCGCTACGCATAAAATGTTAATGTCCCTGTGTGAAAGACAAATAAATACATAACATTCAATGTATTATAAAACCAGCCATGACTGTCATGGATATCAAATCCAGCGAGGAAGGAACTCCAGTCAATAAAACCACATAAAAATTCAGTTCATGAATAATACCAAATACCTAAATAATGATTGCCATCAACTAACTAACACAGCACGGCAAATAATAAATTAAGCGTGATCCGGATCACTTTCGAATTAAGCCGCCTGGTTAATATGGCCGCCATCGCAATGAAGAAGGCGGTGCTTAATTATTTCCCTTTCAAATATTGATTATTTGAGAGCGGGATACCCTACGCTCTTTTGCTCCTGTTAATTCTGTGAGAGGCGGTACTAACCATGCAAAGTCATTATGTGGGTTCTGAAATAGGACGACTCCGTCGTGTTCTGCTGCACCGACCAAATTTAAGCCTGAAACATTTAACCCCATCCAACTGCCAGGAATTATTATTTGACGATGTCCTGTCTGTTGAGCGCGCGGGAAAAGAGCATGATATTTTTCCGACATCCTGCGAAAGGAAGACGTGGAGGTATTACTATTAACCGATATGCTGGCTCAAACGCTGGCTATCGACGAAGCCAAGGAGTGGCTATTGACCACTCAGGTGTCGGATTTCCGCCTGGGACCGTCGTTTGCCCTGGAAATACAGCATTGGCTGCGTACCCTGCCCGACCGGGAACTGGCGCGGATTCTTACCGGCGGATTGAGCTACCAGGAGGTGCCCACCGGCTTTACCAATATGGTGGTAAATAGCCATAGCCCGACTGATTTTATTATCAAGCCATTACCGAATCATTTATTTACTCGAGACACATCCTGCTGGATATATAACGGCGTCTCAATCAACCCTATGGCTAAAGAGGCCAGGAGACGGGAAAGTAATAATTTGCGTGCCATTTATCGCTGGCATCCTTTATTTGCCCGGCAATCCTTTTATAGATATTTCGATGACGAAAGGATTAATTATGATAATGCCACTCTTGAAGGCGGTGATGTATTGGTCATTGGCCGGGGAGCGGTATTAATCGGTTTATCCGAACGTACCACGCCACAGGGCGTCGAACTGCTGGCCCGTTCCTTATTTAAACATCATCAGGCCGACCGGGTTATGGCGCTGCAATTACCCAAACACCGCTCATGTATGCACCTGGATACGGTTATGACTCACCTGGATATGAATAAATTCTCGGTTTATCCCGAAGTCATCAAGGCCGAACAGGGCTATTGGAACCTTACCCCGACGGCCGGGGCGGATTGAAGATGACCGAAGAGCCGCTATTTTTACGGTCCTTGGAACAGGTACTGCAGGTGGACCCTATCGAGCTTATCACTACCGGTGGCGATGCGTTCGAAGCGGAGCGCGAGCAGTGGAACGATGCCAACAACGTATTGACGGTGCGGCCCGGCGTGGTCATCGGTTATGAACGCAACACCTATACCAACGAGAAATATGACAAAGCCGGCATTACCGTGCTGACTATTCCCGGCGACGAGCTGGGCCGCGGCCGGGGCGGAGCCCGCTGCATGAGCTGCCCGCTGCAGCGTGACGGACTTTGATCGCCTAAGGACAAAACAGATGAATATGACTAAACCGACCCTGGTGGTGGCGCTGGGGGGCAATGCCTTGTTGAGACGCGGCGAGCCGCTGGAAGCACAAACTCAGCGACGCAACGTGGCCGCCGCCGCCGAAACCCTCGCCGCCCTGACCGGGGAGTGGCAGGTGATCCTGGTTCACGGCAACGGTCCCCAGGTGGGACTGCTGGCGCTGCAAAACAGCGCCTTTACCGAGGTGACGCCCTACCCTTTGGACATACTGGGCGCCGAGTCCCAGGGCATGATCGGCTACATGCTGCTGCAAGCGCTGAAAAACGCCCTGCCGGATATGCCCATCAGCGCCCTGCTGACCCAGGTGGAGGTAGACCCGCAAGATGCCGCCTTCCTCAATCCCAGCAAGTTCATCGGCCCGGTTTATACCGCTTCGCAGGCCGCCGCGCTGCAGGCTGCGCGCGGCTGGGCCATGAAAGCGGACGGCAATGCCCTGCGCCGCGTGGTGCCCTCGCCCCGGCCGGTACAGATTATCGAGCGCGAGGCGATTCACGCCCTGACGGCCAAGGGGCATCTGGTGATATGCAACGGCGGCGGCGGCATTCCGGTGGTACGTGGCGCTGAAGGCATGCGGGGCATCGAAGCGGTGATTGATAAAGATCTGTCGGCGGCGCTGCTGGCGCGCCAGATCAACGCCGACGCGCTGCTGATCCTCACCGACGCCGACGCCGTTTACCGCGACTGGGGCACGCCACGCCAGACCGCGCTGCGCCACAGCACGCCCCTGGAGCTGTCGGCCATGCATTTTGCCGCGGGCTCCATGGGGCCGAAGATCCAGGCGGTTTGCGAGTTTGTCACCGCTACCGGCGGCACGGCCGGCATCGGCGCCATGGAACAGGGCGTCGCCATTATGCGCGGCGAAACCGGCACGCTGATTACCTTGCATTAATCCCCACCGGCGGCCGCTGCGCCGCCTGATATTTATTTAAGGAAGAAAAATATGTGCGTCAATTTATATCATCGGCATTTTCTCAAACTGCTGGACTACAGCCCGGAGGAGATCCGGTATCTGCTCACCCTGGCGGCGAACCTGAAAAAAGCCAAATACGCCGGCGACGAACCACGGCATCTCCAGGGCAAAAACATTGCGCTGATTTTCGAAAAGACCTCCACCCGTACCCGCTGCGCCTTTGAAGTGGCGGCCTTCGATCAGGGCGCGCAGGTCACCTACCTCGGGCCCACCGGTTCGCAAATCGGCATCAAGGAATCGATGAAAGACACCGCACGGGTCCTGGGAAAGATGTATGACGCCATAGAATACCGCGGCTACGGACAGCAGATTGTGGAAGAGCTGGCGCGTTACGCCGGCGTACCGGTGTGGAACGGGCTGACGGATGAGTTCCATCCGACGCAAATCCTGGCGGACCTGATGACCATGCAGGAGCACGCCGGCGGCAAGGCGCTGAACCAGATCAAATTCGCCTATTTGGGCGATGCCCGCAACAACATGGGCAATTCCCTGATGGTGGGCGCGGCGAAGATGGGCATGGATATCCGCCTGGTATCGCCAAAAAGCTTCCAGCCGCGGGAAGCGCTGGTGGCGCAGTGCCGCGCCGTCGCCAAGGATACCGGTGCGGCCATCACGCTGACCGAACATATCGACGAGGGCGTGGCCGGGGTGGATTTTCTCTATACCGACGTTTGGGTTTCCATGGGCGAACCCAAAAACACCTGGGCCGAACGGGTGGCATTGATGACGCCTTATCAGGTGAATATGGCGGTTGTAGCCGCTACCGGCAATCCGCAGGTGAAATTTATGCACTGCCTGCCGGCCTTCCATGACGAGCAGACGGTTATCGGCCGCGAAATTGAGCAGACCTACGGGCTCAAAGGGCTGGAAGTTTCCGATGAAGTGTTCGAATCACGCCATTCCATTGTGTTCGATGAGGCGGAAAATCGCATGCACACCATCAAGGCGGTGATGGTGGCCACCTTGGGCGTCCCGGGAGGTTTATATGTCTGAACATACTTCTGATAACAAACACGGCCTGAGCGCAGCTGAAAATATATCTGAGAAAAAGCTCGGCCTGAGCGCGCTGGTGGCGCTGGTTATCGGCTCCATGATCGGCGGCGGGGTATTCAGCCTGCCGCAGAATATGGCCTACTCCGCCTCCACCGGCGCCCTGCTTATCGGCTGGGGCGTTACGGCGGTGGGCATGATTTGCCTGGCGCTTATTTTTCAATTACTGAACCGCCGCCGGCCCGATCTGGAGGGCGGTATATACAGCTACGCCCGCGCCGGTTTCGGCGATTTCATCGGATTTCAAGCCGCGTGGGGATACTGGTTTTCCGCCTGGCTCGGCAATGTCTCCTATGCGGTATTGATGTTCAGCGCGCTAAGCTTCTTTTTCCCGGTGTTCGGGCTGGGCAATAACTGGCAATCCATTCTGGGCGCCTCGGCTATGTTGTGGCTGGTGCATACCCTGGTGCTGAAAGGCGTACAGGAAGCCGCGCTGATCAATACTATCCTGACGGTGGTGAAAGTCCTGGTGCTGATGGTCTTTATCTGCGCAGCGGTAGTGGCCTTCCGCCTCGATGTGTTCAGCAGCGATTTCTGGGGTCGGCTTATCCAGGTGGACAATCAGCACCCGGCGCTGTTCGAACAGGTGAAAAGCACCATGCTGGTGACCACCTGGGTATTTATCGGCATCGAAGGGGCCACCGTGGTGTCCACCCGCGCGGCGCGGCGTAACGATATCGGCAAGGCAACGGTATTGGGGCTATTGGGTTGCCTGGCCATTTATCTGCTGGTGAGCCTGCTGTCGATGGGGGTGCTGGAACAGGCCGCGCTGGGACAACTGAAAAATCCGTCCATGGCCGGCGTGCTGGAGCATATTGTCGGCGCCTGGGGGGCGAAGTTTGTCGCCGCGGGGGTCATTTTGTCGGTGGCTGGCGCCCTGCTGGCCTGGACGCTGTTTGCCGCTGAACTGCCCTACGTCGCCGCCAAAGACGGTATGTTCCCGCGGTTCTTCGGCAAAACCGGCGTCCATAACTCGCCGGAAACGGCATTGTGGGTCACCAACGGACTGATCCAGCTGTTTTTGCTGCTGACCCTGTTTTACAGCGCCGGCTATCAGGCCCTGTTTTCCATCGCCACCGCCGCCATCCTGCCGCCTTATGTATTCAGCGCCGCTTATGGACTGAAGCTGGCCTGGCGGGGAGAGAGCTACCAGGACGGGGAATCCCGCGGCGGCGATATCATCCTGGCCTTGATCGGTACGCTTTACGGCATCTGGCTGTGTTATGCCGCCGGTGGTCAAATGATGCTTTCCTCGCTGCTGTTCGTACCGGGCATCGCGGTGTATGCCTGGCATAAAAGCAGCCTTGGCGCGCCGCTGCTGTTTAAACCGTTTGAAATCGTCATTGCGGTGCTGCTGGTGCTGTTGGCGATCCTCACCCTGGTCATGATTGCCCAGGGGCAAATCCAGCTGGTTTCCTGACGCGCCGAACCGTGACGTAAATGTTAAGCCGGTAGGCAAATCGGTTCGCTGATTTGCTTACCCAGCAGATTGATTAAACAATGGATTTCTCATTCAACCTCCAGTGCAGGCTGGCTATCCATGATAAAAAAATCCACCGATTCAGCTGCGAAAGAACAGCGAAAACTTGACCTCTGCCATCAATTGATCAGCAGTAATAATTACGCGTCCCAAGATGAAATCCGCCGTGAGATGATCCGGGCCGGCTACACCCGTATCGGGCAATCCAGCGTATCGCGTTTACTGAAAAGCCTGGGGTAACCAAGGTACGCAACGCCAAGGGCATCAAGGTGTATACCCTCGACCAGCGCCACCAGGCCAGGCCGGCCATCGAGAATCCTTTGTCTTCCATGGTGCTGGGCGTGGAGCATAACACCCATTTCGTGTTGATTTTGACCATTGCCGGTTATGCCCGCGCCATCGCCAAGGTGCTGGATTTGCAGAATCTGCCGGGGATCCTGGGCATCGTGGCCACCAATTCATCGGTGTGGGTCAGCCCCCGGCGGGATTATTCGGTGCTGCATCTCTATAAGCATATTTCCCGCCTGCTGGGGCATGGGGATTTCCGCGAATGAATATACCCGCCATACTTCAAGTTGCCGGTGCGTTGGTAATACTCGGCTCATCCATGAGCCTCGCCCCTTCGGGACCGCTGCCAGCGGCGTTCAAATCTGCTTCCGGCAGATTTGTCGCTGCGACGCCGGCGGGTGAACCCTGCATTGTTATTTCGGCAACGTATCTTTATAGATATGGCCGTTCTTCATAATGACGACAAAGTTTTTGCCGGGGTCCTCGATAAGCTTGATATTATCCAGAGGATTGCCGTCCACCAGCAGCAGGTCCGCCAGCGAGCCTTGCTCCACCGTGCCGAGCCGGCCGGGATAGGGGTTGATATTTCCCGATAATGCCATGAGTTCGCCGTTGTCGCCGGTGGCCATCTTCAATACCCCCGCCGGGGTATACCAGCGTACCAATTTAGCCAGTATCGCCCCTTGGCGGCCGGCCACCCGCGGGTCGAACAGCGAATCGGTGCCGAAAGCCGTCTTGATATGGTATTTGATGGCCAGCATATAGGCGTTGTCAGTGCCGGCAAAGACCTGCTGGGCCTTTTGCCGGGACAGGGCGGTTGGCAGCGGTGAGGCGTCCTCGTCATCGAGCAACGGCTGGGTGCTCAGCCAGATGCCTTTATCCGCCAGCATTTTGGCGGTGGCGTCGTCCATCAACTGACCGTGCTCGATGCATTTGGCGCCGGCTTCCACCGCCTGGCGAATAGCCGCCGGCGTATAGGCGTGTACCGTCACATAGGTGCCCCAGCCGTTGGCGGCTTCCACCGCCGCACGGATTTCCGGCACGGAGAATTGTACCGATTCAAGGGGATTATACTGCGAGGCCACGCCCCCGCCGCCCATCAGCTTGATCTGGCTGGCGCCCTGCCGCAGTTGCTCCCTGGCCCGCAGGCGCACTTCGTCCGCGCTGTCGGCAATGGCGGCGATGCCTTCACGCTCTGAAAAACTCAGCGGGCCGCCCGGCTGGCGCGGCAATTCAAACGCGAACCGAAAGTCGCCATGGCCGGACGTTTGTGAAATAAAGGCTCCGGACGGGTAGATGCGCGGGCCGTCAATCATCCCTTCATCAATGGCGCGCTTGAGGCCGAATACCGGGCCGCCGAGATCGCGCACCGTGGTAAACCCGCGCATCAAGGTATCGCTCGCCTCCCGCGCCGCCCGCAGCTGCAGGTAGTCCGGACTGGCGGTCATCAGCATCATCTGCGGCGTCGCCGCCATGAACGCATGCCAGTGCGCATCGATAAGGCCCGGCATCAGCACGCGTCCGTCGCCGGCAATAACCCGGGCATTGTCGGCGCCGTCCGCGTCAATGGGGTCGGTGGAGATGCGCGCGATGACGCCATCCTTCACCAGCACGTTTGAAGGGTCGGAAAGGTCGGTATTCTTACCGTCAAAGATGCGGACATTCTGAAATAAGGTCACCTCGTGATTGACCGGCGGCGGCGTGGCTTCCCCGGGCATGATGAAATCGCCTTCATCCGCCAAGGCGATATATGAAAAGAAACAGAGTATCCCCAGCAGGATTAACCAAGGGCCTTTTATTCTATTGCCGCAATATGCCGAAACGGCGGACAACCCGCTAGAGTGGCTATTTCTATTTAAGCTCATGGTTGATCCTTAAGGATATCTATATCGGGACGGTGGGCCGGCTGGGAAATAAATACGCTATTGTCTGAAGAATTATGTCACATTGTTTTATATGCGGCTTTAGCCATATTCCATATTTGCGATCTGGTGCGCAATATATGAAAGAGCAAGATGCCGTCACGTCTCAACGTTAATAAACTTTTAAAAACAATGCGTAAGAATATATTATAATATAAGCAACGCTGCGCTTTTATTTTAAAACCATTGCCATAATAGTTTAGTCATTTTAATAATTTAATTTCAATATATAGTAATATGGCTTGGCTATTCGGCCTGGATTCGATAATCAAGGTCATGCTATTGCGACCCATTTATTTATATTAGCGTTTGTCTATGTTTTGGAAATAACGATGCCAGTCATAACAGGGTTTAAAGCGGCGCTAAAACCGGCGTCGGCGGCGGGGTCATTGGGATTGTCATTAAAGTGCGCTGCAGTGATGGCTTATCACTGCAGCATTTGAGATAGGACAAACTCATCAGAGCGCCTTTACCCGCGAGTCCCGCGCGGGCACCGGACGGTCCGGGCAGGTAACGCGCCCGGACCGCCGGTGGCGACGCCGGTTTACAGCAGCTCGGTCTGGGCTTCCACCACCGCCAGCGCCACCATATTCACAATGCGCCGCCCCGAAGCCACCGGCGTAAGGATATGCACCGGTTTTGACACGCCCATCAGGACCGGCCCCACCGTCACGCCTTCCGAGGAGGAGACGCGCAGCAGATTGTAGCTGATGCGCGCGGCTTCCATATTCGGCATGATGAGGAGATTCGCCGAGCCTTTCAGCGGACTGTCGGGCATCAGCTCATGGCGAATGCTTTCCACCAGCGCCGCGTCGCCGTGCATTTCCCCGTCTATTTCCAGCTCCGGCGCTCTTTCCCGCACCAGCTCAAGGGTTTTACGCATCTTGCATGCCGCGGGGGCATTGGAGCTGCCGAAGCTGGAATGGGATAACAGCGCGACCTTGGGTTCAATACCGAAACGCCGCACCGTTTCCGCCGCCATCAGGGTGATTTCCGCCAGCTGCTCCGGCGTCGGATCGTCATTCACATAGGTATCGGTGAGGAAAGTATTGCCGCTGGGCAGCAGCAAGGCGTTCATCGCCGCGGCGACGTGGACGCCCTCGCGGAAGCCGAACACCGATTCCACCACGTTGTAATGTTCATGATAGCTGCCGACGGTACCGCAAATCATGGCATCCGCTTCGCCGCGTTTCACCATGATGGCGGCGATAAGGGACGGGTTGCCGATTAACGCGCGCTGCGCCTGTTCAGGAGAAACGCCCCGCCGTTTCATGATCTGGTAATATTCGCCCCAGTACTCTTTGAAGCGCGGATCGGACTCGTTATTGACCACGGTGAAATCTTTACCGGCGGTAATATGCAGCCCCAGTTTTTTCAGCCGCATCTCGATAACGCTCGGACGGCCGATAAGAATAGGTGTGGCCAGTCCCAGGGTGACCAGTTCCTGCGTGGCATGCAGGACGCGTTCGTCTTCGCCCTCGGCCATCACGACCCGTTTCGGCTGTTTGCGCGCCTGGGAGAAGATAGGCCGCATAAACAGGTTGGTTTTGTAGACAAACTCCGTGAGTTTCTCCACATAGGCATCGAAATCTTCAATGGGCCGGGTGGCTACGCCGGAATCCATCGCCGCCCTCGCTACCGCCGGGGCGATTTTTATAATCAGCCGGGGATCGAAGGGAGTGGGAATAAGGTAATCCGGGCCGAAGGTCAAATCCTGATCGGCATAGGCCGAGGCCACCACGTCGCTTTGTTCGGCCATCGCCAGGTCGGCAATGGCGTGCACGCAGGCGAGCTTCATCTCTTCGTTAATGGTGGTGGCGCCCACATCCAGCGCGCCGCGGAAGATAAACGGGAAGCACAGGACGTTATTGACCTGGTTGGGATAGTCGGAGCGGCCGGTACAGATAATGGCATCAGGCCGCACCGCTTTGGCCAGCGGCGGCAATATTTCCGGTTCCGGATTGGCCAGCGCCAGGATCAGGGGTTTGGTGCCCATGGTTTTCACCATGTCCTGGGTCAACACGCCGGGACCGGAACAGCCGAGGAAAATATCGGCGCCGTGAATGGCGTCCGCCAGGGTGCGCATGCCGTTGTCTTCGATGGCATAGGCGGCTTTGGTTTCCGCCATGTCCGTTTCCCGGCCCTTATAGATCACGCCGCGGGAATCGCAGACGATGATATTGTGCAGCTTCAGGCCCAGCGCCACCAGCAGGTTGAGACAGGCGATGGAGGCGGCGCCGGCGCCGGAAACCACCAGGCGCACGTCGCTGATGGATTTTTCCACCACCCGTAAACCGTTCATCACCGCGGCGGTACAGATAATGGCCGTACCGTGCTGATCGTCGTGGAATACCGGGATTTTCATGCGTTCACGAAGTTTCTTCTCGATGTAGAAACATTCGGGCGCCTTGATATCTTCAAGGTTTATACCGCCGAAGGTGGGCTCCAGCGCGGCAATGATATCGATGAGTTTATCGGGTTCTGATTCATCAACCTCGATATCGAACACATCAATGCCGGAAAATTTTTTAAACAGGACGCCTTTGCCTTCCATCACCGGTTTGCCGGCCAGCGCGCCGATGTTGCCCAGTCCCAGCACCGCGGTGCCGTTGGAAATCACCGCTACCAGGTTGCCCCGGGCGGTGTATTTATAGGAGGCAAGGGGATCGGCGGCGATTTCAAGGCAAGGGGCGGCAACGCCCGGTGAATAGGCCAGCGCCAGATCGCGTTGGGTAGCCAACGGTTTAGTCGGGGTAATCCGTATTTTCCCTGGTTGTGGGAATTGATGAAAATCTAAAGCACTCTGTTTGAGTTGTTCATCCATTGTAGGATTCCTTGTGGCTTAGCAGAACTTGTACAGGAATGTAACGATGTTGCGCCCGGACAGTATAAACTGTGCTTAAAGTCAAACTTTGAAGCAAGGCATAGTCTGAATAAGAATGTGTCCGGCTATAAGAAATTACCCGTTTCCGATAGCGGATCGTCACCGGAAACCTTTCTTGCATGCGCGGATTTGATAATATTTTGTTAACCCTTGAGGAACGTTACCGGAGCGCGTCTTGACCTGTTTAACCGTTTTGGCCGCCGGCAGTCTGCGCACGGCGCTAACGCCTTTACTGGCGGAATATACCCGTTTAACCGGGCAGCGGGTACAGGCGGAATACGGCCCCGCCGGCCTGCTGCGCCAGCGCATCGAGGCGGGAGCGCCCTGCGATCTCTTCCCTTCCCCCAATACCCCCCATCCGCCGCGGCTGCTGGCGGCGGGCCGGATATTGCGGGTGCAGCCCTTTATCGCCAACCGGCTGTGTCTGACGGTGCGCAATACGCCGGCGACACTGGGGGCGGACTGGCTGGCGCTGCTGGGCAATCCCATTCTGATTATCGGCATGTCCACCCCCGGCTGCGATCCGTCGGGAGATTATACCTGGCAACTGTTCGATAATATCGCCCCGCTGCTGCCGCCCTGCGCCGGGGTGCTTAAAGCGCGGGCCAGGCAACTGGTGGGCGGCGCCGATTCTCCCCCGCTGCCGGCAGGCGCCATTGCCGCCGGCTGGCTGATTCATCAAGGCAAAGCGGATATCTTTATCGGTTACGCCCACTACGCCCGGCTGCTTGGGCAAGATCCGTTGCTGCGGGTGGTGGAGATCCCGGCGCAATTCAACGTGCGGGCGCTTTATTCCCTGGGGGTGGGCACCGCCGCCGCCGAACCGCTGGCGGCATATATCCTTTCTCCGGCGGGACAAAAGCAGCTGCTGGCGGCGGGTTTTATGCCTGTTATCCCAGAGTTGAATCCCGAGGTTAACGCCGCTACCGCTTGGGCACATCAAACAACGGCGCCAGAAGGGAATAATCCCGGCCCTGGTGGGTAACGTTGATCTGTTTTACCGTCACGCCGTAGGCTTGCTGCAGATTCTCCTCGCCAAGCACCTCGCCGGTGGCGCCGAACAGCCATTGCCTTTGCGGCAGCAGCAGCAGGGTGTTATCCGCCGCCAGGGCGGCATGGGACGGGTCATGGGTGGTGAACAGAACGCTTATCCCCTGCTCCCTGGCGAGGCGGCGAATCAGTTGCAGCACCGCCTGCTGATTGAAAAGATCCAGGGCCGAAGCGGGTTCATCCAGCACCAGCAGGCGGCCTTGGGTCGCCAGCGCCCGGGCCATCAGCACCAGTTGCCGCTGGCCGCCGGAAAGGGAGTGAAACGGCCGATCGGCCAGGGGAGCGATATGGAGGGCTTCCAGCGCCTCACGGACGATGCTATCGTCCCGCCGGTCCGGCATTCTCAACAACCCCACCTGGGCCGCCCGCCCCATCAGCACGATATCAAATACCCGGTAGGCGAAGGCCGAGGTGAACTCCTGCGGCACAAAGCCGATGCCGCCGGTGCAATGCACCGTTCCGCCCAGGGCCGGCAGCGTGCCGATAAGGGTCTGTAACAAAGAGGTTTTTCCCCGGCCATTCGCCCCCAGCACCGCGCAAACCTCACCGGCGGCGCAGGCGAAATCAAGCGGATCACACAGCGCCTCGCCATGGCCGTACAGCAGTTGCCGGGTAGCAAGGGTAATCTCCCTCATTGATGCCTCCGGCGATTATCCCGTACCAGCAGGCAGGCAAACAGCGGCGCGCCGATAAGGGCGGTGATGATGCCCAGGGGGATTTCAGCCTGGCTCAGGGTTCGCGCCGCATCGTCCACCAGGATCATAAAGCCGGCCCCCAGCCAGAAAGCGGTAGGCAACAAACGGCGATGATCCGCCCCCGCCAGCAGGCGGGCCAGATGGGGAATCACCAGGCCGATCCAGCCGATGCTGCCGCTCACCGATACCTGCGCCGCTACCAGCACCGCGCACAGCAATAGCACCCCGCGGCGGAGATTGGCAACAGACATGCCCAAAGAAGCGGCATCCCTGTCCCCCAGGGACAGAATATTAACCCGCCAGCGCAGGCGGTGCAGCAGTAAACCCGCCGGCAGCACCGGTACCGCCAGCATCAGCACCTTATGCCAATCGGCGGTGGCGAAGCTCCCCAGCAGCCAGAACACGATGCTGGGCAGTTTTTCTTCCGTGTCGGCCAGGTATTGCAGCAGACTGACCAATGCCGAAAAAAAACCGCTCAGGATAATCCCCGCCAGAATCAGCATCAGCAGATTATCCCGCCCCAGGGTGGCGGCAATCACATATACCGATCCCAGCGCCAATAAACCGAATACAAACGCCGACCCCAGCAACGCCAGCGGCGTCAGTCCGAACAGGATGGCCAGCGTCCCGCCGAACGCGGCGCCGGCGCTGACGCCGATAATATGCGGATCCACCAGCGGATTATGGAAAATGCCCTGCAGGGCGGCCCCGCAGAGCGCCAGCGCCCCGCCCGCCAGGCAGGCGGTCAGGATACGCGGCATGCGCACCATCCAGATGATCTGGCCGGCCACCTGATGGTGATGAAACGGCGACGCCAGTTCACTTAGAACCTGCAGCGGAGAAAGCGCGTATTGCCCCATGCCCAGCGAGAGAAAGGCGATGACGAGCGTGAGGGCCGCCAGTACCGGTTGTACCCCCGCGCCATGGCCGTTAGCGGGCGGCATCGTCCACCTGGCGCGGCGACCAGCGGATGCGGTAAAAGCGCTGATAATAGTCGTCGGCCCGGCGGTTCATATCCACATCGGCGAACCGTTGCGGATAGAGCTGCTTGGCCATCCACAGCTCACCGATGGCCAACGCTTCCGGCATGGGATAGCCCCAGGCCTTGGCATATTCCGGCATCAGGAATACCCGGTGCTGTTTCACGGCGTCTACAGACTGCCAGGCCGGATCGCGGTTGATTTGCCGTACCACTTCCGGATAGCGATCCTGCACAAAAATCACCTGGGGGTTCCAGGCCAATACCTGTTCCATGGAAACCTGTTTGAAACCCTTTACCGTAGCCGCCGCCACGTTCAGCGCGCCGGCATGCTGCATCATCAGGCCGGTGTATTTTCCCGAGCCATAGGTGGTGAGATCCGGATTCGCCATATACACCCGCACCCGCTTATCGGCGGGCACATCCTTGAGCCGGCCGGCTACTTCCTCGCGGGCGCGGAAGGCATAGTCAATCATCGCCTCCCCCTGCGGCTGCCGGTTAACCACCGCAGCCACCAGACGGATGCCCTCTTTCAGGCCCTCGTTATAGGCCTGCTCTACGTCCGCCATGGCGGGATTCAGCTTGTCCTGTTCGCCGGGACGATCCTTGCGCAGCGAGACGGCCACCACCGGGATGCCGGCGGATTCAATCTGCTTGATCATTTCCGGCGGCGCATAGTTGGCGACGAAGACCACCTGCGGATGTTCCGCCAGCAGACTTTCGATATTCACCTGCGTCAAATCCCCCGGCATAGGCAAAGAGGCCAGCCTTGGAGCAAAACGCACGAAGTCCGGGCCCAGCTGTTTTTTCCAGCTGGACAATATTCCCACCACATCATCGGCGGCGTGCAACTGCACCAGCAGATTCAGGGTTTGATGCTGTAGCACCACCACTCGCGTCACCCGATCGGGCAGGGTCACCTGGCGTCCGAGCTGATCGGTAAGGACACGATCCGCCACGGCGCTGAAACTGGCGGCAAGAAACGAAAAACACAACAGGATGTGCAGACAGAATTGTCGGGCGAAACGGGGCGTGTTCATAAGAGGGGGGTGGTTTTTTAAACGATATAGGCCTAAATATAAAACAATAGGGGGGGGGGTACAACAGCCATCCCCCCCGCCCCTGATTTACATCAATTCGGATTACGCTTGGTTGCGGGCGGTATTATCGCCGCCAAGCCAGGAGCGCCCTGGGAAAAGCTGATATCACGACCATTTTTTCAGCAGGATGCTGGCGTTGACGCCGCCAAAACCGAAGCCATTGGATAAGGCGTAGGTCATTTCATAAGGCTCCGCCTCTTTGCGCACCAGATGCAAACCTTCGGTGGCCGGGTCCGGATTCTCCAGGTTAAGGGTGGCCGGAACGATTTGATCGCGCAAGGCCAGAACGGTAAAAATGGCCTCAAGGCCGCCGGCGGCGCCGAGCAAATGGCCGGTTGCCGATTTGGTGGCGGTGACGGCCAGTGCCGAACCCAAACCGAACAGATGTTTTATGGCGTTGATTTCGCCCAAATCCCCCACCGGGGTCGAGGTGGCATGGGCATTTAAATGCCTCACCTGCTGGGGCGAGACGCCGGCCTGCTTGAGGGCGATTTTCATTGCCCGGTAAGCGCCGTCGCCGTCTTCCGCGCCGGAGGTCATATGATAGGCGTCCGCGGTGGTGCCATAACCCACTATTTCCGCCAGAGGCGTGGCGCCACGGGCCAGGGCATGGTCAAGGGCTTCCACCACCAGCAGACCCGCCCCTTCGCCCATGACAAAACCGTCGCGATCCCGGTCAAAAGGACGGGAAGCGGCGGCCGGAGCGTCGTTAAAGTGAGTGGAGACCGCCCTGGCGGCGGCGAATCCACCCAGGCTTACGGTATCGATGGCCGCTTCGGCCCCGCCGCACAGGGCGATATCCGCCTCATCGTTGGCAATCAGGCGAACCGCGTCGCCGATAGCCTGCACACCGGCCGCGCAGGCGGTGACCGGCGCGCCGATAGGTCCGCGGAAATGGTGCTTGATGGAAACATGTCCGGCGGCCAGATTGGCCAGAAACGACGGAACGGTAAAGGGAGAGAGCCGCCCTGGCCCGCGGTTATCCGAGGTGCGCACCGCATTGGCGATGGCGGGGAATCCGCCGATACCGGTGGCGATAATGGTGGCGGTACGCTCCTGACGTTCATCGGTATCGGCCGTCCAGCCGGCCTGACGGAGAGCTTCATCCGCCGCCGCCATGGCGAAGAGGATAAACCGGTCCATTTTTTTCTGATCTTTCGGCGGAACGTACCGATCCGGATACAAACCCGCTTCGGGATCCTGTTCCGACGTCGGCACCTGGCCGCCTATTTTCACCGGCAGCAGCGCGACCATTTCTTCCGGCAAAGGCCCGATCCCCGATTGCCCGGCCAGCAACCTCGACCAGATGGTTTCTACGCCACAGCCTAACGGCGATACGGCACCCATGCCGGTGATCACTACTCGACGCTTATTCATTGCCTGTCCTGTTATAGGGTTGTTGATGTTGGTAAGGAGCGGAAATTTCCCGATGCGCGTCACGCTGCGGCTTGTTGCCCGTTCCGGCGCAACGCGCGGTGGTGATAATATTGACATTATGATAGGTGAGCCGCTCGCCGCTCTGCCTGTCAATCACTTGCGGCGTGACCGCTTTGCCGCTGTGGCGATGCACCGGCACGATAGCGATCCGATCGTCGTCTAACAAGCGGTTACCCCAGTCCAGCAGTGAAATCAGCACCGGAAACAGCGCCAATCCGCGTTCGGTCAGAAGATATTCATGGCGGACCGGCCGCGTCTGGTAGGGTTGCTTAAACATAATATCGTTTCGCACCAGCGTATTGAGCCGCCGGGTCAGCATGGTGGGGGATATCCCCAGGCTATGCTGGAATTCATCGAATTTGGTCAAACCGCGAAAGGCATCCCGCACGATCAACATGCTCCACCACTCGCCTATCCGTTCCAGGGATTGTGCTATGGGACAAGCCATATGGTCAAAATGGGTTCTTTGCATACTTTCCTGATGGTTATCAGCGGGTTTAACACGCAATCCTCAGTAACTATAATCATTGTAGTCACTTGAGGAATGCTATCCTAGCGTACATGTGTGCGCTGAACAAGTCCGATCAGTAGCGCTTTTTGTAATGGCGTACGGTTTTTGTTGATTTTCGGCGCGACATAACTCTTTCTTTCCGCGACGCCGATTATAATCGTCGATAAATAAACCGACGCGTTTTATCCATCGCCTTGGATCGCTACTTAATTAACATATTTTATTACTGATGACTTTCGGCGCCGCCTCTCAATATACCCTAGCAACGTAAAGTATGACGGGTATATAGTCTTCAAATCAGGTCTATGTATTGTTCGGCTTAGCGGTCCATTATGGAGCGTGTTATGAAGTATTTAATTAATCATTCAGTTTTATTTGACACCGCGGGATATCAATTAGGCTTATTAAATAATAATGCCTCTGTAATTAAATTATCCAATACCGCCGGCCGGGTATTGGAAGCGTTAATAGCCGCCCACGGCGAAGGGAATACGGTAACCCGTGAATGGTTATTTGACAGCGTCTGGGTAAAATACGGAATGCAGCCCTCAAACGGCAATTTGAATCAGCAAATCAGCCTGCTGAGAAAAGCGCTCATATCCCTGCATTTGGATGCGACGGCCATAGTGACCTTACCCAAACGCGGGCTGAAGCTTAACGATCGCTTGCTGATAACCCAGGAGGAAAACCCACCTCAGCCGCCCGCCGCTTCTTTGCCCCAACCTCAGGATAGAGAAGACGGGCAGCCGGACGACGCTTTCACCGCCGAAAAATCCTCGTCAACTAAAGAAATCTTTATCAACGGCGTCTTGGGTATCGCCTTTGCCGCCACCCTGTTGATGGCCTATGTCTATTTCAACCGGCAGGATAGGCAGCCGCTGTTTTTACTGGATAAGGTGGATTCTTGCGATATCTATACCCTCCGGCCGGTGCCGGCCCGGGATAAAGAGTCCATGCTCGAACAGTTGCGGCAGGTGATGAGGGGCAATATCGAGAAATGCACAGCGCATCATTTCATCCTGTTTTCCCATAACATTGTGACTAATACCACAATAAGAAGCGGCATTAATCAGCGTAATTTCATGGCTAAATGTGAGCGGGATGCCCAGGGAAATATAGCAAGCTGCCTTAATTTTTACTTTTATAACTGGGACGCACAATGAAAAGAATTCTGGCGGCCTGTTGTCTGGTCACAATTTTTTCCGGCCTGTTTTATCTGTATCATTATCGTCATCCTTTCGCGGGGTTTCAATGTTCAGGCATGATGGTGTTCAGGGCCAATACCCCACAAGGCCGCTTTAGCTACACGGCCGAAGCTAAAATGTTTTTTACCAATCGCCGCGAAGGGTTTTACGTCCTGAACGGCACTTTTGCTCATAACGGGCAAACCTTTAATTTACATCGCACAAAATTTTTCTCTTATCGGCGAAAAAATAATCAGGACTTGTATGAAATCATCATCACAAGAGAAATAATATCCAATATGGACAATACGCCTAAATCGGCGACAGATCCGGTGCTGATACCGGTGGGGGAATCGGTTTTACCCCGCTTTCGGCGTTTGGATAAACGTTCAATACTCGTCAGTTTGATATATTCACCCTTCTTTACATGTGCCAAAGAGTGACCTGCGCTATTAAATCCCGCTGAATCTTTGACTAAGTGTGACAATGCATAAATACTCTTAATGAACATGTCAAATTATGTCATTAGCGGCAGCCCTTCTGCCTGACCCGAGATGCTGTGGATACCCCATGAGAAAAACAAGACCCTTCGGCTCCCCCCGGCAAAGAGTCCGTAACAGCGCAGTCTACGGTCACCAGCGATTTACCCTGTTGTTCCAGCTCGGCGCTTCCGCCGTGTTGCTTATCCTGGCGCTTATCGTATTGAACAGCTTGCATCTATGGCGCACCTATCATCAGGCGCTGGCGCGTTCCCAGACCAATACCGCCAATCTCACCCAGGCGCTGACCCAGCATGCCAGCGATACCTTTGTCCAGGCCGAGGCAATCCTGGAAGAACTGGCGGAAATAATCCATCAACAGGGCATGGACCCGGACAAATGGCCCGTTCTGCATCGGCTTTTCAAGGAAAAAACCCAAGGTTTGCAGCAAATAGACGCCATTTCCCTCTATGACGCCCGGGGCCGTATGCTGGTGACGGCGGCGGATAAATTACCGTCGGTGAATGATTTTTCCGACCGGGATTATTTTAGATATCACCGCGATCATCCGGATTTGACCATACATATCGGCCAGGTAATCCGCAGCCGCATGACCCAAGAGCTGATATTACCCCTCTCCCGCCGCCTTGATAATCCCGATGGCAGCTTCGCCGGCGTGCTGCTTGAAAGCGTGATGATCAGCCATTTCCGGAATTTCTATACCAAATTCGTTATCAGCGACGACTCCACGTTAATGATGCTGCTCAATAACGGCACCGTGCTATACCGCCATCCTTACAATGAAAAAGTCATCGGCACCACCATCGCCGATTCGCCGCTGTATAAAGATAATATCCTTCAAAATCAATCCGGCACCGTCAACAGCGCCCTGGCGAACGACCCGCAGTCCATGGTTTACAGCTATGAGCATCTCAAACAGTTTCCGGTCATTATCACCAGCGGGGTATCCATGGATCAGGCGTTGGCCGACTGGCGGCATGATGCCATCAGCCATGCCGTCATGACGCTGATTTTTGTCCTGATGATTTCCCTTGTCTGCCTGCTGCTAATGCGGCAGGTACGGGCCAGAATGCGGATTGAACTGGAGTTGATCCATGCGCAGCAGGAGCTGCGTAAATTAAACCGGTCCCTGGAAAAGCTGGCGCGCTCCGACGGGCTGACCGGCTTGTATAACCGGCGCCACTTCGATTTGGTATTCAAAAATGAATTCAACCGTGCTATAGAACTTCGCCGGCCGCTGGGGCTGATTTTGCTGGATATCGATTTTTTCAAGCAATATAACGATATTTACGGCCATGTGGCCGGGGACGAGTGCCTGCGGCTCATTGGCAATACCCTGCGCGCGCTGCCCTGCGCCAGCGCGATCTGGCGGCCCGCTACGGCGGCGAGGAATTTATCGTCCTGCTGCCGGAAACCGACAAAACCGGCGTCCTGGCGGTGGCCAGACGGATTCAGGACAAGATCGGGCAACTTGAAATCCAGCATCGGGGCAGCCCGGTGGGCAGTATCAGCGCAAGCATCGGCATTTATGTCGGATTGCCCATCAGCGATGTAGATACGCCGTCCAAACTGGTGGTCAGGGTGGATGCGGCGCTGTATGAGGCCAAGCGGCTGGGCAGGAACCGGATTTGCGAAGCCTGACGGGCCGGGCGGCGCGGCATCCCGCCCGGCGCCGGCGATAATGTCTGTCATATCCCGCTGAACCAGTTATACCCCTGGTCCTCCCAGTAGCCGCCGGGATTGCTATTGCTGACAGAAATCGCCACGATATGCTTGGCATTTTTGAAACCCAGTTTGGTGGGCACGCGTAATCGCAGCGGATAGCCAAACTCATCCGGCAGCTCTTTGCCGACAAAATCCAGCGCCAGCGTGGTTTGGGGATGTAGCGCGGTGGCCATGTCGATGCTGGAGTAATAACGATCGGCACAGCGGAAGCCGACAAAACCGGCCCGCATATCCGCCCCCACATGCTGTAAAAAGGTGCGCAGCGGCACACCGCTCCATTGACCGATAGCGCTCCAGCCTTCAATGCAAATCAGGCGGGTAATCTGGCTTTGCTGCGGCAATGCCCGCAATTTTTGCATGGTCCAGGGACGCTTATCCGTTACCAGGCCGGAGACGTCCAATTGCCAGGTGGCGATATCCACCTCCGGCACGTTATCTTCGGGATAAAAAGCATTAAAGCGAAAAGGCGTGGTTATCTGGTCGGGGCGATAGGTTTGCGCCGGCCGCCGGTCGCTGAACAGCCAGGCCTGCACCCGGTCATTCCAGCGCGACATGGCCCATAGCACCTTATCCACATCATCGCCGTCCTGCATATTGCAGCCGGTAAGCATCGTCAGCGCCCCCAGGGTCAGGCCGGAGCGCAGCAGCAAACGGCGCTGCAATCGGTACAGCTCTTTCTTTTGGGCCGGCTCCAATACCAGCCCGCTCTTTTTAGGGTTATTCATTGCGTGTTTTCCGTGGTTTACGGCGCAGGTAACCGGTAATCATCGGCAAAAAAGTGCTGGGCACCATCAGCACCATGGCCAGATGGACCACCACAAAAACGCCGATGGCGCTCATGGCGAAAAAATGGACATAGCGCGCCCGGTCGAAGCCGCCGAACACCGCCACCAGCCAACTCAGCTGCACCGGTTTCCAAATGGACAGTCCCGACAGCACCAGCACCAGGCCGCACAGCAGGACAAACAGATAAAATGCTTTTTGCACGGCATTATATTCGCCGGGCCGGTGGATAAGCCGGAACATGAGGGCCGCCCGCAGATCCCGCCACAGCGAGGCAGGCGTCACCGGCAGGAAATCCCGGCGGAAGTGGCCGCTGGCCAAGCCCCATGACAGGTAGAGCAGTCCGTTGGCCGCCAGGGCCCACATCACCGCCAGATGCCAGGCAATGGAGCCGCCGAGCCAGCCTCCCAGGGTCAGCGCGGCGGGAAAGGTAAAGGGGAATATCGGCGAGGCGTTATAAATACCCCATCCGCTCATAAACATGCCGCACATAATCAGCACGTTCAGCCAATGGGTAATACGCACCGGCAACCGGTGCATAGGGATTTTCACCGCTGTGGGAACACTTTTCACAGGCACTCTCCTTAAGCCCGGCACAACCGGCCGGAGACCGGCGCAAAGCACCGCCGCCCGGCCGTTTCACTGTTACATCGGCGGTATGGTGCCGTTGACGCCGGCAACGATACGGGCCGCCACCACTGGCGTGGCGCTGCCCGGCGCCGGCCACAAAATAACGTGCGCGCCCTGGACCAGCTGCGAACGATTACCTGGTGACAACGTCACAACTGGCACATCATCCGGCACAATAACCTTTTTCTCGCCGTTCTGGTATTTTACCGTCATGGTGTGGCCGTTGGCATTCACCAGGGTGCCGACGGTGCCGTTGGTCATGGTGCCGGTTTTACCGTCGGCCCCCTGCCATGGCCGGAAGCCTTCACCGGATCCCCGCAGCGACGGGTCGAACACATGCACTTCCAGCGCTTTAAGCGTACCGTCCGGCTGCGGCGCCGCGGCGGTGCCGATAAAGCTGTTGGGTTTGATATCGCTTATCTTACCTTGCGATACCGCCGATACGGTGGTTTTGTCATTCAGGGTGGCTGTGTGCTCCTGACCCCGGCGATCGGTTATCTGCAGTTGATCGCCGCTGATTTGCGTGATGGTGCCGCGAATCGCCATCATGGGCTTGGCCGGCGCATCCGCCGCCTGTACCGCTACGCTGCCTAAGGTCAATGCTCCCGCCAGTAGTCCTGTCAATAATCTGAGTTTGGCCATGTGATTCTCCTTTGAATATTCGGTCCGGCCGATGCCGCGCCGGTCATCTGTGCATCCGGTACCTCTCGCCCCGGAGGCCTGTTTCCCTGTCAGCTTGGCAAACCAACCCGGTCCGCCGGATGACCGTTCGATGACAATATTGTCATCAACCGGCGTCAAACAAACTGTTAAACTGGGAATGTGGCCGGGAGGACATATCTGGATGCGTATACTGATAGTAGAAGATGATCTCAGTACTGGGGAATATTTGCGAAAAGGCCTGGGAGAAGCCGGCTATAGCGTCGATCTGGCCCGCACCGGTCCGGACGGCCTGTTTCTGGCCCTGGAGAACATTTACGATGTCATCATACTGGATGTGATGCTGCCGGGATTGGACGGCTGGCAGCTTATGGACATAATCCGTAAAAAAAGCGATGTTCCGGTGCTGTTTCTTACCGCCCGGGATCAGGTGCAGGATCGGATTCACGGCCTGGAGCTCGGGGCGGACGATTATCTGATCAAGCCCTTTTCGTTCACCGAATTGGTGCTGCGCATCCGCACCCTGCTGCGCCGCGGCGTCATTCGCGAGGAGAACGATTTTCATCTGGCGGACTTGCATATCGATATGCTGCGGCGCAAAGTCACCCGTCTGGATACCGCGATTATCCTGACCAACAAAGAGTTCGCCCTGTTGTCGCTGCTGGTGCGGCGCCAGGGGGAAGTGCTGTCGCGGACCCTTATCGCCTCCCAGGTCTGGGACATGAATTTTGACAGCGATACCAATGTGGTGGATGTGGCGGTCAAGCGCCTGCGCGCCAAAATGGATCGCCCTTTCGAGGTTAAACTTATCCATACCGTGCGCGGTATCGGTTATGTCTGCGAAGTACGTTGATGATGATGCCGCGTTTCCCTTCTCTCTCCCTTACCGCCCGTTCGGCCCTGCTGTTCGCCGTGTTGGCCGCCCTGGTGATAAGCAGCGTGGGATTGTATCTGTACGGCGATATGGCCCGTTCCATGCGCAATCAGGCCGCCGCGCAAACCGCCAACCGGGTGGCCTATTTCCGCAGCCTGCTGGGCAATGCATTTCCCATTTCGCTACTCAGCGATAACCCGCATTTATTTGAGAATATGCTCGGCAACGAACGGGATATTCTGATATTCCAGCGTCCGGGCCAGACGCCGCTTATCAATGTCAATCCGGGGCGTTACCGGTTGCCGACGGTGGCGCCGGTGGCGGACGGCGTTCCGGTGTCCCTCGGTGCGGTGCATGCCGCCAGCACGCCGGAAGGCGTTCCCATCCGCTTTGTGACGGCCTGGGTCAGTCTGGCCGGCCATGATCCCATCCAAATCACCGCCGGTCATATTATGCTAAACGAGACGCGCATGCTGGCGCAGTACCGCGATCGCATCATCGCGGCGGTGATAGGGGCGTTTTTACTGATAGCCCTGCTGGGCTACGGCGTGAGGCGCCACGGACTGAAGCCGCTGCGGCGCAGGGCGGCGCAGGCTGAAGGCATCCACCCCGCCCCCCTCCCTACCCGCCTGTCCGAACAGGGCGCGCCGGCGGAGCTGCATCAGGTGATCCGGTCGTTTAACGCCATGCTGGACCGGCTGGCGGACGGCTACCAGCGGCTGAGCCGCTTCTCCGCTGATTTGGCCCATGAAATCCGCACGCCGGTGAACGCCCTGATGGGCCATTGCCAGGTAGCCCTGTACCAGCGCCGTTCGGCGCAGGAATACGAAAGCGTGCTGGTCCGAAACAGCGAAGAGCTGGAGCGCATTTCGCGCATGGTGGAAAATATCCTGTTCCTGGCGCGGGCCGGCGAAGCCCAGTCCGCCATTTCGCCGGTGCCGCTGCCGCTGGAAGTCGAGCTGCAGCGGATTGCCGATTATTTTGAAGGACTGGCGGAAGAACGGGGCCTGGCGCTGCGTTGCCGGGGAGAAGGCATGGTCCAGGCGGATGCCATGCTGTTGCGCCGGGCCTTAAGCAATCTGGTGGACAATGCCATACGCTATGCCGACGCCGACAGCGACATTATCCTCAGCGGCCGTCGCGATGGCGACGGCTGGCTGATTGAAGTCATCAATCATGGTCCGCCCATTCCGCCGGATCATATGGACAAGCTGTTCGACCGGTTTTACCGCGCCGACGACGCGCGTACCAGCAGCGGTAACGCCAGCGGCCTGGGATTGTCCATTGTGCAGGCCATCATGAAACTGCACCGGGGCAGCGCCGGCGTCAGCTGCACGCCGGCGGGTGAGATTTGCTTCCATCTCTATTTCCCGGACAATATAAACGATGCCCAGGCGGCGGCCTGAATCCGCCCCGGATCGAACCCCTGATAACCGTTGAATTGACGTTATGATGTCACGTTGACGGCGTGTTTACGATCAGGCAGCCTGTCCCGATTGGGCGCTTTGTTAACGAACTCACGGCCGGAGGCCGGCTTTCCTGTCAAGGCTTGAGTATAACCTTGGTCCAGCCGGGATCCCGGTTATCAAAGTGTTCGTAGGCTTCGGGTGCTTGCGCCAGGTGCAGGCGGTGCGAGATTATCTGCGACGGCTTGGCCCGGCCTTGATGGATAAGTTTCGCCAGTTGCCGGTTATAGGCCTTCACGTTGGCCTGCCCGGTGCGGATCTGCTGCCCCTTGAACCAGAAGCTGCCGAAATCAAACGGCATCTTGCCCGCTTTGGCAAGCTCGGTCTTCGCCCCCGGATCCTGCGGCACAAAAACCCCTACCACACCGATGCCGCCGGTGGCGCGGGTGGATGCCACCAGGCTGTTCATGGTGTCGGAATTATCTTCATGGCCGTGTTTATCGCAGCATTGATAACCGACGCATTCACAGCCGCAATCGGTGCCGCGTCCGTCGGTCAGATTAAGGATCTTCTCCACCGCCGCCTCTCCCACCGCCTTCACCGGGGTCGCGCCCATTTTTTCGGCCAGTGCCAGCCGGCTGTCATGGGTATCCACCACAAACACCTGGGATGCCCCTTTGATCATCGCCGAGTGGGCCGCCATCAGCCCAACCGGACCGGCGCCGTATATCGCCACGCTGTCACCGGGCCGCAGGCCTGCCAGTTCGGTGGCGTGCCAGCCGGTGGGGAAAATATCCGACAGCATGACATAGTCATCCTCTTTTTCCACCGCGTCCGGCGGCAGTATCAGACAGTTGAAATCGGCGAACGGTACCCGCAAAAGTTCCGCCTGGCCCCCTTCATAAGGCCCCATTTCGGCAAAACCGTAAGCGGCGCCCGCTGTGCCGGGATTGGCCGTCAGGCAAAAGCCGGTCAGCCCGCGCTCGCAGTTTTCACAAAAACCGCAACCGATGTTAAACGGCAGGCAGACATAGTCGCCGGCCTTAACCCGCTCCACCCCCGCGCCCACCTCAATGACCTGGCCGAGATTTTCATGGCCGAAAATGCGGCCGCGTTCAAAGCTGGTACGCCCTTCATACATATGCAGATCCGAGCCGCAAATATTCGTGGTGGTGATACGAATCAGCGCATCGGTAGGCTTGGTGATTCGGGCGTCCGGCATGTCCTTGATGGCGACATCGCGGGGACCGTTATAAACGACTGCTTTCATTATTTCCTCCGGCATGTGATTTTATTGCAGTGATGAGGCGGTCATTCCTCTTCTTATAACGGATAGCTCAAATCATCCTGGGCCGCGAATAAAGATAAGCTTTTTTACACTATGGCGGCGCGGGTCGATGAGAGAAAAAACGAAACAACAGGCGCAGCGGCGCTTTCGATATGAAAACGCAGCGAGTTGAAATACAATAAATTAATAATACTAATGATTAATGCGGCCGGCTAGCAGGCGGCCAGATGACCGTTGCCGTAATCCTGGAACCGCTGCGGCGGAATCTGATAGCCGAAGGGTTTAATGGGATCCGGCCGCTCCATTTCAGCAAGCAGCGGGCGGAAATCCCGTTTGTGGTTGACATCCAGCGAGGGCACCGCGCTCAGCAAGCGTCGGGTATAGGGATGGCGGGGATGATGCAATACCGAATCCCGCGGACCGATTTCCACGATCTGGCCGCAATACATCACCGCCACCCGGTGACAAATGCGTTCAACCACCGCCATATCATGGGAAATAAAGACATAGCTCAGTTGCAACTCACCCCGCAGCCATTCCAGCAAATCAAGCACCTGGGCCTGCACGGAAACATCCAGCGCCGAGACCGATTCATCAGCGATGATCACCTTGGGATTGAGGGCCAGGGCGCGGGCAATGCAGATGCGCTGGCGCTGGCCGCCGGAAAACTGGTGAGGATAGCGGGCCAGGGCATCGGCGGACAGCCCCACCTGCTCCAGCAGCGCCGCCACCCGTTGCACCCGGAGGGCATGCGCCAGACCGTCATGGATCAGCAGCGGTTCCCCCACCAAATCAAAAATGGTCTTGCGCGGGTTGAGCGCCGCGTACGGGTCCTGGAACACCATCTGTATATCCCGCCGCACCGCCCGCAGGTCCTCGCCCCGCAGTCCGTTCAGCTCCCGCCCCTCCAGGGTGGCGCTGCCGCTGAAGGGGATCATGTTCAGCAGCGCCTTGCCGGTGGTGGATTTGCCGCAGCCGCTTTCGCCGACGATACCGAGGGTTTCTCCCGCAAAGAGATCAAAACTGATATTTTCCACCGCGTAAACCTGCCGCTTTTGCCCGAACCCCTGACCGCGCACCGGAAAGCGCACGGTCAGGTCCCGCACGGATAACAGCGGTCTCTCTTGCGCCACCGGCGCCAGCGGCGGCGCGCTGCCCAGCACCGGCACCGCCGCCAGCAGTTTGCGGGTGTAGGCGGCCTGGGGCGCGCTAAATAGCGTTTGGGCGGAAAGCTGCTCTTCCACCCGTCCCTGATTCATCACCACCACTTGGTCCGCCATTTCCGCCACGACGCCCATATCATGGGTGATGAGCAGCAGGCTGGTGGAAAAATCCTGCTGCAGCTCGCGCATCAACTGCAGAATCTGCGCCTGGATGGTGACATCCAGCGCCGTGGTGGGCTCGTCGGCAATGAGGATTTCCGGCTGGCACAGCATCGCCATGGCAATCATCACCCGCTGGCGCATGCCCCCGGACAGCTCATGGGGATACTGCCCCAGCCGCTTTTCCACCTGGGGCAATTTCACCGCGTCCAGCATGGCCAGTATCCGCCGGCGCACATCCCCACGCCCGAGATGCTCATGGCGCCGCAGGGTTTCTTCCAACTGCTGCGCCACGGTCATCAGCGGGTTCAGTGAGGTCATAGGCTCCTGGAAGATCATGCCGATGCGCTTGCCGCGCAGCTGTTGCATCCGGCGTTCGCCCAGGCTCAGCAAATCATCGTTGCCAAACAGGATGGCGCCGCCGGGAACAGACGCGTCCTCCGGCAAAAGTCCCATGATCGCCAGCGACGTCAGTGACTTTCCACTGCCCGACTCGCCGGCGATACAGAGCGTTTTACCGGGCAGCAGGGAAAAACTCACATCATCCACTACCCGCCGGCTGCCGAATTCAATGGACAATCGCTCCACGGACAGCACCGGCCGGTCATTGGCTGCTAACATCGTCCGCCCTCACTGTAATACCGTTTTCGGGAAATAGAACGAAACCACCCAGTTCGGCGCATCCACGATCTCGCTGATGCGCAAATCGCCGCACACCGAACAGAGCATATAGGCGTCTTCGGCCCGCATCCCGTGCTCGCGGCACAACCAGTCAATGGTATAACGCAGCGCGTCCCGGGCGGCGGTCATCAAATCGCCGCCGACGCCGGTAAACACCTCGTAGCCGTCACCGTCCAGATGACGGGTAACCGGACCGGGGGTACTGAACCGCGGCGCCGGCAGCGGCGTGTTTTTTATAAGATCAAGAGTCAACACCACGTCCATGGCGCTCTCAATGGCGGTGCCGCACACCTCGCCGTCACCCTGGGCGGCATGGGTATCGCCGATGGAAAACAGCGCCCCGGCCGTTTCCACCGGCAGGTAGAGGATACAGCCGGCGGTGAGATCCCGGATATCCAGATTGCCCCCTACCCGGCGCGGCGGCACCACCGAATGCAGGCCCGGCGCGCCGGGCGCCACGCCGATGGTGCCGGCGAAGGGTTTTAACGGCACCTTGCCGTACTCGCCGAAGGCGCAGGGCGCCATAGAGTGCCGGTCGTACTGCCACAGGGCCAGCGCCGGCGCGGTGAACTCCTCCGCCAGCAGGCCGAAGCCGGGGATGACGGCGGTCCAGCCAAAGCCGCCGGGCCTGAACTCATCCAGGGTGATTTTCAAGACATCCCCCGGCTGCGCTCCTTCCACATACACCGGACCGTTCACCGGATTGATTTTATCAAACGGCAGGCTGCCCACCGCCGCCGCTGTGGAACCGGGGGAAAAGTGACCGTTGCCGGAATCCAGGCAGTGGAATTCCAGCGTCGTGCCCGGCGCCACTCTGGCCGCCGGGGCCAGGCTATTGTCCCAGCCGAAATGATGCTGGGGATGATGGATTGTTTTTACCAGGCAATTCTGACACATGCTCATCTCCTTAGACCCTAGATAATCCTTGTTACCAGAAGGCGGCAAGCCCGCGCATCCCCTGAAGCCCAGATAGCTAAGCGACCGGGGTAAGCGAGCGCAGCCAACGCCGGCAACTCGAACTATGACGGGTATAGCCCGCCGGCCTTAGCCCATGCCAGGCCGGTGGCGGCGGTTATTTGATCCAGATGGCGTCGTAGTTCACCGGTACGTGTACCGGATCCACATACAGCGCGTCCGCCCCGCCCATACGCGCCGAATGCACCGTATAGCGTTTTTCATTGAAAATAGGCGCCCAGGGCGCGTCGGCCATGGCTTCGATAAAGATCTTGCGCCACAGGGCAATGCGCTGTTCCTGCTGATCGGGCTGGGTTAGGCTGTCGGCCTTGGCGGCTTCGGCATCCAGGGTTTTATTGCAATAGCGCGACCAGTTCCAGCCGCCGTCCACCGCCCCCATACAGCCGAGGATCGGTCCCCAGAAGTCGGACGGGTCCGGGAAATCGGCAATCCAGGCCATACCGCCGGACCACACCATCGGCGCCTGATCCGCCGAACCGCCGGCGGCAATCACGTTGGCCTGGGCCAGGGATTTAATCGCCACGCGGATACCCACCTTGGCCAGATCCTGCTGGATGGATTGGGCGATACGCGGCTGCGGATCGGTATTCATCACGTAAAGCTCGGTATCGAACCCTTTGGCAAAACCGGCCTGATCCAGCAATTGTTTCGCTTTGGCGACGTCAAAGGCATAGCCTTTATAGTCTTTGTCATATCCCGGCATGGCGGGAGGCAGCGGCTGGTTGGCCGGCGCCGCGCGGCCGTTGATGATCCTGACGATGCGATCCTTGTTGATGGCCATATTCACCGCCTGCCGGACCTTCACATTGTCAAACGGCGGCAGGGTGGTCTTCATGGTGACATAACCGGTTTGCAACTGATCGCCGGTCACCAGCATGCCTTTGTATTTCGGGTCCTGCTTGAACTGCAGGAACTGGGCCGGCGGCACGCCGTCGCCGGCAATATCCACCTCGCCCTTTTCCAGTCTCAGCAGCGCCACCGACGGATCCTGCCCAACTTCGAAACGGATGCTGTCCAGATGCGGGATACCGGCCCGGTAGTAATGGGGATTCTTTTTGAACACCAGCTCCTGGCCCAGCTTCCACTCGCTCAGCTCAAAGGCGCCGGTGCCCACCGGATGCTTGCCGAAATCCGCTCCCCACTGATCCACGGCTTCCTTTGGCACGATGGAGGCGAAGTTCAGCGCCATCACCTGCAGGAACGTGGCGTTGGGCTCTTTCAGGGTGATCTTGATCGTATTGGGATTCACTACCTCAATACCGCTCAAATGGTCGGCTTTGCCGGCGGCCATCTCGTCATAACCGGCGATGGCGCTGAAAAAGCCGGCGCCCGGGCTTTGGGTTTTCGGATTCACCGTCCGCTCCAGGGAGTACTTCACATCGTCGGCGTTTAGCGTGCGGCCGTTATGGAAGGTCACGTCCTTGCGCAGGGTAAAGGTATAGACCTTGCCGTCGTCGGAGATGCTGTAATCCTGCGCCAGATCCTTTTGCAGATCCGTGGTGCCGGGCTTGTAATCCATCAGGCGGCTGAACAGGCTTTTGATCATCGACCAGTTCTGCCAGTCATAGCCGATGGCCGGATCCAATGTGGCGATATCGCTTTGGTAGGTCACCACCGCATCGCCGCCGTCTTTCGGTTCATCCGCCTGGCCGGCGCCCGCATACAGCACTCCCGCCAGGGCCAGCATAAGTAAACTTTTTCTCATTTCCTTGCTCCTGTTACCGTTGTTTTTCACGTCGATACGAGGATCGACCCATGGCAAAATCAGATCCGCCAGCAAATTGCCCAACACAATCGCCACCGCCGATACGGTGGTAACGCCCACAATGACCGGAATATCCACCTGCTGAATGGCCTGCCAGGCCAGTTGGCCGATACCGGGCCAGCCGAACACCGACTCCACCACCACCAGCCCGCCGAGAAAGATGCCGATATCAATGCCGATCATCGGGATCAGCGGCAATATGGCGTTCGGCAGCACATGGCGGCACACCACCCGCGCCCGGCTCAGACCCTTGGCCCGGGCGGTGCGGATAAAATCCTGATGCAGCACATCAATCATCGATGAGCGCAGCATGCGCGAGTACCAGCCGCTGCCCAGAATGCCCAGGGTCAGCGCCGGCAGGGCGATATGGCTGAAACCGCCGTACCCCCCCATGGGAAACCAGTTGAGCACGGCGGCAAAAAGATAAAGAAACAGCATGGCGGCGATAAACTGCGGCGCCGAGACGCCGATAAACGACAGCGCCATTAATATTTTGTCCGCCAGGCCATCCCGCCGCAGCGCCGCCAGGGTACCGAGGGTAATGCCTATCACCAGTTCACAGCCGATACCCGCCGCCATCAGCTGCAGCGACGGGCCGATGCGGGAGGAGATCAGTTCGCTGACCTGGCTGCGCTGTATAAACGAGCGGCCCAGATTGCCGTGCAGCAAATCGAACAGGTAATGCAGGTACTGGCGGTAAAAAGGCAAATCCAAACCCAGCTGATGGCGGATGCTGGCCACCACTTCCGGCGTAGCGCTGCGCCCGGCGATTTGCCGGGCGGGATCGGCGGGCAGCATAAACAGCAGCAGATAGCTGATAAGCGTCACCCCAATAAAATCAGCAGGGCATGGCCGAGTCGGCGGCTCAGGAACAGCAGCATCATGAACGTCCTTTCAAAGTAGGATCCAGAGCGTCGCGCATGGCGTCGCCGAGCAGATTGAATGAGAGGGAGAGCAGCACAATGGCCGCCCCCGGGAAAAACACCAGCCAAGGGGCGGAAGTGAAATAGGTCTGGCTTTCGAAAATGATATTGCCCCAGCTGGCGGTGGGGGGCTGTACGCCGACGCCGAGGAACGACAGTGTGGCCTCAAGCAGTACGGTGGTGGAGATACCCAGGGTCGACCAGACCAGAATGGTGGGCACCAGATGCGGCAGCAGGTGCACGGCGAGGATCCGCAGCGGCCCGGCCCCCAGGGTTTTTTCCACCGCCACGAAATCCCGCGCGCCGAGGGTGCTGGTTTCGGCATAAATCACCCGGGCGATTTGCACCCAGTTCACCATGGCTATCACCATGGCCACGATCCAGACGCTGGGCTGGAAAATCGCCGCCAGGGTAATGGCCAGCAATAAGGCCGGAAACGCCATCATCAGGTCGGTAAACCGCATCAGCAGCCCGCCGAGCCTGCCTTGGAGATAGCCGGCGCACAGCCCCACCAGCGTGCCGATAACCACCGCCAGGCCGTTGGCCGCCACCCCCACCAGTAATGATGTGCGGGCACCGTAAATCAGGCGGGACAGCAGGTCGCGGCCGAGCAAATCCGTACCCAGCCAGAAATGGCTCCCCGGACTCAGGGGCGCGCCTTCCACGCTTAGCCCTTCGGTAAACTGTTCATTGGGATCGAATGGCGCGCACCAGGGCGCCAGCAGCGCCGCCAGCACCACCACGGCGATATATCCCACCGACAGCCAGACCGCCGGCCGCCGCCAGAAACCGCGGGGCGAACTCATCCCCGTTCTCCGCGCCGCTTGAGGGCCGCTTGTCCCAACCGCTGGCGACAGATATCCTCAATACGCCGGTTGGTGCGCATTGATTCCCCCCGCAGCCAGGCGTAGGCCTGCCGTTCGTCCAGATCCCGCTCCACCATCAGCGCGGCCAGGGTTTGAGCCAGTTCAGCGTTAAAATCCAGCCGACGATGGGCCAGAGACAGGTTCCGGCTATCCTCGTTCAACTGCTGGCGCAGACCCACCGCCATCATCAACGTGGTATAAATCGCCCGCTGGTTGATGGGCTTTGGCAGCAGCGCGGTGGCCCCCAGATCAATGGCCCGCTGGATTTGCGACAGCGCTTCATGGGAGGTCAGGGCCACGATGGGCAGGCCCGCCTGATTCAGACTTGCCAGCAGCCGCGGACTGGCAAAATGCTCCAGTTCCACCAGCGCCGCGCACAGCGGTTCTTCCGGCGGCGGGCCGTCCAGCGCAGCCGTCAGCCAGCGCACGCCCATGCGCGGCAGGCTTTTTTCCAACGCCGCCAGGGTTCGGGCTTCGCAATCCACCAACAACAGCGGGCGGGCTTCAAATTCCGGTGATGTCAGGTTCATTTCACTATCCTCATGGGTCTGCCCGCGCCCTTCAGGCGCTCGGAAATAGGCTGTCGCAGATCGGTCAAGGTCAGGTAGGGATCCGGCGCCAGACAGTGATCCTCGCTGTGAATCAGTTCCAGCACGCCGTGGCGTAACTCAGTGATATGACAAGGCAGATAGGTATGATTGTTGCGGCGCGAAATTTTCATCGGCCCCATGAAGGTGACGTTGTCACTATCATACAGCGCCTCGCAAATCCGCTGCGGATCAAGGCTGTCGGTCTGTTGCAGCGCCCGGGCAAACAGCAGCACCGCCAAATAGGCGCCGGTATAATAATGGGAATAATGGCCCGGGCCGTGGCGCCGCCGCTGGCGCGCGCAGAATAACGGGTCCGCCGTTTCGAAGAACGGCCCGCAGGAAAACAGCCGCAAGGCTCTGATTTCCCCGAGCTGGCTCAACTCCGCCTCGGTCAGGTTGCAGCTGAGCACCGGCAGGGAGAGATGCCGCCGGGCGCAGATATCGTCCAGACGGCGCAAAAAGGCGTAGGAAGATTCCCCCACCAGGTTATTCAGTACAAATGACGGCGCGCCGGCCAGCAGCGAATGCACCACCTCGTCCACCCTGGTATGCCCGAGATGAAGGAATTTTTCGCCGGTAATTTCACCGTTAACCGCCGTCACCACTTCCCGGGCAATACGATTGCTCTCCCAGCCCCACACGTAATTGGAACCGATTAAGAACGCCCGGGTGCCGAAATTTTCCAGGGCCAGCCGCAGCAACGGCACCAACGTCTGATTGGGGCAGCCGCCGAGATAAATCACCTGCTCGCTGCTTTCAAAGCCTTCATAGGGGGAGCCGTACCATAACAGCGCGTTATGCTGTTCCAGGTCCGGGATAATCTCTTTGCGGCTGGCGGAGGTAATGGTGCCGAAAATATGCCGCACCCCTGCCCCAATCAGCTGCGCCACCCCGGCGCTGTAGTCCGCCAGCCGCGCCTGGGGATTGATATGCCGCGCCCGCAGCAGGAAATCGTACCCGGCGTCCTGGTTGATTTCCGCCAGGGCATCCTGCGTTCCCGCCAGGGCGCCGGTCGCCATGTGGCGGTAGGTACCGTCGGTGGATAACAATATCCCGATATCAATACTCCGGCGCATTTCCCTTTCTCCAAAAAAAAACCCGATCGCCCCTTACGGGAAGATCAGGCTTCGTTACCTGTAAATTATGTCATCAAGGCTTATCGGCGACGGCCGGGCTTGGCTAGCCTATGTCATGAAATAATCATGCCAATCTTGCAAGCCGCGTTCCCCGCCGCTACAGCGCCGGCGCCGGCGGCCGGATTGCACCATCATGGCGCATTGGCGCAAAACAGTGCATTGGCGGCGAACCGGCGGGATCAGCGATTCACGTCCACCACCACCCGGCCGCGGACTTTACCCGCCATCAGATCGTTCGCGGTTTCGATAACCTGCCCCAGCGGGATCTCCCGGCTGATGCTCTGCAACAGCGCTTCATCCGCCAACGAGGCCAAACGCTGCCAGGCGGCGACACGGTCCGCCCTGGGACGCATCACGCTGTCCACCCCCGCCAAGGTTACGCCGCGCAGGATAAACGGCGCCACCGAGGCCGGCAAATCCATGCCCTGCGCCAGACCGCAGGCGGCCACGGTGCCCTGGTATTGCAAACCGGCGCAAACATTGGCCAGGGTGTGGCTGCCGACGCTGTCAATGGCCGCCGCCCATTGCTCTTTACCCAAGGGACGCCCCGGCGCGGAAAGCACCGTCCGATTGATAACCTCCGCCGCGCCCAACTGCTGCAGATGCGCCGTTTCTTCCGGCCGGCCGGTGGACGCCACCACCCGGTAACCCAACCGTGACAAAAATGCGATGGCGAAATGCCCCACGCCGCCATTGGCGCCGGTGACCAGCACCTTACCGCTGTCCGGGGTGACGCCGTTTTTTACTGTTTCTCTCCCACGCCCCAGCCGTTAAGCAATACTTCATCGCCGACCTTGAACGCGGGATGGCTGCTTTCCTCCACCCTGCCCGCCAAATCCACTCCCGGCACCATGGGAAACGAACGCACCACCGGGCCTTTGCCGGTAATGGCCAGGCCGTCTTTATAGTTAAGCGTGGAATAGCTCACGCTCACCAGGACGTCCCCCGCCGGCAGCTGTGTCTTTGCCAGCGATGCCAGACGGGCACGATAGCCCTGCTCGTCTTTCTCAATCAAAATTCCGTTAAACATACTGATTCCTCATGAAGTAGATCGAATGTCCATGCCCGCCGGATTTGGGATTATCCAGGCAGACCGGCAAAAAAACCTTGGGCAAAACGCTCCAGCGGCTGCGGGCTTTTCGCCAGACGGGCGCGCATTACCGCCCCTTCCCAGCCGATCCAGAAAAATTCCGCCAGTCCCTCGCAGTCCGCCGACGGCGCCAGTTGGCCGTTATCCCGCGCCAGGCGCAGGCAGCCGGCTATCCTTTGTTGCCAATCCAGGAGAATATCGCTCAGTTGCCGGCGATAATCCTCAGGCAGGACGTTGATTTCCTGGCCGAGATTACCCACCAGGCAACCCCGTTTGAAATCATATTTGGCCATTCCCGCGGCGGCGTCCCGTACAAAGGCCCGGATGCGTTCCAGCGGGGGAAGGGTCTCATCCAGCAGACAGCGATCCAGCTTGCGGGCAAAATAGCGCCCGTAATAGTCGATGATCTCCCTGCCGAAGGTTTCCTTACTGTCGAAATAGTAATAAAACGACCCCTTAGGCACGCCCACCTGTTTCAAGATGCCGTCGATACCCGACGCGCTAAAGCCCTGCTCGGTGAGGATGGCGGTTCCGCTGCGAATCAACGCAGCCCGGGTATCGGGATTATCCCGCGGGATTCTCGGCGGGCGGCCACGCCGTTTTACTGGGGTCATGGTGTTCATGCCGTTAATATAAACCGATCGTCTATATAATTCAAGAGCCCTATCGGATTAAGCGGTTGCCAAACCGCTTCAGACTGCTGACAAACATACTCGGAGTCCATAAGGCGGGACAGACTGCCGGCAAGCTCAAGCCCTAGGGCTTGGGGGCTCCGGTGGCGGCAATGGATTTGGCGGCAACGGTGCTGCGGGGTTTACCGCGCATAAACCAGGCCGGGATGATGGCCAGAAAGAAAAAGATCGCCACGACAAAAAAGCCGTCCTGATAGGCGAAGAGCTGCGCTTTCGGCACCAGCATGCTTTCCAGGTACGCCATTGAACTGGGGTCAACCCCCTGCGGCAAACGGCTGCCGAACGGATTGCCCCAATGGCCCACGATGATTGCCAGCCGGTTGATGGATTCTGCGGCGGCGGCATTGGACGCGGTCATGGCCTGCGCCAGGGCATCGCCGTGAAAGCTGGAGCGCCGATCGATAACCACCGACAGCAGATTCACCCCGAACGCTCCGCCCAATTGCCGGACAAAATTCAGGCTACCGGACCCCTGCGCCAGCTTATCCGCCGGCAGGGCCCGCAGCCCGCCGGCATTCAGGGCCGGCATGATAACCCCCAACCCGACGCGGCCCAGCACTACCCAGCCGGCCATCGTCCAGAACGGCGTATCCACGTCCGCGCCGCCGGATAACCAGCACGACAGCGCGAAAATCGCCAAGCCCGCTATCACCGGAATATGGGGCGGCAGCCTATCGCTCAGCATGCCGGCAATGGGAAACAGCACCCCCAGCATCAGCCCGGACGGCATCAATAACAATCCGGAACGGGTGGGGGTATAACCCTGTATGCTTTGCACGAACAGCGGCACAATATAGGTTGAACCGTAAATCCCGGCCCCCAGCGCAAACGCCACCACGCAGCCGGCGGAAAAACGCATATTGGTGAATACCCTGAGGCTGAGCAACGGCTGGGGCGCCACCAATTCCCAAATGATAAAGCCGGCGGCGCTGAATACCGCGGCCACAAACATCCCGATGATAAAAAATGAATTCCACCCTTCCCGCTGGCCGTTGGACAGGCCGGTCAATAAGGTGGTCAAGGCGCACACCAGCAGCAAAAATCCTATCCCGTCAAACCTGCGACGGGGAGCGGAGGCGTTACGGTCAATATCCGGCAGGATAAACATCGAGGCCGCCATGCCGGCGACGCAAAACGGCACCACCACCAGGAACACAAAACGCCAGTCGTACTGGTCCACCATAATGCCGCCCACCGTCGGCCCCAGCGCCGGCGCCAGCACCACGCCGACTCCATAGATCCCCATCGCCTTGCCCCGCTGGGCAGGAGGGAAGACTTGCGACAGGACCACCATGGCCATCGGCTGGATAATCCCCGACGCGCTGCCTTGCAGAATGCGGGCCAGGATCACCTCCGCGCCGCTGTTGCTGACAAACCCCAGCAGGCTGCCGGCAATAAACAGCGACAATGCGCCGACAAAAGCGCGGCGATAGCCGAACCGGTCCAGCGCCCAGGCGGTAATCAGCATGGTGGCGGTCATGGAGGCCAGAAACGCCGTGGAGAGCCATTGCACCTGATCCTGCCCCAGGCCGAAGGCGCCGGCGATATCGCGCATGGCGATATTAACAATGGTGGCGGTGGCGGTAGTGGCGATGGTTCCCAGCATTACCGTGCCCGTCGCCAGCCAGCGATAAGAGGGACCGAATCGCGCAATCTGCGCTTCAATGGGCGACATCGATCGCCACCTCAACCATCAAACCGGGTTTGATGCGCCCGTCCACGTTATCCAGGGCGATACGCACCGGCACCCGCTGCGTGATTTTGGTAAAGTTGCCGGACGGGTTCGGACTGGGCAGCAAGGCAAACTGATTGGTGGCGGCATTGCCGACCCGAATCACATGACCGTGGCTCACCAGGCCGGGATACGCATCCACCGTCACATCCACCCCTTGCCCCACCGCGATATGCTCCAGGTCGGTCTCCTTGACATTGGCTTCCACCCAGACATTTTTCGGGTCATGCACCATCATGACCCACTGCCCGGTCTGTACATAATCCCCCTGGTCCGCCAGGGTACGATCCACTACCCCGTCCACCGGCGAACGAAGCTGGCGATCGCTGATTTCCTGCTTCAGCTGATCCGCCTGGGCCTGCAGCGCCACCAGTTGCTTGCGCTGCATATCGATTTGCCGATCCAGCACCTGCAACTGTCCGCGCTGCGCCAGGGCATTAGATACCGCCGCCCGCTGGGCAAGCAGCTGCGCCTCGTCCTGCCGCTGCTGATCCTGCCGCTGCAACAGCGTCGTGTGGCTCTCATCCCAGGTTTCTTGCGCAACCGAGCCGCCTTTCACCAGGCTATCGTTGCGCTTGAAATTGGCCTGGGCCAGGGTCAATTGATGCCCGGCGTCGGATAACGTCGTTTCCGCCACCGTCAGCTGGGCCTTGGCTTGATCCAATTCCGCCTGGGTGGTCTGATCGGTGGTTTGCCGCTGTGCCTGGGTATACAGAATTTGCGCATTGGCGGAAGCCAGATTGCCCTCCACCTCCGCCAAACGCAGACGGGCGTCGCGATCGTCGATTTGCGCCAGGACCTGGCCTTTTTTAATCCGATCGCCGTCTATGACCGGACGGGCCACCAGCCAACCGTCCACCCGGCTGGCAAGAGTAACCACCTCGCCCCTGACCTGGGCGTCGTTTTCCGTGACATGGCCGAACCGCCAGCTTAGCCAGTGGATAAACCACACCAGCAGCAGGATAAAACAACCAGCCCCGCCAGCAGCATCATTTTCTTTCGCCGGCTGAACTGATTAAAGTTGTTCAGGGACAATGCGCGATTCGTTTTGGCTTCAGCGCTCATGACGGCTCCTTATCAACCAGCGCCAGACTGGCCAAGACCTGCTCCAGCATCCCGCTCATCACTTCCAGTTCCTCATCCTTAACTCCCGACAGAACCTGATTACGTACCTGAAGGGCCGTTCCCTCCACCTGTATGACTCGTTCAAGCCCGCGGGGCGTCAGATGAATTTCCTTGGCTCGGCGATCGAGACCTTCGCGGCGTTCAATAAAACCAAGACGCTGCAAATTATCCAGCAGCCGGACCACCGAGGAGGCATCAAGGTAAATCGCTTCCGCCAAATCTTTCTGCAGAATCGGCTTTTCCATCCGGGCAAGATACAAAAGAGGCACCCAGGTTGCCTCTGTCAACCCATAAGGCTGCAATTTACGATCGATCACCCGCCGCCATTGACGTGCGGTTTGGGAGACAAGACTGGCAAAACGGCGTTGCGGCGACTGCGGAGATAATGAATGCGACGACGAAGACATAAAGAGAAGAGTTCCAACCAAATAGTTGACATACCATTAATAAACTACCTAACATAACCCTTGTCAATACCCACTCCGTCTCCTTTATGCAATAACTCTTTGCCGCGTTGCCCCCGGCAGGCCGCAGCTGGCGAAACCCGGACGTCAGGCCGGTGTCCAAAAAAAGTAGCCACAAAGCCTTACCGGAGCCATCGTACGCTTCGCTTATTATCTTGGGAAATCGCGCCATGCAATAATATTTTGCTGCAGATGAATAACGCCGATTGGTTGACAGCCTGGCTATTTGTGCAATATAAGATGCTGAAAATTTAATTTTTCAGGGAATGATTTATGTATGTACGGAAAAGTTTTTCAATGGATTTTCCATGAAAAATGTAATAACGAAATTCTTAAAGTCCCTTTGGATTTACATAAAAAGTAGAGGTTTTGTGCCGGGAGCTGGATTGTATAGACAGAATAAAGGTTCAACATCCGTTTAATACCGAGCCGTCCGCCATCAAACTGGAGCAACACTGCCATGCCCTTGGCCTGCATAACATCACTGAATCGATGCTGAAAAAATAGAACCCTTGGTAAAACATCCTGGTTATATTGTATTCCTTGAAGGCTATCATAAGACATTACAGGAATTGAAAATAAAATTTCTGCTTAAAAGCATCATCGAAAATCCTCTGGACTGGGAAGATTACGGTCTGTGTTGTGAAATCTATGACGGTCTTATGAGCTTTTATCACTCGGCTCGCTGTTCCCTGAGTCAATGTGATTTGACATATCAAAATATCAGCCTGAAAAACATCCAACGATTCCTGGCGGTATTCAAATATAATTTCGCCTATAGCCTGGCTTACAACGCCGTTCGTGCTCCGGAAGATATTAACAATTTTCATTATTATTCCGCCATGAAGGAATTAACCGATCAAGGTTTGGATAAAGATCTTTGTCATAAAATCGTCAACCAGAGCAATGCCTTAAGAATAGCCCAGGAATCCTATCTGGAAAGCGATACCACGGGAATGGACAACGATCTGCTGGTTATTCATCTCAAGAGAAGATGCAATTTATCGCGAAATGACCTGCGGCCATTCAGCTGATATTGGCCGCTGATAATTCGGCACGCTTATAACGCCAGGTTTACAGAATACTTCATAAGTATTTTCTAAAATTTTTATTTGCATTTTCCGTTTTTTCTGATTTCGCCTCCAAAATTTCCCGAACGAATGTGACGCAACTCTCGCAATGATAAAATTCTTACGAAATGAAGGGTTTCTTAGATTTCACGCAATATTTGTCCCTTTATCAGGACGATATTAGCGCTTTAAGTCATGTCAATTTATTTCAGAGGAACCTATGGATTTTTCATTCAACTGGCTGTAATCCTGGTCTGCCTGTTATATGGCGCGAGGAAGGGCGGCATTGCGCTGGGTTTGCTAGGAGGCATAGGTCTTGTCATTCTGGTATTTGTATTCCATCTCGAACCGGGAAACCCCGGTAGACGTCATGCTGGTGATTATCGCCGTGGTGGCGGCCTCCGCAACCTTGCAAGCATCCGGCGGCTTAGACGTCATGCTGCAAATTGCCGAACGGATGCTCCGGCGCAACCCAAAATATGTCTCTATTGTAGCGCCGTTCGTCACCTGCATATTGACCATCCTCTGCGGTACCGGCCATGTGGTGTATACCATTTTGCCGATTATCTATGATGTGGCCATCAAAAATAACATCCGGCCGGAACGGCCCATGGCCGCCAGCTCCATCGGCGCGCAAATGGGCATTATCGCCAGTCCGGTGTCCGTGGCGGTGGTCTCGCTGGTGGCCATGCTGGGCAATGTCACCTTTAACGGCAAGCATCTGGATTTCCTCGACCTGCTGGCCATCACCATTCCCTCCACCCTGTGCGGTATCCTGGCCATCGGCATTTTCAGCTGGTTTCGCGGCAAGGATCTAGACGACGACGAAGAGTTTCAAAAATTCATTTCGGTCCCGGAAAATCACAAGTATGTCTATGGCGATACCGCCACGCTGCTGGATCGTAAACTGCCACGCCGCAACTGGATTGCCATGTGGATTTTCCTGGCCACCATTGCCGTGGTGGCGATATTGGGGGCGGTAACGATATTGCGGCCGGTATTCAATGGTCAGCCGCTATCCATGGTGCTGGTGATCCAGATGTGTATGCTGTTCTCCGGCGCACTGATAGTGATAATCACCAAAACCAATCCGGCGGAAATTTCCAAGAATGAGGTATTCCGTTCCGGCATGATTGCCATCGTGGCGGTATACGGTATCGCCTGGATGGCGGAAACCATCTTCGGCGCGCACCTCAAGGAAATCGAAGCCAGCCTCGGCGCCATCATCAAGGTCCATCCCTGGGCCTATGCCCTGGCGCTGCTGGTGGTGTCCAAGTTCGTCAATTCCCAGGCGGCGGCCCTGGCGGCCATCGTACCGGTGGCGCTGGCCATCGGCGTCGACCCGGCCTATATCGTGGCCTCGGCCCCGGCCTGCTACGGTTATTACATATTGCCCACCTACCCCAGCGATCTGGCGGCTATCCAGTTCGACCGCTCCGGCACCACGCATATCGGGCGTTTTGTTATCAACCATAGTTTTATCATGGTCGGCCTGATCGGCGTCGGGGTTTCCAGCGTTCTGGGCTGGGTGCTGGCATGGGCTTACGGGTTCTTGTAAACAGCGTTTCTAAAGGCGATTTGGCGGTAGCCGGACCTTAAAAACCGGCGCCGCTGAACCGGACCGGGTTAAAATGTCAATATTGTCCGTCAGATGCGCAATCTATGAGCAAACAGTGATTTTTCGCCCTTCCCCCCTTTGACATGAACCCGGTCCCCCGCTATCATGCCAACCACTTTGCAATTCCTCTGTAGTTCAGTCGGTAGAACGGCGGACTGTTAATCCGTATGTCACTGGTTCGAGTCCAGTCAGAGGAGCCAATTTCATGTTTTCATGCCTCTTTACGAATCCTTATGTGATTCAGATTCAATAAGTTAGCGTGAAAAATCTTCCCGATGCATTTTCAGTTTTCCCTTTGCATCGGGAAAAATTGGTGGTCAGATTTGGGGTCAGGTTGGTTCGATTATGGAGTGACCCCCATATGTCTCTTAACGACACGAAAATCCGCAGCATTAAACTCCTACAAAAACCTTTCAAACTGTCCGATTCACACGGGTTGTATTTGTTGGTCAATCTCGGTGGTTCCCGTCTCTGGTATCTCAAGTATCGTATTAATGGCAAAGAATCCCGTCTCAGTTTAGGCGCTTATCCGCTGGTATCCCTTGCCGACGCCCGTCTACAGCGTGACGGCATCCGAAAATTGTTGACGCAGAATATCAACCCGGCTCAAGTGCGTGTCGCGGAAAAATCCATCTGTTCACCGAAAACGTATTTTAAAGCCGTGGCACTGGGCTGGCATAAAAGCAATAAAGCTTGGTCGGAGAACCACGCCGACCGCCTGCTTGCCAGCATGAACAATCATATTTTCCCGGTGATTGGGCATCTGCCGGTAACGGAACTGAAAACACGACATTTCACCGCTCTGCTGAAAGGGATTGAGGAAAAGGGACTGCTGGAAGTCGCGTCCCGCACCCGACAGCACCTATGCAGCATCATACGTTACGCAGTGCAGCAAGGACTGGTGGAACACAACCCGGCGCTGAATCTGGAAGGAGTGACGGCTCCGCCCGTTAAACACCACTATCCTGCCCTGCCGCTGGAGCGTCTGCCGGAACTGCTGGCGCGCATTGACGGCTATATGTCGGGACGGACGCTTACCCGACTCGCTGTGATGCTCACCCTGCACCTATTTATCCGTTCCAGCGAACTGCGTTTCGCCCGTTGGCGCGAGATTGATTTCAGAAACGGAATCTGGACGCTCCCTTCCACCCGCGACACCATTGCCGGTGTCCGTTATTCCGGGCGTGGAGCGAAAATGCGGACACCACATATCGTGCCGCTGTCCCGACAGGCTGTTGCTATTCTGAGGCAGATACAGGAAATCTCAGGGGGGACTACATTGCTTCTCTATACTACCGAGAACGCTCAATACAGTGCGGCAGGAACATATCGTTCAAACGCTCTCCACCAAGTCCCCCAACGTCACCATCAGCATCATCGGGTCAATCGGCGAAGGTTCAAACCCGACCCTCAGGTAAAATTCCCGCGCCTCTGTAGACAGCGCATGAACCAACACCCCGCGAATACCGATGGTTTCCGCCACCTGAATCACCCGTAGTCCGGCATCCCGCACCAGTGCCCGCCCGACGCCCTGACCGTGCAATGATGTATCTACCGCCAAACGGCCTAGCACTACCACCGGGATTGGATCAGGCATATTACGGCGAAAGCGTCCAGGCGCGGCAGTTGTCATCACCGCGCTTGACGCCAACGAGTAATACGCCATCACCTTCAAGTCGTCGCAGCAGACGAACGTCCGGGATGCGCCGGTTAGCTGATTTTTCATCGCCCTCTGTTTTAGCCAGTTGTCCATAGAATCCACGCCGCAACAAAATGAGGAGAGAATATGCCCGACGTGAAGGGGCTCAGGGGCCAAGATCACTTTTTCTGTTCCCACGGCGCGGGCGTTTGCATGGTTTTACGCAGCGCGGCGTTGGGTGCAGGAGCTTGATCCAGACGGACAAGAAATTCCTGATAGGCGTCCGGGTCCGCCATGATGATGCGCTGCTCGATCAGCACGTCCTCTGCCGCAGCGTGCGCGGCCTCCAGTACAAAGTCAGTACGGTTTTTCCCTTTAGCCTTCGCCGCACGATCGATAAGATCGCGCTCGGCGGGTTTGATGCGTAAATTCAATGTTTGTCGTTTGACGGAAACGCCGTTCGTCGCTGGCATAATGTCATGCTCCTGTGTATATCTTTGGAGATAAATCATACAGCATTCGTAACGCTAATGTCATTACGATTTACAGAAAGCATGGGGAATCGAACCAGAGGAACGAACCGGACTTATTTCCAAACTGCCTACCCACGCTTATGATCTACAAGCAAAAATACGGGTCAATCTGCGGGTCTTGACAACCGGCGGGGATAAAATTTATGATGAATTTCAACTTAATAGAAAACTGAATGACCCCGAGTCCGGGCACCACTTCTTCTTTTTTATGCTTTCTTATGAATCCCTATGCTATTGTAATTCTATAAGTTGGCATAGAAACCCTTTCCGATACGTTTTGATTTATCCCTAGGTATCCGGAAAATATGGGGTCAAATTGCGGGTCATTCAGTTCGACGAATGGAGTGACCCTCACATGGCTCTGACTGACAGCAAAATCCGCGCTGCAAAAACCTTCGTAAAATCCTACAAAATCACCGATGCTCACGGCCTGTATCTGCTGGTATCAACCAGCGGCTCGCGCCTGTGGTATTTCCGCTACAGCTTCGGTGGCAAAGAATCCCGGCTGGCCTTTGGCCCCTACCCGAATTGCTGAGGAACTTATATAACTACAAAGGCCATACGTTGATCCGTCTGGCGCTGGAATTGAATCTGCACGTCTTTTTGCGCTCAAGTGAGTTACGCTTCGCCCACTGGGAAGAGTTCGACCTGAAAGCACATATCTGGACCGTGCCCGCGCAACGCGAAGCCGTAAAGGGCGTGAGATTTTCAGAGCGGGGCGCAAAGATGAAGGACGAGCATCTGGTACCTCTGTCCCGGCAGGCGGTCGACCTGGTGAAACAGATTCAGGAGATTTCCGGCGAATCAGTATTCATTTTTCCGGGTGTGCGTGGTCTGGACAAACCGATGAGTGAAAACACCATAAATAAAGCGTTACGTGTGATTGGCTATGACACTAAAATCGAAGTCTGTGGCCACGGTTTCAGAACGATGGCCTATAGTGCCCTAAACGAGTCATGGCTATGGTCTAAGAACGCCATTGAGCGACAGATGAGCCATAAGGAGCGCAACGGCGTACGGGCGGCCTATGTGCACAAAGCGGAGCATCTGGAAGCCCGGATGGAGATGACGCAATGGTGGTCGGATTATCTGGACGTTAACCGCGAGGGATACGTTGCGCCATATATTTATGCCCGGCAGCATACAATTGTTTGAAATATCAAGATAATAATCCGATGTTCAAAAGTAGATTGTGATGAAAGGATCTGTCTTTTTACTTTCTGAACAATTTGCCATCGCTTTGCTCAGGTTACCATCAGTTTTTCCTGGCGATATTGGTTCCTCACTGGGTATAGCAGCTATTCTAGCGTTCATCACTGTACACAAAGAAAATAGTAGATTGACTATTTAAATAATCAAATCACGTCAGAAAATTTTTGATCATAAAGGAGATTATCTAATGAATTCGCCATCAGGAAAATTTGTTGTTCTATTCAAATGCAGAACACACGTCCAGGCACCGTGAATAAGCAGTTTTCTCAGGTATGCATTGCCACGTTTACTCATACCTAATAACCGCTGCTTGTCTCTTGTTGAATATTCGCGGGGTACAAGCCTCACCAGGCAGCTAAATTGCGGCCTGATTTAAACTGTTGACCATTACCGACAAACACCGTCATCGCTGTCGCGGTCAGTTTCCCTACGCCGGGAATAGACGTCAGCCTTTTAGCGGTTCCATCTGCACCAGCGATAGACTCAATCTGGTGACGTAAGTGCGACAGCTTTTGCTCAAGAGAACGGTATTCCTGCCAGAGATCAGTCAGGATATTTCTCATTGATGGACTCAACTCGTTTTGCCCGTCAGATAACAGTAAAGGCATATCATGTGTAAATTTCGCAATCCCAAAGTGGATCGTCAGTCCATATTCCAGGAGAAATGCCCTGGCCTGATTAACCACCGCTGTTTTATGAGATAAAATGTGTTCTCTGATCCGATGTAAAGCCTGTAGATCAAGTTGTGCCAGTGTTTTTGGTATCACTGTTCGCATAGTTGGGCGAGAAATGGCTTCGGCTATTGCTTCAGCATCAATCAGGTCATTCTTGTTTGATTTAACGAAAGGTTTTACAAATTGTGCCGGGACGATGCAGGGTGTATGTCCAAATAATTTAGCCTTTCTAACCAGCCAATGGCAGCCCGGGCAAGCTTCCATTCCAATCGTTGTCTGGGGAAAATGGGCTGAATACTCAATCAATTTATCGCGGGCAAAACATCGCCTAATCAGGATGTTTCCTTTATCGTCCATATCGATTACATGAAACGTATTTTACCGGTATCAATACCCATTCTGCTCAGGGACTGTACTTTTGTTCGTGACATAACACACCTCCAAAATAAGGTCTGACAGCAAGTTCAATTTTAGTAAGCTGGGTGGGGGTACCATTCCATTAGTTTTAAGGCCTGCTAAAAGCGCGAAATAGTCGTATTTTGCAAGACGCATATCAAATGGGAGTGAGGCTGTTCTGTCGGCTGGCGATAATAAGTCGCACGGTTTATAACTATCATTCGTGTCGTGACGATCGCGCGGTAACGATGCGCATCCGAGAAATAGTGGAAACCCGCATCCGATATGGCTGCCAGCGCATACATATCCAGCCGAGGTGCGAAGGCTGGGTCATTAATCATAAAAAAACGCATCGTATTTATTGCCAGGAAGTACTGAATCTACGGCGTAATCGCCCCCGTCGCCATGTGAGTGCGGCACACCTGGTTGAATGGCCGTTGCTGTCAAATCCGGATCAATGCTGGAGCATGGATTTCGGTACTGATAATGTGTTTAATGGGCGCCGGTTTCGGGCATTAACTGTGAGCGATAATTTTAGTCGGGAATGCCTGGCAATCCATGCCGGCCAGTCGCTCGAGGGCAAGGATGTGATGGCGGTGATGAAGTGCCTGAGATTGATGCATAATCGTGTGCCGATAAGGATCCAGGCAGACAATGGCAGCGAATTTATCTCAAAAGCGCTGGATAGATGGGCGTAAGGAAATAAATGTTCCCGATTAGCTTGTGCTCAAATAAGAGTAGCACCGTTATCATTAAAATAATACCGATATTTGACAAGATCTTAACATTATGAGTTAAAGAATATTGTTTAGCATTCTGTCCATTCTTACTGGAGAACATGATATTTTCTGGACACTTACACCGGTTAAGAATAGTTATGGCGGATATCTTAAACGGATAAAACATGATCGGTAATATTATCGTTATATAGCTAATGTTAATCTACATGTTAATAAAATGGGCAGTATGATATTATTTTTATCGATGTAAATGTTGTTTGTTACCCGAATTATGGCATTTTGATCATTATAATCACACCCTCACTGATATTCTTAGAACAATGTTTCGTTAGATACACAAATTAACGTGACGTTCTTTATTCGAAATAACCATTTTAATTAGTTAATTTAGTGGCCATATCAACAACATCACATTGCCCCGATTACACCGATTTTTTAAAATTAAGAGTGCCCATCTAATATAGAGGTATGAAATAAGTAAGCTCAGTGCTGAAAGAATACCCGTTCGGAATTGGACGGGCTCAGACTAAGGATAGGCCTGAAAAGCTACTTGGTGCAGGTAGATCATAAGTTAGACAGAAGAAAATATCATGCTGATTTCGTATTCTTTACGCAATGACAACTTAATCTTTACCTCATAGTTTACAGATATCTTTTGAATTGAAACTTTATATTTCAATACATTGAAAAATATGTCCAGAATGAGGATGACTTTTGTCATCACCGGCCGACTAAATTCAGGAATATCTGCCTATTAAGCTAATTTGTTTACTTGATTGAATTTCTTATTTGCATGACTAAATCCTTCTAATAATCATTAATATCTCTAGATTCCGGCTATTTAATTTGAAATTATTTTAACGTAACACTTACTTTTTATGTGAGCTGGTCGAGTAAAATAAATTTCTCATGAGAATGATTGTTCTCAAATTGCAAGAGTAAATTAATGATGCGCCATAAATTACTGATTATAAGCTTGTTTTTGGTTACTGCTTGTGATGGGTCTTCTTCCCATACCACACAAATGGCTTCGATACCGCAAGTCAGCATTGTCACATTGCATACCCAGCCGGTAACGTTGACCACCAGCCTGCCGGGCAGGACCACTGCGGTACGAGGAGCGGAGGGTCGACCACAAGTGGATGGAATTATTCTGAAGCGGCTTTTTACCGAAGGTTCCGAAGTGACGGCAGGCCAGCCGCTGTATCAAATCGACCCGGCCACTTATCAGGCCGCTTACGATAAGGCGCAGGCGACGTTAACAAACGCCAATGCTTTGGTTAAGCGTTATAAACCGCTGTCGGAAGCCCACGCCGTCAGCGGCCAGGTCTATGATGATGCTGTCGCTTCCGCCAAAGAGGCCGCGGCTGATTTGGAAACCGCAAGGGTTAATCTCAATTATACCCAGGTCAGAGCGCCGATTTCCGGTCATATCGGCCGGTCGATATACACGGAAGGCGCGTTGGTGACCAGCGGGCAAAGCAATTACCTGACGACTATTCAACAATTGAACCCGATGTATGTAGATGTCAGTGAATCCTCGCAGGATTTATTGCGCCTGCGCCGTGCGCTGGCGCAAGGGCATTTGAAAGCGGCAGGGGATAATTCCGCGGCGGTGCTACTGACGCTTGAAGACGGCAGCCCTTATGGTCAAGAGGGTAAATTGGAGTTTTCTGAAGTGACAGTTGACGAAGGCACCGGTTCGGTGACGATGCGGGCCTCTTTTCCTAATCCACACAATGAATTACTGCCGGGCATGTTTGTTCACGCCATCCTGCAACAGGGCGTTCAGGAACAGGGCATATTGATCCCGCAGGAAGCGGTCAGCCATGATGTCAAAGGCAAACCGTATGTCTATACCGTGAAAACGGATAACACTGTTGAACAACGCCCCATTACCACCGGTGAAATGACCAACAGTCTGTGGCAAGTCACCAGCGGATTACAGGCTGGCGAAAAGGTGATTACCGACGGGCTGCAAAGCGTGAGGGTCGGTATAAAAGTCAGTGCCAACGAGCATCAGACCGCCGCTGCTTCTGCCAACGACACCAGTTCTTCGATGAACGATCCGTCGGCGCAATAGGGGAAACAAGATGTCGAAGTTTTTTATCGAGCGCCCTATTTTTGCCTGGGTGATTGCCATTGTCGTTATGCTGGCAGGTGGTCTGTCCATCCTGTCTCTCTCTATTAACCAGTACCCGAATATTGCACCGCCTGCGATATCGGTCAGCGTGACCTATCCGGGTGCCAGCGCGGAAACCACCCAAAAGACCGTGGTTCAGGTTATTGAACAACAGCTAAATGGACTGGACAATTTACGCTATATCGAGTCGCAAAGTAACAGCGACGGCAGCGCCAGCATCATCGTCACCTTCGATCAGGGCACCGATCCGGATATCGCCCAGGTGCAGGTGCAAAACAAGGTTTCATTGGCCGAGTCTCAATTACCGACCGAAGTAACCACCCAATGGCTGCGTGTGGCTAAATACCAGTCAAATTTTATGATGGTGGTGAGCCTGATTTCCGAAGACGGCAAACTGAGCGACTCCGACCTGGCCGATCTGCTGGTATCGAAATTGGAGGATCCAGTCGCCCGCACCAAAGGGGTGGGGGATTTTATGGTGATGGGTTCCGAATATGCGATGCGTATTTGGCTCGATCCCGCCAAGCTCTATAAATATTCCCTGATCCCCAGCGACGTCACCACCGCAATAACGCAGCAAAACGTCCAGGTTTCTTCTGGGAAACTGGGTGGACTGCCCTCGATAAAGAATGCCAAAATCAGCGCCACTATTATCGGTAAAACTCGTCTGGAAAGCGTGAAACAGTTTGAAGATATCCTGTTGAAAGTGAATACCGATGGCTCCCAGGTGCGTTTACGCGATGTCGCCAATATTGATCTGGGTCCGGAAGATTACAGCATTTCATCCACCTTTGACGGCAAACCCTCTTCCGGGATGGCGCTACGGCTGGCCAGCGGCGCCAATGTGCTGGATACCGCCAAAGGGGTAAAGGCCACCATCGCCGGTTTGCAATCCTCGCTGCCGGATAACGTAAAGGTGGAATACCCCTACGAAACCTCGCCGGTGGTCAGCGCTTCTATAGAAGAAGTGGTGAAAACGTTGTTTGAGGCCATCGCGCTGGTGTTTTGCGTAATGCTGCTATTTTTGCAGAATCTGCGCGCCACTCTGGTGACTACTATGGTGGTACCGGTGGTACTGCTGGGAACCTTTGGCGTATTGGCGGCATTTGGCTACTCCATTAATACACTCACGATGTTCGGTATGGTACTCGCGATAGGCCTGTTGGTGGATGACGCCATTGTGGTGGTAGAAAACGTCGAGCGGGTCATGTCGGAGGAAAAACTCAGCCCGAAGGAGGCGACCATCAAGTCCATGGCGCAAATCCAGGGCGCCTTGTTCGGTATCGCTCTGGTGCTGGCCGCGGTACTGGTGCCGATGGCTTTTTTCAGCGGCTCTACCGGGATTATTTATCGCCAGTTTTCCATTACCATCGTGTCGGCCATGGCGCTGTCGGTACTGATGGCGCTGATTTTCACGCCAGCCTTATGCGCCACCGTACTCAAAGAATCCTCGGGTGAACGATCATCGCATGGTTTATCCGGTTGGTTTAACCGCAAATTCGATTCAGGCACCCTACATTACACCGGCTATGTTGGTGGAGTTATCTCACGGCGTAAAATTTTTATGCTGATCTATCTTGTTATCGTGCTGGCAACCGGTTATCTGTTCACTCGGGTGCCCAATTCCTTTCTACCGGATGAAGATCAGGGCGTCATGATGATGCAGGTCACCCTGCCGGCCAATGCCTCGGCGGCCCGCACGCAACAGGTATTGGCGGATATGGAAAACTACCTGTTGACCAAGGAATCCGAGTCGGTGAGTTCGGTCTTTGCCGCCAATGGCTTTAGTTTCTCCGGCCGCGGCCAGAATAGCGCCATGGCCTTTGTAAAGCTAAAAGATTGGAGCCAGCGCACCGGCAGTAACCTATCAGTCCAGGCGCTGGCTGGCCGCGCCATGCAATATTTTGCGACGTTGAAAGACGGTAAAGCTTTTGCATTGATCCCGCCGGCGGTGATGGAGCTGGGTAACGCGACGGGTTTTGACTTTTATTTACAGGATGCCGCTGGGAAAGGCCACGCGGCGCTGATGGCGGCCCGTAATCAGTTCCTGCAACTGGGTGCACAGGACAAACGCCTGACGGCGGTGCGCCCCAACGGCATGGAAGACGAGCCGCAATATCAACTGCAAATCGATGATGAGCGCGCCCGTGCGCTGGGTCTGAGTCTGGAAGATATCAACGATACGTTATCTGCCGCCTGGGGCTCCACCTATATCAATCAGTTTATGTATGAGGATCGGGTAAAACAGGTGTATATCCAGGGAAAGGCCTCATCGCGCGTGACACCGGAAGACTTGAACAAGTGGTATTTCCGCAACAGCAGCGGCCAGATGGTGCCATTCTCGGCTTTTGGTAGCGGTAAATGGATTTACGGTTCGCCGCGTTATGAACGTTTTAACGGCGTGTCGGCAGTAGAGATAATGGGGTCGCCGGCCAGCGGTTTAAGCTCAGGCGACGCGGTCAAGGCGGTCAACGAGATTGCTGCGAAGTTGCCGAAGGGCTTCAATATCCAGTGGCACGGACTGTCGTACGAAGAGCAGCTATCGGGCTCGCAAACGCCGGCGTTATATAGCATTTCTGTATTGGTGGTTTTCCTCTGTCTGGCTGCTTTGTATGAAAGCTGGTCAATACCTTTCTCCGTATTGCTGGTCGTTCCCCTCGGCGTGCTGGGCACCATCGGCGCGGTATTAATGCGTGGATTGGAAAACGACGTGTTCTTCCAGGTGGGATTATTGACTACGGTCGGTCTGGCATCGAAAAATGCCATCCTGATTGTCGAGTTTGCCAAGGATTTGCATGAAAACGCCGGCAAGGACATTGTCGAGGCTGCCATTGAGGCCGCCAAGCTGCGTATCCGTCCCATCATCATGACCTCCATGGCCTTCATTTTGGGTGTACTGCCATTAACTATCTCCCATGGTGCCGGTTCGGGCAGCCAGCACTCCATCGGTACCGCGGTGGTAGGCGGTATGTTAACCGCCACCTTCCTGGCGATTTTCTTTGTGCCGATGTTCTATGTGGTTGTGGTGAACTTATTTAGCCGAAAAAGCATCAAATCGTCGCAACCCGAGGTGACAAATCATGAATAAATCTTATCAGGTGCTGGCGGTTATGGTTTCTCTGGCGCTGGCAGGCTGTACGCTACAGCCCGACTACCACCGGCCGGCCATGCCGGTGGCCGCTAAATGGGACGCTACCGGCCAGCCTGGGCAGGCGGCGGCGAACGGGACAGATATGGGTTGGAAAAAATTTTTTACAGATCCGGCCATGAATCAGCTGATTGGGCTGGCATTGGTCAATAACCGAGATTTGCGGATTGCCGCGCTGAATGTCGAGACGGCACGGGCACAGTTTCACATTGATAGGGCGGCATTGATGCCCACGGTGGATGCCAATGTCAGCCAAACGTCTGAGCACCTGCCCGGCAATCTCTACTCCACCCAGAGTACCGGGCCGGTGACCTATCATCAATACGATGCCAATCTAGGCATCACGTCGTGGGAAATAGATTTCTTCGGCCGCTTGCGCAGCCTGCGCGACGAGGGACTGGAAAGCTATCTGTCTACCGAGTCGACCCAGCAGGCGACACAAATCAGCCTGATTGCCGAAGTGGCGACGGGCTACCTGACATTATGTTCGGATAATGAGTTGCTGACACTGGCTCAACAGACCGCCGCCAGCCAGCAACATTCGTATGATTTAACCAAACGCAGCTATGACGTCGGCGTGAGCACTTCGCAGGATTTGGCGCAGGCGGAAACCACGGTGCGCAGCGCCCAGGCCGATGTGGCGCAATATACCCGCCAGGTACGCAAGGATTTCGATGCCCTGCGCTTGCTGGTCGGCACCGAATTACCCGCCGGGCTGGTTGAACATGCCCGGCTGAATAAGAATTGGCATTTCCCGGCGACACCCGCCGGCCTGCCGTCCGATCTGTTGACGCGGCGGCCGGATATTATTGCCGCCGAGCATACCCTAAAAGGGGCCAATGCCAACATCGGCGCGGCACGGGCAGCATTTTTCCCCACCATCAGCCTGACAACTGCTGGTGGATCCTCCTCCAGCAGCCTCGGTCATTTATTTGAAGGCGGTACTGCGGCCTGGTCGTTTGTGCCGACATTAAGCGTACCTATTTTTGACGGCGGGGTAAACCGCGCCAATTTGGATATCGCGAAAACTGAGCAAAAAATTGAGGTGGCGAACTATGAAAAAACCATTCAAACGGCGTTTAAAGAGGTCTCCGATGCTCTGGCCGGTCAGGCAACCTATCAGGACGAGTTAAACGCCCGCGCCTTGGATACCGCCGCCAACCAGCGAAACTACGATACGTCGGGTATGCGTTATCGGCAGGGGGTGGATAACTATCTGAATGTCCTGGTGGCCCAGCGTTCGCTCTATGCGGCGCAGCAGTCACAAATCAACACCCAATTAGGATTATTGGAGCAACAAATAACCCTCTACAAAGTGCTGGGCGGGGGCTGGAAAGGGTAATCCTCGATATCGCCATTGTTTGTTACTATCACAACCCATGGCGGTAATTGTTTTACACGACGTATCGGTGAGTTTATTGCTTGGCCCCGTGATCAAGGATGCATAAATGATGATAACGAAAAATAAGCCCTCTTTGCCTGGTAAACAGCAGCGGGTCGACGAGCGACGTGATCAAATCATTGCCGCCGCGCGTATCTGCTTTCGGCAGCATGGTTTTCATGGTGCCGGAATGGCCGAAATTGCTTCATTGTCTCGGTTGAGTGTCGGGCAGATATACCGTTATTTCACCAACAAAGAAGCGATTATTGAAGAAATAGTTCACCGTATCGTTAAACATCGAGTGCGATTTATGCTTGATAACGATAATGATCTGGATCGGATCACGGGTTATTTGGCCAGTGAAAGTCTTTGGGGGGGCGGTGAGGAACAGATTAACCAGGCGCTTATGTTGGAAGTGTCGGCGGAAGCGACCCGCAATCCGCGTATTGCTCAAATCCTGATTGACGCCGATGCCATAGTGTTCCGGCAAGGTTGTACCATGTTGCTGCGAATCTATCCCGAGATGAATCATGACGAAGCCGCCACATTGGCGGAACTGCTCGCGGTTCTAAGTGAGGGTACTATGCTGCGCATATTGACCCGTCAACGGCAAAATAAGCATGAGGGATTGCAACAGCTGTATCGACAGATTTTCACAAAAGTGTTTCCCGCCAGAATGCAAACAGGTTCGGATTAACATGCTAAACAACAAAATACATTATGCGCTTATTCTGGGGGGGCCTGACAGCGATGGGTCCCCTTTGCACCGATTTTTATTTACCCTCATTGCCGTCAATAGCGTCAGCTTTAAGCGCATCGATGTCGACTTCGCAGCTCACGCTAACCGCCGCGCTGATAGGATTGGGTGCCGGGCAGCTATTTTGGGGGCCGGCCAGCGATCGGTTGGGCCGGGTGAAACCGTTATTGGCTTCATTGGCCCTGTTTGTACTGGCCTCGGTCTGGTGTGCCTATGCCCATGATATTTATCAGCTGATTATCGCCCGATTTATACAGGGAATGGCCGGTGCCGGCGGCGCAGTACTTGCCCGTGCTATTGCAAGGGATCGCTATAGCGGAAATGAGTTAACCCGTTTTTTCGCCGTATTGATGGTGGTCAACGGTCTGGCTCCGATTGTTGCCCCGATTATCGGCGGCGCATTATTGGGCTTAATGAACTGGAAGGGATTGTTTCTCACGCTTTCTCTTGCCTCGGCAATTCTGTTAGTGGTTTCATTTTACGGGCTTGAAGAGACCTTGTCGAAAAAGGAAAAAGGGGAGAAACCACCGGGATTATAAAATCTTTAGCCCTCATCAGCTCAGATCACCAATTTATCGGCCTCTGCCTGACTCAGGGTTTTATGATGGCGGGCATGTTTGCTTACATCGGTGCATCCCCTATGTATTACAAGAAATTTATGCTCTTACTCCACAAGCGTTTAGTCTTTGTTTCGCTATCAATGGGCTCGGATTAATACTATTTTCTCTGTCGGGAGCTTGGTTGAGCGGCAAATTTGGTGAGCAGCGCATTTTACATTCAGCAATTATTTTTCCGTAGTAGCTTCATTGGCGTTATTTATTTGTGGCTACCTCTTTTTCCCTTCCTATCATTTTAATTGCATTGTTTTTGTCATCGGCGTCAATAGCATGATATGTACACTAAATAGCTTTGCAAAATAGTAGATCACTCGAAGGGAACTCAGTCCGATTTATGCGATCTGATCAATCGCCAAAATCACAAATCACCCACCGGACTGAGCGATGCCGATCATAGCATTTATACCTGATGAAGAACGATATCTGATGAGAAAAAGGCCCAGCAAACTCGTGATAAAATCACGCTCGCCGACTGATGGCGATTCTTATGTTGCACCAGGGAATGACCGTTACCGAGGTCGCCAAAATACTGTGTGCGGCTCGTTCTTCCGTAGGGCGCTGGATTAATTTATTTACTTTATATGGAGTGAGTGGGTTAAAAGTCTCAAGCCCGGTCGTGAGCCGCAGTGGCCTGTTGCTGATATATTGCCCATTCTGCCGCTTCTTGTACAACTTTCACCGCAAGATTTTGGTTGGCTGCGTTCTCGCTGGAGTACCGAACTTTTGGCCCGGGTTGTTAATCGGCTTTTCAACATCACGCTTCATCCCGCCACGTTATACCGCTACCTCAGACAGGCGGACCTTGTCTAGCGCAGAGCCGCGCCGACGCTGAAAATAAAAGACCCTCACTATGAGGAAAAACAAGCGGTTATCGAACAAGCCCTCGCACAAAACTCCGTTGATAATCCGGTGTTTTATCAAGATGAAGTGGATATCGATTTAAACCCGAAAATCGGCTCGGACTGGTGTTTGAAAGGACGGCAAAAGCGCATCGTCACGCCGGGGATGAACCAGAAGCATTACCTGGCGGGCGCGCTGCATGCCGGGACAGGACAAGTGCATTATGCCAGCGGCAGCAGTAAAATTCAGACTTATTTATCAGTCTTTTAAAGGTATTGAAAAGGACTTATCGGCGGGCCAAGACGATAACGTTAATCGTTGATAACTATGTCATTCATAAAAGCCGGAAGGTAGAAAAATGGCTGGCGAACAACAAGAAGTTCAGGTTGATTTTTTGCCTACCTATTCTCCGTGGTTGAACCTAATAGAGCGGCTCTGGTTATCGTTGCATGAAACGGTAACGCGTAATCATCAATGCCGATATATGTGGCAATTGCTGAACCGGGTTGCTCAGTTTATGGAAGCCGCATCACCGTTTCCGGGTAATCAGCACGGACTGGCGAAAGTGGAGCGGTAATATGCAAAGCTATTTAGTTTAGCCTGGTACGGTTTTCAGAGAGAGATCAATTCTCATCCGGGTAGAGCATGAAAGGAATATTCCCTCTTGAAGCTATATGTTGTTGCGATACTATTCATTTTAAAAGGTTAACATAAAGAGGCGATAACTATGGCTAGCTCACAAAATAACATTCCCTGGTCTGTTTTCGGTTTTATGGAGGGTTATGGGACGTAAAGAAGGTGATGAAACTTACCTACTATGCTCTTTTTCTCGATATTTGGCTCATTATTCTAACGAAACATGGAGTTTTCTACTTATCGATAGAAAATAGACCGGATTTAACTTTTGGCAGTGTTATTGGTATAGCTATAAGCTTTGCCTTCATTTCAACTTTCATACTTGATATTTGCTACTTGCTTGTGGTTCCTCCACTTATTAGTGGCTAAGTATAATAGACACTGGTTTAAATATCGCGCTGATTATGGAAATGCTGAAAGGGGTTATGTCCGTCTATCACAATTACATGATGAGGCATTGAATAACTAATGTGAATTCATGCATAAAAGATTTTCAGAGGTCAACTATAAGTTGGTCGTCGAGAAAAAAGAACTTAGGCAGTCGAAGTTAATAGCGGTTGGTTTAGCTATACTTATTGCTATCGAGTGGTATTTATCCTCTCCGGATGGAACTACACAATCACCAATAGTAAATATCATGAGTATCTTCAAAGCTTGACTCGTTGCCTAAAACATAATTCTTTAAAGGTGTATAGAAGGGACTATCTACTGGTTCTTTTTACAATCTTCAACAGAAGTTGCTGATAGTAGACCCTGTAAATAATTCTGTGTAATTGCCACCTTATTAAATGTGACCGTTCAGCCGGTCACCGAACTCAATAATAAAACGACTCATCGCCAGCCGCCAGTTTTGAATCGGCATGCTCCATTTTTTCGACGCCGACTGTATCGCGAGGTATATCACTTTGCGTACCGAGTCATCCGTCGGGAACACTTTGCGTTTCTTGATAGCCTGTCGGATCACGCTATTGAGTGATTCTATCGCATTAGTTGTGTAGATTGCCTTGCGGATATCGGGCGGATAACCAAAGAAGGCATTGAGATTTTCCCAGTGGGCCCGCCAGCTTTTGCTGATCTGGGGATATTTACCGTCCCAGACGTTTGCGAACGCATCCAGCGCCATCAGGGCGGCTTCTTCCGTCGGCGATTGATAGACGGCTTTCAGCCCGGCAGTAACGCCCTTATAGTCTTTCCACGAGACGAATTTCAGGCTGTTGCGTACCATGTGGATAATGCAAAGCTGGATATGTGTTTGCGGGTAGACGCTGTTTATCGCCTCCGGGAAGCCGTTCAAGCCATCCACACAGGCGATAAGGATGTCCTGAAGCCCACGATTTTCAGCTCGGTCAGTACGTTAAGCCAGAACTTCGCGCCCTCATTTTCTGCCAACCACATGCCGAGCAACTCTTTTTTGCCCTCGGTATTGATACCCAAGGCAAGGAAAACGGCCTTATTTATCACCGAACCATTGTGCCGGACTTTTACCACAATACAGTCAAGATAAACAATGGGATACAGTGAGTCCAGCGGACGATTTTGCCATTCGGTTACCTGTTCTTTAACGGCATCCGTCACTTTGGATATCAAGGTGGCCGACACGTCAGCGTCATACATTTCCTTGAACGTCGCGACGATTTCACGCGTGGTCATGCCTTTGGCATAAAGAGACAAAATCTGGCTATCCATCTGGGTGATACGGGTCTGGTTCTTCTTGATAAGCTGCGGCTCGAAGGTACTTTCACGGTCACGTGGCGTGTTTAGCGTGATCTCGCCGTCATCGATAAGCAATGTTTTTGAGGAGTACCCGTTACGGGTGTTGGTGCCGGTTTTAGGCGTGTTTTCTCATGCCCAAGGTGGTCAGTGAGTTCGGCGTTCAGCGCCGTTTCCACGGTGAGCTTAGTCAACATACGTGAAAACTGATTGAGATCAGCTTCAGTCTTGATGCCTTTGGCCAGTTCTGTAGCAAGTGCCTGAAGTTTCTTCTCGTCCATAATTTGCCTGTCTCCGCTGTTCGGATAACGATATCAAAACAGGCAATTACACAATTTAATTTACAGGCTCTGATAGTACGTGTCCAATCATAGCCTTAGTGAAAGATATACTATCAAAGGGTATTCTAATGATTGGATGTATCTTCAATCCAGTCATATATTGACTCAACTGATCTTTAAAAGACTTAGTTACTTGTTCAATTGCTTTATCAAGCCCGCCTAAAACTTCATTATTGCAGTGGCTACAAATAGTTCTGAAGTAAGAGCCATTTTTAGCGTTTAATGGTTTTACTGGTTCCCGCGTATTAAAAAATTCGCTAACTGTTTTCTGGAGAACAGGTCCTAAGGTTATGGCACACTTTGGGGGGACGTGATCTTTTGTAAGCACATCGTATTTTCCACAAATATTACAATAACCTTTGACAATCCCATTATGCTTCCATCTTTCACTAATTTTTGTCATGTTTCTTCCTGTAATGGGGTATGCTATCTATGCTATGTAAAATACTATCAAAGATACATCTTAACGTCTGATAACTGATCATATTTTCCCTAGATAATATAATAAACTGTCACAGCACGACAATCCGCTCATCGCTCAAACCAGGCTGTCAGGTTTGATTGTGTTCTACATACGAGACCTGTCTGCTCAAGTCTGAGCTAATACAAGTGTGGCGGTCTCGATAATCACCGCCAGGCGGGCTTGCGCCGGCCACTGTTCGTTGTTTTTGTCTGCACCCGGCACCGGTTTCCCCTCTGCTTTTGCCTGACTACGCCAGTTATAGAAAGTAGCTTCCGATATCCCTTCCATTTGCGCAACTGCGGAGACCGTCATGTTGTACGGAGGAAGGAGTTTAGCCAATGTGGCGGCCTTACGTTCTGGTGAAATGCGTTTAATATCGTGTCCCCATTACCTCATTAGAGTTTTTGATGGGGGTGACATGTATCCTGACACTGGGGGCCGTCTTCTCACTAGCAGAGCTGAACAGCTGCATCCGGGCTCTGGTCGATGATCTCGATAGCTCACTCCGCATGCAAGCCCTCGCGAAATCGACTCGCGTTCTAGGTGCCGGGACGACGAGTCCTTCGCCGAGGGGCCATGCCACCATGATATAGAAGATGCGAGTAAACCGTTGCGGGTGGTTTGGCAATATCTCGGGCAATGAAGTTCATCGAAGTGCCCCTTTGCCATAGCTGACAAATCCGGAACTTCCTTTCCTCTGTCATGGCACCGTGAATACTTACCATTTCACACCTCCATCAATCGAATATCAATAGGGTGTTGCAGTGACCGTCTGAATCCACACATTCTTCACTAAATAACCTGACTCCGGCAGAATATATCCGAAGTCATCAAAATCGGCAGATCTTCTACTTGATCTTGGGTCAGGGTATGGATGAGGTCAATGTATCCGGATCACTAACTTTAGTAAGTTCATCGTTTTTAATGACTTGTCGCCTTTCTTCTTTATACTACACAACATACTGACACTGCCAGTATGTGTACACAATTCTTATTGAGAAGGCGAATAGTTGAAAATCATACCGATAAATACTTCTTTTGATGACCTTTATATTAGAAAAGCATCACCAATAGCGAACATCAGATTTTTGGCAAAAATTCTTTCTTTTGATGGTTATCCTGAATATGGAATACGATTATCATCATCTTTTGATGATCATGTTAAATCAAATTATTGTATTTCCAATGAAGAGAATGAAGCACTTGACTCTTACGTTGCCCACTCTTGGGAGTATATAAATAAATTTCTTGTAAAAATGACACCCTTATTCTATTGATCATCTGGAACGGAGAAACATCTTAGCTAATATAGTAAATAAAATGCCACTATCAGATCTTGATTTCTATAGGGCCGTTAGAACAGATGGCAGGTGTTTTTGAACCTCTTATTTATAAACTGGAAAAGGATTAATAAAAGCAGGGACCATAATGATAAGTAAGGCTTTTTATCATTCACCAACAATCCCTACTCTTTAAGGGCTTTTTCTGGTGATCCTATTCAGGGCGAGGTTGAGAATAACTGCATTGTGTATAAATTATCAGGCGGTGTTAAATCAATATCAAAAATATCTCCGGTTGATGAATTCGAAGGATAATTCCCCAGATACTTTGCTTGAAGTGAAGCATGCAAGAAAATTAAATATTGGAATAAAATCAGGTCAGGTGCGAAATGTATGGTTTATCGAAATTGAGAAGGCTCCGTTCTCATCCATAACTCACCTTGACTTCTATGGAAACTCTGTATGATTGATGATTACATTAGCCTGTTTAAAGTTAGATTCTTTTATAAATAAAGAAATGCTATATGACAGAAGAATCATTTTACGCACGGATACTTAATCTATCAGAATCATGGCAAGTCAAATAGATTACTCTCGATGAAAATGTTGGTTTCGTGACGGTCATCGTCGATATTGCTGGCAATGCGCAACTGGCCTGTCCGACGTGTGGTAAACCCTGCACCATTCACGACCACCGGCAGCGTAAATGGCGACAGGATGGCGATGGCCAAAGACATTGGTATACCGCTTATGGCCAGCGTTGCCCGTATGGTGGCAAAGGGTCTTTACCGCATCCTGAATGTGATGAAAACCGGGTATCAAACGTAAGCGGGTGGCGAACTCACGTTGCCATTCGATCCTGACCTGCTGATACTGACGCCTATGCCCACACTACTAATTTAGCAACATAGGGAACCGTTATGGAACCATTGAGGCATGCTCTGCCATTATGCAGACTCATTTGTAAGCAAACAGGCATCTCGCCTTGTTGATCTCATTTCGTTATCGCATGCTCTTTTTTATATTATTTTCGGTTTGGAAGAGAGCATGTTAAAACGGCATACCCGCGCCGAACAGTTGCGGCATATTGAAGCCTGGCGGCGCAGCGGATTAACCAAGTCACTTTATTGTCAACAGCACCGCATTGCACCTCACAACTTTTATCGCTGGTTGAAAATTCGGCCAATGAGCAGCGATGCGACCTCCCCTGCGCCCGGCGCGTTTATTCCCATTCAGCGCACCCCGGATGCCGGCCGTAACGAAACCGTCTTGCTCAATCTGCCCAACGGCTGTTCGGTCAGTTGCCTTCCGGCTCAGTTGATGGTCGTCTTGCAGGCTTTATCCTTATGCTGACCCCACAGCACATCTGGCTGGCACGCGAACCGGTGGATATGCGCCGGGGTATCGATACGCTTACGCAATATGTTACTGATAACCTCCACCAGGTCTGGCAGGACCAAGCCGCCTTCGTTTTTTGCAATAAATCCCACTCCCGCGTGAAAGTCCTGCGCTGGGATAAACACGGCGTCTGGCTGTGCGTGCGCCGTCTTCACCAGGGTCATTTTATCTGGCCCAAACAGGGTGATATCGCCTGGAATCTGACGCCGGCACAGTTCGACTGGCTGACCAGGGGCATCGACTGGCAGCGCGTTGACGGCCTGGATTTAAGCCAATGGAAATAAAGATAAAAGTGAATTAATGCATTGATTTTAAATGACAATAATGCCCTGTTTTGATAAAATAAATACATGGATATCGACGCGCTGCTGACCTCACAAGACCCCGATGACCTGCGCTCCCTGGCGTTGAAATTACTCGCGGACCTTGAACAGCAAACGCAAAAAAATCAGGCGCAGGAAGCGGTCGCATCGACACTGCGCGCCGACCTTGAGCAGCAAACACAAAAAAACCAGGCGCTGGCCCGGTATATCCAGCAGTTGGAAGAGGCGTTGAAAAATGCCCGCCGCTGGCGCTTCGGGCGTAAAAGCGAAGCCTTCCAGGGCGAGCAGCGCGGCTTGTTCGATGAAGATATCGAGGCGGATACCGCCGATATCGAACAGCAACTTGCAACGCTATTACCCGAACCCAAAGCCCCCCAAAAGGCGACCCCCAAACGCCGCCCGCTGCCGCCGGAACTGCCGCGCGAGGACATCCGCCTGGCGCCGGACGACGATACCTGCCCGGACTGCGGTCATCAACTGCGGTTCATCCGCGATGACATCAGCGAACGGCTGGAGTATGTGCCGGCGCGTTTTATTGTGCACCGCCATATCCGCCCGCAGTTCAGTTGCCCGCACTGCGACACCGTGGTCAGTGCGCCACTCCCGGCACAGCTGATAGAAAAAGGCCGGCCCGGACCGGGGCTGCTGGCGCAGGTGGTGTGCGCCAAAAGCCTTGACCACCTTCCCCTCTACCGCCAGCAGGTTATCTATCAGCGCAGCGGCGTCGAGCTCCCCCGCAGCACGCTCGCCGGCTGGTTCGGCGCGGTGGGTGCGGCCCTCAAACCGCTGGCCGAGGCGCTTCATCGCGACCTGCTGCAACACCCGGTGCTGCAGGCTGACGAGACCACGTTGTCCATCCTCGACCCCGGCAAGGGCAAAACCCAACGCGGTTATCTGTGGGCTTATATCACCGCCCAAAGCGCCGACCGGGCAATAGTGCGCTATGACTGCCAACCGGGGCGCAGCGGTCAGTATGCCCGAGACGTGCTTGAGGGCTGGTCCGGCACCCTGGTGCTGGACGGGTACACCGGTTACCAGGCGTTGTTCGAGAAGGACAAAAAGGGGAATGAGCCCCAGGTGCTGGAAGCCGGTTGCATGGCGCATGTCCGGCGCAAGTTCTTTGACCTCTTTAGCGCCAATAAAAGCCCGGTGGCCAAACAGGCGCTGGATATCATCCGCGAGTTGTATAAGCTTGAGCGTAAAATCAAATACCGGTCGGCGGATAAAAAACGGCAATGGCGAAAACGATACGCCAGACCCCAAATGGCAGCCTTCCACACCTGGCTGGTACTGCAACAGGCACAGTCCGCGCCCCACTCCGGGTTGCGTATCGCGCTGGACTACACTCTCAAACGATGGCCGGCGTTGTTGCGCTATCTACAGGACGGTCGGGTGCCCATCGATAATAACCGGGTCGAAAATGCCATGCGTCCGGTGGCGGTGGGGAGAAAAAATTGGCTCTTTGCCGGGTCGCTTCGTGCCGGGCAGCGGATGGCGGCTATCCTTAGCCTGCTGGAAACCGCCAAACTCAACGGTCATGACCCTTATATCTGGTTACGGGATGTGCTGACGCGGTTGCCTTCCTGGCCCAACAGCCGGATAAACGAACTGTTGCCCTACGCCGAAAACAGCTTTAGCTTATAGCCAATCCCTTGATATCCCATCCCCCCATCGTGGGTGGTCGGACCCGAAAGTCCGACCGGCACTTCGTTGCCCACTCTCTGCCCCAGGCTCTCAGCAAAGGAATAAGAGTGAGGTTGTAGAGTGGCATAGCCGGTCTCAATGGCTCCTTAACCGTTCCTAAGGTTGTCAAATCAGCTTTACCGCAGACGCGGAAAGTATTATCCGGCCGGTATTAAACGGCAAGATGAGTTCACCAGCCGCTTACCAATTTAAAATCCTAAGTGCCCAATCACTGGCACCATGCCAGTATGCTCATGAGGTTAATTGTGTGATTCCCGATTCAACCCCGCCCATTTTGAAATTGCTGTTTTGCTGCTCTTTTCCACGAATTAGGCACAGCAAGATGAGGAAAAACCGGCTTATGATCACTTCCGGGGTTCAGTGCTGGATTCAATCAGAGATTCCTGAATCCCGGTCCTTCATATACCCACACTTCTTGAGCAACTTCAGTGAGACAAAACCACCGCTTAAAACCTGCTAAATCATAAACTGGTAATTTCTAAGAGCCTTGACCGTCATGGGGAGTCCCTGCTTGAGTAGCATCTCCAAGAATTCTTCAGTCGTCATTGGCGGGTTTTTTAATGCGTTGCGTTGTAATCTGACGGCATTCAGCGCAACCGAGTGATTTAGATCAAAGAGATCCGAAATAAAATCATCTAGGTGAAGTGCTTCAATACCAAATCCTGCCAAGACTCCACTTGGAAAATCCTTCAAGTTCAGAGTCACAATCACATCAGCATTCGAACGGATTGCCGCAGCCAGAACGTGCCTATCGTCGGGGTCAGGTAATGAGATACCCTCGATAATCGTTTCAAATCCAGTAACATTGGCATCAGGCAGCGCCAGATTCATTAGATCCGTTGTTCGTGCCAGTGCCTCTGGGTTGATGTCGCTTCGCTGTAACAACAGATTACACCGCCATTCATCATGAATTACCGCAGACCACTTAGGCTGGTACAAACCGGCCAAACCTAAATGCATCAGCAGGTCGCGCAGTCTTGCCGGATAAAGCACACAGGCATCAAGTACTACGGGATAGGGTGAATGCATCATGCGTCAATAACCTAACCCGAGTTCCTGGGCCTGTGCCGCAAGCTTCTGCATAGCCTCTTGGCTGGTAGCATCGCGCTCATTTTTGTAGGCCATCAAGTCTGCAAACAACACTCGGCGGTGTCGGCCGGTTTTGTGATGCGGTAGATGGCCATCTTCGAGTAGTTTCACCATGTGTGGCCGAGAAACATTCAAGATATTTGCAGCTTCCTGCGTCGTCAGTTCGGCATGCACCGGCACAACCTGTACGGCATTACCTTCAGCCAGCTCACCCAACACATTCATCAGCAACGTTAAGGCCGCGGTAGGTAGTTCGATCTGGTGTGAGACGTCATCCGCATCTTTAATCAGAATCTGCTGCGTCTCAAGCTTTGTTGAGAGGAAAGCGGCCAAGTCACGCTGGCCACGTATAGCCGTTTCTATTTCATGTTTTGCCGGAAGAGCCAGTCCGGTCAGCGTGGTATTTGTCGCTACCGATGTAATTATGACCCACCTACCAATGTAAATCTGACCCACCTGGGGTAACAATGGCAGCTTTAAGAAGCTGCCCATGCTGACATTGGAGTTACGAGTGGAGATCGCAGTTCTTTTACGTCAGGGCATGTCTATACGCGGCATTGCTCGCCAGCTTTCCTGTTCCCGGCAGACCGTCCGCCGCTATATCCGTATGCAGGAGTCCCCGGCCAAGGCCAGCTACAAGGCCAGGGCGCCGAGGCCCGGCAAGCTTGACCCGTATAAGCCTTATATTCTTGAACGTGTGTACGCCGCCAGACCGCATTGGATACCTGGCAGCGTCATGCTCAGTGAGATACAACTTCGGGGATATTCCGGTGGCTACAGCATGCTTACCGCCTTTTTGCTCAACCTCAAGCAACAACCGGCTGACCCGGTGGTCCGTTTTGAGACCCAGCCCGGCGAACAGATGCAGGTTGATTTCACCGTGATAAGACAAGGCCGTCACCCGTTGTTGGCTTTTGTCGCCACCCTTGGCTGGAGCAGGGCAACCTTTGTACGTTTCTACGCCTGCCAGGATACCGCCGCTTGGTGTGATGGCATCGAGCAGGCGCTGTGCGCCTTTGGCGGTACACCGCAGCACCTTCTTTTTGATAACGCGAAGACCATTATCCTTGAACGCGATGTCTATGGCGTTGGCCGCCATCGGTGGAACCCGCCGCTACTGGCGCTCGCGGAGAAGTACGGTTTTACGCCCCGCGTGTGCCGGCCTTATCGCGCGAAGACCAAGGGTAAAGTTGAGCGATTCAACCACTATTTGAAGACCAGTTTTGTCGTTCCCCTGGCGACCACGTTTAAGCAGGCCGGTTTAGTCCTTGACGTGGATTCTGCCAACAGCCGTATCGGGCCATGGCTTACCACCGTCGCCAACGCCCGCAAGCATGGCACCACCGGCATTCCCCCCGAGCAGCGGCTACAGCAGGAGATTGACGTGCTGCTCCCGTTGCCGCGCGAAGGCACAGAGGTACCGTTATCGGTTGATAACCACCGGGTTTTGCCCCGTGAGAGTTTTCAACATCCGCTGTCGGTCTATCAGTCGCTGCTGGAGGTGAGGTCATGAGCCTTCAGCATCAGCGGATCAGCGAACTGTGCGAGTACTTTAGAGCTTGACCGCATCGCCGCCGAGTGGCCTGGATTGGCACAGAAGACGCTGGATGATACCGGAACGTTCGGCGATTTTCTGGAGCAGTTGCTTCGCCTGGAGAATGACAGCCGCAACGAGCGGCGGCGCCAGACGCTGCTGCGCCTGTCGGGTTTGCCTGCGGTCAAGACGCTGGAGCAGTTTGACTTCAAGTTTGCCAGCGGCGCACCACGGGCACAGCTGCAGGAACTGGCTGGATTGGCGTTTATCGAAAGACAGGAGAACATCGTATTACTCGGGCCTTCCGGCGTTGGCAAGAGCCATTTGGCCTGCGCGTTGGCACATAAAGTCGCGATGGCCGGACTCAGCGTACGCTTCATTACGGCGGCGGATATGATGTTGCAACTGGTCGCCGCTCACCGTCAGGGCGATTTAAAAGGCTATTTAGGCCGGTGTGTCACCAAGCCCCGATTATTGGTGATCGACGAAGTGGGTTATCTGCCGTTCGGTAAAGAAGAAGCCAATTTATTCTTCCAGGTCGTGGCCCGCCGTTATGAAACAGGCAGCGTGATATTGACGAGTAACCTGCCGTTTACGCAGTGGTCTGGGACGTTTGGCGATGATGAGACGCTGACAGCGGCGATGTTGGATCGACTGCTGCACCATGCGCATATCGTCCAAATAACCGGCCAAAGCTATCGATTAAAAGACAAGCTCAAAAGTGGTCAGCTAAGGAAACCAACGCTGGCTGAACCACAACGATAATTCGTGGGGGGGTGGGTAACTTTTACTTTGGCATGGTGGGTCACAATTCAATCGGTATTGACAAATACCCGCAGACTGATTGCCCAGCATGCTGAAATCGGTCTGACATGCTGGGTATCAACCCCTTCCATCGCGCGGTTGTATCTGCTGGATCCGACCTTCAACGCACGCCAGCTTCCGCTGCTCACGCGTTTTATCTTCTGTGGCGAAACGCTGACCAAAGAAATCGTTACCCAGCTATGGGCACGTTTTCCAAGGGCCGAGGTGATCAATACCTATGGCCCAACTGAATGCACCGTGGCGGTGTCATCGGTGCTGATCACGGCAGAAATGGTGGCGTCATCATTGCCCCTGCCGATTGGTCGCGCAAGACCGGGGGCCGTGTTAAGCCTCACGCCGCCGCGTGGTTCATCAATAGGGGGAGAATTATTAATCAGCGGCGAGTGCGTCGGTCCCGGCTATCTCAATGCAACGCCTGCGCGCCGGGCTGGTTTCAGCTTGCATGGCGGGCAGCGAACCTATTCCACCGGCGACATCGGCTTGTTTGACGGCCAGTGGTACTACTTTCTGGGACGGGAAGACCGGGAAGTAAAAATACAGGGACACCGTATTGACCTCCATGAAATCGAACATTTTCTTCGCAGCAACAATCTCGTTTCGGATGTGGTGATAGAGCCCCACATCCGCAAGGGAAATGCCGAGGCGATCCAGGCTTGTGTAATCCTCAATGCCACTTGTGAGTTATCAAGGCTGGGCCATGCCATGCTAGCGCATTTTCCCTCATGGTCGATCCCGCGTTATTGGTACAGCATTCCTCATATTGTACTGAATCATAACGGTAAACTTGATCGTTTAGCGGCCCGGAAACTGGCTTTGGAAAAGGGGGAGAAATATGTTTTTATCTCAAATCAGACCGCTGTTTGATCGACTGAGAAATCAGGATAACGCAATAGCGCTTATCAATCAGCAAGGCACATACAGCTTTGCGGAACTAGGCTTACGCACCGCGGCAATTGCCGACGCCCTCGCGCCGTGGGAAGGCCGTAACGTGTTGATTCATGGACATAAACAACTGGATGCCGTCGCCTGTCTTTTGGCGTGCATCAGTCGAGGGTGCTGCTTTACCTTTGTTGATCAGGCTAATCCGCCATCGCGGATTGAAAAAATAGCCCGGATGACGCACAGTGATCTGATAGTCACCGCGACAGCCCTGCCGCTTGAGGGCCTTGAGCGCTGGCCTCAGCGGGTTACCGCGACGCTGGAGAATGCCGATCCGGCTTCACTGCCGCCGGAACCTAAATTATCCCAACCGGTTTTTTATATCCTGTCTACCTCGGGCAGCACCGGCGAACCAAAAGGGGTGAAGGTTAGTTATGAAAACTTCGCCGCTTTCTCCGCGTGGTTTGCACCCCAGGTGGCAGGAGACCGGCGAGAAGGGGGATCAGGATGCCATGTCAATCACGCCTGCTTCTCCTTTGACATGGGGCTCCTTGATCTCTTACCCATGCTTTGCGTGGGAAAAGCCGTTCTGATGCTCGATCATTGCCATAATATGCTGCCCCGGCAGAATATAAGACTTATGTCACGTCAATTGGAATGCCCCGTCACCAGTTGGTTCTCTACCCCAAGCTTTGCCGAGCTGATGTTAAAAGATCCGTTGTTCAACCGAAAGCTATTTCCTTTTCTGACACAGTTCTTTATCGGTGGCGAGCGTGTCTCACTGGGGCTGGTTAGCCAATTACAGGAACGTTTCCCCAGGTTGAAAGTGGTGCACGGCTACGGTCCAACCGAGACCACCTGTATGACCCATACGTATGTCCTGACCCATCCGCCCCAACATAACGTCGGTTTACTGCCTCTTGGCAAGCCTCAGGGATTGAACCGGCTCAGGATTGTCGACGCGGCGGGTAACACGCTTCCTGCCGGGGAGATTGGAGAAGTCAGGCTTTACGGACCCCAGGTTTCACTGGGCTACCTTCCGGAAAATCACCCGCGCAATGAGGCATTTGGCGAAGACGAAATCGGACGGTATTACTCCACTGGCGATCGGGGATTCCTGGATGAGGATCAGTCACTGTTTATTTGTGGCAGGGAAGACGGGCAGTTGAAATTACACGGCAACCGCATCGAGTTGGCAGAAATTGAAACTACCGTTTGCCGCTATGTCCAGGTAATTCAATGTTGCCTTGTGCCAATAGAAGAAAATGGCAAAGTGATCGACCTGCAGTTATTTATTCAATTACACAATGACCATAGTTCCTATCGCGAGGCGTTACGCCATTTTCTAGCGGAACAATTACCTGCCTATATGATCCCCAAATCGATTTTCTTTTGTCAGAACTTCCTATGACACTACACGGGAAAATTGATCGTGAACAATTGGTCCGCCAGCATAAGCTGTCTTCCATTATATAAAGCCTGGGTTGCAAGCAGATATAAAAAGGGCCTTTATTAATGAGATTATAACCTTCAGGTAACAGCCTAAAGGTTATATACGGTTTTCCTGAATAACATAGGAAGTCACGATGCGCTTTGATCATACAGGGTATGTGGTTTCAGACAGTGATGCCACCGCAGCCGCCGTTAAACCGTTTTTCCCGGTTATTGTCAAATATAAAGAGCTCATTGCTGCACAGAAAGTATTTATCAGTTTGCTTGCCACTGCTGAAGGGAGTAACCAAATTGAATTGGTGGAACCTCTGCATAGCAATATTACAATACGCAACATGCTGCTTAAATCGGGGAAGTCTTTCGTTCCTTATCATATTTGTTTTGTAGTAAACGATTTTGACGAGCAATATAAATTAATGAAAGCGGCAGGCTGGATTGTTTTAACGCGCCCGTTTAACGCTTTTAATAGCAACCATCGTGCCAGTCACCTCTATCACCACGATGCGGGAATCATCGAAATCATGTCGGGCCCGCTATGAGCCAATTTTACGATGACGCGTTCGCAACGGCATCCTACGCCATTGGAGCGGATACGCAGCATATTGCCGACCAGCTTCGCAAACTTCGCTATCCCATAGAAACCCGTGAGCTTATGAGTCAATGGTCACTTGCTCCGGCCTTTAATGGCCTCGGCTTACCGGGCAGATATCAACCACTACGGCAGACAACACTGAATTTTCAGACGATAAGCCTCTGCGCACGTTATGAACTCTATGAGAAAATCGGCTTCATTTCCCCGACCCTGCTGTTTTCTCCTCCTGGCCCTGGTATGGCGGCGTTTGCCGTTGCCGGGCTGGGTACCGCGCAGCAGCAGGATGCCTTTTTCAGCCGTTTTCAACAGGAGCTCTGCTGGTCATGTTTTGCAATGACCGAACCTGCACAAGGCAGCGATGCGGGGGCCATGCAAACGACGGCGACCGCGGTGGAAGGGGGTTTTTTGATTTCCGGGGAAAAAATGTTTATCGGCAACGGGATGATCGCTGATACCGGGGTGCTGTTTGCCCGTACCGCACCGGGGCCGCTGGGGATCAACGCCTTTGTTTTTAATCCGCAACGCCGGGAAATCACCCGTCGGGCCCTGGACTTGGCAGGGCTTGAAGGCATCAATCTGGCGCAGATGCGGTTTGATAATCTCTTCATCCCGAACGGGGATCTGCTGGGACGGCACCTAAAGCCCACCCAACGTTTTGCACGATCGGCGATGGCAACGTTTGATGCGCTACGCCCTTGTGTGGGCGCGCTTGCTCTGGGAGTAGCAAGACGGGCACTGCACGAGTGGCAAACAGCACTTGTGCCTACCCAGTCACAGTCACAAAGGTTATCCAGGACGCACCTCCGCTGGCATGCCGCTTACCGTAACGCCTTGCAGACCTGTCGCCAAATCGAGGGAAAACAGGCCCCGGACGAGAACCCTGGCATGGTAAAAACGACCTGCGTGATCCTCGCCGAGGAGATTATCAGCATGCTGATCCATAATTTACCGGAGGAAATATCCCCCTTGCATACGACTCTATGGCGGGCATTCCGCGACGTCAAAGCCTTTGAATACACCGAAGGAACACGGCAGATCCACAGGCTAAATCAAGGTTTTTCCGCTGATCAGGGTAAGTGCGAATGCCGATGAGCGCCGCCCTGCTCGCACAGGGCCTGCTGACGATACGCAGTACCAGTGAAGCTATAATTCCCGACAGCCGGCACTTTATTGCTACCCGACGGTGTCGTGCGGAAAGCGGTTGGTATCACCACTGGCCGGAAAATGATTGTGGACACCGTCTTCACGCTAAAGCCGTAGTGGAACTTTGTTGCCGGGTCGCCCTCGAGCCCTATCCTACCCTGCTGGTTTACGACTCTCTTTACCCGGCGGCGCGCGGAGCCACGCCCTTGCTTCAAAGCCTGCTTTCGCACTGTTCAGGGTTTGTAGAAGCCTGGGGAATATGCAGCGGCCATTTTGATCGAGATGAGGCCTGTACGCTCGCAAGCACCCTACTTCTCCCCGGACAGCGATTGCTTTATCTGTATGATCCACTGCAGCGGCTGAGCCGGGATCCCACTCCTCAGCAGGCAGGGATGCACCATCTGATTTTCTCTGCGCAAACCTCGGAGTAATGATGGATACCCAGCTTGCTTTACTCATCGCCCGACTGGCTAGACCTGCAATGTTCCCCATGCGCACCGCGGAGTCGCAACAATTGGCCGCGATGACCACGGAAACCCTTTGCTGTGGCGAGCACCGTACGCGTGTACTGATAAATGAGAACCGGGATCCGCAGGCGAAAAATGCTTTGTTGCTGCACGGTTGGGGGGGACATCCAATGATGCTGTCTCTGACGAAAAATTTGCTTCATGCCAGGGGATACCGTGTCTATATGCCTTTTTTATTAGGCCATGATCCCCTCGCTCCGGCTTGCTGTGATTTTACTTGCCAGTGTCAATTATTGTTAATGATGCAAAAGACCTTTGGCACTTTTGATGCGGTGATTGCCCATTCGGCGGGCGGGATCATCACTGCGCTTTCCTACTGGCTTGGGTTTCGTTTCAACCAGCTGGTTTTACTGTCTGCGCCAGCATCCTTCTACAGCCTGCTGCGGCATTACCTAATGCAAAATCATGTTGCAGAGCATTACCTAACATCACTTTGCGCCTATTACCAGAGCCGCTACCCCGTGCCAACGGCTCTGCAGACAGAGTCGCTTTATACTTTCAACGCGGCGCGCGTGTTGATCGTGCATGCAAAACAAGATCGCAAAATCCACTTTGCCGATGCCCAGCAAATTCAGGCACAGTTGCCAAATAGCCAATTGGAGGTGATTGAAGATACCGGTCATATGGGGATCCTTTCCCATCAGCGCACCCAGCAGGTACTGGCCGCCTTTCTTTGTGCGACAAATGCTGACCAGGACAAGGGGAAAAACTATGCTAGGACATATTGAGTCCATCACTGTGTATATTCCCGAACAGCGTAAATCACTAACTGAAGTCGCGGCCTCATTGCGGCTGACGCCTCTTGACGTCAGGATGTTTGCGCGCTTCTATGGGCTTAACAGCTTCCCGCGCCAGCCTGGCTCGCTCGACGATCTGTTCCGGCCGATGTTGCGGCAATTTGCCGCTCATCATTCAGACCTGATTGCTCACATTCGTCACGTCGTGCATGCCCACACCCTGCCGTGCATACGCCCTTTTCACCGGTCAGGCAAAGCGCTGCTCACCGAGGCGGGATTTGCTGAGGACATCCATTACACCAGCCTGACGATGGGGCATTGCGCGACATCTCTTTCCGCCGTGGAATATGTATGTAACCGCCTGAAGGAGGGAGAATATGCCCTGTTGCTGGTGGGAGAAAAAGCCTTTCATCCGAAAGTGGAACTGATTGACGACACCACGATTATGGGGGAAGCGGCCTGTGCGGTCCTGCTCAGCAAGTCGGGCGAACGCTGTAAAGTAGCGGCCAGATACAGCATGCAGGCTGGCGAATTCAGCCTGCAACGGGGTAATGAGTCCAGCAAAACGTCGCGGTTCGCCAACGCCTATTTCGCGTTCATTAAGGATGCAATGCGCAACGCCCTGAGCCATTTCGATAACACTCAGGATTCTCTGGCCTGGATTGCCCTCACAATGTTAATCTCTCATCCTGGCAAAACTGGCTGATGAGCTCGGCATTCCCCGCCAAAAGATCTTTTGGAAAATGTGTCCCGTTACGGCCATTGTTTCGGTGCGGATCCTTACCTGAATCTGGCCACCCTCATCCGGCAACAGCGGCTTTCGCGGGGAGACAAAGTGATGTTGGTCAGCGTTGGGCTGGGGGCCACCTTCTCCTCATTGCTGCTGGAATTATCCGCTGGCAATGAAATTCCCGTCTTTTGCAATCTGAAGCAATATCCTGATATTAATCAGGTTTAAGTTAACACTCATGTTTCCCTTTACATGAATGCTCTAATCACTCATGACTGATATCGCCAACCGCTATCCACAACTTTATGAGCTAACAGAGCGTCTGCTCGCTGCCGGACGGCTCGCGGAACATGACCAACAGCAGGCAGTGGCCTGTTTTGACCACCCGGCGCTGATGAGCATTGCCTGTATCGGTATACCTTCACGCTTCAACCCATGGGAAACACCGGCTTTTTCCGCTGTCGATTATACCCAGCATCTGCAAATCATAGAATACCTAAGCCGGATAGACGCCAGTGCCATGATGCTGCTACCCGGCGCGTCTCTCGGTACCCGTGCTATTCTGACGCTGGGTACGGAACAACAGCAGGCGCGCTTTTTTGCCTGCTTTGCTCACCGCCCCGCCTGGACATTTTTCGCGGTAACGGAGCCGGAGGTAGGTTCAGATGCCACAGCTATCTCCAGTGAACTCACGCACAATGCGCAAGGCTGGTGGCTAAATGGCACAAAAATGCTGATTGGGGGCGCCATGCGGGCCAGCGTAGGCATCGTCTTCGCGCGTTACCGGCATAGTCAACGATTGGTAATGGTGTTTCCCGACGAGATAAAAGACGCGATGCAGCGCGAACTGCTCGATACCTTCGGATTGGCCGGTGCTTCGCTAACCCGTCTGTCTTTTAAAAATCTGCTGATAAAAGAAGAGGATATTCTGGGTCATGACAGCCGTGGCTTACGGCATGGGCTCAATTCCCTAAGCATGGTGTTTGAACGCCATCGCCCTATGGTGGCCGCGATGGCACTTGGCACTACCTTCGGCCTACTGACCGCGCTTGAGGCACGGCACTTATCGGGCGCCGCGCGGAGCTGGGTTGCCAGGCAATGGCGCAAATATCATGCGGTATTTCAGCAAATGCTCCATCTGGCGGAAGGATATACTGCAGGTCAGCATCAATATGCCCTCACGAGCCAGCTCAAGCTGAATGCAACCCGTCTGGTGGAGGAGACCGCGCGTCACCTGCCGCATTGGCTGAACCGGGATGACTGGCTGGAAGAGGCGTTACTGCGCAAGCGCTATCGTGACTGCTTCGCATTTGAATATATGGAAGGTGTCAGCAATATCCACTTGCTAAATAGCCCCCGTCCGTCCGTCATCCGAGGAGACGCTTGTGATGATCTGCCTTGATCCTGCCGATATTGTCTGCCAGTCGTTTCATCATACCGAAGTTCCCCAACCGGAGTGGGAAACGGATATTCCGCACTGGCGCTCTTATGTCCAACATTTTTTCGCGGCAAACGGTGAGACGTTGGGTGAGCAAGATGAACAGGTTCATGACTGGGTGACCAGTCATGAGCGAGCTGCCTTCAGCGACATGATAGCCATGTTGCTCCCCCGGCTAACCTCGGTCATTCATCCCAAAAGAGTGAAAACCGTATTGATGGCGCATTGGACGCCGGATCTGCACATGGGCAGTTCAGTGGTGAACGCCGCCATTCATCGACTGCGTCTTTGCGCCTGTCTGGCACTGGCCATCAGCGACCGCGGGCCAGATGCCGGCCTGTTTGCCCTCGATGGTCTGAATGACTGTCTGGCGGGCAAAGATGAGGACGGACTGTTACTCATTGCCGAGCAGAAAAGCCTGATGTATTTTTCACCATTGATGAACAGTCTGCAGCCTGAAAACAACGCCTGCGTATGTCTGGTGAATACGCAACGGCGCGGATTGCGCTATCGGGGCTTCATGCGCTCCGCCTTCACACAGCCGCCGCTTGACGTGATATCGCAGGCCATCGACCATTTTGGCCTCGCTAAAGAGCGTTTGACGCTGATTGGCCCCGGCCCGCTGCTGAATTCACTTCCCCCAGGATATGCCACGTTCGCAGTCAATCCGCATCTTCTTTGCGCCGCACCATTCGTAGCCTTGCGCGCAATAGGGCAACCAGAACGAGAATATCTACTGATCAGCGAAAATAACGGCTATATAAGCCTGTGCGGACTGGCGGCCACGGAAGGTCCGGTATGAATATTTCGTCGCTGTTCACCTATATTCCGCAAACAAGATTATCACTTGAGGAAATCATCGCCTATCGCGGCGGTAGCCAGGCCGAAGCCCGGACGTTTCGCCAGCTTTTTGGTTTTCAGCAAGCAGCAACGCTGGCGGCTGAGGAGAGCGCAGGTAAGTGCTTTCACTCTTTGCTGCAACAAACGGGGGCGAGCCTGAACGAAGAGGAAAAAATTGATGCTGTTATTCTGGTACAGGGTCTGCCAGCTCATTCTTCCAGGCAAAACGTCAATCTGGCGCAGCTGCGGCAACAGCTCGGCTGTATCGCCGCCGATGCGATGCTGATAACGCTAAACCAGCAAAATTGCGCCACATTATTTTGGGGACTGCTCATGGCTGAGCGGATACTGGCAACGGGAAAACATCAATGCGTGGCGCTGCTGGCAGGCGACACCCTGGCTGACTTTGATTTAGCGGAACGCTATGTCCCTGGCTGTACCCTGATTGGTGACGCCTTTGTCTGCGCGCTTCTCAAACCCGGAGGTGGCCAGCTCCGGGTGTCAGGCATTCACTGTTTTCATCATCCTGAATTCTGGCAGGGACTTGACGGCAGCCGGGAGGACATCAAACATTTTTACCGGTCTCACGATAGCCTGATCGCGCAGGCGCTAAGACAGTTTCCCGACCCGTTACGTAAAGACGCCTGGCTGTTACCGCACAATATCAACCGGCTCAGTTGGCAAACCTGGCTGCGGCAGCCTGATAATCTCCATCAGCATGTCGCCACGGACCTTATCTGTCAGACAGGACACTGTTATGCCACGGATCCTCTTTTACTACTGAAGCGCTACTCTCCTCAAGATACCGGCCGGCCGGCCCTGCTGCTTTCGGTGGGGCTGGGTGGCTGGGTGGGGTGCGCCGCGATCACCTCAGATGCCATCCAGGAGCCTTTCCATGTCCAGTAACGCTGATTTTATTCCGTTTTTTACTTCCTCCGCCGCCAAATATGCCAAATTGGGATTTCTGAAAATTGCGGAAAATGCCTGTCGTCAGTACGGCGACAAGGTCTGGATTGGCGACAAAGACGATGCGGTATTGCTGCTGGCGGGTGCTCGGCACATCCGGTTTTTCATCGGGCACGAAAGCAGTTTTCCTAAAGGGTTTGATCATCTTTCTTCCGCCTCTACGGTCGGGCGGATTCTGCTGGGCCAGGCGCTGACGACCTCAAGAGAAGGCGAAGAGTGGCGGCTTGCACGAAGACTGACCACACCGCTGGTCAATCCCAAATCCGAGCTGTTACAAAAAGGTACCCAACTCTCCGCCCGCTGGCTGATGGCCACGCTGCGGGACCCTGAGCAACGCTCATTGCGTGAAATCTGCCTGCGCTGGGCACTGATGGGCGTTGCGGAAGGCTTTTTTGGATCGGCACTCAGCCTGGCACAGCTTGATAAACTGCTTGGTCATTTTCGCAATATCTATTTGCAACTGATTGCCGCTGCGCCGGTAGCGGATTATGCCGCGCTGTGCCGACATCCCGCCCTGTTAGCATTCCGCCAGGAGGTGAAGTCGATGATTGGCCCCCTGATTGACGGCGCAAAACGCGAAGGTACCACCATGGTGGAACGCCTGTGCCAGGCGCTGGATGTCAATGCCAATCCTGAGGAGCAGGAGAGAGTGATAAATCTGTTACTGGGTAATCTGGCGGCCAGCGTGGATAACACCGGCATTGCGCTGCTGTGGTGCCTGACGCATCTGTCCCAGCATCCGCAGTATCAGAAGCGCGTACGCGACGAAGGCCAACAAGAAAAACGCAACATGGCTTCAGCTATTGTTAGGGAGTCCCTTCGACTTACCCCGGTTGCCGCCTTTTTCGAGCGCCAAACCCAGGAGGATCTGGTCCTAGACGGCGCCAGAATCGCCGCCGGGACCCGGGTACTCTTTTCGCCCTGGCTGGTGCATCGTAATGCGGCTTACTGGCCTGAACCTCTCAGCTTCAAGCCGGAGCGCTTCCTTGGCAAAGACAAAATTCCACCCGAGTATTTCTTTCCCTTCAGCGTAGGGAAACGTAACTGTGTCGGCATGGCATTGGCAATGGATCAGCTCACCACCGCCATTTCAACGCTGTGTCAGCATTTTCATTTTTCTCTTGCACCATCAACTTTACCAGCCGCCCTCACCCCGCTTTTTGAGCTAAACGCGATGCCCAGAGGCGAGGTTTGTTTCATTCTCGAATCTCTAAACACGGACCGTCAGAATGCGCCCATCGTATAAGCCACCAGATCCCGTCCCGGCACTCAGGTGTTGCCCTACGGGCCGGGTAGACTTTGGCCGGCCTCGGGAAAGTGGGGAAAAAGCGCTTCACGCATTTGAAACATTAACGCTAAATCAAGGAATCACGATGAATACTCTATTAATGATACTTGCTCTGTTAACCGAAATGGTCAGCTCCTCCGCGCTGGCAGCGGAGAAAACGTTTCCGCTTGAGCCTTTTACCTCCGTTGAGGTCAGACAGGGCATTAACCTGTCCATCAAATGCGCCGCGACCCCATCAATGGTGGTGTCAGGCTCTCAAGAAACGTTAAATAAGCTTCGGATAACCGCTGACAATCACGCGTTATTGCTGGTGAATAACGCTGCTGAAAACGATCGGTTCGTCTCTGGCACGCTTGATATCACTCTATATACCAACGGTCCTCTACGCGGTTTGACAGGAAAGGCGGGCGTAAAAATCACGGCGCCGGCATGTGCGGTGGATCGGTCCAAACTGGCTGTTTCCGGCAGCATGGGGGCGGATATTCAGGTGGAGGGCAAGACGGACGAACTGACACTTGATTTGGCGATGGGCGGCAGTTTTAATAAAAAGCCGCGTCCCTTTACGGCGGATGCTGCAAATGTGCGCATGAGCATGGGTGCGGAGTCATCGCTATGCCATATCCCGCGGATCAGCGGCAGCCTGTCGGCTGGGGCGCGGATGTCTGTCAGCCCATCAGCCCAGGTTGATATCGGCGCAGCGGGCTCTTTCGCCAGTGAGGTTTCGACCTCCGATTGCGCCTAACCGGCATACGTAGCGCCGTGACTTCCCGTTTGGTGAAAATAGACCTGCCATTTTACCAGCGGGTGCTGGCGATGCGCACTGACGCCATAAGCCAGACAAAAAATGTCCTCGCCCGCTAGCCAACGATGATGTATCAGCCCAACGTGATCCTGCTGCTCAACGACTACCTGCGCGAGTCCTGTTTCCCGGGGAATGACGCAAAACCCGGAGAGCGGCTGTGTTAGCCCCGAGCCTCTAGCCTTAAGCCAGGCCTCCTTGATACACCAGATCTGCGTAAAACGCCGGAGGTAGTTTTCATCACTGCACGCCAGCCAGCGTTGCTCGTCCGGATGGAAAAAACGCTGCGCTATCGCTTTTTTCACTGCTATTTTTCCGCTGACCTTTTCCAGATCGACCCCGACATCCTGCCCGCGGCAAAGGACAATCGCGGCTGATGCCCCACTGTGGGTCAAATTAAAGCGCAGCCAGCTATGCTGTGGGAGCCAGGGTTTTCCTGTGCGGGTCCTAGCGATAGTTAATTGGTCAGCCGGGAGAAATAAATAAGCAGCGAGCACATGGCGCAGCCAACGTTGCGCCCGCCGGCGAAGGGTCATTCCTAACAGAGTTCCTTCAAAATGCTGGACCAGGCAAACGCCCTGGCCCACGGCAAGCTCAGGCAAGGGATTGCAGCGGTAAATTAATGGTGACTTTGCAACCTGTTTGCTCATGACGGTTCTCCAAAGACAAGTACCCACCGTGGCTTTCGGCAATCTGTCGGCACAAAATAAGCCCGATACCGGTGCCATTGAGCTTGGTGGTATAAAAGGGGACAAACATGTTTTCGGGGTTTGTCAGCCCCACCCCATGGTCAAGGATAGTGATCAGTAATCGCCCCTTTTCTTCAGCCCATTCGATACAAATACATTCAGTGCTGCCGGCCATCGCTTCATCAGCATTTTTGATGAGATTAATGAGTAATTGATGGATTTGCACCCGATCAAGGTCAGCCATCAGCGGACGCCGCCCCTGCAAGGTGATTTCACGGTGAGAGAACAAAAGCGGCAGTTCAGCAATCAGCGAGGCCAGATCTACCGGAGCTTTAACCGGGGGGGCCAGTTTGCTCAGCTGTCGGTAACTACTGATAAAAGCGATAAGCTCCTTTGCCCGTTGGTTAATCAAATCAATCCCTTCGGCAAATCCCGCGGGCAGGTTTTCTGAATGGCGACGGTAATGTTGTTGCAACATCTGGCTGATAGAGGCGATAGGACTGAGGGAATTGTTGATCTCATGGCTTATGACGCGCAGCAGATTGTGCCAGGCCTTCTGTTCTTCCTGACGCAGCATATCGTCGACGTCGCTGACAAAAAGCAATACATTCTTAACACCATCAACCATATAGGTATCGCTTGTCACCTTATAACGCACTGGGCGGCCCTCGTGACGCGATTCTACGGGATGCTCCGTGTTTGCGTTCTGCAAAAGATTATCTAAATGCCATGAACTGGCCTTCTCGCCAATCAGCCTCTCCAGCGGCGTGCCCAGCATCCGTGATGCAGCGTTATTACACCAGATCAGGCAATGGTTGCTATCCAGTGCAAAAATCGCCACAGTAATATTGGAGATCACTTTTTGCAGCAGAAAGTCCATCTCCCGCTGCTGCTGCCGGTGCCGCGACAACTGACCTGAAATATCATTGATCTGTTCGATCACTCCTTCAAAAACTCCCTGGCCACTGGCCACCCCTCGCAGGGTGAAATCTTCTTGTTCCACAGCTTCCAATAAGTTGGAAACGACATTGATTTTGTAAATCAACTGCTGAAAAAAGTGATAGCAAAAATATATCAGCATGACACACAGAAGTAAGAGCGTTAGGAGTTTAAGGTAGAAAGACTGATGCGGAAAAAACCAAAGCAGCAGATACGCAATGATACCCCCTGCCGGCGGCAAGCTGCACAGCAACAGATGACGTAATTCAAAAGAATTTAAAAATTTAATCATGACAGATTTTTAATTTCTCAAGTCTGCGATAAAAAGCGCTGCGGCTGATTCCCAGCGATTCCGCGGCTTTTAACGCATTACCTTCATATTGACGCAGACGATGCGAGAGCAATGTTTCCTCGGCTTCAGCCAAAGTACAGGTATCCAACACCCCGGATGAGGGTTCGTTCAGTGGACGCCCCAAGCTCCGCGTTGTGGCCGTTATCGGCAGACAAAGATCATCAAGATCGATCACGCTGGCACGGCAAAGCAACACCGCACGCTCTAACAGGTGGTTCAATTCGCGGATATTTCCCGGCCAGGAATACTCATGCAGCCCCTGCCGTGCCTGAGACGATAATATCGGCCTGGGTTTGTTGTATTTACGCGCAAAACGTTTCAGAAAGCGTTCAGCCAGCGGCTCCAGATCCTCATGCCGTTCACGTAGGGGGGGCAACTGGATTTGAATGACGTTTAGGCGGTAAAGCAAGTCCTGACGGAACCGGCCCTCGGCTACCGCTTTTTCCAAATCGGAATTGGTGGCGGCAATGATCCGGCAATTAGTTGTTTGGGTACGCGATGAACCGACACGCTCGAACTGCCGTTCTTCCAATACACGTAACAATTTCACTTGCTGAGATAAGGGCAAATTACCGATTTCATCGAGGAAAAGGGTGCCTTTATCCGCCAATTCAAAGCGCCCGATACGATTTTCCCTCGCATCAGTGAAGGCCCCTTTTACATGGCCAAACATTTCGCTTTCGAACAGTTGCTCGTTGATACATCCCATATTGACCTCGACAATGCAATGCTCGAGGCGGGGAGAAAGCTGGTGAATAAAACGCGCCAGCAGGCTTTTCCCCGTGCCGTTCTCTCCCAGGATCAGGATGCTGGTATCCGTCACCGCCACCTTTTCCACCACGCTGAGCAGCTGCTTCATCGCCTGTGAACGAACTATCCATTCACTGTCCATGTCATCTTCCAGCGCCAGCTTGAGCAGCTTATTTTCTTCCCGCAGGTAATTTCCCGACCGCCGCGACTGGCTGAGGGCAATTTGCTGCTGAACAATGCTCAATAAACGCTCATTATCCCACGGCTTTTGAATAAAATCGGCGGCCCCGGCACGCATGGCGTCGACAATGATACCCACACTTCCCCAACCGGTCATCGTCACGGCAGGCAAACAGTCATCAAACTTTTTCAACTCTTCCAGCAGTTGCAACCCCTCTTTGCCCGAGGTGGTGTCTTTCTGAAAGTTCATGTCCATTAACACCAAATCAAAGGGTTTGGCGGACAAATGTGTCAACAGGCGGTTAGCTTGCGTTTCCAGCGTCACCTCATACCCTTCCATACGCAGTAAAATATCGAGGCTGGTCAGTATTCCCGCATCATCGTCAATCACAAGGATCTGTTTTTTTTCGCTCATTAAAAGCATCCGACTTGTGCCGCCGTACCCCAGGGGCACGGCGACTGATTATTCATAACGAATCGCGTCCGCAGGCGACATACCGGTGGCCCGTCGGGAAGGAAGCCAGACGGCTAGCACAACAATCAGCGAAATCATCATCGCCACCGCACAGAACAGCAGCACGAAGGGGGTTTTTCCGTCACCCAAAGCACTCGTCAATTTGGGGGCGACAATGAACGCCAGAGGCAGTCCGATGATCAAACCAGTCAATAACTGCTTGCTTCCCTGAAGCATCAGCATACGTAGCAGAACGCCCTCCGTAGCCCCCATGGCCATGCGTACCCCTATTTCCTGGATTCGTTGGTTAATCACATTGCGCATCACCGCATAAATGCCCGTTGCCGCAAGTATCACCGCCACCAGACCGAATAACATGAAAAGATTGGCAATGAAATGCAGCCCGGCCGTATTTCGAGCCAACCGTTGATTTAATGTCTGGATCTGATTGACCGAAAGATTACTGTCAATCTGTCGTACCGCATTGACAAGGTAAGGCCCTACCGTATCAGGATTTTTGGCGCGCAGCACCAGAATTAACGAGGACGCGGGTTGCTGTTCAAGAGAACGGTAGACCGTGGCGCGATGGCGGAATGCGCTGAATGGCCGGCCATGAATAACATTCGGTACCACACCGATTACAGTGAACCAGCGTTGATCATTGGTGTCACGAAAACGCAGTCGTTTGCCAATAACATCGTGCGCCCCTGGCCAAAACTGGTCGGCAAAGGACTGACTTACCACTGCCACAGGCTGTGAGTCTTGATTATCGTTGTCGGCGAATTCCCTGCCGGCCCTGGGAGTGATCCCCATCGACGATAGACTTCCCGGCATCACCTGCACATCGTTGATCATCGGATAAGACCACCGCTCATTGCGGTTGTTGGTTGAAGTGTCGATATCCACCTGGCGTGGCACGGTGAATTGCCCGACGGCACTGGTGGTTAATGCTGCTTTTTCTACCCCAGGCACCGTATTGGCGGCAGCTTGCAAGCGCTGATAAAACAGGATACGGCTTGCGTCATCAGGATACTGATTGGCGTTAAGATTAATTTGTCCAGTCAGATAATTATTGGTGTCGACACCATAATCTCCCCGGGTCGCCTGGTAAACCAGCAACGCGAGCAGCGCGCTGATACACAGAATGGCACAGGAGAGCCCTACCTCAAAGGTGACCAAAATACGGGAAACCCGGCCCGCACCACGGCTCAGCGCGCCACGAGTGCCATCACGCAGTACATCGTTGAAATTACCATGGGTTATTCTCCATGCCGGCAAGGCACTTGTGACCACCGAGGTAATGATAGCCAGAACCAGGGCGTTGAGGATCATCGTATTATCGAGTGACAAATGCCACCAGAAAGGGATTTTATTCGGCACGAATCCCGGCAGCATGGCGTTGGTGATCTCAAGGCCCCATGCGGCCAGCAAAACGGCAACCACGCTCGAGAAAAAGCAGATAAACAGGCTTTCCCACATCATTTGAAGCACTAACCGGCCAGCCGGGGATCCCAAAGCCACCCGGATCGCAATCTCTTTCGAGCGCTCTGTCGTTCTGGCCAGCAGCAGGTTGCCGACATTGCAGCAAGCCAGCAACAGGACAAAAACAACGGCAAAAAGCATGACGATAAATATCGGCATGGTCTCTTCACCCATAAAATTTTCCTGGAAAGTGAGTGCCTGAGCTGAAAGCCCTTTATTGCTTTCAGGGTACTCCGATGCCAGCGATTGCATGATGCGATTGAGATCACCATTGGCGCTTTCAGGGGTAACACCAGGTTTTAAATGCGCGAAAACCGAGACTTCCGGAGCCCCCTTGCGGATCAGGTAATCAGAAGGTTCAAGCCTTGAAGGCAGCCAAAGGTCATGGAAGAAGGGGAATGAAAAGTTCTGCGGCATGATGCCGACAATGCGCGTGTGTATGCCATTGATGATGACATCCCTGCCGATGAGCTGCGCATCGGAGGCAAAATAATTTTGCCACATGCCGTAGCTGATCACCGCCACAGGTTGAGCCCCGGCTGAACATCTTCACTGTTCAATACCCGGCCACGGAGGGCTGTACCTTGGCATAAGAGAACATCTCCGGGGTATTACGGATAGCCATATAGGAAACAGCCTTGCTGCCGTCGCTGATATCAGCGCGTTCAGCGTAGAAATATCCGACATCATCCAGCGTGGTGCTGCGGGATTTGATGTCTTTATAATCCAAAAAATTTACCCCGGAATCGCTCAGGCTGACGCCGTTGACCGTCGGATTGATTAACACCATATTTTTTCCGTCCGGATAAGGAAGCGGAGTAAACATAATGGTATTGATCACCGAGTACATATACAGCGTTAGCGCCAGCCCGCAGGACAGAATCATCACGGTAATAAAAGTAAAACCAGGACTTTTCAGTAACAAACGTAAGGCATATCGAATGTCAAAAAGCATCTTAGGCTTCCTTTATCAGGGTGAGTTCCCGCGCCAGCTCCCCATCGCCAACAACCTGTCCGTCAGAGAGCACAATACTGCGCTGCGCACGTTCTGCCGAGCGGGGATCATGGGTAACGATGCAGATGGTGGCGCCTTCCTGATGCAAATCATCAAGAATATTCAACACCGCTTCCGCGTTGTGCGAATCCAGATTGCCTGTGGGTTCGTCCGCAAGAATGATCGACGGATTGCCCACAATAGCCCGGGCCACGGCGACTCGCTGTTGCTGTCCACCTGAGAGTTGCGAAGGAAAGTGGCGCGCGCGGTGGGACATATTGACCTTAGCCAATGCTTCAGTCGCCTTCTGTTGCCGTTGCGCTTTGGTGATATCTTTGCGGTAGGTCAGGGGCAAAGACACATTCTCCTCAATTGTTAAATCGCTTATCAGATTGAAGGACTGGAAGATGAAGCCGATGTCGCGGTTGCGCACCAGGGCACGCTGTTTCTTGGAGATATTTTCAACATTGTGGCCACCTAATTGATATGTGCCAGTCGAAGCCACATCCAACAGACCTAAAATCGAGAGCAGAGTTGATTTGCCGCAGCCGGAGGGGCCTGATATTGCCACGTATTCCCCTTTTGAAATCGTGAGTGTGATTTTGCTCAGAGCATGTGTTTCGATTTCATCGGTCAGAAAAATTTTATTCACATCTTTCAGTTCTACCAAGGGTCCCATCATTATCTTCTCCAAGACATTGTTCCGTTTGCAGGTGTCGTTTGCAGATGTCGTCCGCATCACTTTGTGATCTCAATTCGGTCGGCACCCTGCCAGGCGGTGCTGTCACTGAGAATAATTTTGTCGCCAGCACGCAGTCCGCTGGTGATCTGGATGTAGTCCGCTGAACCTTGTCCAAAGTTAACTTTCATTTTGGTCGCAGAGCGTCCTTTATCATCCAGCTTATAAAGCATAGAGGGTAAGTTATTCTGCGCGAAAGGCGGACGTTCAACATAGAGCGAATGGTTAATTTTGTCACCGCGATCAATCCATCAACGCTCAGGTCGGGGCGTGCTTCCTGTGGCAGCGGTTGAGTAAAGATCACGTCAACTTTGACCGTGCCATCAGTGACTGCAGGGTCTACCCTGGACAACTCACCGGAAAACTGGCTGCGGCCGGTGTTAATCGTAACCGGCTGGCCGACAGCCAGGTCCCTTGACTGTAATTCGGGCACTTTGAGTTCGGCATAGAGTTCTTTTTCTTTTGCCAGGCGTGCAATATCACTGCCTATTGTCACACGCTGCCCCACCTGGACTTTAACATCCTGTAAAATGCCGTCGATAGGAGAGGTCACATTGAGCAAATTCACTTCTTCCTGGCTCAGTGACACTAGGGACTCCAATTTGTTAAGGCGCATTGTGTTCGCTTTAATATCGGCCTCCACACTCATTTTAAGGGTTTTCAATCGTATCTCTTCAAAACTCAACTTATTACGCAACTGCTCAGTATTAATACGCGTGGTGTCATATTCCAGCATCGTAACGGCGGCAATATATTTTTTTTGCGCGGCTAGAAGCGTGGTTGAACTGAGTAACCGACTCTTAGCATCAAATATTAACGCTTCTTGGTTAAGGATTTTATTTTGCAACTCGGCGTTGGTCGCCTCGGTTTCTGCCCGGCGCGCAGCAAGTTCAAGCTGATTCTCCTGCAATCGCTGTTCTAGCGCCGGGTTACTCATTCTTACCAATAATTGGCCCTTACTGACCTTCATGCCGGGCTTATATATCACCTCTTCCACCCGCGCATCGACATTGGCCGCAACCCAATTAATATCCTGTGGCAACAGTACCCCATTGCCACGCACTTCTACCGCGAAATCCCCGTATTTCACTTCCGCAATAGCCACGCTGCCACGCGAAATTTTATAGGGTGAAAACGATAGTTATAGATGGTTATCAGTAGTGCCAGCAGCAACACCCCGCCAGCGATAGCGTTCCGATACCGTTTTAGTGTTAATTTATTCCCAGACTGAGGGATTGAAATATCCATAATGATACCTTTTTTGATAACCTCTCAATACAAAGCACTTTTCATGCCAACGCCGAAAATTAATTATCATATTGAAATTTAAACAATTATTCTCGATGTCTTTTGCTGTGCATTTAATCAACCAAGGTATGAATCTCATTTATGGAACTGCCACTGGGATAACAACCCGTGTATGACCTGTTTTTCATGCTCAATCCCACAAATGATTGAAAATCCCACTATTGAGACAGAAAATTAATTCCTACCATTGAATCGTTTCGAAAATGGGATTTATTTTTCCCAAATCGCGATAACGAAAAATAGCAATGCTAAACAACAGGTTAAGATATAAGAAAACTGGCATAGCAATTGCTGAATTCATAACGGCCAGAAACATATGGTATTGATAAGAAAAATTACTCGCTATGAACTTTCGCAGAAGGAGTAAATATGCTGGAACGTAAATTTTCGCATGGTGAAAACACTTTTTCTCACAGGAAATAATGGACGATCTTGATAAACGACATTTGGCTATCTATGGTAAACATGCCCACACTGAGAAAGCCTTGTGTATTGTTAAAGTCATCAACCATATAGTTGAAAATATCTCTGAGGAAATCACACTGGAAGACCTGGAAAATATCTGTGGAAAATCCCGATTCGATATTTGTCGGATATTTAACCTCTTTTACGACGTCACGCCGATAAAATGGATGTGGAAGGTCAGGTTGGCCCTGGCCAGAGAGTTTATACACCTGGCGCCTGAATGGTCATTGACGGATATCAGCTATGCTTGTGGGTTTTCCTCACTGCCCCATTTTTCCAGAAGTTTCACTAAAACCTATAAGGAGTCACCACTTAAATTTAAGCAATGTGTGAAGAAAACAGTAAGCCCTATAATAAAGAAAGAATCTTCTGATTATGATTTTATTTTCGGCATTAAAAGAAACAGCTTTTCACGAAAGATGCTGATTAGCAACCTCCGGCATTTTTAATTGACAGTATAAAATAAAGTTCTTTATCAAACTTTTGATTTATTTTTTTCAACAGGCGCAATCTCAAAATTGGATTCTGGATAGATGAATAATTTTCTTTTCGGTATTGCTTAAGAAAATAGAAATATGACCAAATACAACGGAATCACGTAAGGCGCCATTGTGTCCCTTACCTTCAGTTAAGATTAATTCACTTTTTTCAAGGCATGGTTGAGTATCAATGCCTCAGATGAATCGATACTTACGTCTCCCTTATCATGCAATATCAGCACAGGGTTAGTAATTGCCCCGATCAATTCGGGGCCAATTACATCAGGATGGACACCGTAACGTAACTGATAGAGCCGTTTCATTGTTCCAGCAATACGTTTGGGGAGTTTATTACTGAAAACATATCTATCCATCATTTTACCGTAGCTGCAGGGCTGCTGATTAAAATCATTCTTTAAACAGCAAACCCTGTAACGCTGCCATACAACTTATTAACCCACCCGTTGAATGACCAATGACTACTGAGAAAGGTCCGTAGTGATGTTCTATGCACATCACAACTTGGGAAAGATCGTAGAAAGACACTTTTTACCAGGGAAATGCCGTGCGCCGGCAGGTCTGGCGCAAACACGATGTATCCCTGGGTTTGCAGGCGCTGCGCAAGTTGCCTGAACATAATGCTACGGCCGTCCCACCCATGTAACAGCAGTACTTTCTCCGCATGCTGATTGGATTGCGGGTAAATAAAATTTTCACAAAAGCCCGCCGCCAGAACAGATCCTCCTGCAGACAGTGACTGAGCAGCTCCATTTCCCCCTTCTTATAAGGCAGAGGCCGGGTTTTTTCAAATAAACGTAATGCGTACAAAGCGGAGAGATAGGAAGAAATCGCATGCAAAAAATACAGGTCGAATAAACTGATTAACCGACATGCGCGGATATAATGCGTAGCGGGCCTGATTCTTGCCCTCGTTAACAGGGACGGACGCAGCCTCATCATGACCAAAATCCGGAGATAATTCTGGTGGATCAACGAGAAAATGAGAAGAATCGGGTAAAAGAAACTATAAAACATTCTCGCTCCCGATTTTATTTGCCAACCGCCAGTATTCCCTGGCAAACGCTACAAAATAAATTAGGTTAAAATGATGATGAAATTCATAATCGTTTCTAATTGTGAAAAATAATGCCACCCGGCTAGTAAAATCGTGACCGTAATCAGTTCAATAATCACGGTTAAAACCAACACCCGGCGGGCTTGTTCCAGCTGTTCCAGCAACGCTTGTAAAGATGCAACAAAGGAAGTAAGGAAGAAGGTGGGCAATAAACTCACTATCATATGACTGCTGGCAGCCTGAATTACCGCATCACCGGAAAGAAGACTTATCAGCACTGCTTCACTGAAGTAGACGCCAAATGTGAATAAAATATACAGAAGACTGATAAATGCCAGCCCGCGATGCAGTAACCGTTTTAGGTCCTCGCCGGTACTGACGGACAACCGTTGATTAATCAATATGGCTAGGGCCGAGCCACAGGCCACCGCGGGGATAACAATAAACATCCTGATCTTTGTAATTATCAAGAAGGCGGCGGCATACTGTTCACCAAGTGTCCCAATCAGCGGAAATATAAGCAGCGAGCTGAAAAAAAGTACAATTAACGAGGCGAAAATCGGCATCCCCACCTGCAACAGCAACCCTGTGAGTCGCGGTACAAATGCGCCAGGCCGATCATCCTGCACTCGATGACCTATCCGCCAGACCAGCCATAAAGCAGCGGGAATGAGCAATCCGGATGCCAAGGCATTCGCCACGATAATGGCATAGAAACCCAGCTCGTAAACCCGATAGCAGATGTAGCAAATCAGGGCGTTCAGAACGATGTAGGTAATGACCAGGACCATGCTTAACGCGCTGTTCCCCTGGCCTCTGAGTGCGCTGTTACACATCTCAAGTTGAATGAACGGTAACATCGACAGGAAGTAGAGCGGAAGCACTGACGAATAAAAATCAGCTCCTGCGACCGGGAGCAGTTTCTGCAGCAGGGGGGAGGAGATGAATATTGCGCCACTTAGCAACGCTACAATCAGGATACCCATTGTTGCCAGTATTGATGTCGCCGTCAGTACCTTCTGCCTGGACCAAAGATTCAGGGACCTGGCACTGAATACCTGATTAGTAATAGCCAGGCATTCCAGGATTGCCAGATACATAAAACTGAAGGGCTGAATCATCGAAAGCAAATAAATCGAGTCAGTCTCGCTACCATGCCCGAAAATAGCCGTTTGGATGTTTTGCGAAAAAGAGACCGCAACGGCCACAATAATCATCGGCCAGGCCAGCTTCAGGAGGTCCGCGACATCCTTGCTAATGCTCTGGCGCTGTGACAGAACCATTTCTGATGAAGTATTCATATTTCCTCCTGTCCGCCCTCACACTACGGCATCGCGTAATGACCCGCCGTTTTGCCATACAGGCTGTAAATCATCATGGAAAGGTAAGAAAGTGTGTGGGTTGCACCAAGCAGATAACCATGGCCACCCATCAATTTTTCCGCCCTGTTGGTGAGCACCGTTATATGCCAGTGATCCGCCTCCACTCCCTCGAAGTCCCCTATGGCAAGTCGCATCCGCCACTGCAATAAAAGCAAACCCGCCTGGCTGCTGATATCGGCAAACTCAGCCTTAACCAATTGATGCCTTGTGGTTTTAATACCAAAGCTTTTTCGTGTGGATAAATGCCTCCAGCTCATTTCCAGCACGCGCATCAATAGCCCTATACGAGCGGCAACTGAGGCAATAAGCTGGGTCGCATTGTCAGCTTTCGAACTTTCCTCTTCGTTGTATTGAAGAGAAAGGCCGAGATAAGCCAGCACACGGTCCCACTCACTCACCCCCCGAATATCTACCGCCCCGTTTCCCGGCTGGAGTTGATGTCCTCCGCTAAATAATCCACTCAGCCGATCGGCAAATTCGTCACGTAGTTGCCTAACGGCCTCTGCCGGCTCGTGGTTCATAAACAGACAGTGAATCCGGTTAAACTCGTTCTCAGACATCTGAACTCTCCAATTGGAGGTGCTGCTCAATCCAATCGATCAATTTTCCGACCGTATTAAATGCCTCCTGATTGATTTGGTCAGGTTCAAACAACAAGCCAGGAATCTTTTCCTCCAGCACTAATAAAAACTGTACAAATAATACCGAATCAAGATCCAGGTCTTCGTTAAAATCCGTTTCCCTGTTGATAGACAGTAAGCGTAAAGCCAGCGCCGTCTGTTATATGGGCCCCAGGATGGGTAGGTTAGAGCTCCGTCTCATTTAGAAAGAGCTCTATTCATGGATAATCTCGCGAACTGGCGTAACGATCCCCGTAACGTCTATTCCAATGAATTTAAACTGCGCATGGTTGAATTGGCATCCCAGCCTGGTGCCAATGTTTCCCAAATCGCCCGCGAGAATAGCGTTGGCAGTAACCTTATCTTTAAATGGTTACGACTTTGGCAGCAGGAAGGTCGTATATCCCGGCGCCTGCCGGCCACGGTGACGTCGCCATCAAAACCGGCGTTATTGCCGGTTGAAGTGATACCCGAGTTGCCGACATCGGACACCGCTGTTGATAAAACCCGGCATTCCCGAGCAACATTACCCGCAGCAGTCAGCGCTCCATCCTGTTGTATCGAGTTCCGGTCCGGCAAAATGACGCTGGAAAATCTCTCCCGGAACTGTTGACGGTTGTGCTTCGGGAACTGACCGGGAGTGCCCGAGGATGATCCCACCCTCTGGAACCCAAATCTGGCTGGTTGCCGGCGTGACCGACATGCGAAAGTCCTTTAATGGTCTCGGTGAACAGATACAGCAGGCTCTCAATGAGAACCCTTTTTGCGGCCACCTGTTCATCTTCCGTGGCCGCCGTGGCGACATGGTGAAAATCCTTTGGGCGGATGCGGACGGTCTGTGTCTGTTCATTAAACGTCTGGAGCAGGGTCAGTTCGTCTGGCCGACGGTTCGCGACGGCAAAATCACGCTCACCCGGTCTCAACTGGCTATGCTACTGGACAAGCTGGACTGGCGCCAGCCTAAAACGACACGCCTTAACTCACTGACAATGTTGTAAAAAAATCACTGCTGCATTATAAAGGGGGGCATGAGTCAGGACTATCTCGCCCGTATCGCTGAACTGGAACGGCAGCTTCACCAAAAAGACCAGCAACTCAGTCTCGTTGAGGAGACTGAGGCCTTCCTGCGCCAGGCGCTGACGCGGGCGGAGGAAAAGGTAGAAGAGGAAGAACGTAAAAACGAACGCCTGCGCGCGCAGTTGGATAAGTTGCGTCGGATGCTGTTCGGTGCCTCCTCGGAAAAGCTGCTGCGTGAGGTTGACAACGCACAAACGGCACTCGAGCAGAGTGAACAGGACAGCGACCGGCGCACCGGCCGGGTGGATGACCCGCAGGTTCCCCGCCAGTTGCGTCACTCCCGGCACCGTCGCCCGCTTCCTGAATCTCTTCCCCGTGAGATAAACCGTCTGGAGCCCACAGAAATCTGTTGCCCGGAATGTGGCGGTCGGCTGGACTACCTGGGTGAAACGAGCGCGGAGCAGCTTGAGCTGATACGCAGCGCCCTGAAAGTTATCCGTACCGTCCGGGTGAAAAAAGCCTGTGTGAAGTGCGACTGTATCGTTGAAGCTCCAGCGCCAACGCGCCCCATCGATCGGGGCATCGCCGGTGCCGGTCTGCTGGCCCGCGTGCTGACCTCGAAGTATGCCGAGCATGTGCCGCTGTATCGCCAGACGGAAATCCTGGCGCGTCACGGTGTGGACCTGAGCCGGGCGCTGCTCGCGAACTGGGTGGATGCGTGCTGCCGTCTGATGGCGCCGCTGGAAGAAGCCCTTTACCACTACGTCATGGCCACCGGCAAACTTCATACCGATGACACGCCGGTGCCGGTACTGGCGCCAGGCAAGAAAAAGACCAAAACCGGTCGTCTATGGACCTACGTCCGGGATGATCGTAATGCCGGTTCATCAGATCCGCCGGCGGTCTGGTTCGCCTACTCGCCGGACCGGCAGGGAAAACATCCCAAGCATCATCTTCGTGACTTCTATGGCGTGCTGCAGGCGGATGCGTATACCGGCTATGACCCGTTGTTCAGCGATGAACGCGAAGGCGGCCCACTCAAGGAAGCGGCCTGCTGGGCTCATGCCCGGAGAAAAATCCACGACGTGTATATCCGAACGAAAAGTGCGGGCACGGCGGAGGAAGCGCTGGTGCGTATCCGTGAACTGTATATCATCGAAGCCGAAATCCGGGGACTTGCGGCAGAGGAGCGACTGAAGGCACGGCAGGCGCGCAGCAAGCCGTTGCTGGTCTCACTGCATGACTGGATACAAGAAAAGATGCTGACGCTGTCGAAAAAATCGCGGCTGGGCGAGGCCTTCGGTTACGCGTTGAATCAATGGGATGCCTTGTGTTATTACTGCGAAGACGGTCTGGTGGAAATAGACAACAATGCGGCAGAGCGCACCCTGAGAGCCGTCACCCTGGGCAGAAAGAACTACCTCTTCTTCGGTTCAGATCATGGTGGCGACAGGGTGCGATGCTGTATAGCCTGATCGGCACGTGCAAACTCAACGGCATCGATCCTGAAGCGTATCTGCGTCATGTCCTCAGCGTTCTGGCAGACTGGCCGATAAACCGGGTGGCAGAACTCCTACCCTGGAATGTGGATCTTACTGCGGAATAACAGTCAATACGGCGCTGGATATACGCTTACGATAGACACGGTCTCAGACATAACATCATTAATAGCTTCATTTACTGCGGACAGAAGATTTAACATGTAACACCCCGTTTTCTATGTTTTTCGATTAAGACGCATGATAGGGTTATCCCCATACCCATGGCGACACAGAGAATTCTTTTCCTTCAAAGTTTTCTAATAACACAGATAAATTAAAAGTATGTCGGAACAATAAGCATGCCCGTAGACAGAAATATGCTCAGTAAACAAGTGCCCATGAAAATTGAGTTTAACAGCCATTCTCTTCAACATCGGTATATCCATATTGCCTGGTATGATAGCGTCGACACTTTCAATTGAAATGTTGAATTTGTTCAACACATAGAGGTAAAATCATGATATTCCTGCTCCAGTGATGAATAAAGTTCTCGCCTGCGGGCTGCAGGAACATTCCGATGATTATCATAAAATGACGACAAATGTCTGACGGCAGTCTGAGTCACATTCCAACGCGCACGCCCAGCGTTAAGCAGCATGGCTGCGGGCACTTCGGCCATCAAGCTATTATCAAGTCGATTGATATCGCTATGAAAAGCTTTTCTCCCGTCAACAAGACCATTGATTCTTCTTTTTATTATTCTGTTTTTAATAAATGAATGGCCGACAAAGCAGACGCACAATGGTTTAGACTAATAGTCAATATATCCCAGTGACCTATTCCACAGGAGGCCGCTATATCGTCTAACCAGTGACTGTCAAAAAGTATTGTGCGTTTGAGTTTTCGCATAGACCAGACACCCTTTCAGCCTTTTCACATTAGGATTTGCGATAACAAGCGTTGAAACCGTATCCCGCAGCATCTCAACATGGGTGCTGGGAAACATGGCCAATGATTGTAACGAGTAATAGCGTTCCAGAACTTTACAGGCGCCAGGTTTTAAATTATGAGATTGTTCCAGTGTATTTAATGGTTTCAAGGAGACACGGTCTGACAACCAACATAAATAATTAAGTGGCAGCATCGTAATGTTCTCAAAGGTGTTATTTTAAGTTTATTATGAATTTCATACATAATCCCAGAAACAATAGATACTTTTGCCTACAATTGCTTAACAGGCCAGAATGTCCCATTTTCAGATCCCGAAAATAAAATTTTCACCACGCCTAGAGGAAAACAATGGCAGTGGGTAAGTACAGAAAATCTAAAATTTAAGATTTGTTTGATGAAGTATCAAAGAAGACAAACCTTTGTGGCCCTACCCCAATTCGGTATAGATTGGAGCAGTTATTCAGCAGGGATTTTGAGGTTCCATGGCAGGAGATCTTTGGTCTTATTGATGGGATGATCCGCGCGATTATCGCCAGCATATGGCGCAGATACGCTTCCGGCTGCACTGACTGAGCGGCTAGTGCATAACAGCCATCGACTTGAACTGATCGGAGAGCCACTGAGAAAAGTGGCGCAATCCGATCATGACGAGTAAAACCAAGAACAGAAAAAACGCGCGATCGGAATCGCCGAATCAGCGATGGCAATCAGCGAAATATGCAGCACAGGATTCCGGCATAGGGTCAGTCCGGATTTTTTCAGACCATGAGCAGTTTCGCCGTGGCATCAACGTCTATCTCATCTTCCGAGAAGATTAACGTCGTTCCCTGGTAGGTGAAGATCGCCAGTTTTTTCAGCGAGCGCATTTCACCAGGCTTCGCGGCTGATTTTGGCCTGATACTACTCATCAGCACACCCACAGACAGCACCGCATTTTCTTTATCAATATGGGTATCGGCAGACACTTCTTCGCTGTAAACCAGGTAAGACTTGATCGACGTAAGCTTAAGGCGCTCGCCTGCGATATAGATGTATTTGCTTTCCGGTACGACTTTCACAGCATACGCTGACAAACCCTTGTTATTAGTGCTGGCCTCGAAAGTCACCGCCGCATCTTTCTTAATCGACTCCGGGTTGGCGACCTTAATCACATGAAAATAACGGTTATCACCATTTTCATCTTTGATAAATCCAAAACCTTTATCTTTAAACCACTTTGTGATCGTTCCGTTCATCGCCATTACCGCCTACTTAATCGTTTATCTACTCAGTTTTTGCAGCGAGCAGTGTAAAACACAATGTTTGCGCAAACTACGTTTTTGGTTTAAGTCTGGATGATAAATGCCTGGTATGCGAGGAGGATGGACAGGTAAAGGCGTAAGCGACGCCGAGTGAAACGCTGCGGCCAGACGTGGCGAAAGAGTTAACGGGGCTGCTGAGTATAGGGTCTGACTGCTGGCGGGGGTTGTGGAAACGCTCAGCGGGTTCTGAAGTAATGCGCTCATGGCTACTCCTTGCATCCCGCTCCTTGTTGTTCTATTGACTGCCCCATCTTTAAGGTCAAATCAGGGTCATCCCGATTGGATTGAGCATTGACCCTGATACCTGCATGCGGCAAAGCTCTCCAATATGACAAATCCCGCTAAGCCGCTTACCCGAGCCGGTCCCTAATCCACAATCTCTATATTGACCCACCGGCTATCGGCGCGTCCGCGATCGTCGACCGCCCGGATGCGATAGCGTCCCTTATTGATGGGCCGCCAATCGATTGCCGATTTATTGGCGGAGCTGCCAAGATAGATCTCATCGACAAACCAGTACACCGTTTGGCTGTCGGCATCCGTTACCGCATTAAATGAAATCCGGTCTTGCCCCTGCTGTGATTGCCTCAGCGTATAAGTGGTATTCAGCAAAGGTGACGTAATGCGCGGCGGATTTCCGCTGACGTCCACAGCGTCATCTTTACAGCGATTCACCGGTGGCTTGCGCTTTGGCAAACCGGCCTGCGCAAATACGTTTGCCAGATCCGACGGCCAGAACTCGAATACTTCGATACGGGTTTCCTCTTCATTGTAAGGCCGACAGGCTACCTCGCCGGTCAGTTTATCCAACCGCACCGGGCGGTAAACCGTGTCGACCTTGATCGGAGACTTACCGGGAATAAACCAGGTTATTCCTTTCTGCTGACACCAGGGTGTGGATAAATCCCCGCTGGCGAGGCAGATTTCGACCCGCTTGAGCTGTTTGGGAAACGGATGTTTCGGTTCTTGCAAAGCGGGATAACTGGCGTTGATGCTATCGATAATATTGAAGAACAGCGGTGCGGCGGCATCCGTACCAACAAACACATTATTGCCTTTACTATCGAAATTCCCTTCCCACACCACCAAGACATAGGGACCAAAAATCCCGGCGCTCCAAGCATCGCGAAACCCCCACGAGGTACCGGTTTTCCAGTACACCGGCAACGCAGTGGGCTGCTGTACCAGCGTATCGCCGGGACGACGGTGCTGGCGCAGCATATCGAGTGTCATGAAACTGGCTTCTTCGCTCAATAACCTTGTCGGCGCTGGGGTCGGATCGTTTTTTTGCATCCGCAGCGGTAGGAGTTCGCCACGATTCGCCAGTAAAGCATACAGTTTTGCCAATTCCTGCATCGTCACCTCGCCGCCGCCCAATACCAGCGACAGACCATAGTGGTTCTCGCTGGACATATTGGAGATGCCGGAAACCCGCAGGAACTGATAGAACGTCGGCCGCCGAAGCTGCGAAGCGACATATACGGCGGGAATATTACGGCTGAAGTTCAGGGCATCGGTCCCGGTGACCGGTCCGAGAAAACGCCGGTCAAAATTCTCAGGCGCATAGGCGCCAAATGCCGACGGCACATCTTTCAGGATGGTCATCGGATGCAGCACCCCCCTGCTCCATCCCCAGCGCATAAATAAAGGGTTTGAGCGCCGAACCCGGCGAACGTTTGGCAGTAGTGCCGTTTACTTGCCCCTGAATGCCGCGATTGTAATAATCGGCCGACCCCACCAGCGCACGTATGCCCATATCACGGGTATCCACCAGCAGCACAGCGGCATTATGGATACCACGGCTCTCGTTACGGAGTATAAAGGCATTAATCTGCCGCTCGACAAGCCGTTGTAAACCAGCATCCAGCGTAGTGTCGATGCGGGTATCCGTGCCTATATACTGCCGATTTTGCCGGCGGAGCTGCTCGATGAAATGCGGCGCGATATAAGGCATCTGCTCGGGCTGACGCAGCGCCAGGGGCAACCTGAACAATGCGTTCTGGCTGCTGTCGGCTGAGTAATACTTCTGCCAGCGTTGAAAGAGCCGGTTGCGCGCCTGCACCAGCACGGCGCTTAACACGCCGGTTTTGACATCAATACGGTAACTCGGCGATTGCGGCAACACGGCCAGCGTCAGCGCCTCCGGCAAGGTCAGATCTTTCGGCGCCTTATTAAAATAAATCAAGCTGCCCGCGCCTATGCTTTCGATATTGCGGCCATACGGCGCGTAGTTAAGATAGGCTTCAAGAATGTCGTGTTTGGAATAAGCCAATTCCAGCTGCACCGCACGCAGCACCTGCATTATTTTGCCCGACGGTGTGCGGGTGTTCAGATGCCAGCGCATGCGCGCCAGTTGCATGGTGATGGTCGAGCCACCCTGCCTTAGTCCACTCGCAACATAACTGCGCCAGAAACCCCGTATCAGGCTGAACGGGTTGAAGCCGGGGTTGTAGTAAAACCAGCGATCTTCATGCAGCAACAAGCCTTGAACCATCAATGGAGTTACCTGTTCCAGCGGTGTCCACAAACGGTAGCGGTCGTCATTAGCGAGAGTGATACGCATCAGCGTACCCTGCCGGTCATAATAGACAGACGAAAAAGGCTGCTCCCGGGAAAGCGGCGGATGAGGATACAGACGGCACGCCAACGCGATCAGCGCCAGTAGAAAAACCGCCATGGCGATATTTTGCAGCAGGTATTTAATTGCTTTGAGAACAGAGTGAAAAATGTTCATTTTGTTACTCGGCACAGGTCACGCCCCGCAGCCACTGAAAGGGCGCGACCTGAGTTATTATTTTTTAGCCACAGCCGCGCTGTCAGCAGGCACGACCACCAGCTTACGGTCGCTGACCGACAGTGCCTGAATCTCGCGGTCATACATGGCTTCGCCATAAGCCGGCGGGATCACGAAGCTGCCGGTATTGGTGGCTTTAATCTGGTATATAAACTCCTGCACATCGGTGCTGGCGCTGCCATAGATAACAACACGATCCTCACGAATATCGCTGTAATCCGGCGCCCAGGTGGAGCCGGATGCAGCCAGCGGCGATTGCCATGAGGCCGGAGCATCACCGTCGCTGTCGTCAGATTCCGGTTCCGGCGGCGTTTGCTGCACCACTTCAAAACCGCCCGGCAATAAATCGACAATCGCCAGATTGCTTTGGCCTTCTTTCGCGTTGGCGCGGATTTTCAGATGAACGTTTATCTTCTGTCCCAGTGTGACCTGAGTAACAGGTTTGCCCTGTTCGTCGGTATAATCACGAGTAATTTCCAGACCGCGCGAAATGGCTTTTTTCGGCGCACTCAGATCGTAACCGGCCTGCGTCACCACATACCAGGCCGGCGCTTCGTTATCATTTTCAAAGCGGATTGCTTGCGCATCGGCAGTAAAGCGACCTTTGGCGAACAGTCCCTGCAGGCTGGAAATCACCTGAGGACCGATATTGCTGTTTTTGCCGATCTGCGTGATTTTCAGCGCGTCCGGTATATTGGCTTGCGCCGCCACCTGAGCGGAATAACTCTCCAGCGCCAGAATACTCATCGCCGATGAATAGGTGGTATAACGCTCCTCTTTGAGAGCACTGATCATATTTTCCAGCACCTGCGGCGGAATCGAGGATACTTTTTCCGGGAAGTGGCGGGCGATCAGATACAGCCGCGTGGCATCCTGTACCAGCGGGTCGAAGTAATTCTGCGTCCACCAGGATTTTCCATACGCATTGCTCAGTTGTTTCCAGGTCGGCTGCAACAACGTGTTGGCCACATCATCCATTTTCAACAGACGATAGGACGATGCCAGATACAATGCGCTGAGATCGGTCGCCCAGCGGTCAGGATAGCGTTGCCGTAAGGTATCCTGCACCGAAGCCAGCTGGCTGGTGGTGATTTCCCCCTGACGGGTCAGCAGATAAACCGCCCACGCGCGCAGACGCAAAGAGTATAAATTTTCATTCTGATTGGCGGCCAGCCCGCGCAATGAGGCGTTGGCCTCTTCCAGCATACCGGCTGGCAGGGCATATCCCGAGGCTTTAGCTTCCAGCAGGAACTGCACCACATACGTCGTCACGAACGGATCGGTTTCCGGCGATGAGCGCCACAGGCCAATCGCACCGCTGCCATTCTGCCGCGAGCGCAGAACGGCAAGCATGTTTTTCAGCTGCTTACTGTTTTCTGCCTGGCTTGTATTGCCTTGCAGTTCCGGGTGCAGACCTTCAAGGATCAACGGAATCGATCGGCTGACAATCTGCTCGGAACAGTAATAGGGATAATCCGCCAGATATTGCGACAACCCGCCGGCCAGCACTAAGGGCGAGTTGGAGACCGCCGCCTTGCGCACCGCGTAGGCATCGAACATCTGGCGCAGATTATCGACGCTCTGGCTGCTGCCGCTCATGCGTCCCATGATGGATTGGGTACGGAATGGCATCGCCGGACGCACCGAGGTGCTGAGGGTTCGGCGGCTGGTCATGTCCCTGAATTCGTTATTCAGGATCCGGGCATCAAATACCAGCGGCGCATCGCCCGGAACGGCTTTGGCGCGCAAGCGGAAGCTGATCACGCCTTCACGTTTTTCAGCCAAAGACAGGGTTTGATCCGCGCTCCCGACCACTTCCAACTGAGGTGGAGCGGTCAGATGCACCGCAATAGGCACTGTGCCGGCGTTCAGACCTTCGAGGTTGTTACTGACACCGACGCTGACATCGAATTCATCGCCGGGCGCGATCATCGACGGCACATTCGGCGTCATAATGACGCTGTCGCGCACGGTCGCCGAGGTCTGCGCTTTACCGATTTTGTCCGGCGTCACGGAAATCGCCATTACGCGAATTCTGCCATTAAAGTAATCCGGGACCGGATAGTCGAACTGCTTCTCGCCGTTTACTTCGGTAATACCGGACCAATATGCCACCGGCTTGTCGCGCTTGCGTTTGAACGGATTCACATTGACATCCAGCCCTTCGCCGCCGTCACCGCCCGGCGCAGCCGCCAGCTGCATAAACTTGCTGAACTCCGGCAGAATCAGGTCAAGGATTTGTGAGCTTTCAACCCCCAATATGCGTTTGCGGAAGAAGTACTCGAGCGGATCTTTCAGGCGATAACGCCCCACCTGCAAAATACCTTCGTCGACAGCAAACAGCGCAACCTGCTGCGGGCCATCGGTATTCACGGTTATCGGAAGATTTTCCCCCGGTTTAATCACAGCAGGCGCAGCAATTTTTAAAGAGTTTTGACGAGACTGGGTGCTGACGCTGAACGGCATGACGCCATAGCTCAGCGGGCTCATGAAAATTTCATTGGAATTCACGTCACGCACGAACTGTACGTTGATATAGCCGTTGCCTTCCATGCCGGCCGGAATGCGGATCTTCTGCACCGAACTGGTGGTATCGGTGTGGAACCACTGCCAGCTGTAGACTTTTTCCCTTTCGATGGTAATCAATCCACTGCCGGTATACGGCGCGTTGATAGACACGTCGATTTCATCGCCCGGCAGGTATTTCGCCAAATTCAGCTTCAGCTTAAGTTCAGCATTACGATCCAGGGAACGGCTGAGATTGGCGTCGCCGGCGACCGTATAGGCTATGCGGTTCAGCACTTTGCCCTGGGCGTTTTGAATCACCAGCACAAAATCGCCCGGCCTATCGGTTGCAAGGGTTATGTCATTGCTTTGCGCATTCAGCGCCAACGGCTGTTCCGACAACTGCACTTCTTTCAGTTTCGACTGATATTTGTAGACGCCGGAATCCTGCTTGGTCAGCACCGAAATGTATTTCTGCTCGATAAGCGCCATTTTCAAATCCGGCAACGCAATGCGCTTAAGCGCGGGATCGACGGCAATCATATCCAGATGCCGAACGGCAGCGCGGTTGATGTAGCCTAAATCGCCATCCGCTTTCACGCCGACCAGATAGTCATAAGGCGACACCAATACGCGGGCTGTGGCCGCCACGGAACGTCCGCCGCCCGCCGCAAAGGCTTCTGACAGCAATTGCAGCTGATACGTCGCGTCAGCATAAGATTTAAGATCCAGCGGTATATTCGCCGCGCCGCTGACATCGGTTGAGCGGTCCTCAAGCTCGGTCTAAAACCCGTCGCTGTTGCGGCGGTTTTCGTAAAACGCATATCCGGGGAACTGCTCAAAGCTGGGATACATGGGGCGCAACGTCAGTTTCGACGTCGCCCGCCGGCCCTGCGCCGGCGTCCCGAACAGATTCTGGACATCGATATTGGCCTGCAGTTCCGACGGTTTGACCCAACCCTGCTTACGGTCCGGCACCAATTGCAATTTCACTTTCAGTTGATCCGGCTCGAATTCTTTCACGTTCACCGCGGTATGACCCAGCAGCGTGGACGATTCATTGTTTTTGCCAACCAGATACAGATAGATGTTCCATTCACCCGTCGGAGAATTGTCGTCGATGGTGTAGCTCAGCTCATTGAAGCCACTGTCGCCCAGCGTCAGTGGAATAGTGTTCATCAGTTTGTCGCGCGGGTCGTGAATTTCAGCGCGCACCGGCACGCCGGCTAATCCCGTACGCCAGTCGGCAGCGCGGGTAATCAGGCCGATATTAAAAGTGTCGCCCGGGCGGTACACACCACGATCGGAGAACAGATAACTGCTCAGCGTGCGCGGATCGTCCGGCGTTTCATCACCGTCGACGTCGAAACGTGAGAAGTCCAGGCCGCGGTCATTGTTACGACCGGCTGGCAGAAATGAAACATCGCCCTCTTTTTCCACCAGGAATATGACCGGCTGGCGCTCGTTGGTGTAGACATCCAGCGGCGGGAAACGCACATGGCCCTCGGCGCCGGGGGGTTGATTCAGCAGCGTGACGCCGTTTTTTGCGATAACCGACACTTTGGCGCCGTTGACCGGCGTACCGTTGTGAATCGATTGCACAAATACGTCGCGGGTCTTATCCTGCGAACGCTTGGCGATAATCCCCAAATCAGTCACGACCACAAAGCGCGAATCGCCGACCGGCGCTTCATCTCCGCCCCAGTATTCCTCCTGATATTGATAGCTATGATCGGTGGCCGGGGTATCTTTCTTTTCCTTCGGATCCCATGGTGAGAGCGTCAGCAGGAAGACGCCGCGATGCGAGCTCGGATCGGTGGATAAATAACGCGAGAGATCGACACCCTGATAATTCACCTCGCCCGGTTTGTCGTTATTTACCGCTGCCCGGTATTTGAAGTGTTCGGTAAAATACTCGTCATTCAGGCGGTTGAATTCCGCCGATGAATATTCACGGCTCTTGAATGAAACGATATGTTGCAGCTGGCTCGGGATCACCCGTTTGATATCGAGACGCAGCCCCGACACATTACGCGCCGCGATACTGATTTGCTTGTCGCCGTTAACCGACAACAGCGATCCTTGCGACATGAATTGCAGGGATTTTGGATAATCCGGGACCTGCACGATACGGTAGACCTTTTCCGGCATTTTATAGCCGCCGGAAGAGGTCAATATATTATCGATTTCAACCAGCATAGCGCGGTGCGCAGGCGCATCGAAGCGGAAGCTGAACTGCGGCTGGGCGTCATTTTCCGCCTCATCAAGCTTGATATCCAGCGGCGTGGATAACGCGAATACATTGTTTTCAACGCTCGTCACGTCCCAGTGGGCATAATCATCCGGGCCTTGACCGGTTTCATGATCATTGGGGTTGTGCTGCGGCAACAACCAGACTTTCACCGCGCGGCGAATGTCTTTATCTTTAACCGCATCGCTGAAAGCAATAATCAATGCGCGCTCGCCTTTCGCACCCTCGGCGTCGACGACCTGCGCGCTGGCTTCATTTACCTTCAGGCTGTAGAGCGTCGGTACGGAAACCCGGCTCTCACGGGCCAGCGTGGTGGCATTCGACGGCACTGAAGCTTTTACGCCCTTACCGATGGCGATATGCACCGAACCGCCGTGGTCAAGGGATTTCAGCGGTTCGGAATGCACCCAGGCGTTGAGCTTTTTCTGGTCATAGACCACGGAATAATTGAGCTTTGATTCGGTTTTGGCTCCGCCTTGGGTCAGGCCGAGGGCGATTTGCTTTTCGAAACTGGCGACATCCACCGGCGCATTGAATTTGACGTTGAAAATTGCGCTTCGTTTCTGCGGCTCCTGCGGGTCTTGGTAATATTCGGCTTCGCCAAATTTATAATCGAACTCCGGTACGCTGAAGCCATAACCGGTTACCTTCAGCTTGTTTTGCGGCGCGAGCAGGAGGCCGGGCGTGAAATCCACTTCATAGCCGGCGCCCATCGGCAACGGATTTTTCGGCGTGAAGACTAGCGTATCGCCGCTTACCCATTGCCACTCGCCCTCGATAGCCGGTTTCAGCGAAATGCCTCTACCCACCACTTTGCCTACGTCTGTCAGCGGTGCGGCGGAGTTGTTGAAAGTAAAAACGACCCGCTGCGGCGCAGCCTTTTGCGCCGCGTAATCCACCGTTTCAGGGTTGCTGACGCGTATGCTGGTATTTTGGTACACCATCGGCGCCGGCACCATCGGCTGCGGCCGGTTTTGCCACCAATGCCAGCCGTAAACGGCCGAGCCAGCGGCGCAAACCAAGACCAATATCGTTATGCCGATGGCTTTCGGATGCCGGTCCATCCCTCCGTCGGCATGCTGACAGCCGCGCCTGAGCCAGCCGGACATCGCCACCCACCAGGCCGGCGCGCGCCAGTCGATATTACCGACAATCGGCTTGAGAACGCGGCACAGCAGAGCCAGGATAACGGAAAGCGCCCAAATGCCGCATTTTATCAGGGTAAAGGGCAAGCGTAGCAAGAATCTGAGTAAATCCATTAGTAGAGGTATCCCTAATCCCTTTAAGGGATATTTGTTCAACTTAATAAAAAAATAAAATAAAGTAATACGCTAAGAAGTAATGTTATTTAGAAAAATTATTATAGCAGTGAGCAATTGTGACATCGTCATTTTACCTATACTGAAACTGAATCGCCATAGGCTCGGCCGATTTTTAATCGCGCCGACGTTATACATAAACACCCAGTTGTTATATTTAACATTTAATAATCGCGACAGGTATATAAAACAATTATAACATCCCGCGAGAACGTTCCCTGGCTAAGGCCCTGGTTTCTTGGCTAAAGTCCTGTATCGACGACGCAACATCATTAATGGCTGAGGTTGAAGAATACCATTATTAAGACGCGGGCACACCGCGGCTGACAATTATTTAAATATGATGCAAGTCACACAATAGGTAAGACATCATGATTCCACTATCCGTTTTTATTACCGGAAATAACACGCGCCCACCCTGTGGCGGGCCGAGGTCATAGCGCTCGCTTACCACCTGAAAATATTTGGCATGGGAATATGATAGGCATCGTTATCGGCGAGTGTAAAGCGGGGATCTTGCCGGTAAAGCCGGACTGGGTATGCGTGTGTTCTGGCGGGTATGTGCTGCTTTTCATGCATCAACGCCGCCAGGGTTCTCACTAACGGCGCTGTTCAGTACTTGTGTAACTATCGAAGGGATCAGGCTGCTTTCACCGCCCTGATCTTTTTTGTGCCGGCATCAGCATCGGCATCCATGCTTTCCGGTTCATCTGAAGGAGCCTGAGCGCCGGCGGCTTCCGGCAATTTGCTGGTACGCAGGATATGCTGAACATTATCTTTATGCTCGGCCAGATAGAGACCCAGATTTTCAGCCTGCGTTTCATCCAGCTGCATCCCGCTGTTCAACAGCCAGTCGCTGAACGCTTCAGCCATATCAAGCATCTTGTCGTAGGCCTCAGCTTCTTTCTTACTGGCAAATGTCATTTTCTCTTCACCCTTTCTGACGACCACATATTTTATTTCAATAGCCATAACCGCCTCCAATACTGTAATTATAAACAGTATATCAGCAAATGCCGCTCATCGTCCACTACACATTTAACGGCAGGCTCAGACTGCTGACAAATATACCCGGAGTCAAGAAGGCGGGACATATTGTCAACAAGCTCAGCCCGCCTCAGTTCCCTGACGCGGGCTATTTGCGTGGTGATTTCAGTCTTTGCAACCGGTCAATGCCGCTCAGATGTCGAATCGATCCAGATTCATCACCTTCGTCCAGGCCGCGACAAAGTCCTTAACAAATTTTTCTTTGGCGTCGCTGCTGGCGTAAACCTCCGCGCAAGCGCGCAATACGGCATTCGAACCAAATACCAGGTCGGCACGGGTTGCGGTAAATTTGACCTCTCCGCTGAGGCGATCGCGTCCTTCGAAGCGTTCTCCGGAGGAGTCTGTTGCTTTCCATTCAGTGCGCATATCGAGCAGGTTTACGAAGAAGTCAGTGTTAAGCTCGCCCACGTTGTGCGTGAAAACACCTTGCCGGCTGCCATCGTAGTTTGCTCCAAGCACCCGCAGTCCACCGATAAGCACCGTTAATTCCGGCACGGTCAGCGTAAGCTGCTGAGCCTTGTCGATGAGGAGATTTTCAGTGGATGTGCCGTCGGCAACACCGCGATAGTTACGGAAAGCATCCGCTTTTGGTTTGAGGAATTCGAACGATTCAATATCAGTCTGATCCTGGCGGGCATCCACGCGACCGGCGGTGAAAGGCACTTCAATCTCAACGTTGACCGCTTTCGCTGCCTGTTCAACACCCACCACGCCGGACAGGACGATCACATCCGCCAGAGAAGCTTTCTGGAATGATTGTTGTATCGATTCCAAAGTGGGGAGTACGCGGGCGGCGATGGCGTTTACACTCCATTCTCTTTGCGGCAGCAGCGCCAGCCGTGCGCCGTTTGCGCCGCCCCGCTTGTCACCGCCGCGAAAGGTTGAAGCCGAAGCCCACGCCACCGAGGTCAGTTCACCGACGGTAAGGCCGGAAGCAGCGATTTTTTCTTTCAGCAGTTCGATATCGGCGGCCGTCGGCTGATACACCGGGGCCGGCAGAGGGTCTTGCCAGATTAAGTCTTCTTTTGGCACTTCCGGACCGATATATCGCGCTTTTGGCCCCATGTCCCTGTGGGTCAATTTGTACCACGCCCGCGCGAAAGCTTCATTGAAGGACTGCGGATCGCCATGGAAACGACGGGATATCTTCTCAAACTCCGGATCGAAACGAAGCGTCAGATCGGTGACCAGCATGGTAGGTTTACGCTTCTTCGCCGCATCGAACGGGTCGGGAATACTCTCCGGCGCATCTTTGGCCTCAAACTGGATAGCGCCGGCGGGACTGCGTGTCTGTACCCATTCAAATTTGAAGAGATTTTCGAAGAAGTTATGGCTCCACTGCGTTGGCGTCTGAGACCAGGCCACTTCCAGGCCGGAAGTGATGGCATCAGCCCCGGCGCCGGTTCCATAACTGCTTGCCCAGCCCAGGCCTTGCGCTTCAATAGGCGCGGTTTCAGGGTCGACACCGACATGAGTGGCGGGACCTGCGCCATGGGTTTTGCCCAGCGTATGACCACCGGCGATTAACGCAACAATCTCTTCATCGTTCATCCCCATATTGCCGAAGGTGGCACGGATAGCCGGGGCTGCCGAGGCAGGATCGCCACTGTGATTCGGGCCTTCGGGATTGACGTAAATCAGCCCCATTTCCGTTGCGCCCAACGGCGATTGGGCCAGCAATTCAGGATGGCGGTGTTCAAGCCAGGTTGTCTCGTCGCCCCAGTTCACGTCCAGATCGGGTTCCCATACGTCTTCACGCCCGGCGCCAAAGCCAAAGGTACGGAAACCGGAATTTTCCAAAGCGACGTTGCCTGCGAGGATATAGAGGTCGGCCCAGGAAATTTTTGACCATATTTTTGCTTCACCGGCCACAGCAAGCGGCGCGCTTTGTCGAGGCTCACATTATCCGGCCAGGAGTTCAAAGGCGCGAAGCGCTGCTGGCCGCGGCCCGAACCACCGCGCCCGTCGACGGAGCGATACGTCCCTGCGCTGTGCCACGCCAAGCGGATGAAAAGGCCGATATAGCTGCCCCAGTCGGCGGGCCACCAGGGTTGCGAATCAGTGAGCAGCGCTTTGAGATCGGCCTTGAGCGCCGAATAGTCTAGCTTGGCGAATTCCTTACGATAATCAAACGATTCACCCAAGGGGTTGGAGCGGTTTGAGTGCTGTGTCAGGAGGTCGACTCTAAGCTGGTTAGGCCACCAGTCCCGATTGCTTGTCCCGCCGCCGGACGTCTTATTAGAGTTTCCCTCATGAAAAGGACATTTACTAGCAGATGCTTCTCTATCTGCTTCAACGATAGGCTTTGCATCTTTTGCATCTTCATCGATAGAATTGCTCATGACATGCTCCTTTTAAGTATTCTCAATGCTACTCTATACGCGGATTTCACTCAGTCACAGCTGAATTACCCTATGTATTTGATAGACCTTACCATGGGATTTCAGCGTCCATCCCCCGGGTTTTAATCATGAAAGCAGTCGCCTTTACCCTATATTGCCAGTTAATGACAAAATTATTCCCTGTCGGAGACGCAAAATCAGAAAAGCCCGCGTACGCATTAACCCCGCAGTTAGGGTAGGATCATATCTCGGCTTTATGGCCGCCGAAGTGGTCGATAAGCCTGGGTCGCATATCTTTCCTCGTTTTGGCGCGCACGCTCCTTGAGGTTGCAAGCGGCCACGGGCTGCGGCGGCGGATGGCCTTTAAACGTAATTCTCCAATGGGGAGATATCGAGGAAAAGGAGCCCGTCATGAGCAAGATTCTCGTTCTTGGTGCTGCCGGAAAGATAGCGCGGCACGCGATCCATCAGTTTCTCGGGCAGGAAGGTGTCATTCTTACACTCTATCTGCGAAAGTCGGGACGTCTGCAGAAGCTTGCGGGCGATAGTGTTGAAGTCATCGAAGGCGATGTCACGGACACGCGCCATTTGCAGGAAGTGGCACGAGGACAAGACGTCGTTTACGCCAATCTGGCGGGCGACAATATCGAGGAGCAGGCCAAATCGGTGGTCGAGGCGCTTGAAGCTGCGGGCGTAGGGCGTCTGATCTGGATCTCAACCCTGGGTATCTATGACGAGGTCCCAGGCGCATTCGGCAGGTGGAACCATGAAATGCTCGATGACGGCTATCTCGAACCCTACAGCGCAGCCGCCAAGGTTATCGAGTCCTCGAAGCTCGACTTCACGATTGTGCGGCCAGCCTGGCTGACCGACAGCGACGAGGTGGATTATGAGCTCACCCAGAAGGGGGAGCCATTCAAGGGTACCGAAGTCTCCCGCCAGAGCGTTGCCGATCTTGTCGTGAAACTGGCGCAAGATCCGACGCGCGACGTGCGGGCCTCCGTGGGCATTAACAAGCCGGGCACCGATGGTGACAAGCCGTCTTGGTACTAATCGCCGCACAATCATGCCTAATGGAAACGTCGGTTCCTGCGGGAGTGGATAATGGCTATGGGTTGACGGCGGGCTTACCTTCGTCAACATAGCTATATCCACGCGATGCCATAAACTTCGATACGGCCTCTTCAGCGGCGCAAAACACTTCATCAAGGGACTTATTGGCGTCGATATCGACAATTTGGGCGCCTTCGAAAGTCAGCAGCGGAGTAACGGCAATTTTTTTGGCAAGGGATTCTTGTCGATGATCGGGCTTGCGGGCGCAGGCAACTTCAAGATCAACATTCAGTTTTAGCACCAAATCCGGCTTATGGCCGGCCATCCATCGAAAAGCAGCACGTTCGCGGCCCGCCAGCCAGGTAACAAAGCGGCTGCCCGGCGCATTGGCCGGAAGTACCGTGCCATCATAACCACCCGGGATTTGCACCTGTGGAAAACGATCGGTCAAGATCAGTAGCCCGCGCCGACGAAAAGCCAGCATGCGACGAAAGCGCAATAATCGCCGCAGCACGAAAGACATGATGACCAAGGCAGGCAGCGGGCCGGGAAGAGACTTGGTTATATTGGCCTTATTAACTTCAATAGACTTGCCTAGGGAATTACCTAAAACGGGGAGCTTCACCATCGCACGGGCGACATTTCCTGCTTGTTTACCCAAGTGAACCCTTGCCGCGGGCCCATATTTTTTTACATAGTCAATAAGATGTTCGCAGACAGTGGATTTTCCGGAACCATCGCTGCCAATAACCGCTATGATCGGTGGGAGTTTTGAATGCATAAAACACTCTCTTATTTAGAAATCCCCAGGAATATATCGTTTGAAAAGGGGAAAATCGCTATTAGTTGTTGTTACGGCCAAGTGGAACAAATATCTTGAACCCAGGAAGGATTAGCATACAATAGATTTTTTAGATATTGGATTTTTGATGTGAGTCAACAGATTAGCCCTCCTGCCAATAATGCTCCGCTGCGAGTGATAGCAATAACGGGTTGTGATGGTTCCGGTAAATCGACTTTAGCCGCCAGTCTGGTAAGCCACCTCTTCCCAAGGCCAAAGCTCGACGGAATTGTTTTATCTTGGGCAGTCGTCGGGACGCATAGGCGAATGGATCAGCAGCCTACCCGTTATTGGCGCTTCCTTTGGCCGCTATCTGCTGGCGAAGTCTGAGCGGGTACATGATAATCCATCGACACCCCCAGGCAATGTAACGGCGCTGGTGATCTTTCTACTGTCTTATTGGCGAGCCTACAAATTCCGGCGAATGCTGGCGAAGAGTCAACAGGGGCATTTGCTGATTACAGATCGTTACCCGCAAGCTGAAGTGGCCGGGTTTCGCTTTGATGGTCCGCAGCTGGCAAAAACGGTTGGTGGTAACGGTTGGGTGCGCGCGCTGAGAAAACATGAGCAAAAACTCTACCGGTGGATGGCCTCTTATCAGCCACTGTTATTGATTCGGCTGGATATTGATGAACAAACGGCGCATTCGCGCAAGCCTGATCACAAGATCTCCGTTTTACGTGAGAAGATTACCGTCATACCGCACCTTACTTTTAATGGCGCGAAGATTCTTGACTTAGATGGCCGAGCGCCGGCGAGTGAAATTCTTGACGAGTCGTTACGTGCGATTCGGACCTCTCTTTCGTAGTCACGGGTTTCGGCTTATGACTACCTTTTAATATATTGAAATAAATGCAAACAGATAGCTTGAATACAACAAACGAACCTTCCCCGGCCTATATTGCCGGGCTTGTTGCGGTAGTGGGCTGTGACGGCACGGGTAAATCGACACTGACCGCGGACCTGGAAAAACATCTGCGGACACATTGGGTGACCGAGCGTCGTTACTTAGGGCTCCTCTCCGGTGAGACCGGCGATAAAATCAAACATCTGCCTTTGATTGGCGTATGGCTCGAGCGGCGCCTGGCCGCCAAGTCCGGGAAGACTCAGAACATGAGCAGCAAGTCTCCGGCGCTCTGGGCTGCGTTGATCATGTACGGGTTCTCACTGTTTCGTGCGGCTAATCTACGCAAGGTACAGCGTCTGGCCCAGAGCGGCGTGTTGGTTATCAGCGATCGCTATCCGCAGGCAGAGGTTTCAGGGTTTTATTATGATGGGCCCGGCATTGGCGTGGAGCGCGTAGCGGGCTGGCTGATGACGCGTTTAGCGGCTCGCGAGCGGCGATTGTATCAGCAGATGGCGTTATGCCGCCCCGAATTAATCATTCGCCTTGATATTGATGTCGGCACCGCCTTTTCGCGTAAACCGGACCATAGTTACGAGGAACTGCGGGATAAAATCGGCGTCATGGTCAAGCTTCGGTACAATGGCTCAAAAATACTCGATCTGGATGCCAGAGCGCCCTACAGCGAGGTGCTGGAAAAAGCATTGGATGCCATATCTTCAGTTGCCGTAGCCTCTCGGCGCAGGGATAAAGCCATCGCGTAACCACATTGCTTTTGCCGTACACTGCAGTGTGGACTCCATAAGCATCAAAAAATAATAATTAACCAAATTATTATCGTCATCACTACTGTTACTAACTGCGCCGCGCCACCCAAATCTTTTGCCCGCTTTGATAGGGGATGTAAATCCAAGGAAACACGATCTACCACGGTTTCGATAGCTGTGTTAAGTAACTCAACCACCAGTAAAAGAAAACAGCTGGAAATTAAGAATAAGCGCTCTATCTTTGTAACGTCCAAAAAAAATGCGATGATCACTAATACTGAGTTAATAATAAACAACTGGCGAAACGCATCTTCCGTTAGCAAAGCATCAGCAAACCCAGCCAGCGAGTTATTTATACTGCTTATTAATCGTTTGATGCCTTTCTTCTTCTCAAATGTCATGAATTTTTGCTCTTATAAAAACGAAAGCGAACGGGCGTTATCTCATGACAACCGATTAGATATGCTAATGTTTAGCGACAAAAACATTACACATAACCTATTAAATCGCCGTTCACTTGCCAGCGTTGACTTACAACCGGCCAAAGGCACCCCAGGCTAGACGTTCCCAGGGGCAAGGCGGGCACCTTACGCGCCAGCCCTTCTCATCTACGTGAAGCCCTCAAGGACAAGACGACGCCTATACGCCGGGTTAAAGCTGCTTTTCGTACAAACGATAACGCTTATAGGGAATCGCACCAATCCGCTCCAATATCGTCCGCATGCCGGCATTAGACTCTAGGATCCAAGACATCTCTAAAGCATCGATATTCCGCTTCGCAAAGGAGTCACGTAGCGCCTCAATCAACAGCAGCGCCATAACCGGCCCCAGACGACTGAATTGGTACTCTTGGCGAACCCCCATCAAGGGCACTCTGGCGGTACGTACACCACGAACTTTCAGACGCCATAATAGCTTCGCCCAGCCAAAGGGGAGTAAACGCCCATCTAAATCTGCGATAGCCTCATTGATATTTGGCAAACCAACAATAAAGGCACAAGGAACGGCGTCTATCTCGGCAATATAAATCATGTCGTCCGGCACCAAGAACTTTAGTTGCTCCCCCATGGTGGCAAACTCAAGCTCGGTAAAGGGTACAAATCCCCAGTTGTTCTGCCAGCCAGAGTTGAAGATCTGACGCAGAATCTGCATTTCCTCACTAAAATGCTTACGATTGAGCCGGCGGATGGTCACCTTTTTGCGCGCTTGCTCCATAAGCTTGATTAATACAGGAGGAAAATGCAGGCTTGCAAGCTGCATCCAGTAGGCCAGCAAATCAATGCCTTGCGCATATCCTTGCTGCTCCACACCCGCGGCATAATAAGGCTTGCCGTGCGTCATTAATGCAGACGGAGGAGTATCAAACCCATCAACCAGCAAGCCGCTTTCCTGGTTAATATTAAGACTGAACGGCCCGGTGATTTTTCGTGCTCCTTTAGACTGCAACCATTCTTCTGCAGCAGCAAATAGCGCACTGAATACTTCTTGATCATCGATGGCATCAATCATCCCAAAATGCCCGGTATCCTCACCATAAAGTTCGCGGTGCAAGGTATCGATTTGAGCGGTTATCCGCCCGACAATCTTATCCCCTTTTTAGCTACCCACGCTTGCCATTCGATATGTTTAGTACCTGGATTTTTGTGAGAAAGATGCTCTGCACGCTCGAGATACAAGGGTTCAATCCAATTTGGATCATCGCGATATAGTGAAGAAGGAAAAGCGATGAATGCCTTAAGCCCACGCTTGTCCATGATTTTTCAATGCGGACCATAAACACCCTTAAATCTCTAGAATTTACTGAAAAAAGCACAATAAACCGGCATATATTATCCAGTCTGTGCTCTCTTGATGGCTAATTCTTCCCTAAGGAGCTCGTAAGGACAAAAAAGCAATTATTACCTTAGCGAAGCCCAGTCAAAAGAATCCCTGTTATATTTTGATCCCCACCTACCGAACCTGCTGAAAATGTGATGGCAAGTACGTTTATCCTTGCGCTAGGCATATTATGCTTGGCATTATTGAGTTTCAGAGCCGCGCAAGCCAGATCCTCTCAACGCATTCTATATGCCTTTTGACATTATCTGGATATACATTGCCATCCTTTACCACTTAATGCTTTTTTCACTGAAATAACACAATTTAAAGCAGATTGGAAGATACTGCTACAATAGGAGCTTGTATTAGGTACTATAAAATGATAAATAAAAAAACAATGTCTTATACAAAAGCTTACAAAGACTCCCGCTCTCACATCATTAGTTGTCTGTATTATTGGCTGATTTTAAATCTAAGGCTGTATTGTATATGTTTGAAACAAGCTCCGCCCACTCTCTTCCCATGCGCTTTGCAGACTTCCCATCCCTGGTGGAGGCCTTAGACTACGCCGCTCAGGGAAGCACAGGTATGAATTTTTACGATCGACGTAATCAGCTAGTGGCTGTGCTGGAATATCGAATGCTACAACGCCGTGCGATCATGGGCGCAAAGCGCCTATTATCGCTGAATCTCAACAAAGGTGACCGTGTTGCGCTTATCGCTGAAACCAGTGTGGGTTTCGTTGAAGCTTTTTTTGCCTGCCAATATGCTGGATTAGTCGCGGTGCCGCTTGCCATCCCTATGGGGGTGGGGCAGCGTACCTCCTATATCGATAAGCTCCAGGGTCTGATAAAAAGCTGTAAGCCCGCGGCTATCATCAGTGGTGATGAATGGCTGCCGCTGATTAGGTCCGCCAGCGGCGATGCGCCGCCTGCACATATCCTTAGCAATGACGATTTAGATGCGTTGCCAGAGAAGGATGTTGAACTGCAGCCTCCATCACCAGACGACATTGCCTATCTCCAATATACGTCGGGTAGCACGCGCTTCCCCCGCGGCGTGATAGTAACCCAGCGTTCTGTTATGGCTAACCTGCAGGTTATCAGCCATGACGGTATCAAGTTACGTCCGGGTGATCGTTGCGTCTCTTGGTTACCCTTTTATCACGACATGGGGCTGGTAGGTTGCCTACTGACTCCTGTGGCCACCCAGGTATCCGTTGACTACCTGCGCACACAAGATTTTGCAATGCGTCCGCTGCAATGGCTAAAACTGATCAGTAAAAACCGGGCGACCATCTCCGTTGCTCCGCCATTTGGCTACGAATTATGCTTACGCCGCAGTAACGAGAAAGAACTGGCCGAACTCAATCTCTCCAGTTGGCGAGTGGCTGGTGTGGGGGCTGAACCCATTCCGGGAGAGCTGCTCCGTCAGTTCAGCGAACATTTCAGCGATGTCCATTTTGATAGCAAGGCTTTTATGCCCTGCTATGGTTTAGCCGAAAATACGCTTGCGGTAAGCTTTTTCGAACAGGCATCCGGCCCGCAGGTCAACGAGGTCGACCGCGAAATTTTGGAGTACGAAGGTAAAGCTGTAGCGCCTACCAAAAACACCCGTGCCTTTGCAACTTTTGTCAATTGCGGCAAGGCGCTTCCCTGCCATCGTATTGAAATCCGTAGCGAAACCGGTACACCGCTTCGAGAACGGGAGGTGGGCCACATCTGTATTTCAGGCCCCAGCTTAATGAGCGGATATTTCCGGGATGCTGCTTCAATGCAGCAAATCCAGGCGACAGGATGGATGGATACCGGTGATTTAGGTTACCTGTTTGACGGAAATCTCTACATAACAGGCCGTAAAAAAGATCTGATTATCATTCGTGGCCGTAACATTTGGCCTCAAGATATTGAATATGTTGCGGAATCGGAGCCGGAAATCCGCTCGGGGGATGCAATCGCCTTCGTCGCCACCCAAGAGCACGACGAGGGCGCCAAGATTATTTTGCAGATCCAGTGCAGGGTTAGTTCTGAAGAGCGTCGCAAGCAAATCATCCATACCTTGACAGCGCGCATTCAAAGCGAGTTCGGCGTTGCTGTGGATATTGAATTACTGCCGCCGCATAGCATCCCTCGGACCTCCTCAGGGAAGCCTGCGCGCGCTGAGGCTAAGAAGCGATACCTTACCGAATTGCTCAACCTGCAGATAGGGACTACCGGCTATGCGCAATAATGAGAGCGGCTGCAGTGACAGGTGTAACAGGTGTTATCGGTAAGCATATCGCCGAAAATCTGCTCACACGGTTTTTTACAGTGCGGGACTTAGCCAGAACCGCACGTAAAGACTCAACCAACAAGGTAAGAAACGTTACTTTAGGAGAGTAATGAGCTCACAGATAGGGTCAGCAGGTTTTGCGCAATGACAAGAACGGTTGCAGTTACAGGTGTGACAGGTGTTATTGGTAAGCACATTGCCGAAACTCTGCTCTCGCACGGCTTTACCGTGCGGGCTTTAACCAGAACCGCACGTAAGGCGTCGACTAACGACCATTTCACCTGGGTTCAAGGCGCACTGGAAGATCAACATTCTCTCGCAGAACTGGTTAGCGGCGCTGACCATGTCGTGCATTGCGCAGGTCAAGTTCGCGGGCACACGGAAGAAACCTTTACCAGTTGTAATGTGACAGGCAGCTTAAGCCTAATGCAGGCGGCCAAGGAAAGCGGCAGTTGCAAGCGTTTCTTGTTCATGTCTTCGCTTGCCGCCCGCCATCCCGAACTGTCTTGGTATGCGAATTCAAAATATGTTGCCGAACAGCAATTAATAACCATGGCCTCGACTATTTCTTTGGGTATTTTTCGCCCGACGGCGGTTTATGGGCCGGGCGATAAAGAATTAAAACCTTTATTTAGCTGGCTATTGCGCGGAGTACTGCTTCGACTTGGTGCGCCGGAAGCACAGCTATCGTTCCTGCATGTGAGCGATTTAGCGCAAGCCGTTAGCCAATGGTTAATGGTGGAGCAACCGCAAGCACATCCCTTTGAACTCTGCGACGGTATTACCGGTGGTTATAGCTGGCAGCGCCTACAGGAAATAGGCGCTGCGGTGCGTAATGGTCCAGTGCGGTTAATCGGGATTCCTTTACCTTTGCTCAAACTGATTGCCGAGGTAAGCATGCTATCGAACCGTTTAGCAAGAAAAGAACCGATGCTAACCCACAATAAAATCCGTGAATTAACACATCAAGACTGGTCTGCAAGCAATAAAAGCTTGTCAGAATATATTAACTGGATTCCAAAATTGGTTTGGAACGCGCCCTGCGTGAAGGACTATTTTGATTATCTTGATATAGGTAGGTCAAAATTCTATGCTAAATCGTGAAGTTATGATGGATTATATCGTTGAGTGCTTACAGGGTATGGTCGAAGGCGATCAAGAGATAAAGCCAGACAGCGATCTCGTCAATGACCTTGGTCTGGAGTCCATAAAAGTGATGACCCTCTTGATGATGTTAGAAGACAAATTAGATATTTCAATCCCGATAAATATCTTGTTGAACGTTAGAACACCTGAGCAGTTGTTGGATGCCCTACTCCCACATATGGAGAACATCGATGGGCCTTTATGATAAATTTGCACGTCTTGCCGGCGAACGAGAGCAATTCCAAACATCCGGCCTGAATCCCTTTGGTATTTGTATTGATGAGATCTACTCAGCAACTGAAGGACGCATTGGCAAACAGAAAATAGTTCTGGCAGGCACAAATAACTACCTGGGCCTGACCTTCAATGCCCAAGCCATTGCGGACGGCCAAGCTGCTTTGGCAGCCCAGGGCACCGGGACCACCGGGTCACGCATGGCTAACGGTAGTTATGGCTCGCACCTGACCTTAGAGCATGAGTTAGCTGCTTTTTGACCGGCCTACCGCCATCGTATTCTCTACCGGCTATACCGCTAACCTAGGAGTCATCAGCACGCTTGCCGACCCTAGCGCCGTCGTATTGATAGACGCGGACTGCCACGCAAGTATCTATGACGCTTGTGCCCTGGGAGGCGCGCAAATTATTCGTTTCCGCCACAATGATGCCCAGGATCTGGAGCGCCGCATGGTGCGTCTTGGCGAGCGTGCGCGAGATGCGATAATTATCGTTGAAGGTATTTATAGCATGCTGGGGGATGTTGCTCCGTTGGTGGAAATTGTCGACATCAAACGGCGCCTTGGCGGCTATTTATTGGTAGATGAAGCTCATTCCTTCGGCGTCATGGGCGCCGGCGGCCGAGGCCTTGCTCAAGAGCTGGGCGTTGAGCAGGATGTTGATATCGTATTAGGCACTTTTAGCAAGAGCCTGGCCTCAATCGGCGGTTTTGCCGTCGGCTCTAAAGCGATGGACGTTCTGCGCTATTGCAGCCGCCCTTACATTTTCACCGCTTCACCATCGCCGTCAAGCATCGCCTCTGTGCGCTCCTCGTTAAAAACCATTGCGCAACACCCGGAGCTACGCGAAAAACTTTGGAGCAATGCGCATAGGCTTTATCATGGTCTTGCCAAGCTCGGCTACGAGCTGGGCCCACGCATCAGCCCGGTAGTTCCTGTCATGATTGGCTCCAAAGAAGTGGGTCTGCGTCTGTGGCGCGACCTGATAGCAAATGGTGTTTATGTAAACCTCGTGTTGCCACCGGCGGCGCCGGCAGGCATCACTCTGCTGCGCTGCAGCGTCAATGCGGCGCACAGCGAAGAGCAAATCGACACAATTATTCAGGCCTTTGCTGAACTCAAACAATGATACCGCGCAAAGCGGTATCCATACTGCTCATGGGCCAACCATGAGCAGCAAAGCTCGCAAATGAACTTAACCACCTTGACCTGGCCTCCCGTGACAGGATAGTTATCACCCCACATCATAAAATCGCCTGCAAAAAACAGGAAAAATCATGACGTTACGAAAATTAATGACCTTTCCCCTTCTCCTGTTCCCCTTGATGGCCTTTGCGCATAACTTTGTCAACGGACAACCTGTCGCGCCGGTAGACATTACGGACCGAGGAGAATTGGTTCTGGATAATGATACGTTCAGCTATAAAAACTGGAACAGCTCTCAGCTGAAGGGAAAAGTTCGCGTAATGCAGCACATCGCCGGGCGCACCTCCGCAAAAAAGAAGAATTCGATGCTAATCCAAGCCATTGAGGACGCGAAGTTTCCCAATGACCGCTTTCAGCCCACCACCATCGTCAACGCCGACGATGCTATTCCAGGCACCGGCCTGTTCGTGAGCGGCAAAATCGAGAAAAACAAAAAGCGCTATCCTTGGGCGCAATTTATCATCGACAGCAATGGCCTGGCCCGCAAAGCCTGGCAGCTGGATGAAGAGAGTTCGGCAATTGTGGTGTTGGATAAAGAAGGACGCATTCAGTGGGCAAAAGACGGTGCCCTGACGCCTGAGGAGGTGCATCAGGTGATCACCCTAGTGCACACATTGCTTGATAAATAGAAATCCTGGCGTCCATTGACCGGCTGACAAACTCACATTGAATAACGTGCGATCCATTGACCGGCTGACAAACTTACATTGGATAACGTGCGAGGAATAACTCCAAACGCTGGCGGATATTGATATCCAACAGAGCGGGTTCGTCATATGCCTTTCGTCCCGCCAGCTTATCCGCCACCATCTCATCATGCCAGTCGCCCATTAAGCCATTAATATTCGCTAAAAATCTGGAAATTTTGTAGGCATCCTGGTTGCTCGGGTCAATAGATCTCAACGTGTCATAATATGACACCTGCTGACTGATGAATTTGCGCACGCTGTGGAATTCCCTTCCTGTTAGCTGCGGCTTAGCTACCAGCGCCCGCAGCGCTCGCATTTGCTCCTGGCGATACACAATAAACCCATTCTCACTGTCCAAACGGGTATGACGTAAAGCATAATGCACCCGTATCCAAACCGGTAGGCTTAGATAAATACGTAAAATATTGCCGTAAAATCTAATAGCATCTTTATTCCCGTTACGAAAAGCATCCTGAAAGTGCCCAAGTACTACGGTGGTTTGGCGAAAAAAAAGGCTGGATTCATGCTTTTTACTATAAAGCCGCTGCGCAAAGCGTAAATGCTTATAGCGCGAGCGAATATATTTGTATTGCATTCGCTCAGTCGCTGATAATTCACCGCCTTTTAATACCTTATGCACTAAGCCCCGTAGCTCCAAGCGGGTAAAGCCTTCCTGCCAAAACTGCAGGCACAATGCATAATAATTCCGGATATTTTCTTGAGAGCATTGTAAATCAATAGATTGTGGTAGGCTGGTCTGGTCATTAACAATGTCATCTTCTTCCACTGCAGTGAATATTAGCTGCACAGTTTCAGGAGCGAATTTTTTCCAATTGACGCTAGGCATTACTTGGTACTCTCTATGGGTATGCTAAACCCCAGTAAATTGCGGTGACGGTAAACCCATAAAGTCGGTATAAGAGAAAACAGCACATCCAGACACTGGCCCGCAAAATAGGCAAACGCAGAACCTCGCACACCAAAAGCATGAGACAGCAAGACTAAAAGCAGGATATATAAAGCCGAAGCAAGGGCCTGCGCAATCAAAGATGCCCGCTGTTTACCCGCCATAAACAATAAGGACTCTTGAGGAAAGCCCAGCATGGACACAACAATGGCGCTTAGCATAATCTGAATCAAATCGTAGGCTTGCAGATACTTATAGCCAAATACAACCGATATTAACGGTTTTCCCACCACCACCACCACCAGCGCAACAAGTATACCGATGCCACCGGCCAACACTGCGGATTTAAGCCCCAGCAACCACGGTCTTTTAGTGCGTGGGTCTAAGCGCATAATCTCGGGATAAAACTCTTTTCCAGCAACTTGGCCGGCGTTCCTGTTGCATCAAAAATGTCATTGCAATCTTGAACAGCCCTGCCGCTGCCGGCCCCAAGATAATACCCACTAAAACTGTACTGCACGAATTGCGGGCTGCCCAAATAGAATGTGCAATGTTTGTTGTCCATACAAAGTTCCAGGCGCCCTTTATGCCACGCGCCGCCTCAAATAAACTGGGCCGTAAAGCGCCATGGATATTCAAGCGGCGCAATTAACGGGCGGCAAACCACCAAAACATCGTTCCGCCAATTAAGTTGGAGACATACCAGGTGATGATAAAACCCGCAAAACCTAAATGACAGAAAAAAGCGATGACGCTTCCGATCGCAATCAATAAGGGTTTGGCTGCTTGTTGAACAGCAATTAAATCAAACCGGTCAACCGCCCGCAGAATGCCGGTGGGGGTAGACGATGTCATGGAGGGAATTAAGGTGCAATAAAGCACTGCGAGCCAGAAGCTTTCCGCATTAAGTCCTAAAGATTTAGAAAGCAGCGGCAGCAGCAGCATCCCTCCAATCACTGCAACGGCCCCGCTTGCAATATCCAGGCCGAACGAAAATGAAATCACATCGCGGAATCGCCGGGGATTTTTATTCGCCAATGCCGGCGTGCCGAATTGAACCACGAACTGCCACGTTTGGAACTTGACAAAGTCACTGATCGCTTTGGTATACGATTGAATGACGATGAGTACCCCGAACATCTCGGGTGACATGCCTTTACCCGCGCAAGAAAGCGCAAGTAAGCCAAGTAAGGCACTGGCCACATTACCGGAGCCCAAATAGGCGGAGTTGCGTATGATAGTGCGAAATGCACCGTCGGAAAACCAATACTTCATGGTAAAAACCAGCCATATTAGCGAAGCCGTACTCAGTTATCGATAACTCTGCAGGATGACAGAATAAACCAAATCCAGGCCAACCTAAAGGCTTTTGATCCTGGATAGCATTGAAAAGCCTAAGAACATGAACCCGTTAAGCCGTCCCTGCGGGTTAGAATGTCACCACGTGTTACAAGATCTGATAGAGCCGGACTCAAAGCGGCTTTGTGTTTGATGATGGGATTGTTAGTATGAAGCGTGAGAGCTGACTTTTGTGTTTAGCTTAAGGATTCGACACCTTATCAAAACCGGTTACGAGCTATTTTCAAGGGATTATGTCAGAGCGCGTCGAGACTAATACAATTTAACAGATATTCTTTATGCTTTATGGGTAATGTGGGGTGTTCGTAATATATGTACTTGATTGAGCGCTACATCATGGACGAGACCCGCCGGTTAGTGATGATCATCGTGGGTTTTCTCATCTTCATTTTTGCCAGTTATTCAGCCCAACGCTACCTGACTGATGCGGCTAACGGTATAATAGCCTTGCAAGCCGTAGTAGATATTGTCTTCTATAAGGTATTGATTGCATTGGAAATGCTGCTACCGGTTGGTCTTTATGTTTCAGTCGCCATTGCTCTTGGCCAGCTTTATAACGATTCTGAAATAACCGCAATTTTCGCCACCGGCTCAAGTCCTTTGCGACTGCATAAATCCGTTCTGATCCTGGCTATTCCCCTGGGCATGCTGGTAACGGTGCTTTCTATGTACGGCAGGCCTTGGGCCTATGCACAAATTTATCAATTAAAACAGCAATCACAGTCCGAACTGGATGTCAGTCATTTGCGACCGAAAAAGTTTAATATCAATGATAACGGCAGAATGATCTTGGCCGAGCATATCGACCCGGCGTCCAACCGCCTGTCCGATGCGCTGATTTATACTCCCTCCGCCAACAAAACCTCCGTATACAGAGTCCGCTCGCTGGAGGTTATAGATTCATCGCCCACCACTCCCTCGGTGATGCTGCACTCAGGCACGGCTTACCAGCTGGATCATAAAGGCACGGAAGACACCGAGCAGATTTATGATAATCTGGCACTGCATCTCAAACCCCTTAAGCAGAGTATTGATGCCAAGAGTAAGTCGGCATCAACAGCGGAGTTATCACGCTCCACCGATCCTGCCGATATCGCAGAACTGCAGTGGCGGGAAAGCCGCGGAATAAATGCTGTTTTAATGGCGCTGCTGGCGACCTCCTTAAGCCGCACCAAACCACGGCAAGGCCGCTTTGCGACGCTACTTCCCCTGGCCGTATTATTTACCGTCATTTTTTATGGCGGCAACATCTGCCGCACGCTGGTTGCCAACAGTACCCTTCCGGTCATTCCCGGGATATGGCTGGTCTCCTTGCTCATGTCGCTTGGGGTATTGATTTTGATAGCCCGTGAATACTCATTTATGCAGAAATTATTTCGATGAACATTTTCAGTCGTTACATCATCTTTAACGTCTTTATCGGTTTTTTAGCCGCTGCCGCATTATTGATTCCGCTATTTACAACTTTTGACTTTATCAATGAGCTTGATGACGTAAGCGCCAACGGATACCGTTGGACCCAGGCCCTTGTGGTTGTATTAATGAAAATTCCCAGATACCTAATCGATTTGGGTCCTTTTATTGCGTTACTGGGCGGTATCGTGGGGCTTGGACAACTCTCGAAAACTCAAGAATTGACAGCGATGCGCATCAGTGGCCTTTCCATCTTGAGAATTTCCGTGGTCATTTTATATTCAGGTTTGATTTTAACCGTGTCATTAGGCGTGCTCGACGAGTGGGTTGCTTCTCCCCTGCAGCAACGCGCAGTACAACTTAAGGAAATCGCCGTTGCTCAGGCCGGTAATATTGCTGATAATATTAACACCGGGAATATTCTGTGGGCCAGGCACAACAATGAATTTGTTACGGTAAAGACCTTGGATGAACATAATCAACCCATAGGCGTCGAGATATTTCACTACAAGCCGGACCTTTCTCTGGAGTCTTATATTTATGCGGAAAAGCCTCTATTCTTGATAATGGAATGTGGGCGCTGCATGGCGTTAATCAAAAGAGCTGGGCAAATGGAAAAGAAACCGCAGGAACGCAGGATAATTTGCTTTGGCAATCCATATTCACCAATATGAGCCTGAAAGAGCTCACTATGCCCAGTGACAGTTTTTCCATTAAGCAGCTCAATCATTATATTCGCTACCTGAAAAGTACCGATCAGCCCAATATCGAGTTTAAGCTCGCATTATGGCAAAACTGGGACGGCCGATTTTAATTCTGGCAATGATTTTACTTTCAATCCCATTTACCTTTAGCGTCCCCCGCGCGCCAGGTTTAGGCAGCCGTTTAGCCGTTGGCGTCATTGTTGGGCTGCTCACGTACGTCAGCTATCAAATCATCGTTAACCTGGGATTGTTATTTTCCCTCAACGTCCGATTAACGACGCTTACGCCGCCGATTTTGCTCCTTCTCACAGCGATGGGATTAGTGTATCGATTTGATAAGCGGCACTGACTGTATTTGCCCCATCGCAATGAACCAAAGCAGCATCGAAGAGCGGCACTCTCACATGGCTTTGGTTTGCGCTCCGCCCAAATACCGATCCAAATTATCAGGCGGTAAGAATGATATTATTGATTGATGGCTGCACAATTTGCTGAAAAATCTCAACGTCATCAAAGGCACGTGCCGCCAGCATAGCACCATGTACCGTCGCCATTAACAGATTAGCCTCGGCGGATGGCGTGCCGCGAAGTTTAAATACGTTTTTGTTTTCTCCCCTGCTGAGCAACGCGGTCAGCCAGCGGGAAAGATCGGTGAAATGTCCGGAAACTTCAGCGGCCACTTCAGGCGGCAGCGTGGGTAACTCAGCGGCCAGCATGGCACAAATACAAAACGGTGAAGAGCCATCCCTGATACAGGTAGACCAGTAATCCGCATATGCCTGCAGTTCAGCCACCGGGTCATTGATCTTACGGTTAAGCATCTGCATTCCCGCTTGCGCCTCTTCCCGATACTGGGCAACGACAGTACTGACCAGCTCGGCCTTACTGGTAAAATGATGATAAATACTTGCTTTACGGATATTTACCTTTTCTGAAATATCAGCAAAGCTGAAACTCCGGTAACCACCGGATGTCAGTAATTGTCTGGTATAAGAAATGATTTCGTTTGCTTTGTGTGCACGCTCAGTAGTCATGGCATAAGACCAATAATAAGAGATAGTGATTGGCGGAAGTCGGCCATTGGGCAAGCAAACCTACTAGAAGGTAGTTTTAATGTCAAGAGCAATCATAAAATTGATGCTGACCCGTATGCCTATCCCCACATGTCTATGCAAGTAGCGTCTCGCCCGCAGATCCTCTAATGGGTTAGCTTCCAATATCGGCCAAATCAGCTTCAACCAGAGCGTAACGGAATCACCGTTGCCGTAATTTACAAAGTCGCGGGTTGACAAACTACCTGTCGTTAGGTAGTTTTAGCAGCCAACCCAACCTTTTGGAGAACCGTCATGAAAAGTGCCAACTCTACCCCTGATAGCTCACAGAACCAGTGGCTCCAGATCTACTATTTTTTGCGGGCAGGCGTTTCAGTTGCCTGGATTATACTCGCGGTCCTCATCGGCAAGCACAACCCGGCCATCGGGGCGGCCTTGCTGGTCCTGTATCCGGCCTGGGACGCATTCGCCAATTACCTTGATGCCGGTAAAAACGGCGGCCTCGGATCCAACCCGCCGCAAAAATTCAACTTCATCGTCAGCATCGTCGTCGCCATTGCTATCGGCTGGGCGCTGACAGTGAGTATGGAGGCCACGATCAAGGTGTTCGGCGTATGGGCTATCTTCTCCGGCTTGCTGCAACTGGCCACCGCCGTTCGCCGCTGGAAGACGTCAGGGGGCCAGTGGGCGATGATCCTCAGCGGCGCGCAGTCCGCGCTAGCCGGTGCCTTCATGTTTAAGCAGGCTGCCAGCGGCATCCCGCTGGATGTGTCCATCGTTGCGCCCTACGCGGGCTTCGGTGCGCTGTACTTCATCATTTCGGCTACCTGGCTGACCGTCAAGAACATCCGCCAACGGTCAAACGCGCTCGTCCGCTGAACAGAGCCGCCCACCGGACCGACGCCACGTCCTGGGGGGCTATTTTACCGTGCTTTCATACCTTCCTGGATTGATACCGCCTGGTTTTTCGAAACCTTCCTGCTTGCGCCGCACCTGCCGAGATATAAGGCTTTCGACCCATCACTCAGCTATCTGTTTAATTTGTATTACGAAACCGGCGGCACGGTCAGCCGGGTGTCTTCGGCCTACATCTCTATTTCCCGCATTTTCCGCCAGAGGGTGGTACGGCTCATGCCCAAGGTGGCGGCGGCCTTGCCTTTTTTGCCCCCGGCCTTGGCGAGCGCCTGCCGGATACTTTCTTCCCTCCCTTGGGAAAAATCAGGATCCGTCCCCAGACACAGGGTCCCTTCCAGCAAATCCCGTATGGTCTCCTTCTCCACCAGGTGCTCTCTCACCGTGGTGGCGACACGGATCATAACGTTTTGCATTTCTCGAATATTGCCACGCCACGGCCATTCGCAGAGTTGACGCAGGGCTCCCGGCGTGAAGCTTGGCGAGAGGGCCGTTTTAGGGGTATGTAATTTGAGAAAATAGCGGCACAAAAGAGGGATATCTTCCTGTCTTTCCCGCAGCGGCGGTAAGTTCAGCATCAGGACGCTGAGCCGGTAATAGAGATCCGAGCGAAACTTGCCGGCATCAAGCAAATGGGGTATATCCTCATTGCTCGCCGCTATGATGCGCACGTCAAAGGGGTGATGGCATCACTACCAAGGCGCATAACCTGCTTTTCCTGGAGCACGCGCAACAATTTTGTCTGGATGTGCGGTTCTATTTCCGTGATCTCATCCAGGAAAATCGTGCCGCCATCCGCCTGCTCGAACAGTCCCGCCTTACCCTTGCTGCTGGCGCCGGTGAAGGCGCCGGAGACATAGCCGAAAAGCTCGCTTTCCAGCAGTGAACCGGGGAGCGCAGAGCAATTCACCGCGACGAAGGATTTCTTGGCCCGCGGGCTAAAGTTATGGATACTTTGGGCGAACAATTCCTTTCCGGTGCCGGTTTCACCGACGATAAATACGGTGCTATCTGTCTGGGCGTAGCGTTTTGCCAGGGCGACGGTGCTTTGCATGGCCGGACTCGAACCCTGGATATCCTCGAACTGCGCACGGGCGATGTGCCCGGTTCCAGTCGTTTTTTTGCTGGGCGAAGCCAGATTATGCTGGTGGCCCTTCTCCTGAAAACTCACCACGACGCCTACCGTTTCTTCATGGCTCTTCACGGGCCTTGCGGTGCCTGCAACCTCGGACGTCCCGTCGGGCGAAAGGTACAGTGGAGTCGAGTCATTCCTTATCGCCATTTTAAAATCGAATTTCGGCCACAGTTTTGAGTAAGGTTTACTGAGGGCGTCGCTGATGCCGACCCCCATGATTCGTTCAGCCATCACGTTGTACGCGACGATTCTTCCCATTCTGTCTATGGCAACGATACCGTTATCAGCGGCATCCACCGCAGCATGGAGGAGGGAACTTTCCGCCCGGTTTATGCGCATCGTCTCATAAATACGCTGCGCCTCGTTCATGGCGGCGATAATACTTTCTTCGCCGCTTTGCACAACAACGTAAGGCACTTTCAATCGCGCCGCGGCGATACCGGTTGAGGAACTGCCGACAACAACAGAGGCCCCTTCGTTAATGGCTCGCAATATAATGGGCTCCACCTCCTCTTCTTTGAAGATGGGGTACAAACGCAGATGCAGATTCAGAATTCGCGCGGTGGCCGTCAATCCATCAACGAGATGCGGGAGGGCGATGGCGGCGATGGGGCTGCCAACGCTTTGAGCGAGGTTAAGCGCGGAAATATAGTCGAAGGCTGAGCGCTGGATGGTCACATGAATCAGGGCGGGAAATGCAGCCCTGATTGCCTGGGAAGTGGCCCCTCTGCTAATGAGGATCTCCGTTCCCTGCCGTATCTGATTCGCTGCCGCCGCCACGCCTTCTCCCAATACGCCCCGGACCACGAGAATCTCGGGAAATAATTGCATACTTAATTTGTGTCCAAGAGAAAATGAATTCCTGTCGGCTGCTATTAAAGTAATACTGCTCATTAAGGAGACTCCTTATCATTATCATTATCATGCGCACTGCTGCTAACCCTATAAATTCGCGCCATGAAACGGTCTTATGCGTTTGAAACAGTTATACCCCTTATTGGTTATTTATTATGTTGCATGGAACAAACTTTGATTTATTTTCCTCGGGGTTTTAGCATGAGATAAATGAATTATTTTCTTGCAGCTCGTTGATTTATAAAGCCGTGGATTATTAGCTTATTCACCGAAATAATTTCTTTCACATTGTTTGGCACAGGATATGCCTAATGTTTATTTGAACATGGGTCAACCTACCCTCACATGTTAAAGGATATGGTAAATATCATGAGCTTTATTGATCAATCTCTCTGTACGGGTTGTAAAACCTGTCTGCTCTTTTGTCCTGATGATGCGATCGACTACCTCGACGGTAAATGTAAAGTAGATCCCAAACAGTGCACACTTTGCGGCTGCTGTGAAAATAGCTGCCCTTTCGGAGCTATTCATCCCACAACCGATTTGACTGACCTGCAGATTTTTCAGCAGACTTTTGGCGACCCCAGAGGATCCAGCGTCACCGGCGGCAACGCAGGCCGGGGGGGAAGAGAAATAAAAACCCTAGATGTGAAACCCACTCTCAAGCCCGACTATTTCAGCATCTGCCTGGATATGGGCAGGCCTGGCGTCGGCTTGTATCTCCGTGACGCAGAAAAAATCATTACGGCGTTAATGGCCGCGGGCATGGAGTTTGCCGAGGGCGATTTTCCTCTTGCAACCATCATTCCCGACCGCACGACCGGGAAATTTCGCCCGGACTGTCTTGATGTGCACATGCACAGTCTTCTCACCGAAGGTGATTTCCATAAGAGCAAGCTCCCCGACATCCTCAAGGCGCTAAAGGAGGTATCAACAGAAATTGATACTGTGCTCTGTCCGGGCCTTATTCTCCCTGTGGACGAGAATATCGAAAATGAAGAGGTGCTGAGTTGCTTTGATGACCTGGGAATTCCCCGCCCGGTGCGTTCCAAAATCAACGTCGGGTTAGGTAAACCGTACTCGCCCGATTTATCGAGGCTTCCCCCATTGTGATGCAGTGACTGTACCCAATGGCAATATAATATATTTTAGGAATGATGATATGACTCACACATTATACAGAGCCGGAACGCCCGAGTCGCAAGGTGAAGAAATCTGCTGGCTGGCTTACTCCACCAAGGGCCTGAACGACGACAATTTTCCCGAAACCGCCAGGCACCTCCTTCGGGCGGTGGAAGAAAGCGGTGACGTTGCCAACTGGGGCGACACCAAGATCGGCACCATTCTCACCATGCCCGCCGCGGAGATAAAAGCCAGGCTGCAAAAGAATTCGCGCCTGCGCGGCGTGTTTTCCAACCCAAGGGCGGCGGTAAAATTTCTTCGGATTTTAAAGAAGAAAGAGCTGAACCAGTCCATCCTTCTTTCCGGAGTGATCACCGAGCTTGTCCGCATTTGTAAAGAGGCCGGGGTGACGCCCTGCTATGCCAACATGTCCCTGGGCGTGTTTGGCAATACCTCCAGGCTGACCGACCCCAAAACCCTGTCCATCACCACCATGTGCGGTCATCAACGCATACCGGCCAAGTATGTGCGGGCGCTTGAACATGATGTGGACCAGGGAAGGATGACGGCGGAAGAAGCAGCGAACAAGATGGGCGGCATTTGCATGTGCGGCGTGTTCAATCCTGACAGGGCGGCAGGTATTCTCGCCGGCAATAATCAGGGTTGTTAATGCAAGGATAAAAACGACAGGTTCTCAATAACTATTATTTACGCCATTCGTCGAAAGTCGCGAAGACTTCCGACGGCGTCTATTAGGAGATATCATGCAAGCGATTATTCCTATCGTCGGAAAGACCGAAAAAAACTTTCTCGGCGCCAATTGGCAACGCATCCTTTGGGTAGTCATTTTCCTCGCCATATATTACTCCCCAGCGCCGGAAGGTCTGGACCCCAAAGCCTGGCAGCTATTTGCAATCTTTCTCTCAACCATCCTCGGATTCATCATCAAGCCGTACCCCATGGTCGTCGTTGCGTTTACAGGCATTGTCATGTGCGGTCTGACAGGCACCCTCAAAGCGGAACAGGCCTTGATCTCCTTTGGCGATCCCACCATCTGGCTTATTGTTACGGCATTCTTTATTTCACGGGCCTTCAGTAAAACCGGCCTGGGGCAGCGTATTGCCTACCTGTTCATGAGCAAGGTGGGAAAAACCACCCTTGGACTCGCCTATGCAACATCATTGACCAACCTCGTCATCGCCCCGGTGGTGCCCTCCAACACCGCCCGCCTTGGGGGTATCCTGTTTCCATTGCAGCAATCCATCTCCCTGGCGTATGACAGCGATCCGGCCAAGGGTACGGAAAGGCGCCTCGGGTCGTTCATCATGGCGAACGCTTTCCAGGGAAACCTGGTGGTATCCGCCATGTTCCTGACGGCGGCCGCATTCAATCCCATCGTCGCCAATGTTGCCGTTAACCACGGCATCCATCTTGACTGGGGCACCTGGTTCATGGCGGCAATCGTGCCCGGCCTCGTCTGTCTGGGGGTTTTGCCCCTGGTGCTCATGCTTGTCTGGCCGCCTGAAATTAAAAAAAGTCCTGAAGCCGTTACCATAGCAAAGCAAAAACTCGCCGAGCTGGGGGCGGTCAAACGGGACGAATACATCATGCTTGGCGTATTCATCGGTCTGATTTTTCTGTGGACCCTTGGCGCCAAGCTGTTCCATATCGATGCCACGATAGCCGCCATGACCGGTCTCGTCGTCATGCTTCTTACCCGGGTGTTAACCTGGGGAGACCTTGCCGCCGAGAAAGGCGCATGGAACACACTGGTGTGGTTTTCCGCCCTGGTAATGATGGCCAAGTATCTGAACTCCATGGGATTCATTCCCTGGATGACGCAGCACCTGTCTGCGTCTCTGGGCGGCATGGGATGGCAGGCAGCGTTCGTTTTGGTGATATTGAGCTATATGTATGCGCACCATTTCTTTGCCAGTTCCACCGCGCACACGGCGGCTATGGTTCCGGCATTTCTGCCCCTTCTGCTCGCACTGGGTACGCCGCCTATGCTGGCGGCCATCAGCCTGGGGTTTGCCGGCAACTTCATGAGCGGTCTCACCCATTATGGCAACGGCTCAGCCCCCATTTTCTTTGATTCCGGCTATATTCCGCTCAAACCATTCTGGCTGCTCGGGCTATTGTTCAGTGTGATATTCACCGGCATTTTCGCCCTGGTCGGCCCGGTATGGTGGGATGTTATCGGCCTGGTGCAGTTCTAGGGAATGCTCAATGGAATGAGCCGCTCCAAGGAGACAGGGATGTCTCCTTCGCGCTCGTTGACAATGTACCCGGTCGGGACAGGCATGTCTCCTCCCGTGGTTTAACGAAGGGGTCCGGCGGACAATCAGTCTGATTTCCGGCGAAACGAATCCAGGATACTATCGGCGACGGCACTGGTTTGCGCCGCGGCTTGCGTATCGCCCGGGCAAACGCTTATGCCATTCAGATCGTCGACAATACTCTGGATAAACGGTTGCTGCACATGGATGGGATTGGCGACAAGGGTTTCCTTCACCCCTGCCAAGGTGACCAGGCGTAGCGGTGAATCGGCAAAAAATTCGAATTCGATGCGGCCTTGCGTGCCGGTGATCTCCACGCGATCGGCATTATCGTGGCCCACATAACACCAGCTACCCACGCCAGTGACGCCATTGGCATGGCGCCAGGTCGCGGTGACGGTGTCTTCAACAGCGTAAACACCGCCACGGTTGCCGGCCTGACCATGTACTTCGCTGACCGGGCCGAACCAGAACGCGAGCATATCGAGCACATGCACGCCCATATCCAAAAATTTTCCGCCCCCGGCCACATCGGCCCGCAAACGCCAGGGCAACGTCTCCGGCGACAGTTCTTCGGGCGCCGGTTTCTGACGCTGCAGAATGCTCACTGTACACACAGTGCCGATGGCGCCCTGGTCGATCCAGTCTTTCACCTGCAGGAAACGCGGCATGGCGCGACGGTAGAACGCCACATAGAGCCGAACACCGGCAGCTTGGCAGGCCGCCATCATTTCCTTGCATTCGTCGTAGTTCATTGCCATCGGCTTTTCCACGTACACGTGTTTGCCGGCGGCGGCGGCGCGCAGGGTCAGCGCCTTGTGCTCGGCCGGCGGCGTGGCAATATACACCGCATCAATCTCGGGATCCGCCAGCAGAGCAGCCACATCCGGATAGACTCTGGACACACCATGGCGCAATGCATATGACTCGGCCTTGGCTAACGTTCTGTTCGTCACGCCCAGCAAGACGGAATGCGCAGCCTTGTAAAGCCCGGGCCCGCTTTTCACCTCGGTAACATCACCGCAGCCGATCATGCCCCAGCGAATCGTTTGCATGCATTGCCTCTAATACTGTTGTCTTAAACAAGCCAAGGTTGGCAGGAAGTTCATGAGGATGATTGCCGCGACAACACCATAAACACCCCGTCGCGATGAAAGACGGATAGTAGCAAAGACTGCCGCCGAAGAACAAAAACAATTCCCTGAATCCAGCGATTAGCCGGGAGTTTTCCATACGCTGATTATCGCTTTAATCACTATGACCGTAGTGGTATGGTAAAAAATTCTAGGGTAAGAGGAGTATATCTATGCCTGATAAAGATCAGCCGAGAACGGTAAATATTAATGACATGTTGGAGGCTATCAATCACTTGAGTTTAGAAGTAGGGATATTGCGAGTTGCTTTCGAATATCTGGCGTTCGCAATACCTGAAGAAAGACTTGCCAATACTATTGCCGCTTTGAAATTCGAGGGCCAAAACGAAAGCCGGGATGAACGGTTAAGAGAACAATTTAAGCGATTGGCTGATCAGTTAGAAATACGTGTCAAATCTCAATCCTCTCTTTTTTCAAGAGATAATGGGGTTGAAGAAGATAAGTAACCTTGCTTCTGCGTAAGCATACACCCCAAATCGTCTCTCTCAACCTGATATGCACAGAGTTACCCGCGGGTAAGCCTGAGTCCGTTCGCCACCACCAGCAGGCTGGCACCCATGTCGGCGAAGACAGCCATCCACATTGTGGCCATGCCCAGCATGGCCAGTGCCAGAAAGACGGCCTTGATGCCCAACGCCAGCGAGATATTCTGCACCAGCACCGTCCGGGTCGCACGGGATAGCTGAACGAAGCGCACGATCTTATTCAGGTCGTCATCCATCAGCGCCACATCGGCGGTTTCAATGGCGGTATCGGTCCCCGCCGCGCCCATGGCAAATCCGATGTCGGCCCTCGCCAGGGCGGGCGCATCGTTAATGCCGTCGCCCACCATACCCACCTTGCCGCGCCGCCCATACTCCTCCACCGCCCGCAGCTTGTCTTCCGGCAGTTGATCGCCCAGGACGTCATCGATGCCGACCTGACCGGCGATAGCGCGGGCGGTGTGGATATTGTCACCGGTGAGCATCAGGGTTTTGATGCCCAACGCATGCAACGCCCGGACGGCGGCACGACTGCTGTCCTTAACGGTATCCGCCACCGCGAACAATACCAGCACCCGTTTGCCGTCGCTAAGCAACACCACGGTCTTGCCCTGCGCCTCCAGTTCACCGAGCCGCGCCTCCAGATCGGCGGAACAAACCCCGAGTTCATGAATGAGCCGATGATTACCGAACTGGTAATTAACTCCGTCCACGGTACCGCGCACCCCACGGCCAGGCAGGGCGCTAAACGCCGTGACTTCCGGCAGCGCGCCGCTCATTTGCCGCCCCACCGCTACCGCGCGGGAGACCGGGTGATCCGATCGGGCGGCGATGGCCACCGCGATAAGCACCGGGTCTAACCCTGCATCCCGCGTCAATACCACCGTATCGGTTAACGCCGGTTTGCCGTGGGTAATGGTGCCGGTCTTGTCCAGCGCCAGCCAGGCGAGCTTGTGGCCTTCCTCCAGATAGGCGCCGCCCTTGATGAGAATACCGTTTCGCGCGGCGGCGCCCAGGCCGCTGACAATCGTCACCGGCGTCGAAATCACCAGGGCGCACGGGCAGGCGATAACCAGCATGACCAGCGCCCGGTATGCCCATTCGTACCAACCGCCGCCGGACAACAGCGGCGCCAGTACGGCGACGGCCAGGGCAATGACAAACACCGCCGGCGTATAGATCCTGGCGAAACGGTCTATAAACCGCGCGGTGGGGGCGCGCGCGCCCTGCGCTTCCTCTACCGCGTGGATGATGCGCGCCAGCGTTGAATGCGCGGCGGCGGCCGTGACCCGGAATTCAAAGGCGCCCGCCCCGTTAATGGTGCCGGCGAATACCGTATCGCCGGCGGTTTTGTCCACCGGCAGGCTCTCGCCGGTAATGGGCGCCTGGTCCACGCTGGATTGGCCCTCCGTTATAATGCCGTCGAGGGCAATGCGTTCGCCGGGTTTTTCCCGCACGATCCGCCCCGGTTCGATATCGCCGGCAAAGACGTCGGCCCAGCCGCCGTCCGGCTGCCGCACCGTCGCCAGTTCGGGGGTAAGCTGTACCAGTCCGCGTATGGCGTTGCGCGCGCGGTCGAGGGATTTCGCCTCGATAAGTTCCGCCAGGGCGAACAGCACCATCACCATGGCCGCTTCGGGCCATTGGCCGATAAGCAGCGCCCCGGTGACGGCAATGCTCATCAAGGCATTGATATTGAGATTACCGTGGCGCAGCGCGATCCAGCCTTTTTTATAGGTGCCCAGGCCCCCGATGGCAATGGCAGCCAGCGCCAGCGCAGCGCCGATCCACACCGGCCATCCCGCCCAATGGACCCTCCGCGGCCAGCGCCGCGACGCCCGCCAGCGCCAGCGGCCACCACGGCTTGGCCGCTGGCTCAGGGCATTGCCGGCCGCGCCGGCCGCCGCGTCCGCCACCGGCCGGCTATCCATGCCCAGTTCCCGAATGGCGGCTTCAACGGCGGGTAGCGCATCGTCTTCGTGCATGACGGTCAGCACCCGCTGCATCAGATTGAACTCCATGTCCCGCACAGCGGACATCCCGCCCAGCTTCTTGCGGATCATCCCTTCTTCGGTGGGACAATCCATCTGGTCAATATACAGCCTGCTTAACCGGACGCCGGTGGGAAGACCGGTTGCGCCCAAAGCGGCGCGGCCCGGCGCCATGGGATGCGCCGCCTCCGCCCCACAGCATGGCCGCGGGTGAAGTTTATTTCCCTCGGCCGGACTTTCAATATCGTTCCCCCGCCCCGGGACGCGGGCATGGCAGCAGTCGGGCGGCGTGGTGATAGGGGTTATGCGCTGAAAGGCCATGTTTTGCTCCGGTTAATATTCTCTATGGCGTATTGCACACCCTGAAGCTACTATAGAGTCAAGACCTAAAGGAGGCCGGCATGAAAATCGGTGAAGTGGCGCAACTGGCGCACTGCACGGTGGAAACCGTGCGTTTTTATGAAAAAGAGGGGCTGCTGCCCGTCCCTGTGCGTACTGCCGCCAACTATCGCAGCTATACGCCGGCCCATGTGGAGCGCCTGCGGTTTATCCGCAACTGCCGTGTGCTGAATATGACCCACGGGGAAATCCGCTCGCTGCTGAGCCTGCTGGATCGGCCCGACACCGGATGCGGCGCGGTCAACCATCTGCTTGAGGAGCATATTGACCATGTGGAGGAGCGCATCAGGGAGCTGACCCAGCTTAAAGAGCAGCTTACCGGCCTGCGCAAGCGCTGCCGGAGTGAACAGCGGGTGGACGCCTGCGGCATTGTGCAGGGCATCGTATCGATGGACGTCGGGTCTGCGCAGGAAAGGCATACGCATCTGGGTTAGCGACGTTGTTATTGGTTACAGTCTACGATCCCAGGGCCAATCCACTAAGCTAAGCGGGAATAGGTGTCTGGATCTCTAGGGGGCTGAGACACGCCGTAAGCCAGGAGCCGTCGATGCTATTCATCCAAGCCGGTGTTATTTCAAACACCGCATAGCGGTCAACAGCCATCGAATGGCGACCCCGATGGCCATAATGACATAAAAATCATCAACTCATCAAAATGACGGGCAAACAGCCATCCACTGATGCCAGGTCGATGCGGTCGGTCAAGACTATCTCTTCTCCGCTGAGAATGTTGCGGTAGCGGCGGTGGGCCAGCCGATGGGGCAGGATGATTTCCGTTTGCGGCCAACACTTCATCTGCGGCCGGGCAAGGCTGTCCCTCAGCGCGCCGAAAACCAGACAAGGGGTGATGACAATCAGCGCATCATCATTTTCCGCCCGTGCGAAAGCCAGGACGTTTTCCCCACGCCTGCCCGCGGCGGCGAGCGGCAGATAGTCGCCCTGGCGAAACAGCGTCGGCATCTGCCGGCGTAAACGCAGAAGCCTGGCGATGACATGCTGTTTGAGCCGGCCGCGCAGCCAGCCCTCTTCGGTGGTGGAAACCGGCTTGTCATCCTCGGGCAACAGCCGTTCGAGCGCGGCGAAATCCGGCTCACGCCGATTGTCGGGATCGGCGAGGCTGAAATCCAGCGCCTCGCTGCCCTGGTAGATATCCGGCACGCCCGGCGCCGTCAGCTTGACGACGGTCTGGGTAAGGCTGTTGACCAGGCCGGCGCGGATAAAGGGTTGCAGCGCGCCGAAAAAATCCAGGAGAAAGTCATGGTTCGCCGGCGAAAGCAGGCGGCACGCATAGTCGAGTACGGCCTTTTCATAGGTGTCGTTGCTGTCGGCCCAGTTAGTGCGCAGCTTCGCTTCCCGCAACGCTTTTTCCACATAGGCGGCAAACCTCTCTTCAAGCGCCCGTAATCCCGTCACGTCATGGGGGTGTAGCGTTGTCGGCCAGACGCCGGCCAGCGCCTGATAGAGCATCCATTCGACAGCCGGCTCCGGCGCCGGACCATCGTTGAGGGCCTTGATGTGGGATTGGTTCATGTGGCGCCAGCGGGCGACGCATGCCGCCCAGAGGTCCGGCGCTTCGGTGAGCGTGTAGAGCCGTGCGCGGGCGTCCTCGCCGCGTTTGGTATCATGGGTCGAGGTGCCGGAAAGCGCATCGGGATGCCGTTCGAGCCGCAATTTCATCTGGGCGTGGAAGCGGTCCAGGGGAAAGACGCGCGGCACCGGTTCGGCGCCCACTTCGTTGAGGGCCAGCGCCATGTGCTGACGGAAGAACAGCGTGTCCTCCACCGATTTGGCCATCAGCGGACCCGTCAACTGCTGGAATCGGGTGCGGAAAACGGCGGCCTCGCCAGACGCGTCTTCAGAGATTTCGCCGGCGAGAATGCGGATAAGGAAATCGAGCGCCTCCGGATCGGGAGCATTCACGCCGGTCCTCACCTTGGCGGCCACCTTTTGCAGCAGGCCATAGTCCGCCGGCGGCAACCCTTGCGCCGTGCCGTAGGTGCGGTAGACCGGAAAAGCAACCAGCAGCTCGCGCAGGGCCGACCTGGCGGCTTTCTCGTCAAGCCGCACGGCTTCCCCCCTGGCGATCGCCATGGCAAGCATCAACAGGGTGGTGAATTCACCCTCGAAATTTTTATCCACCATCAAAAGCTTGGCCGCCCGCAGTTCAGATTCCATATTTACCGGCTTGCCCACCACATCGTGATAGGCCTTGCGCAGGGCGCCGATTTTATCGCCGTCTACCAGTACATCCGCCAGCGATGCCATGAATTCGTAACCGGTTGTACCGGAAATCGGCCAGTCCGCCGGAATATCCTCCCCCTCGGCAAGGATCTTTTCCACCGTGATATAGCAGTCCGGTCCGGCCTCCCGGCGAAGGCGATGGAGATAGGCTTTCGGGTCGGCGAGCCCGTCCACATGATCCACCCGCAGCCCGTCCACCGCCCCGGAATGAACCAGTTCGAGGATAAGCCGGTGGGTATCGTCGAAAACGGCCTTGTCCTCGACCCGGACCCCCACCAGACCGGTTATCTCGAAAAAGCGACGGTAGGAGAGATCCCGCGGCGCCTCCAGCCAAGACATCAGTCGATAGGGCTGTCTGTCGTGCAGTTCGGCGATTTTCGCCTTATCGGTGAGATTCAGGACTTCCGCCTCGCGGTCCGCCCAGGTTTCCGGGGCAAGGGGGTAGAAGCTGTCGTAATAGGCGAAAGCCGGCTTGCCGGTCTTCGGGTCGGGCTGCACGGCAATCTCGCCGTTTTCCAGCACGGCGTCGAAGGTATCCCCGAGGAAGGGTAAGGTCAGGCGGCGCGACCAGTGAATGTCGAAATGCCGGGCGTAGCGGCTGTTTTCGCCATGCTCGATAACGTCGCGCCACCACGGATTTTCCAGTGAAGCGGCCATGTGGTTCGGCACAATGTCAATGATCAGACCCAGACCCGCGCCTTTTAATGCCGCCACCATGCGGTGGAAACCTGCCCGGCCGCCGATGGCGGGCTCTATCTCATTGGCGTCGGTCACGTCGTAGCCGTGGGTCGATTCGGCGGTGGCGGTGAACACCGGCGAAGCATAAAGATGGCTGATGCCGAGCCGCTTCAGGTAGGGCACAAGCCCCGCGGCGCGGTCGAAGGTCATGCCGTTGCGAAACTGAATACGGTAAGTGGCGGTGGGGATTTTCACGATGCGGCTCCTGCGGCGAGACGGACAATGATGGCATGCTGCGGCAGCTCCTTTGCCGCGTTCGGCCAGACGAAGATCGTCTCGCCAGGCAGGTGGGGAAGCGGCTGGGGCGTTTCGCTGATATTGAGCGCCATCGATAAAATGCCTTTCGGGAAAGTCCAGGTGACGGCAAGAAAGCCTTGTGTGGTCTTCACCACCCTGCCGGCATTGCCGCCGGCCGTGGCGAGCAACGGCACGACATACTGCCGGCGCAGCGCCAACAGCTCTCGGGTGAGCGCCAGCCAGTCCTTCCCATCCCTGCCGCCCGTTTTTTTCCAGTCAAGCTTTGACATCTCAAAGGTCTTCCTGGCGTTGGGATCGGGCACGCTTTCGCCCTCATGGCCGGCATGGCCCTCGAATTCCTTCGCCCGGCCCTCGCGCACGGCCTTGGCGAGTGAGCCATGGAAATCGGTGAAGAACAAAAAGGGATTATTCTCGCCATACTCCTCGCCCATGAAGAGCAGCGGAATATGCGGCGATAAGAGCAGCGCGGCGAGCAGGACCTTGGTGCGGTCAACGCCGGCCAGGCCGATCAGCCTTTCGCCCCGGGCGCGGTTGCCTACCTGGTCGTGGTTCTGAATAAAATCCACAAAGGCGACCGGCGGCTGGCCGGCGCTTTTTACGCCGCGCTTTTTGCCCGTCTGCGGCGAAACCTCGCCCTGGTAGGCGAAACCTTCCGCCAAGGCACGGGCCACAAGTTTTTCGGGTTCCTTGGCAAAATCATGGTAATAGGCATGCGTCTCGCCGGTGGCGAAGACATGGACGGCATTGTGGAAATCATCATTCCATTCGCCGGTGAAGAGCGGCGCTGAGCCGTCTTCCCCGCGCGGATGCAGGAAAATGACGTTGCGGCTGTCCTCGGTCGTCAGATGGATCGGCCGGTGGGTTATCCCGGCCCTGATACGCTCGGCTATCTCTATCAGCACGTGCTTGCGGGAGGTATCCTCAATCTGATCAATCGCGTCGAAGCGCAGGCCGTCAAGATTGAACTCCCCCAGCCAGTAGAGCGGCGCTTCCACGATATAACGGCGGGCCGCATCGACGTCATAGGCGATGCCGGCGCCCCAGGGCGTCATCCGCTCTTTGTGGAAGAAATCGGGCGCCAGAAGCGGCAGGTAATTGCCCTCCGGGCCGAAATGGTTGAGCACGATATCCAGCACCACCGAGAGGCCGTGGCCGTGGGCGGCATCGATAAAGGCCTTGAAATCCTCCGGCGCGCCATAGGCGGAATGCGGCGCGTAAAGCAGCACGCCGTCATAGCCCCAGCCACGGTTGCCGCCGAACTGCGAAACGGGCAGCACCTCGATCATGGTGATACCGAGTTCGGCGAGATAAGGCAGTTTTTCCATCGCGGCCCGGAACGTGCCTTCCGGGGTGAAGGTGCCGATGTGCATTTCGTAGACAACCGTTTCTTCCCAGGGGCGGCCGCGCCATTCGCCGTTCCGCCAGCCGTAGCGCCTGGGGTCGATGACCAGGGACGGGCCATTGACATCCGCCTTCTGGGCGCGGGAGGCGGGGTCCGGCACCGCCGTGCCGTCGGCGAGAACAAAATGATATTCCGCGCCGGGGGACACGCCGGTTGCCAGCCGTTCGAACCAGCCGTCGCCGAGGGGACTCATCTGTGCGTCTTCGCCGGCAAGCCTGAGCGTCACCCTGTCCTGGCCGGGCGCCCAGAGGCGAAAGCGGACGGCGCCGTCGGCGACATATTCGGCGCCCCAACTTTTGAAAAATGATTTGGAATCCATTCATTGGCCTCATTAAATTCAGAACGGGGATGTTTGAACGGTATCCGATTGTCCCGACACCAAGCGGCATAAGAAGAATAATAGACCAAGATGCGGGAATTTTAATTCTTACGCTTGGGCAGTGGGACGCACCACTACCTCGCCGACATCCACGTTGTCGGGCTGCGCCACCGCGAATGCAATAGCTTCGGCTATGGCGCCCGCCGGAATCGCCATTGCCTTCATACTCGCCTCGCCCCGTTCCCGCAGGGCCGCGTCCGTCATCGACGAGGGCAGTTCCGTATCCACATAGCCGGGGGAGATGGTCGTCACCCGAAGCGACGGGCCGGCCTCCTGGCGGAGTCCTTCGGAGATCGCCCTGACGGCGTTTTTCGAACCGGCGTAGACTGCCATGGCCGGGACAATCTGTATGCCGGCGGTGGACAGCGTGTTAACGAAATGCCCGAAGCCCTGGCGACGGAAAACGGGCAAAGCCGCGGCAATTCCGTAGAGTACGCCCTTTACGTTCACGTCGATCATGTCTTCCCAATCCTCAACTTTCAGGTCGTCCAGCAGGGAAATCGGGGCGATCCCGGCATTATTGACCAGAACGTCCAGCTTGCCGAATCGCTCGACGGCGTGTGCCACGAGTCGGATGACGTCGTTGCGCCGTTTGACATCGGTGACGAGATATGACGCTTTCCCTCCCTTGGCCACGATCGCCTCGGACAGGGCCGCGAGCCTGTCGGACCGCCTTGCGCCGAGTACGATACTGGCCCCGCGTTCTGCAAGCAGCAGCGCGGCGGCCCGGCCGATCCCGCTGCTGGCGCCGGTGATGACGATGACCTTACCTTCAATACTCATTTATCGTGTCTCTTTTCAGGTGGCTGGAAAATGATTCTTGCACGGGAAAAGTGGACGATCTATGCTTGAAACTCTTTAAAACCGTCGCGATCGGCTCAATCTGTGGACCCTCTCTCTGAAGTCTTTTCTCTTTTAAACGTTCGCGCCGCGCGTTGCACAAGATTTGAAGCCAGCGGAGGCTGGTCCTATCGCTTTCCGGCGAAACCCGCATTAAAGTTCGGCGCGGTGACCCGTGGCGCCTGCTGGATCGATTTTAGCGACCAACCACGCCATCAGCTCGCGGCGGGGGACTGTTTTCTGCTCGCCAACGCGCCGGCCTATGTGCTGGCGAATGACGAACACCGGGCGCCGGAAGACGGCATCACGGCGTTCGATTGGGCGCAGTCGGATATCGCGCATCATGAAGGGGACGACACGGTTTTGCTGGCCGGCAGCTTCAGCTTTGAAGCGTCGGATGCACAATTGCTTCTCGGCTCGCTGCCGCGTTTTCTGCTGATACCGGCCGGCAACCCTTCGGCATCGGTTATTCGCTCCACGCTGCAGATTCTCGACCATGAGATCCGGGGGACGCAGATAGGCACCGCCGTCCTCACCGACCGGCTGGCCGACGTCCTGCTCGTTCAGGTGCTGCGGGCAGCGCTGGATCAGGGAAACGGGGAGGATTTCGGCTGGCTGGGCGCGTTGGTGGATGTCAGGATCGGTAAAGCCATCGGACTAATGCATGGTAATGCCGCTTACCCCTGGACGCTAGAGGCATTGGCCAACGCGGCGGCCATGTCGCGTTCCGCATTTTCAAAACGGTTCAAATCCATAGTCGGCCTGTCGCCCCTTGACTACCTGCTCCGCTGGAGAATGCGGCTGGCGCGGGATATGTTGCGACGCGGTTCAACGGTTGCCGCGGCGGCCTTCCGGGTGGGATACTCCTCCGAGAGCGCATTCGGGCACGCGTTCAAACGCGTTTATGCCCTCGCCCCGAAGCAATATTCGCGCTCATATATTCTTTCTAAGACACCACGCCGACGGTAATAATAAGATTGGCGAATCGTTTCGCTTCTCCCGAGGCGATAACCAGCAGCGTGTCCGGCGATTTGGCGGCGGCGTAAAATTCATTTCTGCCGACGTAGGCAATATCGGTACCCGCCGGCAGAATGGCTTTATATTCCGCTTCAATGGTATTGTCAAAATCGGCGGGATATTCCATGAAGGTCACCGTTTCGATATTAATATATTTTAGGATTTTCTCCAGGATCACGGTGCTTCGTATCATTCCGGGCGCAAAATTAAGATAGATAATGGTGGCATGAGGCGCCGAATTGGTGACAAAGGAATAATTGCTGTCAGCAATGACAATATTGGTTTTGTGTCCGCATTTTGCCAGGCAGCTTAATAATTCAGGGTGCAATATTTCAGATTTGATCATGATTTTTCCTAAGGCAAATGCCAGACGTCATACCGTCTGGCATAGGGTAGTCTTGTCCGTTCCGCCAGCGATACATCACATACGGTAAATGCCGCCGTTAATATCTATCGTGGCTCCTGATACGAAGCCATCGTATTCCGCGGCCAGGAATTTGATCACCCGCGCAACATCTTCGGCAGTGCCGGCCCGGCCCAGCGGAATCGCGCTGATGGTTTCGTCGGCGGATTCTTTGGTGGTGTGCTGATTGTGGAACCGGGTGCCCAGAATCAGTCCCGGCGCGACCGCGTTAACCCTGATGCCATACTGGCCCAGCTCGGCTGCCAGAGAGCGGGTCCAGGCCAGCACGGCGCCTTTGGTCGTGGAATATGCCAGCGAGCCCGAGTGGCCGCCCGACCGCCCGGCCAGCGAGGCCAGGTTGACGACGCTGGCGCCGTCCGGCGCCTGTTTTAAATAAGGCAGCGCGCTTTGCGTAACGTTCAGCATGGTAGTCATATTGACGTCAATGACCGTTTTCCAGAACTGGCTATCTATTTCTCCCAGCCATTTCCTGGCGATAATGCCGCCGACGTTATTAACCAGAATGTCGACGCCGCCTAAAAACTCCGCCGCCGCCAATACGCATTTTTTCGTGTCGTCTTCATTGGTTAAATCAGCATAACCATAAGCGGCCCATTGCCCTAAAGAGGTCGCCAGGCTAACGAGTTCTTTGGGGCCCTCTTCATTGCTGAAAAAATGGATATAAATATCACAGCCCGCTTTGATCAGCTCTATTGCCGTCGCTTTGCCAATGCCTTGCTCGGCGCCGGTAATAAATACTTTTTTTCCTGACAAACTGCCCATACCGATCTCCTGTTTTTCAGTGTGAAATGTGTTCGAATGACGTAGTGCTTGCGAGTGAATCCGTTATTGTCTCAGGTGCGTTCTCCTGCGCCGGGCAATAGGAGACCCTGCCATAAATGGCTAAATAAATTTCCCCGGGCCGGCGACATTATTGTGAGCCCGGGGGCCTGCTTAAAAAATCAAGGTTCAGTGCTATCGATTACCGAATGACGAGAAATCAACCGGGGAGGAAATAAAAACTCTCCCGGCGTAATCGACGGATTTTCTATTCTGGCCAATAGCCTTTCCACCATTACCGCCACCATTTCCGTTAATGGCGGCATGACGGACGTCAGCGCGGGGTGGACGAGATCCGCCAGGGGAATATTATCGATGCCGATAACGGAAATATCCTGCGGAATACGGACGCCGGCGTCCCGCAGCCCGGCCATCAGCCCGATACCCAGCGCATCGTTGATCGCCACAATGCCGTCGGGCCGGGGGGCTTGTTGCAATACTTTGGCCGCCAGGGTGCGCCCTAGCTCGGTCATTTCGGTATCGCCATAAGCCGCCAGGGCTTTCCCTTCGATCACCCTGGCGCTGTCCGTCAGACCGTGGTCCCTGACCGCGGAAAAAAAGCCTTCGATTTTATGCGCGCGGCTGATGGTCAAGAAAGCTTCCGTGACGAATGCCAACTGCCGGCATCCTCGCTCTATCAGGTGTTCCGCCGCCATCCGGCCGGCCGCAACGTTATCCATCGATACGCTGTCAAAAGGCAGGTTCCCGAGCAGCGCGTCGCTCGGCATCCGGCTGTCGTAGTTCACCATCACCAGCCCGAGCCTGGCGGCATTGGCGAAGTGCGGGCGCTCCATGGCGCTGGCCGCCACAATCACTCCCTGCACGCCGTGCGCGAACATATCTTCCAAAAAGGCCTGTTCTTCGTCTTCCTGGCGATAGGTATTGCCTAACAGCACCCGGTACTGGCGCGCTTTGGCGGCCCGGTCCACTTCACGCGTCAAAACCGCAAAGCTTGGGTTGACGATGGACGGAACCAGTAAACCAATCATTTTGGCCTGCCCGGTTTTAAGCTGCTGCGCCACCCGGTTGGAATGATAGTTTAACTCCTGCATGGCCTGCCTGATGCGTTCCAAGGTCGCCAGGCGCATTTGATCGGAGCGGCCGTTCAGCACATTGGACACGCTGCTTACTGAAACCCCGGCGTGACGCGCGACATCCCGAATATTTGCCATACCTTCCCTCATTACTTTGCGGTTGATTCTCTGCGTATCCTGGTTAATCCGGCTTCAATAACCGGCCAATCGGGGCAGCCAGGTGCTGATGGTCGGCACCATGGCGATGACAATAATCCCGAACAGCGAGACAGCCAGGTATTTAATCATCGGCGGAATAACATTTTTCATCTCCACCCCACAGATTGCGCAGGTGGTGTATAGCCCTAAACCGATGGGCGGCGAGAACAGGCCGAACCCCATGGAGAGAATCATCACAATGCCAAAGTGCAGCGGGTTAAATCCCAGCTGCGTGGCGATAGGTACCAGAATAGGCGCGAAGATGATCAGCGCCGGCGCGCCTTCCAGCACGGCGCCGAATACGATCAGCAGGACAATCGTCAGCATCAGGAATACCCAGGCGCCCTGCTTCACACCGATGCCCACCAGAAATTGCGCGATTTCCTGCGGGATCATCTGGATGGTCAATACATAGGAGAGACTGGTGGCGCAGGCCACGATAAACAGCAGAACCCCCGACATGGCGGCCGTATCCACAAACATCTTCACCGTTGCCCGGAAGGTCAGTTCGCCAAAGGCCAGCCGGCCGACGACGATGGCGTATACCACGGCAAAGGCGGAAATTTCGGTGGAGGTGGCAATGCCCATCATCACACCGCGGCCAATCATGAAAATCATCGCCAAACCGACAATGGCGCCAATCCACAGCTGCAGCAGCGGGCGCATCTTTGGGTAGGCTTCCCTGATATTGATTTTGCCGCCGAAGCGGTTAGCCGCTATCAGCATCAGCACCAGCAGGCAAGCGGCCGGAATCAGTCCGGCGAGAAACAGCGCGCCTATGGAGATATTCGCCACGAACCCAAGGACAATCAGGTTGACGCAGGGGGGGATGGTCTCGGAAATCACCGCGGAAGCGGCAAATACCCCGGCGGCCTCTTCACTGTTCTGATTAGCGCGGCGCACGGCCGGCATCAATACCCCGCCCACGGCGGCGACATCCGCCAGTTTGGAGCCTGAAATCCCGGAGAAGAACGCCATCGACAGCACGGTGGTCATATTCAGCCCGCCGCGAAAGCGGCCCATGCCGCGCACCACCAGCTCAACCAGCCGGGTCGACATGCCGTTGATTTCCATTGCGGCGCCGGCCAGCAGAAAAAACGGAATCGCCAGCAAGACAAAGTGATCCACGCCGGAGATAACCTGCTGGGAAAAGAATACGAACGGCAGCGACGGATCGCAGATAAAAAATACCATCGCCGACATACCGAGCGTAAAGGCGATCGGCACGCCGGCAAAGATGCCGAGCACAAAACAGATCAGCATGAATCCCGCCGCTGCGCTTGAAGGATCGGGCATCATGGAAAGTTTCAGGTAGCCCAGCAGTGCTAATACCACAATCCCCGCGCCGCTGACCAGCACCACTTTGGCGCGCTCGCGCAGGGCGTGTTCAAGGGCCGCCACCATCATGACCACCGAACCAATGATGACCGGGATCACGTAGATGACCTGCGGCAGGCCGGTTTCCGTGGTTTGCAGCCAGGACGCCTGGCCCAGATCATAACTGGAAATCACCAGCCCGACGGCCACCAGAAACAGCACCCAGCGGCTGGCGTGTACAATATAAGGGCGTATTTGTTCAGGGATAAACCGCAAAAACAGGTCGACCCCGATATGCCCGCCGCGGCCGGTAGACGTGGCGACCCCGAAGAACACCAGGGCGATCATCATGGCGCGCGCCACTTCTTCCGCCCACTCGATGGGGGAATGCAACATATAACGCCAGATTACCGAGAGAAACACCACCAGCACGTTAATCAGCAAAACCAGGGCGCCCGCCCAGGAGGTTATCATTGTCAGGAATTTACTGAGCCGACTGAGATAAACCAGCGGTCCCGTATGCCCTTTTGTCGCCATAGATGTGTCTACCATGTTGAACCCCTCAATGGTTCCTGTCAGAAGAAGGCCGGCCTAAAGCACGGGGTACAGGAACATTACTGCGCACTGGCAGACGATCCGGCAGCATTGATTTCATCGACCACGGGCTTCATTTGCGGGTATTTGGCCAGGAAATCATCCCAGACCGGTTTGACTTCGCCGCGCAGATAATTCCGGTCGATTTCGCGGAAAACCATGCCTTGCGCTTTCAGTTGTTCCACCGCCTTCTGTTCGATCAGGCCGGATTGCCGGCGTTCATACTGGGTGGCTTCTTTCGCCGCCGCCAGCAGTTCTGGGCGCAGCGGTTCCGGGATCTGCTGGAAGCTGCTGTTATTCATGGCGATCATGATGGGGTTGTAGATGTGCTGCGTCAGCGTGGCGTTTTTGGCGATTTCATAATATTTGTTGGCCAGCACGGTAGCGGAATCATGTTCCAGGCCGTCGATCACGCCCATTTGCAGGCTGGAATAGACTTCACCGCCCGGCATCGGTACGGCGACCGCTCCCATGTGGTTGATGGTGGCGATAAAATTGGGCACCGGCAACACGCGTATTTTAAGGTTTTTAAGATCCTCGGGTTTCTCAATGGGTTTTTTGGTGTAGATATTTCTGGCGCCAAGGTTATATGCGTAGCCAAGCACAACGACGTTGGATTTTTTAAGCATTAGATCGGACAGCGTTTTGCCCGCCGGCCCGTCCAGCGCATTGCCCACCTGGTCGAAGTTCTTAAACAAATACCCCAGGTCCAGTACGCTGATTTCCGGCACCAGCGTCGCCCAGATGGAGGTTCCGGAGATCATTACGTTGATGGCGCCGATGCGCACCTGTTGGATGGCATCGGCCTCTTTGCCCAGCATGCCGTTTGGAAAATAACTAAGTTTAATCTGGTCTTTCAGTTTCGCATTGTTGTCGATATTGGCTTGAAAACGCTTAAACCAAATGTAGTGCGCCGAGTTATCGTCCGCCGTCAGTGACGAGTAGACGCGCAGATTGACCGCAGCCTGCGCCTGGGCCGCCGCGCCGCCCGCGGCGAACAGAACCGAGCTTAAAAAGGTACAGACCAGTACTTGGTGTAACATAGGGTGCCGTTGAGTGTTCATCATCATGATCCTTCAGCGTGGGCATGCAAAATTATCGTTCCCGACGAGTCAAAAAGGGGGATGGCGGGAGCAAGGGTTTTTAGTAATCGTTTTTTCTGTAACGTTACACTAAAACGTCACAGCGGACGATATAGAGGAATTTTTACCCGATCAACACCTGGTTGAGCTTACTGGGCAGGGAAAGCGTGATTTTGTGAGTCAAGCCGGAGCGGCAATGATGTAATGGTAAAAAAGATACAAAGTCTAGTTGGTGTTTAGTCACAGTTTATTACGTGCCGTGATTTCATGATAAGCGACTGTGTCAGGATAACGCCGGCGGCTTGCAATCTTCACGGTCGTCAACGGCGCATTTGAACAACTGAGGGAAAACCGATGAAAAAGTCACTTGGCTGGGGCGTTCTTGCTACCGGATGGATTGCTGAATTATTTACCCATGATCTTGTTGCGTCCGGACTGAACGTCGCGGCGGTAGGATCACGATCCGGGAAAACGGCCGATGCTTTCGCCCGGCGGTTCGGCATCCCCCGCGCACATGGCAGTTACCAGGCGCTTGTCACGGATCCGGACGTTGATATCATCTACGTGGCGACACCCCATCCGCAACATGCCCAAGCCGCCCTGCTGGCGCTGGAAGCCGGCAAGCACGTTCTTATCGAGAAGCCGTTCACGCTGAATGCCGATGAGGCCAGGACGATAGTCAAGCGCGCGCGCGAAAAGAACCTTGTCGTACTGGAGGCCATGTGGACGCGCTTCCTGCCGCACATGAAGCGTATCCATGAAATCATTGACTCCGGTGTCTTGGGTGAATTGCGGTCGGTCACTGCCGAACACCGCCAATTCCTGTCGACGGACCCAAAGCATCGTCTCAATGCGCCGGAACTTGGCGGCGGGGCTCTCCTTGATCTGGGCATTTATCCCCTCTCTTTCGCCTTCGATATTCTCGGTGCTCCCACCTCGATAACGGCGACGGCCCGATTCAAGGATACGGGTGTCGATGCTGAAATCGCCACCATCATGCAGCATCAGGGCGGCGCTATTTCAACGAGCGTGTCCGCCCTTGACTGCGCCGGTCCCAATGCCGCCGCCATCTATGGTTCCAAGGCGCGCATCGTCATCGCACCGGTCTGGTACGCGCCCACCTCATTTCGCCTTGAGGACTATCAGGGCAACGTACTCGAAGATTACGCCGAGACGGTGGCCGAACGCGGCATGCAGTTCCAGGCATTTGAAATGGAACGCCTGGTCAGAACAGGCACGGCCTCGGCGATTATGCCCCCTGACGAAAGCGTACTCATCATGGAAACCCTGGATACGATAAGAAAGCAGATCGGGCTTGTCTATCCAGGTGAAGATCCAGGGAAAGATCGCCAAGTTCAATAAAAAGGTCAGGGAGCCAGCGCAATACCTTTAGTCGGCTCACTTCAGCCGCAGCGAGGACTCCACGTCTCCGGCAAAGGGGACGGACAGATAACCCGCCGCCGGCGAACGCACGTAAGCCAGGTAGTCGGGGCTGAAGTCGGCGTCGTCGGCAACGATGAACGCCCCGGGCCGTAAGCGGCTTTCCACCAGATTCAGAATGTCCGGATACAAAGACTTGGCGCCGTCGAGCAGCAGCAAATCGATGGAATCAGGCAGATCCGCGGCCAGCGTGCGCAGCGCATCGCCTTCGCGGAATTCCACCAGATCAATAAGGCCGCCGGCGGCGAGATTTTTCCGGGCCCTGGCGACTTTCGACGGCTCAAACTCGGTGGTGATAAGACGACCGCCGCCGTTGTCCCGCAGGGCAGCGGCAAGATGCAGGGTGGAAATGCCAAACGAGGTACCGAATTCAACAATGGTCCGCGCCGCGCCGCCCCGTGCGAGCATATACAGCAGCGCGCCGGTTTCGCGGGAGACAGGAAGCCAAAGGTCTTTCATCTTCTCATAAAAATCAAGATACTCCGTTTTGCTCCGCATCAGACACATCCGCTCCTCACGCGGGATACTAACCATTGCGGGGCTCGTCGCGGCGGCGGCTTCGTCAAAAAGACGGGCCAGCAGTGGGGCAAGGGGGGATGTCGTGAGTGTTGTCATTTGGATGCCTTTAGCGTTGTGATATGCCGGTACGACGCGTCGTGGCAAAAAGATATCCGCTAACCATGGTTGCATACAGTGCATCTTTATTATTATATAAATGCATAACCTGCATTCCATATCGAGACGCAACCCATGACATCCCCCTCCCCCAGTCCGGCCCTCGACCTTAATCTGCTGGTCGCCCTGGATGCCCTGCTGTCCGAAGGCAGCGTTGCCGGCGCGGCGAACCGAATCAATCTCAGCCCCCCGGCCATGAGCCGGCAGCTTGCCCGTATCCGCCATCTGCTGGACGATCCGGTGCTGGTCCGCGCGGGTCGAGGCTTGGTGCCGACGCCGCGCGCCGAAGCCCTCCGCAGACAGTTGCGACAGCTTATCCAGGACGCGGAAAACCTGGTGCGCGGCGATGGCGAGCTCGTTCCGGCGCAGATCGATCGCACCTTCACCCTGCGGGCCAGCGACGGTTTTGTCGGCACCTTCGGCGCCGCCATCGCTCAGGCCATGATTGAACAGGCGCCGAAAGCCCGGCTGCGTTTCGTGGCCGAAGGCAACGAGGATGTCGACTCGCTGCGGGATGGGAGCATAGACCTTGACATCGGGGTTATTGACGCCGCCATGGGACCGGAAATCCGTTTACAAACGCTCTTTCGCGATCGTTTTGTCGGCGTGGTGCGCCCCAATCATCCGCTGGCGCGGCAGGCGGTTACCGTTGAAGCCTTTATCGCCTACCCCCATGTGTCCATTTCGCGACGCGGCCGCTTCGAGGGCCCGGTGGATGCGGCCCTGGCGTTGCAGGGCCTGCGCAGAACCATCTCCGTCGCCGTGGCGAACTTTGCCGACGGGCTCGCCATCGTTGCCAAGTCAGATCATATTGTACTGGTGCCGGCCCGCTCCTCGGGCTGGTATCGCCGGGATTTCCATGCCTTCGACCTGCCGGTGAAGATCGATGCGCCGCCGCCGATCTCCATCGCCTGGCACCCGCGCTACGAGAAAGATGCCGCCCATCGCTGGCTCCGGGCCCGCGTGCGAAGCGCTTGCCCGGACTTATAAATGCATATGATGCATTAATACTCTTCGTGATATGCACTGGATTGCATCTATCAGGAAGAAGATGATATCCCCCAAAAGGAGATCATCATGCATACAACTAATCGAGGGGCGTCCGTGATGCGCAACCCATCGACGCCCGACATCACGGAGGCGGATGCGCCGCCCGCCTCGCCGGAACCCGTCGCCCGGCGCAAGGCTTTCCTTGCGGTCATGGTCGGGTGCGCCGCCCTGGTTTTCGGCCTCGGCGCCAGCCTCAACCTGGCCATCGGACGCATCGCCACCAGCCCGCTCCATCCTTCCGCCACGGCGGTCCTGTGGATCGTCGATACCTACCTGGTGGTCTTCGGCTGTCTGCTCATCCCCGCCGGCGCCATTGGCGACCGGTATGGCCGCAAGCAGACCATGCTGGCGGGCCTGGCCTTATTGGCGTTCGGCTCCCTGCTGTCGGCCGCGGCCGCCGGCGTGCCGGCGCTGCTGGTTGGCCGGGCGGCGGCCGGCGCGGGCGCGGCATTGATTCTGCCTAACAGCCTCGCGCTTCTGGTCCAGGTCTATCCGCCGCACCAAAAATCCCATGCCATCGCCATGTGGACCGCCATGACCGGCTTGGGCGGCGCGCTGGGGAATATCCTCGGCGGATTGGTGCTGCAGTTCGCACAATGGCAAGCCATTTTCACGGTAGCGGTACCGCTGGCGTTGGCCGGTCTGGTCCTTACGGCATGGCTGGCCCCGAGGCTGGCCGGTCATGAACATCCCTTGGACCTTATGGGCGCGGCCATCCTCATGCTGGGTATCTTCTCCCTGTTGACGGGCCTGATTGAAGGCCAGGAGCTTGGCTGGCTTTCAGCAATGGTTATCGGCGCCTTTTGCTTGTCAGGGCTGTTCCTGGCTATCTTTGTCTGGATGGAGGCGAAGCGAAAGCATCCCCTGCTGGATCCTGGCATCTTCCGCGCCCGCGGCCTGTGCGCCGGCATGCTGGGCATGGCGGTTTCCTTTATCGGCATGTATTCGATGTTCTATCTCAACGGCCAATATCTGATGAGCATCAAGGGCTACCCGCCGGCGCTGGCCGGCCTTGCCATCCTGCCCCTGGTGGCGGTCGTGTTCTGGGTGTCGCCGCGCAGCATCAGGCTTGCCCAGCGTATCGGCCCACGGCCGGTGGTGGCGGCCGGACTGGTCGCGCTCGTTGCCGGGCTGGGCCTGCTTCGCCACTGCGGGACCGACTCGCCCTACTGGTTTTTCGCACTGAGCATCGGCGTCGTCGGCATGGGATCCGGTTTATCCAATCCTCTTCTTTCAAGTGCTATCATCGGCTCGCTACCGCCGCGCCAAGCCGGCGTCGGTGCCGGCATCAACAGCTTCACGCGTGAAATCGGCGGCGCGTTGGGCATTGCCCTTTTCGGCAGCCTGCTGGCGACAACCTTCCCTTCACGTCTGCCCCCCGCCCTGGCGCAGGCGCCCGGTGCGACAACACAATCCATTGGCGCGGCGTTAGCCTACGCCCGGTCAACACCCGGATTGAGCAGCCAAATTCCCGCGGTGCGGCAGGCATTCGTCGCGGCGACGGCGCAATCCCTTTTGCTGGTGATGCTGGTGATGGCCGTTGCCGTTATTCTGGTGACGCTTTGGTATCCGGCCTCGGCGAAGGCAACTGAAAAATAGCGCCGCGTTTCCTACCGGTTCCCGGCCGCCAGATCCGGAACCGGCGGTATCGCCTCGGCGTGTTCAAGGCTATCGGGGTTTAAGCGAAACGCCGGCGGATAATACTCAGGATCAGACCGGCGCGGCGGCTCGGTCGTGCGCCAGGTGTACAAACAGCTCTCGCACTGAAACACGGTCCATACCCCCTGGACCGGGCTTTCAAACAACACGCCCGTCTTAGGATGCCTGCAACGAGGACAAATCATCATGTTTTCCTTATCTGTATCGGTTCAATGGTTTTTAGCGATCAGCGCATTCAGCCGGCCGATCCATTGAGCGGTCTCGGGCAGATCGCGTACCGGCAATCCGTAATTGCCCCGCGTGTCCGGAGCGACCGGGGTGGTCGCATCAATAACCAGCTTATCGGTCACGCCGGAGGGCGATGATCCGGGGTCCAGCGCGACGACCGACATATTGGGCAGCTGTACCAGGTCCCCGGCGGGATTCACCTTGGTGGACAGGGCCCACATGACCTGCGGCAGGTTGAACGGATCCACGTCCTCATCCACCACGATTGCCATTTTCACATAACCCAGCCCATGGGGCGTCGTCATGGCGCGCAGCCCCACCGCTTTCGCGAATCCGCCATACCGTTTTTTGGTGGAAATTATCGCCAGCAGGCCGTGGGTATACATGGCATTGACGGCCTGAACCTCGGGAAAATCAGCCTTGAGCTGCTTGTAAATCGGGACGCAGGTCGCCGGACCGATCAGGTAGTCCACTTCCGTCCAGGGCATGCCGAGATACAGGGACTCGAAGATCGGCTGTGTTCGGTAAGAAATCCTGTCGATCCTTATCACCGGCATTCTGTGTCCGCCCGAATAATTTCCGGTGAATTCGCCGAACGGCCCCTCCAGTTCGCGCTTGCGGCCTTCGATCACGCCCTCGATAACGACCTCCGAGCCCCACGGCACGTCGAACCCGGTCAGCGGGGCCGTCGCTACTGGATAAGGCGCCTGCCTAAGCGCCCCGGCCATCTCGTATTCCGACTGGTCATAGCGCAAAGGCGTCGACGCCATCAGCGTAATAATCGGATCGTTACCCAGCGTGATTGCCACCGGCAGGTCCTCGCCCCGTTCTTCCGCCGCCTTGAGATGAATAGCGATATCGTGGACCGGCACCGGCTGGATGGCGAGGCGGCGCTTGCCCTTGACCTGAATGCGATAGATGCCGACGTTCTGTTTGTTGAAATTGCCGGGATCTGCCGGGTCCCGCGAGACGACGGCGGCTTTATCCAGATAAAAGCCGCCGTCGCCGTCATTAAGGCGAAACAGCGGTAATATCTCAAAGAGGTTGATATCGTCGCCTACGACGCAATTTTCCTGCCACGGCGGATTTTCACGGTGCTGCACGGACACGGGGAATTCGTCCCAGCGCCGGATGAATTCCGCCACCTGGTCCTTGGTTGAGGTGCCGGGATCCATGCCCATGGCAATAGCGTGATTAGGCCACGAACCCAGGGTATTAAGCGCCACCCTGGCGTCGGTAAAACCCTCGATATTATCGAAATACAACGCCGGCGCCTTATCCCCGATCCGGCCGGCGGCGTTGGCCGCCGCCGCCAGGTCCGGCTCGGCCTGGACCTGTTCTTTCACATGCAGCAGTTGGCCGTTTTCATCAAGCGCCTTCAGGAATTGGCGCAAGTCATCGAATATCATGTTAAATCCCTATTCATTATGAAGAGGCGATCGGCGCCAGAGATAACGAAGAGGGCCGCGCGATCGAAGTAAAGAGATAGATTATTGTTCGTATACGTTCTATATATGCGAGCATACTTTTCTTAAAGATACTTCCCGGCCAGTGTATTTAGTTCGCATACGAACGTCAAGCCGGCCAAGCGGTCATCCCGGGATATGCTTGTGCCGGCCGCACGCAGCGGCAATAATACCCCTCCGCCGCCGCACGGGCGTAAACGGAAACATACTGGATAGGATAGAGTGGATGTTTGACAAGACGTTATTTCACCTTATGCGCGTCGTCCTGCAGGAGCATACCGCCAGGTGGACCTCGCTGATGCCCGATCTCACCAAACCGCAATATGCGGTGCTGGAGGCGCTGGCCCTCTCGCCGGACGGACTCGATCAAGCCACGCTCGGACAGGCGAGCGCCACCACCAAGGCGACCCTGGCGGAAATGCTGGGGCGCATGGAAGTACGGCAGCTCATCGCCCGTCGCGCGGATCCCGCCGATAGCCGCCGCCGTCTCGTCCAGCTCACTCAGGAAGGCCGCGCTATGCTGGCTATAGCCCGGCCGGTGGCCGAACGCGTCTCGAACAGCTTGCTGCAAACGCTGTCCGCCGAAGAACGGGAGGCCTTGGTTCAAATAATGGCAAAGATGCGGCGAGGCATTGAGTCCAAGGCAACCTAGCGCTTTGGCGCTACGCCAGGATCCGTTTTGCCCATTCGCTGATATCATCGCCGCTGCTGATATCCGGCTGCACAAGTCCGTTTATCATAAACGTGGGCGAAACATGGATACCGTTTTGCCGGGCATATTTGCAGTGCCATTTGACCTCGGCTTGCAGCTCGGGCCGGGCGAAAGGCGCATAGGCATCCACGCCGCTGTAGCGCTTCAACCGGGCCAGGATATCATTGGGCGTGGCGTCCATATTGGGGCCGGCGCAATGATCGGTGAACTCGAACTCTTCCCGGTGTAAGGCCACGGCCTTCAGTACCGCTTTGGCATCGGCTTTACCCGCCGGCAGCGTGGAAGCAGCCAGGATATAACGAACGATAACGCCGGAATACATATGCCATGGCTGGGATTGAAGGCGGATTTTAAGCGTCATCTGGTCTTCGCCCACTGCCGCCAGCAAAGCATCGAGCTTGTTAAACGCCTTCACCGAGAACGGACAGGTAGGCTCAAGGAAAACTTCGAAAACCTTCAGTCCGTGTCCCCAGACCAGCGGGTCAGCATGGAGTGTTACTGTGTTATTCATGGTCATTTCCTATTAGCGTGTTTATTGCGTGAAGAGTTTTAACCGCTATTTTACCCTAAGGAAAAAGAAACGCACTCCGGTGCCGGCACCGCCCCGGCCAAGCCGCCGATCGGTGCGGGTACGATGAAAAAGGCGCTAAATAACTGCGCCTATTACCGCTCCACTTTTGTTAGTCCAGGTTTGTTGCCTGGGAAAGGTGATGCGGTTTTCATAAATTGTCTGACATTTTTTAGTAACTCCCACATTGTTTTACAGTGATGATTGCGGGTCACCGTTTCGTGTAATGCTAACCATAAGAGCTCTATTTTGTTCACCCATGGCGAGTAAATCGGCTGATAAATAAGAATAAATTTTGGATTCTTCTTCAACCACTTCAATGTCTTTTTACTTTTGTGAATGATGTAATTATCGACAATAAGGGTGATCGTTTTGGCGCTGCGATACGTGCTTCTCAGCTGGCATAGCATATCGATGAACAAGCCTGAGTTTTTACGTGTTCCACTCACGTAATCCACTCTGCCCGTTCCAGCATGCAGCGCACCTGCAAGGTAATGTTTTTCATTTTTACCCGGCGTAGGGATGCGTTTCTGCTGACCTTTTTTCTGCCAGTCCGCGCCGATTTTTGGGTTGAGATCGAGATCAACTTCATCCTCGTAAAACACGGGATGTTCAGCACTGTTCTTTGCCAATGCCTCATCAATTGCAGCCAGCTTTTCTTCCTGTGAGGATCCCGAATATGCAAGGTCGGAGCCGCTCTGCGCCAGACAATGCCGGCTCCTGGCAACCAACGGCGAAGTGAGCCAGGATGCAACGTAGAGTTAAATAACTTATTAATTTCAATCGTTAACATCTCGGTACTCCAGCGTGAGCGCAGATAGCCAAAATCTTGCGGGGAGCGCTGAACAAGCAAATTGAGCATTCGCAGCATGGCGTCGACAGGCCATTTTTTTTGACGGCCCGGTGGCAGACTTTTCAGACCTTCAATACCAAATAACGTGAACCAATTAATCCAGCGTCCGACGGAAGAACGGGCGGCACATAGGGTTTTAGCAACGCAAGTCAGCGATTCACCCCGGTGCAACATCAACATGGCGATAAGGCGTCTGGCATGATTCTTATCTGCCGTTTTCTGGACAATTTTTTGCATCTGGCGTCGTTCATTTCTGGGTATGGGTGCTATGATCGGCATAACTCAGTCCGGTTGGTGATTTGTGATGTTTGGCGATTGATCAGATCGCTCAAACCGGATTGAGTTCCCTTCGGTGATCTACTATTAGGCGCAGTTATTTAGGGGACAGCAAACCAATCAGCAGGAATGACTCCGCCGGGGCAATACCCATTCACCCGGCGGAGGGCGTATGGCTATTAGACTGTAATGCGCGTTCCGCATTCTGATGACTTTTCGATAGCTGTTAATAAACGATGCAATCGTACCGCATCACCAAAACCGGTGGCGGTGTGCATGCCGGTCTGTAAATCCGACGCCAGCCTGCTGTACATTCTGGCCACATTACCCGGAATCACATCCGCGGGACCGCCCTGTAAAAAGGTTTCCGGCACCGGCACCGGTTTGAAGGCGGTATCGCCAAACAGGCAGCATTCAATCTTCAGAGGGACCATCTGCGTATGTCCCGACGGGCCGGTAATTCTGATAACGCCTTTTGTCCCGTTCAGCTCCCAAATCAAGCCATGGCCGTCCGGCGCAGTCCCGCCGCGATAATGGAGAGAGAACAGGATATTGTTATCGGTCACGCCATTAACCAGCACCTGATCCGGGGCGGTCATGGCGATGGATTTCCCATCCTGTAAAGAAAGCGCCGAATTGCGCCGGTTGCCGACGTTGGATGAAACCTTTTTGACACTGCCGATGATATCCTGCATCGCCGCCAGCGTATGGCCCACCGGGATGGATAACATGGTGGCGCCGTTGGCTTTATCCAGTAGATAGCTTTCCCTTTTCTCGTCGCTGATGGTGGCGCCCCAGCCCCTGCCGTAGGCTAAAACAGCAGACGAAAGTATCCCGCCCAGATATTCCTTATCCATAAGCTCGCGCAGGTAAAGCATTTCGGGCGCCAGCCGCGCCTGGGTACCGATGACGGTTTTAATCCGGTGTTCCGCCGCCATCGCGGCGAGCGCTTCGGCTTCGCCGAGATCCCGGCCAAGAGGCCATTCACAATAAATGGATTTACCTGCCGCAATCGCTTTTCTGACCACCTCTTTATGATTGGGAACCCTTACCGTCACCGTGACGATATCCACATCCGGGGAATTCACCAGCTCGTCCACGCTGGCGAAGGCTCTAATATTATAGGCTTTTCCTGCCTCTTCGGCGCTTGAGCGGCTTCTGTTGGCCACGCCCGCGATGTCAAACCGATCCGGCAATGCCCGCAGAGCGGGAATATGGGCCCGTGCGGCCCAGCTTTGCCCGGGTTGTAATCCGATAATACCGACCCGCAACCGATGTTTATGCATTGCCCCCTCCCTTATTCGAAAAGCGTAACTTGCCACCTTATTAAGTCTAAAATAACCGCCGGACAGGCCGGGATAAGGCCAAAAAGTGCTGTCGCAGCAATTTTCCCCCGCTCAAGTTGGCGCAACGCCGCAGCCGGTACGCTGCGGCAAAGAGAAAATTGGCCGGCCCCCTGGTCGTTTAACCGTACGCAATAGAAAAATGCGATGAACATGAGTTTTGGAGCAAGACGCCATTAATAAACGTCAATGGCAATGCCAGCAACAGCAATTTGCCGGAATCAGCACTTAATAATATGTGCGGTAAGTTTTCATCTGAGTTAATAAGTTAATTTCCTCATTAATACTTGAAAGTAATCAAATTTTAATTATTCTCATATAAGTTTTTTCTCAAATTAGGTTTATTGCAATGTATTCTAAAAGTCGCAATTGCTACTTTCAATAATGCGATGTAGCTTAAAAAGATGCCAGTAATGATTAAAGGGTGTAAATATATTTTAAAGCTTAATTATAAAACACAATAATTTATTGGAGCGAGGGCAGGTAAAAATCCGGCATTTTTCAGTGAATATGAAATAACCACAATGTAATGATTTTAATTTTATCAAACCTTTTATCTCGATGGTTTTATCATACCGAGATTATTACACACGCAGCTAATCATTAGGTATACATATTATGGTAAAATTTTGACTTCAATTATCTTTGGCGTCTATGTCATGCTCTTGTCCGGCTGTGCCTATTTTAATTTCACCCCTGGCGATAAGCCCTCGGCAACCTCGCCTAAGCTCGTTAGCCCGCCGGGGCAAAAACAGTTTTGGAATAACGCAAAATTATTCGGCCCCGTCCCCGCGATGTATCAGGATGAGGGAAATAAAGAGTGTGCCGCGCAAGGCGACGGTAAAGCCATCGGTTATCATCCCGATCCGAAAGATTATTACGGGAAGTCCACGGGCAAGAGAGGATACCTATGCGCTGTTTTCTAAAACGCCCGGATGGAGGTTAAGCGATTTCCGGCCCCCGTTGCGGGAGCCGGAGAGAATAGCCCTAACCTGGCGAGGTGCGCAGGATAGTGCCGAGGGCGGGCTTAAGGCAATGCATAAGCCAGAACGTAATCCCCCGAGCGGGTGCCCAGTCCGGCATGGCCCCCCGCCGCAATCACGATGTACTGTTTACCCCCCACGGTGTAAGACATGGGCGTGGCCTGTCCGCCGGCGGGTAAACGCGCTTTCCATACCACCTTGCCCGTGCGTTCATCCACGGCGCGCAGATAATCATCCGCCGTGGCGCCGATAAATACCAGCCCGCCTTTAGTCACCATATTGCCGCCGATATTGAAGATACCCGTTGGCAACGGCACGTTGGTGTGGGTACCGAACAAACCGGTATCGCGGGTGGTGCCGATGGGATGCTGCCAGATGATTTGGCGTTTAACCAGATCGATGGCGGTCAGGGTGCCCCACGGCGGCGGGTTGCAGGGGACGCCTATCGGGTCAAGCCAGGGATGGACTTTACCAATATAAGGCGTGCCGTACTGGGGGGAGAAATTCCCTTTCACCGGCGGTTCGTTGCCGCTGCCATTCCATTTCTGTACCAGGCCTTGCTGTTCCGCGGGACCGCGGGGCGCCAGGCTTACCATAAAGGGTATGTAATTGGCATTGGCAATCAGGATCTTGTGCGTGGGATCGATGCTTGCGCCGTGCCAGTCGATCACGCCGTCGAAGGCGGGATAAACAATGGTATTTTTCAGCTGGGGCGGAGTGAACTGGCCGTGATAGACGGAATTACGGAACTGGATCCGGCATACCATCTGATCAATGAGGGTCGCGCCCCACAGCGAGCGCTCGGTCAGATCCTTTGGCGCCAGAGAAGGCATGCCCACCGAGAAGGCTTGGGTCGGCGAGGTATGATCCCCGGCACCGCGCCCTGGGGCACTTTTTTCTCTTCTACCGGCGCAATGGGCTGGCCGGTCTCGCGGTTCAGCATGAAAAACTCGCCCCGTTTGGTGGTTTGCACCAGCGCAGGAACCGGGTTGCCGTCCGGACCGGGCAGATCCACCAGCGACGGGCCCACCGGAACGTCAAAATCCCACAGGTCGTGGTGAACGTTCTGGAAATGCCAGCGAGGGGCGCCGGTGTTGATGTCCAGTGCGACGGTGGAGCTGCTGTATTTTTCGTCAAACGGACGGCGTTCGCCGCCGTAGTAGTCAGGCGTGGCGTTGCCGGTGGGCAGATAAACCAGCCCGAGTTTGGGATCTGCCGTATATACGCCCCAGGCGTTGGGCGTACCGCGCGTCAATTCATCATTCGGACCCGGTGTCCAGTTTTCCGGATTATGACCGATGTCCCAGGCCCAAATCAGCTGTCCGTTGATGGGATTGAAAGCGCGTACCGCGCCGGAGGGCTCATTGGTCGCCCGATTGTCAAATATCCATCCGCCGAGAATGACCCGATCGTTTACCACCATCGGCGGCGACGTGACAAAATGGTAGCCGGCGGGGACATGGCCGAGATATTGCGTCAGCGAAACATAGCCGTGATCGCCGAAATCCTGGCAAAGCCGGCCGGTCTTGGCGTTCAGCGCCATCATGCGCGCATCCAGCACCGGGGCGATAATACGCTCCGGACAATCCGTTACCGTCCCTTCGGGAGCCTTGTAGTAGCTGACCCCGCGGCAGGCCAGATAGACATCCGCCTTGGTATCGGCGTTAGGATTGAATTTCCAGTTAACTTTGCCGGTGGCGGCATCGATGGCTTCAACCCAGCTGTGGCCGGTGCAGACATAGAGGGTATTGTCGACTTTGATTGGCGTGTCTTCAAAGTTGAATTCATGCCCGGCATCGGTACCGCCCTGATCTTCACCGGGCTGCATGGTATCGCCGGTGCGCATGCTCCAGGCGAGCTTGAGGTTTTGCACATTGCCGGCATTGATTTGATCGAGGGGGGCAAAGCGATCGCCGTGCGCCGTGCGGCCATAATAGAGCCAGTCGCTGTCGGGCACCGATGTATCATGGGCATCCTGTGTCCGGGCGGTGAAGTCCGCTGTGCCGGAAACGCCTACCGGCCGGGTTGCGGCAAAGATCATCACCAGTACGGCGGCGACCACGGCTATCCCCAGTGCCAGTCCCGCCGCGCGGGCGACGGGAAATAATTTGCGGCGCACCCAGGGAAGCAGCAGCAGGATGCCGAGCACCGTCACCATGACCAGGCGCGGCTCAAGCTGCCAGAAGTTGAAGCCCACCTCAGAGAGAGACCAGATTATGGTGGCCAGCAGAATAAGCGCCATAACCCACAGCGCGGCGCTATGCCTGCGCCAGGCCAATCCCGCGTCTATCAGCAGTGCGATGCCGGCCAGCAGGTAAAACGGCGAGCCGCCCAGCGCGGTCAGCCAGACACCGCCAATCGTCATCGCCAAGCCTATTAACAGCAGTAATAACGCGATGAGCCAGGGGCGTTTTGGATGTATTGTGTTCTCCATAGAATAACCCTGTATTTGAAAATGTGTATGAAGGAGCAGACAGCCTTTAAGAGTGATCCGGGCCGACGGTTTGCGGTTGTCTTTCTTTTTATTTACATCAGAAAATATAAGGATTAATGAGAATCAGGCACGAGAACCTTGCGATGCTCCAATCCATTTCTCTGACAAATCCTTGCTATAAAAATATAGAATTAAACCGCTGGCCGGGAATCGATGACGGGGTGACAGTCATATTTAATTACGATTAATCAATAAATTTTACTTAACTGACTTCAACCGCCTAGGGGGCCTTAGGGACGGTGATGGCCAACAGGCTGCCGACGCTGTGTGTGGCGGAGTCGGTAAAAACCCGATGCCAGCCCCTGAGCCTCTTTTGGTCCATGTGTGCCAGGCGCGCTTGTGCCTGCGGCGTGGTGAGCGCCAGGTCAAGGGCGAAGCATTCCTGGCCGGCGCGGATAAAGCGGTTTGCATCCCGGTGGGCCAGCATCCGCCAAAGCGTGGAGCGCCGCTCTGCCAGCCGATCCGCCGGCATCTCGCCAAGCCGCTGTTCCATTTGCCGCAAAAATGATAGCGTGCGCTGAAACAGTTCTTCACCGTTAAGATGCGGTGACTGCAGCGCAAACAGTACGCCTTCATGCCAGACCGTATTATGAAAGCCGCAGCTGGCCACATAGCCGATATTCTGTTCCACGCGCAGCTGTTGGAAGAACAGCGGCTGGTAAATCAGCGCCAGCAGACGCCAGGCCAGCCGGGTGTCGACGTCGGCGGCCGGCGGCGGGCAAAAAAGTATCATGGCGTTATCTCCCAGGTCCTGCGTCAGCGTATAGCGCGCCGCGGCCGGTTGCCCGCGGAATGCGCGAGCCGGCGCATCGCCGGATGCAAGCACGGCGAGGGAGGAAATGCGGCAGCGGATGAACATGCCGCATCCGCCGCGGCCGGGAACGACGCTGCCGTAAAGGCGCCGGGAAAACGGCCCAGCATGCGGGACAGCGTTTGGCGCAGCCCGTCGGACCCGCCGTAGAGCGTCCCCTGCCAGGAGATTTCCGTCAGCCGGCGGGAGGCGCCATCCTCTTGCTCCGGTCCCTGCTCCGCTCCGGCCCCGTCCGCCGTCCGCAGCCAGCGCGGCAGTTGGCTCAGCAGCCGGCGCACCGGGATTTGCTCTTGCTCGCGCCGCAGTTCATATTGCCGGGCGCGCCGTCCCTGGCGGATGACCGCCTGGGTCAGAACCCGCAGCCGTGCGCTTATCGCCTCCAGCGCGGCGGGCATTGTCATCTCATCGGCACCAAGCTGTAGCAGCCAGACATCCTGCCGCCGCTCGATGCGCAGCTCTCCCCCGATATGCACCAGATTTCCCCCTAGCGCCCGCAGCGCCGCCTGCAGAATATGCCCCTGCACCTCGGTAAAATCACTGCCGGGCGCCGGATAAAGCATCAGTACCGGAGCCTCATTCGCCGCGATGTGCCGCAGTGGGACGGACTCGGCCGGCGGGGCGTTCGGCGATACCGGGGGCCTCCATGGCAAGGGTGGCGTCCGGGGGGAGGCGTTGCCGGCATAAAAACGGAGCGTCGGCGGCCGAGCGGGCGTCACGGCAGGCAAAATGAACGGGGCGAGCCGCAGGTCGAAACCCCGGCTGCGCACCGGATCCCCCCTTACCTGCCCGGTTATCCACAAACGGCTGACGCCCTCCGGCCGGAATCGAGATAGCCAGCGCTGCCAGGCAGGAGGGGCGATGCGGTGCAGCGCGGGGGCATCAAAAGCCAGGTCCCGCAGCTGATCCAGCGGCGTTTGGCTGTTCAAGCGCCGCTGCGCCAGCCGGGCATAATGGCGCAGCTGTTGATCCGACAGGGCGGACAACTGTTGTAGCCAAGACAAAAACCCCCGCTCCACCTGCGCGCCGACGGCGGGTTCGGCCCGGGTTAAGGTAAATTCCACCGCCGCGATGGCCGCATCCTGACCGCGCCAACTGAGGATAAGGCGTGCGCCGTCGCACCACTCGCACTCTCGCAGCCAGGCCATCAGGCTGCCGTCCGCCTCGTCATTCAACAGCACGCGCAAAACGCCAAACCAGCCGGCATCACAATCCCGCCAGCCGTTCAGGGCAAAACTCAGCCGCAGCCGCGGGGACCCGCTGCATTCAGCATGGCGTCGCCCCGCGCCGTCAGCCGGAGCGCCGCCGGGGTCGGGCGGGCAGACGCCGCCACTGCCGGACCCGGTATTCAGCATGTCATCGCCCGGCGCCGTCAGCGCCGGGCGGCGGTCCGGGCCGCGGGCAGTTGGACGCCGCAGCTGCCGGCCAGGGCGCGCAGCTCAGCCAGCGGCTGCGGCCCCTGCAGCCACAGCGTCATGCTGCCGGCGTGGTAATGGTTTTGATGAAACTCCCGCAGTCCGCGGAGCAAAGACGGCAGGTCCGTGCCGAACCCGGCGCGGCTGCCCACCTGAAAACGCGCCAGGGCCGGCGTCCCCTCGAACAGGGACAACTGCGCCGCGTCGCATAGGGTATCCGCATCGTTCATCAGCAGCCGATACTCGGCCTCGATGACGTTTATCTCCTGTTCGAGGGCGGCAGGATCAAACAGCGGCGCGGCCAGCATATCCACCAGACGCGCCAGGCCCGGCGCCAGCTTCGGAGGATCGACGGCAAAAAAGAAGGCGGTCCGGTCGCCGCGGGTGGTGGCGTTCAGCCGGCCGCCCTGCGCCGGAATCCAGGCTAACAGACGCTGCTGCTGCTGATAGGCGCCGCTGCCGGCGAAAAGCAGATGTTCCAGCAGATGGGCCAGGCCCGGCCAGGCCGGCGGTTCGTCATCGCCCCCCGCGTCCACCCGCAGCAGCGCGGCGGCCTCTGTCGCCTGCGCCTCATGCCGCAGGCAGAGGCGTAAACCATTTGGCAGCCGAAGCTGCTCTTCCTGCCGGTCCCCGTTCACGTTCATGGGCTGTTTTTGAAGATCAACTGCGAGTTGACGCGGTTGCGGAACTGCAGCTCATGGATCTGCGTCCGCGTGCGGTTGGCCGCCTCGCGCGCGGCGAGAATTTTGTCGTGGTGGGATGATTTTGCACAGACCGGATCGGCATTGTCGGCACTGCCGGTCAGCATAAATGCCTGGCAACGGCAACCGCCGAAATCCTGCTCCTTTTCATCGCAGGAGCGGCACGGCTCCGGCATCCAGTCGAAACCGCGATAGCGGTTAAAGCCAAAGGAGTGGCGCCAGATATGGTCCAGGTCATGCTCCAGCACCGAAGGGAATTTCACCGGTAGCTGGCGTGCGCTGTGGCACGGCAGCGCGGTGCCCTCCGGCGTGACGCTGAGGAAGATGGCGCCCCAGCCGCCCATGCAGCCCTTGGGGCGTTCTTCGTAGTAATCGGGCGTAACGAACAGCAGATTGGTCAAACTGCCGCTCTGCGCCATGCGTTCACGATAGCGCTTCACTACCTGCTCGGCGCGCTCGATTTGCTCCCGGGTCGGCAGCAATCCTTCCCGGTTCAGCTGGGCCCAGCCGTAGAACTGGCAGGTGGCCAGCTCGACATCATCCGCTTCAAGCTGGATACAGAGCTCAATGATGCGGTCAATCTGATCGATGTTATGGCGGTGCAGCACGAAATTGAGCACCATGGGATAGCCATGGGCCTTTACCGCCTTTGCCATCGCCAGCTTCTGCCGGAAGGCTTTTTCCGACCCCGCCAGCGCGGCGTTCAGGCTTTCATCGCTGGCCTGGAAACTGATCTGGATATGATCAAGGCCGGCGTCGGCGAAGGTCTGCAGCTTTTTCTCCGTCAGGCCGATACCCGACGTAATAAGGTTGGTATAGAAGCCGAGACCGCGGGCGGCGCCGATAAGCTCTGCCAGATCTTTGCGCATCAGCGGCTCGCCGCCGGAAAAACCGAGCTGTACGCTGCCCATGGCGCGCGCCTGCTTGAACACCTCGATCCACTGGGCGGTGGTCAGCTCGTTATCCTGCGACGCGAAATCGAGGGGATTAGAGCAGTACGGACACTGCAGCGGGCAGCGGTAGGTAAGTTCCGCCAGCAGCCAGAGCGGCGGATTAACCGCCGGTTTTTGATCATTCACGAAAGATAATCCATTTTTGCCGGTAGGCCTGGCCGAAAAATTCGCTGACGTCATCGCCAAGCCCCTGCGCCTCGGGAAACCGGGCACAGAGATCGGCGATAATATCGCCAAGGGTGCGCTTGCCGTCCACCAGTTGCAAAATGGCGGCGGCGCTGTCATTGAGCTTCGCCATGCCTTCCGGGTAGAGGATCACATGGCTTTGCTGCGTCTCTTCCCACTGCAGGCGAAAACCGCGCCGGAACACCGGCGTCTGCGATAGCGTCGGCTCCATCATACCAGCCTCGTTTTGTGCCAGGCCGACCCGGTGGTGACGGTATGGTAAGGGGGACGTTTCAGTTCATACGCCATGCTCATGGCATCCAGCATGCTCCAGAGAATGTCCAGTTTGAACTGCAGGATTTCCAGCATGCGCTGCTGTTTCTCCACGCTGTCGCAATACTCCAGCGCCAGCTGCAGCCCATGCTCCACGTCGCGGTTCGCCTGGCTCAGCCGGCTGCGGAAGTAGTCATAGCCTTCCGCTTCGATCCACTGATAGTGGCCGGGCCAGGTATCGAGGCGCGCCTGGTGGATCTGCGGCGCAAACAGCTCGGTGAGGGAGCTGCACGCGGCCTCCTGCCAGTTGGCGCGGCGGGCGGAGTTGAAATAAGGGTCCCCCGCAAAGCGCACGCCCGGCAGCACCATGTCATCGGACAGCAGCGCTTCGCGCTTTAGGCCGACGGCCTCGCCGAGGCGCAGCCAGGCCTCGATGCCGCCGTCGCCGCCGCCGCCGTGGCCGTCATGGTCCAGGATGCGTTGCACCCATTTGCGGCGCACGTCCGGATGCGGACAGTTCGCCATGATGGCTGCGTCCTTCAGCGGGATGCTGGTCTGATAATAAAAGCGGTTCGCCACCCAGCCCTGGATCTGTTCACGGGTCGCCTGGCCGTTATGCATGGCGATATGGTAGGGATGGTGGATATGGTAGTAGGCGCCTTTGTCCCGCAGCGCCTGTTCAAAGGCCCGGGGAGACAGCGGTTGCGTCTGTGTCATGGCTATACCTCAATCAGCATCCCATCCCGGCTCACTTCGATGCCTTGCCGCGTCAGACTTTGCCGTTCAGCGGAGTCTTCATCGAGGATGGGATTGGTATTATTGATGTGAATCAGAATCTTGCGCTGAGCGGGCAGCGAGGCCAGCAGCGCCGCCAGCCCCTGCTCTTCCCCCAGCGCCAGATGCCCCATGTCTTTGCCGGTATGCCGGCCCACGCCGGTGAGGGCGAGTTCGTTATCACGCCACAGCGTGCCGTCAATCAGCAGACAGTCCGCCTTGCGCAGCCACGGCATCAACACGTCGTCCGGGTCGCCCAGGCCGGGCGCGTAAAGCAGGGTTTTGCCGCTGCGGCCGTCTTCAATAAACAGCGCGATGTTATGGCCCGGCAGCGGACGGTCGCGGTACGCGGAATAAGGCGGAGCATTGCTCAGCAGCGGAATAGGCGTAAATTGCAGCGTCCGGCTCACAGCGACGCTGAACGGCCGCCCGGGCACTATAAGGTGATGCTCAAGCCCGCCGTTCCAGTGCGAAAGAATATTGAACACCGGAAAACCGGAGGTGAGATCCTGATGGACCTCGGCGGTGCACCATACCTGGTGCGGGCAGCCTTCCCGCAAATTGAGCAAGCCCGCGCTATGATCGATCTGGCTGTCGGTAAGGATAATGGCGCCGATGCCGGTACCGCGCAGCACGCCGGGCGGAGGCGACAATTCCGGGGTCGCCAGGATTTGATGGCAAATATCGGGGGATACATTGCATAGCACCCATTCCGTGCCGTTATCGCTTACGGCAATGGAAGATTGCGTCCGCCGGGAGGCTTTTATCGTGCCGGCGCGTACGCCCCGGCAGTTTCCACAATTGCAGTTCCATTGGGGAAATCCTCCGCCCGCGGCGGAGCCTAACACTTTTATCTGCATAAGCTGACCGGGAATTAAAAAAGAATATGCCCGCAACAGCGCGGGCATCAGAGATTAACGGTTGGAAATGTACAGAGTCACTTCCAGACCCAGACGCAGGTCTACGAACGTCGGTTTTGTCCACACAGTCATCATGTTTCTCCTCTTAGCGTTAAAATGAAGGATCACTGACCCCCATACTCTGGGGGGTAATCCGAAGAACAACAAAAATTCTATTCCCTGCTAAGACCAGGTGCGCTTCAACACCCTGAGCCAGTTGCGCCAGGCGAGCTTTTCGCGCAATGCGTCATTGACCCCCGCATGGGCCATCGCCCCCAGCAGCAGGGCATGCCCGCCACATCACCCAAGGCGTTCGGCACGTTAACGCCGTCGAAATCGGAACCGAAGCCCACCCTGTCTTCACCCACCCTGTCCATGAGGTAGCACAGATGCGTGACGATGTCGGTTATCGGCGTATCACCTTCGCGCTTGCCGTCCGCCCGCACAAATGCCGTGCCGAAGTTGACGCCCACCAGGCCATCGCTGGCGGCAATGGCCGCCAGTTGGCCATCGGTGAGATTGCGCGGCTGCGGGCAAAGGGCATGCGCATTGGAATGGGTCGCCACTAAGGGTGCGTCGCTCAGTTCGGCGGTTTGCCAGAACGCCTTTTCATTCATATGCGACAGATCGATCAGAATCTTTTTCTGATTACAGGCATGAATCAGCGCCTTGCCTGCCGGCGTCATGCCGGGACCGCTATCAGGCGATCCGGGGAAATCTCCCGTCACGCCGGCGCCAAACTGGTTTTGTTCATTCCAGAACGGGCCGATGCTGCGCAGGCCCTGCTGGTAAAATTGATCCAGCAACAGCAGATCCGGATCGAGGGCTTGCGCCCCTTCAATATGCAACACCATCGCCAGCACATTATGCCGCAGGCAATATTCAATTTCATCCGTTGAACCACACAGACGGGCCCGGCCCGCGGAACCCTGCGCCAGTTGATGCAATATCGCTATCTGCGCCGTGGTAATGGCCAATGGATCGCTCTGGGTTGCAACGGCGGCTGACGCCCGTTTGCGCATCTGGGCCAGATAGGCCGCCGGCGGTACAAATACCGCGAACAAGCCGCCGGCAAAACCGCCGCGGCCCATGCGCGGATAATCGAGATGCCCAGGCGCCAGGCCGGCGAAAAAGGCCTCCGCCGGGTTGGCGCCATGATGCAGCCACAAATTCAGCAACAGATCGTTGTGACCGTCAAAAAAACGTTGGGGCTTATCAGCATTCATTGAGCCAGGACCGCATCTTCACTTTCACCAGAAATTATTCATTAGTCACAGTATTACCTTTCAACGTGATTTTTGCGCCGGTCCGACGCCGAAATTTTGTAACAAAATTGCTGTTTATCAGTGGCTGCTATGTTAAAGCGCAGGTCAATACACGTCATTTCCATTTAACGGGACTGCACTAAACCGCCCTGATAATCGCGGCGATTTTGTCCTTAAATAGATAGAGATTGTCTTCATTTAATAAATAAAGACAGATCAATTGCATGATAATAAGCCTCAATTCTTTGGCCCATTACTTTTGGTAAAAAAAACGTCATGTCTCTATTCATCACCCGTTTTTCTCAGCTGCTCCGTGCGTTTTTACTGATTTATGCTTGTTTATATGCCGGAGTCGCTATTGCCGCCGTATTACCCGTCACGCTGCCGGGCAGCATTATCGGCATGCTTATCCTGTTTATGCTCTTGTCGTTACAAATCATCCCAAGCCAATGGGTAAAACCAGGATGCCATCTGTTGATCCGCCATATGTCGCTGCTGTTTGTGCCCATTGGTGTCGGCGTCATGCAGTATTTTGATTTATTACGGGCGCAATTCGCCCCGGTGGTCGTTTCCTGTTCCGCCAGCACCCTGATTGTACTTATTACGGTGAGTTGGTGTTCGCACGCCATACACCGGGAAAAAGCATCGCTGGTCAAAGCCGATGGCAAGAAAGGAATAAACCATGCTTCATGATATCTGGTGGTCGCTACCGCTGACGCTGGTAGTGTTTTTCCTGGTTCGCCGGCTGGCGGCACGGCTGAATAATCCGTTATTCAACCCGTTGCTGATTTCGATGATCATACTGATAGTTTTATTAATACTGGCAAAAATACCCTACACCCGTTATTTCAATGGCAGCGAGCTGCTCAACAGCCTGCTTCAGCCCGCCGTCGTGGCGCTGGCCTATCCGCTGTATGAGCAGTTGCACCAGATCAGGCGGCGGTGGAAGTCACTTATCAGCATCTGCTTCCTCGGCAGTCTGGTGGCGATGATCTCCGGCACATGGATTGCGCTGCGGCTGGGCGCCACACCCGCCGTTGCCGCGTCCATCATGCCCAAATCCGTCACTACGCCCATCGCAATGGCGGTGGGCAACAGTATCGGCGGTATTCCCGCCATCAGCGCGGTTTGCGTGATCTTTGTCGGGATACTGGGAGCGGTATTCGGACATATTCTCCTGAACGCGATGCATATCCATACCAAAGCATCGCGCGGCCTGGCGATGGGCTCGGCCTCCCACGCGCTGGGTACCGCCCGCTGCGCCGAACTGGATTATGAAGAAGGGGCGTTCAGTTCGCTCGCGCTGGTCATTTGCGGGATCATTACCTCGCTGGTGGCGCCCTTCCTGTTCCCGCTGCTGATTGCCATGCACTGATGGCAAAGGCGGCGGGTCAACCTCTAATAGCGGGTCGGCGGTACGCCAAACATCTGCCGGAAAGCATAGGAGAAAGAGGCGCTGCCGGAGTAGCCGAGGTCCAGAGCCACTTGGGTTACGCTGCGATTATTTTTCAGCATGATCACGGACTCCAGAAGCCGCATCCGTTTCTTCCATTCGCCGAAGGCGACGCCGGTTTCTTTCTTGAAACGGCGCGAAAAGGTCCGTACCGACATGCCGGTGTTGGCCGCCCACTTATCAATACTGTGCTCCTCATCCGGCTTTTCCTGGATTTCCCGGCACACACGCATCAATGTCTGGGAGACCGGCCACGCTAGTGAAAAACCGGCATCCGGCAGTTTCTGGATCTGTGCGCTCAGCACATTGACCAGCATGCCGTCATCCCCGGCGCTGTCGTACTGTTCTGGCACATGTTCCGTCGCATGATGGATGAATTCCCTGACGAAGCTGCTGATCACCACCACCCGGCAGTTATTGTGATTGATCGTTACGGAATCCTGTTCGATATAGAGGCTTTCCAGCAGCACATCGCTGGTGGTCAGAAGACGATGGGGTACATTCGCCGGGATCCAGATGCCGTGGAAGCCCGGCACAATAAGCGCCTTTCCTTCGATCTCTACGCGCATCCCGCCTTCGCGGGCGTAGAGAAACTCGACAAACGGGTGCTGATGCTGGCTGATGAGCACGCCTTTTGGCAAAAAGCAGGTGCGGAAAAAAACGGAACGGGGCAGAGTCAGTCGGTCAGGCACCGCGACCAGCTGAATCATCGCGTCCTCATGGAGGGGCAAACGGGACGGGTATGGCATGGAATGGCCGTTAATCTACATAGATTGTCCTTTTATGATAACACGGGCCTGCGTGATTTGTTCGATAATAAATCCGTCGCATCCGCGATTGCAAATAGCCTCTAATTTATGGCCTGTTACCGTGAGCGGTTAGCGTCGTCATTTAGGATTGAACCAGGGTGACATTATGAATGATATAAGCGTGGTCAATAGCCGCGGTAATAAAAACGAATGGCGTCGTATTGCGGACAGTATGCTTAACCAGGCCGGCATTAGTATCAATGGCTCAGAGCCCTGGGATATTCAGGTCAACAATTCGCTGTTTTTCAAACGGGTATTACAACAGGGATCCGTCGGGCTGGGCGAAAGCTATATGGACGGCTGGTGGGAGTGCCGCAGGCTGGATATATTCTTTCAACGACTATTAAGCGCCCGTCTCGATAAAAAAATGCCGTCTCGCGTTCATGATATCCTACGCATTGCCATTGCCCGGCTAACCAACCTCCAGTCAAGGAAACGCGCCTGGATCGTGGGAAAAGAGCACTATGATCTGGGCAATGACCTGTTCTGCCTGATGCTTGACCCCTACATGCAGTATTCCTGCGGGTACTGGAAGCGGGCCGACAACCTGTATGATGCTCAGCGGGATAAACTGGATATGATCTGTAACAAGCTCCGGCTCCGGCCGGGTATGACGCTGCTGGACATCGGCTGCGGCTGGGGCGGACTGGCGGCCTACGCGGCGCAAAACTTCGGCGTCACCGTTCATGGCGTAACCATCTCCGCCGAGCAGCAAGCTTTTGCGGCCAAGCATTACGGCGGACTGGACATCCGGATTCTATTGCAGGACTACCGTGATATACGGCAGCAATATGACCGCATCGTGTCCGTGGGCATGTTTGAACACGTCGGCCCGAAAAATTACGACGCTTATTTCAAGGTTGTCGACCGCTGCCTGAAATCGGACGGTATTTTTCTTCTGCATACTATCGGCGCCAATCAAACAACCCATAATGTTGATCCTTGGATTAATAAATATATCTTCCCTAATGGGTGCCTTCCCTCGATAAAACAAATTGCCAACGCCAGTGAAAAACGCTTTGTCATGGAAGACTGGCATAACTTCGGTTCAGATTACGATAAAACATTAATGGCTTGGCATGAGCATTTCCTGGCGGAATGGCCTCAGTTGAAGGTGAATTATTCCGAACGATTCAAAAGAATGTTTATCTATTATCTTAATGCCTGCGCAGGGGCATTTCGGGCCAGGGATATTCAATTATGGCAAGTGGTCTTTACCCGTGGTCTCCAGCCAGGGCTAAGGGTCCCGCATTAACGTATATACCCGCCATACTTCACGTTGCCGGTGCGTTGGCAATTCTCGCCCCCCCAGGGCCTCGCTCCTACGGGGCCGCTGCAAGCAGCGTTGAAATCCGCTCCAGGCAGGATTGTCGCCGCGTCGCCGCCTTCCTGCAAATCCAATTATTCAGAGCATAAAATATGGCGATTATTGGCGACTGGGTACCATTTTTGGCGCCGTCGTCTTGGTTGCGCCGGTGGTTATTGGTTATCCTTGGGTGGCGATGACGTTCTGATAAACGGCCGGGCCGCAGATACGCAAGCACGAAGGCATAGGTCATTATCCATCACCGCAGCCGGCCCGTCGAAACGGCGGCTTGGCCGCGGCAAAATGAACAAGATGTCGCCATTGATATTTCCCGAAGATCCCTGGATGAATGGCGACAATACAATAACGGATGAAGTGAGCGAAAAATGTCGAATAAACCGTTCCATTACCAAAACCCTTTTCCCTCTTCCCACGAGGACACCGAATACTATCTGTTAAGCCGGGACCATGTTTCCATCACTGAGTTTGAGGGGGTGGAAATGCTGAAGGTTGCCCCCGAAGCCCTTACGCTGCTGGCGCAACAGGCGTTCCACGATGCCGCGTTTATGTTGCGTCCTGCCCATCAGCAGCAAGTGGCGTCCATTCTTGATGACCCGCAGGCGAGCGAAAACGACAAATACGTTGCGCTGCAATTTCTGAGAAATTCTGAAATCGCCGCGAAAGGCGTGCTGCCCACCTGCCAGGACACCGGCACCGCGATTATCATGGGTAAAAAGGGCCAGCGCGTGTGGACCGGCGGCGGCGATGAGGCCCGCCTGGCGCAGGGTGTCTATAACACTTACATCCAAGATAACCTGCGCTACTCACAAAACAGCGCGCTGGATATGTATACAGAAGTGAACACCGGCACCAACCTGCCGGCGCAAATTGACCTCTACAGCGTGGATGGCGACGAATATAAGTTCCTGTGCATCGCCAAAGGCGGCGGCTCGGCGAACAAAACCTATCTCTACCAGGAAACCAAGGCGCTGCTAAGCCCCGGGAAGCTGAAAACCTATCTGGTGGAAAAAATGCGCACGCTGGGAACCGCCGCCTGCCCGCCATATCATATCGCGTTTGTGATTGGGGGCACTTCAGCGGAGAGCACGCTGAAAACCGTCAAACTGGCATCCGCCCATTATTATGACGGTCTGCCAACCGAAGGCAATGAACACGGACAGGCCTTCCGCGACGTGCAGTTGGAGCAGGAATTGCTGGCGGAAGCGCAGAACCTGGGGCTGGGCGCACAGTTCGGCGGCAAATACTTTGCCCATGATATCCGCGTGGTCCGCCTGCCGCGCCACGGCGCCTCCTGCCCCGTGGGCATGGGCGTGTCCTGCTCCGCCGACCGCAATATCAAAGCCAAAATCAACCGTGACGGGATCTGGATTGAAAAACTCGAACACAATCCGGGCCGCTACATTCCGCAGTCCCTGCGCCAGCAGGGTGAAGGCGACGCGGTGAAGGTGGACCTGAACCGCCCCATGAAAGACATTCTCGCCCAGCTTTCCCAATACCCGGTATCCACCCGCCTTTCACTAAGCGGTACCATTATTGTGGCGCGGGATATTGCCCACGCCAAGCTCAAGGAGCGTATCGATAACGGCGAGGACCTGCCGCAGTACATCAAGGATCATCCGGTGTATTACGCCGGCCCGGCCAAAACCCCGACCGGATATGCTTCCGGTTCGTTGGGGCCGACCACCGCCGGGCGGATGGATTCCTATGTGGATTTGCTGCAATCACGGGGCGGAAGCATGATCATGCTGGCCAAAGGCAACCGCAGCCGGCAGGTGACGGACGCCTGCCATAAACACGGCGGCTTCTACCTGGGCAGCATCGGCGGCCCGGCGGCCGTGCTGGCCCAGCAGAGCATCAAGAGCCTGGATTGTATTGAGTATCCGGAGCTGGGAATGGAAGCCATCTGGAAAATTGAAGTGGAAAATTTCCCGGCATTCATTCTGGTTGATGACAAAGGCAACGATTTCTTCGAGCAAATTCAGCGCAATGCCTGTGCGGATTGCCTAAAGTAACCGTCAGACTGCAGACCCGAGGCTTGCCTGAAAGAGCAAGCCTTTTTTATTGGTAGACGTAGCCAGCTTGTTCAATGCACCGCCCCGCGCTTTCCCCCCGCTTCCGGATATTTCCTGCACGCCATGATTATCACAGCAGTGATCGCGGCCATATATTTGCAACTGACGGGTCGACAAATACTAATGTAAAATATAGCATACTTATGTATGTGCTGAGCGGTGGATTTCCGGACCGGCGCAGCGTAAAGAGGGCGCCGTTAGGAGGAGATGATCGATGCGTAACATTCTGTCGGACCGTCAGCTCAATTTTCTGGCCGCGGCCAACGTGCTGGTGTTAGCGGCCGGCGTGGCGTTTGCCGGCGCCAACTTTATCACCCTGTACAACTTTCAATCCATGTCGGCGCAGGTGCCCGAACTGGGGTTGCTGGCCCTGGGCGTCATGCTGGCGATGATTTCGGGCAATGGCGGCATCGACCTGTCCGGCATCGCCCTGGCCAATCTGGCCGGCGTCCTGTCCTATCTGCTGGTGCGCCACTGGGTGTCGGCTGATGACGCCCCGCTGCTGTTCGTTTGGGCCTTCGCGGCCGTCGCCCTGCTGGTGGGGCTGGCGGGGGGCATGCTTAACGGCTTCCTGATAGCCTATGCCGGCCTGACGCCCATTATCGCCACCCTGGGCACGCAGATGTTCTTCACCGGCATCGCGGTGGTGCTGACCAACGGGTCGGCCATCAGCATCGGCTATATCGAACCGCTGGACGATTTCGGCAATTCGCCGGTGCTGGGCCTGCCGCTGTGCTTTTCGCTGTTTCTGGCGGTGGCGCTGCTGCTGGGCATCGTATTGCGTTTTTGCCCCTTCGGCCTGCGGCTCTATCTGATGGGCAGCAATGCCAAGGCCGCGCGGTACGCCGGCATCGCGCTGAAAAAGATGCTGTTTCTCACCTACACCGCCAGCGGCGTTCTGGCCGGTATCGCCGGCATCGTCATCGCCGCCCGCACCTCCAGCGTGAAGTGGGACTATGGCAGCTCCTATGTACTTATCGCCATCCTGATTGTGGTGATGGCCGGCGTGCGGCCGGACGGGGGCTACGGGCGCATCGTCTGCGTCGTGCTGTCGGCCACCGCGCTGCAGATGCTGGCCAGCCTGTTCAATTTCCTGAATATTTCCAACTTTTTCCGCGACTGCGCCTGGGGCCTGCTGCTGCTGCTGTTCCTGGCGGTGTCGCGCGTCGATATCCGGTCTTGGCTTGCGTCACGAACGTGACGCGTTTTATCGCCGCCGGCGTCTTATCGGCGCCGGCGGCGAACTCTTACCCTACGTGCAACACAACCATAATGAGGAAACGTTGATGCCAATGATACGTAAACTTACCGCCCTCGCCGTTGCGCTGGGCGCCCTGTGCGCGGCGCCGCCCCTGCTCGCGAAAGACGCGCCGTCCATCGTGACGGTGGTAAAGATAACCGGCGAGAACTGGTTCACCCGCATGAATGAAGGCGTCGTTGCCTACGGCCGGGACAATCCCGGCGTCACCACCAGCGAGATCGGCCCGGCCAAGGCCGATGCCGCCCAGCAGGGACGCCTGATAGAGGATCTGGTGGCCAGGAACGTCAGCGCCATCGCCGTGGTGCCGATGGACCCCTCGGCCATTGAAGGCGTGCTCAAACGCGCCATGGATCGCGGCATCAAGGTCGTTACCCATGAGGGGGACAGCCTGAAAAACACGCTGGTGGATATCGAGGCGTTCGATAATACCGCTTTCGGCGCCCACTTCAACGAACAGCTGGCGCAATGCATGGGCAAAAGCGGGAAATGGACGTCGTTCGTCGGTTCCCTCGGCAGCCTGACCCACGTGCAGTGGGCCGACGGCGGCGCCGAAAACGCCAAGAAGTACCCGCAGATGCAGCTGGTGTCCCCCAAGAATGAATCCTTCAACGACGCCAACAGAGCTTACGAAAAAGCGCGCGAAATCCTGCGTAAATACCCGGATATCAAGGGTTTCCAGGGCGGTTCCGCTATTGATGTCATCGGCATCGGCCGCGCCGTGGAAGAAGCCGGCCTCTCCGGCAAGGTGTGCGTCATCGGGCTCGGCCTGCCGAAGGACACCAGCAAGTATCTGGAATCCGGCACCGTGCAGAGCATCTCCTTCTGGGATCCCAAGGACGCCGGCTACATCATGAACAAGGTGGCGCAGATGCTGCTGGAGGGCAAGCAGGTTACCGACGGCATGGACCTGGGCGTACCCGGCTATAACAAGGTGTCGGTGAAAAAAGGTCCCGGCAAGGGCATCATCGTCACCGGTCAGGCCTGGGTTGACGTCAACAAGTCCAACTACCGGCAATACCCGTTCTGAGTCTCTAAGGCCATAGAGAGTGCAACGGATCGGCGGCCGGCCGCCGGTCTCAGACTGCTGACAAAGTACTCAAAATTAATAGGGAGGGACAGGCTGCCAGAAGAGTAAACCGTCCGCGCCAGGGATGGCGCGGATCGAGCCTCCAGGGATGGATTCACGGCGTGTTTACGATCTGGCAGCCTGTCCCGACCAAGCACTTTGTCAACAAACTCGGATCGGCGGACATCCGCCGTTCCCCACCCGTAAACCAACCCGGATGATACAGATGCCCGTGACCGTTCAAGCCGATACCACGCCCGCCGGCAACCCGGCGCAGACCATGCCTTTTCTCGAGGTGCGCGATCTGCAAAAACACTTTGGCGGCGTCAAGGCGCTTAAAGGCATCAGTTTTGTTATCGAACGCGGCCGCGTCTATCACCTGATGGGGGAAAACGGCTGCGGCAAAAGCACGCTGATAAAAATCATTTCCGGGGCGCAGCCGTCCGACGGCGGCGAATTGCTGATCAACGGCCGGCGGGTGGACAAGCTGACGCCGGTGGGCGCGCTGGCCGCCGGCATTGAGACCGTCTATCAGGATTTGTCGCTGCTGCCCAATCTCAGCGTGGCCGAAAACGTCGCGCTGACCCGCCAACTGGTGGCCGCCGGCGGCAGTCTGGCGCGGCGCCTGGACCTGCGCATGCTCAAGGACACCGCGGTGCGCGCGCTGGCCAAGGTCAACCTGCCCGCCGATGCGGCGTTTCTCGACACGCCGGTGGAAGAACTGCCGATAGCCACCCGCCAATTGATTGCCATTGCCCGGGCCATTGCGTCGGACGCCGGCCTGGTCATCATGGACGAGCCCACCACCGCCCTCACCCGGCGCGAGGTGGACAACCTGATTGCGGTGGTGGGCAAACTGCAGGCGCAGGGTGTATCGGTGCTGTTCGTCACGCACAAGCTCGACGAGTGCAAGGCTATCGGGGGCCGGGCCATCATCATGCGCGATGGCCTGAAGGTCACCGAATGCGATGTGGCCGGACAGTCAAAGCAGCAGCTCGCCTTCTGGATGACCGGCAAGCAGCTGGATGACACCCGGTACCGCGCCGCCTTTGACGGCGGCGAGGCGCTGCTGGGCGTCGACGGCCTCGGCCGGCGCGGCGGCTACCGGGACGTGTCCTTCCAGCTGGCGCGCGGTGAAATCCTCGGCATCACCGGGCTGCTGGATTCCGGCCGCAATGAACTGGCCCTGTCCCTGGCGGGCATTTTACCGGCGGACAGCGGCCGGATAGCGCTGGACGGCGCCGCCATCACCCTCGGCAGCCCGGCGCAGGCCATCGGCGCCGGCATCGGTTATGTGCCGGAGGACCGGCTGTCCGAGGGGCTGTTCCTGGAGAAATCGATTAAGGAGAATATCATCGTGGCGATGCTCGACCGCCTGCGCGGCTCGTTCGGCCTGCTGGACGGCAAACGCAATCACGCCGCCGCCCAGCGGACCATCGATGACCTGCAGATTGTCACCCCCGACAGCGACAACCCCGTCATGTCGCTCTCCGGCGGCAATCAGCAGCGCGTGCTCATTGGCCGCTGGCTGACCATCGAGCCGCGGCTGCTGATTTTGCACGGGCCCACGGCGGGGGTGGATGTGGGCTCGAAGGACACCATTTATCGCATCATCCAGCGGCTCGCCGGCGACGGCATGGGCGTTATCATCATCAGCGACGACCTGCCGGAACTGCTGCAAAACTGCGACCGCATCCTGGTGATGCGCCGGGGGGCCGTGGCGGCGACGTTCGCGGCGGATAACCTTGAGGAAGGGGCGCTGTACCGCGCCATGGCGGCGGAAGAGCGCCCGGAGACGCAACAATGACCGATATCGCAACACAGCATCGCCGCGACGGCACGGCAAGCCACGGCGTACGCCTCAGCCGCTGGTTCATTCATCATCCGCCGGCGGTGACGCTGCTGCTGATAGTCCTGGTCTGCCTGGTGGTGGGCACCCTCAACCCCGCCTTTTGGCAGGTGTCGAACCTGTTCGACATGGCGCGCTCCTCCGTGGAAAGCGGCCTGTTTGCGCTGGGCGTTCTGGTGGTGCTGGCGGCGGGCGGGCTTGACGTCTCCTTCACCGCCATCGCCGCCCTGGTGATGTACGTCATCACCAAGCTGGTGACGGACCTGGCGCCCGGCATGTCCATGGCGCCCATCCTGCTGATGGCCGCGGCGGGCGGCGCGCTGCTGGGGGCGGCCAACGGCCTGCTGGTCAGCGTCCTCAGGGCGCCGTCGCTGATTGTGACCATCGGCACGCAGTATGTGATCCGCAGCTTCCTGCTGACCTTTGTCGGCACGGCGCTGTTTATGAACATCCCGGCATCGATGGATGCGTTCGGCAAATATGCGCTTTTCCATCACCAGAGCGCCGGCGGCGGACGTCGGCTCTTCCCGCCTACGTGCTGGCGCTGGCGGTTGCCGCCGTCGCCACCTGGTACCTGCTGCAGCGTACGCTGATGGGCCGGGCCATCTATGCGGTGGGGGTAATGCCGACATTGCCCAACGGCTTGGCTATAACCTGCGTAACGTGCGGGTGTTTGTGTTCGCCTATGCGGGCCTGCTTGCCGGCATCGCCGGTATTATGCATGTCGCCAGCAACCGCCTAGCCAATCCCTTCGACCTGGCGGGTTCCGAACTGGAGGTTATCGCCGCCGTTATTCTCGGCGGCGCCCGCATCACCGGCGGCTCCGGCAGCGTGGTAGGCACCCTGCTCGGCGTCATCCTGATCACGCTGGTGAATAACGTACTGATCCTGGTGGGCATCCCGAGCACCTGGCAATTGGCCATTATCGGCGCCTTTATAGTACTGGCCGGTATGCTGTTTTCCATCAAACGCACCCGGTGAACCATCCGGTGGCGTTCCCAGCGTATGCAAAGGCTATCATTTCCGCTGGCACGCCCCTGACAGAATTCGAACGGCAATTAGGCATGTTCCACGGAGGCCCCACGGCAGAGGGACATCAGCCGGCGCTTTGCAGCAGTTTGATGCCTTCTTGCATATCGCGCAGCACAAATTCATCCGTTTGCTCAAACGGATAGATGATTTCCAGCAGGTATGTCTGATGGGTTAAACGCTGATCGCGCCAAAATGCGCTGAGGCGCTGCGGCGTGACAATGCCCGGTTGGGTAAAACTCCAGTGGCGATCGAGCAGGCCATCCGTTTGCTGGATATGGTAGGCGGAGATATAGTTTCCGCACTGCTTAATCCAATGTTCCATATTGGCGTCTTCGCCGAAGATCGGTTTAAACAGCGCATGGCCCCAGTCCACCAGCAGCCGCACGGGAATATCCGTCGCGCCGTCAAGATCGGTCATCAAACGCAGCGCATCCCGGGCGGATGACGGGAACTCGGTGGTCAGCGGCACCGGCTCAATCAGCAGCGTCGACAGACCGCGGCTTTTGGCATGACGGGATACATCCACCAAGGATTGCAGCGCCCGCTGATAAATGTCTTCCCGCCGGCCCGGGTCAAGGGCGTCCTGCGCCGAATAGGAACCCAGGGGCATGCCCGCCGCCGGAACCCCCATTTCAGCGGTCATGTCGATAGCGCGCATGAAGTGCTCCTTGCCCAAATCGCGAAGGGTCTCGGTGGGCGCCAGGAAATGGTTATAGGTATAGGAAGCCAACCCGCCGAAGGTGCTTTCGATGGTAATGCCCGCGGCGCGAAAGGCATCGGCATACTCTCGCGCAACTGCGTCGCGCGCTGCCGCCGGCCACCAGGGGTCCACCAAATCCCAGGTAAACTGGACCAGATCCATGCCCAGTTCATGCTTCACCACGTTTGCCAATTGCCCGCCGCCAAGCCAACGCTTGATGGCAAAAGAGAGGTTTAATCCGAGTTTCATCTATTCCTCCTCGTATTCGTCAACGCCTGAGACCAGACCCGCTGTCGCGCGGGTCGCCAGGTCGAATCACTCTTCTTTACGGATATAGCGCCGTGAAACGGCATCAAATGAAATGGCGACCACCACCAGAACGCCGCTGACGATGCCTTGCCAATAGGGCGATACGCCGTAAAGCACGATAATGTTTTCGATAATGCCGATAATGGTGGCGCCGATAATGGCGCCAAAGGGAGTACCCACGCCGCCGGTAGTGGCGACACCGCCGATTACCGCCGCGGCAATCGGCGGCAGCACCCAGCTTTCACCGATGGAGGGCTGTGCGGTCCCCAGGCGGGCGACCATCAAAATACCCGCCAATGCGGCCAGAAAACCGGCAAAGGAGAAAACCCCAAATACGCACCCCGACCGCTTTGATTCCCCACCACCCGGGCTGCGGGCCCGTTTATTGCCGGGGGCATACATATAACGGCCGAACGGCGTCTTGAGCGTAAAAAAGGTCGCAACCGCCACCACCGCCAGCATAATGACAAACGGTAAAGGCAAGCCGAGGATATCCCCGCGGCCGAAATACTGGATACTGGGCGGAATGCCGGTGATGGCCACTCCCTTGGTCAGCACCAGATTCGCGCCGCCGAAAATTCCGGCGGTACCGATGGTCAGCACCAAAGAATGCAGCCGCAGCTTGGTTACCAGCAGGCCGTTCAGAAAACCGAGCACGGCGCCAAGCGCCAGCGCCATGACGCAGGCGACGGTGGGTTCAATGCCGAAGTTCACCATAAAGATGCCGGCGATAACCCCGCATAGTCCGCCAATCACACCAAGCGACAGATCAAGCTCGCCAAGAATAAGCAGCATTGACTGCCCGACGGTTATCAGTCCGATAAAAGCCAGGGTTCTCGCCACCACCGACATATTGTAGGGCGAGAGGAAATAGGGCGAGATTAACGACGACAGCACAAAAATGATCACGAGGGCCACCATTACCCCGGCCAGGGGATTGGTGGCGAGAATGGAAAAACGGCTACGCTGCATAATGGTTCTCCGTACCAAAAATCGCCCGGACAAGCGTTTCGTTATCGGTGGTGGCAGTGGGGAAATCGCCGGTAATCGCACCGTTATGCATGGTGATAATCCGGTTCGCGCATTTATATAACTCCTCCATTTCCGATGACACGAGAATAATGCCGACGCCGCTTTCACACAGCGCCCGCATGATTTTGTAAATTTCCGCCTTGGTCATGACGTCAATACCTTTGGTGGGTTCATCAAAGATAAGAACGTCCGGTTTGGTGGCCATTGCGCGTCCGATAATGGTTTTTTGCTGATTGCCGCCGGAAAGAAAGGCAATTTTGGTTTCCATATCTGAGGTTTTGACGTCATAGGCCTTGATCACCTCCAGCACCAGCGATTTTTCCTTGCCGGCGGAGATCCCAAGCCATGAGAGCGTTTGTTTGATGACGGAAATACCGATATTTTCCCGTACGCTCAGCATGGGCAGAATGCCGTGCAGTTTTCGCTCTTCCGACAGGTACAGCATGCCGTTTCGCACCGAAAACGGTGGGCTGCCCAGCTTCCATGCACGGCCGTTAACCGTAGCGCGCCCCCCGGTGGCCGGCAGATAACCGAATAAGGTCTGCATGACTTCGCTGCGCCCGGCCCCCACCAGTCCGGCAAACCCCAAGACTTCCCCGCGCTTAAGCCGGAAGGAAATGTCGTTGAAACGCCGTCCGCAAAGATGTTCAACCTCGATAATCGTCGCCCCCGCCCCAGGGCCGACAACAGATGATGGACGGAAATGTTCATTGGTTTTCATATCGGCGCCGGACATTGCTTTGATAAGGCCGGCTTCGGTGGTGTCTTTTATCTTGCCGCTTTCAATTTTTTCGCCGTTGCGCAAAACGGTATAGTCGTCGCCAATGGCGAACAGCTCATCCAGTTTATGGGAGATAAACAGGATGGCGTGGTTACGCGCCTTCAAGTCGGCGATAACCCTGAATACCCGCTCGACTTCGGTCTTGGTCAGCGAGGAGGTGGGTTCATCAAGAATCAGCACCTTCATCTGCTTGTTGGTGGATGCCCGGGCGATTTGCAGTAATTGCCTATCGGATATCGAGATATTGCGCACCAGCTCATCCGGTCGCGCTTCTATGGAGAATGTGTCCAGGTAACCCTGCGCCGCAAGGTTGATAGCCTTATAATCCACATACCGTCCGGCGAACCCCGAGCGCGCGTAGGGGATAAACAGATTTTCCGCCACGCTCATATGGGGAAATAGATTGAGCTCCTGCGGAACATAGGCGACACAGTTAAACAATTCTCTGTTTTCCAGCGGATCCCGGCCATCGATCCTGATCGTGCCGCGGCTGGGGGTATAGGCGCCGGTCAGCACCTTGACCAGGGTCGATTTACCCGCGCCGTTTTCCCCGGCAAGGATATGTACCCGGCCGAGGTCAAAGGCCAGATTGACATTATTCAATGCCGTGACGCCCGGAAAGTCGCGGCCCAGGTTTTCAACTTCCAGAATAGCCATGCTGTAAGGTTCCTTGGTCAGGGAATAATCAACGACATCCTGTCATGACGTCCAACGGCCGGGTTATTTCCCTACGTTGTCCTTGTTGATTATCGCGATACCGGTATCGATATATTTGGGGGTGGGAATGCCCATGGCCTTTTGCCACATGGTCATGACCGCCCAATACCCCTGCATTTCCGGCTTGGTGGACGAGGTGCTGTCGGCGACGCCGTCGCGGATCAATTGCAGCATTTCCGTCAAATCATCCAAACCCACCATCAACACCTGATGCGCCTTATTGGCTTCTTTGATTGCCTGGCCGATACCGATGGGACCCGCCGCATCCGATGCCACCCACCCCTTGAGATTCGGATGTGCCTGCATGATGGCGGCGGCCTGTTTTTGCGCCGTTTCTATATCGTCGTTATCGATACCGGTAGCCACCACCTTGATGCCGGGATAGGTGGCAAAGGTTTTCTGATGGCAGTCGGCGCGGATGGCATGGTTCGGCGCGCTGGGGACGCCCATCATAATCGCCACTTCCCCTTTACCGTTCAGCAGCTCGGCCAAACGACGGGAGGCGATTTGCGCCTGTTCGCAAAAATCATTGCCGATGCTGGTCAGGTTCATATCAGCCGGGGCGACGGAGTCAAATATCGTCACGGGAATCTTCTGGCCCACCGCTTCCTCCAGTGAAGCCCGATTGCCCTTCTCGTCCAGTAAATCGATGGCGATACCGTCCGGGCGTGTAGCAATGGAGCTTTCCAGAATCTGGTTTTGCAAAACCACATCGGCCTGCTGCGGCGCGCTATAGATAATCTGGACATCGGAACCGGTCTGAGCCTTGATGACGGCGGCCGCCTGCTTGGCGCCGTTATTCACCTTGTCGAACCAAGGGTGGACGACTTTGGGGATGATAACAAATCTGTAACTGTCTTTCTTTTTAAGGCCGGCCTGATCGTCCTGCGATGAAGCCACGAACGGTAACATCAAAGCGGCGGCGGCCATAATACCCAGAGTAATTTTATTCATAGTTCACTCCATAGAAAAAACGTTATCCGCATGGGGAGGTTGAACAACCGATGATCGATAAAGAGCGTCTTAAGCTCTCCGAAAAAACCCTGCTCAGATGCCTGGAGATAAAAATAGTACATTTGTAAAATTTAAAATACATTTATCTCTTACCTTCGTTTTCTCATTTTATCTAGGCTTAATCTGCGGCCAAGCTCACATAAACAGCATTGTCAACGCATTCGGATTAATAGATTTGAACTCTTTCGCCAAATAAAAAAATGCAGGGAAATTTATACTGGGAGGTGAATCGATTCCGCCGGCGGCTGAAAGAAAGAAGCCGCGACAAAGGTGAATTTAATTAGCAGGTTAATAATAACTTGATAACCGGGAGATGGGGCGCTATTACCCTTTGAAAAAGAAGCCATTCAGCGTTGCCTATTAATAACGGCAGCGCCGGCAACGGCGCCGAAGGATAATCTTCCGGTGGGCTTACATTGCACCGATCATTATAGAATGTTAATCATCCCGTTCTATTAATAGCTGGCGGGCAACATCTTCATCCGTCACCAGTCGGTTGATATATTTACCGCGCAGGATAGCGCGAATGATTTTGATTTTATTGCGCCCGCCAGAAGCCAGAATGGAAACGGGTTTTTTCCTCAATTTCTCCAGCGGAAGCGCCATAATGGATTCATTAACATGGTGGGAAATAACGCCGCCATCCTTATCCAGGAAACACCCCAGGATTTCCCCGATGCTGCCGAGCTCGATTAATTCGGCCAAATGTTCGCGCACAATGTTTATCGGGGTAATGGGCGACCGTTCCGACAAATCGCCGCAGGAAACCAGCACCACCTGCGCATCCTCGGCCCGGCGCATCACCTCGGCCAGTTCCTCATGCATCAGCAGCGTCGCGCGGCTTTCCATGGAGTGGCAGTAGATAGGCGCGGTGAGATAGTGGCATTCCACATCCAATGCCCGTGCCAGCGCGGTGGAAACCTCGAAGGTATTGGTGCCGGATCCCCGGGTTACGCCGCCCATCAGCCCCACCACCCAGGACCCCGCCGGCAGTTTGGCGGTAATGCGGCGCACGCTGAAGCTCAGGGTCCTGCCCCAGCCGACGCCGATTCCTTTATAACCCTGGATCAGCGTATCGAGCATCATGCCCGCCGCCTCGCCGATGGTGCGCTGCTGTTCGATATAATCCGGCATGGAGGGCGTCACGCTCACATCCTCGAGATTGAATTTTGCCTTGAGTTTTTCTTCGAGGTCGATACAGTCCACCAACGGCATGCGCAGTTCCACCAGTACGCTGCCGTCAGCACGGATTTGCCCAATGGTTTTATTTACCCGCAGGCGCGTGATACGCAGTCGGTCGGCAATTTGCTGCTGCGTGAGACCGCCGACAAAATAAAACCAGGCGATACGCGCCCGCAAATGGTCATTTTCCGTTTCTCCGCTGAATTCTCCCTGCACGCTTCCCCCCTTTGAACGCAATAGCAAACGGCGACATTATATCACTGATGAATGGCAAACTCGCCAGGCCAGGAGGTTAATCCCCCGACGACCCGGCTTTCACTCGAGGTTGGTATGGTTGCCGGACATCACGGCAGAGGAAACGGCCAGTTTTTGCTGCAAGTGGACAATCATGCCCTCAAACAACAGGTATAACGCGCCTTCATATAAAGACCCCAAGGGTAATACCGAGTTCGCGGCGCCCTGCCCGTCGGCCATGGTTTGCGCCGGCAGGGTAATCACCCCATCGGCCTTCGCCGCACAGGCGCCGGTGCCCTGGGCGGTGATACAAAGCGTCGCCGCGCCCGCCCGACGGGCGGTGGTCAGCAGCGCATCAACGGTGGAAAACCAGCCCGGCCCGGCCGAAACTATCAGCAAATCGCCTTGGCCAATAGGGGGCGTGGTCATATCCCCCACCACCGCGGCGTGGAGTCCAAGATGATAAAGACGCATGGCAAATCCCTTTATCTGGAGTCCCTCGCGACCGACGCCGTAGACGGCAATACGCCGCGCCTGTTGGATAAGATCCAGCCCCTGCTGCACCGAGTTTCCATTTAAATTTTCAAAGACGATTGCCAGTTCCCGCAGCGCCCGTTCATAAAATGACGTCATGGCTTGCCTCTTCTGAAATCTTCCGAAAATGATATCGCCCGCGGTGCTGTTTATCGCTGTCTGTGAGGTGGGCGCTTGCCTGCCGGCGGCGGAGGCTGGAGCTGATAATACATATGGATAATTTTTTTTACAATTGTTTTGGCGGGCTTTTTTAGACAAACGTGATCTTTATCAGGATTGCTGGCGCGGCGACAGCACTCTTTTCTTCGGTCCTTGGTTATCGATGATATGTGATAAATACCGCATTCTTATTTCATTATATGTGTTTTAGTAACCAAACATAAGTTCACGCATTGAACTTATGAACAACTTAACGATGAAATAACTACCATAGATTTCGAATTAAATCGAGGGTGGACCATGACTCATTCCATAATAAGCCCGTCAACACCGCCACAAAAACCAACCCATTTTCGCTGGGTTATATTTACAACAATGTTTTTCCTGTTAGCGGTTAATTTAATGGACCGTATTACGCTATCAATAGGAATGCCTTATATAAAAGAGGAATTTAGCCTTTCTCCTACCATGCAAGGTCTTATCCTCAGTAGCTTTTTTTGGACATATGCATTATTGCAGGTTCCCGGCGGATGGATGCTGGATCGCTTTGGACCCCGGAAAGTTATTACCGGCGCGCTTATAGGCTGGGGATTTTTTCAGGCAGTAATCGGTTTGGCCACCGGCGGAATATCCCTGATAATTGCCCGGCTCGGCTTAGGCGCAATGGAAACCCCCGTCTCGCCGAGCGGCGCTAAACTCAGCTCGACCTGGTTAACTCAATCGGAAAGAGGACGAGGCGCCGTTATCATGGATGCGGGCAGCCCGTTGGGCGTGGCGGTGGGCGGTATAGTGGTCGCGCACCTCATTGTATTATTCGACTCCTGGCGTATCACGTTTGTTATTGTCGGCCTTTTTACCATGTTATTAGGCGCCGTCGCCTGGAGAATTCTAAGGGACCGCCCGTCACAGCATGCAAAAGTCGATAAGGAAGAATTGGCTTATATTACAGCGGGGAATATTGTCGCCGGTGATGACCCGAATGATACGACACCGACAAAAGGGTTGGGTATCAGCTGGTTTACCATGATCGCCATTATGGTGGGCCGCGCATCATGGGGTATGGTTTATTGGGGATTGCTCACCTGGGGACCAAGTTATTTGGCACAGGCGCAAGGTTTGAATCTGGCGTCTATCGGAAACTCGACTTTCCTCATTTTTATTCTGGGGCATTAGGGTGTTTATTCAGTGGCTTCTTTGTTGACTATCTGGTTAAACGGGGCGTAAGCCATAACGTGGCGTTAAAGAGCCTGTTGTCTCTATCCGGTATTGTGGGTTTGGGTGTGTTATTTGCCTTGTCCACCATCAAAGATCCGGTGCTCGCCGTCGGTTTATTATCAGTCGCCGCCTTCTTTATGATGTTCGGTAGCCTGTATTGGAGTTTCCCCGCCATTCTGGCCCCCAAGGACCGCGTTGGGTTGATCGGCGGAATAATGAATATGGCTAACAGCTGCGCCGGCATACTGGTCCCTATTTTGGTCGGGGTCATTCTGCAGGCCACGGGCAGTTATGAGAGCGTGCTCGTCTACTTCGCGGTTTGTGCCGGGTGTTATACGTTAGGAACGTTATGCATCAACTTTAACCGGCTGCCGACGAAAAAGGGCCAATTACTTTATCAGAAATAGCCAAGGAGTCACAACGACTTTTCAATATTACGTTGATTTTTTATAAACAACACAGCGGGATATCACTATGCCGAACGCCATTTTACGAGTAAACAAAGTGCCTGATGCGTTAGCGGATCTCGTGTCATCGCATTACGATCTCTATGAGTATATTAAAATGGGCGCGGAAGAATTCAACGCGATCGCCAATGATATTGAGGTCATATTGGCCAGCGGGGAATCAACGGTTGACGCTGTGCTGATTAACCAATTACCCAATTTGCGACTCATCGCTGTTTTTGGCGTCGGTTATGACGGCGTGGATACACATGCCGCATTCCAACAACAGGTACAAGTGACCAACACGCCGAATGTATTGACTGATGATGTTGCCGATTTAGGAATGGCGTTAATGCTTGCGGCGTCCAGACAAATCTTCGGCGCGCAGCGGTTTATTGAAAACGGCGAATGGCACGGCAAACCCTATAAATTGACGGCCAAAGTCAGCGGACGCCGCTTGGGTATTGTGGGATTCGGCCGGGTGGGCCATGCGGTTGCCAAACGGGCAAAAGGGTTTGATATGCCTGTGGGTTATTACGACAAATATCCCGCTGACGATCCGGAATGTACGTTTTTCCCCTCTATTATGGAATTAGCGGATAATAGTGATTTTTTAATGATCTGTGCCAGCGGCGGGCCGGATAGCCTGAAATTAATCAATCACGAGGTATTAGCCGCGCTGGGTAAAAACGGCATTCTCATCAATATTGCCCGCGGGAGCATTATCGATGAACCCGCGCTGGTTGCCGCGATTGAGAACGGGACCATCGCCGGGGCCGGATTGGACGTATTTGCCAGTGAACCCGACGTACCGCAGGCATTATTAAAACGGGACGATGTAGTGCTGACGCCGCATATCGGCAGCGCAACACAGCATACGCGCAGGGCGATGGCCGAACTGGTCTTAGGCAATATAACGGCTTTTTACGCCGGCGAGCCCCTGCTGACCCCCATCGGCAAATAACCGCAGCGGCCCGGCTTCGGGATCAGCCGGGGTTTTCCGCGGCGGCCAACGCCCTCTGCAGAAATGCGCGGCATTGCCGTTCGTTATCCCATAAATCATCCCCTTCACCCGTTCGCATCTCAACGGCGATGGAAATTGCCTTTAGTTCCGGCGACAGCGGGAGCGCCAGAGCAGTCCGGATGATGCGCGCCGCCACTCCGGCGGTTAAAAATCCCGGTTCACCGAACTTCATATGATAATCCCCGTATCCCTGCGCCTGCGGGTCGAGGATGGCATTGGCCAAATGCATCTGCGACATGATAGGGGCGGCAAGCTTCAGGGAGTCCGCCAGGTCCTCCTGGTTCAGCGCGACATGGGCACTGTCCCACGCCAGATAAAGACGCGGACAATCGGGGCGCAGGCGCATCATCCATTCCACCGTCTCGCCGGTGGGCCCTATCAGCTGGCGCTTGTGGGCGAAGCGATCCAGCGGCTCCACCTGAACCAGCATGTCCGGGTATTGCCGGGCGGTCTCGCCTACCCGCACCAGCGCTTCGGCAAATCCCTTTTTGGCCTCTTCCCGTCGCTCATCTCCCGGATCGTCGCCGCTCACCAGCGACAGCTTACTGGTGCCGCAGGCCGCCGCCAGATGCACCAGTTCGCAGGCCCGCTTAATGGATTTTTCCCGCAGGGCGGTATCGAGGCTGCTAAGGTTAAGCCGGTCTTTCAGCAGCTCAAACGTCAGCCATTGCGTTACGTTTAACCCATGTTGCCCGGCGATGGCGCGGATCGTTTCGGCAACAGGCGGCTGATGGATGATGCCGGTTTCAAATCCACGATAATACCCCCCGTCGGCGATGCGCCGAACCACCTGCGCCACGGCGTTTTCATCCCGGGTTAAGGGGAAAAAAAGCTCGGCGATATGCGCGGAAGGATACAGCCTGTGGGTTTTGGTCATGGCGCCCCCCTATAAGGTAAAACACGCGGCTATATTCGTCATACTTCAAGTTGCAGGTGCGTTGGCTTTCCCGTAACTCGAATGATTGAAGTACATATACATATGTTACATGTATGAACATGTGTATAAAAATGGCATGGAACGTAAAAAATAAACTTGAGGCACATCTCGTTTTGATTTTTGCGGTGAAGGCAGCCGCGGCGAAGCCGCTCTGTAAAAAAGAGCATTTGTCCGGAGATAGCGTCCAGTAAGAACTTTTGTTCAATGATTGATATTTTTAATAAGCCTATTGATACGTTTCAGTTAACAATTACGTAGCTTCCACGCCCTCCACAGCCGGTTTTGCGACTTATCTCAATTTTTAATAATAAAATTAACTATAAAATGAACAAAAGTATCACATATGTTCTTTTGTTTGGCCGAGTATCGGCGTGTTATTCATCAATCAGGGCTGCGATATACCGGAGCAGCTCAGCCTTCTGGAGAAGCCATGCTACCTATTGCTATCGGCGGCGATGATGCCGCTACGGGATTAAAAGATACCCTGGTGGAATTCCTGCGTAATAAAGGACTGGAGGTAAAAGACTATAGCGATACGGGTAATATATATCCGGATATTGCGGTTTACCTGGCGGAACAGATCGTTAACGGCACGCATGAGCGAGGTATTCTCTTGTGCGGTACCGGTATCGGCATGTCTATTTCCGCAAATAAAGTGCCGGGTATCCGTGCCGCCCTTTGCCACGATAATTATTCCGCGGAACGCGCGCGCAAAAGCAACAATGCGCAAATCATCACCCTGGGGGCCCGGGTGATCGGCCCCGAACTGGCAAAAAGCATCTTAACGTCCTGGCTGGCCTCGGAATTCGAAGCCGGCGGCTCGGCGCCGAAGGTGGAACGCATCCAGTATTACGACAAAAAATTTCATAAACACACCGCTACCGGTAATTAAGTCATTGAATACAGGGACAGGTTAATTGGCCGCATATTTAAGATCGTCGGGTTTTCATTATTAAAACCTCGTTAATGTCATTAACGATAAACCTGACGCGAATATCTTTGGACCTCTGTGGAGTTGGTTATGAGAAAACCCAAAAAATTACTGAATAACCCCATTGATGTTTGCCGGGAGCAGTTGGAAGGGCTGATCGCCGCCTGCGGCGGCAGTCTGCAAAAAATTGATGGGATCAGCGCCGTGGTGCGCGCGGGATTACGCGATGAACAGGTGCTGGTGTTGACCGGCGGCGGCAGCGGGCATGAACCGATGTTCGCCGGCTATGTGGGCGACGGGCTGGCGGACGCCGCCGCCCTGGGAGACATATTCACCTCCCCGGCCCCTAACGTCATCATGGACACGGTAAAGAGCGCCAATCGCGGCAAAGGGGCGCTTTTTATCTACGGCAACTACGCGGGCGATAACATGAACTTCGATATTGCCGCCGAATTGCTGGAAGAAGAAGGCATTCCAACACGCACGGTGCGGGTCAATGACGATATGGCCTCGGCTCCCGCCCATCGCATGCAGGACAGGCGCGGCGTGGCCGGGGACATGATGGTGCTGAAAATCGCCGGCGCCGCCGGTCGCCATAGCCGCGAGCTGGATGAAGTCTGCCGGCTGGCGGCAAAGGCCAATGATAATACCCGCACCATCGGCGTGGCGTTATCCCCCTGTTCGCTGCCGCAAACCGGGGAGTTTAACTTCGACATCCCGGAAGATGAGTTTGAGCTGGGCATGGGCATTCACGGCGAGCCCGGCGTACGCCGCCAGAAAATGGTTCCCGCCGACCAACTGGTGACCGAACTGGTGGACAGTCTTTACGGGGATCTGGCCCTGGCCACCGGTGATGAAATCTGCCTGTTGGTAAACAATCTGGGGGCGTCAACCTACAGCGAACTGCTTATCGCCAACCGCAAGGTCCATCAACTGCTGGCGGAGCGCGGTATCCGTATCCACGATACTTTGATAGGCAGCTATTGTACCTCGCAAGAAATGTCCGGCTACTCCATTACGTTTTTCAAGCTGGATGACGAACTGAAATCACTCTATGACGCACCTTGCCATAGTTTTGCCTGGAGGAAATAAGCATGAACGCCACTGAAATGTCATCCTTACTTCGGTTTGTCGCCAATAAAATGATTGCCAGCGAACCGGAACTCACCCGCCTGGATATGGCGGTGGGCGACGGCGACCATGGTGTCGGCATGCAGCGCGGTTTTACCGCGGTGGAAAAGCTACTGTCCCAGGCGCCGGGGCAGGCCGAGGATATCGGTGTGCTGTTGACCCGCGTGGGCACCGAACTGATGTCCAGCATGGGCGGCGCATCGGGGGCTATTTTCGGCACCCTGTTCCGCGCCGGCGGCAAAAGCCTGACCGGAGAAACCGTCCTGACCACGCCGCTCTTGAGCCGTTTTCTGAGCAGCGGATTGGACGCGGTATGCAAACGCGGCGGCGCCAAACCCGGTGATAAAACCATGGTTGACGCGCTGGCGGCGGCGGCGGCGGTTTCGCAGTCGCTGGGATCCGAACCGCTGTATGCCGCACTGCCGAAAATCGCCCGGGCGGCCGGCCAGGGCGCCGAAGGGACCAAACAGATGGTGGCGGCATTCGGCCGCGCGAAAGCCCTCGGCGAACGCTCCATCGGCCATCCCGATCCCGGCGCCGTTTCCATGTCGCTTATCCTCTCTTTCATGGCGGAAGGCATCAAACGACATGAACCGGTCGCCCTGTAACAACGTCGTGGCGATCCCCAATGCATTGGCCAGCCACCGCCGGATCATGAGGACTTATCTATGACATACCCGTTAATCGTCGGCGTAAATACCGCCATGTTCGACGGTATCGACCAGGAAACCACCTTTCGAATCGTGCATGAAACAGGCTTTAACATCATTGAACTGGCCTATAACCAAGGTTATGTCGGCGATCTCGACCCGGCGCTGTTCGGCGACGAGAACGCCGCCAGGGTCAAGGCGCTGTTTGATAAATATCGGCTACGCTCCGTGGCGCTGGGCTGCACCATCAACCTGGCGGGAGAGGATGCGGTGGCGCAATTTAGCAAACGTATTAGCTTCGCTTCTAAAATCGGCGCGACCTATTTGAATACCTGCACCGCCAAACGAGGGGATTATGACCGGCTGGTGCATAATTTACGGGCCCTGGCCCCCGAAGCCGCCGATCACGGCTGCGTGATATGCGTGGAGAACGGCGGCGATCCCGATTACGATGCGTTTTCAGTCGCCCAGGAAGGGCGGCAACTGCTGGAAGATGTGGGGCACGACGCCGTCGCCTTTAACTTCGACGCCGGCAATATGGTCTCGCTGCGGCCGGACGTGGCGCCCATTGAGCACGGATTTGAGATGCTGGGAAGCATGCGCCATTGCCATATCAAAGATATACGGACCCAAAACGGCGAGTTCTTCTTCACGGCTATCGGCCGGGGACAGCTGGACTACCGGCCGCTGCTGCCGGCGCTGGAGCAGCACAATATCCCATGCAGCCTGGAGATCCCGCTGCGTATGCACCGCCAGGCCAACACCATGCCGCTGCGCGGCGCCAACCCTGTTCCGGTGGAACAAAGCCGCGAAGTCTTGCTGCAATCGCGCCAGGCGCTGGAAACCATGCTGGGCCGGGCGCTCGGATGATTCGTCTGTGCCCCGCCCCTCCGATGGGAGGGCGGCACGGCGGCGCCGGGCACCGTGGGGGGCAATCTAACAACGCGTTGCGATAGTTTTCAGCAGTTGCAGATAAGACGCCCCGTCCCACGCGGCCCGGCCGATAAACAGGCCGTCCACGTGCGGCAAAGACAGCAGCGCCAGCGCATTGTCATGGTTAACGCTGCCGCCATAGAGCAGCGGTACCCGATGGGCAATCTTCCCGCCGTAGCTCTCCTCCAGGGCGCGATACAGGCGCTGATGCATTGTCCGCGCCTCGTCGTTTGTCGCCGGCACGCCATGCTCCCCGATGGCCCAAATGGGTTCGTAAGCGATTATCACCCGCGCCACGCTTTCGGGCGCCAATCCCGCCAGCGCGGCTTTCATCTGGCGGACGACCGTCTCTTCGGAAACGCCCCACTGTTTCTCGCGCAGGCTGTCGCCGATACAAATAAGCGGCGTCAAACCGTGGCGCAGCGCGGCGGCGGCCTTAAGCTGCACCGTTTCGTCGGTTTCGCCGAAAAATTCCCGTCGCTCGGAGTGACCTATCTCCACAAGGGTAGCGCCGGTGTCTTTCACCATCAGGGGTGAGATCTCACCGGTAAAAGCCCCTTGATCGGCAAAGTGCATATTCTGCACACCTGTTAGACAATTGATGCCCGCCTTTTTGAACGCCTGGGTCACCTCTCGCACCAGGGTAAAAGGGGGAATAACAAACGGCTGCAACTGATGGGGCAGCGGCGCACCCTGCGCCAGAGCAGCACAGTAATCCAACGCTTCAGGAAGCGTTTTGTTCATTTTCCAACTGGTACCGATTAATTTTGCCGCCATGTTCGCTCTTCAATACTTGTTCATATGAACAAATATTGAACTATTGCTCAAAAAAATTATGCGCCATAAATCACAGGATCAAAAAATGCTACCGACGAATGAAACTGTACTCATAGCGCGCGATGGCCAAATCATGGCAAGCCCCTTCCTATGGAAGAAAAAGAATCCATCATGACAGGCAACAAGGTAAAATACCCTGTTGCCAACATAATCGACTTGCAGCATTACGGTTATTGTTGCAAGCGGAGCGGGTGCGCAGGCTACAAATCGAGGGAGCGCTTCCACAGCATAAAATCGGATTGCTCCAGCCGATCCGCTTTCACTTTATAGGAACCACTGGCGGCTTCGATTAATGTCTTGAACAGTCCGCGGCTGATTATCGGCAGCGGTGTGCCATCAATAATGGGGCCGCAATCATAATCAATCATATCCACCAGCCGTTTTGCGATCGCCGAGTTTGTTGAAATTTTCAACACCGGAACAATGGGGTTTCCCGTCGGCGTTCCCAGCCCGGTTGAAAAGATAACCGCATTGCATCCGGCCGCAACCAAACCCGTCACCGCAAGTACGTCATTACCCGGCGTGCACACCAGGGACAATCCTGACTCCGCCATGGGCTCCGCATAATCGCAAACGGCACTGACAGGCGCCCGGCCGCCCTTCTTGGCTGCGCCGGCCGATTTGATGGCATCGGTAATCAGGCCGTCAGCGATATTTCCCGGGCTTGGATTATCGGAAATGGACGTATCAAAGAAATTGGCCACATGTTCATAATGTTTCATCAGGCTCAAAAATTTCTCTTTCAATTCACGGGTCATACAGCGTTTGACAATATCCCCTTCCGCCCCGCAGAGTTCCGGAAATTCGGCTAAGCCCGAGGCGCCGCCCAGGGCCACCAGCCAGTCGGAAACCAGCCCCATCGCCGGGTTGGCGCTGATACCGGAAAAACCATCTGAAGCGCCGCATTTTACCCCGAGCTTCAAATGGGAAAGCGGGACATCAACGCGTTCCGCCACCGGCGTTTTTTGAATGGCCCCGTAGGTCGCCTTAAGGGCATCCCGCATCATTTTTTCTTCACTATCCCAGTCTTGTTGCCGGAAATAGATGATTTCCTTGCTAAAGTCCGGGTTGCGCTTTTTGAGCGCAGCCTTGAAATCAACGATACGCGCCTTTTCGCAGCCCAGTGCGAAAACCGTTACCCCCGCGACATTGGGGTGGTCCGCATATGCGGCCAGAACGTCACACATGGTCATGCTGTCTGAGGTCGCGCCGCCGCACCCCGACGTTACGGTAAAACAGCGAACGCCGTCCAGATGGGGAAAGGGGCGTACGGAAGCTTGCCGCTCGCCGCTGCTTGCAGCCAACTGATGCGCGAAATCCTTCAATCCATTATCGGCATAGCCCAACGCCTCATTCAACGCATCGGTGACTTTTTGCACATTCCGGTTTTCACAAAAAACCAGCGGGAAGACCAGCCAGTAATTCGCCGTCCCTACCCGGCCATCGCCACGAATAATGCCTTTAAAAGTGGCATCTTTCCATTCCGACACATCGGGAACGTCCCATTGATAGGATTCGCTATCATCCAGGCTAACAGGAGCCGCGAAATGTTTTATATTATCAACGGTAACGGCCGCGCCCTGGGCAATGGCTTTTATTGCTTTGCCAACCGGCACCCCGTATAAAGAAACGACGCCGCCGACCGGGATCTCCCGAGTGGCGAATTTGTGCTTGGCTTTTACATCCGTTTTCAGGACATATTCTTCATCATCCCAGCTGACTTTCTCACCTTTTTTTAAATCCTTCAGGGCAACAATGAGGGTATCAGTTGAGTCGATTTTTAATATGTTTTGCATGATATTTTCCTCTGGGTTTTCAGGCAACTGAACGCAAGGTTTTTCAATTGCATTTAGGAATGATGTGGCTGAGCCACTTTTCCCGCGGCCTTCTTTTTACTGAGACAGGCGATGAGCAGCGCGCAAAATACCGTGATGAACGCCAAAGCCATAAGTCCGGCGGTATTGCTGTTAAACCACTGCTCGACTTCAACGCGAATCATCGGTGCAAGGAAACTGCAGAAGGCTCCCATAGTGGTACAAAAGCCTATCGCCGCGGCTAATGCGGAGCCGGATACAATCTGGGGAGGGAAAGTCCAGAAAATAGGCTGAACGGAAAGGAAGCCGATGGCGGAAAGCGACAGCGCCGCCATTGCCATAACCGGCCCGCTGAACGCCGAAAGGGCCAGGCCAAGGGCCGCGGCCAGCATGCATAGCACAGAAATACTTACGCGCTGCGCCGGATATTTATCCGCGATTCGTGGAATAAAGTACACGCCGAATGCAGAGCAGGCCCAGGGAATGGCCGCCACCAGCGACACCTTGAAACCGATGGTTGAACCCATGAGGCTGGCAACCTGCGACGGCAGGAAAAACATCAGGCCGTACACGCTGATTTGAATGGTGCCGTAAATGAGCGCCAGATGCCAAACCTTGATGCTCTTCAACGCGGTTAACGCGCTACCGGTCACCGTTTGCTGCTGTTCCGTGCTTAATTGGGCAATCAACGCAGTTTTTTCTTCCTGCGTCAGGAAGCGCGCTTTTGCCGGGTTATCATCAAGATAAAAAAAGGCGAATATGCCCATAAGCGCCGCCGGAATACCCTCGAGCAGGAACATCCAGAACCATCCCGGTCTGCCCAGGAATCCATGCAACTCGAGTAATGCGCCGGAAATAGGCGAGCCCAGAGTCAGGGCCAGCGGTACGCCCAAGACAAAGATGCCCACCACCGACGCCCTAATTTTGTTTGGGAAATAGATGGAAGCCAACAGCAAAATTCCCGGATAAAAACCCGCTTCACCCAGCCCGAGCAAAAAACGCAGAATGACGAACTGAGTTTCATTATGTACCAAACCGGTGAGGGCAGACAGAACACCCCATAAGGCGGCGGTAAAACTCAGCCATTTTTGCGCCCCGATTTTGTTTAGGATCAGATTTGCCGGTATGCCAAAAAGCGCGTAGGCGGCAAAGAATATACCGGCTCCCAGCGCAAAAGCCGCATTGGATAAGCCTATATCGGTCTGCATCGCCTCTTTGGCAAAACCGACGTTCACACGATCGATAAACGCGATAAAATACAGGGAAAACATGAGTGGTACTAATCTTTTCCATGCTTTGGTAACTGCGGAATTTAACACCGGATTATCAAAGACAGTTATGGTTTTCATAATTCCTCCAGAGGGAAATAATTATTAACCAGCAAAACCAGCCGACATCAGTATCTGTTTAATTTTTTCTGATTGTCTTTCCGTGACGCCTTTAAAGGGACCGGTACATTGATCGGAGTTGATCACGCCGCGCAGCTGAAGCGCCTTCTTAAAAGCAGGTATAAAGAGATCGTTAACGTTATAAATATCCATTAGCCGGTCAACTGTTTGTTGATGCGCTGTAACCGCGGCTAAATTATCCTCTGCGAAAGCGTCCATCCAGGATTTGAAAACTCAGGGACAATATTTGACAATCCACCGATACAGCCATTGCCGCCCGAAAGAATATTATGGGAAAAATTGTTATCATAACCAGCGTAAACTTCAAAGTGAGGGATTTCTTGCTTAACCAGTTTAATCACTTGAGAAGTATGCATCGTATCCGGAATAGTATCCTTCAGGCCAATAATATTCGGAAAATTCTCTGCAAGTTTTAGGCAGACTTCGGGAGATACCGAATATCCTGTTCTTTCGGGAAAGTTGTAGATAAATATTTTCGCGTTGGTTTGCCGGGCAATTTCACTGTAAAATAATAGATGCTCTCATCTGTCAGCCGGAAATAATAGGGACTGATGATCATGACGCCATCCAGGCCGCATTCATAGGCATAGTTAGCCAGCTCCACGGACTCCTGGATATCCATACGGCTTGCGCCGGCATAGACCTTCATGCTGTCTTTCGGAAACTCAGAGGTCAGCTGTATAAGCTGTCTGGAGGTTTTCATATCCAGGGAAAAACTCCCCGGTGCTTCCCATCACAACGAATCCTGAGACAGAATATTTAATAAAATTAAATAATTGCAACATCTGCTCTGGATCAAGCCGGCCTTTTGTCAAATACGGTCACACAGGGGTGATATAACGACTTTTCATGATTTTTCCTTTCGTATATACGAACAGTATTTTTTACGAACAACACAAGGTAATCACTCCATGTTTTAAAGTCAAATATGCGGATTTAGGAATTTTAAGGCGATTAATCAATGAATTAGTAGAGATCATGATGGCGGGAGGAACAACCCGCGGCAATTAAATTTCTATACCGTGGGGCATATCACAAATTTTGCAGGACATCTTGTTACAAGTTTGTATTTATAGTGTACGTTTATTAGTAATTGTTTATATCATGTAGGTTATTGAGATTATGTTCTATTTTCGCACGGGCGTTGATAAGTAATTCGATGATATGTTTACTCTTTTCTTCGGTCGCGCGGAAATAGGGCATAGAAACGCTGATGGCCGCCAGTATTTTATCTCTTTGCTTTAGCGGGACGGCGAAACAGACAGTGTCTTCATTGATTTCCTGTCATCAACCGCGTACCCTTTCAACGCGACATCATTTAACTGGCGACGCAAATAGTCCAGTTGGCCAACGCTATGGGCGGTTAACGGCTTGAAGCCATCAGGATAAAGTTCCATTATTTGCTTATCGCTATACTGATAAAGTAATGCCTTTCCCAGCGCGGAATGGATAGCGGGCAGGCGAGTGCCTATTTTGACATAAGTTGAACCGTTTGGTCAGATTGTACTTTATCAATATAAAGAACGTGGAGTCATCCAACACCCCATCTGGCAAACTTCATTGCAATCAGCAACAATCTTCCTCATTTCAGCGTTTATCATTTTAAGCCAGTATTCTTTCTCAAATGTCGAGCTGGCCAAAACGGCACACGATATACCAAGCGTATATTTGCCGCTTTTTTCATCATAGCTGATGTATTTGCGATGTAATAAAGATTTTAAAATAGGGAAAATCGTGCTTTTAGAAATCTCTGTTTTTAATGACAGGCCGGAAAGCGTCATGCCATCATCGTTCGATAAGGTTTCCAAAATAAGCAAAACACGCTCGGTAGGCTTATGTAAGGTCTTCATTTCTGTCTCAATTTTTAGGGACAACTGGATTCGGAATCGTTAAAGGCCGGTTTGTGCCCATTAAACTATATCTGAAAACGAATCTCTACCTGTTTTGTCACTACCGCCCATGGCGACACAGATACCTGGTTCACTGGCATTGCTGCCGCCATCCCCATCTTGTCATAGGGCTAGCATTGCGCGCCCGGCTCGGCCGCCGGCCGGAGGATCTGGCTGACACAGCCGACAAGTGGGGATCCCCTGGTCGACCGCGGACCAAGATGAGTCAGGATAGCGATCATCTTTCCATATCACTGAAACCTGGCGCCGCAGGCAAAAAGGCCGGCATATCCGAAGCCTGTGGCCTGTTCATCCTGGCGACACCGGCCGCCATCACATCCGTGGCATAACCGGTTAGCAAGGTGTCGCGCATCGGCTGTCACTCACATCCTGAATAATAAAAATGAAGCTGGTTCGATGGGAAAATAAAAGTGAATATCAAGAAAAAATAATTTTAGCCGATGCAACCCTATATTCATTAGGCTGACATAATCATTCGCACGCGTGCGGTGGATCATGTCAGACGTGCCACAATATGTGAACCAATTCACACAAAATCGCCATTAGCACTATCATCCATAACTACACCCTATCCTTAATTACTTTACTTTATTCCATGACCTATCTTTCAATCACATCCATTCGTTATTTTATGAAGATATTACAGGGTGTCCTTGCCTTTATATAAAGTCTATTTTTGTCAAAAATCGCAGCGCAATAAATTAAATTGATTGGAGTCGTTCGCATGGCAGAAATAAAGCCTAGAAACCAGATACTGTTTGGGGCCGCTTATTACGATGAATACCAACCCTCCTCACACCTCGAATATGATTTCGACCTGATGGAGAAAGCCGGTTTTAACGTCGTGCGCGTTGGAGAGGGTTCTTGGAGTCAATGGGAACCTGAAGAGGAGCATTTTCGTCTGGATTGGCTGGAGCCCGTTCTCGATGAAGCCCATCGGCATCATATCGCGGTTGTAATCGGCATGCCGACGTTTTCCGTACCTCGATGGCTGGCGCGTAAATACCCGAAAGTCAGTATCACCGACGCCAGCGGGCACAAAACAAATTTTGGCTTTCGTGAAGAACATAATTACTCGCACCCGGTGTTCCGCTATTTCGCCAGCCGGGTAATGAGAAAAATCACGGAACGGTATCGTGACCATCCCGCCGTCATCGGTTGGCAGGTTTATAACGAACCGGGATTAGTGTTTAATTACTCCGATGATTTATTCGAAGGCTTTAAAGACCGTCTGCGCCACAAATATCACTCTGTTGAAAACCTGAACAAGGCATGGGGACTGGTGTACACCGGGGCATGATTTCCTCGCTGTACGCCCTGGGGTTTTCCGCCGGATCGTACGGCGGCCAAGACAACTCCTTCGCCGCGCAGGGTGAAATTAAGCACATACCCTTTCATACCTGCCGGGCGATCGATGAAATAATCCCGCAGCCCCTGCTCATCGATGGGGGTCAGCCCGGCCACCAGGCGGGCGTTAAACGAGTATCTTGGCAACAGGCTTTCATTTTGCATTTCTGACATGGTGTGAATTGCTCCCGCACCGATTCAAAGAAACAATTTATCCATATCTATTAATTGAAGATGTGTTACCCAAACGAATATTTGAATGTCGTCACAAATTGCTTTATCAGGGCATTTTATCCATAAACATAGCGGATAAAATCTGATGGTAAGTTAAAGGCCGGCGGCAATCCGGCCTGTATTCCCTCAATAGCCAAGTGCATTGCCCATGATAATCGCGGTGATCACGCCGGTGGCGGCGGCGACCATGACATAGCGTCCATCAATATAAGCCCAGTAATGCCCGCGCGGCGGCGACTGAAGACCGCGGTGGCGCCAGTCGTGCACGCGGTAATAATCTCCCCGATAAGGCGGCGGCAGCGGATAACCTCTTCTGAACTCACGCCCGCGCCAGGCAAACCTGTCATGATAGCCGTCCCGATAGCCGTGGCCTCTGAAATCGCCGCGATCGTGGTGCCAGCCTGGCCCGCCATGGCCCCGGTCCCATCGCGGTCCGTGACCATCGTGATCCCGACGTCCGTCGGCGTAGGACCCGGTTGAAAACACGCTGCCGGATGCAAAGAGGGTGAGCACCAGCATCAACGTTGTCTTTTTCATCATGCCTTCCTTAATGGATAACGGCGTAAGCAAGTCCGTTTTCCTTAATATCGCCTACTCTCCGCCAACCCCCTATAGCTAATTGTCTCAAAGATGCGTTCCTGACGAATATTTTTGCCAAGGGCAAGCCTTTTTATGACAGCATAAATATAATCACCCCTTCGGTTACAATCCCCACCGCCGTGCCCAGCAGGATGGATGAAGAGGCCGATTCCACGTAGGTATCGCTGCGAACCGCGAACATTCCCGCCGCGATGGCCGAAGGGGTGGCGCCGATAATCACCACCTGCTGCATCAGCGTATGGCTCAGTCCAAAAGCCAGCCCCGCCGCGGCCATAATGGCGGGCTGTATGACGTTCTTCAGGCTGATATTGGTAAACGTATGCACATTCAGCGTCGGGCTTTCACCAAAGAACAGCAGGCCCAGTGCGAACAAAGAGATTCCGCCGGCGGTTTTCCCCATCATTTCTACGGAGGAAGAGAGCAGTTCCGGCAGCTTGATGCCTGCCAGGCTCATTACCACGCCGAGTATCGGGATCCAGACGATAGGGTTGCGCACCGCTTTGAGCAGATTTTGCAGGATCATGCCGCGAAGGCTCCCCTGCTCCGCCGATCCGTTGTTATTGTCCCCCATGCGGATCAATACGATGGTGAGAGGGATCATCAGCACGCTGGTGATGAGATTGCCGATCAGCACGCCCAGAAAGCCTTCCGGACCGATAAGCACGGCCAGCACCGGCGCGCCAAAATAAGCCATATCGGGGAATGCGCAGATCAGGGACTGAATAGCACTGGTTTTGATGTCGTGACGAAAGACAAAGCGGGCAATGCACAGCGTAAGGAGATAAGACCCCATCAGTCCTATCACCAGGACGGCCATAAACGACAGATTCTGTATTTTAGCAGGATCGGTATGCAATGCGCCGAGAAACAGGCTCAGCGGCAAAGCAAAACGAATCACTACGGTGGCCAAGACCGTGGCATCATCACGTTTCATATAACTGAGTTTTCCACTCAGCCAACCCAACGCCATGACAAACACCAAGGGAAATAATGAGGATAAGAGTAATATTGGCATAACCTGACCTTTTATATTTGATAGAATGGGAAAAGGTTATATTATTTTAAATAAAGAGTGATTGTGATAATCATCACAGCCGTTCTTTATATAGCAATAACAATAGTTACTAAAGTCGCCGGAATGAATTCCCGCCCATAAATAACATATACCCAACATAATTCGTAGAGTTGCCAGATATTAAAGGCGATTGAATAATTTTATTACTAAGTAAGTATAAAAATAATTTTGTAATTTAAGTAATCAGAAATCACTTGACTCCCATGCTATAAAAACGCAAACCAGAAATTTTATTAAACCCAGCCCGCTATGGACCAACGGCCCTGTTTAATCCCATTCAACAGACAATTGGTGTTTTTTGCTGTCCACATTTATTGAGGTTTACCTGATGTTAAAAACACGCCCACTTTACACGCATTACACGGGTTCGCTGTTGCTGGAAAATCCGTTGTTGAACAAAGGCTCTGCGTTCACCCGCGAGGAACGTCTGGCGTTTAATCTGAACGGTTTGTTACCCAACCAGGTTGAAACCATCAGTGAACAAACCGATCGCGCTTATTCGCAATATTGTGATTTCAAAAGCGATATATCCAAGCATGTTTATCTGCGAAATATTCAGGATACCAATGAGACGCTGTTCTATAGCCTGGTAAATGCCCATTTGGAAGAGATGCTGCCGATCATTTATACCCCTACGGTGGGTGAAGCCTGCGAGCACTTTTCCGCTATTTATCGCCGTGCGCGGGGTTTGTTTATTTCCTATCCGGATCGCGACCGTATCGATGACATGCTGCAAAACTTCGCCAAGAACGATATTCGGGTGATCGTGGTCACCGACGGCGAACGTATCCTGGGGCTGGGGGATCAGGGGATTGGCGGCATGGGGATCCCCATCGGCAAGCTTTCCCTCTACACCGCCTGCGGCGGGAGTCACCCCGCCAATATCCTGCCGATCATGCTTGATGTGGGCACCAACAATACGCAGCGTCTGGATGACCCGCTTTACATGGGCTGGCGCCATCCGAGGATCATCGGCGACGAGTACTACGACTTTATCGATCTCTTTATCCAGGGGGTAAAAGCGCGCTGGCCGGATGTGCTGCTGCAGTTCGAGGATTTCGCCCAAACCAATGCGATGCCGCTACTGAAACGTTACCGCGATGAGCTGTGCTGCTTTAACGATGACGTCCAGGGTACGGCGGCGGTCACGCTGGGCTGCCTGATTGCCGCCAGCCACGCGGCGGGGACAGCATTACGCGAGCAGCGCGTTGCCTTCCTTGGCGCCGGCTCCGCCGGTTGCGGCATTGCCGAACAAATCATCGTACAGATGATCGCCGAAGGGGCAACGGAGGAAGACGCGCGAAGCCGGGTCTTTATGGTGGACCGCTTCGGCTTGCTGACGGATGACATGCCTAATCTACTGGATTTCCAGCGCAAGCTGGCCGCCCATAAGAAAAATATCGGCCACTGGGCGGTGGATGCTCAGCATATTTCTCTGCAGGACGTGGTCCGCCACGCTAAACCGACTATTCTGATTGGCGTTTCCGGGCAACCGGGGCTGTTTAGCGAAGAGATCGTCCGCGAGATGCACCACCATTGTCATCATCCGATTATCATGCCGCTGTCCAATCCCACCTCCCGCGCGGAAGCCCGGCCGCAGGATGTGATAGCCTGGACCGAAGGCGCGGCGCTTATGGCCACCGGCAGCCCGTTTGCGCCGGTTTATTACCAGGATCGCTGCTATGAGATCCCGCAGTGTAATAATGCCTATATTTTCCCCGGCCTGGGTCTAGGCATTCTGGCGGCGAAAGCCCGCCGGGTGACCGACGGCATGCTGCTGGCGGCCAGTCAGGCGCTGGCCGGCCTTTCACCGCTGTCGACCACGGGGCAGGGCCCACTCTTACCGGCCATTGCCGATATACAGCGGGTATCGAAAACCATAGCCGCTGAAGTGGCCCGTGCGGCACAGCGCGAAGGCGTTGCGCCGGCGGTGTCGGAAGAGGTATTGCAAAACAGGCTGGAGGCCGAATTCTGGCAGGCCGACTACCTGTTATATAAACGTTCCTCGTTTTAATATTTCTCCCAGCCGGTACAATAGTACCGGCTGTTTCCTTATTCGCCAGCCGGCAAAAGCGATGCCGCCAAGAATTGAGTAGAGTGTCTTATGCCCCCGGCCTGAGTCCCTTTCCCGGAGAAAAGATGTCATATGTCAACCCCCTGCTCCGGTCCGGAAAACCGTTCAGGCTAAGCACCTCCTTAACGCTGATGGTCTGCGGCGTACTAACCTCGGTATTGCTGGTAGTCTATACGCTGTTTTTTATACAGCTGGGTCAGGTTGCCCTCAATGGCCTTGAGGAGAAAACCTTCGCCATCGCGCGCACCCTGGCGGATTCACCCCAAATCATCGGCGGGCTGCAGGATCCCGGGCAGGCGGCGGCTATTCAGCCTTATGCGGAGCGGGTCCGGCAAAGCAACAATCTGCTGTTTGTCGTGGTCACCGATATGCACGGCATTCGCTATTCGCATCCGGAACCCGCGCTGATCGGGAAACATTTCATCGGCGATGATTTACAGCCCGCGCTGGAGGGCAAGGAGTATCACGCGGTAAATCACGGTGTGCTTGCCGAGGCGTTACGCATTTTCACGCCGGTTTATAACGACAGGCATCAGCCTATCGGCGTCATTGCCCTGGGTATTTCACTGGACAAGGTGCATGCGGTGATCAATGAGAACCGCTGGACTATTCCCTGGGCCCTGCTGTTCGGCGTCCTGGTGGGCGCACTGGGGATCTGGTGCCTGGTCAGCGTTATCAAACGTATTATGCTGGGGTTTGAGCCTTATGAAATCTCGGCCCTTTTTGAGCAGCGCAACGCGATGCTTCACTCCATCAAGGAAGGCGTCATCGCCGTGGATGCGCAGGCGCGTATCACGCTGATTAATCCGGAAGCCAAACGCCTGTTCAAACAAAGCGCCCCGCTCGAGACCTTGCTTGGCGGAAACAATACCGGCGAAACCTGGGTCTCGCTGCTCAATTTACAGACCGTGCTCAAGACCGGGCTGGCTCGGCGTGATGAAGAAATCAATTTCAACGGCAGCCTGCTGCTGACCAACACCGTACCCATTGTCGTTGGCAAACACATCATCGGCGCGGTAGCCACTTTCCGCGATAAAACCGAAATCAGCCAGTTGCTGCAACGGTTATCGGGCATCTCGAACTATGCCGACGCCCTGCGGACGCAATCCCATGAGTTCAAGAATAAATTGCACGTCATTCTCGGCATGCTCCACATGAAGAATTATCCGCAGTTGGAAAACTACATACTGCAAACGGCGAATACCTATCAGACCGAGATAGGATCATTAATGCGCAAGATAAAATCACCGGTCATGGCAGGCTTTATGCTGGGTAAAATCAATCGCGCCCGCGATATGAACATTACGCTTTCCGTCAGTGAAGACAGCCTACTGCCGGACGCCCAGAATGAGCAAACCACCATGACCCTGGTTACCGTGCTGGGTAATGTAATTGAGAACGCCATGGAGGCCATCGGCAATGAGGAGAATCACGAGATCATCGTCAGTTTCCATCATCAGGATGAGCAGTTGCACTGTGTGGTCAGCGACGATGGCCCCGGCATTCAGGCGAGCCTGGTGACCCGCATTTTCGAACTGGGCTTTTCCACCAAGGGTGAAGACCGTGGACTGGGCCTGAGCCTGGTCAAACAGAGTCTCGATGCCGCGGGCGGCGCCGTTGAACTGGAATCGGAACCCGGCGTGTTCACGCAATTCTTTATCCAGCTTCCCTATAAAAGCACGGTGGCGATTCCATGATTAATGTACTGATTGTCGATGATGATGCCATGGTGGCCGAGCTCAATCGCTGTTATCTGGCCCAGGTGCCCGGTTTTACCTGCTATGCCTGCGTACCTACCCTGCAACAGGCCAGAAATATGGTGATTCAGCACGGAGCCGCAATAGATTTGGTGCTGCTGGACGTTTTTATGCAGCAGGATAACGGTCTGGATCTGTTGCCCGTACTGCATGAGTTCAGCGAACAGACGGATGTGATCATCATTTCCTCGGCAAGTGATGTGAATAACATCAAGAAAGCGTTGCAGTACGGTGTGGTGGATTATCTGATCAAGCCTTTTCAGTTTTCACGATTTGAAGAAGCGCTGTCTGCTTACCGTCAGAAGAAAGACCTGCTCAACAAACTCGATGACTATGAACAGGCTGACGTTGATATGCTGATTCGCCGTGGCGCCCAGCCTGTCGCGGAGATAAAAAAACTGCCGAAGGGCCTTACCGTCCAGACCCTGAGAATGGTGTGCGAATGGATAAGCCGCCATCATGAGAGTGAATTTTCCACGGATAATCTGGCCAACGCCATCGGCATATCCCGCGTATCGTGCCGGAAATACCTGATTTACCTGGCCGGCATCGGCATCCTCGCCACCAATATTCTTTATGGCGCCACCGGCAGGCCGGTGTATCTCTACCAGCTCCGCCCTGACCAGCACACGCGCCTTAAAAAATATTGCGGATAGCCGCCCGCGATGGCGAACGCCGCGGCAACGGTAAATCAAACGGGGTCGCTCACCGACTGATTGTGTCCATAGCGAATCAGCAACCCCTCGATGAGGTCTTGCCGGAAGGTGTCATCCAGAACCAAATGCGCCGCGCCGTACAGCGCGCTGTCGCCGTTGGGTTTCGCGGGCAGGATTTGCAGTTCCCTGGTGGCCAGGGGCAGGCATCGCTGGTAGACAAGCTCGCGCACCCCTGAAAGAAGAAATTCACCGGCCGTGGCCAGCGTCCCGCCAACCACGATCAGGGCCGGGTTAAGAATACTGACGACATCGGCGATGACTTCGCCGATGATCTGCCCCGCCCGCCGCACCAGCATAATCGCTTCAGGACGGTTGTTTTCCACCAGTTCAACCACGTCCAGAGCGTTGCCGGCGGTGTAACCCATCGCCGACAGGTCGCGGGCAATGGCCCAGCCGCCGGCCCGCGCCTCCACGCAGCCGAACTTGCCGCAGCGGCATAGCGGCGGCGTCTCCATGGTGAACTGGATATGGCCCACATCTCCCGCCGCCCCCTGCGCACCCCGGAAAATCCGGCCATCGGTGATGATGCCGCTGCCGATGCCCGTACCCATTTTGATATAGAACATGTCTTTCACATGCGGGAAATTATGGCGATGTTCGTAGATAGTCATGAGGTTGACATCGTTTTCCACGTAAATGGGGGCATCATAAAACTTCCCCAAATAGCTTTTTATATCAAACTCGTCCCAGCCGGGCAGCACTGAGGGGCCGACAACGCAGCCGCGATTGAAATCCACCGGGGTCGGCATACTGAGACTGACGCCGAACAGCAGCCGGTGGGCCAACCGGTTGGCCTCCAGCAATTGCCTGAAGGCGTCATGAATCTGATCAAGGGCGCCGCCGGGACTGCTCTTGGCGGTAAATGGCAGCGTGGTTTGCGCCAGAATCTCAGGCCGCAGATCCATGACGGCAAGATGGATAAAGGCCTCGCCGATATTGGCGACGAGGATAATTCCGGCGGCATCGTTCACCGTAAGCACCCGTGTCGGACGCCCGCCGCTGGGTAATGTCTTTTGCGACTCTTCAACCAGTCCGGCGGCAAGCAGCGCATTCAGGCGATGGGTGACGGTAACGCGGGATAGCCCCGAGGCTTCAAGCAGCGCCGCGCGGGATGATGCCTTGCCGTGGGCAATCAGCAGCAGGATTTCTGCGGAATTGACCAGCGTCGCCCCCTCGGTATTTCCTGCTTTTTTCATGTTTTCAGTCGGCCTTTGGGAGGTATTCATATTTATGTTTAATTTTATACAAAATTAAGCAGCCTATCAACTTTTACAGCCAAGAACACAGATGTCGCCGCAGCGCGAATTTTTGCTCATATAGCAGGCAATATGGCGCTCTAAGCCCGATGATTAGCTGCCGGGTTAAGTGTGATCGCTGGCACATATTAAGGATAATTTTATACATATATATTGATCCTTTAAGATAAATATAAATATTATAAATCTCCAGAGTATCAATGTGACGATGCATCATAATGCAGGCCGAAGCCGTTAACCGTGCGGCAGCAAGGTTTATTTTGGCTGCTCAACGATTCCACGGGAGTGATTTATGCCGAATTTAAGATTGATAGCCGCAGCGTGCGTTATGGTGCCCTCCCTGATGGCGCCACTACAGGCCATAAGCCAGGATAAAATTGAACTGACCTTTATGAGCTGGGAGGCAAGTCCCCTTGAATCGGCCAGTATTCGCGCCGGCTTGAAGGATTTCGAGCAGGCCAATCCCGATGTGCGGGTGAAATATGTGACCTCGCCCTTTGCCCAGCACCATTCCAAGCTGCGAACAATGATGGCGGCGGGTACGGCTCCGGATGTCTTCTATCTCAATCCCGACTACCAAAGGGATTTCGTCGCCAATGGTCAACTGCTCGATTTAACCGATGCCTTCCCGAAATATTGGGACCTCAAAGATTTCACGCCGGGTTCGCAGAAAAAGATCCAGCTTGAGGTAGACGGAAAGAAACACATATACGGCGTGGATGTCTGTAATGTCGGCCCGGTTCTCTTCTACAACAAAAAGCTGTTTGACGAAGCCGGCGTGCCCTACCCGCCCACCAAGCTTGCGGATCAGTGGAGCTGGGATCAATTCGTCGGCTATATGCGAAAACTGACCAAGGTCCAGAATGGCAAGACGCTGCAGTACGGCACGGCAAATTTCGAAGAGGGGATGAACCTTTACACCACCCAGGAGATGCTGGCGTCCAACGGCGCCACATGGTTTAACGCCGATTTCAGCAAAGCCGAGGGAATGGATTCCCCGCAAACCAAGAATACGCTGGAAAAAATCAAGGCCCTGCGTACCGACGGCCTGGCGCCCAATCCCGCATCCATCGGCCTTGATACCACCAACTCCCCGACCCAGCTATTGCTGACCGGCCGGGTAGCGACGCTGTTTATGGGCTCCTATGGATTGCAGGAACTGGCCGCTTCCCACATAGAACTGGGCGCAGGCCTGCCGCCGAAAATGTCCGGGACCTTTACCCCGATGAGTTCCTGCAATATGGATGCCGTATGGTCCGGCACCAAGCATCCGGAGGAAGCCATCAAACTAGTGACTTTCCTGACGTCGATGAAATTCGCCATCCCGCTTTACAAGGCCGGCCTCTGGATGCCGAACCGGCTTTCCATGTATCAGCCGGATAATCTCAAAAGCTGGTATGACCCGGCGGTTTATCCGAAAGGCTGGATTGATATGCAGAGCCTGTGGACCCATAGCGATCTCCGCTGGTTCGATCAGATAAGGCATACCGACGAAGTCTACAACATCATCTCCGATTCGCTGCAATCCTACCTTTATTCGGACGCGAAGCTGGATGACGTGCTGCCGGCCATGCAATCAAGGGTCAACGAGGCGATGCAGCAGCAGTAATCCCCGGGTCTTCATCTGCGGCAGGATACCCATCGTCCGGTCCATGACCAGTCCCCGTAACCGGAGGAAAAAAAAATGCACAAAGCAGCCAAAGCATTACCAAGGGGCGCGCCGACCGTGCTCCCCTCCCGTATCGGCGCACGGCGAAGCAAAAGCATCACCCGGCGGCAATGGTTCTGGCCGGCGGTTTTTCTGGCCCCGGCGCTGGTGGGCTTTTGCGCCTTTACCCTGTTCCCGGCCGTTGCCTCGCTGGCGCTGAGTTTCACCAGTTGGAACCTTAATACCCTGCCCAAGTGGATAGGCCTGGACAACTACGTCAAAATGGTTAGCGATCCCACCGCCATCAAGGTGTTCTGGAACACGGTTTATTTCACCGTGGTCACGGTCCCGGTGCTGTTGGTCATTCCGCTGCTGCTCGCCATCGCGTTGAATCAAAAGATTGCCGGAGTCCGTTTCTTTCGCGCCGCCTATTTCCTGCCGGTGATCTCCTCGATGGTGGCCATGTCCATGGTCTGGCAGTGGATGTACAACGCCGACTTCGGCCTTATCAACTACTGCCTCGATCTGGTGGGCATTAACGGCCCCAAGTGGATGACCGATGAACGCTGGGCAATGCCGGCGGTGATGATCACCAGTATCTGGAAGAGTATCGGTTTTAACATGATGCTGTTTCTCGCCGGCCTGCAGGGCATCTCGTCGTCCTATTACGAGGCGGCTGAGATCGACGGCGCGAACGCCTTCCAGAAGTTCTGGAACATTACGCTGCCGTCGCTGCGTCCCACCACGCTGTTCGTGACCGTTATCACCATCATCAATTCGTTCCAGGTATTCGACCAGGTAATGGTCATGACCGGCGGCGGTCCCAACAGAAGCTCCTCGGTGCTGGTGCACTATATCTATCAGAATGGTTTCCAGTTTTATCGCATGGGTTATGCCAGCGCGCTGGGCTGGGCGCTGACGATTTTTGTTCTGATATTGACCCTGGTGCAGTTTCGTCTCAACAAGTCTCAAGGGGATTGATTGATGACCACGATAGATACATCGCTCCGCCGCCGCTACTCCAGTAAAAAACGCAGCCGGCGTATCGGTAACGCCGTATCGCTGGTGGTGCTCAGCATCGGCGCCGTCGTGATGCTGCTGCCGTTTGTCTGGATGATAGCCACATCGTTAAAACCGGCGGGCGAAGTGTTCCAGTATCCGCCGACCTTTTCGGCAGTGCCGTCAACTGGAACAACTACCGGACGGTGCTGAGCGGTTCGCCGTTTCTCTCCCAGCTGTGGAACACCGTGTTCATCTCGGTGGTGACGCTGATTGGAACGCTGGTCACCAGCGCCATGGCGGGCTTTGCCTTCTCCTGGGTATTTCGTTTTCGCGGCAAGGACGCGCTGTTTGTGATCGTGCTGGTGTCCATCATGATCCCTTACCATGTGCTGCTGGTGCCTACCTTTGCCTTGTTGCGGACCATGGGCCTGCTGGATTCTCCCTGGGCGATCATTTTGTCCACCATGGTGTCGCCGTTCGGCATCTTCCTGATGCGGCAGTTCTACATCGGCATACCCAAAGAACTTGCCGAAGCCGCTACCCTGGACGGCTGCTCGCCCTGGGGTATCTTCTGGAAGATCTTCCTGCCGCTTTCCAAGCCGTCGCTGACTACGCTTGCCATCTTTACCTTTGTCGGCACCTGGAATGATTTTCTGCGCCCGCTGATTTTCCTCAGCAGCAACGAAAACCAGACGCTGACGCTTGGGATTTATACCGCGCAGGGCCTGTTCGCCACCAACTGGCCCGTGTTGATGGCCACGGTGGGTCTAAGCCTGCTGCCGGTGGTCATCATGTTCCTTTGCCTTCAGGATCTGTTTGTCAAGGGCGTTGCCCTGACCGGCCTGAAATAACGTCCGGAGAATACCTGTGTCTGAAGATCTGCAAAAGCTTGTCGATACCGCCGAGGCATCTATCCGCGCCGCGGCCGTGGTTGCCGAACAGGATGCCAGCCGCCCGCTCTATCACTTCAGGGCGCCTTCGCAGTGGATGGACGATCCGAATGGGATCATATTCCATGACGGCATGTACCACATGATGTACAGCCTGAATCCGCACAGCGCCGAGCACCGCGCCGGCATGGTCTACAAGACGGCGGTGCGGGTATGGGATGTCAACAGCGAAGACTGGACCGGCGGCATTACCGTTTGGGGGCACGCGCGCAGTAAAGACCTGGTGCATTGGGAACATCTGCCCATCGCGGTCTACCCCTCCATCGACAAAGGCGAACATTTCGTCTGGTTCGGCTGCACGGTAATCAATGACGAAGGCGTGCCGATGGCGGTCTATACCGCCATCGGTCCCGACATGCGTCCGGAAGACACCGCCGAGCAATGGGCCGTCCTCGGCAGCCCGGACCTGATGACCTGGCGGCCGCTGCCGTCCAATCCGCTGTTGACCGGCGCGGTGCACGGCGATCGGGTGATTGGCGAGTGGCGCGATCCCTTCCTGTTCAAGGACGCCGGCCGAACCTTTATGGTGCTTGGCGGACGTTGCGACGGTAAACCCGTGGTGGCGCTGTATGAAGCCACCAACCCCGGCTTCACCGCCTGGACCTATCGCGGCATTATCTTCACCCATCCCCGCGGCGGCGTGCCAAGCGCCGAATGTCCTAACCTGTTCAAGCTCGGCAACAAATGGGTACTGCTGGTATCCCCTCATGCCGAGGTGGAATATTACGTCGGCGAACTGGATCCGGACCGTTGCACCTTCACCATAGAGAACTCCGGGATTGTTGATTACAGCCGCAATTTCTACGCCACCAACGTGCTGTTCGACGATCGGGGACGCGCCCTGGCCTGGGGGGCGCTGGTGGGTTTCAAAGAGACAAAGGGCTGGAACTGCTGTGTATCGCTGCCCCGTGAATTCTCCCTGAGCGCCGACGGCGCGCTGCTTCAAAGCCCGGCCGCGGAACTGCGGGCGCTGCGTGGCCCCCGCCTTGATATCCATCATTCCACGGCCAAGGGCCCCGTTGTCATCGGCCGCTTGGCGCAAGGCCAGTGTCTTGAATTCGAGGCTGAATTTGACCATACGGCAACAGCGTCCTTCGGGCTGAGCATTATCCACCAGGACGGCAGGCTGGACATTGAACTCTCACCAGACTCGTTTCGGCTGGGCGGCTTCACCGCTCCGCTGGCGCGCCGGGAAAACAAGACGAAGCTGCAGTTATTCATCGATCGCACCGTGCTGGAAATCTTTATCGACAACGCCGCCTGTGCGGCGCGGGTCATTCCCCTGGTGAGGGGCGCGGTAGAAATTGCTCTCTATAGCAACGGGGGCGAGGTGACATCCGCACATGGCAGCGTCTGGCAGTTGCAGGCAGAGGATCTTTTCACCCGTTTCCAAGGGTGAGCGGGTTGATGCCGGTCCGGTGCCGAACCGGACGGCAAATCGGAGCAAAAAGAGGCCGGTATGGCAAATGTATCTATCAGGAATGTACGCAAGGCATACGGGAACGTTGAGATCATTCCACAGCTGTCGGTTGATATCGAGGATGGGCAATTCGTGGTTCTGGTAGGGCCGTCCGGCTGTGGTAAATCCACGCTGCTGCGCATGATAGCCGGCCTGGAAGATATCACCGCCGGCGAAATCGCCATTGACGGCGACGTCATTAATGACGCGCCGGCGAAAGAACGCGATATCGCCATGGTATTCCAGAACTATGCGCTTTATCCCCATATGACGGTGGCCGAAAACATGAGTTTCGCCCTGAAGCTGATGAAGCGGCCCAAGGCGGAAATAACCGAGCGTGTCGGCCGTGCCGCGGACATCCTGGGATTGACACAACTGCTGGCGCGTTATCCCCGCGAGCTGTCCGGCGGCCAGCGCCAGCGGGTCGCCATGGGGCGCGCCATCGTGCGGGATCCGAAAGTGTTTCTCTTCGACGAGCCGCTGTCCAACCTCGATGCGAAACTGCGCGTGCAGATGCGAACGGAGATCCGGGCGCTGCACCAGCGATTAAGGACCACCACGGTTTACGTTACCCACGACCAGATCGAAGCGATGACCATGGCGGACAAAATCGTGGTGATGAACATGGGCAATATCGAGCAGGTGGGATCGCCCCTCGCGCTTTACGACCGACCGGATAATCTGTTTGTCGCGGGATTTATCGGTTCTCCCGCCATGAACCTGTTTGAGGGGAACGTCTGTGGCGACGCAGCCTGCGTGCGCACCGAACAGGGTCTGGAATTGCCCATCCCGGCTAACCTTCGCGTCGCCGCGGGGCAGTTGGTGGTTTATGGCGTCAGGCCCGAACATTTTGCGATAGCCGAACGGGGTGGATTCATCTGCCATGTTGAGGTTATCGAACCCACAGGCTCCGAAACCCTGGTGACGCTGAGATCGGGGGAGAGCCAGATCGTTGCCACCTTCCGCGAGCGGCTGAATCTGGATCCCGGCGCCGCCGTCCGGCTGCTGCCCAACGTGGAGGCGGTCCATCTGTTTGATGCCGCCAGTGGCCGGCGCATCGAAACCACCGCCGCCGGCAAAGCCGGGTACACCTTTTGAGAGCGGCCTTGCCACAGACAGCGTCCTACGCCTACGGTGAACCTATATGAGTGACAATTATCTTATCGGACTCGACTACGGGTCAGAATCGGCGCGCGGAGTGCTGATCGACACCGTCAGCGGGCGCCAGATCGCCAGCCACACCCATGCCTACCGCCACGGCATCATGACCCGGCAATTGGCCGGCGGCACCCTGCTGCCCCACGGCTGGGCGCTGCAAAATGCGGCGGATTATCTGGAAGCGGCCGAGATTATCCTGGGGAAACTGGGGCGCGGTCGCCGGGTTGCGTCAATCGGCGTGGGATTCACCGCCAGTTCGCCGCTGCCGGCGACCAGGACGGGCATTGCCCTTTCCCGACTTCAGCCCGGTAACCCCCATGCCTATGTAAAACTCTGGAAACACGGGGCGGCGCAGCAATACGCCGACGCGATTAATGCGCGCGGCGGGGCCTTTCTGGCGCATTTTGGCGGCCGGCTTTCCGGGGAGTGGCTGCTGGCAAAGGCGGTCCAGATAGCCACAGAATCCCCCGCTACGTGGAAGGCGACCGATAAGTTTATCGAATCCGGCGACTGGCTGGTCTGGCAACTCACCGGCAACGAGGTAAGAAGCCTTGGTTTCGCGGCATATAAAGCTCAGTACCTCGACGGTGAAGGGTATCCCGAGGGGATCCTGCCCGATCTCGGCTCCCGGCTAACGGCCCCGAAGCGTATCGGCTCGCCCGCGGGTAGCCTGACCGAGGCCTGGCGCAAGAAAACCGGCATAGAGGGTAATGCCGTGGTGGCCGTGGCCGTTATCGATTCTCACGTCGTCCTGCCCGCTATCGGGGCGGTGAAGACCGGAAGCCTGGTGGGGGCGCTGGGCACCTCGGCGGCCTATCTGTTGCTGAGCGAGCAGTATCAGCCGCTGCCGGAGGGCATCGAGGGAGTGGCCAGGGATGGATCGATTCGTGATTTATGGTGCTACGAGGCAGGTCAGGCCAGCTTCGGCGACACGCTGAGCTGGTTTGTTAAACAGTTTCCCCGCGCGGACACGCCCAGTGAAAGCTTTCGGCTCTATAATCACGAGGCGGCATCCTATTATCCGGATAAAAACCCACTGGTGGCGCTGGACTGGTGGAACGGCAATCGTGTTCCGCTGGCGGATTCCCGCCTCAGAGGCATGCTGGTGGGCATCGGCATGGACACGACGGCAACAGCTATCTATCGCACCCTCATGGAATCCCTCTGCTTTGGCGCGCGGTCAATCGTCGAATTGTTTGAAGCGGGAAGAATCGAAATCGACAGAGTGTTGATGACCAGCGGGCTGGCGCAGAATAATCCCCTGCTGGTGCAGATCATGGCGGACGTTATGGACCGGCCCATCGACGTGCCGGCGCTGGACAATCCAACGGCGGTAGGCGCGGCCATTCACGGCGCGGTCGCCGGCGGGGTGGTGGCCGACTATCACGAAGGCGCCGCTCGCTTCGGTGCCCGCGGCTACCGACAGTACAAGCCCGATAAGACCCAGGCGGCGGCCTATGCGCCGCTTTACCGGATTTACCGGAATATGGCCGCTTCCACCGACGTCCGCCGGGCTATGCACAGCTTGCGTTCCGCCGACGTTTAGCTTAATAGCAACGCGGGAGTTCATCCTCATCGCCATCAACCACCACCTCAACGGCTCAATAAGCGGTTTCACCGAGCCAGCGGCACCAGAGTTTCATCAGCAATTCCCACCGGTCATCTTATGTATGACCGGCTTTTTTTCAGGATCCATGACACCGAAACCTGCCCATTGGCCGCTATGGCCATCGCGGTTCACATAATCAGCTACGATCATATTATCTCAGGCAAAAAACGGACTATTAAAACCATATACTAGTATGGTACTATGGCAAAAGATCATTACCCGTTTAGCGATAAAAGGTGGGCGTAAACATGCAAATGACAATGCGCTGGTTTGGGCCGGATGAAGATAAAGTCACCCTGGATTATATACGCCAGGTGCCCGGAGTAGAAGGCGTGGTAGGTGCGTTGTACGACGTGCCGGTAGGCGAGGTCTGGCCAAAGGATAAGATTGAAAAATTGGTTTCACTGGCGCATCAGGCCAATCTGACGATGGAAGTCATCGAAAGCGTCAACATCCATGACGATATCAAAATCGGATTACCGAGCCGTGACGGATATATTGCAAATTATAAACAAACCATCCGTCATTTGGCCGAGTACGGCGTCAAGGTTATCTGCTATAACTTTATGCCGGTCTTTGACTGGATGAAGACCGATATGAACTATGTGCTGCCCGATGGTTCCCTAACCATGGCCTTTGAGAAAAAGGGCATCGATAAGTCGCTGGAAGAAGTGGTTAAAGAGGTTCTGGACAACTCAAACGGCTTTGCCCTGCCGGGCTGGGAACCGGAACGTCTGGCCCAGGTGCAAACGCTGTTTGCCAAATATAAAGATGTGGATGATAGCAAGCTGCGTGAAAACCTGGCCTATTTCTTAAAAGAAATCATCCCCGTCTGTGAAGAAGTCGGCGTGAAGATGGCCATTCATCCCGACGATCCGCCCTATTCCATTTTCGGGCTGCCCCGCGTGGTCAAAAACCGCGACGACCTGGACTGGATTTGCAACGCCGTCGATTCAGAAGCCAACGGTATTACGCTCTGTACCGGCTCCATTGCCGAAGACCCGACCAATGACGTCTACCAGATTCTGGAAGAATTCACGCGCCGCAAACGTATTCATTTCGCCCATGTCCGCAATATCAAGCGAATCAAGGATAAAGACTTTTATGAGTCGGCCCATTTATCCCGCTATGGTTCGCTGGATATGTTCAAAATCATGAAAGTCCTGCATGACAACGGGTTTGATGGTTATATCCGTCCCGATCACGGGCGCTTTATCTGGGGTGAAACCGGCCGTCCCGGTTACGGTTTATATGACCGCGCCATAGGCCTGAGCTATTTGCTCGGCATGTGGGAAGCCCTTGAGAACAATGCCTGATTGGCGATAAACATCCTGCGGGTGTTTCACCGGTTTGCCGGAAATAATCACCCCCCGGATGGGGGCTCAGCTTGTTGGCAAAGTACGCAGTCGGGACAGGCTGCCAGATCGTAAACACGCCGTGAACCCTTCCCTGGGGGCTCGATCCGCGCCGTCCCTGGCGCGGACGGTTTACTCTTCTGGCAGCCTGTCCCGCCTTATCGACTCCGAGTATGTTTGACAGTAGTCTGAGCCCCCCGTATGGGGACTGTTGATATTAATCGCCATGTCATGCCCTTGCGGGGCGCTCCGTGGCGAGGCAGCGGATAAAATCAGCCGCCGCTCCCGCTATGCAGCGCATTCACCGCCGGGGCGGCCTGCTCCGCCTGGTACTGTTTCAGCAGGCGGGGAATCATCAGCGCGCCGGCCAATCCGCACAGGGCCGAGAGGGTTAGCCATACCCCCGGCATGGATTTATCCCCGGTGATGTGAATAAGATAGCTGCAAACCGCCGGCGTAAATCCGCCGAACAGGGCCGTCGCCAGGCTGTAAGCCATGGAAAATCCACTGGCGCGCAGCTGTACCGGCATCACCTCGGTCAGATAAACCACCATGGCGCCGTTATAGCCGGCATACATAAACGACAGCCACAGCTCCACTTCCAGCAGATGACCAAACGAGGCATCCTTTACCAGCCAGCGCAGCGACGGCCAGGCGGTAAACACCATCAGCAGGGTAAAGAAAAGCAGCAATGGCCGCCGGCCGACCCGATCGGAGAAAGCGCCCATCACCGGCAGCCAGAAAAGATTGGAAATGCCCACCGCCATGGTGACCAGAAAGCTCTGCCGGTCGCTCATCATGAGCACGGTCTTGCCGAAGGTGGGGGTAAAAGCGGTAATCATATAAAACATTACCGTGGTGGTGACCACAATCAGCATGCCCGCCAGCACCAGCGCCCAGTGACCCGCCACCGAACGCATAATCTCTTTCATGGAGGGGTGATGGGTGCGTTTGCTGAACGCCTCCGTTTCCTCCAGCATGCGCCGGATCCAGAACAGAAACGGCACGATAAGGCAGCCCACCACGAAGGGAATGCGCCAGCCCCATTCCGTTACCTGATCCCTGCTCAGCAGGTGATTAAGCATCAACCCCAGCAGGGCGGCGAAAATCACCGCTACCTGCTGGCTGCCGGACTGCCAGCTGACATAAAATCCCTTGCGGTTTTTTGGCGCGACCTCGGCCAGATAAACCGACACGCCCCCCAGTTCCACCCCCGCTGAAAAGCCCTGCAGCAAACGGCCGAGCAGAATCAGAATCGGCGCGGCGATGCCCAGGGTGGCGTAACCGGGAATGCAGGCGATGGTCAGGGTGCCCAGGGCCATCAGTCCCAGCGTCAGGAGCAGGCCCTTGCGACGCCCGTGATGGTCAATATAGGCTCCAAGCACGATAGCCCCCAGCGGCCGCATCAGAAAGCCGGCGCCAAAGGTCATCAAGGTGAGCATCAGGGAGGCGAAGGGATTTGTCCCGGGAAAAAAAGTCTTGGCGATGGCGGTGGCGTAATAGCCAAACACCATAAAGTCATACATTTCTAGAAAATTGCCGCTGGTGACGCTGAAAATCGTTTTGGCCCCGCGTTGAGGCAACTTGGCCGATGCAGACATTGAATTCATGGTGGTTTCCTTGGAAGGCGCGACCTCGTAGACCGAATCATCAGATAAAATGTGGCACGTTTTTCAGTGTAGTTTACAAATCCCTGACAAAGGCAACAGCATATTGCCTTTGTTGTTACGGGCTGAGAGCTGGCGCACATTTTTATGTCGACGCGCCGATGGAGCGCTATGCCTGATGTCTGGCTGCAATACTGAAATAAAAAAACATTGCCCCACATGCCTAATCCATTACCGCTTATAATCAATTAACATCCCGAGATTTATTGATAAAAGGTTCAAAATGAAAAAAGTCATGCTGTGTCTGGCTATCATGTTGGCTACGCTGCCGGTCGCCACGGCGAGCTTCGCCCAAAACATACATAATGAACGGGTAGTGGTTGCCCATCGGCATCACCATTACGTCAAAAAGCACGTCATAAGAAGGCATCATCCGATTCACCATCGTGTTGCTATCCGCGAGGCCGGGCGCAACCACTAACAGAACGTCCATCGCGGGCAAAGACAACTGTTTGCTAACGAATATCGCGATATTCCGATGTGGCGGGTTTATTGCGGATTGCCTCGGACATAAAATTGATGACATAACGAATGGCGGTAGTGACGAAGCCTTCTTCTTTCAAGCGGCGCGCCGAGGTTTCCATGACCATTTCCAAATCGAATTGCACCCTGCACTCGACGGACAGCCGCCGGGCGATATTGGTATCTTCCCCGTAAAAGGGAATGGACGTATCGAATCCGCCGATACGCAGCAGGGCCTGTTTACTGGCGGCGAAATTACCGCCCACCGCCATATAGCCGGTGAACCAGTAGGTAGGTTTGGCCAGCAGCAGCCAGTAGAGCTTCACCAATAAGCCTTTCACGCCCGGCAGATCGAAATAGCGATACGGGCCGCTGATACAGACCAGATCGCTCCTTTTCTCATAAGCATCCAGCACTTTACCCAGCCAGCCGGACGGCATACGCGTATCGGCGTCGATAAAGGCCAGGATATCCCCCGAGGCCGACTCCAGCCCCTTCTGCCGGGCGCGGGTCAATCCTTTAATGGGCTCGTATACCACGCGTACATTGTCAAATCCGGCCGCAACGGCCGAAGTCCGGTCAGTGCTGGCATTATTGACGACGATAATTTCAAACTCACCGGGTGTTGCGTGCGCCGTCAGCTCCTTCATCGCGCATTGCAGGCAGGTCGCAAGATACAGCTCTTCGTTATAAGCAGGTATTATCAGACTGAGTTTCACGATTACGCTCCTGAGATACGCGACATTTCCTCGGGTACTGCCAGACTGATCCGGGCATAAATCTCTTCCCAGCGGCTTGTCACGGTAGTGATGGAAAATTGTTTAGTCTTTTGGGCGGCATGCTCGCCCATTTGTTTGCGCAACGACGGCGAACGCAGCAGGTGGGTCAGCCTGCGGGCAAAATCTTCACTGTCTCCCGGCTGCGCCAGAAAACCCGACTGCGCGTCAATGTATTCCGGCAAAGCACGCCAGCGCGCCCCCACCACAGGCAAACCGGCGCTCATTGCCTGAATCAATACCATACTTTGTGTTTCAGACGTGCTGGCGATGGCGAAGATATCCGCCGCATGAAAAACGTCGGCCAATGTCGCTTTATCCAGGGTGCCCGGAAATCTGATCCGTTCCCGCACCCCCAAATCCCGCGCCAGCTGTTCAAGGTGATGGCGCGCGGAACCGTGCCCCGCCAGCACCAGCATCACATCGGGCATCTCTATTGCGATAAGGGGCAGAGCGCGAATCAGCACATCGATTTTTTTTTCGTCCGCCAGGCGGCCGGCGTAAACGATGGTTGAATGACTGAAACCGTATGAACGCTTGAGGGCCTCGCGATGGGCATCCGGCATCGGACAAAACCGAGCCGTATCCACCGGGTTGGATATGACACAGTGCGGACGGCGCAGCCCGAACGCGCACATTTCGTCGATGACGGAATGTGAAGGGCCTGTCACCATATCGCAGCGGTTGTAATACCGGGTGACCCCCCGGACGCTGATTTCGCGGAAAAAATTGGCTGAAAAAGGAGTGTATCCGCTGAATTCCCCGATAGCCCAGTGATTGGTCCCTACCACCGGAACATCAAGGCGGCGAGCGGCGCTGAGCGCCTCAAGGCCGGCCCCCAGAAAGGTATGGGTGTGGATGATATCCGGCGAGAAAGACAATAGCTGGCGCCAGCGCCGCCCGGTAGGCACCAGCAGACGGGACTGCCCGGTGGAGCTGGGCACCGGCAGAGAAAACAGCCGCCGGATCTCGACATTGCCCCCGGCGTCCACTTCCCGCTCAGGGACGCCTGCTACGCTAAAATCATGGCGGGTGGCGCGGGGAGCGAAAATAACTACCTGATGGCCGCGTTTGCCGAGCTCCCGGCATCCGGACAACACCGAGTCCTGGATCCCTCCCAGCTCAGGATAAAAACTGTCTGTAAATACAGCGATACGCATGCAATTACCCTCCTGGCAGCACCGAACCGGTGATCCTACGCAGATAAACGACAAGAGTGATGCAGAACACAGCCAGGAACGAACAGGAAAAGATCCACAGCCATAAATCGATACGCTGCCAAGCGGCGCCGGCAAAGAACCCCAGCAATACAAACAAACCGCTCTTGGGTAAGGTCGCCAGCAGGTTAAACCCCAGGAAACGCCAGAGCGGAATTCTCGCCGCGCCCGCGCTCACCAGCACGACAAATCCCGCCGCGTGGGTCAGCTTTGCCGTCACCAGGATACGTCCGGGGTGGGCGCGAAACCGCTCCAGAAGCGGCGCCGGCTGCCAGCGGCCAAAGTCGATACGGCGGCGCCACGGCAAAATCGCGATGCGGCCGCTCATGCCAAGCCCATAGAGAATCAGATCCCCGGCCAGATCCCCCGCCACGGCGATAGCGTAGACGCCGCCGAGATGCAGCAGCCCTTGGGACGCCAGAATCGCGCCAAAGAGCGTCGCCATCGGGCCTTCAATCAGAGCGGCCACGAACAGTGCTGCGTATCCATAGTTGGAAATGGCGGACAACATCCATTCCGGCATAATCCCTCCAATATCCTTGTTATACGCAGGTTGCGAAAGATGCGTTAAAGGCTGGGGTTATTCGCTCAGGCGGCCGACATTCCCCGGATCCAACCTTTTACTGGCATCCTCAAACTCCCTGGTCACGGAACCTGCTCCGCGATATAGATGCTGAAATCATACGTTCGGGATGTGACTAGAATCTTACTGAAAATCTGAATTTGAATATTTGGTATATACGACTTGTGTCTAAAATCAAAAGGAAATATGTGTAACATTATGATAAATAATTTGTTTAAAGATATTGATTCAATCAATGACCCGAATCTCCCGTGCGCTGGTGGGCTTCTCTTTGCAAGCGCATGGCTATTTAATGTCAAACCGCACCGGCGGATAGTGGAACGGAATATGCTTCCGTTTCTTCAAGACGTCGCACAGCCTTCGGTTGCCTTCAGTATAGGCGCCAGAAACACTCCTGCCCATACTATTTCCGCCGATGCCTGGCAAAACCGACTGCCTTTGCCGTCGACTCACCCCCCGTCTGCCAGGGAAGCGCACATACCAGGCCAAAAAGGACATTGCCTGATAATGACAGTAATGATAGTACTATATTGGGGATATTGATTAATTACTGAGCCGCTTTTTACCACGTTTTTCTTTAACCATATTGTGATTTAACGGCGGCATAACATGCTGCTTAAGGCGTTATGCCGGTGTCATTTATTATAAATCGAATGTTAAATCTAACTGGGCGGAATTTAATAATACATAATATTTTCACATACGTAAATCATAAGGAAATAAACCATGAATATATTATTAGATTATTATAATACTTATGGTCCTACAGGAAAAATTTATGTGCGATGCGTAGGCGCGCCATATGATTGCAAAATAGAGTATCATTTATTTCTTGACGGTGAGCCTGTGCAAAGAAAAGAATCACATGGTAATGAATTTATTGCCTTTTATACTCCTCACCGGCTACTTATAAAATTTGTGCCGACGTTTTTTGAGCATAGTAAAAATTAAATTTATATTCCGAGGATATAAACCCTGTTCCGCATGATCAACTGCCGCCCCCAAAATAGACATCAAGCCATTAAAGGGCCCACTCACGTTAGCGGCGGGTCAAGATAATTATCTGATGGTCAAGTTCATCAAGGGCGGCCTAAAAACTTAAAATGAATCGTCAGCTTTAGTGCCTGTTTACTATAACCTTCGCCATGTAATACGTTTTATTTCAAGTTTTGATAAAAGTACTATTGATAAAATTGCAAAATACAGCCCGGAGCTGATAAGCCTACGCTATGTGTATAGAGTCGAACCCAGCATATCAAATAAGCTGTTGCTCGAATTAGCCAATGAATTGCAACGATTGGATTACGTGGAATACTGCGATTTGTTGGGTCAATCGGGGATAGCCCTCTGGAGCTGGAGCAACGGATGATTGAGCCTCGCCTGCCGGTATCCGCCAATACATCCACGCCCAATTTTTACCTCTCCAAGGTTATATCGAAGCAGGGCGCGGCATGAATGTAAGAGCAGTCTGGAACCGCGGCATCAACGGCCAGGGCATTAACGTCCTTATCAGAGACTCCGGCCTGTTCCCAAATCATGAGGATCTAGGACAGATACACGAGAGATCCAGCGGACTGGGTCCCGACCACGGCACGGCGTCGGCGGGTATCGTTATGGCGCGCAATAATGGCATAGGTATGCTGGGAGTGGCCTTCAATGTTAACGCCCGCAGCTATAACAATTTCGAGGTCGGCATGTCTCAAGTCATCATGGATGCGCATCCGGGGAGTGTCCTCACGATGTCTTTAGGCTCCGCTTCGGCAAATATCAGTTTACCCATGCTCCACGATCGGCACCGATGGGACCAGCTTGGAAGATTGGTCAGCGCCGGCGTGGTGGTGGTGATTGGCGCCGGAAACGGCGGGGTGGATTTACGCAATTCTTCATTCCAGGATTACGGTAACAACGGCGTCATCCTCGCAGGCGCATGTCATCCCGCCACCGGCAGAAGGGTGCCGTTTTCCAATTTTAATCTTAGAAATTTTGTCAATTCCTGGGGGACAAATGTTGCCACCTGCGGTTATGGGGATCTCTTCGGCGCCGGTAATGTCAATCGTACCTACACCAATGCTTATAGCGGCACCTCAGCCGCAACTCCGCTTGTTGCCGGCGTGTTGGCCTTGATTCAGTCCCATGCCAGAAGGGTCTACCAGACCATATTTAATAATTGGCAAATGCTGAGCATTATCGAACAAACCGGTTATCGTGAAGGCGTGGTGGATATGATCGGCACCAGGCCGAATGCAGAGGCGGCAATAGCCTTTGTCGACCGATTATTAGAAAGATGAGACCTAGCGGCCTGACCACCCGGTAATGCTGCCCGGAATCAGAAGGCGGCGCGTGGTATTTTAACCGCCCATAGGCTATTTTTAGCAAAGACTGCCTATTCCATAACCGAGTCTGATTACGTCGTTGGCAGCCTGTCTGGCATGGTCTGTACGGCAATGCCCTTCCTGTGCCTATCCAGAGAGCTCTCATCATGACAACGAAAAAAATTTTAATGCTGATCGGCGATTACGTCGAAGATTATGAAACCATGGTGCCTTTCCAGGCGCTGCAGATGGTCGGCCATCGCGTGGATGCCGTCTGTCCCGATAAACGTAAAGGCGATTATGTTTTAACGGCCATTCATGATTTTGACGGCGCGCAGACCTATAGCGAAAAGCCCGGCCATCGTTTTGTGCTTAACGCTGATTTTGCCCAAGCGCGGGCGCAGGACTATGACGCCCTGGTTATCCCCGGCGGACGCGCGCCGGAATATTTGCGTTTGAATCCGGATGTGATAAAGCTGGTGCAGGATTTTGATGCCGCCGGTAAACCCATCGCCGCCGTATGCCATGGACCGCAAATACTGGCGGCGGCCGGTGTATTAAAAGGACGAACCTGCAGCGCCTATCCCGCCTGCGCGCCCGAAGTTCGCTTGAGCGGCGGCCAGTTTGCCGATATCGGCATCGACCAGGCCTATGTGGACGATAATCTGGTCACGGCGCCGGCCTGGCCGGCCCATCCGCAGTGGCTGGCAAAGTTCAATGAACTCCTGAATGCTTGACCGGTGGCCGCAGCGACAGCACCGGCCCGGCGGCCGGGCACGGGTTTGCACGCCCGGCCGCGTCATTCATAAAAGCGTCGGTGGGAACGCTTGAGATTGTTGACAAAGTGCCCGGTGGGGACAGACTGCCGGATAGTAGGGCTATGACAACCCTGCCGTGAATACCTCCCTGTAGGCCGATACGCTAAGCCGCACTGTTATCCGGCCTGCCGCACGGCGCCGATAATCCCGCTTAACAGCTGAGTGAGGCTGTCCCGATGCCCGGTACGGGCGGCGGGGGCTGTGTCGTCAGAGGTCATCACCACGGTCAGAGCCAGGCGCGGCACGATATACAGCATCTGGCCGCCATACCCCCAGGCGTAATGCACCTCCTCGCCGCCAATCTGTGTCTGGAACCAGCCGTAACCGTAGCCATCGCCGGTATGAGGCGATTGGGTGCGGGAGTGCCAAGACGCGTCAATCCATGCCTGTGATATCAGCCGCTTGCCTGAAGCCGCTACTCCGCCGTTACGGTAAAGCTCGCCAAAAGCCAGCAGCGAACGCGGGCTCATCGCCATTTCGTTGCCCCCCAGATATATTCCCTGCGGATCGCGTTTCCAGCCGGCAATGGCGAAACCGTCCTGCGGCCCGAGCCACTCGCGCGCCAATTGCAGCGTAGGGCGGCCGGTTCGCCGGGTAAGGATAGCCGACAGCAAATGGGTGGAGCCGGTGGAATAGATCATGCCTGCGCCGGGGGAGTCTGCGAAAGGCCGGGCCAGCGCCGCCCGGACCCAGTTCCGGCTGTGGGCCCAGGCTCCGTAGCCGGGACCGGAGGTGGAGGCCAGCCCGGCCTGCATGGACAGTAGATTGCCGATGGTTATCCGGCGCAGGCGGGGGTCGGGTCTGGCGGGAAGCTGGTCCGCCAGAAGCGGCGCCGCCACCTGATTGGGGCCGGTGAGAAAATCTTTATCGATGGCAATACCCACCAGGGCCGATATCACCGATTTCGATGCTGACTTGATATCGGTGGGCGCGGTGGTTGAATGGCCGCGATAGCCGCGCTCGGCAACAACATCACCTTGCCAGGCGACAAGCACGGTCTCAAGCGGCCGGAGGCCTTGCGCCTCATCGAGCAGCGGCGCTAACGCCGGCACCGGCTTTGCGACGCAAACCGGCGTTGGCAAAAAAAGCAGCATGATGCATAAAACCAGCCCCCGCCTGATGCCTAACCGCCCGCTGGCGGCGGCAATATTGCCGCGGGATTGCCTATGTCCGGCGTTTATATCGTCCGCTATCCGTTCATTCATACAATTTTTTTACTGTCCGCGTCGGTACGATTTGTATGAATTGTATCCTTTGCCGGCGCTGTTTCAATGGCCCCATAGCCTGCTTCGGTAAAAACGGCAGCACATGCGCCGACGTTTTCCTATAGTGGTAAGAGATGCCTGCCGGGGATAATATCCCTCTCATTAAGGCGAATCCCGGTTAACGTTTAACGCAGGGGGTGATGGGATGGTAAGTCTCACAAGACGGCAATTCTGCCTGGCGGGCGCGGCCATAAGCCTGCTGGGCGGGCGGGCGATGGCGCAGCCGGAGAGGTCCGGCGTGCCGCTGCCGGACGGCAGTAAAGCGCCGGCCCTGGGCCAGGGCTCCTGGCATCTGGCCCAGGGCCGCCACCCGGCCGAAGAGGAGGAGAATGCCCTGCGAACCGGCATCGCACTGGGTATGACGCTCCTTGATACCGCCGAGATGTATGGTAACGGCAGCGCCGAGCGGCTGATCGGACGCGTCATCGCCGGGCAGCGCGACAAGGTATTTCTGGTATCCAAAGTCCTGCCCTACCACGCCACGACCGCCGACGGGATCCGACAGGCTTGCCAGGCAAGTCTCGCCCGGCTGGGCACGCATTATCTGGACCTTTACCTGCTCCATTGGCGCGGCGGCGTGTCGGATCTCGGCGTGGTGGTCAATACCTTCGAAAGCCTGCGCTCGGAGGGACGCATCCGGCACTGGGGGGTGTCGAACTTTGACGTTGGGGATATGGAAGACCTGTTCCGCGTTCCCGGCGGCAATGCCTGCGCCACCAACCAGGTGCTTTATAACCTTACGCAAAAAGGCATCGAAGAGGATCTGCTTCCCTGGTGCGTACAGCACAAAATGCCGATTATGGCCTATTCGCCCCTCGGCATGACCGGCGGACTCCTGGGCAATACCACCCTCAGGCAGGTCGCCGCCAGGCACCAGGTAGGCCCGGGCGCGGTGGCCCTCGCCTGGACGATGCGCAGCGGGCATGTCATTCCAATTCCTGAATCCGGTTCGCCGGATCATGTGAAAGAAAATGCCTTGGCGCTGTCGCTGCGGCTGACGGAACAGGATGTTAACGAACTGGCACAGGCTTTTTGACCAAAGGCTAAACAGAGGGTAAATAGCATAATGCCTTTTAAAACCAGGGTATCCGGCCTGTTGAATCGGCTCGTTTCGCAACCACGGCGCTTGATCAACGTCCGCCCGGCGGAGATGCGCATGCTGGCCTGGTCCTGGCTCTATATTTTCGCCCTGTTCCTGGCCTACTATGTGCTGCGTCCAATCCGGGATGAACTCGGCGTTGCCGGCGGCGTGCGGAATCTGCCCTGGCTTTTCACCGGCACGCTGCTGGCCATGCTGGTGACGAACCCCGCCTTCGCCTTCGCGGTCCGGCGCTGGCCGCGCGAGAAATTCATCGCCATGACCTACCGCTTCTTTATGCTGAATCTCGTGGTTTTCATGCTGTTGCTGGCCCTGGCCACGCCGGCGCAACATGTCTGGATCGGACGGATATTCTTCATCTGGGTATCCGTATTCAACCTGTTTGTGGTGTCGGTGTTTTGGTCCTTCATCGTGGATGTGTTTGACGCGGAGCAAGGCAAGCGGCTGTTCGGTTTCCTGGCCGGGGGGGCCACGCTCGGGGGCATCGCGGGCTCGGCCCTGACGTCCGGCTTTGTGGAGAAGCTGGGACAAAGCGCCCTGCTGTTCGCCTCGCTGGTGCTTCTCGAGGTGGCGGTATTCGCCTCAAGGCGTTTGTCGCGGCTAAACGATGCCTTCAGGCGGCCGCTGCCCGGCGACGATTCCGGCAAACCCGTGGGCGGCGGCATCTTTACGGGGATGACGCACACTTTCCGTTCGCCCTATCTACTGGGTATCGCTTTTTTCATTCTTTTTTACTCCACCACCTCTACCATCCTGTATTTTCAGCAGGCGGCCATCGCCGCAGCGCATTTTGCCGATCGCGGGGCGCGTACGGCCTTCTTTGCCGATATCGATTTCTGGGTGAACGTGGTCACGCTGGTATTTCAGCTTTTTATTACCGGACGATTGATGAAATGGGCCGGGGTTGCGGTGACACTGTGCGCGCTGCCGCTTTTCAGCGTGGCGGGATTTACCGTGCTATCGGCCTCCCCCGCCGTCGGCGTATTCGTGGCGGTACAGGTGGCGCGGCGGGTGAGCAACTTTGCCCTGGCCCGCCCGGCCAGGGAAGTTCTGTTCACTTCCGTGCCCAAGGAAGATCGCTACAAGACAAAAAACTTTATCGATACCGTTGTCTATCGCAGCGGCGATCAGCTGGCCGGCTGGTCCTATGCCGGGCTGCTTGCCCTGGGACTCAGCATCACCGGCATTGCCATCCTGGCCATACCCCTTTCCGCCCTGTGGCTGGCGTTGAGTTTCTGGCTGGGCCGCAGGCAGGAAGATTTGGAGCGCGTCCGCAGCGGGGAAATCAGTTAGAGGAATTCAAACGCGCCATCAGCGATCCGCTTTATCGCGCCGGGCCTTTACTCGTCCGGGGTATTGCGCGCAGGCGCCACCGGGCCGCAGCTGCCCCGGTTTTCAAACCAGGTGGGTAACAGGACTTCTTCAGATTCATGGGGGCTGTCCAATTGCCCCAATAAGAGCTGAGCCGCGCGTTTGCCCAATAAAATATTGTCCCGCATGACCGTGGCGATGGGCGGGGAAAACAGGCGGCTGAGCGCAACGTCATCGCAGCAAACCAATGAAAAGTCACGGCCAAGGGTCAGCTTGCGTTGCGAAATGATCTTTAACGCGCCTTCCAGCAGTTGGTTGCCGCCTAAAATCACCGCCGTGGGCGGCCACGGTAATGCCAATAATCGCGCCATGGCCCGCTCGCCGTGGCCAATGGACAGAATGCCGGTTTCAATCAGGTAATCGGGGGCCGCGTCGCACGCCAGGTACGCATCGCGCACGGCGCGGATACGTTCCCGTGTCGGCCGGACATCCCGTCCGACGATAAGCCCGATACGCCGGTGACCCTGCTGCAGCAACGCCCTGGCGGCAGCCCCCACGCCAAGATAATGATCCGAGAGCACCCTGTTCGCGTTAACGTCATCCGGTAGCGTGCGGTCAATTACCACCAACGGCATGGCGCTTTTGCGCAGGGCATGCAGCGTTGCCGCATCATTTTCCAGCGACGGCAGCAAAATCAGGCCGTCCACCTGCCGCTGCTGCAATACGTCTATATGCTCCGCGTCCATTTCCGGCATACCGCCGGAGTTGGTCAGCAACAGCGAGTACCCCGCAGCCGCCAGCACGCTTTCCGCGCCGCTAACGATGGACGCCAGCAGCGGATTGGTAATGTCCGAGCAGACAAATCCAATCGACTTGGTCGAACGGCGCCGCAGGCTTTGCGCCAGGACATTCGGCGTATAGTTTAATTGTTCCGCCGCCTGCAAAACCCGTTCTGTCATTTTTTTACTGACCCCGGTTGCCCGGAAAGCACCCTGGAAACGGAGGCAATACCCACCCCTGCCAGTTCAGCAACTTGACGGATCCCGGCGCGTTCATTGACCGGTATCTCATTTTTTGAACTCATATGCCTCCTCTGGCCGTAGAAACTTGACAGTATTTGATAATGGAATTTAAATTATGGAAACGTTTCCGGAAACGTTTCCAATTTATCTGGCACTGCGCATATCCCGTTTTATAAGCACCATTTCACGCTGACTGAGAGTGTAGCAATAAATTGTCCTGAGCTGTTTTCATTCCAACGTTGGCCAAAACCTGTACACCTACAAAAGGGGCTCGTCGTGGAACATGCAATCGCTGAAACGCCGGAAAGCCGGCAGGCAATCCGTAATACCATACTCAGCGCCATCATCGGCACCACCGTTGAATGGTATGATTATTATCTTTATGCTACCGCTGCGGCAACGTTATTCAACAGATTGTTTTTCCCTTCGTTCGACCACCTGATCGGCACCATTTTGGCCTTCGGCAGCTTTAGCATCGGTTTTTTCGTCCGTCCGTTCGGCAGCGTGCTGTTCGGCTACCTGGGCGACCGTATCGGCCGTAAAAAGGTCCTGGTGATCACCCTGCTATTAATGGGCGGCTCCACCACCTTGATGGGCCTGCTGCCCACCTATGCCCAGGCCGGTATCGCGGCGCCGGTGTTGTTAACCCTGCTCCGCGCCCTGCAGGGACTCGGCTCGGGAGCTGAATATGCCGGGGCGGTATTAATGGTGGTGGAAAATGCGCCGGTCAGGCGGCGCGGCCTTTACGGCGCCATGCCCTATATGGGCGTGGCCCTGGGCTTACTGTTATCCCTGGCCACCTTTAGCTTCTCGTCACACTTATCCAAAGAGGCATTCGAGGTGTGGGGTTGGCGCATCCCCTTTTTATTAAGCGCTGTGGTGATCGTCGTTGGCGTCGTACTGCGAATGAAGCTGAAAGAGTCGCCTATCTTTGAAGAACTCAAACGCAGGAACGCCGTCATCAAAAATCCGGTGCGCGAGGTTTTCAGGACGTCAAAACGCCAGTTGTTCTGTGCTTGGGGCGCCAGGCTGGGAGATAACTCACTCGCCTATATCTATGAATCCTTTGTTATCGTCTATGTCACCCAGCAACTGCACATCGCCAGAGATACTATAGTGACCGCGCTGATGTTCAGTACCGCATTGCAATTTATCACGGTGCCTTTATTTGGCTGGGTCTCCGATATCGTGGGACGAAAACCCGTTTATATGGGGGGCGCAATTCTTTCCGGCCTCGCGATTATTCCTTTTTTCCATCTCTTGCAAACCCGCGAACTGATATGGATTTACAGCGGCTTATTCCTGGTTTCTTCCGTTGCCAAAACCATGATGACGTCGGCGCAAAGCCCGTGGCTGGCGGAAATGTTTCCTTCCCGCGTCCGCTATACCGGATTTTCACTGGCAAGAGAAGTCACATCGCCGATTTCCGGAGGAATTGCCCCTATCATCGCCCTGAGTTTATTAGCCGTGGGCGGAGGGGATCCCAATCTGGTCTCCGTCTACGTCATTGTGTTATCGGTTTTGACCGCGCTGTCAGTCTTTTTGGGACCGGAAACCCGTGGCCGCGATCTACGCGATGCCGAGATCAATGAGAATGAAAAAGCGGGAGCGTCCAGTAAATTTTCATCAACGCTGAGCCGGTAACCAGCGGTATTTGAGACATAAACAGTAAGTGAGGAGCATATGAAAATAATCCGGGTTGAGCCATTGCACGTCGGTCAGTTCATGTTTGCCCGTGTGGAAACCGATAGCGGACTGGTTGGCTATGGAGAATCGGGCGCTTGGGGGCATATTGAGGCATCTGGCGCGGCTATATGTCGTTTTGCCGAATATCTTGAAGGTAAACCGGCGTTCGATATCGAACATCACTGGAATGTGATGCATCGCTTCAGTTATTTCCAGGGGCTGGCCATCAATGCCGCGATTTCGGCCATTGATATCGCGCTTTGGGATATTAAAGGCCAGGCGCTGAAGGTGCCCATTTACCAATTGCTGGGAGGACCGGTTCGCAAAAAGGCCCGCATCTATGGCCATATTTACGAACGGACGATCGAGAAAATCCTGGAAGAGTGCCAGGCCAAAATGGAGGCGGGATTTACGGCATTCGGCCATCTCAACCCTTTTCTTGATGAAGGCAATGATCAGATTTACTTTAAAACACACATTCGGAAAATGCGTGATGCCATTGATAATGTCAGGCGCATGCGTGAAACGGTGGGCGATCGTGTCGATTTGTTAATTGAGCTGCATCGCCGCCTGACGCCGCCGGAAGCGGTAACGTTCACCCGCGGCATTGAGGACTATTATCCGATGTTCGTAGAGGACCCCATCCGGCCTGAAGGCGCTGATGCCATGGCCCGTGTGGCGGAAAAAATCCCTGTTCCCATTGCCACCGGCGAGCGTTTTTCCACTATTTATGAATTCCAGGCGCTGCTGAGCCGCAATGCAATGGAGTTTGCCCGGGTGGATTTGTGCTTATGCGGCGGCATTACCGGCGGTAAAAAAGTCGCCGCGATGGCTGAAGCGCATCATGTCCAGGTGGTTCCTCACAATCCCCTTTCCCCTATTGGCTTGGCCGCCTGTCTGCAGCTAGCGGCCGCGATCCCCAATTTCGCCATCCAGGAATACGCCACCGGCTTTGAAGCGGGCATTTTCGAATCCCGTCCCGAGCATTTGGGAAGCAATATCGTGGACAAGGTTCCTCTGCCGCTGGACGGTTTCGTGGATATCCCAGACGGGCCCGGACTGGGCATGGCCTTGCTGCCGGACGCGCAGCGTATTCGTCCGCCTTTGAGCAAACCCATCTCCATGCGCCCTCATCTGGATGGGTTTATCGTGGATCAATAAGGCGTGACAAAGGCAAGATCGTCCGGGAAATTATCCTGGACGGGCCGCGGATCTTGGGAGACATGACACCGATCCGCGGCGGCTACCCTTTGAACAGGGATAACAATATAAAAATTATTGGTTTTGCGCTAACGGCATTACAATAAGACACCCTGTTGTCGGAGCCCTTTATTTTTATTATGACCGAGCCTTTGAAAACCCTGCCTGTTGATGTGATATCCATCCAGTCGCAGGTCGTCTACGGATGCGTGGGTAACAGCGTTGCCGTCCCGACGCTGCAGAAAATGGGGTTGAACGTTGTCCCCGTTCCCACGGTTATGTTCAGCAATACTCCGCATTATCCCACCCTCTACGGCGGCGCGCTGTCGGATGACTGGTTCAGCGGCTATTTGCAGGGACTGCACGATCGCGGCGTCACCGAGCAGGCCAAAGCCATCCTGGTGGGATACATGGGCGGCCCCTCCCAGGCCGGGATTCTGGCCGAATGGTTAACCCGCCTTATCGCCGTCCGTCCCGATATACAGGTCATCATTGATCCGGTTATCGGCGATTACGATACCGGCATCTACGTCAATCCTCTGATGACGGCGGCCTACCTTGACCGTCTGCTGCCCCTGGCCCGGGGGATGACGCCCAATTGTTTTGAGCTTGAATTGTTAACCGGACGGCAAATCACCAATATAAACAGCGTGATTGCCGCCGCCCGGACGCTGCTTACCGGCAGGACGCAGTGGGTCGTGGTCACCAGCGCCGCGCCGGGGAGCAGCGGCGGCAGTGAAAATGAACTGCGCGTCATTATGGTGACCCGGCAAAAGGAGCAGGTCTTTTCGCACCCGCGCATCGCCATTTACCCGAAAGGGACCGGAGATTTGTTCAGCGCGGCGCTGACGGGCTATCTGCTGAAAAATCAAACCCTGCCGGCGGCAATCGAAGGCTCTTATGGTGACGTCATGGCCACCCTTGAGCGCACCCGCAGGTATGGCTACGGCGAGCTGTTGCTGCACGATCGCTGATATTTACCGGCCGGCATGCCGGTCAAATACATTCATGCGTCCAGATAAGATAACCCGGCGGCCACGTTGCGAGCGCAGTTCGTCCGCTGGAATGGCTTATACACATTTCTTTACACTTTACGATGTGTTTCATTACTCTTCATGTTATCTCCCCTTCCTCATTCTGAATGTTAATGGTATTAATATTCATTCGTATTTTACCCCTAAAAATAATTGAAAGAGGTCCAAAACGTTAGCCACCCTCGTGATAGGCCTGCGTGAAGGCCTGGAAGCCGCGCTGATAGTCGGCATTATAGCGGCGTTTCTGCGCAAGAACGGGAAACGCCTGACGGCCATGTGGATTGGCGTTGTTTTAGCGGTGATACTTTCCATCATCGTCGGCGTCGCCCTGGACCTGGCCGAGCAGTCTTTGCCCCAGGCCCGCCAGGAAGGTATGGAGTCGGTTATCGGCGGCATCGCGGTCTTTTTCGTCACCGGCATGATAGCCTGGATGAACGCCCACGCGCACAACATGCGACAGCGGTTGGAGGCGGAAGCGGCGAACGCCTTAAGCCAGGCCAGTGCCTATGCCCTGGCCAGCATGGCGTTCCTGGCGGTGTTGAAAGAGGGTTTCGAAACCAGCGTATTTCTGCTGGCGACGTTCTCGGTGGCGCAATCGGCGCAAATGGCCGTCGTGGGCGCCGTGATCGGACTACTGATGGCCGTTATTATCGGCTGGGGCATCTATATCGGCGGCGTGAAAATCAATCTTTCACGCTTTTTCAGCCTTACCGGCGCCTTCCTGATTCTGGTGGCCGCCGGGCTGGTGATCTCTTCCCTGCGCACGGCACATGAAGCCGGCTGGCTGAATGTCGGCCAGCAGACGGCGCTGAACCTGTCATGGCTCGTTGCCCCCGGCACCATACAGTCGGCGCTGATTACCGGCGTACTCGGTATACCGGCTGACCCCAGACAGATTGAGGTAGCGGGCTGGCTGATTTATCTCATCGCCGTCGCTCTGTTTGTCTATTGGCCGTTGTCCCTGCGTCCGGGGCCGCGTTTATCCGCCCGGCTCCGGATCACCGCCGCCGCCGCGCTCGCCGTCGTGGCGCTGGCTATGTTCCTGCTTTATCCGGAACCCCGTCCCGCTATAGCCGACCAGGCCACGATAGTCGCCGTGGCGGACGCCGATCCCCAGCCCATCGGCACCCTTCGCCTGGACGCGGCATCCGCAGATTCACCGGCTACCCTCGAAATCGCTACCCGCGACGGGCAAAAGAAAACGCTGATCTTACGGTCAGACCAACGCCAGCAGGAGAACTATGAAGGCATCGAGGCCTCCGTATGGACCCTCAGCGACGCCAGCCGGATGCCGGATTCGCCCTCCTCGGTAAGTCTCGATGACGTCGTCGCCCTTAATGGCGGACGGATCCCCATCGGTCTCAATCCTCAGCAGCATCCGGGGCCTTACCGCGCGGATCTGTCGATGAACTGCTCCACGCGGGTCTGGATTGCCGATGGCGTGTTGCTGGACGCGAACACCAGCGCCAGTAACGTACTCACGCTGTCCGGCAGCGGTCTTCAGACGCCTCGTACGCTGATGATCAACGATACCGACGCCCCCTCCTCCGCCTGTCACTGGCAGGTGGATGAGGCCTACCGGGACCAGGCCGTCGCCGCGCTGAATCTTCTTGCCTCCGCGCGGGATGAGCGGCAGTTCTGGGCGGTCGCCGTGCCGGTCGCGCTGGCTATCGCCGCGATCCTCCTTATTGTTTCCGCCGGCCGTATTCTAATCCGGCTGTGCCGCGCCGCCAAAGCCGACACCGCCGATTCAAAACCACCGTGCAGTCTTAATGCCGATAATCTCGATTAATAAAGGAGCAACACATGCCGCGTACCCATCTTCCGTCACGTCCGTTCATCGCCACTGCCGGTCTTACGACGCTTATCCTGTTTTCCAGCGGCATCTATTCCATTGATGCCTTAGCGGATACTTCCCCGGCGCCGGTAAAAAACGGCGTCTCCCAGGTGAAGATCACCATGACCGGGGACAATGACGGCACCTGTGTTCTCGACCATAGCGTCGCCAAGGCCGGTCCGGTGACCTTCTCGGTCACCAACAAGACCGCCACTTCCATCACCGAGGTTGAACTGCAAAGCAACAACCGCATACTGGGAGAGAAAGAGAATCTCGCCCCCGGGCTGCCCACCGTCAGCTTTACGCTCACCCTTGACGGCGGCGCTTATCAGATTTATTGCCCCGGCGCCAAACAGGAAATGGTGAACTTCAAAGTCACCGGCAAGAGCGCCGCGCGGCCTACCGGCAGCACGGCATCGATTCTCGCCGTCGGCACCAAAGGCTATGCAACCTACGTAAACGGCGTGGTGGATGATATGAAGACGGCGGTGGACCGGCTGAAAACCGACATTGACGCCGGCGACCTCGACAAGGCCAAAACGGATTATCCGCAGGCCCGTCCGTTCTATGAACGCGTTGAATCGGACGTGGACGGTTTCGTTCTGCCCGGCTTCAAAGCCACCGACAATGCGGGTAATCTCGATTACCTCATCGATATGCGCGCCTCCAACCTGGATCCCAAGGTAGGCTGGCACGGCTTCCACGCCATCGAACGTGACCTGTTCCAGAATGGTAAGATAACCGACGAGACCAAACAGCTGGCGGCCGAATTGCAAGCCAATGTCATCAAGCTCGACAATGTAGTAAAGTCCCTGAACTACAAGCCCGAAGATCTCGCCAACGGCGCCGCCGACCTGCTTGAAGAGGTACAATCCACCAAAATCAACGGCGAGGAGGAAGCCTTCAGCCATTACGACCTGGTGGACTTCGCCGGTAACGTCGAAGGGGCGCAGCAGGCCTTCGCTTTTCTGCAACCCGGTATGGAAAAAATTGACCCCGACCTGACTAAACAGGTCAACGCCCAGTTTGCCGCCGTGCATACTTTGCTGGAAACCTATCGCGACCCGAGCGTACCCGGCGGTTATAAACTCTATACCGACCAATTGAAAGCCTCCGATGCCACCAAACTCAGCAAGAGCATCCAGGCCCTGCAGGAACCCTTGTCCAAAATTTCCGAAAAAGTCGCCACCGCAGGCAAGGAGCATAAGCTATGAGTGAAAAAGACGCCCCGGCCGATAAGCCGGCCGGGGAGTTTTCACGCCGCGATGTGATCCGCGGCGCCGTCGTCGGCGCCCTGGGCATATCCAGCTACGCAGGCGCCGCGCAAGCGGTGCCGTCCTCTTCGGAGGACAGCGTGGACCTGTCCCGGTCCCACGCCTTTTACGGCAACGCCGAACAGGCGGGCATCCGTACGCCCCCCCAGCGCTACACCTTCTTTATGACATTTGATTTGACCACCACGCAGCGCACCGAGCTGCAGGTGCTGCTGGCGCGCTGGTCGGCGGCCATCGCCCAGTTGACGAAAGGACAAACCATCGGACAGGTGGAACCGGTGCGGGATTATGGCGTCGGTTTCGATACCGGCGAGGCCCTGGATCTCGGACCCGCCTCCCTGACGGTGACGGTGGGCCTCGGGCTCAAGGTCTTCACCGATACCTATGGTCTGGCGCAGCATAAACCCCCGCTCCTGCGCGAGCTCAAGCAATTGCCCAGCGATGCCATGAAGCCGGAACTCACCGGCGGCGACCTCTCATTGCAGGCCTGCGCCGACGACCCCCAGGTGGCTTATCATGCCATCCGCGATCTGGCCCGTATCGCCAAGGATACCGGCGCCGCGTCAACCCGCTGGACGGTGATGGGATTCGGCCGCGCCTCCGCCGGTAAAGGCCAGTCCACCCCGCGCAACCTGCTGGGATATAAAGACGGGACGCGCAACATTATGGAAACCGCCGACTTTGAAAAATTTGTCTGGATTAAGGATGGACCGGCCTGGCAGCGCTATGGCAGTTATCAGGTGGTGCGCAAGATTCAGATGCACATCGAGAACTGGGATACCGACCGGGTCAGCAACCAGAATGACGTCTTCGGCCGCCACAAGGTTTCCGGCGCCCCGCTCTCCGGCGTCAAGGAGTTCGATACGCCGGATTTTCAAAAGACCGGCGCCGACGGCAACCTGGTGATCCCCGCCACCGCGCATATTGCGCTGGCTGCCCATGAGAATAACAACGGCTTGAAAATCCTGCGGCGTTCGTACAATTACACTGACGGCATCAATAACGTCGGGCTGCTGGATGCGGGCCTGCTGTTTATCAGCTACCAGAATGACCCGGCGGCATTCGAGACGCTGCAAACCAAGCTTGGCGCTTCCGATGGCCTTAATGAATATATTTCCCATATCGGGTCGGGGATTTTTTTCGTCCCGCCCGCCCCGCCCGTGGGGTCCTATATCGGCGGCAATCTGTTTGTATAACGGCAGGCGGCCCGATTGGGCCGCCTGAGTGTGTTGACAAATTGCCCGGTCGGGACAGGCTGCCAGATCGTAGCTAAAAGGCAAATCTGCCGTAAACACCTCCCTGTGGGCTCGATCCGCGCGGCTACGGCTACCCTCCCTGGCAGCCGCCCTTCGGCCCAACGCCTGACGGCGTTGTTCCAATACGCTCCCGGCGTATCGGCCCCTGGCGCGGACGGATTCCCTGCAATTCAAACGCTGAGCCGAGGAGAAGAAAAACGGCGGTTTTCCAGCACCGGCAGTTGCCGGCGCGCGTAAGCGATGCGCTCGGCGCTGAGACTGGCAAACACCAGCGCCGGCGCTTCCGCCCCACGGGCGATGGCGACGCCCAGCGGATCCACCGTCAGGCTGCAGCCGATATTGCGCGGGCCGCATTCCCCCACCGCCACCACATAACAGGTGTTCTCCAGCGCCCGGGCGGTCACCAGTACTTCCCAATGCATCTCTTTTAGCGGCCCTTTAACCCAGGCGGAGGGCAGCACCAGCACATCCGCGCCGTCCAACGCCAACCGCCGGGCCAGCTCGGGAAAGCGCACGTCGTAACAGGTCATCAGCCCCACGCGCATCCCGGCCACCTCCACCAGCGGGGGGACTTCGTCGCCGGCAGTGACGTTACGGGACTCCTGCACGGAAAAGGCGTCATAGAGATGCAGCTTGCGGTAGTTAGCGATGATGTCGCCGTTACGTATGGCGATCAGCACGTTCCACGCTTTATCCAGCGGCGCGGGGACATGCACGTTCATCATGGTGGTAAGGCTGTTGCCGCGGCTGGCGGCCAGCAACAGCGCGACGAACGGGCCGTCCAGCGGCTGCGCCGCCTTGAGCACAAAATCAGGATCGGCGTTATCCCGCGCCAGCACGCCTTCCGGCAACACCAGCAAATCGGCGCCGCCCTGCCGCGCCTCTTGCATCAGGGCAATACAGCTGTCGGCATTGGCCTGCCACTCGCGGGCGACCATAAACTGACCCATGGCGACTTTCATCATCAGGCTCCTGTGGCGATGGACGGAAACAGCGCCGCCTGAGAAAGACAACGACCGATGATGTCCCTGTCTCGCAATTGACAGCGCAGCGCGGAAAAATAAACGTCCGAGAAAAGCACATTAATCCCGCTATTAATTAACTATAAAGACTAAATGCGCAATAATTATTTTCAATGAAAAAAAACCTTTTGCTGCCAATTTCTTAGGCCGCATGGCGGCGCTGATTAAATACCCTGGTACGGGGGCCGATTCATGATAGAGATTTGCCGGTAAATGACGACGTTCAGGCAACGGATATTGAGTCGTGGCGTCTGTCGGATATCGAATCCGATGTAAGCCGCCCGCATCAGTTCTCGCTGTTATAACGTCTTGCGAAAGGTAATATTGATACAGTGCGATCCCACCAGAGAATGATAGCCCTCCTTCACCGGCAGGCTGCCGTGGAAGCCCAGACGCGACGGGCCGCCCCACACCACGGCATCGCCCTGGGCCAGGGCGGCGGCTCGTCTTCAAACAGATTGATTGCCATGGACAACCCTGTATGGATACACAGCGAGTTATTGGTATTACCGAGTTTAGCGATTTGCCATCGGTTGTCCATTGACATAAGCCATTAAGCGGTATAACGACTTATCCGCCGTACGGGCCATTGTCTATTAATATTGCAACATTAAAGCATTTGAATATTAACCAAGGTTAGCAGAAACATTAATTACCAGTAAGTCATTTTCACCCGGTTTTGTTGTTCAATCATTATAAAAGTATAGACAGCATTGAGCTTTTTTAAAAAATTAAATAAGAATTGTGTATCATGGTAATTCACGTTTATATAAAGAGGTGATTATTTTGAATCTAAATATCCCAGCGACCAACGCCGTACCCCAAACCACTTTTAACAATCATAGCAAGGGGCAAAAATGCGGTTAGCGGCGTTATCCGCGTTGAAAATAGCATGTGTCAACTGACGCGAACGGCGCCTTTTTCGTCAAAGGTGTATTCTCTAACCTGGAATCGAAGGATTATCGAAGTTTTTGCATCACTTTTAGAAGCGGGGGTTCAACCACCTGTGCGCCCCTTCGGCAAGCTTATACGTGTATTGATGAAAGGAAATTATAATATCAATAGCCTTAGGAAAAGTGAACAGCCATTATATGAAATTTTGTTAAAAAATTGTCATGCTACCAAGATCAAGAGGAATTTGATGGTGGGGAAGTTTTCCTCAAATCTCTTTTTTGAGCAAAGAGGCTCAAAACAAATCATGATAACTTACCCGTCCTTTGGAAAAAAAGAAAATTTACCTGATTTGGTCGAACTTTCTAACAGAATAAACGAAGGCCTTTGTGCCATAACGCCTCGAAAGTATATTATATTCAGCATGGGCCCGCCTCCGCATAAAAGGTTTAGATGCATACGCAAAATTATTTTTCCGGAAAGCTTATTCGGTGAGCAGGGCACGGCTAGTGAATCCCTGCGTGGTATCCTGAATGGCGCGGATAAAGCTATTACACCCTGGTCGGCAACGCCAGATTTTTATACGCCATAAGTATCCATCGTTTGCTTGAATGCTTGAAAAAGGAAAATTTCCCCTCGCTCCCCCCCGAGACAATTGACACTGTTTCCCAAGAATTCCCCGAACTGATCAATTTGTGCAATGATTTAGCAAGGCATTATTTATAACTGCGGACAAACAGTGATAAATAACGTCGAGGCACAAACGCCGTCATTAGACGTGGGTTATTCCTCAGAAATACGGCGCTACCCGCGCTTCCTGCCCTGTTTGACCCAGGGCGGGATTTTACGCCGCAACGCATTAATACACTCGTAATCCTAATATTCTATCGTTCACCCGGACAATGATTACATCCTGAGGTAGCGCTCGTTTCTTCAGATGCCATTGCCCTTGGCGAAAACGCGTAGGCTAATCTAGCGAAACATAATTTTTCGATTATAAAATACAATATAATTCAGTAATATAACATATCGCAACGCACCTTTATTGCGCATTATGTCTGCCCCCTCTGGCTAATCCTTAGCTATCTTAGTAATGTCTTACATATCAGTGTGCAGGCTTGCTCATGAAAAGCGGTTATCTATTACTGACGTAATTTGTTTATGAGGAGTAAGGTATGAAGAAGATTGGTATCAATGGTTTTGGTCGTATAGGACGTTTGGTGTTGCGCCGGATTCTGGAAACCAACAGCGACGTGGAGATCGTTGCCATTAACGACCTCACCTCGCCCAAGGTGCTGGCCTATTTATTAAAGCACGACTCGAGCTACCGTGACTTCCACGGCACGGTGGATTACAGCGACGATGCCATCATCGTCAATGACAAGAAAATCGCCGTCTATGCCGAAAAAGAGGCAAAAAATATCCCATGGGGCACGCTTGGCGTCGAGATTGTGATTGAGTCCACCGGCTTTTATGCTTCCGGTGAAAAAGCGCAGGCCCATTTGGACGCCGGCGCGAAAAAAGTGCTGATTTCCGCCCCGGCAGGCAATATGAAAACCATTGTTTTCAACGTGAACTGCGATACCATCACCCCTGAAGACACCTTCCTTTCCGTCGCATCCTGCACCACAAACTGCCTGGCGCCGATGGCTAAAGTCCTCAATGACAGTTTCGGCGTCAAAATCGGCACCATGACCACCATTCATGCTTACACCGGCACCCAGTCGCTGGTTGACGGACCGCGTGGCAAGGATTTGCGTGCCTCGCGCGCGGCGGCGCAAAACATTATCCCCCATACCACCGGGGCGGCTAAAGCCATCGGCCTGGTTATCCCTGAACTCCAGGGCAAGCTGAAAGGGCATGCCCAGCGCGTGCCGAACCTCACCGGTTCCGTCACCGAGCTGGTTTCGGTACTGGATAAAAAGGTCACCGTCGATGAAGTGAATGCAGCGATGAAAAAAGCCGCCGAAGGCAATGAATCATTCGGCTATACCGAAGAAGAAATCGTCTCTTCCGATATTGTCGGCACTCATTTCGGGTCGGTTTTTGATGCCACCCAAACCGAAGTCTCAGAGGTAGGCGATCTGCAGTTGGTGAAGACCGTCGCCTGGTACGATAACGAATACGGCTTCGTTACTCAGCTGGTGCGCGTATTAAATAAAGTCGCGGCCTATTGAATGTTGGCCGCCTTGCGGTAAATCGCGGCGGCCGGTAAAAACGCCGCGCGGTCTGCATGGCCTTCTCTGCGTGGAGAAGGCCGTACGATGAAGCGGATTCATCATGTTGTTAACCCCAGCATACCTTAATTAAGCAGACAAAATTACTCTCAACGGGTAATGTTTATAACCAGCTTTCCTAAGATACGAAAATTAAATACTGCTCCAGAAATAATTGATTCCATTCGGTATATTATTTGAAAATTAACAATTAAATACCGAATACACTCTTTAGAGAAAAATTAAATTTTCCGCAAAATAATAATGTAAAAACTATTTTTCCTTATAAAAGAATAAACTTTGCCGAAGAAATATATCACTTCAAGCAAATATCTACCATTAAGAGTTGGAAATAAAAAATGTATTAATCATATATTTATAGGAGTCAGGAAAATGAAAAGCCTCTCATGCGCCAACAGTGCTTACCCAACCACCGCTGTCCCCCTGCAGCAACTCGCCGAGACTCGGTTAACACAGCCATCCATAGCAAAAAGCAGCGTCGGCAACGCTTATGTAGCATACGGCAAAAAAAAGGCGTTTCATAACATAGCATCCTGCTCCCCAAATAATGTCTCTCAACATCTCGATGCGGAAGAGATAAAAGCGGATAGATTATTTTCCTGTGTAGAAGAGTTAAATCGCCATCCCGATAGCCTGCTAAGAACGCACGGAAGCAAATATATCACGCTGCATTTTGAAGAAAAAAGACGTTCGGTATTCACCAAAATCGTTGCCCTACCCAGCGGCCGGGAAATATACGTGGGGAATTTTTCAGGCAAGATGATAATTTCCGACGGCGAGATCTATCATTTGCCGCCAAGCAGCGTCAATCATTACAACTTAGGCTGTTCATTGATGCTGGCCTGGGCCGGCTTAAGCACGGCGTATTGCCAGCCTGCGCTACAATACGGTTCACCTTTGCGCGAGACCGACGGTCGTCCGGGAGGTTATCCTGGCCGCCAGACAGAAACCACGTCATTGTTCGCCACGCTACAGCTCGCCGGCCGGTCTTGGATCCCTTTATTGACGGTTTGGAAAAATATACTTGCGCGGCCCCTCGATAACCTGCTCAAGGCCTTTACCCTGCCCGGGGCGGCTGCGCAGGAGACGCCGGTAGACCAGAATGATGTTTTTGAAGAGGAGTGGCCCAATGACATTAAAGATCTCATCAATGATGAAATTACGCCTGTCCCCATGCTCAACGGATGCCATCCATCCCCGGGCGAGCCTTACGACGAACAGTACTTTTTTGTCCATAAAACGTTGACCGTGGTTATCGATGAAATCAAAACCCGGATCTCCATGCCCCATCATGAAGCTCAGCGGGAATTAGAGCATATGTTGTCCGTGTTTCAACTAAGCACCGGCTCCGCTTCCGACTCTCTCGACATGCTATTGTCTTTTGATAAATATGTAGGGAAAAAGTCCAAGATATTTTTGATAAAGGTAATATATTCGCAAAAGAGACTAAATGTGTTCATCTTATCTTGCTAAAAGGAAAATTGAAAAATCATTAATGAATGCAAGGAAAGACAACAAGCCAGCGTAGCTACCCGCGATGCGATAAATAAGTATGAAAAAGTCAGATTAAAATAAGCAATTTTCTCAAGCTTGATATTGATCAATTAATGTTTTACATGATGATCCAGACAAGGAGAGAATTTATGAAACAATAGAGTATAAAAAGGCGTCACATTTTCTGATGCGAAAAACAATATACATATGTTATATAAAAATGCTATTTATGAGCAAAAGAAAAATATGTAAAGCATTATAAAACGTTGCTATTGATGGAACACGCAAAGCTTGATTATTGCAATGAGCTTTATGCCGTTCCAGGGTTTACCGTCCTGGAGCGAATCCTTTACAAGAACGACATGCAATTACTGAAGTCGTTATTGCAGGAAAACAATGAAAGAATTGACAATTTAATCAAAAAGATATTTCTACAAATTATATGATTTTACCAGAGAAAATGGCGTTAGTTTACAAGGCGAAAACCTTCTCATCCCTGGCGAATTATCAAAATTCAATGTGCTATTTGATGTACCGGAGCATGAAATTGATGAAATTGAATTTTCAAACACGTTTACAAGCGAAATTACCAATTATTTGAGCCTACGCACCGAACATGGTTCCGTTTTAGGTATAACGCTAAAAGTTATCGAACTGCTCAGAATAACTGACGATCCAGAAATGGAGCAGCATCAGTGGCATGAGATAAATATCAAGCCATTTTACCAGGCTAAGAAATTATTTCAAGACATTATACATCTCAGCTTAAATAGAAATATATACACACATATGCCGGCAACATGGAATAATGACTACACTTCACAATTAATAAAAGACAAAATGTCTTTTATTTATTCTGATATTTTAATATCTTTTCAAATGGACTTTAATAAAATCGTAAAGAATATATTACAAGAAAACAGGTTCATTGTGGTGGAAACTGAAGAACAGCGAATAACCGAAGCAAAGTTCGCCGCGGTAGCTCAGTTTGCGCCAATAGATTTTGAGGATGACGATTATGATTCGCGCCTGATATATTACAAGAACATGATTGACCAAGGGTATATCATTTTGTTGCTATGGGCATCAGCTTATTGGTATATATCAAAGATTAAAGCAGAAAAGTGTCTCATCGACTGCGTGATGTTCATGCTCTGAACGTCGCCCGTCAATTTATTGAGCAAGAGAACAATATTGCCGCAGAGCTCAACATGGCCGGCAAGGCAACCTTTTCCAGCCTGTATACGTTAAAACCTTCCAGTGAGTTTGATGATAAGCGTGATTATTATGATCAATTCATTTATTATAAAATACTTACGATTAATAAAGAATCAAAGTTCAAAAGTTTTTCGCCATTAAGAATTCCCTTATAGGCTATTATGATCTCCTTTACCCCCAAGAGGCCTATACTTTCAAGGTTTATTCTCGAAAATATATACAAAACACCTTGGCTAATGCCCTAGCGTATCGATACCAGTGACTAACCTGGGTTTCCTGTCTATCGTTAAAACAAAGACTAACAGGCTAGTCCTTATTTCTACCTTAGCGGATTTCACCTTTATTTCCATCATCGACGAGCTTTATAGTACTGAGTTGATCTCAAGGCTTATGTCTCAATGGAAGAGCGCTCCTGATGGGCTGCAAGCGAGAAGCCGCGCCAAATTTTCAGTTAGTATGAGCGAGTTGCAGCTGCTGTTTTTAAACCAGCCAGACGACCGTGATAACCCTTGGATATGTTACTGGTTACGCCGGAAGAAAATGATTACGCCAACCCAACGCCTGAAATCACCTTTGCGGCTTTTAAGGAAATCGATCTTGAACAAAACCTGCGAAGTTTCATTGATACCCTGAATTTTAAAACATTGTTGGAAGTTAGTATGGGATTGAAAACCTCTTTATTGAGGCCGACGTGGATTGATTTTATTACAATGCATATTCCATTTTATCGGACTATCGAGCGTTATTGGCAGGACAACGATATGACGTTGAAATTCGAAGACGTCGTTTTGATATATTTGATCTCATAATAGCTCTTATTCCCACGGGAATTTCATTGAGCAGAATTCCGCAAAATTATATAGCAATGATACTGAAATCGGCAAAAATCAAAATATCGCCAAGCACATGTTAAAACAGTTTTTATTGGTGAATTCATAAAATTGGCACCACAGATGTCTTTTCATCAGCAAAGACAATTTCAGGAGATCTCTTGAAATTTATCAATCCATTGCCTTTAACCGTAAGAGGCGTGGTTAATTTACCAACGCTATGTTATAATGGTATAAAGAAAAACATACAATTCGTCAACTCCCGTACCAAGGCACAAAATTTTTCAGCAAAATTTGCGAAAAGAATGGAGTATGAAGATCGGCCCCGATAAATTAAAACCCCTTTGGGATGGCATCTATACGGACAGTGCATTAATTAAAATACCCGGCATTATATAAAGGATAGAGATGACATATTCCAAGTACAGCGCGATGAGATAAAAGAAGTTTGGCGAGTACTGGATCCCAACAACGACGATATTATGGGCACTGCCATAGCGGTTGTGCCGCACGGTAAAGATAATTGGGAAATCAGCCCGATAGACGTAGGCATCGAATCCCTATGATTTTAGACCAGTTCTCCACCCTGGCGGCTCAAAACGTCATACCGGATATTCAATTTGAAAGCGCGGTCTCCTTGCAAATGCCGTCAGCAGACGAAGATTTTCATTCGGAACAGTGCCAAAAGATACTGACCTTTTTATGACTGAAAATGAATACTTCCTGAATGATATGTTATCTTCGCATTTCAGCAAAGATGATATTCTCTTGGCACTGGCCGACCGTCTAACGGGTAACGTCCCAAAGACGATGTTTTTCGCGAGGAGGCTATACCACGCTACAAGATCTCATGATTCATGAATTTTACAGTCTCCTGCCAAATTCGAGACCGCTATCAGTTTTCGGGCAATCAATTTCTGGGTCGACAAATGGGATAACAATCCTATAAATCATTTTTAATAAAATATATCATCGGTAAGAATGCTTATATTATTGACCTGCAGGCAATCAGACCACCAAAGAATTTAAATAACAGTAACTCCCAGGTATATTCAGAACAAGAATGGTTACGAAAATACAAAAACGACGTACCATCAGAGTTTGCTTTGATAAAATACAAAGATTACAGCGGTATTAAAGATGCCTTGCAGTTTTCACAAAATAAAGACTTATCGCCATCCGCGATAACCGAGGATAGTTATTTGATCAGAGAGCCGGCGTGGTATCAAAGTACGGTACTTCAAAATAGTCAATACGCACTAAAATGAAATATCCTATTTTCTCCGTGGATACGCCTTCATTTCGTGTTATTTGCCGGAAGGCTATCAGAAGGCTTTATGGAAAAACGCCCTTTGAAGCCCTTCCGCCCAAGATTTTAGCAGAGGCAAACCATATTGATGCTGAACAGGCGGAAGCGCTTTTAAATCATTTGACTGTTTCCAAATCCAGCATACTCCCGGCCGGCACTATTCTGGACTCTGGCTTGCTGGTGCCGAACCTGACATCCTCACCCGCATTAATCCGGGCAAATTGGTACTGTATTATGATCAAAGGGACTACTGATGCATTCCCAGGTCAGTATCGGCAATGGGCGTTTCGCCAGCGCGGACAATACTTTTTGATCCCCGGTTACCCGATCATCCGGCCATTCTGGTGGCTGAGGAACTAGGCATATTTCGAGGCGTAAACTTAAAGCTCAGGCATGATGATATGGAATTGAGCGTTATAACCGGTAATGTAAAAGGGTTGAGGAAACATCCTCAACGATCGCATCGCCCTTATGAAGAAAAAATTCTGGCCGTAAAGGCGATGACCCGGAACCGGTTGAAAAACGGATCCCTATGTCAAGGGAAGAGTCATTACTGGGTGAACATTGGGAAATTATCCCCATGGGCGGGCTAAAAGCCATATTCAAATCAAGGTACACGGCATGCCGTTCAATGTTAACTACATGGACGCCACCGAGTTCTCCCATGTAGTCCGCGGCCTGATGTTGGGCAAGCCTGAGGTGTATAATCTGTCTCAATTAAAACATATCGATCTTTACTCTTGTTTTAGCGGATTTGGCGGCAAGTATTCCATGGCGCAAGTTCTGGCGAATGAACTGCAGGTTCAAATTAAAGCCTATCCCTATTATATCAGTCAAACCATCGAACGAAGGCATCCTTCCTGGTTTACCACCTACCGGCCTATGGGCGCCGACGACGCCGACAATAAAACCGTTACGTTTACGCCCGGCACAATACTCAGTTGCAAAGCATTATCACCATGCACACCCATCTCCATGACTTTATCGCTTATTTGGCGCACTTACGAAGAAAATTCCGGGCTCTCCGGCAAAAACGCTCACGCGCAGGCGATCCGCCGTCCGCTAGCTTACCCTATATACCCAGCATACAGACCGATTTAGCCAAATTGATCCTAGGGGAACGGCCTTTGCATGAATTCATTATTGATTTTGACATCGGCCGGGAAACGGAATCGGCCCTGCGAGAATTGTTAACCGAATACCAATTCGATGAAGAGAGAACGGATGACGTTTTTTTCCAGGTTTATTTTGATATCATTTTTACCATTGAACGCTTCAGAGATATCGGCAACGTCTGGCAAAGGTTTACCACTGACTGACCGGCCCAAGCCGGCTCGCCTCTTTTACCCTGGCGTATAGGACAGCTGAGATGGGAAAAGGGGGCGCAAGCCCCCCGACACTTTCGCAGCAACGGATATGCGCTTTACGCGACCTCGCTGGTCGCCTCGGCCTCGGGAACAGTCTCCTCTGCCGCGCCATTAACTATTGTGTCTGCGGGAGAGCTCTCCCCCATTGCGTTGCCGGTTACCACGCCGGCCGGCACGCCGCCGTCTATTGCACCATCAATGGCGCCCTCCCCGGTCTCGCCGCCGGGCGCCACAGCCTCCGGCAAGCCGGCTGGTATCGTGTCGTCAGCAACTCTGCTGATTATCGGATTACCGGGCACTGCCCCGGCCAGCGCGCCGTCAACCACTCCGCCGATGATCGGATTGCCGGGTACTGCCCCGGCCATCACGCCGTCAACCACTCCGCCGATGATCGGATTGCCGGGCACTGCCCCGGCCAGCGCGCCGTCAACCACTCCGCCGATGATCGGATTGCCGGGTACTGCCCCGGCCAGCGCGCCGCCGGTAGCTGCGCCGATGATCGTACTGCCGGCTGTTCCACCCGCCGTTCCGTTGCCGATGAACCCGCCGATAATCCCTATTGCCAGCACGCCCCCCGGTAGCATACTCAAGGACAAGGCTCCCCCGGCCTGCAAAACGCCGGGGTACAGCTTCTCAATCAAGCCTGCCAGCGGAGTATTGGCAATGTACAGCTTCAACGTGGCTGATAAATTGGCGGGCAAAGCCGCCAGTTGGGTATTGTTGGCTTGCAAAATCTGAAGACCCGCGGGCAAAGGCATCGGTAGTTCGCTCACTTGAGTGTTGTTCACATTCAGGTTTGTTAATGATGAAGGCAGCGTGGGCAGGCTGGTCAATGGCGAGCCGCTCATGCTGAGAACTTCCAATCCTGCAGGCAGAGCGTTCGGCGACAGGCTGGATATCTGGGTACCGTCTAGGCGCAACGCCTTCAGCCCGGGGGGCAGCGGGCCTGTCAGGCCGGTCAGTTTGGTCCCGCCGGCAAATAGCGCTTGCAGGCCATCCGGCATGGCGGGCAGGCTATCCATAGGGGTGTTATCCAGATGCAGCGACTTCAATTCCGGCGGCAGGCCGCCAGGAATGGTTTGCAGCTTGGTACCGCTTAAATGGAGGTGATGCAACGTCGGCGGCAGATTGCCCGACAGTTCCTCCAAGGGTGTATTATCAACATCCAATTCCTCGAGACCCGGCGGCAGTGCTTTCGGCAGGGAGGTGAAAGCGTTACCGCTGGCTTTTAGATTCAGCACGCTCGGGGGCAGTTCATCCGGCAGGCTTGAAAGATGCAGACAGTTCAAATTCAAATAGGTGGCGCCCCGTTCCTTACAATCGCGCAGGCGTTTTACCGCTGTGTCGCGCTGTTCCGAGCCGCCTTCTGGAGCCTGCTTAGCCCAAGTGTCCCACTGGTTGAAAATGTCTATATTTTGTCTATTGTCGTGGTCAATTGTATTTACTGTGTTTGGAGAAAAGGTTGAGGTTGGGGAGATATCCATATATTTCCTCTTTTAAGTCCATCGAATGTTTGGCACTGAAGAACTCTCAGCTCTGTTTGTATTTAGCGATTCACCCGAAGCCATTCAGCGGGGATATATATTGCACCGTCTGTCGACCCGGCCTCGGGACTCATTCTCCGGCCATAGGCGTCGCTAAACACACAAAGCGTAGATAGAAATTTATGGAGTAGTTAAGTCATTATAGTGAAAGAGATAATAAACATTTATCGCTTTAAAAATCGGAGTGATTTCCATACCATTAATGGGAATCCCCACCTCATTGCCCTACCTGAAACCCCGGGGCGCCATGGCGTTTATGTCCTCACATCGCGGCAGCATTGAAAAAAATGTTGAAGCAGGGCTCGGTCTGGAGTTATACAGGACCAGTAAAGCCGCTCTCAAAATTCCGGCAAGAGGTATTTATGCCCATATCAGGGAACTGAGCCATAGCGTTTTGTCCATTCATCCGGGCTGGGTCGCCACCACAATGGGCACCCTGGACGGCGCTGTTGACGCGGAAATCGACGTTGCTGCCAGCGTGAACGGCATGGCCAGGGTAATTGAACGCTATCGCGATTCGGGGCGGCACCATTATCTGGACTATCTCGGCAACCGCTGGCCCTGGTAAAGGCGATGATTGGCATCGCCTGCGCTACTGCCCGCGGACGGATTTTAATAAGGAAAAATGATGGATTTGAAGATTGCGGGCAAGGTGGCTTTGGTGAGCGGCGCCAGTACCGGTATCGGTTTTAGTATCTGTGCCGAGCTGGCTGATAATGGCGTGCATCTCGTCATGGTGGCGAGAAACGCACAGCGATTGCTGTCCGCCGCCCAAACGCTGGAAAATAAATATGGGGTGAAAACCTTGGCCATTGCCGGCGACGTGGCCGAGCCGGCATTTCCCCGCGCGGTCGTCAGCGAGGCACTGCGCCATTTCGCCGGCATCGATTTACTGGTCAACAATGCCGGGCGTGCGCACACCGGCACCTTGCTTACCACCTCGGAGGAGGATTGGCACAGCATGACGGAAGTGAAATTTTCGGCGATGCGACGATTTTGCCGCGAGGTTATCCCCGGCATGCAGCAGCGCCGGTGGGGCCGTATCGTGAATATTTCCTCCATCGGCGGCATTTTTCCCAATCCGCCGCTGACGGTGTCTCACGCGCTGAGCGCCGCCATCAATAACCTGACGCGCAGCCTGGCGCTGGATGTCGCCGCCGACGGTATTCTGGTGAATGCCATCGGCGTGGGCGCGGTGGCCACCGAGAACTGGGCGCATAATATGCTGCCCGGCGTCCGGGCGCGCAGGCCGGAGCTCAAAGGGAGCAGCGATGAGGAAATCATAGCGCGGCTGGGCCGGGAGAGAACCCCGGTTGGCCATTTTGGCCAGCCGGAGGATATTGCCGACATTGCCGCCTTTTTGCTGTCGGCCCGCAATAATTTCGTCACCGGGCACACGGTGGAAGCGTCCGGCGGGGCGGATCGCTTTATGTGATCCGTTTCCGTAACATCGGGCCTTGGAACAGCCGTCATGCCCGAGGGCGCAGTATCAGCGCGGCAATCGGCCGGAGCTTAGGCCGGTTATGATGCGGCCTCGGCCAGCGCGGTTCAGAACACCAGCGCCTGGCCGTCCTTGCGGGATTCGCTGGCGGCGATGTAATGCCCCTGGGGATGTCGCTGTATTATTTGCGAACCGCCGAACAGATGGTTAAGCTGCGCGTCCTCAACTTCAACCTGGTGGCCGAGGGCGCGCAACGCGGTAAGCAGGTTACGGCCCAGGGTATGCTCCACCATCACCCGGCGGCCGCCGATAATCCTCCAGCGAGGCGCGTCGATGGCGGCCTGGGGATTCTGTTTGTATTGCATCACCCTCAAGGCTACCTGCAGATGGCCCTGCGCCTGCATCGGTCCGCCCATCAGGCCGAAAGACATCAGCGGTTGGCCGTTTCCGTCCAGGGCAAACGCCGGAATAATGGTATGCAGCGGACGTTTGCCCGGCGCCACGCAATTGGGATGTCCGGGTTTTAGCACAAACCCGGCGCCCCGGTTCTGCAGGCTGATGCCGGTTCCCGGCACCACCAGGCCCGAGCCGAACCCTTTGTAGTTGGATTGAATATAGGACACCATCATGCCTTTGCTGTCGGCGCTGGCAAGATATACCGTGCCGCCCTCGCGCGGGGTGCCATAGCTGAAATCCCCCGCCTGATGGGGATCGATCAACGCCGCCCGCTGTCTGAGATATTCATCGCTCAATAGCAAGTCGGCGGGAAAGCGCATATGGTCGATATCGGCGATATGGTTATCCAGATCCGCCAACGCCAGCTTCATGGCTTCAATGGAGAGGTGCAATACCTCAATGGAATCGGGAGAGTACCGGCCGATATCCAACTGCTCCAGGATACCCAGGGCGATAAGCGTGGCAATGCCCTGGCCGTTGGGAGGCAGTTCGTGTACCGAACCGCCGGCAAAGGCCCGGGACAACGGCTTGACCCAATCGGTCCGGTGGCTGTTCAGGTCCTCGAGCGTCATGGCCCCGCCGTACTGACGGATAAAAGAGACGGTTTTTTCAGCCAGTTCACCACGATAGAAGGCCTCACCCTGACTTTCGGCAATCAGCGACAGCGAGCGTGCCTGATCGGGATTTTTAAAGCATTCTCCGACGCGGGGAGCACGGCCATCAGGGGCGAAGCAGGCGCTGAATCCCGGTTGGTCTTTGAGCACCGCCAGATTTTTGTGCCATAGAAAACTCACCAGCGGCGAGACGGGAAACCCCTGTTGCGCATAATCTATTGCCGGCTGGGCCAGCGTGGTCAGCGGCAGGGAACCAAAGCGCCGCGCCAGTTCCACCCAGGCGGACACCACGCCGGGTACGGTTATCGAATCGTAGCCCCGCATCGGCATCTCGCTTCGGCCGGCGAAATAGGCTTCGTTCCAGGCCGCCGGTGAGCGTCCCGAGGCATTCAGGGCGTGCAGCTGCTTACCGTCCCAGACCATGGCGAATGCGTCGCTGCCGATACCGCAGCCGGTAGGCTCCACCACCGTTAACGCCATGGCGGTGGCAATGGCCGCATCCACGGCGTTCCCCCCCTGCATCAGCATTCTCATCCCGGCCTGCGCGGCCAACGGCTGAGATGTCGCCACGGCGTTACGGCCCATCATGGCCGGCCGGTAAGAGGGATAGGCAATATTGAAATCAATTTCTTTCATCGTATTATCCTGATTTATTCAGATCGGGGATCGAGAGCATCGCGCAGCCCCTCGCCCAGTAAATTAAAGCCCTGTACCGCGAGGAAAATAGCCACCCCCGGTACGATGGACATCCATGGCGCCTGTTCAAGAAAGCTTTTTGACGAATTGAGCATCGCGCCCCAGGACGGCTGCGGCGGTTGTTGCCCCAGCCCCAGGAACGACAGGCTGGCTTCGGTAATAATGGCGTGGGCTATGGACAGAGCGGTCTGGACCAGTATGGGGGACAACACGTTCGGCAAAACGTAACGCGCCAGGATCCAGCGATCCGGCAAGCCAATCGCCCTCGCGCCTTCGATATATTTCTCATTACGGATAGCCATGACCTGGGAGCGTGTCAGCCGGGCAAATATGGGCATTGCCGCCACGCCGATGGCAATCATGACATTTCCCAGGCTGGGTCCGAGAAATGCGCCCAGGGCAATGGCCAATACCAAAAAGGGGCATGACATCAGGGCATCAATAATCCTTGAGATCACGCTGTCATAAAATCCCTGCCAATAGCCGGCTATCAATCCCAGCGGCACGCCGATGGCAATTGCCAGGGCTATGGAGAGACAGCCGGCAAGCAGGGAGGATCGCGCCCCCCAGATTACCCTGGAGAGAATATCCCGGCCCAGTTCGTCGGTACCGAGCCAGTGGATAAGGGACGGCGCCTTGCGTATCGCCATGAAATCGGCTTTCACCGGATCGAAAGGGGCAATCAGCGGCGCCAGTAATGCCATCAGCACGAAACACATGATGATTACCGCCCCAACGATGGCTCCTTTGTTGGCAAAAAATTTATCAACTACCCGCCCACGGCGCCTTTTCTTGCCCAGTCCAATAGCCACGGCCGTCGTCAATTGGCTCACGTCAGGCCCTCCTCATGCGCGGATTGATGACGATATTGAGCAGGTCGGCCAATAAATTAAGCAGGATAAAGCCCACCGCCACCACGATGACCACGCCCTGCACGACCGCGTAATCCCGGTTAAATACCGCATCAACGATGAGTTTGCCGAATCCTGGAATAGTAAAGACCTGTTCGGCCAGTACCGCGCCCCCCAGAATTTCCCCGAACAGCAGGGTACAAAGGGTGATGATGGGAACCAATGCATTGCGCAAGGCATGTTTCAGTACGATCCGCAGCGGCAGCAATCCCTTGGCTTTCGCGGTGCGGATATAATCCGCCCTTAGCACGCCAAGCATTGCCCCGCGGGTGTGGCGCATCAAAATCGCCCCCAGTCCGGAACCCAATACCAGCGAGGGCATCAACAGGGTCCTGAGATTCTGCGCAAGATCCACCGACGGCGGGACATAGCCTGAGGCGGGCAGCCAGCGTAGCTTCACGGCAAACAGCAGGATCATCAGCATACCCAGCCAGAAATGCGGAATGGAAATGCCGGTGAGAGAGAGCGCGTTCATCCCATGATCCAGCCAGCTCCCCTTGCGCACCGCGGCCAAAATGCCGGTGGAAATGCCGATAATCATCGCGATCAGCAGCGATAACACCGATAACTCCAACGTGACGGGCAATTTGCTGGCAATCAGGCTCAGCACCGGCTCCTGATTACGCAGAGAACTGCCCAAATCTCCCCGAACCGCACTGGTAAGCCAACGGTAATATTGCACCGGAAGAGGATCGTCCAGATGGTATTTCGTCCGCAACGCCTGAATAACCTGGGGATCCCGCTCCTCGCCGGCCATGGCCAGCACCGGGTCGCCGGGCAGCAATTTTTGCAGGCAAAAGGCCATCACGGTGACCAGCAACAGTGTCGGTATCGCCAGGATCAGGCGTTTACAAATGATCTCTAACATAAGGTATCCTCGGCCGTACGCCCGTGGTTCGCTGCACTCATTGACTCAGGGTCACATCCGCCAGTCGCAATAAGGCATCGGGATAAGGAACGAATCCCTTCACCTTGGCGCTGATGGCAAATATGCGCGGTTCAAAATAGAGATAGGCCACCGGCATGTCGATTTGCAGTTGCCGAACCACGTTGGTGTACAGCGCTTTTCGCTGGTCCTGGTTATTGATTTGCCGGGCCGCCAGCAGCCATTTATCCACCTGTTCGTTGCTATAGCGACCGTCGTTCAAGGCGCCGTGGCTTGAAATAAACGAATAGATATCGCCGTCCGGATCCGGGCGTCCGGACCAGGAAGACAGCGCCAGCTGGAAGTCACCGGACGATAGCCGGCTCAGCAGCGTGGCATGCTCCGTCATCTGCAGGCTGACATCAAAACCCGCTTCGGCCTCCATGGACTGGATAACCTGGGCGACTTGCTGGGCCACGGGTTCGTTCGGCACCACCATGGTGACATGCAGCGGCGAGGTCACCCCCGCCGAGGCCAATAATGCCTTGGCCTTAGCCACATCACGGGACGGAATCGGCAGCGGTACATGATAGGGACTGGCATCGGTAAAGGGCTGGTTTGCCGGCGTATACTGCCCGGCAAAAACCACTTGATTGAGGGCCTGCCGATCGATGCCCCACGAAAAAGCCTGCCTGACGCGCGCGTCGGCGGCCAGCGGACTGGTGGGTTTGTTTTGGCCATTACCGATATTGAACACCACGCTCATGTATCCCAGCGGCGTGGGCTTGGCCAGGGTCAGGTGGCTGTCAGACGTCACCGTGCCCACATCGCTGGCCGAGACCCAATCAATGAGATCCAGGTCGCCGGCGCGCAAGTTGGCCAGCCGCACGGAAGCGTCGGGGACCGGTAGAAAGACAACCCGGTCAAAATGATAAGGTTTGGGGTTCCAGTACTGATTAAACTTTGTCAGTACTATGCGATCCTGCTGCACCCGACTGTCGAATTGATAGGGTCCTGAACATACCGGGTGGGCGGCGACATTTCCTTTGGCCGTGGCGCCGGGGGCCAACATGGCGCCGGCACGATCGGTTAACTGGGATAACAGCGCCGCGTCGGGATTCTTAAGATGCAAGACAACGGTATAGGGATCCACCACCTCCACCGAACTGACGGAAGAAATTTCGCTTTTACGGGTTGACCCCGGCAAGGTGAGATCCCGTTCGATATTATATTTGACGGCGGCGGCATCGAATTTTTCGCCGTCATGGAACACCACGCCCTGACGCAAACGCAGGGTCAACGCTTTATTATCCGCGCTCCAGGACCATTGGGTCGCCAGGCCCGGGACGATATCCAGATGCGCATCGATATCCACCAGCCGATCGCACAGCGCATTAAAGACGAATCTGCCGGTATAGGAGCGCGACGTTGCCGGGTCGAGCTGATCGGGATCGCTGCTAAGACCTACCCGAAGCATGGTTTCCGCCTGGGCAATGCCGCTCGCGCCGAGCAAAATCAAACCACTAAGACCAAGAAAAAACCGGGCACATATTTTCATCAGGAATTTACCTTTAGGATTGACTGTTGTTAATGGAAATCTGGCGTTCAAAAAGCTTATGGCGTCTTAAAAAAGCCTCGGATAAGGGGGCGGCCACGATAGTCCCCGGCTGCTGCAATTCCCGCCAACGATGACATGAGACCTGGCGGCCCTCACCTACCGGCGTCAATACCGGTTCCCAGTTGCGGCAAACGTCGCGGACATGGGGACAGCGGGTGTGATACCGGCAGCCCTGGGGCACGGAGCCGGGGCCCGGCAACTCCCCCGTCTCTATCGGCAGGTCGCGCTGTCCTCCCGGGGCAAGCCCGGGCGCGGAACGTATCAGCGCCTGGGGATAAGGATGCAGCGGGCTGTCGAACAACGCGCCGGGGGGGGCCGCTTCAATGATTTGTCCCAGGTACATGACCGCGGTGCGATCGCTCATATGACGAACAACCGCCAATCCATGGGCGACGATAATCATGGTCAGTCCAAACTGCTGTTTAAGTTTTGCCAGCAGATTAATCACCTGGGCCTGCACCGAAACATCCAGCGCCGAAACCGGCTCGTCGCCCAAAAGCAGTTTGGGACCGCAGGCCAGCGCGCGCGCGATGCCGATGCGCTGTCGCTGGCCGCCGGAAAATTCATGGGGATACCGGTCTTCAAACACCGCGGGCAAACCCACCGTGTCCAATAATTCCCTGACTCGTTGCCGCCGTTCCTCCTGTCCGACGTTTTCATGCAGCCAGATCGGTTCGCCGATAATCTCCCCTACCGTCATACGCGGATTAAGGGAGGCGAAGGGATCCTGGAAAATAATCTGCAATTCGCGCCTGAGCTGGTTGAGCGGCTTTTTTTTCAAGGCACAGATATTGCGGCCCTGATACCAGACCTCGCCCTCGCTGGCGGGGAGTAACCCCAACAGCAGACGGCCCAGCGTGGATTTTCCCGATCCGGACTCACCCACTATCGCCAGCGTTTCCCCCGGGAATACGTTCAGTGACACCCGATCCACGGCCAGCACGCCGGATGAAGTGCGAAACAGCGTTTTGGCGGCGTTGAAGCGTTTGGTTAACGACAAAGCCTCCAGCAACGGCGGATGTGGACTATTCATTGTGCAACCTCCGCCGATATGTTTTCTTCCAGCGGGGCTTTGAAACACGCCACCTGATGTTCAGGGGTCAGATTTTCCAGCTGCGGGCGGTGATGGCGGCAATGATGATCCGCAAAGGGGCAACGGGTGGCGAAACGGCAGCCGGCTGGCATCTCATGGAGCTGGGGCACCGTGCCGGGAATGGTGGACAGCTTTCCCCCGTGGGCGGAGAGCATGGGGATGGAACCCATCAAACCGATGGTATAAGGATGCTGAGGATCGTTGAAAATCTCCAGGACAGCCCCCTGCTCGACAATCTGTCCGGCATACATCACCGCGACATGATGGGCCATCTGTGCTACGACACCCAGATCATGGGTAATCAATAATATTGCGCTACCGGTATCCCGCTGTAATTGGCGTAACAGCTGCAGAATCTGCGCCTGGATGGTGACATCCAGCGCGGTGGTGGGTTCATCGGCAATGAGCAGACGGGGGCCGTTGATCAGCGCCATGGCAATCATGATCCGCTGGCGCATTCCTCCGGAGAGCTGATGAGGATAATTGCCCATACGCGCTAACGGATCGGGGATCTGGACTTTTTTCAACATGTCCAATGCCAACGCTTTTGCCTGCGGACCGGTGAGCGCCTGATGGCGCAAGGCCGCCTCCATAAGCTGATTGCCAAGGGTAAATGACGGATTAAGGGAGGTCATGGGTTCCTGGAATATCATGGCAACCTGCCGACACCTGAAATCGGCGAACTCACGTTCGGAAAGTTGGGTCAGATCCGTGCCGTCCAATTCCAGGTTGCCGGTGATGACCTTGGCGTTGGGCGGTAATAATCCCATTAACGCCAGCGAGGTAATACTTTTACCGCAGCCAGACTCTCCCACCACCGCAAGTGTTTGCCCGCTCTTGATAGCCAGAGATATATTATCCAGCACCGGCATTGGCGCATGGCTAAACTGAACCTGGAGGTTGTCGACATTTAAAACCATGGATTCCTGACACATTGAAGCTGTCATGAGCATTTCCTGTTCGTTATTCAAGACTGGCCTGCATTGACCAGATAACAACGTTATTCGCCAATTACCTGGTTCTGAAATAGTATTTACATGTGACAGTTTTGATATCCATCTCACGAACTGCGCCGGCTATCTTATTTCTGTACGTTATCTGAAAAAAAACAGCTTATTGAAATAACGCCAGCAAATAATAAAAAAAATGATAAAAAAGGGATGAACGCTTTGATTAATAGTATCGGTACAAACAGACGCTTTAAACGTCTTTCATAACTTTACATAAATAAGCATAAAACGTACCACAAAAAAAGAATTTATTAAAATAATTATTCCTTTTGTAACAATGTAATAGCATTGAATCCATGGACGGAGTAATAATACGTTATTGTCTGGTCAGAAACCTGCCCTAATTAAGTGCATAGGAAAAACAACATAGTGCAGTTATTTTAACATTCTTGGGACTCTCTCGTTGAAAAGGTCGATGATTATATATAAAAACACTACACCGTTTAAAACACGCTCTTAATTCCGCAATCTATAGCATATATCAGCAGACATTTATCATATCGTTTTCTTATTGTATGACAATTTCCATCACACCTATTCCTTCATTATCGGTTTACGCGCGCCGGGTGTTTCGTACCCGTGGCCAATACCTGTTTCGCTTTATTTTTATATCTTCTTGCTAATACAGCGCACAGCATTAACTGAACCTGATGGAATATCATCAAAGGCAATACCATTACGCCTACGCTTGCGGCCGGGAAAAGTATGTTCGCCATAGGTATTCCATTGGCCAGACTCTTTTGAACCGCAGAATAATATGGTAATTTCATCTTCCCGGTTAAACCCCAAACGCCTGGCGCACCAGACATTGAAAATCATGATGATCGCCAGAAAACCCAGGCATGACGCCAGAATCAACGCCAGTGCGCCCGAACTGACGCGATGCCATATACCATGCGTTACCGCTTCGCTGAATGCCGAGTAGACCACCAGCAGTATCGAAGCCCGATCGGTTTTCCCGACGATGTTTTTATGACGTCCCAACCAGCCGGCAATCCAGGGGCGCATCAGATGACCGGCGATAAAAGGCGCCAACAGCTGCAGCATTATGCTGCCGAACTCATGGAAATTGCCGCCGGCGCCGTGGACATGCATGACCAAACCCACCAGTAACGGAGAGATGAACACGCCGAGCAGGCTGGAAGCCGAAGCGCTGCATACCGCCGCCGCGACATTGCCGCCGGCCAGGGAGGTAAATGCTATGGCTGACTGCACGGTGGCCGGCAAAATGGCCAGATAAAGAAAACCATCATATATTTCCCGGCTCATCGGTACCGGTCGCCACCAGCTAAAGAGCAGTCCCAACAGAGGAAACATGACAAAGGTGCTGCCCATGATCCATAAATGCAGACGCCAGTGCGAACTGCCGACGATGATGGCTTCTCGGGAAAGTTTAGCGCCGTGCATGAAAAACAGCAGCGCGATGGCGGCGGTGGTCAATGCCTGAAAGAACTCCACCAAATCGCCGCGGGCAGGAAATATCGAGGCAAGCAGCACGGTGCAGACCAGGGACAGCGTCATGGGATCTAAATAATCGGGCAGTTTCATCAAAAATCCTGTCGAAAAAAAAAGCATAAGCTATTGTGCTTAAGCTGCTTTAAGAAATAAAATTGATTTATCTAATCTACTTATGAATTTTATGCATGAACTATTCTCTACGTCAGCTGCGCGTTTTTGTCGCCATTGCCCGCCACGGCAGCTTCAGCCGCGCGGGCGAAACCATCGGTCTGAGCCAGTCGGCGGTAAGCCATAGTATTAAAGAACTGGAAAAAGAGGTGGGAGTCACGTTACTCGATCGCACCACCCGAGAAGTGGTGTTGACCGAAGCCGGACAGCGTCTGGTCAGTCGCCTGGAACGCGCATTGGATGAATTGAACACCACCTTGCAAGACGCCCGTCATTACGGGCAGCAGCGCAGCGGTAAGGTCCATGTCGCGGCAAGCCCGACCATCTCCGCCCATCTGATGCCGCAGTGCCTGTCGGTGAGCGAGAAGCTGTACCCCGGCATCAAGGTGCGGTTACGAGACCGGCCTCAGCAGTGGGTGCTGGAGAGTATCCGCAATGCCGAAGTGGACTTTGGTATTGTCATCGACCCGATCCAAACCGCGGACTTATATTGTCAGCCGGTGTTGCTGGAACCTTTTTTGCTTTTATGCCGCAGCGATCATCCGTTTGCCGGGCAAAAGCAGGTCTCCTGGCAATCCCTGAACGGCTGCCGTCTGGTCTTACAGGATTATGCCTCCGGCAGCCGCGCCCTGCTGGATGAAGCCCTCAGGCAACAGGGCATCAACGCCGAGATAGTGCAGGAGATAGGCCATCCCGCCACGCTGTTTCCCATGGTGGAAGCGGGTATCGGCATCAGTATCGTACCGGCGCTGGCCCTGCCGCTGCCGGCGGGCAGTTCCCTGGTGGTCCGGGCGCTGCAACCGGAAATCAATCGTTCGCTCATGTTGGCCCGGCGTAAAAACCGAACGTTATCACCTGCCGGGGAAGTGATTTGGGAGGTCGTTCAGCAACAGGCGGCATTGTTGACGCAACGGCGCGCGCGGCATCCTTTTTATTAGGCTAGCGCTGCCTGAACCCTTTCCTCGGGCATCACGCGGAAATATTCCCCGTGCGGACCGTACTGTCCGTTTTCATTCGGCCGGTTAAAAATAATTACCCCCTAAAGCTATTATTCCACTATCTTATGCCGGCTTACCGGCGTTCGCGCCGCACAGATATCGGCCAGCAGAGCCGAAACAATATCACCGACAGGAATAAGTCTATATGGTTGAGCAATCAACAGAAAATCTATTAGCTGAACAGAGCCCGGAGAAACTGCAGCGCAATCTCCATAATCGCCATATACAGCTGATTGCCATCGGCGGCGCCATCGGCACCGGACTCTTTATGGGTTCCGGCAAGACCATCAGCCTGGCCGGCCCGTCCATCATTTTCGTCTATCTGATCATCGGCTTTATGCTGTTTTTCGTGATGCGCGCCATGGGGGAACTGCTGCTTTCCAATCTTGAATACAAATCTTTCAGCGATTTCGCCGCCGATTTGCTAGGCCCCTGGGCAGGTTATTTTACCGGCTGGACCTACTGGTTTTGCTGGATAGTCACCGGCATCGCCGATGTGGTGGCCATCAGCGCCTATTTTCAGTTCTGGTTTCCCGATTTTTCAATCTGGATGAGCGCACTGCTGTGCGTTGGGGTGTTTGTCACCTTGAATATCGCCACCGTCAGGCTGTTTGGCGAAATGGAGTTTTGGTTTGCCATTATTAAAATCGTGGCGATAGTCGCCCTGATTGTCGCCGGCTTCGTGCTGGCGGCCCTGCATTATCCCTCACATGCCGGCGATACGGCGGCCCTGTCCAATCTCTGGCGGCATGGCGGTCTGTTTCCTAAAGGTCTCAGCGGCTTTTTTGCCGGTTTCCAAATCGCGGTTTTTGCCTTTGTGGGTATCGAGCTGGTGGGAACCACCGCGGCGGAAACCCGCGATCCGCACAAGGTATTGCCGCGCGCCATTAACGCCATCCCTCTGCGCGTCATTATGTTTTATGTGCTGGCGCTGATAGCCATTATGGCGGTAACGCCCTGGGACAGCATCGCGCCGGATCATAGCCCGTTTGTGTCCATGTTCATGTTGACGGGGCTGCCTGCCGCCGCCGGCGTGGTGAACTTTGTCGTGCTGACCTCGGCGGCCTCTTCGGCCAACAGCGGCATGTTTTCCACCAGCCGCATGCTCTACGGCCTGGCGGAACAGGGGTCGGCCCATCGCCGTTTTGCCCATCTGTCGCGCCGCGCCGTGCCCACCAACGGTCTGATGTTTTCCTGCCTTTGCCTGTTAGCTGGCGTGGCCCTGATTTACCTGATTCCCAACGTCATGACGGTCTTCACCCTGGTGACCACGGTGTCGGCAATACTGTTTATGTTCATCTGGACCATTATCCTTTGCTCTTACCTCGCTTATCGTAGGAAATACCCGGAACGGCATCGGCAATCGCGCTTTAAAATGCCGCTGGGTAAAGGGATGTGCTGGGTATGCATGGCGTTTTTTGTGTTTGTCCTGATCCTGCTGGCGCTCCAGGAAGATACCCGGGAAGCCTTGCTGGTCACGCCGCTCTGGTTCATTATCCTGGCTGCCGGCTGGGGCTGAGAGGCAAAAAAGCGGCGTAATGCACGCCCGGCGGGCCGCGTATTGTTCATACATACTCTAGACGAGGATAATATGAAGAGAGTGACGGGAAAGTGTTTGTGCGGAGATATCCATTTTCGGTGATGCTGAATGATTTCCGGGTTTCAGCCTGCCATTGCGGTATGTGCCGTAAATGGAGCGGAGGCGTTTTCTTTCTTTGGATGTCAAAGACAGCCTGGAAATCACGCAGGGGAATCGTTAGGTTTATATGCCTCTTCAGAATGGGCGAGACGCGGGTTTTGCACCCACTGCGGAAGCAGTCTTTTGGCAATCAGCGGATGGTCAACAGGCATGTGTCAGCTATGCGGCCCTTGAGCTCACGGACAAAGACCGTGAAGAGCTGTTATTGGCTTCGGAAATTTATATAAACGAACAACCCGATTTTACGCGTTTCAAACAGGAAGGCGCGCGTCTCACCGAGGCCGACTTCCTCAAATCATTAGGCATTACATTATCCGCCCTCGAATAAAAAACACGCCTTGGCATATGGGGATGCCCCTGAAATCAGGCCAACGCAATAAGCTCGCGCAGCTGGGCCGGGGAGAGCGCCGGGCCGGAAGCCGCCGCCGCGTTTTCCGCCATGTTCTTGGGATTGCCGGTACCCGGTATCCCACAGGTTATGGCCGGATTGGCCAATATAAATTTCAGCGCCAATTGTGCCCATGAAACGGCCCCCGCCTCCCCGGCCCAGCCGGGCAATGGCGTTGAAGCCAGGCGGCGCAGCAGGCCTCCGCCGCCGAAGGGGGTATTGCAGATGACGGCCACGCCTTTATCCCGGGCCAGCGGCAACAGCCGCTTTTCGGCGGCGCGGTCATCCAGTGCATAATTGATCTGCAGGAAGTCCAGAGGCGTGGTATTCAGCACTGATTCAAGGGCATCGTAGGCCGAGGAGGAATAATGCGTGACGCCGATATAGCGGATGCGGCCGGCCGCTTTCATGTCGCGCAGCGTCGGCAGGTGCGTCCGCCAATCCAGCAGATTGTGAATCTGCATCAAATCAATGATGTCGGTTTGCAGCAACCGGAAAGAATCATTCATCTGCCGGATACCGGCCTCCCGGCCGGAGGTCCACACCTTGGTGGCGATAAACGCCGCTGGGCGGGGGTGCCGTTCGCTTAATAGCGCCCCCACCGTGCGCTCCGCCAGACCATACATGGGGGAACTGTCGATAACCGTGCCGCCCGCGGCGAACAGCGCATCCAGCACCGCCGGAAGCCGGGCATAATCGGCGCCGCCGGGACTGACATCGAAACCGCGATAAGTACCGAGGCCGATAACCGGCAGCGCCTCGCCGGAAGAGGGTATTATTCGGGTCGGCATGGTTTTTCCTCCGGGTATAGGTTGCCCGCCGGCGGCGGCCGATGCGCCGACGGAGACAACACTGCCCCCCAGGACGCCGCAGGCTGCCCATGCGGCCCCCAGGCGCAACATCCGGCGGCGGGATAAGGATATCATCGCCGGCAGGACGGGTTGCTGCAGCGCATAACTGGAAAACCGGGCTGTTTTTCATTGAAATCCCCGCCCGCTGTCGGCCCAATGGCCTGAAGAATGATAATCCTACCTATAAAATAGCCGACAATGCCCCTCAGCCAAGGCGATATGTTGTGGTCCGCGTGCCGTTGATATAAAGAGGGCGATCCTCGCCGGCGGGCAGTTGAAGCGTCAAGACATCCCAGGCCGGGCGGTAATCTCCCTCTTGCTGGAAACGGATATCTATCCGGTCAGCCTTGCTGTGCATTTCCCAGCGCAGCCAAAGGGCATGCCCGTCCCGCCAGCCGAAGCTCTCTCCGTCATCCTCATACAGCAGCCCGGTACCTGAGCCGATGCCCGACAGGGGGAAAAGCGCCAGCCGGCGCCGGTCATCCGCCGCGCTGTCCTGGCAGTGATAATGGCCGGAAAGGGGAATCGCCGCGCCGGCCCGCACCAGCAGCGGCAGGCGTTCAAGGGGAGCATCCAGCACAATCTCCTGCCCGCCGGTGAAGTACTGTCCGCTATGCCAATCGTACCAGCCGCACTGATTGTCGGGCAGGTAGACCCTGCGCCGACGCGCCCCCGGCTCGACAACGCTTGCCACCAGCAGGTCTCGCCCCAGCATGAAATCGTCGGTTTCCGCAAAGGTACGTTCATCCTGTTCATGATCGAGAAACGTCGGGCGCAGCATCGGCTCATCTTCACTGCAGGCCAGCCAGAACAGGGTATAAAGATATGGCATCAACCGGTAGCGCAAGCGAATGGCTTCGCGTACCGCCGGGGTGGCCGCCGGATACATCCAGGGTTCGTTGACGGTGCCGTCATCGTTCCAGGAGTGAATGGTAAAGCGCGGGTGCATCACGCCGTTTTGCACCCAGCGGACGAACAGCTCCGCATCCGGCCGTTCGCCGGAAAAACCGCCGACGTCGTGACCGACGTTATATAATCCGGACAGGCTCATCCCGATGCCCATGCGGGTATTGAAACGCAGAGTTTGCCAACTGGTGCGATTATCTCCGCTCCAGGTCTGTACATAGCGCTGCATTCCCCCACAGCCGGAACGGGAGATCAAATAGGGCCGTTTATCCGGCGCGAACCGCAGCTGTGCCTCAAACGACGCCCGCATCATCAGCAGCGGCATCACCGGCCGGATGTGCTTGATGGCGATTTCCCGGCCAAATCCATGGCAGCGGGCTTCCCCGTCCCACAGTTCATACTCGTTGTTGTCATTCCACGTAGCATCGATGCCCATGTCCAGCAGCTGTTGCCGGACATTTTTTTGCCACCAGGCGACCGTGTCGGGATTGGTAAAATCCAGGCTGGCCCCCTCGTCATCCCAGAAAACCGAGCGCGCCGGACCGTCAGACTGCGAATCGCGGATAAACAGCCCTTGCGCCGCCGCTTCGTCGTACTGCGGATGATCCAGCAGCAGGCAGGGTTTGATATTGGCCGCCAGTTTCAGCCCCGCCTGATGGAACGCACGGGTCATATCCCGGGGCCGGGGAAATTTTTCAAGGTTCCAATTGAAGACATAACGCTTGTCATTAATAGAGGTATAGCCGGAGGAAAGCTGAAACGAATCACAGGGGATAGCGTGTTCCCGGCACAGCGCGATAAATTTCATCAGTTGCCGCTGGGCATCAGGCGCGTCGGTATAATGCATGGTGGACCCGCTGTAACCGAGGCTCCATTTCGGACCAAACAGGGTTTTACCGGTCAGCCGCACGAATGCCTTGGTGACGTCCAGCACGCGCGGGCCAAGGAACAGGTAATAGTCAAGATCCCCCGCCTCGGCGCGATAGCGGCGGTAAGCCGGATGATAATTATCCAGTTCATTGCCCAAATCAAACCAGCTGCTGCTGAGGTTATCGTAGAAAACCCCGAAACTGGCATCGCTGCGCTGGGTGATGGTGAAAGGGATATGCTTGTACAGAGGATCGGTTGAGGCGGCGTTATAGCCCATGGCATCCAGATTGCGCATTTCATAACGCCTGCCGAGGCGATTGAGGTCGCCGGCCTTTTCTCCCAGTCCGTAATAACGTTCCTGCCCATGGCGCCGCTGGTAATGTTCAATGCCGTCGCCGTGGGCATTGAGCAGATAGGCCCCGGTGGGACGATCGGCGGCCAGCGGCATCCACCGGTCCTGCAGGCGGTATTCCCATTCCAGCCATAGCGGCTGATGTACCGTCACCCTGAGGGTATGGGTACAAACGCGCAGCGTATCGCCGTCCTGCTCAAGCTGATAGCCCGGCCGGGAGAAATCGCCGACATATTCGCGCTCGCGTCCTTCCCAGGGGACGTCCTGCTTTGGCGCGATACTCCAGGTGCGATCCAGCGCCAGCGTGCCCTGCCGTTTGATCAACACCCGGAACAGGCCGTTTTCCAGCACATACAGGCGAAAAATATGCAGATCGTCCACCTTAAGCTCAACGAACGCATCGGTTTGCCGCGACAGTATCCAGTTCTTCAATGTTTTCATGTCATTTTGTTCCTTTTACGTCAGGCCGGCACGCCGGCGCGGCGCTGCGCAATAAACATCACCAGAAAAATAGCGCCAATCAGGTCAAAAAAGCCCATGGCAATAAAAAGCGGTTTAAAACCGAAGGTATCGGCGGTAACGCCGATAATCAGGGAAAAGGCGAAACTGGCCACCCAGGCGCATGAACCCCGCATGCCATTTACCGTCGCCATTTGTCCCTTGTCGAACGTTTCCACCACCAGCGCGCTGAGCATGCAGGAGATAACCTGATGGCCGAAACCGCCCACCGAGATAAGCAAAATAGCCAGCCAAGGGGTTTGCACCAGCGTCATCAACGCCAGCGACAACATCAGAAACGCGCCGGTAATTGAGCTGGCCACCACCGAATTAATGCGGGTGCAGCCAAATAAACGGATATAGAGATGGGTGAGATAACCGCTGGCGATACTGCCTAAATCGGCGGCGAGAAACGGCATCCAGGCAAACAGGGCAATTTGTTTGAGATCCATGCCCCGTTCGTTCGCCAGGTAGAGCGGCACCCAGAAGCTCAAGACCCCCCAGGCGGGTTCCGCCAGAAACGCGGGAATGGCGATGCCGTAGAAACGTCTGTCTTTTGAGATATTTTTCATCGACCGCCAAAACGGCTGCCTGACGGGGACGGGATCGTTATCCTGCAGGATGAAGGCGCGCTCGCTTTCGGTCAGGTTTGGATGCGTGGCCGGCGATTGATACAGCCACCACCAAAGCCCCACCCACAGCAGGGCCAGACAGCCCGACAGGAAGAAAGCGCCGTGCCAGCCGAAAGAGGCGTGGGCGGCATAGATAATCGGCGGCGCCAGCATAGCCCCGATGGAAAACCCGACGCCGGCCCAACCCGCCGCCACCGGGCGCTCGTTTTTCGGGAACCAGTCGCCGATGGCCTTGGCATTGGCGGGAGTGGCCGCTGCCTCCGACGCCCCCATAAAAAAGCGCAGCACCGCCAGTTGAATCCAACTGCCGGCTCCGGCATGCAGCAAACACATCAACGCCCAAATTACAGCACAAATTAAAAAACCCAATTTCAGGCCGATCACATCAATGAGCCAGCCGCAAAACGGCTGAAAAATGGTGTAGGCCAATTGAAAAGCGGCAACGATCCACGAATATTGCTCGGTGGTCATATGCAGGGAATTTTTTAATTCAGGAGCAAGTATCCCCAGGGCATTACGCGTGATGTAATTAACGGTAACCCCGAGCAGAAATAAGGCCAGCATCCACCAGCGTAAATTTTTTACCGCCCGTTTACCTGCCTGGGTTACCGCTTTGGAATGATTAACGAGACTCATGACTTCCTCTACGTATCGGTTGGCTATCATCCCGACAGTAAAAGAGCCAAAAATGCGAGTCTATGCCGTTTTTTGCAAAAATTTTCATGACATAATAAATATAGCGTTCTATTTCCCCGCGAGCCTGCTAAAAAACGGCAAATAAGCTCATGAAAATTTTTGCATGGGCAAATATGATGAAGATCACAAAATGAAAGAAAAATTAAATATCACCGCCCTGGCCCGTGAAACGGGGCTTTCCATCAGCACCGTTTCACGGGTTTTGGCGGGAAAGGCCAATACCAGCGCCACGGCGCGCAGTCGGGTATTGGCGGCCGCCCGCCAAAAAGGCGGGATGAACGAACTGTCGAACGGCCGGCTGCTGATGAACGGATTGCTGGTCTTTGCTCCGCCCCGCGCCTTCGACGTGCGCACCGATATTTTTTATTACAAGGTCATCCAGGGCATCAGCCAGGCGCTGACGCAGCACGAGGTACGATTGCGCTATTGCGGACTGGAGGAAAACGACAGCGACGCCGCGCTGTTTCTGGAAAAAATGAGCCTGCCGGAAACCGAGGCCGCGCTGATTATCGGCATTGACGACCCCAGAATACATACCTTAGCGGCCGAGCTGCATAAGCCCTGCGTGCTGATTAACTGTCGTGACCGCCGTATGAGGCTGCCCTCGGTTTCGCCCCATCATCAGCTCATCGGCGAATTTTCAATAAATTATCTGTTCGAGCAGGGGCATTGCAATATCCTGACGCTGCATTGCCTGCGACGCTACACCATGGAACTGCGAATGTACGGTGTGCGGGAGGCCTGGAACATGCGCAATCTCGCTTTCAGCGAAGAACGGCATCAGCTTATAGCACAAGGTTTCGGCGCCGCGGAATCCGAGCGCCTGATGAGCGCCTTTTTGTCGTCCTGCCCGCCTTCGGAGCGACCGAGCGCTATCCTTGCCGGCGGGGACTTTATGGCGGTAGGGGCGATGAATGCGTTGCAGAAGGCCGGCTTACGCGTGCCCCAGGATGTATCAGTGATGAGCATGGACGGTTTCAACCTCGCCGCCATCCATGATATTCCCTCACCTCAGTGCATGTGCCGCGGGACGAGCTGGGCGCAGAGGCCGTCAGAATGCTCCAGCAGCGACTGCTACGGCCTGACGCGCCGGTGGGTAGCCTATTGCTGAACGGCACGCTGATAATCAGGGACTCCGTACGCCGGATCCGTGGTCGTAAAAACTACTGTGCGGTGGATCGGGAGGGCTTATATGATTAACGGATTTGAACCGGCGGTTCAGTACAGCCCATTGTACTCGCTGCTTAAAAAACCGTGCGCAATCTCACAGAATTGATCTGTGACCATCCCATTATTTTGCCGAAATAGCCATTTTTGATATTGCTCACATAATTTAACCCCCCGCAAGACAACACTGATTCCATTACACAAGACCGGAGTCCAGCATAATGGAAAACAGCAAAGTCCCGGCGTTGACACGCGCCATTGATATCCTGAATGTTATTGCCCGGCGCGGCCCCTGCTCCGCCGCCGATATTATCGCCGAGCTGGGACTGCCTAAAAGCACCACGTATTTAATATTGGCTGAATTAAAAAGGCAGCGTTTTATTGCGCTTGATGTTCGTGATAATTATTGCCTGTGGACTAAATTGGTGGAATTGTCCGAGCAGGCGCTAGGCAAAATGGATTTACGGGATATCGCCAAACAGCGGCTGACGGAATTAATGGAAGATACCGGATTATTATGCCATCTGGGTATTATCGACGATCAGAATGCCTATTATATTTTAAAAATAGAATCTACTTCCACCATTAGCGTCCGGTCCCATGAAGGCAAAAGTCTCTCCCTGTATCGCTCCGGAATAGGCAAATGTTTGCTGGCCTGGCAGGACGAGCGCCAGCAGCAGAAGATCATGAATAATATCCGGTTCATCAGCAAAACCCCCAGCACGATTATTACCCTGGCCGCCCTCAAAAAAGAGCTGGACGGCATCCGCCGCCAGGGATGGAGCTTTGACAACGGCGAGGATTACGCCGATGTGCGCTGCGTGGCCGCGCCGGTATTCAATGCCCGCAATGAATTGGCCGCCGCCATCTCGGTGGTGGGAACCGGGCAACAAATCACGACGGATAACCGCGATCTGCTGGCCGGCAAAGCCATTGCCTGCGCCAAAGATATTTCCCGGCGGCTGGGCTGGAAAAGCCCCTTCGAACGCAAGGCTTCCTAACCCCTTTTAAGGAGACATTCTCATGATCCTACCGAAAATCAAACATGTCCGCGCCTGGTTTACCGGCGGCGCAACCGCGGCCAAAGGCGCCGGCGGCGGCGATTACCACGACCAGGTCGGTCAGCACTGGATTGACGACCATATCGCCACGCCGATGAGCAAATATAAGGAGTATGAACAGTCCAGGCAGTCGTTCGGCATCAACGTGCTGGGCACGCTGGTGGTGGAGGTGGAAGCGGATAACGGCCAGACCGGCTTTGCGGTTTCCACCGCCGGCGAAATGGGCTGTTTTATCGTGGAAAAGCATCTGAACCGTTTTATCGAGGGGAAATGCGTCAGCGACATTAAGCTTATCCACGACCAGATGCTCAATGCCACCCTCTATTATGCCGGTTCCGGCGGCCTGGTCATGAATACCATTTCCTGCGTCGATCTGGCGCTGTGGGATCTTTTCGGCAAAGTGGCCGATCTGCCGGTATATAAGCTGCTGGGCGGCGCGGTCCGCGATGAAATACGGTTCTACGCCACCGGCGCCAGGCCCGATCTGGCGCAGCAGATGGGCTTTATCGGCGGTAAGATGCCGACCCATCGCGGGCCCCATGACGGCGATGCCGGGATACGCCAGGATGCGGCCATGGTGGCGGAATACCGCGACAAATGCGGTCCGGACTTCTGGCTGATGCTGGATTGCTGGATGAGCCAGGACGTCAATTACGCCACCAAACTGGCCTACGCCTGCGCCCCTTACAACCTGAAATGGATCGAGGAGTGCCTGCCGCCGCAGCAGTTTGAAGGCTACCGGGAGTTAAAGCGCAACGCGCCGCCGGGAATGATGGTCAGCAGCGGCGAACACCACGGTACGTTGCAATCATTCCGGACCCTGGCGGAAACCGGCATCGATATCATGCAGCCCGATGTGGGCTGGTGCGGCGGCCTGACGACGCTGATTGAAATCGCCGCCATCGCCAAATCCCGCGGCCAGCTGGTGGTGCCCCATGGCTCATCGGTCTACTCCCACCATGCGGTTATCACCTTTACCAATACGCCCTTCAGCGAATTTCTGATGACCAGCCCGGACTGCGCCACGCTGCGGCCGCAATTTGATCCGATTCTGCTTAATGAACCGGTGCCTGAAAACGGCCGTATGCATAAATCAGTGCTGGATAAACCCGGTTTTGGCGTTGAGCTTAACCGCGAATGTAATTTGCAGCGGCCTTATACCCATTAATGGCGATATATACCCGACATACTTCAAGTTGAAGGTGCGTAGGCTTTCCCGCAACTCGAATTATTGAGGGTATAAGACCTTGGCCGGTAATGTTTATTTGCCGGCCAAGATAATAACGAAAACCCTCCGCACAGGAAGACACGGCCATGAATACGCTCCTTGAAAGCGCGATAAAAAAGAACCGCGCCAGATTAATTCCTTTTATGCTGGCGCTGTATATATTGGCTTTTCTGGATAGATCGAATATCGGCTTCGCCAAAGAAACCTATCAGCTCGACACGGGGCTCAGTAATGAGGCCTATGCGCTGGGTGCCGGCATATTCTTCGTGGTCTATGCAATTCTGGGCGTGCCCGCCAATTTATTGATGCGTAAATTCGGCGCCCGCAGCTGGATTGGCGGCACGACGCTTATTTGGGGATTGTTATCCGCCGCCATGGGGTTTGCCGATAGCGAAACCAAGTTCCTGGTGGTGCGCACGCTCTTGGGGGCGGCCGAAGCCGGTTTTTTCCCCGGTATGATTTATCTGACGTCCCAGTGGTTTCCGCAAAGTAACCGCGCGGGCATTATGGGACTGTTTTATATGGGTGCGCCTTTGGCGTTGACCCTCGGCTCCCCTTTATCGGGGGCGCTGCTGGAAATGCACGGTTTCATGGGCCGGCCAGGCTGGTTCTGGATGTTTATGATTGAAGGAATATTGGCGGTGATCGCCGGCATATTCACCTTCTTCTACCTGGACGACACCCCCGCCGCCGCGCGCTTTTTAACGCCGCAGGAAAAACAGACGCTGCAAACCCAATTGGAAAGCGAGGAGAAAAACAAAACCGCCACCCATTTGCGCGATGCCGTCATCCACGGCCGGGTTTGGCAACTGGCCCTGATCTATATGACCATCCAGATTGCGGTTTACGGCCTGATTTTCTTCCTTCCCAGCCAGGTGGCGCAACTGATGGGCACCAAAGTGGGTTTTGTCGCATCCCTGGTCACCGCCATCCCCTGGATAGCCGCCCTGTTCGGCACCTGGTACATCCCGCGTTATTCCGATAAAACCGGCGAACGCCGCCTGATTGCGGCAGCGACCCTGCTCTGCGCCGGGCTGGGCATCGGCATCTCCGGGCTGGTCAGCCCGCTGGCGGCCATTATTGCGCTCTGCGTGGCCGCCATCGGCTGCATTGCCGTACAACCGGTGTTCTGGACCATGCCGACCCAGCTTTTGTCCGGCACCGCGCTGGCGGCGGGCATCGGTTTTGTCAATCTGTTCGGCGCCGTGGGAGGCTTTCTGGCCCCGCTTATCCGAGTGAAGGCGGAATCCGGTTTCGGCAACGGCGCGGCGGGCCTGTTGACGCTGGCGGCCATTGCCATTGTGGGCGCGCTGGGCATCCTGACGCTGAAAGTGGCCACGACCAAACCGGGCATCAATACCGCCAATAACCTCTCCAGTAAATAACCGCTAGTAAGGATTTTCCATGAAAGATATTTTAGCCAACGCCTTTAAAGCCGGATTACGGCGCGGGGAAGTCCAGATAGGACTCTGGTTAAGCAGCACCAGCGCCTATATGGCGGAAATCGCCGCCACGTCCTCTTACGACTGGCTGTTGATTGACGGCGAGCACGCGCCGAACACCGTGCAGGATTTATATCATCAGCTGCAGGCCATCGCCGCCTATGACAGCCAGCCGGTTATACGCCCGGTGGAAGGCCAGCGTGCGCTGATAAAGCAGGTGCTGGATATCGGCGCCAGAACCTTGCTGATCCCCATGGTGGATACGGCGCAACAGGCGCGGGATGTGGTGGCGGCCACCCGCTATCCGCCGGACGGGGCGCGCGGCGTGGGGGCGGGGGTGGCCCGCGCCGCCCGCTGGGGACGGGTGGATGCCTATATGAAAAGAGCAAATGATGAGCTCTGCCTGCTGATTCAGGTGGAAAGCAAGGCCGCGCTGGATAATCTGGATGAGATTCTGGCGGTGGAAGGTATCGACGGCGTGTTCATCGGACCGGCGGATCTGTCCGCCTCCCTGGGCTACCCGGACAATGCCGGGCATCCCGCCGTACAGCGCATTATCGAAGACAGCATCCGGCGCATCCGCCAGGCCGGCAAAGCCGCCGGTTTCCTGGCGGTGGATGTGGACATGGCGCGCAAAAGCATCGAATGGGGCGCCAATTTCGTGGCGGTCGGGGTGGATACCATGCTGTATACCGAGGCCCTGGACCGGCGCCTGGCGCAGTTCCGCCCGAAAGCGGCGGATGAACCGGCGGCCAAAGGCGGCTATTAGAAGCCGGCTGCCCGAGCCGCGGTACCGGGATTATGTCCCTTGCCAGACAGATGACGGCCCCCTGCTTTCGGGGCCGGATGAGCCTCTCCTTAACAAAGTTCCCACGTCAAGATTATCCCGATCCCGATAAAGGCGCGGAATCCGCGTTCCTCCGCGGTTACCGCCGAGATAAAGGCTGCGGCGGCCGGCATTGACTCGTTGCAGCGATAAGCCGACGCGGGCCGGCAGACGACCCATGGACATGGTCAGGCATGAAATAGCTGACTCGAGTTAGCGAATACGTTACACTTTTTCTACGATGACATTTCAGGATCGCATTATTCATGGTAAAAACGGTCGAGCAGATTGCCACGGCGTTACATCTCTCCATTACCACCATTCGCCTGGTGCTGAACGGTAAGGCTGAGCAGTATCGTATCAGCGCCAAAACCCAGGAACGTATCCATAACTATGTGGCCGAATTCGGCTACAAGGTCAACCACACGGCCCGCAGCCTGAAACTGAATAAAACCGATACGCTGGGACTGATTGTGCCGCGCCTGTCCAACCTGTTTTTTTCCACCCTGGCGGAGAAGCTGGAAATACGCTGCCGTGACGCCGGGTACCAGTTGATGATCGGCTGCACATACAGCGACGCCCGCCATGAAAATAAACTGGTGGAGGCGCTGCTGCAGCGCAATGTGGACGGTCTGTTTGTCGTCCCCTCATCCCTCCAGTCGCAGAATCACCATGCCAAACTGGTGGAAAGACGGCCATTGGTGCTGCTGGACCGCGACTTTGGCGAGACGGGGATCGCATTGGTGGTGAGTGACAATTGCCAGGGCGCCGAGCAGCTCACCCGCGTCATGATGGCTGCCAATGGGTCGGCTCCGCTCTATTTTCTGGCGGGAGATACGGAACAGCCGGCGATTAAAATGCGTTTGCAGGGTTATCGGCGGGTCATGGGCGAAAACCCCGGCCAATGGATACTGGAGGCCGGCCATAACCGCCAGGAGGACGGGAGCTTGATGATGCGACAGTTTTTCCAGCGGCACCATCGGGCGCCCCAGGGTTTTATCGCCTCCTCGCTGCCGATACTGGAAGGCGCGCTCAGCGTTTTGCGTGAACAATACGGCTATATACCGGCGGAAATCAATATCGGTACCTTTGACGAACATGCCATGCTGGGGTTTTTATCCAACAATGTCTGGTCGATGCGGCAAAATGAGGATGCCTGGGCCGAACACGCGTTTACCGCGATGCAAACCGCGCTGAGCGGTGAAGCGCCGCCGTCGGGTAAAGTGATGATCCCCATGACGATGATCCATCGCCAACGGGCGTTTGTTGGCGAATAATCGCCATAACCGGGACGGGGGATGGATTGGCCGTCATCGCCGGCTGGCGGATGACGGCCGATGAATAACGTCAAGAAAACTGCGCTGCCCAGTAGTGCGCCAGCTCAATATCCTTTTCCGCCGTTAAACCGCTGATGCCGATGGCGCCTACCACCGTGCCGTTGATGAAAACGGGCTCACCGCCGGGCATCGGCAATAGCCGGGGATCGTTCAGCACGCTCATATCCAGCGAGCCGCTGCGCACATCCTCCTGCACAATGCGGGTGCTGCGGCGCAGCATCAAGGCGGTGTAGGCCTTGCGTTGCGCCAGCAGTCGCGGCAGCGGCGGACAGGAATGATGGGCGCCGAACGCCACGAGTTCGCCGCCGGCTCCCACGATGGCCGCCGCCAGCCCGCTGGTGGCCGGGTCCGCAGATATGGCTTCAATGATGTCAGCCACCATATGGATCGCGGCCTTATCGTTGAGCGTATAACGCGCGATCGGACTCGCGTTTTTATCCCACATGTTCAATCAGCCCCGTGATGATGTTATTCAGTTGATCCAGCTCCTTTTTTTGCGCCGCCGTCAGCGGGGCGAACGGCTCGCGTATCGGGCCGAGATCCGCCAGGCCAAGCCCCGCCAGATATTTGGCGGATTGAAAAACCCCGCGTTCAACCATGAATTCAACCACATTATTGATTTGCAACTGCACTTCCCTGGCTTGGGCAAACTCGCCTCGACGGAAAAACGCACGGGCGGCCAAAAACAGTTCCGGCTGCAAATTGACGGTGGTGCCGATGGTCGCGGTTGCGCCGGCGGCCATTGCCGACAGGAAAATTTCATCGAAGCCGTTGAAAAAGACCTTATCGGGGTATTTCGCCGCCATACGCTCCAGGGAATACAGGTTATGGGAAGTATGCTTTACCCCCAGAACCTGCTGTTCGCTTAATAACGCGTCGGCGATTTTCGCATCGAGCTCCACCCCGGTGAACTGGGGTATGTTATAGATAATGACCGGTATGGAGACAGCGGCAATCATTTTTCGATAATACGCGATGATCTCCTTTTTGGTGAATTTGTAATAATAGGGAGGAACCAGGGACACCGCGTCCGCGCCCTCTTTTTCCGCGTTTTTGGCCAGATAAACCGCATCCGACGTCCTGACGGTTCCCACGTGGGATATCACCGGCACCTTGCCTTTAACGCTGCGGACAATGGTACCTAGGATTGCAGTCCTTTCATCCAGGCCCAGCAGGGGACCCTCGCCGGAGGATCCGCAGCAATAAAATCCCTCAACGCCGCGCGACAGCTGTTTTTCCACTATCAGCGCCAAGGCATCATGGTTGACGGACTCATCATGGTGCATTGGCGTCACGATGGCGGATATTATCCCCCGGAATTTATCCCAATCAGCGAGATTTACCATGCGGTCCATCCTCCATCCACCACCACGTTGGAACCGGTCATATAAACCGAGGCGTTCGAAAGGAGGAACACCACGGCGCCGTTATATTCATCTTCGTGAGCCATTCTGCCGATGGGCATGCGGGCAATATAATTTTTCTGAAATCTCGGGTCCTGATCGTGCCTGGCCACGCCGGACAGCGTCAGGGTATTCACGCGAATACCGTCTCTGCCCCAATAGGTGGCGCAGTAGCGGGTGAAATTATAAATTCCCGATTTTGCGGCGGAATAGGCCACCGGTTTAATAAACGGCACGCCGGTATCTTCTTTTTTATAGCCGTAAATATCCTGTACCGGCGAGACGACGCCATAAATAGAGCCGACATTGACAATGGAGCCGCCCTTGCCGGCCGCCTTCATCCGCGACCCCACCTGCTGAGTCATCAGGAATGTTCCCACCAGGTTGACATCCACCACCTTGCGGAACACGTCCAGCGGGAAATGTTCAAAGGGACCGGAGACTTCCGGCGGCGCGCTGGGCTGGGTATCGATGCCGGCGTTGTTGACCAGCCCGTCGGGAATGCCCCATTTTTGCCCGATATCATCAAGGGCCTGATTAATACTGGCGCCGTCCGTGATATCAACCGCATAGAAAGCCAGGCGTTCGGAATCCTTATCGTCGCCAAACACCGCCGCCACTCTCTCCGGCGTCACGTGAACGGCAAAGACGGCGACTTTCGCCTGCCGGCGATGCAACTCCTTCACATATTGCGCCCCCAGTTGCCCAAGGCCGCCGGTAATGATGATAATTTTATCTTTAACAGAAAATAATTTATCTTCCATATCCATCCTCCTGATTGGTAGCTATACTTTTTGTTCAGATTTTATGGGAACCTAAATATTCTCTGTCTAATACGATACCGTGGCCGGCTTTATCGCTGGGAATATAATAACCGTCCACCTCTTCCCCGGCGGATAATACGATGCGTAGATCCTTCCAACGCCCGCCGTCGGTCACTTCCGCATAAGAAACGTTCGGCACCGCGGCCAGTAGACTGGCGCTCAGCTCCAGCACAAAGTGAGGCGTCATCGGCAAATTGTGGGCGCGGGCAACGGTCGCGACGTCCAGATAGCCGGTAATGCCGCCGACGCGGCCCAGGTCGGCCTGGATAAAATCGGCGCTTCCGTTTTCAATATATTGGGTGAACTGGCTGAGGTTATAGACGTTTTCCCCAAGGCGATGGGCGTATTGGTCCTTTCGCGCAACAGTTTGTGACCGGCGATATTGTCCGAAGGCAATGGCTCTTCGATCCATAATAAATTCAGCGGTTCAAACAGCTTGAACGCCCTGAGCGCCTGAGGAAAATTCCATCCCTGATTGGCATCCACCGCCAGGGGATATCCCGGCACCGCTTCCCGGATTTTAATCAGCCGTTCAACGTCTTCTTCCAGATCGGGTTTGCCTACTTTGACTTTCGCCGCGAGATAACCCTTCGCTTTCCAGCGGCGCACCTGTTCGATGACCTCTTCCACCGACATATGCAGGTTGATACCGCTGCCGTACAGCGGCACGCGATCGCGCACCCGGCCGAGTAAATCCACAATCGGCACGTTCAGCGTTTTACCGAGCAAATCCCAGTAGGCGATATCCAGAGCCGATAATGCATGGGTGGTCACGCCCGCGCCACCGACATCGTGGATATATTTGTAGCTGCGATCCCACAGCGCGCGGGGCGAAAGCGGTTGTCCGATCACATCCGGAATAATTTCCTTGATCAGCGCCGAAATGGTCGCTCCGCACCAGCCGGAGGTATGACTGAATCCGGTGCCCACCAGTCCGTTTGACCCGCGCACATCAACAATGGCCACCTCGATATCGGTAACATGATGAATTTGATCGCCCCAGGGACCTTCCGGCAAAGGTACGCGACAGGTCATTAATTCAATACTTTCAATATTTGGCATTTTGGTGCAGGTCATAATGAATCCTCTTATATTATGAATATAACCCAGATTAAAACCGATTAATTTTCGGACCGGTAAACGCCGGCGCCGCTGTTCACATGAACAGGATCATCATTCTTGCCGTCGCCGGCGGAATGCCCAAACACTTCCGGCAGGATAAACGTCGCCGCAAGGAAAGCGATAAAAGGCGCGATGGCGATAATGGCTGATGCCAGGGGAACCCCTAACCGGTCGAATAACGGCGGAAACACCAGGGTAGTGCCAAAGGCCGTCACCTTCACGATGGTATAACCGATGCCCGAGGCCACGCCGCGATATTTCGGCTTGGCCACCAGGGAAATAACCGTCATGCCGCTTTCGGCGTCCCAATAATGTCCCCAAAGCATTAATGCCGCGCCGCCGGTAATCAGCGTGAAATTCAGCTGGAATACGCCGTAGGCGGCAATCAATATGCCGACGGTAACAAACAGGAAGCCGAACTGACTCAGTTTCTTATGCCCGAGGCGGGGAAGTATCAGCGGGCCGACAAAGGCCGAGATGGCCGCGATAATGTTGACCCCCAGCAGCGCCAAATTGTTTTGAATATGGCCGCTGATGCCGATGGTGGTCAGGATCAACGGCAGGTAAAAAGAAAACGCGTAATTTTCGAAAGACTGCACCGCGCAGGAAATCCAGCCGAAAATGGTCGTCCTGCGCGAGAAGTCGCGGCTGAACAGATCATATAGCGCTTCACCGGTGGAGGTTTCCTCAATCTTCACATTCCGGTCGGGCAGTACATCCTCCAGCACATTGCCGTAATACTTTTTGGCGGCCTGTTTGGCTTCAATAAACCGTCCCCGGTCCACAAACCATGCCGGGGTTTCCGGCAGTTCACGGCGCAGGAACAACAGCAAAAACGCGAAAGGGCCCGAACCCGCCAGCACAATACGCCAGATCAGATTATTAGGGACGCCCAGCACCATGAGGATGGTACAAAGGAGAATGGCGGTAATGATCCCCAGGGCAAACATGAATTGCCAGCGGTTCGCCATCACCTCCCGCCGGCCTTTCGGCATCACCTCCATCAGATAGGTAAAGCCGTTGGCCACATCCGCCCCGACCGGGATACCGGCAAAACAGCGGATAATTGCCAGCCAGTAGATGTTCGGCGCCAGCCCCTGCAGCACGGCGAAAATAGCGAAGAGCAGCATGGAGTAGAGGAATATTTTCCGCCGGCCGAGCTTGTCGGTAAGCCAGCCGCCCAGCAGCGCGCCGATAATCGCCCCCAATTGCGTGCCCGCCGCGGTAAATCCCAGCAGCCAACTATTGGGATGATAAACGTCTTTTAGCGCATATATAATAAAGGCCATGGAATAGATATCCCAAGACTCTATCAATAGGGCCGTTATCATCAGCCAGCCCGCCTTGGTTGCCCCTGGCGCCTCTTTTAAATCAAGCTTTTCTTTCGCCAGCAAAATAAGCGCTTCGGTACTTAATTCTTTTTGCATATAAGCTCCTGTTCATCCCGTTATTACAGGATTGAGGTTGTGTTTTGATTTTTAATACTTTTATGCTCACTTATGCCATCATCTGTCTGCTGTTAGGGTAATAATCGGTTTGCAATCGCATGGCGTAATAAAATAACGGCGCCAGTATTAGGTTATTAAGTTCATTCTTCCTCTATCACCGCCTTCGTTTATCGTTGTTAACCATTTCAGCCGTAAAAAGCCCGCCGGCTTGCATCGGTATATTCATCTTGTTTATAACGCGCCCCGGCAATGCAAAGGACAAAATGGTTTTCATGATAACGGGTCACAAATAATGAGCGGCCTCGCCGGCGGCGTACACGCGTATATGCTGCGTCAGCGCCTGGGCCACAAATGCCTGCAGCACCGCTTTCAAATCCTTTTCAGCCACGTAGGCAATCGTCAGATGATTACTTTGATGACCGGCCATCAGGTCATCACGGCTTACGCCATCCAGCACCGCGTTCAGCAGCGGCCATTCATAGTTGGTGGCCCGGCGGCGGCGCTCGAATCCCTCCGTCGGCAGTTCCCACCGCCGTACCGGTACCGATATGCATAATCACCTCAGTGCCTTCGTAATGCGCCCGTGCCCAGATAAAACGTCCAGCTTTTCCCTGCCCGGTAAGGGTGGCGCCGCCATAAGGGAAAAACATGGCGGGCTGCCGATAGCCGGTGGCGCCGGCTATCCCCCCTTTCAGATGGGCGAAGGGCACCGCGCCGGAAATTTCCAGATCCCAATAGAACGTGCCGCGATAAACGCTGCCCCAGCGGATATCATGCAGCGTGGTTTCCGTGGGCATGCCCAAAGCATCCAGCAGTTGCGACAGCATGACCTGGGGAATGGCGCTGCCCATATCCACTTCGTTGACACAGGGAATGGCGCGGTCCGGCCAGATGATCTCGCCGTTTTCATCGGGGATGGGAAAACGTTCGGCGTTGCCGATGGCCCCCTCGGCGAAATCGGATGCGGCGCAGCTGTCTTTCAGACCCTGCTGGTACTGTACGCCCACCGCCGATAGGCCGAAACGTTTTACAAACCGCGCCATGGCGATCATCATCGCGCATTGTTCCAGTACCTGTTCGCGCTTGAGATCCTTGCTGCCGTCTTCACCGTATTCAAACCGCATGCCTCGCTGTTCATACCATTGCAGGCAGGCTTCCCGCAGAGCCGGCGGCACTTTCGCCATTTCCACCAGCAGCGCTGATTGCGACAGGGACTCTACCGGAATACCGGTGTTGATCATCGCCTGCTGTGGGAACACGCCGTTGATCATGCCCATGCAAAAGGAATCAAACAGGCCGACTATTCCTTTGTGACGCAGAATATACTCGCCGGTCCTGCGTCCGATCTGCCCCGACTGACCGGCAAGCACCGGATGCGTCGGGGGAATGGGATGCAGATAGCCAGTTTTATGGCTCACGGCGCCGTCACGCAGCCAGGTGCTCAGGCCCTGCAGGAAAAACTCATCGGCAAAATCCTCCGACCAGAGCCGGGAATAGGCGCGCCCCAGGCTGGTGAGGCAACCGGCCAGACATAGCATGCCCACCAGGCCCGGCCAGGTGCCGTCAAAATTCGCCAGCAGCAGTATCGGTCCGCGGTGGTGAACCAGGAAGGCGCAATATGGTGCGAATACTGCCAGGCGGTAAGCAAGACAATAATGGGCGCATCGGGATCAATGGCGGCAAACAGATCGCTGCCCTCTTTCTGGCTGCTGATAAAGCCGTGGCCGCGCCGGGGATTAATCTCATGAGCGCGTTTCATCTGATAGCCCAAGGTCTTCAGGGCAGCCTGCAAACGCCCTTCGAACGCCAATTGCGTCGGCCAGCAGGTGACATTGGCCGGTTCGCGCAGATCCGCATTGGTCACCAGCAGGACTTCACTGTCCTGGGTACGGATAATGTCAGGAGAAGCTGGAAGATGTAGCGTTAACATGCTCTGTTCTTTCCTTATTCTGGATGAAGACAAAAATGATATTTGCCCGTGAAACCACCCGCTATAGCCGGGCGGCATAAACGATGGCGTTCGCTGAAATCTCATTGCTAACTCGAATTAGCAATATATTTCAAACAAATTTTCCGCTCAATGGCTTTGAATTAGAAATGTGATATGGATCGGTTAACGCGCTTAATCATTTGAAATGAAATGGGTTTTCAAAAAGGAGGGCCCAGGCGCCGCCATGACGCGGCGGCGACCCGGTTTGCGGCGGGATGTTTATCCGGGTATCACGCCGCTGGATTCGGACGCAAACTCGCCGAACAGGGGATCCCACTCGGAAATGGTCAAACTGACGATGAGCCGTTGGATCGAAAAAGGATCTTTTTCAATAAGGGCCTCCACTTCCTTACGGGAATCAGCTTTGAATATGAGAAACCCGGTGCGCAGCGGTGAATTTTTCACCGGGCCGGAGGCACGGAGAACGCCCGTTCGAACCAGCGTTTGCAGATAGGCTATATGGGCGGGAAGACGTTTTTTCCAACCATCGCCGTCGGGGTGCGTCATGGTCACGATAAAAAAGGGCATTGCGATAGGCTCCTGATCGTATGTTAAGACCCAAGGGTTACCGGACAAGAGTATAGGATAAAGGTATGGATGCCTGCTGTTTGTTCATTATTTTAACAAAAGCGATTTACATCCGATGGTTATCCTGGAGACATTTCCCCAGCCCGGAACTTCCCTTGTCATCACGGCCATGGTTAAACTGGTGGCCGCCACGTTGAAAAACTTGCGGCGCGGATTCTTTTAGGCTCGAATACAGGGAATGGCCATCCGGACCGTTTCATCGAAGAAATCATGGATGCGTTTTTCGGTTTACCGTTCTCACAAGCGCGACTGAAGGTATAAATGGGTGACAACAGCAGTAACGAGAAGCTTAGGGGCAAACACCCTACGGAAGAAATTATTTACCAGCGCCTGGTTAATGCCATTATCGATAAACGGCTTCGCCCCGGCCAGCATCTCAACGAGGTGAAGCTGGCGGAAAGCTACAATATTCCCCGTTCACGGGTACGGCGGGTGCTGGAACGGCTGCGGGACGAGGACGTGGTGGAAATCCGCCTGCATCATGGCGCTTTTGTTTGCCGCCCGACGGTGGAAGACGCCAAATATGTCTTCGAAGCGCGTCGCCACCTGGAGGATGTCGTCATCAGCCTGGTGTGCGAACGGGCCACCGCCGAGGATATAGAATCGCTGCGGGCGCTGCTGGTGCAGGAACGGTCCGCCTTTGAAGCCCATCGCAACGACGTTAACCGCATGGCGGCCGAGTTCCATATCCTGCTGGCGCACATTGCGCGCAATCCGGTGATCGAACGCATGGTCGGGCTGCTCATCCAGCGGTGCATTCTGGTGCAATCGGTTTATGAAACCAAGGAGGGGGTGCTCTGCCTGACCAATGAACATGCGGATCTGGTGGATAGCCTGGCCGTGGGCGATATCGGCGGCGCCCAGGAAAAAATGCACCATCATTTCGATCATATTATATCCAGTCTCGATCTGAGCGAAGCCCGCCGCAGCGACATCGATATCTACGACTTTATCTGACCGGGTCTAACCGGGCAATCGGGACGGCGGCCCTGGCTGGGCAACGACCGGCGGGCCGTCCGCCGCCGGGTGCTCCTTTTGCTCGCTCCTTGGCTTGCCTCTTGCCCGCCGGCTGGTTCATCCCCATTCCACGGCCTTGATGCATCGTCCTGCCACGCCATATCCGCATCTTACTCTTTGCCGCTTTTTTAGCCATTCAGGCGCAACGCGGGCGCTTTTATAGTGCATCGCGTTCGGCTTCGCCGCCCCCCCATTCCAGGCTTTTTTATTTAATTAATTGTTTTTATTTGTTTTTACCTAAAAATCGGTCGGCATTTAAAAAGTGGCGAAAAAATTGCACACATTAATGTCTGCATTTATTCGTTATCCATCACAGGAGCCCCATCCATGCAAACCCATGATCTGGTAATCCGTCATGCCCGGGCCGTCACGGCCAGCGATATCTTCCACTGCGACATCGGCATCCGCGACGGCCGCATTACCACTCTGGGGCAACGCCTGCCGGCCGGCACGCAGGAAATCGACGCCGCCGGACGTTTCGTCACGCCCGGCGGCATCGACAGCCATGTGCATCTGGACCAGCCTACCGGCGACGGTTCGGTTATGGCGGACGACTTTGCCAGCGGCTCGCGCTCGGCCGCCTGTGGCGGCACCACGACCCTTATTCCGTTCGCCTGCCAGCAAAAAGGCGGCAGCTTGCGGGACGCGGTGGAAGACTACCATCGGCGCGCCGGTACCGATAAGGCGCTTGTCGATTTTGCCTTCCATATGATTATCACCGATCCGACGCCCGCCGTGCTCAACGAGGAGCTACCCCGGCTTATCCAGGAGGGTTACTCCTCGTTCAAACTCTATATGAGCTACGCCGCCCTGATGCTCAACGATCGGCAGATCCTGGACGTGCTGGCGCTGGCCCGCCGGGAGCACGCCATGGTCATGCTGCATGCGGAAAATCATGACTGCATAGGCTGGCTCACCGAACAATTGCTGGCGGCCGGTCTTACCGCCCCGCGCTTTCACGCCGCATCCCGTCCCCGGCTGATTGAACGTGAAGCGGCGCACCGCGCCATCTCTCTGGCGGAGCTGGTAGACGTGCCCATTCTGCTGGTGCATGTCTCGGCCGGGGAAACCATCGAGCAAATCCGCTGGGCCCAGGGCAAGGGCCTGAACGTATATGGCGAAACCTGCCCGCAGTACCTGTTCCTGACCCGTGAATCCCTCGGGCTGAGCGACGATTTCGAGGGGGCCAAATGCATCTGCAGCCCCCCGCCCCGGGATAAGGGCAGCCAGGAAGCGGTGTGGCGCGGCCTGGCCAACGGCACCTTTTCGGTATTTTCTTCGGATCATGCGCCCTTTCGTTTCGCGGGCGCCGACGGTAAGCGGGCCCATGGGGATAACCCCGGTTTTCATCAGGTGGCGAACGGCATACCCGGCGTGGAAACGCGCATGGCGCTGCTATGGTCCGAAGGGGTCTGCCGCCGGCGCATTACGCCGCAGCGTTTTGTGGAGCTGACCGCCACCAATGCCGCCAAGCTGTATGGCCTTTATCCCCGGAAAGGCAGTATCGCCGTGGGCGCCGATGCGGATCTGGTTATTTGGGATCAGGACAAAAAGGTCACGGTCACCAACGATATGCTGCACCACAACGTGGATTATACCCCGTACGAAGGCATGGAATTGTCGGCATGGCCGGCCATGACGCTATCCCGGGGCGAGGTGGTATGGGACGGCTCCCCACGGGGAACGCCGGGACGCGGCCAATTTTTGCGCTGCGATCGTCCGCTGCTGCCCGGAGCCGATGACAGCGATCGCGGATATACCGATTATGCCCCGCTGTTCGACAGATAGGGCCGGATCGCCGGTTGCGGCGAAAGGGTTGCCGGCGCTGCGCATACCCAAAATGGGGCAACGCGCACCGAAATCGCGCGGCCCGGACCGGTATGCCCCCCTGATTTCAATCGGTAACCCGCTGATTTTAAACCGTTGCGGGAAGCTGGCACTCTTGGCCCGGCAATTGCTTTATTATTGTACCAATAATTGCATGCAATATTGCAGACAAAAAATGAGGTTATCATGTCCGCTGACGCAAAACCCTATCCGCCGCGTGATTTAATCGGCTATGGCAATCGCCGGCCTTCGGGGCGCTGGCAAAATGGCGCCCGTCTCGCCATCAATGTTGTGGTGAATTATGAAGAGGGTTCCGAACGCTCATTCGCCATGGGCGATGGCGATCAGGAACCGATGACCGAATGGGGCAGCTACGCCTTTCCTGCCGATATCCGCAATATGGCTATGGAATCCATGTATGAATACGGTTCCCGGGTCGGGGTATGGCGCATTCTGGAAGCGCTGGATGCCGCGGCCGTGCCCAGCACTTTTTTCGCCTGCGCCCTGGCCTTTGAACAGAATCCCGACGTGGCCCGCGCGGTGGTAAACAACGGCCACGAGGTTTGCAGCCATGGCTATCGCTGGGAAGAGGTGTTCCGGCTAACCCGCGAACAGGAAAAACACCACATCGACCTCGCCGTCGCCTCGTTCGAAAAAACCTGTGGTAAACGCCCGGTAGGCTGGTACTGCCGTTATGGCGCCAGCATCCATACCCGCGAACTGATTAGCGAGGAAGGAGGTTTCCTGTATGACTCCGACGCCTATAACGACGACATCCCGTTTTTTGTCGATGTCAAAGGCCAGTCGCGGCTGGTACTGCCCTATACCTGCGATGTCAATGATATCCGCTTCTGGAATTCCCCCGGATTGATCCAGGCGGAAGATTTTTTCCAGTACATGAAAGAGAGCTTCGAGGTGCTGTACGCCGAGGCGGCACAGGGTCCGCGCATGATGTCAATCGGCCTGCATCCCCGGATGGTGGGCCGTCCCGGGCGGATCCGCGCCCTGAAGCGATTTTTCGATTATGCCGGCCAGTATAGCGATGTCTGGTTTACCACCCGTGAGGCCATTGCCCTGGACTGGCTGGCCCGTCAAGGCTCCGCGGATGCGTAACATCATTGCGCTGCCCATAACCCCGACCCTCTTCGCCCCGTTCGGCATCCTGCTGTCGACGGACGGGCTGCGGGCGGAGCACCGGCACAACGCACCACAAAGCCAGACCTGCATCGAAACCCTGTGGGCGCCGGCGCAACCGGGTCATTGCGACATTCAACGGATGGAAAGGCACGGGTTTTCCACCCAGACCTTCTTTCCGCTGGATGTGAGCCGGTACCTGGTGGTGGTGTGTCCCGGCGACGATGGGGATCGGCCGGATACCGCCCGCGCCCTGGCGTTCGTCGTGGACGGGCGCATGGCTCTCCAATATCACCGGGGAACCTGGCACTGCAATATGGCGGCCCTGGACCGGCCGGGGCTGTTTGCCAATCTGGTGCAGAAAAACCACGGCGAGGATGATTGCACCGTTATCACTGTCCCCCCCTTTCGGGTGACGTTACCGAGCTGACCGCTCACGGCAAGGCCCAACGGTCTCTCAACCCATTGTTTAGCCGTTTTACGACTGAGGGAAAGTAACATGACCATTTTGAACAAGCATTCATCCATCCTGTCGGCCGCCGCGCTGCTCTGGCTGGCCTGCGCCGGACCGGCAAACGCGCAAACGGCGGCTGAAACGCTGCTGGTGGGCGGACCGCGCACGCCGGAATCGCTGGATCAGGAATACCCGCCCACCGAGGCCGGACACGAAGCACGCCGCAATATCTTTGAACGTCTGCTGGCCTACGGCAGTAAAACCGACCCGGCCAGCGGCGCACGGGTGGAGGATTTCAGTAAAATCGAAGGGGACCTGGCGGAAAGCTATGCGCTGTCGCCGGATCATCAATCCATAACCTTCCATCTGCGTAAAGGGGTGAAAAGCGCCGCCGGCAATGAAATGACCGCCGACGATGTGATGTGGACCTTCGAACGGGGCTGGAATATGAAAGCCACCTTCTATTGGTATATGACCCAGATACTGAAGGTGGCCGATTTCAGTTCATTCCAGAAAGTGGACGCCTATACCGTCAAGGTGAGCATCCCCCATCCGTCGCTGTTGCTGGATCGTCTGTGGGTCAATAACGATTTGGGCATCATCGACAGCAAGGATATCAAAAAGCACCTGACCGCCGAGGATCCCTGGGGCGCCCGCTACCTCTCCTCCCATTCCGCGTCCTTCGCCCCTTACTTTATCAGCCGCTTCGCGCCGGGCCAGGAAGTGGTGTATGAGGCTAATCCCTACTACTTCCGCGGTCCCGCCGCCATCAAGCGCGTGGTGTTTCGTGAAATGCCCACCTCGTCCAACCGCCTGGCGGCGCTACAGGCCGGTTCCATCGACGTGGCGGAATGGCTGACGCCAAGGGAGATAAGTCTGGCGGACAAAATACCCACGGTAAAAGTATGGAAGGTTTACGGCAACTACACCCACCGGCTGGAAATGAACAACAATACGCCGCCATTCGATAAGGTGGAAGTCCGGCAAGCCATGAACTACCTGGTACAGCGGCCCGAGCTGGAACAAAGCGTATACATGGGTACCGCCCGTCCCACCAAGAGCCCGGTGGCGGAGATCTACCCGGCCTATACCGGCGACTATTTCCCCTACACCTTCGATGTGCAAAAGGCCAAGGCGCTGCTGGCCAAGGCCGGCTATCCCAACGGTTTCAAGACCCAAATCGGCTACCGCACCGGCGAGCCCATCGAAGAACAACTGGCGGTGGCGCTGAAATCCACCTTCGCCCAGGCCAATATCGACGCCCAGTTGGTGAATTTGCCCTCTTCCAGCCTGGTGGAACGTTATTCCAAAGGCCAGATGCCGATGTTTTTCATCCGCGATATGGCAATCGTGCCGGACGCGGCCTACGGCGCCAATTTGTTTATCAATAGTAAATCCATGGTCAACTACTCGCACTACAAAAACCCGCAGGTGGACCAGATGATCGATAACGCGTTGATCTCCACCGATAACGCCGCCCGCGATGCGGATATGAAAAAAGTGCAGCGGACCGTGATTGAAGAAGCGCCCTGGGTTTTCCTGTTCAATCCCGGCTATCAGCTGGCGGTGAGCAAAAAGTGACCGGCTTCTCCTGGTATACCCCAACAGCAATAGTTGGTACGACTTTCGCAAGGATTAACCAGCGTTAAGCGGGCCCGGCGCTGCGCTGGCGCGCCGGGATGTTTTTATATTGCAGAAGGTGCAGGTGATGCTTGCCACTATTCAGAAACAGTGGGATATCCTCCCGCGTTGGCTGCAGATTATCCTGGGGCGACTGGTGCTGGTGGTGCCGCAGATGTTCGGGGTGCTGCTGGTGACGTTTTTCCTGATCCGGCTGTTGCCCGGCGATCCGGCGGTGCTGCTGCTGGGCAATATGGCGACCCCGGAAGCGGTGGCGCAGCTGCGTGACCGGCTGGGATTGAATCACAGCATATGGGTCCAGTTCGCCGACTATGTGCGGCATATTTTCCAGGGCGATCTCGGCATCTCTATTTTTACCTCCAACCCGGTTACCGTCGATTTGCTTGACCGGGCGCCGGCCACCCTTGAGCTGATAGGTTATGCCCTGGTGCTGATGGTGGTGGTGGCCATCGCGCTGGCCATCGCATCAGTGGTGTGGCGCGGCGGCTTTATCGATCTCTTTGCCCGCGTATACGGTCTGGCGGCCGGGGCGATACCGGATTTCTGGATCGGCCTGCTGCTGATCTTCTTTTTCTACAGCGTGCTGGGATGGGCCGCGCCGCCGTTCGGCCGCCTGGACGCCATCCTTTCGCCGCCGCCCTACGTGACCGGTTTTTATACCATCGACAGCCTGCTGGCCGGCTCACTGGAAACATTCCGTTCCAGCGTCGGCCGGCTGATCCTGCCGGTTATCACCGTGGCGGTGGTGAACGCCGGCGCGCTGATGAAAATGACCCACAGCGTGTTTTCGGGCGTATGGCGCAGCGAATTCGTACAGCACGGCCGCGCCAGCGGCCTGTCGGAAGCGCAGCTGGTGCGCATGGCGCTGCGCAACAGCCTGCCGCCCATTATCACCATTGTCGGTTTCATCACCGGCTTCCTGCTCGGTTCGGCGGTGCTGGTGGAGACCATTTTCTCCTGGGGCGGCCTGGGACAATATGCGGTACAAGCGGTGATCAACAGCGACTACCCAGCCCTGCAGGGGTTTATCCTGGTGGCCGCGGTGTTTGTACTGCTGGTTTACCTGGCGGTGGATATTCTGTATGAACTGGCCGATCCGAGGATTCGCACATGAGACGCCTTCTTTTCATCCTGCATCGCCCGGCGGCCCTGTTTGGCCTGCTGCTGATGGTATTGCAAATCGTACTTATCCTGTTTGCTCCGCTGCTGATGCCGTTCGACCCCATGCAGGCCGATCCGTTGGCCAGCCTGCAGGCGCCCTCGGCCGTGCACTGGTTCGGCACCGACATCAACGGCATGGACGTGCTGTCGCGCGTTATCTATGCCACGCGCATTAATCTGCTGATAAGCGTTGTCTCGGTGTTTATCGCTTTTGTCGTCGGCGTGCCCCTGGGGCTGCTTATCGGTTATTACCGCAACCCTTTTTCCCATTTTGCCATGCGGGTTTTCGATTTTATCCAGTCTTTCCCGATCTTTGTGCTGGGCATGGCGCTGGTATCGGTCACCGGCCAGGAAATCTGGAACGTGGCCATTGTGCTGGCGGTACTGTTTATTCCGGTCTTCGCCCGGCTGATCCGGGCCGAAGTGCTGTCGCTGCGCGCTCGTCCGTTCGTGGCGGCGGCCCGCTGCAGCGGCGCCGGCGACCGTCATATCATGTTTTCCCATTTACTGCCCAACGCCATGCTGCCGGCCATGATCCAGGTTTCCATCTCCATCGGCATGGCGATCCTGCTGACCGCCGGACTGTCGTTCGTCGGCGCAGGGGTGCGGATGCCCACCCCCGAATGGGGGCTGATGGTGGCCGGCGGCGCACAGCAGATGATCCTGGGGGTATGGTGGGTTTCGCTGTTTCCGGGCGTGGCCATTGTCTTTTCGGTGCTGAGTTTCGCCCTGCTGGGAGACGCAATCCGCGATTGGCTTGATCCTCATAAAGTACGCCGCAGCGGCAGCCTCGGCGGCAAGGGGATTGCAAAAGCCGTTCCTCTGCCGGAAGAGACCCGGCAGGCCGCGCCCCGGCAAAAAGCGCACCGCCCGACGGAGGCCCTCCATGATTCGTCGCCAAACTGATAACCCGGCGGTCATGACCGTTGAAGACCTGACCGTGACCATCGGCGAAGCGCCGTCCGCCGATACCGTCCTGGACGGCGTCAGCTTTGAATTGCTGCCCAACGAAATACTGGGCATCGTCGGCGAAACCGGCGCCGGTAAATCGATGCTGGCCCGGGCCCTGATGAACTTGCTGCCGGAGGGGGCCGTACAGCGCGCCGGTCGTATCGCCCTTGGCGGCAAGACCATCGGGGAGATGAGCCCCCGGGAACGGCAAAAAGTGCGCGGCGGCAACATCGCCCTGATAGGCACCAACGCCAAGGCGCTGCTGGATCCGGTACAGACGGTAGGCCGGCAGATCGTGCGGGTCTTGCAGCGTCACCGTCCGCAGCCGAAGGCCGATGCCTGGCAAACCATGGTAAACCTGCTGACGGAAGTGGGCATTGTCGATCCCGCCAACCGGGCCAACGCTTACCCCCATGAGCTCTCGGGCGGGATGGCGCAACGGGTGGTTATCGCCATGGCGCTGGTGGCCGAGCCGGCCATTTTGCTGGCCGACGATGCCACCCTGGGCCTGGATGCCACGGTATCGGTGCAGGTATTGGATATGCTGGTATCGCGCTGCAAGGCCCGCGGCCTGTCGGTGGTGCTGATAACCCACGACCTGGGCATTATCGCCCATTACTGCCAGCGGGTGGCCATTATGCGCCGGGGACGCTTCGTGGAAATCGACGACGTCAACCGTTTCCTGGCCGGCCCGGCCCTGCCCTACAGCCAGGCATTGCTGGCCGCCGCCCTGGCCCGCCCGTTGCCGGCCACGCACCGGGACAGCGGCGATCGGCGCCCGCTGCTGGAAGTCACCGGGCTGGTCAAACTGTTCCCAGGCAAACGGCCGGGGCAAACGGTACGCGCGGTGGACAATGTCTCGTTTGTTATAGAGCGCGGCCAGACCTTGGCGCTGGTGGGTGAAAGCGGCTCCGGCAAAACCACCATCGGACAATGCCTTATACAGCTACTGCCCATGACAAGCGGTATCGTGACCTTTGACGGCCAGCATATCAGCGCCATGGAGCCCAGGCTGTTCCGGCCGCTGCGCAAGCGAATCCAAATGGTATTCCAGGAACCCTACGTAGCGCTCAATCCCCGTTGGCAGGTACGCCGTCTGATGGATGAACCACTGCGTATGCTGGAAAACCTGTCGGCGCGGCAGCGGCGGGAACGGGTCGCCCAGGGATTGGACCTGGTCAATCTGCCGGCCCATTACGCCGAATGGTATCCCCATGAACTCAGCGCCGGCGAGCAAAAGCGGGTGGGCATCGCCCGCGCCCTCATCTCCCGGCCCGATTTTGTGATTTTTGACGAACCCACCACCGCCCTGGATATCCGGGTACGGGCGCAGATTATAGATCTTATACGCGAACTGCAGTCCAGGATGCATCTCACCGCGCTGTTTATCACCCACGATCTCAACTCGGTGCGGTCGCTGGCCCACCACGTGGCGGTCATGAACAAAGGCCGCATCGTGGAACAGGGTCCGGTGGACACCATCTTCAACGCGCCCGCGGATCCCTATACCCTCAAGCTGCTGTCGGCGGAACTGTCCATCGAGGGTAAACCACCGGCGGCAGTACCGCTGCCGTCTTCCGGCGAGACTTTATCATGACTGACGAATCCATCCTGATCACCGGTGCCAACGGTCTGATTGGCCGGCATCTGCTCAAACGCCTGGTACGGGAAGGCCGGCGGGCAATCGGTATCGATCTGGCCGCCCGTGACGCCCCGGATCGGGTGTTGGCCTGCGATATTACCGATATCCATCGCCTTTACGGCCTGGCCCGGCAATATTCGCTGACCGATATTATCCATTGCGGCGCCATCTCGGGTCCGATGGTAATGCTGGACAACCCTTACGGCATTATCCGCGCCAATGTCGACGGCACCGCCAATATCATGGAAATGGCCCGCGTCATGGGCCTGCGCCGCCTGGTGTTCTGTTCCTCCACCAGCGCCTATGGCCCCACCGACGATACCGGCGCGGGGATCACCGAACGGGCGCCGCTGCGCCCCGGCAGCGTCTACGGCGCCAGCAAGGTGGCCTGCGAGCAGCTATTGGCCGCCTACCGCCGTCAGCACGGCCAGGACAATGTCGCCATCCGACTGTCCTGGGTCTATGGCCCCGGCCGTACCACCGATTGCGTTATCCGCTCCCTGATTACCTCCGTATTGCGGCGCCAGGCGGTGGAGTGGCCGTGGGGCGCCAATTTCCACCGCCAGTATATTTATGTGGACGACGCGGCTTCGGCGCTGCTGGCGGCGCTGGATGCCCCCCGCTGCCCCGACGGGGTTTATACCGCTACCGGAGGCAGCTACCTGACCCTGGCCGAGGTGGCGGAAACCGTACAGCAGGTGTTGGGACAGGGGCAGATCCGGTTCGCCGACGGACCCGACCCCCTGGATGATGTCCAGCACCGTTTTGATATTTCCGCCATCGCCGACGGGCTGGGATTCGTTCCCCATTATTCATTGTCACAGGGCATCCGTGCCTATGCCGATTGGCTGGCACCGCTGATATCACAGGAGATACACCCATGAATGTCTTTAGTCTTGAAGGACGCCGTGCGCTGGTGACCGGCGGCAGCCGCGGCATCGGAGCCGAGATCGTCGCGCTTTTCGCCGAACAGGGCGCCAGCGTGGGGTATTGCCAGTACGGCGACGACGACAATGCCCTCGCCCTGGCGGAAAATATGGCGCGGCGCGGCCTGCCGGTAGTCCACACCCGTTGCGACGTCGCCGACGAAGACCAGGTCGCGGCCATGGGCCGCTGGGCCGGCGAAACGCTGGGGGAGGTGGATATTCTGGTCAACTGCGCCGGCATCGGCGGTGATTTGCTGTTCCATGAGCTTAGCGTCGCGGCTTTCGACCGCATGATTGCCGTTCACATGCGCGGGACCTTCCTGGTGACCCGCACGTTTTTCCAGGGCATGATCGACCGGCGCTGGGGCCGGGTGATTAATTTTTCCTCGCAGCTGGCGTTTAAAGGCGCTCCCGGCCAGGCCCACTATTGCGCGGCCAAGGGCGCGATAGTGGGTTTCACCAGGGCCTTATCCTATGAAGGCGCGCCCCATGGCGTCACGGTGAACGCCATCGCGCCCGGGCCGGTGGAAACCGATATGCTGATGGGATTGTCCGACGCATGGCGCGCCATGAAACAGGCGCAGCTTCCCATCGGCCGTTTCGGTTTTCCCCGGGAAATCGCGCCCACCGCCCTACTGCTGGCTTCCGAAGCCGGTTCCTATTATGTGGGGCAAAACCTCTCCCCCAACGGCGGCGATGTGATGATCTGAAACAGGGTCCGCCGCGGAGGAACGTGGGTGTCTAACGCGTTAGGGGAGAGATTAAAAAGCCGGCCAATAGAGGCTATTGGCCGCAGACTGCTGACAAACGTACTCGGCGTTAATAAGGAGGGACAGGCTGCCAGAAGAGTAAACCGTCCGCGCCAGGGATGGCGCGGATCGAGCCTCCAGGGATGGATTCACGGCGTGTTTACGATCTGGTAGCCTGCCCCGACCGGACACTTTGTCAACAAACCCCGGCCAATAGAGGCTATTGGCCGGCTCCGCTGTGAAGGTGGCGGGACTGTTAACGGACGGGTTAAAACTCGGCGTTGATATCCACCACCGACACCAGCTTGTGGTTAACGAACTCCTTGATGCCGAGCCCGATAAGCTCGCGTCCATAGCCGGAGCGCCGAACGCCGCCGAACGGCAGGTCCGCTTTCACCCGGGTGGGATGGTTGATATAAACCATGCCGGTGGAGAATTTCCGCGCCAATTCCGCCCCATGCTTGGCATCAGCGGTAAATATCGAGCCGCCCAGGCCGAAGGGGGAATCATTGGCAATGCGCAGGGCATCGTCCTCGTCTTCGGCACGGAAGATCATGGAGACCGGGCCGAAATATTCCATGGAATAGGCCGGGTTATCCTCCGCCACGTTGGTCAGGATGGTGGGCTGAACAAACGCGCCCTGCGCAGGGACCTTCGGGCCGACTTCCGTGGCGGTAGCGCCATGTTCCACCGCCAGCCGGATTTTTTGTTTCACCTCATCGGCGGCTTCCTGCGACGACAAGGGCGCCAGGGTGGTGGTTTCCAGCAAGGGATCGCCGGCGCGCAGCGCCGCCACGCCTTGGGTATAGCGGGTCAGGAAGTCATCATAGACGTCGTCAACCACGATCATGCGTTTAGATGAAACACACACCTGGCCGCCGTTCCAATGCCGTCCGAAGACCGCCCATTTCACCGTAGGCTCCATGTCGGCATCCGCCAGGACAATAAAGGCATCCGCCCCGCCCAGTTCAAGAGTGGATTTTTTCAGTGCCTTCGCCGCCTGCTGGGCCACCAGCGCGCCGGCGCCTTCCGAGCCCGTCAGCGCCACGCCCTGGACATGGGGATGGTTAAGGATAAGCTCGATCTGCGAGCGGGTGGCATACAGATTGGTAAACGCGCCGTCCGGCAATCCCGCTTCATGCATAAGCTGCTCAAAAATAGCCGCCGCCTGGGGGACGTTGGAGGCATGCTTCAACAGCAGGGTATTCCCGGCTGAAAGCTGCGGCGCAATGATACGGGCTATCTGGTAATAGGGGAAATTCCAGGGTTCGATGGCCAGCAGCACGCCCAGCGGCTCATGATAAACCACCGATTCCGCTTCTTCGGGTTTCGCTACGGTGAGTTTTTCCGGTTCCAGCAGGGTTTCGGCATTGTTGGCGTAAAACTCGAAAATTTGCGCCGACAGTTCCACTTCGGCTTTCGCCTCGGACAGTATCTTCCCCATTTCCAGGGTCAAGATTTTGGCGTAACGCTCGCTGTTGTCGCGCAGAATATCCGCGGCGCGCTGCATGATTTTACTACGCGCCTGGAAAGACTGGTCTTTCCAGGAGAGAAAAGCTTTGTGCGCATGCTCTATAGCAGTCAACACTTCTTCATCGGTTGCGTCGGGAAAGGTTTTCACTACCTGGCCGGTAAAAGGATTCTTGGTTGCATAAGCCATTACTGTATTCCTTCACATTTGATCTACATCGCAGAAGCATTTAATAATACTCCTCGCAACTTTATTTTACAGCATCGTTAATATTTCGACACAAAATAGCGGTTAATTTGGCTGGAATGCTGAAAACAACTGGCATATCGGATAGATGTTGGCACAAAATCTTGTGGATAGTGGTCCCCGTGCATCGCTTTGACACCGTCCGGGGACCCTGGTATTACGCGAAGCCGTGCCGCCGTTTGCTGGCCAGCTCCTGCGCGCTGAATTGATTAAAACGCGGCAGGAACTTGTCCCAGTCGATAAGATGTCCGTCGATTTCCGGGCCATCGATACAGGCGTGTTTGCGCACCAGCCGGCCGTCGATGTTTACCGGCACCATACAGGCGCCGCACATGCCGGTGGCATCCACCATGATGGAGTTCAGACTGGCAACGGTCTTGACGCCGTACGTGCGCGTCAAGTCGCACACAGCACGCATCATCAGCGGCGGGCCGATGGTGACGACTTCGGCTATTTCCCTGCCGCTCCCTTGCCGATTGGCTTTAAGCAGCTCTTCCAAGGGGCCGGTGACGAAGCCTTTGACGCCGTAACTGCCGTCGTTACTGGTATAGATGACGTCCAGCAATCCCGGATAACGCTGCTGCAGCTTGCCGATGCGTTCGTCGCCGCGGGTCCAGAACAGCAGGGAATCATTGCGGAAACCGGCAATAAGCGTGACATGGTTACCGGCGCGTAAATGCTCCCGCATAATGGGATAGACCGGCGGCAGGCCGACGCCGCCGGCGGGGAACACCACGGTTTCGCCGGTCCCATAGGCGTGCAGGACGCTGGGCCGGCCAAGAGGACCGGCGATGCCGGCGAAGGCATCCCCTACCTGCATCCGGTTAATCGCCATACTGCTGCTGCCCAGCCCCTGCACCACCAGGCAGAGGGTGCCTTTCTCCGCATCCCAGTCGGCCAGGGTCAGGGGGATCAGTTCGCCGTTGGCCCACGGCAGTACGCGGACAAATTGTCCGGCGCGGGCGGCGCGGGCGATATGCGGCGCATGGACGATAAACTCGACGATACCCTCCGCCAGTTCAATTTTCTCCAGAATGGTTTTCGGGGCGGCGCCCAGCTTGGAGTAGCTCCCGGCCAGGCTTACCCTGGACCGGATATCCCCGGCGGACAGGTTCATGTCGCCGAGAATTTCACGGGCCGCCGCCTGGCCGTCGCCGGCGGCATTGATGGCGGTGGAACCTCCCCGCGACGCATCGCCCCCGGAATATACGCCGTCGAGGGAGGTTTGCTGCGAGCCCCGGCCAAGCTCGACGGTGCCCCAGCGGGTGGTATGCAGATCCGGCTCCGCGTCTTTGATAATGGGATTGGGGGAGTTGCCCAGGGCCATAATCACCAGATCCACCGCCATAGGCTCTTTCTCACCGGTGGCCGCCGGGCTGCGGCGGCCGGAGGCATCCGGATCCCCCAGGGCCATGACATCGAGCATGGCCTGCCGGACGAAATGGGTCTTATCGTCGCCGATAAACTCGCAGGGAGCGCGCAGGACCTTGAGCACAATGCCCTCCTCCTGCGCATGCCGCAGCTCTTCCACCCGCGCCGGCATTTCACTCTCGGTGCGGCGATAGACGATGGTAACGTCGCCCCCCAGGCGCAGAGCGGTACGGGCCGCATCCATAGCGGTATTGCCGCCGCCGATAACCATCACCCGCTTGCCGCGTATTTCCGGCAGCGGCGTTTCATAGCCTTCACGGGCCCCCTGCATCAGGTTGACGCGGGTGAGAAACTCGTTGGCCGACATCACGTTAAGCAGATGCTCGCCGGGCACGTTCATAAAGCGCGGCAGCCCGGCGCCGGTGCCGACGAAAATCTTCCAGAATCCGGCGTTCTTCAGATCTTCGAGGGTGGCGGTTTTACCCACCACAAAATTGGTGACAAATCTGCCCCCCAGCAGCGTTATCTTGTCCACCACATCGTTAATCAGTTCATTGGGCAGCCGGAACTCCGGAATGCCATACCGCAACACCCCGCCCAGGGCGTGGAACGCTTCGAACACCGTCACCGGAAATCCCTCCGCCGCCAGCAGATAGGCATTTATCAGTCCGGCGGGCCCGGAACCCACCACCGCGATAGGGGGCTTCACCGCCTGCAGCCAGGGATCGGAAGGCGGGAGGGAATCCTCGCCGCCGCCGGCGAACAGCTTATCCCGCTGGGGCAGATACCATTCAAGCTGGCCGATTTCAATCGGCCGCTTTTGGTGGGTGCATACCCCCTGGCACTGCAACTCCTGCGGGCAGACCCGTCCCGTGACGTTGGGCAGGGGATTGCAGCTTTGTATCAACTCCATGGCCTGGCGAAAGCGGCCGGTACCCAGCAGGCTGAGCATTTGCGGAATATGGATTTTTACCGGGCATCCGCCTTTGGGCTCCGGCCGGCCGGGCTCCGCGAGACCGACTTCACAGGGTTTTTCCTCGCACTGCTTGTCGCGCAGCGCTTCGAGCCAGACCAGCAGTTCCACTTCCCGTGCGCTGTAGCCCACATTCATATACCCGAGGTAACCCTGATTCACCAGTTCAAAATCCCGCGCGCGCAGCTGCGGGTCACGAATATAGGGCGGAATGGCGTTTTCCGCCGGCCAGTTATCCGACAATCCCAGGAACACCGGATATCTCTGCGACAGATGCCGGTCAAGGGCGCGAATGAATTTACGTTTGAGCTTCAGGGGAACATCCCAGATAAAACGCATCAGCACCTTGCTGGCGTCATCGTCCCGCAATAGCAGTTCCCATAAGACATGGGTAAATTCAGCGCCCAGTTCCTCCTGCCGGAACTCCCAGGCCACCGCCTCGGTCCCGTCGGCGATGAACATGTCGCGAAAAACCCGCGGATCGTTTTGCAGCCGTCGGCCCAGGAGCTCCATTTGCCGGTGGTAGGTCTCCACCGGCTCCGTCTGTTCCAGCGCCTCCAGCTGTGCGCGCGTATTTTCCAGCGCGCTGCCGGCCTTGAGATAGCGGTGCAATACGCTCTGCGGCGAACCTTCCTGCGTTGATGAAATCGTGTTTTCGCTGCTCATTGTATGATCTCCGCATCGCAGTTGGCCGCCACCCGTTCAATACGGCGTTTCAGCTCCGGCGTGATGGTTATGCGTTCCAGCACGCCGGGGATCATATGGGCGACTTCCCGGCTTTCACCGTTGAAAGCCACCAGGGTTCTTTCGAAGATCTCGGGCAAATCCTGATAGCAGGTTTTGCAATTGGTGCATTTCTCCTGATCTTCCGGGGAGAGCGTTACCGGCACTTCGCCGCCGGCCGCGGCCGCGGGAGACGCGCCGGGGGATGAAGCATCGTCCACCATACTGATGGGAATGGTACCGGCGCCCGCCGCCGGCGCCTTGCTGGATGTCGCCAGCCGGGACATGGCGCGGGCAATGACGTCCATGGCCGTGTCCTGTTGCCGCAGGGAAGCCTCATATTGCGACTGTAGCGCACTGATGGCGGCATCATGTTCAGCCGCCATTTTCCCGGCATGCTGGCCGGCAAGATATTGCAGCATCCGCCAGTACTTACGCCGCTCTTCCACCAGTTCGATGAGGGACGGCGAGACACCCAGCTTGATCAGATGCCGATTGGCGTCAACGGAATAGACAAAGGCAATGCTTTGCGCCCGTTCATCCGGCGGTAGATCGATATAGTCCTCCACCGCCACCGTAGACCGGCCATCGGTATTATCGATAGCATGGAATTGCTTCCTGAAGCGGTTTTCCCCCAGGGCGAAGACCGCCGGCGTCAGCGCCATGTTGAGCAGTTGCAATCCGCCGTTTTCATCAAGGTATTCCAGGGTGGTGCCGGCCCAATCCTTGTCCGTATCGGGATTACCCTCCAGGGAGAACCACTCGTGCAGTGAAGCGCCGCGGCGCGTATCGTGCACAAACACCGGGTTCATCCGGCTTTCCACCGCCAGCCGGCCATGCCGGGCGGCGGCGGCGTCGGTAATGCCGTGTTCGCTCTGGCAAGGGGTATAGATATCCATCACCGCCGGTCCCCCGCTATAGCGGAGGAACTCCAGCGTATTTTTGAGGAAGTGCCCCGGCAGCGCGGTGGTGCTGGAACAGACAAACACATCCGGATGGAAGGAGGCAATCAATCCCAGTTCCTTGCGCGCTTCATGCTTGCCGCCCTGGGCCTTGCCGATACGGGCCAGGTCGGCGTCCTGGCCGATAAAGCTGGACGTGGAGGCCTGGCCGCCGGTATTGGAATATACGCCGGTATTGAGCACTACTACCTTGAGCGGCGTGCCGCTGGTTAAAATGCGCGATAGCGCGCCAAAACCGATATCGTAGGTGGCGCCGTCTCCGCCGATGGTCATGACCGTCGGCAGCAGGGCCAGTTCGTCAGCGGTGAAGCCGGTCCAGTCCAGGTAGCGGAGCGCCGCATCGTGCTGCTCCGGCAGGTATTGATCCGCCAGTTCAAGACGGGCCAGGCGCAGCGCGCGGATATCGTTCACCGACTGCGCGGCAAGCCCTTCGAACATCCCTTTGGCCAGGGGCTGGGCATCCTGGAACAGGCTGTTGACCCAAGGATCGTTATAGCAGGTGTACGGGAAGGTCGAGGCGTAACCGCTGCGCAGGCCGGTGGAATTGGCGATACCGGCCCCCGCCGGGCCATTGCCGCCGGGGCCGCCTTCGTAGAGATACAGCCTTTTTTCCAGCGTGCCGATAAGACCGTCCAGGCGCTCGCGCCGGATTTCTTCGATAGCGGGCAGCGCGCTCCGTTTTTCGTTCAGACGGGAAATAAGGTCTTCCAGCTCCCGCCGGTGATCCTGCTGACGCTTATGGGTGACGGCATGGTTGGCGGATACCACCAAACGGATGGCCGTTACCTCGCCGCAGCCGCGGCACCCGCCGTGGCCGCCGGTGGTGGCGTAATAATTACCGGGATCAAGCAGCAGCCGCTTGATGTCGCCATCGGGCTTGAGCGCGTCGGCATAAAAACGCGCCGGCGTTTTCGGCAGCGTGGTCATAAATTCGAAACGGGCCTGCAGAGTCTGCTGCAACGGCGCATCCTGGGAACGCTCACTCAGCGCGCCGGGCCCGCAGACGCTGATGCATTCAAGGCAACCGGTGCATTTCCACGGATCGATAACGGCGGCATACAGGCCGCCGCCGGTACCGTTTTTTTCCGCCGCATCAAAGAACGGACGGGTCCGCGCGACGGGATAGGCCGCCAGTACGTCGGCCAGTTTGGCAAAGTCGGTTCGCAGGGCCGCCGCGTCGATGACCAGACCCGCCGCCGCATCGGCGACGACTTCATGAAAAGGCCGCGGCGTTTTGCTTTGACGATAGGTTTCCCGCACCGCATCCGCCAGCGGATAAAGATGTGCCGCCATGGCCTCGCGCCGGCTTTCGGCCAGGCCGAGGCGGCGGATACCCTCCAGCAGCAGTTCATGGATATCATGTACCGAATTCGGAATCGCCGCATCCGGACAAACCAGCGCACACTCCATACAGCCGGTGCATGCCTCGGCGTGAAACTCGGGCACGGAACGGCGGAACAGTCCTTTATCCTTCGCGCTCGCGGTGCCGGCGGGCATAAACAGCCCGGCGCCGGGCAATACCGGCGCTTCGCCGATAGTGCCTTCCCGGAAGGGACGCGCGACGGTTTCTTCATAATAGTCATGGTCGAAAAGACCGTTCAGCACCGATGTTTGTGCCGAGTGTTCCCCATCGGCGGACAACGACAGCCCATACGGATTCGCCGACAGCCGTTGGCCGTCGGCATCGGCAAATTCTGCCGAGGCGTAATCGACGCTTTGGGTAGCTGCAATGCCGTCGTGGATTACCGCCATATTGCCTTCAACCACCGCGCCGCCCTTCGCGCCGAACTTCTTGCCGATTTGCTGGCGGATTTTCGCCAGGATGGCGGCGGCGGATGATCCCGCCGAGACCCGCTCCACATGCCCCACCACCGCGCCGATAAAGGCGATGCCCATCATGCGGGTTTCCAGTTCCGGCGTCGGCGCGTGTTTTTTTGCGACGGCAAACGCATCGATTATCAGAAAACGGATAGCCTTGTCCCGCAGGGTCTTGCGGGCCGAAGCCGGCAATTCCCGCCAAACCTCTTCGGGAGCAAGATTGGATTGCATGATAAACGTGCCCCCGGACGTCAGACCGCGCAGGGGGTTGGTATGACTAAAGACCTTATGATCCGGCGAAATAACGATTTCCACATCTTCCAATTCAGCATTGGTGATTTTTACCGGCTCCGGACTGAGGGTGATGTAATAATTGGTGGGCGCGCCGCTCTTTTCCGAACCGTATTTCGGCGCCGATTTGGAGTGCATGTCCAAAGCGCCCGCCAGAATGTCGGTTAACAGTTTACCGGTGGCGATGGTGCCATAGCCCCCCACCGAGTGGAAACGGATACGGAAAGCGCCCTCCGGCAACAAATTCGGGTTCGGCCCGGTATTAAGCGCCATCCGTTCGGTTTCAGGATATGCCCCTTTCAGGCGCGCCTGGAGTTTATCCAAATAGGGGGACGGCGTCGGGGAGAAGAACTGTGAACCCAGATAGATCAAAGGCGCACCCTGCCCGTCCGACATATTTTTGAAGGCGGCAATCAAATGCCGCGGCTGCAAATCGTGCCCGCCGAGGCCGAAAATGGCGGTGGTAAGCGTCGGCATGGACTGGAGAGCGGGAATTCCCGCGTGGCGCACCCCATCGGCATTTTCCCGTGCCTGGAACAGGGCACGGGTCACCCGGACGGTGAGTTCCGTCTGATCGGAACGTTCCAGCACCGTCACGGCCCGCTTGCCCCGCAGGGCCGCCACCACTTCCGCTTCCGGGAATGGCTGCAGCAGCTTAACGGCCACCAGCCCCACTTTTTGTCCCTGGCGGCGCAGATACGCCACCACGGCTTCGATGTCATCGGTAACGGATCCCAGCGCCACCATGACGTCCTCGGCGTCTTCACACATAAAGGTCTGCACCGGCTGGTAGCGGCGTCCGGTCAACTCGCCGTATTCCGCCATCGCCTGACGCACCAGCGCCGGCACGTCGCTGGCGAAATGAGTGCGGTGATCCGCCGACCCGGCCTGGAAATCCGGCTGGTTCTGCACCCCGCCTGTCAGACCCGGATTATTGACGTCGATTAACGCCGGCACTCGCTGCCGGGTACCCCGTTCAAAGGCGTTCAGCCACTGCCGCCGCCAGGGAGCATGCAGTTCAGCGGGCAGCCAGTCCAGGGTCGGCGCCATCAGGAAGCCTTGCAAATCCTGTTCGATGGATTCCGCGTGAAGCTCCAGATAGCTTTGCAGCATAGTCCGCTCATCGGCGGCAATGTCCGCCTGGTGACGGGAGAGGTACGCTTTAAGCTGAAATACGCGGCCTTTGGCGCCATAGAGCATCTCCTGCGCCGCGGTCGGCGCCTTGATGCGCCCGGCCGGGTCCCCCAGATATTCCGCCAACAGCGCCGGCTCCGGCAGCAGCGCTTCGCACAGCATATGGCTGGTGGAAAATCCGTCCATGGCGTTGGCGACCGGAATGAGGGACAGTGAAGAGACCCGGTAGGCTATGGCCGCCAGATCCGCCGCTTCCTGGGGATTCGCGCCGAAAAGGATAGTGTATCCGGACGGGAGCAGCGCGTAGACATCATCATGGCCGGCCATCACGTTTAACGAATGTTTTGACACCACCCGCGCCGCCACCTGCAGTACAAAACCTCCCACCTTCTTGCCCACCGTGACGTAGTGGGATTCCATCGCATAAAGAATGCCTTGGCTTGACGAGGCGTTCGAGATGTATTGCCCGCCGGTCAATGCCGCCCCGAGCGCACCGCTCTGGGCCGAATGCTCCCCTTCCGGGCTGAAGAAAAACGGATGCTTGCCCCAGACGTTGACGCCGCCCTCTGCGCGGGCGGCTTCGAAAATCTCTGCAATTTCCGTCGACGGGGTTATGGGATAACCGATAACGCCGCCACAAACGTGATTCATGATATAGGCAACAGCACCATTGCCATGAATCACACTGGGAATGCCTGGATATTTCACTTTATTGTTTTTCATAATGACTTGTCTGTAGGGTGGGTAATATATTAAGCCGTGCTAACCTGCGGCGGCGCCTTTATAAAACATCACGTTTTGATATCGTATCTCTGCGTTACATTAAATACGTTTAGGCTACCGGCTACACTCACAAGACCTTAATACATCATACGAAACTAATGTCCCGTTTCCCCTCTATCCCCTGCGGGTTATAACCCCAAGGGAAGACCGGCAGACGCTTTCATGTCCCTCTCCCCGCCGCTGAAAGAGACAGCGCCGCCGGGACAGGGCATCCGGGCAACGGCTTTTCAGATACGGCGGCAGAGCGTAAAAACCCTTCTTCTTATATGGTTATACTCAGAGAATGTAGCCGATTTTTGCCGATAAAAAGCGGCCTTATATCACGCGGCGACGCTTTTCCCGATCGCAACTGGACTGCCCCCGAAATCATGGACAGATCCTGTCCTCACGATGAGGCTCGTTCAAAGGACTCGGGACCGATTTTGCCCAGGTGGCTGTGCCGGCGGGCGCCGGTCTTTGGCAGCGGGGAAAGCGAGTTTGACGGCATGCGGGGCACGTCCGTACCGTTCCAACGTCGGAGGAAAAGGGGGCGGGCCAGGGCGAATGCCGCAGGTAGCAAAATTCAGAACGTGAAAAACGAACTAGAAGGCAGCGCTGTTTAGTTTTCTCGCCATATTGATACCGGTAACGGCAAAACCCACTTTTTATAGAGATTATGCGCCGCCAGATTATCCGGATCTACGCGTAACGTAATGGCGGTATTACCGTTTTGCGCCAGCTGATAGAAGAGTTCCGTCAAGGCCTCGGTCCCCAGCCTTTGCTTTCGATACTCTGGCAAGATATAGAAATCCATGATGAATGCGGTATTATCCTTCGCAGAAGACAAAATCCAGATATATCCCACGTTATGCTGGGCACCCTCAAGGCTTTTTACGATACGGTATAAGACATTGTTATTTTTCCCGGCCTCAGCCAAAAATGAAGAATCGATGATATTGACTGCTTTTTCATGGGCGTCATAGTCGTTGAGCTTGTGATTCCGTACCAAATCCATTTCATATTCATGAATAAATAGGGTCCGATAAGCCTCAAATTCTTTTCCGTGACCTTTTATAGGGACTAACATACCTGTGCCTTTTTCAATCTTGCGAATTATTTGTCCTTAAAATACTCGCAAAAGTGTAAAAAAAGTACATAAAATATTTATCAGGCCCCTGGCTGCCATGCTGTAGCGCAGCAGGCGAAACGCCATCATCTCGTCCGCGCTGGACTTGTGCTCGATGCGGCAATAGACGTATCCCTCTCCTTCCGAGGTTTTCATACTGTAGAGCATATCTGAGTAATGGGTGATCGTCCTCGACAAAAGAGCCGGAGGAAATGGACAGCGAGCCAGAATATAAATGCCATCTGGAGCGAACAGCATATAGAATAAATTTTCATGGAGCTTCACAATTCTATGAAATACGACCTTTTGTTTCTTTTTATTGGCACCCACAATTGATTTATGAAAATAAATTAAAACCCATTCGTTAATTGAAAAGAATAATTATAAGGATTGGTTACTTTTCTCCCGTTTAATTTATATCACAATCTTTTACTGTTAAATATTCTGTGGAGACCCAGCGATTAACTTCTTAACGGACAACAATCAACGGAGAGAAACGCGGCGATAGCGGGTTGCGTCCCGCTACCGCCGCCGGCAATTTCAGAATCAATGGATTAGAGCGTATCCGCCGCCCCCTCTTTAAAGCCCGCCTCGTTATCCAGCCGCTGGCGGCGACGCAGATTGGGGAACCAGGCCATCCACAGTCCCACCACCAGCAGGGTGCCGATCCCCCCCAGCGCCGCCGCCGGCACCGCCCCCAGCCACGCCGCCAGCATGCCCGATTCGAATTCGCCGAGCTGGTTGGAGGTATTGACAAATATTGAATTAACGGCGTTAACGCGCCCGCGCATCTCGTCGGGAGTATCCAGCTGTACCAGCGCGCCGCGAATCACCATGCTTATCATGTCAAACGCGCCGAGGGCGAACAATGCCACCAGCGACAGCCAAAGCACCGTGGATAACGCAAACACCAGGGTGGCAATGCCGAAACCCGCCACCGCGCCGAACATAATCATGCCCACGCGATGCTCCAGGGCACGGCGGCTCAGCCAGAAACCCATCAGCAGCGCCCCTACCGCCGGCGCGCCCCGCAGCAAACCCAGGCCCCAGGGGCCGGTATGCAATATGTCCTTGGCGAAGATCGGCATCAGCGCCGTGGCGCCCCCCAGCAGCACGGCAAACAGATCCAGCGAAATCACCCCCAGCACATCGGGGCGGGCGCGGATAAAACGCACGCCGGCGAACAGGGTAGAAAAGCTGGCCGGCTCGCGGCGCGGCGGCGACTGTTCATAGCGCAGCAGGCCCACCATCACCATCGACACCAGATAAAGCAGACCGGTTACCAGATAGACCATACCGGCCCCCGCCACATACAGCAGGCCGCCCAGCGCGGGACCGGCTATCATCGCGGCCTCGCTGGAGACAGAGGTCGCGGCGGTGGCGCGCGCCAACATGGACGGCGGCACCAGCGCCGGCACCATTGACTGAAGGGCCGGCGCCTCGATGGCCTTGGCCACCGACATAAGAAACACCAGCCCCAGGATAATGATTTCATCCACAAAGTGCAGCAGGGTGAACGCCGCCAGCATGATCACGGCGAGCCACTCAACGACTTGGCCGAACAACACGATACGGCGGCGATCGTACTGGTCCGCCATATGGCCGGCGGGCAATGCCAGGGCCACCGAAGGCAGGAACTGCGCCATACCTATCAGCCCCAGATCCAATGCGCGGCCGGTGGTGGCGTATATTTGCCAGCTCACCACGATAGACAGCATCTGAAAACCAAAGCTGGAACCGGTACGGGCCAGCCAGAAAGCGACAAAAGAGCGATGGTGAAACAGCGAATCCGCGCTGGCGGAAGCAGAAGAAGACATAACCAATCCTGATATCTATTTTTACGGGCTTGCCTGACACGCGGCGCTGTGCATTCTGCCGGTTAGCAATTTACCCTTTTTCACCGGTACTTTTCACAAATTCTTAACAGCAACTTATCATACATACCGGTATTGCTACCATACCAACCAATGCTGTCGATACCAATAGTCTTCTAATCAAATATCCCCGCATTCGCGAGGAACATGACGCCAACATGGCCTTACTCCCAAAAGGTTGTTTTGCACCATGAGATAGCTACAGGCCGCTACATCCAGGCAATGATAAGCAAGCAGATGATACGGTTCATCCCCGATTTGATCCTTTTGCGCGCTTTTCCCCAATAACAAAGATAATCTGGTGTTGAATTGTTAATCATTTTATTTACACCTGATAACGAATATCACTGAAAAGAAAATAACTAATACTTAACAATTGTCATAATAGTAAGTAATCAATAGTATATTGAACACTACTTAATTTTTATTGTTGAGTATATCATTTAAGCTGGTTTTGTCTTTGTATTTTCAATAACGCTTAGCGCTGTCATGTCGCTAGTGAATACTATAAAGAATAGCATATACTAGACATTGAAAATATTGTCGGGCGACTAAAAATCAATATACGCTACTTGATTAACAAATAAATAATTGGTGATAAAAATATTTTCAGCGCCAGGGATTTCGTCACGATGCCACCTGAGCAAAGTTTGAGCTGCCTCGACCATGTTAGGGTAAGGCTTTTTCAGATTATGATATCGTTGACATTGATCTATCCCCAAGTTAGGGATATTCTATCTTCAACTTAGGAGCAACTTTCACATGGATGCTGTTTTATTGAGCTACCGCCATTCGAACGGCTGCGCAAAACTTATCTTGCGGATGATGAGTATCGGTCTTTTCAGCAAATGCTGCTCAATAATCCACAATGCGGCGTGGTTATTCAGCACACAGGGGTTGCGAAAGGTGCGTTTTGGCGATGTTCGGCGCGGGAAGGGAAAACGTGGCGGCATCAGGATGATATATTATTGGTGGATAGAGAAAAGCCATTTTTACTTTTCACACTTTATGACAAGGATGAATTGGATGATCTTAGCAAGCCGCAGCGAGAAACCTTGCGGGAGATGCTGGAAAAACTGAAACGAGAGGCAACACTATGAGTAAGCGCGATATTTTTAATGAGCTTATCGAGGGGATGCAGGCGTGGAGCGATATGAACGCCGGCAAAATAACCCTCAAATCCCATCGTGTCGCGATCAATAAACATACTTCGATGAGCCCCGATGAGCTGAAGGCAATCCGCGATAAGCTTCATTTGTCCCAGTCAGTTTTCGCTCAATATCTACGCACCGGTACCACGACCTATCAGAATTGGGAACAAGGCAGAGCAAAACCAAATGCCCAAGCTGTCTTGCTTATTAAAATGATTGCGCATAATCCAGAGAATTTGCATACATTGGCAGCGTTGTAATCGCCTACCTTTTGTACCCCCTCTGGCCCTTGGATAAGTTTATCCCCGCATTCGCGGGGAACAGGGGCAAAATCTATGTCGGCTACGAGCCGAAAACGGTTTATCCCCGAGTTCACGGGGAACAGCTGATCTGCTGGGCCGCCACAAATCCGGGCACCGGTTTATCCTGTTGACCCAGGGTAACAACCTATTCACCTGCGACGCCACCAGCTCTGGTCCATCATTCTCTGCCGGGCTGACCCCCTATAACCACTGCCCCCTGCTTTTTCCTTTCCATTATCCCCTCTTTTTATGCTAAAAAGTCACCCCTACCCCATGCTTACCGGAACAGCCCCATGCCATCGTCTCTCGCCCACCGGCTTGTCCCCTTTCTGCTGGTGCTGGGCTCCATCGTTTCATTGGGTATCGGGACGTCGCTGGCGAAAGAGTTTCTGTTTCCCTTGATAGGCGCAGCCGGCACTTCGGCGCTGCGGACGGGCTTTTCCGCCATTATCCTGTTGGTGTTGTGGCGGCCCTGGCAGGCGGCCATGACCCGCCGGGAGCTGGCATTTACCGCCCTGTACGGCATGACGCTGGGAGTGATGAACCTGTGCTTTTATCTCGCGTTGAAGACCATTCCCTTCGGCCTGGCGGTGGCGATTGAATTTATCGGTCCGCTGACGGTAACGGTGCTTTATTCGCGCAAATTAACCGATTTTGTCTGGATCGTGCTGGCGGTTGGCGGCATGTTGATGATATTGCCCCTGCGGGGCAACCAGAGCGGCCTGGATTTGACCGGCGTGATATATTCCCTGGTCGCCGCCTTTGGTTGGGGGCTTTATATTGTCTTCGGTAAAAAAGTAAGCCATCGCCACTCCGGGCAAACCGTGGCCATCGGACTGGTATTTGCTTCCGCCGTAACGATCCCGGTGGGTATGACGGATGCCGGCGCCATTATCTCCCACCCTTACCTGCTGCTGGTGGGACTGCTGGTGGCGGTGATTTCAAGCTCACTGCCCATGACGCTGGAAATGGCCGCCTTGAAAAGATTACCCCACAAGACCTTCGGCATCCTGGTGAGCATGGAGCCGGCGGTGGCGGCGGTGGTGGCCTATTTACTGCTGGCGGGAAAATTTGACGCTTATCCAAATCCTGGCTATTGCCCTGTCGGTGACGGCGGGAGTAGGCAGCGCGATAACGGCCCGCCCTAAAAAGAAGGGGCGGGGGAAGAAAGGGAAATTGAATTGGGGGATCCCGGGAAGCCTTTATTTTATAAAAGCTCGATTAACCTGGTTTAGGCGGTTGATCCGTTGACCCGGTTAATTGAGTTAACGGTCAATCCAGGATGCAGGGCACGATGATATTGCCCTGCGCCGGCTCGCCGTTGAGCAGGCTCACCAACTGGCGCGCCGCCGCTTTACCGGCGTTGGAATAGCCGAGATCCACCGACAGGGTGTCGGGGAATAAAAAGCTCAGCAGCGGCGTATGGCCGATACTGCACATCTGCATCAGCGCGATGCGGTGCTGTTGCAGATATTTGATCGCCCCAAGGGCGATGGTGTCGGTGGCGCAAATCAGCGCGGTGGTGTCGGCGGTGATAACCTCGCCGGCCAAATGAAAGCCGCTTTGATAGCCCAGGTCTCCCAGCGCCGCCGCCGGGGAGATTTGCATGTCGCCGCAGGCCCGCAGATAGGCCTCGTAGCGCAGTCGTCCGGTGGTCTCATCGCTGACGTTCACGCCGATGTAACCAATATGGCGATGCCCCTGCCGCCGCAGGCGCTGCATCAACAGGGTGACCGCGCCGGCATCGTCATAGCGGACCGAGGAAAGCCCGGCGTACTCCCGCACCATCACCACCATTTTATCCTGCCACTGTGCGAGCATATCGTTTTGCAACCCGGTGAAGCCAAACAGGATCACGCCGTCGACGTTGCGCTGGAAGAGTACCCGCAAATGTTCTTTCAAACGGTCGAGATTGAGCAGGCTTTCCATCAGAATGGAGTCATAGCCCTGTTCGTACAGCAGCGGCAAAATGGCCCGCACCGCCTGGTTCTCCGAGGGGGAGTCGAGGCGGGTGACGATAATGCCGATAATTTTGTCGCTTTGTCCCCGCATCACCTGCGCCGATTTTGACGGCACAAAACCGTATTCGCGTATTACCGCCTCCACGCGCTCGCGGGTTTGCCGGCTGACCTTGCTTTCATTATTCAGCACCCGTGAAACGGTGGATTTACCGACGCCGCTCAGGCGGGCGATATCCTTGATGGTGAGACGATTCTGTAGAGGTTCCATTCATTAACTGCCAAGTATCATCCGAAAATGGGCTGCTTACCCTAGTGTAACACCATAGCTGCCCGCCGGTGCCTTCCCGGCGTGTTTCGGCATGCTTTGGCCCCTGCCTGCAGATTTAATGTGATCATAGTCGAAAATGGGAACGTTCCCACTTTATCAATAAGGCTATTAGCGTTATTTTCCCGTTGCTCACCAATACCTCGGGATTCCATAACAATAAAGGTCGCCGAAATGAAGAAAATAAACCCACAGGATATCGACCGTTTGATAACGCTGGTTGGCGGCAAAGAGAACATTGCCGCCGTCAGCCACTGTATTACCCGCCTGCGTTTCGTATTAAACAATCCGCAGGCGGCGCAACCGAAAGAAATTGAGCTGCTGCCCATGGTAAAAGGCTGTTTTACCAATGCCGGTCAGTTTCAGGTAGTGATCGGCACCGACGTCGGCGACTGGTACCAGGCGCTCATCAGCGCGGCGCAGCTTAACGCCAGCGACAAGGAGAGCGCCAAACGCGCCGCGCGCCAGAACATGAGCTGGCATGAGCTGGCCATTTCCCATTTTGCCGAAATATTCTTTCCTCTGCTGCCGGTACTGATAAGCGGCGGTTTGATACTGGGGTTTCGTAACGTTATCGGCGACGTACCGCTGTTCGGCCATCAGCCGCTGATTAAAAACTCGCAGGTCTGGCAAGCCATATACGATTTTCTCTGGCTGATTGGCGAAGCGATTTTCTTTTATCTGCCGGTGGGCATCTGCTGGTCGACGGTTAAAAAAATGGGCGGAACGCCCGCCCTGGGCATAGTGCTGGGGGTTACCCTGGTATCGCCGCAGCTGATGAATGCCTATCTGCTCGGTCAGCAAACGCCGGATGTGTGGAATTTCGGGCTGTTCAGCATCGCGAAGGTGGGTTATCAGGCGCAGGTGGTGCCGTCGCTGTTGGCGGGCATGGCGTTGGCGTTTATCGAAACCCGGTTGAAACGGCTGGTGCCGGATTATCTCTATCTGGTGGTGGTGCCGGTGGTGTCGCTTTTACTGGCGGTTTTCCTGGCCCATGCGATTATCGGCCCGTTCGGCCGGATGATTGGCGACGGCGTCGCCTGGGCGGTGAAGGGACTCATGACCGGCGGCTTTGCCCCCATCGGCGCGGCGCTGTTCGGTTTCCTCTACGCGCCGCTGGTGATTACCGGCATCCATCAGACCACCCTGGCCATCGATCTGCAGATGATCCAGACTCTCGGCGGTACGCCGGTTTGGCCGCTTATCGCCCTGTCCAATATCGCCCAGGGATCGTCGGTGCTCGGCATCATCCTTATCAGCCGCAAGACCAATGAACGGGAAATATCGGTACCGGCCGCCATCTCCGCCTTCCTCGGGGTGACGGAACCGGCCATGTACGGTATCAACCTGAAATATCGCTACCCCATGCTGTGCGCCATGATCGGATCGGCTTGCGGGGGGCTTATCTGCGGACTGTTCGGCGTGATGGCCAACGGCATCGGCGTCGGCGGACTGCCGGGTATCCTGTCAATCCAGCCGCAGTACTGGCAAATATACTCCATCGCCATGATGGTGGTGATTGTGGTGCCGCTGGCGCTCACCATGGCCATTTATCGGCACAAGACCCATGTGAATACCCTGCCGGTGGTATAGGACTGATTTCGCACGGGCCTGACGGACCTCACGGCAACGGGGTCCGCCATTGTCCCGTGGATTAAGGATAATAGGCATGAACAATATCGACACTCCCTGGTGGCAAAACGGCGTCATCTATCAAATCTATCCCAAGAGCTTCCAGGACAGCACCGGCAACGGCATCGGCGATTTGCCGGGCATTATCAGGCGGCTGGATTATCTGCAGTGGCTGGGGGTCGACGCTGTCTGGCTGACGCCGGTCTATGTCTCGCCCCAGGTAGACAACGGCTATGATATTGCCGATTACTGCGCCATCGATCCGCTGTTCGGCACCCTGGGCGACTTCGAGCGGCTGGTGGCCGAGGCGCGCCGGCGCCATATCCATATCGTGATGGACATGGTATTCAACCATACATCCACCGAGCATGTCTGGTTCAAGGCGGCGGAAGATCCGGCGAGTCCCTATCGCGATTTTTATATCTGGCGCGACGGCGTCAACGGCGGGCCGCCCAATAACTGGCGCTCGAAATTCGGCGGTTCGGCCTGGCAGCTGCATGACGCCAGCGGGCAATACTATTTGCACTCCTTTGCCGTGGAACAGGCGGATCTCAATTGGGAGAACCCCCGCCTGCGGGCCGAACTGAAAAAAGTGTGCCGGTTTTGGGCGGACAAAGGCGTCGAGGGGCTGCGGCTGGATGTGATTAATCTGGTCTCCAAACACCCCGGCTTCCCGGACGACGATGAAGGGGACGGCCGGCGTTTTTATACCGACGGTCCGAATATCCATCAGCTATTGCAGGAATTGAGCGAAGAGGTGTTTACGCCCGGCGGACTGATGACCGTGGGGGAAATGTCCTCCACCACTCTTGAGCATTGCCGGCGCTACGCCGGTCTGGACGGAAAAGAGCTGTCCATGACCTTCAATTTCCATCACCTGAAGGTGGATTATCCCGCGGGCGCCAAATGGACCCGGGCAAAGCCCGATCTGATCCTGCTCAAACGCCTTTTCAGAGAGTGGCAACAGGGCATGCATGGCCAGGCCTGGAATGCGCTGTTCTGGTGTAACCACGATCAGCCGCGCATTGTTTCGCGGCTGGGGAACGACGGCGAACGGCGGGAGGTCTCGGCCAAAATGCTGGCGATGGTGCTGCACGGCATGCAGGGCACTCCCTTTATTTATCAGGGCGAAGAAATCGCCATGACCAACCCCTGTTTTGAGGATATCGGGCAATATCGCGACCTGGAAAGTCTGAATATGTTCTCTGAGCTGCGCGTCCAGGGGAGGACCGATGGAGAACTGCTGGCAATCCTGGCGCAAAAATCGCGAGACAACGGCCGTACGCCGATGCAGTGGGACGCTTCACGCAACGCGGGCTTCACCGAGGGCGACAGCTGGATAGATCTGGCGGCGAACTACCGAGAAATCAACGTGGAACGTGCGTTAAATGACGGGAATTCGGTCTTGCATACCTATCAGCGGCTGATTGCCCTGCGTAAGCGGTACCCGGTTATCACCTGGGGGGATTATCTGGACCTGGCGCCGGAACACCCCGCCTTGTGGTGCTATCGGCGGCACAGCGGGGAACAGACGCTGCTGGTGATGGCCAATCTGGGTGCGGACGATCTGCGGCTGGAAGAGGACTACTTCGCCGGCAAGACGAAATGGTCGCTGCTGCTGAGCAACTACGGCGACGTTGACCGGACGCCGGACTCCGGTGCGCTGCGTCCTTATGAAGCGGTCTGGTGGCTGTTGAACGAAACAAAATAAACCCGCCGCCAACAGAAAACCGGCATGACATCTCCATCCCGTCATTGCCGGTTTCCCACGGTTTGCGGTGCGAAAATCAGACTGCCGGCTATTGACGCATTTTCAGCAGGCTATCCGCGTTTTGCGGCGTCACGACGGTCCAAGGGATTTCATACATTTTTGCCTGGCCGTCCTGCCACGCTACCTGGTCTTTATATTGATCCCAGATGGCGGACATGGGTTTGTAATCCTTGCCCTTGACCGCGCGCAAGGCAACATCGATGGCGCCCTGCATCTGCGCGTTGCCGTCCTGGAGGATGGACATCATATCACCGGTTTTGACCAGACGCAGCGCATCGGAAACGCCGTCCACCCCGGCAATGGCGAAGTCCTTCACATTCAGGCCCGCGCCCTTGATAGCCTCAATGGCTCCCAGCGCCATTTCGTCGTTCTGGCCAATAACGCCGTTGATTTTGCCGCGGTGTTTCTGCAGCCAGTTTTCCATAAGCGGCATTGCTTCGGCACGGGACCAGTTGGCGGTCTTTCTTTCCAAGACGGTGATTTTGCCCGGGCCGCACTCCTTAATGGCCTGGTCGTTACCCTGACCGCGCTGTATCTGACCGGATATGCCGATGGGGCCTTCGATAATGACCACATTGCCCTGGCAGTGCATTTTATTCAAAACCGCTTTCGCTTCCAGATAACCGCCCTTGACGTCGTCGGAAACCACTTCGGGCGCCAAATCGGTATTCAGGCGGGAGTTGGAAACGATGACCGGGATGCCGGCTTTTTTCGCCATGGTCACCACATCGACATTGGCCTCGAAATCCACCGGGTCGATGATGATGGCGTCGTAGCGGGTCCGGATCGCCGTTTCAGCCTGGTTATTCTGTACCAGCGCATCATAGCCGCCGTCAAAGACCGTCAGCGTGGCCACGCCCTGCTTAACCGCGGGATGCTCCCGCCCGGATTTCTCCATTAATTGTACGAATTCGGCTTTCATGCCGTACATCAACACGGCAATTCTGACAGGGGCGGCCTGGACGGCGGCTGAAAAGGACAACGCCAGCGTCGCCGCGAGCAAGCCTATTTTGAATTTTTTCATGTTATCTCCTTTGTAGGGCAGCTGTCTTATGATTAGTATTAAATTGCAGGGGAAGTCATTCCTGCGTTAGTCACGCTGTTGTTTACGGGATGGATCGAGCATTACGGCAAATACAATCAGGGCGCCTTTGATAATTTGCTGGTAATAGGATTGCACCCCGAGTAAATCAAGTCCGTTGTTCATCACGCCGATGATCAGCACGCCGAACAGGGTGCCCCGCAGGTGCCTATCCCCACCATGCTGGTGCCGCCGATAACCACCGCCGCAATGGCGTCCAGTTCATAAGAGGCGCCCGCGCTGGTCTGCGTGGAACCGGTGCGGGCCGTCAGGATAATACCCGCCATGGCCGCCAGAACGCCGCACAGGGTATATACGATGACTTTGACCCGCAGCACGTTGATACCGGAGGTGCGCGCGCTTTTTTCGTTGCCGCCCACGGCGTAGACATAACGGCCGAACGTCATTTTGTTCAGGACAAACCAGGCGATGGCGAACAGCACGACAAAGATCAGCACCGGTACCGGGATACCCAGTACGTAGCCGTTGCCCAGCCAGCGGAAATTGTCACGCAGTTGTGAAACCGGGTTGCCGTCGGTGGTCAGAAGGGTAAGTCCCCGCGCGGCGGAGAGCATGCCCATGGTGACGATAAAGGGCTGCAGGCGGTATTTGCTCAGCACGATTCCGTTGAGAAAGCCGCAGACCAGGCCGATGCCCACCGCAACGGCAATGGGCATCAGCAGCGGCCAATCATTGCCGCCGATGGCCATTGAATTGCTGGTGGTGGCGAAACGCGCCGCCACGATACCCGCCAGCCCCAGAACCGAACCGACGGAAAGATCGACGCCGGCGGTAATGATGACAAACGTCATGCCGATGGCTAAAATACCGTTAATGGAGATTTGACGTAACACAATCAGCGTATTCTCTTGGGACAGAAAATAGTTCTCGGTCCAGAGTCCGGTGGCCACCGCCCATTCTCCGGCGACGGCAATAACAACGCATAGGGCAATAAAGGCTAAAATAATCCCGTATTGAACCATTGCTTTTTTAAATTTTCCGCCACGGGCCTGGTGTAGCGTAGAGGATGAATAACTGCTCATATTGTTTTCTCTCAGAAAATTATAAAAATATGAATCAGGAATTAAATTACACTGCCAATGACATTAATTTCGCCTGGGTCGCTTCGCTCCTTGCCAGCTCGCCCACAACCTTTCCTTTATTGAAAACAAGTATTCTATCGCTCATGCCGATAATTTCAGAAAGTTCAGAGGACACCATCACTATGCCTTTTCCCTTGAGCGCAAATTCAGACATATAACGATAAATCTCTTTTTGCGCCGACATCAATGCCGCGGGTGGGCTCATCCAGCAACAATATCTCTGGGTCCAATAATGCCCAGCGCCCTAATACCACTTTCTGCTGATTACCGCCGCTGAGATTCATGACCTTTTGCTGCTGTCCCGGCGTGCGGATATTAAAGGCGCGAATCATCGCATCGGCACGGCGCCGCAGCTTGCCCTCGTCAATAAACCGCAGTCGGCTGATGGCCCGCAGGGAAGAGATATTGATATTCTCGGAAACCGAGCTGCTTAACACCAGCCCGGTATCCTTGCGATCTTCAGTGACATACGCCATGCCGGCGCGGATGGATTTCCCCGGATTATGGCGCAAAAGAACCTTGTCGCCGATTTGTATACTGCCGCTTTCGGCGTGCTCAATGCCAAAATCAAATTCAGCAGCTCACTTCGCCCTGAACCCACCAAGCCATAGATACCTAAGATTTCCCCACGCCTTAACGACATGCTGACATTATTAACCCGCCCCTTCCAGTTCAGGTCGGTGACCTTAAATATCACTTCATCGGTGGGCTCATTGTATTTGGCGAATTCGCCGTCAATTTCCCCGCCGATAATTTGTTCAATCAGATGCTCGCGGCTGATAGAATCCGTGGGGCCTTCGCAAATATAGCTACCGTCGCGAAATACCGTATAGCTATCGGCAATCTGAAATATTTCAGAGAGCCGGTGGGAAACATAAATGATCCCTTTGCCCAGGGAAGCCAGCCGATGGATTGCCTGAAAAAGTTTCTGCACATCCTCTTCCCCCAGCGCGGACGTCGGCTCATCCATGATAATGATATCGGCGTTGGTATGGGAAAGCGCCTTGGCGATTTCCACCAATTGCTGTTCGGCCACGCTGAGATTACGCATCTTCGCTTTGGGTGAAATGGCAAAACCCAGCTCATCAAGCAGCGCCTGCGCCCGTTGATTCAGCTGCTTGAAATCCACCACCCCGAAACGCCTCGGCTCGGCGCCCAGATAAATATTTTCCGCCACCGACAAATCCTGCACGCCGCTCAGTTCCTGCTGCACGATGGTAATGCCGGCGGCCAAGGCCTGGCGCGGTGAATAAAAATCACAGCGCTCGCCGTTAATGAAAATATCCCCCGCATCCGGTCGGATAAACCCCATCAACAGACTGAGAAACGTTGACTTCCCGGCACCGTTACAGCCGCAAAGCGCATGGATGGAACCGCGCTTCAGGCAAAATTCCGCATTTTTCAGCGCGACAACATCACCAAACGTTTTTTTCAGGCCGGTCACCTCTAACAGATAAGCCGGCTCTTTGGCTAACGACGCACGTTGACTCATATCCGCACACTCCACATGAACATCAATGAAACAAATGTACACTACGGGCTACGTCTCATATCGTCTACAACTACGCATAGAATTCGTTACATGAGTCAAATAAAAAATAAATAAAGGCAAAAATAGCACGATCATCGCATCATTTTTTTAAAAAACGTTTCATAGCCCCATGTAACGAGCGGTAAAAAACAAATCATATGATTTACATTTGTTCATTTGAACATCCAGGGCGGCACGCATTATGCCATTGTGCGGACGGCATCGAGAGGGCAAGGACGGTAGGCGCAGGCGTGCATCGGCGGAGCGATCCGCAGGAGAATACGCCGGTAGGGCCAAGCCGGGAGGCTTAGATTATCTGTTTAAAAATACAGATCCGGGGCTGGCGGCTCAGCCGTACAAGAAGTTTTCCAGGCATCCAGGGTTAACCGCGCGAGCTTCGCCACCCCCAGGTACAGCGAATGGCCGGCGTGGATTTCCAGCAGTTCAAGAAAACGAAAGCACCAGGGGAAAAGATGCTGCGCCAGCAAAATATCCAGCGATTCGTCCTGATGCTGTTCCGCCAGCCAGGCGCTTAATAAAAGCAACATGCCGATATGGTCTTCCGGCTCATTGCCGGATTGCTGCATGGTTATGCCGTTTTCCCGCAGCCAGCGCCGCAGGTTGAGCGTGGATTCACCGAACAGCACATTTTCTTTATCCAGATAAACCGAGCCCCAGGGGGGGGCCGGCAGTGCATAAGGACCGATAAACAGGCGCTGGTAGGCCTCGGCCGGGGATTCGCCCACGCCTTGCGCCAGGCCCGCGGCCACCAGGGCGGCAATAGCCTGCAGTTCCCTATGCTCCCCATAAGGCCATTCATCGATCCAGCCCGGCGCCGCCATGGCGGCGAACAGCGGACGGTTTTCCGCGCCATCAGGGGATAGGGACAGCCACGTTCCCAGCACGCGCCCGGTGAGGGCAATATGCGATAAACGCGCTTGAGTCGTTTTGGTCATAAACAGGTTCCTTAGGGCATGTCGGCATTGTCATGGCGGGGAAAATCCGTCCGGCCCATTGGCAGAGGGTCATAATATAAACAAATATCGCCGCCAGAGCCATGGGCGTTAAAAATTGACCTCAAACCCAGGCGCACCTTCTGTTAGCAGATTAATCTGCATCTATCGCATTTTCTTATAATTAATAAAAGTCAAGAAAGAATTCTTGACCAAAAAAAGTACATGTGTACCATATGTAACATCACTGTTGCTATATATGGAACACTTATGAGTTCTCTCGATACCGGCCTGCGAATTTTATCCCTGTTTAATAAAGAACGGCCGGTACTGCGGGTCGGTGAGGTCTGCCGTGAATTGGATGTGCCGAAAAGCACCGTATCCCGTCTGATGAAAACCCTGTGTGACGCCGGCTTCGTGGAACGCCGCCACAACGAAAACGGCTATGTCGTGGGGCACGGGGTTCTCGCCCTGGCGGAGCTCTATCTGGAAGGTAGTTCATTGATTGATGAACTCGACGCCGCCCTCGAAAGGCTGTCCGAACAGTACCATTTCGTCGGTTACGCGGCGGCGCTGTCGGATATCGATATCGTCTTGCTGAGAGTCAAAATTGGATCCCATCCCCTGCGTTTAGTACATGAAGTGGGCGCCAAAATGGCCGCGATGCCCACCGCGCTGGGATTGGCCTTGTTTGCCTGTGAACCCGATGAAGAGGTGTTGACTAAATTGGGATCAACCTTGACCAAAGGCGCCGAGCAAAAAAAGTTTCTCAATGTGCTCAGCAGCATCCGGGAAAAGGGGCTGGTCAGCCTGGTAAACGGTTTAAATCCGAGTATCTCGGCGATGGGGCTCGCCATACATGACATCTGGCATAACGAAAAGATCGCCATGTCCATTTCGTACCCGGTTGCCGCTGCGGACGCGGATTTAATCAAAAGCATGCAAAGAAGTCTTTGGCAAGAAGCGTGCGCCATCGGTAATCGGGTGGGGGATCCGTTCTGGTCAAGACAGACGGTGTTCCCGGACATTGGCGCAACGTCGATTTCCATGGACTCTGCGTATCTTATTTAATTTATTTAATCACACTCACCAGGGGGGAATTAGCGATGGGAATGACCAGACGATCGTTCAGTAAGTTATTGGCCGGGTCGATGTTTTTAACAACGCCGCTGGCATCCATGAAGTTGGCGTTTGCCGCCGAGCCGGGAGTATTGGCCATCGCCCAGGGTTTCGATCCGGTTTCGCTGTGGCCCAATTTCTCCACTACCCAGGAACAGATCAATGCCGGGAATCTGGTCGTCGAACCCCTGTTTTGGATTGAACCTACCGCCAGCCGCTGCGTGCCGGTGCTGGCGGAAAAATATGAGCAGATGGATCCCCTGAAGGTAAAAATCACCCTGCGTAAAAATATTTTGTTTTCCAATGGGGAAAAATGTGATGCGGATGCGGTGATGTTCTCTTTTCAAACCTTTATGAACGTGACTGTCACCCCCGCCTATGGCCAGTATTCGCAACTGATGGACAAGGTGGAAAAAGTTGACGACCTGACCCTTATCCTGCATATGAAATTCCCCTACCCGGCCCTGGAGCTGGCGCTGAGCCAGGTCTTTATCCTGCCGCCAAAATACTGGGCGCAGGTGGGGGGCGCGGATGGTTTTGGCGCAAAACCCATCGGCACCGGTCCTTTCCTGCTCAAAGAGTGGGTTCGCGACAGCCGGATTACCTTTGCCGCCAACCCGCACTATTGGGGCGAGGCGCCGAAAGGAATAAACAGCGTTGTGCTGCGCACCGTGCCGGATGATATGTCCCGTGCATCCAGTCTGCTGAACGGCGAATGCGATATCGCCACCAATGTGCCCATTATGGCTGCCGCGCAGATCAAGAATCAAAACGGTTTGAGCCTACAGGAAGTGCCGAGCTACCGCATTTTTACCCTGGATCTGTCCAGTTTGCCCAATCAAAAAAGTCCGGTGCAGGATCGCCGGGTTAGGCAGGCCCTCAACTATGCCGTGGATAAGAAGGGCATTATCGACGGCCTGTTCCAGGGCAACGCGCGCTTGCTGCACGGTCAGTTGCTGCGGGCCAACGAATTGGGCTACAACCCCCATCTTGACGACTATCCCTTTGATCCGAAAAAGGCCAGGCAACTGCTCGCCGAAGCCGGTTATCCCAACGGATTCCAAATTGACTTCAAGTTCCCCACCGGGCGTTACGCCCAGGACAAGGAAGTGGCGGAAGCCATCGCCGGGATGTTCGCCGATGTCGGCGTGAAGACCAATATGATTTCACTGGAACCGGGAGAATTTCTGCGTCAGTTGAGTAACCGCGAGCTGGAGCCAATCGGCCTGGTGGGACTGGCGCCGGGCGACGATCCCGACCTGCAGATGGCGCAGTACCGTTCGGACTGGCGTTATTCCTACGTGGATAATCCGCAGCTCGATAAGCTTATCAATGCGGGGGCCCATGAAACCGATCGCGGCAAGAGGGCTGAAATCTATCAGCAGGCCTCGCAGGTGATGTTCGACGACGCGTCGGTACTCTATCTGTACCAGGCCACGGACCTGTATGGCGTGGCCGGCAGGATCAAAGGCTTCACGCCACGGGGCGATCAGCGCTGGGTCATCACCGGCATGTCCATAGGCTAAAAAAAGTGCTCTTGCCGTTGAGGGCAAGAGCACCATCCGCGTCTTCTCACTGACTTTACGCAGGTTAATCATGGCAAATTATATCCTGCGTCGGATCCTTTATATTATACCCTCATTGCTGGGCATAATTGTAGCCTGCTTTTTTATTACCCGGTTAAGCGGCGATCCGACGACACTCTTCCTGCCTGTGGACGCAACGGAGCAGGCCAAACAGGCGTTTCGCATCAAAAACGGCCTGGACCGCTCGCTGTTAGAGCAGTTCATCACCTTTGTTTTCAAGGCGTTCCACGGCGATTTCGGCAACTCGCTGCGCTTTGGCGAGCCGGCCGTCAGCCTGCTGTTCGAACGGCTGGGGGCCACCCTGGAGCTGGCGGTTACCACCCTGGCCATTGCCCTGGCGGTGGGTATCCCGGCGGGGATCGGCTCTGCCTATTATCGCAACAGCTGGATAGATTATCTTATCCGCGGCATTGCCGCGCTGTCACAGGCGGTGCCGACCTTTTTTCTTGATGTGGTGGCAATCCTTATCTTCTCCGTCACCCTGCATTGGCTGCCCACCGGCGGCATGGGCGGGGTCCTTCATTTGATCATGCCGGCGGTTACGCTGTCCGCTAAGCTTATAGCCCTGATGGCGCGCGTGATGCGCTCCACCACGCTGGATGTTTTACGCCAGGATTTTGTCCGCACCGCCCGCGCCAAGGGATTGAGCGAATTCCTGGTGGTCACGCGCCACGTGGTGCGCAATGCGTTTATCCCGGTGATGGTGGTTATCGCCCTGCAGTTCGGCGTCCTGATGGGGGGCGTCATCATCACCGAAACCGTGTTCTCCTGGCCCGGTATCGGCCGCCTGGCTATCCAGGCGATTTATGCGCGGGATTATCCGGTGGTGCAGGTGGTGGTGTTCTTCTTTGCGGTGATTTTTATCCTGGCGAATTTTGCCGCCGATGTGCTGTCCGCCCTGCTTGACCCGAGGATCCGCCTGAAATGAGCACTGAACCCATGGTCAACGCCATCGCGCCATCCCCGAAACCGGCAAGGTTTACCGGCACCCGGCTTTGTTCGCCCCTTAACCTCATCAGCGTGATTATCCTCCTTATCGCCGTGATATGGGCCATCGCGCCGGGGCTTTTCGCCCCGCAGGACCCTTTCCAGCAAAGCCTGCTGCGCCGGCTGCTGCCGCCGGTATTTCTGGGCGGCAAGGAGGCCTGGTGGCTCGGTACCGATCAGTTGGGGCGCGATGTCTTCAGCCGCATTGTCTATGGTGCGAGAGCCACGTTATTCGTCAGCGTGTCGGCGGTGGTGATTTCCTGCGTTATCGGCACTTTCGTGGGGCTTATCGCCGGCTACAACGGCGGCTTTACCGACGCGCTGGTATTGCGCCTTATCGATATGCAGTTGGCCTTCCCCATCATCCTGCTGGTGATTGCCATTGTCGCCGTCATCGGCGCCTCCCTGCCGGCCCTCATTCTTATCATGGGCATCTCGGGCTGGCCCCAATTTGCCCGTATCGTGCGGTCATCGGTGATGTCGGTACGCAACCTTGAGTATGTGGACGCCGCGGTGTCCATCGGCGCCAGTCCGCTGCGGGTGATTTTTCGCCATATCGGGCCGAACGTCCTGTCGGCCAGCATCGTGATGGCCACTTTTCAGCTTTCGGACATGATTCTCACCGAAGCCACCCTGAGTTTCCTGGGACTGGGCGTACAGCCGCCCACCCCCACCTGGGGTGGCATGGTAAGCGAAGCCCAGAATTATCTCAGCGTTTCCTGGGGTGCTTCGGTATTTCCCGGCATCGCCATTGCCGCCGTGATCCTGGCCATCAATATCCTGGGGGATTTTATCCGCGATGCCCTCGACCCGCGCTTGTCCGGCGAAGGGAGGAGATAACCATGCATGCTTTAACCCCATTACCCGCGCCGGGGCAACCGGGCGACGAGGTCATACTGGACATCAAGAATCTGCGGGTGTCGTTCGGCGGACGGGAAAACCCGGCGGTTATTCTCGATGATATCAACCTCTCGGTCCGGCGGGCTGAAACCTTAAGCATCGTTGGGGAGAGCGGCTGCGGCAAGTCGATGCTGTCGCTGGCCATCATGGGATTGGTGCCGCCGCCGGGGGTGACGACGGGCACGATCGAGTATGAAGGCGCAAACCTGCTGGCCCTTCGGCCCGCCCGGATGCGCGGCATTCGCGGCGGCAAGATAGGCATGGTGTTCCAGGAACCGATGACCAGCCTCAATCCTCTGCTGCGCGTCGGGTTCCAGATAGTGGAGGCCATGCGGGTTCACGACCGGGTATCCTCGAACCGCACACTGAAAGAACGCGCCATCGCGGCCATGGAGCAGGTGAGGATCCCGGGGGCGGGGCAGCGTTTCAACGAATATCCCCATCAGCTATCCGGCGGCATGCGCCAGCGTATCGCCATTGCCATGGTGATTGCCTGTGAACCGGATATTCTTATTGCCGATGAACCCACCACCGCCCTGGATGTCACGGTGCAGGCGGAGATTCTTCAGCTGCTGCGTGAACTGCAGCGAAAAAACCATATGGCTATTATCCTTATCACCCACGATCTCGGCGTGGTGGCCCAGATGGCGGATAACGTTGCGGTGATATATGCCGGCCAGCTGATTGAATACGCCTCATGCCGGGCGCTGTTCGACGATCCCCGCCATCCCTATACCCTGGGCCTGCTGGGCAGTATTCCCCGCATGGAAGAGAAAGAGACCCGGCTGCTGGCCATCGAGGGTTCCGTCCCCCCGGCGGCGCAAATGCCCGCCGGCTGCCGTTTTCACCCCCGCTGCGTCTTTATGGAACAGGACTGCGTCCACCGCCGCCCCTTGCCGGTATCCCGGCAGGATGATCATTTGACGGCCTGTTTTCACATTCCCCTCGCAGGAGAACAGCCATGAGCCGCGCCATTTTGCAGGTCGACAATCTCAAAAAGCATTTCACCCTGGCGAAGGGCCGTTTCGGCAAGGAGGATACCGTGGTCAGGGCCGTGGACGGCGTCTCGTTCGAGATGGCCTACGGTGAAACCCTGGCGCTGGTGGGGGAAAGCGGCTGCGGCAAGTCCACCACCGCACGCCTGGTGATGAAGCTGCTTGACCCCACCGCGGGAACCATCCGGCTGGCGGATACCGAGCTCAATGGACTTCGCGGCGGCGCGCTGCGGGATTTTCGCAAACAGTTCCAGATAATCTTCCAAGATCCGTTTGCCTCGTTAAACCCGCGCATGATAGTCCATGACATCCTCGAAGAGCCGCTTATCATCAACCGCATCGGGGCAGCCGAACGGCAGCGGCGCGTCGCCGACGTGCTTCAACAGGTGGGGCTTTCCCCCACCCATGCCCGCCGTTATCCCCATGAGTTTTCCGGCGGCCAGCGGCAGCGGGTGGGCATCGCCCGGGCGCTGATGCTAAAGCCGTCGCTGATTGTCTGCGATGAACCGGTATCGGCCCTGGACGTTTCCATCCAGGCGCAGATAATCAATCTGCTGTCGGATCTGCAGCGGGACCTGAACCTGTCTTACCTCTTTATTTCCCACGACCTGTCGGTGGTGAAACATATCTCCGATCGCGTAGCGGTGATGTACCTGGGCAAAATCATCGAAATCGCCCCGAAAGAGGTCTTTTTCAACGCCCCCGCCCACCCCTACTCCCGGGCGCTCATCTCGGCCATTCCCCGCCCTGATCCCGGCAATCGTCCCGCTCGGCAGGCGCTGTCCGGCGATGTCTCCACCACGGTCAACCTGCCGGAGGGATGCCGTTTCCATCCCCGCTGTCCCTACGCCGTGGATAAGTGCCGCCATGATGAGCCCCTATTGAAACCGGCGGGAGACGGCTCGGCCGTCGCCTGCCATCGACGCCTGGAATTGCCTCTATGGCAGGAGGTGTTCCAGGACCCCAGTAAGCTCTCTCCCATCGCGCAAGCACGGCTGCGGCTTTATGCCGACCGCCGCCGGGAAAGACTTAACGTAGTAAATCTATAAAAGAGGTTATCCATGTCTTCTCACACAACATCCTCGCGCCCGCTGGTTATCGACGGCCTGAATTGCGCCGGCCTGACCCGCGAACAGCTTATTCGTACCCGCGAGGGGGGCGTATCCGCCATCAACCTGACCGCCATCCATCCCGATGCAACGCTTGCCGATGCGCTGGTCCAGCTGGAGGAAGCCCGCGGCATTATCGAGGCCATGCCCGATGTCGCCACGGTGGTGACCAGCGTCGCCGAGATACAACAGGCCCACGACGAGCATCGGGTGGGCGTGATAATCGGCGCGCAGAATACGCTGATGGCCGAGCCGGACGTGCGCATCCTGGCCTCGTTCAAACAGTTGGGCATGCGGATCATCCAGCCCACCTACAACGAAAAAAACCGGTTCGGCTACGGCGCGCCCTTTGTGGGGGATAGCGACCAAGGCATGACGGACGATGCCTATGACTGGCTGGGGGAGATGGAAGAACTACGCCTGCTGGTGGATCTTTCCCATTGCGGGCACCGCACCAGCGCCGATTTCGTCAAGGCGGCAAAACGCCCTCTGGTGATAAGCCACGGCAATGCTTACGCCCTATGTCCCAGCCCGCGCAACAAACCTGATAGCTTGATCCGGGCGGTGGCCGAAAACGGCGGCCTGGTGGGCGCCGTGTCATGGTCCCCCATTGTCCGTTGGGATAAGCGCCCTCCCCTGAACGATCTGGTGGCCCACATCGCGTAGATGGTGAAGATAGGCGGTATCGTCCATGTGGCGTTCGCCAGCGATCTGCCGGAAGCCAATGGGGAAACCGAGGAAGAGTGGGAAGCCCGCTGGGGTAAAAACGGCCTGTATCCCAATATTACCGGCTCTCTGGGACCCTGGTATCGGTTCGGCACCCATGTGACGGAGGGATACGAGTCCATGGCGAAAACCCCGGCGGTTTGGGATGCCATGAGCAAACAGGGTTTCCATGAAGGGGAAATCGAAAAAATCATGTCCGGCAACTGGCTGCGGGTACTCAAAGAGGTCTGGTAACGCGCGTTTCCCCAGTGTCCGGCCGCCTGTTCCGCGGCAAAAGACATGCCTGTCCCATTATGACATTCCCACCATGCATCACGGGGGCGGAATCGAATTCGCCATCGCCGCGGCAACCGTTTTGCCTGGAGAATGATAAGGATCGCAAACTAAAATGAATATTGAAATCGATGTGGTCTCCACCGCGCCTGAAGAAGATGCCTTCGGCCTGCAAATCCAATGGGACCGCCTGATTGCCATGATGGACGAGGTGGACGCCATTTTGCTGCGGACCGCCTTTTCCACCATTGTCAGTGAATCCCGTGATTACGCGGTGATTTTATTGGACAGTCAGGCGCGCTCCATCGCCCAATCCCAGATATGCGTGCCCGCGTTCACCTGCTCGTTGCCGTCGGCCACCCGTTCGATGCTGGACATCTTTCCGCCGGAGACCTTGCAGGAAGGGGATATCCTCATCACCAACGATCCCTGGCTTTGCCATGGCCATCTGCCGGATTTTTATATTGTCATGCCGATTTTCCATCGGGGCGGCATCGTCGGCTTTATCGCTTCCGCCGCGCATATTTCCGATATCGGCGGCAGCCATGACGAATTAAAAGCGCGGGATCTGTATGAAGAGGGGCTGCAAATCCCCCCCAGTAAACTCTATGAAGCCGGCGCGCCCAACGTGCAGCTGATTCGCATCATTGAAGCGAACGTGCGCTATCCCAAGCTGGTGCTGGGGGACGTCGGGGCCATTGTCGGCGCGGCGCGCATCGGCGCCGAACGCTATAACGCCATGCTGGAGGAGTACGGCAGGGAGAAAATGGATGCGGTGGCGGATTTCATTTTGCGCCGCTCCGCCAACGCGATGCGCGATGCCATCGCCGCCATCCCCGACGGCGAATACCTCGGCAAGGCGCTGTGCGACGGGGTCACCAGCCCGACGAACATTGTGCTCAAGATTACCGTCGCCGGCGATACCCTGCATCTGGATTATACCGGCACCAGTCCGCAGAACCCGGACACCGCCGTCAACGTGGTGATGAATGCCACCCATGCCCACTCGCTGCTGGCGCTGAAATGCAGCCTCTGTCCGGAATTGCCCAATAACGAGGGCCTGTTCGTCCCCATCACCAGCTATGCGCCGCCGGGCTCTATTCTTAATGCCCAGCGTCCCGCCGCGGTGCAGGCCCGGTCGCGCACCAGTTTCCATACCCATACCGCCATTTACAACGCCCTGGCCAAGGTCATCCCGAACGCCGTGCAGGCCACCAGCGGTTCTTTCTGGTTTATCCGCTTTATGTGCCAGGACGATGAAGGGGCGCCGTTCGTGGTGCATATGCTGCCCAACGGCGGCGAAGGCGCGTCCATTGGCATGGACGGGCATTCCACCATCGCCTTTCCCGGCTGCTCGATGGTAACGCCGATGGAAATCATCGAAGCCAACGGCCCGGTATTGATCCGCGAGCGCGCTTACCATCCGGATTCCGGCGGTCCCGGCAAATATCGCGGCGGCCTGGGCTCCATTATGCGCATCGAAACCAAATCCGATAAGCCGGTGCATGTCGCCGTGCGGCCCGACCATACCCGCTATCCCTCGGACGGATTGCTGCAAGGACATCCGGGGGGATTAGGCGCGGTGCTCCTTGACGGCCGGCCTATCGAGCCGGACCCCTTCGCCCTGCAGCCCGGCCAGATGCTGACCCTGCACCTGCCCGGCGGCGGCGGCATCGGCAATCCTCTTGAGCGCGACCGCGCCCTGGTGGAAACCGACATCGAGCTGGGTCTGGTGAGCCGTCGGGCCGCCGGCGACATATATGGTTACGCCGGAAAATAATCCGGTCTCCGTTAATGGTTATGAGGATATACCCTAAATAATTCGAGTTGCAGGAAGGCGGCGACGCAGCGATAAATCTGTCTGGAACAGATTTGAACAGCGACTGCAACTTGAAGTATGACGGGTATACCATTCGTATTAGATAATATGGGACAACATGATGACAGCCAAATATCGCCTCGGTTTTGATATCGGCGGCACCTTTACCGATTTCGTCCTGACCAACGAAACCACCGGAGAAATGTTACTGGAGAAGTGCCTGACCACCCCGGACGACCCGGCGCGGGGCGTCAACAAGGGTCTTGATTGGCTGTTCAGGAAAAGCGGCCTCGACGGCGCATCCGTTGAAGTGGCCATTCACGCCACGACCCTTATCACCAACGCCCTGATTGAGCGGCGCGGCCTGAAAACCGCCCTGGTGGCCACCAAAGGCTTTCGCGATACCCTGGAGATGGGCAGCGAAGTCCGCTATGACCTGTATGATCTGTTTATGGTTAAACCCGCGCCGCTTATCCCGCGGAATCTGCGCTTCGAAATAGACGAGCGCATCACCAGCGACGGAGAGGTTCTCACTCCGGTGGATGAAGCGCAGGTAGTGGCCCTGGCCCGGCAGTTGGCCGCCCTGGAGGTCCGTTCGGTGGCCATTGCCTTTATGCACGCCTACCGTAATCCCGCCCATGAACGGCAGGCGGCCGCCATACTGGCGCGGGAACTGCCGGGTATCGCCATCAGCACGTCTTCGTCCGTGGCGCCGGAAATCCGCGAATACGAACGCACCAGCACCACCGCGGCCAACGCCTATGCCAAACCCATTACCGCCAACTATCTGGACCTGGTGTCCCAGACCCTGGCCGACGTCGGTTATCGCAACAAGCTCTATATGATGCTGTCCGCCGGCGGGGTGACCGGCGTGGACGTCGCCAAGGAATACCCCATCCGCATGCTGGAATCCGGGCCGGCGGCCGGGGTGCTGGCGGCGATTTTCTACGCCAGGCAGATGGGCATCCCGAGCCTGGTGACCTTCGATATGGGCGGGACCACCGCCAAGGTGGGATTGGTCAAGGACTACGAAGCGGCCAAGTCGGGCACCTTCGAATTCGGCCGCGTGGCCCGGTTCAAGAAAGGCAGCGGCCTGCCGGTGAAAATGCCGATTATCGAACTGATTGAAATCGGCGCCGGCGGCGGCAGCATCGCCGCCATGGATAAAATGGGCCTGCTTAAAGTGGGACCGCGCAGCGCCAGCGCCCAGCCCGGGCCCGCCTGTTACGGGCAGGGCGGCCGGTTGCCCACGGTGACCGACAGTAACCTGGTGCTGGGTTATCTTAATCCCGGCTATTTCCTCGGCGGCGCCATGACGCTGGATGAGCAGGCCGCCAGGAGCGCCATAAAGGAAAATATCGCCGATCCCCTGGCTATCTCCGTGGAGAAAGCCGCCGCCGGCATTTATGAAATTGTTAACCAAAGCATGATATCCGCGATGAAAGTGCACATTGCCGAACGGGGGGACGACCCGAGAAAGTTCTATCTGTTTGCCTTCGGCGGCGCCGGTCCGGCTCACGCCTACGAGTTGGCGCGCTCGGCGGGCATGAAAGGCATTATCGTGCCGAACGGCGCGGGCGCAGCATCGGCCATGGGACTGGTGACCTCCGGCATCTCCTTTGATTATGCGCGCTCGCTGGTGGTAGAGGTAAACGGGCAAACCTGGCCGCATATCGCCGCCTTGTTCGAGGAAATGGTAACGGAAGGCACGGCGCTGCTGGCCGGGGTCAAGCTGAGTGCGCAACCCGAGGAGATAAAAGTCCAGTATCAGCTGGATTTGCGTCACAAGGGCCAAGGCCATGAGATGACCTTGGATATCCCGGAGGAATTGGTAAAGGCTGGGGATTACCGTGGCATTTGCGAGCTGTTTTATACCACCCATCGGGAAAAGTTCGGCCATGAACACCGGCACCTGGCGGTGCAGTTGATCACTTGCCGCGCTACGGTGAGCGGCCATGATCCCGATATTCGCCTGCCCAAACTGCATGCCCCCCGGAATACGCAAAGAGAGAAAGGCGCGCGCCGGGTCTATTTCCCGGAACTGAAGGACTTTATCCAGACGCCCATCTACGATCGCTACGCGCTGGGGGCAGGCTTGTCGTTCGACGGCCCGGCAATTATCGAGGAGCGGGAATGTACGATTGTCGTCGGCCCTTCCGGTCGGGTGAGAGTGGATGAATTCGGCACTATTTTCATCGATATCGTCTCATCGAAAGCATAATCATCATTGGCCTCTGCCTCTATAGTCGCTGCAACAGCGACTATAGAGAATAGATGTCAGAACTGATACACCAGGGCAACAGCTACGGTGTCGCCCGAGGAATAGCCCAGCGGGTTGTCTTTATTGAGCACATTGATGATGTAGTCAACATAGGTGGAGAGGTTTTTGTTGAAGAAGTACGTCGCGCCGAGTTCATAATATTTGAACAGGTCGGCATCGCCGATGCCTTCCACATCTTTCGCTTTGGACTGGCCGTAAGCAATGGACGGACGCAGACCCCAATCGAACTGGTACTGGGCCACAATCAGGGTATCCTGGGTTTTGTTGGCGAAACCGGATAGGTTATCGCCGGCGGCGTTGGTTTGCAGATTATTCGACAACCAGGTTGCATTGTGGGTTTCAGCATAGGTAGCCGCCAGATAGATGTTGTTGGCATCGTATTTCAGCGAGGTCGACCACACCTCCGCCCGGTCGCCCCGGCCGTAATCACTGGCATTCTGGGCATCGGTGCGATCGGATGACGCATACGCCCCTACGATACCCACGCCAATAGGTGAAACGTACGAGATTGAACCGCCGTAGCCATCGCCATTGGAGCGTTTCGGGTCGTCGGAACGGTCATTTTTGCCTTGATATTGCACCGCAAAGTCAACGCCTTTAACCAAGCCGAAGAAATCGGTGTTGCGATAGGTGGCCAGACCGGTGGAGCGGGCGGCCATGAAGTTATCGGTATAGGCGGTATCGCCGCCGAACTCCGGCAACATATCGGTCCAGCCAAGAGAGTCGTATACCACGCCCCAGTTACGGCCGTAATCCACAGAACCGTAATTGGCGAATTTCAACCCGGCGAAGCCCACGCGGGTATGGTCGCCGTCAACGTGATCCGGGCCGCTTTCGGTATCATTGCCGGCGAACTCGTAAATCCACTGGCCGTAGCCGGTGAGTTGGTCGTTAATCTTGGTTTCGCCCTTGAAGCCGGTGCGGACATAGGTTTGATCGCCATCGCCGGCAAAACCGCCGTCGCTGGCGCTGGAGAAGTAGTGCATGGCGTCGATTTTGCCATACAGATCCAATTTGTTGCCGTCTTTATTATAGATTTCCGCCCCATAAGCTGCACCCGCGGTTAACAGAGCCGGAATGAACATTGCAAGAATATTGCGCTTCATCATTATAATTGCCCTCAACTGTTTTATGTATACATCTACCCCTGCCGAATACGTGTCGGATTAATATTTCACTTATGCCATTGGCACCCATACCGGCATAACAATGCCGGTTGGACGTTTATCCCGCGAATGCGGCAAATATTATTTCGAAAACCTTATTTCAACTTGCCGGTCATTTTTTGCATAATCTGGTTGATGTCCTTTACCCCTTCCAGGGTCCAGCATTGTTCAACCAATGCCAGCGCACTCGCCGGGTCCATCAGGCTGCCCGCCGCCGTGGCAAGTTTGTCCGTCAAGTCCTGATCAAGCAGCGGTGCGTCCGGCGTTCCCCGGTTACGCTGCACTTCATAATCGGAACTCGTGCCGTCGGCCCAGTGAATGACCAGCTTGCAGCCGCGCTTATCCATGGTGGGCTCTGAGACGATACGCACCAGGGAACGCAAATGGGTGATAAAAGGATCCCGCAGCGTGGCATCGTCGAAATCTCCCAATCCCAGGCCATGATGCGCCAGGGCCACCGCCACGCAATGGGGGGTGCTGAAACGGGCTTCCGGCCCGGTGGCCGGATGCACCAGCGCCGTCACCGCGGAGGAGAAAGGATGCAGGTGCAGTTCAATGCCGACAATGTCCCCTTTGGTCGCCAGATCTTTCGACGCCGCAATTCCCGCCTCAATGGGCGCATGGGTCAGCGACGCCGTGGGATACAGCTTGTGGCCGTTATTCGGCAACTGCCACTGGCTGTTAAGCCCCGCCACCAGCATCTCGTTGTCGGGGTCTTTGCTCACCGCCTGCAGCAATCCGCGCTGGCCTTCGATAGCGGTATCCGTGGAGGTGAATCCCGCTTCGGCCAAAAGCGCCGACATGACGCCGTCCATCGCCGCTTTTGCCGGGTGCAGCGCTTTGGAATCGCTGCCGTAGATTTCGCGCACGCCGGCGGCCTGGGTGGCGCTGCAGCCCAGGGCATGGGTGGCGGCTTCCGGTGAGAGCTTAAGGGCGTTGGCCGCCGCCGCCGCCGCCGCAACGTGGCCCATGGTGCCGGTTACATGCCAGGCGCTTTGATAATGGCTCGGTCCCGCCGCCTTCGCCACCCGCGCGCCGGTTTCAAAACCGGCGACATAGGCGGTGATCATGTCCTGGCCGCTCAGCCCGCGCAGTTGCGCGATGGCCACCACCGCCGGCCAGACGCCTGAGCTCAGGTGAATGGTGGTTTCGATGGGATTGAACACATCGTCATAGTCCAGCAAATGAGAGGCATAGGCATTGCACAGCGCGGCATAAGGCGCATTGGCGGTCAATAACGTACCAATAATATTCGCCGGTCCGCCCTGCCCAAGGGCCGAGATGACTTTCTGGAGCTTGCGCGCTCCCGGCTCTCCCGCGCCGGCAATTGCCGCGGCGCTCCAATCCACAAAGGCGCGTTTGGCATAATGAATGACTTCCGGCGGCAGAGCGGAAAAGCTGAGCGAAGCCGCAAATATACCCAGTTGACGCGTTTTGGTGACTGGCCGCGATACTTCAGTCATATCAACAGACATATCATTTATTCCCCTTGAGCAGCTTGATCAATTGTTGAATGTCCTGGCTGTATTGGTCTAACGTCTTGTTTAAATCATCGCCGGTCACAAACAGCGTCCTATCGCCTTCCTCTTGCATGTACTTATCCCAGTCGGGGGTCTTCACCAGTTTGGCGAAGATATCCCGGTAATAGGCCACGGTTTCCGGTTTCATGTTTGCCGGTCCCGCGATACCGCGAAATTGCAATTGATCGGGAATGCCCTGGGTGGGAATGCCCTGCTCGGCCAATGTCGGCACGTCCGGATACTGCTTGCTGCGCGCGTCGCCCAATACGCCGATCAGGCGCATCTGGCCCGCCGCCACCTGTTCGGAGAAATCGGTTTGCGCGCCGATCATGATCTGCGCGTCGCCCCGCAGCAAGGCGGTGATACGCGGACCGCCGTCGGCAAAGGAGAGATATTTCCAGCTGGTGCCGGTATTCTTCTCAATCTGCAGCGCGGCGAGGTTGTCCACGGATTGGTAGGCTCCCCCCACCTGTACCAGTTGGCCGGGGTTTTGTTTGGCCCCATCAAGGAATTCCTTGAAGGTGTGATAGGGTGAATTGGCCGGCACCGCCACGATTTGCTGCTCATCCGCCAGCAGGGCGATAACGGTCAAATCCTTGACGGTGGTGGTAGCGTTAGGTTCGGTATAACCGCTGGAAATCCATTTTGAGGTAAAGGCCGCAATGAAGTTGGGCTGCCCTTTCTTTTCCCCCATGAAATTCATGGCCCCTAATCCGCCGCCCTGCGGCCGCGACAGCACCGGCCAATTGTCATCCATAATTTTGTTTTGACGGGCTATCTTCACTATATTACGGGCGAACAAATCACTGCCGCCGCCGGGGCCGGTATCTACCACAAACTGCACATTGCTGGGTTTAGCCGCATCATTATCATCATTACACGCCGCCAGGGTGGTCATCAGTAAACCCGCAACGGCAAGATAGGCAACTCGACGTAATATCATCATTTTAATTCTCCTGTTATTCAGGCGGCTCTGCGGACGCCCGTTAATACGACCCATTGCTCTAGCGCGGGGACAAGACCTTGCTCCGCTGTTTCATCCGACTGTATACAGAGAACAGCACCACCAGGACGATGGCGCCGAGAATGCCGGCGGATATCGGCCGTTCGACAAAAATCGACAATTTGTTATTGGAAAGCATCAGGGATTGACGGAAAGCGAGCTCCGCTTCGGGGCCCAAGACAAACGCCATCAGCATGGGCGCCGCCGGTACTCCCAATCGCCTGAACAGGTAACCGAAAGCGCTAAAGCCCATCAGGAGCCACACATCAAAGATGGAACCCCTTACGCTATAGGCCCCCCCCACCGCCAGCAGCAGAATGATGGGATAGAGCAACCAGTAGGGAATACGCAGTATCTGCACCCAGACCGGAATCATCGGCAAGTTAAGGACCAACAGTGCGATAGTGCCCAGATAGAGACTGGCGATAACCGGCCAAACGATTTCCGGGTGATTGGTGAACAGCAGCGGTCCGGGCTGAATGCCGTATAACAACAGGGCGGCCAGCATCACAGTGGTGCTGGCGCTGCCCGGCAAACCCAGGCTTAGCAGCGGGATCATGCTGCCGCCGCATTCGGAATTGTTGGCCGCTTCGGGACCCGCCACGCCTTCAATCACGCCGGTGCCGAATTTTTCCGGATGTTTAGAGGTGCTTTTCACCATGGCATAGGACACAAACGAGGCGATGGTGGAGCCGCCGCCGGGCAGCGAGCCGATGAAAAACCCCACCAGGGTGCCGATGGTGATGGCCAGGCGCGACTGTTTAATGTCGGCCCAGGTGGGTAAATATTCCCGCAGGTGTTTGGGCGCCGCCATCGGATTGGCCTTTTCCATGGTTTTGCCGGTATTGATTAATACCTCGCCCACCGCGAACAGACCCAACGTCACGACTAAAAATTCGATGCCGTCATACAAATTCACGCTGCCGAAGGTGAACCGCTGGGCGCCGGAGAATATATCCGCCCCCACCGTGGACACCAGCAGTCCGCAGAACATGGAAATAAGCCCCTTTACCGGGGATTTGCCCGCCAGGGAGATAACCAGCAGCAGGCCGAAAATCATCAGCATGGCGAATTCCGGCGGACCGAACTGTACCGCCAGCCGGGCGGCTACCGGCGCGGCAAAGGTCAAGCCGATCACGCCGATGGTGCTGGCAATGAACCCGGAAATGGCGGACATCCCCATCGCCGCGCCGGCCCGTCCCTGCTTGGCAAGCTCGTGCCCGTCATAGCAAAGCACCACCGACGACGTCTCGGTGGGGATATTCAATAAAATCGCCGTTGTGGCGCCGGCAAATTTCGAACCGTGATATATACCGGCCATCATGATAAGGCCGGTGGTGGGCGGCAGCCGCAACGTCAAGGGCAGCAGAATGGCCAGCGTCGCCGCCGGATTGCCCAAACCCGGCAGGATGCCGATCAGGGTACCCAATAATGCGCCGATCACTATCCACATCAGATTCGTGAAGGATAAGGCCGCCACGAAACCGTCGAGCATGTTATAGAGTAGGGACATGATAGTTCTCTCTTATTATCGCGTCAGATGCCAAGAATTCCGGTATTGAGCAGGCCGGTTGGCAGCTCAATGCTGAGGACCTGGACGAATAGGAGGTAAATTGCTATGGGTACGGCGACCAGAGCGATATACGATGCGACACTGCGCCGTTTTTCCACATAGAGCAGCAGATACGCCATCAGCAATACCCCCGTCAGGACGAACCCGATTGAAGCGAAGAGCGGAACTGCGACCACATATCCGATAAATACAGCCACCGTCTTTTTGGGGAAAAAATGCGGCGCGATTTCTTTAGGGTCCGGTTTGCCGTGGGTTTTGGTTTCGATAGGATTTACCACCCCTATCGCACGGACTTCCGGTATTGAGGGACGCAGGCTTTGCGCCACAAGAATCAATCCCAGTATCAACAAGACAAAGGCGATGATTCTGGGCAGAAAACCCGGACCAGGGACATTGTTCAAATAAAAAGGCATTTGCCAGGCCATTATCAATACGGCAGCCGCCACTATTGCAACCACGCTTCCGAACGCAACATCAGCACGACGCATTCCATACCTCCGTATAACAGACATTATTTCTTTTCTATAGACATCATTGCCGAGATATAAGAGAAATTGAAGCGGGCGTCAAGAATAGTTGCAGGTTAACTTTCCACAATGTGATGGAGGAATCTTTTCCGTTGCCGGAAGGACCAAAATCGGGCCGGAAGGTGTCAAAAATGTTACAAAAAAAAACGGCATCACCGATATGTCATCCAGTCATGCCGTCCCGGGCACAGGGCGATAATCCCGCCTTATGCTGATTCATATAAAATAAATCAAACCGGCAGGTCGCGGAACTGCTGCCGTACCTCCTTCAAAGCCTTGACAATATTGGCCTGCATCTCAGGCACCAGCCTGGTCACGGGCACCGCTACCGCCATGGAGGCCACAGGCCGATTGGCCGCGTTCACCAGGGCGATGGCCACCGAACCCACTCCCTCTTCGCTTTCTTCATAATTGGTGGCGTAACCCAGGCTGCGCACATCGTCCAACGCGCTTTCCAGGGCATCCATGGACTTGATGGAGCTGGAGGTTTGCGGCAGCAGTTTCTTATTAGCGTACAAAGTGCGAACCTGTTCCGGCGTCAGTTCCCCCAGCATCGCTTTGCCCGCCGAGGTGCAGTGGGCATAGAGGATCTGGCCTGTGCGGGCTATCACCCGCAGCGTCCGATCGCTCTCCACCGCGTCGATATAACGCACCTTGTCCCCCTCGAGTGTCACCAGATGGACAGTTTCTCCAAATTTGGCCGCCAGTTTTTCCAGAAACGGACGCGCATGCATCCTGACATCCATTTTTTGCACCACCGCCAGCCCGATCTCAACCAGCATCGGCCCCGGCCGGTACGCCCTGGTATCGTCCTGCCGGACGAACCCCCGATGAATCAGCATCGCCAGCAAACGATGAGCGGTGGAATGGGCCACCCCAAGATAGTTGCAGGCCTCGGTTAGGCGCATACTCTGTTGCTCGCGGAACAGCAGCAACAGGCGAAGCGCATTATCTACCGAAGAGATGGGGTAGCTAGGCTCGCTGCCACCGCTGGAATTTGGACCGTCGCGCACATATCACCCCTTTGTTATATTCTGTATGCCAGACAATATTGTCAATTTTGTGATCTTTTGTCCACAACAAGAACATCTCAGTCTTGACTTCATGCAAAGTACGTTGCAATATCCAGTTTGTCCTTACGGAGGACATAGTTTCCTTATAGAAGACATTGTCAGTATAGAGGAGAGATGGGATGCGTATTCGCCATATAGGTGTAGTAACCAAAGATCTGGAAAAAGCCGCCACTTTTTATGAAAAAGTGCTCGGCTTCAAACGACTGGGTCCAGCACGTACTCCAGGTCATTATCCGGGTAGAGCTATCGACATGAGCGACGGTGAAGTTAACTATTCGCTGCTGTGTCCGGATGAACGCGTGGAATTCGCTCCATGGGCTCAAGGTACTTTAGGCCCAAATCACATCGGTGTCGAAACCGATAACATCGTCGGCGTCATGGAAGCATTAAAGGAATACGGCATCCAGTGGTACGGTGAAGATAAAGAGCAAGTGCCGCCGCGTTTCTTCAAATTCCTGGATCCGGACGGCGTTGAAATCGACATCGCCACCATCGATCGTAGCTGGAAATTCTAGGTTTAAACATCGCCGACAATAGTCACCTGGATAAGAGAGGGGGCAATGCAAAGACGACGGACCCAGCATCGCCACCCCTTGTCAGGTGCCTTGGCAGTGTTGGTCGTCTTTGCAAAAATAGGCTCGACCGCGTTTGGCGGCGGAAGCGCTACCATCGCCGCCATGCGCCAAGCCTGCATCCGCCACGGCTGGATGAACGAACAACAGTTTCTCGATATCGTGGTGCTGTCGCGCCTGACGCCCGGTATCAGTATCCTGGCGCAAACCCTGCTTGTCGGCCGCGCGGTGGCCGGTGTCCCCGGCATGTTCGCCGGACTGGCGGGACTGCTGACGCCCGCACTCGCCATAACCCTCGCCCTGTCGAAACTTTATCAACTCATCAACGGCCTGCCCTCCACCATCACACCCCTGCACGCCATCGTTGCCGCATCGGCCGGCTTCGCCATCGCGATGACGCTGCAACTGCTGCGGGACTCTTTTGCCGGACGCCGTGTTGTGCTCACCACGGTCATCGTGATGGCCTACACCGGCCTGGCGTTTCTGGTGGCCAATCCGCTTATGGTCATGGGAATAGCCATCGTACTTGCGTTGCTGTTGCCCGGCCTGTTCAATAAACTGGAAAAACACCCCCCGGAGGAGTCTTCAGGGGAACGACCTGAACCATGAGCCTGGAGCGGATTTTTCTGGTAGTACTGGCGGCAAATCTTGTTGGCTTCGGCGGTCTTAGCTCCCTGCCCATCCTGCGCGGCCAGATCCAAAGCGCCGGGCTGCCGGCCGACAACCTGCTGCTGCATGCCCTCGCCATCGGCAATATTTCACCCGGTCCCAACGGTCTCTACCTGGTAGTGGCGGGTTACTTCATCGGCGGTATCAAAGGTGCCGGCGCGGCCACGCTGGCGCTGGTTATTCCCCCCTTTCTGGTTATCATACTTGAAAACCTCCGCAGCCGACTGTTACATCTGCCACGCTTTCGCGCGGTCATGCATTCCCTGAGCCTGTCGGTCATCGCGCTGCTCATTCCCTCCAGCGCGGCCCTTGCTGCACATGCCGCCACGGATCTGCTGGGCGTGGCGATGGTTATCATGGGCGCGATAGTGTTATCGTGCCGCGCCTCGCCTCTGGTGGGCATCGGCATTGCGCTGGTCATCGGACTGGTGGTGAGGTAACGGCTAAACCCCGCTATCTGGTTATCCCGGAAATTTAATGACATGAAGCATCGTTCATTCGTTTCTGATCATCTCTTTTTCTTGCGTGAATGAGTTGCTTAATGACACAAAGCGCTCCATATTCAACATCATTTTATTATTCTTATTACAATCATATTACTTAATATCAAAAATATTGATGGCCGGTCTGACTGGCGGAGATATGTGATTTATTTCACATAACCCGCAATCTATTTTATTTATAACCTCACCTAACATTAATTATTGTATTTTATTAATACAATACTGTATCAGCGTCAAAGCTCCAGGACATCCATGCCGGCTTCAGGTCCTTTGACTTAAGACAGGATTCTTTCTCAATCACAGTTTTTCATGAGGGTCACCATGTCCAGCGGAAATTTTATTCAATCGGCCAACGAGACCGCCATTGATTTCAAAAAAATCGTCGACACCCTGGAGTGCCCCATCTACATCACTGACTCAAGCGGCGTCACGGAATATATCAACCAGGCTTACCTACGTGAAAATCCCATCATAGACGCTGATGCTATCCTAGGCCGAACTATCGATGATATCATTAAAGAAGGAAAATATTTCAAACATGCGATTACCACAGAAGTGTTGAAACAAAAAAAAGAGGCAATGGCTTTTTTTGTCCATCATCTTTTGCCCGAAAAAATGGCTTTTGTGTCCGGCATGCCGGTGCTCGATGAAGAAAACAAGATTGAGCACGTGGTTTCCATTCTCTATGCAGAATCCTTTTTTCAAAAATTACACGCCAAATTTAATTATCCAATTTACTCCTTCGATTCTTATCATGATTTGCTGGGAAAAAAGCGTTTACCTGCCCCCGCGCCCTTTGACAATTTAATCGGTATCAGCAAGCCCATGGAAGAGCTGAAGCGGATCATGTTAAGAGTCGCAAGAACAGACGCGACTATTTTAATTCGTGGGGAATCCGGCACAGGTAAAGAAGTGGTTGCCGAAAATATCCAAAGATTGAGCTCACGAGCGGGTAGACCCTTTATCAAACTCAATTGTTCGGCGATACCGACCGCCCTTATAGAAGGAGAACTGTTTGGTTATGAAAAAGGGGCGTTCACCGGCGCCACGTCAAGCAGAGCCGGCTTTTTCGAGCAGGCGAACGGAGGAACAATATTCCTTGATGAGATTGGCGATTTGCCTTTTGAGGCCCAGGCGAAACTATTGCGCGTCTTGCAGCAAAAAGAGATCGTTCGTTTGGGCGGCACGAAGCCTATCGGCTTAAACATACGGATCATTGCCGCGACTAATTCAGATCTGGATAAAAAAATTGCTGAAAAGCAATTTCGTGCGGATCTCTTTTACCGACTTAGCCTTATTCCCATCCACCTTCCTCCCTTAAGGGAAAGAGCGTCTGACATTCCGATATTGATTGAATACTTTCTGCATAAATTTGATGCCGTTTATAACAGAATCATCAGATTCACACCACAAACATTGAAAACATTGGTTGATTACCCTTGGCCTGGAAATATCCGAGAATTGGAAAATATCATTGAGTATTTGTACATTTGTTCCGAGGAAAACTTTATCACGGAAGAGATGATCTCGCCGCTGTTAAATAAAACAATCACCTATCGTGCACCGATAGTATCGACGATGAGCTATTCGATTTTGTGCAAAACAAATGCAGGATAACAAATCCCTGGCGGACATCATGTCGTCCGTCGAAAGGACCGTGCTGATGTTGGCAGTGGAAAAATATAAAACCACCTATCTTATTGCCGCCGCCCTGGGGGTTTCCCAACCCACAATCGTCAGGAAACTGCAATCCCTGGGCATCGGGCGCAGACGATCCAGCCATGATACGGAGCCGGTCTGCTATCAGGGATGATAGCGGTAAACATGCATTGCCGGCGCCAGGCCGCACCGGCAATATCGCTGTCCGCCCCGGTCACAAACCCAGCAGTTTATCCAGCATCACGTTGACCTGAAGCCAGAATGTGTAGCCATCCTCCGATTTGACGTTGGTATAGGGATACTGGAAGTTGGTGTTGTTCCAGACACGAGAGCCGGTCATCGTCAAATTGACCTCCGGCGTCACCATAAAGGACGCATCGATGCTCAACTGCTGCTCGTTGCGCGGCACCGACCAGCCCGTTCCGCCCTGGGAATCGAACATATCCTGCAAGTAGCGGTGTTCTCCGTCCGTCAGCCTGCCCCAGCGGAACGTCAAACCATAACTGTCAAAGGGGCGGCTCTGCCAGGGTCCCGACCAGATAAGCCCGGCGTCGGCCAACGTGGCTATCCCCGTGTAGGCATCCGATTGCAAGGTTTGCGACCAACTGCCGTGCAGGCTAACGGCGCTGGGCGCGGGATTGCGGAGATCGGCTCCGCCGTCACGCCGCCATAAGGCTTTTTTTGCCGTGAGATAGAAGCCGGAGACGTTTTTGTGGGTGAGCACCGCGGCGCTGCTGTCGTATACCTTTGAGGTGCCGTTTACCGTGGAGTAGGCGTCGTTGTATTGCAGATTGTTGTGAAACGCCAGCGCCTCCCAGTTGAAGGGATAGGGTTCCTGCTGCCAGCTAACGCGCCGCGCTACGTTGGCGACCCACAGGGTACTACCGGAATCGTAGTCGTCGTCCCATCGTTCCCAGCCGTTGGTGAACGGAAACGCCTGATAAGTGCGCCAGACGCCAATGTTAGACTCCAGCTCCGGCGTAAAGTGGTAGCTGGCATGTGCCCCCCAGCCGGCATAAGGCGCGGGTGCAAAACCCGCCGTTTTATTAAGTACGGTATTGACGCAGGACGACTGTATATTACAGTTGGTGAAGCCGACAAACTGGCCGGGGTTGCTCTTGCCGACCTCAATGGACAGCCGGTCGTTGAACAGTTTCTGTTCATAGCCAAAACGCAGCAGGTGCGCCACCTTGGGTATATAGGGCGGCGGATCGCCGGCCAGCATGCCGCCGGCGCTATTGCCATATAAGGTATTACTGCTAAAGGGCACCCACAGCTGCATGAAGTGGACGGTGCCGCCGGGAATCAGCCCCATACGATCCAGATCGAAATCCGCGCCGGCGAAAAACATCGTATATGATTGCTGCTCATTGGTAGAGGTCCCCGCGCTGGGGTTGCCCAACCAAAGCTGGGACGCCATGATATGCGGGGTGACGCCGTGCTCCGACAGCCATGCCCCCGCGTCGGACAACGGGCGCTCAGAAGATTCCGCGTCGCCGGCGGCAAGCGCTGCGCTGCTCGTCAGCACCATGCCGCACAGGATCGCGCCGGAACATAGCATTCTGGTAAATATATTATGATGTGTTATTTTCATTGTTCTATCCCATTGAGGTAATAGGACGGAAACGGCCGAGTTATCAGCGCGTTTTTATCCGACTCTGGTTATCATTTATAAGGTACGTCTTGCTAAAATCATTAGGTCATCATGCCCAGCCGGTGTTAACGGCAGGCTGGATTATTAATTGTATTGCCGCATTTTTTATTTCTGCGTCCTTTGAATAAAAATATCGCCATCATTTTTATCCAATCGTAAAAAAATGAAGCAACATAAAAACAGTCCCAGGCTCATTAATAAAAATGACACATGGTAATTTTCTAACCCCCTTGCATTATCTGCGTAGTTAACATAACGAAGCAACGCGAATGTTAACGTAACGCTTATTATGATTGAAAGTAATTGACTCAATATAAGCAGGCTATTGCCGTCATTATAGGTTTCATCCGTCAACTCACTGAACGTCAAAGTATTCATGGTGGCATACAGCACAGAGGTAAAAATCCTAGCACAAATATCAATACAACAATACTATCCAGCGAACCGTTCAAAGGCGAAAGGGTCAAGGCGTAAATCAATGTCGCGCTGGCCGTCGTCGCAATAAGCAATAAACACCGATAGCCGCACCACGCCAATGCCGGTCGCAACAGGAACCTGGCGCTCAGCGATCCTGCCGCCAGTGACAGCATAATGATACTGACCCCCGCCGGTGAATATTTAAATTCCAGTTGCAGCATCAGCGACAGCACCAAGGGTATCGACGCTAAAAAAATCCGTACGCAAATATTACTGGCGATGCCCACGGCAAAGGTTCTGTGCCTAAACAACGAAAGCGTAAATAAAGGCTCAAGTGTTTTGTCCTGGTGATTTTTATAACTGTATAACAACACCATTGCCAGCAAAAAAAATGTTATTACCCATATGCTGGTAAAATATTGTTTACCGATACCCAATAAACCCAGCAAGATAAATAATAATGCCGGCACCACCAGCATAAATCCTATCGTATCGAAGCTTCCCCGCCCTTGTGACCTTATCTGTTCCGGCATATATTTTTTTGCCAGGATAAAACAAATCAGGCAGAAGGGTATATTGATCAGGAAAATCATTCGCCAGGAGAAGGCGGTGATCAGGAACCCGCTTAACGGCGGCCCCAGCAGCGTGCCCCAGTCCCAATAAAGTGATTTTATTCAAGGCGGATAGCTTTTCCGCCGGCAAGGTTGTTTTCAAAATGACAACCCGCATCACCGGCAGCATTAACGCCCCCGAGGCCCTGTAAAAGCGCGCTAGAATAAGACCGGTTAACGTATTAGCCGAGGCGCACAAAAGACCCCAAAGTAAACAGGCCCAACGATAATAGATAGATTCGCCGATAGCCATAGGTATCCGCCAGCCATCCGCACACCGGCGTCAATATCATCACCGTCAGCATATAAGAAACAACCACTATCCCCATGCCCAGAGAGGACTGGTGTAATGCCTCCGCTATGGAAGGGATAGCCAGATATAGCATGGTGGTATCCAGTGATTGCATGAAAAACGTTAATGATGCAATGCTCAGAAGCCAGGTTGAGTTATTCATCTATGCCATTACCATCTGTCCCGCATACAATATAAACATGCGGAGTATGAACACGCTGCAAAGTCCGATAGCGGACATCGTCACCAGGTAGGCCTTATTGAATTTGGTACGTTCGCTGCACAACAATTTTAGGGCGATGGGTAATAAGATACCCAGCCCCATAACACCCAGCCAAAAAACGGCGCCCCAAAATCCCCTTAACGCGGTGGTGGCCGCCACTTCCTTCTGCCCGCCGCCAAAGATCAGGCCAATAAAAAAAACCGCCAGCAGACCGAACTCCATAATGATAAGCGGCAGTTCCAGTTTATGAATAAAGGCCAGTGACGGTGAATGGACCGATTGTTTATAAAACATCAGGCCGCACAAAATCGCCATGGCAACGGCCGACGTCAGGCCGGAGGCCAGAAAAAGCAAAGGCAATACCGGATTGTTCAGTAACGGGTAGGATTTTAAGGCCAACAGGAGAAAGCCGGTATAGACGCCTAACAGGACGGCCAAAAAGATCATAATGATATCCAGCCCGCGTTCCCCTTTGGCGATGAGGCGCACCAGGCGGCTTACCCAGGCTAGATTGATGATATCGCTGATCTTTGCCTGATAAATGGCGATTATCCACAATATCAACACCGCCATATAAATCTGAAACAGCATCACCCCCAGAGACATAATCGAATGGGGATTATAAAACACCATCAAATACCAAAAGGTCCATGAGCGCGCCAAATGGAAAATAAGGATCACCAGCCCCAAAATGACCGTCAACGGCGCGATAATGGTCGTCGCTTTGATAACGCCATCGTCGGCGGCATTCACCACGAGGATATATCTTTTAAGCAAAACGGCTATTATCACCATGCCGGATGAAATACCTATCAATAACAGGTAAACCGCTATCGGCCAATCCCAGACCAGGGTATCGAAATGAAAGGCAGTGTTCATCCTCGTATCTCTCCGAATTTACCGGCAATATGATAAAGCTTGGGGGAAGTGCCTAAATACAGCTTGTTTCGGTATACGGTTTTGCTGGCGATAAGTTTGGCGATATCACTGTCGGGATCGTCCAGATTACCGAAGGTCAACGCTTTCACCGGGCAAATCGCCACGCAGGCGGGCGGCTTGCCGGCGGCCAGATTGGTATCCCGGCAGAAATTGCATTTATCCGCCGTTTTCGATAGCGGATGGATAAAACGCACATGATAGGGACAGGCGGCCAGGCAGTACCGGCACCCGACACAGCGATCGTGGTGGACATCCACAATGCCCGTTTTGGGATCCTTGTAGGACGCGCCGGTGGGACAGACCGCCACGCACGGCGGGTTATCGCAATGCTGGCAGGATTTACGCACAAACTGCCGCGAGTTCTTGTTCAGCTCCCGGTATGTTCCGTTATCCAGGCTATCCAGCCGCGTGACCTCCGCCGGAACCTTGTTCTCTCTGTGGCAAGGCAGAATACAGGCACGACAGCAGATGCATTTTGTTTCATCATGCACCATGCCGTAGCGGATATTACCAATGACGAGAGTTTGCGGATTAATGACCTCCGCCAGAATACGGTTAATAGGGTTGGCCGCCAATGCGGCCCCGCCTATTCCCATAATAAACCCGCGACGCGAAACGCCCATACCAACCCCTTTAATAGAAATAACGCGGGAGCAATACGACATCTTTTCACCGCACTCCTGCGGCAAACGATATTGCTGCCAATTTCAATAATAAATTTATCAATAAAACAACGTTATATTTAATAACTGGCCGGGGCCGGGGGAAATCAGCCATTCCCCGTTTTTTTCCCTATTGCGCTAAGCGCACCCATGAGCACCCCGGCTAATTATTAATGCGCCATAGCGACGGCTTTAGCCGCGTTTTCTCCGGCAATACGACCAGAGTTCAGGGCAAAGCCGTTGGCTAAGCCTTCATAGGGGATAGCCCGGACCACTATAAAAACCTGCGGCAACATTTCCCACCGCATATAATCCCGGAATGGGTTTGGCGTTGATATCGGTGACCTGTAATTTGGCGTTCACCCTCACCCCGCCGATACTGCTTAAACTTACCACCTGGGTTTCGAACGCATAAAAGGGACCGGATTTCACCGAATAAACCAGATATTCGGGCTTTTTGCCAAAATCCGGGTCTGCTTTGGCTTTGATCAAATCATTATAATGTGAAACGGTTTTTCCCAATAGCCGGGCTGCCACTCCAATATTTTTCGCCAATTCTTCGATAGTCTGGCCTTTGAAGATATTTTTACTTTTACCGCCGTCAACCGCGGCATCCGCCAGCGCCACAAAATCCCCGCCCTTGGGTGGATTGGCCGGTCCCGCGCCGGATAAAGCGAAGGGGAATGATTTCTTGGTATAGGCATTCAGCGTCTGGCTATCGAGGACTATGTAATATTTACCGCCCACCGAATACGACACGTTGGCCCAATAGGCCGTATCGTAGACCAGGCCTTCATCGCCAAAGCGCTGACCATTGGCGTCCACCCATAATAGCGGTGATTTCAAGAGCCAGATAAGCGGACTGTCGTTTTCGGCATTTCCTTTATCCGCCGTAGCGGATGAGGTAATACCCACCAATTTGCAGGCATGAATTAATGCGGAATGCAGGTTCCATTGCGCTCCGCCCGCCGCCCAGGCCATCCTGGTGCCTTCACCCTGATTCGGCCAGGCCAATACGTGAATATTCGGCGTATTCATGACTTCCCGCACCATTTTTTCATTACCGCCGAATCCACCGCTGGCAATAATAACCGCTTTGGCATGAACGATTAACTTGCCGCCGTCCGCTTTCTTGGCAATGAGGCCGGTAACCTGGCCGTCCTTTTCCTGAATCAGCGACGTCGCGGCGGTATTCTTCAGCAATTCCCCGCCGGCCTTCAGGAAACTGTCGTACAGACTTTTATATGCGGCGTTGGTATCGAGATAGTGATGATATATATCCGACTTAATGGGATCATCCCGATGGGCCTGCTGCTCCTGATTGGTATCCTTAGCCGCCGACTTGATATCAAACTTGACGCCGTGCTTTGCCATCCAATCGGCCGTTGAACCGGATTTATTCACAATGGCTTCGGTGAGGGGACCATCGGATAGATAGTGGTTGTATTCCAATAGCCTGTGCGTCAGCTCCGAGGCGGTATACTTCATGCCTTCGGATTTTTGCAGCGAAGATTCCACGGCAAAAAAGCCGCTGGCCATATTGCCGCTGCCGCCCACTACCGCTGATTTTTCCACCACCAACACCTTGGCGCCTTTTTCCTCCGCGGCCAGCGCGGCGGCAGTGCCGGAAGTCCCGCCCCCCATCACCACGACATCCACCGTTTTCTCTTCATCGGCGACCGGAGCGGCGGTTTTATCCGATACGCTGGGATATTTTCCGATATCCCCGCCGGCCTTTTGCAAGGCGGCCTTGGCGGGTTGCTTCACGGCATCGCTGGGTTCGGTGGGGCCCGTCATGCCGTCTTCGTCCCGGCTTTGTTGATCAAACATGGCCTTGGCGACCTGGGGTCCGGCTACGCCCCCCAATTCAGGCGTTTCTCCGGACGCATCGGCGACGACATTTTTAATCGTTCCCGCTTGATCAATGGAAACCGTGACCTTGACATCGCTTTCCAGGCCTTTGGCCGACGCCGTATAATCGCCGGCGGTAACGGCCGCATTGGCAAAAACCTCGGAGCAGCCCAGAATGAGCGCAACAAAAGCCGGTAATCTTTTTTCACATAATCGTTTTTCATAGAATATCGATCCGCTTATATATGTTTTATTTACCTACGATATTGAGCAAAGTTGGTGCCAATATTAATCCGCATCCGATTTTATCGGCTACATAAGGTAAAATAATTGCAATTAGTTCTATTTCACGCCATTTCCAACTTCACCGCGCCTATTATGCTAGGTCGGGCATCTATCCCGGATATAAAAGACTCGTCAAGATCCGGATATAACACTGGCCCGCAAAATAATAACCCTGTATTTTTGAATTAATAATGCATTTATGAATTAAAGCCTGCCCATTTGCCTGGCAATATTCCCTCTATCATTATTTTTAAAAGCCAAAACCTTTCCCTTTAACGGCAAGTCTGCAGTCAAAGGCGTTCCACCACCACCGCCACGCCTAATCCCCGCCGACACACAGGGTCGCCAGGCCGAAGGTTTTGTCCCGGGCCGCCAGGGCATAGAGCAGCGTTACCAGGATCCTGGCGCCGGACGCGCCGATAGGATGGCCCAGGGCAATGGCGCCGCCATTGACGTTGGTCTTCTCCTCGTCCAGCCCCAGCTCATGGCCCACCGCGGCGAACTGCGCGGCAAAGGCTTCATTGGCCTCGATCAGATCAATATCACCCATGCCCAGGCCGGCCTTCTTCAGCGCCGCGCGTACCGCCGGCACCGGCCCGATGCCCATAAAAGCCGGATCGACGCCGCAGGTGGCATAGCCCCGGATCCGCGCCAAGGGCCGGATATCCAGCGATCGAGCCCGGGCTTCGCTCATGACCACCAGCGCGGCCGCGCCGTCATTGATGCCGGAAGCATTACCCGCCGTGACGCTGCCACCCGGCGTAAAGGCCGGACGCAGTCCGGCCAGGCCCTCGGCGCTGACATCCCCGCGGGGATGTTCATCCGTATCGAAAATGATGTCGCCTTTTTTGCCGTGCAGGATGACCGGCAGGATTTCATGGCGAAACGCGCCGTTGCCAATGGCCGCCACCGCCCGCTGCTGCGAGCGCAAGGCAATGCTGTCCTGTTCAAGCCGGCTGATGCAATAACGGGCGGCGACATTTTCGGCAGTGATTCCCATATGGTATTGATTAATACTGCAAAATAGTCCGTCATGCACCATGCTGTCGGTAACCGTCCCTTCCCCCATCCGGTATCCCCAGCGGGCTTTATCCAGCAGATAGGGCGCCGCCGACATATTTTCCATCCCCCCCGCCAGAACAATCTGCGCATCGCCCGCAGCGATAACCTGCGACGCCAGGATCACGCTTTTCAAGCCGGATCCGCAGACAACGTTCAGCGTGGTCGCCGGGGTCTTTTCATCGATGCCGGCATGCAACATAGCCTGGCGGGCCGGGTTTTGCCCTAACCCCGCCTGCAGGACATTGCCGAGGAAAACCTCGTCGATAATACCGGGCTCGATACCGGCACGCCTGATACTCTCCCGCGCCACCAGCGCCCCTAGCCGGGGAGCCGCCAGCGAAGCCAGACCGCCGCCAAAGCTGCCGATTGCGGTACGTACGGCGCTGGCAATAACAATTTCCATCATAGCGACCTCTTGATGAATAGCATTTCATTGCTCCCGGGAAACCTGACTGGTAAACGACAGAGTTTCCACGGGCGTCACATCGGTTTGCCAAATCAAAATCAGCGTCACGGCGCCTACCGCCACCAGCAGGAAATAGGCTCCGGCATATCCCCCCAAATAGGTCAACCCCACCGCCAGAATGGAAAAAGCGAAGCAGCGCACAATGGACTGGATCGGCGCGATAATGCCGATAGCCCGGATATAGGTTCTGCGCGGAAATTTAGTGGCTATCAGCGCGGTGCTTAAATTAGTGGCGCCCGCCAGGCTAAAGCCGATCATCAGCAGGGAAATCCACAAGGTCAGCGCGTTGTACTGGAAGATGTTAATAACCACCGACACCATCCACCACAGGGTGTAAATCATGATGGCCGCTTTGATCCCCACCTTTTGGTTCAGCCAGCCCCAGCCATAGGCGCCCAAGGTACCGAACAGCGCAGAGAGGGTCATATAGAAGATGGCTGTGCTCAGTGCAAAGCCCATGCCCATCAACCGGGGCACTATCTGGCTCACCACCCCCACCAGCATGATATAGATACCGCCGGTGGCGATGCCCATAAACCAGACATCCTTCATGCGCAGCAATTGGCCGGTGGTAACCGGACAGATATAGTCTTTATGCTCGCGGACCCGTTCGGCCAGTTCCTCGGCGGTAATGGGCGCATTGTCCGGCGCACAGCCGATATCTTCCGGTTTGTTGGCGGCGAATAGCGCCACCAACAGCGCGGTGGCGAACATCAGCAGCGACACGCCCCAAAATCCATTGTGAACGCCGAACCACGAGAAGAAACCGGCCAGCACCGGCACGAAGAAGGCGCTGGAAAAGGTCTGTCCCATGGTGCACCAGCCCAGCGCCAGGCCCTGTTTACGGATAAACCAATTGGCGATAAGGGCGGTGCCGCCCATATAGGCGAAGCCGGTACCGAAAAAGCAGACCCCGGCAAACAGTACGGTGAATCCGGTTAGCGTCCCCCAGTAACCCAGCAGGCCAAAACACAGCCCGCAGGCGACAAGGCAAAAAACGATATTGAATTTGGGACCCTTCTTTTCACACAATCTGGCGCACAGGGGACCCGCCAGGATTGAAGCCCAGGAGGCGGGGGTCGCCAGCGCCAGCAGCGCGTTGTAATCCAGCTGAAAGGTTTTGGACAAGGCGGGCAGGATCACGTTCAGACCGTGGGTTACGGCACCGGCGGCAAGCCAGAACATCAGGGCCTGAAAAAAAATAATGGTCCATCCATGGGGCCCGAAACTGCTTTTGGTGGCGGAAAGATGATCGTCTCTACCGGTGCCGCGTTCGATGGCCTTTGGTGGCAGCGCCAGGTATTTTTCTTGACCAGTCATAATGGTAAGCTCGTTGTACGCAGTCGGGCCACGCCCGGAGATGCGTAATGGGTTTATCGGGATGGTCCGCAGGTTTTCCAACATTTCGGCATAGGTTTGTCGCTATCCCCCGCGCCGCAAGCCAGCGCTGGTTTACCGAAAGCGTCTTTCGCCATGAGATCCTCCTGGCATCATATTTCCATGATTTTTAAGGAATCTGACACAATCAGCTTCGGTTCCACCTGGCGCTGGATGTCCTTCGGGGTCAAGCCTTCCAGCAGCTCCACCAGCACCAGTCCGTCCGCGGTCACGTCAATTACGCACTGTTCCGTGACGATATGGTCGACACAGTGTTTGCCCGTCAGGGGATAACTGCAGGCGTTGACGATTTTCCGCGCGCCGTCTCTGGCGCACAGCTCCATGGTGATAATCACCTGCCGGGCGCCGTTCACCAGATCCATCGCCCCGCCCATGCCGAAAACCCGGCCGGGCTGCGCCCAATTGGCCAGATCGCCGTTTTGCGCCACCTGCAGGGCGCCCAGCACCGAGGCCGCCAGTTTGCCGGAGCGGACCAGCCCGAAGGATTCCGCGCTGTCGAATGCGCAGGCGCCGGGCACCGGCACAAAACGCATGCCGGTGGCATTGCAGAACCCTTCCACCGCCAGCAGTCCCGACGTCAGCGGACCCATGCCCACCAGACCGTTTTCGGTATGGAACATCACGCCGGGGGCGGCATAGTCGCCGCACAGGCTGGGAATGCCGATGCCCAGATTGACCACATCGCCGGCGGAAAAATACCCGGCGGCGCGTTTTGCTATCCTCAGACGGGCATTCATTTTTTTTCTCCTTGGGTTGTCAGGATCTTGTCCACATACACGCCGGGGGTAACGATGCGATCCACGCCGTACTCATCTACATCCACCAGCATGTCCGCGTCTACCAGGGTCATCTGCGCCGCCTTGGCCACCAGGGGATTAAAGTTACGCATGGTGCCGCGATAGGTCAGGTTTCCCAACGGATCGGCGGTGCGGGCGCGCACTAGGGCGATATCCGCCCGCAGCGCGGGTTTCCAGCAAAAACACTTCACCGTTCACGACCACCCGGTGTTTCCCCTCCTCCACCATGGTGCCCAGGCCGGTTTTGGTGAGAACGCCGCCCAATCCCGCTCCGCCGCAGCGGATGCGCTCCGCCAGGCTGCCCTGGGGCACCAGCTCCAGCTGGATTTTGCCGGTCTCCACCAGCGCCACGGTTTCGGTATTGCGGCCGATATGCGAGGCGATGAGCTTATCCACCAAACCATGATGAATCAGACGGCCGATGGTGAGGTCGGCGTCGCCGGAATCATTGGAAATCAGCGTAAAGTGCCTGGCGCCGCTGTCGATCACGCATTGGATAAGGTGATTGGGCACTCCGCAATTGGCGAACCCCCCGCAAATCAGCGTCTGGCCGTCTTCAAACAAGCCGGTGATTTCATCGGCGAAAGCAAATTTTCCCGGCATGATCAGCTCCTCGTCAGCAATACCGCCACGCCCTGGCCGCCGCCGACACAGAAGGTGATTACGGCGTTGTTCAGGTTGCGGCGTTTCATTTCATACAGGGTTTTCGCGGTCAGGATCGCCCCGGTGCCCGCCAGGGGATGCCCCAAGGCAATGGCGCCGCCGTTGGGATTGACCCGCGCGGGATCCATGCCGATTTCCCGGATACAAGCAATGGATTGGGCGGCGAAAGCCTCGTTCAACTCCCATAAATCAATATCGCCCACCGCCAGACCCGTCTGCTTCAAGAGCTTGGCGGTAGCGGGAACCGGCCCCAGCCCCATCAGGTTGGGATCCACTCCCGCCGCCGCATAACCGCGAAAGACCCCCAGGATCCGGCGGCCGCTTTTCTCCGCCAGCGAACGCTCCATCAGCACCATAGCCCCGGCGCCGTCGCTCATGGGAGAGCTGTTGCCGGCGGTCACCACGCCGTCCGTTCTGAAACTGGGCCGCAGGGAAGCCAGGGCTTCCAGGGAACAATCGGAGCGCAGCGGCTCATCGCGGGATACCGTGGTTAACCGGCCTTTTTTATCGGTTACGGGCACCGGTACGATCTGCTCGTCAAACCGGCCCGTCTGCCAGGCGGCGCTGGCCAACCGGTGGCTGCGCAGCGCGAACTCGTCAAGCTGGCGGCGGGTCAAACCATACTTGGCGGCCACATTTTCGGCGGTGATGCCCATGGGCGGATTGCCCAGGCTGTCCGGCGAGGTATGGATATCCACAAACCGCGGCGGTTGTACCGAATAGGCGCTATCGGTTTTTTCCAGCGACCAGGTACGGCGGGAATCGCTTTCCACCCCGCCGGCGATAATCACCTCGGCAAAACCGGCCATGATCTGGATGGCGCCATAGGCCAGCGCGTTCAGCGACGCGGCGCACTGGCGATCGAGGGTAATTCCCGGCACGGAAACCGGCAGCCCGGCTTCCAGCGCCACCATCCGCCCCATGTTATTGATTTCGCTATTCATCAGGTTGGCAAATATGACATCATCAATGCTTTCCGGCTCGATGTTCGCCCGCTTCACCGCTTCTTTGACGGCAAGGGCGCCCAAAATATGCGCCGGTACCGGCGCCAGCGCGCCGCGGCATTTGCCCACCGGGGTACGGACTGCGGATACTATGACTGCTTCTCTCATAACAACCTTCTTTTGCATGCCTGCGAGCCCCTCAGGAGGGGTCCGGCGATGGCCTTGTTCATAACGGCCGGAGCCCCAGCAGTTTCCTTGCCCGTTCCGGTGTAGCCACCTCTTTGCCGAACAGTCGGATCGCCTGTGCGGCGCGTTCAACCAATTGCGTATTGGACGCTTTTACGCCCTTGCTGAAATAGACGTTGTCTTCCAGACCCACGCGGACATGTCCGCCCAATGCTATGGCGGCGTACAGCATGGGCATATGGGCTTTGCCGACGCCGAACGCCGACCAGGTGGCGTCGGGGGGAATATGCCCGCAGAGATAAAGCAGGTTCTCCACCGTGGCGGGCATTCCCCGGCACCCCCAGGCAGAATTGGTAATGCAGCGGCCTGGACAGCTTGCCCTGCTGGACAAAATAGTCGGCGATGCCCAGCATGCCGGCATCGAAAATTTCCACTTCCGGTTTGATGCCCCGGCCGGTGAGCACCTCCCCCAGCGCACCTAAAAACTGCGGGGAATTGATAAATACGCCGCCGGGCATCCAGTTAAAGGAGCCCGCGTCCCAGGAAGCCATTTCGATTCCGTTCAGGTTGGCCACATGTTCCTGACGCTGCTTATCGCTGGCCCGATGGTCGCCGGACGTGGTGCAGTTGATAATCACATCGCAGTCATGGCGGTCGCGCAGCAGACGGATGGTTTCGGCGAATTTATTGCTGTCCATCGTCCCCAGGCCCCCGTCGTCGCGCATATGGAGATGAACGATGGCGGCGCCCCGCTGCCAGCAGCGGTAAGCATCGGCGGCGATCTCTTCCGGTGTCAGCGGGATATTTTCATTGATGTCTTTTGGTGTCACCGCGCCGGTCAATGCGGCGGAAATGATGACGTCGTTGCCAATATTCATGAACCTGTCCCGTTTACGAGTTGTATGAATTTTCTGCCGGTAAAAGGCGGCCCGGATGCACCGGCATCCGGGGCGTTACGCCCCGTTCCGGCCGATGACGGCCCGGTTACTTGATCTCATCTTCTTCCTGGCCGCCGTTGACACGCGGCCGGATAACCTTGCCTTTCTTCTCCGCCGCCTTGACCAGTTCGGCTTCTTCGTGCGCCCAATGCCAGTAATTGACTTCGTGGGGACTGTGCTCGGTAGCGGTCACGAACATTTCGGTGGAGAAGGCATTGCGAAGCTCATTGGCGATATCCTCCTTCCAGGCCTTCCGCAGCTGCTGGGTGGTGATGCGGCGGGTGACACGGGTACCGGTCCGCATGATGAGCTCGGCTATTTCCCTTGCTCTGGCATAGCAGGATTCCGTATCGGGGCAGATTTCGTTGACCATACCAAGGGCAAGGGCCTTGCGGGCGGTGATGATCTCGCCGGTCAGTTCCGCATAGGCATACCGCTTGCGGCCCATCAGCTCCCGCCAGGCAATGCCGATGCCGTCGCCGGGGACCATGTTGACCCGGAAGTGCATATCCGTGGTCCACGCATCTTCGGTACAAAGGGTAAGATCGCTGAAAAGCACCAGATCGGTGTGGAAAGCGGCGCCGTTCCATACGCCGATAGTGGGCACTTCCACATCGAACACCTGGCCTTCGATGTCATTTGTGCCGTCATAATATTGATATTCATACATCTTCCAGGCTTCTTCCGGCGCGGAGTTAAACTCGGTTGCGGGGCCCCAATTGCCCTTATCGTCAAGCCGGCCGATACCCTTCATAAAGTCCTTTCCCGTCCCGCCGAGGATGATGATCTCGTTGTCCGGATCCCTGCCGGCCCAGTCGAAAAAGTAATGAAGAGCCTGGTGCGCGGGCGCGCCCCACTGCAGGCTGTCGCCGTTGGTATGCAGCCGGGCTTCAAGAATTCCGTTTTCCCGTTTCATGGTGAAGCAATGTTTTAATTTTTCCGAATATTCCTCAAAACGCATATGGGGAATAGTGCCCAATTCCTTATGGGACATTTCTTTGCGTTTTCCGGCATCGGATTCATAATTGGCTTTAATCGCCATGGTTTACTCCTTTATGGCTTAACGAGAATTTATTAAAAGCAATCCAGGTTTAAGTGGTGTGAGTCACATTTTGCCCTGATGCTTTCTGGCAATAAAAACGTACCATTGCCCCCTGAACGGGGGAAATTCTTTTTATATTTTCGGTTATGCATTTCCCACATAACCATTTTTTTCGGCGTTTGATGAAAACGGAAATTTTCAATGAAAATATGTGACATCACTCACAAAAAATAAGATAAAAATTATTCAAATATTATTCACAAGGGGACCACGGGCCTTCTAATATAATTAAACCGCCCTGTAAAAATTCGGCTTAATGTAGTCTAAGGTATAACCGTGGAGTTTTAATTGATAATGGCAATTACATATATATGCGGCTGAGTAATTAAAATATATATATAATATAAACTTTAATTAGAGTTTGACTGCAATTGATAATTTCATTTATATAAATCTACGGAGGATGAGGGAGCAATATCTCAATTTATTGCTTTAAAAAATTCTTAAACTCTTTCAAAAATATGGCCACCGTGGGGTTGGTATTTTTATTATCCCAGACCAGTTCCAGATTGAACCAGCAGTCCTCTTCGGCAATGTCCAGCATGACGCAGTTCTGGCCCGCCAGATATCCCCGGTGCCTGGGCATCAGGAGCACCGCACGATCGGTGAATTCCAGGTTGAAACAGCAGGTCTTCAGATTGGGGTATTCCCTGTCCAGGGTGAAATTAATGTTATGGATGGTTAAAAATCGGGTGCTGTATTCATCGGACAGGGTAAATTCACGGGGATCAACCCGCATTATCGGCCATTCACCCACCTCACGCAGGGAAACGCTGCCGCGCCCCGCCAAGGGATGACATTTATTGACCACCGCACACAGCGGATCGGTTTGAAAAGGCAGCGTGCAAAATTTCGATTCATTGACCATAAAACTGGGCCGGATTAGAAATCCCATATCGCTGGTGTGGTTATCCAGTAAATCAAGGGCTTCATCCAGCTCGCTGTCGCGGCATTCTATAGCGATATCGCTATGTTTGGCGCGAAATTGCGTCAGGAAAGTTATCAAGACTTTCTGGATGGCTTCTCCCAGAAAAGTAATTGAGAGCCGGCGTCGGCTTTTACCGGTAAACGATTGGATCGCTGATACCGATGTTTCATATTGGAATAATATTTTGCTCGCTTCCTCAGAAAATAATTTCCCGGCGCTGGTCAGTTCAACCTTATGCGTGTCGCGTTTAAAGAAACTGACTTCAAAATATTCCTCCAAATATTTCATATGCCTGCTTAATACCGGCTGAGTGATATTCATTTTCTGCGCGGCTTTGCTAAAATTCAGTGTTTTCGACAATAATACAAATTCATGCAAAAGTTGTATTTCCACGATCGTTCTCTTTTCACTGAATAATACCTATTTTTATCATACCGAAAATTGACCGGCTAAACCGTGAGAGCCATCAAAAGGCTTGGCGTTAATGACGCTTTAGCCATGCTGTCTTGATGGCATGGCGCTGTCGCGGCGGCCCGGCGTGCATGGATCGTTATAATGTGGCCCTTAGCTAAAACAGGGCCTGATTGCCGCTGTCAGCGTAAAAACTTTCCTTCGAGACGGCGCATGCGGGCATCATCCTGCAATTCAATAATCTCTTTCACTGCGGGCAGCGTTTTATCCACTTCACGGATACCGCCGTCCCGGCGGATTTGCGAAAAAACGCTGCGCATGGCGCCCACCGCCGCGCGGATGGCGTGATTACCGTAAATCACGATACCCACCTTGCCCAGGGCGGCAATGTCGGCTTCGGTGAGCTGCGGATAGGCGGTGGGTACCAGCACCAAGGGAATGCTCCCCTGCCAGGCGGCGATAAAAGAGAGGATTTCATCCGGCGTGGTTTGCTTTGAGTGAATCAATACCGCATCGGCCCCCGCCTCCTGGTAGGCCAGGCCGCGTTTTTGCGCTTCCGCCTGGCCCAGGCCGGCTATCAGGGCTTCCACCCGGGCGATAACCATAAAATCCCGGTCATGCCGGGCGCTCACCGCCGCGGCCACCTTGCCCTGGAACTCGTCAACGCGCACCAGCTCCTGGCGGCCCTCGGCGCGCAGGCTGGTATCCTTGGGAAAGGTTTTGTCTTCAATGACGACAGCCGAGGCGCCGGCGGCCTCATACTGCGGAACCACATAGCTGACGTTTACCGCATTGCCGAAACCGGTATCGATATCGGCTATCAACGGAATGGCTGTTACCGATGCGATGGCGCGCATCATCTCCAGATGGGTCCCCATGGAAAGAATATTGGCATCGGGCACCGCATAGCTGGCGGACAGTTCGAAACCGCTGCCCCAAACGGCGTCGAAGCCCGCTTCTTCCGCCAGCTTCGCCGCCAGGGGATTATGAGCCGCCATGGCGGTAAGGAGTTTCCCGCCCGCGAGGGCGCCACGCAGGATTCGGTTTTTGGTCATCTGTCCGGCCGCTACATCGCTAACAATGAAAAGTTTTTATCATCCCGGCGAGGAAAGCGCAATGAAGTTAAACCCGCTGCGACAATATCACGTCCAGCAAGCCGGGGAAGCGGGTCTGCATATCTTCACGGCGCAGCTGATTCATATGGGTGGTGCCGACGTTTTGAGTATGGACCAGCCCGGCATCGCGCAAGACGCGGAAATGGTGGGAAACGCTGGATTTAGGACGGCCGCCGTCCAGTTCGCCGCAGCTGGCCTCCCCCTGGAGGGCCAGGCGCCGCACGATGTCCAGACGCAACGGATCGCTCAGGGCGTATAGCACGCGCTCGAGGACGAATTCATCGGCGGTAGGATGTTTGAAAGGTCTCATGGGCTAACTATACCTAAAAGGTTGCCTGAAATCCATTATTCGATTAATATCGAAATATAGAATTATCAGTAAATGCGATCCCACTTTTAAAAAGGAAGTCTTTATGTCAGCACTTTTTCAACCCTTCAAGCTTAAGGATGTCACACTTCGCAACCGCATCGCCGTCCCGCCGATGTGCATGTACTCCGCCGATGACGGCCTGATCAACGATTGGCATCAGGTACATCTGGCCGCCCTGGCCCGCGGCGGCGCCGGACTGGTTGTGGTGGAAGCCACCGCCGTTGCGCCGGAAGGCCGTATCACCCCGGATGCGCCGGCATCTGGAACGACAAGCTGGCGCAGGCCTTTGTCCCGGTGGTAAAAGCCATCAAAGCGGCGGGAGCGGTACCCGGCATCCAGATAGGACACGCGGGCGTAAAGCCAGCTCAATCGTCCCTGGGAAGGAGACGATCATATCGCCGACAGCGATCCACGCGGCTGGCAGACCATCGCGCCGTCCGCGATAGCCTTCGGCGCCAATTTACCCAAGCAGCCCAAAGCTATGACCCTGGAGGATATCGCCCGGGTACGCAACGATTTCGTCGCGGCGGCCCGCCGTGCCCGCGACGCCGGTTTTGAATGGCTGGAGCTGCATTTCGCCCATGGCTATCTGGGCCAGAGTTTCTTCTCCACGCACTCCAACCAGCGCCACGACCAGTACGGCGGCAGCTTGGAAAACCGCAGCCGTTTCCTGCTGGAAACCCTGGCGGCAGTGCGTGAAGTCTGGCCGGAAAATCTGCCGCTCACCGCCCGTTTCGGCGTCATTGAATTCGACGGCCGCGACGAGGAAACCCTCACCGAGTCCATCGAATTAACCCGCCGATTCAAAGCCACCGGGCTGGATCTGCTCAGCGTCAGCATCGGGTTTTCAACACCTGACGCCAACATTCCCTGGGGACCGGCGTTTATGGGCCCCATCGCGCAGCGGGTGCGGGAAGAAACCGGCATTCCGGTAGCTTCCGCCTGGGGGTTCGGCACGCCTGAACTGGCTGAAAAGGCCGTCGCCGAAGGCCAGCTGGATCTGGTGCTGGTGGGCAAAGCACATCTGGCCAATCCGCACTGGGCCTACTATGCCGCCCGCGAACTGGGTATCGATCGACCGTCCTGGACCCTGCCGGCGCCTTATGCCCACTGGCTGGAAAGATACTGATCGTCACGTCCCGGCGCGGGCTTTGCCCGTTCAGCTCAACTCCCCCACGTCGGGGGAGTTGCTCAGATTATGACTCAACCCTCACCTTTCGTTCGCCGGGATATTGTGCCCATATCTGGCGCCAAACGATGGACCTGTCTCGAAGAAAACTTCGCGGTGGCGCGCATTGCCATAAAAAAACTAGGCATTAACCACAATAATGCCAAGCTTTTCCAATAGTTGAGTCTGCTGCCAACTGTCGATTTTCACCCCGTCAAGATTCACCTTGCGCAAATTCAAATCACCGAGATCGGAATGGGTTAAATCGCAGTGAGTAAAATTCGCCGATGACCACTCTATATGGCCGAATTCACTTTCCGACATATCGGAACCGCTGAAATTCGCGCCCAGAATATTTGCTTCGCTCCAGCGATTTCCCGTCAGTTGGCATTTTTCCAGCACAACGTTTTGGAAATTGGCATAGCTGAAATTATTTTTCGTCAAAGAGGCGCTGCAAAAAAAGCTGCGGCTGGTGAGCCTGTTCATAAAGCTGGCGCCGCGAAAATCAGCCCCCTGCCCCTTGCATTCCAACATTTCACATCCCAGGGCCTCGGTATTCCTGAAGTCGGCCATGGTTAAATCACAATGGCTAAAACAGGTTTCCTTGATATTGGCTCCCTGAAAGGAGCAGCCGGTCCGCTGCTGATCATCGTAAAACGAGCAGTGCATAAACTGACATTCCGACAAATCCGCCTGGTCAAAGCGGCAGCGAAGAAAATGGCAATTCTGGATGATGCCACTCGTCAATTGCCCACGGCTTATTTTTTGTTCGGTAAAAGTGGTATTCTGAATCATGTTAAGACCCTGTAAATAACCGCAGTGTTATTTTCAGACATAATCCTAACAGAAAGCCACCGGTCCACGGCAATCCAATGATAAAATCAGCATAACCCTTGCTGTTGTATCGAAAAAACGGCCGGTCCCGGATTAGCTGAAGCCGCTGTTTGACGACGCTGAGCGAAGCCATCAGGTCTCTATGATAATATTATGCGATTACCCTCCTCGCACTATCGCCTCCACCAATGCTTAACCGGACTTATCAAAGAGTGTTTTCTGAAAGAGCGCTACCCCTTCATCGTGTTAACTTCATTTTGTCATTTCAGAGGTTGAAATAAGTCAGCCGCAATGGCATTGGCAAGGGAGTGTCATCAATGAATTTTACCATTGATCGTGCAAGCTCGATGGCGGAACGCCTTTCCGGTATCGGCACCGGTTTGGCAAGAGACGAAGCCACCTCACCTCAAGGTATCCTTGAGCATATTCTCAATTTTTTTACCTTTGGCTACCTGAGCAGGCAGCGCGCCGAGGCATATGATGCGTTCGCTGAAGCCTTGGCCACCTCACTTTACCTTGCGTCCCCAGACGGCGCTTCCTGTAAAATTCCGGCAAGGCTGGTGGTGGATTTCGCCGGCTATACCGTTACGTTCACCCTGCCGGACGACGATCCTTATGAATCGAGTCCCGTCATTATCGACGTGAGCAAGGACGACAAATCTATCCAGTCGGAAGTAAAGAGAAAAATGTATTGCCGCAGCAGCACCGGTTTACTGATACGACGGCGGGCCGGTCTTCCCCATAACGCCGTAATCTTAACGGACCGAGGGCATATAGACCTGGGAGGCGTTGACCTGAGCGGGGTCAATCTGTGCGAAGCCGACCTGCGAGGGGCGAACCTGCGCGATGCCAATCTGCGCGGGGCCAATCTCAGTAGAGCCAGCCTCTGGACAGCCGACATGCAAGGATGTGACCTGAGCGAGGCCAATCTGAGTGAAGCCGATCTGGGCGGCACCGATCTCAGAGGAGCCGACCTGAGCGGGACTATTCTGAGCAGGGCTAAATTTTGCGGTTCCGATCTGAGTGAATCTGACCTGAGCGGGCTCGATCTGAGGGGAGCCGACCTGAGCTGGGCTCAACTGAGAGTGGCTAAGCTAAGCAGAATCAACCTGGACGGGGCCTTCCTGAGCAAAACAGATTTCAGCGGAGCTGACATGAGGAGAGCCCATCTGAGGGAGACGTTCCTTTGCAATGCCGATTTAAGCGGTGCTGACCTTGCCGGCGCTGACCTGAGGGGTGCCGATCTCAGGGGGGCCGACCTTGCCGGCGCCGATCTGACGGACGCTGATCTGACAGGCGCTGACCTGTCGGATACGGTCTTAGTGGATGCACACTTCAGGGAAACTGTCCCGGAAGAGGCCGAACCGGATGGTGCACAACCGGTGTCACTGAATAAAACCCTCTCTGACGGCGGAGTGATTGCCTCACACTCGCCCGCGACAACTATTTATCGATAATCCCGTCGGAAAGCAGCCAGGATAAGGCAATCAAATGATAAAATCAGCTTTATACCTGCTGTTCTATAGCTGACTGACAGCGAAAAATAGCCGTATCGGTAAAACCGAGGAGACAACGTGGATAATAATACATCCGGCATTAACTTTACCGCCGCCCAGGCCCTGGATAAGCTGGAGTCGCTGTATGACGGCGCGGTAACGGCGCTGCGCGAAGCCATCAAGGATTTCATCAAGGACGGCCGGCTACCGAACGAACAGGCGCGGGCCGCGGGACTGTTTGCTTATCCCGAACTGCGCGTCAACTGGGACGGGGTTTCCCAAGGCCATCCCAAGAACCGGGCTTACGGCCGTTTCGCCCGTCCGGGCTGCTACACCACCACCATTACCCGTCCACGGCTGTTTCGGCATTATCTGACCCACCAGTTGGAGATGCTGGAGGGCGAATACGCCGCCAGTATCGAGGTGCTGCCGTCGCATCATGAAATTCCCTTTCCTTATGTCATCGACGGTTCCGACCTGGCTCTTGACCGCTCCATGAGCGCCGGCATCGCGCAGCATTTTCCCACCACGGAGCTGTCGCAAATCGGCGATGAGACCGCCGACGGGTTATTTACCTATGCCAAGAACTTTCCGTTATCCCATTTCGACGCCCTGCGCACCGATTTTTCCCTGGCCCGTCTTAAGCACTATACCGGCACGCCGGTGGACCATTTCCAGCCGTTCATCCTGTTCACCAACTACACCCGCTATGTGGATGAATTCGTACGCTGGGCCTGCAGCCAGATTGCCGACCCCGACAGCCCGTATGAGGCGCTGTCCTGCGCCGGGGGCACCTATGTCACCGCCGAGACATTGAATCCCGGGCAAGCGGTTTCCGATCTGGCCTGGAAAAATCATCAGATGCCCGCTTACCATCTTATTTCAAGGCGGGGACGGGGCATCACGCTGGTGAACATCGGCGTCGGACCGTCCAACGCCAAGACCATTTGCGATCACCTTGCGGTCCTGCGTCCCCACGCCTGGCTGATGATCGGCCACTGCGGCGGTCTGCGGGAGAGCCAGATGATAGGCGACTATGTGCTGGCGCACGCTTACCTGCGCGACGATCACGTGCTGGACGCGGTGTTGCCGCCGGATATTCCCATTCCCAGCATCGCCGAAGTGCAGCGCGCCCTGTATGACGCGACCAAAACCATCAGCGCCATGCCGGGGGATGAGGTGAAGCAGCGCCTGCGCACCGGCACCGTGGTCACTACCGACGATCGGAACTGGGAGCTGCGCTATTCCGCCTCGGCGCTGCGTTTTAACCTCAGCCGCGCGGTGGCGGTGGACATGGAGAGCGCCACCATTGCCGCCCAGGGTTACCGCTTCCGGGTACCTTACGGCACGCTGCTGTGCGTTTCGGACAAGCCGCTGCACGGCGAAATCAAGCTGCCCGGCCAGGCGAACCGTTTCTATGACGGCGCCATCTCCGAGCACCTGCAGATAGGCATCCACGCCATCGAACTGCTGCGCGCGGAAGGCGATCAATTACATTCCCGCAAGCTTCGCACCTTCAACGAGCCGCCGTTTCGGTAGAGGCCCGATATTACCACCCGCCGGAAAAGCAGCGTGATGATATTCCGGCGGGGAGTCCCCCCAGCGTTAACGCCGCCCGCGAAAGAGTACTGCGGTAATCCTCCGGCATTCAATCCAGCCTGATACCCGACGCCTGCTAAATATGTGACGGGCGTCTTATTTCCATTCAAGAATACTTGTATGGAAGAATGGAAGTAGTATTTTTAACCTATTGCTCTAGGTTAATAAAGTAAGGAAATCGACCCTCATGAAAAGTGTAGTCATCAATAAGCCGGGCGAGCTGGTTTTGCAGCAGCGGGACATACCGCAACCCGCCGCCGGTGAAGTCCGGATTAAAATTCGTTCCGCCAGTATTTGCGGTTCCGATGTGCATATTTGGCGCGGGCATAATCCCTTCGCCCGCTATCCCCGGGTTATCGGCCACGAATTTTTCGGCGTAATTGACGCGGTCGGGGCGGGAGCGGACAGCCGGCGCATCGGCGAACGGGTCGCGGTGGACCCGGTGGTCAGCTGCGGCCACTGCTACCCCTGTTCGGTGGGCCGCCCTAACGTCTGCGCCTCTTTGCAGGTGATTGGCGTACACCGCGACGGCGGTTTCAGCGAGTATGCCTGCGCCCCGGCGGAAAACGCCTATCTCCTGCCCGCCGCCATTCCCGATGAGGTGGCGAGCCTGGTGGAACCCTTCACCATCGCCGCCAATATCACCGCCTTTCTCAAGCCCACGACGCGGGACGTGGCGCTGGTATATGGCGCCGGGCCCATGGGGCTGACGGTTGTCCAGGTGCTAAAAGGCGTCTATGACGTGAGCCGGGTGATCGTGGTAGACCGCATTCCGCAGCGCCTGGCGCTGGCCCGTGCCAGCGGAGCCGACCTGACGCTGGATAACGGCACCACGCCGCTGGCGGAACTGCTAAACGGCGAGCAGCCGACTCTGATAGTGGATGCCGCCTGCCATCCGTCCATTCTGCCCGAAGCCGTGGCGCTGGCCTCCCCCGCCGCCCGCATCGGCCTGCTGGGGTTCTCCGGCGACCCTTGCACGGTGACGCAGCAAAGCCTCACCAGCAAGGAGATTTCGCTGTTCACCTCGCGGCTGAACAGTAAGCGATTCCCGGCGGTCATCGACTGGATGACGCGCGGCATTATCGCGCCGGCCAAGCTGGTGACCCATTCCCTGCCCCTGGCGCAGATAGAAGAGGCGATGACTATCTTTGAACAAGATCCGCAGCGCTGCTGCAAGGTGATTCTGACTGTCGGCTGATACGCTTCGTGCGGTATACGCCGCCTCGGTGCCCTAAATTCTTCATAAGAACCGGAGTTGCTATGTTTCGTAACTTACGCTGGACGATCGTTTTCCTGTTATTCCTGGTCTACATGATCAATTACATCGACAGGGTTGCATTGTCGATAACCGTTCCGATGATAGAAAAAGACCTAACCATTAACGCTGAACAGTTCGGCCTGATCTTCGGCAGCTTCTTTTTTGGTTATGCCTTATTCAACTTTCTCGGCAGCCTGGCGACGGACCGATTCGGTCCCAAGCTGGTGATGGGACTGGCGGTGACGCTCTGGTCCATATTTTGCGGATTGACCGCCTTCGCCACCGGCTTCTGGTCGATGATGATCCTGCGGGTACTGTTCGGCATGGCGGAGGGACCTATCTGCGCCTCAGCCAATAAAACCATCAATGGCTGGTTTCCGAAGAAACAGGCGGCAACGGCCATGGGTTTTCTCAGCGCCGGTTCGCCGCTGGGCGGCGCGGTAAGCGGGCCAATCGTGGGTTATCTGGCCCTGGCGTTCGGCTGGCGTCCGGCTTTTATAGCGATTTGCGTCATCGGCCTGGTGTGGATGGCCGGCTGGCTGTTCTTCGCCGCGGACAATCCGTCCCGCAGCAAACGGGTCAGCGAAGAGGAACGGCTGCTGGTAAACCAGATGAAAGCGGAAGTCATCAGCGCAGACGAAGAACTGGCCCAATCGGCCCACGGCCTGGGATATTACCTGCGCCAGCCGATTATCCTGGTCACCGCCTTCGCCTTCTTCTGTTATAACTACATTCTGTTTTTCTTCCTGAGCTGGTTCCCCAGCTATCTGGTACAGGCCCATAACCTGAACATCAAGGAAATGAGCCTCACCACGATGATTCCTTGGATTGTGGGGTTCGTAGGTTTGGCGCTGGGGGGATGGATTTCCGACAGAATTTTTCAGTTAACCGGCCGCCTGCTGCTCTCGCGCAAAATCGTGCTGGTGGTGTCGTTATTCGCGGCGGCGATTTGCGTGGCGCTGGCGGGCATGGTGAGCAGCGTGGTGCCGGCAGTGGTGCTGATGTCGGTGTCGATTTTCTTTCTTTATATCACCGGCGCCATTTACTGGGCCATTATCCAGGACGTGGTGCATAAAAGCCGGGTAGGGGGCGCAAGCGGTTTTATCCATCTTATCGGCAGCGTGTCCGGTATCGTGGGCCCGGTCGCCACCGGCTATATCGTACAGCATACCGGCAAATTCGACAGCGCCTTCGTGCTGGCGGGGGTGGTAGCCGCCCTGGGCGCCCTGCTGGTATTGGTAGTGATCAAACCGCCAAAGCATCAAGGCAACCCGGTCTCCGCCTCCTGATCCCTATGGGCGAACGGCTCCCGTCGAGCCGTCCGCCTTTCGCCTGATCGCTTCCCGTCCACCCTAAACGTCAAAATGACTGGCGCTGGCCTTCACTCCTCTTTAGACTTATCGAATTCTTCTACGCCTACATAAAAATGAAATACTTATGCCCCTTAGTCGAGACATCACCGCCTACGAATCAGTGAGTAAACAGATCTACCGTTTCTTACGCCTAGATATTGTCTCCTGCACCATTCATCCTGGCTCGACCTTGTCGGAAAACGAGATTTCCTCCCGGTACAAAATTTCCCGCCAGCCGGTGCGCGAAGCCTTTATCAAACTGGCGGAAACCGGCCTGGTGCAGATACTGCCGCAGCGCGGCACCTTTGTACGCAAGATATCCGCCCGCCATGTGGCCGACGGCCGCTTTATCCGTGAAGCCATCGAAACAGCGGTGGTCCGGCGGGCGGCGGCAGAGGCCAAACCCGAGGACATCGCCCGATTGAACGGGATGATACATCAGCAAACATTGGCGGCGGAAAAAGACGATCCTTACGAATTCCTCCTGCTGGATGATGAATTCCATCGCGGACTGGCGCAAAGCGTTCACTGCGAACTGGCATGGGAAACCATTGAGAATATCAAAGCCGGCATGGACAGGGTGCGCTTTCTTACCCTGAGCAAGGAGTCGCCGCCGGCGAGCCTGATTAAGCAGCATAGCCGCATCCTCGATGCCATTATCGCCGGCGACGCCGACGCCGCCGAGCTGGCGATGCATCAGCACTTAAAAGAGATGATTTTCTCCCTGACCCAGGTCGCGGAGCGCTATCACCACTGGTTTGAAGAAGACCCGCAAGACCTGTAACCGCAGGCCAGGCCCGCCATCACCGATCGCGCAGCAAGCGTGTTAAAGGGAGAGCGCGCCGATGGGGTCGGCGCGGGCATGGTTTTACCGCCCGCCGAAGCGCCCCATGGCACGCCAGGCCCGCCATCACCGAACGCGCAGCAAGCGTGTTAAAGGGAGAGCGCGCCGATGGGGTCGGCGCGGGCGTGGTTTTACCGCCCGCCGAAGCGCCCCATGGCACGCTAGGCCCGCCATCACCGATCGCGCAGCAAACGTGTTAAAGGGAGAGCGCGCCGATGGGGTCGACGCGGGCGTGGTTTTACCGCCCGCCGAAGCGCCCCATGGCACGCCAGGCCCGCCATCACCGAACGCGCACCGGGCCAGTTACAGGTAGCGTGAGGCGCCGCCAAACGATTATACTCGTGTTTTATTTATACTAGCGGGCAATAAGTAACATGCGATTAAGCCAGGTTGTACGGAGCGGTCCGGGGCAATATATCTGCGAAGAGGGAGCCTTACGGTATTTACCGGAAAAATTAACCCATTTCCAACGCCCCTATATCATAGCCGGCAAACACGCCTATGCCGCGTTCCAACGGTTCATGCCGGAAAAATTGACTATCCCGGTGCTGTTTTACGATGAAACCGCCAGCCATGAAGATATGCAGCGGCTGTCACAACTGGCGCCGGACGCGGATGTGATTATCGGCATCGGCGGCGGACGCGCGCTGGACACCGCCAAAGGCACCGCCGAACTCCTGAACGTGGAAAATATCCTTATTCCGACGGTCATGGGCACCTGTTCAGCCTATACCCCTCTCTCCGCGGTCTATCACCCCGACCACACCTTCAAACAGGTGGATTATTACCACCGCGCCGCCCACCTGGTGCTGCTGGATTTATCGTTACTGATAACCTCCCCCAAAGCGTACTTTGTCGGCGGAATCGGCGACACCCTGGCAAAATGGTACGAAGCCGAAGCCATTACCCGCAAATACCCCCGGGACAGTTTGCCGCTGTTCGTAACCATGGGACTGGCAGCGGCGAAAACCACCCTGGATACCCTGCTTGCGGACACACCGGCGGCATTGGCCGACATGGACGCGGGCCGGGTTACCCCTGCCTTCCAGCGGGTTGCCGAGGCGGTAGTTGCCGTCGCCGGCATGGTGGGCGGCTGCGGCGGAGAATATGGCCGCATGGCGGGTGCCCACGCTATTCACAACGCCCTGAGCTATCTGCCGGAAACTCATGAAATACTGCACGGCGTGAAAGTGGCCTACGGCATACTGGTGCAACTGGTCACCACCGGCGATGCGGACGTGGTGAAAAAACTCATGCCCTTTTATAGAAAAAACGGATTTCCCTACAATTTTGCCTCATTGGGCATTACCACCGATCGTGAAACGGCGATAGCCACCCTGGCGGAATTCGCCGCCGGCAGGCAGGAAACCTTCGTGCTGGCGGTTGACGCCGTCTCGCCGGAGCACATCGCGGCGGCCATCCGCCAGGTAGAGGAAATCGCCCGGCAGGTTTCCACCGAATAACCCCGCGCACGGGCGGCTGACAAGCCTACCCAGCGCCAACAGGCCCGGCCCGCGGAACCGGGCCGTTATTGCGAGAGGTTGATAATGGTCCGCACGTTCTGGGCGCTGGTGGCGATGATATTGATGGCCCCGGTGCGCAGGGCGCCCAGTATCGCCAGCGCCTTGGTATTCTCTGAAGCAATGGCGATCACGCAGGGAATATTCCGTAACTCCTCGATGCTCAGGCCTATCACCCGATCGCTCATCACCGTATCCACATGAATCCCCTGGGCATTAAAGAAATCATAACCGGCAATATCGCCGATAACGCCCTGGTTGAGATTGGCATCGATAATCTCATGGGGAGTAAACCAGCCCAGCTTGACCATATAGCTGTTTTCATTCATATCACCGATGCCCACCAGGGCGATATCGGCTTTACGAGCGCGATCAAGAGTATCCTTGATCGTACCGTTTTGCATGAACGCCTGTTTAAGGGCGCGATTTTCCACATAGGCCGGCGCATAAAGCGTTTCGCTGATGCCGCCGAATTTCCTGGCCATCCGACGACTGATATGATCGGCGTTAATGGCATCTCCGGGCCGATGGGTCCCGCCGATGCCGCAGATAAACCGGCAATTTTTTTCCGGCACCTGCCCGATATGATCCGCCACGGCCGAAACGTTACGGCCCTGTCCCACCGTCAGCACCATATTGTCTTTCAACGTCAGCGCCAGAAAATTCGCCACCAGGGCCGCCACCTGGCGACGCTGTTCGTCCTCGTCCTGGTAATCAAGCGCAATCAGCGCGCGGCTGATGGGGAAACGCTCCTTCATCTGCTGCTCAAGCCTGGAGCTGAACACCGGATGATAGCGGACGGTTATTTCGACGATGCCCTCTTCCCGGGCGCGTTTAAGCAGACGACCAACCTTGATGCGGGAAATGCCGAATTTATTTGCTATCTCTTCCTGGGTGATCTCGTCTTGATAATAAGCAACGGCAATCTCGGTCAGTAGTTCATTATCTTGGAATATCGTTTGTTTTTCCATCTATCACCCGTTTCCTCATGACAAGCCTGCATCTTCTAATCCCTCATCCATTGTGAAAGAGGGAATAGAAAATCACAAGCCCGCTTTTATACCGACGCTACACCGCCACCGACGCCAATCGTCGCTCCACCGTATCGGCCAGCTGGGTCAATAGCAGGCAACAGGAGACCGCACCGGCATCCAGCACACCGCGCGAACGCTCTCCCAAACGGCTGGCACGGCCTATTTTGGCCACCAGATCCCGGGTGGAGTCGCGTCCCTGGGCCGCGTTGAGTTTCAGCTGCGCCAGCGCCTGGCTGAAGCTGTCGCCCTGCAGCACGGAACGTTCAAAACCGTCCACCGCCGGGATCAGGGTATCCATCAGGCATTTATCGCCGACGCCGGCGCTGCTGATATCCTGCAATCCGGTCAAGCCGCCGCGCAGCATGGCCGCAAACGCCGCCTTATCCAGAGACGGCTTATCCCGCACACTGTCCGCCATGCCCATAAAGAGACTGCCGTACAGCGGCCCCATGGATCCCCCGATACCTTCCATCAACGCGTCGGACAGGGCATCGAAGGCCTGCGCCAGGGTCAGCGATTTGCCGTTGATGGCCTTGCCGCATAAGGTGAAACCTTTGGACATATTGATGCCGTGATCGCCATCGCCAATCGCGCCGTCGATTTCACTGAGGTACTCCCGGTTACCGACGATCACATTCACCAGATCCGCTACGATCTCGCTACCATACTGCGTTGAAATCTGCTCTGCCATAATTTATTCCACCTGGGTCAAACCCAACGATTGGGCCGGTACATCGATAAGGGCTTTCAGTTCATCATCCAGCTTCATCACCGTCAGCGTCACCCCCATCATTTCCAGCGAGGTAAAATAGTTGCCCACATAACGGCGATGGATAGCCACTCCGCGAGCGCTCAGACGCTTTTCAATCTCGGCGTAGTAGATATACAGCTCCATAACAGGCGTTGCGCCGAGGCCGGAAATCAGCAGCGCCACCTCATCCCCTTTGCCCAGGGGCCGGTCGTTGAGCACCAGATTGAGCATGGTCTCCGCCATGGCGGACGCGGATTGGATGGGAGAAATTTCCACCCCGGCTCCCCGTGATGGCCGATGCCGATCTCCATCGTGCCGTCTTCGATAAAGAAATCGGGCTTACCCACCGCCGGAATGGTGCAGGAACTTAAGCCGATACCGATGGAGCGGCACTGGTCAATGGCTTTCTGCGCCGCCGCTATTACCCCATCCAGGTCATAGCCTTTCGCCGCCGCCGCAGCGCCGACTTTCCACATCAGGATTTCCCCCGCCACGCCGCGCCGTTTTTCCTTTTCACTGGCGGGCGCGGACGCCACGTCGTCGTTGGCTACCACGGTCTTGACCGCGATGCCCGCCGCGGTGGCTTTTTTAATGGCCATTTTGACGTTCATGTTATCGCCGGCATAGTTGCCGTACAGGCAGGCGACCCCCGCGCCGCCATCGGCGGATTTGAACGCATCCAGAAAAGCGCCGGCGGTGGGAGAGGAAAAAATCTCGCCTATTGCCACCGCATCAAGGAGATTTTTGCCCACATAGCCCAGGAAAGCGGGCTCATGGCCGCTGCCGCCGCCGGTTACTATACCCACTTTGCCGGCAATAGGCGCGGCCGGCGTTTTCAGCACTCGGGGATTTTCGGTGGCGGTGTAATATTCCGGGTAGGCTTTCAGGAATCCCTGCAGGGCATCTTCCACCACCTGATCCGGATCGTTAATAATCCTGTTCATCTTGACCTCATCTTCGCCTGAAGGTTAACTCATTGAATGGTATAGCCGCCGTCCACCACCAGATTGGCGCCCGTGATCATACTGGCGGCATCGCTGGCGAGAAACAGCGCGCTGGCGGCAATATCCTGCGGTTCGGCGAAACGCCGCAGCGGGATTTTCCGCTTCATTTCCTCCGCCACCTCTCCCGACCAGGCTTTACGCCCCAGTTCGGTGAGCACCACGGTGGGAGAAATGGCGTTGACGCGCACGTTATGCGGTCCCCATTCCAATGCCAGCACCTGGGTCAGGCTGATGACGCCGCCTTTACTGGCGCAATAGGCCAGATGATTAGGCAATGCCACTACGCCGGCCTGAGACGCCATGTTGATGATGCTGCCGCTGCCCTGAGCGATAAAATGGGCGCCCACCGTCTGGCTGGCGAGAAATACCCCTTTGAGATTTACCGCCATCGTGCGGTCCCAGAACTCTTCCGACAGTTCTTCCGCCGGTTGCAGCGCGACAATCCCCGCGCTGTTCACCAGAATATCGAGGTGGCCGAAATGTTCCTTGGCCTGGGCCACTGCCTGTTGCACCGAAGCCTTGCTGGTAACATCGGTATGAATGCCCATGGCATGATGTTCGCTGAGCTGCTGTGCTATACCGGCTACGTCCGCCGCGAAGTCCAGCAGGGCCACCCGGGCGCCGTTTTGCAAAAAGCGTTCGGCGATGGCGTGTCCGATGCCCGCCGCTCCGCCGGTAATAAGGGCCACTTTGCCCCGCAGTGATAATTCACCTTGTCTTTCTTTTTGACCGTTCGTCATATGTTCCTCCTAGAAACCAGGCCTATACCCGTCATCTTTCAGCAACGTGAAATCGCTTGGATATATTCATTATCCGGATGTTTTTTCCCGACCGGTATAACGCTTTTTTCCCGTCGCTATCCGTTCTTTCGTTAATCGAGTGAAATCCATTAATACAAGCCGGTATCCTTGCTGGCCCAGCGTCAGGATACCGGCATATCATCGCACTCTTTTCTGAATCGTTACGTTATTGGCGTCCCTCTTTTATCACTCACGTCCGTTACGCCCGCGCGGCGGCTCCTTTATATCCCCCGCTTATGATTCCGGCTGTAATAGCTTGCGCTCGATGAGCATAAGAATACTTACGGAACAAATGAACAATAAACCTCTTACTGAAAATTACCTAGTTGGGACGTTTGAAAGTGTGACTCTGTTCAAAAGCATTTTAAAAGAGGTTAATGGCTTATTAAAGGATTATTTTGCGATCATTATCACCCAATGAGTTAAACCACTGGTCAAATCGTAAAAATAAATGAACATGTATTGAACATATGATTGATTATGGTTATGGTAGAAAAATGATCTTCCATTACTGGTTTAAACCCTTTTATTACAAATAAGGAGTATTTTATGCTGCCAATAGCAATTGGAGCAGATGATGCCGCCATTGAGCTGAAAAATGTGCTGGTTAAATTTCTTCAAGACCGCCAGATACCCGTCACGGATTTCACCGGCAAAAGCGAAGGGGAAACCTATCCCGACGTCGCTTTCCAGGTCGCCAGCGCCATCAGGGATGAAAAACACCAGCGCGGCATCTTGCTCTGCGGTACCGGCATCGGCATGAGTATCGTCGCCAATAAGGTTCCGGGCGTCCGCGCCGCGCTGTGTCACGACACTTACTCCGCGCAACGGGCCCGCAAGAGCAACGATGCGCAAATCATCACTCTTGGCGCACGGGTCATCGGGCCGGAGCTGGCGAAAAGCATTATCGAATCCTGGCTGGGATCCGAGTTTGAAGGGGGTCGATCGGCACCGAAGGTGGCTAAGATTGACTATTACGAACAGCAGGGGGCGGAAAAATAAGCGTTCTCACTCTTCCTCCTCCTGAAATAATCAGACCGGGAAGTCTGATTAAGGAGCATAAAAATGAACCAGTTAGAGGCACTCAAGCAACTGACCGTGGTGGTCGCCGACAGCGGCGACATTGAATCCATCCGGCAATTCGAGCCGCAGGACGCCACCACCAACCCCTCCTTGATCCTGAAGGCAGCGGCGCTGCCCCAATACCATGCCCTGATTGACGACGCCCTTGATTATGCCCGCAAGCAGGGGGGAAACAGGGAAACCCGGCTGATTAACGCCTGCGATAAACTGGCGGTGAACATCGGCGGGGAGATACTCAACATCGTCCCCGGCCGCGTTTCCACCGAAGTGGATGCCCGGCTGTCGTTCGATCGCGGCATGTGTATCGCCAAGGCGCGCAAGCTTATCGCCCTTTATAAAGAGCAGGGCATCGACCGTTCCCGTATCCTGATCAAGCTCGCCGCCACCTGGGAAGGGATCCGGGCCGCCGAAGAGCTCGAAAAAGAGCACATCAACACCAACCTGACGCTGCTGTTTTCCTTTGCCCAGGCGCGGGCCTGCGCCGAAGCCGGCGTATTCCTCATATCGCCCTTCGTCGGCCGCATCTATGACTGGTATCAGGCCAGGCAGCCCGCCGCCGCGTACGACGCCGAGCAGGACCCCGGCGTTAAATCGGTACGGGCCATCTATGAATATTATAAAGAGCATCGCTACCCTACGGTCATCATGGGCGCCAGCTTCCGCCTCGTGGAGCAGGTACTGGCCCTGGCGGGCTGCGATCGTCTGACCATCTCCCCCGCCTTGCTGGATCAGATGAAAAAATCCGACGCTTCCCTTGAACGAAAACTGACGCCGCCCGCCCGCTGCCTGCCTCATCCGGAACTGCTTACCGAAGCGGAATTCCGCTGGCAGCACAATCAGGACGCCATGGCGGTGGAAAAACTGGCTGAAGGCATCCGCCTGTTCGCCGTGGACCAGCAAAAGCTGGAAGATATGCTGGCCGCTGAACTATAACCACCCAGGAGCAAGATTATGCTACCCCGTAAAGAGTTGGCTAACGCCATACGCGCACTGAGCATGGATGCGGTACAAAAAGCCAAATCCGGACATCCCGGCGCCCCGATGGGCATGGCGGATATCGCCGAGGTCCTGTGGCGCGACTATCTGATACACAACCCGCAAAATCCCGGCTGGGCCGATCGGGATCGCTTTGTGCTGTCAAACGGCCACGGTTCGATGCTGCTCTATAGTCTGTTGCATCTTACCGGCTATGACCTGCCCCTGAAGGAACTGGCCGGCTTTCGCCAGCTGCATTCCCGTACGCCGGGTCATCCGGAGTTCGGTTATACCCCCGGCGTTGAAACCACCACCGGACCGCTGGGACAGGGCATAGCCAATGCCGTGGGTTTCGCCATCTCCGAACGTACCCTGGCGGCGCAGTTCAATCGTCCGGGACATGATATCGTCGACCATCGCACCTACGTCTTTATGGGCGACGGTTGCATGATGGAAGGCATTTCCCACGAAGCCTGCTCGCTGGCGGGCACACTGCGCCTGGACAAGCTGACCGCCTTCTATGACGATAACGGCATATCCATCGACGGCAAGGTGGCAGGCTGGTTCAAGGACGATACCGCCGCACGTTTTGCCGCCTATGGCTGGCATGTGGTGGACGGCGTGGACGGCCACGACAGCGCGGCGATTAAAGCGGCTATCGAGGAAGCCCGCGCAGTGGCCGATAAACCGTCGCTGATTATCTGCAAAACCATCATCGGCTTCGGCTCGCCCCACAAGGGCGGCACCAGTGAGGCCCACGGCGCTCCGCTGGGGGAAGAGGAAATTCTGGCTACCCGCGAGACATTAAACTGGCCGTGGCCGGCATTCCAGATTCCGGCGGAAATTTACGCATTATGGGATGCCAAGGCCAGGGGCCGGGAGCTTGAGTCCGCCTGGGATGAAAAATTCGCCGCCTATGCCCGGGCCTTCCCGGAACCGGCCGCTGAATACAAACGCCGCATGGCGGGTGGATTGCCCTCCGGCTGGTTCGCGGCGGCCCAGCATTACGTCGAAACGCTGCAGGCCCATCCGGCGAATATCGCCAGCCGCAAGGCGTCGCAAAATGCGCTGGAAACCTTCGGCAAGATGCTGCCGGAACTTTTGGGGGGATCCGCCGATCTGGCGCCGAGCAATCTGACCATATGGTCCGGTTCCAAGGACATCGCCGAAGACCCGGCTGGCAACTATCTCCATTACGGCGTACGCGAGTTCGGCATGACGGCCATCACCAACGGTATCGCACTGCACGGAGGGTTTCTGCCCTATTCCGCCACCTTTCTGATGTTTATGGAGTATGCGCGCAACGCGGTGCGCATGGCGGCGCTGATGAAACTGCGCAATGTATTGGTCTATACCCATGATTCCATCGGACTGGGAGAAGACGGACCGACCCATCAGCCGGTGGAACAGTTGGCCAGCCTGCGACTGACGCCGAATGTCAGTACCTGGCGGCCCTGCGACCAGGTGGAAACGGCCATTGCCTGGCAGCATGCCGTGGAGCGCGATGACGGCCCCACCGCGCTGGTGCTTTCCCGCCAGAACCTGGCGCAGCAGCCGCGTACCCCCCGGCAGTTGGCGGATATTCGCCGCGGCGCCTATGTGCTTAAGGACTGCGGCGGTATACCGGAGTTGCTGATGATCGCCACCGGTTCGGAAGTGGACCTGGCGGCGCGGGCCTGGGATCGCTTGACGGCACAGGGGCATCGCGTGCGGTTGGTGTCGATGCCGTCCACCGATGTCTTCGACCGGCAGGACGAGGCGTACCGGGAGTCGGTGCTGCCGTCCGGGGTCCCTGCCCGGCTGTCCATTGAAGCCGGCATAGCGGATTACTGGTATAAATATGTCGGCCTGCAGGGCGCCATTATCGGTATGACCCGGTTCGGCGAGTCCGCCCCCGCGGAGCAGCTGTTCGAGGAGTTCGGTTTCACCGTGGAAAACGTAGTGGCGAAAGCCGGCGCATTGCTGAAAGCATAATGGTTAGCCTTACCCGATGGGCTTGATAACAATGTGCCTGGTCGGGACAGGATGCTAGATCGTAGTATTTTACTCCTCTATCATCCTGTCCCGCCATAATGGCCCCGAGATTGTTTGCCTGCCCTCCCTCAAGTATTAACCTATCTTTTGGATCCCATTGCCACGATCCGATAGACTTCCGGGACGGAGATCTAGTAGATTCTTTGCTATTTATAGCAGGGTATACATTGTGCAATTGTCTTCATTTCACGGGTTCACCCCGGCAGGGCTGGGGTTTTTACAGCAGATCGTTACCGAAAACAGCAAAGAGTGGTTCGAGTCCCACCGCGGCATCTACAATGAAAATCTGCTGATGCCATTTCGGGCCTTGGTGGAAAGCCTGGCGCCGGCCATGCTGAAAATCGACGATCGGTTCGAGACGCGCCCGGCCATCGGTAAAACCCTGTCGCGCATATACCGCGATACCCGCTTTTCCAACGACAAATCCCTGTTTCGCAGCCGCATATGGCTCAGTTTCAAACGTCCGTCCAAAGAGTGGACCGATGCCCCGGTCTATTTCTTTGAGCTCTCGCCGGACTGTTTTCGCTACGGACTGGGCTATTATTCCGCCAGCAAGGCCACCATGGATCGCTTCCGCCATCTGATGCTGCGCCAGCCGGAAGAGTTCGCCAAAGCGGCGGCCTGCTGCCGCGCGCCCCTGGTATTGGAGGGAGATCGCTACAAACGTCCGCTGATTAAAGATCAGGACCCTCGCCTTGCCGCCTGGTACAACCTTAAATCCTTCGCGGTCATGGCGACGGATACGGCGGTGGAGTCGCTGTTCTCACCGGAGCTGGCGCCGCGCCTGCAGCGCGCTTTCCAGCAGTTGGAGCCGCTTTACCATCTCCTGATGCGGGTGGAGATAATGAAGCAGATTCCGCTGGAAGACCTGTGACAATCGCGACGAATCAGGGGTCATCGATTGAAACGGGCGGATTGAATCTTGCCGGCGACGCCGTGCAAAAGGAGCGAGCCGTATAGCGCGGATTGGAACGGCGCGCCGGTTAATTATTTCTGCCGCGGATCCCGCCTCTCAATCTGTCCCAGCGGCTCATCGAAACGCAGCAGGCGGCCGGCGTTGCCCAGCACCACCAGCGTGCTGAGGTTATGCAGCACCGCCGCGATCATCGCGCCGGCGGCCCCCAGCAGGCCGAACGCCGCCGCCGCGACGATTAGCACCGTCCAGCCCAGGCCGATCAGCACGTTGATATGCAACGTGCGCCGGCAACGGCGGCTAAGCCGCACGCAGGTGCCCAGACGGCGCAGGTCGCTGCCAATCAGCACCACGTCCGCCGAGGCCAGGGCGATATCGGCCCCGCCCGCCCCCATGGCGACCCCTACCACTCCGGCCTTTAACGCCAGCGAATCATTAATGCCGTCCCCCACCACCATCGGCCGGAAACCGCTGCGGATTTCGGCGGTGACGCGGGTGAGCTTATCTTCCGGCAACGCTTGGGATATAACCTCGCCGATGCCCACCGCCCCGGCGATGCTCTGCGCCACGCTCCGGCGATCGCCGGTGAGCAGCATCTGCCGGCCGAGGCCGAGCTGTCGCAGTTCGTCCAGCGCCTCGGCGGCCTCCCGGCGAACCGTATCCGCCAGCAGCAGCCAGGCGAGAAAGCGTCCATCCAGAGCCAGCCCGACGATGGGACCGTCATGCTCCGGCACCGGCAACGTGACGATGCCCTGTTGGGCAAAAAGTTCAGGACGGCCGAGCACCGCCTCGCCCTGGGCGGTGATGGCGCCCACTCCCAGGCCCTGCCGCTCGGCGCTATCCGTTAACGGATAATAATCCTCCTGCGGGACCAGGGCGGCCAGCGCGCGGCTGACGGGATGATTGCTGGTGGCGCCAAGGCTGGCGGCCAGTCGCCGGACAGGCTCCGTCTGTTCTGCCGATGCCGTGCGAATTTCCTGCAAACGCAGGGCGCCGTGGGTCAAAGTACCGGTTTTATCGATAATCAGCGAGGTGAGATCCGCCAGTTCTTCCAGAAAAGCGGAGCTGCGAATCAGGATGCCGTGGCGCGCCGCCACCGCCAGGCCGGCGATGGCCGTGGCCGGGGCCGAAAGCACCAGCGCGCAGGGACAGGCGGCCACCAGCACCGCCAGCACCGCCTGGGCGTTATTGGTGACGAACCAGGTGGACGCAGCGATAAGCAGCACCAGCAGCAGATATTGTCCGGCGTGTCGTTCCAGCAGACGGGTGATGGGGGGTTTGGACCCCTCGGCCTGCTGCATCAGGGCAATGACTTTGCCCAGGGTGGATTCTTCGCCGATGCGGGTCACCTCAATACGCAGCAGTCCGTCCAGATTGATGGAGCCGCCGAACACCGTCATACCGGGCCGGACCTCCAATGGCACCGACTCGCCGGTGATGGGCGCGGTATCCAGGCTGGCCTGTCCTTCCAGTACCCGTCCGTCCGCCGGCACGCGATCCCCGGCCCGCACTTCCACCCGATCGCCGGGACGCAGCCGATCGTTGTCGATCTCAAGCACGCTGCCGTCGGCCGCGATTTTTCTTGCCTGGCTGCGAGTCAGCCGGCCCAGGGCGTCGATGGCTTCCTGGGAGCCGATAACGCTGCGTTCCTCCAGCACGTGGCCGAAAATCATGATGATCGGCAGCAGCGCGGCGGTGAGCAAATCGCCGGTCGCCCAGGCGCCGAGCATGGCCAGGGCTATCAATTGGTCGGTAATACCGTGCAGGGTGGGATGCAGCAGGCTGTACCAGCCGGAGCGGAATACCGGTATGGCCACCAGCAGCGAGGAGACGCCCAGCAGCAGCTGGCCGACCCCTTCTTGATCCGGGGCAAGCCAGCGCCAGATCAATCCCAGCGCCAGCAGGCCGAAGGCTATCATGGCCAGGGTTAATTGACGGGCTATGGCGCGCTGTTCATCGCGGGTCAGCATGGTGCCGGTAATGGGGGCATGATGGTGTCCATGATGCCCGTGATGTGCATGATTACCGTGCTGCTCACGGCCATCATGATGTTCGTGCACGGGACTATCATGATGCCCATGGTCGTCATCGTGCTCGTGAGCATCGTTGCGATCGTGAACATCGTGATGTTCACGGGAATGTGGAGTCATGGCCGGATCGCTCATTTTTTCACCGTTGTTGCGTTGTCGACCCCTTGCAGGATCAAGTGCGCATCCTCGTGGGGATCGATGCCGGTTACCGAACCCGCCTTGGCAAAGATCGTCGCAATGCGATCGCGATACAGGCGCCAGAGGATATCAGGGTCCGTGCCGCTGTCCAGGGTGGTGGCCAGGCTGGTGATGGCGGCGGTATCCGCCCGCGCTTTGGCCAGCCGCTCGCTGGCGCTGGCCTGGGCGATTTGGAGGGTCCGGTCGGCGGACTGATTGGCGGACTGGGTTACCCGCGCCGCATCGTTTTGCGCGCCGGCAATCACCTGCTCCGCCAGCTGGCTGGAGGTGAGCACGGCATTAAAGGCGCTCACCGCCTTGTCCGGCAGCGACGATTGCACATCCACCCGCTCTATCTCGATTCCCAGTCCGCTGCCGGCAGCCTTCAGCGCGATCAGGCTCCGGTTGATGCTCTGCTGCAAATCGCCGCGCATCCGCTCCCGCCGCGCCACCACATCGCTGTCGTTGCTTACCAGCTCGGGACGGGCCACCAGGATGGTATCCAGATCCCGCGAGGCGCATACCACCACGGCGGCGCGTTCCACCAGCCGATCGAGGGCCGGTGCGATATGCACTCCCTGCAGGACATAATCATAAGGATCGCTGATTTTGTAAAACACCCGCACATCCAGCTGCACCACGCCCGCATCGCCGGTGAGCAGATAGCCGGAGCCCGCCAGCGTATCGCTGGTGAGGGCGTCGCCGTAATCCGCCTGCTGCGCCTGCGACGAACGCAACAAGGCCGTGACCCGGCGTTCGATCACCCGGTCGGCGGCGGGCAGCACCACCACCCGTTCAAAGGGTTGCGGCCAGGCCAGCAATAGGCCGGCGTGCTCGATACGCTGCAGGGCTTCAAAACGCAGCACTACCGCCTGGCTGTCCGGACCGATTTGCCGCACATTGCTCAGCAGCCAGGCGCCGGCGGTGAGCAGAGTTACCCCATAGAGGACCAGGAAAGCCACCCGTCCGGCCTGAAGCCAGGGGCCGCCCCGGCCGATATCGCCTATCATCGGCCGTCTCATGGCTGCCGCGACCCGGTAGCGGGCGCCGCCGGCGCAGGCGGCACCACGGGAGACAACGGTGGTTTGACCGTAGGAACGGGCGTCAAACGCGGCGGCCCTTCCACCAGCACCCGGAACGGCGCGGCATCGGTGCGCAGCACCAAACGGGTACCGCTGTTGACGATACTGCTTAAGGTATCCAGCGAGCGCAGCAGGTCATACAGGGCCGGCGAGCTGGCATAGGCCTTGCCGTAGATCTCCGCCGACGCCACCTGGGACTGGGCCTCGATGGCCGCGGCTTTCACCGAGGCGTCCGCCTGGATAATGCGGGCATCGCGCTCGGCGGCGGAGCGGATTTCCGCCGCCCGCCGTTTACCTTCCGCGGTACGCTCGGTGGCGATGGTTTCCCGCTCGGCGCGCATGCGGTCCACCGTTGCGCCCAGGGTCACCGACGGCAGCGTCAAGCGTTCAATGCCCACCTGCACCAGGCGCACGCCGTAGGTCTGTCCCAGGGATTGTTCAATCTGTCCGCGCAGCCGCTGTTCAAAGTCCGCCAACTGCACCTTGGATCCATCGGTGTTCACCAGGTCCGCCAACGGATAACCGCTGGCGGTGGTTTCCAGCGCGGAACCGACGAAGGTGCGTATTTGACGCGCGGCTTCGTCCGGCTGATTCTGCACCGCCCGCATAAACCGCTGCACATGGTCAGGATCGGACTGCACCTGCCAAACGGCATACGCCTGCACGATGATCCGCAGGCCGTCCCGGGTGCCCACATCCTGCAATCCGCTGGAGGTGGTGCGCAGCCGCAAATCCACCGGGATCGCCGATTCAAACGGCAGCGGCAGCCGCCAGGCCAGGCCGGGCTTTAGCAACACCCTCACCGGATTGCCAAAGCGGGTAATCACCGTCGCTTCGCCGGAGCGCACCTGCACCAGGCAGGCGGCGGCGATAACGAATATCAGCAGCAGGGCGGACAGGCCGAGACGGCGCCAAAGCCTGGCGCGGGAAGCACGGACGTCATGATCGGGTGGCGGTGACATACTCAAAAAAGATTCTCCGGCATCTATTGCGGCTTGGCTTTGCCGGCGCCCGGGTCGATAGGGGCGACAAAGCTTCTGAGATCAAGTGTGGGCGGCTCGCCGGCGCCGATGCGATGATCGAGGATCAATGCCGGCGTATTGCCCAACGCCAGGGCGAGCTGGCTGAAATAGGTTTCGGTGAGGAAGGCTTGCCCCGCGTTCTGCCACGCCTGGCGCTCGGCGGCGAAACGCAGATCGGCGGCCTGCGCCCGGGACAGGCTCTCATGAGCGGCTCCGGCGGCTCCATCGGTCACCAGGCTGGCATCCAGCCGGGCGGCGTCAAGGCGTGCCGCCGCCTGGCCGCGCTCGCGGGCAATCAGCGCCTGGGCGGCGATTTGCGCGGCCTGCACGCCATGGTAGGCATTGGCGGCGCCGGCCGGCGGATGAATGGCCTCTATCACGATAGCCAGGATTTCCACTCCGCTGTTCATCTGGTCTAGCCGCCCCTGCACCACTTTGCCGATGTCGGCGGCCAAATCCGCCCGCTGGTGGCCGAGCACATCGTCCAGGGTGCGGGAGGCGAAATCATCCACCAATACCCGGTTGGCGGTGCTCTGAATCAACGCCGGGATATCGGCGGTGTTATAGGTGGCCGCCAGGGCCGCCTTATCGCTTAACCCGATGCGATAGATAAAGCGCACGTCCATGTTCACAATCTGGAAGCTCTGCTTGTCCCCCGCCGCGCTGGCGATCACCTGGGACCGTTCGCTGGGGTGATAGGCATCCCACAGGCGATTGGCGCTGTCCGGGGCCGGACCTTCCGCCGGCGCCGGCACGCCGCCGGCCGGGGTATCCGCCGAACCGGTGGTAAGTTCATGGACCACGCCATTCTCCACCGACAGTACGCGGCCGAACGGCCAGGGCAGCCCGATATTCAGACCGGGGGCAATCACCTTGACCGGCTTGCCGAAGCGCTCATAAATGCCGCGGCCGTTAAAGGGGACCTCGGTGACGCCGGTCAGCAGCCAGCCCGCCAGCAGCAGAAACGCCAAAATCGGCAGGGAGGCTCTGCGCATAAAGGTGAAGGCCCAAATCTGCCGTAAATCGATACCGAAGCGCTGCTGGAGCTCATGCTGAAAAAATTGCAGCGGGCGGGGCGGCCAGCGCAGCTGCGCCGCCAGCATGCTTTCGCCAATCAGGCGCGGCTCCTGACGCTCGCGGCGGGGAGTGAATAACGAGAGCACCGCCCGCGCCATCAGCTCCAGCGCCACCAGCGCCGGCAGTAAGCCCGTCATGCTCGCCAGATATCCCGGCCAGGAAGAGGTTGCATTGGCAAAAAGCAGACAGGGCACGGCGAGCAGTTGCACTGCGATAACCATCCGCACCACGGGCATCAGTCCCGCTGCTTCCGGCCATTGTTCCGGCGGACTGGCCGCCAGGTGCCGTTCCAGCACCAGCAGTCCGAAGGCGGCCAGAATCAACAGGCCCACCACCACATAGGCGGTTTGATCCACCAGCCCGATACGGGCGCCGACGTTCCAGCCGCCGCGTATCAGCAGCATCGCCAGTAGCGACAAACCTATCAACCACAGGGGGTCGCTACCGATCCGACGGAGCCGGGCGGAGAGAAAAAGCGCGATACGGCCCGGCGGCGGCGCTTCCGCTGAGCCCGCCGTATCAGCCGGATGCGGGCCGGGCGCGGCTATTGGGGTTGGGGACGGAGATTCGGCCGAAAGCATCCCGGCAGCGTTGGTTGAGGCCGACGTTACAGCCGACGGCGCCCCGGCAGCGCTGTGTGAAGCCGAAATTTCAGCCGGCGGCGGCGCGGTAGCGTTGATTGGAGCCGTCGTCTCAGCCGGGAGCGGCGCAGCGGGGGAAGCGTTAATTTGCGCCAGGGCCGCGGCGCGCCAGGCCGCCACCTGACGGACGGAGAGCAGCGCGGCGGTAAATACCAGCAGCGCCGCGATATTATTGCAAACCAGCGGCAGCCAAATCGACCCCGGCGCAATCCAATGAATAAGGAGCGCCGCCAGCAATAAAATGGCGCACAGCACGGCCAGCGCCTGGGCGAAACGATATAAGCCGCGCGCCTGGAAAGCGGCCCGCTGGAAGCGTGGAAGCGCCTTGATATCGGCGTCATCATCCAGATCAACGCGCATGATTACTCAAACATTGGCTGCATGGGAAAGAGGGTCCTTTTATGCTCCACGGCCCGGCACATAAAATATTCTCATTCCGAGAACGGAAACGCACTATGGCGGGAGGAGAAACGGCATGCTCCGATTAAGCACGACTATATAACATTACGCTGGCAGAAAGGCTAATGACTTTGTATTACAACGGTAACAATTGGCCTGAAGAATACGGCGTGCCCTGCCCCCCGCCACGCCGGGTTATCGGTTTGCCGCCGGCACGCCACGGCGGCGGCCGGCGGAAGGTGCTCCTTGACATGTCAACGACGCATCAAGGGCGGCGGATACCCGGCGTGTTTTCCCCACTGGGAGACGCCCGGGCGCTTTGCGTAAAAGAGTGAAACCGATTCCGTATCGCCGGCACGCACGGCCTTCGCCAAATGAGGTTTCGGTCACTCAGACAGGAAAGCTTGCCGTTGGTCATAGCAATGGCTCTCATGGAGCCATTAATCTTCAGACCGTTTTTTTATTTTTCAATTGGTAATATTCATCGAGATGCAGTTTCACAACATTTATCGTTGCATCATCTCTGTTTTTGTATTCGGATAACATCAATTTCCTGACGCAATGCTCAATATTTTCCATCTTGTTGCTTTCAAGAATCGCTTCTTTTTCTTTAATTCTCGCCTCAATATTTTTATGGAAAGCGCAAGGATCATTTATTGCCTGTTCAGACACCGTGCTGTTGAAGGACACTATTTTCCCATTATTCCGATCAGTCGGATTGCCCGCCGCGATGAAGGAATGCCTGAATTTTGTGAATGTAGAGTTAGTGCCGGACGTAGCTAACTTCCAAAGCTCGGCATATGACATGTCATCTATTGACTTTATTGAGAAGTTAAGACGAGAGGCGTTCATGTTAGACGACATATTCCCCAGGTTTCCTTTTTATGGTTATGATTTTCGTGTTAATTATATTCTTTCATTAATGCCTTTTTCCTGAAAAAATACAATAAAAACAGAGCATTAATTGCCAAGTTAATAATATATTAACCTGTACAACCTCAACGTAACGCAAACGCCTTACGACCTTGGTGCGCTGGATTTGGGATTCCAGCAGCGGCGTGCTGGGGATGTCTAAAAGCACTACTCACCGGCTGCTTGCGGTGCTGGTGCATGAAAGAACAGGTTTTACCGCCTGCCCGAGCGCCCCATGACTCGGCAGGCCCGCTATCACCGACCGTGCAACGGCCGTGTTACAGGGAGACCGCTCCAGTACGGGACTTGATATAAAAATCGCTTAACTGTTCGATAATCTCCACCATCAGCGGATCGTCCCCCTCCCCCTGATGCCGCGCCATGCCGATATCCACCAGCCTTCGCACCTCGCGGGCAATAGTTGCCGATGTGCCCAGGGAATCCGCCAGCTCCGTCGCTGAACGCATATCCTTAGCCGCGATGGCAAGGGTAGCCCCGCTGACATAGTCGGTTTGCCACGCCAGAGGCACCCGGTGTTCCAGCGCCCAGCTACCGCCGCTGCTGATACTGATCACCTTGATAATGGTATCCGGATCCAGCCCCGCCTTGACGCCGGCCACCACCATTTCCGAGGCGGACGCGAGGGCGGCGAACAGCATGGCCTGATTGATGGTCTTCATCGTCGCCCCCAGTCCCGCCTCGTGGCCGACGTTAATCACGTTTTTACCCATCGCCCGCAGCACCGGCATCATGGCCTGCTGCAAATCCGCCGGACCGGATGCCATAATGGTCAGCGTGGCGGCCCGCGCGCCTTCCACTCCGCCGCTCACCGGCGCGTCCAGCACCCGAAACCTGCCCTCGGCACGCGCGGCCAGCGCTCTGACAAATACCGGTGAAAGGCTGCTCATGATAATCAGCGTCTTGTCTATGGCCGCCCCGGCGGCAAAACCATTCTCCCCCCAGACCGCCGACTCGGCCTGTTCGCTATTGAGCACCATCAGCACCGCGGCGTCGGTGCCGGCGGCCAGGCTCGCCGGCGAGTCCGCCGCCTGGACATTAATCTGCGCCATTCGCTGCCGGCTATCCGGCCGCGGATCAAAGCCCGCCACGGAGTAGCCGGCGACGGACAAATTTTTCGCCAGGTTCCAGCCCATCTGCCCCAAACCAATCATGCCGATATTCATCGTATTTTCTCCGTCATGCCGTCACTATTGCGCCGTCCAGCCGCCGTCCACCAATAAATGATGGCCGGTAACCAGATCGGCGCCTTCCGAGGCCAGATACACCACCGCCGTCGCGACTTCCGATGCGCAGCCCAGGCGCTTTATAGGGATACGCCGCATCACTTCATCCGCTATCTCCCGGTCCTGAAAGGCTATCTTCAGCAAAGGCGTATCCACAAAGGTCGGTCCGACGCAGTTGACCCTGATGCCCTGCTCCGCCCACTCAATGGCCATGACCTTGGACATATGCACCAGCCCGCCTTTACTGGCGGCGTAGGCGGAGCGCTTGTAAAAACCCACCTCGCCGATTTGCGAGGCGATATTGATGATCCGGCCGGGACGCCTGGCGTCCAGCATCCGCCGGCCCACCGCCTGGCTTAAAAAGAACACCGATTTCAAATTCAGGTCGAGCAGGTAATCCCAGGTCTGCTCGTCAACGTCGGTGGCGGATTGCTGGATATTGGTCCCGGCGTTGTTCACCAGGATATCGATGGCGCCCACCTCGTCTTCGATGCGGGAAACCAACCGGTCAAAGCCGTGCGTATCGATAAGATCGGCCTGAAACGGGAACATGCTGCCGCCATACTCCTCTTTGGCGGTGCGGGCAACCTGCGCCAGCAGCGCTTTGTCGCGGGCGACAATGGCCACCGTCGCGCCGGATTCCGCCAGCGAATGGGCGATGGTCTCCCCCAGCCCTTTGCTGGCGCCGGTGACGACGGCGATTTTATTATCAAGACGAAACCCCGGAAAATACCGCATCGGTCCTCCTAAATATGATTTTGCCGAGACTCATTGCCAGCCACAGCGGGCTCCCAGCATCTTTTGCGCCGCGTCCTGCAGCACCGAGACGGTACCGAACGCGCCGGGTTTGGTTAAAATAAAAGGATACGCAGCGTCCGGCGGCGCGGCGATAGGCACCGAATCGGCAAATTCGCCGGTCACCAGCAAACCGCGCCATGCCAGCATGTCGAATAACGCCCCGGTGGTTTCACCGCCGACTATCATGATGCCCGCCCCCGGCAAGCCACGCACCGCTTCGGCAAAGGGCGCCGCCAGGGCTTGCGCCAGATCCCGATCGCTCCAGCCCCGATCCTGGCAATACCGGCTCACACTATCCGCAGTGCTTTTTGCGTCGGTATGCACCAATACGATAGGCGCGGTGGCGCTGGCGATTTCCCTGCGTATCCGGCTGAGTTCCCGTTCGCCGTCGTCGCCGATGAGAGAAGATACCCGTACCGCGATATTGACGGCCCCTTGTTCAATAAGGTAATCCACCTGCGCCACCGTGGCGGAGGCGGTGGACCCCACCAAGACCACCAGCCGGGACGCCTCGCCGGGAGGCTGCATATCCGGCTTGCCCGCCAGCCCGGCCAGCGCCCGGCCCAAGCCGTAGACGCCGGCATAGGCGTTGATACCGGCGCCCCCGGCGCCGCTGACTATCTGCCGGATATCATTTTGCGTCTCGGTATCGGCGATAATCACCGGACAGTCATTAGCGCGCAGCCAGGCGCTGACGGCCGCCGCGCCGCCGCGCACCACATCCAGCGGCAAGGATAAAGGGGCCCAGCCCAGCGCTTGCCCCACCAAGGCGACGATATCGATACCCTGTCGGCCGGATTTCCACTGATAGCCGGCCCGAACGTGGATATGCATGGCCGGACAGGCCGGTACGATCACCAGCCGTTCGCCGACGGCTTTGGCGAATGCCGCCAGCTCAGCGGCGACGTTGCCCTTCAGGGTGCTGTCGATCTTTTTCATCAGCAAGGTAAAACCCGCCTGCCTCAGTTGCTGAACCGCCGACACGACGCGCTGCTCCGCCTGCGCCACCGGCATATAGCGGCTGCCGGTTTCCAGCACCAGCGTCCGTGATTCGACGCGTCCGTCAGTTTGCAGGCGCAGTACGGGCACCGGTTTGCCGGGGCGGGCGATTTCCCCCGCGATAGCGGCGCCGCCGGTGAGATCGTCGGCCACGATACCTAGCATATTCTCTCCCTTACCGGCTCATCCGTGCTGAAGCCGGGCTTTGGTCATGGCCAGTTCTTCGGCCTGTCTCACCGCCCGGGACAGCAGTTCCGGTTTGGCGATGCCCTGCCAGGCGATATCAAAGGCCGTGCCGTGGCCGGCGGTGGTGCGGATAATCGGCAGCCCGACGGCATAGGTCACATAGCCGAACCGCTTCAGGGGGATAGTGCCCTGATCGTGATACATGGCCAGGATGGCGTCGTAAGCGCCCTGCTCCGCCGCGTAAAACAGGCTGTCGGCCGCCAGCGGATCGCTGACGTTCATGCCTTTGCGTCGGCAGGTTTCCAGGGCGGGTTTGATGTGCTCGATTTCTCCCATACCCAGCACGCCGTTTTCCCCGGCAGGGGGATTAAGGCCCGCCACGCCGATGCGCGGATTGGGCAAGCCGAACTCCTGCCGCAATGAGGTGTGCAGTTCCCCCATGATACGTTCGATACGCGGCTGCTTGACCCGCGCCACCGCTTCCAGCAGCGAGCAATGGGCGCTTACCAGGCTGACGCGCAGCGGACCGCCGATCATAATGGTATGAAAGGCGGTCGTGTTGGTGAGGTGGGCGAAAATTTCGGTTTGCCCCTCAAATTTGTGCCCCGCCAGAGGAAAGGCCTCTTTATTGGCCGGCGCGGAACAGAGGGCGCTCACCTCCCCCGCCAGCGCCAGCCCGGTGCTCAGCCGGATGGCATCCACCGATGCCTGGCCGCAGATTTTGCTGATGCGGCAGGGGACCACGTCCTGGTAGTCGAGGGGACATCCATTACCCAGACCACGCCGGGCTGGCGTTTGGCCTCCTCAGCCCGTTCGACGGTACGGATTTCCACCTCCAGTCCGATATGATCCGCCACCCGCCGCAGCAGTCCTGCTGAACCGATAAGCACGACGGGAGTCCGGGGCATCAGCAGTTCGGTAGAGGCCACCTTGAGGCTTAACTCGGGACCGGTGCCCGCCGGATCGCCGACGGTAATGGCAATGGGCTTGATGGTCTTCATTTTCCCGCCTCCGGTTGTTCATCGAATCCCATTTTGCCCGGGGAAAGTATTGCCCGGGGATCCAGTGCCTGTTTAAGCTTAGCCAGTACCCGCAGGCTGTCGCCATGTTCGCGCACCATCCAATGCTTGCGCGCTTCCCCCACGCCATGGTGATGGCTGATGGAGCCGCCATGCTCCAGCACCGTGCGCATGGTGATGTCCCAGACCTGGTTGAAGCGGCTCTCCGCGTCCTGTTTGTTTTTACCGACAATGAAAAAGATAAAGTAGATGGCGCCGCCGTTGCTGTAGAAATGGGAATAATGGGCAAACGCGTTGTCGGCGTAAGGGGATATGGCATTCAGCACCTTATCGTGCAGGGCTTCCAGCGTATGCCAGCCGGCGGCGATTTCGATGGCGTCGGCAAAATCAAATTCCCCGGCGTTGCCGCGATCCAGCCAGCCGGCGTCATAGCGGGTTTTTTCCCAGATTTCTCCTGGCGTCGATCCCAGATCTTCACCGCCGAGGGCGGCGGTGATTTTCAACGACTCAGCCTGCTCGGCGGCGGCCACCGCCGGATTACCGTCGAAGGCCAACACCAATAATGTCCGGTGAGCGGGCTCGATACCGCTTTTTTCAAATATATGCACCGCTTCCTTTTCATCATAAAGCCGGATAACCGCCGGCATCAAACCGCTGTCCAGCACTTGACGCACCGCGTTCAGCCCGGGGCCGACGCCCTCGAAAGCCACGCCGCGGAACAGTTGGGACGTTGCCAGCGGCAGGGTACGCAGGGTGACGGCGGTAATAATGCCCAGCGTTCCTTCACTGCCGACGAACATCTGGGCGACGGAAGGACCGGTGGAGGAGCGCGGCGAGCGCTGGGTATGAATAATGGCGCCGTCGGGCAGCACCACTTCCAGCGACGTGACAAAATTCTCGATGTTGCCGTATTTACTGCTGAAAGTGCCTGATGAACGAGTGGCCACCAGGCCGCCGATGCTTGCCAGCGCCAGGGACTGCGGATAATGGGGCAGACGCCGGCCCGCCTCGTTGAGTATCTTTTCCAGGTCACCGCCCAAGACTCCCGAAGGCACGGTGACTTCGCCGTTTTCCGCGTCCAGTTCGGGCTTGCCGTTGAGGCCGGACAGATCGATACAGAGATAACCGCGCTGATTTACCACGCCCCCCACTACCCCGGAACCGGCGCCGAAAGGCACCACCGGGATATGATGCGCGCCGGCGAACGTCAGTACCTGCGAGACATCCCGGGCAGAGCCGACCCGCACCACCGCCAGCGGAGTATGGTTGTTCATTTCTTCTTCGGACCACTTTGCCGCGATGGGCCAGCGGTCATGCGCCCGGGCTTTTCGGGTTTCAAGGCTGCTATCGATAACGCACCGGGGGGCATGCTTGCGCAGCGCGTTAATAAGGGAGTCCGTGTCGGTTTTGACGGCGGCTTGACTGTTCATAAGAGTCCTTAATTTGTGGGTGGCTTCAAACTATTGACATAAGTTAGGCGGAGCGTGTTTTGTATTTACAGATTACTGTATATTGTTTATATCAGATCGTCAAACGTGAAATCAACCAAGGTGACAATGCTATGTCAATCGAGACCGCAGATAATAAAGTCAAGCCGCCATCGCAAAACAAAGCCACGCTACGCTGGATCATTTTAGGTATGACCGCGCTGGTGCTGGTGCTTAACTATGCCGATCGCGCCGCTCTCGGCGTGGCCGGTCCCCATATCATCAAGGATCTGGGCCTCAGCGGTACCCAGTTCGGCTTGATTGGCAGCGCCTTCTTTTTCAGCTACTCCCCGTTCTGCTTTATCGGCGGCTGGCTGTCGGATAAATACGGCCCCCGCACGGTCATGGGCATCGCGGTGGCCTGGTGGTCGCTGTTCACCGGTCTGACCGCTCTGGGCAGCAGCTTTGTCCTCATGTTTATCATTCGTTTCCTGTTTGGTTTCGGCGAAGGGCCCCAGGGGGCGGTTTCCACCAAAACCATGCACAACTGGTTTCCCCAGCGGCAAATGTCTACCGCCATGGGTCTGGCCCAGGGCGCAACGCCCCTTGGCGGCGCTATCGGCACACCGCTGGTGGTGGCGCTGATCGGTATCGCCGACTGGCGCTGGTCATTTGTCGTCCTGGGGATTATCGGTATTTTTATCGCCATCGCCTGGTTTGCCGTGGTGCGGGATCGTCCCGAACTGCATCCCTGGGCCACGCAGAGGGATATCGATCTGCAGCGGGAAAAGCTGACCCAGCCCATCCTATCTCCGGACGACAAGGGAGAACCTTCCCTCGGATTTTATTGCCGCATGCCGGTGCTGCTTGCCACCTCCGTCGCGTTTTTCGGTTACGGCTGGGTGCTGTTCACCTTTTTAACCTGGTTTCCCGTCTATTTGTCCGAGGTGCGCGGCGTCGATCTGAAGGGCCTGGCGTTCGCCGGCTCTCTGCCCTGGGTATTCGGCGTGATTGGTTTCGCCAGCGGCGGATTTGTCTCCGACATACTGGCGCGCCGTACCGGCAAGCCCATCGGGGCCAGATCGGCGGTCATCGTCATAGGCCTGGTGGCAACCGCCATACAGTTCGCATTCATCACCTACGTCGCCAGCACGCTGAGCGCGGTACTGTTGATGTCGGGGGTGGTCTTCTCCCTTTACATTACCGGGGCACAATATTTTGCTATCATAGGCGACATTGTGCCCAGCCGGCGTCTGGGAGGGGTCATGGGATATGTCCACGCCATCGCCAACCTGTCGGGGATCATTTCACCGGTGGTGGCGGGTGAAATCATCGATCGCACGGGAAACTGGACGCTGGTTTTCTTTACCGCAGCCGGGATCTGCCTGTTGGGCTGTATCCTGGTGTCGTTTTTCGGTCGAGAACGAAAAATAGAGGTGTATCTAAAAAGAAATGAATCTAAAAGCTGAACCTCTGACATCGCCCCGGATTAAAGGCGATGTGGAATCCCCGCAACAACGGGCGACTGAAATGGTCGCCCGGACCATTCTGGAAAGAAAAATCGGCGAGCGTTTGCCCAATGTAGGAGAACTGCGCGTGTCCATCGGCGTGGGAGCCGGCACCATCCAGAAAGCGCTGCAGGAATTGCAAAGCGACAATCTGGTGGTCCTGACATCCAAACAGCGGCAGGGCACATTTATCGTGGAGAAAAACCTGGGCGGCTTGTGGTCCAGGGCGGGATTCCATCCGCTGTCGGTTATCATGCCGCTGCCCCTGAGCTGGGAGTTCCAGGGCTTGGCCACCGGCTTGCGCGTGGCCCTGGACCATTACAATATTCCCTCTTCCTTTATTTTCGGCCATGGTTCCACCCAGCGATCAAAAGCCCTGAGCGACTCGTTATCCAACGTAGCGGTAATGTCCACCCATGCGGCCAAAAAGATTATCGCCGCCAAACCCTCGTTTTTCATCCATACCACCTACTCCGCCGGCAGCTATTACGCCGCCGGCTCGGTCATCGTCGTGGCGCGCGCCCCCCGCAGTCAATTGCCCAAAGCCTTGCGGGTCGGCATCGATCGCCTGTCCATCGATCATGCCATGCTGACGCAGCTGGAATTTCCGGACAGCGAATACGTGGATGTCACCTACGCCCATATCCCCTCCGCCCTGATAAGCGGTGCATGCGATGTGGCCGTTTGGCATCACTCGGCGTTCGGCCTCTCCCTTCATCACCAGGAACTGGTGACCTGGCCGCTGTCCCCTTCGGCCATGGCGCTATTGACCAACGAGATGTTTTCCGCCTCGCTGGTGATTGATAAGGGCAATACGGCGACCCGCGCGGTGCTGGATGAAATCAACATCGGCCAGGTGGAGAAAATCCAGCGGGAGGTTATCGACGGGAAAAGGCTGCCCACCTATTAGCGGGCAGCGAGCCTGTTGACAAAGCGCATGGCGGGGACGGGATGTCAGTCTGCAAACGCGAAAAACACATCCCGGCAGGCCCGATGCGCCTCAGATATCTTCCAAATCCAGGCCGCGGGTTTTCGGGCCGAAGATGGCGATAACCCCCATGACAATCAGCATGCTGATAACGATAAAGATGATAACCCCCGTTACCCCGGTATGCTGCAGCAGCAGTCCGATGATAATACTGCTGAACACCGTCGACAGCCGGCTGAAGGAGTAGCAGAACCCCACGGCGCGGGCGCGGATAAAGGTGGGAAAAACCTCCGACTGGTAGGAGTGGTAGCTGTAGGTCAGCCAGGCGTTGGACCAGGTAACCAGAAAGCCGCACAGAATAAGCAGCAGCGGATTATTCTGCACCGCGAACAGCGAACCGAAAATCACCGTCACCAGGCAGGATAAAACGATTTGCCATTTGTTCTCCATTTTGTCGGCATACCGGCTGCACAGCAGGGAACCCAGGGGATACGCCAGGGTAATGAAAAAGGCATACAGCAAACTGTGGGTAATGGTGGTTCCCCGGCCGGCCAGCAAGGCCGGCAGCCAGTTGCCGAAACCAAAAAAGCCGATGGCCTGGAAAAAATTCATCACCGACAGCATCAGGGTGCGGCTGCGATAGGGAGCCGCCCAGATATCCCTGAAGGTGCCGACCTTCGCCGTTGCCGGTTCCCGATCCCGCAACGGAAAATCAGCGGCAGCGGTAATGCCGCAGCGCCTTTCCATGTCCAGCATCACCTGGCGCGCTTCCCGGTAGCGCCGCTGTTGAATAAGCCAGCGCGGCGATTCCGGCAGCTTCTTGCGCACCAGCCAGATAATCAGCGACGCCACGGCGCCGGCGATAACCACATAACGCCAGCCGGTAAGGCCGAGAATGGTTTGCGGCACCAGCCACCAGGACATTAACGCCACCGCCGGTACCGAGAGAAACTGAATGAAAAACGAGAAGGCGAACGCCTTGGTGCGAAGACCGGCGGGCGTCCATTCAGCCAGGTAGGTATCGATGGTCACCAGCTCGATGCCCAGGCCCACCCCCACCAGAAAGCGCAGGAAAATGATCCACTCAGCCTGATGCTGAAAGGCCAGGCATAATGAGAACAGGCCGTACCAGGCCAGGGCGAACATAAAGGTCAGCCGGCGGCCGAATCTGTCGGCATAGGGGCTGAGCAGGCTGGCGCCGATAAACAGACCGAGAAAGGTGGCTGAGGCAAAGGCCGCCTGATCGGATACGCCGAATACCCCCTGCCCGCCGACGTGAAAAATGCCTTCGGCCACCAGCCCGCCGCTGATATAGCCGGTTTGAAACAGATCGTAGAGCTCAAAAAAGCCGCCCAGGGCCAGCAGTATGATAAAGCGCCACAGACCGGCCGACGCGGGCAACGCATCGATGCGGACCGATAAATCCTCTTCATATATCGTTAATGGGGCCGCTATCCCGGCATGGGGGGCGTGCGCGTCACTCATTATTAACCCTGCCACAACATAAAAAATAATGTTTCATAATAATGGCTCTTCACTGGAATTATCTCTCTATATTTGCTTTTTATAGAAAAAATTCAGCATAAAATACTGTGCAAATAAATTTACTCATATAATCCTTCAGTCCAGCCTTGACGGCCGTGTCATCACAAGCCATGAATCTTTTCAATATGATACAAAACACCTTTTGCCAAGATAATAATTTTCCATCATGTCTATCTTGTTTGATGGCCCAGCGCCTTCAGCCAAAAGGCACCATCCACCACCATCAAGGGAGAGGATGAACATGAAACTGTACCGTTTGAAAACATTGACCAGCTTCGACGGGCTGGAAATGTGTGAAGAAGAAGCGCCGACCGCCGGCGCCCATGAGGTATCGATTCGTATCCGCGCCACATCGCTCAACTACCGGGATATCGCCATTGCCCGCAATCAATATGGCGTCGGGCAGATCCAGCCCGGCATCATTCCCCTCTCCGACGGCGCCGGCGATATCATCGCCGTCGGCCACCAGGTGCGGGGCTTTGCCGTCGGCGATCGGGTAGCCGGCATTTTCCGCCAGAATTGGCAGGGCGGACCGATGCCGCTGCGCGCCGTGCCCGCCGATCTCGGCGGCAACCGGGACGGGGTGCTGGCGCAGCAGGTGGTGCTGTATGAAGAGGGCATCGTAAAACTGCCGGCACACCTCTCCTACGAGGAGGGTGCTACCCTGCCCTGCGCCGCCGTCACCGCCTGGCGCGCATTGCATGACGGAACCCCTCTGCTGCCGGGCCAGACGATACTGATCCTGGGGTCGGGCGGGGTGTCCGTTTTTGCGTTGCAAATGGCCAAACGCCTGGGGGCCAACGTTATCGCCACCACCTCAAGCGAAGAAAAAGCCGCCAAATTGCGCGCCCTGGGGGCCGATACGGTGATTAACTATGCCGCCCATGCCGAATGGCAGCATGAGGTGCTGGCCGCCACCGGGGGAATCGGGGTTGACCGGGTTATCGAGACCGGCGGCCCCGGTACGCTGGAACGCTCCCTCCAGGCCACCGCCATGCACGGCCGGGTGGTGGTTATCGGGGTGCTGGCGGGACCGGGTACCATCAATCCCGCCCCGATCCTGCAAAAGCGCCTGACGCTGACGGGGATTTCAACCGGCAGCCGGGATATGTTCGAACAAATGAACCGAGCCCTGGAGCAATGGGCCCTGCATCCGATCATTGATACGGTATTTCCGTTTGAAGAGGCCCGTGCCGCCTATGATTATCTGTTAAGCGGCAAACATTTGGGCAAAGTGGTCATATCGGGCCCGGCCTGATGGGTTAAGCGTCATTGCCGGGCAATACCGCTTCAGGATCGTCGGTATTCCCGGCTCGGTTCGGGGAGCATTGAGGGCGGCGGAGAATAGCCGTTTTCAAGCCCGCCGGAGGTATGAGGTCAAAACACTATCGAGCTTGCCGCCTCGGCGATAAAATCGGCGACGGCGTCGGGCCGGGACAGCATCGGCACGTGGCTGGTGGGCAGGCTGAGCGTCTTTGCCCCCAGCTTTTGCGCCGAGTCGCGCTGAACCTTGGGGGGAATGGTTTGATCGTTCTCGCCGATGACATACCAGGAGGGTTTGGCACGCCAGGCGGCGGTAGTGATGAGATCGTCAAAGCACCGGACGGCAAGGGGTCCCTGGGTGGCGTAAACGACGTCGGCTTCCTGCTCGGGAAGATCGCCGGCAAAATATTTCCGCACTCCTTCCCGCGTCATCGCAACATAGTCCTCGCCATAAGGCTCGATTTCGGCGGCGCCGGGCATCGGCGGATAGTCATCCCACCAGTCATTGAAGCTTTTGCCGCTATCAGGAGTGCCGGCGGCAATATACACCAGTCCCGCCACCTGGGGGTGATTGCCCGCTTCGGTAATCACCCCGCCGCCCCAGGAATGGCCGGCGAGCAGAACCGGACCCTCCTGCATTTCTATCACCCGCACCGTGGCTTCCACGTCATCCACCAGCGAACTCAGGGGGTTTTGCACCGCGACGGCCTTGATTCCCCGGGCGGTCAGCCGGGGAATGACCTTGGCCCAGCTCGATCCGTCGGCAAAGGCGCCATGAACCAGAACAACATTTTTTATGAATGTAGCCATTTGCGGTCTCCTCAATCAGCAGCGTGATGAAAGTGATTACTGCCACGCCCGATAAATGTCGAGTTGCGGGAAGGCGTCAGGCGCTGCCCCGGCGAATAACCTAAAGCTGGCGTACTGCCTTTTTTCTGTCAAGAACGCCCTGGGGCCCGCGCCGCTATCGGCACTCGCCCGGCCCGGGCCGAATTGCGGTCACTGCCTTGTTGATAATCCCCTGTTTCAACACAAGAAACAAACCGGTGCCGGCCGTCCGCTCTTTCCCGCCGCAGGGGAAGTCAAATTCCCCGTCGGCAAAGAGTCTATAGCCATGGAAAGGTTTTTGCGCCGAACCCGGCGGCGCCCAAAAGCAGCCCGGCGCCGTTGTCACATCCCGCCGCGGGCTATGGACCGGATGTGCCTATGGCACATTTTGGCAAAAAACCCCGTCTCTATCCCCACCCCGTTGACGTTCGGTGGAAGTTCCATTTGAAAAAATGTAGCAAGCAAATAATTACAAATATTCATTAATCAATAATTATTAATAATAGAGAAGTAAATGTATCAACTGAGAATCCGCGCCCTGTTAAGCGCCCTGTGGTGCCAGATTGGCGTACTCACCTTATTGCTGGCGGGTGCGCGTTATTTTATGTTCCACATTTTTATCGATCCGCGGCAAATCAGCGGACATGCCGCGGCCATTGAACATATGTGGCTGACAGGCATACGTTTTGATCTGCGGGTGACGGCCATTCTGCTCTCTCCGTGCCTGGTGCTGGGTCTGCTGATTGCCGCCCGGGAAAAGGGCTGGCGGTGGCTGGCGCGCTGCGCGCGAATCTATTTAGGCCTGGTGGCGTTCGTGGTCATCATGGTATCCATCATTAATTATTACTATTACCAGACCTATCATGACTTTATTGATATTTTTGCCTTCGGCCTGGTGGAAGACGAATCCAGCGCCGTATTGAAAAGTATTTGGCAGGACTACCCCATCCTCTCGGCGCTGTTTGCGGCCGCGGCGATCACCGCTTTTGATACCGTCCTGACCCGGCATTTTTTAACGCCGCGCCGCCGGCGGGACGCCTCCCGCTGGCCGGTGGGCCTGTTTGCCCTTTATCTGTTCCTGACCTTGCTGCTGTTCGCCGCCATGGCGCGCGGCAGTCTGGCGACGTTCCCGCTGCGCCGCAATGACTCCCAGATCTCCACCATTACCGCCCTGAATAAGATGACACCCAACGGTTTAATCGCCCTGTCCTGGGCCGTGGGGGATCATAACCTGGATGTGAAGTTCACGCCGGTTTCCCGCCGGGCCGGCGCGGTTTTATTACGGCAGTCCGGCTTGAATTCCCTGGATGCCCGTACCCCAGCCAATCCCTGGCTGAGGGATCACAGACCCAATGTGGTAATGGCTCTGATGGAGAGCATGGGCAGTAATATGCTCGTTTTTGACCATATGCCGGACAATGATTTACTCGGCGCGCTGCGCAAGCCTTTTGCCGACGATTTCGTCTTTCGCCGTTTTGTTTCGGAAGGCAACGGCACCGCCCCCTCTTTAGCGGCGCTGTTTTTTCACAGTCCGGTACAGAATATCAGCCACTCTTCGGCCCAGCGGGTACCGTTGGCAGATACGCCGTTCGCCGTTTACAAAAAAGCCGGCTATAACGTGATTTTTATTACCTCGGGCAGTTTGATGTGGCGCAATCTGGGCAATTATCTGCCTTTCCAGGGAGTGGATCGGGTTTTTGGACAGGAAACGCTGGAATCGCTGTATCCCGAATCCAGGCAAGAGGTCACGGACTGGGGCGTACCGGATGATTATGCCTTCCGGCTGGCGGCCAAATTATTGGCCCAGGCCACACAGCCGACATTTATCGCTATATTGACCGTGACCAATCATCCGCCGTATATCGTTCCCCCGCACTATCATCCCAAGCCGGCGTACGCATCGGCCCAAATGATGGCCCATGCCGAAGTTCCCCGGCAGGCGCAGGAAAATATTCTGCGGACCTATCAGTACGGCACCGACTCACTGGGCGAGTTTATCGCGACGATAAAAGACTCCCCCCTCGGGGATAATACCCTGATCGCCGCCGCCGGCGATCATCAAATGCGGCGGCTGAAAGCGTTTAATCCGCGGGAACAGTTCCTGGATCGCGCCGTGCCGTTTTATCTCTACATACCCAAAATCATCCTGGACAACAGCCCCTGGCGCTACGACCCGTCCCGCATCGGTTCCCACAAAGACATTATGCCGACCCTCTATGCCTATTCCCTGTCGGACACCCCTTACCAGGCGCTGGGGGGCAGGAATATGCTGGCGCCGGTGGATGACGGCAGCCGGGCCTTCGGTTATAACGTTGACCTGTGGGTTGACGATCGGGGCGTCTATCCCCTCACCGGACGGCCGGCGCTTTATCCCTGGACCCCGGACGGCGGCCTGACGTTACAGCCCGCCGCCGGGCCGGTGGATACATCGCGAATGCAGCGTTTTACCGCCTATCCCGCGCTGCTCCGCTGGCAGCTGAATGCCAGGATAAAAGGATTTTCCGACTGAACCGGCTTCGTTAATCCTCCCAGAACTGGACAGTGTTAAAACGATGGGCGCCATTGGCCATCACCACGGTATTTTTACCCCGCCGCTTGGCCTGATATAGGGCGATATCGGCCTGATGGATACAGGTCATCAGGTCATCGCCGGCGTGATACATACCGACCCCGATGGAGACGGTGAGCTTGAACGGCTGCGGCGAATTGGCCAGAAACAGCGTATTGGCGACGGCCGCACGAATTCGCTGGCAAACCTGATACACCGTCAACGGATCCGCATTGCGGACAAATATGAGGAATTCCTCGCCGCCGTAGCGGCCGATAAAATCCCTGCTACGGGTGGTACTGCGGAAAATTTCGGCTGTTTCAAACAGCAACCGATCGCCAATCAGGTGGCCGTAGCGATCGTTCACCTGTTTAAAATCGTCCAGATCGATAAGCCCGACGCCGAATGACTGGGTTTCAGACGACAGCTTGATAATTTCCTGGTCGATTCTCTTACGGTTATTAAGGCTGGTGACGCTGTCTATCATGGCAAAGTCTTTCATGGAAATACTGGCTTCGACATACTCTTTTTTTACCACCAGGGCGAAATAGGTGATGAAAAAGCACAGGCACTCCATTAACGGATAGACCATCTGCGGATAGACCAGGCGGATATTGGTGTAAAATCGCGTGGGATCAAGCAGGAGCATTGAACCTAACCGGCAGGCAAGAATAACAAATGCAATAGCCAAGGCGATGATGATGGGCCTTTACGCCATATTTTGCCGGCAAAAGGATCAGGAACACCAGCCCGATGGCAAACTTATCGGATAACGCGACGCCGTGGCTTGCCAAGGTAATGATCAAGGCGATGAGCCCGCTGAGCCAGCCGCCGAGAATCGTGGTGAGAATAACGGGCAGCGCGGCGAATCCCCCCAGCGCCGTCTGGGGCAAGATAGCGTTCCCAAGCAAAAAGCAAAGGGAAATGCCGCCCCCCGCCAAACCGAAAAAAACGCGTTTTTGACAAGAGGAATCACAAGAAAAGCTTTATGCTGGCTGAGAAAAAATAGGCTAAAGATAACGTGGCATAAATAATACAGGCGGTAACATAGACAGAAACACCCAGTGTCAAAATTCCCATTCCTGCGCACCTTAATTAAATAATAACAATTCAGCAATATTCTATTATCGATTTTGATCGGTTATTATTTAATACTCACCTGCCATGAATAACATTTTAATAAGGTTGATTCTCATTAAGCACATGCTGGAGGTAGAGGAAAAGTGATATATATTTTATGAAGTAAACACTACAGATATTGATTAAGCTAATCGTTTATTTCACTTATAAAGCCCAACTGATAGATAAAATCTATCAGTTTTAACTAAACTATTGTTCTAAACGATCATAAAAGACAATGGGCGGCTTTTAACCGGTTTTGTCAGCCATTTTGTCCCTAAATAGCATTAAATGCGTATTTATCACAAATAAATCGGACAATAAAATGGGTCAATTTTTGTGAAAATATTTATAGCCGATGAGGGAAATAGCGATAATTCGAGAGGAGGGTCAGAGAATTTTCATTGCTGGTTTCCTTTATTCAGCAGAAATACGAGACCGCCGATCTGTTTTAGCTAAAATAACATCATTCCAATAGAGTATGGATTAAATGATTTAACCATTTGGCAGCAGTTTTTCTTTCCAGATGAATATCCTTATTTATCCGGAAAGATAATATCGCCTACTAAAAGAAATAAGCAAAATTTTATTCTTATTATTTCAGCACAAAAAATCCATGGCTACCGTCCCGCTCCAGCTGCGCCACCAGTCCCAGTTCCCAGGTGATATAGTCCTGCATGGCCCGGGGGGAATTACCGGTGCCTTCATAGGGACGGCGATAGCGCCGGGGCAAAGGACGCTGCGATTGGAATGCCGCGTCGTCCGGCGACGGTTCCGCCACCGGCGCGGCCCAGGAGCCGGACACGGCAACACCGGCGTGCTCTTTGTCAAGCACCCAAACCTGCCAACCCATTTGCGCCAGCCAGGAGGCGGTCATATCGGCACGCGTCCCGCCCTCGCCGTCCGTCAGGACAACACGCGCCCCGCGTACGCTGGCGTAGTGATCGGTCTCCTGCACCAGCTGTCCGCCGGGGACCGGACGAGCCGCCGGGAAATGACCGGCGGCATACTCTTCCGGCTGTCTGACGTCAAAGACATAGGTGGTGCGATCCGGCTCTGTCAGCCAGCGCTGCAGTTCGCCGGCGTCCAGGCGTTTCACGCCGGCCCGATCCGCCACCTCCCTTGCGGCGACGGCCGCCGCCCGGCGCGCCGTTTCGCTCGCGGCGGGGTAGCGGCGCCGCTGCGAGCGCTCCAGCGGCAGCCCGCAAGCATCCAGCCGATGGTGCCGTTGTGCAATGCCGCCACCGGGTTGGGAATACCGGCGTTAATCAGCGACTGGGCGCCGATAATACCGCGGGTACGTCCGGCGCAGTTGACGATAATGCGGGTGGCGGGCGACGGCACCAGATCCCGGACCCGCAATACCAGCTCCGCCCCGGTACGCTGATGCCGCCGGGGATGTTCATGGTCTGGTATTCATCAAAACGCCGGACGTCCAGCACCGCTATATCCCCGGCGGCGTCCAGCAGCCGCTTCAGCTCTTCCGCTGCCAAAAACGGCGTCTGGCGGCAGTGGGCCACCAGTTCGCCAAACGCTTTGCTGGGCGAATTGACGTCGATAAACAGTTCGCCGCCCGCCGCCGTCCAGCCGGCCAGTCCGTCCGCCAGCAAAGCCACATCCCGGTAACCCAGCGCCAGCAGCCGGCGCGCAGCGATAGCCGCCAGCCCCTCGCCGTTATCATACAGGGTCACGGGGACAGTGCGCCGGGGAATCCGCGCCAGGACCTCATCCTCCAGCCGTGACAAGGGGATATTGGCGGCAAACAAGGGATGCCCTTCGGCGTAAGACGCTTCCTCGCGTACGTCCACCAGCGCCACTTCATGCCGGTTCAGCAAGGCCAGGCGGATATCGTCCGCCTGCCGGCGGGGGAAAAACGAGTCGGTCATATGGCTATACTCCCAAATCAGTCCCAAATCAGATCAATACTAGTAGCGACCGGGCTCCGTCAGCCCTCGGCGAACCTGGCGCAGAGCGCTAATCGCTGCACTTTACCCGAACCGCCCCGGGGCAGTGCCGTAACGAGATAAAAACGCACCGGCGCTTTGAAACTCCCCAGCCGCTCCAGGCACCATGCCCGCAACGCGGCCTCATCCAAAGCCATGCCGGTCTGCAATACCAGCGCCGCGGCGATATTTTGGCCGTAATCGGCATCGGGTATCGCAAAAGCAGCCGCTTCACGCAGACCAGGGAAATACGCCAGCGCCTCGTCGATTTCCCGCGGAGCGATATTTTCTCCGCCCTTGATGATGATCTCTTTCATCCGCCCGGTAATAAAATAGAATCCGCGCTCGTCGCGATAGCCCAGATCGCCGGTATGCAGCCAGCCGCCGGCGTCAATGGCCGCCGCGGTTTGTGCGCTGTCCAGATGATAGCCGGCCATGATGTTGGGGCCCCGCAGGATAATTTCGCCACCGCAATTATCCGCCAGCCGCTCTCCGCCGGGACCGGCAATGGCGGTCTCGATGCCGCAGGGCAAGCCGACGCTGCCATAGACCCGGCCGGGATGGGGATTGCAGAACGCCAGCGACCCCGACTCCGTCATACCCATGCCTTCGATGACCGCTATGCCGAAGCGCTGCTCGAATTGCCGGTGCCGGGCGGGCGGCAGCGGCGCGGAGGCGGATCGGGCGAATTTGACCCAGGGATAGCGGGCATCGCCGTCGGAAGCGTCGTGCAAAAGAAAGGCTATCATGGTGGGCACCAGGTTGAGCCAGGTGCAGCGATAACGTTCCACCATGCCCCACCAGCGGGAGACGGAAAAACGCCGCGGCGCCACCAGACTGCCGCCGCTGACAAAGGGAACCAGCGTCCCGATGACCTGGCCGTTGATGTGATAAAGGGGCAACGCGCACAGCAGGCGATCCTGCGGCGTAAGCCGATGCCAGCGAGCGATGCGTTCCGCCGCGGCCAGCATATTGCCGTGGGTCATGACGACCCCTTTGGGCAGGCCGGTGGTGCCCGAGGTATAAATCAGCAGTGCCGGACTTCGGGCGGACAGCGGCTGCCCGCAGGCGGCCGGATCGTCGGCGGGGTGCGGTGTGTAGATGGCCGCTTCGTCCGTCGCGGACGGTATAGGTATGAACGGGTTATCCCCCGTCCGGGACGGAAAATCCTCCGGCTTAGGACTATCCGCGCCGCCCGTCGGAAAATCCCGTTCGCGGATCGCCATCAAGGGACGTCCCGCCGGCGGCAGGCTGTCCAGCACCCCCCGCAGGCGGGGAGCGTACTCCCGGCTGGTGATGACGGTTTTAGTGCCGCAATGGGTGATAATCCACGCCAGGGCCGTGTCGGCAGCCAGCAAGCTCAGGGGCACCGGCACGTAGCCCGTCAGCATGCATGACAGGCAAAGCGCCACGGTGTCAAAGCCGCCGGGCAGCAGCAGAGCGATATGATCACCGGGCCTATGGCCGGCGGCCAGTAACCACTGGCCTTGGCGCCGGGCGGCCAGGGCCAGCTGTGCGAAGGTGAGGGTGCGCCCGGTCTCCGGACAAATCAGGAAAACCCGATCGGCGCCCTCGCGCAGATGCCGGGCCAGCACCGCCGGCAGCGAGTCGGCGGCGTCTACCGCTGCTTGGGCGCCTGTATCGTCCGGCGCTGCGTACTCTGCTTGGGCGCCTGTATCGTCCCGCGTTGCTCCCTTTGCTTGGGCGCCAGTGTCGTCCGGCGCTGCGTACTCCGCCTGGGTGCCGTTCAGCGTTGTTTCGCCGCTGCCCTTCACGATCCCTTCCTGCGCAGATAATCGCCGAACAGCATATCCAGCGAGGGAATATCTTCCTCTATAGGGCGCGAGATACGGACCTTATTATAAAAATGCCGGTAATTCAGATTGTCGGAGAAATGATTTTTACCCCAGGTGCCGCAGCCCAGGGTCAGGGTAAAGGGCAATCCGTTATCAAAATTGCCGCCGGCGGCAAAACTGTGGGCTTGATTGACGATAACGCGGCTCACCGGCAGGGTGAGTCCCGCCGTCAGCGCCTCCGCCGGATCGGTGCCGTGCAGGCCGACGGAGTGCCCGGCCCCTTGCCAGGCATAAAGCGCCCTGACCCGGTCGCATGCCTGATGAAAATCATCCGCCCGATAGGCGGTTAAAACCGGCGAGAGCTTTTCACCGGAAAAGGGAAAGCGTTCGCCCACCCCCTCTTCCTCGACGATGAAAAAACGGGCGCTTTGGCAGGCCGCTCGCGATAATCCGGCCGCTTCAGCCAGGAACTGCGCGGAATGGCCCACCCGATCCCGCGCCAGCTTGCCGCCGCCGTCTGGCCAAAGGACGCGCTGCAGCCGGGCTTTTTCCTCCGCCGTCAATACCACGCCGCCCTGCTCCACCAGAGCGTCCAGCATCGGCCGGTAGCGGCCGGACGGGATGATAACGCTGTTTTCCGCGGAACAGCTGGTGGCGTTATCAAAGGTTTTCGAATCCGCTATCTTGCGGGCGGCCGCGGTTAAATCCGCCGATTCGCTGATAATGGCGGCTACGTTGCCGACGCCGACGCCGAAGGTGGGCGTACCGCTCTGCGTCGCGGCCCGGACATTGGCCTGGGAACCGGTAACGATAACCAGATCCGCCGCGCCCATCAACAACTGCGTTTGCTCGCGGCGGACAGGGGCAGGCAGCATTTGCACCAGGTCACGGGGAACCCGCAGGATATCCAGCTCGGGATAGATCAACTCCAGCAACCGGGCGCAGCTGGCCGCCCCTTTCGGCGATGGCGCCACGATAACGGCGTTGCGGCATTTGACGGCGTTGATGATGTTATTGATGACCGTGGCCACCGGGTTGGTGGAGGGCGTCACGGCGGCCACCACCCCCACCGGCCGCGCAATGTCGACGATCCCGCGCCGCGGATCCCCGCCTATCACGCCGACGGTTTTTTTACCATGCAGATCCCGCAGCAGGCCCAGCGTCTTGCGATGATTTTTGCTGACCTTATCCTCGACATTGCCCAGGCCGGTATCCTCTACCGCCAGGGTCGCCAAGGCCCGATTATTCGCGGGATTGATCACCGCCCAGCCCAGGGCGCTCACCACCAAATCGATTTGCTCCTGGCTGTAGCCGTCTATCTGCCGCTGCGCCTCCCGCGCCCGCGCCACCAGGGCGTGAACAAGCCGGGCCGGCGCCGTTTCCTCCCCGTCCGGTGCGAGCGGGGCCGGCGAAGGCGTCGCCGGACTCATTTCGCGGCGGCCGGCTGCCAGACCGGCACCGCCTGGGCATTAATATGTTTAGGCAATAATCCCGCGGCAAAAAATGCGTCGGCGATGCGCTGCTGCTCGCCGAGGCTCTCAAGGGTCACCGGCTTGACCTGATAGGTGCGATGGGCATTGGCCTGTTCCACGGTGGCTACATCCAGATTGCCCCACAATGGTCCCAGCAATTTCGCCGCGTCGGCGGGATGGGACTTGACCCAGGCGCCGGTTTGTTCCAACTGCCGGTAAATCAGATCCAGGATTTCGGGATGCTGCCGCGCAAAGGAAGCGGACGCCAGATAATAGCGCTGATAGCTGGCCAGTCCCTGCCCCGGCGCCAGAACGCGGGCATGCTGCCGGCGCTCGGCGGCGGCGACAAAGGGTTCCCAGGTTACCCAGGCGTCCACCTGGCCGGTTTCAAACGCCGCCAGGCCGTCCGCCGGGGTCAGGTAAGCCGGGGTGATATCATGGAACGTCAGGTGGGCTTTCGCCAGGGCAACGATGAGCAAGTAATGACTACCCGCCGCTTTGGTTACCGCGATGCGTTTGCCTTTCAAATCCTCCAGGGTTTTCAGCGGTGAATTTCGCGGCACCAGGATTGCCTGGGCATCCGGCGAGGGCTCTTCGCGGGCAAAATAGGTCAAATCGGCGCCGGCCGCCTGGGCAAAGACCGGCACGGTATCCGCCACATCGGCGGAGACATCCACATTACCGATATTCAGGGCCTCCAGCAGCGGCAGTCCACTGGAAAACTCATACCAGCTGACCTTTATTCCCCGGGGAGCCAGCTCTTTTTCCAGCGTGCCCTGCAATTTTACCAGGGTCAGCAAGGTGGAGGATTTTTGATAACCGATACGCAGAGCGGTTTCCGCCCGTGCATTAAATTGAATTAATAAAGCCAATAAAGGAACGGCGATAAAAATAAGACGGCGCATGGTAAACGTAAAGCGAGACATAACGGTATCCGACAAGAATAGGTAATAGTAAGCTCCAAGACTTGCCCGACACTGTCAAAGTATATAATCAGCTTTAGATAGTCTATTTTATCCCTTAATCCCAGGTCTGGTCGCCGGCCTTGCCGGCAGGCTTTCGCCATGGGGAAAAACGCTCCCCGCCGCCGCAAATCCGGCCTTTCATCAACACAAAAGTCCTTTAAGATAAACATCCATATAACAACATTTCTTTATTGGAATATTTTCATACCGGTTATTAACAGCGGCTCGGCATTTATTAATGTGATTTTTCTTTTAGCAAAATAATATCTATTCAAAGCTGAAAATAACATTTACCGAACAATTTCCCGCGCTGTTAGGATTTTCTTTTCAGTAATTGAAGATGGAAAGAAATGATGAATCTGCGCGGCGGTATTGCATTATTGCTTTCATTGGCCGTTTCGGCCGGTGCCTGCGCCGCCGATACCCTGCGTATCGGCTATCAGAAATCCGGCACCACCCTGGTATTGCTGAAGGGGGAAGGAACGCTGGAAAAAAGCCTGGCCTCGCAGGGCGTGAAGGTGAAATGGACGGAGTTTCCCGGCGGCCCGCAATTGCTGGAAGGATTGAACGTCGGCTCCATCGATTTTGGTTTCACCGGCGAAACGCCGCCGGTATTCGCGCAGGCCGCCGGGGCCAATCTGGTATATATCGCCAATGAACCGGCCTCGCCGACCGCGGAAGCCATTTTGGTGCCGAAAGAGTCCGCCCTGCGCAAGGTGGGGGATTTGAAAGGTAAAAAAGTCGCGCTGAATAAAGGCTCGAACGTGCATTACCTGCTGGTGCGGGCGCTGCAGGAAGCCGGCCTGAGCTACGGCGATATCCCCCCGGTCTATCTCCCCCCGCCGATGCGCGCGCGGCCTTTATCCAGGGCAGCGTGGATGCCTGGGTGATTTGGGATCCGTTCGCCGCCGCCGCCGAGCAACAGCTGCAGGCGCGTACCCTGCGAAACGGCCAGGGCATCGTGAATAACTATCAGTTCTACCTTGCCACCCGGGATTTCGCCACGGCCCATCCCCGGGTGATTACCGAGCTTGTCGGGCAAATCCGGCTGGTGGATAAAAAGGCCGTCGAAGACCCCGCGGCGGTGACCCGCCAGGTGGCGCCCCTGCTGGGGCTGCCGGAGGACATCACCCGCATCGCGGTGGAGCGGCAGCATTATCAGGCGGCATTTATCACCCCGGAGGTGACCGCCGGCCAGCAGCGTATTGCGGATACGTTCACCCAGTTGAAATTGATTCCGCAAAGCCTGAATGTCTCACAGGCCGTCTGGACGCCGCCGGCACAGTAGCGGCGGACCGTCCGATACGCACTTTACAGGAGCACGGGATGAAACGCATTTCCCTCGAGCTTTCCGAACGTCTGGCGCCCTGGCTGTTGCCGGTGCTGTTGATGGCATCCTGGCAGTTGGCGGTGAGCGCCGGCTGGCTGTCCAGCCGGATCCTGCCGGCGCCGAGCGCGGTTATCACCGCGGCCTGGCGGTTAATCTACAGCGGCGAGCTATGGCAGCATCTGGCCATCAGCAGCTGGCGCGCCGCGGTGGGATTCGCCATCGGCGGCTCCATCGGACTGCTGCTGGGCTTTATCACCGGCCTGTCCCGCTGGGGGGCGCTGCTGCTGGACAGCACGGTGCAGATGATCCGCAACGTACCGCATCTGGCGCTGATCCCGCTGGTGATTTTGTGGTTCGGCATTGATGAATCGGCAAAGGTTTTCCTGGTGGCCCTCGGCACGCTGTTCCCCATTTACCTCAATACCTACCACGGCGTGCGCAACGTGGACGCCGGCCTGGTGGAAATGGCCCGAAATTACGGGCTGTCGGGATTTTCGCTGTTTTATCAGGTTATTTTGCCCGGGGCCCTCCCTTCCATACTGGTGGGAGTCCGTTTCGCGCTGGGATTCATGTGGCTGACGCTGATTGTGGCGGAAACCATCTCCGCCAATTCGGGCATCGGCTATCTGGCCATGAATGCTCGTGAATTTCTGCAAACCGACGTGGTGGTGGTGGCCATTATTTTATACGCCATCCTCGGCAAGGCGGCGGACAGCGCCGCCCGGGCGCTGGAGCACGTCTGGCTGCGCTGGCATCCGGCTTACCAGAAGACGAGGGCAACGGCATGAGCGTCAATGTCTACCCGGTTAACCGTGGCATCCCCTTGGCATTGCGCCAATTGGAGAAGTCTTTCCATGGCCACCGGGTGCTGGGGAATGTGGATCTCGCCATCCCCGCCGGACAGTGCGTGGCCATCGTCGGGCGCAGCGGCTGCGGCAAAAGCACTCTGTTGCGCCTGCTGGCCGGTCTTGACAGGCCGGACCGCGGCTCTCTCTCGTCCGGCAATGCCCCGCTGCGCGCCAGACAAAACGATATACGGCTGATGTTCCAGGACGACAGGCTACTACCCTGGAAAAAGGTGGTGGATAACGTGGGCCTCGGCCTGGGCAAGGACGCACGCGAGCGCGCCCTGGCCGCTCTTGACACCGTCGGATTGGCCGGGCGGGCCGGCGACTGGCCTTCCACCCTGTCCGGCGGACAGAAGCAGCGGGTGGCGCTGGCGCGGGCATTGATTCACCGTCCGCGCCTGCTGCTGCTGGATGAACCCCTGGGGGCGCTTGATGCGTTAACCCGTATCGAGATGCAGCGCCTGATTGAGACCCTGTGGCAAGAACAGGGTTTTACCCTGTTGCTGGTGACCCACGATGTGCATGAAGCGGTGACCCTGGCGGATCGGGTCATCCTGCTGGAGCAGGGGCATATCGGCCTGGATATCGCCATCGATTTGCCGCGTCCCCGCAGCCACGGGCAGGCCCGGCAGGCGGCATTGGAAAGTGAAATCCTGGAACGCATCTTTTCCAGCGGCGTCCAGGGCGCGCAAGGCGACGGCACGCTGCGCTCCGGGGCAAACTAATCAATATACCCGTCATCTCCCAGGCTGCAGGCGTATTGGCCCTCCTGCAACTTGGAATCTATAGGGTATACGCTTTTTTTAATCATCAATGAAGGCAGGCAATAACGTGACTCAGGAAGCCCTGGTACTTTCGCCGCAGGAAGCGCGGCTGCTGCATCCCGACAGCAAGCCCGTCGCCACGGACAGGACCCATCGCCTGCTGGCCCGTATCCAGCATGCCAAACCGGCTATCGATGTGGAACGGGCGCGCTATTTCACCGAGTCCATGGCGCAAACGGAAGGGGAATTACTGATCCTGCGCTGGGCGAAGGCGATGTATCACATCGCCGGGCATATCCAGGTGTATATCGATGAAGATCAGCTGATAGTCGGCCGGGCCGGCAAACCCGGCCGCTACGGCATTCTTTATCCTGAATTGGACGGCGATTTTCTGGAGCGGGCGCTGGAGCAGTTGCCCCGGCGGGTGGAATCGCCGTTTACCGTCGAACCGGCGGAGGTGGATATCATCAAACGGGTGGTATCCCCCTACTGGCAGGGCAAAACCTACCATGAAGACCTGGCCCGCGCCCTGCCCGATGAGACGCTGCGCCTCACCTACGATCCCGCCGACGCCCTGACCTCCCGTTTTATCGTCAACGAAACCTCGTCGTTCCGGTCCTCCATTCAGTGGGTACATGATTACGATAAAGTGCTGCGGCTGGGATTTAAGGGGATAAAGGAGGATGCACAGCGCCGGTTGGCGGCGCTGGATCCCTTCGATCCGTCGGACAATGTTGAAAAGGCACCGTTCCTTCAGGCCATTATCCTCAGCGCCGAGGCGGTGATCCTATGGGCCGGACGCCATGCCGCGCTGGCGCGGGATCTGGCGGCTCGGGAGCCCGAACCCGTTCGGCGCCAGGAGCTGGAGGCCATCGCCGAGCGCTGCGCCTGGGTGCCGGAACATCCGGCGCGGGATTTTCGCGATGCGCTGCAGGCGCAGTGGTTCACTCAAATGTTTTCCCGCCTGGAGCAGAAAACCGGCACCATTATCTCCAACGGCCGCATGGATCAGTATCTTTACCCCTATTACCGGCGGGATCTGGAGCGCGGCCTGCTCACCGAAGAGCAGGCCCTTGAATGGCTGGCCTGCATGTGGGTCGCCATGGCGCAGTTCGTGGATTTGTACATCTCCCCCACCGGCGGCGCCTTTAACGAAGGCTACGCCCATTGGGAAGCGGACACTATCGGCGGCCAGACGCCGGAAGGCCTGGATGCGGTCAATGCCTTATCCTATCTGTTCCTGCGTTCGAAGCGGGAATTCCCGTTGCACTATCCGGACCTGGCGGCCCGCATCCATAGCCGCACCCCGCCGCGTTTTCTCTATGAAGTGGCGCAAACCATTAAAGACGGCGCCGGATTTCCGAAACTCATCAACGATGAAGAGGTAGTGCCGCTGCTGCTGGCGAAGGGAGCCGCGTTCAGCGAGGCCTATGATTTCGCGGTGTCCGGCTGCGCCGAGTCCCGGATGCCGAACCGCGATACCTATACCAGCCCCTGCGCCTATATCAACTTCCCGGCGGCGCTGGAGATGACGTTGTACAACGGCCGGATGAAACGTTACGGCGGGGAATTGCTGGGTATCGAAACCGGCGATCCGGGGGAATTTGCGGACTGGGAGGCATTCTGGCAGGCCTATGTAAAACAGCATCTGAATTTCCTTCGCCACGCGTTTATCCAGCAAAAAATCATCATTGATTTGCGCGCCCGGCATTTTGCCTGGCCGCTGGGTTCCGCCCTGCACGATCTGGCGATGGACGCCGGTAAGGATATCCACCAGCCGGACATCGACGGCGGTATCGATTTGGGTTATTTCGAGTTTATGGGCTACGGCACGGTCATTGATTCCCTGGCGGCAATAAAAAAATGGGTCTATGACGAAAAACGTCTTTCCATGGGGCAATTGCTGGCGGCGCTGGCGGACGATTTCAACGGCCATCCCGTGGTCCGCGCCCTGCTGCGGGACGCGCCCAAATACGGCAACAACGATCCCTACGCCGATGATATCGGCAAGGCCCTGGATAAAATCTGTCTGGAATACACCCAGCGCTACTCCCGCTCTCTGGGCGTGCATATGGATCTGCGGCTGGTGCCGTTTACCTCACATGTGCCGTTCGGCAAGGTGGTGCACGCCACCCCCAACGGCCGCAGGGCCTACAGTCCGCTATCGGACGGTTCGTCGGCCTCACAGGGCTGCGACAGCCAAGGCCCCACCGCGGTTTTGCTGTCCAATTACCACACCAAGAATTACCGGTTTCGCGAGCGCGCCGCCCGCTTGCTCAACGTCAAGTTCACCCCCTCGGTACTGGCCGGCGAGGCGGGCACCCGCAAGCTGTGCGATTTCATCAAGGTCTGGTGCGACCTGAAGCTGTGGCATATCCAGTTTAACGTCATCAACCGGGAAACCCTGCTGGCGGCCAAGGCCGACCCGGAACGCTTTCGCGGCTTGATTGTCAGGATTGCCGGCTATAGCGCCTATTTCACTGACCTCTCCCCGGACCTGCAGGATGATTTGATTGCCAGGACCGGACATGAAATCTTCTGATCCGCAGGCATTGCCGCTGCGGATCCCCGCCACGGCTTTGCCGGCTCCGGCGAGCCGGACCGACGGGGCTGATGCGGGCTGGATTTTCAATATACAGCGCTATTCGCTGCATGACGGCGACGGCATCCGCACGCTGGTTTTTCTGAAAGGCTGTCCGCTGCGCTGCACCTGGTGCAGCAATCCGGAATCCCAGGGTCTATTGCCGGAAATCACGCTGGATGAAAAAAAATGCCTCGGCCGGGACTGCGGCCTGTGCATTGGCCAATGCCCTGCCCACAGCCTGGCGTATGGGGCCGACGGAATTGTCCGGCTGGACACGGATACCTGCCGGCAGTGCCTGCAATGCCTGCCCGCCTGTTCCAGCCATGCCCTGCATGCGTTCGGCCAGCGGATAACGGCGGCGCGGGTGATGGATATTGCCGAGGCGGACAGCTTGTTTTATGCGCGCTCCCGGGGCGGGGTTACCCTCAGCGGCGGCGAACCCCTGATGCAGGCGGATTTTGCCCTGGCCCTGCTGCGGGAAGCCAAAAAACGGCATATCGATACCCTGCTGGAAACCTGCGGTTACGGCCCCTGGCCGGCGTTGCAGGCGCTGGCGGGCTATTGCGACGGCGTCTATTTTGATATCAAAAACCTGAACGACACCGCACACCGCCGGTTTACCGGGCGTTCCAACCACCGGATTCTGGCCAATCTGCTGGCTTTGCGCAGGCATTTCCCCCATTTGCCGATACATGTCCGCACGCCGCTGATTCCGGCGTTTAACGATAGCTGGGACGATATCGCCCGCATCATTGATTTTATTCTGCCCCTGGCGCACGTCAGCTATGAAATCCTGCCCTATCACCGGCTGGGCAGCGACAAATACCGGCTGCTGGGACGGCCATACCTGCCGGGGACATCCGACTGCCGGTGGAAACCGTCGAGGAAATCATTACCCGCACCCGCCGGCGTCTCGGCCGCCGATACGGCCCCGAAGGGACAAGGCCCATGGATGAGCCGAGAACTCCCAGGAGCTTACTCTAGTAAGTGACTGGGATGAGCGAGGAAGCCAACACACCTGCAGCGTGAATTATGACGGGTATAGATGTTTTACGCATTTGGAATGCCATATATATCAGTTGGAGCACCGGCTCCGGCTGTCCATCATAACGTTTACACGTAGTTTTATTCAGCAGGAGCCGTCCATGAGCCTCAATCTATTCTGGTTTCTCCCCACCCATGGCGACGGACGCTATCTCGGCACGCCGCGCGGCGCGCGCACGGTGGATCACGCTTATCTGCAGCAGATTGCCCAGGCGGCGGAACGGGTGGGTTTCGGCGGCGTACTGATCCCCACCGGCCGCTCCTGTGAAGACTCCTGGCTGGTGGCGGCGTCGCTGATTCCCGTCACCCAGCGGCTAAAGTTCTTGGTGGCGCTGCGGCCGGGGGTGATCTCACCTACCCTGGCGGCCCGTCAGGCGGCGACGCTGGATCGGCTGTCCCAAGGCCGGGCGCTGTTCAACCTGGTGACCGGCGGCGATCCCGACGAACTGGCGGCGGAAGGGGTATTTCTCGATCACGCCGAACGTTATGAAGCCGCGGCGGAGTTTACCCGCGTATGGCGGCGGGTGCTGGAAGGCGAGACGGTGAATTTCCAGGGCAAGCATGTGCAGGTGGAGGGGGCGCGCCTGATGTTTCCGCCGGTGCAACAGCCCCGGCCGCCGCTCTATTTCGGCGGTTCGTCCGATGCGGCGCAGGATCTGGCGGCGGAACAGGTGGAGCTTTATCTGACCTGGGGCGAACCGCCGGCGCAGGTGGCGGAAAAAATCGCCCAGGTACGGGAAAGGGCCGCCGCGCTGGGACGGCAAGTCCGCTTCGGCATCCGCCTGCACGTGATTGTGCGGGAAACCACGGAAGAGGCCTGGCAGGATGCCCGGAGGCTGATTGCCCATGTGGACGATGAAACCATTGCCCGCGCCCGGGCGTCGTTCGCCCGGTTTGATTCGGTGGGGCAACAGCGCATGGCGGCACTGCACGACGGTAGCCGGGACCATTTGGAAATAAGCCCCAATCTGTGGGCCGGGGTCGGGCTGGTGCGGGCCGGCGCCGGCACCGCCCTGGTGGGGGACGGTCCCACCGTCGCCCGGCGCATCGCCGAGTATGCGGATTTAGGCATCGATACCTTTATCCTGTCCGGCTACCCGCATCTGGAGGAAGCCTATCGGGTGTCGGAACTGGTCTTCCCCCATCTGGACGTGGCGACGAACAGTCCCGCCGCCGCAAGCGACGCCATCCGGCCGCAGGGGGAAGTGATCGCCAACGATTTCACGCCGGATAAAATCCATTAAATGCTGACCAAAGTTCCGGTCGGGCCTATTTTCAGTCCGACATGGGGCGAGTCTGCAGATGACTTTGGTGACAATGATGACGGCCCATTACCAGGATATTCTCAACGATAATTTTTGGCTGCCGTTTACGCCAAATAAAGATTTCCGCAACGATCCCAAGTTATTCGTCCGGGCGGAAGGGGATTATTATTACGATCCGGACGGACGGGCGATATTGGACGGGGTGTCGGGTTTATTCGCCTCGGCCTTGGGCCACGGGCGTAAGGAGCTTGCCGAGGCGGTTCACCGGCAAATGCTGACCCTGGATTTTACCGCCAGCTTTTATCGCGGCCATCCGGGAGCCTTCGCCGCCGCCAAGGCCTTATCGGCGCTGCTGCCCCCCGGACTTGACAGGATTTTTTTTGTCGGTTCCGGCTCGGAGGCGGTGGATACCGCGCTGAAAATCGCCTTGGCATATCACCGCGCCAAGGGCCGGGGTGGCCGGAATATTTTCGTGTCGCGGGAGCGTGCTTATCATGGCGTCAATTTCGGCGGCGTCTCCCTGTCGGGGCTGCCCAACAACCGGCGGAATTTCGACGGCGTCGGGCCGCGGGTGGTGCATATGCGCCATACCTGGCTGGCGGAGAACCGCTACAGCCGCGGTCAGCCCGGGCACGGCGACTTCCTGGCGGACGATCTTTTACGCCTGATAACGCTGCACGGGGCGGAAAATATTGCCGCCTGCGTGGTGGAACCCATCGCCGGGTCCACCGGCGTGCTGGTGCCGCCGGTGGGCTATCTGGAGCGGCTGCGCCAGATCTGCGACCGGCATGACATTCTGCTGATCATGGACGAGGTGATCTGCGGCTTCGGCCGGACCGGCCGGGCTTTCGCCAGCCAGTCCTTTAATATCCGGCCGGATATCATCACCCTGGCCAAGGCCATCACCAACGGCGCATTGCCTATGGGCGCGGTGGCGGTGAGCCGGGATATTCATGACAGCATTATCAACGCCGGCGGCGAGCGGGAGATCGAGTTCTTCCATGGTTATACCTGGAGCGCGCATCCGGTGGCCTGCGCTGCGGCGTTGGCCACGCTGGCGATTTATCAGGAGGAAAACGTGTTTGCCGCCGCCGGCGCGCTGAGCGGCCATTTTCTGCAACGGTTGTTTGCATTGCAGGGGCAGCCGCTGGTGACGGATATCCGCGGTTACGGTTTGCTGGGAGGTATCGATCTGGCGCCGGCGGCGAATGCGGGCCAGCGGGGTTATGAGGTGCAAAAAAAGCTGTTCGATGCCGGGCTGCATTTGAAATCCACCGGCGACGCGCTGATTATCGCGCCGATTCTGGTGACCGGTCCCGAACGCATCGACCGGCTGTTCGAGATTCTGACCAGGGTCTTATCGACTATTAAGCCCTAGCGTTTAGATGGCGTCGGCCCCAGTCAGCATGGTCTCCCTTTAACACGTTCGTTGCGCGCTCGGCGATCGCGGGCCCACCGCGCTGTGGGGCGCTCTGTCGGGCGGGAAAACCACGCCCGATTCGACCCCATCAGCACGGTCTCCCTTTAACACGTTCGTTGCGCGTTCGGCGATCGCGGGCCTACCGCGCTGTGGGGTGCTCTGTCGGGCGGGAAAACCACGCCCGATTCGGCCCCAGTCAGCACGGTCTCCCTTTAACACGTTCGTTGCGCGCTCGGCGATCGCGGGCCTACCGCGCTGTGGGGCGCGCTGTCGGGCGGGAAAACCACGCCCGATTCGACCCCATCAGCACGGTCTCCCTTTAACACGGTCGTTGCGCGTTCGGCGATCACGGGCCTACCGCGCTGTGGGGTGCTCCGGCGGGCGGGAAAACCACGCCCGATTCGGCCCCAGTCAGCACGGTCTCCCTTTAACACGTTCGTTGCGCGTTCGGCGATCGCGGGCTTGTCGGCGCCGGTTTAGTGGAAGCGTCCGTGCCAGGGTACCCATTTGCGCTGGATATAGCGCAGGCCGGTTTCCATGATGCAGGCCACCACGGCAATGACCAAGATGCCCATGATAACCACGTCCGTCACCAGGAACTGCGCCGCCGACTGCACCATGAAACCCAGGCCCCGGGTGGCGGCAATCAGCTCCGCCGCCACCAGCGTTGACCAGCCCACCCCCAGCCCGATGCGAATACCGGTCAGGATATCCGGCAGGGCGGCGGGGATGATGACATAGCGGGTGAGTTGTCCGGTGGTGGCCCCGAGGGATTGGGCCGCCCTGATCTTGGCCGGATCAACGCTGCGCACGCCGTTGGCGGTGGCAATCACCACCGGCGCGAAGATCGCCAGGTAAATCAGCAAAATTTTCGACAGCTCGCCGATGCCGCACCAGATGACGATCAGCGGCAGATAGGCTAACGGGGGGATCGGCCGGTAGAATTCAATCAGCGGGTCGAAGAGTCCCTGCACCAGCCGGTAGCGGCCGATGGCGATCCCGAGGGGAATGGCGGTGAACAGAGCGGCGATCAGAGCGATGCCGATTCGCTGCAGGCTGGCCCATGCATGTTGCCACAGGGTGGCATCCAGATAGCCGTTCACCGCTACCTGCCAGAATTTGCCCATGACCGCCCAGGGGGATGGCAGAAACAGCGGATCGATGAATTTCAGCCAGGTCACCAGCCACCAAATCGCCAAAAGGCTGCCGATGCTGATGATTCCCAGCACGCTGAGAGGCAAGCCTTTTTTTACGGCCTTGGCCCGTGGCGACGGCAGGGGATTGCCGGATGCTTCATTATGGACGTGGCGGGTATCGGTCATCGCTTAACACCATGGATAAGGAATTTCGTATGAGGGCGGCGCGGATGCTTTTGGTCTACGCTGCGGACAGGGATAATCTGCCGGCGCCATAAGCCTGACGTTCATCGCCGGCGGAAGGGACGGGCGTCAGCGGCCCGGCGGCCTGTTTATCGCGACGATCGGCATCGCGGGTGGCGAACACCCGCGCCAGGATATGTTCGCGGGTCTCGATAAACAGCGGATCGGATTTTAGCGACCGGGCGCTTTCGCCCTGGGCATAGCGGCGGCTGAAGTCCAGCGGCAGGCGTTCGATGATGCGCCCCGGATTCGGCGACAGCAACACCAGCTCGGTGGCTAAAAAGATGGCCTCTTCGATATCATGGGTGATCAAAAACACCGGTGTATCCGTGCGCCGCCAAACCTGGAGCAGCAATTCCTGCATCTGTTCGCGGGTAAAGGCGTCCAGGGCGCCGAAGGGCTCATCCAGCAGCAAGACCCTGGGCTCGGCGGCCAGGGCGCGGGCAATGCCTACCCGCTGTTTTTGTCCGCCGGACAATTGCCAGATGCTGCGCGGGGCGAAACCCTCCAAATCCACCAGGGCCAGCAGTTCCCGAGCGCGTTCTTCCCGCTGCCGGCGGGCTACGCCCGCCAGCTTCAGGCCGAAGGCGACATTCTCCAGAACATTTTGCCAGGGCAGCAGGACATCGTCCTGGAATACCACTCCGCGCTCGGCCCCTGGTCCGGTGACCGGCTTGCCGTCTAAAGTGATGGAACCGCCGCTGGGGGCGATAAAGCCGGCGATAAGATTAAGCAAGGTGGTTTTGCCGCTGCCGGAGGGCCCCACCGCCACGCAAAGCTCACGGGGGCCCAGGCTGAACGAAATATCCTGCAAAACCGGCTGCGGCGATTCCGGATAATGGGCGGCGACGTGTTCCAGGATTAATTGAGTCATAGCGGTCCTGTGGAAAGTGCCTTATCTACCGGCAGTTTATCGCGAAAACGGTTTATTGGGGAATAAAAGCCGCCGTGACGAAAGGCGAATAATCCGGCAGCACCGAATCGATACGCCCCTGCTCTTTGAGGAACAGCGCGGTATCGGAGATACCCTTGACGATGGGCGCGCCCAGGGCGGTTTTCTGTTCAGCCGCCAGGGGATAGGTATTGCCCTCCAGCAAACCGGGAATGTCCTCCGGCTTCGCGCCGGTTATCTTCACCAGTTGGTCGATGTGCTGCTTATCCCCCAGCCAGGCTTTGGGATCCTGGTGAAACGTCTGATAGCTGTCGAGAGTAACTTTGGCAAAGGCCTTGACCACATCCGGATGGGCCTTGGCGTAATCCTTTCTCACCAGCCAGAGATCAAAGGTCGGCGCCCCCAGTTTGGCCAGCTCGCCGGAGGTAATCAGCACCTTGCCGGTGGCTTTGGCGACGCCCAGTGCAGGATCCCACGTATAGGCGGCGTCGATATCACCCCGCTGCCAGGCGGCGCTGATGGCGGGAGGCGTAAGATTGACGATGGTCACCTGATGGGGATCGATATGCCAATGCTTCAGGGCGGCCAGCAGGCTGTAATGGCTGGTGGAGGAGAACGGCGTGGCGATTTTTTTACCGATAAGATCCGCCGGGCCGTTGATGCCCGATCCATTGCGCACCACCAGCGCCTCGCTGGTGCCCAGATTGGACGCAATCAGTATGGTCTCGATGGGCAGATTGCGGCTGGCGGCGACGGTAAAGGGGCTGGACCCCAGATAGGCGATTTGGACATCGCCGGAGGCCACCGCGGTGATGACTTCAGCGCCGGCGTCGAATTTGCGCCAGTCGATCTTGGCATGGGTGGCCCGTTCGTATTCGCCGCCGGCCTGCGCGGCCTGGGACGGATTGGGGACGGTTTGGTAGCCGATGGTCACATCTGCGGCATGGGCCGTGCAGGCGAGTATACTTAACATCACCGCCGCGGAGAAGCGCCGGGAAAATAGCGAAACGTTCATAAATATCCTTTTTTTTTCGTCAACACCCCGCCTGCCGGCAGAGAGAAACCAATACGCCGGAAAGCCGCTCTTTAAATTAACCGGCGGCCCGCGCCGGATAGGTATCGGCAAGGGGGAGCCGAACATCCAGGGGGCAGCCGGTATTTGTTTACTCTAAGGAGTTATCTCAAAGCGGGGCAACGATTTTTTTCCGCTATGCTTTGCCGGAAAATTCACTAAAACCGAAAGGGTTACGGGCGCCGCAGGAAGCGCCGGATGATTTTTCCGGAGAAGGTTTTGGGCAGGCTGTCCAGGAAAATCACGCTACGGGGCCGGCCATGGCGACCGCAGCGGGCCACGATAACCGCCGCCAGGCACCGGCGCATGTCGGCATGCCGCGCTGCCGGCACCTCCGGCGTCGTGACGATGAACAGCTGCACCATCTGGCCCAACAGCGGATGCGCTATGCCCACCGCCGCCGCTTCGGCGACGCCGGGCACCGTCAGCGCCGCATGCTCTACTTCCGCCGTGGACAGCCGCTTGCCGCCGATATTCATGGTGTCGTCCATGCGTCCCTGAATGGTTATGCCGCCGTGTTCATCACGGCGGGCGCGATCCTGCGTCAGATAGCGCCAGCCCTCGCCGTCATGATGCCAATAGCGCGCCACGAACTCATCGTCATGGCCCCACAGGGTTTGCATGCCCCCCGGCCCCAGATGGTCATGCAGCACCAGCATGCCCGTTGCCGCCGGGCGGCCGGTTTGCTCATCCACAATGCTTACCCGGCGATCCATCACCGGACGCAGGGCGCCGCCCTGCCCGGCCAGGATCGGCCAGCCGCTTTCGGTTTGCCAATAGTGATCATACACCGGTACTCCGGCGCCCTGCTCCAGCCATTGACGGGTTTTGGCGTCCAGCGGCTCGCCAGCCAGGTAGACGGCGCGCAGGGAGGGCAGCGGCGGATCAAGGGTTTCACATTGCATGCGGGCCAGACGCATGGCGCCGGGTACGGTAAGCAGGCGTGTGACGCCGTGGCGGGCAATCAGCTGCCACCAGCGCCGCCCCGGGGTATTCGTGCCGCCGCCGGTGACCACCAGGGTGGTGAAACCGGCCAGCAGGGGCGCCCACACCAGATAGCTGTGTCCGGTCACCCAGCCGATATCGGCGGTGGTGAAAAACCTCATTCTCGCCGGTATGGAAAATATGCGGTAGCGAAGCGCACAGCGCCACGGCGTAACCGCCGGTATCCCGCACGACGCCTTTGGGCGTGCCGGTGGTGCCGGAGGTGAACAGCAGCTGTGACGGCGCCTCGGCGGGCAGCCAGCGACAAGGTATCGGCTCATTGTTATAAGCCGCCCGCAGCCGCCGGTAACTGAGTTCACCGTCGCCGGGGAGTTCACCCGCCTCCCTATCGCCGGCGCCGTCAGCATAGCGCATGGCTTCCAATCCGCCGTCGCCGACAATGATCCGGCAAACGGCGGGCGGCGCAAGTCCCTCCTGCAGCAATACGCGGGTGATTTTATCCTCCAGGATCAGCAAACGGGGTTGGCTTAGGTCAATGCGTTCCGCCAGCGCCGCCGCGCTCAGCTGCGCCGAGACCACCACATGGATAGCCCCCAGCCGGGCGCAGGCCAGCATGGCGAACAGGGCCGGCGGCATTACCGGCAGGCAGAGCAGCACGCGATCTCCCGCCAGCACCCCCTGCCGTTGCAGGATCCAGGCCATGGCCACCACTTCCCGGTGCAGTTCGGCATAGCTGAATCGCCGTTCCGCGCCCTGCCGGTCACAGCAAATGAGTGCCGCTTGACCGCCGCGCAAGGGCAGATGCCGGTCCACGGCGTTATAACACAGGTTGGTGGCGCCGCCCTCAAACCATCGGCAGTGCGGTCCGCCCTGCTCTAAAGCCATCACCTGGCGAAACGGCCGCTGCCAGTGGATGCGCTGCGCCTCACGCCGCCAGAAAGCCTCATCCACCGGGGAAGAGGCCGGTGGATCCAGCGATAAATCCAACGGGGAAGACACTGGCGAATCCGCTGGGAAGTCTGCCGACCAATCCAGCGGGAAACAGTCAGTCCGGTTAGCGAACGGCATAACGGGCCTCCTGCGGCGCCGGCGCCGTCAGGCGGGCGGCGATGTGTTCCGCCAGGTATTCCGCATCTTCCCCCACCCCCTCGAACCGTCCCGAGCCCCAGGTCCACAACCAGGGCAGACCGAGAAAATGGAGTCCCTCTTCCGCTGACACGCCGCGCCGGTGGCGGGGGTATCCCTTGTCATCAAACGCCGGCAGGTCAATCCAGCTGAAATCGGTATGGAAACCCACCGCCCATATAATGGCCGCGAGATTGTCCAAAGGGATAGCGCCCTGGCCCGGCGGCGGGAACCACATCGGCTGATAAGGGGGTTCCCGGGGGGCGTCGATGCCCTGCGCGGCAATCCACTCATCGATACTCTCCCTGATGCGCCGGGCGGTATCGTCGGCATTACCGAGATTGGCCGCCAGATCGTCGGCGGTGACCAGCACCCTCCGCGCCTCATCGTTGTCCAGCAACCGCCCGTACAACTGCATGCCCTGCCCGGCGAACAGCCGCAAATCGATATCCCTACCGCCGTCGCGGCCGGTGACGTAATGGTTGGTTTTACGGCGGGCACCTTCTCCCCGGGGGTGGTGGTCCCCCCCCAGCCGGTGAAGACCCCCGTCCACGAGCCCCGCCCCCACGACGCCGCCGCGGTAAAAACGGTTTCACCCGCGGCGCGCTACCGACGCACAGATGCACCCGGCGTCCGGCGAGATGGAGATCTTCGGCGATTTGCGCCCCGGACTGGGCCGATCCCACCACCAGTACCTCGCCCTCGGGCAAGGCGGCGGGGCAACGGTAATCCGCCGAATGCAGCTGGTGGATCGCCCCCGGCAAACGGGCCGCCAGGGCGGGGAAACGCCGCCGGTGATAATTGCCCACCGCTGCGACCACGTTATCGGCAGTGAAAATTCCCCGGCTGGTACGCAGAACAAAGCCCCCGCCGCCGTGGCGGCTGACCCGTTCCACGTTGATGCCGGTGAGCAGCGGCGGCCCGAAACGCTCGGCGTAGCGCTCCAGGTAATGGATGATCTGGTCATTGACCATAAAACCGTCCGGGTCATCGCCGTCATAGGGGAAACCGGGCAATTTGCATTGCCAGTTTGGCGTCACCAGGCAAAAACTGTCCCAGCGCTGCGCTCGCCAGGCCCAGCCAAGCTGGTGGCGCTCAAATATCACATGCCCGATGCCCCGCTGAGTCAGGCAGTAGCTCATAGACAGTCCCGCCTGCCCGCCGCCGATGATAATCACCGGATAGTGTGTTTGTTCCATGGTGCCGTTCCTGAATTAGTGATTGACGGGCAGCGCTTCGATTTTCTCGACGCGCACCGGGCGGGCATCGGGCAAAAAACCCTCGGCCTTGAGTGCGATGGCGCCGGACTGATCCTGCGCGCTTGAACAGGCATAGCCGAACTTCAGCGCTACCCGGTCGCTGGCTTCCTGCAGCGCCCGGCGCGCCAGTCCGGTAAACTCCTCCACGCTATACTCTTTGCCCACCTCCAGATGCTGTTCAATCACGGTGGATGGTGAATAGCACACGTCCACGGAGCTGTCCGGCCAGCGGACGGTAAAATGCATTGCGGGCATAAGCGCCTCCAGAATAAAAAGTCAGGGGTTGATGCCGGTAAGCGGCGTCGTATCGAGATCCCAGAAACAGTGGCGGTGTGAACCGTGGCCTACCCAAAGCCTCGGGTCGGCGGTAATGCCGCCGATGGCCGCCGCGCCGATACCGATCCGGTGAAAATGCGCCAGCACCTCGTCTGCCTGATGGGGATGGACCGTCAACAGGTACCCGTAGCTGGGAAACATGCACAGCCACTCTTGCCAGCGGATCTCCGCCGGACGCGGTATGGCCGTTAAATCAATGTCCGCGCCGGCCCGGGCGCTCTCCAGCAGCATGACCAGGGTGCCGAGCAGGCCGGCCTGGCTGATATCCTTGGCCGCCTGGACCAGCCCCTGCTCCGCCAGCATCGGCAGCAGCGCCATGGCGTCGCGCAGCGCCGCCGGGTCGGCGCGGGTCGCGGCGTCCCAGTTCAGCCAGGGCCCGCGTCGGGCGCCGCGTAAATCTATGGCGGCGATTAAGGTATGTCCCGGCTTGGCCCCGGAGGCCCGCAGCACCCGTTTCGCTTTTCCCAGCACCGCCACCGCCAGCTGCGGCGACTCGCTGCGTAAATTGGTATGGCCGCCGACGATGGGCACCCGATAGGCGCGTGACGCGGCGGCCATGCCCTGCATTAACCGGCGCGCCTGTTCCGGACCGGCGCTCCACAGGGCATTTACCACCGCTACCGCCGTGCCGCCCATGGCGGCGATATCGCTCAGATTAACCATCAGTCCGCACCAGCCGGCGAACCAGGGATCGTCCGCCACAAACCGGTTGATAAACCCCTCCATGGCCAGCAGGCTATAGCCTCCTTCCTGCGGAATGGCGGCGCAGTCATCGCCGTTGTCGCAGCCGGCGAGAGGCCAGGCCCCGCGCAGCTCTCCGGCAATCTCCCGGATGTCCCGCTTTTGGTCGATGCCGCCGTACCGGCGCACCTCCGCCAGCATCAGGTGCAAATCATCCATCAGCCGCCCTCCAGGCTCATCAGCAGCGGCGCCAGCTCCCGCGCCGGCCGCAGCGGACGCCCGCTCAGCACCATGCCGCTGTGGGGGTCGAAACAGGGCGGATAAAACGCCAGATCCGCCTGCATAACCTCATGATCGATACCCCGCAGCCGTTCGGTGGACAGGGATGACCAGTGCATGCGCCGGAACAGCGGCACGTTTTGCTGCTGCACCCGGGCGTAAAACGCCTTGCAGCCCAGGGCACAGGCGCTGGACACCGCCAGGCGGATAAGGGTCGGCCCCAGTTGGCCCTGGCGGCGAAAGTGCCGGTCTACCGCCAACCGCGAACCGTACCAGATATCCCCCTCTTCCCGGTGGATGCGCACCGTGCCGACGATTTGCTCCGGCCAGCCCGCCGTGCTGCCGATAGCCACCAGCAGCCGGGCGCGTTCGTCGATAGCATCCCGGTCATGCTCTTCGAACAGCCCCTGCTCCTGGCAAAACACCCGCTGGCGCAGTAGATAGGCCTGTTCGCGTTCCCAGGGCAAGGTCACCCATTTGATGCGGTATTCGGGATAGAACATGCTGTCACTCCCCTCAGGCCGAAGCCCGCTCGTAGCTGGACAACGGCGAACAGGCGCCGCAACGGCCGCAGCCGGCCTTGATATCGGCGGAACGCAGGCCGCCGCCGCGGAGCATGCTGCCCAGGGGCTGCAAAATGGACTCCATGAAATCCGCTGCCGGCGGCGCATGATCCTCAAGCGGCGTGCCGCGGATGGGCACGAACGGCACCACAAAGGGATACACGCCGATATCAATCAGCTCCCGCGCCGTAGACAATATCGCCTCACGGGTATCCCCCAGTCCCGCCAGGATATAGGTGCTCACCTGGCCGTGGCCGAACACCCGCACCGCGTCCTTGAACGCCGCCATGTATTGCTCCACGGTAACGGCGGCCTTGCCCGGCATAATGCGCGCCCGCACCGCCGGGGTAACTGCTTCGAGATGCATGCCCAGCGCGTCGATGCCCGCCTCCTTCATGCGGGTAAACCACAGCGCATCCCCCGGCGGCTCACATTGCCCCTGTAACGGCAGATCCACCGCAGCCCGAATGGCCTCGGCGCTTTCGCACAGAACCCGCGCCCCGCGATCGCTGCCGGACGGGGTGCCGGTGGTCATCACCATATGCCGCACGCCGTCCAGTTCCACCGCGGCTTTGGCCACTTCCGCCAGCTGCTGCGGCGTTTTACGGGCGATGGTTTTGCCCGCCGCCAGGGACTGGCCGATAGCGCAAAATTGGCAGGCCTTGCGCCGGTTTTCATAACGGATGCAGGTTTGCAATACGGTAGTGGCCAGCACATCGGCGCCATGCAGGGTGGCGATATGAGAGTACGGGACGCCGTCGGCGGTGCTCAGCCGGTAGAAGTTCGGCTGGGAGACAAAGCTGATATCCCGCACCGGAATGGCGTCTCTCAACAAATGGCTGCCGCCGGCCCCGTCGTGGGTCACGCTCCAGGGGGATTGGTGCGCCTGCTGGGTATACACCGGCACCATGACCGTCATGCCGTCGATGGTCACCGCCTGGTGATCCGACGGACCGGCTCCGCCCTGGCGATTGACATGGGTGGTCTGGGGATTGACCACCTTCAGGCCGTGGGTTTGCAGTTCAGTAATCAGTCGCTGGTTGCTCAGGCTCATGGCGCCCTCCTGTGGTGTCGGAAGTAAAGGACTGCCCGCTGGCTTGCCAAGGCGCGGTAATTTGCTGTGGCAGCGCTTGCTGAGGCGCCGCAGTTTGCCGTTGGCCTGTTTGCTCATAAGGCGCTTGCTGGCGGCAGTACTCCGCGGGCCGGTCATTGATCAGCAGGCTTAACAGTTCCGGCCGGGCATAATGCCCCACGGAATCCATCATGCGTTTGCGCTTGGCGATAAGCTTCATATCCAGATCGGCGATAAGAATGCCTTCTCCCTCGGTGATGGGAGGCGCCAAATGCCGCCCTTCCGGCGAAATAATGGCGGTATGGCAGCCGCCGCGCAGTCCGCGCTGCAAATCGGGATCCGCGGTAATGGATTCAATCTGATCTTCCCGCAGCCAGCCGGTGGCGTTAATGACAAAACAGCCGGACTCCAGGGCGTGATGGCGAATGGTGACCTCCATCTGATCGGCGAAGATCTGGCCCACCAGCGAGCCGGGAAACTGGCTGCAATGGATCTCCTCGTGCTGCGCCATCAGCGCATAGCGGGCCAGGGGGTTGTAGTGTTCCCAGCAGGCCAGGGCCGCTACCCGGCCGACGGCGGTATCCACCGCCTTCAGCCCCGAGGCGTCCCCCTGCCCCCAGATCATGCGTTCGTGATAGGTGGGGGTGATCTTGCGCCGCTTCAGCACCAGCTCGCCGTCGGCGTCGAATACCAGTTGGGTGTTGAACAGACTGCCATGGTCCCGTTCGTTCACCCCCAGCACCACCACCATGCCGTGGCGACGGGCGCTGTCGGCCACCGCGCGGGTAATGGGCCCGGGCACCTCCACCGCCTGCTGGTAAAGCCGCAGGTGCTCGGCGCCGGCGGTCATGGGCGGCGCGATAAAGGAAAAATAGGGATACCAGGGCACCAGGGTTTCGGGAAATACCACAATCTCGGCCCCCTTGCCCGCGGCTTCATCAATGGCATCCAGCACGCGCGACAGCGTTTTTTGCGCCTGGCCGAGGTCAGGCGCAATCTGCACGGCGGCGGCACGGATGATACGGTCCTGTGCCATAACGTCGGCTCCTTACACGGTCCAGGTATCAAGAATCACCGCGTTGTCGCGGATGTGCAGCAGCTTCAGATCCAGCACATCCAGCGGATTGATGGCGCGGATGCCCTCAATGAGCGAGGGCTCGCCGTGGCCGTACAACGCCTGCAGGGCGAAACGGCAGGCAAAGACCTTGCCGCCTTCAGCCATGAATTTTTGCAGCTGGTTATTGAAGTTCATATGGCCGGGGAAGGCTTCGTCTCCCAGCTTGGGAAAGCCGCGCTGCACCCCGAGGGTCACCCCCGGTCCGTATAACAGAATCGAGGTTTCAAAGCCTTTGCGCTGCAGCCGGGTGGCCTGCAGCATATTCACGAAGCCGATGGAGCCTTCGAACGCGACGGTATGGAAGGTCACCAGCGCTTTCTGGCCCGGTTCGGCCTTCACGTCTTCAAACACCTTTTCTTCGTAATCCACCAGGAAATCGCCGGATTGATGTGCGGGCAGGGTTACCGTTGGCATAGTCTTAGTCTCTTCGCAGGTTTACTGGCATCGCCGACAGCCGCGGCGGATGATGTATCGCGCCGGCTAACGGACGCGTCATCATTCATGGAGCAAGGGTTATGCCAGGGGCGGAAAGGGACCATGCAATCATCGGCCAATCAATCGCTCAACTTCTGAGCAAAAAATTTTCACCGACCCGCATTTCAGATTACAGGCAAATAGAAGCGCAACTATTAACCAATCCGCTGCACAATGACAACGCATGTATAACCTATGATTGCACCAATCTAACGCACTGCAAACAATCTGATGCAATCATTAAACACAATCATTACATCAATGATTGCATGGGCACGGATGAATCCGCTAGAGTGGAAGTCCGCCACCAGGAGAGAAACAATGAAACGATTCGATCGTTGGACGCACTATATGCATGAACGACCGGAGCGTCCGGCTTATCTGCTGATTGCCGATTTGATCCATGACGCCATTGAAAGCGGTGATTTCCAGCCGCGGGATCGCCTGCCGCCCCTGCGGGACCTGGCGGTGAAACTTTCTTTGAATTACACCACGGTGACCCGCGGCTACGCCGAAGCGCGCAAGCGCGGACTCATTGATTCCCGTCCGGGCACCGGCAGCTTTATCCGCGGCAAAGTGCCGTCGATCCCGCCCCGCAACGGCAGCAGCTATGAGATGACCATGAATCTGCCGGTGGAACCGGATTCGCCGGATCTCGTGGCGCAAATCCGCCAGGGCGCCCTGAATCTGTTTGCCCACAAAGATCTGTTTCCCCTGCTGCGCTATCACGATTTCGGCGGCAACCATGACGACAAAGAGGCGGGATGCCGCTGGCTGGGGCGCCGTTTACCGGCGGTGGCCCCCGAGCGGCTGCTGGTATGTCCCGGCATTCACAGCGTGCTAGTGGGATTGCTGACCCTGCTGGCGCGCCGGGGCGGAGAAATCTGCGTCGGCAGCCTGGTGTATCCGGGGCTCAAAGCCATCGCCGCCCAATTGGATATCACCCTGCACGCCCTGGAGTGCGACGGGGACGGCCCGATGCCGCGCTCGTTTGAAAACGCCTGCCAGACCGGGCAAATCCGCGCCCTGTATCTCAATCCCACCATCAATAATCCCACCACCCTGACGCTGCCGCTGCGCCGGCGGGAAAAGCTGGCGGATGTGGCCCTGCGCTACAGCATACCGATTATCGAAGACGACGCCTATGGCATGCTGCCCTCCGCCTCCCTGCCCGCCATGGCGGAGCTGGTGCCGGAACTGACCTGGTATATTACCGGCCTGTCGAAATGTTTCGGCGCCGGTTTGCGCATTGCCTGGGTGCACGCCCCCACGGTGCGCCAGGGGCAGCACCTGGCCGGCGCCATGCGGGCGCTGACGGTGATGTCCAGCCCGTTTACCAATGCGCTGGCGACCCAGTGGATTAACGACGGTACGGCGGAAAAAATGCTGCTGGCGGTGCGGGAAGAAGCGGTCCTGCGCCAGCGGATGGCCGCCCGGCTGCTGCGCAATTACAGCCTGCAGGCGGATGCCGAAGGTTTCCATCTCTGGCTGCGGCTGCCGCACCGCCAGGGCTGGAATCCGTCGGATGTGGCGGTGAAACTGCGCCATCAGGGGGTCAGCGCGGTCTCCAGCGCCGCCTTCTGTACCGACAATAATCCCCCCGACGCGCTGCGCCTGTGCCTGGGAGGCCCCAACAGCCGCGAGCAGTGCGAGGCAATGCTGAAAAACGTGGCGGACATGCTGGAGTACCCCGCCTGGCTGTCCACGGTGGCGCTGTAACGGCAGCGGCGCGTGAAGATCGGGGCAGCGCTGTTACTGCTACCGAGGCGTGAGAATCACGGCAGCGCTGTAACCGCTATTGATGCGTGAGAATCACGGCAGCGCTGTAATTGCTACCGATGCATGAGAATCACGGCAGCGCTGTAACCATTATAAATTTGTGAAAACCAGCACTGCGATACCGCCGAACAGCAGCCATTTGATCAGGTAATAGCCGGCGCGGTTTTTCTTCTTCAGGTACTTGCCGACCTTGCGCACCGCATAGATATACTTGAACGCCTTGTTGACGCCGCCGGTGCGGTCGCTGTCCCAGTTAGGCGCCGCCCCGGCGCTTAACACATGACGGCCCAGCCAGTGATTCACCGCCTGCGCCCAGCGGTAGCGCATGGGCCGTTCAATATCACAAAACAGGATCAGGCGCTGCTTACCGCTGGAATTTTCCGCATAGTGGATATAGGTTTCGTCAAACAGCACATCCTCCCCGTCGCGCCAGCTGTAACGCTTACCGTCCACCTCGATAAAGCAGCGGTCGTCCTGGGGCGTCATCAGACCGAGATGATAACGCAGGGAGCCGGCATAGGGATCGCGATGGCGCGGCAGCCGGCTGCCGTCGGGCAGTTCAGCGAACATGGCGGCTTTCACCGAAGGCAACGTCCGCAGCAGCTCGGTGGTGCGGGGGCATAACGCCTTGGCGGAAGGATGGCTGTCCTCGTACCATTTCAGGTAAAACCGCTTCCAGCCGGTTTTGAAAAAAGAATTAAATCCGGCGTCGTTATATTTATCGGACACCTTGATTTCGCGCATTGCCATCAGCGCCAGCCCCTCGTCACGGATCATCCGCCAGTTGTTCCTGAGGATTTCCAGCTCCGGCAGCGTTTCCAGCTTGAGATAAGGCGTAAGGGGAATGGCGGAAAACAGATACATAAAGACATTCATCGGCGATACAAAGGAAGAGTGATCCGCCAACTGGCGCCAAAAACCAAAACGCACCCGACCGCGATAATGCACATAGACCGCACAAGCAATCAACAGCAGTAAAATGATGTATTTCATATCCATACCTCATCAGGGATGAGTTAAAACATCAGGAACACACAGAACTTTTACAGTGGCATTGACTCTGATCCTCACCCCGTCCCGGGAGGTGATGCAATATTAGTCGAACGCAGCGAAGCGGTGCTACATAACTTGTTAATCGCCAGCCGAGGTTATTTGGTGGTATAGCCGCCATTCACCAGAATGGTCTGGCCGGTCATCCACCATCCCTCCGTCACCAGAAAACGTATCCAGGGAACGATATCGGCGATATCCGTCAGGCCGGTTTTGCTGAAAGGTGAGAGCGCTGCCGCCGTCTTATGGTAATCCCGCGCCTCGGCGCTTTCAGCCGGATAAAAGAACGGCGTATCCATAGGACCCGGACCGATGGCGGTGACGGAAATCCCCCGCTCGCCAAACTCCTTCGCCGCCGCGCGGGTAAAATGCTCCACCGGCGCCTTGGTGCCGGCGTAAGCGGCATAAAAAGGCGTAAACGCTCCAAGCAGGGAAGTCACCAGGGTACAGATTTTCCCATTGTCATTGAGGTGCTTCCCGGCCTCTTTAAGAAAGAAAAAGGCCGACTTGGCGTTCACCGCGCTCATCTCGTCATACTCCGCTTCCGAGATATCGAACAGGGGCTTTTTCAGCACCTTGCCCACGGTATTGACGGCAATGTCCGGCCTGCCGATGGCCGCCGTCACGTCCGCGAAGAGCTTTTCCACGGAGCCGGCCGTGGTCAGGTCGGCCTGAAAGGCCACAGCCTGCGCTCCGGCGGCCATGATCGCCGCAATGGTGGCTTGGGCGTCATCTTTACTTCCCGCGCTGTTGTAATGTATGGCGATGGCTTTCGCGCCGTGCTCGGCAAAATCACGCGCAATCAGCCCGCCCAGATTTTTCGCGCCGCCGGCAATAATGACGGATTTGCCTTTGATACTGTGCTCTGTCATGACGTCAGTCCTCTTCTCTATGGGTATAACAGCCAAAGATGGTGCCCCCTGAGAATAGCTCCTGCATTTTCTGTATAAAGACCGCAATTCTGATTATACTGTCCATAAAACACGAACAATGTAATTTTTATGGACAGAATTGACCTCTTTCGCATTTTTATACGGGTGGTGGACTGCGGCAGTTTCACCCGCGCGGCCGACGTAATGAACATGCCCAGATCCACCGTTTCCGCTGCGGTTGCGGTGCTTGAATCCCGGGTAGGAACGCGCCTGCTTCACCGCACCACCCGCAGCGTCTCCCTCACCTCCGATGGCCGGGCTTTTTATGAACGCTGCCTGAGAGTGATACCGGACGTGGAAGAAACGGAAAATCTGTTCAGACAAAACGATAGCCAGCCTGTGGGGAAAATCAGATTTGATGTGCCGGGACGCATTGGCAGGCTGATCATCGCGCCCTCACTGCCTGAATTCTTTACCCGCTATCCGCACATGATGCTGGAAATGGGAGCATCTGACCGCAATGTCAGTCTGGCGGAAGAGGGAATAGACTGTGCCTTGCGTGTGGGAAAACTGACCGACTCAAGTCTGGTGGCCCGCAAACTCGGGTTCCTGAAATTCATCAATGTGGCGGCGCCGGCCTATATCGCCCTGCATGGCAGACCCGATACGCCTTCAGATCTACCCCGCCATCTGGCGGTAAACTATGCCTCCCCTACCACGGGCCGGGTCGAGAGCTGGGAATGGCCGGAAAACGGCAGCTACCAGTCCGCCGTCCTGCGCGGCCGGATAACGGTCAATAACGCCGAAGCCTACATCGCCTGCTGCCTGGCCGGTATGGGAATGATTCAGATACCCCAATATGACGTACAAACCCACCTGGAATCAGGAGACCTGATTGAGGTCATGCCCGCCTACCGCCCCCGCCCTCTTCCGGTCCAGCTACTCTATCCACACCGCAAACACCTTTCCCGCCCGCTACAGACGTTTATAACCTGGGCAGAGCCTCTCCTCAGGGAGAAACTGCTGCTGAACGAGCCAAATCCAGATCCCGCGAAACGTTAACAGACATACCGGGTCAAGCGCCCCACAGCACGGTAAGCCCGCTATCACCCAGGGTAAAGCGAGCCTGTTAAAGGGAGACCGCGCTGATGGGGCCGAAGCAGGCGTGGTTTTACCGCCTGCCGGAGCGCCCCACAGCGCGGTAAGCCCGCTATCACCCAGGGTGAAGCGAGCCTGTTAAAGGGAGACCGCGCTGATGGGGCCGAAGCAGGCGTGGTTTTACCGCCTGCCGGAGCGCCCCACAGCGCGGTAAGCCCGCTATCACCCAGGGTGAAGCGAGCCTGTTAAAGGGAGACCGCGCTGATGGGGTCGAAGCAGGCGTGGTTTTACCGCCTGCCGGAGCGCCCCACAGCGCGGTAAGCCCGCTATCACCCAGGGCAAAGCGAGCCGTGTTAAAGGGAGACCGCGCTGATGGGGCCGAAGCAGGCGTGGTTTTACCGCCTGCCGGAGCGCCCCACAGCACGGTAGGCCCGCTATCACCCAGGGTGAAGCGAGCCGAGTTAAAGGGAGACCGCGCTGATGGGGTCGAAGCAGGCGTGGTTTTACCGCCTGCCGGAGCGCCCCACAGCGCGGTAAGCCCGCTATCACCCAGGGTGAAGCGAGCCTGTTAAAGGGAGACCGCGCTGATGGGGCCGAAGCAGGCGTGGTTTTACCGCCTGCCGGAGCGCCCCACAGCACGGTAGGCCCGCTATCACCCAGGGTGAAGCGAGCCGAGTTAAAGGGAGACCGCGCTGATGGGGCGCTAAGAGCTACTTAATCCATGGATAGGCGGCGCGATACTCTTGTTCGAACGCCACAATGGTCTCGGCATACCCCTGGGTCAGAGCGATATCATCAATACCCTCAATCAAACTCTTTTTCCGCAGGGGATGGATCTCGAAGGCATACCCCTCACCGTTCAGATCCCAAACCACCTGATGTTCAAGATCGATACGCAGTCGCGCTCCAATATCGTCATGCAGCTGATGGCGCAGCGCAATACAGGTTTCGTTCGGCAGTACCACCGGCAGCAAACGGTTTTTATAGCAGTTATTGGCAAAGATATCCCCGTAGCTGGACGCAATAACCGCGCGGATACCGAATTCCACCAGCGCATACACCGCCGTTTCCCGGGAGGAACCGCAGCCGAAATTGCGATCCGCCACGATAATGCCGCCGTCCCGATAAGGCGGCCGGTTAAGGATAAAATCCTTCTCGTTATCCTGCCCGTCAAAACGCCGATCGTGAAAAGCGATGCGGGCAAAGGCCGGACCGCGCGGTACCTTGTTAAAGCGGGTGGGACAGATCTGATTGGTATCCACATTGGGTTCATCAAAGGGAATGCCGATGCTGTCGATAGCCAGTAATGAGGTCATAAGGTTGTCTCCTCAAAGGAGCGAACATCGGTCAAATAGCCGGTGAGGGCCGCGGCGGCCGCCATAACCGGACTCACCAGGTGGGTACGTCCGTTAACCCCCTGCCGGCCGCGAAAGTTACGGTTGCTGGTAGAGGCGCAGCGTTCCCCCTCCGCCAATACGTCGCCGTTGATGGCGGTACAAAGGGAACAGCCGGCGTCGCGCCATTCGAATCCCGCATTGATAAAAATCTTGTCCAGCCCTTCCCGCTCAGCCTGCCGCTTCACCGACGTCGAACCAGGCACAACCCAGGACGGCACTTTAACCCGGCCCCGAAAAGCGATACCGGCCGCCGCCCGCAGATCCTCGATACGCCCGTTGGTGCAGGAACCGATAAAGACCCGGTCGATTTTTATCGAGGTCAGCGGGGCGCCGGCGGTCAAGCCCATGTAATCCAAAGCCGCCGCAACCTCCTGACGCTGGTCGTCGTCTTCAATAGCGGCCGGGTCGGGCAGATGGCCGCCGATGCCCAGCGCATGCTCGGGGCTGGTGCCCCAGGTGACGGTAGGGGAGACCTCATGTAAATCAAGGGTGACCTCCCTATCGAATACCGCGTTATCGTCGGAAGGCAAGGTCCGCCAGTAGGCCACGGCCTGCCGCCACTCCTCTGCGGCGGGGGCAAAGGGCCGGCCCCTCCGATAGGCATACGTGGGTTCATCCGGCGCGACGATACCCGCCCGTCCTCCCGCCCCTCCCGCCCTCTTGTGCCGCGTCGTGCGGCGCCCCGCCGGTCCGGCATACTCGATAATATGTCCGAGGGCGCCCCCGGCGCCAAGGAGCGCGATAAGCGCCAGATTGATATCCTTGGCGGATACATAAGGGGCCGCTTCCCCCACCAGCCGAACCCGCATGGTTTTCGGACGGCGCAGCCAGAGGGTCTGGGTCGCCAGCACGTGGCGGGCGTCCGAGGCGCCGATACCGAAGGCCAGGCAACCGAAGGCGCCGTGAGTGGTGGTGTGTGAATCCGCCCCGCCGATAAGCAGGCCGGGCTGGGTTATACCCTGCTCCGGCGCCACCACATGCAAAATGCCCTGGTTGGGATCCTCGGGTCCGAAATAACGGATGCCGTGGCGGCGGACATTCTCGCCGAGCCTGAGAATCATGTTGCGGATGGCCGGATCGGCGATACCCTCCACTCCCCGCTCCCGACCGGCGGTAGGCAGATAGTGATCTGAACAGGCAATAATCTGATCCGGCCGGTAAACGTGCTTGCCGAGGGCGTTAAGCGCTTCAAAGGCGTGACTGGACCCTTCATGCACCAGCAGATTGTCCAAATAGAGCAATTGCTCGCCGTCGATATCCACTATACGGTGGCGATCCCAGATTTTTTCCGCCAGGGTCTTGCCCTGCCCGTTGTCAATCGTGCCCATGCTTTTTGCTCCACGAGGTTACTTTTTTCATATCGATCAAATTTCCGCCGGACACCAGGCGATACAGAACCAGGGAGGCGAGGCTCAGCACCACGATAATCAGCGCCATCGCCGCCGCCTGCTCCACCTCGCCGGTTTCCAGATATTCAATCACTTTGGTGGACATCACCTGGGTGGCCGGCTGCGCCAAAATGGCCGACATGGTCAATTCCCGCAGGCCAAATGCAAACACCAGCAGCGCCCCGGCCCACATGCTCGGCTTCAGCAGCGGCAGGGTCACGGCGGTAAGCGTGCGCAGCCAGCCGGCGCCGGCCACCCGGGCGGCCTCCTCCAGTTCCGGGGCAATCTGCTTAAGCACCGACCGGGACAGCACGAAGGAAATGGGCAATTGCTTGGCGACATAGGCAATCAACAGGATGGTGAAGGTGCCGTAGAACCAGTTGAGATAGCCGAGCATGATGGCCACCGCGAAGGTAATGGCTGGAAAGCCGTACGCGATGAAAATCGTCGCGCTCACCAGACCCCGGCCGATAATGGTCGTCCGCTCCACAAACCAGGCGAACAGCACGCCGAGGATAACGCAGATAAACGCCGCCCCGGCGGACAGGAACAGGCTGTGTTTAACGGTATCGAACACGCCGAAGGTGGAATCCACGATCATCGCGAAATGATCCAGCGTCAGGTTGGCAAAGGTCACATCGTCGCCAAACGCCGTTAATAATGACAGCAGCACCAGGGCCGCCAGCGGTAAAAACGCGGTAACAAAAAATACCGTGCCGCAAAAGGCCGCCGCCGCCCAGCGTCCCCGGCCGAGGCGCACCGGCAGGGCCTTTGCCCCGGCCTTGCCGGAGAGGGTGCGGTAGCGGATATCCCGAATCAGCAGGCGTTGCAGCAGCAGGCTCGCCAGGGTGAAGACCACAATGGGAAACGCCAGCGCCGCCGCCTGTTCGAAATGGGGCGGGAACGTCAGCAGCTTGTAGATTTTGGTGGTGATAACCGAGAAATTCGCCATGGTGCCGATAGCCGCCGGCGCGCCGAAGGATGACAGGGCGTCCAGTATCACCAGGATGGCGCTGGATAATACCGCCGGCCTCACCAGCGGCAGGGTCACATGCAGGGCGGTACGCACCCGTCCGGCCCCCAGCACGCGGGCGGCCTGTTCATAGCCGGGATCGATGTTCACCAGCGCGGCGCAGACGGTGAAAAACACCAGGGGATACAAATGGGCTATCTCGATAAACACCAGTCCGCTAAAGCTGATGACATTGAAAAACGGCGTGGTGGTGCCCAACAGCCCGTTAAGCAGCTTGTTCAGGTAGCCGGAATTCGGCGCCGCCAGGAAAATCCAGGCGATAACGGTGATAAACGAGGGCACCACAAAAGCAATGGCGGCGCTGATGCGGATCAAGGCTTTGCCCGGCATATCGGTGCGCGACACCAGCCAGGCCATGGGCAGCCCCAGGGCCAGCGATCCGCCGGTAACGCTTACCGCCAGCAAGGCTGAATTCCCCACCGCCTTCACCATGCCCGGGTCGGAAAACGCGTTTATCAACGGCCGCAGGGCGCCCGCGCCGCTATCGCCGGCAAGGCCCAGCAGCACCAGCCTCGCCATGGGATAAAGTATCAGCGCGCCCAGCACCAGCAGCGCGGCGGTGAGAATGATGATTTTTCCCGGCTCCGCCGCCACCCGGCGCCACCGGCCGGTGACTTTTTGCGCCAGGGTCGCGGATCCGGCATAGGGGCGCATCTGTTTCGGCGCCGGCGCGGTGCTCGATTTCATCATGGTATTACCCAGGCCTCATCGGGATGGAAGGAAACGGTCACGCCGTTGGCAACCGAGCCGGACCATTGCCGCGGCGTTTGCACCCGCAACGGATGGCCCGCCACGTCAATCACCAGGTCGTAGCGGCTGCCCAGAAACGAGGAATCGATAATCCGGCCGCGCATACCGCCCGCGGCGTCCGCATCGAAAGAGACATTCTCCGGCCGTACCGATACCGCCACCCCGTCGCCGGTGCGGCAGGTGGCAATGACCTGATCCGACGCGGCGGCCCAGAAAGGCTCCCCGAGGGCGGACTGAACCAGCAGGCGGCGGGTATTGGCATCCAGTCCCGCCACAGTGCCCTCAATAAGATTGGTGGTGCCGACAAAGGAGGCGACAAAGCGCGAGCGGGGCCGTCGATAAATGGCTTCCGGCACGTCGCACTGTTCGATACGTCCCTTGTTCATGACCGCAATCCGATCCGCTATCACCAAGGCTTCTTCCTGATCGTGGGTGACATAAAACATGGTGATGCCGTTTTGGCTATGCAGACGCTTAAGCTCAAAACGCATCTCTTCCCGTAAACCGGCATCCAGGTTGGACAGCGGCTCATCGAATAACAGCAGGCTCGGCTCAGCGATAATGGCCCGTGCCAGCGCCACCCGCTGCTGCTGGCCGCCGCTCAGATCGCCGGGATAACGCTGGGCCAGGCCGTCCAGATGAACGAGTTTCAGCACGTCGTCAACTTTGCGCCGGATGGCGGCCCGGTTGTCGCCGGCGATGGAGAGGCTGAACGCCACGTTGTCATAAACGGTTTTGTGCGGCCAGACGGCATAGTTCTGGAACACCATGCCCAGTTGGCGGCGCTCCACCGGCACAAAGGCGCCGCGCCCGGAAGCAAGCAGGCCGGAAAGATGGATCTCCCCGCCGTCGGGCTCGATAAAACCGGCCACCATCCGCAGGGTGGTTGTCTTGCCGCAGCCGCTCGGCCCCAGCAATACCAGGCTCTCCCCCTCGTTTACCCTCAGGTCGACCCCGTCAACCACAGGGGTATCCCCCAGCTGTTTTCTCAGGCCGATAAGCTCCAGACGGGCCGGACGTGGAACGGAATTATCAATAGCCATCATATTACTCGCGACCGAAAATTTTATTAAAGCGGGCCAGGAAATCCTGCGTGGTCTTCTCATCGGACAGTTTGGAAAGATCAACGTTATAAGGCTTGAAGTCCGCCAGCTTGGGCAGGCCGTCCACCGAGCCGGCATCGGCATTGGTAGGCCAGAATTTACCGGCTTCGGCACGCAGTTCCTGGCCCTGGGCGCTGGTGAGAACTTCCATCAGCAGCTTGGCCGCCGTCGGATGGGGCGGATTAGACATGATGCCGCTTGGCTGCTGTGTCACCAGCGTCCCTTCGTCCAGGTTGTAAAGATCGATGGCCTGACCCTGCTCTTTAGAGGTCATGACATTAAAGGAAGATACCATTGGGGACACGCTGCGCTCGCCGGAAGCCAGTATCCGCGCCGCTTCGGGGTTGCCGCGCACGAAAAGCACGTCCTGTTTGGCCAGCTTTTCCATATAAGACCAGTCGATTTTGCCGGTTTGCAGCAGGGCTAAAAAGAAGGTCAGGCTATTGCCTGCGGTAGAAGGATCCGCCAGGACGATTTTTCCTTTCCATTTTGGATCGAGAAAATCCGCCAGCGAATGGGGCAGATTGGCTTTATCCGGCACAGCGCGGCTGTTATAGGCGGCGGGCAGCAAAAACACGCCGATGGAATAATAGGCGCCGTCGGTATCAGCATAATCCGGACTCAGCTTATCGAAGGTGGAGACTTTATAGGGCAGGTAATACCCCTTTTGTTTCCATAAAACAGCGACATAAGGCTGGCTCATGGCGGTCACGTCGGCACGGTATTGTTTCGCCGCGCGTTCCGCTTCTATCTGGGTAATCAGGTCCGGCGCCTTTTTGCCGACGATGGTCAGATGAATCTTGGGAAAATTGGTTTTCCATAACTCGCTGAGCAGCTTTGATTCCTCGCGGCTGGCCGGAGAATAAAAATAACTTCTTTTCATTATTGGCAATGGCAGAGGTATATAACTGTTCATACACGCCGCCGGTTAATTTCAGATTATCCGCCGCCAACGCCGCGGATGATAATGAAAACAATAGTGCGGTCCCCAGCAGGATATTTTTCACGACTGTAAACGCCATAATAAGAATGCCTTTGCTAAACATCTGATACACAGATTTATATTTGATCGGAACTCATTCGATGGAATAACGCCCTTCTTTTACTATTTCGGCTATGGTGCCGTCCGGCGCCCGGAACTTCAGCGCCCCGGAACCCGGCGGTGAAAGGATTTCGCCCCCCAGCGCCCTGATCTTTTCCGCTATTTCGTCCTGATCATCCACCGATACGCCGTAATGATGCAGACGCGGCCCCGGCCCGGAGAGCAATGCCTCTTCGTGATCCTCGTTATCGTACTGCACCAGCGTAAAATCAATATGTCCGTCGGTCATATGCCGGGAGGAATGCTGACGTTTATGTTCCGTTTTGATTTGTTTAAAACCGAACACCTGTTCATAAAATTTGGTGGCATAATCAAGATCATCAACTTTAAGTGCGAGATGAACGATGCGCGAAGCGGCCATATTATTCTCCTGATCCGTAAGGTGAAAGGCGTCATTATTTATCGCGCCTTTTCAGCATTTTCTTTTAGGCGGACAAAATATTTCGGGATTATTTTCAGCCGTTAACGCTTAATTTAAATGCCCGGCAAAAATAGACTAACAGTTGGGGTCATGACTGTTAACGCACAATTTGAGATAACGATAGTTAAATAACGCCATAAGCCTGGGTCCGTTCTAAGACGGATCCGGCACGGCATAAACGGCGGCTTCTTTGCCGCCGAATCCGCCAACCATACGTTTTTGCTATCACCCATCCCCCTCCGCCGGAGGAAATTACGGTTCGCTAAATGACCGTCCTTTTGCTCAAAACACCACCACGCAACAAAAAACTATTTAATTTCAATATATTAATACGATTTTAGCCTCTCTTTTTCCCCGTCTTCAACCGGGCGTCCACGATATAAACATCCAATATTTGCCGCTATTTTATCCGTACCCAGCATCTTGTACCGTCTAAAAAAGTACAGTATAAACTATATAGTATTAAAACTATAAGTCGCTGTCCCTTACGGCGGATACCCACAAACTCACACTCCCTTACCATGAGGATTGATTATGTCATTGAAAAAATTGCTGCCTTTTTCATTGATGGGCGCGATGTTGATATGTTCGCAATGGGCCCAGGCCGGCGGGACGCTCAGGATCGCCATGACGCTGGCGGATATCCCGGTAATGGACGGCGCGCCGGATCAGGGCACCGAAGGCGTGTCCTTCGGGGGATACACCGTATTCGATCCGCTAATTGAATGGGATCTGTCCAAAAGCGACGCCGCCTCGGTGCTGCGGCCGGGTTTGGCCACCAAATGGTATATCTCGCCGGAGGATAATTCACACTGGATTTTTGAATTAAGAAAGGGCGTGAAATTTCATGACGGGTCGGATTTTAACGCCGATGCGGTAATTTTTAACCTGGAACGGGTGTTCAATAAAGATTTTCCCGCCTATGACGTGTCGATACAAAAGCAGATGGTGCCTTATATCAATGACGTTAAAAGCTGGAAAAAGCTGGATGACTACAAGATTGAAATCGAAACCAAAAAGGTCGATGCGTTTTTCCCTTACCAGATGACCCGGCTGTTGATTGCCTCACCGGCGCAGTGGGAAAAAATGGGCAAAAGCTGGCCGCAGTTCCGCCAGCACCCGTCGGGCACCGGCCCCTGGAAGCTGGATAAGCTGATACCGCACCAGGAAGCCGATCTGGTGCCGAACAAGGATTACTGGGATAAGGCCCGCGAACCCAAGCTTGACCGGCTGGTCCTGTTGCCGATTCCCGAGCCGTCCGCCCGCACCGCCGCCCTGCTGTCCGGTACCGTAGACTGGATCGAAAGCCCGGCGCCGGATACCGTGGACCGCCTGAAAAAATCCGGCATGGTGATCTCCACCAATACCATTCCCCATGTCTGGCCTTATACGGTCAGCGTGCTGCCCGGTTCCCCGTTCGCCGATATCCGGGTACGTAAAGCCGTTAACCTCGGCATCGATCGCGACGGCATGGTGCAGTTGCTGCATGGTCTCGCCACTCCCGCCACCGCCCAAATGGCCGAAGGCAATCCCTGGTACGGCAATCCCAGCTTCAAGATCAAGTATGACCCGGAAGAAGCCAAGCGCCTGTTGAAAGAAGCCGGTTACGGCCCGGACCATCCGCTGAAGCTGAAAATCGCCATTTCCACCTCCGGTTCCGGCCAAATGTATCCGCTGATGATGAATGAATTCATTCAGGAAGACATGCGCAAGATCGGCGTCGATCTGCAGTTTGATGTCTTTGAGTGGGAAGCCCTGCGCGGCCGCAGAAGAGGCGGGGCCGCGGCGCCTGAAAACAAAGGCATCGACGGCATCAATAACAGTTGGTCCACCACCGACCCTTATTATGCCCTGATTCGCTACCTGGATCCGAAAGAAGTCCCGCCGGAAGGCACCAACTGGGGCGGCATCAACGATCCGGTGATTACGCCGCTCATCCGGCAGGTGCAGGGTGAATTCGATCCGGCGAAACAGGACAAGCTGCTGGCGCAAATCCATACCCGCTTCGTGGATCAGGCCTACTTCATCTGGGTGGTACATGATGTGGGTTCCCGCGCCATGTCGCCCAATGTACAGGGTTATGTCCATGCGCAGAGCTGGTATTCCGATTATTCACCGGTATCAATGAAGCAGTAACGAGGCGCAGCCATGTTGTCGTATGTTATTCGTCGTCTCCTGTACGCCATCCCCATTTCGCTGGCGGTCACGATAGTGGTGTTTTCCCTGGTGCACCTGGCGCCGGGGGATGCCATAAACGCCCTGGTGCCGGATGAGGCGTCGCAGGAACTGGTGGATCAGATCCGTCATGAGTACGGGCTGGATAAACCGTTGCCGGTGCAATACTTCTATTGGCTGGGCAACGCCCTGCGGGGCAACCTGGGCATGTCGCTGGGCTCCGGCAGGCCGGTGGCGACGGAGACCATGACCGCGGTGAAAAACACCCTGGTGCTGGCGGTAAGCGCCGGTTTGCTGAGCTGCGTCCTGGGGTTTACCTTAGGGATCGCCGCCGGCGTGTGGCGGGATCGCCTGCCCGATCACGCCATTAGCTTTTTTACCCCTGGCGGGGGTCAGCGTGCCCCACTACTGGCTGGCCATCGTGCTGGTGATCATTTTCTCGGTAAACCATATGTGGCTGCCGCCGTTGGGCATGGGGCCGAATGAGTGGCGGCTGGACTGGGTGCATGTTCAGCATATGATCCTGCCCACGGTGACCATGGCCGCCATTCCCATTTCGGTGATTGCCCGCACGGTACGGGCCAACGTCGCCGAAGTGATGGATCAGGAATTCATCACCACCCTGTGGTCGAAAGGACTCACCCGCTCCCGTATCTTCTGGCATGTGATCCGCAACGTATTGCCCGGTTCCATGGCGGTAATGGGCTTGCAAATCGGCCATATGCTGGGGGGATCGGTACTGGTGGAAACGGTTTTCGCCTGGCCCGGCACCGGCTTTTTGATGGCCACCGCCATTTTCCAGCGCGACCTGCCTCTGCTGCAAGGCACCATGCTGGTACTGTCCATTTCCTTTGTACTGCTGAATTTGCTGGTCGACCTGCTGCAAAGCTGGGCCGATCCGCGCCTGAGGAGGATCGGATGATAAAGCAGGTTTCAGTGACCCTGACCGCGCCGGCCGTTCGGCGACCCAAGGCGGGAAGCTACAGCGCCCGGGTCTTGCGCCGCTTCCTTCATCAGCCGGTTTCCCTGGCGGCATCCCTGGTGCTGCTGATTATCCTGGTCTCCTGTATCGGCGCCAACTGGATAGCCCCCGAGGATCCCTATGCCACCAGTATCCTGATGAGGATGGCGGATATGGGCACTTCTCACCGGCTGCTGGGGGGCGACGAACTGGGCCGCGACCTGCTGTCGCGCCTGATTTACGGCGGACGGGTATCGCTGCTGATGGCTTTTATGCCGGTGATGATCGGCCTGCTGGCCGGCGGCTTTCTCGGTATCCTGGCCGGTTACGCCGGCGGCCGGGTCAATACCGCCATCATGCGCAGCATGGATATCTTCTATGCTTTCCCCTCCGTCCTGCTGGCGGTGGCCATTTCCGGCGCACTGGGGCCGGGGCTGCTGAACGCGATTTTATCCCTGTCGCTGATTTTCATTCCCCCCATCACCCGTATTTCCGAAAGCGTCACCACCCAGGTGCGGGGCTATGAATTCGTCATGGCGGCCATGCTGTCCGGCGCCTCCACCTGGCGCATCATCCGGCAGCATGTGCTGAGCAATGTCGCCGGGCCGATTATCGTGTTCGCCTCCAGCCAGATCAGTATCTCCATCATCACCGCCTCGGGATTGAGCTTCCTCGGCCTCGGGGTCAGCCCGCCCACCGCCGACTGGGGACTGATGCTCTCGTCGCTGCGGCAGTCGATTTATGTCAATCCGGCCGTGGCGGCCATGCCCGGCGTCATGATCTTTCTCTGCTCGATTTGTTTCAACGTCATCAGCGATGGCGTGCGCAAAGCCATGGAGATCCGTCGATGAACAAGGTGATTTATAACGACTCGCCGCTGCCGCCCATTACTGATAAAGGCGGACCGGCGCAGCCGCTGCTGAGGGTGTCCGGGCTGCGCAAGCATTTCCGTTTCAAGGACGGCTGGCTGGGCAGCCGCCAGCAGGTGCGCGCGGTGGACGGCCTGTCGTTCGAGGTGCTCAAGGGTGAAACCTTAGGGATTGTCGGGGAGTCGGGCTGCGGTAAATCCACCACGGCCCGGCTTATCACCGGCATGATGCAGGCGGACGCCGGGGAGATAAGCCTGGACGGCGAAACCTTCTGGCAACCGGGCAAGAAAATCAGCGCCGAAGCCAGACGCGCGGTACAGATGGTGTTCCAGGACAGCCACTCCTCCCTGAACCCGCGCATGTCGGTAGTGGATACCCTGGCCTTCGGGCTGCTGGCCCATGGCATTGATCGGGCCGTCGCCGTGGATTACGCCGGCCGGCTGATGGATGCGGTGGGCATGCCGGCGGCCGAGTTTGCCGATCGCTATCCCATCGAGCTGTCGGGCGGCCAGCGCCAGCGCATCAATATCGCCCGGGCCATCGCCCTGCGTCCCCGTCTGCTGCTGCTGGACGAACCGGTGTCCGCACTGGACAAGTCCGTCGAGGCGCAGGTGCTGAACCTGCTGGTGGAGCTGCGGGAAAGCCTCGGCCTGACCTATATCTTCATTTCCCACGATCTCAATGTGGTGCGCTATATCTCGGATCGGGTGGTAGTAATGTACCTGGGGCAAATCGTGGAGTCCGCCCCGTCGGATACGCTGTTCTCCTCCGCCGCCCATCCTTATACCCGTGCCCTGCTGGCCTCCAAGCCCTCGCCGGACCCGCGGGAAAAAATCGCCGCGCCACCCCTCACCGGCGATCCCCCCGACCCCATCAATCCTCCCAGGCACTGCCGGTTCCATACCCGCTGCGCTTTTGCCGAAGGGGTCTGTTCGGCCAAAACTCCCCATCTGCAGGCCAAACCGGGATCCCACCCGGACCATCGGGTGGCATGCTGGATTCACGTGCCGGATTCCGGCCACAGCCTGGCCGCCGGCGGCAAGGAGACCACATCATGACCGATATCACCGCCAAAACGGGCGCGGACGCTGCCACTGATAGCGCGGCCAAACCTATGGGCACGGCGGCAAACAGCGCGACCGGCAATGGGGCGGACCTGCTGGCGCTGGAGCAGCTCAATATCGCTTTCCATACCGGCGGCCAGTGGCGGTCCATCGTGCGCAATATCAATCTGCACATCGGCCACGGCCGGGTCCTGACCCTGCTGGGGGAATCCGGATCGGGCAAAAGCGTAACGTTACGATCCATTCTGGGGCTGTTGCCGCAGAAAACCACTCGGGTCAGCGGCCGTATCATGCTCAACGGACGGGATGTGGTGGCTATGAACCCCGCGCAGCAGGCGCAAATACGCGGCCGCGACGTCGGGTTTATCTTCCAGGAGCCGATGACCGCTCTCGATCCGGTGTTTCGGGTCGGCGATCAAATCGCTGAAATGCTGATGAAACACAAAGGCATCAACCGTAAGGATGCCCTGGCCAAGGTAAAGGATTTATTCGATCTGGTGCAGATCCCTTCCGCCGAACGACGGCTGCGGTCTTATCCCTCGGAGCTGTCCGGCGGCCTGCGCCAGCGGGTCATGATAGCCATGGCGGTTTCCTGTGAGCCGAAGCTGCTGCTGGCGGACGAGCCCACCACGGCCCTTGACGCCACGGTGCAGGTGCAGGTTCTGCTGCTGTTGCGGCAAATCCAGCAACAGTTCGGCATGTCAATCCTGTTCGTCACCCACGACCTGGGAGTGGCGGCGGAAATCGCCGACGACGTGGCGGTAATGTACCACGGCGAGATTATCGAAACCGGCAGCGCGGAAAAAGTGCTGCTCCGTCCCGAACATGAGTACACCAAACTGCTCACCGGCTGCTCGGTATACGGGCATTACCGGCAAAATACCCTGGGCCGGCAGCAGCCGGTTTAACATAAAGAGACAGACCCATGGCTGATAAAATCAATTTTGAACGGTTAACGGCAGTCACGGCCAGGCAAGCGATAGATGCCGGCACGCTCACCGCCGGCCGGCTGCTGGAAGCCTGCCTGGAGCGCATCGACGCGCGGGAAGACGATGTCCGGGCGTGGACCTTTCTCGATCGGGCTGGAGCGCGCAAACAGGCGGCGCAGCTGGATGCAGGCCCGTCCCGCGGCCTGCTGCACGGCATTCCGCTGGGGGTCAAAGATATCATCGACACCCATGATATGCCGTCCCGCTACGGCTCCCCCATCTACCAGCACCACCACCCGCAGTGGGACGGGGCTTCGGTAGCCCTTTCCCGGGCCGCCGGCGGTGTTGTGCTGGGCAAAACCGTGACCACCGAGTTTGCCAACCGCCACGCCGGACCCACCCGCAATCCCCTTGCTCTCGAACATACGCCGGGAGGGTCCTCTTCCGGCTCCGCCGCCGCGGTGGCGGATTTTCACGTTCCGCTGGCCCTGGGCACCCAGACCGGCGGCTCGGTGATTCGCCCGGCGTCCTACTGCGGCGTCTATGGCTATAAACCGAGTTTTCAACTCATCGGCAACGCTGGGGTGCGCACCAATACCGAAGCGCTGGATACCGTCGGCCTAATGGCCCGATCCGTGGACGATCTGGCGCTGTTCAAGGCGGCTCTCACCGAAACGCCCTATATCGCCATTGATACCCCGCCCCTGTCGGCGCTCTCCATTGCCCTGTGCCGCACCCCGTACTGGGACCGGGCCGCCGACGAGTCCCGCCGCGCCCTGGAGCAGACCGCCGAACTGCTGGCGTCCGCCGGGGCAACGGTTACCGAATTGGTGCTGCCCGGGGAGTTCGCCGGGCTTGAGGAAGCCCACCGGCAGATCTGCGCCTTTGAAATCCTGCGTAACTATGCCGATGAGCTGCGCCGGTTCCGGGAACTGGTGAGCGATGATTTCATCACACAAAGGGTGGTTCTCGGCGAACAGACCACCCTTGAGATGTTCCGTGAGGCCATTATGCTGGGGGAGCGCTGCCGGAGCTGGCTGGACCGGTGGTTCGCCGAGCGGCGCGTTGACGCCCTCCTCACCCCCAGCGCCCAAGGGGAAGCCCCTCGCGGCATCGCGTTTACCGGCAACGTGGTGTTCAATTTCCTTTGGACGTTCCTATACACCCCCGCCATCACGCTGCCTCATTTCACCGGACCGCTGGGCTTGCCCGTAGGCGTCCAGTTGGTGGGCCGAAAATACACCGACCAGCATCTGTTAAACGTCGCCTCTTCCGTCGCCGGCTTATGGTCGTAATTCAAGGGACATTATGAAAAACAACCCCGCTTCATCCATTCCTCCGGCGCAGTCAGCCGCCGGCATGTCCGTAACGGAAGCCCTTGCCGCCATGTCTCGGGGCAGCCTGACCAGCGAAACCCTGGTGGCCGCCTGCCTTGAGCGGGTAGAACAGCGGGACAGCGATGTCCGCGCCTGGGCCTATCTGGATCGTGAACAGGCGCTGGCACAGGCCCGCCAGGCGGACAGATCCGCATCCAAAGGGCTATTGCACGGCATCCCGGTGGGCGTAAAAGACATTATCGACGTGCGGGGCATGCGGACCGCGTTCAACTCGCCGGTTTATCCCCACTACTTCCCTTCCATGGATGCCGGCAGCGTCGCGATGATCCGCAACGCCGGCGGCATACTCCTGGGCAAAACCGTCACCACCGAATTCGCCAACCGTGAACCGGGGCCAACCATGAATCCCCATGACCGCCGGCGCACGCCGGGAGGCTCATCCTCCGGCTCCGCCGCGGCGGTAGCGGATTATCAGGTACCGCTGGCCCTGGGCACGCAAACCAGCGGATCGGTCATTCGTCCCGCCGGCTACTGCGGCATTGTCGGCTACAAACCCACGTTCGGCGAATTCACCCGGGTGGGGGTAAAACAGCAGTCCGGATCGCTGGATACCCTGGGACTGTGCGCCAGAAACGTACGTGACGCCGAACTGCTGCGCACCGTGCTTATCGGCACGGACTACCGGCCTGCCCCCCTACCGGAACGTCCCCTGCGCATCGCCTTTTGCCGTCCGCCGGAATGGGAGCAGGCCGACCCCGCCGTCCGCCGGCGGGCAGAGGAGTGCGCCGCCCTGCTGGCGAAGCAAGGCCATCACCTCAGTGAACCGGCGCTGCCCGTCGATTTTAACGGCTGGCTCAGGATTCACAGCACCATCGCCAATTTCGAATCGGCGCGCAACCTGGCGTTTGAAAAAACCGTGCATCGCCACCAGCTCAGCGCCAAGCTATACCAGGGCCGCATCAGGGATGGTGAAAACATCACCCTTGAGCAATATATCGCCGCCCAGCGCGAGGCCGAGACATTACGCACATTTATCCACCAATATATGGAAAATATTGATGTTATATTAACGTTATCAACCGCCAATGAAGCCCCCATAGGGCTGGATGATACCGGTACAGCCGTTTTCAACTCCCTCTGGACGCTGTTATATACGCCCTGCATCACCCTGCCTGCCGGATTCGGCCCGTCAGGCATGCCGTTCGCTATTCAACTGGTGGGACGGCGTTTCGAAGACGAAGCGCTGTTTGCCGCGGCGCTTTTGGTGGAAGAACACATTGCCGATAGATAATAAGGGGCATTGTTCAATGCTGATGTCTTCCATGGACCTGTCGTCCAACGGACCGTTGCAGTATTTTTTCCTGGGTGGGGTAGCGTTCTTTTCCGCGATTCTGGGCGGCATCAGCAGTTTTGGCGCCAGCCTTATCATGACGCCCGCCATGACGCCGGTGATCGGCATCAAAGCGGTGGTGCCGGTGATGGCCGTGGCCATGACGTTCGGCAATCTCTCCAGGATGTGGGTCTACCGAAAGGATATCCAGACCCATACCCTCCTGCAGATCATGATTCCCGCCCTGCCGAGCCTGCTGCTGGGAACCTATCTTTACAAGATACTCTCCCAGCACATGCTCGAACTGATTATAGGCCTGTTTCTGCTGGTAATCTTGCCGCTACGGCGCTATATGGCCCATAAACAAATCGTCCCCACCCCGCCATGATCATCATGATGTCGGTTTTATTCGGCTTTATTTCCGGCGCGCTGCCCGGCGGCGGCGTGGTATTACTGCCCATCCTGCTGGGTATCGGCCTGGTAGGGGGCGGCGTCATCGGCACCGATGCCTGCATCGGCATGGCCACCAATATTTTCAAAGTGGTATTTTTCCTGCTTTTTTCATTGCTCAGCACGCGCTATTTATTATATGGCCTGTTAATCGGTTTCTGCATGATACCCGGAACCTACCTGGCCCGGTGGCTGCTGGGCCATCTGCACGTCAAAATCCATACCTATATTATTGAGGCATTGATTTTTTTCAGCGGATTATCTTTTTTATACAGTTTTATTATCGAACAGGCCTGATGCTAGGCCTATTGAGCCGGCAAGATATTTTAGTGAAATGGTTTCGGCAACACATGCTGTATTTATATTATTAGAGAGAATTCCCTATAAATGGTTAATATGACGATCCCCCAGACATCGCATCGTTTTGCTTATTTAAGCATGATGCTGCTGTTATCCGCATTAATAGGCGCCGCGCTGGAAGCCGTTGATTTCAAATTGGGCTGGATGTTCGGCGGGGTGTGCGGCGCGGCGTTGACATCCTATTTTTTAATGCCGGCAATGACCTTAAGCGGAAAATTGTATATAGGCAATATGCGCCAGGCGGGACAGGCCATTCTTGGCGGAGGAATCGGCTGCTTGCTGCATTTCAGCGATATCGGCCGACTGGGCTGGTTTTTTCGATATCTTTTCATGATGGTCATTTCCCTCATTTCCTCTTTTGTCCTGGCGGTACTCTATTCTCTCATATCCACCCGGCAAACCGTCAAAACGACATTCTTTCCACCCTGCCGGGAGGATCGGCATCATGGCCAACCTGGCCAAAGAGTATGGCGCCAATGCTGAACTGGTGGCGATATTACAGTCGGTACGGATATTATCCGTGGTGGTGTTTATTCCTTTTCTGCTGCGCAATCTTCTGCATATCGATATTGACGCCATTCCGGCGATTCATGGCGAAAGCCATAGCGGACATGATATTTTCAGCACCGTATTGATATTATTGTTTGCCATGGCCGGCTATTATATGGGAAAAAAATTACATATCGCGTCGCCGTCGTTAATTGGCCCGATGCTTTTGGCCATCATCGTCAATAATCTTATGCCCGGCCAGTTAAGCATCACGATGCCGTCCTTACTGTCCCATATTGCTCAAATATTACTGGGTGTCACCATCGGCCATGGCATCATTTCACGCTTATTCTTCATCAAGCTGCGGGATCTGATTATCGGCCTGTTTTCCATAGTCCTGCTGCTGCTGTTTGCGGTGATTATCGCCGCCCTGTTTCGCCTGGTGGCTGATGTGGATTGGCAAACCGCCATCCTCAGCACCGCTCCCGGCGGCGCGGCGGAAATGATTGTGCTGGCCAAAACCCTCAACACCCACCTGGAAATCGTCGTCACCGCGCAGGTTGTCCGGCAGATCATGGTCAACGCCCTGGTGCCGCTGTGGGTAGTACTGTCCGATCGGATGGAGAGCGTACTGCGCAAAGGGGCGGTGGATAAAGAGATCTGATCGGAGTGAGGGCAGGCCCGCCAGGCCCGCTATCACCGAAGTTTGAACCGAGCGTGTTAAAGGGAAAGCGCCACATGGCGCGGTAAAGCCGCGATTACCAGGGGTTAAAGCGAGCGTGTTGAAGGGAGAGCGCGCCAATGTGGTCGAAGCGGGCGTGGTTTTCCCGCCCGCCGGAGCGCCACATGGCACGCTAGGCCCGCTATCACCGGGCCTGAACCGTGCCCGTTCAGGACCAGGATAACATCGTTAGCGCGTGGTATTGGTGTAATACACCCCCTGCCGGGCATGAATCAAGCGATACTCAATAACAAAGCCGCCGAGGTCATAAGCCGAGCGAATCACCTCCAGCACCGGCTCCCCCTCAGCGGATCCGAGATGCTCACGATCCTCTTGATCCGCCAGGGCAGCGTAAACCTTCTCATCCACCCTCACTATCAGAAGATTATACTGGCGGTCAAAAAAACTGGCGATGCTGGAAGGACGCAGCCGGGCAAAACGCTCGGCGGCATTAGGACAAAAATCCCCCCGCACGACGATATGCTCGATAATCGCCGGACGCCCCCCCGCCGAACGCAGACGGGTCACCCGGCTTACCGGAGATCCCACCGCAATATCCAACTGCTGCGCGTCAAACTCCGTCGCCGTCCCTTCCGCAAAATCCAGATAGGTCGCCCGCTCCGTACGTTCGCCCTGCTCGGAATAGAAATTCAGAAACTTATAGGGCTTGGCCGCCTTGCCCCCTCGGTAGGTGGCGATGGTGGTGCCCCGGCCGCGCTGGCGCACCACCACGTTATCCTGCACCAGCTTTTCCACCGCTTTGCGCGCGGTGCCGACGCTGACGGAATACTCTTCGGCCAGGGCTATTTCACTGGGCACCAGATCCCCCGGCCGCCACTCGCCGCTCAGCACCCGGCGGATTAAATCCTCCTTTACCGTCAGATAAATCGGCTTGCGGGGTTTGGGTTGCTTCGGATCCGATGCCTTGGTTTGTTCAATCATAATGTGCCCGGTGTCGCCCCTAAAGTGCGGTTGCACGTCAAAAACGGGTAAATCAGTACCGATCGGCGTCGATGGGCGGAATGGGTTCGGCCAAATCCATCTCTTTGCCCATATACGCTTCAATGGCCGCCAGCGCATCGAACCAAATGATCAGCCGGCGGTGAATATTGTCGATTTCATCCTCGTGCACCGGAATGCCCTGCAGAGCCAGCGCCGAACGAACGTAGTCAAGAGTCAGATGCATTATTGGTTCTCCTGTGCCATGAATCCCGCCACTGTCTTGGCAAGATCGGGTTTGACGGCGTGCCATCCCGCCGCGCGCTCATAGCTGTCGGCCACCTGCAGCACGGTTTTTTCATCAAAAGGCCGGCCGGCGAACTGCAATGCCAGCGGCAGGCCCTGACGGGAGAATCCCATCGGCAGAGAAATTGCGGGAACATTGGCCAGGCTGAACGGATAGAGCCCGATTCGCCGTTCCATCAGCCGCCTTACGGCATCATCCCCCGTATCCAGGCGTTCCTGCATCTGATCGATGGGCTTGGGCGCCGTGGGCACGGTGGGACAAACCAGAATATCAACCTGGTTAAAGGCGTCAAGCAGTTGCCGCCGCGCCAGGAATCGGCCGCGCATCGCCCGGTTATACACCGTGGCCGGAATCAGCGATGCGGCGGCCAGCCGGGTACGGGTGCCGGTATCAAACCGGTCATAGCGATCGCGCAGATACTTGCTGACAAACCAGGCGGCCACATCGGCGTCCAGGCTAAGCAGAATCAGCGGAACGGCGAACAGCGTCAGGGGCAGCGAAATAACCGTCACGTCTGCGCCCAACTGCCGGAGCAGCTCGATAGAGGTCTCAAAGGCGGCGCTGACTTCATCGCTGGTACTGTCGTTATAGGCGATTTCCCGCACGATGCCCAGCTTGAGTCCTTTCAGGGATTTACCGGGTTCCGGCATGAAATCCAGATCCGAATGGCGGCTCGATAGATTATCCCGCGCGTCGTAGCCGGAAATCGCCGTCATGATTTGCGCGGCATCCGCCACCCGCCGGCAGATAGGCCCCAGCACGTCGGTGGTATAGCCTTCCATCACCGCACCGAAACGGCTCACGCGGCCAAAGGTCGGCCGCAGGCCCACCACGCCGTTGAATGCGGCGGGACCGCGAATGGACCCGCCGGTATCCTCGCCGATGGAAAACGAACACATGCCCGCCGCCGCGGCTATGCCTGAACCGGTGGATGAACTGGACGCCGAGTAATCGGGATTCCAAGGGTTGCGCGGCTCACCATAAGCAAAGTTGATGGTTCCCCCTTTGCCGAACTCATGCAGGTTCTGCTTGCCGATCAAAATCGCACCGGCCTCGGTGAGTTTTTCAATCACCGCCGCGTTGCAGGGAGCCACCGTCTCATCTTCATTAAGCACTCTGGTGCCGAGGGTCGTGGGGAACCCCAGCGCGTGCATCTGATCTTTAACGCCAAAAGGCAAACCGTGCAGCGGTCCGCGATACAGCCCGCCGGCAATCTCTTTCTCCGCCTGGCGCGCCTTCTCCAGCGCCCGCTCGCGATCGGTGGTTATCCAGGCATGCAGCACCGGATCCCAGCGTTCAATACAGCGAAAACTGGATTCAACCAAATCAACCGGCGAGATCTTCCTTTGCCGGATTAACTCGGCCTGTTCCGCACTCCCGAGCTGCAGTAATTCTTCCGCCATGCTTTTTGCTCCGCCAAAATAAACCTTGTTTTAACACTATCATTAAAACTATAGAGTTTTAAGGAGAAGTCAACTTCCTTATTCTTATGGCAAAGCAAAAAAAGCGGCATCTTAAAAGCGTTTATTAGTCAGTGTTGTCGACATATGCAACGAGGCGTCGGCCACGTTTTCACAATGGCCTGCCAAAACGGTGAAATCGGTTGTTGAATCGATACCTTATATCGAACAAGTAACGGACAAAGTCAGCGCCATTAGTTGATAAAAACTCCGCTGCACAGCTTTATTATCCTTGAAAGAACTTTGCGGCGAAGCTATTGGACGCCCTTCAGACAGCCACGAAGCCACCATCAACAAATAGCTCTTCTCCACCAATGAAGCTACTTTCATCTGATGCCAGAAACAGTACTGCCCTGGCAACTTCCCCAGTCTGGGCAAGCCTGCCAAAAGGGATGGCTTGATGCATCCACTCCTCAGATCCGGCATTGTTCTGCAAATACGTCTGCATAGCCGGAGTCAGTACCATGCCGGGAGAAACCACATTCACGCGAATGCCCTGGCTTTTCAGATCGGTCGTCCAGGTTCGTGCAAATGAGCGGATCGCAGCCTTTGTTACGCTGTAAATAGACAGATTAGCAAAGCCTTTGCTACCCGCGCCTGAGCCGGTCAGCACAATTGCGCTGCCGGCAGACATCAGTGGCAGCGCCTTTTGCACAGTAAAAACCAACCCTTTGACGTTAATGCCAAAGACCCGATCAAAGTGATCTTCCTCAATACCGCCGATTGGGGCGGACTCGGACACTCCCGCATTAGCGAATACCACGTCTACGCGGCCGTGATCGCTACGTATTTTTGAATAAAGCTTATCAAGATCGGAAATGCGGCTGACATCCCCTTGTACACCGATTGCCCGGTTGCCGATTTCTTTTAGCGCCTCATCAAGGCGTTCCTGACGGCGGCCTGTGATATACACGTAGGCGCCTTCTGCTGCGAACATCTGGGCTGTCGTCAAACCGATACCGTCTGTACCGCCAGTAATCACCACGACCTTATTCTCAAATCTCATCGTCATATCTATACTCGCTTAACTATGAAGTGGAGGGTTGCTCCACATACTATGCGGAGGTATCCTCCATTTAACAAGTTTAGCGAGGAAATAATTTTGGCTAATGAAACCCCATTGCGGGCCGATGCGCAGCGAAACAGGGAACGGATTCTTGCCGCCGCTGAGGAAGTCTTTCTTGAGAGAGGAGCTGGAGTTTCATTAGAAGACGTCGCAAAACGCGCCGGTGTCGGAATTGGAACACTCTACCGACGTTTCCCCACACGCGAAGTATTATTAGCAGCCACATACAGTGATCGATTTCTTGAGTTTGCAGAGGCCAGCCGCGCAAGAGCTTCTGCGCTTGATCCGCTGAGCGCTTTGCGTCTTTATCTCGAAGAACTCGTCCAATATACAAATTTATATCGTGGCATTGCGGTGTCGCTCGGAACGGTGTTACAGATTGGAACTCCAGGATGTCTTGCTACCAGCGAGGAGGGCTCCCGGCTTTTACTGCGCGGGCAAAAGGCGGGATCAATTCGGTCTGATATCAGTTTTGACGATTTGGTATGCATAGCCACTGCAATTTCACTCGCTACTGAGCAACACAGTTCACCTCAATCACATATTGCTCATTTGGTTGGAGTATTCATGAATGGAATCAAAAGGGGCAATGAGTGAGCTAAATGACCGCCCGCGGAACAAAACCTCCTTAGTGACAGCTTTTCCAGCCCCCAGTCATCCAGGATGAGCACAGTTTTATTCGCCGGCTGCTGCAGAAGTTTGCGGTAACTGCCCTTCCGCATGCCCGGTGTTCGGGTCATCCAGCAACCGGGGCAGCCGCCACTCACCCATTTGATAGATAATTGAATGTTTCCTTGTCCGGGCAGCCATGGGAGAGAACCCGCCATTAGGCAGGCGGGTTCTTTGCGTTCAAGGCATTCAGTTTTCCTTAACCATATCTAATTCCTCTATAAATTTTACCCCATCAGCGGTACGTATCCAGCGCGGCGCCCGCAGTTCGTCAGCGAAATAACTCACCAAATCGAACAGCAATCCGGTCAGTATGGGCTCCATTTCCGCCGATAACGTCCGTTCCGTCAACAGTCGCGCCAGCGCATGTGTCAACATCGTGAAGCGGTGGCCCCTTTTCAACGTTTCCGTTGTCCACTGTTTATCGTTTTAACGTCCGCTCATTATCGCGTCATCTGACGCACTCTTTGCCGATAACATTCCTGCCTTGCGTTTATCTTTCAGCCGGTAGCTTTGCCCCTTTATATTAACCGTGGTTGAGTGGTGCAGTAAGCGGTCCAGGATCGCCGATGCCAGCACGTTATCGCCGAACACTTCTCCCCAGTCCACGAAGCTTTTATTCGAGGTCAGTATGATGCTCGCTTTTTCATAACGCCGATTCAGCAGCCGGAAGAACAGGCTCGCCTCTTCCCGCGTCATCGGCAGATAGCCGATTTCATCGAGGATCAGCACCCGGCTATAGCTTAACAGTTGGATCTGCCTCTCCAGGCGGTTTTCTTGTTTTGCCTTAAGCAGTGTTGCCATCAGTTTATCCAGCGGCGTGAACAGCACCCTGTGTCCACCATCCGCTGCTTTGACGCCCAGGGCCACCGCCAGATGGGTTTTCCCCACCCCCGGCGGACCCAGCAAGATAACATTTTCATTGCGCTCCACGAACGCCAGTCCCGCCAACTCGCGGATCACTTTGCGATCTATTCCCGGCTGGAAGGTGAAGTCGAACTGCTCCAGCGTTTTTATCCAGGGTAACCGGGCCTGTTTGAGCCGTGATTCCAGGCCCCGGCTACGGCGCCCGTTCCATTCCTGTGACAAGGCGCGGATCAAGAACTCCCGGTAGTTCAGTTCTTCTTTCGTGGCCTGCTCCAGCAGGTTTTCCACCGCGCCGCTCAGATGGTCCATTTTCAGCCGGGTCAGTAGGTTTTCCAGTTCGTTCATCACTGTAGTCCCTCATAGGCATCCAGCGGTCGTTGCTCTACCTGGCAGGTCCGCTGCCACAGCGCCTGGTGATGTTCCGGCACCGTCTGCCATCCGGCGGTGGCCGGTGACAACGGATGGCGGGCGATAAGCTCGTCATTGCCGTAGACGCGTAACTCGTCGTCCAGGGTAATGCGTACCGTAACCTGGCGCCCGCACCAGGCTTCGGGCAGGCTGTAGCGGTTGCCCCGCACGTCGATGTAGCCATCCCAGGCCGCTTGGCGGATATCGTGATAACTCGTATCGAACGGACCGGCGGGCAACGGTTGCAGGGCGGTTTTCCGCCTCGAACCGTTCTGTCGGTGTCTGATGGAACTGGCGCAGGTCGCGTTGATCGGCCTCTTGCGCCAGCCACTGGGTCAGGAGCTGATTGACGTGCGCAAAACTGTCGAACCGGCGATAGTGAACGAAGAAGTTGTGTTTCACATAACCCACCATGCGCTCCACTTTCCTTTGGTCCTGGGCCGGTGAGGCCGGCAGGCACGGGGATAAAGCCGTAGTGCTTCGCCAACGACTGGAAGCCGGCGTTGAAGATAACCTCGCCGGTATTATCGTGTTTGAGTACCGCGGCCTTCTGGTTATCAACCAGCACGGTTTTCACGCTGCCGCCGAAGTAACCGAACGCCTGCACCAGCGATTCGTAAGTGTGCTCCGCATCCTGGCAGGGCGCGGCGAAGACATGGAAGCGGCGCGAGTAGCCCAGCGTATTGACCGCAAAGTTGATTTTACACGGCAGGCCCGCCACTTCGGCTTCCACTTCACCCCAGTCGTGCTGCAACTGATAACCGGGCTGCGTTTCGAAGCGGACGGTTTCACGACCATGCCGGAGTTGGCGTTTGGGCTGGATATATTCCCGCAGCACGGTGGTACCGCCATCATAGCCTTGCGCCTTGATTTCCTGGAAAATCACTTGCGCGTTCCAGACATGTTCGCTCAGGCGCATATCGATAAAAGCCATATAAGGTTCAAGTTTGCGCATACGCCGCCGTGAAGGCACTTGGCGAGGACATTCAGGCTCGGACAGGTGACGCCTGACTGTGCGTTCGGAGCAGCCAATCTGACGGGCAATGTCGATAATATAAGCGCCATGAATGCGCATTTGTTTTATCATTAGATGGTCCTCTCTGCTTAACATTGCTCTTCCTTTTTCGGTGTAGGAACCTTAAAGAAAGACCATGTTGGGTGGAGTGGACAACTTTTCCGATGAATTACGACCTTATATCAGCGATGCCGACACATGGGTATACCCGCAGAGCAAATCGGCATCCGGCTCAAAGCGAGGCAAGTTCGTCGGCAGCTCATCCACGGTCAGGCTTTCAATCAAATGAGGCGGGATCGCATCATCCAACGTAGGACGCAACTGCCCCAAACAATAAGCAAGCCGCCTGCAGAGCGCCTGACGTGACGCCGGTTCGTCTCTATGCAACAAAGCGTCGGCCAGGTTTTCACAATGGCCTGCCAGAACGGTGAAATCGGTGGTTGAATCGACAGGAATGGAAAGTAACGCGTGAGTTTGTGTAGGGATCGTTGCCATAGACATAAGGCAGCCTCAGTGAGTAATAAATTCTTCCCACCACCGGAGAGGCTAATCTCGCGGGTGGTGGAACCGAACGGGGTTAGCCTTACCGGCCTCACTGACACCGGCGCGTCTTTCGACGCCCCCGTCCGGCCCACCATTGAAAGGTAGCCGAACGCACGACACAAAAAAAGCGCAGACGCGCCTTATGTCGTCAGTGAAGTTATGCAGGAGGCTAATCCCGACGCCTGATTTTGCAGGCGCGGCTAAAAGATACCGTTAACGGCAATGAACCGCAAGAAATTTCGGCAGGAAAATGCTCGTAAAGGTATTAACTTTAATATTATTTATCAGTTAGTTAGTGAATGAAGATACAAACTGATCTCACCCTGAAAAGCAATGACCAGCAAATAGCCCCTGTGTGGATGAATAAAATTTATGGCTTCTTTAGCGCTGGATGGTAGGTCAGCATCTTGATAATTTGACAGCCAGATTTATTCTGGGAAATAACGCTCGCTTTTGACCGATGTTAATCATGCTTTTAATACTATTTCGTATTTTCATAGAGCAAAGTGTCTCATGATCTAGGGGGCAATATATGTCTAATCGACAGGCCTCTAATAGTCTGAAGCGGACAAGATGTTATGACCGGCGGTGGAGGAGCAGCATTGTTCTCGTCACTGAGAGAACATCAAGAATATACCACACACTGGCAGTGATTCTAAAATCATAAGCGACCCCAAGATGACACTGCATGGCTTTACATCGATGTAGCACATTCAGCCCGCAACATGATACTGTTTATCCGCACTGTGAAAAAAGGTTATTGCTATTCATTACTTTATAAACGGGATAACAAAAAGATAATATTAAACTATTGAAGCCTATTGATTTATTAATGTATACTTTGACTAATAATTAATTACTCCTAGTCTTTATAAGATACCAAGGAACAATATTTTCCATAGGACAGAGATTGTAGGCAAAGCGAGATAATCTTCTATCGTTGGTCACAATGGGTCGTGTTAAAGCTATATGTAATATATTTACATCCGTTATTCCGTATTGTAGAAAATAAGCATGTTTCGTATCATTTTTAGGAATGACATCAATTATTTCGGCTATTTCAGAAATTAATCGAAGAGTTTTATATGCCTCATCAGCAGCAGAATCATGGAGATCAATGAGGTTTGAAACTTCAGTTAATATATAAGGTGTGGTTGCAAAATTTGAAAAGCTCGATATGTATGAAGTTAAAATTTCATAATCTTCAAACGTAAAATCCCTCAATCTTTTGAGCTAGTTATGTAATCACCATGATCCACAGAGCCTATTACGAATAGAAGTAATAGGTTTGTATCGAAGAGTGGAATTGCTTTCACAAATCACTTCCTGTTTCTATTATAAGTTTTAAAGCCTTTGAAGGTTTTAAATATTTTATCAATTATAAAACACGCCACTTCCGCCTTTCTCCAAGTAAAGACAAAAGTTGCAGGAAGGCGTCACATCATCGGGAACTTCACTATCTGAGTAACTTAGTGTTACTTCTATGTTTCCGTCCTCAATAATGGCTTCTTCAACTGTTATATCTTTTGCGTTTTCACTAAGTTGTTTAAGGAATCTATTGCAACACGTGTTGCTTCTTGGATATCGTTTACAGCGCTCATAGTTCGCCTTTATAAAATAAAAATATTCATATAAAGATTAACCCCATACATGCCTATTTGTCTACGAAAAAATGCGAGGTTATCTCCTCGAGTTAAAATTATTAGTATCAGTTTTCGTCGGCGTTACACACTATTTCATTAGCTCGCCAAGCACTTTTCTTCGTGCTCAATTGCGCGCATGAATGGCTGGGCCTTGGCATTACGCTCGATAGCGGCGATCTGATTAATTAATCGCCATGATGCCAAAACCGGACAGCCAGACGGCGGTGTTAAACCTATCGTTGGCGTTCGAACATTACAAAGAATATCACCCTAATAGCACTTTAGGATATCGCTCACCAAGAGAATACCGGCGCAGGGGAAACCATCAACCTAAGCGGGAATAGATGCATGGATATATGGGGTCAAAACCACCAGATTAGCGAGGGTGCCAAATTAAGTAAGGGTTGACTTAACCCTACTCGTTTTTCCGCCCGACCTTCTCTGAGCAGGCCATCAACCGTTTTATAAACGAACGCAGGCTAAGGTTCGATGCGGATGAGGAAAACGGCCTGCTGCGCATCTCCCGTCTTCTCGGTGGCCACGGCCAGAACCCGCCCCAAATCCACAAGATACCGCTACAATTGCTGTGCTTGAGGCCGTGAAAAAGGGGGGGTTGCGATGCACATGCACACGCTCAGCCAGCTCCTGGATCCGGAAGCCAAAAAAATCCCCTACTCTGGCGGTTGATAGGTAGGTGGTTTTGGGCTCGCGAAACTGAACGCTCAGCGGGTCCGGAAGTGATGTACTAACCAAGATACCCCTGCGTTTTACCATAAACTGTCTGAACATAAAATCTTAATGAAAAGCCCCAAGGGACTTTTCATTCATAAGCATCGGCAAAATGCTCATTACCACATCAAATCATCGGGCACCTTGAAATCGGCATACGGATCGTCTTCATCTTGCTCTTCCTGGCTCAGCGCGCTGTTTAATACAATACTGCTCGCATCGCGCTGTGCAATTTTATCGGCTACGCTCGCGGGGATAATAGCGTATTCACTCTTCCCGCTGTTATCAACAACCAAACGGGCAATGGCGAGACGGCCACTGATCAGCTGAGCTTGAGTAAGCTTATCCACATTTATTTTTTTAATTAAATTATTATCAGTGAAGTTGAAACCAATATCGCCTTTTGAAATGTCGATTCTGTTCATTTCAATGAGCTGCTTCACCTGGGCTTTATACTCTTTTGATAGAGCAGCTTGTTTTTGTTGTTCGCTTAACTGTTTATCACGCTCAAGCTGTGCTTTTTTATTCTCTTCCACCGCCGCTCTTGCCTCACGAGCCTGAACCCGCGATTTTTTAGCCGTTCTTTCGACTTTGGCTATTTTTTTGCTGGTTACTAATCCAGCTTTCAGCATCTGCTCTTGTAAGGTGAGTTTTGTCATCTTCGTTTCTAAACCAGTTGAATAATGTGTGGGATTATACCCGTAAATTTTGAGACTGTACCAGATTGCAGGACCTGATCTCAGTGTAGCTTGAGTATTCACCTAGGGTAACGCAGGGGGTGGAGCGTTATACGACATAAGCACCCCAGCAGGCTAGGTCGGCCCGCCATCGCCAAAGGTGAAAGCGAGCGTGTTAAAGGGAGAGCATGCCGAAGGGGTCAAAGCGGGCGTGGTTTTCCCGCCCGCCAGAGCGCCCCTTGGCATGGTAGGCCCGCCATCACCGGCCGTGCAACGAACCTGTTGAAGGGCGACCGTGACAATGTGGTCGAAGCGGGCGTGGTTTTCCCACTCGGCGGGGGCCTATCTTACTGTGCTCAGATACCGATACACCACCGCCAGATCCTGCTCGCCCAAGCCGGCGTCCACTGCGTTCTGCCAGAACTCCTTGATAACGCTCAGCCCCGGCAGATCCTCGGAACCCGCCGCGTCTAATGCCAGGTTCGCATCCTTCAGCGCCAGCGACAGCTGCATCTGGGGTGTATAATCGCCGGACTTGATCATCTCCAGCTTATTCTTCACATAAGGCGCGGCCAGGGGACCGCCCTCCAGGGCCGCCCAAAAATCGTCCGGCGTAAAGCCCAGGGTTTTGGCTAAAAACAGACTTTCCGTCATCCCCTGCACCATAGAGATAAGCCAGGCATTCACCACCAGCTTCATCCGGGAACCGGCACCGGCGGCGCCCAGCCATTTTGTGCCCTTGGCGATGGCGCCGAATACCGGCTCTACGGCGGCGGCCCGTGCGCGATCGCCGCTGGCCAGCACGGTAATCTGGGCATTTTCCGCCGGGGCCTTGGTGCCGGACACCGGCGCATCCACAAAGACTACGTCAGCGCGCGCCTTGGCGATGGTTTTATCCAGCTTCTCAGTGGAGGTAATGCCGATCGTGCCCATCTGCACCACAACCGCCCCTGGCTTAAGATGCTCAACAATGCCTTTATCGCCGATAATCACCTCTTCCGTGGCGGCGGCATTGGTCAGCATCGAGATAACCACATCGGCGTCCCGTACCGCTTCCCGGGGCGTATTGCACAACGTCAACCCCGCCGCCGCGAGATCGTCTCCCTTGCGGGGAGAACGGTTCCAGCCCCGCACGGTGAACCCTTTTTTCAACAGATTGGCCGCAAAGGCATGGCCCATTGCGCCTAATCCAAGCACGGCAACTACTGGAATATTGTTCATTAATGTCACCCTTATTTACTGTACTGTTTGCTTATGGGATTAGCAGAGTGTGATGAAATTCTCTTTCCACGGAAAGGTAATTTGATAATTCTAACGTTGGCGGCAGGCTCTGTCGCTCTCTTCCTATGGGTTTTGTTTGGCAATCCGGCCGTTATCGATGGATGCGTGGCTGTAAGCGGGTAGCAATAAATGGGCATTTTTGTATCAAAGAAGTTAATTAATTTTATCGTGCTGGCTCAAACCAATAATATCGCCAAAGCCGCCGAAAAATTGCATATGACCGCCTCGCCGTTTGGCAAAAGCATCGCCGCGCTGGAAGAAATGGTGGGATATGAACTTTTTTCACGTACTGATAACAGCATCAGCCTGAATAAAGCCGGGCAGGAACTGTATCAAATGCTCTATCCCATTTATCAGCGGCTGGCCAGCATTGATACGGATATTATGCTGGCGGTAAACCACCACCAGAAAAACTGCGTTATCGGCATTGATACCGCTTATCCCACCATGATTTTTGATCAGCTCATCAGCCTGGGGGATAAATTTGACGGTTTCACCACCAAACCCTTTGATTTTAACGAAAGCGATCTGGTGTCCGGCTTGCTGGACCACGACGTGGATATGATCATTTCGCCCCAGCAGGCATCAACCCGCATTGCGGAGATCGCCAGTATGCTTATCACCCCGCTGGAGCCCATCCGGCTGGGCTTTCTGGCGTCGCGTATCCATGACAATGTCCAGGCCAGCGTGCTGCTGCATACCCTGCCCTGGCTGCAAATGCGTTTTCAGCATCGGGCGAATTTCGAATCGCTTATCGACTCCCACTTCCGCCACGCCGGCATTACGCCCACCATTATCTACCGGCCCTACAGTTTCCTGGCGAAAATCAGCGCCGTCAGCCGGGGACAATTTATTACGGTGGTGCCGCACTTCGCTTATCGGTTCGTCAATCCCGCCAGCCTGAAATATTTCGACGCTCCCAACCAACCCATGTATATGCCGGAGTACCTCTATTCGCTGAAAAGCTGCAAAATGATTGAAAAGCTGGTGGAAGCGGTGCAGGACGATCGTAACGGCACCAACCTCACCGCGTCGGCCCCGGCGTTATAACCACCGTTACGACAGTCCGTATTTAAGCCGGCGCGGCGGCCTTCATGACAGCAGGTTCCACACAATGTTGACCTAGAGACTGGACGCTCCAGGGTATGCCAGGCCGGCTATCACTGAAGCTTAAACCGAACCTGTTATAGGGAGAGCGCGCCGATGTGGTCGAAGCGGGCGTGGTTTTTCCGCCCGCCGGAGCGCCACTCGGCACGCTAGGCCCGCTATCACAAGCAGTGAATGCGGTAACGTCTTTACGACAGCATGGTCCCGTGTTCAATCAGGCTCATATGCATATCAAAAGCATGGGCCAAATCATGATGAATATGCCCGGTCTTGCCCAGGCTGAGATAATGATTAAGGCAATCGCGGTACATGGGATGCGCGCAATTGGCGATAATGGTTTGCGCCCGCTGGATTGGGGACAGCCCGCGTAAATCGGCGACGCCGTTTTCCGTGATGATGACCTTAACGCTGTGCTCGCTGTGATCCACATGGGAACACATCGGCACAATAGTGGAAATTTTACCGCCCTTGGCAATGGACGGAGCGATAAAGATGGACAAATAGGCATTGCGCTCAAAATCGCCGCTGCCGCCGATACCGTTCATAAGATTCACCCCGGCCACATGGGTGGAGTTGGCATGGCCGTAAATATCGAACTCCAGGCCCACGTTCAGCGCAATGACACCCAGGCGGCGGATGATTTCCGGGTTGTTGGAAATTTCCTGCGGCCGCAGGACAATCCGTTCGTTGAAGAAATCCATGTTCTTATAGATATGCTGCAGCACATCCGGCGGCACGGTCAGGCTGGAGGCGCTGGCGCCGATGATCCGGCCCTGCTCCATCAGGTCTATTACCGACGATTGCAGCACTTCGGAATACATCATAAAAGGTGGAATATCCGGATTTTCCCCCAAGGCCTTCAGCACCGCGTTATTGATATTGCCTACCCCGCTTTGCAGCGGTAAAAAACCCTCGGGAATACGCTGCGCATGGAGTTCCTTGAGCAAAAAACCCTCGACGTTACGGGCAATCTGCCGGCAGAGGGGGTTCTCGTCGCCGAACTCCTTAATCTGATCCGCCAGATGGGTATGCACCACCGCGACGATCTTTTTCGGGTCGATTTGCACATAGTTTTCCCCGGCCCGGTCGAGGGTATGGAAAATCGGCACCATACTGCGCAGCGGCGGCGCGCCCAGGGAAACGATATCAATCATTTCCTTGATGCGCGGCGAATGATAGCTGTTCAATTCGATGATCACCTGCCGCGCCTTTTGCAGAAAGACCGGCGCATTGCCGATGCCGCTGGTAAGATAGACGCGGCCCTCTTTAGTCACCTCCGAGGCTTCGATAACCGCCACATCTATCGGGCCGAAAAAGCCGTAATTCACCATTTGCGCCACTTCGCTCAGATGCAGGTCAACGAAGTTGATTTCACCTTGATTGATCTTATCCCGCAGCGCCGACGCGGTCTGATACGGCGCGCGCCATTCAACGGCCTCGGCCTCCGCCAGTTGATTATCCGCCAGCGCGCCGATGGACGCGCCGGTCAGCAGTTTTATCTTGAAGGGTATCGCCTGTTCATGGAGCGCCATCGCCCGTCGGGCCAAGGCTTCCGGCAGCGCTTTTGGCGCGCCGGCCGGGGTGAACCCGCTGAAGGCCACCATATTCCCATGCAAAATCAACTGCGCCGCTTCATCGGCGGTCATCACTGCGAAGTCCTGATCCATCGTCAATACTCCATGATCCAGTTAACAAAAAATGATTAATGGCCGAGGAAGTTCGCCTTGCGTTTTTCGATAAACGCCGCCATGCCTTCCTGGTAATCCTGGCTGTCATATACCACGCGCCGCAGTCCCTGAATGCGTTCGAACTCATCGGAATTCAGGGTGTGCGCCTCGCCGAGCACCCGCAGTTCTTCTTTTATCACCGCCACCGCCAGCGGCGCTTTTTCGGCAATGGTATTCGCCATCTTCATGGTGAACTCTTCCAAATCCTGCGGGTCGACGATGTGATTGAGAATGCCCACCGCCAGGCCGCGCTGGGCGGAAATGGGCGAGGCGGTAAATATCATCTCTTTGACGATATGGAATCCGGCGTCGCGGATCAGGTTGTGGATACCCACCAGGTTATAAGGCACGCCGAGATTCACCGGCGTCATGGAGAAGGTGGACTGATTGCTGGCGATAATGATATCGGAGCTCATGATAAGCTCGAACGCACCGCCCCAGACGCTGCCTTCCACCATGGAAATGATCGGCTTGGGAAATTTCTGGATGGCGCGGGTAATCTGGCGCAGCGGGTCGTCATACGCCAGCGGATCGCGGCGGGTTTTCGGCAGCTCATGGATATCATGGCCGGCGGAAAAGACCTTGGTGCCTTTTTGGGCGCGCAAAATCACGCAGCGGATATCAATATTATTCAGATCTTCCAATGCCTGAAGAATATCCTTGATAAAAACCGCGCTCAGGGCATTTAATTTTTTTCCATAATTGAATTCAATTATACCGACGCGGTTTTCTATCAATACTTTTACATAGTCGTAAGCCATCGTTGTCACCCTCAGTCAGAAATTTTTTCGCAAATATAATTAACGACGCTATTCACCGCGGCTCGCGGCGATAAGCAGTGATTTTCCACCTGTTGCAAAGCCTGCTGATAACGGTCCTGAATATCACCGCGGGCAAACAGGGCTTGCAACGTATTTTCTTCAATCTGCTTATGCATCGATTCCAGATATTGCCGTTTACGCAGCGCATCGAGCTGATTATCCAGCGCCATTTGCCGGTAAAAATCCTCTATACAGCGCCAGATATCGTCAATACCCTGCTGTTGCAGCGCGCTGCAGGTTAATACCGGTGGTGACCATGCCGGATATTTCCGTCGCATAATATGCAGCGCCGCCTGATACATTTGTCGGGTCATCATGACCTGGGGGTGATTATCGCCGTCGTCTTTATTGATAACGATAATATCGGCCATTTCCATAATGCCTTTTTTAATGCCCTGCAGTTCGTCGCCGGCCCCGGCCAGCTGCAGCGACAGGAAACAGTCCACCAGATGGGCGATATCCACTTCCGATTGGCCCACCCCTACCGTTTCCACAATGACCACGTCATAGCCCGCCGCCTCACATAGCAGCATCAGCTCCCGGGTACGGCGGCTGGTGCCCCCCAAGTAGCCGCCGGTGGGCACCGGGCGGATAAAGGCGTTTTGCGCCCGGGACAGCATCAGCATGCGGGTTTTATCCCCCAGGATGCTGCCGCCGCTCAAGGGGCTGCTGGGATCGATGGCAATCACCGCCACCTTCATATCACAGGTCAGCAGATAGCCGCCCAGGGCTTCCAGAAACGTACTCTTGCCCGCCCCCGGCACGCCGGTGATCCCCACCCGTTTTGCCCGGCCGGTATGGGGCATGATCCGGTCCAACAGGTCGGAGGCCAATCCCTGATGCGCGGGGAAGGTGCTTTCCACCAGGGTCATCGCCTGGGCCAGCGCTACCCGATCCCCCGCCAGCAACCGTTCAACGGCGCCATCGAGTCGGTCAGCGTTAATCATGGTAATCACTTATTTTGCTTAATACGTCGCGCACGCTGGTAAGCATGGGCGTACCCGGTCCATAAATCGCCACCACGCCGCGTTCGTACAGATAGTCATAATCCTGCGGCGGTATCACGCCCCCCGCCACGACCTTGATATCCTCGCGTCCGTAGCGGCCCAAGGCTTCAACCAGCGCTGGGATCAGGGTCTTGTGACCGGCGGCCAGGGATGAGGCGCCGATGACGTGCACGTCGTTTTCCACCGCCAGCTTGGCGATTTCCTCCGGCGTGGAAAACATCGGGCTCAGGTCCACATCAAAACCCAGGTCCGAATAGGCGCTGGCAATAACCTTGGCGCCGCGATCGTGGCCGTCCTGCCCCATCTTGGCCACCAGGATGCGCGGACGCCGGCCGTGTTCGGCCAGGAAGCGATCGGTAGCGGTCTTGATCTCTTCAAATTCCGCGGTGCCTTCGGCGCTCTGATGATAGCTGTTGGAGATAACGCCGGTGACGCAATTGGTCTGAACCAGGTAACGACCAAACGCCTCTTCAATGGCATCAGAGATTTCCCCAAGCGTAGCCCGCAGGCGAGCGGCATGGATTGCGGCTTCCAGTAAATTGGTGCCTTTCATGGCGGCATGGGTGAGTTGGCCCAAGGCATCGGCCACCGCGGCGTTGTCGCGGGCGGCGCGGATTTGCCGCAGGCGTTCCACCTGTTCCTGGCGCACTTTGACGTTATCGATTTCCAGTACAGCGGTGGCGTCTTCCTTCGCCAGCTTGTATTTATTCACGCCGACAATGACGCGTTTGCCCTGGTCAATCAGCGACTGCTGGCGCGCCGAGGCCTCTTCGATCATGCGTTTGGGCAGACCCGCCTCAATGGCCTTGGCCATGCCGCCCACTTCCTTGATCTGCTGGATAATGTCCCGCGCCGCTTTTACCACCTGATCCGTCAGGTTTTCCACATAATAGGAGCCGGCCAGCGGATCGACGGTACGGCAAATCGCCGATTCCTCCTGCAGGACAATCTGGGTATTACGGGCAATACGGGCGGAGAAATCGGTGGGCAGGCCCAGGGCTTCGTCAAAGGCGTTGGTATGCAGCGACTGGGTGCCGCCGAGGACGGCCGCCATTGCCTCGACGGTGGTGCGGATCACGTTGTTATAGGGATCCTGCTCCGTCAGGCTCCAGCCGGAGGTCTGGCAATGGGTGCGCAGCGCTTGGGATTTCGGGTTGGTGGAACCGAAACTTTTCACCGCCTCGCTCCATAAATAACGGGCGGCCCGCAGCATGGCGACGTTCATGAACAAATCCATGCCGATACCGAAGAAAAATGACAGACGCGGGGCAAAATCATCAATATCCAGACCGGCGGCCAGCGCCGCCTGGATATATTCAATACCGTCGGCGATGGTGAAAGCCACCTGCTGAACGCAGTTGGCCCCCGCTTCACCCATATGATAACCGCTGATACTGATGGTATTGAACTTCGGCATATTCGCCGAACAATAGGCGATGATATCGGAAATAATCCGCATCGACGGTTTCGGCGGATAGATATAGGTATTACGGCACAGATACTCTTTCAGAATATCATTCTGGATAGTGCCGGTTAACAGTTCGGGCTTAACCCCCTGCTCTTCCGCGGCGACAATATAAAACGCCATAATGGGAATAACCGCCCCGTTCATGGTCATGGAAACAGACATTTTTTCCAGCGGGATCTGATCGAACAGTATCTTCATGTCCTCCACGCTGTCGATGGCCACGCCGGCTTTACCCACGTCCCCCGATACCCGTTCATTATCGGAGTCATAACCCCGGTGCGTGGGCAAATCAAACGCCACCGACAGCCCCTTCTGCCCGGCCGCCAGGTTGCGGCGATAGAAGGCGTTGGACTCGGTGGCGGTGGAGAAGCCGGCGTATTGGCGTATGGTCCAGGGCTGGGCGGCATACATGGTGGCCCGCGGACCGCGGACGAAGGGCGCGATGCCCGGCAATGAACCGGTCACTTCCAAATCGGCAAGGTCAGCCTCCGTGTAGAGGGGCTTGATGCTGATCTCTTCCGCGGTAAGGGTATGCAGGTCATCAACGCTTTTCCCTAACCGGGACAATTCCTTATTGGCAAGTTTTTCCCATGCCTCTAGCTGAGCCATTATTGAACTCCTGATGGAATATGATAAATTTTATTTCATTCCTGTCCACGTTCCGCGCGCGCAGTGTCCCTTACCGATATAAACCGAAATCGGTACCGGCCGGTAAAAGATATTTTGGCGACTAATCACCTTTATTCATGAAAATGAAAAATTATTTCATTAATTATGATTCCTGTAAAATTTAATGAAAAAACTGGTATTTTAAATATAACTTTTCCGGGGGGGTTTTTGCCTCCAAAAAAGAAAGCTGGGCAATCATTATTTGTCTCATGGGGAAGGTCACTGGAGGAACCCCGACGCAGAGGGCTTAGCCTTTTTTAAAATGGGATCGGGATCTAATTAAATGGCGATTAAAAAGCAAAAACCATTCAGAAAAATAACTTATTTTAATTTTCGTGATGGAATTCCCGCTTATTTTTTTATTTTCTGTGTGGGGGAATCCCGTACCGGTTTCTTTTTATTCCCTTGTCCCTTTCCCGCCGATTGCGTAAGGCGGCGCCTTGGGATGCCAAGGTTATTTAGCGCTTTGGATCACAATCGCGGTAAACCTGCTAGGGTCATAGTAGGCAGATGACATCCGCAGGAGGAGAGCTTATGACCGCATTTCCCGCTAAAAAAGACCTTCCGGTGAACCTGGCGCGCCGCTACCTGGAACCCGGCCCCATTGTGCTGGTATCCTCATTCTGGCAGGGCAAGACCAATATCATGACCTTGGGCTGGCATACGGTACTTGAATTCACCCCTTCCCTCATCGGCTGCTTGATCTCCAGCGGTAATCACAGTTTCGCCATGATACGCGACAGCGGAGAATGCGTGATCAATCTTCCCACCACCGCCATAACCGATACCGTGGTGGGCATCGGTAATACCAGCGGCGCCGATATCGATAAATTCAGCCATTTCGGCCTGACCGCCGCACCTGCACAGCAGGTAAAGGCGCCGCTTATCCGCGAATGCCATGCCAATTTTGAGTGCCGCCTCTACGACGACGTGCTGATTGAGCGCTATAATTTTTTTATCTTCGAGATTGTCAAAGCCCATGCGGCCCCATCGCCCAAACACCCCGAAACGCTGCATTATACCGGCGACGGGGTGTTTATGGTGTCGGGCAAGATCATCAGCCGGCGGCAACAGTTTCGGCCTGAAATGCTGTAAAGGCGCGCCTGTCCGGTGGGATAATGACCGGACAGCAAGGAATTTGCCCTATCTGTCGTTATCATCCGCCCCGGACATAGGGTGCGGCCAATCAGTTAAACTGCCGGAAAAAAACGATGGAAAATCTGTCAACGTCCGATCCTGTTCGGTCATTACCCGCTGCCGAGGCGGTAAAAGCGGCGCCTTTGCAGCTTAAAAAGGCCATGACGGTGGGACACGTATTCCAGCTGATTGCCGCCAATTGCCTGGCGCAAATACTGGCCAACGCCGCCGGCGTGCGGCGGCAGGATGGGGAAAGCGTTCATCAGATGCGGGTGGGATTACGCCGGCTGCGCTCGGCCATCGGCCTGTTCAAAGCGGTGCTGCTACCCAACGAGTCGTTAAAAGAGGAACTGGATTGGCTGACCCGGCAACTGGGCATGGCCCGTGACTGGGATATCCTCGCCGGTCCCGTGTTAAGCGCCCTGACCGACGAGTTGGATGAACCGCTGCCCATAGAGTATGTGCGACAGGCGGCCTCCCGCCAGGCGAAAAAAAATGACAAAAGCGCTGCCGCCGCCGTCAGTTCGCCACGCTACGAACGGCTGGTGTTATCGCTGACCCAGTGGATCAACCAGCGCGGCTGGCGCGACAAAACTTCCGCATCGCAACAAAAGCGGCTGAAAAGCCGCATATCGCCGTTTGCCGACGAGATGCTCAAGCACTATCGCCGTCGGCTGAAAAAGCACGGCAAAAAACTCGCCGGGGCAGCGCCGACCGAGCGTCATAAAGTGCGCATCGCCGCCAAAAAAACCCGCTACAGCGCGGAGTTTTTTCAATCCCTGTATGTAGATAAAACCATGGCGCCGTTTGTCACGGCGCTGACGGGGTTGCAGGATACGCTGGGACGGCTTAACGATGCCGCCACCGCGGGGGGATTATTGCGGCAATTGCAGGAAAGCCATCCGCCGCTGGCGGAGACCATTAGCTATCTGCGTGGCTATCTGGCGGCCGGAGCCAAGGGCGAGGACCACAATATCCAGCGCTGCTGGCAGGCGTTTAAACCGCTGAAAACCCCGTTGCAAGCCTGAGGCGGCGAGCCTTCGGCAGGGAAACGGGTTTTATTATAGAAAGGGGTAATGTTTTTGACTCACCTGCCGAACGACATCAATACCGAACAACGGGCAGCCATCACCACCACCGAGGGCGCGGTTAGGGTTATCGCCGGCGCGGGCACCGGAAAACCCGCACTCTTATCGAACGCTATTGCTATTTGGTGTCCACCCTGGGCATCGCGCCGAAGAATATCCTGTGCGTCACTTTCACCAATCGGGCCGCCAACGAGATGAAGCGCCGGGTGCGCGCCGTCCTGGGGGATCGCGATCTAGGCTATATCTGCACTTTCCACGCTTTTTGCGTGCAGTTGTTGAAAGAAGACATCCATGTTCTGAATTATCCCCGCAATTTCACGATCCTGGATATGGAGGACCTCAAGCAAATACTGCAGAAAATCTTTACCGATATGGGGCTGACGCTGCGGGATACCACAATCAAGCGAACCCTGGACGAGGTGCTGGAAGCCAAAAAGCTCCATGCCACTACTTATATCGACGATATTTACCAGTTGGACAACGAACAGCTGAAGGCACGCTATTCCGACGCCCGCGACCGTGATGAAGAGATTTTCCTGCGTTATCTGTATGAACAGAAAAAATGCTTCGGCGTGGACTTTAACGACCTGATTAACTTCGCCACCTGGATTTTGGAGCACTTCCCCGACGTGCGCCAAAAATGGCAGGATCGCATGCAATACGTTATGGTGGATGAGTTTCAGGACGTCAGTAAACGGCAGTATAAACTGGCGCAGCTGCTGTCAGGCAAACACGGCAACCTGTTTATCGTCGGCGATCCCGATCAGACCATCTACTCCTGGCGCGGTTCGCACCTGCGGCTGTTTCTGGATTTCAATCAGGTCTATCCGGCCGCGGTTACCGTGGCGCTGACCACAAATTACCGTTCCACACCGGAAATCCTCACCGCCGCCAATACGCTGATTGAAAAGAATCAGGTCCGCTTCCCTAAATCCCTGCATGCGGTGAAGGCCAGCGGTCCCAGGGCGCGTTATTTCCATGCCAAAAGCGATAAAGATGAAGCGGACTGGGTGGTGGCGCAAATACAGGCATTGCGCGCCGCCGGGGTTGCCGCCGGCAGCATCGGCGTGCTCTACCGCGCCCATTATCTTACCCGTATGCTGGAAGAGCGGTTTGTGGAAAACAAGCTGCCTTATAAAATCTTCAGCGGCATCGCCTTTTATGAGCGCCGGGAAATCAAGGATATCATCTGCTATCTGCGCATGGTCACCGCCGGTGACGACCTGGCGTTTCTGCGTACCGTCAACGTGCCGCCGCGTAAAATCGGCAAAAAGAAGCTTGAGGCGCTGACACTGTATGGGGAACAACATCGCCTGACCCTCTACCAGTCCCTGCGGGAAAACCTCGATACCGACATGCTCAAAGGCACCCGGGCCAAGAGCTACGTTGCGGCCATCGACGCTCTTGGGCAACACCGCCAGACACTGGCCATGGATACCGCCCTGCAAACCCTGCTGGATCAAAGCGGTTATGAAGCCTATCTGCGGCTGCAGGGGGATCAGGATAGGCTGGATAACGTGGCGGAGCTCAAACGCGCGGTGCAGCGCGCCGCCTTGGATGAAGACGCCACCTTGGAAGATTTCCTGGCGCAAATCGCGCTATTCAGCAATCTCGACAGCGAAGAGAAACCCGATACGGTAAAGCTGATGACCATCCACAGCGCCAAAGGCATGGAATACCCTTATGTATTTATCTGCGGCCTGAACGAGGGGGTTTTCCCCAGCCGGCGCATAAGCTCGCTGGAGGAAATGGAGGAGGAGCGCCGCCTGGCCTATGTGGCGATGACCCGGGCCATGGACCGGCTGTACCTGAGCGATGCGGAAGGAGTCGCCAATGATAATCTGGTGAAGTATCCCTCAAGGTTTATCTTTGACGCCGGCGAGGAGAATATCGAGTATGTCGTTCCCCTCGAAGAGGGTTTAAAAACCGGGCTGCTGCGGGCTATTACCGCCGGGGATGAACAGCTCGGGAACATGGCGGCGCGCTATGATGTCAGCGATCGGGTGGATCATCCGGTGTTCGGCGGCGGGGTCATTATCAGCGTACATGAACGGGATGCCTATTATGCGATCAAGTTCGATGCGCTGCCTACCGAGCGCAATATCCAGTTCAGCGCATTGCATAAAGGTGAGTGAACTGATCCCCGGCTGCTGACAACCGTCCTCGGAGTTAAAAAGGCGGGACTGGCTGCCAGAAGAGTAAACCGTCCGGGCACTTTGCCAACAAGCCCAGCAAGCTTAGATAAGTAAACTCATCCGGCGGTTTCACGCCCGGCGGCATTATTCATAATCGGCTTCGCGCGACTTCAGGCCTTCCCTGTCCCGTAAGGGAGAAATGCCAAAATAGCGCCGGTATTCGCGGCTGAACTGCGAGGGGCTTTGATATCCCACCGAGAATGCCGCGCTGGCGGCATCCAGGCTGCCGTTAAGCAGCAGCTTGCGGGCCTCCAGCAATCGCAGGTGCTTTTGGTATTGCAACGGACTCATCACCGTCATCTCCTTGAAACGGCGATGCAGCACCGAGGCGCTCATATTGGCCAGTTTCGCCAGCGTATCTACCCGCATGGGCTCCTTGAAATGATCCTTGATCCAAAGGATAGCCTGATGAACGCCGCGGTCGTTGGCGTGGGACACTACCGCCTGATACAGCACCGAGCCGCTTTTTGCCTTCAGCAGCCGGTAAAAAATCTCCCGCTTCACCAGGGGTAACAAGACTGCGCTGTCCTCGGGTTTTTTGAGCAGCCGCACCAGCCGCAAAAAGGCATCCCGCAGTTCGGCGTCGGATTTATCCACGAAGACCCCGGTGGTTTCCGCCCCCCGGGGCACAACCTCGATGCCCATATCAATAATCAACGCAGCGATTTCCCTGACATCCAGCTCGATTCTCAACCCCAGATAGGGTGTGGCCGGCGTGGCCTCGGCCACCTGGCCGGAGATGGGCATATCGAGGGTGGAAAGCAGATAGCTGCCGCCGCCGTAGGCGGTAAAGGCTTTACCCAGCAGGATTTTTTTACTCCCCTGCAACACCAGGCAAAGGGAAGGCGAAAGCAATCCCCGCCCCATCTCCGTTGGATGACAAAACCGGATAAAGGTCAGGCCCGGCAATTCGGTGTGCACAAAACGCTGCTCAACGGGCACGCCGTCGAACCAGCCTCGCACCTCTTCACATAGCAAGGCCAACGTTACGCCGTCCTGCCCGCCCGCGTCTGATTCACCGATTATTTTCGTCAAGATGATTCATGGCCCGCAATGGTTTTGGGTTCCAGATATTCCTCAAGCCCGTACGTGCCGAACTCGCGGCCGATGCCCGACTGCTTGAAGCCGCCGAACGGCGCCTGTGGCAAATCGTACAGTCCGTTGATAAAAACGCGCCCCGCCACCAGCTGTTCGGCGACCCGCCGCGCCCTTTGCAGATCGGTGCCGCTGACATAGGCTTGTAAACCATAGACGGTGTCGTTAGCCATTTCAATAGCCTGGGTCTCTGATTTATAGGTCAGTACGGACAGAACCGGCCCGAAGATCTCCTCCCGGGCGATGGTCATTTCGGGCGTCACCCTGGCAAACACGGTGGGCCTGACGAAATAGCCCTGCTCCAGGCCTTCGGGATGGCCTTCGCCCCCTACTATCAATTCAGCGCCCTGCGCTATGCCGCTGCGGATATAGCCCTGTACCCGATCATATTGAATCTGGCTCACCAGCGGTCCGATGCGTGTGCTCTTTCGACGGGGATCCCCCACCGTTAAATCGGCGCTGTGGCGTTTAATCAATCTGATGACCTCATCCAGCAGCCGTTCGGGGACCAGCAACCGGCTGCCGGCGATACAGGCTTGTCCGCTGTTGATGGACACCGCGCTGAGCGCCAGGGGAATAGCCTTTTCCAGATCGGCATCTTCCAAAATCACGTTGGGTGATTTTCCCCCCAGCTCCAGCGTAACGCGCTTCATGGTCTCCACCGCCTCTCGGGCAATTCGCTTGCCCACCCGGGTAGAGCCGGTAAATGAAATTTTGGCGATATCCTGATGACGGACGATTTCCGTACCCACCGTATCGCCGCGCCCGGTCACAATGTTGAATACTCCCGAAGGAAGCCCGGCCTCATGCAGGCATTCGGTGAGTAATTGCGTCTGCAGCGCGCTCATCTCGCTGGGCTTGATTACCGCCGTACTGCCGGAGGCGATAACCATCGCCAGCTTACTGCAGATAAAACTATAGTTGGCGTTCCAGGGGGTAATCAGGCCCACCACCCCCAGCGGCTCCAGCACTACCCTGGCGGCGCCCGCCTGTTTCTCGAATTCGAAGGTCTCCAACAGGACTTTAGCGAGCCGGAAGGCCTCGGCGGCACGGGCCACCGTTCCGCTGCTCATGGACAGCGGCGCGCCATATTCTTCCACCATCCTGTCCACCAGTTCGGCAGTTTTTTCCGCCACAGCGTCATGCAGCCGCTGCAGATAGTCCATTCGCTCGGCTTTGGTGGTCTGTCTGAACTCCGGGTAAGCGGCCTTGGCCGCCGCAATCGCCGTTTGCGCGTCCACCTCGTCCGCCAACCGCACCCGCCCGATAACCGTCTTGGTGGCGGGATTGTATAAATCGAACAGTTCCTCGCCGTGAGGCGTGACGAACCGACCGTTGATATAGACCTGATTGACCGTTTTCATATGGGCTCCGCCCCTAAACCCGTCATACTTCAAGTTGCAGGTAGGTTGGCTGTCCTGCAACTCGGATTACTTGGGATATAAGTTGATGTGGCTTTAATGTTAAGCAGCGATCGGCGGAGGGGGATAGACCAATCCCATGACAAGATTGCCTAAAGCTGTCAGATTGTGGCCGGCGCAAGCCTGACGCTGTGGCCACGATATTGTAGTATTCCTGCGGCGGTGGGGATTGTTCGATTAGTGGCTATCATTATTTTATTTTTAAATCGATAAATACCCTCTCCATTAATTAAGTTTAATAACTTTTAAAACACTTCTTTTATATTTTATTGAACGAATATTTTAATCATTCTTTATCTTTTTTGATTAGACTTTAATTCTCTCACTGTTAATATTCACAGTATCGAGGAAAACATTTAATAATGAAATAGATATCTTATATGGTAATTAATTATTCACATCATGATGCAATATTCAAGACGTTTTTAACCGATGCCGCCACTGCCCGTGATTTTTTTGAAATCCATTTACCTTCTTCTTTACGACAGCGCTGCAATTTTAATACACTATCCCTGTGTTCCGGTTCTTTTGTGGAAGAGAATTTACGTCATCACTGCTCGGATATGCTTTATTCGGTGCAAACCCGCAAAGGTTCCGGCTATATTTATTGTCTAGTAGAGCACCAAAGCACGCCACAAAGGTTAATGGCGTTTCGTTTAATGCGTTACTGCCTTGCGGCCATGCAGCAGCATCTTGATCAAGGGCATAAAGATCTGCCGGTGGTGGTGCCGTTGCTTTTTTATCAAGGCGGTCGTAAGGGCGGCTACCCTTATGACAATGATTGGTTTAACTGCTTTAACGATATTGAGTTGGCCAGGGATATCTATACACGTCCCTTCCCGCTGATCGATCTCTCGGTCATACCGGATAAGGAGATCTTGACTCATAAGCGGGTAGCTTTACTCGAATTGATACAAAAGCATATCCGGCTGCGGGATATGGCGCTGCTGGTGAAGGATATCGGCACCTTGATAAACCGGTGGCAACCCTCAAGGAAGCTGCGTAGAAGCCTGGTAACCTATATCGCGCGAGCGGGGAAAACCGATGATATCGAGCGTTTTGTGCAGGTGCTGTATCAACATGCGCCGCTTAATCTGGAGGGAAAAGAAATGCTGACGATAGCACAACATTTTGAACGGGAAGGACTGCGAAAAGGCAAGCGAAAAGGCCGGCAGCAAGGCCGACAGGAAGGCCGGCAGGAAGGCCGGCAGGAAGGCAGGCAGCAAGGCCGGCAAGAAGGCCGTCAGGAAGGCAAACAGGAAGGTATTTTGAAAGGCAAGCTGGAGGTAGCCCGGCAGTCTCTTGCAGATGGTACGGATCGTGCGCTGGTTAAAAAATGGACGGGGCTTTCCGATATGGACTTGGACTGTTTGCTGACTAAATAAGAAATAATCCCCCGCCGCCGGGCAGACTCCCTGTACCGGCCGCGGCCGTCTAATGCTACTGCTTCGTTAATGATTCAATCAAATCAGCGACGGCGCGTCTTATTGGCGCCAAATCAAAATCCGACGCCAAGGCGTCACCGTCGAAGCTTGTCGCCAATTCATCAATACCGAAAAGAGCCCGCACGTATCGCGGATAGATAACCTGGCCGATAAGCCGGTGCGCCGCCTCGGCGCCGGCCTGGGCCGACACACCGAACGTCGTCTGCAGATAAGCGCCCAGACGTCTTTCAACCTCGGTAAACATCACGTCGTAATGCTGCGCCGCCCCCTGCGGGAAGCGGTTGGTTTCCGACATACTGACGCGGCACATTTGTATCGAGGGCTGGTAAAGCAACGTTTCCAGATAGCGGCCACAAAACAGCGCCAGCGCTTGCGCCGGTTCATTTGAATAGTCGCCAGGCATTCTCAGCCTGCCGAGAAAAAGCCCGCGCACCAGGTCTATGACCGCGAGGAACAGTTTTTCCTTGCTCTCAAAATGAGCATACAGGGAACGTTTCGATGTTTCTCCGCGCCGGGCAACCACATCCATCGACGCCCGCTCGAACCCCATCGCCAGAAACACATCCTTGGCTATCCACAGAATGTGTTCACGTAATTCATCGCCTCTTCTTGCCATGCCTGATTGTAACGTACCTCGCCCTGCCTTGACAAACAAAAAAGTAAACGGTACGGTATAGTTTACTTGGCTACCCAGCAGAGGAATTTAATTATGATTGTCGTAACAACCCCCACCGGCAACATCGGCACACAGGTTCTTGAAAAGATCCTGGACAACGGCGAACCTATTCGCGTTATCGCCCGCGATCCCTCGCGCCTGCCCGCCTCTTTCCGCGAACGCGTGGAGGTTTTTCAAGGTTCCCATGGGGACAGCGCCATCGTCAATCAGGCGTTCGCCGGCGCCGACTCGGTGTTCTGGCTGGTGCCGCCGAACATGCAGGCCGCGAGCCTCGAGGCCGCCTACGTGGACTTCACCCGGCCGGCGTGCGACGCCCTCAAGCGCCATGGCGTCAAACGGGTGGTGACGGTATCGGCCCTGGGTCGCGGTTGGCCCCGCCACGCCGGATTCGTCTCGGCATCGCTGGCAATGGACGACCTGATCGCCAGCACCGGCGTGAGCTTCCGTGCGCTGACCATGCCCTCGTTTATGGATAACATGCTAATGCAAATAGAGTCCATCAAAAATCAGGGCATGTTCTTTTCCCCCATCGACGGGGACCGTAAATCACCCACCTGCGCTACCCGCGACATCGCCGCCGTTGCCGCCGATTTGCTGCTGGACGCCTCCTGGAGCGGACAGGACAGCGTCCCGATACTTGGTCCCGAAGATCTCTCCTTCAACGATATGGCGGGTATCATGACCGAGGTATTGGGGAAACTTGTGCGTTTCCAGCAAATCCCCTTCGATGCCTTTAAGGCCAGGCTCCTGGGATTCGGCATGTCTGAGGCCATGGCCCAAGGCATGGTCGACATGATGGCGGCCAAGAACGAGGGCATGGACAACACCGTGCAGCGCACGCCGCAGTCCGGTAGTCCCACCCGCTTCCGCCAATGGTGCGAGGACACATTGAAACCCGCCGTCACCCACTAGGGCAGAGGCCAGGCCAACATCTCGCCGGTAGAATATTGACGGGCGAGATGCCACGATGTCATTGCCATGCCGGAAAATAACATTCCCTGAATTGATATTTTTCGGCATCACCGGGCTGGTGCTGGCGGTTAAATTGGGACGCCGTTTGTCCCCTCGCTATGGAGCATGGGGAGCCTCGCTGCTGGCGGGATACCAAACGCCCCCGAATGGTTCCCGCCGACAATGCGGTGACGTACAAGATATTAGCCCCAACGGGCTAATAAAACGCAACATATAGTGTTATATGAAAAAAAACAACATGTGTTCCGTATTTATTATTCCGCTTGGGCGTACAGGGTCATGAATTTATATCAATCTGCCGGAGAGTAGGCGTGATATTTTATTTCATGCTGTCGGCGATGGCCTCTACATTATGTTTAAATGCCGCGATATAAGTGGCGGCGGGGCCGTCCGCCTTAGATAACGCTTCGGGATATAACTCACCACCCGGTTTCGCACCGCTGGCGGAGGCAATTTGTTTCACCAGGCGCGGGTCGGTTTGATTTTCAAAAAAATACGTTTTAATATGCTGCTGTTTGATTTGATTAATCAATCCGGCCACATCGCTGGCGCTGGCTTCCGATTCGGTGGAAAAACCCACTGGCGCCAAAAATGAAACGCCATATTCCGCGCCAAAATAGCCGAAGGCGTCATGACTGGTGATCACTTTGCGCCTGGACTGCGGAATAGCGGCAAATTCCGCCTTGGCCCAGCTGTCGAGCTTTTCCAATTGCTGGATATAGGCGCCCCCCTGTCGGCGGAAATAGTCCGCATCTTCCGGATCGGCCGCAATCAGCGCATTCATTACGTTTCTCGCATAAATAGCCCCGTTTTTGGCGCTGTTCCAGGCGTGGGGGTCGGTTATGGTTTTACCGTCCTCATCCATATGGCGCGTGGGCACGCCGTCAGAGGCCGTGACAATGATGCCTTTATAACCGGAGGCCGTCACCAGACGCCCCATCCATCCTTCCAAACCCAGGCCGCTGACAAACACCACGTCGGCCCGGCCCAACGCCTGGCTGTCCTTTGGCGACGGCTCGAAGCTATGAGGATCTCCGTCCGGCCCCACCAGACTGGTCACTTTCACATGATCGCCCCCAACTTCCTTCACGATATCAGCCAACACTGAGAAGCTGGCCACCGTATCCACGGTTTTGGCCAGCGCCGCAGGGCTTGCCATTATCATCACCACCGCCAAGGATACCGGTAAACGTTTCATTCTTTTTCCTCATTGATAAGTACTCTTCGCCGCCGCAGCATCAGCGCACAGCCGCCGCGCGGGCCCAATAACACCGATAGAAAAAAAATCACGCTAGCGGACAGGACAATGGCCGGCCCGGCCGGCAGCGAGGCGTAAAACGACCACATCAACCCCACCCAGGAGCTCAGCAATCCGATGGCCGCGGCAATCAGCAGAATCACCGGCAAATGTCCTGACCAGCAGCGGGCGGCCACGGCGGGCAGCATCATCAGGCCTACGGACATCAGGGTGCCGAGGATCTGGAATCCGGCCACCAGGTTCAACACCACCAGCGCCAGGAATATGCCGTGAATCACGCGGGGATAGCCCTGGCGGTTCACCCGCAGAAAAGCCACGTCAAAGGCTTCAATTACCAACGCGCGATACAGCAGCGCCAGGCATAGAAAGGTAAAACCGGCAATCAGCCCGACAAATTTGATGGCATTGATATCCACGGCCAGGATCGATCCGAACAGCAGATGCAGCAGATCGACGCTGGAACCGCGAAGCGATACCAGGGTGACGCCCAATGCCAGTGACCCGAGGTAAAAGCCGGCAAAGGTGGCATCCTCTTTTAATTGGGTCATTGAACTTACCCAGCCGGAGAGCAAGGCCACCAGCAATCCGGCGGCGAAACCGCCGATGCCCATGGCCATCAGCGACATGCCTGAGATGAGGTAGCCGATGGCCACGCCGGGGAGAATGGCGTGGGATAAGGCGTCCCCCACCAGGCTCATGCGCCGCAGCAGTAAAAACACGCCCAGAGGGGCGGTGCTTAACGATAAGGCGAAACAGGCCGCCAGCGCCCGGCGCATAAACCCGTAGGCGTTAAACGGATCAATAAAAAAATGCAGCATTATCAGCCGACCCGATCAAAGGATTGAAAGCAAAAACAGGATTCCGATTGCGGTGTCCGATGGGACAGGATGTCGGCGGAAGGTCCCCACCGGTTTTGTTCGGGGGTTAACAGCAATGTTTGCGGAAAATGACGGGCCACTTGGCCGTGATCGTGCAGCACCACAATAATGGTTTGCCCCGCCCGGTGGAGCTGGCCGATAACCTCCAGCAGGAGATCGCAGGTCTGCCGGTCTATGCCGGTGAATGGCTCATCCAACAGCACCAGCGGCGCCTGCTGCACCAGCAGGCGGGCAAACAGCATGCGCTGGAACTGTCCGCCCGAGAGCGCATCTATGGGACGGGTGGGCATGTCCTCCAGCCCCACCCGCTGCAGCGCATGATGAATAAGGGCCTTGTCCGTCCCGCCGATGCGGCGTAGCAATCCGGTAGCCGGCCAGCACCCCATGGACACCACGTCAAAAACATTGACCGGAAACTGTCGATCCAGTTCCGACTGCTGCGGCAAATAGGCGATGCGCGGCGGCCGCGCGGTAGCGAAGGCCAGATTGCCCGCCACCGGCGGCAACAGGCCGGCAAGCGTTTTAAGCAGCGTGGATTTACCGGTGCCGTTAGCGCCGATGATAGCGGTCAAACTGCCGATTTCAAAGGTGCCGTTAAGAGGACAGCTGATACGCTGTCCTTGATAACCCAGAACGAGATTATTCAGCGTAATCATGGCAGTAACGACGCCCAATAAATGACGGTCCACAGAACTGCCAGCACCGCACAGGCGGCCAGCATGCGCGTTATGCCGGAAGAGGTAAGCAGGTTGAGGCTTGCCTGGCGGCGTAAAAGAAAAGTAATGGGATTCATAAATAAGCCGAATTATTATTGATACAGTATAACATAACCCTACAAAGGGTTCTTTGCCCAAGACCACCGCGCCGATCGCGCTTTTTTGCGGTAGCGCCCTGCTCCGCTACCGACTGGGGCGGGGAAATGCGCCCCGCCGCTAGAATAATAAGGCGGCAGGGGGACGCCGGGATTAAACGGCGAATAAACGATAGCTAATACTACGTTACATATTAAATTGTTTTGTATGTTATAACGTTACTATACAAGTGACTGCGGGATCTGTACCCTTGCATTCCGCCGGACTCCGCGACGGCCAGCAGATGTCTATTACGTTGTTTATCCAACGCGTTAGATACGACATTCCTCTCTACAAAGTCAGGTTAAGAATTACGATGTTTAGGATCAACTCAGTTTATCGGGGATATATCCGGCTGTCCCTGTTGTTGTTGGGTTTCGTGATAAGTTCTCTGTCCCAGGCCCAAATGATAAGCCGACCATCGGTGCAATCCCGTTCCGCTTTGGTCATTGATCAGAATACCGGCAAGATACTCTTTGAAAAAAACGCTCGCCAGGCTTATCCCATCGCCTCGCTGAGCAAGCTGATGACCGCTGTCGTGGTAATGGAAAGCAAGCCGAAGCTCGAACAGAAAATAGAGGTCAGGCCGGACGATCGCGATGTGCTGAAACGCACCCATTCCAGACTCACCATCGGTTCGGTGCTGACGCGGCGGGATATGCTGCATATCGCCCTGATGTCATCGGAAAACCGGGCGGCGTCCGCGCTGAGCCGGGCCTATCCCGGCGGCCGCGCCGCATTTGTCAAACACATGAACCAAAAAGCCAGGCAGTTGGGCATGCGGCAAACGCATTTCAACGATCCCACTGGCCTGACGCCCCGCAATACCGCCAGCGCCTTTGACCTGTCGCGGATGTTTAACTACGCCTACCGGTTTCCGCTTATCAGGCAATTTTCCGTGGACAAGACCTATACCGTCTATCCGGGGGACAGGCCTCTGGTTTACCGCAATTCCAATGGGTTAATCAACAATCCCTCATGGCATATCGAACTGCAGAAAACCGGTTTTACCGATGAGGCCGGCCATTGCCTGCTGATCCGGACCACCAGCGGCCGGCATACCTACCTGATCGTCATCCTGGGGGGGACCGGCTCCTATACCCACTACACCGATGCCATTCATATCAAGAACTGGCTGTCGCATATTGCCTAAGGCCGGCAAACCGGGATGCAAGCTGCGCAAGGCCACATCCCGGCAACGTTAGTCTGCCCGACGGTACAAGGGTTCACGCATTTCCTGCGTGACCTTGGCATCAATGCTTCTCTCCGCGATGGGGCGCAGCAGCAGCCGAGGCAGCCCTATGGGTTCGTCCGTTTCGATGCAATAGCCGTAGGTGCCGTTTTCAATGCGGCGCAGGGCGGCATCATATTTAGGCAGTAAACGGCTTTCCCGGTCGATTTGCCGGAAGAGAAAGCGTAACTCCTCTTCGCGCATGGCCTTGTCCGCCTCATCGCCGCTGGCGTCGTTACTCTTTTTGATTTCCGTCTTCAGCCCATCGATATGATCCAACAGCCCGCGCCGTTCAGTTGCCAGCCGCCGTTTGAAAAAATCGAGCTGGGCTGCGTTCATATATTCCCGTTCATCCATGGACAAGAGTGTCTGTTCGTCTATTTCAGGTATCTGGATTGAATCGGTCATAGTTCCCTCCCAACAGCGTTTGAAAACTCCGGTAGCGACGTGCCAATTGCCCGTGGGGAAACGGCAGCAAGCGGCTTACAGCCTTAATGCCCGGCCTAAATTAAAGCGATATAGTATAACATAACAACCCATTTTATCTACCGGCATATGACCTGATTGTGCTGCCCTGACGCCCAGGCCAATGAAATAGCCGGTAGCCGACGTTAGGGAATGGTGAAGAAATAAACTGTGACAGCGCTCTGATTTTTTTGAGGATTAATCCTAGAAATCAATAAATTTATTTTGCTGCCTTGAAATCTTGTATATGCTGGCGAACGTTCCCGTCGCGAGAGACCTCAGTGAAGCCGAAAATCATACTTCTTATGGCCGCGCTCATATTAGCGGGTTGTGCCAAGCAACCCCCCCCGCGGACGATAAGCCTGGTGACCAGCACACCGATGACAATGCTGCCCGTTCCGGCGCCCAAAAGCGGCACCTATGGCGACTATATTCATGATTCCGCCAGCGTTTATGGCGTGGATGAAAACCTGGTGAAAGCCATTATCCAGGTTGAATCCGGTTTTAACCCTTCCGCCGTCAGCCGGTCCAACGCCATAGGCCTGATGCAGCTTAAAGCGGAAACCGCCGGGCGCGATGCCTACCGGTTCAAGGGCCGCTACGGCCAGCCCAGCGCGTATGAATTAAAAGATCCGGCGATTAATATCGATTTGGGCACCGCTTACCTTGGCATATTGCAGCGACAGCTCTCCGGCATATCCAACCCGCAGACGCTGCGCTACGCCCTGACAGTGGCTTATGTCAACGGCGCAGGGGCTTTGCTGCGTTCCTTCTCCAGCGATCGCGGGCGGGCCATCGCCATGATCAACGACATGACGCCTGATCAATTCTACCGGCATGTGCAGACGCGGCATCCGGCGCCCCAGGCGACACGCTATCTCTGGAAAGTGAACAACGCCTATCTGGCAATGCGTTAAGACGACTCCACCCTTTTCATCCCGATCGGCCATGGCTTTGACCATGGCCGAATCCGTTTCGGGCCGGCCTGGGGCACCAGGGGAATGGCTTATATCACAAATGGTCACCAAGGCAAACATCGTGGTGTTGATTAAAGGTTTTATTTGCGTGGGGTGCCGGTCTGGGAGTGTTGACCGAACAGCGGAATATCTTCCCCGGCGATGTACTTTTTGCGAAGAATGGCCGAAATTTTATCCATGGCCATGACAATCGCCACCAGGATCAGGGTGATAAACATCACCACGTCCCAATTCCACAACCGCATATTTTCCGCATATACCAGGCCGACCCCGCCCGCGCCGACAAATCCCAGCACCGCCGCGGAGCGGGTGTTGGATTCAATCTGATACAGGCTCAGCGCCAGAAAAACCGGAAATGACTGGGTGAAGATGCCATAACGGTGTTTTTGCAGACTATTGGCCCCCAAAGCGGTCAACCCGCGGCCGGGAGACTTATCCACCGCTTCGTGGCCTTCGGCAAACAGTTTGCCCAGCAGCCCGACGTCTTGCATAAATATCGCCAGTACGCCGGCCAGCGGCCCCATCCCCAGCGCGCGCACAAATACCATGCCCCAGATGGCCATATCCACCCCGCGAAAAATATCCAGCAGACGCCGTACCACGATGGCCACCAGCCGCAGCGGCGGCGACACCATGACATTGCGCGCCGCCAGGAACGATATCGCCAGGGCGACAACGGTCGCGGTCAGTGTGCCCACCCAGACAATGGCCAGGGTAATGAAAATCTGCTGCAGATAGTAGCCGAACGGCCATTGGGCGAAATCGTGCCAGACAAACATGCGTAAAAAATAGTGGCCAATCTGCTGGCAGCCGTTCATCAGGCGCGGCCAAGGGATGCCGTACTGATAAAAGAAAAAGACGTAATAAATAATTATCGCCGCGCCGACCAAAGCCAGCTTGAGCACGTCCTTTTTTTGCTGGGCGAAAATGTGCCGATTTTGCTGCTTGATTTCCCGTATCGCCTGCAGCGACAGCGTATCGGTAAACATCAGTTGTTCCCCTCGACGACCCATTTGCGCAATTTGCCGGAAAGGTAATCCAGCGCCGAAACCACCAGCACAATCAACAGCAGAGTCATACTGACCTGATCATAATGATCGAGCTTGATATTAATCATCAGTTCCTGGCCGATGCCACCCGCGCCCACCAGTCCCAGGATGGTGGACAGCCGGAAATTCACTTCTAGCCGCATAAAGCTATAGGATAAAAAGACCGGTTTCACCTGCGGCCAAAGCCCGAAACGCATGCAGGATATCCGCCCGGCGCCGCAGGCGGCCAGGCCGCGAACAGGTTTATCCGAAGCGGTTTCCACCGCTTCGTAAAACAGCTTGGTCAAGCTGCCGACGGTATGCAGCGCCAGCGTGAGGAAGCCGGGGAACGTGCCGATACCGAACGCCATGACAAACATTACCGCCCAGGCCAGTTCGGGCATGGTGCGCAGGAACGCCACCAGCGTACGTATGGACCAGCGCAGATAAAACGGGCTTCGGGTATTATTCGCCGCCAAAAACGCCAGCACGGTGGCCGCCAGCACGGATAGAATGGTGGAGGCCAGCGCCATATGCAGCGTGTCCCAGATCAAGGGCAGCTGGATGGGCAGCCGATAGCCCCAATACGCCAGCGAGCCGGCGGTATGCACATTGCCGAACAGCTGTTGCCAGTGCAGTATCGGTACGGTCTGTACCAGATAATCGAAAAAGTGCGGCATGGCGGTCCATACCGTATGCAAATTGAATTCGGCGATGTTGCCGGCGGCCAGATACAGCGCCACCAGGGTCAATGACCATAGCAGGGTGTCGCGTTTTTGCTTGCGCCGCACCTGATGGTAATAGTGGTTGAAATCGGTATTCAATATGCGTCACCGGTAAAATGCCGGTCCCAGACAAAGGGACCGGCTGGGCTGTTGGCAAAGAGCCGGACCCGAACATGGATTAGCGATTCTGCGTCAGTGCTTTTTTCAGGTCGATAATGTTCTGGAATTCGGCGATAGAGGTGGGCTCGATATGCTGAGTACCGCCCACGGCCTTGACGAAACAGGCGTGATCTTCTTTGTCCAGCTGTTTGATGGTGTCAACCACCTTGGCTTTGAAATCCGCCGGTAAAGAATGACGCACCAGGATCGGACCGTTGGGGATCATCGGCGATTGCCAGATAATGCGAATCTGTTTCATCAAATCCGGATGGTCCATTCTGATCAAACGGCCGAAAGCGCCGGTGTTATAGCCTTTATTGTAATCCCCGGTCATGGAAGTCCAGGTCACGGCCCCTTCGAACTGGCCGTTCAGCACGCCGAGAATATCCTGTTCATGGCCGCCGGAAAAGGTCACGCTGGAGAAGGTATTGTTATATTTATTATCCGTATTGCCACCGAACTGTTTCTTGAACACGAAATCCGGGATCAGGTAGCCCGAGGTGGAATCCGGGTCGGCGAAACCGAAGGATTTGCCTTTCAGGTCATCCAGTTTTTTATAGGGACTGTCGGCTTTCACGACCACCACGGAATAATAGCCGCGGGATTGGTCGGTATCATCCACCACTATCCCCACCAGGTCGACGGCATCAGGTTTATTCAGATAAACCGACGCATAGGACGACGGGGACATACTCAATACCATATCGACTTTGTCTCCCAATAAACCCTGGATTACGCCGGCATAGTCGGAAGAATTACGCAATTTGGTATCGACGTGTAATTTTTTATCAAAAAATTCTTTTACGCAGAGGTTATCGCCAATTTGCTGTGTGGCGTTTTGCCCGCCTAAAATGCCCAGGTTAAGCTCTTTCGGCGCATCGGCCGCCGCCACGTTGAACATGATGGTGGAGCCGACCACAAGGGCAGCCAGAGAAGATATTTTTTTCATTAAATAGCCTTTATGTTTAAAGAGAGAGAATAGTTCGCTGATACAATAAATTAACCCTGATTACCACCCGAAATGCATTCTTCCAAAGCCATGATTGTATTTTAAAATCCATCAATGTAACTGTTCTTTTTCGTCGCCATATAAACGATGCAATATTCCGTCAGTTAATAATGAGGGATGATTATCGAAAATAATCTGTCCCTGGGCGATGCCGATAACCCGGCTGCAATACTCTTTAACCAATTCCACGGAATGCAAATTCACCACGACTGCAATATTCCTTTCGGCAACGCTTTGCAGGGCGTCCATAATCCGACGGGTATTTTTCGGATCGAGGGAAGCTACCGGTTCATCCGCCAGCAGAATTTTCGGGTTTTGCATTAACACCCGGCAAATGGCTACCCGCTGCATCTGTCCGCCGGAAAGATTTTCCGCCCGCTGCAAGGCATGGGGTAAAATATTTAGCCACTGCAGTAATTCAATGGCCCTGGCGCGATCGCTGTCGGTGAAAATCTTGAAAAAGGATTTGAACGTCGACGTGTGGCTCAGGCGTCCCAATAATACATTCGTTAAAACATCGAGACGCGGAACCAGGCAAAAGTCTTGGAAAATCATACCGCATTGCGCTCGCCAGCGCCGCATTTGCCGTGGAGTCAGGCGTGCGATATCCAGAATATCCCCCTCCTGGCGATAATGCAGCAATTCACCGCTGGACGAAGGGATAGTGCCGTTCAATACATGCAACAGCGTCGATTTGCCGGCGCCGGATCGGCCGATAACCGCCACAAATTCACCGGCATAGAGATTGAAATTGATATCAGACAGGACCGGCTGCTGGGATTTGTAATGTTTATATAATCCTTTACCGCCAGTACTTGCTGTTGCCGCGTCGGCTGTTGGCCGGGAATGGGTGTCTGCGCAAGCTTGAGGAGTGGCTGGGCCATATTATTTCTCCGGAGGTCAGCGATATGGTTGGTATTAACGGATTAAATTATGACAACTTAATGATGATAAGATGACCTGCCGGTGACATAATAATGACTTGATCCAGCCGGCGATAAAAATTATTGTATTAATTTACGTTTTTCCGGGATGAAAATTTAACAAAATCACGGTAAGTATGCAACAGGAAAGTCTTTTATTCTTGCCTGCTAATAACCCCCTTCCCTAGACCCCGATGAGACATCATTCAAACGCAATTAATCATTAATAAAATCCGAGAGACTTTGATTGTTTCTCCGAATTTTCTTTTATCTTTAATACTATTACCAGAAAATAAATTCGCCCGCTTAAAGAGTTCATGATTCCGTCATATTCCATTAACCCGGCTGTCATTTAGCGTCTGCATGATAAATCCCATTCCACGGCAAGGTGTGCATTATGTCGGCATTGAACCCGAGAACATCTGGCTTGCCCCTTTTAATAAACCTGAATGATCCGGTCAGCGGAGATTTTAATTATGCTGCACTTGTCTAGACATCCGACCAGTTATCCTACCCGCTACGAGCAAATCGCCGCGCTGCTTGAGCAGGAGTTGCGCTCCCATTACCGCTGCGGCGACTATCTGCCGTCCGAGCAGCAGTTGGCGCAACGGTATGAGGTTAATCGCCATACCCTGCGCCGGGCAGTGGATCAGTTGGTGGATCGCGGCTGGCTGCAGCGCCGGCAGGGCATCGGCACCCTGGTGCTGATGCGGCCTTATGATTATCCCCTGCATGCCCGCGCCCACTTCAGCCAGAACCTGCTGGATCAGGGCAGCCACCCCACCAGCGAACTGCTGCTGGCGGTGCTGCGTCCCGCCAGCGGTTCCATCGCCGCCGCGCTGAGCTGCGAAGAGGGGCAAAACGTTATACACCTGCGCACCCTGCGGCGGGTGAATAACGTGCCGCTGAGCGTCATCGATCACTATCTGCCGGATCTGCTCTGGTGGCCGGCGCTGCAACGGTTTCGCAGCGGTTCGCTGCACGATTTTATCCGGCAGGAATTACACCAGCCATTGGTGCGCCGCCAGACGCGCATCAGCGCCCGCCGCGCACAGGCCAAAGAGAGCCAGTTGCTGGAAGCGGCCAACCAAACTCCGTTGTTGTGCGTTCGCACCCTCAACACCTGCGCCGGCGGCGACAAGGTGGCGGAATACTCCGTCACCCTGACGCGCGCCGATATGATTGAACTGACCATGGAGCACTGAATGCATACCTTAGAGGCCAGACAACGCTGGATGTCGGTTTTGGCGTCCAGTCCCGCCGCCCTGCTGCGGGACCATTGGCAGGGAATGGATCTGCATCCCGCCTATCGCGCCGTCCGGGCGCCGGAAATCGGGCTCACCCAGCTACAGGCCCGTATGGGCGCCACCGGCCGCCGCTTTGTGCTGGGGGATATGACCGTCACCCGGGCGGTTGTTCAGCTGGATAACGGTACCTATGGCTACGGCTATATCGCCGGACGCGACAAGGCCCACGCCGACCTGTGCGCGCTGATTGACGCCCTGATGCAGCAAACAGAGTATCGGGAGCGTTTGCAGTCACAGCTGATCGAGCCGCTGGCCGCACGGCGACGGGAACAGCAACAGCTGCGCGCCCGCGCCGTCGCCGCCAGTCGGGTGGATTTCTTTACTCTGGTAAGGGGGGACAGCTAATGACGCTTCTTGCCGGCTTTACCCATCCCGTTTTCCAGGCGCAGCGGTCGTTCAGGCTGCTGCTCAAAGCGCTGAGCGAACCGGGCCACCGTATTACCCTCGACGATTGTCCCCGCTGGGACGCCGTCGTTCCCGCCGCCGCCGGCGTGCTGCTGACCCTGGCTGACGGTGAAACGCCTTTATATATCACGCCGTCATTGTGCAGCGACAGCGTGCAGGCCACGCTGCGTTTTCATACCGGCGCTCCGCTGGTGCAGGCGCTGACGGGCACCGGCTTTGCGCTGTTCGATGACCGGATTACCGGGCCGGATTTGCGGGCCTTGCCCTGTGGCGATGAAACCTCGCCCGAGTCGGGAGCCACGGTGCTTGTGCAGGTGGCCTCCCTGGATGAGGGAACGCCGCTGCGCCTTAGGGGACCGGGTATCAAGGAACGGCGCGATATCGCCCCGGCGCTGCCCGCGGCGGTAAAGGACTATTTATTGACCCCGTCCCGGCGTTTTCCCTTGGGCCTTGATTTTATCCTGCTGTGCGACGACCAGTTGCTGGCAATCCCGCGAACCACCCACGTGGAGGTGTGCTGATGTATGTCGCAGTGAAAGGGGGCGAGAAGGCCATTGATGCCGCCCATCAATTACAGGAGCATCTGCGCCGCGGGGATAGCGCTTTGCCGGCCATCGATTGCGAACAGATCGATCAACAGCTGGGCCTGGCGGTGGATCGGGTCATGACCGAAGGGGGCATTTACGACCGGCAGTTGGCGTCCCTGGCGATAAAGCAGGCCGGCGGCGATCTGGTGGAGGCGATTTTTCTGCTGCGCGCCTACCGTACCACCCTGCCGCGCCTGGGGGTCAGCGAACCGCTGTGCACCGAAACCATGCGCCTTGAGCGTCGGATCTCGGCGGTTTACAAAGATTTGCCCGGCGGTCAGGTACTGGGCCCCACCTATGATTATACCCACCGCCTGCTGGATTTTGCCCTGCTGGCGGAGGGGGAAGCGCCCACGGCGCCCCAGGCGGACGATCCGCTGCCGGAAAGCTGCGCCCACGTATTCGATTTGCTGAACCGGGAAGGACTGGCGCGGGCCGAGCAGGACGACGGCAGCGAACCGGATGACATCACCCGCCATCCGCCCGTGTATCCCGGCTCCCGTTCGGCGCGGCTGCAGCGGCTGGTGCGCGGCGATGAGGGATTCCTGTTGGCCCTGGGCTATTCGTCCCAGCGCGGTTACGGCCGCAGCCATCCGTTTGCCGGCGAGATCCGCAGCGGCTATCTCAGCGTGCAATGGGTGCCGGAAGAGCTGGGTTTCGCCGTTGAGGTGGGTGAAATCCTGCTGACCGAATGCGAAATGGTCAACGGTTTTGTCGACCCGTGCGATGAACCGCCCCACTTCACCCGGGGCTACGGTCTGGTGTTCGGCCGCGCCGAACGCAAGGCCATGTCCATGGCGCTGGTGGACCGCGCCCTGCAGGCCGGGGATTACGACGAACCCGTCGCCAGCCCGGCCCAGGATGAAGAGTTTGTACTGGCCCATGCCGACAATGTCGAAGCATCGGGTTTCGTCTCCCACCTGAAATTGCCCCATTACGTGGATTTTCAGGCGGAGCTGGAGCTGCTTAAACGCCTGCGCCGGGAATACGCCGCCGAAGGGGAAACCATGAGTGATATTTTGACCGGCTACAATCCGGGTTATCTGGATGAACAGACCAAACGCAGGATTCGCCGCGCTATTTTAAAGGGCGTGGCGATCCCCGGTTATCAGGTGCCGTTCGGCGGCCGCGAAATCCCGATGCCTTATGGCGGGGGCACCGGGCGGTATCCAGGTAACCGCCAGCATCATCGGCACGACCGATGTGCTTAAGGTCATCGACCAAGGGGCGGACGACACCACCAACGCGGTCTCCATCCGTCGCTTCTTTCAGCGGGTAGCCGGCGCGGCCACCACCGAACGCACCGTGGAGGCCACCATTATCCAGACCCGCCACCGCATCCCGGAAACGCCGCTGGCGGAAGATCAAATCCTGGTTTACCAGGTGCCGAATCCCGAACCCCTGCGTTTTATCGAGCCCAGGGAGACCGAGACCCGCAAAATGCACGCCCTGGAAGAGTATGGCGTGATGCAGGTGAAGCTGTACGAGGATATCGCCCGCTACGGCCACATCGCCACTACCTACGCCTATCCGGTAAAGGTCAACGGCCGTTATGTCATGGACCCGTCGCCGATCCCGAAATTCGACAATCCGAAGATGCATATGATGCCGGCGCTGCAGCTGTTCGGCGCCGGACGGGAAAAACGCATCTATGCCCTGCCGCCGTTTACCCAGGTGGAAAGCCTGGATTTTGACGACCATCCCTTTACCGTCCAGCAGTGGGACGAGCCCTGCGCTATTTGCGGCTCCCGCCACAGCTACCTGGACGAAGTGGTACTGGACGACCTGGGCAACCGGATGTTCATTTGCTCGGATACCGACTATTGCCGGCAGCAACTGGCGTTATCCCAACCCCCACATGAGGCGTCCCGCTGATGAATGTTGCAACCCTTTCTTCAACGCCGCTGCTGTCGGTGGAAAACCTGACCTATTTTTATACCCCCGGCAAGGGCTTCGGCAATGTCTCCTTCGAGATTTACCCCGGTGAAGTGCTTGGCATCGTCGGCGAATCCGGCTCCGGCAAAACCACCCTGCTGAAAGCCATTTCCGCCCGACTGGCGCCCCAGGAAGGGCGGATTATCTACCGCCCCGGCGCCGGCGAGGAGCACGATCTTTACCGGATGGCCGAGAGCGATCGCCGCCGCCTGCTGCGTACCGACTGGGGCGTAGTGCACCAAAATCCCCTCGACGGGCTGCGGGCGCGGGTATCCGCCGGCGGGAATATCGGCGAACGGCTCATGGCGGTGGGGGAACGTCATTACGGCGACATCCGCCGCCAGGCCGGACAATGGCTCACCGACGTGGAAATTCCCCTGGCGCGCCTGGACGATGTTCCCACCACCTTTTCCGGCGGAATGCAGCAGCGGCTGCAAATCGCCCGCAATCTGGTGACCCACCCGAAGCTGGTGTTCATGGACGAACCCACCGGCGGGCTTGACGTATCGGTGCAGGCAAGGCTGCTGGATCTGCTGCGCGGCCTGGTGGTGGAGATGCAGCTGGCGGCGGTGATCGTGACCCACGATCTCGGCGTGGCGCGCTTATTGGCCCACCGGCTGCTGGTAATGAAGCACGGGGAAGTGGTGGAAAGCGGTCTGACCGATCGGGTGCTGGACGATCCCCATCATCCTTATACCCAACTGCTGGTGTCGTCCATTTTGTCCTGAACGAGAGAATTTATGCAAAATTTACCAGACAACGCGCTATTACAAGTGGAACACCTGAGCAAAACCTTTGTGCTGCATAACCAGGACAGCGTACGCCTGCAGGTGCTGGAGGATGCCAATCTGACGGTCAGCGCCGGGGAGTGCCTGGTGCTGAACGGCCATTCCGGCAGCGGTAAATCCACCCTGCTGCGATCGCTGTACGCGAACTATCTGCCCGACAGCGGCCATATCTGGCTACGGCATCAGGACCAGTGGCTGGATATGGTACCCGCCGACGCCCGGCAGATTATGGCGGTACGCCGCCATACCCTCGGCTGGGTAAGCCAGTTTTTACGGGTCATTCCGCGTATCAGCGCCCTGCAGGTAGTCATGCAGCCCCTGCTGGAGCTGGGTATCGATGAGAGCATCTGCCGCGAGCGGGCCGAGGGGCTGCTGGCCCTTCTCAACGTGCCGCGGCGGCTCTGGCCTCTGGCGCCGTCGACCTTTTCCGGTGGGGAACAGCAACGGGTCAATATCGCCCGCGGTTTTATCGTCGACTACCCGGTGCTGTTGCTGGACGAACCCACCGCCTCCCTGGACAACCGCAACAGCGCGGCGGTGGTGGGCCTGATTGAACGTGCCAAACAGCGCGGCGCCGCCATCGTCGGCATCTTTCACGACGACGGGGTGCGGGCGCGGGTAGCCGACCGTTTATATGCCATGCAGCCTCCCCATGGGTTGGAGATGTCAAAATGATCATCAATAACGTTAAGCTGGTGTTGGAAAACGAGGTGGTGGAGGGCGCCATCGAGACGGAAGACGGTATTATCCGCCGCATCGGCGAGAGCCACAGCCGGCTGCCGCAGGCCCTGGACGGCGAAGGAGGCTGGCTGCTGCCCGGTCTCATCGAGCTGCATACCGACAACCTGGATAAATATTTCAATCCGCGGCCGAAGGTGGACTGGCCGTCCCATTCCGCCATGAGCAGCCATGATGCGCTGATGATAGCCAACGGCATCACCACGGTGCTGGATGCGGTGGCGGTGGGTGATGTCCGCGAAGGCGGCCACCGGCTGGGCAACCTGCAAAAAATGATCGATGCGGTTATCAACAGCCAGCAGGCGGGGCGCAACCGCGCCGAACACCGGCTGCATCTGCGCTGCGAGCTGCCCCATCACAGCACCCTGCCGCTGTTCGAGCAATTGGTGGATAAACCCGGCGTGTCCATGGTCTCGCTGATGGACCATTCGCCGGGTCAGCGCCAGTTCGCCTCTCTGGAGAAGTACCGCGAATATTACCAGGGCAAATATCACTTCACTCCGGGTCAGATGGCTGCGTTCGAAGAGGAGCAAATCGGCCTGGCGCAGCGCTGGTCGGCGCCCAACCGCACGGCCATTGCCGCACACTGCCGCCGGCGCGACATTGCCCTGGCCAGCCATGATGACGCCACCGAAGAACACGTTGCGGAATCCGCCGTCCTGGGCGCGGCCATTGCCGAATTTCCCACCACGGAAGCCGCCGCCGCGGCTTCTCGCCGCCACGGTCTGCAGGTCCTGATGGGCGCGCCGAATATCGTGCGGGGAGGATCCCATTCCGGCAATGTGGCGGCCCACTACCTGGCGACGCTCGGCATGCTGGATATCCTCTCCTCCGATTATTACCCCGCCAGCCTGATGGATGCCGTGTTTCGCATTGCCCATGACGAGAGCAACATCTACACCCTGCCGCAGGCGGCGAAAATGGTCACGTTAAATCCGGCGCGCGCCCTGGGGCTTACCGACCGCGGACTGATCGCCGAAGGCAAGCGCGGGGATCTGGTCTTGGTCAATCGCCACGACGGCCATATCTATGTGAAAAATGTCTGGCGTCAGGGTCGGCAGGTGTACTGATGAGCCGCCTTATTTATCTTATGGGCCCGTCGGGATCCGGCAAAGACAGCCTGCTGGCGGCGATGCGCGGCCAGCCGGTGCCGTCCCTGCTGGTCTCCCATCGCTACATTACCCGTCCCCCCGGCGACGGCAGCGAGAACCACATTGCCCTGAGCGAAAGCGAGTTCATGCAGCGCCGGGACGCGGGGCTGTTCGCGCTGCACTGGCAGGCGCACCGCTACTATTACGGCCTGGGCATCGAAATCGATCTATGGCTACTGCGGGACAGCCATGTGGTGGTAAATGGTTCCCGCGCCCATCTGGCCCAGGCGCAGCAACGCTACAAAGAGCGCCTGCTGCCGGTCTGCCTGCGGGTCTCGCCGGCCAACCTGCGGCAGCGGCTGCGCCAGCGGGGACGGGAAACCCCCAAGGAGATTACCGACCGGCTGGCCCGGGCGGCTGAATACCAGCAGTCTTTGCCGGACCGCTGCGTCTGGCTTGATAACAACGGTCCCATCGCCGACACCGTGACGGCTTTTTTGGCCCTGATAAAACCGCCACAGGAATCATTATGAATATCGAAGCGCAACCCAAGATAGGCAATAACGTGACGTTGAACCAGGCCCGGTTGGGCCAGTACGTTCATTTGGGGGACGACGCCATACTGGAGGAGGTGGAGATGGGGGATTACTCCTACACCGCCGGCCATAACCAGATCAACTATGCCACCATCGGCAAATTCGTTTCCATCGCCACCTATGTCCGGATCAATCCCGGCAACCACCCCACCTACCAGCGTATCGCCCAGCACCACTTTACCTACCGCGGTTCGGACTATGACCTGGGAGCGGACGACGAGGCCATCTTTGACTGGCGCCGCGCCCAGCACGTCACCATCGGCCATGATGTCTGGATAGGCCATAACGCGGTGATCATGCCGGGCGTCACCATCGGCAACGGCGCGGTGGTGGGCAGCGCGGCGGTGGTGACCAAGGATGTCGCCCCGTACGCCATTGTCGCCGGCGTGGCGGCGAAACACATCGGCAGCCGGTTCTCCGATGCCCTGATCGAACGTATCGAGCGCAGCCAATGGTGGCATTGGGATCACGAGACCCTGCGGGAACGGATGGCGGATTTTCGCGATATGGAAAAATTCATCGCCCGCTACCTTTGATATAACGCCGGGGCCGACAAAAGTTAGCTGACAGAGGGGATAAAAAGAGCTAGGATTATGCTCAAATGAGCAAATAAGACGGTTCAACGGACAACATCAACATAATTATAAACTGCCGGCCCTCCGCGGGGTCGGCCTGTGTCCTTTGCGCCGGGAGATCTTTTGATGCCCCTTCTTCCCCTACAGAAAATCCAGGCGATTACCGTTGCGCGCGCCTATTTTATCGACCGAAAGACCAAAAGCCAGATTGCCGATGAAATGGCCATCTCGCGCTTTCGCGTGGCGCGCATCCTTGATAACGCCATCGAGCGGGGTCTGGTGAAATTTGTCATCGCCGAGCAGGAAGAGATAGACATTGCCCTGTCCCAGCAATTGACCAAAAAATTCGGCCTCAATCAAGCGGTGGTGCTGGCCGGGCCGGATCTGCCCGCCAGCGCCCTTACCCAGCAGCTGGGTATTCTCGGCGCGGCGGCGGTGGAGGAATTGCTCATGCCCGGCATGAGCGTCGGCGTAGCCTCCGGACGAGTCCTGTCGGCGGTGGCCGACGCCCTGACCCATTTGCCGGTGTTGGATGTGGTACAGGCCGCCGGCGCGCAGCCCGGCATGGAATTCTCCCATAACTCCATCGAACTTATCCATCGCATCGCCACTATCAGCGGCGGCAAGGCGCACCCGATTTATATCCCCATGTGGGTGGACAACGAGGAAACCGCGCGCAACCTGCTGCGGGAACCCAGCGTGGCGGCGGTGCATGAGCGTTATAATCATCTGGATGTACTGATAACCGGCATCGGCTCCTGGAATCCGCCGGCATCATGCATGTTCACCACCTTCCCGGACGACTGGCGCCGGCAGGTATTGGCCGCCGGCGTCTGCGCCGATATCTGCACTACCATTGTGGACAAGCGCGGCCGGGTAGTACCCTCGCCGCTGGATAGGCTCAGCCTGTCCATGAGAGATGAACAGGTGCGTAATGTGCCGGAAGTCGTGGCCATTGCCGGCGGCCAGGAAAAATACGTCGCCATTGCGGCGAGCCTGATCGGAAAATGGGTCACCACGCTTATCACCGATGCCGGGACGGCACGTTATCTGTTGGCCCTGGACCCGATGACCTTGTCATAGCGCGTTTTCGTGCCGGGGGATGATTTCCCCCTACCCCCTTGAGCAACTCCACCCAATAAATTTTATCCCCCAGCGTAAATAAGACCTCCCTGCCGGCCTAGCGGTGCAAGCGGCGTTTTATATAGCTTCGCCGGTGAAAACCGGACATCGGTGTGCTCTTTTTTAACACGCTCATTTGAGCGATGCCAAAAAAGGCAATGGCAAAAAAAATCAGACCTGTTTCACTGTTTTATCTGTCCGGCAACGCCCGAATGACGAAAAATGTGATTGATATCGGATAAATAACAGTCAGCAATTGCAGGCATATTTGAATAACGTAATTTATCTAATATATCAATCGAGCGGAGTGAATGCACATATGAGCAATCGAGACTTTTTTGATGCCGCCGGCGTGGCGGCGCAGGTGACCGAATCCGACATCCAGGCGGTGGCAGCCATTAAAAGCCTCTTTGACCAGCCGGTATTTGATCGCGTCACCGCTTTGTTGGCTGCCTGCAACGGCAAGGTGTTAGTGACCGGCAGCGGTACCAGCGGTTCGGTGGCGCGGCGGGCCGCGCATTTACTCTCCGTCAGCGGCACGCCGGCGTTCTTTCTCTCCCCCGGCGACGGTTTACACGGCGGTTTGGGCGCGCTGACGACGGAGGATATTATTCTGGCCTTCTCCAAAGGCGGCAGTTCGGAAGAATTGAACGATTTTTGTCGGCGCGGACGGACCCTGGCCAGTCATCTGGTGGTCATCACGGCAAACCCCACCTCGCCCCTGAGCCAAATGGCGGACATGGTGCTGTCGATTCCGCTGGCGAAAGACTGCGATTTGGGAGGGGTAATCGCCACCGGCTGTACGCTGGCGTTTTCAGCGCTGACGGATGTCCTGGTGGAGATTGTCCGGCGCCTGCGCGGCTATGAGTGGGAATCCTTTTTTTTCACCCACCCCGCCGGCGCGGTAGGCCAACAGGCGGTGGACAGCCTCAAGCGTTTGCAAAAAAGCGGACAGAGGTAGCAGCATGATACGCGATATCGCCGCCGGCATCGATTCGTCCACCCAGTCCTGCACTGTTTTACTGCGCCGCCTCGCCGACGGGGAGGTGATTGCCCAGGCCCGGGCGCCCCATCCTCCCACCACGCCTCCCTGCAGCGAGCAGGATCCGGAAGCCTGGTGGCAGGCCTTATGCCTCGCGCTGGGGGAACTGAGGGAATACTGGCCGCGAATTGCCGCCCTGTCCGTCGGCGGACAAGGGCACGGACTGGTGATACTGGACGAAAACGACCGTCCGCTGCGACCGGCCAAGTTATGGAACGATACCGAGTCCGCCCCGCAGGCCCGGTGGTTATTACAGCAGCTGACGCCGCTTGAATGGGCCTGTGCCACCGGTTCGGTGCCCGGGCCGGCCATGACTATCGCCAAACTGGCCTGGACCGAGCGGCATCATCCCGGTCTGCTGGCCCGCAGCCGGCGCATTATGCTGCCCTTCGATTACCTGGTATACCGGCTATGCGGCCACAGCGTGACGGAACGCGGCGGTGCGTCGGGCACCGGCTATTTCAACCCCTTTGACAACAGCTGGCAGCCGCGGCTGGCCGCACTGATTAATCCTGATATCGATTGGCCGGCGCGCTGGCCGGAGATCATTCCTTCCCACGGCCTGGCGGGGGAAGTCACGGCGGCGGCGGGTTTGCCCGAACTCACCGGCGCCCTGGTGGGGGTTGGCACCGGGGACAATATGTCGGCGGCCCTGGGCATGAATGTGCAGCCCGGCGATGTGGCTATTTCCATCGGCACCAGCGGCACCCTGTACGGTATCAATCCGCAGGGAATCATCGACCCCACCGGCACCCTGAACGGCTACGCCGATGCCGCCGGGCGCTATATGCCGATGATAACCACCCTTAACGCCGCCAAGGTCACCGATACCTTCCGCCGGCTGCTGAACGTCACCCCCGAAGACTTTGACTCCCTGGCGCTGTCCTGTGAACCGGGCGCCGGCGGGCTGGTAATGCTGCCCTATCTGGACGGCGAACGGACGCCGAATCTGCCCGACGCCCACGGCCGGCTGGATGGCCTGCGCACCACCACCACCGCGGAACACCTGGCGCGCGCCGCCGTGGAGGGGGTGTTATGCGGTTTATTGATGGGCCGCGAAACGCTGCTTGGCTACGGTTTTAACATGTCCGGACGGTTATTGCTTACCGGCGGCGCCGCGCGCTCACGGGCATACCGGCAAATATTGGCGGATCTTACCGGGCAGGAGGTCTGGGTCAGCCCGGTGGCGGAAACCGCCGCCGCCGGCGCGGCGGTCCAGGCGGCGGCGGTGGCCGCAGGCTGCAGCAACGCCGACATGGCCGGCCGCTGGAGCGTCCCCCTGCAGCCGGCGGCGCAACCGCGGGCGGATGCCGGCCCGGTGCTGGAAAATTATGTCCGCAGCGCTCACTCATTCCTGGAGAGTCACCATGCGTCAATCTGATAAAGCGACGGTGCAAAAGCAGCCGATCCGCATTCCTCCGGAAGCGGGTATTGCCGCGGTGTTCCTATTGGTTATGCTGGGGGGATTTATCGCCTCCCCCAATTTTCTTACCGTATCGAACCTGATGGTATTGCTGCTTAACGGCGCGGTAATCGGTTTTCTCTGTCTAGGCCAATCTTTTGTGCTGCTCACCGGCGGCATCGATCTCTCATGCGGCTCCATCGTCGCCATGACCTGCGTGCTGGCGGCGCTGCTGATGGAAAACTTCGGTCTGCCCTGGCAACTAGCGGTGCCCATTGTCCTCGGGGCCGGCGCCCTGACCGGGCTGGTGAACGGTTTAATCATCGAGCGCACCGGCGTGCCGCCCTTTATCGTCACTTTCGCCATGATGGGGGTGGCGGCCTCAATACCGCAGATCATCACTGGGGCCGAGTCCATCCGGGTGACCCAAATCGGCTACAGCCTTATCGGCCAGTCCAAGCCCCTGGGCGTCCCTTTTCCGGTACTGGCGCTGTTGATTGCGGTGATTATGGCGGTCGTTTTCCTTAAGCGCAGCGTCACCGGCACCCATATCTACGCGGTGGGGGCAATGCCGACGCGGCGCGCCTGGCGGGGATCAGCATCCCGCGCATCACGCTACTGGTCTATGCCATTTCCGGGCTGTGCGCCGCCTGCGGCGGACTGATTTACGGTTCCCGGCTGATGACCGGCTACCCCACCGCTGGCCGGGGCGACGAACTCTTCTTTTCCATCGCCGGCGCGGTGGTGGGCGGCGTCAGCCTGTTTGGCGGCACCGGCAGCATTATCGGCGCCATGATAGGCGCGATGCTTATCGCGGCGATCTCCAACCTGATGAATGTCATGAATGTCAGCGCCTACTGGCAACCTCTGGTCATCGGCCTGATCATTCTGTTCGGCGTCACCTTCGACACCATGAGAACCGCCAGGAAGATCACCCTTCCCTGGCTTAAACGCCGCAAACCCATCAGCAAGTCCATAACAAAAAATCAAAATCAACGTACCCAACAGCCAGGAGAAGGCCATGCAAATCCGTAATACGTTCATTGTCGCCACCACGATGGTGATGCTCACCGCCGCATTGGCGGGATGCAATCGCGAAGACAGCAGTCAAATCGCCGGCGCGCCGGCGAAAAAAACCCTCGGCGTAACGCTGCCCAACTTAACCAATCCCTACTATGTGGCGATGAAAAAAAGCTTCGAAGATAACGGCGCAGCGCAGGGTTTTAATGTGAAAGTGTCCATCGCCGACAATGATGACGCCAAACAGCTCTCCCAGGTGCAGAGTCTCGTGCAGCAGAAAGTTGACGCCGTGGCGGTGAACTGTGTCTCCTCAGGCCCCTGCGTAGCGGTCATCGGTGAGTTAAACCGCGCCAAGATTCCGGCCTTTACCATTAATCTGCTGCCCGATATCGACGGTATGAAGCAGCAGGGCGTCAGCGTCGTGCAGGGCGTGCAAACCGATCAGGCGGAAGGCGGCCATTATATCGGCGAGCAGTTGGTGAAAGACCTGGGCCCCGATGGCAAAGCGGTCATCGGTATCGTCGGCGAACCGACCTCCATCTCCGCCAACGCCCGCGACGACGGATTCAAACAGGCCATCGCGTCCAATCCCAACCTGAAAGTGGTGGCGCTGGTGAACGGCAAGGTGGAAGAGACCACCTCCCTCAAGGTCACCACGGAAATGCTGCAGGGCAACCCGGAAATGACGGTGGTATTTTCCGATACCGAACCTTCGGCGCTGGGCGCCGCGGCGGCCATTGAACAGTTGGGCAAGAAAGGCAACGTGCAGCTTTACAGCTTTGTGGATAAAGAAGGCGTCAAACGCATTGAGGACAACAGCATTCTTAAAGCCGGCGCGATCCAGGAACCGGTGAAGCTGGCCTCCCTGCTGGTGGACAGCGTGAAAAAACATTTTGCCGGGGAAACCCTGCCGCCGCTGCTGAACAGTCCGCCGCTGCTGGTGAATAAAGACAATGCCCCCAAAGTCATCGACGCGGCATATTAAGGCATAAAGGCGGAGGCGAGATACGATGAATTATGCTGCCCGCGGCATCAAAATCGCGTTTTCAGGCGTGCAGGTCCTGCACGGAGTGGATTTTTGCGTCGAACCCGGAAAAATCCACGGCCTGTTCGGTCATAACGGCGCCGGTAAAACCACCCTGCTGAAAATTCTGGCCGGCGTGAACAGCCACGAAGAGGGCCGGCTTCTGCTGGGAGATCGCGTCATCCGCCTCGCTTCGCCAAGGGATGCTCTCAAGGAGGGCATCGCCTGCGTTTACCAGGAGCTGCGGCTGATACCCGATATGTATGTCTGGCAGAATCTGTTCCTCGGCCGGGAAATACGGCGGCGCGGTTTTCTCGACAAGACGGCGATGCTGCACCATACCCAGCGGGTTATCGCTGAATACGGGCTGCATTTCAACGCCGGCGACCTGGTGAAAAATCTGTCGCACCCCGATAAACAGATGCTGGAGGTGATTGCCAATCTCGATCGCGACGCGCGTTTTTTATTCCTGGATGAACCCACCACCGCCTTGGAGGGCGGTCAGGCCGAAGAATTGCTGAAGGCGGTTCGGCATATCGCTGTGGAAAAAAACATCGGCGTGGTGCTGGTATCCCATAAGCTGGACGAAGTACTGGGGGTGTGCGACGAAGCCACCGTCATGTGCGCCGGCCGGGTGATTTACCATGCCGACAAACAGAGTCTCGGCAAACAGGCCATTGTCGATGCCATCGTGGGGGACGCCGCCGCCTACCGGCGGACGGAACAGCGCCACCGCGGGATCGACGGAGACAAGACGCCGTTCCTGAGCGTCAATCAGCTCTCCACCCCGCGCTTGAAAAATATTCGCCTGAGCGCCCGGCGCGGCGAAATATTGGGCGTCTACGGTCTGGCCGGCGCCGGCCGGACACGTTTTTGCCGTACTCTCTACGGATTGGAGAGCATGACCGGCGGCCAGATCGTACTGAACGGCTGTCCCTATCATCCCGCCAACCCGGCGTTGGCCATCAAACGAGGCATCGCCTATCTTACCGAAGAACGTAAAAAAGACGGCTTCATCCCGAAAATGTCGAGCCTGACCAATGCCGTGCTGCCGATATTGCGCCGTTTCCGGCAGGGCGGCATGGTAAACCACCGCAGTGCGGACCGGAACGCGCGGACTATCTTGCACAGCATGAATACCCTCGGTTCGCTGGACGGGCCGATCCAATCCTTATCCGGCGGCAACCAACAGAAAGTATTGTTCGCCCGGGTAATAGGCCAGCAGGCCACGCTTATTTTGCTGGATGAGCCCACCAAGGGAGTGGATATCGGCGCCAAGGCGGATATTTATCGGATCATCCGGCAACTGGCGGATGCCGGCTGCTGCGTGATCATGGTCTCCAGCGAAGAAGAAGAGCTGCTGGAAGTGGCGGATGTGATTACCGTTTTCCGGCACGGGCGGTGCGACGGGGTTATCCTTCCCGCCGGTGAAATCACGGCGGCAATGTTGCGCAAAGCGGCCTGGGACAGCGAAACGGCGGCGGCGTGAATATTTCCGCCAGCGTCTATGCCGCCGATCAGCGCTGTATTATGGCGCAGCTGCTGCCGCTATTGCCGCATCTCGAATCCCTGCATTTTGATGTGATGGACGGGCTTTTCGTGCCGTTCCACGGCCTTAACCAGACCCTGTTCCGCCAATTGCGGGATAGCGTTGATTTGCCCATCGACGTCCATTTGATGATCCGGCATCCGCAATCCTGGGCGCTGCGCTTTGCCGAGATGGGCGCGCGCTGGATAGCCTTTCATCCCGAAACCTGCGAAAATCCGCTGGCGCTGCTGCGCGCCATCAGAGACTATAAATCCCGCGCCTATCTGGCCCTCAGTCCGCATGTCAGCGTTTCGTCGGTGCGACATTTACTGGACGAAGCGGACGGCGCGCTGATATTAAGCGCCCCGCCGGGGGGCGGTGATTTTATGCCGGAAATGCTGGCGAAGGCCCGCCGACTGCCGGCGGGATTGCCGGTAGTGCACGACGGTAAAATGCAAAGACACCACGCCGGGCTGCTCAGGAATCTGCCGGGGGACCTCGTGGTGATGGGAACCGCCCTTTTCGGCACGCAATAGTTGGGCATATAACCGCAAAAGTCTGGCATCCGCCCAACCCATTGTGATTATTGTCATATTTTGAATATTCTTCCACGCCATGTTGTCGTAATGTGACCTTAAGCACATTCAACCTGATATCACAAAAGACCCTTGAACCGCCATAAGATTGGTCATTTGCATAATGACTTAGCCACCCCGCTTTTATACTGCCATTCTCGGCAAAAGAGCGGAGCGGTTGATGAGACGTTATTTTCGCTGCAGGGAATTTCATTGTGAAAATGCCCGCCTTAATTAATGCTTTCCTTTTCACAATTATATTTATGTCTAACGGGCTTTTTAACAGCTCCGCAGCACATGCCGCACGCAAAAGCAAAATTCACGTGGAGAAATATCATGGCGGTTGAAACGAGTTTATTAACTAAAAAACGAACTCACGTCCGTTTTTATGTTTTGCTCATTATTTTCATTATTACAGCGGTAAATTATGCCGATCGGGTTACCCTGTCCATTGCCGGTACGCAGGTCTCGAAAGAGCTGGGGTTAGACGTAGTGGATTTGGGCCAGATATTTTCCGCCTTCGGTATTGCCTACCTGGTAATGCAAATACCGGGCGGCTGGCTGCTGGACAAGTTCGGTTCCATAAAAGTGTACAGCTTTAGTCTGTTTTTCTGGTCGCTGTTTACCCTGTTGCAGGGATTTGTCGGCGGATTATCCATTTCCGCCGCCGTGTTATCACTGTTTATGCTGCAGTTTATGCTTGGTTTTGCCGAAGCGCCGGCTTTCCCAGCCAATGCGCGAATAGTCCCCGCCTGGTCCCCCGCCAAAGAGCGCGCCACCGCCTCATCCATATTCAATGCGGCGCAATATTTCTCACTGGCCATTTTCTCGCCGTTTCTTGGCTGGCTGGTTTATGCCTGGAGCTGGCAACACGTCTTTGTCATTATGGGCGTCATCGGATTTGTATTAACCATTATATGGACCAAATTCGTTCATAACCCGTTTGAATCCCCCTACGCTTCCCGTGAAGAACTCGATTATATTGAACAGGGCGGCGGCGTAGTGAATATGGATCAGAAAAAAAGCGCCCGCCAAGGCCCCAAATGGAATTATGTCAAACAGCTATTAAGCAGTCGAATGATGCTGGGTATATTTTTCGGCCAGTATTTTTTAAATACCATTACCTGGTTTTTCCTGACCTGGTTCCCGATTTATCTGGTGCAGGAAAAAGGCATGACCATTATGAAAGTGGGTATCATTGCCTCTATTCCGGCGATATGCGGCTTTTGGGCGGCATTTCCGGCGGCATGGTTTCCGATCTGCTGCTCAAACGCGGCTGTTCCTTGACCTTTGCCCGCAAGGCACCGATTGTTTTCGGCATGCTGTTGGCGTCAAGCATGATTTTGTGCAACTACACCAATAACACCGTTTTGGTGGTGGCGCTGATGGCCTTGGCCTTCTTCGGCAAAGGTTTCGGCGCGCTGGGTTGGCCGGTTATCGCCGATACCGCGCCCAAAGAGGTCATCGGACTGTGCGGCGCGATTTTTAATATGTTCGGCAATGTGGCATCCATCGTGACGCCGCTGCTGATCGGCTATCTGGTCAAGGGCCTGCATTCGTTTAACGCCGCGCTGATCTTCGTCGGCTGTTCGGCGCTGATGTCCATGCTCTGTTATCTGCTGGTGGTGGGTAAAATCCAGCGGCTTGAACTGAAGAAAGTCCCCGAATAAGCTGTGGTTGCCGCCCGGCAACACACCAGGCCAGCCTAGGCTGGCCTGAGCTTGTTGACAAAGTGTTCGGTCGGGGCAGGCTACCAGATCGTAAACACGCCGTGAATACATCCCTGTAGGCTCGATCCGCGCGATTATGACCCTCATCCCTGAGGGTCACCCTACGGGCCAACGCCTGACAGCGTTGTTCCAATACGCTCCCGGCGTATTGGTCCATGGCGCGGACGGTTTACTCTTCTGGCAACCTGCCCCGCCTTATTGACTTCGAGTGCATTTGTCAGCAGTCTGAGGCCAGCCTAGGCTGGCCTTTGTTTTGAGGGGCCGTAGGCCAGGCCTGTCGCGGGGCGCTTAACTCTTCTTTTCCAGAAATTTCACGCTGTATAGGGTTAGCAACGCGGACGCAAAGGTATCGTCTACAGTGTAAAAGTAGCATTCCGGTACTTCGAGTACCCGGGCGAAAGCGCAGCATGTCTCAAAATTGGGCCGGTAAATACCATTTTCATACTGGCTGATGCGGGATCGGGCCGTGGATTCATCTATTCCCGCCATAACGGCCAATTTTTCTTGCGTCAGTCTCGCCCTTTACGGGCATCTTTCAGGCGTTTTGGGATCATTTCGATATATTAATATTGTTTACTTGCTTATCTGTTTAGCATCCTTTAACATCACTTGTGTTTAGTATAGCTGAACACATAATAGCTAAAGTGAAGACATCAGGGTTAGGGCCGGTCATTGCCGGCCCGTTTGGTGATTAAAAAAACAGCGTCCTACAGAGCTTTGTTTTATAACAGCTATTCTAAATAAAAATAAAAAACGCAGAGACAATCGCTTTTACTATTTTATGCTGCATACCGCTCATGACTGTTTGGTTTTTTTCATGGCCGGCACACCTGATTTTTTTCCTGTTCTTCTGATTTAAATCACAAACCGTCCACTCGCACCCTCCCCGCGCAGGATGCCAATCGGGTGGATAAAGCGCTGAAAATCATCCGCAGCCTGGCGCAGGCGTTCGGGCTGAGCATGATAATCGTCAGCCATCAAATCCGTTTTACCCGACTGGTGGCGGACGGCGGGCAGTAAGCGCATGCAAAAATCCACCGTCATATAGTTGCAGCAAAAAGTGTGTAAAATTTTGCGTCCCCTGATATTGCCGACCGTCGGTGGAGGTGCGTTTCAGAACGATCCCCCCCCTGGTTAACCCATTGAATTAGAATCAATACCATCATAAATACCCCACGCCGACGCACTATAACGGTGCCGGCGGAAACAAGCCTGCCCCGCCTTTGCGGCGGCTGTCGGCTAAAAATCTCTGGCTCCGCCAAACATTGATTGGTATATATAGCTATTATTAGAAGAAACGGGACGGATGACCGCATTGAATCGTTACTGTTTGTCGGGACAAGGTTTTACCGTAACCAGTTGCGGAGGCATCTAGATGTCTGCAGAAATACTTTCAGCTGTGTTATTTGTGACATCCATCATAATATACTCGCTGCGGGCCGATCGAAATAAGCTATGGTTTATATTAGTATTATTTATACTAGGGCTTTATATTGTTCTTAATTTAATTCGAGTAGCCAGTAATTATTTTACCGGCGACGGTATCAACGATTCAGTCTTGTATACCATTACCAGCAATCTCACCGGCGCCGGCGTGGGGAAATACATCTTACCCTTTGCGGGTTTTTTACTGGTTTCCCTGGCGGTGTTCGGCTTGATGTCATGGGTTTTGCTCAGGACCAGCGGCAAAAATACTAATGTCTTATACAGTATTCTGGCTTTGATTTTCGCCGGCGCCTCGGTGGTGGTCACTCCGGCGTTCGGGGAAATTGCCGGCTTGATGAAGTCTGAATTCGGTCAGGATAAATCCGATTTTTATAGCTATTATAAAACACCCAAAAAAACCATGTCGGGCAAAAAGCCCAATTTAATTTATATCTATGCCGAAAGCCTGGAAAAGACCTATTTTGATCAAGATGTATTTCCCGGTTTAACCTCCGAGCTCAATTCGGATAAAGTCGATTCCACTTCTTTTGAAAATACTATCCAGTTACCCGGCACGGGCTATACCATTGCCGGCATTGTGGCGTCCCAGTGCGGTATCCCTTTATTCGCCCCCTTTGACGGCAATGCATCCAGTTCCCTGTCTACCTTCTATCCCCATGCGGTTTGCCTGGGCGACGTTCTTCACTCTTCAGGCTATGACACCTATTTTTACCAGGGCGCCGATTTGGCCTTCGGTGGTAAAGGCCTGTTTTTGAAGTCTCACGGTATCGATCATTTATACGGGCTCCAGGAGTTGCAGGATCAGGTGGAGGACCCGAATTACAAAAATGAATGGGGCTGGTATGACGATACCCTATTGGATATCGTTTATAATAAATATGTCGAGCTGTCCAAAGAGAATAAACGATTCGCTTTGTTTGCTTTAACGGTGGATACCCATCATCCGGATGGTTATATTTCCAGAACCTGTACTAAAAAAACCTACGAATTTAATCATGTGGAAAACAGCTCCCTGAGCGCCGTTGCCTGCAGCCAGCAACATATCGCGGACCTGATTGATAAAATAAAACAATCACCCTATTTCAGTAATACAGTGATTGTGGTTTCTTCCGATCATCTGGCCATGAACAATACTGCCTATGACATATTAACCAAAAATGATCGGAAGGATTTGTTTTTTATCATTCGCGGCGATACGGATAAAAAGCAGGAAATAAATGTAAAGAGAAGCACGCTGGATAACGGCGCCACGGTGCTGGATGTGCTGGGGGTGATAATTTCATCGGTTTAGGCCGCAGCAGCCTTTCGAACGTCTCTTTGGCAACCTATTTTATGAATATCAATCAAAAATAACCGGCTGGATACCGGCCATTATCCGGCAGTGGGATTTCCCGCGCAAAATCACTAAGTATAAAATCGACGTTGCGTCCAAAACCATTAAGTTCAATGGCGTGAGTTTCAAGACGCCGTTAATTTTGAAAGTGGAAAGAACCGGGTGGAACCTATGTTTGATGTGTATTTGTCGGTTCCGCTGAATCAGCAATTGGCTAAGCTGGATGCCAATGAAAAATTTGTCTGGGTGGATGATTGTACCAAAATGGCCAATGTCTGGGACGATCAGCTGAATCAGGTGAATAATACCTGCGTGGCGACAGGTACGCTTAATACTCATCCCAAGATTGTGAAAATCGATAGCGATGTTTATCGCGGCAAGGTGAAATTCAATCAGCCACGGGAGGGGGACGATCCTGATTCCATTTATCAGAATACCGTCAACAAACTTGCCGAGGATGCCGCCAACTCCATGCCGCAGTGACGGCGGTTTCCCTTTAACACGCGATCGCTTTAACACGCTCGGTTCAAGCCTCGGCGATCGCTCCTGCCAGCCAGTCGAGCCAGCCATCCATGCCCCGTCCGGTTTTGGACGACACTTCCAGCACGTCGGTATGATTGGCCAGTAGGCTGATTTCGTCCCGTACCCGCGCCACGCTGAAATCGTCAAAATAGGGCAGCAGATCGGTTTTGGTGACCAGGACCTTGTCCGCCAGCCGGAACATCACCGGGTATTTTTCCGGCTTGTCGTCCCCTTCCGGCACCGATAGCAACACCACGTCATAGTGTTGCCCCAAGGCAAAGCTGGCCGGGCACACCAAATTACCGACATTTTCGATAAACAGGATATCCATCGCCGCGCCGGCGAGCTGCTGATAGGCGGACCGGATCATGGCCGCATCCAGATGGCAGGCCATTCCGGTGGTAATCTGCACCACCGGCACGCCTTTTTTACGCAGGCGTACCGCGTCGTTTTCGGTTTCCAAATCCCCTTCGATGACGCCGATGTTCAGTCCCCGGGCCGTCAACCGTTCAATGGTGGCCTCCAGCAGGGCGGTCTTGCCGCTGCCGGGGGATGACATCAGATTGAATACTACCGTGCCTTGGGCATTAAACAACGCGGCGTTCCGTTCCGCCTGCCGATCGTTATCCTGCAGCAGATTCTGCAGGACTTCGATGGAGCGCGGCGCGGCCGGTTTCAGCGGGCGAATGGCGCGTATGGCGCCGTTTTTCAATAACAGACGGCTGCCGGTAGTGATATTGCAGCCACAGCTGTTGCACATACTTTTACCCTAGTGGCCGTCGTGTGGCCACGGTGATGATATCAATTCTTGCTCCCGCGCCTTGGCGCGCCGCCGGGCGAGTTAGCCGCCTTCGCGGCCCGGCGGGGCGGCGGGGCGGCGGCCTTTCCCATACGGCCGGAATCGGATCAATGCCGGGAGGACGGCGTATCAAGCAGCGCCAGCATGGCGGTTAACGCATCGCTTACGCGGTTCATCTGCGTGATGGTGGCGCTGCATCCCCCGGCCAGCGCTGTCTGCCCTTCTGTTTCCAGGGCGTGGAGGTATTTTTGCATTTCGGCGATATGCTCTTCGTTGTGCTCCAGCCAATGCGGCAACATAACGGTTAGTTTTTCAGTTAATGTTTTATCGGCCATGGTGGGTTCCTCGGCGGTTATCATGCGGCGCGCCATTCCAGCAAGACGGAATTGCGCAGACAGTCAATTTCTTTAATCTGGAAGCCGTACAGCTCGCGGGGCGGCTCAAACAGGCTCGACAGGGTGATCCTGTCCGGCGACACCTCGATGTGGGCAACGTCGTCCACCCGTTCTTCCCGGTTGTCCGCCAGGATCAATCTGACTTTAAGCTGGCACATATATCACCTCTTGTTGGCGACGGCGCGGCGGTTTTTCGTCCCCCCTCGCCGGCCATATTGACATCGGCATTCTCAGCAGGCATTTTCATGCGGCTTTTCTTGCCCGGCCTATTTGTTCGGCATGCATACCGGCCGTTCTTATCCCGCATAGTCCAGCAGCCGGGTTTTGATGGCCCGCAGTTCTTCCAGAAAATCGCCGCCGATATCATAAGGCGCGGCGCCGGTGCGATCCGCATCGCGAATCGTCTCGTTCAGGGAGAGGTAACCAAGCATTTTTTCCGCCGGCAACGCCGATGCCAAAAAGGCCTTATCTTCCTGGCTCTTGATTTTACTGCCGACATAAGCGATTTTTTTGATGCCGATGTCGGCGGCCAGCTTCTCTATCTGCCGGGTGGTCTGGATGCTGCGCTGTCCGGGCTCCACCACCACGATAAGCAGATCAACCGCCTCGGCGGTGGAGCGGCCGAGATGTTCGATGCCGGCTTCCATATCCATGATAACCAGGTCCCGGCGTTCAAGCAGCAGGTGCTTCATCAGGCTGCGCAGCAGGGTATGTTCCGGACAGACGCAGCCGGTGCCGCCATGTTCGACGGTGCCCATCAGCAGTAAGCGGACCCCGGCATGCTCTACGCAAAAGGCGTCCGGCAGATCGTCAACCTTCGGGTTAAGGATAAACAGCCCGCCATAACCGCTGTCGGCGCCGGTGCGCTCTTTCGCCAGGTCCTTCATATGGGAAAACGGCTGCAGGTGGGCATAACGCCCGGCGGGGATCCCCAGCGCCGACGCCAGGTTGGCATCGGGATCCGCATCAATGGCCAATACGTGTTTTCCTTCCGCGGCGAAAGAGCGGGCCAGTAATCCCGCCAGGGTGGTTTTGCCCACGCCGCCTTTTCCCGCTATGGCTATTTTCATGCTTATATCCCCAAGGCGTGACGTTTTTCGCGAATCACCGCCACCAGTTTTTCCGCCGCCAGGGCCGGATCGGATTCCACCAGGAAGTAGCCGCCGAACAGATCTTTCGCCCCTTCGGTAATCAGATCGGTCACCACCGCTGAGCCGGTGACCTGGGGAACGATGCCCAGATGGGTCGGCAAACCGATGGCGACGCTCCAGCTGGCGATGGCGATGGCTTTTTCCGACATGGCTTCCGGCGCGGAGGCCACCAGCGGCAAATCGCTGAGGTCCACGTTCAGCCTGTCAGCCAGCGCCGTGGCCAACTGCACCGCCCGGCTGTTATCCACGCAGGAGCCCATATGCAGTATCAGCGGCAACGGCCCTTCCAGGCCCGCCGACACGCCGATGGCGGTTAATACCGCCTTAAGCGAATCACCTGCCCAAGCTTCGGTGGCCTGCTGGTTCATCAGGCCGTGTTTGGCGAATGCGCCCGCGCCGCAGCCGGTGGCCAGCAGCAGGACATTGTTGCGGGCCAGAATCTTGGCGATGACCTGGAAATTCTCATCCTGTATCGCGCGGGTGCTGTTGCAGCCGGCGAACAGCGCCACCCCGAGGATATTGCCGTTGACGATATTTTCCACCAGCGGCGCCAGGGGGTCTGCGGCGTTGAGGGTCGCCAGGGCCGCCATGACCGCTTCACTGCTGAAACCGACGATGGCGGTCTGTTTGATATCCGGGATATTGATGCGCTTGGCGTCGCGGCGACCATAGGCGTCAATGGCGTACTGCACGATTTTGCGGGCGGTTTCTCTGGCCTTGTCTTCGTGGAAACTGACATGGCGTGCCCCCGGCATCTTGTTTTCATCCATGGTGGTGATGAATTCGGTGTGATAACACTCGCTGATTTGCGGCAGCGACGGCATGATGCACTGCACGTCCACCACCATTGCGTCCAGCGCGCCGGTGAAAATGGCCATTTCCTGCGACAGATAGTTGGTGGCCAGCGGGATGCCGTGGCGCATCATGACTTCATTGCCGGTGCAGCAGATACCGACGATATTGATGCCTTCCGACGCGCCGGCGTCCCGGGCAATGCTGTTCATTTCGCTGGCGATATCGCAAATCACTTCGCTGAGCAGCGGGTTATGGCCGTTAACGGCGATATTCACCGCCTGTTTCTTGATAACGCCAATATTGGCCTGGGTCACAACGGGTTTCGGCGTGCCGAACATCGCGTCCGACAGCTCCGTCGCCAGCGCCATGCCGTTGAAATCCGCCAGGGCGCCGCGCATTCCGCCCAGCACCAGGTTTTCCGGGTCGGCGTCGCAACCGATATGGGTGCGAGACATGATCTGCGCCACCGTGGCGTCGATGTTATGGGGCAACACTCCCAGTTTTCCCAGTAGCGACAGGCGTTTTGCCGGCAGCGAGGCGCTTATCCAGTGGCAGGGAACCTTGCTGTCCTGATTCTGATAATCCTCCAGGGTCTTGGTGGCCACGTCGTAGGCAATGTCCGTTATGGTCCGGTCGGCGACGGCGATATCCAGCCGCCCGGCAATACTTTTCAGTTTCTCTTCGTCGCGGATATGATAATCGGGCAGTTCCCCTTTGCCGACGCGCTGCATGGCCAGCGCGATATGCCGGCCGTGTTCCGAATGCGCAGCCGCTCCGGCGGCCATCATGCGAATCAGGTTGCGCGCCACGATGGTGTCTTTGCCGGCGCCGCAAATACCGGCCTGCGGGCCGTCGCCGAACGGATCCACCCGGCAGGGCCCTTTCCAGCAAATACGGCAGCACAAGCCCAGCGTGCCGAAACCGCACTGCGGCTGCTGCATTTCATACCGATCGAAAACCGTCGCAATCCCTTCTTGTTCAGCAACAGGGCACAGTGCGATAACGGCGGGATCGCTCGATCTTATTTTGATATCCATTACAGTCCCCTTAATGCCAAGGTAATATTCTTTTGAGATTGAGCCAATTCTCCGGCCCGGGCCTTGATCAGCGCCTGACGATAAGTCTTCATATCCACCAGGCTAATGGCCTTGGTGGGACAGGACTCGACGCAGGCGGTCTCGGTTTTGCCCTGTTTTTTACGCCACTCCACGCACAGATCGCATTTTTGCGCCACGCCTTGATTGGTGGCGCTGAAATGATCTTTCTCCGCTGCGCGCCGAACGGTAATGGCGCCGAACGGGCAGACCATCACGCACAGTTTGCAGCCGACGCAATTGTCCTCATTGATTTGCACCTGACCGTCCGCCTGGCGGCAGGCGCCGGTGGGACACACCAGCGCGCAGGGGGCGTTTTCACACTGACGGCACTGCATCGGCATGGTGATGTCGCCGGACGCCACGACCTTCATGCGCGGATGCAAGGGAAGTTGACTCGTCACGGCGGCCACCAGACTGCCGTCGCCGCCGTGGGCCACCGCGCAGGCCATTTCACAGCTATGGCAGCCAAGACACTTCAGCGCATTGGCGTAAATAATGACATTTTCTCGTTCTTTCATGGCGTTACCTTCTGCTTCAAGCGTCAAAACTTTCAATGTAGAGTTCGTCGCCCTGAATCAACACGACATCCCGGCTTTGGCAACGGGGACATTGAAAATGGAATTTGATAACCTCAAAATCTCCGCCGCAGCCGCGGCATGTCGCCACCGCCGGCACCGGTTCGATAATCAGCTCGGCCCCTTCCGCCAGCGTACCTTCGGTAAAGGCTCCGAAGCAGAAAACCAGCGCCTGTGGCTCCACCGCCTTCATTCGTCCTACTTTCAGCCGCACCAGGGTAATGGACCGGACCTGGTGGCGGGCCGCCTCCTTTAACAGGATGTTTACCAGTCCCTGGGTTAACGCCGCTTCATGCATAGCCGGTTCTCCCGCGGCCGATGACGGCCCGACGCGTTCCGGGCCGTAATAATTACTCCTCGCCCGCGTGCGATGGACGACACCGGCATGTCCGGCATCCCATCGCTGTCGCCTGACGCTGGACATACCGGCCTGCGACGGGCGTGGACAAGGAAGCTTTTCATTCCGGCAGTTCCCCCAGTTCGCTGAGCATGGCCAGCATTTCCGCCGCCTGCTCCTCATCGATGCGCGCCATGGCGAACCCCACGTGCACCAGCACCCAATCACCGATACAATCAGCCGGGACATGGGATCTATCGACGATAAAGGCGATATTGATATCCCGCTTCACTCCGGCCACTTCCACGGTGGCCAGCAGATTAGCGGCATCCTTTATGGCCAGTATTTTTCCCGGGACACCCAAACACATAATGCGTTTCCCTCTGCGGAGCGGTGCGGAAAATAATCCCCCCCTACGCCGGATTATTTTTTATATGGGAACAATTCTCGTTCGTATATTTTATTGATTGAGATCAATTTTAATTCGTTTTCATTTCCCGATTATCAAAATAAAAATAATTTTATTTTTTTTCTCTTAATCGGGCCGTATTAATTACGATTCTCAATTATAAAGTGAGCGCGATCATATTTTATGGCTTTCACGGTAGCGCGTTAATCGTTGAGCTTGTTCCCTGCCGTCATATTGTCAGTTTCGTCCCGTAATATCTGTCAGCTAGCCGACAGACATTACCGCCGATTTTAATAAATTCATCGTATACCCAATATATTCCGAGCCGCAGCCAATCCAGCTGAAAATCGAAATGGCAAGGGTAGAGATTTTTTTATCCGCTCTCAGATTTATAGCGAGGAATACATGGGAGTATCACTCTTCAGCATTCCATTACTGGCATGGGGAGGAACATTTCTTCTGCTTGCCGGTGAAATAATGGCATTGTTGCATATCCGGAATCTGGTAAAACTCCTTTTGTTTTCCACCATAGCGGAAATCGGTTTTGTCTTGCTGGGTTTTGGCCTCGATAATCAATCGGGGATCACCGGCGCGCTGATGCACCTGGGATTTCAAGTTACCATGCGCTTGCTGGTCTTCGTCAGCGCCGGCTACCTTATCAAACGCACCGGTTCCAGCTCCCTGGACGATTTGGCGGGCAGCGGCAGCCGCATGCCGCTGGCATCGCTGCTGTTCGGCTTCGGGCTGTTTTCCGTGATGGGCCTCTCCCCGTTTAAAGGCTCCTTCAGTAAATTCCTGATTTTGTACGGCGCAATGGAGCAGGGGGAATGGTGGCTTGCCGCCATTGCCACCCTGGCCACGGTGGTAGCGGCGGTTTATTACATTATCGTTATTCAGCGCATCTGCCTGGAACCGGCAAAATCCGTGCCCGCGGCCGGCGCTCATCAACAAAACGGTTTTCGTCAATTCCGTTCACGCCCATTTGGCTGTTAATGTATTTATTGACCGCCATCACTATTTATATGAGTTTGGTCCCCGGCCCGTTTTTGCATTTGGCCGAACGCTTCGCCTCGCCGTCGGTAAAAGGCGAAGTACCGGTATTTGAAGCGCCCTGGCGTTTTTTGGTGTTATTCCCCTATATTGGCGGTTTTGTCCTTTTCGCCCTGGGACGGATTAATGCTCGGCTCCGGGACCGCGCCGCCCTGATTATTTCCGCCGCCACTCTGTATTTTGCCTGGCAGGCGGGGGATAGACAGCATATCCCGTTTATTTACCCTTATTTTCGCCGCGCTGATCTTTGTTGCCGTGATCTATTCCCAAGGGTATATGCGAAATAACGGGCACGCCAACCGTTACTATTTTTTCCTGTTCCTGATGGCCGGTTCCCTGCTGGGCGTGGTTACCGCCGACGATTTCGGCAATTTCTATATGTTCTGGGAATTGATGACCTGGAGTTCCTATTTCCTGGTGACCCATGAACAGACCCCAGAGGCCTTCAAAGCCGGCCGAAAATATTTCCTGATGTGTACCACCGGCGCCTACGTCATGCATTTCGGCATCCTCTTGTGCCACCAGCGCTTCGGTAGTTTTGATATGTCGGTGGTCGCCGCCCATGCCTCGCAGCTGACGCCGGGGTTCGCGGCGGTGATCGGCCTGTGTTTCCTGGCGGGGCTGGGGGTGAAAGCCGGTCTTTATCCCATGCACAGCTGGCTGCCGGACGCGCACCCGGTGGCGCCGTCGTCCGTTTCCGCCCTGATGTCGGGCATTCTCACCAAAACCGGCGTGTACGGCATCATCAAGGTTCTGTTTGTTATCCTGGGCACCGATATCGTCGCACGGGTGTTGCCGTGGATATCGTTCTCCTCTCTCGGCCTGGCGGTAAGCGTGCTGGGGGCGCTGACGGTGATCTATGGCGAGGTCATGGCCTTCAGGGAGCAAAACCTGAAACGGATCCTGGCCTTTTCCACCCTGGCACAGGTGGGTGAGATCCTGACCATGGTGGGATTGGCCACCTATTTGAGTTTTGCCGGCGCCCTGCTGCACGTGCTTAACCACGCCATCTTCAAAAACCTGCTGTTCCTGGCGGCCGGCGGCATCATCGCCAAAGCCGGCGGCAAGCGGCTGTCCGATGTGGCCGGCCTTGGCCGCGTGATGCCCTTTACCGCCCTGTGCTTCGCCGTCGGCGCCCTGGCGGTGATGGGCTTGCCGCCCTTCAGCGGCTTTTTCAGCAAATTCCTGATGATTTACGCGGCTGCGCAATCGGGCCATCTTACTATCGCGGTGCTGTTCCTGGCGGGCAGCATTTTGGCCGCCATGTACTATTTGCGCATTTTGCGGGTGCTGTTTTTTTCGCCCTATAACGGCACGGTGACCACCGATGCGCCGCTGTCCATGCGCATCGCCATGGGCTTATTGGCGGTACTGGTGATTCTCGGCGGCCTGTTTCCCGATTTCGGTCTGGAGCACCTGGTGCGCCCGGCGGTGGATCAAATCGCCCTCAGGCAAGGCCTGGCCATCATCCCCCTGCCCCACCTCAATCTGGCCTGGACGCCGGCGGCGCTGATTGCCGTTTGCGGCGCGCTGCTGACCTTTATCGCCGGTAAAAGCGGCAAGGTGAATGCCGGCGCGGTGGCGGTGGCCGTGATGGCGGTCGCCCTTGGGGCGGTGCTGATGAACGCCGGACGCTATGACCTGCTGTCTTACTGGTTCGCGGCATTGATTGCCGGCGTCGGTCTGCTGAATATGCTCTATGCCGTCGGCTATATGGCCCATGGCCATCACCGGCACCGGTTCTTCTTTTTCTTTGTGTTTATGATCGGCGGCCTGCTGGGCCTGGCCGCCAGCAAGGACCTGTTCAACTTCTTCGCCTTCTGGGAAATCATGAGCAGCTGGACGCTCTATTTCGTCATTATCCATGATGAAACCGACGAAGCCTTAACCGAGGGCTTCAAGTACTTTATCTTTAACTTCGTCGGCGCCACCTGCATGTTCCTGGGCGTCGCCATGCTCACTGCCCGTGCCGGCGCCTTTGATTTTACCGCCCTGGCCCTGGCGGCGCGCACCATGTCCCTGCCCTGGTTCGGCGGCGCACTGCTGCTTATGCTGCTGGGTCTGCTGATGAAGGCGGCGCAGCTGCCGTGGCGCATCGACTACCAGATGCACCCCCCCACCGCACCGACGCCGGTGAGCGGTTATATCTCGGCGGTTCTGCTGAAAAGCGGCGTGTACGGGGTGATAAAGCTCTTCACCCTCGGCGGGGCCGGACTGCTGTTCGCCCGGCTGGGCACCTCCGGGGGCATGAGCGATGTGATGTACGGTATCGCCATCATCGCCGCCGTGACGCTGCTGTATGCCGGCGCCATGGCGGTCATTCAAAACGGCATCAAACGCCTGCTTATCTATAGCACCGTCAGCCAGCTGGGTTACATCCTGCTGGGCTTCGCCCTGGGTTCGCCTCTTGGCGTGGCCGGCGGCCTGATGCATCTGGTGAATCATATGATGCTGAAGGATACCCTGTTCCTGGGGGCCGGCTGCATCATGGCGCAGATTCATGTGGACAGCCTGGATCAATTGGGAGGGCTGGGGCGCAAGATGCCGATAACCTTCGGCCTGTTCCTGTTCGCCGGCCTTTCCCTGTCCGGGATTCCGCCGCTGAACGGCTTCTCGTCGAAATGGCTTATCTACCAGGCGGCGTTCCAGTCGGGCCATTATGTGCTGGGACTGGCGGCCATGATGTCCAGTCTGTTTACCCTGGCGGCGGTGCTTAAATTCGCCCATGCCGCCTTTATGGGCCAGCCCCGCGAGGCGCTGGGCAACGTGCGGGAAGCGCCCCTCTCGATGCTGCTGCCCATGTCGCTGCTCACCGCCGGCTGCGTAGCCGTCGGCCTGTTCCCGGGCCTGCTGCTGGTGCCGGTGAGCCGGGTCATGAGCGAGCTGTCACTGGGGCAACTGGCGGTCACCTGGACCGGCGGACTGCCCGGCATCGACGGCTGGCAGCCGCTGACGCTGTCCATACTGATGGCGGGCATCGCCCTGGCGGGCTGGCTGTTCTATCGCCTGAGCAATCGGCAATCGGTGTCTATCCATTTGCACCAGGGCGGCGTCACCGACCTCCTCCCGTCCCAGGCCCATGTCCCGGCATCCGGTTTATACCAGGCGCCGGAACGGTTCATCCGCCTGGCGCTTCGGCCGAAAGATAAGGAATAGGGTTTAATCATGTTGGATTTCACCGCGCTGTTTGCCCCGTTGGCCATCTTCCCCCTGGGACTGGGGGCGCTGCTGTTCGGCCTGTTGCTAAAAGGGGTAGATCGCATCGTTGCCGCCCGTCTGCAGCGCCGGGTCGGTCCGCCTTTGCTCCAGCCTTTTTTCGACATCATCAAATTGATGCGCAAACAGACCATGGTGCCCGAAGGGGCGCCCCGCGGTTTGTTCCTGGCCTTGCCGGCGGCGGGCGCCGGCAGCATGCTGCTGGCCGCTGCGCTTATCCCCATTGCCGGGGTCTATCACCCCGCCGCCATGCTGGGGGACCTACTGGTGCTGCTCTACCTGCTGACCATCCCCGCCGTGGTACTGATGCTGGCGGGGTCGGCGTCGGGATCGGTTTACGGCGCCATCGGCTTCTCACGGGAAATGGCGCTGGTGCTGGCCTATGAAGGCCCGCTGCTGCTGGTGCTGGCCAGCGTCGCCATGAAAACCGGCATGGCCCAGGGCGGCTGGGTGACGTTTTCCCTGCCGGAGATTGTGCGCTATCAGCAGCAGCACGGCGCCTTTCTGCTGGATCCCTGGATGTGGCCGGCGGTGGCGACCTATCTGCTGTTTTTCCCCGCCAATCTCGGCATTCCGCCGTTCGATATTCCTGAAGCGGAAGCGGAGGTGCTGGAGGGCCCCCTACTGGAGTACTCAGGTCCCGCGCTGGCGCTGTTCAGTATGATGTCGGCCCTGAAGGCCGTGGTGGTGATAGGTCTCGGCATCACGCTGTTTTTCCCCATCGGGCCGGCGGGTTTTGCCGGCGTGGCGGTGTTTATGCTCAAGTGCCTGGTGCTGTTTATCCTGGGGAAAACCTTGCTGCGCACCGCCGTGGGAAGGATGCGTATCGATCAGGCGTTTCTTTTTTATCTCAAATGGCCCGAACTGCTGGGTGTCATAAGCCTTGTCACCGTCATTGTGCGGGCATAGGGGAAAAGCTATGGGTTTTTTAACCGGTATCGCCAAACGTTCGCCCTGGCTGTATCGCCTCAACGCCGGTTCGTGCAACGGCTGTGATGTGGAGTTGGCCACCACCGCCTGCATTCCGCGCTATGACGTGGAGCGGCTGGGGTGCCAGTATTGCGGCAGCCCGAAGCATGCGGATATCGTACTCATTACCGGTCCCCTGACCCTGCGGGTAAAAGACCGGGTGCTGCGGGTGTTCCAGGAGATCCCCGAACCCAAGGTCACGGTGGCCATCGGCATTTGCCCCATTTCCGGCGGCGTATTCCGGGAGAGCTATGCCATTGCCGGGCCGGTGGATAATTACCTGCCGGTGGATGTGAACGTTCCCGGCTGTCCGCCGCGGCCCCAGGCCATCATTGAAGGCATTGCCATGGCCATCGACATTTGGCAGCACCGCCTGTAGGAAAGCACGATGAACTTTATCAGGATCCTGTTTCGCAATCTGCTCAAGGGCCCGTCCACGGACCCGTTCCCTTTCGGCGAAACCTTCACCCCCAAAGGGCTGCGCGGCCGAATTGCCTTTGATGAATCGAAGTGTTCCGGCTGCCGGATGTGTGAGCATGTGTGTGCCGGCGGCGCCATTCGTTTTGATGAAAGTCCTGAAGGCCTGCAATTCACCCTCTGGCACAACAGCTGCACGTTTTGCGGCCTGTGTGAACATTACTGCATCCCCCGCGCCATCCATCTGACGGAGGATTGGCACTTGGCGCACAAGCAGGAGGACAAGTACCGCATGATCGAGCAAGGCACCGTGGCCTACCTGGCCTGCGCCTCCTGCGGCGAACGCTTTATTCCCCCCAGCGATGCGCTGCTGGAGAAGGTCTATGGCGGCAACTCCGCCGCCCTGACGGAACTGAGCCGGCTGTGCCCTGACTGCCGCCGCGGCCTTTCCGCCTCACGTTTGAATACTCCCGGAGCAGGACTATGATTGAGAAAATCAAACGCATCCAGTCGCTGTTTACCGAGACGCTGGACGCTCCCTTTACCTATGATATCCATATCAACGCCAAGGGCGTTGTCACCGCCTGGTGCACCCTGTCATCGCCGGCGCTGCTGCTGCCCGCCGTCGCCCTGATTAAACAGGCCGGCAGCCGGCTGAGTACCATAACCGCCTATCAGCACGCCAGCCCGCAGCCGTCGGATGTCCATGAGATTGCCTACCACTTTGATATTGACGGCGACACCCTGACCCTGACGGTGCACCTGCCGGCCGGCGAGCGGGACATCCCCTCCATCACCCCGCTCTTTCGCAATGCCAATTGGAACGAAAGGGAATTTATGGAACTCTACGATCTGAACGTGGTGGGACATCCCAATCCAACCCGGCTATTTCTGGATGACGATATCGATCCGGCCGTGCTGCAGAAATTCATTCCGTTTTCCGAAATGGTCAATGCCGCCAGCACCAAGTCCCTGTGGGAAAAAATCATGAGCCAACGTGGAGAAAAAAAATGACCCGATATCAGGTACCGGTGGGCCCGCTGCACGTGGCGCTCGAAGAGCCGATGTACTTCAAGCTCGACCTGGAGGGGGAAACCATCAAAGGTCTGCATATCTCCGCTGGACATGTGCACCGCGGGGTGGAGTATTTGGTGATGAAACGCAATTTCTATCAGAACATCACCCTTACCGAACGCATATGCTCGTTATGCTCCAACAGCCATCCCACCACGTTTTGCATGGCGCTGGAGGATATCGCCGGGGTGGAGGTGCCGGAGCGGGGCCAGTATCTGCGGATGATTGCCGACGAGATCAAACGGGTGGCATCGAACCTGTTCAACGTCGGCATCATGGCCCATATCATCGGTTTTACATCGCTGTTTATGCATGTGCTGGAAACCCGCGAGATAGTGCAGGACATCAAGGAAACCCTCTACGGCAACCGGATGGATCTCGGCGCCAACTGCATCGGCGGGGTAAAGTACAATCTGGATGCCGAACGCATCGCCTACCTGCTGACCCGCCTGGATGAAGTGCAGCCGGCGGTGGAAGAGATCCGCGGCATTTACGCCACCAATCATTCAATCCTGACCCGCACCCGGGGCGTGGGCGTGCTGCCCAGGGAGGATGCGCTGGAATTCGGCCTGATAGGACCGGTGGCGCGCGGATCCGGAGTGGCTTACGACGTGCGCAGGAACTCGCCCTACGCCATGTACGATCGGCTGGATTTCGCCATCCAGACCCAGCCGGACGGCGATGTCTGGTCCCGCGCCATGGTCCGTCTGGACGAAGTGCGTATGGCGCTGTCCCTTATCCGGCAGTGCCTGGCCAAGTTGCCGGACGGCCCCATCGCCATCAGCGGTTTGCCGGATATCCCGGCCGGCGAAGCCATTGCCAAAACCGAAGCCCCGCGCGGCGAATTGATCTATTACCTGCGCACCAACGGTACCGATATGCCCGAACGGATGAAATGGCGGGTGCCCAGCTATCCCAACTGGGATGCGCTGCATGTGATGATGCAGGGCAATACCATTGCCGATGTGGCGCTGATCGTTAACAGCATCGATCCCTGCGTTTCCTGCACCGAGCGCTGATCCCCTCCGGGCGGGCGGGAACGCTGCGGTCCCTTGCCGCGGTCTCCCTTTAACACGCGCCCGCATTGGCATTATGCCGGTTTACACCGCTCAAGGGTGCGGCGTACCATTCTTATTTCTTGTAGACGGACAGTCTTGAGGCCAGGGTCTCAATATCATTGATGATAAATTTATTTTTTACAGTCCGACATAAATCCCCATCTTTAATTAACATATTGAATAAAGATGAAGTGGTTTGGCGGGTCGCGCCAATGATCAGTGAAATATCTTCCATGGTTAAATCACATTCAAATTCAATGCCGTCAGCTGTGCCCACTCCACGCTCGCGACCGAGTGAAACGATAAATGCCGTCAAACGTGATTTAGCGTCATGAAAAATCAACCCTTCAATAACATCCCAGGAACTGCCCAATACCTCGCCTAATATACCGGTCATTAATAACGTTATTTCAGGGTGTTCAACAAGCTGTTGGCGAAAAGCCTGGGCAGTGGATAATAATATAACGGAGTCTTTTGCCGCTTCGATAAAAGCCCTGGTGTGGGTGCTGAAAATGTCTCCTTCCTCAAGGAAACAGAGGGTGAACTCGCGGCCTTCGTAGGACAGGAAAACCCGCAGCCGGCCGGACGAGACGATCAGCACGTCATTGCCGCCGCCGCCGGGCATGCTTATCATGTTCCCTTTCTGAAAGCTCTTGCGGCGAAAGTTATCTAAAACCGTCAAATTGCGGTCCCTTTAGCAATTCAGTCAGATTTTGACTCGAGAGCCTCATTTTAGACCGCATGTTTTGCTCCTTTATTCTGGCCAGGGCCCGGATTAACTATAATGATTTTGATCAATATCAACTTTTATCACCGGCGTAATTAAGTTACCCTCTAATATGTCGCCAAATGGACGATACAGGATAATGGAATATAAATCAGTACATTCTAAAATAGCGTTACCTTATTATACCGACTGCATAGAAATTGTTTGCGCGACCAGTCATGGAATTGAACGGGAGATTACAAAAAAAACGATTCTTTTTTACGCGGCCCTTAATGAAGGAGCGCATTTCAGTATAGTCGTTTATTTTCGCCGACACGGCTATTCTACCTCTTGCGGCGGGAGTGGCTGAATATAATACCTATTTTCCGCGCTACAAAAATATCAGTCCGCCGGACAGACATCCGGCAGGTTTTTCCTTTAACATGGGCTCGCTTTAACGCGCTCGGTCCAGATCCGGTGATGGCGGGCCTAGCGTGCCATGAGGCGCTCCGGCGGGCGGGAAAACCACGCCCGCTTCGACCTCATTGGCGCGCTCTCCCTTTAACACGCGATCGCTTCAACACGCACGGTTCAGATCCGGTGATGGCGGGCCTAGCGTGCCATGAGGCGCTCCGGCCCGTCTCAATGGGTGGCGATGCGCGCCGCCAGCCGCACCAGGCTGAGATCGCTGCCGCGGGGTCCCAGCAGTGAAATACCAAGCGGTGCGCCGTCCTTGTGCGCCAGCGGCAGCGTCACCTGCGGGGTGCCGCAAATCACCGAAATGGCCAGCAACTGCTGGGACAGGCGGCGGGTCAGCTCGATTTCTTCCTCGCCGGCGGTCACCAGGGGCGCGATATCCGGCAGGGTCGGCAGCACCAGTACCCGATCGCCAAGCAGCTTTTGCCAGGCGCCGCGCAGCAGGTCACGCGCATTGCAGGCGTGTCGGTACTGATCCTCGGTCACCGTGGCGGCCCAGGCAAAGCGCGACGCCACGTCGGGACCCAAGGCAAAGCCGTGCCGGCTGATATTGTCGCCCTGGGCCCGCCAGGCTTCATATCCCTGGATATGGCGGAAAGCCCAGTAGGCTTCGGCCAGGTCCGGCAGCGCGCCGCCCAGCAGGGCCGGCGTCCCGACGCCGGCGGCAATCTTCTCCAGGGCCGGCTGCAGCGCCTGCCTGACCGGTACCGAAAGCAGGGAGAACAGCTCCTCGCTCACCGTCAGCAACGGTTTTGCCGGCAGCGGCGCCGGATCGTCACCCAGCAGGCAATGCCCTACCCGTTCGAACAGCGGGGCGTCGCGGGTGAAATAGCCGGCGGTGTCCATGCTGCGGCTTAGCTCCTGGCAATTTTCCAGGGAGACGCGGCCGTGGCTCGGACGCAGGCCGAACAAACCGCAATAGCTGGCTGGAGTCCGGACCGATCCGCCGGTATCGGTACCCAGGGCGAAGTCGCACAGGCCGTTGGATACCGCCGACGCCGAGCCGGAAGAGGAGCCGCCGGGGATCCGGTTTGGCGCGGCGCCGTTGCGCGGGGTGCCGTAATGAATGTTTTTACCGGTCATGGAGTAGGCCAGTTCATTGGTATGGGTTTTACCCGTCAATTCGGCGCCGGCATCCAAAAGACGCTGCACCGCGGGGGCGGTGCGGGTTTTGATGCCGGACATGGCCAGGATATGCGGGCTGCCGCCGCCGGTGGGGTAGCCGGCCACATCGAACAGATCCTTGACGGCAAAGGTATATCCGGCCAGCGGTCCTGCGGGGGCATGGGGGACGTCCGCCGGGGGGTAAGGCATAAAGGCAAAGGCGTTATCTTGCATTGTGGCTCCTGTTGTTACGCTGGCCGGCGCGACGCCCATAAGGCCGTCCGGTAATGACACTGCAATGAAGCGCTGTATGTATAGCACGGCGGGCATAAGCCGTTAATCAGCAACATCATAAGCTATTATTAATTTATCACATCATAAATTAACCTGATTTTTGCAAAACGTCATTTAATATCGTAACATTTAACAACAGTCATATTAAATTATTATATAACCCATCAATTTAACATTTGGTGAAAAATTACCGCGCGATTTTTATTTATTATTTAAATTATGACCATTAACAAATAGAGAACAGGATTCGTATTCAGGTTTGTTATGTTATGGAATAGTTATAGCAGATATCTTTTAGAAATCATTATCGAGTTAAAACAGTCGATTATATAAAACAATTTTTTAAGCTTTCTACTAATAACGTTAATAGCAATGCTTAGCGAAAATAATCTGTTAGCCGAACCTCCTGTTTGATCTTTAATGGATACGCTAATACCGGCATCAACAAGCGTTATTATCAGAGGGTGACATGGCCAAGATTCATTTTATCGGCGCGGGACAAATGGCCGAGGCTATTATTCGTGCGGCGATTGGCAGCGGCGCATTTACCGGCGATGAGATAGCCATAACGGATATTGATCCACAGCGCGTCACGCGGCTCATCGGACAATACCATGTGCAGGAAACCGCGGCGCCGACGGACGCCGAGCTTATCGTCATTGCCGTCCGGCCGCAGGACGACATTAACGCCGTTACGGAAAATATCCGCCGGCAGGCCTCGCCGCAGGCCATTGTCATATCCATCGTGGCGGGCGTCACCCTGCAGCGTCTCGCTGCGTTGCTGGGGCCGGAACGCCCCATCGTGCGCGTGATCCCCAATACCCTTACCGATACCGGCTACGGTTATAGCGGCGTTACCCTCAACGGACATGTGGCCGCCTCCCAAGTAGAGCCGTTTTTACAGAGTTTCGGCAAGATTCTTTATCTGCCGGAATCCCTCATTGATGTCTTTACCGGTTTTGGCGTGGCCGGTCCCAATTACATCTACTACTTTGTGGAATCCCTCACCGATGCGGGCGTTTTGGCGGGCTTGCCGCGGGCGCAGGCCACGGAAGTGGTGCTGGAAAATCTGGTAGGCGCCGCCGCGATGTTGAAACAAAGCGGCCTGCATCCGCGCCAGCTGCTGGATATCAATAACTCGCCGGCGGGCGTGGGCATGCACGGTCTGTATGAGCTTAACAACAGCGATTTCGCCGCCGGTTTGCAACGCAGCGTACTGGCGTCGGTGAAACGTACCATTCAATTAGGAACTGAGAAATGAACAACATTTGGTTTCAGGGCGGCCGGGCCGCACTGCTGTCGCTGGCGCTGGCTGCCGGCTGGGCCGCCGCCGCCGACAAGGTCGTCTCCATCGGCTATCAGGCGCCGCTGACCGGCGAATATGCCCAGTACGGGACGTTATTCCGTAACTCCGCCAATCAGGCGGTGGCGGAATTCAACCAGTCGCACCGCCTGCCCGGCGTGCGGGTGGAGGTAAAGTTCGAGGACAGTAAAGGCGATGCCAAGGAAGGGGTGAATATCGCCCGTAAATTCTCCGACGATCGGAGCATTGTCGGGGTGATCGGCGATTTCAGCTCCACGGTGTCCATTGCCGCCGGCAAAGTCTATGCCGAAACCCATGTGCCGCAGCTGTCGCAAACCGCGTCCCATCCCGATTTCGTGAAAATCAGTCCCTGGCAGTTCCGCAACATCACCACCATGGCCTATGAAGGCCCCTACACCGCCAACTGGGTGCATGATACCGGCGCCAAGCGCGCCGCCATCGTCGCCATCCAGAACGACTGGGGCCAGTCCGCCGCGCAGGAGTTTGCCCATGGCTTTACCGCCGATGGCGGCCAAGTGGTCACTACCGAGTTTTTCAACCCCGGCACCCGGGATTTTCGCGCCATCATCACCAAGATTGCCCGCCAAAAACCCGATGTGATTTACCTTGCCCAATTCTATGAGGACGGCGCGGCGTTTTTGCAGCAGATCCGCCAGTTGGGCGTGAAAGCGCCGCTGTTCGGGGCCAGTTCACTGGACGAGCAGAAGCTGATTCAACTGGCCGGCCCGGCCGCCGAGGGGCTGCGCCTGCCGACCTCCTTCGATCTCAACAGCCAGGTGCCGAACGTCAAGCACTATGTGGAACAGTACCGCGCCCTGTACCACACCGAACCGAACCAATTCGCGGCGCAGGCCTATGACGCCACCAATATCCTGCTGGACGCCATTGTGAAGGGCGGCGGCGCCGGCGCCACCCGCCAAAGCGTGCGCGATGCGCTGGCGGCCACCAAGGATTTCCCCGGCGTGACAGGTATCACCACCTTTGATCCGGTGACGCGCGAACCTACCAAGAGCCAGACCCGGCTGGTGGTGCAGAACGGTCAATTCGTCCCGGTAGCCTCCACCAAAGCATAACCGGCCGACCCGGCGCAACGGTGCGGCGCCGGGCCAGAGCTTCGAGGGTTTGCGGTATGTTTGACGCTTTTTTCTTCCAGCAGGTGATTAACGGCTTATCCCAGGGGCTGGTCTATGCCCTGATGGCCATCGGGTTTACGCTGATTTTCGGCGTGCTGAACGTGGTGAACTTCGCCCACGGCGAACTGTACATGCTGGGGGCTTTCGCCGGTTTACTGGTTATCCAGGCGTTTGCCCCGCCGCTTTTCGTGGTATTGCTGCTGGTGGTGGCGGTGGGACTGGTGAGCGGCGTGCTGTTGGAGCGCATCGCCTTTCGGCCGCTGCGGCGGTTCGCCGACGAAGCTTCGCTGAAATCAAAGGCCATCCGCGAGGCTACCCTGCTCTCTTCCCTGGCGATTTCCATCGTGGTACGGGAACTGGTCTCCAACCTGTTCGGTTCCAATATGCAAACCATCCCGCAGCAATATTTGCTGATGACCCCGATTACGCTGGGTCCGCTGACCTTCGCCAGCGGGCAGTTCGTGATCTTCGGCTTCGCCCTGGCCATGCTGCTGGCGCTGCAATGGTTTTTGTTTTATACCCGCAGCGGCCTATCGGTACGGGCCGTGGCCAGCAATCTCACCGGGGCGCTGCATGTGGGCATCGATATCCAGCGCACCATTGTCCTGACCTTTATGCTCGGCGCGGCCCTTGGCGCGGTATCCGGCTTCCTGGTGGGCCTCTATACCGGCAATATTTTTCCGGCCATGGGTTTCGGCGCCGGCATCAAGGCGTTTGTCGCCATGGTGATGGGGGGACTGAACTCCATTCCCGGCGCGATCGTTTGTGCCCTGATCCTCGGGCTGAGCGAATCCATCGCTACCGAATATATCCCTCAGGGCTGGGCGGATCTCATCAGCTATGGCCTGCTGCTGTTAACGCTGCTGTTCTTCCCCAACGGCATCTTCGGAGGCCGGCGTGAACGGGTCTGAGACGATACGGAGGCGAACATGAACGCTTTTAATAAATACAGCTACCTGATGCTGTTGCTGCCTTTGCCCGCGTTGGCCTATGCCGATTCCGGCTACGCCTGGCGGGTCGCCACCACCGCGCTGATTTTTATCCTGCTGGCCGCCAGCGCCAATCTTTTGACCGGCGTCAGCGGGCTGATGTCCCTGGGGCACGGCGCGATCTACGGCCTGGGGGCCTATGCCAGCGCCCTGCTGAGCACGCAGTGCGGTCTCGGGGCATGGCTTGCGCTGCCGCTGGCCGGCGCCGCGGCTTCGCTGATCGGCTTTCTGGTGACTCTGCCCACCCTGCGGCTGGTAAGTATCTACTTTGCCGTCGCCACGCTCGGCATCGGCGAAATCATTTATGTCACGCTGCTGAACTGGGTGGATTTGACCCGCGGCCCCATGGGTATTACCGATATTCCTACCCTCGGCGGCGGCGGCCAGGGCGCCATCTTCTGGGAAACCCTGGCCATCACCCTGGCGTGTCTCTATCTCATTCACCGGGTCATGCACTCTTATTACGGCAACGCCCTGCGCGCCCTGCGGGAGGACGATCAGTGCATCCAGGCGCTGGGTTTGTCGCCGTTTCGCCTGAAAAGCCAGGTGCTGCTGGTGAGCTATTTTTTTGCCGGCATCGCCGGCGCGCTCTGGGCCCACACCACCGGATATATCGCGCCGGATTCGTTTAAATTCGATCAGTCGGTACTGATTCTGGCCATGGTAGTGGTTGGCGGGCTGGGCAGTCTGCCGGGGGCCATCATCGGCGCCATACTGTTAATCGCCCTGCCGGAGGTGCTGCGCCCCATCGGCGATTACCGTATGTTCACCGTCGGGCTTATCCTGTTTCTCACCATCCTGTTCCGGCCGAAAGGATTATGGCCCGAAGCGGCGGCGCTGAAGCTGGTGCGCGGCTGGTGGGGATTGCGGGAGGGGTGGAAATGAACGGACCCCGTTTAAACGTTATTGCGTCCCCCGGCCAGGAGGCTTTGGCGGAAGAGTCCCTGCTGAGCCTGGCGGGCGTAACCCGCCGTTTCGGCGGACTGACGGCGGTGGAAGACGTCAGTTTCACCCTTGCCGAAGGCGAGCTGGTGGGGCTTATCGGCCCCAACGGGGCGGGAAAAACCACCCTGTTTAATCTGATTACCGGCTTTACGGCGCCCAGCAGCGGCGAGATCCGCTGGCGCCGGAAGGTAATCACCGGCGCGCCGGTGCACCGCATCGCCCGGCTGGGCATCACCCGTACCTTTCAGAATCTGCGGGTATTCCCTAATCTGACGGTGTTTGACAACGTCAGCGTCGGCGCCATCGGCCGCTACCGTTATGGCCTGCTGGATACCCTGCTACACCGCGCCCCCAGGGCCAAAGAGGTGGGAGAGGCCACCTGGCGGGCGCTGGAGCAAACCGGTCTGCTGCCCTATGCCAACGAGCTGGCCGCAAATCTCTCCTACGGTAAACGCAAATATCTGGAAATTGCCCGTGGACTGGCCTTTGATCCGCAGTTGTTGATTCTGGACGAACCGGCGGCGGGACTTAACGATACAGAAACCGGTGAACTGTCGGCGTTCCTGGCGCGGTTAAACCGCCAGGGCTTGACGTTGCTGCTGGTGGAGCACGATCTCAACCTGGTGATGAATCTGTGTCAGCGGGTGCTGGTGCTGGCCGCGGGCCGGCTGCTGGCGCAGGGCACGCCGGCGGAAATTCTGGACAACCGGGCGGTGCAGGATGTCTATCTGGGGGGTGAAGAGGCGGCATGAGTTTATTAACGCTGGACCACATCGAAGTGAAGCTGGGGGGATTGTCCATCCTGCGGGATATCTCGCTGCGGGTGGATAAAGGGGAGATTGTCTGCGTATTAGGGGCCAACGGGGTGGGAAAAACCACGCTGATGCGCACCCTGTCGGGGATCTATCATCCGGCAAAAGGCTCGATTATCCTGGACGGAGAGCCGATTCACCGCCTGCCGGCTCACGCCATTGTCCGGCTCGGCCTGGCCCAGGCGCCGGAAGGACGGCAGATTTTCCCCACCATGACGGTGGAGGAAAACCTGATCCTCGGCGGTATACAGCAGGGAAAACATTCCCGCGAACGGGAGCAGGTACTGTCCCTGTTCCCCTTGCTAAAAGAGCGATTGAAACAGAAGGCCGGCTCACTTTCCGGCGGCGAACAGCAGATGCTGTGTATCGGCCGGGCATTGATGGGGCGCCCGCGCATTCTGCTGCTGGATGAGCCCTCCCTGGGCCTGGCCCCTCGTCTGGTGCAACAAATTTTTGAGTTATTGCAGCACATACGCCGCCAAGGCATCGCCATCCTGCTGGTGGAGCAAAACGCCCGCGCCGCGCTGAAGATTTCCCATCGGGCCTATGTGGTGGAGGGGGGACGCATTTCTCTGAGCGGCGCCGCCGCCGACCTGGCCGGCGACGAACGCATCCGCCGAGCCTATCTGGGGGAACGCCGGGCAGAAACTTCCCGCGGCGATATGCTGTCGCCCACCGCCGCCAGTTCGTACCGTCGCTCATCGGTCTCCAGCAGGTAAAGCCGGCCGTCCAGGCTTACCTCAAGAAAATAGGTATGCTCTACTCCATCTGAGAGCGGGATAAATCCGCCGCAGCCGTCAAACGGCACCAGCGATGCCTCGCGGGAGAGACGATAGCGCCGCACCACCCGTCCGGCGGTCTCGGAGGGTGGCGCCGTGCGTTTTGCCAGCATTCGCAGGCCGGTCTGCACAAGACCGGCCCAAAAATCACTCCTCCCGGAACGCAAGGGCAACATTAAACGCCTCCCCGGCGGGAATGAACAACCGCCGCTGTTGTCCTTCGGTCCGGTAGGCCAGCCTTGCCCGCCGGAAATACTTTTCGGTATGCGCCAGCGACGATACGGCCAGTTCCAGCGCCACCATGCGTTCGGCGCCGTTATCCCCGCGGGCCGCCGGGCCGTATATATCCCGCGCCCTGAGGGGAGTGACGAACGACAGCGTGGTTTTCCCGGCGCAAAGCCAGTATCCTCCCGCCCCATCGGAGTGAAGCGGGGCGTTCCCGTCGAATAACCGGCTATACACATCGGCGATGAGAAATGGATCCTGGGCGGCGATGGCTACGCCGATGATGTCCGTCACGCCGTTGGGATGCGCTCGCCAGGGCGCCTGCCACACCAGTTCAGGGGTCAAATGCTGGCAAAAGAAGCTGCGGCCGTTATTGATGCGTTCCGGGGCCAGACGCACGGTGCGAAACCGTGCTTCCCCTTGGCTATCGTCCGGCAACGTCACCGGACGATAAAAGTATTCCGGCTCGGCGCCGGCCAATCCCACCCGCTGCAGATGCCGGTATATCTCATCGGCGTCCGCGCCGCCGGTTTTCCAGACCAGTCCGCTTAGGCCGGGCTGCGCCGGCCAGCCGTTGCCTTGCCTGCCGGTATATCCTCCCTTGTAACCGAGCAATTCCAGGTAATTCTCGCCAAAAATCGCCAGATGGTTGCTGGTGCCCAGGGAATGGTATCCACGCGGCGTCAGTTGAAATCCAAGGACTTGGTAAACCTGCGCCGCGTTATCCAAATCATCCGCGACATTGATCACTACATGGTCCACTACCGGCGTTAATACGCTCATTTTCCGCCCCGCTAAAACAAAATCGTGATGTAATTTTACGGTGCGGGTCGCCAAACCAAAGGAACGATTTCAGCATTGATACGCACAAAAGACGCTTAATCAGCCGTTAACGTTTAATTGTCATGGAAGTCATATTAATTAAACATAAATTAAACAACCAAAATAATTATCAATCGCGATTGAATAATTAAAATTTAAATTGATTGAATGCATTATTTATATTTCCTCCTGACCCCGTTGGCCGGCAGTGCATTATTTTCAGGTGTACCGCAGGAATTCCCACGGCTATCTAAATTGCCCGTCCCTTGTTTTTACAGCAAAAAGTTGTGACCGCGCCAAAATAAACCGGTCATAAGTTTTACTTATGCTTGGCGGTGATAAAGATATGCTTTTTTATACGTGGTGTATTAGAGGGCGCTGTGTAATATTCCATTCCTAAAAGCCGCCCTCAGCCAATAACCCACTGAAGCAGCTCAATTATTCAGCAAATATCTCAAGGAAAAACTTATGGCGCATTCTTCCGTTAATCGTCCTTCCGCCTTGGCGGTACTTACCCTGTTGGCCTTGGGAGGCGTTGCGTCTTTTGCCGCCCACGCCGATCAGCTGTCGGATATCAAGAAGGCCGGCGTTATCAGGGTGGCAACCTTTGATTCCAACCCGCCGTTCGGCTCCGTGGACGCCAAGACCCATGATATCGTTGGTTATGACGTGGATTTCGCCAATGCCCTGGCCAAATCCCTTGGCGTGAAACTGCAATTGGTGCCCACTAATCCCGCCAACCGTATTCCGTTATTGCAGTCCGGCAAGGCCGATATTATCGTGGCGGACATCACCATTACGCCGGAACGGGCCAAGGTCATTGATTTTTCCATTCCTTATTTTGTCACCGGCCAGCAATTCCTGGTGCCGGCCGCCTCCTCTGACAAGCTGGACGATTATGCCAACGCCCGTATCGGCGCGGTGAAAGGCACCACCGGCGAACAGGAGTTGCATAACCGTTTCCCGAACGCCCGCGTACTCTCCTATGACGATATTCCCCTGGCGCTGTCGGCATTGCGCAACGGCAACGTCCAGGCCATTACCCAGGACAGCACCATCCTGACCGGTTTGCTGGACGGCGCGCCGGACAAGGCTAAATACAAAGTGCTGCCGGAACTGCTCAGTAAAGAGGAAATCGGCGTCGGCGTGAAAAAAGGCGAAACCACCCTGCTGACCTTCGTCAATAACGAATTGCTCAAGCTGGAAGCCAACGGACAGGCGGTATCGATTTACAATACCTGGTTCGGTCCGCAGACCAAATCACCGCAGCCGCGTTTGTTCAAAATCACCGCGAAATAAACAGGCTGGATTCATGCTATTGCCGCACCATAAACCTTTATCCGCCGCGGATGCGGCGGATATCTCAGCACCGTCCTCCGCCGCGGTGGAATTTCGCCGGGTGGATAAATATTTCGGTCCCCATCAGGTTATCCATAAGGTGGATTTCAGCGTGGCCAGCGGCGAGGTGGTGGCTATTTGCGGACCTTCGGGTTCGGGAAAATCCACCCTGATACGCCTGATTAACCAGTTGGAAGTCCTCAGCGGCGGGGAAATTCTCGTTGACGGACAACCCACCTCCCGCCTGAAAGGAAAAGCGTTACGCCAGCTGCGTACCCACATCGGTTTTGTATTTCAGCAATTCAATCTTTATGCCCACCTCAGCGCGCTGGAAAACGTCAGTCTGGCATTAACCCGGGTCCACGGCTGGCCGAATGAGAAAGCCCGCCAAAAGGCCGCGCTGCTGCTCCAACGGGTGGGCCTGGCCGATAAAGCCGGGCATTATCCCGCCCAACTGTCCGGCGGCCAGCAGCAGCGGGTGGCCATCGCCCGCGCGCTGGTTACCGACCCCAGCCTTATTCTGTTTGACGAACCCACCTCGGCGCTGGACCCGGAAATGATCGGCGAAGTGCTGCAGGTGATGCAGGAACTGGCCCACAGCGGCATCACCATGATTGTGGTGACCCATGAGATGAGCTTTGCCCGGGAAATCGCCGATCGGGTGGTGTTTATGGACGGCGGCGCCATCCTGGAGCAGGCTGACCCGGAACGCTTTTTTACCGCGCCGCAGCATCCGCGGGCGCAGCGCTTTTTGCAAAAGGTTCTGAATCCGCTGCATGCCCGCGTGGAGGATGTCTGATGAGCTGGCATGCGGATTGGGCCGGCGTCCTGAGCGGCCAGCCGCTGACCTGGATCGTTTCCGGCTTTATGACCACCCTTTATGTCACCCTGGCGGGTTGCATCCTGGCGACGTTCCTTACCCTGCTGATGCTGGCGCTGCGGCTGACACCCGGCCGGCTCGGCCGCGGCCTGGTGGCGGCGTATGTCTCGATATTCCGTAATACCCCGCTGCTGGTGCAACTGCTGTTCTGGTATTTTGCCGCCTGGGGAGCGCTGCCGCAGGAGTGGCGGTTCTACATCGGCGATACCCATCCCTGGGCGGTACTGCCCATGAACATCCCCTGGCTCACGCCGGAATTCCTCTGCGCCACCTGGGGATTGGGCCTGTTCACCGCGGCGTTTCTGATTGAAGAGGTGCAGGCCGGGCTGAATTCGGTGCCGGCGGGACAGACGGAGGCGGCGATATCCCAGGGTTTCAGCCAATGGCAGCTATTGACTTACGTGCTGCTGCCTCAAGGTCTGGTTAACGCCTGGCAGCCGCTTATCGGGCAATATCTGAATCTGATGAAACTCTCCTCCCTGGCCAGCGGTATAGGTTTTGCCGAACTCACCTACCAAATCAGCCAAGTCGAAAGCTATAACGCCCATGCGCTGGAAGGCTTCGCCGTGGGCACCGGGCTTTACCTGCTGCTGGGCATCGTCATGGGCTCCCTGCTGCTGTGGCTCGGCCCGAAACGCCGGGACGGACGGCGGCCGCTGCCCTTAATCGCGGCGGCCATGGATAACCCGACAAAGGATTGACGGCATGACGTTTAATGTGGACGTAATCGGCAACAACCTGACCTATCTGCTATGGGGGCGGCTCGCCGACGGCCAGCCGGGGGGCGTACTGCTGACGCTTCTCATGGCGCTGGGCGCCGGGGTGCTGGCCTGGGGGGTGGGCGTCGCCCTGGCCTGCGTGGCCTGGCGTTACAAGGGCTGGACCCGGCGGATATTATTTATCTGGGCCGAGTTTATCCGCGGCATCCCGCTGATTTTTGTCATCTTCTGGATGTTTTTCCTGCTGCCTATCCTGTTCGGCGGCTCGATACCCGGCCCGCTGACGGTAATCCTGGCCCTGGGCTGGTTCACCTCGGCGGCGGTGATGCATACCACCCTGGCCGGACTTAACGCTCTGGCGGCGGGGCAAACGGAAGCGGGCATTTCGTCGGGCTTCAGCGAATGGCAAATCCTGCGGTTTATCCTGCTGCCCCAGGCCATGCCCAACCTGATGCCGTCCTATATAGGCCTGATGGTGGCCCTGATCAAGGACACCTCGCTGGCGTTTATCGTTAATGTGCCGGAACTCACCACCGTCGCCGGACAGGTGAATAACCGGGAGCAGATTTATCCCACCGAAATCTTCGTTTTTGTCGGCGTAATTTATTATCTGCTCTGCTACGGCCTGTCCGCCCTGGCGACCAGGCTGGGGGCGCCCAAGCCCCTTTAGCGGACGAAATCATCAGAAAGCAGCCGAAAGCTGGCATCCTGTCTCAGCCGGGCGTTTTGTCAATAAACCCCGGTCTATCTTTTATGATAAACATCAGCCGTTGGCTAACTGCTGGCGGCGTGCTTCGGTGCGCACCCGGTGCAGAACCTGTCGCTTGATTTCGCTGTAGCCCGGTGCCTGGGCCAGGGCCTCAATATCCCGTTCAGGTCCGAATGGCGGCCTGACCTCCTCAACGATTTTACCCGGCCGCGCTGACATAATCAGGATCCGATCCGCCAGGAACAGCGCCTCTTCCACGTCGTGGGTAACAAATAAAATCGTGGTGCCGGTCTGCCGCCAGGCGCTGCGCAGCAGCTCCTGCATCATCATGCGGGTTTGCGCATCCAGCGCGCCGAACGGTTCATCCAACAGCAATACCGCCGGATCCGGCAGCCAGGCACGGGCCATGGCGACCCGCTGTTTCATGCCCCCCGAAAGCTGCCAGGGGGCATGCCGCTCAAAGCCTTCCAGTCCCACCCGCTTGAGCCAGGTCAAAGCGCGCTTATCGGCCTCGGTTTTACTTTGCCCCTGCATCCGCAGGCCGAAGGTGACATTATCCAGCACCGACAGCCAGGGAAAGAGATTGGGCTGTTGAAAAATCATGCCGCGGCTGGGGTGCGGCCCGCTGAAAGCGCGCCCATCGCACAAAATCCGGCCCTGCTGCGGGCGGGTGAAGCCGGCAATCATATTCAGGATGGTGGACTTGCCGCAGCCCGACGGTCCCAGCAGTACCACAAACTCCCCGCGCGCCAGAGATAGCGAAACATCTTCCAGCACGGTCAATTGCCGCTGCTTTTCCGTAAAACGCAGAGTGACGCGCTCGACGTCGATATAGTCGGTCATGGGTGCTTCCCCGTCCGTAACAGCGGATACTGATTAGCCGTCATACGTCCCTCCCCGCCCAGGGCACCAGCCATTTCTGCAGCCCCACCAGCAATAAATCCAATAAATAGCCGATTATCCCCAGCAGCAGGATACCCAGCATAACTATGTCGGTACGCAGGTAAGCGCTGGCGTTAATCACCATCCAGCCGAGACCGGAGGTGGCCGCCACCATTTCGGCGGCTATCAGCGATGTCCAGCCGACGCCGATGGACAGGCGCACGGCGGTAAACAGCTCCGGTAACGTGTCGGGCAGCACCACCCGCCAGAAGATCTGGCGGCGCGACGCCCCAAGAGTTTGCGCAACCCGAATGCGCGTCCGGCCGACCCGGGCCACGGCGGCGGTGGCCCCCACCACCACGCTGAGGAAGGTGGCGATGAAAATCAGGAAGAATTTGGACGACTCGCCGATGCCAAGCCAAACCACCGCCAGCGGGATCAGGGCGATTTTCGGCAGCGGGCGTAAAAATTGCACAAACGGATTCAGTATGGCGGCCACCGGTTCCGAAAGCCCCATCAGCAAACCCAGCGGCACGCCCACCGCGACGGCGGTGATAAACGCGCTGAGCGCCCTGGCCAGGCTCACCGCCACATGCTGCCAGAGCGGCACCTGGCGATAGCCGTCATGAAGCAGCTCAACCGTCGTTTCCGCGATATCGGACAAGGGCGGCAGTAATAAAGGATCGATCCAGTGGCGCTGCCCGGCCACTTGCCAGAGCAGGAAAAACGCCGCCACCGAGGTCACGCTGATGGCGACATGATGTACAGATTTCATAAACCCATCACTTTCCCGCCGCCTGCCGGACAAAACGGGAATCGATGGCATCTTTCCACGTGGCCGGGATATCCCGCTGCCTTACATCACCGGTACCTTCCAGAAAGTGCGCGGTTTTGCTCACTGCCTGGCCGATGCCGCTGTTATCGGTATCCTGGCCGTTGCCCAGCCAGGCGGCGGTGCCCTGCTCCGCCAGGGAAGGGTATTCCAGACCGGCCAGGGTATTGGTGGCGGTGGAGACCGGCGCGCCGACCTCTTTCGCTACGATGGCCGCCGCCCGCTCCGGATCGCGGCGGAACTCATCCACTTTTTGCTGATGAACCTTGAGGAAATCGGCCACTACTTGCGGATATTGCTGGGCGAACGCTTTACGGACCACATAGTTGTTGTAAATCAGATAGCCGTCTTTTTGCAGATCCCGGGTGGCGAAAACCTGATGGCCGCCGTCGGCTTCCAGCTGTTGGGCAAACGGCGCCCAGACATAACCGGCGTCGATATCGCCGCGTTGCCAGGCCGCCACCATGTCCGCCGGCCGCAGCGGGATCAGGGTAATCTTGGACCGATCCAGTTTATGGACGGCAATGGCCGCCTCCAGCGCATACTGGGAGGTGGAGTTAGGGGGATAAGCCACCCGCTTGCCTTCGATATCGTTCAATTGGTTGATGCCGTTCTTGCCGATCAAACGTTCATAGGTGGAAATCACCCCCGACACGCCGACGATCTCGATGGGCAGCTTGCGAACGATACCGGCCACCGCCGGGCTGGAACCAAAATTGGCGATATCAATGGCATCGCTGGCGAAATAATTCAGCGCATCGGCGCCGGTGGCGAATTGAACCCATTTCACCTTGGTGCCCAGCGTTTTTTCCAGCGAACCATCCACCTTGGCTAATAGCAGCACCTGGGAGCCGCCGCTATAGGCAATTCTCACCTCATCCGGCACCGCCGCCCCATAGGAAGCGGATAAAGACATCAGCACGCTTCCCGCGCCCAGCAACAGGCTGACTATTTTACGCATAATGACCCTTTATTCTGGCGAAATTTATACCCTAAATAATTCGAGTTGTAGGAAGCCAACACATTTGCAACTTGAAGTATGACGGGTATAGCCGTATTAATATAAGTTAGAGCGACCAGTATAGGGATGGAAATAATTCGCCCTTAGCCAAAATATGGATATATTAAGTTGAATTCTACCCTTACGTTATTTTGATTATAAAACAGCCATAAATTGCCTAAATTAATGACGGACCTGTGCTTGCAAAGGCTTTTCCTTGTTCTACAAATGGGCTATTAAATAACCAAATATGTTATAACATTATGATATTTATCATTTTATATTTTAATCTTAATTATAGCAAAATAATCATTATAAACGTCAAAGCCACAACGCCGCATATTATCCAGCCGACTGAAAACCGAAAAATCAGGATTTTCCTGGCGAACGCGATAGGTTGATAAACAGCTTATATTATGCGTTTTTGCATTTTAAACCGGTAACCCTTTTAGTGTATGGTTCTGACCATGCTCTCAGACAGCGAAAGATCCTGTTTATTCTGCCGGCAGAATGAAAATTTTAATCGCCGATGGGATTGATTTTTTTATCTGTTTGCGAGCCGTTTGGCTTATTCATTTCCATAGACTTTTGCGGTAGCGAGGGTAAAGATGAGCACGGACAACAACCTTCAATTAATAGACGACGCCATTGAACGCCATCGGCAGCACTATATCGCCGTCAGCAAGGATATTCACGGACATCCGGAAACCGGCAATAATGAATATTATGCCAATAAAGTGCTGACCGAGCTGCTGGAACAGGCGGACTTTGAGGTGACATCCAATGTAGCCGGCCATGAAACCGCTTTTTACGCGGTAAAAGACAGCGGGCGACCCGGGCCCACCATCGCCTATCTGGCGGAATATGATGCCCTGATTGATATCGGCCATGCCTGCGGGCACAACATCATCGGCGTCAGCAGCGTGGCCGCCGCCATCGCCGTGGCACAAACCCTGCCACACACCGGCGGCAAAATCGTCGTTCTGGGCACGCCGGCGGAAGAAGGCGGTTTGAAAGGCCCGGGCGGGCTGAATGGCAACGTCAAGGCCCGCTTTGTGGAGCACGGTTTTTTACGCAATGTCGACGCGGCGCTGATGATCCATCCCGCCGGTCGCACCAGGCTGTCCGGCCCATCCCTTGCCAATAATCATCTGTATTTCCATTTCTACGGCAAACCGTCTCATGCCGGCAGCGCTCCCCATCTGGGCATCAATGCCCTGGATGCCGTGGTATTGCTGTATAACGGCATCAGCGCGCTGCGCCAACAGCTGCCCGACGGGGTCCGGGTCCACGGCATTATTACCAACGGCGGCCAGGCGCCGAATGTGATTCCGGAATACGCATCGGCACATTATTACATCCGCGCCAATACCCGCGACGAAGTCATCGCCCTGGAACCCCGGATCCGGGCTATCGCGGAAGGCGCCGCGCTGGCCACCGGCGCCCGGCTGGAAATCGAACACCAGGTGGGTCCGCGGGACTTCAATATCAACCACGCCCTGAACGGTCTGCTGCTGGATCTGTTGACCGCCCATGGGGAACAGGTGGATTTGTCCCCCAAAGAGGGCAAAGGATCCACCGATGCCGGCGATATCAGCCACGCGGTCCCCACCGCACATCCCTATATCAAAATCGGCCCGGACTCCCTCATAGGCCACACGGTTGAATTTCGCGAGGCCGCCGATTCCGAGCAGGGTTACCGGGCGCTGGTCACCGGCGCCCGGGTACTGGCGAAAGCCGGCTATAGATTATTAACCGACGCCGCGCTGCTGCAGCAGGTCCGGCGGGAATTCGCCGGAGGGCGGACGGACACGGATTCGGTCCGTTCCTTTACTCCCCAGGAGTCGTTTAATGAATAAAGCGCCGTTCGCCGCCGCCCTGCTGCTCGGTCTGTTGCTACCGCTGGCCGGCGGCGCGGCCGGGGCGGCGGCGCAGACCGACCGTGACGCCGTTCTGAACATCGCCTACGGCAACCGGCCGGGAACCCTTGATCCCTATCTCACCACCAATAATGCCACTTCGGATGTGGATCGGAATATTTTCGAAGAGCTGTTCGTGATCAACGACAAGTTCCAGCCGGTGCCGGAGTTGGTGGAGAGTTACCGCGTCAGCCCGGATAACCTTACCTACACGTTCAACCTGCGCAAAGGCCTGGTTTTCCATAACGGCCAGTCCCTTACCGCCGATGATGTGGTGGCGTCGATGAATCGCTGGCTGGCAGTATCCACCCAAGGCAAGGCCAACTTACCGGGGGCGCGGTTCGATAAGCTTGATGCCTATACCGTTAGCCTGACCTTGAAAACGCCGTCGCTGATTACGCTGAATATCCTGGCGGACGTGAAAAATATAGCGGCCATCATGCCGAAAAGCATTATCGATCGGGCCCAGGGCGACAAACAGCCCGTCACGGAGCTTATCGGTACCGGCCCTTACCGCCTGGCGGAGTTTAAGCAGGGGGAATATCTCCATCTTACCCGGTTCGACGGCTATATCCCGCGGCAAGAGCCGGCCAGCGGATTGTCCGGTAAGAAAAACGCCTATGTAAAAGATATTTATTTCCGTTACATCACCGATGAATCCACCCGGCTGGCCGGCGCGCTGACCGGCGAATACGATCTGGTATTCAATCTGCCGAAAGACAATATCGATCAGTTGATACACGCGCCGGGTATTCATCTGTATGCCCCGGCGTCCGGCGGCTCGTTAATCACCTACCTGTTCAACAAGCAAACCGGTCCGTTCGCCGATATCAAATTGCGCCGGGCCTTTAATCTGGCATTGGATGTCAACAGCGTACTGGTGGCCGGCTACAGCGACCCGCAGTTCTTCAGCGCCGACTCCTCCTTGGGGTTCCCGCAGCAGGTGGATTGGTACAGCGAGGCGGGAAAACCCTTTTACAATCAGCATAAGCTGGATGAAGCCAGAGCACTGGTCAAGGAGTCCGGCTACCACGGCCAGGAGGTGGTCATTATCGCCACCAAGGAGTATGCGGAGCTTTATAATCTGGCGATAGTCGCCCAGCAGGTGCTCAAGCAGATCGGCATCAACTCCCGGCTGGACGTTTACGATTGGCCCACCGTGTTGCAGCGGCGCCAGGATCCGAAGAATTTCGATCTGTGCGCCCTGGAGTTCTCCATGCGCCAGGTATTGCATCAATACCCGTTTCTTGATTCCCGTGCGCATTTTCCGGGCTGGTCCAACAGTCCGGATATCGACGGGGTGTTGGATCAGATCAAACAGGCCCCGTCGCTGAAAGCCGCCAGGCCGCTGGTTGACAAGCTGCATGTGCTGACCTGGCAATATTTGCCGGTGATTGTGCTGGGACATACCCAGCCCGACATTATCGCCGTCAAAAACACCGTGCAGGGGTATGACGACCTGATTGGTCCTATCTTGTGGAACGTCAGGGTCAACAAGCAATAACCCCGGTCCGGTCCTCAGGGTGGCGGGTTTTAGAGGATGCTCAATGATTTGGTACACGCTGCACCGCATTCTGGCGCTGATCCCGGTATTACTGGTGGTGGCGGTGGTGGTGTTCTGCCTGGTGCATTTGACGCCGGGAGATCCGGCGCTGGTGATTCTGGGCGATAACGCCTCCCCAGGGGACGTGCTGGCCCTGCATCAACAATTGGGACTGGATAAACCTTTACCGGAACAGTTCTGGCGCTGGTTTGCCCAGGTGCTGCGGGGCAACCTGGGGCATTCGCTGTTTTTGGGCGACAGCGTCGCGTCTTTGTTCGCGCAGCATCTCAAACCTACCCTCGCTCTGGCCGTGCTGGCGCAAAGCATTGCCATGGCGCTGGGCATCGGCGGCGGCATCCTCGCCGCCTACCGCCGCGGCCGCTGGGCCGACCGAATCATCATGGCCCTGGCGACCTTCGGCCTGTCGATCCCGGGTTTTCTGCTGGGGCTGTTTCTGATTTTCTTTTTTGCCGTGCATCTGCGCTGGTTCCCGGTGGTGGGCTACAAATCCGACGGCATCGGCCTGTGGCAGAATCTTTATTATCTTTTTTTACCGGCCCTGGCCTTGGCCATCAGGATCGCAGCCCTGCTGGCGCGCATGACGCGCACGGTAATGCTGGAGGTCCTCAGCGAGCACTACATCAAAACCGCCCGGGCCAAAGGGCTGTCCGAGTGGTCGGTATTATGGCGCCACGGCTTCAAAAACGCGCTGATCCCGGTGCTGAATATCTGCGGCGAGTCCTTTGGCTCGCTGGTGACCGGAGCAATCGTCATTGAAAGCGTCTTCGGCATCCCGGGAATAGGATTATTGATCGTGGATTCCATTGAGCGCCGGGACTTAACCGTGATTCAGGGATCGGTATTACTGATTACCGTCAGCTATGTTCTGATTAATCTGATTGTCGATTTGACCTTTGGTTTTATCGACCCGCGCATCAACGTCAGCCGGTCATAAGGAACAAACCGATGGCGAGATTACGCGGCAATACCCTGCTTTTCACCGGCGGCCTGGTAGTGGTGGCAATGCTGACGGTATCCCTGGCGACCCTGGCGGTGAGCCCGTACGATCTTTACGCTCTCGACCCGTTAAGCCGCCTGAAAGCGCCTGACAGCCACCACTGGTTCGGTACGGATAACTTCGGCCGGGATCTGTTTATCCGGGTGGCTTTCGCCATCCGGATTTCCCTGGCGGTGGGGCTTTCGGTGACGGTCTCAGCCGGTGTGCTGGGCATGGTCATCGGCCTGTTATCCGCCGGCTACCGCGTTGTTGACCTCATCGCCATGCGGATTTGCGACGGCCTGTTCGCTTTCCCGTCGCTGTTGCTGGCCATTGCCATCGTGGGCATTCTTGGGCCGGATATCGCCAACGTCGTGCTGGCGCTATCGCTGGTGTATATCCCCTCCGTCGCCAGGGTGGTGCGCTCGGCGGCCCTGTCGGTAAAAGAGAAAAACTACATTGAAGGACTGCGGGCGCAGGGAGCAAGCGACCGGCGAATCATCTGGCTCCATATCATGCCTAATGTCCTGCCGCCTTTTATCGTACAGATGACCTTCATTTTTTCCGTGGCGATACTCACCGAAGCGGCATTAAGCTTTCTGGGTTCCGGCGTTCCCGCGCCGATGCCCAGCCTGGGCAACCTATTGCTGGAAGGCAAAAAAGTGATCTTCACCGCCTGGTGGATGACCTTTTTTCCGGGTATCTCCATTATTTTACTCATCCTGGCGCTGAATCTGGCGGGGGACGGCTTGCGGGATTTGCTGGATCCGAATATCAAACCCCTGTCCCGGAGTATGCTCCGGCGGCTCAGGGCAAAACGCTAACCAAAGGTGTGTTATGACCCAACGGCCCCTGCTGGCGGTGAACAATCTGACGGTGAATTTCGCCACCGGCGAGGGAATCGTCGCGCCGGTGCGCGGCGTGACGTTTCGGGTGGAGGAACACGAAACCCTGGGCATCATCGGCGAATCGGGCTGCGGCAAAAGTGTGACCGCTGAGTCGATCATGGGGCTATTGACGCCGGCGTTATCCAATGTTCAGGGCGAGGTTCTATTCCGGGGACAGGATTTGCTGTCGTTAACGCCCAGGGGACGACAGGCCGTACGGGGCGCCGATCTGGCCATGATTTTTCAGGATCCGCTATCGAGTCTCAACCCGTTGATGACCGTGAGCGGCCAAATCCGGGAAAGCCTGCGGGTACACAGGCCGCTGCGGGGCAAAGCGCTGCGGGAACGGGTTATCACCCTATTGCGCCAGGTGGGCATTGTCGATCCGGCGGCGTGCGCCGCGGCCTATCCCCATGAAATTTCCGGCGGCATGCGCCAGCGGGTGATGATTGCCATGGCCATTGCCTGCCATCCCGCCCTGCTTATCGCCGACGAACCGACCACCGCGCTGGACGTGACGATCCAGGCGCAAATCCTGGCGTTGCTGGATAAGCTTAAAGCGGACCATGGCATGGGTATCATCCTGATTACCCACGATCTCTCGGTGGTGGCGCTCATGTGCCAGAGGGTGCTGGTGATGTATCTTGGTGAAATTGTCGAGGAGGCGGACGTCATGACGCTGTTTGACAGCCCTCTGCATCCCTATACCCGCGGCTTGATGGCCTCGATGCCGTCACTGGACGGGCCGCGTAAAATCCCGCTGACGGAAATCAAAGGCAGCGTTCCGCCCCTCGCCGAGACGGTCGCCGGCTGCGGTTTTGCCCCGCGCTGTCCCTATGTCGACACGCTTTGCCGGCAGCGGCGGCCGCCGCTGTTATCGGTTGATGACGCCGCCGGCGGCGCATCCGCCATCAGCGCGCACAGGGTCCGCTGCTGGCGAACCGCCGACATGCCAAGCGGAGCGCCGGTATGAGCCAAAACCCGCCGGGTAATAACCCCGGCCTTTTGCCGGAAAGCCCGGGCGCTTTGGACAACGGCGCCCGCTCTTTGCCGGAAAGCCCCGGCGCTTCGGACAACGGCGCCCATCCGCTGTTGGTGGTGGAGCATCTGACCAAACAATTCCCCGTCCGGCAGGGGTTTCGCTCCCGTTGGCTCACCGCGGTGGATGACGTGAGTTTTCATGTCAACACGCGGGAAACCTATGCTCTGGTGGGGGAATCCGGCAGCGGTAAAAGCACTACCGGCAGGGCGGTATTAAGGCTGGTGGACGCCGACGCCGGGCACGTCCGTTTCGACGGGAAAGAGATTTTCAGCCTGCGGAACAGGGCGCTGCGTGAATGGCGCAAAGAGATCCAGATGATTTTCCAGGATCCGCTGTCCTCCCTCGATCCCAAACGCAGCATCGGCTACAGCATCGAAGAGCCGCTGATTATCCACGGTATGGGCAGCAGGCCCCAGCGGCGGGAGCGGGTGCGGCAATCATTGGTCCGGGTCGGGTTGACCGCGGCGGACGAGAGGCGCTACCCGCACGAATTTTCCGGCGGCCAGCGCCAGCGCATCGGTATTGCCAAAGCCCTGATCCTCAATCCCCGTCTGATCGTGTGCGACGAGCCGGTATCGGCGCTGGATGTGTCGATCCGGTCGCAAATCCTCAACCTGCTGCTGGCGTTGCAGCGGGAGCAGGCGCTCTCCTATCTGTTTATCGCCCACGATCTGAGCGTGGTGCATCATATCGCCGACCGTATCGGCGTTATGTACCGGGGACGCATTGTCGAGGAGGCGCCGACACAAACGCTGTTTTCCGATCCCCGGCATCCCTATACCCGCTTCCTGATGGCGTCGATTCCCCCCGCTCATCCCCGGCTGAAAAAAACCGGGCCCCTGCCGGTTGCCGGCGATACCGGCGGCGAACCGCGACAGGGAGGCTGCGTTTTCAGCGGCCGCTGTGCTTATGCCACGCCCCGATGCCATGAGCAAACCCCGCCGGAACGCTATATCAGCCGGCAACACCGGGTCGCCTGTCATTTATATCCATGATTACCGAAGATGACTCTTTTCATAACCGACACCCCCTGACTATTGCTAGTATTATCCTCATGCGCAGGATAAATCATAAAAAAACGAGGGTGTTATGGGGTTGGCGTTGGCGGTGGCAATATTTATCCTGACCATTGTACTGGTTATCTGGCAGCCCCGCGGCCTGGGCATCGGCTGGAGCGCCTGCCTGGGGGCGCTGCTGGCCCTGCTGGCCGGCGTGGTGCATATTGCAGATATTCCGGTGGTCTGGCAGATTGTCTGGAACGCGACGATAACCTTTATCGCGCTGATCATCATCAGCCTGTTCCTGGATGAATCCGGCTTTTTTACCTGGTCGGCGCTGCATGTGGCCCGCTGGGGCCGGGGCCGCGGCCGGCGCCTGTTCAGTTATATCATTTTGCTGGGGGCCGTTGTCGCCGCGCTGTTCGCCAATGACGGCGCGGCGCTGATACTGACGCCGATTGTCATGGCCATTTTGCTGGAGCTGGGTTTTAGCCGCGGGGCCACGCTGGCCTTTGTCATGGCGGCGGGCTTTATCGCCGATACCGCCAGCCTGCCGCTGGTGGTATCCAATCTGGTGAACATCGTCTCGGCGGATTTTTTCAAACTGGGCTTCAATCGCTACGCATCGGTGATGGTGCCGGTGGATATTATCTCGGTGATAGCCACCCTCATCACCCTGCACCTGTTCTTCCGCCGGGATATCCCGGCGTCCTATGAGAGATCGCGCCTGCCGGCGCCGAGAAAAGCCATTCGCGATCTGCGTACCTTTAAAACCGGCTGGTGGGTATTGGCACTGCTGTTATGCGGTTTTTTTGGCCTGGAACCGCTGGGCGTGCCGGTCAGCCTGATATCCTCCCTCGGCGCCTTGCTGCTCTACCTGGCGGCGCGCAAGGGGTCGACCATCAATACCGGCAAGGTATTGCGCGGGGCTCCCTGGCAGATCGTCTTTTTCTCACTGGGCATGTATCTGGTGGTTTACGGCCTGCGCAACGAGGGGCTAACGCATTTATTATCCGGCTGGTTGAATGATCTCGCCGGACAGGGATTATGGGTCGCCACTCTCGGCACCGGTTTGCTGACGGCGTTTTTATCGTCGGTGATGAATAATCTGCCCTCGGTGCTGGTGGGGGCATTATCCATTGACGGCAGCAGCGCCGCCGGCGTTATAAAGCAGGGGATGATTTACGCCAATGTGGTGGGCTGCGATCTTGGGCCGAAAATCACCCCCATCGGCAGCCTGGCCACCCTGCTATGGCTGCATGTCCTGGCGCAGAAAAATCTGTCCGTCACCTGGGGCTATTATTTCCGGGTCGGCGTCATCATGACGGTACCGGTGCTGTTGGTCACCCTGGCTTCGCTGGCGCTGGTGCTCTCACTCTGACCCGTAAAAAGCCGGCTTCAGCCAATGCCAGCCTGGTGTAGGTCATGCAGATTTATCGCCCCCACCAGGCGCCCCTCCTCGTCCACCACCGGCGCGGCGGAAATATGCCGCTGATGCAGCGCTTCCAGCGCGGCGCCGGCGCGCCATTGCGCCGGTAATACATACCCCGGCCGGCTCATGGCATCGATGATGGGATCTTCCAGCGTGCGGCCTTTCAACAGCCAGCGCCGCAAATCGCCGTCGGTAAATACGCCGGCCACCCGCTGCCGTTCATCGCAAACCGCCACCAGCCCCAGACCGGTGCGGCTAAGCTCCAGCATGGCGTCCATCACCGAGCCCCGGCAGGCAATCAGCGGCAGGCGCTCGCCGCTGCGCATAAGATGGTACACCCGGTTGAGCAAACGCGCCCCAAGGCTGCCGCCGGGATGTGAGCGGGCAAACTGTTCAGCATTGAATCCGCGAAAGCGCATCAGCGACATGGCCAGAGCATCCCCCATCATCAACGTATTTACCGCGCTTGACGTCGGCGCCAGACCCATGGGACAGGCTTCCCGTTCCACGCCCACATCCAGCACGCAGGCGGCGGCCCGGGCCAGGGGTGAATCGCCGGAGCCGGTGATGGCAATAAGGGGAATCGCGCTTTCCGCCAGCAGCGGCAAAATCAGATCCAGTTCCCGTGCCCGGCCGGAGTAGGAAATAAAGATCACCGCATCCTGCGCGCCGATCATACCCAAGTCGCCGTGCAGCGCTTCGGCCGGATGGACAAAAAATGCCGGCGTCCCGGTACTGGCGAGGGATGCGGCAATCTTCTTGCCGATATGCCCCGATTTACCCATGCCGGAAACCACCACCTTGCCCCGGCAATCCAGCAGCAGCCGGCAGGCGCGCACGATACTGCCGTCCAGGCGATCCCGCATGCGCCGCGCTTCCGCCAGCTCGATATCCAGGGTCTCCAGCGCATAGGACAGCAACTCTTCATCGCTGCCCGCCCCTTGCGCCCCGGTCTGCCGGTCATCGCCATCGGCTCCTGCCGCCCGCGCCCCCTGCAGCAGACCGCCTATTCCTGTTTCTTCACTCATCACTCTCTCCCACCAGCAGAACGTTAATGCCCTTCTCAAGCAGTGCCGATAAATATTCCTCATTGATACCGCGATCGGTTATCAGCAGATTCACCGCGCTCAATTCGCACACCACATTGGGGCTTTTACGACCGAATTTTGACGAATCAACCAGCAAGATCAGCTGCTTGGCCGCCCGGCACATCGCCTGGCTCACCGTATGCACTTCGTTGAAAGTGGTGACGCCGGCGTTCAGGTCGACCCCGTCGGCACCGATAAACAGCTTGTCAAAACTGAAATGGGAAAACGCCGCTTCCGCCAGGCTGCCGTGGAAAGAAGCAGAATTTTTGCGGTAGGTTCCCCCCGGCATCAGGATGGTTTGATCGTTATCCAGCTCCACCAGCTCGTTCACAATGGTCAGGCTATTGGTCATCACGGTGATATTATTGAATTGCGCCAGATAGGGCACCATTTGCAGTACGGTACTGCCGGCATCAAAAATCAGCGAATCGCCGTCGTTAATCAGGCCGGCGGCCCGGCGGGCGATTTGCTGCTTTTTAGCGGTATTGATATGGGTTTTGCGATCGATGGGCTGATCGCCCTCTTCCCTGCTTAACACTACCCCCATAGGTGCGTATAACCGAGCCCTCGTCTTCCAGCAAGGTTAAATCCTTGCGAATGGTAGTGCCGGTGGTGGCGAAGCGGCTGGCAAGTTCATCAACGGAGGTTTTACCGTGGCTTTGCAAATGTTCCAGAATCGCCGCATGGCGCTGCTTTGGTTTCATAACGATTTTCCCGCGTACATGAGTGAATACCCCCACTGCCCGTGAAAACGGTTTTGAACATTTCAAATGAAAGGAAGTATCTTTTAAAATGAAAATATCATGTTTGTGGTTTAATCGCTAATAAAAGTGCAGTTTGACATGCCCGATCTTTCGGGAAGATCACATCCGGGTTTAATTGGGATTTGTGCAGACCGATTAACGCCGGCACCGGCCGGGGGCGGGCAAAGACCGTCAGACCCCGCAGCACAAAGGCAGCGCAAACCCGTTCCTGCCCATCGAACGCCAGCGCCAGCACCACCCGCGCCTTGAAACGCCCGGCGCAGCGGCCCACCCCCACCGCCTCCCCCTGGCGGCACAAGACATCATAAGCCCGGTTGAAGCGGTGAATCTGCCACCCCCCCAGGACAATCTGGCAGAGCCAGGCCAGCGCGGCCAGGGTAATCAGCGTGGTGGTCATATTCATCGTCGGCCCTCCGTTTGTCTTGGCAAAAGGTTCCCGTCCGGGGTCATCAGCATGCTGGCCATGATCCCTTCTCCATTTGTCTTTGCAGAAAATTCCCGGCCGCAGAGCGCCGGGAACCCACGACTCAGAACATCACCTGCCCGCCGGTGATATTAATGGATTGACCGGTGCAGTAAGATGCTTTGTCGCTGGCGTAAAACAGCAGCATATTCAGCACATCCTGATATTCGCAGCCCCTCTTCAGCGGCACCTTATCAATATAATACTTCTCCACCTGGTCAGGGCGGATGCCGAGTTTTTCGGCATACTGCGGCAATAAGGACTGGAACATCGGCGACTTCAGCAAATTACCCAGCATCAGCGAATGCACGGTAATGCCGTATTCCGCCAAATCCAGCGCCAGGGACTGGGTCAATCCCACACCGCCGAACTTGGCGGCGCTGTAGCCCGCATTATGCTTGCTGCCCACCTTGCCGGATTTGGAGTTTATCTGGATGATGCGGCCGGCGATGCCGTCACGGATCATTAATTTGGTAAATTCCCGTGCGCAGAGAAAGTATCCCACCAGATTCACCTGCAGGGACAAATCAAAATCATCCAGATTAAACGCCGTGATGGGCGCCGCTTTGGCCACTCCGGCGCTATAGACCAGCAGGTTCACCTGCCCGAACGCGTCATCCACTTCCCGCGCCAGCTGGCGCACGCTGTTTTCGCTAGTGGCGTCGGTTTCAAAACCCTCCGCCGTCCCTGACCCGAAATGGGTATTGATATCCGCCGCCACCTGCCGGGCATGCTGCACATTTAAATCGGCCACCGCCACCCGATAACCGGCCTCCGCCAAACCCGCGGATAAAAACGCCCCCAGGGTCTGACCACCACCAATGACTACCGCAACCTGCTTCATAAACTTCTCCTGCACAATTAATTTAAGCCAGAATCATCAACGTACTGCCGACGGGAATATCCGCCGGCGCAGCGCCGGATACATGCACCGTTCCCGGGTATTCCGCCTGCCCCGCGCCGTCAAAACGAATAGTGATATGCCCCAGCTCCCGCAGATTTTGGGCCGCCACCGACCCTACCGCGGTAATGGGAAATCGGGTTCCGGCAAGCTGCAGCGTTGCGCCGGACTGTAAATCGCCCTTGCTCTCGCCGGGGCGGTGGATAAAACAAAAAGACTCTATATCCTCCGGCGCTCCCTCGCGGAAGGTAATCACCATATTCTCCGCCAGAGAGTCACGTGCGTAATCGCCGATGCGTGTAAAGGTGGTTTGGTAAATGATATTCATGACGGCTCCTAAACGACTCAATCACTGATAGATAAAACCCGATACCGCCCAGGCCAGCAATACCGTGGGCGCACCGGTGAGAAAACGGCCGACGAGCACCGACGGCACGCCGACCCGCACCGTATCCTGCTTGGCCTCGGCCAGTGACAGTCCTACCGGGATAAAGTCGCAGGCCGCCTGGGCATTAATGGCAAACAAAGCCGGCAGCGCCAGGTGAGGGGGAATATGTCCCTGGGCGATTTGCACCCCCACCAGCACACCGATAACCTGGGCGATAACCGCCCCCGGGCCAAGGAACGGCGACAGCAGCGGGAAGGAACAAATCAATGCCAGCGTTACCAGCCCGATGGGGCTGTTGGCCAGCGGCGTCAGCCCGTGGGCAATGAAATCCCCCAGTCCCGAGGCGATAATGATGCCGATCAGCGCAGACACAAAGGCCATAAACGGCAGGATGGTTTTCAATACCGTGTCGATGGTCTCCCGGCCGGCCTGGAAAAATACCGCCACCACCGATCCCATGCCCATACCGATTTTCGCCAGCAGGCCGTCGCTCTGTTCGGTGATTTTTTTACGGGTGTCGTACTCCTTGCCGTCGCCGAAGTGACGGCCGTCGGCCGGCGCCGCACGCAGCTCCGCCGCGGCGGGAATAACGTCCGCTTTAGCCGGCAATGGCACAGCGGCATCCGTCATCGGGTCGTCGGGCAAGAGTTGGATATTGTTCTCCCGCACCCCCGAGACATAGATTTCTTCATGGATAAATTGCGCCAGCGGACCTGAGCGTCCGGTGGAATGGATATTCACCGTCGGGATAAGGCGCTTAGGGTAAATACCGCAGCGCAAGGTGCCGCCGCAGTCGATGACCGCCACGCCAATCTCGTCCGCCGGCGGCTCGCCCTCTTTGAAACCGTCTACGGCCGGCCAGCCGGTGAGCTCGCTCAGCCTGTCCACGATCGCCGGCCGGGTGCCGGCGGTGATATAAACCACTTTTTTGCCCGGGACCGCTTCGATAATCAAAGGACCGCCCCAGCCGCTTTCGCCTTTTTCAATACGAATAAACCTGTTCATCTCATTCTCCTTGCTTCAAAGCCGGACGTGCTGATCGAGTTGGATATGCATTTTGCGTTCAAAGATTGACGTGGTCAGATCGGTAATCCAGCCGCGGAAAAAGTTGGTGAACATGCCCACCAGCAGATAGCTCACCGCCAGCGGACCCAGGGGGAGATTAAGGGTGGTCAGGCCGTTGGCGATACCCAGGTAGACAAAGAGCTCGCCGGGATTGATATGGGGAAAGAGACCGTTCATGGAGTGGCAGCTATAAGAGGCGGCGGCATAATAACTGGGTTTGTATTTCTCGGGCATAAAGCGGCCCAGGCTGAGGGTCATGGGATTACAGAACACAAAGGTGCCGATAACGGGCAAAAAAAGGTAGCGGGATACGGGATTGCCGGCGCAACGCTGGGCCAGGCGCTCTATTCTGCTCTGGCCGACGAATACGATCAGGGCATTCATGATGACCAGCAGGCTTATCAGCAGCGGGAGTATGCCGGTGACCATTCCGACAAACACCGATCCTCCTTTTTGAAACAGGCCGATAAACCACTCGGCTCCGTGGGCTATGACATCAAACATTTTTTCTCCTTGGTTCGCTTAAGCGGAAAACAACAGGGTCGCCAGTGGCTGTGTTGTTAATGCGATGCTTAAGGTAGCCAAGTTACCTTTTATTTATCAGATATACATCACAATTTGAAAGAGTAAACTTTTATTATGAAAGATATATATGGAAATTTATTTTCAAATGAAATTTTTAGTTTCGCTTTAGGTACTGACATCCGTTTGTGGCTATTCCTCCCCGCGGGCTGGACAACCCCGGCCAAACGTCATAGCGTACTGATTCGTCCGGCCATCAATGGCCAAGGCGGTTGCCGCCGCTTCAATATTGGAAAGGATCGGGTGTTGACCCTGCCGCCTGCGCCAGGGGTCACAAGCCGTACGGATAATGTATGATATCTGACCATCACGTCGCCCCCCGCCGGCCGCATCCCCCGCTGGTAGGGGTAACACTGGGCCTGTTACTGGTTTTTGTCGCCGCCAACGCGACGGTACCGCTTTATATCCTCTGGCAACGGCAAATGGGTTTTCCCACCTCCGGCATCAGTTACATTTTTATCTGCTATAACCTTGGCGTGCTGTTATCGCTGCTGATTGCCGGCCGGCTGTCGGATATCCATGGCCGGCGCGCGGTGCTGGTGCCGGCGCTGTTCGTGGCCATCGCCGCCTGCGTCTGCTTCGCCTTTGCGCAGAATATGCTGTGGCTGGCGGCCGGGCGGTTATTGATCGGATTTGCCAGCGGGGCTTTCGCCAGCGCCGGCACCGCGGCGGTGATTGAAGCGGGGGTTCGGCGCGGCTACCGGTTCGCCCCGTTGGTGGCCAGCTTTACCACGGTCATGGCTTTCGGCGTCGGTCCCTTGCTGTCCGGCGCTTTCGCCCAGTTCGCCCCGCTGCCCACCAGCCTGATTTTCCTGCTGCTTATCCCCTGTCTGGCGGCGGTGTCGTTTTCGGTATTGCGCATCCCGCCGCCGGCGCCGGTAGCCGGGACCAGGAAACAATCCTGGTTTCAACTACCGCGGCTGCCCGAGCACAACCGGGGAATTATCCTGCTGGCAATCATGATATTCTCCGGGCCCTTTGCCCTGTCGGCCCTGTTTATCTCCCTCGGACCGAGCCTGCTGGCGAGCCTGTTGCACAATGACAGCCGTCTGCTGGCGGGCGCCTGCGCCTTTGTGGTATTCGGCGCCGGCGCCATGGCTCAGCTCACCCTGCGCCGCTGGCGCCTGTTCACTACCCTGCTGGTGAGCCAGCTGCTCGGTCTGCTGGCGGTGGCACTGGTGGTGAGCGCCGAATATCAGGCCTCCATCGGCTTGCTGCTGGCCGCGGCCCTGAGCGCCGGTTTCGCCCAAAGCCTGTCGCAGTTCGCCGGTATTACGCTTATCAAGCAGTACGCGCCGCCGGACGAGCTGGCGGGGGTCACCGGCACGTTTTTTTTCGGCGGCTATATCACCGCCGGCATAACCGTCGGCGTCATGGGCTTTGCGGCGAATACCTGGGGACTGCAAATCGGCAGTGAACTGTTCGTTGCGCTGTGCATGCTGGTGATGTTCGCCGCCCTGGCCGGGACCCTGAAAGTCATGGGCAAGTCCCTGCCGGCATAAAGCCCTACAAAAAAAAGGTGATAATAGTCTGAAAATTGAGCCCGGGAACCCCCTGTTTTGGCAAGGCCGACAAGAAGCGGGCTGAACCGGGCAATATCTCATCTTCCCAATGCCGTCATTCCATGCAAAACTGGTTTTAGTAACTGATCATGCTAACTAATTATGCCGGCTTTCCTTTTTTTTTCTCTCAAGCATAACCAAACAGACCGGCGCAAACCCTGTGATCAATCGCGCCGAGCCTTGAGTGGAGCTAATGGCAAGACTTAGCGAATGAGTTGCAAAATTCTTTTCTCAATGGCGCCACCATGAAAACATCCAGCATTCAGGTTTTACTGGTTGAAGACGATGAATCTATGCGTTTGGAATTCGAGTCGATGGTGACAACCCATCCCAAGCTCAGTTTGGCCGGCAGTGTGGCCACACTGGCCGAAGCCAAAGTGTTGTTACACCACACCGTCCCCGATGTCGCTATTATTGACCTCGGACTGCACGACGGGGACGGTATCGAATTGATCAAAACCCTGCAGCAGCAGACCTTCCCCACCGCGGTGCTGGTAGCCACCGTTTTCGGCGATGAGGCCCATGTGATACGGGCCATCGAGGCCGGCGCACGGGGCTATCTCCTCAAGGACACGTCCATCGTGGATTTTGCCCGTGCGGTGGAATTGGTGCACGCCGGCGGCGCGCCCCTGTCGCCGCAGATTGCCCGCCATCTGCTTAAACGCTTCGAGCCCGCCGAAAAATCCGCCGTCCAGGCGGGACCGGATAGCCTTACCCTGCGGGAAATGGATATTCTCAAGCATATTTCCCAGGGATTTACCGTGGCGGAATCAGCGCGCATGCTGAGTCTGTCCAGCCATACCGTGGCGACCCATATCAAGAATATCTACAGCAAATTAGCCGTCCACAACCGGGTAGAAGCCATCATCCAGGCCAGGAACAAAGGCTTGATATAATGAGGGCCGCCGCACCGGAAAAACAGGCGCGCCTTTATATCACCGGCATTCTGCTTATGCTGTTCCTCCTATTGCCGCCGGCATTCGGCGCGGTGCAGCTGCGGCCCCATGAAATCGTCCGGTTTGATCAGGCCGAATTTATCGTCGGCGATATGCCGCAGCCGCCCGCGCAGCCGGGAGCCCTGGTCTCGTTGCCGGATAACTGGCGCATGCGCGCCCCGCGCTTCAGCGGCATCGCCTGGTATCGTCTGCCTTTTAATCTGGCCGAGATGCCGAAATGGCCTTTGGGCCTCTATCTGCCGCATCTTTCCGTCGCCGGGGAAATCTGGCTCAACGGTTCGCTGCTTAATCCCGGCGTACGTTTTGGCGCCCCAGGAGGGAAACAGGTGGAGGCGATGAGCGACCGGCCCGTTTTTATCGTACTGCCCGCCGGTTTATTCCGGCCCGGCGATAACATTTTGGCCGTCAGGCTGCTGGGGGACAGCTCGGTGCGCAGCGGGCTGTCCGCCATCACCATAGGCCCCGCCATGCACCTGCATCGCATTTATTTCCAACGCTACCTGCTCCAGGTGGTTACCCCCTATGTGCTGCTCATCCTGGTTGCCGGCTCCCTCTGTTTTTTGCTGGCTTATACCTGGCAGCAGCGGCGCATTTTCATCATCCAGTTTGCCCTGATACTGTCAGTGGCCAGCCTGCTGAGCTATATACTGGACGTTAGGATCTCCCTAGGGGCGCAGCAAGCCCTGCGGACGATAATCACCACCTTCATGTATTGGGCTTTATGCGTGGCGGGCTACCGGCTGGCCGACATCCGGCTGCGCGGTTTTCTCCCTTTGCTGCATAGCCTGACGGTCGCCACCCTGGCGGTTATCCTGGTCATTCTGCTGCTCGGCAAAGCAACGGACCGGATTTGGCTGGTGACCTGGCCTCATGTGCTGATTCGCCTGGTGCCCATCGGCCTGCTTATCTATCGCGGCTGGCAAACCCGCGAGCTTAAGTTCATCGCCCTGGGGCTGACGGCGCTGTTCTGGAACGCCACCGTCGCGCAATCCTATTTTATCATCATGGATTGGTTGCCCTGGGACAGCTTCCGTTTAAGTATCGCCGGCGCGCTGCCGTTCTGTCTGGTCATGATCTTTTATTTCGCCGAACGCTTCATCGCCAGCCGCGAGGGGAGCCGCCGCGAGCAGCGAGCGGCGATTATCGCCGAGCGCATGCGCATCCTGCAGGACATGCACGACGGCATGGGCGCGCAATTAATCACCGCGCTGCGCCTGGCGCGGCGGGAAGACACCGACCGCGAGGAACTGGCCCGCCATATTGAAGAATCCCTGCAGGATCTGAGATTGATTATCGACTCGCTGGATATGACCGAACACGACCTGCTGCCGCTGCTGGGTAACTTGCGCTTTCGTCTGGAACCGCGCCTGCAGGCGCTGGGCATTCGCCTGGCGTGGGATGTCTCACCCATACCGCCCCTCGCCTACCTGACGCCGGAATCCGCATTGTCCGTACTGCGCATCGTACAAGAAGCGGTAAATAACGCCTTACAGCATGCCCAGCCGACCCTGATTACCATTTCCGTGCAGCCCCGCGAAGGCGCCGTCGTCATCCGCGTGGCGGACAACGGCCACGGCGTCATACCGGGCGAGCGGCGGCCGGGATCCCGTGGTCTTAACGGCATGCAGACGCGAGCCGACAAGCTCGGAGTCCGGCTGTTGATCCAGGGCGGTCCGCGGGGCACCGAGGTAATATTATCCCTGCCTTTTTCAGCACAAGGGCCTGCAGCCGCAAAAATGAGAATACGAATACCTTGAACAGGGTATGCGTGACTTAAGTGAAATGCGTATGCTTCGCATCATTGAAGTACTTGTATCCCCCACCGGGATTTTGGCAATGCCGGTCCGGCAGGATAGGACTGAAGATACCACCCAAAAACGACATACAGCATAGTAACAACCGCTCTTTATTTAATTAGGTGATAAAATGCAAATCATTTTACCGGTTATTGGATTAGTTTTGCTGGTTGCATTAATGGTGTTTTCATTATTAATGCATAACAGAAATAAAAATAAAACAAGATTGCCTAATAGATACACCGATCTGAGAAATAAGAAAAGGATGCGGCTGTTTCATTAATTCCCCAAATGCAGCCCAGGGTAATTACCGCCACAGCCGTTGGCCGCTCACATTTTTTTCGGACACAGGCCGGCCCTCGGGCGGCCTTTTTGTCGTGTTCCGAACAGCCGGATATCGGCGGCGCCCCGTTCTCCCCTCCATTACCGGTCTCAACGCCGCACACCTACAGGAAATGCTTTACTCGGCAGGGTAGCGTTCTCGCGCCAGTTTCCTTAAGATGAAGCTGGCGGCCGGATAACGGCAACATCCTTCTGCAAAAAAGTTTGGCTCGCGTGGCTTCAGTGGCTGCGCAATACCGGACGATTGAACATTTTGCTGTAAAAATTTCTTATAGGGCTCACATTAATGGAAACGATTCTCAGGCACCTCCCCGTCAACCAACGCGTAGGTATTGCCTTCTCCGGCGGTCTCGATACCAGCGCCGCGCTGCTCTGGATGCGTAAAAAAGGGGCGGTGCCTTATGCCTATACCGCCAATCTAGGGCAACCGGATGAAGATGACTACGACGCCATACCGCGCAAGGCGCTGGCGTATGGCGCGGAAAAGGCCAGGCTTATCGATTGCCGCGCGCAGCTGGTGGCGGAGGGTATCGCCGCCCTGCAGTGCGGCGCTTTCCACAACTCCACCGCCGGGGTGACCTATTTCAATACCACGCCGCTGGGCCGCGCCGTGACCGGCACCATGCTGGTGGCCGCCATGAAGGAAGACGGCGTCAACATCTGGGGCGACGGCAGCACCTATAAAGGTAATGATATCGAGCGTTTTTACCGCTACGGCCTGCTCACCAATGCCGAGCTGAAAATCTACAAACCCTGGCTCGACACCGATTTTATCGATGAACTGGGCGGACGGCAGGAAATGTCGGAATTCATGGCCCAGGCCGGTTTTGATTATAAAATGTCGGCGGAAAAAGCCTACTCCACCGATTCCAATATCCTGGGCGCTACCCACGAAGCGAAGGAGCTCGAGTTCCTGAACTCCAGCGTTAAAATCGTCAACCCGATCATGGGCGTGAAATTTTGGGATGACGCGGTACGGGTGCCCGCCGAGGAAGTAACGCTGCGTTTCGAACGCGGCCTGCCGGTGTCCATCAACGGCGCCAGCTTCGCAAGCCAGGTGGAACTGATGCTGGAAGCGAACCGGGTCGGCGGACGCCACGGGCTGGGCATGAGCGATCAGATTGAAAACCGCATTATCGAAGCCAAAAGCCGTGGCATCTATGAAGCCCCGGGCATGGCATTGCTGCATATCGCTTATGAACGCCTGGTCACCGGCATCCACAACGAAGATACCATTGCGCAGTACCACGCCAACGGCCGCCAGCTGGGCCGTCTGTTATATCAAGGCCGCTGGTTCGATCCCCAGGCCCTGATGCTGCGCGACTCTTCGCAGCGCTGGATTGCCAGTGAAATCACCGGTGAAGTGACGCTGGAGCTGCGCCGCGGCAACGATTATTCCATTCTCAATACCGTATCGGACAATTTGACCTACATGCCGCAACGCCTGACCATGGAAAAAGGGGATTCGGTATTCTCGCCGGAAGACCGCATCGGCCAGCTGACCATGCGTAATCTGGATATCGCCGATACGCGGGAAAAACTCATCAACTACATGAGCACCGGCCTGCTTTCAGCCGCCGACGACTCCGGCCTGCCCCGGCTGGACGATAAAAACGGCAAATAGGCCATGATTTTTACTGATAACCGGCGCGGCATTATCAGCGGCGGTTATCAGCCGCCGGCTGGAATCCACTCTCTTTATCCCCTGTAAATTCGCCGTTATTTTCAAATTTCGCTTATATTTTCTTTTACCAGGAAAACATTTGACGTAGGTGAATATCTTTTCAAAATTAACTTAAATGGCTAAAAATGGATGAATCATGGGAAAATCATTATCCAGAATAATTTTATGATCATAAAGGATCTATTAATGTAGAAAAAATTATTTAACGACAATGAATCACCTTATCAGCAAATCGTCTCGCTTTTATAAAAGCTTTTATAATGTCGTGAATTTGCCTATCAATCCATCAGTGAAGAGATCCAGGCCCAGTGATCCATGGAAACCTTCCCAAGGGTCATTAGCACAGTGGAAGGCAAAATCAACAATGGGCCCGGTAGCGAAAAACCTGCAAAGAGTCGACAAAACTGACAATAACTATATCCCGCAACAGAACGCACGCTATTCATACGGCGAGGGGGGCACCGTGCCAGGCATAGCCGATAAAAAATTCAGCATTAAAGGAATCAAATCCGATTTTGTTTTACCCGGCAAGTCAACAGAATATACCGAAACCAATCAGCTTATTAAAGATGAAAATTACCGGCCCTCGGGGATTAAAATAGACACGGAAGGGCTGCCGGTGCCGGACCATCGCGACAAAAATTATTCCAAGCGCTTGGAGTTTTACATTCTCAACACGCTCATACCCAAGGTCAACCAGCATGGTGAAGCCCCCTTTTGGCTGCGACCGCTGGCCGCCGTTGCGGCATGGCTTGGTTATCACGGCGTCGGTCAAACCAATTGCCTGTCCTGCGCCGCGTCGGTAGCGGATACTCTTAAGGAAGGGGTTTTGCATCAAGCCTTTTCGACGTTAAGCGACATCAGTCCCTCTAAGTTCAGCACCTTACAAAACCCGCTAAAAACCCATGAAGAATTGATTGACTCCATTGAAGATTTGGCCTCTTACTTGAATAATAGCCCCGTCAATCTTAATATCGTGCTGACCATCAAACGGCCCTCATCTTTCTGGCGGCGCCTGTTCAGCGCGGTGGACGGTCACGCCTGTAATATCATTAGAACGGGCAGTGATCTGCATTTGGTGGATGCGCAGAAACGGCGTTATAAGCTGGTAAACATGACATCCGCCAACCGTTTATCCGTGGACTTGATAACCGTATTGCAAGAATTTATCGGCGCGGTTTCCCCGGAGAAACGCAGCCTGGTGCCTTATAATGTCGGCTGGATGATAAAAAAAGGCAAATAGGCCGTCTAACCCGCAACCGCCGCGGGCCCAGCCGGTTGTGGACATTCGCCCACTGTCAACGCGCTGCAATCAGCAAAATTCGCTCATTTTGTCATAATAAGCGATTTCATCATTTACCAATATAACAACTCTCTGCAAGACTTGATTCTTGTGCACAATGGGAATTGAGTTATGGGAAATAATATAACCACACTTTACGCTTTTAAAAAACCTTCAAACCGGGATAACGATAATTTTAGGCCGGTAAATAACCCTGTTAAAAAGCTGCTGATGGTGCATAATTCAACGAATACTGCTGGCTTGCCGCAAAGTAATTCCTGCCCTCACATCACAGCCAGTCATTCCACCTCTTCTGATGATGACCAGGCATTTAATAAGACCAAGGGCGCCGATGCCCACACCCGCTTTTCGGCTATAACCGGTAACGCCTGTCTTGTCCGAAAAATTTCCCCGGCAGACCCCTTCGGTATTAATGACCAAAGGTCCAATATTCCTGGTGATACAGCGCGTTTCCCTGAAGATGACGAAAATTTCACATTAATTGATTTTGATATTGTTTCAAACCAGGCAGATCGTTTTCCTGAAGATAACAATAACTCAGCCGGCCCCTCCGGGCTCATAGCCTTGGCCGACACCCTTGCCCCGCCCCGCTATGGTGCTTGCGATTATGCTGACAAACTGGGCGAGTATATCTCCCGGACGCTGATAGCCAAAGTCAACCAGCAGGGCAAAGCGCCCCTGTTGCTACGGCCGCTGGCCGCCATCGCCTCCTGGTTTGGTTATCACGGCTTCGGACAATCCAATTGCCTGTCATGCGCCGCTTCTGTCGCGGACACCCTAAAGCAAGGAAAAATGTATCAAGCCTTCCCTACCCAGCGCGGCGGCCGCCCCAGTGAATTTGCCACATTGCAAAACGCCGTCAATATCACGCGGTTGGACTCGGTGGAGCAGTTGGCGTCCCACTTGACAGTCTCCGGCGATCTTAACATCGTGCTGACTATCAAACGTCCTCCATCTCTCTGGCGCAGGATATTCCATTGGGTTGACGGACATGCCTGCAACATCATCAAAACCGGCGATACTCTATATTTAGTGGATGCGCAGAAAAAAAAATACACTCTGTGCAATATAAGCAGAGATGATGAGCTGTCAAACGAACGGGCGGATGTGTTGAGAGCCAAGCTGGCGGCGGATATTAGGCCTGAACTTACCCGCTTTGTCGGCGCCGTGGATTTGGCGGACGGTTCCCTGCAGCTTTACAATGTCGGCTGGGAAAAACCCGACCCGAACTCATGATCCGGTCATGGGCAACCGTGGTGAAAGTCAGGCGTTAAAGTCTGGGGAATAATAAATAACCTTGCAAGACTGGAAATGATAAGTATTATCATTTCCAGTCTATTTTATTAAGGACACCGCGGATGAACCCATCGGACGTTACCCCGCCGCTCACCACAGATTGCTGTATCGTCGGCGGCGGTCCGGCCGGGTTAATGCTGGGCTATTTACTGGCCAGGGCCGGCGTCAACGTTATGGTGTTGGAAAAACACGCCGATTTCCTGCGGGATTTCCGCGGTGACACCATCCATCCTTCAACCCTGGATATACTGGATAACCTCGGTCTGCTGGAAGAGTTTCTTCAACTGCCCCATCAGCAGGTGGTGAAGTTGAAGGGTGAATTCCTCGGCGAGTCCGTCACGCTGGCGGACTTTTCCCGCCTGCCCACCCGCTGCAAATTCATGGCGTTTATGCCGCAGTGGGATTTTCTGAACTTTCTGGCGCAGCGGGCGGAAAAACTGCCGGGATTTACCCTGCTGCGATCCACCTGCGCCGATGAATTGTGGCGGGAGGACGGGCTTATATGCGGCGTCATGGCCCAAGGTCCCGGTGGTGAAACGCTGCCTATCCGCGCCGGCTTGGTGGTGGGTACCGATGGCCGGCAGTCCATGGTCCGGCAGGCCGCCCTCCTGCCGCGTCGAGAATTCGGCTCCCCCCGTGACGTGGTCTGGATTCGGGTGCCGAAGGAATCCGGCGATGCAGAGTGGGACAGCGGCCACGGCGGGCCGAAAAAGAATTTTATCATGCTCGACCGGGGGGAGTACTGGCAGTGCGGTTACAGCATCGCCAAAGGCAGCTTCGAGAGCCTGCGACAGGAAGGACTGGAACCTTTTCTGCAACGGGTCGCGGCGGTTTCCCCTTTTGATCTTCATCGCCTGTCGCAGGCGACAGGGCATTGGTCCCAATTAAAACTGCTGGAAATCCGTATCGACCGGCTGGAGCGCTGGGCGGCGCCGGGGGTATTATGCATCGGCGACGCCGCCCACGCCATGTCGCCCATCGGCGGAGTCGGCGTCAACCTGGCCATACAGGACGCGGTGGCGGCGGCAAATATTCTCACCGCGCCGCTCCTGAAAGGAAATGTCAGCCTGCGGCAGCTCAAGCGGGTGCAGCGGCGCCGGTCTCTGCCCACCCGGCTTACGCAGAGGCTGCAGCTGATGATGACCGCCGGCGCCGATAAACCGCGGCAGCCGCCCCGAACGCCCTCGATTATGGAGCGGTGGCTGCGCCGTCGGTCCTGGCTGCCGCATATCGCCGGCCGCATCATCGGCCTGGGATTTCGCCGCGAGCTGCCCAGACTAGCCGGGCGCTAACGGTACCGCAGATGTATGAACCGGCCATCCGCACGCAACGAGCCCATTGCCCGGCATCGATGCACATCTTTGCCGCCATTCATCGGCAGACACCCGTGGCTCAAGCGTTATCCATGCCCGGTACCGGAGTCAGAACCGGCTGCCCGGCAAAATAACGGGTCAGATTCTCCAATACCCGCTGGAACACGGCCGCCCTGGCTTCCGGCGAACGCCCCGCCACATGGGGCGTCAGAATAACGTTATCCAGCTGCAGCAGAGCCTGCGGCACCTTCGGCTCATCCTCCAGCACATCCAGCGCGGCGCCGGCGATGGCTCGCTGCTGGAGGCTCTCAATCAGCGCATCGGTATCCACCACGCTGCCGCGGGAAATGTTGACCAAAAAGCCCTCCGGCCCCAGCGATGCCAGCACCTGCTTGTTAATGAGATGCCGCGTCTGTCCACCGCCGGGGGTGGCAACCACCAGGAAATCCGCCCACTGCGCCAATTCCTCCAACGAGCCGCAATAACGCAGGTCGCTGCCGGCCCGTGGCCGCCGGTTATGGTAAGCCACCTGCATGCCGAATCCCGCGGAGCAGCGTTCAGCGATTTTCAAACCGATATTTCCCAAGCCCAATACGCCCAGGCGCTTGCCGGTAAGCTGCGGTCGGATCTGCCTTAGTTGCTGCCATTCCCCGCGGCGCACCGCCTTATCGAGACTCACGATATTCCTGGCCACGGCGGCAATGAGCGCCACCCCATGATCCGCCACCGAGGTATCGTTGGTGCCGGTGCCATTGGTCACCATAATGCCTCTGGCGCGGGCGGCATCAAGATCGATTTTCTCGAATCCCGCGCCCTGGCAGCAGATTATCCGCAAATTGGGAAACGCATCCATATCCTCGGCCTGCAGACCAATGGAACCGATGGTCAGCAGTCCCTGAATCTCATCGGCATCTCCGTCAGGTAAAATCGGGCTGCGATCGTTTTCCCGCAGGGCCGGACGCAGGAGAAAACCGGCTTGCTCAAAACCGGCGCGAAAAGACATGGGAATGTCCACATGCAGTAACAAGGCGATAGGCATTTTTACCAGTATTTTCCGTAAAAGGTGAAGCAAACATAACCCGAAAAGATGACTTTTTGAAATAAGGTGATGCTATTTAATTATACTTCCATACACTTTGCTACAGTTTAGCCCTGCCCGGTACACGGACGCATACCGGTGCGGCATTCCATAGCGGACAGGAGCTATAACGGGAAAGCAGATACCGGACCTGTGCCCCGGTCAAGCCAGTGGAATGGACACGGATGACGTAAAGATTTTGCGGTACGCGATCCATAGCTGAATAATGGCATTACCGGTTTTTTATAATGAAATTAGATCACCAATACACTTAAAGGCCGCTGCCGCTTTTAAATATATCTGGCACCACTTTTTTAATATAACTTATTATACCACCCTCTTATTGACCAATCGCCGGCGCTTTTGCAGAGCGCCGGCGATTGCCAAGGAATTTCATCTTTAACTCTACAGACGGTAATGAAAAGTATTTACGAGTATTCTTATCGGTAATATTTACCGATAAATATCAGCATTGCCTAACCAGGCACTGGAATTGCCGGGGTTCGCTACCTCAATCACCCGATAATAAGGCGCGTTCTGTTCATCGGCTTTACGGGCCAACGCCCTCACGGCGTCGTCGGTAGAACCCCGCACGCCTGAGACGGAGACGCTGCCTATCTGCTGATGCGCGGCAGCTTCTGCCTGGTCTATTTGCTGGGACGCCAGCGCGGCAAAAGACATTCCGCCCAATATTGCTGTGAAAAGGAAGGGTAACAATTTCATGATTATTCTCCAACTTATCTACTACATATAATAGCTATGTTCTTGCTCAACGGCCCCAATTTAATAAGCCAGTGTCGTCAGGGCGAAGAAAACGTAGCGGTTGGGTAAATAATTAGCTCAAAATACGTAGTATAATAGCCCGTCTTTGTAAGCGGCTTTCTCAAGAGAAATAGATAAATAAAACTGATAGGTCTTCTTTTCTCCCCAATCCATGCAACGGATCTCAAGCCGCACCAAACCAAGGAAATTAATATCGACATTGTTAATTTTAAATAGAGTGATTTTTAGCAAAAAATTACCTTTTTTTTAACAATAAAATCCATATGCCTTTTTTTCCTGACATGGTGGATGACAGGATGAAAGAGAATATGCAAAAAGTGGTTTTTTATTTACATTCTTTAGCCTTTAATAATACCAAAAACTAAAATGACACATTATTTTTTCGGCCTGATGATCCGCCGATAAATCGTACAATGATTATCCAACGTACAGTTATTTTGCATATTTAAACTATTATTAAAACATTCGCTGTAACATTTTCTCATCAACATCCATGATTGAAGATAGAGTCAAAACAATCGATACTGACCCCCACCGGCCAGGATATGGCCCGGAGGTATGAACAAACGTGAGGGGATGGAGAAATGAACACTGAATTACTGCTGCGTATTGCCCTGGCCGGCGCATTGGGAGCGTTGATCGGCGTGGAGCGACAGCTTCGGGCCAAAGAGGCGGGGTTACGTACCCATATATTGGTCTGTATCGGCAGTACGATGTTTATGATCGTCTCCAAATACGGTTTCGGCGATATCCTGGGGCAACATAACATAGCTCTCGACCCCAGCCGGATTGCCGCCCAGGTAGTGAGCGGCATCGGTTTTCTCGGCGCCGGCACCATCATGCTGAACAAGCAATTTGTCCGGGGCCTGACCACGGCGGCGGGCCTGTGGGTCACCGCGGCCATCGGACTGATTGTGGGCAGCGGCCTTTATGTCATCGGCATATTCGGCACCATTATGACGCTGCTGGTGCTGGAAGGCATTCGCCAGCTAAGCACCCGCCTGATGGGGCAGCGCTATATGCTGATGCTGTCGTTAACCCCCGCCAGCATGGATATGGCCATGCAAACCCTGCGTAAGCTTCGCATTCGGGTCATGCGTTCAAGCGTGACCCGCAATGAAAACGAAAACAAGGACTGTAAATTATCCATGGAAATCATGCTGCGTGCCAAATACAAACCCGCGGATATCTACAGCCAGCTCATGTCCATAGACGGCGTTCACAAAATCGAGATCCGCTAAGCGGGCCAGGGCGCCGTAATCAGGGGCACAGTCCAGCCGCCAGTTGGCTGTGCGGCCCACGGCCACGTTTATTAACGCAGCGGATAAAGCTTAATCATCTGATTTTTGCGGTGATTTTTGGTTTTTAAGAAAATAGGAATGACAATGCGGGCATATCATGACCTTGTCTTTCGAAATTTTATTGAAATCTTGTTTGGAGGATTGATGGCAAATAGGACATTCAATATTTGTCGGCATCTTTTGAATTTTTTGAAGCACATCAGAGAAGAATGACATCGTATTCAGCCTATTCGGTGCATAGACCTTATTGTAGCACGGATGGGGCCGCTTGCCGCGGCGTTAAAAAAATATAATATTGTCGCTGGCAAGCTCATCCCGCCGGGCAGTTAACAGGCTGGATGACCATGTGTGCTTCCTTTGTCCATAAGCCGCGATGGCCCCCTCGGAGAAGTTGTATCGCTGATGTTAAATATCTCTTTCATTTTGATTTGATTAAAAAATGAAAGAGAAATAGATTTTCGTTAAAAAATCATTTTCTCTTAATACGAACCTTATTTCTAGTATTGCTATCAACATCTTAAATTAGCTATACAAAAAAGGTCTCAGAATGATAATCGTATGAAAAATCCAGTACTTTATAACCCCTTTTATTGTCAGTTAGCAAAGTTTGGGCGCCTGATTTCCATTGAAAGCACGTTGCCGGACATACATCAATTGTACATTTATTATATTTTCTAGTGAACAGAGTATGCGCGTGGCCACAGATGACACTCTTGATTTCACTCCTGCTAACAAGGAGATCTAGGAGGCTCTCGCTATTCAATAACTTACTGCTATCTACCAAGGGTATGCCGACCGGGATAGGATGATGGTGCATAAATAATCCGACTTTCTGGCTTTTCACTGCCGCGATTCTGTCCGCGATTGCATTTTTCTGTTCAATGGAAAGAAAGCCGCTATCATTACCCTGCTGAACGGTATCTACCTTAATAAAAATCCAATCCTCATAAGAAAATTCATTGGTTTCAAAACAAGTTTGGATTTATTGAAAACCGATGCCATACATTCTTTATTATCATGGTTACCCGCCAAAAATAGATCGGCAGGTTTAACCTTTGTACCTGACTCAAGGCAAGCACATAAGACTCAATAGATCTGTCTTCCGATATGTCACCCGTGATAAAACCGCATCTGCCTTTAGATTTACATTCTGCAGAATTGCATCTATGACATTTTTAAACATTCATAGGTGCAATAACCATGCATTGTCTTTTCTTGGTTTGAAAAAGATGAAAGTCTGTTAATTGGATAAATTTCATTTTTCCTTCCTTTGGATTCAGTTTAACACGTCAGTCCATTTTTCCTGCTGGAATCGAAATTATTAAATTAATTTCATTAAAATAAATGTATGTCAATATTATTTTTGCTTAAGCATAATCTATTTCTTTTTAAAGTCCTAAAGCCAGTATAACTTGGATGATAAACCTTGAATATAAATATTTGCAGCATAGGGAGACATCGTTATTTTACTACGTTGAAACGGAATATCTTTCGCTTGCTATCTGAATCGACGTTATCAGCGGCGCTAAATTCAAAAGCGATTGTTCACTGGTGTTGACGCTTTTATCTATCACTTCGCTTACGGGGCATTGGTCGTTACCATTATAGCGAGTAAAATCCCTCCCCCCATCCTGGGCCGATTTGCAGTATAATGATAAACAGGACGGTGGTTGCATAGACTGATGACGCGATTCGTTTTTAACATTCATGCCTGATATAACACCATTACCTTGGCTGTTTCAGCCTTAGCGCCATAGATTCGTCCCCATGAACCGCGCTATCAGGTTAACCTGATATAAGGCAGTCCCCTGTTGTTAAGGAGTGCGAGTGTTTAAACCTCATGTCACCGTCGCTTGCGTGGTACAGGCGGAAAATCATTTTCTGATTGTGGAAGAAACCATACACGGCAATCCCCGCTGGAATCAGCCGGCAGGCCATCTTGAAGCGGATGAAACCGTAATACAGGCGGCGGCCAGGGAGTTATGGGAAGAGGCGGGTATCCATGCCCCACCGCAATCATTATTGCGTATTCATCAATGGATGGCTCCCGACAAAACCCCCTTCATACGCTTTCTGTTCGCCATAGAGCTGCCAAAACGGCTCACCGTCATTCCCCAGGACGATGATATTGACCGCTGTTTGTGGCTTGAAGCGGATGAAATCCTGAACTCGCACCTATTACGTTCCCCCCTGGTGGCGGAAAGTATCCTTTGCTATCAGCAGGGCGTGCGTTACCCCCTGGATGTTCTTAACGCGTTCCAATGGCCGCTACCGTTATAATCTCCGCTCCGCCACCGGCAACAACCGACACTAAGGTGGCGGGGCCATGCCCGGTCGTGATAAAATCCAGCGTTTATCAGCAATAATGCGCCCTTGGCGGCGCGATTCCCGGTCGTGAGAAATCCATGTCAGAAAACAGCCAGCTCAAAGTGATCGTCGGTATGTCCGGCGGCGTCGATTCATCTGTATCCGCATACCTGCTGCAACAGCAGGGCTATCAGGTGGAGGGGCTGTTTATGAAAAATTGGGAGGAGGACGACAATGAGGAGTATTGCACCGCCGCCAGCGACCTGGCGGATGCGCAGGCGGTTTGCGACAAATTGGGCATCCCGCTGCACACGGTGAATTTCGCTGCGGAATATTGGGATAATGTATTTGAGCTGTTTTTGGCGGAATACAAGGCGGGCCGTACGCCAAATCCCGATGTGCTGTGCAATAAGGAGATAAAATTCAAGGCGTTTCTTGAATTCGCCGCCGAGGATCTGGGGGCGGATTTCATCGCCACCGGCCATTACGTCCGCCGGCAGGACGTTGACGGCAAAAGCCGCCTGCTGCGCGGTCTGGATGACAATAAAGATCAAAGCTACTTCTTGTACACCCTGAGCCACGGACAGCTGGCGCAATGCCTGTTCCCGGTGGGAGAGCTGGAAAAACCCGAAGTACGGCGGATTGCCGGCGAACTGGGGCTGGTCACCGCCGGGAAAAAGGATTCCACCGGCATCTGTTTTATCGGCGAACGAAAATTTCGCGAGTTTCTGTCCCGCTACTTGCCGGCGCAGCCGGGTAAAATCATCACCACCGACGGACAACCGGTCGGCGAACACCAGGGTTTGATGTATCATACCCTCGGACAGCGCAAGGGACTGGGCATCGGCGGCACCAAAGACGGCAATGAAGAGCCCTGGTACGTGGTGGACAAGCTGATGGACGATAATATCCTGGTGGTGGCCCAGGGCCATGAGCATCCCCGCCTGATGTCGGTGGGTTTGCTGGCCGGCCAGCTGAACTGGGTCGACAGGGTCCCGTTCACCGGCACGCTGCGTTGCGTGGTGAAAACCCGTTACCGCCAGCAGGATATACCCTGCCTGGTGCAATCCCAAACCGACGGCCGGGTCAAGGTCACCTTCGATCGGCCGGTGGCGGCGGTGACGCCCGGGCAGTCCGCGGTTTTTTATCTCGGCGAGCATTGTCTTGGCGGCGGAGTCATTGAATCCAGGCTGCCGCTGCCTACTCAGGGACGTGTATAGGAGCAACTTTGGCTAAGAATTTTTTTGACATTACGCTGGCATTGGCGGGCATCTGCCAAAGCGCCATGCTGGTGCAGCAGTTGGCCCATAAAGGACAGTGCGACGATGGGATGCTCGAGGTATCGCTGCGCAGTACGCTGGATCTCAATCCGGCCTCGACCCTGGCCGTTTACGGCAGCCAGCCGGCGAATCTCAAGCTCGGGCTGGAATCGATGCTGGGTATGCTGAATGCGTCGCGCACCGGGCCCGGCGCGGAATTGACGCGCTATACCCTCAGTCTGATGGTCCTCGAACGCAAGCTGAACGGTAATAAAAAATCCCTTGATGAACTGGCGAAGCGCATCACCCAGTTAGATCGTCAGCTAACTCATTTTGAATTATTATCAGAGACATTAATCAGCGCCATGGCGGCGATCTACGTGGATATCATCAGCCCGCTTGGCCCCAGAATCCAGGTGACCGGCACGCCGGCCATGCTGCAAAACACTCAGATACAGGCTAAGATACGCGCCGCGTTATTGGCCGGTATACGTTCCGCCGTGCTCTGGCAACAGGTGGGAGGCGGCCGTTTACAATTGATGTTCGGCCGTAACCGGCTGTTTAAACAGGCCCGGCAAATTCTTGCACAATGTTAACCTTCTCCAGGAGTCGCAAACGATGGAATTATCCTCACTGACCGCCGTTTCCCCCATAGACGGACGCTACGGCGATAAAGTCAGCGCCTTGCGCGGGATTTTCAGTGAATATGGCCTGCTGAAATTCCGCGTGCGGGTGGAAGTGCGCTGGTTGCAAAAACTGGCCGCTTGCGCTGAAATCAAAGAGGTTCCACCGTTTGACCCGGAAGCAAACGCTTTCCTTGACGCTCTGGCGGCCAATTTCAGCGAAGAGGACGCCGCGCGGATTAAAACCATCGAGCGCACCACCAATCATGACGTCAAGGCGGTGGAATATTTTCTGAAAGAGCGCGTGGCATCGGTGCCGGCCCTTCATGCCGTTACCGAGTTCATTCATTTCGCCTGCACGTCGGAAGACATCAATAACCTGTCCCATGCGCTGATGCTGCAAAGCGCGCGCCAGGATGTCATCCTGCCTTACTGGCGCAAGATTATCGACGGCATCAAGACGCTGGCGGCCCAGTATCGCGATATCCCGCTGTTGTCACGCACCCACGGCCAGCCGGCCACGCCTTCCACCGTCGGTAAAGAGATGGCCAACGTGGCCTACCGCATGGAGCGCCAGTACAGGCAGCTGTCGCAGGTGGAGATCCTGGGGAAAATCAACGGCGCCGTAGGCAACTATAACGCCCACATGGTGGCCTATCCCGAGGTGGATTGGCACCGTTTCAGCGAATCCTTCGTCAACTCGCTGGGCATAGATTGGAATCCCTACACCACACAAATCGAACCTCATGACTATATCGCCGAACTGTTCGACTGCATGGCGCGTTTCAATACCATCCTTATCGATTTCGATCGCGATATCTGGGGTTATATCGCCCTGAATCATTTCAAACAGCGCACCATCGCAGGTGAAATCGGCTCCTCCACCATGCCCCATAAGGTCAATCCCATCGATTTTGAAAATTCGGAGGGCAACCTGGGCATGGCCAACGCCATTATGGGGCATCTGGCCGGGAAGCTGCCGGTGTCCCGCTGGCAGCGGGATCTCACCGATTCCACCGTCCTGCGCAATTTAGGGGTCGGTATCGGCTATGCCCTTATCGCTTACCAATCCACTCTAAAGGGCGTCAGCAAACTGGAAGTGAACCGCGATCGCCTGCTGGCGGAGCTGGATCAAAACTGGGAAGTCCTGGCCGAGCCGATTCAAACGGTTATGCGCCGTTACGGTATAGAAAAACCCTATGAGAAACTCAAGGAGCTGACCCGGGGTAAACGTGTGGATGCCGCGGGTTTCCAGGTATTTATCGACAGCCTGCCTTTGCCCGAAGAGGAAAAAAACCGGCTCAAGGCCCTGACCCCGGCCAATTATATCGGCCGCGCCGTTGGCTTGGTGGACGAGTTGAAATAATCAGCCAAATGCGGCTGGGACTTCACCTTTTACCCACTCCGGTTAAAGCTCCGTTTAAGGACAGTTTAGCCATGCTCTGGGATACTCTCGTTAAAGACGTCCGGATTGCTCAGGGGATTGTTTTTACAAGTTTACAGAGGCGGGTCTTTAGTGTCCCGTTTCTGGCGCCTTTACTTTGGAGGTGGGATGCGAGGTCTTGGTATAGAAGACAATTCTCTTCTTCGTCATCACCTGACGGTACAAATGCGTGAAATGGGACATCAGGTCGATGCCGCCGCCGATGCCAGAGAGGCGGACTATTTTTTACATGAACATCCGCCCGATATCGCCATTGTCGATCTCGGCCTGCCCGATGAAGACGGTCTGAGCTTGATTCGCCGCTGGCGCTCGCATCAGGTCAAAATCCCCATACTGGTTCTTACCGCCCGGGAAGGCTGGCAGGATAAGGTAACGGTGCTGGAAGCCGGCGCGGATGACTACGTGACGAAGCCATTTCACCTGGAGGAAGTGGTCGCCAGAATGCAGGCCCTGATGCGCCGCAATAGCGGCCTGGCATCGCAGGTCATTACGTTGCCGCCGTTCCAGATTGATCTTTCCCGGCGCGAGCTGATGATTAACAGCGAGCATATCAAGCTGACGGCTTTCGAATACACCATTATAGAAACGTTGATTCGAAATGCCGGTAAAGTCGTCAGCAAGGATTCGCTGATGCTGCAGCTATATCCCGACGCCGAACTGCGCGAGAGCCATACCATCGATGTACTCATGGGGCGTTTGCGGAAAAAAATGCAGGCCGATTATCCTTATGAGGTTATTACGACGGTTCGCGGGCAAGGCTATCGTTTTGATGTTAACTAAGTTTTATGACCCATTTCCCGTATTATCATAAAAAGCCTTTTTCGCTTCGTGTCCGATTTCTATTAGCCACAGCGTGCGTGGTGCTGGCGCTTTCGCTCTGTTATGGCATGGTGGCGGTCATCGGCTATAGCGTGAGCTTTGATAAAACATCTTTTCGTTTATTGCGCGGGGAAAGCAATCTCTTTTTCAGCCTGGCCCAGTGGAAAGACAGTCGCCTCACCATTGCCGTGCCGCCGAATATCGATATTAATTTCGCCGCTCTGGTACTGATCTACGATGAGAAGGGGCATATCCTCTGGCGTCAACGCTACGTGCCGGCGCTGGAATCCAGGCTGAAACCCGATTGGCTGCAGAAAACCGGCTATTTCGAGCTGGATACCGATACCCGCACCAGCAGCGCCGTTCTGGGAGATAATCCGAGCGCGCAGAATCGCCTGAAAGACTTTGACAGCAGCGACAGCAATGCGCTGACCCACTCCGTTGCGGTCAACCGCTATCCGGCTACCGAACGGCTGCCGCCGCTGACCATCGTGGTTGTGGATACCATACCCCATGAACTGCAGCGTACCGACCTGGTGTGGGAATGGTTCAGCTATGTGCTGCTGGCCAACCTGCTGCTGGTGGTGCCGCTGCTGTGGCTGGCCGCGCACTGGAGTTTACGGCCCATCAAGGATCTGGTGCAGCAGGTGCGGGAGCTGGAGGCGGGAGAACGGGATCGGCTGGATGAAAACCCTCCCCGCGAGCTGGGCATCCTGGTGCGCAACCTGAACATTCTATTGAATAACGAGCGTCAGCGTTATCAGAAATACCGCTCCACCCTTTCCGATCTCACCCACAGCCTGAAGACCCCGCTGGCAGTGCTGCAAACCACCCTGCGATCGCTGCGCACCGGACGGGAGACCAATATCGAGCTGGTTGAGCCGATTATGCTCGAACAAATCAGCCGGATTTCGCAACAGATAGGCTATTACCTGCATCGTGCCAGCGTGCATTCGGATCACAACGTGCTGAGCCGCGAGCTGCACTCGGTTCCCGCTCTGCTTGACAGCTTGTGTTCGGCGCTGAACAAGGTTTATCAGCGCAAAGGGGTCTCGATTTCCCTGGATATTACCCCCGAGTTGACCTTTATCGGCGAGAAAAACGATTTCATGGAAGTGATGGGCAATATCCTCGACAATGCCTGCAAATATTGTCTGGAATTCGTCGAAGTGACCGCCCGCGCCAATGAAAACCAGCTGCATCTGGTCATCGAAGACGATGGCCCCGGCATTCCCGCGTCCAAACGTACCCTGATTTTTCAGCGGGGCCAGCGCGCCGATACCCTGCGGCCCGGGCAAGGCCTTGGATTATCCGTGGCGGCGGAGATCCTGGAGCAGTATGAGGGGGATATTATCGTCGGTGAAAGCGCCTTGGGCGGAGCCCTGGTGGAAGTGATATTCAAACGCCAGCAGGGGTATCAGGATGATTAAGTCCTCTCCCCGCCGATAAGGGGTTTTATTGTGAAAAGTCCCGTCCATTGAGCATTCGAAATAAAAATCTTTTAAGGCTTTTATTAGCTAACGGATTATTTTATAGCGGATTTATGCACTCCATCAGATAAATTACCAACCTTATCCCGCCTGCTTCCGTTATAATCCATTCAGGGTCCCTTATGGTGGAATAGGCTATGGATTATCAACTCGATATTGACTGGAAAGACTTTTTACAGCGCTACTGGCAAAAACGGCCCGTCATTATTAAGCGTGCCTTTAAAAATTTTCACGATCCCCTTTCACCGGATGAATTGGCCGGGCTGGCGATGGAAACCGAGATCGATAGCCGCCTGGTCAGCCATGATGAAGGCCGCTGGCAGGTGAGCCATGGTCCGTTTGAAAGCTTCGATCACCTTGGCGAGACCAACTGGTCCCTGCTGGTGCAGGCAGTTGACCACTGGCATGAGCCTTCCGCCGCATTGTTGCGCCCTTTCAGGCAGCTTCCCGACTGGCGTATCGACGATCTGATGATCTCGTTTGCCGTTCCCGGCGGCGGCGTGGGCCCCCATCTTGATCAATACGATGTTTTTATCATTCAGGGCACCGGTCGCCGTCATTGGCGCGTGGGTGATAAAGGGGTCTTCAAGCAGCACTGCCCGCACCCCGATCTGCTTCAGATTGAACCTTTTGACGCCATTATCGATGAAGAAATGGAGCCTGGAGACGTACTGTATATTCCGCCGGGATTTCCCCATGAGGGTTATTCGCTGGAAAATGCGCTGAATTATTCGGTGGGTTTCCGCGCGCCGAGCGGGCGCGAGCTGGTGAGCGGCTTTGCGGATTACGTCCTGGCCCAGGAATTAGGCAGTGAGCGTTATAGCGATCCCGGCATCTCTTTGCGCGAAGACCCGGCGGCGGTATTGCCGGAAGAGATCGACGCGCTGCGGGCCATGATGACGGATCTGGTACAGCAGCCTGAGCAATTCAACCACTGGTTCGGCGAGTTTATTTCCCAATCCCGCCATGAACTGGATCTGGCGCCGCCCGAACCCCCTTATCAGGCAGGGGAAATTTACGATCTGCTGCAACAGGGGGACAGCCTGCAACGGCTGGGAGGCCTGCGGTTATTAAAAGTCGGCACGGAATTTTTTGTTAACGGCGAACAGATTGTCACCACGCATCAAGCGGCGGTGGCCGCCCTGGCCCGCGATTATCAGGTGGCGGCAAGTCAATTGGGCGACGCGCTGGAAGATCCTTCTTTCCTGGCGCTGCTTACGGCGCTTATCAATAGCGGCTACTGGTATTTCAAAAACTAACCTTCATCTTCCGAGCCGCAGCTGTGTTGGCTGCGCTTGCTGCAACTCGAAATCTATTGGTTATCAATGCCTTCATCTTTCGAGCCGCGGCAGTGTAGGCCGCGGCTTGCTGCAACTCGATCTTACTTTTTTTGCCCGGTGCTTTTGGAGCGCAGCGCGCTCAGTTCCGCTATGCGCATGATCACCTGCACCGCTTTTTCCATGCCGTCCTGGGAAGCGAATTCATGTTTGCCGTGGTAGTTGTAACCGCCGGTAAACACATTCGGGCAGGGCAATCCGCGAAACGACAGCTGCGCGCCATCGGTACCGCCGCGAATCGGCTTCATTACCGGTTCGAGTCCGCTGTCGCGTATCGCCTGCTGGGCCAGCTCGATAATATGCGGATATTTCGCCACCTGCTCATGCATATTGTAGTAACTGTCTTCGATGGTAAGCTCAATGTAGCAGTCCGGATGCAGTCCCTTCCCCACTTCCTCGGCGGTATCGATCATAAACTGCTTGCGAGCGGCAAAACTCTGCCTGTCGAAATCACGCAGGATATAGTGCATTTCCGCCCGATCCACCGAGCCCTTCAGGCTGTGAAGATGATAAAAACCTTGGTAGCCCTCGGTGGTTTCAGGGGTTTCATTCACCGGCATTTTTTGATGGAAACGGGTTGCCAGGGATAAGGCGTTTACCATAACGCCTTTGGCGGTTCCGGGGTGGACGTTATTACCGACGATTTTAACCACTACCGACGCGGCATTGAAATTCTCGTACTCCAGTTCGCCGATGCCCCCGCCATCCATGGTGTATGCCCATTCGGCGCCGAACCGCTCAACATCGAAAAACTGCGCGCCTTTGCCCACTTCCTCGTCGGGCGTAAAGGCAATACGGATATCGCCGTGGGGAATCTGTTTGGTTTTGAGGCGGACCATGGCGGTGATGATTTCAGCAATACCGGCTTTGTCATCGGCCCCCAGCAGTGTTTTTCCGTCGGTGGTAACCAGGCTGTGCCCCAATAAATGGTGCAGCACCGGGAACATCACCGGCGAAAGAATTTCGTCGCCGTTCCCCAGGGCAATATCCCCGCCGCGATAGTTTTCAACGATCTGCGGATTGACATGCTTGGCGGTAAAATCCGGTGAGGTATCCATGTGGGAAATAAAACCGATGACGGGCACCGTCCAGGCGACATTAGACGGCAGCGTAGCCATCACGCAGCCGTGCTCGCTTAGCGACACATGGGAGAAACCCAGGACGTTCAGTTCCTCTTCAAGGGCATGCGCCAGCTTCCACTGTCCGTCGGTACTGGGTACCTGCTTAACCCCTGGCTTGGATTGGGTATCAAAGGAAACATAATTTAAAAAACGATCGAGTAATTTATCCATTTTATCCGCCTGTCGCATCTACGACACCCATTATGGGTAGCGATGATTCTTCAAATATTGTGTCAGGTCATTTTTCACTGTTTTGGTCGCAAAAAAGCGCATAGCTTTAGCATAGCGTATTTCCACTTAACCTAAAGCTGCGTTTTTCTTAGCAAGATACCGACTATGTAATGACATTTTGGTGAAATAACCGCTGTTTGCGCGAAGGGGAATGCTGGAGAGCGAATGGGAAATGGCTGGCAAAGCAGACCGGTCCGTCCCGGGCGGACGGACGCAAGTTAGCCCCGCTGTTCAACGAAGCCGCTGATGAATTTACTGACAAAGGCCGGAACGCACTGGCTGGCCGGACCGTACACATGTTCTTCAAACTGGCTTTCCACCTGGCTCGGTTCCAGATTGAGCTCTACGGTTCGGGCACCGTTCAGGCGGGCCTCATGGACAAAACCCGCCGCCGGATAAACATGGCCGGACGTGCCGATGGCCAGGAAATAATCCGCCCGACCCAGCGCGTCGTAAATATCTTCCATACCCAGCGGCATCTCGCCGAACCAGACCACGTGGGGACGTAATACCGCGGGAAACTGGCAGCAGTGGCAGCGATCCTGTTCGGTGATGTCGTCGGTCCACTCCACAATCTGCCCGCTTTGCACACAGCGCACCTTAAGCAGTTCGCCATGCATATGGATAATACGCCGGCTGCCGGCCCGTTCATGTAAATTATCGATATTTTGCGTTACCAGCAGAAAATTATCCCCCAGGATCTGTTCCAGCTCCGCCAGCGCCCGGTGCGCGGCATTGGGGGCGATATCAGGCTGCCGCAGCTGACGGCGGCGGGCATTATAAAACGCCTGCACCAATTGGGGGTTGCGCTGGAATCCTTCGGGGGTAGCCACATCCTCGACGTGGTGCTCTTCCCATAACCCGTCGGCGGCGCGGAACGTCCGGATGCCGGACTCCGCGGAGATTCCCGCCCCGGTCAAAACCACCACAAAAGGTTTTTTCATTTTAGTCACCGCCATGGTATCCCGATGGAAAATACGCGAACGCAATCGCTGCTGCCTGAGGCGTTTACTTTTACGAAACCGGATTAACCGGCGATGTATACGCATGCTGGTGGTTCCTTAATGCATGACTACTGACCGCTAAGTACCCGCGCCGGATCGATGCGGCTGGCGCGACGGGCCGGATACCAGCTTGCCACCAGGCTGAGCAGCAATGCCGTGCCCAGCACGCTGGCCACATCCAGCCAATGCAGCTCGGTGGGCAAAAAATCGATATAATAAATATCGCCGGAAAGCAGATTATGGCCCAGCAGCGATTCAATGCCCTTGACCAGTCCCGTCAGATTCAACGCCACCAATACCCCTACCACCACGCCGCTCACGCTTCCCGTCAGTCCTGCCAACAGACCGTACCAGATAAAAATAGCACGGGTGAGCCTGTCTTTGGCCCCCAGCGTTCGCAATATGGCAATATCTTCGCTTTTATCCTTAACCGCCATCACCAGCGTGGAGACAATATTAAAACAGGCTACGCCGATAACCAGCACCATGGCCAGATACATAATGGCGCGAATCATCTGGATATCCCGGTACATATAGCCGTAAGTACCCATCCAGCTGCGGATGTAGACATAGGAGCGGGTCACTTCGCCGGCATCCCGTACCAGCTTATTGGCGATAAAGGGATTATTGACCTTGATGGCGATGCCGCTGACATCCTGCGCCATGTCCAGATACTGCTGGGCATCCGCCAGCGGCACCATGGCGAAGCTGTGATCCAGCTGGCCGCTCAGAGCCAGGATACCTTCCACCTGCAGGCGGATGCGCTTGGGCTCCAGCAGCTTCATTTGCGGATCGCTGTTGGGGATCATGATGGTCAGCCAGTCGCCCTGCTTGACGTTAAGAGCCTGCGCCACCCCCTGTCCGATAATGATCTGCTGTTTACCGGCGCTGAAATTCCGCCAGGCATCGCCCTGTACATACTGCGGCAGCGCGCTTAACCGGGCCTCCTGCGCGGTATCGACGCCCCTGACCTGAACGGCTTTCAGCTTGTCCTCCCGTTCAATCAGGCCGGTAAAGTTCACATAGGGCGCCGCGGCGGCGATGCCAGGCACCTTTTCGATACGGGTCAATATCGCCGGCCAATCGGTGAAGGGCGGATTTACCGGCTCGATTTCACCATGGGGCACTACCGCCAGAATGCGGTTGTTCAGCTCCCGTTCGAAACCATTCATGGCGCTCAGGCCGATAATCAGCACCGCCACGCCCAGCGCAATGCCCAGGGTGGAGATGATGGAAATCAGCGAGACCATGCCCCCGCGCCGCCTTCCCCGGCTAAAACGCAGCGCAATCGTCAATGAAAGCGGGATACCTATCATTCCCGCACTCCCAGCAATTCGCCGTCCTGCCACAGCTGCCCGTCGCGCATTTCAAGCTGGCGATTCAACCGCCGGGCCAGATGCAGGTCATGGGTAACCACCAGGAACGCCGTGCCCTGGCGCATATTCAGTTCACCCAGCAGTTCAAAAATACTGTCGGCGGTGCGCTGATCCAGATTCCCGGTAGGCTCGTCCGCCAGCACCAGCGCCGGATGGTTCACCAGCGCGCGGGCAATGGCCACCCGCTGGCGCTCGCCGCCGGACAGCTCGGACGGCCGGTGCCGGCCTCGCTTCTCCAGCCCCACCGACGCCAGCATTTCACGCGCCGTTGCTCGCGCCTCTTGGGCAGAGGTGCCGCCAATCAGCAGCGGCATGGCGATGTTCTCCATAGCGGTGAAATCCGGCAGCAAATGATGAAACTGATAGATAAATCCCAGCCGGCGGTTACGGATCTCCGCCCGCGCCTGGGACGACAGGCTGTTCAACTGCCGCCCTTCGAAAATCACCTCGCCGGAGGTGGGTTCGTCCAATCCCCCCAGCATATGCAGCAAGGTGCTTTTGCCGGAACCGGAACTGCCCACGATGGCCATCATTTCTCCCGGCTGCAGGGAAAAGGTCACGTCGCGCAGCACATCGGTAAACAGCTTGCCTTCCTGATAACGCTTACTCAACTTGTTACACTGCAACAAAGGAGCACTATTCATAACGTAAAGCCTCGGCGGGATGAGCGGCGGCGGCGCGCCAGGAGGGATAAAGCGTGGACAGCAACGCCACCGCCATCGCCAGCACGGCGATGACGGCTACCTGCAGGGAATCGATATCCACCGGCAACTGCGCGCCGTCGAGGAAGGTGCCGATCATCGGCATCAGATTGTTAAGCTGGCTGGCCAGCAACAGCCCGAGCCCGGTCCCCAGCAGCGCACCGATGATACCGGCGCCGGCGCCCTGGACCATAAACACCAGCATCACCTGGCGACGGGTTAGGCCGAGGGTTTGCAATATCGCCACTTCGCCCTGTTTCTCCATCACCAGCAAGCCCAGGGAGGTGATGATATTAAACGCCGCCACCGCCACAATCAGGCTGAGCAGCAAACCCATCATGTTTTTTTCCATGCGCACCGCCTGGAACAGTTCTCCCTTGCGTTCGCGCCAATCCTTCCAGACCGTGCCCGGCGGCATCGCCTGGCGGCTGACGGCGTCCACGTCCAGCGGCTTGTTCAGCCACAGGCGCCAGCCGGTGATATTGCCGGCCGGATAGCGCATCAGGCGCGAGGCGTCCTGCTGATTGGTCAAGAGCTGGTAACCGTCCACTTCGCTATTGGCGTTAAAGGTGCCGGCAACGGTGAATAGACGCTGGCTGGGAATGCGGCCCATCGGCGTGAACTGGCTGGCGCCCGGCACCATCAGCCGCAGCCGATCGCCGCGTTTCACCCCGAGCTGGCCGGCCAGTTGTTCTCCCAGGATCACCTGGTAACCGCCGGGGGCAAGCGCATCCATCCGCACGTTCACCAGAAAGCGGGCCAGAGGTTCCGGGTCCGCGGGATTGACTCCCAGCATCACCCCCACCGCCACGCTGCGCGCGCTTTGCAGCACGACGTCGCCGGTCACGAGGGGAGCGATATGGCTTATACCCGCAAGTCTTTCTAGCGCTGAAGGCGGAATACGTTTAGGATCCAACGAGCCTTCGGCCGTGGTAATAAGCGCATGGGGCATCACGCCGAGAATATTGCCTTCGAGCTCGCGCTCAAAGCCGTTCATCACCGATAATACGGTGACCAGCGCCATAACGCCGAGGGTGATGCCGATGGTGGATAGCCAGGAGACAAAGCGCCCGAATCGGTCCGATGCCCGCCCGCGCATGTAGCGCAGGCCGATATATAATGCGACAGGTTGATACATTGAATTCCGTTTGGATGCGGTTGCCAAAGCAAAGTGATCAAGGATAATAAAGGGTCGTACCGTTTTATGGAACCATTAACCGCCGCCATAACCGGCTTTTATTCTTGTTAGGCAACTCAACATACGCCATCATGCTTACTGCATAACCGATTCGCCACAGGCCGTGCTGAAAAGGCCCCGTAACGCACCCCAAACGTAAAAGAAGAGATTTAGCCACTGTTTATGTCCGAACAATATCGTTATACCTTACCTGTACGCCCCGGTGAACAGCGTTTATTGGGTCAGCTCACCGGTGCGGCCTGCGCAGTGGAATGCGCCGCCATTGTCGATCGCTATCCCGGCCCGGTCATGCTGATAGCGCCGGATGTGCAAAACGCCCTGCGGCTGCGTGATGAAATCAGCCAGTTTACCGCCCAGAGGGTGATTACCCTGCCCGATTGGGAAACGCTGCCTTACGACAATTTTTCACCGCATCAGGAAATTATTTCCGACCGGCTATCGACATTATACCAACTGCCGTCGATGGAGCGGGGAATTATTATCCTGCCGATCAATACCCTGATGCAACGGGTATGTCCGCACTCCTTCCTGCACGGGCATGCGCTGGTGATGAAAAAGGGCCAGCGGCTGTCCCGCGACAGGCTGCGCGCCCAGTTGGAGCAGGCCGGCTACCGGGGAGTGGACCAGGTGATGGAGCACGGAGAGTTCGCCACCCGGGGCGCCCTGCTCGACCTCTATCCCATGGGCAGCGAAGAGCCCTATCGTATTGACTTTTTCGATGATGAAATCGACAGCCTGCGCATTTTCGACGTGGATAGCCAGCGGACCCTGCATGAGGTGGAGAGTATCAATCTGCTGCCGGCCCATGAATTTCCCACCGACAAAACCGCCATTGAGCTGTTTCGCAGCCAGTGGCGTGAACAATTCGAGGTACGGCGGGACGCCGAACATATTTACCAGCAGGTGAGCAAAGGTATGCTGCCCACCGGTATCGAATACTGGCAGCCTCTGTTTTTCAGCGAGCCGCTGCCGCCGCTGTTCAGTTATTTGCCGGCCAATACGCTGCTTATCAACACCGGCGATTTGGATACCGGCGCGAACCGTTTCTGGCAGGATGTGCAGTTGCGCTACGAAAACCGCGGCGTGGATCCCATGCGTCCGCTGGTGGCGCCGGAGTTATTATGGCTGCGGGTGGACAGTTTGTTCAGCGAACTGAAAAACTGGCCGCGGATACAGCTTATCAGCGACAAGCTGCCGGAGAAATCCGCCAATATCAATCTGGATTATCACCCCCTGCCCGACCTGGCGGTTGAGGCGCAGAACAAAGCCCCGCTGGATAAACTGCGCCGGTTTTGCGAGCAGTTCGACGGCCGGGTGATTTTTTCGGTGGAAAGCGAAGGGCGGCGAGAAACCCTGCAGGAACTGCTGGCCCGCATCAAACTCAATCCCCGCTTAATCCAGCGGCTGGATAATGCCGAGACGCCGGGGAATTACCTGATCATCGGCGCCAGCGAGCGCGGTTTTATCGATAATTACCATCGCCGCGCCCTGATTTGCGAAGGGGATCTGCTGGGGGAACGGGTCAGCCGGCGGCGCCAGGACAATCGCCGCACCATCAATGCCGATACGCTGATACGCAATCTGGCGGAACTGCGCCCCGGCCAGCCGGTGGTTCATCTTGAACACGGCGTCGGCCGCTACGCCGGTATGACTACCCTTGAAGCCGGCGGCATCAAGGCGGAATACCTGATTCTGACTTATGCCGGCCATGACAAGCTCTACGTGCCGGTTTCGTCGCTGCATTTGATCAGCCGCTACGCAGGCGGTTCGGAAGAAAACGCCCCATTGCACAAACTGGGAGGCGATGCCTGGTCGCGCGCCCGGCAAAAAGCGGCGGAGCGAGTACGGGACGTGGCGGCCGAACTGCTGGATATTTACGCTCAGCGCGCGGCGAAAACCGGCTTTGCCTTTCGCCACAACCGTGAAAATTACCAGCTGTTCTGCGAAGGTTTCCCCTTTGAACCCACCCCCGACCAGGCGCAGGCCATTAATGCGGTGCTTAGCGACATGTGCCGCCCGCTGGCCATGGATCGCCTGGTGTGCGGCGATGTCGGCTTCGGCAAAACCGAAGTGGCCATGCGCGCCGCCTTCCTGGCCATCGAGAATCACAAACAGGTAGCCGTCCTGGTGCCCACTACCCTGCTGGCGCAGCAACACTTCGATAATTTCCGCGATCGCTTCGCCAACTGGCCGGTACGCATCGAGATGATCTCCCGCTTTCGCAGCGCCAAGGATCAGGCCCAGGTGCTGGAGCTGACCGCCGACGGCAAGGTGGATATTCTTATCGGCACCCATAAGCTGCTGCAAAGCGATATCAAATGGCGGGATTTGGGCCTGCTGATTGTGGATGAGGAGCACCGCTTCGGGGTGCGGCATAAGGAGCGCATCAAAGCGATGCGGGCCGATGTGGACATTTTGACCCTGACCGCCACCCCCATTCCCCGCACGCTGAATATGGCCATGAGCGGCATGCGCGATTTGTCCATTATCGCCACGCCGCCGGCGCGCCGCCTGGCGGTAAAAACGTTTGTCCGGGAGTATGACAGCCTGGTGGTGCGTGAGGCCATCCTGCGCGAAGTGCTGCGCGGCGGCCAGGTGTACTATCTCTATAATGATGTGGAAAATATCGAGAAAGCCACCCGGCGCCTGCAGGAGCTGGTGCCGGAAGCACGGATAGCCATCGGCCACGGGCAGATGCGGGAGCGCGATCTGGAGCGGGTGATGAACGATTTTCATCATCAGCGCTTTAATGTGCTGGTGTGTACCACCATCATTGAGACCGGCATCGATATTGCCAATGCCAATACCATTATTATCGAGCGGGCGGACAATTTCGGCCTGGCGCAGCTTCACCAGCTGCGCGGCCGGGTCGGGCGTTCCCATCATCAGGCTTATGCCTACCTGCTTACGCCGCCGCCGAAAGCCATGAGCCAGGACGCGCTGAAACGGCTGGAAGCCATCGCTTCACTGGAAGATTTGGGCGCCGGATTCGCTTTGGCAACCCATGATCTGGAGATCCGCGGCGCCGGGGAACTGTTGGGGGAAGATCAGAGCGGCCAACTGGAAACCATCGGCTTTTCGCTGTATATGGAATTGCTGGAAAGCGCGGTGGAGGCCCTGAAAGCCGGGCGGGAGCCGTCGCTGGAGGATCTTACCAGCGAATTGACCGACGTGGAGTTGCGTATGCCGGCTCTGTTGCCGGAGGAGTATATTCCCGACGTGAATACGCGGCTGTCCTTTTATAAGCGCATCGCCAGCGCGCCGGACAAGCAGGAGATTGAAGAGCTCAAGGTTGAACTTATAGACAGGTTCGGGCTGCTGCCCGATCCGGCCCGTCATTTGCTGGATATTGCCGTGCTGCGCCAGCGTGCCCGCAAGCTCGGGATTAAGCGTATCGAGGGCAATGACAAGGGCGGCTTTATTGAGTTCAGCGGGAAGAATTGCGTCGATCCGGGATATTTGATTGGCTTATTGCAACGCGACCCGAAGACCTTTCGGCTGGACGGCCCGACCCGGCTGAAGTTTATTAAGGAGCTGCCGGGTCGTCCGGCCCGGCTGGAGTATGTGCATCAACTGCTGGAAGGCTTGGATCAGCATCGGCTTCCGGCCTGAGCCGTTTCGACCCCATCGGCCCGGTCTCCCTTTAACACGCCGTTGCACCTCCGGTGATTGCGGGCCTGGCGTGCCATATGGATCCGGCGGCTTAGGCCTTGTTATCGCTGTTGCTGCCGCTAAGATCCAGGCGTCCTTGTCTGTCCAAGGGTATCTTGGTGCCGGGATCGCGATCCATGCGGATTTTGCCCTCTTGATCGCCAATTTTGTAAGTCACATCGTAACCGAGCAGTTTCTGCGATTTGTCATACACCGTCTGGCACCGCTCCTGGTTGGTGGTGTAGGTGTCGTTATTCTGCAGGCTGCCCTGTACCTGGTTTCCGGCATAGCCGCCCGCCAGCGCGCCGGCAACCGTGGTCACGCTTCTGCCGTGACCGCCGCCGAACTGATGCCCGAGCACCCCGCCCGCTACCGCGCCGATGAGCGACCCGGCAATTTTATTTTCATCCTGCACCGGGCGCCGGTGGGTAACGGCAACGGTACGGCACTGCTGACGAGGAGTCCTGACGGTTTCATTGATAGGCGTCGCCGTAACCACCTGCGCATATTTTGGGCCGGAGGAGAATACGTCCAACCCGGCCACCGCTGCAATGCCGGAAGCCGCTATTACGCCTATGCCGACGCCGGCTAACATCGATTTATTCATGGAAAATTCTCCTTAAATCAACATTCGCGCATCACTGCGAGAGAGCAGCTTCACACAGCGGGGCGCCTGCGCCAGAGGATAATGTTTTGACGGCAACCCCAACCCGACCGAGACGACATGCGCGATTATTACCCCGGTTAGTGCGAAGTCTGCCCAAGCGAGTCAAGAGTGGCAATAAGACAGATGGCTGAAAATGGTGCATTTCTCCGTCATAAATCCAATTTTGAGAGAATTCTTAACACTTCCGATCGATTTATTAACACTTTATACTGAAGAATAAGACAAAGGCGTCATAGATTGCTTGACGGACAGCGGGTAGCCATCGCCGTAGGTATCGGGACGTTGCGAGGTGGTGTTGGCCCTGCCTGCGGCAGGGCCGGGACATTAATGCAGTTTCAAATGCGGCCGGATGACCCGGTTGATACGCCCCACCAGCATCATCAGGCCGGTTTTAAGCAGGCCGTGCAGTGCAATCTGATGCATGCGGTAAAGCGAGATATAGACCGCCCGGGCGATGCGCCCTTCGATCATCATGGAGCCGCGCATTAAATTACCCATCAGGCTGCCGACGGTGCTGAACCGGGAAAGCGATACCAGCGAGCCGTGATCTTTGTAAACGTAGGCCGTTAGGGGTTTTTCGTTCAATAACGCCAGAATATTGCCATAGGCCCGCGTCGCCATCTGGTGGGCCGCCTGGGCTCGCGGCGGTACAAGCCGGCCGGAATCCTGCGGACAGGAGGCGCAATCGCCGATGGCGAAAATCATCGGATCCCGGGTAGTTTGCAGCGTCGGCTGCACCACCAGCTGGTTGGCGCGATTGGTTTCCAGTCCGGCGATATCCTTCATAAAATCCGGCGCCTTGATGCCGGCCGCCCATACCATCAGCTCCGCCGGGATAAATTCGCCCTCTTTGGTGGTCAGTCCGTCCGCTGCGGCACGGGTCACCAGCGTGCCGGTGAGCACCCGTACGCCCATTTTCGTCAGCTCCTGATGGGCGGATGAAGAGATACGTACCGGCAGAGCCGGCAATATACGTTCCCCGGCTTCGACAAGGGTGACATTCAGCGCCTGGTTATCGACGCCCTCAAAACCGTAGCTGTGCAATTCCTGTACGGCATTGTGCAACTCCGCCGACAGTTCCACGCCGGTGGCGCCGCCGCCGACAATAGCGATATTGACCCGTTCATCGTCGTTGGATCGGGTTGAGTGCCGTAAAAACAAATTCAGCATCCGGTGATGGAAACGCTGAGCCTCCACCGGATTATCCAGGAAAATGCAATGTTCCTTCACGCCTTCGGTGCCGAAATCATTGGATACGCTGCCCAGCGCCATGACCAGAATGTCATAGGAGAGATGCCGCGCCGGCACCAGTAGTTCGCCGGCGCTGTCGCGGATAGCATCCAGCTGAACCTTTCTTTCGCCGCGGTCGATGTCGCTCAGGCTGCCCATCTGAAAATGAAAATGATGGTTATGGGCATGGGCTAGATAGCTGATGGCGTCGACGCCTTCATCCAGCGAACCGGTGGCCACCTCATGCAACAGGGGTTTCCATAAATGGCTGTGATTGCGATCCACCAGGGTAATCTGTGCCCGACGCTTGCGGCCAAGGGTATTACCCAGGCGGGTGGCCAGCTCCAGCCCGCCGGCGCCGCCGCCGATGATGACAATTTTCTTTAGGGTTGATGGCAAAATGACCTCCAATTGTAAACCAACCGTTAATAAAGGCTTATGAATATCCTTATATAACACGTGGTTACGCTGAAATAATTTCTTACTGAAGTAAGATTATCATGTCAGGTCATTTGGTCATACCAAAATTGATATAAATCAATTTTCAGGGGACGGCATTTTGAGACGGACGCCCTAACCCAGCGCCTTGAAAGCTTGGATCCTCAACAAATGGGGCGAAATGTTTTTGAATTTGTGGCTTTGCTTTTCGTCCCAGATTATCTCGTAGTAGGGCTTAAGCAGATCGGCGCTACGCTGGTTGTCGAGGGCTTCGTCGTGTCGGGACAGCAAAACCAGACAGCGGTCGCGATTTTTATCGCGGAAGTTTTCCACGCATTTAGTGGCGATATCCACATACTCTTCCGGCCTGTCTATTTTGCCGGGCATATTCTCCGCGGGGAAAAGGTTGGGATTGACGATAACCTGGCGCATGTCGCACAGGAAACCGATCCGTTCCGCCCAAAAGCCGCCCAGCCCCACGCCGCAAATCAGCGGACGCTCGTCATCGGTCAACTGCTGCATCTTGTCCACTTCTTTAAGGAGATGCTGCATATCGTGACGCGGGTGGAGCGTGCTGTAACTTATCAGCCGGACATCGGGATCAATAAACTGCAGTTGCAGCACCTTTTCGTGATTACCGGGACTATTGGAATCAAAACCGTGCAAATAGATGATCATCGTTATCCCTCCTCTTGCATAGGGTCGGTTGCCGATGCCTCAGCGTTGGGGGTCCTCCTCCCGCCGCTGTTTCTCATCCGCCCATTGCTTCGATAGCAGAGTCAGCTGCCGATGGGTTTGCCGCCATCTGGCGGAACTCATTAGGGTTTTTCGAGGGCAGCTTCCCCGATGGTATAACGCGGCCGGCGCCTCGACATTGATCGCCGACAGATTATCCAATACCGATACCGCGCCGGCGCGATTGTTGCAAACCAATATCATATCGCAGCCGGCCGCCATGGAGGCCTGCGCCCGCTCGGTATAGCTTCCCATCACCGCCGCGCCTTCCATGGATAAATCATCGGAGAAAATAATGCCGTTGAACGACAGTTCTTGCCGCAACACCTGTTTTAACCAGAAAGGAGAGCCGCTGGCGGGAAGGGGATCGGCGTCAGGATAGATAACATGGGCGGGCATGATGGCATCCAGCGCGCCGCGCTGGATCAGGGCGGCAAAAACGCTCATGTCCCGCCTGCGGATTTCCGTAAGCGTCCGGGAGTCCACCGGCGTTTCCTTATGGGAATCCGCTATTACCGCCCCATGGCCGGGAAAATGCTTGCCGGTGGCCTTCATGCCGGCTTCATGCATGCCGTCGATAAAGCTGGCCGCCAATTCAACCGCCGTTTCCGGCTGGTCATGAAAAGCCCGCTCGCCGATTGCCGCGCTGCCGTGGCCGATGTCTAATACCGGCGCAAAGCTGATATCGATATCCATGCTGATCATTTCAGAGGCCATTAACCAGCCGGCTTCACGGGCCATACGCAAGGCTTCCGGCATATCCAGCAACGCGGCATAGGACTGAGCCGCCGGTATCAGGGTAAATCCCTCGCGAAAGCGCTGTACCCGTCCGCCCTCCTGATCCACCGCCACCACCAGGCGCTCGCGGGAGGCTTTACGTATTTGTCTAATCAATGCCGCCAGCTGTTCGGGATCGTGATAATTCCGGGTAAAGATAATCACACCGCCCACCAGCGGGTGCTGTAATATTTCGCGTTCTTCGTTATCCAGCTCGTAGCCGGCGACATCTAACATCAGTGGACCCACAGCAACCTCAACATTTTGATATTCCCAGCATGCTTCAAACTGCAGGTGCATTGGCCTTCCTGCGATTCGAATTATTTAGGGTATATATTCTTGTTTATAATCCCTAATCGGACGTCATCCCGCCCGTGGCCGCGGCGGCCTTCAGACCGGTAGCCCCAAACGGAGCCGCGGCGGCCGGGCAAACTGCAAAAATTGACGCTGCCGGGTTTGGTGCCAGCGCACTTCGTACCACATCAGCATCAGGTAATCCACCCAGGGTAGCCAGGCGGAAATCTGCCGTGTTACGGCGGCCGGGGTAAATCCGCCGGAACAGGCCGGGTAGGCGGCCAAAAACGCGGTCTGCTGCCGGATGTTCAGGCCATTGCCGCGAAACAGCGCCGCCAGCTCCAGGGCAAAGTCACCGTCGGCGGCATATTCCCAATCAATAAGAGAGATAGCCCCCTGCCGGTCACGAATAAGATTGTCGGCATGCACATCCATATGCATCGGTACCACTTTCAAGGGCGTAGGGGGTTTTTGCGCCATAAACCGCTGATGCAGCCGCAGCCAGGCCGGACAGCGCCGGGCGGGATCGGTCAATTGCCAATAGGTTTCATAGCGGCCTTGGAGCGCCAGCGGATAACCGTAGCGCGGCAGCCGGTGTAATTGCCCGATCCGCCGGGCGAGCGAGCCATTGTTTAGGCACTCCTGCCACTGTACCGCGGACAGGCTCTCACCCGGGGTCCAGTCCACCACTAACCCGCGGGGGATCAGCGCGACGGGCCTAGGCGCTAATCCGCTGGCGGAAAGCTGCCGCAAAATGCGATATTCGCGCACATTGTCGGCCCCTAGCATGCGTTTATGCGGCGTGACCTGCCGCGCCAGCCAGTCCCGTTCCCCGGCGCGCACGCGCCGGCTTTCGCCGCTCAGCCCGCTCACCTTCTCTACCTGGCAGCCGGCTGATGCCGATGGGGGCAATAGCCGTCTTAACCACAAGGTGAGATCAAAATCAGGGTTGTACACTTCCTTTTCCCGACCAGATAATCTCCCCGGTCTGCACCAGCATCAGCTGCATCTCCAGGTCCGGCGCCTTGGCGTCACCGCCGGCATCGGTGTACAGGACGTATTGCGCATTAACGTAACGCGCCAGTCCCACCGCTTTGCTCCGCGACTCCAGGCTGTCATCCGTCGATAGGCCGAGGGTTTGCTTGGCCGCGGTGATCTGCGGCTGGGCGACGACGGTAAACTTACCATTGGACGCCAGGGCATTGTAGATGGCGTCGGTGGCCTTGGCGGTCTGTATAGTGCCGTTGGTATTGTTTTTGACCGTATTGACCACTAGCATGCTTCCCGGAGCGATATCCTTAACGGTGAGCATCTGTTGCACCAGCGGTGCGACGCTGCCCTGCCAGTCAAGCGTCCTGATGGTCGGCGGCGCCGGTACCGTCGCCGGCGGCGGCACGGACACCGGGGGTTGACTAGGCACAGGCTGCGCCGGTTCTATGGGAGCCGGCTGTTGCTGCTCTGGCGGACGTGTCAGACATCCGGTCAGGACCATGGCGGCCAGCACGACGAAGGTAAACTTTTTCATCTTTGCTCACTCAGGCGAAAATCAGATATAAAGATAAAGGCGGACTTGTCGCGCCTCAAGATTACCGCTGGTGGCATCCACCGTCACCGTGGCGCCCGGCGGGATTACCAGGGTCTGCACGCTGGCATAAGGCAGGATATCCAGACCCTGCCGGTCATACCAATAGAAACAGTAATGAACAGTGACCGGATGGGACTGGTCATTGTGTATCACGGCCGCAGCCCGCTTTTGTCCCTGAACGTCGCCGATGGAGGGCGGCTGGGCGTTTATGCCCGCCATCATCACCGACGGATCCATCACCAGGGATTGCTGATTGTTAATCATCAGCGTCTTATGGCCGCCGCTACTGCAACCCGCGGCCAGCAGCAGGCCCGCTAACAATGACGGAGCAAAACGCGCAAAACGCATATATTTCCCCGATCAGTATGACACCAGCGGTCCGAGGGCTTTACCGCCCAAAAGATGCATATGCAGATGATAGACCTCTTGGCCGCCGTGGCGATTACAGTTGATTATCAACCGGAAACCGTCCTCGGCGATCCCTTCCTGCTCGGCGATTTTCGCCGCGGCGGTAAACATGCGTCCCAGCGCCGCTTCATGTTCGGCGGTGACATCATTTACCGTGGGGATCAGCACGTTCGGCACTATAACGATGTGGCTTGGGGCTTTGGGGGAGATATCGCGAAAAGCGGTAACCAGCTCATCCTGATAAACGATTTCCGAAGGGATTTCCCGGCGGATAATCTTGCTGAAAATGGTTTCTTCTGCCATGGCATCGTTCCTTGTAGCAAAAAGGATAGTGCAAGGAGTATGAGCGACTTACCCCTCTTTTTTCAACCTTGAACGCAATTTATTACGCGTAACCTGAAGGGAAACTTGATTGGAGGCTCGATCCGCGCGATAACGGCTACCATCCCCGAGTTGCAGGCGCGTTGGCTTCCCTCGCTCACCCCGGTCACCTATCTGAGTAAGCGCCTGGGGATGGATGAGCATCATCCCTGAGGCCCACCCTTCGGGTCAGCGCAAGCGCTGTTCAAATCTGTTCCTGACAGATTTGTCGCTGCGCTGCCGCCTTCCTGCAATTCGAATGATTTTGGGTATAGCGGGTTTATACCGAATCAGGCAAATTGACGTATATATTCATCCATGTCGGTTTTCAGATTATCCGAACGGGTGCCGAAGATGGCCTGCACCCCTGAGCCCGCCACCACGACGCCGGCGGCGCCCAGGCGTTTGAGCCCGGCCTGGTCCACCTTGGTAATATCCGCCACGCTGATGCGCAAACGGGTAATACAGGCATCCAGGTTGGTAATATTTTCCCTGCCGCCGAAGGCTTTCACCAGCGCGCCGGCCATTTCCGTACCGGCCTGTGCCAGCTGCTGCGTGCCGGTGACCTCGCGGCCCGGGGTTTTCAGGTCCAATTTTACAATCAGCACCCGGAACAGGGTGTAATAGATTATCCCGTAAATAATGCCCACCACCGGGAATAGCCAGATACGGCTGCTGTTGCCGCTGAGCACGATGAAATCAATCAGGCCGTGGGAAAAGCTGGTGCCGTCGCGCATGCCCAGCAGGATGCAAATGGGAAACGCCAGGCCGGCCAGGATCGCATGGATCACGTATAGGATGGGTGCGACAAAGATAAAGGAAAACTCAATGGGTTCGGTGATGCCGGTCAGAAAGGCGGTTAATGCCCCCGACAGCATGATTCCCCCCACCTTGGCGCGGTTTTCCGGTTTGGCGGAGTGCCAGATGGCAATAGCGGCGGCCGGCAGACCGTACATCTTGAACAGGAAACCGCCGGACAATTTACCCGCCTCCGGGTCGCCCGCCATATAGCGGGGAATATCGCCATGGAAGACCTGGCCGGCGGCGTTGGTATAATCACCCACCTGCATCTGGAAAGGCACATTCCAGATGTGGTGCAGGCCGAACGGCACCAGCGCGCGCTCCACGACACCGTAGATACCGAAAGCCACCACCGGATTCTGGTACGCCGCCCACTTAGAAAAGATCTGAATCGCCGCCCCGATGGGCGGCCAGATAAAGGACAGCACCACGCCCAGCAGAATGGCGAATAAACCGGAAATAATGGGTACAAATCGTTTCCCGGAAAAAAATCCCAGGTATTCGGGCAGCCTGATGCGGTAAAAACGATTGAACATATAAGCGGCAATGGCGCCGGAAATAATGCCTCCCAGCACCCCGGTGTCCGCCAGATGTTTGGCGGCGATCTCGTCCGCGGGCAGATGCAGTACCAAAGGAGCAACCACCGCCATGGTTTTGACCATGATACCGTAGGCCACCACCGCCGCCAGCGCCGAGACGCCGTCGTTATTGGTGAAACCCAGGGCCACGCCGATGGCGAAAATCAGCGGCATATTGGCGAAGACCGAACCGCCCGCTTCCGCCATGACGTGGGAAATAACCGCGGGAATCCAGCTGAACTCGGCCGACCCGACGCCCAGCAAAATGCCGGCAATGGGCAACACCGATACCGGCAGCATTAGCGATTTACCTACTTTTTGCAGGTCTGCAAATGCGTTGTTAAACATAAATTGTATGCTCCTGAGTCAATGCTGCTGATCTTTTCCCGCACAAGCGGGCGCAAAAGCCTCATAGGACTTTTGATCGTATGGAAACCGGGTTCCTTTATTTATTACGAAGGGTAAAATAAATCCGCGAAAATGTGTTTGATAGCAATCACGTTTCCGGGATTTCAGCGATTTCGTCCCTGTCGCCGCCCCCTGTTTATGCACTTTAATAAGCCGCCGCGGAGGTTGCACATCTCCGGACATTTGCGCGGCGGAAGAGTAGCGCTAAAAGCGGCCGAATACGAGTCGAAAAATCACATTTATCGCCGCAATATAAATCATTTACCCAATCGGCGGGGATCCACATGGAACAGACGGCCGAAATTGTCGGTGGTGGCGTCCGCCAGCTGTTCCACCGTCACCCCTTTCAGCGCCGCCATATACTCCGCCACATCCCGGACGTAAGCCGGCTGGTTTTCCTTGCCGCGGTAAGGTACCGGCGCAAGATAGGGGGAATCGGTTTCCACCAGCAGCCGGTCCAGCGGCACATATCGCGCCGCCTCACGCAGGGCGTCGGCTTTTTTGAAGGTGATCATGCCGGAAAAGGAAATATAAAACCCCAAATCCAACAGCGTTTTTGCCGTCTCGGTGTCCTCGGTAAAGCAGTGCAGCACGCCGCCGCACTCCCCGGCCCGCTCCTCCCGCAGAATGGCCAGCGTATCCTCGCGGGCGGAACGGGTATGAATAATCACCGGTTTATCAAGCTCACGGCCGATACGGATATGCTCCCGCAGCGACGTCTGCTGCTCCGGTTTATTATCCTGCTGGTAATAATAATCCAGGCCGGTTTCACCCAGCGCCACCACCGCTTCGCCGGCCGCAAGGCGCCTGAGTTCGGCAAAATCATAGGGTTCGTCCAGATTCAGCGGATGTATGCCGCAGGAGAGCAGCACCTCGTCGCGGCGACCGATAAGTTCGGTCATTTTATGGAAACCCGGCAGCGACGTGGCCACTGCCAGCATCAGGCGCACATCCCTTGCCCCGGCCTTCGCCACGACGTCATTCACGTCACGGTGCACGGTTTCATAATTCAATCCGTCAAGATGACAGTGAGAATCGACCAAAAACATCTTCTTATCCTCTAAAGGCTCCAGGGGTGGGCGCCGACATCCGCCGCCTCATCCCAGTTAAGCAACTGATTAGTGAGCAACAGCTCGCGATTGATGCCGCTGATAGTCTGCCATTGCCGGCGGCATTCCAGCCATTGATGCAGCTGGTGATGCAGGATACCGGACGGATAGCGGGTGCCGAGCTGCTCCACCAGCAACCGCTGATCCTGATTAACGGCAAAGGCGACCGCCCCCGCCTGCCATTTCAACGCATCGGTAAGCAGCGTGAGCAGCCAGTAGAGCGGTTCGTCATCCTTGTCTTTATTCAGAAAGGGCAGCAGCGAGAGCAGATCCCGCCGGGCGAGGGCCTGCCGAATACCGTCGCATAGCCCCTGCCGTTCCGCCCATCTAGCGGGCTGCAGTATGTCCAGCGCCGCCAGAGGCGCGCCGTTATACAGCCGTAGCGCCGTGCGGGCCTGTTCCGCGTCGCGGATGCCCTGCTGCAACAGCCAGCCGGAACCGGTGGGTTCATCAGGCGCCGGCAGATGCCGGTAAAGGCAGCGGCTGCGCAGGGTGGGCAACAGGTGCGACGGCTCGCGGCAGGCCAGCAGAAAATAGGTCCGGTCCGGCGGTTCTTCCAGTGTTTTCAGCAGGGCATTCGCCGCCTGTTCGGTGAGTGCTTCGGCATCCGACAGCCACACCACCTTCGCTCCCCCCTGCTGCGCATGGTTATACAGCGGATCTATCACCTGCCGTATGCTGTCCACGCCCAGGCTGCTTCGCCCCTTTTCCGGCTCCGGCCGGTAAAAGTCAGGATGATTACCCGCCATCATCAGTTGGCAACTGTGGCAATGGCCGCAGCTCTTCATTCCTTCCGGCTGGCGGCACATCAGCCAGCGGCTGATGGCGTAGCACAGCGAGTCAACGCCGGAGCCCTTGAGGGCATGAATCAATAAGGCATGGTGCCCCCGGCCGTCCTGATAGCGGGCAATAATTTGCCGATAAGGCGCGTTCAGCCAGGGATACCAGTTCATGGGCGCCGCTCCCGGGCGGTAAACCAGTTTTCCAGCAAGGCGCGCACGTCCTCGGCCACCTGTTCCAGCGAACGGCCAGCATCCAAGGTAACGATGGAAGGATCCTTCGCCGCCAGTTCCAGGTAGCGCTGCCGGGTACGTTCAAAAAAGGCCAGCGACTCCTGTTCAATGCGATCGAGTTCGCCCCGCGCCCGGGCCCGCTGCAAACCCAACACCGGCGGCAAATCCAGGTATAGGGTTAAATCCGGACGAAAGTCCCCCAGCACCAGGTCGCGCAGCGTCTCCAGCAGTTGCGGATCCACGCCGCGGCCCCCGCCCTGATAAGCCTGGGACGAGAGATCGTGACGATCCCCCACCACCCATGCGCCGCGCGCCAGCGCCGGTTTAATCACCGTCTCCACCAATTGGGCCCGGGCCGCGTACAGCATCAGCAGTTCGGCTTTATCAGTGACCGCCTCATTGTCGGCGCCGTCTTTGATCAACCGACGCAATGCTTCCGCCAGCGGCGTTCCCCCCGGCTCTCGGGTAAAGACCACATCTTCAATGCCGTGGCGGCGTAGCGTCTCGACGATAACCTGAATCGCGCTGGTTTTGCCGGCGCCTTCCAGTCCCTCGATAACGATGAATTTACTGTCCATGGATTTCCTTGAGGCTTTCACGATATTGCTGCACGGCTTTATTATGGCTCGCCAGGTTATTGCTGAACACATGCCGGCCTTTGCCATCGGCGACAAAATAGAGATACGAGGTCTTTTCCGGATGTGCGGCGGCCAGGAGCGATGCGTGGCCCGGCATGGCGATCGGCGCCGGCGGCAGCCCGGTAATCACATAGGTATTATACGGCGTTGCTTCGCCGAGATCCTGTCGGCTGAGGGTGCCTTTATACCCATCCCCCATGCCGTAAATGACCGTGGGATCGGTTTGCAAACGCATGCCCAGCCGCAGGCGGTTAATAAATACCGACGCCACTTTGGCCCGTTCTTCCGGCAGGCCGGTTTCTTTTTCAACGATGGACGCCATGGTCAGCAGGTCCGCGGGCTTTTTGTAAGGCAATCCGTCCGCTCTGCCCTGCCAGACGGTACCGAGAGTTTTATCCATGCGCTGCCAGGCCCGTTTCAACAGCGCGATATCGGTGGTCTGGGCGGTATAGAGATAGGTATCCGGATAGAAATGCCCTTCCAGGGGCTGCGTCGGATCCACGCCCAGGCGTTCGGCCAATTGATCCAGCGGCAGATTGGCCGCAGTGTGTTTAACATAAGGCGCTTTATCCAGGATAACCAGCCATTCTTTCAGGGTCGAGCCTTCGATAAAGCGAATAGAAAATTGGGCTTCTTTGCCGCTGGCCAATAATTCAAGCATTTCCCGAACGGTCATGCCAGGGGTAAACCGATAGGTCCCGGCCTTGAATGCGGCCAAACTCGGTTCCCATTGCCACAGCCAGGGCAGCCAGCGGGCATGCTTGATAATATGCTCCTGGCGCAGCGCGGTCTTTAGCCCTTCACGCCCTGTACCGGCCGGCAAGGTGAAGATTTTCTCCTGCGTGATGGTAAGGGGCGATGCGGCAAAATGCCTGATTTGCAACAGGCAATAAGCCGCCCCGCCGGCCAATAGCGCCAGGATGACGGCGAAAATAAGTATGTTTTTCTTCATGCAAGAACTCTGTTAACAGCTCGGTCTAAGATATTCAAACAATGTTCTGTCCTGATAGATGCGTTCATCAAAACGATTCACCGGCAAAACGGGCATCAAGGCATTGCAAATGATCACTTCGTCGGCCGCAAGCAATGCCGCCGGCAGGGCATCCACCAGATGCAGGGTAAAGGGCGATTCCGTGGACAGCGTCATGATATGCCGCCGCATCACACCCGCTACTCCCGACTGTTCCAGCGTCGGCGTGTAAACCTCGCTGCCGCGCCGCCAAAAAATATTCGCGGCGCAGCATTCGGTGACGTAACCCCGGGTATCCAGCACCACGGCCTCCTGCGCGCCGGCGGTCTGCTCCAGCCGGGTGCGAATCAATACCTGCTCCAGGCGGTTGAGATGCTTTATCCCGGCCAACAGGGGATTGCATGCCAGGGCGACGGGACTAAGAGTCAAATTCACACCCTGGCGGCGCCACAACGGGTAATGGGGCGGGGCCTCGCCATGGCTGAGAATCCGCAGCGGCATCCCGCAGCCGGCGGCGCTGTAGCCCCTGCCGCCGCTGCCGCGGCTGATAATGACTTTGAGCACTCCGTCCCGCCATTGTTCAGCCGCCTGTCGCATTTCCCGTTCCAGCACCGCCAGGTCCAGGGGGTCAAACAGCAGGCGAGCGGCTGACTGCGCCAATCTTTCCAAATGGTAGGATAAGAGATCTATGCGTCCCGTTCGGATGCGGGCGGTGGTAAAAAAGCCGTCGCCGAACTGAATGGCACGATCGGTCAAAGGCAGCTGCTGCCGAGGTTCTCCGTTGATCCAATACATATCTCACCTGTGCCGGGGCTGTGATGGGACGGGATAAAAAAATGGCCCGATTAACGGGCCATAAAGTACAACGCTGAGTCAGATCCTGCGGAATACCAGCGAGCCGTTGGTACCGCCGAAACCGAAAGAGTTACACAGCGTATATTGCATGTCGGTCACCCGGCGGGCTTCATGGGGCACAAAATCCAGATCGCATTCTTCGCCGGGATTATCCAGGTTGATGGTGGGCGGTATCGCCTGATCGCGCAGCGCCAGCACGCTGAATATTGCCTCAATCGCCCCGGCGGCCCCCAGCAGATGGCCGGTCATGGATTTGGTGGAGCTTATCATGACCTTATGCGCATCTTCCCGGAAGACTGACTTCACGGCATAGGTTTCCGCTTTATCACCCACCGGCGTTGACGTGCCGTGAGCGTTGATATAAAGCACCTGAGACGGGGTAATGTCCGCGTCGCGCAAGGCGTTTTCCATGGCCAGCGCCGCTCCGGCGCCATTTTCCGGCGGCGACGTCATATGGTAGGCGTCGCTGCTCATGCCGAAACCCACTAGTTCGGCGTATATTTTCGCGCCGCGTTTTTTTGCGTGTTCGTACTCTTCCAGCACCATGACGCCGGCACCATCCCCCAGTACGAATCCGTCCCGATCGCGGTCCCAGGGACGGCTCGCCGCCTGGGGATCATCATTGCGCGTGGACAATGCGCGCGCGGCGCCAAAACCACCGACGCCCAAAGGAGTGCTGCCTTTTTCGGCGCCGCCGGCCAGCATCACATCCGCATCGTTATAAGCGATGATACGCGCGGCCTGGCCGATATTATGCACTCCGGTAGTACAGGCGGTAGCAATGCAAATGCTGGGGCCACGCAGTCCGCACATGATGGTCAGATGGCCGGCTATCATATTAACGATGGTGGAGGGCACAAAAAACGGGCTGATTTTACGCGGCCCGCCGTTAATAAGCGCGGTATGGTTGTCTTCAATCAGACCCAGACCGCCGATACCCGAACCAATCGCCGCGCCGATGCGGGTGGCGTTTTCTTCGGTAACTATCAGTCCCGAGTCCTGCATTGCCTGTATGCCGGCGGCAATGCCGTATTGGATGAAAATATCCATCTTGCGTGCTTCTTTACGCGATAGATAATCTTCACAATTAAAATTTTTCACCAAGCCCGCAAAACGCGTTGCATAGGCTGAGGTATCAAAATGGTCGATCAGGCCGATGCCACTCTGTCCGGCAAGGAGCGCGCTCCACGTAGATTCTACGGTATGCCCGACAGGAGACAACATGCCGAGACCGGTCACAACACCTCGACGCTTAGACACGCTTGTCCTCCAGGGAGGGAAAATATGATACTATGGGCCGAAAAAAAACTTAGGCGGTCGAAGGACCGCCTAGGGATGTTCGCTTACTGCTGGCTTGCCTGAATGAAATCAATCGCTGCCTGAACAGTAGGGATTTTCTCAGCTTCCTCGTCCGGAATTTCGGTATCAAATTCTTCTTCCAGCGCCATTACCAGCTCAACAGTGTCAAGGGAATCTGCGCCGAGGTCATCAACGAAAGAAGCATTGTTCACGACTTCTTCTTTCTTAACACCCAGTTGCTCAGCGATGATTGCCTTAACTTTTTCTTCGGTAGTGCTCATACTCTTAAATTTCCTATCAAAACTCGCTTTCGCGATGGTTTTCGTAGTGTATAAAATGTTGAAAAAGATGCAACTAAATCCCGGCTGGTCAAACCACGATTTTATGCTATTTTGCGGTTTTTACCACAAATAACGCAAATGATTTTCGTGCTTTTCACAGCATATACATGCCGCCATTGACATGTATCGTTTCACCGGTAATGTATGCCGCCTCGTCAGAAGCGAAAAAAGCAACAACACTGGCAATTTCCTGTGGATCGCCGAGACGGTTGGCCGGAATTCTGGTCAAAATTTCCGCTCGGTGTTCATCTGTCAACGCTTCGGTCATATCTGTAGCTATAAATCCGGGCGCCACCACGTTTACCGTGATGCCCCGCGAAGCGACTTCCCGCGCCAGGGATTTGCTAAAACCCACCAGGCCGGCTTTCGCCGCGGCATAATTCGCTTGCCCGGCATTACCCATTGAGCCGACGACAGAACCGATGGTAATGATTCTGCCGTAGCGCTTTTTCATCATCGCGCGCATTACCGCCTTGGACATGCGGAACACGGAGGTCAGGTTAGTATCTAGGATAGACTGCCATTCCTCTTCTTTCATGCGCATCAGTAGATTATCACGCGTGATGCCGGCATTATTCACTAAAATGTCGACTTCGCCAAATTCCGCACGTATTTTCTCCAAAAGCGACTCAATGGAGGCGCTGTCAGAGACGTCCAGACGCAGCCCTTTGCCTTTGCCGGCGAGATAAGCGCTGATGGCGTCGGCGCCCGGTTCGCTGGTGGCGGTACCGATAACCGTCGCACCGCATGCCGCCAGTTTCTCGGCGATAGCGCGGCCAATACCTCGGCTGGCGCCCGTGACCAGGGCGATTTTACCTTCAAAACCCATTAAATTCCCCATTATTTTTGCTCAATCGCCGCAGCCAGCGAAGCGGGATCGTTCCCCCCCTGGCCGGACAGGGTGTCAACGATGCGTTTGGTCAAACCGGTAAGGACTTTGCCGGGACCCGCCTCAATCAATACCTCGGCGCCTTGGGCGGCAAGATACTGAACCGTTTCCGTCCACCGTACCGGGTTGTAAAGCTGGCGCACCAGCGCGCTGCGGATGGCGTCGGGGTCGGTTTCCGCTTTTACGTCGACGTTATTCACCACCGGCACCTCAGGAATGGAGAAACGAACGTCCCGCAGGGCCAGCGCGAGTTTTTCCGCCGCCGGCTCCATCAGCGCGCAGTGGGAAGGCACGCTCACCGGCAAAGGAAGCGCGCGTTTCGCGCCGGCCGCTTTACAGGCCGCGCCGGCACGCTCAACCGCTTCTTTATGGCCGGCGATCACCACCTGGCCCGGCGAATTGAAGTTCACCGGCGCGACCACCTGTCCCTGCGCCGATTCTTCGCAGGCTCTGGCGATGGCGGCATTATCCAGGCCGATAATGGCCGACATTCCACCGACGCCGGCGGGAACCGCTTCCTGCATCAGCTTGCCGCGCAGTTCCACCAGCTTAACCGCCGCGGTGAATTCCAGCACGCCGGCGCACACCAGCGCGGAATATTCGCCCAGGCTATGTCCCGCCAGCCAGGCGGGAATTTTCCCGCCCTGCTGCCGCCAAACCCGCCAAATGGACACCGAAGCCGCCAGCAATGCCGGCTGGGTCTGCCAGGTTTTATTCAGTTCTTCCACCGGACCTTGCTGCGTTAATGCCCATAAATCATATCCCAGTGCGGCGGAGGCTTCGCCAAAAGTGGTCTCAACCAGCGGATAAAGCGCGGCCAGTTCAGCCAGCATACCCACGGATTGAGAACCCTGCCCCGGGAAAACCATTGCCAGTTCTGTCATATTTTTATTCCCATTATACCCTTCATCTTTCAAACTGCAGCGGCGTTGGCTGCGCCCGCTTACCCCAGTCACTTAGTTAGCTAAGCTCCTGGGGATGCACGAGCTTGCCGCCTTGCTGCAACTCGAAAGCTTTTGGGTATAGATTAAAATCTAATCAGAGCCGAACCCCAGGTAAAGCCGCCGCCGAAAGCTTCAAGCAAAATCAGCTGTCCCCGTTGAATCCGGCCGTCACGCACCGCTTCGTCCAGCGCCAACGGCACGGAGGCGGCGGAGGTGTTGCCCTGACGATCCAGTGTGACTATCACTTTATCCATGCTCATATTGAGCCTCTTCGCCGTGGCGGCGATGATGCGCAGGTTCGCCTGATGGGGCACCAGCCAGTCAAGCTCGGACCGATCCAGCCGGTTGGCGGTCAGGGTTTCATCCACGATGTGCGCCAGCTCGGTGACCGCCACTTTAAACACTTCGTTGCCCGACATGGTCAGGAACGCCGGCGCCGTGGGATCGAGACGGTTATGGTACGGCAAGGTCAGCAGCTCGCCATAACGTCCGTCCGCATGCAGATGGGTGGACAAAATGCCCGGCTGTTCACTGCGGCCCAGCACTACGGCGCCCGCCCCGTCGCCGAAAAGAATCAGCGTGCCGCGGTCGGTGGGATCCAGGGTGCGGCTCAGCATATCCGAACCCACCACCAGCGCATACTCCACCGCGCCGCTTTTGATATATTGATCCGCCACGCTCAGCGCATAGGCGAAACCCGCGCAAGCCGCCGCGATATCAAAAGAAACGGTATCGCGAATGCCCAATTTAAGCTGGATTTCGCATGCCGAACTGGGAAAGGCATGGCTCGATGACGTGGTGGCGACAAGAATGAGCCCCACCTGATCCGGCCGGATGCCGGCCATGTCGAGAGCCTGTTGCGCGGCGGTAAAACCCATGGTGGACACCGTTTCGTGCACTCCGGCGATGCGCCGTTCACGAATACCGGTACGCGTCACAATCCATTCGTCGGAGGTATCCACCATTTTTTCCAGGTCCGCATTCGACCTTATTTGCACCGGCAGATAACTCCCGGTACCGAGAATCTTTGTATACATGTACGCTTAATCACTCTTGGGTAATACCGCATCCAGGCGCGCGGCGATCTTTTCGGGAATCTGCCGCTCCACCGCTTGCATTGCCTGTTCGATCGCGACGGCGAACGCGCGCTGATTCGCCGCGCCGTGACTTTTGATAACCGTACCACGTAAACCTAACAGACATGCGCCATTGTATTGGTCGGGATTGAGATGACCGAATTGGCGGGCGAGACGTTTTTTCACCCAACGTTTCGCGAACTTCATAAACCAACTCTGCCTGCCGCCGTCCCCTGAGGATTTAAGCAAAGACAGAAAAAGTCTTATCACCCCTTCCATGGTCTTTAACGTGACATTGCCGACAAACCCGTCACAAATCAAAACGTCGGTCTTTCCGGTCAGCAATTCATTGGCTTCAAGATACCCGATATAATTGATTGACGGAATACTTCGCAGTATGACAGCCGCCTGGTGAATATTATCGAGACCCTTGGTTTCTTCCTCGCCGATATTCAGCAGCGCCACCCGCGGGTTTTCAATGCCGATGATATCTTCCGCCACCACGGCGCCCATAATGGCGAATTGGGCCAGCATCTCCCCGTCGCATTCCACGTTGGCGCCCAGATCCAGCACCACGGTTTTTCCCTTCTGCTGGTGGGGCAATATAGTCATCAGCGCCGGGCGCTGGATGCCCTCCAGAGGTTTGATCAGCAATTTGGCCAGTCCCATCAGCGCACCGGTGTTCCCGGCGCTGACGCAGGCCTGCGCCCGTCCTTCCTTGATCAGTTCCAGCATGACGCGCATGGAGGTGCCGCGACTGGCCCTGATGGCAACGGAAGGTTTAGCGTCACCGGCAATAACGGATTCAGCGGTAACCACCGTCAGACGCTCGCGCAGAACGGAATCTGTTTTTGACAGTAAAGGATTTATCGCGGCGGGATCGCCGACCAGCAGCAGCTCTAATTGGGGATGATAAGCCAGTGCCTGCAATGCAGCAGGCACCGTAACGGCGGGACCGAAATCACCGCCCATTGCATCTAACGCAAGGGTTAGACGTATCAATGTATCGCCTTTGTATTACTTGGCGATAACTTTACGACCGCGGTAGAAACCGTCGGCAGTGATATGGTGACGCAGATGAGTTTCACCGGAGGCTTTATCCACCGAGACGGCGGATGTGGTCAGCGCGTCGTGTGAACGGCCCATACCACGGGTGGAACGGGACGGCTTGGTTTGTTGTACGGCCATGGACCTTACTCCTTGATTACTTACGCTTTAAACTGGCTAATACGGAAAACGGGTTGGGTTTTTCAACCTCGGACGGCAATTTGCCGAATACCTGTTCCGTGTCGGACACTTCACAGTGTTCAGGATCATGCACCGGTGCGATGGGCAATGAAAGAATAATTTCATCTTCAATCATCGCCAGCAGGTCTACCTCGCCATATTCGGTGACATAGGCCGCCTCGTACGCTTCCGGCAATGCCTCAGCCTGTTCGTCGGTAACGACCGGGCTAAAACAAAATGTCGTGTGTACCTGATGCGCAAACGGCTGGTTGCAGCGCTGGCATGTGAGCGTGACCGCCACCTCCGCGCTGCCCCTGATAACCGCCAGGCGTTGATCATCGATATCGAACGATAACGCCGCCTGAACATCGCTATCCACACTTACCACGGATTCGGCAACGCGACTCACCTGCTCAGAGCCATAGACACCAACATAATCCAGGCGTTTCTGAGCGGCGCGTACCGCATCAATGGTCAGGGGTAATTTTACCTTTTGCATAGGGCGCGCATATTAACTTTGTAACGGCATAGAGTCAAAGAAAAAGGCTAATTATGAGCGCCTTTTACCAATATTCGCTTCCAGAGCGGCGAACAGTTTAAAATGAGTCAGGGAAATACGCTACGGTCGGATTAAAATTTATGTGCAAAATTGTTCTCGCTTCTTCTTCGCCCTTTCGCCGGGCGCTATTGGAAAAACTCCGGCTGCCGTTTCTCACCTGTGCGCCGGATATAGATGAAGCCCCGCTGTCCGGGGAATCGCCGCGGGATATGGTACTGCGCCTGTCCGCCGGCAAGGCCGCCGCGCTGCGGATAAAATATGAGCGCCACCTGATTATCGGCTCCGATCAGTGCTGCGTCCTGGGGGGCGAAATCACCGGCAAGCCCCTTAGCAGGGAGAACGCCGTCAGACAGCTTCGACGCGCCAGCGGTAAGAGGGTGACGTTCTATACCGGCCTGGTTTTGCTCAACAGCGCCACCGGACGGCTGCAGCAAACGGTGGAGACGTTCCAGGTGACGTTTCGCGGCCTGTCGGATCGGGAAATCGAGGGTTACGTAGACGCCGAGCAGCCTTTAAACTGCGCGGGTGCGTTCAAATGCGAGGGACTGGGCATCACCCTGTTCCAGTCCCTTGACGGCCGGGACCCGAACAGCTTGATAGGCCTGCCGCTCATCGCCCTGGCGGCCATGCTGCGTAACGAGGGGATTAATCCCCTTGACGGAGCGCAATGCCCCCGCTATTTGTGATTAAGCCGCATATAGGCTAGGCATTGGCGCAGTTCATTGTCCAGCGGCGCTTCGATACGCATGGTTTCGCCGGTGGCGGGATGATCGAAGCGCAAGGCGGCGGCATGGAGAAATAACCGGTGCAGGCCGGTTCCCTTCAGAAACCGGTCGAATTCGGCGTCGCCATACCGATCGTCAAAGGCGATGGGATGGCCGGCAAACTGCGCATGCACACGGATTTGGTGGGTGCGGCCGGTAACCGGACTGGCCTTCACCAGGGTGGCGCGGGTAAACCGCTCTTCCACTTTAAAGCGCGTCTCGGAGGGTTTACCCTCGATGCCGACCCGTACGATACGCTCTCCGCTGGCCAGGATATTTTTAATCAGCGGCGCGGACACTGCTTTGTTGTGGGACGGCCATTCGCCGCGCACCAGCGCCAGATAATCTTTTTGCATGCCCTTGAGGCGCAATTGCTCATGGAGCAGCCTCAGGGCCGAGCGTTTTTTGGCAATCAGCAGCACCCCGGAGGTATCGCGATCGAGCCGGTGCACCAACTCAAGAAAATGGGCCGCCGGACGCAGCGCCCTCAATCCCTCGATAACGCCGAAGCTTAATCCGCTGCCGCCGTGCACCGCCGTACCCGAGGGCTTGTTGAGAATCAGCAGATGATCGTCTTCATAGAGCACCGCATCCGCCAGGGCCGCCACCTTGTCCAGATGAACGGAAACCGGCGCCTGTTCAGGCTCCGATTGGCGTACCGGCGGAATACGCAGCTCATCGCCGTCTTCCAGTTTGTATTCCGGTTTGACCCTTTTTTTATTGACCCGCACTTCCCCTTTACGCACGATGCGATAAATCATGCTTTTCGGTACGCCCTTTAATCGGGTACGCAAAAAATTGTCGATTCGCTGGCCGGCCTGGTCAGCGGAAATGGTGATAAATTGTACGCCGGTATTATTTTCATTCATGGGAGGCGATTCTAAATATACCGTCGGCATAGCGCCACTCCTTTTTCTGTGCTTAACTGTGCTTTAATCGGTAAGAAAGTTTTGCGGGTTGTTTTCGCGCTCTCGGCAGACCCATGCCGGCGGAATATTTATCCAATAGCTTTCACGTTGCAGCCAACTCGGCTTCGGCTTGAAAGATGACGGGTATAACCGTAAGTCTGAATATTGTTGCCGAGAGGTAAAGTCGCCTTGCTATATGTGTGTCAGCGGTGGAATAATGTCTTTACTTTCCACGCTGCTTACGTAAAGGCGAAGAAACGTGGAATTTTTTAAATTTGCCTGATTAACCATACACGCGGCAATGGCGTAAGACGTATTGATTATTCAGGCAGTTAGCGGGCTGCGGATTGCAGCTTGGCCGGCAAAAGGAATTCGTTCTGGCGACAGACTTCAGACGTTATTCCCTCAATAAAAGCGCTGTTTTTCTCTCGGAAAACAGGCTACCGAAATAATGCGCCCCTCTGCTGACGACAACCGTGAGGTTGACGGTATTGCGACAAGACACGGGGCCGTCGGTGATTACCCGGTCTTGCGTTTTTTTTGCCCGCAGCTCTGATGCCAATGCATAAAAAAGAGTAAGTTGAAGATGAAGAGAATGTTAATAAACGCGACTCAGCAGGAAGAGTTGCGCGTAGCCCTGGTAGACGGCCAGCGGCTCTACGATCTGGATATTGAAAGCCCCGGTCATGAGCAGAAAAAAGCCAATATTTACAAGGGTAAAATCACCCGTATCGAACCCAGTCTTGAAGCGGCGTTTGTGGATTACGGCGCCGAACGCCACGGATTTCTTCCCCTGAAGGAAATCGCCCGCGAGTATTTTCCCGCACAATATTCCTCCCACGGCCGGCCCAATATCAAGGACGTGCTGCGGGAAGGACAGGAAGTGATCGTCCAGGTTGATAAAGAGGAACGCGGTAACAAAGGCGCGGCCTTGACCACCTTTATCAGCCTGGCCGGCAGCTATCTGGTCCTGATGCCGAACAACCCTCGCGCCGGCGGGATCTCCCGCCGCATCGAAGGCGATGACCGCACCGAGCTAAAAGAGGCGCTATCTTCCCTGGAACTGCCTGAAGGCATGGGGCTTATCGTCCGTACCGCCGGGGTGGGCAAATCCGCCGATGCGCTGCAATGGGATCTGGCTTTCCGCCTCAAGCATTGGGAAGCGATTAAAAAAGCCGCCGAAGGCAGGCCGGCGCCGTTTCTGATTCATCAGGAGAGCAACGTGATCGTCCGGGCTTTCCGCGATTACCTGCGCCCCGATATCGGTGAAATCCTGATTGATAATCCCAACGTGCTGGAAAAGGCGAAGGAACACATCGCCTCTCTGGGCCGTCCGGATTTCAGCAGCAAGATCAAATTGTACAGCGGCGAGATTCCGTTGTTCAGCCATTATCAAATCGAATCGCAAATCGAATCCGCTTTCCAGCGTGAAGTACGCCTGCCTTCGGGCGGTTCGATTGTTATTGACTCCACCGAGGCGCTGACCGCCATCGATATCAACTCCGCGCGCTCCACTCGCGGCGGCGATATTGAGGAAACCGCATTCAATACCAATCTGGAGGCAGCGGATGAAATCGCCCGCCAGCTTCGCCTGCGGGATCTCGGCGGCCTGATCGTCATCGATTTTATCGATATGACGCCGGTACGCCATCAGCGTGAAGTCGAAAACTGCCTGCGGGAATCAGTGCGCCAGGATCGCGCCAGGATACAAATCGGCCGCATCTCCCGCTTCGGTTTACTTGAGCTGTCCCGCCAGCGACTGAGCCCCTCATTGGGAGAATCCAGTCACCACGTCTGCCCGCGCTGCGGCGGCACCGGTACCATCCGCGATAACGAATCGCTGTCGCTTTCCATTTTGCGCCTGATTGAAGAAGAGGCGCTAAAAGAGAATACCCACGAAGTCCACGCCATCGTGCCGGTGCAAATCGCCTCTTACCTGCTCAACGAGAAACGCGATTCGGTGAATGCCATCGAGAAGCGCCAGGGCGGCGTACGCGCCGTGATTGTTCCCCACGATCAGATGCAGACGCCGCATTACGCCGTTTTGCGCGTCCGCAAGGGCGAAGAAGCGCCGACGTTAAGCTATCTGCTGCCGCAGCTGCACGAAGCGGAAATGGCTCAGCCGTCCGAAGAGCCCGCGGCCGAACGCAAGCTGCCCGAGCAGCCGGCACTGGCCGCATTCGTCATGCCGGATTCCCCGCCCATCGCCAGCGACACGGCCATTAAGGAACCGGCCCCGGCCGCGGCGGATATCGTTGCCGCGCCCGCCCGTGCCGTGACCGCCGCGCCGGCCTCCGCCGGTTTGCTGAGCCGCGCCGTCAGCCGGATTAAAGGCTGGTTCAGCGCCCCGGCGGAAGAAGAAGTAAAACCCGCGGAGCCGGTGGAACAGGCCGTCGCCGAAGAGTCCGAGACTCCGCGCCGTCAGGGAGGCCGGGGGCAGCGTCGTCAGAACGTGCGCCGCGACCGTAACGGCGAACGCGAAGCCCGCGCGCCGCAGGAAGGACGGCAGCCTCGCGAACCTCGCGAGTCGCGGGAACCGCGGGATCGCCGTGATGAAGCGCGCAAAGGCAAACGTCAGAATGCTCCCGTCGAGACGGAGATCATTGATGAAATCGGGGAGCAGATTCCAACCGAGGCCCAGCCTGCGCCGCGTCGCGAACCCCGGAGCGATCGCCCGCGCCGACGCCAGGATGATAAACGCCAGGCGCCGCAGCAGGAAGCGAAGCCGCTGCCCGTTGAAGAGCCCGCTGACATCGTCGAGACGGTGAATGAGGACGACCAGCCGACGCCGGTCATGCCGCGCCGGCCCCGTCGTAACCTTACGCAAAAATCCGTGTTACCGATCCCGCCGCTGAAAGCAGCGCACCAGAGGTCACCGAGGCGTCCTACGCCGCTCCGGTGCAGGAAAGCCATGAGACGCCGCTGCCCGTTCTGGCGGATGTTCAGGACAACTCATCCGCGGAAAATTACAGCGATAACGGTCGTAACAATAACGAAACGGGCCTGCCCCGCCGCTCCCGCCGATCGCCCCGCCATTTGCGGGTCAGCGGCCAACGCCGTCGCCGCTATCGTGACGAGCGCTATCTGGCTCAATCACCGGTCCCCCTGAGCAGTGCGGTGATGTCGCCGGAAATGGCGTCCGGTAAAGTCTGGATCAGTTATCCGGTAACGCCCGTCGAACGTTTCGAGCTTTCGCCCGTTGCGCCGCTGGAAGAGCTGGAACCCCTGACCGGGGATGACCGGAATGGCGTAATGCTGTCCGAACCTCTGTCGGCCCGGGAACGTCCCGCGACAACGGTGGTGCCGCAGCATGCCACCCCGGTACAGCAAGCCGCCGTCGATGAAGTCCCCTCGGTAATCAAAGACGAGGATCATCCCGGATCATGGGCGATGTTATCCGCCGCCAAGCCGGCTGAGATCATGACCGACGAACCTTACGGCAGCGTAAAATCCGTCTCGTCCGCGGCGAATCGTTCCGATGAGGTCTCCTTTGACGACGAAGAGCCAGAGCATACCGATATCACTGCCTCGGTCCGGTCCGCTCCGGCGGCTGAAACCGGCGAAGCCGATATCGATGCGCCCGTACAGTCCGCTCCGGCGGCTGAAACCGGCGAAGCCGATATCGATGCGCCCGTACAGTCCGCTCCGGCGGTGGAAACCGGCGAAGCTGATATCATTGCGCCCGTACAGTCCGCTCCGGCGGTGGAAACCGGCGAAGCTGATATCATTGCGCCCGCACAGTCCGCTCCGGCGGTGGAAACCGGCGAATCCGGTATCAATGCGCCCGCACAGTCCGCTCCGGCGGTGGAAACCGGTGAATCCGGTATCGATGCGCCCGCACAGTCCGCTCCGGCGGCTGAAACCGGCAAAGCTGATATCAATGCGCCCGCACAGTCCGCTCCGGCGGCCGAAACCGGCAATTCGGATGCTTCTGCCCAGCCCGCTTCGGCGGCTGAATCCGGTGAATCCGACGCGAACACGTCCGCCCAACCGGCTCCCGCCGTTACCCAGCCGATTGTCACCGGTTCGGTTATCCCCGAAGCGGACGCCGATACATCGGCTCAGCCCGCGCCAGTGCCGGTGGTCAACCAGCCGATCGTTACCGGTTCGGTTATCCCTGAAAGAAGCAACGCTATTCCGGCTGCTGCAACGCCCCCCGCTCAACCTGAAGGGAACGCTCCCGCAGCGGATGTTATCGCCGCGAAGCCGCCGGTGGCTGTGCAATACCTTTCGGACGATACCATTGTCGCCAGCCAGCTCTCCCGCAAAACGACGGAGCCGGACCTGAATCCGGCGACACCGGTCCCGGCGGCCGAATCGGCGGAGCCCGCGTTAAGCAAGGTGGCCGACCTGCCGGCCGAACCGGCCGCTGGGAACGCCTCTGCGGAAACCCAAGGTACGCCTGGTAGTGATTCGCCCGCTGCCATTGCCGACGCACAGCCGCGTTTTAAACATCACGTGAGCGCGCCTATGACCAAGGCTCCCGCACCGGTTTATGTGCCGCCGGCGGAAAAACCCGGCGAGTGGCACCGTCCGGATTACCACTTTGAAGGACCGGGCGCGGCCGGCGGCCATGCCGCGGTAACGCATGCCGCCGCACCCGCGGCAAAACCTGCGCTGCCCGATGATAAAGAGTAACGCCTTACCGTAACGTTGCAAGACCCGCTCCGGCGGGTCTTTTTTTATACCGTCATCGACGCCAACTAATTAATGCATCTGCCGTCTATTCCGCTTATTCTTGTACCCCTTAATCTGACATTGATTTTTTATGCACATACTTCAATAGCCGGAGTCTCTCCCCATGACCGCACAGCCCGCAATACTCCATATCCGCCGCCCTGATGACTGGCATCTGCATTTGCGTGATGACGAGATGCTGAGCACGGTGCTGCCCTATACCAGCCGTATCTTCGGCCGGGCCATCGTCATGCCGAATCTGACGCCCCCCGTCACCTCCGTTTCCCAGGCCATCGCTTACCGTGAGCGGATTCTGGCGGCAGTCCCCGATGGCCATCATTTCCAGCCGTTAATGACCTGCTATCTCACTGATACGCAGGCGCCGGAGGAATTGATAGCGGGGTTCCGCCAGGGGGTGTTTACCGCCGCCAAACTCTATCCGGCCAACGCCACCACCAACTCAAGCCATGGCGTGACAAAAATCACCGGCATCTATCCCCTGTTCGAGGCCATGGAAGAAAACGGCATGCCGCTGCTGATTCACGGCGAAGTCACCGCGGCGGAAATCGATATATTCGATAGGGAAGCACGGTTCATCGAGACGGTATTGGAGCCGATACGGCGCCGCTTTCCCAGGCTGAAAATAGTCTGCGAGCATATCACCACCCGCGAAGCGGCCCAGTATGTACTGGCCGGCGATCGTTTTTTGGCGGCAACCGTCACCCCGCAGCATCTGATGTTTAACCGCAACCATATGCTGGTGGGAGGAATCCGTCCGCACCTCTATTGCCTGCCGATCCTCAAACGCAATACGCACCAGGAGGCGCTTCGCCAGGCGGTGGCAAGCGGTTGCGATCGCATTTTCCTCGGTACCGACTCGGCGCCCCATCTGCGTCAGCGAAAAGAAAACGACTGCGGCTGTGCCGGCGTATTCAACGCCCCCGCCGCGCTGGCCGCATATGCCACGGTATTTGAAGAGATTGACGCGCTGGAGCATTTTGAAGCGTTTTGTTCCCTGAACGGTCCGCGGTTCTACGGATTGCCCGTCAATGGTGATTTTATCGAACTGCACCGCAGGCCGGAAACCCAGCCGGAACAAATCTCCCTGGGGGATATCATGCTGGTGCCTTTTCTTGCGGGCCAAAGCCTGAACTGGTCGGTTAAGTATTGAAATCTTTTTTTCCACGGCCGGGCGGTGCCCGCGCCGTGGCGAGCGAAACGAAAAATCTTTTATGCCTCTTGCTTTATCGTTATGGGAACTGTATATATGAACAGGCGTTAATACGATGAGACAAAAATATGCGTATTGAAATCACTCTGGCTAAAGCAACGCCGCTTCCCGCGGGCGCGCTTGAGGCCCTGACCCAGGAATTTACCACCCGGATTGATAAACATTTTACCGATTCCCATGTACAGGTACGTTATGCCGGGGCCAACGGCATCAGCGTCATGGGCGGCAGTAAAGAAGATAAGGCGTTAATCACCGACATCCTGCAAGAAACGTGGGAAAGCGCCGATGACTGGTTCGATCCGCAATAAAGGCCATGTATGCCGGTGCCTCGCCGGGAGATGTTCCCGGCTATACTCTCCCCGGCACCGCAGTTGCCGCCAGTTGATCTCTTCTCTCCCCATCCCGCCTTTTACCCGTCTTCCCTTACTGAAAATAATCCGCGCCACTCTTGGCAAATAGCTATTTCTGGTCTGTAATCAGCCAGGATATATGCGTTTTGTGGAATTTTCGGGGAGTGTGACCATGAATGTCAATAAACCAGAAGAAGCCATGACCTTCGGCGAACTGCTCGAGTTAATCAGCGAGCAGCAACGCCGGCTGAATGTGCTGGAAATCGCCTTTTCTTATCTCTCTTTCAGCCTGGATGAAAAAGCCAATCAGCTGCTGATAAATAATCTGCTGCTGGAAGCGCAGAATCAGAACCGCGATGCCGTCATGCAGAAATATTTTTCTCAATTGGCCGACGAAATGGCAAGACGAATCCGCCCGGCAGTTCCTCCCGTCGCCTCCTGACCCGATGGAGTCAGCGCTTTCCATGACAAACCACAAGACCAGGGAATGCGAATGCGTCCCGGCAAAACGCCGCTATAAAAAAAAGTCGCTTATATGGCAAAAAAGTGACAAAGACGGGTATACTTAAATTGCTCGCTAAAATGGAGCCGCATTTAACCTCGACGATACTCTTTTTTCTTAAACGAGTCAGAAAAGGGGTATTTATGGACAGAAAAAACGAGATTATCCATACCCATCCGTTGGTCGGCTGGGATATCAGCACCGTAGATGCCTATAATGCCATGATGATCCGCTTGCATTATATCAATTCAACCAACCAGGCTACCGAAGACGCAGAAGTGGACAGAACCCTGTGGTTGACCACCGATGTCGCTAAACAACTCATATCCATACTTGAAGCCGGCATTGCAAAAATTGAATCGACAGACTACCAGGATCTTGACCACCGAAAACATTAATCTCGATGTTGCCCCTCGGGCATCCGCTGCTTAGCACCGGATGCTTTTTTATTATCCCCCCGTGATTGTTTCCGCCAAATGACGATATACCCATCCTTCGCCGAAAGTCTATACTACGCAAAGCCCGGATTGCCTGACTCAAGGAGTTAACCACATGATTTATGATCTTATTATTGTCGGTAGCGGCTCGGTGGGTTCAGCGGCGGGTTTCTACGGAACCGAAGCCGGTTTGAATGTCCTGATGATTGATGCGGCGTTCCCCCTCATCACGCCGGCAGCCATCACGGTGATACCCGCATCATCCGGCACGCTTACGGGGAGGGTGAAAAATACGTACCAATGGTCCTGCGGGCCCAGGCCCTGTGGGAGGAACTGGCGGTGCGCAGCGGCAATACCCTGTTTCATCGCAGCGGCGTGCTTAATCTGGGGCCGCGCCAGGCAGAATTTATTCAAAACGCCGCCGCCAGCGTTCAAGCCTTCCATTTGCCGTGCGAAACGCTGGATGCCGCCCAGATATCCGCCCGCTGGCCGGAATTTATCGTGCCGGACGATTATCTCGGCGTTTACGAACCGCAGGCCGGCTACCTTAAATCGGAGCTGTCCATCGCCTCCTATATACGGCTGGCGGAAAATGCCGGCTGTGGGCAGCTATTTAACTGCGGCGTCACACAAATCATTGCATTGCCCCGTGGATTCGAGGTGGTGACCATAGAGGGAAGCCGATACCAGTGCCATAAGCTGCTGGTAAGTGCCGGAACCTGGGTGAAAAAACTCCTCCCCATGCTGCCCATAACCCCGGTGCGTAAAGTCTTCGCCTGGCATCAGGCGGACGGCCGCTTCAGTGAAGATAATCATTTCCCGGCATTTACCGTGGAAACGCCTGACGGCGGGCAATATTACCGTTTTCCCCGCCATTAACAATGAGTTGAAAGTGGGCAAGCATAACGGCGGGCAGCCTATTGACGAGCCGGAACAGCGCACGCCTTTCGGCAGCCATGGCACTGACGGCAGCGAGGTTTTCCGTTTCTTGCGGCAGTTTCTGCCCGGCGTCGGCGTTTGCCTCAACGGCGAAGCCTGCAGTTATGATCTCTCGCCGGACGAGGACTTTATCATCGATACCCTGCCGGGCAATTCGGATATGCTGATAGTCAGCGGACTAAGCGGCCATGGTTTCAAATTCGCCAGCGTATTGGGGGAAATAGCCGCCGGTTTTGCCGCCGGACGCGAGGCGGCGTTTGATTTGACTCCTTTCTCGTTGGCCCGTTTCGGCTAAAGCGGGTGCAGGCGCGCCCTGGCCCGTTTACCTTATTCTTCCGGATTACCGGGCAGGCGCCGCGGTAAATCCATGGCTAGACGCTGGCGGGATTTATTGAATATTTTCAGGCCGTTTTCGCGTCCCGCCCGGCGGGCACGCTGCTCCTGGACCGGCAAATCCTTTTCGTCGCGACAGATTTCGCTGCAACAGCCCTGATATTTTTCCCCGCAGGCCGGACACTGGATAAACAGTAAATGACACCCCTGGTTCAGGCAATTGACATGGGTATCGCAGGCCGCGCCGCATTGATGACAATGGGCTATCACATCCGGGGTGATTCGCTCGCCAAGCCGCTCGTCAAAGACAAAGTTTTTGCCGGTGAATTTCAATGGTAATCCCAGCGCCTTGGCCTGATGGGCATATTCAATGATCCCCCCCTCCACATGATAGACGTGCTCAAAACCATGATGCCGCATATAAGCACTGGCTTTTTCACAGCGGATTCCGCCGGTGCAATACATGACGATATTCTTATTTTTTGCCGGTGCCAGCATCTCCACCGCCATCGGCAATTGCTCCCGAAACGTGTCGGAGGGGATCTCTATGGCATGCTCAAAGTGGCCGACTTCATATTCATAATGATTGCGCATATCCACGAATACCGTATCGGGATCGTCGGCCATGGCGTTAACCTGCTCCGCCCGCAGGTAATGTCCGGTACGGGTGGGATCAAACGTGGGGTCGGTAATGCCGTCGGCCACGATTCGCTCGCGGACCTTCATCCGTAACACCCAGAATGATTTACCATCATCATCTAACGCCAGGTTCAGCCGCACGCCGTCCAGGGCCGGATGTGCCGCATATAGCAGCGTCCTGAATGCCTCGAACCGATGTTGCGGTACGCTGATTTGGGCGTTAATCCCCTCCCCTGCGATATACACCCGGCCGAAAACCGCCAGTTCGCTCATGGAGAGGTATAATTCGTCGCGAAACGCCTGCGGGTTATCAATGCGGAAATATTTATAAAATGACAAGGTGGTGCGCGGCGCGGATTCCGCCAGCATGCGCCTTTTCAGTTCGTCGTTGGCTACCTGGTTGTGTAACACTGGCATGGTGTACGTTCCTGTAGTAACTAATGAATGTAATGAATGCTCGCTATGAATATCGTGATGACAATTTTATATAATAGCGGTGCATGAAAAGCCGGTTTTGACCGACGGGCAGGGCGGCATCATACAATAAATCTTCCGGGCCGGCAGCCCTGAATTTCCATACCAACCGGGTAAAAAAGCATTTAACGCCGAGGCAAAATTTTATTAAATTGCTAACGTTGGCTGATACGGCGTAACGGCTTGATGAATGAATTTTAACATCGATGCCTTCAGCGCTACGCCAATCCCCCCTTATGAGGCACAACCTATGAGTCTATTGTTTTCAAACTATACATTGGGAAACCTGGCGCTCTCAAATCGTATTGTTATCGCGCCCATGTGCCAGTACTCCGCCGACGAAGGCAAGGCGACCTCCTGGCATGAGATACATCTGGGCCATCTGGCCTTGTCCGGTGCGGGCCTGCTCATCGTCGAGGCAACGGCGGTGACGCCGGAGGGCCGCATCTCGCCGCAGGATTTGGGGTTATGGGATGACGCTACCGAACAGGCGCTGGCGGCGGTGGTCGCTACCGTCAAGACGCATTCCCCCATAGCCCTGGGCATCCAGCTCGCCCATGCGGGCCGTAAAGCCTCTACCCATGCGCCCTGGTTCGGGGGCTGTAATATCTCTCCCGAACGGGGGGGATGGCAAACATTAGCCCCTTCCGCCATTCCCTTTGCACAAACGGATTCAAGGCCCCAGGCCATGACCCTGGCGCAAATTGAAGCATTGAAGGCGGATTTCGCCGCCGCGGCCAAACGCGCTGAGCGTATCGGCTTTAATCTCATTGAAATCCACGCGGCCCATGGCTACTTGCTGCACCAGTTCCTCTCGCCGCTGGCGAACCAGCGGCAGGATCAATATGGCGGCAGCCTGGAAAACCGCATGCGGCTGACCCTTGAAGTGGTCCAGGCGGTTCGGCAGGCGGTTTCCCCCGGCTTTCCGGTGGGTGTGCGCATCTCCGGCTCCGACTGGGTCGAAGGCGGCTGGGATATCGAACAATCGGTAAAACTGGCCCAGGCATTGAAATCCCTTGATTGTGACTATATACATGTATCCAGCGGCGGGCTGTCCACCCAGCAAAAAATTCCGGTGGGCCCCGGTTACCAGGTGTCATTCGCCCGGCGTATCAAGGCCGAAACCGGATTAAATACCATCGCCGTCGGCCTGATTACCGACGCCGAACAGGCGGAGACCATTGTGGCCGCCGGTGACGCGGATATGATTGCGCTGGCGCGCGCCGTGCTTTACGACCCGCGCTGGCCCTGGCACGCCGCGGCAAAACTGGGTGCGAAAATCAACGGCCCCAGGCAGTATTGGCGCAGCGAGCCGCATAATGTAAAAAATCTTTTCAACAAAGATTAACCTTGCCGGGCAAAACGCGCGTGAAAGGGTAATAAATACTTTCACGCGCCGCCGGCTTTCCCTTTTGAAAAAAAATGCCACACTGAATTCAGTGGGTGGACTAAAAATTATGTAATGAGTATTACCTTGACGCTTATGGTGACAAGAATAAATGACAACTATTCCAACGTTTAACCGTTCCTTGCTGCACCCGCGCTATTGGCCCACCTGGATCGGCATCGGCCTGCTATACCTTATGGTATTGTTGCCCTACCCGCTGCTGTATCGGCTCGGCACCTCGCTCGGGCGCCTGGCCATGCGTTTTATGCCCCGACGCGTCCATATCGCCCGCCGCAACCTTGAACTCTGTTTCCCCGACAAGTCCAGCGCTGAAAGAGAAGCGCTGCTTATCAAAAATTTCGAATCCGTGGGCATGGGCCTGTTTGAAACCGGTATGGGCTGGTTCTGGCCCGACTGGCGGGTAAAACGATTGTTCAAGGTCTCCGGTTTGGAGAACATCAGTCTGGCGCATGCAAATAAGCAAGGCGTGCTGCTGATAGGGCTGCATTTTTTATCCCTGGAGCTGGGTGCGCGCATTTTCGGTATCCACAACCCCGGTATCGGAGTCTATCGACCTAATGACAACAAGCTGCTGGATTGGCTGCAAACCTGGGGACGGCTGCGTTCCAATAAATCCATGATCGACCGGTCGGATATCAAAGGCATGATTCGCGCCCTCAAAAACGGTGAAATCATCTGGTATGCGCCGGATCACGACTACGGCCCGAAGAGCAGCGTTTTCGCCCCGCTGTTCGCCATGGAGCAGGCGGCCACCACCGCCGGCACGCATATGCTGGTGCGGCTGGGCAAACCGGCGGTAATCCCCTTCGTCCCACGCCGTTTACCCGGCGGTAAAGGCTATGAACTGATTATCATGCCCAATGAGGAGCATTTGCCGCTGGAGAGCGATGTCGCTACCGCCACCTACATGAACAAAGTGCTGGAACAGGCCATTTTGCTGGCGCCGGATCAATATATGTGGCTGCACCGCCGGTTCAAAACCCGGCCGCCGGGACAGCCCTCCCTCTATTGACGCCACATCATCAACGATAAACCCGCCATTCGGCGGGCCGCTGTCCGCTGCCGCCGGATAATGGCGGTTTGGTGCAATTGATGCCCCGCAAATTGCCCGTTGCCCCGTTTAGGCGCATACTTATCCCCTTCTGCGAAACCTCGGCGATAACGCCCTAGAGCCTTGTCACATTGTTTGACCGCCGTTGCCAATTTTACTGAGATGTCATGACGCCGGTGTCGGAACCCATAAACTGGAAACGTAATCTCTACATTGCCTGGGTCGGTTGCTTTCTCACCGGCGCGGCATTCAGCCTGATTATGCCCTTCCTGCCGCTTTACGTTGAAATGCTCGGCGTCACGGACCCGCGCGAACTGAATATGTGGTCGGGCGCGGTTTTCAGCATCACATTCCTGTTTTCGGCCATAGCCTCGCCCTTTTGGGGCGGCCTGGCGGATCGCCGGGGCCGTAAAATCATGCTGCTCCGCTCCGCCCTGGGCATGGCGATTGTCATGGCGCTGATGGGCCTGGCGCAAAATATCGGTCAGTTCCTGGTTCTGCGCGCCTTGCTGGGGCTGCTGGGGGGATTCGTGCCCAACGCCAATGCCTTGATAGCCACCCAGGTTCCCCGCAACAAAAGCGGCTGGGCGCTGGGAACCCTGTCCACGGGCGCGGTGGGCGGCGCATTGATCGGGCCGCTTATCGGCGGGCTGCTGGCGGACCATTACGGCTTGCGCCTGGTATTTTTCATTACCGCCCTGGTCCTGTTGATCTGTTTTATCATGACCTATATTTTCGTCGAAGAACGTTTCAAGCCGGTGCAAAAAAAGGACATGCTTTCCGCGCGGCAGGTCTTCGCCTCGCTGACCAAACCCCGGTTGGTATTAAGCCTGTTTATCACCACCATGATTATCCAGGTCGCCACCGGCTCGATTGCGCCGATATTGACGCTTTATGTGCGCGAGCTGGCCGGGAACATACAGAATCTGGCGTTTGTCAGCGGCATGATCGCCGCCGTTCCCGGTATGGCGGCGTTGTTAAGCGCTCCGCGGCTGGGCAGGCTGGGAGATAAGATCGGACCGGAACGGATATTGATCTGCATGCTGGCGGTTTCGGTGCTGCTGCTGATTCCCATGGCCTTTGTCCAGACCCCCTGGCAACTGGGTACCCTGCGCTTTCTGCTGGGTGCCGCCGACGGCGCCCTGCTGCCGGCGGTACAGACCTTGCTTATCTATAACTGCACCAATCAGGTGGCCGGCCGGATTTTCAGCTATAACCAATCTTTTCGCGACGTGGGCAATGTCAGCGGCCCGCTGATCGGCGCCTTTGTTTCCGCCAGCTATGGGTTTCGCGCGGTATTTGGCGTTACCGCGCTGGTGGTGCTGTTTAATGTGTTCTATTCCTGGTGGAGCTTGCAGCACGGCCCGTCCCGCATCAGGCTGCCGAATGAATAAATCAGCCGCCGTTGGCCGGATGAGGCGTCTCGCCGCCATCCGGCGCGTTATCCCCGAAATGATTGGGGACCTTTACCACTGAAAGCCGCACTTCATAGTGACTGCCGGCGGCAGGAGCCGGCAGGATAGTGTTCAGCTTTTGTATCGTCTCGCCGGGATTATCGCTTTGCACTGATGCGCAAAAAACTTCGCCGCCGTGGCAGAAGCCCGGACCATGGCGCATCATCATGGGCCCGCCTGGATGGTGAAAGAACATCGGTCCGGGCTCCGGCCGAGGTTGATTCTGCCAACCGGCCGGCGCGGCCGGCGAAGTATCGGCGGGCGCTGCCGATGGAGTACCGGCAGGGGCTGCCGCCATGCCGGTGAAACTCAATGCACCCAGCGTGCAGGTGATGACTATCAGTGATTTTTTAAACAGGGTCATGATACGTTCTCCAGGTTGTCCACTTAGCTTACTGTAGCGCTTCTCCCCTGCCGAAGGTTCCTTTGCGAAATTTTACCAGATAACCACCTGCCCCTTGCATTGATGAATGCGGGTAAAAAAATATTTTTTTACCTGACCGGGAATTTTTATCCCCGCTGGAAATCATTTTATTAATGATACTTGAAAGTTTTCAGACTCCGACAACAATTACATTGATGCCCGCCAAGGGCGCGGTAACGTCAGATCGATGCAGTGATCACAGGAGAGCCAAAATGAGCATGTACGCAACTCTGGAAGAAGCCATAGATACCGCACGTGAGGAATTTCTTGAAGCCTCCCGTGACAGCGGCAATGACGATCAGGACCCGGTAGTGAGTCAGTTCAGTTTACAAAAATATATTATGCAGGACGGTGAAATCATGTGGGAAGCGGAGTTCCTGGCCGATGAGAACGAGGCGGCGGATGCATTGCCTTTTCGAACCGGAGAAGCCGCCCAGGCCATTTTTGACGGTGATTTTGATGAAACCGAACTGCGTCTGGAATGGCAGGAGGAGAACACCTTGCATGAATGGGACGAAGGTGACTATCAATATGAGCCGCCGCTGGACACCGAAGAGGGGCAGACCGCGGCCGATGAGTGGGAAGAACTGTAAAACCGGCAGACCACGCCCCTGTCCGGGTTAAAGCACGCGCCCCTCTTGTCCAGGCATCCGCCGGAGTATCAACCCGTGGAGCTACATAAACCCCAGCGGGTTGATACTCTAGCGATACGGCCCGTGCCGCATATCCACCGGCAATAGAATCGTATCCACCACCATCGACAGCGGCAGATCTATCACGGTGATATATCGCCAGGGAGAGTCGCGTAAATCCCATTTTACGCCCGGATAATATTGATTGCCGTGCCCCTGTCCGGGAAACGTACGGCTGATAATGCTGCCGCAGCCGGTCAGGCCCAGCACGCATAACGCCGCCACCAGTATTCGCACCCTGTTCACCTTGCTTCGCATCCCAGATTCAGCCGGCCCTCCGGCCGGGCATATCGGCTCAGTCCGGACGGCTCATGTTACGTTTATCCAGCATATAGAGCAGCGTGCCCAGCAGGCACAGAACATAACCGAACAGCTCGCCGCCTTCTTCCACGGCATTTTTCACCGTGCGGACATAGGCATCCTGTAATAACGCTTGCCACAGGCCGCCCATTCCCATCAGACGGGAGAACACTAGCACAGTTAGCAATCCCGCGCACACCAGGCCATAACCCGGATGCCTGAAATAATCCGCCAGTCCCGCCAACGTACGCCGGTAATCCAGGGCCGCCACCGCGACACATAGCACACACACCGCCATCGCCACCCAAAACCAGGACCCGTATTGGATGACATCAAAGGCAAAATCCATCTCGCGCACCAGCAAACAGGTAAAAAATCCCCCCACCAGCACATTGACGGCCCGATGTGCAGGCACCCTAATCAACCAGAGATGTAATACAACAATAGCGAATAAAATGATTTCCTGGCTGATTTCCGTGAGTGAAATCTCGTTGACCGAGTCATGCAGGAAGCGAACATCTATAAACAGCAATAATTGAAACGCCGAAACGATGGCGGCGAAAATCAAAAAAGAGCCCACCTTTTTGAGCACAAACAGTAAATCGTCTTGCACGGCAAAATCCATGGTTCTCTAAAAGATTCAAAATATTAACGGCAGCGACTCTGTAGGAAGTGACATTAAATGCTGACGGCGCCATTTTCTCTTTTTCCCCGCGTCATGACATTAAAAACGCTGATGTAACGCCGTTTGATTTACGGGACTAGCCCACAGGTGCAGCATTTTGCGACACCAAAGCCGGTAAGGCGTATTGCTCGGGCCGTATTCAATGGGGATTCGGTAAAGCGGGCCGGTAGCCGTTGATTAAAATCCGCTCCTCTGAAAAATGTTATTGATTTGTGATATCTCTCATCCCCACCTTCGTCTGACTGCCAGCTTCTCACGGGAATTGGCAATATAATAAAGGCGGCTGGGACAACAAGGTTTTAAAGTCGTGATCATCCTTCCATGAAGGTTTTGACTATGATTATCCCCTTGTCCTTGCAACACATCATTTCCCATTACCCGGGCTCTTCCGGACAATGTGTTTGGCGATACTCCCATTCCCGATACGCTTAGTTTTTTTTTAAAACCCTACATCTTGTTGTCATTACTTTAATTAAGTGGAGTACAAACAATGAAATTAAAACAACTACTGACTTGTACCCTCATGGCTTCATGCCTGGCGCTGGCCGCCTCGGCCTCGGCCGAAGTCAAAATTGCCCTGGTGGCAAAATCGTTGGGCAACGGTTTCTTCGAAGCGGCAAATACCGGCGCGCAGCAGGCGGCCAAAGAATTGGGGGATGTTAAGGTTATTTATACCGGCCCCACCACCACCACCGCCGAAGCGCAGATTGAAGTCCTTAACGGCCTGATTGCCCAGGGGGTGGATGCCATCGCGGTGTCGGCGAACGATCCCGATGCCTTGGTGCCGGTGCTGAAAAAAGCCATGCAGCGCGGCATCAAAGTGGTGTCATGGGATTCCGGCGTCGCCAAGGCGGGCCGCCAGATCCATCTTAATCCGTCCAGTAATGACCTGATCGGCCAGATGAATGTCCAGCTGGCCGCCGATGCCATCAAGGCCCTAGGACTGCAAAAGGGCGATACGGCCATTTTAAGCGCCACGCCGACGTCCACCAACCAGAACATCTGGATTGAGGAAATGAAAAAGGTGCTGCCGAAATATCCGTCGGTGAATCTGGTTGCGGTTGCCTACGGCGATGACCTTTCCGATAAAAGCTACCGCGAAACCATCGGCCTGCTGAAATCCTACCCGAACCTGAAGGTGATCATTTCTCCCTCCTCGGTGGGTATTGTCGCCGCGGCACAAGCGGTCAAAGACCAAGGCAAAATCGGCAAGGTCTATGTGACCGGCCTGGGGTTGCCTTCTGAAATGGCCGGCGCGGTGAAGTCCGGCGCCAGCAAAAGCTTCGCCATCTGGAATCCCATCGATCTGGGCTATGCGGCAACCTACATCGCCTATGATCTGGTGAAAGGCACGGCCACCGCCAAAGAGGCCAGCATGGGCCGTTTGGGAAAGGTCCAGCTTGATGCGGACGGCAACGGCGCCATGGGCAAACCCTTCATTTATGACGCCACTAACATTGATAAATTCGCCAAAGTGTTCTGATTCTTTCATCAGGCTCACCGGCCCACAGTGAGCCTTCATGATTTGCCATAGAACGCGGAGGGTTGTGATGACCGACGCCATACCTTTATTATCATTGAAAGGGATCACGAAAGTATTTCCCGGCGTGCGGGCGCTGGAAAATGTCCATATCGATCTCTATCCGGGCAAAGTCACGGCGCTGGTAGGCGAGAATGGCGCCGGGAAATCAACGCTGGTCAAGGTGATGACCGGCATCTATCAGCCGGAAGAAGGCACGATAGAATATAAAAAAATCCCCATCAAACTGGTGAATCCGGAGGCCGCCCACAAAATCGGCATCACCGCCATCCATCAGGAAACCGTGCTATTCGACGAGCTGACGGTAACGGAGAATATCTTTGCCGGGCACTATCTTTACAGCGGTTGGCTTAAACGCCTGAACTGGCCCGCCATGCACAAACAATCACGGGAAATTCTGGCGCGGCTGGAGGTGCAGATCGATCCCTACGCCGTTTTGAAAGAGCTGAGCATCGCCCAGCGGCATATGGTGGCAATCGCCCGGGCGCTATCGTTCAACGCACAGGTGGTGATTCTCGACGAGCCGACCGCGGCGTTATCCCAGCATGAAATTATCGAGTTCTATCAGATAGTCGAACGTTTGAAGCAGGAAAATAAAGCTATCCTGTTTATTTCCCATAAGTTCGACGAGATTTTGCCATCGCGGATTATTACACGGTACTGCGCGACGGCAGCTACGTGGGTTCGGGCCAAATGGGCGATATCACCGAGGCCAGGATGGTCACCATGATGGTCGGCCGCGAAATCAGCCAGGTTTATCCCAAAAAGTCCGGCCTGCCCGGTGATACCGTGCTTGCGGTGAAAAATCTGAGCCATCCCACCGAGTTTTCCGGCATTGATTTCTCGTTGCGCAAAGGAGAAATCCTCGGTTTTTACGGTCTGGTGGGGGCGGGACGGACGGAGCTGATGAAAGCCCTGTTCGGCGTAACCCAACCCAGCGGCGGGCAGATTATCGTCGGCGGCAGGGCCCGGCATTTTGCCAACCCCGCGGCAGCTATCCGTGCCGGAATCGTTTACGTGCCGGAAGAGCGCCAAAGCCAGGGCACCATTATTGATTTGCCCATTTATCAGAATATCAGCCTGCCGCAGCTGAGCCATCTCAATCCGCACGGCATCCTTAATGAGGAAAAGGAGTGGGCCCTGGCGGATAATTACGCCAACCGCCTGCAGGTAAAAGCCTTTAGCTGGCGCCAGCAGGTGGCTACATTGTCCGGCGGCAACCAGCAAAAGGTGGTCATCGGCAAATGGCTGGCGACTCAACCCCAGATCATTATTTTGGATGAACCTACCAAGGGCATCGATATCGGCTCCAAAGCGGCTGTACACCAATTCATGTCCGAACTGGTGGGACAGGGACTGGCGGTGATTATGGTGTCATCCGAGCTGCCCGAAGTGATGGGCATGTCCCATCGCATTATCGTTATGCATGAAGGGTTGATGGCGGCGGAATTCAACGCCGGCGCGGCAACGGCGGAAATGATCGTCAGCGCGGCCAGCGGCGCCGGCGCGGAGGTGGCATAAAGATGAAAACCTTACTCAAACACCGCGAAATTCTGCTGGGGCTGGTTATCATACTGATGGTGCTGGGGGTCGGCAGCCGCTCGCCGGAATTTATAGGCGTGGAAAACCTGCTGGAAACCTTTAATGATACCTCGATTCTCATCATCCTGGCCCTGGGCCAAATGATGGTGTTGCTGACCAAGGGCATTGATTTATCCATGGCCGCCAATCTGGCGCTGACCGGCATGATAGTGGCGCTGTTGAATTTCCATCATCCCGATCTCTCCATCGGGCTTTTGGTGGTCATCGCCACCGTCATGGGGTTGCTGATGGGCGCCATTAACGGTTTGCTGGTCTGGAAGATGGGCATCCCTTCTATCGTGGTAACCCTCGGCACCATGAGCATTTATCGCGGCATCATCTTTTTGCTGTCCCGCGGCGGCTGGATTAACGCCCATCAGATGAGCGCGCCATTCCTCGGCTTGCCGCGCAGCGAGTTTCTGCATTTACCGCTGCTGGGCTGGAGCGCCATCGCGGCGCTACTGGCGGTGGGGTTATTTCATGCGCTACAGCCGCACCGGCCGGGCGCTTTTTACCGCCGGCGGCAATGCCACCGCGGCTTATTACACCGGGATCAATGCCGGCAAGATGCAGTTTATCAGTTTCTGCCTGTCCGGAACGCTGGCGGGATTTTGCGGGTATCTATGGATTTCGCGGTTTGCGGTAGCCTACGTCGACGTCGCCAATGGTTTTGAATTGCAGATTATTGCTGCCTGCGTGATAGGCGGCATCAGTACCATGGGCGGGATCGGATCGGTGTCCGGCTGCCTGCTGGGCGCGTTGTTTTTAGGGGTTATCAATAATGCCCTGCCGGTGATTGAAGTATCGCCATTCTGGCAGATGGCGATATCCGGCGGTGTCATTGTTATTGCCGTCATCCTGAACGAACGCTCGAACAAACGTAAGGGCCGCCTGATTCTGCATAATGCCGTCCTTGCCAATCAGCCCCGACAAAAGTGAGAGATTCACTATGAACAAGACACTGCTTTCTCACTCGCATCCGGAGCCGGTTCCGCTGCATAACATCCCCTGGCCTCGGCGCCTGCTGTGCTGGGAAGGTTTTTTACTGGCGGTGACCGTGGTGGTGTTTGCCGTTAACGCCACGGCTTCGCCCTATTTTTTAAATCTCTGGAACCTGTCGGACGCGACCTTTAATTTCACCGAGAAGGCCATGATAGTGTTACCGATGGCGATGCTGATTATCGCCCGGGAAATAGACCTGTCAGTGGCTTCCACCATGGCGCTGAGCTCAACCATCATGGGCTTTTGCGCCCAGGCCGGGATGGGAACCCCGGTATTGGTCTGCGTCGGACTGGGGGTCGGCCTGCTGTGCGGCCTGATCAACGGCTTGCTGGTGACCCGGTTGAATTTATCTTCCATCGTGATCACCATCGGTACCATGAGCCTGTTCCGGGGCATCACCTATGTGCTGCTGGGGGATCAATCCATCAACCATTACCCGGCCAGCTTCGCCTTCTTCGGCCAAGGGTATGTCTTCGGCGCCCTGTCGTTCGAATTCGCCCTATTCATCCTATTGGCCGTCCTGTTTTACTTTTTGCTGCATAAAACCAATTTTGGCCGGCGGACCTACGCCATCGGCAACAATCCCGTCGCCGCCTATTATTCCGGCATCAACGTGAAACGCCATAACCTGATCTTGTTCATTATGGTGGGCGTCATGTCGGGTCTGGCGGCGGTATTGCTGACCTCGCGCCTGGGCAGCACCCGTCCCACCCTGGCGCTGGGCTGGGAACTCAGCGTGATAACCATGGTGGTTTTAGGCGGGGTGAATGTCCTGGGGGGATCCGGCAGCATGACCGGCGTGATTATCGCGGCGTTCCTGATGGGGTTGGTCACCTTTGGACTGAGCCTGCTGAACGTGCCGGGCATTGTGATGTCGATTATTGTCGGCGCGATGCTTATCACGGTAATATCGCTGCCCATACTGACGCAGCGTTTTCTGGCGCGCAAAAAGAGAGCATCCTGAGGGATGCCTCGCAATACACACCAATAAACAAAACCACCCTTGCGGGTGGTTCAGACTGCTGACAAAGGCACTCGAAGTCAATAAGGCTGGGCAGGTTGCCAGAAGAGTAAACCGTCCGCGCCATGGATGGCGCGGATCGAGCCTACAGGGATGTATTCACGGCGTGTTTACGATCTGGCAGCCTGCCCCGACCGAACACTTTATCAACAAGCTCAAACCACCTTTGCGGGTGGTTCAGACAGCCATCGGCTATTTTTTATCCCAGGCCGGCCAGGCCTGCGGCTGAGACCATAACCGCAGGTGCAGACGGGAGAGGATAACCGGATCGCTTAAAATAGATAGCCGGTCAGGAGGAGTCAGGCCACGCGGGCCGCGTTGCAGCGCCGCCTGAATGTGCTCTTCGCGATTGACCTCGATAGCCTGGCTGACACCGTGGCGCGCGGTGGCCATGCCGGTGGCCAGGGCATTATAGGCCGGATCCATAACCGCATGGCGGAACCCGTCCAACAGCGCCCGCGCCCGATTGCGCTGCAAATAGTTCTCCGTATCCACCAGCTCTTTCGGCGGTGAGTACTCTTCAGGAATCAAGAACAGGCTGACGCGTTTGCAGGCCAACCCGAGATTGGCACGACTGGAGAAAACCGACACCATCGGCGAAAGGATTAACGAAAAGACGATAGGCGACAGCCACCACAGGAAACGCAGATCCAGCCAGGCCATGCCGCCGGCCCAGACCAGCCCCAGCAGCATTTGCGAACCGTGGCGCGTGAAAGATTCGCCCCAGGGCGTCGCGTCGTCATCCCGCTGCGGCGAATTCCATTGAACCGACCAGCCGAGAAACGCGCTGACCACGAAGATTGTATGAAACAGCATGCGAACCGGCGCCAGCAGCACGGAAAACAGCATCTCCAGCAGCATTGAGCAGAACAGGATAACGACTCCGCCGTACTGTTTCGCCCCTTTGGCACAAATCAGGATCACGCTGAGCAACTTCGGCAAGAACAGCAATACCATGGTGGTGGAGAACAGCGCCACCGCCAGCTCCGGCCGCCATTGCGGCCAAACGGGAAAGAGCTGGCGGGGCTGCAGGAAGTACTGCGGCTCCATCAGGGTATGCACTACCTGCAGTGCGGTAGACAGGGCCAGGAACATAAACCACAGCGGCGCGGACAAATACGACATGACCCCCGTCAGGAATACCGCCCGATGCACCGGATGCATGCCTTTGACCAGAAACAGCCGGAAGTTCATTAAATTGCCCTGGCACCAGCGCCGGTCGCGCTTGAGCTCATCCAGCAGATTGGGGGGCAGCTCTTCGTAACTGCCCGGCAAATCATAGGCTATCCACACGCCCCATCCCGCCCGGCGCATTAATGCCGCCTCCACGAAATCATGGGATAAAATCGAGCCGGCAAATGAACCATCGCCGGGCAACGGCGCCAGGGCGCAGTGTTTGATAAAGGGATCGACCCGGATAATGGCGTTATGACCCCAGTAATGGGATTCCCCCAATTGCCAGTAATGCAGACCGGCGGTAAACAGGGGTCCGTAGACGCGGGTGGCGAACTGTTGGCAGCGGGCATAAAGCGTATCCATGCCGGAGGCCTTCGGCGCGCTCTGGATAATTCCGGCGGTGGGGTTGGCTTCCATGAGCCGGACCAGGTTGGTGAGGCAAAAGCCGCTCATGACGCTGTCGGCATCCAGGATCACCATATAACTGTACTGTTTACCCCAGCGGCGGCAGAAATCATCGATATTGCCGCTTTTACGTTTTACCCGGCGGCGGCGGCGGCGATAAAAAATTCTGCCGCATCCGCCGGTTTCCTGGCAGATCTCCATCCAGGCCTTTTGCTCGGCCACGGCGATATCGGCGTTATAGCTGTCGCTCAGGATGTAAAAGTCGAAATGTTCAATTTGCCCCGTGGCTTCCACCGATTCATAGGTGGCGCGCAGTCCGGCGAAAACCCGCTCAACGTCCTCATTGCATATGGGCATGATGAGCGCGATGCGGTGCTGCGGATTCAGGGGTTCATCACCGGTGGTGCTGGCGGAGATGCTGTATTTATCATGGCCGATAAGCAACTGGAGAAAACCCATCAGGGCCGTCCAGAACCCGGCCGAAACCCAGCAAAACAGTATGGCGAACAGAATCAGGATGCCGCTTTGCAAAACATAGGGCAAGAGTTGCAAAACCGATTGCAGCCAGTCCTGATGCAGCATATCCATCGGGTCGATCAGCGCCCAGCCCTGGTATGGCAGGATGGTCTTCATATACCAGGTGGCAACGGCGGTTTTAAGCAGCGTCAGAATCAACAAAACGTACCGGCGCATGGGTCCCCCCCCACGCCAGTTGCCGTCCTCCCCCGCGGCCGCTTCCCCCTTATGGCGCGGGGGGGGGGTATGACCGCGCAACGCATTCCAGTAACGGGAAACGGGGTTGGTCAGCCAGGGCTCCGGAAACATCGGCGTACGGGTAATGGTGGGCATCGCCTTGATGGCTGTACGGCCGAGGCCATCCTCCACCAGCAGCTCCTTGCAGGTTTCGGTGACCGGCCAGGCCATGTTCAACCGCGACTTCACCGAATCCAAGGCGGCATTGTCTTCATTGGGCGTCGTGCCGGGCGTGATGCTGCCGATATCGGCATGCAACGATGCAAGGGACGAACTGCCCTCCCCCGGCAACTTGGCGCGCAGCGAACTCTTCTGCTCGGGAGAGAGAGGTAAAGCCTCGATATAATCGAGGCTGGGTTCGGTTGATTTATTCATTGGCAGGTAGCAGATAGCTCCAGGTTTCAGTCAATGTCTTGTCGCCGCTGGTCAGCGCGGCGCGCATTTCGGTAGGCTGCTTTTCATCTTTCACGCGCAAACGCAGCGTCAGACGCCAGCCATGCGTTACCGGATTATAGCGGACATTGTTTTCCACCACGTCGGCATTATTGCCAACGCTCAACTGGGAAGCCACCGGCGTATTCTCGTCAAGCGCCTTCAGGGACGGTCCGACGAAATCCACCACGAAGGCGGTAGTGCCGTCCGGCTGGCGAATAAGATTGGACTGCTTTACATCTCCGGCGGAGCGCAATGTCTGCTGAACGTAGGCAAATTCCGGTGAATGTATTTTGTCTTCATCGCGGGTAAAGTGCAGCCGGTAAGCGAGGTCGAAAGGTTTACCGGTATCCGGAAGTTTTTCCGGCGTCCAGAACGCCACGATATTGTCGTTGGTTTCATCGGCGGTGGGTATCTCCACCAGTTCAACATGGCCTTTACCCCAATCGCCCTTGGGTTCAATCCAGGCGCTGGGCCTCAAATCATAGCGGTCGTCCAGATCCTGGTATTGGGAGAACGACCGGCCGCGCTGCAGCAAACCGAAACCGCGGGGGTTTTCCACCTGGAAGGTACTGACGGAAAGATGCTTGGGATTATTCAGCGGACGCCAAATCCACTCGCCGTTGCCGGCATGGATCGAAAGTCCGTCGGAATCATGCAGCGCCGGGCGGAAGTTCATGGTGGTGGAAGGCTGGTTAGGGCCGAACAAATACATGCTGGTTAATGGCGCAAGACCCAGTTTGCCCACTTTATCGCGCAGGAATACCCTGGCCTGCACGTCCACGCTGGTATCACGCCCCGGATAGATGACAAAGCGATAAGCGCCGGTGGCCCGCGGCGAGTCGAGCAGCGCATACAGCACCAGATGCTTGTCGTTCTGCTGCGGCCGCTCAATCCAGAATTCGCGAAAACGCGGGAACTCTTCCCCGGACGGCAAGGCGGTATCAATAGCCAGACCGCGTGCGGAAAGGCCGTATACCTGTCCCTTGCCAATCACCCGAAAATAACTGGCTCCCAGCATACTGACGATTTCGTCGCTCTTATCAGCTTTATTGATGGGATAAAGGATTTTAAAACCGGCGAAGCCGAGATTCTTGACCAAATCGGGATCGTGGTTGACCGAACCAAAAGTGAACAGATCCGGCGAATATTTGATTTCAGTCACGGCGGAGCTGGTGACTTCATTGATTCTCACCGGCGTGTCGAAATACATCCCCTGATGATAGAACTCCAGTTTGAAGGGGTAGGCTGATCGTGCCAGTATGCCTTATCATGATTGAATTGAATTTGCTGATAATCGGCAAATTTCATTTCGCGAAATTGCGAAGGCAAATTGCTTTTGGGCGCCTCGTAACCTTTACCGGCCAGTTCCTGCGCTTGTTTAGCCACATCGTCAATAGAAAATGCCCATGAAGGCAAAGCGTATAACGATAACAATAACGTCGCTCCCAGCAAACGGAGACTCGCTTTGGGTAACTTGACGAAAAATTTATTAGTTGGCACATCCCCCCCTATGCGTGTGCTCTTGATCATTTAAAGCAATTTTAATTGATAAATCACTTTTCCGACAGCGTGATACAACGATGGTTCCTCACAATATTCTTACCGGCACAGTGTTTAATCAACGATCAGAAAACAAGCGCATCTACCGGTAAAAGATAGTCTAAAACAGCACATTCCAACAATCAGAACCGCCCGCTGATTTTACCTGAGCCATCCACGGGGGGTTAATCATTTTTAACATTAAGCAGGAAGTTATTATAAAAGCCGGGTTAAAAGACCCCGCGACGGCCATTTTGCCGTGCCACAGGCCGGCGGACCCGTCAGGACGGCCGAAACAAATCGTGCGCCAAAATTAATTAACGGCGATTATAGGAAAAATCTTATTACATTATAATCGTTCCCATCCTCCAGTCGGCAGGCCGATTTATAATAATCTCAGGCGCAAAAGAGTATGCGCGCAAATAAGCGCAGATTCAAAAATAGCGCCGCCGACATCCGGAAAAACCATGGTTGTCAATTATCCCCGGCGGCGATTTACATCGGTGGGACCGTCACAACCTGGCTTGGTAGAGCCGGGCATTTTCCCGGTCAAAGCAGACAAAAATAACCCTTTCCGGCCAGCTGTACCGCGCCAGGAATTCACCCACCGCGGCGATAGCGATATCGGCGGCCAGCTCTTTGGGGAAACCGTAGACGCCGGTACTGATATTCGGGAAAGCCACCAGGTGCATTTGTTTATCGCGGGCGATGGCCAGGCTGCTGCGATAGGCCTGCCGCAGCAGCTCCGCTTCATTACTGCCGCCGCCGTGCCAGACCGGTCCGACGGTATGGATCACGGCCCCGGCGGGTAAATTTCCCCCGACGGTCAGTACCGCGGTGCCAACCGGGCATCCTCCCTGCCGCCGGCGAATTTCGGCGCAGGCCTGCGCCAGCACGGGCCCCGCCGCCCGATGTATCGCCCCGTCCACCCCGCCGCCGCCCATCAGCGCGCTGTTGGCGGCATTAACGATAGCGTCGGCGGACAATTCGGTAATATCCCCCACCATAACGTCCATTCTTGCTGGCATCGTTATCCCCCTGTTTGTCCGCACGGATTTGTACACTTCGCCGGCAGCGGACAAAAGTTGACTCATCGGGCGTTTTGCGGTTCTCTGGTGAGCTAAGTTTGCAATAAAGATCGCAAAGCGCGCCATATCCGGAAACGTTTTAGCTGTCACCTGTCTAAGCTTACATGATAAGCAGATTGACCCGGTCAGGCAAAACTGTCTCGGGAAGGGGGAAGCCCAATGCAAGATCAAATCGAACATGGGATATCGCCCATGTACCATCCGACACTATTTCAAAGCTTTTTCCAGGGCGGATTCGCCTGCTCCACCGAAGTGCGCGGCGACGGTCGCCGGCTTGATCTGATCCACTCCAGCGGCCATGAAATGCTGGCGGGCAAGGATTACGCCCAGTTGGCGGAACAACAAATGGTTACCGTGCGGGACGGACTGCGCTGGCATCTGATTGAGGAAACCCCCGGCCAATACGACTGGTCCAGTTTCCTGCCCACGCTGCATGCCGCCCAGGCCAATAATGTCCAGGTCATCTGGGATCTTTGCCATTACGGCTGGCCGGATCACCTCGATATCTGGCAACCGTCCTTCGTGGAGCATTTTGCGCGTTTCGCCGGCGCCGTGGCCGCAAAGGTACGTAACGAGGGCATCCGCCGCCCCTGTTATACGCCGATAAATTCCATTTCCTTCCTGGCATGGGCCGGCGGCGAAATGGCGCATATCCAGCCCATGGCTTCAAATAAAGGCAAAGTGCTCAAGCAGCAGTTGGTACGCGCCACCCTTGCCGCCATGGACGCTATCCGCGCGGTGGACGACACCGCCCGGTTCGTGCAACCCGAACCCGTGGTGCATATCAACGCACCGGAAGACAAACCGGAGCTGGAGCCCGCCGCGGAAGAACTCCGCATGGCGCAGTTTGAAGTCTGGGATATGCTAAGCGGCCGGCTTTGCCCCGAGCTTGGCGGCGGCCCTCATTATCTTGATATTGTCGGAATCAGCTACCGTCCGGCCAACCAGTGGTTCTTCAGAGGGGAAGTCATCGCCGTGGATGACATCCATTACCGGCCCTTCGCAGCTATCCTGGAGGAAGTCCATAAGCGTTACCTGCGGCCGATCCTCATCGCCGAGACCGGTGCGGAAAACGATATGCGGGTTCCCTGGATGCGCTATATATTTGAGCAAACCGTTCTGGCAATGCAAACAAACATTGCCGTTGAAGGCATTTGTATCTATCCGGTGGCGGATTATCGCAGTTGGAGCGGCGATAAACATTTGCCGTTCGGTCTGCTCGGCATGCAGGACGTCAATGGGTGCCGTTCATTATTCGAGCCTCTGGCGCTGGAAATACACAGTCAACAAATACGGCTCAAAGGGCTGCTGGAGGATCCCCTCCCTGACCAGCGCGCCATGCCGGCGTGAAAAGACGGGAAAGGCTTTTGCGAGAATGCCCGATACAGCATCCGACCCTCCGGCACCCGTTGCCGGAGAGTCGGAAAGTCCAGGCTTCACTGCTTTATTTATAAATTCTGGACCCCGCCGGTTTTGCTATAACAAGCACCGGTATCAACGCTGTTGCTGTGCCGAATATCATAAAAATAGGCGATACCGAACAGCACCGATACGGTTATCAAGACTGAGATTAACAAACCGATTATTGCAAGCAGTTTTGTATCATCAAGTTTGCTGTTTTCCATGTCCAATCCTTCCTTATTATCGACGTGATCATCACACAAACCACAGTGTCGCTAATATGATAAAACTGATGAGCGTCCCTGAGGCAATGGCAAGCACCGCTATCGCAAACTGCGCATCATTCAGGGCCTCACGGTAATCTTTTCGCGACGGGATTGACGGCTTTTATCACTAATATACTTAAGAATTAACAGATTATAAGATATACATCGAAAGAACTTCCTGCCGGCAGGCAAAGAATCCGCTTATAAAATATGCGAATCGAGGGGGCTTTGCAAGGGGGCCCCCCCCAGGTGGGCTAACAGACGCCGAAATCCCCATCTTCCTTGTATAATGAGAGTTCTTCGGCTTTGAACTGTTTCGCGTTTTCCTCACCGGAATCCATCATGCCGCAATAGACGATACCGTTTTCAACTTTTATCACACTCATTGCCGGTCCGCCCTTCAAAGGCTGAACCACATCACCGGTTTCAAATGTCATGAATTACTCCCCATTTCCGCGTCGGGATAGGCCCGCTGCCAGTTGCTATTTTAAGCCTATTATCGTCGGGTACGCGCGTCAATAAAGGCTAACGTTTGATTTGAAAGCGCTCCAGGGTTTCGGTATCCAGCTGGTAATACTCCCCTTTGAGCTCAGCGCAAAGCTTGCTCATAAAAGTCACCAGATAATCGATATTATAGGCTGCCATCTGGCGACCCATTTCGGTTTGCATGGTATCGGCAAGGGTCAAAAGCTTGGTTTGAAAATGATCAAAGGTGTATTTGAGATCATCCAGCGGCCGATGAAGAGCCAAGGGATCCTCCACATTGAACAGACCTCGGCCCAGTTGTCCCGAAACATGAAATACCCTGGCCAGCCCTATGGCGCCTAAAGATTCCAGCCGGTCGGCATCCTGGACTATTTTCGCTTCCAGCGTCCGTGGCGGAATGCCGGCGCTGAAGCTGTGCGCTTCAATGGCATGAGCCACCGCGGGATATTTCGCCACCGGAAAATCCGCAAAACTCTCGGCCAGGATACTCTGTGTCTTTTTTGCCGCCTTGGCGGAGGCCAAATGACGTTCGGGGTGGTTTTTCGGCAGGTTGACCACGTCATGAAAATAACAGGCTGTCAGCACGGTTAATTCATCGGCCCGGGTCAAATGCATAATTTTTTGAGCGGTATGCCAGACACGGCTGAAATGGGCGAGATCGTGCGCTTTGTCATCCTGGGGGAAATGCTGTTCCAAATAAGCTTTGAAGCGTGCTTCCCATTCCTCTAATCCCATATTTACCTCCTGCCTGCGATATATTTCTTATAATAGTATTCTTGCCGATAATTGTTAATTATTTGTTACCCCCAACGTTTCCTTCCCTCGACTTACTAAGACACAACCCGCGCCGGTCTTCAAGCTTATTAACCGTTTCATTTTGCAACTGCGGCAAACGTCCGGGAAATAAATTGTCCCGCCAGCGCCACGCCTTCAGCGGAAATTTCATGGCCTACACGGGGCAAGATGAAGGTGGTCGCCGCCACGCCCGTTTCTTGCAGGGCTTTCCCGGCATGCTCGGTTTCCCAGGCAGGGATAACCTGATCATCCGCGCCATGAATCAACAGTACCGGCGTGGCGGCGGCCGGCATCAAAGGCAGCGGCGATGATAACCGCCCGGAAAAGGCCACCACGGCGGCAACCGGCCAACGTCCCGAAGCGATGGCGTCCAAAGCCATGATCGAACCTTGGGAAAACCCCACCAATACCACCCGTTCGGGATGGCCGGCCATGCCCTGCTCCGCCATTATCCGGGCAATGAGCCCGTCGAAGGCCAGCCTGGCGGCCAAAACCCGCTGCGTCCGGTTTTCCGGGGTCACGCCGTAAACGCTGAACCATTGATAACCGGGTCCCATATCAAACGGCATCGGCGCGTTGGGGGCGGCAAATAGCGTATCCGGCAGGCTGTGTCGCCAAACCTCACCCAGCGGCGCCAGACTGTCGCCGTTGCTGCCGACGCCGTGCAAGAAAATAATCAGGCTTCGTTTCATTTATCCTCACTCTCCATCATGAACAATCCGCTCCCTTAGGGGCGCTACGAACCGGCCTGCACCCTACCCTTCAGGTTCAGCGCGCCGTCATTCTCTTTCACTTTGCCCTGCCATTATCCTCTTGCCGGCGGCGGATTTTCAATGTCGGCTGTTTCGCGCCCGCCATGGGGACAAATTATCATCCGAAAAAACATATAACCATTGCGTCAGACCCTAAGTTACACATATTATTTTCCACTTTGGCCGCTGTGCACATATAATGCCCATCCGGTCATCATCGATCTGGAATCGAAAACCTAATTACTGCTTGTGTGGCGATAACATCTGACAACTATGAAAATGAATATGCGTGCTATCTGTACGGCAATATTGGCCGTGGCTGCGTTCAGCCACTCCGCTTTTGCCGTGGTATACCCATTGCCTGCCGACAACAACAGCCGGCTGATTGGGCAAAATCTGGAAGTGGAAATTCCCCAGGACAGTAAATTGCCGCTGGAGCATTTTGCCGCACAGTATCAAATGGGCCTGAGCAATATGCTGGAGGCCAACCCCGGGGTCGATCCGTACCTGCCGACTCCCGGCAGCAAGCTGATTATACCCCATCAGCTGATCCTGCCCGATACGCCCCATGAAGGCATTGTGGTAAACAGCGCCGAGATGCGCCTGTACTATTACCCGAAGGGAACCAAGACCGTGGTGGTATTGCCCATCGGCATCGGTCAACTGGGCAAGGATACCCCGGTGAACTGGCTGACCACGGTACAACGTAAACAGGCCGGGCCGACCTGGACCCCCACCAAGGCGATGCATGCGGAATATGCGGCTGAAGGCAAAAGCCTGCCAAGCGTATTTCCGGCGGGCCCGGATAATCCGATGGGACTGTATGCGATGTATGTCGGCCGGTTATTCGCCATTCACGGCACCAATGCCAATTTCGGTATTGGTTTACGGGTGAGCCACGGTTGCGTCCGTTTGCGCGCCGACGATATCAAGTATCTGTTTGATCACGTTCCGGTGGGCACCCGGGTACAGTTTATCGACGAACCGGTTAAAGCCACCATTGAGCCGGACGGTTCCCGTTATCTGGAAGTGCATAACCCGTTGTCCTCCACCGAAGAACAATTCACATCCAACGAGCCGGTACCGATTACGCTTCCGGTTAGCGTAAGCAAAGTATTAGTGGATCAGATGGTTAACCAGAATGTGGTTAACATGGCGCTGCAGAACCGCTCCGGTATACCGGTAAATGTCACCGCGCCGGACAGCAACGCTCCGGCAGTCTTGCCGGCAAGCGCTCCGGCCAATGCACCGGCCGCCGCGCCGGATTCAACGCAGACCGCACCCCAGCCCGCGGGCGACGTACCACAACCGGCTCCAGCCGCCGACGGCACCGCGCAGCCGACGGCACCACAGGCGCCGGCTACCGACGGCGGGGCGCAGCCGGTACAGGCGCCTTCCGGCAGCTCCAATTAAGCTATAATGCCCAAAGGCGGGAATCCCATAGGGGTTTCCGCCTTTATCGCGGCAACCCTTGCTTATCGGTCCAGCACCCGCAAAAGGGTTTGATTGAACCGCTCCGGCTCTTCCATCTGCGGTGCATGTCCCAATCCCGCGAACTCTATTAATTCCCCGCCGGGAATTCGTTTCACCGTCTCTTTGCCAAGCCGGTCATAATGCCCCAGCGCCGCTTTTACCGACGCAGGCGCAATATCGCTGCCTATGGCGGTAGTATCCGCCGTACCGATTATCAAGGTCGTCGGCACCTGCAAATCCTTGAATTCATAAACCACCGGCTGGGTAAAAATCATGTCGTAAATCAGCGCCGAATTCCAGGCAACAAGTTTATGCCCCGGCCCCTGATTCAAGCCGGCCAGCATATCCACCCAACGGTCATAGGCCGGTTTCCAGTGCCCGACATAATATGTGGTAAGTTCATATTGACGAATGCCCGCGGCAGAGGTCTTGAGTTCACGCTCATACCATTGATCGGGGGTACGGTAAGGAACGCCCAGGGCTTTCCAATCCTCCAGTCCGATTGGATTCACCAGCACCAATCTTTGCACCTCGGCGGGGTACATCAACGCATAGCGCGTCGCCAGCATGCCGCCGGTAGAGTGCCCCACCACCATTGCCTTGGCAATACCCAGGCTACGCAGCAAGGCATTGGTATTGGCGGCCAGCTGCTGAAAACTGTATTGATAATGATCGGGCTTGCTGGAGGTACAAAAGCCAATCTGATCCGGGGCAATCACCCGGTAGCCCTGCTGGGTCAATGCCTTGATGGTATCCTCCCAGGTGGCCGCGCAAAAATTCTTTCCGTGCAACAGCACCGCGGTCTTACCGTTGGCGCCCCCCTGGGGCGCAACGTCCATATACCCCATCGCCAAGGGGGTACCTTGGGAAGTGAAAGAATAATGGTGCAACGGATACGGATAGGTAAATCCCTGAAGCTGCGGACCGTATAGCGGCGTTGCCGCCATGGCCGTTTGGAACGAACCTAAAAAACAGGTGATGGCGATAAGCAGGTATTTGACAAAACGAGACATGATTCGACCTTTCGAATTAACTGACCAGCCGCTAAAGAAAGGGCAACCGCTAGGACGCCCCGCTATCTCTTCACCCGCCGGCGAAAAAGCGGCTATCGTAATGAATGCCTAATAAGATTAAGGGTAAACGGATACCGGATCAAACCTTCATTTTACTTTTTCTGACGCGGCACCCCACCAAGTTAATCAATGCGCCATTTTCACCGGCCCAATTAGCCATAAATACGGTAATAACTGCTCAAATAACACTCATAATAATCAGCTTTATTCATAAGAATCACGCCTACAAAACCACATATCCTGACAGGGGCCAAAAGATACAATACTTCACATAAGTCATATATTCATTTATAACATCAACAAGACTTATATAAGCCACCCTGCGCGTCAATATTTAATATTTTTACATGATACACTTTTTAGCAAAGAATATATTTTTAATGTTAAATGATCTTCATCATCAGAGGGATAAACATTACCACACTATTGAATAAACCTTATTAATCAATATGCGTGATACTGATTCCAAATATCAAACTATCTCCCCAGTAATAGCCAAAAATATAAACGCTATGATGAAATAACTACATTTATCACATTATCGCGCCCTTCTTCTCTTAGAATGCCGAAGCGTTATAAATTTTACGCAGCGAAACAATAATCCACCATCAACTCTAATATCATCGATCTGTTAGAATTTATTCTAACCACTGGAGTAAATGATGTATAAAGACACATTGCCATCATCAGAACCTACGCGGCGCACTTTAATAAAGCGGGCAGCCGGACTCTCCATTTTAGGCATCGCCGGTGTCATGAGTGTCGGTATACCTTCCCTTTCTTATGCGGCGGCGATGACCAGAGAAGCCAGGGACAAGTTGACGCCCGATGAAATCATCGAGGGACTGAAGCAGGGAAACATCCGTTTTCATAGCGGCAAGGCTCATCAGCATAACTACCTGGCGCAAAAACGCAGCAGCGCCGCAGGCCAATTTCCCTCCGCCGTTATCCTGAGCTGCATCGACTCCCGCGCGCCCGCGGAGATCATTCTCGATACCGGCATAGGCGAGGCCTTTAACAGCCGCATTGCCGGCAATATCGCCAACGATGATATTCTCGGCAGCCTTGAGTTCGCCTGTGCCGCCGCGGGGGCCAAAGTTATCCTGGTTATGGGGCATACGGCCTGCGGCGCTGTCAAGGGAGCGATTGATAACGTTCAACTGGGACATCTAACCGGCTTGCTGGATAAAATCAAGCCGGCCATTGATAAAACGGAATATACCAAAGAAAGGACCAGCAGTAACGACGAGTTTGTCGACGCCGTCGCCAGGACCAATGTCAAATTAACCATGGATGAGATCAGGAAAAGCGATATTCTCAATAAACTGGAATCCGACGGCAAACTAAAATTGTCGGTTCCATGTATGATCTGGCCGCGGGGAAAGTAGAGTTTTTACTGAGTAAGCAAGCCCAGACATCTTATTTCGGTCGATTTTCCAAGTCATCAGCCCTTACGGGCTGTTGACTTTCATCATTTTCAAGCCCAGGCAAACGTTAACCCTCCTGTTTAAAATAATTAAGGGTATGCTCCCGCCACTGGATCAATGACATCAATTCCGCTGCGTCCTGCTGGAACAGGTGCAGTGTCCACAAAGGCACGCTGCTTTTTTGCGCAACACTTCAGTTCCATTTCATTATGCCGATCCGCATCGGTAAATAACCGGCATTCAAGCTCATCGGCATGGGCCCGCAGCTGGCAATGCAAACCGATTAATTCAATGTAAATAAAACCGGTAAAAAATGGTGACCTTGGCGGTAACATCATGATTGCCGGGAATAGAGTAGAATTTTTCTAATTTCACTGATGCCATCCTATGAGGATAATCAGAAGAAGTGTCGGCTTTTTTATCAAAAATATAGCCACTGAATGTCTGTTTTTAACAGGAACGGTAAAGGTCCGTAAAGTCGATTGCATTTGCATATATCAGCGGAATGACGGGTTTGAATTAATCACGGCGTTATAACCGATCGTTATGCAATGGGTTAGCTACGTTTTATTTTCCCTTTCATGGCAGCTATCCACCGGCAGAACTTGAACAAGACATCTTTGATGTATCGGTAATCTCAGATGAAATAAATAATTCGAGTGCAATAATGTGCCAGCAATCATTAAACCCCGTACTCTTTCCAAATGACTGCGTACTCGTTTTATATCGCTTACAGGCGTACCTGAGTGTCTTTTGAACAGACAGGCGTTCATCTCATAATTTTGTATGACAAATCATTTAAATGTGATGTAACTCACACTTTATGGAGGCAATTTCCCCATAAAATAGTGACCAATATCACAATATAGTTGAGGGAATTATCATGGAAAATGTAGCGAAAACTGATTTGATGTTGTTGAAATTTTGCTGGGCGTTAGCGTTTGCCGGCATTGTGTTCGGTTGCGTATTAGTCAAAATGTTTTGGTAATGTATTATTATTTAAGGCTTAACGTTTGATTTTTATAATGGACTTCACACCTCTGGATTTAACTCTTATTTAACATAGCCGTCCATCAGACGCTAGAAAGGACGATCATAACGTCTTGGTAATGCAGGCTTGGTTGTCGCCGTGGGGTATTTCCGCCATGTTCGTAAAATGGCAATTAATGCCCGCGCTCATCACCAAAAGTCCATTGCCTGTATCGCTACCGTGCTCGCTTTTTGCAGCGAATGATTATCTGCATTGCCCGTGCCATTCACCCGTTTTTTTTACCATTCCTTTGCTATTACTTTACGTTCCCCCCCCTGAAGCGAAACATCAGCCTGCCGATAACATGTAAATACCTTCAAACAGGAGAGCGGCCTTGTCCAATACAATTTCCACATCCGTGCTACCGGTGTCTTCAGGCGGCGGCAGTAATGCCTCTTCCCAAATCAGAAATATCGAGAAACAGATCGCCAAACTAACAAAGCAGTTGTCCACGTTGGCCGAATCCAGTCTGCCCGCCGATCAAAAACAGAAACAGGCGCAGCTTATCGAGGGACAAATCAAAATGCTGGAAGCCCAAGTGAGCGCCCTGCAGCAGCAAGCGGAGCAGAGCAACACCGCTCAGCCTGCTGCCTCCGTACAAAACAGCAGCAACAGCAGCAACAGCAGCAACAGCAGCAACAGCAATGACGGCAACAGCAGCAGCAATCAAATTGATATTTACGTTTAAACGTTTTTTGCCTATCCACTACCGCGCCGGCAAAGGAGTGCCGACATGATAACCAAACCTCCCCTCTTGTTTACCTGCAATCTGTATGGGCTCCCCCAGCTAAGATAACCACGGCGCTTTTTACCTGGGGCTCCCCTCAAATATCATTTCATTGAATATATCAAATCACTTATCTCTCTACTCCAGTCGCTGCTCTGCTTATGGGTGCAAAAAAAAACATAACAAAATCTATAATAAGCCAATAAGTAATGTTATAACATATCAATTAAACCAATCCCATAACATTACCCCATAAATCATGCATAGGTTACTATAATGAAATTAATAGATTTTTTTTCACAGCGCTCCATGTCCCGCGTCCATAATGCTTCCTTAAACAGTCAACGAGCCTGCTCGGTTAAGAAAGACACCGGGAAAACCGCGTTAAAGGGGCTATGGACCGTGTTGCTTTTGTCCATGATACCCAGCGGCGGCGCCTTTGCCGCGATAACCGGGACCGTCAAGGCCATTGGCGTTGAAAATGAATATGCCGATGTCATTTCCCAGATTGGCGGCAAATACGCTCAGGTCACGGCGATCGAAACAGATCCCAATACCGATCCCCATACCTTTGAAGCCAGCCCCCAGATAGCGGCAAATATCGCCCATACCGATTTGATCGTCAAAAACGGCATCGGCTATGATTCGTGGACTGACAAAATCATCGCCGCCGCGCCAAATCCCGATAGAAAGGTTATTGATGTCCAGCAGCTTCTCGGCCTGCCAGACAATACCCCCAATCCCCATTTATGGTACAACCCGACGACGATGCCGGCGGTGGCTAAAGCAATCGCCGCCGACCTCTCATCCCTGATGCCGACGCAGGCTGCCTATTTCCAGGCCAATCTGAAAAAATTTGATGCTTCGCTTACGCCATGGACAAACGCCATTGCCGCGTTCAAAAAAGACCATGGAAATACCCCTGTCGCCGTTACCGAGCCGGTGGCCGATTATTTGCTCAAGGCGGCCGGCGCCAATATTGCGACGCCGTTCAATCTTGAGGCGGCTGTCATGAATGGCACCGATCCGTCGCCTCAGGACATCACGGCGCAAAACGCACTTTTCAGCGGCCACAAGGTTAAGGTATTCGTTTATAATCAGCAGGTTACGGATCCGTTAACCCAATCGTTCCTCTCTTTGGCCAAACAAAATAGTATCCCCGTTGTCGGTGTTTACGAAACCATGCCGACGCCTGGATATCACTACCAATCCTGGATGTTGGCCGAAATTACCGCCTTGAACAAAGCGGTAACCGACAATGTCTCAACCGAGGCTCTGAAGGCGGGCCAATAAAATGGCGGGCAAAGAGGGCGAATTGCTCGTGGTGAATAACGCGAGCGTTTCATTTTTCGGGCGTACGGTGCTTCAGCAGGTGTGCTTCTCCCTTAAAGCAGGTGAATTTTGCGGACTCATCGGCGCCAATGGTTCCGGTAAAACCACGCTGCTGCGGACTATCCTGGGCTTTCAAGCGCTTAACCAGGGAAGCATCATTATCAATGACGCCTCCGGTCGCTCCGGTCATACCTCGGTGGGCTATGTACCGCAAAAAATCCTGTTTGACCCTGAAGTTCCGCTGCGTGCGAGAGATCTGATTGCTCTTGGTCTTGATGGCCATCGGCTCGGTTTCCCCTTTTCGTCCAAAGAACACAGCAATAAAGTGGATGAGATGCTCAACGCGGTCGGTGCGGCGAGTTTTGCCGACAAACGTGTCGGCAGCCTGTCGGGCGGCCAACAGCAACGCGTACTGATTGCCCATGCGTTGATACGACAGCCTCGTCTTTTATTATTGGATGAACCGCTGGCCAATCTCGATATGGGCAGCGTTGCCGAAATTGTGTCGCTGTTACGCCGGTTATCCGTCGAGCATAACGTGACGCTTTTACTTTCCGCCCATGACATGAATCCTTTGCTTTCAGTCATGGATCGCATCGTATACCTGGCCAATGGACGGGCCGTAAGCGGGAATACCGAAGACGTCGTACGAACGGAGGTGTTAAGTAAACTCTATGGCTACCACATTGATGTCATCCGGGTGAGCGGAAGGATTTTGGTCATCGCGGCCACAGCCGTTACTGACGGCCAACGTACCGTTGAATCGAATCTGATACATAACCCCGGGATCATCTAATCAATCATGTCTTCTCTTTTACATTCAGTTGTTGAAGCCGGTATCTTTTCAAGTGATCCCGTCCGTACGGCGGCGATCATCGGCGGCGCCGCCGCCGTGGTGTCAGGCGTGATTGGCGTATTTACCGTTATCCGCGGCCAGTCGTTCGCAGGCCATGCGCTTGCCGACATCAGCAGCGCGGGTGGATCGCTGTCCTTTCTGCTGGGGATCAATCCGCTTGCCGGATTCCTTGGCTTGGCGCTGCTAGCGGCGGCAGGAATAGAATTTATCGGCATTCGCCGTGCCCGGGAACGGGACCTTATAACCGGAATCATATTAGGCGCGGGACTTGGCCTATCAGCGCTATTTCTCTATTTTGACGTCATCACCCACAGCACAACCGGAGCGGCGGTCAGCGTCATGTTCGGATCGATGTTTACTATTCCCCCATCGATTATCCCTCTTGCCCTGATCATCGGTTTTGGCGCGTTGTTTATGGTCGCGCTACTTTATCGCCCGTTACTTCTTTGTTCTCTGGATAGCGAACTTGCGCTTGTAAGCGGCATTCGGGTGCGTTTGATTGGTTTGCTTCATCTTCTGATATTGGCGCTGGCAGTGGCGCTTTCCGCTATGACGGTTGGTGCGGTTTTATCCACCGCGCTATTGATCGGTCCGGCGGCGATCGCCCTACGTCTGGTGAAGAGACCCGGCCAGGCACTGATACTCGCTGCATCGATAGGCCTTATAACCACCTGGGGCGGCATTTTCCTGGCATATGACAGCTTTTATTGGACCCCCGGCCACGGTTGGCCGGTGAGCTTTTTTATCGTTTCGCTCATTTTTGTATTGTATATCGTAACAGGGTGGATTCAGTGGCTAAGGGAGGCCGGCTCATGTTCTCAAGTATTATGATCAATACCTGGATTGTCGCCACTCTTGTGGCGGCAGTGGCCGGTTTTGTCGGCTTTTTTGTCGTGATACGAAGCTCCTCTTTCGCTGCTCATACCTTGCCCTTGGGTACATTTCCCGGAGCCGCGCTGGCAAGTCTGCTCGGGGTGAATACGCTCTTTGGCCTGATTGCATTTGCCGGACTCGGTGTCATCGGGATAAGCCAGCTCGGTCGTCTGGGTCGCCATGAGGTCGCAACGGCGCTTTCCCTGGTGATGCTGCTCGCCCTTGGAACGCTTTTTTTGAGCATGAGCAGACAGTATTCACAGCAAGTCTATGCCTTGCTGTTCGGCGAAGTCCTCGGCGTCAGCACAACCGAGATACTCCCCGTTGCGGCCATTGGCTCCCTTTCGGTTGCGATTGCCGCGGTATTATTCCGCCCGTTATTACTCTGCTCTATATCCCCCGAGCTGGCGGAAGTCCAAAGGGTGAGTTCACGGCGCATGGAGCTCTGGTTCCTGACGATCTTGGCGCTTGCCACGGCGCTCTCATTGCCGGTAGTGGGTGCGCTATTGGTATTCAGCCTGATGGTCGGTCCGGCTGCCGTCGCGCGAACCCTGACGGACAGTCCGTTGCTGGCAATACTACTCTCGGTCGTCCTTTCGCTGGTCACCGTGTGGACCGCCATCGCCCTCTCCTATTTGACAAACTGGCCGGTTGGTTTTTTTGTCGGCGGTTTAGGTGCAATATTTTATGGTCTAGGCCGCGTCTGGAGGCATATCAACACCCAGTCGAGGAGACGTGCGGTAACTTGCGCAGATCGAACAGGAACTTGTTGAACAACTCCATAACAATAGCAAGGAGTGCATCCGGCAACTAAAGCACAAATCGATGCGAAGCATTCTGGTAAACTTCGCTTACGCCTGTCAGTTATGGATGGCAACGCCTATATCGTTAACTATGAGGATTATCACTGATGACTATGTTCAATCCGCCGCACCCCGGTGAAATCATTGCAGAGACCCTGGACGATCTGAATATCGGCATTCGTGAGTTATCCCGAGCATTGCATGTCGCCCTTCTACAGTACAACGTCTGGTGGGCGGTCAGAATAAATTAATGATTATGCGCGGTGCGGAAAACATCTTAGGATGCTTTCTTAGGAATGGCGAAAAACTGGCATAAAAACCGTATCTCGACGGCATCAATGTTACTCCTACCACTTTGTTTTTATTACTAATTATTGGTTGGCACCGGGACGGGACTTGAACCCGTACAGCCATAAAGCCGAGGGATTTTAAAAACCCTCAGCACAATAACAAAATAAAATAATTGTTTAAAATCAGACATTTACAAATCATGATGGCGGGTTAATGGGTGCCTATGCGGTTGCGGTAGTCATCACCTTATACTCTATCAATGGCTTACCCAGCGCATTGCAATCTGACAAAATGCCGTCTAAAATAACCTAAACGTTTAGGTTTAGGTTGCCCATGCCAACAATTTTCAGATTTAAAGGATGGCGGGTGATGATTTACACCATGGATCATTTACCACCGCATGTACATGTTATCGGTGCCAACGGGCAGGTTGTTTTCGTTTTGCTAAAAGACAACATTGAGCTCAGAGAAATGATTGGCGTAAAACCTAAGGAACTGGCGGAGATCGAAAAGGAGCTTCTTAACCAACTGCCACAACTACAGTCAGCATGGGAGCAAATCCATGGCAACTAAATTACAAATTGATGCCGCTGTACAGCGCGGCCAGGAAACGATGAATAGCCCTTTACGGGCCATTGCGGCCCGCTACGATGCCAAATCGCAACGCGTCATCGTGACGTTGGCATCCGGTATCGAGCTGGCCATACCACCAGCCATCGTGCAGGGATTAAGCACTGCTAGTGCTGCGGAACTGGAAGACATAGAGATTACGCCGCTTGGCAATGGGCTCTACTTCCCCGCCATCGACGCCGATGTCTTTATCCCGGCGATAATGGATGGCTATACCGGAACCAGCAAATGGATGGCGCGCGAACTGGGCCGCAAAGGCGGTTCAGCAACCTCCGAGAAAAAGCGCTGCTTCAAAGGCGAATGGAAAATTAGGCGGCAGGCCTAGAAAAGCAAAAGTGGCTTGAATATCACTGGATACGGGCATTCCCGCATTGCATGCGGACATTCCATTTAAGCAAAATCAGCGTATATAGCTAATATGCTAAGCAAATAAACACCATATTTCATTAATTTAGTCAGAATGTAGTCACTTTCGGGAGATTTTGGCAAATCGCAGGCATAAAAACCGTCTCTCGACGGCATCAATGTTACTCATACTACTTTGTTTTATTACGAATTCGGTGTGGTACCGGGACGGGACTTGAACCCGTACAGCCATAAGGCCGAGGGATTTTAAAACTCTGACTATGATATCAAAAACAAAGAGTTAAGTAAAATCAGCCGGTTGCAAATCATGATGGTGGGTTGATTTGGGTTTTACCGGCTAAAGTAGTCACTACCATTCAACTAAAGGGCCTCGGCATCCTGCCAACTTGCAAACAAATAGTGTTGCGTATAGGGGACATTATTATATTGTTCCCCTATACGCAACACAAAGCCACTTCATGATCAAAGTTTCAAGCACAAAGGATTGCGCCTGTTTTTCGAGAAAGGATCGACTGCGGGTATTGATGCGAAGCAGTCCGGTAAACTCCGCCTACGTCTGGCGGTCCTCGATGCAGCGGAAGAGATCAAGGATATTGACCGACCGGGATATTCCCTCCATACGCTTACCGGGGATAGGAAAGGCCAATGGTCAATAACCGTCACGGGCAACTGGCGCATTACGTTTGAATTTATGGATGGCAACGCCTATATCGTTAACTATGAGGATTATCACTGATGACTATGTTCAATCCGCCGCACCCCGGTGAAATCATTGCAGAGACCCTGGACGATCTGAATATCGGCATTCGTGAGTTATCCCGAGCATTGCATGTCGCCCCTTCTACAGTACAACGTCTGGTTAGCGGTCATTCTGCGGTTTCGCCAGAAATGGCCCTAAAACTTTCGGCGGTGCTTGGTAGTTCGGCAAAGTTTTGGCTCAATCTTCAAGATAATTACAGCCTTTGGGCGGCGCAAAAAGAAGTTGATATCTCAAAGCTGCACCGGTTGGTTGCAGTTGCCTGACGATCGCAACTCAACCATCGCCCCCCGCGCTTATGGCCGCGCAGGTAATGATGAAGGTGCAGAGCGGCAATAACGGGCCATAATGATGCCTCAAAAACTGCGCGCTACGATCAAAATAGCGATTGTACCGGTGGTGGGCGGTCAGAATAAATTAATGGTTATGCGCGGCGCGGAAAACATCTTAGGGTGCTGTCTTAGGAATGGCGAAAAAAACACATAAAAAAACCGTCTCTCGACGGCATCAATGTTACTCATACTACTTTGTTTTTATTACGAATTCGGTGTGGTACCCGGGACGGGACTTGAACCCGTACAGCCATAAAGCCGAGGGATTTTAAATCCCTTGTGTCTACCGATTCCACCACCCGGGCGTCGGGAAATTCAATACTTGGAGGCGCGTCCCGGAGTCGAACCGAGGTAGGCGGATTTGCAATCCGCTGCATGGCCACTCTGCCAACGCGCCTTTACTGCCTTATATCAAGGCTTCGTTGTACATCTGGAGCGGGAAACGAGGCTCGAACTCGCGACCCCAACCTTGGCAAGGTTGTGCTCTACCACTGAGCTATTCCCGCATCGATGAAAACCACTTGACAAACCAGCTATCAAACTCGCTGTTTTTACTATTATCTTTAAGCAATCACTCGTTGCTTTCGATGCGTTGCATTCTACTGACCTGACGTTACGAGTCAACAGAATTATCGCGCCGTGATGCTCGTTTGTTGATTTTTACGGCGCTTATATCAGTGTTCAAACAAATCATGGCGAGCCGCGTTCAAATACTGGAACATTGACCAAAATGTCAACACTGCGGCGACGTACAGTGCCGCAATACCGACACCCGCTACCCATTGATCGGGGCGCCACAAAAGGGCCACCAATGCCAGCATTTGAGCGGTGGTTTTGACTTTACCAATCCAGGAGACCGCCACGCTGCTGCGTTTGCCTATTTCAGCCATCCACTCGCGAAGCGCGGAAATGATGATTTCCCGAGCGATCATGGTGGCGGCAGGCAAGGTTATCCACCACGAATGAAAATGCTCGGCCACCAATACCAGCGCTATAGCCACCATGACTTTATCAGCCACCGGATCCAGAAACGCCCCAAAACGGGTGGTCTGCTTCCAGCGTCGGGCAAGAAAGCCGTCAAACCAATCGGTTACCGCCGCCAGAATAAAAATCAAAGCACATACCAGCGGCGCCCAATAAAAAGGCAAATAAAACGCCAGTACAAAAAACGGTATCATTACGACACGTAACAATGTAAGCCAAGTCGGTATATTCAATTGCATAGCACTATAGGTAACTATCTGGCTGGAGTGGATTAATGAGTATGTTGCTACATTGCGGTTAGTGTTTCAATGCATTAAAAATTTTTTCTGCTAATGCATTAGAGATACCGGGCACCTTAGCAATTTCCTCAAGACTGGCGTTCCTTAAAGGCTGTAAACCGCCCATGTATTTTAACAGGGTTTGGCGACGTTTGGGGCCGACGCCTTCAATTAATTCTAATGCGCTGGTATTTTTCACTTTCGCACGTTTGTTGCGATGGCCGGTGATGGCATGATTATGCGAATCATCGCGGATATGCTGGATCACATGCAGCGCGGGGAATCGGACGACAAGGAGATCCTTCGCCATGAGGTTTCAAAATAACGTCTCCAGACCTGCTTTCCGATCCGCCCCTTTCGCCACGCCAAGTAATATGACGCGTGATTTATCCCAGGGAACGTCCAGTTCATTGAAGACATCCAAGGCCATGCCCAATTGGCCTTTGCCGCCGTCGATAATCACCACATCGGGGATTTTATTCTCCTCCAGCGCCTTGCCGTAACGCCGGCGCAGGACCTGGGACATGGCGGCGTAGTCGTCACCGGGCGTTATGCCTTCGATATTGAATCGCCGGTATTCGGCGCGCACCGGCCCGTTGGAGTCAAACACCACACATGAAGCTATGGTCTGTTCGCCCATGGTATGGCTGATGTCAAAACACTCCATCCGGTTAATAGACTCTACACCCAGCAGTTCCCCCAAGGCCTTCAGCCGCTGGTGAATGGTCGACTGCTGGGAGAGCTTGGTCACCAAAGCGGTGGCGGCGTTGGTCCGGGACAGTTTCAGATACCGGGCGCGGTCACCCCGCGGATGCGCCTGGATATGAATTTTTCGCCCTGCCAGGCTGCTTAGGGACTCGGCTAACAAGTCGCTTTCCGATAAGGAAAAATCCAATAGGATTTCACCGGGCAAGGTTCTCATCTGGCTCCCCTGCAAATAAAACTGGCCGACGAAGGTCTGAACCACCTCTGAGAGTTCGGTACCCAACGGCACCTTGGGAAAATAACTGCGGCTGCCTAACACTTTGCCCTCCCGGAAAAATAGCACATGCACACAGCCCAGCCCCGCCTCAAATGCCACGCCGATAACATCCAGATCCTCATGATCTCCGGTAACGAACTGCTTTTCGGTAACACGCCTAACCGCTTGGATCTGATCGCGGGCACGCGCGGCGTCTTCAAAATTCAATGCCCGGCTCGCCAGCTCCATCCGTTCCACCAGCTGATTCATGACCTGCTGGTCCTTGCCGGAGAGAAACAGGCGCACGTACTCCACCTGCTGCTGATACTCCTCGTCACTCACCAGTCCCCTCACACAGGGCCCGAGGCAACGACCAATCTGATATTGCAGGCAAGGACGGGAACGGTTGCGATAAACGCTATCTTCGCACTGTCGAATGGGGAAAAGCTTTTGCAGCAAAGCCAATGTTTCCCTGACGGCATAACCGTTGGGAAACGGACCGAAATATTCGCCTTTGGCATGTTTAGCGCCGCGGTGGAAACCCAGGCGGGGGTGGGCATCGCTACTGAGAAAAATCAGCGGATAAGACTTATCGTCCCGCAGCAGGACATTATAGCGAGGCTGATACAACTTTATATAGTTGTGCTCGAGCAACAACGCTTCCGTCTCGGTATGGGTAATGGTGACATCGATTTGCGCAATGCTTTTAACCAGGGCTTCGGTTTTGCGACTGCCGACCTGAAGACGAAAGTAACTCGTCAGACGTTTTTTCAGGTCCTTGGCCTTGCCGACATAGATGACAGTCTCAGCGGCATCATACATACGGTAGACACCCGGCTGACTGGTGACGGTTTTGAGGAATTCTTTTGCGTTGAAGCTATCAGTCACTACTTGACAATGTCTCCGCGTTGAACAGCCCGTGACGAATCGCCAGGTGCGTTAACTCAACATCGCCACCGATGTTAAGTTTACTGAACATCCTGTAACGGTAGCTATTTACCGTTTTGGGACTCAGATTGAGCTGTTCGGAAATTTCATTTACTTTCTGGCCTTTAGTAATCATCAGCATGATTTGCAATTCACGCTCCGACAGACACTCGAAAGGCGTCACGGCCTGGGGCTCAAGCTGACTCAATGCCATCTGCTGTGCAATGTCCGAAGCAATGTAACGCTTTCCCGCATTAACGGAACGTATCGCACAGATCACTTCCTGAGGTGCCGCAGCCTTGCTCAGGTAACCCGCTGCTCCAGCCTGCATGACTTTGGCTGGTAGCGGATTCTCGGTGTGAATGGTAAGCATAATGACTTTAATGTCCGGAGAAAAGCGTATAATTTTTCGGGTCGCTTCAAGCCCGCCGATGCCGGGCATGTTCATATCCATCAACACAACGTTCACGCAGTTGGCCCGGCACCATTTCACCGCGTCTTCGCCACACTGGGCCTCGCCAACGACTTTAAAGCCTTTGATATCTTCAAGAATGCGTCGTATCCCTGCACGCACCAATTCGTGGTCATCAACAAGAAAAACGCTTATCAAAGAGAAAATCTCCAAAATGAGGGAGTGATGTAAAGCGAATCAAATATTTATGACTTAATATTACTACTTTTTAAGTAAATAATGAATAAAGTTTATCCGCTTGTACTATAAAATTCAGCATCGACGTCTGTTATCGCCCATTTTAGACAGATAGGTTCTCGCACCGCAAGAGAATTTCGTTAAAATCAGATAACCGGTGTACTTTACTACGCGACCATGGCGGCCATAGACACGTTCGTCTTAAATAAGCAGAATAATTTTTGTTGAAAGACAAAAATATTAATAGAAAATATATAATTAATACAATAGGTTATTGGCATGATAAAAATTTGATGTTTATTATAAATTTTGTTTTCTCCTATCCGTTAATTTAATAACTCATTTTAATTAGTTATTACTTTTAATCTGATCATGAAATAATCTTCCAAACAATTTATTTGTCCGATCCCGATACCCCCGTATCAACCATGTGAATTAGGGTCCACATTGCCTTTTCAAAAAAGCTGCCGTTTCGCTGGTAAGTGCATCCTGTTTTGTTAAATTTCCCAAACAAATTCTGCTATAATCGCCGCTGAAATCAGGGAGGATGGCCGGGGATTTCGCGCCATATCCAATACCGACAACATAGCAACGAGGCGACTCTATGGGTAACGTTGAGTTTTTAACCGATAACAATGCAAACACCTTGGCTCAGGAAGTGAACTGCCTAAAGGCCATGCTGACATTGATATTGAAAGCGATGGGACAGGCCGATGCGGGCAAGGTCATCATTAAAATGGAAAAATACATTGCGGAGCTTGAAGATCCCGCACAAGCTGAAGTATTCAATAATACCATAAAGCAGATCAAATACGCCTACCGCCAGTAACGCTACCGGCATGGATGCCGTGGCCTTGATAGGGTGTCTCCAGGTCACGGTATGCCCGAAGCGGATGGTAAGCCTGACATAGGCTATGTTACATTGCCCGTCAGCATGTACCGATAGGCTAAAAATAATGAACTTGATACTTAAGGCGTTAACTGGCGCCATTGTTGTACTTTTAATTGCTTTATTATCGAAAACGCGAAATTACTACCTGGCCGGCCTTCTTCCCCTCTTCCCCACCTTCGCCCTGATAGCCCACTATATCGTCGGCACCGAGCGCGGTGTTGAAGCATTGAGGGCGACGATCTTATTCGGCATTTGGGCCGTGATTCCCTATTTGGCTTATCTTGTTACCCTGTATTTTCTTATCGGGTCACTCCGGTTGCCCTATGCCCTGATAAGCGCCGTGCTCTGCTGGTCCATCGCCGCCTGGATACTCATCCTTTTTTGGCGACGCTGGTATGGCCTGAATTAAATAATTATCACTCTAAATATTTATTTTTCCTATCATTTAAATGATATCATTAATTATGCTTGTTGACAAAATCACCTATAATCAAAAAACATCAGGAGTAGACTATGAAGAGGATATTATTTGTCGTCTGTCTAGCCTTATCGAGTTCTTTTCTTACCGGCTGCGTCGAACCTCGGCATACTTCAGCGCCGGTCCCGCAGGGCAGTCCTCAAAATGTGGGGATGCACCTGCACAAGCTTATTAATTGCTCCTGCGGATCAACCGCAGCACCTTGATTCTTTGTTAGCGATAGGTTTTTGGTATGACGCTTGCCGCTGCCAGGGGGCGAGTGTTCAGTTACAGGTATAAAAATGCCTTAACCTAACGCTCTTAACCGCGAACAATTTCCGCTCAAATAGTATTCAAACGGCCTTCCCGTTGAGAGCCTGAAAAGCAATCGCTATATTATAATGAACGCAGCCAGATCACCTGCGATCCGTTCATATTTTCCAAGGCCCATAATTCGTGATGTTCTTTTCTGGCGTGGTTAGGCGTCATGCCGTAGGTAGACAGAAAAAGTCGGTTGAACGTGGCTGGTTCAAACTGCCAATAATAGGCAATTTCGGCAATTTTCCACTGACGATAATGTGGACTGAGCAGCATTCGGGTCGCCGCAACGATTCGTTTTTTGCGAATATGCGCAATAATACCACCAAAGGGTTCAAAGAGCCGATACAAAGAGGACCGGGAAAGGCCGAACTTCTGGCATATCAGCTCTGAGGAGAGTGCGGGAAGACGCAGGTTTTCCTGAATAAAGTCACAAACCCTCGTGATAACATGCAGTCTTGCGTCCATCATTATGGGTTGAATAGGTGCGTGGGATGTCCTGATGGCGCTGATAATAAAATCTATCACCGGCCTGGCGACTTTGTTCACTTCATTATTGTTTAAATTAGCGCTGTGATTCATAAGCGCAATAATATTCGAAGCGATCAGGCGACTGAGAAAATCTTTCTGACGTATGATTTTACCGTGCAACTCACAGCTGTTATCAATTTCAGATAATAATACTCGCGGGAATGCCACATAAAGAACATCAACAAAACTTGACTTCCGTCCAGTTTTAAATCCGAGTTTAATCGGTTGAAGCAAATCTAATATGATAATGTCGCCCGGCTCAAGTTGAATGGCTAATCGACCTGCTAATCCTTCGATTCCTCCATCAATCATTATCATCATGATGAAATGATCGTTTAGATTGTCATATTTATGCGGCAAATTAACCAATTTTTGCTCGCTAGACCTAATATGCCCGCAAATAAAAACATCAAAATGATGCGCTTCAACGCTCCAGCTAAAAGTCTCCGCTTCAGTGCGCGTAAAATCAGATTCCAGCAAGGCGGCATTCACACCGGAGCGCCAACGTTCTACTTTGGAGGTTACACCTTCAGCGGGCAAAGATTGGTCATAAATGATACGATCGCTTTTATTAGTCATATGTTTACAAAATTGTCCCAAAGAGGTTCTATCCTCCATAATAAAGGCGGCACAATTAAACTTGTATGACATATATCTAAATTAGGATATTCCTGATTCCATTTCATTAAAATAACAAATAACCAACTGATTTTATTATAATTATTATTTTATACTTTTTCTTACAACACCAAAAGCCTCATCGGACCGCATTAATGCCAAATCAGTAGATAATCCAATTTTTCCTTTTAATTTGGAGTTATAAACCATTTTTGCCTATTTTCCTTTTTAACATGTGCTGAAACCTGATGGGATGCCAAATCTTCGCTATGACATAATGTAAAACGTCGTTGACCCCACGCTGTTCATCGCAGCGAAACAGCAACCTTAGGGCGAACGCTGAGGTAATGCAAGCACAGCGAAATTTTCTATGGCGGGGAAGGCGCCTGGGAAAGCGGTCACGGAGGCCATCACAAATGACAACATCCTGAAGGGTTTCGGCTGGTATCAATTTTTCCAGAACTGACTCGTCGATTAAATGAATTAACGCTGGCCCTCTCTTGAAAATAATCCTCAATGACCAGTAAATCTCTGAGCAATTATATCATTAAGGATAAAAAATGCTCATAATTTACGCAGCAGCATAACTGAATGAAATATACGCATTGTGGAAAATATGTGCTAATTCATATATACAAAAAAGATGTTGCAATCGAGCTTTGTTAGCAATTGTTTTAGCAAGGGGGATAATACAAAATAATGCAGCGGAAGAAGTTGTTGGTGGGTCGTGCAGGGTTCGAACCTGCGACCAATTGATTAAGAGTCAACTGCTCTACCAACTGAGCTAACGACCCAACGCCGTGAATTATTCTCTAATCGAACCCTTATGTCAATACTCCCTGACGTTTTACTAAAAAATAAGATCATGCCCCACGGATTTTATATTTGATTGAATATTAACCAGCTTTAACTTTTCATTAACATAATTGATTACGGCTTAGGCTAGAGCAAGTCAACGGTGCATTTTAGCTACGTTTAGCCGCAGCGCGGAATAGCGACGGACAAATCTGGAAGCGGCGGCGAAATAAAGCGGTGAAATGCGCATGATTGCTAAAGCCGCACTCAAGAGCAATATCAGCGACACGCATCGTGCTGGTTAAAGCAACTCACCACCCTTTTCAGGCGCTTTTCCATGAGCCACTGTTTGACCGGCATGCCGTATTTTTGATAGAAGATCACATTCAATTTGTGAGTGGATATCCCCAACTCCTTGGCATATCGAGACACCGGCCATTGGTTGATGTAATTTTGCTCAAAAACTCAAGTAGCGTGTTGTTTATATTGACTCCAACAAACTGGCACAACAGGCTGGCGAAGTAGTATTTGTCTATACCCAAGCAATAAAGGTAGAAAACAGATAGGTAGGCTTTTCTCCATGGTCATCAATTTTTCAGTACTCTCTATAACTGAATTATCGACCGGGACCGTTTTGTAAATATTTTTTGAAAGGCTTGCAACATGACAATATTGCAGCCTGAGAAATTAGATCTTGGTGCAACGGTAATAGATTAACGGGGTAACAGGTAATAAAAACAAAATCATCATTATTTTTCTTGACCGGTATCGCGTTTTCATCAGATACAACAATATGGTTTTGTGGTATAGCATGAATTTTTCCATCCAGGCTCAATGTGCCGTTTTTTAAACAGAATGAATTGTAAGATATTCATTATTATTACCATATCCTAATTTTTTCTACAATGATATTGTACTCATTCATACCTTAGATCAATTCAACCGCAGCATAATCGAATCAATATGCATTTAAAATTCCTAAACATAAGCTATAATTTAATCCGTCATGACTGTTTTTATCCGGACCTGCGACTTTGCATACATGTTCTGGCAATTCATTCATGTGTACAGAAGAAAAGGCTCGTTAAATGATCGATGGCTTTTCGCCACTATCCGTAGGGGCAGAATCTGACATGGCAGCACACATCAACTCCGCTAGACCCTGGGTCCCTGGGAATTCCCTCATAGGTGCGGCTGAAAGAGGTTAAGGGTAATCATTGGTTTTTTACGACTCGGCCCTACCGCTGCAACTATTGTATGCCCGTCTAGAAAATTGATTATAAATTAATATTATTTTCAATGAGTTATTTAAATCTACAACGGTTAATGGCGAAAACGAGCTGTTGAAATCTTCAACTATTTTTTCTAAACTCAATAAAATTTGATTAAAGTCATAAATCCATATCCCTCCCAATGATTTTATAACAACAGACCTTCTTCTGGCCTGTCAGTGATGCACTTCACGTTCATTCTGTCGACCACGAGAAAATTCATCATCGAGATTGGGGGAGTCAGTTCCATGTCCGTTATTCGCACCCGACTGAAGTTGTTCGGCGGTGACACCGTTGTCGTCCATTGTTCGGAAAAATGCAATATTCATCTGCTGTGTGAAAATCAGCAACAGGATGCTCAAAAATCGTTAGGTTTTGGCGATGTCATGGGTGTCAGTGGACGGGCAACCGCTTATCTGGGGGTTCCGTACAGCGGATTATGGAGCGTTGTGATCGATGCCAAAAGTGAAAGCCCGGAACACTCCGTAAGCTACTTACCGGCATAATCGAAGCCATTGCCTAGAGCGCAGATAGTATTTACAGAATCGCGATAAAGGTAATTATGAGGCCGCCGGATGTTGATCCGACGGCCAGGTGGTAAGGAGGCCCTGTACATGATTCTGTGTAAATGCCTTTCCTCAGAAGTGACCGTCCAGGCGGTCACCGAACTCGATAATAAAGCGGCTCATCGCCATACGCCAGTCCTTCAGCGGCATCGTCCATTTCTGTGATGCTGCCTGGATCGCCAGCCACACCACCTTTTTCACTGAGTCGTCTGTCGGGAACACCTTACGCTTTTTGATCGCGTGGCGGATTACGCTGTTCAGCGACTCGATGGCGTTGGTCGTGTAGATCACCTTGCGGATGTCCGGTGGGTAGCCAAAGAACGTGGCAAGATTCGCCCAGTTTACCTGCCAGCTGCGGCTTATCTGCGGATAGCGGTTATCCCAGGCACTGGCGAACGCTTCCAGCGCTTGCAAGCCAGCCTCTTCCGTAGGCGCCTGATAGATGGCCTTCAGGTCCCGGGTGACGGCTTTGTAGTCCTTCCAGGAGACGAACCGCAGACTGTTGCGCACCATATGCACGATACACAGCTGGATACGCGCCTGCGGGTAGACCGCATTGATGGCGTCCGGGAAGCCTTTCAGACCGTCAACGCAGGCGATGAGAATATCGTTCAGACCGCGGTTTTCAGCTCCGTCAGCACGTTCAGCCAGAACTTTGCCCCTTCATTTTCGGCCAGCCACATCCCCAGCAACTCTTTCTGCCCTTCGATATTGATGCCCAGGGCCAGGAACACGGTTTTGTTGATGACGCGGCTATCTTGCCGAACTTTAAGTACGATACAGTCAAGGTAAACAATGGGATAGACAGTATCCAGTGGCCGATTTTGCCATTCTACAACCTGCTCCATCACGGCATCAGTCACCTTCGATACCAGCGCCGGCGAAACATCAGCGTCATACAATTCTTTAAACGCGGCGGCGATCTCGCGGGTGGTCATGCCTTTGGCGTACAACGACAGGATCTGGTTGTCCATGCCGGTGATCCGGGTCTGGTTTTTCTTCACCAATTGCGGTTCGAAGGACCCCTCTCGATCGCGCGGAGTACGCAGTTCCAGTGGCCCATCGCCGGTGGTTACTGTCTTAGCCGAGTAGCCGTTGCGGGCATTGGAGCCGGTCCTGGGCTGATTTTATCGTAACCGAGGTGATGTGTCATTTCAGCGTTTAGAGCCGCCTCGACACTGATTTTTTTCAGTAAGCGATCAAACTGGTTGAGATCTTCCGGGGTTTTAAGATTTTTGGCCAATTCGTTAGCCAGAGCCTGCAACTGTTTTTCGTCCATAAATTAACCTGTTTTTGATGTTGGATAGAAGATATCAAAATCAGGCAATTACACAAATCTATGTACAGGCTCGGTAAGGATGTAACAACAATCATTATTCACTACGTCAATCGGATAAGCTTACTGCTTACTGCTTACTGCTTACCAGCTTTCCGATAACGAGCGTTGATAGGCAACAGTGAAGTTGTCTTTCGAACGTGAATAATGATCCATCCGAATCCACAAGCGAACCACTTGCTTGCGAAGCTTTACCTCCACATCATCCGCTATATGAATATAAGGGTCGGAAGGTTACATCCTTTACAGCGCTAAGAAGAGCTTCTGCGACCGCTGTTACTGCTACGGCCCCCCTTCTCGCCCGCTTTGGACGCACGCTGCGGGTCGTTTTTGAAATTACCCCCGCTATGCTGACCACCTTTTCTACCTGCTTCTGATGCTCTTTCACGATCTTCCGCAAAGTTACCTGTACCGCCACGATGTTCGGTCATTGTTAACCTCCGAGTAAGGTTTAAGAGATCATCATATTGTTGAAACCTGCTTTAACCAGCCAGATTTCATCATGACGTTAGCGTCAATTCATAAACGACTTCCAATGCCAACGTCATAATCTTAATTATAACGTACTCACGGCACAGTAGGAAAATATTAATATATTGATACAAATTCCAGAGAGGAAGATAATTTTTGATTTCTGCTGGCAGTGAAAGCCATTGTTTTACAGCAGAAAATATAAACTATGAGGCGTATTTTTATAATGAAATATTTTTAATCATTCATCCCACAACATTTGCTCTGGTCTGCGACAAAGTGCCCTTCTTCACCAACGTCATTTTGATTACAATAAATCTGCAGAGCCGTTGTGACCTATTATGGTTAATACATCCCGACCTCGATTTACGATAAATCATCCCGCCCTTCTGATTATCAACAAAGAGGAACAGCATTATGGCAAAGGTTCTCGTTCTCTATTACTCAATGTATGGACATATCGCCACCATGGCCCAGGCAGTAGCCGAAGGCGCCCGCAAGGTCAGCGGTGCCGAAGTGACGGTCAAACGCGTGCCGGAAACAATGCCGCCGGCGCTATTTGCCCAGGCCGGTGGTAAAGCCGACTTGTCGGTTCCCGAAGCCAAACCTCCTGAATTGGCAGATTATGACGCCATCATTATAGGAACCCCGACCCGTTTCGGTAACATGAGCGGGCAGATGAGAACCTTTCTCGATCAAACCGGCGCCTTATGGGCTGCCGGAGCATTGTACGGTAAAATCGGCAGCGTATTTACCTCCACCGGAACCGGGGGCGGGCAGGAACAGACTATTCTCTCAACCTGGACAACTCTGGCGCATCACGGCTTGATCTTGGTACCCATCGGTTACGGTGCCAAGCAGCTTTTTGATATCTCCCAGGTGCGGGGAGGAACGCCTTATGGCGCCTCTACGCTGGCTGGCGGCGATGGCTCACGCCAACCTTCGGATCAAGAATTGGATATTGCACGCTATCAGGGAGAATACGTCGCCGGTATCACATTAAAAATGCATCATTAAACCTGTATCTCGTGATTCATAACGGCGGCGGATTATCGCGCGCCGTTATACACCAAGGGTTTTCGTTGGCCGCGCAGGTTCACAATATTTGGTCTAGAATGACAATCAGATATTTATGAAATCACTGACGCGTATAATTGAAAACCCATTACGAGGAGATATTCATGGCTAAAGATATACAATCCTGGGCTGAGATTCGTGAAACTTTCATTGAAATTGCTGAAGCCATAGTTGAAATCGCTGATAACGATGAAGTCATGGCACAAAAAATCTGGGAAGAAGGCAGCGATGAAGCATTGGAAATCGCATTTGCCAAGACAGATCAAAATAAGCTGTTTTGGGGTGAAGAGACCGTGGAACGTAAAAATGTCTAGCATCAATCGATCCCTTAAAATATCCCCGGTTTATAAGCATCCTTCCGGGGTGAAACAGTATTTTTTTTGCAGCTTCGCAGCCTCAGGCTGTCATGGCTATTTGATAGGACCATGCCTTAGCGTAACCCTCCCGAAGCTCAACTTCCTTGAACTTGCCTGCCAGGAAATTTAATCAAATTTTGTAAGCTTTTCAGGCAATCATGTAAGGTTTATTCACGCCATGTAATTAAAGCAGGTTATGTAAGTGGACCAACCTAAGCAAATCAAACTCTCAAATAACGATGAAAGCGGTCGCTAACCAAACGATACTTGCTTATGACTTTAAAGGGTTGATAGGACTTATCACGTAAAGGAAGAGGAATAATACAATTTTCCGCCCAGCTTCGCAAAAATGAGATTTTGACATTAAGCATTTTCAAATGCGCCTTCTAAATGGTATGCTGTACAGCCTGTGGTATCGGTGTGCCGAATCAACGAGCGTATGCATTACTTAATCCGTTGTGGTGTGTAATTGATTTTGAATGTATTTTACGCAGGAAACCCAACGTTTACCGATGCGTTAGAAAAAAACTGAAGAGATGCGCTAATACAATCAGTTCAGCTGAGGTACTCTGTTTTATTATTCCGCCTGGCATCGTAATAATTTTGAAAGATGAGTTTCCTCCGACATTGAGGCAATTATAATCTCTAGTTAATGGTTTTTATTACTTTAAAGTGGATGAATGTAAGTATATGGGCAAAGTGGATTTTTGATGCGATTAAGACGATGCAGCACAATCGATACGCTGGAAAAAGTGATTGAGCATATGAAAGAGAGATTGCCGGCAGCGGAATTGGCAGACTTCTATGGAGCTGCGGATCATCGCTTGGCTGAACTCACCATGGGAAAGCTTTATGACAAAGTCCCTCCCACCGTCTGGCAATTTGTCAAATAGAAATAGCATGCTTAGGCAAAATTTCACACATAAAACATGAACTAATAGCGAGCAAAAGATTGATCAGTTAACTTTTGTACCCATGTTTGTGCAATTAATTACCCGTGAGTTGGCAGCTATCAGGAAGGCAGACTTTGCCATTCAACCTACTTTTGGTGGCGGTCAGAAAATCGAAGTCGTAAAAATTCCTGGCCTTTTTCTGTCACGCCCCCGGTCACTAAAACGCGGGAAAAAATCAATCTATCGGTAAAATCGGCGATACCAAACTGGCATTGTTCCAGCAACCCTTCACTGTCCGCATAGCTGATAGCTTTTGCAATCTTTTGAAATTCATCCAATGCTTCCTGAGTGCCTGATTCAGGTGTGAATAATTTCTTACCAGTACCAATTTCTTCCAAGACGCTTTCAAGGATAAACCCTAGTGTTTTCATGATGATTCGCCTACTAATGAAAAGCTAGAACGGTCATTGAGACCTCAAAAAGTAATTATACTCAGAATGAGTATATTCATTAGGGCAACGAATGCTCGCTTAACCAAGCAATTAATGACAACTCTCTAAAAAAAATCCAATCCATAGTCATAAATATTTAATACTGCCCATAGTTCAATGTATTATAGTCTTAATACTTATAGCTATAAGCAACTAACACTATGAGATTTTTTTTGTTACTTAAAGGGAATTATTGTATGAAAATTTATCGAATAAGATTTCGGCAATCACAGACGGGCTGTTGAAAAGTGATTGATAAGTATTCAAATCAATTAGCTATGCTTAACATTCAAGAAATTCGTAACTAGCGCGTCCGCATAAATTACAAAAATAATAAATAAAATCAATAAATTATATTTAAATGAAAGAAATTTCTTTCTGCCGGAAAGCGACATATTAACGTCTTTTAGCGACCGCTGTAATACGCGAGATATTACTACTTAGCAACTCAATATCGGATTTAAACTCTATATCGTTCCGCTGACGCATTTCATCCAAAGCCACTTCTATGCTTTTAACAAGTTCATCGGTTTTTATGGCTTAACGATGCGATCAGCGCCGCCACTAAAATTTCCAACGACTCAACCATTGCATGCAGTTCCTTTTCAGCAGCCTCTTTTGCGCCAGATTGATTAATAACTGTGAGAGTAAGCTGTTCATAAAGGCCTCCTAAAAAAGGTCGATTCCTTAAGATCTGGCTATCCCAGGATCCTGTCTACACGATCTGCATCATAATTGATAAACATAATTAATATCAAGATATAAACATTAATTAAAGAAATGAAGAAAAAACCTTCAATACCATGATTTATATCATAAAGGCGGCACCCAGGTTACTTGGGTGCCGCCTTGTAGATAATGATAGGACGGGAAAGGTTAACTTGCCAATAATAACGCCTGTTTTCATGCGCCGGCCGCGCCGATGTCGCCAGCGCCGTTAGAACATTTTGACTGCTGTCGCTGAGGGGATAACGGCAGGCGGGAAGACATATTCAGCGTTAGGGGCAAGGGAAGACCGGGACTGATGATGCGGGACATCCAGGCATTAGCGGAATTAACCACGGCAGAAGCGGGGGACTCCGGCAATACCGCGGCCCCCATACCGCTAGCCACCGCGGCGGTCAATGTGGCAAGGGAGTCGATTTCACCGATGATTTTTGCGCTAAGTCGACGCAGGGAAAATGCTTCATCCACTCTCTTGCGGATAGCGGAAAAATCACAGGGCAAAAACAGTTGTCTTGAAGCAACATCGCTTAATTCAATATTTTTACCGGGATTATTTTCTGTCCCGACGAGGTAAAGATCCTCTTTCAGCAACGGCAGACAGTTAATACCCGCATAGAGGGTTGGATCATAATGTATCGCCATATCAAGATGGCCACAGCTCACTTTTTCATTTAAAGCAACGGAACTGTTTTCGTGCAAATAAACCGTTAATTGAGGATATTGATCCCTCACGGATTGCAATAACGGCATAATCAACGGACAGGAGGAGGTTCCGGGAGCCAGGCCTATGGAGACTTGTCCTTCCAGGGTTTGATCAACATTGCAGACGGCTTTTTGGGCAAGTTCGCACTGTTGTAGAATGGCACGGGCATGGGAATACAGAATTTTGCCTGCTTCAGTGGGTGTAACCCCCGTTTGGTTCTAACCAATAACTTTTGGTCGAGTTCACTTTCCAGAGTGGCAACCTGCTGACTTAACGCCGGTTGCGCAATATGCAGAACTTCCGCCGCCTGTGTCAGGCTACCGATATCGACGATTTTACAAAGTATTTGAGTCGTCTTAAATTCATTTCTGCCTCCGTCGCAGCTTCACCATTATCATTGATAATGAGAATGCAAGAAGCAGACCAAAAAATTGAAATCGTTACCCAATAGTGACAAATCATGAATTTTATAGTTAAATAAGAATAAGTTATGACTTATTTCCCGCCCGGGCTCATAGGGTATAAACAACATATGTGCAATACCTTGGGCAGTAACTGCACCATTAAGACGCACCTCGATGGCAATAAGACCTTAACGATCCGTCACAATCGCGCAAAAGCTGCGGCAACCGGCCTATGTGGTGATATTGGATGTCGCGCTGGCGACGCCACAGACATCTTTTTCAACACCCCATGATAAGAAGATGTTATCACCTGCCATTTATTTTCATGCAACGCGACGGTATTCCGCCTGCCGGCAGGAACCGAATGCACTATGAAAGTGCCGGGACTATTGCCCCATCATGGAGCTGAACAAGACCCCGAAGCCGGACGACACGATCATCGCCATGCTGCTCCAGAACATGATCCTGATGATTCCAGCAAGTATCGGCTCGCACCCTGCCATGCGGCAATAGCCAATCGGGTTCTCGCTATACTGTTTGATAAACAGGCCATCGCCCGAAAACAATAACTGAGAAGCAAATTTTTATTTGCATGGACGATTTGTGAACGAACGTAAATCCTTTGACAGATATGAACTATGAAATATAGGCCGGTCCTGAGAAAACAAAAAAATATTGAATAATGGCCAACGGGAAGAAAAGGGACAGGGAGTGAACTCCAGCAGGATATGCCGTGTCAGAGCTCAGGATACTAATGCTATAAGGCGATACTACATGGGAGATATATGGGAGGTATAGGGAGATATGGGAGATTTGGAAATTACGTGAATTAGACCTTTTGAATCTTTAACAAGTGGCGGAGGTGAGAGCCATAAAAGTTAACTATCTTATTGAAATAAAATACATTTAAAAATAAATTTTACTTATACCCCAAATGTACCCCATATAATTTTGTGTGACGTATTTTTAACTGTTTTGCGTGGCAACCAGTTTGGCAACCCTCTTTGGTAACCAGGAGAATCACCGTTTTGGTGGATACCTGAGTGGATACCTTGGTTTTGGATACTGGCTCTTTGGCAACTTTGGCCGGCGCCTGGTTCATGCCGCAAAACATGCTTTCTGCTGCGAACCTGTTTGCGAACTTTGCCGGTTAACTTTCGAGTGACCTGTAGTTTCCAGTTTAAATGGCTATTTCCGGTGGCAACCAGTTTGGCAACCATCATTGTGGCAACAAAAGAAGGGTTACTGACTAACCTGATTTCAGCTCTTTGAAGCAGTTACACGCCTTTGTTTTTTCGCGGCCACGAGCAAAGCTTCAGCTTCGCGCCTATCTTTACGAGCACTACGCAAGTTTATCATTGCTTCGTCAATGCTTCTTTTTGACTGCCGTCGTTCCAAAATCATCATACGTTTGGTGTGCTGCCACATGATACCGTCCAATAGCATCAGTTCCCGCCAGGCGGCCGTTCCAACTTTGCAGTTTGCTCTCGATAATTCAATAAAGCGCCCGGCCATCATCAGATTCCTGACCCGCAGCGCTACCAGCGGAGTGAGCTGTTCCGCATTACTGTCTAAGGGCAAGAAGGCCCGTTTGCTTCGCTCGCCATGCTTTACGGCATTCATATTGCCAAATGGCGCACCGGCACCAGGACGTTTTCCGCCCCATCCAGATCTTGATTGTTGGTCACGTTTCATCATCTAGCCTCATCGGTTAGGCAATTGTGCTTTTTACTGTAAGACAACCTCAATGGGTGCGGCGGATACCCCGACTGACCTTAGCATTTCTGTACATCCTGCTGGCGTTGGAGTGGTCGGCTGCAGGCCTCTCTCCGCCCGCTTAGGTGCTGCCGTGGCATTCTGGCTCTTGCGATATTTACCAGGAAGCACTTTAGCCGATAAATCAGGCCATTCGCAACAGGCTTTAGAAACACGCAAACGTCTATATTTGTCGCTTTTTCGTGCGCTGCCTCTCAAGCGCTTGATGGCCTGCAGGAAGGTTTGAACCTTACCATTCCTTACCATGGTGGCGGCTTTAGGATAGACGTTTTCCCCCTTCGCTTTGCTGGCGACTACCAAGAGCGATACCTTATCAAAACTTAACATCCGGCTGTCGGGTGTCACGGTCGGTTTAAACGTCGCATTTTGTCGCAATTGCGTGAGCTGCCTTTCTCGCCGGCCAGAAGAAAACGTTACTAAAAGTTACTATCTCATGGAGTAAGACATTTTGCGCACTGTTTGGGGATTGATTTGCGCATCAATCGCTAGGCTCCGTGAAGCCGGTACGCATCCATAATTCACGCTTTTCCTGCGTACTTTTTGCGTACCGATTTTGCGTACTTACGCACCGGATTGCGTACCATTTTCGAAGGTGGCCTGCCGCTTTCTCTCCAGCCATCGCCGATACCCTTCTAACTGCCGTGCTTTGCCTTCTGGCGTTCTGGCGCCGGTGCTTTTCCCTCCATGGAATTTGCAGCGGCCCCCATTGTAGAGATCGGTAAGCCTGCATGGTCTTCCCGACCTGGTTGTCGCTCCACACGTCAAGCCCAGCAAATCGTCAGGGAACGGCTCAAGGTCAGGCGTAAACCGGTAATCAAAGCCGGTGTGCTCCCATTCTCGTAATAGCGCTTTTACACGCCTGTCGTAAGCCATCAGGCGCTTAATTTTTTCTGTGCGGTCGCCCACCGGCACCCCCTAAACTTTTATTGCCATTCCCCGCCGTACTTTGCGCAAATACCTTAAGAAATGTTAACCTCTCATGGGGCAGGGCTTATCTGTGCGCAATTCGTGCCGGCATAATCAGCACAAGCTTTCCCCACTGTGATTTTAATTCGGGCGCGGAATATTGCGGAACGGCTGCGGAATTTTCCGCACTATCAGCGCTGTTTTACTGATAAATTTCATTCAGTTCCGCATTATCTGCACTGCGGATTTTCTGCGTTTTTTTTTGCGTACTTGCGTAGCCTTTTTCCGCAATCGCCTATTTTGCTTTGAAGCATGAAACGCCGACAGCGTTACTACCCGGTCCTGCCAACGGCGTATTTTTCTGATTGAAGACGGCGGTACTTCCGGCGCTATTTCACTTCGTGGCTGAAGGTCTCATGCAATATTGATTCTTTGCTGAGCTGCCTTTTTGCGGCCTGTCCATCACCGTAAAATCCACTTTGCAAGGCCGAGTCATCAATAATCGCGCCATTATCCAGGTGATTATTTTCCTGTGTTTAACCTGCTCCAATTGTCCAGGATTAGCTGGTGTGCCTTTATTTTCATGTTTCATTGTGGTGCTCCTGTTGAACCGTTGCCCGGCTGAACGCCGGTATGGGTGTGAGTATCCAGGCCCGGCGGTAACGTTGTTCGTGACGGTAACCGGGCCGAACAGGGTAGCCCCGCCGCCATCTTCACCCATGCCCTGCGACAGGTTGCCGTTGATGGTGACATTGCCGTTGATGGTGACGGTCGGCGCTGTCATTGTGACGGAACCCGATGTCGTGACGTTCACAGCATGGGACGCCGGATTGATTTCGATAACTGCGGCGCCATCGTCGCTGCGAAGCTGGGCGGCGCTGGTGCTGATGCCGCTGATTTTATGCGCCTGGGATTGCGGGCCTGGGATAACAAATGCGTCTGATAGGTCATGGCTACGCCAGTCCACATGCTCTTGTACGCCGCCGGACTGCCACCAGAAATCGATACAGCGATCGGCAAAAATCACCAGGCATTCATCACCAGCGGCAATTGGGAACGTTAGGGTGACGCCGCCGCCCCGCGGGAAAATAACGGGAACATCCACCAGCAAGTGATAATCAAGGGATGATGGTTTAGCGATACTTCCCCAAGGTCCAAGGCCGATATCTTTACTGCAAATTTGCACAACACACGTCACGGCATCGGGATCAAATGACTGGATAACACCGGGTAATGCTGTTCTGGAACCTGCCACGGCTTGCTGTTTGATTATATCAAAAATTTCGTTATCATCAGCTGGCCTAATATTTGCCATTTTTTTACCCCTTTTAATCCGGTACTCGTTTGCAATCAAAAGACCCGATAATCCGTGGCTGTTCCATATTGGTTCGGATCAACTCAACATTAAGCCAGCGTTTATAACTCTCGTCCGGGTGAATATATTCAAAACCATACATGTTACCGTCACGAGCCGGCATTAACGTCATTTCAATTTTCATGCCGCCGTTTCCAATGGCTACTATTTTTTGCGAGGTAACATATTCGCCGTTAACTTTGGACATTGAGTTAGCGATCATTTCCAAGCGAAAAACTCCGCAATTGTATCGATGCGTTGTAATTAATTGGGCATTACTCGTGAGGGGAATCAATATACTGAGTAAAAAAATAAAACTCTTCATCATGCATCCTGTCTTTGCAGAAATGAATTTGAAGGAACATCCGTCGCCCCGCGCGCTTCACACGCCATATCCATATACCAATTTTGCCCGCGGGTGTCGCCCATGTAGGAAATATACCGGACCAGATAAACGCCGTCAGTGGCGATACTGGCCGGATTTTCCCTTTGCGCCAGACCAGTAGTTACAAGGTTGCCATTCACGTTGTTTTCAGCGATGACACCTGACCGGTTTACCAGGTCTGGTGATAGCTGCGCCCGATATACCGATGCTTGGTCTAACTGTATCAACCCGTTAAGCCGGATGTTGGGATTGATGAAACACTTCACGTTCACCCCTCCGCCTATGGTCTGCTGTGGCATACCCACCAACCCGTTATCGGCATTCAGCACAACGGCTTGATGCGACACCATGTCTTTAGTCAGCATATCAATCTTGCCATAGGCAAACTGCCATCTGGCACCGCATTGCTGAGCAACGTTATCAAGATAGTCACGAACCATGCCATGTAAGGTTTTCCCGCGGGGAAATACCGTAGTCGGAAATTCGGGAGCCAGCCCGGCAGTTATACCGTAAGGCGCCAGTGCCTTCATGAGCACGTTATAAATATCTTTTACCGTATAGCCTTTGGATATGGTTTGACTGATAAAAGCGGAGGTAAACGCTTCAAGCCCATCAGATGCAGAAATCATCACATACGTGTCGGTGATATTTTCTTTTCCGGTAACAGTGAAGCGAATATCCCCGCTATAAATGACGCCATAATTTGCCCCGTTTATCTGGCCTACTTGGGCGGCTGTGATATTTTTGACCTTGCCTACTTCGCTGGCCGACACGTCCGGGGCAATGCCGTCATAGCCGGCAATAACTTTCATTATCGAGAATTCCCGCTGCATAATCCGGTTCTGCGTCTCATGGGAAAGATTGTAAACTTTTACTATTGCTGTGCTGGGCCATTTAACATCGTTCCATTCGATATCAAAGGTGACTTTTAGCTCACTGAGCAATATCCCGTTGCCCGTATCGTCAGTGAGAATTAATTCAAAATGCCGCATCCAGTTTTGAGACATGATTACTCCTGAGTTTCTGCGTAAAGGTGGCTGTTAATGCCAAGATCGGTTTCGGTCGGGTATTCCTGGTCGGGAAAATCGCAAATGACGTTCAACGAATATCCGAAATTTAAAGATGCATATTGGGCGAGTAAATCAACGCCAGGAACAAGCGGGATACCGTTAATTAATGGTGTACCTGTGCTATCCATTAAATCCAGATACCATAAAGTGCTGCGCCAAATTAAACGCATTTGGTAAGCCGTGCCCGCCAGGGTAATACCGAATGTCTGATTGTCCGGCGTGAGAGGTATTTCAGTGGTTGCCATATTCAGCCCTTAAAAATGCGAGGTGATAAAATTCTTTCCCTGAAGGAGCAAGGATTCATCAGCGGGTTTAGCTGTCTTGGTGCCGGTATTCTGTACGGCGGATGTCGTGACTCCCAAGGTCATATTGCTCTTGTCCGCTACCTGTATACTTTGCGTTTGCGTGATGATGACCTCGCGCAGCGTTAAAACGCACATCAGCACGTTTTCGCTGGTTTTGTCGGTCGTCACCTCGATCGCGCGGATCAGCATGTTGCTATAGGTGCGTTTGCCGGTAATGACGTCGATTGGTTCACGGTTGGATTGCATATTCAGGATTTTCTGGTATGTCTCCTTGGGGCTTAATCCCAGGCTTAGCCCGTTGGATGTGGTATCGGTAAAATCCAACAGCGAGCCGCCCCCGGCAAAACCAAGCTCCATGGTGACTTCAGAAGGCCGCCGGTAGGCATGGTCAGCGACAAAACCGGCGCCGGACGCACTGGCCCCCGTTCCATTGCTACCTTTTGTGGTGGGCCGCTCTACCGGGTGTTCAGTGATTTCTAACTGATCGCTGTGTTTTTCAGAAATGACCACGCTCGGCACCAGCGTACCGATTTTGCGTGATGGCTGATTGAAGATAGCTGATAAAATATCCATCACGAAGCCTTAGAACCATGCTGCGCCAGCGCTTGGGCCAACAGTCCCCGAACGATTGCGTTCAGGGTTGGTGCTATTCCATATGGGGACTTATGCCGTTCAGCATCCTGAATGTTCCGTACTGCCGCCATCTGCTCTTTAGTCAAAAGAACGGTTTTAAAATTGGGGTTATATGCCATGGTTGCCTCAGTGTACATTTAAACAGTAATTGCATTTATTGCAACAATATACATAAATATTGCAATATATGAAACATTTAGCATGAAAAAGCTGCACATGAAGGGATTACGAGTTGATTAAAAGGGGACTAATATTTTGATTTTCTGAGGGTTTTAAAGACGCTGCGTACCTAATATTTATTGATTTAGGAGTCGTACAAAAAGAGAACAATAACACTTACAATCTTACTTATTGCATATAATACCTTTACTTAACAATGTGCGATAATGTAAAGTTTTATTACACAGCATACATAAAAATGGACAACAAAAATGTCTACACTGGACGCACTTACACGTCTAATTACTCACCATAGTGTTACCATTGACACAAAATACCGGACTCAACTAAACCCGAAAGATAAGACTCAATGTACTTGCCCTGTACCGACCATGGAAGAACTTGCCCCGTGGATACTTGAGCAAAGGGGCTGGAACACCAATATCAGAATGGAGAAATAATACTAATATTGCAGGATGTAAAACTTTTCACTAATAGAGAAGATAAAAACCAACTCATATTGCTTTGTTAATTAATTCTATTGATAAAAACGGAAGTGTCACGGTTATTAAAAATCAAAAACTAAAACTCGTCAAGAAATAGCCCCAAAACAACATGAAGGCGAGGGCTATGAAGTATCTTCACATGTTATAATATCTTTAGATGGAAATAGTAGAACGTATAACATGGTTTACATTCCCATTCCTAAAATTTCCACATCACGCATGAATGGATTTCTTGATAGAATATTATTCGAGATAGCAAGAAAGAATGAAGATTTCTTTGTTTGCAATACCACTACAAACATTATTTCGCCGAACACAAAAAGCCAATAAAGGTTTTCTACAAACCAGTTTTTGACATGAACGGAAAATTAGATCAAGAGCTTTTCAATAAGTTAAATCGAGAAGGCTTGGCGGATGTTATTTTAATAAAAATGAATTTCAGGCTATTAATGCCCCTGACGTCAATGTGGCAATCATTCCTAAAGAAAGCACCTTAAGAATCTTACCTAACCATGGTTCGCAAGATGTTATCGGCTGGATAAAGAATATCTCTTCATATTTCAACAACAAAGATAATGGAGGATATGAACTTATTAAAATTAAATTTAAAGAACCAGATACCGAAGCTATTAGGCAAGTAGAATTAGATACTGCTAATATAAGATTGGATGGTCTGGAAAGAACATTTATTAAAAATCAATATTAACTGATTTTTCTTCACGACTGAAGGATTCTTATGATAGTATAGAATCAGAAATAGTATCTAAAATGATTGCAAATATGTGAGGTTTGTATGTTTGATCTGATTTTTCATTTACTTAAACCGTTTGGCTATCTAAACATAAAAGGAATTAATGGAAAAAACCTATGATTGGTATGCACCACTAATCCTTACTATTATATCGATAATCTATTTCTACCTAACTAAGATCCCATTCAATGAATTAATTAAAGATGGGGTTTTATTAAATCCGTATCATCATTTATTTCTAATCTACCTGGGTTTTATATTGCAGCTCTCGCCGCAATAGCCACATTCAATCGAAAACAAATAGATTATCCATTGATCAGTGATAAGGGCACCCCATTCATTGAAATTAAGGTTGTCAAAGAAAATGGTAAAACAATTAATTCTCAGGAAAAACTAACGAGAAGACTTTTTCTTTGCATGCTTTTTCTTTCTTAACCGCACTAAGCATTTTGATAGTGATGCTCAATGCTTTTATATCACCTGTTCTAATAGTTTCAACCAAGCCTTATTTTCACATAATTTATTCATTTATTTTCCTTTTTAAGCTGGCAGCTTTTGGTTTCAACTTTTTCGGATTGTACTACCTTGGTGATAGGATTCATATGAATTACTAGCTATCGTTTATATCTGAATTTATATTTATTTTTTCTTAAAAATGCCGACCCACGATTTCATCCCTCAATTCGTCTAAATCGAGTAAAATAATATATCGATACTGAACCAAAATACTTTCTATGCACGTGAAAGAATGTATTCAATCTAAATAACTGCGCCTAATAGTAGATCACCGAAGGAACTCAATCCGGTTTGAGCGATCTGATCAATCGCCAAACATCACAAATCACCAACCGGACTGAGTTATGCCGATCATAGCACCCATACCCAGAAATGAACGACGCCAGATGCAAAAATTGTCCAGAAAACGGCAGATAAGAATCATGCCAGACGCCTTATCGCCATGTTGATGTTGCACCGGGGTGAATCGCTGACTTGCGTTGCTAAAACCCTATGTGCCGCCCGTTCTTCCGTCGGACGCTGGATTAATTGGTTCACGTTATTTGGTATTGAAGGCCTGAAAAGTCTGCCACCGGGCCGTCAAAAAATGGCCTGTCGACGCCATGCTGCGAATGCTCAATTTGCTTGTTCAGCGCTCCCCGCAAGATTTTGGCTATCTGCGCTCACGCTGGAGTACCGAGATGTTAACGATTGAAATTAATAAGTTATTTAACTCTACGTTGCATCCTGGCTCACTTCGCCGTTGGTTGCCAGGAGCCGGCATTGTCTGGCGCAGAGCGGCTCCGACCTTGCATATTCGGGATCCTCACAGGGAAGAAAAGCTGGCTGCAATTGATGAGGCATTGGCAAAGAACAGTGCTGAACATCCCGTGTTTTACGAGGATGAAGTTGATATCGATCTCAACCCAAAATCGGCGCGGACTGGCAGAAAAAGGTCAGCAGAAACGCATCCCTACGCCGGGTAAAATGAAAACATTACCTTGCAGGTGCGCTGCATGCTGGAACGGGCAGAGTGGATTACGTGAGTGGAACACGTAAAAACTCAGGCTTGTTCATCGATATGCTATGCCAGCTGAGAAGCACGTATCGCAGCGCCAAAACGATCACCCTTATTGTCGATAATTACATCATTCACAAAAGTAAAAAGACATTGAAGTGGTTGAAGAAGAATCCAAAATTTATTCTTATTTATCAGCCGATTTACTCGCCATGGGTGAACAAAATAGAGCTCTTATGGTTAGCATTACACGAAACGGTGACCCGCAATCATCACTGTAAAACAATGTGGGAGTTACTAAAAAATGTCAGACAATTTATGAAAACCGCATCACCTTTCCCAGGCAACAAACCTGGACTAACAAAAGTGGAGCGGTAATAGGCGCAGTTATTTAGATGGGAGTCCTCTGGCAAGTATTGGAGCACGTAAACGCTGATTTGCCTACCACTGATTCACGGTGACTTGCGCTGATATCTCCCGCAGCTATTCAGGAGCATCCGCATACCAGCATTTCGCAATATTTCTGCAAATAGTCTGACGTTACACTACTGGACGATTTCCTTTTCAAACGCGGCGGAAAAAGTATAGGGGTCATCGGACCCGCATCATGGACGCCATTTAGCCGTGCCGTTATTCGGCCAAGTCATATATCGGCAGCATGGCGGGATCATGGGGCAGCGAAGTAAAGCGGTTGTTGGTCTGTCAGACAATACAATCCTAATCTAATTATATTTCATCCAAAACTTTTCGTATATATAAGCAAAAGTGGGTCGGGTCAGTCGGGTAAGTCGGGTAACCCGTTTAATCATATGAATTAAAACATAATATTTTTATAAAATGACCCGACTTTGCCCGTTTTAGAAGTCGGGTCATTACCCTCAAAGTCGGGTCACCCCACCAGCCAGAAATGAAGCCTCAAAACAAAGTTGGGTCAAATGGGGTAAAGTCGGGTCAAAGTCGGGTCAAAACCTAAAATAATACTCAATTAAATCAATATACTATATAGATGACCCGACTTACCCGACTGACCCGACCTGTTTTTTCTCCATGTGAGAAATTATTCCTCTTCATCTTCAGGCAGCATTAGGGCCACAAGGTGAAGCTGCTTGCCATCAATGCGTAGATTCTTCTTGGTGATCCCCTTGGTGGGCTTATCCAGCATTCCCGCCTCGGCGAGCACTTGGGCGAAAGCGGTCACATTTGCGCCGGTGGCGATTTCATCGCGGAACACCGCCGGGAAGGTATGGAATATCAGCATTTCACCCCCATGCTTCTTGACCCGGTATCCGGCCAAGTCCTTAATCGGCAGGTCACGTGGGTCAGCGTTGGGATAAGGTAAATACCGGCTATACCCGAAACGTTGCAGGAATGACTCTGCCTGCTCAACCCAGGCTTTAGCCTCGCGGTTCCCCATGCCGAATTCATTAACCCAGGCGTTAAAGCTGTGCTGTAGCGCGTCCCGGCTGTCTTGCTCCGCCCACCAGGTCAAATGCCGAGAGGATTAAGGCGGCCTCAAGGATGGCGAACCGCGATGCCACCCGCCGCACCTGTTCGCTCGCTTCTGCGGGCAATAATCCCAACCAACGGCGCTCGGCCGCCTGGACCGCTTGAACCGAGGCTTCTTTCTGGCCGGCAAGGCTTTTTATCCACTCGCGCCCCACGGCGCCGTAATGTGCCGCGCTGGCCTCGCGCAACGCGTCAGCGTGGGCCTTTCCGTCCGTATAACCGTGGTACACCGTGGCTTTGCTGATAGGCACATTAAGCAGGCGCACCAGTTGACCGGCGTTGACTTTACCGCCATCGGCCCGGATATAACTTTCCATATCAATTTCGCCGGTGCTGAACGCCATGGCCCGCCAGCGTTTAACGTCACGATTGCCGCCTTCCTTCGCCCCCTGGATTTTACCCACGCCGTTAAACAGCGCGTAAGCGGCTTCGGCCACGGCCCGGCGGTTACTGCCCTGTCCTATTTCGTCCAGGGGCATAAAGCCATCATTGTGCGCGGCGGCCTCATTCACCAGCCCAAGCGACGTGGAATACCATGTCAGCTTTAACGCTTCCGGTTCACCGTACACGCTGCTGGCCGCGTTGCCGGTAGTGGTCTTGCCTACCGATGAACCGCCGAACAGGTGGACGCCAAATCCATCAGCGCCGGCAATGCCGATTAAAGGGGCGGCCAGCGCACAGGCAATACCTAGCATCATAGAGGGGTTCCCCTGCGCCAGCATTGCCACACTGTCGCGCCAGCTCTGCGCCGTTCCTTTGGTGGTATAACCCCTGGCGGCCGCTGACCGGCCATTGAACAATACCGGGTGCTCCGGTTCGCCAATAACCGAACCGTCCGGCATGATATAAGCGCCGTGCTGCCAGCCGGTAGCCCCGGCAATCGCCCACATCTGGCGGTTACCGCTGCGCTGAAGATAATCGGCCAGGATAGCCCGTAGGCCACTTTTAGCCGTGATAGACAAGCCACCGGACCGGAGCTTCGCCCAGCCCTCACGCTCGCCGATATCACGCATAGGCAGCGCTTCTATCCGGTCGATTTTGCTACCCTCGGGTTTCCAGCCCAACATCAGGTAGCGCTCGTTATCATCTTCCCCGATACCGGCCACTTGTAGCGGTGCGCTTAACCAGCTTTCATTGTTAATAATTTCGCCGCTGTCTTTATCGACCTTCGGCGTGATCCAGAAAACCCCATCTTTTCGGCTCTCCACATGCGGTTTAAGCGGATCGGTGCCTTTGCGCCCCTTTTTACCGCCATCGATCGCCCTGAGTTGGATTGGCACGTTCGCCCCCTTGGGTTGGTATAGTAATTCAGTAAAAGCGCCTGTGGAGGCTTCTAAGCCGTTTTCCTGCCGATAGTCGTCCCAATCCGCCTTATGCTCCGTGGGCGGTATGGCGACCCAGCCAGACACGGCAGCGGCGGCTTTCTCTGCCGACAGCTTGCCGGTATTCACTTTCAGCCTGCCGTGTTCGTCTAATTCGCCCGGTGCGTGCCAATCGTTATCGCCGGCGATGATGATTTGTGCCGCGGGATAGCGCCATCGCATGACCTTACCCACCAGCAGTAGGTTACCCGCATCGATAGCGGCCACGCACAGGGCATCAGGGCGCATCAGGTGAACGGATAAGGCTGTCGCCAGCCCTTCAGCTATCAAGACGCTCTCGGGCCGTTCCGGGGCATTCACGGCGTAAAATGCGCCCTTCTTCACACTCCCCGCCAGCAGCCGCTTACTCCCGTCCGGCTTAATCACCTGGGCGCCGCTTACCTCGCCGTCTTCATTGTTCAGTGCCAGCAACAGAGAACCGTCAAACAGCAGCGGCAAGGGCCATTCCAGCCCTTTAGCGGTGAGATACGGCGACTGGCCGGGGGATGCCTTGGCCGCCAGCGCCGCCACCTTTACGGCGATAGTGATATCCGCTTGAGGCTTTGCTCTGGCCGGCACGGGTCCAGGCAGCGGCAGCGCCATAACTTCAGCCACCAGCTCGGCCGCTTCCCGTGCCCCGCATTGCCTGACCTTCATCACCAAATCCAGTCCAGTACCGGGGCCACAATGGGAACAAAAATAGGTTCCCCTGCCCTCCTTGTCATCGAACCGGTAGCGCGTCTCGCCGCCACAACTCGGGCATTCACCTTCATGTCGGTTAATGGGGATATCCAGCCGGGAAAGGATGGTTTGCCAATGACCGGTAGCCTTCCGGCGCACCTCATTGACGAAATCACTTTGCATCCGCGTTATTCTCCCTGGTTAAACTGAATTCCTTTACAAAGCGCACCAGCGGGTAGGAGCAGGGATACTCATAGCCGTCACGGACGAATGTTACGCGGTTGAAAGCAGCGGCGGTTACCGTCACGATTTCGCCGCGGCGGTCTTTCCAGCGATCATTGATTTTTGGTTCACACATTTTTTTTCTCCCTAATGCGCTATGGGAGCCGCCGGCATCCCTTCGGTGTTGAGCATGTCGATAAAGCCGTCATGGATCAGGGCCAACCCTTCACGGCCCCATTGGGATAAACGCCACGCGCCATTATCAGGATTGACCTCAACCATGCTCTGATAAATCTGGAGTGCCTTCAGGTAGGGGTTATCGCGCGGATAACGTTCTAAAGCGGCCTCCTCGACGTGATTCGCCAGGGAGAAGCGTTCCGTAGCGGGGTAGACGGTAATGCCGCCATGCCGCCCGACATAGCGAACGGCATGTTTTGTTGTGCCGTCATTCTGGGGGACTTCCACCGTACCGTTTTCCTCCCATTGCTCGCCGATAAAGACGGTGGCGACCACCCACCGCCAGGTGATAGCCCTTTGTTCCATGGTCGGTTTAAACCAGCCCCGCCTTTCACCCTGGAAAACCTCAACCAAAAAGCGCATGCCATCGATAAGGCATTCATCAAACCGTCCTTCGTCCAATTGGCGGATGGCAACGGAATACCCCAGCACTTTGTGTCCAATTTTGATACCGAATGGCGTAGCTTGAGCCGGGGACGCTGATTTGCTCGTATCGGCCATGAAGTGAATGAGGTTGCTCATGCTTTGCCTTCCCGATGTGCCTGTTCTTCAATCAACCAGGCGGCCACGTTGCCCGTCAGCCGGCGTAACAACGTGGCTATTGCGGAAATATCGCTGGACTCCATTGCGCACGGGTAATGTTCCAGCAGCCGGCAGACAATCTCCGCCTGCGTGGCCCGTTCTGCGGCTTCATCAAGGGTGAGTTCATGCGACATGATCCGCCTCCGGTTCTTTAACCGATGCGTTAACCGCCGGTTCGAGTTCTTTGCATACCAGGTGTGAGAGGGTAGTAAGCGCGGCGATTTGCCACGTTTCCTGGTCGTCTTGTTCCCTGCTATCCATCATCAGACAGATAATGCCGTGCAGTTGTTTGGCGTAAGCCTGCGCATTGGAAGCAATGTTGATAAGCTCCCACCGGGTAACTTTGCTGTTATTCATGGCTCGACTCCTTGGCGCGTTCCTTCGCCTTCAGGGCGATATCTTCGATAAGTCCAATCAGCTCAATCTGTATTTCTTGTTCTTCCCGAGAATCCGTAAGGAACTGAGCGGCAGCGGCCAGGGAAGCTATTTTCCCCATGGCATCGTATAAAACACCGGCCTTAAGCATGATCCACCTCCTGTTCAAACATGATGCGCCAGCCCGCTAAGCGCGCTAATTCCACGAAAGCCCGCAAGGTGGCCACATGCTCATTAGCGGCTAAGCACCGCTCACTAAGCACCGTGCCGTTTTCGACATGTAGCAGCACCCTGCCGGTGAAGTCGGGGCATAAATGCAAGGGTGCGGTGATCGTGGGGATAGTCGGCTGAATGTTCATTGCGCACTCCCGGAAATCGGCCGGCGGCCAACAAAAAACGTGATGAATCTGGTTTTCAAGGCCGCGCGGGCTTGCCATAAAGTTTCGGCATCAACGAAAATCCGACGCTGTAGGCGCATGTCCTTGCGGGATATCGCATCAAAGTAATAGCGGTATTTAGGCATGGTATGCCTCCGGAACCGGCAGGCGTCCGGCAAAGGACAGGATGTAATGCGGCGCCAGGATAAGGCGGGCTTCCCGTTCGCTGGTGGCTTCAATGGATAGCCCGCAGAGTTTAGTGTTGTGGTCGGTGCGGGCCAGGGCCCTAAACCGATAATTAAATTTTGGGCGAATTTGGGCAGGCTGAGCGGCAGCCATGACCGTTACCTCGTATAACGGCTGGGTATGAGGCCTGGCTTGGGTTTGCGCACGTCCGGGCTTCGCTGCTTTTAATGGTTGCGTAAGAATAATTTGGTACGTACCATTATCATTAATCCTATTCCAACGGTACGTACCAATGCAAGATAAAAATGATAAGCCTGCTTTCGAGCGTTCGGGCAGCACAAAGAAAAATATCCGCTTTGAGGATGCGTTACTGGAGCAAATCGATTCCATCGCCGGTAATGGCAATTTCAGCTCTTGGGTTAAAGACGCTTGCCGCCAGCGGTTAAAACGTGAGGGTATTGAGCCAAAAGGCTGATGGGCATTTGACTCCGCCAACGGCTGGGTTAACCGGCAGATTTGCAACTCTCTTTCGTCACGGCGGTTAAAGGCGAGATCAAACGACGGCAGCGCAAGAAGGCCAGATCGGAACCGGAAAACTGAACAGAGTTACTCCCCGTAACCCTGTTAACCTCCCGGAAATTCCGGTGTGGTTTAGTGGGTAACTTTCGGTTACTTGCAAAAGCTCCCCTCTTAAAGAGGGTAAGCTTTGCACGTATCTTTAGCGACGCGGATAAACTGCTGATTATCACCGTAATCCAAAAACGGCTTACGGGTAGCGTACCGCTTTGTACCCTCTTGATTCCCCTCATGGCTGAAAATCCAACCATCTTTACCTTTGGGGCAGGTAATTTCCTGATTTTCCTTGTTACATCCGATCCGGATGATCGCTGAACCTAAGGCGGAATCCTGCCTTAGCTCACCCGAAGCCGAATACTGTTCACTTTTGCCTGATTCCGCTGATTCGACGGAATTAAGCTTTATCAATGAGTTATGCCGACGCCCACCAGCGGTGGATTTCGGCGCAATTAATGGGTTATGCCGGTTCCCTGTGATGCAGGTCTTCGGAAGAAACAATGGGTTGCAAGGTCTGTACGCTAACCGCCCGGAGCTAATTCGAGCGTCGCTAAAAGCTATGCGCAAATCACCTGCCACCCCGATAAGCGGCTTCGCAATCCAACGTTACTGCGTAACAGCGTCTTGGGAACATTCACCGCCCCCTTAGAGAGCAGGGCGCCAGCCAAAAGAAGGGCTTCTTTCTGGCTGGTGGCGTGGTTAAGCATTGTAGGCCTCCAGGCGCTTGGTTAACCAGCGTTGGGAAAGGCGTGTCAGCTCGGCCTTTCGTTGGTAATAATCCATACCCATATCAATCAGCGTGATATTGGTGCTCTCCAGGTAACCAAGGTGCTCAAGCTGTACAGCATTCATGCCGTCCCTCGGTTCACCCTGAATGCCGTTAAGCTTTGCCCACTGCTTGGCTGTTAGTCCGCCAAGGACAATACGGGCGAGCATATTGCTTTCGTTGGTATAGTGGTGCTGTTGGGTTTCTTTGCCCTGCTCGGCGCGGGCGGCATCGAGGGAGGCGCACATTTGCGGGAAGTGGTTCGCAGCTTCAATGCGGGCTTTGAGTTGACGGCGGAACCGGGCCGCAATTTCCGGCGCACTGCGCTGTAACGCTTCCTCGCACTGGATGAAATAACGGCGAACGGCCCGGCCCTGCTCGTTGTTCTCCAGCATCGACAGCTCTTTACCCATGCCGATAGCCAGCAAGTAATCTTTTTCAGGGCGTCCGCGTTTGGGATTAAACACCCATTCCGGTGTTAATTGGTCACTTTCTGCGCTTTGATTCCTGAAATCCAAGGAATCAAAAACCGCATAATCCACACCCTCCGCAAAGCCGTATTCCTCGATCCGGCCTTTAAACCAGCTCGCGAATACGCGCCGCACACCCAGCGCTTTGTGTAACGCTTTGGCGCTTAGTGTATTGGTTTCACGCCCGCCAATCTGTCCAGAAAACACGGGGACAATTATCGCAAAGTTATTGCTGGAAATATCTCCCTGGTCAGCCGCGGGGTGAGTTTGTCCCTGCCCAGGAATAGGCATATTTTTCATTTTCATTTTTCAGGCTCCGTTAATCGGCTTTTAATTCGTCCGGATACAAATCGAGAATATCAATTACATCTTCCCTGCTGAGACCGGAATAACCGCCAACAAAGGCGTGATACCTCATCAGGTCGATAATTTTAAGCGCACTGGCGCGGGTGTTAATGCGATAGCGGAAGTGGCTACCGATTCCGTCCGTATTCGGCTCGTCAAAGCGTTCCAGGGTAATATTAAGCTGGCGCTCAATTTCGGTAGCGTAATTCCGGCCAGAAGAAAGCCGACAATAGCGCAGGATTTCATTCTCAGTGAATCCGTTCACGCCGCTGTAAAGCATGTACCGGCGGGCGCGGTGCTTCTTAGGAGTTGGCTTTATGGTGCTGGTGAGCGTAAAATCAGAGCCGTTCGAGTTCTGATTAGCCGCCTGCTGTATGGGGCGGTTTTTCATTATGCGGCCTCCCCACGCGATTCTGCGATACGCCTATCAATCCACTCGTCTACCTCACTTTCAACGAAAGCAATCGAGCGAGAACCGATTTTACGGGCTTGGGAAAGCGTTCTTGGCTGATAAGGCGATACAGCCACGCCTTGCTGTAACCAGTTCGGCGCTGAACTTCCGGAAGGCGAATAAAGTTATTATGCATAATCATTCCTGTATAGGTCAAAATCGTTTAATAGACGTTGCGATAACAGAAATAATCATCTCAGAGTTAAAATAGATAAAACAGTAAGTAGGTTTTATTTTCCTCCTCACCGTTTCAGATGAAACAGCACAGCAGTTTTATAAAGAAAATTTGCAAGAACAAGATCAAATCAAGACAATTTTCATAACCGCACTACCGTTTTATAGGCATCAGTAATACGGTTTAACTATATGTTTTGATGGTCTTCTCCCGCCTTTCTTCAACTCAAAAGGTCGAAGAACTTCATCAACAGCTTTAGCGAGATTAACTGTCGCGCCAATACTAACAAGATAATCTCTGACATCATCACGATTAGGTGCCGTCGATTTATCATCAGGATCATAGGTTGACCAAAATTGTTTTATAGCATCTTTTATAAATTCGAGGCCTTCGCTTTGATGCTCATATTCTGGAAGTAATAGCGTTGTAGGTGTTTCAGCACTATTTTGGTTTACATCCAGTGAGGAATTTTCAACAAAATTATAATCAATAATTTCTCTTTCTATGGCTATTTTAGGGTTTGATCTACGAACGAAGTCAACTTTTTCCGATTCAACCCAAAAAAACAATGAATCTCTTGTTAAAATCGTTTCCGTTTTACTTATTTCTTTTGTTCTGTCTGTTTGCTTAATTACTTCATGTTCATAGTAGAATTCTTTTTCCCAGTCATTCCATTTTTTCAGTTCGCCCATACAAATTATTGGAGTCAGTGTACCTCTGCGAATTGCGCTAATTAAGCCAGAGGAAAAACCCCAAGCCATCTTCCAGCGCTCATGCCGTTCATTTCGGACTTCAATAAGTCCACCAGGAAAATCATATGGGTCAATACCGGCTAACAACAATGCTGCTTGTTCGATATTGAATTCTTGAACTGTCTTCCAATGAGTTAAATCTACATCTTTGACTATAGGCATTAGCCACCTCTCACCCTCTAACTTCTGATGGCTCTGCCCGCTCTTGAAAATAGAAATCTTTCGTGAGCTACCCTAGGCATAGCCTATTCTTTGTTCGTCTACAGAAGTTTACTACCATCTAACCCGTACTGTCTATACGTCCAGCTACGCGCTTTTCCCAAACTTCCCATGCACCACATTTCCCCCGTTCTCCAGCGCATCCATATAATCTGCATACTACTGAAGCATTTCCCGCCGGCCATCGAGATATTGAGCATGGTTATAGGTGCCACGAATTGAATTTTTATCGACGTGCGCCAGCTGCGTCTCGATCCAGGCGGTGTTATAGCCCTGCTCATGGAGTATGGTGCTCATGGTGTGGCGGAAGCCGTGCCCGGTTGCCCTGCCGCCATAACCTATGCGACGAATGAGCAAATTAAGCGTCATTTCACTGATGGGGTTTGTATGCCGGACCCGGCCAGGGAAAACATATTGATATCGCCCACTGATAGGCTGAATTTCTCGCAGTAGCGTTACGGCCTGGATAGGCAGCGGCACAAGATGGGGCCGGCGCATTTTCATCTTCCCCGCGGGGATTTCCCATAATGCTTTATCGAGGTCAATTTCTGACCATTCCGCATTGCGCATTTCGCCAGGCCTGACACCCGTCAGGATCATCAATTGCATAGCCGTTCTGACAAGCTGACTACCCATATAACCGCTAAGTGAATGCAAAAACTCCGGTAATTCAGTGGCGGATAAATGCGCGTAATGTTCTCGCTTATGGGGCTTGGTGGCGCTGGCAAGATCCGGCGCAGGGTTATATTCCGCCCGGCCAGTGACAATCGCATATTTCCAGACTTCCCCGCACCGCTGCCGGACTTTCTTTAATTTTTCCGTTGCTCCGCGTTCCTCCAACTTGGATAGCACCGCCAAAAGTTCAAGGGGCTTTATATCCTTTATTGGCCGGTGGCCTATATAAGGAAACACGTCATTTTCGAAGGCACTCATCATGTCAGTTCGATAGCCGATGGACCAGCGGTCTTGCCGCTTGGCATACCACTCGCAGGCAAGTGCTTCGAAGGTATTTGCTGTTTCTTCCTGACGGGCTTGTTTCTGCTGCTGCTTGTTCTCGCTTGGGTCAACGCCGGCCTTGATCTGTTTCCTGGCATCTTCGCGCCTTGCTCTGGCATCTGACAACGATACATCCGGGTAAACGCCAATCGATAAAAGTTTTTCCTTGCCAGCCACCCGATACTTGAGCCGCCAATAACGAGAGCCATTGGGTTTGACCAAAGATACAGTCCGCCGCCATCGGCAAGCTTGTAGGCTTTTTCCTGTAGTTTGGCCGTTTCGACTTGCCGAGCGTTCAGTGTCATCTGGGGTACTTTTCAAAGGAGATAATTTTATACCCCATATATACCCCGCATAAGCGTGGATTTCAAGCGACTTAGGTAGACGTTGGGATATTGAAAACTTGAGTAACAACAGGTAGAGACTGGATTTAGTAGACTTTAGGAGAGGTTGGTAGAAGTGAGAGTGGCGGAGGAGGGGAGATTCGAACTCACGAACGCTTTCGCGTCGCCGGGTTTCAAGACCGGGGCCTTCAACCGCTCGGCCACTCCTCCGCCACGAGGCGAACTATAAACAGAGTCGTTTCTGTTGTAAAGGGAGAAATGTTCTAATCGCTTGAAATTTCACCGCTAGTCCTGCTGATGGATGATCCCTATACATTATAAGCCGATAAACCAGCCTTTCTATGCGTAAAGAAGGGTAAAACGATTAGGTGGGGCGTCATACGGCCATTAATCTGACAGCCACATACCGATGATTATTTTCCACCAAGAGGTAAAACCTATGGATCGTTTGGTCGCGACATCCACCCGCGAGCGCTCATTGCTAAGCACCCATAAAGTGCTGCGCAATACCTATTTTCTGCTCTCGCTGACCCTGGGCTTTTCCGCAGTAACGGCCACCGCCAGCACCCTGCTGCACCTGCCCGCGCCGGGACTGATTCTCATGATGGCCGGCTTTTACGGCCTGATGTTCCTGACATACCGTTTGGCCGACAGGCCGGCGGGCATTCTGGCGGCCTTTGCATTCACCGGTTTTCTGGGATACAGCCTTGGACCGCTGCTGAGCATGTTGCTGGCCTCCGGGGCCGGTGAAATCATTATGCTGGCGCTGGGAGGAACCGCTCTGGTGTTTTTCTGCTGTTCCGCCTATGTTCTCACCACCCGTAAAGATATGTCGTTCCTGTCGGGTATGATGTTGGCCGGGTTCGTCGTTTTGCTGGTGGCGGTCATCGCCAATCTGTTCCTGCATATACCGGCCCTGTCAATGGCGGTAAGCGTCTTGTTTATCCTGTTTTCGTCGGGCGCCATTTTATGGGAAACCAGTAATATCATCCATGGCGGGGAAACCAATTATATCCGCGCTACCATGGGTCTTTACGTTTCACTGTATAATATATTCGTCAGCCTGCTGAGCATCCTGGGCTTTATGCGCAACAATTGATTGGCGAGCTTTCAGGCTGCGCAAAACGCATCGAGGGCCGTCAGCTATGAAGGCCCTTTTTGCTGTATGCCGTTTATCGGTACATTTGCTAACATAACCCGCCAGGTTGACGAGTTATGGGGAACAGGATGGAATTTAACGGCAAAGACATTGAAACCGATGCGCAGGGTTATCTGAAAAATATCGATGATTGGCACGAAGCGCTGGCAGAAGCCATTGCCGAACAGGAACAGATTAAACTGACGGAGGCGCATTGGCAGGTGATTCATTTTGTCCGGGATTTCTACCTGCAGTTCAATACTTCTCCCGCCATCCGTATGCTGGTTAAGGCCATGGGGCAAAAATACGGCGAGGAGAAAGGCAACAGCAGTTACCTCTATCGGTTATTTCCTCAAGGGCCGGCAAAACAGGCCACCAAAATCGCCGGTTTGCCAAAACCCGTGAAATGTATTTGATCTCAATAGCGGACCTTAAAGCCGTTGAATTCGCTTTCAACAACCGGTTTTGGTTCGCTTAGGATTTTTCAATACGGGCGCTGCGGGCCCCCTTGTTTTAGCCAGTCTTGAAATTTGTCCAGCTGAGCGCCCTCGCCGCAGGCCACCACTTCAACGCCGCCATCGTCGAGATTACGTACGTAGCCCACCAACCCCAAATCTTGAGCCCGATGCTGGGCGTGATAACGGAACCCCACCCCTTGCACTACGCCGTAAATATAGATTGAGGTACATACCTTGCTCATCATTCCCCCTGGTTAACGGCTAATGTTTGCAATTGTCCGCGCTTATTCGCAAAATGGCGCTCTTTCCCTTAATCAGTATAATTCAAGATGACAAAACGTTTATTTCTTGCCAAAGGCCGGGAAAAATCCTTGCTTCGCCGGCATCCCTGGGTCTTTTCCGGCGCCGTGCAGCGGGTGGACGGCAAAACGCAATCCGGTGAGACCATCGACATTTGCGACGATAAGGGAAATTGGCTGGCCCGCGGCGCCTATTCTCCCCAGTCGCAAATCCGTGCCCGCGTCTGGACTTTCCAAGCCGAGGAATCCATTGATACAGACTTCTTTGTCCGGCGGTTGACCACCGCGCAACGCTTACGGGATTTGTTGGCAAAACGCGATAATCTGGACGCCTACCGGGTGATTGCCGGTGAATCGGACGGTTTGCCGGGCATTACCATTGATCGCTACGGTAATTTCCTGGTATTGCAACTGCTCTCCGCCGGTGCGGAATACCATCGCGCCGCGCTGATTCTGGCTTTGCAGCAATGCTACCCGGCCTGTTCTATTTATGACCGATCAGACGTCGCGGTGCGAAAAAAGGAAGGCTTGGAGCTGACCTGCGGATTAATAACCGGCGAAACCCCTCCGGATTTGCTGGCGATACGCGAGCACGATATGTCTTTGCTGGTGGATATCACCCAGGGCCACAAAACCGGATTTTATCTGGATCAACGGGACAGCCGCCTGGCCGCGCGTAAATATGCCGCCGGACGCCGTGTCCTGAACTGCTTTTCCTATACAGGCGCCTTTAGCGTGGCAGCCTTGATGGGGGACTGCCTGCAGGTGACGAATGTGGATACCTCCCAGCATGTGCTGGATATCGCCAGGCAAAACGTTGAACGCAATCATCTGGACGTGGGCAAAGCCGAATTTGTACGAGAAGACGTTTTTCAACTGCTGAGGCAATACCGCGAACAGGGCCGGCAGTTCGACATGATAGTCATGGATCCGCCGAAATTTGTGGAAAACAAAAACCAGCTGGCCAGCGCCTGCCGCGGTTATAAAGATATTAATATGCTGGCGCTCCAACTGCTGGCGCCGGAGGGTATTTTGCTTACTTTCTCATGCTCCGGGCTGATGACCACCGATCTGTTCCAAAAGATCATTGCCGATGCCGCCCTTGATGCCCACAGAGACATACAATTTATCGAGCAATTCCGCCAGGCGGCCGATCATCCCGTGTCGGCCCCCTACCCGGAAGGCCTTTATCTAAAGGGTTTCGCTTGCCGGGTAATTTAAAAAGACCGCCCTCCCTTGATATTGTCCGCGTATCCCCCATATTTAGGATAAGGCACTATTACGTACGCGGGAGCTCTTTATGATTGCCAGCAAATTTGGAATCGGACAACAGGTCCGCCACAAGCTACTGGGCTATTTGGGTGTCATCATCGATGTCGACCCCGAATACTCCCTGGAAAAGCCGTCACTTGACGAGATTGCGGCTGACGACAAGCTTCGCGCCGCCCCTTGGTACCATGTGGTGATGGAAGACGACGAAGGCAAGCCGGTGCACACCTATCTTGCCGAAGTCCAGCTGAATTATGAAACGGCGCCGGTACATCCGGAACAACCGACCCTGGACGATTTGGCGGAGTCTATACGCCAGCAACTGCAGGCACCACGGTTGAGAAACTGATTAACTATGACGCGGGCGGTCCCGCCCGCGTAACTCTATATTCATTTCGCCAGCCCCAGCCGCCTGATCTCGATTTTCGGGCAGCGATCCATCACAACCTTCATACCGACATTTTTCGCCAACACCGCCGCCTGTTCGTTCACTACGCCCAACTGCGTCCATAATACCTTGGCATCAATGGTAATGGCCTCCTGGGTCAGGTCATATACCGCCTCTGAACGCCGAAAGATATCCACCATATCCACCTTAACCGGTATACTCGCCAGATCGGCGTAGACTCGTTGACCCAGGATCTCACGCCCCGCCAGTATGGGATTAACCGGGAAAACCTGATAGCCCTGTTCAAGTAAATAAGCCATGACATCGTGGCTGGCCCGCGCAGGCTTTTCACTGGCCCCCACCAGGGCAATCGTCTTCACGGACGTCAAAATGTCGGCAATGTCGGTATCGGTCATGACGTTTCTCCGGTTTCATACTTGTTGATTAAGTGTATACCAGCGGTGAAAAAAGCAAGATAATTAAGGTTAATCAAATAATTTCAAAATAAAAATATTTGTGAATAAATGCTACAAAAATATTATTATGTACATTCTAAATATATAAGTAGTCAATGATATCCGGCGAGGGAACATAATGAATTTTTTGCGCGTCATTGTTATCGGGATAAGCCTCTTTACGGGCCTGCCCGCGTTAGCGACGACTCTGCAATTGCCGCAGGCCATGGAATTATTGATAGTCGACGGTACGCCAGTGAATAGCATACTGTTACGCGGCGCCGGCAGCCTTGAGTTAGCCCAGGGCGGGCACCAACTGGTATTCACCCTGAATCGCAGGGCTTACCATGACTATGATAGGCTGGGAATTTATCGACCGTTCTACCTGATTGTGCTGTTCGATACCTGGAATGCACATCGCTTGCGGTTTCGGCTGCCGCCGCTCACCACCCGCGATGAGATTGATCATTTTATCAGCCTGCCGGTGCTAACACTTTTGGATGAACATGATGCGGCGGTGAATGCGGCTTACAGCCGCTTGCCGGTGGGCAATGAGGGGGTGATGGCGGCTCTGCGGCATCACGAGAGAGAGTATGGCGCCACGTTGCCAATGCCGCCTCGGCTTCCCGCTCCCAATGAGAGCCCGGCCGCGGATGCATGGATTGCGTCTCCCCTTCAGAACAGCACCGCCGCCCATATCGAGCAAATGTTGCGTTTCTGGTTTCTGCCCTCCGGGTCAAGTACCCGTCCCCAGTGGCTGGACTGAGCGCGTGGCATTACCAGAGTCAGCATTAAATGGTTTGCAGTGAAATCGACTTTCGATAGTCTATAGACAGCGTAAATTTCATTAAAGGAAAGTATATGGAGTCAATCACCCGTACCATCGCCATACGCAAACATATTGCCTTGGTCGCTCACGATCACTGCAAACAATCGTTGCTCAACTGGGTCGAGATCAATAAGCCCGTTCTGGCGGAGCATACCCTTTACGCCACCGGGACTACCGGGAATCTGGTGCAGAGGAGTACCGGACTGCCGGTGCACAGTATGTTGAGCGGACCGATGGGCGGCGATCAGCAGGTGGGAGCACTGATATCGGAAGGCAAAATCGATGTATTGATTTTCTTCTGGGACCCATTGAATGCCGTACCGCACGATCCCGATGTAAAAGCGTTGCTGCGGCTGGCGACCGTGTGGAATATTCCCGTGGCCACCAATCGTTCAACCGCAGATTTATTAATAAGCTCCGCATTATTCAGCGGCGAGATTCAAATCGAAATCCCCGATTACCAGCGTTATCTCACCGACCGTTTGCGATAACCGGCTCCGGACGGTGATTGCAACCGTCCGGTTCCTCAAGGTTTATGTACTTTAGGCACGCCCAACTGCGCTAATGTCTCGATAAATACCGACGGCTGCCCGGAATCGTGCAGCAACCATACCTGCTGCTTTGCCCTGGTGAGGGCGACATACAGCAGACGCCGCTCCTCGGCATCGGGGAAATCCTCCGGCTGCGGCAGCAAGACCCGTTCGAACACGGTTTCACGCGCCGCCGCGGGGAAGCCGTCCTTGCCCTCATTCATGCCGATAATGATGACGTAATCCGCCTGTTGCCCTTTGCTGCCGTGCATGGTCATAAAATCGATATTCAGGGTTGGCCAGCGGGTTACCGCTTTATCCAGCAGGGACGGCCGCAGATAATGGTAGCGGGCCAGTATCAGGATCCGTTCCGCGGGCAGGGCGAAGCCGCTGAGCTTATTCAGTAGCGTCTCAAGTTGAGAGTCGGGCAGGATCAAAACGGATTTTTTGGTGCCTTTAGTCAAACTATTCAGGTCTTTTTTGAGCTGATAGGGATTTTGCAGCACAAACGCCGTGGCGATTTCACCGATACGCTGGTTGAAACGATAGGTGGTATCCAGGGCACACTGCGCTCCGGCGTCGAAACGTTCGGTAAAGCCGGTGGTCAGGGAGAGCTCGGCGCCGCTGAAACGATAAATGGCCTGCCAATCGTCGCCGACGGCAAACAGCGACGTTCGGCGATTCTGCCGGCACAGCGCTTCCAATAACTTTATGCGCTGGGGGGATATGTCCTGGTATTCATCCACCAGGATATGTTTCCAAGGGCTGATAAACCGGCCTTTTTGCAAGATATCCACCGCCTGGTGCATCAGTCCGGCAAAATCCACCGCGCCTTCCTCTTTAAGGGCCTGTTTCCAGGCTTTCAGCAATGGCGACAGCAGGCGGATACGTTTTTGAAAGACATCGTGTAAATCATCGGGTGCCTGCTGGATCATTTCCGCCTGGGTGCCGCCGTGCATGCGCATCAAGCCGATCCATCGCTCGATACGGGGCGCCAGACGCTGTGCCAGCCGTTCGTCCTGCCAATACTCCCCTTCCGGGACGTCCCATCCCAGTTCCTCGACGATCAGTTGCCGCCAGCCTTTTGCCTGGGGTTTTTTCTCACTACACTGCTGGCGCCATTGCGTTATCAATAATGCTCGCCGCGCCGGGCCATCACTCTCCAAAGCGCTTATGGCCGGCGCCTTTTTACTGCCTTGCCGGATAATAAACAGGGCCAGGGCATGGAAAGTCCAGGATCGGATGCCCTCCACCCGCAGGCGCAACCGGATGCGCTCATCCATTTCCGCCGCCGCCTGCCGTCCGAAGGCCAGCATCAGTATTTGCTCCGGATCGGCTTCCCTGCGTCTCAACAGCCAGCCGGCGCGGGCCACCAGCACCGAGGTTTTGCCGCTGCCGGCGCCCGCCAGCACCAGCAGGGCGTTTTCACCGTTAACCACCGCGCGGCTTTGAGAAAGATTAAGGGGAGAACTTTCGACGGTATCAAAATAGTCTTTATGCTGTTCCAGCATGTTATTCGTCCACTGCTGGTTGCAGCGCAGCGCCATCGCCGGGCCCTGCTCGAGCCATTTCAGGCACAGGCGGTAGTTGTCGCGGCAGTGTTCAAACTCCTCCAGGCGCGCCAGCGGCAACGGCAAAGACGCAAACGCCTCGCGGATGCTGTCTTGCAGCGCCGCCAGCCGGCTCGCCTGGAACCATTGATCCCGGGCCGCGGCCTGTTCAATGGCTATCACCTGCTGGCGGAGCACATCGGCGCACACATCGCTCATATCACGGCTCCAATCGAGCCAGCTTTTTTGCAGGTGGTGATAAAACCGCTGCGTTTCCTGCCACTCCGTGCCGTGAAGACGAACTACCTTCGCCCCGGGCAATTCGAACTCCAGCTCGCCCCAGACAATTCCCCGCTTGCAGCGAATGGCCAGAATTTCATTAAAGGGAATAATGTAATGGTGCTTATCGCCGCTGACCTCGACGCCGGCGTGTAACAATTGCACCCGATTATAGGGATGCTGTGCCAGATGCTTGCCGAGGGAAGTCGATTTCAGTTCCATAGGGTTGCCGCGATTCCTTTTCGTTAAGACGCAAGGGGGTCTGCTACCCATATTAACTTGTTCTGCCCCGGCCTGGAAATCAGGGTAGAATAGTCTTCATTCTACTGTGGTAGCCTACCGAAACAACCTTCACACCTGCAAAAACAGACAATGGGAATAATGCGTACTTTACTCAATTTGCTCAATTTTATCTTAGGTGGTTTTTTTACCACCCTGGGGTGGCTGCTGGCCACTGTCGTAAGCCTGATACTCATCATCACCTGGCCTTTCACCCGTTCATGCTGGGAGATAACCAAATACTCACTGGTACCCTTTGGCAATACCACCGTTCATGTGGACATACTCTATCCTGAGAACCGCAATGTGGTCTTGTCATCCGGCGGCACGCTATTGAATCTGTTGTGGCTGGTGCTCTTCGGCTGGTGGCTGTGTCTATCGCATATCGTCACCGGCATCGGCCAATGCCTGACCATTATCGGTATTCCGCCGGGCATCGCTCATTTCAAACTGGCGGCCATCGCCCTCTGGCCGGTGGGCCAGCGGGTGGTACCGGTGGAGCTGGCTGAAGAATTGCATATCAATCCCGACCGACGCCGCTATCGTTAACGCCAATATAAGGACATGCAGTGGGAAGTGTAGCACCCGGATTTCGCCGCCTGGCTTTTGATAGCCGCTGGCGCTATAACGTACGGATTTTTATCGCCTTGGCCGGCGCGGCGCTCTTGCCCTGGTGGTTCAATATGGCAACCCTCACCATACCGTTGACGCTGGGGGTGGTGGCCGCGGCGTTAACGGATTTGGACGATCGGCTGAGCGGCAGATTGCGCAATTTGCTGATCACCTTGGTGAGTTTTTTCATTGCCGCGGTATCCATCGAACTGCTGTTTCCTTACCCATGGCTGTTCGGCATCGGCCTGGCGGTATCCACCTGCGGTTTCATTTTGCTGGGAGCGCTGGGCCAGCGATACGCCACCATCGCTTTCGGCGCACTGCTGATAGCGGTATATACCATGCTGGGCGCCGCCATGTACCAAACCTGGTATCTGCAGCCGGCGCTGCTGCTGGCGGGGGCTATCTGGTACAACGTGCTTACCCTGCTGGGTCATATGCTTTTTCCCATCCGTCCGCTGCAGGATAACCTTGCCCATGGTTACCACGCTCTGGCCCGTTACCTCGACGCCAAGGCCAATCTGTTCGATCCCGATCTGGAGGATGCCGATGACCGCGCCCTGATTGAAGTCGCCATGGCAAACAGCGACGTCGTGGAGGCGATGAACCAGATCAAGTCGTCGTTATTGACCCGTTTGCGCGGCGATCGCGGACAACGCGGCACCCGACGCGCGCTGCATTATTATTTTGTCGCGCAGGATATTCACGAACGGGCCAGCTCATCCCATGTGCAATACCAGCAACTGAGGGAACAACTGCGCTACAGCGATGTGCTGTTTCGTTTCCAGCGGCTGCTGGCTATGCAGGCCCGCGCCTGCGACACCCTTTCACAATCTATTTTGTTGCATCAGAAATATGAGCATGACCAGCGTTTCGAGCGCGCCTTCAGCCATCTGGACGCGGCAATCGATCGCGGGGCCGGGCCGGGGCAGGTCAATGGGCTTAAAAATCTGCTGAATAATCTGCGCGCCATCGACGCTCAATTGGCCACCATCGAATCTGAACAGGCGATAGCGCGCAATAGCCCGGAAGAAAATAATCTCGCGGACGATAAGCTGACCGGGTTCAGCGATATCCGATCGCGTATCGGCAGCCATCTCAGTCCGGAATCGGCGCTGTTCCGCCATGCGGTGCGAATGTCCCTGGTGCTGTGCGTCGGTTACGCGTTTATCCAGCTAAGCGGACTGCATTATGGCTACTGGATCATGCTCACCAGCCTGTTTGTCTGCCAGCCCAACTACCAGGCCACCAGGAGACGGTTGGCGCTGAGGATTATCGGCACCCTCGGCGGCATCCTGCTGAGCCTGCCCATCCTCTATTTTGTTCCTTCAACCGAAGGGCAACTGGTCCTCATCGTGCTCAGCGGCACGTTATTCTTTGCCTTTCGCAACAGGCAGTACGCCCAGGCCACCATGTTTATTACCCTGCTGGTGATGCTATGCTTCAATTTGCTGGGGGAAGGGTTCGACGTGGCGCTGCCCAGGGTATTCGATACCTTTGTCGGCTGCGCCATCGCCTGGGCGGCGGTGAGTTTTATCTGGCCGGACTGGCGTTTTCGCCGTCTGCCCGCGGTAATGAATAACAGCCTTTTCGCCAATTGCCGTTATCTGGATGCCATCCTGGTGCAGTACCATCAGGGCAAGGATAATCGCCTGGACTACCGGATTGCCCGGCGAGACGCCCATAACAAGGACGCCGAGCTGGCCTCGGTGGTGTCAAATATGGCGGCGGAATCCAGAACGCCCGGTGCGGTGATGGACCTGGCGTTCCGGCTGCTTTGTCTGAATCATACCTTCCTGAGCTATATTTCCACCCTGGGAGCCCATCGCGAAAAAATGTCCTCGGCGGCGCTGCTGAAGGTGCTGGACGATGCCGCTTGTTATGTGGACGACGCCTTGCAATATCAGGATAAATTGTCCCTGCGGGTGAATCAGGAACGGGATCAATTGATTGAGCGCATCCAGCATATCGCGCCGGAGCCGGAAGCCAGGGAACAGCTGGTACTACAGCAAATCGGCCTGTTGCTTGAACTGTTGCCTGAACTGATAGCGCGCAAACAGGATGTTGAAACCCGATTCAAACCGGCTTAGCTGCCGCCGCCGGAACGGCGGCGGACGGCGGCGCTAGCGGCAGGATTGCCGCTCAAACCATTCAAGCAATTCACTGCGCTGCATCGGGGGCAATGCGGCTGAGTGGTGGCCGGACAATGCGCCCTCCAGGGCGAACAGCACCTTGACGCTCAGGTTTTGTTTAATTGCGCGCAGTTTCAGGTAGCTGCTCTTGGCGCCATAGCAGCGCAGGGATTCGATATCCTGTATGCCGGCTTTCCATAACAGCCGCTCGATACCCTGGCCGATATTGGGCAAATCCTTCAGCCTGGGGCTGGAGGTTTTTTCACGCCGATCGTGTTTTGACTCATCAAGGGCCTGGGCGGCCAGGACCAGCAATCGATCGCCCTTTAGCCACAGCTCTTCGTTCACATGATAATAATTCAACGATACCGGAACGCCCCGTTTGGTATAGATGAGTTTTTGCATGCCTTCGGCGAGATAAACGTGTTCGCTTTGCCGGGTGCCGCGAAGATAAAGCTCGCCATCCAGTATCAGCCCGAACATCACCTTATCGGCGCAGATACTGTAGCCGCCGAATTGCGATCGGGTGGTGATAACGCCCAGCGGCGCGAAGAAAGGTACTGCCTGTGAAATCCGCTGTTTATATGCCGTTTCCATCAAATGCTCCGTGTTATTGTGTTGAGAGTCCCTACTCTTTATTCGTGCAACTACTTAAAAATACAGTATTTTCCATGTGGTTTTCAACTTAATCCGCCAGAGACGCCCTGTCAGGAGGATTTTTGCGAGGCTGCTTAAAATTCCGGTTGATTTTCATCCCGAACCCGGATACTGTATTTATATACAGTTAACCAGGGGCGTACATTCCATGCACACTCAACTTCAAGCCGCACGTCATTTCGGCCAAACGATCCAGGAGGAAAACGTATCGGAGGATTCCTCGCTCTCCATGGCCAAAGGTATTATCAGCGAAGTGGTTTATTTTGAAGATCAGCCCATGGTGGGACATATCCTCCTGCCGTTGCTGCGGCAATTGGGAACCCAGTCACGCTGGCTGCTGTGGCTGACCTCGTCACGCAAATTGAGCCGCCCCTGGCTGATGCAGTCGGGCCTGCCGCTGGAAAAAATGGTGCAATTGCGTCACCCTACGGCTTTCGATACCGTTGCGGCGATGGAGAAAGCATTATTGACGGGAAATTACAGCGTAATCCTGGGCTGGTTTCCTGAAGAATTGACGGACAATGAGAAGCGTCGACTGCGCGATGCCGCGCAACAAGGGGGGTCTTACGGGTTCATTATGTATCCTCAAAACGAGACTAACCGGTCCTCTGGACAGTTTTCAGGGCTAAAAATTCATTCTTCGCGCTATCATTGACTAATTTTAAGATTTATCTCAATAAGGGTGTCAGCACGGAAGACAAAATCCCTTTAAATTTGCCTCACTCCAGTATATATGCGGGTCGCCAGCCATTCCAGTGCCGTGAGCGGCTATCACTTTGTCACGATTTCGGTCAATGAAACATACACGAAACGCTGTTTTTTATTAGCGGCTTACTACATCTTACTTGTAAGTTTCCCACTTCGTTGTAGACTTTAATTCGCCAGGGTTGCTCTATAACGCCTGTTGAATGGCGATGTTTAAACGCGGAGCACTGACTCTGGCAATGGATTTTTAAATTAGCTTTAAGAGCTCATTGCCTATTTGGATGATAACGAGGCGCAAAGAATGAAAAAGACAGCTATCGCACTTGCAGTGGCATTGGCGGGTTTCGCAACCGTAGCGCAAGCCGCTCCCCAAGATAACACCTGGTACACCGGTGGTAAATTGGGCTGGTCCTCTTACCATGATACCGGTTTTTACGGTAATGGTTATGATAACCGTATCGGCAATGGTCCTACCCGTAACGAACAGTTAGGTGCCGGTGCTTTTCTCGGTTATCAGGCAAATCCGTATTTAGGGTTTGAACTGGGCTATGACTGGCTAGGCCGCATGGCTTACAAAGGCAGCGTGGACAACGGTGCGTTTAAGGCCCAAGGTATTTCGCTGGCAGCTAAACTCAGCTATCCGCTTACCGACGATTTGGATATTTACACCCGTTTGGGTGGCATGGTTTGGCGTGCTGATTCGAAAGCCAACTACGACAACGGTTCTGCCGGTCGCCTGAGCGATCACGATACCGGTGTTTCCCCGTTGGCCGCTATTGGTCTTGAATACGCTATCACCCAGGACTGGGCAACCCGTCTTGATTACCAGTGGGTCAACAATATCGGCGATGCCAGCACTGTCGGCGCGCGTCCTGATAATGGCTTGCTGAGCGTGGGCGTTTCTTACCGCTTCGGTCAGGGTACTCCGGCTCCGGTCGTGACTCCTGCGGCCCCGGCTCCGGCCCCGGTTGTACAAACCAAGCATTTCACACTGCGTTCAGACGTACTGTTTAACTTCAACAAGTCCACTCTGAAGCCGGAAGGTCAACAGGCCCTGGATCAACTGTATTCCCAGTTGAGCTCCTTGGATCCGAAAGACGGTTCCGTTGTAGTCCTGGGCTATACCGACCGTATCGGTTCAGAACAGTATAACCTGAAACTTTCTCAGGCTCGTGCGCAAAGCGTCGTGACTTACCTGATTTCCAAGGGTATCCCGTCCGACAAGATTTCCGCTCGCGGCATGGGTAAATCGAATCCTGTCACCGGCAACACCTGTGATAACGTGAAGGGCCGTGCTGCTTTGATTACTTGCCTGGCACCGGATCGTCGCGTAGAGATCGAAGTGAAGGGCTACAAAGAAGTGGTTACACAGCCGCAATCTTAAGTTCTTATGAAATTGCAAAAACCCCGCCATGGCGGGGTTTTTTTTATACTGTAATTGCCTGCCGATACCGTTTCGCCGCCCTGCTCAAAGGCATCGGACTTGAACCGCGGCGGCTTAGCGATCCTCGCCGAGGATAGCTTTCAAATCCTGTTTCAAAGAGGACATCTGGGTTGCGTATTTTTCTTTACGCTCGGCGTCTTCCAGCAGGTTTACTATGGTCTCCGACAGGGTATTGCCCCGCCGCTGCGCCAAAGCAGCCAGACGCTGCCAAACCAGATATTCAAGGTCAATGGATTTCTTGCGGGTATGCTGGTGTTCAGCGTTGAAGTGCCGCTTGCGGCGTGCCCGGATGGTTTGTTTCATCCGGTTTTCAAGAGCCGGATTCATATTCTCACGGATCCAGAGAAGAATATTGTCGGCTTGATGCTCGAAAAGCATAAGCGCTTCCACCGCTTCCTCCGCGGCGCTGTTTTCTTCATGCCGCGTAATGCGCTCGCCTTCACGGTGTTTTTTAACAAGATACGTCCACTTCCACCCGCTTTCCAGATTTTCGAGTTGCTGATATTTCATGGTACATGCACCCGTGACCGTGTAACGTTAGCTAGATAATAACAGTTTCCCCGCCTAATTCCCCTACGAACGTCATATTTTGACTGATTTTCAGACAAGTTAAACCCGGAAGCCTTAGAATATTCGTTCATTGAAAGATGCATGAAGCTCGTAGAGTGAAATTCTTGTATAATCACCGTTTCCCTGAATAGCGACGTTACCGAATACTTTGACCATTAAACAATTAGAATGGAAATATTTAGTTCCAGATCTTACGCCTTTTACGGCGGTATTTGCCCAGCCCTACCAGCCCTTGTCTGCACCCCTGGAATCGTTGCAGATGCGTTTGATGGACGGCCTTATTCAGTTCTGCCACCCTATGACGCCCAGCCGTTTTATGTTGCTGACCGCGCAGGAGGACGAGGAGTATTTGCGGCTCATTTCCCGCATGGTGGACAATGCCCTGCCCGAGGATAAGCCTCTGGCGGGCAGTCGTTATATCATCGCGGGCAATGAAATAAAAATTCAGGCCGCCGTTGAGCCAGGGGATAATTTTGCCGGCCGCGGCAAATGTATTTACCAGCCCTGGATTGAGAACGAGCAGCTGTTCGGCTGTGTCAGGAATTACCGCGACGTCATCGATTTGCAACCGGGTAAAATACACGAAGCCAATGGCGGAGTGCTGATGCTGGGCGCCAGCGCCCTGGTGAGCCAGCCGCTGATGTGGCTGCGTCTTAAACAGATGATTTTGCAGCAGCGTTTTGACTGGCTGGCGCTGGATGAAACCCGCCCGCTACCGGTTTCGATCCCGTCGATGCCGCTGGACCTGCGGTTGATAGTCATCGGCGATCGTGAATCGCTGGCGGATTTGAACGATCTGGAACCCGGTTTGACCAAGCTGGCGCTGTATGGCGAGTTCGAGTCGGAGCTGAAGGTCACCCAAACGGAAGACATGCAAAACTGGTGCGATTATGTAAACAGTTTATTGCAAGCACAATCGATGCCGCCCCTGGCCGCGGAAGCCTGGCCGGAGTTGATCCGGCAGGCGGTTCGCTATAGCGGCGATCAGTATCAGCTGCCTTTGTGCCCTCAATGGCTAACCCGGCGCATCAGGGAGGCGGCCCAGTACGCCGAGCAGGGTGTCATTAATGCCCAGGCGCTGTCCGACAGCAATCGTACCCGTATCTGGCGTGAAAGCTACCTGACAGAGCGCATGCAGGATGAGATTGCCGAAGGGCAGATCATGGTGGAAACCGACGGCGCGATGATAGGCCAGGTGAATGCATTGTCGGTCATGGATTTCCCCGGTCACCCCTTGCCGTTCGGTGAGCCGTCGCGTATCAGCTGCGTGGTGCATTTGGGCGACGGGGAAGTTAACGATGTGGAACGTAAAGCTGAACTGGGCGGAAATCTTCATGCTAAGGGCATGATGATCATGCAGGCATTTCTCATGGCGTCGCTGGAGCTGGATCAACAGCTACCCTTCTCCGCGTCGCTGGTGTTTGAGCAGTCCTATGGTGAAGTGGATGGCGACAGCGCTTCGCTGGCGGAACTCAGCGCGTTGATAAGCGCCCTGTCCGGCAAGCCTATCGTGCAGCGGATCGCGGTTACCGGGTCGGTGGATCAATTCGGCCGGGTGCAGCCCATCGGCGGCGTCAACGAAAAGGTCGAAGGCTTTTTCGCCCTGTGCCGGAACCGCGGGCTCGATGGAACCCAGGGCGTGATTATGCCTGCCGCCAATGTGCGCCATTTATGCCTGCATGAAGAGTTGGTCGACGCGGTACGGGATGAACAATTCCATATCTGGCCGGTGGAGACTATTGATGAGGCGTTGGAATTGCTGACCGGGATACCTTACGATCACGAGCAGAAACCCAATTTGATTGCTTCAATACGCGAGCGTATCGCTTATATCAATCAGCACGAACGCCTACGCTTACCCTGGGGATTCCGCTGGCTGAACTGGTTTAACCAGAGTTAGACGGGGTTGTGCCGGGTAAAACGGTGAGTTAACGTGCGTGATTCATTAATAAAGGTTTGATTAAACATGGTAGATAAACGCGAATCCTATACTAGAGAAGACCTGCTTGCCTCAAGTCGCGGAGAACTGTTCGGTAAAGAGGGCCCGCAGTTGCCCGCGCCGAATATGCTGATGATGGATCGGGTGGTTAAAATGACCGAAGACGGCGGTAGCCATAATAAGGGCTATGTGGAAGCCGAATTGGACATTCATCCGGATATGTGGTTTTTCGGTTGCCATTTTATCGGCGATCCGGTGATGCCGGGCTGCCTGGGATTAGATGCCATGTGGCAACTGGTGGGCTTCTATCTCGGCTGGCTTGGCGCAGAGGGCAAGGGCCGGGCGCTGGGTGTGGGTGAAGTGAAATTTACCGGACAAATCCTGCCTACGGCAAAAAAAGTGACCTATCGCATCCATTTCCGCCGCGTTGTAAACCGCCGTTTGGTGATGGGCTTGGCGGATGGCGAGGTGCTGTGCGACGGACATGTTATCTATACCGCCAGCGATCTGAAAGTCGGTCTGTTTAAAGACACCACGTCATTTTGATACCCCTGAAATTAAACCTCCGCTGAATGCGGAGGTCAATCCCTTTGCTGACAGATCGATCATACTGTTACCGATCTATCCTCCATGGCCTTTCGCCAACCTCCCAACCAGTGAGACCGTGCATCCAGAGATTGATATGGACATAACTCGCTGGATCGTCCGGATAATCCTGCCTGATAACCACGCGAATGTGCACGTTCGAGGCGATCTCGTTTTTGTCTCTTCATGCCATGTTTTCCTCATCTTGTCTGGTGGAAAGAAAATGGTAAGAAAACGGTAACCACTGGGTGGTGATTACACTTTATCTTTAACGATAAATCGGCTCGAGATCAATGCAACATTTCACATAAACGTCATGACAATTAGGCATAATGACGATATTTTTTGTCCGCCAAGCGAGGCGGCCGTCAGGGTAAGCCACTGATTACCCACTAAAGCACCGCCCTTTTCACCCCATTTCCACCGGGTGCGGCAACGGTGCCGGCGCTTTAGAACGATTCGTTATTACCGCACAGCGGATATTTGCTTTGCGATATTTTGACACACCTGTTGCCACCCTTGCCCCAGGGTCCTGACCAGGGCGTCATAGCCGTCCTGATCCTGTTTCAAGACCACATTGATGGGGAACCGGCTCACCGTGCCGTTATGGGTAAGCCGCCATTCGCCGCGGATAACCACCTTGCCGTCGTAACGGCCATGAAAGCCGGTGATATCCACTTCCAATTGATCCTGCTCACCGGAAATCTGACTGGCGGAGACCAGCGTGCCGGGTAAGGCATTGCTCAAATTGGCCACCATGGCTTGCTGCAACTGTTGCTGCAAGGGGCTGGCCCATAGATTATTGCCGGCGGTAACATACTGAACGTCGCTGGTTTGGTAGACCACGCCGTTGCCCGCCAGGAAATCCGACAGGTTGATCCGTGAAAGCCACAGATGGCCTGTAGCCGTGCGGGATGACGACTGGAGGGGCTGGGCATCCGCCGCTGCCGGCAACTGATAATAGCGTTTATCGCTGGCGCCGCTACAGGCCACCAGCAGCATCAGCGCCGCCAATAGAATACCTTTTCTCATTTTTTAGCCCTCTTAGGCGTTGGGTCGTTACCTTTATCGGCCCCGAAGACCAAGGCGTTGCTTTTATTGTCCAGCGTACGCAGCACCGGCTGCAGCTCACGCAGCACCTGATCCAGGCGCTGCATATTATCCACCATCTTGTTATAGGCCGGGGAACCGGGCTGGAAGCCCTTCATGCTGGTATTCAGCTCACGCAGCGTCTGCTGCATATCCTGCGGCAGCTGCTGCATCGCCGGGCTTTGGGTCAGGGTATTGACCGATTTCAACGTTTGCTGCAGTTCACGCAGGGTGGACTGGCTTTGCGCCAGGGTTTTGGTTGCCTCGTTTATCATGGGATTGAGGGGCAGGCCGTTGATTTTATCCAGGGTGGTCATCAGTTTTTGCTGAATTTGCGCTAATCCGGCGCTGGTGGTGGGTAAAACCGGATAGCCTTCAACTTCTTTAGGCCCTACCCAGGATTTCGACTGTGGATAAAAATCCAGATCCACGTAGAGCGAGCCGGTGAGCAGATTGGCGCTTTTGAGCGCGGCGCGCAAACCGCGCCCTTCCGCCTGCATCAGCCGGGCGTTGATATCAAAGCTCGCCCCCAGCTTGCTGGCGAACCGTTCCGGCTCGATGCGGATCATCACCGGCACCAGATAGTTGTCATTGATGGTCTGATTAACCGCGGTGGTGAAAAACGGCACTTGGGCTACGGTGCCCAAACGCAGGCCGCGGAATTCAACCGGCGCCCCCGGCTGCAGCCCGCGAATGGAATCGCTGAAGAACAGCACGTAGTCTTTATGTATGGTGTATAACGAATCCGCAATGGAGTTTTTGTTATCAAATAACTGGTACGCCTGATATTCGTGGGCTTTTTCGCCCAGCTCCCAGCCGGTGGGCACATCAAAACTGACGCCGCCGCTGAACAGCGTCGTCAGGGAGCCCATTTCCACCCGCATGCCCTGCGCCGACATATCAAACGTCACGCCGCTGTCTTTCCAGAAACGGACATTATTCGTCACCAGGCTGTCGTAGGGCGCATCGATAAACAGCTGATAGCGCATCTTGCGGCTTTGGGGATCAAAATAACTGGTTTGCACCGTGCCGACGCGAAAACCGCGGAACAGTACCGGATCGCCGGCATTTAGCTGTCCGGATTGCTGGCTGTCCAATTCCACCCGAATGCCTTTGGCATCCGGCGAGGCCAGCGGCGGAGCATCCAGCAGGGTGAAGGTTGTGGCATTCTCCGTGCCGTTGCCGGGCTGCAACTGGATATAGGCTCCTGATAACAACGTCCCCAGCCCCGAAACCCCTTCCCGCCCGATTTGGGGTTTAACCACCCAGAAAGCGGAGTCGCGGCGCAACAGCTTTTCCATGCCGTTGTTAATGCGCGCTTTGATTTCAACCTGCTGCAGATTATCGCTCAACACCACGCTCTCCACGATGCCCACGTCCACGCTGCGGCTTTTGATGGCGGTTTTGCCGGCTTCAATGCCTTCGGCGCTGGTGGTGACAAGCGTGATGACCTTACCTTGATGACTGAAATGGTAATAAAGGATCCAGGCACCGATAAGGATGGTCACAATGGGGATAATCCACACCGGCGACCATCGTTTGATTTTTTCGATATCGGCGACGTTATAATTATTTTCAGTCAACGGTAGACTCCTTTTGCATGTTTTTCTCCACACGGTCCCAAAGCAGACGCGGATCGAAGGTATGGGCGGCCACCATGGTAATCATCACCACCATGGCAAACAGCACGACCCCGATACCCGGCCTGATACTCATCAACTGGCCCATTCTCACCAGGCCCGACAGTACCGCAATTACAAAGACGTCAATCATTGACCAGCGTCCGACAAACTCAACCATTTCGTAAATCGTATGCATCCGCTCGCTATCGGCCTTGCCTTTTCCCTTGGTTTCCCAGCATAGCCAGCAAAGCGCAATCATTTTCAGTACCGGCACCATGATGCTGGCGATGAAAATCACCAGCGCCACCGGATAGGAACCGTCGTCCCACAGCAATATGACCCCGGCGATAATCGTGGAATTCAGCCGGCTGCCTAAGCCTTCGGTTATCATAATGGGCAGAATATTGGCGGGAATATAGAGCAGCAGCGAGGTTATCAGCAGCGCCATGGTCCACTGCAGGCTGTGGCGCCGGCGCGGACGGCCGCGGGTACGGCAGCGCGGGCAGACAGGCTGTCCGGCCGGAAGAATGAGCGTGCAGCAAGAACAGGCGCGGATATTCTGCGACAGGCCGCTGGTGCCGATTTTGAAGGCGGTGACCGGCGAATCCATCGGCATGATATTGTCCCATAACCATCGCCGGTCGATGCATTGAAATGCCCGCTGCTGCAGGATGCAGAATAAACAGAACGGCAAAAGCTGAGCCCGACGCCGATATCGCCATAGGCCATCAGCTTGACGAAGCTCACCAGTACCCCGCCAGGAAAATTTCCGCCATGCCCCAGGCGCGCAGCGCAAAAGCGTTTTCGCCAAAATGCCCGCGTCCTGAAAGACATATGGACCTGCAGGCATAATAAAATAATGCTTGCCATGCACAGGGCGGGGATAACCTGGACAAAAGCAGGAACAAAAAGCCAGGAAGGAGAAGTGATCCACCACCATGACCTGGGGAATGACCGGCAGGGAGATCTGGTTGCCGAGGCCTGAGACTTTCATGTTCACAAACGGAAACAGGTTAGCCAGTACCAGCATAATCAAGGCGCTGATGGCAAATACCACCGGTTGCAGCCGGGGATTGTCCCAGCGGCTCATCAGTGTATTTTTACAGCGCGGGCAAATGCCCTTCTGCCCATCCTTCAGGACGGGCAGCGTAGTCAATAAATCACAGTGCGGGCAAAGTACGTATCGCGTTTTATGAACGGCAGAACACATGCATACCCCTTGGATGGCTTGTTCGATTTCACTCCCGGCTCGCGGCGCTTACTCCTTGCTGTTTTTCAGCGCCTCGAGTTCTTCCCAACGGGCAAATGCCTGCTCCTGCGCCTGTTCAGCGGCGGCCACGGCGGCCAGTACCGCCTGGGTCGTTTCATGGGATTGGCTGAAAAAATCCGGACTGGCTATTTGTGCCTGCAAATCGCTCACTTCCTGTTCCAAACGCTCGATGTGCTGCGGCAACGCCTCAAGTTCGCGCTGCAGGTTGTAACTTAACCTGCTTACGCGTTTCGGCCCCTGGTTTTTCGGGGCCGAGGCCTGGGTTTTCCCCACCGCCGGCGCCGGAGCCGTGCGCAGCGCGCGCCGGTTGCGGCGCTGTTCCTGCGCGTCGAAATAGCCGCCGACATAGCTGCTTATCACGCCGTCGCCTTCGAAAATCCAGCACTCGGTGACCGAATTGTCCACAAACTGCCTGTCATGGCTCACCAGTAAAACGGTGCCCTGATAACCGTCAATCATTTCTTCCAGCAGTTCAAGCGTTTCCACATCCAGGTCATTGGTAGGTTCATCAAGAATCAGCAGATTGCTGGGGTTCAAAAAGAGTTTAGCCAGTAACAAGCGGTTACGCTCCCCCCCGGACAAGGCTTTTACCGGGGTCATCGCGCGTTTCGGATGAAAGAGGAAATCCTGCAGGTAGCCCAGCACGTGGCGGGAACGGCCGTTAACCATCACTTCCTGTTTACCTTCCGCCAGATTGTCCATGACCGTGCGTTCGGGATCCAGCTCGGCGCGATGCTGGTCGAAATAGGCCACTTCAAGCTTGGTGCCGCGCTGGATACGGCCGCTGTCAGCTTCCAGCTGGCCGAGCATCAGCTTGAGCAAGGTGGTTTTGCCGCAGCCGTTCGGACCGATCAGGGCAATCTTGTCCCCCCGCAATACCTGGGTGCTGAAATGACTGATCAGGACTTTATCCTGCAGCCGGTAGCTGACATCTTCCAGCTCGAAGATGATCTTGCCGGAGCGGTTGGCTTCTTCCACCTGCATCTTCGCGGTGCCCTGCACTTCCCGACGCTCGTTCCTCTCCTGACGCAGGGCCTTGAGCGCCCTGACGCGGCCTTCGTTGCGGGTACGGCGTGCCTTGATGCCCTGGCGGATCCAGACCTCTTCCTGCGCCAGTTTGCGGTCGAATTCAGCATTCTGCAGTTCCTGCACCCGCAGCTCTTCCTCTTTTCCCGCCAGATACTTATCGTAGTTGCCCGGCCATGACACCAGCTTGCCGCGGTCCAGATCGACAATGCGCGTCGCCATGCTGCGAATAAAGGAACGGTCATGGGAGATGAAGATAATGCTGCCGTTGAAACTTTTCAGAAAGGTTTCCAGCCAATCGATGGTTTCGATATCCAGATGGTTGGTGGGCTCATCCAGCAGCAGGATTTGCGGATCGCACACCAGGGCCCTGCCCAGCGCCGCTTTGCGCAGCCAGCCCCCGGAGAGCGCCGATAATTCGGTATCGGCGACCAGGCCCAGCTGTTCGAGCACCTCTGTGATGCGTTTGTCCAGATGCCACAGATTCTGATGATCCAGCATCTCTTGCAGCCGGCCCATCTCCATTAGATTTTTGTCGCTGGGATCCTGCTCCACCAGATGGGAAATGGTGTGATAGGCTTTGAGAATTTCCGCCTGTGCCTGCACCCCTTCGGCCACGAAATCATACACGGTGCCGGTGACATTGCGCGGCGGATCCTGTTGCAAGCGGGCAACCACCGTATCCTGTTCGAAAATAAGCTGTCCGTCGTCCAGCGGCACTTCGCGGCTGAGGATTTTCAGCAGGGTGGATTTGCCGGCGCCGTTGCGCCCCACCAGGCAGACACGTTCGTTGCGTTCGATATGAAGCTCGGTATTATCCAGCAGCGGTGCGTCGCTAAAGGACAACCAGGCGCCGGAAAGACTGATTAATGACATGGCGTTTATTGATCCCGATCGGCATGGCTTATCAGCCAGCAATTATGTATATGGCGATTCCGGGCAAAGTCCGGCGAACGCGTACGCTCGGTAATGGACTCCGCGGCCAGACCCAAAGCCTGTAAGCCCTCGGTATCCAATTGGAAACCGCGTTTGTTGTTGGAAAACATTATCGTACCGCCCGGCCTGAGCAATCTTTTCAGATCCTGCATCAGCAGCAGGTGGTCACGTTGCACGTCGAAGCTCTCCGACATGCGTTTTGAGTTGGAAAATGTCGGCGGATCGATAAAGATCACATCGAAGCTTTCCTGGGAAAGCTGCAGCCAGGAAAGACAATCCGCCTGGATCAGACGATGCTGCTTGCCCGTGAGGCCGTTGCCGCGCAGATTTTTCTCCGCCCACTCCAGATAGGTGCGGGACATATCCACCGAGGTGGTGCTGCGGGCGCCGCCGATACCGGCATGGACGCTGGCGGTGCCGGTGTAGGCGAACAGGTTGAGGAAATCCTTGCCGCGGCACATTTCGCCGAGCATTTTACGGGCGATGCGGTGGTCAAGAAAGACGCCGGTATCCAGATAGTCGGTAAGGTTCACCCACAGCCTGGCGTCATATTCATCCACCAGCAGGAACTCGCCTTTTTGCGCCAGCTTCTCATACTGGTTTTTGCCTTTTTGCCGTTCGCGGGCTTTCACCACGAGCTGGCTCGCGGGAATCCCGGTTACCGCAAGGGTAGCGGAGATGGCGTCGTACAACCGCGCCCGCGCGCGCTCCGGGTCGATGGTTTTCGGCGCCACGTACTCCTGAATCACCACCCAGGAACTGTAGCGGTCGATAGCCACGTTGTATTCCGGCAGATCGGCGTCGTACAGCCGATAGCAATCCAGATGCTCGCGGGCGGCCCATTTTTCCAGGCTGCGGATATTTTTACGCAGCCGGTTGGCAAAATCCTCCGCGATACCGCGGGAAGCCATGACGCTTGGGACTTCAGCCAGCAGGTAGTTTTTCTGCTCGCACTCCAGCGGCCCGTTCCTGGCTTTAAACGTCCGCTCGGCGCGTAACTGCAGCGCGCTGAGCAAGGCCGGCGAGGCGCTGAACAGCGAGAGGCGCCAGCCGCCGAAGTGGCTTTTCGCCGCCCGGCCAAGCTGGTTGTACAGGGCAATAAGCGCCGGCTCACTCTCCAGCCGCTCGCCATAGGGCGGATTGCTCACCAGGGTACCCACCGGACCTTCCGGCAGCGGGTTCACCAAATTGGCGACGTCGTTGACCGAAAACGAAATCAGCCCGGCGATACCGGCATGGCGGGCATTGGCGCGGGCCTTCTCAAGCACCCGGCCATCATTGTCCGATCCGAAAAATAACGGGACCGCCTGTGCCAGGCCGAGACGCGCGCGTTCCCGAGCCTCCTCCAGTACCGTCCGCCAGAGGATTTCATCGTGGCCGAGCCAGGCGTCGAACCCCCACTGCCGGCGCAGCAGCCCCGGCGCGTGATCGGCCGCCATCAGGGCCGCCTCAATCAGCAACGTACCGGAACCACACATGGGATCCACCAGCGGCGTACCGATTTGCCAGCCCGAACGCAGGACGATGGCGGTGGCCAAATTCTCTTTCAGCGGCGCCTGCCCGGCGCTGTCGCGATAACCGCGCTGATGCAGTCCCCCCCCGCTGAGCTCCAGCGATACGACGGCGCGATCCCGATGCAGGTAAACCTGTACCCGGATATCAGGCTGCTGTTTGGCCACATCCGGCCGGCGCTGCACCGCGTCGGTGAATTGATCGACGATGGCGTCTTTGACTTTCAACGTGCCGTACTGGCTGTTGCGGATAGCGTCGTTGGTGCCGCTGAAATGCACCGCAAAGCTTTTCTCCACCGGAAAAATCGCCGGCCAGTCAATTTCTTGTACCCCCCTATAGAGGTCGCTGTCGCTTTTCACTTCAAATTCATTAAGCGGCAATAGAATGCGCGAAGCCAGACGGCTCCAAAGAAGGCTCCGATAAAGCAGCCGGTGGTCTGCGCGAAAATGCACGCCCCCGAGGGCGATTTTGCATTCCAGGGCACCCAGTGCTTCCAGCTCGCTTTTTAACAGTTCTTCCAAACCTTGTGCCGTACTGGCAAAGAGTGCATTCATCATGTCGCTTATCATCTGAAAAGAAATTCGTTGCGCATTATAGCTAATCCCGACCCGTTGTCATAAAGTTGGCCCAACTGAGTCGTCCGGCAGGGAGGCAAAAATGGTAAGTTTATCGCGATTATATATTCATCCGGTTAAATCTATGCGTGGTTTACAACTCTCTTACGCATTGGCCCGCGCTGAAGGACTGGCGGGGGACCGGACGTTCATGCTGACCGAAACCGACGGCACCTTTATTACCGCCCGGCAATATCCGCAAATGGTCCTGTTCACACCGGTGATAGTACAAAACGGGTTGCATATTAGCGCACCGGACGGGCAAAGCGCCATGGCCTGCTATCAGGATTTTACCGCCGACGCGCATCCAACGGAGGTCTGGGGCAATCATTTTACCGCCTATATCGCCCCCGAGGCCATCAATAACTGGCTAAGCGGCTATATAGGCCACCCGGTACAGCTACGCTGGACCGGCGCCCAAAGCCATCGCCGGGTGAAAGCCCATCCCCGCGTTCCGCTGTCGTTTGCCGACGGTTATCCTTACCTCTTGATAAACGAAGCCTCTTTCGGTGATTTACAGCGGCGCTGTCCCGCCGGCATCAAACTTACGCAATTCCGGCCGAACCTGGTGGTGGCCGGAGCCGAGCCCTATGCCGAAGACCGGTGGCGCACCCTCAGGATCGGCGAAGTGCCGTTTGAGGTGGTAAAACCCTGCGGACGCTGTGTATTGACTACCGTCAGCGTCGAACAGGGCCGCAGGCATCCTGCCGCCGAACCGCTGCGCACGTTAAAAAACTACCGGACCGCCGAGAACGGCGATGTGGACTTCGGCCAGAATCTGTTGGCACGCGGCAGCGGTATTATCCGGGTGGGCGCCGAGGTGGAGATACTCACCGAACAGACGCCCCGCCGTTACGGGGGCAGCCCGGCGGCGGAAGAAACCGGCGCGGCGCCGGCGGGTGATGAATACAGCGTGACCATTGACTATCGGGGCCAAACCTTCACCGGCAACAATCGGCAGGTTTTACTGGAGCAATTGGAACAGCAGAACATACGCATACCCTATTCCTGCCGGGCCGGTTTGTGCGGCACATGCAAGGTCCGGCTGTTGGCGGGAGAGGTCACCCCTTTGACCGCCAGCGCGATCGGCGAACCGGGCAAGATACTGACCTGCAGCTGCATGCCCAAAACCGATCTCCGCTTGGGGTAGAGCCCTTTGGCGCAGGCGGATTAAACCGCCGCGGCATAGCGGATTTCATCCTGCTGGGGATAAGGCATCAGCCGGTCATGCATGATCTTGATGACATCGCCCAATACCATCTGCCGCGACGCAACGCTCAGCTGCTGCTGCGCCAGTACGCACAAACTGGCGTTATCCCCGGCTTCCGCCACCAGCATACGGGCGTATTCGCCGTTTTCCTGCAGGCGCACCAGGACATCATCACCGGTGACCGGCTGCCAGTCCGACGACGTTGGCTGCGGCAGGAAATGCCAACTCTTGGGCATGACGGGCTTAAGGAAGCGTAGCGCCGTCAGCGCGTTGAGAATCAATTCGGCGCGCTGCTCTTCTTTTAACGGCAGCCCGCGGCACTTTTCGGCGAAGGTATAATACAAGGCGGCGTCATCCACGCAAAAAACCGACTCGCTGAAAGCATCGGGAATCAGCATTTTAGCGCAGAAGCGAGAACGGAATAACATACCGTCGGCGAGATCCAGCATCATCCGATCGTGTTCGGCATCGAAGAACCAACGCCAATTATCGCCGGGTGTGAATTTCATATTTAATCCTTTCACGTCGCAATCGCTTAAGCAATATCTGGTCTTCCTTTGGGGCCTGGAAATAAAATCCACCAAACCATGAACAGCAACCAGATAAAAGATAAACGAGCCTAAGGGATAAATAAACCCCAAAGGCCATTAAATTACAAAAAAGTGTCAAATATGAGTAAGAATATCTTTAATCAGCTGCGGACCGTGAAAAATGAACCCGGAATATATTTGAATCAGCGATGCGCCCGCGGCTATTTTTTCCCGCGCCGCCACCAAAGAGTCAATGCCGCCCACGCCAATGATGGGTAATTTGCCGTTTAATTCCAGGGACAGACGCCGTATCACCTCCGTGCTGCGTGATTGCAGCGGGCGACCGCTCAAGCCGCCGGTTTGATTGCAATGTTCCAAACCCTGGACCAACTCCCGTCCGGTGGTGGTATTGGTGGCGATCACACCGTCGATATTATGGCGCACCAGGCTATCGGCCACTTGGGACAGCTCCTCATCCGTCAGGTCTGGGGCTATTTTCACCGCAACGGGGACATATTTATGGTGATACTGGTTCAATTCGGCCTGTTTATTTTTTATGGCCAGCAATAGTGAGTCCAGCGCCTCGCCGAATTGTAACGTCCGCAACCCGGGAGTGTTGGGTGAAGAAATATTTATCGCGATATATCCCGCGTAGGGATATATTCTTTCCATGCAATAGAGATAATCATCCTTGCCCTGCTCTACCGGCGTGGCTTTATTTTTGCCGATATTAATGCCCAATACGCCGTCATAATGAGATTTTTTAACGTTTTCAACCAGATAGTCAACACCCTTATTGTTAAACCCCATCCGATTAATCAACCCCTCGGCCGCCACCAGACGAAACAGACGCGGTTTATCATTACCGGGCTGCGGACGCGGCGTCACCGTGCCGACTTCTATAAACCCAAAGCCCATGGCGCCTAGGGCATCGATGCACTCACCGTCTTTGTCCAGTCCGGCGGCCAGCCCCAGCGGGTTCTTGAAAGTTATGCCCATGCAGCTGACCGTTTTGACGGGTACCGACTGGCGAACCAGCCCCATAAAGGGTGTGCCGGTAATTCGGCGCAGCTGCTGAAAGGTGAATTCATGGGCGCGTTCCGGATCGAGCTGAAATAACGCCTGTTTAACGAGGGGATAAAACATAGGGTCTCCTGATATCCCGGTTGCAACCGGGACGGTATTATCGGGCATCCCCTGCGGAAAAGAAATTGAACGGAGTAAAAAAAAGCAATTTACCCATACTTGGCTGTATTACGGCGGCGTCCTTCGCCTTTTTTTGGTGCGGACAGGCCCATTTTTGCACTGCAAAAGCGCTTTCAGGGCGCCATACCGGTCCATTGACAAAATAGACATATGACATTTTATTGATTTATATCAATAATTTTTTTTGGCATAGTTCCTGCTTAACTCATTATCAACGGCAGCCGTTAAGCGGACGGCGTGCTTTTCATGCAAAAAACAGAACCGGCAAAGATGCCCCACTAGCTCTCTGAGTTAGCGGGGCTTTTTTTTATCCTGACGGAATTGAACGCATTGCCGGGGCCATTGGACGCTGACATCACGCGCCGAGTATTTTTAGATAATCCTGGAGTTTTACTATGAGCACTGAACCAATCCCCGTCGCGGCCATTCAATTTGAGCCAAGGTTATTCCATAAAGAAGAGAATATCCGCCGCCTGCTGGACCTGGCGGAACAGGCCGCACGACAGGGCGCGCGTCTGGTGGTAATGCCGGAAATGGGCACCACCGGCTATTGCTGGCAGGATCGCGAAGAAGTGGCGCCCTATGTTGAACCCGTTCCCGGCGCCACTACCGGCCTTTTTGCCGAACTGGCCCGGCGCTACGATTGTTATCTGGTGATCGGATTACCGGAAGAGGACCCCGTTAACGGGCTTTATTACAATACAGCGGTACTTATCGGTCCTGAAGGGGTCATCGGCAAACATCGAAAAACTCACCCTTATATTTCCGAACCTAAGTGGGCCGCCAACGGCGATCTGGGTCATTCGGTATTCAGTACGCCGATCGGAAATATTGCGCTGCTGATCTGCATGGATATCCATTTTATTGAAACCGCCCGTTTGGCGGGAATCCACGGCGCAGATGTCATCTGCCATATCAGCAATTGGCTGGCCGAGCGTACCCCCGCACCTTACTGGATTAACCGAGCCTATGAGAACGGCTGTTATCTCATCGAGAGCAACCGCTGGGGCCTGGAACGGGGTGTGCAATTCAGCGGCGGCAGCTGCATCATCGAGCCGGACGGTCATATACAGGCTTGGCGCGACTGCGGCGACGGCCTGGTCAGCGGCACCATCAGGCGCGCATCCCGTCCGGGCGCGTTGATCCGGCAGCGCCGGCCGGCGCTGTACAAAGAGCTGATGAACAACAGCTATGCCTGGAACCCGCTGGACTTTTTCCGACTGTACGGCATGCGCCCCCTGCCGGCCGGTAAATGCTCGCGTATTGCCGTCGGTCAATTCGCGCCTGGCGATGACGTGGCCGGCAATCTGGCCGTTATCACCCGTCTGGCCGACCGCGCCAGCCGGCAAGGGGCAGAACTGCTGGTACTGCCCGAGCTGGCGCTGAGCGGTGAATATCGAGGCCCGCAGTCTGCCCTGACGCTGGACGGCGAAGCGGTGCTCGCGCTAATGCGTCTGGCGGTTAGCCACCGTTTAACCCTGGTAGCCGGGCTGGTGGAGGCCTCGCAAGGAGGGGCGTTTTACAACACCGCGCTGGCCGTCGGTCCGCAGGGCGTCATCGGCAGCTATCGCAAGATCCATTTAACCGCCAAAGACGCCGCCTGGGCCGCCGCGGGCAACGAGTGGGTTGCGATAGACCTGCCCTGCGGCCGGGTCGGACTGCTGTTGGGGCACGATCTTAATTTCCCTGAGGCCGGCCGCATACTGGCCCTGCGCGGCTGCGATATCATCGCCTGCCCCGCAGCGCTGAACGCCCCGGCAGCCGGAGCGCATACCGGCACCCGTATCCCGCATAACTACCCCATCGCCACCGGCGCCAGTCCCTATCATTGGCTACTGCCCAGGGTCCGGGCCGGGGAAAATAATGTGTATCTGGCGTTCGCCAACGCCCAGGATAGCAGCGAGTCGCTGCCGGTGCTGCCCAGCGGTATCTTCGGACCGGACACCTTCCTCTGGCCGCGGCGCGAATCCCTGGTGGTGGGAGCCGGCGACGTGGTCACTGAAGATGTGGACACCCGTAATCTCGACAGTACTTATCCCACCAATGTCGTAAGGCGCAAGGACCTGGTGGCCATGCGCCAAACGCATTTTTATCCGGATTTAATCCGTTGCCAGCCCGGTGAAACCGCATAATAAAAGGAGACGCGATGCTCACTACGGCCATACATCCGCGGCCATACCGCGGCCGGCGGGAGTCACCGATTCCGGTCGGTATTCTTTATTCCGTCTCGGGCCAGTACGGCGTCATTGGACGGGAAATGCTTAACGGCATCCTGTTGGCCATTGAAGAGGTTAACGCCAATCCCGCCTTGCCATTTACCCTGGCGCCGGTGATTTTCGACCCGGCCTGCAACCTGGAAAACTATTATCACTATTGCCATGAATTGCTTTACCGGCACGGCGTCAGGCATATCGTCGGATGTTATACGTCGGCGTCGCGCAAGCAGATCCTGCCGCTGGTTGAGGGGGCCAACGCCCTGCTATGGCATACCGCGCGCTATGAGGGGTTCGAAAGCAGCAATAATGTGATCTACCTCGGCGCGGCGCCCAACCAGCATGTCCTGCCGATGATTCGATACGTCGCTGAGCACTACCAGCCGGATATCTATCATATCGGTTCCGATTATGTCTGGTCCTGGGAAATCGACAGAATCACGGGCGAAACCGTGGAGCCCCTGGGTGGACGCATGATCGCCAGCCGCCTGTTGCCGCTGGGGGAAACCGAGGTTGCGGCGATTATAGAGGATATCATCGTTAAAAAACCGCCGGTGGTGTTGGTTACCCTGGTAGGTATTTCCGCTTACCGCTTTTACCGCGTCTGGCATGACATGGCGGCCGACCACCCTTTTTTGCGCTCACACCCCATCGCGCGGCTTAGCCTGACCCTTTGTGAAGCGGAAGTGAATATGGTCGGCGCCGAAACGGTGGAAGGCTACCTGGTTTCCGCGGTGTATTTCCAATCGATAGATACGCCGGAAAATGCACAGTTCCTGGCGCGCTATCGCCGGCGTTTCGGCGAGGACTGTTCGCCGTCGGTAGATGCCGAGGCGGCATGGATTGGCGGCCATATGCTGGCGAATGCCATTACGCGCTGCGGCAGCGATGATGTGGCGCTGGTTCGCCAGGCGGCCTACGAGGATGTTTTCATGGCTCCCAACGGCGCAACCCGGATCGATGCGGATAACAATCATGCCTGGCTAACGCCCAAACTGGCGCGCTGCGGCGCGGACGGCAAATTCCATATTTTTTGGCAGGCGCCCGAACCGGTAAAGCCCGACCCCTATCTTACCTGGGTCGGAGTGCCCGAACCCGGTGCGAAACGCTGACGCGATGAGGGATAACGTGAAAAATAACCGATTGGTGGTGCGCGGCTTGCGAATTGCGCTGTTAGGCTGCAACGCGCGTGATGAACAGCATTTATTGCAGCAGTTCCGCCGCCTGGGCATCATGGGCATTCCTTTTACCGAACCCGAACCCGCTACTCTGAACAGCGGGCATGACATGGTTATTTTCGACAGCGACAATAATATCTTATTGCGGCAGTTGGAAGCGCAGCCCTGGCCGGAATGCCCGAAAATCGCGTTGCTGGGATCGGAAGCACCGTCCCGCCTGCTGTGGATTATCAACCAGGATATCGACGGCTATTTGCGTAAACCCATGAAGTCAGAAGGGATATTCTCCACCATCCTGCTGGCGATGAACCAATATCGGCGCAAGCAGGATGATAAAACCACCATCGCAAAGCTGGAGATCCGGGTCAAGTCGCGAAAGTTTTACTGTCGGCACAAATTTTGTTAATGAACACATTACAGTGCGACGAACAGCAGTCCTATATTTTACTGCGCCGGTTCGCCACTGAGCGGCAAACAACCGTGGAAGAACTCAGCATTGAATTATTGGCCAGACCCCATGAGTGGTTGCAGAAAATTAAATCCCGCAGCTGTTTTGATCCTGATAAAAATAACTTAGCGTGTTAATTATTTTGCCAGAGCAGGATGCCATTACAACTAACAAGGATAATTATGCACAAAAGTGGTGATATTTCACAAATAAATTGCACCTGGATGAATCATATTTTCCTGGTGCCAAGCGTAAAATTGATTATTTTTGAAACAATCTCATGTTTTATATAGATTTCTGATTAAAAGCCGTTTTGGCACCCTAATTGCTTAGTTAATAGCAAAGAATGCCGTATGAGTGGCTGATAAGGGTAATGCTTAACGGTATTAAAGATGTGGCCGGAATATAAAATCACCGGTCGCTGAACAGCGCAGAATCGGCAAAGATGCCCCAACGACTCGTTTGAGTCGCTGGGGCTTTTTTTATCGCTTTACGCATAACCGCGACACCATGTTCTTAAAGCACATGCGTAAAAAATAACGTCACAACACAGGAGATCGTAATGAAAGACGTTTTTGAACCTACGACGCCGCCGTCGATTCCCACATTGCGAATCAAGGCCATTCAATCGCTATTAATTGAGAAAGGCTATCTGAAACCGGAAGCCATCGATGAAATCATCGATATCTTCGAGCACCGTTTCGCACCAAAAAACGGCGCCAAGGTTGTGGCAAAAGCCTGGGCGGATCCCGCTTATAAACAGCGGCTGCTCGCAGATGCAACCGCGGCCATTGCCGAACTGGGGTTTACCGGCCTGGAAGGCGCGCACATGTACGTCGCGGAAAACACCGACGCCGTGCACAACATGGTGGTTTGTACCCTGTGCTCATGCTATCCCTGGCCGACACTCGGCCTGCCGCCCACCTGGTACAAAGCGCCGCAGTATCGCTCGCGTGCGGTGATCGAGCCGCGCGCCGTGCTGGCCGAATTCGGGGTAACCCTTGATGATAGCGTCGAGGTCCGGGTCTGGGACAGCAATGCCGAAATCCGCTATCTGGTGCTGCCGCAGCGTCCTGCGGGCAGCGAGGACATGAGCGAAGAACAATTGGCGTCACTGGTGAGCCGTGACTCGATGATCGGAACCGACCTGCTGGCGCCGGTCACCCACCCTTGAAACTGGAGAATCTGCCATGAATTCAATTCACGATGTCGGCGGCATGCACAACCTGGGACCGATCAATCCTGATCACAACGAACCGGTGTTTAAAGCCGCCTGGGAAAAGCAGGTTTTCTCCACCATCGGCCTCTATTTTGCCGGCGGCCTGTGCCCCATTGACGAGTTCCGCCACGCCATAGAAGTGATGGATCCCGCCGAGTACCTGAGCACGCCTTACTATGTCCATTGGTTCCATGCCATGGAAACCCTGGGCCTGGATAACGGCCTGTTCACCGCCGAAGAACTTGCAGACAAAATCAAACAGCTCCAGGAGGCACGGCCATGATGGTATTGGAAAAAGATCAGGTATTGGCGGCGGTAAAAACCAATCCGGTATATGTACGTCCTACCGACCGTGCGCAGCGTTTCAACGCAGGGGATCGGGTGCAGGCGAAAAATATTCATCCCAAGGGACACACGCGCCTGCCCCGCTATGTGCGCGGCAAAACCGGCACCGTGTTCCGCCACCAGGGCGCCTTTGTGTTCCCCGACACCACCGCCCACGGGCAGGGGGAACGGCCACAGCATGTCTACAGCGTGCGTTTCGAGGCGCAGGCGCTTTGGGGCGCACAGACCGAAGGAAAGTCAGCCGTCTATCTCGATCTGTGGGATGACTACATAGACCCCGCACCGGCGGAGGGCTAATACATGACCACGTCAACACAGGAACAGCGGCCGATTCCCATTATGGACGAACCCGAGATGTCGTTTGGCGAACCCTGGCAGGCGGAAGCCTTCGCCACCGCGTTGCAGCTATCCCACGGAGGGCTGTATAGCTGGACGGAGTGGGTACAGGCTTTCTCGGCCATTATCCGCGAACAGCCGCAGCGGGCAGATGAAAGCATCGGCGACGCCTACTACCGGCAATGGCTGGCGGCGCTGGAACGGTTGCTGGAGCACAAGGCGGTGCTGCGCGAAGAAGATGTGACCACGCGGCAGGCCTTATGGCACTTGGCTTATCTTCATACTCCACACGGCCAGCCGGTCTCGCTCAACCAGGTGGAGCAAATCGCCGATCCCTGCGCCGCGCTGGAGCGGGCGTCTCTCACGCCGGCGCCCCATGCTCATCATCACCATCATCATGCCCAGGGTCCGGCGGCACCCACGCCCATCGCGGTATCGCCGGGCCGCGCAGCGACACGGTAAAAATAACGCCGCCGATTTATCTACCCGCGGCATCCGCCGGCCGCGGCCGGCGGACCTAACGTTAAGCAGTCTATTGACAGGTGAATACGATGAAAGATGTTTTACAACAGTTTATTAAAGGCGACGAGCACACCCGTTTTCTCCGTTGGGCCATTGTGATTCTTAACGTCGTTGCCTGGGCATGGGCGCTGTTATTATTCCACGATCAACCCACACTCCTGGGTACGTCATTGCTGGCCTACACCTTCGGCCTGCGCCACGCTGTGGATGCCGATCATATCGCAGCCATTGATAACGCCACGCGAAAGCTGATGCAGGAAGGCAAAACGGCCAGCAGCGCCGGTTTTTTCTTCTCACTCGGCCACGCGTCCGTGGTTATATTGGTGTGTGCCGGCGTGGTGGCGGCCTCGGTTGCTATCCAAAATTACATGGGCAATATGAAGGCCATCGGCGGCATTATCAGTACCATCGCCTCCGCATCTTTCCTGCTGTTTCTCGCCGCGATCAATTTTCTGATTTTCCTGTCGGTGTTTAAATCGTTCCGCGCCGTGCGCCGGGGCGAGGAAATCATTGAAGAAGACCTGGATTTACTCCTCAGCCGCCGGGGATTTTTTGCCAGGATCTTTCGCCCGCTGTTTGCGCTGGTGTCAAAAAGCTGGCATTTATTCCCCATTGGCTTTCTGTTCGGAATCGGCTTTGATACCGCCACCGAGGTGGCGCTGTTCGGACTGTCTTCCACCCAGGCCCACGGCGGACTCTCCTTGCTGAGCATCATGGTAATGCCCGCATTGTTCACCGCCGGCATGCTGCTGATTGATACCCTGGACGGCATGCTGATGGTCGGCGCTTACCGCTGGGCCTTTGTTCGTCCCATCCGAAAAATCTACTACAACATGACCATCACTTTGCTGTCGGTAATGGTGGCGTTTTTTATCGGCGGTATCGAAGTGCTGGCGCTGCTATCCGACAAACTGTCCCTGCAAGGAAGCGCGTGGGACGTTATCCAGAACCTGACCGCCCATTTCAATCTATTGGGTTATATCGTCATCGCCTTGTTTATCGGCTGCTGGGGCATCTCGATGATGATCTACCGCCTGCGCAATTTCGACGACATCGATGTCAAGTTTGAACAAAGTTGAAGGACATGGCCTGGTTCACTTAATGAATCCCTAATTTCACAGGACATTTTCTCATGAGTCATCTATCGCACGGTATAGATACGCATACCGCGGGCGGCTTACGCCCTAAAGCCGGTCGCAAACCGCTGTTTCGCGGCGCTCTGTTGGCGATTTTGGTCTATCTGGTGATGTACGTGCTGTATGGGCTGGCCGAACCGGACGCGTTCAGCGCGTATTCCATAGCCAATCTTTTCAATAACGCCGCGCCGCTGGCGCTGGCCGCCGCCGGCCAAACGTTGGTGATCCTGAGCCGCGGATTCGATTTATCCCTGGCGGGGGTTATTTCCATAGCCAATGTGCTGACAGCGATTGCTCCCTTCGACGGGCCGCTGGGCGCGCTGTTCAGCCTGGCGCTGTCCATGGCGGCCGGGGCGGTGGTCGGGGCGGTAAACGGTTATCTGGTGGCCTATCGGGGTATCCAGACCATTGCGGCCACGCTCGGCACGATGATTATCAGCCAGGGTATTGCGCTGCTGCTATTGCCGGTGCCCGGCGGTTCGGTGGCCCCGTTTGTCAGCGATACCCTGACCGATATGCTCTGGAACACCGTGCCCGTTTCAGCGTTGATCGTCGGCTTTTTTGCCCTGCTGTGGCTGGGGCTGAAAAATACCGATACCGGTATTGCCTTTTACGCCGTCGGCGCGGATGACAATGCCGCCGCCCTGTCGGGCATACCGGTGAAATGGACCCGTTGCAAAGCCTTCATCCTGGCGGGCTGCTTTTACGGCGCTGCGGGTTTTATGCTGAGCGCCCAGACCGCCACCGGCGACCCTAATGCAGGCCTGCCTTTCTTATTGCTGTCGTTCGCCGCGGTCGCCCTCGGGGGCACCAGCCTCAGCGGCGGGCACGGCGGCGCCTTTGGCTCAATGGTGGGCGCGGCGGTGCTGCTCTTGATGCAGAAAATGCTGTTTGCCCTGGGCGTCGCGTCGTTTTATATCGGTTTTTTCCAAGGGGTATTACTGATTTTAGCCATTGTGTGCGGCCGGGTGATTAATCGCCCCCGCGCAGGAGGTACGGCCAGATGAATACGTCTACACCGGTTAACCCGAGCGCCTCCCCACGGCGCGATCAACGGACAGGATCGCGCATCAATGGGGAGTATATTGCGCCGCTGATGCTGCTCCTGCTGACAGTGCTGATGATTTTCGCTTCCCGGTTGATCAGCCCGGCCCTAGGCTCATGGTCTCAGATGCTGATGATAGTAACCCTGAGCACATTTTTACTGTTGGTGTCGTTCGGCCAGGGATTGGTGATCCTGAGCGGCGGTATGGACCTGTCGGTCGCCTCGCTGTTTATGTTCGGCGGCGTCATGTCCGCCGGGGCCATCGGCGCAGACGGCGGCAATGTCGCCTACATGCTGCCGCTGATTTTGCTGGGTGCGGCGGCGATTGGCGCCTTTAGCGGCATCGGCATCGCCCTACTCGGCATCCCGCCTTTTATCATGACGATGGGCACCGGCATTATCGTCGCCTCGCTGGCGCTGGGCGCCAGCGGCGGCAGTACCCTGGGCGCGTCGCCGCCGCTGTTGTCGGCGCTGGTAAAAGGATCGATAGCCGGCATGCCTTGCATCCTGGTGTTCTTTATCCTGTTTTGCCTGCTGGGGATATTTATCCAGAAGAGCACGGTGTTCGGCCGCAATCTGTATGCGATCGGCGGTAGCCTTGGAGCGGCGCGCGTCAGCGGCCTGCCCGTCACCAGCGTCACCATCGCCGCCTATGCGCTCAGCGGCCTGAGCGCCGCCGCCGGCGGGGCGCTTCTGACCGGCTATTCCGACGGGGCGACGTTGCGCATGGGCGATCCTTATCTGCTGCCGTCGATTGCCGCCGTGGTGGTGGGCGGTTCATCTATCCTGGGCGGTAAAGGCACTTTTGTCGGCACCATTGTCGGATGTCTATTCTTGGTCACCCTCGATTCGGTTATCGCCGCGACCGGGCTGAGCCAGGGCTGGCGACAAATAGTATCAGGTGTCGTAATAACCCTGGCGCTATTATTTCAATCCGGTTCGGATAATGCGTTGGCCGTCTGGCTGGAAAATTGTGCCAAATTATTCAAGAAATAACGGGTGAGTAAGAAAACCGTCAGACCTGCAAATTGAAAGATGCAGGGTATAAACCTTCAATAACTATTCAGGAGTTAATATGTCTTTAAATAGATATCTCAAGAGATATGCGTCTCTTGCCGCCTCGGCGTTGTTATTATGCGGCGTAATGAATTACGCCCTTGCCGCCGATACGCCGCCGCCTGCTAAAAAATACAAAATATTTCTTAGCCTGAGTTATAGCGGAAATAACTGGATGAGCGAAACAGCCAATATTATCAAATCGCTTGCAAAAACACCGCCCTACGACAAAATGGTCGATTTGGAGGAGGTAATCTCCGGTACCGACCCGCAGGCGCAAATATCGGCTTATGAAAGCATGATTGCCACCAAGGCCGACGGCATTATCAGCTTTCCCATTTCTCCCACGGCGTTAAATCGGGTAGTCCGGCGCGGATGCAGCCAAGGCGTGAAGTTTTTTATGTTTGATTCTACCGTAACGGAAAAATGCGCTTATAACATCAGTTATATTACCGCCGGCGCCGGTGAGAATATGGCCCAATTTCTGGTTAATACGCTTGGCGGTAAAGGAAAGATATTTATGAATCGCGGCGTGCCCGGCACCTCGGTGGATAAACGGCATTATGACGGCGCAATGCATATATTTTCCCAATATCCGAATATCAAAGTGGTCTCTGAATATTACGGCTATTGGGACGATCGTATCAGCCAGCGTGAAACTGCCAAGGCGCTGGCGGCACACCCGGACGTAGACGGTATTTGGTCGGAATTGGGTGAAGCCGGGGTATTAAACGCCGTCGCCGACCGTAAAGGAAAAATGATGCCGATTACCGGGGAAAATATGAACGGATTCCGTCTCGGATTTATCAACGACGACTATCGCAAACGCGGGCTGACCGGGGTTTCCGCCGGTTCACCGCCGGCAACGGCGGGCTACGCCTTTAAATTGATGATGGAAGTGCTGACCGGCAAACGCAAACTGGAACCGACCAACGTGGAATATCCGCTGCCCTGGGCGACGGCAGACCAGATTAAGCTGTGCAAAGGCAGCACCATTGCCGACGGCTGTAACGTTTTTGCCGGTAATCTGGTACCCGAAGGATTCTCCACCGAGATTTATAACCCGACATTGTTACCGGAAGTGACGCTGGACTCGGCGCTCAAAGGCACTCCAACGCCGGGGATGACCATCCAGCCGCTGCCGGCAGCGATTGTGAAAGCCCCCGACGAACCGGGTATCAATTGCGAACACTGCCAGCCGCCGGTTGACCAATACAGGCTCACCAAAGTCACGGCGACGGTTCAACCTTAATCCACCGGCGCGCCGTCGGGGCTCTGGCGCCGGCGGCTTTTCAAAAGGCGAACGAAATGATGGTACAAAACCTATCCCAGGGCATGACCCTGACATCGGTATCGAAAGCCTACGGTGCCACCGTGGCGCTGGAAAGCGTCTCAATGACGCTTAATCCCGGCCAGGTACAGGCACTGTTAGGGGAGAATGGCGCGGGTAAATCCACGCTGGTGAAAATTCTGTCGGGGGTCGTCGCGCCCAATAACGGAACGATGACGCTGGACGAAAACGATTATGCCCCACGTTCACCTTTACATGCCCGCCAGGCGGGGGTTTGCACCGCTTTCCAGGAACTGAGCCTGCTGCCCAACCTGTCGGTGGCGCAAAATTTCTTTTTGCCGCGCTCAGCCAAAGGCGCCGGAGGCCTTATCGCCCCCCGGCAGATGGCCCGCCTGGCGGATGCCATCCTGGCCGAACATGATGTCCATGATATCTCCCCCTGGGCCATGGTGGATGACCTGTCCATCGCCGCCCGCCAACGGGTGGAAATCGTCCGCGCCCTGCACCGCCGGCCCCGGTTATTGATACTGGACGAACCCACCGGCGCCCTGGCGGACGTCGACTGGCTGTTTACGCTGGTCCGTCGCCTGACGGCGCAGGGTGCGTCGGTCTTGTTTATTTCCCATCGTCTGGCCGAAATCCGTGAAATCGCTTCTCATGCCACAGTGCTACGCAGCGGCCGCTCCATCGCCACCGTCCGTCTGGAGGACGTGGGCGATGGGGATATTTTTGAAATGATGGTGGGCCGGCGAGCGCGGGGAGAACACCGGCCGCCGGCCGGCACGGATCCAGGCGCAAACTCCCAGCCGTTGCTGATGGCTAACGATCTGTGCGGGCAAAATTTTGATTCGGTCTCCTTTGAGCTGCGAGCCGGGGAAATCGTCGGCGTCGCCGGCCTGGAGGGACAGGGCCAGCGCGAACTATTCCGCACCCTGGCCGGACTGATGCCGCCCAGCGGCGGGCAAATCGTGATGCAGGGTCAGGAAGTCAGGCTGCGTAATCCCCGCGATGCGCTGTTTAAATCCGGCGGCATCGCTTTTGTGCCGGAGGATCGTAAAAGCGAGGGCATTTTCCCCACGCTGTCCACCGCCGCCAATATTACCCAGTCGATTTTGCGCCGGTTCAGCGTGGCGGGCGGCATAAACCGCCGCGGTGAAAGACGTGCCGTCGCTAATGTGTCGCCGCAGGTGGAGCTGAGCGACCGTTATCTTAACTTTAAAATCACCAGTCTCTCCGGCGGTAATCAACAGAAGGCGCTTATTGCGCGCGCACTGATAACCGGGGCCAGAACGCTGCTGCTGTTCGATCCGACCCGCGGCGTGGATGTCGGCACCAAGGAGATCATTTATCAGGCTATCCATACCTACGCCGCCGCCGGCGGATCGGTACTGGTGTACTCCACCGATTTGGCCGAACTCTTTGTGCTGGTAGACAGGTGCCTGGTTATGTACCAGGGCGGCGTGGTGGCGGATATCCCGCGCCGGTCGCTGGACGAAGGCCACATGGTCGGGCTGATGACCGGCAACCTGGCGGCGTCCTAGCACAGCCCCGGTACCGGCTGCCGATGACCGCTCCTTTTCCGCCACGCAGGGTATCAGCTTTCGCGGCGCCCAACGGCATAATATGCCCTACGACTTTATGGTCCTGCACACTGGCGCGGTGCGGGACCGGCGCGTCGCTTAGGCCGGCCTGACGGCGACAGCGGTTACCTGCGGCCCGAATCTCATTGATAGAAAACGTTCCCGGTATAAATAATAGGCGGCATCACACACCTGAGTGGTGAAATAGACGTTGTAACCGCCGCCTACTACCGCCCCGACAATCGGCAAGGTTTGCGCCAGTTTGGCCTTGGTTAAACGGATACCCAGCGTTTTAGCTATTTCCTGGATAATTTTCACCAGGGCATGTTTTTCCAATTGTTGCCAAGTTCTTTTTTTGGCCGTATCCCGGGCTATGGCAGCCAACTGCGCCATGGCGATATTTTTTGCGGCGTCGGAGGGGGAAGAAACCAGGCCCATAATTTGTAGGGCAAAGAGTTTTTCTTCCTGTTTATTGATATCGAAGCCGTAATAGGTGGCATATTCGCCGACGGCCCGCAAATTGAGCGTAATCAGCGACGGAATATCCAGCGCCAGCCCGGCGATGCCCGTAAGCCCCGCCCCCATGCCTTCCGCCAGCGCCAGTCCTTTATATTTGGCCGACAGGGATCCTACCGTTTTATCGATGCCGGCCAGAGACAAGGCGCCGATATCACCAAGGGACGCCACGCCGCTCCACCCGTCACGGCGGAACTCCTCGAAGATGGCCTGTGGCCTGACGCTTAATTGCGCCAAATCATTGCAAACACCGGTAAGGGCGATGATCACGCCCTGCAAAATCCCGCCGATGCCTGGCGCCTGTAAAATGGCGTTCCCAAGTGAGTCCAGCGGCTTATTAATCACTTTAAATGCCCTGAGTGAACCGCCGGCCCGCGGATTTTTCCAATGCTGTATTTCGAGCATGGCCTGTCGTTCATAATGATCCGGGATCATCATGCTTCCCCCCATTTACGCAATGAAACTTTCCCCCGCTCATGCACGCAAACATGTGCAATAAGCGAAATGCATACCGGGCCGGCCCCGTTTTTGTATCATGGGGGAAAGTAGCGCCGCGAGGCAAAAAGGGTTGCGGAATATCAGAGAGGCCGCGCAAAAAAAAACGGCCGGCCTATGCCGGCCTGAGCTTATTGACAAAGTGCCCGGTCGGAACAGGCTGCCAGATCGTAAACACGCCGTGAATACATCCTTGTAGGCTCGATCCGCGCCATCCATGGCGCGGACGGTTTACTCTTCTGGCAGCCTGTCCCACCTTATTGACTCCGAGTGCGTTTGTCAGCAGTCTGCGGCCGGCCTATGCTGGCCTGCGTCTTATTGTTCCGTAGCCAGCGCCTTGGTGATTTTCTCATAGAGATCGCCGGACAAGTTCGGCAAGGCCTGCAGCGTTGTCAGCGCCTGGCGCATTAGCGCCTGGCGCGAATCGTCGTAACGCTGCAAACGGATCAGCGGTTCGATAAGCCGGGAAGCCACCTGGGGATTGCGGGTATTGAGCTCAACGAGGATTTCCGCAAGGAAGCGGTAACCGCTGCCGTCGGCGGCATGGAACGCCGAGGGATTGCCGGCGGTGAAGGCGCCGATTAACGCGCGGATGCGATTGGGATTGTTCAGGCTGAATGAACGATGCGTCAAAAGAATCTTGACCTGGCTCAGGGCATCGGTGGCCGGGCTGGTGGCCTGTAGGGTAAACCACTTGTCCATTACCAGTCCGTCGTGATGCCAATGCTCGTCGAAATCCGCCAGCAGGGTCGCCTGGCAAGGCAGTTGAGCCGCTACGGCGGCGCCGAGGGCAGCCAGCATGTCGGTCATATTATCCGCCTGGTGATACTGTTGCGTGGTCAGCGCCACCGCCTGATCGTGTTCGCCGAACGCCAGATAGAACAGGCAGATATTCCGCAAGGCGCGCTTGCCGATGTCCTGTTGCTCCACCCGGTATAGCGGCGTTTTGTTGGCATGGTAAACCGCCAGCAGTTCATCCCCAAGCTCCGTCGCCAGACATCGAATCAAGGCCTCGTGCACCGCGTGGATGGCGGCGGGATCAATTTTCTCAAACAGCTCCGCCATTTCGTTTTCACCGGGCAGGGTCAGGATTTGCGCGGCCAAGGCCGGATCAAGGCCGGGATCGAGCAATATGCCCCGGAAGGCATCGGCCACATGCAGGGGCAGCGTCAGGGGCTGTCCTTGGCGAAAGCGCGCCACGCTCAGGCGGATATAAATGGAAAGCAGGCTTTGCGCCGCGTCCCAACGGGAAAACTCGTCGGTGGCAAAACGCATCAGCGATACCAGTTGCTGATCGCCGTAAGGGTAATCAAGCTTCACCGGCGCCGAAAAGCCGCGCAACAGCGAAGGAATCGGCAATGACGGCACGTCGTCGAAAATAAAGGTCTGCACCGCTTCGGTAACGTTCAGCACATTATTCACCGGCCTGCCCTCCCGCTGCAGCGGAATAACCTGGCCTTCCACATCATACAATTCAATATTCAGGGGGATATGTAACGGCAGCTTCTCCTTTTGCCCAGCGGTGGGCGGCGTCATCTGGCTCACGTGCAGTTGATATTGACGCAGCTCGGGATTGTAATCGTCCCGGATCGTAAGTACCGGTGTGCCGGATTGACCGTACCACCGGCGGAACAACGTCAGATCAACGCCGGATGCCTGCTCCATGGCATTGACGAAATCATCGCAGGTGGCGGCGCTGCCGTCATGGCGTTTGACATAAAGCCGCATCCCCGCCTGGAATTTCTCCTCACCCAGCAGCGTATGCATCATGCGAATCACTTCCGCACCCTTCTCATATACGGTGAGGGTATAGAAGTTATTCATCTCGATAACCATATCAGGACGAATCGGATGAGCCATCGGGCTGGCGTCCTCGGCAAACTGGGAGCCGCGCATGACCCGGACATTGCCGATGCGATTCACCGCGCGCGAACCCAGATCGGCACTGAACTCCTGATCGCGAAAAACGGTCAGTCCCTCTTTCAGGCTGAGCTGGAACCAGTCGCGACAGGTAATGCGATTGCCGGTCCAGTTATGAAAATACTCGTGGCCGATGACCCGTTCTATATTGAGATAATCGTTATCGGTAGCGGTCTGTGCCCTCGCCAGAACATATTTGGAGTTGAATACGTTCAGGCCTTTATTTTCCATCGCCCCCATATTGAAGAAATCCACGGCCACAACCATATAGATGTCAAGGTCGTATTCCAGGCCGAAGCGGGTTTCGTCCCAGCGCATGGCGTTTTTCAGCGAGGTCATGGCCCAGCCGGCGCGATCCAGGTTGCCGCGGTCCACAAACAGCTCCAGCGCCACTTCCCGCCCCGATTGGATGGTAAAAGAGTCGCGCAAAACGTCAAAATCGCCGGCCACCAGGGCAAACAGATAGCAGGGTTTGGGGAAAGGATCTTGCCAGACCACCCAATGGCGGCCATCCTCGTTGTCGCCTTTATCAATCAGGTTGCCGTTGGACAACAAAAAGGGATAGCGGTCTTTGTCCGCGGTGATCCGCGTGGTAAAACGCGCCAGGACGTCGGGACGATCGAGATAATAGGTAATATGGCGGAAACCTTCCGCTTCGCACTGTGTGCACAAGGCATCGCCGGAGAGATACAGCCCTTCCAGGGCGGAGTTTTCCGCCGGATGAATCACATTGACAATGGTCAATGTAAACGCCTCCGGCAACTGTTCAATGACCAGCCCAGGGCTTCCTGGCGGTAGTGCGACCACTCCCGGCCATCGACACGGATCACGAGTAATTGGAGATCCTCTCCGTTCAACAACAAAGGCGCCCCTGGCTGACCGTGGCGGACTACTTTGCTGACCGCCGTCACCGTGGTGGTTTCGGCATTGAGATCAAATTCCAGGCTGATATCGGTGATGGTATAATCCGGCGCACGATAATCATGGCGGTATTTTGCTTGCGGCTGCTGAGTCATAATTAACCTTTTGGCATCGTCATAGATTTCTCGGAATAAGTCTATTCCTGTTAAGGCTATGTTGCCATTGTAAACGAATGCATTTCTTAAAATGCTTCGGATCGGATAAAAATGAAGCAATACCATGGGCTTTGGCGTTTTTCATACCGGCTTAATCCGGCAGAACGGCACGTTTAAGCCTCGACGTTATTACGCAATCTATGATTTGATGTGACTACACTTATAAGAAAGCCCGGAAAGACTTCAGTCGTTTCGCCATTTGCCGACTGTGATTTTGCGTCGTAAGAGGATGCTGTAACGCGCCATGAATTTAGCCACTAAGCCGATTTTATCGTCGATACTCGATACCGATGCCTATAAGCTGCATATGCAGCAGGCGGTATATCACCGATACCACGACGTCACCGTCGCCGCTGAATTCCGTTGCCGCGGCGACGATTTACTGGGTGAGTATGCCGGCGATATCAGCGCACAGATTGAAATGATGCGCGATCTTGCCCTGACCGACCAGGAGATGGGTTATCTGGCCGGACTGCCGTTCTTCCGGCAGGATTACCTGACTTGGCTGCGGTCGTTCCGTTTCGATCCCCGGCAGGTGAGTGTGCGCAATCATCACGGCAAACTGGATATCCGCATTACCGGCCCCTGGCGGGAAGTGATTTTATGGGAGGTGCCGCTGCTGGCGGTAATAAGCGAAGTGGTCCACCACCATCGTTCCCCCTGCAATCTTCGCGACATGGCGCTGGCGCAACTGCGGCAAAAACTCCAGCATTTCCGGGAAGCCAGCCGGGATGTGGATATTTCCCATTTCAAGCTGATGGATTTCGGCACCCGCCGGCGCTTTTCACGCCAGGTGCAATATGATGTGGTCGCCGAACTGAAACAAGATTTTCCCTATCTGATCGGCACCAGCAATTACGATATGGCCAGGGAGCTTTCCCTGACGCCGGTGGGAACGCAGGCCCATGAATGGTTCCAGGCCCACCAGCAGATCAGTCCGGAGCTGGCCACCAGTCAACGCGCCGCATTGCAGGCCTGGCTGGATGAATATCCTGACCAATTGGGTATCGCGCTAACCGATTGCATTACCATGGACGCATTTCTGCGCGATTTCGGCGCGGACTTCGCCAAGCGCTACCAAGGGCTTCGCCATGACTCGGGCGATCCGGTGGAATGGGGAGAAAAAGCCATCGTTCACTACCAGAAGCTGGGCATCGATCCGCTGACCAAAACGCTGGTCTTCTCCGACAGCCTTGATTTTGATCAGGCGCTGAAGTTATACCGCCATTTCTGGCAGCGCGTGAATTTGGTGTTTGGTATCGGCACCCGTCTTACCTGCGACATCCCCGGCGTCAAGCCATTGAATATCGTGATCAAGCTGGTGGAGTGCAACGGCAAACCTGTCGCAAAACTCTCCGATAGCCCCGGCAAGACCATGTGCCACGATAAAGCCTTTGTCAGGGCGCTGCGCAAAGCGTTCGATTTACCCCAGGTCAAAAAAGCCAGCTGAATGATTGCGCCGGAATTATTTCCGGCGCGAGCCGAATGCCGAGATTCAAATTCTCTGGGCAAAACGGTGTTTTTTGCTTGTGTCCTTCCGCCCGCCAAGTAACATATTAACCCTTCGCATCGGCGATAAAGCCCTATTTCAAATCAACCTGAGTTAAGAGAGTATTTTATGAGCGTAGTGCCTGTAGTCGACGTACTGCATGGGCGCATGCCAGCTGACAGTGAAGTCACTGTACAGGGTTGGGTGCGTACCCGGAGAGATTCAAAAGCCGGTATCTCCTTTCTTGCCGTCTACGACGGTTCCTGCTTTGATCCATTACAGGCGGTCATAAATAATACTTTGCCGAATTATAAAGACGATGTTTTGCGTCTGACCACCGGCTGCTCGGTGGCGGTAACCGGCCGGGTGGTTGAATCCCTGGGCGGCGGACAGCGTTTTGAAATCCAGGCGGAAAAAGTCGACGTGCTGGGCTGGGTGGATGATCCCGATACCTATCCGATGGCGGCGAAACGCCATAGCGTTGAATACCTGCGCGAAGTGGCGCATCTGCGTCCCCGCACCAATATGATCGGGGCCGTGGCCCGGGTACGCAATACCCTGGCTCAAGCCATTCACCGCTTTATGCACGAGCGGGGCTTCTTCTGGGTATCCACTCCCCTTATCACAGCCTCGGATGCTGAAGGCGCGGGGGAAATGTTCCGCGTTTCCACTCTGGATGTCGAAAACCTGCCGCGGGATGCCCAGGGAAAAGTCAATTTTGATGAGGATTTTTTTGGCAAAGAAGCCTTTCTGACGGTTTCCGGCCAATTGAATGCCGAAACCTATGCCTGCGCATTATCCAAGGTTTACACTTTTGGTCCGACTTTCCGGGCGGAAAACTCCAATACCACCCGGCACCTGGCAGAATTCTGGATGATGGAACCGGAAGTGGCCTTCGCTGACCTCAATGATATCGCGGCGTTGGCTGAAGACCTGCTGAAATATGTCTTCAACGCTGTGCTGACCGAAAGGGCCGACGATATGAAGTTTTTCGCCGAGCGCGTGGACAAAGAAGCCATCACCCGTCTTGAACAGTTTATCGCCTCTGATTTTGCCCAGGTAGATTATACCGAGGCGGTTAACATCCTGCAGGCTTCCGGGCAGAACTTTGAAAACCCGGTCTCCTGGGGCATCGATCTTTCCTCGGAACATGAACGCTATCTGGCGGAAAAACATTTCCATGCGCCGGTGGTGGTAAAGAACTATCCCAAAGATATCAAAGCCTTTTACATGCGTATGAACGACGATGGCAAGACGGTAGCCGCCATGGATGTGCTGGCACCGGGTATCGGTGAAATTATCGGCGGTTCGCAGCGCGAAGAGCGCCTTGATCGTCTGGACCAGCGTTTGACTGAAATGGGATTGAATAAAGAAGATTATTGGTGGTATCGTGATCTCCGCCGTTACGGCACCGTTCCGCATTCTGGTTTTGGGTTAGGTTTTGAACGATTGGTGGTTTATGTCACAGGAATGCAAAATATTCGTGATGTGATCCCCTTCCCCCGCAGTCCGCGCAATGCGAACTTCTAAAATTCTTCATTAAATATAAGAAAAACATATATATAAACTCTTTAGGCCAGCATTGCTGGCCTTTATTATTTTAAAGTTTGAGTTCTCTCACAAAGTTCCCTCATATTTACATTTTGCAATACTCTGTTTCCCTCTGAAACATTATTGCGACCTTTGTAGCATTTTCTGTGTGGATTAACATGTCTGTGAATGGAACACTGCGTGCAGACACAGAAAGACACCAAACTCTCATTAATGTTTCATTAGAATTTATAGTTCATGTCGAAACTATGACTTCTGTAAGAAATTATTAGCGGCAGTGGCAGGTGTCCAAATAAAACCAATGAGGGTAATAATGATGAAGCGCACTATTCTTGCATTTGTAATTCCGGCCTTGTTGGCTGCGGGTGCTGTAAACGCGGCCGAAATCTATAACAAAGATGGCAACAAACTGGACCTTTACGGACGTTTGGACGGCCTGCATTACTTCTCCAGCGACAACGATGGCGGTTTCGCGGGCGACGGCGATGAGTCTTATGCTCGTCTCGGCTTCAAAGGCGAAACCCAAATTAACGACCAATTGACCGGTTACGGCCAATGGGAATACCAAATCGCTGCAAACGACACTGAAGGCGGCGCTGACCACAATGACGGTACCAAGACTCGTTTGGGCTTTGCCGGTTTGAAATTTGCCGACGCGGGTTCAATCGATTACGGCCGTAACTACGGTGTTGTTTACGACGCACTGGGCTGGACCGATATGTTGCCGGAATTCGGTGGGGATACCGCTTACACCGATAACTTCATGGTCGGCCGTACCACCGGTGTGGCTACCTATCGTAACACCAACTTCTTCGGTCTGGCTGACGGCCTGGATTTTGCCCTGCAATACCAGGGTAAAAACGACCGTTCAACTGACCCGCATCGCTCTAATGGCGACGGTTACGGCGGTTCAGTCTCTTACGTTTCCCCCATCGGCGTGGGTATCGTAGGTGCTTATGCTTCCTCAGATCGTACCAACGCGCAGCAAAACCTTGCTTTCGGTGGCGGCGACCGTGCCGAACAGTGGGCGACCTCTCTGAAATATGATGCTAACAACGTATATCTGGCTGCCACTTACGGCGAAACCCGTAATGCCACCTGGATGTCAAGCAATCTGAATACCAATACGGGTTTTGCCAACAAAACCCAGGACATCCTGATCGTGGCCCAGTACCAGTTTGATTTCGGTCTGCGCCCGTCCATCGCTTACGGCCAGTCCAAAGCGAAAGATGTTGAAGGTATCGGCGACGTTGATCTGATCAAATACTACGAAGTCGGCGCGACTTACTACTTCAACAAAAACATGTCCACTTATGTTGACTACATCATTAATGACCTTAATGACAACAACAAACTGGGCTACTCCACCGGCGACACCGTTGCCCTGGGCGTAGTGTACCAGTTCTAAGTTGACGTCAACTTCTCATGGGCACTTGATGTCCTGAGCTGAGATATTGAAGGCAGGGTTTTCCCCTGCCTTCTTTTTTTATCATATAATCGCTATACCGGGGATAAACGGGGGGATTTTTTATCCAAACTGTTGGCAAAGGGGTTTTCTGGGTAACCTGAAAGCACGTTGTGCTCACTGTTCATTTTCCCCTGGAACCCTTCAAAATGTTTGAAAATATTCCGTTAGCTCCTGCCGATCCCATTCTCGGCCTGCTTGATCTTTTCCGTGCTGACCCGCGTCCGAACAAAATCAACCTGGGCATCGGCGTCTATAAAGATGAAACCGGCCAAACCCCGGTGCTCACCAGCGTAAAAAAAGCCGAACAAATATTGCTGGAAAGCGAAATCACCAAAAACTATCTTGGCATCGACGGCCTGGCCGCCTTCGGGCAATGTACCCAGGTTCTGCTGTTCGGCGCAGACAGTCCGATAATTGCCGCTAAACGCGCCCGCACCGCGCAAACTCCGGGGGGCACAGGCGGGCTGCGGGTGGCCGCCGATTTCCTGGCGAAAAATACCGCCGTAAAGCGCGTATGGATAAGCCAACCCTCCTGGCCGAACCATAAAGGCGTGTTCGCCTCCGCCGGCCTGGGCACTGCTGAATATGCCTATTATGACGCGGCAAACCATACGCTGGATTTTGAGGGCATGCTGCAGGGCCTGCAAAATGCCCAGGCCGGCGATGTGGTGCTTTTCCACGGCTGTTGCCATAATCCCACCGGCATCGATCCTACCGAGGCCCAGTGGCGCATTCTGGCGGATTTATCCCGTGAAAAGGGCTGGCTGCCGCTGTTTGATTTTGCCTACCAGGGTTTTGCCCGCGGTTTGGAAGAAGATGCCCAGGGCCTGCGGATTTTCACTGAAAACCACAGCGAAATGATTATCGCCAGCTCCTATTCCAAGAACTTCGGCCTGTATAACGAACGGGTGGGGGCATGCACCCTGGTGGCGGCGGATGCCGAAGCCGCAGACCGCGTTTTGAGCCAGCTGAAATCCTGTATCCGCGCCAACTATTCCAACCCGCCGTCCCATGGCGCCGCCATTGTGGCGACCATTCTGGGCAATGATGCGCTACGTACCTTGTGGGAGCAGGAATTGACCGGTATGCGTGAACGGATTAAACGCATGCGTCAGCTGTTCGTCAGTACGCTGCGGGAAAAAGGCGCGCAACAGGATTTCGAGTTTATCAATCAGCAAAACGGCATGTTCTCGTTCAGCGGATTAACCAAGGAGCAAGTGCTGCGGCTGCGGGATGAGTTCGGCGTTTACGCGGTCAATTCCGGCCGGGTGAATGTGGCGGGCATGACCACGGACAATATGGCGCAGCTGTGCGAAGCCATTGTTGCCGTGCTGTAAGCCGGTCCCACGCTAAAATAAGAATACCGTCTTGCTAAAGACGGTTTGAGCTTTTGACAAAGTGCCCGGTCGGGACAGGCTGCCAGATCGTAAACACGCCGTGAATCCCTCCCTGGAGGCTCGATCCGCGCCATCCCTGGCGCGGACGGTTTACTCTTCTGGCAGCCTGTCCCTTCTTATTAGCTCCGAGTACGTTGTCAGCAGTCTGAAACCGTCTTGCTAAAGACGGTTTTTTTTGGGTCGGGCGCAGCTCTTTTAGGCCGGCATTATAAAAAAGGGTTGGTCAGGCGCTCATGGCCCAGCGTTGACATGGCGCCATGGCCGGGAATAAACGCAATATCGTCCCCCAACGGCAACAGCTTGGTGCGGATTGAATTAATCAAGGCCTGATGGCTGCCGCGTGGAAAATCGCTGCGGCCCACGCCGCCTTTGAACAGCACGTCGCCCATCAGAATGATATGCGCGTCGCGATTATAAAATACGATATGTCCGGGCGTGTGGCCGGGGCAGTGCAATATCTCGAACCGCTCTTCCCCAACGCGTACTTCCTCCCCTTCCTCAAGCCATTGATCGGGGGTGAGGGGCAGGCACTCATCCAAACCGAACATCTGGCTTTGCTCCGGCAGCGCATCCAGCAGAAAGCGATCTTCGCTCTGCGGGCCGACAATGGGTACGCCATAATGAGCCGCCAACTCAGCCGCGGCGCCCACATGATCCAAGTGGCCGTGGGTCAGCAGAATCTGTTTTACCGCCACGGCCCTGGCGGAAACTTCCGCCATCAGCTTTGCCGCCTCGCCACCGGGATCCACCAGCGCCGCGTCCCCGGTTTTTTCACACCAGATCAGCGAACAATTTTGGCTAAACGCCGTCACCGGTACAATATGGTATTTCATAACTCTCCGAAAATGCGATTAAACGCCCGCCGCCAACGGGTTACGGCCCGGACAAGGGTATAGGCGAATAGCAGCGCTGTCATCCTACCAGGCTCTTACCGGACCGGTATCAATATGCACAAAGTTACTGCTTGGGTAATAACCTACTCCGCCCATACGCATTTTCATAGCCGCTTTTCGGATATTGCTGAGCTGAACGCCCTCAATATGAAAGTCCATGGCTTTACCCAAGGTATGATAGCTGTGTTTTGCCACACCCGAGCTGTGTTCGCGCAGCTCATTGTTCGTTCGCGGGAACGATAACCAGAAATCAATTGTACCGGCTTGCTGGTGTCCAGCATCATTTGCAGCCGATAGATATGATCGAACAAGCGCGGGTCAATGCTGGTTATCTTATTGGCCCGGTAATCCCGGAAAAATGATTCAAGCGGGACAATTCCGCCTGATTATATCCTTTACCGTTAAAAATTCGGTCTTTAAGATTTCACCGGTATTGAGATTATTGAGATGAAGGATACGTGGACGAGGTGTGGAAAGCATGGCGAACGAGGCATTGGGAAGGAGGGCGATGCCCATCGTTGCGCAGCTTAGCGCCAATAATTTTCGGCGATGTTGATTTATAGGATCCATGAGCAAAATAACCAGTTGGCATAAGGAAACGGACGAATAGCACATTAGCGCACCGTCCGGAACCATAACCGCTGAAAATGAAGCAGTCAACCCACGGTTTGTCAAGGTTTGCAAAGGCTCACAAAATGACCGGTCGGGGCCCAACGCTCCCCGACCAGAACAATTCTCATTTCTTCAGCTGGTTATTGCAGTAGCCGTTCCGCATTGGGCAGGCTTTTTACACCGATTTTAACGGCGCTATCATAATTGTAAATATCTGTGCGGAACTGCGGTTTACCATCTTCCGCCACCCACGCGGTGAGGTAAAACAGATTTACCGGTATCTGATGGCGAATGGAGACGTAGGTGGTATTGCCCTGTTTGAGCGTGGCGCTGACCCGCGCATCGCCCCAGCCTGCGTCCTGCAGCAGCATGTTGGCCAAATCCGAGGCCTTGTTCACCCTGACACAGCCTGAACTGAGCGCGCGCATATCGCTCAGGAACAGATTATGGTTCGGCGTATCATGCAGATAAATCGCATCGGAACTGGGCATATTGAATTTGTAGCGCCCCAGGGCGTTATTGGCGCCCGGCACCTGGCGCAGGCGGTAAGGGAAATGGGCAGGCGATATCATATTCCAGTCGAGAGTGGCGGGATCCACCACTTCCGCATCGCTGCTCCAACCGGATAGCAGGGTAAAACCGTTGCGCTGCAGGTAGCCCGGATCGCGCATAGCCTTCGGCACGATATCTTTCTGAACCAGCGAGGTGGGAACATTCCACGGCGGATTCAGCACCACGCTGCTGAGCGCGCTGCGCATCAGCGGCGTTTTGCGGCTTGGGCGGCCGACGATGACCCTTGATGACAACACTTCGGTGCCCTGGTGATAGTACACCAGCGAATAGTTGGGAATATTCACCTGGATGAAGGTGTTAAATTGTTTATTCAGCAGCCGCAGGCGCTGGATATTCAGCGCCAGCAGGGTGACCCGGACCTGAGGCGAGACATTGAGCCATTCGCGGGTCTGGCGGCCGATAACCCCGTCAGGGTTCAGTCCCTGCCAGCTTTGAAAACGCTTGACGCCATCCACCAGCTCAGGTGTGAAAACCTTGTCCTGGGGATCGACGGTGGCGATGACTGAAGGATCCGATGTGGAAGCGGAGGGTTTGGGGGAATCGGCGGCCGGGCTGACCACCACCGACTGCTGCGCGTCGGTCACCGGCGCCGGCGCGCGGGCATCGGCGGGGGCATTATCCGCGGTGGGCACCGGCGCCGGCTGCGCCGCGGCCAGCATGCCGCTACGCAGCAATATTTCCCTCAGGGCCGGAATATCATCGCTGATTTGCCCCGGCCGCAGGCTTTCCTGGCCGTTCAGCCGCGGCCAGGGGTGGGTGTCGGACAACATGGTTTTCAACGCCTGGTGCATTTTCAGATATTGAGGGTTCTGCGGCGCGAGGCCGGCGACGAACCGGCCGATGCTGCCGTCATGCACCGCATGCAGCCAGTGTTGAACCGCCAGCTCCGGCGGTGGGGTAAGCACGTACGGGCCATCGTTGAACAGCCATTTTTCGCCGTTTTGATCGACGCCGGAGACAAACTGCAAATATCCCAGCATCGCATCGGAGAGAATGACATCCCGCGCCATCGCATTGACGCGCGGATCGGTTAACCACTGCGTCCAGACAATAAACTGAGGCTGGACGCCGGATAACGCCAACTCCGCCAGCTGCTGCTGGAACTGCTGCACCGCGTCGCGATCTTGCCACAGCGGCTGGTTATGGTGAGCGGAATAAATCAGCGCCAGCTGGCCGGCATAAAAGGGTTTGATGCCGGCGGGCATCACTGCCGCCAGCGCCGCAGCGCTGTGACCCAAGGTATGGGTCTCAGGCAATATCGGGGCGGTGGCCACCTGCGCCCTGGGAGCAAACAGCGGAAACAGGCACGAAGCCAGCAGGCAGCCGGTCACCGTACGTCGCCATACCACGGTACTTGTCAGTAACATCCTTTGTCCCCTGTATGCTGAATTGTTAATTATTATCGTCCTATTTTCGCATGGGACTTTTCCTTAGTATATAAGCAGAAAGCCAAATATGCGTTACTGAAATTGCGAAGAAATTAACAAACTTTTCAACGGAGCGAAACAGGAGGAAAAAAGCCGCCTCGCGGGGCTCACACAGCTGACAAGCATACTCGGAGCTAATGGGGAGGGGCAGGCTGCCAGAAGAGTAAACCGTCCGCGCCAGGGACGGCGCGGATCGAGCCCCCAGGGACGGGTTCACGGCGTGTTTACGATCAGGCAGCCTGTCCCGACCAAGCTAGGATGCTTCCTGCGCCGCGACGGGCGCCGGCGCGGGCAGTTCGTTGGCGAAGCCGCGCAGGCCCACGACATGTACGTGTTCCTGATTATTGAAGACCTTTCTCACCAGCTTATAGGTGGTGCCTTTTTCCGGGCTGATATTTTCCGGCGCGGCGATAATCAGCTGCATCTGCAGGCGGTCGCACAGCTCAAACAGCGTGGCGATGGATTTGGCGTCCAGGCGCGCCGCTTCATCAAGGAACAGCAGGCGGCACGGCGAAATATCCTTACCCCGCAGCCGGCTTGATTCCTCTTCCCAACTTTGCACCACCATCACCAATATCGACATGCCGGTACCGATGGCCTCACCGGTGGAAAGCGCCCCGCTCTCCGCCCGCAGCCAGCCGTCCGCACCGCGGTTGACCTCCACTTCCATTTCCAGGTAGTTGCGGTAATCCAGCAGCTCTTCACCGATGGTCTGCGGCGTCCGCTGCCCCATATCGATTTGCGGGTTGAGCCGCTGGTATAATTTCGCCAGGGCTTCGGAGAAGGTCAGCCGGTTACTGCTGAACAAATCCTGATGCTGCTCCTGCTGCTCGCTGAGCACGCTCAGCAAGGTGGCATGGGCCTCGCGTACGTTGACATTGAGCCGCACGCTTTTCACCTGGCCGAAGCTAACCGCCTGCAAACCCTGGTTCAGCATACGGATACGGTTTTGCTCGCGCTGAATGGTTTTACGGATGATATTGGCCACGCTGCGGGAGCTGATGGCAAGTTTTTGCTCGCGGGCGGTGAGCTCTTCGGTCAGCCGGCTCAGTTCGATCTCCATTTGCTCAATGGCGTCCACCGGATCATCGGTGCGGATGATATCCTGCCGGATACGCTCGCGCAAATGCTGATAGACGGCGATGAAGAACTGGATTTTACGCTCCGGCCGCTTCGGGTCTTCCGATAAACGCAGCACATCCCGCAGATGCTCGTTGTCGGCCACTGCCAGGCGCAGGGCGCCCAAGGCCTTGTCGGACATGGAACGCAGATCGTCCGCCTCCATGTACGCCAGTTCACGGCGATGCAGCCGCCGCTCGACGCCGTTGTCCTTCACCAGGCGCATCACGGCGCACCAGCCGGCCTTGGCCGTCACCACCTGCTCGCGCATCTGGTGGTAATCCCGCTCCAGCTTGTTCAGCTTTTTCTGCAGGCCGTCCATTTCCGCCTCGCAGAACGTGATCTGTTTTTCCAGCTGATTGCGGCGGCTGCGGTTCTGGCCGAGGGAGGCATGCAGCTGATCACGCCGCTCCCGGGCGCGCACTTCCGCCTCGGCATCGGCCTGCACTCCGATATCCTGCAACTCCTGCGTCAGCTCCTGGTACATGTCCCGTTTGGCGTCGAAGGCGCTTTTCAGCGACGCCAGCACCTGATTCAGCTGGGTGAGCCGGGCCTGATGCTGGCGCAAGGCGTCCCGGGCCCGGCCGCGTTCGGCTTCTGCCTGCTCCAGCCGTTGGCGCAGCTTATCGTTGAGGTCCGAGTTTTCCGTCAGCATGCCGGCTGAATCGGAATAACCGAAATGGGCGCGGCGCTGCACCACTTCCGTCAAGGCGAAAGCCTGTTGCTTGGCCAGGCGCTGCGTTTGCTGCGCCTGCAGGTAATCCGCCTGCAGCTGCTCATGCTGCTCGGGGTCGTTTTGCAGCACCGCCGCCAGCGGTTCCAACTGCTCCAGGGCGGCGCCGTGGGTTTGCAGATAGCGCACCGCATCCTGTGCCTCTTCCCACTCCCCCTGGATGGTCTCGAGTCGATCCGCCAGAGTGTCGTCCAGCAGGACACTTATGCGGGGGATGAGCCGATTGAGCAGGCTGAGTCCTTCCCGCGCCGATTCGTACTGCTGGCGCTGCTGCTGGTGCTGGTTTTCATGATCGCTCAGCAGCCGTTCAAGCTCGCCGCGGCGGCTGGTCAACGCACGGATCTCCGCTTCCGGATCGCTTTCGAACGCTACCCCTAGGTGGCTGCCGACAAAACGGCCGAAAGCCTGATGCAGCCGCTGCAGCTTTTGCACATCAAATGAGAGGGTGGCATAACGTTCAGCCAGGGCGTCGCGCTCGGCATTGAGGCTTTCCAAGCGGTTTTCACGGGCGGCGCGGCCGAACAGCGGCACCGCCGGGAAGCGGGAATAGCGCCATTGCCGATCGGCGACTTTCACCAGCACCGCTTTTTCCAGTTCTTCGATGCCGAAAACGCTGTCATCGAAGGACTGCGGATCCCCCTCAATCAGATAGAGATCGTCCGGGCAGTCATCCAGGCCGTCCAACTGGTCGCGTATGCGGGATAAATCCGGCACGACGATGGCATGGCGCGAGGGTCCGTACAGTGCGGAGAAGTATGGCGCATCGTCAAACGTGACATCATCGTAGATTTCCGAGAGCAATACGCCGCCGAAACGTTCCGCCAGGGTAGCCAGACGCAGGTCCTCGCTGCCCCCCGGATGGCTCAGGCGTTCAATTTGCTCCTCGATGCCCCGCTTGACGCCGGCCACTTCATCACGCTCCACCGTGGTCTCGCGTTCGCGTTCCAGCAGTTGCTGCATATACTCGGTAACCAGGGAGCCGCTTTCAAGGCGCTCGCCGCTCTGCTCTTCGAGCGCGGTCAACGCGTCCTGCGCCGCCAGCCATGCCGGGGCACGCTGGGTCAGCATTTGCAGCCGCTGCGCAAGCTGGTCAAATTCCTGCCGCAGCCCCATGCGGCGCTCGCCGGCCTCGGACACCGAAACCGACAGCGTTTCAACCTGTGCCTCCAGCTCTTGCTGCGCCGCGTCCAGCTCTTCCGGCTGGTAATCGGTCCCCAGACGTTTGCTGAAATCCGCCAGGAGACGCTGTGCGTCCTGCTGTTCACGCAGACGCTGTTCCAGTTCGTTCAACTGGCCGCGCAGCGGATGCAACCGTTCGGCCTGATGCCGCAGCGAGGCCGCGTCGCGCAACAGCTCACGGGCCGCCTGCCAGGCTTCGCCGCGGGGCGTAGCTCCGGCAATCCGTTCCACCAGCCCGTAGGCTTGCTCAAACTGGCTGTGAGCCGCCTGGGCGACGCTCAGCTTTTGTTCCAGTTGCAGCAGGGCTTCGGTGGCTTCCTGTTCCTTGTCTTGGAACAGCGCCAGTTCACGCTCGGCGCTGTCGGCGGTCAGATCCGGCGCCCGGCAGAGCTCGCGGGCGCGCTCCAGCGCTTGCAATGCCTGCTGGTATTGAATGGCGCGGGTTTGCTGCACATCCAAGGCCTGCTGGTAATCGGCGAGCTGGCTTTTAAGTTCGTCCACCTCAAGCTCGGCGGCCTCCAGGCGGGCCTCATTATCCTGCTGGATCCCGCTGGCCTCCGCCACCACTTCGGTCTGCTCTTCCAGGCGGAAGGTCAGCTCATCGATGTCGTCGCGATAGCGGTTAACCTTCTCCTGCTGGCGCATGGCCGTTTGCACCAGATTCAAATGATCGCTGGCCGCCTGGTAGTCGGTTTCCAGATCCGACTCGCTGCCCATCACTTCCGCCAGCTCACGCGCCATGTCCACATGACGGTACTGCTCGGCCGCCAGCTGTTTGCGGCTGCTGAAGAGATCGCGCCGGAGGGAAAGCGCCTGATCAAGATGCAGGCGCCGCTCATTGGCGTGGCGCATATAGTCCGCCGCCACATAAGAGGTGGCCTCGGAAATCAGATGCTTGAAAAGATCGCGGTCCGATTGGGTGACCCTAATGGCCTCCAGCGTCATGCGGTTTTCCCGCAGGGCGGCTTCCATATCCTGGAATGCCTTGCGTACGCCGCTGTTTTCCGGCAGCAGGTAATCCCGCAGGGATCGGGTAATGGCGCTGGAGATGCCGCCGTACAGCGACGCTTCAATCAGCCGGTAATACTTGCTGCGATCGGCGGCGGAGCGCAGACGGCGGGGAATAACCCCCAGGTCGAACATCAGGGAATGGTAATCGGTGATGGAATTGAAGATTTTAAACTGCACCTCTTCATGCTCTTCCACCCGTTCCTTGACTTCCTGCAGGCTCAGCACGCGCGCCTGGCGATCGCCGACGATTTGCGTCAGGATCTCCGTGGGCTGCACCGCGACGGGCAGGCCCTGGATCATGAAGGGCTTGATATCCACCTTGCGATCGCGTCCGGCGATTTGCTGCAGCCGCACACCCACCAGCACCCGCTGATGGCGGGAGTTGATCACGTCAAGGGCGGCATAGCAGACCCCGGCGCGCAGTTTCCCGTGCAGGCCTTTGTCCCGCGATCCGCTGGTGGCCCCGGCTTCCGTGGTGTTACGAAAATGCAGTAAGGTCAAGTCCGGAATAAGCGCGGTGATAAAGGCGGCCATGGTGGTGGATTTTCCCGCGCCGTTACCGCCGGACAGGGTGGTGACCAACCCGTCCAGATCGAAAGTACGGGCGAAGAATCCGTTCCAGTTAACCAGTGTCAATGAGCGAAATTTACCACGTTCAATCATGCCTGTTCATCCTCGGCGCTATCTGACTCTCCGTCATTCATCATGCCGTTTGCGTCATTATCGTCCTGCTCGTCATTCAGGGATAATGCCTGCTCGATAGGCATCGCTTCGCCATCGCGTATCATACGCAACTGGGCCTCGCGCGGGTCGTCGCCGCTGCGCACATCGGCACCGAAACGAAACACCGCTTCTGTGATACGGAATTTGGCGGCATCGTTGCCCATAAACCACACCATGCCTAACCGCCGCAGACGATTGAGGGAGGTACGGACCTTTTCCTGCAGCTTTTGCCGGTCGAAATCCGAGCCGGTGGAACGCTGATTCACCAGTTTAAGCAGTTTGTTTTCATCCGCCAGGCTGAGCAGTTCGTCGTAAAGCTCCTGCTGGGTGAAAATCCCTTCATGGGCCAGGCGCTCGGGACTGAGATAGAGGTAGCAGAGTATCTTGCCCACCATCATATCCAGCTCGGACAATACCGAACGAGGAATAAGCGTCGTAGACCGCGGGCGAAGATAGAAAAAGCCCTCCGGCGCGCGGACCAGTTCCACGTTATAGCGGCGATAGAAGCCCTCAAGCTCCTCCTGGAAATCCATCAGGAAAGCGTGATTGTCCAGCTCTTCGACGCCGATATGCCGACCGGAACGCAGCTGGCTGTCCAGCGCCGGGAACAGCGCGTTACACAGCGCTTTCGCCAGCTTAACCGGCATGTTTTCTTCAGTACTTATCGATGACATGGGCCTGTACCTTAGCACCGTAATCGTTGATTGCCTGCCACTGCGGCGGTAATCCGGAAAAATCTGATTCGGCCACACCCAGACGTACGGCCTGATCAACCAAAATGCGCGCAACGTCGAACTGCCGCGCGCGCGGGAAGCGTATCAGGTAATCGCGCATCACCCGGCCGAGATCCAGGGGCAACCGCTGCTGCTTATACACCGCCAGGGCGTTTTCCACCATGGCGGCCAGCTGCTCGCGGATTTCATTGAATTCTTCGTACTCCATATCCGGCGGCAATTCGCCGGTGACTTCTTCGGTACGCAGCATCAATTCTTCATCGCGCATATCCAGCAACCGATCGGCATTGGCAAAGGTCAGCGTCCAGGGCTGTTCGAAATAGTGCTGTACCGATTGCCGCAGACGCTGGGCGAATACCCGGTTTTTATCCATATCGATGGCGGTGCGGATAAACCGGTGCACATGCCTGTCATAACCAATCCAGAGATCGATGGCCTGCTGGCCCCAGCTGGTAATGCGATCCAGCTTGTTCTGCAGGTCAAGCACCAGCTTATCGATAAAGACGAGATGCTGGTGTCCCAGCGTCGCATCCTGAATGCGCAGCAGGTTGGCCTGCAGCTTGTCCCCCGCCGCTTCCAGGGTATCCTGCAGTTCCCGCAGGGTGCCTGAGGTTTCCGACAGCAGGGATTCGCAGCTGGCGATGGCGGCGCGCCAGTCCTGGTTCAACAGTTCGGCGATGTCGTCTTTCACCGATTGCTGCTGTTCATCCATGATGCGCTGCGTCATATCGATACTATCGAATATTTCCGCCACCGAATATTTCAAGGGCGCGAACACATTGCGGTGCCAGTGAAATTCATCGCCGTCTTCTTCGGCCGCTTCGGCCGCCCGCTGAAGTTCCTGGGCGACGATGGACAATTGCACAGACAGGCGCAGGGTGGAAAATTCGCGCTGGCGGATATAGTAGTCGCTGATGCCGATGCCCAGCGGCGTCAGACGGTAGATGGCATTGCCTTCCACCTGCTCGCTGATGAAGCGGTTGAGCAATCGCTGGCGCACCAGGTCATTAATGGCATTATTGGCGCGCAGCGTCACCGTTTCATGGGTTTGTTCAAAGCCCTTGCTGACGTGGCGGAACGCGTCCACCAGTTCCCCTTCGGTCATTTCGCCGTCCATCCGCTCGCTGTTGAGGGTGGCGATGGCCAACACAAAAGCCAGTCGCTCAATGGGCAGCGACAAAGAGAAATCATTCTTACGCGCCCAGGCCACCAGTTCGGGTACAGTCTGGGAAAATTCACTCATAATCCATCCTTCAGGGGAAGTTTATGCGCCATGACGTGGATGTAGCGTCCCATGCCGATAAAGGGTTCCTGCCGGCAATACCGCTGCTCCATCGCCAATAATGCCGGAAAATCATCCTGTTGCTGCTGCTTGTTTTGCAGGTAGTCATGAAACACCCGGACACCGCTTTTGCCGCTGACGGTCATCCCCATATCGGCCAGCCAGCCGTAGACCTGTTCGGGATCGCAGGGATGATCCGGCATTAACGAGCGTTTTTTCCGTTTCGGCATGCCTGATTTCACAAATTCGATATTGCCCAGGATCATATTACGCATAACTAGACCGTGCTTATTGTAAAACATTAATGACAGAGCGCCAGCCGGGGCCAGATATTCATAAAGTTTGTACAATAGCTCCCTGGGCTCGGCTACCCACTCCAGGACCGCATGCAACAATATCAGATCAACCGGCCTTTCCAAATGGGGGGCAACGGTCTGCGCGGCGCTTTGTACAAATTGCATGTAATCCATCACACCTTGGAGACTTGCCAGTTGCCGCGCCCGCGCTAACATGTCGGCGGATACATCGCACAGCAATACCCGATGACCGAGGGCCGCCAGTTGGCAGGCCATGCGCCCCTCTCCGCCGCCGGCGTCGAGAATGTAGAGCGGGCGCGAGGGCAACCTGGTCAACAGTTCCTGCAAATCCTGCCATACCACCGCCTGGCGGATCAGGCCCTTGGTGGTGCCGTAAATATTACCCACGAATTTTTCGGCGATATCATCAAAATTGCGGTCCTGCATGATAGATGCTCCGGGCATGGCGTTCGCTACAGGCGTTTTTACCATAAACCCGCCGTGAATAAACTATTTTGTCACAGGCTGACTTAGAATGGATCTTTATGGCGCCGGATCGTGCCTGGTTGCTTAGATTTCACCCAATAGGAGCGTTTTTTGATGCTTTTTGCGCTTAAAAAAATAGTCGGCGGCCTGCTGTCGCCTTTACCGCTGCTTATGCTGCTGATGGCGGCGGGCCTTATTCTGCTTTGGTTCAGCCGCCGGCAGATAACCGGCAGAATCCTGGTATCCCTAAGCTGGCTTACCCTGCTGCTGTTAAGCCTGCAACCCATTGCGGACAGGCTGCTCGCTCCCTTGGAAGCGGCCTATCCCACTTATGACGATACCGGGACCAGCATCGCTTATGTGGTGGTGCTGGGGGGCGGGTATACCTTTAATCCCCATTGGGCGCCGAGCTCTAACCTGGTCAATAATAGCCTGCCGCGGGTGGTGGAAGGTATCAGACAGTACCGAAACCATCCCGGGTCCAAAATGGTCTTCACCGGCGGCGCGGCGGCGGACAATCCGGTCAGCAGCGCTGAAACCGCCGCGCGGGTAGCGGAAAGCCTCGGGGTCCCGGCCGGGGATATCATCAAGCTGGAAAAGCCCCGCGATACCGGGCAGGAAGCCGCCGGCGTCGCAGCCCTGGTGGGCCGGGCACCGTTTCTTCTGGTGACGTCGGCCAATCATTTGCCGCGGGCAATGCGTTTCTTCCAGGCCTCGGGCCTATCGCCGATTCCGGTGCCGGCCAATCAGCTGGCAGTGACCAGTGCGTTGAATTTCTGGGAACGGATCTATCCCTCGGCGCTCTGGCTGGGACATACGGAACGCGCCTGGTATGAGACTCTCGGCGGACTTTGGCAGAGGATGACCGGCGATTCCGCCACCTGAGTTCAGGGGCGGGTCAATCCAGCCAGGGCCGCAGCTCGGGACCGGCCTGTTGGAACACGCCGCGATCCAGAAAACCGGTGTGGATATAGCGGGCCGCCGCCTCCCAGATAGCGTAAATCCAGCGGCGGTAAAGAAAGGCTTCCGATACCGGCGCCTTGCTGAGGTAATGGTACAATAGCTCTTTCGCCATGCCGTCCTCGCACAGCCGGAACAGATCATATTCCCTTGGCGCCCATAACATCGGGCCGGGGTTGAGCATCGCCAGCAACTGGTCGGTGCGGGAATCTTTCAGCATGCTGCGCAAGGTAAGATTGCCGTGCACCAGCACGCAGTTTTCAGGGTCTTCCGCGAACAGCTTTTCCCTGCTTTGGCGGGTGCGGAACAATAAGCTTCGATCTTCATAGGTCAACAGCGGGGCCGAAACTTTCAGCAGGGTTGACCAGATCACTTCCATACGCTGCGCGTACCATTTCGACCAGGTATTATCCTGGGTACTGTCCACCGTGCCCACTAAGCCATGGCTATCGATGCGATGCCAGGCCAGCACGCATTCGACGATATGATCTTTCAGCAGCGCCCAGCGCTGGGGCGTCCGGGTGGGCGCTTCCACCGAAACTCCGCGCAGGCGTTCCATCAGCAACAGCTCTTTATAAGGCGCTTGCTGGGTGACCACCAGTCCGTATACCGTCGGCAACCGCACGTCCCCCTCACGGGCCAGCATGGAGAGTTTGTAGGCTTCCTGCTGGGCGATACCCTGGCAGACGTAACTTTTCGCCAGCAAAGACAGCGGATTTCCTTCCTTATCGTACATGGCGTAAAGGTGTGCGTAGGGCTGTTCGCTAATCCGTTCGAGACGGCTTAAAGGCTCGCCCAATACAGCGCTTAACTCCGCTTTCAACTGTTCCATGACAGATAGAACCTTAACCAGTAATAATAAAGAATGAATAATATACACTTGTCATGATGCTGGCATCGTCAGGAAAATTCCTCGTTTCAGATCAAGCTTTAGCGGAAAAGACCGGTAATCGAGGCAATGATACCGGATTAGCGCCGCTTATCCGGTATCAATCTTAATGTATTGGCATTACGGCTGTTGCAACAGCTGGCGGACCAGGTTCAATTCTTCCTGAGTATCCACGCCGAGACCCGGCACTTCCCTGGCCACCGCCACGTGGATTTTTTCACCGTACCAGAGCACTCTGAGCTGTTCGAGCATTTCGATTTGCTCCAGGCGGCTGGGGGACCAATCGACGTAGCGGCGGATAAAACCGGCCCGATAGGGATATATGCCGATATGCCGCAGGAAGGGATCGCCAATCCGTTCCCGGGGATGGGGAAAACGCCCACGATCCCAGGGAATCGGCGCCCGTGAAAAGTAGAGCGCGAACCCTTTGGCATCCATGACCACCTTAACCGCATTCGGGTTAAAGGCTTCCTCCGCCGTGCGGATCGGCACCGCCAGGGTAGCCATGCCCGCCTCGCAGTTCGCCAGGTTATCCGCGACCTGACGGATAATCGACGGCGGGATAAGGGGCTCGTCGCCCTGCACATTCACCACGATTTGGGAATCTTTGAATTGATAGCGTTCAATCACTTCCGCCAGGCGTTCGGTACCGGAGTGATGGTCGGCCCGCGTGAGGCAGACCTCACCGCCCGCCTGCCTGACCGCGTCCACCACGCCGGCATGATCGGTGGCCACAATGACACGATCCGCCCCGGACTCACGGGCCCGCTCCATCACATGCACCACCATCGGCTTACCATTGATATCCGCCAGCGGTTTGCCCGGCAAACGGCTGGATGCGAACCGTGCGGGAATAATAGCAACAAAACTCATTGATTTGTCTCGTCCAGGGTCATTGCGCGGGCCTCGCTTTCCAGCAGGACCGGGATACCGTCGCGAACCGGGTAAGCCAAGGCGTCTGACTTGCAAATAAGCTCTTGTTTTTCTTTGTTAAAATAAAGTTTCCCATTACATACCGGGCACGCTACGATTTCCAGTAAACGATGATCCATGTTTCCTCCAGCCTACATATCCCGCCATGGGTTGATGGCCCTGAGGATAGCATATTGCGCTGCCGGGCGGGAATGGAAGAGTGCCGCAATAGTGTGTGAGGAGCCAGAAGAGTGCCTGAGAACATCGCCACCCCCTGCCTATCGCAACAGGAGGCCATAACTATCAAATTTTGTACAAAGGTGATTGATCTCGAGCTGTTAAAAGCGTAGTATTTTTTGTGAGCCACATCACAGTTTCGGAATTTAAGAGACAACCTGCCATGAAAACAGTAAATAAAATCATTGCTATGTTCGCTAATTTTAGCCGCTAAGCAAGAAATACATCGCTCTCTCGGCCTGATGGTATCCCCATCGGGCCGATTGTTTTTTTGGGCTGGTCAATTCGAAGGCGCGGTTCCTTGGCGATAGCGCCGGATAAGTTGTTCAATGGGTGCTAGCAACGATTCTTCATCCCCCTCCGGCAATCGGGCATTTACCGGGATATACCACCAGTTCTCCTGCGCGAACTCCCTGCATTTAACCGCGTCTTTCTCCGTCATTACCAGGACCTGTCCCGGTGAGGTCAGGACAGACAGCTGTTCGCGCCGATAGGACTGATGATCGGCGAAGGAGACTTCCCGTACCGGCTCGACGCCCTGTGCGCGCCGCGTGGCAAAAAAGCGTGGCGGATGGCCGATGCCCGCCATTGCCACCACCTGGGAAAGGCTTTCCACTTGCCGGGTCTGTCCGCTGACAAGATTAACGGCCTCCCCCGCCAGCAGCCGCATCGGCACCTCCCCCGGCAGCGCACAGCCGCCGTTGGTGATGATTGCGCTGACGCTTTTTAGCCGATAGGCACGCTCGCGCATCGGGCCGGCCGGCAGCCACCAACCGTTGCCGAACCGCCGCTCGCCGTCTATCACCACCCATTCGATATCGCGGGCCAGCGCATAATGCTGCAATCCGTCGTCGGTAATCACCACATCCAGGGGCTGCTGTTTCAGCAAGGCCTTCACCGCGTCGACGCGGCTGGGGGAGACCGCCACCGGTGCGCCGGTGCGCTGAAAAATCAGCACCGGCTCATCCCCGGCCTGCCGGGGATGGGTTTTGTCGTCCAGCAGCAGCGGATACCGTTCGGCCCGGCCGCCATAGCCGCGGGAAACGACGCCGACCCGCCATCCCCTCTGCTGCAAATGCGTCACCAGCCACAATACCACCGGCGTTTTTCCATTGCCCCCCGCCGTCAGATTTCCCACCACCACCACCGGCAACGGGAAACGCGAGGTTTTGCGCCAGCCCCGCCGGTAGCTGGCTTTAATCAGGGCGCTCACCAGTCCGTACAGCCAGGAAAAGGGCAGTAAAAGCCAATACCACCGCGTTCCGCCGAACCAGATGCGATCAATCATTGCCGAACTGCAGCCGGTAGAGTTGGGCATAGGCGCCTTTTTTAGCCAATAGCTCTCCGTGCGAGCCGCGCTCAACGATTCTGCCGTCTTCCACCACCAGGATTTCATCCGCTTTTTCGATGGTTGACAGCCGATGGGCAATCACCAGCGAGGTGCGGTTTTTCTGCAGTTCGTCCAGCGCTTTCTGTATGGCGCGTTCCGATTCGGTATCCAGCGCCGAAGTAGCTTCATCAAGAATCAACACCGGACAGTCGCGCAGCAGCGCACGGGCAATCGCGATGCGCTGGCGCTGTCCCCCCGAGAGCAATACGCCGTTCTCGCCGATTACCGTATCCAGCCCGTGCTCCATTTTTTCAATAAAGTCCATGGCGTAAGCCATGCGGGCCGCATTCTCGATTTCCGCCGCGGTGAACCGGTCCTTGCGGGCATAGGCAATATTATTGGCAATGGTGTCATTGAAAAGATGCACATTTTGTGACACCAGCGCCACCTGATCCCGCAGCGACGGCAGGGTATATTCCCGCAGATCATAGCCGTCCAGCAGCACCTGTCCTTCCTGCACGTCATAAAAACGGGTCAGCAGATTGGCGATAGTGGATTTTCCGGAACCCGAACGTCCCACCAGCGCCACGGTTTTACCCGCTGGGATGGTCAGATTGATATCCCGCAGCGAGGGTACATCGGAGCCCGGGTAAGAGAAGGTCACGTGACGGAATTCAATATTTCCTTCGGCGCGCTCGACAACCCGCGTGCCTTCATCCTTTTCCTTTTCCATATCCAAAATGGCGAATAGGGTCTGGCAGGCCGCCATGCCGCGCTGAAACTGCGCGTTGACGTTAGTGAGGGATTTCAGCGGCCGCATCAGGGCAATCATGGATGAAAACACTACCGTGATGGTCCCGGCGGTCAGGTTTTGCATAACGCTTGGGAAACTGGCGGCATACAGCACAAAGGCCAGTGCCAGGGAAGCGATAAACTGGATCACCGGGTCGGATACCGACGCGGCGGACACCATTTTCATGCCCTGCTGCCGCATCCGGTTACTGACATGGTCGAAGCGTTCGCTTTCCACCTTCTGGCCGCCGAAAATCAATACTTCTTTGTGTCCCTTGAGCATTTGTTCGGCGCTGGTGGTGACCTGGCCCATGGTATTCTGCATGGTTTTACTGATATTGCGAAAACGCTTGGACACCTGACGGATAGACACGGAGACGATGGGCGCGATAACCACCAGGATCAAGGAGAGCTGCCAGCTGTAATAGAACATCATGACAAACAGGCCGATAATCGAGGCGCTTTCACGGATGACGGTTATCAGCGCGCCGGACGACGACGAAGCCACCTGCTCCGAGTCATAGGTGATGCGCGACAGGAGCGTGCCGGTGGATTGCTGATCGAAAAAGGATACCGGCATGCCCATCATATGGCTGAACAGCCGACGGCGCATCTGCATCACCACCTTGCCGGATACCCATGCCACGCAGTAGCTTGAGACAAATCCGGTCACCCCGCGCACTATCATCAAACCGATGACCACCAGAGGCATCCAGACCAGGATTCGGCTGTTGGTTTTACCAAAGCCATCATCCAAAAGAGGCTTAAGCAGAGATAACATTAACGTATCGCTGGCAGCATTAAGAATCACCGCAATAGACGCGGCGATCAAGCCGGTCTTAAAAGGGGAGATCATCGGCCAGAGGCGACGAAACGTCTGCCACGTGGAGAGATCTTTATCATTTAGCATTTAATTAACCAGCGCTTAGACTAAATAGCCGACCATTCTACCCATTATCCGCCTGGACGCCAAACCACTGGTGATACCATCGGGGCATTATTTGTTCCCGATAATCTTTTATCACCCATTTATCATCGTAAAACCGCACGCTGATCTGTCCCGATCGTCCGGTATCGTGCCAGGGAATGCCCTCTTGACGGTATCGAAGACGGATCTTTTCCGCCGGCAGACGCCACTGGTTGAAACGCGCCGCCGATGCCAGGGCGGCCTTGGGCCGCACCGCTCTCAAAAACGGTCTGGTGGACGAAGTTTTGCTGCCATGGTGCGGCACTTGCAAAATATCCGCCCGCAATAAACCGCGGCCGGCGCGGATAAGGGCTCGCTCAGCCGGCGCTTCGATATCGCCGGTCAGCAGCACCCGATACTTGCCGTCATCGATTCGAATCACGCACGAATCATTATTATTGGCTTTCGCCACCTGCTTGGGCGGCCACAGCACCTCAAAGCGCAACCCCTGCCAGACCCAGCGCTGTCCCTTGAGACAGGGCCGGTGATCGTCGGCGCGATAGGAGCTGGCCACCGGGACACGGGGATAGACCTTCTTAAGGGTATCCAAACCGCCGATATGATCCTGATGGCTGTGGCTCAGCCAGATGGCCTCCGGCGCCAGGCCGCGCCAGATGAAATAAGGCACGATTTCAGCTTTGCCGATGTCGCCGCCTTTCCAGCTGACGCCGGTATCGTATAAAACACCCGGCCGTTGCGTTCCACGGCCACCGCCAGGCCGTGGCCCACATCCAGCATATCCAGCCGCCAGCGTGGACGCTGGTTTTCCTTGGGCTGCAACAGCAGAGCGCTTATCACCGCCATGTTCAACCCATAGGTTTTCCACCAGCCGAAGCGCCAGATAACCACCGCCAGCCAGCCGCCGATACTGAAAGCCATGCCGGTTTCCGCCAGCTCAAACCAGCCTCGCTGCAATCTGGGCAATGGCATGAACACCCAGTCTAGGGAGTAGTCTGCCAAACGCCATAATAACGCGCCCACCTGCGGCTGCAGGGTAAAACACAGGGCCGAAAGAATCAGCGGGGTGGTGATGAATGAAACCAGCGGCACCGCCCAGAGATTGGCGGGTAAGGACCAGGGATTGGCGCCGTGGAACAGACCCCATTGCAGCGGCAGCAGCAACAGGGTCATGCCGGTTTGCAGATGCAGCCAGCGCAGGACGAGCCATCGCTTGCCGGATTGGCAGCCAACCGGCAGCGGCGCCCATTGAAACCAGATAATGAGTGCCGATACCGCCAGGCAGGATAACCACAGACTGGTGGACAGCACGCTAAGAGGGTCGGTAACCAGTATCAGGGCGACGCACCACAGCCAGACTTGCCAGGCGCTGCAATGGGCTCCGCGTATACGCAGCAGGATCCACAAGGACAGCGCAATCAGGGCCCGGACCGCCGGAAAATTGACGCCGGAGATCCAGACGTAGCCCGCGGCGGTCAGCCAGCTCACCGCCAAAGGCATGGCCGGGCTTATCCAGCGCATCGGCAGGAAAAACTGCCCGCCCCGCCCCACCAGCCAGCCGAACATGGCCGCAAGGGAGATGTGTAGGCCGGAGATGGCCATCAAATGGGCGGTGCCGGTTTGCTGCAGTGCCAATCGGATATTCTCCGGCATGGTTTTACCCTCGCCGAAAGCCAGCGCCAGCAGGATTGACGGCCAGTCAAGCCCCTTGATATGCCGATATGAATTATCTATCAGCCGCTGGCGCAGGTTGCAGCGGACATCTATAACCCTGGCCTTGATGACTCGTCCCACCAGCGGCTGATGATTGGCGATGCCCCAGCGCTGGCTGTCGAAACCGCCCTCATTCAGGCGGCTGTGCTGTGGCCGCAGTTTCAAGGTCATCCGCCATTGCTGGCCGGCGCACCACGGCGACGGCAACGACGCCCAGCCTACCGAGGCATAAACCGGCGGGAAGACCCGCCGGACGCCGGCGTGGGTAATTTTTATTAGCGCCCTTGAGCGGGGATGCTCAGTATAAGAGATGCTGGCGATGGTAGCCTGTACGGTGATTATGGGCCTGGACAGTTGCGAGGTTTGCTGTAATAGATGCCCGGCGCACCAGCATCCCCAGACAAAGCTCGCCAAGGCAACGGCCGCCAGCAGCGGGAAATATGCCCGGCTCATGACCAGCAGCCAGGCTGCGGCCATAATGCCGTAAAGCGTCGCCGTGCCGGGCAATTGCGGCAGCAAGGTCAGCGGCAGCACGCCGAGAATGGCGGACAGGGCAAGGTGATTAAGAGATATCGGCATCCATGATCCGTCAGGAAATGAATCAGCAGGCCCCGGGAGGGGAGTATCAACCGATTGTGGAATAGCCTGACGGGCGGCGCCATCGCCCTATGATCAGTTATCGCGGCCCGTTCGGCAAAGAGTGCTGTGATTGCAGCGATACAGCTAATGATGCGTATTCACGTGCATTTTCTTACCGCTTAGGACGTTATCCCTACCGCGAAAACAAAAAAAAGACACCCGAAGGTGTCTTATATGCGAGGTTTTCAAACGCGCTTATAGCATGATCTTTGCGTTATGAACCATAAATATTGGCGCGGTCGCGTAATTCCTTGCCGGGTTTGAAATGGGGGACGTATTTGCCTTCCAATTCCACTTTATCCCCGGTTTTCGGGTTACGTCCGACTCGCGGTGCACGGTAGTGAAGCGAAAAACTGCCGAAACCACGGATTTCGATGCGCTCACCGCTGGCGAGGGTAGTCGCCATATGTTCAAGCATCTCTTTCACCGCATCCTCAACAACTTTAGCCGGTATATGAGCGTGCTGGCCAGCAAGTCTTTCAATAAGTTCAGACTTGGTCATAGTTCCTCCAAGTTCGCGCACCCACCATCATCAAAGCGGCGCGCGACTCACTTAGCTACCGTCCAGGAGCGGCGATAAAACCGCTCCCCCTTATTATTCGCCTTTAGCTGCTTTGAACGCTTCGGCCATAGCGCTGGAGAAGTTGCCGGTATCTTCCTGCTTGGTATTCACAGTAGCGATAGCTTCTTTCTCGTCAGCTTCGTCCTTGGCACGTACCGACAGGCTCACAACGCGGTTTTTACGATCAACGCCGGTGAATTTTGCTTCAACGTCGTCGCCCACGTTCAGAACCAGTGTAGCGTCTTCAATGCGGTCACGCGAGGCTTCAGAGGCGCGCAGATATCCTTCCACGCCGCCTGCTAATTCAACTGTAGCACCTTTCGCGTCAACTGCAGTGACTTTACCGGTAACAATGGTGCCTTTCTTGTTCAAAGACAAATAGTTATTGAACGGGTCTTCAGCCAGCTGCTTCACGCCGAGGGAAATACGTTCGCGTTCTGCGTCCACCTGCAGCACAACGGCGGCAATTTCGTCGCCTTTCTTGTATTCGCGCACGGCTTCTTCACCGGCCACGTTCCAGGAAATATCGGACAGATGGACCAGACCGTCGATACCGCCGTCCAGGCCGATAAAGATACCGAAATCGGTAATGGACTTGATCTTGCCCTCAACGCGGTCGCCCTTGTTGTGGGTTTCGGCGAACTGCTGCCACGGGTTGGCTTTGCACTGTTTCAGGCCCAGGGAAATGCGGCGGCGTTCTTCGTCGATATCCAGCACCATCACTTCAACCACGTCGCCCACGTTGACAACCTTGGACGGATGGATGTTCTTGTTGGTCCAATCCATTTCCGAAACGTGCACCAGACCTTCAACGCCTTCTTCGATTTCAACGAAGCAGCCGTAATCGGTAAGATTGGTGACGCGGCCGGTCAGGCGGGTACCTTCAGGATAACGTTTGGCAATAGCAACCCACGGATCTTCGCCAAGCTGTTTCAGGCCCAGGGAAACACGGGTGCGTTCGCGATCGAATTTCAGAACCTTGACGGTGATTTCATCGCCGACATTGACGATTTCGCTCGGATGCTTAACGCGTTTCCAGGCCATATCGGTAATGTGCAGCAGGCCGTCCACGCCGCCCAGATCAACGAAGGCGCCGTAGTCGGTAAGGTTCTTGACGATACCCTTGACTTCCATGCCTTCCTGCAGGTTTTCCAGCAGTTGGTCACGTTCAGCGCTGTTTTCGGATTCGATGACCGCACGACGGGAAACGACGACATTGTTGCGTTTCTGGTCCAGCTTGATCACTTTAAACTCAAGCTCTTTGCCTTCCAGATGCAGGGTATCGCGTACCGGACGCACGTCCACCAGCGAACCCGGCAAAAACGCACGGATGCCGTTCAGTTCGACGGTGAAGCCGCCCTTGACCTTGCCGTTGATGATGCCGGTAACGGTAGCGGCTTCTTCGTAGGCTTTTTCCAGCATCAGCCAGGCTTCATGGCGCTTGGCCTTTTCACGGGACAGCAGTGTCTCGCCGAAACCGTCTTCCACTGCGTCAAGCGCAACGTCAACCTGATCGCCGACCTTGATTTCCAGTTCGCCCTGGGCATTTTTGAACTGTTCAATGGGAATGGCGGATTCGGATTTCAGTCCGGCGTCAACCAGAACGACATCTTTATCGATGGATACAACGGTACCGCGTACAATCGAACCGGGGCGGGTTTCGATTTCTTTCAGGGATTCTTCAAAGAGTTGAGCAAAAGATTCTGTCATATTTGATAATCTTCAGGTGTTTTTGATTAACGTCCATCCGGCATCCTGCTTGATGGGGTTGTTTTACACGCCCCGTTGCCGGTCCTTGCAACAGGGTATTTGATTCATGCACAGCTATGCTAACGCCAGGATCCGTCGGGAATGGCTTAACGCCTGGGCTATCACTTCTTCGATAGTCATACTGGTGGAATCCAGTACCAGCGCGTCAGGCGCCGGTATCAGCGGCGCCACCGGACGATTCCTGTCGCGGCTGTCCCGTTCTTTTATCTCGGATAAAAGGCGTTCAAAGTTAACACTAAAGCCCTTTTCCTGCAACTGCCGCATGCGTCGGTGCGCTCTTTCTTCCGGCGACGCGTCAAGAAAAATCTTCACCGGCGCGTCGGCGAACACCACCGTGCCCATATCCCGGCCGTCGGCGATAAGCCCCGGCGCTTCGCGAAAAGCGCGCTGGCGGCGCAGCAATGCCTCGCGGACCCGCGGAAAAGCGGCGATTTTCGAGGCGGTATTGCCAACGGTTTCAGTACGGATTTCCTGGCCGACATCTTCCCCTTCCAGCACGATTTCCAACTGCCCGTCCAGTACCTTGAAATGCACATCAAGGTGCGCGGCCAGAGGAACAAGGGTGTCTTCGGCACTGATATCCACTTGATGGTGTAATGCCGCCAACGCCAAAACCCGGTAAATGGCACCGGAATCGAGCAAATGCCACTGCAATGCTTCCGCCAATGCTTTACACAACGTACCTTTCCCTGCACCGCTCGGTCCGTCGATGGTGATCACCGGGACGACTGCTGCCATTGTTGTTTTCTCCTCTCAGCGGGAAACTTCATTTCCATAATAACGAAACGTCTTGTGGGGCATTATACGCATCATTATGGAATATAGGTTACCCTTGCACGCGGCTAATCCAATAAGGAAATATCTTCCGTCCGTTGGCTCGATTGTAGTCTGCCCGCGCCGTTTCCGCGCGGACTGGCGGCAAGGAATATCCTTAAGCGGCCAAGCCGGCGACAGGATTGGCTTCGCGGGCAATCCGACAATTTCCCTACCCGCTTCCATTATGTTCCACGACTAACGGCCCAATGCGTCCGGGAGAGCCCCGGGACGAAAAAAGACCGCCATCCTTCCGCCGGACCGGCGTCTACTTCAGCGTGCTGATGGCCGCCAGCTGCTGAAAATAATCCGGAAAAGTCTTATGAGTGCATTTGGGATCGAGTATGGTGACCGGCGTATCGGATAAGGCTACCAATGAAAAACACATTGCCATCCGGTGATCGTTGTAGGTGCCGATTTCGGCGCACTTCAGCGTCTTGGGCGGGGTTATCTCGATGAAATCCTCCCCTTCCACTACCTCTGCGCCCACTTTGCGCAGTTCGGCGGCCATTGCCGACAGCCGGTCGGTCTCTTTCACCCGCCAATTATAAATATTGCGCAGCCGGGTGGTGCCGCCGGCAAACAGCGCTGTGGTGGCGATGGTCATGGCGGCGTCGGGAATATGATTCATGTCCATATCCACCGCATGCAGCTCGCCGCGGGTACATTCGATAAAATCATCGCCCCAGCGGATAACCGCGCCCATGCGCTCCAGCACATCGGCAAAGCGGATATCGCCCTGCACGCTGTTTTTACCGATGCCGGTCACCCGGACGGTGCCGCCGCGAATAGCCGCCGCCGCCAGAAAATAGGACGCCGAAGAGGCATCCCCTTCCACCAGATAATGCCCCGGTGAGCGATAGCATTCATTGCCTTTGAGGTAAAAAACCCGGTAATTTTCGTGGCGAACCCGGATGCCGAAAGTTTCCATGAGGGTCAGGGTGATGTCTATATAGGGCCGGGAGACCAGTTCCCCTTTAATGCGGATTACCGTATCTTCCGCCGCCAGCGGCGCCGCCATCAGCAGGGCGGTGAGAAACTGGCTGGATACAGTGCCGTCCACCTCGATCTCGCCGCCGCGGAAACCGCCCCGCAGGCGCAGCGGCGGGTAATTTTCCTGTTCCAGGTATTCCACCTCGGCGCCGCCCTGGCGCAGGGCATCCACCAAATGCCCGATGGGGCGCTCTTTCATGCGCGGTTCGCCGGTGAGCAGGATGTCATGCCGGCCCAGGCATAACATGGCCGCCAGCGGCCGCATGGCGGTGCCGGCGTTACCCAGGAACAGCTCCAGGGGCGCGGCGGCGGTCAGGGCATGCCCCTGCCCGTCAACCTCGCACTGCCGACGGTCGGCGCTCAGGCGGTAGGTGACGCCCAACGCCGCCAGGGCCGCCAGCATATGACGCACATCGTCGCTGTCCAACAGGTTGGTCAGCCGGGTGGTGCCGCGGGCCAGTGCCGCCAACAGCAAAGCACGGTTCGATACGCTTTTCGAACCGGGCAGGTTAACGATGCCGTTGATGTGCGCCACCGGTTGTAGGGTCAGGGATTCCTGCATGTGAAACACGTTCTCCAACAATTAAAAAATCAGCGACCCCGGCGGTAAGGTCGGGGTCGCAGGTTATTTCATTCTATTCGTACAGCGGAGGCCGCGAAAGATCAGCCGTGCCGCCGGGCGAATTCGGTCATGAACGCCACCAGGGCCTCAACGCCCGCCAGCGGCATGGCATTATAGAGCGACGCGCGCATTCCGCCCACCACGCGGTGACCTTTCAGGGCATGCAAACCGGCGGCAACGGATTCTTCCAGGAACAGCTTGTCCAACTCCGCATCCGCCAGCAGGAAGGGAACATTCATGCGTGAACGGTTAGCCGGCGCCACATCGTTACGGTAAAATTCGCTGCGGTCGATAAACCGGTACAGCAGATCGGCTTTCGCCTGGTTGCGCTGATCCATTGCCGCCAGGCCGCCCTGCGCTTTGAGCCATTTAAATACCAGGCCGGAAAGATACCAGGCAAAGGTGGGCGGGGTATTGAACATGGAGTCGTTTTCCGCCAGCACCTGGTAATCCAGGACCGAAGGGGTTTCGCGCCGGGCCTTGCCCAGCAGATCTTCGCGCACGATAACCAGCGTCAGCCCGGCCGGACCGATGTTTTTCTGCGCTCCGGCATAAATCACGCCGAACCGGCTGACATCCAGCGGGCGGGAAAGAATGGTGGAAGAATAGTCCGCCACCACCACCTTGTCGCCGAAATCGGGTAATTCGTCGATGGCCAGCCCGTCGATGGTTTCATTGGGGCAGTAATGCACATACGCGCTGTCTGTGGAGAGCGTCCATTCGCCCATGGGCTTGATGGCACGCATGCCGTCAAGGCGGGTCTTCACGTCAATAACCCGGGGATCGCAATACTTGCGGGCTTCGGCCACGGCGCTGTGGGCCCAATAGCCGCCGTCGATATAATCGGCGCCGGCGCCTTCCCCCAGCAGATTCAACGGCACCGCGGCGAATTGCGCGCGGGCGCCGCCGTGGCTGAACAGCACTTTATAGTTATCGGGGATACTCAACAGTTCGCGCAAATCCTGTTCGGATTCCTTCGCCACCTCGATAAATTCCTTGCTGCGGTGGCTGATTTCCATGACCGACGTACCCAGTCCATGCCAATCGCATAATTCCTGCTGCGCGCGCTGCAATACTTCCGCCGGAATCATTGCCGGGCCGGCGCTAAAATTAAAGACCTGATTCATTTCCCCTCACCACATTGACCGAAAACCGTTTGAACATCCGATGCCATCGTTTTTATCACTCGCATTCGGACGTCGCAACGTTTATTGACTCTCTTGCGCATTTTAGCCATCGACGCATTCGCGGCCGGAATATCAACCATACCATTCATGAGGCTGTTACGTCCGGCGGCGGTCTTTACAGAGAATACGTGGAGCCTGAAGGCAAAACACCGTATTATGCCGGTTTAGCGACGATAATAAAGTGAGCCTTATGACCCAGACATTTATCCCCGGTAAAGACGCCGCCCTCGAAGACTCCATCCAGCGATTTTATCAACAATTGTCGGCGCTGGGTTTTAATATTGAAGAGGCCTCCTGGCTCAACCCGGTTCCCCATGTCTGGTCAGTGCATATCCGCGATCGCGACTGCCCCCTGTGTTTCACCAACGGCAAGGGCGCCAGCAAAAAGGCCGCGCTGGCCTCTGCTCTGGGGGAGTATTTCGAGCGGCTTTCCACCAATTATTTCTTTGCCGATTTTTATCTCGGCCACAGCATCGCCCAGGGCGATTTTGTGCACTATCCCAACGAAAAGTGGTTTCCCCTGACGGCGGATGATACGTTGCCGCACGGCATCCTGGACGATCGGCTGCGGAATTTTTACGATCCCGACGGGGCGCTGCGGGCCGGCGCGCTGGTGGATTTGCAATCCGGCAATAAAGAGCGCGGCATCTGCGCCCTGCCGTTTACCCGGCAATCGGACCAGGCGGTTATCTATATCCCGATGAATATCATCGGCAATCTCTATGTATCCAATGGCATGTCGGCGGGCAATACCGCCAATGAAGCGCGGGTACAGGCGTTGTCCGAAGTGTTTGAACGCCATATCAAAAACCGCATCATCGCCGAATCCATCAGTCTGCCGCTCATACCCCAAACGGTACTGGACCGCTATCCCGGCGTTTTGGCGGCCATTAGCCGGCTGGAAGAGGAAGGCTTTCCCATTTTCGCCTATGACGCGTCCCTTGGCGGTGAATACCCGGTTATCTGCGTCGTGCTGTTCAATCCCGCCAACGGCACCTGTTTTGCTTCTTTCGGCGCGCATCCGGATTTCGGCGTGGCGCTGGAGCGCACCGTGACCGAGCTGTTGCAGGGCCGCAGCCTGAAAGATCTGGATGTCTTTACCCCGCCTACCTTTGACGACGAGGAAGTGGCGGAGCAAACCAACCTGGAAACGCATTTTATTGACTCCAGCGGGCTTATCTCCTGGGATCTGTTTAAAGAGGATGCCGATTATCCCTTTGTGGATTGGAATTTCAGCGGCACCACCGGCGCGGAATTCGCCGCCATGATGGAGATTTTCCGGCGAAAGGAGGCAGAGGTCTATATCGCGGACTACGAGCATTTGGGCGTTTATGCCTGCCGTATACTGGTGCCGGGCATGTCCGATATCTATCCGGCGGAGGATTTATTGTTCGCCAATAACACCATGGCCGCCCATTTGCGCGACGAGCTGCTAAGCCTGCCGGAAAGCCAGTGGCCCCCGGAGCGGTATCTGGCACTTATCGAGCGGCTTGATGATGAAGGGCTGGACGATTTCACCCGGGTGCGTGAGCTGCTGGGCCTGGCCACCGGCCGGGACAACGGTTGGTTCACCCTGCGGGTGGGAGAGTTGAAAGCCATGCTGGCGCTCGCGGGAGGCGACCTCGAACAGGCGTTGATCTGGACCGAATGGACCCTGGATTTCAATAGTTCGGTTTTTTCGCCGCAGCGTGAAAATTATTACCGCTGTTTGCAAACCCTCCTTCTGCTCGCCCAGGAGTCCGGCCGGGATCCGGCGCAGTACCACACCGCGTTCGAACGCATGTACGGTGCCGCCACGCTCGCCAGCGCTACCGCCGCACTGCGGGGCAAGCAGTGCTTTGCCGGCCTGTTTACCATCGACGGCGATCTACACGCGCTGCCGGCCCATCGCGCCCTACTGGCCGCCTATGAAAAATTGCAGTTGGCAAAACGCCGCTACTGGCGGTAGGATCCCGGAGCCGGAAAGATAAGCGCTACGCTCTTTTCCCCGCCGTTACGGCCCGGCGGGGAGGATAAAATAAATTTATCCGTCGTTACGGCGAGCGGGAGTAATAACCCTACATAAATCATGGCTTTATTTAGCTCCGATGACATTGAGCATTATCGCCGGGCGTTTGGCGAAATATAATGCTCGCCAAGGTTCCAATAAATAGTTTATTGTTATCGTGAAGTGAAATTTGGCTGTTTTATTGCCTTGATGAAACATTGCGGCTATATGCGATGCCATTTCATAACGTTCATAAAAGTGCAAAAAATGCCGTTTTCAAATCTTTGTGTAATTATTAAACTTTATTTTTAACTTAAAAATCAACATCTTATAATTAATTTACCCCATTTCCCCTACCCAAAAGGCCGTTAAGTTCGGCCCATTATGATCCAAGTCAATTTTTGCACTATACTGCTTTGTTAGAATTACAACGTTTAATTATTCACCGAGAGAGTTAGTGTGAAAGCTGACAACCCATTTGATTTACTCTTGCCTGCCGCCATGGCAAAAGTCGCTGAAGAAGCCGGCGTTTATAAAGCAACCAAACAACCGGCAAAAACGTTTTTCCTGGCGATAACCGCAGGCGTGTTCATCTCCATCGCTTTCGCTTTTTATATCACCGCCACCACGGGTACCACCGCAATGCCTTACGGCATTGCCAAACTGGTGGGCGGGGTATGTTTCTCGTTAGGCCTGATGCTGGTGGTGGTTTGCGGCGCGGACCTGTTCACTTCCACAGTGCTGATTATGGTCGCCAAGGCCAGCGGACGCATCACATGGGGGCAGTTGGCGCGTAATTGGATCAACGTTTACATCGGCAACTTTATCGGCGCGTTGTTCTTCGTGGCGCTTATCTGGTTTTCCGGGGAGCATATGGTCGCCAACGGCGGCTGGGGCCTGAACGTTTTGCAGACTGCCGACCATAAAGTGCATCACACTTTTATCGAGGCGGTGTGTCTTGGGATTCTGGCGAATTTGCTGGTCTGTCTGGCGGTATGGATGAGTTATTCCGGCCGCAGCCTGATGGACAAAATGTTCGCCATGATATTCCCTGTCGCGATGTTTGTTTCCAGCGGTTTTGAACACAGCATCGCCAATATGTTTATGATCCCAATGGGTATTGTGATCAAGAATTTTGCTGGTCCGGAGTTCTGGCAAGCCATTAACATGGCGCCCGACCAGTTTTCACATCTTACCGTAAGTAACTTTATTATCGACAACCTGATTCCGGTAACGATTGGCAACATCATCGGCGGGGGGTTACTGGTAGGGTTAACGTATTGGGTAATTTATCTGCGCGGTGGAAATAACCATTAATTTGGTCCGCCGTGAAGCCGGGTTTTAAGAAATCCACATTAGAAGGTAGGTATAAAATGACCGATCTGAACACAAAACTAGCCACTGCTTGGGAAGGTTTCAGCAAAGGCGACTGGCAGAATGAAGTCAATGTTCGTGACTTTATCCAAAAACTATACTCCTTATGAAGGCAACGAAGCCTTCCTGGCCGGTGCGACTCCCGCCACTACCGCCCTGTGGGCGAAGGTAATGGAAGGCATCAAAACCGAAAACCGCACCCATGCGCCGGTGGATTTCGATACCGATGTTGCGGCTACCATTACGTCCCATGACGCCGGCTATATCAATAAAAGCCAGGAAAAAATCGTCGGCCTGCAAACTGATGCACCGTTGAAACGCGCTATTATCCCGTTCGGCGGCATCAAGATGGTTGAAAGCTCCTGCAAAGCCTACGATCGCGAGCTGGACCCGCAGCTGAAAAAAATCTTCACCGAATACCGTAAAACCCATAACCAGGGCGTATTCGATGTCTATACTCCCGACATTCTGAAATGCCGTAAGACCGGTGCGTTGACCGGCCTGCCCGACGCCTACGGCCGTGGCCGCATCATTGGCGATTACCGTCGCATCGCGCTGTACGGTATCGACTACCTGATGAAAGACAAATTCGCCCAGTTCACCTCTTTGCAAAGCAAACTGGAAAACGGCGAAGACCTGGAAGCCACCATCCGTCTGCGTGAAGAAATCGCCGACCAGCATCGCGCTTTGGGTCAAATCAAAGAAATGGCCGCCAAATACGGCTGCGATATTTCCGGCCCGGCCACCACCGCTCAAGAAGCTGTTCAATGGACCTACTTCGGCTACCTGGCCGCGGTTAAATCCCAGAACGGCGCTGCAATGTCCTTCGGCCGTACTTCTACGTTCCTGGATATCTTCATCGAACGCGATTTGAAAGCCGGCAAAATCACTGAAGAACAGGCTCAGGAACTGATTGACCATCTGGTCATGAAACTGCGTATGGTCCGTTTCCTGCGTACTCCTGAATATGACGAACTGTTCTCCGGCGACCCGATTTGGGCCACTGAATCACTGGGCGGCATGGGCGTTGACGGCCGAACCCTGGTTACCAAAAACAGCTTCCGCTTCCTGAACACCCTGTACACCATGGGGCCGGCTCCGGAACCGAACATGACCATTCTGTGGTCGGAAAAATTGCCGATCAGCTGGAAGAAATTTACCGCCAAGGTTTCCATCGATACCTCTTCCGTACAGTATGAAAACGACGACCTGATGCGTCCCGATTTCAACAATGACGATTACGCCATTGCCTGTTGCGTAAGCCCGATGGTTGTCGGCAAACAAATGCAGTTCTTCGGCGCCCGCGCCAACCTGGCTAAAATGGTTCTGTACGCAATCAACGGCGGCATGGACGAAAAAGCCAAAATCCAGGTCGGTCCGAAAACCGCGCCGATTGCCGACGCAGTCCTGGATTACGATACCGTGCTAAACAGCATGGATCACTTCATGGATTGGCTGGCCAAGCAGTATGTCACCGCGCTGAACATCATCCACTATATGCATGATAAATACAGCTACGAAGCATCGCTGATGGCCCTGCATGACCGTGATGTCTATCGCACCATGGCTTGCGGCATCGCCGGTCTGTCCGTCGCCGCCGACTCCCTGTCCGCCATCAAGTACGCCAAGGTCAAACCGGTACGTGATGCTGATGGCATGGCCGTTGATTTCGACATCGAAGGCGAATACCCGCAGTTCGGTAACAACGACTCCCGCGTCGATGACATCGCTTGCGACCTGGTTGAACGTTTCATGAAGAAAATTCAGAAGCTGCCGACCTACCGTGGCGCTGTACCGACTCAGTCCATTCTTACCATTACCTCTAACGTGGTTTACGGTAAGAAGACCGGTAACACTCCTGACGGACGTCGTTCAGGCGCGCCGTTTGGACCGGGTGCCAACCCGATGCACGGTCGTGACCAGAAAGGCGCTGTCGCTTCTCTGACATCCGTTGCCAAACTGCCGTTTGCCTACGCGAAAGACGGTATTTCTTATACCTTCTCCATCGTGCCTAAAGCACTGGGCAAGGATGACGACGTACGTAAAGCCAACCTGGCAGGCTTGATGGACGGTTACTTCCATCATGAAGCCGGCGTGGAAGGCGGTCAGCATCTGAACGTCAACGTGATGAACCGTGAAATGCTGCTGGCGGCCATGGAACATCCGGAAGACTACCCGAACCTGACCATCCGTGTGTCCGGTTATGCGGTACGCTTCAATTCATTGACCAAAGAACAGCAGAAGGACGTTATCACCCGTACCTTCACGGCGTCGATGTAATTTCCCTCACCGTCTGAAAAGGCGTAAAATAAAGGCTCCACGAAAGTGGGGCCTTTTTATCACCTGCACCGGGTGATTGTCAGCACGTTCAGGTGAATATGCTTTGGCTGAAAGCGCTACTTTAAGCAGATAAGCAGCAGATAAACAGAGTCGTTCAGCCAAAACACACTTCCTGCAAAGATGGAGAAAACCCCGCAATGTCAGTACTTGGTCGCATCCATTCGTTTGAATCCTGCGGTACCGTCGATGGTCCGGGCATTCGTTTTATCATTTTCTTCCAGGGCTGCCTGCTCCGTTGCCTCTATTGCCACAACCGCGACACCTGGGATTTGCACGCCGGCCGCGAAATATCCGTTGAGGAGATCATGAAAGAGGTGGTCACCTACCGGCACTTTATGAATGCTTCCGGCGGCGGCGTCACCGCGTCCGGCGGCGAGGCGATTTTGCAGGCTGAATTCGTGCGCGACTGGTTTCGCGCCTGCCATGCCGAAGGCATCAATACCTGCCTTGACACCAACGGCTACGTGCGGCGTTACGATGAGGTCATTGACGAACTGCTGGACGTGACCGACCTGGTGATGCTCGATATCAAGGAAATGAACGACGATATCCATCAAAACCTGGTGGGTGTTTCCAACCACCGCGTGCTGGATTTTGCCCGCTATCTGCAAAAGATCAACAAACGCACCTGGCTGCGGTATGTGGTGGTGCCCGGCTGGTCGGATGATGATAAATCGGTGCATATGCTGGGTGAATTCACCAAGGATATGGCCAATATCGAAAAAATCGAATTGTTGCCCTACCATGAGCTGGGTAAACACAAATGGATAGCCATGGGTGAAGAATATAAGCTCGAAGGAGTGAATCCTCCCACCACGGAAACCATGGAGCATGTAAAAGCTATTTTGGCCGGGTACGGCCATAAAGTGATGTATTAACTGCTGCCCCGCCGCTGCTCGTGATATACCCTAAATAATTCGAGTTGCAGAAAAACAACGTACCTGCAACTTGAAGTATGACGGGTATAATAACGTATTTTCAGACCGTATCTTCCTCCGCCCTGCCGGGACAATTTTCGGCAGGGCAGGTGTTCTGCCTGGTTATCCGCCCCTTCCCCGCTTGCCTATTGTCAATAAAGCGCCTGTACATTACATGTTTACTTACCAAACTGGCCTATTTTTTCCAGAGAAGTTTCCAGTGATGACGTATTATGATGGCTTTGGCAATTGAAATGATCGCTAACATATGAAAGCAGCAGAAATTAAAACCGCGCACTGGCGGGAAGTGTGGCAGTTGATAAAGCCCTTTTGGCGTTCCGAGGAAAAGTGGCGTGCCTGGGGAATGCTGGCGGTGATTGTTATCCTCTCTTTAACCACGGTGTATATCAGCGTTCTTTTTAACCAATGGAACCGGGTATTTTACGATGCGCTGCAGAATAAAAATTTCCCGGTGTTCAAAAGTCAGCTTATCTATTTTACCTGGCTGGCGCTGATATTTATCGTCATATCCATCTATAAAATCTACCTGACCCAGGGCCTGCAAATGTATTGGCGGCGCTGGATGACCCGGCAATATATGGATAAGTGGTTACAGCACCACGTCTATTACCATACCGAACAGCAACAGACCGTTGATAACCCCGACCAGCGTATTGCTGAAGATTTGAATGCCCTTACCAGCGGCACGCTGTCGCTGGCGCTGGGTTTGCTTTCAAGCGTCGTGACATTTGTCTCTTTTATTTCCATTCTCTGGTCGGTAAGCGGTCCCATCTCCGTTACCCTGAGCGGCCATCTTTTCACGGTGCCCGGTTATATGGTGTGGTTTGCCATTTTATATGCTGGAATGGGATCGCTGCTGATATGGAAGGTCGGCCGGCCGCTGGTACGTTTGGGTTTTGAGCAGGAAAGATTTGAGGCGAATTTTCGTTTCGGACTGATCCGTATCCGTGAAAACAATGACGCCATCGCCCTTTACCAGGGCGAGCCGCGGGAAGCTAAACAGTTGGACGGCAGGTTTGAAGCCATTCGCGCCAACTGGTGGTCCATTATGCGCGTCAGCCGGCGGCTGAACGTGGCCAGTAATTTTTACGGTCAGTTTGCCATTATCTTCCCGATTCTGGTGGCGGCGCCGCGTTATTTCTCCGGCGCCATCCAGCTCGGTACTCTGATGCAAATTTCCTCGGCGTTTGGCGAGATTCAAGGGGCGTTGTCCTGGTTTATCGACGCCTTTAACCAGTTGGCTAGCTGGAAGGCCTGCATTAACCGGCTGGCGGGGTTCAACGCTGCGGTGGAACGCCACAGCAGCCAGAACACCGACATAGTGCGTCAGCCAACCGCGGGGGCGGCGTTGGCATTGACGGATTTGACGCTCACCATTCCCACCGGGCGGGCGCTGTTCCACGGGGCGACGCAGTCCATTGCGCCGGGTGAGAAGGTGTTGATAGTGGGTCCGTCCGGCTGCGGTAAGTCTACGCTGCTGCGCGCCATTGCCGGTATATGGCCTTATGGTTCAGGGGGTATTGGTTTGCACAGCGGTATGAAAGTGCTGTTTTTGCCCCAGCGCAGCTATATTCCCATCGGCAGTTTGCTGGGGGCGCTGTGTTATCCGGAAGCGCCGGATCATTTCAGCCGGGAGCAGATGCTGTCGATGCTGGATGAATGCCAGCTGGCCCATTTGCGGCCTATGCTGGATAAAGAATTGAACTGGAGCCATTGGTTGTCTCCCGGCGAGCAGCAAAGGCTGGCATTTGCCAGGGCGCTGTTGATCAAGCCGGATATTCTGTTTCTGGATGAGGCCACCAGCGCGCTGGACGATGAGAATGAGCAGCTGATGTACCGGCTACTGACGGAAACCTTGCCGGACGTGACGCTGGTTAGCGTGGCCCATCGTAACAGTGTCGCCCGCTATCATACGCGCTGCTTGCGTTTTGAACGTCAGAACGCTGAGGATTGCGCGGTGCTTAATCGCAGTGAATTGCCGGCGGCATAGCGCCAGCGCCTAATCGGGCGGGCGGGAACACCACGCCCGCTTCGACCACATCGGCGCGCTCTCCCTTTAACACGCTTGGTTTAAGCTTCAGCGATTGCGGGCCTGCACGCCAAGGCCGTTTGTCACTTTATCAGGCGGTGGTGACCGGCGTATGGTGCCTGTCCGCTTTGCGCAGCAGCATCACCAGATAAATCAGGGCTACCCCGGAGATGATAACAAACAGCCACTGATCCGAATAGCGCTGCATCAGTATGGCGGTCATGCTCGGGCCAGCCAGGCTGCCGATGGTGTAGCTGAGCAGCAGGGCTTGGTTCATTGCCACCAGTTCATGGGTGGGCACCTTTTCACAGGCCCATGACATGGCCACCGGATAAAGGGTGAATCCCGAGCAGCCTAGCAGGAACAGCGCGGGAACCATGGCGGCGTCGCTCAGCATAGACAAGCTGCCGATAATGACCATAAATACCTGCACCCGCAATATCATCAAGCGCCCGAAACGGTCCGCCAGGCGACCTACCGGCCATTGTCCGACGATACCGGCGCTCACCAGCAGCGCCATCCAGTATCCCACCTTGCCGTCGCTCAGTCCCTGGTGTGACAGATAGAGCGGCATCAGGCCGTAAAGCGAACCGAGCACCACGCCCGAGATGATGCAGCCATTGATGCCCAGGCGGGCATTGCGGCGCAGCAGCATCGGCCAGACCGGGGCACGGGGGGACTCGGTGCCCTGTCCGTCTATGCGGTTGAACAGCAGCGGCAGCACCGCCACGATCATCAGGGCGGTTACCCAGAGCAATACCGACATCAAGGCGGTGGATACGCCGCTCAGCAGCAGTTGGCCGATGACCGTGCCCATGTAATAGACCATCATATAAGCGGCCAGCAGTTGTCCGCGGGTGCGTATCGTACCCCGGCGCATCAGGGCGCTTTCCACCACCACCCAAACCAGCGCACAGGCGACGCCGGCCACAAACCGGCAGAGCAGCCAGCTGCCGAAATCGATGGTTAAGCCCAGCCCGAGGGTGGCAACGGCAAAGAGTACGCAGGAGAAGTGATAGCTGCGGTTAAAGCCGACCCGTTTAATCAGCGTGCCGGCCAATAGGGTTCCCACCAGATTACCGGTGAAATAGGACGACCCCACCAGCCCGATTTGCCAGGTAGGCAGCGACTCATGGGACAGCCATAGGGGCACCAGCGTATTGAGCACGGCGATGGAAACGGTCAACGACAACAGCCCGGTAAGCAACATCACCACCGGGCGGGAATAGACGGACATAGGATGGAAACCGGACTCAAAATGCAGAAATTGTGCGCATCATGCCACTACGGTATTAAAAGTCAATGCGGCTAAATTCGCGTCAGCATTTTTTGCAATAGCCGTTTTATTCCGGCAACCGCGCGCCATGTCGCAAAGGAATAAATAGCGGCAAGGATGGTGCTTGCGGCACCGCGGGATATCGGGGGACAAAGAGAGCGACGGCGGTCGAAACAGGCAGGGGATAGGCTGTAAGAGCTTAATCACGGCCATCGTTCACGATGGCCGTTAGCCTGCATCAACCGATATGGGTCAATCCTTTCATATAGGGCACCAGCACCGCCGGTATTTCGATCCGGCCGTCCGCCATCTGGTAGTTTTCCATGACCGCCACCAGCGTACGTCCCACCGCCAGGCCGGAGCCGTTGAGGGTGTGTACCAAACGCGGTTTTTTATCCTCTTTGCTGCGATAGCGGGCCTGCATGCGGCGGGCCTGGAAATCGCCGATATTGGAACAGGAGGAAATTTCCCGGTAGGTATTCTGCGCCGGCAGCCACACTTCCAGGTCGTAGGTTTTGCAGGATGCGAAGCCCATATCGCCGGTACAAAGCAATATTTTACGGTACGGCAGGTTCAGCAACTGCAGGACCTTCTCCGCATGGGCGGTGAGTTCTTCCAGCGCCTGCATGGAGTTTTCGGGTTTCACCACCTGCACCATTTCAACCTTGTCGAACTGGTGCATGCGGATGAGACCGCGGGTGTCGCGACCGTAGGAACCCGCCTCGGAGCGAAAACACGGGGTGTGGGCGGTCATCTTGAGCGGCAGAACGTCTTCGTCGAGAATTTCGTCCCGCACCAGATTGGTCAGGGGAACTTCCGCCGTGGGAATCAACGCATAGGCGCTGGTCTCGGCTTCTTCACTGAGGGGCTGGGTATGGAACAAATCTTCGGCGAATTTCGGCAGTTGGCTGGTACCGTACAGTGAAGCATGGTTCACCAGATAGGGCACGTAGGTTTCAAGATAGCCATGCTGCTCAGTGTGCAGGTCCAGCATGAACTGCGACAACGCCCGGTGCAGATGGGCAATCTGCCCTTTCATGACCACAAAACGCGTGCCGGTCAGTTTCACCGCGGCGGCAAAATCAAGCCCGTCGGACATTTCACCCAAGGCCACGTGATCGCGCACCGGAAAATCATACTGCTTGGGTTCGCCCCAGCGGCTGATTTCCTGGTTATCATTTTCGTCTTTGCCGAAGGGCACCACGTCATCGGGAATGTTGGGTATGGACAACGCCATGTCGCGGATACTATTTTGCAATATATCCAGTTCGGCCTTGGCGGCATCCAGGCGCTCACCCAGAAGATTCACCTCCTGACGCAAAGGCTCGATATCTTCTCCACGGGCTTTCGCCGCGCCGATCGATTTGGATCGGGAATTGCGTTCGGCCTGCAGCGTTTCGGTTTCTACCTGCAACACCTTACGGCGTTCTTCATATTTACGCAGAGTATCGACATCCAGCTTGAAACTTCTGCGAGCCAGTTTCTCGGCAACCGCGTCCAGCTCATTACGCAGTAGATTAGGATCGAGCATGCTAGTCCTGTGCTTGTTGTTGTTAAATTGACAGCCGTCAAAGTGAGAGTTGTCAAATTTATATCAGATTGATGTTTAAGACTTCCCGCGGCCTTTTCGGGCTGTCGCGGCAACCCATTTATTCCCGCTCACCTTACCGCAACAGGCTGTTTATCGGTAGCGTTTTATTGGGCTATTTTGATCCTGCGCGTCAAGCCAGGCAAGCTTTTCAGCAATCTTCGCCTCCAGTCCGCGGGTGCTGGGATGGTAGTAGCGCGTGGCGGCCATTTCCGGCGGGAAATAGTTCTCACCGGCGGCGTAGGCGTTAGGTTCGTCATGGGCGTAGCGATACTCCGCCCCCAGTCCCATCTCTTTCATCAGCTTGGTGGGGGCGTTGCGCAAATGCGCCGGCACGTCGAAATCGGTGTTTTCCCGAGCATCCTGCATGGCGGCCTTGAAGGCGGTGTATACCGCATTGCTCTTCGGCGCGCAGGCCAGGTAAACGATGGCCTGGGCAATGGCACGCTCGCCCTCCGCCGGGCCGACCCGGGTGAAGCAATCCCAGGCGGCAAGAGCCACCTGCATGCCGCGGGGATCGGCGTTGCCCACATCTTCGGAAGCGATGGCCAGCAGGCGGCGCGCCACGTAAAGCGGATCGCCGCCGGCGGTGATAATGCGCGCGTACCAGTAAAGCGCCGCATCGGGAGCCGAACCGCGTACGGACTTATGCAGCGCGGAGATCAGATCGTAATAGCGATCGCCTTTGTTATCAAAGCGGGCGCTTCGTTCGCCGGAAATCTCCTTGAGCAGCGCCGGAGTTAAAATCCGGTTGCCCAGGGCATCGGGTTCGGCCATATCGACCATCATTTCCAGGCTGTTCAATGCCCGCCGGGCATCGCCATTCACCCACTCCGCCAGCATGTGCCTGGTTTCGTCCGGCAAAACGATATTCTGGCCGCCGTAGCCCCGCTCGGGATCCGTCATGGCCTGGGACAGTACCGTCTCGATATCTTCGGCGGTGAGGGCCTTGAGCAGATAGACCTTGGCGCGTGATAACAGCGCGGAGTTCAATTCAAACGAGGGATTTTCGGTGGTGGCGCCGATAAAAGTGATGGTGCCTTCTTCCACATGGGGCAGGAAGGCATCCTGCTGGCTTTTATTGAAACGATGCACTTCGTCCACGAACAGGATGGTGCGGCGTCCGGCGTCCCGGTTGAGGCGCGCGCGCTCGATGGCCTCGCGGATTTCCTTGATGCCGGAAGTGACCGCAGAGACACGCTCCACGTCCGCGTTACCGTAGCGGCCGATGAGTTCCGCCAGCGTGGTTTTACCGGTGCCCGGCGGTCCCCACAGGATCATGGAGTGCAATTGTCCGTTCTTGATAGCTCTCGGCAACGGCTTGCCGGGCGCCAGCAGGTGCTGCTGACCGACATACTCTTCCAGGGTGGCGGGACGCATGCGCGCGGCCAGCGGCTGGAACTCGTTGCGGGAAAAATCAAGGGACAGATTGCTCATGCTCACCTCATTGACGTTGATCGTCCACCGTCACGCCTTTGGGCGGTGTGAAGCGGAATTTAGCGGCGTCTATCTGGCCGTTTATCTGGCTTTTCAGTTGATAGGCGCTGCGCTGCCCGTCCTGCTCGACGGCGGTGAAACCGTTAATGGTGCCGCCGGTATTTACATTGATAGTAAACTGCTTCAAATTTCCGGCAGCGGATTTGGGCGTCAGCTCAAACATATCGCCCCGCTGTTTGACGTTGTATTGACGCCAGTCATCCGGGCTGTTGCGGGTTATCAGCATAAACGGAGTATTCCCGGTGCTGTTTTTCAGCCAGGTGGCGGTGACCTGTTCGACAAACGGATTATAGAACCATAAGGTTTTGCCGTCGGAAATCAGTACGCTTTCAGCCGGCGAGGTCATATGCCAGTTAAACAAATTGGGCCGCTTGACCCACAGTTCGCCTTCCCCTTGCTGTACCGAACCGCCTTCGGCGCTGGTGACGGTTTGGTTAAAGCTGGCATGGAAGCTGTTGACCTGGTTCAGGCGGCTTTGCAATGTCTGGGCATCGTCGGCCAACGCCGGCAGCGAAACCATGGCGCTCAACAGACAGGCGGCAAACAACCGTATTTTCATTATAGATATCCCTTGAAAAAAGAAAGGCGTGGCAAGGGCTTTCTCGGCCCCTCCCGCCTGTTACGACTCACTCTATCGGAGAAACGATGATAAGGCATAGGATAATACTCTGAAATCGTCACCGTTTTACGCATCTTTGCACAGGGGCCGCAGACAGCAGTTACCGTTATTCCCCTGACTGCTGCGCCAGGACCTCGCGGTTGCCGTTATGCCCCGGCGAACTGACGATACCCTGCAGCTCCATTTGCTCGATAATCCGGGCGGCGCGGTTGTAGCCGATGCGGAACTGGCGCTGCACGCCGGAAATCGAAGCCCGGCGTTTATCCAATACAAACTGCACCGCCTGATCGAACAGCGGATCCAGCTCTTCATCGCCGTCCAGGCCGCCGGCGCCGGCCTCACCCTCTTCGCCCGCGCTGGTAATGCTGTCGATATACTGCGGACGGCCGCGCGCTTTCCAGTCGCTGACCACCGCGTGCACTTCCTGGTCGCGCACGAACGCGCCATGGACGCGGACCGGTATGGATGAATTGGGGGCCATATAAAGCATATCCCCCATGCCCAGCAGGGACTCCGCGCCGGACTGGTCGAGAATGGTGCGCGAATCTATCTTACTCGACACGGTGAATGCGATGCGGGTAGGGATATTGGCTTTTATCAAGCCGGTAATAACGTCCACCGAGGGGCGCTGGGTAGCCAATACCAAATGGATACCGGCGGCCCGGGCCTTTTGCGCCAGGCGGGCAATCAGCTCTTCCACTTTTTTGCCCACCGCCATCATCAGGTCGGCGAACTCATCCACCAGCACCACGATATAGGGCAGCTTTTCCAGCATGGGCGGCGACATCGCCATGCCGTCGCCGGGCTTCCAGAACGGATCCGGCACCGGCCGGCCCATAGCCGCCGCCTGCTCGATACGCTCGTTGTACCCGGCCAGGTTACGCACCCCCAGCGCCGACATCAGCTTGTAGCGGCGCTCCATTTCACCAACGCACCATCTCAGCGCGTTGGCGGCGTCCTTCATGTCGGTGACCACTTCCGTCAGCAGGTGCGGAATACCTTCATACACCGACAGTTCCAGCATTTTCGGGTCGATCATGATAAAGCGCACTTCTTCCGGCGTCGCTTTAAACAGCATGCTGAGGATCATGGCGTTGACCCCCACCGATTTACCCGAGCCGGTGGTGCCCGCCACCAGCAAATGCGGCATTTTCGCCAAATCGGCAATCACCGGCTGGCCGGCAATGTCCTTGCCCAGCACGATGGCCAGCGGGGACACCGTTTCGCGGAACTTGTCACAGTCCAGCACTTCACGCAGATACACCGTCTGGCGACGCTTATTCGGCAGTTCGAGACCGACGTAAGGCTTGCCGGGAATCACTTCCACCACGCGCACCGCCACCGCGGACAGCGAGCGCGCCAGATCCCGCGACAAATTGGATATCCGCGCCGCTTTTACCCCCGGCGCCAGATCCAACTCAAAACGGGTAATCACCGGCCCGGGGGAAATGCCCACCACGTCGGCCTTCACCCGATAATCAGCCAGCCTGGCTTCCACCAGCCGCGCGGTCTGCTCCAGGGCGAACATATCCACCGGTTCATCCTCCAGCGGCGGCGAGGTCAGCAAATCCAGCGTCGGCAGCGGCGTGGTGGGCTTTTGCACCGGCTGTTCATTACGCATCAGGAACGGGTGGATCAGGCTATCCATTGCCGGAGGGGCAGTTGCGGCTAAGAGCGTGCCCGCTGGCGGGGGGGTAACCGCCGTGCCGGTATGCCCGTGTCCCGCCGGCGCTATCTCGTCGTCATCAGCCGCATAGAGGGCCGGGAGGTTCTCGTCTTCGTCGGGGTGTGCCGCCGCGTGTTGATCCGCATAACGGGGCGGCAGGGTGAACAGCGGCGCAGCCTGAGCATCGTCCGTTGAATCCGCCACGGGTGAAAAATTGAAGTCCCCATGACGCTGTAGATCGATATCCGCCTTGGGCGATAACGGCGAGGCCGCCACCGGCCGGTCCGGCGATTGTGCGTCGTTTTCCTCGGCGTAGCGCTGATCCTGCTGGCGTTTGAATTCGGCGGCCAGACGCTGCTGTTCCCATTCCGCCTCTTCGTCCGCCTCGGCGCCGTCACTGCCGTAGCGCTGGGCCTGCTGCGCCATGAACGCCTGGTGCAGTTCCACCTGCTGGTGGGCCTGTTCATCGTCGGATAGCGCCGGATGGGATTTGGCCGCGTCGCTTTGCGCCAGGCCATGGGTGTGGTCCGCGGCCCGCTGCGACGGCAATTTGATGCCGTATGACGCCAGTTCGCGCCGCGTCGGGATCCGCACCGGGTTCGGGCGCGGCAGCTCGGGGCCGATGCCTTGCTTGACCTGCGGGTTGCCATCGCTGATGGCGCTGAAGGCGGGCATAAAGGTCAGCGAGGCGGCGCTGTGATCCACCGGCACGGCGCCCTCGCCAGGCAATTGTCCGCTGCTTTGCTGCCCCACGCTGAAATCATAGGGGGTATGGGCGCTATCCTGGCTGGCGGCCAGCCAGTTGCCCATCCGGGGACCGTCGTCGTCATCGGCGAAATCACTTTGCGCTGTGGGAGGAACGGACTGGCCGCCCGGAAGCTCAAAGCGGTATTGCGGTACGGCCTCTTGCGCCGCCGTCACGGGGGCTGCGGTTGACGGCGCGGCGGGAGCAATAGCCTCCGGTGTCTGAAGCGCGGCGCTCGTCCGGTCGCCTGGCGCAATAGCAGCCTGCCCCGCCAGCGGTGCGGCGGCGAAAGAGACATCAGGGGCTACAAGCGCGGCGTTCGCCGGCGCAGCGATATCCGCACCGGCGGCCGGCATGGCCACCGCCGCCGCGCTGCCGGCATCCGTCACGGCGCGCGGGGAGAACAGCGGATCGCTGCCGTCTTCACCCTCCGCAGGCCGGTTGCTCGATGCCGTAGCGGGATTATCCCCCGCCTCATCCTCGTCCTCGTCCTCATAGTCCTCATCGTAATACTCTTCCTCGCGGCGGGAACGATTAGACATAAAAGTCAGGCTGCCCAGCAGCACGCCGCCAATTTTTTCAGCGATCGTCAGCCAGGACCAGCCGGTGAACAAGGTCAACCCCGCGGCCCAGACGCATAGCAGCGTCAGCGTGGCGCCGATACCGTTGAACCAGGGTGACATGGCGTTGTCCAGCAGGCTGCCAATCACCCCGCCAGAAGCGAAATAATAGAGATCGTCCACATTGAGCGCGGCCAGGCCGCAGGAGGTCAGTATCAGCGCCAGGGTGCCGATAAGGCGCAGCGCCAAGGCAAAATAATCCACATAGTCCTGCACCTCCCGCTGACGGAAAGAGTTCCAGCAGAAGATCAGCATAATCGGCGGCAGCGCGTACGCCAGCACGCCGAAGGTGAAAAACAGCGTATCGGCAAACCACGCCCCAACGCCGCCCCCCAGATTATGGATAGGCCCATGCCAGGCCGTTTGCGACCAACTGGGATCGGACGGATCGAAGCTGACCAGGGAAATCATCAAATAGAGGGCAAAAATAGCCATGACTATGAGGACGGCCTCGAGTAACCTGCGGCCGCTGCTCATTTTTTTTAACGTAACGTCTTTATCTTCTGTATATTCCTGGCTCAAGAAAGGCTCTCCAGGTTTCTCAACCGGTATAACAACAGCGCCGACGTGCTGGCCGGCGCCGAGACTGTATGAATCCACAGGAGTGTAACCTTAAAAGCAGTCTTTTGCACCTGTGGTGTTTCTTAACGCGTTTTGATGACCAATCTGTTGCTTTGTTTCACTTCTTCCATCACCACATAGGTCCGGGTATCGTTAACCCCCGGCAACCGCAGCAATGTTTCACCCAGCAGCTTGCGATACGCCGACATATCCGGCACCCGCGTTTTCAGCAGGTAGTCAAAATCCCCCGACACCAGATGGCATTCCTGAATTTCTTCCAGCTTTTGTACAGCGGTATTGAATTGCTCAAACACATCGGGCGCGCCCCGATTAAGGGTTATCTCAACGAAAACCAGTAAAGACGCATCCAGATAATGCGGATTAAGCAAAGCGGTATAACCCTGAATGAAACCCTGACGCTCGAGACGACGCACCCGTTCCAGACAAGGGGTCGGTGATAGTCCTACCCGTTTCGAAAGTTCGACGTTCGAGATCCGTCCATCCTTTTGCAGTTCGTTAAGGATGTTGCGGTCGATACGGTCGAGATCTTTTCCCGGGCGTTTTTTATTGTCTACCATTATTATTGTCTCTCTTCATTCCTTCCCTGCACTTGCCATACCCCTGCCGACTTCAATGTTTCAGGGTTTGCTTTAAAGACCTGCTGTTTGTTTTATTCTAAGGTCTGCCATTTCCACTGCCGCGCACGCTGTCTGTCCAAACCGCGACAGCGGCAGAAGAGAATTCTGCCTGGAAGAAATTTACCGGCTGAACATGCGGCCTATCGGCGGCTCCGCCGACCATCCGAATGGCGATTAACCGAATCGACACCAACCGAATAATTTCTTCTTACCTGATGTTTTCGCAAAAGCACAGCGGATTGTCAAAGTAAAACAACAAAAATCAGAACAACATGCCGATAAAATCGGGTCTAGGGCCCTTGGCAGGGGTAAAAAGCTTTATTTACCCGATCATGCCCTGATGGAGCATTAAAACGCCGTAGAGATAGGACATAACAATGATAATAATCGCTAATGGCTTTTGCATTCTTTTCTTAATCTGGTAATTTTCTTACAATCGGATAGCTAAATCAGTGCGGCTAAAATGAGGAAACCATGTCAACGGTGAAACACAGTAAATTACTTATCCTGGGATCGGGCCCGGCGGGTTATACCGCTGCGGTTTATGCCGCGCGGGCCAACCTCAACCCAGTTCTTATCACCGGTATGGAGCAAGGCGGCCAATTGACCACCACCACCGAGGTGGAAAACTGGCCGGGGGATCCGGAAGGACTGACCGGTCCCTTGCTGATGGAACGCATGTACGCCCACGCAGCCAAATTCAACACCGAAATCATCTTCGACCATATCAGCCAGGTGGAACTTAAAGAGCGGCCGTTTCGCCTGACGGGCGATAACGGCGTTTATACCTGCGACGCGTTGATTATCGCCACCGGCGCCTCCGCGCGCTATCTGGGCCTGCCCTCTGAAGAGGCGTTCAAGGGCAAAGGCGTGTCGGCCTGCGCCACCTGCGACGGCTTTTTCTATCGCAACCAGAAAGTGGCGGTGGTGGGCGGCGGGAATACTGCGGTGGAGGAGGCGCTGTATCTGTCGAATATTGCCGCCGAAGTGCACCTGATTCATCGCCGCGATACGTTCCGTTCTGAAAAAATCCTCATCGACCGGCTGATGGAGAAAGTTAAAAACGGCAATATCGTTCTGCATCCCGACCGGACGCTGGAGGAAGTGCTGGGAGACGAGAGCGGCGTGACCGGCGTGCGCCTCAAGCACGTTGTTCGCGGCGATAGCGACGCCCTTGAGGTGGCGGGGGTATTCATCGCCATCGGCCATAGCCCCAATACCGCGATTTTCGGTGACCAGCTGGCGCTGGAGAACGGCTATATCCGCGTGCAGTCGGGTATTCACGGCAACGCAACCCAGACCAGCATCCCGGGCGTGTTCGCCGCCGGCGATGTGATGGATCATATCTACCGCCAGGCCATCACCTCCGCCGGCACCGGCTGTATGGCGGCCCTGGACGCCGAGCGCTACCTGGACGGTCTGGCGGCGGTCAACGATCGTTAACGGCAACCTCCCGCCAACGCCAACGCCAACGCTGTGGCGGGAGAGCATGCGGGTCTATCCATCTCTAAATTGCCGCTTCTTATTTTCTCCTTACCGCCAACCGGGTAATATGTCGTCTCGCCGGGGTAGCCTAAAGCCGCCCCGGCCTTTCGCGTCCCTACGCGGGATTTTTGCCTTAAATGCATACCACAGCGGCTGAAATCGTTTTCCAATGAATAAAACCCGACAATACGTGCTGGTCCGTTGGCTCAAATCGCAAAGTGCGCTGGTGAAGCGCTGGCTCCGCCTCTCGCTGCTGCTGGGCCTGTTCAGCGGGGTGGTTATCGTCGCCCAGGCCTGGGTGCTGGCCCGTCTTCTGCAGGCGCTGATCGTGGACCATCAGCCGCGCGCCGGCCTGCTCAACGAATTTTTCGCCCTGGCCGCCCTGTTTGTCCTGCGGGCGGTCATCGGTCTGCTGCGGGAGCGCGCCGGTTTTATCGCCGGCCGCATCCTGCGGCGGGAAATACGCCGCCAGGTGCTCGATCGCCTGGAGCTGCTGGGGCCGGCCTGGATACAGGGTAAACCCGCCGGGAGCTGGAGCAGCCTGCTGCTGGAGCAGATCGAGGATATGCAGGATTACTACGCCCGCTACCTGCCGCAGATGTACCTGGCCGGGCTGGTGCCGTTGCTGATTTTGGCGGTTTTATTCCCCATCAACTGGACGGCGGCGCTGATCCTGTTTTGCACCGCGCCGTTGATCCCGCTGTTTATGGCCCTGGTGGGTATGGGCGCCGCCGACGCCAACCGGCGCAACTTTGTGGCGCTGACCCGGCTGAGCGGCTATTTCCTTGATCGCCTGCGGGGGCTGGATACGCTGAGGCTGTTCAACCGGGCGCAGGCGGAAACGGCTCATATCAGCCGCGCCAGCGACGATTTTCGCCTGCGCACCATGGAAGTGCTGCGCCTGGCGTTCCTCTCCTCCGGCGTGCTGGAGTTTTTCGCCTCCATCTCCATCGCGGTGGTGGCGGTTTATTTCGGTTTCTCCTACCTGGGGGAACTGCACTTCGGCAGCTACGGCGCCGGCGTTACGCTGTTTGCCGGTTTCCTGGTGCTGATCCTGGCGCCGGAATTTTTTCAGCCGCTGCGGGATCTGGGGACGTTTTATCATGCCAAGGCGCAGGCGGTGGGCGCGGCGGAATCACTGGTCACTTTTTTGCAGTCCGACACCCGCGCACAGGGGGGCGGTGAACTGGAGCCGGACTTTGGTTCCCTGACCTTGTCCGCGGAGCAGCTGGTTATCCTGGCGCCGGACGGCAGCCGGCTGGCCGGTCCGCTGGATTTCACCCTCGAGGCCGGCCGGCGGGTGGCCATTGTCGGGGAGAGCGGCGCCGGTAAAAGCTCGCTATTGAACGTCTTGTTGGGGTTCCTGCCCTATGAGGGCTCATTGCGCCTGAACGGCCATGAGCTACGGGACGTATCGCCCCAGCACTGGCGCAGGCAAATCGGCTGGGTAAGCCAAAGTCCTTTTTTGCCTGCCGACAGCGTGCGGGACAATATCCTGCTCGGCAAGCCCGACGCGAGCGGCGAGGAGCTGGAACGGGCGGTGGACGCTGCCTATGTGCGGGAATTCCTGCCGCTGCTGCCTCGGGGAATCCATAGCGCGGTGGGGGAAAACGCCGCGCAGCTGTCAATGGGACAAGCGCAGCGGGTCGCCCTGGCGCGGGCCATGTTGCGCACGCCGGCACTGCTGTTGCTGGACGAACCCACCGCCAGCCTGGATGCCCATAGCGAAGCATTGGTGATGCAGGCGTTGGACAGCGCAACCCGCCGGCAGACCACGGTTATGGTAACCCATCAGTTGGCGGATATCCGCGAGTTCGATGCCATCTGGGTGATGGGCAACGGCCAAATCCTTCAGCAGGGGCGCTACAGCGGGTTGGCGGCCCAACCCGGTCCGTTTGCCAGCCTGCTGGCCCATCGCCTCGGAGGATGCTGATTATGCGCGTATTACTGCCCTTTTTAGCGTTATATCGCCGTCACGGCGGCCGCATTGCCTTGGGGATGCTGCTGGCCATCGTCACCCTGCTGGCCAGCATCGGCTTATTGAGCCTGTCGGGCTGGTTCCTGGCCGGCTCGGCCCTGGCGGGAACGGCGGGGTTATATACGTTCAATTACATGCTGCCGGCGGCGGGCGTCCGCGGCGCGGCAATCACCCGCACGGCGGGACGCTGGGCGGAGCGGGTGGTAAGCCATGACGCCACCTTCCGCGTGCTGCAGCAGCTGCGAATCGATATTTTTACCAAAATCCTGCCCCTTTCCCCCGGCGTGATTGCCGGTTTCCGCCAGGCCGAATTGCTCAATCGTCTGGTGGCGGACGTGGATACTCTCGATCACCTGTATTTGCGTGTGCTGTCGCCGCTGCTGAGCGCGCTGGTGGTTTCCCTGGTGGTCACCCTCGGTTTATGCGCCCTGGACGTCAGGCTGGCGTTGACGCTGGGCGCTATGATGCTGGCGGTGCTCGTTGTGTTCCCGCCGCTGTTCTATCACGCAGGTAAATCCATCGGCCGGGACTTAACCCGCCTGCGCGCGGCGTACCGGCTGCATCTGGTCACCTGGCTGCAAGGCAATGCCGAGCTCACCGTCTACGGCGCCGCCGGGACTACCGTCGTCAGCTGGATGAAACAGAACGTCATTGGCAGCGGCGGCAACAGCGGCAGGCCGGGCTGGCCGCCCTGTCCCAGGCCCTGCTTATCCTGCTTACCGGACTGGCGGTTACCCTGCTGCTGTGGCTGGCGGCCGACGACGTCGGCGGGGCATGGATTGCGCTGGTAGTCTTTACCACCCTTGCGTCCTTTGAAGCCCTCGGCCCGGTTGCCGGCGCCTTCCAGCACCTCGGTCAGGTGATGGCTTCCGCCGTGCGCATTACCGATATCATCCGCCGCGAGCCGGCGGTGACTTTCCCCGCGGACGGACCGCAGGCTGCGGACAGCGCCGCCCTGTCGGCGGACAATATCCGCTTCACCTATCCCGGGCAAAAGCAACCGGCCCTCAACGGGCTGTCGCTGCACATCGCCCACGGGGAACACGTGGCCATACTGGGCCATACCGGCAGCGGCAAATCCACGCTGCTGCAATTGTTCACCCGTGCCTGGGATCCGCAGGCCGGTGAAATTCGGCTGAACGGACAGGGACTTTCGCAATGGAGCGAACCGGCCCTGCGATCCATGATGGCGGTGGTGCCGCAGCGGGTGCATGTCTTCAGCGCCACCCTGCGGGATAACCTGCTGCTGGGCGCCCCCGCGGCGGACGACACAAAGCTTAGGACCATGCTGGAACACATGGGGCTGGAAAAGCTGCTGGGGTCCGAGGGCCTGGATGCCTGGCTGGGCGAAGGCGGACGTCAACTGTCCGGTGGTGAGCAACGCCGGCTCGGCATTGCCCGCGCGCTGCTCCACGATGCGCCGCTGCTGCTGCTGGATGAACCCACGGAAGGGCTTGACGCCGCCACCGAGCGGCATATTCTGGCATTATTGCAGCAACTGGGACGGCAAAAAACGCTGGTTATCATCACGCACCGGCTGCAGGGCCTGGAGCTGATGGACAGGATTTATGTGATGGACCAGGGTAATTTTACTGAACAAGGCACTCATGGGGAATTAATGGAAAGCAGGGGCCGCTATTACCATTATCATCGCCCGGAAGAGGTCTATACCGAATAGCTTTCGAGTTACAGCAAGGCGGCAACTTGAAAGATGAAGGGTATAATCGAATCAGCGGCACAGCAAACAATTGCCCGGTAGCCCTGTTGACCGGCATAGGTGAATATGACGAGAAGTAATATGCGATTATACCGGCTGTCTCCCAATTCATTACAGTTTCCCGCCCCGACATCAGCGCTGCATGAACCCAACGGGCTGCTGGCGTTTGGCGGCGATTTATCCCCGGAACGTTTGCTCATCGCTTATCAACAGGGGATTTTCCCCTGGTATTCCCCTGGAGACGTCATATTATGGTGGTCGCCGGACCCCCGCGCGGTGCTGTTCCCCGAAGAGTTCCATGTCAGCCGTAGCCTCAGGCGCATCATGAAGCGCTGCCCCTACCGTATCACTCTTAATCATGCTTTTGGCGAAGTCATGGCGTCCTGCGCCGAACGAGGCCAGGAAGGCACCTGGATCGGTCCGGAAGTGGAAATCGCCTATCAGCGGCTGCACTTGCTCGGCCAGGCGCACTCCATCGAAGTCTGGGACGGCGATACCCTGGTGGGGGGCATGTATGGCGTGGCTCAGGGAGCGTTATTTTGCGGCGAATCCATGTTCAGCCGCCGGGATAACGCCTCGAAGATTGCCCTGCTGACTTTTTGCCGTTTCTTTAGTCAACAGGGCGGAAAACTGATAGACTGTCAGGTATTGAACTCACATACGGCCTCGTTAGGCGCGAGGGATATTCCCCGACGCGACTATCTCGCCCTGCTGGGTCAGTTACAACCTTTAACGCTGGCACCTCATTGCTGGCAACCACAAACCCTCTCTGTCGTCACCTTAAACAGTGAACCGGATTCCGGTGAATGACGCGTTGTTCTTCATCACTTCTTTACATAATGAGGGTTTTTCGGCATTATCTTGCCGGTTAAAAACTATGGTATTCAAACCTAGAGGATTCGATGGCCAAAGAAGACAATATTGAAATGCAAGGCACGGTACTGGATACATTGCCTAACACCATGTTCCGCGTGGAATTGGAAAACGGGCACGTGGTAACCGCACATATCTCCGGTAAAATGCGTAAAAATTATATCCGCATCCTGACGGGCGACAAAGTCACAGTTGAGCTGACCCCGTACGACCTGAGCAAAGGCCGCATTGTCTTCCGTAGCCGCTGATAGGCTTCTTTATCGCTGATATCCGCCCGCAGTAGCGCGCCGGTATCCCGCCCAAGCAATTGCAATAAACCATAACATTCATACCGGCGCCCTTAAACGGCCCGGTATGATGACCCGTGCCCGCAAAGCAATAAGGGCGACCCAAGCCCTTATCACCGAAGCGTGAACCAAGCCTGTTAAAGGGAGAGCGCGCCAATGTGGCCGAAGCGGGCGTGGTTTTACCGCCCGCCAGAGCGCCGCATGGCACGCTAGGCCCGCTATCACCGGTAGCGTGAACCGGGACTGTTAAAGGGAGAGCGCGCCAATGTGGCCGAAGCGGGCGTGGTTTTACCGCCCGCCGGAGCGCCGCATGGCACGCTAGGCCCGCTATCACCGGTAGCGTGAACCGGGACTGTTAAAGGGAGAGCGCGCCAATGTGGCCGAAGCGGGCGTGGTTTTACCGCCCGCCAGAGCGCCGCATGGCACGCTAGGCCCGCTATCACCGGTAGCGTGAACCGGGACTGTTAAAGGGAGAGCGCGCCAATGTGGCCGAAGCGGGCGTGGTTTTACCGCCCGCCGGAGCGCCGCATGGCACGCTAGGACCGCTATCGCCGGTAGCGTGAACCGGGACTGTTAAAGGGAGAGCGCGCCAATGTGGCCGAAGCGGGCGTGGTTTTACCGCCCGCTAGAGCGCCGCATGGCACGCTAGGACCCGCTATCACCGGTAGCGTGAACCGGGACTGTTAAAGGGAGAGCACGCCAATGTGGCCGAAGCGGGCGTGGTTTTACCGCCCGCCGGAGCGCCGCATGGCACGCTAGGCCCGCTATCACCGGTAGCGTGAACCGGGCCTGTTAAAGGGAGTGCCCCATGGAGGCTATACCAGCAGCATTCAATGCTGCAGCGGCCAGTTTTTATGCAAAAAAAAACGATGCCAACCGGCATCGCTTTTTTTTCTTTCCCGCCGAACGGCGGCGGCTTAATGAACCACGCCTTCCGTCTTGCGTTTTTGCGCGCTCAGGAAATCATATTTAAGCTGTTTTTTATCCGCATCCAGCTCAACCTTCACCGACCCGCCATCCACCAGAGTGCCGAACAGCAGCTCATTGGCCAGCGGTTTCTTCAGGTTTTCCTGCATGACACGGGCCATCGGCCGCGCACCCATGGATTTGTCATAACCCTTGGCCGCAAGCCAGTCGCGCGCTTCGTCGCTGACTTCCAGCGAAACGCCCTTGGCATCCAGCTGGGCCTGCAGTTCAACGATGAATTTATCCACCACCAGCTGAATGATTTCTGGGGACAGATGGTTGAACCATATAACGTTATCCAAGCGGTTACGGAACTCCGGCGTAAAGATTTTTTTGATCTCGCCCAAGGCATCGGTGCTGTTATCCTGTTGGATCATACCGATACTCTGACGCTGGGTTTCCTGCACGCCGGCATTGGTGGTCATCACCAGGATCACATTGCGGAAATCCGCTTTGCGCCCGTTGTTATCGGTCAGCGTACCGTTGTCCATCACCTGCAGGAGCAAATTGAACACATCCGGATGCGCCTTTTCGATTTCATCAAGCAGCAACACCGCATGGGGATGCTTGAGCACCGCATCGGTTAACAGGCCGCCCTGATCGTAGCCCACATATCCCGGAGGCGCGCCGATAAGCCTGCTGACCGTATGCCGTTCCATGTATTCCGACATATCGAAGCGCAGCAATTCGATATCCAGCGCTTTGGCCAACTGCACCGTGACCTCGGTTTTACCCACCCCGGTAGGACCGGCGAACAGGAATGAGCCCACCGGTTTATGATCCTGGCCCAACCCGGCCCGGCTCATTTTGATGGCTTCGGTCAAGGCTTCAATGGCCTTATCCTGGCCGAACACCAGCATCTTCAGGCGATCCCCGAGGTTTCTCAGCACATCCCGATCGCTGGCGGAAACCGTCTTCTCGGGAATACGGGCAATGCGCGCCACCACCGACTCGATATCGGAAACATTAACGGTCTTTTTGCGTTTGCTCACCGGCATCAGCCGGCTGCGAGCACCCGCCTCGTCGATAACATCAATGGCCTTATCGGGCAAATGACGATCGTTGATGTATTTCACCGCCAGCTCCACCGCCGCGCGCACGGCTTTAGCCGTATAACGCACGTCGTGGTGGGCCTCGTACTTGGTTTTCAGGCCGGTAAGGATCTGAACCGTTTCTTCCACCGACGGCTCGGTGATATCAATTTTCTGGAAACGACGCGCCAAGGCGCGATCTTTTTCAAAGATATTGCTGAATTCCTGATAGGTAGTGGATCCCATCACCCTGATTTTACCGCTGGAGAGCAAGGGCTTGATCAGATTCGCCGCATCCACCTGTCCGCCGGAAGCAGCGCCGGCGCCGATAATAGTATGGATCTCATCGATGAACAGGATGCTGTTCTGATCCGACTCCAACTGTTTAAGCAGGCCTTTGAAACGCTTCTCAAAATCACCGCGGTATTTGGTGCCGGCCAGCAATGAACCGATATCCAATGAATAGATGGTGCAATCGGCAATGACTTCGGGCACGTCCCCCTGCACGATACGCCATGCCAGCCCTTCGGCAATGGCGGTTTTGCCCACACCTGATTCACCCACCAGCAGCGGATTGTTTTTACGGCGGCGGCACAGTACCTGAATAGCGCGTTCCAGTTCGCGCTCCCGCCCTATCAGGGGATCGATCCCCCCTACACGGGCGAGCTGGTTGAGATTGGTAGTGAAGTTTTCCATACGATCCTCCCCGCCTGCCTGCTCTTCATTAACCGGATTTTCAGGACCGGGTGCCTGCGTCTCATCTTTGCGAGTACCGTGAGAAATGAAATTCACCACATCGAGGCGGCTGACGTCATGCTTACGCAGCAGGTAGGCCGCCTGGGATTCCTGTTCGCTGAAGATGGCCACCAGGACATTGGCCCCTGACACCTCGCTGCGTCCTGAGGACTGAACATGGAAAACCGCACGCTGCAGTACACGCTGAAAGCTGAGCGTAGGCTGCGTGTCGCGCTCTTCGTCGCTGGTCGGTAAGGTCGGCGTGGTTTGTTCTATGAAAGCTTCGAGTTCCTGGCGCAGCGCCACCAGATCGACCGTGCAGGCCTCGAGCGCTTCTCGCGCTGAAGGGTTACTGAGCAACGCCAGCAATAAATGTTCAACGGTCATAAACTCATGCCGGTGCTCACGCGCTCTGGCGAAAGCCATATTTAAACTGAGTTCCAGTTCTTGATTGAGCATTGGCACCTCCCCAAATAGATTGCCTGTTCAGGCCTTTTCCAGCGTACAAAGCAACGGATGCTCATTTTCCCTGGCATAACGATTCACATGGGCGACTTTGGTTTCAGCGACTTCGGCGGTATAGACCCCGCAGATAGCCTTGCCCTGATAGTGAACCGTAAGCATCAGTTGCGTTGCACGTTCAACATCATAAGAAAAGAACTTTTGCAGTACGTCAATAACAAATTCCATCGGTGTGTAATCGTCATTGATAAGTATCACTTTATACATTGACGGGGGTACTACCAGCTCTTTCACCAGTTCTTCGGCAAGATGCTGTTCACCCGGTCTATCGCTTGTCTTACCCATCGTCTTTCCGTCAAAACGTCTTTAAAGCCTGGAGAGTTAGCTGTGGCAGGCGTAGAGCCTTAGCGCCCCATCTCCGTCATTATTACAAGTTTAACATCGGATGCTGTTTAATGCCCCTTGCCGTTACCTATATCTGTAATAGGATTTCGATCGCAGCAATGGTATTACGATTTTGTCAAAAAAGTGTCAATAGCGTTACCTGCTTCAAAGTTTGGTAATGTCATCCGCCAACTGCCCCCGCATCCACTTGACCTATTGTTCCTATCCTCTAGAGTGTACTTGCGTAAGCCGTCGTGGTTTTGACGGATAAAGCTTACGACGTCAACAATCCTCATCACATATAAGATTCTGTTGCGAGGGATGTACAAACATGGAGACGGGTAAAGTTAAATGGTTCAATAACGCCAAAGGTTTTGGGTTTATCTGTCCTGAAAGCGGCGGCGAGGATATCTTTGCGCATTACTCAACAATCCAGATGGACGGTTATCGAACGCTCAAAGCAGGGCAAGTGGTCAGATTCGATGTTCATCAGGGCCCCAAGGGGAACCACGCGAGTCTGATTGTGCCTGTTGAAACCGAGACTGTCGCCTGATAACACGCCTCGCGATTAATGCATAATGATATTAATGAAATGCCAGTGCGTATCGCTGGCATTTTTTCTGCTATGCCGCTTATCCCGCTTACTCAAGGTATAACATTTTTATTTTAAGACGCAAGCATAATTATGTCTGTCACAAAGAGTATCTTGCTTATGATTTTTGCCATCATCATAAACCGCATTTAAACGCTTGTTTTTCCCATGCCGTCGGAAGGCCGCCATTATGTCGCGGTTTAGCCCGATTTTGCTGAAATAGGTATTTTCTTGCTTCCAGGGCAGAATACCCATGTCACAACTTGTATCCAACCGGGAACGCTCCCGCAACGGATTATCCGGCTGGCAGCTCGCGCTGTCCTTGTTCCGCGGCACCCTCGTGCCGGGCATTGCCTGGCAACGCCGTTTCTATCGCTACAAGTTTATGCTGCGGTATCTTTACACCCATAGCTACTCCGGTCCCTGGCTTGAACAGCTGGCGAAATGCCCCCTGCTGACACAAATGCTGGCTTCCCAGCCCGGGCTGCCCTGCAAGCTGCACCGCCCCTATCTGGCCGCCAATATGAGCGCTGAAAAGCAGCTGGCCGCCCTGGGGCATCATTACGACTATATCCAGGCGCGCCTGCCCCGCCCCCTGCTTGAAGGACATCTGAGCCGGGACGGTTTTACGCTGGCGACGCTTACGGCCAAAAACGACCGGATTTTCCATTTGCGCCTCTGCTCTCTTGACCGGCTGAACCGAGAGGGCGAGGCAACCCTGCTGTTTTGCGACGAAGGCAATGTCATGCTGGCGGAAATGACGTTCGTCATTACGCCCGAACGGGGGGCTACGCTCTTTATCGGCGGTTTGCAGGGCGGCCGCCGCCAGCTGTCCCATGAAACGATCCATTCGGCCACCAAAGCCTGCCACGGGCTGTTTCCCAAACGACTGGTGCTGGAAACGGCGATCCTGCTGGGAAGAGAAATGGGCGTGAACCAGATTCTGGCCGTGGGCAACCGAACACATATGCATCAGGAATGGCGCTATTTTTATAAAAGTAAACGATTCCTACATGCGGATTATGACAATTTCTGGCTGTCGATGAACGCACAACCGCAGGCGCAGGGATATTTCAGCCTGCCGCTGGGTATTCCGCGTAAATGCCTTACCGCCGTGCCCAGTAAAAAACGCGCCGAATACCGTCGCCGCTATGGGCTGCTGGATCAATTGGCGACCCAGGTCTCCGGTCATTTTGAGCTGCGGTGACGGCCGCCTTCGGCCAGCGCTTCCCCCCACGACATGGGGGGAAGCCAGGAAGAATTGAAAACCTGTCCTGCATCGGCTTTACAGCGCTCGCCATTTTGTTTAGCTTAGGGCGGAATTTTCCCCCCGCCGTTCAAAAGGATGTGGCGCCCAAATGTATTCCGGCCTGTTAATAATCCTCATCCCGCTGGTGGCGGGCTATCTGTTGCCGCGGGTATCCCGCGCCTGGGCGCACCGGGTGGATCGCATCCTCAGCGCCATGGTGTATATCATCCTGTTTTTCATGGGCATAAGTTTGGCCTTTCTGGACAATCTTGCCGTCAACCTGCGCCTGATAGCCTGGTATGCGGGGGTGAGCGCGCTGTGCATTATGGCGTTCAACGGCGCCGCCCTCTGGTGGCTGGAAAAACGCCGGCCCTGGCCGGGGGCGCACCGCCAGGGCGTGCCCGCGCCGTCGCGGCTGCATATGGCCTTGGACTCGTTGAAACTCTGTCTGGTGGTGGTGGGAGGATTCGCCATCGGCCTGACACAATGGACATGGCTGAATGCGGCCTCCAAAGCCAGTGAGTTTGCCTTGGTAATATTGCTGCTGCTGGTGGGAATCCAGTTACGTAACGGCGGCATGACCCTGCGGCAGATTTTGCTCAACCGGCGCGGCGCCACGGTGGCGCTGGTGGTGGCGGTAAGCGCCTTGGCCGGCGGTGCGCTGGCGGCCATGATATTGGGGCTGCCCCTGCGTACCGGTCTGGCAATGGCCTCGGCTTACGGCTGGTATTCCCTCTCGGGGATCCTGATGACCGACGCCTTCGGCCCGGTAGTGGGCAGCGCCGCCTTCTTCAACGATCTGGCGCGTGAACTGCTGGCCATCATGTTAATCCCCGGCTTGATGGGCCGCAGCCGCAGCATGGCATTGGGTTTATGCGGCGCCACGTCGATGGATTTCACCCTGCCGGTGCTCACGCGCACCGGCGGACTGGATGTAGTGCCGGCCGCTATCGTCCACGGTTTTTTACTGAGCCTGCTGGCGCCGATACTCATCGCCCTGTTCAGCGCCTGAAGATTTCCTTATACCGATTCCCGGCGGCCATGCCGGGCCATCGTCCTGTGCCCCGGCATCGATAGCCATTACCTGCCCACCGCTGCCATTCCGCCGCCAAAAGGACTAAGCTTTAGCGGCACGAAAATGTTGACTCCAAATGAGCTTTATCATTGACCAAGGGGAACGTTATGAAACAAACCGTGGCATCATTGGTTGCCAAAACCCTCGAGCAAGCCGGCGTCAAACGTATCTGGGGCGTGACCGGCGACTCGTTGAACGGCTTAAGCGACAGTCTGAACCGCATGGGCACCATCAAATGGATGGGCACCCGTCATGAAGAAGTGGCGGCGTTCGCCGCCGGCGCCGAAGCCCATGTCACCGGTGAACTGGCGGTATGCGCCGGCTCCTGCGGTCCGGGCAACCTGCATTTGATCAACGGATTGTACGACTGCCACCGCAACCGGGTACCGGTGCTGGCTATTGCCGCGCATATCCCTTCCAGCGAAATCGGCAGCGGCTATTTTCAGGAAACCCATCCGGAAGAGTTATTTCGTGAATGCAGCCATTATTGCGAATTAGTATCCAATCCCGAACAACTTACCCAGGTACTGGGTATCGCCATCCGTAAAGCGGTGCTTGACCGCGGGGTATCGGTTATCGTCCTGCCCGGCGATGTGGCCTTGAAAGCCGCCCCGGAAGAGGGCACGCCCCTTTGGTATACCCCCCGGCAGCCGCTGGCGGTTCCGCCGGTGGGCGAACTGGAAAAGCTGGCCGCCCTGCTGAACCAGTCGGAGAATATCACCCTGCTGTGCGGCAGCGGCTGCGCCCAGGCTCACGATGAAGTGGTGCAGTTGGCCGGGCTGTTGAAAGCGCCGGTAGTGCATGCCCTGCGCGGCAAAGAATACCTGGAGTATGACAATCCCTACGATGTTGGCATGACCGGCCTGATAGGTTTCTCTTCCGGTTACCATGCCATGATGAACGCCGATACCCTGGTCCTGCTGGGCACGCGTTTTCCTTATCGGGCGTTTTATCCTACCGATGCAAAAATCATCCAAATCGATATCGAATCCGGCAGCCTCGGCGCGCACTGCCCGCTGAACATGGCCCTGGTGGGCGATATCAAATCCACGCTGGCGGTTTTGCTGCCGCGGCTGAAGGAAAAAACCAACCGCAATCATCTCGATGCGGCTCTGCAGCATTATCACGAAACCCGGCGCGATCTCGACACGCTGGCCAAGCCCAGCGGCAACAAAGCGATTCATCCCCAGTACGTGGCGCAGGAAATCAGCCGTCTGGCGGCGCCGGACGCCATCTTTACCTGCGATGTGGGCACGCCGACGGTTTGGGCGGCTCGCTACCTGACCATGAACGGACGCCGCCGCCTGTTAGGCTCGTTTAATCACGGTTCCATGGCCAACGCCATGCCGCAGGCGCTGGGCGCGCAGTCCGCGTTTCCCGGCCGGCAGGTAGTGGCGTTGTGCGGAGACGGCGGGTTCGCCATGCTGATGGGCGACTTTTTATCACTGATTCAGCTGAAATTGCCGGTGAAAATCGTTATTTTTAATAATAGCGTGCTGGGATTCGTCGCTATGGAAATGAAAGCCGGCGGCTACCTCACCGACGGCACGGATTTGCAAAACCCGAATTTTGCCGCCATCGCGCAGGCGGCCGGCATCAAGGGCATCCGGGTGGAAAAATCCGCCGACCTTGACGCTGCGCTGCAAGAAGCCTTTGCCACCGACGGACCGGTGGTGGTGGATGTGATTACCGCGAAAGAAGAGCTGGCGATGCCGCCGCAAATCAAGTTTGAACAGGCAAAAGGATTCAGTCTTTATATGCTGCGGGCCATCATCAACGGGCGCGGCGACGAAATAGTGGAATTGGCAAAAACCAACTGGCTGCGTTAAGGCTGACGGCTTCCGCCCGGGTTCAGGTTGTCCCGTTTCCGGGCGGTAATGCCATACGCGGGGTAGCCTTGAAAATCTAACGGAGTGAGCATGATCGATTTACGCAGTGATACCGTCACCTTGCCGAGCGATGCAATGCGCAGGCAGATGGCTGAAGCCGAGGTTGGCGACGATGTCTATGGGGATGACCCCACCGTGGCGGCGCTGGAAGCGGACGGCGCCCGCCTGAGCGGTAAAGCGGCGGCGCTGTTTTTTCCCAGCGGCACCCAGGCGAATCTGGTGGCGCTGCTGACCCATTGCCAGCGCGGCGAAGAGTATATCGTCGGGCAGCATGCGCATAACTACCGCTTTGAAGCCGGCGGCGCCGCGGTATTGGGCAGCATTCAGCCCCAGCCGCTGGAAGCGGACGCCGACGGCACGCTGCCGCTGGATAAAGTGGCCGCCGCCATTAAGCCGGACGATTTTCATTTTGCCCGCACCCGACTGTTATGTCTGGAAGATACCCATAACGGCAAAGTCCTTCCCCTGGCTTATCTGCAACAGGCCTGGCAATTCAGCCGTGACCACAAGCTGTCGCTGCATATTGACGGCGCACGGGTTTTTAACGCGGCGGTAGCATTGAATGTTCCCCTTACCGATATCAGCCAATATTGCGATACCCTGACCATTTGTTTATCCAAAGGTTTGGGTGCGCCGGTGGGATCGCTGCTGTGCGGCGGCGAAGACTATATCCGGCAGGCGAAGCGCTGGCGAAAAATGGTGGGCGGCGGCATGCGCCAGTCCGGCATCCTGGCGGCGGCCGGCCGTTATGCGCTGGAGCATAACGTACAGCGTCTGCGGGAGGATCATGACAATGCCCAGTGGCTCGGGCAACAGCTCGGCGCGCTGGGCGTGGAAATCATGGCTCCGGGCGCCCAGACCAATATGCTGTTTATCCGGCAGTCGCCGGAACTGGCCGCTAAGCTTGGCCCATGGATGCTCGGGCATGATATCAACATCGCCTCGGGTACCGTGACCCGTTTGGTGACTCATCTGAATATCAGCCGTCAGGACCTTGAAAAGGTGGTCCGGATCTGGCGCGAATTCCTGCATCATCATGGCGAACTAACGGGCGCCGCCCTCACGGGCGTCTACTTCCAGTAACGCATCAAGTATCGCTTCGGTTTCCGCGTCCGGCAGGCCGCGGAAATCAGTGGGGCGAAAGTGCATCTGGAAAGCCGCCACCGCTTTTTGCTGCAACGCCACAGGCATCCCCGGCGTCACGTCATAACCGTAGCGGGCCATACGCTGCAAAATAGCCGGCATCGCCACCCGCTGGCGAGGATCCCGTTTTCCCAGGTAGAAATGTACCCGATTCTGATCGGGCCAAATGCCCACTCCCGCCGCCGCCAACTGCCGCCAGGGAAATAACGGGCCGGGATCCTGCTTGCGCCGCCAGGCGATATCGCTGTGCCCCACCACATTAAACGGCGAAATATGATAACGTTTAATGATATCCCGGCTCAGGGCGATGACCAGCGCTATCTGATGAGGGGGATAAGGCGCTGCGTCATATCCCGTCAGCGTGCGGTAATAGCCGCCGTTTTCGATTTCGATGCCGATGGAAGTATCGTTAAGATTTTCACGCCCGCGCCAATAACTCTCCCCGGCATGCCAGGCCCGGCGCGATTCATCCACCAGCCGCAGGGCGGTAGGAATGCCGGCGGCATTATCAGGATGCAGCGGTATCAAGTAGTGGGCGCTGACCTGGCCGGTGGTGAGGGTTTTCATGGAACCGGTAAAATCTTCCGCGGTATAATGCAGCACCAGAAACTGAATACGCTCATCCGCTCCCGCCGCCTTTTGTGAGCTGTCTACATGGTAAAAAAGCGGCGCCGCCTTCTCTTTTTCCACCAGCAAATAGCCGATATAGCACAGGCATAATACGACAATGAGCCGAAACGCCCAGGTGATCCTTGCTGCCCGCGGTCTACCACGGCGTTTTCCGCTGTCCAAGCACCCTCTACCTCGTTTGAAAAAATCCCGATCAAATCGCGGGTATTCTCACCAGGTTACGCTCTGTCCGCAACCGGTTTAAAAGCCGCGGCGCGGATATTCTTGAGGTTCGACCGGTGGGCGGGATGAACAAAAGTGGCCGTTGCGCCACAACTGACTGTTTTTTCATTATACTCAATGGTAATTTCCCCTCTTTCCTTTGCTATTAACAAGGTTAACAATGAAAAAAAGATTGTTGGTACTGTTCCCCTTGGCGTTGCTGTTGGGCGCCTGTACCCAGGTTGAACCGGCATACAAAGATATCGGTACCCGCATCGGCCCTTGCGCCGAAGGCGGACCGGATGATGTCGCGCAGCAATTTTATAACCTTCGCATACAGCAAGGCGCGCAGAGCCGACCCGGTAGCGCCCAGTTGGCGCAATACCGGCCTTATCTGAGCGACGGGCTGTATCAGTTGCTCAGCGCTAGCCTGCAGGACAGCGGTAAAGCGGCTAAATTACCCGCCGGGGATATTTTCAGCAGCAACGCCGCCGGCCCTGCCTCGGCCAGCGTCCACAGCGCTTCGCGCATCTTGAATACCGATGCCAAGAACATCCCGTTACGGGTGGATATGTCGCGTCAGCAAGGCGCGAACAGCCAATCCGTCCAGTGGCAGGATGAGGTGCTGATGATCCGCGAAGGCCAATGCTGGGCTGTGGATGACGTGCGCTATCTCGGTATGCTGTCCCCTGCCCCGGCCGGGACGCTGCGGCAGACCCTGGAAAAGCGGTAAAATCCGGGCCCGGAACCTGCAAGCCAGTGGTTTCCCATTGTTCAACCGTGCCGGCCACGGGTTCGATTCAGCAAATGCGCATGGAGTTCATAGGGAGGAACAGGATGCTGGAAGAGTAAACCGTCCGCGCCAGGGATGACGGGTTTACGGCGTGTTTACGTTCCATCATCCTGTCCCGACTCTGCATATTTGAAGCGCAGCGCTGGAAAATTAAGACTGCCCGCGCCTCGTTGTGGTGCACTGGCAAGCGGTCCATAGCGGGACAATGAGTCAACAGAGCATATAACCGGGAAATTGCCCGGCACAAAGACCTTTTGTGCTGTCCATGATATTATTACCCACCTAAATGTAAATTTTGATCATGGCGGATTGCATCAATCGTCCGTCAACGTTAACATCTGCCGCCTCAATGGCTATTCAGTTTCAACGCATGAGTATTCAACTAAACCATATCGACTGTTTTTACGGCGCTTATCAAGCGCTGTTTGATATCACACTTGAATGCCCGGCCGGGGAAACGCTGGTGCTTCTCGGTCCCAGCGGCGCAGGCAAAAGTTCGTTGCTGCGGGTGCTTAATCTGCTGGAGATGCCGCGCGCCGGCGAGTTGGCCATTGCCGGTAATCATTATGATTTCCGGCATGAGCCCGGCGAGAAGGACATCCGTGAACTGCGGCAAAATGTCGGTATGGTCTTCCAGCAATATAATCTCTGGCCGCATCTCACCGTGCGGCAGAATTTGATCGAAGCCCCCTGCCGGGTGCTCGGCCTGTCGCGGGCGCATGCCAATGAACGGGCCGATAAGCTGCTGGATCGCCTGCGCCTGACGGATTTCAGCGATCGTTTCCCGCTGCATTTATCCGGCGGCCAGCAGCAGCGGGTGGCTATCGCCCGCGCCCTGATGATGGAACCGCAGGTTTTACTGTTCGACGAACCCACCGCGGCGCTGGATCCGGAAATCACCGCGCAAATTGTCAGTATCATCCGCGAGTTGGCCCAGACCGGCATCACACAGGTGATCGTCACCCATGAAGTCGAGGTAGCACGTAAGACTGCCAGTCGCATCGTCTATATGGAAAACGGCCGCATTGTGGAACAGGGGGATGCGACGCATTTTGCCCGGCCGCAAACCGAGGCCTTTGCTCACTACTTATCGCATTAAATATTTGGACAAAAAATGAAAAAATTGATTATCGCCGCCGTATTGGCCGGAATGACCGCTTCAGCGGGCGCAGCCGAAACCATTCGTTTCGCCACCGAGGCCTCTTACTCTCCGTTCGAATTCGTCGATGCCAATAATACCATCCAAGGTTTTGACATCGATCTGGCCAATGCCCTGTGCAAGGAAATGCAGGCACAATGCACTTTTACCAATCAGGCGTTTGACAGTTTGATTCCCAGCCTGAAATTCCGCCGTTTCGATGCGGTGATTTCCGGAATGGATATCACCCCGGAACGCTTGCAGCAGGTCTCTTTTTCCCAGCCCTATTATGAAAACTCCGCGATTTTTATCGCGCAAAAAGACAAGTTTACCGATTTGGCTTCCCTTAAGGGCAAACGCGTAGGTATGCAAAACGGCTCCACCCATCAGAAATTCCTGCAGGATAAACACCCGGAAATAACCGCGGTTCCGTATGACAGCTACCAGAACGCCGTGCTTGACTTGAAGAACGGTCGTTTGGACGCGGTATTCGGCGACAGCGCGGTGGTGAACGAGTGGCTTAAGAAAGATAATTCCCTGGCGACGGTGGGGGATAAAATCACCGATAAAGCCTATTTCGGCACCGGTCTGGGTATCGCGGTACGCCAGAATAACGCCGCCCTGGTGGATCAATTCAATACCGCGCTGAACAAAGTCAGGCAGGATGGGACTTACCAGGCCATTTACCAGAAATGGTTCAAGAAGTAATCCGCTTTCATGAATGAACTTTATCCTATCGCCGGCGCCGCAGGGACTACCCTGGGGCTGGCGTTATGCGCGCTGGTTGTGGGCCTGGTGCTGGCGATGTGTTTTGCCGCTTGGGAATCCGCGCGCTGGAAATGGCTGGGGCTGCTGGGCACCGCCGTGGTCACGGTGCTGCGCGGCCTGCCGGAAATATTGGTAGTGCTGTTTATCTATTTCGGCGCGTCGCAGCTGCTGCTGACGCTGTCGGACGGTTTTACCCTTAATCTGGCCGGCTATCATCTGCCCCTGAGCCTGCCGGCGGATGTCAACGTCAGCCCCTTTATCTGCGGCGTGCTGGCTCTGGCACTGCTGTACGCCTCTTACGCATCTCAAACCCTGCGCGGCGCTATCAAAGCCATTCCGCAGGGACAATGGGAGTCCGGCCAGTCGCTGGGCATGAAAACCAGCGCCGTTTTTTTCCGGCTGATTTTGCCGCAAATGTGGCGTCATGCGCTGCCGGGCCTGGGAAATCAATGGCTGGTGCTGCTGAAGGACACCGCACTGGTCTCGCTGATAAGCGTCAATGACTTGATGCTGCAAACCAAAAGTATCGTCAATTTTACCCAGCAGCCGTTTACCTGGTATCTGGTTGCTGCGGCGGTGTATCTGGCCATTACCCTGCTGAGCCAGGTCATTCTCCGCGCCATTGAACGCCGCTCAACGCGTTTTGAAACGAGGGCTTCGTGATGCTGGCCTATCTGCCGGATTTGATGAAAGGATTGCCCGTAAGCCTGTCGCTGACGCTGTGCGCCATCCTGATAGCCCTGTTTCTGGCGCTGCTGTTTACGGTGATCGTCAGCCTGAAGCTCCCGGTGCTGACGCCGCTGGTGAAAATCTATATCACCTTGTTTACCGGCACGCCGCTGCTGGTGCAGATATTCCTGATTTATTACGGCCCGGGACAGTTTGCCGCATTACGCGCCATACCCTGGTTATGGTCGCTGGTATCCCAGCCTTGGCTGTGCGCCATGATCGCCCTGGCCTTGAACAGCGCGGCCTACAGTACTCAGCTGTTTACCGGCGCCATGCGCGCCATTCCGTCCGGCCAGTGGCAGTCATGCTCGGCGCTGGGGATGAGCCGAGCCCAGTCATTGCGGCTGCTGATGCCGTTCGCTATCAAACGCGCCCTCTCCTCCTATTCCAATGAAGTGGTGCTGGTTTTCAAAAGCACGTCGCTGGCCTATACCATTACGCTGATGGATGTGATGGGGCACGGGCAGCTGATGTACGGCAGGACGTATGATGTAATGGTGTTCGGCGCCGCCGGGATTATCTATCTGTGCGTCAACGGCATATTGACGCTGCTGATGCGCCTGGTGGAGTATCGCGCGCTGCGCTTCGAACGGCGCAGCTAATCCCGGCGTTTAAGCAATACCAGCGTCTCGTAATGGGCGGTGTGCGGGAACATATCGAATAGCTGCACGCTGACAAGCCGGTAAGACGGCAGCGCCAGCACATCTTTCGCCAGGCTCTGCGCCTGGCAGCTGGAATAGAGTATCCAGGGCGGCGCCATGCGGTCCAGATAGCCGCATAATTCGACGCCGATGCCGCGCCGCGGCGGATTCACCAGCACCAGATCGGGGGTATCATGCCCCAGGGCGAAGCGGGTGGAATCCAGCGCCTGGAAATCCACCCGGCGCAGTCCCAGCGCCTTGGCCGACTGCCGGGCGCTGGCGATGGCCTCAGGGCTGATTTCGATGCCTGTCAAGCGCATTTCCGCTGTCGCGCAATGCAGCCCAAAGCCCCCTACTCCGCAAAACAGATCCCACAGGCTGATGATATTCAGCGCCGCTACCCACTCACGGGCCGTGTCGTACAAGCGGGCAGCGATGGCCGGATTGGTTTGGAAAAAGCTGCGGGGACGGATAAACAGCGGGATGTCATTAAGGCGCTCCTCCAGGGCGGTTTGCCCGGTAAGCACGATTTCGGTGTCGCCTTCCAGAATGGCCATATGCACCGGCTGGATATTCGCTGAAATCACCTTGAGCTGTGGCAACCGCGCCCGCAGCCAGGGCAGCGCCGCCCGCAGCGCCGCGAGTTTCGTCTCGGAGCGCAACACAAAACGCAGCATCATGTCCCCGCTGTGGCTGCTGGCGGTGAGCAGCAGGAATTTCAATTCCCCCCGCTTGAGCGCCACGCTGTAGGGCGTCAGACCGGCGCGGCCGATAAAGGTTTTCAGCACGCTGAACGTCGGGGCGAAATCAGCGGGATACAGCGGGCAATCGCACAGATCAACAGGCTCCCTGCCCTGCGGCAGCATGCCCAGCAAGGGTCGCTCAACGCTGCCCCCCACCACCATTTTGGCCTTATAACGGAAGGCCGACTCTGGCGAAGCCACCGGCGCCAGCCATTGCTCCACCGGCAATGGGGACAAAAGTTCGGCAAGACGCGCCTGTTTCTCCGCTAACTGTTGCGGATAAGGCATCTCTAGCCACTGGCAGGAGCGGCAACGGTCGGCGTTAAATAAATCGCAGTGCATGGGCAGACAGGAAAGCGGAACGGGCGCGCGTTGTATCACCGCCGGGGCAACAAAATCATTGTTTGCCGGTAAAAAAACGCTGGCCGGTTTTCGGCACGAACAGCAGACTCAGCATCAGCATATCGGGTAGTTTATGCATTAAAAGCTGATACAGGATTTCAGCTGCGCCGTCGCCGGGCAGCACGAACATTTCGGGATAATAACCGTGCCAGGTGGCGACAAACAGATAGCCGGCGCTAATGAGTTGACACCCTAGAAAACACCAGCGCGCACGGGTCCGCCCCCGCAACAGGGCGAATCCGCAATGCAATTCCAGAAAAAGTATTACCAGGGCGGCCAGGAACAACAGCGTCAAATCCCAGGAACCGCTGCTGGTGCTGATGAAGCTTTGTATTCCCTCCAGGCCCAGATTGCCGGCCAGCATCACCACCCCAAGACAGCGGGTGGCGATAATGGCGACAGCGGCGGTAACCACCGCCACCGGGGCATGGCCGGTCCAGCGCGCCCGGTCTGAATAACGGTTTCTAAAGATCTCCGACATGGATTTTCTCCGCGCAGATGAGGCCACACAGGTGCGGCGCACGCAACAAGACTAGCAGCTTTGACAAAAATCAGCTACGGACCGTCCGCTGCCGGAGCAGTGATATCGGCATTCCGCTGCGAATGCCGCCGCATCTGTGCCGACAATCAGCCGCGAGCCGCCCGCTGCCGGTCCAGCCGGCGCTGTTTTTCAGAGCGCGACATCAGCCACCAGGCAATCATCCCGATGATGCCCACCACCCCCAAAATAATAGTGGCCAGGGCATTGATCTCCGGATTCACCCCCATCCGCACGCTGGAGAACACCAGCATCGGCAAGGTGGTGGACCCCGGACCCGCGACAAAACTGGCGATGACCAAATCATCCAGGGAAAGGGTAAATGCCAGTAGCCAGCCGGAAATAATCGCCGGGGCAATCATCGGCAGCGTAATAATGAAAAAGACCTTAATCGGCGTAGCGCCCAAATCCAGCGCGGCTTCCTCGATGGATTGGTCCAGTTCCCGCAGCCGGGAGTTAACCACCACCGCGACGTAGGCGGTGCAAAAGGTCACATGGGCCAGCCAGATGGTGAACATGCCCCGCTCAGCCGGCCAACCGATGGCGTGCCCCAGGGCCACGAACAGCAATAGCAGCGACAGACCGGTTATCACGTCCGGCATCACCAGGGGCGCGGTGAGCATAAAGGCAAACGTATCGGATCCGCGAAAACGACCGAAGCGGACAATCACCACCGCCGCCAGCGTGCCGAGAATCATCGCCATGGTGGCGGTGGCCGCCGCAAGGGTCAGGCTGAGGGTGACCGCGTTTATCATGGCGTCGTCATGCATCAGAACCCCGTACCATTGGGTTGACCAGCCGGCCCAGACAGTCACCAGTTTTGAGCTGTTAAACGAATAAATCACCAGCATCAGCATCGGGGCATACAAAAACGTAAAGACCAGGACCAAAATGACGATGCGCCAGGGCGAACGCACTACCGGAAGAGTATTCACGCGTGTTCCCCCAGGGCTTTGTTTTGATGCTTATGGAACCACATAATCGGCACGATAAGCAGCAACAGCATCACCACCGCCACTGCCGACGCCACCGGCCAATCGCGGTTATTAAAGAACTCCTGCCACAGGATTCGGCCGATCATGATGCTGTCCGGCCCGCCGAGCAGTTCGGGGATGACATACTCCCCCACCGCCGGAATGAATACCAGCATCGAACCGGCGATAATCCCGCCCTTGGTCAGCGGCACAATCACCTGGAAAAAGGTCTTGAGCGGTCGCGCGCCAAGATCCAGCGAGGCTTCCACCAGCGAATAATCCAGGCGGGTCAACGCGGTGTAGACAGGCAGTATCATAAACGGCAGGTAGGCGTAAACGATTCCGATGTAAACGGCCAGGTTGGTATGGAGGATCACCAAAGGCTCATGGATAACCCCGAGCCACATCAGGAAATTATTCAGCACGCCGTTGTTTTTCAAGATTCCCATCCAGGCATAGACCCGAATCAAAAACGAGGTCCAGGACGGCAGGATAACCAGCAGCAGCAGGATATTGCGGGTGGAAGGCTTACTGTGCGCCACCGCCCAGGCCATGGGGTAGCCAATCAGCAGGCAGAAAAAGGTGGAGATGGCCGCGACCTGCAGCGACTGCAAATACGCCTCGATATAAAGCGGATCCTCCAGCAGCTGCATAAAATTCGCCAGATTCAGCGAAATATCCAGCTTGCCGTCCACCCAGGTGACCAGATCGGTATAGGGTGGAATCGCACGGGCCATATCCGCCAGGCTGATTTTGAAAACAATGAGGAACGGCAGCATAAACAGCAGCAGCAGCCAGAGGTAGGGCAAAAATATGACCCCCTTGCGGCCGTGTTTCATCTGCAGCCGCGTCAGGTAGCCTGGGGTATTCAACTGTCCCGGTTCAGATCCGGGCGGCGTTTTTTCAACCGAAACAGACATGTTTTCCCCTTGGCCTATACCGTCAACACGACACAACTGTCCGCATCCCAACAGAGACGGACCTCATCGCCCCAGGTGGGCGTCCCTTTACGGAAACGATGGGCATTCTGCAGCTGAGCGCTGATTATCTGGCCGCCTTGCAGCCGCACATGGTAAATGGATAAATCGCCAAGATAGGCGATATTCACCACCTCCCCCACGGCAAAATTGGACCCATCCGCCGGCACTTCATCGCACAGCATGATTTTTTCCGGCCGCAAGGCCACATGCACCGGCACGCCGTCCACTACCGACACGTCCGTATTCACCTGCAGCGGATGCACCAGCGCCGGACTTTGCAGAATGAGCGAATCGTCGCGGCGTTCTTTAAGCAATCCGTCGAACATGTTCACCGAGCCGATAAATTCGGCGCTGAAACAGCTGTTGGGATGCTCATAAATTTCTTCCGGCTCGCCAATCTGGACGAACTTACCGCGATTCATGATGGCGATTCGTCCCGCCATGGTCATGGCTTCCTCCTGATCGTGGGTCACCATGACACAGGTAACCCCAACGCGCTCAAGGATATCCACCACTTCCAGCTGCATACGATCCCGCAGCTTTTTATCCAGCGCCCCCATGGGTTCATCCAGCAACAGCAATTTCGGCCGCTTGGCCAGACTGCGGGCCAGCGCCACCCGCTGCCGCTGACCGCCGGAAAGCTGATGGGGTTTCCTGCCGATAAATTCCTGCATGTGCACCATGGTAAGCATCTCTTCCACCCGCTGTTTAATCTCCCCGCGAGGCAGCTTGTCCTGTTTCAACCCGAAAGCAATATTCTGCTCCACCGTCATATGGGGAAACAGCGCATAGGATTGAAACATCATATTTATCGGGCGCTGGTAGGGCGGCATATGGGAAAGATCCTGGCCGTCCAGGACGATTTGTCCCTGGGTCGGCTGCTCAAAACCCGCCAGCATCCGCAGCAGGGTGGATTTGCCGCAGCCTGACGCCCCAAGTAAAGCGAACATCTCCCCTTTGAAAATGGTCAAACTGACGTCATCCACCGCCAACTGGCCGTCAAAGGCCTTGGACAGATTGCGGATTTCCAGCAATGGCGTAACCATTTTCAGACTTTTAGGCTGTGGGCGGGGTAGTGCATCATTCACTGACATGGCTCTCCGGAACAAAAGGAACAGACAAGGCGTTTTTGTCCTGCCGTTTCTGAAAAGCATAACAGGCGGGAGATTAAGCCGCCTGTCGGTTAGGTTTAGTTTTTTGGTTGCTGCACGGAACTATTTGCCGCTTTTCACTTTAGTCCAGGCACGGGTTATCACGCGATCAATGGCCGGCGGCTGTACCTTGAGGGTAAAGAGCTTAGCCCGCACATCCGGCGGCGGATAAATGCCGGGATTGTTACGTACCGCTTCGTCCACCAAAGGTGTAGACGCCAGATTGCCGTTGGCATAAAAAATCTGGTTGCTCACCTGCGCGATGACCTTGGGATCCATCAGGTAATTCAGGAATTGATAGGCCTCGTCGACATTTTTGGCATCGGCGGGGATGGGGGGGACGTGAAAAAAAGCCAGCGCTCCCCCTTTTTGGAAACTGTAAACGATATTCACGCCGTTTTTGGCTTCCTTGGGGCGGTTCGACGCCTGCATCACATCCCCTGCCCAGCCGATGGCCACACAGATATCACCGTTTGCCAGGTCATTGATATATTGCGATGAATGGAAATACCGGACGCTCGGGCGCAGCTTTAACAGCAGGTCCGTCGCCGGGCCGGTATAATCGGCGGCGTTGCCGCTGTTGGGATCCTTGCCCAGATAATTAAGCACGGTGGCGAAAATTTCCGACGGCGCATCCAGGAAGGAAACACCACAGCTTTTCAGCTTCGCCAGATTTTCCGGCTTGAGCACCAAATCCCAGCTGTTGAGCGGCGCGTCATTGCCCAATATGGCTTTCACCTTGTCGACGTTGTAGGCAATGCCGGTGGTGGCCCACATGTAAGGAATGGCGTATTTATTGCCGGGATCGTTCCGGCTGATCAATTTCAGCAAATCCGGATCCAGGTTTTTATAGTTCGGTAATTTGCTTTTATCCAGCGGCTGGAATACGCCGGCGGTTAATTGACGCTCAAGGAAGCTGGCGGAAGGGACGACAATATCAAAACCGGTACTGCCGGCCATCAGTTTGCCTTCCAGCACCTCATTGGAATCGAATACATCATAGACGACCTTGATGCCTGTCTGCTTCTCGAAATCCGGTACGGTATTCGGCGCGATATAATCGGACCAGTTATACACATGCAATGTTTTTTGTTCCGCCGCTATTGCAGTGGCGGATGCTGCCATCAACAAGCCGACAGCGAAACCCGACAGCCATTTCTTACGTTGGGTGAACATCCGTTGCTTCCTCCAGATCCCAGTCAACAAAAATGTATATATGCATCTCAACCGAGACACAGCGCGTCAATAAGGTGCAGCGGCTGATGGAATCTCCGTGAATATTTTTTATTCATCGGATTCGCGGGGATAACGAAGAACACCATGCCGTTTCCCTGATTCCAGAGCAGTATCGCAAGCATAACCGCAGCGACAAAGCTACGCCAGAGCTCTGCAAAAAAAATGGCTTTAATCGATTAATTATTCATTTTTTGTCTATCAAATAGGGTGTTTATGGCTTAACCGGAGAGGCAAATCGGGCGAATTGAGGAAAAACGCAGCAGAAACCATGGAAAACAATGAGTTGAGTTTTACCGCAGCAGCAGGAGCTAGGTATCAATGGATAACCGGCGCCGTATGCTTCTCCTCGGCGGGCGTATCTTCCTCTTCGATGAATAATAAATCGTTGGCGCGGGCTTCAAGGATGAGCATGGAGACCTGTTCTTCCGCCTGCTGCATAAAATGGCGGAATTGACCGAAGGTGATGCCGACCTCGGTACTCAAGGACTGGCAGGCCACCAGCTTTGGCAGATTATCATCCTGGATATCGATAAAGGCCTTAACGGTCAGGGAACTGGCGTTGATTTGGCTTAAATCACCCACCAGGGCGATCAGCGCCGTCGGCCGAACTTCCGCCAGCGCGGAGAAAAGGATGACATTGTCAATCAGATCGACCTTGGCATCGAATATTCCATCGAAATTTTGCATATGCGGCAGATGCAACGCCTGACAGGAGTCACACTCGAAAAATGAGAGACTCATTTTTTCCAACCAGCGTCTAAGGATATCAAGGTCCGGAATAACAAGTGAATCCATAACGCTAACCCCTAATTAATAAATCCGAAACGGGGCATAGCTTACGGAATATTAATCAAAGGCGCTACGGTCAAACACAGCAATTTACATCAAATATCGCTCTCGCCGGCAAAAGGAGAACTACGGCGGTTAAGCGGGTGGCCGGTAATGCAATAACATCACGTTGATTTTGAATGATTAGCGGGCATTATTTGACCCCAATTCTTTTTTAACGGCAGTCAAACGGGGCAAAATCCTAAAATACCGGCAGTGCTAATCAACGTGACGGCGCAGACAGCAACCGCCGTTGTCCATGCTGTTCGATATGGCGGATCATCATGCCTGCGATATCGATGCCGGTGGCGGTTTCCACCCCCTCCAGCCCCGGCGACGCATTCACTTCCATTACCAGCGGGCCGCGCTCGGCGCGCAGAATATCCACACCGGCGATTTCCAGGCCCAGGGTAGCAACCGCTTTTATCGCAATGGCCCGTTCTGCCGGGGTTATGACCACCCTATGGGCCGTACCGCCCCGATGCAAATTGGAGCGGAAGTCCCCCGGCTGAGCCTGGCGCTCGATAGCCGCCACCACCTGGTTGCCGATGACCAGGCAGCGGATATCGCGTCCTTGCGCCTCATGCACATACTCCTGTACCAGGAACTGTGCTTTCAGACCCCGAAACGCATCGATCACGCTTTTAGCGGCCTGAGGGGTTTCCGCCAGGACCACGCCTATCCCCTGAGTACCTTCCACCAATTTCACCACCAGCGGGCGCCGCCGACCATTTCAATCAAATCTCCGGTATCGTCGGGTGAATCGGCAAAGCCGGTCACCGGTAAATCTATGCCTTCTTTCGCCAGTAATTGCAGTGAATGCAGCTTATCCCTCGCCCTGGTAATGGCGGCGGAATTATTAAGGGCATAGCTGCCCAGCATTTCAAACTGGCGCAGCACCGCCGTTCCGTAAAAGGTAATGGCGGTACCGATGCGGGGGATCACGGCATCATAGGGCGCCAGGCGCCTGCCCTGGTAGTGAACGGACGGCGCGGCACAATTGATATTCATGTAGCAGGAGAGCGGATCGATGATATCCACGCTATGGCGGCCGGCTTCGGCGGCTTCCCGTAACCGCTTGCATGAAAAAAGGGAACCGTCCCGGGATAAAATGGCTATTTTCACACAGTACCCTGCTTTCTGGTCATAATCCGGTTGATAATAATCCGCGGGTAGGTTTCGGTCGAGCAATGTTTTGCCTGGGAGCTAAAAACAGCGTCGCGGCATTTTAGATAGGAACGGGGCATTAAACTGAAAGGTAATTACTGCTTTTTTTTGACGCCGGTCACAGGCATAGTAAACGGCAACAAGAAGCGTAACAACTTTCATTGATTCGTTTCGATTGTCATTTTATACGTTAAGGAGTGAATATGTTTGCTGTCATTTTCGGACGTCCGGGCTGCCCTTATTGTGTGCGCGCTAAAGAGTTGGCTGAAAAACTGACTGTTGAACGGGATGACTTCTCTTACCGTTACGTCGATATCCACGCCGAAGGCATTTCCAAAGCGGACCTGTCGAAAACCGTAGGTAAACCGGTGGAAACCGTGCCGCAAATTTTCGTCGATCAGGTTCATATCGGCGGCTGTACGGATTTTGAAGCCTACGCTAAAGAAAACCTCAGTTTATATCAGCAATAAACGACACTTCCCCGGGCCGGCCTTAACCGGCCCGTACTGGTTGTCCACGCGCCCCGCCTCTTTGGTTCCAAAGACGTTTATACCCCCTCATATTTCAAGCTGCGAATGTCTTGGCTTTCCTGCGACACGAATTATTTAGGGTATATCAGCATTCTGAAAGCCATGTATGCCGCTTACAGCAGAGTATGGCGTTTGAAGATTTCGCTGGCAAAAAAACACACCAGCGCGCCGCAGGCACACCAGAAAATCGCGCTTAACAAATACGTCACCTGGTACCACAGGGAATAATGCAGCTGGTTGCTTACATTGAAAAGCAGCAGGCATAACGGCGATACCAGTAAGGCGCCCAGCAGCGGACAAGTGATTTTACTGCCGCGAGACAGCAGACCGCCGACGATTCCCGGCAGCAAGTACAGTAAAAACCCCAGCGCCGCGCCCTGGTGTCTTTCATTCAATACAATGAACCCGCTCTCTTGACTGGCAAAAACCACAAGAAATAGTACAGCACTGCTTATGGTTCCAACCCTTAGCCGTGTCATCGCCATTTTCCTCCCCGTCGTTTATCCAGCTACCTATCCCCAGTAGGAGAATCCATGAATACCTTTGTTTAACGAAAAAAAGAAATCATGATCTTCGGCCTAAATAGCTTTTCATATTACCGCTCCACTTGTGCCAGTCCATGCTGGTTACCCGGAAACGGTGATGCGGCTTTCATAAACTGAGCAACCCGGTTCAGGAGTTGCCACATATATCGGCATTGATGATTACGCGTTACCGTTTCATGTAACGATAACCAGAGCCGCTCTATTGGGTTCAGCCATGGAGAATAGGTTGGCAAAACAGTACTCTGAACTTCTTATTATTAGCCAGCCAATTTTCTACCTTCCGGCTCTTATGAATAACATAGTTATCAACAACTAACGTTATCGTTTTGGCCCGCCGATAAGTCCGTTTCAATACCCTTAATAGATGGATAAATAACTCAGAGTTCTTACTACTGCCGCTAACATAATGGACTTGGCCTGTCGCGGCATGCAACGCGCCCGCCAGGTAATGCTTCTGATTCATTCCCGGCGTGGCGATGCGTTTTTGCTGCCCTTTCAGACACCAGTCCGAGCCGATTTTCGGGTTTAAATCGATATCGACTTCGTCTTGATAAAACACTGGATTATCAAAGGAGTTTTGCGCCAGAGCTTGCTCGATAATCGTCCATTTTTCCTCATAGTGAGGGTCTTTTATTTTCAGTGTCGGCGCGGCCCTGCGCCAGACAAGGTCTGCCTGTTTCAGGTAGCGGTATAAAGTAGCGGGATGAAGCGAGATGTTAAAAAGCCGATTAACGGCCAAAGCCAGAAGCTCCGTACTCCAGCGTGAACGCAGCCAGCCAAAATCCTGCGGTGAACGTTGCACAAGAAGCGGCAGGATGGGCAAGATATCAGCGACAGGCCACCGAGGCTCACGCCCTGGCTTGAGACTTTTCAGCCCATTAACTCCATATAAAGTAAACAAATTTATCCACCTTCCTATTGAAGAACGAGCCGCACACAGTATTTTGGCGACCTCGGTAACGGTCATTCCCTGGTGCAACATGAGCATCGCCATCAGTCGGCGAGCATGATTTTATCACGAGTTTGTTGGGCCTCTTTTCTCATGAGATATCGTTCTTCATCAGGGATAAATGCTATGATCGGCATCGCTCAGTCCGGTGGGTGATTTGTTGAATTTGGCGATTGATCAGATCGCTCAATTCGGGCTGAGTTCCATCAAAGTGATCTACTATTTTGCAAAGCTATTTAGCCTAAACAATCATAATCAGAAAAAGATCGGTTCTTCCCGGCGAAATGCAGCGGAGGAGATCTTTATGGATGGCGCTACGTCCTTAGTGGGGCCACGGCTAATAACCCGCTGTAGATATATGAAATGGACCCCTGTTTTATAAAAATGAATATACCGGATAAATTCATTAATATCAAATAGTTGCTGGTAACAATATAGTTATCATTCGTGAATATTAACGTATCGGATATGTTAAAAGGCGAAGACACTTTGTTAGTGAATATGGGAAGTAAATCTCCCGGACTGAATAAATAAAACCCCGTTATTTTCTACAAACGCGTCATTCCAAAGATATTTTTCAATAAAAGAATTAGTGCGCCGCCCTACTCATTTCGTGAACATGATAGAGTTTAAAAGGCGGATTATGCATTTCCGGTTTCTCCGGACGGGCCACAGAAAAGAAAGATTCAGTTTTTCTTACTACCGGAGGATGTCGACGGTAAACCGTTACATTAACGATGGTCAACTATCACCACGCCTGCCGGCACGCCGAGACGAACGGCAAGGGATTGCGCACCCGCCATACCGGCGCTTTTCCGGCTTCGCTTCTGCGGGCAGGACACCTCTTGCAGCCACGGGATAGATTATCCGTCATAATGGCTGGTTGAGACAAAGAGTAAGAGATGTTTACTTTGTGAACAAAAAAATTTTCCGTGATCAAGAACTTTCTTTGCCTTATAGAGTCTGAATTAGTGCCACTGCTTTTCTTTGATGTCCCCAAATTGAGGAGCCCGATCGTCCCGCCTTCTTAGGTTCAAGACTTTCGGGTTTTTTATTGTCCGCAACATTTTCACCCATCCCCGGTTTACCGCAGATGACCGTCACGTTTTTTCAGGTTTGCCTTCTTTCGGAAGGCTTTGTGCATATACGCGGCGCGGGAAACGTCTGTGTCAAAATGTTTGGCGGCAAAATAAACCATATCATGCCATTAAGAGGATACTGTTCCGAGACAAAAATGGTTTTTATTTGAACCAATGTCTATTCTAAAGTAATAAGTTAATAACCTAACTAATTATGAACCTATAGTGAAATAGTTTACTGTATAAGATGCATTGACTTTTATGTATAGCGAGTTCTTATCAATGCTTATTGAAAATAATTATTAATTAAATAATATACCATTATCATTTTTTATAGACTCGAATGGTAACCCAGCGAAATTACAGAATAAAGTGATAAGATAAAGCATGATGAATTTATAATAACCAGATTAAATCCCCATCACAAAACAACATTCTCTTATAGATACAGATAAATCCCTCTGATTAATAGTAAACAGCAGCCTTCGTGATTGCCGTAAAATAACCGATCAGGCTCAAAAAACACTTTTATGCATGAATATCCGACTTAAAGGATATATTATACAGGCGGGATATCAAATTTAATCCGATTTTGATGATTGCTTATTTGTAACTTTATCCTTTCGCCATAATAGGACGAAGGGTGATATATGCACTGGCTCAAGTGAGCCGTTAACCCCACTACCTGGTCTTTTTCGGAGAATTAATGGATACAACGCAAGCTACTTCTGTTACGGTGGTCCGTCACAGAACGGCCATGCAGTGGCGCAAATCAGATTCGGTCTGGATGCTGGGCCTTTACGGCACGGCAATCGGGGCCGGCGTACTGTTTCTACCAATCAATGCGGGCATCGGCGGTTTATTACCTTTACTTATTATGTCGATACTCGCTTTTCCCATGACGTTTTATGCCCATCGGGGCTTGTGCCGCCTCATCCTGTCAGGTAAGCCGGAATGCAACAATATTATCGACGTCGTTGAGCAACACTTTGGTTCTCTTGCCGGTAATATCATCACACTACTTTATTTCTTTGCCATCTATCCCATTTTACTGGTGTATAGCGTGGCGATCACCAATACCGTCGAAAATGTCATCACATACCAACTGCATCTTGCCGCTCCGCCACGCGCATTATTGGCTCTCATTCTACTCGTGGGTCTGATGAGCATTGTCCGGTTAGGCAAAGATATTATCGTCAGGGTAATGGGCATCCTGGTCTTTCCCTTCGTGGCGGTATTGATGTTTCTGGCGGTATTCCTGGTTCCTCACTGGAACGCCGATATATTCCACCAGCCGTTATTAACCGCCGGCGCGGGCCAGGGCGGCTTAATCAACACCCTGTGGCTGGCCATACCCGTACTGGTATTTTCCTTTAATCATTCACCTATTATTTCTGCGTTTGCCATGGCAAAACGCGGCGAATACGGCGACCACGCCGAGCAGAAATGCTCGAGGATATTGTTCTTCAGCAATATTCTTATGGTGTTGACCGTCATATTTTTTGTCTTTAGCTGTGTATTGAGCTTAACACCGGCGCACATGGCCGACGCCAAAGCGCAAAATATTTCAATACTCACTTTCCTGGCCAATCATTTCAATAATCCCTATATCGGGTTATTGGCACCACTGGTGGCATCCGTGGCAATAGCCAAGTCCTTTCTCGGCCACTATCTGGGAGCCAGCGAGGGATTTTCCGGACTGCTTGCCAAATCAATACATAAGTGCGGCAAAACAGTTCATCCGAACACGGTGAATAGGCTGACCGGCGGTTTTATGCTTATCACCGCCTGGCTGGCGGCAACCTACAATCCCAGTATTCTGGGAATTATCGAAACCCTGGGCGGTCCCGTCATAGCCATGCTGCTGTTCCTGCTGCCGATGTATGCTATTCAAAAAGTTCCGGCATTGGCCCGTTACCGCGGTGCGGCAAGCAATTATTTTGTCTGGGGAGTAGGATTTGTTGCCTTGACGGCGATTATTTATAAGCTGCTGTAAAACGTCTGTCAACCGGCGGAAACCTCCCCTTGGGGAGGTTTTTATTGATCAGTGCATGGCAAACCCAAACCAGCTGTGCAGTTTTGCAGGAACCAATCCCAGATGTTACGGAAAAATCCGCCGCGCTGCACCTCATCCATCACCACCAATGGTCGTTGCGCAATCACTTTGCCGTCTAACTGGAAATCGATGGTGCCCACCACCTGATGGCGCGACAGCGGCGCTTCCAGATAGGGTGAGTTTAACGTGAAGGATGCTTTCAAACCTTTCATCTGACCCTTGGGCAGCGTTACGGAAGCATCCTTGGCGACACCGAGATCCACTTCGCTGCGATCGCCGAACCATACCCGCTGGCGGGTAAAGGCATGAGCCGCAGTAATCGGCGTCGCCGTCTCATAAAAGCGGAATCCCCAGGTCAGCAGCTTCTCGCTCTCGCGAAAGCGCACGCTGTCGGTGGGTGCGCCCAGCACTACTGAAATCAGCCGCATTCCGCTGTCGGTGGCCGAGGCCACCAGACTGTGACCCGCGCCGTCGGTATAGCCGGTTTTGATACCGTCCACATTCAGATTACCGTCCCAAAGAAGACGATTACGGTTCAATTGCTTGATTTTATTGTAGGTGAATTCTTTCTGCTTATGCAGCGCATACTCATCCGGTGCGTCCTGAATCAACGCCTGGCTCAGCAAGGCCATATCCCGCGCGGTGCTGTATTGTCCTCCGGCATCCAGACCATGGACGGTCATAAAGTGGGTATTTTTCAGGCCAAGGGCATCGACATATTTATTCATCAGGCTGACAAACGCATCCTGGCTGCCGGCGACATAGTCCGCCAAGGCGATGCTGGCGTCATTACCGGATTGAATAACCACCCCGTTGTTCAAATCGGCTACCGAAACCTGTTCGCCGGGCTTTAGAAACATTAAAGAGGAACCGCGCAATTCCGGATTGCCGGTGGCCCAGGCATCTTTGCCGATGGTGACTTTATCTTGCTGGGTAATCTTCCCGGCCTTGATGGCCTGGCCGATGACATAACTCGCCATGATCTTGGTCAGGCTGGCGGGATCAAGGCGCTGATCGGCATTGGATTCCGCCAAAACGGTGCCGCTTTGGTAATCCATCAGGATATAGGCCTTGGCATTGATTTGCGGCACACCGGGCGCCGTCTCCGCCTGGGCGGCCGGAACGGTGAACACCAACAGGGCGCCGAGGGTAAGCCCATGACATTTATGTGGGAGAGCGAAATTCTTCATGACGTGGCCAGAGTATCCATTCAAAATAAAATGGTTACCGCGTTACTCACGGTAGTGGATTGAGCGTAGCAACCTGATAAACAGCTTTCAGGATGTAGGAATCATGTTCCAGTTGGTTGAGTTTATTCAATACCCCTTAACTTTGCCGCATCAAGAACTCATTTTCAGCATTTTTGTGTCCTGATGTGACGCCGATCGCCATCATCCCAGTGGCAATGAGGCCAATGGTATTCCCCAGCAAAACTGCGTCAACGGTAATAACGCAACCGGCAGGTTAACCAACGGCACGGAACGGATGAGGTTCTCACCACGGTATCGATGCGGCGCAGCACGCTATTTCGCCATCATAAATGCCGTTGGATGATATCCGGCGGAATTCCCGACGGCGGCCCGCCTATGATTGAAAAGAGCGTGGCCGTCCTCCCTATCGGAGATCTCTCACCAGCAGCGGCAGTAAAAGAAAGGCATAAATCAGATAAATAGCACTTCGCTTGCGCGGAATTCTCCCGAATCAAATACACTACTGCGGCCGGATGGGGATGATGCCAAAGAATAACAATATCGTACTTACCATTCTCATCAAGGTCATGAAAACGATTTTTCTGGATAAAGAAAATGTGATCCCGGCCTTTCATCTGATGATTGAATCTTAAATATCATAAAGGCCTATCTTGTTCTTTGCTTAGCGGTCAGCTCTAATACAAAATACCAGTAAGAAGCTTTTATATAAAATATCATTATTATATTAATTAATTTTTCAGGTAAATATTCATACATCATGCATAAAACAGCCGATAACACCATATGGAGGGATAACGCATACCGGTTATTCTAAAATTAACCAAAAATCGATGGAACATATAAGATTAAGCGAGCAGTTGCTGCCTTTATGGACGTCTTACGGGGCATTAACCACAAAGAACTATCGTCAATAACGTTTGATACTGAGAGGGCGCGATGCTGACGATCTGGGGACATGAAAACTCGATAAATGTTAAAAAGTGTTATGGTGTGCCGCAGAACTTGATCTTACCTATACTGCCATTCCCGCCGGAGGCGTACATGGCAAGGTTAACGATCCTATTTTTCTTTCCCTCAATCCTAACGGCCTGGTGCCTTGCCTGCAGGACGATGAAAATGACCTGGTATTATGGGAATCCCATACCATCGTACGTTACTTAGCGGCCCGATACGGCCAGAGCACCTGGTTGCTGACGGATGCATCGGTACGCGCCGCCGCCGAAAAATGGATGGATTGGGTTCTATCCAGTTTGGCGCCGGCACTGGAGCCATTATTGAGCAATGCCGGCCCGGGAAAGGGGAACCTTCGTGATCAGAAGCTCTCAATTGCCGGCATCAAACGCTGCGAGCTGTTATTTGATATTGCCGAGACCGCGCTGGAAAAACAGCCTTATTTTTCCGGCAGCGGTTTTGGTATCGGCGATATCCCCATCGGCTGCTATGCCTATCATTGGTTCAATATGAGTATCCGTCGCAAGCCGCGCACGCATTTACAGCATTGGTACGACGCCGTTTCGGCCAGGCCCGCCTTTCAAGCCCGAGTCATGATACCGCATACCTGACATTATACCGGGCGCCCCGGCGTCCGGGACAAGATTATTCCAGTTCCAACCGAAGCAATTCCCCTTTGCGCTCATCCGTCAGCACATAGACATAACCGTCCGGACCGACCCGCACGTCACGAATACGTTTGCCCCGCGCCTCCAGCAAACGTTCCTCTGACGCCACCTTATCTCCATCCAGCGTTAACCGTATCAATGCCTGCTGCTTCAGCGCCCCGATAAACAAAGAATGCTGCCAGGAAGGGAAACGGTCCGCATCGTAAAATGCCATGCCGCTCACCGCCGGGGATTTTTGCCAATACCACACGGGCTGTACGGTTCCAGCCACTGCCCCGCCCTGCGCTTCGGGTATTTTCAAGCCGGAATAATTGATACCATAGGTAGCGATGGGCCAGCCGAAGTTGGCCCCTTTGGAGATGATATTCACTTCATCTCCTCCCTTTGGCCCGTGCTCATTTTCCCATACCACGCCAGTCCAAGGGTTAAGCGCCAGCCCTTGGGGATTACGATGCCCCAGCGACCATATTTCCGGCCGGGCGTTCTCATCATGTACGAAGGGATTGTCCGGCGGTATGTCGCCTTCACCGGTCAAACGCACGATTTTGCCCTGATGCTTGGTGAGATCCTGCGCGGTAGGACGACGGTTGTTTTCCCCCAGGCTGATAAATAGAAACCCCTCCCGATCAAAAACCAGACGACCGCCGAAATGCTCGCCGCTGGAGAGCTTAGGCTTTTGGCGAAAGATGACTTTGAAATCCGTCACCCTGTGATGGTCTTCCGAAAAACGGCCATCCCCCACCGCCGTTCCGGCATCATTTTTTCCCTGCTCGGCAAAGCTTAGATAAACACGCCGCGTTTGGGCGAAGTCGGGGGCCGGCAATACGTCAAACAGCCCTCCTTGTCCATGGGTATAGACAGAGGGAATCCCTTCGATAGGCGCCGATAAGGGCTGTCCGGGCAGCCAATAGCGGAGCCTGCCGGGCCGCTCCGTGATCAATAGTCCTTCATCCAGGGGCAAAAAAGCCAGCGACCAGGGGTGGTCCAGGCCCGTCAATATCGATGTAACCCGCGTTTCGGCCGTCCTTCCCTGCCCGCTCGTCAAAAGCAGTCCCACCGACAGCAGCCAGGCGAATATACTTCGCATGTGATTATCTCCCTCATAGGATTCCTGATTAAGCTTAGAAATGACCCGGAGGTTACGCGATGAAGGTTTGCCAGTTTTACATTAACTGACAAAGCGGTTGGATATAGAGGGCTCTCTGCCGCTGTATCGGTATAAGGGGAATGGCAATTGAGCCAAGCCGTCACGGACAGTTATTTTTTTGCTTTAAAATTAATGAATTGCATATTGCTAATTAATTTATGATTATGATAAATATTATTAACATTATGACTACCCCAACGAGGGGGACACATTTGTCCTCCAATAAGGCTGGTTCAAAGCCCTCATAACCGCCCGGATAAAGAGGGGCGTTGCAGCAGGAGTGAGATAAGGAGTGGCAATGCATACTTTAAAATCCGGCCTCGCCATTATTATCCTTAGTCTTTCGGCCAGCGGATGCATTTCCGGCAGCCGTCAACCGTTGCCGGCACGGCGCAACAGCGGCTGGCTGATCAAACGGTATTCGCCGTCAACTGGATGCAGCAATCCGGCGAATACAGCGCATTGTCATACCAAGCATTCAATGCCGCCGAAACGGCCTTTAATCAGGCGAGACCCAAACCAGGATTAAAAAAAGCCGTGGTGGTGGATCTGGATGAAACCATGATCGACAACAGCGCCTACGCCGGTTGGCAAATAAAAAACCACCAGCCCTTTACCAACGCCAGCTGGAGTCGCTGGACCCAGGCGCGTAAAGCCAAGGCGCTGCCCGGAGCGGTGGAGTTTTCCCACTACGTCAATGAGCACGGCGGGCGAATTTTTTATGTCTCCAATCGCGACCAGAAGGATTACAGCGCCACGGTGGATAACCTCAAGGCCTTGGGCTTTGCCGATGTCACACCGCAAACGCTGTTGTTAAAATCGGCCGACGGCAGTACCAATAAGGTGGAGCGTTTTAATCGGGTGGAAAAACAGGGCTATGATATCGCGGTTTTGTCGGTGATAACCTTAATGACTTAAGCGGCGAACCTTATCATCAATTAAACACCCAGCGCCGGGATTTTGTGAATCGCCACCAGGGCGATTTCGGCCATAAATATATTATGCTGCCCAATCCAAGTTATGGCGACTGGGAAAACGGTTTATCAAAAACGTACTCGAAGGCCTCCAACCAGGACAAGCTGAACATGCGCGAGCAGATGATTAATGCTTGGGATGGTAAATAATATTTTAACAAATTAATTGTTTATAGTTACAAGGATAAACGAAGAATTCTCAATGCAATCAGCGTAAGCATTATTATAATCGGCTTTTTTTGATAGTTTACAATAACACTCTATGTTAGAGTTTATATTCCATTTTCACATCATGGTAAATCATTATGTATAGCATTCAATCAACAGCAAACGCTGACAGATCCCCTCCTAACACGGCAAATTCAACAGAGCGTAACTCAAATTCTTCGGCGTTAGATACAAATCAAATAACGCGGGTCGGACAAAGTGCTCTTGGCCTGGTATCCAGCGAGCCAGGATCAAGCAAAGTGACAATGATTAAGCTAAAATCCGGCAAAGAAGTTCCTGAGGGAACATATAAAATAACCACAATGATTCTGGGTCAATTTTTAAAAACGCCGGCCCAATTGCAATGTATGAACTTGTTGAAAAATGTAAAACAGTAACCACACAATGTTCGGTGTGAGTGGCGATAAAGCAAAAGAATCTGGCCTGATTGAGAATGGTCGTATTCATGATGTTATCAGAGATATAATACTTTCCACGGTGTCTTTTGAAAAGGTACGCTGGAAATGAAAATTCATTTTCCTTGAAAAGAGGGCTACAATTATTCTGCACAAGAATGATTGTCCGGTGTAGCCGGTAAAAGTTCATGTAATGCTGATAAAAAGTATTATGGCACGCTAAATGACCGATGCCGTTCCATATGCCATAGCAATAGACTCATTGAAAAGAATTTCAATTATGATACAGATAATGCTGATTTGTATTGCATGTCTAACGGCACTTCTAGAATGAATTAACGCAACTAAAATAATCTGAGGAGTTTTAAGGGTAATAAAATCGAAGTCACTCCCTTCAATTTGCGGCCGCCGCCTCGTTTTTTCAATTCTTCAGTATATTTTGGCTACTTTTGTTGAACAATATCATTGTTGATTCTTAAAATCAGCGCTTTAAAAACATCGGCGTCGGTTTTGATGGCTTGGCTGTACATTACCTCATTGTGCTCATTGACATTTCTTGCACTTAATTTTATTGAAGTCTTTTTGATGCTTTGGCTTTCGCCAAATCCGTATCCAAGAGTTTCGCCAGTTCATTGGGCGGATGGCAGCCCCATGGCAGCGGATAATTATCCGCACCTGCCGGGCGGACATTCCCCATCAATTCTTCAGCTTCGGATCCAGCGCATCACGCAGTCCGTCCCCCAACAGATTAAAGGCCAATACCGTCAGGAAGATCGCCAGGCTGGGGAAGATGGCGATATGGGGCGCCGTGACCATATCCGCCCGCGCCTCGTTGAGCATGGCGCCCCACTCCGGCATCGGCGGCTGTGCGCCGAGGCCGAGAAACGACAGGCTGGCGGCGGTGATGATGGAGGTGCCGATGCGCATGGTGAAATAGACCACAATGGACGAGAGCGTGCCGGGCAGGATATGGCGCAGGATAATAGTGCGATCCGGGGCGCCGATGCTGCGGGCGGATTCAATAAAGGTCTGGTGCTTTAATACCAGCGTATTGCCGCGCACCAGGCGAGCGAAAGCCGGGATACTAAAAATCGCCACCGCAATAATCACATTGGTCATGCCGCTGCCCATGATAGCCACCACCGCAATGGCCAGCAAAATGCCGGGAAACGCGAACAGCACGTCGCAGATGCGCATAATCAGCCGATCGTACCAGCCCTCGTAATAACCGGCCACCAGGCCGAGGGCGGTGCCCACCACCATGCCCAGCAATACCGAAAAGAATCCCGCCGCCAGGGAGATGCGTGCGCCCATCAGAATACGGCTGAAGATATCCCGTCCCAGGGAATCCACCCCCAGCCAGTGAACCAGCGTCGGGCCTTGATCCAGCCGGTCGTAATCAAAATAATTTTCCGCATCGTAGGGCGTGAGCCAGGGGGCAAGCAGGGCCACGACTACCAGCAGCACGACAAAAATCCCCGCCGCCAGCGCCAGCGGCTGTTGTTTAAACCGGCGCCAGAACTCATGCCAGGGTGTGCGCACGGGATGGGAAGACATCACCGGCATAGCCGCGAGGGCGGCCTCGCGTCGCCAGAATTTCATTCCAAGCCCTTAATGGTACCGGATAGACGGATTGATTGCGGCATATAGCATGTCCACCAGTAAATTAATCAAAATAAATTCCAGGGAAAACAGCAACACTTCGGCCTGGATCACCGGATAGTCGCGCATTTCCACCGAATCCACCAATAAACGGCCCAGGCCGGGCCAGTTGAAAACCGCTTCCACCACAATGGACCCCCCCAGCAGGAAACCAAACTGCAGACCCATCATGGTGATAACCGGAATCATGGCGTTGCGTAAACCGTGCTTAACGATAACCCAGAATTCCCCCACCCCTTTGGCGCGGGCGGTGCGCATATAATCTTCCTGCATAACCTCCACAAAGGAGGCGCGGGTAAAACGCGCCATAATGGAAGCCACCGCCGCGCCCAGGGGGATGGAAGGCAGAATATAATGCTTAAGACTGTCAGCCCCCACGGTGGGCAGCCAGCCGAGGTAGACCGAAAATACCTGCATCAGCAGGATGCCCAGCGCAAAGGCGGGAAATGAGATGCCCGATACCGCCAATGTCATGCCGATCCGATCCGGCCAGCGATTGCGCCACACCGCCGAAACGATGCCCAGCGCCATGCCGAAAATCACCGCCCACACCATGCTGGTGAGCGTCAGCCAGAAGGTGGGCATAAACCGGGAGGCGATCTCTTCGCTGACCGGGCGTTTCGACACCAGCGACCGGCCGAAATCGCCGCGTAATGACTGGGTGAAAAACCGCAAAAACTGCTCCGGCAACGGTCTGTCCAGCCCCAAATCCTGCCGCACCAGCGCCACCACCGAAGCGTCGGCATTGGATCCCGCCACCAGCCTGGCCGGATCCCCCGGCAGCAGGTGGACGAACAGGAACACCAACACCGCCACGATCAGCAGCGTCGGCACCAGTCCCAGCAGACGCTTGATAAAATAGTTCAGCATGCGCGCGGGCTATTTCATGTCGGCGTGGGTGAAATCAAAGGAGCTGTCCGGCATCACATAAAATCCGGTGAGATTTTTACTGTGCGCGTAAAGCAGCTTTTCAGTGAGCAGGAAAACCCAAGGGGCATCGGCCCAAATTTTATCCTGAGCGTCTTTATACAAACGGGTTTTTTCCCCGCGATCGGTGGTTTTCAACGCATCGATCAGATCTTTATCCACCTGGGGATTACTGTAAAAGGCGGTATTAAAGATGGCCGGGGGAGCCGACTGGGTGGCGAACAGCGGCGTCAATGCCCAGTCCGCCTCACCGGTGGAGGCCGACCAGCCGGTATAGAGCATGCGCACGCCGGTTTCATTAACCCCTTTGGATTCCACTTGGGCGGCGCGCTGGCCTGCATCCATGGCGGTTACCGTGGTTTTGATGCCCACCTGGGCCAACTGCTGTTGCGTGAACTGCAGGGCTTTCTGAAAGGTACTGGTATTATGGGACGACCAGAGGGTGGTGGTGAAGCCGTTGGGATAACCCGCCTCTTTCAGCAGTTCCCGTGCCTTGGCCGGATCATAGGGCCAGGGTTTGTATTTCACCGAATAATCTATCCCCGCCGGCAGCGGCCCTTGCGCCGGCACGCCGTAGCCGGCATAGGCGACCTTGATCAGGGCATCTTTGTTGATGGCATAGTTGATGGCCTGGCGCACCTTGAGGTTGTCAAACGGCTTTTGCGTCACGTTCAGGCTAATATAGCGCTGCAGGATGGAGGGTGCCGAGACCAGATCCAGCTTGCTGTTTTTCGCCAGCACGGCGGCCTGTTCGTAGGGTACCGGGTAGGCGAAGGTAGCTTCACCGGTTTGCAGCATGGCGGCGCGGGTGTTGTTATCCACCACCGGCCGCCAGGTAATGCTGTCCAGTTTCGCCTCCCCTTTCTGCCAGTAGCCGTCGAAACGTTTAACCTTCACGAAATCGGTGGGGTTCCAGACCACGAATTCGTAGGGACCGGTACCCACCGGATGGAAGCCGATCTCCTTGCCGTATTTTTGCAGCGCCGCCGGAGAGATCATGGCCGCGGCCGGATGGGACAGGTTATTGATAAATGGCGAGAACGGCGTTTTCAGAGTGATTTTACCGTATCGGCATCAACCGCCTCGGTCTTATCAATCATCTTGAACAGGTTGTAACGCTTGAGATGATTATCCGGGTTACTGGCGCGGTCCAGGTTGGCCTTCACCGCGGCGGCGTTAAAGTCGGTGCCGTCCTGGAATTTAACGCCCGTGCGCAGCTTGATGGTATAGGTCAGGCCGTCGGGAGAGACCTGATAACTGTCCGCCAGGACATTCACCTGCTTCATGTCTTTATCGAAGCCGAACAGTCCTTCATAGAAGGATTTGGCCACCGCCTGGGACAACGTATCGTTGGCGTCATAGGGGTCTAGGCTGGTGAAATTGGATCCCACCGCTATCACCGCGTCCTTGGCGGCCCATGCCGGCGCTGAAGAAAGGGCTGCCAATACTGCCGCCGCCACCAGCCAGTGACATTTGTTTTTATGCTGTGTCATAACGTTTCGTTCTCCATGAAGATCCTTGTCAGTAGGCGCCGCCAACGGGGTGACGGGCAACATAATGCCCGACGCCCACCTTGACCAGCGGCGCAACCAGGGGTTCATCGCCCAGGTCCCGGACGGGGCTGGGAATTTCATCTACCAATAAAGCACTTTCAGGCCGGCGGCGCGAAGGATCGGGCACCGGCACCGCGGACATCAATTTACGGGTGTAGGGATGCTGCGGATGGGCAAACACCTCACGTCGCGGACCAATTTCCACGATTTGTCCCAGGTACATCACCGCGACCCGGTGGCTGATGCGTTCCACCACCGCCATATCGTGGGAAATAAATAAAAACGCGATGCCGAATTCCCGTTGCAAATCCAGCATCAGATTGATTATTTGCGCCTGTATAGACACATCCAGGGCGGAAACCGATTCATCGGCAATCACCACCTTGGGATTAAGGGCCAACGCCCGGGCGATGCAGATGCGCTGGCGCTGTCCGCCGGAAAATTCATGGGGATAGCGCTGGGCATGTTCCGGCAGCAGGCCGACCCGCTCCAGCAGGGTTGCTACCCGCTGCTGCGCCGCTTTTCCCTGCGCTACGCCGTGCACCAGCAGCGGCTCCATGATGGAGTAGCCTACGGTCAGCCGCGGATCGAGGGAGGCATAGGGGTCCTGGAAGATAAACTGGATATCCCGGCGCAGATGCTGCAGGGCGTTACCCTGCATTGAAATAATGGATTGTCCGTTAAAGATGATATCGCCGCTCTGGCTCTCCACCAGGCGCAGCAACGCGCGGCCGGTGGTGGATTTCCCGCAGCCGGATTCCCCCACCAGAGCCAGGGTTTCACCGGGATAAAGGGAAAAGCTGACCTTTTCCACCGCGTGCACCCGCCGCCGGATCCGGTTGAAAATGCCGCCGCGCAGATCAAATCCCGCTACCAGATCCTTCACCTGCAGGATTGGAGAGGAGCCCGGCGGTACCGTATTCTGCGGCCTTTCATCCCCGATCGCGTGTTCAATGCCACCAGTATTCAGGCCTGTTTCACTCAGTGATGGGCTGCCTGGCGGCAAGGGCAGCGGCGCGAATTTTGCGGACCGGACCGGTTCGCCGGGTCCCACGTCTTGAGCATCCGGCGCCGCCCCCGGCGAGCTTTTCAGCAGCGGAAATTTAGCCGGGAAATCGCGGCCGGCCATGGAGCCGAGCTTCGGCACCGCCGCCAGCAGCGCCCGGGTATAGGCGTGGCGCGGCGCGGAGAACAGCTGGTTTACCGACGCCGATTCCACATCGCTGCCCCGGTACATAACCAAAACCCGATCGGCCATTTCGGCAACCACCCCCATATCGTGGGTAATAAAGATTACGCCCATCTGCATTTCCCGCTGCAGACTGCGGATCAATTGCAGAATCTGCGCCTGTATGGTTACGTCCAGCGCGGTGGTGGGTTCATCGGCGATAAGCAGCGCCGGTTTGCATGATAGGGCGATGGCAATCATTACCCGCTGGCGCATGCCGCCGGATAGCTGGTGCGGAAACCTGTCGAGCATGTTCCTGGCATTGGGAATGCGCACCAGATCCAGCATGCGCAGCGCTTCGGCTCGCGCGCTGCGATGATCCTTGCCCTGATGCAGGCGGATGGATTCGGCGATTTGCTCCCCCACCGGAAAAACCGGGTTCAGCGAGGTCATCGGTTCTTGAAAAATCATCGCCATGTCGGCGCCCCGCAGGGTCCGCAGCGTGGAGGCCTTGGCCTGCGCCAGATCCAGCACCTCGCCGTTGCGGCGGCGAAACAGCAGCGTTCCGCTGTCAATACGACCGCCCCCCAGTTCCACCAGCCGCATGACCGACAGCGCCGTAACCGACTTGCCGGAGCCCGATTCCCCCACAATCGCCAGCGTTTCGCCCCGGCCAACGTCAAAAGTGATGCCCCGCACCGCGCCGATGACCTGGTTTTCATGGCTGAAATGCACGCTGAGATCGCGCACCGACAGCACCTGATGGCCGGCCAGCGCCAAACCGGCATCGGCAGTGGCCTTGTCTTGGAGACTCGTCCCCAGGTCCTGCGCCATCAGCGATAAATCCCGATCTGGATGTCGCTGTCGATATAACCGATGGCCCGGTACATGCCTTCGGCGTTAAAAGGCAACGCTACGTTGCCGGCGCGATCCACGGCGATAAGACCGCCGGTCCCGCCCATAGGCTGGATTTTTTCGAAAATGACCCGCTGGGCCGCGTCAATCAGCGTACGGCCGCCATAAGCCATCTGCGCCGCCAAATCATAGGCGGCCACGCCGCGGATAAAGATTTCACCCGTCCCGGTGCAGGAGACCGCGGCGGTAGCGTCGTCAGCATAGCAGCCGGCGCCGATAATCGGCGAGTCGCCCACCCGGCCGGCGTGCTTGTTGGTCATACCGCCGGTGGAGGTGGCGGCGGCGACATGGCCGGATGCATCGCAGGCTACCGCGCCCACGGTGCCGAGCTTGCGATCCGGATCGATAGGATCCGGCGAATCATGATCCAGCACTGAACCGCTTTCATTTTGCACTGCCTGCTGCCACTGGGCATAACGCTCCGGCGTAGCAAAGAAGTCCGGCGCCACCTGCTCAAGGCCCCGATCAAAAGCAAAAGATTCCGCGCCGGCGCCAATCAGCATGACGTGAGGACTGTGTTCCATTACCTCGCGGGCGGCCAGGATGGGATTGCGGATGCAAGACACGCCGCTGACGGCGCCGGCGGCACGGTTGCTCCCGTCCATGATGGCGGCGTCCAGCTCATGCCCGCCCTGGTGGGTATATACCGCCCCTTTGCCCGCGTTGAACAACGGACATTCTTCCAGCAGGCGCACCGCTTCGGTCACGGCGTCAACGGCGCTGCCGCCTTGGGCCAGCATCTCCTGCCCGCGCCTGACGATAACGCCCAGGGCATCGCGATATTGCCGCTCCCGTTCCCCACTCATGGCTTGGCGCGCAAGAGCACCGGCACCGCCATGGATGACTATCACTGGTCTTGTCACTGGATAAATTACCTTGCCTGCGCTTTAAATGTGAAAACCATCGCTACGCCGGTCTATGCCGACATCCCTTGTTGCTGTCACTGAAAATTATGTGGATAAATTATTTTAATAAGTGTGGCATATAACGATTAGGTTATCATTTTTGACTATATTGACCCTGCTCGCCGGTGTAAAGGAGAAATGCACCGTGTTGATTGTATAAGCGATAACGGCATTTCGTTAGTCATAACGCGGCAAAACGAACGGCAGGCTTTCATTCTCGCCGAACGCGTTTTCTGCCATAATGGCTGATTAATTCCCCTACCGGCCGCCAACTCTTCCGGCCGATGGCACAGGAGTCAAGATGGCCGAGTCACATTCTCCCTTGCTGACGCTGGAGCAAGCCCTGGTAAAAATGTTCTCCGTGGTACAGCCGCTGACGGACAGTGAAGTTCTGGCATTAACCGACGCCGCAGGTCGGGTGACCGCCGGGCCGATTATCTCGCCGGTCGACGTGCCGCCGTTTGATAACTCCGCCATGGATGGTTATGCGGTACGCCTGGCGGATTTGGCAAGCGGACTGCCGTTGCCGGTGGCCGGTAAAGCCTTTGCCGGCGCCCCGTTTACCGGCGAATGGCCGTCGGGTACGACGGTTCGCATCATGACCGGCGCGCCGACGCCGGCGGCGGCGCAAGCGGTCGTCATGCAAGAGCAGGCCGAGGTGACCGACCATGGCGTGCGTTTTACCGCCCCGGTCAAGGCGGGACAGAATATCCGGCGTATCGGCGACGACATCCGACGGGGAGAAGAAGTGCTGCCGGCCGGCCGGATGCTCGGGGCGGCGGAACTGCCGCTGCTGGCCTCCCTGGGTATTGCCGACGTGGCAGTAGTGCGCCGGCTCAAAGTGGCGCTGTTCTCCACTGGCGATGAATTACGCCCCATCGGCGCGCCGCTGGCCGCCGGACAAATTCATGATACCAATCGGTTTACCGTGCGCCTGATGCTGCGGCAAATGGGCTGCGAGGTAATCGATTTGGGTATCGTGGCCGATAACGCCGATGCCCTGCGCGACGCCTTCCGCCAGGCGGATAACCAGGCGGATCTGCTGATTACCAGCGGCGGCGTGTCGGTGGGGGAAGCTGATTACACCAAAACCGTGCTGGAAGAGTTAGGCCATATCAATTTCTGGCGCCTGGCCATCAAACCCGGCAAGCCTTTTGCCTTCGGCCGGCTGGACCATGCCTGGTTCTGCGGACTGCCGGGCAACCCGGTTTCGGCGGCAGCCACATTTTATCAGCTGGTACAGCCCGTTATCGCCCGGCTTTCCGGCCGGGTCGGCTGGCGGTTACCGGCCCGCCTACGTGCCCGGCTGCTGACGCCGTTGAAAAAGTCTCCCGGCAGGATGGATTTCCAGCGCGGCTATTTTAACAGCAACGATCGGGGCGAGATCGAGGTAAGCAGCACCGGCGACCAGGGCTCCCATGTGTTCAGTTCTTTCAGCGCCGCCAACTGTTTTATCGTGCTGCCCGCCGAGCAGGGGCCGCAGCAGGCCGGGGAATGGGTGGAAATCGAGCCTTTCAATCAATTATTGCTGGCCTAGTGCCGGCAAGTAGTGCAGGCAAGTAGTGCACGCAAGAACAGGAACGAACCATGGCAAACGAACTCAGTCATGAGGAAATGCTGCGCTATAACCGGCAAATCACCTTGCGCGGCTTTGATTTCGACGGCCAGGAAAAGCTCAAAGGGTCCGGGGCGCTGATCGTCGGCCTGGGAGGATTGGGCTGCGCCGCGTCGATGTACCTGGCCGCCGCCGGCATCGGCCGCCTCAAACTGCTGGATTTTGATCAGGTGGCGTTATCCAACCTGCAGCGGCAGATTCTGCATACCCACCGGCGCATCGGCATGGCGAAAGTGAATTCAGCCGCCGAGGCCCTGGCGCAAATCAATCCCCATGTCCACATTGCGGCCTATGACGCCATATTGGATGATGACGCCCTCGGCCCGTTAATCGACGGCAGCGATGCGGTGGTAGATTGCAGCGATAATGTCGCCACCAGGGAGCAGTTGAACCAGCTCTGTTTCAGCCGGCGCAAACCGCTGATTTCCGGCGCGGCCATTCGTATGGAGGGGCAGGTCAGCGTCTTTACCTATCAGGCCGATGAGCCCTGCTACCGTTGCCTGAGCCGCCTGTTCGGCGGCGAAACCCTAACCTGCGCCGAATCAGGCGTCATGTCGCCCCTGGTGGGTGTGATTGGTTCGCTGCAGGCCATGGAGACCATCAAGGCATTAACCGCCTTCGGCAAACCCTCCGGCGGCAAACTGCTGCTGTACGACGCCATGACCATGCAGTTCCGGGAAATGGCGCTGCATCGCGATCCCCACTGCGAGATCTGCGGTAACGCGGAAGCTTAAACCGGGCGCGTTAAAGGGAGAGCGCGCCAATGTGGTCGAAGCGGGCGTGGTTTTACCGCCCGCCCGAGCGCCACATGGCACGCTAGGCCCGACAACACGGAAGCCTAAACCGAGCGTGTTAAAGGGAGAGCGCGCCAATGTGGTCGAAGCGGGCGTGGTTTTACCGCCCGCCCGAGCGCCACATGGCACGCTAGGCCCGACAACACGGAAGCCTAAACCGAGCGTGTTAAAGGGAGAGCGCGCCAATGTGGTCGAAGCGGGCGTGGTTTTACCGCCCGCCCGAGCGCCACATGGCACGCTAGGCCCGACAACACGGAAGCCTAAACCGAGCATGTTAAAGGGAGAGCGCGCCAATGTGGTCGAAGCGGGCGTGGTTTTACCGCCCGCCCGAGCGCCACATGGCACGCTAGGCCCGACAACGCGGAAGCCTAAACCGAGCGTGTTAAAGGGAGAGCGCGCCAATGTGGTCGAAGCGGGCGTGGTTTTACCGCCCGCCCGAGCGCCACATGGCACGCTAGGCCCGACAACACGGAAGCCTAAACCGAGCATGTTAAAGGGAGAGCGCGCCAATGTGGTCGAAGCGGGCGTGGTTTTACCGCCCGCCCGAGCGCCACATGGCACGCTAGGCCCGACAACACGGAAGCCTAAACCGAGCATGTTAAAGGGAGAGCGCGCCAATGTGGTCGAAGCGGGCGTGGTTTTACCGCCCGCCCGAGCGCCACATGGCACGCTAGGCCCGACAACACGGAAGCCTAAACCGAGCATGTTAAAGGGAGAGCGCGCCAATGTGGTCGAAGCGGGCGTGGTTTTACCGCCCGCCCGAGCGCCACATGGCACGCTAGGCCCGCCAACGCGGAAGCCTAAACCGAGCGTGTTAAAGGGAGGCCATTGCATAGCCGGGCCGCTAGCTAGTTCACTCCCTGGCTGCGCAGATAATCCTCGTAGTTGCCGGTAAAGTCCGCCAGGCCGTCCGGCGTCAGCTCCAGAATACGGGTGGCCAGCGAACTGACGAACTCACGGTCATGGGAAACGAAAATCAGTGTACCCTGGTACAGTTCCAAAGCCATATTCAGCGATTCAATGGATTCCATATCGAGATGATTGGTGGGCTCGTCCATCAGCAAGATATTCGGCTTTTGCATCATGAGCTTACCGAACATCATACGGCCCTTTTCCCCGCCGGATAACACCCCGACCGGTTTATTGATATCATCCTGGCTAAACAGCAGCCGGCCAAGAATGCTGCGCACCGCCTGCTCGTCATCGCTCGGCTGTTTCCACAGGCTCATCCAGTCGAACACCGTGATATTTTCCGTAAACTCGCTGGCATGGTCCTGGGCATAATAACCAAGCTTGGCGTTTTCCGACCATTTGATTTCGCCCACCGACGGCGCCAGCTCCCCACCAGGGTCTTCAGCAAGGTGGTTTTACCGATACCGTTGGCACCAAGCACCGCTACCTTTTCCCCACTTCCAGCATCAGGTTCATATCCTTGATGAGCGGCGGCTGGCCTTCATAGCCCTGGGTAAGCTGCTGTATGGTCAGCGCGTTACGGAACAATTTTTTATCCTGCTCAAAACGAATGAACGGATTCTGGCGGCTGGAAACCTTTACTTCATCAAGCGTAATTTTTTCGATTTGCCGAGCGCGGGAGGTAGCCTGACGGGATTTAGACGCGTTGGCGCTAAAACGGCTGACGAAAGACTGCAATTCGGCAATCTGCGCCTTTTTCTTGGCATTGCCGGCCACCAACTGTTCCCTGGCCTGGGTGGAGGCGGTCATATAATCGTCGTAATTGCCTGGATAAATCCGCAGCTCGCCATAATCCAAATCCGCCATATGGGTACAGACCATATTCAGAAAATGCCGGTCATGGGAAATGATAACCATGGTGCTGTTGCGATCGTTCAGGACCTGCTCCAGCCAGCGGATGGTATTGATATCCAGGTTATTGGTGGGCTCATCCAGCAGCAGGATGTCCGGATTGGCAAACAGGGCCTGCGCCAGCAAGACCCGCAGTTTCCAGCCGGGCGCCACTTCACTCATGGGACCGTAGTGCTGTTCCAGCGGTATGCCCGCCCCCAGCAGCAGTTCACCGGCGCGTGCCTCAGCGGTGTAACCGTCCATCTCGCCGTACAGCACTTCCAGATCGGCGACCCTGTATCCCTGCTGCTCGGTCATCTCCGCCAGGGCGTAGATACCGTCGCGCTCTTCCTTCACCGCCCACAGTTCGGCATGCCCCATGATGACGGTATCGAGCACCGTAAAGTTCTCGAAGGCGAACTGGTCCTGGCGCAATTTGCCCAGCCGTTCATTAGGATCGAGGGCGATATGGCCTGAACTGGGGACTAAATCTCCGCCGAGGATTTTCATCAGGGTGGATTTCCCGCAGCCGTTGGCCCCAATCAAGCCATAGCGGTTGCCGCCGCCGAACTTGACAGAAATATTTTCAAACAGCGGCTTGCTGCCGAATTGCATGGTGATGTTATTACTGATTAGCAAAAGAGATACTCTTCATTAAAATGTGACACTGGGCACATTATGCCACAATCCGCTGCCGAATTGCGCCCCCTGTCTGCACACTCCTTCCCATGTCCGCATACCATGACAGCACAAAAGATACCCGCGCTATCCGTTTCCGGGCCGCTTGCGGGATGACGAATCTTTATCATCGTGCAGAAAAACGCATCATTTGGGCGGCCTGAAGTCGTCGCGTTCATGGCGGAATTGACGTTGATATTAAATATCCTTACAGCCAACCGTGGAGCGCAAATAATTTTTTATAAGGTTTATTTATTAAAAGACGTCCATCTTTCACAGACCCATTTTCATTTTAGCGACAGATAATTTTTGACATCGTTTATTTCGGCCTGTTTATCAACATTAAATCCCCTATCCAGCACTGCCGGGTGCTGCAGGAGTGGAAAAGGTCGAGCCTTTTAATGATTAAAGGAAGGCAATGTATCTTGGCGATGCGTCGGAGGGGAATTATAGCGCTGTGACGGCATGTCATGAAAAATTCATCGATAAAGTCATGTCGAGGTTTGTATATGTCGGTGTAACCCGCTAAGGTAATGGTCTGCATATTGCAGATTGTTTCGGCAGGATGTATTTACAGAATGTAGCTAAAAATGCAGCTACAGGCAACAATGAGTAACCGCTGGCGGGTGATTGAATAGCATATCAAGGCTGAAGACCCTGAAGAATAAGGGCATGGCTGACTTATCAACCATGCCGATGAGCGATTCTCCAACATGTTAATTCATGTCGCAGAGTAATCGCTATTAGAAGCGATAACCAACACCGGCGATCCAGGTGCCGACATCGACACTGCGGATACGGCTTTGTTCGTAAGATACGTCTATAGCAACGTTATCCATCGGGTTGAACTGAAGACCCGCGCCGTAGGAAACACCCACGTCATCGTTGCTATGGGTATCACGGACTGCAGTGGCATTATTGGTAAACTTGCCGGCGCCGATACCTACAACACCGTAGATGCTGGCCCAATCGTTGATACGGAATGCCGGACCGGCGGTAAAGCCATAGTATTGGCCTTTCTGGTAGTTGCCGTCATTGAGCTGGTTTTTTTCGAGATAAGTAAAGGAGCCGATGGCGCTCCAGGGATTGGTGTTATCCCATTCGTAGCGGTACTTCAAGTTGAAACCGCTGGCTTTGTTGACGATGCCCTGGGCATCACCCTGCGCGTAACCTGCTGTTACGGTACTGTCGCCTGCGACCGCTGAACCTGCTGTTACGGCCAAAACACAAGCTAACGCTGAAAGACATGCAATTTTTTTCATACCCACCTCAAATGTGAAATTTACGTCCTAACCACGAAAATATAACAAAAATAGCACGAAACTCTGCTTAATAATTGTTGTCCAAGTGAACGTATCGTGTAACATAAGTTTTCTGTTGCATCTATCCTATTCTTTTTCTTATGTTTTCCTCTCCGGGGCCAAAACCCACCTTTACGTATACTTACAAGATATTGAGATAATTCCGAAGCGGATGAATAAAAATAGCCCATCAAAACGATATTTCCTCAATTTTCTGTTCACATATCATGTCGCAAATTTCAGGATGATTCGTATTTTACCGCTTCGTTTATTATTTGATGAGGAAAATTCGAAAATATGGAACGTAAAATGCATTCCTCCATGGAGAAACATTGCCGGGGAAACATTGCCAAGAATAGAGGATACCGCACCCGGCGGAATTATTTTAGTACCTTTTGGTACATTTTGCCAAGGGCTTTATGCCCGGAATTAATTCGCACCGAGCCCGCTGCCTGGTTTTTTTGACCGTGACCGTTCCTTGGCCAATGCCGTTTATCAAATTTTGTTGTACTATAATATATGAAGAAGGCGTTAATTTTAAATGAAAACCATTTGTATTTGGATGCTCCGGCAGGCACGGGAGCGCGCAAAGATTATGTTAACGCCGGTGGAACTTGGCCGGTGCGCTCATGGCGGCCGGCAGGGGTAGGATGACAGGTATCAGCAATATGAGCGATAGGGAGCAAACCCTGCAAATGATGCTATACTTTTAAGCCTGAACGAATTAATAACGATCAATATTAGAGGATGATTGATGATGAGTACCGCTAAACTGGTTAAAACGAAATCTTCCGAATTAATTTATACTCGTAACAACATTGAAGAAGATTTGAAAGTCTCGACTATTGCTTTGCTTAATCGCCTGGTAGTGGAATTTGTTGATTTGGCGCTGATTACCAAGCAAGCTCACTGGAACATGCGCGGTTCCAACTTCATAGCCGTACATGAAATGCTTGATGGTTTCCGTACCGCTATCCTTGATCATCAGGACACCATTGCCGAACGTGTCGTCCAGTTAGGCGGCGTGGCTCTGGGTACGGTTCAGGTTACCAACGACAAAACGCCGTTGATTAGCTATCCCACCAATATCCACAGCGTGCAGGATCATCTGAAGGCCCTGGCGGAACGTTATGCCATCGTGGCCAACGATACACGTAAAGCAATAACCGAAGCCGATGATGATGACACGGCGGATATCTTTACCGCTGCGTCACGGGATCTTGATAAATTCCTGTGGTTTATCGAATCCAATATTGAATAAACCCGACCCGGCTGCATTCGCCGGCTGGTTTTGCAGATAAACGCAAAGGCTGACAACGCAGGTTGCCGGCCTTTTTGTTATGCAGACATTTCTAAAAACGCATTAAGGGGGGCAGATCCATGGCAAGCGGCTGGGCGCCGGACGGCGCGGTACAGGACCAAATCGACTCAACCATTGAAGATGCGGTAAAACGAGCGCGCCATTCACTCTCACGGGGAAATAGCGCCGCCATCTGCCAAGAGTGCGGCGAACCCATACCTGAAGCCAGACGTCTCGCCCTTCCCGGCGTCCAGCTCTGCCTGTCGTGTCAGGCGGAACGGGATAAAAAGATGTCTTCCCACGCCGGCTATAACCGCCGGGGCAGTAAAGACAGTCAACTGCGTTAAATCCTGTCAGCAGATTTTCCTCATTCAAACATTTTGGTCGATATAGTAGCCGTTCAGCCACCGGGCATCGCTATAATAAACACTTAGCTCTTTTTTGCGGAACGCCGATTGGTGTTATTTGAAGTCGCTTGCCCAGGAGGGAAACCCATGCCGGTTTTTACCCGCGTGTCGGCATTATCATGCCGCATAACGTATTGGCGGAAAGCGGGCGCGCTGCTGCTGTTAGGTTGTTTACTGGTTATGCCTTCGCTTCACGCGGCCTCTTTGCCCTACCTTTCAAAACTCACCGCCGGCGCCGCTCCGGCGACACCAGCGGCACCGACCGCCGCCGCGCCCTCCGCCAACGGCAACCCGCCGAGTCCGGCGGATGAAAAAGCTGCTTACGCCGCCCTGGCGGATATCCTTAATAACGACGCCGCCCGAACGGAGCTTATCAAACAGCTGCGTGCCGCCGCCCAAGGCCAGCCCAGCCAGGCCGCCCCCTTACTGGCCCCCGCTGATGAAGAAAAGGACACCCCGACGCTATTGGACAGCGTAACCGACATTACGCGCTTTTACAGCCACGCCATGGCGGCGAAGCTGAACACCTTAAGCAAAAATATCACCTCGGCGCCACAGCATACGTTTAACCGGGCGGTGTTTATGCTGGCCTTGAGCCGGTTCGCTCTGTTGTCCGTCGCCACCTTCGCCTTTTATTTTTTCTGCCGGTGGCTCGTTACCCCGCTGCTGCACCGGCTGGGCCGGTGGGGTCATACTGCCAATGATAAATATAAAAGCGGCGTAAAACGCATATCGGCGGTATTCGGCGCGTTTGCCGTGGAAATGATCATTTTGTTGGCGGCGGTTATGCTCGGGCAGTTTCTGACGGAGTATCTGAACGCGGACAGCCGGACCATTGCCCGGCAGTTAAGTCTGTTCCTCAATGCCTTTGCGGTGATGGAGCTGTTCAAGACCTTGCTGCGAATGATTTTTTGTCCGCGCTATCCCGAATTGCGGCGCTTGCCGATGTCCGATAAAAGCGCCCGTTATTGGAATCATCGGCTGAGTCTGGTGAGCGGCTTTATCGGCTACAGCGCCATGGTCATCGTGCCGATCATTGCCAATCAAATCAATACCCAAACGGCGGCGCTGGTGAATTTTATCATTATGCTCGCCACCACCGCCTATGTACTCTGGCTGATCGTGCGCAATAAACGCAATATTCAAAAGGAACTGGAGCAGTTTGCCAACCGCTCGCTGGCTTTCTTCAGCGTGTTTATCCGTGCCTTCAGCCTGATTTGGCATTGGCTGGCGGTGGCGTATTTTGTCATGCTGTTTTTACTGACCCAGTTCGACCCTGGCAATAGTCTGAAATTCATGGTTACCGCCACGGTGAAAAGCCTGATGATCATCAGCGTGGGGGCGCTGATCTCCGGATTATTGACCCGCTGGATTTCGCGGCATATCACCCTCTCGCCGGATGCCCGGCGCAACTATCCGCAGCTGCAGCAGCGTCTTAACGTTTATGTCTCCAGCGCGCTGAAAATTTGCCGGGTGCTGGTGGTATTTGCCGTGATGCTGCTATTGCTGGACGCCTGGCATTTGTTCAACCTGCGCAACTGGCTTACCGGCAACTTTGGCGCCCGCATCGTGGACGCGCTGCTGCGGATTTTTATAATTCTGATTTTTTCAGCCCTCGGCTGGACCTTGCTGGCCAGCATTATCGAAAACCGGCTGGCCACCGATGCCCACGGCCGGCCCCAGCCCAGCGCCCGGACCCGCACGTTGTTGACGCTGTTTCGCAATGCCCTGTCGGTTATCATCAGCACCATTACCATCATGATCATCCTTTCCGAAATCGGCGTGAATATCGCTCCGCTGCTGGCGGGCGCCGGCGCCCTGGGCCTGGCCATCAGCTTCGGCGCCCAGACGCTGGTGAAGGATGTTATCACCGGTGTGTTTATCCAATTTGAAAACGGCATGAATACCGGCGATCTGGTGACCATCGGCGATATTACCGGGGTGGTGGAAAGAATGACCATCCGTTCGGTGGGCGTACGCCAGGATACCGGCGCCTATTTCATCATTCCTTTTTCATCCATTACCACTTTCGCCAATTTTGTGCGCGGCATCGGCTCATTCGTGGCCAATTATGATGTCAATCGCGATGAAGATATCGATCGCGTCAACCAGGCGCTGCGGGACGCGGTGACTGAATTGATGAGCAAAGAGGATATTCGTCCCATGGTTATCGGCGAGCCCAATTTCGGCGGTGTGGTGGGTTTAACCAATCAGTCCTTTACCGTCCGGGTATCTTTTACCACCCAAGCATTGAAACAATGGACGGTGAGATTTACTCTGGACGGTCTGGTGAAAAACCATTTTGAAGCAGCGGGTATACGGCCGCCCTATCAGGCGGTGCAAATCATTTCCGCCGCCGCGACGCGGAATAATGTCCATGAAGCGGCCAATGATGGCCTGCCGCCCCCCGCCCCTAACGCTTAACAAGCAGCACACCTGGAGTAAAGATGAATCAACCAGAGTATCATTATTACGAACCCAGCCAGGGACACGGTCTGGCGCACGATCCGCTCAATTCCATTATCGCCCCCCGCCCCATCGGCTGGATAGCCTCGGTTAATCCCCAGGGGCAGCGTAACCTGGCGCCGTACAGTTTTTTTAACTGTTTCAACTATCATCCGCCCATCATCGGCTTTTGCAGCGTGGGGTGGAAAGACAGCGTGGCCAATATCAACGCCACCGGCGAATTTGTCTGGAACCTGGCGACCCGCCCGCTGGCGCAGGCCATGAATGAAAGTTCGGCCTCGCTGGCCGCCGGCGAGGATGAATTCGGTTTTTCCGGGCTGACGCCGGTACGAGGCACTCGGGTCGCCGCCCATAGGGTGGCGGAAAGCCCGGTGAATTTTGAATGCCGGTTATCGCAAATCATCCGGCTGCTGGACGCTGAGGGTATGCAATTGGAAAGCTGGCTGGTATTGGGTGAAGTGGTGGCGGTGCATATCGATAAAGCTTTGATTGACGAGCACGGCGTCTACCAAACCACCGCCGCCCAGCCGATTTTGCGCGGCGGCGGGCCGAGCGCTTATTACGGCATATCCGAGCAGCAGCGCTTCGATCTTATCCGGCCCGACGACAGGAAATAGCCAGCCATGGTCGTTCAAATTTTCTGACATATTTCGTCAATAATCGCCACGGAAAAAAATACCTGATGGGCGTAGTATAAGCATTCGTTATGGTATAATTTACAACGTGATTATTATGAAACTTAGATTTATCGCCGCCCTGCTCGCGATTTCCAGCGCCGCCGCCTATGGCGCTCCGGCGTATCGGCTGCCGGATATGCCGCGCAACCCGCGTACCGACAGCGCCTGTATCAGCAAAACCACCGCCGACACGGCCGGCAGCTGTCCGCGCCAGGTATTTGTGCCTGGGAAAAGCCAGGCGATGGAGGGTTACAGCCCGGTTTATCATAAAGACTAAACGGCTATAATCCCATAGCGATGCGCCCGTTTGGGGTATCGCATCGCGCCATCTCCCCACCCTTACTCTACGGACTTCTTTATGCGGATGTGGTCTTGGGGCCATATTCCCGCCGGATCGTCTCGGCAAACCGGTGGCACATGTCGTCATCGCTGCGGGCATTGGACGCCAGTACCCGCTCACCATCGATAATGGTTATCCGCGCGTCGAGGTTAAAATCGGCCGTCGGCTGCGCCCGTTTTTCGCTCTGCGCAATGCTCATTTGCGCCAGCTGCCAGGCCTCCTCCACCGTTTGATTGCAGATTTGCGCCAGATAGGCCGGATTAAAGCCCTCGCCGGTCAGGCTGCGCAGGGTGTCGTCGTGGGTCACGCTGTTGCCCGGCTGCCAATAATGGCGGGCCAGATCCGGACCGATGGCGGGATTGTCGGTGAGATAGCCGTCGCGCTGCAGGAAATAATGCCGGGTCTGTTCCACCGCCATCAGCGCCAGCAAATAGCCCTGGTAGGAACAGGCCGACTCCTGGGATAACAAATGGGGTATGGCCAGCAGCGGACGCGGGCTGCCGCTGATGCCGAGAATTCGCTGCTCGCATTCCCGCGCCAGCCGGGTAATCGCCTCCGGCGTCAGCTTTTCGTCGTCCCATTGATAAAGGGCCCATTCGAAATAGGGCACCAGCAGAATATGACGTTCATTAAAGGCACGCATCGGCTGCCGGGCGGCGATGAGCGCCTGGATCAAGCCATCCGGCGGCGGCGCGCCGTTGCCGTTGCGGGCATAGCGTTTCAACCAGTCGGCGTCATCCAGCAGGCTGTCGCAAAACATGGACTGCGTTTCGGCATATGCCATGGAGGTGGGCGGGAACTCCTGGGAAAAACAGGGGGCATTCTGCCGGATATTGGCGAAATGCGCGGCGTGGCCGCCTTCATGAAACAGCGTATTGATGCCGCTGATGCCGCTGCCCACCTGGTCCGGCTTGGCCAGGCTGGTGAAGTTGATGCGGGCCGGGATCCACGTTTCATGCTGCCGGAACGGCGGCACAGGTCCGTGCATAAAACCGTTTTCATATTTGTTTTTACGCACCAGCAGATCAAGCTGCAGCTGCGCGCCGTTGAAACCGATGTGCAGCCGTTTGAAGCTGTCGACCCAACGCCGCAGGGACTCGGCAAACGGCAGGTAGGGATCGAGCTGGCGGGTCACATCGCCGGCGGTGGCATAACGGATATTCCAGGGCTCTAACGCATCCTGGCCTTTCTCCGCCGCCAATTGCCGCAGGCTGCGCAGGTTGGCTTCCCGGGTCTGCTGTTCAAAAGAGTCCAGAATGGCGAACAGCTGCTCCGGCGTCATCTGCTCGGTTTTATTCACTTTATAATCAAAGTAGTTCCGATAGCCCATCTGCCGGGCAAAGCGATTGCGCAGGCGCACCAGGGTGGGGAAGCCGTTATGCAGCAGCCACTGCTCCAGCTCCCGCAAGGCCTGCTGCGAACTTTGGCGATAGGTTTCATCGGCGTTGTTGGCCTGGTTGGTCAGCAGTTCGCCCAGGGTCGCCGGCACGCGTTCGCCCTGGTCATTCAGGTGGGTCAGCTGGAAGGTTTTGCGCCGGGCGTACAAATCGTTTTCCGCCGCGACGATATCGTCCATCAGGGATAACGCCTGGTCATCTTCAATGACATTGCAGTCAAAAAAACGCGCCCAGCCGCGCAGGCCATGCAGCAATTCATCTCTCTGGCTGCTTTCGGGCGAGCGTTCCAACCATTCGATTTGCGCCCGGATTTGGGCGGGGCGCTTGGGGTCGGCGATAAAACGCTTGTAGGCCTGTTCCGCCCGTTCGAACCGCGCGGGCACATCATCGCCGCCAGTGGCCATATAATTTTGCCAGAACAGGTCTTCTTTGGTTTGATGGACCGCCAGATAGTCGCGATTCAGCGCGTCAAAATAATCAATCACTTGCTGCATGATATACTCTCTCAGATTAGCCTCGGGGGCGGCTGAATACGCCGTCCACATAGTCCAGACCCTGCGCCATGGATAACGATCGCCCGGTGGCCACCAGACAGCAGGCCAGCTGCAGCCGGATCGATTGCGGCAGGGCAAACTCGCCGCGCAGGCAGGCTTGCGTCCAGCAGGCGGTAGCGGCCGCGTCCCGATCGGCGGGCAGCGCTTCCAGCGGCGGCAAAGGATATAACGACGGGTCAAGCAGTAATTGTTGTTCACCCTGGTACAGGCCGAAGATTTTACTCAGCCGCTGCGGGTTGGCGTAAGATTCGCCCTCGGTGCCGTTCATCAACAGGGCGCTGCTGTTGATGGCTTTGAAAAAGTCGCCCACCCGCGTGATATATTCGGGATGGGAGACGCTGGCCAGGCGCCAGTGCAGGTGATGATGGAAGGGGGTGGCCAGTTTCGCCAGGGTATGGGCGCTGTTCCTGACCCCCATGCGCCAGCGCAGCTTAAGCTGGCCGTCCAGCGCCGGGCAGAGCAGGCGGATCGGGATAAATACCGGCTGCCGCCCCATCACCAGCGCGCTTTGCGCCCCGGCCTGGGAATCCTGCCAGGGCACGTCCAGCGCCCGGAAAATTTCCGCGCTGGTGACCCGTCCCGGATCCTCGGTCACACCGTGCACCACCACCGGAAAATCGAGACGGGACAGCGCCAATGCCAGCAAAGGGGTCAGATTGGCCTGCTTGCGCGCGCCGTTATAGCTGGGAATCACGATGGGAGGCGGCATATCCGCCGGCGCCTGCAGGGCCATGACCCGTTCTTCCATCGCCTGGTAAAACCCCAGCATTTCCCCTTCGGCTTCGCCCTTGATGCGAAAGGCAATCAGCAATCCGCCCAGCTCCAGCTCCGGCACCTCTCCCGCCAGTATGGCGCGGTAAAGTTCAAAAGCCGTTTGACGGTCCAGGTCGCGGGCATGGTTTTTTCCGCGCCCTACTTCTTTGATGACTTTGCTAAAATCCATAACCGATGGTGATCCGCCCTTGATATAGTTTCACTTCCGTCTCGCCGCAACGCCGCCGGGTTTACATCCGACTACCTGCCGGGGCGGGCGTTGAGATCCGTGTCAGGACGAGCATAGTCACAGACGGGGCCTTTTTTCAATCGGTTCTGCAGGAATGGGCTCTTCCGGCATCGAACGCTGCTCGATGGGAAATACCGGCAGCGCCGCCAGTAACCGCGCGCCGTAGGATTTGGTCAGCAGGCGCCGGTCATAAATCACGATTTCGCCGGTGCACGCATGGCTGCGGATCAGGCGACCCACCTGCTGGATCAGCTGGAATGAGGCGCTGGGCAGGCTTTGTACTTCAAACGGGTGCCGTTTCTGGCTTTTAAGCCACTCGCCCTCGGTGAGGATCACCGGGCTGTCGATAGGGGGAAAGGCGATTTTGTGGATATGGACCTGCGTCAGCAGTTCGCCTTTGAGATCCAGCCCTTCGGCAAAAGATTGCAGCCCCACCAGAACGCTGGTTTTGCCCTGATCCACCCGTTTGCGGTGTTCTTCTATCAGACGGTAGCGCGGCTGATCCCCCTGGACCAATAACAGCAGCCGCAGCTCCGTCACATGGGTCAGGAACGCCTGCATGGCGCGATGGCTGGCAAACAGCACCAGAATGCCGTGATGCCGCCCCATGGCCAGCTCGCCGCGGAAAAAACGCGCCATTTCCGCCAGATGCTCTCCTTCCGTCGCCATTACCGGTTCGGTGAACATCCGGGGGATAACCAGCTTGCCCTGGTGACGGTGATCAAAGGGCGAGGCCAGGGTGACAAACCGGTCGCCGGCCCGCTCCTGCAGGCCGCTAAGCTCCTGCAGCCGGTCGAAACTGTTCAGGGATCGCAGCGTGGCGGAGGTCACTACCGCGTGGGGGATCTTCGACCAGAGCAGCTTTTCCAACTGGTCGCTCACCCGAATGCCGACGCAGTGCAGATAAACATGGGCGCCGTTGTCGAACATTTCCCGGGTCAGCCATTTGGAAATGGGGGCGTTGGAGGCTTTCTCCTGAGCCGCCAGTTTCCATAACCGGCTGGTGGATTCCCAATAGCCGAGGATGCGGCTGGTGTGCAATAGCGCCTGATGCAGCCTGACGATATCTTGCTTGCCGGTCTTTTCGCTCAAATCGTTTAGGAAAAACTCCGCCAGCATGCGCAGCGCATCCGCCAGCTTATATAAACGGGCGGCGGCCTCCCTCATTTCTTCCGGCAGTTGGCCCATGGCGAAACGGTATTCGCCCGCCACGCTGTCGCGGGGCAGAAACGCTGTTCCCTGCCGTTCAAACTGCAGCGCCAGTTCGCGAATTTCATCGCAATGATTCTTCAGCCGTTCGCTTTCGCTCAACAGCGGCGGCTTGGCGGGTTTGAACTGCGCCAGCGTCTGTTCGGTCTGGCGCATAAACTGGTCCAATTGATGGGCAACGAAGCCTGGGGTAATTTCGCCGGACATCTCCAGCGCATCGCGGGCCACATCGGGCAAATGATGGCCCTCATCCAGCACCAGCAGCATATCCCTGGGGCCGGGCAGCACCGATTCGCTGTCCAGGGCCGCCATCACCAGCGCATGATTGGCCACCACCACGTCGGCGTGCTCAATTTCCTTGCGGGCAATGAAAAACGGACAGTCGCGGAAATAATGGCAATTACGTCCGAGACAGTTCGCTTTGTCGGTGCTCAATTTGTTCCATAAGGGATCGTCCACCGAGCGGGAGTAGTGATCCCGCAGGCCATCCCAGGCAAAGCCGGTGAGCGCCTGCTGCATTTTTACGCATATCGCCTGTTCCGCCCCGCTGGCCGGCGCCAGTTCGTCATCGAGAAACAGTTTTAAATCGCCTTGGAAAACCGCATCGGCGGCCATCGCCGCCAGATTGCGCGGGCAGACATAGCGCCGGCGGCCGAAGGCGGCGGTAAACTTCAGGTCGGGAATCAGCTTTTTCAGCAGCGGCAGGTCTTTATTGAAAATTTGATCCTGCAGCGCGACATTGGCGGTGCTCACCACCAGCGGTTTTTCTTCGGCACGGCCTATGGCGATGCCTGGTATCAGATAGGAGAGGGTTTTCCCTACCCCGGTGGGGGCTTCGATCACCAGGTGGCGTTCGATATCCCCCGCCAGCGCCCTGGCCACTTCGGCGATCATCTGGCGTTGGGGGGTACGGGATATAAAATCCGGTATATGTTTTTGCAGCGCTTTATACCAATCGTGGATTTGCGCTTTGGCGGCGACGGACAGCGGCATGGATTACTATTTTCCGAGTGCAGGTATGGCTATTGTCACACAGACCGCACGCGGCGTCAGCCCGATACTGGCTATATCTTCAGGGGGCATCGCAATTCGGGTAGCACTGTTGGCGAGCGACGCCGCCGGTTAACACGTTCGCTGCACGTTCGTTGATCGCGGGCCTGCCGCACCATGGGGCGCTTGTATCGGGGTCGGCAGGCTTTATAATGGTCCCTTGCCCCGCATTAAGGAAATGTATGAATTTCACCAGAGCCGTCGTTTTCAGCGTGATTTCCCTTATGGCCCTCGGCGGTATCGGCGGCGTGATGCTGGCGGGTTATATCATCATCGTCCATAGCTGACGGGCGCGCCCTAGGGGTGGCGTAGGGCCGCCAGGGCGCGTTCGAACAGCATGTCGCTTATGATGGCCAACAGCGCCACCAATATCGCGCCCTGGAGCACATAGGCGGTGTTAAAGCCGCTCAGGCCGATGATGATCGGCGTGCCGAGGGTCTTGGCGCCCACGGTGGAGGCGATGGCGGCGGTGCCGATATTGATGATAACCGAGGTGCGGATACCGGTGATGATCACCGGCGCCGCCAGCGGTAACTCCACCCGGGTTAATATTTGGCGGCGGGTCATGCCGGCGCCGGTGGCGGTCTCACGGATGGAATCCGGCACCGATTCAATGCCGGTGATGGTGCCCTGCACGATGGGCAGCAGACCGTACAGCACCAGGGCGATAATGGCCGGCTGTTCGCTGAACCCCATTACCGGCACCGCAACAGCCAACACGGCCACCGGCGGAAAGGTCTGGCCCACCGCCACTACCGTCTCCACCAGCGAGCGGAATTCAATACCCGCCGGGCGTGTTACGCCGATGCCGGCCCCCACGCCGATAAGCACGGCGATAACGCTGGATATCAGCACCAGCTGCAGATGCGCCCAGGCCAGGGAGGCAAAACTGTCCTGCAGATATACAGGACGATCGAGAGCCGGGAAAAGCCAGGCGAACAAGCCATCCAGTCGCGGCATGCCGAACATCAGGCCCAGCAGCAGCAACAGACACCATAACAGCGGATCAGTGAGTATCCGGCGCGGCATCGGACGCCTCCTCCCCGGTGGGGTTAACCAGGTCGCCGATATGCAGCACGCCCACCGCGTTGCCTGACGCATCTACCACCGGCAATCGTTCGGTCCGGCGGGCCACGAATTCCGACAGGGCTTCCCGCAGGGTCATATCGGCGGGAATGCCCCCCCCCTCCAGCCTTTCTCTTTTGGGGCCCGCTCTCCCGCCGCTCCCAGCCCGAGCAATTTGATGCCGATATCGTTCTGGCCGAAGAAATGTCGCACAAAGGCATTGGCCGGCTGCGTCAACAGATGACGAGGGGATCCTTGCTGGACAATTTTGCCTTGATCCAGCAGCACGATGCGATCCGCCAGAGCCAGCGCTTCGTCGATATCGTGGGTGACCAGCACGATGGTACGGCCGGACAGCTGATGGATGCGGGCAATTTCCAGTTGCAGCGCGCCGCGGGTGACCGGGTCCAGTGCGCCGAACGGCTCATCCATCAGCAGGACTTCCGGATCGGCGGCCAGGGCGCGGGCTACCCCAACCCGCTGCTGCTGGCCGCCGGATAATTGATGGGGATAACGGCCGCGAAATTGCGCCGCGTCCAGATGCAGCAGCTCAAGCAGTTCAGTCACCCGATCGCGTATTTTTCCCCGGGGCCATTTCAGCAGTTGCGGCACGGTGGCAATGTTCTGTTCCACCGTCCAGTGTGGAAACAATCCGATGGACTGGATGGCGTAACCCATGCGGCGACGCAGCTCCTGCGGCTTGAAACTGTGGATTTCATCACCGGCGAACAGGATTTTTCCCCGGTCGTGTTCAATCAGGCGATTAATCATTTTCAGCGTGGTGGATTTGCCCGAACCGGAGGTGCCGATAAGCACGGTAAATTCACCGGCGGCAATATTCAGATTCAGATCTTCCACCGCCGGCTTGCCGTGGAAATATTTGCTCACCTGCTGAAATTGGATCATTGGCGCACCTGGTGAAGAAATGAAACGATCAGTTTAAACAGTTGATCCACCACCACCGCCAGGGCGATGGCCGGGATAACGCCCAGCAGCACCAGTTCCAGGGCGCTGCTGAGCAACCCCTGGAACATAAGGGCGCCGAAACCGCCGGCGCCGATTAACGCCGCCACCATGCCCATGCCCACCGTCTGCACCGCGATGATACGTATCCCGGACAGTATCATCGGCAGCGCCAGCGGCACCTCCACCCGCAGGAAAATCTGCGGGCGGGTCATGCCCATGCCGAGGGCGGTTTCAATCACCTCGGCGGGGACCTGCTGCAAACCGGCGTGCACGCTGCGCACCAGAGGCAATAACGCATAAAGCACCAGCGCAATCAGGGCCGGCGCCAGGCCGATTCCGCCGATGCCCGCGTCCCGCAGCCAGGGCCAGGCGGCGGATAATCCGCTTAAGGGAGCAATCAGCAGGCCGAACAGGGCGATGGCGGGAATGGTCTGGATAATATTCAGGGTGGAAAACAGCGCCGGCCGCCAGCGGGCCGAGTGATGGCAGATAAAACCCAACGGAATGCCGATGAGTATGGCCGGCGCCAGGGTACCGAACAGCAGGGTCAAATGCTCGCCGAGGGCCGCCTGGAAAACCTGCGGCGATTGGCGTACTCTTTGAGCAGCGACAGCTCGTCCAGACGACCGGCCATCAGCAGCAGCGCCAGCGGCAGCCAGAGCTGCGCGTTGGCCAATACCCGCAGCGCATGGCTGGCCGTGGCCCGGCCAATGGCATCCGCGGCCATCAGCAAGCACAGCGCCGCCATCAGCCAGAATCCGCTGCCGAAGGAGGTGCGCACCAGATAACCGCCCTGTCCCGCCAAGCGGGCCGCCGTGCTCCCCGCCAGCGCCACCAGGCAGAACAGCAGCAGCTCCGCCAGTATCGTCACCGCCACCGAGAGCGGCCGGGACGGCGCGATAAAGCACAGGGCGCCGGCCAACAGCGCCGGTACCGGCAGCCAGAGCCAGTAGCCGGTCAGCAGTTCTTCCAGGCCGATGCCGCGGCCGGACATCAGGCGGTTGGGGGCATAATTGACAAACGGCAGCAGCAGCCCCGCCGCCAGCAGCAGTATGAACAGCGTCAGCAGTACAGGATTTTTAACCAAAATACCCTTTTCTCCCCGGCGCCCGGGACCGGATTATTTTATCAGTCCTTTCTGCTTGAGGTAATCCGCCGCGACCTTGCTGGCGTTTTGCCCCTCAACCGCGATACTGGCATTCAGCTTTTGCAGCGTTTGCGTATCCAGCGAGGCAAAGACCGGTTTTAGCCACTGCGCTATATCGGGATGCTGTTTTAAAACCGACTCGCGGATGATGGGGGTCGGCGCGTATATCGGCTGTACGCCGTCAGGATCGGCCAGGGTATGCAATCCCAGGGCGGCCACCGGACCATCAGTGCCGTAGGCCATGGCGGCGTTGACGCCGGAGGTCTGTTCCGCCGCGGCTTTCAGGGTGACCGCGGTATCGCCGCCGGCCAGGGACAGCAGTTGATCCTGCTGGAGTTTGAAATCATAGGTCTTTTCAAACGCCGGCAAGGCATCGGGACGCTCGATGAATTCAGCGGAAGCCGCCAGCTTGAACTTGCCGCCGCTCTTGAGATAGCGGCTTAAATCGCTAAGGGAATCGATATGCTGTCCTTTCGCCAAATCCTCGCGGATGGCGATGGTCCAGGTGTTATTGGCCGGCGACGGATCAAGCCACACGATATGATTTTTATCGTAGTCGAGCTTTTTGACTTTTTGATAGCCGGCGTTGGCGTCTTTCCAGGCCGGGTCTTTGTCATCATTGAAAAAGAACGCGCCGTTGCCGGTATATTCCGGATAGATATCAATTTCACCGGAAGTAATGGCGCCCCGTAACACCTGGGTGGTGCCCAACTGCGATTTATTGATGGTTTTGACACCGTGGGATTCCAATACCTGAACGATGATATTGCCCAGCAACGAGCCTTCGGTATCTATTTTGGAACCGACACGCACCGGTTGATCCGCCGCCTGCGCGCCCAGAGTCATGCCCAGCATGATAGCGGCGAGGCCGAGTAAACGTCCTTGATGAAAGATAAGGGCCATAAAGAGGGTTCCTATAAGTTTATTATTTGGGGTATATGTAACTGAAATAATAGTTCATATGTGAATTTATTCACCCAAAAAGAATGTATAAGAATAGAACCTTTTGCTGGATACAAAAATGGCGGAACTACCCGGCATGTTTTAAACGCAGGAACTCATTAAAATAAGGAGGAATGTCGGGCAGCGTGAGCAAAAACCACGGAGTGAACAGCGCCGGGTCACGCTGGGTTTCCGCCAATAGTGCCGTTAACGGCTGATAGCGGTAGGCCATGGCCTCGCCGGGATTAAGTTTCGGCGTCTGCCCGCTGATGCCGAAAAAGACGTGCCCCAATTCATGCTCCACCAGGCCGTTGGACAGGGGCAAACGGTACTGCAGCGTAAAGATCGGCGTCAGGGCGCAATTGAGCCCCATCTCTTCATAGAGCCGCCGTTGCGCCGCGGACGCGGTTTCCTCACGCGGCATGGGATGACCGCAGCAGGTGTTGCTCCATAATCCGCCGCAGTGATATTTACTTTCGGCCCGCTGCTGAAGCAGCAGATCGCCTTCGGGATTAAATAAATAAACCGTCACGGCCCGGTGCAGCAACCCTTCCCGGTGCGCTTTGAGCTTTTCCATGCGGCCCACCGGCTGATCCCGCTCATCCACCAGGATGACTTCAGTAAATGCCATAACTTAATGCCTCGGTGAATTTTTCTGCCTTGAGTTTATCGGCGCAAAAATAAAAAATCTGCGGTCAAACGGCAGAATAGTTCAAAAAACACGCTTTCCTGGCAATGATACCGGTTTTATTTAACCTCTGTTTAACTAAAAGCAGCAGTTAGGATGTTAGGCCGACACGCGCCATGGCGCGATGCCGGGCTCCGTTGCGTACCGCCCAGCGTAAAACCCATGCCAGCAGGCGTACGGGGGATCGATAAGCCAGGGGCCGCCGGGGGTGCCGGCCAGCTGCATCTGGCCCCTGGCCCAGTCCGGCAGGAGATCAATGCCGGCGCGCATCATCAGGCGTCCCATCGGTCCCGCCAGGCCGCCGGGCAAAGACGCGTTCAAAAACAGGCGGGTCACCTCGCGGGTTCGCTCGTCGCAGCGCAGCGCCGGCCGCATTTTTTGCAGATACAGCGCCACATCCCGCCGGTTATCGGGGATATCCGCCGCCCCCAGCGCCTCGGCGACCCGCGCCGCTTCCCGGTAATACCGGTCCTGTTCACCGGCGCCGAGGGCCGGGTTACACCAGCGCAGGTGAGCGCAGAGAAAGCTATGGGCTTCGGCGACATGCACCCAGGTGAGCAGCGCCGGATCGCTTGCCCGATAGGGAACGCCGCGGCTGTCCACGCCGCTGACGCGCTCATGGATTCCTTTCATTTTTTCAATCAGCCGCCAGGCCGCCTCATGGGGCCCGAAGCTGGTACCGGAGATAAATTGCGCGGTGCGCCGCAGCCTGCCCAACATATCCTCGCGGAAATTAGAGTGATCCCAGACCCCCGCCAATGCCGACGGATGCAGCATTTGCAGCAGCAAGGCGCTGATGCCGCCGCACATCATCGAGGTGAAATCGCCGTGTACCTGCCAGACCACCGAATCCGGACCATAGAGCCCAGGATCTCCCGCCGGATGGGAAAAATCGATATTGCCCAGGGCCACGCCGCTGACCCCAAGCACCTGTTTTTCAATCAGCAGACGCAACCGCTCCATCTATCCTCTCATTCGCGGCATGGGATAAAACCTGACGGCACCCGCCCCGGGCATCCTGGTATCCCATTTGGCCGCATGGCCTGATTACAACAGCTGGAATCGGGCCGTTTTGACCCGGGCGGAGTCCAGCCCCACCATCACATCGAAGGCGCCCGGCTCGGCCACCCATTGCATCTGTTGATTATAGAATTTCAGGGCCTCGGCATCGAGCTTGAAGGTCACCTGCTTCGATTCGCCGGCCTTCAGGAACACCTGCCGGAACCCTCTTAACATCTGCACCGGCCGGCTGATGGAGGCCTTGACATCATGAATATAAAGCTGGGCCACGGTATCGCCGTCGCGATCGCCGGTATTGGTCAGGGTCACGCTGACATTGATGCTGCCGTCGCGAGGCATGGTGGGACTGGACAGCTTCACATCCGAGACGCTGAAACGGGTATAGCTCAAGCCATAACCGAACGGATAGAGCGGACCGTTGGCCTCGTCAAAATAATGCGAGGTGTATTTGTCCGGCGCCAGGGGATTATAGGGCCGCCCGGTAGGCAGGTGATTGTAATAAATGGGAATCTGCCCCACCGAGCGCGGAAACGACATGGGGAGCTTACCGGAAGGATTGTAATCGCCGAACAACACATCGGCGATGGCGTTGCCGCCTTCGGTGCCGCTGAACCAGGTCTCAAGGATAGCGTCCGCTTGCTGATTTTCATGCACCAGCGCCAGCGGACGTCCGTTCATCAGCACCAGCACCAGCGGTTTGCCGGTGGCCTTCAAGGCGTCAATCAGCCGGCGCTGGCCGTCGGGAATGGTGATATTGCTGCGGCTGGAAGCCTCATGGGCCATGCCCTGGGACTCGCCCACCGCCGCCACGATCACATCCGCCCGTTCAGCGGTCTTGACCGCTTCGTCCAGCATAGCCTGCGGCGTGCGCGGATCCTGCTTCACCGATACTTCATAGCTGTTGAGGAAAGCCACCATATCTTTATGATCGGTGATATTCGATCCCCTGGCGTAGACCACGGTGGCTTTTCCCGCCACCGCGTTGCGTATTCCCGCCAGCAGCGTAACGGCCTGATCGATGCGACCGGCCGCCGACCAGCTGCCGATGATATCGCGCTGGCTGTCCGCCAGCGGCCCGATAACCGCGATGGTGCCCTGTTTTTTCAACGGCAGGGTCTGCAGGCGGTTTTTCAGCAGGACCAGGCCTTGCCGGGCCACTTCACGCGCCTCGGCGCGATGGAGACGGCTTTCGGCATTGGTATCCTTGGGATCGCTGCCCACCGGCCCCAGATGGCTGTAGGGATCGCGAAACAGTCCCATATCGTATTTCACATTCAGCACGTGGCGCACGGCATCGTCGAGCTCCGACTCGCTGACCTCGCCGCTTTTAATCATTTCCGGCAAATAGCGGCTGAAATAGATATCGCCCATGCTCATATCGATACCGGCATCCAGCGCGATTTTCACCGCCTCTTTCGGCGAACCGGCGACGCCGTGGTTAATCAATTCTTTAACCGCGCCGTGGTCGCTGATGGCGATACCGGAAAAATGCCATTGCTTGCGCAGCAGATCTTTCAGCAGCCAGGTGTTGGCGGTGGCGGGAGTGCCGTTAATGGAGTTCAGCGCCACCATGACGCCGCCGCTGCCGGCATCCAGCGCCGCTTTATAGGGCGGCAGGTAATCCTGGAACATCCGCTGCGGGCTCATGTCGACGGTGTTGTAATCCCGGCCGCCCTCCGCCGCGCCATACAGGGCGAAATGCTTGACGCTGGTCATCAGGGAGTGCCGGCCGGCGGGATTATCGCCCTGGAACGACGACACCATCACCCGGCCCATTTCACTCGCCAGGAAGGTATCTTCCCCCAAGCCTTCCGATACCCGGCCCCAGCGGGGATCGCGGGTAATGTCCACCATCGGCGCCCAGGTCATGTTCAGACCGTCCTCGCTGCCTTCAAAGGCCGCGATGCGAGCGCTGGTGGCAACCGCGTCAAGATTCCAGCTGGCGGCCAGCCCGAGGCTGATGGGGAACACGGTACGTTGACCGTGGACGATATCATAAGCAAAAAATAACGGAATTTTAAGGCGGCTCAGCTGCATGACCTGGTCTTGCATAGCCCGGATATCGGGACGGGTAACGGTGTTGAAAATGGCCCCCACCTGCCCTTTTTTTATCATTTCCCGGATGGCCTCTTTGGGATTGTCCGGTCCGACGCTGATAAGGCGCAATTGGCCGATTTTTTCCGACAGGGTCATTTTTTGCAGCAATGCGTTGACATAAGCATCACGGGGCAAATCGGGGGAAGGAAGCTGGGTATTGTCCGCCAAAGCGGAATTGAGCGTTAATGCTACAAACAGGCTTATTGAACACAGCCATTTCATATCGTTATTCTCACAATCGCAAAAGCAAACCGGGCATATAGCCCGGTCATGGATGTTTTTGTCACTATGCCACCGAGATTTATTAGCCTCAGTGTAGCCCATCACAAAGCCGAAAGGGTAAGGTTAAATTATTGAAAGCATTTGTTTCCAGATGAGTGCTGAAATAATCGTCCGCGCCGGCGGCAGAAAATCCCGCCGTCCTGTTAACCGAGATGTATGATAATAAAAGCAGCATAACAGGCCCGGTAAAAATCCTGCTGGTTAATCACTCTGAACCTGCACCCATCAAGGCGGCGCGGCGATATTGGATTAAACTGTCGGTCAGCTCCCGCGGCTGTGCGCCGCCTGCGCCGCGTCCGTATAAATTATAATCAAGGGACATTATCATGCCGCAACGTTCGCCTTATTCATCGCATATATTTATCGAACAGCTCAAGACCCTGGCCGGCAGGCATAATGTGCTCACCGGAGAGCGCCAAACCCAGCGCTACCGCAAGGGTTTCCGTTCCGGCAGCGGACCGGCGCTGGCGGTGGTGCTGCCCGATTCGCTGCTTGCCCTTTGGCGGGTTCTGGAAACCTGCGTCGCCGCCGATAAGGGCATTATCATGCAATCGGCCAATACCGGACTGACGGAAGGATCCACCCCCAACGGTGCGGATTATGACCGCGAGGTGGTGATAATCAGCACCCGGCGGCTGGGAGGCATCAAGGTTATCGACGAAGGGCAGCAGGTCATCGCCCTGGCCGGCAGTACGCTATACGAGCTGGAAAACCGCCTCAAACCCTACCGGCGCGAGCCGCACCCGGCCATCGGTTCCTCCTGCCTCGGCGCATCGGTCATCGGCGGCATTTGCAATAATTCCGGCGGTTCACTGGTTAAACGCGGGCCGGCCTACACCGAAATGGCGCTGTATGCGCAAATCAATGCCGACGGCGACCTGACTCTGGTCAACCATCTGGGTATCGAACTGGGGGGCACGCCGGAACAGATCCTGACCCGGCTGGAGAACGGACAATACGGGCCCACGGATATTCTGCCGCCGCAGCGGGCCTGTTCGGATCATGACTATGCGCAGCGGGTACGGGAAGTGGATGCCGACACCCCGTCCCGGTTCAATGCCGACCGGCGCCGCCTGTTCGAGGCCGCCGGCAGCGCCGGTAAACTGGCGGTTTTCGCCGCGCGCCTGGATACTTTCCCCGCCGAAGATCAGCAGCAGGTGTTCTACATCGGCACCAACGACCCCCAAGTGCTCACCGCCCTGAGGCGGGATATCCTCTCCGGCTTCAGCCAACTGCCGGTGGCCGGGGAATATATGCACCGGGACTGTTTCGATATCGCCGAGACCTACGGTAAAGATACCTTTGTGATGATCAACCGCCTGGGCACCGATCGCATGCCCTGGCTGTTTCAACTGAAGGGACGCGTCGACGCCACCCTCAACGCCCAGTCCTGGCTGCCTTCGCAGCTCAGCGATCGTTTCCTGCAGGGACTGAGCCGGCTCTGGCCGAGCCACCTGCCGCAACGAATAAAAGAGTACCGGGATCGCTATGAACACCACCTGCTGCTGAAAATGTCCGGCGCCGGCATCGATGAGGCCCGCCATTACCTGGCTGATTATTTCGCAAGGGCCGAGGGGGATTATTTTGCCTGCACGCCGGAGGAAGGAAACAAAGCCTTTTTACACCGTTTCGCCGCCGCCGGCGCCGCTGTCCGTTATCACGCCGTCCATAGCGACAAGGTGGAGGACATCCTGGCGCTGGATATCGCCCTGCCCCGCAATGAAACCCAATGGTTCGAAACCCTGCCGCCGGACATTGACCGGCAGTTGGTGGCGAAACTCTATTACGGCCATTTCATGTGCCATGTCTTCCACCAGGACTATATCGTCGCCAAGGGCGTCGACAGCCACGCCCTCAAACAGCGCATGCTGGAGGAGCTGGACAAGCGGCACGCCGAATATCCCGCCGAGCATAACGTCGGCCACCTCTACCAGGCAAAACCGTCGCTGGCGGCGTTTTACCGGCAAACCGATCCCACCAACAGCTTCAATCCCGGCATCGGTAAAACCAGCAAACTGAAGCATTGGGGCGAAGGACCCGCTGAGCATAAATAATCCTGATATAACGCCGGCGAACGCCATCCCAGGACAGGTTACGCCGGACGGCCCTATGGAGAATTCCGGCGTCTCATCCATTAGTCGCGGCAGGGGGCTTGGCAAGCGCCATTACCTTTGCAATACTGCTTTGCAGTGTAACAAGCCATGATCGGTCTATACGGGAGCTGACGATTGTCTCACAGGAGACGCGCCTCGCTCCCGCCAGGAAGTATGCCGGGTCTTCTGCCGGTTATCATGGCCTTCAGGGATGATCGGTTCTTCTTTTTCTACAAGGCACCGAATCACTTATGAAATATGTCATTATCGGAACGGGCAATATCAGCAAAACCTATATCAGCGCCTTGCAATCATTACCGGCATGCGAACTGATCGGGTTTGTATCACGCAGCAAAACCTCCGGAGACAATGATTACCGCTTGCCCTGCTGGCCGACCCTGGCGGAGGTCAGTCGTCCGTTCGACGCGGTTATAATCACCACGCCAAACGGCCTGCACCACCAAAGCGCCATCGAAGCCGCGCGCCTGGGCAAGCATGTGCTGGTGGAAAAACCGCTGGATATCACCCAAGGGGCGATGGACGGCATGATCGACGCGGCGGCCCGGGCAAACGTTACCCTGGCGGTCAGTTACCAGCGCCGGACCAACCCTGATAACATGGCGGTGAAAGCCCTGATGGAACAAGGGGCCTTCGGCCGGATCTACTCCGCCGATCTGAGCTGCCGTTTCTGGCGCGACCAGCGCTATTATGACAGCGCCGATTACCGCGGCGGCTATGCCCTCGACGGCGGCGGCGTCTTTATGCAGCAGGCCTGCCACAATATCGATAACTATATCTGGCTGTTCGGTATGCCCGCGCGGGTACAGGGCGAATTGGATACCTTCGCCCACCGGATTGAAGCCGAAGATCACGGCGCGGTAGTGCTGCGCTATGACAACGGCATGATCGGCACCATCGTGGCCTCCACCTGCGCCCCGCCGGGATATCCGCCGCGGCTGGAAGTGAGCTGTGAAAAAGGCACGTTTACGCTGCTTAACGATTGCATCAGCGACTGGCATGTAGAGGGCATTGATAACCCCGCCAGCACCGTTCCTCCGGCCGACGACCCCGGCGCCAGCAGCCCGACCGTAACCGATTTTTCACGCCATGCCGCGGTATTGGCGGACTTTGAACAGGCGGTGGCACGGGGAACCACGCCGCTGGCGGACGGTAAGGATGCCAGGCGGACCACCGACCTGGTGCTGCAGATTTACCGTTGCCAAGAGAGGAAAAGTTGATGCTTCAGCTCAGAGCGGCCCGTATTGATGAGTTGGAAAAACTCACAGAGCTCTGTTTGCAATCGAAAGCATTATCAGGTTATGACGACGCGTTTATGCGCGGGTGCCGGGAGATGCTCAGGTTTCGTCCCTCGGACATGGAAAAGACCTCAATTTGCGTGGCGGAGGTCGACAGCACCTTGCTGGGGGCCGCCCAGCTCTACTTCGAGGATGAAATCGCTTTTCTCCAGCGACTGTTCGTGTCGCCGGACAAGACCAAACACGGTATCGGCAAGGCGCTGTTCGGTTGGTCGCTGAAAGCGGCGCACCGGGCCGGAGCCAAGCGTTTACTGATTGACTGCGACCCGGCCGCCGCCGGGTTTTTCCAGCGCATGGGCGCCCGTGAAGAGGGTATTGTGGATTCCGGTACGGTCCCCGGCTATCGCACGCCCCGTTTTAAAGTGACCCTATCCCCCTGCCGTTCTCCGTCAGAGAAATGATCGTCGCTTGAACGGCATACGCCGCCATGCTGAATACGAGGGAGTTATGAATCGTGTATGAACTGCATATCGCCAATAAGAATTACTCGTCCTGGTCACTGCGCCCCTGGCTTTTAATGAAAGCCCTGAACATTCCTTTCGCTGAAACGACTCATCAGTTTCAGGGCAACAATAACGCCGATGTTTTTCAGCATTTTTCTCCCACCGGCCGGGTGCCGGTGCTGTATGACGGCGCGATGGCAATATGGGATTCCCTGGCCATCGCCGAATATCTGGCGGAGATCCATGCCGGAGTCTGGCCGGAGGAGTACCAGGCCCGGGCCTGGGCGCGGTGCGCCGCGGCGGAAATGCACGCCGGATTTACCCGGCTTCGCACCATGTGCCCGATGAATTGCGGAATACGGGTAAAGCTGACGGCGCTGCCGCCGGAATTAAACGCCGATCTCGCCCGGCTGGATGCGCTATGGCAGCAGGGCTTGACGCAGTTTGGCGGTCCGTTCCTGGCCGGCCCTGACTTCAGCGCCGCGGATGCCTTTTATGCCCCGGTGGTTTTTCGCGTTCAAAGTTATGGACTGCCGCGGTCCGCCGCCGCCCAGCGCTGGTGCCAGACCATGCTGGCGCTACCGGCCATGGAGGAGGGGTAGCGGCAGGCGCTGGCGGAAGAGGGGGGGGATGAAAGCCAGGAGGAAGAAGCCGCACAGTGCGGCGCCATCGTGGCGGATCGGCGCACCCCGCAATAAGGGAGAGCGCCCCATGGCCCGATAGGCCCGCCATCACCGATCGTGCAACGAACCGGTTGAAGGGAGACCGCGCCTGGTACAGGATGACCTAATCCGCGATACCGTTCTGGTCGCGGCTGTTATTCTGCGCCGTCACGCCGGACTGGCGGGCCTTCTGCTTCTTGTAATCCAAAGCCGCCGGCGGCACCGGCGAAGACTTGCCGGTTTCCAGCCAGCTGCGGATACGGTTGGCGTCGGCAAAATGAGTATATTTACCGAACGCATCCAGCACCACCAACCCCACCGGCCGATGATTGATCACCGTACGCATCACCAGGCAATGCCCCGCCAGATTGGTAAACCCGGTTTTGGTTAATTGAATCGCCCAGTCGGGACGGTAAACCAGATGATTGGTGTTACGGAACGGCAGGGTATAGGGGGGATTCTGGAACTTCGCCATCGTCTCGTGGGTAGTGCTCAGCTCGCTCAGCATCGGATAATTTTCACTGGCAATAAGCAATTTGGACAAATCCCGCGCCGTCGACACGTTATTAACCGATAACCCGGTGGGTTCCACATAATGGGTATGCAGCATGCCTAATGATCGGGCTTTCGCATTCATGGCGGCAATAAACGCCGGATAACCACCGGGATAATGATGCGCCAGACTGGCGGCCGCACGGTTTTCCGAAGACATCAGCGCCAGCAGCAACATATCGTGCCGGCTGATTTCACTCCCTACCCTGACCCGTGAAAATACGCCTTTCAATTCCGGCGTCTGATGAATATCCACAGAAATAATTTCATCCATCGGCTGATGCGCATCCAGCACCACAATGGCGGTCATTAACTTGGACAAGGAAGCGATGGGCACCACTTTATCCGCATTGGCGGCATAAAGCAGACGGTTATCCGCCATATCCACCACAATGGCGCTGCCGGAGGCTATTACCAAAGGTGATGTCAGCGGCGCCGGCTCCGTACTGACGGCGGCCTCTGCGTCGCCGATCAATCCATTACCGAGCGTACAAAGCGACAGACCCAAACAAACGACACGAAAAAGATAACATTATTCATTACCTGAAAATGACAGCGAGACCGCAGTGAATGACGCCATAGTATATCCGATTATCGGAAAACGAAAATCTCCTCAACCCTGTATTTTTGTCACCAAAAAGTACGATTAAAATTGACATGTTTTTATTTTCGTAAAACCATCACCGGACTTTTCCTTGGGGTTAAAGAGTTTATTAACTCTGGAAGAGCTAAATAAGCTATAACATCGCTCTTTGAATAAACGATAATAAGCTCTTCTCCGGCATTCTTTTAGGCGATATATAACTGATTATTGGATTTAAGTCAGCACCAAAACGCCTCGTTATCACCTTAATAGGGTATTAAGCCAGTACCTTTTATTCACTACAAAGTAAATATCAGGATGGCTATGATATAGCATCCCCAAATTGTCAGCCCCATCGTCACCACCGAGGTACCCCCGATACCGGTAACCGGCACGCTAAGGGCGCCAAGGGCAAACATGCCGACGCCGATAATCGCCGAAGCGCTGCCGGCGTTTTTACCCTGGCTTTGCATAGCAAGGGAAGAAGCCAGGGTACCGATTAAACCGTTTATCATCACGGAAAAAAACAGCGCCGTCAAAATCATGGGCAGCGGCGCCCGGAACACGCCGCAGGCCCCCAGGGCCGACGACGCCACGCCCGCCACGGCAAGGCCGACTTTCAGCGGGATGAGCTCGCCGAATCTGATGCTGCAGCGGGCGGCGATTTGCGCGGCGGCGATCAGGCCCAGGCCGTTGGCGGCAAAACAAAAGCTGAAGGACTGGGGGCTGAGACCGTAAATTTGCTGCAGGACGAAAGGCGAGGCGCCGATATACGCGAACATTCCCGCCATGCTGAACCCCTGGGTCAGGCATAATCCCATAAATTGCCGCTGGGTCGCCAGATGTCCCAGGCCGCCGTAAACCCCGAACAGGGACGCCGGGGTTCTCCTTGACGCCGGCAGGGTTTCCCGCAGCCGCCAGACGCTCAATACCAGCAGCAGCAATGCGATGGCCGCCAGCACCATAAACAAACCGCGCCAATCCGTCCAGGACAAGAGCGCGCCGCCCATTACCGGCGCGGCGATGGGCGCCAGGCCGTTAACCAGCATCAGCAGGGCGAAAAACCGGGTCAGGTCGTGGCCGTTGTACAAATCACGGGCCACCGCTCTGGATAATACCGCCCCGCCCGCTCCCGCCAGGCCCTGAATAAAACGCGCCGCCAGTAATTGCGAGATATCGCGGGCCAGGGAGCAGCCAATGGAAGCCAGCAGTAAGATGAACAGCGACGCCAGCAGCGGACGCATACGCCCGAGCTTATCGCTCAAGGGACCGAAAAACAGCTGGCCCAGGCCCAGCCCGAGCAACCCGGCGGTCAGACTGAGCTGCGCGGTGGCGGTAGTGGTGCCCAGGCCGGCCGCCAGCTCCGGCAGGGAGGGCAAATAGAAATCGGTACAAAGCGGGCCCAGCGCGGCCAGGGAGCCGAGCACCAGGGTGAAGCTCAGTCGTTGAGAAGAAGTGGTCATGAACATATCCCTATAACCGGCGAAAAGTCCTCGTTAACCCAATTTAGATGGGGGATGAGCCACTATTGTCGGCAAAAAACAGTGATTTGTCAGTTTTTCTGCGGTGAAGGAATCACTTTAACCAGGAGTTCCATAACATCCAATGGTTCAGTAGATAAGCTGTACCGCGACATTATCCGTGTAATTGCCGGGGGAAGACGCGCGGTCGGCTTTCATTTTGGCATAAACGGTGTAGTTGCGCGAGACGGTGGCATTGGCCCCGAGACTGTAGCTGTCGCTGATAACGCCCGGGCCGGTATTGTTCCACACTTGCTGGTAACTTCCCGAGGTATAAAGCTGATAGCCGGTGTTATGCGTCCCGACGGACATTTGTCGCTGCTCATCCCCCGTGGGCCCCACCATCAGAATCTGGTAGCTGACGGTTTCCGGGGCGTTACCGGTGCGGCAAACCACGGTCAGGGTGGCGGTGCTTTGCTGTATATGTCCGGCAATACCTTCCACCGAACCGAAATTCAGCGGCGTGCCGGAAATCCCGCAGTCATAGGCCAATGCCGGCCCGCTGATAAACATCAATACCATGCCTACAACGTTCATTAATTGCATAATCAAGCTCCGGTGATACATATTAATGGCCCGATTTCCGGTATGGCGCCGGTCTGTGGCCGATAATCGAAGGTCAGCCCGCAGTCCGGCCGGCCGGGTGTGGCGACCTTGAGGCGGTTATGTTTCGCCCGATTCTCAAAATAGGTCACGCCGTCATACCCCCACCATGGCCTGTGCCCCGCCACTGACCAGTGTCGCCACGCTGCCCAGCGGCAGCGGCACATGCTGCGAGTCCACCAGCCGCAAAGTGGCGCCGTTGGTATGATGGATGGGGAATTTAGCCAATACGCCGGATCGATCGTTTGGCTTGACGGTGAGATTGTCGTTTTCAAGGGAGACGTCCATCGGTACATCATTGGGATTAATGGATAAACGGTTGCTCTCGTAGGCGCGGAGATCTTCGACAAACAGCAAACCGTTTTTATCGGTTTTACCCACCGGCCGATTTTCCTGCATGACCTCGACACCGGGCAACCCGTCTGTATCCACCACCGCAAAACCGTCCTGAATGGTATTGGCGGCGAAGACATGTCCATCCATGGCCACCAGGGCCCCCTGCAAGGTGCCGCGCTGCGCCTGGCCCGCCGTACCCTGCTCTGCCTGGGCCCCCATCAATCCCCAATCGGATTTATATTCCAGCCCGGCGGTCTGCCGGGATATCGATCCGTTCTGCTCGCCAAGGCTCCAGCCGATATCGCCCCGCTGGACCGCGGACTGCTGCGCCTGCAGGGTTTGATAGCTTTCCCCATTGCTGACGCTGCCGCCGGCGCTGGCCGTGGCCCGATGCCCGATGGGCAGGGAAATACCGACAAACACTGCGTTATCATGGTCATAATCAAAATCATGCAGTGCCGTAACATAGCCAAATGCCCGCAAAAACGGCAGCGAGCTTGAATAGGTGGCGGTCAGGGTCGAGGTTTCTATTCGGGTGGATTCATAATTGTAATCATTATAATAATTAACCAAGCGCTTGGCGTAGACCACGCCGAATGAACCTCCCCCCGGCAATGGAAAACCGACATTGGCCCGCAGGGTAGTGCCGGGAGTGCCGTCGCCATACGCCGAGGCCAGATCGTAAAAATGCGAGTCGGCCTTTAATAGGCTGGCGCCGTAACTGAAGGCATGAACGTTATGGACAAAACCCACGCCGTATTGCGTTCCCGGCGTCTGGCCGTAGCCGCCGACGGCCAGCGAGCCGGACAAGACACCAAGAGAACCCACCAGCATATCAGCCCCCACGCCCCCCATCGCCACCTTTTCGCTGCCTTCCAGATGGGTTTCCAAGGTCAGCCGGTCGGTGGCGCCGTGGCGATAGCTCATGGATGCCGCGCCGCCGGCATAATCATCGGAACGGCTGGCATATGCCCGGCGCACCGAGCCGGCTTCAACGGACAGGGAATCCAATCCCTTTTGCAATAGATTACTGCTGGCATAAAACGGCAGGGTCTCGTTGGTTTGCCGGCCATTGGCGTCTTTCACCACCATCGACACATCCCCGCCGCCGCTGGTCACCGGCAGCTGGTTGATTTCAAACGGACCGGGGTCCACCTGGGTGGTCATCTGATGCAGCCCGTTGACATAGATATCCACCGATGAGGGCACCGCCACCTCGCCGCTGATGCCGGGCCGCGCAAAGGTCACCAAATCGGGACGCAGCCCGAAATTAGTGGTCATTTGCATACCCGCCATGCGCACGGGACGAGTCCAGTCCAGACCGCCGTTGATATAGTCGCCGACGTTCCAGGTGCGCAGGGTCGCCACGTCGGAGACGCTATAGGTGCTGTCCAACCGTACCGTCTGGCTAAGATAGGGATTATGGGTTTCAAGGGCGTTGTTGCTGAGCACCCCCCCATTGCCGAACAGCCGCAGCTCTCCCAGCAGGCTATTGCCGGTCTGGCCCGCATAGTGGGTAAACTCGGTATCGTAATTCAGCAGCGCGCCGGTATCGCTGTGGGCGGGCGACAGGTCAGCCGACTCGGGATCGGCGTTGAGCTGCTGGGCAATCTGGTTTTGCACCGGAACCTTGAGATATAAGATTTGTGCATTGGCGTCCAGCCGCCAGGTCCACTCCTTGATGCTGTCCAATGAAATCAGACCGTCGCCGGTTTCAGCCGGCTTACCGTGCAACACCAATCCGGAGGCGGTAAGCTGTTCTCGGGTAAACAGCAGCGCGCCCTGCCGCTGGGCGATTTCCTGAATGTTATTATGATCCTGGCCGTTCACCACCACATCGAGCAGCAGGCTTTGCCCGGCATCCGGCGGGGTGCCGGTTGCCGCCGCCGGCCACATCAGCGCCATGGCGAGCATACCGCTTGCCTGGCGCCAATAGGGTGATGAAATCAATTGCTAGGGCCGACATTCACCCATTGGTCCGATTTGTCCTGCGGACCCGGATTGATGACATGAACACGTGAACCGGTGTTTAACAAATGACGGGGATCTTTGATACCCCAGCGGCGTTCGTTGCCGGCCAGGATATAAGGCATCCCGGGACCCGCCAGCTTCAGGGATTCGCCGCCGGCTGTGGCGGCGCTCAGGTTGGCCAGCATGCTATGTGATAATCCCTGGTTCACCGCCACCAGCATCAGATCATTGCCCTGCCGCTCGATGCGCCACCGCACGTCGGGGTGCGCGGGGGTATTGCTCAAGGAGAATACCGGTACGGTAAAGCGCAGGGTCAATTGAATGTGGTTAACGCCGCGATCGGGAATTTGGTCAAATACAATACGATAGGACTCTTCGTCTCTTGTTGCAGGATCCCGTAGCAACAAACGCACGGTTTGCGATTGGCCCGGCGGAATAGTGGCAAAAGGAGGACTTACCGTCAGCTTGGAGGTAGGGACAAAATTGTCGTCATTTCCCTTCTGGATCCAGCTGAAACCGCGAATCTGGATTAACGTCGGTTTATCCGAGGTGTTGGTCAAGGTAAAACTGGCGGAACGGTGTACCGATGATAAATCCTGACGGATGGGCACGATGGCCAATGCTTGGGCAGAAGCCTGGGGCACGATGGCCCACAGGACTGCCAGCATAAGCACCCGGATAAAAATGATATTACTGGGCATTAGGCTTTACTTTTCTTAGTAAGTCACAGTCACAGCGACGGTGTCGGCATAATCGGTAGCGACCTGGGCGGAAAGCTGGTTAGCGGCGATTTCACCATAAACGGTCACGTCTTGTGCCGCACCGTTACCGGTTCCGCCTACGGTATCAGTACCAACGGTATTGCCCCAGGTTACGGTATGGTTAGCATCGCTATACAGACCGTAGTTCAGCACAGAAGTGGTCGACGGGCTGGTCAAAACGCGCACCGTGGTGGTGGCGCCTGCGCCGGTACCCGCGCCGAGGGCCATAACATACGGCGCGCCGTTGGTGCAGGTGACCGTCAAGGTCGCAGTGGTATCCACTACCGCAGCACCGGTATAGGCGGGGAACGTCAGCGCGGTGGTGGCAAGGGTACAGGCTGATTCAACCGCGGCGGTAACCGCGATGTTGGCATTTTGCGTACCGGCGGCATAAGCCTGGCTGGAAATAGCGGTACCCAGGCAGAGTACAGACAGGGCACCGACTTTGAAAAGACGTTTGCAGGACATGATATTTCCTTGAAAGAAGCGACTGATAATTTGAATGGATTTGGCACTTTGGTTGTGTCATTTCTCACAAACATAATAACGGCTATTTGAGTTAAGTACGGTTTTATACCATCGCAAATACGGACTAAATAATCGCAATATCGGCCAAAAGATGATATTTATTTTACGAACTGCCCGCCATAAGCGATAAAAACCGAGTGGATGTAATATATTTTTTTCGTCCGAATAATTATTTCTTAACAAAATTTATAGTAAATGAAACTTCATTTTATTCTTTTAATGACGGCGCACCCGTCGATATTCGCAGCGATTTAAAATGTGAAACCGCATCATCACAGCACTGAGCCCCGGTCTTCGGCTCGATCTCGCTTCGCCGCGAATTGCAGTTCCCGCAGCCAGGGGGGCGTGGTGCGGCCGTCAAACAAGGCGGCGTAGATCGGATGGGGCATCGGCAGCACCTCATTGCATTTTTCCGTTCGGTACCGATGGGGTGATGTTTCAATGAATTTGCGGAACATGCGCGCTAACTGCTGGCCGTCGTGCAAACCCCCTCGACGGGCAATTTTGTCGATGGGAAGATCGCTATCGATCATTGCCTGGCGCGCGAGTTCAAGCCGCAACAGCAACAAAAACAAATACGGCGAGTAACCCACTTCCGTTTTAAAATGACGCCGGAAACTTCGTTCGCTCATGGATAAAAATTCCGCCGAACGCTCCATACTGATATCTTCGTCGATATGCGCCAGCCACCACAGTATGATCCGGTGGGCGATGGAATCCGACCGGGTAAACGCAAGGCTGAACGCCGCCACGCCGTCGCCCGTTCTTGATACCGCGAGCAGTTGCGGCGGACGATGGCCGGGAGACAGGCTATTTTTTGCCAACAACATCGCCAGTTCGTGCAAATTGATTTGTTCGCTGGTGGTATAAATATTGCCGTCTATTTGCAAAGGCGACAGAGCATCGATCTGCACCAGCGGGTAATGTTCGGCCAGCAGCGGCACCCAAGCGGAGTGGGTAGCCACTTTTCGATGATTCAGCAGGCCGGCCGCCGCCAGTGGAATAACGCCGGAGCCAAGAGCGACTATCTGCTTCGTCCCGGGACATACCTCCCGCAGCCAATCTGACAACTCGCCGGCGTGATCCGCCGCCGCCCGTGCGCCGTGGGCAATAATCAACAGGTCGGGATCCACCGGCTTCGGACCCTGAATCATCAGGGTATCCATATATATCAAACATGACGCCGGCGAAAAGACCCGCCCTCCGGACAGGGAGTAGATTTGAATCAGATTGCGGGTGCTGCGTTGGTTTTGCTCCGCCAAAGGCTCTTCAAGGGATATGACCAGCTCCAGTAATCTGATCGCTTCGCCGAAATAACAGCCCGGGTAGGTCAAAATTGCCATCCTCCGGATATCCTTGCCAATCTCCATCAGGATCGGGAACGCGGCGAGGGCATATACCCCGGCCCGGCATTTACGCCAGACTGGTTGCCGATAAAATGAAAAGCTGCGTTACTTTTAAGCATAGTTATCATAATCCGGCCGACAACGTCATTGAGAATGACACGGCATTATGGAAAATATATCACTCTCCAGTGGAGATAAATCAAGACCTACCAGCTGATATATTCATTGATAGGCATATTAAGAAAATCACAGCTCAAAAGCATTTTTTGTTAATGAACAATAATCGAAAAATAATCCTTCATGCATACTCAAGCCGAGAGTTTCCGATTTATAAAAGAGAGTAAATATAAAAATAATCTCTTTAAATTCTTTATTAATAAACATACTGCTCTTTGGCAGCGGTAATAGGGGTCCCGGCAAGATCTGTTGCTAACCCATTGGATTCTGTATGGTAAACCCGAACTGTCGAGTGCCAATATAAACTGTTCGCTGCTATTGTTGAAAATTCATTTCACAGCAAATCCGGACAGAATGGCTGCAGTTCCGGCCAATCGCGGTTAATTCACTCTAGGAGTCCTTGGTTCTGCCGATAAGGCGCGCCTTGGCATTTTTACGCCAGGAAGAAAATGGAACCGCTCTCCCTACCCCAGCCGCCGCCGGCCCGGCATATTACAGGCCCAGGAATTCCCGCAGCCAGCATGGCGTCCGACGGCCGTCAAAGACGGCGTGGTAGAGCGGATCCATAAGAGGCAGTTCGCCCAGGCCTTTTACCGCCCGGTATTGATTAGGCGTGATGCCGAGAAACTTGCGAAACATCCGCGCCAGCTGTTGGCCGTCGTGCAATCCGCCGCGCCGGGCGATTTTATCGATCGGCAAATCACCGTCAAGCAGCGCCTGACGGGCTAATTCCAGCCGCAGCAGCAGCAGAAAAAGATTGGGGTTATATCCTACTTCACTTTTGAAATGACGCCGGAAGCTGCGTTCGCTCATAGCTAAAAAATTCGCCGAGTTCTGCATTGTTATGTCATAGTCCAAATGGATCAACCACCAAAGGAGAATCCGGTGCGCAATGGTTCCCTTACTCACGAACGCCGCTGAATGAAAGACAATCTCAACCCCGGCCTGCCCGACGGGCTTGGCCGGCCGCTGTACTCTTTTTAGCGATGGCGGCCCTCTCACCAGCAGCAACGCCAGCTTACGCAAATCGATATGTTCGTTGGTGGTGAAAAGATTGCCGTCGATAAGCAGCGCGCCCGGCGCTTTAACCTCCACCAGGGGAAAATTGGCGGTGAGAAACGGCGCCAGCGCGGAATGGGTAGTCACTTGCCGGTGGTTCAGCAGGCCGGCGGCCGCCAGCCGCAGTACCCCAGAGCCCAGTGCGACGATTTGCCTTGACGCCGGACAGACCGCCTGCAGCCAACGGGATATTTCCCCGGTTGGATCCCCGCCGATCTGGCGCCGGAGGCGATGATCAGCAGATCGTTTTCAATGGGCAACGGGCCGTCCACCGCCAGGCAGTCCACATGGATAAGCTCGCTGGACGGTGAATCCACCGGTCCTCCCGACAGCGAATAAAACCGCGACACGTAATGAATAACATGATCGCTGTTCAGCGCAGTCATTAATTCCAGCAGCTCGATGGCCTCGCCAAGAAAACATCCCGGATAGGTCAGAATAATGGCTCTTCGCACTTCGGCGGCAGCCATCCCCGATATCGGGGATTGAGAGGAACGGCACGTGAGCATATCGCCGGCCGTGCTATCAATGACAATCGGCCTGGTATGTTTCAGCATAATCGATACAGATCCATTGCACATACAAATACCCGGCGGCCATGGGGAGAGGAACATCTCACGGACTAAAGGGTAAGTAGAACAATCAATACTTCATGATAAATCATGTGTGATGATGTCATTCATCCGCGAACCGGGGAAAATTCGGCCTGATACCTGATCCATTTTCTCATTATCCCTGCTTGCGGCTCTCCTCTCCGGCAGGTTAATTTTTCTAATCTATTCTATGCATGAGTTTAGCAGAGCACGATTTTTCCGCCGGTTTATCTCATCTCCTGGCGGCCCGCAGAACCCGCCGGCTCTCGAAAAAGCGGGCGCGCGCGATGTTAGACATAATTTCTAACGATTTTTTTTTCGCCGCTCAACGCATCTCTTGCACGCGCCGGCCAATGTATTGTTTTAACAGGATCCCGCGGTCTGGCGAGCGGCGAAGGCCGGATATCAAGCTGCGCGCCGCTTGTCCAACGGGGGTCTGGCAAGAAATGGCCAGCGTCTCCACGTCTCATGCATTCGCAAAGCAGCAATAAACTGATGTAAGTCACAACTTTGCTATAATCTTTTTAATCAATGAAAAGATTCTCTGTTAATCAACGGCGCAGCGCCTTGCTGCCGATATCTTGATGGGGCCTATGGACAGCAATAATAACGACAAATCAGATGACGCATTGCCGGCGAACCAAGACCGCCGCGATAACGACCACCAAGACCAGCCACCGGCCCATGGCCGGCAAGATGAAGACAACCAGTCCGACGAGGAAGGCGATAAGCAAGACGACGCGTCGGAGCCGCCCCGTAAAGGTCCCGGTAAAAAGCCTCTGATCATTTTGGCCGTGGTGGTGCTGATCCTCATCCTGGTGGCGCTTTACTTTTGGTTGTCCACCCGTAATCAGGAGACCACCGACGATGCTTATACCGAAAGCGACGCGGTGACCATCGCGCCGAAAATCTCCGGTTATGTGGTCAACCTGGCGGTCAGGGATAACCAGCGCGTGCATAAAGGGGATTTGCTGGTGCAAATAGACCCAAGGGATTATACCGCGCAGCGGGACCAGGCCCTGGCCCAGCTGGGTCTGGCCCAGGCGCAGCTGCACCAGGCCCAGGTGCAGTTGGACCTATCCCGCGTGCAGTATCCGGCGCAGCTGGCGCAGGCCCAGGCGCAACAGGCCCGGGCCGAGGCTAATCTACAAAATGCCGAGGCGGAATATCGCCGGCAGCGCGGCGTCGATCCCCGGGCCACTTCGCAGCAAAATATCGACAGCGCCAACGCGCAGTTGCGCGCGGCCAGCGCCGATGTCGCCAATGCCCGCGCCCAGGTGCAGGTAGCCGCTCAGGTGGCGCTGCAAATCCGCCAGGCGGAGACCACCGTCGAGGCGCGCCAGCAACAGGTGCAGCAGGCGAAAGCGCAGGTGGAAACCGCCGATTTGAATCTCTCCTATGCCGACGTCCGCGCGCCGTTCGACGGATTCGTCACCCGCCGCAATGTGCAGCCCGGCATGCTGGTACAGGCCGGCGGCGCCCTGATGTCGGTGGTCTCACCGGATGTCTGGGTGACGGCCAACTTCAAGGAGTCGCAGCTGGAGCGCATGCAGCCCGGCAACCAGGTGGATATTGAGGTGGATGCCTACCCCGACATGAAACTGCACGGCCATGTGGACAGCGTGCAGCAAGGTTCCGGTTCGCGCTTTTCAGCGTTCCCGGCGGAAAACGCCACCGGTAACTTTGTGAAAATCGTGCAGCGGGTGCCGGTGAAAATCGTCATCGACAGCGGACTGGATCCGAATATGCCCCTGCCCCTCGGCCTCTCGGTGCAGCCCAAGGTATTCCTGAAATGAGTGACGATCGGCACTGGCGGCCGACGGGCAACCCCTGGGTCGTGGCGTGGGTAGTGACCCTGGCGGTATTCATGGAGATCCTGGATACCACCATTGTCAATGTCGCCCTGCCCCATATCGCCGGAACCGTATCGGCAAGTTACGATGAATCCACCTGGGTGCTCACCTCGTATCTGGTGGCGAACGGTATCGTATTGCCCATCTCCGCCTTTCTGGGCCGGGTGTTTGGCCGCAAGCAATATTTCCTGCTGTGTATCGCCATGTTTACCGTCTGCTCGTTCCTGTGCGGCATCTCCACCGAGCTGTGGCAAATCATCTTATTTCGGGTGCTGCAGGGTTTTTTCGGCGGCGGACTGCAGCCGGTACAACAATCGGTGCTGCTGGATTATTTCAAGCCAGAAGATCGCGGCAAAGCCTTCGGCCTCTCCTCTATCGCCATAATCGTGGCGCCGGTGCTGGGCCCCACCCTGGGCGGCTGGATAACCGACAATTACAGCTGGCGCTGGGTGTTTTTGATTAATATTCCCATCGGCGTCCTGACCCTGGTGGCTATTTACCAACTGCTGGAAGACCCTCCGTGGGAACGCCGGGTCAAAGGCCGTAAATTATCCATTGATTTTACCGGCATCGGCCTGATAGCTCTTGGCCTGGGATGTTTGCAGGTCATGCTGGACCGCGGCGAGGACGATGACTGGTTCTCGTCCAATTTTATCCGTCTGTTTGCGGTCCTGACGGCGGTAGGCATTGTGGGCGCCGTCTATTGGCTGCTTTACGCCAAAAAACCGGTGGTGGATTTACGCTGTCTCAAAGACAGAAATTTCGCCGTCTCCAGCCTGCTGATGGCCGGCATGGCCATGATCCTCTACGGCAGTTCGGTGGCGATACCGCAGTTGGCCCAGCAGGAGCTGGGCTATACCGCCACCCTCTCCGGCCTGGTGATGTCGCCGGGGGCGATTTTAATCGTCCTGTCCATCCCGCTGGTGATAAAACTGATGCCCATCGTACAAACCCGCTGGCTGGTGGCTTTCGGCTTCACGTTACTGGCGCTGGCCTTTGTCTATTCCAGCCGGCTGGTGCCCAATGTGGACTATCTGACCCTGGTCATGATGCGCAGCGCCCAATCCATCGGGCTGGGATTTTTATTCGTGCCCCTCACCACCGTGGCCTATATCACCTTGGCGCCGAAGCTCAATGCCGACGCCTCGGCGCTGTTTACCATGTTCCGCAATGTGGCGGGATCCGTCGGGATTTCCCTGTCCACCGCCGCCATTACCGAACGCAGCCAGGTCCACAGCGCGTATATGGTGCATAACATGTCGCCGCTTAATGAGCAATTCCAGCAGGCGGTAAATACCAGCGCGGCGGCCATCCGGGACTTTTCCCTGCAAATAGGCGACCCGCTGCAAATAGCCACCGGCAAGATGTACCAGCAAATGATTATCCAATCGCGGATTATGTCCTATATCGACGTGTTTTCCATTTGCGCGGTGGTGGCGTTTATCCTGATTCCTTTCTGTCTGTTGCTTTCGCCGGTGAAGAGCGAAGGCAGCGTTGGAGCCCATTAGTATGCCGGCCCGTTTGTTAAAAGCTCAATTGCAGCACGCTCCCCGCCTGCGCCGTTTCGGCCTTGGTTTGCTGGCGGCCATGATAACCGCCTGTTCGGTGGGTCCGGATTACCGCCCCCCATCACCGGTGACCCCCGCCGCGTTCAACAATCTCGACAACGGCGGCAAAAACCGGTCCGCCTCCGCTACCCTGGCGGCGCTGCCCGATCCGTCCTGGTGGCACAGCTTTAACGATCCGCAGCTCGATAGCCTGATAGACCGGGCCATCGCCGGCAATATCAATCTGCAGCAGGCGGTACTGCGTATCGCCGGCGCCCGTGAACAAACCCTGCAGGCCGGCGCCGCTTACCTGCCGTCGGTGCAGGCCAAGGCCAGCGCCCAGCGCGAGCAGCTGGGTCTGGCGGGCCAGCTGGATTCGGCCCATGTCGACACCTCAAGCGTGGCGAGTCTTAGTCCGCAGGCAGCCTCCGCGCTGGATACCCTGACTCAGCCGATAAGCTTGTATCAGGGCAGTTTCGACGCCAGCTGGGAGCTGGATCTTTGGGGAAAAGTCCGCCGATCGGTGGAGATGGCGCAGGCGCAAAGCCAGGCTTCGGTTGAAGAACGCAACGACGCCCTGGTGTCCCTGGAGGCGGAGGTGGCGCGGACCTATTTGCAGCTGAGGGGCGCCCAGACCGTGGCGCAGACGCTTCGCACGCAAATCGATGTGGCGGAACAGTCCCTGGAATTGACCCGCAGCCGCCAGCAGCACGGTCTGGCGCCGCAGTATGATGTGGAAAACGCCGCTGCCCAGCTCGGTTCGCTGCGGGCGCAGTTGCCGCGGTACGAAGCGGAACAGCGTCAGGCGATGAACGGATTGGCGGTATTGCTGGGACAACCTCCCGGCACGCTGGATAACGAACTACGCCAAGACAAGCCGCAGCCCGCCGTCCCGGCCGCTGTGGCGGTGGGCGTGCCGTCAGCCCTGGCGCGCCGCCGTCCCGATGTGCGCCAGGCGGAAGCCAATCTGCATGCGGCCACCGCCAATATCGGCGTCTCGGTGGCGCAATTGTTCCCTGATTTTTCCCTCACCGGCCAGTTCGGCATGCGCAATACCGAGGCGGATTATCTGACCCACTGGAGCAGCCATTTTTACAGTTACGGTCCCCAGGTGTCGCTGCCGATTTTCCAGGGCGGCCGGCTGGTGTCAAGCGTCCGGCTGGCCCGGGTGCAACAGGCCAATGCGGTCTTGTCCTACCGCCAAACCGTCCTGACCGCGTTGCAGGATGTGGAGAACGCGCTGGTGAGCTACCGCACGGATCAGCAGCAGGTGGATGGCCTGGAGCAAGCCGCCGCGTCATTTCAAAACGCCTTCAATTTATCCAGCGAAAGCTACCGCCAGGGACTGACGTCATTTATCACTATGCTTGATGCACAGCGGCAGCTGGCCCAGGCCCGCCAGTAGGTCGCCGCCGCCCGGGTCCAGACCGGCATTGATTTGGTGGCGCTTTACAAAGCCCTGGGCGGAGGCTGGGAACCCTACACGCAGGTGAATTTACCTAAGTATCCGGTGTTCGGGCCGGCGGAAACCGTAGCGGCCGGCACCCAAAAGTAAAAAAACCAAAAAAGTAAACAACTTATCCATTGCCGTCAAAAAAATTTGACCTCCATCACATATTTTTGTAGCACAATACCTAAAAACAGGAGAAAATTACGGCAACTTAATCAACGGGAGGATGGTTCCACATGAGTACGCTGGCCGCAGGCTTTGTGATGATGCGCTGGGAATTGCTCAGTGCGGTGATGATGTTTTTCGCTAGCACGCTAAATGTCGTATGCCGTAGATCCAGTAAAAATGCCCTTGCCTTTATCTTCACCGGCGTCGGCATCAGCATGGCCTATTGGTTTGTCGCCGGGTTGCTGGGCATTACCCTCTCGATGGAGCTGGCGCACTGGCGCGATATCTGGGCCGGTCTGAAAGAGCTGGGGGAATATATTATCGTCCACACCCCGCCGGACTGGCAGATTACCTGATCCGGGCCTTTACCGGACGCCCATTCCGCTAATACATTTTAACGACCCACGCATTCAGACATGGCGCATTCAGCCAGGTCTTTTGCTGTTTAAAATCCCTTAACCGATTTTATCGGTTCACCTCCGTCTCCCATCCGTTCCCTCATTTCATACCCGATTTCAACACGTGCGGCTTTTCGTTTCTCCTCGGACCCGGGTTCATTTCCGCCACGTTCCGGGCGGGCTTGACGTTTTCGGCAATTCCCGCGAAACCTGACAGGATAAAATAAACCTTGTCAATGGCTGTACCGATCGGTACAGTCCTATCTTCACTCATAGAAAAGGCACTCATCATGGCTAACCTGGTTCCCCCCTTTACGCTGGAGACTGCAATCGCCAAAGTCCGTTTGGCGGAAGACGGCTGGAACAGCCGGGACCCCCGCCGGGTCTCCCTGGTCTACTCCGAAGACACCCAGTGGCGCAACCGTGCTGAAATTGTTACCGGACGCGAGGAAGTGGTAGCCTTCCTGACCCGCAAATGGGCCAGGGAGCTGGATTATCGGCTGATCAAAGAGCTATGGGCATTTACCGGCGCCCGGATAGCGGTACGTTTCGCTTACGAATGGCACGATGACAGCGGAAACTGGTTTCGCTCCTACGGCAATGAAAACTGGGAGTTCAATGAGCAAGGATTGATGTTCCGCCGTTTTGCCTGCATCAATGATTTGCCCATTACCAGCGACGATCGCCGGTTTTTCTGGCCGCTGGGCCGGCGTCCGGACGACCACCCCGGCCTGTCCGATTTTGGTTTGTAGTGGTTCTCGGTAACTGCAAGGCATTCATTCATTGAACAGCAAAGAAAACGCAAAAACCGAGCTGGTGGCCCGCATTGCCGAAATATTCCGCGAGTGCGGCTTTGAGGGCGCCTCCCTCAGCCGCATTACCGAGGGTACCGGGCTGGGCAAAGGCAGTCTTTATCACTTTTTCCCCGCCGGTAAGGAGGAGATGGCCGCTGAGGTGCTGCTGCATATCCACCGCTGGTTCGCCGGGCATATTTTCCTGCCGCTGGAACAGGAGAACGCCTTCGGCGCTCTGGATGACATGTGGCGGGAAGTGGATGACTATTTTCAGTCCGGTAAACGCGTTTGCCTGGTGGGGGCGTTTGCCCTGGACGGCACGCGGGATCGGTTCGCTACCGCCATCAGCGGCTATTTCAGGCGGTGGATAGCCGCGCTGGGGGGCGCCCTGCGGCGCGCTGGGGTTGACGACTCCACCTGCGCCATCCTGTCGCAGGAGGTGGTGGCCGGTATCCAGGGCGCCCTGATCCTGGCCCGCGCCCTTGACGACGCGGAGTTCTTCTCCAAGAGCCTCCTACGCTTGCAAAGGCGGGTCAACGAGCAGTTGGCAGCGCGCTAGGGATACTTATCCCCGGCATACCGGCAAGGCATTTCAATGGCGCAAGCAGCCCTGGAGACTTTAAGCCGGCGTTTTCCTGTTCCCAGCCGCCGGGAAAAATGCCAGTATGGCTTGGCCACTGTCACCCTAACATTGATTGTAAAGGAAGCCTATGCTGAAAATACTCGGCAGATCTTCATCCATTAATGTGCGCAAGGTCCTATGGGCCTGCGCGGAGTTGGGCATCGAATATCAGCGCGAAGACTGGGGCAACGGATTCAAATCCACCCACAGCCCCGAATTTCTCGCGCTGAATCCTAATGCCATGGTTCCGGTTATCCAGGACGAGGATTTTGTCCTATGGGAATCGAATACCATTATCCGTTACCTGGCGCGCGCCTACCGCGGCGAATCGCTATACCCGGCGGCCCCCAAAATCCGGGCCGGCATCGACCGGTGGATTGATTGGCAGGCCGCCGATCTCAATCCCGCCTGGAGCTATGTTTTCAGCGCCCTGGTGCGGCACAATCCCGAACATCCCGATCCCGAACGCATCAAGGCCGCCGCCGCAAGCTGGGCCGACAAAATGTCGATCCTGGAGGGCCAGCTCAAGGCCACCGGAGCCTTTGTCGCGGGTCCGGCATTTACCCTGGCGGATATCCCCATCGGCCTGTCGGTGAACCGCTGGTTTTCCACCCCGCTCCAACGCCCCGACCTCCCGGCAGTGAGCGCCTATTATGAACGATTAAGCCTGCGGCCGGCTTTTATCGCCCACGGCAGAAACGGACAGCCCTAATCGCCAGGGTAAAGACCGGGGTTTAACTCCGGTCTCAGACTGCTGACAAACATGCCCGAAGCCAATAAGGCGGGACAGGCTGCTAGAAGAGTAAACCGTCCGCGCCAGGGATGGCGCGGATCGAGCCCCCAGGGAAGGGTTCACGGCGTGTTTACGATCTAGCAGCCTGTCTCGACCGGGCACTTTGTCAACAAGCTCCGACCGGGGTTTAACCCCGGTCTCAGGGCTGTTTCAACGCCGTTTGCGCCACATACGGCTTCATGATCTCATCCGCCTGTCGCTGGGCATCCCTTGCCGCATCCGCCACCAGGCGCGATTTGTCTGTGACCACCGACGCCAGCTGATTCTCCATGGCCTGGCGTACCGCCACCGTCTCATAGGTGGCATACCAGGGATGGGCATACTGCAGCTGTTTCAGCGCCACCGCCGCTCGCGGATCCTTGGCAAGATAATCCTTCATGGCCGGGGTATCGTAAGCGGCCATGCGCGGCGCGAAATAACCGGTGAAACGGCTCCATTGACCGTTCACATCGGGGCTGGTGAGATAGGTGAGGAATTGATAGGCGGCGGCCTTTTGCGCTTCGCTGATGCCTTTAAAACTCACCAGGCTGGCGCCGCCGATAATTACCGCCTGGCGCTGCTGGACCGGCATCATCGCCACCTCCATGGTAAAATCGCGGCTATTATCGCGCATAAAGCCTAATGCGCCGGTGCTCAGCAACGCCATGCCCAGTTTACCGGAGAAAAACGCGGCGCTGATTTGTTTGGTATTCAATACCCCCGCCGGCATCACCCCGTCGCGATACACCAGATTCTGCCAGAACTGCAGGGCGCCCTTGGCGCTGGGAGTGTCGTAATACACCTCCCCCGGATAGTTGTCGTTAGACCAGTTGCCGCCGTTGGCGTGGGTCAGCGCGGAAAGCATCCAGCCGCCGTAATCGTCATTGGTGGACGGAATCATAATGCCCCACTGGCCTTTATCTTTATTGGTGAGCTTTTTGGCGTCCTCCGCCAGTTCCGACCAGGTCCGCGGCGGCTGGCTGATGCCCGCCTGTTGGAACAGGTCGCGGTTGTAATAAAGAATGGGGGTGGAATTATGAAAAGGGATGGCATAGGTCCGGCCCAGCACCTGGGCATTCTGCTGTACCGCGGGCCAGAAGTTTTTTTGCAGAAAATCCGTCGCCGATTGCTTGTCCGCCGAGAATTTAAATAATTCATCCATGGGCAAAATTTCATCCTTCAGCGCCAGATCGACGGTAAAATTGGCGGACATGATCACCAGCGCCGGCGGGGAGCCCGCCTTGGCCGCCGACTCCGCCTTAACCTTGGTGGTATCGTAGCCACCGGTAAAAATGCCCCGCACCTCGACCTGCTGCTGGGATTGATTAAATTCTTTGATGATGCGGGTCATTTCCATCGTCAGCTTACCGTCCACCGGGGCGGGAAACATAAAGTCAATGGCCTGTGCCCCCCAGGCGCCGCCGCTTGCCGCCACGCCGCCCATCAATAGCATCCACCCTGATATTTTCATTTATTGCTCCCCTAAAAGCGTATGTTGGTTAACCACCGAAAACAGATAACAATCCAGCGGTGAAAACGAGAGAGAAATCTCCTGGCCGGGGGCCGGGATAGCGCCGCGATTTTCCCGGCGGTACTGAATAACCCCCGCAGGGGTGTTTAATGCGATGAGATACTCAGCGCCGTGCAGCTCTCGCCGCACCACCTGGCCGTGCAGAAAACCGTTTTGCCGATCCTCCGCCAAGTGCTCGGGACGTATGCCGAAATAGACTTCCGTTTCCCCGTAACCCCGCGCTGCAGCCCCCGCCGGCCCGTCGATGGGCCGCCCCGCCAGCCAGGCCTTCCCGTCGCCCCAAGGCAGCTTGAGGATATTCATGGCCGGTGTGCCGATAAACCCCGCCACGAACAGATTGGCCGGTCGCCGGTAAAGGGATTCCGGCGTACCGATTTGTTGCAGACGGCCCTGATGTAAAACCGCGATACGGTCCGCCATGGTCATGGCTTCGATTTGATCATGGGTAACGTAAACGGTACTGATCTTCAGCTTCTCATGCAGCGCCATGATGCCGTCGCGGACTTCGCCGCGCAGCCGGGCGTCAAGATTGGATAACGGCTCGTCCATTAAAAACAGCGCCGGTTCGCGGATAATGGCCCGCGCCATGGCCACGCGCTGCCGCTGGCCGCCGGAAAGCTGGGACGGTTTTCTATCCAGCAGCGGCTGCAATTGCAACAGGTCTGCCACCTTGGCCAGCCGTTGGGGGAATCCCGACGCCGGCTCGCCGCGTATTTTCATGCCGAACAGAATGTTATTTCTCACCGTCATATGAGGGAACAGGGCATAATTCTGGAAAATCAGCGAGAAATTGCGCTCCCGCGGCGTCCGGTTGACGATATCGCTGCCGTTGAACAGCATGCGGCCCGCGGTGGGCTGCTCCAGGCCGGCCACTATCCGCAACAGTGTGCTTTTGCCGCATCCGGAGGGTCCCACCAACACCAGGAATTCCCCTTCCCGGATGTCCAGCGTCACCTCCCGCAGGACATCCACCTCGCCGAAGCGCTTGGTCAAGCCATCGATTGCCAATAAAGACATCAGAACGTATCCAGCGGGCAGCTGATTCGCGGATCGTATAACCAGGGCCCGGCATAGTGCGCCAGGGAGTGGTAGCTGCTCACCAACCCCACCCCCTCCACCAGGTTGTGCATCATCATGGCGCCCGGTTCCAGACTGTAATAAGCCCGTTCGTCCGAATGGTAATAAGGCACCTGATGCACGGTGGCGGGCGCGGAGCAAATCAGCGCCTGCCGGTACTGGGTGGCAATCATGCGATGCACATGGCCGCAGAATACCCGCGTCAGGTGAGCGAAGCGCTCAATCAGCGCCAACAGCGCCTTGCCGTTGTCACAGGCAATGGGGTCCATCTGCGCCGAGCCGAACGCCAGCGGCGGATGATGCATGAAAACATAGCTCTCTTTATCGTCCCGGGATAACGCCCGCTCCAGCCAGCGCAGGGTATTTTCACTTAAATGTCCGTGGGCGGCGCCGGTCACCGAGCTATCGATAAACAGCAGCCGGACCGGGAAATCGTCCACTTGATAGGCGATATTTTCCGGATCCTGGCCCAGTTGCGGACAAAGCTCACTGAAGGCGTCAAGGAAAAAAGCCTTGTTATCATGGTTGCCGGGAATGACATAGAGCGGATAGTTCAGCATGCCCAGCATGCGGCGGGCCAGGCGATATTCCCCCGGCTCGCCGCAGTTGGCGATATCGCCGGTGACGATCACCGCATCGGGCCGTTCCGCCAGCGCGTTGATCCGGTTGATGATTTCACCATTGGCGGCATTGACATCGATAAAGTCATATAGCTTCGTTCCCTGCTGGCGAAAGTGAAGATCGGAAAGTTGGGCAATGAACATAGTCGTCCTCTTATTTGATACCGGAGAAACCAAAACCACTGAGAAAATGCTTTTGACACAGAATGAACGCCACCATCAGCGGCAGGCAGACCATCAGGGATCCGGCGCTGATAAGCCCCCACTGGCCGCCGGATTCCGCTCCCAGGGCAAAGGAGGCCAAGCCCACGGTAAGCACCTGTTTATCCGGGTCGTTCAAGACCATCAGCGGCCAGAGAAATTCGTTCCAGTGATAGGTAATGGAGACAGTGGCGAACGCCAGCAGCGCGGGCCGGGTCATAGGCAGCAGGACATGCATCACCACCTGCCACCAGCGGCACCCTTCCATCAGCGCCGCATCCTCCAGTTCGCGCGGGATATTGAGAAACGCCTGCCGCATCAGGAAAACACCGAAGGCCGAGGCGAAATAAGGCAGCATGGTCCCGGTCAGGGTATTGAGCAGGCCGAGCTGGTGCAACGTCATCATATTGGGCACCATGAGCATGACCGGCATGATCATCAGTTGAATCAGCAGCAGGTAAAACAGCGTGGTTTTGCCGTGAAACTCGTGATAGGCAAACACATAACCCGCCGTGGTAATGGTCACCAGTTGCACCGCAAACGTCCCCAGGGCGAAAATCAGCGTGTTGGCATACAACCGCAGCCAATCGGCGATCTCCCATGCCTCCTCCAGCGTGCCGAAGGTCAAGGGCCGGCGGGGCAGGATCGACGCCATGGCGGGGGAAAAACTGTCGGCGCTGAACGCCGATGAGATCATCCAGAATATCGGCGTTAGCCACAGCAGGGCGGCGCAGATCAGCAGCAGCGAGAGGGTGCGCAGCGGGAATCGCTGTTTAACGTTCATAGTGCACCCCTTTTTCCAGGGTGCGCAGATTGAGGATGGAAATCACAAACAGGGCGAGCATGGTGAAGAAGGTGGCGGCAGACGCTTTACCGAAATCGTGGCTGTTGTTGGCCAGGTTCTGGATATAAAACAGCACTACCGAGGTGGCATTGTTGGGGCCGCCCTGGGTCATGATGACCACATGATCAATTTGGGTAATGGCATAAACCAAGGCGATGATAATGACAAAATTCAGGGTCGGCCTGAGCAGCGGCAAGGTGATATAAAAAAACACCTGCCGCCGGCCGGCCCCTTCCATAATAGCCGCTTCCCGCGGCGAAGCCGGCAGGCCTTGCAGGGCGGCCAGGAAAAACAGCATGTAATAGCCGGCAAACTTCCAGATACCCACCGCCGCCAGGGCAACCATCGCGCTATTCCCCATGCCGAGGTAATTCACCGACAGCGGACCGACCGCTTTGCCCAGGTAATAATCCAGCAGGCCCAGGTTGGGAATGAAAATAAACGTCCACAAGGTGGCGGCGCTCACCAGGGGAATAATGGTAGGAAAAAAAAACGCCGTGCGCAGCCAGCGATTTACCCTGGTGTTCTCCGTCAGCCATACCGCCAGAACCAGGGCCAGCAGAATACCGGGTATCACGGTCAGCAGGATATAAACGCCGTTATTTCTCAGGGACAGCCAGAATACCGGGTCTTGAAACAGGCGGATAAAATTATCCATGCCGACGAAAGGCGGACTGTCGGTGGAAAGCCTGGAATCATGCAGGCTGTCAATCAGGGCGCGGATTAACGGCAGATAGGTGAAACCGACGAGGAAAATAAACGTGGGTGCCAGCAGCAAATAGGGAAAAAGGCGTTTGCGCATAAGAAGACTTCTGCATCACGGCTTCAAGTGCATCCTATCCTATAGGCCGTTTTTGACAGTTTTAAGTCAGTGATGCTTAACGCCCCGCTTACTTCCTTCTTTAACTCAATAACCCGGCGCAGACGTTGATGGAAAGGCCGAGGATAACCAGATTGAAAATAAAGGATAATACCGACTGCAGCAGCGCGATGCGCCTGACGTCCGAACTGCCGATGGCGACATCGGCGGTTTGCGACGCCACGCCGATGGTAAAGGAAAAATATAAAAAGTCCCAATAGCGGGGTTTGCGTAAATCATTGGGAAAGAGCAGCGCCAACTCCGGCTGCGCGCGGGTTCGGTAAAACAAATGGGCATAATGCATGGCGAATGCCGTCGGCAACAAGGCCCAGGACCCTATCAGCGTCGTGCCGGTCAAGACCAGGTGCATGACCTTAGATGCGCCCGACAAGTGTTTTACCATGCTCAGTTCCAGCAGGATCACCAGGATGCTTACCAGACAGGTGACGCTCACCAGCGACAATACCGTACTGGCGCTCTCGTCCTGTATACGGGCAATATGCCGGATATCTTCCTCCTGGGCTCGCATCATCAGCCACCAGAGGAAGAACAGGTATAACCAGGCCAGCACATTCCAGGCAATGGTCAGGCGCATCAGCGTCGAAAAGCTCGCGGGCAAGAAAAAATAAACCAGAATCCCGGCGCCGACGGCGATCAGCAGCCTTGGACGGGCGGTCAGATAATGTTTTACCGGATGTAGCAGAAGCAGACTCATGGATTGGACCGTGCCTTGAAGAAGATGATGATAGCGTAGCCTACCGGGAGCCGAACGCCAGTGGCCGCGACGGGGGCCGGCGGAAGCATACGCAAGAAAACCGGTCCGGGCCGGTATTTTTCATCATGATGCGCACTCTCGGCAAATCACCGCCGCGATGGCTTCAGCGGTATTCAGCGTCCGGCTCTCATTAATCAGCGCCGTCGCCTGGGGGTACTCCTTTCGCAGGAAACCCAGCCATTGCTTAATACGCGCGACGTGATACATACCGGTATCGCCGGATTTTTCCAAACAGGCATAACGATGCAACAGGGCCGCCACCGACGGCCAGGGCATGACAGGCTCATTATATTTCAACACCCGGCTGAGATTCGGCACGCTCAGGGCGCCGCGTCCGATCATCAACGCATCGCAGCCGGTGACAGCCCGGCAATCTTGGCCGCTTTGCCAGTCGCGGATCTCGCCGTTGGCGATAACCGGAATGGTCAGGCGCCGGCGAATGGCGGCAATAGCCGGCCAGTCGATGCGCTCCGCCCGATAGCCGTCTTCCTTGGTGCGGCCATGAACCACCAGTTCGGTAGCCCCCGCCTGTTGTACCGCGTCGGCGATTTCCAGGCTCCGCTGGGAGGAGTCCCAGCCAAGCCTGATTTTCACCGTGACCGGCAAAGAGGCCGGGACCGCCCCGCGCATCGCTTTGGTCCCCTGGTAAATCAATTCCGGATCCTTAAGCAGCGTCGCCCCACCGCCGCTGCCGTTCACCGTTTTTGACGGGCATCCGCAGTTAAGATCGACACCGGGCGATCCCAGTTCCACCGCCCGCGATGCATTCTCCCCCAGCCACTGCGGATATTGACCCAGCAATTGTACCCGCACCGGCGTACCGTCAGGGGTCAAGCCGCCCCGCCGTAGTTCAGGGCACAGTCGATAGAAGCTTTTTACCGGCAGCAGGCCGTCCACCACCCGCAGGAATTCGGTGATGCACAAATCGTAATCGTTAATGCCGCAGAGCAATTCCCGCACCAGTGAATCGAGAACGCCCTCCATGGGGGCCAGTAATACGCGCATGAGATATCCGCAAAAAAGATCGCGCCATAGTAGGGGATTGGAACGGGGAAAATCAATGGCTATTAACGAAGCTCAAACGGGGCGTGTTAAAGGGAGAGCGCGACAAAGGGGTCGAAGCGGGCGCGGTTTTACCGCCCGCCCGAGCGCCCCACGGCGCGGTAAGCCCGCTATCACCGATCGTGCAACGAATCTGTTAAAGGAAAACCGCTCCCTATTTCTTATTGCCGCTACGGCTGTCCCGCGCGCCGGATCCGGCATACGAGGAAGACGAACCGGCTGAGCGACGCGGGGCGCCGCTTCGGCCGGGCTGCGAAGCGCCGTCGGCGTCACGGCGACGCTGGGGCGGCCTGGCATCACGGCTGCCGCTCTCGCGGGAACCGCCGTTGCCATCCCGCGCGCCGCCGGATGAGGCGCCGCCGCGCGCACCGCCAGGACGGAGCGCCGCGTGAAGGACCGCTGGAACGACTGCCGCGGCCGGTCTGCAACGGCTCGGCTTTGATGGTCGGATCGGGATCGTATCCCGGCAGCGCAATGCGCGGAATCGGTTTTTTCAGCATACGTTCGATATCGCGCAGCAAACCGTATTCATCGACACACACCAGCGACAAGGCTTCGCCGGTAGCGTCGGCACGGCCGGTACGGCCGATGCGGTGTACATAATCTTCCGCAATCTGCGGCAGTTCATAGTTGACCACATGGGGCAGCAGATCGATATCCAACCCGCGGGCGGCGATATCGGTGGCCACCAGCACACGGATTTCTCCCTGCTTGAAATCCGCCAGCGCCCGGGTACGCGCGCCCTGGCTTTTATTGCCATGAATCGCCGCCGACTTGATGCCGTCTTTATTCAGCAGCTCCGCCAGATGATTGGCGCCATGCTTGGTACGGGTGAAGACCAGCACCTGGCGCCAGTCGTGATGGCCTATCATATAGGACAGCAATTCACGCTTGCGCTTTTTATCCACCAGATGGACACACTGCTCAATCTGATCGGCAGGGGCGTTACGGCGCGCCACTTCCACCAGGGCAGGATTGTTCAGCAAGGTATTGGCCAACACCTTGATATCATCTGAGAACGTCGCCGAGAACATCAGGCTCTGCTTCTTCGCGGGCAACAGCTTCATCACCCGGCGGATATCATGGATAAAGCCCATATCCAACATGCGATCGGCTTCGTCCAGCACCAGGATTTCCACCGCCGACAAATCGACGGCGCGCTGCTGCGCCAGATCAAGCAGGCGGCCCGGTGTCGCCACCAGCACATCCACCCCGCCACGCAGCTTCATCATTTGCGGATTGATACTGACGCCGCCAAAAACCACCAGCGAACGAATGGACAGCTTGGTGCTGTATTCAACCACATTCTCGCCAATCTGCGCCGCCAGTTCCCGGGTCGGCGTCAAAATCAGCGCCCGTACCGGACGGCGATTTTTGGCCAACGGGTTTTGGCTCAGCAACTGTAGTATCGGCAGGGTAAACGCGGCGGTTTTGCCGGTGCCGGTTTGTGCACTGGCCATGATATCACGGCCCTGCAGAATATAGGGGATTGCCTGTTGCTGTACCGGCGTCGGCTGCTCGTAGCCCTTGTCGGATAACGCACGCAAAATCTCAGCACTCAGGCCAAGTGAATCGAATGACATAATATTGAAAAACTCCAGATCCGCCCCGACGTCGCCAGCCAGTCTGCGCTCAGGGGGATAATCAGATGGGAGGCTAAGCCTTTCCATGGTGAACGGACGAAAACTATTACAAGGATTGTAGCAAAAATAGTAACAAAATGGGATGGGTATCGGATAAATAACTGTAATTCGGTTGTCGTTACATGGTCCGTTGGCAATTGCGCCAGCGAACCCGCTTGATCCAAAAATGCGATAACCCTCAGCCGGCGTTCAGAAATTTATTCAGGAACTGCCGCGTGCGGTCGTGTTGGGGGTGGGTAAAAAGATCCTTGGCGGCGCCCTGTTCGGTAATCACACCGTTATCCATGAATATGGCCCGGTCAGCCACGTCACGGGCAAAACTCATTTCATGGGTAACGATAATCATGGTGCGTTTTTCCTCCGCCAGCGCGCGGATAGTATTCAATACCTCCCCCACCAGTTCGGGATCCAGCGCCGATGTCGGCTCATCAAACAGGATAACCTCAGGACGCATCGCCAGCGCGCGGGCAATGGCCACCCGCTGCTGCTGGCCGCCGGAAAGACGTTTGGGATAGGCGTCCTCCTTGCCGCTCAAGCCCACCTTTGCCAACAGGGCCCGCGCCCGTTCGATGGCCTCTTCCCGCGGTTCGCCCTTGACCACCACCGGCCCTTCGATAATGTTTTCCAATACCGAACGGTGCGGAAACAGATTGAAATTCTGAAAAACAAAGCCCACCTGCTGGCGCAAAGCCCGGATCTGCCGCTTTTGCGCGCTTAGGGGCCGGGCGCCGTCGATAAGGACCGAACCCACTTTAATGGTGCCGCTGTCCGGTTCTTCCAGCAGGTTGATACTGCGCAGCATGGTGGTTTTGCCCGACCCGCTGGGACCGACAATCGCCAGCACGTCGCCGGTTTCCACGGAAAGATCGATGCCGTTAAGCACCCGGTGGCCGTTAAAGGTTTTTACCAGCTGCCTGACTTCAATAGTGCTCATGACGACTCCCTTTATGCTTCCAAGAGCACAGGATTATACGGTGGGGTGATAAGCAAACAGCGCCGGCGAACCGCCGGTATGCACGAACAGGATGGGACCGTCGGGAAAACGGGATTGATTGACGCCATCTATCAATCCCGCCATGGCCTTGCCGGTATAGACCGGATCGAGCAAAATTCCCTCCAGCCGCGCCACCAGCTTGATAGCCGCCAGCCCTTCCTCGTTGGGCATACCGTAGCGGGGAGCGAAATAATCATCCCACAGGGTAATTTTCGCCAGCGGCTCATGGCAATCCAGCATCAGGGCCAATTGCTCCTGCAGGGCCGCCACTTTCGGGCGTTGCTGTTCGGCGCTGCGGGATACCGTCACGCCGATAACCAGGGTTTCCGGCAGCAGGGTTTGCAGCCCCAGCGCCAGGCCGGCATGGGTGCCGGCGCTGCCCGACGCGGTCACCACGCTGCCCGGACGAATCAGCCCGTCGCACTGGTGGGCAATCTCCACCCCACAGCCGACATACCCCAACGCCCCCAGCGCGTTCGAACCGCCCACCGGCACCACATAAGGCCGAAATCCCTGCGCTTCCAGGCGTTCGGCGATATCCGCCAGCTGTTGATCCGGCTGGTCGAGGGTTTCGCAGGACATCACTTCCACATCGAACAGATCCAGCAGCAGCCGGTTGCCGTTGGTAAGATAATTGTCGGCGCGGGTGCCGATGGGATTTTCCAATAGCGCGACGCAGCGCAGTCCCAGTTTTGCCGCCACCGCCGCCGTCTGGCAGACATGATTGGATTGAATGGCGCCGGCGGTCACCAGGGTATCGGCACCCTGGCGCAAGGCATCGGCGGCAAGGTATTCCAATTTGCGCAGCTTGTTGCCGCCCATAGCCAGCGGCGTAACATCATCCCGTTTGATAAAAATTTCCCGGCCGAGATAGTCGGAAAGCCGTGTGAGGTATTCCAGCGGCGTCGGCGGGCCGATAAGATCCAGGCGCGGAAAGTTCGCCAGTTGCTGTGATAAATCCACTATCTGTCTCCGGCGCCGGCGGGGACGCTAACGGCCTCCCTCCCGGCGCGTGCCAAAGGTCAGCGGCGGTTGCCGAAAATGCGCAGCAGCATCAAAAACAGGTTGATGAAGTCAAGATAGAGGGTCAGCGCGCCGACGATGGAGTATTTGCGGTAGCTATCCTTATCATCCGCTGAAAGTTGCGAACCCATATATTTCAATTTCTGGGTATCGTAGGCGGTCAGGCCGACAAACACCAGTACGCCCAGATAGGTTACCACCCACATCAGCTGGGTGCTTTTCAGCCAGATATTCACCACCGATGCCAGTACGATACCGATCAGCGCCATGAACAGCAAATTGCCGAAGCTGCTCAGGTCGCGTTTGGTGGTATAGCCGTAGAGACTCATGGCGCCGAACATGCCGCCGGCCACCACAAAGGTCCCGGCAATGGACGAGGCGGTATAGATGATAAAAATGCTCGACAGCGTCAGCCCGGTGAGGGCGGAATAGAGCATGAACAGCCCGGTGGCCACCGTGCCGCTCAGGCGGTTTACCATGCCGGAAATCACGAACACCAGCGCCAGCTGCGCGATAATCAGGCCGAAGAAGGTGATCTGGCTAGAAAAAATCAGATTCAGCACCGCCGGAGTACGCGCGGCGTACCAGGAAACGAAAGCGGTTAAAAACAATCCGCAGGTCATCCAGCCGTACACCTGGGCCATAAATGGCTGGATACCGGCATCAGCACGTTCCACAATGGAACCCTGAGAACGGGGGAATCGATCCATGACTATCACCTTTAACGTATAGGGAAAACCAAGGCCGCAATGATGAAGCGGTTACGGCCCGCCTGAATATAGTCTACCATAAAGCTTACCACAAAAAACGGCGCGCCAATAAAGGACCCGCCGCAAAAAAAGCGGCAATGGCCGCTGGATAAAGCGGGCCGTTAACCGGGCCGCCGGCGGTTTAAAACCGTCGTTAATCAGGCCGCCAGCGATCCGCCGCCTGGTGGTCGCCGGGGCGGGCATCCAGCCAGCGGCTGCCGTCCGGGGTGGTCTCCCGCTTCCAGAAGGGGGCGCGGGTTTTGAGATAATCCATGATGAATTGCGCGGCATCAAACGCCGCGCCGCGATGGGCGCCGCTGACGCCCACCAGGACTATCCGATCCCCCGCCCGCAGCTCGCCCACCCGATGAATCACCGTTACCCGCTGCAGCGGCCAGCGCCGCCGGGCTTCTTCCACGATATCCGCCAGGGACTTTTCGGTCATTGCCGGGTAATGCTCAAGGGTCAGGGTCGTCACCGCGTCCCCCAGGTTATGATTGCGTACCTTGCCGGTGAAGGTCACCACCGCGCCATCTTCGTCGCAGGCCGCCAGCCAATCGTACTCATCCGCCATATCGAATGGCTCTTCGCTGACACGGATACGGGTATTTACCATATCAACCCCCGGTGACCGGTGGAAAGAACGCCACCTCGTCGCCGGCCGCCACGGGATGATCCCGGCTGACCAGCGTCTGGTTCACCGCCGACAGCACTTTGCCCGGTTCCAGCGCCACGGACCAGCGTTCGCCACGCTCGCACAACGCCAGGCGCAACGCCTCCACCGTGCCGTAGGCGCTGTCCAGCGTCAGGCGATCCACTCCCACCGACTCCCGGATCCGGGCGAAAAAAAGCACCGTGATCATCAGTTCGCCGCCTCGAATTCGCCGGATTTGCCGCCGCTTTTCGCCAGCAGCCGCACCGGGCCTATGACCATATCTTTTTGCACTGCCTTGCACATATCGTAAATGGTCAGCGCCGCCACCGACGCGGCGGTGAGCGCCTCCATCTCCACGCCGGTCTTGCCGGTAAGACGGCACCGGGTCTCGATACGCACCCGGTTATGGGCGGTTTGCGCTTCCAGATGCACTTCGACGTTGCTAAGCGCCAGCGGATGGCACAGCGGAATGAGTTCCCAGGTCCGTTTAGCGGCCTGTATACCGGCGATGCGCGCAACGGCGAAGACGTCGCCTTTATGGTGTTTGCCTTCGATAATCATGGCCAGGGTGGCGGCGGACATGGCGACATAGGCCTCGGCCCGCGCTTCGCGCCGGGTCTCTTCTTTGGCGGAAACGTCCACCATAAACGCTTCGCCGTCGGCATTGATATGAGTGAGGGATGACATTATGTGCTCCTTGCCGGGTTTCAGCCGCCGATAAACGAAAGATTCCGGGTACTGCCGGAATTGCCCTGATGCAGAAAATGGGTTTGTTTTTTCATTTGCAACCCACCGGCAATGCGCAGTTTCAACGCCGCAAGGGACGCGTCGCCATCCAGCAAATCCCGTAGAGGGATGCCCTCTTCGCCGAACAGGCAGAGATGCAGGTTGCCGGTCGCCGATACCCGCAGACGGTTGCAGCTGGCGCAAAAATCCTTGGCGTAAGGCATAATCAGGCCAATCTCTCCCTGATAGTCGGCATGGCGGAACACCAGGGCGGGACCGTCGGTACGCCCGCGCGGCTGCAATTCCCAGCCAAGGGCCAGCAAGCGCCGGCGAATGGTATCGCCGGAAACGTGACGTTGGCGAAACAGCTCTGCGCCGTCGCCGGTCTCCATCAATTCAATAAAACGCAGTTGGATCGGACGTGTTTTAATCCAGTCCAGGAACGCATCGAGATGAATATCGTTGACATCGCGCATCAGGACGGTATTCACCTTGACCTTGGAAAAACCCGCGTCAAACGCCGCATCGATGCCGGCCATGACCTGCAGGAACTTGTCCTGGCCGGTAATGGCCTTGAACTGGCGCGCGTCCAGACTGTCGACGCTGACGTTAAGCGCCGTCAGGCCGGCGTCGCGCCATGAGGCGATATCCCGCGCCAGCCGATAGCCGTTGGTGGTCACCGCCAGGGTGGTGATGGATGAATGGGAGCGTACCGCGGCAATGATGTCGCAAAAGTCGCGGCGCAGCGAGGGTTCGCCGCCGGTGAGGCGGACTTTTTCCGTTCCCAGTTCGGCAAAGGCCCGGGTCACGCGCCGGATTTCGTCCGGCGACAGGAAGCTTTTGTTGGTGTTTCCGTTGGGCCGGTAGCCGTCGGGCAAACAGTAGGTACAGCGGAAATTGCAGACATCCGTGACGGACAGGCGCAAATAATAAAATTTGCGCGCAAACGCATCAATGAGTTGTGGCACCGTTAACACCTTTCCAAATACGGGAGATGCGGACATTTCTATCCTGCACCCTGGCGGCCTTTAGGGGCCACGGCCAATACACCCTATCGTTCCCGGAGGAGCCACTTAGGCGTAAAGGCTAGGAGTTAGGGTTCACGCGCCGAAAGCATCGTTCCAGCGGTAAAACCTGGCTTAAAAATCATTCTAATCCTAATCATGCTCCTTAGCCATGACTGAGTCGGAGAAATTTCGCTATATAAACATATATATAGCGTAATATTGATGTATTTATAGCCTGATTTTTCAAAAGATTGCGAGCCAATGCGCGTTAATCGGTTCGCAGCCTCGCTTTTAGTGCCGAATCCGCTATTTTAAGCATAACGGGGCTAATGTTAGCTATTCTGAGGAGCGTTATGGGCAATCCCACCCTGGCGGAACTGAACCATGTCGTGGCCCTGGGAGGCGGTCATGGACTGGGGCGGGCCATGTCGGCGCTTTCTAAACTCGGTTCCGGTTTGACCGGTATCGTCACCACCACCGACAACGGCGGTTCCACGGGTCGGATCAGGCGGACTCGCGGCGGCATCGCTTGGGGCGATACGCGTAATTGCCTGAACCAGCTGGCGTCCGGACCCAATATTGCGGCGGCAATGTTTGAATACCGCTTCAGCGGCCGGGGAGAATTGGCCGGTCATAACCTCGGCAACCTGATGCTCGCCGCCCTGGATGATTTAAGCGTCCGCCCTCTGGAAGCCATCAACCTGATACGCAGTCTACTGAAAGTGGAGGCGCTATTAATCCCCATGTCGGAACAGCCGGTGGATTTACAGGCCAAAACCGCCGGCGGCGAAATCATATACGGCGAAACGGCGGTGGATAATCTGAAGGAGCTGCCGGTAAGCCTGCGGCTGTGCCCAACGGTGGCAGCCACCCCGGAAGCCCTGGAGGCGATATCGGCGGCGGACCTTATCCTGCTGGGACCCGGCAGCTTTTTCACCAGCCTGATGCCGCTGCTGCTGCTGCCGGATCTCACGGAGGCCCTGCGCCAAAGCCGGGCCCCGCTGATCTATATCGATAACCTCGGACGGGAGCTGAGCATCGCCGCCGCCAATCTGCGCCTGCGGCAAAAACTGGACATCATGGAACACGCCATAGGCGTGGGGCAAAGAATCGATGGGCTGATACTTGGTCCGGACAGCGATACCTCCGACGTGGATCACCATCTGAGGATACAACAGCCGCTGGCCGCCGGGGAGATCCCTCACCATCATGACCGGAGGCTGCTTCGGGACGCGCTGGAGAAGCTGTTATCCCTGGGCTCAAGCATGCCAGCCGCCGTTACGAGATGGCGATAAAGTGTTCCCGCATGGCGTGTATTTCGTCCCGTACCGCCGCCGCCTGTTCGAATTCGAGATTCTGCGCATGCGCCTGCATTTTAGCTTCCAGCTCGCGTATTTTCTGATCCACGGCTTTTGGCGTCATCGCGCCGTAATGAGCCGCATCTTCCATAGCCTTGCGTTTTTTCTGTTTGGCATGGGCCGGGGATTGGCCCAGTTCCATGATATCCGCCACTGACTTGTTGAGGGCCTGGGGGATGATGCCGTGTTCCAGGTTATAGGCATGCTGTTTAACCCGCCGGCGTTCGGTCTCGTCAATGGCACGGGCCATGGAAGGGGTGATCTTGTCGCCATAAAGGATGGCCATGCCGTTCAGGTTACGGGCGGCGCGGCCAATGGTCTGGATCAGGGAACGCTCCGAACGCAGGAAACCCTCTTTGTCGGCATCCAGAATGGCCACCAGGGAGACCTCCGGCATATCCAGCCCTTCCCGCAGCAGGTTAATCCCCACCAGCACATCAAACTCTCCGAGCCGCAGATCGCGGATGATTTCCACCCGCTCCACGGTCTCAATGTCCGAATGCAGGTATCTCACGCGCTCGCCATGCTCTTCCAGATATTCGGTCAGGTCTTCCGCCATGCGCTTGGTCAGGGTGGTCACCAGCACCCGCTCGTTAATCAATACCCGCTTGCGGATCTCGGATAACAAATCGTCCACCTGGGTGGTAACCGGCCGCACCTCGATTTGCGGATCCAGCAGCCCGGTGGGCCGCACCAGCTGATCGATAACTTCGCCGCCGGTCATTTCCAGTTCATATTTCCCCGGGGTGGCCGAGACGTAGATGGTCTGGGGCGCCAGGGCGGCGAACTCCTCAAATCTCAGCGGCCGGTTATCCAGGGCGGAAGGCAAACGGAAACCGTATTCCACCAGGGTTTCCTTGCGCGCACGGTCACCTTTGTACATCCCGCCGATTTGCGGAATGGTGACGTGGGATTCATCCACCACCAGCAGGCCGTCGGCGGGCAGGTAATCGAACAGGGTTGGGGGCGGTTCTCCCGGCCCCCGGCCGGAAAGAAAACGGGAATAGTTTTCGATGCCGGAACAGTAGCCCAGCTCATTCATCATCTCCAGATCGAACTGGGTCCGCTGCGACAGGCGCTGCTCTTCCAGCAGCTTGTTGTCCGCCAGCAGGTTCTTGCGGCGATCCGCCAGCTCCACCTTGATGTCTTCCATCGCCTGCAACAACCGTTCCCGCGGCGTGACGTAGTGCGTTTTCGGGTAAATGGTATAACGCGGCACCGTCTGCACCACCTGGCCGGTCAGCGGGTCGAACAGGGACAGTCGTTCCACTTCCTCATCGAATAATTCCACCCGCAGAGCGATTTCATCGGACTCCGCCGGAAAGATATCGATAACCTCGCCACGCACCCGGAAGGTCCCCCGCTGAAAAGCCTGATCGTTACGGCTGTACTGGAGTTCCGAAAGCCGGCGCAGTATGGAGCGCTGATCGATAATCATTCCCCGCGTCAGATGCAGCATCATTTTCAGATAGGCGTCCGGATCGCCCAGGCCGTAAATTGCCGACACCGAGGCCACCACAATGACGTCGCGCCGCTCCAGCAGCGCTTTGGTGGCGGACAATCGCATCTGTTCGATATGCTCGTTCACCGAGGCATCCTTTTCGATAAAGGTATCCGAGCTGGGAACATAGGCTTCCGGCTGGTAATAATCGTAATAGGAGACGAAGTACTCCACCGCGTTATCGGGGAAAAACGCCTTCATTTCGCCATAGAGCTGGGCCGCCAAGGTCTTGTTCGGTGCCAGGACCATGGTGGGCCGGTTGAGATCGGCAATCACGTTCGCCACGGTAAAGGTCTTGCCCGAACCGGTCACACCCAATAACGTCTGGTGGGCCAGGCCGTCCAGCAGACCCTCTTCCAAACGACGGATAGCCTCCGGTTGATCGCCGGAGGGCTTGAAGCTCGAGTGCAGTTTGAACTCTTTACTCATTTACTGGCTACCTGCTGGAGAAATGAAAGACGGGATAACTCTACGGGATAACTCTACAGGATAATTCTAGAGTATGGGAACAGAGCGGTTATTTTGCCAGCACATCGGCACTGGATACAAAACCAGTATTATAATACCCTATCTCGGCGCGGGTGCAAAGATCGACAACGATCCGGATTTGGAATTTCCGCCGCTTCCATTCAGACCTTTGGAAAGATTTTCTTACAAAGCGTTATGAAATTCATCCGACGGTAAAGAATGTCGAAAAATGACATTGGATTGACAAAGCTTGTACAAATTTGCTTGATTTTAATTAACCAATTGTATTTATAGCGATTAAAAAAAGCGTGGAGAATACAGGCAAAATGCGGCGAGGCCGCGTCTGGTCTCGCCTACGCATGCTTTTCTAAACCTAATGCACACGGTTATCCACAGGAATGGCGGATAAGTCCCACCGCGCCGCTGGCCGCTTGCATTCCGTAAAGCCGAGAATAATGACGCCCAGATGACAACACAGAATTTTTTTAGCCATTTTTACCCCTTTTGGCAGCCGCCGTTATACTTAAAATAACTATCTCTTTTTGTCACTATCAAATACCGCCGCGAGTCGCCGTTGCACAAAAAGCGCACTCTCATAGTGCCTTAAAAGTCGGCTGCACCACTTAAACCGCCGCCAGCACCGAAAAAGTGCAAAAACCCGCACTTTGTTTGGTAAATGCCCTCTGGGGGTATTTATTTATGCTAATACCCACCGGCGACCACAGTTCATCCTGTTATCTTTTTCCGTTAAAACCACATTGGCCTGATAGTTGCTTTATGTTATGAGCGGCGTATCGGTGGTGATGGCCATGGGTTTCACACCGCGCCACCCATAAACAAAGTGAAGAGGGTAAAAGGGGGGAAGGAATCTTATGCTACGTTTGCAGGCGGTAAATCAGTTTTACGGGCCAAAGCATATTCTGCGGGATATCAGTTTGGAATTACCCCGCGGCCAATGCACCTACCTGCTGGGGCGCAACGGCGTCGGTAAAACCACACTGGTAAACTGTATCATGGGCCATCTGCCGGTAAGCAGCGGTACCGTTAGCTGGCAGCTTTACGGCGAGCCGGAGCTGGATTTACTGCTGTATCCGGTGGAGGAGCGGGCAGCGCTGGGCATAGGCTATGTCCCACAGGGACGCCAGGTTTTCTCGCAGCTAAGCGTGGATGAAAATCTGCGCGTGGCGTTGATGGCCGGACGCAACAAGACCAACCGTATACCGCCGATGGTCTATGAGCTGTTTCCGGTACTCTACGATATGCGTCATCACCGGGCCGGTGATTTAACCGGCAGCGGCCAACAGCAATTGGCCATCGCGCGCGCGCTGGTGCTTGAACCGGAGTTGCTGATTCTCGACGAGCCCACCGGCGGTTTCCAGCCCACGGTGGTGGCGGAGATAGGCCGTAATATCCGCCAGTTGCAGCAGGAGTTCGGACTGACCCTGCTGGTGGTGGAACAACAGCTGCCTTTCACGCCCCAGGGCGACGATCGTTTCTGCCTGCTGGAAGGGGGTTGCAACGTGGCCCAGGGCAGGCTGGAGCAGCTGGATGAAAGCCTGATCCAGGCTTATCTGGCCGTGTAGCATAAAGCCATGATAATTCCACGCCTGACTATGTCGTTATATTACCGCCCGGCCTTAGCTTTTTCCTCGCTGCCTGGTTTTCCAGGGCGTTTATCGCCGTTTTGACGCCCTGCATCAAGCCACCGCCGCATCAGCGATATCGCTGTTCAATATCCTTGCATGAACAGGCGTCATATCGGCACCATCGCCGTTCAATTTCATGGTTTGATACCGTTAAACCAGCAACGCCAGATCAAGATAGTGCCCTAGGCGGGCGCCCGCGGGCTCGTCCAGCCATGGAATCTCCCCCAGCAATGGCGCTCCCAGGCGTTGTGTAAGCGTGGCCAGATAGTCGGCGCGGCGATGCGGTTCGGGGGAAAGATCGTTGGCCACCCACCCAGCCAGGGTCAATCCCGCCTGCCGGACAGCCAATGCCGTCAGCAGCGCATGATTGATACAGCCCAGTTTCAGTCCCACCACCAGGATCACCGGCAACCGCTCGGCGGCCACCCACTGCGCGAAGGTCAGGTTATCGCTCAAGGGCGTGAACCAGCCGCCGGCTCCTTCGACGAATACCCATTCAGCGCGGGCCTGTACCGCTGCCAACCCCCGGGAGAGCATGGAAGCATCGATGGGCCGCCGTTCATCGCCGCTGGCGATATGCGGCGACGTCGCCTCCCGAAACGCCAGCGGGTTGATAAGCTCATAGGGCAGCCGGACGTTGCCGTTGGCGGATAACGCCAGGGCGTCGGTATTGCGCAGCCCTTGCGGGGTCTCAATGCAGCCGGAAGCCACCGGTTTATACCCCGCGGTACGGCGGCCGCGGCCATTGGCCGCCTGCAGCAGGGCGCAGGTGGCCAATGTCTTGCCGATATCGGTATCGGTGCCGGTGATAAAATAGGTTTTAGTCACGATAAATCAGTCCGTGAATCAATTGATAGGTGAGCGGCAGACCCGCGGCGTGGCGCTCCCATACCGCCTCGAGGCGTCGGATGCGCTGGCTGCCGGCCAGCCCCAGCGGGCGGCCGTCGCGTAGATAACCCGCCCCCACCCCCTTGATATCCTGGAGCAGCGGCACCAGGCCGGGGTAATAGAGCCGGTGGGGTACGGCATGCAATTGGTGCCGATAAGGCTGCAACGCCCGGGCGATGGCGGCGGCCGGCATAAAGCGGTTGGCATGCACGGCGCTGTCCACCTGCCGCCAGGCCCGGGTCAATTCTTCCAGCGAGCCTTCCGCCAGGGTAGAGAAGGCAATCATGCCGCCGGGACGGGTAACGCGGTGAAATTCCGCCAGCGCCCGGGGTAACTCATCGCACCACTGTACCGCCAGATTGGAAAAACAAATGTCCAGGCTACCGTCCGCCAGGGGCAATCGTTCGATATCTCCCGCCAGGTAAACCGAGGCTGATTCCCGACGGCGCGCCTCCGCCAGCATGTCTGATGAGAGATCCAGCGCAATCACCCGGTTGCCGGACCGCTGCCAAACGCGGCTGAACCATCCGGTGCCGCAGCCGGCGTCCAGCAGCGTTTTCCCCTGCAGCGGTCCCAGCAAGGCCGCCAGTTCGTCGCCGCTGGCGCGCTGAAAGGCGGCATGGCGGTCATAACCGGCCGCCGCACGTCCGAAGGTGCGGGCAATACCCTGTTTATGCAGGTCGGCGTACATCGGCGAGGGCCTCCAGTAAACAATCTATATCGGCGCTTTGATGGGCGGCGGTGAGCGTGATGCGCAGGCGGGCGCCGCCCACGGGCACGGTGGGGGGGCGAATAGCCGTCAGCCAGCAGCCCCGTTCACGAAGGCTCTCGGTCAGCTCCAGCGCCCGGCCGTTCTCCCCGACCAGCAGCGGCTGTATCGCGCTGGCGGAAGGGGCGAGGCGATATCCCAAACCGGCGGCCCCGGCGCGAAAACGGGTGATATTGCGCCCCAGCTGCGCCCGCAGTCCGTCGCCCCGGATGATGGCGTCCAGGGAGGCGTCAATGGCGCAGACCTGTGCCGGCGGCATGGCGGTGCTGTAGATAAGATGGCGGGCGTACTGGAGGAGATATTCCGCCACAGGCTCGGCGCAAAGCACCGCCGCCCCCGCCACTCCCGCCGCTTTGCCGAAGGTCACCACCAGCAGTTCCGGGTGGCAGCCCTGCTGCCAGGCGCTGCCCCTTCCCTGCTCCCCCACCACGCCGAAACCGTGGGCGTCATCCACCAGCAGCCATCCGCCGGCATCCGCGATGCCGCGCTGCAGGGCGGCCAGCGGCGCGCTGTCGCCGTCCATGCTGAAGATCCCTTCCGTGATGGCCAGCCGGTTGCCCGTACACTCCGCCCGCGTCAGCTGACGAAGCGAACCGGCGTCGTTGTGGTGAAAACGGCGCAGCTGGCCGGGGGACAGTACGGCCGCCTCCAGCAGCGAGGCATGGCTGAGCTTGTCCGCCAACACCATATCCCCTTTGGCTACCAGCGCGGCGATCAGGCCCTGATTGGCGGCATAGCCGGCGTTGAACAACAGAGCCCGCTCATATCCCAGCCAACCCGCCAACCGTTGCTCCAAGTCCCGGTGCGCCTCGCTATAGCCGGCCACATGCCCCGAACCGCCGCTGCCGACGCCGTGCGCCGACGCACCCTCTGCCCAGGCGGCGATAATATCCGGATTGCGCGCCAGGCCCAGATAATCGTTGCTGGAGAAATTCAGGTATTGCCGGCCCCGATATTGAAGGCTGGGGCCGTTGCCGCCGATAATGGCCAGGCGGCGGCGATAAGCGTCTGCCTGCCTGCGGCTTTGCAGGCCCTGGGCGATTCGTTCAGACCAGCTCATCCGCGCGCCGCGTTGTAAAATTGCTCGGTGTCGGCATCCAGTATCGCATCGGCCAGCTGACGCCGGCGCTCCTCATCGCCGCTATCGGTGTGGTGAGGCTGCGGAGTAAGGCCCAGCTTACGGAATAAGGCCCGATCCCGATCTTCTTCCGGATTCGGCGTGGTCAAGAGCTTGCAACCATAGAAAATCGAATTGGCCCCTGCCAGGAAACACAAGGCCTGGGTCTGCTCATTCATCTGCTCGCGGCCGGCGGAGAGCCGCACGTGAGAGCGGGGCATCATAATGCGCGCCACCGCGATGGTCCGGATAAAATCGAACGCATCGACATCCTCATTTTCCGAAAGCGGCGTGCCTTTTACTTTCACCAGCATATTAATCGGCACGCTCTCCGGCGGTTCCGGCAGGTTGGCCAGCTGTACCAGTAACCCGGCGCGATCGGTTACCGACTCGCCAAGGCCGACAATGCCCCCCGAGCAGACCTTGATACCGGCCTCGCGCACTTTATCCAGCGTAGACAAGCGGTCTTGATAGCTGCGGGTTGTTACGATGGAGCCGTAAAATTCCGGCGAAGTGTCCAGGTTATGATTATAAAAATCCAGGCCGGCCGCCGCCAGCCGTTGCGCCTGCGCGGTGCTTAGCATGCCCAGTGTCATGCAGGTTTCCATTCCCATCTCCTTCACCCCCTGCACCATCTGCTCCAGATAGGGCATATCCCGATCGCGGGGATTTTTCCAGGCGGCCCCCATGCAAAACCGGGTTGAGCCGGCGGCCTTGGCCTTGGCGGCCGACACCAGCACCTGTTCAACCTGCATCAACTGCTCCGCCGCAAGACCGGTGTTATAACGGGCGCTTTGCGGACAGTATTTACAGTCTTCCGGGCAGGCGCCGGTCTTGATGGATAACAGGGTGCTGACCTGGATGTGATTGGGATTGAAATGCTGCCGGTGGATTTGCTGGGCCTCGAACAGCAGATCCATAAAGGGTTTGGCAAACAGCGCCTGGGCCTGCCGCACCGTCCAGCGGGGGTTGTGTTCCATGAGAAAAGGTCCTCGATAACGGACTTAAAATAGTTTCGTCAGTGTAAGTCCAGTGGGTATACTGTCAACTAAATTTTTATAATATGGTTGACGATTAAACCTATGACGCCGGCAGATCTCGCTTTCGATCAACGCCATATCTGGCACCCTTATACCTCCATGACCCGCCCGCTGCCCTGTTATCCGGTAACGGACGCCGCGGGGTGTGAACTACAGCTTGCCGACGGACGACGCCTGGTGGACGGCATGTCCTCCTGGTGGGCGGCCATTCACGGCTACAACCACCCCGCCATCAACCGGGCGGTCACCGATCAGTTGCAGCATATGTCCCATGTCATGTTCGGCGGCATTACCCATCCCCAAGCCGTTGAGCTCTGCCGGCGGCTGGTGGGGATGACGCCGCCGTCCCTGGAGTGTGTCTTTCTGGCGGATTCCGGCTCGGTGGCGGTGGAGGTGGCGATAAAAATGGCCATGCAGTATTGGCAGGCGCGGGGAGAATCCCGTAAACGCCTGCTGGCTTTGCGCCACGGCTACCATGGCGATACACTCGGCGCCATGTCGGTATGCGATCCGCAGAACTCCATGCACGGCCTATACCGGGGTTATCTGCCGGAGCATGATTTTATTTCGGCGCCGGCGTGCCGGTTTGACGAACCCTGGAGGGAAAGCGATGCCGACGAACTGGCCGCCGCGTTGGCGGCCGGCAGCCATACCCTGGCGGCGGTCATCCTCGAGCCTATCGTCCAGGGCGCGGGGGGTATGCGCTTTTACCATCCGGCCTATCTGCGGCGGGTGCGGGAATTGTGCGACCGCTACGGCATCCTGCTCATCGCCGATGAAATCGCCACCGGCTTCGGCCGTACCGGCAAGCTGTTCGCCTGCCAGCATGCGGACATCGCCCCGGATATCCTGTGCCTGGGCAAAGCCCTTACCGGCGGTTATATGACCCTGTCCGCCACCCTTACCAGCCGCGTGGTGGCGGATACCATCAGCAATGGCGAAGCGGGATGTTTTATGCACGGTCCGACGTTTATGGCCAACCCCCTGGCCTGCGCCGCCGCCAACGCCAGCCTGGCCTTGCTGGAACAGGGACAATGGCAGGGAAAGGTAACGGCAATCGAGGCGCAGTTGCGCACGGCCTTGCTGCCGCTGCGCGCCCATGCCCGCGTGGCCGATACGCGGGTATTGGGGGCCATCGGCGTGGTGGAAACCCATACGCCGGTGAACATGCCTGCGCTGCAACGCTTTTTTGTCAATGAAGGCGTCTGGATTCGCCCGTTTGGACGATTAATTTACCTGATGCCGCCGTATATTATTTCCAGCAGCCAGCTGGCGCTGCTGACCGGCGCACTGGCCGCGTCCCTGGACGAACCCGCGCATTTCGCCCCCTGAACGGCCCAAAGCCCACGGCCAAGCGCTATCATCCATAACGTCAATCATTGGATCGAGGAGTTCGGGTAATATGAACCAAAATAAAAACGTCAATCGCCGTATTGTGTTGGCTTCCCGCCCCGACGGCAAACCCGTATTGAATAATTTCCGTTTGGAGACCGGCGACATTCCTCAGCCCGATGACGGGCAACTGTTGCTGCGCACCATTTATCTTTCCCTGGATCCCTATATGCGCGGCAGAATGAACGATGCCCCTTCCTATTCTCCGCCGGTGGAATTGAACGCGGTCATGGTCGGCGGCACCGTCTCACGGGTGGAAGCCAGCCGTCATCCCGACTTTAGTCCCGGGGATTGGGTGCTTAATCAAGGCGGCTGGCAGGATTACGCCCTGGCAAATGCCGGGGAGGTGAGGAAGCTGCAAGGGGATATTCTTCAACACCCTTCCTGGGCGTTGGGCGTCCTGGGCATGCCCGGTTTCACCGCCTATATGGGATTGATGGATATCGGCCAGCCCAGGGCCGGCGAGACGCTGGTGGTGGCGGCAGCCAGCGGCGCGGTTGGCGCGGTGGTGGGCCAGGTGGCCAAACTCAAGGGCTGCCGGGTGGTAGGCGTGGCCGGCGGGGAGGAAAAATGCCGGTATGTGACGCAAACGCTGGGTTTTGACGTCTGTATCGATCATCGGGCGCCGGATTTCGCCCATCGGCTGGCGCAAGCCTGCCCGGGCGGTATCGACATTTATTTTGAAAACGTCGGCGGCGCGGTCTTCGATGCGGTGCTTCCCCTGCTGAATACCTCGGCACGCATTCCCCTGTGCGGTCTGATTGCCAACTACAATATAAAGGACCTGTCCGCAGGCCTCGATCGGCTGCCGCTGCTCGCCGGCATCATTTTGCGTAAACGCATACGCATGCAGGGTTTCATCATTACCCAGGATTACGGACATCGCCACCAGGAATTCATCGAGGCCATGGAACCCTGGGTAGCCGAAGGCAAGGTCCGGATGCGCGAAGATCTGGTGGAGGAATTGGAAAATGCGCCGCGGGCGTTTATCGGTCTGCTGGAGGGAAAAAATTTCGGCAAGCTGGTGATACGGGTCGGAGGCGATACTCTTTGAGCCTGCTTGCAGGCCCACATACCGGAGATAAACAATGAAAATTGCTATGGTTTTGACCTCCCATAACACCTTGGGCGACACCGGCAAGCCAACCGGCTTTTGGCTGGAGGAATTTGTTGCTCCTTATTATATTTTTTTCGATGCCGGCATGGAGATTACCCTGGCGTCGCCCAAGGGCGGCCAGCCTCCCGTTGATCCTGCCAGCGACCAGCCGGACGCCCAGACCCAGGATACCGAGCGCTTTCGCACCGACCGCGCCGCGCAGCAGGCATTGGCCCAAACCGTCCCGCTGGCTCAACTGCGGGCAGAAGATTTTGATGCGATATTCTACCCCGGCGGGCACGGCCCCCTCTGGGACCTGGCGGAAGACCCGCATTCCATTGCGCTGATTGAAGAGATTTTTGCCGACAACAAACCGGTGGGAACGGTATGCCACGCTCCCGGCGTGCTGCGCCATGTGAAAAAGCCCGACGGGACGCCCCTGGTGGCCGGCAAGCGGGTGACCGGATTCAGCAATAGCGAAGAGCAGGCGGTTAAGCTCGACGCTATCGTGCCCTTTTTGGTGGAAGATGAGTTAAAACGCTTGGGAGGGGTTTACGAGAGAACCGATGACTGGCAGTCTTTATCCATTATCGACGGGCATCTGGTGACCGGTCAGAATCCCGCGTCCTCCGTCGCGGCGGCGCAAAATGTGCTGAAGCTGCTTAAATGCTAAGGATTGGCGCCAGCGTTAAACGATAACTTACCGATGAGGCACAAATGGCTTTTACATTATTCAGTAACGATCTGAAAGACGGCGAAAAAATGCCTGAACGCCATGTTTTTAACGGCATGGGTTATAAAGGGGATAATATTTCGCCGCATTTGGTCTGGGACGATGTTCCGGCGGGCACCAAAAGCTTTGTGGTGTCGGTTTACGACCCCGATGCTCCCACCGGTTCAGGCTGGTGGCATTGGTAGTGGCGAATATCCCCGCCGATATCCGTCTACTGCCTCAGGGGGCCGGTTCCGGTCAGGATGGGCTGCCGGAGGGAGCGGTGCAGGCTCGGACCGACTTCGGCAAAGCCGGTTACGGCGGCGCGGCGCCGCCGGCGGGAGAGACGCACCGTTATATTTTTACCGTCCATGCGCTGGATGTGGAATCCATTGATGTGGATGAAAACGCCAGCGGCGCGATGGTGGGCTTTAATGTGCATTTCCATACGCTGGGCAGCGCGTCGTTGACCGTGACGTATATCTGAACTATCCGCGGCCGGGCACGGTGGCCCTTTAACGGTCTCATTGCACGGTCGATGATAGCGGGGCTACCGAGCCATGGGGCGCCGCGCGGCCTTTTCAGCGACTCAGTATACTTACCCACATCGGGCCCTTGCCTACTGGATAACGCGCCAGCGGTTGTAATGCGCCGGTTTCATCATTGATGCGGTACACTTCGATATGGTCGGTCTTCTGACCCGCCGCCACCAGGAAATGCCCCTTGGCGTCAATATTGAATCCGCGCGGCTGCGTTTGGGTAGCTTGATGCCCCACCACGCTCAGGGTGCTGCCGTCTTCCGAAACGGCAAAACAGGTAATGAGGCTGGCGGTGCGATCGCAGCTGTACAGATAACGGCCGTCCGGGGTGATGTGGATATCCGCCGCCCAACGCGTATCGGCAAATCCCGCCGGCATACTGTCGAGGGTCTGAACGGTGCGCGGCGCGGCGCCGCCGTCATCCAGGGCAAACACGTCCACCGAGCTGTTCAGTTCGTTCAGGCAATAGGCATAGGGCCGATGGGGGTGGAAATCCATATGGCGCGGGCCGGCGTCAGCAACGGAATACACGGCTTCCGGGCGATGAGGCTGTAATTGGCCGTCGGCGCCCAGGTCAAACAGACGGATACGGTCCTCTTTCAGACAGGGTATCCAGACAATCTGATTGGTGGGATCGACATTGACGGAATGGCAGTTGGTCATGTTTTCCAAGACCTGGATCGGCGCCCCGGCAATCCCCCGCTCATCAATGGGACTGACGCTGGCGCAGCTCATGCTGTAGGAGGCGCAAAATAAAAACCGGCCCTGGTGATCGGTGGAGATATGGGTGGGGCTGCCGGGAAGGGGCGCCATGCCGGCTTCCGTCAGCAGGCCCTTCTCATCAATGGAATAACTCACTACGCCGAAGGTCGGGCGCACACCGATATAAAGATGGGTTTTATCCGGATTGATAGTCATTGGCTGACCCTGTCCGGGGGTATCCACCACCTGTAATAGGGTCAGCAGACCCTCTTTATCCATTTGCCAGACATGAATCTGCTGACTCTCGGGACTGGCAATATAGACGATCTGCTTCATGTATACTCCTTATTAGCACCTGCACCTGTGGCATTCATAATGAGAGGGGAAATGCGAACCTGCAGTTAGCATGTCACTGTTGTTGTTTGTAATCCACAGACATTTTCGCGGTTTTCGCCAACTCGCTTCCGGTGTACCATTAACGAAGAATATTATTAATATGATAATGAGATAAACATGAACTATAGCGTAATTGCACTTGATTTGGACGGTACCCTACTGGATAAACAGAAGAAAATTCTGCCGGCGTCTCTCAAAGCATTAACGGACGCCCAGGCCGCCGGCGTCCAGGTGGTGGTGGTCACCGGCCGTCACCATGTGGCCATTCACCCTTTTTATCAGGCATTGAAAATCACTACCCCGGCTATCTGCTGCAATGGCACCTATCTATATGATTATCAGGCCGGAAAAGTCATGACCTCCAATCCGCTGAAAAAATCGCAGGCCAAGCGGGTCATCGGCCTGCTGAACCAGTACGATATCCACGGTCTTATCTATGTGGACGACGCCATGGTCTATGAGCAGCCCAGCGAGCACGTGATTCGTTCCCTGGCCTGGGCGAATACGCTGCCTTTGGCCCAGCGGCCTAATATCATCCAGGTCGACAGCCTGGCCGATACGGCGGAACGGGCGGACTCCATCTGGAAGTTCGCCACCTCGCATCCCGATAAGGGCGCACTGCAGGCCTTTGCCGAAACGGTGGAACTGGAGCTGGGCCTGGCGTGCGAATGGTCCTGGCACGATCAGGTGGACGTTGCCCAAACCGGCAACAGCAAAGGAAAATTGCTGCAGCAATGGGTGGAATCGGAAGGCATCGGCATGGATCGGGTTATCGCCTTCGGCGACAATTTTAATGATTTAAGTATGCTGGAAGCGGCGGGCCTGGGCGTAGCGATGGGCAACAGCGTTGACGAAATCAAAGGGCGGGCCGACCTGGTTATCGGCGATAACGAGTCACCGGCCATCGCCGAAACCATTTATCAGCGGGTGCTGGGGCTTTAGTCCAGGGCAGTAGTCCAAGGCTATAGTTCAGCAAGTGTAGTTCAGCAAGCAGGGATCAGGGAGTGATGGATACGCTTTTGATTTGCGCGTAAACCGGCATGCCGGCGTGCAATCCAAGTTCATCCCTGGCCCACGGGCTGATTCGCGCCCACAGGGTATGGCCTTCGATATCCAGCATGACCTCAACCTGATCCCCCACCGTCAGGCACTCGCTGACCGTGGCGGGCAGAATATTACGGATCGTGCTGCCCAGGGGCGGCGTCAACGCCAGCGAGATATCGGCTGCGGCAATGCGGATACGCAACGGCGTACCCACCGGCTGCGATACCCGGCCGACCCAAAGCCGCTGTTTGCCAAGGGATAAGGCGGTCATGGGGTAATCAGGATGGGGCTCGGCGACAGCCACCTGCAGCACGCTGCTTTGCTCTTCCCGCGGCAGCCACGGGCGCAGCGCCCGGCTGGCCCACACCGATTCCAGCGTGCCGAAGGCCTTCATTTTACCGTTGTCCAGTATCAATACCCGTTCGGCTAATTGCAGGATCTCTTCCAGACTGTGGGTGACATAAAGCACCGGAATCTCGACTTCTTTCGCCAGCCGCTCCAGATACGGCAATAGCTCGCGCTTGCGCAGCAAATCCAGCGAGGCCAGCGGCTCGTCCATCAGCAGGATTTCCGGCGCGCTGAGCAGGGCCCGCCCGATGGCCACCCGTTGCTTCTCTCCCCCGGACAGGGTGGCGGGATAGCGTTTTAATAAGTGGCCGATACCCAGCAGCGATATAATGCCGTCGAACTGAGGGCGCATGGACGGAGCCATGCCGTAAAACAGATTGCCCCGCACCCGATAATGGGGAAACAGGCGTCCGTCCTGAAAGACATATCCCACCCGCCGAGCCTCCGGCGGTAAAAAAATACGCCTTTCAGCATCGAACAGGATCCGGTCATTGAGAATAATCCGTCCCTGCTGCGGACGGGTCAGGCCGGCGACGGCATTGATAAGCGACGTCTTGCCGGCGCCGGAAACGCCGAAAATGGCGGTGATACCCTTGACTGGCACATCGGCGGTCACTTCCATGCCCAGATCCCCGAGCCGTTGACGAATATCAATCTGTAGCATCATCCACCCAGCCGCTTGCGGCCCCAGCCGGCCAAGGCATCGGCAATCATCAGCGATGCCAGGGATAATAAGATTGCCAGAACGCATAAGCGGGCCGCCGCGCCCTCCGCCCCGGGAGTTTCGATCAGCGTGTACATCGCCAGCGGGATGGTACGGGTCTCGCCGGGAATATTGGATACAAAGGTTATGGTGGCGCCGAATTCACCGAGGGAACGGGCAAAAGCCAGTACCGTGCCCACCACAATGCCGGGAAAGGACAACGGCAGGGTAATGGTGAAGAAAACCCGCCAGGGACCGGCGCCCAGGGTTCGCGCCGCCTGCTCCAAACGTAAATCGATGGCCTCCAGCGACATGCGTATTGCGCGAACCATCAGCGGGAACGCCACCACCGCCGAGGCCAGCGCCGCGCCCTGCCAGCTGAAACTGAAGCTGAAGCCTGTAAGCTGATACAGCCAGGAGCCGATAATACCCCGCCGCCCCATGCCAATCAGCAGCAGATAACCGATCACCACCGGCGGCAGCACCAGCGGTAGATGGATAATCCCGTCCACCAGGGATTTGCCGGGAAAACGGCAGCGAACCAAAACCCAGGCCGCCAAAATACCGAACGGCAAACTGCAAACCACTGCCCAAAGGGAAACCTTCAAGCTTAAGTCCACCGCCTGCCATTCATACTCGGTGAGGTGCATTATTTAGGGGTAAAACCATATTGTTTAAACACCGCGGCGGCGGCGGGGGTTTTCAGATAGGCATAAAAAGCCTTGGCCGCGGGCGTGTCGTTATCTTTAACCAGCGCCATAGGATATTCCACCGGTTTATGGCTCTCTTGCGGGAAAATGCCCACCACTTTCACCGCCTTGCTGGAGAGCACATCCGAACCGTAAACGATGCCCAGCGGCGCTTCCTGACGCTCTACCAGCGCCAATGCGCCGCGAACGTCATTGGCCCGAGCCATCACCGGCGACAGGGTATCCCAGGCGCCGAGATTCTGTAACGCCTCCTTGGCGTAAATACCCGCCGGCACATGATCCGGATCGCCCACCGCCAGCTTCTGGCCTTTCAACAAAGAGGTCCAGTTGGTTTGTTTGTCGATCGTGACGTTCTTCAGCGCGCTCTCTTTAGGGGCCACCAGGACCAGCTCATTGCCCAGCAAGGTATAGCGGGTATCGTTCACGATCTGCTGTTTATTTTGCACATAATCCATCCACTGCTGATCGGCGGAAATAAACAGATTGGCCGGGGCGCCCTGCTCGATTTGACGCGCCAGGGTAGAGGAAGAAGCAAAAGAGGAAACGATATCCACCTTGCGATCTTTTTGATAGTTTTTGGCGATTTCCTGCATGGCATTGGTCAATGAGGCGGCGGCGAATACCGTTACCTTGCCGTCAGCCGGTGCCGCCAGCGCCTGAAAAACCATGCCGGCGGTCAATACCGCTCCGGCAACCCATTTAAATGTATGCTGTTTCATATTATTCCCTTGAGGTAACGTTATAAAAAAAAGCATATAACGCGAGGTTTTTTTTGTCATTATTTATTGTAGGGTGTTAGGCATTGTTACCAAATATAAAACTGGCGCCGGACCCGGTTCTCTCTTTACGGGCGTCGGCGCCGGCTAAAACATCATAGTTCGGTTTTGATGGCGGCGGCGTCCCGCGCGCGTTCAAACGCAAGGGAAAGCAGCCGGTCGATTAGCTGCGGATAATCCAGGCCGCTGGCTTCCCAGAGCTTCGGATACATGCTGATGGAGGTAAAACCGGGAAGGGTATTGACTTCATTGATGATAATGTCATCGTCTTCGGTGACGAAAAAATCTACCCGCGCCATAACGGCACAGCCCAGCACCCGATATGCCGCCTGGGCTATCAGGCGGATTTCATCGCTCAGACGATTTTCCAGCTGCGCCGGGATGACCAGCCCGGCCTGACCGTCTTTCAGATATTTGGTGTCGTAAGCATAAAATTCATCATTGGACAGAATCTCGCCGCATACGCTGACCGCGGGCTGGTCGTTGCCCAACACCGCCGTTTCAATCTCACGTCCGTCGATGGCGGTTTCCACCAGGACCTTATGATCGTAAACCAGCGCCAGGTCCAGCGCGTGCCGGAAACCGGCCTGATCGAGCACTTTGCTTACCCCTACCGAGGATCCCTGGCTGGCGGGTTTGATAAACAGGGGCAACCCCAGCTGGTGGACAATGGCGCTGAAATCCGCCGTGGCGGCATCGGTGCGATGGATGGTCACCGAGGGCGTCACCGGCAAGCCGGCGTCGCGCAGGATCCGCTTGGTCATGTCTTTATCCATGCAGACGGCGGAACCCAGTACGTCCGGCCCGGCGAAAGGAATCCCAAGCACCCGCAGCAGCCCCTGCACGGAACCGTCTTCGCCCGCCGCGCCATGCAGCACGGAAAACGCCACGTCAATCGCCGGCAACGTTTCGCCGCTGGCGAGATCTTTCAATTGACCGCCGTGGCCCCCGGGAACGACCGCCAGATAATGCGCGGAGGGAGCGAGTTCAATGCGCGCCGGATCGTCCGGGTTGACCAGATAATCGGCCTCATCGCACAGCATCCAGCGCCCAAGCTTATCGACGCCAATCAACGTCAGATCATACTTTTGCCGATCAACGGCTTTGATAACATTGATCGACGATCGCAACGAGACCTCGTGTTCGGTGGATTGACCGCCGAACAGTACCGCCAGCCGCTTTTTGCCGTTTACCGGTTGTTCCATCACATCCTCTTTGGTCGTTAAGACAAGATATTAACGCCAACAGAGTATTAGCCGGGGAAGTGCATGTAAAGCACCGGCTGGAGCGGTCGTTTAAAGTTTGATCCATCCTGTGCATCCGCGTCATCAAACCATTACGCCTTTACCGCCGGCATGGGGTTCCGCGAGCGCATCCTGCCCAGGGGGACCATCGTCAAGATGGGTTAACAGGCTGATGCAGTCATCTTCCAGGGCGGTGAAAAAACTGGTCAGGGACAGAGTGGCGATTTTTGCCCGCGTCAGCGCGGTTTTTATCGCCGCCTTGTCCTGGTTTTGTACTGCTTGATAAAGGTCGCCATAACCGGCAAAAAACGTGTTCAGCCTTTTATTGTAAACCGCATCAAAATCAGAATTATCTTCGATGTTCAACGGAATATCTTCACGACGCGGCGTTAGGCCGCCATTAAGTCCGGTGAGCAGAATTTTTATTGCGTTGAACGATTGCGGTTGCACCATCGCCAGTTTCTCCGGTCACTGTTTACACTGTTTTTCATTATCCCTTCCATTATCCAGATAATGTTCGGGTTATTTTCACAGCGGCTCAGCGCCGCCATGGATATTTATTCTATAATCAATACCCGACGGAATAACAGGGCTGGACATTAAACGAATCGCAAATATTACCAAAAAGAACAGTGGCCCATTACGGAAGCGGCGGGAGGCCAAAGGGGAAAAAATCGTCCGGGAGCGAGTCACCGCCGCTGCCGGCGACTGCGGACGCCGGATGGGAAGCATTGGTTTTTCCCGCCAGATAGGCATTAAGAATTTGCCGGGCGCCTTCCATCTTCTGGAACACCTGGGCGGGCTGACCCGCGACGCCGGCAAAATCCTGCCGAAGGCAGGATGTGGGATGAACCATTGCCGATGCGGCAATGCTCCCGTTCCCATCCAGGCAAAAATTGAATATGGACCCTTGATGCTGAACCAGGAAACGCCGGCGGTCCGGGGTGCAGGCGATACGATCCGCCACCCCCCGCATGTTTTTCAGCAAGGCGGCAACCTGCCGCGCATCCTCCTGGTCTTTCACCAGGAACCGGCAGGCAGGCTGAACATTTTCCGGGCTTTGCTCCGCATGGGCAAAAGACCGCCGTAAGGACCGGTTTTGCCCGGGGATGTCGATGGGCATGGTGCGGGCGGAACCGTTACCGACGCCAAAACAAAAGCTGCTAAATGATTCCATGCGATTAATGCTTCCACCGTCAGGGCTTCCCGTCCCGGCGTTCGCGCCGCATGCCGGCGCAATGCCATTAGTATTGAAATCCATTTTTCCTCCGGAAATGGCGCATGCCATTAATCTATAGCCAGTGGAGTGGCATTATATCTGATAAATTTATTTTTTTAAGTCACCTAAAAGAAAACACCATTTAACTATTACACTAATTTCAATGTCAAATATACTGTTATAACCGTCAAATAAATGAAGAAAGTTATTTAATAAATACAAGAGGTAGTCATATCATACTTATTAAAGAATATATTCACTTTGCTCTTGTCCTGGCCGGATAGGCATCCTCATGTTTTTTTTGCAGTGGCGTGAAAGGACAAAGCGGCAGGTGAAACAAATAATGCCATCCGGTGGGATGGCATCGCGACAAGCCTTGACCGGGTACGCCGTTAGCGGCGTTCCGACGTCACATCTGTTTTGGCGGAGGTGTTTTTGTCATGTTCCTTGGCATGGCCGATTTTGGAGATAACATTGAACAGTTCGCCCAATCCGTAAATCAAGCCTAAAATGACGGCCATGACGATTGGCACCATGAGCACTACGACTAACAAGCTTTCCAGTAATTCTAGCATTTGGCCTCATTTCATGCCGGCGGCAGGTGTTATCAGGATCATGATGTCTTTATACCAGTTTCTGGCGCGGCTGCTTAAGCTTTTTATGTTATAGCGCACGGGATGTGCCTTGGCGACGGCATATCATTTGCCCCCGGGCGCTGAATCGGCGAGAATTTATCGGCTTCCCCATCGCCGAGCCAACCATCAACCACCAGACAAGGCAGACAGGCATGCAGGCCGAAATCCTTTTAACCCTGAAACTTCAGCAGCGTCTTTTTGCCGACCCGCGAAGGATAGCCCTGCTTAAACAGATAAAGCTGACCGGCTCCATAAGCCAGGGCGCCAAACTGGCGGGTATTAGCTACAAAAGCGCCTGGGACGCCATCAGCGCCATGAACGAACTGGCGGAACAAACCCTGGTTGAAAGGGCCACCGGGGGCAAAGGCGGCGGCGGAGCGACCCTGACGCGCTATGCCGAACGGTTACTGCAACTCTATGATTTATTGGGCCAGATTCAGCAAAAGGCCTTTGACGTTTTACAAGACGATCGTATGCCGCTGGACAGCCTGCTGGCGGCCATTTCGCGTTTTTCCCTGCAAACCAGCGCCCGCAACCAGTTCTTTGGCACCGTCATTGACCGCACCCACCAGCATGTGCAGCAGCAGGTTGAAATCCTGCTGGCGGACGGCCGGACCCGCTTGATGGTGGCCCTGACCCAGCAGAGCGGCGATCGGTTGCAGCTGGCGCCGGGCAAAGAGGTGCTGGCGTTAATCAAGGCCCCCTGGGTTTCCGTGGTAGCCGGGGAGCAAACCATCGACGACGCCGACAACGTCCTCTACGGCACCCTGACCCATATTGAACAGGGAGAGCATAACGATGAGGTGTTGCTGACCCTGGCCGGAGGCGAAGTGTTATGCGCCACGCTGCCCAAAGCCGTGATGGCGGAGCAGCATTTCACTCTCGGCCAGAAAATCACAGCATATTTTAATGCCGATAAGGTGATCCTCGCCACGCTGTGCTGAAGGCGGCAAAAAAGTTGACATCGGCGGGTAAAATATTGATGCTGACGGCATCAGTTGCATAAAAAGGAACAATCGATGCCGTCATTGCATATTTCGCAAGGATTATTTCGTCTTAGCGATACACGTACGTTATCCATCCCACAGCTGGACATTCGTGCCGGTGAAGGCTGGGCGTTTGTCGGCGCCAACGGCAGCGGCAAATCCGCGTTGGCGCGGGCGCTGGCGGATGAACTCCCCCTTATGTCCGGCTCCCGGCGCAGCGACTACCGGCGCATAGCCAGGCTCTCCTTTGAACAGCTGCAAAAGCTGGTGGCGGAGGAGTGGCAGCGCAATAACACCGATCTGTTAAGCGAAGGGGAGGAGGATACCGGCCGGACCGCCGGAGAAATTATCCAGCAGGATTATAAAGACCCGGCGCTGTGCCAAACGCTGGCGACACAATTCGGCATCACCCATCTGCTGTCCCGGCGTTTCAAATACCTTTCCACCGGCGAAACGCGTAAAACCTTATTGTGCCAGGCGCTGATGGCCAAACCCGATATCCTGATCCTGGATGAGCCCTTCGACGGCCTTGATGTGGCCTCCCGCGCCCAGCTGAGCGACATGCTGCATGGTCTGGGAGACGGCAGCATGGCCCTGGTGCTGATACTCAACCGGTTCGACGACATTCCGGCCTATATCGGCAATGTGGGGATCTTGGCGGATTGTGAATTAACCTGTACCGGCGATCGCGAAACGCTGCTGGCACAAGCGCTGGTGGCCCAGTTGGCCCATGCCGAATCAATGAACGGCATCCAATTGCCCGACACCGAGGCGCCGGGGCAAAAAAACCCCCTGCCCGCCGGCGAACCCTTGATTACCTTGCGCAACGGCGTCGTCACCTATCAGGATCGTCCCATCCTGCACCACCTGGACTGGCAGGTGCTGCCGGGCCAGCACTGGCAAATCGTCGGGCCGAACGGAGCCGGTAAATCCACCCTGTTGAGCCTGGTCACCGGAGACCAGCCTCAAGGCTACAGTAACGATCTCACGCTGTTCGGCCGCCGTCGCGGCAGCGGTGAAACCATCTGGGATATCAAACGCCATATCGGCTATGTCAGCAGCAGCCTGCACCTGGATTACCGGGTCAGCGCCACTGCCCGCAGCGTCATTTTGTCGGGATTTTTCGACTCCATCGGCATCTACCAGGCGGTATCGGAACGCCAGCAGTTGTTAACCCGGCAGTGGCTGGACTTATTGGGACTGACCGGCGCGGCGGACGCGCCTTTCCACAGCTTATCCTGGGGGCAGCAGCGGTTGGTGCTGATTGCCCGCGCCATGGTCAAACATCCGGCCCTGCTGATCCTTGATGAACCTTTGCAGGGTCTCGATCCCCTGAACCGCGCGCTGGTGCGCCGCTGGGTAGATGTGCTTATCGGCGAAGGGGATACCCAGCTGCTATTCGTTTCACACCATGCGGAAGATGCGCCCGAATGCATCACCCACCGGCTGACCTTTGTGCCGCAAGGGGACATCTACCGCTATCGGTTCGAGACGTTATAATCGCCACATCTCTCGGGCCGGTCCTTTCCATTGGCCTGGGTTTTCAGTAATGTAAGCGTTACCATATTCCTCGCTCCCATGCCGTACGGTACGGCGCCCTCTTCTCCCCTGATACTTCCTGTTAATGCTGTAGGCGAGGTCGCAAATTTCAGCTAAAATCATGTGTAATCGATTTCATTTATATCGACAAGATCACCTTTTGAGGCGATGTGACATGATAATTTAACCCCATGGAAGGATAGAGGACCAGCTAATGTCAATATTAGTAACGGGTGGTAGCGGTTACATTGGTAGCCATACCTGTCTGCAGCTCCACGGGGCGGGCTACGATCCGATCATTTTGGATAATTTGTATAACAGCAAAGCCAGCGTCGTGGATACCTTGGCGCGCCTGTGCGGCGCCAAACCAACCTTCTACCGGGGCGATATCCGCGATAAAACCCTGCTCTCGGCTATCTTTCGCGAACATCACATCGAAGCGGTTATTCATTTCGCCGGCCTGAAGGCGGTGGGGGAATCGGTAATCAAGCCGGTGGAATACTACGAAAATAATGTCTACGGCACCCTGGCGCTGGTGGACGCCATGGGCGAGGCCGGGGTGAAAAATCTGATTTTCAGCTCCTCCGCCACGGTTTACGGCGATCAGCCCGTCGTTCCCTATGACGAGAGTTTGCCCGCCGGTCAGCCATCAAGCCCCTATGGCCGCAGTAAACTCATGGCGGAACAGATACTGCAGGATCTGCAACGGGCTGAACCCGATTGGAGCATCACCCTGCTGCGTTATTTCAATCCGGTAGGCGCCCATCCCTCCGGAGAGATGGGAGAAGACCCGCAAGGCATCCCCAATAATCTCATGCCGTTTATCGCCCAGGTGGCGGTGGGCCGTCGGCCGTCCTTGACGATTTTCGGCAATGACTTCCCCACCCCGGACGGCACCGGCGTTCGTGACTATATTCATGTTGTGGATTTGGCCGACGGCCATGTGGCGGCGCTGAACGCCCTGCGTAATAAGGCGGGCACCCATATCTATAACCTGGGTTCCGGCGTCGGACACAGCGTCATGGAGGTAGTCAACGCGTTCAGCAAGGCGTGCGGCCGGGAGATCCCCTATCAATTCGCCCCGCGGCGCGACGGCGATCTGGCCGCCTATTGGGCCTCACCGGATAAGGCGGCCCGTGAACTGAACTGGCGGGTAACCCGCTCTCTGGCCGATATGGCCGAAGATACCTGGCGCTGGCAGTCCCGGCACCCGAATGGTTATCCGGAATAAAGGAGATTCACATGCAGTTTAACCCCGTCGATCATCCCCATCGCCGTTACAATCCGCTGACCGGTCAATGGGTGCTGGTTTCTCCGCACCGGGCGAAACGGCCCTGGCAGGGCCAGCAGGAAACGCCGGCCTCCAATCAATTGCCCGCCCACGATCCGCAGTGTTTCCTGTGCCCGGGCAATACCCGTGTCTCGGGGGATAAAAACCCCGACTATCAGACCACCTATGTCTTTACCAATGATTTTGCCGCCCTGATGGAGGATACGCCCGATGCCGCGCCGGGCGACAATCCCTTGATGCGCAGTGAAAGCGCCCGCGGCACCAGCCGGGTCATCTGCTTTTCCCCCGATCACAGTAAAACCCTGCCGGAATTGCCGTTGCCCGCCCTGGAGGCCATTGTCAAAACCTGGCAAGAACAGAGCGCCGAACTGGGACAGCGTTATCCCTGGGTGCAGGTATTTGAGAACAAGGGCGCCGCCATGGGCTGCTCCAATCCCCACCCCCACGGCCAAATCTGGGCCAACAGCTTTTTGCCCAATGAAGCCGAGCGGGAAGACCGATACCAGCGGGATTACTTCCGTCAGCACGGTTCGCCGATGCTGGTGGACTACACGGCCAATGAGCTGGCCGACGGTGCGCGCACCGTGGTGGAAACCGAGCACTGGCTGGCGGTGGTGCCCTATTGGGCGGCTTGGCCGTTCGAAACCCTGCTGCTGCCAAAAGCCCATGTATTGCGCCTGGACGCCCTGAATGCATCACAAAGCGCCGATCTGGCGGTAGCGCTGAAGAAGCTTACCAGCAGATATGACAACCTGTTCAAATGCTCATTCCCCTATTCCATGGGATGGCACGGCGCGCCGTTTATCAACCAGGACAACAGCCATTGGCAACTGCATGCCCATTTCTATCCGCCGCTGCTGCGTTCGGCGACGGTGCGCAAGTTTATGGTCGGATATGAAATGCTGGCGGAAACCCAGCGCGATTTGACCGCCGAGCAAGCCAGCGACCGCCTGCGTGCGGTCGGCGACATTCATTTTCGGGACACCGGAGTATCCCTATGACGTTAAAAAACATCACCGAAACCACCTTCCGTCAATCCTTTGGTTACGATGCCGCGCTCACGGTGAAAGCACCCGGCCGCGTTAACCTGATCGGCGAACATACCGATTATAACGATGGTTTTGTTCTCCCCTGCGCCATCGACTATGAAACCGTGGTGAGCTGCGCCAAACGCGATGATCGCAAGATTCGGGTTATTGCCGTGGATTGTGACCATCAGCAAGATATTTTTTCGCTGGATGAGCCAATTTTATCCCATGACAGCCAGCAGTGGTCCAACTATGTCCGCGGCGTAGTGAAACACTTGCAGCAGCGTGACTCGAATTTCGGCGGCGCCGACTTGGTGCTCAGCGGCAACGTTCCCCAGGGGGCGGGCCTGAGTTCATCGGCTTCGCTTGAAGTGGCGGTGGGCAAGGCCATCCAGACCCTGTATCACCTCCGGCTGGATGACGTGGCCCTGGCGCTTAACGGCCAGGAAGCGGAAAACCAGTTTGTCGGCTGTAATTGCGGCATTATGGATCAATTGATTTCAGCGCTGGGCAAAGATAACCATGCGCTGCTGATCGACTGCCGCACTCTGGGTACCCGGGCCGTGCCCATGCCGGCGAACGTCGCGGTGATCATCATCAACTCCAACGTGAAACGCGGCCTGGTGGATAGCGAATATAACGCCCGCCGCGAACAGTGTGAAACCGGCGCGCGTTTTTTCGCCGTCGACAAACTGCGCGATGTGGAATTGAGCCAGTTCGAAGCGGTGGAACACGAATTGGATCCGGTGGTCGCCAAACGCGTGCGGCATGTGCTGACTGAAAATGCGCGTACCCTGGCCGCCGCCGAGGCGCTGGCCGCGGGAGATTTAACCAAAATGGGAATTTTGATGGCGGAGTCTCACGCTTCCATGCGGGATGACTTTGAAATCACCGTTCCCCCCATCGATAGCCTGGTGGAAATCGTTAAACAGGAAATCGGTACCGAAGGCGGCGTTCGCATGACCGGCGGCGGGTTTGGCGGTTGCGTGGTGGCGCTGGTGCCCACAGAGCGCGTTGAGTCGGTACGCGCGGCGGTTGCGGAACAATACCGGCAAAAAACCGGCCTTAAAGAGACTTTTTATGTTTGCCATGCTTCCGAAGGAACAGGTCTATGTTAAAAGAGTTTGAATCCGGCACTGCCCCCGACGGTAAACCGTTCAACTGCCTGACCCTGGGCTCTGAAACGGGTCTGCAGATAACCCTGATGGATTGGGGGGCTACCTGGCTCTCATGCCAGCTGCCGCTGAAATCCGGCGCCAAACGGGAAGTGCTGCTGGGGTGTCCGACCCCGGCGGATTACCTCAAGCAGAGCGCCTACCTGGGAGCGACGGTGGGCCGCTATGCCAACCGTATCGCAAAAGCCAATCTTACCCTGGACGGCCATCATTGGCCGTTAAGCGCCAATCAGGGCGAACACCAGTTGCACGGCGGTCCGACAGGCTTCAACGCCCGCCGCTGGGAGTGCGTGGAACATACCCTGACCTCGGTGCTATACCGCTTATCCTCCGCCGACGGCGACCAGGGTTTTCCCGGCAACCTGACGGCGATGGTGCGTTATACCGTCACCGAAGACAACGCCGTGGCCATCGCTTACCGCGCCACCGTGGATCATCCCTGTCCGGTCAACCTGACCAATCATGCCTATTTTCATCTGGACGGCGCCAATAGCGACATCCGACAGGAAACGCTGCAGATCTATGCCGGCCAGTACCTGCCGGTGGACAGCGACGGCATACCCTGCGCGCCGCTGGCGGATGTGGACAATACCGGCATGGATTTTCGTAAACCCAAGACCATTTCCCAGGATTTTCTGCGCGATCGCGATCAACAGAGGGTCAAAGGGTACGATCATGCCTTTTTGCTGTATACCGCCTGCCGCGACGGCGACAGTCCCGCGGCGCAGCTCTGGTCGGCTGACGGCCAGGTGCTGTTGAAGGTCTTTACCACCGCGCCGGCTCTGCAGCTATACACCGGCAATTACCTGGCGGGGACGCCGGCGCGCCAGGGCGGGGAGTACCTCAACTACAGCGGAGTGGCTTTGGAGAGCGAGTTTTTGCCGGACAGTCCGCATCACCCGGAATGGCCGCAGCCTGACTGCTGGCTCCAGCCGGGCGAGACCTATCGTTCCCAAACCCGTTATCAGTTCGTGGCGTTATAGCAAGATAGCAATAGTGTAGCGGGTTATTTATTTCACGCTGTTTAACGCTATGCGGTTGCCGCATCCACCGGGCAGGCAATATAATAAAAGGAGTTTTCACAAAAATCTTTAGACTTTAAGGAGTCAACGATGGCGGTAACGAAACTGGTTCTGGTACGACACGGTGAAAGCCAGTGGAATAATGAAAATCGCTTTACCGGCTGGACGGACGTCGATTTGTCCGACAAAGGCCGTACTGAAGCTAAACAAGCGGGTAAACTGCTGAAAGATGAAGGTTTTATTTTCGATTTCGCCTATACCTCCGTCTTGAAGCGCGCCATTCATACCCTGTGGAATATACTGGACGAACTGGACCAGGCTTGGCTGCCGGTTGAAAAATCCTGGCGTCTGAACGAACGCCATTACGGCGCGTTGCAAGGACTGAACAAAGCCGAAACCGCCGAAAAATACGGTGACGAACAGGTGAAACAATGGCGTCGCGGTTTTGCCGTGACCCCTCCGGAACTCACCCGTGATGATGAACGTTTCCCGGGGCATGATGCCCGCTACGCCAAGCTGACAGAGGCTGAACTGCCCACCACGGAAAGCCTGGCGCTGACCATCGAACGGGTCACCCCGTACTGGAACGAGACGATTTTACCGCGCATGAAGAGCGGTGAACGCGTTATTATCGCCGCCCACGGCAACTCCATTCGCGCCCTGGTGAAATTCCTCGACCATATGAGCGAAGAAGAAATTCTTGAGCTGAATATCCCCACAGGGGTACCGCTGGTTTATGAATTCGACGATAACATGAAACCCATCAAGCATTATTATCTGGGCAACGCCGCTGAAATCGCCGCCAAAGCGGCCGCGGTGGCCAATCAGGGCAAAGCCAAGTAATTTGTCCCGTTGAACCGAAGCGATTGCCGGCGATGAACGCTTTACCGGCAATCGCGTTCACAAAATCAAATCAGGCCGGCTTTTCGCCTTGCAGGCGACGATCGCGCACCGCCTGCGCCAATTCTCCCAGCATGGTTTCGGTGTCGTTCCAGCCGATGCAGGCGTCGGTAATACTCCGGCCATAGACCAGCGCTTCACCGCTTTCCAGGTTTTGATTTCCCGCCAGCAAATGGCTCTCCACCATTACGCCGATAATACCCCGCTCGCCGCCGCTCAGCTGTCCGCAGACATCCCGCGCGACATCCAACTGTTTCTGGTACTGTTTGCTGCTGTTGGCATGGCTGAAATCAATCATCACCTGCGCCGGCAGTCCCGCTTTCGCCAGGCCGTCTTTAACCGCTTTCACATGGTGGGCGCTGTAATTCGGCTCTCTGCCGCCGCGCAAAATAATATGGCAGTCGGCGTTGCCGCTGGTATTGACGATGGCGGAGTGCCCCCACTTCGTTACGGAGAGGAAACAGTGCGCCGCGCCCGCGGCGTTAATGGCATCGATAGCCACTTTAATAGTGCCGTCGGTGCCGTTCTTGAACCCAACCGGACAGGACAGGCCCGATGCCAGCTCGCGATGGACCTGGGACTCGGTGGTCCGGGCGCCGATAGCGCCCCAGCTCATCAAATCAGCGACATATTGCGGCGTAATCATATCCAGAAACTCGCCCGCGGCCGGCAACCCGCTATCGTTGATGTCCAGTAATAACTTGCGGGCGATGCGCAAGCCGTCGTTAATCTGAAAACTATGGTCCAAGTAAGGGTCATTGATCAGCCCCTTCCAGCCCACCGTGGTGCGTGGTTTTTCAAAATAAACCCGCATGACGATTTCCAGCTCGTCCTGTAATTGATTCCTCAGCGCCAATAAACGACCGGCATACTCTTTTGCCGCCTCGGTATCATGAATGGAACAGGGTCCGATCACCACCAGCAGACGATCGTCATTGCCTTTGAGGATGCGATGAATGGATGCCCGGGCGGCGGCAACGGTTTTGGCGGCCTGTTCGGTGGCCGGAAATTTTTCCAAAAGGGCCACCGGCGGCAGCAATTCTTTAATTTCTCTTATTCTTAAATCGTCATTGAGATAATTCATAAACTTTAGTTCTCTGCGCACCGCGGCGCCTGGGGATAACTTCATGATATATGCCGGATAATCTAGCCCGGCAGACTTCGTCTGTAAATGCGCATTTCGGGCATAAGCCAACTCAAAGTTGATCAATGCCGATTGTTGGCTATGCTTAAACAATGATAAGCCAAAAATAACCGGCACTTAACCTGCCGTATTCATTGGCTTAACATTTTCTTGCGAGGCCCCCGGATGCGCCTTAAACAGGTTTTCCGATCGTGAAAAATGTAAAAATGCGGGCTTTCATTCACCCCCAGTCCGAAAGAGGGAAAATATTATGCAAACCACCACCCTAAAGAACATGGCAATGTTTTTTTTGGCAGCGGTAATGACTTTGGATAGCAGAGCAGCATTAGCCGCGACGGCAAGTTCATCCAACGATACCGGCTCAACCTCCAATAATGGTCAGGAAAATCAATCGAACAGTCCCGGCGCAAAACAGAACCTGCCGCCTAATAATGTCGATAACAGCAAGATTAACACCAGCAATACCGACAGTTCCAATATGAGCGCCAGTGACATTGATAAAAATACCAAATGCAAAGATGGTAAATGTCCTAACATCAACAGCAAAGTCCAAACTGGTCCCGGTTCAACGCCCAATGGGACAAAAACAGACGGAACGACACAGTAAGGCTATTTAAGTATTTCTGTTCAAATACTCTGATTAATGCCGCACTTTTATATAGCGCCATCTTTTACTGAGTATTATACCGGGAATCAGGCCATGGCCTGATTCCTTTTTTTATTCGGATTTCACCACCGCATCCGGCCATTGACGCGAGCATATCCCGCAGCCGTCGATACGTTACCTTAGGGGCAGCCACACCGAACGCCCCGGTGCTTTTTGGTAAAAAATAGCTGCATAAAATTTTACGGTAACTTTCGCAATCACCGGTATACTCGAGGTAAATGCGTTTCATTTATGACTTTATTCATTTTAAGGTACCCTGATGGCGGCTACACACAATCATGCGCATGGCGCGGCGGAAAACAGCAATAACCGGCGGCTGCTGGCGGCGTTTGCCATAACCGCCCTGTTTATGGTGGTGGAAGTCGCGGGCGGCCTTTTTACCGGCTCGCTGGCGCTGCTGGCCGACGCCGGACATATGCTCACCGATGCCGCGGCGCTGCTGATGGCGTTGCTGGCGGTCAGGTTCGCCCAGCGCAAACCCAATAGCAGTCATACCTTCGGTTATCTGCGCCTGACCACCCTGGCGGCGTTTATCAATGCCCTGGCCCTGCTGGTCATCACTCTGCTCATCGTATGGGAAGCAGTCCGGCGTTTTTACCAGCCCCATCCCATCGCCGGCTGGCCGATGTTGATCATCGGGGTGGGCGGCCTGGCGGCGAATCTGCTCTCTTTCTGGATGCTCCACGGCGGCGAAGGGGAAAAGAATATCAATCTGCGCGCCGCCGCCCTGCATGTCCTGGGAGATTTGCTGGGTTCGGTGGGGGCGATCGTGGCGGCGGGAGTGATTGTTTTCACCGGTTGGCTGTATATTGACCCCATATTGTCATGCCTGGTGTCATGCCTGGTGCTGCGCAGCGGCTGGCGGCTGTTGCAGGAGAGCCTGCATGAGCTGCTGGAAGGTACGCCGAGTCAAATCGATATTGAAAAACTCAAACGCGATATGTGTCTTAATATCCCCGAAGTGCGCAACATCCATCATGTGCATGTCTGGCAGGTGGGTGAAAGACCGGTGATGACGCTGCATGCCCAGGTCATTCCCCCCTATGACCACGACGCCCTGCTTCATCAGATCCAGCACTACCTGCTGGATCACTATCAGATAAGCCACGCCACCGTACAAATGGAGTACCAGCAGTGTCCGGAGGACGATTGCGGTATTACGGTAGACACGGTGGAACCGGCACATGCCCATGCCCACGCACATGCCCATCACCCGCATTGAATGCCGGCAGCCTCAGTCCGCCCGGCAAGACGCGGGAACGCTCCATCCCTGGCATCATCCTCATTGTCAGGTTCAGGCATTGCCGGTGACCTTGACATTCAGCCCGGCCGCGAACGACAACATGCGGTTCAGCGGCACCAGCGCCTTGTCACGCAGCCCTGCAGCCACATGCACTTCATGCTGTTCCCCTCCCTCTTCAAGTCCCCGTGCTATGGCTTCAAGGCCGTTCATGGCCATCCAGGGACAATGGGCACAGCTGCGACAGGTTGCTCCATCGCCGGCGGTAGGGGCTTCCAACAGCATTTTATCGGGGCAGGCTTGCTGCATTTTGTAAAAAATGCCCCGGTCGGTGGCGACAATCATCTGCTGCTGCGGCAGCCTTTTCGCGGCCTGAATGAGCTGGCTGGTGGACCCCACCGCGTCGGCCATCTCCACAATCGCCTGGGGCGACTCGGGATGAACCAGTACCGCGGCCTCGGGATAAAGGGCCTTCATACGCAGTAGCGCCTGGGTTTTGAATTCGTCATGGACGATACAGGCACTTTGCCAGCAGAGAATATCCGCCCCGGTCTGTTGCTGCACGTAGCGGCCGAGATGACGATCCGGCGCCCAAATGATTTTTTCACCCAGGCCGTCCAAATGCTCGATAAGTTCCACGGCGATACTGGAGGTGACAACCCAGTCGGCACGGGCTTTCACCGCGGCGGAGGTATTGGCATAAACCACCACGGTGCGATCGGGATGAGCATCGCAAAAAGCACTGAACTCTTCAATGGGACAGCCCAAATCCAGCGAACACTCCGCTTTGAGGGTCGGCATCAGCACGGTTTTTTCCGGACTGAGAATTTTTGCCGTTTCGCCCATAAAACGCACACCGGCCACCAGCAATGTGGTGGCGGGATGGGTACTGCCGAATCTGGCCATCTCCAGGGAGTCGGCCACACAGCCGCCGGTGGCTTCCGCCAGCGCCTGGATCTCAGGGTCAGTATAATAATGAGCGACCATTACCGCATTGCGCCGCTTTAACAGTTCTTTGATTTTGCTATAATAAAACTGCTTTTCATCCACGCTGAGCGGCCGTGGTTTAGGCGGAAACGGGTAAATGGCAGCATTGGTATCCAGTAGCTCAATCATCTTTATCTCGCATATATTCCGGTGCAAGGGCAACATGCCGACCTGTGCCAGTGGGTCTGTTTACGACCTGAATGTTTTATATACTAAACAAAATAATCAAATTTGCAGCAAAAGTCCCCATAAATTTGTGTTATTTTGTATATTTGTTTAGTTGAAAGGATTCTAGCAAGATGTTGGTAGGTGGTGCAGGACGACTCGTGCGATATAAGCGTTAAGTGGAAATTTGCTGCTAGGGGAAGTGTTTTGAAAGTGGTGGGTCGTGCAGGATGACTCGGCCTTTGGCCTCGCCCTTCGGGTCGTTGCCATACGGCAACGCTGTCTCGCTTCGCTCGGCTCAAACCTGCGCAGGTTCTCATCCAGCACGACACGTGGAATATTTACGTTTTGAGGAAATTTGCTGCTAGGGGAAGTGTTTTGAAAGTGGTGGGTCGTGCAGGATGACTCGGCCTTTGGCCTCGCCCTTCGGGTCGTTGCCATACGGCAACGCTGTCTCGCTTCGCTCGGCTCAAACCTGCGCAGGTTCTCATCCAGCACGACACGTGGAATATTTACGTTTTGAGGAAATTTGCTGCTAGGGGAGGTATTTTTGAAAGTGGTGGGTCGTGCAGGATTCGAACCTGCGACCAATTGATTAAAAGTCAACTGCTCTACCAACTGAGCTAACGACCCACTGGGGCGGTGTTATGCGAAAGGAGCAAAACACGGCAAAAAAGAGTTACTCGCCGGGGCAAATGCTATCCCGCGAGCGTCACAAAAAATTGACCTGGTCGGATGATGGTGGGTCGTGCAGGATTCGAACCTGCGACCAATTGATTAAAAGTCAACTGCTCTACCAACTGAGCTAACGACCCTTTTACCCGATTTCTTACTGCTACCCTGGACAGAACGCTTTCCCATGGCAACGGCGGCATATATTACTAATTAATTAATTCTGCGCAACCTAAATTTCCAATAGGAGCGTTCAACTGCCTGATCTTCGAGCACTCAGGCCTAAACTAGGTGATTAAACCACGTTCCAGGCCAGAATATACCCATCATACTTCAAGTTGCAGGTGCGTTGGCATTACACGGCCCCGCCCTGCCACTCAAATTTTTTGGGTATAGCCTTATAGACCAGCCAGACGTTTTTGCGCCTGCTTGGCTGAATCGGTATTGGGATAAAGTTTGATCACCTGCTGGTAAACGGCCTTCGCTTTATCAGTTTGGCCTTTTTCCTGCATGATTACCCCGACTTTAAACAGCGCTTCGGAGCTTTTCGGCGATTTGGGATAATTTTTGACCACCAACGCGAAATAATATGCCGCGTCGTCTTTTTTACCCTTGTTGTAATTCAACTGTCCCAGCCAGTAGTTGGCATTGGGCTGATAGGTTGAATCCGGGTAGCGTTTGACAAAATTCTGGAACGCAATGATGCCTTGATCGTACTGTTTTTTCTCAAGCACCAAGGACACCGCCGCATTGTAGTCGGTATTGGCATCGCCCGTGGCTGCACCTACCGCCGGAGCTGCCGCCGCGGGGGCCGCATCCTGGCCGCCGCCGGTGTCATTTGACGCCGTCGCCGTGCCGCCGTCCGTGGGGGCCGCGTTTTGGCTGCCTTGCTGACCCTGCCCACCCTGGCCGCTACTCAAGGTGTCCAGTTGCTGATAGATCTGTTTTTGGCGATCCACAACCTGCGAGAGCTGATACTGATTTTCCTGGATTTGACCCCGGAGAGAATCGATATCGCGCTGGGTATCGGCAAGCTGTTGCTGAAGTTGAGTTAATAGCTGGGCGTGAGCGTTAGTGATACGCTCAAGCTGAGTGACCCGGTCTTCCACCGAGCCGGAGCCGACATTACTGATTGGCGCTTGGGCAGTAGCAGCCCATGGGGCTGCTACGCCAACCAGCAACGACAGACTGATGATAGATCGTCTGAAGTTACCGCTCATGCAATTCTCTTAGTATACCAGTACGGCACGACGGTTTTTAGCGTAAGCCGCTTCGTCATGTCCCAGCACAGCCGGTTTTTCTTTACCATAAGATACGATAGAGATTTGATCGGCAGAGACGCCTTTACCCTGAAGATACATTTTCACGGCATTGGCACGACGTTCGCCCAGGGCGATATTATATTCCGGCGTGCCGCGTTCATCCGCATGACCTTCAACTGTCACTTTGTAGGATGGATTGCTGCGCAGGAAGTTAGCATGCGCGTCCAGCATTTGAGCAAAATCAGAACGAATATCGTACTTGTCGAGATCAAAGTAAACGATATTGTTCTTCTGCAGTTCTTGCATCTGCAGGCGAGCCTGTTCTGTGGAGGACGAATTATTTGCACCGCTATTGTCCATACCAGTGCCAGCGCCCATGGAGGTATCAGCACCATTGTTAGCGCTTTTGTGGGAACTACACGCGGCGATAGCCAGTACTGGCACAGCCAACATCAGCCCTTTTAGCACTTTGTTCAGTTGCATCTCATTTTCCTTTTATAGTTTGCCATACATATTTACACATGCATCACAGATACGGAGACCAGGCAGGAAATTTTACCTGTCCATCAGTCGCCGGAAGACGCGCTTTGAAACGCCCATCAGTCGAGACCAGCTGTAACACGGAACCCATTCCCTGTGTGGAGCTATAGATTACCATTGTGCCATTGGGAGCGACGCTAGGCGTCTCATCCAGGAACGTGGCCGACAATACTTGAACGGCTCCCGTAACCAGATCTTGTTTAGCGATATGTTGAGCGCCACCATCGCTGCTGACCATGACCAGGAATTTCCCGTCCGCGCTCACATCCGCATCCTGATTCTGAGAACCTTCCCAGGTCAGGCGCTGCGGACTACCGCCGTTGATACTCACTTTATACAGTTGCGGACGACCGCCCTGGTCGGAAGTATACGCCAGGGTCTGATTGTCCGGGAACCAGGTCGGTTCCGTATTGTTGCTGCGGCCATCAGTGACTTGCCTGATCTGGCCGGAGCCCAAATCCATTACATACAAATTCAAACTGCCCGTCTTCGACAGGGCGAACGCCAATTTACTGCCGTCAGGAGAAAACGACGGCGCGCCGTTGTGCTGCGGGAAGCTGGCAATCTGGCGGACGTTGCCGTTGGCCAGGGTTTGCACCACCAGGGCGGAACGGCCGCTTTCGAAGGTAACGTAAGCCAGTTTGCTGCCGTCCGGCGACCAGGCCGGTGACATCAGGGGCTGAGGCGAACGATGGACCACGAACTGGTTGAAACCGTCGTAATCGGAAACGCGCAGCTCATAAGGATACTGCCCGCCGTTGGTTTGTACCACATATGCAATGCGTGTGCGGAACGCGCCCTTGATCCCGGTCAACTTTTCGAAGGATTCGTCGCTGACGGTATGCGCGGCATAGCGCAGCCACTGCTTGGTCACCTTGAATTGATTCTGGGACAGCACGGAGGGAGCGCTGCCGGAAGTATCCACCAGCTGGTAGCTCACCACATAACCGCCGTCGGCGCCGGGCTGGACCTGGCCCACCACCACGGCGTCAATGCCGAGGGCGGTCCAGGCAGCCGGGGTCACTTCCGCGGCGGTGGCGGGCTGCTGCGGCATACGGGCGGGGTCGATGGGGTTGAATTTGCCGCTGTTGCGCAAATCCGCCCCGACGATGGTGCCCACTTCCTCAGGAGCGGCTCCCGGACCGGCCCATTTGAAAGGCACTACGGCGATAGGTTTTGCCGAGTCCACCCCCTGGGTGATCTCGATTCTCACTTCGGCATGAAGTATGGATGCCCATAAAAATAGTAAACTTAGCGCTACTCGAAATGCCTGCTTCATTTCATCTCCCATACCGACGCGTTACGCCCCGATAAATTAGCAGAATTTTAGCCAAACTTCTTAAACATAACTACAAGGACCAGGCTGACAACATAGTCTAAATCTTAAAGATTTACCTTGCCATTTAGACTTCTTTACCGTTTATTGCGGTTTAAACGTAACTACCGCATCCTTGAATGCTTCAGCAACTTGCGCACTAGGCGGTTTCGGTATTCTTGCCAGTCGGGCCGCTGAAACCGCCGCCTGGCACAACGCCGGATCGCCCCCTTCTGGACTTACGGAAATCAGCATACCGTCCGGGGCCAATTTGATACGCAGATCACAGATTTTGCCGTTAAATGACGGATCCGAATAAAATTTCTGCTGAATTGCCGCTTTCACCTGGCTGGCATAGCCATTGATTTCCGCGCCGGTCGCCCCGCTCTGCTTGCTGTTGCCGGCGCCTGCGGGTTTGCCCCCCTTCGTGGGACCGCCGCCGGCTTTCGGCGCGTTCTTGGAATCCGTCAGGCCTCCCAGCAGATCATCGACCTCACTGGAGTTCTTGGCGGCGGCGGCCGCAGCGGCTTTCTTGGCATCTGCGGCGGCTTTTTTCGCCGCGGCGGCGCTGGCCTTCGCCTCGGCGGCGGCGGCGGCTTTCTCCTTGGCGGCTGTGGCGGCGGCGGCTTTCTCTTGCGCGGCCTCCGCGGCATCGGCTTTTTCTTGCGCCGCTTCGGCGGCGGCCTGCTTGGCTTCTTCCGCGGCCTTGGCCTTGGCGGCCTGTGCCGCCTTGGCCTGGGCCGCCTGTTCCGCCTTGTCTTGAGCCGCCTGCTGCGCTTTAGCCTGAGCGGCGGCTGCCGCGGCGGCATCAGCCTGCTTTTTCGCCGCGGCGGCAGCGGCGGCCGCTTCCTTATTGGCTTCAGCCTGGGCCTGCTTTTTCGCTTCGGCGGCCGCTTTGGCCTGCTCGGCGGCGGCTTTCGCTTGCTCGGCCGCTTCGGCCTTGGCCTGGGCCGCCGCCGCTTCAGCCTGTTTCTGCTGCTCTTGCGCCTGTTTAGTGGCGGCTTCCGCCTGCTGTTTTTGCAACGCGGCCTGCTTTTGCTGCTCGGCCTGCTGCTCTTTCTGCTGTTCGGCCGCTTCCTGCGCCGCCAGCCGGTCCTTCTCAAGTTCCTTCAGACGCTGCTGCTCGGCCGCCTGCTTCTGCTGCAGCTCTTCAGCCTGCTGCTGAGCCTGCTTTTCACGTAATTGCGAGGCACGCTGAGCATCCGTCTGCTGATTCTGTTCACGGTTATACTGCTGTACCACGGCACCGGGATCGACCATAACCGCATCGATAGACGAGCCGCCTCCCCCGCCGCCGCTTGTGTCGACATCCTGCGTGTAAGAACTCCAGATCAGAAAACCGAACAGGAGAATATGCAGGATAATCGAGACAATAATGGCACGTTTGAGCTTATCGTTCTGTTCGGTTGCCTTTACCACAATCGATTCCCAAAAACAGGTTTGCCAAAAAGAGCGCGCATTATCCGCATGCCATCAAATAGGCTGGGTCATCAGGCCTACCGACTTCACGCCGGCCTGATGCAGCAGATTCAGCGCCTTGATAATCTCATCATAGGGCACGTCTTTCGCGCCACCAATCAGAAATACCGTTTTGGGATTGGCCGTAATGCGGGATCGCGCCTCGGCAACCACCTGTTCCGGCGGTAATTGCTCCATACGGTTGTGGTCCACCACCAGACTGTACTGGCCGACGCCTGCCACTTCCACGATCACCGGCGGATTATCGTCACTGCTCACCGCTTTCGAATCCGTCGCGTCCGGCAGGTCGACTTCGACGCTCTGCGTAATTATCGGCGCCGTAGCCATAAAAATTAATACCAGGACCAACAACACATCGAGCAAGGGAACGATATTGATCTCTGACTTCAGTTCTCTGCGACCGCGTCTCCGGGCCATGTTCTCCCCTCCTTCTACTTAGCGCTATCGCTGGCGAAGGCCTGACGATGCAGGATGGCGATGAACTCTTCGGTGAAATTATCGTAATTCTGATCCAGCTTGTTCACCCGCTGGCTCAGCCGGTTAAAGGCCATAACCGCCGGAATGGCGGCAAACAGGCCGATGGCCGTGGCAATCAGCGCTTCGGCGATACCTGGAGCAACCATTTGCAGGGTGGCCTGCTTTACCGCGCCCAGTCCGATAAAGGCGTGCATTATACCTCAAACGGTGCCGAACAATCCGATATACGGGCTGATTGACCCTACGGTGCCCAGGAAGGGAATATGGGTTTCAAGGGCTTCCAATTCCCGGTTCATGGAGATGCGCATGGCGCGGGAAGCGCCTTCCACCACCGCTTCCGGCGCATGGCTATTGGCCCGGTGCAGTCTGGCGAACTCTTTGAAGCCGGAGTAAAAATCTGCTCGGTGCCGGTTAATGTGTCGCGGCGGGTTTGGCTTTCCTGATAAAGGCGGGACAGCTCGATTCCGGACCAGAACTTATCCTCGAACGCTTCAGCCTCACGGGTCGCCGAATTGAGAATGCGTGTGCGCTGGATAATGATCGCCCAGGATGCAATGGAAAAGCATATCAAAATCAACATGATCAGTTTAACCAGAAAGCTCGCTTTCAGGAACAGATCAACAATGTTCATGTCAGTCACTGCTTGAACTCCGCGACAATAGACTTAGGAAGCGCAATTGGCTTCATTTGGTGTGGATCGATACAGGCAATCAAAACATCCGCCCGGCTGAGAAGCTGCCCTTCAGCATTCAGGATGCGTTGCGCAAAAATCAGGGAGGCACCGCGCATTGAAACGATTTCACTTTCTACCAGGAGCAAATCGTCCAGACGCGCTGAGGCGAGATAGTCCACCGTCATTCGCCTTACCACAAAAGCAATATTAGCGCTTAGTAAGGCTTGTTGGTGAAAATTATGCTGGCGCAGCATTTCGGTACGGGCCCTTTCATAAAAAACCACGTAACGAGCGTGATAGACCACACCTCCGGCATCGGTATCTTCATAATAGACCCGTACCGGCCATTGGAATAACGTATTACTCACTGTATATCCCAGCAACGCAAAACAACGGTGCTTACTATACGCAAGACCGATCACGTTTGGAATAAATTCCCTTTGCGGAATGAAAATAATTATGTAATGAAGGCTGCGGCCGCCATAACGCAGCCGCAACAGCTAATAAAAGACGTAAACCAGCGCCGCCGCCAGGACAATCAGGGACGCCAAAGGCAAAAAGCATAACCGCCAGCCCCACCGGCGCGGCCGAAAGCCGGTGCCGTGAATGACGCCGGCGCATACCGCCCACACCACCAGCAGGTTGTGCCAGGCATTTAAATGACTGGTCTGCACGGCAAAACGCGCCGGCATCCAGAACACGCAACCGGCCAGCACCAGCGCCAGGATGAGCGAAAGAGCCCGCAATGGGCTCTTATCGGTAACACCATAGAGTCGGTCGACCAGGGTTTTGATCACCGGACGTCGTTCTCCCCCTGGCTGTCTTCATGATGCTCAAGCGCCAGGGCGGTGATGATGCCGAAGGAGCAGGCCAGAAGCGTTCCGAGAATCCAAGCAAAATACCACATTTTTCAGCTCCTTACTCAGTACAGGGTATGCGTGTTTTGTTCCACGTGTTCTTTAGTGATGCGCCCGTACATCTTGTAGTAGCACCAGAAGGTATAGAGCAACACGATGGGGACAAAGATCACCGCGACGCCGGTCATGACCTTCAGCGTCAGCAGGCTCGACGTGGCATCCCACACAGTCAGGCTGGCGTTAGGCATCGTTATCGAGGGCATGATGAACGGGAACAGGGTTATACCCGCCGTGAGAATAATGCAGGCAATGGTCAGCGAGGAAAAGACGAAGGCCCAGGCCCCTTTACCGGTACGGCTGAAAAGCAGGGTCAGCAACGGCAGCAGCACGCCCAGCGCCGGCACTATCCATAGCAGCGGATACTGATGATATTTCACCATCCAGGCACCTGCCTGGTGCGCTACTTCTTTATTCAGCGGGTTGGAAACGGCGTTGGTATCGATGGCCGACGTAATGGTGAAACCGTCGATACCGTACACCAGCCAGAAGCCGCCCAGCAGGAAGGTCACCAGCGTCAGCAGGCTGGTAGCCTGGCTCACGGCGCGGGCGCGCACCAGCAGTTCGCCTTCAGTGCGCATCTGCAAATAGGTGCCCCCCACGGTGAGGAACATGCACAGGCTGACGATACCGGCCAACAGGCCGAATGGGTTCAACAGCTGGAAGAAATTACCGGTATAGGACAGACGCAGGAATTCATCCACCTGGAACGGCACCCCCTGCAACAGGTTGCCGAACGCCACGCCGATAACCACCGGCGGGATGAAACCGCCGGCGAACAGGCCCCAGTCCCAGGCATTGCGCCAGCGGGGATCGTCGATTTTGGCGCGATATTCAAAACCTACCGGCCGGAAAAACAGCGATGCCAGAACCAGGATCATGGCGATATAAAAACCGGAAAACGCGGCGGCATACACCATAGGCCAGGCGGCGAACAGCGCGCCGCCGGCGGTGATAAGCCAAACCTGGTTGCCTTCCCAGTGGGGAGCGATGGTATTGATTAACACCCGGCGTTCGGTATCGGTGCGGCCAAGAAAACGCATCAGCATGCCGACGCCCATGTCAAAACCGTCGGTGACGGCAAAGCCTATCAGCAGGACACCAATCAGCACCCACCAGATTAAGCGAAAAACTTCGTAGTCAAACATGGCAAAAGCTCCTGTTAATGTGCTTGCTGCACGGCGAGCGTCGGCTGCTCGAAGTGATAACGGCCGGTTTTCAGGCTGCTCGGCCCCAGGCGCGCATACTTGAACATCAAATACATTTCCGCTACCAGGAACAGGGTGTAAAGCCCGCAGATTAGCCCCATGGAGAACAGGATATCCCCGGCCGTCAGCGTGGAATTGGCGACGGCGGTGGGCAGGATCTCACCAATCGCCCAGGGCTGGCGGCCGTACTCGGCCACAAACCAGCCGGCTTCGATGGCAATCCATGGAATGGGGATGCCGTACAGCGCGGCACGGTGCAGCCAGGTTTTTTGGCCGATACGGTTACGAATCACGCTCCAGAAGGACATAGTGATAATGATGAGCATCAGCACACCGCCCAGCACCATGATGCGGAACGAGAAGTACAGCGGCGCCACGCGCGGGATTGAATCCCGGGTAGCGCTCTGGATCTGTTCTTCGGTAGCGTTGGCCACGTTATCGGTGTAACGCTTGAGCAGCAGACCGTAGCCCAAATCCTGTTTAACCTGATTGAACTGGCCCAGCAACGCCGGATCGGCATTGCCATGACGCAATTCCTGCAGCAAAGCATAGGCTTTCATGCCGTTGCGAATACGGATTTGATGCTGCGCCATTAAATCCTTGATGCCGGTAACCTGCCGATCCGTAGAGCGGGTGGCAATCAGACCCAAAGCATAAGGAACGCGGATGGAGAAATTATTTTGCTGCGTCGCCTGGTTGGGAATGCCGAACAGGGTAAAGGAGGCCGGAGCGGGCTGCGTTTCCCATTCGGCTTCGATGGCCGCCAGCTTGGTTTTTTGCACGTCCCCCATTTCGTAGCCGGATTCATCCCCCAGTACGATAACGGACAGGACCGCCGCCATGCCGAACGCCGCCGCGATGGCGTATGAGCGTTTGGCAAACGCGGTGTCGCGGCCTTTAAGCAGGTAATATGAGCTGATGCCGAGGATAAACATCGCGCCGGTGCAGTACCCGGCGGCCACGGTATGAACGAATTTGACCTGCGCCACCGGGTTCAGCACCAGGTCGGCGAAGCTCACCATCTCCATGCGCATGGTCTGATAGTTGAAATCCGACGCGATGGGATTTTGCATCCAGCCGTTGGCCACCAGTATCCACAGCGCGGACAGGTTGGAGCCCAAAGCCACCATCCAGGTCACCGTGAGGTGCTGGGTTTTGCTCAGGCGATCCCAGCCGAAGAAGAACAGGCCGACAAAAGTGGACTCGAGGAAGAAGGCCATCAACCCTTCAATGGCCAGAGGAGCGCCAAATATGTCGCCGACGTAATGGGAGAAATATGACCAGTTGGTTCCGAACTGGAACTCCATGGTCAGGCCGGTGGCTACACCCAGGGCAAAATTGATACCGAACAATTTACCCCAGAACTTGGTCATATCTTTATAAATCTGTTTGCCCGACAGGACGTATACCGTTTCCATTATGGCGAGTAAAAACGCCAATCCCAGGGTTAACGGGACAAATAGAAAGTGGTACATCGCAGTTAAGGCAAACTGTAACCGTGACAGTTCGACGACATCAAACATTTTGACTCCTTGCTCCTCACAGGATGGATCCCACGTGCGGTAATCTGGCGCTTCGATGTACCGAAGCCCTGCAACAACCCGCGGTGAATAACATACCCGCCATACCTCACGTTGCAGCTACGTTGGCTTTCCTGCAACGTGAATTATTTAAGGTATAAAAACTTTATAATTTTTCCGGCCTGCGGTTTACCCGGCAAAAACACTGGCGCCGAGGCATCGGTGTCGGGAAATCGAGAACGGGTATTAAATAAGGCTGATCTATTCAGAATTTTACAATCCACATACTACCCCTCAACTTACTTATGATAAATATTTTTTTTCGTGACGGCGGTCGGGAAATGACGTCTCGATCAATCCATTCATCACATCCCGTCATTGCAAAAATTGAGACAGCGCAATTTACGCCAATTTAATCCCAATCCACTATAAAAAATCATTGATTTAGCGCAATATTTTCTCATTCATGTTAAATATCATTTCAAATTTAACCAGCGATGATCGTTTTGTTAATTATATGTGATTAATCAGATCGGTAAATTACCTGTAAAGATAAAATTTTTGACGCGTTATTTAAAATTGGTTAACACACTATTATTTAATAATGATATGACGCCATTAATAATGACTATCACAAGCAGCGATATATGAATTAAATGTAGCTGAGATTTTCCGGGGATGTTGCGAATAAAACGCGTGCAACGAATTTGTTAAAGGGAGACCGCGACAATGGGGCCGAATCGGGCGTGGTTTCCCCGCCCAATCGAGCGCCCCTCAGCGCGGTAAGCCCGCGATCGCCGGGCGTGCAACAAACGTGTTAAAGGGAAACCGTGCTGAAGGGGTCGAATCGGGCGTGGTTTTCCCGCCCGACCGAGCGCCCCTCAGCGCGGTAAGCCCGCGATCGCCGGGCGTGCGGCGAACCTGTTAAAGGGAAACCGTGCTGAGGGGGTCGAATCGGGCGTGGTTTTCCCGCCCGACCGAGCGCCCCTCAGCGCGGTAAGCCCGCGATCGCCGGGCGTGCAGCGAACCTATCCGCGCGGCCCGGCCCGCCGCACACGGGCCTAAACCCCTATCTCACGACAGCAGGGTCTTCAGCGCGCCGCCGATATCCGCCAGGCTGCGCACGGTTTTCACCCCCGCGGCCTCCAGGGCGGCGAATTTTTCGTCCGCGGTGCCCTTGCCGCCGGCGATGATTGCCCCGGCATGGCCCATACGTTTACCTTTCGGCGCGGTAACCCCCGCAATATATCCCACCACCGGCTTGGTAACATGGTCCTTGATGTAAGCGGCAGCTTCTTCTTCCGCGCTGCCGCCGATTTCACCGATCATCACAATGGCTTCGGTCTGCGGGTCCTGCTCAAACAATTTCAGGATATCGATAAAGCTGGAACCGGGGATGGGGTCGCCGCCGATACCAACACAGCTGGATTGACCCAGTCCGGTATCGGTGGTCTGCTTGACCGCTTCATAGGTCAGCGTACCGGAGCGTGAAACAATCCCCACCCGCCCCGGTTTATGGATATGCCCCGGCATAATGCCGATTTTGCATTCACCGGGAGTGATGACGCCCGGACAGTTCGGGCCGATCATGCGCGAACCGCTCTGCTCAAGCTTGGCCTTGACCACCAGCATATCCAGGGTCGGAATACCCTCGGTGATACAGATAATCAGCTCAATGCCGGCATCCACCGCTTCCAGAATGGAATCTTTGCAAAACGGCGCGGGAACATAGATAACCGAGGCGGTGGCGCCGGTCTTTTCCACGGCTTCACGCACGGTATTGAATACCGGCAGGCCGAGATGCTGGGTGCCGCCCTTGCCCGGCGTAACGCCGCCGACCATCTTGGTGCCGTAGGCCAGCGCCTGCTCGGAATGAAAGGTGCCCTGGCTGCCGGTAAAGCCCTGGCAAATTACTTTAGTATTTTTATCGATTAAAATGGACATTATTTCCCCTCCACCGCAGCGACAGCCTGCTGCGCCGCGTCGGTCAAACTGGTGGCGGCAATGATATTCAGACCGCTGTCCGCCAGGATTTTGGCGCCCAGCTCGGCATTGTTGCCTTCAAGACGCACTACCACCGGCACGTTAACTCCCACATCCTCCACCGCGCCGATAATGCCTTCGGCAATCAAATCACAGCGCACAATGCCGCCGAAAATATTCACCAGCACCGCCTTCACGTTTTCATCGGACAGGATAATCTTGAACGCCTCGGTCACCCGCTCCTTGGTGGCGCCGCCGCCGACATCAAGAAAGTTGGCCGGCGATCCGCCGTGCAGCTTGACGATATCCATGGTGCCCATGGCCAGACCGGCGCCGTTTACCATGCAGCCGATATTGCCGTCCAGAGCCACGTAGTTCAGTTCCCACTGCGCCGCCTGCGCCTCACGGGCGTCTTCCTGGCTCTTGTCCCGCATTTCGCGCAGTTCAGGCTGGCGGAACAAGGCGTTGCCGTCGGCGCTCAGCTTGCCGTCCAGACACACCAGGTTGCCTTCGGTGGTGATGACCAGGGGATTAATCTCCACCAGCGCCAGATCCCGCTCAAGAAACAGCGCGGCGAGGCCCATGAAGATTTTGGTGAACTGTCCCACCTGTTTACCGGTCAAGCCCAGCTTGAACGCCAGCTCGCGTCCCTGGAAGGGCTGCGGACCGGTAAGGGGATCCAGCGCCACCTTATGAATCAGGTGCGGCGTTTCGTCAGCGACTTTTTCAATTTCCACGCCGCCTTCAGTGGAGGCCATAAACACCACGCGACGTGAGCCGCGATCCACCACCGCCCCGAGATAAAGCTCTTTAGCGATATCGGTGGCGGCTTCCACCAGAATCTGGTGCACCGGCTGGCCCAAGGCGTCCGTTTGATAGGTCACCAGACGTTTGCCCAGCCAGTTTTCGGCAAAGGCGCGGATTTCTTCTTTGCTGTTGACCACTTTTACACCGCCGGACTTGCCTCGCCCGCCCGCATGCACCTGGCATTTCACCACCCAGGGGCCGGCACCGATTTTCGAAGCGGATTCTTCCGCTTCCCGTGGAGTGGTGCAAGCAAAACCCGTGGGGGCAGGCAGACCATACCGAGCAAAAAGCTGTTTTGCCTGATATTCATGTAAATTCATGATGTTTATCCATCTTCGTCTGGGAATGTCGGCGGCGGCGTTCAACCAGCCACCATTTAAAGGTACTGCCCTTGGCGGAAACCGGATACGGCGGCGCCGTATCCGCTATCGGCTAAACGTCCAGCAGTAAACGGGTCGGATCCTCCAGCATCTCCTTGATGGTCACCAAAAAGCTGACGGACTCTTTGCCGTCGATTAACCGGTGATCGTAGGACAAGGCGAGGTACATCATGGGCAGGATAACAACCTGTCCGTTCACCGCCATCGGGCGATCCTTGATGGCATGCATGCCCAGGATGGCGCTTTGCGGCGGATTGATAATCGGCGTGGACATTAAAGAGCCGAACACACCGCCGTTGGTAATGGTAAAATTACCGCCGGTGAGCTCTTCCACTTTCAGTTTACCGTCGCGGCCTTTTACCGCCAGTTCCTTGATGCTTTTTTCCACATCGCCCATCCCCAAGGCATCCACATCGCGCAGTACCGGCGTTACCAGGCCCCGTGGCGTGGAAACCGCAATACTGACATCGAAATAGTTATGGTAAACTACATCTTCGCCGTCAATAGAGGCGTTCACTTCCGGGAAACGCTTGAGCCCTTCCACCACTGCCTTAATGTAGAAAGACATAAATCCAAGGCGGATGCCGTGGCGTTTTTCAAACGCGTCGCCGTACTCTTTACGCAAATCCATAATGGGTTTCATATTGACTTCATTAAATGTCGTCAACATGGCGGTGCTGTTTTTGGCTTCCAGCAGGCGTTCGGCAACCCGCTTGCGCAGACGGGTCATGGGCACGCGTTTTTCACTGCGGCCGCCGAGGGCCGGAATGGCGCCGGGAGTCGCGGTGGTGGTCACCGATGGCGCCGGGGCTGTGGCCGGGGCGGTTTCCGGTTTGCGCGCCAGGTGTTTTTCCACATCTTCGCGGGTAATCCGGCCGCCGACGCCGCTGCCTTTGATGTCATCGGCTTTCAGGTCGTGTTCGGCAATCAGACGCCGGATGGCCGGGCTGATGGCCTCATTGCTTTCTTCCTGCAATCCGGCGGTATAACGCTGCGCCGGAGTGGATTCCTTGCTCTGGGCCTTTTCCGAGGTTTCCTGGCCGGTGCTGTCGCCGGGACGCAAACGTCCCAGCACCTGACGGGAGGTGACGGTGGACCCTTCATCCTCCAGCAGGGCGTCCAATACTCCCGCCTCGGGGGCCGGCACTTCCAGCACCACTTTGTCGGTCTCAATTTCCACCAGCACCTCGTCACGCTGGACGCTGTCGCCGGGCTTTTTATGCCAAGTGGCAACGGTCGCATCGGCAACCGACTCAGGGAGATCAGGAACCAGAATATCTACGCTACTCATTATCAATCCTTATATTTAATTAACGTCCAGCGCGTCATTAACCAGGCTTTTTTGCTGCGCCTGGTGCACGGACAAATACCCAACCGCCGGCGAGGCGGAAGCCGGGCGTCCCGCGTAACGTAGCGATGCGCCAAAAGAAATAACTTCCCGGAAATGGTGCTGGCTGCAATACCAGGCACCCTGATTCAGCGGCTCCTCCTGACACCAGACAAAATCCTGCACATGGGAAAAAGGTTTCAGAGCAGCCTGCACCGCCTGATGCGGGAACGGATAAAGCTGCTCTATGCGCACGATAGCCACGTCTTCCTGACCGTTTTTCCGGCGCTGATCCAACAAATCATAATAAACTTTACCAGAACACAGCACGACGCGTTTTACGCCACGCGGATCCAGCGGATCGATTTCGCCGATGGCCGGCTGGAAGCTCCCTTGCGCCAGTTCTTCCAGGGAAGAGATAGCCATTGGATGACGCAGCAGCGATTTCGGCGACATAACGATGAGCGGGCGGCGCATATTGCGCAGCGCCTGACGCCGCAACATATGGTAAACCTGAGCCGGGGTGGAGGGTATACATACCTGCATATTCTGCTCGGCGCAGAGTTGCAGATAGCGTTCCAACCGGGCGGAGGAGTGCTCCGGTCCCTGCCCTTCATAACCGTGCGGCAGCAGCATCACCAGCCCGCACATCCGGCCCCACTTTTGTTCTCCGGAGCTGATGAACTGATCGATCACCACCTGGGCGCCGTTGGCGAAATCGCCAAACTGCGCTTCCCAGATAACCAGGGTACGGGGCTCGGCAGTGGCATAACCGTACTCAAACGCCAGCACCGCTTCTTCCGATAATACCGAATCCCAGACCCGGAACTTGCCCTGGCCATTATGGACATGGGCCAGGGGAGTATAGGTAGAGCCGTTTTTCTGGTTATGCACTACCGCGTGGCGGTGGAAAAACGTACCGCGGGCGGTATCTTCACCGGACAATCGGATGGGGATGCCTTCATCCACCAGCGTGGCGTAAGCCAGGGTTTCGGCGCCGCCCCAGTCAAAAGGTTTGGTGCCGGCCGCCATGGCGGCGCGATCGCTGTAAATCTTCGCCACGCGGGGCTGCATTTCCACCCCCTCCGGCACTTCGCTGATGCGGCGGGCCAATTCCTGCAGGCGTTTGATATCCACCTGGCTGTTATAGGCTTCATCCCACTCGTGGTTCAGGTAAGGCGACCAGGTGAATGAATGCATATTCATCGGCCGCCACTCCTGAACTACGCACTCGCCGCGATCCAGCGCGTCGCGATAGAGATTCACCATTTCGGTGGCGTCTTCCAGCGTGGCGATGTGGTCATGTTCCAGCCGGTCGGCATAGATTTTACGCGGAGTGGGGTGTTTTTTGATCTTGTTGTACATGATCGGCTGCGTGGCGCTGGGCTCGTCCGCTTCGTTATGACCGTGACGGCGATAGCAGACCAGGTCGATCATGACGTCGCGCTTGAAGGTATTGCGAAAATCCAGCGCAACCCGGGTGACGAACGCCACCGCCTCCGGATCGTCGGCGTTGACATGGAATATCGGCGCCTGCACCATTTTGGCGATGTCGGTACAATACTGAGTCGATCGGGCATCCTGGGGATTGGAGGTAGTGAAGCCTACCTGGTTGTTCACCACGATCCGCACCGTGCCGCCGACATCGTAGCCGCGGGCCTTGGACATGTTCAGGGTTTCCTGTACCACGCCCTGCCCGCTGATGGCCGCATCCCCGTGCAGGGTGATGGGCAGTACCATACGGGTGCTTTGTTCATTGAGGCGGTCGATGCGGGCGCGTACCGAACCTTCCACCACCGGGCTGACGATTTCCAGGTGGGATGGGTTAAACGCCAACGCCAGGTGAACGATGCCGCCGTCGGTTTCCACATCGGAGGAGAACCCCTGGTGGTATTTAACGTCGCCGGTGCCCAAATGTTCTTTGTGCTTACCGGCGAATTCATCGAACAGATCCTGGGGTTTTTTGCCCAGCACATTGATAAGGACGTTCAGGCGGCCGCGATGGGCCATGCCCAGTACGACTTCCCGGGTGCCGTTGATGCCGGCATGGCGGATCATTTCTTTCAGCATCGGTATCAGCGCGTCCCCGCCTTCGAGGGAGAAGCGCTTGGCGCCGGGGAATTTCGCCCCGAGATAGCGTTCGATGCCTTCCGCCGCCGTCAGTTCGGTGAGGAAGCGTTTTTTCTCTTCCACCGTGAAGCTCGGCTGGCCCACCACCGATTCTATATGCTGCTGAATCCAGCGTTTCTCTTCGGTGTTGGTGATATGCATATATTCGGCGCCGATTGATCCGCAGTAGGTCTGCTTTAGCGCGTCGTACAGATCCGCCAGCTTCATGGTCTCTTTGCCGATGGCAAAGGAGCCGACGTTGAAGCTTTGCTGGAAATCGGCTTCGGTGAGATTGTGGAATGCCGGGTTAAGGTCCGGTACGGTTTCCTGTTTCCACAGTCCCAGCGGGTCGAGATTGGCGTGCTGGTGACCGCGGAAACGGAACGCATTGATGAGCTGCAGGACTTTTACCTGCTTGGAATCGATGTCCGGGTCGTTTACCGGGGAGGTATAGCGCGAAGCATCTTTCGCCAGGCGACGGAAATAGTCCCGGGTTTTGGAATGGAGCTGGTCAGGACTGACTCCCGCGGTTGGTAGCTGTTTGAATATGGTGCCCCAGCTATCGTCAACAGAGTCAGGATCCGTTAAAAAATCTTCATAGAGCTGCTCTATGTAGGACTGGTTCGCCCCCGCCAGGTAGGAGGAATCCAGCCAGGCCTTCATTGCGCCGTTCTGCATTATGATCCCTTAAGCTGTTTAGCTTCAGTTTTCGCCGTGGTTATCATGTATGGGATAACGTTTAAGCGGTTCAAGCGGTGAATTACCTACCCACAGTCGGCGTAAATAACCAACCCGAAGGAACCTTTGAAAAACGGCAGTGGTAGTTAAGCGCCGGTTTTCAAAGGCTTCCTGCCCGGCATTGAGCCCGAGTCCATCAGGCCTAGCCCGCCAAGGGGCGCTTCGGCGGCCTTCGCCGCTACGGCCCCTAAGGCGTGCTCTCCCGATGTTCGGCTCCTTAGCCCGAGTCCATCAGGCGCTGTACTGCACCAGCATGCTTTTTATATGTCCGATGGCCTTGGTGGGGTTGAGTCCCTTGGGGCATACGTTGACACAATTCATGATGCTGTGGCACCGGAATACGCTGAAAGCATCGTTCAAATCATCCAGCCGCGCGGTCTGTTCAGTGTCGCGGCTGTCAATCAGGAAACGATAGGATGCCAGCAATCCGGCCGGTCCGATGAACTTGTCCGGATTCCACCAGTACGAGGGACAGGCGGTGGAACAACAGGCACATAAGATGCATTCATACAATCCGTCCAGCTTCGCCCGTTCGTCCGGGCTTTGCAGATGCTCCCGCGCCGGCGGATTCCTGCCGTTATTCAATAAGTAAGGCTTGATCTTTTCATACTGGGCATAGAATTGTCCCATGTCCACTACCAAATCGCGCACCACCGGCAGTCCCGGCAGCGGACGTATGACGATTTTGTTATTGCCCTTGCGCAAGGCGGACAGCGGCGTGATGCAGGCCAGACCGTTTTTGCCGTTCATATTCACACCGTCGGAGCCGCAAACCCCCTCGCGGCAGGAACGTCTGAACGCCAGTGTCGGATCCTTTTCTTTCAATTGGATTAACGCATCCAGCAGCATCATGTCGTGGCCCTCTTCGAGCTCCAGCTGATACTCCTGCATCCGCGGCTTGTCGTCCATATCGGGATTATAGCGATAAACCGAAAATTCGACTTTCATCAGTAACTCCTCCGCCCTTAATAAGTACGCACTTTCGGCGGGAACGCCGGGCGCAGTGTCGGTTGCATGTTCACCTCGCGCCGGGTCATGGTATCGCTTTCCGGCAAATAGAGGCTGTGGCACAACCAATTGGCGTCATCACGGTCCGGGAAATCAAACCGGCTGTGAGCGCCGCGGCTTTCCGTGCGGTAATTGGCCGCTACGGCGGTGGAGTAGGCGGTTTCCATCAGATTATCCAGCTCCAGGCATTCAACCCGCTGGGTGTTGAATTCCGTGGAAGTGTCATCCAGGCGGGCATGATGCAGCCGTTCGCGAATCTCTTTGAGCTCCGCCAGGCCCTTGGCCATCGCATCCCCTTCGCGGAACACCGAGAAGTTGTTTTGCATGCAGGCCTGCAGCGCTTTGCGGATGGTAACCGGGTCTTCGCCGGTGCGATTGTCGTTCCAGCGGTGATAGCGCGCCAGGGAAGCCTCGATGTCGTCATTGCCGGCATCGCGGAATGCTCCCTGTTCGGCCAGGGATTCCTGCAGATGCATGCCCGCCGAACGGCCGAACACCACCAGATCAAGCAATGAGTTGCCGCCGAGGCGGTTGGCGCCGTGCACCGAAACGCAGGCGATTTCACCCACCGCGAACAGCCCCGGGATCACTACGTCCTTGCCCTGGGCGTCCACGGTCACGGCCTGGCCGGTGACCTTGGTGGGAATTCCCCCCATCATGTAATGGCAGGTGGGAATTACCGGAATGGGTTCCTTGATGGGATCCACATGGGCAAAGGTGCGGGAGAGCTCAAGGATGCCCGGCAACCGGGATTCAAGGACCTCTTTGCCCAGGTGATCCAGCTTCAGCTTCACATGGGGTCCCAACGGCCCGTCGCAGCCGCGGCCTTCGCGAATTTCGATCATGATGGAGCGGGCGACCACGTCGCGCCCCGCCAGATCCTTGGCGTTGGGTGCATAGCGTTCCATAAAGCGTTCGCCGTCTTTGTTCAGCAGGTAGCCGCCCTCGCCGCGGCAGCCTTCGGTCACCAGCACCCCGGCGCCGGCGATGCCGGTGGGGTGGAATTGCCACATCTCCATATCCTGCACCGGCACGCCGGCGCGCAGCGCCATGCCGATGCCGTCGCCGGTATTGATATGGGCATTGGTGGTGGACTGGTAAATGCGGCCGGCGCCGCCGGTGGCCAGTATGGTGGCCCTGGCCTTGAAATAGACCACTTCGCCGGTTTCAATGCACAGCGCGGTACAGCCGACAAAAGCGCCGTCCTGGTTTTTCACCAAATCCAGCGCATACCATTCCGAGAAGATGGTGGTATGGTTTTTCAGGTTCTGCTGATACAGGGTATGCAGCAATGCGTGCCCGGTTCGGTCGGCGGCGGCGGCGGTGCGCGCCGCCTGCTCGCCGCCGTAATTCAGCGATTGGCCGCCGAACGGGCGCTGATAGATGCGGCCGTCGTCCAGCCGTGAAAACGGCAATCCCATGTGTTCAAGTTCCAGCACCGCTTCCGGGCCGGTCTTACACATGTATTCGATGGCATCCTGATCGCCGATATAGTCGGAACCTTTTACGGTGTCGTACATATGCCATTGCCAATCGTCCTCATGGGTATTTCCCAGCGCGACGGTAATGCCGCCCTGGGCGGAAACGGTATGGGAACGAGTGGGAAATACTTTGGATACCAGGGCGCAGGAAAGGCCCATTTGGGAAATTTGCAAAGCGGCGCGCATACCGGCGCCCCCTGCCCCGACGACTACGGCGTCAAATTCTCTCACCGGCAAATTCATTTACGCACCCCACACCACGACAGTTCCATAAAGTAAATACACCATTAATACGATGACGATGGCCAATTGCAGCAGCAGGCGAAGCGGCAGTAATTTGATGTAATCCGTTAGTACCTGCCACATGCCGATCCAGGTATGCACCAGGATGGAAAACAGCGTAAGCAGGGTGAAGACTTTCGTCATGGGTAACGCGAAGAAACCGTGCCAGACATCATAAGTGAGGGTATCGGCGAACAGAATGAAACCCAGCATGTAAATGATGTAAAGGCAGATTATTATGGCGGAAGCGCGAACCAGCAACCATTCATGGACTCCGTTACGTCCCAGTGCCGAAGCATTACTTACCATAGGAGTACTCCAGCCAGAATTGAAAGCACGACAGTGATCACAAATGTAACATTTGCCGTCATTTTACCCATGGCAAATGTCTCATCCAGATAGCCGAAATCCATTAACATGTGCCGAATTCCACCCACAGCATGATAAGCCAGCGCGGTCAAAATTCCCCAAATTATGAATTTGACGATAAAGCTGTCCATCATGGCGGCCGCCTGGCTGAACCCGTCGGCGGAGGAAAGAGACAAGCCGAGTATCCATAGCAAGATGCCTACTGCCACGAACATTATGACACCGGTAATACGGTGAAGAATGGATGCAATTGCAGTAACGGGAAACCGGATCGTTTGCAGATCCAAGTTGATAGGTCTTTGTTTTTCACGGTTTTGCCCACACAGCTATTATTATTTTTCCTTCCTCCGGTCCTGGCTGGATCAGACAGCGTTAAGGTTGACCAAGACACGTCATGTGCTCAAAACCAATTCCCTTTTGCGTAAATGACGCGTTAAATAACGCTGGGTGCTCCTACAACAGGGACTCCGGAGACCTTTGAGAAGTATAGGGCTTTCACATAATGATTACAATTCCCCTACAATTTGTTTGGTAACATTTGGGCCAATTAGTGACCTGGATCACGATTATCACATTTACCCCAAATTCATATAACCATATTGACAAAAAGCAACAATTTGATTACAAACAGCCCCGCGTTATGCTATAAGTATCGGATGCAATACATTGAGACTTCCGCCTCGTCTAAGTTTATGCAACAGTGTAAAGTGCATCCTAATCATGTGGGTTAAGATGACTTTATATAGCTAAAATTAATATCAATAAATCTTTTACATCGAGGACAACCGTTCTTTCATCCTGGACGGGAATAACTTGCACCATCCTTAAGCTCTGTACCCTGCATATCGTTAAGCCAGAGCTATGGGCTGACAACAAACGCAAGGCCCCGCGGGCATGCCGGTACCCTATGATGGAAGGTTTATCAAATAAGCGCTAAGGAGAATGTAATGGCTGACAATAAAGCAACGTTAACCCTACCCGGTGTTGCACCAATAGAGCTGGATGTGCTGCAAGGCACGCTGGGTGAAAAGGAAATCGATATTCGTAGCCTGGGCGGCAAAGGCTATTTTACCTACGATCCCGGGTTCACCTCTACCGCATCCTGCGAATCAAAAATAACCTATATCGACGGCGATGAAGGTATTTTGCTTCATCGCGGCTATCCCATCGATCAGTTGGCCCTGAATTCAACGTTTCTCGAAGTCTGCTATATCCTGCTGAACGGTGAAACCCCTACCCCGGAACAATACGAAGAGTTCCGCACCATTGTGACCCGCCATACCATGGTGCATGAGCAGATTACCCGTTTGTTCAATGGCTTCCGCCGCGACTCGCATCCCATGGCGGTGCTGTGCGGCGTTACCGGCGCGCTGGCGGCGTTTTATCATGATTCGCTGGATGTGAATGTCGAACGTCACCGTGAAATCGCGGCGTTCCGCCTGCTGTCCAAAATGCCCACCGTGGCCGCGATGTGTTACAAATATTCCATTGGCCAGCCGTTCATTTATCCCCGTAACGATCTATCCTATGCCGGCAATTTCCTGCATATGATGTTCGCTACCCCCTGTGAAGACTATGAAATCAACCCGGTGCTGGAACGCGCCATGGACCGCATTCTGATTCTGCATGCGGACCATGAACAAAACGCTTCCACCTCTACCGTGCGTACCGCGGGTTCATCGGGCGCCAACCCCTTTGCCTGTATTGCCGCGGGTATTGCGTCCTTGTGGGGACCGGCCCATGGCGGCGCCAATGAAGCCTGTTTACGCATGCTCGAAGAGATCGACACCGTCGAGAATATTCCTTCCTTTATCAAACGCGCCAAGGATAAAAACGACTCCTTCCGGCTGATGGGCTTCGGGCATCGGGTGTATAAAAACTACGATCCCCGCGCCACCGTGATGCGCGAAACCTGCCATGAAGTGCTAAAAGAACTCAAGCTGTCGGATAACCTGCTGGAAGTGGCGATGGAGCTGGAACACTTCGCGTTGCATGACCCGTACTTCATTGAGAAGAAACTTTATCCCAATGTGGATTTCTATTCGGGTATCATTTTGAAAGCCATGGGGATCCCGGCATCCATGTTTACCGTGATTTTCGCCATGTCGCGCACCGTGGGCTGGATTGCCCATTGGAAGGAAATGCATGACGACGGCGTCAAAATCGCCCGTCCGCGCCAGCTGTATACCGGTTACGATCAACGGGAATTCAAGTCGCAGATTAAATGAGATGATTATATCAACGTCGCTCTATGCGGCGTGAGTTTGTTAACAAGGCGCCCGGTCGGAACAGGCTGCCGGATGGTAAACACGCCGCAATTTGCGGCGTTTGCTTTTTTATCCGCACCGCTTCGGAGCCTGCCTTCGACTTTAACTGACGGCCCCGCCGGCGATATGCAGATCCTCTTCCACCGTCAGCGCGGTTTGTATTACGATTTCCAGTCCCGCTGCCATGGTCTCCCGCGCCATGCTGGGCGCATTGGCCAGAGCCGCCGCCTGCTGCGGCAGATAAGGCAGATGAATAAATCCCCCTCTGACCGCGCCGGACATGTGAGCGAGCCGATGCAGCAACGCATACATCACATGGTTGCAGACAAAGGTACCGGCGCTTTGAGAAACTTCGGCGGGTATGCCGGCGCCGAGCATGGCATTTACCATCGCTTTTATGGGCACCGTGGCGAAATAGGCCGCCGGACCGCTTGAAATCACCGGACGATCGATGGGCTGCCGCTGGCTATTATCGGCGATGCGCGCATCGTCCACGTTGATGGCCACCCGCTCGACGGAAATCCGCTGCCGCCCTCCGGCCAGGCCCAGCGCCAGTACCAGTGACGGACGGTAGCGATCGATGGCTTCATTCAAGACCTCGGCGGACCGGCCGAAAACGCAAGGCAGTTGACAGACCACCACGTCGGCCGTGTCTATCCGCCGATACTGATACTGCCGCACCACTTCCCAGGACGGATTTATCGAGTCGCCGCCGAAAGGCTCGAAACCGGTGAGCAAGACTGTTTTCATGAAGGTTATCTCATAGCATAAAATACATCAGCGCCACATTTGCCAGCAGCAGCGCCAGGCCGGTGGGGATCTGCGCTTTGATCACCGCATACCGGTCCGGCAGCTCCAGCAAGGCCGCCGGCACCAGATTGAAATTCGCCGCCATGGGGGTCATCAGGGAACCGCAATAGCCGGAAAACATACCCACGGCGGCCATGACCGCCGGATTGCCCCCGTGTTGCACCACCAGAACCGGTATGCCGATCCCGGCGGCCACGATGGGAAACGCGGCAAACGCATTGCCCATTATCATCGTCAGCACAGCCATACCAACACAAAAAACCACCACGGCGATAAATCGATTATCCACCGCCAGATAGGTTTCGGTAAGATGCGAAACGGCGGCGCCGACGCCGGCGCTGGTGAACAACAGGCCGAGGGTGGCCAGTATCTGCGGCAAGATAAAGGCCCAGCCGATGGAATCCAGCAGCCGGCGCGATTCCTGGATTGATTGCAGCGGCCGGTCGCCGGTAAAGCGTACTGCCAGCAGCAGGCCGATAATACAACCCAGGGTAATGGAAAAGAGGGTAATCAAAGTGGAGTGGTTACCCGCGCCAAACAGCGCCTGCTGCCAGGTGGGCATATTATCGAGTATCAACACGCCCGCCACGGTGACCAACGGAATGGCCAGCGCCGGCGCAAACAACAAATTGCCCAGGCGTTTGGCGCTCTGTTCCCGCTGCCGGCGGCCGGGCTGGTGGTAGCTGCCCGTGCGCACGCCGCCGAAACCGGCAATCAGCGCCAGCAGGACCACCAAGGCGCCGATGGCTTTATGCAGCCACTGTTGCGGGTCCATGCCCGGCCCGACGATCCGCGCCATAAAAGTGACGCTCCAGTCGCCGATAAGAAACACCAGTCCGTACAGTCCCCAGAAGGCGCCGGTGAGCCACCGCCGCGGGTTGGCCTTGTCACGTAATGACATGGCGCCCACCAGCAGCAACAGTATTCCCGCCAGCCAGTACAGGTAATCTTGCTGAAACGTCATTTTTCCGCTCCCGCGTGGCTCAGCGCATCCCGTTTAACCGTACCCAGCAGTTCCGCCATATGCTTATCCAGGCGGTGCAGGCGGTAGGTGTGGATCAGGAAGGCGCAGATCGCGGTGGGAACGCCGTAGAGGGCGATATGCAGCGGTTCGGTCTGGATACCGGCGGACTCCAGCAGAAAATTATGCATAAACAGGATGGCGCCGAACGCCACGAAAATATCCTCACCGAAAAATAGGCCGACGTTATCGGTGGCCGCCGCCATGGCGCGCAGCCTATACCGCACCCGCTGCGGCAAATCGCCGTAGCGGTTTTCCACGGCGCCTTCGGCCATGGGCGCCAGCAGCGGGCGCACCATTTGCGGATGCCCGCCCAGGCTGGTAAGGCCCATGGCGGCGGTCAATTCTCGAGCCAGTATATAAATTATCAGCAGCCGGCCGGCGGTGGCGTTTTTGATTTTCGCGATCCAGCTTTGCGCATGCTCCTTCAGGCCATGGCGCTCCAGCAAGCCGATGGTGGCCAAGGGTATCAACAGAATAAAGGCCAGATTACGGGTAGCCAAAAATCCCGAGCCGAGTTTTTCCAGGATATCCCCTACCGGCATATGCGCCGCCAGCCCGGTAATAATACCGGCGATGATGACCACCAATTCGGCGTTTAAGCGTAATAAAAAACCGCAAATGATGGCCAAAATGCCCATTAACGGCCATAAATTCACCGCTTGTTGCATGTGTTTACCCTCTTGAAAAGTGGATAGATCAGCTGATAGAAGCGCGTATCGGGCTAGGGTAACGCTAAATGATTTAGGCGGGAGATAGGGAATACCTATGGTAGCGGGTTTATGGCGTCCTCAGCCGGCGGCGACGGTTATGCCCTCCTGCTGCAGGGCGGCGCGTATACGGCGGGCAAACGCCAGCGCATGGGCGCCGTCGCCGTGCAGGCAGACAGTATCGGCCTTTACGCTTATCCACTCACCTTCCAACGTCTGTACCCGGCCGTCCTTTATCATGGACAGGGTATGCGCCAGGGACTGTTCCTCGTCCTCAATCAACGCGTCCGCCTCGCTGCGCGGCACCAGCGTGCCGTCCCGTCGGTAGTTCCGGTCGGCGAACACTTCGTGCCGCACCGTCAAGCCGTGGCGTTCTCCGGCTTTGGTCAGTTCGCTGTCCGCCAGCCCTATGAGCCGCAGCGCCGGGTCCACCGCTTTTATCCCGCGGGCGACGGCATCGGCCAGCAGCGGGTCCCGCGCCGACTGGTTGTAGAGCATGCCGTGCGGCTTGACGTGCGCCATCCTGCCCCCTTCCGCCCGCACCAGCGCCGCCAGGGCGCCCAGCTGATAAATGATTTGCGCGTACACCGTTTCCGGCGGCAACGCCATGGCGCTGCGGCCGAAATTTTCCCGATCGGGAAAGCTGGGATGGGCGCCGATGGCGACGCCGTAGCGCAATGCCCATTGGATCGACCGGCGCATGCCGTCGGCGTCGCCGGCATGAAAGCCGCAGGCGATGTTTGCCGAGCTCACCCACTGCAGCAAGGCTTCATCATTGGGGCAGCCCTCGCCCAAATCGGCATTCAAATCGATCATATGGGCTCCAGTATTTTCAGTTGGAAGGCTATCTGTTCGAGGTAGTGGGTTTGTTCAATCCAGGCGTCATGGGCTTCTTCCAGCGTGCAAAGCACAAAATGAATCGGTTCCCCCAGGCGGATCTGCGCCAGATGATACAAATCGGCCTCGATAACGCAGGCGATGCGCGGATAGCCGCCGGTGGTCTGCGCGTCCGCCAGCAGCACTATCGGCTGGCCGCCGTGCGGTACCTGCACCACGCCCGGCAATAACCCATGGGAAAATAATTCACGCTCGGTATTGCGCTTCAGGGCCGGGCCCAGTAGGCGGTACCCCATGCGGTTGCTCTGCGGGCTGAGCTGCCAGCTTGAACGCCACAGCGCATCTTGGGAATCGGCGCTAAATTCACGGTATTCGGGACCGGGCAGCGCGCGGACCCGGTTGCCGAACAGCAGTTGGCGAATGCCGATCTGCCGTTCCGGCACCATTTCCGGCTCTCCCGCCGGCAGCAGGTCGCCGTCCTGGAGCAGGCGACCGGAGCAGCCGCCGAAGCCGGCGGTAAGATCCGTGCTGCGGGAGCCCAGAACCTCCGGAACGGCAAATCCGCCGCTGACCGCCAGATAGCTGCGCATACCGTGTTTCGGCGTCGACAGCTTCACCACCTGGCCCGGGCGTACCGGGAAACGCCAGCCGGTCCAGAGAGGATTACCGTCCAGGTGGGCATGGCAATCCGCGCCGGTAAGCGCCAGCCAGCCCGGGGCGGTAATCTGCGCGCTGAACTGTCCGAGGGTTATCTCCAGTACGGCGTCGCCCGGAAGGTTACCCACCAGCAGGTTGGCCAGTTTCATGGCCGGCTTGTCCAGCACGCCGCCAGGGCTGATACCCAGGGAACGGTAACCGGTCCGACCGGCGTCTTGTATCGAGGTCATGATGCCGGCATGCAATACTTTCAGCATATGCCCTCCTTCTGCGGGACAAAACGCACGCTGTCGCCGGGCAGCAGCAGGGTCGGCCGGCTGGCGTCGGGATTGAACAGCTTAAGCGGCGTACGCCCGATGATTTGCCAGCCGCCGGGACTCGCCAGCGGATAGATGCCGGTTTGCCTGCCGCCGATGCCCACCGAACCGGCGGGCACCTTGAGACGGGGTTCGCCGCGACGCGGAACGGAAAGACGCTCCGGCAAACCGCCAAGATAGGGAAAGCCGGGCTGGAAACCGATAAAATAAACGTCATAGGCGCTGCCTGCATGGCATGCCACCACGTCACTGGGCGTCATACCGGCAAACTCGGCCACCAGACTCAAATCGGGACCGTCCTCGCCGCCATAAATCACCGGAATGGAAACAGCCCGCGGCTCAGGAGTGATGGCATCGCTATCCTCCCACCAGCTTTGCAAGCGCTCAATGGCGTCCAGCGCCAGCTGCTGGGGGTTGGTGAGCAGCACGGTAAGATTATTCATGCCCGGGATCACCTCGCGCACGTCTTCATGATGCATCAGGCGTTCGGCAAGTCCCCAAATCCGCCGCTGGCTGACCAGGGTTATGGGAGGCTCCAGCTCCAGCACCACCGCGCTTTCACCCAATAAATAACATCGAGCACGTTGCAACCTCTCCTCCTGGGAACCGATGCCGGTTCCGTCTGGTGCGTACCGGCAGAATGGTCCGGTAAAAAATCCCGCAAACAGCCTGGGACCGTTTGCAAGCAAGGGTTTATTTTCCCGGTCACGCCGGGTTCGGTATGTCGATAAAGGTCACGTCGAGATGGTGTTCCCGCGCCAGCCACTCCCCCAGCGCCTTGATACCGCCGCGTTCGGTGGCATGATGGCCGGCCGCATAGAAATGTATCCCCGTCTCGCGTGCAATGTGAATGGTCTGCTCGGAGACTTCGCCGGTGATAAAGGCATCCACCCCGGCACGGGCGGCCTGTTCGATGAACCCTTGTCCGCCGCCGGTGCACCAGGCAAGGCGGCGGATTTGCGCCGGTGCGTTATCACCGCAGTGCAGCACCTCCCTCTCCAGCCGCATCTCCAGCCGGCGCTGCAGCTCCTGCCCGCTGACCGGCGTGGCAAAGGTCCCCCAGGGCAGCAGCGGTTCCAGCAGTCCCTGCGCTTCTATGTCCAACAGCGCCGCCAATTGAGCGTTATTTCCCAGCACCGGATGGGCATCCAGGGGCAAATGCCAGGCGAGTAAATTGATATCGTGGTTCAGCAGGGTCTTCAGGCGGCGCTGTTTCATGCCCGTCACTACCGGCGATTCATTTTTCCAGAAATAACCGTGATGTACCAGCACCGCATCGGCGCTATGCGCCACCGCGGCGTCCAGCAGCGCCTGCGAAGCGGTAACGCCGGTGACGATACGGCTGATTTGCGGGCGGCCTTCCACCTGTAGCCCGTTGGGGCCATAGTCCTCAAAAGCGCCGGCGCCCAGTTGCTGATTGATGAGTTGTTCAAGTTCCGTATTAAGCATGGCCCGATATCCCCGTTCGCCGGCTACCCAGGGGAGGGAGCCGAATTTTGTGCTTTGGCCGCTTGATAAGCCGCCAGGGCGGATTGACGTGCCTGTCCATGATCAACGATCGGCCGCGGATAATCCAGTCCGGTTTGCTCGGCCAGAGGCCAAATATAGGGTTCATGGAGAAATTTATCCGGCACGGACGCCAGTTCCGGCAGCCAGCGCCGTATAAACCGGCCCTGTTCATCAAACCGGCGCCCCTGGGTGGCGGGGTTGAAAATACGGAAATAGGGCGCGGCATCGGTGCCGGTGGAGGCGGCCCATTGCCAGCCGCCGTTATTTGCCGACAGGTCGCCGTCGATTAACCGGCGCATGAAATAGCGCTCTCCCTCCCGCCAATCAATCAATAAATCCTTCACCAAAAAACTGGCGCAGATCATGCGCAGACGATTATGCATCCAGCCGGTCTCGTTCAACTGGCGCATGGCGGCATCCACGATAGGAAAACCGGTGCGGCCCTGTTGCCAGGCGGTCAGCAAGGACTCATCCCGCCGCCAGGCCACATGGCGGGTCCAGGCGACAAAGGGACGGTGCCGGCACACGTCGGGATAAAAAACCATGATGTGACGGTAAAAATCCCGCCAGATCAATTCATTCAGCCAGCTGAATGCCCCGCTGTCGGCCTGATCCAGCACTATCGGGCAGGCGGTGCGCAGCCGGTTGTAGCACTGTACCGGCGACAATATCCCCAGAGTGAGGTAGGCGGACAGCCGGCTGGTGGCGTCCAGGGCGGGCTGGTTCCTTCCAAGGGAATAGCCCTGCAGCCGTTCATGGCAAAAGTCGCGCAAACGGGATAACGCGGCCTCTTCGCCGGCGGGGTAACCCTCGGTCTCCCGGCGCGGGTAATCGAAAGGCACCAATTCGTCAATCGGATCTTGGGGAGTTGCGTCGCGGCGCGCCGGCGCCGGCAGACAGTGAGGGTCTTCGGTTCTCAGCCGCCGGATAAAGGCGGCGCGAAAAGGGGTAAATACTTTGTACATATCCCCATCGCCGGTGGTGACGCTCCCCGGCGGCAGCAGCACGCCGTCGTCGAATCCCTGACATATCACATGGCCGTCGAGGGCCTGCTCTACCGCCCGGTCGCGCAGGCGCTCGTTATATTCATATTGATAATTATAAAACAATGCATCCGCTTGCCGCTGACGGCAAAAATCCGCCAGCCAGGCCGCCGCGGCAACATAATCGTCACATTGATGGTAATGCAGGAGAATACCGCGATCCGCCAGGGCACGCCGCAGTTCGATGAGATTGCGGTACAGAAAATCTGCCTGACGGGGCGACATGTCATGGGCTCGCCATTGTCCCGGCGTCGCGATAAACAATGCGGTCACCCGTGCGTCCGGCCGGGAACAGGCGGCTGATAAAGCCGGATTGGCATGGATGCGTAAATCGTTTCGCAGCCAGACGATATGGTTTTTCATGTTCTTCCTTGCCGTTAGTGTCCGTAACGCAGCCGCAGCGCCTCCGGATAGGGCTCGAAGTATCGCTGCTGCGATAGCCACGGGTCGGGATACTCGGCCATATAATGTCTTACCAGCGCAAGGGGCGCGAGCAGCGGCTGCACGCCCCGCCGGTAGCTGTCGATAAGCAGGGACAATTCCTCCCGCTGTTTGTGCGTCAGGTGACGATGAAAATAGCCCTGCACATGCATCAACACATTGGTGTGGTTGGGACGCGTCGCTTTATGGGATAGCAGCGTCATCAAACGAAGGCGATACTCCATGGCGAACGCCTCCAGCGACTCCCAGCGATCCATGGCGGCTACAAAGGGCCCGATGCGACGGTACTCCGGTTGGGAATGGGCCAGCAGCAAGAGCTTGTAGCGCCGGTGAAACGCCATTAACGCACCGCGAGTCAGCCCTTCCCGCAGCAGTTGATTAAATTCATACAGCGTATATACCCGTCCGACAAAATTCTCCCTCAGCAGCGCATCCTGGAGCCGTCCGTCCTCCTCCACCGGCAACCAAGGCAACTCAGCCATCAATACTTGGCAAAACAGGCCCACCCCGTTTTTCCGCGAGCCGGCGCCATCATAAACCCGCACCCGCTCCATACCGCAGCTGGGGGATTTGGCGCAGACAATAAAACCGCAAAGATCCGTCAGCTGCCGGCTTCGCTCGCGGGCGAACCGCTGCATGGATTCCGTCAAATCGGTATCGTTACCGCTTTTGCCGGTGCGCAGGCTGATGCGACCGCCGCTATCCTTCACCAGCCGCAAAGAGGGCCTCGGCGCCGGCAGGCCAATGGCCATTTCTGGACAAACAGGATTGAACCGAACATAAGGAGCCAGCTCATCCATGGCGAAAGAGAGGCGTTTGTGGCCTCCATCAAAACGCACCGCATCTCCCGTCAGGCAGGCACTGATGCCGACAGGAATTTTATTGCTCATTCAGGGCCCTCCTAGACTATTGTTTGTTCAGCAAAGCGTAGACGATTATGCCGCGCCCGGTGGCCGGCTTTTAACAAAAGTCTTGCCGGTTTATCCGCGATGATTCGCTATTCGGCCGCCGCCGGCGCCAGGGGGATTCACCGCAATGATATTTAAGTGGATAATGTCCCGGCGTGGTGACATTGTTTTAGGTTGGGTTCCACCCGCCGCCGCTTCGCAAACCGGGCAATGCCATAAGGATGGGATGATGAGCGCCATGACAGTGAATATTCTTATTGTGGAAGATGAGGCTGCCATTCGGCGCTTTGTCCGCCAGGCCCTGGAGCGGGAGGGTTACCGGGTCTTCGATGCGGAAAATATGGCCCGCGGCCTGCTTGAGGCGGCTACCCGCAAGCCGGATCTGGTGATTCTCGACCTGGGCTTGCCGGACGGCAACGGCGTTGATTTTATTCGCGACCTGCGCCAATGGAGTTCGGTTGCGGTGATGGTGCTGTCCGCCCGAAGCGATGAGCAGGACAAGATTGACGCCCTGGACGCCGGGGCGGACGATTACCTGACCAAACCTTTCGGTATCGGTGAACTGCTGGCCCGTGTACGGGTCTCCCTGCGCCATCCGCTGCGGGGGGGAGACAAACCGTCGACGGTGACCTTTGCCGCCATCAACGTAGACCTGGTCAATCGCCAGGTGACGCGGGACGGCGAGCTACTCCATTTGACGCCCATTGAATTCCGCCTGCTGGCCACACTGCTGTCCCATCAGGGCAAAGTGGTCACCCAGCGCCAACTGCTGAGCGAGGTATGGGGCCCCAACGCGGTGGAACACAGCCATTATCTGCGGATATACATGGGGCATCTGCGGCAAAAACTCGAAGAAGATCCGGCCCGCCCCCGTCACTTGCTTACGGAAACCGGCATCGGCTATCGTTTTATGTCCTGACAGGATGTGAACCTGCTCACAAAATCTGGTCACGCTATCCAGAGGCTTGTATCATCAGAACTTTCAATTTTATGGACACGCCTATGAGTACCTGGCTGATTTACGCCCTGCTTTCCGCGCTTACCGCCTCGCTGGTGGCGATTTTTGGTAAAATCGGATTGCAGCATTTGGATGCCAACAGCGCAACTGCCGTCCGTTCGGTGGTCATGGCGCTGTTTCTGGTAGGCGTGGTGGTGGTGCAGGGTAAGATGAGTCTGGTGAGCGATATCCTGGCCGACAAAAAAGCCCTGGCATTCATCTTATTGAGCGGAGTGGCCGGCGCGTTATCCTGGCTATTTTATTTTATGGCGATAAAATCCGGTAATGTCTCGCAGGTCGCCCCCATTGATAAACTTAGCGTGGTATTCGCGGTGGTCATGGCGGTGTTGCTGTTTGGGGAAAAGGTAGCGCGGGTGGCGGGTGCCGGCGTAGTGCTGATAACCGCCGGCGCGCTGATGGTGGCGCTGGGTTAGCCGGTATTGGGAACGGCATAAAACCGGGCGGCCGGTAAGCCGCCCTGAAAAGCATCGTCCCTCGCTGCATCAGTCTTGCGCCGCGCCGGCATCGGGGGCCGCCATCAATTCCGCCTCGATATTTTTTACCGCGGTAAGCAGCGCGTTATTGATGCGCTCAACCTGCTCCGGCGTCAGATCGGCGCGCATCATATTACCCCGCAGCAACCCTCTTAGCCTATCCAGGCTCTCGCTGATGCCGGGAAGCAGACTGCCCTCACGCCGCCTGCCGATTTGCGAAAGCCGGGTAAAAACAGCATCTATAAGCGGCTGGTGCTTGGCCAGCTCCGCCTGTCCCTCGGCAGTGATTTGATAGATTTTGCGGCTTTGCCCGTCCGGGCTGGCGGCATTGATGAAATCCTGGTCCACCAGCAGGCTTAAGGTTGGATATATCACGCCGGGGCTGGGCACATACAAACCGGAAGACGCCTGCTCGATAGCCTTGATCAATTCATAACCGTGGCTGGGTTTGCGCGCCACCAGGGCCAGCAGCACCAAGCGCAGATCGCCGTGCTCCAGCGGACGCCGTCCCCGATGGTCGCCATCATGCCGCCCTCCGCTGTCGCGTCCATGTCCGAAATGGCCGCCGGCACGATCTTCACCTCTGCCGCGGCCATGAAAATCACCGCCGAAGCCCCGGCCACGAAAATCGCCGCAGCGGCGCTCATCGCCAAACCCCCGGCCGCGAAAATCATCGCCGTGGCGTTCGCCGCCAAAATCCCGACCGCGAAAATCGCCGCAGCGGCGCTCATCGCCAAACCCCCGGCCGCGAAAATCATCGCCGTGGCGTTCGCCGCCAAAATCCCGACCGCGAAAATCATCGCCGTGGCGTTCGCCGCCAAAGCCCCGGCCGCGAAAATCATCGCCGTGGCGTTCGCCGCCAAAGCCCCGGCCGCGAAAATCATCGCCGCCGCGCCGGCTCTCAAATAAAGCTGCCCGGCGAGATTGGCCTTCGCCGCCATGGCGATGGCCCCCTGCCGGTATCCCGCGCTCCTTCGCCGGTATCCCGGCAGGCATGATGATGATGTAAATGGAAAAACATAGGTTATCTCCTGTTTCTTAGATACAACTAATTAGATATATCTAAGTTAGATCACCTAAATCGGAAATGCAAGAAAAGATATATCTAAATGTCGAGGGCTGCATCCTGCCATGGCCGCCAGCGCTGCCGATGCCAACGTCACGTCGCTTGGCAATATCTGTTTTGCTTTTCCATAAGCGCCCTGTAATTCCCGTCTTTTTTAAGTAGAAGAGTTTCGTGATCTCCTTCTTCGACAATCTGCCCATCGGCGAACACCAGAATGCGATCCATATCTCTTACAGAAGAAAGACGATGAGCAATAACGATAAGAGTTCGACCTGACCAGCTTTTTTCAATCTCATTCTGGATTTCCGCCTCTGAGATACTGTCCAGATTGGAGGTGGCTTCATCAAGGACGATTATCGGCGTTTGGCTTAGCATGATCCGCGCGATCGCTACACGCTGTTTCTCGCCGCCGGATAATCTCAGACCGCGCTCACCCACGACGGTGTCATAACCCTCGGGCAAACTCATAATAAAATCGTGTATCCGGGCACGCTTGGCCGCGCCGTGAATATCAGCTAAACAAACATTCTCATTACCATAGCCGATATTTTCCAACAAGGTCCGGTGAAACAGCAAAGGCTCTTGACTCACTATGGAAATATGATTTCTTAAATATTCAATATCAACATCTTTTATATCAATGCCATCAACTCTGATCGTGCCTCGCTCTACCTCGTAAAGCCGTTGCAGCAGCTTTACGAACGTTGTTTTTCCTCCACCCGAATGTCCTACTACCCCAATGCGTTCACCTGCCGCGATGGATAAATTGAAATTTCTATAAAGTAGCTTATCCTGGCCGGGATAGCGAAAATCAATATTTTAAAACAATTGATCCCCGTTAATGCTTTTGTGGTGACAGTTTCATCCCTTCCGGCTTCTACAGGCACCTTATTGAAAGTCACCAAATCTTCCATCTCATTCACTGAACGCTGCAGGCTGCGAATGTTGTGTTCCATACCGCGTAGATATCCATTGATAATGGCATAGGTAGTGATGATGTAGGTCACATCACCTGGGGAAGCATAACCACGCTGCCATAACCACAATCCTGTACCAATCAATACGCCGTTCAAGGCCACTAGCATTCCATACTGGATACTTCCCGCCGTAGCGCTCCGATGCCAAAAACACATAAGATGCGAACGCCACGCCTCGGCCTCGCGCCTGACCCGAGCCTCTTCCTTTGGCTCGGAAGCAAAGCTCTTTACCAGCATGTTGCATGATATGGCATCGGCAATGGTGCCGTTCAGCACGGCATCGGCGTCATTGGCAACTTTTGCGGCAGGAGAAATATATCTTTGGATCAGTAAAAGCGTTATGCAGACGAAAGCCAAAAGACCGACCCCCACAACGACGCCCACAATCGGCCAGTGCAGCCCGATAATGAACGTAGCCCCAATCAATATAAAAGCGCTTGGAATAAGCTCTATGAAAATCAGATAGTTGAATAGATCCATGGCAAGTACTCCACGACTCAGCCTGCGTATGGTGGCGCCGGCAAGGTTGTGAATATGCCATTCCGTGGGTAATCGCTGGATATGGCTGAAGACATTCACTGTCAATGATCGCATGATCCTGAGGTGAAATATATTATCACGCGGAAGATAATATCCCTTAAAATAACCGAGCTCATGTCGAGAATGACAATCATCGCTAATAATGAAACCGTGCCCCGAAAATGGTCGGCTCCTTGGGTTATGATATCAACCAGGCGCCCTACAAAACCGGTATGAACAGCTCCGAGCAGGTTAATAAAACAGATGCACTAATAAGACATATAATGTGCAATCGCCGTCCGGCATATTGATTTAGAGAAAACATCATTATTTCCCAATAAGGATTAACTCTTTCATTTGCTCTCTTAGCTCGCATATTTATATCCTTAAGTCGAACTATTATTAATTACTTTTATGAAAAATTGATATTAAAGCTACTGAATGATAAAAGCTAAGTCAACATATGATATTAATGGCATAGTTTATAAATGGAGTAGAGTAAACAAAGTATATATTTATAATTGATACATTATTTTAGATTTCCATGTAACATATATTTATATAAAATAAATCGTGCTCACCCATCTTTTGATGGTAGTGTATCTTATCTTTTTATATTACCATCTTCTTCACTGTATGGTGTAAATCAACACTACCTGATAGTAGGAAACAGATATACTTGATAAAGTAATCATCACTTCAAGTCTATTAGTAAATCCGCTATCAGCAGGATCATTAAAAGCATCACGAGTTAAGTTAAATGCAGGCTAAATTATAAAAAACAATAGACTATTTTCAATCTGAATAACTTACTCTCTCTGACATTGATTGTTCTCTTAAAGCCATAAGGAAGGTGCCGACGATGATACTAGTAACAGGATCCCAGGGTCTCATTGGCCAATACTTGCTTCGCTACCTGCGCAAAGCCGGTATTGCCGCACAGGAATTTGATATTCGACGCAATCAACAGGAGGATATTAGATGTGCCGATACTCTCCGGCATGCGCTGCACGGTGTAGAAGGCATTGTGCATTTAGCCGCGGTCTCCCGTGTGGTATGGGCGGAAGAACATCCCGAGTTAGCTTACTCGGTGAATGTCGCAGGTTTAAGGACATTGTTGAAAGCGGTCGCCGATAAAGAGAAAAAACCGTGGATCATATTTGCCAGCAGCAGAGAGGTATATGGAAATTCAACGGAATTGCCTGTCCATGAAGATGCTCAGCTTCTGCCGCTAAATGCCTATGCAAAAATGAAAGTCCAGGGGGAACGTCTGATTCATGACGCGGTTTCCTCAGGAATCCGGGCCAATATCTGCAGGTTTTCCAATGTCTATGGAGCCATTTCAGATCATGCCGATCGCGTTGCGGTGGCATTTGCCAGAACCGCGGCTTTCGGCGGAGAGCTCAGGGTGGACGGCGGGGCAAACACATTTGACTTTACCCATGTTTCCGATGTGGCGGAAGGACTCTTTCGTTTAGTGGAAGCCACGGGGAAGAAAGAGCTCTTGCCTCCCGTCCATTTCGTCTCGGGTCAGGGCGTTACGCTAAATCAGCTGGCTCGCCTTGCGGTATCCCTGGCCGCCGACGGAATCGAGATTGGCATCCATGATGCACCCTCTCGCGCGTTCGACGTTTCCAGATTTGTTGGCAATCCTCATCGTGCGAAAGCGTTATTGGGCTGGGAAGCGAAAACCCCCTTACCTCTAGGATTCAGCGAATTAATCTCGCTTTTCCGACGTGCTGATGAATCGACCTCATTCCCTCCATGGCTTGGCCTGCTGGAGAATAACTTACCGGCACAAAACCGTTAGAGCGAAAACGTTCAAAATGGCACGGGGTGCGCCACGCTCAGCGCAATCGAATCGAAGGCGGGAAGACTCCGCCGTCCTCTCAAACCCTCGTGCACAAAGGCGCTGAATTATCAGCGCCTGAACCCTCACAGACAACGTTCCCGGCCGGGACAACCCGCTCGCCAACACGCCGTGAGCCACCCATGAGGGCTTGCTCCACGGCAATGGCTACGGGTTGGGTTATTTCGCCCCCGCCAGCACCTCGCTGACGATATCCACCGCTTCTTTTTCAATTTGTTCGCGGTGCTTCGGCCCAAGAAAGCTTTCGCAATAAATTTTATAGGCTTCCTCGGTACCGGAAGGCCGGGCGGCAAACCAGCCGTTGGCGGTCATTACTTTCAGGCCGCCGATGGAGGCGCCGTTACCGGGGGCGGTGGTAAGCCGGGCGGTAATGGCATCCCCCGCCAGCATGCTTGCGCCAACCTGATCCGGCGACAGCTTGGACAGAACGGCTTTCTGGGCATGGGTGGCCGGGGCCTGGATACGGTTATAGCTGGGAGCGCCGAAGCGTTGCGCCAGCTCGTCATAGTGCTGCTGCGGATTCTTGCCGGTGACCGCGGTGATTTCCGCCGCCAGCAGGCACATGATGATGCCGTCCTTATCGGTGGACCAGGGACGGCCGTCAAACCGCAGGAACGAAGCGCCGGCGCTCTCTTCGCCGCCAAAACCCAGGCTGCCGTCAAACAGGCCGTCGACGAACCACTTAAAGCCCACCGGCACTTCCACCAGCTTGCGGCCCAGGGATTCAACCACCCGGTCGATCATGGCGCTGGACACCAGCGTTTTACCCACCGCCACGTCGGCGCCCCACTGCGGGCGATGCTGGAACAGGTAATCAATGGAGACCGCTAGGAAATGGTTCGGGTTCATCAGCCCGGCGGGCGTGACAATGCCGTGACGATCGTAATCGGGATCGTTGGCCAGCGCCAAATCGAACTTGTCCCGCAGCGACAGCAAACCGGTCATGGCCCACTGCGACGAGCAGTCCATGCGGATGATGCCGTCATGATCCAGATACATAAACCGGAACGTCTGGTCGATTTCTTCATTGACCAGCGTTAAATCCAGCTGGTAATGCTCAGCGATGCGCTGCCAATAGGCAATGCCCGAGCCGCCAAGGGGGTCGACGCCCAGCTTGAGGCCGGCGCCCTGGATGGCCGCCATATCCACCACCTCCGCCAGACCTTCCACATAAGCCTGCACCAGATCCTGGGCGTGGACACGGCCGCTGTTCCAGGCCGCGTCGAGGGATTGGCGCCGCACGCCCCGCAGTTCATCCGCCAGCAGAGCATTGGCGCGCTCTTCGATGACTTTGGTCAGATTGGTGTCGGCCGGTCCGCCGTTGGGCGGATTATATTTGATGCCGCCGTCTTCCGGCGGATTGTGCGAAGGCGTAATCACGATGCCGTCCGCCTGGGGACCGCCGCGGCGATTGTGGACCAAAATGGCGTTAGACACCGCGGGCGTCGGGGTGAAGCCGTTATCCTGCTGGACGATGATGTCCACGCCGTTGGCGCTCAGCACTTCCAGTACGGAAATAAAGGCCGGTTCGGACAGGGCGTGGGTATCTTTGCCCACATAACAAGGCCCGGTAACACCCTGTTTTTGACGTTCTTCCGCAATCGCCTGGCTGATGGCCAGGATGTGGGCTTCGTTGAAACTGTGGCGCCCCGCGCTGCCGCGATGGCCTGAAGTACCGAATTTCACCGCATGGGCGGCATTACCTGGCTCGGGCCGCAAAACATAATATTGCGAGGTCAACTGCGCCACGTTAATCAAATCACTTTGCCGGGCGGGTTGTCCGGCACGGGGGCTATTAGCCATCGGTGCTTCTCCATTGGCTGTCGTTTATCAAATGGTGCCGCAAACTTTATCTGTCAGTTCCACCGGGAACTGCATAGCCAGCATAATGTGTTCTACCATACCCCGTTTACGATCGGTGTTGGTATTGGTAATAACCCAGTAGGGCGTTCCCGGCACCTGCTTAGGTTTAGTATGGCTGCCGTTTTGCAATAACGTGTGCTCATCGCCGGCAAAATAGGTCCGGGTACGGCCGCGCAGCACGTCCGCCGCTTCGGAGAAATCGGCGGGCGACAAGGAATAAAGGGTGGACAGCACCAGTATGAAACGCTCTACCGCCTTGTTTTGTTCAGCATAGACGTCCGAGAGCAATAATTCACGCATCGCCCTGACGCGATCCCGGGCCGGGGTCGAGGCTTCCGTTTTTGCCGGCGCGGCGGATGCCGGACGGACGGGCTCATTGGCCTGGGGAGAAAATTTCAGCATCCGGCGCAGGATGTCCGAGGCGCTTTCGCCGATATGCTGGGTGTGGCTGGCAATAAAACGGTAGAGGTCTTCGTCGAGTTCGATTGTTTTCATCTTTATCCGGGGGCTTTCTTCTCTTAAATCAATCAACAGGATTATACAAGCTAAACCGGCCCCGCGAACAGCGCTAGTATCCGGCTTTGGCATAAAGTCGGAATTTCCCCGACGGCGATGCGGGGATTGATACCCTTTTTTGCGGCGCAGGCGTCAATACCTCATGATACGCTAGTCGCCTTTGCTGTCGACACGAGGATCGGGATGAAATTACATTATCGTTTGCAACCGGCCCGGCAACCGGGAAACGCTTTGCCGGTGGTATTACTGCACGGCCTGTTCGGCAGTTTGGACAATCTGGGCGTACTGGCGCGCCCGCTGGGGGAAAATCATGCCACCCTGCAAATCGATCTGCGCAATCACGGCCTTTCGCCCCACGACGACGAGGCCGGTTATGGCGCCATGAGCGGGGATGTGGCGGCCTTGCTTGACGAATTGCAATTGGGGAAATGCATCATTATCGGCCACTCCATGGGGGGCAAGGTGGCTATGGCGCTGTCGGCGCTGATGCCGGATCGCATCGCCGCGCTGGTGGTGATTGATATCGCGCCGGTGGCCTATCCCACCCGCCATCACGACTCGGTATTCGCCGCCTCTCAGACGGGTGGAGAAGGCGGGAGCGGCGCAGCGTAGCGAGGCGGCGCTGCTGATGGAACAGGATATCGACGATAAGGACACTATTCAGTTCTTATTGAAATCCTTTTCCCAGGGCGCGTGGCGATTTAATATCGATGCATTATGGGAAAACTATCCGGCGCTTATCGGCTGGAAGGAAATACCGCCCTGGGACGGGCCGGTATTATTTATCCGCGGCGGCCTCTCCCCCTATGTGAAGGAGGAGTACAGCGAAGCCATCCGGCGGCAGTTTCCACGGGCGCGGGCCCACGTGGTGGCCGGCGCGGGCCATTGGGTGCATGCCCAAAAGCCTGAAGCGACGCTGCGCGCCGTTGTGCGGTTTCTGGCGGATTCCCTGGGGAGCTAACCGCGACCGGCCGGTTTACCCATCCGGCAGTGTTAATCATTGTCGTTTATCACCGGGGTGGGGTAATATGGCTTGCTATGTTTACCGGCAAGGACTTACCCGCCCGCTTTTGGATGCACAATCCCTTCACGACTTATGGCAAAAGAACAAACGGACCGCACCACCCTGGATTTGTTTATCGATGAAAAACGCCCGGGGCGCCCGAAAACCAACCCGCTTTCCCGTGATGAACAATTGCGAATCAATAAACGCAATCAATTGCGCCGGGACAAGGTGCGGGGTCTGCGCCGGGTTGAGTTAAAAATCAATGCGCAGGCGGTGGCTGCATTAAACGAGCTGGCTTTTCAGCACGATCTCTCCCGCAGCGAGCTGATTGAACAAATCCTGCTGGCCGAGCTGGAACGGCATCAGGATGCCGCCGGCAAGGAAGATTAAGGCCGGGCTCGCCGTCCGGGACCGGAAAAGACCGGCTTTTGCGATAAAACTCCGGTTGAACGAGTTTCTCCCGCTGTGAGGGTCTGCTATTATTGCACGATTATTTCCCGAAAAGCCGGTTGATCGTCTGGTAAACCATATCCTTAATATTTAAGAGGTTTTCAAATTCATGGCAAGCGTAGGCATTTTTTTTGGCAGTGACACCGGCAATACCGAAAATATTGCCAAAATGATTCAAAAGCAGCTGGGCGCCGATGTTGCCGAAGTGCATGACATTGCCAAAAGCAGCAAAGAGGACCTGGAACAATTCTCCACCCTGCTGCTGGGCATTCCCACCTGGTATTACGGCGAAGCGCAATGTGACTGGGACGACTTTTTCCCCACATTGGAAGACATTGATTTCACGGGAAAACAGGTAGCGCTGTTCGGCTGCGGCGATCAGGAAGACTACGCCGAATATTTTTGTGATGCCATGGGCACCATTCGCGATATCATCGAACCCCATGGCGCCACCATCGTGGGTCATTGGCCTACCGCCGGCTACCATTTTGAAGCATCGAAGGGTCTGGCGGACGATAAGCATTTTATCGGTTTGGCCATAGACGAAGATCGCCAGCCAGAGCTGACCAATGACCGCGTGGACGCCTGGGTAAAACAAATCAGCGCCGAACTCAAGCTCGGCTGAGCCGCCGCCGGGTTTCCCGGCTAAACCCGTGCCGTCCATAGCGTTGACGGCCGGTTGAAGCTGTTGATATATAATTCCTTTCAAATCGATAGATACAAGTTTTTAACTTTCATCCACAAAGCAGTACAATAGCCTGGCGGTTAGACCGATTTTAATGAAATGTGATAAAACTTGCCTCACCTTAAACAGACTATCATTGTAAAAAGGCCGCGGTTTTCATTTTACACAGGCAGTCCTATAATGAGACGGCGTTACATTTTTCAGGCCGACCATTGTTATAGGCTACATTAGCCTACAATCAGATTATCAAAGCAACAGGACTAAACCCGCATGACTGACAATAATATTGCATTGAAGAAGGCCGGCCTGAAAGTCACACTTCCCAGACTTAAAATTCTGGAAGTGCTGCAAGATCCGGAATGCCATCACGTCAGTGCGGAGGATCTCTATAAAAACTGATCGATATGGGTGAGGAGATTGGTTTAGCCACCGTTTATCGCGTACTGAATCAGTTTGATGACGCCGGGATCGTCACCCGCCATAATTTCGAAGGCGGTAAATCCGTTTTTGAACTGACGCAGCAACATCATCACGACCACCTGATCTGCCTCGATTGCGGCAAGGTCATTGAATTTCGTGACGAGTTTATCGAAGCGCGCCAACGGGATATCGCTAAAAAACACAATATCAAACTCACTAATCACAGTTTATATCTTTATGGCCATTGTGAAGTCGGTAATTGCCGTGAGGATGAGACCCTGCACGATCATGATGTTGACGAAGCGGTGCACAGCCTTAAAGAGTAACCATAGCGACACAGGGCATCGTTCAAAGCTTGAAAACCACTGCTGAAACGGGTGGTTTTGGTTATTCCGCAAATTGCCGATGGCACATGGACTGATGCCGTCCCGTTTCTTATCCCGCTGCCGTTAATTCTTTCACTCCATTCGCTACTCAGCCCCTTCATGCCGGCCAGGCGGCCACAGCCCGTTGAGCCTGCGCCGCGGAATCGCGTCAGCATAAGAAACTTCACAAATTAAAATTTATTATAAATATTTAAAACAATAACACACCCATCAATTCTCATCCCTGCTGTTCAAATCCACAAGCGAAAAAAAATCTTCGCTAAAAATACATGTTACCTATTGTATTATAATAATATTTTATCAGTAAGGCTTCGGTGTCGTTTTCACGGCGCCATTAGCAATGCCCGGCATTACTTTTACAAAAAGCACTAACTTTATAAATTATTTTAAAACGTGAAGTATGCTGCATATTTGTTATGCATCCTATGTTGATATAGTGCCGTCAGCAATGATAATCAGAGATCTGAAAATGACTGAATCGGAACTGAACGGCGCCATGCCCCGAGGTATCGGCATCGCTCCCTATCTTCGCATCAAGCAAGAAGGGATGACCGAAAATGAAAGCCGAATCGTGGAGTGGTTTTTAACGCCAGGCAATCTTAGCCATATTTCCGGCATTAAAGAGGTGGCGCAAAGCCTCGGCATGTCGGAAGCCATGATTGTCAAGGTGTCGAAAATTCTGGGCTTCAGCGGTTTTCGGCAGCTACGCAGCGCGATTGTCGAATATTTTGATCATGCGGATCATGATATTACCGCCGAACTGTCGCCGGATGACAGTCCGGAGGATCTGGTGAATAAGGTGTTTAACCTCACGGTACGCACCATCGTTGAAGGCCAGGCCATTGTCGATGCGCAGGAGATCCAGCAGGCCGCCCGCTGTTTTTTCAATGCCCGCCAGCGTGAACTCTATGGCGTCGGCGGCTCGAATTCAATTTGTACCGACGTTCAGCACAAATTCCTGAAAATCGGCCTACGCTGCACCGCATTCCGCGATGCCCACCTGATGATGATGTCGGCATCCCTGTTACAGCCCGGCGATGCGGCGCTGGTGGTGTCCCATTCGGGCCGCACCACCGATCTCAAGCGGGTGGTGGAAATTGCCAAGGACAACGGGGCGAAAATTATCTGCATTACCCACAGCAGCAATTCAGCCATAGCGCGGCTGGCGGATTTCAACATCTGTTCACCGGCCCCGGAAACGCCGCTGCTGGGCAGGAATGCCTCGGCCCGTATTCTGCAATTGACCCTGCTGGATGCGTTTTTTGTTTCGGTAGCCAGGCAGGATATTGATTTAGCTAATAAAAATTTGGAAAAAACCAGTGCCATTACCCAGTATCTGAAGCGTGATTATAAATAATTCTCTCTTGGAGATAAAAAATGAATAAATTCATTAAATTTGTCGGCAGTGCGGCCTGCGGGTTGATGTTGTCCACCGTGGCGGCCCGGGCGGCAGCCGATTACGCCGTCGTATTGAAAACCCTGTCCAATCCTTATTGGGTGGAAATGAAACAAGGCGTTGAGCAAAAGGCAAAGGAGCTGGGTGTAACCGTCGATATTTTCGCATCACCCTCCGAGGGGGATTTTCAATCGCAATTACAGTTGTTCGAGGATTTGACCAATAAAAATTATAAAGGCATCGCCTTTGCGCCTTTATCTTCGGTAAACCTGGTTATCCCGGTGGCCAAGGCTTATCAGCAAGGCATTCACCTGGTGAATCTCGATGAAAAAATCGATATGGACAGCCTCACCAAAGCCAAAGGCAACGTGGAAGCCTTCATTACCACTGATAACGTTACCGTCGGCGCCAGCGCGGCCAAATACATTATTGGCAAACTGGGTAAAGACGGCGGCGACGTGGCCATTATTGAAGGCAAGGCCGGCAATGCTTCCGGTGAATCGCGCCGTGTCGGCGCCACCCAAGCGTTCAAAGCCGACAGCAATATCAAACTGGTCGCCAGCCAGCCGGCGGATTGGGATCGCATCAAGGCGCTGGATGTCGCCACCAATGTCCTGCAGCGTAATCCCAAGCTCAAGGCGTTTTACTGCGCTAACGATACCATGGCAATGGGGGTAGCCCAGGCGGTGGCCAATGCCGGACAAACCGGACATATCCTGGTGGTGGGCACCGACGGGGTGCCGGAAGCCCGTAAGATGGTTTCCGAGGGAATGATGACCGCCACCGTGGCGCAAAACCCGGCGGAAATCGGCGCCAACGGCCTAGCTATTTTGGTGGACTCGGTTAAATCCGGAAAGCTGATAGCATTGAATGCCCAGCCTAAAATTGTCACCGTGGATTCAATATTAGTGACGAAATAATCCCGACAAATAGCGATTAAATCTGCATAACATGCATACGCCGGAGAATGATATGACCGCGCCATATATTAAAATGGAAGGGATCGCTAAAAGTTTCGGACCCGTGCAGGCATTAAAATCCGTTGATTTTGAAATCTTCACCCATGAAATACATGCGTTATTGGGAGAAAATGGCGCCGGCAAATCAACCCTGATGAAAATTCTCTCCGGCATTTATGAACCGACGGCGGGTAAAATCACCATTGATAATATTGAATACAATAGACTGGATCATAAAATAGCCGCAAAGCTGGGTATTGGTATTATATATCAGGAGCTGAGCGTTATTGATGAACTTACCGTGTTGGAAAATCTGTTTATCGGCCGATTGCCGGTTAAAAGGACCTTGGGATTTAATCGGGTAGACTGGCAGGAGATGCGGACCAAAGCGGCCATCATGTTATTGCGGGTAGGATTAAAGTCAGGCTGGATGAAAAGGTGCGTAACCTTTCCATCAGCCAAAAGCAGATGCTGGAAATCGCTAAAACCTTAATGCTGGATGCGCGGGTTATTATTATGGATGAACCCACCTCTTCATTAACCTATAACGAGGTGGATTATCTTTCCTGATAATGAATCAGCTGCGGCAAGATGGCACTGCCATCGTCTATATCTCCCATAAGCTGAACGAAATCCGGCGGATCTGTAACCGGTTCACGGTCATGAAAGACGGCAACAGCGTGGCCTCCGGACGGGTCACCGACGTTACCAATGACGATATCGTTCGGATGATGGTGGGGCGGGAACTGCAAAATCGGTTCCGCGCCATGAAGGAGAGCGTCGGCGTGGAGGATGCCGACACCATTTTTGAAGTCTGCGATATCACCAGCAAAGACAAACGCCGGGTGAAACATATCTCCTTTACGGTGAAAAGAGGCGAAATCATGGGGTTTGCCGGCCTGGTGGGCTCAGGCCGCACGGAATTCATGAACTGTATTTTCGGGGTTGAGCCCACCAGTACCGGCCGGGTTAAGCTGCATAACGTGGATATCACGCCCTCGTCGCCTCTGGACGCCTTGAAAAAAGGCATGGGGTATATCACGGAAAGCCGGCGCGAAAACGGATTTTTTGAGAATTTTTCCATCGCCCAGAATATAGCCATCAGTAAAAGCCTGAAAGATGGTGGTTTCAAGGGCGCCATGGGTTTATTCAACCAAGAGCGCGAGCGCGAATTAGCTGAGCAGCAAAAAGAATTATTGTCTTTGAAATGCAGTTCGGTGGATCAAAATATCACTGAACTTTCCGGCGGTAATCAGCAGAAAGTATTGATATCAAAATGGCTATGCTGTGAACCGGAAGTTATTATTTTTGATGAACCCACCCGTGGTATAGATGTCGGCGCCAAAGCGGAAATTTATAAAGTGATGCGTAACCTGGCTGCTACCGGCAAGACTATTTTAATGGTCTCTTCTGAATTACAGGAAATATTATCTGTCTGCGATCGCATCGCCATATTCTGCGAAGGGCAACTGGCCAATATTCTTGATAATAACGAATCTATCAGCGAAGAGGATATCATGAAATGGGCGCTACCACAAAATTAGGGGAAATAAAAATGGATAAGTCCAAGTTCAACTTCCAGAAATTTTGGGATCAATACGGCACCTTTTTTATCCTGGCCATTATCGTTGCGATCTTTGGTTCTTTATCCAGTGAGTATTTTTTAAAAGCCAATAATATCACTCAGATTCTGGTGCAAAGGTCGGTTACCGTGCTTATCGGCATGGGGGAATTTTTTGCCATACTGGTGGCGGGTATCGACCTGTCGGTTGGGGCAGTATTGGCGTTGTCCGGCATGGTAACGGCAAAATTGATGCTGGCGGGTCTTGACCCTCTATCGGCGGCGCTGATCGGCGGAGTGTTGGTGGGCGGACTGCTCGGGGCTATTAATGGCTGTCTGGTGAATTGGACCGGCCTGCATCCGTTTATCATTACCCTTGGTACCAACGCGATTTTCCGCGGCGTCACGCTGGTTATTTCCGATGCCAATTCGGTTTATGGCTTTTCATTCGGTTTCGTTAATTTTTTCGCCGCCAGTCCATTAGGGATCCCGGTCCCGGTGATCTTTGCCTTGTTGATTGCCGTCATCCTGTGGTTCATCACCTCCCATACCCGTCTTGGCCGCAACATTTACGCCCTGGGGGGGAATAAGAATTCCGCCTTCTTTTCCGGCATCGATGTCAAATTCCACATTCTTATCGTATTTATCATTTCCGGCATCTGCGCCGGGCTGGCCGGCGTGGTGTCGACCGCGCGCCTGGGGGCGGCGGAACCTCTGGCCGGTATCGGTTTTGAGACCTATGCCATCGCCAGCGCCATCATCGGCGGAACCAGTTTTTTTGGCGGCAAAGGGCGGATTTTCTCCGTGGTTATCGGCGGTTTGATTATAGGTACCATCAATAACGGACTGAATATTCTGCAAGTACAAACGTATTACCAATTAGTGGTCATGGGGGGATTAATTATCGCCGCCGTGGCATTAGATCGGCTGATCAGTAAATAGGGGCCCGATATGAAAATTTCGCCTTCTCTGATGTGTATGGATTTAAGCAATTTTAAAGAACAGATCGAATTTATCGATGGTCACGCCGATTATCTGCATATCGATATCATGGACGGGCATTTTGTGCCCAACCTGACGCTGTCGCCGTTTTTTGTCGAGCAGGTAAAACGTCTGGCCACCAAGCCCATGGACTGCCATTTGATGGTCACCAATCCCGAGGATTATATCGAAACACTGGCCGCCGCCGGCGCCGGTATGATTACCCTGCATCCCGAAACGCTTTCCGGCCAGGCGTTCCGGGTGGTGGATAAAATCACTTCCCTGGGGCTAAAGGTGGGTTTTATCCTGAGTCCGGAAAGCACGGTGGAGGTCATGAAATATTATATCCATCTCGCGGATAAAATTACCGTGCTGACCGTCGATCCCGGTTTTGCCGGCCAGCCTTTTATCAGTGAAATGCTGGATAAAATCAGGGAGCTGAAACGCTATCGCGAACAGCATCGGCTGCGCTATGAAATCGAAATTGACGGTTCGTGCAATGAGCGGACGTTTAAATCCTTGATTGAGGCGGGCGCGGATGTGTTTATCGTCGGCTCCTCCGGTTTATTCAACAATGCCGCCGATATCCGCCAGGCCTGGCAAATCATGCAGGCGAATATCCAGCATGCCCAGAACGAGGCTGACGGCCATGCGTAAACGCCAAAAAGTCGTGGTAGGGGTGGATATGGGCGCCACCCATATCAGGATCTGTTTATTAACCGCTCACGGCCAGGTAGTGATAACCGATAAGGAAAGAACCCAACCGGTGATAGCCGGCGGCCTGGCCAAGGGGCTGGTAGCCTTTATCAAGGGGCATCTGTCAGGCCGCGAGGCGGATGTCGCCGCCTTGATGATAGGTCTTCCCGCCTCCATCGGCCGGGATAAAAGGACCATTATTTCCGTGCCCAACCTGCCTTGCGATGCCGGGGAATTCACCGATCTGGCCACCTGCCTGGAAGAGAATTTTTTATGCCCGGTGACCTTTGAACGTGATGTGAATATGCAATTGTATTATGACGTCACCGAGGGGCAGATAGCGGATAAGCTGGTTCTGGGCTTCTATCTGGGGACCGGCTTCGGTTTCGGGGTCTGGCTGAACGGTGCCCCTTATGTCGGCGCGCACGGGGTCGCCGGCGAACTCGGCCACATCCCCCTGGGGGATCCCGCCGCCCGCTGCGGCTGCGGCAATCCGGGCTGTCTGGAAACCCTGTGCTCCGGCGTGGCCCTGGCCCGCTGGTACGCCGGAGCGCCCCGGGACTACCCGCTGACTGAGATTTTCACCTATGCCCGAAATGAAAAGAGCCTGGCGGAGTTTATGGATTTGGCGGCAAAAGCCATTGCAACCGGGATCAACCTGTTCGATCCCGATTACGTTTTGCTGGGGGGCGGCGTGATGGATATGGCGGATTTCCCCTATGACCGGCTCGTGGAGCGTACCGGCCTGTTTACCCGCAAACCCCTACCTTATACGGCGCTGACCTTTGCCAAGGCCTCTTCGTCCTCTTTCAACGGCGCCATAGGCGCCGCCCGCATGGGACTGAACATGCCGGTCAAAGGGCGATTTTAGTCCAGGTATCCCGCAGCCCCACGGTGCGGTTGAACACCGGATGCTGCTGGCTAAAGTAGCGGCTGTCGGCGCAAAAATACCCTTCCCGTTCGAACTGATAGGGCTGTTCCGGCTTGGCGTTCAGGACGCCGCACTCGGCGAAACCCTGCTTGATTACCAGGGATTGCGGATTGATGGTGGCGAGAAAGTCATCCGCCGCCGCCGGATTGGCGTCGCTGAACAAACGGTCGTATAACCGGAACTCCGCCGCGATATTGCGCGTGGCGGAAACCCAGTGGATCACGCCTTTTACCTTGCGCCCGTCCGCCGGATCCTTGCTCAGGGTCTCGGGATCGTAAGAACAATAGATAGCGGTGATCTCACCCTGCAGGTCTTTATCGATGCGCTCAGCCTTGATGACATAGGCGTTGCGCAAACGGACCTCTTTACCCAGCACCAGGCGCTTGTACTGTTTATTGGCCTCTTCGCGAAAATCCGCGCGATCGATATAGATCTCGCGGCTGAAGGCTACCTGACGGCTTCCCATCGCCGGATTGTTGGGATGATTGGGCATGGTGACGTCTTCTTCGTAACCCGCCGGCAGATTCTCGATAATGACTTTCACCGGATCGATAACCGCCATCGCGCGAGGCGCGGATTCGTTCAAATCCTCGCGGATACAGGCTTCCAGCGCGGCCATTTCCACGTTGTTTTCCTGCTTGGTCACCCCGATGCGGCGGCAAAACTCACGAATAGACGAGGCGGTATAACCGCGGCGGCGCAAGCCGGAGATGGTGGGCATGCGCGGGTCGTCCCAGCCCTCGACAATCTTATCCGCCACCAGCTGGTTAAGCTTACGCTTGGACATAATGGCGTATTCGAGGTTGAGCCGCGAAAATTCATACTGCCGCGGATGGCAGGGAATGGTGATATTGTCCAGCACCCAGTCATACAGGCGGCGGTTATCCTGGAACTCGAGGGTGCATAATGAATGGGTGATGCCTTCCAGGGCGTCGGAGATGCAGTGAGTAAAGTCATACATCGGATAGATGCACCACTTGGACCCGGTCTGATGATGCTCGGCGAACTTGATACGGTAAAGCACCGGGTCGCGCATCACCATAAAAGGCGAGGCCATGTCGATTTTGGCCCGCAGGCAGGCGGAACCTTCCGGGAATCCGCCGCTGCGCATAATGGCGAACAGCGCCAGGTTCTGCTCCACCGGACGCTCGCGGAACGGGCTGTTTTTGCCGGGAGTGGTCAAATTGCCGCGGTATTCGCGGATGGCGTCGGGAGAGAGCTCGTCCACGTAGGCCAGCCCTTTGTTGATCAATTCGATGGCATAGGCGTGCAGTTGATCAAAGTAATCCGAGGAATAATGGATTTCACCGCTCCACTCAAATCCCAGCCATTTCACGTCCTGCTTGATGGAATCGACATATTCGATATCTTCTTTCGCCGGATTGGTATCGTCGAACCGCAGGTTGCATTTTCCCTGATAATCCTTGGCGATGCCGAAATTCAGGCAAATGGATTTGGCATGGCCGATATGCAGATAGCCGTTAGGCTCCGGCGGGAAACGGGTATGCACGGAGGTGTGCTTCCCGGTGGCCAGATCTTCATCAATAATTTGACGAATAAAATTAGTCGGGCGGGCTTCAGCCTCACTCATCTTGATGTTCCTCTAAACGAAAGCACGACATTCATTCCTCTAATACCCATAAGGCTATATGTTCCAACATGCCAGGTTCCGACACAACCGTTAGTTGCGAAAAATCTCAAGCCGGACTTGGCCGGATGCCCGCTCGGCGTTCAATGACGGAGCGTTGCCGGTTAGCACTATTCTACCATAAGCAGGGAATGGACGGGGGATAAGGGCAAACGGGCTTGGCTGGAAAAATGGAGGGACGGTTTACCGTTCCGTAGCTTATTGACAACGTGCCCGGTCGGGACAGAATACTAGATCGTAAACCCGCCGTGAATACGTCCTTGTAGGCTCGATCCGCGCCATCCCTGGCGCGGACGGTTTACTTTTCTATCATCCCGTCCCGACTAATTGACTCCCAGTACGTTTATCGACAACCATCGGAACGGTTCAGGACTTATTTCGCGGTGATATCGAGCAATTTACTTTCGCCGGCAATCACCAGGCCGGTAGCGGTAGCGGAAATCGCACCGAACTGGTCCATATTGGTGATAACCACCGGACTTATCATGGAACGGGCGTTGGCATTCAGATATTCCAGATCGAGCTCAAGAATCGGCTGTCCCTGGGTGACCTTGCTGCCTTCGTCCACCAGACAGGTGAAACCCTGCCCCTGCAAATTGACGGTATCGATACCGATATGCACCACCACTTCGGCGCCGGTGTCGGTTTCCAGGCAAAATGCATGGTGGGTACCGAACATCTTCACCAGCGTCCCGTTGGCGGGCGACAAGACCAGCTTACCGGTGGGACGAACGGCTACCCCCTCCCCCACGGCTTTGCTGGCAAAACCTTCATCAGGCACCTGCTCCAGCGGCACGATTTCACCGGTCAGCGGTGAAATCAGGCTGACCACAACCGGACGCGCGTCCTGGGGTGCATGAATCGGCGTAACCGGCGCCGCCGCGGGCGCTTGGGAAACCGACCTGGCCGCCGCCACCGGGCCGGTGGTGAGCACTTTGCGCATGGCATCGGCAATGATTTCGGCACGGGTGCCGACGATAATCTGCACGCTCTCTTTATTTAAACGAATCACCCCCTGAGCCCCCAGGTTTTTCGCCAGGGATTCATTTACTATCGCCGAGTCTTTGACGCTCAGGCGCAGACGGGTGATGCAGGCATCGATACCGGTCAGGTTATCCGATCCGCCTACCGAGCTGATAAAACGGCGCGCCAGCACTTCGGTTTCGCCGGCCTTGCCGCCTGCTACCGGGTTAGCGTCCACATCGACATCGTAACCGTCTGCTTCATCGCCGGCCATGGCCAGTTCACGTCCCGGGGTCAGCAGATTGAAGCGGTTGATGGTGTAACGGAATACCACATAATAGATGACGAAAAACACAATCCCTTGCGGAATCAGCATATACCAGTGCACGGCCAGCGGGTTGCGGGACGACAGCACCATATCCACCAGGCCGGCGCTGAAGCCGAAACCGGCCATCCAGTGCATGCTGGCGGCGATAAATACCGACAAACCGGTTAATAGCGCGTGCAGGAAATACAGCACCGGCGCCACGAACATGAAGGAGAATTCCAGCGGTTCGGTGATACCGGTAAAAAACGCGGCGAAGGCGCCGGCCAGCATGATACCGGCCACTTTGCTTCTGTTTTCCGGACGGGCGCAATGATAGATGGCCAGAGCGGCGCCGGGCAAACCGAACATCATGATCGGGAAGAAGCCGGCCTGATAGCGGCCGGTGATGCCGGGGATACCGGTACCGTTGGCGATGGATTGCGCGCCGCCGAGGAATTTGGGAATGTCGTTGATGCCGGCCACGTCGAACCAGAATACCGAGTTCAGCGCATGGTGCAGGCCGACCGGAATCAGCAGGCGGTTAAAGAAGGCGTAGATGCCCGCGCCGAGCGCGCCCATATGCTGGATGTACACCCCGAAACCCACCAGGGCATTAAAAATCACCGGCCAGACATACATCAGGATGAACGATACGACGATCATCACAAAGGAAACCAGTATAGGCACCAGGCGCCGTCCGCTGAAGAATGACAGGGCCTTGGGCAGCTCGACTTGGCTGAAGCGGTTATACAGCTCGGCGGAAATGATGCCCACCAAGATGCCGACGAACTGGTTATTGATCTTGCCGAAGGCCGCGGGAACGCTGGCCACCGGAATTTTCTGAATCATCGCCACTGCCGCCGGCGCGCACAGGGTGGTGACCACCATGAAACCCACCAGGCCGGACAACGCCGCCGCGCCATCCTTGTCCTTGGACATGCCGTACGCCACGCCCACGGCGAACAGCAAAGACATATTATTGATGATTGCCGAACCGGCTGTGATGAAAAAAGCGGCCAGCGAACTGTCGCTTCCCCAGCCCACCGGGTCAATCCAGTAGCCGACACCCATCAGGATGGCGGCGGCGGGCAATGTCGCCACCGGCACCATCAGCGCACGGCCGATCTTCTGTAGATAACTGAGTATATTCACCTTGATTCCCCTTTAGACCCTATTGTACAACCCAAATTTTGGGCTGTTACCCCTGCCTGCTTCCAATTTCGCGTTAAATGACCCCATCACCAGCAGTGTAGGAAGTTTAATTTTCAACGCAAATTAAATACCAGCAATATGTGATTATTGTCACCTTGTTGCTGTCGAATTTGTGACTTATTCTGATAAATATGTCAAACTTATTTTGCTAAGCGAAAAATCCGCATAAAACTGTACCGGCGGCGTGAAGAGTAGTCCCTAATTGTTTCAGGGGGAAGGCGTCAACGCTATACTCTTCATGCCAGGCCGGAGATATGCCCTAATCTGCAAGAGGTCAATGATGAGACTCATTCCGTTACAAACCGCCGCTGAAGTCGGCAAATGGGCCGCCGCCTATATCGTCAGCCGCATCAATGCGTTTAAACCCACCGCGGAACGACCCTTTATCCTGGGACTGCCCACCGGCAGCACCCCCCTTGAAGCGTACAAATATCTTATTGAAATGCATAAAGCGGGCCAGGTCAGCTTTAAAAATGTGGTCACTTTCAATATGGATGAATACGTCGGCCTGCCCGCGTCGCATCCTGAGAGCTATCATACTTTCATGCATAAGAATTTCTTCGATCATATCGATATCCCGCGCGAAAATATCAACCTTCTTAACGGCAATGCGCCTGACATCGACGAAGAGTGCCGACGCTACGAAGAGAAAATCAAATCCTACGGCAAGATCCATCTGTTTATGGGCGGCGTCGGCAACGATGGTCATATCGCCTTTAATGAACCGGCCTCGTCGCTGGCGTCCCGCACCCGCATCAAAACCCTGACACAGGAAACCCGCCGGGTAAATTCCCGCTTCTTCGATGATGATGTGGAAAAGGTTCCCCGTTTCGCCCTGACCGTGGGCGTCGGCACCCTGCTGGACGCGGAAGAAGTGATGATTCTGGTGATTGGCCACCAAAAAGCCCTGGCTTTGCAAGCCGCGGTGGAAGGTAATGTCAATCATATGTGGACTATCAGTTGCCTACAACTTCATGCTAAAGCGGTGATGGTTTGCGATGAACCTTCTACTTTGGAACTTAAGGTCAAAACAGTGAAATATTTCCGTGAACTGGAAGCGGATAGTCTTAAAGCTGTTTGACTGTCAACCGGGAGCGAACGATGTACGCATTAATCAATGGCCGTATTTTTACCGGCTATCAAGTACTTGACGACTATGCGCTAATCATAGACGACGCCTTGATCAGCGCAGTTTGTCCGACGGCCTCGTTGCCGGCCGATATAGAACGCCGTGATTTGTCCGGAGCCATCCTGGCGCCGGGTTTTATCGATCTGCAGCTTAATGGCTGCGGCGGAGTGCAATTCAACGACTCCCTCGACGCTTTATCGGTTGGTACGCTGGAAATTATGCAGCGTGCCAATGAGAAATCGGGCTGTACCAGCTTCCTGCCGACGCTTATCACCAGCACTGATGAATTCATGCATCGCGCCATTGACGTGATGCGCGCTTTTTTAGCCCAACATAAAAACCAGGCGCTGGGTCTGCACCTGGAAGGGCCTTATTTGAATCCCATCAAAAAAGGCACACACGATCCGGCGCTGATGCGGACCCCCGACGCGGCGATGATTGACTATCTGTGCGCCAATGCCGACGTTATCGCCCAGATCACCCTGGCGCCGGAACAGGTGGATGCCGGCGTTATCCGCCGCCTGCGGCAGGCGGGCATCGTGGTCTCCGCCGGACATTCAAACGCCACCTATGAACAGGCGAAAGCGGGTTTTGCCGCCGGCGTCGGCTCCGCCACCCACCTGTTTAATGCCATGCCCCAACTGGTGGGCCGTGAACCGGGCCTTATCGGGGCCATCTTCGATGCGCCGGAAATTTACTGCGGCATCATCGTCGACGGTCTGCACGTCAATTACGCCAACGTGCGCAACGCTAAACGCATCAAGGGTGAAAAGCTGGTGCTGATTACCGATGCCACCGCGCCGGCCGGAGCCGACGGCAAGATTGACCGGTTTATTTTCGCCGGTAAAACAATCTACTACCGCGACGGCCTGTGCCTGGATGAAAACGGCACACTGAGCGGTTCGGCTCTCACGATGATTGACGCGGTACGCAATAGCGTCGAGTATGTCGGTATTCCGTTGGATGAAGCGTTGCGTATGGCAACCTTATACCCCGCGCAGGCTCTGGGTATAAGCGATCGTCTGGGTACGCTGCAGGTGGGTAAAGCGGCTAACCTTACCGCCTTTACCCGCGATTACCGGATAATCAAAACCATCGTGAATGGCGATGAAGTTTAACGATGAGCGAGTAGAGCACTGATGACCCCAGGCGGACAGGCCCCGATAGGTAATGTTGATCTTGTAAAACAACTTAATGGCGCGGCGGTCTACCGCCTGATAGACCAATCAGGTCCGATATCGCGCATTCAGATAGCGGAACAGAGTCAGCTGGCGCCGGCCAGCATCACCAAGATTACCCGCCAGCTGCTGGAACGCGGCCTGATCCGCGAAGTGGATCAACAGGCCTCCACCGGCGGCCGCCGGGCAATCTCCATCGTTGCCGAAACCCGCGCCTTTCAGGCCATCGGCATTCGCCTGGGCCGTCACGACACGACCATCACCCTGTATGATCTCACCGGCAAATCCCTGTGCGAAGAGTATGTGCCGCTGCCTGAGCGGACCCAGCAGGCGCTGGAAGAGGCGCTGTTTACCGCCATCGGCCGTTTTCTGGAACAAAGCCAGCGCAAGATCCGTGAGCTCATTGCCATTTCGGTGATTCTGCCGGGCCTGGTGGATCCCTATTCCGGCGTGGTGCGCTATATGCCGCATATCACCGTCAATCAGTGGCCTCTGGTGGAAAATTTACAAAAGCGGTTCCATTTAACCGCTTTTGTCGGCCACGACATCCGCAGTTTGGCGCTGGCGGAGCACTATTTTGGTGCATCCCGTGACTGCGATGACTCCATTTTGGTTCGTTTGCACCGCGGCACCGGTGCGGGCATCCTGGTGAATGGCCAGATTTTTCTCGGCAGTAACGGCAACGTGGGGGAAATCGGTCATATCCAGGTAGACCCGCTTGGAGAGCGGTGCCACTGCGGCAACTTTGGCTGTCTGGAAACCATTGCCGCCAACGGCGCCATCGAACAACGGGTACGGCATTTGCTCAACCAGGGCTACCCGAGCAAGCTCACTCTAGACAATTGCCAGATTGACGCCATTTGCAAAGCCGCCAACCGTGGCGACCCTTTGGCATGCGAGGTCATCGAGCAGGTGGGACATCATCTTGGCAAGGTGATCGCCATCGCCATCAACCTGTTCAATCCGCAAAAAGTGGTGCTGGCCGGTGAAATTACCGAAGCGCATAAAGTCCTGCTGCCTGCGGTGCAGCGCTGCATTGATAACCAGACTCTCAGCGGTTTCCGGCAAAATCTGCCGGTGGTGATTTCCGCGCTGAACCACGGCTCGGCCATCGGCGCCTTTGCCCTGGTGAAACGGGCCATGCTCAACGGCGTACTGCTGCAACGCTTGCTGGAAGGCAACTAAATGTCGGAAAAGACGAATGAGCCGTTTTATTCATTAACGATTGGTTAAATCCCGGGGCCGCCGGGCCCTTTTTAATAGTGAATCCTCATTATTTAGCCATTAAAATTATTTAATCTTCAACAGCAAGGCTTTTTTCATTGCCAGATCTTGAATAGTTGGGGCATTTTGATGCTAAATCGATGTTATCGAGACGGCTTACACGACTCTAAAAGAAGCAAGGAAAAATTATGTGTTCAATCTTTGGTGCCCTGGATCTGAAATCCGATCCCACGGAACTGCGCAAAACAGCGCTGGAAATGTCGCGCCTGATGCGCCATCGCGGCCCGGACTGGTCCGGCGTCTTCGCCAGCGACAAAGCGATTCTCGCCCATGAACGTCTCTCCATCGTTGACGTCAATACCGGCGCACAACCGCTGTACAATGCCGCCCACACCCATGTGCTGGCGGTAAACGGCGAGATCTACAATCACCAGGCCCTCCGTCAGGAACTGGGGGACCGCTACGCATTCCAGACCGGCTCAGATTGCGAAGTGATACTGGCGCTGTATCAGGAAAAGGGACCGGCATTTCTTGATGATTTGCGCGGTATGTTCGCCTTTGTCCTTTATGATACCGAAAAAGACGCTTACCTCATCGGCCGCGACCATATGGGCATAATCCCCCTTTATATGGGCTTCGATGAAAACGGCACCCTGTTCGTGGCCTCGGAAATGAAGGCGCTGGTGCCTATCTGCCGCAGCATCAAAGAGTTCCCCCCGGGAAGTTACCTGTGGAGCCAGGATGGCGAAATTCGCGAATACTACAGCCGCGATTGGTTCTCCTATGACAGCGTCAAAGACAACGTCACTGATAAAGCCGCCCTGCGCGACGCCCTTGAGGAATCGGTCAAAAGCCATCTGATGTCCGATGTGCCTTACGGTGTGCTGCTGTCCGGCGGCCTGGATTCCTCCATTATTTCCGCCATTACCAAAAAATATGCCGCCCGCCGCGTGGAAGACCAGGCGCGCACCGAAGCCTGGTGGCCACAGCTGCACTCCTTTGCCGTCGGCCTGGAAGGCTCCCCGGATTTACGCGCCGCCAAAGAGGTGGCCACCCATCTGGGCACCGTGCATCATGAAATCCATTTTACGGTGCAGGAAGGACTGGATGCCATCCGCGATGTGATTTATCACATCGAGACCTATGATGTCACCACGATCCGCGCCTCCACCCCCATGTATCTGATGTCCCGTAAAATCAAGGCCATGGGCATCAAGATGGTATTGTCAGGGGAAGGCGCCGACGAGGTGTTCGGCGGGTATCTCTATTTCCATAAGGCGCCGAACGCCAAAGAGTTCCACGAGGAGCTGGTGCGCAAACTGCAGGCACTGCATATGTACGACTGCGCCCGGGCCAACAAGGCCATGTCCGCGTGGGGCGTGGAAGCCCGCGTTCCCTTCCTGGACAAGAACTTCCTGGATGTGGCCATGCGGATCAATCCGCAGGATAAGATGTGCGGCCACGGCAAAATCGAGAAACACGTGCTGCGCGAATGCTTTGCGTCTTACCTGCCGCAGAGTATTGCCTGGCGCCAGAAGGAGCAATTTTCCGACGGCGTGGGGTATAGCTGGATTGATACCCTCAAGGAAGTGGCCGCCGCGCAAATCACCGATCAGCAATTGGCCAATGCGCATTTCCGTTTTCCCTATAACACTCCTACCTCCAAAGAGGCCTATTTCTACCGCGAAATCTTTGAAGAGCTGTTCCCGTTACCCAGCGCCGCCGAGTGTGTTCCCGGCGGTCCGTCGGTGGCTTGCTCGTCGGCTAAGGCCATCGAATGGGACGAGTCCTTCAAAAACATGGACGATCCCTCGGGACGCGCCGTAGGCGTGCATCAATCGGCTTATTGAAGCATAGGTCAGATAGGTCAGGCCCGCGATCGCCTTTCGTGCAACAAGCGTGTTAAAGGGAAACCGTGCTGAAGGGGTCGAATCGGGCATGGTTTTCCTGCCCGACAGAGCGCCCCTCAGCGCGGTAAGCCCGCGATCGCCTTTCGTGCAACAATCGTGATAAAGGGAAACCGTGCTGGTGGGGTCGAATCGGGCATGGTTTTCCTGCCCGATCGAGCGCCCCTCAGCGCGGTAAGACCGCGATCGCCTTTCGTGCAACAATCGTGATAAAGGGAAACCGTGCTGGTGGGGTCGAATCGGGCATGGTTTTCCTGCCCGATCGAGCGCCCCTCAGCGCGGTAAGACCGCGATCGCCGGGGGTGCGGCAAGCGTGTTAAAGGGAAACCGTGCTGAAGGGGTTAAGCAGGCGTGGCCTTCCCGCCTGCCCAGACTTGTTGCAGCGCCGTTAGTAGCATCTTCGGGCCGGTACGGCCCGGTTTTTTTGCGTCTAAAAGTGCTAAAATCCCCCCTTATGCGGTTTTTATCATCAGGTTGGTCATAAGCCGGACAAACAGCATGCGCAAAGGCCGATTCCCAAAAAAAGGTGTTGACTGAATTTCTGCAACTACGCATAATGCGCCCCGCAACGCCGAATGATGGTCACGCGGAAGGAAGGCTACGTAGCTCAGCTGGTTAGAGCACAGCACTCATAATGCTGGGGTCACAGGTTCGATTCCCGTCGTAGCCACCATACTTTGCGGGAGTGGCGAAATTGGTAGACGCACCAGATTTAGGTTCTGGCGCCGCAAGGTGTGCGAGTTCAAGTCTCGCCTCCCGCACCATATTTCGGTTACGCGCCGGATGGGGTATAGCCAAGCGGTAAGGCAGCGGGTTTTGATCCCGCCACGCCCAGGTTCGAATCCTGGTACCCCAGCCAATAGCTTCGTTCAGTTATGCGAGGCAAGAATTTTTGTGGTTGCGGTTGCTTTGGGATATAGCCAAGCGGTAAGGCAGCGGGTTTTGATCCCGCCACCCCCAGGTTCGAATCCTGGTATCCCAGCCAAAATAAATTGGCAAAAAGTATTGTAAGCCACGAATATTTAAGTATAATTTGGCTACGTAGCTCAGCTGGTTAGAGCACAGCACTCATAATGCTGGGGTCACAGGTTCGATTCCCGTCGTAGCCACCACATTTTTGGGGTATCGCCAAGCGGTAAGGCAGCGGATTCTGATTCCGCCACCCCAGGTTCGAATCCTGGTACCCCAGCCATACAAGACTGCGTTTGCAGTCAAACGGCCAAGCTGGTAACAGCGGGCTGTTTAGAACGGAGCGAATGTCGTTGACATCGCTCCGTTTTTTTTATCTCAAGCAAATACCGTCAGAGAAAACGGCGGTCCTGCCCGGCGGCCGACTGGCGTGTCCCCCTGCTCTCCTCATAAATACGCGGCCGCGCCGCCGTCAATATATTGTTCCTTAAACCATAATCCCCGCCATAATCCTCTGCCTATTTCCCCTAGGACGCGTTAATGGGGCAAAGATACCGATCCGTCGGTCCGTTCATCGTTGCGTAATGAACTCTTGATTGGTTTTTATACTCTGAGAAAAAGGAGAGGCAGCATCGACGGCCTCGTTTGTTCATTTCCACCACTAAAGCAGCGCAAGTAAATCCAGATCAAGGTTTTAAACGCGGCTTCTCGTGCAAACTGCCCCGCATCCAGGATGGATAGAGATGAAATTGTAAATTATTGATTGAGAATCAACGATGATTAACTATAAAACCGCAACGCTTGAAGAATTAAAAATCGAATTCAAACGCCTATCCAAGCAGGCCGGCGATATGCCCCTTGGCACCCGCAAAGAATTTTCCCACCTGCCCGCCATCCTGGAAGATGACGAAACTCCCTTGGCCGTTGCTGCCGGCCTGATGGGCGGCAACACCTGGCTCATCACCCTGACCGACCGGCGGGTGATTTTCCTGGATAAGGGCATGGTATTCGGCCTTAAACAGGTGAACGTCAGTCTGGCGGATATCGTATCGGTGAGCAGCAGGACCCGGATGATGACCGGCAGCATTATCCTGAACACCACCGGCCAAGTCTATACCATCGAGAATGTGATGAAAGGCGCAGTGATCCCCTTCACCAACCTGGTGAACAGCGCCTGTGAACGGCTGAACACATCCGTCGCCGGAGCGGCGGCAACGCGGGAGTATCCCCTTGACCCGGCGCCGATGGAGATGATAATCCAGCTGGAAAAACTGGCTTCGTTGAAAGAACGGGGCATTTTGAGCGACGAAGAGTTCAGCACCCAAAAAGCCCGCATACTGGCAATGTGATCCGGCGGGGAGCGATCCCGACGCCACAAGAACACCCTATAATCCGAGGGCGTATTTCAGCGCCCGCGTTTTCAGCGCCCCTGCCCGCTGGGCCAGCATCAGGCCGAGATTGCGCGCCAATTTCACTGGCGGCAGGTTATTGCTGAAGGCGGTATAGAACAGATCCATCCCGCTTTGCATCAACAGGTTATCGGCGTAGCGACGATGCTGGTAGCGCTTGAGAATCCGCAGTTCGTCCCAGGGCTCGCCATGGTCGCGGGCGCCGGCTACCACGTCCGCCAATGCCTCCACATCCCTGAATCCCAGATTCACCCCCTGTCCCGCCAGGGGATTGATGGTATGGGCCGCATCGCCGATAAGGGCCAGGCCGGGATTGACATAGCGGCGGGCATGGCTGCGCACCAGAGGGAAAGCGCCGGCGGCATGCACTTTGACCGTCCCCAGACGCCGGGGGAAAACCCGCAGCACTTCCCGCTCCAGCGCCGGCAGCGATAATGCCTGCAGCTGTTTGATGCGCGCCGCGCTGTCATACCACACCAAGGCGGCCCACTGGTTATAGAGCGGTAAAAAGGCCCGGGGGCCGTCGGGAGAGAACTCCTGCCAGGTGGTATCCTGCTGGCCGTAGGGACAGGCCACGGTGATCAACAGGCAAGATTGACGATACTGCCAGCCGCTCACGCCGATGCCCGCCTGCCGGCGAACCCGCGATTGCGCGCCGTCGGCGCCAATCAGCAGCCGGGTGGTGACCGTCTCGCCGTTATCCAGCGCCAGACGCCAGTTGCCGCCGTCATAGCTCATGGCCGTCAGGCTGGCGGGACACAGCAGCCGCAAGCTATCACAGGCCTCGAACGCCTGCCACAATCCCCGCTGCACACGGTAATTCTCCACCATGAATCCCAGTTCAGGCAAGCGCAGCGCCGCCGCGTCAAAGGTCACCCGGGATGCGTCCCACTCCCAGGTTTCCAGGCGGCGATAAGGGACCCGATACTCTTCGCCGATACGTTCCCATGCCCCCAGGCGGCGCAACAGTTCAACCGAGGCGCAACTGATGGCGGAAACCCGCAAATCCGGCGGGGCATCGGGCAGCGGCGCCACGGGAGGAGCGTGGTCCAGCACCAGCACGCTGAAACCGGCCTGCGCCAGCGCCAGCGCCGCCGCCGCGCCCACCATGCCGCCTCCCGCCACCACCACATCATAGGATGTATTGTCTGCCATGTCGGTTACACTTAAATCGCTGATAAGGATTTGCATAGTGTAACGCAATTTTTCATTATCCCGGACAACCTCATGCTCGGCAGGCTGGTCACAATCAGGCCAACGTATTACAATACGCGCCCAGCATAAGCCTTTATGCTTTTTACCTGCACTGAGTAAACGGCAAGCCGATGACGAAAAAACTGCATATCAAAACCTGGGGCTGTCAGATGAACGAATACGATTCATCCAAGATGGCCGACTTACTGGACAGCACCCATGGCTACCAGTTGACGGATAACCCCGAGGAAGCGGATGTATTGCTGCTCAATACCTGCTCCATTCGCGAAAAAGCCCAGGAAAAGGTATTCCATCAGCTGGGGCGCTGGCGGGAGCTGAAAAAAGCCAATCCGGATTTGATTATCGGCGTCGGCGGCTGCGTCGCGTCGCAGGAAGGCGCCCATATCCGCGAACGCGCCCATTATGTGGACATTATTTTCGGGCCGCAGACCCTGCACCGGCTGCCGGAAATGATCAATCACGTCCGCGGCACCCGCAGCCCGGTGGTGGACATCAGCTTCCCGGAAATCGAAAAATTCGACCGCCTGCCGGAACCGCGCGCCGACGGCCCCACTGCCTTTGTCTCCATTATGGAAGGCTGCAACAAATATTGCAGTTTCTGCGTGGTGCCCTATACCCGCGGCGAGGAAGTCAGCCGCCCCTGCGACGACATCCTGTTCGAAATAGCGCAGCTGGCGGCGCAGGGCGTGCGGGAAGTCAACCTGCTGGGCCAGAACGTCAACGCCTACCGCGGCGCCAGCTACGACGGCGATATTTGCACCTTCGCCGAGCTGCTGCGCCTGGTGGCGGCCATAGACGGCATCGATAGGGTTCGGTTCACCACCAGCCATCCCATCGAATTCACTGACGATATCATCGAAGTATATCTGGATACCCCTGAACTGGTGAGCTTTGTGCATCTGCCGGTGCAAAGCGGTTCGGATCGTATTTTGACCATGATGAAACGCGCCCATACCGCCTTGGAATACAAATCGATTATCCGGAAATTGCGCAAGGCACGTCCCGGCATTCAGATAAGCTCCGATTTCATCATCGGCTTCCCCGGTGAAACCCAGGCCGATTTCGAACAGACCATGCAGCTTATCGCCGATGTGAATTTCGATATGAGCTACAGCTTCATCTACTCCGCCCGTCCCGGCACCCCGGCCGCCGATATGGTGGACGACGTCAGCGGGGACGAGAAGAAACAGCGGCTTTACCTGCTGCAGGAACGCATCAGCCAGCAGGCTATGCAGTACAGCCGCCGGATGAAGGGCACGGTGCAGCGCATCCTGGTGGAAGGCACCTCCCGCAAGAGCCTGATGGAACTTTCCGGCCGCACTGAAAATAACCGCGTGGTGAACTTCGAAGGCCGGCCGGATATGATAGGCAAGTTTGTGGATGTGGAAATCGTCGATATTTACCCGAACTCGCTGCGCGGCGTTGTGGTGCGCACCGAGGAGCAAATGGGCCTTCGGGTCAGTGAAAGCCCGGCGTCGGTCATTGCCCGCACCCGCAAAGAGAACGATATCGGCGTGGGTATCTACCAGCCGTGATTCCTCCCCGATCCACCGGGGGGCGGGCGGTTTACCGCCGCCCTTCCCCCCAGGCACACCCATCGGTTGCTTTTTACGATTCGTGCCCCCATATCATCTTGAAGGCTTGCGCCCGTGGCGCCGGCGGGTGTTTACTTCTCTTATTAATTATACATCCCGTGGCGTTATCGTTGCCGGCCGGCCTCGATACCCCTAAAACTCTATAACATGGTCTTTACGGCCAAGAGGAAAAGTTTGAACGTTGACACTAAAGAAATCGTGCTTGAGCCTGCGGATAACAACCGCTTGATGAGCCTCTGCGGGCCGTTTGATGACAATATAAAACATCTTGAACGCCGGTTGGGCATTGAAATCAATCGTCGTGACAACGTCTTTAAACTCGTGGGCACGCCGCTTAGCGTCGACGCGGCGGCCAACATCCTGCGAACGCTCTATGTGGATACCGCGCCGGTACGCGGCCTTATCGCCGATATCGAGCCCGAAAAAATCCATCTGGCTATCAAGGAAAGCCGGGTTCTTGAACAAACCGCCGAAAGCGTGCCGGATTATGGCAAAGCGGTGAACATCCAGACCAAACGGGGGGTCATCAAGCCCCGGACGCCGAACCAGGCGCAATATATCGCCCATATTCTCGATCATGATATTACCTTCGGCGTCGGCCCGGCCGGTACCGGCAAAACCTATCTGGCGGTGGCGGCGGCGGTGGATGCCCTGGAGCGCCAGGAGGTACGCCGTATCATGCTGACCCGCCCGGCGGTGGAAGCGGGAGAAAAACTGGGGTTCCTCCCCGGCGATCTTGCCCAGAAGGTAGACCCTTACCTGCGTCCGCTGTATGACGCGCTGTTTGAAATGCTCGGTTTCGAACGGGTGGAAAAGCTCATCGAACGCAACGTTATTGAAGTCGCCCCGCTGGCCTATATGCGCGGACGGACCCTCAACGATGCTTTTATCATTCTGGATGAGAGCCAGAACACCACCATTGAACAAATGAAAATGTTCCTGACGCGGATCGGGTTCAATTCCAAGGCGGTGATTACCGGCGACATCACGCAAATCGACCTGCCGCGCAACGCCAAATCCGGGCTGCGCCACGCCATCGATGTGCTGGCGGGGGTCGAGGAAATCAGTTTCAACTTTTTCCATAGCGAAGACGTAGTGCGCCATCCGGTGGTGGCCCGCATCGTCGTGGCCTATGAGGAATGGGAAAACGCCGAACAAAAACGTAAAGACGCTCTGGCGGAGCTGCGCAAGCGCGAAGCCCAGAACCACTACAACGGCCATGGGACGTTCGGCGATAACGAGGGACAAGCCTGATGAGCGACGTTATTCTTGATTTACAGCCGGCCTGCGAAGACGTCGCGGGTTTGCCCGATGAAACGGCCTTTACCCGCTGGCTTACGGCGGTGCTGCCGCGTTTTCGCCAGCAGGCCGAAGTGACCGTCCGGCTGGTGGATGAAGCGGAAAGCCACGAACTCAACCTGACCTACCGCGGCATGGATAAGCCCACCAATGTCTTGTCGTTCCCTTTGAAGCTCCGCCGCAAGTTGAACTGCCGCTGCTGGGGATCTGGTGATATGCCGCCAGGTGGTGGAGCGTGAAGCGCTGGAACAAAATGTTCCCTTGGAGGCCCATTGGGCGCATATGGTTGTTCACGGCTGCCTTCATCTGCTAGGGTATGATCATATCCTCGACGAGGAAGCTGAGGAAATGGAAGCGCTGGAAGCCGAAATCCTGCAATCCATGGGTTATCCGGACCCTTATCGTGCGGAAAAAGACGTTAACCCCTAACCCACTACGAGTGAAATTAACTAAACGCCATGAGCGACGACCATTCGCAAAGCAATGACAGCCCCAGTCCCAAGAAAGGCTTTTTTACCCTTATCCTTAATCAACTGTTCCATGGTGAACCCAAAAATCGTAATGATTTGCTGGAGCTTATCCGCGACTCGGAACAAAACGAACTGATAGATCCCGATACCCGCGATATGCTGGAAGGCGTAATGGACATCGCCGAACAGCGCGTCAGGGATATCATGATTCCCCGATCCCAGATTGTCACCCTGAAAAACAACCAGTCGCTGGAAGAGTGCCTCGATGTCATTATCGAATCCGCCCACTCCCGCTTTCCGGTCATCAGCGAGGATAAGGATCATATCGAGGGGATTCTGATGGCCAAGGATCTGCTGCCTTTTATGCTCAGCGATTCCCAGCCTTTCAGCATGGATAAAGTATTGCGTCCCGCGGTGGTGGTGCCGGAAAGCAAGAGGGTCGATCGCATGCTCAAGGAGTTTCGATCCCAGCGCTATCACATGGCCATCGTCATCGATGAGTTCGGCGGCGTCTCAGGCCTGGTAACCATCGAGGATATCCTGGAGCTGATAGTCGGCGAGATCGAAGATGAATATGACGATGAGGAAGATCGGGATATCCGCCAGCTTAACCGCCATACCTTTACCATTCGCGCCCTGACCCCCATTGAAGATTTCAACGACGCGTTCGGCACCCATTTCAGCGACGAGGAAGTGGATACCATCGGCGGTCTGGTGATGCAGGCGTTCGGCCATTTGCCGGCCCGCGGCGAAACCATTGAAATTGACAACTACGTGTTCAAGGTCGCCATGGCCGACAGTAGACGAATCATCCAGGTTCATGTCAAAATCCCCGACGATTCACCGCAACCCATAATGGAAGAATAATTTTTACATGGTTATCGCCGAGCGATTTGAACGCCAGTGGCTGCGCATGCTGCTGGCGCTGTTAACAGGTGCCTGCGGCACGCTGGCTTTTTCACCCTATGATTTCTGGCCGGCTGCGCTCTTGTCATTGGCCGGCCTGTTGGCGGTCGGTTTAAACCGCACGCCCCGCCAGGCCGCCTGGCTGGGATTTATCTGGGGATTCGGCCTGTTCGGCAGCGGCATGAACTGGATTTATGTCAGCATCGCCCAGTTCGGCGGCCTGCCCGGGCCGGTCAATGTCGGTCTGGTGGTGATATTGGCGGCCTATCTGGCGCTTTACCCGATGCTGTTCAGCGGCCTGCTGACGCGCATCTGGCCTGCCACGTCCCTGTGGCGGCTGGCGCTGGGCGCGCCGGTGCTTTGGCAGATTACGGAATTCCTGCGCGGCTGGGTGCTGACAGGCCTACCCTGGCTGCAGTTCGGCTATACGCAAATCGACGGCCCCCTCAAGGGCCTTGCGCCGCTGTTCGGCGTCGAGTCCCTGACGTTCGTGCTGATGGCCGTCAGCGGGCTGCTGGTGGCCGCCCTGGCGCTGCGCGGCCCATTGGCGGCGGTTTGCGGACTGGCGCTGCTGCTGCTGCCCTGGCCGCTGAGCACCCTGCGCTGGTACACCGCCGACGATGCGCGATCGATTAACGTGGCCATGGTTCAGGGGAATATCGCTCAATCCCTGAAATGGGACGCCGATCAGGTACGGCCGACGCTGGATATTTATCTGAACCATAGCCGCCCGGTTCTGGGAAAGGCGCAAATCATCATCTGGCCCGAATCGGCGATACCGGATGACGAAGTGGATCAGAACCGGTTCCTGCTGACGCTGGATGGGCTGCTGCGGGACGAGCACAGCAGCCTTATCACCGGCATTATCGATTCCCGTCCGTCGCCGGCGGGCTATCAGTATTACAACAGCATCGTGGTGCTGGGGGAAAATACCCCTTACCATTACCCGAGCCCGAATCGTTACTCTAAGCACCACCTGGTGCCGTTTGGCGAATTTGTGCCGTTTGAAAAGCTGCTGCGTCCGCTGGCGCCGCTCTTCAATCTGCCGATGTCGTCTTTCAGCCGCGGCAATTATATCCAGCCGCAGCTCAGCGTGGCCGGCATGAAGCTGACGGCGGCCATTTGCTACGAAATCGTCCTCGGCTCCCAGGTAAGGGATAACTTCCGCCCCGATACCGATTTCCTGCTCACCATCTCCAATGACGCCTGGTTCGGCCACTCCATCGGGCCGTGGCAACATTTCCAGATGGCGCGTATGCGCTCCCTGGAGCTGGGCCGTCCGCTGCTGCGCAGCACCAATAACGGCATAACGGCGGTGATTGGCGCCGACGGCAAAATCGACGCGCAGTTGCCTCAGTTTACCCGCGACGTACTCAACGCCAGGGTAACTCCCACCACCGGCATGACCCCTTACGCCCGTTTCGGCGATTGGCCGCTGTGGATAGCCACCCTGCTGCTGGGCTTTGCCGCGCTGGTATTCGGCCGCCGCCGGCAACCACGGTTCTGATAGAGCAAACAGCGGGCGAACCAGCCCGCTTTCATGCCATTGTTAATCATTCTCATTACTGCTATCTTTTCGACAGCAACACCTCCCTTTATTTTCAGCAAAGAGAATGCCATGACGCCCGATCCCCGTTATCTGATAACCGATGCCGCTCAGCTTCGCGAGCACTATGCGCAGCCCGCCAAAGGGGTAATCCTCAAGCAAATCAATCATATTGATGACTATGGCCGCCGCCTGATCGCCCTGTCGCCCTTTATGGTTCTCGGTACCCTCGGCACCCATGGCATCGATTGCTCGCCCAAAGGCGGCGAACCCGGTTTCGTTCAGGTAGAGGATGACAAGACGCTGCTTTTGCCCGACCGCGCCGGCAATAATCGCCTTGACGGCCTGAACAACCTCCTGCAAAACCCCTACGTGGGCATGTTGTTCCTCATTCCCGGCTGGCAGGAGACGTTCCGGGTCAACGGCCGGGCACGCATCTCCGTCGATCCGGCGCTGTGCCGGCGCTTCCCGCTGAACGGGCATCCGGCAAAAAGCATCCTTTGCATCGACGTTGAGGAAGCCTTTATCCATTGCGGCCGCGCCGTCAGTTTTGCCGACCTCTGGAACCCGGAAAAGCATCCCGACCCGGCGCGGATCCCCAAGCCCATGGACATTTTCAAAGCTCACGTGGCGTTATCGTCCCTTGACGCCAACTAAACATAATAAGCATGTAATTAATGACCTTGGCATAGATATTGCTCCATAATCATGCGATGGTCGTTAAAATCTGTTTTTTGTTGTGGGAATTCCGCCCGAAATGCGCCGCCATGGTGCATTTTATGCACTTTTATTGTGCGAATCCGCCCCTTACGCCGTATTTTGGTGCGCTTAATCTCACAAAACTCAAACTTTTTGATTTCAAAGAATTTACAATCGACTATTTTTAATAAAGTTCCTTTTTATAAGGCTTCGTTTGATTTTACGCGCTAAGCATTAGGCGCTTAACGTGATACTCATGATTACGGGCTGCTTATTCCACCAGCACCGTAATGACAGCAAAGGAGTTGGAAGATGCAAATGCGCAAAGTGGCTTTATCATTATTGATATTAGGTATGGCGGGGAGCATGGCCCACGCTGAAGACCTGACCGGCACACTGAAAAAAATCAAAGACAGCGGCGTGGTGGTAGTGGGTCATCGCGAATCCTCGGTACCCTTTTCTTATTACGACAACCAGCAAAAGGTCGTGGGCTACTCCCAGAATTACTCCGACGCCATCGTGGATGCCATTAAGAAAAAAATCGATGCGCCCAATCTCCAGGTGAAGTACCTGCCTATCAGTTCGCAAAACCGTATTCCGTTGCTGCAAAACGGCACCTATGATTTTGAATGCAGTTCCACCACTAATAACCTTGAACGCCAGAAACAGGTGGATTTCTCCAATACCCTGTTTGTCATCGGCACCCGGCTGGCGGTCAAAAAAGGAAGTGACATCAAAGACTTCTCCGACCTGGCCGGCAAAACCGTCGTGGTGACCGCCGGCACTACGTCCGAAGTGCTGATCAATAAACTGAACGACGAAAAGCATATGAATATGCGCATCATCGCCACCAAAGATCACGGCGACTCGTTCCGTACGCTGGAAACCGGACGGGCGCAGGCCTTTATGCTGGACGATGCCCTGCTGGCCGGCGAACGCGCCAAATCCAAAAACCCGTCACAGTGGGACATCATCGGCACCCCGCAATCAAAAGAAGCCTATGGCTGTATGCTGCGTAAAGGCGACACGCAGTTCAAGAAGCTGATGGACGACACCATTGTTTCCATCCAAACCTCCGGCCAAGCGGCGAAATGGTATGATACCTGGTTTAAACAGCCCATTCCGCCGAAGAACATGAATATGAATTTCGAGATGTCCGATGACGTCAAGCAGCTCTTTAAAACCCCTAACGATAAAGCCGTAAACTAATAACGACTATAAGGACGGGCGACTCCCCGTCCTCTCGATTGCTTGAGGTCCCGGACAGACAGACATGCCGCGGACGTTCCCCGCGGTATGGACATGGTGGTCTTCATCAATCTTCAGGGTAGCGATGCTACCCTTTTTTCCCGGAGTTTTTTATGTCTATAAATTGGGACTGGGGCATTTTTTTTGAGGCCGCTCCATTTGGCAACACCACGTATCTCGGCTGGTTATGGTCGGGATTTAAAATGACCGTCGCGGTCTCTTTTTGCGCCTGGATTATCGCATTGCTGGTGGGATCGCTGTTCGGCATCCTTCGCACCGTGCCAAACCGTTTCCTTTCCGCCTTGGGCACCTGTTATGTGGAGCTTTTCCGCAATGTGCCCCTGATCGTGCAATTTTTTATCTGGTATCTGGTGGTGCCGGAATTATTGCCGGCGAATATCGGCATGTGGTTCAAATCAGAGCTCAATCCGAATATACAATTTTTCGTCTCGTCAATGGTTTGCCTGGGACTGTTTACCGCCGCCCGCATTTGCGAGCAGGTGCGCTCCGGCATCCAGTCCCTGCCGTCGGGCCAGCGGGCCGCCGGGCTGGCCATGGGACTGACCCTGAGCCAGACCTACCGCTATGTGTTGCTGCCCAGCGCCTATCGGGTCATCCTGCCGCCCATGACGTCGGAAATGCTGAATCTGGTAAAAAACTCCGCGGTGGCCTCCACCATCGGCCTGGTGGAAATGGCGGCGCAGGCCGGCAAACTGCTGGATTATTCCGCCCATGCCTATGAATCCTTCACCGCCATTACGGTGGGCTATCTGATCATTAACGCGGTTATTATGTTTGCCATGTATCTCCTTGAGAAAAAAGTGCGTTTGCCCGGCCATATAGGAGGTAAATGATGTATCAATTTGACTGGAGTTCCGTTGTTCCCAGTTTGCCCTATATGCTGCAGGGTATGGCGATAACGCTGAAGATCACCGTTACCGCGGTTGTGGTCGGCATTGTCTGGGGCACCATCCTGGCGGTCATGCGCCTGTCGCCGTTCAAGCCCATAAGCTGGCTGGCGAAGATTTACGTTAACCTGTTCCGTTCCGTGCCCTTGCTGATGGTGCTGCTGTGGTTTTACCTGGTGGTGCCCAGCTTCCTGCAAAGAGTCATGGGACTGTCGCCGAAAACCGATATCCGGCTGATTTCGGCCATGGTGGCGTTTTCCCTGTTTGAAGCCGCCTATTATTCCGAAATTATCCGCGCCGGCATCATCAGCGTCGCCCGCGGACAGGGCTCCGCCGCGCTGGCGCTGGGCATGACCCATTGGCAATCGATGCAGTTGGTGATACTGCCCCAGGCGTTCCGGGCCATGGTGCCGCTGCTGCTGACTCAGGGTATCGTGCTGTTCCAGGATACCTCGCTGGTTTACGTGTTAAGCCTGGCGGACTTTTTTCGCACCGCGACGTCGGTGGGCGAGCGCGACGGCACCCAGGTGGAAATGATACTGTTTGCCGGGGCGGTTTATTTTGTCATCAGCCTGAGCGCTTCTCTGCTGGTGAATTATCTGAAGAAAAGGACGGTTTGATGATTTCCCTGAAAAATATTTCAAAATGGTATGGTCACTTTCAGGTTCTGACCGACTGTTCAACCGAAGTGCAAACCGGCGAGGTCGTGGTGGTTTGCGGTCCTTCGGGTTCGGGCAAATCCACCTTGATTAAAACCGTCAACGGCCTCGAGCCCATCCAGCAGGGAAAAATCCAGGTCAATGATATCGTGGTGAATGACCGCCATACCAATCTGGCGCAATTACGCGCCAAAGTGGGCATGGTATTCCAGCATTTTGAGCTGTTTCCCCATCTCTCCATTATCGAAAACCTGACCTTGGCGCAAATAAAAGTGCTCAAGCGCAATAAAGACGCCGCGCGGGAAAAAGGGCTGAAATTGCTGGAGCGCGTCGGCCTGTCCGTACAGGCCGATAAATATCCCGGCCAGCTGTCCGGCGGCCAGCAACAGCGGGTGGCCATTGCCCGCGCGCTCTGCATGGACCCGGTGGCGATGCTGTTTGATGAACCGACCTCGGCGCTGGATCCGGAGATGATAAACGAAGTGCTGGATGTCATGGTGGAGCTGGCCCACGATGGCATGACCATGATGGTGGTCACCCATGAAATGGGCTTCGCGCGCAAAGTGGCCAACCGGGTGATTTTCATGGATGAAGGCCGGATAGTGGAAGACACGCATAAAGAGGCGTTCTTCCAGCATCCGCAAACCGATCGCGCCCGGGATTTCCTGGCGAAAATCCTTCACTGATACCGGCCCAGGATAGACGGTCGAACAGGGAAGTTCGACCGATAACATTTATCGCACCCACGGTAAAAAATATCTGGGCGCTGGAATCCTGAATAGGCTGGATTAATGCTATGACAAACTTAAGGGTTTCATAACGGTTCGAAATATATCAAATCGCTATTGTCGGAAACGGGGAAAGAAGTGGCCGGCCAGGATAAAAATTACGTGGACCCGACGCTTAATTCATTCTTCCTTTCTCATTACCATTAAAGCTTCAATATGTTTTCGGTGCAAATCAATATACCTCTGCTTCGTTTTTAAAAATTCTTCTTGAGGTATGTCGTACTCTTCTACATCAAGTTCAAATAACATTGCGGCGCAGTGACTCGAATAATCGATCCGATCACAATCATTGCCTTTCATAACCTGCCGTATGATTTTATGGCGAGCCATATCGAGCAAATGGACATAAGCAGGATCGCCCCTCTTGATACCCCGTTTTTCCGCAACCATGGGGAAGCGTTGATTATTGAATATGGGTTCCTTAGCCACGATGTCCAATGCTAATTTTTGCAATTTGCCATAGGCTTCGCCTTGAGGGGTAAAAGCAAACTCATTTGCGACGGAGTGCCACGATTCCCCCTTGCGGACGCGTGGCTCAGCCTTGATTTCAAAAGCCAGCATTTGCAGCTTATCGAACGCCTTTTCCCCGGTTTCAACTCTAATCTCGCGGCAATGGATTGCCACGACTCACCCTGGCGGATGCTTGGTTCACCTTCACTGTTGACGGCTATCATTTGCAGCTTCACAAAATCATCATCTCTCCTTTTAATCCGAAATTCCTGGCGACGGTAAGATAAGATTTACCCTTCAGCGTAACGTCTTGCGCCGAAGATTTGCCGGCTATCATTTGCAGGAATTGGCAATCGAGGGTTTCTATTTTAATTCCATAACTCCAGACCACCGCATTGAATGGCATGTTGAGAGTCAGGCATTCCTTGATTTTTCCCAGATCAAAAGTCGGACCGCAAGACGGTTCGTATTCATCCTTGGCGAAGTCAGGGACAGGCGATAAATTATTATTTCCGGCACCGCCTAAACGTGCGACAGGTATATTTTCGGGGATGCTGACCTGTTTAACCGGCGGTATTGGAACGTAGGAGCGTGGGGTAAAATTACTGCTTGAGTACATTGTGTTCTCCGATTAATTCCCATTGGTCTTGATAAGAAATTTTACATTACATTATCTTAATGGCTAATTAACCTTGCAGTGATTTTGCCGCGGACAGGTCAATGAAGCCCTGCGCGGCACGCCCTCTCTTAACCCCTTAGAACGGCCGCCGCTGAAACTGATCAAAACCGCACTCCGGACACAGCGGCAGCACTTCCGGCGTGTAAACCGGCAGGGTGTGATGGCACCGCTCGCACACCAGATTGCCCAGCCCCACTACCTCGCCGCTGGTATAGACGCCGTGATGTGATACATCCTTAAAGATTTCCTGCCACTCAAGCTGGGTCTTATCGGTGATATCCGCCAGCTCCTGCCACAGGCTCTCTTTTATTACCCGGGTAAAAACGCTATCGGTGTTTTCCGCGCGGCTTTCATCATAGCTGCGGGCAAACTCTTCCAGGTCGCGGCGTACCGCCCGGGTCAGACTATCCACTTCGGCGGGGGTCAGATCCCCCGCAGCGATAAGCCGCCGGTGGCCATCCGCCACCAAGGCATCAATATCCCGTTCGCCCTGCTCCAGTTGGTGACTAAGGGAGGCCAGTAATTCCCGGTAATATAGCGCAACGTTATCCATCATTAACTCCTCGTCTCAGCCAATCCGGTCTGTCATGCTCCGCTGGCCGAACCGGAATAGGTATTGTGCCGATAATTCTAGCTCATGGCGGCAAACTCATCCGGCATAAAGCCGGCGGCAGGGAAATATTTTGCTCCAATGACACCTATTGTGGCAGAAATACGCCTCTGGGCTGCGGCGGGTGTTGTTGCCACTGTTGCTTATCAGCTATGCTATGCGGATCTTTGGTTAAGAACGTCCGATAAAAAATACGGGCGTAGCTGTATTTCACTATAGGACCACTGGCTGCCATGCAAGAGCAATATCGCCCGGAAGAAATCGAACCCCACGTCCAGCGTCACTGGCATGATCACAACACCTTCAAAGTCACAGAGGATAGCAGCAAGCAAAAATACTATTGCCTGTCCATGCTGCCCTATCCTTCCGGCCGCCTGCATATGGGCCATGTGCGCAATTACACCATCGGGGACGTCATTTCTCGCTATCAGCGCATGCTGGGCAAAAACGTGCTTCAGCCCATCGGCTGGGATGCTTTCGGTCTGCCGGCGGAAGGCGCGGCGGTGAAAAACAATACCGCGCCGGCGCCCTGGACCTATGCCAATATCGATTATATGAAAACCCAGCTTAAACTGCTGGGATTCGGTTATGACTGGGACCGCGAGGTCACTACCTGCCGTCCGGAATATTATCGTTGGGAACAGTGGTTCTTCGCCCGGCTGTATGAAAAAGGGCTGGTCTATAAAAAGACCTCCGCGGTGAACTGGTGCCCCCACGACCAGACGGTACTGGCCAACGAACAGGTTATCGACGGCTGTTGCTGGCGCTGCGATACCAAGGTGGAACGCAAAGAGATTCCGCAATGGTTCGTAAAAATCACCGCTTACGCGGACCAGCTGCTTTATGACCTGGACAAGCTGGAGAGCTGGCCTGAGCAGGTGAAAACCATGCAGCGCAACTGGATCGGCCGCTCCGAGGGGGTTGAAATCCGTTTTGACGTCGAGGACGGCGGCGAAAAGCTGTCGGTGTATACCACCCGTCCCGATACGTTCATGGGTGTTACCTATGTCGCCATCGCCGCCGGCCACCCGCTGTCGCTGCAGGCCGCCGCCGCCAATCCGGCCCTGGCGGATTTTATCGCCGAATGCCGTAATACCAAGGTGGCGGAAGCCGACATGGCCACCATGGAGAAAAAAGGCATGGAAACCGGCCTGTTCGCCATTCATCCGTTAAACGGCGAGCGGGTACCTATTTGGGTCGCCAATTTCGTGCTGATGGACTACGGTACGGGCGCGGTGATGGCGGTGCCGGGCCATGACCAGCGCGACTGGGAATTCGCCACCAAATACGGGCTGTCCATCAAACCGGTGATCCTGGCGGCGGACGGCAGCGAACCGGATCTCGTGGCGCAGGCCATGACGGAAAAAGGCGTGCTGTTCAACTCCGGCGAATTCGACGGCCTTGATTACGCCGCCGCGTTCAATGCCATCGCCGATAAGCTGGTGGCGCTGGGCGTAGGCGAGCGCAAGGTGAATTATCGCCTGCGGGATTGGGGCGTATCCCGGCAGCGCTATTGGGGCGCGCCGATTCCGATGGTCACATTGGAAGACGGCACGGTCATCCCGACGCCGGACGATCAATTGCCGGTACTGCTGCCGGAAGATGTGATCATGGACGGCATCACCAGCCCGATAAAGGCCGACCCCCAGTGGGCGAAAACCACCGTGAACGGCAGGCCGGCATTACGTGAAACCGATACCTTCGACACCTTTATGGAGTCATCCTGGTATTATGCCCGCTATACCTGCCCGCACTTTGACACCGGTATGCTGGACCCCGCCGCCGCCAATTACTGGCTGCCGGTGGATCAGTATATAGGAGGCATCGAACATGCCATCATGCATTTGATGTACTTCCGCTTCTATCATAAATTGCTGCGCGACGCCGGGCTGGTGAATTCCGATGAACCCGCCAAGCGCCTGTTGTGCCAGGGCATGGTGCTGGCGGACGCGTTTTATTATACCGGCGCCGGCGGCGAACGCGTCTGGGTCTCGCCGGTGGATGTGACGGTGGATCGGGATGAAAAAGGCCGTATCGTCAAAGCCGTCGACCCCGAGGGCCGCGAGCTGGTTTATGCCGGCATGAGCAAGATGTCCAAATCGAAAAACAACGGCATCGATCCGCAGGTCATGGTGGAAAAATACGGCGCCGATACCGTTCGCCTGTTCATGATGTTCGCCTCGCCGGCGGAAATGACGCTGGAGTGGCAGGAGTCCGGCGTTGAAGGCGCCAACCGTTTTCTCAAACGCGTATGGAAACTGGTTTATGATCATGCGGCGGCGGGGCCCGCGGAGCCGTTGGACGTGAGCGCCCTTACCGACCTGCAAAAAGAGCTGCGCCGCGATCTGCATAAGACCATTGCCAAGGTGACCGATGATATCGGCCGGCGTCAAACCTTCAACACCGCCATCGCCGCCATTATGGAACTGATGAACAAGCTGGCGCGGTTACCGCAGGACAGCGGGCAGGATCGCGCGCTGCTGCGGGAAGCGCTGCTGACGGTGGTGCGCATGCTTTATCCCTTTACCCCCCACACCAGTTTCGTCCTGTGGCGGGAACTGGGGGGCGAAGGGGATATCGACAACGCGCCCTGGCCGGTTGCCGATGACAGCGCCATGGTGGAAGATGCCAAACTGGTGGTGATTCAGGTCAATGGTAAACTGCGCGGCAGAATTACCGTGCCCGCCGATGCCGACGAGGCATTGGTACGTGAACGCGCCGCCCAGGAACATCTGGTGGCAAAATATCTTGAAGGGGTCCAGGTACGTAAAGTCATTTATGTACCGGGCAAATTGCTTAACCTGGTTGTAGGTTAAGACAAGGAGGCTTTGTGCGACATCGGATGAAGGCATTATTGCTGGGGTTCGCGGTGCTGGTCACCGCGGGCTGCGGTTATCATTTGCGCGGGACGGGAGCTCATACCATGGTCCCCGATGATTTGAAGACATTAACCCTGAACAGTTACGATCCCTATGGTCCGCTGACGCGGGCGGTGCGATCGGAATTACGGCTTAATGACATGAAGATAGTCAACGACTCCGTGGCCAAAAGCCGGCTGTTGCCTTCATTACGCATAACCGGCGCCAGCGAAAGCCAGGAGACGGTGTCGGTATTCCAGGACGGTAAAACCGCCGAATACCAATTGGTGCTGGATGTGCAGGCAACGGTGCTGACGCCGGGCAAAGATCTCTTCCCCATCAGTATCAGGGTGTTCCGCTCGTTCTTCGACAACCCCCTGACCGCCCTGGCTAAGGATAATGAAAGCGATATTATCCGGCAGGAGATGCGGGAACAGGCGGCACAGCAGCTGGTGCGCAGGCTTTTGGCGGTTCATGCCGCCGAGGAGGCCAGCAAGGAGCAGGCCGATAAACAGGCGAGCATCACCCTGCAAAAAGCCTTGGCGGCGCAGGAAGCGCAATGATCAAGCTTTACCCCGAGCAGCTCGGCGCGCAGTTGCAGGAATCGCTGCGCGCCTGTTATTTGCTGTTCGGGAACGATCCGCTGCTGCTGCAGGAAAGCCACGATGCGATACGCCGCCAGGCGGAATCCCAGGGCTTTTGCGAACATCTTAGCTTTACCCTGGATGCGTCCGTGGACTGGGACGAGATTTTCAGCCTTTGCCAGGCAATGAGCCTGTTCGCCAGCCGGCAGACCTTATTGCTGATACTGCCGGACAACGGGGCCAACGCAGCCTTGGGCGAAAAACTGGCGCAATTGTCCACTCTGCTTCATCCGGATCTGTTATTGATGCTGCGGGGGACCAAATTAACCCGCGCCCAGGAAAACAGCGGCTGGTACAAGGCGCTCGCCCGCGATGGGGTCTATGTGGCCTGCATGACGCCTGAGCAGGGACAGCTGCCCCGCTGGACTGCCTTGCGGGCCAAGGCGATGCAGCTCAACCTGGACGACGCCGCGAATCAATTGCTCTGTTATTGCTATGAAGGCAACCTGATGGCATTGTCCCAGGCCCTGGAACGCCTTTCGCTGATTTATCCCGACGGCAGCCTGACGTTGCCGCGGGTGGAAACCGCGGTTAACGACGCGGCGCACTTCACGCCGTTCCACTGGGTGGACGCCATGCTGGCGGCGAAAAGCAAACGGGCCGGGCATATACTCAGGCAGCTGCGGCAGGAAGCCTGCGAACCGGTGATTTTATTACGCAGCCTGCAGCGAGAGGTGATGTTGTTACTGACAATTCAACGGCAAATGCACCAGTCGCCATTGCGCTCCTTGCTTGATCAGCACAAGGTCTGGCAGACCCGGCGGCCGCTGCTGACGGCGGCTTTGCAGCGGCTGTCGCCACGCCAGCTGCATCAGGCGGTGTCGCTGATGACCGCCATTGAGATAACACTCAAGCAGGATTATGGCTATCCGGTCTGGTCCGATCTGGAAACCCTCTCGCTGCTGCTATGCGGTAAAATCACCGCCGGAACGCCGATCAATGTCTGAAACCGTCACCCAACCCTTGACCGCCCCGCCCTTGACGGCAATGTTCGGCGGCACGTTCGACCCGATACATTACGGCCATATCAAACCGGTTATCGCCCTGGCGAAACTGGTGGGGCTTAAACGCGTTACCCTATTGCCAAACAATGTCCCGCCCCACCGTCCGCAGCCGGAGGCCAGCGCCCAGCAGCGGCTGGCCATGGTGCAAATGGCACTGGCGGATATCGGCGGCTCATTGTTCGATATCGACGACCGTGAACTGCGGCGCGATAACCCCTCCTGGACCGTGGACACCTTCGAAACATTGCGCCGGGAGCGAGGCCGCACCGCGCCGCTGGGGTTTATCATCGGGCAGGATTCCCTGCTGACCCTGCCTCAATGGCACCGGGGACTTGAATTATTGGATAAGTGTCACCTGTTGGTTTGCGCCCGCCCGGGTTATGGGGCTAAAATGTCCACACCGGCATTGCAGTCCTGGCTTGAGGCGCGCCTGACCACCGATGTCGGTCAATTGCAAACGAAACCCGCCGGGCTTATCTATTTGGCGCCCACCCCGCAATTGTCAATTTCAGCCTCGTTAATCCGGGAACGGCGCCACGAGGGCCTGCGTTGCGATGATATGCTGACGCCGTCGGTTCAGCGATATATTGACGAACAGGGCTTATATCTCTAGTGTGCCGCCCGTGTTATACTGCGCGGCTTATTTCGCGGTTAAGCACCAGCCGATCCCAGTCAGTAATCGGGCAGGAATCAACCCATTGAATTGCGATGTCCTACATGTGTTCCACAGGGCAGCGGATGCGAAGCACACCGAAGGGGGAACCTTTGCAAGGTAACACGCTCAAAGATTTCGTCATTGATAAAATTGATGATTTGAAAGGCCAGGATATTATTTCCCTGGACGTACGGGGTAAATCCAGCATCACGGACTGCATGGTGATCTGTACCGGCACCTCAAGCCGCCATGTGATGTCCATCGCCGATCACGTAGTACAGGAGTCCCGCACCGCGGGCCTGATGCCGTTAGGGGTAGAGGGCGAAAAAATCGCCGACTGGATCGTGGTGGATCTGGGGGATGTCATCGTGCATGTGATGCAGGCAGAAAGTCGTCAGCTTTATGAATTGGAAAAACTCTGGAGCTGATCGGTGAGACTTCAGCTGATCGCGGTGGGCAACAGGATGCCGGATTGGGTACAAACCGGGTTTATGGATTATTTGCGCCGCTTTCCGAAAGACATGCCGTTCGAACTGACGGAAATCCCGGCCGGCAAACGGGGTAAGAACGCCGATATCGGTCGGATTTTGGAAAAAGAAGGCGAATTGATGTTGGCCGCGGTAGGTAAAGGCAATCGCATCGTGACGCTGGATATCCCCGGCACCCCGTGGGAGACGCCATTCCTGGCGCTTCAACTGGAACGCTGGAAGCAGGACGGCCGGGATGTCAGCCTGTTGATTGGCGGTCCCGAAGGGCTGGCCCCGGCCTGCAAAGCGGCGGCGGAACAGAGCTGGTCGTTATCGCCGTTAACCTTGCCTCACCCCTTAGTCCGGGTGTTAGTCGCGGAGAGCCTGTATCGTGCCTGGAGCATTACCACCAACCATCCTTATCATCGGGAATGATCCGGTGAAGATGCAACTTGAAAGCTATTGAGTATAATCTCGCGGAATGAAAATAGATCATAACCCCTTTCGCGACTATTCGGCTGAGTCGGCACTGTTCATTCGCCGCGCGCTGGTGGCATTTTTAGGTATCCTGCTATTAAGCGGGATTCTGGTGGTCAATCTTTACCATCTGCAGATTACCCGTTTTGAGGATTATCGCACCCGGTCCAACGAGAACCGGATCAAACTGGTGCCCATCGCCCCCAGCCGCGGTATCATTTACGATCGCAACGGCATTCCGCTGGCGCTGAACCGCACCATTTACCAGCTCGAGCTGATGCCTGAAAAAGTCGACGATCTGCAGGGCACCATCAAGGCCCTCAGGCCCATTGTCGATCTCACTGACGACGACATCGCCAATTTTCAAAAAGAACGTAAACGATCCCATCGTTTTACCTCGATACCGCTTAAGGTTGGACTGACCGACGTGGAACAGGCCCGCTTCGCCGTGAATCAGTTCAATTTTCCAGGGGTGGAAGTCAAAGGCTACCAGCGCCGCTATTATCCTTATGGATCCGCCCTGACCCACGTCATCGGTTACGTTTCCAAAATCAATGACAAGGACGTGGAGCGACTGGACAAAGAAGGCATCCTGGCGAACTATGCCGCTACTAATGATATCGGTAAACTGGGTATCGAACGGTATTATGAAAGCGTCCTGCACGGCAAAACCGGTTACGAAGAGGTGGAAGTCAATAATCGCGGCCGGGTTATTCGCCAACTGCATGAACAGCCGCCGCAAGCTGGCAAGGACATTTACCTGACGCTGGATTTGCACCTGCAAATCTATATCGAGCAACTGCTGGCGGGCAGCCGGTCGGCGGTGGTGGTGGCGGACCCCCGCGACGGCGGCATCCGCGCGCTGGTGTCCAATCCCAGTTACGATCCTAACCTGTTCGTGGACGGCATCTCCGGCAAAGAGTACCGGAGTTTGCTGGAGGATGAAAACCGGCCGTTAATCAATCGCGCCACTCAGGGGGTCTATCCTCCCGCCTCGACGGTTAAGCCCTATATATCGGTGTCTGCCATGACCCTGGGCGTCATCAACAAAAACTTTACGCTGTTCGATCCCGGCTGGTGGCAGTTGCCCGGATCGGATAAGCGCTATCGCGACTGGAAAAAATGGGGACACGGCAAGCTTAACGTCACCAAAGCCCTGGAGGAATCGGCGGATACCTTTTTCTATCAGGTGGCTTATGATTTGGGTATCGACCGGCTTTCGGAATGGATGTCGAAATTCGGCTATGGCTCGTTAACCGGCATCGACCTTTCGGAAGAGCGCGCCGGGGTCATGCCGACCCGTGAATGGAAACTGCAGCGCTTTAAAAAACCCTGGTATCTTGGCGATACCATCCCGGTGGGCATCGGGCAGGGCTATTGGACCGCAACGCCGATTCAGATGTCCAAGGCGCTGATGTCCCTTATCAATGATGGCGCGGTGCGGGTCCCCCATCTGCTGTACAGTACCCGAGAGAACGGTAAGCTGGTTCCTTACCAGCAGCAGGAACATGTCCAAATCGGCGATCCTCATTCCGGTTATTGGGAAATTGCCAAAGACGGTATGTTCGGGGTGGCCAACCGGCCGAACGGCACCGCCCGCAAGAATTTTTCCGATGCGCCTTATAAGGTGGCGGCCAAATCAGGCACCGCCCAGGTTTACGGCCTGAAGGCCAATGAGGTCTATAATGCGCATAAAATTGCCGAGCGCCTGCGCGACCATAAATTGATGACGGCATTCGCGCCTTATGACAAGCCCGAGGTGGCGGTGGTGGTGGTGCTGGAAAACGGCGGGGTCGGTCCGGCGGTGGGAACGATCGCCCGCCAGATCCTTGATCATATCATGTTGGGCGACAACACGATTAACTTACCGGCCGAGCAGCCCGCTCAGCCCGGTACCGAAGGTGATTGAACGACATGACGGATAATCAGCAAAACGGGACGTTCTGGGCCAAGCTCCATATCGATTTGCCGTTTCTTCTCCTTATAATGCTGCTGCTGGGCTACAGCGCCATCGTTATATGGAGCGCCAGCGGCCAGGATGTGGGCATGATGGAACGCAAGATCGGCCAGATCGTGATGGGCCTGCTGATCATGCTGGGGCTGGCGCAGGTGCCGCCCCGGGTTTATGAGGCATGGGCCCCCTATTTATATGTTATCAGCCTGGTGCTGCTGATGCTGGTGGACGCTTTCGGCCAGGTCAGTAAAGGGGCCCAGCGCTGGCTGGATTTAGGCTTCGTGCGGTTTCAGCCTTCGGAAATCGCTAAAATCGCCGTGCCGCTGATGGTCGCGCGTTTTACACCCGCACCAGCTGCCCTCCCTCGCTGAAAAATCCCGCCATCGCCCTGGTACTGATTTTTGTACCGCCCCTGCTGGGGGCGCCCCAGCCCGATCTGGGCACCGCCATATTGATTGCCGCCTCGGGGCTGTTTGTCCTGTTCCTGTCCGGGATGAGCTGGAAGCTTATTATCCTGGCGGCGCTGCTGGTGGCGGCCTTTATTCCCATACTGTGGTTCTTTTTGATGCATGATTACCAGCGGGAGCGGGTAATGATGCTGTTGGATCCGGAAACCGATCCACTAGGGGCGGGCTACCATATCATCCAATCCAAAATCGCCATCGGTTCAGGCGGCTTAAGCGGCAAAGGCTGGCTGCAGGGCACCCAATCCCAATTGGAGTTTTTGCCGGAACGCCATACCGATTTCATTTTCGCGGTACTGGGAGAAGAACTCGGACTGATTGGCGCTCTGGTGTTATTAGGTCTATATCTATGCGTAATCATGCGCGGACTGGTGATTGCCGCCAAGGCGCAAACCACCTTTGGCCGCGTAATGGCGGGGGGGCTGATGCTGATTCTGTTCGTTTATGTCTTCGTGAATATCGGCATGGTAAGTGGTATCTTACCGGTGGTCGGCGTACCGCTGCCCCTGGTAAGCTACGGCGGCTCGGCCCTGATTGTGCTTATGGCGGGGTTTGGTATCGTCATGTCGATACATACTCATCGGAAGATGCTGTCTAAAAATTTATAGAGGTGAGCAATGCGGAAGGAATGGCACTGGATCGGCGTGATTGGGCTATTGCTCACGGCATGTACCACGACCACTGAAACACCGCAGCAATCCTCCGCACCGGCCTATAACGGCCCGGTAGTGGAAATCAGCGGCGTGGAGCCGCGCTATGAACCCTATAACCCCAATACCGGCCAAGACTACGAGATGGGCGGCAAGACCTACCGTATCGTCAAAAATCCGCAGAATTTCAGTGAAACCGGGCTGGCCTCCTCTTATGGCGCCGAGCACAACGGCACCACCACCGCCAACGGCGAACCCTTCGATGCGCAGGCCCTGGCCGCCGCGCACCCGACCCTGCCCCTGCCAAGCTATGTGAGGGTGACCAATCTGAGCAACGGCCGCCAGCTGGTGGTGCGGGTCAACGATCGCGGGCCCTATACGCCCGGACGGATTATCGACCTGACGGAGGCCGCCGCCGAACGGCTCAATATCTCCAATCAAACCACGGTCAAGGTGGATTTCATCCAGGTCGCCCCGGACGGCACGTTGTCCGGGCCGGGCACCATCGGCACCGTGGTGGCCAAACAGAACTATGCGCTGCCGCCCCGCCCGAACCTGGATGCCCCGTCGCCGGGCGCGATGCAGTCGTCCGCCCCCGTGGATGATACGCGCGTCGCCTCGGGAACGGCGCCTGCGCCGGCTATCCGCCCGGTGGCGGACCCGGTGCCTGCTGAGCCCGATATGGCCCCCGCGCCGTCCGCTTCCGGCTCCGGCAGCGGTTTTCTGGGCAGGCCCACCCCGCTGCCGGCCGGCGTAGTGGAGTCTGATGAACCAGCCCCCGCCGCACCGCAGCCGGCAGCGACTTACCAGCCGTCCCATACGTCCGCCGCGCCGGCCGCAACCTATACGCCGTCCCATGCTTCCGCCGCCCCGGCCGCGACCTATACGAAGACCCATGTCTCCGCCGCGGCGACTGCCCCGGCATCCGGCCGCTACGTGGTACAGGTGGGCGCGCTGGGGGATAAACAGCGCGCGCTGGCCTGGCAAAAGACCCTCGGCGAGCGTTTTGGCGTTCCGGGCAAAGTGACCGCCAACGGCAACCTTTATCGGGTCCAGCTTGGCCCGTTCAGCAGCCGCCAGCAGGCCGCCGCGCTGCAGCAGCGGTTAACCAGCGAAGCGCAGCAGCAGTCATTTATAACCGCTGCGCCGGAGTAAATGCGGCGCCGTTTCCCGGCCGGATCCCAACCCGGCGCTGGCTCCGGCCGGGCCGCAGCGGCCGGGGTTTTAATGCCCGGAACCCTGAAACATTCTTAAAAGGTTCTCCTTTACCAGAGAATCGATTGTCTGGTGCCGCTCTTTTATACATCTGCTATAGTGTGGCACGATTTTAACTTACTCCCATGGATGCTGTTGTCCTGACATGAATAAAGAAATGACCCACCTTTTATTCAAGCGCTTAGCGTTAAGTACCGTCATTGCGTTGATCCCCCTGGCCCACGGCCAGGCGGATGATGTGAATCTCAAGACCATGATTCCCGGCGTACCGCAAATTGATGCTGAATCCTATATCCTGATTGATTACAACTCCGGCAAGGTATTGGCGGAGCAGAATGCCGACAGCCGGCGCGATCCGGCCAGTCTGACCAAAATGATGACCAGTTATGTCATCGGCCAGGCGATCAAGGCGGGCAAAATCTCCCCCAACGACGTCGTCACCGTGAATAAGGATGCTTGGGCGACCGGTAACCCGGTATTTAAAGGTTCGTCATTGATGTTCCTCAAACCGGGGGATCGCGTCCCTGTGGCTCTGTTAAACCGGGGGATCATCCTTCAGTCGGGCAATGACGCCTGCGTTGCCATGGCGGATTTTGTCGCCGGCAGCCAGGATGCCTTTGTCAGCCTGATGAATAATTACGTCACCGCCCTGGGCCTGCCCAATACGCATTTTGAGACGGTGCACGGTCTCGACGCGCCGGGCCAGTTCAGCTCCGCCCGGGATATGGCGATGATCGGCAAAGCGCTCATCCGCGACGTGCCGGATGAGTATGCCACCTATAAAGAACGGGAATTTACCTTCAACAATATCCGTCAATTGAACCGTAACGGTTTATTGTGGGATACCAATTTGAACGTGGACGGTATCAAAACCGGCCATACGGATTCCGCCGGTTTCAACCTGGTGGCTTCAGCCACCGACGGCCCGACGCGGCTGATTTCCGCGGTGATGGGCGGCCATTCCCCGAAGGGACGTGAAAACGAAACCCGCAAATTGCTGACCTGGGGGTTCCGTTTCTTCGAAACCGTGGCGCCGCTGAAAGCCGGTAAAGAATTTGCCTCCGAGCCGGTCTGGTTCGGCGATACCGATATTGTCAAGCTGGGCGTGGATAAAGATGCCTATCTCACCATTCCCCGCGGACGCATGAAAGATCTGAAAGCCAGCTATACCCTTGACAAGACCGAGCTGCACGCGCCGCTGGCCCTGAATCAGCAGGTGGGCACCATCAATTTTCAGCTCGATGGAAAGATTATCGATCAGCACCCCCTGGTGGTACTGAATGAAGTTAAAGAAGGCAATATCTTCAGCCGGATGGTGGATTATATCAAACTGATGTTCCACCACTGGTTCGCGTAACGGAAGCATTCCTTGTCAGGCTTAAAGCCTCCGCCGTATAATAGATCCAATTGTTAACACACCCGCTATCGCGGGTGTGTCATTTTTGTATTCCTGCATACCGCCTCTGGGTTTTGCCGGGATATATACGCTATCCGGAGCGGAGCGCTAATGAAAACCAAACTGAATGAACTGCTCGAATTCCCCTGCCCGTTCACCTATAAAGTCATGGGCGTCGCGCGTCCCGAGCTGGTTGACGATGTGGTGGAAGTGGTGCAGCGCCATGCGCCCGGCGATTATATCCCTGAGGTCAAACCGAGCAGCAAGGGCAATTATCACGCGGTTTCCATTACTATCACCGCTACGCATATCGAGCAGGTGGAGGCGTTGTATGAGGAATTGGGCAAGATCGAGATGGTCCGCATGGTTTTGTAAACGGGGAGCTGCCTGTGTCATCGGATAACATCATTATTCGTCAGTTGGATCTGCAGCCCTATGACGTGGTGTCGCAGGCGATGCATCGCTTCACCAATCGCCGCGGCTCTGACACGCCGGATGAAATATGGCTGGTGCAGCATCCCCAGGTCTTTACCCAGGGACAGGCCGGCAAGGCCGAACATATTCTGCAGCCGGGAGCCATTCCGGTCATACAAAGCGATCGCGGCGGCCAGGTCACCTTTCACGGCCCCGGACAGCAGGTTATGTATGTATTGCTCGATCTGAAACGCCGTAAACTCGGGGTCAGGCAACTGGTCACTCTATTGGAAGACACGGTAGTGGCGACGCTGGCCCGCTTTGATATCAGCGCCCGCGCCCGTGCTGATGCGCCGGGGGTATACGTGGGGGATGCCAAAATCTGTTCCCTGGGGCTGCGCATCCGCAAAGGCTGCTCTTTCCACGGCCTGGCGTTGAATATCGCCATGGATCTCTCGCCGTTCCTGCGCATCAACCCCTGCGGCTATGCCGGATTGCGCATGACCCAGGTAAGCGACTATGTCCCCGGAGTGCAAACGGCCGATGTCGCGCCGGTGCTGATTGAATCTTTTCTCGCCTTGTTAAAGGGCCCCGCCGCCGAGATCCTGCCATGGCGTAGGGAAGATTACCCAACAGAGCCTGAAGTGCATGCACCGCCGGCGTCAAACATGTTATAATTTTTGACGTTTTATCAAATAAAGTTGAACAACCACGTAACAGTCCGGATGAAAAGGTTCATTTCGGTACTTTAGGGACGGGATCCGCTACATTATGACTAAACCGATACAGATGGAACGCGGCGTTAAATACCGTGACGCCGACAAAATGGCCTTGATTCCGGTTAAAACCGTGGCGGTTGAGCGGCAAGAGCTGTTGCGCAAACCGGAATGGATGAAGATCAAACTGCCGTCGGATTCCACGCGTATCCAGGGAATAAAGGCCGCGATGCGCAAAAACGGTCTTCACTCAGTCTGCGAAGAAGCTTCCTGTCCTAACCTGGCGGAGTGTTTTAATCACGGCACCGCCACCTTTATGATCCTCGGCGCCATCTGCACCCGCCGGTGCCCTTTCTGCGATGTGGCCCATGGCCGGCCCACGTCGCCGGACGCCGGCGAGCCGGAAAAACTGGCCCAAACCATCGCGGAGATGGGTCTGCGTTACGTGGTGGTGACCTCGGTGGATCGCGACGATTTACGCGATGGCGGCGCCAGGCATTTTGCCGATTGCATCAGCGCCATCCGGGCCAAAAACCCCACCATCAAAATAGAAACGCTGGTGCCGGATTTTCGCGGCCGCATGGATCGCGCGTTGGAAATCATCAACACCTCGCCGCCGGACGTCTTCAACCATAATCTGGAAAACGTGCCGCGGCTTTATCGCCAGGTGCGCCCCGGCGCCGACTACTCCTGGTCCCTGAAGCTGCTGGAGCGCTTTAAAGAAGCGAATCCGGAACTGCCGACCAAATCCGGACTAATGGTAGGACTCGGCGAAACCAACGAAGAAATCATTGAAGTCATGCGCGACCTGCGCCGTCATGGCGTGACCATGCTGACGCTCGGCCAATATCTGCAACCCAGCCGGCATCACCTGGCGGTGAAGCGTTATGTCAGCCCGCAGGAGTTCGACGACATGAAGGGGGAAGCATTGGCGATGGGCTTTACCCATGCGGCGTGCGGTCCTTTTGTCCGTTCGTCTTATCACGCGGATTTGCAGGCCAAGGGAATCGAGGTGAAATAACCGTCGTCCTTTGCATAAAGGACAACAGGGGTTATTTCATTAGGCGGTGTAGCATACAGCAGGCACGCCGAAAAGGATGGGCGAAGCGACCATCCTTTTTACCAGCTCGCCTTAGTCTTTATGGTGTTCTGTTACCTGAGGAGCCACCGGTTCTTCAGTTTGCGTTTTCTGCGCGGTCGGCTCATCGTTGTTCATGGCCTTTTTGAACCCTTTGATAGCCGCCCCCAGATCGCCGCCGAGGCTGCGCAATTTGTTGGTACCGAACAGCAGCACAATCAAGGCGCCGATAACTAATAATTTGGTAATGCTTAAACCTTCCATAATCACCTTCTTGATTAACGCTTGCTCATAAAACCAGCGAAATTACAGTCTAACGCTTTTAACGTTATTATCGCCCTATTACAAGAGATATCTGTAACAGATTTACATACGTAACGGTAAATACGCCCGGATCGGTATGATACCAACCCACCACTGTTACCTACCGTACCAGCAATTGCGGGGCGGCGAAACAACGATTTTCCAATACCGGCGGCATTCGCCAGCCTAACCCCTTGAGCGCCCCTCAGTAAGCACCCCCCTCCTATGCTATAGACAATTTTTATGTATAATGATTGCAGGAGATGGCATTCCTCCTTTAACCGCCGTTTCGGCTGATGATGCCTACGTTAACCTGCTGGCAAGGGGGACGTAGCGTCATGTTCGCCTTTGTGAGCTTTCATTCCCCCAATCATGAAAGGTCTATATGTTTACCCTTCTTTCGGCCGTCTTTATTGGCGGAGGTCTTGGCAGCGTGCTGCGCTGGTATGTGAGTTTGAAATTAAGCGGTTCGTCGATTCATATCCCGGCCGGTACCCTGGCGGTCAATCTGGTGGGGGCATTTGTTATCGGCCTGTGCCTGGCTCTCTTCGTGCGCATGACGCATATCGAGCCGGCCTGGAAGCTCTTTATCACCACCGGCCTGTGCGGCGGTTTAACTACCTTTTCCACTTTCTCGGCGGAAGTGGTGACGCTAATGCTTAACGGGCAATTGATGTGGGCGGGATTGAATATTCTGCTGAATCTGGCGGGCTCGTTGCTCATGACTTCCATGGCGATAGGATTGGTGCATATCTTCGGACCGTCTGTGCCCTTAGAGTGAAAACTTTTCCCTCCTTAGAAACAACAAAACCCGCACAAGGCGGGTTTTTCAGGAAACCGGCTATATTTAAATAGCTGTTACGTCAGCGGCCGAAGGGCCTTTGGCGCCGTTAGTGATTTCAAACTCAACGCGTTGGCCTTCTGCCAGCGTTTTGAAACCGTTACTCTGGATAGCGGAGAAATGCACGAATACATCTTTGCTGCCGTCTTCAGGAGTAATGAAACCGAATCCTTTAGATTCGTTAAACCACTTAACGTTACCTTTAATCTTAGACATCAAACTTACCTTTAATAAAATGATAGACACTAACTCTGTGTCGTGTGTAGTACAGCAATTGGTAAGTCCTTTGTCCAGCTTAAGATCATCAAAACGTGATAAAAACACTTAAAATAAGATTTTCACCCGCAAGACATCCCTCCGCTGACTTTATATTCTTTCAAGCCGTGGATTCAGCCGTTCATCACGACTGAATCGAAGGGAAAATTACAGCCCGTAGACCAAGGCAATGGCGGTCTTGGTATCGGTATGTTTTGGTGCGCCATCAGGCGGAGCGCTGTTATAGGTCACGTCGTAGGTCACTTTCAGCGAGAAGCTTTTATTGATGGCCACGCTAAGACCGGTTTCGGAGTTCGCGGTAAGATCCGCGTTACCTAAAAGAGATACGCCCTGGATAAACTGGGTGGTATCGGTTAACTGATAGGTAAAGGACATTGCGCCATAGGCCAGCGCCTTGGTTTGTCTGCCGCCGCCTTCAAATTCGTCGTGCCGTACGCCGGGGCCGGCTTCCACCCGCAAATGCGAGATAGGACCGTTGAGCAATTGACGGCCATAGCCGGCGGTAGCGGTGGAGCGCGAGCGATAGCCGTTATAACGATCGCTTAGCCAGTTAGCCTGTCCGAACAGGAAGTTATCGGTATCCAGATTATGGCGGGCACGGGCACCGGCCTGATATTTTTCATCCGAACGTACATTATTGGAGGAGTCGTTAGCCGCTTCGCCCCAAATACTATAGGCGTTGGTGGGTTGAAACCACGTCATGGTGCTGCTGGCCGCCAGATTCGAGCTCGTGGTGTTGCCGGATTGCTTGTTGTAGCTTCCCAGAACATTACCATCAAAACTTTTTTTCGCGGTTGAAGGATCATCCAGCGCGGTGAAAATATCGGTATCAGCAAAAGTCGAAAAACTAGCCAGGGACATTCCCAGGATAGCTAACAGCGATACTGCCCGAGAGCGGCCATTGCGTAACATAATTTACCTATAAATAATTGGGGGGTATGAAACCAGCACATGTAAAGAAAGGTTGATAGTGTAGCGAATCAGAACAAAAGGTGTACCAGTAATTTTTTGTAATATTAGTAACAAATTTTAAACTTTACAGCTTTTGTTTAAATCCTGATAATGATAGCACCCATGGAAATTAAAAAAGCTTATTATTCAGCAGCTTTTATATAAAACAACCAGCACGGGCCTTTACTTACGTTTGCACTATGTTTACATTAGCCGGGCCTGAAAGATTCGGATTAATCTGAAATTTAGTTTGTATTCAGAATTGCTGGTTACTATACGCCAGATTTGCGCGAGCGCTCGCAAAAAATCAATTAACCGCGCATTTAAGCCTATCATCGGGTTAAAGTTTCAGGAACGTTAATGAAGTAGTTCAAATGTGAATAACGTCAAGCCCCCCAGGTTTATTTAAAAATCAACCAGTAAAAAATGCTGCCGCCTACCGCCCAGAACAGTGCACTGAAGAGGAACACCATGACCCAGGATTTGTTATGTGTTATGTCCATCTTGGGATATTCTCTGACAATTGGTTTTGTATTCATGCTGCCAGTATAGAAATTACCCTCCACAAGTGATTGTTGGAAAAAGCGCCAAAATACGGTCTATATCGGCGGATTGAGACAATAACGGGTCAATAGCCGGGCGGCGGCGGCAAAAAATGGCTAAAACCAAAAAAATTCGACTTGCTCTCCTTGAGAAAAAGTAAGCGTCCGTCCCCCTGGGTTCAGGGGAGCGGTATGCGCAGGTCAGTCAGAGAGGGTCACAGGTAAAGAGAAAGTTCACCCGTGGGGCGGGTTTTAAAACGCCGGTGCATCCATAAATATTGATCCGGCGCCCGCATGATTTCCTGCTCGACGATTTTATTCATGTAGCAGGTGGCGGCCATTTCGTCATCCAGCGGATAATCGTCCAGCTGAGGCTGAATCAATAGCCGGTATCCTTTGCCATTCCTTTTGCGCAGTAATACCACCGGCACCAGCTTTGGTTTAGCCAGCCGGGCCAACGTGAAGGTGCCGCGGGTAGTGGCAGCGTGGCTTACGGCGAAAAACGGGGCGAAAATACTGCCGCGGGGGCCGTAATCCTGATCGGGAGCGAACCACACGGTCTCGCCCTGTTTCATTGCCTGTACCATGCCGCGCAGGTCCTTGCGATCCAGCATTGCCTTGTTGGACCGCATCCGGCCCCAGGTTTGCACCAGCTCCATCACCTTATTATTGTGGGGCCGATACATAGCCATCATCGGCTGACACAATCCCATCGCCCGCCCGCCAAGCTCCAGCGACATGAAATGGAAGCCAATCACCATCACCCCCTGATTGTGTTCATTGGCCCGCTGCAGATTGTGCAACCCATAGACATCAAACCAGCGCCGCACTCTGGCATCGGACCAGAACCAGGCCATTCCGGTCTCAATCAGTCCCATGCCCGCCGAACGGAAGTTATTGATCACCATCCGCTCCAGTTTGGCCCGATCCATGGCGGGAAAGCAGAGTTCAAGGTTCCTGCGGGTTATTGCCGCCCGGCGTTTCAAAAACTGCATAGACATCCGGCCCAGCCAGCCGCCCAACTTATATAATGTCGGGTAAGGCAGCTGAACTAATAAAAAAAGCACGCCCAAACCGAACCATATAAGCCAATAGCGCGGATGCAGTAAGGAAAACGTAAATTTCTGGGGGTGTATCATTTTAGTTAAGCTTCATAATTTTATTGCGTACCTTTTAAAAACCACCCTGGATTATTTGCTTACATAAAAGACATTTTTTATCGTTGAAGATAAAAACTGACAATAACAGAAGCGAGCAGGACATTTTCTAACGAAGAAAAATTTGTTGGGAGCGATGCTAGATTACCATAATCCGCATTGGGATTATCTTGAAAAATATTTATTAAACCCTACGCCGGCGCAGGATTGCCGCACAGCTTAACCGTCCGTACCGGCGTATAGCAGCTGTTTGCCGCTATAGCGGGCCGCCCTCGATGGTATCGACCAAGCCGTCGATAATATGCTCTCCCGTTTCCCTTGCCAGGCTGCGGTACCAGTCTTCGGTGGCCGCCGGATCCTTGCCGTGCGTCACATCGCAGCGTTTGCGCGCTTTAAGCACCAGCGACCCGACGCGCTGCCGCCGGCTCTCCTGATAGCGACGCAACGTATCCTCAATGCCCAGGGAATGGGTACGCAAAAGGTTGGCCAGTACTATCGCATCCTCCATGGCGGCGCAGCCCCCCTGACCGATATCCGGGGTGCTGCTGTGACCCGCGTCCCCCAGCAGGGCGACGCGTCCGCGCACTAATTGCTCCAGGGGATCGATATCATGTATTTCCACCCGATTGACGCCGGCGGGTTCAAGCCTGTCGATAAGCCGCTGCACCGGAGCGCACCAGCCGGCAAAATAACCGCGCAAATCTTCTTTCGCGGTATCGGACCGCTGTCTTAACCCTTGAGGAAGAGGAACATCGAAGAAGAAGTAAAAACGCCCGCCTGCCACCGGCATCAACGAAACCCGTTTACCCTGCCCTACAAAAGTGGTCCATTGATCCGCCGGCGCGAGGCCGTTCTCGGCGGCAATCAGGCCATTCCAATTAACATACCCGGCAAACCGGCGTTCAACGGTATGACCGAGCACATATCCCCTGACGACAGAGTGCGCCCCGTCGGCGCCAATCAGCAGATCACCGCTGGCCGAGCTGCCGTCCTCGAACCAGGCGGTAACCTGCCGGCCGTCATCTTCCAGCTCCACCAAACGTTTGCCAAGGTATATGCGCTCCCGGCCCAAGGCGTCCAATAACAGTGACTGGAGCTCCGCCCGGGCCACCGGATAAGGATATTCCCCTACCCGCTCCACCAGAGGCCGCAAGCTGAATTGGGTCAGGGTTTCTCCGGTGCGGTAATCCCGGTAGGCCATGGCGGCCATATTCCCGCCGAGCGTCTTAATCTGTTGCTGAAGTCCAATGAAATTCAGGCACTTAACACCGTTAGGCCAGATGGAAATGGCGGCGCCCACCGGTTTTATTTCTCTTACCGACTCGTAGATTTCCACCCGGCAGCCCATATTTTGCAGCGCTATGCCGGCGGTGGCGCCCCCCATTCCCGCACCAATAATGATTGCTTTCATCGCTTAGACCTCCACGGGACGTTGTACCGGGAAGAAGCAATTACGGTGCCATGTTCATAGTACATTGAAAATAATCAATTTATTACAAGATAAATTCAACATGCCGTACCCGGAACATAACGTTGCACCGTAGGCGGGCAGTGAAATCTTTGTTTCGCACTGTCTTGCAAACGGCGCAGCCCGCCATCGTTAGATCATGCCCGCGCTATGTCAGCCTTTGGTATTTCTCATTTGGGCGCCGCCGGATTTCTTATGTGACGTCTGGACATGGCGCACCGGGGCGGTTGGTACGATTATCTGATAATCGCCATTGACGCTGGTGAGAAAGGCAGCGCATTCCGCGGTAGGGGCCTTAACCCGGCGCAGGGTCATATGGTCATATTTCATTTCACCGTTCTCCAGGACAATCTTATAGTTTTCGCTCTTGAAGGTAACGTTGTAATACTGCTCACCGGTCCAGTCCAGCTTGCCTCTTTTGGCAATGGTGCGTTGCCAGTGACGGCAATCCAGCGTATCGCCGGATCGGGTGATGATTAAACTTGCTACGGCCTCCGGACTGACTAGCCAGCTTTGCGGCCCGGTAGTGGTCCATACGCCGGCCAGCTCCTGGGGCGCGGGCGCTTTAATCACCTCGGCATAATCGGCGGTTCCCGCGCATCCGGTCAAAGCAGCCGCCAGCAGACCGGTGACAAAAATTTTCTTCATACCAGTGTCCTTGTTCAGTCGAAGCGGGATTTTAGCATTAAATGAAGGGGTTTGTTAAAAACGACAAGAGTCTTATGGCGCAATTTTGCGTTTTCTCCCATTAGACTTTAAGATTTGTCAGCAATACGGCGAGGGATTTCGATAAAAAAAGATAATAAAAAACCCCGGAATTACCAGGGTTTAGAATGTTTCGGCTTAAGTAAGGTACCTGACTGCTCCGGCTTGCGCCATCATCGCTATCGCAGGTAGCCTAAGTCACCGGGGCTGTATATTACAGCGCAACAACGTTAGTTGCTGACGGGCCTTTCTGGCCTTGTTCGATATTGAATTCGACCTGTTGGCCTTCATCAAGGGTTTTGAAATCATTGCTTTGGATTGCAGAGAAATGTACGAATACATCTTTGCTGCCGTCAGCAGGGGTGATAAAGCCAAAACCTTTGCCTGCGTCAAACCATTTTACTGAACCGGTCATTTTGTTAGCCATTTTTGTTTCCTTTTTAGAGCCGCCATAAGGCGATTGTGGTCTGCTTATCGAGATTTACTTATGGGAGCACTAAAGAAGGAAATTCCTCGGAGAAGCGATAATTTGCAATACCGTTTAAATCGGAACAACTTTACTAAAATGACATTCATAAATAGGTCTGCTCTACAAACCGATAACGCTATTTACACATAGGGAGATCGTGATAGCAAGTTTTTTCATTTTATTTTTCATCCTTTTAACTTTCCAAAACAATTCCGTTGGGCTATGCATTAAGCAGGATACCGCACTATGCAAATCGAAACAAAGCCGCACAACTCCTTGATAAATAGAGTTGATTAACGATGAAAGACGACCTCTTTCGATTTGCAAATCATCATGTCTATGGGGTACGGGCCGAGAATGGCTATTGAGTATCCGGAGGTATGATGGCCTTCAAAACGTCATGCCGGATGCGCAAGCCGTCATGGAAAAAGTGACATTCTTAAACGGAGACAATCTGGTCGGCAACAATGGAATAACCTCCGTTCCACTCCATACGCCCGGTGACGGTTAGCCGTTCGCCCCGAAGATGCGCCATCAATTCGAGCGCCATGATATCGAAGCCCACCACGGTCAACGGGTAAGAGCTGCGCTTATCGCTTTCCGCCAGAATGGTTGCTTTCACCATGGGCCGCCCGGTATTGCCTTTGATACGGCTGGGAGATTTGGTGATAACGCCTGATAAAGTGGTGGTTATGGGGCTATGGTGATTTTCGGCTTGTTGCTGATTACTTGAATTCATGACAGGACACCTCCGCATTTTCATAAATTTGTCAGAAAGATTGTGTATTTTACCTGATTGCATCCCGCTTGTGTGAGCAATTGTGCAAGTAATGCCCAAAATTTAACCGAAAATATGCCCGTCCAGGCAGATTCTCGGTTATAGGCGCTTTAAATAATAGCCAAGCGCTCCTGCTTATTATACCCCCGCAAGGGATAGAAGTCCGCTGGTTCCGGTAGGCGGCGCAAACAAACCCTGCCCGCATCTCAGCCAAAGGGCTCACTCAGCTGCGGTATTTTTCAACCAGCGCCATGGCAATCGCTTCGGTTTGCGCGTCCGGCGTACCGGAAATATCCTCTGGTCTGAAATGCATCTGGAAGGCACTGATGGCGCGCCGGGTCTTATCATCCGCCAGCCCGTTCTCAGGGATAGAGTAGCCATAGCGGGCCAGCGCTTGCTGGATTTTAGCCACCGGGGCCGGCTCACCATGCGCCCTCCCCGCCAGATATCTCTCCACGCTCTCGCGATCTGGCCAGGCGCCGATGCCCCGTAGTGCCAGTTGTCGCCAGGGAAAGCAGGGACCGGGATCGTTTTTTCTCAGGGGAGCGATATCGCTATGGGCCACCACATTTGCCGGGCTTATTCCATAGCGGTGTATGATATCCCGCGCCAAAAGCGCCACCAGCTCAATTTGATCTTCATTGAACGGATACCAGGTTTTTCCCCCCGCTTCCTCGCGAAAGCCCAGATTGACAATTTCAATACCAACGGAGGTGTCGTTAATATTGTTGCGCCCTTGCCAATGGCTCTCCCCCGCATGCCAGGCGCGTTTCTCTTCGGCGACCAGTTGCCTTGCCACCGGTTTGCCCCGGTTGATTTCCGGCGAAGAGTGCACCAGATAATGTGCGCTCACCTGACCCTGGGTCAATAAACGCAATGATTCCTGGTCGTCCGCGGCAGTGTAATGCATGACCAGAAAACGGATCCTCTCGTCCTGGCTGTTGGAGGAAACGGCGCTATCCGCCAGGTAGGCGCCCCGGTCAATCTGCCCTGGTTTCCCACAGCATCCTACTAAAATTATTATCCAGAAATAAACAAATAATCTGCGCATTCGCACCTCTCATGAAAAAAAGGATAAAGTTTTCAACTTAAACGGGCCGGAAACGAGAAGAGGCAAAAAACGGCTATTGGAATATTTCGTTTTTAACGGCAGCCATATGTTGTACTTTTATTAATATTTTGTTTCAAATGAAATAATTAAATGACATCCCTAATAAGTAATGAGAGAACAAATTAAATCGGGTGTTTTATTGCCTACCGCCGCTTATTCAACTCGAAATTTTACTTAACTCACCCGATGATTGCCAACGACCCGTCTGATGCGTCGACGAGAGCCCCCGGAGGGGCATGGAGACTGGATTGACCGATAAAAAAATATTTTAGCCGGCACAATGGAAAAAGGATGAAGAATTCAAATTAAATATATTTCAACGAATCAATATCATCCGAAAAATAATTTGAGTTAAGTAGACCATTTTTCTAACCCTGCTATGTCAATACGTCTGTATATATCCTTGCCCCTGGCTAAAGAAAATGCAAATCCGGCCGTTAACCCTAGTGGCGCACAGCACTGGCCGGGCTTGATCACCAGGTGATCAATTTTATTAAGGCGGCAATAGCGAAACAGTAAAGATGAAAATTAATATTTTAGTAACTTTATTTCCTCTATTATTATCTGCCTGTACCGCGGTAGGCCACTACAAAGTTGATCAAACGGCGGCAAGCAGAGCGGATTTTCATTTTGTCGGGATCCCGGTGCTGGCCGGCGCCATTGGTTCCAGTTTTCCACTTACCGCCAAATACAGTCTTACCGCGGGTCATGTGGCTAAGGTCATGATGGTCAAGGTAAAGGCCTATAATGCCCTGTGTGACGTGGCGATAATTTATCATGACAATACCGGCCGCAAATTACCCAAGCTTGAAAAAGCGGATAAAGGAGACAAGATCAGCCTTTACGGTTATAACGCCTATACGGCCATGCCCACCTCCTCATCCGGTGTGTTGAAGGAGTTCGGCTGGTGGGATAAGCCGGGCACCAGCTGTCTTTACGGGCTGAGCGATGCCGGCGGCGTGCCCGGCATGAGCGGCGGTCCCGTCTACGCGCAGGATGGCGCCATAGTGGGGGTATTCACCGCCACCCATCCCAAAAGAAATCAAACCATGTTTGTTCCCTATCAGGAAATCGCCGGTTGGGTAGATAAAGAAATCAAGAGTTGAGCTTGTTGACAAAGTGCCCGGCCCAGACAGGCTGCCAGATCGTAAACACGCCGTGAACCCCTCCCTGGGGGCTCGATCCGCGCCATCCCTGGCGCGGACGGTTTACTCTTCTGGCAGCTTGTCCCGCCTTATCGACTCCGAGTACGTTTGTCAGCAGTCTGATCAAGTATTGATTTCTTTTTGGCGATCTATGCTTTCATCTCAGGCCGCTTAAGCCGATATCAGCCGGTTTTATTTCGTATCAATTGCTACGAAATAGCTTGACGCTATCTTCCCCCATGGTTATTTTCGTAGCGTTTACTATGAAAAAGCTATCGAACAATAACCATTGACCAGGAGGATCGGATGAGTCAGACGCTTCAAGGTAAAATAGCGTTGGTTACCGGCGGCAGCACCGGTATCGGCTTGGGTATCGCACAGGAATTCGTTCATCAGGGCGCATTCGTTTTTATCACCGCCCGCAGGCAACAGCAGTTGGATGAAGCATTGGCGCAGCTCGGAGATCAGGCGGTGGGCATCCGGGCCGATGTAGCGGATTTGGCCTCGCTGGACCGGCTTTTTGACCGGATCAAATCCCAAAAAGGACATCTGGATATCGTGGTGGCCAACGCCGGCGGCGGTGAATTCGCTGCCCTGGGGGCTATCACCGAGGAGCATTTTGATCGCACCTTCGCTATCAATGTCAAAGGCGTGTTGTTTACCGTGCAAAAATCGCTGCCGTTATTGGCAAAAGGCGCGTCGGTAATTTTGACCGGCTCTACCACCTCTGCTATCGGCGGAAAGGATTTCAGCGTTTACAGCGCCACCAAAGCCGCGGTGCGCAATTTCGCCCGCAGCTGGATTCAGGATCTGGCCGGCCAGGATATCCGCATCAATGTGCTGAGCCCCGGCCCCGTCCAGACCCCCGGCCTGCTGGGCCTGGTGGAGCCGGATCAAGAGGAGGGCCTGCTGCAGACCATGGCCTCCCTGGTCCCCCTCGGACGGGTTGGACAGCCGGCGGAAATCGGCAAAGCGGCGGTATTCCTCGCCTCGGACGCGGCAAGTTTCATTAACGGCGCGGAGCTTTTCGCCGACGGCGGCCAGGCGCAGATCTGAAGCCGGCCCGCCGTTTCAGTCCGTCGGCCATGCCCTAAGGGCCGCATCCGCCATAGCCCGGGCTTGTGCCCGGGTCACGCCTTCCAAAGCCTTGATGGACATCCCATACAAAAAGGTCGCGTAAAAACCGGCCAGCGCCGCCGCATCGGTGCCCGCCGGCACATCGCCTTCCGCTATGCCCCGCTCGATACGCCGACATAACGCCAGCTCCGTTTGCCGACGGGCCTCGGTCACCGCCTGCTGCACAGAGGCCGACGCCGCGGAACAGTTGATGGCGGAGAGCGTCAGCATGCAACCGGGGGGCGTCAGGGGGTCGACCATGCTCTCAACCGCCTGGCTGAGAATGCGCGTCACCGCCCCTTTGGCGGTTTTTTCCTCCAGGGCATCTGCCTGGTAACCGCCCGGCCCGTCGATATAGCGCTTGATGGTTTCCAGGAACAAATGTTCCTTATCGCCAAAGGCGCTGTAAATGCTCGGCGTGGTAACGTCCATAACCTTGAGCAATTCCGTCAGGGAGGTGGTTTCATAACCGCGCAGCCAGAACAACCGCATGGCGCGATCCAGTACGGTATCGCGATCGAACGAGCGCGGCCGGCCACGGGGTCTGGTGAGAGGGGTTTTACTTGTTTTCATAACGATCGATTGTAAATTATCCGGTCCACAGCGGCAAGCACGCCTTTTGCCTCAGTAGCCGTCCCTGTCGCCGTCCGGATTGGAATAACTTAGTCGCTGGTTATGATCGCTCTCTCATATCGACAAAATAAATGCAGTTAATATTGGTTTTATGGCGTCTTCTTTTAAGAGATGGATAATAAAATATGAATGACTATACATTAATAAATCTGAAATTATAAGAATCAGGATTTAATTGTTCTTCTTTCATTACGTAAGAATTATTAATACCTAATCCATTGGTGAAAATTAATTACCGATTATTAGCTTCACAGAAATCAATATTTAATTTATTTTCTCTTTATGCTTAGCTAAGAGAGCAAGACATTCAATACAAAGCCGATAGTTGCTTATTAAGAATCCATCCAGGGCATTAATAGTGCTCCACATGTCATGCACGTTAAATAACAGGTAAAACTATGTCCAGAACATTTGTTGTCATTGCCATTAGCATGGCGTTATTAAGCGGCTGCGCCAATAACCGTACCTCTTCCGGCGATACCTTTACCGCGGCGCAGGCCAGGCAGCTTCACATCGTTACCTATGGCACATTGATCTCGGTCCGTCCCGTCACTATCCAGGGAGGAAGCGGCGAGAATGTCCTGGGAACCGTTGGCGGCGGCGTCATCGGCGGCATGCTCGGCAATCAGATCGGCGGAGGTAGCGGACGCAGACTGGCAACCGCCGCGGGCGCGGTTGGCGGCGTCGCGGCGGGCCCGGCCATGCAAACGCGGGCCAACGCAGTAGCGGGGTGGAACTGGGAAGTCCGCCGGGACGATGGATCCACCATTATTGTGGTCCAGGCACTGGGCACCAGTCAGTTCCATGTAGGCCAGCGCGTCGCCGTGGCCACCAACGGCAGTACGACGACAGTTTCACCGCGCTGATCAGGGGAACATATATGGTTGCCAGAGTGATTTATCAATGGACTATCCGTTTTTTTTGGGTACTGGTCATTTTTGCTGTCGCGGTGTTTAGTCTGCGCGTTTATGAAACGCAAAGCGGGCCGCAATTACAGCTTTGGCATACCTTTGTACCGGATGATATGCAGGCTAAAGCCATTGATAAAGCCAGCTGGGATAGCTATATAGAAGCGGAGGATGAGCTATTCCAGAGCGTTCGCAAAAATGTAACCGATAAACTGGCGCCGGATGTCAAAACTCCTCTTAACCGCTATTATTCCGGCAGTCCCATTTATCCCGATCGTTTTGTTACCAACTGGAACCGGTCATATATCATGAAGCCCGACGGCGCTCCCAAGGGCGCGGTGGTATTGCTGCACGGTTTGACGGATACCCCCTACAGCCTGCGCCATATCGCCGAAAATTACCGCCAGCGGGGCTTTGTGGCCGTCGGCATCCGTCTGCCGGCCCATGGCACGGTACCGGGCGCCCTGACCAAGGTAAAATGGCAGGATTGGACGGCAGCAACCCGGCTGGCGGTACGTGAAGCGAAAAAGCTGAGCGGCAGGGATCTGCCTTTGCATATCGTCGGTTTTTCCAACGGCGGCGCGCTGGCGATGAAATACACCTTGGATGCCTTGGATGACCCGGCTTTGGCAAAACCCTCCCGGGTCGTTCTGATTTCACCTATGATCGGCGTGACCCGTTTTGCCCGCTTTGCCGGCATAGCCGGTTGGCCGGCTTTTTTCCCGGCATTTGCCAAAGCCGCCTGGCTGGGGATCGTGCCGGAATTCAATCCGTTCAAATACAATTCATTTCCGGTGAACGCCGGCCGGCAATCATTTGAGCTGACTCAGGTCCTGCAACGGCAAATCGCCCGGGACGCCCGTGACAATAAGCTGGCGGCATTGCCGCCGGTATTGACTTTTCAATCGGTAATGGACTCTACCGTCAGCACCCGCGCGGTTATCACGGCCTTATATGAACAATTACCCGCCAACGGCAGCGAACTGGTATTGTTTGACCTGAATCAGACGGAAAACTTCGGTCCTTTGCTCAGAACTTCGTCCTACACCGCCCTAGGCCGTTTATTGCCGCCGGCGCCGCGCCGCTATACCACAACGGTGGTCACCAATATTTCCCGCAACAGCCTCTCCACCCTGGCGCGAACCACGCTTGCCGGACAGACGGATGAAACCGTGGAGCTCCTGGGCATAGAGTATCCGGCGGATATCTTTTCACTATCCCATGTTGCCTTGCCTTTCCCCCTGTCCGATTCCCTGTACGGCCGTTATCCGGACCCGCGCAATCAGTATGGTATCAGCCTGGGGGCTTTCGCTGCCCGCGGCGAACGTTCGGTATTGGTGGTGGGGCTGGATTCGCTGATGCGCCTTGCGTCCAATCCTTTTTTTCCCTATATGCTCAAACGCATCGATAACAAGATTGAGGAATAGGCAGGATCATGACATTCAAGAACCGTACCGGCCTGTTGCTCTGTTCCTTACTCTTAGTGACATTAGCAAATGTCTCCTCCCCGTTGTGGGCCGCGCCTTTGCCGGCGGTGACCGTTGCGGTGATCGAGCAGCGGACGCCGCTGCGCTCGCTTTATTATCTCGGGCGGATAGAGGCCATCCAGGCGGTGGATATCACCACACGTACGGAAGGCTTTATCGCCAGGCGTGATTTTAGCGAAGGGCAGATGGTGAAAGCCGGCGACCCGCTGTTTGAAATCGATTCGGCGTTGCACCAGGCCGCCGTGGCTCAGGCGCAGGCGCAGCTCGACAGCGCCAAGGCCACCGCCCGCCTTGCCCAGCTCAACCTGAGCCGCCAGCAGCGCCTTGGGGAACAGCGATCCGTCAGTCGCGCGGACGTGGACGCATCCCAGGCGCAGCGGGATACTTCCGGCGCGGCGGTGGCCCAGGCACAGGCCAATCTGCGCATACAGCGGCTCCAGCTGGGCTTTACGCTGATAGCCGCGCCGATCGCCGGACGCATAGGCCACAGTAATTTCAGCGTCGGCAGCCTGATCAATCCGGCGAGCGGTTCGCTGGCGCATTTGGTCCAGCTCGATCCGATCCGGGTCGCCATCGCCATCAATGAACGGGATTACATCGCCGCGGCAAACCGGAAAGACGCCGATGCCGATGATTTCTCCCACAGCGGCTACACCCCTCATCTGCAGCTGGCTAACGGAATGGATTATCCTGAACCGGGGGTCTTCGAATCGGTGGATAACCGCATCGACAGTCAGACCGGCACGGTTACCGTGCGGGCGCGCTTCGCTAATCCACGCCATCTGCTGCTGCCCGGCGGGGTAGTGAACGTGACGCTCACCGCCGGCCGCGCCGATCCGGTGGTGATGGCGCCCATCGCTGCATTACAGCAAAACCGCGAGGGCTTTTTTGTCCTGTTGGTGGACAAGGAAAACCGGGTGGAAGTCCGGCCGGTGGTCATCGGCGATCAGTTCGAACAGGAGTACCAAATCAAACAGGGACTTGCGGCCGGCGATAGGGTGATTGTCGAAGGCCTGCAGCGGGTCCGGCCCGGTATGGTGGTGGATGCGACGACGGCGGCGACGGCGGCGACGGCAAGCCTGGCGCCGGTTGATCCGGCGGATGGTGACTAGGAGACGTACCGATGCTGCTTTTTTTTATTACGCGTCCCAAATTCGCCATGGTCATCGCAGTGGTAATCACGCTGATTGGCGTGACGGCCCTGAAGGCCATTCCGGTGGAACAGTTTCCGGATATCGCGCCGCCGGTGGTTTCCGTCTCCGCCCTGTATCCCGGCGCCAGCGCCCGGGACGTCGCCGAGGCGGTGGCTTCCCCCATCGAAGCCCAGGTCAACGGCGTCAGTCACATGCTGTATATGGAATCCAACAGCGCCAGCAGCGGCGGGTACCAACTGAACGTGACGTTCGCCAGCGGCACCGATCCGGATATGGCGGCGGTGGAAGTGCAAAACCGGATTTCCCAAATCAGCTCGCAGCTGCCGGCGGAGGTGAATAACAGCGGCGTCTCGGTACGCAAACGTTCTTCCAATATCCTGCTGGGGGTCAACATCTTTTCCCCTAAACAGACGCTGGACACCCTGTTTCTCAGCAACTATTCCAGCCTGCGTTTACGGGATGCCCTGGCCCGTATCGACGGCGTGGGCGACGTGCAAATTTTCGGCGCGCGGGATTACAGCATGCGGGTCTGGCTGGACCCACGCCGGATGGAATCCCTGAACGTCAGCGTACAGGATATTATCCAGTCCTTGCAGCAGCAGAATATCCAGGCCGCGGCCGGCCAAATCGGCTCTCCCCCCAATCCTTCCGCCCAGCAGCAGACCTTGACCATCAGCGGACAGGGCCGTTTGCAGGATGTCCGGCAATTCAGCCAGGTGATTATCCGTACCAATGCCGAGGGGGGGACCGTACGCCTGGGAGACGTGGCCCGAGTGGATCTTGGGGCGCAGAATTACCAGGTGAATTCAACTTTGAATGATACTGATTCTACCTTTTTAGGCGTGTACCCTACGCCGGGTTCCAACGCTCTGGCGGTGGCCGGCGCGGTAAGAACGGAAATGGCCCGTCTCGCCCGCGACTTCCCGGACGACATGGCCTATTCCATTAATTACGACTCCACTGCCGCGGTTACCGCCACCCTTGACGAGATTGTCATCTCGCTGATACTGACCCTGGTGGTGGTCTTGGTCGTGGTCTACCTGTTTTTACAAAGCCTGCGGGCCACCTTTATTGTGGCCCTGACCATCCCGGTTTCCCTGCTGGGCACCTTCGCCGTATTATTCGCATTCGGCTATTCCGCCAATACCCTCAGCCTGTTCGCCATTATCCTGGCGCTGACCGTGGTGGTGGACGATGCCATCGTCGTGGTGGAAAACGTCGAGCGGCTGCTGTCCCAGGATGAAACCCTGACGCCGGCACAGGCCACCGGCAAGGCGCTGGTACAGATAGCCGGCCCGATAATCGCCACTACGCTGGTGCTGATGGCGGTGTTCGTGCCCATAGCCATACTGCCGGGAATTACCGGTTCCCTGTACCGGCAATTCGCCGTTACCCTCTCGTCGGCGGTTATTCTGTCCAGTATTAACGCCCTGACTCTGACTCCCGCGCTGTGCGTCTCGCTGATAAAACGGCGTGAATTGCCCACCAGGGGTTTTTTCGGCGGCTTTAATCGCGGCCTGGACCGGGTACGGGACAAGTATGTCGGCATTACCCTCTCTATCAGTAAACGGGCGGCCACTTCCGTGGTTATTTTGCTGCTGGCGGGTTTCGCCACCGTGTGGGTTTACAGCCGGCTGCCTGCCTCCTTTCTGCCTGAAGAAGATCAGGGCTATTTTTTTGTTAATGTACAATTACCGGACGGGGCGTCGCTGGATCGCACACAGCGGGTTATGGATCGGGTTTACCGGCAGGTGACGGGGAACCCGGCGGTGGCGAATGTAATCAGAATTACCGGCTTCAGCCTGCTCAGCGGCGGGGATGCCACTAATACCGGCTTAATGTTCGTGCTGCTTAAACCCTGGGGACAGCGTCAGCATGTCGATAAGGTACTGGCGGATATCCAGCCGCGCCTGGCCGCCATTCCGGCGGCAATGATCATGGCCTTTAATCCGCCGGCCATCAGCGGCCTGGGCAGCGCTTCCGGTTTTGATCTGCGGATACAGGCGCTGGAAGGACAGTCTCCCCAGGCCTTGGCACAGACGGCCGGCGGAGTCATCCTGGCGGCCAACAGCAATCCATTGTTAAACCGGGTCTTTACCACCTTCAGCGCCGCGGTGCCGGAAATCGGCCTGAGCATTGATCGCGATCGAGCCGCTCTGATGCAAGTGCCCGTCAGCCGCATTTTCGCTACGCTGCAAGCTTCCATGGGCGGGGTGAACGCCGGGGACTTTACCCGCAATAACCGCTTATTTAACGTGCAGCTGCAAAATGATATGAATGACCGGCAGCGGCAGGAGCAGATCGGACAAATCAACGTGCGCAGCGACAGCGGCGTCCTGGTCCGGCTGGCTAATCTGGTGCACCTTACCCCCACCCTTGGGGCGCCCTTTATCAGCAATTTCAATCAGTTTCCTTCGGTGTCGGTGAGCGGTTCCGCCGCCGAAGGAGTTACTTCCGGTCAGGCTATGGGCGTCATGGAGGAGCTGATGCGGCATCAGCTCCCGCCGGGTTACGGTTATGCCTGGAGCGGTATGTCATGGCAGGAGCAGCAAGCCGGCGGCCAAGCTGTAGTGATTTATGCAGCGGCGCTGGTTTTCGCCTATCTGTTTTTGGTGGCGCAATATGAGAGCTGGAGTATCCCGCTGGTGGTGATGCTGTCGGTCATCTTTGCCGTAGCCGGCGCCGTGGCCGGTCTTAAGGCCATGGGTTTCGCCAATGACGTTTATGCGCAGATAGGGCTGGTGCTGCTGATAGGGTTGGCGGCCAAAAACGCCATATTGATTGTCGAGTTTTCGAAAGCCCGGCGCGAAGAGGGGGCAACCATCGCGCAAGCGGCCCGGGACGGCGCTTTTCAGCGTTTTCGCGCCGTTATGATGACCGCTATCTCTTTTATATTTGGCGTTATGCCGCTGGTATTCGCCAGCGGCGCCGGCGCCATGAGCCGCAGAATTATCGGCATAACGGTGTTCGGCGGCATGTTGATGGCCACCGTCGTGGGAATATTAGTCATCCCCGCGCTTTATCTGCATATCCAGCGGCTCAGGGAATGGGTAAAAAAATAGCGCCCGCGCCTTTGGCGGTAATGCAAAGGCGTGGCGTTAACAAGTGATAAGCTATTTTGTATGACAAATACCCCCAACAACACCCTATTGTCAGCTACTCCCCAGCACAACCTACAGACGTTCTAGGGTAGAGCAAGAGCGGTATAAAAGGCAGATGAGATCCGGTCCTTAAATAGAGTGATGCGATCAAAAAAACCGCTATTCTTTACGCGAGCTTACAAATATGAACAGTCAGTCACAACAAGCACACGTGAAATGGCCCATGCTCATCGCAGTTGAGAACGGTAGGAGGTGACTATGTATCTGGATAATCAGGATTTCAATGTCATATCCGCTTTGGCAATCGCCCTTGGCATTATCGGCATATTTTGTATTTTGATAGATTGATGATAAGGCCAAGCCCATAGTTCGGAAGATACCGGACACATAAAATAGCGGGATTGTAGGGCCTATTAAAATGGATATTGAAATGGTCACGGGGTGGGAATATATCAAATTGATCTATTCCCTCGGGGCTGCTGCCGCTGGTTTTTTAACATTCAGGGCCAGTTGCGACCCTTCGATAAAAATTCGTCTACTCTGCTCGGTATTGATAGCCCTCACCTGGCCGCTGAGTTTCCCCATTGTCCTGGCGCTCCTGCTGTTTTAACGCTCCTTTTTTTACCTATAGCCTACAATAAATAGAGCTGGATATAAATCCAGCGTAGAGCTAGTCTGCTTACCCGTCTTGGACGGCGGGTTTTTTGCCGGAAAATGCGTGGGTCTTTTTTATTCCTTTATTCCAGCCAGCGTCGGAAAATCAATGAAGTGTTAATGCCGCCGAACGCAAAATTATTAGACTGGATAAAAGGCGTCTCAAGCAGGCGCGGCTCCCCCATGATGTAATCCAAATCGCCGCAGTCTTTCGCCGGACAGGTCAGATTCAGCGTCGGCGCAAACCATCCTTCACGCATCATCTCTATGCTCATCCAGGCTTCCAGCGCGCCGCAGGCGCCCAGCGTATGGCCGAAAAAACTTTTCAGGGAAGAGATGGGGGTGTGATTGCCGAATACCGCCGCCGTAGCCGTGCTTTCCGCCACATCGCCGCGATCGGTGGCGGTGCCGTGGGCGCTGATATAACCGATATCCGCCGCCCGCAGACCCGCGATACGCAGCGCCCCTTCGATACAGACCTGCATCGTTTCATGCTGCGGCTGGGTAATATGCGCCGCATCGCAGTTGGTGTAAAACCCCACCAGCTCGGCATATATGGTGGCGCCGCGCGCCCGTGCGTGTTCCAGCTCCTCCAGAATCAGCGTGCCCGCTCCTTCTCCTATCACCAGGCCGTCCCGGCGGGCATCGAAAGGCGCAGGGGTGCTTTTAGGCATGTCGTTACGCTGGCTGGTGGCAAACAGCGTATCGAATACCGCCGCTTCAGACGGGCAAAGCTCCTCCGCCCCGCCCGCCACCATGACGGTTTGATAGCCGTGCCGGATGGCTTCCCATGCGTAGCCGATGGCCTGGCTGCCGGAAGTACACGCGCTGGAGGTGGGAATCAAGCGGCCGCGCAGGCCGAAGAACAGGCTGGTATTTACCGCGGCGGTATGGGACATCATCTGCACATAGGTAGTGCCGGTAATATTATTGGTGTGTTTCTCCGTCAGCATGGTGGCGAACTCGCTAACCGGCCCGGTGCTGCCCGTTGACGAACCATAGGCGATGCCGGTTTCGCCATTGGTAAGCACCGGTGAGTCCAGCAGGCCCGCCTGCGCCAGGGCCAATTCGGTGGCCCGGGTGGCCAGCAGCGAAACACGGCCCATGGAGCGGATACGCTTGCGGGTGTAGTGCTCCGGCAGGCGAAAATTGTCGATTGGCGCGCCAAGCAGGGTGTGCAGCCCGTCGTAAATTTCCCATTCCGGCATCTTGCGCACAGCATTCAGACCTGAGCGCAGACCCTCGGACACGCTCTGCCAGGACTCGCCGAAGGCGGTCACTCCGCCCATTCCCGTTACCACGACGCGCCGAATCACAGCATACCTCCGTTGATGGATATCACCTGCCGGGTAACATAGCCGGCTATATCGGACATTAAATAGCTCGCCAATCCCGCGACTTCATCCGGATGCCCCATCCGCTTCATCGGAATCATGTGCATCGCTTCCTCAAGGGCCGCCGCCTCCATCTGGATCATACCGGTATCTATCAGGCCCGGAGCAATGCAATTGACGGTGATTTTACGCTTGGCCAGCTCCACCGCCAGCGCCCTGGTGGCGCCGATGATGCCTGCCTTGGCCGCGCTGTAGTTCACCTGGCCGCGATTGCCCATCAGTCCGGATACCGATGACAAGGTGATGATGCGCCCGCCGCTGCGTAAACCAATCATCGGCATGACGCAAGGCTTGATCACATTATAGAAACTGTCGAGATTGGTATGGATGACCTGGTCCCAGTCTTCGTCGCCCAGGGCCGGGAAAGCGCCGTCGCGGGTGATGCCGGCATTGCTGACAACGCCGTAATAAGCGCCGTGGCGTTCAATGTCCGCCTCGATAGCCGCCCGGCACGCCAGGCGGTCGGCCACATTAAAACCCAGAATGCGCCCCGCGCCGCCGGCCGCTTCTATACGGGCCAGCGTCTCCTCGGCCCCCGGCCTGTCGCGGTGGTAGTGCGCCACCACCAGAAATCCGTCGGCCGCGAGACGCAGCGCAATCGCCTGCCCAATGCCCTTACTGGCCCCGGTCACTAACACTGAACATGACATCAGCTTTTGCCCTGTTGTAGAAGTTGTTGTAATTCATGGTCGTCGGGCTGATAAATATTCAGCCTGCCGCCGGCATACCGTTCGCCGTCCACGAATATGGCTCCCTCGAAGCTGCCGATTTTTTCATCGCGCATCAATAATTGAACCTGTACGTCCAGCACGGCGCCGGCGGGAAAACCGGCGGTTTTGCACTGATATCCCCGCCCGCCCAGCAGCATGCCCGGCCTTGGCGCGGCGTTAAACAGACGGCGGCCATGCCAGCCGGACCAGACGCCGATGGTTTGGGCAAGGATCTCTATGCCGAACCAGGCGGGCAATTGCCCACCGGCGTTCAGGAACGGTCCCAGCACCGTATCGCGGCCGACGCGTACGCGGCAATGGGCGCGATCCTCGTCAATCAACAGCACTTCGTCCAGCAGCACCATGGGCGCACGGTGCGGTAGATAATGCTCGACGGATAAATACTCAGCCATCGGTCCTTCCCAGAATCAGGCAGGCATTATTGCCGCCAAAGGCAAATGAATTGGACAACATAACGGGATGCGCGGGCCGCGCCGGCGCGGTAAGCAAGCCGAACGGCGGCAGGGTATCATCGATGTCGCTTTGTGAAAAATCCTGCGGCGGCAGGGCTGATTCCCGCGTCAGCAGCAGGCAGCAGATTGCCGCCTCGCTGATTCCCGCCGCGCCCAGGGTATGGCCGGTGAGATGTTTGGTGGAACTGCCGGGCACCGCGTCGCCGAAAATGTTATGGATGACCCCGGCCTCTATCCGATCGTTCATTCGCGTCGCCGTACCGTGCAGGTTGATGTAGCCCACATCGCCGGGCCGCAGCCGCGCCTGCTTCAGCGCCATGGCGATCGCTTGAGACGCCCCGACGCCTTCCGGATGGGGAGCAGACATATGATAGGCATCGGATGATTCGCCGACCCCCAGCAGCGCGACGCAGCCGGAATGGCGGCCAATGAGCATCAACGCGGCGCCCTCGCCAATGGTGATGCCGTCGCGTTGGCGGCTGAACGGGCTGCAGCGCCCGGCGGAAAGGGACTCCAGGCTGTCAAAACCGTTCAGCGGCATGCGGCTCAAGGTATCGGCGCCGCCGACGATGGCCGCATCCGCCAGCCCGCACTCAATCACGCGCTGCCCGCTTATCAGCGCGCGAGCGCTGGAGGTGCAGGCGGTGGAAATGGTATAGGCCGGCCCGCTCAACTGCAAAAAACCGGACAGGAAGCGGGAGGGATCCCCCAGCTCTTGCTGGGCATAACGGTAGCTGGACAAATGATTGGCAACATACTTATCCGCCTCATCCAGACCGGAGGTACTGCTTCCCAGGATGACCGCCACGCGATGGGCGCCGAAGCGGGCGATAGCCTCATCCACCTCCGGCCGGATCTGGGCCAGGACGGCCAGCAGCAGCTGATTGTTGCGGCTGCGATGTTCGGCGAAAGCCGGAGGAATGTCCGGGAGGTCCCCCGCCACCCTGCCGGTCCAGCAGGGTTTATCATGCAATAGCCAGCCACGGTCCGGCCTCATGCCTGGGGCAATCCCAGCGGCCAGATTGGCGGCGATGTCGTCCAGATTGTTACCCAGGGCGTTCAGCATGCCCACAGCGGATATAGTGATCATACTAACTATCCAGGTGTTGGATGACGATATGGTAACCAAAAGCGAACTGCTGCACGCTGATGGGCTCGCGTTGATTATGACGGGTCATATAACGAATTTCAGTGACCAGCCTGCCGCCGTCGTCGCGGAGCTGGCGCGTGTCGCCGCTATCCCGCAGCGTCCAGCCGGCCGGCAATTGCCGCCGCCACGTCTCCACCGGCCAATGGCTGAGCATGATATCCAGCAGCACCTGGCTGGCGGGGGGCATCTCCGGCAGCACGATAGACTGCTGGGTATGTATGCCCTGCCCGTCATAGGTCACCAGGAACAGGCGGATCCCGATGGAAGAGAGCCCCGCCAGGGACAGTTGCCGCTCATCGGCGTTCAGCAGCACCAGCAGCGATTGCTGTTTGCCTTTGAAGGTGCCGGTCAGCAGCTGTTGCTCGCTGACGGCGGGGCTGATGCCCGGCGCCGGCAGGGTGACGCGCACGCCGGGTTTAAGCCACGCCTGCGGCCGGCCCTGATCGGGATGGCTTGCACAGCCGGCCAGCACCAGCGCGCACAGCAGAACTATCCGGCGTCTGAACGATGTCATTTCCTTTATCCTTTTGAATCGGGCACAACCAGCGGCGCCAATAGAAATGCGGTAAAAATACCGCTGCACAGCACAATGCCAAAGCTGCTTATCGCCTGGGTGCTGCTGAAAACCAACATGCCCAACGTTAACAGCGTAGTACACATTGCCATGGTCACCGCCAGCAAAGAGGTCATCGCCGTGCCGCGGGGATTGCTGAAAAACAGGGTATAGTTGATGCCGATACCCAGCACCAGCAGCAGCGCCAGCAGGGAAAACAGATTCAGCGGGTGCCCGCTCAATGCCAGCGCCGCCAGTCCGCTCCCCAGGGACAGCAGGGAGGGCACGATGCTGATTAACCCCCGGCGCGGGCCGAGCCGGGCGATATAACTCAGGGCAATCACCGCCACGGCAGCCGCCAGCAGCCAGCCAAGCATCACCCGGTAAAAGCCGAACAGCTCATCAAACGCGCTTTTACGATCGATCCAGGCGACTCCAGGCAGGCTATCCGCCAGGCTGGACAGCGCTTTGCCCTGAACGGCGCCGCTCACCGGCACCAGCACGCCGCTTTCACCGGAGGGCAGCGACAGCCATAACAGGCGCCAGCCTTCACTCAGCGGACTGCCGAGCCAAACCGCCGGCGTCACCGGCATCGGCCGGACATCCGCGTCGGCGACATCCGCCCCGGCCTGCCGCAATCCTTGGATAACCGCAGGGGCCGCGGCGGCGATCAGCTGCGCATCGCGCTGCTGCTGCGCCAGTGATGACAGCGGCAGCGAATGCCAGCTTTTCAGCCAGCCTTCCTGCCGGGCCTGCGCCAAGCGGGGAACAAGGCCCTCCAGCCGTTGCAAGGTTTGTTCAGGGCTGTCGCCGTACACCACAAACCAGGTTTGATCGGCGCTTTGTCCGGTCAGCGCGGTAATCTGGCGCTCTTGCTGCAACAATCCGGCGGGCATGGTCTGCAACTGGGAAATATCGTCGTTAATCTTAAGGCGCGCCCCCCCCGCCAGCGAGAAGACGGCAACCGCCAGCGGCAGGCCGAAACGCACCCAGGGATTGCGGCGCCAGGCCGCCAGCCAGCGTGCCATCAATACCATTGCAGGCAGGGGCCGAACCGGCAATCCCCGCACCAGATAGGGATACCAGCACACCACGGTCAGGCACGAGGCGGTCAACCCCGCCGCCGCGAATACCGCCAGCTGCTGCAGGCCCGGAAAAGGCGCCAGCGCCATGATCAGGTAAGCGGCCGCCGCGGTGGCCAGTGCCGGCAAAAGGGCCGGCAGGACTTTTCTCAGGCTTTCCAGCGGCGGCGCCGAACCGCCGTGCACCATGCGTTCGGTCAGATAATACAGGGTGTAGTCCGCTGAGATCCCGACGATGCTCAGGCTCATGACCAGCGTCATCAGATGCAGTTCGCCGAACAGCCACAGCGTCACCACCGTGCCGGCGAGGGCGCCGATGCCGACCGACAGCCCGCAAAGCCACAGCGGCCGGGGGGATCGGAACAGGGCGAACACCAGCAACAATACGCCGCCGAGGGTGGCCGGACCGAGCCTGGACACGTCATGCCGCGCCTGCTGGCTGGCATAATCGCTAAACAGCACGGTGCCGCGCGTTAATACCTGCGCCCCGGGGAACCGCGTTTTGAGCTCGGTTTTTAATTGGTCCAGATCGGCCACCAGTTGCCGGCCCTGGGCCATATCAAACGAATCGCCGCCAAGTTCGCCATGGAGGAAATACCATACCCGGCCCTGGGCGTCCCTGACCGTCAGCCAGCCTTGGGACAAACCCAATCCACCGGCATTACCCTGCATCGCCAGCTGCGCCCCGCGCACCAGCAGCAGTGGATCGCCGTGCAGTTCCCGGCCGCTGACGCCGGCAAAAGCGGAATAAAGCTGCGCCAGAACCCAATCAGCCTGGGCCGAGCCGCCCTGCGCCAGGCGCGCGCGCGTGGCGCCGTCCACCAGGCCGTTGCGGTGTTCAAAGGCGAATTTTCCCCATGACTGCTGCTGCGCCTCGTCGACGGGACCCGCCAGGTTTTGCAGCAGCGGCAAAGCCCGCAGCCGGTGCAGCCACCAGGCGGCGACGGCGGAATCGCCATTGGCCCCCGGGCTGACCAGCCAGACCATTTGCCGGTCCAGCCGCCGCATGAAACCTTGCTGCAAAGCCGGCGGAATATCCCCCATGGACTGCTTGGGCAACAGGGCCAGCACGCTGCTGTTGATCTGCGCCCGCGGTAGCAGCAGTGCGGCGGCGACCAGCAGGGCGATACAGATGATTCCCCAGGCGACGGCCCCACGGCGGTGCCAGTCAGAATACGAAGCGCTGCTGTTCGTCATCGGTTAACGTCCGTGGTGTTAAGCGCTGATTGCTCAGGGTAATAGTGGTCAGGTCTCCCTGACGATCGTTGAGCTCGATACCTTCCAGGTAGTCGCGTCCGCTAAGGGTGATGGTATGGAAAAGCTTATCCAGCGGTGAGGTTTTCGGCGTCAGCACCAGACGCCACCCCTGTTTGCCCAAATCGGTGAAATCGGTGGTGAAATTCTGCTCCAGCACCTGGCGGTCCGCCTGGAACAGGGCGCGCAGCAGATGATTGAACTGAAACATCTGCGGATTGCTTTCGGCGGTGACTATCTGGGGCGGCTGATTGTTCATCACCTGCACCATACGCTTATCATCCAGCAGCAGGGTCAGGGCAAAGGGACGCGCCTGGTGCCACCACAGCCCTTTATCCCGGGCGATCAGCAATTGACCGCTGGATACCAGTGGTTTTGCCATGCCCGCTATAGCTCGGGATTGGGTGAAATCGGCGCGCACCACCGGTTGAAGACTGAATCGCTGCTGCAACTGGTCCAGAGTCACGCCCTGCACGGCGCAGCTGAACAGCGCCAGGATGGTGATAATCATCTTCAGCACGGCGCGACCCCCAGCCGATCGAACAGGATCCGCGGCGAGACAAAGCTCAGTTCCCGGCTGCCTTCGGCCACCGCCACCTGGATGGTGTAGCCGGTGGTGGTCCGCTGCCCGCTGCGGGCGTCAAAAATCTGGTAGGCGATACGCAGCCGGTTCTCATACTCTTCAATGGCGGCGCGCACCCGGATATGCTGCTCATAGGTAATGGCGGCGCGATATTTGACTCTCAGGTCCACCACCGGCCAGCAGTAGCCGGACGCCTGCATCTCGCGGTAGCCATAGTTGAATTTTTCCAGCAGCGCTTCACGGGCCACTTCAAAAAAACGCATATAGTTGCCGTGCCAGACCACGCCCATCGGATCGCAATCGTGGAAGGAGACAACCAGCTCCACTTCATGACTTAAACGAGGATCGCTTACCACCGTCACTCCTTCTGTTCCGTTGTGCGTTGCTCATCCGGCAGATGCCAGAAATCGAAAAAGTTAAACCAGTCCAGCGGCGCTTTCAGGGCAAAATGCCCCAGGCGAAGGGCATAACGATCCGCCGCTTCTTGCAGCGCCGCCTGCCGGCCGGCGCGGGGCAGCGCAATGGGGTCGGCGAAACGCTCGCAATAGACCCGCAGTTTGCCCTGTTCACGAATGGCGAACATCAGCAGCACCGGGCAGCGCAACGCTGCCGCCAGCACAAAGGGACCCTGGGGAAACGGCGCCATCCGGCCCAGAAAACTGCTCCAGATAACCCGGCGTCCCCCGCCCCGCTGCGGATTTACCGCGGTGCGATCCCCAACGATCGCCACCCATTCGCCGGCGTCCAGTTTTTGTTTCAACAGCATGGCTGTTTCCGGACCGATATTGTTCACCGGCAGCAAATTCACCCCGGTCTGGGGTGCGATTTCCTCCAGCAGCTGTTTAAAACGCCGGGCATGGTCGGTAAACACCAGCGCATTGATCACCACCCCGCTCACCTGCTGGGCCATGGCCCGACACACCTCGAGATCCCCCAGATGCGAGGCCAGGATAAGCTGCCCCCGCTGCATCGAGGCCTCGATGGCATCGCGGGCGCCGGGAGCAAAATCAATATCCCGTCCCCACCGCAGGTCCCCGCGCCAGCTGGCGATTTTATCCAGCATGGCATCGCCAAAACGCAAAAAATGCCGATAGCTGCTTAACGGCGACGGCAATACCGTTCCCTGCGAACGCGCATAGCGGCCGACCTGCAGCAGCCATTCCCGGGATGCACGGCGCTGTACGCCGCCGGTCAGCCAATAAAAGGCGATGACCGGTCTGAGCATCCAATTAAATACGCCTCGTCCCAGCAGCCGATAAATCGCGAGCATAAACCGCATGCCCAGCAATCCCTTGCGCTCATTCATGCCCGACCAGTGCCGCCGGCGCCGTAGCAGAGAGGGAATGCGGGGCAGCATGCCGAAAAACAGCCGGGTATGCATCCAGGAAATCCGCAGGTTGTCCCACAAGGCGTCGAAATGGGATACCCCATTGGCCGGATAGCTGACCCGGGTAGTGATAAAACGGCTTGGCGTACCCCGCCAGTACAGACGTACCATGATCTCCGTATCGAAATCCATATGCTGTCCGACGGCGTGTTTTGCGCTAAGCGCCAGCGTCGGCACGATGGGATATACCCTGAAGCCGCACATGCTGTCCTTGATGGAGAGCGACAGGGTTTCTATCCACACCCAGACATGGGTGACATATCTGCCGTAAAGGCGCGATTTCGGCACCGAGGCATCGTAAAGCGGACGTCCGGAGATCAGGCATTCGGGGTGAAGGCGCGCTTCCGCCAGCAGGCGGGGGATGTCTTCGATACGGTGCTGTCCGTCGGCATCTATCTGCAAGGCATGGCTGTAACCGGCCTCGGCCGCCGTTTTTAACCCGCGGACTACCGCAGCGCCTTTTCCGCTGTTATGGGCCAGGCGCACCAAAGTGATTTCCCGGCTCCCCTGGGCCAGTTGCCCGAGGATCTGCCGGGTCGGCTCACTGCTGCCGTCATCCACAATGATAACCTGCAGGTTGAACGGCGCCAGACGCGCCAGCACATCCGGCATGGTGGCGCCATGATTGTAGCAGGGGATTATCACGCAGAAGGAAAAGCCGCTGTTTATCGACATAAACTGATTTTCCCGCTGCTGGCCATCTGTTCCGTTTCCTCCAGCACAATCGCATAGCTGAAGGCGAGCAGATGTTTTTCCTCCTGCCAGGCCATCTTGAGCCGAAGAATGCTGCCGGGCAGGATCGGGTGCTGGAATTTGATGCTTTCGACGGCGGAAAATAGCCAGCCCGGCGCCAATAGCTCATCGCCATACAGCAAGACCCAGTCCAGCTGCGCCATACCGGGCAGCAGAGGGTAGCCGGGGAAATGCCCCTGAAACCAGAACAGGTCCCCGTCCACCCGCAGGCAAAGTTCAGCCTGCCGGCCATCGACATGCCTGGAAAGTTCAACGGGCCGCATGAAACAGCTCCTGTATTTGCGCCCATGCGCGTTTGCTTTGACTGTTGTGGGGAATGACATCGATGATGCGCCAGAAACGCGGCATGGCTACCGGTTCCAGCCACTGATGCAGCTCATGGCGCCACCGCCGCTTTAGCTGCGGCAAATCGGCGGCCTGGGCCGGGGGGCGCAACACCAACACCACGCCGACACCGCTGCGCCCCGGACGGACAACCTGCAAGGCAACCGCGTCCGCGACTTCCGGCAGCGCCAGCAAGCGCCGCTCAACTTCACTGAGGGAGATGCGTTTATCCTCGATTTTGACGATGCGGTCATGACGGCCGCACAACTGAAAACCGCCGGCGGGATCAAAAGACAGCTTGTCATCCAGCTTAAGTCCTTGCTCCATAGGGATTAATGGCGAGCGCGCCCGCCAGCACTCCCCATCGTCGCAGGTCAGGCTGACGCCGGGGAAAGGCCGCCACGGCGTATGCTCTTCCTGACGACTGCGCCACGCCAGCACGCCGGTTTCAGTACTGCCGTAGATTTCATCCACTGTCTGACTGAACCACCGCCGCGCCGCATCGGCATTCACCCAGGGTAAAGGCCCGCCGGCGGAAACGATCAGCCGGCATCCCGGCGACTGCAGGGACATATCCAGGCGACGCAGAAACGCCGGGCTGCTGATAAAGGCATATCGCCGGTCGGGAGTATGGCAGGCCAGCTGTTCGCTATAAAGCACCTGGCGGCTGTCGAAACTCAGCGCCAGGGCCATAGGCAGACAGACGCGGAAGGTGAGCCCGTATAAATGCTGATGGCTGACCGAGGCAACGAAGTGGCAACCCGACAGACGCGTCCCCCAGAGCCGCGCCAGCCAGCGCGACTCCTCATCGAGGCATTGCACCGGTTTATTCACCTGGCGGGGCTTGCCGGTGGAACCTGAGGTGAACAGCACGAGATAAGCCGTAGGATCGATGCCGGGCAGTCCGTTGGTTAAACCGGCGTCGCTTGGGCCGTCATAGCGTAACCCGGTATCGACGCCGTATCTTTCCACCCCCAGCACCGGACATGACAGAGTCAAATCGGCATCGGTGATGACACCATCAAAATCGTCCGATTGCTCCTGGAGCAGGGATTGACGAATGTGACCCGGGATAACGGGAATTTTGCCGGCATGCAGCGACGCCAGCAAAGCGACGGTAAACAGATAGCTGTCTTCGAAACAGAGCGCCCAGCGCCGCTGGGACAGCGCCAGAAGCCGCCGGCAGAGAGCCTGCACCTGCCCGCGCATCTGCGCCAGGGTGAACTGCTCCTTGCCGTTATCCGCCACGATACGCCGGTCATTTTCACCGGCGAGCCACTCAGCCAAGGCCAGAGGTCGCGGCGTATTCATAAAGCAGCCCGCAAACGCCTGCGTACCCACCACTCGCCGGCCATTAGCGACCCCATCAACAGGTAGCTCAACATGCCGTTCCATACCGTCCACCAATACAAACTCCCAGCCAGGCAGGTCGCCAGCGCAATGCCGCCGTTGATAATGAAAAACAGACACCAGATTTGCGTAACGCGGCGCACGTAGACTATGGCAATTTGGGGAAGATCCGGCTCCCGTAAACGCGCCAGGCGCTCCACCAGGGGCATGGCCGTTAACAGCGAGCCGCCGAACAATACCAGCATAACGGCATTGACCGCCACCGGATACCACAGCAGCAGATGCAGGTCGCGCAACGCCAGGCTGGCGGAGCAAAGCATCACTCCGGCCAGGGCCAAAACCATCGCCGTTTGTCCCATAACGCCTTTTTGACCCCACAGCGTCAGCATCCGCAGCACAAAAATCAGCGCCAGAAGCGGCAGCAGCCAGCGGATATGCGGATGGGTAAAGCTGACCCATACCAGCAGAGGCCATGCCGGCAACATTAACCAGCCCAGGCCGCGCAGTATTGTTTGTACCGTTTTGCCGGCAGAAGCAGTGGCCTGCGCCATTCAGTCAGCGCTCACCAACCGTTCTACCGCATCAACCACATCCTGCACGGTGCGCACGGATTTGAAGGTTTCCGGCGCAATTTTATGGCCGATTCGCTTTTGCAGGTGGACCACCATATCCACGGCATCAATACTGTCCAGTTCGAGATCTTCATAGAGACGCGATTCCGGCTTGATTTGCGCTGCATCAATCTCAAATAGCGTGACCAGCAGTCCGGTTATTTCCTGATAAATTTGTTTTTTGTCCATAATCGACTCGTTATGTATTATCAGGCACTCTTGAGGCGCTGAGCATTGATGAAAACGGCCAGTGTCGCTACGGAGAAAAAGTGCTGACGCATCTCTTCGCTTTCCGCCGACAGCATCACGCCGTAACGGTTTTTGACCGCAAGTCCCAGTTCCAGGGCATCGATGGAGTCTAACCCGAGACCATCCCCAAATAATGGCGCATCGGTTTCGATTTCATCCACACTCATCTCTTCTAAATTAAGCGTGTCGATAATCATTTGTTTTATCTCAAGGGATAATTCTTCCATACCTGTTTCCACATAAAAATTATAAAAGCTCCGGCGTTAACGCCTGCTGTAAAAAACGATTCAGATGCCGTACCGCTATGGGTTGCGTATCTTTTTCCTTTGTCATGAATGAACTGATACTGATGCGTTCACGAACGCTGACGGTAAAAAACGGTTTAGCCGGCGTGGTTTGGTACCATCGGCTCTCTTTGTTGAGGACCTGCTCGCTGCAATGGATATGCACAACCCGCAGATCGCAGCCGCATCGCACGGCGATATTGGCCGCGCCGCGCTTTAACACCGGCGCCGAACCATGGCGGGTTCGGGTGCCCTCGGGAAAAATCATGATGGTATCCCCGTTAAGCAGCCGCTGCCGGCAGGTCGCCACCAGCGTCTTTCCCTGGCTGTTAACCAAATAGTCCGCCGCGCGAATCACGCCGCGAAAGAAAAAGTGGTGGAGCAGATCGGCTTTAACCAGGCAGTCCACATCCGGCATGACGGAGGCCAGCAGCACATAATCGATAAGGGTCGGATGGTTTGCCACCACCAGACAACCGTGGTCATTTTGCAATGCCGCTATGCCGTCGATGCGGTAATCCAGCACACCCAATAGACGGGCAGTCCCGAGAAAAAGCCTGAAACTGGCGGAAATGCACCGACGCGCCAGCCTGCGGCGCTTCGACGCATCCCGCTGTATGATCAGCAACAGATTGAACCACACCAGGGACATCAACAATGCCCCCAGGCTAAACAGCGCTATGCAGCACCCGCCCATAAGCAGGCGCCAAAGGCGACTGAAAATGGTGGTCGCGACCCACGGCCGCAGAACCTTAGCCGCCATACCGGGTCCAGCGCCAAGCCAGACGCTCGCCGTAAATGACAAATCGCGGCTGTTCCGCCAGGGCGGCATGCAAAAACTGCAGGCTCTGGGCCATAGAGGGTTCTTCCCCCGCACTTGCCATATCGGACTCACAACTCATCGTCTTTCCCTTAGTTAATAATAAAGCGACCGCATAGGGATAACGGGGCATCTGGACCGGGATCGCATCTTGGTAAAATTCCGGTATTACACCATCAAAATCCACCAGCAAAATCCGTTCGTAACCGGCAGACTGCAAGGCAGCCGCCTCCACCAGACCTTGCTGAAAAGTATCCATGCCCGCAGCCAGAGAGGTAGTAACCAGCGGCATGGCGGCCGCGATAGTCAGGCTGCCCGCAGCAGCATTATGCACCGACATGGCGAAATCCGTTGGAGAGGTTTCTTCTTCTTGCGCCAAAGCTCGCAGAATTCTCAGGTTTCGCTCCAGTTCGCCGTGCCTGCTGGTAAATACTATGGCATCAACCTTCTGCCGACGCAGCAACGCCAGCCCGCAATCCACCGCCGCCCTGCTGCCGCTGTTCAGGCGTCGCGCCGTCATCATCGGCAGCTGATTGCATTTAGCCAGAGGCCTTTTCGGGTCGATAAACGCCGGAAGGCCGGCCCAGCGCAGCCATTCATCAGCCTCGCCAAGCCCGGGCGCACTGGCTTGCCAGTCAAGAAGTGAAAAGGTTAATTTCATAGGATTGTTCTTCTTCAAACGACAATTAACGGCTATAAGAGCAATAATTGCGTTTTATTGCCTTGCCCGCGGCGGACCCTTCGTTTTATAAGGGGCAAGCATCTTATCAGTCAGATGCGTTCGGCACCTTTGACTTCTCCCGCTCCGGCGCTTTCAGGCAGCATAGCCACAGCGCACCCTTGCTTACGATCGGATTCGTCTGCATCGGTGCTATTCATGTAAGGCCGGGCAAGCGCTTTATCACGGGAGAAAAAAAATTCCCCGACATCCCGTTCGTAATCATAGCAGCGCCTGGCCTATTTACCGGTCGCATCGCCAACGTTGTAAGGGTTTTGAAATACTTGCCCGCCCCCGCTGAAATAATTGATACAGGACAGAAAGGGTAAGGGGCAAGATACTGATTACCTTTAGTAAAAATTCATTGGCGGAACGGTCAGCACCGCCATAACCACCCTGCTGTCCGGCGATAGACGCCCCCGGCACGCCGCGATGGGCCGAATGGGCGGCATCCGGCCCGCTGTCCTATTCATTGACCTGCTGGGAAGAGAGCTTTAACTGGATATCGTGGTCAAGGTTTTGGATCCAGCGATTGTAGTTGCGATGGATTTGCCCATTACCCGCCTTCACATTCTGGCTGTTGACATAAGTGATGGCATAATCGGTAAGGGAATAGGTGATACGAATATCCGCCGTATGTTCACGCTGGCTGCGATGCCCGTTAATCACGCCGGGGGCAATGGGGGTCATCGCCCATTTACGTTCGGTGCCGGCCCGCAGGATAGCGTTTTTTATCTCATCAGCACTGAGATGGGCGGTGATGGACTCGGAAACATTCAATACCGGCACGGTACGCGCACAGCCGGTTAACGCAAAAACACAAACAACAGCATACAGCGAACTTTTTTCCATAATATTTACTTACACTTTTCAATCCCTGAGAGCTGGATAATATGTTATGTCCGCCGGGCGGGTCAATAATCTTTTTATATTACAACGTAGTGTAACACGATGGTGCATCGTCCACTCTGTGGGATCAAACCCAGGCTCAAATGGCGAGTCCATGCCCTGGTCCGGCCTCCTATCCCGTAGGGCCTATCACGGTTTAGCTCAATGATGGGGCCTCCCGCTTTCAAGACGTTCTCGCTTCCCACATCTCGATTTCCCATCCGCCTGAAGCAAAGAGACGGGGTGCCGTTTATTCAATCCCATGGGTAACAGCGGTGTAGTACAGCGCAGCATTAACCACATTTTTCTTAGCGCTAATGCAGACGAATATTTCAGTACAGTGGGAATTAGTGCGTAAAAAATAGAATCGCTTCAGAAACTAAACATAAGATTTACTTAAGTATTCTAATAATATATAGTCGCCTCCTACGGAATTTCCATTGATTATTTGAGTCGTTCGCCCGTTAACAAGCGGGCTCTTTTCTCTCATCGCATTTTACATCTTCTCAGAAAGACTTACTCAGCCATGACATAACCATACATTAGAACGGACATACTTATTACATCAACAACCCTCATCTCCTTGCCTTTTGTTGTGTGTATACTTGTTGCCCGCGTATGCGGGCTTTTTTAGCGTGCCAATTTTAATGACCTCCACGCCGCTATTTGTTGCAACTCCGAACGATTTCACTACAAAACCTGATCTTTATTTTGGTATCGTGCCATTGGCTTCACCCATGAAGCCAATTTCATTGTTTAAGACAGCCTTTTGCCCGCTTAAAACGTAGCGGGCATTTTTTATTTGCTATTCTGGGACATCGGATCGTTTTGAGTGATAACCTTAAATGAACTCCACCGTTAAATCGGAACGACTGATTGCCCGCGCTCCAGACCAAGACGATTTATCAGTTAAGATAATTATTTCATTATAGCTATGAGTTAAAACGCATGTGCCAGCTTGGCACTTAACCATTCAACATATATATCCTATAAACCGGATGCAATATAAGGCGGTAACAACGCACCAACGGCGCAAGGCGATAAAGAAGCGAGACTAAAGTCAGCATAGTCCGTTGATTGGAAATGGTACGCCCTACTGGATTCGAACCAGTGACCTACGGCTTAGAAGGCCGTTGCTCTATCCAACTGAGCTAAGGGCGCCCGACTGCGAAGATGCGGGATAATGCGGTTTGGATTATACGTAGCGGGCAGGTCGAGTCAATGGCTTTTCTGCCGACTGCTCGCATGATAAACAGCCTGATCGCATTCAGTGCCTGACAGCGGGCCGCGCTTCTGCCAAAATAGCCCATCTCGGCACGTTAAACAGATGGACTAGCGATTCTGATGGTAGCAAAACTCATTGATGGCAAATCGATTGCTCAACAGGTCAGGAATGACGTTGCCGCACGGGTAAAGCAGCGGCTGGTCACGGGTAAACGCGCGCCAGGGTTGGCGGTGGTGCTGGTGGGGGAAAACCCCGCATCTCAGATTTATGTCGCCAATAAACGCAAAGCCTGTGAGGATGTCGGTTTTGTCTCGCGCTCCTACAATTTACCTTCCACCGTCAGCGAAGCTGAACTGCTGTCGCTTATCGACCGGCTGAACGATGACGGACAGATCGACGGTATTCTGGTGCAGTTGCCGCTGCCGGCGGGCATGGATAATATCAATGTATTGGAACGCATCCGGCCGGATAAGGATGTGGACGGTTTCCATCCCTATAACGTCGGACGTTTGTGCCAGCGCGCGCCGCTGCTGCGTCCCTGCACGCCACGGGGCATCATTACCCTGCTGGAGCATTACAACATTGAAACCTTCGGCGTCAACGCCGTGGTGGTGGGCGCGTCCAATATCGTCGGCCGTCCCATGAGCATGGAACTACTGCTGGCCGGCTGTACGGTAACGGTGACCCATCGTTTCACCAAGGACTTGCAGCGGCATCTCGCGTATGCCGATATCCTGGTGGTGGCGGTGGGTAAACCCGGCCTGATTGCCGGAGAATGGATAAAACCGGGGGCGGTGGTGCTGGACGTGGGCGTTAACCGGCTGGATAACGGCAAGCTGGTCGGGGATGTGGATTTTGCCGTCGCCGCGCAGCGGGCATCCTATATTACGCCGGTACCCGGCGGCGTCGGCCCGATGACGGTGGCCACCTTGATTCAAAATACCTTGCAGGCATGTGAAGAATTTCACGATACAGCATCATAACGGCGGAATACGATGGAAACCTTTTCTCTAGCAGGCCACCCGCACATTGCTTTGTGCGATTTATTAAAATTCCAGGGATGGTGCCACAGCGGCGCGGCGGCGAAAACCGCCATCAACGGCCAACAGGTGAAAGTAGACGGGGTAATGGAGACCCGCAAGCGGTGTAAGGTTGTGATCAATCAGCAGGTGGAATTTCTCGGCCAGGTGGTGAAGATCGTTGAATAAACCTGCTTATTAACGAGAACTGCCGGCAGGACGGCGCTACTTTCCGCCCGGTTGGATTCAATCAACGCCAGGCAGGCAATCCGGGGATCAGACACTTGCCCTCTCCCCGGACCGCGTATCCTTCGGCATATTCCCCTACCCCTCCTGCAATAGTGAAATAATACCTCCCAACGGGTCCATACCATTGACCAACGCCTTAGAAGGCCGTTGCGCAATGGCGGCCGATCGCGGCCGGCTTGGGCCTTCTGGCGCGTTTTCGTTCGCCTTTCTAGCCGCGGCGCCAGATAGTGCCCTGAGCACTGTCTTCCAGTACGATACCCATGTCGGTGAGCTGTTTTCGCGCCTGGTCCGCCAGGGCCCAGTTTTTCTCTTTGCGGGCATCATTACGCTGTTTAATCAGGGCTTCAATCTGTGCGGTTTCGTCATCGTCGGTTTGGGCGCCGTGCTGCAGAAACTGTTCCGGGTCCTGGGACAGCAGGCCGAGAACATGGCCCAACTGGCGCAACGCGGCGGCCAGCCCCGCGGCTTCACGGGGATTCTCCGCCTTGAGGCGATTGACTTCCCGCGCCATTTCGAACAGTACCGAGTAGGCTTCCGGCGTATTGAAATCATCGTCCATGGCGGCAACGAACTGCGCCAGGAAAGCTTCGCCGCCCGCCGGCGGGGTTTGGGGATCGGCTCCGCGCAGGGCGATATAAAGACGTTCGAGGGAGGATCGCGCCTGCTTGAGGTTTTCCTCGCTGTAGTTCAATTGGCTGCGGTAATGTCCCGACATCAGGAAATAACGCACCGTTTCAGCGTCATAATATTTCAGCACATCACGCACGGTGAAAAAATTATTCAGGGATTTGGACATCTTTTCCCTGTCCACCATCACCATGCCGGAATGCATCCAGTAGTTCACATAGGGCCCCTCATGGGCACAGGTGGACTGGGCGATTTCATTTTCATGGTGGGGGAACATCAAATCCGATCCGCCGCCGTGAATATCAAAATGATTACCGAGCTGTTTGCAGTTCATGGCCGAACATTCGATATGCCAGCCCGGGCGGCCTTGCCCCCAGGGTGAAGGCCAACTGGGTTCGCCGGCCTTGGACATCTTCCACAGCACGAAGTCCATGGGGTTGCGTTTGACATCGGCCACTTCCACCCGCGCGCCGGCCTGAAGCTGTTCCAGGTCCTGGCGCGACAGCTCGCCATAGGACGGATCGGTATCCACGGCAAACATCACGTCTCCATTGGCGGCGATATAGGCGTGCTCCTTGCCGATGAGCGTTTCCACCATTTCGATGATATCCGCCATGTGGAACGTGGCGCGGGGTTCGCTGTCGGGGCGCGCGATATTCAGCTTATCGAAATCCCGATACATCTCGCCGATCATTCTGGAGGTGAGTTGATCGATGGTTTCTTTATTTTGCGCCGCGCGGTGAATAATCTTGTCGTCGATATCGGTGATATTTCGCACGTAATCCACTTCATACCCTTTGAAGCGCAGGTAGCGGGTGACGACGTCGAAAGCCACGAAGGTCCGGCCGTGGCCGATATGACAAAGGTCATAAACAGTGATACCGCACACGTACATACCGACTTTTCCGGCATGAATAGGTTTGAATTCCTCTTTTGTCTGGTCAGGGTATTAAAATCTTCAGCATCTACATTCATTCCATGGTAGTAACAGGTACGTGTGCATACCGACAGGTTTAGACAGATTGTTCATGCAACGGGGTATTGAACCCTGAAGACGTTGGGAATGCAAGACCAGGCGCCAAGCGAGCCCGGAGGGCTATGCCACGGACTATGCCATGATCGAAAAGCAACCGTTTTGCGGGGGATTTGGCCGGGCATATTAACAGAAACCGGTGTTATCTGCTGTGTATGCTGACTCCACGCCGGACTTATGTTATAAATTCGGTCTGTTTCCCTGGCAGTGAATATACCCGTCATCTTTCACGTTGCCGCCCTGGCGCAACATGAAATCAATAGGGTATAACTCCTTTTCTGACTCGTAGGACAACTATTTATGGTCACTTTCCACACTAATCACGGCGATATCGTCATTAATACTTTCGCCGACAAGGCACCGTTAACCGTCGAGAATTTCCTGAATTACTGCCGTAGCGGCTTTTATGATAATACCATTTTCCATCGTGTCATTAACGGTTTTATGATTCAAGGCGGCGGTTTTGAGCCAGGCATGGCGCAAAAAGCCACCAAGGCGACCATCAAAAACGAGGCCAACAACGGTTTGAAAAACAACCGCGGCACGCTTGCAATGGCGCGGACCAACGATCCCCATTCCGCCACCGCGCAGTTTTTCATTAACCTGGTGGACAATGACTTTTTGAATTTCCGCTCTGAAAATGCCGACGGCTGGGGCTATTGCGTTTTCGCCGAAGTCTCCGACGGCCTGGATGTAGTGGATAAAATCAAAAATGTCCCCACCGGCCGCAGCGGCATGCATCAGGATGTGCCTAAAGAAGATGTCATTATCACCAGCGTGACGGTGGAAGAATAAACACTGCTGCAATGGCAACCTTATTTATTGCGGATCTTCATCTAAGTCATAAAGAACCGGCGATCACCGCCGGTTTTCTGCATTTTTTACAGCGGCAAGCGATCCACGCCGACGCGCTCTATATCCTGGGCGACCTGTTCGAGGCCTGGATTGGGGACGACGATCCCGCGCCGCTGCATCGCGAAGTCGCCGCGGCGTTGCACGCGCTGCATAAAAAGGGCATCCCGTGCTTTTTTATCCACGGCAACCGTGATTTCCTGCTGGGCCGGCGTTTCGCCGATGCCTGCGGCATGACCATACTGCCCGAAGAGCAACGACTGGAATTATACGATCGCCGAATCCTTGTTTTGCACGGAGATACCCTGTGTACCGATGATGTGCGCTATCAGCGTTACCGGCGACGCGTCAACCGGCATTGGCTGCAGCGATTATTTCTGGCGCTGCCGCTGCGCTGGCGCCTGCGAATCGCCGATCGGATGCGCGCCGGCAGCCGGCAGGCCAACCAGGCAAAATCCCCGGACATCATGGATGTCAACCCGCAGGCGGTGGCCGCCGTCGCCGAGCGCCATGGAGTGGACTGGCTGATTCACGGCCATACCCACCGCCCGGCCATCCACATCCAGCAACTGTCCTCGGGCCAGCTCCATCGGGCGGTGCTGGGCGCCTGGCACCATCAGGGTTCCATGATCAAGGTCAGCCGGGAGAGTATCGAACTGATTGAATTCCCTTTCGAGGGATAGCCGGCGCAAAATTCTTTCCTCCCATACGTCAGCTATGTCTGAAACAGGTGCTGGGAATGTTATCGGCGCCTCTTTTCCATTGGTCCGCGTTAGGTGATATATGTGATCTATAATTCTGCTTTAACAGGATACGCAACCGTTTTCCTCGCCCGTGACACATGATATGCTCTACGCCCTCTTTTACCGGCATCCCGGCGTGACGGGGGTCGTTTTAGCGCAACCACAGGAGCATTCCGTCCATGCAAGCCAATCCTGCCCTGGCAAAAATCGCCATCGTTATGGGATCCAAAAGCGACTGGGGAACCATGCAGTTCGCCGCGGACATTCTCACTTCCCTGCAGGTCCCCTTTCAGGCGGAAATCGTCTCTGCGCACCGCACGCCGGATAAGCTGTTTGAATATGCCCAGGGAGCGGCGGCGGCGGGAATCCAGGTGATCATCGCCGGGGCGGGGGGCGCGGCCCACCTGCCGGGCATGTTGGCGGCAAAAACCCTGCTGCCGGTGCTGGGGGTGCCGGTGCAGAGCGCGGCGCTGAGCGGCGTGGACAGCCTTTATTCCATCGTGCAGATGCCTCGCGGCATACCGGTGGGCACCCTGGCCATCGGCAAGGCCGGCGCCGCCAATGCCGCATTGCTGGCGGCACAGATACTTGCTTTGCATGACCAGGCGTTGTCGGACCGTTTGGCGGCCTGGCGGCAGGCGCAAACCGATGAGGTTCTGGCCCATCCCGACCCGCGGGAGGATGCATGAAGCCGGTTTGTGTTTTAGGCAACGGCCAGCTGGGGCGCATGCTGCGTCAGGCAGGCGAACCCCTGGGCATACAGGTATTCCCGGTGGGTCTGGAGGCGGAGCCTGAATCGGTGCCGTTCCAGCAAAGCGTGATTACCGCTGAAATCGAACGCTGGCCCGAAACGCCGCTGACCCTGGAGCTGGCGCGCCATAAGGCGTTTGTTAACCGGGATATTTTTCCGCGTCTGGCTGACCGCCTGACGCAAAAACAATTGCTGGACCAGCTCGGGCTGTCCACCGCGCCATGGGAAGAGCTCAGTGGGGCGGCGCAGTGGCCGCAGGTGTTCAATTCCTTTGGTGATTTGGCTATCGTCAAACGCCGCGTGGGCGGTTATGACGGACGCGGTCAGTGGCGACTCACTCCCGGCGAAGAAGCGGACCTGCCTCAAGAGTGTTATGGAAGCTGTATTGTCGAACAGGGCATCCCCTTCTCCGGCGAGGTATCGTTAATCGGCGCCCGCGGGTTTGACGGCGGCAGCGTTTTTTATCCGCTGACCCATAACCTGCATCAGGACGGCATCCTGCGCGCCAGCGTCGCGCTACCGCAGCCGGACGCCGCGTTGCAGCATCGGGCGGAGCTTATGCTGTCGGCCATTATGCATGAACTGAATTACGTCGGCGTGATGGCGATGGAGTGTTTTATTCTCGGCAATGATTTATTGATTAACGAGCTGGCGCCGCGGGTGCACAACAGCGGCCACTGGACGCAAAACGGCGCCTCCATCAGCCAGTTCGAGCTGCATTTGCGCGCCATCCTGGATTTACCGCTGCCAAAACCGGTTGTCAACGCGCCGTCGGTGATGGTGAATCTAATCGGAACAGGCGTCGACGAAAGCTGGCTTAAGGATGCCCTGGTGCATTTGCACTGGTATGAGAAAGAGGTGCGTCCCGGTCGTAAGGTGGGCCACCTTAACCTCAATCATCCCGACCGTGATGTTTTGCATCGCAGCCTTACGCGGTTGGCGCCACAGTTGCCAGAGGAGTATCAGCGCGGGCTGCATTGGGCGCAGCAACGGCTGGCAGAGCTGCTGTGATCTTGCCGTCGCTTGACCAATAAAGGCCTTTTTATCGGGCCTGAAGCATTTGACTAAATAGCTTTGCGCATTAATGCTTCACTTCTCATCGTGCAGGGCCAGCGCTGGCGGGATGTCATCTCCCGCAAGTGTAGCGCTAATATGAAAAGCTATTTAGGTGCCGCCGGTGAGAGAAATGCTCTCTCCGATTCGATTTAAATATATAGCCGATACAGGCTACTTTTAGTAGTACGGCAATCTGAACCAGCTTATTTTATTCATCAAATTCACGGGTGACATTATTCTTTTTGTTTTTATGGCCAAGTTCAGTATTTTCGCTATGATTAAAAGCTTTGCCGTATTATAGTCCGATTTATTAATAGCCATGAAAAAAGCAGTTTTGCCAATGAGATCTTTCACGTTTGAATCGATGTCTTTACGCTTAACAAATAATTCAATGAATTCTGTATGACCTCCTATTATAGCCACCATTAGCGCAGTCTCTCCCTTGAGGTTTGCTTTATTGATATCAACAGTCGCACAATCAAGCAATAATTTCACAATCTCAATATGCTTATGTTCCGTTGCGACAATCAGGGCGGTCGAACCATTCCTGTTTACACAGTTAATGTCAATCTCCGTTCTGTTAAGAAGTGATTTTACCATGTCTTTGCGCCCAGAACGCACAGCGAGCATTAAAGCAGAATCGCCTCTTTTCAGGTAATTGATATCAATATCCATTCTATTAAGCAATAATTTTACTGTTTCGTTGCACCCCCTACTCACAGCGAGCGTTAAAGCAGAATTGCCAAAATAATCAGTAAGGTTGGTATCAATATCCGTGTTATCAAGCATTAATTTTACGATTTCACTGTGCCCTTTGTCGGCCGCGCGCATTAAAGCAGAATATCCAGATTCATTTATATGGTTAATTTTGATATCCCTCATCTTAAGCAACAACTTTACAATTTCACTATATCCTTTCTCCGCCGCGCCTATTAAAGCGGAATATCCATTTTCAGTGGCATGATTAATGTTAATTCCCGCCCTATTAAGCAGTTCTTCAACTATTTCATTGTGCCCCTAGACGCAGCAAGAATTAAAGCAGATAACCCCACTTTATTCGTATGGTTGATATCTATATCACTTCTATTCAGTAACCACTCTGTTGTCTCACGCTGTCCCAACGCAGCAGCGTAGATCAATGCTGAATCGCCCGTTTTATCAGCAGCGCCTACATTGATTGATCCATGATCAAGTAATAATTTCACTATTTTATTTTGATTTTTAATATTGCTTTATTTAAAGCTGTAACTCCATCATCATTTTCAAGATTTATTTGAATCTCCGGCCTTTTATTATCCATTCTACCACTTTTGTTTGTCCAGTCGCTGCAGCCAATATCAAAGAAGAATTTCCAGAACTGTCCACTTGATTTATATTTATCAACTCACAGTTAAGTAATAATTTGATAATTTCACCATGTTTTTCCTTAATTGCGGTAGACAGAGCGGTGGCCCCATCCTTATTTTGTAGTTGAAATCAATCTCTGCTCTTTTAAGCAGCGATTGAACTAAATTAATTTGATTACCATGAACCGCGTGTAATAAAACGCTGTTTGTATTAAAATCCACTTGATTAACATCAACATCTTGTCTGGTCAGTAGCAATTCGGCGATTTGAAAATTCTGGTATATAGCAGCCAGCATTAAAGGTGTTTGTCCACGATCATCCTTACAATCAGCGATAATGCTTTTTCATTTAACAACAAAGAAGACATTTCGAAACTTTGCTTTACGACAGCCAAATGCAAAGCGCTGCGGTTTCTATTGTCTTTATCATTGATATTAACGTTAGATTTTTCAATATTTTTTAGCCATATCCATATCTGTATAATTAATTGACAACATAAGTATGGTGTGGCCATTTTAGAACGAAAAGTATTATCAATTTCTGAATCTTTCAAAAAATCGTCAGTGCCGCATAGATTTTTCACTGTCACAGGATGTGAAGACAGGCAATGTTTGGCTAACCCATTCAGGTTGAAAATGAATGCTAATTTCGTTTAAATCTGTATTATTAATTGTGAAAAGCAACAATTCATCTTCGATTGACCCAGCTATTTTTTCCCGCTCAACACGCCGAGAGACATAGGTTTACGGATATTATGCTCTTTGTCTTCAAAAATAAAACCGCCGGCATTAACTATTTCAAACTTATCATCACGAATCATCATGGTTTTGCGTAACCAGAAGGACTCTGTTCCGATGATAACGTTTCAGCTAAGGCACAGTTAATGGCATCTGCATTAGGCTTTAATGACATACAATAATCATTGTTGCAGGAAACAATATCCTCCTCTTTTAGAAAATCAGATATTGATTTAATATATTTTATGATATCAACATAGCCTTCATTCGTCAGAATTGTATAATCATTATCCTTATGATTTCCTTTTTTGCCGCGATATCTTGGCATGTTTGATAAACTTCAAGACCATAATCTGATATCATTCTCAGATACGAGACAACCTGAAAAGATCTTCTTTTAAATAGTTAAAATTAATTTTAATCAAATTCTTCTGATCTTGTGAGATGAAGATATCGGTTACGGGTGCACCTATACTCCATTCCGTATCTTCTAAGAGTTGCTGATATGCATTGGCATAATGTATTTCCATTTCTTCTGACTTGCTGCCATGATGGTGCCTGACAAAATTTGCGACAAGTGAAATAATAAGATTATTCCGAAAATCTTTGCATTTATTCAACGTTCCTCCGCCGGTATGATATTTAACTCTTGTGCATGCATTGGATATGTTGCTTATGGCACCCGTTGTGCAAACATCCAAGCCGGCAAACATGTTTTCGATGATATCCTTAAAAATATAAGAGAATTTTTCTTTATCAATATTGCTTAAAAGTTCAAGAAACCGACCCAGTTGACCATAAACCATTTCTTTATTTTCATCGGCAATGAAATCAGGCTCTTCAATCAATGACATAAAATGATTAATTTGCGATGAGAATTTATCTCCAACACCCGCCTTCCCGGCGATATAAATTAAATCATCTCGGGTTTGTTTCATGTAATCATCAAAAACGTCGTTTCAAATAAGTTAATGTCGTCATTATCCTTTCGAAAGGAAAGTCTGGGTTTCTCAATCTCACTACTTGAATGAGGTGCTGAAACATGCGTAATGTCATGTTGACTATGATGAATAAACGAAGCATTTATATTGTTATTTGGCATATAATAAACCTCAAAACGTTATTTATTGATTAATATTCAAAATAACCAGAATTAATTAAATAGTTGTGCAAAAGAGAGCAAAAATAATCAATCCAATTAAAATAATTTGATCAATTGGCAAATTCAACAAATCACCAAAACTAAGCGCTGCCGATCATAGCATTCATACCTGATGAAAAGTGATAACTTTTATGATTTATTATTTACATAATCTAACTTCACGTTCGCCTCTTTATAAAATTTAATAAATGCAAATACAAAATAAGCACAGTAAAGCTAAAAGTATTTTATAGTTATCACAAGCTCCGCGATTTAACAATAACATGCAGGGCTATCCACACTTATTTTCCCATCATGTTATTTTGGTTAAATCACATGGATGAATTCTGAGATACGCGCAAAAGCCGATACCTGGCCGCGCGAATGCTGGGAATAACGTCTGTGAATGGGGTGTCTTTAGAAGGGATATACCGTGTAGCAAAAGCCCTGCGAAATTCAGGACCAATGGAAAACCGCTCTGGACCCGGGACGTCCCAAGGTCAGGACGTCCCTTCACAGGACGTCCGTTCTATAGTTAGGCCATTACCGCCTTTACCGCGTTGTTCAAGGTGGCGCTCGGGCACATGGCCTGACTTGCCAGCGCCGGGTCCGGATGATAATAACCGCCGATATCCACCGGTTTGCCCTGCACCTGGTTCAGTTCCGCGACAATCTGCTGTTCGTTGTCGGCAAGAGTCGCGGCGAAGGCGGCAAATTGCTGTTTCAGAGCCGGGTCTTCGTTTTGCTCCGCCAGCGCCTGGGCCCAGTACAGCGCCAGGTAGAAGTGGCTGCCCCGGTTATCCAGTTCGCCGGTCTTGCGTGACGGCGATTTATTGGTATCGAGGAATTTACCGTTGGCCTGATCCAGGGTTTTCGCCAGGATTTTCGCCTTGGGGTTATTGCCGGCGATGCCGACGTGCTCCAGTGATGCCGCCAACGCCAGGAATTCACCCAGCGAGTCCCAGCGCAGATGATTCTCCTGCAGGAACTGCTGGACGTGCTTCGGCGCCGAGCCGCCCGCGCCGGTCTCGAACAACCCGCCGCCGGCCATCAGCGGCACGATGGACAGCATCTTGGCGCTGGTGCCCAGCTCCATGATGGGGAACAGGTCGGTGAGATAGTCCCGCAGCACATTGCCGGTGACGGAGATGGTGTCTTTACCGGCCCGGATACGTTCAAGAGAGAAGCGGGTGGCTTCCACCGGCGACATGATGCGGATGTCCAGGCCGGAGGTGTCGTGATCCTTCAGATAGCGCTGCACTTTTTCAATCATGCGGGCGTCATGGGCGCGGGCCGGATCCAGCCAGAACACCGCCGGGGTATTTGATTCGCGGGCCCGCGTAACCGCCAGCTTCACCCAATCGCGGATCGGCGCGTCTTTGGCCTGGCACATACGCCAGATATCACCGGCTTCAACATTGTGTTCAAGCAAGACCCGGCCGGATTCGTCGGTCACCCGTACCACGCCGTCCGCCGGAATCTGGAAGGTCTTGTCATGGGAGCCGTACTCTTCGGCCTGCTGGGCCATCAGGCCGACGTTGGGCACCGTGCCAAGGGTAGTGGGATCGAAGGCGCCGTGCTGTTTGCAATCGTCGATGACCACCTGATAGATGTCGGCGTAGCAGCGATCGGGAATCACTGCCTTGGTGTCGTGCAATTGACCGTCGGGTCCCCACATTTTGCCGGAATCGCGGATCATCGCCGGCATGGAGGCATCCACTATCACATCGCTGGGCACATGCAGATTGGTGATGCCCTTATCGGAATTCACCATCGCCAACTGAGGGCGTCGGGCATAGAGGGCGTCGATATCCTGCTTGATGGCTTGCTGTTTTTCCGCCGGCAGGGCGTTGATTTTGGCATACAAATCGCCGATACCGTTATTGGCGGAAAAGCCCAGGGATTTCAGGTCGTCAGCGTAGCGGTCCAGCACATCTTTAAAGAATTCGCTCACCGCGATGCCGAACATGATGGGATCGGAGACTTTCATCATGGTGGCTTTCAAATGCAGCGACAGCAGCACTCCCCGGCGCTTGGCGTCCTGAATCTGCTCATCGATAAAGCTGCTCAGGGCCTTTTTGCCCATCACCGACGCATCGATAAGCTCAGCGGCTTTTACCGCCGTCTTCGCCTTCAGGACCTTGACGGCGCCGTCTTTGCCCACCAGCTCGATTTTAACGCTGCCGTCATGGTCGATAAGCGCCGTTTTTTCGCTGCCGTAAAAATCACCGGCGGTCATATGCGCCACATGGGTTTGGGAATCGGCGGACCAAGGGCCCATGCGATGCGGATGTTTGCGGGCGTAACTTTTCACCGACAGCGGCGCGCGCCGATCGGAGTTGCCTTCGCGCAGAACCGGATTCACCGCGCTGCCCTTGATTTTGTCATAACGTGTTTTGGCATCTTTTTCCGCATCGGTCTTCGGCTCATCCACATAGTCCGGAACCGCGAAACCCTGCTCCTGCAACTCTTTAATGGCGGCCTTCAGCTGCGGCAGCGAAGCGCTGATATTGGGAAGCTTGATAATATTGGCCTGCGGCGTGACAGCCAATTGGCCCAGCTCCGCCAAATGATCGGAGATGCGTTGATGAGCCTGCAGATTTTCGGGGAAGTTGGCAATTATGCGGCCGGCCAACGAGATATCGCGCGTTTCCACGGCGATGCCCAAAGATTGGGTGAACGCCTGAACGATTGGCAGCAGAGAATAGGTCGCCAGCGCCGGCGCCTCGTCAGTGAGCGTATAGATTATTTTAGACGTTGTGGACATTTATTATTTTAACTCCTCAAACCGTATTTTAGTATGACGCCTGGCCGTTACTGTGCAGTAGGCGTGCGGTGGCTGTCAACCTGGTTGTCACTTGCCTGGGGATTTTTTGTTGCATTAATGTTACGCGATAAAACTCACCCCAGATACTGTCGAAAGCCGCCGTTGCCCTTGACCAGCCGGATACCCAACACGGTGCCCAACAGCGACAATAATATCATCCCCCCCAGCGGCAGCGCCCACCACAGCACATAATCCGGTTGCCAGGGAAAATCGAACACTTTCTGCTGCAATAGCGCCAGCGCCGCTTCGGCGCCGATGGCCGCCGCCACGCCGGCCACCAGTCCTAGCAAGGCAAATTCACTCCACAGGGTCAAGCGCAGCAGTTTGGCGCTGGCCCCCAAGGTCCGATAGACCACCAGTTCCCGCTGGCGCTGGTGCATACCCACCTGCACCTGCGCCAGCAGCAGCAGGCCGCCGCAGATAAGCACCAGCGCCACCATGATTTCCAGGGCGCGGCTGACCTGCTGCAATACCTGGCCGATTTGCCGCAGAATGGCTCCCACATCCAGCAAGGTCAGGGTGGGAAATTGGCGGTTCAAGCGGGACATCAGCTTTTCGTCACCCTGATAGCGGAAACTGGTGAGCCAGGTTTGGGGCTGATTATCCAGGGATCCCGGCGGAAAGATAAAAAAGAAATTGGGACGCAGGCTTTCCCAATCCACTTTTCGCAAGCTGGTCACTTTGGCGGTGAAGGTCTGGGTATCGCCGGTAAAGGCCAGGGTATCGCCGAGTTTCAGGTGCAGATCATCGGCCACCCGCTGCTCCATGGAGACTTCCCCGGGCCCCGGAGGCCAATGGCCTGACACCAGTTGATTACCCTCGGGCCGGTCCGCCATCCAGGTCAGGTTCAGCTCGCGATTGACCGTGCGGCCGCCGGGATCGTTCTCATGAACGATCTGGGTTGCTATCTGCCCGTTGATCTCCGTCAGGCGCGCGCGGACGATGGGATAAAATGCTCCGGGGGATACCTGGTTTTGCCGGAGAAAATCCCTGACCTGCGGCACCTGATCGGCGGTGAGGTTCAGCAGGAAATAGTTCGGGCTGCCCGGGGGCAGCTGTTCCTGGAAGCGCTGGAGTAAATCCCCCCGCATCACCAGCAGCAACGCCAGCAGCATAAAACTCAGTGAGAACGCCGCCAGCTGGCTCATGGTTATCCATGGCTGCCGCAACAGGCGGTTAATGGCCAGCCGCAGGGTAAGCCGTCGGACAACCACATGCCGTAGCAGCCATAAGGCGCCCCATCCCACCGCCGCCAGCATCAGCGTCAGGACCGCAATGCCGCCGGCCAGGGTCCAGAATAGCCCGCCGACGCCGACGATGGCGATGAGCAATCCCAGGACGACGATAAGGACAGCCGGCACATAATAACGCAGCGGCCAGACAGCGGCGGCCGATTCCCGGCGCAGCACCCGCAGCGGGCGCGTGGCCAGCAGTTGCCGGTACGGCCGCAGGCCCACCAGCAGGGAAATAATCACCAGCGATCCCAGCGACCACAGCCAGGGCCAGACGCCGGCGGAGGGCAGCGCCGCCGGCAGTACCGGCGCCAGCATGCGCATTAACAGCCATTCGAAGGCCAGACCGATGAGGCTGCCGCATATCCCGGCAAAGATCAGTAACGATAGCCACTGGCCGATGATGAGTTTCATCAGCGCCCGGCGTCCGGCGCCGAGGGTTTTCAATACCGCCACCACGTCGCCGCGGCTGCGGCAATAATGCCCCATGGCCACCGCCACCGCCGCCACGGCGAGCATCAGCGTCAACAGCGCCGACAGCACCAGGAAGGAATGAGAGCGCTGGATGGAGACGTTCAGCGCGCCGTTGGAGTCATCCATGCTATACCAGCGCTGGTCGGCGCCAAGCTTGGGCAGCAGATAGCCCTCAAAGGTTTGAAGCTGTTGCGGCGTGCCGGCGAACATATAGCGCCAGGTCACCCGGCCGCCGGGCTGGACGGCGCCGGTTTTCTCCACGTCCGCCCCGTTGATGATGATGGCCGGCGCGGTTTGGAACGGGTTGAATCCGCTGTCCGGTTCCTGCACGATCTCGCCGCTGATGCGTAACGTGGCGTCCCCCACCGCCAGCATATCGCCGACGTTCAGGGCTAGCAGCGCCAGTAAACGCGGCGCCGCCAGCACGGTGCCGGGCTGGGCCCGCAAGCCCGCCGGACGAGTGACCAGTTGTCCGTACAGCGGATAGCGCTCGTCAGCGGCTTTGACATTGGCCAGTTGGGCGTTGTCGCCGGCGAAGGTCATCGTCATAAAGCTTACCTGGCGGCTCAAGGTCAAGCCGTCGGCGGCGGCCTGCCGCAGCCAGCTTTCATCTATCGGGCGCGCAGTGCGCAGTACCCGGTCGGCGGCAAGAAATTCGCGGCTTTGCTGCCCGATGCCTTTTTGCATACGATCGCTGATGTTTCCCAAAGCCAGTACGCAGGCCACCGACAGGGTCAGCGCCAACCACACTATCAGCAGCGAAGGAGAACGCCATTCGCGCCAGAACCATCGTCCTATCATGCCACCTCCTGCAATCGGCCGTCCTGCAGGCGCAGGCGCCGCTCGCAGCGGGCAGCGAGCTGGAGATCATGGGTCACCAATATCAGGGTGGTGGCGGAGTCCCGGTTCAGGGAGAACAGCGAATCGGCGATGCGATCGCCGGTTTTGCGATCCAGATTGCCGGTGGGCTCATCGGCAAAGAGAATTTGCGGCCGCCCGCTGAAGGCACGGGCCAGCGCCACGCGCTGCTGTTCGCCGCCGGACAGCTGGGCCGGCATATGGCCCAGGCGCCGGGACAAACCCAGCTGATCCAGCAATTGTAGCGCCTGTTCACGACTGTGCCCTTCGCTTTCACCCCGCAACAAGGCGGGCAGCTGCACGTTCTCAAGGGCGGTCAGCGTAGGCACCAGCATAAAAGACTGGAACACGAAACCGATGTGCCGGGCCCGCAACGCCGCCCGTCCCTCTTCATCCAGCTCCGCCAGCGAGTGGCCCAGCAGCCTGACCTCTCCTTCGCTGCCGTCGTCCAGTCCGGCCAAAATGCCCAGCAGGGTGGATTTACCGGAGCCCGATTCGCCAATCAGCGCAATTGTCTGCGCCGGTTTGACAACAAGCTCAACTCCGGTAAGGATGGTAAGCTGGTGTTCCCCCTGACCGACGTGTTTACCAAGATGATGAACTTCAAGAACGTTTTCCGCTGGCATTTTCCCTTCCTTTTACTGTTAGGACTCTTCAGTGTACGTGCAATTGCCGCTGATACCTTATTGATTTTGGGCGATAGTCTCAGCGCCGGCTATAGAATGGCGGCAGAGCAGGCCTGGCCGTCGCTGCTTAATGATAAATGGCGGCAGCAGGCCGACGGCAGCCGGGTGATTAACGGCAGCATCAGCGGCGATACCGCCACCCAAGGCCTGGCGCGCCTGCCGGCTTTGCTCAAACTCTACAATCCGCGCTGGGTCATGATTGAACTGGGAGGCAACGACGGTCTGCGCGGTTTCCCGCCGCCGGCCATCGAGCAGGACCTGTCCCGGACCATCGAACTGGTAAAACAGTCGGGAGCGCAGCCCTTGCTGATGCAAATCCGCCTGCCGCCGAATTACGGACAGCGCTACACTCAATCGTTTAGCGAGATTTATCCCGCGCTGGCGCAAAAATACGGGGTGCCGCTACTGCCGTTTTTTATGGAGCAAATCTATCTGAAACCGCAGTGGATGCAGGATGATGGCATTCACCCCAATCCCTTGGCCCAGCCTTTTATCGCCGATTGGATGTCGACGCAGCTCACCCCGTTACTTAAGCATGATTCATCCGTCTCAGGACCAAGCCATGGGTAAAGTTATGCAAAAAACGGTGGTGATCACCGGCTGTTCCAGCGGTATCGGCGCCGTCGCGGCGACGGATTTACGCCAGCGCGGTTATCGGGTGGTGGCGACCTGCCGCAACCCGGCGGATGTCGCAGGGCTGCTGGCCGCCGGATTCGAGGCGCTGCAAATGGATCTGGATGAAGCAAAGAGCGTTGACATTGCCGCCGCCGCTATCATTGAGCTCACCGGCAATCGGGTCTATGCCCTGTTCAATAATGCCGGCTACGGGCAATACGGCCCCCTGGCCGACCTGTCGCGTCAGCTGTTGGAAAAACAGTTCGCCAGCAATCTGTTCGGCACTCATCAGCTCACCCAGCGCTTGCTGCCGGCCATGCTGCCCCACGGCGAGGGGCGGATTATCCAGACCAGTTCGGTGATGGGGCTGGTTTCCACGCCGGGACGCGGGGCATATGCCGCCAGTAAATTCGCCCTGGAAGCCTGGTCGGATACTCTGCGGATGGAGCTGCACGGCACCGGCCTGCATGTCAGTCTGATTGAGCCCGGCCCCATAAGCACCGCTTTTACCGGCAACGTCAGACAGTCCAGGTCGGATAAACCGGTAACCAATCCCGGTATTGCCAAACGATTTACGTTGCCTCCCGAGGCAATCCTGCCCAAACTGCATCATGCGTTGGAACATCCGAGACCCCGGTTACGTTATCCGGTCACGCTGGTGGCGCATACTATGTCAGTGTTACGCCGTATTTTACCGGACCGAAGCCTTGATATGATTTTACGCGGCAGGCATTGAGGCGGGGGAAAACGCCCCCATATATCGCTAAAACGGACGAGAGAAAATTTCATGCTAGCTCAAGCCACCCTTGTTGAAATTGATGAAACAAACCTGCAGCAAACCCTCGAACAATCTTTGTCCCAGCCGGTGCTGTTCTATTTTTGGTCGGAGCGCAGCCAGCATTGCCAGCAATTGACGCCGGTTATCGATCGGCTGGCGCAGGAATTCGCCGGCCAGTTCATCCTGGCCAAGGTGGATTGCGATGCCCAGCAGCAGGTAGCCGCTCAATTCGGCCTGCGCGCCATCCCCACGCTGTATTTGTTTAAAGACGGCCAGCCGCTGGACGGACTGCAGGGTCCGCAGTCGGAGGAGGTGATTCGCGAACTGCTGCTGAGAGCCTTGCCGGATCCCGCCGAACTCAAAATGACCGAGGCCGGCGCCCTTATGGACCAAGGCGCCTACGGCGAAGCCCTGCCGCTGTTGAAAGAGGCCTGGCAGATGAGCAAGCAGTCCAGCGAATCGGGGCTGCTGCTGGCGGAAACCTATATCCATCTCAAGCGTATCGACGATGCCCAGGCGGTACTGGACGTTTTCCCGCTACAGGATAAAGATACCCGCTACCAGGGGCTGCTGGCGCAAATCGATCTGATGAAACAGGCGGCGAACACGCCGGAAATGCAGCAATTACAACTCCAGGTGCAAAATGCGCCGGACGATGCGGCGCTGGCGGTGCAGTTGGCGCTGCAGTTGCATCAGGTCGGCCAGAACGAGGAAGCGCTGGAACTGCTTCTTGGCCATCTGCGCAAGGATCTCGCCGCCGCGGAGGGTGAAGCTCGCAAAACCATGATGGATATCCTGTCGGCCCTGGGCACCGGCGACGCCCTGGCGGGAAAATATCGCCGCAAGCTGTATTCCCTGCTCTATTAAGCCTTCAAGCCGGGTGGGGCCGCTGCCCCGCTCCGCAGGCGTCGGTAAGCCGGAAAGCCTCGGCCTGCGGTGCTTCGCCGCTTAAACCGCGCAACGCGTTCAATCCGCCGGATCGGTGAAATCCCGATCCCGTCACCGAATATGCTCTGTCCCCCGCGAATCCGCGACGGCAAAAGCGTACTATTAAGCCAGCGTTGAAAACGCTGTGTCATGCTGGCCGGCAGCCGCGGGCGATGCCTTTTGGGTCGGGCCGGCCACGTTAGTTCCTTCACGTAAAGAAATGGAGATTCCCCCTATGCTGACGGTTATACCAATCATAGTTATTGTCGCCCTGATTATCGTCTGGGCGGGGATAAAAATTGTCCCGCAAGGATATCATTGGACAGTGGAGCGTTTTGGCCGTTATACCCACACACTCAGACCCGGCCTCAATCTGGTGGTGCCGTTCATGGACCGGATCGGGCGCAAGATCAATATGATGGAACAGGTGCTGGATATTCCGTCGCAGGAAATCATCTCGAAGGACAACGCCAATGTCACCATCGACGCGGTCTGCTTTATCCAGGTAGTGGAACCGTCGCGCGCCGCCTATGAAGTCAGTAACCTGGAGCAGGCCATACTTAACCTGACCATGACCAATATCCGTACGGTGCTGGGCTCCATGGAGCTGGACGAAATGTTGTCCCAGCGGGACGGCATCAATACCCGCCTGCTGCATATCGTGGATGAAGCCACCAGTCCCTGGGGCATCAAGGTCACGCGTATCGAAATCCGCGACGTCCGGCCGCCGGTGGAAATGATTGCCGCGATGAATGCGCAGATGCGGGCTGAACGTACCAAGCGGGCGAATATCCTTGAGGCGGAAGGGATACGCCAGGCCGCCATCCTGCGGGCCGAGGGTGAAAAACAGTCGCAAATCCTGAAAGCGGAGGGTGAGCGTCAATCCGCTTTCCTGCAGGCGGAAGCCCGTGAACGGGCGGCGCAGGCCGAAGCGCAGGCCACCCAGGTGGTCTCCGATGCCATCGCGGCGGGCAATATCCAGGCGATTAACTATTTTGTCGCCCAGAAATATACGGATGCGCTGAAACATATCGGTTCCGCCAATAACAGCAAGGTTATCATGATGCCGCTGGATGCCAGCAGCCTGATGGGCGCCATCGGCGGTATTGCCGAACTGATCGGCGAAAGCAAACAGGTCCGGGGTAAATAACCATGCTGACCGCTTTGGTGGTAAATCCTCATTGGTTCTGGATTTCGCTCGGCGGTCTGCTGCTGGCTGCCGAAATGCTGGGCGCCGGCGGGTTCCTGTTATGGAGCGGCTGCGCCGCGGTGGCGGTGGGGTTGGTGATATGGGTGGTGCCCATGGATTGGGCGGCGCAAGGCCTCCTGTTCGCGCTGCTCACCCTGGTTTCAGGCTTTTTATGGTGGTATTGGCTGCGCGGTCATAACAAAAGCCTGCCCGCGTCGTTGCTCAACCGACGCGGCGAACAGCTGGTGGGCATCCATGCCATCCTGGTGGAACCGGTGGTGAACGGCGTCGGCCGGGTACGCGTCGGCGACGGCACATGGCGGGCGATCTGCGACGAAGATCTGCCCGTGGGGGCCACCGTGGAAGTGATGGCCGCGGAAGGCATTACGTTGCATGTCCGTCCGGTCAGCGGCTCGAGCAGCATCCCGACAGATTATCAATAATCGGGCAATCGGCGCCTTCATCCCCAGGACAGCTTTCCGCCAGCGCCAACAGGTGCTCGCGCATGGCTTTCAGCTGTTCGATGTGATTTTCGATGTCTTTCACTTTCTGCAGGGTGCGGGTCTTGACGTCGGCGCTGTGGCGCTGGGGATTATTAAAGAGCGCCACCAGTTCGCGGCATTCATCGAGGTTGAAACCCACCAGCCGCGCCTGATGCAGCAGCGTCAACTCTTCCAGATGCCGTGCGTCATAGCTGCGATAACCATTGTCCCGGCGGGTGGGCTGCGTCACCAGCCCCTTCTCTTCATAAAACCGGATCGCCTTGCTGGTCAGGCCGGTTTTTTTCGCCACGTCGCTAATATTCATTTTCCCCCCTTGACCTTCCCCTTGCGGCAAGGTTTAAGCTTCATTACATCGAATTTTCCCAACCGAAGTCAACCTGTTTGGGAAATCCCGTTAACCACAAAGGAGTCGTGTATGTCACAGACTATCGTACTCGCATTGCAGGGTTTGTCTTGCGATCACTGTATTAAACGGGTCAAAGAGACCCTCGAATCCCGTGACGATGTTGAAAGCGCACGGGTGGCGCTGGACTATGCGGAGGTCACCGGCGATGCCGGAGCGCCGGATCTGATTGCCAGTATTGAACAGGCCGGTTACGACGCCGCGCCGGCGGAGCGGGGGGATACCGAATTGGCCCTTTCCGGCCTGAACTGCGGGCATTGCATGGCCAGCACCCGCAAGGCGCTGGAAGCGGTGCCCGGCGTCTTCAGCGCCACGGTAACGCTGGATCACGCCAGCGTGTACGGTAAGACGGATGCAGCGGCGCTGGTCAAGGCGGTGGAACAGGCGGGTTACCAGGCCGTTCCGGCGGTGAGTCAGCCGCACCCAAAAACTGAGCCGCTGACAGTGCTTACCTCAGCGCCGGACTTTCTGGCAGCGGCGACATCTCTTCCGGCATACATCAATAGCGATTCTCCGGACGCGGTGGCAACGACGTCCCCTTCCCCCGTCGCGGCCTTGCCTCAAAGCGCATCGCCGCGGAGCGACGACAGTTTGCATCTGTTGATTAGCGGCATGAGCTGCGCCAGTTGCGTCAGTAAAGTCGAACATGCGCTACAGCGGGTTCCCGGCGTGGAGCAGGCGCGGGTGAACCTGGCGGAGCGCAGCGCGCTGGTGATGGGGACCCCGGACGGTGGGGCGCTGATAACCGCCATTGAACAGGCCGGCTACGGCGCGGAGCTGATTGCGGATGAAACCCAGCGGCGGGAACGGCAGCAACAGACCGCGCAAAGCGCAATGCGCCGTTTCCGCTGGCAATCGGCGCTGGCGCTGACCCTAGGCCTGCCGTTGATGGCCTGGGGCCTGTTCGGCGGCAGCATGACCCTCACCCCGCAAACCCGCTTGCCCTGGCTGCTCATCGGCTTGATTACCCTGGCGGTGATGATTTTCGCCGGCGGACATTTTTACCGCAGCGCCTGGCGCAGTCTGAAAACCGGCAGCGCCACCATGGACACGCTGGTGGCGCTGGGCACCGGCGCGGCCTGGCTTTACTCCATCAGTATCGTGCTTTGGCCGGACGTGTTCCCGATGATGGCGCGCCATCTCTATTTTGAAGCCAGCGCCATGATCATCGGCTTGATTAATCTCGGCCATGCCCTGGAACAACGCGCCCGCCAGCGCTCATCGCAGGCCTTGGAACGCCTGTTGGACCTGACGCCCCCCACGGCCAGAGTGGTCACCGAAAACGGCGAGCAAACCCTGCCCCTGTCAGAGGTTCAACTGGGCATGATCCTGCGGCTGACCGCAGGGGATCGGGTACCGGTGGACGGTGAAATTACCCAGGGTGAAATCTGGCTGGATGAATCCATGCTCACCGGGGAGCCGGCGCCGCGGCAAAAATCCAACGGCGATAAAGTCCATGCGGGAACCGTGGCGCAGGACGGCAGCGTGTTGTTCCGCGCCGATGCGGTGGGCAACCAAACCACCCTGGCGCGGATCATCAGGTTGGTGCGCCAGGCGCAAAGCAGTAAACCGGCCATCGGACAGATGGCGGACCGGATTTCGGCGGTATTTGTCCCGACGGTTGTGGCCATCGCCTTAATCAGCGCCGCCATCTGGTATCTGGTGGGGCCGGCGCCTCAAATCGTCTATACGCTGGTGGTCGCCACCACGGTATTGATTATCGCGTGCCCCTGCGCCCTGGGCCTGGCTACTCCCATGTCCATTATTGCCGGCATAGGCCGGGCGGCGGAATTCGGCGTACTGGTGCGGGATGCCGATGCGCTGCAGCACGCCACCTCCCTTGATACCCTGGTCTTCGATAAAACCGGCACCCTCACCGAGGGCCGCCCGAGAGTGGTGGCGGTGGAACCCATGGCCGGTTTTGACGAATCACGGGCGCTGTCGCTGGCTGCGGCGCTGGAACAGGGTTCCAATCATCCCCTGGCCCACGCCATCGTCCAGCGTGCCGGTGAAACGGCGCTGCCTGTAGTACGGGATGTGGTGCGGGAATTTCACACCCTGCGCGGTCTCGGGGTCAGCGGCGAGGTAGACGGGGCCCGGATTTTATTGGGCAACAGCGCGTTGCTAAAGCAGCACCATATCAACGCCGGGCTCATTGCCGACAGGGTAAAACAGTGGTCGGAACAGGGCGCCACGCCGGTGATTCTGGCGGTGGACGGCGAGGTGGCGGCGCTGTTCGCCGTTCGCGATCCGCTGCGGTCGGACAGCGTGGCGGCGCTCAACCGGCTGCATGCTCAGGGTTATACCCTGGTCATGCTCACCGGGGACAATCCCGCCACCGCCCAAAGCGTGGCGAAAGAGGCCGGTATCGACCGGGTGATTGCCGGCGTATTGCCGGACGGCAAGGCGGAGGCCATCAGGACGTTACAGCAGCAGGGGCACCGGGTAGCCATGATTGGCGACGGCATCAATGACGCGCCGGCCCTGGCCCAGGCGGAAGTGGGTATCGCCATGGGGGGCGGCAGCGATGTGGCTATTGAAACCGCCGCCATTACCCTGATGCGCCATAGTCTGCACGGGGTGGCGGACGCGCTGGCGATCTCCAAGGCCACGTTGCGCAACATGAAGCAAAATCTGCTGGGGGCCTTCGTTTATAATGTATTGGGGATTCCTATCGCCGCCGGTATTTTGTATCCCTTTACCGGCACCCTGCTCAGCCCGGTGGTGGCCGGCGCGGCGATGGCGCTGTCATCGATTACCGTGGTGAGCAATGCCAACCGATTGATAGGTTTTAAACCAAAAGCATAAACTTGAATACGTCGAGTCGCAGCTGTGTTAGCCGCGACTTGAAGTATGACGGGTATAACGTCCCGGCGGCTTCATGTTACCCTAGGATGCTATAAGACAACGGGGACGGCAGGTAATGAAAAAATGGTGGCGGCGCATGGCGACCGTACTGGGATTGCTGTCCCGGCCGGTTTATGCCTGGCCGGGAATGGATATCAGTCTGCCGGCGGATCGGCAACTGCATCTGGTGGGCAGTATCCATATGGGTACCCGGGACATGGCGCCGCTGCCCGCCAGCCTGCTGCTGATGCTGCGTAAAGCCAGCGCGCTGATCGTGGAAGCGGATATTACCGTCAGCCCGCCGCTCACCAGCGCCACGCCTGTAACGGTACCCCTGGCCGAGCGGCTCTCACCCGACCACCTGGGGATCCTTCGGCGCCTGTGTGAAGAGTATCATTTGGACGAGAGCACGCTTGCAGAGCTTCCCGCCTGGCATATCGCACTGATGCTGCAGGCGCGCCAGGCCGAGGGGCTTGGACTGCGCGCGGCTTATGGTATCGATTACCAGTTGATCCAGGCGGCGAAGGCCATGGATAAACCGGTAATTGAATTGGAAGGCCCCGATGAACAGCTGGGGCTGCTGCTGCAATTGCCGGATCAGGGCAATGCCCTGCTGGAGGATACCCTGAGCCATTGGCATACCAATGCTCGCCTGCTGCAGACCATGATCGGCTGGTGGATGAACCGCGGGCCCGCGGATGTACGCAACGCCTTCCCCGCCACCTTCAGCAGCGAGCTTTACCATTACCTGATGACCGAACGCAACCGCCGCTGGAAATCAGCATTGAGGCCCTCCCGCCGGGGCGTATGTGGTGGCGGTAGGCGCGCTGCATTTATATGGCGAGCAAAACCTGCCCTCGCTGTTACAGTCTTGAATAGTATTTTAAACGCCGGGCATTTACCCTCCGGCGCCGGTACGTTACCCTAATTTATCCCTAATGCGATTTACGCTCAGGTTGACGCTATGACCCCTGCGGTTAAGTTATTGGAAAAAAACCATATCGATTTTACCCTCCATCCCTATGAGCACGACAGCGATGAAACCCACTTCGGCGATGAGGCCGTTGAAAAGCTGGGGCTGGACGCCGCTCAGGTGTATAAGACCTTGCTGGTGGCATTGAATGGCGACCCCAGGCATCTGGCGGTGGCGGTCACCCCGGTGGCGTTGCAGCTGGACTTGAAAAAAGTCGCCAAAGCCCTGGGCGCCAAAAAAGCCGAAATGGCCGATCCCCAATTGGCGCAAAAAACCACCGGCTACCTGGTGGGCGGTATCAGTCCGTTAGGACAGAAAAAACGCCTGCCCACCGTTATTGACCGGCCGGCGCGGCAATTCGCCACTATTTTCGTTTCCGGCGGCAAGCGGGGACTGGATATTGAATTGAAACCCGGCGATTTAGGCCTGTTATTATCGGCCGTTTTCGCCGATATCGCCAAGCGGGACGGCCAGGACAAGGCGGCGGACCAAGCATGACCGAACGTATTCTCTCAGGGGCAAAATCCGGTGCAAGCCTGGCCCGGCGCACGGTTTTTCCCGTGCTGGCCGCCATCAGCGTCGCCCACCTGCTCAATGATATGATTCAGTCGCTGATCCTGGCGATTTACCCGCTGCTGCAAGCCTCTTTTTCCCTGAGTTTTACCCAGGTGGGCATGATTACCCTGACCTACCAGATCACCGCCTCGTTACTGCAACCCCTTATCGGCAGTTATACCGATAAACATCCGCAGCCCTACTCGCTGCCCATCGGCATGATGTTTACCTTGTGCGGCCTGCTGCTGATGGCCACCGCCGGCAGTTTCCCCTGGGTGCTGGCGGCGGCGGCGCTGGTGGGCACCGGTTCCTCGGTATTCCATCCGGAATCCTCACGGGTGGCGCGCATGGCCTCCGGCGGGCGCCATGGCCTGGCCCAATCGCTGTTCCAGGTGGGCGGCAATTTCGGCGCCTCGCTGGGGCCGCTGTTGGCCGCGTTAATCATCGCACCCTACGGTCGGGGGCATATCGCCTGGTTCTCTCTGGCGGCGCTGCTGGCTACGGTTATTCTGCTGCAGGTTGGCAAATGGTACCGCGGCGCGATAACGGCGTCCGCGGCTCGCCGCGGCCGGCCCGCCGCAGCGTCCGTTTTGCCCGCCCGCCGGGTGGCGGGGGCCATTGCTATTTTACTGGTGCTGATCTTCTCTAAGTATTTTTATTTAACCAGCATCAGCAGTTATTACACTTTTTATCTGATCCATAAATTCGGTTTGTCAGTGCAGGCGGCGCAGCTCCACCTGTTCGCCTTTTTGTTCGCCGTGGCGGTAGGCACCGTTATCGGCGGCCCGTTGGGCGATCGTATCGGGCGGAAATATGTTATATGGGGCTCCATACTCGGCGTCGCCCCTTTTACGCTGTGGCTGCCCCATGCGTCCCTGGCGGTGACCAGCGTGCTGACACTGTTTATCGGCGTGATTATCGCTTCGGCCTTTTCCGCCATCCTGGTCTTCGCCCAGGAGCTGTTGCCCGGCCGCATCGGCATGGTATCCGGACTGTTTTTCGGCTTCGCGTTCGGCATGGGGGGCCTTGGGGCGGCGGTGCTGGGTTATATTGCCGATTTGACCAGCATTGAATTTGTGTATCAAATCTGCGCATTTTTGCCTTTGCTAGGCATTCTCACCGCTTTTCTGCCCGATCCCCGCTGACAATCTCCTCCTTTCCCGCTGAAGATTGTTCGGCGGGGAACGCTTTTACCCCGAAGTCCTTGGTGGCAAATTATAAAATCGGAAGAAATACACCTTTACAGCCTTTTCCCGGTAAAAGCTTTTTTTTGCCGTCTTGCCATAAATTCCTACCCAAACTCCCCGGCTTTGCCATAAACTCAATATGTAAGTTTTTGTTTCTAACGCCTCTTGGCAAGGAGTCGGGATGCATCATGCCACACCACTCATCAATACCATTGTCGGAGGCCTGGTCCTGGCTTTTCTGCTAGGCATCCTTGCCAATCGTTTTCGCATCTCCCCCCTGGTGGGCTATCTCGCCGCCGGGGTTCTCGTGGGTCCCCATACGCCGGGATTCGTCGCCGACACCTCCCTGGCGACGGAACTGGCAGAACTGGGGGTGATATTGCTGATGTTCGGGGTGGGGCTGCATTTTTCCTTCAAGGATCTGATGGCGGTAAAATCCATCGCCATCCCCGGCGCCATTGCCCAAATCGGCGTAGCCACCCTGCTGGGCATGCTTTTTTCCACTTTGATGGACTGGACGCCGGTCAACGGCCTGGTGTTCGGTCTGTGCCTGTCTACCGCCAGCACCGTGGTATTGCTGCGGGCGCTGGAGGAGCGGCAGCTCATCGATAGCCGGCGCGGACAAATCGCCATCGGCTGGCTGATTGTGGAAGATCTGGTGATGGTGCTGACGCTGGTATTACTGCCGGCGTACGGCAATATGCTGGGCAGCGATGCAGGCAGCAGCGCGCTGTCGTGGCAAGACCTGGCCATTACCATCGGCAAGGTGGTGGCGTTTATCACCTTGATGATTGTGGTGGGCCGCCGGGTAGTGCCCTGGGTCCTGGCCAAAAGCGCCAGTACCGGCTCGCGGGAGCTGTTTACCCTTTCGGTGCTGGCCATGGCCCTGGGTATCGCTTTCGGCGCGGTGAAGCTGTTTGACGTTTCGTTTGCCCTGGGGGCATTTTTCGCCGGCGTGGTGCTTAGCGAATCAGAACTGAGCCACCGCGCCGCCCAAGATACCCTGCCTCTGCGGGATGCCTTCGCAGTGCTGTTTTTTGTGTCGGTGGGCATGCTGTTCGACCCGCTCATCGTTATCAACGAACCGGGAGCGGTGCTGGCGACGCTGGCCATTATCCTGCTGGGTAAATCGGCGGCTGCTTTCGCTCTGGTGAAGCTGTTCGGCCTATCCACCCGCACCGCGCTGACGATTTCCGTCAGCCTGGCGCAAATCGGCGAATTCGCCTTTATTCTCGCCGGACTGGGCATCGCCCTGGGCATGCTGACCCAGGAAGGACAAAATCTGGTGCTGGCGGGGGCGATTTTATCCATCATGACTAATCCGCTGATGTTTGCCGTGCTGGAGCGCTATCTGGCCCGGGATGTGACCGATGAAGAACAATATGCGGAACAAAAGCCGGGGGAAGAGCCCCAGTCCCCCATGGAAATCTGCCATCACGTGCTGCTGGTGGGATATGGCCGGGTGGGTAGCCTTATCGGCGCCAAACTGGCACAGGCAGGCATGCCGATGGTGGTGGTTGAGAACGCCCGCCCCCGGGTGGACGCCCTGCGCGAGCAAGGGATTAATGTGGTCATGGGCAATGCCGCCAAGGCGGAGATTCTTTCGCTGGCGCGCCTGGATTGCGCCCACTGGCTGCTATTGACGATTCCCAACGGCTTTGAAGCCGGACAAATTGTCGCCATGGCCCGAGCCAAGCGGCCGGATCTGCACATTGTCGCCCGCGCGCATTATGATGAGGAAGTGACCTATATTACCGAACGCGGCGCAACGCAGGTGGTCATGGGTGAGCGGGAGATTGCCAATAGCATGATTTCCCTGCTGCAGCTTGAGACCTCCCTGGTACCCCAGACGGATGACAGCGTACCGGGGCAGCGTTCGCTGCCGTTTTAACGGCGTGATGCCGAAGGGCGGCTTATTTGTCCGTTGGTTCACTCACCAATTGCCGAAACAGCGCAATCTGCGAGGGGTTATCATTCAGGGCCGGAATATAATGGAACGTTTCACCGCCGGCATGAGTGAAGATTTCCCGATTCTGGACATTAATCTCTTCCAGGGTTTCCAAACAGTCCGACGAAAAGCCCGGACAGATCACCTGCACATGTTTCACCCCCTGTGCCGGTAAATCCCGCAGACTGTGATCGGTAAACGGCATCAGCCAGGGATCGCGGCCGAAACGGGACTGGAAGGTCATCATGACCCGCTCCGGGGGAAAATCCAGCGCGGCCACCAGAGCCCGGCGGGTATCCTCGCAGCGCTGCGGATAGTCATCCCCCTCACGCGCATAGCGCTGGGGAATGCCGTGGAAAGAGATAACCAGCCGGTCCGGGCGTCCGAGCCGGGCGAAAGAAGCTTCAATGCTCTGTTTCAGCGCCGCGATATAGGCGGGATGCTCGGCGTAATCGCGAATAAAGCGGATCGCGGGCAAACGGCGGTAGCCGGTTAAAATGCGGGCTACGGCATCCCAGATGGCGGCGCTGGTGGAACTTGAATATTGCGGATACAGCGGCAGAATTGTCAGGTTGGTTACCCCCGCGGCCAACAGGCGCTCAATGGCGGACGGCAGCGTGGGCCGGCCATAGCTCATGGCCAATTCCACCTTGGTATCGGGCAAGGCGGCCGCCAGCGCCGTCTGCTGACGCTTGCAATACACCATGAGCGGCGACCCTTCTTCCATCCAGACGCTGTTATACAGCTTCGCCACCCGGGGGGAACGAAAGGGCAGTATCACGCCGTGCAGCAGCGGCCACCAAAGAAGACGCGGGGTATCCACTACCCGCCGATCGCTGAGGAACTCGGCCAGATATCGTTTTACCGCCTGGGGCGTGGGTGCCTCGGGAGTGCCCAGATTAACCATCAGGACGGCGTTTTTTTCCTGCTCCATGACCTTATCTCCAGTTAAGGTTTAGCCGCCAACATCCTGTAATACAATGGGAATAGCCCGGCGGTTTCGATAAAACAGTGTAGCCGAAAAACCGGCGCGGGTGTTTATGATCCGGGCTAAGATTATCAATTGTTGCAAAAGGGGGCGGGCCGAGCCAATGGCCCGCCCGACTTGAGCGTGGGTTTTTAACCGAGGATCTTTGCCAGTTCGCCGCTGATTTCAGCGACTTTCCGGGTACCGTCGATTTTGAAATAGCGGGTATTGCCGGCATCGGCTTCCTGACGGTAGTAATCAATCAGCGGCGCGGTCTGCTGGTGATACTCCACCAGACGCTTGCGCACGGTTTCTTCCTGATCGTCTTTACGGCTGGTGAGCGGCTCGCCGGTGACGTCATCCTTGCCTTCTTCCTTCGGCGGGGTGAACTTGACGTGGTAAACACGGCCGGGAGGGGTGTGCACGCGGCGGCCGACGATGCGTTCGATAATCAGGCTGTCCGGTACGGCGAATTCCAGCACATAGTCCACGCTGATGCCGGCGTCCTTCATGGCATCCGCCTGGGGAATGGTGCGGGGGAAACCGTCCAGCAGGAATCCGTTACGGCAATCGTCCTGTTTAATCCGTTCTTTCACTAACGCAATGACTAATTCATCGGTCACCAGCTTGCCGGCATCCATGATTTCCTTGGCTTTTTTCCCCAGTTCGGATTGCGCTTTCACCGCGGCGCGCAGCATATCGCCGGTTGAAATCTGCGGAATACCGTACTTTTCCATAATAAATTGCGCCTGAGTGCCTTTACCGGCGCCTGGAGCGCCCAGCAGAATGATACGCATTGCGTAAATCCCCTTGCTAATCTTAAATGTAAAAAAGTGAGAAAACGCTAAACCTTACCACTAGTGTATAGCGTTCCTCAAGGCATGGCGGCTGGGAGAAGCGGTTTTATGCCGCTTTAGGAATCTTGCCCGGTACGGGGGGGGGTGAAAAAACGACGTGAATGTCCATATTATAGGCCGGGCAAGCCCGGCCTGAGCTTGTTGACAAAACGTCCGGTCGGGGCAAGGCTTTTACCCAGCCCCCAACGGCTTATTTGGCCAGCAGCTGATTCATGCGGCGGATAAACTGGTTCGGGTCGTCCAGCGTGCCGCGCTCCGCCAGCAGCGCCTGATCCAGCAACAGATCGATCCATTCACCGAAATGGCTTTCATCATTGATATCAGCCGCACGCTTGACCAGCGCATGCTCCGGATTGAGTTCAAATATATATTTGATTTCCGGGGCTTTCTGCCCGGCGGAGGCAAACAGCTTCGCCATCTGGGTGGTCATGTCGTTGGCATCGGTGGTCACGATGGCCGGGGTATCGGTGAGACGGTGGGTCAGGCGCACGACCTTGACCCGATCTCCCAGCAGGGTCTTCACCCGGCTGACAAAAGGTTCCAGCGCTTTATCGGCGTCTTTGCGCTCTTCCGGCGTCTCTTCATCCGCCAGTTTATCCAGCGTCGCATCGGTTTTACTGATGGATTGGAACGGCTTGCCCTCGAATTCCGTCAGGTAGCTCATCATCCATTCATCAATACGATCGGACAGCAGCAGCACCTCGATGCCTTTTTTACGCAGCAGTTCCAGGTGCGGACTGCTCTTGGCGGCGGCATAGCTGTCGGCGGTGAGGTAATAGATTTTTTCCTGACCTTCCACCATCCGGCCCAGATAGTCCTGCAGCGAGACGGTTTGCGCAGAGCTGTCGGTATGGGTAGAGGCAAAACGAAGCAGCTTGGCGATGCTTTCCCCATTGCCGGTATCTTCCCCCGGACCTTCTTTCAGCACCAGGCCGAACTGTTCCCAGAATTTCTGATAGTTTTCCGGATCGTCCTTGGCCAGCTTTTCCAGCATTTGCAGCGCGCGTTTGGTGAGGGCGCTTTTCAGGTTTTGCGTTACGCGGTTATCTTGCAGGATTTCGCGGGAGATGTTCAGCGGCAGATCGTTGGAATCAATCAGGCCCTTCACGAATCGCAGATAATTCGGCATGAACTGCTCGGCATCGTCCATGATAAAGACCCGCTGCACATACAGCTTCAGGCCATGCTTGTGATCGCGATTCCACATATCCCAGGGGGCCTGGGCGGGAATATACAGCAGGCTGGTATATTCCTGCTTCCCCTCCACCCGGTTATGGCTCCAGATAAGCGGATCGCTGTAATCATGGGAAAGGTGTTTGTAGAATTCCTTGTATTCTTCGTCGCTTATCTCGCCCTTGCTGCGGGTCCACAGCGCCTGGGCTTTATTGATCTTCTCCCAGCTAATGGTTTCGGCGGCGTCATCGGCGGCTTGCGCGTCTTGATCCTCCGCGTCCCCTTCTTTCTCCGGCTTGCTGCGGGTTTCTATTTCCACCGGCAGGGCGATATGGTCGGAATATTTGCTGATGATGCTGCGCAAACGCCAGTCATCCAGGAATTCATCCTCGCCCTCGCGCATATGCAGCGTGATTTCAGTGCCGCGTTCAGGTTTGGTGATATCGGCAATGGTGTAATCCCCTTCACCGGCGGATTCCCAGAACACGCCTTCCTCGGCGGGAGCACCGGCGGCGCGGGTGCGCACGGTCACTTTATCCGCCACGATAAAGGCGGAATAGAAGCCGACGCCGAACTGGCCGATTAACTGGCTGTCCTTCACCTGATCCGAACCCATGGACTCAAGAAAGGCCTTGGTGCCGGATTTAGCGATGGTGCCCAGGTTGTCGATAACCTCGTCCCGACGCATGCCGATGCCGTTATCACTCAGGGTCAGCGTACGTTTCTCTTTATCGCACGACAGGCGGACTCGAAGTTCGCCGTCGCCTTCATAGAGCTCGGGCTGCGACAATGCGCGAAAACGAAGCTTATCCGCCGCATCCGAGGCGTTAGAGATCAGTTCGCGTATAAAGATTTCTTTATTGGAATAAAGTGAGTGGATCATTAACTGAAGTAGTTGTTTTACTTCAGATTGGAATCCGCGAGTTTCTTGTCCTTTCATACTTATACTTACCTCAATCCAAATAGCTGTCAGTCAGGCGGGTTTGCGTACAACGATGAAGAACAAATGGGGGTGGTTCAGAGGAATTTCAAGGCAAAAAAATGAAAATTGTTGGCGGATTCAACGAGGAAGAGGCCGGCACGCGCGGGGAAAATCCCCGCCCCGGCCTTAAAATTTGATGGGTTGGCGGCCCGCCAGGGAGTGTGAAAGGGTTGTACCGTCAACCATTTCCAACTCGCCGCCCATGGGTACGCCGTGGGCGATACGACTAGCCAGTACGTTGTGATGGGCGCACATCTCGGCGATATAGTTGGCGGTGGCCTCCCCCTCCACCGTGGGATTGGTGGCAAGTATCACTTCAGCGATGTTTTCAACCGCCAGCCGCTCCTGCAGCCGGCCGAGGCCGATATCCTCCGGACCGATACCGTCCAGCGGGGATAAATGCCCCATCAGCACAAAATAGCGGCCGGCATATTGGCCGGTCTGTTCAATGGCGTGAATATCCGCGGGACTTTCCACCACGCAAATTTGCCGGCTCTGCGCACGGCGAGGATTGGCGCAGATGGTGCAGATATCCTGCTCGGTAAACGTCCGGCAGTCGGCGCACTGGCCGATTTCCGACATGGCGCGGGTCAAGGACTGCGCCAGCCGCATGCCGCCGCCGCGATCCCGTTGCAATAAATGAAAAACCATGCGCTGCGCCGATTTCGGTCCCACTCCCGGCAGGCAACGCAACGCTTCCATTAACGCTTCAAGCAATGGGCTGGTTTGCATCAGAACGGCATTTTAAAACCGGGAGGAAGCTGCATGCCGCTGGAGACAGAGGCCATTTTTTCCTTCTGCGTCTCGGCGATGCGCCGGGCCGCATCGTTAAACGCCGCCGCGATCAGGTCCTCCAGCATATCCTTGTCGTCCTCCAGCAGGCTGGGATCCACTTCCACCCGGCGGCAGTTATGGGCGCCGTTGATGGTCACCTTAACCAGACCGGCGCCGGATTCACCGGTCACTTCCAGCTGGGCGATCTCTTCCTGCATTTTCTGCATTCTTTCCTGCATTTGCTGGGCCTGCTTCATCAGGTTGCCCATGCCGCCTTTACCAAACATAATCTTCTCTCTCTCGTAGCTAACCGCAGCGCGGTAGTCATGCCGACGGTGCGGCGGTTAAACAGGACGGATGCTGTCTTCATCCAATTCGGCGTCAAAAAAACGCCGAAGCGTCTGGATGTTATTATCTTCGATAATTGCCTGACGCGCCTGCATCAATTTTTCTTCATAGATAGCTTGCCGCCATTCCAGAGGCGTACGCACCGCCGGATTATCGTCCGTCACCACGCTTAATTCAACCGGTGCGCCCAGTTCTGTGCTCAAGGCCTCGGCAATGGCGCCCTGGGCCATGTCGGAATTCAAATGCTGCTGGCCCGACCGCAGATGCAAACACACCTTGCCCGGCGCCAAATCTTCCCGGAAGGCGTTTAACGCCAGCTGCTGCACCAGCTTGGGCAGAGCCAGCCGGTCCACCAACGCCGCCCACGGATCGCGCTCCATCGATTCCGCCGCCAGCCGGGCGGCCAGCTCCGGCGTTTTTTCATGTTCGAGGGCGTTACGCAACGCCTTTGGCGTAGTGACCGGTTCGTCCGGCTCGGATTGAACGCTGGCCCGCCAGCGGTAGGCCTCCGGCTTGGCGTCTTTGTCCGCTTTAGGTCCCTTTTGTCCGCCGAGCTGACGCTGCTGGGCCTGTTCAGTGACCGACGCCAAACGCTCCAATGCGCTGTTCGCCGGTTTCTGGCGCTCCGGCGTCAAAGCCGGTTCAGCTTTTTTTGGCTTGCGGCTCTCACTGCGTTGCATCAGCGCGGTGCGGGCCTGCAGTAGCTGGGCGGTGTTCTCCGGCAAATCAGCCGCCGCGGGAAGATCTTCATCGCCGGCTCCGGGCCCAGGAGCCGGCCCGGCGGCGGCGTCCGGCTCCGCCGGCCCAAACATGGCCGCCGAGTCGGCATCACCCTCGGCCCGAGAACTTGGCGCCGGGTAAACAGCATTGGGATCCGTAGGGGGCAACGAGGAAGCCGGCGCGTCCTGTGCGCCTGTATGCGACTGTGCCGGCGCGCTGGTTTCGTTCCTACCCGAACGCGGCGGGAGAACCGTGCCCTGTCGTTCCGCCGGTCGAGGGTGGATAGGGCTCGGAAGAGCGCGTTCTTCTGGTCCGGCGTTTGCCGGAGCGGTTTCGTCAGCGCCATAATCCAGGTTCGCCGATGTATCGCCCGAAGAGTGCTCCGCCGGCGGCGAAAACGCCTGGTGACGGGGATGAAATGCCAGTGCGCGCAGCAGTGTCATTTCAACGCCCATCCGCCTATCGGGCGCGAAGGGCAGCTCTTTACGTCCCACCAGCAGCGTTTGGTAATAAAGCTGCAAATCGGCGGGGGGGATCAGCCGCGCCAGCTCACGCAATCTTGACAGGATAACGGCATCGTCTTCATCCGACAGGGCATCCGGCAAAAGCTGCCCCATGGCAACGCGGTGCAACAGCGTCAGCATTTCCACCAGCAGCGTTTCCCAGTCAACCCCGCGGGAGGCGCACTGGGCCAGCTGCGCCATCATGGCGCTGCCGTCCGCCTTCACCAGCGCCTCTATCAGCGCCAGGGGCTGCTCGGTATTCAGGGTGCCCAGCATATCGCTGACCGTCCGGGTGGTCACCTGCCCCCCGCCCATGGCGATGGCCTGATCGGTCAAACTCAGCGCATCGCGCATGCTGCCGTCGGCGGCCCGGGCCAAAAGCTGGAGCGCCCGCGGCTCGCTGCCGATACCCTCCCGCTGGAGGATACGATCGAGCTGATCGCGAATCTGTACGATATCCAGCGCCTTTAGATGAAACTGCAGGCAGCGGGATAATATGGTCACCGGCAGCTTTTGCGGGTCGGTGGTGGCCAAAAGAAACTTCACGTGGGACGGCGGTTCTTCCAGCGTTTTCAGCAGCGCGTTGAAGCTGTGCCGCGACAGCATGTGGACTTCGTCTATAAGATAGACTTTAAAGCGGCCGCGGGCGGGAGCATATTGCACATTATCCAGCAGATCGCGGGTATCTTCCACCTTGGTGCGTGAGGCCGCGTCAATCTCGATAAGATCGACGAATCGTCCCTGTTCAATCTCTCGGCAGTTATCGCAAACGCCGCACGGCGTGGCAGTAATCCCGGTTTCGCAATTCAGCCCCTTCGCCAGCAAACGGGCAATAGTGGTCTTGCCGACCCCCCGGGTGCCGGATAATAAATACGCATGATGAATCCTGCCCAGTGAAAGGCCGTTGGTGAGCGCCGTCAGAACATGTTCCTGACCTACAACATCTGAAAACGTCTGCGGACGCCATTTACGGGCAAGAACCTGATAGCTCATGGGTCGCGAAAAGTCGGTGAACAGGAGGCCATGCTAACACAGCCCCACACCGAAGCGCGAGGCTGATATACCCATCATCTTTCACGTTACAGCTGTGTCGGCTGTAACGTGAAAGATGATGGGTAAATGAATCAGTGGCCGGGGAAACCACCAGACTGTAACTCTCTACCGCCATGCGCTTAAGACGCTCTTCGCCGCCGAGATCCGCCAGGTTAATCACAAACGCCGCGTCATGGACCTCGCCGCCCAGCCGGCGGATGAGTTTAACCGTCGCCTCGATGGTGCCGCCGGTGGCCAGCAAATCATCCACCACCAGCACTTTATCCCCCGGCTTGATAGCGTCCTGATGGATTTCCAGCATATCCACGCCGTACTCAAGCTCATAGCTTTCGCTCAGCGTCTCGCGGGGAAGCTTGCCGGGCTTGCGGACCGGTACAAAACCCAACCCCAGCGCCAGCGCCACCGGAGCGCCGAACAGGAACCCGCGGGCCTCCGTGCCGACGACTTTGGTCAGCCCTTTGTCCCGGTAGCGATCGGCCAGCAGCCGAATACTGGCGGCATAAGCCTCGGGCTGCTCCAGAAGGCTGGTGATATCCCGAAAAAAAATGCCTGGTTTAGGGTAATCGGGGATTGTTTTGATACTATTTTTTATACGTTCTAGCTGTAGGTCCATCGCGGTCATAATATATGCGCCTGAAACTTTTGAAATCACAATCCGCGCGGACATATAAACCAGCCCGCCGACAGTAATACTCAGGCTATCATGGACTGGCGGGAAATACCGCGCACGAAAGCGCTCAAATTTATGCAAACCGGCAAAAAATTGCAATACCGTTGCACCGCCATCTGGTCTTTTATTGTTTCACATCAACCCGGACGGAACACGGCGGTCACAGTAATTCTGCCACTCTTGGCCTTTAATTACATTACATTGAAAACATTTCCCTTACTGGGAATTGCTGTTAACACCGTGCATGACCGGCGCGAGCGCGTTATTATTGCGTCTTAAGGTAAATGGGTAATCAATAACAGGTAAGCGGCGTGCAGTCACTCAAATTTATCAATGCGTTAAGCGAAAAGCTCAATGCACTGGCCACCCGCATCGAGGTCACCGGCCATAATGACGCAGCCCAGTCTCGCTTTGATCATAAGCTATTTCAAAGCCGCGGCACAGGACTGGCGGATTACCTGGCCGAATGCAGGCTGACGCTGCAGCACCTGACCGAGACGGCGCAACAGGGACGAACCGAGCAGGTTGCCTGGCTGGCCCAACGGCTGGTGGATCAAATGACCGCCCTGGCGCGGGAACTGGCCACCCTGGATTTACGCCGCAGGCAGGCGCCGGTTGCCGCACCGGTGGATGATTATGTAAAGCTGGCGGAACATCAGGATTACGAGCGCCGGTTGATGACGCTTATCCGTGACCGGGAAAGCCTGCGGCAAAACTGCGGCGATAGAGGCCGCCAACATCAGTTACAACAGGAAATCGCCGCCCTGGAAGGCCGTCTCACCCGTTGCCGGCAGGCGTTGACGCGAATTGAAAAACTGATTGAGCGCCGTGAAAACGGGGGAAGTATCGGTTGAGCCTGGGGCTGGGCCTCGGACGGGATGGCCATCATTAATGATACGCTTACTATTTGGCATGCTATCAATCTCATCTATACTCTCTTTTTTATCCAGCTTGGCAAAGCTTGCGGGAGAGACCGGTGGCGCTTGAAGATGAGTCCCCAGAGGTTAAATTAGCGGTCGATTTGATCATGCTGTTGGAAAGCAATGATGTGGAACCGGAGCTGGTCCTGGCGGCGCTGGAAATAGTCAAAAAAGACTATCAGCTAAAGCACCGGCGGCAGGAAGAGAACCCTCTATGCTGACGCCGCCGCGTGGCGCAGGCTGGGGCTAAGCCGCAGCATATCGATCAACACGGCGACCAGAACCCGTGAACCCCCCTGCAGGTCGAAGGTTCCCGGCACGAACAGCCAGTTCTCCATCAGGCCGGTCATATAGGCCCGCAGCATAATCGCGGCGCGGCGACAATGTAAACCCTCCGGCAATTGTCCGCAGGCAATACACCGCTTGAGAACTTCTTCGATCCGTTCGTAGCATTCGGCATACAATCCTTTGCGCACGTCCTGGAACAGGGCCATTTCGCCGACAAATTCACATTTATGAAATACAATTTCCATCAGCGCGCGCCATTCTGTATTGGAAACGGTGGACTCCAGAATGTAAATCAATGTCTCTGTGAGCACATGGAGTGGATCATCGGGAAATTTTGCCTGATACTCAAGCTCCAACGCATGAATCTTTGATTCGGCGTTATGCCAAATCTCATTAAATAACTCGACTTTATTCTTGAAATGCCAATAAATAGCACCACGGGTCACCCCCGCCACCGTCGCGATATCGGTTAACGACGTAACCGAGACGCCGCGACGGGAGAATTCATGGACAGCGGCGTCTAAAATGTGTTGCCGGGTTTCCAGAGCCTGTAGTTTGGTTTTTCGTGCCATGGCGCTTTTTTTGGAGGTCTTTAGATTTACATACATTCGCGAATGTATGTAACATAGCATAAGGCTAATTGTTACGCAGCAATAGGTTTGCAGGCTTGTGATCAGTTGATCAACTTTAAATTTTTTAAAATCGGACTCTTGAGGTTTACTATGATCAAAAACAGAGGGATTTTGCCTCTGGCAGCCGTTCTGATGCTTTCAGGCAGCTTTATTCTTGTTGGATGTGACAATAAGGATGCTAAACAGGCAGGTAATCAGCAACAGGCCCCGGAAGTGAGTGTAGTGACGGTAAAAAAACAATCATTGAATGTCACAACCGATCTACCCGGCCGTACCAACGCCTTCCGTGTTGCCGAAGTCCGCCCTCAGGTCAACGGTATCATCTTGAAGCGGAATTTTGTCGAAGGCAGCGACGTGCAGGCCGGGGCATCGCTTTATCAAATCGACCCGGCGACTTACCAGGCCGCCTATGACAACGCCAACGGCGCCCTGGCGCAAGCGCAGGCAAACGCGGCTATCGCCAAGGTTACCGTCAACCGGTATCAAAAACTGCTCCCCACCAATTTTGTCAGCAAGCAGGATTATGATACGGCAGTGGCCACCATGCGTCAGGACGATGCCGCGGTGGTAGCGGCCAAAGCCACCCTTGAGTCCGCCCGCATCAACCTGGCCTATACCCGCGTCACCTCCCCCATCAGCGGCCGTATCGGTAAATCCGCCTATACCGAAGGCGCGTTGGTCACCAATGCCCAAACCACCGCCATGGCTACCGTGCAGCAGTTGGATCCCATGTATGTGGATGTCACCCAGTCGAGCAATGACTATTCGCGGTTGAAGCAGGAACTGGCCAACGGCACGCTGAAGCAGCAAAACGGTAAGGCCACCGTGCGTCTCCTGATGGAAGACGGCAGCGTTTACGCACAAAGCGGTACGCTGGAATTTTCAGACGTCACCGTGGATGAAACCACCGGGTCCATTACCCTGCGCGCCATATTCCCCAATCCGCAGCTCACCCTGCTGCCCGGCATGTTTGTCCGCGCCCGCCTGGATGAAGGGGTAAACGACAGCGCGCTATTGGTGCCGCAACAAGGCATTACCCATGACCCGCGCGGCAATGCCACCGCCATGGTAGTCGGCCCGGACAATAAAGTCGCCTTACGTCAAATCACCGCGCCGCAGGCGATTGGCGATAAATGGCTGGTGACCGCCGGTTTGCAGGAAGGCGATCGCGTCATCGTCACCGGGCTGCAAAAAGTCAGACCGGGCGCGCAGGTGACAGCAAAAGAGGCAACGACAGACGAACAAAAACCGGGACAACCGCAGCCTGAAAATGCCAGCAAGTCTTAATAGGAACGGGTAAACCACATGGCCAAGTTTTTTATAGATCGCCCCATTTTCGCATGGGTGATTGCCATTATCATTATGCTCGGGGGCGCTTTGTCGATCTTAAAGCTGCCTATTGAGCAATATCCTGCCATTGCGCCGCCGGCAATCCAGATCACCGCCACCTATCCTGGCGCCGATGCCACAACGGCACAAAATACCGTAACCCAGGTTATCGAACAGAACATGAACGGTATCGACCATCTGCTGTATATGTCGTCTAACAGCGACTCATCCGGTACGGTGCAGATTACCCTCACGTTCGATTCCGGCGTCAACCCGGATATCGCCCAGGTGCAGACGCAGAACAAACTGCAGCTGGCGATGCCGCTGTTGCCGCAGGAAGTACAGCAGCAAGGGGTGAGAATCCAGAAATCCAGCTCCAGCTTTTTGATGGTGGCAGGGTTTATCAGCGATGACCCCACCATGACGCAGCAGGATATCTCGGATTATGTGGGGTCGCATATCCAGGACCCCATCAGCCGAACCCAAGGCGTAGGGAATTTCCAGTTGTTCGGTTCGTTGTACGCCATGCGCGTGTGGATGGACCCGAATAAACTGAATAATTACCAGCTGACCCCGGTGGATGTCATCAATGCGCTGACGGTACAGAATAGCCAGATCGCCGCCGGCCAGTTGGGTGGAATGCCGGCCATCCAGGGCCAGCAGTTGAACGCCTCCATCATCGTGCAGACCCAGCTCACCAGCGTCAAGGAATTCGGCAACATCCTGCTGAAAGTGAATCCCGACGGTTCCCAGGTGCGTTTGCGGGATGTGGCGAAGATAGAGCTGGGCGGGCAAAACTATAACGTTGTCGCGAAATTCAACGGTCGTCCGGCTTCCGGTCTGGGTATACAGCTGGCCACCGGCGCCAATGCCCTGGATACCGCCGCGGCGGTAAAAGCCGAACTGGGAGAGCTTGAAAAGAACTTCCCCGCCGGATTGAAGGTGGTCTATCCCTACGATACCACGCCGTTCGTGAAAATCTCCATTCAGGAAGTGGTCAAGACCCTGGTGGAAGCGATCATCCTGGTATTCCTGGTGATGTATCTTTTCCTGCAAAACTTCCGCGCGACCCTCATCCCCACCATCGCGGTGCCGGTGGTGTTGTTGGGGACCTTTGCCATTTTGAATGCCTTCGGATACTCCATCAATACCCTGACCATGTTCGCGATGGTGCTGGCCATCGGGTTATTGGTGGACGACGCCATCGTGGTGGTGGAGAACGTCGAGCGTGTGATGGCTGAAGAGGGCCTGAGCCCCAAGGACGCCACCCGCAAGTCCATGACGCAAATCCAGGGCGCCCTGGTGGGCATCGCACTCGTGCTGTCGGCGGTATTCGTACCCATGGCATTTTTCGGCGGCGCCACCGGCGCCATCTACCGTCAGTTCTCCATCACTATCGTTTCCGCCATGATCTTGTCGGTGCTGGTGGCGATGATTCTGACGCCGGCCCTGTGCTCCACGCTGTTGAAGCCGATAGCAAAAGGCGATCACGGCATCGATACCGGTTTCTTCGGCTGGTTCAATAAAAGATTCAGTCAAAGCACCCATCACTATACCGACAGTATCGGCCATATCCTCAACAGTACCGGCCGCTATCTGATTATCTACCTGTTGATAGTGGTGGGCATGGCCCTGCTGTTTATCCGTCTGCCCACGTCGTTTCTGCCCGAGGAAGATCAGGGGGTGTTCCTGACCATGGTGCAGTTGCCGGTGGGGGCGACCCAGGAGCGCACGCAGAATGTGCTCGACCAGGTTGCCTATCACTTTATGCACGACGAGAAAAACAACGTCAATTCGGTATTTACCGTCAGCGGCTTTGGTTTCTCCGGCCGTGGACAAAACAACGGCCTGGCGTTTGCCAGCCTCAAGGACTGGAGCGAGCGCGGCGGCAGCGACAATAAGGTTCCGGCCATACTCGGCCGCGCCAATGCCGCTTTCGCCAAAATCAAGGACGGTATCGCGCTCTCGTTCAACCTGCCGGCGATCATCGAACTGGGTAACGCCACTGGTTTCGATTTCGAATTGATCGATAACAACGGTCTGGGCCACGAGAAGCTGACCGAAGCGCGCAACCAGTTGTTGGGCATGGTCGCCCAGCATCCGGATCTGCTGGCGGGGGTCCGGCCCAACGGACTGGAAGATACGCCGCAGTTCAAGCTTGACGTGGATCAGGAAAAAGCGCAGGCGCTGGGAGTAACACTCTCGGATCTGAATACCACCATCGGCGCGGCGCTAGGCAGTAGCTACGTCAACAACTTCGTTGACCGCGGCCGTGTCAAACAGGTCTATGTCCAGGGCGATGCTCCGTTCCGTATGTTGCCGACGGATATCGGTAATTGGTTCGTACGCGGTTCCGATGGCCAGATGGTGCCGTTGTCGGCGGTGACCACCAGTCATTGGCAATACGGTTCGCCGCGTCTGGAACGCTACAACGGCCTGCCCTCGATGGAAATACAGGGGGAAGCGGTACCGGGTAGAAGTACCGGTGAAGCCATGGAGATGATGGAACAATTAGCGGCAAAACTGCCTGCCGGCATAAGCTACAGCTGGACCGGCATGTCCTATCAGGAACGCCTGTCCGGTAATCAGGCGCCGGCGCTGTACGCTATTTCATTGATTGTGGTATTCCTCTGCCTGGCGGCATTGTATGAAAGCTGGTCAATTCCGTTCGCGGTCATGCTGGTGGTTCCCCTTGGGGTGGTGGGCGCGTTGATAGCCGCCTCCCTGCGCGGGCTGACCAACGACGTGTACTTCCAGGTGGGCCTGCTGACGACCATCGGCCTGTCGGCGAAGAACGCTATCCTTATCGTGGAATTCGCCAAGGATTTGATGGATAAAGAAGGCAAAGGATTGGTGGAGGCGACATTGGAGGCGGTGCGTATGCGGCTACGCCCGATTCTGATGACGTCCCTGGCCTTTATCCTCGGCGTATTGCCGCTGGCCATCAGTACCGGTGCCGGTTCGGGCGCGCAAAACGCGGTGGGTACCGGCGTTATGGGCGGGATGATCACCGCTACCCTGCTGGCGATCTTCTTTGTACCGGTGTTCTTTGTGGTGGTTCGCCGCCGCTTTGGCAACCGGTCCGAAAATGAAAACCATCCTGATCGGCCGGTGTAGACAATCCTTACCATGATTAAGTGTTAACCAAGGCCGCGCAAGCGGCCTTTACACTTGTTGACTAATTGCCCGGTCGACACAGGCTGCTAGATCGTAAACACGCCGTGAACCCTTCCCTGGGGGCTCGATCCGCGCGATTACGGCTACCCTCCCTGGCAGCCGCCCTAAGGGCCAACGCCTCAGGGCGTTGTTCCAAAACGCTCCTGGCGTTTTAGTCCCTGGCGCGGACGGTTTACTCTTCTAGCAGCCTGTCCCGCCTTATTGAATTTGAGCATGTTTGTCAGCAGTCGAAGGCTGCGCAAGCGGCCTTTTTTTGTCGGTTTGACTTGGGGTGAAAAGCGTGCATAATAGTTATGATATAACATAACATATGAGGTGATTTATGAAACCTGCCATACATCCGGACTATCGCACCGTGGTATTCCATGACACCAGTGCTGATACCTATTTCAAAATCGGCTCCACCATAAAAACCGACCGCACCCTTGAACTGGACGGGAAAACCTATCCCTACGTGACGGTTGAGGTCTCATCCGAATCGCATCCGTACTACACGGGCAAACAGAGAATTGTGGATAAAGAGGGCAGCACGGCGCGCTTTAACCAACGTTTTGGTCGTTTTTCAGTAAAGATCCGTCATAAGGGAAGAGCCTCGCCATGCAGGTATTGAGTTCGTTACGTTCGGCGAAAACCCGCCACAAGGATTGCAAGGTAGTACGCCGTCGCGGCCGTATCTATGTTATCTGTAAATCCAATCCTCGCTTTAAAGCCGTCCAGGGTGGCAGCAGGAAAAAATAGTCCAGGGCACGTTCGTCGTCTTTATCAGGGCCATCCGTTCGGGGCCCTTTTTTATTGCCGGTTATTGTTGAAATACACCGACACCATCCCTATATAGAGTCTAGGCAACCACCCCGACAGCCGCGATGATATTCGCCTCAGGCACAGTTGGCGGGAGCGGCCCTTGTGATGTGTATTTGACGCTATCCGGTCAAAGTGTTATGTAAATTAAGCGATTAAGACCGATTTGCAACGTGTTGTCATAATTTTTCGTCAATAAAGGGTGTGTAATGCAGCAAGAAATGGTAATAATAAATATCGTGTAGGATGCTCTACTAGAAATGAGTCTTTATCTGGCGGCCACTCGGCAACGGCAATGACTTTCACCGGTATCCTTCAATTTGTTTTCGATATGTATTACTACTCACTTTCTAACTGTGATGATGGTATCTTGCTCATAATCCAGTCTGTGCATGGGCAGTGGTACTGGCTGCGATATAAATTGCACGGGCATGGAACAGTAAGTTAATGTAAGCTGATTGTGCTATACTGCTCAAATCTTCTATCTTTAAATAGAGCGCAAGTATCGGCACGGATAAGAAGCAGCTCAATCTCGGTCGATTTTAAAGATGACGGTAATTTGTCGAAGGTAGGAGGGCTGATATGGACGAGTATTCACCCAAAAGACATGATATTGCGCAACTAAAATTCCTTTGTGCTACTCTTTATGATGAAGGCATTGCAAGCCTCGGTGATAGTTACCATGGGTGGGTTAATGATCCCGCTTCCGCCATAAATCTGCAGATGAATGAATTAATTGATCATATTGCTTCTTATATGGTGAGCTTCAAGCTTAAATACCATAATGAAAGCGATCTCACCGATCATGTTGAATCTTTCCTGGACGATACGTTTACGCTATTCAGCAGCAGCGGTATCAACAACTTGGATGTTCAGAGATGGCGTACCAGCCGCTCCCGCTTATTCGGAACATTCTCAGAGACTGAGCTTTGTATTTCTTGAAATAGTAAATGATATTTTAACATTCTACTCAACATCTAAGGCCATCATGAAAAAATCGACTATTTAATGCGTCTACGCAAATGCAGAACCCTTGAGACATTGGAACGCGTGATTGAAAAGAACAAATACGAACTGTCCGACGATGAGCTTGAGATATTCAACTCCGCAGCGGACCATCGCCTGGCTGAGCTGACGATGGATAAGCTCTATGATAAAGTTCCGGTATCTGTCTGGAAGTATGTTCGATAAATGCCTACCATTTGCTACTAAGTATTAACATTATTATATATCCTCATCTATATAAATGGTCATCGTGCATACATCATCAACCTTATAAAAGTGTTGTTTTTGTGGTTTGAATCGCTGCTAATCTATATGAAAACCCGTTTCACATCCCTAGTTCAAAGGACGCTCGCCTAAAAGTAACATCGTTCAAATCTTTCCCAGCAGCAAGCATGGTACAAACGGGATTTGCCAGTGGTTAATTTTAATGCGCGTTTGGCGGAAGGAATATCCGCCGAAAAAAATTCAAGAGTCAATATATCCAAAACATCCTATTTCGCCCGAGAGTAATAAGGAATGGGGCGATAATGTACAGACTAAGACTTTGTCGCCACGTTCGAACTTTGTGATAATTCATTAATATCAATAGACACCAGGAATCATCCAGGCACTTTCCGGGATAAAATGTATTAGGATGCTATAAACATGCAGATTACATTCTTGTTTAGCGTCGACCTCTTTACGAGATGATCACAGGAATAAGTCGCCATATTGTTTCACAGCGAATAATCAGTCAAAGCGGATTCAAATGGGTGGAGGCTCTGCCAGCGACATCCCGGCACACACGACGCTTGCTACGGCTGCTTCCTTCCGGACCTGACCGAGTTCACAAGTTAATGTTGCGGGAGCACCAACAGAGCCTCCATTGACGGCCTTAATTTCTAAGGCGCGGGGCATTATCGATGATGCCCCCATCAATTGCAAGCCGATAGCATTTAAGCGCTGCTTTCTTCGCCGAATTCTCCGGATACCGACGTCCGACCAGTGCGCCTTCCACGCCGGCGCCTTTTGTGCCAACATGGACCGCTCTATTTTAGCTTTGGCTGCAGCGTATATGGATGAACCAACAGATTCCTTTCGTCAGCGCGTCTTCCAGATTATTGCCGCCATTCCGGCCGGCAGCATTACCACCTATGGCGAGGTAGCCCTGCTGGCCGGCTCGCCACGCGCCGCCAGGCAGGTTGGCGGTATCCTGAGCCGCCTGCCAGAAGGAACAGCCCTGCCCTGGCACCGTGTGCTCAATAGACATGGCGGTATTTCGCTGCCCGGAGAAGGCTTCCGCCGCCAAAAAGCGGCGCTGGAAGCCGAAGGAATAGAAATCAATAATCAGGGTACCGTCAGTCTTGAACGTTACCGCTGGCAGTGGTAAGTCGACAGGCGTCGGGCCTTATCAGCCGGCAGTCGTGTCCCACAGACCTGCGGGACAAACCGGTTTAAAGTTGATTAGGCGCCGGTATGCTGCTTGAAGGCGTAACCTGCGTCGGCGACGTGGCGGGCACTGTCGAGGGGACTATGGGCCGGCTTGCCAAAGGTATTGACGTTGCGGGGACGAGAACCAAATCCTGCTTGGTGCCGCCATTGTTAATCACAGGTTTTACCTGCTCGGTCATCAGCGCCACACGTCCGTTGACGGTAATGGCCGCGCTCAGCAGAATGCGCGCGTTGGGCTGGATTTCGGTGGGATTATAGGGCAGCACGAAGCTGAACGGCGCCTGTTTGCCTTCGGTGCGTATCACACGCTGCGATATGACGGTGGAAGGGACATCGGACAAACTTGCATCTGACAGGGTCACGGTTAACACCGCATCAGGCGGCAATGCCAAACGTTGCCTAATCCATACGGTACCTGTCACCGCTGGCTGTCTTATGGCATCCGCCCCCTCCGCCGTGCCGGGGGTTTTAAACGCGGGAGTCGCCACCTGATGTTCTCTATTCCCGTGAGTACAGCCGCCGAGCGCTGCCAATAAAACGACACCGCCGATTGTTTGCCAGAGTTTCATGATTTACCTCTCCTTCTTATTATCAGTTCATCATTTCACCACTCGTCAACGGCGGTGAATTCGTAGTGGTTAATACCACCTAATGCTTTAATAATGGCACAGGATCCTGATATTTTCCTGCCGGACGCATTCGCGGGTAAACTCATTGGGGTCAATCCCGCTCAGGGGATGCGGCGGACGCCTGGTGAATGGTGGAGTCGGTGTCCAGAGCATTATCCTTAATCCATTTGAATTTTAACGGTATTCGCCCATGAGCCACACACTTGATCAGCTATTGGCGCTGATGACGTTGGAAAAAATTGAAGAAGGGCGCTTTCTCGGCCAAAGCGAAGACTTAGGGCTAAAGCGTGTTTTTGGCGGCCAGGTGGTCGGCCAGGCGCTGTTTGCCGCCCGGCAAACAGCGCCGGACGGACGCATTCTGCATTCTTGCCATTGTTATTTCCTGCGTCCCGGAGACAGCAATGAACCTATCATGTACCAGGTTACCAACCTGCGCGACGGCAATAATTTCAGCGCCCGCCGGGTAGACGCCATACAACGGGGCCAAACCCTCTTTTCCATGACCGCATCTTTCCAATATCCCGAAGAGGGATTTGAGCATCAAGACACCATGCCGCAGGTGGCGTCTCCCGAAGGATTAACATCGGAGCAGGAAATTATGGCCCGCCTGGGGGGGAATCTGCCGCCGCTGCTGCGGGAAAGATTATCCGGAGAGCAACCCTTCGAAGTCCGCCCGGTTCTATTTCATAACCCCGCCAAGGGCCGACCGGAAAAACCCGAGCGCTATATCTGGCTGCGCGCCAACGGCGCCATGCCGGCAGATATCAATAGCCACCAGTATTTACTGGGTTATATATCCGATTTCAATTTCCTGCCTACCGCCCTCCAACCCCACGGCGTGGGCTTTCTCGAACCGGGCATGAACATCGCCACCATTGATCACTCCATATGGTTTCATCGGCCGTTCAATCTCGAGGACTGGCTGTTATATGCCATACAAAGTCCCTCCGCCTCGGGAGCGCGCGGTTACGTGCGCGGGCAATTCTACAGCCGCGACGGGAGGCTTATCGCATCGGCAACCCAGGAAGGCGTCATGCGCCGCACCAATGAACCAGGTTAATCCAACCGGCGGAAAAGCACCCCACAGCGCGGTAGGTCCGCGATCGTCGAACGCGCAGCGAACGTGTTAAAGGGAGACCGTGCTGATGGGGTCGAAGCGGGCGTGGTTTAACCGCCCGCCGGAGCCCCACAGCGCGGTAGGCCCGCGATCGTCGAACGTGCAGCGAAGGTGTTAAAGGGAGACCGTGCTGATGGGGTCGAAGCGGGCGTGGTTTTCCCGCCCGCCGGAGCGCCCCACAGCGCGGTAGGCCCGCGATCGTCGAACGCGCAGCGAACGTGTTAAGGGAGACCGCGAAAATGGAGGCGAATCTGTCCGCAAAAAAAACGGGGCGTCATCTAGACGCCCCGGTTCAGTGATGTGCCGGTAAACTTTTACCGGCCAATCCTGCATAAGTTATTCGTTGTAAGCACTTTCGCCATGGCTGTTGACATCCAGACCTTCGCGTTCCTGTTCTTCGGAAACCCGCAGACCCACCGCGATATCAGCAATCTTGAAGCCGACAAAGGCAACCACGCCGGACCATATCAAACAAACGATCACGCTATAAAGCTGTACCCACAGTTGATGACCCATGGTCACGCCCTGCGCATAACCGACGCCGCCCAGTGAAGCGGAAGTGAAGACACCGGTCAGCAGACAGCCGCAGATACCGCAAACGCCGTGCACACCGAACACATCGCAAACGTCATCCACACGCAGCCATTTCTTCAGGGCAACCACACCCCACAGACCGGCGACACCGCCCACCAAGCCAATGACCAGCGCACCGCCGACACCGACGAAGCCGGCCGCCGGAGTAATGGCAACCAAACCGGCGATACAACCGGAACAGGCGCCCAGCAAAGAAGGCTTGCCGCGAATCATCCACTCGACGAACACCCAGGAAAGAATGGCGCCGGCGGTAGCCATGACCGTATTGATAAACGCCAGTCCGGCGATTTCATTGGCGGCGCTGGCGGAACCGGCGTTGAAGCCAAACCAGCCGACATAAAGAATGGCGGTACCGGTGAATACCATCGGCAGGTTATGCGGTTTAAATGATTCTTTACCAAAGCCTGCGCGTTTGCCCAGCATATAAGCGCCGATCAGACCTGCACTGGCGGCGTTGATGTGTACCACCGTACCGCCGGCGAAGTCCAGCGCGCCCATGGACGCCAAATAACCGCCCGCCCACACCATATGCGCCATCGGCACATAAGAGAATGTCAGCCAGATAACCACAAAAATCAGAACGGCGGAGAAACGGATGCGTTCCGCCAGCGCGCCGACGATCAGACCCACGGTGATACAGGCGAAAGAACATTGGAACGCCACATGCACCAACTGATAGAAAGTCCCCATCAACGCCGTGGTTTCAATGTTTTTCAGCATCGCCCAGGTAAAGCCGCCGAAGAAGGGATTGCCTTCACTGAAGGCCAAAGAGTAACCGTACAGCATCCACAGCACGCAAACCATGGCAAAGGTTACCGCCACCTGGGTCAGCATTGACAGGACGTTTTTGGCGCGTATCAAGCCGCCGTAAAATAAAGCGATGCCCGGTAACGTCATAAACAGCACCAAAGCGGTGCTAATCATCATAAACGCATTATCGGCCTTATCAACAACAGGTGTCGCGGCCATGGCCCATGTGGGCAACAATGCCACTGCCCCAAGACCGGTTAATGAGACAAGTTTCTTCATTTTCATTCATCCCTATCCACAAAATTCGCGCGTGTCGTTAAAGTGCTGCTTCATCGGTCTCGCCGGTACGAATGCGAATAACCCGTTGTAACTCAGCAACAAAAATCTTGCCGTCCCCGATTTTACCGGTGTAAGCCGCTTTACTGATGACGTCGATAACTTCATCCAATTGATCATCGGCAATGGCAATATCAATTTTCACTTTTGGCAGGAAATTAACGCTGTATTCAGCCCCGCGATAAAGTTCAGCATGGCCTTTTTGCCGTCCAAACCCTTTTACCTCGGTGACCGTTAGCCCTTGAATACCCACAGCAGAAAGTGCTTCTCGCACGTCTTCCAATTTAAATGGTTTTATCACCACGGTTACCAGCTTCATATGCTCCCCCTCAAGAATTTGGATCCGAACTCGCGACCACTACGCCTGAGTAAAGCAAAGCATGTGCCATAAATGTTTTGAAATAGAAATTTACCCTTCGATGCCTGCCCATGGAGCGCGGGCAGGTTTGTCTTTGATTTTATCGGAAGCTGCGTCCAAAGAGAGGGAGAATGGGTGCACCAAAAAGAGGCGTCGCGCCTGATAAGGGTGCATTGGCGCGGGTGAATGCTTGTTAATGCCCGATTGCGGTGCGGGTAGATGTAAATGGGCGGACCATTCAGCCCGCCCGCCGGTAAGCAGGCGCATCATGAACTATGCCGAGCCTTGGCAAAAAGCCCCGTCAAACCGTCGGCGCTATGGGGGTCGCCAATATCCCGGCGGTACTCAAGGCCCGGCCTGCCTGCTGTAGCTGGTACATTTGGTAATAACGCCCCTGCTGTCGCAGCAGGAAATCGTGGGAACCCCGTTCTACCGCTTCGCCGCGATGCAATACCAGGATTTCATCGGCATCGACTATCGTGGACAGCCGGTGGGCGATAACCACCAGCGTCGTCTGCCGGCGGATGGTGGCCAGCGCCCGTTGGATTGCCTGCTCGGTGCCGGAGTCGATATTGGCCGTCGCTTCGTCCAAAATGAGGATTCCCGGCGTCGATACCATGACCCTGGCCAGCGCCAGCAACTGCTTTTGCCCCACCGACAGCGTGTTACCCTGTTCGCCGAGCTCGGCATACAGTCCGTCGGGCAGCGCACGCACCAGTTCGGCCAATTGCACCTGTTCAAGGACCCGCCAGACCTGGGCTTCGGTGATATCCCGCCCCAGGGTGATATTGGTGAATACCGTATCCGCCATGACCACCGGATCCTGCTGGACGATAGCCACGCCTTGCCGGAGCACCCGGTGCGACAGGCTGTCGATGGAGCGTCCATCGAGCAGTAAGCGGCCCTCATCGATACGGTAGTACCCCATCATCAGATTGGCCAACGTACTTTTACCGCTGCCGGTATGTCCCACCAGGGCGATAAAGCTGCGGGATGGAACGGTGAGCGAGACGTGTTTTATCACCGGCGCGCCGTCCCGATAACCAAAGGTCAAATCACGGATGTCTATGCGTCCGCTGCACAGGGGCATATCATCCGCGCCGTATTGCTGCCGGTGGCCATCCATCAACTCGAAGATACGCTCCCCCGCCACCACCGCCTGCTGCAGCATGGATTGCTGTGTGGTGAGTTCAATCAGCGGCTCGTTCAGCCGTCCCAGGTAGTTGATAAAGGCATATAGTACCCCTACCCCCACCGAACCTACCGGGCTGAAGCCAAACAGCATCAACAGGCCGCACAGCACCAGGGCGGAGAGAAGGCTCAGTAACGGCCGCAGGAGGAAACCCTCCAGCCTGAGCGTCTGCATGCGGGCCAGATAGTGTGAGTGGCTGGCTTGCGCCAGTTTTTTTCCGAATCTCTGCTGCTGCCGGAACTGCTGTATAACGGTCATACCGCTGATTGCTTCGTTAAAACCGTCATTGATATCCGCCAGATATGCGCGCAGACGACGCACGATGGGTGTGCTGTAATATTGGTATATAGACATCACCAGCGCCACCACCGGGAAGATGACCAGCGCAACGCAGGCCATGCGCCAGTCCAGCGCGAACATGGCCACCAGCATGGCCACCACCAGCGCGATACAGCGCAGCCAAGTGGACAACACGGTTATATACAGATCCTTCACCACCTCGGTATCGTTGGTCACCCGGGAAATAAGCTGTCCCACCGGCTGGGTATCGAAGGTACTCAAGGGCTGTCGCAACGAAGCATCCATCACTTCGGTACGCAGCTGTTGCACTATGTCCAATGCCGTACGGTTAAACAGCAGGGCCTGAAAATAGCGCAGCGACGCGGAGATAAGCTGCAGCGCGATATATGCCAGGGCCAGTCCGGTCACCAGCAGCGCGGGGAAACGCTTAAGAGGCACCACGTGATCGATAAAATAACTGATGACCACCGGCCCGGCCACTTCCGCCGCCGCCGCCAGCCAGAGCATCACCACCGCCCGGATCAGGGGATTGCGATAGGGCGCGCTGTAAGACAGCAATCGCCTCAAGGTGGGCCATTGGGTTTGCCATTTACGCATCGGCCGCCTCCGGCGCATCGGGATCGGCGGTCAGGGCCTCTTCCAGCTGCTGATAGCGGAACATATCCCGGTACCAGCCCGGCTGTTGCAACAGCCCCCGGTGTTGCCCCCGCTGGGTGACCGTTCCATGGGCCAGCACCAGGATATCATCCGCCGCATGGAGCGCTGACAGCCGATGCGCAATGATGATAAGGGTACGATCCTCGCCCCACTGGCGTAGGTTGCGCAGGATGGTATGTTCAGTGCGTCCGTCGACGGCGGACAGCGCGTCGTCCAGCAACAGGATTTCCGCTTCCAGCAGCAGGGCCCGTGCGATGGACAAACGCTGCTTTTGGCCGCCGGACAGCATAACGCCCCGTTCACCCACCTGGGTTTCGTACCCCTGCGGTAACCTAAGAATGTCATCATGCACGCAGGCCAGTTCAGCCGCCTGTTCAATTTGCCGTCGGGTGGCGTCCGGCCTGCCGAGGGCGATATTATGCGCCACGGTATCGGAAAACAGGAACGGCGTTTGACTGACCACCGCCAGGCGCCCGCGCCACTCGTCAAGCTTGACGGACGGCAGCGGAATGCCGTGAAACCGGATCTCCCCGCGGGTAACATCGAAATGACGCTGGATAAGGGACAGCAGCGTGCTTTTACCGGCGCCGGTGGGACCGCAGATACCCAGCATTTTCCCCGGCGACAGCATCAGCTGGATATGGGTCAGGGTCGGCTGCAGGGTATGGGGATAGGTAAAACTGCCGATATCCACCTGCAGCGTTCCGCGCCCGGGAGGCAACGCGCTGACGCCGTCCGCGATTTCCGGCGCTTCATCGAGTGTCTGCCGTATCCGGCTGTAGGCGGCGCTGCCCCGCTCGACGATATTAAACATCCAGGCCAACGCCAGCATCGGCCAAATCATCAACCCCAGATACATAATGAAACTGGTGAGCTGGCCAAGGGTCAGTAAATCCCGCATCACCATCCAGCTGCCGCCGCCGATGGCCAATAAATTAGAGAATCCAACCGTCAGATAAATGGTCGGGTCAAAACGGGCGTCGATACGCGCCACCCGCATATTCTTCGCGCCGGCATCGGCGGCCACCTGTACGAACCGGTCCGATTGGTAATCTTCCAGGCCGAAAGCCTTGATCATCCGGATACCGGTCAGGCTTTCCTGGGTCTGATTATTCAAGGAGGAGAAGGCGGCCTGCGCCGATTTGAAACGCCGATGCAGTTCATCGCCATTGTGTTTGACAATCAGCGCCATAATCGGCATCGGCACCAGGGACAGCAGCGTGAGCTGCCAACTGATCTGTACGCTCATCACAACCAGCACCGAGCAGCCCATTACCAGCGAATCCACCAGGGTCAGCACCCCTTCCCCGGCGGCGAACACCACCCGATCCACATCATTGGTGGCGCGGGCCATCAAATCGCCGGTGCGGTGGCGCAAATAGAAGCCGGGCAGCTGCCCGCTGAGCAATCGGTAGAAACGGGCGCGCAGTTCCACCGCCAGCTGATATGACGCACCGAATAACAATACGCGCCAGACATAGCGCAGCAGGTAGACCAGTACCGCGGTAAGGACCATGGCGCCGAGCCACAGCATGATCATATGGTTTGACGCCCGGTGTTCGGTCACGCCATCCACAATCACCCCCACCAGCTTGGGGGGGATCAACTGTAAAATGGCGATGACGATCAGCAGGACTACCGATCCCAGATAACGCCGCCATTCGCGACGGAAATACCAACCCAGTTGTGCAAATAATCTCACGAAATATTATTCCAGCATCATTTACCTGTTTGCCCCGGACCGATAACCGGGGCGGCTCAGGGGAACCCATTATAATGGCACTATCGTCGTATTTTTGATCTCTTCCATCGCAAAACTTGAGGTAACGTCAATCAGCCCCGGCACACCGTTAACCAGGCGCTTATAAAAATTATCGTAGCTTTTCATATCTGCAACCAGCACCCGCATCAGGTAGTCATACTCGCCGGCCATACGATAGAACGCCAGGACTTCCGGCATCTCTTTACCAGGGCGACAAAGCTGTGATACCAGTCGCTATTGTGCTGTTGTGTTTTGATATGTACAAAGGCCGTAAGTGCCAATCCCAGTTTATCATGATCCAGCAAGGCCACTTTGGCGCGAATGAACCCCCCTTCCTCCAGGCGTTTAAGACGTTTCCAGCAGGGCGTGGAGGTTAAATTCACTGCTTCCGCCAGGGATTGTAATGACGTCGTACAATCCTGCTGCAGTAATGAGAGTAACGTGCGATCGGTTTTATCTAACATGGCGAGCTTCTGGAGAAAAACGTTCTCCCATAACACGGTATCAGGGAGAAAAAGGCAACTTTTTTTTCCCGCTTCCCCGCTATGCTGTGGTCATCGACACTTCGGGGGATATTATGAACCAGCAATGGGTTAAACAGGCTATCAGCGACATACAGGCTGACTTCCAGCGCTCGGCCGATACGCACTTGATACGCTTCGAGCTACCGTCGTTTCCCGGCATTTTTTTCTATTTGAAAGATGAAAGCACCCATCCTTCAGGCAGCCTGAAACACCGTTTAGCCCGTTCACTGTTCTTATACGGACTATGCAACGGCTGGATCAAACAAAACCGGCCCGTTATCGAGGCTTCCTCAGGCAGCACGGCGGTATCGGAAGCCTACTTTGCGCGGCTGCTGGGCCTGCCGTTCATCGCGGTCATGCCGGAGAGCACTGCCAGGCGAAAAATAGAACAAATCACCTTTTATGGCGGACGCTGCCATTTTGTCGGCCACAGCGGGCTGATTTACGAAGAGGCCACCAGGCTTGCCGAAGAATTGGACGGTCACTATATGGACCAGTTCACCTATGCCGAACGGGCCACCGATTGGCGGGGCAATAACAATATTGCCGAAAGTATTTTCCGGCAGATGGCCCGGGAACCCTTCGCCGAACCGGACTATATTGTGATGGGCGCCGGTACCGGCGGCACCTCGGCTACCCTGGGACGTTATATTCGTTATCAGGGACACGATACCCGCCTGGTGGTCACCGACCCTGAACATTCGGTATTCCATGATTATTATCATCAGCGCGACCCCTTGCTCACAGGTGACCAGGCTGGACGCATCGAAGGAATAGGACGGCCGCGGGTTGAGCCTTCTTTTATTGCCGATGTTATCCATCGGATGATCAAGGTTCCCGATGCCGCAAGCATCGCCGCCCTTTATTGGCTGGAGCCGATTTTAGGCCGCCGGGTCGGGGGCTCCACCGGCACCAATATGTGGGGCGTACTGCAATTAGCCCGGGAGATGCGGGCACAAGGCCGCCGGGGCGCTATCGTGACGCTGTTGTGCGATAGCGGGGAACGTTATCAGGATACCTACTACAACCCGGCGTGGGTAAGAGAACATATCGGCGATACGGCTCCCTGGGTTGAGATGTTACGTTATCTATAGCGGCACCGGGATACCTCCTGAATAAATCTGGGCTTTGCCCTGCGCCAAGAAGGCAGTAACATATCCTTTTGCGCAACACATGCAACGAGTCCAGTGATGAAACGAGCAGTAGTGGTTTTTAGTGGCGGGCAGGATTCCACGACGTGCCTGATACAAGCGCTCACGTTATATGATGAAGTCCATTGCATTACCTTTGATTACGGCCAGCGCCACCGGGCGGAAATTGACATTGCCCGCCATTTGGCGCAGGAGCTGAGTGCACGTGTCCATAAGGTTATCGACGCGGGATTGCTCAATGATTTGGCGATAAGCAGCCTGACCCGCGATAACATCCCGCTGCCCCACTACGACGATACCGCCGGCGACGCGTTGCCCTCGACCTTTGTGCCGGGACGCAACATTCTTTTTCTCACCCTGGCGTCCATTTATGCTTACCAGGTGGGTGCGCAAACGGTAATTACCGGGGTATGCGAAACGGACTTTTCCGGTTATCCGGATTGCCGCGACGAATTTGTGCAGGCGATGAACCAGGCGGTGAAGCTGGGAATGGCGCGGGATATAGAGTTCAAAACGCCGCTTATGTGGCTGAACAAGGCGGAAACCTGGGCGTTGGCTGATTATTATCATCAGTTGGACAAGATCCGCCACGATACGCTGACATGTTACAACGGTATCAAAGGCGATGGTTGCGGCGAGTGCGCCGCCTGCCATTTGCGGGCGAGGGGATTAGCGGAATATCAACAGGATCCGGAACGGGTCGCCGCTGAAATGAAACGTAAAGCCGGTCTTATGGATTAGCAGCCTGTTTCCATTGACCGCACCTCATCGTTAACCACCTTGGTTAATCGGCTTATCGGGTCAGAGGGACCAACCGCCTCCCTCCGAGCCTGAATCTTTCATTAAATAAACGACTCATTATTCGAACGAAGAATGCTTATTTTTCTTGGATTTTTCTTGGAAGTGGCATTCAGCAACGCCCGCAGTTTTTCACTTCACTACTGGTAAAGGGTTGTTCAGTGATTTCTTGGGTGTGTTGATTATCGACGTCGGCGGCGACATGCTCCGTTGGCGCAGCGCTGTCCTCATTCAGGCTGCGTTCCAGCCTTGCGCCTATTTCTGCACTCATGGAAACGCTATTGCTCTCTGCCAAGGCTTTAATTCTTTCCTTGAGTTCCAGAGGAAGTTTGATTGTTAAGTTAGCTGTCTCACTCATCGTGCTTTCCTATTCATAGAAGAGCCACTAACTTAGGAAAGTTAGTTCCGGTTGTCTAGGCTGTCATAAAATTTAATATTATTGTCAAAAATTTGCGACATATTGAGAGAATACATTTTAGCCGACTTTAAAAAAGCGCTTGTTCACTTATAGGCCAGAGAGCCTTTTAAATCAATATATTAAGTTGTTAAGCGCTTTAAATTAGCGGATTCACCTGCTTACGCAGCCGGGAGAACCCGCAAATCTAATGTTAAATCAGAGCTCTAGTTGAGATTGGATCTTTTCGTAGGTTGCAGTTCCTATTCCCTTGACCTTTTTCAGATGATCTATTTTCTTGAAAGGACCGTGCTTTTCACGGTATTTGATAATTTCGCCGGCTTTGGACGGGCCGATGCCTTTCAAACCCTCCGCCAATTCCTCTGCGGTGGCGGTATTGATATTGACCTTTTCGAATTCATCTCCATCATCGGCGGTGCTATCGGCTTTATCAGACTTGCCGACGCCTTCTCCTTCCGCCGCCGAGACGTCGGTTTGCGTGGATTTATCCTTTGCGTTGCCTTCGGCGTCGTCCTGCGGCGCCACGGCCGTTTGTGAATCAGCTCCCTGGACGACCTTATCTCCCGTTTGGGCAATAGGCAAATCCTGGCCGCTTGCCGTTGATGTGGCTTCGTGGTCCGGGGTTAGAGCATCGACCTCTGCTGATTCTGCTGATGAGTCGCCGCGCGTCGCTTTAGTCCCGCCTTCATCCTGCCCGGTATGGTGATGAGCTTCGGCAGCGTGGCCGATGGCCGTCGTATCCTGATCATCTCCCACCGTCGCATAGGCGCCAAGCGGCATGATAAATAAACCGGTGGACAGAATGATACCGAGGGTGCGTTTCCATGATGTATACATTGTGCTTTCTCCTTGTTTGTTTGCACGGGTGGCAGAATGCCCGAGGCGGGAGAAAGGGACAACCAGGGAATACCGAAGATGCAAAAGGCCCCATCCGGGACCCTTTGCCGTTACATCCTATGCGGGATTTTTATGACCGCTATTGCATTTGTGCGGCATTGCCCAATTTGATTTTGGCTTCACCGCGCAGGTTATTAAGCAACGCATCGAAAGTCACGCCGGTCATGCCCTGATTCAACTGGCCGACAAACAGGCTGCGCTGCCGATCGTCAAGCTTGCGCGGAATGATCTCATCCAGTGCCAGCAGAACTATATTACCCTTGCCATCCTCGGAGAGGCCATATGAGGATTTATTCGGCTGCGGTTGCGGCAGGGTAAAGACCGCTTGGCTCAACCGGTCGTTCTGCCGGGTGGAATCGAAGGTCTGCGCCTCGCCAAACGCCAGGTTCGCCGCCTTCAGAGCATCATCCCCTTTACCCTGTTTCAAAGCCATCAGGATCTTTTCGGCGTCCACCCGGGCCTGCTGCGCCGCTTTCTGGCGTTTAACCTGCTGCTCCACCTGCGAGCGCACCGTATCCAGGGATTTGGTGGACTCCGGTTTATGCTCGGCGATACGCACGATAAAGGCCCGGTCGCCGTCCACGGTAATAACATCGGAATTATTGCCGGGGGCGCCGTTGGCGCCCAGCAGGGAACCGTCGAAGATGACCTGTTTCACCGGATCAAAATTCAGCACGGCCGGAACGCTGTCGCGGCTGAACCAGTCGGTTTCGATAGCCTTGGTACCGGCGGCGGCTTCCGCCGAAGCCAGCGATTCGTTATCATTGCTGGCGGCATCACTTACTTTCTGCTGCAAAGCATAATAAGCATCCACCGCTTTCTCCTGCTTCACCTTCGCCGCGACGCTGTCATGCACCTCGGCCAGGGGCTTTACCTGCGCCGGCTGGACATCATCCAGCCGGGCAATCAAATACCCGACCGACGAGGTGATCACGCCGGAAAGCTGGCCTTTATCGTTGAGATTGGCCTGTTTAAGTTCTTCGACGGTGGAGTCAGCCTCCATCCAGCCGATATCGCCGCCGTTTCTGGCGGAAATCACATCGGTGGATTTCTGTTTTGCCAGGGTGGCGAAATCAGCTCCCTGCTGCAGCTGCGCCAGGATGCCTTTCGCATCAGCCTCGGTTTTGCTTTGTATGATGCGGTAATGTTTCCGTGCCTGCTGGGTGAACTGATCTTTGTGCTGGTCGTAATAGGCCTGTACCTCGGCGTCGCTGACGGTGGTTTTATCCATCATCGAGGCGGCGTCCAGGGGGATATAGGAGACCTTAAAGGATTCGGGCAGGACGTAAGCGTTTTTGTTCTGATTGTAATTGTCCTGGATTTCCTGATCGGTGGCGGTCTGTGCGGCCACCAGAGTATCGATGTCCAGGGTCGCCAAGCGCGCTTTACGATCCTGAATAGCCAGCGACAGCAGGCGGGTGGTTTCGTCCGGCAGCATAAAACCGGTGCCCCCCATGCCCTGAATCAACTGTTGGGTCAATAGCTGTTTGCGCATCAGCTGCGCATATTGGTCGGGCGTCAATCCCATGCTGTTGATGATGGAGCGGTATTTTTCATTATCGAATTTGTTGTCGGTCCTGAACGCCGGGATGGCGAAGATCGCGTCTCTGATCTGGTCGTCGCTGGCCGCCAGGCCCAGGGTCTGCGCATATTGGTCAAGCAAGGTTTCGTCTATCAGCTGGGACAAGACCTGCCGCCGCATCTGGAGCATATAACCTTCGTTGCCCGCCAGCGCCGAGAAGCTGTCGCCCAAGGATTCCTGCTGGCGATTACGCTCATTTTGCACCGCCTGCTCCAACTGGGCGCGGCTGATCTGCTGACCGTTGACCTTGGCGGCATAATCTCCGCCGCCGCCTATCAGATAGTTGCCTACCCCGGTCAGCACGAATGAAATGGCGACAATGGCCAGAATAATTTTGAGCACGACGTGATTTGCGGCCGCGCGTAAATTGTCCATCATAGTGTGACAACACTCCGCTGTAAAATGAATGAAACCCTGCGCGGCGGTGATATCCCGCTATACCCGTCATATTTCAAGCCGCAGGTGCGTTGGCCTTCCTGCAACTCGGATCATATAGGGTATATCATGCCGTCATCCGAGAGCGGCTGCGCGCTAAAGCTATTCCTCTGACAACAACGTTAGCCATCTGTCAGGAGAAAACAAAAAAGGCACATCGAAAAGATGCGCCCTGTATTCTACCCTACCCGTTCACTTGCGTCAGGTAATAGTTTGACGCAAAAAACAACGGTGCAACAATCAGTTGACAGCGTCCTTCAAACCCTTGCCGGCGCGGAAGCCGGGCACTTTAGCCGCTGGAATACTGATTTCTTTACCAGTTTGCGGATTACGACCGGTACGGGCAGAGCGTTCGCGAACCGTAAAAGTGCCGAAGCCGACCAATGCAACGTCATCTCCCTGTTGCAAGGTTTCGGTAACGGAACCAATAATTGCGTCCAATGCACGTCCGGCAGCCGCTTTGGAAATATCAGCACCTGCGGCAATTTTGTCGATCAGTTGTGACTTATTCACTCGTTCATCCCCTCTAAAATTCTCTTGTCGCGGCGGAATTTTCCTTAAACGCGACAGCGCAGCTGTTATACCAAGCCTGTTATGTACTGGCAAGTGTAACGCAATTACCGACCAGGCCAGACAGCTACCTAACTTAACGGTACAAAAAAAGGCTGGCAAGCGGGAATTCGCCTGTCAGCCTTATTTTTAACGCTATATGTTACATTGAGCCACTATTTTGCCGCCGCGGTCACTATCTCCATGCCAAAAGGCGAGTTTTGCAGGGCCAGCGTCAGCACTTCGTCGATACGCTGAACCGGGTGGATATCCAGATCGCGAATCACATTCGCCGGCATATCTTCCAAATCGCGTTTATTCTCGTAAGGGATCAATACGGTTTTAATCCCGCCGCGATGCGCCGCCAGCAATTTTTCCTTCAGACCGCCGATGGGCAGCACCTGACCGCGCAACGTTATTTCACCGGTCATGGCGACGTTAGCCCGCACCGGATTACCCGTCAGGCAAGAAACCAGGGCGGTGCACATGGCGATACCGGCGCTGGGACCATCTTTGGGCGTCGCGCCTTCCGGCACATGCACATGGATATCCCTCTTTTCGTAGAAATCGGCGGTGATGCCCAATTTATCCGCACGGGAACGCACCACGGTCAATGCCGCCTGAATCGACTCCTGCATCACCTCGCCCAGCGAACCGGTATAGGTGAGTTTGCCCTTGCCCGGCACACAGGCCGTTTCGATGGTCAGCAGTTCCCCGCCGACTTCGGTCCAGGCCAGGCCGGTAACCTGCCCTACGCGATTTTCGCCTTCGGCGCGGCCATAGTCGAAACGCTGCACGCCCAGATAGTCTTTGAGGTTATCGCCGTCGATATGGATATGCTTGATGGTCTTGTCCATCAGCAGCGTCTTCACCGCCTTGCGGCATAATTTGGAAATTTCCCGTTCCAGATTACGCACCCCGGCTTCACGGGTGTAGTAGCGGATAATACCGATCAGGGCGCTGTCTTCGATAGTCAGCTCACCCGATTTCAACGCGTTGCGTTCAATCTGTTTTTGCAGCAGATGCTCGCGGGCGATATTGAGTTTTTCGTCTTCCGTGTAGCCGGACAGGCGAATCACTTCCATACGATCCAGCAGCGGCGCCGGGATATTCATAGAGTTCGACGTTGCCACGAACATGACGTCGGACAAGTCATAATCCACTTCCAGATAATGGTCGTTAAACGCCACGTTCTGTTCGGGATCCAGCACTTCCAGCAGCGCGGAAGAGGGATCGCCGCGCATATCCGAGGACATTTTATCGATCTCATCCAGCAGGAACAGCGGATTTTTCACCCCGACCTTGGACATCTTCTGGATAAGTTTACCCGGCATGGAACCGATATAGGTCCGGCGGTGGCCGCGTATTTCAGCCTCGTCCCGCACTCCGCCCAGCGCCATACGCACATATTCGCGCCCGGTGGCCCTGGCGATGGATTGCCCCAGAGAGGTCTTACCCACCCCCGGCGGTCCCACCAGACAGAGTATCGGCCCTTTTATCTTGCTGACCCGGCTCTGCACCGCCAGATACTCAAGGATACGTTCCTTAACCCGTTCCAGGCCGTAATGGTCTTTATCCAGTATTTCCTGCGCCTTCACCAAATCCTTTTTCACTTTGGTGCGCGCGTGCCAAGGCACCGAAAGCATCCAATCGATATAACCGCGCACCACTGTGGCTTCGGCGGACATCGGCGACATCATCTTTAGCTTTTGCAATTCCGCTTCGGTTTTTTCACGCGCCTCTTTAGGCATTTTCGCCGCTTCGATTTTGCGTTTCAGCGCTTCGTTTTCATCGGGTGCATCGTCCATTTCACCCAATTCTTTCTGAATGGCTTTCATTTGCTCATTCAAATAGTATTCGCGCTGACTTTTTTCCATCTGCTTTTTGACGCGGTTACGGATCCGTTTTTCCACCTGCAGCAGGTCGATTTCCGATTCCATCATCGCCATCAGATATTCCAGCCGCTCCGTAACATCGGCCATTTCCAGAACCGATTGCTTGTCGCTTAATTTCAACGGCATATGCGCGGCTATGGTATCGGCCAAACGGGCAGCGTCATCAATACTGTTCAAAGACGTCAGTACTTCGGGCGGAATCTTTTTATTGAGTTTGATGTATCCCTCAAATTGATTGATCGCCGTGCGTACCAGGACTTCCTGTTCACGCTCGTCTATTTCGGGGGTATCGAAATATTCAGCCTGGGCGGCAAAGTGTTCGCCGCTGTCCGACAAAGTCGTTATACGGGCGCGCTGTAAACCCTCAACCAGTACTTTTACCGTACCGTCGGGCAATTTCAGCATCTGGAGAATCGAAGAGACGGTCCCGACTGAAAAAAGATCGTTAATACCCGGTTCATCCGTAGAGGCCTCTTTCTGCGCCACCAGCATGATTTTTTTGTCGCTGTCCATGGCTGCTTCAAGGCACCGAATCGATTTCTCCCGCCCGACAAACAGCGGGATGACCATATGCGGATAGACCACCACATCGCGCAGAGGCAATACGGGGATTTCTATGCGTTCGGAACGCTCAGCATTCATAGAGCTCTCTCTTAGTTTAGCTTCCGCCAGGTTTAGGGGATTCGCAAAACTCGGCTTTTGCCAGTTTCAACAAATAGGTATCAGAGTATATGGGGGCAATTTTTTTACATTCAACGGGCAAGGTAATGGAAAAACAAATGGGGGATAAAATCCCCCACATTAATTACTTTGTCGTTATTTCAGCGGCTTGCCGGCCTATTATTCACCGGAAGCCTGCTGTGCCTCATGTTTACCATAGATCAATAATGGCTCCGACTGGCCGTCAATAACCGATTCGTCGATGACCACTTTTTCCACGCTATCCTGCGAAGGCAGTTCATACATGGTTTCCAGCAGTGCGCCCTCGACGATGGAACGTAATCCACGCGCCCCGGTTTTACGGGCCATGGCTTTTTTGGCAATGGCCGTCAGCGCCTCGTCGCGGAATTCCAGCTCCACCCCTTCCAGATTGAATAATGCCTGGTACTGCTTGGTAAGGGCATTTTTCGGCTCTTTCAGGATTTGAATCAGCGCGTCCTCGCTCAATTCATTAAGGGTGGCAAGCACCGGCAGACGACCGATAAATTCAGGTATGAGGCCGAATTTGATCAGATCCTCCGGCTCAACCTTGGTCAGCAGCTGTCCTTCGGACGCCTTTTCGGCGCTGCCTTTGACCGTGGCGCTAAAACCTATGCCGCGACCGGTATCGATACGCTGCTCAATGACTTTGTCCAGACCGGCAAAGGCGCCGCCGCAAATAAAGAGGATCTTCGAGGTGTCCACCTGCAGGAACTCCTGCTGCGGATGCTTGCGGCCTCCCTGGGGCGGCACGGCGGCAATGGTGCCTTCGATGAGTTTCAACAGCGCCTGCTGGACGCCCTCGCCGGACACATCACGCGTGATGGACGGATTATCCGATTTGCGGGATATCTTGTCGATTTCATCAATGTAAACGATGCCGCGCTGCGCTTTTTGCACGTCGTAATCACATTTTTGCAGCAGTTTCTGAATGATGTTTTCCACATCCTCGCCGACATAACCCGCCTCAGTCAGCGTGGTTGCATCCGCCATGGTAAAAGGCACATCCAGAAAACGCGCCAGCGTTTCCGCCAGCAGCGTTTTGCCGCTGCCGGTGGGACCGATCAAAAGAATATTGCTCTTGCCCAGTTCGATACCATTGGTGGTATCGCCGTTGCGCAATCGCTTGTAATGGTTATATACCGCTACCGCCAGGACTTTTTTTGCTTTTTCCTGGCCGATCACATAATCGTCCAGATGGTGGCGGATTTCATGGGGCGTCGGCAACGCGCTGCGTTCCCTGTGCGGGGCAACTTCCTTGATCTCTTCGCGAATAATGTCATTGCATAAATCGACGCATTCATCGCAGATATACACTGACGGCCCGGCGATCAGCTTCCGCACCTCATGCTGGCTTTTACCGCAGAAAGAGCAATACAGCAGCTTTCCTGAACCGTCTTTGCGCTTATCTGTCATCAGTAACCTCTTTCTCTAGTCTTGTCCCGCAAATCAACCACGGCGGCAACGCGACTGCTAAACGTAAAACCGGCGCGATGAGTGAATATGAGTCTACCCGAACACCTATACTCTAACTATAGTCTATGGGTATTCAGAATTTCGCCTCAATCGCGATGGTTTAATATGCCATCCACTAATCCGTAGTCTACCGCCTCATCGGCGGATAAGAAACGATCGCGTTCCGTGTCTTTCTCAATTGTTTCAAGCGGACGGCCGGTATGTTTGGCCATCAGTTCGTTCATGCGGGATTTCACCTTCAAAATCTCTTTCGCATGAATTTCAATATCCGTCGCCTGACCCTGGAAGCCGCCCAAAGGCTGGTGAATCATCACACGGGAATTGGGCAGGCAGAACCGTTTACCCTTGGCGCCCGCCGTCAATAAGAATGCCCCCATGGAGGCAGCCTGCCCCATACAAATAGTGCTGACATCCGGCTTGATAAACTGCATGGTATCGTATATCGACATGCCAGCGGTGATAACCCCGCCCGGCGAATTGATGTACAGATAGATGTCTTTCTCGGGATTCTCGGCCTCAAGAAATAACATCTGCGCCACAATCAGGTTCGCCATATAGTCTTCGACCTGGCCGGTCATAAATATGACACGTTCCTTCAGCAGGCGCGAAAAGATATCGTAAGAACGCTCTCCGCGTGAAGTCTGCTCAACCACCATCGGCACCAACGCCATGCGGGGTGCGTGTTGATCTTTTTCGCCACTGTATGACATTACCATCTCCTAGATAAATTTCTTTCGGCGCCATTCTTACCAATTCTACTTGAGATGAGGAACAATCACCACGTTCAAGCAGACGGATCGCCTTTTCGGTCGAGCGGATGTTATCAGCAGGGACGTATGCGTTTGGGCGTAATAATTCCCTGTAACCTTTAATTGGGGGGTCCGACCACGCTTTTCAAGCGCCGGCGCCTGTTCTTTCATTGGTTGCAACGTGAAAACCATCGTGCCGATATCTAACGGTGGCCGCTAAGTATCAAATAAGCTTGGCCATTTGCGCTAAACCGCCGCCCCTAATGAAGACGCAACGGATGCATAGAACAGTCTTGCGCAAATAAAAAAACCCGCCACCATAGGATGACGGGCCATTAATGATAAACACAGCGCCTGGTCTGGAGCAAGCCCCCGGCCAGACAGATTTATCATGCCGCGGTGGGTTGATTCATCAGTTCGCTGAACGTGGTGTTTTTTTCCACTACCTTAGCGCTGGCCAACAAAGCTTCAACCGCTTGCTCTTCCAAAGCCACGTTACGCATATTATTCATCATTTCCTGATTTTTTGCGTAAAACTCGATGACTTCGCGCGGGTCTTCGTAGGCCGAGGCCATTTCCTCAATCAAGGTCTTGACCCGGTTTTCATCGGCTTTCAGCTCGTTGGTCTGGATCACTTCGCCCAGCAATAATCCAATTTTAACGCGGCGTTTAGCCTGTTCTTCAAACAGTTCGCGCGGCAATTCCAATGCCTGCTTTTCGTTGCCGCCGAAACGCTGGGCGGCCTGGCGGCGCAGGACGTCGATTTCACCGTCCACCAACCGCGCCGGGACATTGATGTCATTGGCGCTGATCAGTCCGTCGATAACCTGGTTCTTAACCCGGTTGCGAACGGCGTTTTTCAGCTCGCGTTCCATATTTTTACGCACTTCGGCGCGCAGGCCGTCGAGGGAGCCGTCAGGCACGCCGAAACGTTTGATGAAGTCTTCGGACAGTTCCGGTAATTCACGCTCTTCGACTTTTTTCAATACGATGGCAAACTTGGCCGCTTTGCCTTTCAGATTTTCCGCATGATAATCTTCAGGGAAATTGACGTCGATCTCGAAACTATCGCCGGCTTTATGGCCAATCACGCCCTCCTCAAAGCCCGGGATCATCCGGCCCTGGCCCAGAGCGAGCACGAAATCAGCGGCTTTGCCGCCTTCAAATTCTTCGCCGTCAATGGTGCCGGTAAAATCAAGGGTCACGCGATCTTCAGCGATAACGTCACGGTCGGTTTCTTTCCAGTCCGCCTGCTGCTTGCGCAGGGTTTCGAGCATCTGATCGACATCGGTGTCGTTAACCTCAACCACGGGCTTTTCGACTTCGATGGTATCCAGATCTTTCAGCTCAACTTCAGGATAAACTTCAAATTCAACATGGTACGTAAAATCTTCCCCTTTCTTGTATTCGCCGGGGACATAGTCGGGCGAGCCGACCGGATTGATTTTTTCCTGGATAATGGCATCGACAAAGTTACGCTGCATCAGGTCGCCCAGTACATCCTGAAGTACCGAAGCGCCATAACGCTGTGCCACGATATTCATCGGCACTTTTCCTTTGCGGAAACCATCAATGCGAACTTTTTTGGCGACGTTCACCAGTTCGCTTTTTACCGCTTGCTCAATGCTGTCGGCGGCAACGGTAATGGTTACACGGCGCCCCAGGCCTTCAGTGGTCTCAACAGAAACTTGCATCTTGTTACCTCAAAAAATCACAGTGCTCGGTCAACTCCAGAAGCCGTTTTCAAAGAAGCGGTCATCCAGGTCCACTGACGTGAAAATGGCCTCTTAGAACCGGGAGGTCTGAGTGAACAGAAACCCGTTCCCCGTCGTCGTCAGAAGCATCCCGAATACATTCCGGAAATATAAGACGCGGCATTATAGCGGCATAGAGTTTATGAGTCGAGAACAGCGCGAAATTTGACACAAACCGCGAGCAGCCGCCCACAAAAATAAAAAAAACGGCCGGGCGGCCGTTCTGATTGCATGAATAATTCCAATATGGAAAAGGAGTAGACGAAGACCTCTCCTCAGGCCAACAGCCCCGCGCCGCGACAGGGCGGCGACGCCGGTACGGCATTTTGCAGACTGGCCCACTCTTTTAGGGTGTAGGTATGCAGGGCCAGGGCATGCACCGGTCCGGCCAGTTCCTCGGAAAGAACCGCGTATAACGCGCGATGCCGGTTCAGGATCCGCTCGCCGGCAAAACGCTCGCTCACCATTATCACCTTGAAATGGCTTTCCGAACCCGCCGGCACGTTGTGCCGATAGCTCTCGTCGATGACCTCCAGATGGATAGGATCAAACGCTGCCCTTATTTTTGCTTCTATTTGCTCGCGGAACATGATTTTCTCCTTACTGCCTAGGCTGCGCGCTCAATATCGTCAATTAGAACTTTAGCCGACTTTTTATTAACTCATAGCACTAATATCATAAATATTTGTCTTAAAAAGCCGAAACTTCAACCCAGATGACCTGCGCTACGCTAAAGCGCCGGTAATGTGTTTTTTTGCCAACCAGGAAGATTGCGGGCCGGAAGAGCAACGTTAGCATAATTTAACGTGATTCTGATCTTCCCACCGCGAGCGGCAATGTTATTATGTGGCCAATTTGTCTCCCCCTATGCATCTTAATGATTGAGAAGGCGATTATGCTGAAAAAAATGTTCTTCCCCTTATTGGCTGCGCTGCTGCTCGCCGGCTGCGCCGCCAAAAGCAATACCCTTGAAGTGACCCCGAGAATCGACCTGCCGCAGCAGGATCCTTCCCTGATGGGCGTTACGGTCAGCATTAACGGTGCCGACCAGCGTCCCGACCAGGCCCTGGCGAAGGTGAACCGCGACGGCCAAATAGTGGTATTGACGCCCTCGCGGGATCTGCGCTTCCTGCTGCAGGAAGTCCTGGAAAAACAAATGACCGCGCGTGGCTATATGATAGGGCCGAACGGTGCGGTTGACTTGCAAATCGTGGTCAATAAGCTCTTCGCCGACGTTTCCCAAGGCAACGTGCGATATAACATCACCACCAACGCCGACATTTCGATTATCGCCACGGCGAAAAACGGCAACAAGCAGATGAAGCATTATCAGTCAAACTACAGCGTGCAGGGCGCATTCAACGCCAACAACGAAAATATCACCAAAGCCGTTAACAGCGTGTTGAGCGATGTCATCAGCGATATGGCGCAGGACACCAGCATCAGCCAATTTATTAAAGAAAACTCTCATTAATAAGCGGTATCATTCCTATCGACCCTCCCACGTTCCCACCCGCTCCGCGCGGGTGGGCTTTTAACCCACCGGTTAACGAACTGAACGACCTATGCCCAATCGCCATCTTAGCCTTGCAACCCTGGCCCAACCCCGATCGCTGATGTTGCTGTGCCTGGGCTTTGCCTCCGGCCTGCCGCTGGCGTTAACGTCCGGCACGCTCCAGGCCTGGATGACCGTGGCCAATGTGGATTTGAAAACCATCGGCTTCTTTTCCCTGGTGGGCCAGGCGTATGTCTTTAAATTCCTGTGGTCGCCGGTGATGGACCGCTATACCCCGCCGTCGTTCGGCCGGCGGCGGGGCTGGCTGATCATTACCCAATTGTCCCTGATAGGCGGCCTTCTCGCCATGGCGAGCCTCACGCCGGAGCGCAACCTGGGCGCTATGGCCGTGGTGGCGGTCTGGGTGGCTTTCTGTTCGGCGTCGCAGGATATCGTGTTCGATGCCTATAAAACCGATCTGCTGCCGCCGGAAGAGCGCGGAACCGGCGCCGCCGTCTCGGTATTAGGCTATCGCATCGCCATGCTGGTTTCGGGAGGTTTGGCGCTTTGGCTGGCGGACGGTTTTTTGGGATGGCAATACACCTATTATCTTATGGCCGGCTTAATGGTGATTGGCGTGGCGACGGCCTCGATGGCGCCGGAGCCGGATAACGCGATTCCGGCTCCCCGGACGCTGGAGCAGGCTATTGTGGAACCGCTGCGGGATTTCTTCGGCCGCAACAATGCCTGGCTTATCCTGTTGCTGATAGTGAGTTACAAACTTGGCGATGCCTTCGCCGGCGCCCTCAGTACGACATTTTTGATACGAGGGGTGGGTTTCGCCGCCGGAGAAGTGGGGGTAGTGAACAAGACCTTCGGTTTGCTGGCCACCATACTGGGTACTCTGGTTGGCGGCGTATTAATGCAGCGACTGACGCTGTTTCGCGCCCTGCTGCTGTTCGGCGTGCTGCAAACGGTATCCAATGCCGGCTACTGGGTGTTGGCGGTCACCGATAAGCATCTGGCCTCCATGGGCGCGGCCATCTTTGTGGAAAACCTCTGCGGCGGCATGGGGACCGCGGCTTTCGTGGCCCTGCTGATGAGTCTTTGCAATAAGTCCTTTTCCGCCACCCAGTTCGCACTGCTTTCCGCCCTGTCCGCCGTCGGCCGGGTCTATGTGGGCCCCATCGCCGGCTGGTTCGTGGAACTCCATGGCTGGGCCTGGTTCTATCTGTTCTCCGTCGTTGCCGGCGTCCCCGGCCTGCTGTTGCTGATAGTGTGCCGGGATACGCTGAGCTTCGCCCAGGAAACCGGCGACTTTCCCAGACGCGTCGGTTATGCCGGCCCCTACCGGTGGGCGCTGTGGTTACTGCTGGCCGGCGCCTCGCTGCTTGCGGCGGGCCTGGTGCTTATGCTGGCGCAGTCGGCCGGATGGCTGGACGCCACGCCGGTGACCGGCTATTGCTGGCAAAGCGGCGCCGCGCTGATCTCCCTGGCCATACTGGCGGGATGCTGCTGTGATTTTGCGTCGATGCGGCGTTCACGGGATGCCGGCTGATAGGCCAGAAAATAGACTAAATAAGAATTTCTCCTCATCTCTTTGCCGTAAAAACGTATCTTATTGCTATACAAAAGGGCTTTTTGTATCTGATTTTTATTATCGCGATAGGGCAGGAAGGTTATAGTTTAACAACTTTACTATTGCGGGAGGTACATATTTGCTTTTTGTAGCTTATTTGTCGTTAAATGCTATTTTTATGTTAATGTTATGATAAGAACACCGCCGCGTTATTCTTTATGAATCGAGAATATTTGCTCTGTGGCTTATTTTTCTCTAAGCCTTTGTGAGTATTCATATTTTGTCATAATTTTCCAAGCCAATGATATCTTTCACATCGAGCGGAAACATGTTTCTGACATAACCTTAAGCATGTTTACAGTACTGCAACCTTCCCGTAAAATGCCCACACACAAGAAACGACATTAGAGCCCTTTTTTATTGAGGTCGTTAGATGAGACTCAGGAAATACAATAAAAGTATAGGGATTCTGTCATTGATTTCCGCCGCCGCTTTACTGAGCGGTTGCGATATGGCGTTAATGAATCCCAAAGGACAGATCGGACTGGAGCAACGTTCACTTATACTGACTGCCCTCGGGCTGATGTTGCTGGTAGTCATACCTGCTATCGTCATGGCGGTGGTCTTCGCCATAAAATATCGCGCTACCAACACCAAGGCAACGTACAGTCCCAACTGGTCCCACTCAGGTAAAGTGGAACTGGTGGTCTGGACCGTGCCGATTCTGATTATCATTTTTCTGGCGACACTGACCTGGAAATCAACCCATGCGCTGGATCCCGGCAAACCCATCGCATCCAATGCCAAGACCATCAATATCGAAGTGGTGGCGATGGACTGGAAATGGCTGTTCATTTATCCGGAGCAAGGTATCGCCACCGTTAATCAGATTGCCTTCCCGGTGAATGTGCCGGTCAAGTTCAACATCACTTCCAACTCGGTAATGAACTCCTTCTTTATTCCCCGGCTCGGCGGACAGATTTACGCCATGGCGGGAATGAATGCCACGCTGCACCTGATTGCCAATGAACCCGGTGCTTACAACGGCATCTCTTCCAATTTCAGCGGCAGGGGATTCTCCGGCATGAAGTTCACCGCGATTGCCACACCGGACCAGCAGGGTTTTGATGAGTGGGTCCAAAAGGTGAAATCGTCGCCGGAAACCCTAAATACCATGGATGCCTATGAACAATTGGCCGCGCCGAGCGAATTCCATCCGGTGGAGTATTTTTCCAGTGTGAAACCCGACCTGTTCGATTCGGTCATCGGTAAATTCATGGGAAAGGGCAAGAGCATGGACATGACCCAGAAAAACGGGATGGACATGAGCATGAGTGAGCACTCTCACGCGGGAACCGAGGAATAACACGATGTTCGGATTATTAACGCTGGATTCGGTTCCGTATCATGAACCGATCATTATTATCACCGTGGCCGCCATTGTCGTTATCGGGCTGGCCCTGGTGGCGGCCATTACCTATTTTGGAAAATGGCAATATCTGTGGAATGAATGGTTTACCTCGGTGGATCATAAAAAAATCGGCGTAATGTACATGATTGTGGCCTTCGTAATGCTGCTGCGCGGCTTTGCGGACGCCATCATGATGCGCTCGCAGCAGGCGCTGGCCTCCGCCGGCGAAGCCGGTTTCCTGCCGCCCCACCATTATGATCAGGTGGTCACCGCCCACGGCGTCATCATGATTATCTTCATGGCGACCCCATTCGTGGTCGGCCTGATGAACCTGGCGGTGCCGCTGCAAATCGGCGCCCGCGACGTGGCATTCCCCTTCCTGAACTCCATCAGCTTCTGGTTTTTTGTGGTGGGGGTGATACTCATCAACATCTCGCTGGGCGTGGGCGAATTCGCCCAGACCGGGTGGGTGGCGTATCCGCCGCTGGCCGGCAAGGAGTATAGCCCGGGGGTGGGGGTGGATTACTGGATATGGAGTATCCAGATAGCCGGTATCGGCACCACTCTTACCGGGGTGAATTTCTTCGCCACCATTATGAAAATGCGCGCGCCCAACATGCCGCTGATGAAAATGCCGGTGTTTACCTGGACGGCATTGTGCACCAATATCCTGATTATCGCCGCGTTCCCCATTCTCACCGTCACCATCGTTCTGTTGACCCTGGATCGCTATCTGGGCACCCATTTCTTTACCAATGACATGGGCGGCAACATGATGATGTATGTCAACCTGTTCTGGGCCTGGGGTCATCCGGAGGTGTATATCCTGGTACTGCCGGTGTTCGGCGTTTACTCCGAGGTGGTGGCCACCTTCTCCAAAAAGAGGCTGTTCGGCTACACGTCGCTGGTATGGGCCACCATCGCCATCACGCTTCTGTCGTTCTGCGTCTGGCTGCATCACTTCTTCACCATGGGCTCCGGAGCCAACGTCAATGCGTTCTTTGGCATCATGACGATGATTATCGCCATACCCACCGGGGTGAAAATCTTCAACTGGCTGTTTACCATGTACCAGGGGCGCATTGTTTTCAATTCGGCCATGCTGTGGACCGTCGGTTTTATCGTCACCTTCTCCATCGGCGGCATGACCGGCGTGCTGCTGGCGGTGCCGGGCGCCGACTTTGTCCTGCACAACAGTCTGTTCCTGATAGCGCATTTCCATAACGTTATTATCGGCGGCGTGGTGTTCGGCTGTTTCGCCGGCATGACCTACTGGTGGCCGAAAGCCTTCGGTTACACCCTGAACGAGAAATGGGGCAAACGCGCCTTCTGGTTCTGGATTATCGGTTTCTACGTTGCGTTCATGCCGCTGTATGCGTTGGGTTTCATGGGCATGACCCGTCGTTTAAGCCAGCAAATCGACCCGCAATTCCATCCGCTGCTGATGGTGGCGGCCGGCGGCGTAGTCCTTATCGCCCTGGGCATTTTGTGCCAGGTGGTGCAAATCGTTCTCAGCGTCATCCAGCGGGATCAGAACCGGGATCTCACCGGCGACCCGTGGGGCGGACGCACCCTGGAATGGTCCACCTCCTCACCGCCGCCGTTCTATAACTTTGCCCTGGTGCCGGATGTCAACGATCATCGCGACGCTTTCTGGCAGATGAAGGAAGACGGAACGGCTTATCAGAAACCGCTGGCCTACGAACAGATCCATATGCCGAAGAATACCGGCGCAGGCGTCATTATCGCCGCCTTCAGCCTGTTTTTCGGCTTCGCCATGATCTGGCATATCTGGTGGCTGGCGATTGTCGGCTTTGCCGGCATGATAGTGACCTGGATTATCCACAGCTTCAACGAAGACGTAGATTACTACGTGCCCGCGGCGGAAGTGGAGCGTATCGAAAACCGGCATTTTGACCAAATTAGTGAAGCGGGCGTGAATAATGTCAACTGAGACCCTGTCAAATCATGATACCGCCCATGCCGCGCATGGGCACCACGATGCGGGAGCCATAAAGGTATTTGGCTTCTGGATCTACCTGATGAGCGACTGTATTTTATTCGCCACCCTGTTCGCCACCTATTCGGTTCTGGTGAACAGTGTCGCCGGCGGTCCGTCGGGCAAGGATATTTTTGAACTGCCCTTTGTACTGGTTGAAACCTTTTGCCTGTTATTCAGCAGCATCACCTACGGCGTCGCGATCCTCGCCATGCACAAAGGCAATAAAAGCCGGGTTATCACCTGGCTCGGACTGACCTTCCTGTTCGGCCTGGCGTTTATCTGCATGGAGCTGTATGAATTCCATCACCTGATAGAAGAGGGTTTCGGTCCTGACCGCAGCGGGTTCCTGTCCGGGTTCTTCACCCTGGTGGGCACGCATGGGCTGCATGTCACCTCGGGTCTTATCTGGATCCTGGTGATGATGGTGCAGGTTTCCCGGCGCGGCCTGAACGCCACCAATCAAACCCGATTGATGTGCCTGAGCCTGTTCTGGCATTTCCTCGACGTGGTGTGGATTTGCGTGTTTACCGTGGTGTATCTGATGGGAGCCATAGGATGAGTCATTCCGCAACCGGACACGGCGGCGCCAGTCACGGCAGCCTGAAGTCCTATTTAACCGGTTTTGTACTGTCAATCATTTTAACCGTCATCCCCTTCGCCATGGTGATGAACGGCTCGGCCACCAAAACCACCCTGATTGCGGTTCTGGTTGCCTGCGCGGTAGTACAAATATTAGTCCACCTGATCTATTTCCTGCATTTGGATTCCTCTTCCGAACAGCGGTGGAACCTGGTGGCCTTTGTCTTTGCAGTATTAATAATCGCGATTCTTGTTGTGGGCTCCCTGTGGATTATGTGGTACCTGAACTACAACTTGATGGGCCATTAAAAGAGCGCAACGGTAATGATTAAAAAATACCTGCAAGTCACTAAACCAGGGATTATTTTCGGTAATTTAATTTCTGTCATCGGTGGTTTTCTTCTGGCCTCAAAAGGCCAGATAGATCACGCCCTGTTTATCGCCACCTTGATCGGTGTCTCGCTGGTGGTCGCGTCGGGTTGTGTTTTCAACAACTTTATCGACCGGGATATCGATAAAAAAATGGAAAGGACAAAAAACCGTGTCCTGGTGAAAGGACTTATCTCGCCGAAAGTCACGCTGGTTTATGCAACCGTGCTGGGTATTGTGGGCTTCGTCTTGCTCTATACGGCGGCCAATCCGCTGGCCATGTGGCTGGCGGTAATGGGCTTTATCGTTTATGTCGGCATCTATAGCCTGTACATGAAACGCAAGTCGGTTTACGGCACCTTGATAGGCAGCCTGTCGGGCGCCGCGCCGCCGGTTATCGGCTACTGCGCCGTCAGTGACAGGTTCGATATGGGGGCGTTGATCCTGCTGCTGATCTTCAGTTTGTGGCAAATGCCTCACTCTTACGCCATCGCCATCTTCCGCTTCAAGGATTATCAAGCGGCGTCCATACCGGTACTGCCGGTGAAACGGGGGATTTCGGTTACCAAACACCATATCACCCTTTATATCATCGGCTTTATGGTGGCCACGCTGATGCTGACGCTTGGGGGGTATGCCGGTTACAAGTACCTGATTGTCGCGGCATCGGTAAGCGTCTGGTGGCTGGGCATGGCCTTGCAGGGCTACAAATCAGCCAATGATGATAAGGTCTGGGCGCGCAAGCTGTTTATATTTTCCATCGTCGCCATTACCTCGCTGAGCGTCATGATGTCGGTGGATTTTATGGTCCCGGCCAGTAACAGCTTGTTATCCTATGTATGGTAATTAATGTATGGTCATTAATGTATGGTCATTAATGTCTGCTAAGTAGTCTTTTACGGCAAAGCCTTGCTTTGCCGTCCCCCTCTCCCAACCGGCCTCTTTCCCGAATCAATGGCGCTTTGCCGTAACATCTGTTAAAAGACATTCCATTTCCCCCGCTTCAGAATGGCTGTAAAATAACCCGCCTAGGTATCATGAGGTAAGAATGAACGACAATAAAATGACCGGCACCGAACTACGCGCCACCTGGGGTTTGGGTACGGTTTTTTCATTACGGATGCTGGGCATGTTTATGGTGCTGCCGGTCCTTACCACCTACGGTATGGCGCTCCAGGGAGCAAGCGAGGCGCTGATCGGCCTGGCTATCGGTATATACGGACTGGCGCAGGCGGTATTCCAGCTGCCTTTCGGGCTGATTTCCGATCGCGTCGGCCGCAAACCGCTTATCGTAGGCGGGCTATTGGTGTTTGCCCTCGGCAGCGTGATAGCCGCCATGACCGACTCAATATGGGGCGTCATACTGGGACGTGCTCTGCAGGGTTCCGGCGCTATCGCCGCGGCGGTGATGGCGCTGTTATCGGATTTGACCCGGGAACAGAACCGCACCAAAGCCATGGCCTTTATCGGCATCAGCTTTGGCGTTACCTTCGCCATTGCCATGGTGCTGGGTCCGATTATTACCCATGCCCTCGGTTTGCACGCACTGTTCTGGGGTATCGCCATTCTGGCGTTGATGGGTATCGTATTGACCCTGCTGGTGGTGCCTAACGCCGATGCCCATATTCTCAACCGCGAATCCGGCATCGTTAAGGGCAGCTTTGCCAAGGTACTGGCCAATCCCCAGTTATTAAAGCTGAATTTCGGCATCTTCTGCCTGCATGCGTTATTGATGTCCAGTTTTGTCGCCCTGCCCCCCATGATGGTTAACGCGGGACTGCCGGCCGCCGATCACTGGAAAGTCTATCTGGTGACCATGCTGATTTCGTTCGCCGCCGTGGTTCCCTTTATCATCTATGCCGAAGTTAAAAGGCAGATGAAGCGGGTGTTTATGGGCTGCATTACGGTCTTGATGCTGGCTGAGATCGTTTTATGGTCCGCCGGGCTGCATTTGTGGACCATTTTCATCGGCGTGCAGCTGTTTTTTCTGGCGTTTAACGTGATGGAAGCCATATTGCCCTCATTGATCAGCAAAGAAGCGCCGGCCGGTTACAAAGGCACCGCCATGGGCATCTACTCCACCGGCCAGTTTCTCGGCGTCGCGGTGGGTGGCAGCCTGGGCGGCTGGCTGTTTCAATTGTCCGGTGCCGGACTGGTCTTCTTGACCGGTGCGGGAATTTCTCTGATATGGTGGCTGGTGAGCAGCCGGCTGCGTGAACCTCCCTATGTCAGCAGCCTGCGGCTGACCCTGTCCGCGCTGGCGGTAAAAGACGGCGGCCTGGAGCAGCGATTGAAATCACAGCCCGGGGTTACCGAAGTGGTGGTGGTGCCGGAAGAGCAGAGCGCCTATGTCAAAATCGATACCAAACGCACCAACCGAATTGAGCTGGAGCGTCTGGTGGACGCGCTATAAATCAGTTGCCTTGCTGCCGGCGGCTATACGACAGCCGAGGAGAGGCTCAGTGACACGCCGGCGGAGGCGGTTCGTATCAATAGGTATTCCCGGAAAAGAGATTTTTTGCGCTAAAAGGAACTTCCGATATCTCCTCCAAAATGACCCCGATGCGTTTTCTTGGAAATATATATTGTGATATCCCATTGGCAATACTGATGCCCTTGACGCGAAAATAAGTTTTCGGCGGATAGAGATATTCCACTTCATCAAGCACCGTGCTGGCGGCCAGAGGTATAAGCGGGGTGCATTTTCCACCGTTGTCGATTCGATAGATAACTAATGCTTCCAGACCTTTTTCAATTTCTGGGCCGTCTTCCGCGGCCTGTTCAGCAAAAAGCCGCGCAAACGCATCGTCCCCCGACACGCTCATCAGTTGCGGATAATTGGTAACAATGTCCCCCACGATAATATCATGAAGCCAAGGAATGTGGTGGCCCTGCCGGTATTCCGCGATACGCAGATAGCTTCCGCGCTGCCTTGGTATATCCGCGCGCAAAAAAGCCATAAGACCGTCATAAACCTCTTTTTCGTCCGCAGCGAAGGGTAAGCCGTCCCGCAATTTTTGGTTGATCTCGACGTTGATAGGCCTTTTGTTCAAGCTGGTGAGGTTAGGCGAACCATTACTGTAGCTTCTGACGTCATCTTCAACCAAAGACCAGGTACGTACCGCGGTTTTTTCATTTCCCAATAATCGGGCAAAGGCGCGCTCATATTCAGTGGCGTCTAGGCTGTTCTGATGCAATGAGATGCCGATTTCCGGAAAAAGCACGGATTCGCTGTCCCCATCGCCGAAGGTTTTAATATAAAATTGCTTAGGTAAATTCTTTTCCGCCCTATAGGCGGCCCGCCAGGACCGTTCGACGCTGCCTGCCGCGCCCCCCTGCGGGTAATGATGCATAGGGGGGCGATTGCCGTGGCCACTGGCTGGCGAAAGTATGACTTCACGCAGTGATTCATGAACGTGTTCCGACAGATGTCTTTGCTCGTTCATCCATTGCCTGCCCCGTATTTTTGCGCCGTGGCCGCCTAAACCCTGGATTCGAAGATTATCCAGCCTTTTTGCCAAATCAAGGGGGATGGGCACCAAGGTTTTATCGGCGGACAATGTATATTTACGGCCAAAGATATCATTGTTTACGGGGTTTACCCGGACATAGATTTCTTGCCCGCCAGGCGTTTTCTTCTGGAGCTTTACCACCGGCACCTGCAGTCCCGAGGCGGACAAACGTCCCGTATCATAAAGTTTTGCCGGGGAAGTGATGGATTGCCCGATTTTTTTCCTTTGCAGGGCTGCAAAAAGTTTTTTTAGCGCCGGGGCAGATCTGCTTGCAATGCCGACCCCTTTCGTCACCTGTGTGACTATTGCGCCGCTTAATCGCCCGGCCATCTCCAGACCTGGATCGAACAGGCGAAGAAATTCGATGCCCAAGTCGGTCAGTGCCAAACGATTTAGCTCGCGGGAGGCGGGCAAGATAGCAAATCTGGAAAGAGCGGGCATCGCTTTTTTCATCGCCATTCGCAGGGATTGCCTGGCGGCAAAACCACTTACCGCCTCACCTAATGCTATCCTTGCACCATAGCCGAAGGTTTTCGCGGCCTGGGTGCTCATCATTAATCCCTTGACCGCAAACGGACCCACCATCACGATATCTGCGCTACAGGCCACGGCAGCTTCCTTTTCCTCCGCCGCCAGGAGGTGCATTGAGCAATCATGGAAAGGTATCAAAGATAAGAAAAAAGTCCGGGTCTTCTCCGCCGCCGTTTTTCATAACCTTCGTTATTCAAACTAACGTATAAAATGTCACGGTGAAGCTGGCTTAGCTGTGCTGCCAATACCTTAAGTGATTGATCGGGCGACTGCAAAGAGCGCGATCTTCCTTATGCAAAACAAGTCTGACATCTTTATCGAATTCTAATTCAGGGAAAAATTCTTCAATAACTCAAAATAGGCTTTCAGATCATCATCAGTTCGTTTTATCCGATAGCCGTCTTTTCCTTGATTAATGCATAGACTCTTTCTTCATTATTTTTACTCGCCGCGAATATATCGACATCCTGCCTTATAGCCAAGTTAACATATTGAGAAAAGCCAAATAACCCAAGGCTGTTTGTGGTTTAAGGCGGTGTGCGAAGCTCACTCTGGTTTTATCTCCGAAAAGCCAGAAATTCAAGTTCGCCAACATCGATAGCGGATATCACTTTGTAAATAATCCTTTTATCAACGTTTGCGAATGCGTCGGCAATATCGGCGTTTTGCCTTTCGTATATTGAGTCTAGACTCGGCAATTGCCTATCGGCGTTGATAGCCCGGAGACGACATCAGCACAGGTTAAACCGCTGTTATAGTATTTATAGTATGAAACGTAGGGCATTTCGTCTTTATTCCCTACGTTACAATATGTATCAATCACCTTTTCAGCAAGCTGTGACCTGGTTTGATAGGATGCTAACGCTTCAGAGAAATAAGTTACCGGATCATTCATGGCATTGAATTTGTCACAGGCCAATAAATACTCTTCAAGAATAACTTTTTATGCCGGAAGGCTCAATGATATTATTGATATCAATAACGTCATCAGTATCTATGCTATGTTTGACATGATAAAGCATAGCTGGCAACATAAACAATTTAAAAGGGAGGGTCAGAAAGACCTTCTTTTAACATGGAGTCCAATACAATACCGAAGGATAATAGCTCACTGGCTGAAATTGATTGCAGATTGATTTCAGCGCCCATGGCAAAGCATAGGCCTGCATGTAGATATCCCCATTCAACAGACCCGATAGAATAGTGCACTGATGGATCAAGAATAGCATCAAAAAAATGTCGGCATAATCGGCAAGAAAATATTATCGGCAATGAACTCTAAGGCGCCCCCCTGCAAACCATCCGACCCGCTCATGCTGGTATCGTTTGTAAATCCTTGTCGCACTTTTTGAAGAAGATGAATGGCGAAATTCTGTGGTGAGGTCACGTTACCCAAGGATTCATTTCGGTAGACCTTGATAAATTCATTGACAATAAATGCTTCAATACCTTTCTCAAAAGCAATGAATGCATCCAGGCAGTCACCGTTTTTGCTGATTAAATTCGCTCATTTTCTCATTTTTTAGCTCCCATCAGACCGGAATGTCTTAGCATACGTCTGGCGACTTTTTCCATTCCATTGCTATTCGTATTAATATACTTCACCACAGCATTAATTAAATCCGCGTTTCCCCACGATTGTTTGCCATTCATAAGATTTTTATTAATCAAAAACTTTTAATATTTTTGTGGCCAGGATCCAGACGGTAAATAAAGAGAAGCTGACTCATCATTGTTTCCGACGCTGCGTCTCAGGTGATGCCTGGGAAAAATGCTATCATGGCTATCGATTTTAACCAAAATCGCATCAGGAAACAGGGTAGTGTCAGCGTTATTATCAGCCGATGCGACCGGCATTCCCAAGACAGACTGGCCGGACAGCGGTCCGGCGCCGCGTTGAAGGGATTATTCCCTGCCGCGTTAACGTGTCCCAACCTAGGCTGCATCGGCGAAAAGCCGATGCGTAGAGTATTTGCAAGGCGAGGTTTGTTAACTTTCCCTTGTGACGGACTTTTGGCGGCGCCAAAGCTATATTTTCCGGCTTTCTTATGCTTTTAGCGTCTCAAAAATCGCAATGTTTCTTCATATTCTTGTGGGTTATCTTCATTGGATAATAATTCTCTATTTATAATATTATCAGATGTTTTATAATCAGAAATATACATAGCAATTCTCTTTGTGAGTTTAATTCAGTTTGACTCTACTTTTTTAATAAGCGCCGCCAGAATTTTATTTCACATTAAAGAAATGAGTTTTGTTCTATGCAGAGTGTAATTTCTTTTTAATCTATAAAGCTGCTAGAGAAATAGTAGTTTAATCAATTATTGCAAAACAGAACTTACGCGTGACGCCCGGCTGTAAAAACCATACCCACGTCTCGATCCCGGCTTGGATTCTCCCGCCATAACCATAAATCCGCTCTCCGGCAGTGTAGCCAAAGAGCGGAACGCCGATATTTGTTCAGGCCGGGCAGCGGTAGGGCCCCTCAATCGCGAAAATTGGTGAACTGGAACGGCTGGCCCAGCTCGCCGCCTTTGACCAACGCCATGGCGCCCTGCAAATCATCCCGTGATTTACCGGTGACCCGCACCTGTTCGCCCTGGATCTGCACCTGCACCTTGAGCTTGCTGTCTTTGATCAGTTTCACCAGCTTTTTGGCCAGAGTGGACTCTATACCCTGCTTGAGCTTGGCCTCGATGCTGTAGGTTTTGCCGCTGCGCGCCATCTCGTCGGGCAGTTCGATAGCCCCGCCCTCGATACCACGCTTGGCCAGCTTCTCCCGCAGTATCTCTACCAATTGCTGCACCTGGAAATCGGATTCGCTGGTGGCGGTTATGCTTTGGTTTTTTTCATTCAGCTCAAAACTTGCCGGCACGTTGCGAAAATCCCAGCGGGTGGATAATTCCCGATTGGCATTTTCCACCGCGTTACGAACTTCTTGCATATCTATTTCTGAAACGATATCAAATGAGGGCATAATGTTTCTCTTTCAGTCTCACCATGGCAAGCATCATACCTGCTTGGTTTGCCGGATACAAAAGCCAGTGGTCGCCCATTGCCTGTTCCCCGGCCGGCGGCAATATGTCCCATATAGCGTAAATGTCTATAATGAAGGCGTCGCACTGCACATGAAGCCGGGTGAAGGCTAAATCTACACAAGGGTTAGGCACATGAATATTACCGTTCTGGGTTGTGGGGCTATCGGCCAACTCTGGCTGGCGGGACTGTTCCAGCAGGGACATACCCTCCAGGGCTGGCTGCGCGTGCCGCAACCCTTTTGCACCGTTGATGTGGTTTCACCCCTGGGAGAAACCTTTCAACATCAGCTGCCGGCCAATAATACCGCGTTACTGGCCGAGAGCGATTTATTGCTGGTGACCCTGAAAGCCTGGCAGGTTTCCGACGCGATCAGAAGCCTGCTGCCGCAGCTTAAAGCGGACTGCGCCATCTTATTATTACATAATGGCTTGGGCACCCGTGAAGAATTGCCGGCCCTGACCCAGCCCCTTTTGCAAGGCATAACCACCCATGCGGCCTACCGCGGCGGCGATGGCAGCATTATCCATGTCTACAGCGGTACCACTCGTATCGGGCCGCTGACCGCCAATGCTCAATCCATCAGTTCGATTGCGGAAGTTTTGCACGATGCGCTGCCGGACGTGGCCTGGCATGACAATATCGCCGCTACCTGCTGGATTAAGCTGGCGTCGAACTGCATTATCAACCCGCTTACCGCGGTGTATGAATGCACAAACGGCGAGATCGAGCGTTTCAGCAGCGAAATCGAAGAGTTATGCCGAGAAGTGGCGGCGGTAATGGATCGCGAAGGTTTTCACACCTCCTATGAAAGCCTGCTGCTTTATGTCGGGCAGATTATCAGAAACACCGCCGGCAACACCTCCTCCATGCTGCAGGATATACGGGCCCAGCGCCATACCGAAATTGATTATATCAACGGTTATCTACTGCGGCGCGCGCGGGCGCACGGCATCAATGTCCCCGCCAATCAACGTTTGTATGAACTGGTTAAGCAAAAGGAGAATCGTTATGACCGTCTCGGCACTGGTATGTCTGGCGAATGGGAGTGAGGAGACAGAAGCCGTCACCGTTATCGATCTGCTGGTGCGGGGCGGGATTGAGGTAACAACCGCCGCCGTGAATAACGGCGAGGGGCTTGAAGTCCGCTGTTCGCGGGGAGTGCGTCTGCTGGCGGATACGCCCTTGTCGGCAGTGCTCGACCGATTGTTTGATGTCATTGTATTGCCTGGCGGCGCCAAAGGCGCTGAAGGCTTCCGGGACGATCCACAGTTGGTGGCGACCATCCGTCGGATAAAAAGTCAGGGCAAGCTGGTAGCGGCAATCTGCGCGGCGCCGGCGCTGGTATTACAACACCATAAGCTGTTCCCCTCCGTCGCCATGACCGGCTTCCCGGCATTGAAGGATCGTATACCGCCCACAGAGTGGCGTGATAAGCGCTGGGTGTATGTGAAGGAGAATAACCTGTTGACCAGCCAGGGTCCGGGGACCGCAATGGATTTTTCCCTGAAAATCATCGATATTTTGCTGGGCACGGCCAAGGCGGCCGAGGTGGCGGAGCAATTGGTGTTGCCCTCGGGTGTGGATAATTACGCTGGCTGAGAATTTCCCGCGAACGGGGGCGAAGGGGAACGGGCGGCAGCCGGGGTTTTATACTTTCTGCGCCGCCCTATTCCCGTTTACGGCCGGTATACCTTGACGTTGGCAAATCCCTGCTCGCGCAAATAGAGCGCCTGCAGACGGCTCATGACTCCCCGTTCACAGTACAACAGATAGGATTTGCTCTGATCCAGTTCACTGAACAGGGATCCCAGTTTGTAAAACGGCAACGCCTTGACGGGAATATTGTCCAATACCAGCGGCTGGCTCTCCTGTTCATCCACCGGGCGAATATCCAGCACGATATCGTTATCGCCTACCTGGTCCGAGGTTTCAACCTCAACCACATCCTGGTTGGTTTGTTCGATAATCTCCCTGATGTCGATGCTTTGGGCTTCATCAACCGCCCGATCGAGAATGGCAAAATCAAAATTCGCTTCTTCCTGTTCAATACGCTGTTTTACCGCTTTCACCGTCGGGCTTTTGGAAATGACGCCGCAATATTCCGGCATGGTTTTGGCAAAATCCTCGGTGCCGATGCTGCGGGCCAGGTTGATAATATGTTCTTTATCATGGGAGATAAGCGGCCGCAGGATCAAAGTGTCGGAGACATTATCAATCAGGCGCAGATTGGTCAGCGTTTGGCTGGAGACCTGGCCGAGCGCCTCGCCGGTCACCAGCGCCTGGATGCCGTAGCGTTCGGCCATTTTCGACGCCGCCCGCACCATCATGCGCTTGAGCACGACGCCCATTTGCCCGTCGTCCACCTTCTCCAGGATTTCGCCCACTACCGCCGCAAAATCAATGGCGATAAAACGGACCCGGTGGGAGCTGCCGAAGCGGTTCCAGATATGGTGGGCCACCTGCCGGACGCCAATCTCATGGGCCGCGCCGCCGAGGTTAAAGAAGCAGTAGTGCACGCGACAGCCCCGGCGTATCAGCATATAGCTGGATACGCCTGAATCGAAGCCGCCGAGATCAGGGACAGCACGTCTTCCTGGGTGCCGATGGGGTACCCGCCGATGCCTTCATAGCGTCCGGTGATAAGCAGCAGCCGGTCATCTTCGATTTCAAGATGCACCGTTTCTTCGGGGTGATTGAGCTTGACGCGTGTTCCGGCCACATTCTGGTTCAGTCCGCCCCCGACGTAGCGCTCCACGTCCTGCGAGGTAAAGTCGTGGGTGCCACGGCGCTTCACGCGCACGCAGAAGGTTTTGCCAACCAGGCGATCGTGATTCAGCGCCAGGGTTTGCCGGTAGATATCATGCATATCTTCATAGGGATGATCTTCCACCGCCAGGATATGATGGATACCGGGAATACGTGTTAACGCGTCGACAATCGGCGTACGCTGGCTTTCATTCTGGGCGCGGACTTCAACATGGTCCCAGTGGCGCACTACCGCCAGAGATTCGTCGTAATGTTTCAAGACGTTGCGAATATTGCTGGTGAGGATTTTGATAAAGCGCAGCCGTACGGATTGACTCTTTATCGTAATTTCCGGAAACAGTTTGATGATAAACTTCATGGCGATAGTCGTTATGTGATCAGAAAAAGACAACGCATCGGAACACGTCATATAATGAGATATCGGTAATCCCCGGCGCCTGGGCGCGGGCGTTATCAATAGCATCCGAGGCGCGGAGTATATCACCTTCCGTCAGCGGATTGAGGCTCAATTTGCTTATCAGCGCACTCTGGGCTAACGTTGACTGCTTTCATACTCGCAGCCACTCACTATATTGAAAAAAATTATGCCGAAAAAAGCCGAACAGCCCGCCAGTTTTGAAACAGCGCTGAAAGAGCTGGAGCAAATTGTTACCCATCTTGAATCCGGCGAACTGCCGCTGGAGGATGCGCTGAATGCGTTTGAGCAAGGCGTGCAGCTGGCGCGCCAAGGCCAGCAAACCCTGCGGCAGGCCGAGCAGCGGGTGCAGATTTTGTTGAGCGAGGACAAGGAAGCGCCGTTAACGCCATTCACCCCGGATGCGGAATAGGACCATGAGTGATTTTGCCTCGCAGCTCAAGGCCAGCCATGAGCGGGTCAACGGCGCGCTGGATCGCTTTTTTGCGCCGCTGGACCATCGCGAACCGCTGATGCAGGCCATGCGCCACGGTGCGTTATTGGGCGGTAAGCGCCTGCGGCCGTTTTTGGTTTACCGTACCGGGCAGATGTTCGGCCTGTCGCCTGACATACTGGACGCGCCGGCGGCGGCCATTGAGTGTATCCATGCCTATTCGTTAATCCATGACGACTTGCCCGCCATGGATAATGACGATTTGCGGCGCGGCCAGCCCACCTGCCATCGGAAATTTGGCGAGGATACCGCTATTCTGGCCGGAGATGCTTTGCAAACGCTGGCGTTTTCCATTCTGGCTGATGCGACGATGCCGGGGGTGCCGGCCCAGGATCGCCTGCTGATGATATCCGCCCTGGCGCAGGCCAGCGGCGCCCGCGGCATGTGTCTGGGTCAGGCGCAGGATCTGGCGGCGGAAGGTCATCCGGTGACATTGCCGGCCTTGGAAACCATCCACCGGCACAAAACGGGTGCCTTGATCCGGGCGGCGGTAGCGCTGGGCGCACTGGCCGCCGGCGCACCGGGCAAACAGCTTTTGCCCCATCTGGATCGCTATGCCGCCGCCATCGGGCTGGCGTTTCAGGTGCAGGACGACATTCTGGACGTTGTGGGCGATACCGCCACCATCGGCAAACGGCAGGGAGCGGATCAGCAACTGGGCAAAAATACCTACCCGGCGCTGCTTGGACTGGACGGAGCGCGGGCCAAGGCGCTGGATCTGCATCGGGAATCGTTGTCATCCTTAGAACATGTCGCCGCCCTGGGCTATGATACATCCACGCTGGCGGCATTGGCGCGTTTTGTTATCGAGCGTGACAAATAGCATTTGACGGTTTTATTACCTCAGGTATGAGTATCCAATGAGTCTTGATATAACAAAGTACCCGACCCTGGCATTAGCTGAAATTCCGGCGCAGCTGCGTCTGATGCCCAAAGAGAGTTTGCTGAAACTCTGCGATGAACTCAGGCAGTTTTTGCTCGACAGCGTGAGTCGCTCCAGCGGCCATTTCGCCTCGGGACTCGGTACCGTGGAACTCACCGTGGCGCTGCATTATGTCTATAACACGCCTTTTGATCATCTGATTTGGGATGTGGGCCATCAGGCTTATCCCCATAAAATCCTTACCGGACGGCGGGAAAAAATTTCCACCATCCGTCAAAAGGGCGGCCTGCATCCGTTTCCCTGGCGCGGCGAAAGCGAGTATGACGTCTTGTCCGTGGGGCACTCATCAACGTCCATCAGCGCCGGGCTGGGCATGGCCGTGGCGGCGGAGCATGAAGGCAAAGGCCGCCGTACGGTCTGCGTGATAGGGGACGGCGCCATTACCGCCGGCATGTCTTTTGAAGCGATGAATCACGCCGGCGACATCAAACCGGATCTGCTGGTTATCCTGAATGATAACGAAATGTCCATCTCGGAGAACGTCGGCGCGCTGAACAATCACCTGGCTCAAATCCTGTCCGGCAAGCTGTATTCCACCCTGCGGGAAGGGGGCAAAAAAGTGCTGTCCGGCATCCCGCCCATTAAAGAACTGGTAAAGCGTACCGAAGAGCACATCAAGGGCATGGTAGTGCCCGGCACCCTGTTTGAAGAGCTGGGTTTTAATTATATCGGGCCGGTTGACGGCCATGACGTGCTGGGGCTGGTGCATACCCTGAAAAATATGCGCGGCAGGAAAGGCCCGCAGTTCCTGCATATCATGACCAAAAAAGGCAAAGGCTACGCCCCGGCGGAAAAAGATCCCATTGGCTGGCATGCGGTGCCGAAGTTCGATCCGCAAATCGGCACGCTGCCCAAGAGCGCCGAAGGCCTGCCCACCTATTCGGCCATTTTCGGCAACTGGCTGTGTGAAACCGCCGCCGCCGACCCTAAATTGATGGCGATAACGCCGGCCATGCGGGAAGGATCCGGCATGGTGCCGTTTTCCCGGCAATATCCGGATCGCTATTTCGATGTAGCCATAGCCGAACAGCATGCGGTCACCTTTGCCGCCGGTTTGGCCATCGGCGGTTATAAGCCGGTGGTGGCAATCTACTCGACCTTTTTACAGCGGGCCTATGATCAGGTGATTCATGACGTGGCCATTCAGCGTCTGCCGGTGCTGTTCGCCATCGATCGCGGCGGTATCGTCGGGGCAGACGGGCCGACGCATCAGGGCGCGTTTGATTTGTCTTTTTTACGCTGTATTCCCAATCTGGTGATTATGGTGCCGAGCGACGAAAACGAATGCCGCCTGATGCTGCATACCGGCTACCATTATGAAGCCGGCCCCAGCGCGGTGCGTTATCCCAGGGGTAACGGCACCGGCGCGGCGTTCTCACCGCTGGCGCCGCTGGACATCGGCAAAGGGATTATCCGGCGCCAAGGGGAGAAAATCGCCCTGCTCAATTTCGGCACCCTGCTGCAGGAAGCCGACATCGCGGCCCGGCATCTAAACGCCACCCTGGTGGATATGCGCTTTGTGAAGCCCTTGGACGAGGAATTGATTGAGTCACTGGCCGCCGGCCATGAAGTACTGGTGACGCTGGAGGAGAATGCGGTCATGGGCGGGGCCGGCAGCGCGGTGAATGAATTTCTGATGCGCAAGCGGCTACTGGTGCCGGTATTGAATATCGGCCTGCCCGACCGGTTTATTCCACAGGGCTCCCAGCAGGAAATCCGCGCCGATATCGGCCTGGACAGCGTTGGTATTCTGAGCCAGATACAGCATTGGCTGGCGTGAAGCCCTCACCGGCGGCAAGAATAGCGCCTGCCGCACCGGACAATATTCACCGCCGATAGTCGAGCACCATATCACCATTGCGCTCCACCGAATCATATCGGCTGAGGTCCAGGGTTCGAAGGGAGGCTACTCCCCGCGGATTGAATTGTTCCCGCCAGGACAGGCCCAGCCGGTAATTTATTTGCAAAGTGATACGATCCTCGCTTTGATCTCCGCTGCCGACGCGCTGCTCAACCGCCAGCGTCAGCAGGGGAATCGGCGTATAATCAAGACCGACAATCAGCGCCCGGGGACTGTCCAACCGTTTATTTTTATCAAACAGCGCCACCCCGTCGCCATAATACTTCTCAAATACCATGCGAGCCCCCAATTGGGGAAAGAACGGCAAATAGGCATCGCCCCGCATATCGTAACCGAAGGCCGGCCGCTCATCAAAATTCTCCAAATCAGGGGAGTGGCTCCAGTTTTTTATTCGGTAATAAAGGTTTGAAGATAATTTAACATAGTGGGTCCAGAGTTCGGCACCCAGGCTCATACGCCGATTTGTGCCGCTAAAATCATTATCGAAGAACGAGTTTAAACCGAACATCCAGTTATTGGTAAACAGGCGGGCGCCGGCGCCCAGATTCAGCGTATTGCGGCTGTCCCGGTGACGACCGCTTAATTGAGTGAACAACATCGTATTTGGCCTGTTATCAAAGGGCACCAGCAGATCGACAGAACTGCCGTTCAAATGAAAATCATCGTCTGCATTAAACTGAAACCGGGCGCTGCCGAATTGACTGGATGATTCCCTGGCCGATTGCGCAAAAGAGGCAAGGTTGGCGGATTTGTCGTCGCCATCGAAGAAAGCCTCCCCGCCGGCCGTTAAACTATCGTTAGGACCGGCAGGGTTATTCACCACGGCCGCCTTAGGGGACGCCGCCAAAAAGAAAGGCACCGTTATAGCTATTATAACCCATGCATACAGGCCGCGATGAAGTAAAGGATAGAGTAAAAAAGCGTAACCAAGATGAGGATTTTTAATTGAACGATCGGCTGAATCATAAGCCATCCTGTACATATTGACGCCCCCCAAAATAAAGAATCCCGAGTTCCCGACACTTAGTATATTTTTATCTAATGCCATATTTAATATACATATTAAAACACAATTAACAGGATATTATTTTTATTACTTGTATTGCACAACAATACTTATCTATTATTGATTTAACTTTAAATTAATAGAAGCATGGCTTATTAAAATAAACGGCAGCCATAGGGAATAAAGGCCTGGCAACCTTATTGACAGGAACTAAATTATATAGATATCAAACGAATTATTTAGCAAATTTGAATGGGGAGGAATTATAATACAATCGTATTTAAAATGAATGGCGCCGCCGAGGACTATTCATTGGGCAATAGCGCCAGGGCGGGCCGCCAGATGATTCGCCGACTCTGTTGGTTTTATCTTCCCGCCCGCGGCTGAAGTGAAACCGGAAAAGTCTAAATGATGAGTTCAGTCCGTCCCGGGCGAAGCCTTCGGCGCATTGGGCTAACCGTCGGTGGATCGGGTTACCTTTTCCCAGGCGTCAATCTCAAGCGCGTATTGCGTCAGTTTGTCCCGTACCAGCGCCAGGGCGTCGCTGCCCAGCAACAAATGGGCGGGGGGCTCCCGGCTTTCAATCAGCCTCAAGATGGCCTGCGCGGCTTTGGCGGGATCGCCGAGCTGATGGCCGCTTTTTTCCTCGCGCGCTTTGCGGATGGGATCGAATATCGCGTTGTAATCGGCGATATTGCGCGGCGAGCGTACCATGGAGCGTCCGGCCCAGTCGGTGCGAAAAGAACCGGGCGCCACGGCGGTAACGGCGATGTTAAACGGCTTCAGTTCCTTGCCCAGCGCCTCGGATATACCTTCCAAGGCGAATTTGCTGCCGCAGTAATACGCAATACCCGGCATGGTAATGAATCCACCCATGGAGGTGATATTGACAATATGGCCGGCGCGCCGCTTGCGCATATAGGGCAATACCGCTTTGATCATCGCCACAGCGCCGAACACGTTGACATCAAACTGGCGCCGCATGTCCGCCAGCGGCGATTCTTCAAAAACCCCCTCATGACCGTAGCCGGCATTATTCACCAGAACGTCGATGGGGCCCAGCAATGACTCGGCATCAGCTATCAGGCTATCCATAAGTTCAATATCGGTAACATCCAGTATCCGTCCAAATGCCTGTGCCGGGTTTAATGCTTCGAAGTCGGCCTTTGCCGCCGGGCTTCGTACCGTTCCTATTACCCGATGCCCGTCGGCAAGAGCTGCTTTGGCCAAGGCCAGCCCGAACCCGCTGCTGACGCCGGTTATCAATAGCGTTTTGGCGGCAGTCGGGCCCGTTGTTTTCGCGTTTTCATGTAAAGACGCATCGTTTTTTACGGAATCATTCATTTTCAACACCCAAGTAGTGAGAGAGGAGTTGCATGATATCCCGTAGCGAGAATAGAACGGCTGTCTGTTGTTCTGTTTATCTTGCCTAATCCTATGAACAAGTAAATATTCTAGGCAAGCTATGGCATAATGCGCCCAGACGCCGATAAAAGGAAAACAGGATGGAAAAGACCGACGGCAACGACGCCTCGTTGCAGGACCGCATGGTTTCACTGCTGGGGAAATTGGCTCCGGAGGAGGGCTATAACCTGACGGCGCTGCCTGATGTGCGCTTTTTGCGCTCCAACCGTCCGCTAAGCCGCACGCCGGTATTATATGATCCGGGCATCGTGATCGTCTGCCAGGGGAGGAAGCGGGGGTTTTTCGGCGACCGGGTTTATCTGTATGACCGTCAGCATTATCTCGCCGTGTCGGTGCCGGTGCCCTTTACCATGGAAACCGATGCCAGCCCGGAACAACCGCTGCTGGCTATCTATATGCATCTTGATTTCAAGGTGGCGGCGGATTTGATGATCCGCATTGACCAGCGCTACACCGGCGTCCAGGCCAGGCCTCAGGGCATGATCTCCACGCCCATGGACCGGCGGTTCAGCGAATCGGTGCTGCGCTTCCTGGAAGCCATGAACCGGCCATTGGAGGCGGAGATCCTCGGCCCGTCCCTGGTGCGGGAACTGTATTACCATGTGCTTACCGGCGAACAGGGCAGTTCTATGCGCGCAGCGCTGCTGATGCAAGGCCGGTTCGGCAAGATTGCCAAGGCGATTGCGCGCATACACGCCTCGTTCAGCCAGGATCTCAACGTCGAGCGGCTGGCCGGCGAAGCGGGTATGAGCGTGCCCACATTCCATAGCCATTTCAAGTCGGTCACCAACACAACGCCGATACAATACCTAAAATCCATCCGCTTGCATCAGGCGCGCCTGCTGATGGTGCGCAACAATATGACCGCGGCGACGGCCTGCCTGGATGTAGGCTATGAAAGCGCGTCGCAATTCAGCCGGGAGTTTAAACGGTTATTCGGCCAAAGCCCGCAGGAGGAAGCCAAACGCATGAAAGCGAATTTCGCCCTGCCCCCGCCGCATACGGCTTCCGGCTTTATCTCGTCGCACTGACCCGTCATCATTCAAGCTGCAGGCGTTCGGCGGCGTTACGCGGCTCATCCATGAGCTCCGCCTTTCCCGGCCGCTGCCACTTTAATCTATCGGTATATCAATGATTTTCCTGCCACTCCCCCGCCACCGCTTCCTGTGCGTCGGGGCGGGATAGCATGGCGGTGGCGATACCGTTCCCCAGCACATTGATACCGGAACGCCCCATATCAAGCACATGGTCGATGCCCATCAGCAGCAAGATACCCGCCACCGGAATATTAAAGCTCGGGATGGTGGCCGCCAGCACCACCAGGGCCGAACGCGGCACGCCGGCGATGCCTTTTGACGCCATCATCAGGGTGAGCATCAACATGGCGACTTCCGCGCCGGTGAGGTGGATGTTGTAGGCCTGGGCGATAAACATCGAGGCAAACGAACAATAGATCATCGAGCCCACCAGGTTGAAGGAGTAGCCCAGCGGCAGGACAAACGAGGCGATATTGTTCGGGCAGCCGAAGCGGCGCAGCTGTTCGAGGGTTTTTGGATAGGCGGCTTCCGAACTGCTGGTGGTGAAAGCCAGTATCACCGGCTCCTTTAGCAGGCTTATCAGTCGGAAGGTGGCGGACTTCAGAACAATATAACAAAAGCCCACCATCATAACGCAGCACAGCAGGATCGCCAGGTAATAGCCGCCGATGAACGACGCGTAGCTTTTCAGGATGCCCAGCCCTTCGTTGGCGATAACCGACGACACGGCGGCAAATATTGCAATGGGCGCCATATACATGACGTAGCCGGTGACCTTGAGCATGATGTGCGATACCACATTCAGACCGTCCGCCAGCGGCTTATTGAATTTCTCCCCCAGCGACGCGCCGGCAATGCCGAAAAACAGCGAGAACACCACGATTTGCAATATTTCATTGTGCCCCATGGCATCAACTATGCTGGTGGGGAAAGTGTGGGCGATAAAGGTTTTCAGGGACATGCCGTCGGTGGCCAGTCCGGTATTCACCGCCTGCGCCGGCACCTGCAGATTGAGGCCCGCCCCGGGCTGGATGATACTCACCACCGCCAGGCCCAGCAGGATCGAGACGACCGAGGAGGAGATAAACCAGAGAAACGCCTTGCCGCCCAAAGTTCCGATGGCGGAAGTGTCTCCCATGCTCATGATACCCACCGTCAATGTGGTAAAGACCAAAGGCGCGATAACCATTTTTATTAAGCGGAGGAAAACGTCGGTGAGCAGCGCGACGTTATCGGCATAGGCGCGAGCGCTGTCCACAGACGCAAACTGATGAACCAGAGCGCCGACGATGATGCCCAGCACCATGAATGCCAGGATGAAAGTGGTTAACTTGTTAGATTTAGACATATATTTCCCGCTGATCAGTTCCCTGAAGCGTATATAGTGGTGAGAAGATAAGATTTAGTCGCATAATCATCCTTGATGAAGAATAAATTTCCCTGCAGCACATCAAAAAAACGAAACAAATAAAATCATTAACCGGTTGACTGCCGGTTGCACATCGCATTTACCATCGCCTCCGATGGTTAAACGCCGCTATAATAAATTCATTAAGGCACCGCCGCCTATCCAGGAGATAATCATGCAGTTTACCACGCTCGGCCAGACCAATCTTCGTGTTTCCCGTTTATGCCTCGGCTGTATGACATTTGGCGATCCCGCCCGGGGAAAGCATGCGTGGACCCTGCCCGAAGAGAGCTCGCGGCCGCTGATCAAACAGGCGCTGGACGCGGGCATCAACTTTTTCGATACCGCCAATAGCTATTCCGACGGCAGCAGTGAAGAAATCGTCGGTCGGGCATTAAAGGATTTTGCCCAGCGGGATCAGATCGTGCTGGCCACCAAAGTGTTTAACGAAATGAGCAATTTGCCCAAGGGGCTGTCGCGTAAAAAAATCATGCAGTCCATTGACGATAGTCTGACCCGTTTAGGGACCGACTATGTGGATCTGCTGCAAATCCATCGTTGGGATTACGATACCCCGCTGGAAGAGACCCTTGAGGCGCTGCACGATGTGGTGAAGGCCGGCAAGGCGCGTTTTATCGGCGCATCGTCAATGTACGCCTGGCAATTTGCCCGCGCGCTATATACGGCGGATTTGCACGGCTGGACCCGGTTTGTCACCATGCAGGATCAATATAATCTGATCCAGCGCGAGGAAGAGCGGGAGATGCATCCGCTGTGCCAGTTTGAAAATATCGCTGTTCTGCCCTGGAGCCCGTTGGCCCGCGGCAAGCTGACCCGTCCCTGGGGTGAGACCACCGCCCGATCGGTTTCAGATGAGGTGCTCACGGCGATGTATACCCGTACTGAAGAGGTGGATGCCCGTATAGCCGAGCGCGTGGGCGTGATAGCCGATACCCGCGGCGTTTCCAGGGCGCAGGTCGCGCTGGCTTGGGTGTTGAGCAAGCCGGCGGTGACCGTCCCGATTATCGGCGCATCCCGTCCGGATCAATTCGCTGATTTGGTCGGTGCTCTGGATGTGGCGCTGGACGAGCAGGACATTGCCGAGCTGGAAACCGCCTATGTCCCGCATTATCCGGTGGGATTTGCCTAGGGGGTCACATCGGCGCGGTTTCCCTTTCCTTTAACAGGCTCGCTGCACGTTCGGTGATAGCGGGCTTACCGCGCTGTGGGGCGCTCGGTCGGGCGGGAAAACCACGCCCGATTCGACCCCATCAGCACGGTTTCCCTTTAACAGGATCTATTCATGTCCGGTGTTTAGGATGTTGCGGAGGGCTGCGATATCGGCTTAAAACAAAGGCCAATGGTGGCCCAGCATATAGATCAGCCCGGCGCCGACGATGCCGGCGATGATATCGTCGATCATGATCCCCACGCCGCCGTGGACTTCACGATCGAACCACCGGATGGGCCAGGGCTTCCAGATATCCAGCACGCGAAACAGCAGAAATCCCGCCAGCACCCAGCGCCAGTCGTTCACCGGCAGGGCCATCAGGGTAATCCACATACCGACAAATTCATCCCAGACGATGCAGCCGTGATCGTGCACGCCCATATCTTTGGCGGTTTTATGGCAGGCATAGATCCCCAGGCAGATGGCCAGCATCACCACCAGGGAGTAAAGCTGCCAGGGCAGGAAAGTCATCAGGCACCAGATAGGTATGGCCGCCAGCGAACCGACGGTGCCAGGCATCCAGGGAAACAGTCCGCTGCCGAAACCGGTGGACATCAGGTGCCAGGGATTACGCAGTTTGATCCGGCTGATGCCGAGCGTCACTTCACTGGTCATGGCGTCACTCCCGGCTGAAATGGTCATAACCGTGCCAATCAAGGTCTACCGGTTGATTATCCCGCAGTAGCTGCAGGCCTTCGCTGCGGGGTCCGATTTGGCCGATGCAGGTAAAATCCGCGCCCGCATGTCCTAATGCCACATCCAGCGCGCCGCGATTGATTTCGGGCACGGTAAAGCAGAGTTCATAATCTTCCCCGCCGCTGAGCGCCCAGCGCAGCGCCTGATCCGGCGAGACCTGGCGGCGCAGGGCGGTGGAATAAGGCAGATCTTCCAGATGGATGCGCGCGCCGCAATCGCTGCGGTCGAGAATATGCCGCAGGTCCGATATGAGGCCGTCCGACAAATCAATGGCTGAGCTGGCCAGATCCCGCAGGGCCTGACCTTGCAAAATGCGCGGCTGCGGCCGTAAATGGCGTTCAAGGAGGTATTGCCGGTCGGGGGCGGCCGCCACCATAAGCCGGTCTTGCAGTACAGCCAGGCCGGCGGCGCTGTCACCCAGGGTGCCGGTGACATAGATCCAGTCGCCGATGCGGGCGCCGGATCGGAGAATGGCGCGCCCGGCGGGAATCAGCCCCTGGATGGTCAGGGTCAGGCTCAGCGGGCCGCGGGTGGTATCACCGCCCACCAGCTGCATGCCGTAGTAGTCCAATTGCTCAAACAGGCTGTCGCTAAAGGCGGCCAGCCAGTTTTCATCCATCTCCGGCAGGGTCAGCGCCAGCGAAAGCCAGGCGGGATCGGCCCCCATGGCGGCCAGATCGCTGAGATTAACCGCCAGGGATTTATAGCCGAGATCCGCCGGCGAAATCGTCGGCAAAAAATGGATGCCCGATACCAGGGTATCGGTACTGACCGCAATCAGCCGTTTTTCATCAACCGACAACAGGGCGCAATCGTCGCCGATGCCCATCACGACATCACGGCGTGCGCTTTTTACCCGGTCGAAATAACGGGCAATCAGATCGAATTCGCCACAGGCCATAACCTATCCAAATAGAGTTGTCCCGCTACCGCGGCGCGCGCCGGATCCGGCATTCTCACCCGCCGTGCTACCTGCGGTTGGGGCGGATGTAGGGCGCCGCCTTGTCCAGTACGCCGTTGATGAATTTGTGGCTCTCTTCCGCGCCGAACGTCTTGGCCAGTTCAATGGCCTCGTTGATCGCCACTTTGTAGGGCACATCCTGGCGTTTGCTTAACTCGTACAAGGCCAGGCGTAAAATAGCCCGTTCCACATGGCCTAACTCGTCAAGCTGGCGTGAAAGATAAGGGGCCATCAGCTGATCCAGCTCCGCCGCATGCGTCGCCGTACCTGAATACAGCTCGCGAAAATAAGCGATATCAACGTCCGTGACATCCTGTTCCGCCAGGAACTGGACTTCAATTTCGGCAATATCGTTATGAGATACTTGCCATGCGTAAAGCGCCTGGACGACACATTCACGGGCACGGCGACGAGCAGCAGGTTTCACAAAATTCCCCTTTACTTACGCGTTGATAGCTTTCAGTACGTTAATCATTTCAAGTGCGGTCAATGCGGCTTCCGCACCTTTGTTGCCGGCCTTGGTGCCGGCCCGTTCAATCGCCTGTTCGATGCTTTCCGTAGTCAATACCCCGAACGCCACCGGCAATACGCTGTCCAGGGCCACGCGGGATAAGCCGGTGCTGCATCCGCCGGCAACGTATTCAAAATGCGCTGTGCCGCCGCGAATAACCGTGCCCAGCGCCACCACGGCATCGAATTTCTTGCTGTCCGCCAGCGCGCGGACCGCCAACGGCAATTCATAGGCCCCGGGGACCCAGACCACGGTGATATTGTCGTCTTTCACCTGCCCGATACGTTTCAGGGCATCGATGGCGCCTTCAAGAAGGCTGTCGTTGATGAAATGATTGAAACGCGCAATCGCGATCGCTATACGGGCTTGTGGAGTGGCAATAACACCTTCAATAACGTTCATGGCTTTCCTTCAGTTGGCAAATGGCGATAATTGCCCCAAGAGGGGGCGGATTCTAACATATTCTTTTGTCCGCTGCGCGGGCCAATTAATCCGCGTAGCCAGGTTTAAGTCGTACCCGGATATCCGGTCCGACCTGGCATAAATCCGCCACCGTAAACGACGGCGACTGCGCCAGGCGCTCAAGCCCCGGCAGGACGCACAGCCCCCTGCCCCCGTCCCCCAGCAGCCGGGGAGCCAGGTAAAGGATAAGCTCACCCACCAGCCCCGCCTGCAGCAGCGCGCCGGCCAGGGCGGCGCCGGCCTCGACCCAGACGCTGTTTATCTGGCGCCGGGCCAATTGCATCATCAGGATCACCAGATCGATGCGGGGGTTATCGGTATCTCCCGCGGGCATGGCGATTTGTTCAACGGATGACGGCCAGGGCTGGTTATCCGCCGCCAGGCGGGCCAGCCAGGTTTGCCCCTCCTCGGCTATCAGCCGGTGGGCCGGGGTTACGCGGTTACGGCTGTCGATAATCACCCGCACCGGCTGGCGCAATTCGGACTGGGGATAACATAAGCGGACCTGTTCCGGCAACGAGTGCCAGCGAACGGTCAGGGCGGGATCGTCCGCCAGCACCGTGGCGCTGGTGGACAGGATTGAGGAGCTTTGGGCACGGAAAGATTGCACATCTTCCCGCGCATGGGTAGAGGTTATCCACCGGCTTTCGCCGGAAGCCATGGCGGTGCGTCCATCCAGCGATGCGGCCAGTTTCAGCCGGACATAAGGGAAACCGGTGCGCATGCGCTTTAGAAAACCCAGGTTCACCTCTTCCGCCTCGGCCATCATCAATCCGTGACGGACATCGATACCCGCCTGCCGCAGCAGGTGCATGCCCCGCCCCGAGACCTGGGGATTCGGATCCTGCATGGCCACTACTACCCGCGCCACGCCCGCCGCAATCAGCGCATCGGCGCAGGGAGGCGTCCGGCCTTGATGGCTGCAGGGTTCCAGCGTGACGTAGACTGTGGCGCCCCGAGCCGCCTCACCGGCCATGCGCAGGGCATGCACTTCGGCATGCGGCTCGCCGGCGCGGTAGTGAAAGCCTTCGCCGACAATCTTGCCGTCCCGCACGATGACACAGCCGACATTCGGATTCGGCGTGGTGGTAAAACGTCCGCGGCGGGCCAGTTCAAACGCTCGCGCCAGGTAATATTCATCCTGCTGCATAACACCACCTTAATCCTGAAGACGGGCAATCTCTTCGCCAAACTCCCGTACATCCTCGAAGCTGCGATACACCGACGCGAAACGGATATAGGCCACCTTATCCAGCTTTTTCAGCGCGTCCATCACCAGGTTCCCGATCATTTTGCTCGGAACTTCCCGTTCGCCGGTGGCGCGCAGCTGCGATTTGATGTGGTTGATGGCCATTTCCACATCGTCGGAATTGACCGGCCTTTTTTCCAGCGCCTTCAAAAAGCCGCCGCGTAATTTATCTTCATTGAATGGCTCCCGGATATCATTGCTTTTGATTACCCGGGGCAATACCAGCTCCGCCACCTCGAAGGTGGTGAAACGCTCGTTGCAAACCAGGCATTGCCGGCGGCGCCGGACTTGGGAACCATCCCCCACCAGACGGGAATCAATGACTTTGGTATCGACTGCGGAACAAAAAGGACAATGCATAAAGCTTCCTGTGCGGCTGATAGGGGTATGCTAGTTTAGCGCGAACTGTGGCGACAACAAAGGCCCTTCCCCGGCCGCAAGCAAAGGACTCGGAATTCTCCTGCCTTTCAGTTCATGACTTTTGCGGTGTTCCGGGCTAAGCTGTAATTTATCGGCAGAATAAGGAAACTGTTGCTATGACAATCGCTTACCGCCCGGCCTGTGTTGTTGTCGCCCTGCTGTTGCTTGCCGGATGCGCCAGACAACCGAACGCTCACGCCCCCGCCCTGAAGAACGAAATGGGCCAGTTGAACCAGCGGCTGGATTACCTCAACAACCAGGTGTCGGCATTGATGCAGCAGAATGCCCTTAACGCGCAGTCCACCAGCGGCGTGTATATTTATCCCGCCGCCCAAACCGCCGCCGAGGTGGAAAGCCAGGTCGGCAAGCTTCAGGTATCGCTGAGCCCGATCGAAACGGAAGCAAATGGTTCAAGGACGCTAATGCGTATCCGCACCACCGACAATCAGCCGTTGACGCCTTTCTCCGCCACGGTGGATTGGGGCCAGGTGGATCCCGCAACCGGCAAACCCCTGACCGCCGATGCCCTGAGCCAGTCCATTGTGGTGCCCGCCTCGCTGCTGCCGAAATCCGACGCCGCCATCGAGCTGCGCCTGAGCGGACTGGCGCCGGAACAGGTGGGTTTTGTCCGGCTGCACGATATTATCAAAATATCCCCGGATTCCCCACCGCCCCCCGACGCCGTCAAGCCACTGTCCCAGCAATAGCGGCGGATATAATAAACCCCGCCGAAGCGGGGGGAGCTTGTTGGCAAAGTGCTCGGTCGGGGCAAACTGCCAGATCGTAAACACGCCGGAAATACCTCCTTGTAGGCTCGATCCGCGCCATCCTTGGCGCGGACGGTTTACTCTTCTGGCAGCCTGCCCCGCCTTTTTGACTCGGGGTACGTTTGTCAGCAATCTGACCCCGCCGAAGCGGGTTTGTCCTGCTGGCAATCCGCTAAATTATGGCAGCAACGAAGGCTGATCCGCGCCCTCTTTCTCGACTTTCTGCTGGATCATGTGTTCGCGTTTCATCCCCAGCTTCAGCGCCAGCGCCGAGGCGACATAGATGGATGAAGCCGTACCGATGGTGACGCCTATCAGCATGGTCAAGGAGAAACCGGCCAGGATCGGGCCGCCAAAGATAAACAGCATCAGCACCACCATCAGCGTGGTGGCCGAGGTCATCAAGGTGCGGCTCAGGGTCTGGGTCAGCGACACGTTGATGATTTCATAAGAGCTGCCGCGCCGTATTTTGCGGAAGTTTTCACGAATACGGTCGGAAACCACGATACTGTCGTTCAGTGAATAGCCGATCACAGACATCAGCGAGGCGATGATGGTCAAATCGATTTCAATATGAAACAGCGACAGGACACCCATGGTAATCACCACGTCATGAGCCAAGGCCAGCACTGCCCCCAGGGCCAGCCGCCATTCGAACCGGAAGCCGACGTAAATCAGGATACAGATTAGCGCCACCAGCAGCGCCATGCCGCCGGCCTGCGCCAGATCGCTGCCGACGCTGGGTCCGACGAACTCGATACGTTTCACGGTGGCCTGCGAATCAAAGGTCTGGTTAACCACTCCCAGCACTTTGTTGCCCAACTCCTGGCCGGCGCCGTCCTGCACCGGCGGCATGCGGACCATCACATCCCGGCTGCTGCCGAAGTTCTGGATCAGCGGATCCTTGAAACCGGCATGCTCCAACGCGCCGCGCATGGCATCCAGATCGGCGGCCTTGCTCAGGTTCAGCTCGATAACCGTACCGCCGGTAAAATCCAGCCCCCAGTTAAATCCACGGGTGGCTATCAGCGCGACGGAAATGATTAACAGCGTAATGGAAATGCTGAATGCTACGTAACCCCAGCGCAAAAAGTCATAGACTTTACGGCCGTAGTTTAAATCTTCAACTCTATGTTGCTGAGCCACACCGCACTCCTAGATAGACATTTTGCTGATACGTTTACCGCCGTAAAGCAGGTTCACGATGGCGCGCGTGCCGACAATCGCCGTAAACATCGAGGTGGCGACCCCGATAGCGGTGGTTATGGCAAAACCCTTGATGGAACCGGTGCCCACCGCGTACAGGATAATCGCGGTGATAAGCGTAGTCACGTTGGCATCGACGATACTGGAGAAGGCGCCTTTATAACCTTCATGAATAGCCTGCTGAACGGTACGCCCGTTCTTGAGCTCTTCTTTGATACGCTCGTTAATCAGCACGTTGGCATCCACCGCCACCGCCAGCGTCAGCACAATCCCGGCGATCCCGGGCATGGTAAGCGTCGCCCCGGGCAGTAAAGACATGATGCCCACGATCATCACCAGGTTCGCGATAAGCGCGGTAGTGGCGATAAGGCCGAACTTGCGATACCACACCACCATAAAGATGATGGATGCCACCAGCCCCCACAGACAGGCTTCCAGACCCTGCGTGATGTTCTGCATGCCCAGCGTCGGGCCGATAGTCCGTTCCTCGACAATCTGAATCGGCGCAATCAGCGCCCCGGCGCGCAGCAATAGCGACAGTTGGCGGGCTTCGTTCGGATTATCGATGCCGGTGATACGGAAACTGTTACCCAGGCGGGACTGGATGGTCGCCACATTGATAACCTCCTCCTGTTTGGCCAGGATAGCCCGGCCGTTGGCGTCTTTCTTGCCGCTGTCCTTGTATTCCACAAACAGGGTTGCCATCGGCTTGCCGATATTGTCCTTGGTAAAATTGGACATATTGGTGCCGCCGGTGCTGTCGAGGGAGATATTGACCTGCGGGCGGTTGTATTCGTCGGCGCTGGAGGTGGAATCGGTAATATGGTCGCCGGTGAGGATGACCCGTTTATAGAGCACCACCGGCTGGCCGTCGCGGGTATATTTCACTTCGGAATCACCCGGCACCCGGCCGCTGGCGGCCGCGCTGCGATCAACCGTGGTATTCACCAGGCGGAATTCCAACGTCGCGGTGGCGCCGAGGATTTCCTTTGCGCGCGCGGTATCCTGGATACCCGGCAGCTCAACCACTATCCGGTCCGCGCCCTGGCGCTGTACCAGCGGCTCGGCCACACCCAGCTGATTAACGCGGTTGCGCAGGATGGTAATGTTCTGCTGCACCGCATATTCACGGGCTTCCCGCAGGCGGGTGTCCGCCATGACCGCGCGCAGCCCGGTATCGCCGGTGCTGTTGATCACCAGATCGCGGTGGCGCGGGACCAGGTAGCTGACCGCCTGATCGCGGGAATTCCCGTCGCGGAAATTCACCTCGGTGCCGTAATTTTCGATTTTGCGCACCGTGGCATAAGGGATGCCTTTTTCACGCAGATCCGAGCGCAAGGCGTCCATGGTCTGTTCCTGGAGCTTGCCCAGGGCGGTATCCATATCCACTTCCATCAGGAAGTGCACGCCGCCGCGCAGATCAAGACCCAGTTTCATGGGTTCGGCCCCCATCATGGCCAACCAGGGGGGCGTGGCCGGGGCCAGGTTCAATGCCACCACATAATTTTCGCCAAGAGCGCTCAATAACGCCTCCCGAGCGCGCAGCTGCACGTCCGGATTGGAGAAACGGGCCAGGATGGCGCCGTTTTCCAGGGCGATCGACTTGCTGGCGATATTCTGTTCTTTTAGGACATTTTGGATCTGAACCAGCGTCGTCTCACTGGCGGCGGCACCCCGCGCACCAGTGATTTGTACGGCCGGATCCTCACCATAGAGGTTCGGAAGCGCATACAGCAGCCCGACGAGAAGTGCCAGGATAAGCATGATGTACTTCCATAAAGGATAACGGTTTAACACGGCAGTTCCCTTCGGGAAAATCGACAATTACAGCGCTTTCATCGTACCTTTCGGCAAGACAGCGGCCACGAAATCACGTTTGATAACCACTTCATTGGTATCGTTCAACGCTATCGCAATATAGCCGGTATCCGCGACCTTGGTCACGCGACCCACAAGACCGCCTGTGGTCAGTACTTCATCGCCTTTGCCGATGGAGTCCATCAGCTTTTTATGATCCTTGGTGCGTTTTTGCTGCGGACGGAGGATCATAAAATAAAATATCAGGCCAAATACCACTAACATAATCACCAGAGAGTAAGGACTTCCCTGGGACGGCCCGCCTGCTGCGGCAGCGGCGTCAGAAATGAAAAAGCTCATTTAAATTCCCTCATTGTAATTTAACTCAACGACTAAAGGCGGAACGGGTTTTCCAACCCGGCCATAAAATTCGTCAACAAACTGCTCTAATTTACCTTCATCGATAGCGTGGCGTAAACCCGCCATCAGACGCTGATAATACCGCAGATTATGGATGGTATTCAGACGCGCACCGAGTATTTCGTTGCAACGGTCGAGATGATGCAAGTAAGCGCGACTATAATTGCGACAGGTGTAGCAATCACAATGTTCATCCAGCGGCGATGTGTCGCTTTTGTTACTGGCGTTGCGGATTTTCACCACTCCGTCGGTGACAAATAAATGACCGTTGCGCGCATTACGCGTCGGCATTACGCAGTCGAACATATCGATACCGCGACGCACGCCCTCCACCAAATCTTCCGGTTTACCCACGCCCATCAGATAACGCGGTTTGTCAGCCGGAATCTGCGGCAGGACGTGCTCGAGAATGCGGTGCATATCCGCTTTCGGCTCACCCACCGCCAGGCCGCCCACAGCGTAACCATCAAAGCCGATCTCTACCAGTCTTTTTACCGAAACATCTCGTAAATCTTCGTAAACGCTGCCCTGGATGATGCCGAACAGCGCATTTTTGTTTCCCAGCTCGTCAAAACGGCGGCGGCTTCGCTCCGCCCAACGCAGCGACATCTCCATGGATTTGCGGGCATAGTCATGTTCGGCGGGAAATGGCGTGCATTCGTCGAATATCATCACGATATCCGAACCCAGGTCATGCTGGATTTCCATCGACTTTTCCGGACTGAGGAATATCGCATCGCCATTGATGGGATTGCGAAAATGCACGCCCTCTTCGGTTATCTTGCGAATATCCCCCAGGCTGAACACCTGGAAGCCGCCGGAATCGGTGAGAATCGGACCGTGCCACTGCATAAAATCATGCAGATCGCCGTGCAGTTTCATGATCTCCTGCCCCGGACGCAGCCAGAGATGAAAGGTATTGCCCAGGATGATTTGCGCGCCGGTTTCAGCCACCTCTTCCGGAGTCATGCCCTTTACCGTGCCGTAGGTGCCCACCGGCATAAACGCCGGGGTTTCCACCACGCCGCGCTCGAATACCAGGCGTCCGCGGCGCGCCCGGCCGTCAGTTTTGATTAATTCGTACTTCACTCAGCCTCCGACACCGGAGAAACAGTCCGATGCAGTTTATGCCGGCTGCGTTCACAGCGGCAGCAAAGCCGGGCGGCATTTCGCCCCCGGCGGGATTGCGGCCTACCGTTCGCCAATGGCGTCCAGGGCGGCCAAATCGTTACGGGTGATGAACATGGCATCGCCGTAACTGTAAAAACGGTATTCCAGCGCCACGGCCTCATGATAAGCCGCCATGGTATGTTTATAGCCGGCAAACGCCGATACCAGCATAATCAGGGTCGATTCCGGCAAATGGAAATTTGTTATTAACGCATCGATAATGCGAAACCGATAGCCGGGAAAAATAAATATATCGGTATCGCCGAAAAACGGCGCGATAACCGCCCCCCGGGCCGCCTGCGCGGCGCTTTCAAGGGAACGCACCGAGGTGGTGCCCACCGCGACGACCCGGTTGCCGCGCTTCTTGCATGCCAGCACCGCATCCACCACTTCCTGCGGGACTTCGGCATACTCCGAATGCATCACATGCTCTTCAAGGTTTTCAACCCGCACCGGCTGAAAGGTGCCCGCCCCGATGTGCAGGGTGACAAACGCCATTTCAATGCCCTTGTCCCGCAGGGCATCCAGCATGGGCTGGTCAAAATGCAGGCCGGCGGTAGGGGCGGCCACCGCGCCGGGACGTTCGCTGTAAACCGTCTGGTAGCTCTCCCGGTCGGTTTCCTCGTCGTGTCGATGGATATAGAGCGGCAGCGGAATATGACCGGCGGCATTCAGCAGCGTCAGCACATCCCGGTCGTCATCGAAGCGCAGCTCAAACAGCGCATCACGGCGCGCCACCATGGTGGCGGCAATGCTTTCATCGTCCCCGAGCAATAGCGCGGCGCCGGGTTTAGGCGACTTGGACGCGCGCACATGGGCCAATACCCGATGATCGTCCAGTACCCGCTCCACCAGCACTTCGATTTTGCCGCCGCTGAGCTTACGGCCGAACAGCCGGGCCGGTATCACCCGGGTATTATTGAATACCAGCAGATCGCCGGGCGCCAACCGATCCAGCAGATCGGTAAATACGCCGTGCGTCATCTCGCCGGAGGGTCCGTCCAGCGCCAGCAGGCGGCAGGCGCTGCGTTCCGGCAGGGGATAGTCGGCAATCAGGGCCTCAGGAAGTTCATATGAGAATTCGGCGACACGCATTCCAGTTCACTTAAGACAAAAAAACAGGCGGCTTAGTCTAGGGCTATGCAGCGCGGCCTGCAAGAAATAAGCGGCTTTGCCGGTGTTTTACCTTATACTCTTGCAATGAATTTTCTTGCTCATCTCCATCTCGCCTCCGTGGCGCGCAGCTCGCTATTAGGCAATCTGATGGCGGATTTTGTCCGCGGCAACCCCGACGGACTTTATTCCGCCGAAGTAGTGGCCGGTATCCGCATGCACCGGCGCATTGATACCCTTACCGATAGCCATACGGTGGTGAAATCCGCCAAAACCCTGTTCAGCGCCGATTACCGGCGGGTGGCGCCCATTGCGCTGGACGTGGTGTGGGATCATTTTCTGGCGCTCCACTGGAGCCGGGTCGTGCCGGACGTACCGTTACGCCGGTTCGTGCTGCAGGCCGAAGCGGTGATTACGCCGGCGCTGCCGCAAACGCCGGAAGCGTTCCGCTCGCTTAATACCTATCTTTGGCGTGAACGTTGGCTCGAACGTTATGCCCAGCGGCCTTTTTTAGCGCAGGTGTTGACGGGCATGGCGAGCCGGCGGCCCAGACTGGCCGCGCTGGGGGAAATTTACCCGGAAATTGAACAACATTATCCGGCGCTGGAGGCCTGTTTTTGGCAACTTTACCCGGATATGTTGCAGCTGGCGCATCAGGGCGCATTCACCTTGTAAACAACAAGCAGCACTAATTGTTACTGGAATGAAATAAAATCTTTAACGTTTTTCCCTTGTATCGCAAAGGGTTATTTTGTAATATAAAAATAAAATACTAATCAAATTAATAGGTAAAAACTATCTCATCAATCGGCGTCAATGGCTTTATCCATTAGCTGCGACAACCTATACTGACTCTCGTTTTACATCTTCCCTGTCAACCAACCTAACCGTATTTTACAGGAGTACACATGGTCCTGGTCACTCGTCAAGCACCCGACTTTACCGCTGCAGCGGTTTTGGGCAACGGAGAAATCGTTGATAACTTCAATCTGCATAGTTTTATCAAGGGTAAACCCGCCGTTATCTTCTTTTGGCCGATGGACTTCACCTTCGTGTGTCCGTCAGAACTGATTGCCTTTGATAAACGTTTCGCTGAATTCCAAAATCGCGGCGTTGAAATCGTCGGCGTATCCTTTGATTCAGAGTTTGTACATAACGCCTGGCGCAACACGCCGGTGGATAAAGGCGGCATCGGCCAGGTTAAATATCCGCTGGTTGCCGACATCAAACATGAAATCATCAAGGCTTACGGTATTGAACATCCGGAAGCCGGCGTGGCGCTGCGCGGTTCGTTCCTGATCGACAAAGCAGGCGTTGTCCGCCATCAGGTGGTTAACGACCTGCCGCTGGGCCGCAACATCGATGAAATGATTCGTATGGTTGACGCGCTGCAGTTCCATGAAGAGCACGGCGAAGTGTGCCCGGCACAGTGGGAAAAGGGTCAGGAAGGCATGGACGCTTCACCCTGGGCGTGGCCAAATACCTGTCTGAGAACATCGATAAGCTGTAATAAACGGACACTTATTGAGTAGTATATTTGAATAAACCCGCCGCTACCGGCGGGTTTTCTTCAGCTAATGCTGGCGGCGTCGCCCGGCCGCCGGCGGTAAAACCGTAGCCCAACAGCAGCAATACCACCCAAATACCGCCGGCGTAGAGAGAAATACGCGTGGTGGGAAAATAACCGATAAGCCCGATGATAAACAGCAGGAAGGCCACTCCCGCCGCCGAAGTCAGCACTCCGCCGGGCATGGGAAACGCCAGCGCTTTGACCTGCTGCGGTCCCAGCCGGCGGCGAAAGGCCATCTGCGAGCACAGGATCATAATCCACACCCACACCGTGGCGAAGGTGGCCAGGGATGCAATCACCAGAAAGATGTTTTCCGGCATGATGTAGTTAAGATAAACGGCAATAAGCAGGGCGAACATCATCACCAGCACCGTTATCCAGGGGATACCCTGGCGGGACACCCGGGCGAACATTTTCGGCGCATAACCCTGGCCGGCCATGCCGTGCAGCATCCGGCCCACCCCGAAGACATCGCTGTTGATCGCCGACAGCGAGGCGGTGATCACAACAAAATTCAGTATGCCGGCGGCGGTGGGGATGCCCAGCTTCTGGAAGGTCAGCACAAACGGGCTGCCCGCGGTGCCTACCTCGTTCCAGGGAAAAATCGACATGATTACCAGCAGGGTACCCACATAGAACACCAGGATCCGCCAGGGCACGGAATTAATCGCCTTGGGAATGGACTTTTCCGGCTCGCTGGCTTCGCCGGCGGTGATACCGATGATCTCGATACCGCCGTAGGCGAACATCACCATCTGCAGCGATAAAATCATGCCCAGGAAGCCATGGCTGAAAAACCCGCCGTGAGTCCAGAGGTTATGAATGCCGGTGGGCTGACCGCCATTGCCGAAACCCCAGACGATAATGCCCACGCCGGCCAGGATCATGGCGATGATGGTGGCCACCTTGAAAAAGGAGAACCAGAATTCCATCTCGCCAAAAGCCTTGACGTTCAGCAGATTGATGGCGCCGATAAACAAGACCACGCCAAGCACCCAGACCCAATGCGGCACCGTCGGAAACCACACGCTCATATAGATACCGAAGGCGGTGACGTCGGCGATGGCGACAATCAAGATCTCGAAGCAGTAGGTCCAGCCGGTGATATAACCCGCCAGCGGACCGAGATTATCCTGGGCATAACGGGAAAACGATCCGGCGCTGGGGTTGTGGACCGACATCTCTCCCAGGGCGCGCATGATGATATACGCCACGATGCCGCCGATCAGGTAGGCCAGCAAGACGCTGGGACCGGCCATTTGTATCGCGTCGGCGGAGCCGTAGAACAGCCCGGTGCCGATAGCGGAACCCAAGGCCATAAAGCGAATATGACGGGTGGTGAGACCGCGTTTTAACGTTACGGGTGGTTGTTGCATATCCCTGATACTCTGTTTTGGCAAATGACAAAAACCACGAAGCATTCTCCGTGGCCAACAGCGTTGTTTGAATTTTATAAGTGAGCGGTTACTTCATGCCGTAGACGGAACTTATCATAGACAGCCACCATGATACCCACCGCCAGGGTCGGCAAAAGCCAGGCCAGACCCTGAGCCGACAGCGGCAAATGGCCTGTCCAGGCGGGAAGCGCATCATGGAACGACGACATCTTGAGGGCATCGACACAGCCGAACATCAGGCTGACCAGCATCGCCGGGGCGATGATAAGCGTGCTGCTGCGCCACCAGCGCAGGGTAAAACTCAGTAAAACCAGTACGATGCACGGCGGATAAATGGCGGTCAGCACCGGTATGGAGAATTGAATCAGATGGCTGAGCCCAAGATTGGAAACCAACATGGAAAACAGCCCCAGCACCACCACCAGCGTCCGGTAGGACAGGGGCAAATGCCCGCTGAAAAACTCGGCGCAGGCGCAGGTCAGCCCAACCGCGGTGACCATGCAGGCAATAAAAATCAAGACGGCCAGGAAGCCGCTGCCGCCGTTGCCGAACCGGTATTGCACATACGCATGCAGGATCTCGGCGCCGTTTTGCGCCGAGGGCACCAGCACGCCGCTGCCCGATCCCAGCTTGAACAGGGTGATATAGACCGCCGTTAAACCGATGCCGGCAATCAGACCGGCATAAACGGTATAACGGGTCAGCAGGCGCGGATTATCCACGCCGCGGGACCGCGCCGCGTTGACGATGACAATGCCGAACACCATGGCGCCCAAGGTATCCATGGTGAGATAGCCATTCACAAAGCCGGTTGAGAACGGCATCTGGTTATAGATTTCGCTGGCCGGGATCGGACTCCCTGCAGGCCAGAGCAGCGCGGCGGCGCCCAGGATGCCTAAAGCCACTATTTTCAGCGGCGCCAGGACGTGGCCCACCGTATCCAGCAGGCGGCCCGGATAAAGGGAAATGCCGATGACCAGGACAAAATAGATCAGGCTATAGCACAACAGCGGCCCGCCGCCCTGGCCGGTAAAAGGCGCCATGCCCACTTCAAAGGAGACCGTGGCGGTGCGGGGAATGGCGAACAGCGGACCCACCGCCAGATAGCAGACCACCGCCAGCACCAAGCCGGCTTTGCGGCCGAGGGGAGAACTGAGGGCGTCGATGCCGCCCCCCACCCTGGCCAGCGCGATAACGGTCAACACCGGCAGTCCCACCGCGGTAATCAAAAAGCCCGCTGCCGCCCACCAGACATGAGGGCCGGATTGCAATCCCACCATGGGGGGAAAAATGATATTGCCGGCGCCGACGAATAACGCAAAGGTCATAAAGCCGAGTGCCAGAATGTCTCTATAAGTTAAACGCTGACTCATGAAATCTTGTCGTGCCTGTTTTTAGGTAATAAATAAGAAAAACCTATGGATTGGAACCGGCGCACTTTAAACTGATAAAGGGGCGCAAAACAAGAGTGTAAGATTAATGCGGAACAATTAGCCGAATAAACACCGTTAATGCAGTGAATAATTTCTTAAAACCTTAAAAACTCCATATATACTTGCTGAATAAGATCACATATAACAATAAGATAAAATGATACACAGACGTCAATGGCTGCGGCGAAGCCTGCCGGCCTATTCGAGTCCGATATTGCGGCGTGCCTGCAGCCTGACGGCCTCCGGCAGCGATCGGTAGCCGTTCTGGCGAGCGCGCAGCTGTCCGCCGGGGGAAAGGATTTGATCAAAAAACGCCGCTGTGATGGGCTCCAGCGGCCGATCCGGCGCTTTATTCACGTAGATATAAAGATACCGCACCAGGGGATATTCACCGTTGAGCAGGGTGGCATCATCCGGCTGAACCGTTTTCCCCTGCCCGTCGGTCAACGCCAGGATTTTGACGCCGCTGGCGTGAAAACCCATACCGGCGTAACCGATGGCGTTGACTGAACCCGCCACCGCCTGGGCCACGGATACCGAGCCGGGCAGTTCGTTCACCGACGTCAGCAGATCGCCGCCGCACAGTACGCGCTGACGGAAATAGCCGTAGGTGCCGGACGCCGAATTGCGACCGTAGCGCAGCAGGGTCTGCCCGGCCAAATGCCCTTTCAGCCCCAGGTCCCCCCAGCGTTTCAAGGCCGGCGAGGGACCGCAGCTATGGGTAATGGAAAAGATGCCGTCCAATTGGCTCAACGGCAGGGATTGCAGGGGATTATCCTCATTCACCAGAATCACCACCGCATCCAGCGCCACCGGAACCGCCGACGGAGGGTAACCGTAATGCCGGCGAAATGCGTCAACTTCCGGCACGGTCATGGGGCGGCTCATCGGCCCCAGCTGAGTGGTGCCGGCGGCCAGCGCCGCCGCCGCCGTTGCCGAGCCCGAGGCCTGGATCTGCACCCCCACCTCGGGAAAACGGCGATTAAAATCCATCCCCCAGCCGGTCAGCAAATTGGCCAGGGTATCGGAACCGGTACTGGTCAGGCTGCCCGACAATACCGTTACCGCCCGGGAGGAGGCCGGCCAGGCCAGTAATACGAGCAGACAGCAGACGATGGGACTGACGATTTTCATCAAAGCTCGACGGGCGGCTTAAAGGTGAGGTTATTTTCCTTCAGGGACGGGGCAACTATCAACCGGTTCGGCAAGGTGAAATAAAATCGGGTACCGGCGCCCGGTTCGCTGATGATATCCAGGCGCGCGTCATGATTGCTGAGGGCGTGTTTCACAATGGCAAGCCCGAGGCCGCTGCCGCCGGTTTGCCGTGACCGGGCTTTATCCACCCGGTAAAAACGCTCGGTCAGGCGGGGGATATGCTCCGGCGCGATACCCGGGCCATTGTCGCTCACCTGGAATTCCGCGCCGGCGGAGGTACGCTGCCAGCAGACCTCGATACGGGTGCCCGGCGGCGTGTGGATCACCGCGTTGTAAATCAGATTCGACATGGCGCTGCGCAGCTGCTCTTCGTTACCGCGCACCCGCAGATGCTCATTAACGCGAAACACAATGTCGTGGCGCTCCTGGCTCAGCCCCTCCGCGCTTTGCTGCAGCCGCTTGAGGATGGAAGGAACGTCGATATTCTCGTTGACTTCGTTGTGGGGAGCGGCTTCGATGCGGGAAAGCACCAGCAGTTGTTTAACCAGGCGCTCCATGCGCTGCGTTTGATCCTGCATGGTATGGATTGCCTTGGCGCGAATCGCCGGGTCCATCTCCTGATCGTTCATCATCTCCAGATAACCCTGCAGGACCGTCAGCGGCGTACGCAGCTCATGGCTGGCATTGGCGAAAAAGTTGCGCCGCGCCCCTTCCAGTTGTCGCATCTGGGTAATGTCCCGCGCCACCATTAACAGCTGATCGTCGGTGTAAGGCATCACCCGGAATTCCACATAGCGCTGGTTGTTGATGTGTAGCGTAAGGGGCCGCTGAAAGGATTGATTTTGCAGGTATTCATTAAACTCGGGGTAACGCAGCAAATTGAGGATATGCTGGCCGTTGTCTTCCGGCCAGCGAAAGCCCAGCAGCTGCTGCGCCAAGCCATTGCACCAAAATATATGGCCGTCGCCGGTCAGCATCACCAGCGCATCCGGCAGGGTTTCCGCACCGCTGCGAAATCGCTTGAACAGCGTTGCCAAATCGCGGCGGCGGCGGCGATGGCGCAGCTGCATCTGATGCAGGCCGTAGAACAGCGGTTCCCAACTGCCGCGGCCCACCGGCGGGGTCCGGCTCAGGTCTACCCACAGCCACCAGGACAGCCGGAGCTGATAATAATAGTTACGCAGCAGCGCCGCCAACAGCGCCGCCGCCAGCAGCCAGGGCAAATGCCCGATAAGTAACGACAACAGCAGGGCGGGCAGGCAAAAAAACCCCAGTTCAAGCAGCAGTTTGCTCCAGGATAAACGTTCTAGCACCGGCCGTTCTCCCTTGAGACAGATTCAATAGCGGGCCGAGAAACGATAGCCGGTTCCCCGTACCGTCTGTACCATCCGATCGTGCCCGCCTGTTTCCAGCGCCTTGCGTAAACGACGAATGTGCACGTCCACCGTACGATCTTCCACGTAAACATTGGTACCCCATACATGGTTGAGCAACTGTTCGCGACTGTAGACCCGTTCGGGATGGGTCATGAAAAAGTGCAGCAGTTTAAATTCGGTAGGCCCCATATCCAACGCCAGCTCATTGGATGTTACCCGGTGCGAAGAGGGGTCCAGGCTCAAGCCCTGCACTTCGATTTTATCTTCCACCGCCATCGGCGAGATACGCCGCATTACCGCTTTGATCCGCGCCAGCAGTTCCTTGGGAGAGAAGGGCTTGGTAATATAATCATCCGCCCCCACTTCCAGTCCCCGCACCCGGTCTTCCTCCTCGCCGCGCGCCGTCAGCATCATGACAGGAATATCGCGCGTCAATACTTCGCGCTTCATCAGTTTGATAAACTGTATACCCGAACCGCCGGGCAACATCCAGTCGAGCAGGACCAGATCCGGATAAGGCTCCGCCATACGACTCACCGCACTGCCGTAATCTTCCGCCTCAATAGGCTGGAAGCCATTTTGTTCAAGAACAAAGCAGACCATTTCACGGATGGGTGCTTCATCTTCCACGACTAATATGCGTTTTGCCATTATTTTCCTGCCGTTTATTCTCTGCGGTTATCGTGCCCGGGCATTATGCGTCACTTTTATGACAGATTTATTAAAATAGGCGCCGCCTGCTTCAAGGATAGGAGATCGCCGTTTTTCCGCCGCAAATTATATAATCGCACCTTTATTTCGGCATCCGCCAAAGCAAGGGTTATACCCGATAGCGTTCAGGTTGCGGCTGCGTTGGCTGCAACCTGAACGCTATTGGGTATATACTCTCGCCCTGATTCAGGGATTTTCTCCGGAGCCTCATGCGGATCATTCATACCTCTGACTGGCATTTGGGTCAGTCGTTTTTCACCAAGAATCGCGCCCATGAACATCAGGCCTTCCTGCGCTGGCTGGTGACGCAGGTTGAACTGCATCAGGCGGACGCGGTGGTGGTGGCCGGCGATATATTCGATACCGGCACGCCCCCCAGCTATGCACGGGAACTCTTCAACCGTTTTGTGGTGGAGCTACAGCCCACCGGCTGCGGGCTGATTGTGCTGGCGGGGAATCATGACGCCGTCGCCACCCTCAACGAATCACGCGGACTGCTGGCCTGCCTCAATACCCGCGTCATTGCCGGCGGCGACGCCGAACAGCAGGTTTTCGTGCTTGATGAGCGTAGCGGAAAACCGGGAGCGATTTTGTGCGCCATCCCTTTTTTACGGGCCAGGGATATGCTGGTAAGCCGCGCCGGCGAGTCGGGGGATGACAAACAGCGCTCCCTGATGGATGCCATCGCCGGACATTACCGGGATTTATATCAACAGGCCATGGCGTTGCGCGATACCCTGACCGCGCCGGTGCCCATCGTCGCCACCGGTCATTTGACCGCCGTGGGCGCCGGCACCAGCGATTCGGTACGGGATATCTATATCGGCAGCCTGGATGCTTTTCCCGTCCAGTTATTTCCCCCCGCCGATTACATCGCCCTCGGTCATATTCACCGGCCGCAAAGCGTCGGCGGCCGGCCGAATATTCTGTATTGCGGCTCCCCCATCCCCCTGAGCTTTGACGAGGCCGGCCAGCCCAAACAGGTCAATATGGTGGATTTCCAGCCGGACCTGACGGCGGTGGTGACGCCGTTGACGGTGCCGGAGGTCCAGCCCCTGCGCCTGATTCGCGGCACCCTGGCGGAAATTGAAGCGCAGTTGCTCACCTTTCGCGATTACCGGGGCGAGACGAGGGTATGGCTGGATATCGAAGTGCTGACCGATGCCTGGCTTAATGATATCCAGCGGCAAATACAGCAGATTGCCGCCGATCTGCCGGTGGACATTTTGCTGTTGCGCCGCAACCGCGAGCAGCGGCGCCAGGCGCTGGAAAAAGAGCCTCATGAAACGCTGACAGAACTCAGCGTGGAAGAGGTGTTCGAACGCCGCCTGGCGCAGGCGCTGGTGCGGGATGAAGAGGAACTCAGCCGCATCCGCCTGCTGTATGACCGGGTGGTGACGGATATCCGGCACGAAAGTCCGGCACAGGAGCCCAGCCGATGAAAATCCTGACGCTGCGGCTGAAAAATCTCAATGCGCTGCAAGGGGAATGGAAAATCGATTTTACCGCCGCACCTTTCGACGGCGCCAGCCTGTTTGCCATTACCGGTCCCACAGGCGCCGGTAAAACCACCCTGCTGGACGCCATTTGTCTGGCGCTTTATCACCAGACTCCCCGTCTGGGCGGCAATCCCGGCCAGGAGCTGATGACCCGCCACACCGCCGAAGCGCTGGCGGAGGTAGAGTTCGAAGTGAAAGGTATCGGCTACCGCGCCTTCTGGAGCCAGCGGCGGGCGAAAAACAGCCCGCAGGGCAACCTGCAGCCGCCGAGAACCGAACTGGCGCTCATCGCCGACGGCCGTATCCTGGCGGATAAAATCAACGACAAGCTGCGGCTGGTCACCGACATCACCGGGCTGGACTTCGGGCGTTTCACCAAATCCATGCTGTTGGCGCAGGGGGACTTCGCCGCCTTTCTCAATGCCGACGCCAAAAAGCGCGCCGAACTCTTGGAAGAGCTCACCGGCACCGACATCTACGGCCGCATTTCCGCCGGCATATTCGAACGCCATAAAGCGGTCAAAGGAGAGCTGGACAATTTGCAGGCCCGCGCCGCCGCCATTGAGCTGCTCACCGAACCGCAACTGCAGGCACTAAACGATGAGCTGGCGCGATTAAAGGAAGAGGAGCTAAGGCTAAACCACCAACAGCAGGCGCTGCAGCGTCATTTGGACTGGCTGGCAAGGCACGGGCAGCTTACGGCGGCCTTGTCCGCCGCCCGTGAAAGGCAACAGGCCTCGGCGCGGGCTTATGACGAAGCGCAGCCGCAGCTGTCCCGGCTGACCCGGGGGGAACCCGCGGAGTCCCTGCGTCCGCTGCTGGAAGAGCAGCAACGCAGCCGACTTAGGCAGCAACACCTGGACGAGTCCATCGCCGCGCAGCGCGCCGAACAGCAACGTACGCAGCAGGCTTTACTGCCTTTGCAGGAGGCTTTCGAGCGCGCCCGCCAGGGCTGGCAGGATTATCTCCGGCACCGGCGGCAGCTTCAGCAGCTTATGGACGAGCGCATTATTCCCCTGGATCAGCATATCGCAGGACTGGAACAACAGGCGGCGCAACTGCGCCAGTCTGCCCGGGAGCTCAGCGCCCAGCGGCAAAAAAGACAATCGGCGCTGGCGGAACAACAGACCGCCCTTTCCCGGGCCGAACAGCAGCTCCGGCAGGCCGAGAGCTATTTAACGCAGCATCCGGACTATCGCCAGTGGGGAGAAGGGTTGCCGCTGTGGCGCGAACTCTTCGCCCGCCGGCAGCGGGAACGCCTGCAGGCGGACCAGTTGGGCCGGCAGCTCGATGGCTGCCTGCAACAGCAGCAAGAGCTGCTGGCCGAACGGCAAGCGGTCCTTGCCGAGGCCAAGAGCTGCCGCCGGCAGGTGGCTGTCCTCACCGAACGCTTTAACGAACTGCAGCGCCAACGGGAGCAGTGGGAAGCCCTCACTCCCTTTGGCGCGCTGCAAGATGAATGGGAGCTAAGCCGCCGGCATAGCCCTGCCCGCACCGTGCTCGTATCGTTATTGCCCCAGCGCCGGCGGCTCACGCGGGATCTCGCCGCCGCCGCCGTGCGACAGACGGCATTGCAGCAGGAACTCGATGCGCTGGCGCAAAGCAGCCGGACCAGGCAACAGCAGTGGGAGGAAAAGTCCCGGTTATTGAATGAAGTCAGCGCCCGCTATCAGCTTGAGCAGCGCATTGTCGCGCTGGAAGGCCAAAGAGCACATTTGCAATCCGGGCTGCCCTGCCCGCTGTGCGGCGCCGTTGAACACCCCTTTGTCGATCATTACCGGCTGCCGGAGCCGGCGCAAACCGAGCTCAGGCTGCAGGCGCTGCAACAGGAAGTATCGGCGATAACCGCCGACCGGGTGGCGACGGATACCCGCAGCGGCATGCTGCTGAACCAACGGCATCAAGCGGCGGATGACGAGGCGCAACTGCAAAGGGAACTGACGGCCATTGATGAGCAGTGGGCGTTGGCCGCCGCCGCGCTGGGCAGGGAACTCTCACCCGCCGACGACGGGAACGTGGCGGAATGGCTGGCGCAACAGGATGCGCGGGAGCAGGCGTTAGCGGAACGGCTCGAGACGCGGCGGCAGGCCGAGGGTCAATTACAGGCCGCGCGAGACGCCATGAACGAAGCCAACGGGAAAGTGGCATCGGCCGAGGCCCGGCTGGCGCTGAACGACCAGTTACAGCACACCACCGCGCAGACGTTACAGCAGGCCACGCTGCGCCTGACCGAGCAGCAAACCCTGGTCCGGCGGTTGGCGACGGAAATCGCCGCGTCGTTGTCCCCCCTCGGGCTTACCGTGCCGGAAGAGAATAATGTCGAGGAGTGGCTGGCGGCGCGCCAGCAAGAGTGGCAGCTGTGGTGCGGACATTTGCAGCAGGAGCAGGAGCTTAAGGTGTCCCTGGCGGCGCAGGCTAATGAAATTCGCAACCACCAAGACAGCCTGGAGGAACTCGCGCGCCAATCGGCCGAGCTTGAACAGCGGACCGAACACACCCGAACCGCTTTGCAACAGGCGCGGGATGAGCGGCGGTTATGGGTGGGGGATGCCACCGTGTCGCAGTTAAGCGACGAACTGCGCCGTCTGGGAGAAACGGCGGAACAGGCGCGCCAGCAGGCGGAGCAACGGCTGCAGCATGCCAGGGAACAACTGCTGCAATTAACGGGCAGTATCGAAGCGCAACAGCGTCAATTACAGGAATTCGACATGCAGACGCAGCAGGCCGGGGCCGCGCTGCAAGGCGCTCTCGACAGCAGCCCGTTCGCCACCGTCGCCGAATTGCTATCGGCTCTGCTGCCCCCGCAGGAAAGGGATCAATTGCGGGACATGGAAGAGAAGCTCAAGGAGCGGCGCCAGCACGCCGCGGCCTGGTATGAACAGGCGGAACAGGCGCTGAAAAACAGTCTGGCGGAACGTCCTGCCGACCTGGGAGAGGAGCAACAGCCCGCCGCCGTGGAGCAGCGGCTGGCCGCCGTCAAAACCCTGCTGGCGGAAAAAGCCCGGCGGCAGGGTGAAATCCAGCAGCAATTGTCCAGCCATGAACGCCGCCGGCTCGATCAGCACAACCTGCTGCAGGCTATTGCCGACAGCGAGGCGGCCTATGCGGACTGGAGCTACCTCAACGAGCTGATAGGCTCCAAAGAGGGGGACAAATTCCGCAAGTTTGCCCAGGGTCTCACCCTTGAACATTTGATTCATCTGGCGAACCGGCAGCTGGCGCGCCTGCAGGATCGTTACCAGCTGCGGCGTAAATCCGCCGCCGAGTTGGAACTGGAAGTCGTGGATACCTGGCAGGCGGAAGCGATACGGGATACCCGCACGCTGTCCGGCGGGGAGAGTTTCCTGGTCAGCCTGGCCCTGGCCCTGGCGTTATCGGATTTGGTGAGCCACAAAATCCGCATTGATTCCCTGTTTCTCGATGAGGGTTTCGGCACGTTGGACGCCGAGACGCTGGATATCGCCCTTGATGCCCTGGATACGTTAAACGCCACCGGTAAAATGATTGGCGTTATCAGCCACGTGGAGGCCATGAAAGATCGGATTCCGGTGCAGATCAAGGTTAATAAAATCAACGGCATGGGCGTCAGCCGGCTGGAAGCCCGTTTTGCGGTCCGCTAGCCGGCTTCTCCCTTCAAAAGGCGTAGCGATGGGCGGTTCTGGCGCCCCAGAGGCCGCAATAGGCGCCCACCGCCGCGCCGATCAGTAGCGCGATAAACAACCATACCGCGGATTTGGCAATGGCTTTCGCGGCGGCATCGGCTTGCTCCCTGGCCTGCTCTTTCCACTGCTGCATTTCCGCCATGGCATCATCAATATTCTGCTGGAGATCCTCCAAACGCGCCTTGACCTCGGCGATCGCCTGCCGCTGGTAGCGGATCACCGTGTCGGTGGCCTGGTTAACTTCATCGGGGGACATCGAGGTATCGCGCGCCAGCGCCTGGCGGATGTCGTCCCGCTTGATATCATCCGTGATACCGTCCCCGCGCTGCTTGAGTTTGACGGACAATTGATGCATCTCGCTGTCGAAACTGGCCGGGCTTTTTAAAATGGCGTTCATGGCGCTTTGCATATCATCACGGGCTGCCGACAACTGTCTTGGCAGGTAGTCCGGCTTTAACGACTCTATACTGCTGTTTTGCAAAGCATTCACTGCCTTTTTCGGCATCGGGTCCGCCGGGAGTCCGGCATTCATCCCCATGGGCTTTAGGGTATTCTCTAACAGGCCTTGCAAATGGCCTTTATTGTCTGATAAAGACGAAACCATGCCTGACGACGCGCCGCCGGTGACCGAGGCAAGGGAACCGATAATACTGCCGGCGGCCCGTAGCGCCCCGCCTATAATAATGCTACTAATGATAATTGCGATTATTAATGACATGGCCCATACCAGAAAGCCATGGCTTATTCACGCCGCGCCGGCCAGTCGACCGGCGACATAACCGCCGCATGCCAGGCTAATGAGTATTGAAATAAATGACCAGACCGTTACCGCGCTACCGACCCCCTGCGCTGGCTGCTCGGTATAGGGCTCCACCCTGCTCAACCCTAATGCCGTTTCCAATACAGAAAGCAGAACGGATATTGCCAATACGGTAATAACTCCACCGATAATAGCACCCCAGGAGGTAACTCTTGCTGTGGCGATGACAGTATGCGACTCCATAAACTTTCTCCTCGATATTCTCCCTTGTAGCAATAGGCTACGCAATCAAGTTAGTTTATGTTGGCGTGAATTCAAGAATGCACAATTCTGGGAGATATTATTAATTAGATAATTCAATTATTATTTGAAACTAATCCAGTCTGGCGCTCTTTTAACTTAACGACGGTTATGTCTTTTTTTTTCTTCGCCACTGCCGGCGCTCGTAGGCGAAAACCGGAAAAATCTTTACCGATTTTAACGTCCTTATGCGCTATCATGCGCCCTGCGTTTGAACAACCCGCGCGCTGACGGGCGCGCCAGGCCAGGGATATAAAAAATATGTTTTGGTTTAAGAATCTGATGATTTACCGCTTGACCCGCGATCTTGCGCTATCGGCGGAAGACATGGAAAAACAGTTGGCGGGCTCGGTGTTTTCTCCCTGCGGCAGCCAGGATATGGCGAAATCCGGCTGGGTTTCACCGCTGGGCGACAAAAGCACCGCGCTAACCCATGGGGTTAACGGGCATATTCTGCTTTGCGTGCGCAAAGAGGAAAAAATCCTGCCTTCTTCGGTGGTGAAACAGGAGTTGCAGGGCAAGGTGGAAAAGCTGGAGGCAGACCAGAGCCGCAAGCTGCGTAAAGCGGAAAAAGACGCCCTGAAAGAGGAAGTGCTGTTCAATTTGATGCCTCGCGCCTTCAGCCGTTACAGCCAGACATTTCTTTGGATCGATACGGGAAAAGGCCTGGTGATTGTCGATGCCGCCAGCGCCAAAAAAGCCGAAGACACCCTGGCATTGCTGCGCAAATCCCTCGGTTCGCTGCCGGTGGCGCCCCTTACCCTGGAGAATCCCATCGAGCTGACCCTGACGCAGTGGGTCCGCGGCACGGAACCCCCGGCGGGTTTCGCCATTCAGGATGAGGCCGAACTTAAAGCCCTGCTGGAAGACGGCGGCATCATCCGCTGTAAAAAACAGGACCTCGCCAGCGACGAAATCGCCGCGCATATCGAGGCGGGAAAAGTCGTGACAAAACTGGCGCTGGACTGGCTGGAGCGGGTTCAGTTCGTACTGGCGGACGACGCCACCTTGAAAAGGCTTAAATTCTCCGAGCAGCTGCGTGAGCAAAACGACGATATCGACAGAGAGGACGTGGCGCAGCGCTTTGATGCGGATTTCATTCTGATGACCGGCGAGCTATCCGAGCTCATCAGCCAGCTGACAGCGGCGCTGGGCGGCGAAACCCAGCGTTAGGATAAACGAAGAGGGCCGGTTGTGGGGCCCTCCGTTTCGGTTTGCCTATATTCTGACTATTTACTCAGGTATTTGCACAGATAGGCGCTGGCTTCGGCCACCTGCAGGAAAAACTCGCTCTTCGCCGGTACAAAAAACATCTCGCCGGGCATAAACACCTGCCAATCGTGCGCGCCGGGAATCAGTACTTTCAACGCACCGTTGATCACGGTCATCTCTTCCGGCTGTGCAGTGGTGAAAGTATACTCTCCGGCTTCCATAACGCCGACGCTGGCGCGACCAATGCTGGCGGAGTCAAAACCAATGGACTTCACTTTCCCGGCAAAATACTCATTTACATTCAGCATGGATCATTTCCTGTATCGATCATAATTTAAGTCATTCATAGTAAAAGGTGAAATATCGATTTGTCACGTCCTAATGCTGAAAAATGCCGGTAACCAGGCAGAAAAATTAACGAGGCCGCCAGCCTGGGTCGCCAATTTTTTCCGCCAGCATCCGGGTCACGGATATAAGGCGCGTTAACAGATGTTGCGGGAACGCATTGCCGTCGCTCAGGCTTGGAAAGGTCAGGCAAAGCCCGACGCGTTCGTTTCGCAGAGGATGCGTCAGAGACGTCGCCAGCGCGCTCTGGTCGGGCCGGGTTTCATTACGGGCATAAGACCAACCCTGCCGGCGCACCACGGTAAGGCGCTGTAATAAACCGGTTAACCCGTGTTGCGAAAAAGACGCATGCGCCGCCGCGCCCGGGACCAGGCGATCGATAACGTCACGCTCGGAATAACCGGCCAGCAGAGCCCGTCCGACGGCGGTGTTCGCCGCCGGTAACCGGTGCCCGGCGCTATAGGATGCCGGCCGGTGGGGGCAACCGTTAAATACCGATACGATGCGGACATAATCTTTTTCGAGCAGACAAATCATGCCGGCGCAGCCCTGTTCGTCGCTCAGGGCAGTCAGGGCGGGAGCAACCACATCCGTTAATGGCTTTGCACGCTGCCGGCCACCCACAGCCAGCAGCAATTCACCCACGGAATAAAGCCGGTTGGCGGGATTACGGACCAATAACCCCTGATCTTCCATGGCCACCAATAATCTGGACAAGGTACTTTTCGGCAACGGCAGCCGGCTGGCCACATCGCTGAAAGATAATCCCTGTTGTGGTAAAGACGAACTTTCATGGGCAAACAGTTTTAATACCGCTGATGCATTTTCCAAGGTAGACATGAGTATTTTTCATTTTCATTTTATTAAAAGCAGGTTGAATAATCTTTAAATTGTCAGCCGCTCTCCGTCAAGATAATATTTTCCCACAAAATAAACCTTCAGTTAAAAATAGCGTGTTTAATCCCTTAAGCGCGATAATAACGAGCTTATTCTTGACAATCTACGGTTATAGCCGTAAGGCTAACGGTAATTCAGTGAATTGCTCCGTGCTGATAAAGATAAGATTATTATTCAATTTACTGATAGTTGCGGGCCTGAATTCAATAAAAGTAATACAAATACAAGCCTATTGAAAATAACGTAAAATGATTAACCGGCGGTTCAGCCGCTAGAGCCTGAACCCCGGTAAGTGATAGCGTACAATCCCACCGCCCTGCTGCTTATACCGAAAATAATTCGGGCTGCAGAAAGGCGGGTATATCAGGACTTATCTTCATCCTGATACCGATCCTTAGCGTCAAGGGCCTCCTGCTAGGTATCATGTTCGCTGATAAGCGTATCGGGCCTTGGATGATCCGCCCGCAATTCATAGACTTCTTTGGATTTACCAGGCAATCCCTTTTCTTTCTTTACTATATGCGCTTCACGCGGATACGGTGGTTTACTCGCCATAATCACTCCCTTATTTATGATTTGGTCGGGTAAATAAGTATAGGCTACTCTTGAAAACTCTGCTGGCGGGTGAAGGTGCGCGGGAACGGCTGCGTGGATGGCACCGTGACGGCCGCCCCATCAGCCGGCGGCGCAGGGACAAAGCCGCTGCAAAACAGCCGAGACCACATCCTGCGGCGGCTGGCCGGCATCCAGCACATGATGGGCAGCATCCTGATACAGCGCCTCGCGGGCCAGCAATATTTCCGCTATCTCTTCGGCGATGGGCCTGCCGGTAAGACTGGGACGCTGATCCTCTTCAGGCACGGCTTCCAGGCGCCGGGCCAGCACGTCCGCCGGGGCGTGCAAAAAAAACACGGTGCCGGTGGCGCGCATGAACCGCCGGTTGGCCTCTGATAAAATGATTCCCCCGCCGGTGGCTACCACCTGACGGCCGTCGGCGCTTGCCACCCCATGCAATATATCGCTTTCGCGGGTCCTGAATCCCGCCCAGCCCTCCTGCTCCACTATCTGTGCCACGCTCAGACCGGTGGACTGCAGCAATATCAGGTCGGTATCGGTGAACTGAAATCCCAGCGCCTGCGCCAATGCCCGGCCAACGGTGGTTTTGCCGCATCCCCTAGCACCAACCATAAAAATGGGCTGTATAATCAACTGCATATCCTTTTTCACAAATAGCTATAATCGAACCTTTGTTCCGTTCGACCCGCAAAAAACCGACGGCAATACTGGCAGCAACCGCCGATGAAGTCCAGCGGAGCATTATGCGGCCGGTAAGAAGCATTAAATAACATACTTTTTGTGGGGTTGTCCTCTATGGCGCAAAAAAAAAACGCCAAACGCAGCAGGTTTATCCGCAGCGTTTGGCATGGTCATGGCGTACCGGGCGCGTAACGGCCCGGGCAAATATCAGCTTTTGGGTTCCTTAACCTCTTTAACGATGCGGCGGGCATCGGCCATGGTCAGCGGCTCGCCCATCTTGATGAGCAAGGTACCGGTAGTACGCATGCGGCCGGTGCCCACCACGGCCATCAGTTTGTCTTTCAGGCCGAACAGCGCCACAAAATCGTCTTTATCCGGCGAGCCGATGATGTCGATATCATCCCATTTCTCCGCATGCCCCAGGTATTCGTAGCGCACCCCGTAATGCTGCGTCCAGAAAAAAGGCACCGAATCGTATTTTTCATCCAGACCCGCCATAACGCCTGCGGCTACGCGGCCATGCTGCTGCGCCACGCGCCAGTGCTCAATTCGCGTGGGATGTCCGTTAAGCGGGAAGGTGGCAATGTCGCCGATGGCGAAAATATCGTGCCCGGCCGACATGGATTCATCCACAGTCAAACTGCCGTCTTTATTGAGCGGCAATTCATGGATAAAGTCCGTAGCGGGCATGACTCCGGTGGCCAGCAACACCACATCGGCATCAATGCGGCGGCCGTCTTTCAATACCACCGCCGACACATGGCGATCGCCGTCGAAAGATGCCGGTTCGCCTTCAATGAATTTTACGCCCTTTTGCTCATGGCGCCGGCGGAAAAAGCTCGCCAGATCCTTGCCGAACTGTTTTTCAAACGGCAGGTCATGCTTGGCGATAACCGTAATATCGATATCCTGTTTACGGAAAGCCGCCGCCACCTCCATACCGATAAAATTATTGCCGATTATCACCAGCCGCTGCTTTTGCTCAACCACGGCCATAATGGCGGCCGCCTGCTCCCAACTGCGTAGAACCTCAATGCCCAGCAGCGCCTTGCCCGGCAGATCCGGCCGCTGCGGGATACCGCCGGTGGCCAGCAATAATTTCCGGTAGGGTACGACTGTGCCGTCTTCCAGCCGCAGCTGGTGTTTTTTTACGTCGAGCTCTTCCACGTTGCCGGTAATGCGCTCGACCTTTTGCTTTTTGTAAAAATCATCGTCGAGCAACGACGGAACCTCATCAATGGACATATCCCCCTGAGGCACGAATTTAGACAGCACAGTACGGTCATAGGGTGCCTGTTTTTCGCGCTCAACAACGATCAACCGGCCGCTATAGCCCTTTTCGCGCAGCGCCTTCAGCGCGGCGCTGCCGCCTGCGCCTGAACCCAGGACCACTATCGCCTGCGTATCGTCCACCTTGTCCAGGGCAGCGGCGCCCGGCAGGGCCTTGGGATCGAGCCAGATTGCCCCCTCCTCCACCTTCACCGGATAACGTTTCAGGGCACGCAGAGAGGGTGGTTCGCACAAAGCTCCCTCTTCGATGGTAAATACGGATTTATGCCAGGGACATATCAGCTTCCCTTCACAAAGGGCACCTTTTTCCAGCGGGGCGCCGGAATGAGGACAGGTCGCCTCAAGGGCAAAAACCTCATCGCCTTTCCTGATGAGCAGAATATCTGTTTCGTCCATGCTGACTTTTTTGGGTCCCAGCTCCGGCAAAGCGGATAACGACATCACTTTTTGATAGGCCACGATATGCTCCTTCAGGTATCTAAAATCATCGTTTTTATAAAACCGTACTCTTTAGAGGACTATCGTTAAGCCTAGCAGCTAATTTAAGGGTGGAAAGCGTGGGGGACTCAGAACGCGACAGGATGCATTAACGGTGCGAAGCGTAGGATAAACCTGGCGGCGCACCAGCCCGCGGGGATGCGGGCTGATAAAAAATTTTACGCAGGCGGTTATTTACTCATTGCCTGACGCAGCGCCAAACGGCCTTTTTCGCCGGGGCGACGCAGCGTCAAGGAGACCACCAGGGAGATTATCGATAACACCATAATCAAATGAAAGGTCACCATAAACCCACCCAACAACGAGGCGACAATAGAACCGATAATGCTGCCGACGCCGAAACCGAGATAAATCACCCCGTAGTTTTTAGTCAGGTTGTTGAGACCGAAGTAATCACTTACCAGTGAAGGATAAACGGTGATGGTGCCGCCAAAGCTAAAGGCAACGCAGGCCAGGGAGAGAAAAAACGATGCCTCGGCGAGAGGAGCGAAGGTGAGCGCCGCCATCCCTGCCAACGATACCACCTGCGCCAGCGTGATAACCCGTATCCGCGGCATTTTGTCGGAAAGCACGCCCAAGACCAGGCGTCCGCCGAGATTGGCTATGGCGATAATGGTTACCGCATTGGCGGCCGATACCGGCGATAAGTGAACCAGGCTTTCGCCAATGTCCTTTGCCACCCCGATAACATAGAGACCGCTCATGCAGGCGGTCAAAAACATCAGGGCCAGCAGCCAATATTGCGGCACTTTGATAGATTGTCCCAGCGTAAAATCGTGGGCAGCCTGCACTTTTTGAGTTTCCTGCCGCGGTGCGTCTTTCATCACCAGACCGCCGGCGATAACCATCAGCATGGCTATCAGTCCCCACAGTTCAAACGTCACTTCCAGGCTGTAACGGGCGAGCAGCTGGCTGTTGATGTATTTGAACCCCAGGCTTCCCAAGCCATAGGCGCCGATAGCGCAGGCGGAGATCACGCCTTTACGTTCAGGGAACCATTTGACGCAATTGGATAACGTCATCAAATAACCGATGCCGTCAGCCAATCCCACCAGGATGCCGGCGCATAACCACAGCATCGCCAGGTTGGTTGCGTAGGCGGTCAGCCAAAACCCCGCCGCCAGCAACACGCCGGCGCCGATGGTCACCTTACGCACGCCGAAACGGTCTTGAAATTTACCCGCCACCGACGAGGCCACCGCCAGCGCCAGACTCAGAAGGCCGAAAGAAAAGGCCACCTGGCTGACGGGCTGGTGGAGCTTATCCGCCAGCGGACCGTTAAACAGGCTCCAGGTATACACCGATCCCAGGGCAAACTGGGTCACGATAGTGCCGCATAGGGTCAGCCACCGGATATGATTGGATTGTTGAGTCATCATGTTCTGCCTCGTAGTAATCACTATCTATACCCAAGAGATTTCCAGTTGCAGCAAGACGGCAAGCTCGTGAGCCCCAGGAGCTTAGATAACCAAGTGACTGGGATAAACGAGCGCAGCCAACACCGCTGCAACTTGAAAGATGAAGGGTATTTCGATGCCCTCATCCGGGCTTAATGGCGCCACTATAAGGCAATGCCGGCGGGAGCGGCTCGAAATGGGAATGAGATGGCCTCCCCCCGGGATGAAAAGCCTGTTGGCAGGTATGAACGGCTTAACGATTGATACGACGGGGTGACGGAAAAAAATAAGGATAAAGCGTGGTAAACAGGATTAGACGATTATTCACGAATGCTGTCAAGAATGATCATTGAATTAACATTATTAACATAAATTGATGTTTATTCATCAGCATCGCCATAGTATGTCATCCCGATACGAATAATATCCCGCCCCTGTGATTTGCGGTGCCGGTTACTGTCGCGGAGAGAGTAAATGCAACCGCAGTATTCCTGCTGATAAAAATGCTCGCGTTTACTGATTTCAATCATGCGCGATGAACCACCCTGCTTGCGCCAGTTATAATCCCAATAGGTGATGCCGGGATATCTAGCGGCGGCGCGTTTGCCGCAGTCATTTATTTGCTGCATGTTTTTCCAGCGGGAAATGCCCAGCGAACTGGAGATAATGCTGAAACCTTGCTCGAAGGCGTATAACGCGGTGCGTTCGAAACGCATATCGAAACACACCGTGCAGCGTATCCCCCGCTCCGGTTCTTGCTCCATGCCTCTGGCCCGGGCAAACCAGTTATCGCTGTCGTAATCGGCATCCACAAATGGCACCCGGTGCTTTTGCGCAAAACGGATATTCTCCTCTTTGCGGATTTGATACTCCCGCTGCGGATGAATATTCGGGTTATAAAAGAAAATGGTATAGTCAATTCCCGAGGCGCCGAGCGCTTCCATCACCTCACCGGAACAGGGCGCGCAGCAGGAATGCAGCAGCAGCTTATGGGCCTGGTGGGGAAGTTGAAGCATCGGACGGGTAGATTCGGCCATGGGCGCTGTCTCTCTGGCAACGGATAACGGGTCGAGGAAAATATAGCATAACGCAGGCGAAACGCGGTGCCGCCGGGGTCGGCGTTTAAGCAAGGTTCAGGCAACCGGGGCAAGCAAATACACCCAATCCCCCTTACCGCAGATACCGACAGGCATAATAGGCCCGCTATCACCGCGCCATGTACCGAGCGCGTTAACGGGCGGCCATGCCAATGAGGCCGGTTCGGGCAGGAGTTTTTCGCCCGACCCAGCGCCCCATGGCATGGTAGACCAGATGGCGGCCCTGCTCAGGCCAGACGAATCAGCTCAAAGGGAATATAGCGCTCGGCGGTATTCTGCAGTTCCACACACTTTGCCCGTTCGGCCTCGACGGGCGATAGCCCTTCGGCATGTACGGCCTTGGCAATGGATGTCTCACCGGTAGCGGCAATCATGACTTTCTGACCAGGGATGATTGCATTCCGATTCCTGTCATAAACGTGAATCATACACTCCTCCAATTTCCATCACGAAACCGATAGCAAGCATAGGCCCGCCGCAAGGGGCATAATTTGAGTTAAATCAAGCAAAACAACGGTTCATCGCCGGCGCCTTTTCAGCCGCAGAAGCCAACCCCGCATGAAACCTGCTCTAGGCGCCCCATTGGACAAAGTATGTTAACTGGTAACATATATCTGCAAACCTTTACGCTCGGCGCCTTTATGATTAGCCGTAAACAGACTAGATTTAAACGTAATGCAGCCTTCTGCGAACCTGAACATGTCAAAAGGTCAAAGCCATGCAATCTGAAGAGCAACGTCTTATTGAAGGGCTGTTTCAGCGCCTGAAACTGGCGGAACAGCAATCCGGCGCCCGTGATACCGCGGCGGATCGGCAAATCCAGGAATTTATCCGTCAGCAGCCCGCGGCGCCTTATTATATGGCGCAGTCTATTTTGATTCAGGAAGCTGCGCTCAAACGCCTGCATCAGCGGGTCACGCAGCTTGAAAACGAACTGACCGAGCTGAAAAACACTCCTCCCGCCCACAGCGGCGGTTTTCTCAGCAATCTGTTCGGCGGCGGTTCACGCGCGGCTCAGCCTCAGACGCAGGCCCAACAGCCCGCCAACGCCTGGGGCAGCCAAGGGCAGCAAACACCCCCTCCCGGCTATAACGGCTATGGGCAAACCCCTCCCCCCGGCTATAACGGCTACGCCCAAACGCCGCCTCCCGGTTATGGACAACAGCCGGTGCCTCCGCGGGGCGGCGGCTTTATGGCCGGCGCGCTGCCAACCGCGGCCGGGGTTGCCGGCGGCGTGGTATTGGGCAATATGCTCACCGGCATGTTCCATAACAGCCGGCCGGAAGAGATCGTGAATGTTATCGACCAGCCCATGGATACCGCCGCCACGGATCCCCTGACCAATCAGGATTTCCAAAGCGGTAACCTCGACACCTTTAATGATGTCTCCGACAGCCATTTCCTGGATGGGAACAATAACTATCTGGGTAGCGATAATGCCGGCGGCGATACCGATTACAACAACGGTTTTGGTGCCGATAACGGTTTTGGCTCGGATAATGGTTTTGGTTCAGATAATGGCTTCGGCTCCGATAACGGCTTTGGCACGGATGACGGCTTCGGCTCAGACGATGACTTCAGCGACGATGATAATTTTGTCTGATAGCCTGTCTGCTTAAAAAAATCGCCGGCGTAGCGCTGCTGGCGAAAACAAATCCCTGCTTTTGAACCGCGCCGCCAAAGCAATACTACCCAGCCCGCTAGCAGCGCGGTTCATATGGCCGGGGTTTAATTATATCGAGCCCCGCGTTATTTTTGCGAACCATTCTAATGTCTCCCAAGCTTGTACCCATCGCTCCATGACGATTTGAAGGATAATTTCACTTCACCTCACGAATACTCTCTTTACTTCTAAATTTCGCTAGAAAATAAAAACATATTAAATTACAATAATTTCATGAACCTTTTTTTTCTTAAAATTCATAAATACAGTTAAAGTAAAAAACTCGTATTTCACCGACAGTCTTTGTATTTTAGCGAAGGATCTTTTACCAAAATAATAAATAAAACTCACCATACGTTAGTTTTAGCAGGACATCCCTGATAGCAGGCCTGATAAAAATCATGTTATTACATGACAGCTTGCAGCATCGGGCTTACGCATCATTAGCAGAGGATATAAACTTTTAAGAATCACTAAATCAAGCTAATTTAATAACATATCTGTTATAAGGGCTGATAATTATGCGTAAAAAAAACTCAGTGGCGCCTTCGTTATTACATTTATTTCCTTTCAACATTAACAAAAAAATATTTTATCAGATTAAAAATATAAATAAATTTAATATTATCACCGCGACCATTGCAATGTCGTTATGTATATATGCCATTCCTGAAAAAGCGTCGGCGGCTTGCGCCCCTGCGCCGGCGAATGGCGTGACCACGACATGCGATACCTCGTCGGTGCAAACCACCACCCTCGGCACGGGGCCGGGTCTTGATAACGTGGCCATTGACGTTCTGCCTTCCGCTCAAATTGATACCGGCGAAATCAGCGCCATCAGCCTTGACTCGGGTTCCGCTATCACCCTGCAGGAAAATGCCGTGGTGCAAAATGCATCTCATGCCCCAGCCGATTCAGGCTTTTGGGGCAACGGTGAAAATGCGATTGAATTTAATAACGATACCACCTTGACGGTGGAACGCGGGGCGCAGGTACAGGCACTCGGTACCGCATATCCTTTCGCTAATGGTGCTGTTCATATCATTGGTGCGGGCAATACCATTACCAACCATGGTTTGATTTTTAGTACCGGCGGTCCGGCAATTCGGTTTGAAACTAACGTTGGCGGTAATACTTTAGACAACTATGGAACTATCGCCATGAGTGATGCTAATAAGATCGTTATCGACAGCGAGTATACTAATGGAGTTGTTTCCATCATCAATCGTACCGGCGGTCGAATTTTTGGCGGAATTCTTTTTGGCACTGGAAATTATAATATTACGCTCGAACATGGCTCGGTTTATTAGGGGGTGAATCTCGCTGGTGGCGTTGGCACCAAATTGCTGGCCCTTGAAGGGTCCTCTTGTTCTTCCCCAGCGACCGATATTTTTCCCGCCCATATTTACGAATTTCAATCGCTGACCAAAACCGGCGCGGGAGAATGGCTGTTGACGGGCCAGCTCGCCGCCACTGTCTCCAACGTGACCGTTAATGACGGCACCCTGACCCTGGCCGGCTCTAACAGCTTCAGCGGCGATACCCATATCAACGGCGGCACCCTGGCCGCCCTGGCCGCCGGTGCCTTCAGCCCCAATTCGGCCTATATCATCGCCGCCCCCGGCGCCATGGATTTAAACGGCTTTAGCCAAACCATCGCCAGCGTCAGCAATGCCGGCGTCATCAACCTTAACGGCGCCGACGCCGGCACCGAGCTCACCGTCACCGGCAACTATGCCGGCAATAACGGCCGGCTCAATTTCAACGCCAAACTCTCCGATGACGCTTCCGACTCCGAACGCCTTATCATCGGCGGCGACACCTCCGGCGAGACCACTGTCACCGTCAACAACGCCGGCGGCAGCGGCGCCCAGACCCTTGACGGCATCGAGCTGATTTCGGTCGCCGGCGCCTCCGATGGCGAGTTTACCCAGTCCGGCCGTATCGTCGCCGGCGCGTATGATTACACCCTGGCGCGCGGCACCGACGCCAATGCCGCCAACTGGTATCTGAACAGCTCAACGGCGGCGCCGACGCCGGAACCCCCCGGAGCAGAGCCTGAGCCATCGCCGGAACCCATTCCCGACCCCGACCCGCAGCCGGGCGACATGGTGGAGCGTCCTGAAGATGCCAGCTACGGCGTCAACCTGGCCGCCGCCAATACCCTGTTCGCCGCCGGACGGGATACCCGCTCGGTCTTGACCACCTATATCGACCCCATCACCGGCCAACAGCAGACCACCAGTCTGTGGATGACCAATCAAGGCGGCCACAACCGTTCCCGCGATGACAGCGGACAGCTCAGGACCCAAAGCAATCGTTATGTCCTGCAGCTGGGGGGCGATGTCGGCCAGTGGAGCAGCGACGGCGCCGACAGCTTTCGCCTCGGCCTGATGGCCGGCTACGGCCACGCCCGCAGCACGACCGACTCCCAGGTCTCCGGCTACCGCTCCAGAGGCTCGGTGGACGGCTACAGCGTCGGTCTCTACGGCACCTGGTACGCCGACGCCGCCGGCCACGACGGGCTCTATGTCGACGGCTGGACCCAATACGGCTGGTTCGACAACGAGGTGAACGGGCAAGACCTCAATGAGCAAGACTATAAATCCAAAGGCTTCACCGCTTCGCTTGAAACCGGCTACGCCTTTAATATCGGCAACAATCCGGCCAGAAACGCCACTTATTATATCGAGCCGCAAGCGCAGGCCATCTGGATGGACGTCAAAGCCGACGACCTCACCGAGGACAACGGCACCCGGGTCAGCGGTAACGGCGACGGCAATATCCAGACCCGCCTGGGGGTCAAGGCCTATATGAACGCCTACAGCGAACGGGATAAAAACAAGGACCGCCTGTTCCAGCCGTTTATCGAAGCCAACTGGATCCATAACAGCAAGGATTTCGGCGCCACGCTGAACGGCGTCACCGTCAGTCAGGACGGCGCGGCCAATATCGGCGAGCTGAAGATTGGCGTGAACGGGCAGCTTAACAAAACTTCAACCTCTGGGGCAGCGTCGGCCAGCAGGTGGGCAATAAAGGTTACAGCGACACCGCCGGCATGCTGGGGTTGAAATACCTGTTCTGAAAGACGTTATTAATAACATCGTGCACAACTTAACCCTCTTAACGTCTAATCGCGCAAACAGACCATTGTGTTGAAAGGAAGATAAGGAATGATAATTATGCGTAAAAGAAACCAGGTGGAATTGGTGCATTTAATCCCATCTTTACTACCCATTAAAGTAACAACACTATCCAAAATTAAACCTAGAAATAACTTTAATATAATAGCTTCGGCTATAATACTAAGTTTATACATAACACCAGATAAAGTATTAGCGGCATGTAATCCAGCCGCTGCGAGTGGTGTAACCATTACTTGTAATACCACATCAATACAGGCTACTCCTGTCGGTACCGGACCGGGTTTGGATAATGTCATCGTTAATGTTCTTCCTACAGCCCAAATCAATACCGGTGAATCAAGCGCTATTAGCCTGGATTCCAATGCTACCATTACCCTACAAGACAGCTCTGTAGTACAAAATAATTCACATGCTCTACCGCCTTCGGGTTTTTGGAATACAGGCCAAAACACCATTGAATTCAATTCGAATTCTGTTTTAACGTTAAGCCCTGGGGCTGAAGCCCTGGGACTGGGGTCAAACTCGAATAATACAATAGCAGGTTATGGCGGCGGGAATACGATTATTAACTATGGCTTGATTGAAAGCCAGTCTGCCTATCCCATCTGGTTTAGCGCTAGTGCTTTAGCGCTAAGGGATACCGTTGACAATTATGGCACAATTACAGCTACCAACAGCTCAAATGTAGCGATCATAAGCGATGCTGCAGCCGTAAATATAATCAACCACACTGGCGGTGTCATTATCGGCTCGATTTATCTTAGCTCAGGTTCAAGCAATTTGACGCTTGAATCAGGCTCAACGCTTGATAGCGCCATAGTCAACGGTGTAGGAGGGGTAAATTATTTATACCTCGTAGGAGCGGCCGCATCATCTCCGCCAACAGGAAATGTTTTATCCGCTAATATTATCAACTTTTTTTCGTTAATCAAAAACGGTGATAGCGAGTGGACGATCTCTAGCCCGCTCTCAAACTCCATAAATATCATCGTCAATGACGGCACCCTGACCCTTGCGGGAAATAATGTCTACACGGGCAATACTACCCTCAACGGCGGCACCTTGGCCGCCCAAGCCGCCGGTGCCTTCAGCCCCAATTCGGCCTATATCATCGCCGCACCCGGCGCCATGGATTTAAACGGCTTTAGCCAAACCATCGCCAGCGTCAGCAATGCCGGCGTCATCAACCTTAACGGCGCCGACGCCGGCACCGAGCTCACCGTCACCGGCAACTATGTCGGCAATAACGGCCGATTGAATTTCAACGCCAGGCTCTCCGACGACGCCTCACAGTCCGAACGCCTGATTGTCGTGGGCAATACCTCCGGCGATACCCAGGTCACAGTCAACAACGCCGGCGGCAGCGGCGCCCAGACCATTGACGGCATCGAGCTGATTTCGGTCGCCGGCGCCTCCGACGGCGAATTTATCCAGTCCGGCCGCATCGTCGCCGGCGCTTATGATTACACCCTGGCGCGCGGCACCGGGGCCGCCGCCCCTAACTGGTACCTTGTCAGCTCCACGGCGACGCCGGTTCCGGAGCCACCTGGAACGGAACCACCTGGAATTGAACCACCTGGAATTGAACCACCTGGAATTGAACCACCTGGAATTGAACCGCCGCTGCAACCCATTCCCGACCCCCATCCCGACCCAGGCGACATGGTGGAGCGTCCTGAAGATTCCAGCTACGGCGCCAATCTGGCCGCCGCCAATACCCTGTTCGCCGCCGGCCGGGATACCCGCTCGGTCCTGACCGCCTATATCGACCCCATCACCGGCCAACAGCAGACCACCAGCCTGTGGATGACCAATGTGGGCGGCCACAACCGCTCACGCGATGACAGCGGACAGCTGCGCACCCAAAGCAATCGTTATGTCCTGCAGCTGGGGGGCGATGTGGGACAGTGGAGCAGCGACGGCGCCGACAGCTTTCGCCTGGGGGTGATGGCCGGCTACGGCCATGCCCGCAGCAATACCGACTCGCAGGTCTCCGGCTACCGTTCCAAAGGCTCGGTGGACGGCTACAGCGTCGGTCTCTACGGCACCTGGTACGCCGATGCCGCCGGCCACGACGGGCTCTATGTCGACGGCTGGACCCAGTACGGCTGGTTCGACAACGAGGTAAACGGGCAAGACCTCAACGAGCAAGACTATAAATCCAAGGGCTTCACCGCCTCGCTGGAAACCGGCTACGCCTTTACTATCGGCGCCAACCCGGCCAACAACGCCACTTATTATATCGAGCCCCAGGCCCAGGCCATCTGGATGGATGTCAAAGCCGACGACCTCACCGAGGACAACGGCACCCGGGTCAGCGGCGACGGCGACGGCAATATCCAGACCCGCCTGGGGGTCAAGGCCTATATGAACGCCTATAGCGAACGGGATAAAAACAAGGACCGCCTGTTCCAGCCCTTTATCGAAGCCAACTGGATCCATAACAGCAAGGATTTCGGCGCCACGCTGAACGGCGTCACCGTCAGTCAGGACGGCGCGGCCAATATCGGCGAGCTGAAACTGGGGGTGAACGGACAACTGAATAAAAACTTCAACCTGTGGGGCAGCGTCGGCCAGCAGGTGGGCAATAAAGGCTACAGCGACACCACCGGCATGCTGGGATTGAAGTATTTGTTCTAAAGCGGCCATGCAGGCAACGAAACCGCCGCCTCGCGGCTGCCAAAACGTTCCATGATCCAACGGTTCTACCAACAGGCCACCCCAGTGGGACCGAAACGATCATTTTGCCGCCATCGGTACCCAAGACACTTGGCTTGTTTTCAAACCAATCATTGCAGGCTTATTTAGTTGATGTATTTATTATTATATTAATTAATGCGCCATTTCAAATATAGGGTTCCCCGAATGTATATATTACCACTTAATATCTCTGCTATCTTATTTTCCTTAATAACATGAATAAAATATCCTCTATTGATTAATATCAGCCGACAACATATATTAACCTTCCGGTTATAACCAACGGCGAATCTATATACATTTTAACCGGAGATCGATTTAGGCTGGCTTATACCCTATAAATAATAAGGTTGATTATGACGAATAAAGTGAACTCATTGGCAACTGCTCATTTGGATGCCGCTACAATATTGATTGACCAGGTTATACCATTTCAATCTAATGCAAAAAATAAATTTAATATTATCACTGCCGCTCTCGCACTGAGCGTTTTGGCCATTCCGGAAAAAGCGCGGGCGGCGTGCTTCACCGCCGCCGATGGCGTGAGCATCATATGCGATGCCTCTTCGGTGCAAACCACCACCGTTGGAACCGGGCCCGGGCTAAATAACGTCAATGTCAACGTTCTACCCTCCGCCCGGATTGATACCGGCGAATTGGCAGCCATCAGTCTTGACTCCAATGCCGACATTACCCTAGGTAACGGCGCCGCAGTGCAAAACACAACCACCGCCGGCTCCGGCTCCGGCCTCTGGGGCAAAGGAGGAAATATTATCGAGTTCAACGACAATACCCTTCTTACGGTGAATAAAGGAGCGCAGGTGTTGGCCCTTGGCCGGGAACTGGCTTTTGAAAATAATGCCGTTCATGTCCATGGCTCCGGGAATACCATTATCAACCACGGTTTGATTCACAGCGCGGCCGGCCCGGCAATTCGCTTTGAATCCAATACGGGTATTAATATCGTGGATAATTACGGAACGATTTCCATGTCAATGCCTTTTAAAATCGTTATGGACAGCGAGTACAGCCACACTTCCATTGCGATAATCAACCGCGCCGGTGGAGAAATTTTAGGCGCTATTATATTGGGTCGCGGGGATGACAGCGTTACGCTTGAAGCAGGCTCGTCTATCAACGGCTCAATCTTCGGGAGCGGCGGGAATAATTCTCTTATCCTCGATGGAATGGCGGGATCGTCACAAACCCTGGGATTCGGGACAGGGCATATCAGAGGTTTCCAGACGCTGACCAAAAACGGCGCGGGGGAATGGAGCATACCGATCGATATCGATACATTCGCGTCGGGTGCCCCATGGCGCTGGGCATTAATGACGGCAGGCTGACATTAACCGGCAAAAATACCAATTCCGGCAACACCGGTATCAGCGGCGGGACATTTGCGGCCGGGGCCGTTAATGCCTTTAGCCCCCGTTCCGCCTATAGCGTCGCCCCCCCCCGCACCATGGACCTGATGGGCTTTGACCAAAGCATTTCACATGTCACCAATGCCGGAGCCATTGAATTCAACGGTTCCAACGGCACCGAACTCAACATTACGGGCGATTATGTCGGCGACAACGGCCGATTGATTTTCAACGCCAAGCTCACAGGCGACGCCGCCTATACCGACCGGTTGATCATCGGCGGCGACACATCTGGCACCACAGAGGTCGTCGTCAACAATATCGGCGGGCGCGGGCGCGCCATCGCGAACGTCCTCGAGCTAATCTCCGTGGGCGGCGCCTCTGACGGCGACTTTAAGCAGGCGGGCCGAATCGTGGCCGGCGCCTACGACTATACCCTCAAGCGCGGCGCCGGCGCCGACGCCGCCAACTGGTATCTCACCCGATCGACGGCTGCGCCAAGACCGGTACCCGGAGGACCGGGAACGGAAATGCCGGGAGCCGGCAACCAGGACAATGACGGGCCGGGAACCGGTGAAGCGCAATTAGAACCGGAAGAGATGGTTGAGCGCCCCGAAGACGGCGCCTACGCCGCCAACCCGGGCCGCCGCCAATCCCCTGTTTTCCGCCGGCCGGGACGCCCGCCCGGGCACAACCGCCTATATTGATCCGATCACCGGCGAACAACGCACCACCAGCCTGTGGATGATTAATACAGGCGGCCATAACCGCTTCACCGACGGCAGCGGACAGCTCAAAACCCAGGGCAACCGTTATGTCCTGCAGATGGGCGGGGACATCGGCCGCTGGAGCAGCAACAGCATTGACAGCTTCCGGCTCGGCGTAATGGGAGGCTACGGTCGTGCCCGCTCCAACACCGCGTCGCGGGTCTCCGGCTACGGCGCCAAAGGGTCGGTGAACGGCTACAGCGTCGGCCTGTACGGCACTTGGCATGCCGATGCCGCCGGCCGCTCCGGCTTATACATCGACGGCTGGACCCAGTACGGCTGGTTTGACAATACCGTGGCAGGCCAGGACCTGGCGAGTGAGAACTACACATCCAAGGGGTTCACCGCCTCCCTGGAAAGCGGTTATGCTTTCAACGTCGGTGAAGATCCGGCGAAAAACGCCACTTACCATATCCAGCCCATGGCCCAGGCCATCTGGATGAATGTACGGGCAAACAACCATACCGAAACCGGCGGCACCCAAATCACGGGCAATGGCAACGGCAATATCCAGACCCGGTTGGGGATAAAGGCTTTCATGAACGCCTACAGCGAACGGGACAAAGGCAAAGATCGCCTGTTCCAGCCGTTTATCGAAGCCAACTGGGTCCATAACAGCAAGAATTTCGGCTCCTCCCTGGACGATATCACCATCAATGCGTCCGGTGCCGCCAATATCGGCGAACTCAAGCTTGGAGTTAACGGGCGGCTCAACAAAAATTTCAATATCTCGGGCAGCGTCGGCCAGCAGGTAGGTAATAAGGGCTACAGCGATACCGCCGGCATGCTGGGGATGAAATATCTGTTTTAAACGCTATAACCGATTGGCACAGCGAAGATGTTTGAGGAGTCGCGTGTTAAAGGGAAACCGTGCCGATGGGGTCGAAGCGGGCATGGTTTTCCTGCCCGCCCGAGCGCCCCATGGCACGGTAAGCCCGCTTGCACCGAACGTGCAACGAGCCTGTTAAAGGGAAACCGCGCCGATGGGGTCGAAGCGGGCATGGTTTTCCTGCCCGCCCGAGCGCCCCATGGCACGGTAAGCCCGCTTGCACCGAACGTGCAACGAGCCTGTTAAAGGGAAACCGCGCCGATGGGGTCGAAGCGGGCATGGTTTTCCTGCCCGCCCGAGCGCCCCATGGCACGGTAAGCCCGCTTGCACCGAACGTGCAACGAGCCGGCCTCAGGCAAACTACTTGCCGCGGCTCTTGATAACCTGCTCCGCCACCGCTTTCGGCGCTTCAGAATAGTGCTTGAACTCCATGGTATAGGTGGCGCGCCCCTGCGACATGGAACGCAGCGTAGTGGAATAGCCGAACATTTCCGCCAGCGGCACCTCGGCGCGGATAAGCTTACTGCCGAGAATATCCTCCATCCCCTGCACCATGCCGCGCCGTGACGAGAGATCCCCCATCACGTTGCCCATGAAATCTTCCGGCGTTTCCACTTCCACCGCCATCATCGGCTCCAGCAGAATCGGCTGCGCCTGACGCATCCCGTCCTTGAACGCCATCGCGGCCGCCATACGAAACGCATTTTCGTTGGAATCCACCTCATGATAAGAACCGAAGAACAGCGTCGCTTTCACGTCCACCACCGGATAGCCCCCCAATACGCCGGAGGTCAGCGTATCCTGAATACCCTTGTCGATAGAGGAGATATACTCCCGCGGCACCACGCCGCCCTTGATGGCATCCACGAACTCATAGCCTTTGCCCGCCGGCTGCGGTTCGATTTTCAGCACCACGTGCCCATACTGTCCACGGCCGCCGGTCTGCTTAACGTACTTGCCTTCCACCTCTTCCACGGTCTTTTTAATGGTTTCCCGATAGGCCACCTGCGGTTTACCCACCGTTACCGCCACGCCGAACTCGCGGCGCATCCGCTCCATCAGGATTTCCAGATGCAGCTCGCCCATGCCGGAGATAATGGTCTGGCCGGACTCATCATCGGTCTTGACGCGGAACGACGGATCCTCCTGCATTAACCGTCCCAGGGCAATACCCATTTTTTCCTGGTCCACCTTGGTCTTCGGCTCAATGGCCTGGGAAATGACCGGATCGGGGAAAATCATGCGTTCCAGAATAATCGGATGATCCGGATCGCACAGGGAGTCGCCGGTGGTCACATCCTTCATGCCCACCGTGGCGGCGATATCGCCGGCATGGACTTCCTTGATATCTTTACGTTCATTGGCATGCATTTGCAGCAAACGGCCCAAACGCTCTTTTTTACCCTTCACCGGGTTAAACACCGAATCCCCGGTGGATATGGTGCCGGAATAGACCCGGAAAAAGATCAGCTGGCCGACAAAGGGGTCGGTCATGATCTTGAACGCCAGGGCGGAGAACGGCTCGGTATCGCTGGAGTGACGTTCCACTTCCTTATCGTTCTCGTCATGGCCGACAATGGCCGGCACGTCGATGGGCGACGGCAGGTAGTCCACCACCGCGTCCAGCAATGCCTGCACGCCTTTATTCTTAAAGGCGCTGCCGCACAGCATCGGCACGATTTCATTGTCGATGGTGCGCTTGCGCAATGCGCTCTTGATCTCTTCCTCGGTGAGTTCCTCGCCGTTCAGATATTTATTCATCAAGTCTTCGCTGGCTTCGGCCGCCGCTTCCACCATATGGTTGCGCCACTCCAGCGCCGACGCCATCAAGGCCGCCGGGACATCTTCGTAGGTGAATTTCACTCCCTGGGTGGAATCATCCCAGACAATGGATTTCATCTTGATCAAATCCACCACGCCCTCGAAATGCTCTTCGGCGCCCACCGGAATCTGAATCGGCACCGCCACCCCTTTGAGGCGTTTGGCGATCTGGGTCTGCACCTTGAAAAAATCCGCGCCGGTGCGGTCCATCTTGTTCACGAACGCGATACGCGGCACTTTGTATTTGTTTGCCTGACGCCAAACGGTTTCCGACTGCGGCTGAACCCCGCCCACGGAGTCATACACCATCACCGCGCCGTCCAATACCCGCATGGATCGTTCCACTTCGATGGTGAAATCCACGTGCCCCGGGGTATCGATAATATTGATATGATGTTCCGGATAATTACCGGCCATCCCTTTCCAGAAAGTCGTGGTGGCAGCTGAGGTAATGGTGATTCCGCGTTCTTGCTCTTGCTCCATCCAATCCATCGTTGCAGCGCCGTCATGCACTTCACCGATTTTATGGCTGACCCCGGTATAAAACAGAATACGCTCAGTGGTAGTAGTCTTGCCGGCATCAATATGAGCACTGATGCCGATGTTGCGATATCGTTCTATGGGAGTTTTACGGACCATACAATTACCTTAGATGCCCCTAATGGACAAAACCTACTGTGAAACATTTTCCCGGCGGCCTACGGCGGCGAGGACTGAGTAATAAATTGAGTTTGCTGCGCATTTCCGGGCAGTCCGGCGGAAAAAAACAGCGCCGGCGCGCTTGCTCAGAATGCGCCTTTTGTAACCGCTCTTCAATGTCCGCCAGTGCCTTTGTCGCTCAGGGTCACATAGCGGCGCACAACATTACCGGCATATGCCGAAACCGCGCATGCCGAAGTGGAAATGGCCGGCATGGGCGCTATTGTAGTCGGGGCCGAGGGAATTGCCGAAAAAACCGCAGCTCTGGCTGAAGACGCTATGTAGATAACCGCCTTCGGCATCGTCCCGCCGCCACTGCCGCAGCACGGTAATTTCTTTGCCGTTCGCCAGGCGAAAACCCGCCACATCCAGCGCATCGGCACCGGCGTGTTCGCTGAGCCGGGCGTCGGGACGGCTGTAGATATTGCGACAGGCATAGCTGCCGAGGTGGTCAATGCGCGCCAGCGGCGAACCGAGGTCCGTCTCGGCCCGTGGCAAGGCGGATTGCGCCACGAACATGGCGCTGCTGAGCGCCAGGGGGCAGCTGGCCAGAAAACTCGAGCTCAGCGCCACCGGCCCGAAGCTGCGCACCCGCACCGGCGAAACCAGCGGGCAGGCGCCGGTAGTGGTTCTCTCGGCGGTAAAATCGATACGACCGGCGGCGCGCGCCTGCGCCAGTATCGCCAGACAGGCGGAGGGGTCCCGGGCCAGGGACCGCAGCTTGAACCGGGTAATCAACGTCGGCGGGTCGGTAACTGAAACGGGCGCAAAGGGATCGTAACCCGGCGGCAGGTAGCGCTGAAGCCGTGGGGCGAAGACTACCGCCAGCGCTACCGCAATCAATAAACCCAATGGGAATCGCACCCGGTTTTATTCCCTGCACGAGGTCGGATGGTAAGATTCTAGCAGTTGATCCGGTTTAAGGGATTTTTGCGGCGGTTTCCAGCGTAGCCGGGATCCCGGTTGCCAGATTAACGACAGTTGCCCCCTGGCTGGGCGATGAAGAGGCTTCTGTGGTTTCCAACGCGCGCCGGGCCGCGATGCGGTAGGGCTTCGGGGCATGGCCGTTAACACGTTTGAAGGCGCTGCTGAAGGCGCTCTCCGAAGTATACCCCAGCGAACGGGCGAGCACCGCCACCGGCACGTCGCTTTCCCGCAGCGCCCGTTCCGCCAGGCGCATGCGCCAATCGGTCAGATAGGAGAGAGGCGCAACGCCCGCCACCGCCTTGAAATGCAAGGCAAAGGAGGTGCGGGACATGGCGGCGGCCCTGGCCAGCTCCGCCAGTTGCCAAGGGTGGCCCGGATCCCCATGCATCAGCCGCAAGACCGGCGCGATGCGTGGGTCCGCCAGCGCCCTCAGCCAGCCGGCCGCCAGCGTGCCGGCGGTGGAGAAATGCACGCGCAGTATTTGCACGAACATCAGCTGGGCTAGCTGGGACGAGGCGATGCCGACCCCCGGCAGCTGCGCCGTTCTTTCCCGCACCAGCTGATCCAGCAGCCATCTCAGTACCGAGGCCTGGGGCGAAGCGGCCCGGACATGAATGAACGGCGGCAGGACATCCGACAGCAATCCTCCGCTGGCGGGATCCAGTTTGATATGACCGCCGATCTGTATGCAATCCTCGCCCTCGCCGAGCTTGGCGTTCTTATTGTCGCTGGCGGCAAAAACCCGGACCGCATCCAGGGGCGCTTGGGTCAAATCCCCCGCCAGCACAAACGAACGCTGCGCCGCCAGCAGAAACACATCGCCCTCCTCCAGGCGCAGCGGCTCATCCTCATCGTTAAAACGAAACCAGCAGTTGCCCTTCACAAGCGCGAAAAATTTGATTTTATCAGGAGCCGGAAAGCGGAGCGCCCAAGCGCCGCCGGCCGTAAATCCGCCGGAGACCACGGATTGGGCCTGGGTGAACTGCAGAATATCGGAAAAAAGATCGTTCATTATTGAACTATCGCGCAATAAATACGGATTTTCAAGCATTCATCGTTCAGCCGGCGGCGTCTACACTGGATCCCAGGCAACCACAGTTATCCTTCGCAGGAGTTCCCTATCATGTCCGCATTGCAAAAACCCCTCCATTCCGGTTTCAGCGCCGCTTCCACCAGCGGCGAAGTGATTAAAGGCATCGATCTGACCGGCAAGATCGCCATTGTCACCGGCGGCTATTCCGGCCTCGGCCTGGAAACCGTGCGAACGTTACGATCGGCCGGCGCCACGGTCATTGTGCCGGCGCGGGATCGGGATAAAGCCGCCGCCGCGCTGCGGGGGCTGGACGGCGTCGAGCTTGAGGTTATGGATCTGGCCCGTCCCGCTTCCATCGATGCTTTTGCCGCGAAATTCATCGACGGCCGACGGCCGCTGCACATTCTGGTGAACTGCGCCGGGATCATGGCCTGCCCTCTTGAGCGGGATGAACGGGGTTATGAATCCCAGTTCTCCACCAACCACCTCGGCCATTTCCAGCTGACGGCGAGGCTCTGGCCGGCGCTCCGGCGGGCCGGCGGAGCACGGGTGGTTTCGGTATCCTCCTGGGGACACCGCTTTTCCCCGGTGGTATTTGACGATCCTAACTTCGAACATCGCGAATACGATCGCTGGCAAGGTTACGGCCAGTCGAAAACCGCCAATATCCTGTTTGCCCTGACGCTGGACGGGTACGGTGAAGCCCACGGCGTGCGCGCCTTTTCACTGCATCCCGGCGGGATTCTGGACACCGGCCTCGGCAAACATCTGTCACAAGGAGAACTGAGGGAAGCGGGAGTCATTGACGATGCCGGAAAGCCCATCCTGGATCCCGCCAAAAACCTTAAAACCGTGGAACAGGGCGCGGCCACCATTGTCTGGTGCGCCGCCAGTCCGCAGCTCAACGGTATGGGAGGTCTTTATTGCGAGAACAGCGATATCGCACCGCTGGCCTCGGAAGGTCGCGCCGGCGGCTGGAATACCGGCGATGCCACCAGGCTCACCCTCAATGGCGTCCTGCCCTACGCTGTAGATCCGGCATCCGCCGAACGCCTGTGGCATCTGAGCGAACGGCTGCTGGGTTTTACCTTCAAAGCTGATTGAGTCGAGGCCGCGATTACCGCGGCCTGACTTCGTTGACTTCATGTCCGGTCGGGACAGGCTGCTAGATCGTAAACACGCCGTGAATCCATCCTTGGAGGCTCGATCCGCGCCATCCATGGCGCGGACGGTTTACCCTTCTAGCAGCCTGTCCCTCCTGATTAACTCCGAGTACGTTTGTCAGCAGCCTGAAGCCGCGCTTACCTCGGCTTCGGTCTTGCCTCCGGCGATGGCGGTTATTGCCGCATGCCGATAGCCAGGCGGTTAAAACCGTTAATCAGGGCGACGGCGAAGGTCAGATCGGCAATTTCCCCATCGGTAAACTGGCTTTTTAACGGCTCGAATACCTCATCCGGCGCTCCGGTGGCGGCAATATGGGTCAGGGATTCCGCCCAGGCAAGCGCTGCGCGCTCCCGCTCGCTAAAATGCGAGCTCACCCGCCATCCGGCCAGGCTATCGAATTTTAACTTCCGCCAAACCGCCGGCCCGCAGCGCGGCGGCGTGCATTTCCAGACAAAACGCACAGCCGTTGATTTGCGACACACGCAAATTAACCAACTCTATCAATTGCTGTCCCAACGTGCTGTTTCCCAATGCTTTATTGACCATCAGAAATCCCTGATAGGCTTCCGGGGATAATTTGGCGTAAGGCAAACGTAATTGGCTCATAGGTATTTCTCTCTGCTGATGCCGGCGGGCCGGTCATCTTTGTAAAATGAAGGTGAAAGCCGCATCATAAGCGTCTTCATTAAATGCGGGTTCACTATAGGCAATGAATGTCATAATCTACAGGGCCAAGAACCGGCTGAATGATTAGGACATGCCATGCCTTATCAGCACATACAACTTGATGGCGACCATTCAATACCTATCTATCTGCAGATTTACCGGCGGTTTCGCGAGGCCATCACCAACGGCCGGCTGCATCCCGGCGATCGCATCCCGTCGGTGCGCAGCCTGGCCAGCGAATTGGATCTGGCCCGCGGCACGGTGGAAACGGCTTATCAATTATTGATAAGCGAAGGGTATCTGTTAACGCGCGGTCCGGCGGGCACGGTGGTTTCACCCCAGTTGCCGACCCGCAGCATTAAGGAAAAGCCGACGCTTCCGGTGGTTATCCGTGAGTCGACAATTCGCCCGCAGCGCCCCGTTCCGCTGCCGCTGCAGCTTGGCTTACCGGCGCTGGATGCCTTTCCGCGCAAACTTTGGGCCCGTCTGGCCGGCAGCCGCCTGCGCCGGCCGGGGGTGGAGAACCTTATTTATCCCGATCCCCGCGGTTATGCGCCCCTGCGTTCAGCTATCGCCGCTTACGTGGGCATCTCCCGCGGCATTGTCTGCGGGCCGGATCAGGTCTTTATCTGCGCCGGTTACCCCGCAGCCCTTGAGCTGATATGCCGTTGCCTGATGAAGCCAGGGGACGCCTGCTGGTTCGAGGATCCCGGTTATCCCTTCGCCCGCGATGTGCTCATCGGCGCCGGCGCAAAGCTTGTCCCGGTGCCGGTGGATGAATCAGGCCTGCGGGTGCACGCCGGTCAGACGCTGGCGGACGATGCCCGTTTTGCCGTGGTGACGCCGTCTCATCAAAGTCCGCTGGGGGTCGCCCTCTCCCTGCCCCGCCGCCTGGCTTTGCTTGAATGGGCCAATCGGCGGCAAAGCTGGATCGTTGAAGACGACTATGACAGCGAATACCGCTATCATGGCCGCCCGCTGCCGGCGCTGAAGAGCCTCGACGACGGGGGGCGGGTACTTTATGCCGGGACCTTCAGCAAGGTATTGTATCCGGGTCTGCGGCTGGCCTATCTCGTGGTGCCGGCCGGGCTTATTCCCCGGTTTGCCGGGGTTTCCGAACGAATGGCCAATAACTGCCCCGAATTATTGCAGGGCACCGTCAGCGATTTCATTGAACAGGGGCATTTCACCCGCCATTTGAAAAAAATGCGGAACCTCTACACCCTGCGCCGGAGTTATCTGGAAGGGGCGCTACAGGAGATTTGCGGGCAGCATCTGAAAATAGAGCCTCAGGCCGGCGGCATACAGCTGCTGGCCCGGCTGAAGGCCGGCACCGACGATGGGGCGCTGGCGGATGATGCCTTGGCATCCGGCGTGGCGGTGCAGGCATTGTCGCGCTGGTGTCTGGCGGCCAAAATCGAACCGGGACTGCTGATGGGATTCACCAACGTCGCCAGCCCCGAACAGGCCCGGGACATATGCCGGACATTAATGTTATCCCTTAACCGGCCATTGGCTTAACCCTAAAATTTCAGTTAATTTCCAAATCGGTTGCCCCGATGTTTACTTAAGGGAGTTCATATTTAATCGGGTTCGATAAGCGGTCCGGCACCCATCATCCTCCCAGATCAATGCGTGTTTCGACTTTGCTGTGAAGTCCTTGCCCGTCCTAGAGCGGGCTTTTTTTTGTCCATGGAAAAATGGTGTTGGTTAAACAACGCTTTCCATTGGCCGGCTCTCCCGTCGGCGCTGAAAAAAAACGTTGTTTTCGTGTTTACGCCCCCGGTATTTAGGTTCATACTTGCGTCGGTTTCATGTAGCAATGAGCTAGACTTTACGCCTCGGACCTAGGTTCGGGGCATCCTCCGATTTCCTTGTTCTACTCCCCCCTGATATATTTTTTTTCCTCCTGTGCGCCGATATCACGCCAAGATTGCCGTTCCATCCGGTTTCCCATGGCTACCGCCGACACCCTGGCTTTTATACCCGTCATATTTTCAGGGTATCGCGCTCGCCGCTAAACCCTGCCTGCAATCTGCCGATAACCTACTACAGGACGGCTTGGGGCTTCAGGGCTGATTCAGGCGCGGCATGCGATATTGTTAAAGGATGGCTATGTCTACTCAAGATTGCTTGCAACAATTGTTCGATGAAACGCCGGAATCTTCACTTTATTACAAGCAGCTTCAGGCCTTTTCCACCCGACCCGCCGCCGATTGCCACATCGTGATATGCGGTTTGGCCAACGTCGGCAAGAGCGACCTGTTCAAAGTCCTGTCGCTATCCCGCACGTTATCAGCCACAGACGGGTCCCCTGCTGCGATCGTCCCCCGGTATGTTGATACGCCGGGTTTCGACCTGTCCGGTCAACAGAGCGCGCAGGCCTGGGAAAAAGCCATTGGCGCCGATATCATCGTCTTGATACATGATATGCGACAAGGCGCGCTGGCGGCCGGCGAAATGGCTTTTCTCCAATCGCTCAAGGCTCGGTTTCCCGACCTTTGCCAACGAATGATTGTGGTCCTCGCCCAGGCAGATAAGGTGCCTTGCCAAATGCTGGAGCGCCTGAGTGCGATTCACCGCAATCTGGCAATGCTGTTTTTATCCTGCAGCGGCGGGATTCCCGATGAAAGCTATCCCGCTCCGGCAAAGAGCGGGGTCCCGGTGCTGCTATTGGAGCCCAGCCGTATCCAGGCGCTGCGGCAACAGCTTTTGTTACTGATCGGCAGTTATGAGGGTGGCCTGCCCGGGATGCGAACCGCAAGCAGCAAAGCGTTGCTTGATACGCTGGATGCCTGGGTTACCGGGGCCATCAAAATCCGCAAAAAAAGAATCGCCATAAAAGAAGCCGAGCTGAGTCAGACTTTTTCTTTATGGCAACGGGATTTACAGCGTCTGGGGGATACATTGCGTTTTCGCATCAATGAGCTTCGTCAACGTTAACCCTTACGGGATAAGGATTGGGTATGTGGTGTTTTATCCTGCCGATGCTGGCTTGGGCTTACAGCCTGTTTGCCCGTTCGGGGCGTGCCCGGACGGTTTCCCCGGGTTTGGCGCCGCCGCTCCCGCCATACGAGGTGGTTTTATGGCCCATGGAGGAAGAAAGCCCGTCAAAGGCCCGGTTCATCAGAGAAAATGAAATTATCGCCGATACCAAAATCGCGCTGCTTAAATTATATGGCGAACATCCGTTGCTGATCGTCCGGGACGAGTCGGCACAGGTCACACTGACCTTTGACACGTTATGCCGATTTGCCGAGCAAGGGCAAACCAAAAAATTACCGGCGCTGATCAAAGATTTGTCGGTATTGATACCCGGTACCGCTATGAGTTCCGCCAGGGAAAAACAAAAAGCCGAGCTGGCAAGACTGAAAGAAGAAGTCGCCGCATTTATCCAACTGCGTACTACGCTGGCACAAGTCCAGCTGCGTACCACGCTGGCGCAAGTCCAGCTGCGTACCACGCTGGCGCAAGTCCAGCTACCCACCACGCTGGCGCAGGGGTCTCTTCACGGAAAAAATGACCGGCTGTCGGATTGAGCGGTCCCTCCACGGCCGACAGCGACTTAATGATCCGGCCCCCCCTGTGGCGCAACGCCAAAATCAAAAGGAGAAAAAACCGGCCTGCGCTATAGGTATTCCCGCCAGATCCCCCATAATAAATAACTCATGTCCTGCCGAGCCATTTTATTTCGCAACGCAAAGGAGACAATTATGCACATTGATTTATCAGGTAAAACCGCCCTGGTCACCGCCTCAACCAGCGGTATCGGCTTCGCCATCGCCAACGGCCTGGCACGGGCCGGCGCCGCCGTGGTCATCAACGGCCGCAGCCAGGATACCGTGGACAAAGCGCTGGCCGCCATCGCTGCTGATGTTCCCGGCGCCGTCCTGAGCGGGATCGCGGCCGATCTATCCGATGCCGCGGGTGTGGCGCGTTTAACGGACGCGGTACCAAAAGCGGATATTCTGGTGAATAATGCCGGCATCTACGGCCCGAAACCTTTTTTCAGAATAGACGACGACGAATGGGAACACTATTTCCAAACCAACGTGATGTCCGGCGTACGCTTGTCGCGCTTCTATCTGCCGGGCATGCTGGATCGCAATTGGGGCCGCATCGTCTTTATCTCATCGGAATCGGCGCTGAATATTCCCGCTGAAATGATCCATTACGGCGTGACGAAAACGGCGCAGCTCGCGGTTGCGGGCGGGTTGGCCAAGCTTGCCGCCGGCAGCGGCGTAACGGTGAATTCCGTATTGCCCGGACCGACACTGTCCGACGGGGTCCGGGCCATGCTGAAGGGAAGCGCGGAGGAAGCAGGCATCAGCATCGAAGAGGCCGGAGCCGATTTCGTACGCACCCAGCGCTCCACTTCTATCCTGCAACGGCTGGCAACCCCGGAAGAAGTGGCCAATCTGGTGATCTACACCTGCTCAACGCAAGCTTCCGCCACCACCGGCGCCGCATTGCGGGTAGACGGCGGCGTGGTGAACAGCATCGTTTGATTGAAAATGTCGCTTCACGCCGGGACCGGGGACGTGGGATGCGTTACCAATATTGATATTGCATCGCCGTGCTTCTGTGGCGCTTTATGACATAAAGAGGGAAGATTTCCGTTTCCCGGCCGTAGCTTAAAACACAATTCCCCACCGCGTCGAAGCGCTGGCACTCTTCAATCTTGGAAATCTGGCTGATGGATGTGGTTGAAACCGAATTGGAGCCCAGTTCCTTTCCCGCGTCATCGTAACGGTAGGTCGTGGAGCCTTTCGAAGACGCGGTGGTGGCTAACAGGCCTTTTTTGTCGTAGTTATAAACGTACTGATCGTTCGCCAGCGCATCCGAACCGCGCGAGACGCTTTTCACCAGCCGGCGCCGCTTGTCATAGCTATACACCGTGGTAGTAAAGCCTTTTTGATCGTTAATGGTAAAAGCATCCGTAGACGCGGCGATCAAACCGGTTTTATCGGTGGAAAAATTGATTTTTCCCAGCTTGTGGGTCGCCAATGTCTGGGTCCCCTCTTTATCCAGGATGACGGTAATTTCATAGTCGGATTCCCAGCCGCCCGGCGCTTTGACGGTATGGTTGATCATCCGCAGGATCACGCTGCCTTCGGATTTACGATAATCAAAAAGCGCATCGGACAAGACACCGCACCGATCAAAGCGAATGTTGCCGGAGGCCTGTTCATTCACATCCTTCCCTACCATGCCGGAGACCATCATCTTGATATTCCCCCTCGCATTGCCGTCCAACATGATGAGATTGTTATTGTCGTTCACCCTGCGATGTTTGTCAGCGCAGCTAACCGCGGCAACGGCGGAGGTGGACAACAGGCTTCCCAATAAAAACACCGCCGCCCATTTCTGGAAAAGTGTGATCATGGCGTTTTGCAGCATATCCATTTGCGAGAGGAACACTCATTCTATAGCAATTGCCCCTCTCCATCCATTGTCCAAACTGCGGTGACGATGTCTGAGCGTAATATCGCCGCCAAACGCCATAAGATAAGGCCGATTTTTTCCGGCATCGATTTTCCGGCTTTTTGCCGTCCACTCCCCCCTACGCCGGACATTGTGTTATCTTAGCCGCCGGAACAACCCGCCTGAGAATCTGAACGATGGAACACAAGAAAACCTTCCCGCAGCAAAAAAACCACCTGCATCCGCGGAACCGCCATCGTTCACGCTATGATTTTGATGCGCTGATCGGCCGTTGCCCGGCGCTGGCGCCGTTCGTTAAACCCAATGCCTGGGGAGACATTTCGGTGGATTTTGCCGATCCCGCGGCGGTGAAAATGCTGAATAAAGCCTTATTACTACATTATTACGGCATCGAGCACTGGGATATTCCCGCGAATTACCTCTGTCCGCCAATTCCCGGCCGAGCGGACTATATACATTATCTCGCCGATTTGCTGGCGGACGGTAATGGTCAAGAAATACCCCGCGGCAAAAATATCGCCATCCTGGATGTGGGCGTGGGAGCCAGCTGTATTTATCCCATTATCGGCCAGCATGAGTACGGCTGGCGTTTCACCGGCTCGGAAAATGACAAAATCTCGCTAAACTCGGCCAAAATGCTGGTGGAGATGAATCCCACGCTGAGAAACAGCGTGCGGTTGCGCCACCAAAAGCAAAGCGACGCTATTTTTGACAATATCATCGGCATCGCAGAACGCTTTGACGCTACTATATGCAACCCGCCTTTCCATGGTTCGGCGGAGGAGGCGCGCGCCAGCACCCGGCTGAAGCTGCATAAACTCGGCAAAGGCGAAGTGGCGGACACGCCGGTGCAAAATTTCGGCGGTAAAAATAACGAACTCTGGTGTGAAGGGGGTGAATTGGCCTTCGTCGGCAAGATGGTCGAAGAAAGCGTCGGCAAAGGCAAAAACTGCCTGTGGTTCACCTCGCTGATTTCCAAGCACACCACCCTGCCGCCGCTGTATGAGGCCCTGAAGCTGGCCGAGGCGTTCGATGTGCGCACCATTGATATGGCCCAAGGCCAGAAAATCAGCCGCTTTATCGCCTGGACCTTCCAGAATGCCGAACAACAGGCGCAATGGGCCGCCGAGCGCTGGCAGAAACCGGAATAACCCGGCGGCTCCCGGCGGCTCCCGGCGGCTCCCGACGGCGAGTAGCCTATAAACAGCCGCCGAGGACAAGCCGTTAACGTTAGCGGCTGACGACAGCAAGAATCAACGTTACCCTCGGCGATCGACGGCTTGTCATGACGACAAGGGTCTACGTGATTACCTTCGGCGGGCGCCGGCGTGCCATGGCGACAAGGGTCAGCAAGATAACCCTCGGCGCTAATCGGCCTTGCAAATCGGCACGTCCGGATGGAATCATCACGATTTGGCCGCCAGCGCCGCCTCTATCATCTCTTTGGCCTGACCGATGGTTAGCGGCAGCCCCTTTTCATCGAGCCGGCCGTCGCGCATCAACAGCTCCGCCAGATGAGCCACCCGGGGCAATCTCAGTTCGAAACGCCGCAGAATGTCTTTTTGATTGAAAAACTCAGAGAGATTCCCCCCCAGGACCACTTCCCCTTTATCCATCAAATAGACCTTGTCCGCCAGCAGCGGAACGATATCCATATCATGGAGGGTAAAAATCAGGGTGATGCCCAGGGTCTTATTGATATCGTTCAGCATATGCACCAAATGACTGGCCGACCGGGGGTCGAGGGCATTAAAGGGTTCATCCAGCACCAGGACCTTCGGTTTCATCGCAATAACGCTGGCCAGGGCAATGCGCTTCTTCTCGCCGCCGCTGAGATTAAAAGGATTGCGGTGAATATAGGACTCCATGCCGACGATATTCAGCGCCCAGCGTACGGTGTTATCCAATTCCTCGCCGGCAATTTTCATGTTAACCAGACCGTAGGCGACTTCCCGATAAACCGTGGCGTTAAACAGCTGGTCGTCCGAGTCCTGGAAAACCATGCCCACCCGGCGCCGCAGTTCAATGAAGTTCTCCCTCACCACCGGCAGGCTATCCACCACCACCCGTCCGCCCTGAGGTAGCAACAGTCCGTTAAAGAGCTGAAACAGCGTCGACTTCCCCGCGCCATTGGGGCCCAAAACAGCGACGCGCTCGCCCTGGCCAACGGTCAGATCCAGATGATTCAGTGCATTGTGTTTACCGTCATAAGAGAAGCTGACGTCGGAAAGCTTGATAATGTCCATGGTTTTCTCGGTTAGCGGCTTAACACATTCAGCGTGACGACCAATATCAGCAATAAGCCGGCGGCCAGGCCAATCAATTTATCCCGCCTTGGCACCTTGGTGGTAAAAAAGCACAGGTCGTGACTGTCTTCATCATAACCGCGAGCCAGCATGGCCTGATAAATCCGCGTGCTTCGGTCCAGGGATCGGATGAGGATACCGCCGGCGACCTTACCCGTATCCCTGACTCTGCGCAGCCAGGAAACAGTCTCTCCCAAGCGGCTGATTTGCGCCTGCCGCATGGTAAAGGCGGTATCCTGCATAATAAAAACATAACGATACATCATATCCGCAATATCAATAACGGTATGCGGCACTTTGCAAAGGCGCAGCGTTTCCAGGATATCTATCATCGGCGTGCTGAATGACAGCGCGGCAACCAGGGTCACCGCCGCCATGATGCGTAAGAAAAGGACAATACCGAAGACCAATCCCTCCTGATAGGCATCAAGGGAAAAGTAGTGAAGCGGAATAGTGAACAGCAGCCGGCTGCCATGGGTGAACAGCACGCTTAAAAATACCAGCCAGGCAATACCCATCGGCATGATCAAGCGTTTTAACAATGCCCTGCGGTCAAAGGGCATAACGCAAAACAGACTGATGGCGGCCAGCCATAATGCCAGCGCCAGATACCATTGGCTCAAGACGGAAGCCACCGCCACCGCCGACAGCAAAACAACGGTTTTTACCCGGCTGTCCAGCCGGCGCAGGGGACTGGAGGATTCATCGGCGAAACGCGCCAGGCTCATGATGCTTCTTCTTTGCTCCCGACGGCGTTGCCCTTGCCGCCAAACAGCTTCAGCCAATGATATCCCACAATCAGGCCGGCGAAAAAGTTGGCCACGGAAAAGGCCCCCACCTCGGCATCCCCCGGCAATTCCACAAAGGGATGATGAGGTTTGTGCGCCACGCCGGTGGCCAAATCATTGACGTGGTTATCCGTACCGCTGCCGTCCATGTTGTGGGTGCTCATATAAGTTCCCGAAGCAAAGATAAACAGCAGGATAACGCACATGACCGTCAGCATGGTTTTGGTGAAACCATCAAAAAATTGGGTTTTTTTCGCCTCTTCGGTCGGAGTCTCAATCTGCAATGACATGTTATGCTCCCGTTCTCGTCAAGATTCCCGGCAACAGGTCAGGTCGCCGGCTGACCATGGCCTGCAGCACCGCGGCGGTAAAAACCGCCTCGGCCACCGCCAGCGGCAGCTGCGTCGGACCGTAGCCCATGAAAAAAATCATCCACTGCTTCACCAGCGGAACGTTGCCGTGCAGGCTTAACGCCAGCTCAAACGCGCTGGTGAGATAGGTCACCAAATCCCCCACCAGGCCGGCCATGCCCGCGGCGAGCCATAACGGAAAACGAAACGCCCTGAAGAATTTCCACACGGCGTAACCGGAAAAAGCCCCGGCAATGCCCATGGAGACCGTATTGGCGCCGATGGTGGTAATGCCGCCATGGCCCAGGAAGACCGCCTGGAAAAACAGCACAATCATCGACACCACCGCGGTGGCGAACGGACCGATAATAATCGCCGCCAATGGCGTGCCGCACGGATGAGAGCTGGAGCCGGTGACCGGCACCGGCAAATGCATCGCCGAGATAACAAACACCGCGACGCCGATCATGGCGAGGAAAGGTTTATAAGCGAGATTAGTTTTGATTTTTCTTTTTATTTCATAGATGCCCGGCACAACAAAAACCGCCGTCACGGCATAATAAACGGCGCATGCCGTCAGCGGTAAAATTCCATCTTCGATATGCATGCCTGATCCTCACGAGTGTCAACTATACCCATCATCTCTCTCGTTGCAGCTGTGCTGGATAGACTCTTTCACTCGAATAACCTGCCTGAGTAAGCCTCATCGGGATTTTTCGCTTGCCGCCGCTTGAAAGCCATTGGGTATATAACACAAATTAAAAAACCAACATGCGGCAGTGAAGGAAGGAAAATAAGTTCAGACACGGGGAATGTTAACCACTCTCGCCGCGAAGTTATAACCGAACCCTTCCCATCACCCCGGGGATTGGTACTTCCTGTATGAGATGGGCCGGTCTCCTGGCTTGCCGTCATTCTTCTTTACCGCCTTCCCATGTCATAAAACACAGTGGCTGAAGGTAAATTCGTCAGGCTTACAGTAGCGGGGGCTGCGCCGGAATATTGATTATCCAAAAAGGGATCTGACCGGCTTTCCGTTTCACCCGCCTCGCGATCGCGAAGCTAAGGCACCCAAATCTCGGAAATTTATCCTGAGTTTTTTTTCAATTAACGTCAAGGGATAAATAAACCTTATGTCGGGATTTTGTTGCGGTAGATCATGATAAGGAGAAATTTTGTATGTGAAAAATTTGCAGGTGGATATCATATTTTTGTTACGGAGGTGGGGGTAGTGCTTAAATTAACAGGGAATAGTTGAGTCCTGCCTTGGCACTCATTAGGAATAAAGGTGGTTCAAGTTCCTGTACATGTTTGATAAAAGGCTATTAAGCGGGAATGGTTATTGCGGATGGATATGATTTACATCAATTACTAATTCATGAAACGAAAAAATAAAAATGATCTGAATCAATTATCGTTACAAAAGCGGATCGCTATATAACATTGAATGAACTTCTTAAGATTTATCGTGGATAACTACAGGCCTTGAGCGTCTAGATCCACAGGGGAGTCCAACAGGATTCTTTACAAGGGCCAATAAGGCCCTTGAATTTAACATTAAGAGATGTTCATTAAGTAAAACCTGTCTACCGCTCCCGCGCCGGGATATAGTGATAAATCGTGTTGGGAGATACCTTCAATATCAGCGCCACCAGTTGTAAAGTTGCACCTTGGCAAACATCCGGCGCGCCCGGTCAATCGCTTGTTCGGTCATAATCCGGCGTTTGCCGCCGATTCTCCCCTCTGCGCGAACCGCCTACCCCGCAAAGTACGTTCCACGATAAACGCAGGCTCCATTCCATCCAGCACGCTCCTCACATGGAAAAAGAAACCTCCATTGAGATACTGGTATCGCACACATTTTTTGCTGGTGATCTAATAATGTCTCTTGATTTTTTTCAATAAATGTTAATTAAGTTAATTTAACATGAAATCTAATTCCTCTTAGATATATGCTGATGACTTAATAAAGGAATTGCATCGCGAATTATGTATATCCTTAGGCGATCATAAATAGCCGGACTTAAAGGCCCGGCCTGGCTTGGCTTATTTAAATAAAACTATAGAAATTGGTGAAAAAGCTTTGTAATTTTACTCTGATAAGTAAATTGATATTTAATCTAATATAGAATATAGACGACTATTAATACGAATCTATGGCATTAAAAACACTTTATTCGCATACTCCGGTCAGCACGGAAGAAGTCTATACTCAAGATTGTAATTCACAAAAATATGATCGGAATACTTTAGAAACGGGATATATGTTTAATTAAACGTGAACACAAAAAATCTACCAGTTACTCATCTGTTATCTTCGGGAAATAAAGGAATCGCTTGTTGCATCATAAATATACTCCAAGTCCGCAAAATCCGATTCTTTAATTTCCGCAGTAGTAAATTCGGACTCAGGTTTCCAAGATTTTTATCACCATCCCAGACAATAATATTCACAACAACATTATCTTTAAGCACTGCGTAATTAGCCATTATGCATATTCCCAAATTTCAACATAACCATTCCCACCATTACCTCCGGCATAAGCAGGAGAAGCGGCTGTGTTAGAACCTCCCAGCGCCCTGAACCCCGGATCCGCTAAAACCTGGTAGACCAATACCTGCGGATCCACCGATTGAGCTCCCGCCTGCAAATTTATTACTTCGCCCACCTCGGCCACCCTGACAATTACCGAGTGCCGTAAGAAGCAACCACCCCCTGATCACCTTTATATTAAACAAGTTCCCACCGGTTGCAGTCCCTCCAGCCCCTCCGATTTGCTGGACAATGCTTCCGGAAAGCATTTGCGATGTATTCAAAGCGCCAACGGCACCTCCATTCGCAATAATCGCTGCATTAAAGGATGAAGCCCCGCCTGTACCGACGGATGATGCAGTTGCTAAGCCGCCAGCACCTATAATTACCGGCGCAGAATCAGGAACGGCAGTCATCCAACTTTCGGCATAGCCTCCAGCGCCTCCACCAGCAGCACCGGACATATATCCCACAGCACAAGCAATAGCGTATCCCCCCGCAGCGCCTGCGCCCTGGACGATAACGAGCGCTTTATTAGTGCCAGGTGTTTTACTATAAGTGCCGGATGAGGTGAATAGCTGAATATTCAGTAAACGCCCCTTTAGCGTCCCGTCGCTTGAACCAATGTTTGCGAGAGCCGTGCTCACCGCAGTCGCGCCGGCGGATTTAATTTCCGAAAAGTTATTGGCCGTCTGCAAAAAACTTAACGCGCCATTCGTTTTTAATGCCGCACTAAGATTGTTAAGCACCGTTGCCGTATCACCATTATCCAGTACATCATCGCCCGTGGTATTGGCAATAAACTGCGCCAACACGCTGGCGATGGCTGTGGATTGACGTAGTGCCTTGTTGACCTGAGCCGACGAAGCTTTGCCGGCGGTGAATCCCGAAACAAGGGCCGTCAGGGCTTCATAATCTGCCTGGGCGGTGACGTTGGCACCGGCACCGGCGGCAAAGGGTCTGAAGTTGTTTGTTGCCATTATTGATTTACTCTCCTGTTACGATATGAGTTCCGGCAAAATATCGGCCGTTCATATCTAAGCGGAAATTTATTATGCAATAATCTATAGGGCCAAATAAATTATTCAATCTGGAACAGAGGGCCAGGTAATTTCCGCTGCTGTAGTATCTACGGCCTGCACCGCTTGAACATATTTCATCCATGTTGTTAGGGTTGATTTATCGCTATCAGAGATAATTCCCAGCATTAATTGAGTTTGCCACAGTTGGGTTTTTAAATTAGCCGCGGATATTAATGCCGATTTTTGAGCGACGGCGGCATCTATTTGTGCGGTTTCAAGTGCTGCGGAGTCTGTCACCCATTCAGAGCCATTCCATGCATCATAAGGGGTAGCCGGGGCAAGCAGAGTCAAGGACGCATCAATTGCGCCAATATCCTGAACCACCACGGATTGCAGCGTAGCTGTGTTGTATACCGTTTCTCCTCGGTGATCTTCAATTTGCTCCCATCCATCACCGGTTGAATTGCGGCAAATCGCGAAACCATCTTGATGAGCAGGCGGTTCATCAATAGTAGATAAGGCAGGTAATCCAACGCCAACCATTAAATATTCATCAGAGCTACCAATAAATTCATTAGTAAGGTTATCTATATTGTAGACCGTAGTCCATCCACTGGAAATGGCCTGATTATTTTTATCCAGAACCCCCTTTATTTTGTCAGCCATCATGCTGCCCTCACGATATAATTAAACGATATGTTGCACGGACGTACTGATATCCATACCGAGTAATCACTAATAGCTGTATTCATTTGTGTTGCCTGCATTGCATTATCAGCTAGTACACCACCTAAAACTGAATTATTCGGGGCATTAGCACCTGTTGGCTGAGTTTTTGTCACTGAGTCAGGCTGGGAGTATGCCGTGCCGACGAGGGAAGTACTGTATGCGGCGTCAGAACCTGAGTAATCCAGTGCCGCAGTACGAATCGATGTCGCTGTCTGCATTGTTAATATAGTGCGATTAATATCGACCCCCCGCCCATCATCCCAACCGCGAATAAATTGTCCTCTTAAATCCGGCAGCGTTAACGCAGGAAATACGCCCGCTAATTTGGGGTATAGTGTCGCAGAAAATACTGCGCCATTGCATTTCAGCCACCCCGCCGGCGGTGTTGCTACCGGGTAAGGTATGGGCACGCCCACCGGCAATGCTGAGCCGTCGCCCAAATTGAGATTTGCTAAAGCGGCACTGACCGCGGTTGCACCAGCGGATTTGATTTCCGAGAAGTTGTTGGCCGTCTGCAAAAAGCTTAACGCGCCATTCGTTTTTAATGCCGCGATAAGGTTATTGAGCAGCGTTGTCGTATCACCATTATCCAGCACATCTTTACCCGTGGTATTGGCAATAAACTGTGCCAACACGCTGGCGAGCACTGTTGATTGGCGTAGTGCCTTGTTGACCTGGGCCGATGAAGCCTTGCCGGCGGTGAATCCCGAAACAAGGGCCGCCAGGGCTTCATAATCCGCCTGGGCGGTGACGTTGGCGCCGGCACCGACGGCAAAGGGTTTGAAGTTGTTTGTTGCCATTATAAATTCACTCCCCATGAGCCGATATCAAAACCGGCGATATATTGGTTGTCCATGTCGAAGCCGAAAAACTGATTGTTGGCCGACGGGGTTAATATTTCCCCGGCATAAACCCCGGCGGCTTTTACCGTTAAATAGCCCTGGCGAATGGCGGCCAGCAGTTCACGGGAAACGTAATCCATGCTGGTTTCGGCAAATACCCACAGAGCAATGGTCATATTCTGGTTATCCACTATCTGCATAAATAACCCGGAGCCGGCCAGGGCGGTATTCAGAATATCCGGCAGCGAGCCGTTGGTGCCGTCCCAGTGATTAATGGCGATTTTGGCTTTCAGCACCACCCGGTAAACATCGTCGCTCAGGTTGGTAAAACCGGCGTCGGGATCGTAGTGGCCTTGCCAGACGCCCTGTTCATAGCCCAGTCCGTCGGTATCCCAGGAAAAGTAAACGCCGGAAATAGGCTGTGCCACGGTGCGGCTGCGGCCTATCCATTCGCCGAGAATGTCCAGCTGATTGCCCACGGCGGTATCAATATCAAAATCATTGATAAACCCGATCATGGCGCCATCGATATCCACCAGCGGGCGGGTGGATAAATCGATATGGTCGACAAAATTCGGTTTGCCACGGTGGTAGTTGGTGATGAGATCGGTGTATTTACTCATGACGCCACCTGGATAAGGATGTCATCCACGCTGCAGGAGGCCGATTCGTCCCAGGCGATATTAATATTGCCGGCCGCGACGGCGGCGGCGGATGTGCCGATGGACAGATCGATAATGTCGTAATATTTGCTGGCGCCGCCGCTCACCGCGCCGAGATTGGCGGGTGAATACACCCGGCTCAGCAATACATCGCTGCCGATGGACAGTGAGTTGATATAGTCGGCGATGGCGGCTTTAATCTGGTCGCCGATGACCGAGGTATAGCCGGTAAATACCGTCAGGGTCAGGGAGATGAACACGGGCACCGCAATGGGCCTGGAAAAGCTGATGACCTGAGGGTTGCCGTACTCGTCCGGCACGGTGATGCTGGTAGTGCCGTAGGTGCTGACCCCCTGCCCTTTCTTGCTGCGCAGGGTATCGGCGATGGAGGTGGCGTCGCCGCCTTCAATCACCGCCGAGATGGAGTGCGCCGGCAGGCCGTTACCGTCCGTGCTGCCGGTGTCGTTCTCGAACAGGACATGGCGCGTGACGCCGCCGATATTGGCGATGGCCCCGTCTATGGCTTCAAAGGGCGTCAGCGACGGCAGCGCCACGCTGATGGCCTGCCTGGCCCTTAAGGCGGCATCGGTCTCGTCGGCGCTGCCCACCGCGGCGGCGGAAGGATTGGTGGCGGATGACCATCCCAGGGTCGGCGTATTGATCTGGTTTACCGTGCCGGGCAGCGCGGTGATAGCGCCGGTGGTGGCGCAGGTGGCGGTAACAATAACCGAGCCGGCGACGTCAATCACCACCTGGGCCGGTAAATTCCAGATAACGCTGTTGCCGTCTTTAACCGATCCGTTGGTAATGGTGGTGCCGGCGGTGCCGGCTATCAGCACGTCCACCGTGGAATTCACCGCGGCGGCCCGTTGGATACCGTTAATCTTCACATTGCTGGCCAGTCCGTTGCTGACGGCGGTGGCCGGTGAAAAAGAGTTATACACCGCGATGGCGCTGTTATTGGCATCATGAATCGCCAACGCCACCAGCGCCACCATCTGGCCGTCTTTGCTGTCGGGGGCCAGATAGGCGTCGCTGCCGTAGATCTGCTGGAAATAGCCGGTGACGGTGTTGAGGATGGTCTGGTAGTCGGGGGCGGTGATGCCCGTGGCTGTGACGGTGGCCGCCAGTCCAAGAGTGTCGAGATTAAGAGCCATTATGCCTCGCTTATTACCGTGGTCGCCCCGTAGAGGGTGTCGATGGCGGCGGTAAAGGTGACACGGCGCGTATTGCCGTCGTTATTGGTGTCGAAGGATTGGATGGAATTGACACCCGCAGTGCCCAGGATCCGGTTGCGCACCGCGAGGCTGTAGATATCCGAGCGCTGCTTGCCCAGGATGGACTGCAGATAGGGCGTGCCCTCGGTGGTATCCAGGAACCATTGTCCCTGCCACAGCTTAAAACGGGTGGCCACGGCCTGGGCCACGCATTCGGGAGAATTGACCAAAAAGGTGTTGTCCCCCTGGCCGAAGGTGTAATCGCCATCCGCTCCTTCACGTCTGTATCTCATTTTGCCGCTCCTGTATTGCTGCCGCCGCTTTGTACTCCGCCGTGGACGTGGCCGGTCTGGCTGATGCCCGCCGCCACCTGATCGCCGGTGGAGGTGACGGCGCCGTTGATTTGTACTTTGCCGTTCACCGTCAGCAGCGGCGTGTCGATGGTGACATTGCCGCTGCGGTCGATTTCAATAAACGACGCGCCGCTGTCAGTGCGCAGCTGGGTGGCGGTGGTGCTGATGCCGCTGATTTTATATTTTTGCGACTGCGGTCCAATCAAGGCGAAGGCGTCGGATAAATCATGCTGGCGAGGGTCCACCGGTTCCTGCAGGTCGCCGTTCTGCCACCAGAAATCGATGCAGCGATCGGCAAACACCACCAGGCATTCATCTCCTTCTCTCACCGGGAACGTCAGGGTGACGCCGCCGCCCCGGGGAAACAGCACCGGTACATCCGCCAGCAGCGGCAGGTTGACGGAATTCACCTTGCCGGTGATATCGGTGATGGCGCCTTTGATGGCCGGCTGTACCGAGCAGGTGACCGTATCCGGATCGAAGGACTTGATAATGCCGGGCATGGCTACCCGCAGGTTGGTGGAGAGATTATCGCCATGGGCTTCCAGTAACTGGTCAATCTCGCCGGTTTGTTCATTAACGGGAATCGTCATCAGTTTTTACTCGAATCTTGGGGAGGTTTATCCACCAGGTCATTGTGGGCGGTACAGTTCAAATCCATATACCAATCGTCGCCCATGGTATCGCCCTGGCAGTTTATGGAGTTGACGATAAAATAGCCGGTAGTGGCCGTTGCCGAGGTATAGTCAGTGGGTTTAGCCGTGGCGCCGGTTTGATCTTTGCCTCCGGCGGCAGGGGGCGTTTTTTTGAGGTCGCCGAAGTCGACGGCATTGAAATTCGCCTCTCTGGCCGATTGCAGTTCTACCTGAACCAGGCTTCCCCACTGGATAGTCGGATTGATCAGACAGCGTATCACCGCCCCGCCCCCAATGGTCTGTGTAGGCACGCCGAGCAACCCCGTACGACCGTTTAATACAATCACATCATCAAGGCTGGCATCTTCAAATATCGATACATATTGGCCGTTGATGAATTGCCAAAGGAATTGGCACTGTTTTGCAAGCAGGTCTTGATAGACTGTGGAGCGCCCGAACATAGCCTTTGATCGGGGATATTTGGTGCCGGGCATTTTCGCCGTCCTGCCCCTGGTCACGCCGTAGGGCTCAAAGGTCTGCATTAAAGCCGCATCCACCCGCGCGGCGTCATAGCCTTTACCCAGGGTCTGGTTGATAGTGGCATAGACCTTGGCATCGTGAGAATCCACCGCTTGAATGGTGACCACCTGGTCGGTTTTGTTCTCCAGGCTTCTGCTGGAATAGCGGATTTTGCCGTCAAACAGGATGCCAGAATTATTCTGGTAGCCGGCAATGAGTTGAATACTGGAAAATTCGCCGGCCTGAATGGCATTGGCGGTGTCGTCGGATAAATTATAAATCTTGAAAACGGCGGAGCCCCATTGTGAGGTGGTCCACCCTTGCAGCGTGAAAACACATCTCAACTTAGCTAAATCCAGCGTGCGGCCGCCAGGAGCCGTAATCAAGAGCGTGCAACTTCTTAGCCAGTTATAACTCATATTTCACCCATAAAAAAACCCGCCGGGGCGAGGTTCATTCAGATATTTCGTGGCTAGAACCGGAAATAAAAATCATGACGATGACGCGGTAATAAAATAGACATGACTGGTGCTTCCCAGGCCGGTTATGGTCGGCAGACTGGTATCATCGTCATCCAGCATAACCATCAGTTGACCGTTAAAGCCCAGGTAGGCGTATTGCGCCAATAAATCGACGTTAATCACCAGGGGAATGCCTTGAATCAAGGCATTACTCGCGGAATCGGCGATATCCAATATCCAGCCGGCGCTGTCCCGCCACAATAAGGTCATTTTGTATAAGGTCCCTGCCAGCTTGATATAGAAGGTCTGATTATCCGCTGTAAGGGGTATTTCTTGGATAGCCATGATGTACCGCCGAATAAAATAAAGAATATCGAGGTTTGAAAATCAATTGGCGGCAATATTACCCGCCGCCACCGTGGGATTAGCGGGTGTTGTCGGTGTTTTCTTTCCGGTATTCGCCACTGCCGAGGTGCTTAAGGTGTTGGCCATATTGACTTTCAAAGCGGCCTTGGTCGTATCAGTCGTGGTGATAACGACCTGGGTCATCGTCAACGTGCAGGACAAAACGTATTCCGTCGCGACACTGGTATCCACCTCGATGGACGTAATCAGCATATTGCTGTATTGCCGCTTGCCGGTGGTGACCTCGATAAGGGTTCGAGAGGTAAGCAAGCCCAATATTTGCTTATAAGTGTCCTGCGGACTGAGTTCAAGGGGCGTGGTTTGGCCGATGGTTTTTGTTATCGCACTGGTGATGGACTGGTCAAGCAACGCGCCGCCGCCGGCAAAACCCAGGATCATGGTTACCGTCGCCGGCGGCATATAGGCGTGGTCGCTGATGGTGGCGCCACTCTCCACCGGATACGCCGTAACGGTCAGGCTATCCTTATGGACTTCCGACACCACTACGCTTGGAATAAGCAGCGTCGTTCCCTGGCCGAAATGCCGCGAGTTTTGCTGGAACAGGGCTGAAAGAATATCCATTTATCGCGCCTTTGGGGAAAGTAGTTGGGTCAGGGTCGCGTTGACGCTGATTTGCCGATCCGCGATGGTTTTGGCCGTCTCGCTGGGCGACACTGCGCCGTTGACCGTGATATTGGTGGTCTGGTTCAGGGTAGCGGCCCCCGCCGCCGCGCCGGCGCTTCCCATCGGTGCATTGGCATAGGGGCTCCGGCCCGGTTCCCATTGGCCAGCTCCCCCCATGAGGGATGCCGAGAGCCGGGGAGCGGCGATATTCAGCAATGCCGTCGGATTGACGCTGAATCGTTTGGCGAGGCTGCCCAGGGCACCACCGGTTCCGGAGCTGTACAAGGCCGTTTGCCCGCCGTCGTCGGACATGTCGCTGTTCAGGAGCGTTTCGGCGCCGCCGGCTTTGTTCTGGTTTGCCAACTGACGGACCTTGGCCCCGGAGCCCTCAAGCAGCGCCTGTAAAAAAGCCCCGCCGCCCTGTCCGCTCGCCGCAGGCTGTGGGACGAGGTCAGGCTGATTGCCGGTTTGCCGTGCAGAGCTAAAGGCCTTATGGGCGGTGGCTTGCCGGACATCCGCTGATGTAACGGCGGATACCGGGTTGATATTCGCGTTCGATATATTATCGCCGGACCCCGAGGCGGGTTTGGTTGAGCCGCCGCGGTTTTGGTTGCCGTTATGCCCAAACGGCAAAGGCCGCCCCATGGTTCCAACCAATCCCTTGACGATATTGATAAGGTAACTACCCATCGCGGACAATCCGGCAACGGCTCGCACAGTATCGCCAGCGGAAGTCAGCTGATGATGAGCGACGACAGCAGGCTTATCGCTGGAGGCAGCGCTATGCCCGGCGATATCCGAGGCATTATTCGGGGCGACAGAAGTCCCGTTGACTCCGGAAGCTTCGGCCCCCGGGGGCGACGATATGCCGTTCCGCGCCGCCGGAACGCCACTCCCCATTCCATTATCATTGCCGGCATTGGGAGCCTTGCTGCGGCCACTGTTCAAAACCTGATAGCGGGAATATCCGGCCAAAGGGCGGCCAGTACGGCTTTTCCCGGCCTGCAGACCATCCGTCGTCCCACTCCCCGTATCTGGTTGCGGCAAACTTGCCCCCGTCACGCTCAACAGGCGCGATAACGATGTCCCTGCGTTGGTAATAACCACCTCCCAACTGCCCAGGCCGCTCTGCTTTACCGTACCGGATTGCCCGGTATCCTGGGCAAAAGACAGTGTCGGCGCCAGCATGGTTGCCGCCTGGACCGACGGCCCCTGTAAAGCCCGATTCAATCCCGCCAGACTGCCGGTCAGGCCGGCCAAGCCGGTCAAAGACGTGGCCGCACCCGTTGCCGGCGTCGCGGCATTGGCGCTAAAAGCCCCCCCGAGGGGGGGTATGGAAAAACTGTCCAATCCATTGGCCAGGCGCCCGATAAAACGTCCCATCGAGAGCACCGTTGCGTCGGCAGCCCGGCCAAGGCTGGCGATATTACGGGTTATCATGAACCCAAGGGTATCCAGACTCTCATCGGCATTCGGTTGAAACCCCAGACCGGCCAAAAAATCCTTGATGATTTCAGCGTTCATTTGCCTGCCTCCAGCGCGCTATCCGCGCATTATTGTCTTCCACCAGATCGAGATAATCGTTCAACATGGCGATATCGCACAGATCAATGGCGCCGCTTTTGATCTCACCCATGGTGGTCAGTCCCGCCTTGACAGGGCGGAGAATAAACTCTTCTCCGCCCGGCAGGCTGTCCAGCGTTATAGCGGCGACGGGGCCGCCGTCACGCTGCCGGGGAGATCGTGAAAAAAATTTCCCAGCGATTCCCCCACCACGTTAGCGACGATATGCAACACATCCATCAGTTCCAGATCATCAAACATCAGGGTGTCCGACGATGGGTCGAACACCGGAGCCCAATGGCTGCCCTGTTTACGCCTGGCAACCGCCAGGCAGGGAAACAGAATGGCGTCGCAGTCTTCGTCTTTCAGGGCGGCAATGGTTTGAGCGATTTTCGGCAGGGCGTCCAGCAGACTGGTTTCACCGTTTTTCAGTTCTCCCAGCATATCCGCTATCACCGGCAATAATTTGCGGGATACCTTGAGCTGGTGGAACACGTCCAAGGCGGACGTGCGGTACTGATTGCCTTTCAGTTCAAATTCCATTGCTTAGAACTCCCCGAGCACCTGATCGATTTTGCCGCAGGCGAATGTCCAGGTCATAGTACCGCCGTCCGTCGCGTTGGTATTGTTGGGTACCGCGTTGAACGCCACGGAACGGGCGGTGGTGATGTCGCCGGAAGCATGGTTGCGCAGGACGATAACGTTATTGCCCCAGGCCGCCGAGGATAAGGTCTGGGCGTTGTAGGCCAGGGACAGTTTTTTATTCACCGGCGAGGTTTTCAGCAACGTTACCTGGATGGTGCCTGATTTATTCGGACTCAGGCTGTGCATGACTTCACCGTCGGCGCCGACGGTGACGGTATTCACGGCGGCGGGCATCGTCACGGTGATGCCTTCTGATGCGTTGGCGGAGCCGTAGCCCAGATCGATAACGCCGGTCAGGCCGGACAAAGAGGCGCTGACATCGGAAAAACTATAAGTTGCCATGAATTACTCCTTAACGAACCACATTGATTTGAACATCGGCATAATGCACCGCACCCGCCAGCTTGCAGGCCACCTGGATAAGCGGCGCCTTGCGTGCCTCGCGATCGGACTGCGCCTGGTCGGCGATAGGCGCCGCATAGACGTAGTAACCTTTGGTGAGAGTGTCCCCCGCCGCCAGCTGACCGATATCGCCGCCATTCCATACCCCCGGCGCCACCAGGCCGTTGGTGACCGACTGATCCATGGACGCCTCGACGTTGGTGAGCAGACGCGTGACCCCGGCATCGGTTTGCGGGATTTTGGTGGTGGTGGTGTAAAGCAGATTGTAGAGATTGGTCTGGACGTAGTTTTGCAGCCAGTCCAGTCCCTGGCGTTCATCGAAGAAGTCGCCGTTGGCCATGACCCCCTGTTGCAAAATCGCCGTATCATTGGCGTAGTAGACATAGACGTTGGCGTTCTTGCCGTCCACCGCCGCCGCCTGTGACAGGGTGAGGGTTTCGTAGGTGACGCCCGGTTCGGTTTTGAATTTCAGCGTAATGGTGGTGTTGCTGCCGGTGAAATCCACGGTGAACGCCCGGCCAAACGCCGACAGCGCGGCATATTTGCTCGAGGTGGAGTATTGCACGAAGGTGCGGCTGTAAGACGCGGCCTTGAGCTTGGCGGCCAGATCGGCACTGGAAGTGGCGCTCAATGTCATAGCGTCGCCGGTGGTGACGGCGAAAATATGGCTGAGGGAGGAAGCCTCGATGGCGGCGGCGACGCTGATAACATCCCCATCGACGAGATCCGCATCGTCCGCTACCGCCAGGCCATACCAGTTGGTGTATTCCAGGCAAGCATTCACCGCCGCGGCCAAGGTTTCGGCCGTGCCGGTTTCCCCGGTGGCCAGGGTTTTGGCCCAGCGGCCGATATAGACCTGGGTGGGATTCGGCGATTGGGAAAAGAAAATCGACGCCGCTTCATATTCCGGGCTGCTGACGCCGAAATCCGTGCCGATATCATCAATACCGGCATACAGACGCAGACGCTCGGTTGTCGGTATAACGGTCGAGGTGCCGAGGATAAGCAACGCGCCGAAGTTGCGGCCGGATGCCGCTGTGGGCGACATGATGATATCAACGTTGACCACGTTGGATACAGGTAATCCCTGTGCCATAAGTTATTCTCCAAAGAATGATACTGGTGTGTCCACCAGCGAATTAACGCCGTATTCTCGTACGACCTTGCGACGCAGGCGCACCGTCATGTCATAACGGCGCGTCCACTGTGTATCGATAAGTTCGGGGTTGGATTTGATGGCGCTGTAATCGGTTAATGACAGGCCTTGTGCATTGAGTTCGTCGTTGTTCTGATTCACCGCCATACCGTCGCGGAACTGGCTGATCAGCTGCTGGCCGCCCGGTCCGTAAAACGACGTCTGGAGACTTATCACTTCATGCCGCCATAGCTGAGTGCTGCTGTCGGTCTGATCTACGAACGCCTGACTGTCGTCCTGGCTGATTTCCGAAATGCCGAAAGCGCACCAGTTGATATCCGCCGCGAACGCCGGCGCCTGATTGGGCTGCCAGCGGGAAACCACATACCCGTCCGTCAGCCCGGTGAGCCCCGTCACCCAGCTGCTTAACTGGTTTTCAAGGGTTGCGTCATAATCGGGGCCGTTGCCCAGCGGCACCAGCCAGCCGCTTTCGGTACTGCTGTTGTTGCCCAATGTTTCACCTCCTGTTTAGGTCGGCCAAAGCCGGTTTGAGGGGCCCTATTTCTGTCTCTCGATTTCGATTTGCCGAATGGCGGATAATTGCTCATTGCAATTTTGCAGGTCGGTGAGCAACAGTTCGTCCCAGGCCAACGCGGCGCCGTAGGTCAAAGGGTCATTTGGCGGCGGCGACGGCGGACATGGGGCCGTCAGGCTGGCCGGCAGGGGCACCGTCGGTACTTTCACGTAGCTGGTGGTAGTGGTCGAGCAGGACGTTGCCAGCAGCAGCAGGAACGACAGTCCCAGCGCAGGGCTCGGTCTTGATGACCGTTTGGATAACCACTTCCCGGTCCTGGCCGGCAGCGGTATTGTTGGCTTGCGCATTGAGGGTGGTCCCGGCGAGAGTATTAAAGATTGTGATAAGATGGTTTTGGCTTTGCATGGCTGCGTCAGCCGCCTTGTTTTCCTGCGCCAGTGCGGAATTGGCGGTCACTTGAGCCTGGTACTTGCCGTAATAATGCAATGACAGGTACATCGTGGCGCCGAGCAGCAGCACGACCACGGCGGCCAGGATAACGGCGATTTTATTGCTCATAGGCGCCGTGCTCCCGCCGTCGGCTTTCAGCGATCCTTACCCGCCGGCGAAAACCCGCCGGGGGGCCTCGGTAATCAACAGGTTCATACGCCTCCCCAGGTACAGACGTCAGTTTCAATTTCGCGCCGTTGCATCAGCCCCTTCCAAACCCTGTTACCGGCATAGATCCACTGGCGCAGCGCCTGGCATGCCCCGAGGATGTCGCCGGCGTTAAGCTTGCGCAGCAAAGAGGAGTGACGAAACGCCGTGGTCCCTACGTTATAGGTAAAGGAATAAAGCGCGGCGCGGGTGCTGTCTTTTATCGGAACTTTTACCGCCGTATCAACGGCTTTTTTCACCGGCGCCAGGTCTTTTGCCAGCAGTGCGTCGCATTCGGCATCGGTATAGCGCCGGCCCTTGATAATATCCGGTCCGGTATGGCCGTCGCAGACGGTCCAGATACCGGCCACATCCTGGTAGGGCAGGTATTGCCGCCCCTCAAGGCCGTTGGGACCGCCCAGCAGCGCCACCGCGATGGTCATCGCCCCGCCGCTGAGGGCGGCGATGATGCTTTTGCGTAACGCGGGAGACATCGCCATGCTAATGCTCCGTCTCTTTAAGCACGTTGTTTACTTTCTGAACCACCTCGCCGGCCTGGCTGATATCGTGAGAAGGCGATCCCTGCAAAAATTCAACGATGGCTTTGGTTCTTTCCCAATCGAACGTCAGCCGCTCACGGGCCAGCTGGCGATTGAGCCGTTCGGTTTTTCGTTTATCCAGGTAGCCGAGCAGCGAGATAACCGCGCCGATAACGGCAATAACGAGGTAAACGAGTTCCAAGGTGGAGAGTCCCATCAGGCTTGATAACAGCGTGACCAATGCCCCGCCGTGCGTCGCGATATCTGATTTTTGTTCCATGAGTTGCATGTCCCACTGCCTGAAGTTCAAGGTCGGTGCCGGGTGAAAAAAGAGAATAAAAAAGCCCGCCGGAGGAACACCTCCGACAGGCTTGATAACAGAGACAGAAACGAAAAGACCCCGCCGAAGCGAGGTCTTTTGCCGTTCAAATATGTTTGGCTAGTACGTTTTGTAAATCACGTTTAATAATGTCTAAATAACCAGTGATTGCACTCTATCACGGGTTTTGCGGACCGCACAAGCTTTTTTTTTCAGAAAAAATTATTGCCAAGACCCCGTCAAGGCGAGGTCTCAGATTACTGACAAACATGCTCGGATTCAATAAGGCGGGACACTTTGTCAATAAGCAAAGACCCCGCCAAGGCGGGGTCTTTTGCCGGTCGTAAAAACCACTTAGAACATGCTAGCATGGGTTTTGCGGACCGCGTTAACCTTTTCTTTCTCATAGGTTTTGACTTGCGCATCCATATCCAGTTGCACGTCCAGCATTGCCAGACAGCCCGCCACAAACCCTTCGGCCACCTGCAATTGGATACGGATAATCTTTTCATCAATGCGCCAATGGCGCGCGATTTCCCGTTTGGACATACGGTAGACGTAATACAACATGATCAGATCCAGCTCTTTGCGCTGACGCATCGCCTGCAAATGCAGCACGCAGGCATCGATGGTCAAACCGTCGCTATCGCAGCATTTTAAACGTTGCGACGTGCGATACGGCATCAGTCCTTTAAAACCGGCGGCGATGGGGGACCAATCAAGGCCGCTGTTATCGCTTGCGGCCCAGCCGCCCCACCGTTCCAGAACCTGCTGAATATCTCTCATTTTTGACCCCGGTGAATTTTACAATACTGCTAAAGAGATTCGTGGATTTACAATATTAATTGTATTAAACTACCCACATTATTGTTTGTCAACCACAACTAAAATTGTATTTAATGCTATAGCTGATTTTCAGTTCATTTCATGGAGAGACAGAATGTCTTTAGCTGCACGTTTTAAAGCCAGACGTATTGACTTGAATTTGACACAGGTAGGAGTGGCCGCTGCTGCCGGAGTGAGCCAGCAAGCCATTGAATCCATCGAAAGCGGCAGGACCAAACGCCCGCGAAACCTGCTGGATCTGGCCAAGGCGCTGAACTGCAGTCCTGATTGGCTCCTGAACGGCAAAAACGTCATGCCGCTGGCTGAAATCAGCACGCGCCGTATCCCTATATTGAGTTACGTTCAGGCAGGAGCGCTAACGGAGGTGTCCGAAATTACCACTATCGAAGGCAACTACGAGTATGTTTTGGCTGACGCGGACATCACCGAAAACGCCTTCGCACTGCGTATTGACGGCGATAGCATGATGCCGGAATTCCAGCCGGGAGACATTGTGATTATCGATCCGGAACTGACTCCCGCCCCGGGGGAATTCGTGGTGGCGAAAAATAACGGTTATGACGCTACGTTTAAAAAATTTCGGCCTCTGGGCATCGGTATTTGCTCATTCGAACTGGTGCCGTTGAATCCCGATTACCCGGTTTTGCGCAGCGCCGACATCGATTTGCAGATTATCGGCGTGATGATTGAGCATCGGATTTTCCGCCGCAAACGCTAAACCAGGACCCGGGGTCCTGCTTCAGGGATGGTCATTGGATTTAACATACAAATCAGCTGCCGTGAAAAACAAATAACTGGTTTCCCTTCGAAACGAATACCCCTTTTATTGTTTACATATAACAATTAAAGGGGTATTTTTATTTCCGCTTACTACTTTTCATTTTGAAGGGATCTAAAGATATGGCATTTAAAAACCTCGACAGCCCGCTCTACTTTCGGGCGGCCATCGCCGCAGCGCGGATAGAGCGTACAGGGGATTATCGGCATGCGGCGCAGACCTGGAGCAAAGCCGCACGGTATTCGCGCAATCCGCTCAATCAAACCTGGAGCGAACATCGCGCGGATTTTTGTGTGATGCAAATCGAGCGCGAAAGGCTCAAAAGGAGCGAACAAAGCGTTAAAAACGCCACTGTTTATTCCGTCACATACCTGTAATCGTTAAGCATGTCCAACAACGCCGGGAACTGGATAAAGCCATCCTGTTCCCTGAAATGTCCCGCGGCGGGAAAGCTGTAGAGTTCGGCGCTAAGCGATCGGCTCAGGGTTTGAGTGAGATCCGGCGGGACAACCTCATCATTCAGCGACCGCAAGGCAACCAACCGTCCGACGCTTTTCTTCAGCCGGCCATAATCGATTTGCTCCAGGGTAAAGCGATCCAGTTCGGGAAATCCCGCTACCGGTTCGGCAAATCCCGCCACCAGCATGGCGCCGCCGACGGAAACCCCCTCCCCCAGCGAGGCGAGATACCGCATCAGGGTAATGCACCCCAGACTATGGGCAATAAACCAGGTGCGGCGGGAGGGTGCGGGTACACAGGCTTTCAGATGCGACAGCCAGCGATCCGGACAGGGAGCCCGAGGCGAGGGCATGCTGGGCAGAATGACCTGGGTTCCCTGTTTTTCCAGCTGCTCTTTTAGCCAGCGGAACCAGTGATAGCGCGGCGTGGACAGAAATCCATGGATGATCACTATCTTGTCAGGCATATTCATTTACTTCCCCTATACCCGTCATACTCCAAGTTGCAGATGCGTTGGCTTTCCTCACTCACCCCAGTCACTTACCTGAGTAAGCTCCCGGGGATTCGCTACGTTGCCGCCTTCCTGCAACTTTGATTATTTAGGGTAAGCTTCCATTAACTGCATGAACTGGCCTTCAGGATAGGGCGGATATATTTCAACCAGATTAACATTGCCCGACTTGCTTGCCACGGCTTGACATCCTGTCGTTAGCTCCTTAGGTTAAGCCGTTATGGTATGACAAATCCCCCTAGTATAGCGGCCGGAAAAGGTTTCCCGCGAGCCGGGCCTGCTGTCGCCCCACCGGCGTGAATCGAGGTACATCATGAATCAAGAGGCTGATCGCGGGTCGCTTTCCCGGACTCACGTCACTGTTTTCGCCATCGCATGCGGCATTACCGTCGCCAATATCTATTATGCGCAGCCGCTGGCGCAAACCATCGGGCGTGCGCTGGCGATGCCGGGCACCCTGTCGGGTCTGGTGGTCACCGTGACCCAAATAGGCTATGCCGCCGGGTTGATTCTGCTGGTTTCGCTGGCAGACCTGATGGAAAACCGCCGGCTGGTTATCGCCGCCCTGCTGGGGGATGCGCTGGCGCTGGTGGCCATGGCGTTTGCACCGGCTGTCTCGCTGTTTTTCCTGGCCGTTTTTGCCGTCGGCTTTTTCTCCGCGTCGGCTCAGGTCCTGGTGCCCTTCGCGGCGCACATGGTGCCGGAAGCGCGGCGCGGCAGGGTGGTGGGTAATGTCATGGGGGGGCTGCTGCTGGGCATCATGCTGTCGCGTCCGTTGTCCAGCCTGCTTGCCGGCTGGTTCGGCTGGCAGGCGGTCTTCTGGCTGTCCGCCCTGCTGATGGCCGCACTGGCCCTGATGCTGCGCTTTCAGCTACCGACCCGCCAGCCGCGCCATGACAGCCACTACCTGGCCATTCTAGGTTCGTTGTGGCACCTGTTTCGTTCCACGCCGCTATTACGCCGCCGCGCCCTGTGGCAGGGGTTGCTGTTTGCCGCCTTCAACATGTTCTGGACGGCGACGCCCATGGTGCTCAGCGGCCCGCGTTTTAATCTTTCGCCGCACGGCATCGCGCTGTTTTTATTGGCCGGCGCCGCCGGTGCGCTGGCCGCCCCTATAGCCGGCCGGCTGGCGGATAAAGGATTGTCGCAACCTACGACGGGAGTGGCAATGCTTATGGTGGCGCTGGCGTTTGCTTCCACGTTCGCCGCCTGGTCGCTGCACAGCATCACTCTTTTCGTCGTGGCGGCCATCGTGCTGGATGCCGGCGTGCAGACCCACCAGGTACTGAGCCTGCGGGCGATTTATACCCTGCCGGCGGAAGCCCGCGGGAGGCTGAACGGCCTGTTTATGACCAGCGTGTTTTTGTGCGGCTCCGGCGGCGCGCTGCTGGCGGGGGCGCTGTTTTCCCGCGAGGACTGGCCCGGGGTGGCCGCCGCCGGCTGTGTTGTTTCCGTATTGGCGCTGGTTTCGTTTGCCGCCGTCAAAACATTGGGCCATGTAAAAGAGGCCTGACCCCGTCAACCTTTGTTACATAAGTCAAGGTGACAGCCGCCGGGCAATAATGGCAATGTTTCCGAACTGTTTTACCCTTTTGTTTGAGATGATCGTGAATAAACATTTTTGTTATGCCGTGGTTTTTATCCTGTTAACAGGCGCCGCCCCGCTCTCCTATGCCGCAGGCTGTCTCAAGGGCGCCGCCGTCGGCGCGGCTGTCGGACATCTCAAAAACCATGCGGTATTGGGTGCGTGGGGGGTTGTATCGTCGGCCATCATATGGCGGCCAAGGATAAAAAAGATCAGGCCAAAGGATAACGGCGCCACGTTACCGGCGCTCACGCCGGTAAACATGTCCGGTCACGGCATGTTCTTTTATTTGGCTTAAGCAGCAATGAAAATAATAGAATTAAATTTTGACTTAATTAAAATTTTTACCTTATATAACCCACGCCACGAGTCTAAGCCGTAATAAAATAGATATTCTTCGATTTTAATGCCAAAAATAAGATCAAAAATACTCTTAATATCAGCTTCTCAGGCTATTGAGTATGAAATATTTTTTGACGAATATATCTCTCTATAGCGCTGGATCCAGGCCCCGCGCGGCTTGACCACGACCAAGCCGCCACTCATACTAGCCTCCATTAATTTAAAACGACTTTAGGCTGAATATTTTCTTAGCCCGATGCCCGTTAGCGCCCCACACCCAAAAGGGATATGACGATTGCAAAATCCAGCGACATTAAATACGCCGTTTGTGCCTGATGCGGCGTATCAACCTGCAACTTTGTTTCTCGGGCTGGCACCTTTTCTGCGTATGAGTATTGCCGGAACCGATTTCACTTCCCTGGCGGAAGAGATGTTGGTCAAGGCGGAATATTATCCGGACGACGCCGAGCTGTGGATGAATCTTTCCACCGTCATGATGTGCCTCAAACAGCTAAAAGCAGGTTTGGCTATCCAGGAGCAGGCGTTGGCGATGCAACGGGTATTCCGGCTGCCGGCCGCCCGGCAGCCGGCGAAGCTGCGCCTGCTGATGCTGATGATACCAGGGGATCTTTCAGCCAATATGCCGCTGGATTGCCTGTTGGAAAACAGCGATATCGATCTGCTTTATTACTATATTACCCCCGATACGCCGCTGGCCTGGCCGGTGCCGGAACACGATGCCGTCCTGGTGGCCATCAGCGCCGCCGACGAGAGCCGTGAGCCGCTGGCGCAATTGGAACAGGCATTGGCCCGCTGGCCGAAGCCGGTAATCAACGCGCCGCAGTTTATTCCCGCCTCGGAACGGTATGCGGCCAGCATGCTGCTGCAAAACGTGCCGGGGCTGGCCATATGCCCGGCGCTGCATATCGGCCGTACGACGTTGCAGCGGGTCGCCGACAAAGAGATACCGCTTTCCGGGGCGATGGAAGGCTATCACTTCCCCGTTATCCTGCGTCCTGTGGGTTCCCACGGCGGACGGGGGCTGGCCAGGATTGATTCGTTACCGGCGGTCGCTGCCTATCTGGCGGACGTTCCCGCGGAGCACTATTTTCTCTCCCGGTTTGTTGACTACAGCGGGCCGGACGGGCTGTTCCGTAAATTCCGCATTGTCCTTATCGCTGGCGTACCCTATGCCTGCCATATGGCGATATCGTCGCACTGGATGATCCACTACGTGAACGCGGGCATGTACGAGGATGAGAAAAAACGGGCCGAAGAAGCGGCGTTTTTCACTCACTTTGACGCTTTCGCGCAGCGGCACCGTAGCGCCCTGGCGGCGATTTATCAGCGCACCCGGCTGGATTACCTCGGCATCGACTGCGCCGAAACCCAAGACGGAGATCTGTTGGTATTTGAGATCGATCCCGCCATGGTGGTGCATGCCATGGATCAGGAAGACATCTTTCCACACAAGCAATATCACATGCAAAAGGTTAAAGATGCATTGCGTGAGTTGCTTCTCATCAGGGCCGCTGAAAATCCAATCAGCAAATTACTTTGACGCGGGAAAAAACGTTATCATGCCGACAAATTCGCATAATGCCCTGAACTTTTCAGGCGGGCCCGGGGCGCTGCCGGAAAGCGTCCTGGCCCAGGTTCAAGCGTCTATTATTGAAGTACCGGAAACGGGCCTATCCATACTGGGCATCAGCCATCGCTCCGCCTGGTTCGAATCCATCGTCCGGGAAACGGAAAACAATATCCGGACCCTGCTGGGCCTGCCGGAAAACTACCATATCCTCTTCCTGCAGGGCGGCGCGACGCAGCAGTTCTCAATGGTGCCCATGAACATGCTCCGCGGTAAGCGCCACGCGGCGGAGTATCTTGACACCGGTTATTGGAGCCGCAAAGTCATCACCGAGGCCATGCGTGAAGGCCCGGTCCGTGTGGTCTGGAGCGGCGAAAACTGCGGGTATCGCCATCTCCCGAGAGAAGACGAACTCTCCTTTTCAGCCGATGCGCCCTACATCCATTATGTATCCAATGAAACGGTGGAAGGTTTACAGTTTCATCGTATTCTGGGCCGGGACGATGTTCCCCGGGTCTGCGATATGTCTTCGGACTTTTTATCCAAACCCTGCGAGGCGGATAAATTTTCCCTGATTTATGCCCATGCCCAGAAAAACATCGGCCCGGCGGGCGTCACCATCGTGTTGGTGCGGGACAGCGTCGTGCAATCCGCTGGGCAAAATCTGCCGGCGTTCCTGGATTATCGCCGCCACGTCGACGCCCACTCCAACTTCAACACCCCGCCGGTCTTTGCCATTTATGTGGTACTGCTGGTAACGCGTTGGTTGCTCAATGACATCGGCGGCGTGGAGAATATGGCGCGCATAAACCGCGGCAAGGCAGATCTGCTCTATAGCATCCTTGACGGCAGCGATGACTTCTATCGTGGCTGGGGTGAAGCACGGGACCGCTCGGCCATGAATGTCTCCTTCAACCTGCCGAACGCGGACCTTGAAAGGGCATTTTTAACCGAAGCCAAAGCCGCAGGATTTTCCGGGCTGGAGGGACATCGGGCCATTGGCGGGGTACGAGCATCGATTTACAATGCGCTGTCCCTAGGCGCGGTGGAAGCATTGGCGGATTTTATGCAGGACTTCCGGCATCGCAGCGGGCGTTAAACCCTGCCACGGCGTTATTTCCCCTTTCTTCCTGAACAGGCCGGCGGCGGCATTTTCTCCCGCCGCCGGCCGTGCAGTCCTTGCTCACGCGATGCGGCCCTTCCGCCGCCGGCGATGCATTGCTGGTACTCGCCACCAAGCGCTCCTGACGCCGACGGCATAAACACGCCTACATCCATTTTTTTTGCAACCCTTTTTCATATTGCCATCCCATCTTCTCCCCTACATTCCAAGGGTTAGGATTTATACCGAGTATGTATATTATTCTTAATACACTAAAATAGTGTAAATTATATACGAGCTATAAACCGAAAATTATACACCATTTGTATATATTAACTTAATTCCGACTTTTCTTATTCTAAATATACTCTATATGTATAATCAAGCCATGTAGGAGAACAACCACGTGAAACTTTTAATTATTAACGCTCAAAGTCTCGGCAGCACTATCAGGGATGTTAGAATTCAGAAAGGATTGACACAAGCCGAACTTGGCCTTAAGGTACAAATGCATCAGAAAGACATATCTATTTTCGAAAATAACGCCGGGAATATTAAGCTATCCCGGATGATTTCAATATGCGCCATGCTGGGATTAAAGATAATAATAGAAGATGATGCCGGCACGAAAGCAGGAGAAGACATGTGGTAAAGTTATGCCAAACTTTCTTATACCAAGCATGCCATGCTCACGAAAGGAATTATTAAAAACGGTGAACTTATATAAAAATACCATTAAAAATCATCATGATAACCAAGTATAATTAGCTTTCATTACCCATGAAAAATGTCGACAATACTGAAACTAATTGAACGTTATTAGTGGTCATGTAATAAATTATGCAGGTGGCCCATGAAGTTTAACAATGCTATAACGGCCGATAGGCATTCATAAATAGTGTCGATTGTCTTACTACCTATACATTACGACAATTGACGATATAATTGTCTATAAGACGCCCTGAATATTCAGAGCGTTTTATATTTCCCCTTAAAAGTCTTATTAAAAACCATCAAAACCCAATGCTATAAATTGACACACCTGAATTGCTTAAATTGACATTCGTGATATTTACCCTGCATTTTTTATGAGGTAACTATTATGCGAGGCAGGCAGATATAAATCCGCCGGTACACTACCTGATTACCCGCCATCGTGCGGGCTTTTTGTGATCCAGCATCCTGTTTAATTTTGATCAAATTTATAATGTGAGAATGGTCAGTCTCACTTTCTGACCGTTCCTGGTAATGTTTGCCCGCCAGTTATATTAATGGCGGGTCTTTTCCATCAAAAACTGAAGGGTTTTCATCCGCTTTTTCACGACCCGGACAGCTTTAAATCAAAGAAAAACCATTCTGTCGGGTCTGGCGGCGCGATGAGGAGCCGGCCGCCACCGAAAACGGGTCGCAATTTAAGATTAATCGTCCTGGCGTTCAGGCAACGACGGTTCTAACGTGAGGATCAAGACACCTGATCTGCACGGCGTTTTAGACCGTGCTTGCGGAGTATTCTATGACGGATAACAAACACGCTTTACCCGGCAGCGACAGGAAAGAGCTGCCTGGCTCCAGCTGCACCGGGCCGCTGGAAGATAATGAACGGTTCGACGTAAGCCTGATCGTGCGGCGCCCTGATGCCGCCGGGTTTCAGCAGCATATAAGCAGCCTATGCCAATCGCGGAATCCCGACGCCAAAGTCACGCCTTCGTCACCCGCCCTTATGAGCCGGGAGGAATACGCCCGGCGCTTCTGCGCCTCTTTGGAGGATGTGAGTAAAGTACGGGAATTTGCCCATCGGCATCAACTGCGGGTGGTGAGCGAAAACCGGGTAACCCGAACCGTGATTTTGTCCGGCACGGCGCGGCAATTCATGGAGGCTTTCGGCGTCCGCCTGCAACATTATCAACATGCGAGCGGAAATTTTCGCGGCCGTACCGGGGCGATTCATTTGCCGGCGGACCTGGCGGGTATCGTTACCGCGGTGCTGGGTCTGGACAACCGGCCACAGGCCCGCGCCCATTTCCGCTTCCGGCCGCCCATCCGGCCGGCGGCGAAGGATCCCACCTCAGGCTCCTATACGCCGTTGGAACTGGCGGCCCTTTACGATTTCGCCCCCGGAGACGGCGCGAAGCAGTGCGTGGGCATCATTGAACTCGGCGGGGGTTACGATGAAACCGATTTGCAGAACTATTTTTCATCACTGGGCCTGCCCTCCCCTGCGGTGAACTCGGTATCGGTGGACGGCGGAAAGAACAGTCCGTCCGGCGGCGCCGACAGCGCGGACGGGGAGGTGATGCTGGACATCGAAGTGGTGGGAGCCTTGGCGCCCCAGGCTAAACTGGCGGTGTATTTTGCCGGTAACAGCGATCAGGGTTTTATCAATGCGGTCAATAACGCGATTCATGATACCGCCAATCGGCCCTCGGTGATTTCCATCAGTTGGGGCGGTCCGGAATCCAGCTGGACGGCGCAATCCCTGGACGCCTTCGACGATGTGCTGCAATCGGCGGCGGCGCTCGGCGTAACGGTATGCGTGGCATCCGGCGACAGCGGATCGAGCGACGGCGTGAATGACGGCGCCGATCACGTGGATTTCCCTGCCTCCAGCCCTTATGCCCTGGCCTGCGGCGGCACCCGGCTGAATGCCGGTAAAGGCGCCATCAAGACTGAAACCGTGTGGAACGACGGCGAACAGGGAGGAGCCGGCGGCGGCGGAATCAGCACGCATTTTCCCCTGCCGGGCTGGCAAAAATCGTTAAAGGCGGTACGCACCGGAGGTAAACAGGCCACTCTGGCCCATCGCGGCGTGCCCGATGTGGCGGGTAACGCCGATCCGGAAACCGGCTATAAGGTACTGGTACACGGCCAGTGGACGGTGGTGGGCGGCACCAGCGCGGTGGCGCCTTTGTGGGCCGGACTTATCGCCCGCGTTAATGGCGCCGCCGGCAAGACGCTGGGCTATATGCAGCCCCTGCTCTATCCGGCCGGAGCATGTCGCGACGTTACGCAGGGCAATAACGGAGATTTCGCCGCCGCGTCCGGTTGGGACGCCTGCACCGGATTGGGGTCGCCCGACGGTAAAAAAATCGCGGCGCTTTTGGATTAAGCAATAGCGTTGAGGAGGGAATATGGCGGGTCATAAAAAAGAGAGTAACGGTAACCACCAGGGCGATGCCGGCGGCAAGGGGACAACGCCTGTACAAAGCGATCGGCCGTTTTTTGATACGGTGGCCTATGGCAACGGTCCGGACGACGGCGTGGCCGACAGCAGCGAAAATGCCGCCGTTACGCATCACACCCTGGAGCTGGGGGGGAAAACCCTGGCCTATACCGCGACCGCCGGTCACTTGGTGGCGGTGGACCCGAGCAGCTCCAAACCGGAAGCAAAAATATTCTATGTGGCATTTACCCTGGACGGCCAAACGCCGGAGCAACGTCCGGTGACCTTTTATTATAACGGCGGCCCGGGCTCGTCTTCTGTGTATGTCTTATTAGGGTCTTTTGCGCCAAAGCGCATCAAAACGGCCATGCCTGATTTTACCCCGCCCGCCCCCTATAGCCTCGAGGATAACAGCGACAGCCTGCTGGATCTCAGCGATCTGGTGTTTATCAATCCGGTGGGCACGGGTTATTCGGCGGCCATCTCCCCGCGCCGCAACCGTGATTTCTGGGGCGTCGACCAGGACGCCCGTTCGCTGGCACAGTTTATCAAGCGCTATCTGACCGCCAACGATCGCTGGAATTCACCCAAGTTTTTATTCGGCGAATCCTATGGCACCGCGCGCAGCGCGGTGCTTTCCTATTTGCTGCACGAAGATGGGGTCGATCTGAACGGCGTCACGCTGCAATCCTCCATCCTGGATTATGCCAAGGCCGGACGGCCCGTGGGGCTGCTGCCCACCTGCGCCTGCGATGCCTGGTATCACAAGAGGCAGAACGTCAAACCCAGGCCGGCCGATCCGGCCGCCGCCGCGCAGCAGGCGGCGGCGTTTGCCGACGGGGACTACGCCGCCGCGCTGGCGGCTTTTCCCAAAGTGGACGATGCCGTCCTGGCAAAGCTCAGCGACCTGACCGGTATTGACGGCAAAACCCTTATCGGCTGGAGCCTCGATGTGGGCGCCTACAACAGCCGGGGCAATTCGCTGTTTCTGGTGACACTGCTCCAGAGCCGGGGTCTGGCGCTGGGCTCCTATGACGGCCGGGTTACAGCGGTCAATACCGGCATCGCGGCCGATATCGATCCTAATTCCGGCGGCAACGATCCCACCATGACGGCGGTGAACGGCGCCTACACCGCCATGTGGAACAGCTACCTGAACGATCAGCTTAAATACACCTCCACCTCCGCTTTCACCGATCTCAACGACCAGGCGTTTCAATACTGGGATTTCCATCACACCGACCCCACCGGCGCGGAAAAAGGCGTCGACAGCAAGGGAAACCCGATTCTCTATACGGCGGGCGACCTTGCCGCCACCATGAGTCTGAACGTCGACCTGAAAGTACTGTCGGCCAATGGCTACTACGACTTCGTGACGCCGTTCCACCAGACCGAATCCGATCTGCTTGACATGCCCTTGCTGTCCGCCTCGATTCGCCAAAACCTGACGATCAAATACTATCCGTCCGGCCATATGATCTATCTTAACGGCGATGCCCGCACCCTGTTAAAAGCCGATCTTGCCGCCATGTATCGCCAGGCCACCGGCGATCACGCGGCCATGAGCCGCATCCGCCTGCTGCAACAGCGAAAATCGGCGCCGGGAACATAAAAATCGGCGCCCGGTTTTGGACCATCGGGCATGCCTTTTTTTGTTTAAAAAGCATTCTCTTTGAGCAGTAATCTATCTAAGGATTATCTTAAGGAGGATGAAAATGGCTACCGTCATGGTTTTTATTATCTATGCTGTGGTGATGACTTTCGTTGCGATAAAGGTGAGAGAGTCATAATTTCATTCCATCCCGCCGCCCGGACGCTTCCCGGGCGGTTCGCCCCGCATAGCCATCGGCCGGGCATGCAGAGCCCCGCCCATTTTTACCCGTCCTCCAGTCGCCCTATTATCGATTCCGCCGTCAATGTCCTTTTCAGGGCCCTTGCCAATCCCGCTCCAAACCAGCCAGCCTTCCAATATTCATATTTACTAGTCAGTAAGTTTATCCACGGACCGGAAATGATAACCCGATCACTATTTACTTACATGAAAGTAAGTTTTTCTTGTATTGGATAGGGAATAATTTATAACTGGAACACCAAGGCGGCATTACCGGGGCAGCGGTTAATCACAGCCGGTCAACCGTAAATTGCCCGCTGTACATCGCCCCCGTACATGAAGAGGTGAGCAGCATGACGGATCTTATTATCATGAACCAGCATGATTCCATTGCTGAAATCATTATTAATCGACCGGAAAAAATGAATGCCATCACGCCGGAAATGAGCGTGGAGCTTGCCCGGATTTGCGCCGAAATCGACAAAGATGACGGGGTACGGGTAGTGTTGCTGCGGGGCGCCGGAGAACGCGCCTTTTGCGCCGGCAGCGATCTGAAATCCCTGGACAGCTATGACAGCGCCTGGGCATTTCGCATCCGGGTAGAGTATGGAACCACGATACGCAGCCTGCGCAAGCCGGTGGTGGCGGCCTTGACCGGCTGGGTGCTGGGAGGCGGACTGGAAATCATGCTCGGCGCCGATCTGCGCGTGGCCGGAACGGGCGCCAGGTTCGGCGCGCCGGAAGTTACCCGCGGCTGGGTGGGCGGCGGCGGCGCCTCACAGTTTTTGCCGCGCCTGGTGGGTTACGGACAGGCCATGCGTCTGTTGTTGACCGGCGACCACATCGATGCCAAAGAGGCGTTTTCCCTCGGGCTGGTGGAGTATCTGGTGGCGGATGATGACGTGTACGAAACCGCGCGGGCGCTGTGCCGGAAATTGGCAAGTTACAGCCCCCTCGCAGTGCAATCCGTGAAGGCGGCGGTGCGCGGTGCGCTGTCGATGCCGCTGGAAGCCGGGATGAAATATGAAAATGAATTGACCTGTCTGTGCTTCGCGGCGGGAAACTATCAGGAAGGATCCAGCGCGTTCGGCGAAAAGCGCTCGACAAAATATGCCAAAGATTGAAGATAAAAATATTTACTATAAAGAAGCCCCACGGGAAATATCCTATTCACCGAGGGACAAATGCAGAAATTTGAACATCGCCCGCTAAGATAATAAATGAAATTATCTTGGCATCACCCATAATAAGGGAGCCTCATTTCAACTCAATCACCGTGCCCGGTTGCAAATTTAAAGTCTCCTTTGGATCGAAAATTATCCAGAGTGCGGTTTATTGTGGATAGAATAAGCTGCCGATTTAATTTTGCCATACAGCAAGTAAAGATGGACAGAGTTCCATTACCAAAATCAATCTTCTTATTAAGATGTAAGGAAGGAAGTGTCAATAAACATCGGCAGGAGTACATTCCATGCAAAGTGCCCAGACCCTAGATACAGAATTAACAGTTAATAATAATTCCAATATCCGAAAAGCTGTTGTTGCATCCACCATAGGAACCATCATCGAATGGTATGATTACGGCCTGTATGCCGCGGCATCGGGGCTGATAATCAATAGATTATTTTTTCCGCAGCTCTCGCACCTGGGCGGCATTCTGGCGGCGTTCGCCACCTTCGCCATCGGTTTTGTCATTCGTCCGCTGGGGGGAATCGTTATCTCCCATATCGGCGATCGGTTCGGCCGCAAACCCGCAATGATTGTTTGTGTTTCCATCATGGGCGTCGCCACCGTGGGGGTGGGGCTGTTGCCCACCTATGAGCAGGCCGGGCTGCTGGCCCCGGCGCTGCTGATCCTGATGCGTCTGTTGCAGGGTTTCGGCGCCGGCGCCGAACTCGCGGGCGCCATGACGCTGGTGGCGGAATATACGCCGCTGAACCGGCGGGCCTTTTATACCTCCATTCCCAATACCGCCACCAATTTCGGCGTTTTGGTGGCTACCCTGACGTTCCTGGGATTTTCCTCCGTGCCGGAAGATATTCTCCTGTCATGGGTTTGGCGCGTTCCTTTTCTTATTTCGGTATTATTATTCGCGGTGGCGGTCTATATCCGTTTTAAATTGAACGAAACCCCTGAATATGAAGCCGCTATGGAAAAAGCGCGCCTGGAGCAAAAGGATAAAAAAATCCCCATTACGGAATTATTTAAAAATAGTCCGAAGGAAGTGCTGTGCGGGTTTTTCGCCATGGGGGGGCATCAGGCGCTGACCTATATTCTCAATACCTTTGCGCTGAGCTATATGATCAATACCCTGGGCATGTCCAAAACCGACGGCCTGCTGGTGTTGATTATCGCCCTGTTTTGTACGCTGTTTACCGGCCCCATCGGCGGATATCTCTCGGATCGCTTCGGCAGCGCCAAAATTTTCATGCTGGGCGCCTTGTTTGCCGCCCTGATGGTTTATCCGCTGTTTTTACTGGTGGATACCAAGAACGTCGTGCTCGCCACCATCGGCGTGAGCACCATTTATGCCGTCAGCTGGGGCTGCACCGGCGGCGCGCAGGGTGCGTTCCTGGCCAATCTGTTCCCTACCCGCTACCGCTTCTCCGGTATCGCCATGTGCCGGGAACTCTCGGGAGCCATCGTGGGCGGCCCCACCCCGTTTATCGCCACGGCCCTGGTGGCCTATGGCGGGGGTCAGCCCACCTACGTCATGTGGTATCTCATGGCGTTCTGTATTTTTACCTTTGTGGCCGTCTGGTTCGGCAGAAAGCTCTCATCACATACCTGAATGATGTGCAGGGCCACGGACAAGAACTGAAAAATAGAGGGGAGTAAAACAATGCGAATCGTAACGGCAGCTGAGGTCGCTGGCCTGCTGCAAGATGGTGATACGCTGCTGATCGGCGGATCCGGCGCGGGGCATGCGGTGCCTGAGGCTCTCATTGAGGCGGTGGAAACACGTTTTCTGGCGGACGGGACCCCTGAACGCATCACCGCCGTGCACCCGGTGGGACTGGGGGATCGCACCTTTCGCGGCGCGTCTCGTCTGGCCCATAAAGGATTATTGAAGAGGGTGGTATGCGGCACGCTGGTGGATTCGCCTCCTCTGGCACAATTGGCGCTTAACGACGAAATCGAGGCCTATACCTTGCCGCAGGGGGCTTTATCGCAACTGATGCGCGAGATTGCCGCCGGACGCCCGGGTCTTGTCACCCATGTGGGTCTGCATACCTTTGTGGACCCCCGGCTGGGAGGCGGACGACAAAGTCCCCGCAGCAAGGAGGATTTGGTCAAGCTTATCGAAATAGAAGGAAAATCCTGGCTGTTCTATAAGCCCTTCAACATCGATATGGTCTTTTTGCGGGGCACCACCGCCGATGAGGACGGCAATATTTCCATGGAACAGGAAGCCATTTTCGGCGACATGCTGTCAATGGCGCAGGCGACCCGCCGCTGTGGCGGCCTGGTGGTGGCGCAGGTTAAACGGATCGCGAAACGGGGCACGCTGCCGGCCAAAAGCGTGAAAATCCCCGGCATGCTGGTGGATCTGGTGGTGGTGGAACCCCACCAGCCCGTGACCTACCAAACCCAGCACGACTTCGCCTATACCGGCGAACTGCGCATTCCGCTGGATGCCTTCCCCACCCTGGCCCTGACCGAGCGTAAAATCATCGCCCGCCGCTGTGCCATGGAGCTTCGCACCGGCGCCATCTGCAATGTGGGTTCGGGGATTTGCACCGGCATCGGACTGGTGGCGGCGGAGGAGAACATTCTGCACAGCATCGTGCTGACCAATGAACAGGGGCTTATCGGCGGCGCTCCCGCCGCGGGTCTGGATGCCGGCGCCGCCCGCAACTATTCGGCCATCGTCGATCAGCCCTATCAGTTCGACTTTTATGACGGCGGCGGGCTGGATATCGCCTTTCTTTCCGCCGTGGAAATCGACGCTGAAGGCAATGTGAATATCAGCCGTTTCGCCGACAAAATCGTGGGAGTCGGCGGCTTTATCAATATCAGTCAAAACGCCAAGAAAATGGTGTTCGGCGGCACCTTCACCGCCGGCGGCCTCAAAGTGCGCTGCGAAGACGGAGAGCTGCGCATTCTCCAGGAAGGCGGCCACCGTAAGTTCGTTTCGTCGCTGCAGCAAACCTCCTACAGCGGGCCGTTTGCCAATGAACGCGGTCAAACCACCCTGTTTGTCACCGAACGGGCCGTCTTTCGCGCCCTGCACGGCGCGCTGGAGCTGATGGAAATCGCTCCCGGCATTGATTTGGAACGGGACGTGCTGGCCCATATGGCGTTTCGCCCGCAGATTTCGCCGGACCTCAAGACCATGGATGCCCGGCTGTTCCGGAAGGAGCCGATGAATCTGCAGGAAGCGCTGGACGGCCAATCCTGGCCGAGTCATCCCCGTCTCTCCCTGCTTGGCAAGGGGGAGCGGTGATGGAAAACGCTATCGTTGACGGATCGACCCGCCTGTTCGGCATTGTCGGCGATCCGGTAACACAGGTAAAAACACCGCAATTAATGACCGCTATCTTCAGGGCGCAGGGCATCAATGCCCTGCTATTGCCCTTTCAGGTGGCGCAGGAGGGTTTTGAGGCCGCCATGCGGGGGCTGATGAGCCTGCGCAATCTTGACGGGCTGGTGATCACCGTACCCCACAAGGTCCGGGCATGCGGCCTGGTGGACAGCCTCTCCCCCCGGGCCGATCAGGTAGGCGCCATCAACGTGATGCGCCGTTTGCCGGACGGTACCTGGTACGGCGATATGTTTGACGGAGAGGGCCTGGTGCGGGGCATGCAAAAACAGGGCTTTAGCATCGAGGGCAAACGCATCAAACAATTGGGGGCCGGCGGCGGCGGTTCCGCCGTGGCCGTTGCCTTGGCGGCGGCCGGGGCGGATACCATCACGCTTTGCGATCCGCGGCAGTCGCTGGCGCAAGGACTGGCGTCCCGCATTAATCGTTTTTATCCCCGCCGTCCCGCCGGCGTGACCGCCGACAGCGCAGGAACGGAAGGCTACGATTTGCTGGTGAACTGCTCGCCGGTGGGTATGCGACCCGGCGACGGCATGCCGGCGCCGTTCGGTGAGTTCGACCCATCCCTTGGGGTGGTGGATATCATCATGCATCCGGAAGAGACCCCCCTCCTGGCCCATGCACGCCGGTGCGGCTGCCGGGCCATGAACGGAAAGCCGATGATCGAAGGACAGCTGGAGTCGTTCTGCAACTTCTTCGCTATCCGGCAACCCTGATCGGCCGGGCCATCGCGACTGTCAGCCCCGTCCCGTTTCAAGACTAGAAGGAAAGGCAACATCCATGAAAATAAAATCTGTTAACGCCGCCGATCTGCTGCCGGCTATCCGGCGCATGTGGGAGCTTTCGGCAGTCAAAATACGCTCCATAGATGCCGCCATGGATCGAAGCCAGGGGGCGCCGGTACATACCGTGGCGGGCCGCTACCAGGCCAAGGGCTGGACGGACTGGACGCAGGGGTTCGAGTTCGGCAGCGCCGTACTGCAATTCGATGCCACCGGCGATGAACATTTCCTTGATATGGCCCTTCAGCGCATCCGCCATGAGATGCCGACGCACATTACCCATTTCGGCGTACACGACCACGGTTTCAACCAGATCAGCACCTATGGCAATCTGTTGCGCCTTATCCGGGAGGGCCGTTTACCCGCCGACCGGGGAACCCTTGATTACTACCAACTGGCGTTAAGGTGCTCGGGGGCGGTACAGGCCCATCGCTGGACCGCCATTGGCGAAGGACAGGGATATATCCACTCCTTTAACGGCCCGCATTCGCTGTTTATCGATACCCTGCGCACCCTGCGCATCCTCCTGGTGGCCCACAGTCTGGGGCATGTCATGAAAGACGAGGGAGATCGGGTGGTCTCTCTGCTGGACCGGGCCGTCGCCCATGCCCGAACCACCGCCCGCTATTGCGTATTCTACGGCGAGGGGCGCGATATTTATGATGTGCGCGGCCGGACCGCCCATGAAGCCATTTTTAATATCAAGAACGGCGATTTCCGCTGTATCGGCACGCAACAGGGCTATTCCGGTTTCTCCACCTGGACCCGCGGTCTAAGCTGGGCCATCTGCGGTTTTGCCGAGCTGCTGGAATATATGGCGCAGCTGAGCCCGTCCGCGTTCGGCCCCGGGAACGATAAAGCGAAGGTGCTGGACATGATGGACCAGGCGGCGGCGGCGGTATGCGATTTTTATATCGATCATACCACCCTTGACGGCATTCCCTACTGGGATACCGGCGCGCCGGGATTGGCGCGGATGGCGGATCCCTATGGCGTGGTTTCCGATCCGGCCAATGATATCGAGCCGGTGGACAGTTCCGCCGCCGCCATCGCGGCCCAGGGCCTGCTGCGCTATGGCGCCTGGCGGCAATCCATCGGCGATGGGGCGGGCGAACGCTACACCAGGGCGGGTTTGACGGTATTGGAAACCCTGCTGGGGGATGTTTACCTTAGCGGCGATGAGCATCACCAGGGGCTGGTCCTGCACAGCCAGTATCACCGGCCCAACGGGTGGGATCATGTGCCCGCCGGGCATCTTATTCCGTTTGGCGAGGCCACAATGTGGGGGGACTATCACATGCGGGAACTGGCGCTGTATGTGCAGCGGCTGGCGCAGCAGGGCCCGTACCTGACTTTTTTTAACATCAGCGGAGAAACCCGATGAACGACACTCCTGCCCCGCGCATTTTAGCCTCCGGCGAGTACGGCTATGGCGATGTGAATATCGGCGATAGCTATAAAACGTCCGGCATTACGGTGACCGAAGCCCATGTGGTGGGTTTCGCCGGCCTGTCCGGCGATCTCTTCGATGTGCATATGGACGATCAGTTTGCCCGAGAACAGGGCTTTCCGGGGCGAATCGCCCACGGCCTGCTGGGATTATCCCTGGCGGACGGGCTGAAGACCCGCTGCGCCGTACGGCTGCGCGGCGTTGCGACACTGAGCTGGAACTGGTCGTTTCGCGCTCCGCTGATGATAGGCGATCGCATTCACGTGGAGATCGCCATCGCCGCCAAACGCGCCACCAAGCGGGACGATCGCGGTATCGTGACCTTGGGGATCAAAGTCATCAATGATAAAGCGGTTACCGTGCAGGAAGGAGAAACGCAGCTATTGATGCAGGTTTAGCGGGGTTGCGCCCAGGGATGGGCGCTTGAGGGATGGCAGCGTCATCTCCACCAGCACGGTTTCCCTTTAACAGGCTCGCTGCATGTTCAGTGATAGCGGGCTTACCGCGCTGTGGGGCGCTTCGGCGGGCGGGAAAACCACGCCCGCGTCGACCCCATCAGCACGGTTTCCCTTTAACAGGCTTGCTGCACGTTCAGTGATAGCGGGCTTACCGCGCTGTGGGGCGCTCGGGCGGGCGGGAAAACCACGCCCGCGTCGACCCCATCAGCACGGTTTCCCTTTAACAGGCTCGCTGCACGTTCAGTGATAGCGGGCTTACCGCTCTGTGGAGCGCTTCGGCGGGCGGTAAAACCACGCCCGCGTCGACCCCATCAGCACGCTCTCCCTTTAACAGGCTCGCTGCATGTTCAGTGATAGCGGGCTTACCGCGCTGTGGGGCGCTTCGGCGGGCGGGAAAACCACGCCCGCGTCGACCCCATCAGCACGGTTTCCCTTTAACAGGCTTGCTGCACGTTCAGTGATAGCGGGCTTACCGCTCTGTGGAGCGCTTCGGCGGGCGGTAAAACCACGCCCGCGTCGACCCCATCAGCACGGTTTCCCTTTAACGGGCTCGCTGCATGTTCAGTGATAGCGGGCTTACCGCGCTGTGGGGCGCTTCGGCGGGCGGGAAAACCACGCCCGCGTCGACCCCATCAGCACGGTTTCCCTTTAACAGGCTCGCTGCACGTTCAGTGATAGCGGGCTTACCGCGCTGTGGGGCGCTTCGGCGGGCGGGAAAACCACGCCCGCGTCGACCCCATCAGCACGGTTTCCCTTTAACAGGCTTGCTGCACGTTCAGTGATAGCGGGCTTACCGCGCTGTGGGGCGCTTCGGCGGGCGGGAAAACCACGCCCGCGTCGACCCCATCAGCACGGTTTCCCTTTAACAGGCTTGCTGCACGTTCAGTGATAGCGGGCTTACCGCGCTGTGGGGCGCTCGGGCGGGCGGGAAAACCACGCCCGATTCGACCCCATCAGCACGGTTTCCCTTTAACAGGCTCGCTGTACGTTCAGTGATAGCGGGCTTACCGCTCTGTGGAGCGCTTCGGCGGGCGGTAAAACCACGTCCACGTCGACCCCATCAGCACGCTCTCCCTTTTACTCGATCTTTGCTCGCCCGGCGATAGCGGGCCTGCTTAGCTTATGCCTTTGCGCCGCTGTTTGACCTGCGTCATCAATTGGCCGCTGATAGCATTACTCCATTGCAATGAGATTGATTGTCATACAAACTTACTTATCGGCAAGGAACTTTCTTCCCCCTGCGATCGGAGCGGTTCGTTAATAGCAAAGCGATTTTTCATGGCAATGCCGGCTTTCACACCGAAGGGAAAAAGCTTATAACGACGTTGAATTGAAGATGAATAAAACGCAGTTTTGAGGACACTATGGCGAAAAAAGCACAGGTTACCGCGGTAGCCAAAAAAACATCCATGTATGACAACATTAAGGAAGTGGCCAAAAATCGACTTATCGCTTACGGCTACCATGGAACAACATTCGGCGCCATCGCGGAATCCCTGGATATCACCACGACTAATATTCATTACCATTTCGGCAGTAAAAGCAAGCTGGTGGAAGAGGTGGTAAAGGATTACGTGGCCAATGCCTCTGTGCAGCACCAAGCCATCTGGCTGGACGAAACCACCTCTCTGGCGGAAAAAGTGCAGAATGTGGTGAAATACAACTATAAGCTCTACAAAAATTCAATCGCGGTAAAAATTCCAAAAACCCCTGGAGCCTGATAGGACGAATGCGGTTGGAGAGCGACGTGCTGAGCGATGAAACCAACGCCTCTTTAAGATCTTTTACCCAATCCATTACTGAAGCCATTGTCCTGGCGGTGGAAAGGGCGCGGGATAATGGGCAGCTCAAAGCGGATACCCCTTTGGAGGACTTGGCGTTTTTACTCATTAATTTGGTGGACAGTTCGTCGGTTTTTGCCCAGGACGCGGGTAACTTCGAGCGGCTGGAGCAATTTTTCAATGCGTTTTCCCACGTTGTGCTGTCCGTTTATACCGTGGAACCGGCAACGGAACCCTCCCACAAGGCAGTTATGGAGCCTTGAGCCATGCAACAAGGCGAAAACACATCAGCGGGCGACTCTAGGATATTTCGGATTTTGCGCCGCGGGTTAATGCCTTTTCAATGGATTACGGGTATTGTTTCTGCAGTATTGCTTGCGCGCCGACGCCGCGTTAACGGGCGCTGTTAATGAAGAGTCAACTTTTACCAGAGAGGACGGCATATGACATGTGAATTAACATATTCTCAGGTGACTTCCCTGTGCTTTATCGCTTTTATGATTTTAGCCGGCGCTATCTGCTGGATTCATGTATGGCAATAAGGCCATAATTTCGACAGTGGTCCTGTAATTTCCCCTGACTTCACTGCCGTACGGGGTGAATACCCCCGTTGCGCATCCGTGCTCTTTCGGTTAAATCCGCTGTTAACTATCCCGCACGGTCTGGGCGACGCGGTGGATGCCCCTCGTCCTCTCTGCTTTTTTGCACTAGCTAACAGAATCAACCCAAATCGGCCCCGTTGCCTGAGCGGTCTGCTATGATCAAAACAGGCTAAGAAATTGGTTAGGAAGGCTAATGAAAAATCCACCGACAAACACCGGGCAATGGCGATGAAATGCCTGGTTCTTTGCTTAAGCCTGCTGTTATTAACCGGTTGCGGCAGCGCTTTGGGATCGTTATTCAGAATTATCCCCACGGATACCGATGTATGCCCGCACGGACATAATCCCTTTACCAATCAATGTAATCCATAACGGCGGTTCAGGGTTCGCCTGACGCGCGGCGGCCTTGAAACCATCCCGCCTTCTCTCCTGTCCGGAATTTTTAATGCCTTGGCAAAAGTGGCGAATCAGTCACAGCGGACCGTACAAAAATACGCCATAATTACCTCAGTTCAGCCAGCCGGGGGGTAAAGATATGCGTCAAAAAGTCGATCTTCATATGGTCCTGCTCGGGGTATTTTCATTAGTGGTATTGGTTGCCCTGGCGTTCGGATCCTGACCGGCCGCCATGGTTTCCGGCGGATAGCCGGCGCGGGTGGATTGCGCCGGCTATCCGCCGGCCGAAGTCTGCCCGCCGCCTGGGCTGATAATGCCTGAAGCGGATTTTATCTGCGCTGTTTCTCTTATAAATCGAACACCCTTCATACAGGAGCGACTGACTCCCCTGATTTCCTATAGCTGAAAACCATCTAAGGCGGAACCAAAACCGGTTTCAGGCAGTCCAAGAAAAAAGCATACTTCTGGCGAAGAGGTTCTGGTGGAAATAGTGGCTGATGTTTGAGGCGAAAATGCTTGGACGTTTCCTTGTGACTCTATTGGGTTTGTTATTTGCAGCCTGGATTGCGGTTATCGTTAATTTCCATAATCTCGCCATCCATATCGACCGCGGGATGGATCATCTTGAGTCTTTGCGAAAAAACTCCCTGGATATCATTTCTCTCACGGAAAAACAGAACCGCGCCGCCCGCGCCGAGTCCCAGGACGCCGCGCGCTAACCTCGTCTGCCGGTTTTAACCCCGTCCGGACGGCAAATCGGCATCGGGGTTGGGGCGTACCCTCTGCACCACCGTGAATTCACTGTCATCAAAGCTACAGCGAATCCGCCCGTCCACTCTGCCTATCCGCAGATGACGATAGCGGGCAAGAAAATAGACGCCGATTATGGCCGCGCCCACACCCGCGAGGGCGCCGATGCCCAAGGCCCAACGGGGTCCGAACCTGTCCGCCACCCACCCCACCACCGGTGAACCGATGGGAGTGCCCCCCAGCGCGATGGCGAGCAGAATGGCCATTACCCGACCGCGCATGGCCGGCTCGGTGGATAATTGCACCAGGCTGCTGGCGGTGGTGGTGAATGTCTGGGCGGACATGCCGATAATCACCAGCATGACGCTGAACAGCAGGTAATCGGGCATCACGGCGGCCAACGCCAGGCCGCTGCCGAAAATGGCGGCACCCACGCATAGCAAGGCGATATTGGGTTTTTCCCGTCGGGCCGCCAGCAGTGCGCCGGCGATTGAGCCGATGGCCATGGTGGAGGTCAAGAATCCGTACTGATTGGCGCCGGCGTGAAAAATGGTTACTGACATGGTGGAAATAAAGATCGGAAAATTCAGGCCGAAGGTGCCGATTAAAAAAAACATCAGCATCCCCATGCGCAAATCCGGCCGCTGCCAGATATAACGAAACCCTTCGGCAAGGCCGCCGCGGCTGCGGGGAGCCCGCAGGCTTGCATGCAGTTCGCCGGTGCGCAAGAGCAGCAGCGCGCCGAGCACGGCGATAAACGACGCCGCGTTCAGCAGAAATACCCACCCGGTGCCGATAATGGCAATCAATCCCCCGGCCACCGCTGGTCCTATCATGCGCGCGGCGTTAAAAGAGGTGGAATTAAGCGCCACCGCATTGGACAGATCGGCCTCTCCCACCAAATCCGACACAAAGGTCTGGCGCGCGGGCGTATCAAACGCCGCGGCGGCGCCGAGCAAAAAGGCGAAAACGTAAACGTGCCACAGCTGTACCCAGCCGGTGACGGTAAGGACGCCTAATCCCAAGGCCAGAATCCCCAAGGCCGCCTGCGTCACCATCAGCAGTTTTCGCCGGTCGAAGTGATCGGCGGCAAAGCCGGTTAACGGCAGCAGGAGCATCTGGGGCGCGAACTGCAGCGCGATCACCACCCCCAGAGCGGTGGCGTTATGGCGGGTCAACTGGGTCAGCACCAGCCAGTCCTGGGCGGTACGCTGCATCCAGGTACCGATATTGGAGACGATCGCACCGCCGGCCCACAGCCGGTAATTATAAATCGCCAGGGAACGGAACATGCCATTCATCGCTATTCCTCAGCGCGCCGGCGTCGTGGGGTGCAAAACGGGGGCCACCGCCGTCGCCTGTAAAATGCTCAAGAGCGGGAGCCGTCAAGAAGCGAGATAATCTCCCCGCTGGCGCCGGTTTCACCCAGCCGCGGAAAAATCCGGCTGATGCTGTTGATATGGGCATCGGCATTGGTATCGGTCATGGCATCAACGGCAAGGGTAACGTTATAACCGTTTTCATGCGCATGGCGCGCGGTGGATTCAACGCCGGCGCTGGTGGAGATGCCGGCAATCACCACCTGCGTGACGCCCGCCTGTTGCAGATAGCCGTTAAGATCGGTATGGCTAAAGGCGCCCCAGGTCCGCTTGGTGACCCGGTGATCGGAAGGCTGCGCATTAAGCTCCGTCGCCAGCTCGGCCCAATCAGCGGAAAATGACCGGTTACGGCTCTGCTCCGTCCGGCCCGGCGCGCCGGCGTCCACGTTCACCAGCACTACCGGCAAGCCGTGCCGGCGAAAAGCGTCAGCCAATTCCCGGGCATGTCGTAATACGTCCGCCACCGGATGTACGGTGGGGTAGGACAATATGCCCTTTTGCAAATCGATAAGAATGAGCGCGGTGTTGGGATCTAAATAACTGCGCCTAATAGTAGATCACCGAAGGGAACTCAATCCGGTTTGAGCGATCTGATCAATCGCCAAACATCACAAATCACCAACCGGACTGAGTTATGCCGATCATAGCACCCATACCCAGAAATGAACGACGCCAGATGCAAAAAATTGTCCAGAAAACGGCAGATAAGAATCATGCCAGACGCCTTATCGCCATGTTGATGTTGCACCGGGGTGAATCGCTGACTTGCGTTGCTAAAACCCTATGTGCCGCCCGTTCTTCCGTCGGACGCTGGATTAATTGGTTCACGTTATTTGGTATTGAAGGCCTGAAAAGTCTACCACCGGGCCGTCAAAAAAAATGGCCTGTCGACGACATGCTGCGAATGCTCAATTTGCTTGTTCAGCGCTCCCCGCAAGATTTTGGCTATCTGCGCTCACGCTGGAGTACCGAGATGTTAACGATTGAAATTAATAAGTTATTTAACTCTACGTTGCATCCTGGCTCACTTCGCCGTTGGTTGCCAGGAGCCGGCATTGTCTGGCGCAGAGCGGCTCCGACCTTGCATATTCGGGATCCTCACAGGGAAGAAAAGCTGGCTGCAATTGATGAGGCATTGGCAAAGAACAGTGCTGAACATCCCGTGTTTTACGAGGATGAAGTTGATATCGATCTCAACCCAAAATCGGCGCGGACTGGCAGAAAAAGGTCAGCAGAAACGCATCCCTACGCCGGGTAAAATGAAAACATTACCTTGCAGGTGCGCTGCATGCTGGAACGGGCAGAGTGGATTACGTGAGTGGAACACGTAAAACTCAGGCTTGTTCATCGATATGCTATGCCAGCTGAGAAGCACGTATCGCAGCGCCAAAACGATCACCCTTATTGTCGATAATTACATCATTCACAAAAGTAAAAGACATTGAAGTGGTTGAAGAAGAATCCAAAATTTATTCTTATTTATCAGCCGATTTACTCGCCATGGGTGAACAAAATAGAGCTCTTATGGTTAGCATTACACGAAACGGTGACCCGCAATCATCACTGTAAAACAATGTGGGAGTTACTAAAAATGTCAGACAATTTATGAAAACCGCATCACCTTTCCCAGGCAACAAACCTGGACTAACAAAAGTGGAGCGGTAATAGGCGCAGTTATTTAGAGTGGTTAATGCCATGGTATTGCCTCTCCGGTAAAGGAATAAGCATTAGGTTAACAGTTAGCAAGGCAATCTACAAAGGTAAACTTCTTATATTGATTTCAAAATGTGCCAAGGGTGTTTTATGCTGAAACCGGCTTGGGTACCGGCCATTCGTTTTAATCCAGCAATAAGAGAGCAACTGATGCCTTCAACTCCCCGTTTTCGCCGCGCCATAGCGGGTTGCATGATTACCTTGCCGATATTGGCGTGCAGTGCCGTCCCGGTCGCGGCTGCGGCGCCGTCCTGCACAGCGGCCGCCTCGCCGGCCTGCTACCTTCAGTTTAAACCGGCCGGCGCCAAAGGGATCATGCACTACTACGCCTCCCGGCCCGCGGGTAATAGCAGGGCCGATGCGGCGCCCACCCGAGCATTGATTGCCGTACACGGCCATCCCCGCGATGCCGATAAAACCTTCGACGCCGCATTGCTGGCGACCCGCCGTGCCGGACGGATGGAGGATACCCTGGTGGTGGCGCCGCTATTCCAGGTTGCCGATGCCGACGCGGGGAAATGCCATACGGCGGGGGTACCCGCCGCCCGCGCCGGCGACTTGCTTTGGACTTGTGAAAGCTGGCTGGACGGCGGCGTGGCGTCCAATGACGCTATCGGCTCATTCGATGCCCTCGACGCCCTGGCGGCGACGCTAAAGCGTCAATGGCCCAGCCTCAAGACTATCACGGTAGCGGGATTTTCCGCCGGAGGACAGATGGTGCAGCACTATATCGGTTTTGCCGCCGATCCGGCCGGGGTATCGATGCGTTACGTGGTGGCGGACCCCGGCACCTGGCTCTATTTTCATCCCCTGCGCCCGCAGCCCGTCGCTTCCGGACAGCCGGCGGACTGGTCCCTATGCACCGCCGCCGATAGCGGCGCATGCCGTTTTCGGATGACGGCGCCGGCCAAGGATTGCCCTTCGGTTAATCAATGGAAGTACGGTATGGAAAACCTGCCGGGACATCTCGCCGGCAACGCCCCCCGAGCGCGTCGTCACTATGCCAAAGCCGACATACATTATCTTGAAGGCGCTCTGGACAGCAGCGCCGCCAAAGGCGCCTTTTATCCGATTCTGGACAAGTCCTGCGCCGCGGCCGCCCAAGGTCCCTACCGGATGCAACGTGGACTGGCCTATGCCGCCTACGATCGCGCCCTGCTGGCCCCCGATAAAAAACGGACCGTCACCCTGGTGCCGGACTGCGCCCATGATGTCGGCTGTGTGTTCTCCTCAGAGGCAGCCCGCCCGGCGCTGTTCGGCGATAACTGATTCGGGAGGGGGCCCCTTGAAGCAGATACTTTGTACGCCGGCGCCCTCCCCCCTTCGGGAATAAACCACGGACAATCATCCTTGGTAACAAAATATACAATTATTTTTGGTTCATTATTCAGATAAGCAATCTGTCTTGAGACTATTATAAAAATCCAATACGCTTTTTAGATTTGTACTCCATTCCGATATTTTCATGCCATCTTCATCATAAATAGTACGTGCTTCTATAATCAATTAACGGAACTTTACAGAACTAATCCTCCCACTTTTCGGCGCGATTACGTCCGCGCTGCTTGGCTTGATATAACGCGATATCCGCGCGGTTCATCAATGCGTCCACCCCCTCTTTACCCTGGTGTTCCGCCACGCCGCAGCTTACGGTGACCGGTATGGTCTTGTTATCGAAAATCAGCGGCGATTGTTCAATTAACGCGGACAGCGTTGTCATCCGCGCCAGGGCCTGGACGCTGTCGCAGTCCGGCATCAATACCAGAAATTCGTCCCCGCCCCAGCGGCACAGGCTATCGGTGCGGCGCAAGGAAGTTTGAATGATTCCGGCAATGTGCTGAATGACCCGGTCGCCAATGCCATGGCCGTGATAATCATTGATGGGTTTAAAATGATCAATATCGATGATTGCCAGCGCAACCGGCGTCCCGGTCAGTAAAGACCCGCGCCTGCGCTGGAAAAGAAGAAAACGTAATTCAAACGCCTGGCGGTTCATGACGCCGGTGAGTTTATCCGTAGTGGCCATGTGTTCCAGCCGGCGCTGGTAGCCGCCGATGGTCAGCCATAATAATAATAAAAAGACCACGCTCACCGCTGCGCCGATGCCCAGATTCTTTAGCAACGTCATATACAGCACCCGTTGCAAGGGATGATCCCGTTGTTCCACCATTAAATACCAATCGAACTCCGGCAGTAAACGGGTATTGAGCAGCACCTGCCGGCCCTGGTCCCGGTATTGGTAACTGCCGCCGGGCACGGTGAGAATCGAGGTGGTTAACGGGCCTATTCCGGGCTGTTGGCGGATATTCATCGCCCGGTTAAAGGACTGTCCGTGCAAGACCACTTGACCGCTTTTATCCACAAAATAAATGACGCGGTTATAGCGCTGTTCATATTTTTCAATCAAGACCTTGATCTTTTCCACCGAAATGCCGATACCGGTAAGGCCGATAAAGTTTCCCTGGTAATCCTGGACCTTATAGTTGACGAAGATATCCAAACGGGCGTGATCTTCCGGTTCCAGGCGGACATCGATAAAATAGGATTTATCGGCGGGCAGGCTTTTGGCCTGGAAATACCATTGATCCCGGCGCGCCTTTTCAGACACCGTTTCGAGCACCCGTTTAGGATCATAATAACGATCGGTTTTATCGGAAACGAAAAATGAAAAGATGGTATCGAAGCGGCGATCTATCTCGCTGAGATAGCGGATCATGGCGTTAGGATCCTTTTCATGATCCAGCACCCAGTCGCGAACGAAGGTGTCATGAGCCATCAGCGATGAGACAAAGATGGGCCGCAACAGGTCTTGCTGAATCTCTGAATAGACATTATCACTGGTCAGGGGCAGGGTATTCTCTTCGATTTCGTTGTTCAGCGACTGCCGCGCCACCTCATAGCTGCTCCAACTGATGAGCAAAAGGCGCCCAGCAGCATCAGGGTGAATAAAATAATGGCCCGTGTTTTAGTTAACCGATAAGGGCTGTTCATCCATTTCCCTGAAGTGTCGTGTCTTTGACAAAAACGGCCAATGCGCATGGCTAAGCATAACGGATACTAGTGAAACTATCCTGCTGTATTCCGGCCATCACAGGCGGGGGGACGGGATAATATAAGAATTGCCTGCTTCACAGAATGACAAATACCCTAAATAATCCGAGTTGCAGGCGCAGGGTTAACCTCATGGATGAGCCGAGTATTGCCAACGTACCTGCAATTTGAAGTATGACAGGTATAAACATTTATTTTATCGCATAGCCATTACCTAAAGGAGTTGCAGATGTTCATCGTCGAGTTGACCTATGAGGAACCGATTGAAAAGGTTGAAGAGCTTCTGGAAGGTCATATAGCCTGGTTGAAAGAGTTTTATGCCGCCGGCGTGTTTATTGCATCCGGCCGGAAAGTCCCTCGCAACGGCGGGATCATTTTCACCCAAAAGTATGGACCGTTTCGAGGTCATAACCTTCTTTCGTCCGATCCCCTTTAATGCCGTGGCGGAATTACAAGGTCACCGAATTTCTGCCCTCCATGACCATTCCGTCGCTGGAAGAGCTGAAAACGATTTAACCGGGCATCAGGCTACCACCACCTGGTTGCGGCCTTGCGCTTTTGCCCGGTACAGCGCATCGTCGGCCTGTTTAAGCGCTTGCTCCGGATTTCCCGTCTCAGGCGACCATAAAGCCACCCCCGCGGAAATGTAAACGCGCCCTACGCTGGGGAAATCCGCCGCCGCGACATTGGCCCGCAGACGCTCGGCGATATCGGTTGCGATACCCATCGGGGTCGCGGGCAGCAGCATCAAAAACTCTTCTCCGCCGATCCGGCACAAAACATCTTCACTGCGGGAGCAGGCCCGCAGCAGCTGCGCCATATATTTGAGCACCTGATCCCCGACATCGTGGCCATAGGTATCATTCACTTTTTTAAACTTGTCGATATCAAAAGCAATGACGGCAAAGCCCTGATTCGCGGACGAATAGGCAGACAGCGCTAGCGATAAACCGCGCCGGTTATGCAGCCCGGTCAACGGATCCGTTTGTACCTCGGTCTTCAGGGTACCGATCTTTTTTTGCAGCAGGCTGATGCCCACCAGCATGGCGCGTTTAAGCTGCGCCACCTCAAAATACCAGGACGGAATGCGGGTGATATCATCAAAAACACCGGTCCGATCCATGTCGTTTGCACTGCGGGCCAGCAGCCATAGCGGCTGGGAAATCAGGCGGGCGAACAGCCAGGCCGCCACCAGGGTCAGCAGGGTCAGCGGCAGTGTTCGGTGCAATACGCTTAGCATCAGGCCCTGCAGGGACAATAAGGTATTGTCCGTGGTCCGGATGGTGATGATGGTCCAGTGCGACAACGGCTCCGCGGCAAAACCCGCCAGGATATTGACTCCCGACTGGCTGGCCTCCTGCAGGCTGCCGCGACCCTGACGCTGCACCGCCGTACTGAGTTCCCCGTGCGCCATCGGCTGTCCGATACGGGCGGCATCATCGTGATAAATGATTTTACGTTCGTTATCAACCACGTAAGTATAAGAACCCGCGCCGTGAAAATTTTGCCCCAGCATTTCGTTCAAAATACTTTTTTGCTTCAGGTAGATGGTGCCGCCCACATATCCCAGGTAGGTCCCGTCCTCGGCGAAAACGGGCGAAGAAATAAAGATCAGCAAATTGCCCGTGACGGAAACATAAGGTTCGCTGATGTTCGGCACGCGAATCCGCAGCGCCTCTAAAGCGCCGGGAGTCGTCAGCTTCCGGCCTTTGATTTGTATGGATTCGGGGGAGGTGGCCAACACCACCCCCTCGGCGTTCACTACGGCGACGGAGTTAAAACTGTTGGTTTGCAGCAGCAGGCGCTGGGCCTCCGATTGCAGCAGGGCGGAGTTGCCAAAATCTGCTGAAATCGTGGCGGAGCTATAGGCCAATTGACGGTAAAGGCTGACAAAAAACAGATTGGTCGTATCCGCCAGCTTGGCGGCGTAGTTTCGATTGGCTTCCAGGGTATCGTCAATCAGCAGTTGCCGCTGTACCTGGTAAGTGGCGAAAAAACCATTGGCCAAGGTGACCAGCGCGCTCATTACGGCCAGAATCAGTATCAGTCGCCGCAAATCCATATGCAGGAACGAGTTTGTTTGTCTATCCACGAGCTGAACCCACGGCAAAACGGATGCGCTATAGTAGACTTGACTTTACTGACTGTAAAAGGGCGCTAAAGCATTCACGGAATATTTTTGTCTCCTGCGGTAAACGGCCATTCCGTTTATCAATCGATTATATTAATGCCATCCGATACTTAGCGGAAAAATTTGAACTCGCTCAAAATTTCATTAAAAAAATATTTTTTTTCATCCGGGATGATCGGAATTAGGTCTTTCGTTTTTTGCCGGTTTTAACGACGATAAAGTGTATTTATGTGACCCCCATCACTGCAGTCTTCCCCTGATGGTCATTCTTGACCCGGTGATGGCAATATTATCAAGGCCGCTTTGTATGGGTAGACTATAATAATAGGTTTTACATTGACATCACCGCTCAACCCTTCAAAACCGGTTGAGCTGATTCGGGCCTCCTCCAGGAAATATTCTGTTTACAATCCATAGAATCTTCAATGAATTGCATTTGATTGTACAACCCATTGGCCGGTGTTTTTTTACCGCTGCGCCAATAAACAGTATCTTTCTATTCCTGTAATTTCCGTCATTGCAATACCTCGGCGGCGGGGTAATACTGCTTTTTGTATGCAACAATTAACCTACATATCATTAATGGAGTTGCAGCAATGACCATAAAACAGCAACAAATTTATATAAACGGTGAATTCATTTCCAACCCCGGTAACAAATGGATTGATGTGATCAATCCTTCCACCGAGGAAGTTATTTCGCAGGTCCCCGATGCCGGCATCGAGGAAGTCCGTAAAGCTATTGACGCCGCCGAGGCGGCGCAGAATGACTGGGAAGAGTTGCCGGCCCAGGAACGAGGCCAGTGGCTGCATAAAATCGCCGCCGGCATCCGCCAAAGGGAAGAGGAGCTGACCGCCATTATCGTCGCCGAGGGCGGTAAAACCCAGGGGCTGGCCAATACCGAAGTGCTGTTCACCGCCGATTACCTTGATTACATGGCAGAGTGGGCGCGGCGCTACGAAGGGGAAATCGTGCAAAGCGACCGGCGCAATGAACATATCCTGGTGTTCAAAAAAGCCATCGGCGTCACCACCGGCATCCTGCCCTGGAACTTCCCTTTCTTCCTCATAGCCCGTAAGGCGGCGCCGGCGCTGGTCACCGGGAATACCATTGTCGTCAAACCCAGCCAGCTGACGCCCAACAACGCCATCGCCTTTGCCGAGATCGTCCATGGGGTGGGGTTGCCTAAGGGGGTCTTCAATCTGGTGACCGGCCGTGGATCTGTCGTGGGCCAGGAGCTGGCGGCCAATCCCAAAGTCGGCATGGTCAGCCTGACCGGCAGCGTGGCGGCCGGGGAACAAACCATGGCGGCCGCCGCCAAAAATATCACCAAAGTGTCGCTGGAGCTGGGAGGCAAAGCACCCGCCATCGTGATGGCCGATGCGGATTTGGACCTGGCGGTGAAAAGCATTGTCGACTCCCGCATCATTAACACCGGCCAGGTCTGTAACTGCGCGGAACGGGTCTATGTGCAGGAAGAGATAAAAGACGCATTTATTTCCCGGCTGACCGCGGCCTTTAAACAGGTTAAGTATGGCGATCCGGCGAAAGAAAAACAGCTGGATATGGGACCGCTGATTGAAGCCGCCGCGCTGCAAAGCGTGCAGGAAAAGGTGGATAAAGCGGTTTCCCAGGGGGCAAAGGTGGTGCTGGGCGGGAAACGCGCCGAAGGCAAGGGGTATTTTTTCCAGCCGACGCTGTTGGTGGATGTACAGCAGGAGATGGATATTATGCATGAGGAAACCTTCGGTCCGGTATTGCCGGTCACCACCTTCCGCACCCTGTCCGAAGCCATTGCCATGGCCAATGACTGCGAGTTCGGCCTGACCTCGTCCATTTATACCACCGATCTGAACAACGCCATGGTGGCCATGAAAAAACTGAAATTCGGCGAAACCTACATTAACCGCGAGAATTTCGAGGCGATGCAAGGTTTCCATGCCGGATGGCGCAAATCAGGTATCGGCGGCGCCGATGGCCGGCACGGCCTGGAGGAGTATCTGCAAACCCATGTGGTTTACCTGCAATATCAGGCTTAAATCACACAAATAAAGCGGACGGGGGAGAATAATCGCATCATACGCGATACCCCCCATCGCCCCCGATCCGCTTATGGGAAGAATACCGATATTCCAGGGAGATGTGCCGCCTTATGAAAATCGCCTTGTTTATTCCTTGCTTTATCGATGCCTATTTTCCCGAGGTGGGCATCGCCACGCTGGAGCTGCTGGAACGCCTGGACTGTGAGGTGGATTATCCCCTGACCCAAACCTGCTGCGGCCAGCCCATGTCCAACAGCGGCTGCCAGCGTGACGCCGCGGGCTGCGAGGCCCTGTTCGTGCGTAACTTCAGCGGCTACGATCATATCGTGGCCCCCTCCGCCAGCTGTGTCCATCATGTGCGCGAACATCTGGACGCCATCGAACAAACCGACGACGTGCGGCGGGTGCGCCGCAACACCTATGAGCTGGTGGATTTTCTGCATGATGTCCTGCAGGTCAAGGCATTCCCCTGGGCGGCGTTTCCCCATAAGGTCGGCCTGCACAATAGCTGTACCGCCCTGCGCTCCCTGGGCCACGCTTCGGTATCGGAAGTTGACGAACCGCCGTTTTCAAAGCCCCTGGCCCTCTTGAGCGCGGTAAAGGATATTCAGTTCGCCCACCCCCGCCGCCCGGACGAATGCTGCGGTTTCGGCGGTACCTTCAGCGTAACCGAAGCGCCGGTATCGGCCAAGATGGGGTATGACAAAGTCAACGATCATAAAGACGCCGGCGCCGAATACATCGTTTCGGCGGATATGTCCTGCCTGATGCACCAGAAGGGCTGCGCGCAGCGTATGGGGGCGGAGGTTAAATTTATGCATATCGCCCAAATCCTCAATGGCGCCCATGCCTGAGCCCCGTACCGGAGACCGATATGAAAGCGATTGACCACGTTAAAGGCTCGCGGGAATTCCTGGCCAGCGAAAAGCACCAGACCTTCCTCGATCAACGGCTCTGGACCCTGCGCCAGCTGCGCGACGCCCAGATGAAGGCCCATCCGGAATGGCAGCAACTGCGCGATCTCGCCTCGCAAATCAAGGAACATACCCTCACCCACCTCGATTTCTATCTGGAGATGTTCGAACGCAATGCCCTGGCCAACGGCGTTAACGTCCACTGGGCCAAGGATGCGGCGGCGCATAACCGTATCGTCCATGAAATCCTCCGGACCCACGGGGTAAAAACCCTGGTGAAAAGCAAATCGATGCTGACGGAGGAGTGCGATATGCGCCCTTACCTGGCGGCGCGAGGCATTGATGTCATCGAAACCGATTTGGGGGAGCGCATCCAGCAGTTGGATAATGAGATGCCCAGCCATATCGTGGTGCCGGCGGTGCATAAGCTCTCCATCGACGTGGCCCGGGTGTTCGCCGATACCCTGGGCACCGATCCGGACAATGCCGATCCGCACTATCTCGCCGGGCAGCAGCGGGATAAAACCCGCCCGTACATTCTGCGGGCCGAGGCGGGCATGACCGGCTGCAACTTTGCCGTCGCCGAAACCGGCGCCGTCACCGTCTGCACCAATGAAGGCAATGCGGATTTGAGCGCTAACGTGCCGAACCTGCACCTGGTGTCCATCGGCATTGAAAAAATGGTGCCCGCCACGGCGGATCTGGGGGTGTTTATCCGCTTACTGTCCCGTAGCGCCCTCGGTTCGCCCATTACCCAATACACCTCCCATTTCCGCGCACCGCGCCGTGGAGGCGAGATGCATTACATCCTGGTGGATAACGGCCGCAGCGCGCGGCTGGCCATGGAGGATTTCTGGTATTCGCTGAAATGCATCCGCTGCAGCGCCTGCATGAATACCTGCCCGGTCTACCGGCGCAGCGGCGGCATCAGCTATGGTGCCGTCTATTCCGGCCCCATCGGCGCCATCATCAACCCCACCATGGATCTGAAAAAATACAGTACCCTGCCGTTCGCCTCGACGCTTAACGGCAGCTGTACCCAGGTCTGCCCGGTGAAAATCAATATTCACGAGCAGATTTTCAAATGGCGCGAGATAGTCGCCCGCAATAACGAGCTACCCTTTGCCAAAAAAAGCGCCATGAAAGCCGCCGGCAAGATACTCGCCAGTCCCGCCCTGTACCGGGCAGTAGTGGACACCGCCAACGCCGTAGTGCCTAAACTGCCGCGTATTCTGCTTTATCATCCCCTGAACGCCTGGGGCGAGGCCCGGGAAATACCGACATCGCCGCGCCAGAGCTTTCACCGCTGGTACCTGGAGCACCGACGCCCCATCGACAAGGATAAAAAGCCATGAGCGATCGTGATGAGATACTGCGCGCCGTGCGCAACCACGCCATGACGCCGGTGCCCCGGCCAGAGCTGCCTGATTTTGCCGATCGGTACCCGGCAACGCCGGAAGCCTTTGGCGTCTCGTTGGCTATCATGGGCGGCATATGGGATGAAAGTCTTATCAATGCGCCGTCGAATGGAGGCCCGGCGGATTATGCCGCGCTGTCCGGCTATATCCGCGGGCTGTTTCCTGCCGGCGGCGTGTTCTGCTCGGCGGTGCGGGGCATCGACGGCGATTTGGCCATAGGGCCGGATACCCCCGCCGGCGCGGTGGATCATGTGGAGGTGGGCATCGTCCGGGCCAAGTTCGGCGTGGCGGAAACCGGCTCCATCTGGCTGAGCGAAGCGGAATGCCCGGTCAATGCGCTGGGTTATCTGGCACAGCATCTGGTGGTGCTGCTGTCGGTGAAGGATATCTTGCCCAACCTGCACGCGGCCTACCGGCGCGCAGAGTTTTCCACCGCACGCTATTCGGTACTGATGTCCGGCCCTCCGCCACCGCCGATATCGAAGGCGTATTGATTCGCGGCGCCCAGGGCGTTCGCAGCCTGCGGGTCATCGGCCTGCCTGGATGAATGTTTGTTTTCTTGCCCCCGCAACTGGAAGCGTGAGATAAAAGTATCGAGCCCGACGTTATCAACACCATGCCGGCGGCAGGATACCCGCCAAAACGTCCGGGAAATTTTCGCGGATATGGCCAACCATTAAAAGTGATACCATGGCGCTGCAACTTTGGGCGCCTTCCAAGCCCAGCAGGCGGTTTTTCCAATTGGTAAAGGCATTTCCCTTCCCATTCATAAACACCTTCTTATCAAGGGCATTGGCTTTTTCCATCAATGCACAGGCATAGCGTCTGAGCATTTCCGGGGATTCATGTTCAGTGCCGAAAATCGCGCTGGAGGAATATTTCGTGAATACCGCCGCCAGGCTCAGCAGCGTTTTGGCCTGAACGTTATTACCGGCCGATGAGAGGCCATAGGCCATAATAATCTCGTCGTAATGCCCGCTGGTAAGGCTATAGTCGCCGGAATCCGTTGAATAGGTCAGTTTCGGGCTGAAGACTTTGCGCAATTCTTCCTGGCAATCCGGACTCACCAGCTTTACCTTTGACGTTTTGGAACGCGTTGCGGAGATAAATAATTCCTGCCGTTCCCCAAGCCCTAATATTTCAAGCAATTTTGCAAAGCTGGCGAGCTGTTCCGCAAAGCGATAAGGCGCCAAAATAATTTGAAATCCTGGTCAAACAGCGTTTTAGGAGGGTGATCGCTTGGCAGCAGATTTTCCCCCCGCCGGTTATACAGATAAAAACCATCCCATACGGGCTTGAGAGGGTCAGGATGCAGCATGCCTTGAAGGGTATGCGCAGAGAGCAGCATAACCGGCCCGTCAGGTCGAAAGGGGAAGAGTATATAATTCGCGGCGTGCTCATCCCTCCAGTCAGGCCGCTGGGCGCCATAATCGCCAAACTCATCCACAGCGGCATACGGTCGCACCCTTTCATGATTCAGGTACCTATCATAAAGCCGGATGATGCTTGCCTTGATAGCGTCGTTCCCCGTCTTCATCCCTTGGGCAACCCACTGGATAAATGCGCTGTTATGAGTAAACATCGGTTCCGGCTGATGTGAGAACAGGCCCGCAACCTGTTCAAGCCCGTCGTCACTCAACACCGGCAAGGCTTTCGTATCATATTGACCGAGGTAGCGATCGCAAACCCCATCCAGCCAGGCTGTGATGCCGGCATCACCGCTATAGGGAGCTTTAGACAAGACATCCCTCAAAAGAAGCGCCACGCTCGATACATCAACGCCTTGCAATGAATGCATCAATTCGCGGGCCATCTGTACTTTAACGTCAGCATACCGTTCATCAATGCTGTCCATCATGGTCAGCAGGCTGCCGTTCCTGCCGCTAGCCCTATGATCAAGAAAGATTTTTATATTGTCTGCATCCCAGAGGGGGAAGTAAAGCAACGGACCTTGCCGTGAGAGGTTGCTCAGGTTGGCCCCATTGAGTTTAGCTCCGTTCATATCGGCATTGCACAGGTTAGCCCCGGCCAGTTTAACGCCAGTAAGATCGGTTTCCCGCAAAATGGCATTTTTGAGAGAGGCTTCGCCCAGGTCAGATTTGCTAAGGTTGGACTCGCGCAGGTCGGCGCCGCTCAAATCGGCTCCGCGCAGATCGAGCTCGCGCAGGTCGGCTCTTCTCAAGTTAGCGTCGCGCAGGTCTATATTTCCCTGGTCCGTTAACGTGGTGGCGTAGCAGTCGAGTTTATACCGCTGACGTATCAGCAAAACGGTACATATACGGCAGAAGGCAATTTTATCCACCTGCGAGTCGACACTTTTGCCGTCCTTGCTCACCCGAATGGCGACGGGGCCGGCTTCATCATGGTTTTCTCCCGGCAGCATGAAGGTGACGGTATAGCCAGCATAATCAATGATAAGCGTTTGCGGAAGGATATAAGAATCTTTTGATGGCAAGGCGTTATCAAGAGCAGTGGCCAAGGCTTGCGTAAACGCATCATATTGCGCCGCGCGCTGCTTGCACAGATAGCCGGCGGTAAAAAAATTCACAATATGTTCCAGAATCCCCCGGAGGGAATTCGCGTCGGATCTCGCCGTTTCAGTGCCGATGCCTGCAACGGCTTGCGCCATGCTGGTCATTCGTGCTGTATTGATATTGATTAAAGGCATCTACCGCTCCCCGTGCGTCAAAGTCGCCCCAACGCATGATCCAAAACTCTTTGGCCAAAGTTAGCACGGTAACAATTGGGAGACTTGCAGAAAATACTCTCTTGATAGAGATGGCGAAGATGAGAATTTCAGTGGAATAAGACAGCTTTTTTATCTCTTTAGCGAAAACGTTATTCGGTACCCTGTGATTTAAGGGTAAGAACGTTTTTTAGCTATTTAGGTATCGCCACGAAGAATGCGGCGGCGCTTAAACAGTCTGACGGTTTTGCGTCAGGACGACGCTTTTTGCAACAGCTTGTCGTGCAGTTCGGCAGCCAGCACTTCAATACGTTCGCTCAGCTGTTTGGTCAACGCCGTCAGCTCGGTATTTTGTTCCAGCAGGGCCATCATCTGCGCGGAGGTTTGCGCCGACAGTTCCTGACGCTCCGCGTTGGCGACCGCCAGTGCCTCCCGGTGCTGGGCATCGGCATCGGCATTGGCCTTATCCCGTTCCGCCTGGCGCGTTTGCGCCAGCAATATCAACGGCGCGGCGTAGGCAGACTGCAAGCTGAAGGCCAGATTCAGCAAGATAAACGGATAAAGGTCGAACTTGGCGAATCCCGAGACATTCACCACTATCCAGGCGACAACGATGAAGGTTTGCGCGCCGAGAAACACCGGCGTACCAAAAAAACGCGCAAACGCTTCCGCTTTGCGGGCGAACCAGCCGTTGCCGAACGGCGCGGCAAGGTGATGATTCCGCCGGTGGAAGCGCAAATGATCAACGAGCTGCGGTTTATTGTTAGACAGCGCCGGGCCGGTTGGCTTTTCCATATTATCCCCACTAAAACCATTAAGATTGAATGAAAACGTTAAATGCCGCATATGATAGCCGACAGAAGGCGTCACTGACTAACAACCAATTATGACCATTTGTTTACCCATAGCGTACAGGATATTCCCAGGGTATACCTCCTCCCAAACACTGAAGATAAAACGGCAATTCTTGACTAAGTAATGGTCGTTCAGTAACATTTTCAAAATGATTTTTTATAGAATTTATACTCGGAAAAGTAATGGGCTGATAGGAATTGCGGTTTTTTAAATGCCTGTCTAGGGTAAAATCCATATCGAAAATAACCGAAATATTATTTTCCTTGCTCCATTTAAGTCCTAATTTGGATGACCTTCTAAAAACATGCTGCTGAAAATACCTGCAATTCGCTCTTTATTGGGTGATTTATAGTTCTGCAAGGCAATAAAACCCTCCGTATCACCCAATATCATAAACTTATCAAATAAAACCTTATATCTTTTAGTTCATTTGAATTCAGTTTCGGGCCTACGGCATGATTTTTTAACCAGGCATTTAAAATTTTCGCGATTGGATAGCGTGTGTTTTGCGACTCTTTTCTCAATGCCGACTGCAGTGAAATGAAGTCATATTCCCGTTGAAGGTAAGCGGACCAGGAGCGCAGTAAATACCTGGCGGTTTCATCATCGATTTGCGTCGTCTGGGCAAACTGCCTGACCGCGCTACCTCTGACCTTTATACCTTTTTGAATTTCAAGTATTTTATTTGAAGATAAGTTACCATGGGCAAGCATGAGCGCTCTGTTAAGCAGGTCGACGGTGATTTTATCGACGCCGTCCGCCCGTTCAAGATCCCGCACCCCCATGAATCCATACATCAGGGCGACAGGCCTAGGTTTGCGCTGCGCATCGCTTTTTACGTTTGCGGCGGCAAGGCTGTCATTAGTGACCTTGACCAACCCGCCTGCCAGTTTAGCGTTTGTCGCCATGCCCGGAGTCTCGGTTAATCCAGCAATACAGGGTGTGACGGTAAATTTTTGCTTTAGGCCGTTATTCGTTTTAGAAACATTATCCATGTCAAAAATCCTCGCCGGCGGCCGGCATATACAGGTCATCAATTGTGAAAAGTGAGGTATATATCGCGACAGCCGCGATAGGGATGGTTCCAGCTTAATCAGGATGAGAGAAGGAATATATCTTTTGAATTCAATATAGGATTAAAAAGTAATGTCCCGGCAAGCAAACATATAAAGGGGCGACATGACCACCGGGGCGTTATCCCTCGGCAGGACGGCTTTCCGGCAGACTATCACTATCGGCTCCCTGGCCGGCCTCGCGATCCGCCAATCTCGCCCGTTGGTATTGAGCGGTATAAGCCTCGATAATGGCGCTGATCAGCCCGCCGAAACGCTCATGCAGATCGTCATGGCGCGGCATATTGTACATTTCCACGCCCTTGCGGACGCTGCGTATAAGCCCGGCTTCCCTCAGCACCTTGAAGTGCTGGGACAACGTGGATTTAGGTACGCAACGGTCGCTGACTTCCAGAAATGCCGAACAGGTTTGCGCGCAATCGCCCCGGGCGATTTCTACAAAAATCCGGGCGCGCACAGGATCCGCCAAGGCATGCAGGATACCCTCGACGGTAAAATCACTGGCTGCGGGGTGAATTATCGGTCTCATGAAAATATTTATAACAGAGTATTGACAAAGAGTCCATTAGTTCATATTTTACGAACTATACTAGTTCAATAAAACCGAACTAATGTACTTAACCTTAATCTTCGGAGCCCCACATGAGCCAACTTACAGATAAAATCGCTATCGTCACCGGCGCCTCCAAAGGCATCGGCGCCGCCATCGCCAAGGCCTATGCCGCCGCCGGCGCATCAGTGGTGGTGAATTATGCCTCCAGCCGTGAAGGGGCCGATCGGGTGGTGGCGGAAATCGTCGCCAACGGCGGCAAAGCCGTTGCGGTGCAGGGTGACGTGGCCAAAGCAGCCGACGTGCGCCAGCTGTTTCTTACCACTAAAGACGTATTCGGCGCACCGGACATCCTGGTGAACAATGCCGGGGTCTTTAAGTTCGACTCTATCGAAGAAGCCACCGAAGCGGAATTCCATCGGCAATTCAATATCAACGTGCTGGGGATTTTTTTAGCCGTCCAGGAAGCGCTGAAATATTTCGGTCCGCAAGGGGGCAGCATTATCAATATCAGCTCAGTGGTCAGCACCAACCCCACAGCGGGTTCCGCCATCTATTCCGCCACCAAAGGCGCTGTCGATACTCTCACCGTAGAGCTGTCGCGGGAATTGGGTCCCAGACATATCCGGGTTAATGCCATTGCGCCGGGGGGCGTGGAGACGGAAGGCGCGACGACGGTCGGCGTGGTGGGCAGCGATTTTGAAAAGACCCTGGTGGCGCAGACGCCGCTGGGCCGCTTCGGGCAGCCGACGGATATTGCTAAAGTGGCGGTATTCCTGGCCTCCGACGACGCGGCCTGGCTGACCGGCGAACGGATCGCCGCATCCGGCGGCTGGCGCTGAGCCTGCGGCTGAATCACTTGCTTTATACTTTACCCCGCATATAATTGAGTGATTACTCATTTATAGATGGCGCAACCGGTGTCCGCCCGTTATGCCATCGGCTTAAGGCCGGCGGAGAACAAGGTATGAAAGTAATTATCTGGGGAGCCACCGGCATGGTGGGTCAAGGCGTATTGCGGGAATGCCTCCGGGCTGAAGATGTGACTTCTGTTATCGCGGTGGGCCGAAAGGCCCCCACCGTTCAGCACTTCAAGCTGCAAACCGTCATTCAGGAAGATATGCTCCATTATGGCGCCATCACCTCAACGCTTACCGGACTTGACGCCTGCTTTTTTTGCCTCGGCGTCAGCTCCGTGGGCAAAAGCGAGCAGGAATATACCCGGATTACCCATGATATGACCTTGGCCGCCGCCACGGCGCTGGCAGCGCAGAATCCGTTGATGACATTTGTTTATTTGTCCGGCTCCGGCGCCGACAGCAGCGGCAAAAGCCGCACCATGTGGGCGCGGGTGCGGGGCGGCACGGAAAATGCCTTACGGACGCTGGCGTTTAAGAGTGTCTATATACTTCGGCCCGGCATCATACTGCCCCGGCACGGCGCGGTGTCCAAAACTCCCTTTTACCGCTTTTTTTACAGTTTCCTGGGCCCGCTGCTGTCATTGATTCGCCCCCTGTGGCCCGGTGCTATTCTAACCACTGAAGTAATGGGGTTGGCGATGCTTAATCTGGCCCGCCGGGGATTTCCGGAAACTCTGCTGAATTCCAGGCAAATCAACGACCTTGCCCGGGAAAAGCTCCCGTTATCCTAGACTGAAAATTGTGCAACGTTTACATCCTGTAATGGTATGATAAATATCATGACGATTTATCCTTACCAGCGGGAAGGAACCGACAGGTAAACATGTCGGATATTCTCCGGACGATGCACATGATTGATGTTCTTATAAAAGCGTTCTCATTCTTTCTGATCATTGTTGTAGGATATCTGTTAAAAAAGTACGGAGTGCTGCAGCGATCCGACAGTATGAGCCTGTAAATTAAATTGTGTAATTGCCTGTTTTTGATATCGTTATCCGAACAGCGGAGACAGGCAAATTATGGACGAGAAGAAACTTCAGGCACTTGCTACAGAACTGGCCAAAGGCATCAAGACTGAAGCTGATCTCAATCAGTTTTCACGTATGTTGACTAAGCTCACCGTGGAAACGGCGCTGAACGCCGAACTCACTGACCACCTTGGGCATGAGAAAAACACGCCTAAAACCGGCACCAACACCCGTAACGGGTACTCCTCAAAAACATTGCTTATCGATGACGGCGAGATCACGCTAAACACGCCACGTGACCGTGAAAGTACCTTCGAGCCGCAGCTTATCAAGAAGAACCAGACCCGTATCACCCAGATGGATAGCCAGATTTTGTCTCTTTATGCCAAAGGCATGACCACGCGTGAAATCGTCGCGACGTTCAAGGAAATGTATGACGCTGACGTGTCGGCCACCTTGATATCCAAAGTGACGGATGCCGTTAAAGAACAGGTAACCGAATGGCAAAATCGTCCGCTGGACTCACTGTATCCCATTGTTTATCTTGACTGTATTGTGGTAAAGTCCGGCACAATGGTTCGGTGATAAATAAGGCCGTTTTCCTTGCCTTGGGTATCAATACCGAGGGCAAAAAAGAGTTGCTCGGCATGTGGTTGGCAGAAAATGAGGGCGCGAAGTTCTGGCTTAACGTACTGACCGAGCTGAAAAATCGTGGGCTTCAGGACATCCTTATCGCCTGTGTGGATGGCTTGAACGGCTTCCCGGAGGCGATAAACAGCGTCTACCCGCAAACACATATCCAGCTTTGCATTATCCACATGGTACGCAACAGCCTGAAATTCGTCTCGTGGAAAGACTATAAGGGCGTTACTGCCGGGCTGAAAGCCGTCTATCAATCGCCGACGGAAGAAGCCGCCCTGATGGCGCTGGATGCGTTCGCAAACGTCTGGGACGGTAAATATCCCCAGATCAGCAAAAGCTGGCGGGCCCACTGGGAAAATCTCAATACCTTCTTTGGTTATCCGCCCGATATCCGCAAGGCAATCTACACAACTAATGCGATAGAATCACTCAATAGCGTGATCCGACAGGCTATCAAGAAACGCAAAGTGTTCCCGACGGATGACTCGGTACGCAAAGTGATATACCTCGCGATACAGTCGGCGTCGAAAAAATGGAGCATGCCGATTCAAAACTGGCGGCTGGCGATGAGTCGTTTTATTATTGAGTTCGGTGACCGGCTGAACGGTCACATTTAATAAGGTGGCAATTACACAGAATTATTTACAGGGTCGACAGTATCGCCTTGTCGAAAATAATGATGAATCTCACTCTGCCGGCGGCGGTTATCAACGGATTCTCCAGTTTTAATGTGGATCACAGCCTGCTGATCCTGGTGGTTATCGGTTTTGTCTGTAATATTCTGCTATTGTTCGCCGGGTTTATGTTGAGCCGTAAACGGGACAACGATACAAAAGTCTTTTATATGATCAATTCCCCCGGCTATAACATCGGCTGTTTTACCCTGCCGTATGTGCAGAGCTTTTTGGGGCCGGTGGGGATTGTCGCCACCTGTCTGTTCGATGCCGGCAATTCCATTATCTGTACCGGTGGCAGCTACGTGGCCGCATCAAATGCCATCGGCACCAGTACCGGATTAAAAAGCACGTTCCAACGACTGTTCTCCTCCATTCCCTTCGATGTGTACGTCCTGCTGCTGCTGGCCGCCCTGTTCGGCTATCACCTGCCCAGCCAGGTGACTATCCTCACCACCATGGTGGGCAATGCCAATCCCTTTATCGCGATGCTTATCATCGGCATGATGCTGGAAATCAATATCGACCGTTCGCAGCTGAGAAGCGTCTATAAAGTGCTGGTGCTGCGTTACGCCGCCGGCGCGCTCTTCTCGGCGCTGTTTTATTTTTGCACGCCGCTGCCGCTGGAAATCCGCCAGGTGCTGGCGGTAACGGTATTTGCGCCGGTCTCCTCACTGGCGCCGGTATTTACCGCCAGAGCGAGCAAGTTCGGTTCCGTTTCCAGCTTTACCGGTTCCATTTCGGTTTTCATCAGTATTATTATTATCACCACCTTACTGACGCTGATGCATGTGGGATAAGAGGACAATGTCATGAACATTGAAGGGAGCATTGCCCTGGTTACCGGGGCGAATCGGGGCCTTGGCCAAGCCTATGCCCAGGCTCTGCTGGCGGCGGGCGCGGCCAAAGTCTATGCGGCGGCGCGGGATCCCGCCGGCGTTGCCATTACCGACCCGCGGCTGATAGCGGTAAAACTGGATGTGACTTCCCGGCAGGACGTCACGGCCGCGGCGCGGCAGTGCCCGGATGTCACTCTGCTTATCAATAATGCCGGCATTCTGTTGCAAAGTCCGATACTGGCGGAAGGCGCCGAAGAGGCCATGCGGCAGGAGATGGAAGTGAACGTTTACGGCGTGCAGCGGATGATCACGGCATTTGCGCCGCTGTTGGCCGCCAACGGCGGCGGCGCCATCGTCAATATGCTGTCAGTGGTAAGCTGGTTTACCTCACCGCTGAACGCCATCTACGGCGCGTCCAAGCATGCCGCGCTGGCTGTGACCGACGGGGCGCGCATTCAATTGCATGATCAAGGGACACAGGTCGTCGGCGTTTACGCCGGGTTTATCGATACCGATATGACAACCCACATCGACAGCGCCAAGGTCTCCCCCGAACAGGTGGCCGAACAGACGCTGGAAGGCATCCGCCAGGGACAAAATCATGTGCTGGCGGACCAGCGCGCCAAGGATGTGTGGGCGAGTCTCCGGCGGGATCCCGCCCTGATGGAAACCCAGATGCTGCAACTCTGGCAACGGCAGGCTTGACATCGTTTTGAATCAACTGCCGGACGCTCAATGTTCCGTGCTTTCGGCAAGCATCAGCCGGGTGCCCGCATCGCTGCCGTCGCCATAGAGCAGATGCCGGGGCGGCCCATATTGCAACACCCGCCGCATACTGTGCGCATTTACCGATTCCCCTCCCACCAGCAGATAATTGAGCTGACCGAAACAGTCGGGGCGGATACTTGCCAGCAGATTGAACATGGCGGGAGAGGCGCGCAGAATGCTGATGGCAAATTCCCGCAGAGCCGTTTCGAACCGGCGGGGATCGTTAACCCAGCTGTCGGGCATGACCACCGTTGCCGCGCCGTTAAGCAGCGCGCCCCAGATTTCAAACAGCGACGCCACAGCGGTCATGGGCGCGATGGCCGCTACCCGGTCTTCATGATTAAAACGAACATGCCGCGAGTCCAGGGCCTGGCGAAAGATATCAAGAGGATAAACCGGGATGGTTTTCTGAATATCCGACCGGTAAAACCGGTGTGAGGGCTGTGAGATGCCGTGACGCAAGGGAATGAAATCCTGATCGTTTCCGTCCCCCACCGCCACCTGTTCGAAAACGATATAGCGCGTCGCCAGGGAGCGTCGAAGCGTTAAGGCATCAGAGAGGGTTAATAAAACCCGCGAGTCCCGCAATATCCCATTGAGCCGATCGTCCGCTAAGAACGGGTCAAGCGGTAAACAGCAGCCACCGGCCAGCATAATCGCCACCTGGCAGGTAATATGCTCAATGCCGGGAGGCAGCATGATCCCGACCGTGGTGGCCGAATCCACCCCCTGATGGCGCAGATAAGCCGCCAGTGAGACGGCATCCCGCGCCAATTCCCCATAGTGCAAAATCCGCTGGGGGGTGATAATGGCGGGCCGGGTCTTGTTAAGGGCGGCCTGTTGCAAGAACAGCTCGCTCAACGCCAATTCGGCGGGATAGGCTGAAAGGGTCGGGTCACTGATGCTCCTGCTGCGAGCATACGCGGAAAGTTGTACCATGCTGATCACCTGGGAAATAGGCTACGGGTTAAAATGGACTGCTGGTTAAACAGTATGGTCGAAATAACATTACAATTGTATTAATTGATGTAAAATTATATATATGTGAAGTTAGTCGCTATAGACGTAACATAAGCAACACATTTTTTATTTTTATACAAGTTGTGCGAAATCATAATAACCCCCGTTATTTCTTTCCAAGCAGGCCCTAAGGAGGATTCATAAGCTTGACACCGGTGCAGGCAATCGTTTGCGTCCCTTGGTGGTATTCATCAATGGAATATCACAGAACAATTTGATATTAACTAATGCACAATCGGCAATAAAGTCATGCCGGGTTTTGCGGTACTCTTGTCGGTAAGGATAAATACCTTCCTGGGCAAAATAAATTAATTATTCCGGAGTTTTCTTATTATGTCATCAATATTAAAGTGCCTGGCCCTGGCGGGCATTATTGCTTCGTCTTTGACGTTAGCCGCCTGTGATAAAGCCGATAAAGACGCTAACCATATTAAAGTCGGTATTAGCGCGGGTATCGATCAGCCGTTATGGGATGCGGTAAAAAAAGTGGCTAAAGAGAAGTATAACCTGGACGTGGAAACTGTCACCTTCACCGACTATGTGTTGCCTAACGAGGCGCTGAATTCCGGCGATACGGATGCCAATTCTTTTCAGCACGGCCCTTATCTGGCGCAGCAGATTAAAGAACATGGTTATAAACTCGCGGCGGTGGGCAAGACATTTGTCTATCCCATTGCCGGTTATTCACGCAAATATAAATCCGTTGCCGAGTTACCGGATGGCGCTCAAGTGGCTATTCCCAACGATCCCACCAATCTGGGGCGTTCATTATTATTATTGCAGAAAACCGGTCTGATCTCGCTGAAAAACGGCACCGGCCTGCAGCCTACTTCGCTGGATATCGTCGATAATCCGAAGCATCTTAAAATTGTCGAAATTGAAGCGGCCCAGCTGCCGCGTACGCTGGATGACGGCAAAGTGGATCTGGCGGTCATCAATACCAACTATTCGACGCAGATTGGTTTATCTCCTCATAAAGACGGTCTGTTTATCGAGGATAAAGAGTCGCCTTACGTTAATTTGATCGTGGCGCGAGAGGATAATAAAGACAGCGATAAGGTGAAGAATTTGGTGAAGGCCTATCAGACCGATGAAGTGGCCGCTGCGGCGGATAAAATTTATCACGGCGATGCGGTAAAGGGCTGGTAAATTTTTACAGGCGCCCGGCGGGGCGGGAAAACCACGCCCACTTCGACCCGGCCTCGGCAAACACGCTCTCCCTTCAACACGTTCGCTGTACGTTCGGTGATCGCGGGCCTACCGAGCTGTGGGGCGCTCCGGCGGGGCGGGAAAACCATGCTCGCTTCGACCCGGCCTCGGCAAACACGCTCTCCCTTCAACACGTTCGCTGCGCGTTCGACGATCGCGGGCCTACCGCGCTGTGGGGCGCTCCGGCGGGCGGGAAAACCACGCCCGCTTCGACCCCATCAGCACGGTCTCCCTTTAACACCTTCGCTGCACGTTCGACGATCGCGGGCCTACCGCGCTGTGGGGCGCTTGATTTAACCGTTGACCGGAATGACCGCGCCTTTGTATTTCTGGCGGATAAAATCCTGGATGGTTTTGGAGTGGAGCACCTTCACCAGCGCCTTGATATCCGGTTTGTTCTCGTCTCCGCGATGAACGGTAATGATATTGGCGTAAGGGTTATTTTCGCCGCTTTCAACCGCGATGGGATCTTTTACCGGATTGAGTCCGGCATCAATGGCATAGTTGGCGTTGATGACCACCGCGTCCCCTTCATCATTGTTATACATCTGCGGCAGCAGCGAGCCTTCTATATTCGGCAAGAACTGAAGATGTTTCGGGTTATCGGTGATATCGGTTATCCGCGCATCCACCTTGCTGACGCCCGGTTTCAGTTTAATTACCCCTTCCCGTTCGAAGATCGACAGGATTCGCCCCTCTTCCGCCACCGAATCGCGCATGATGACCTTGCCGTTCTGCGGCAGGTCCTTCAGGCTTTTATAGCGTTTTGAATAGATGCCGATGGGTTCGATATGAATCGCGCCGGCGCTGACGAAGTCATAGTTTTTATCCCCGGCATGATCCTTGAGCACGCTGTTAAGATATGGCACATGCTGAAAATAGTTGGCATCGATGTCATGGTCCGCAAGGGCGGTATTGGGCAGGATGTAGTCCTGGAACGGTTTAATCTCCAGGTCGATGCCTTGTTTCGCCAGTATGGGTTTTGCCTGCTCAAGGATTTCAGCATGGGGTACATTGGATGCGCCCACCCTGAGCGTATCGGCCCAGGCCGAGGCGGAGAGGCTGAGGGCGGCAAGGGTGGCGGCGGCCAGTATTGTGAAGGTTTTATTCATGGTTTATCCCGGTCTGTTTAACGTTTATCAAGCAGTGAGGTGATGACGTCGCCCAATAACTGAATGACGAACACGATGATCAAGATCATCAGGGTCGCCACCAGGGTGACGTCGTTGTGGTTACGCTGGAATCCTTCCAGATAGGCCAGATTTCCCAATCCGCCGGCGCCGATAACACCGGCCATGGCGCTGTAGCTCACCAGCGCAATCAGGGTGACGGTGATGCCGGAAACCAGGGCGGGCGACGACTCCGGCAGTAAAACCCGAAATATAAGCGTACCGACGCGGGCGCCCATGGCGCGTGATGCCTCGATGACGCCTTTATCCACTTCCCGCAGGCCGATCTCCACCAGGCGGGCGTAAAAAGGCGCGGCGCCGACAATCAGCGCCGGCAGGGCCGCGTTGGCGCCCAAAATGGTGCCGATTAGAACCTTGGTAAAAGGGATCAGCAGCACGATTAAAATAATGAAGGGGATGGACCGGAACACATTCACCAGCGCCGAAATCACCCGGTAGGCGGCGGGACGCTGAAACAGTCCGCCGCGGGCGGTGAGAAACAGCGCCAGTCCCAGCGCGATGCCCAGCGCAAAGGTGGCAATGCCCGACAGCGCGGTCATATAGAGGGTTTCCGCGGTGGCCGCCCATACTTGATCGAGCTGGACGTGTGGAAAGAAATGCTCAAGCATGTTCCACCACCTCCGCGGTAATGTTGTGTTGACGCAGATCCGCCAGAATATTGTCGAGCCGGCCGGGATCGATTTCAGCATGCAGCCATAATTCGCCAAAGATGCCGTTGGCGGTCTGCGTGACATTACCGTGCAGGATGTTAAACGGCAGGTTATAGCGCAGCGTCAGCTCTCCCACCACCGGCCGGCGGACGCTCAGGCCGAGAAACGTCAGCTTCAATACCACGCCGGGCAGGTTTTGCAGCAGTTCCGGGGCTAAATCCGGCAGCGGTTCCCGGTACTGGCTGACCTGCTTCACAAATTGCCGGGTAATGGGCTGCTGCGGATGGGTGAAGACATTCAAGACGTCGCCTTCTTCCACTACGCGTCCGTTATCCATCACCGCCACCCGTTCGCAAATCTTGCGCACCACATGCATTTCATGCGTGATAAGCACAATGGTGAGATTCAGCCGGCGGTTGATATCCAGCAGCAGGTCGAGTATGGAATCGGTGGTTTGCGGATCCAGCGCCGAGGTGGCCTCGTCGCATAACAGTACCGCCGGGCTGTTCGCCAGCGCACGGGCGATACCCACACGCTGTTTTTGCCCGCCGCTGAGCTGCGAAGGGTAGGCGTGTTCCCGTCCCTGCAAGCCCACCAGCGCGATAAGTTCCGCCACCCGCTGCCGGATGGCGGCCTTGGGCGTGCCGGCTATCTGCATGGAAAAAGCGATGTTTTCGCTGACGTTCCGTGACCACAGCAAATTAAAATGCTGGAAAATCATGCTGATTTTCAACCGCGCCTGCCGCAGGCTTTCGCCGCTGGCCCGGGCGATATCCTGCCCGGCCACCAAGACCGACCCAGCGCTGGGCTTTTCCAGACCGTTCAGCAAACGGATGAGGGTGCTTTTCCCCGCCCCGCTATAGCCGATAATGCCGTAGATCTGGCCTCGCTCTACCCGCAGGCTGACATTATCGACGGCGACGATGGGCTCATTATTATCTTTGAATACCTTAGAAACGTTCGTCAGAACGATCATAACCCGTCGATCCTTTTTTCCGCCGCTGAATAAACCACATTATGCCGATTAATTATTTTGATTATTTCTTATTCACTATTTAGCGGGCTAATAATCCTCGGGATAATAGGATAAGCCGTAAGCGGGCTGAAGAAACGATATCGTATTAGTTATAGTTAATTCTTCTTATGCGTTTTCAATTTTGAATATTGAAATAAATTCTTTTGCCGGACCTTTATTTGCCGGATATTGACTTTGATCATATTTAAGCAGGCACTACATTTGACCGTCACTACTTAAAGGAAGTCATTATGCAGAGTATATTCCGTTTGAGCGCTGTCGGTCGCGGCCTGGCACGGGGATGGCGTTAGCCCTGGGGATGAGCTCATTAAACGCCCTGGCCGTGGAAAACGCGCCGGTAAAGGCGGCACCCTGATTTATCTTGAGCAGCAGGCGCATACCAATCTCTATCCGCCGGCGGGGGGATTTTACCCAAACGGCGGCATTCTCAACCAGATTACCGATAAATTGACCTATCAAAACCCCAAGACCCTGGCCATCGAGCCCTGGATTGCCGAATCCTGGACCAGCAACGACGATAAAACCCAATACACGTTCAAAATCCGCCCCGGCGTGACGTTCTCCGACGGGAAACCCCTGGACGCCGCCGCCGTGGCGAAGAATTTCGATACCTTCGGCCTGGGGAATAAACAGCTGCATCTGCCGGTATCCGAAGTCATCAATAATTACGATCACAGCGAAGTGATCGACCCGCTGACCGTTAAATTCTATTTTAAGAAATCATCGCCGGGATTTTTGCAAGGTACCTCTACCATCGGCTCAGGCTTAGTCTCGCCGGCCACCCTGGCGCAGAATTTCGATGCGCTGGGTGATGCCCGGCATATCATCGGCTCAGGCCCCTTTGTGGTGAGCAATGAAACCCTGGGCCGGGAGGTAGATTTGCGGGTTCGGGACGATTATCGCTGGGGGCCGAAAACGCTGGCGCAGCAGGGCCGGGCGAACCTTGACGGCATCAAGTTCATTATCACGCCGGAAGACAGTGTGCGCATAGGGGCGCTGCTGGCGGGCCAGGCCGACTTTATCCGCCAGGTGCAGGCCTATGATGAAAAACAGGCCGAGGGGCAACATTTTATCATCTATGCCGCGCCGACCCGCGGCGTCAACGACGGCATCTCATTCAGGCCGGAAAATCCGCTGGTAGCGGATGTGCGGGTGCGCCAGGCGCTGCTGCACGCCACCGATGCCGGTCAAATCGTCAATACGCTGTTTTCGCCGCACTATCCGCGGGCGACCTCGGTGATCGCCGCGCCGGCGGCGGGGTATATCAATCTGGCGGATAAATTGACCTACGATCCGCAACTGGCCGCGCAGTTGCTGGATCAGGCGGGCTGGAAGCCGGGTACGGACGGTATACGCCAAAAAGAGGGTCATTCGCTGGTGCTGTCGGTGTATGAATCGCCGCCGCAGCCGCAGAATAAAGAGGTGCTGCAGCTGGTTTCCCAGCAGTGGAGCAAAGTGGGAGCGCGACTGAACATCCTGGCCGGCGATGCCGGCAGCAAAACCGCCGACAGCCTGGACCCGCTTAAAACGCCGGCAAACGTGGTGGAAGTGGGACGGGCCGATCCGGATGTGATTAAAAGCCAGTTTTATCCCACCAATCGCGACGCGCTGCTGCAAAAAGGCGGCCTGAGCAGCAAGGTGCAAAACTTCAGCGACGATAAGCTTAATTCTCTGCTGGTGGCGATTTCAGCCGAAGTGGATGGGCAAAAAAGACTGGCGCTGGCGGGAGAGGCGCAAAAATATTTGCTGGATCAGGCCTATGTGATCCCGATATTTGAAGAGCCGCAGGTCTTCGCCGGCGCACCCTATCTTAAGGGTGTCAGCTTCGAGGCCGTCGGCCGGCCGGCATTTTACGGCGCCTGGCTGGATAAGCATTAAGGAGCGCAGAGTATGCATCGTTATCTGTACGGTCGCCTGGGACAGGCCCTGCTGGTGCTCTGGGCGGCGTTCACCCTCTCTTTTTTCCTGCTGCAGGTCCTGCCCGGCGACGCTATTCTGATCAAGTTCCAGAATCCGGACATGGGCCTCAGTCCGGCACAGATCGCCGATATGCGCGCCGTCTATGGCGCCGATGCGCCGCTATGGCGGCAATATCTGCACACCTTGGTGGATTTTATCCGCGGTGATTTCGGTTACTCCGTACAGACCGGGGTGCCGGTGGCGCAATTACTGACCACCAATCTCCCCCCTACCCTACGGTTGGCGGTGTGCGGTTTTCTGCTGGCGGCGATATTGGCGGGCGGCATGGCATTGCTGGCCGGACTGACTTCCGTCCGCTGGCTGAGGGGAATATGGCATGCCCTGCCCTCCATGTTTATTTCGGTTCCCACCTTCTGGCTGGGCATTGTGCTGATTCAGGTGTTCTCATTTCGGCTCAAATGGGTGCCGGTTATCAACCCCGGCGAATGGGCAGGGCTGATATTGCCCATTCTGACCCTGGCGGTGCCGATTTGCGCGCCCCTGGCGCAAATCCTGATTCGCAGTATCGATGAGGTCCAAACCCTGCCGTTCGTCGCGGTGGCTCGGGCCAAGGGCGCCAGCCGGGCCGGCGTGCTCTGGCGGCATGTGGCGCGCAATGCGGTGCTGCCGGCGCTCACCATCGCCGGCTTGCTGTTCGGCGAGCTGATCGCCGGCGCCTTGATAACCGAAACGGTGTTCGGCCTGAGCGGCCTGGGCCAGTTGACCCAACAGGCGGTGAACAACCAGGACGTGGCGGTGCTGCAGGCCATTGTGGTGATTTCCGCCACGGCGTTTGTGGTCATCAATCTGCTGGTGGATCTGCTGTATCCCCTCCTTGATCCCCGACTGAAAATGCCCGCCGGAGCCGCCCTATGAGCAGTCTGCCGCTGAACACCCAAACGCCACCGCCATCGCCTTCGGCCTCTCCGCCGCCCGAGGCTGTAACCCCACCCCGTCGCCGCCCCCGGTTATTCCGCTGGCAGCCCGGCCTGGCGCTGTCCTGGCTGGTGATGGCAGTGGTGATTCTGTGGGCCCTTGCCCCCGGACTTTTCACCCCTTACAGCGGCACCGACGGCATTGCCGGCGCACAGCGGCTGGCGCCGGCGGCCGGTCACTGGCTCGGCACCGATCAGTTGGGGCGCGATCTGTACGCCCGCATCGTTTACGGCGCGGCCTGGTCTCTCTCCGGCGCGCTGGTGGCGGTGGCGCTCGGGCTGACGGCCGGCACCGCCCTTGGGGTCATTGCCGGCGCGGCTGGACGGGGCACCGACAGCCTGATTATGCGTTTTATTGATGTTCTGCTGTCCATACCCGGCCTGCTGCTCTCCCTAAGCATTATTATCCTGCTGGGCTTCGGTACCGTCCATGCGGCTATCGCCGTAGGCATCACCTCCATCGCCAACTTCGCCCGCCTCGCCCGGGCGGAAGTGGTGCGGGTGCGGCACAGCGACTATGTGGAAGCCGCCTACGGCAGCGGCGGCACCTTTGCCGCCGTGCTGTGGCGCCATATCCTGCCCAACTCCCTGACCTCGGTAACGGCGTTTTCCGCCCTGCAGTTCGGCAATGCCATCCTGGCCATTTCCACCCTGAGTTTCCTGGGCTACGGCACCCCGCCGCCGACGCCGGAATGGGGTTTATTGATTGCCGAAGGCCGGAATTACATTTCCACCGCCTGGTGGCTGACCACTTTCCCCGGCCTGGTGGTGGTGCTGGTGGTGCTTGCCGCCAATCGAATCAGCCATTCATTCGCCAGGAGCCATCGATGAGCCTGATATTAGCGCGATCCGACACGTTGATTCCCCAACGTGAACCGGTGCTGGAGCTACAGGATCTTTGTATTGCCTACCGCAGCGGCGGCGAACAGCGGCGCGTGGTGCATGACGTCTCCTTTCGCCTTTATCCCGGTGAGGTGCTGGCGCTGGTGGGAGAGTCCGGGTCCGGCAAAACCACCACCGCCCAGGCCATTATCGGCCTGTTGGCGGAAAACGGCCGGCGGGAGCGGGGAACTATCCGTCTGAACGGAGCCGATATCAGCCGCTGGCCGCAACGCCGGCTCGATGCGCTGCGCGGCGTGGGCATCAGCCTGATACCGCAGGATCCTTCCAGCTCCCTTAATCCGGTGAAGACCATCGGCAGCCAGGTGGCGGAAATTCTCGATATCCACCGCCGCCTGCCCCGCCGGGAGAGGGATGCCAAAGTGATCGAACTGCTGACCCGGGTCGGCTTATCCCATCCGGCGCAACGGGCCGGCCAGTATCCCCATGAGCTTTCCGGCGGCATGAAGCAGCGGGTACTGATTGCCATTGCCGTCGCGCTGCAGCCGGCGCTGATCATTGCCGACGAACCCACCAGCGCCCTGGATGTCACGGTGCAAAAACGGATCCTTGACCTTATTGACGAACTGCGCCGGGAGTATGGCACCGCGGTATTATTGGTGACCCACGATCTGGCGGTGGCGGCCGAACGGGCCGACCGACTGCTGGTATTGCGTCACGGGCGGGTACAGGAACAGGGCAACACCGCCGACGTGCTGCGGGCACCGGCCAGCGCCTATACCCGGCAACTGTTCGCCGATGCGCCGGCCCTTGCCGCCGTAACGCGCATCCAGCCGCATCGGCTGCACGCCGCGGCGCCCATCATCCGGGTGGAGGAAGCGGCTAAAAATTTCCGCCTCGGCGGGGGCGGTGAAGTGCGAGCGGTGGACCGGGTATCCTTTGTGGTGGAACGCGGCACTACCCATGCGCTGGTGGGGGAGTCCGGTTCGGGCAAGACCACTTTGGCACGCATTCTGCTCGGCTTTCAACGGCCGGATGCAGGTAGAGTGCTGATTGACGGCATTGACATTACCCGCCTTAAGGGCGAGTCCCTGCGGCAGTTTCGTCAAAAAATCCAGTTGGTCTACCAGAACCCGTTCGGCTCGCTCGATCCGTCCTATACCCTGTTTAGGATAATCGAGGAGCCCTTGCGCAACTTCGCCCCCCTCTCCCCGACGGAACGGCGGCGCCGGGTGGAAGAGACGGCCGACCGCGTCGCGCTTCCTTTGGCGCTGCTGGCACGCCGGCCACGGGAATTATCCGGCGGACAGCGGCAGCGGGTGGCCATTGCCCGGGCCCTGGTGCTGCAGCCGCAGATCCTGGTGCTGGATGAAGCGACATCGGCGCTGGACGTCACCGTACAGGGGCAGATATTGGCGCTGTTGCAGCATCTGCAAACCGAGCTGGGGCTCACGTACGTCTTTATCTCCCATGACCTGGCCACGGTACGGCAAATCTCACACAGCGTTTCGGTCCTGTTCAAGGGCCGGCAGGTGGATTGCGGTCCGGTAGCCGACATATTCGACCATCCCGGGGCGGACTATACCCGGGAGTTAATCAACGCCATTCCCGGCCGGGGCGGAACCCTCCTTCCCGCGCCGCGGCAATCGAGGACCGATGCATGACGGCTAAACGTTTAGGTTTTTTCACCCGCCTGCTGGATAAAGCCGCTCCGCGGCAGCGCTACCTGCTGGCGGCGGAGCAGATTATCCATGCCGAGGCGCAGGGTTTTGATACCGCCTGGGTGGCCCAGCATCACTTCCATGAAGACGAAGGCGGCCTGCCGGCGCCGCTGGTGTTTCTGGCCCATGTGGCGGCGCGGACCCGGCATATCCGCCTGGGTACCGGCGTCATTACCCTGCCGATGGAGCTGGCGCTGCGGGTAGCGGAAGATACCTCGGTACTTGACCTGCTGGCGGAGGGACGCCTGGAAGTCGGACTCGGGTCCGGCGGCACGCCGTCCTCTTTCCCGCCGTTCGGCCTGCTCAGCGACGAACGCGCCGCCGCCTATGCCGACAATCTTGCCATCCTGCGATCGGCCTGGCGCAACGAGACCTTGAGCGACGGCAGCAACCGCCTCTATCCTCCGGCCCCGCAGTTGGCCCGCCGGGTATGGCAGGCCACTTTCTCCGTTGACGGCGCCGCCCGCGCCGGAACCGCCGGCGACGGGCTGATGTTATCCCGCACCCAGCCGCGTCCCGCCGATAGCCTCGATTTACCCCTGGACGAAATCCAGAATCCCATTATCGATGCCTACCTTGATGCCCTGCCTGCCGGGGCGACGCCGCGCATTCTCGGGTCACGCACCGCCTTTGTCACCGACAATCCCCAACAGGCCCGGCAGCTGGCGGAAGCGGGACTGCGCCGCCAGGCGGAAAATGCCCGCGCCAACGGACAACCCCTTGCCGGCGACCGGCTTGATGATTTTATCGCCGCGTTTGACGTCCATCTCGGCAGCGCCGAACAGGTACTGGCCTCCCTGCAACGGGACAGCGCCTTGGCGCGGGTCACAGACCTGGCGTTCCAGGTGCACTCCATCGATCCGCCCCATTCTTATATCCTGCGATCCATTGAACTGATTGCCCGGCAGGTGGCGCCCGCATTGGGATGGATACGACAACGCCCCGCGACGGAGTTGACGCCGCCCCGCACCGACCCTTTACCTGAGGACATCAGATGACACATACCCTAACGGCGGCGGATCTGCTCGATCGGCTGGCAAACATTGCGCCGGACTCGCCGCTGGCGGCGGCGCGCATTACCCGCGATGCGGCGACCCAACATATTCAGGGCAGCTATCTGGCACTGTTCGCCGACGACGGCATAGATTTTAGCTTGCCGGATCGGCTGGCGGTAGCGCGCCAGGTAGCTGAGTGGCATGAAGACAGCCGTTTGACCGCACATTATGCCGGTCGTCTGTCCAATCCCGATCCGGGTACCGGCGGCTCCCGGCTGCAAAGCGCGTTACATCACGCCGAACGGCTCAGCCGCCATCCCTCCGCCGCCACGCCGGCGCATCTGGAAGAGCTGCGCCGGGCGGGCTGGGGGCCGGATGCCATTGTCACCTTGTCCCAGTTGGTGGCCTATGTCAGCTTCCAGAGCCGACTGCTGAGGGGTTATCGTTTGATAGCCGGACAGCCCGTGGACAACCCCCTGCCTCTGCCGGTGGGCGCCGCCGCCTGGCGTACCGTCGGCGCCACCCACGGCGGCCGTCCCGCGCCCCATGCATTTACCCAACGGGAGCTGGGCTGGGAGCCGTGGCTGGCCGCCAAGCCGCTGAAGGAATTCACCTTGCAGCAACAGGCGACCCTTGAACACAATGGCCATGCCGATTCCGATTATTTCCGCCTGCTCGGCCGCAATCTGCCGGTCCTGGAGCAACGCACCCTCACCGATAAAGGCATCTTCTATACCGCCGGCGGCCTGGCGCGCCTGGAACGGGAACTGGCGGCGGCGGTGGCCAGCAAAGTCAACGGCTGCATATACTGCGCCTCGGTGCATGCCCGCAAAGCCGCCCAATTATCCAAACAGCCGGATGACATCCAGCGCCTGCTGGACACGCCGCCAGGGGGCAAATTGAGCGCCGGCCAATCCCCCCGCTGGCAGGCGGAAATCGATTTTGCCGCGGCGTTGTCCGCCACCCCCGCCGTGGCCGCGCCGGAGCATATCGCCCGGCTGCGGGAGTTGGGGTTAGGCGATCTGGAATTGCTGGATCTGGTACAAGCCACCGCCTTTTTCGCCTGGGCCAATCGTTTAATGCTGACACTGGGAGAACCCTTTGAGAAATAAGTATCGGCAATATAAAAATATTCCGGCGTTTTATTACAGCCAATCTGCCATAGGCAATGGCAATGGCAATGGCAATGGCAATGGCAATGGCAATGGCAATGGCAATGGCAATGGCAATGGCAATGGCAATGGCAATGGCAATGGCAATGGCAATGGCAATGGCAATGGCAATGGCAATGGCAACATGCTTGACGCACGAGAAGGCCAATCATAGCTGTATTTTATCTAACGTAATGCAATTTACGTATTAAAACATGCTGGTTATTTGCCTGCATAAATAAGAGCTGCTTACCGGCTGCATATTATAGATTAAATGGTTATTACCCATAACAGAAAGATAATATCCTCGGGGTATCAATTTCGCTATTTTCTCTTCAAAGCATAAAAGTTAAAAATATTTTCTCCATTCGGCAAGGCAAAATAGAGGCAAAATCATGAGCACAAGTGAAAGCAGCGACGTGGTAATAAAATCACCTGACGGGCGGTCCTCTTCCCGCTGGTGGCAGCAGGAGGATTGGTGGTCGATTTTCCTGGCGCTGATATTAATCAGCGCCGCGTATATTCTTTTTTCCCAGGGCGGCAGCCTGAAATGGCTGGCCACCGGGCCGACCAAATGGACCACGCTGGGTGAAGCCGGCGCCGATTTATTGCGCCGCTTGCCGGCATTAGGCGGCCTCTATCTGGTATGGGCGGTATTATTAACCATCAGCAGCGCCATTATCGGACATGACAGCCGAAAATTCCTCGGCGGCTTCACTGTCCTGTTTATTGTTTCGGTCTTTATTTTCCAGCTCGGCGCCTGGGCCAGTGCGTCTCGTTATAACCTCGAACCGCCGTTGCTGGCGCTGGTATTAGGGCTGGTGGTATCCAATATCTGGCAAATTCCGGACTGGCTGGCGCGCAGTCTACGGGTGGAATATTACATCAAAATCGGTATCGTGCTGTTGGGGGCGACGCTGCCGCTGACGCTGATTCAATGGGCCGGACCGGTGGCCATAGGCCAGGCGGCCATTGTCTCCCTGGTGACCTTTTTCGCCATTTTTATCACCGGCCGCTTGCTCGGTCTGGAAAACCGCTTCGCCGCCGTACTGGGCGTCGGCGGCGCGGTGTGCGGCGTATCCGCGGCCATTGCCGTGGCGGGTGCCGTGCGAGCCAAACGGGAACAGGCTTCCGTCGCTATCTCCTGGTGATCATCTGGGCCATCGTATCGCTGCTGGCGCTGCCGTTTATCTCCCGGGCGCTGGGACTGTCCACCGGCGTGGCCGGCGCCTGGATAGGCACCTCGGAGTTCGCCGATGCCGCCGGCATCGCCGCCGCGCAAACCTACAGTGATTTTGCCGCCCACTCTGGGGGCGCCATTGCCGGCAATCCCGATGCCGCCGTGCAGGCTTTTACCCTGATGAAGGTTATCGGCCGGGATATCTGGATCGGCATCTGGGCCTTCGCCCTGGCCATCGTGGCCACCACCTGGTGGCGCGGTGAAGATGGCACCGTCAGCGCCAGAGCCGGTTCCGGGGAAATCTGGCGGCGCTTCCCGAAATTCGTGATCGGGTTCGTCGTGGCTTCGGTGTTCGTCACCTGGCTGAGCAGCCATTACTCCCTGGCTGAATACCGCACCACCGTCACCCCGGCCTTTATCGCGCCGATTACCGCGCTGCGCACCTGGGCGTTTATTTTCTGCTTCCTGAGCATCGGCCTGAGCACCCGCTTTGCCAGCCTGACCAGCACCGGACTGCGTCCGTTCTGGGCGTTTACCGTCGGCGTGGTAATCAACGTGCTGCTGGGTTATTTCCTGTCGGTGCATGTCTTCGCGGATTTCTGGAATCAACTGGGTAATTCCTGATGAACACCCCCGCCGAACGTCGCTGTGAACACTGCCGCTTTTGCCTGCGGGATCGCGGCGGAACCGAGCAGCTGATACCCGGCCTCGCCATGCTGGGATCGGCCTTCGGCGCCAGCATCGGCGATTCGCGGTTATGCCGCCGGCACGATCGGCTGGTGTCGCCGAACGATAGCTGCCCGGCATTTGCCGGAAAAGAGTGAGCTTAGCTTAGCCCGCCGCGTGCGGGCTGATATCGCTGCTGATAGTCCACCGGTCGTTTCACCATTCTAAACACGGTCACTTCGCCGGGGGTTTGTGCGGCAGCAAGATGATAAAGGATATAAATAAATTCACTTGATTCGTCAATCCGAGCCTTCAAGATGGATATATCTACACCACGGTTAGATGCGATGCGTAAGGTCCGTTTCCGTCATGCCGCAACCGTAATACCGGCGGCATAAGCCTGGCGCGCGGGCTGGACGCTGATCTCCACATGCTGGTCAAACGACACCAGAGCCTGCATGAGCCTTTCCAGAGAAATGTTTTGCAGCTTATAACGGCGAACCTGAGATATCTTAGGCTGAGTCATACCGGTTATTTCGGCAGCTTCCACCTGACTTAGGCCTCTCTTTTTGATTAATTCGTTGAGTTTAATCGCCAGCGCCGCTTTTGCCGATAGTTCTTCCGCGTCGTCAAATCCAAGATCAAACAATACATTATCAGAACCTTGAGCATGGCTTTTGTTGGTCATCACTATCTCCTGTCCTCCGCATAGCGAGTGAGTACTGCCTTAAACCTTTTTTCGATCAGTTCCACATCCGGCCGCGGCGTGGCGATGCCGGACTTTGATTTCTTTTGAAATGCGTGCAAAACATGTATTGCCTCTTTGATCCGTAATGTGTAAACAGCCCGAAATGTATCGCCTCGGTGGTCACCTACTAGCTCGTAGACTCCCGGACCGAGCCCTTTCCAAGATCTTACCGACTCGGGAGTTTGGCCCAACTGCACCACAAACAATCCGATGCCCATGTCCTTTTGAACGGAAACCGGGAAGGTTTTGAAATCTCTTTTCGAAGAGCTCTCCCAATAGAGGATTTTACGTTTATGAGTCATAAATTATACCTGTTCAGATATAGAAGGCAAGTAAAGAAATCAGGGGGAGCCATCGTGGGAGCAGAGCTAATAAGACAAGTTATTCTTTTGATGCAGTGAATTATCATTATCAAAAAAATATCCTACCATTGAATTAATAGCGTTAGCGAAAATTGATCAATAGGTAATATTTTCAATATATTAATTTGTTTTAAAATGATCCACTTATGCCCTTAAACACTAGGAATTTCTTATATCATAAAGCAAAATTTAGCTTAAAATTAATTTTTAATGATGAAAATTTTAATTATTACACCATATTAAATTATCATAAAAATGATTGATTTAAATTTTGAGCATATAATTATTTCTAAATTTAAATTTTTAATAATGGGAATAATATCTCTAAGGTAATTATGTTTGACGAAAATGGTCATGTTTGAATTGAATGTTCCTGTCTTTTTGGCTTGGTTTTCAAACTAATGAACGGCTCGATAAATAACGGATAATTTCTGTTTATTTCCAACCGGTTCTGGCATGACTGCTTCGGCCAGGTATCCTAGCCCAGCGGCGCTATTCGGCGTTTACCGGAAAAGAGTGAGTTAGCTTAGCCGCCGCGGGCGGGCTGAATAAATCCCCGATTGGGCCAGCGCAGCGGCGGTTTCAAATGGCGGGATCATTTTGTTTAAAAAATTTTGAAAAGCAATAATATTAATCATATTTTTGATCTTGTCGGACTGTCGCTGTCTGGCTTTAAAGTCCAATAATATAATTTGATCGCCTCAAGTTAAAAAATTTATCCTATCGAATCATATAATAATAAACATACCAAGCGCCAGATATAATCAAGCGCTTGGCTAGGGTGGGATACACACCAATGTTATACCGAGCCCTGTCGGGGTTCATGTAAAAGATCTACAGCGCCAGCGACTGCCGTACCGCCGCCAGGCCCGGCTGCCCCTGGAGGGTGGTGACGCCGTCCAGCCAGCGGGACAACAGCTCCGGATGCTGCTTCAGCTCCTCGCGCGCGGCATCGCGGGGGGTTTGTTTATCATCCAGTGCGCGCTTGATGAGCACATTTTCCAAATCCACGGTAAACGTCAGCTGGCTGAACAGCCGGCCGGCGTTAGGGCATAACGCGCTATAGTCTTTGCGGGTCACGGTATTCACCGTGGCGCTGCCGTAATTGGGGCCGAAGTATTTATCCCCGCCGCTGAGATAGACCAGCTTATGATGGGTATTCATCGCATGGGGCTCCCAGCCGAGAAACACAATCCACTGCTGTTTCGCCACCGCCCGATCCACCTGCGCCAGCATGCCGCTTTCGCTGGATTCCACCAGCGTCCAGCCGGTCAGGTTAAAATCATGCTTATCCAGCATGGTCTTGATATTCTGGTTGGCCGGCGCGCCGGGGGCGATACCATAGATTTTGCGATCGAACTTATCGCCGTATCCGGCCAGGTCGGCAAAGTCCTTCACGCCGCCCCGGGCTACGTAGTCCGGCACCGCCAGGGTGAACTTGGCGCTGTTGAGATTGGCCCCCAGCACCTGCACCGAGCCATCGCCGGTGAATTTCGATATCACCGGCTGCTGGGCCGGCATCCAGTTACCGAGAAACACATCCAGCTGACCGGTTTTAAGCCCTTGATAGGCCAGGGCCACGGAGAGATTCTGTACCTGCTGTTTATAGCCCAATCCCTCCAGCAGCACGCCGGCCACGCCATTGGTGGCGCCGATATCGGTCCAGCCCGGATCGGACATCTTCACTACGCCGCAGTCGGCATTGTCGGCGGCATAGGCCATAGGCAGACCGACTGCCAGAGACATCCCCAGAGTAAATACAGCAGAAAACACACGCATTTTATACCTCGTTATAATCATCATGAGCGGGTTGAGGACGGGCGAGGATAGCGCGCCCGCGCCTCCTGCTCATCCAGGGTCTGGTTATTACGGATGTATCGTTGGCCTGCGTCCTGGCGCGGCTGGTAATCCCATGCCGCCGCTTCCCCCAGGGCGTCATTCAGAAATAAGCGCTTGTGCTGGCTGGCCAGCACCTGCCGGTTAAGGGCGTCCAGATTCCAGCGCAGCGCCGCCTCCCGTTCAAAGCCGGCAATGTCATTTCCGTATTCGGGGGACGCCGCCAGATTATGCAGCTCCAGCGGGTCCCGGCTGATATCGAATAACTGCGCCGGTTCGCCGGGGGAGGCGATATATTTCCACGGTCCGCGGCGAATCATGACAATCGGCGCCAGCGCGCCTTCCGCCAAATATTCGCCGTAGGCGACGTTATCGCCGCCATCGCCGCCTGTTTCTCCTGTTAGATAGGGCACCAGGCTGCGCCCGTCCAGGGGAGCGGCGCTCTGTTCCGGCGTCGGCGCACTGCCCGCCGCCAGCTCAACCAACGTCGGCAGCACATCCACCAGCGACACGTTCTGCGAAATATGTCGAGGGGCAAAACGGCCGGGAGCGTGCACGATAAGGGGAACACGCGCCGCGCCTTCATAAAAATTCATTTTGTACCAAAGGCCCCGCTCCCCCAGCATTTCTCCATGATCGGAGAGCACGATGGTGATGGTGTCCTCAGCCAGGCCGGTAGCCGCCAGGGTCTCTTTGATCTGGCCGAACTGATCGTCAACATAGGCCAGCGCGCCATAATAGGCATGCCGTGCCCGGCGTATCTGCTGTTGGCTCAACAGGCCGTCGGTCAGCTGATACATACTGCGCAGCCGCCGGGAGTGAGGATCGTCCGCCACATCCGCGGCCGATACCCGCGGCAGATCGATGTCCTGTTCCCGGTATCTCTCCAGGTAACGACGCGGTATGGCGAAGGGATCGTGGGGATGGGTCAGGGACATCACCAACAGAAACGGCTGTTCATTACCCTGGCGGGCGATATCGAACAATTTTTGCCGGGCGAAAAACAGCGCCTCGTCATCAAAATCCAGCTGATTGGTACGGATGCACTCTCCGGCATCCAGCACCGAGCTCATGTTATGATACCAATCCAATCGCCGCTGGGGGTTGCGCCAGTCCGGCGTCCAGCCGAAGTCCGCCGGATAGATATCGGTGGTCAGGCGTTCATCAAAACCATGCAACTGATCGGGGCCGCAAAAATGCATTTTGCCGGACAGATAGGTCTTATAACCCTCACGGCGTAAATAATGGCAAAAGGTGGGATTCTCGGCGCGAAATTCCGCGGCATTATCATAGACGCCGTTATGGGAAATAAATTGTCCGGTCATTAATGACGATCGGGAAGGGGCACATAATGGACTATTGCAATAAGCCGAATTGAATATTACGCCCTCCCGCGCGAGAGAATCAATATGCGGTGTCAGGCTGACGGTATTTCCATAAGCGGACAACGCTCCGGCGCTCAATTGATCGGCCATTAATATTACGATATTCGGTTTCTTTCTAAGCATAGTTAATAATTCGCTTTAAATAACCCACCTTGGCAGTGGTACTTTTATCGCACAAACATTTTTTTCTGTGAACCGGGTATTTTCTTATCGGTCAATAAGGAGACGTTATGTCTGGCAAATCTCGGCTCCCGCCGTTACAGGCATTGGCTGTATTTGAAGCGGCGGCGCGGCATTTGAATTTCACCGCCGCCTCGCTGGAATTAGGTTCCTCGCAGCCGGCGGTCAGCCAGCGCATCAATGCGCTGGAAAATCAACTGGGCACGCCCCTGTTCGAGCGTCGTCACCGCGGCGTGGTACTGACGGAAACCGGCGAACAGCTCTATCAAATCGTCCGTGCCAGCCTGCAGGGCATCAGTCGGCAGATTGAGAAAATTCAGTCGAAAATACAAAGGGATGTATTGCGTATCGACACCGATATGGGTTTTGCCGGCTACTGGCTCCTGCCGCGGCTGGACCCGTTGCAACGCTTGATTCCCAATGTGGATGTGCAGATTTCCACCTCACCCAATGAATTTTCGCTGCGCGACAGCAGCGCCCATCTGGCCATCTCTTTTGGCGACGGGCAGGTGCCCGGCTGCCGGAGCGATAAGCTGTTTCCCGAACGGGTGGTGCCGGTCTGCAGCCCGCAATTTTTCCTGGCCCACGGCCGGCCGGAGAGCGCGGAAAGCCTGCTGTGCCTGCCGCTGCTGAATCTGCCCGATCCCCGCCCCTCCCGCTGGCTCAATTGGACGGAATGGTTTCGCCGGCAGCGTTTGGACCCCGGCGAGGGTGTCACCTCGCTGACGTTTAACGCCTATACCCTGGTTATCCAGGCGGCCATAAAGGGCCAAGGCGTGGCATTGGGCTGGCGGCCCCTGGTGGATCAGTTTTTATCCAGCGGCGAGCTGGTGACCTGCGGGCCGGAGTGCCGCACCGAGCGGGGTTATTATTTGATTCAACCGATACCGGAAAGTGACAGTCCCTTGAACCTGAAAGTCAAAGAATGGCTTTTAAGGGAGGCGCTAAGCTTTTATCCGCGGGAAGAAAATACCCCGGCCGCCGTGAATTTTGTTTAAACTTTTTAGCTATAACTCATATGATAATAATGTATAGGACGATACGTGTTTTCTTATAGCCTGTGCCGATGGCAATAGTCATGCTATTAAAAATTCTTTATGAGTGAAACTCTGGTCAGCATAAACAGGCTTTTTAAAATATTCGGCCCCGGCGCGCAGAATGCCCTGGCGCATTTGCGACAGGGGGCGGACCCGGCACAGTTATTTGCGCGGCATAATTGGTCGGTGGCCCTGAATGATATTTCCCTGACGGTAAACCGCGGCGAAATTTTTGTGCTGGTGGGCCTGTCGGGATCGGGAAAGTCTACCCTGCTGCGGACGGTCAACCGGCTTATTGCCCCAAGCGACGGAGAGATCTATTTTAACGGCGCCGCCATGTCGGCATTATCCGACGCTGAGCTCATCGCCCTGCGCCGCCATGACATGAGCATGGTATTTCAATCCTTCGCCCTGCTGCCGACCCGAACCGTACTGGACAACGCCGCCTTTGGGCTGGAGCTGGCCGGCGTCGATGTCCGGCAGCGGCACCGGCAGGCCATGGCGGTGCTGGAACAGGTGGGACTGGCGCAGGTAGCGCGGCAACTGCCCTATCAATTATCCGGCGGCATGCAGCAACGGGTGGGACTGGCGCGCGCCCTGGCGGTTAATCCGACGCTGTTATTAATGGATGAGGCCTTTTCCGCCCTGGATCCCATCAACCGCCGGGAAATGCAGGATCTCTTGCTGGATCTCCAGGCGCAGCGGCAGCGGACGCTGATCTTCGTCACCCATGATATCGAAGAAGCGCTGCGCATCGGCAGCCGCATCGCCATTATGGAACAGGGAAAAGTCATCCAGATAGGCACCGCCGAAGAGATTATCAACGCGCCGGCCAATGCTTACGTCCGACGCTTCTTCTCGGGCATCGATACCTCCCGTTATGTGCTGGCGGAAAATTTCGCCGGTGCGTTCGGCCATCCGGCCACTGAGGGCGCCCATGACCACACCCTTTGATTTCAGCGCCGAAATCGACAGCGGCATCCGTTACCTGCTCTCCCACGGCGGTCCGTTTTTTGATGCCGTCTCCCGGATCATCGATGGCGTAGCCGGCGGATTGGAACAGGGACTGGGCTGGCTGTCGCCCTGGGGTCTGATGGCTATCGCGGTGGGGGTGAGCCTGTGGCGCATCGGCGTGGGTTTTGCGTTATTCACTACTGCCGCGACCCTGTATATTATCTACAGCGGTTATGGCGAACATGCCACGGTAACGCTGGCCCTCACCCTCTCCTCCACCCTTTTCAGCCTGCTGGCGGGCATCCCCCTGGGTATCACGATCGCCCGCCGCCAACGGGCCGGGACCATCGTCAGGCCCATGCTGGATTTTATGCAAACCATGCCCGCATTTGTCTATCTGATTCCCGCCGTCATTTTATTCGGTCTCGGCCGGCCGCCGGGTATTTTCGCCACCGTGCTGTTTGCCATGCCGCCGGTGGTGCGGTTAACCGATTTGGGTATCCGTCAGGTGGAAAAGAGCCTGATCGAGGCCGGCCTGGCTTTTGGCTGCACCCGACGGCAATTATTATGGAAAGTGCAATTGCCGAACGCCCTGCCTTCTATTATGGCCGGCGTTAATCAAACCATCATGATGGCCATGTCGATGGTTATTATCGCTTCCATGGTGGGGGCCGGCGGGCTGGGCAATGATGTTTTGACCAGCATACAGCAGTTGGATATCGGCCAGGGATTGCAAAGCGGCATTGTGGTGGTGCTATTGGCGATGATGCTCGATCGGCTTTCCGCCAGTCTGATTAGCCGTCCGAACCATGCCAGGACTTAATCCGTCGTCCGGAATCCAAAGAGGTCGGCCGGAGAAAACCATGAATTTTATTGCGAACTAAAGTAATTAATTTCATTAAAAAATTCGAAATAGTGTGTATATAATTTCGCCTGAAAATGGGCAAATGTCCTAATAAGAGTGGACGCTTCGCCGAAGCCTTATGAGACAAAAGCCGTTAGCCTATATCGATGTGACAATTCATAGCAAAAAAAAGTATTTGTACTTACCCAATCAATGAGGCAAAGTCCCACGGACGCCTAAACTCGCCCCGATAATAACTGCCGCAGAGAGACGGATAAAAGAAGACATGACATTTTTCCCGATGTTATGGGCATTTTATTTTGTTCAAAATACGAACCGCTTTATTATTGTGCTGATTTTCTCATCTGCAGAGGGGATGTACGGCATCGGTATTGATGCGCGAGCTTCGTCAAAGAGCGCAATGCCTGGGTTTGTTTGCGGGCAGATGTCATACATATTTGATTGCGAGAAACCATGGTGCATGAAAAATTTGAACCGCATCACATTTCATGCAATCACCCGCAGCCGTCGAAACGCAGAAAATGCTGTATGGGGAAATTGGACAGGCAATATGGGAGAAAATTCAGTGGATAGATGTGTCGTCAAAAGATTGAACGCCAACGGAATGTTTCCTAAATGTTGAAATATGTTATACCAATTCAATTTTAGACGGTTTTGGTATGAGATATATCGTTCAATGTTTAACAAGTTTAACATTTACGCAAAGTTATCAACACAAAATATCATTAAGAAGCGGAAAAGCGCCTCAAAATGATACTACTGGACATAGATTGAATATCCTGTAATAAAATAGGGTTTTGTGATGGCTCTCAACTTTTAAATCTGTATGACAAGTTATCGTAGCACCCGATGATTTCCGCAGGACTTCACGGCGTCGATGTAGCGGTTAAATGACGCGCTGGATGTTTTTCCTGCAGCACGCCGGGTGCATAACGTGCGTTGTCTCGGATTGCCGTATTAGACGCCTGGTTTTCGTTTAGTAAAAACGGCATGCAATGAGGCGCAAAGAGATCATAAAAACTTAACCAGATGTTAATTGACTTTAAATTATTGTGATCTGGTAAATGGCCCGATATTGAGTTCCGGGTGTCGTGAAAACGCATTTAAGGTAAATAATCGGGTTTTGCCGAGGAAGGAGACCGTAGCACAAAATCGCAGACTGCTAATTTAATGAAAAGTTCACAATCAACATGGCCCTTTAGCTGATACTATCCTCCGAAATTAGGCGACAGGATAATTTCTCTAGGGACGATCCCATGACATTTGAGCTTTTATCAAACAAATAACATTTTGGTTAGCCCCGGACATCAGCCATCAAAGGGTGAGTCCTTTACTTAAACACGAAAGTATTTGGTAAGGAAATAGTGATGAAGAAGATAGCATTAGCCGTTTTAGCTACATTGTTAGCACCAGCTGTTCATGCCGCGGTGATATACGACGCCGACGGCAATAAGCTGGACTTATACGGCAGCTTGCGCGCACGACATTACTTTAGTAAAACCACCTCCATTGATGGTGACAACAGCTTCTTGCGTTTGGGCTTCAAGGGCCAAACCAAGATCAATGATGACCTTACCGGTTACGGCCAATGGGAATATAACTTCCAGAACAACAATACCGAAGGCGGCTCGGATAGCCAGACTGGTAATAAAACCCGTCTTGGTTTTGCTGGTTTGAAATTCAATAAATTCGGTTCGTTCGATTACGGCCGTAACTGGGGTATCGCGTACGACGTAGCGTCCATCACCGATATCGCGCCCATCTTCGATGACCTGACCTACAGCTTCGCCGACAACTATATGAACGGCCGTGCCACCGGCGTGGCAACGTATCGTAATAACGGCTTCTTCGGCCTGGTTGACGGCTTGAATATCGGCATGCAGTATCAGGGCGCCAATGACGAAAGCACCGCCAATGCCCGCGGCGAAAAACAGTCCAACGGCGACGGTTACGGTTTCTCGGTATCTTATACCACGCCTATCGATATATCGGTCTTGGGTACCTATACCAACTCTGATCGTACCAACAATCAGCAGGTCACCAGCCTGAAATACGGCAACGGCGACCGGGCCGAAATGTGGGCGGCCGGTGTGAAATATGACCATCAGGGCGTTTATCTTGCCGGTTTGTATGGCGAGACCCAGAATATGACGCCGATTTCCTCTAATGGGTTCGCCAATAAAACCCAGGACTATGAAGTTGTCGCGTCTTATCTGTTCGATTTCGGCTTGAAACCGTTGGTTGGTTACTTCCAGTCGAAAGCCAAAGATGTTGAAGGCGTGGGTGATGCGGATCTGGTGAAATACTATATCGTTTCCACCACCTATTACTTCAACAAGAACATGAACGCCTATGTGGATTACAAAATCAACCGCATCGACAGCGATAACCAGCTGGGTATCGCTTACCACAATCAGGTGGGTGTTGGTTTGAACTACCAGTTCTAATAACGTTATCACCACCGGCTGCGGATATTTCAACCCTTGCCCCGCAGTTGACTTGATGATGGCCGATATAAAAAGGCGACCCTCCGGGGCCGCCTTTTATTTACTGCTGTTATTTATGCTTATTTATACAGTTCAGCACTGCCGCGCAGCGTATTGTTGCCGCCGGCCGCAACGATGCGGTAAGACGAAGCATCAGCTGCCTGCGCCTTGGCGGCCAGCTGGGATTGCAGGTCAGTCAGCGAACCTGTGGTACTGGCGGAAACCATACCCACGGGCTGTTCATTGGCGGGGCGTGGAGGGACTTCCTGAGCGGCTAAGCTGGCAAAAGATAACGTACTCAGGGCAATGGCTGCGATAGCTAATTTCAGGTTTTTCATAATGTCTAATCTCTTCTCGTTAATCAGTTATAAACGGGACGTTAATATCTTAACGTTCGATAAGTAAATAATAGACGCGATCCCGCCAACGATCAAGTATTTTTATAATAACCGTTAATTAAATATGTAAACCCTTATTTTTTGCCCTGAAGAAAATTTACCTGCCCTTGCAAACCGGCCTGCAAGCGCTCAGTCCGGCGCAAATCACACTTATCAATGCCGTTTTGGTACAACATAGCCACTGGCTGCTCGAAGGATTGCGGGCTGCAAATGCCCGATAACAGGCGAAATATCATGAATATAAAAAAAATAGCCTTGGCGGTGGTTATCCTGGCGCTGATTGCCGCAGCCGTCTATGGCGTGATGGCGTACCGTGGCCGGCAAAACCAGGCGTTGACCTTATACGGTAACGTGGATATCCGTACCGTCAATCTCGCTTTCCGGGTGGAAGGCCGCCTGGCGCAGCTGGCGGTGGACGAGGGGGACAGCATCCGGCCGGGCCAGGTGCTGGCTACATTGGATGACGGGCCTTATCGCAACGCCCTGCAGCAGGCGCAGGCCAATGTTGCCAGCGCGCAGGCCAAACTGGATTTGCAGTTGGCCGGCTATCGCAGCGAAGAAATCGCCCAGGTGCGCTCGCAGTTGGCACAGCAGCAGGCGGCCTATAATTATGCCGAAAGTTTCTTCCAGCGCCAGCAGGGGGCATGGGCAAAGCGGGCTATTTCCGCCGACCAGATGGACGACGCCTTGACCGCCCGCAACCAGGCCAAAGCGAATTTACAGGCGGCCAAGGATAAATTGCAGCAATACCAGACCGGTAACCGGCCGCAGGAGATCGCCTCCGCGCAGGCGGATGCCGCCCAGGCACAGGCGGCTCTGGCTCAGGCGGCGCTGGATGTGGCCGATACCGTGCTGTTGTCCCCCTCCGCCGGCACTATACTGACCCGCGCCCAGGAGTCCGGCAGTATGCTGAATGCCGGCGGCACCGTCTTTACCCTGTCGCTGACCCGGCCGGTGTGGATCCGGGCCTATATAGATGAACGTTATCTTGCCCAGGCGGTGCCCGGCAGCGCGGTGGACATCAGCGCCGACGGACTTCCCGGCAAGGTCTATCACGGCAAAATCGGTTTTGTTTCGCCCACCGCCGAGTTCACGCCCAAAAGCGTCGAAACGCCGGAATTGCGCACGGACCTGGTGTATCGCCTGCGAATCATCGTTACCGACGCCGATGACCGGCTGCGGCAAGGTATGCCGGTGACGTTGCGCTTTCCTTCCATCGCAGGCGTCGCCGATGCCCGCTAACCCTATTGTGCTCAGCGCGTTGGAGAAAACCTTCCCGGGGCTTGATAAACCGGCGGTGGCAAGTCTGGATATGGTAATACAAAGCGGTGCGGTAACCGGATTGGTGGGGCCTGACGGCGCGGGTAAAACCACCCTGTTGCGCATGCTGGCCGGTTTATTGACCCCCACCGGCGGCACGGTGCGCGTCATGGGGTTGGACCCCATCAAGGATGAACGCCGGCTGCGCGCCGTTCTCGGTTACATGCCGCAAAAATTCGGCCTGTATGAAGATTTGACGGTACAGGAAAATCTAGCGCTGTATGCGGATTTGCGCGGCGTTACCGGCCAACAGCGCCATGACACCTTCGCAAAATTATTGCAGTTTACCGATCTGACCCATTTTACCGGCCGCCTGGCCGGCAAGCTGTCCGGCGGCATGAAGCAAAAACTCGGCCTGGCCTGTACCCTCATCGGCCAGCCCAGGGTCCTGCTGCTGGACGAACCGGGGGTGGGGGTGGATCCCATTTCCCGGCGCGAACTCTGGCGCATGGTGCATGAACTGGCGGACGACGGTATGCTGATCCTCTGGAGCACTTCTTATCTGGATGAAGCGGAACAGTGCCGCGACATTATGCTGCTTAACGAAGGACGTTTGTTATACCAGGGCGCGCCGAAAGATCTCACCGGCCGGATGGCCGGCCGCACCCTTCTGGCCGGTACGCGGTCCGGTACCCATCGTCAATTGCTGCAGCAGGCGCTGCGTCTGCCGCATATCAGCGACGCGGTAATACAGGGCCGATCGGTGCGTCTGATCCTGGCTAAAGATGCCGATCCCGCGACCCTTGCCGGCGCGCTCATGCTGCCGCCGGAAAATATCACCGAAACCGACCCGCGATTTGAGGATGCCTTTATCGATTTGCTCGGCGGCGGTCCCTCCATCAAAACCGCCCTGGCGGACATTATGCCTTCGGTGGCGGGGGATCGGGGGGAAGTTGTCATCGAAGCGCGGGATCTGACAAAAAAATTCGGTGATTTCGCCGCTACCGACCGGGTGAGCTTCCGGGTGCGCCGCGGAGAAATCTTCGGCTTGCTGGGTCCCAACGGCGCTGGAAAATCCACCACCTTTAAAATGATGTGCGGTTTGATGGCGCCCACCGGCGGTAAAGCGCTGGTACTGGGAATGGATTTAAAGACCAGCTCCGGCAAAGCGCGCCAGCGCCTGGGATATATGGCGCAAAAATTTTCCCTGTACGGGAATCTGACCGTGGAACAAAACCTGCGATTTTTTTCCGGTGTGTATGGCCTATGGGGTAAACGTCAGCGGGAAAAAATTGCCGCCATGAGCGATGCTTTTGATTTCAAACCTATTTTTAAAAAAACGCCGGATACCCTGCCGCTGGGATTCAAACAGCGTCTGGCGCTGGCCTGCTCGCTGATGCATGAGCCGGCTATCCTCTTTCTCGATGAACCCACTTCCGGCGTCGATCCCATTACCCGTCGAGAATTTTGGCTGCATATCAACGGCATGGTGGAAAAAGGCGTGACGGTCATGGTCACCACCCATTTCATGGAGGAAGCGGAGTACTGCGATCGCATCGGGCTGGTGTACCACGGCAAATTGATTGCCAGCGGCACCCCCGACGACTTGAAGCGGCGGGCGGCGGATGCGCAGACGGCGTCCCCCACCATGGAACAGGCGTTTATCGCGCTCATCGGGCAATACGATAAGGAGAGCGGCGATGAAGCGGCATGACGGCGGCGGGCTTTCCTGGCGCCGGCTGCGCGCCTTATGCCTCAAGGAAACCCGCCAGATCCTGCGCGATCCCAGCAGCGGACTGATAGCCTTTGTCATTCCCATTATGCTGCTGTTCATTTTCGGCTACGGCATCAATCTGGATTCCAGCCGCCTGCATATCGGCATACTAATGGAGCAGCAAAGCGCGCCGGCCCGCGAACTGGCCTACGCCTTTGCCGGCTCGCCTTATATCTCTCCCACCATCGGCACCAATCGGCGGCAGCTCATTGCCCGGATGCAGTCCGGCGACATCCGCGGCCTGATTGTTATTCCGGCGGACTTTGACATTAATATGGAGCGCGCCGGCAACAGCGCGCCCATCCAGGTGATCACCGACGGCAGCGAGCCCAATACCGCCAATTTTGTCCAGGGATACGCTCAGGGAATCTGGCAGCTTTGGCGACAGCAGCGCGCCGAAGATCATGGCCAGCCCCTGGGGCAATCAATAGATATCAGAATGCGCTACTGGTTCAATCCGGCGGCAGTCAGCCGGAATTTTATTATTCCCGGCGCTATCACCATTATCATGACGGTGATCGGCGCCATCCTGACCTCGCTGGTGATAGCCCGCGAGTGGGAGCGCGGCACCATGGAAGCGCTGCTGTCCACCCAGGTCACCCGCGGCGAACTGCTGTTATCCAAGCTCTTGCCCTATTATGTGCTCGGCATGGCGGCCATGGCGCTGTGCATGGCGGTGTCGGTGTTTGTGATGGACGTGCCGTTTCGCGGCTCACTGTGGCTTTTATTCGGTATCAGCAGTCTGTTTCTCGCCAGTACGCTGGGCATGGGACTGCTGATATCCACCCTCACCCGCAATCAGTTCAATGCCGCCATGGTGGCGCTGAACGCGGCCTTTCTGCCCGCCGTGATGCTGTCCGGGTTCATCTTTCAAATCGACAGCATGCCCGCCGTGGTCCGTGCCATCACCTATATCATTCCGGCCCGCTACTTTGTCAGCACCCTGCAAAGCCTGTTTCTGGCGGGCAATATCGGCGGGATACTGGTGATAAACACCCTGTTCCTCATGGCCTCCGCCGCGGGATTTATCGGCCTGACCGCCTGGAAAACCCGGCGCAGGCTGGATTAAGGAGTCGTTATGCTGCACCGGTTATGGACGCTTATCATCAAGGAACTTCAGGCCCTGCTGCGCGACCCGCAGACCCGGGCGCTGCTGATTATGCCGGTGATTTTTCAAGCGGTGCTGTTTCCCTTTGCCGCTACCCTTGAAGTCAAGCACGCCACCATTGCTATTTACAGCGAAGATAACGGCCAGGCGGCGGTTGAACTGACTCAGCGCTTTGCCAAAGCCCAGGCGTTTTCCAGGATTTTATGGTTGCGCAGCCCGCGGGAGATCCAAACTACCCTCGATAACCAGCGGGCGCTGCTATTGATCCGCTTTCCGGCGGAGTTCTCCCGGGATTTGGCCGGCGGCGTTCCGGCGCCGCTGCAATTGATCCTCGACGGGCGCAATTCCAACAGCGCGCAAATCGCCGCCAATTATATCCAGCAGATCGTCGCCGCCTACCAGCTGGAGCTGAACGGGCAGCAGGGAACTGTCGATAACAGCCAGTTGATCATCCGCAACTGGTACAATCCGAACCTGGATTACACCTGGTTTGTGGTGCCCTCGCTGATTGCCCTGATCACCACCATCGGCGTGTTGATAGTCACCTCGCTGTCGGTGGCCCGGGAACGGGAACAGGGCACGTTGGAACAATTGCTGGTGTCGCCGCTCACCACCGGGCAGATTTTTATCGGCAAAGCGGTGCCGGCACTGGTGGTGGCGGGCTTTCAGGCCACCCTCATTCTGTTGATAGGCATATTCGGTTATCAAATCCCCTTTGCCGGCTCGCTGTGGCTGTTTTACGCCGCCATGCTGATTTACGGCCTGTCGCTGGTGGGGTTCGGCCTGCTTATCTCCTCGCTGTGCGCCACCCAGCAGCAGGCGTTTATCGGCGTTTTCGTCTTTATCATGCCGGCGATACTGTTATCGGGCTATGTGGCGCCGGTGGAAAATATGCCGCAGTGGCTGCAAACCCTGACCTGGATAAACCCGGTGCGCCATTTCACCGATATTATTAAGCAGATCTACCTGAAAAATGCCGGTTTCAGCATTATCTGGCACAGCCTGTGGCCGCTGCTGGTGATCACCGCCACCACCGGCAGCGCCGCGTATGGGATATTCCGCCGCAATATCGCCTGAGCCCGCGTTATTTGTTGCCCTCGGGAGACGCGGACACCGCCCCGGAAATTTTAATGCCCTGCGTTTCACGGCCAAAGGAGACCAGCACGCAGATCAGTATCGCCACGGTGCCGGCCACCAGGGCCATCGCCAGGCCGTAATTATTGCCGTGCGCTTCGGCGATACGGGCCTGCAGGATAGCGTTTACCGACGCAATCAAATTGCCCAGCTGATAAACAAACCCCGGCAGTACCGCCCGTGAATTGGCTGGAACCAGCTCCGTCAGATAGGTGGGCACCACGCCCCAGGCGCCCTGCACCATGAACTGCATCAAAAACGCGCCGACGCCGATCATGACCGAACCGGTGGAAAACGCCCACAGCGGTAACACCGGCAGCGTCAGCAGCGAGGCGATAATCATCGCCTTTTTACGGCCGATTTTTTCCGAGAAGGTACCGAAAACGATCCCGCCGAGCATCGCGGCGATGTTATAGCAGATAGCAATGATACTGACGGTATGCGGGGCAAAGCCATGCTGCACCTTCAGGAAGGTGGGATATAAGTCCTGGGTACCGTGGCTGAAAAAGTTGAAACAAGCCATCAGTATCACCATATAAATACATAGCCGCCAATGGGTGCGGATAATAGGCAGCAGCGCCACGCTCTCTTTCCGCTGACGGGCCGCCAGCCACACCGGCGATTCGGGGACTTTGAAATAGATATACGGCAGCAGCAGAATCGGCAGTGCGCCGATCAGGAACAGGCCGCGCCAGCCTACGCTTGTGACAAACAGGCCAAAGACGATCGCCGCCAGCAAATACCCGGCGGGATAACCGGCCTGGAAGATTCCCGACATCAGCCCGCGGGAGCGGTCGGGAATGGTTTCCATCGCCAGGGACGACGCCACACCCCAGATACCGCCCATCGCCACGCCATACAGCAGCCGGAAGGTAATAAACGCCGCCAGCGTCGGCGACCAGGCGGAGAGCAATTCAAACAGCGAGAACATAAAGACATTTACCATCAGTATGGGACGCCGGCCGAATTTCTCCGCCAGTCGGCCGAAAAGCAGCGCCCCCAGGGGACGCACCGCCAGAGTCAGCATAATAGAGATGGACACGCTGGCGATATCGGTATGAAACCAGCTGGCGAGGTCGCTTAATACAAACACCAGGATAAAGAAATCGAAGGCATCCAGCATCCAACAGGCAAAGCAAGCCGTCGCCACATTGCGCTGTACTGAGGTCCAATTGAACATAGTGATTGTCCTATCTTTAAGGTGGCCGAGGAACGCGGCGCAGAAAAAATAAGCTATGGTCAGGTAAACTGCCGGGGATATTTCCCTGTCACCCGAAAGGTGTCGTTCTGCAAAAACAATTCTTTTATACCTACCCAATAGATTTCGAGTTACAGCGCTTGCGCTGTCAACAAAGCTGTCACTGGAAAGATAAAGGATAAATGTTAACTATTTGTTTATAGCACGTTATAACCATGCAATTTAGAGGGATTTGTTACCCTCCATAACTAAGTGTAAATATTGGTAACAACCTGCGGCGCTTTGCCTATCTGCCTGGACGCGTTACGATTAAGCCGGAGCGCGGTCCGTCCCAAAGAGCCGCGATAGAATGCATCAGCTATGGGTGGAAACTTTTCATGATCAGGTTTGATGACCTGGCGTTATTTGTCCGTTCCGCCGCCTTGGGCAGTTTTTCCAATGCGGCCCGTGAGGTGGATTTACTCCCCGCCCAGGTCAGCGCGGCGATTAAGCGGTTGGAACGGGAACTTGATATACGTTTGTTTGCCCGTTCCACGCGCAGCCTGCGCCTGACTTCCGAAGGAGAGCAATATCTGCCCTATGCCGCCGGCGTGCTGCAAACCCTGCGGGAAGGCCAGGAATCACTGCGCCAGGATCCCGCCGGTCTGTACGGCATGCTGCAAATCGCCGCCCCTTCCGATTTAGGCCGCAACGTGCTTTTGCCGTGGATTAACGCTTTTCACCGCGACCATCCGCGGCTGAATCTACGGCTCTATTTTTCCGATCAGATAGCGGACGTCTTCAAGGATCCGGTGGACGTGGCTTTTCGTTACGGCATTTTCGACGACGCCAGTTACATTGCCCTGCCGCTGGCCCCGGGTAATCACCGGGTGCTGGTGGCATCCCCCGACTACCTGCGCCGGCACGGGAGGCCCGGCGATTTAGCCCAACTGGCCCGGCACAACTGCCTGACCTTCGTGCTGCGCGGACGGGTCTATGATAAATGGCTGCTGTTCCGTGAAGGAGAAAAACAGGAGGTGCCGGTGAGCGGAACGGTGATTAGCGATGATGCCGAAGTGATACGCCGGCTGGCGATTGCCGGCGAGGGCATCGCCTACAAATCATGGCTGGATGTGGCTCAGGATGTACTGAAGGGCAATCTCGAACTGCTGTTGCCGGAATATCAAGGGGAATCGCTGCCCCTGAGCCTGGTTTGTCCTCACCGGCGCCAATTGTCACCGGCGGTGCAGCAGCTTTACGACCGCGTCAAAACGGCCTGCCTGGAGCTGCAGCAGGCCTATTTGTGCCGGGCGGCAACATAACCTGAATTTATTATAAACGTTCCCATGAGAATGCTTAAAATGTAGTACGTTTTTTTGGAGAAAGCGACTGCGTAGATGCTTAAAGAGGGATGAAAATGGCCACACGCGACAACGCAGCGACAAAGCACAGCACGCTCAGCCACTGAGACAGATATTTGCGGCATATTGAAAATATATGGAGGGTAAGCGACCTCAATTACCGGGCAGGCTTAATACACTGCCCGGCCAGGATATCAGCTCTCTTTAACGGCCGGCTGCTGATAAAGATCCATTTCAGCCTTATAATGATCTCCGTAACCCTCGTCGTCCCAGATTTTTATCGCATATTTCTTCCATTCTTCCGCCAGGTTATCCAATTCATGGCTGAATTTAAAATAGCTATCGCTGCCTTCATGCTGGGGAGTGGCTTTGTATTTCAGAATATGTTCTCTGAACTTGGCCGGGTTATCTATTATAGGACAAGGTTGCATCAAATTTTTATTAAAGGGAATCTGCTGTTTGAATCCCTCAAAGAACGGTGATTTAAGCACCTCGATAACGCTTTTATCCCGGATGTTATCCACCGCATATTGCTGGAATACGCAAGGTTCAACGCCGCCTTTGGCATTAATATGCAAATAATTGGCCCCGCCGGACATACAGCCGTTGACCAAAAAGCCATGATTCCAAAAATCGGCGATAAACGCGAACCGCCCTGAAAGACGAAGCTGCTCGATTTTATGAAACCGCGCATAGCGCTGCTCGGGTGTGGGAACCAGATCAAAGGTAGCATCGCGGCCTATGGGCATATATTGGAATACCCAGATATATTCCACGCCGAGATCCTGTATAAATTGCAAATAGTCATCATTCATCAACTGATCGTGATTTTTACGGGTGGCCATCAGGGACGCGCCGCAAAGAATGCCCGCCTCGCGTAATCGGTGATAGGCGGTGACAATCTTTGAAATACCCCTCCCCGCCGCCAGTCGGTCATGTCTTCCCAACCTTCAATGGAGATGGTAATGGCCACGTTACCCAATTTAGCCAGGCGCTTCACCCGAGATTCCGTCAGCAGCGTGCCGTTGGTGTACACCATGAAATAGCAATCACTGAATTTTTCAAAATGCGCATAATGGCGGGATAGACAAAGGCTCCCCGCCGGTAAAGGTAAAAAGCGTACTCCGAGGTCATAGAACTGCTGCACGATATTCATCATTTCGTCTTCTTCGAAATGATAGCGATCGCCGTATAATGCCGAATAACACCCTTACAGCGCAGGTTACAGGCATAAGTAGGAGAAATCAGCACCAAAAAGGGATATGGGTGGCAAACTCCTTGCCTTTTATTCCCCTGATATTTTCACCATAGATAAGGTGATTAAATATTAAATTTTTACTAATTTTTCTCGGGCGGTTTTATTCAGCCCACGCAGTGCCCGAATCCAGCCGGATAACATGGGATCCCTATCATGAGCCAGCCGGGCCAATTTAAGCAAATCCTCTTTACTGTCTTTGGCGAATTTCGCCCCGAGGCTAAATATCTTTTCAAAGTTGTTCTCATCGGTATTATTGATCAGTGCGGATAATACCGGAGACATGGAACTAACGATGAAATGATTTAGCTTTATACTTAAACTTTCCATCTTAATTACCTCTACCTTGCCAATATTTATTTTTGTTGGAAAACTATCTTTTTCTAAACGTTTTGTATGACAAATCATAGATCCGTTTCAATCACGTTTGAATTGATATATGTCAATTTTTTCGGAAACCCGGTGAGTCAATTCTTGTGATAATAAGCCCCGCACCGTCGCGGGTAAATAATGCAGCACACATTTTAGCGCTGATAGCGATGGAAATCGCTATCACCGATCGCGCAGCGGCCGTGTTAAAGGGAGACCGTGCCGAGGGGTCGAAGCGGGCATGGTTCTCCCGCCCGCCGGAGCGCCTCCCGGCTCGGTAGGCCCGCGATCACCGATCGCGCAGCGGCCATGTTAAAGGGAGACCGTGCCGAGGGGTCGAAGCGGGCATGGTTCTCCCGCCCGCCGGAGCGCCTCCCGGCTCGGTAGGCCCGCGATCACCGATCGCGCAGCGGACGTGTTAAAGGGAGACCGTGCCGAAGGGGTCGAAGCGGGCGTGGTTCTCCCGCCCGCCGGAGCGCCCCCCGGCTCGGTAGGCCCGCGATCACCGATCGCGCAGCGGCCATGTTAAAGGGAGACCGTGCCGAGGGGTCGAAGCGGGCATGGTTCTCCCGCCCGCCGGAGCGCCTCCCGGCTCGGTAGGCCCGCGATCACCGATCGCGCAGCGGCCATGTTAAAGGGAGACCGCGGCGGCGATCAATGCCTGACCCAGGGCCAAGCCGCCGTCTCCCGCCGGCAGACGGGCCGGCGCCAGCACCCGCAGCCCCCCCAGTTCCTGCAGCAACAGCTCCTTAAAAAGACGATTATGCAGCACCCCGCCCGACAGGACGATGGTGTCGATACCTTCCCGGCGTGCCGCTTGGCGCGCCAGCGCGGCAAAGCCCCGGGCCAGGGCCAAATGAAAGCCATAGGCACGCAGGGGCGGTTCGGCCCGCCAGGCCAGCCACTGACGCCAGAACACCGCCAGATCCAGCCGGTTGTCCAGCAGAGGCACGGTAACCGGAATATCCGCCATTCGGACGGATACCGCTTCCCAGGCCAGAGCCTCCAGCCGGCAGGCGGCCTCGCCTTCCCAACTGATTTCCCGCGGACACAGCCCGAGCGCCGCGGCAACCGCGTCGAACAGTCTTCCCGTCGACGAGGCTTCCGGCGCGTTAATGCCCCGCGCCACCGCCCGCGCCAGAGGCTCTCCCAGGGCCGGCGGAATGGCCTCCGCTTCCGGCAGGTCCCGCCAGCCGGGCACGAAGCGCAGCCATTGCGCCAATAGATTACGCCACGGCTGGCGCGCCGCCATATCTCCCCCCGGCAGGGGAACGGCCGGTAATCCCCCCAGCCATTCGCAGCCGAGATAATCCACCTTCAGACACTCGCCCCCCCACAGCGCGCCGGGATCGTCGCCCGGTAGATTTGAACTCAGATCAGCCGGATCGCCGGATAGTTCCCGGCCAAAGCCCAGGCCATCCAGGGCCAAGCCGATAACCGGTCCGGCGTTGCGGCCCCAGCCGTGTTCCGCCAGGCAGGCGATAATATGCGCATGGTGGTGTAAAACGGTAACGCAGGGCAGACCCAATTCCTCTGCCAGGGTGGCGCCCCAGCGACGGCTGAGGTAACCGGGATGGGCATCCACCGCAATCCGGTCCGGGATAAAATTCCAAATGGCGCTGAACAGCGACAGCGCCCGCTGCTGCTGTTGGCGGATCCCCTCATCCGCCAGATCGCCAAGATGCTGGCTAAGTATCGCCTGCCCGTCCCGCAGCAGGCAGAAGGTATTTTTCAAATCCGATCCCATGGCCAATACCGGCGGGCACTGTTCAAAACCGGGGGGCAGCGGGAGGGCATCCGGCACATACCCCCTGGAACGGCGCAGCATTTCCACCTTATCACCCGCCAGCCGCACCAGTGAGTCATCGGCGCGCTGCAGGATATCCCGGTCATGCAACAGCCAGCTGTCCGCGATAGCCGAAAGATCCGCCAGCGCCCGCGCATTATCCAGAGCCGGCGGACGGCCGTTGAGATTGCCCGAGGTCATGACCAGCGGACGCCCTACCCGTTGCAACAGCAAATGCTGCAACGGGTTGGAGGGCAGCATCACGCCGATCTCATGCAGGCCGGGGGCTATCAGGGAACATAACGCCTGTTCTTGCTTTCCGTCGGGATACCCTGCAACGGATCCCGGCTTAACGGGTTCGCCAAGGACGACCGGTCCCGAGGCGGAAACCGTCGCCATCCCCGGCTGCGGAATAAGCACAATGGGCGCGGCTGGAGATCGCAGCAGGGCAATCAAGGCGTCCGATACCGGATCGGCGCAGCGGCGCAGCCAGTGGATATCCGGCATCATGACCGCCAGCGGCTTGGACGGTCGGCGTTTGCGCCGCCGCAGTTTCGCCACCGCCGCCGGGTTGGCGGCATCGCAGGCCAGATGGAATCCTCCCAGCCCCTTGATAGCAACGATCTCCCCGGCCAGAAGCCGCTCCGCCGCGCTGTTTACGGCGTCATCGCCACCGGACAGTTCCTTGCCGTCCCGGTCCGACAGCCAGACCCGCGGACCGCAGTCGGGGCAGGCATTGGGCTGGGCGTGGAAACGCCGATCGGCGGGATTTTGGTACTCGGCCAAACAGCGGGGACACAAGGGAAAAGCGTCCATGGCGGTATTGGGCCGATCGTAGGGCATGCGGCGTATGAGCGTGAAACGCGGGCCGCAGTGGGTGCAATTGATAAAGGGATAATGAAAGCGCCGGTCGGCCGGATCGTTCAGTTCCGCCAGGCAGGCATCGCAGGTTGCCGCATCCGGCACTACCTGGGTGGACATACCGCCGCCCCCGCTGGGGAGAATGGTAAAGCCCGCCGGCGCCTCGTCCCAGCGCCAGGGCAGGGTTTCAATGCTGTGGATTTCCGCCAGCGGCGGGCACGCCTGCCGCAGCCGCCGGATAAATATCCCGGCGTCGTCACACCGCAGGCGCACCTCGACGCCGGCGCCATTGTTGCTGACATCGCCGGTTAATCCCAGCTCATGAGCCAGCTGCCAGACCACCGGCCGAAACCCCACGCCCTGCACCTTACCCTTGATGCGCAGCAGGATACCGTTGTGGGACATATTTTTCCTCCGCTGAACGGAACCTGGGCCCCGGCGACATCCTAACTTGTATTCCACTGGCATTCGCCGCCGGCACGCACCAGAGCGGACCTTACTAGAATAACGTGGCCTCGTCTGCCTAACTAGCAAATACGGGGCAGCGGCTCGTCATGGGGCAGATCCAGAATACGGCTGACGCCATAGAGTCCCCGCAATCTCACCTGTTTGTCATCGGTCACCCGGCCTATTACCGCCGCGTCGCGTCCCAATGGGTGCCGGCGCAGCGCCTGGAGAACCTGCTGCTCCGCCGCCGCCTCTACCACCAGCAGCAATTTTCCCTCATTGGCGAAATTCAGCGCATCCAATCCCAGCAGTTCGCATATCCCCCGTACCGTGGTTTTCACCGGCAGCGCCGCTTCGTCCACGGTCATGCCGCAGCCGCTGCCGCGGGCGAACTCATGCAGAATGGCGGTCACGCCGCCCCGGGTGGCATCCCGCAGGGTGCGGATGCCGGCGATGTCCCGCAGCGGCGCAATCAACGGAGCCAGCACCGCGCAATCGCTGGACAAATCCGCCTCCATGCCGAGGTTCTCCCGCAGATTCAGAATGGTGGCGCCGTGATCTCCCAGGGTGCCGCTCACCAGAATACTGTCGCCGGGGCGAATAGCGGTCACGCCCCATTCCACCGTCGCGGGGATCACCCCCAGGCCGGCGGTATTGATAAACAGTTTGTCCACCGCGCCGCGGGGCACCACCTTGGTGTCGCCGGTGATAATCTGTATGCCGGCGCCGCGGGCGGTATCGGCCATGGAGCGCACCACGGCCTCCAGAGTTTCCAGCGCCAGCCCCTCTTCCAGGATAAAACCGCAGGAGAGCCAGCGCGGCGTCGCGCCGCTTACCGCCAAATCGTTGGCGGTGCCGCATACCGCCAGCTTGCCGATATCGCCGCCGGGAAAAAACAGCGGATCGACAACGTAGCTGTCGGTGGTAAAGGCCAGCCGGTCGCCCAGGGCATTCAGTTCGCTTAACGCCAGCCGGGCCTGATCTTCCCCGGTGGCCAGCAGCGGATTGTCAAAGGCGCTGACAAACACGCCTGAAATCAACGCCTGCATGGCGCCGCCGCCGTTGCCGTGCGCCAGCGTAATCTGTTTACTCATGCCTCACTCCGACGATATTGATACCAGGCGGCGCACGCCCCTTCCGAGGAAACCATCAACGCCCCGAAGGCGTTTTCCGGCGTGCATACTCCGCCAAACAACGGGCAATCCGCCGGTTTGCAGCGGCCGGTCAGCACCGCGCCGCAGCGGGCGCGGGGATCGTCCGCCACCGGCTGCGGATCGGGATTGAAACGCCCTTCGGCATCATAGGCCGACCACTCCGGACGCAGGCTGACGCGGGAATCGTCGATTACCCCCAGGCCGCGCCACTCGCTGGCGCCTTCGGTGATAAAAACCCGGTCCATCGCCTCCTGCGCCAGTCTGTTGCCTTCGTCCGGCACCACGCGCCGGTATTGGTTTTCCACTGTACAGCGTCCGTCCACATATTGCTCGCACAGCATCAGCAATCCCTGCAGGATATCGCCGGGTTCAAAGCCGGTCACCACCACCGGTTTATGGCAGATATCGCTGATATAGGCATAAGGCCGCTGGCCGATAACCATGCTGACATGGCCCGGGGCGATAAAGCCGTCGATGCGCACATCCGGCTGAGCCAACAGGCTTTTCAAGGTGGGCATCAGGGTAATATGCTGGCAGAAAAGGAAGAAGTTCTCCACGCCGTCGGCCCGCGCCTGCTGCAGGGTCATGGCGCTGGCGGGCATGGTGGTTTCAAAGCCAATACCGAAAAACACCACCTGCCGATCCGGATTGTTTTTGGCAATGGCCAGGGCATCCAGCGGCGACCAGACCATGCGCACATCCGCCCCCTGCTGGCGCGCGGTCAGCAGGGATCCGTTCCGGCCGGGCACCCGCATGGCGTCGCCGAAGGTACAGAAAATGACCTCGGGCCGCATGGCGATTTGCACACAGGCATCGATGCGGCCGGCCGGCAGGACGCAGACCGGACATCCCGGACCATGGATAAACTCCAGCGACGGCGGCAGCAGCTTATCCAGGCCGAACTTGAAAATGGCATGGGTATGGCCGCCGCAGACTTCCATTACCTGTAAAGGCTGCTCGGCGGTATAAACCGTATGGGACATACGTTCGCCGATGCGCGCCACCAGCCCCCTCACCAGCTCCGGCTGGCGATATTCATCAACGAATCGCATCGGTTTCACCATTGTGCAAAAAACAGCCATCAACAAATCGCATCGGTTTCGCCTTTGTGCAAAAAACAGCCATCAACGAATCGCATCAGTCTCGCCTCCCCGCAGGAAATAGCCTACGTCCGCTTCCACCTCCCCCATTGCCTGCAAGGCTTCCAGCGTGTCCCGCGCCTCGGACTCATCCAGCAGGCTCATGGCAAACCCTACGTGCACCAGGACCCATTTTCCCGGCAGCGCCGCCATGTCGGCATCATCGGCGCAAACCAGACGGACATTGACCCGCCGTTTTACGCCGCAGACGTCCACCCAGGCGTTGCCGTAACCGTCGTTATCGAGCTCCACCACCTGACCGGGGATGCCTATACACATGTTTTTTCTCCAGCCCGCTCCCGCGGGCATATTGATCGGCGACGATTACAGGCGCCGCTGCTCTTCCAGCCAGCTCAGCCAGGCATCCATGCCCTCGCCGCCGGTGGCGGACACCATCAGTACCGCAATGGAAGGATTGACCCGGCGGGCATTGGCGATACAGGTATCGACATCGAAACGCACCCAGGGCAATAAATCAATTTTATTGAGGATCATCAACCCGGCGGCGGCAAACATATGGGGGTACTTTAACGGCTTGTCCTCCCCTTCGGTTACCGACAGCACCACGACTTTACAATGTTCGCCGAGATCAAAACCGGAGGGACAAACCAGATTGCCGACATTTTCGATGAACAGCAGGCTGTTTTCCACGGGATCCAGACGCAAGGCGGCGTCATGCACCATCTGCGCATCCAGATGACAGCCTTTACCGGTATTGACCTGGATCGCCGGCGCCCCGGTGGCGCGGATACGTTCGGCATCATTGGTGGTTTGCTGATCGCCCTCGATGACGGCACAGGGGATGCTGTCCTTCAGCCGCAGCAGCGTTTCCGTTAACAGGCTGGTCTTGCCCGAGCCGGGGCTGGAGACGAGGTTCAGCGCCAGGATGGCGCGCTGCTGGAAATAGTGCCGGTTATGGTGCGCCAGCCGGTTGTTTTTATCCAGGACATCAATTTCGATTTCCACCATCCGCCGCTGGCTGAGGCCTGGCGCATGAGTGCCCGCCTCCCCCCGGCCATAATCCAGGTCCCCCCGCGCATCGGCCAGGGGGGTAAACCCGGCCGGACCCGCCGCCGGAACCGGGCCGGGTTCACCGGCGGCGGTTAACGGCAGTGTTTGGCCGGGGGCGAGCTGGTAATAATGATTGTGGACTTCCCCATGATAGTGATGGTGGTGAATGACCTGCGCCGGCGCGGCGGGAAACACCACATGCCTTGGCGCCAGCGCCGCGGAGGGCCGGACTTCGCGCTCGGGATCATAGTGTGTGTGCTGATGGCCGCCATACGCCGGACCATCGTGGCTATGGTAATGATCGCCATGGTCGTGGCCATCGTGGCAATGGTAACGATCGCCATGGTCCCGGCCATCGTGGCTATGTTGATGCTCGTCGTGGTCATGACCATGGTGAGTATGTTGATGCTCTCCATGCTGATGGCCGTGAAGGCCGTCACCCGGTTGATTTTCATCGCCTTCGATATGACGTTCACCCTCGGCACAGCCGCAGGTACTGCACATGGCATGTCTCCTGTCATTATGAAAGTGGCGTGGCCGCTAACCCCACCCTGGGGAGTATATCCTCAAGCCACTTCCAATCGTTTGATCTGGATATGGTCGTGGGCGTCGGTGTGTAATTGATGTCCGCCGCACAAAGGGCAGACCAGGATCGGGACGCCCGGCAGGGTAACCTGCCGCCGGCAATGGCCGCACCAGGCCTCTGCCGGCTGCTGCTCAAGATGCAATACACATCCTTCGGCCAGGGTCCCGCGGCACACCATATCGAAACAGAAATTCAAAGACTCCGCTTCCACACAGGAAAAGGCCCCGAGGGACAACCAGACGGCGGTAATACGCCGCGCGCCGTTCGCCCGCCCCTGCTGTTCCAGGATCTCCAGCGTATTTTGCGCCAGCGTCAATTCGTGCATGGGTCTCTCCGCGGTACCACCGATGTCTCTCATATAAAGCTATGCAAGACGGGTGCCAGCGGGAAAACGGACATCCGCCGCAGGCTGAGCGCCGGCGAAGACTCGGTTTTAATAATTTAAATCAATCAATTACCAAATAATTTCCATTCGCGGCGCCTTCGGACAGAGCGCGCAATCCCGTCGTCATAAGTGACGACGGCCCAGAGGCCCGGCCTGTCGACACTTATGACGATATCCCCTTCTCTGCAGCCTGTTTTTACCATTGATGGTCGCGTTAACCCCCGGCCTATGGCCTCCCCGGGCAATAACCCTACTCATGGCATGGAAAATGCTTAGGTGCCGGTATGAATAAACCAAGCAGCCTGACTGTCATCCGTTTCTCCCGGAGGAGAGGGTTATGAACCGCTTTGTTATCGCGGAGCCACAGCTTTGTATTGGATGTAATACCTGTATGGCCGCCTGTTCCCAGGTCCATAAGGCCGCCGGATTGCAGGCGCATCCCAGACTGTCCGTTACGAGGACCGATGAAGAAAGCGCCCCCATGCTCTGCCGCCAATGTGAAGATGCGCCTTGCGCCCGGGTCTGCCCGGTGAATGCCATTACCCACGGCCCCGACGCCATCGTGCTCAATGAAAGCCTGTGCATCGGCTGTAAGTTATGCGGATTGGCCTGTCCGTTCGGCGCCATTACGCCCTCCGGCAGCAAACCGGTGAATATACCGACGATGTTTGAGAATTTCATTCCGTCGCAGCAAATGGCGGATGTGCCGGAGAGCCCGGCGAATATGAACCCCTTTCTGGCCTGGAACGCCGGGATACGCAGCGTCGCGGTGAAGTGCGATCTCTGCGGCTTTCATCCCGACGGACCGCAGTGTGTGCGGGTCTGTCCTACCGACGCGCTGGTGCTGGTAAGCGACGGCGCGGTGGAACAGGTCAGTATGTCGCGCCGCCAGTATGCCGCGCGCTGGCTCTCCTCTGGTCTGGACTCGCTTTCCCCCTCTCAACCGGAGCAGGAGTAAACATGGACGCATTTCGGTTACTTGGCGGCTCCCTCGGTTGCTATGCGGTGGGCGCCATCCTGTCATTGCTGCTGGCGCGGCGGGAAACGCTGGCTATCCAGGCCGCCGGGCTGACGGCCATGGCCGGCGGCATCCTTGGCCTGCTGGCGGCCGCCAGCGTGCTGTACAGCGGCGAGACCCTGACCTACAGCGCCGTCGGGCCCTTCCCGTTTGCTGCCTTCAGCGTCCGGCTCGATAGCCTGGCGGCTTTTATGCTGTTGGTGATTTCGCTGCTGGTGACGGTGTGCGCCCTCTACTCCCTGGCCTATGTGCGGGAGTATCTGGGAAAAGGGGCGGCGGCGATGGGGTTCTTTATGAACCTGTTTATCGCCTCCATGGCCACCCTGGTGGTGATGGACAATGCCTTCTGGTTCATCATTTTCTTCGAGATGATGTCGCTGGCCTCCTGGTTCCTGGTCATCGCCGACCAGGATGAAGAGTCCATCAATGCCGGTTTGCTGTATTTCTTTATCGCCCACGCCGGGTCGGTGCTGATCATGATTGCCTTCTTCCTGATGTACCGCCAGAGCGGCAGTCTGGAGTTCGCATCGTTCCGCACCCTGTCGTTAAGTCCCGCCGGCGCCTCGGTGGTATTCCTGCTGGCGTTTTTCGGCTTCGGCGCCAAGGCCGGCATGCTGCCGCTGCACAGCTGGCTGCCGCGCGCCCATCCCGCCGCGCCGTCCCATGCATCGGCGCTGATGTCCGGGGTGATGGTGAAAATCGGCATCTTCGGCATCATCAAGGTAGGTATCGATCTGCTGGGGGCCAGCGAACTGTGGTGGGGTATCCTGGTGCTGGCGTTCGGCGCGGTCTCCTCGGTGCTGGGCGTGCTGTATGCCCTGGCGGAGCACGACATCAAACGTCTGCTGGCCTGGCACACGGTGGAAAACATCGGCATTATCCTGATGGGGGTAGGGGTCGGCATGGCCGGTATCGCCGCCCATCATCCGGTCATCGCCGCGCTGGGCCTGCTGGGCGCCCTTTATCACCTGCTGAACCACGCGGTCTTCAAGGGCCTGCTGTTTCTCGGCGCCGGCGCCATTATCTGGCGGGTGCACACCCGTGATATGGAGAAAATGGGGGGATTGGGCCGCCTGATGCCCTTAACCGCCCTGGCCTTTATCGTCGGCTGTATGGCCATTTCCGCCCTGCCGCCCCTGAATGGCTTCGTCAGCGAGTGGTACACCTATCAATCCCTGTTCGCCATGAGCCGCGACGGCGGGTTCCTCCTGCGCCTGAGCGGTCCGGTGGCCATTGTGTTGCTGGCCATCACCGGCGCGCTGGCGGCGATGTGCTTTGTCAAAGTGTACGGCATCAGTTTCTGCGGCGCGCCACGCAGCGAAAAAGCCGCTTTGGCCCGCGAGGTGCCCTGGCAGATGACCGTTGCCATGCTGCTGCTGGCCCTGCTGTGCGTGCTGCTGGGTATCGCCGCGCCTGTCATCGCGCCGGTGCTGGCGGCGGTGGCCGCCGGGCTCGCCCACAGTCATGATATTACCGTGGCGCAGGGGCTGCTGCTGGTGCCGGATCAAGCCCGGCAGGCCATGCTGTCGCCGTTGCTGATTTTTATCCTGCTGCTGGTGCTGCCGCTGATTCCGCTGGGAATTTACCAACTGCGCAAAGGCAGCCAGCCGGATTATCGCCGCCGCGGCGATCCCTGGGCCTGCGGCTACGGCTGGGAAGCGGCCATGTCCATGTCGGCGGGCAGTTTTACCCAGCCGCTGCGCGTCATGTTCGCAGTCCTTTACCGGCTGCGCCGCCAGCTCGACCCCTCACCCGGCCTCAAACGTTTACTGGATCGCACAACCGAAGGGGCCGGACGCGTCGAGCCGTTCTGGGACGACAGAATTATCAATCCATTGGTACGTATCACCCAGCGGGCGGGCGGTCAGGTCCAGGTATTACAGGGCGGGGATTTTCGCATCTACTGCCTGTACGTGGTCGCCGCCCTGGTTATTCTGCTGCTTGTCACCGCCGTCTGAGGAGAGAGTCCATGTTCATGCAACCCGCGCCGACGCTGACCCTGGGGCTGTTCGCCCTGATACAGGCCCTGCTGCTGCTGGCGCTGACCCCGCTGATGACCGGCATCTCGCGCCAAATCCGCGCCCTGATGCACTCCCGGCGCGGACCGGGCATCTGGCAGGATTACCGGGATATCGCCAAGCTGCTTAAACGGCAGGAAGTGGCGCCGGCCCAGGCCGGACCCGTGTTCCGGCTAATGCCATATGTGCTGCTGGGCACCATGCTGCTGGTGGCCATGACCCTGCCGGTATTCACCCGCTTTTCGCCGTTCGGCGCGGCGGGGGATCTGATTACCCTGCTGTATCTGTTCGCCCTGTTCCGGTTCGTCTTTTCACTGGCGGGGCTGGATACCGGCAGCACCTTTGCCGGCATCGGCGCCAGCCGCGAGCTGACCCTGGGCATCCTGGTGGAGCCGACCCTTATCCTGGCGCTGCTGGTGGTGGCGCTGATTACCGGATCCACCAATATCGGCGCCATCAGCGCCTCTCTTACCGCCGGCTGGATCTCCCCCACCGCCACCTTTTTGGCCCTGCTGGCCTGCGGCTTCGCCACCTTTATCGAAATGGGCAAAATCCCGTTCGATGTGGCGGAAGCGGAACAGGAGCTGCAGGAAGGACCGCTGACCGAATACAGCGGATCCGGCCTGGCGCTGGTGAAGTGGGGTATGGGCCTGAAACAGGTGGTGATGGCGGAACTCTTTCTGGCGGTGTTCATCCCCTTCGGCAAGGCGCAGATGCTTACCGCTCCGTCGCTGCTGTGGGGGCTGGCGACCGCGTTCATCAAGCTTACCCTGGTGTTTGTTCTCGCCTCCGTGATGGAAAACAGCCTGGCGCGCGGGCGCTTCTTGTTGATTCCCAGGGTGACCTGGCTCGGGTTCGGCGTTGCGGCGCTCTCTTTCGTCTTTTACCTCACCGGTCTTTAAGGAGCCAGGAAATTCATTATGGAAAATATAGCCCTTGCGACCGTTCTGGTCCCGTTCGTCGGCGCGCTGCTGACCGCCTGCCTGCCCCGGCGCATGGCGAAATGGGTCTGTACCCTGTTCGCCCTGCTGGCCACCCTGGGCACGCTCTCGCTGGCCTGGGCGTTCCATTCCGGCGGTAAAGCCGATGCCACCTACACCCTGCTGCAGTATGGCAATGCCGCCCTGATGGGGATTACCGTCGATCGCGTCAGTACCCTGATTGTTTTTGCCGTGGTGTTCCTGGGACTGCTGGTGAGCCTCTACTCCACCGGCTATCTCACCACCGGCAACCGGGAACATCCCCATGAGGGCACCAACCGCTACTACGCCTTCCTGCTGGTGTTTATCGGCGCCATGGCGGGACTGGTGCTCTCATCCACCCTGCTGGGCCAACTGCTGTTTTTCGAAATCACCGGCGGCTGCTCCTGGGCGCTGATCGGTTATTACCAAACGCCGAAAGCCCAGCGTTCGGCCCTGAAGGCCCTGCTTATCACCCACGTGGCGTCCATCGGCCTCTACCTGGCGGCGGCCACCCTGTTCCTGCATACCGGCACCTTCGCCCTCAGCGCCCTGGGTCAAATACAAGGTCCGGCGGCGCTGGTGGTGTTCGGCGGCATTCTGTTCGCCGCCTGGGGCAAATCCGCACAGCTGCCGTTGCAGGCCTGGCTGCCGGACGCCATGGAGGCGCCGACCCCGGTGAGCGCCTATCTCCATGCGGCGTCAATGGTGAAAGTAGGTGTGTATATCTTCGCCCGCGCCATCCTGTCCGCCGGCGATGTGCCGCATATCATCGGCTGGGTCGGCATGGTCATGTCGCTTATCACCATGGTCTACGGCTTTCTGATGTACCTGCCGCAAAAGGATATGAAGCGGCTGCTGGCCTGGTCCACCATCACCCAGCTGGCCTATATCTTTTTTGCCTTGTCCCTGGCGATTTTCGGCTCCAAAGAGGCTTTCCTCGGCGGCATCGCCTACATCTTCAACCACGCTTTCGCCAAGAGCCTGTTCTTCCTGGTGGCCGGTACCCTTAGCTATAGCTGCGGCACCCGGTTGCTGCCGCGCCTGCGCGGGGTGCTGGGGAAAATGCCCCTGGCGGGCATCGGCTTTTGCGTCGCGGCGCTGGCCATTACCGGCGTACCGCCGTTTAACGGCTTTTTCAGCAAGTTCCCGATTTTTGCCGCCGGCTTCGCCCTGTCGAGCCAGTATTGGGTGCTGACGCCGATGATGATCCTGGTGCTGATTGAATCCGTCGCCAGCTTCGTCTGGCTTATTTACTGGTTCGGTCGGGTGGTGCCCGGCAAGCCCAGCGAGGAGGTGGCGCAGGCCGCCCCGGTTCCGCTGGCCATGAGTGTCGTGCTGGTGGTTCTGATCGTGATGTCGCTGTGCTCCAGCTTTATTGCCGTCGCCTGGCTTGGATAAGGAAAATGAATATGACCGGATCGCTTATTGTCAATAACCTGGCGGGGCTGATGATGATCACCTCGCTGCTGGTGATCGGCGCCAAACGCCCCGTGGTCTCCTGCTGCTGGTATGCCCTGCAGTCCCTGGTGCTGGTGGCTATTTTCTTCACCCTGGCGGAAACCCTGCAGGCGCATCAGCTACTGCTCTGGTCCCTCAGCGCGCTGATCACCAAGGTGATACTGGTGCCACTGATCATGGCGCGGGCGTTCAGCAAGCTGGCGGATCCCGGCGCGGACGGCGGGTTTATCTCGCCGCCTATGCTGATGCTGGCGGCGGCGGTAATCGTGGTGCTGTGCTGGTTTGTGGTGGCGCCGGTGGAACTGCCGATAGCCGCCACGCTGAAACCGGCCCTGGCGGTATCTCTGGGCCACTTCCTGCTCGGTCTGCTCTGTATCGTCAGCCAGCGCAACATTCTCAAACAGGTGTTCGGTTATTGCCTGATGGAAAACGGCTCGCACCTGACTCTGGCGCTGCTGGCCAACCGTGCGCCGGAGCTGGTTGAAATCGGTATTGCCACCGACGCCATCTTCGCGGTGATCGTCATGGCGGTAATGGCGCGCAAAATCTACCGGACGCTCCATACGCTCGATGTGTCCCAACTGACGGCGCTGAAGGGGTAATGAGATGAGTAATACCGCTATGATGTTCATACTGCTGGCAACACCGCTGATTTTCTCCCTGCTGGCCTTTGCCTGCCGGTGGCTAGGCAGCGGCGCGCGGGGCGCGGTAACCGCGTTGCATAGCCTGGGCATAATCGTCCTGCTGGCGGAAGTGGCCTGGGTAGTCGCCAGGGTGGCCGCACAGGGAAGCGTGCTGGCGGCGCACCAGTGGCTCTATCTGGACAGCCTGAGCGCGCTGTTTCTTTCCATACTCGGCATCATCGGCTTTATCACCGGGCTTTATTCCATGGGATATATGCGCCATGAAGTGGATACCGGCGAGATTTCGGTGACCACCCTGTGCCATTACTACGGTTTTTTCCACTTGTTCCTGTTTACCATGCTGCTGGTGGTGAGCAGCAATAACCTGATCCTGATGTGGGCGGCGGTGGAAGCCACTACCCTGAGTTCGGCGTTTCTGGTGGGGCTGTACGGCCAGCGTTCATCGCTGGAAGCGGCCTGGAAATATATCATCATCTGTACCGTCGGCGTCGCTTTCGGCCTGTACGGCACCATTCTGATGTACGCCAATGCCGCCAATATCATGCCCGATGCCGGCCAGGCGATTTTCTGGACCGAAGTGCTGAAAAACACGGCCCGGCTCGATCCCACCCTGATGCATCTGTCGTTCGTGTTCGTGCTGATCGGGTTCGGCACCAAGACCGGCCTGTTCCCCATGCACGCCTGGCTGCCGGACGCCCACAGCGAAGCCCCCAGTCCCACCAGCGCCCTGCTGTCGGCGGTGCTGCTGAACTGCGCCCTGCTGGTTATCCTGCGCTACTACATCCTGGTGAGCGGCGCCATCGGTCCGCTGTTTCCCGGCCGCCTGCTGCTGGTGTTCGGGTTGCTGTCGGTGGCGGTGGCGGCCTTTTTTATTCTGGTGCAGCATGACATCAAGCGGCTGCTGGCCTACTCCAGCGTCGAAAACATGGGGCTTATCGCGGTGGCCGTCGGCATCGGCGGACCGCTGGGGGTATTGGCGGCGCTGCTCCATACCCTCAACCACAGCCTGGCAAAAACCCTGCTGTTCTGCGGCTCCGGCAACGTGCTGCTGAAGTACGGCACCCGTGATATGGGCGCGGTAAAAGGCATGCTGCGAGTGGTGCCCTTTACCGCCGTGCTTATGGCCGGCGGCGCGCTGGCCCTGGGCGGCATGCCGCCGTTCAATATTTTTCTCAGCGAATTCATGACGGTCACCGCCGGTTTGGCATCCGGCCATATCCTGCTGACCCTGGTGTTGTTGCTGCTGCTTACCGTGGTGCTGGGCGGCCTGGTGCGCATGGTTGCCCTGACGGTTTTCGGCAGCCAGCCAGAGGCGGTCAGCAAAGGGGAGCTGGGCTGGCTCACCACGGTGCCCATGGCCGTGCTGCTGGTGCTGATGCTGGTCATGGGCACCTATATCCCGCGGCCGGTAGTCCACCTGCTGGAAAACGCCGCCGCCATCGTCCTGCAGCGCGACGCCACCACGTTTCACTGGCCCTGGGCCGCGCCGGATACCGCCGCCGTTACCCCCCATACCCCGTCTGGAGAAGTAAAGTGACTGATAACATTTCCAATAACCTTACCGATGCTCCTTCCGGTGCGTTCAGCGAAAAGAAAGGCGGCCTGGGTTACCTGGCGCAGGTACATGAAAAATTCCCGGCGGCAATCCTGGCTGAGGAGTGGCAAACCGCCAATCAGCTCACCATCACGGTTAAGGTCAACGCCCTGCCGGAGGTGGTGGAGTTCCTTTATTACAACCTGGGGGGCTGGCTGCCGGTGCTGTTCGGCAACGACGAGCGGACCCTGTGCGGCGACTATGCCGTCTATTACGTGCTGTCCATGGAACAGGGGGAAAAGTGCTGGATCACGGTGAAAGCGCTGGTAAGCGCCCTTACCCTGGAGTTTCCGTCCGTCACGCCGCGGGTACCGGCGGCGGTATGGGGCGAGCGTGAAATCCGCGATATGTACGGCCTGATCCCGGTGGGACTGCCGGACGAGCGCCGTCTGGTGCTGCCGGACGATTGGCCGGAAGATCTCTACCCGCTGCGAAAAGACAGCATGGACTATCGCCAGCGGCCGGCGCCCACCAGCGACGGCGAAACCTACCCCTTTGAAAACGCCGCCCCCGGCGAGACCCGTGTAGTGCCCATCGGCCCGCTGCATATCACCTCCGACGAACCGGGCCACTTCCGGCTGTTCGTGGACGGCGAACAGATCGTCGACGCCGACTACCGGTTGTTCTATGTCCACCGCGGCATGGAAAAGCTGGCGGAAACCCGGATGGGTTACAACGAGGTGACCTTCCTTTCCGACCGGGTCTGCGGTATCTGTGGGTTCGCCCACAGCGTGGCCTATACCAGCTCGGTGGAAAATGCCCTGGGCATCGTGGTTCCGCCGCGCGCCCATGCCATCCGCAGCATCCTGCTGGAGGTGGAACGCCTGCACAGCCATTTGCTGAATATCGGCCTCTCCAGCCACTTCGTCGGCTTCGATACCGGTTTTATGCAGTTTTTCCGCGTGCGGGAAAAATCCATGACCATGGCGGAACTGCTCACCGGCGCCCGTAAAACCTACGGCATGAACCTCATCGGCGGCGTGCGGCGGGATATCCTTAAGGATCAGCGCCTGAAAACCCAGCTGCTGGTGGCGGAAATGCGCAAAGAGTTCGTTCAACTGGTGGATATGCTGCTCAGCACGCCGAACATGGCGCAGCGCACCCAGGGTATCGGCATATTGGACCGGAAGACCGCCAGGGATTACAGCCCGGTGGGACCGATGATCCGCGCCAGCGGCTTTAACCGCGACCTGCGTTTCGATCACCCCTACGCCAACTACGCCAATCTGCCGAAAACCCTGTTTACCCAGGATAACGGCGATGTCTATTCCAGGCTGATGGTGCGGGTGAAAGAGGTACTGGACTCCATGGCCATGATTGAATACGGACTGGATAATCTGCCCGGCGGACCGCTGCTCACCGAAGGCTTTACCTATCAGCCGCATAAATTCGCGCTGGGATTCGTTGAAGCGCCCCGGGGCGAGGACGTGCACTGGAGCATGCTGGGGGATAACCAGAAGCTGTTCCGCTGGCGCTGCCGCGCCGCCACCTACGCCAACTGGCCGGTGCTGCGCTATATGCTGCGCGGCAACACCGTTTCCGACGCGCCGCTGATTATCGGCAGCCTCGATCCCTGCTACTCCTGTACCGACCGCGTGACGCTGGTGGATGTGAACAAACGCCGGGCGAAAACCGTGCCCTACCAGGAATTGGAACGCTATGGCATTGAGCGTACCCATTCGCCGCTTAAGTAGAGGGCTGGACAATGTTTAAACTGTTTAAAACCATCCTGAAAGCCGGTGAGGCCACGGTCAAATATCCGTTCAAGCCGCTGGATGTCTGCCCCGGCTTTCGCGGTAAACCGAAGTACGACCCCGCACAGTGCATTGCCTGCGCCGCCTGTACCAGCGTTTGTCCGGCCAACGCATTGACCATGGAAACCGATATCGCCAGCGGCGAGCGGCGCTGGCAGCTGTTCCTCGGGCGCTGCATTTTCTGCGGCCGCTGCGAAGAGGTCTGCCCCACCCGCGCCATCGTGCTGTCGGAAGAGTTCGAAATGGCGGTCACGCAAAAAGCGGATTTGTACGTGACCGCCACCTTCGCCCTGCAAGAGTGCCGGGTTTGCCATCAGCCGTTTATCGCGAAAAAATCCGTCGAGTACGCCATGGCGCTGCTGGTCCATTCGGGTCTGGACGACGGGGCGGTAGAGGCGCTGCGTCCGCAGTTCGAAACCTGTCCGGACTGCAAACGCCATCAAAACCTCCATGCCAACCGTAACCTTCGGTTGCGGCATAACACGGGGAGAGAGAACCAATGAGCCTGGACATTCCGTTGAATCAACATGTCAGCGTTCCCGTAACTCCCGATGAACATACGCTGGCGCTGAAAAAGACCCTGTTGAAGGATATCAAGCGTTCGGCCTACGTCTACCGCGTTGACTGCGGCGGCTGCAACGGCTGTGAAATCGAAATTTTCGCCGCCATTACGCCGCTGTTCGACGCCGAGCGTTTCGGCATCAAGGTGGTGGCGTCGCCGCGCCACGCCGATATCCTGCTGTTTACCGGCGCGGTCACCCGCGCCATGCGCACCCCGGCCCTGCGCGCCTATGATGCGGCGCCGGATCCGAAAATCTGCATTTCTTACGGCGCCTGCGGCTGCGGCGGCGGTATTTTCCACGATCTCTACTGCGTATGGAGCGGCAGCGAAAGCATCGTGCCCATTGATGTCTGGATTCCCGGCTGCCCGCCCACGCCGGCGGCCACCATTTATGGTTTCGCCGTGGCCCTCGGCCTGCTGGAGCAAAAGCTCAAAGGCGAGACGCACATCGAACAGCCGGGGGAGAAAGCCTCGCTGCTGCTGCCGGACGTGCCGTTGCATGCCCGGGTGATTGTCGAGCGCGAAGCCCGGCAACTGGCGGGCTACCGGGAAGGCCGAAAAATCAGCGACCGCCTGCTGGGCCTGCTGGCGGGCGCCACCGTCCCGGTCCTGGCGCAGCGCGTCGAGGAGTGGCTGCGCCGCGAAGACGACCCCCGCCTGCGGGAGATCGTCCAGCAGCTGCTGCACACATTACAGGGTGAAATTCATCATGGCTGATGTCTATATCTGGTCATTGCGCCAGAAGTTCCTCGACAGCGACGACGATATGCCGGCCCAGGCGCAGCAGGTAATGTATTACTCCCTGGCCATCGGCCACCACGTGGGGGTGATCGACTGCCTCAACAAAGAGCTTATCTGCCCCCTCGAGCAGTATCGGGAATGGGTGGAACTGCTGCCCGAGGGCGAGGCGCGGCGCAAAATGCACGGTCTGCTGACCTTCGGCGAAATCATCATCGACAGCAGCCATACCGACCTGCTGGCCAACGCGCTGGCCCCGTTGCAATCCCAGGCGCCGGCGCCCTTTAACGAATGGAGCGCCCGGCTCATAGCCCTGCTGGGGGAAATCTCCCGCGAGCCGGCCATCTATCTTATCGTCAGGAGGGTATAAAACCGTGCGTAAGCATCTGAGTATGCCAAAAATGCTAGGTCGGGACAGGCTGCTAGATCGTAAACACGCCGTAAATCCGTCCCTGGAGGCTCGATCCGCGCCGTCCCTGGCGCGGACGGTTTACTCTTCTAGCAGCCTGTCCCGCCTTATCGACTCCGAGTATGTTTGTCCGTAGTCTGCTATGCGTAAGCATATGAGCCTGTTTGCCGAGAGCCTGAACATCGGGAGAGCATGCCAAGCGGGGGCGAATCGGCGCAAGCCGACCGGGCGCCCCACGGCAGGCTAGGCCCGATACTCACTGGATCGGCCGGCTTGATGTCATTGTGTCTTCTTATCATAGGAAGCTGGAAATGAATGCCAATACTAGCGATCTCAGCGTCGTGCTAACCGTCGGCAACAGCATGATGGGGGACGACGGCGCCGGTCCGCTGCTGGCGGAGCTGATGACCCTCAAGCCGGTCGCCGGCTGGACGGTGGTGGACGGTGGCGCCACGCCGGAAAATGTCGTCCACCGCGTAAGGGCCCTGCGGCCGCGGCGGGTGGTAGTGGTGGATGCCGCCGACATGACGCTCATACCCGGAGACATCCGGCTTATCGATCCGGCGGATATCGCCGGGATGTTTATCATGAGCACCCATAACTTGCCCCTCAGCTTTGTTATCGAACAGTTGAAAGAAGATATTGCCGAGGTCTGGTTTGTCGGCATTCAGCCGGACGTGGTGGCGTTTTATTTTCCCATGACCGAACCGGTCACCCGGGCGGTGAACGCGCTTTACCAGCGGCTGGAGCAGTGGCGGGGGGGCGGGGGGGGCCCCCCGGTGGTCCCTGACAATGCCCCCCCTGGCAATGAGTGAACGGCCGGATGCCGTCCGTGTCAATTTCAATAGCGACGGGTTCAACAGCCAAACCAGCGGCAGTAGGGATAATACAGCGGTGACAGGCCGCTGTGTCGAAGCAGGGCCGGCATCGTCAATTTTGTCGATATGACGATAAAGGGCATGATTTTCAAGATATATTCGTTAAGCTATGTTAAAAAATAATTAAATATCAGTGGGTTAAAATAATTCCGTTTCACTTGCAAACTGGCATAAACCCTGCTTTATATAAGGCTATTAATCGCCCGAGGCGGGCCGGGGCATTTTTACCATCGGCAACGCGAGGAGAAATACATGAACCGGTTTGTTATAGCCGATCCCCAAAAATGCATTGGCTGCTTTACCTGTGAAGTCGCTTGCGTGGTCGCGCACAACGGCAATCGCCCCGGCGCGCTGACTCCCGAGAACTTTTTGCCCCGGCTGAAAGTCATCAAGGAGTGGAACATCAGTACGCCGGTGCTGTGCCGGCAATGTGAAGACGCGCCCTGCGCCAATGCCTGTCCGAACGGCGCGATTATTCACGCCAAAGACCATATCCAGGTCTTGCAGGAAAAATGCATCGGCTGCAAAACCTGCGCCGTGGCATGTCCCTATGGCGCCATGGATATCGTTACCCGGCACGTTTACGACGAACGCAATCCGTTGGCGGGGCACAGTATCAAGGCTGAAGCGCAGAAATGCGATTTATGCGAAGGCCGCCCAGAAGGCCAGGCTTGCGTCAGCGCCTGCCCCACCGACGCATTGGTCCTGATGACCAATGAAGCGGTGGAAAACATGAAACTGAAAAAACGGCAGCGGGCCGCGTTGGAAGGCTTCGGCGCCATCCTGTCCTGACCGCTTATTAATTCATCACGGGATTTATGAGTAAAAAATCCTCCACAAGGGGTATGGCATAATGCATAAAGCACTTACCGTATGTCCGTACTGCGGCTCCGGCTGCAAAATCAATTTGTTGGTTGAAAACGGGAACGTCGTCGGCGCCGAGGCGGCCAATGGCGTCACCAATCAGGGCCAGCTTTGCCTGAAGGGATATTACGGCTGGGATTTTCTCAATGATACCCGCCTGCTGACGCCACGGCTGCGCAGCCCGATGATCCGCCGGGAAAAAGGCGGTAATCTGGAAGAGGTATCCTGGGACGAGGCCATCGAATTCGCCAGCTCTCGGCTGCGCCATATTAAAGAGAAATATGGCCCCAAGGCCATTATGCAAACCGGTTCGTCCCGCGGCACCGGTAATGAAACCAATTATGTCATGCAGAAGTTCGCCCGTGCCGTCATAGGCAACAACAATGTCGACTGCTGCGCCCGTGTCTGCCACGGCCCGTCGGTGTCCGGTTTACAGGTGACGCTTGGCAACGGCGCCATGAGCAATTCGATTTGTGAAATCGAAGATACCAAATGCCTGCTGGTGTTCGGCTACAATGCCGCCGATTCGCATCCCATCGTGGCGCGGCGCATCCTCAAGGCCAAACAGAAAGGCGCTAAAATCATTGTCTGCGACCCGCGGCGCATTGAAACCGCCCGCCTGGCCGACCTGTGGCTGCCGCTGAAAAATGGTTCCAATATGGCGCTGGTGAATGCCTTTGCCAACGTGCTGATTAATGAAAATCTGTACGATGCGGATTACGTGGCGCGCAATACCGAAGGCTTTGACGAATACAAATCCATCGTCGCCAAGTACACCCCCGAATATGTGGAAGAGATTACCGGCCTGCCGGCGCAGCAGATCCGCGAAGCCATCCGCATGTATGCCGCCGCGCCCACCGCCACCATTCTGTGGGGCATGGGCGTCACCCAGTGGGGCCAGGCGGTGGATGTGGTGAAGGGACTGTCCGGACTGGCGCTGATGACCGGCAACCTGGGTAAACCCAATGTGGGCGTCGGCCCGGTACGCGGCCAGAATAACGTGCAGGGCGCCTGCGATATGGGCGCGCTGCCGAATATGTTCCCCGGCTATCAGCCGGTGACCGACCCGGCGGCCCGGGAAAAATTCGCCCGCGCCTGGGGTGTTGAATCCCTGCCCGCCGAGCCCGGGTTTACCCTGACCGATGTACCGCACAAAATCCTTAGCGGCGAAATCAAAGCCAACTATGTCATGGGTGAAGATCCGTTGCAGACCGAACCGGATTTGTCGGTGATGCGCCAGGCGTTCAGCGAGCTGGAACTGCTGATTGTGCAGGACATCTTTATGACCAAAACCGCGTCGGTGGCGGATGTGATATTGCCGTCCACCTCCTGGGGCGAGCACGAAGGGGTCTATACCGCCGCCGACCGCGGCTTCCAACACTTCGAAAAAGCGGTGGAACCGAAGTTCAACGTCAAGACCGACTGGCAGATCATCAGCCTGATGGCCACCGCCCTGGGTTATCCGATGTTTTACAATAATACCAAGGAGATCTGGGACGAACTGCGGGGGCTGTGCCCGTTATACGTCGGCGCCACCTATGAGAAACTGGCCGGATTCGGTTATGTTCCCTGGCCCTGTACGGAAGAAAGCAGTCCGGGCACGCCGTGGCTGTATGAAGGCAATAAATTCGACCGTCCTGGCGGTAAAGGCCTGCTGTTCGCCGCCGAATGGCGGCCGCCGCTGGATCAGGTGGATGATGCGTTCCCGCTGGTGCTCTGCACCGTTCGGGAGGTGGGCCATTACTCTTGCCGTTCTATGACCGGTAACTGTACGGCGCTGGCCACCCTGGCGGATGAGCCGGGTTATGTGCAGATTAATCCTAAGGACGCCGAGAAGCTGGGCATTCGCGATCAGCAATTGGTGTGGGTCTCTTCCCGCCGCGGTAAGGTCATTACCCGTGCGGCGGTGAGCGAGCGCATTAACCTTGGGGCGGTCTATATGACCTACCAATGGTGGATTGGCGCCTGTAATGAGCTGACCATTGATCATCTGGATCCTATTTCCAAGACGCCGGAATATAAGTATTGCGCGGTGAAATTGGAAATGATTGACGATCAGCGCTGGGCGGAAAACTATGTGCAAACCGAATACAGCCATTTGAAGGCGCGGCTGCGTAATGCGGTGGATGACGCTATCACTCCTGCCATCACTACTGCTTAGAACATCCGTCGGGCCCGTGGCATCGGGCCTACCATGCCAAGGGGCGCTCCGGCGGGCGGGAAAACCACGCCCGCTTCGCCCCCTTCGGCACGGACTCCCTTCAACAGGTTCGTGGCACGCTCGGTGATCGCGGGCCTACCATGCCTGCGGGGAGATGCCCAGCCGTTGCATCCTGGACAACAGCGTCGTACGTTTAACCCCCAGCTTCATGGCGGCGCCGCGCGGACCCGCTACGATGCCGTTCGCTTCCCGCAGCGCCTGTATGATGCGCTGGCGCTCAGTCTCGTCGTTTTCCAGCGGGACGGGCGCCGGGCGGTGCATGGCGGGCTCCGGTGCGGGGGGGCGGGCGACGGGCGGCGATACGGCGGGCTGCAGTTCATCCAGCCGCAGATTAAGCTGGGTACCCCGGGTCAGTATCACCGCCCGCTCGATGACGTTCTCAAGCTCGCGGACGTTACCGGGCCAGGAGAGCTGGCTGAGCCGGCGCAGGGTTTCGCCGGGGATGCTGTCGATAGTGCGGTTCATGCGGCGGGCAATCTTCTGGGTGAAGAACTTTGCCAGCAGCGGAATATCTTCCGGCCGCTCCCGCAGGGGGGGAATGAGAATCGGGAAGACATTCAGCCGGTAGTAGAGATCGCTGCGGTACTGTCGCTCAGCCACCATGTCCTTGAGATCGCGGTTGGTGGCGGCGATAAGCCGGACATTCACCGGTATCACTTTGCTGCCCCCCAGCCGTTCGATTTCCCGCTCCTGCAGCACCCGCAACAGCTTGGGCTGCAGCTCCAGCGGCAAATCCCCCACCTCGTCGAGAAACAGCGTTCCCCCCTCCGCCAGTTCAAAGCGGCCGTGACGGGTGGTGGTGGCGCCGGTAAACGCTCCCTTTTCATGGCCGAACAGATCGCTTTCCAGCAGGCCGGACGGGACCGCGGCGCAATTCATCTTCACCATGGGTTTGCCGTTGCGCGCGCTGAGCTCGTGGATCGCGCGGGCAATGAGCTCCTTGCCGGTGCCGGTCTCACCGAGGATCAGTACCGTACTGTCGCTGTCCGCCACCATTTGCACCTGCTCAAGCAGCGCCCCCATCGCCGCGCTTTTCCAGATAATCTCGCCGAAGCTGCCGCTGTTATACATCTGTTCGTTAAGCCAGATATTTTCGTGTTCCAGATTGTCTTTCAGCCGGGTTATTTCGTCGTAGGCGCGGGCGTTATCCACCGCGATGGCGATGCGGGCGGTAATCTGGCTCAGCAACCGCAGGTTGGACTCGCTGAAGATACCCTGCTGGTATTGCGCCAGTTTCAGAATCCCCAGCGGCTTATGGCCGAACAGCATCGGCAATAGGCACAATGTGTGTACCCCTTCCCGCAGCATTGCGGCCAGGTGCGGATCATCCTCCGCCCACTGCGGCTCATCCTGCAAATTGATAACCAGGGGTTCAGTTTGCGCCAGTGCCCTTTGCGCCAGGGCATTACCGGCCAGGGGGACACGTGTTTGCTCGCGCCGCATGGGCTTGCCGGCTTGATAGTGAGTGACATACCGATTAAGACGAACGTTTTCCCCGGCGTTCTCGCATAGCGCCAGACTGATATAGTCAATGCCGAAAAACCGATGGATCTCCTTCGACACTTCTGACGCCAGCGCGTCCATATCCAGGCAGGAGAGCACGGAATTGGTTACATCCACCAAAATCCGGTGGTGATCCCGCTCATGGCGCAATACCTCGTTTTCCAGACGCAGGGTATCCTGCACAGCGAGATTTTCCAGCGCCACCGCCAGCAGCTGCGCCAGACGGCGTAAAAACGCACGCTCATCCTGGCTGTAATGATATCCGTCGGTCCGGGTAAAATAAACGTCGCCGAACCGGCGGCGGGGAGATGCTACCGGCAGCACGCAGCGGCTGTGATTTTCCGGCAGATCTTGCTCGAGATCCGGCTCGGGGCCGGCTCGGGGCCCGTCCCGGTCGCAGCTGAAATGGCGGCGCGGCAGGAACAGCACCAGATCGATGAACCGGCAGGGTATCGGCAAAGGCATCAGAGCGGATAATATCGATGCGTCGTCCCGCTGAAAAAAGAGGGTTTGCGAGATCCGGATTATCGCTTCCTGCCATTGGTCGTTTATTTCACTATCATTCGACGTTTTCAGCATCAGCGTTGCTTCGTGGCCATCCTAAACATTTTTTTCAGTTTAAAGGAGTACGGGTGGAAAGAATATTCGGCCGGTTCATTAATTTGATCTGATACGGTGTTTTATGGCCTATCTCTGCCGACGCGGAGACATTAGCGTCGTAAAAGCAATTCGTTGTATAATTAAATACATAGCGGTTTTCATTCCTCCCAATCGTAAACGGTAAATGTAAATAATTCTTATTACGCAATATATTTGCTGTCAGTCTTCCGGTTTACCACGAAAAGCAATCAGGAACATATCTTTTCCATCTTTATGGTATGAGAAATGCATTTAATTTAAGAACCATTATTTTCCAAGTCCCTACTTTATTGAGCAATAACCGTTATTACCATGCCATAGATAATTAATAATCGGGAGTCATTATGAACATCGAAAATTCCTTTGATCTGCGCCTGCCGGCGGAAATGGCAAAAGTGGCCGAGCAGGCCGGCGTTTATAAGACCATGAAAAAACCGGAAATCACCTTTTTCCTGGCAATGACCGTCGGTATGTTTATCTCCATTGCTTTTGCATTTTATATTACCGTGACCGCCGGACCGGCCCCGGCCAGCGGTCTGGTAAAACTGGTGGGCGGCCTTTGTTTTTCCCTCGGCCTGATTCTGGTGGTGGTATGCGGCGCCGATCTTTTTACCTCCACGGTATTAACGGTAGTGGCCAAGGCCAGCGGCCGCATCACCTGGAAACAGCTGGCATTGAATTGGATTAATGTCTATTTCGGCAATCTGGTGGGGGCGCTGTTTTTTGTCGCCTTGATCTGGTTTGCCGGGCAGAGCATGTCATCCAACGGCGGTTGGGGATTAAACGTATTGCAGACCGCCGATCATAAGATGCACCATACCTTTGTGGAGGCGGTATTCCTTGGTATTCTGGCCAATTCAATGGTTTGCCTGGCGGTATGGTTGAGTTATTCCGGACACACCCTGAGCGATAAAATGTTCGCCATGCTGCTGCCCATTGGAATGTTTGTCGCCAGCGGATTCGAGCACAGTATCGCCAATATGTTTCTCATTCCATTGGCTATTATTATCCGCGATTATTCGTCGCCGGCCTTTTTGGAAGGAATTTACGCCCCGCCGGGTCAATTTCCTGCCCTGGCGGGGGGGCAATTTTTTACCGGCAAACTTATTTCGGGAACCATCGGGAATATTTTCGGCGGGGGCCTGTTAGTGGGGTTGACCTACTGGGTTATTTATTTGCGCCCCGGCGATGAACGGCATTAATGTCGATACTGTCGCCACGACATTTTTGACGAACATAAATTCATAAAGAACAAACTTTGTTTTGAATAAATTAATATCATGGCAAAAAATGGAAATATATTTTAAAGCATGAGGCATTTTTACGGTGATCAATGCTGAATAGCAGATGTCAACGCAGCGGTGATGCTGCGCTGCGGGCGTCGTTTGGAAAAACTCCGCTGGGGGCGGGCCATGCGGCAAATAAGGTATGGGACGGCGTTTGGGGAGCCCCCAAACGCCAGGCCGGCTGCCGTGCTTATCTCAGGCAATACGGCAGCCGCTCTTCTCATAATCAAAGGCTTTATAGGTCAGGACAAATTCGCTGTGTCCCAGCCGTTCGGAACAACTGAGCTCCTGGCCGGCAACAGCGCGGATGCAGTGCAGAATGTCTTGCGCCACATCATCCAAAGAAGCCCCTTCACTGATAATGCGCCCGGCGTTGACATCCATATCGTCGCTGAGGTTGCGGTAAGTCTGCGGGTTATTGCAAATCTTGATAACCGGCGAGATGACCGAACCCACCACCGATCCCCGGCCGGTAGTGAACAGTATCACATGGCAACCGGTGGCGATGAGCTCGATGATTTCCGAGGTATCGTTAATATTGGGGTAACCAAAACGTGGCTCGCCGTCGGGCACCACATCCATAAGATACAAACCCGGCCGCGGAGGCACTTCCGTCGGCAAGATCACGCCGTTGATGGGACTGTCGCCTGATTTGGTGTAAGCGCCGAGGGATTTCTCCTCCTGCGTGGTCAAGCCGCCCACGGCATTGCCGTTGGAAAAGCTGCCCAGCCCCATGATGGAGTAGTAGCGTTTAGCCTTGCGCATCGCCAGGTCGATTTGATCGCGGGCCGTTTCGCTGGCCGCCCGCGCCATCATATGATCCTCGCAGCCGATGAGCTCCCCGCTCTCTTCAAACATGCATCTGGCGCCCTGGGTCAGCAGGTAATCGAAGGCCCGGCCCACCGCAGGATTGCCGGTGATGCCGCTGGTGCCGTCGGAACCGCCGCAAATAGTACCGATAATCAAATCACTGAAGTCGATTTCACGCCGGGGAACCCGGGCAATCTCTTCCAGCATATCCGCCACCAGGGCTTTCCCGCGTTTGATGGTCTCAAGCGTGCCGCCGTTCTCCTGGATCACCAGCAGATGGCAGGGACGCCCGCTGGCTTTTACCTCCCGGGCCAGCCCATCGCGATCGAAGTTTTCGCACCCCAGGGAAACTATCAGGACCGCGCCGACGTTGCTGTGGGTCGCCAGATTCTTCACCAGCCGGTAGCCGTAGTCGCTGGGGTAGCAGCCGGAGAAACCGAAAAATTGCACGTCCGGCCGCTGAAAAGATTCGGCGATATTCTTCGCCACATGGCTGGCGCACTCCACCATAAAAATGACTTGTACCGAGTTGCGGATGCCGACACTTCCGTCCGGTCTGATATAGCCTTGCATTATGCCTGCTCCCCCGAGGCCGAATAGCCGGCGTCGTCATGGTGATAGCCTTCGATATAATTACTCTTCAGGTTATGAGAGTGAATATGGCTGCCCCGGCCGATAGTCTGGGTCGCCGACCCGATAATCGCGCCGTATTTGTAAACCTGCGCGCCGCTCTCCATATCCACAATGGCCAACTTATGTCCCAGGGTCACATCATGAAGGGCGGTAAATTCACCGCCCTCATAATTCACCTCATCCCCCTTGGCGATGTCCTCCAGCGCCACCACGCAATTATCTTTCGGGTTTAACAACAGTGCTCTTTTGCTCATGGGATACTCCACGGGGCGGGAAGCGTAGCCCGTCCGGATAAATCAAAAGCCGATCAGCGCCCCGCCGTCCACCACCAGGACGTGACCGCTGACAAACGCCGCGGCGTCGGAGGACAGGTAAGTGGCGGCCCAGCCGATATCCTGCGGTTTGCCGAATTTTTTCATCGGCGTGCGGCCGAGAATTTTATTTTTCCGCTCATCATCCCCGGCGATAGCCTTGCGCAGCATCGGCGTATCGATCCAGCCGGGGGCGATGCCGTTTACCCGGATCCCGGCGCCGGACAGCTCGGTGGCCAGGCTGTGTATCAGCCCGAGATAGGCGGATTTCGCCGCCGCGTAGCCGCTGACATAGGGCTGCCCCAGGAACGATGTCATGGAAGCGATGAACAGCACGCTGCCGCTGCCGTGCTGCTTCATATGCGGCACCAGGGCCTTGGTGAGGGCAAAGGCCCCGACCACATGCACATCCAGCACCGATTCGAATTCCGCCACCGTCATCTCTTCAATGGGCTTTTTGCAGTGGTTGCCGGCATTGTTCACCAGAATATCGATCTGCCCGTAGGTGGTGAGCAGATTGTCTACCCATCCCTGGGTCTTGCCGGTTTCACCGATATCAAACGACGCCCAGGCGGCCTCGGGACCGAGGTTTTGTGCCGCCTGGCGCGCGGCCTCGCCGTTGCGTCCGGCGACGATCACCTTTGCGCCGGCGGCGGTCATGCATTCCGCCATGGCATAACCGAGGCCGCTGGCCCCGCCGGTGATAAGGGCGGTTTTGCCGGCCAGTGAGAAGGCATTAGCGATTGTCATGGATAAGGCTCCCGTTAACGATCCCGCCGGGTATCGGCTTGACGAACAGCGCCACTCCTAACGCCCCCACCACGCCCACCGCCCCCGCCAGGATAAATGCCGCGATAAAGCTGCCGGTGTATTGCACGATCACGCCGGTCAGGATCGGCGCGATCATGCCCGAGGTGTTGGCCATCAGGTGGACAAACCCGCCCACGCCGCCGACCTTGTCCGGTGAAATATGCTCGGAAATGATGGACCAGGGCGCCGCGGCGGAGAAGTACATGAAAAAGATCCCCAGGGCCATCAGGCTGACCGCGCTGTTCACCGACGTCACGCTGCCGGCGAAACTTAAGCAGATCGCCGACAGGATCAGTCCCCCCACCAGCATGATTTTTCTCGAAAACAACAGGTTATGGGTTTTACGGAATATCCAGTCGGAGGTGGCGCCGCCAATGGCGATACCGACGCTGCCGATAAGCCACGGGATGGCGGAGGCGATGCTGATTTCCTTGATATTCAGGCCCCTTTCCATCGACAGATAGCTGGGGAACCAGGTCAAAAAGAAATACAGGATGTAATTGATGGAAAAAAACGCCAGCCCGGTAAACAGCACAATGGGCTGGGCGAGGTAGAAACGCAGAGGCAGCTTATGCCTGTCCCCTTGCCCGGCAAGGAGGGTTTGCTGTTCTTCATCGTATTCCGACACTTCCTGAGCGGAAGTATGGGGATTGGAATGGGGCCGGTCGGTAAAGGATCGCAGCCAGAAGAACGTCCAGACAAAACCCAGCACCATCAGGATGATAAATGAAATACGCCAGTTCCACATCACGGCGATAATCCCAACGATAGGCCCGGCGATAGCCCCGCCCAACGGGTTGCCGGCATTGGCGATCCCCACGGCCCGCGATCGCTGGCTCAGCGGCACCCAATTGCTGATGCATTTGTTAATGGTGGTGCTGATGGGCCCCTCGCTCATGCCGAACAGCAGGCGAACGACAAACAGCATACCATATCCGAACGCCAGGCCGGTCAGGCCGCAAAACAGCGACCATGACACCATGGCGATGGCAAACACTTTTCTCGGACCGTATATATCCGACAGATGGCCGCCGACAAAATTAAACAGGGCATAACCGAAGAAAAAGCTGCTGAGCATCACCCCCACTTCGGTGGGAGAAAGATGAAGGTGATCCTTGATATAGGGCATGGCAACCGAGAATGCCGCCCGGTCCAGATAATTCACGATGCCGGCGATAAATAACAAAAATAGGATCTTCGAATAGTGTTTTTTGAACATGCCTTTATCTCCTTAATACCGGGAATGCACTGTCCCCGGTATGCGGTGAACCCCAAGCGGATTGAGCGCGCCGGCAATGGCGCTACATCACGCCGAATTTTTCAAATGCTTCCACGGTGCTCATACCGTCCTTAATGGCGCGGCGGACATCGCTTTCGGTATTGACCTTTTCCAGCGCCCGGGAAATGGCTTCCCCCTCGATTTCCCGCGGAATAATCAACAGGCCGTCGCGGTCGCCATACACGATATCCCCCGGTTTCACGGCAACGCCGTGAAATTCAATAGGCACCCGAAAGTCGATGACCTTGCCGCGCGGCCCCTGATCCTGCGCATAGGTGCCGTGGGAAAAGGTCGGCAGACCGAGTTCGAGAATCTCCGCCGAATCGCGGACAAAACCGTCCAGCACCGCCCCGGCGGCATGCAAATGCATGGCGCGCGTGGACATCAGGCCGCCCCACAGCGCATAGCGCAGTGAACTTCCGGTGGTGATATACACTTCATCTTCCTGCAAAGAGTCCAGCGCCTCGAACATGATGCCGAACGGCTTTTCACCGATGGCGGTGCGGCCGGAGGTGGAGCGCTGTTCATACACATCGGCTTCCAATACCGGCATGGCCCGCCCGGCCACCACCATATCCGGGTGCAGGGGTTTGATGGCCGGAGAAACGAACTGATGCAAATAGCCCAGGGTGTCGAGGATGTCCCCCACCACGGCGGTAAAAAGCCTGCTGCGCATCAGTTGAAACAGCTCTTTATCGTTTTTCCACATAACAATCATCCTGTGAGGTTGTCGGTAACGGTCATCTTGGAGAAGAGACAGGGAATATAGAGCTTAGAGGAAGGGTATATTTTGCCTTGAAACCTGTCAAACAGGTTTACAGGATCGTTAACATATTTGATAATATGATCACACTTTCTATTAACGTTAGCCGCAGGGCCGGTCCCTTTGCATAAGGTTAATTACCGTCCGCCTCGGGTGGCTGGTTTTTGGCGGGAATTTACCGGACAATAGGGCGCATTGACGGCGGGCGGGAAGAAAACGATGATATCTGGGTTTGACAACAAAGGGCCCGGTCGGAACAGGCTGCTTGAGGTCCGTGCATGGTTGTCAGCAGTCTGATATCTGCACTGGTTGCGGTATTTATCACCGGACTGAACGGTATGACGCATACCGTTCATCAAGAGGGAATTGAATCGCCATGACCACTAAAATGCTGCTGGAACATAATACGCTATCGAGCCAGGTGCAAAACTACATTCTGGAACTGATCCCTCGGGAAAATCTCACCGCCGGCATGGCGGTGCCCAGCGAGATGCAGATCATTCAGGATCTCGGCGTCAGCCGCGGTGTGGTGCGGGAATCATACCGATCCCTGTCGGCCCTGGGGGTACTGGAGATCAAAAGCGGCAAAGTGCCGCGCATCAAACACTTCGATGCCAGCGTATTGCAGCTTATCTTCGGCTTCGCTTCCGCCACGGAGCAGGTGACGGCGTCGCAAATCCTGTCGGTACGCCGCTGGCTGGAGATCGGCTGCGCCGAAATGGCGGCGGTTAACGGCACCGAGCAGGATTTCGCCTTACTGCAGCAGGAAATGCGGCTGATTCGCGAGAATTTCCACAATACCGAAAGCTTTGTGGAGCATGACATCCACTTCCACCTGGTGCTTTCCCAGGCCTCGAAAAACCCGCTGTTCATGATTTTGCTGCAGGCTCTGCACGCCCAGCTGAAACAGTCCGTCTATGCCGGCCTGGAGGCGCAAAAAGAGCATTTGCAATATGAACAGCGCATCGTTGAGCTGCATCAGAAGATTTGCGACTTCGTCTGCGCCCGGGACGCCGAGAACGCCAAAAAAGCCATGATGGAGCACTTCGATACCGCAGTGAACTCACTGATTGAGCAGGGCAGCGAAATGAATGGCAAAAGCATTACATCGGTGTGAATACGGAGCGATTTACCCATCCTGTCTGGTCGGTCTGTGCCGAAATAAGGGACGCCGGGATAATGCCTTTTCGTTGACGAGGCTTGCTTTTAAAACCCGTAATAGCCACTATTGATCTCAAATTTTCATAATTTTGAGATGAACGGTGAAAATCAAACTTCCCCCCAAACCCCTACGCATTACGGATTTGGCGCCTGTGCAATTGCTCGCCGCCATAAACACAGCACAGGCCGTTGATGGTGAAGGACGTTATTTGCCCTGGGACATGCTGCGCCATCGGCTCCCCGCTGATGCTGACCCGGTTGCTTACTGGTCCCTCGTGCGTTTTTTGCGTGATAAAAGTGCCCAAACCATACCGTTGGCAGGCTATGCCCTCGATCAATCAGCCACACTATTTACTACGCCGTTGATCAAACAGACCTGCTCTGCCATCGATCGGTTAACATCGTCGGCAGGCGAGGCGGAATTAATGGAATCTTTGGCGGCTGCCCAATTCCTGTTCGATGAATTGCGGGCCGAGGAATCTATTTCATCAAGTCAATTGGAAGGCGCCGCCACCACCAGCCGGGTTGCGCTGGAAATGATCAAGGTTCAGCGTCAGCCCAGGGACGAAGGCGAACGGATGATCATGGGTAACTATATGATGATGGAATACATCGCTGCCCATAGCACCGATGCGCTTACGCCGGAATTTATCAAGAATCTGCATGCAATTGCCGTGGGGGGTATTCAGGATGAAAAATACCGGCCGGCTCATTTCCGCTCCACCGATGATGTCGTCGTGGCCGGCGTTGATAATGAGGTCATTCACCAGCCTCCCTTCCACGATGAAATCGAAAACCGCATCCGGGAACTCTGCCTATGGGCCAATAAACGCCATGAAAGGGAAACCGGGACGGAATATTTACATCCTTTGATAAAAGCCCATATCCTGCATTTTATGATTGGTTTTATTCACCCATTTAATGATGGCAATGGCAGAACCGCACGGGGATTATTCTATTGGTATATGTTACGTTGCGGCTATAGCGCATTTGCGCATATATCTATTAGCAAATTGCTTAAAAAGGCGGCAACCGCCTATGCCAAAGCCTATTGTTATACCGAAACGGATCGGCTGGATCTCACCTATTTTGTCGATTATCAATGCCAGATTGTCAGCCGTGCGGTGGTGGAATATATCGATTACATCAAACATATGGTTAAAACACGCAATGATATGGAGGTCTTTCTTTATGAGTCGGGCACAGCCGCCGAATTGAATGCCAGGCAACGTATGCTGTTAAACATCGCTTTCGCCAGACCGGGAAATATTTTTACCGTGGCCGAAGTTCGCGACCGGCTGGGCGTATCGGACAATACCGCCAGAACGGATCTGAATAAGCTCAAAAACCTGGATCTGCTACAGACCCATAAGGACGGTAAAGAAACGGTCTATGTCGCGCCGAAAAATCTGTCAGATATTACTCAACGGAAAGGTAAACCCGCCCCCAAATCCAGCGGCTGGTAACCAATACAAACAGTTTGGGATACCAGCAAAAAGCCTTATCGGGGCTTGATTAGCAATCTTAGACCCAAAGCACGCCGGACTGTACCTAAATGAGTCCCAACCGCTATTTGGCGTTTTACAACTCGGTTCCTAGCCCCAGAACCCTCTATTTTGCCGCACCGTCTCCCACCGCCGTCACCAGTATCCGGTTCATGCTGCCGCTCTGGTAACCCCCCAGATCCATCGCCACCCATTTGAAGCCCAGTTCCCGCAGCCGCCGGGATACGGCGTCGTGTTGAATCAGTAACAACGGCATGGCGTCCGGCTCCACCTCCACACGGGCCATTTCACCGTGGACCCTCACCCTGACCTGGCGGATACCCAGCGACCGGATGTAACGCTCCGATTCCTCGATACGCCGCAGCTTGACCAGGGTTATCTCCTCGCCGTAAACCACCCGCGACGACAGGCAGGCATAGGAGGGTTTATCCCAGTTGGACAGCCCCAGGTGCAGGGCCAGTTCGCGAATCTCCGCTTTATACAAATCCGCTTCCTGCAGCGGCGCCCGCACCCGGTACTCCTGCGCCGCCTTGACGCCGGGACGGTGTTCTCCCATATCATCGGCAATCAGGCCGAAGGCGAGATGATGGTAACCTTGCCGCTCCATCAGCGGCAGTATGTTCACAAAGAGATTCTTTTTACAGAAATAACAGCGATTGGGGGTATTTTCCGCATAACCGGCGATGGCCAGCTCGGAGGTGGCGATGACTTCATGACGGGCGTCCAGCTCGGCGGCCAGCCGTTGCGCCGCCCATAGCTCTTCCCTTGGGTAGGTTTCGCTGTCGGCAGTGACCGCCAGCACCCTGTCCCGCCCCAGTGTATCCAGCGCCACTTTCAGCAGCAGGGTGCTGTCCACGCCGCCGGAAAAGGCAATCACCACGTCTCCCAGCGCCTGCAGGGATTGCTTTAACACGTCATATTTTTGTTCCAGCATCTTGGACTCCTTGGTTGGTCTTCAGGCAAGCGTCCGCCCAGTCGGCATTGGCCGATTGCCGGACCGCGTCCCATACCTGGTCAAACGGCACCCGGTGGTTTTTGGCCGCCTGCCGCACCTGTTCATATTCCGGGGCAATGTGATAAACCCGCCGGCCGCGAAAGCCGATCTTCACCGCGATATCGCCATAGGGTGTGGCAACCTGTTCCATACGCCGTTGTAAAATAAGCCGGCTGTGACGGGTTTGGCGCACGCCGAAGGTGGAGGTTTCCAGCAGCAATATCTCTTCCAGCGCGGCGCTGTCCTCTGGCCGGCACAGCACCGTCACCAGGGTGCCGGGGCGGTTTTTTTTCATATAGACCGGCGTGTAATAGACATCCAAAGCCTGCTGTTCAAACAGCCGTTCCATGACGTAACCGAGATTCTCGCCGCTGATATCGTCCACTTCGCACTGCAGCGTCACCACCGTTTCACGTTCCGGCCGGCTATCTGCACTCTCGCAAACCATTACCCGCAGAATGTTGGGATGGCTGAACCGCTTTTTACCGGCGCCATAGCCGATAGCCCTGACGGTGACCGCCGGCAGGCCCCGGAACTCGGCCGCCAGGGCATTGAGAAACGCCGCCCCGGTGGGAGTGGTCAGTTCCCCTTCCACCGGAAAATCCGCCAGGGGAATACCCAGCAGCAGCTCGGCGGTGGCCGGGGCCGGGATAGGATAACAGCCATGGGCCATCTGCTTTTTACCGCCGCCCACCGCCACCGGAGAGGCGATGATACGGTCAATATCCAGGCTTTCCAACGCCAGGCAAACGCCGATGATATCGATAATGGAGTCCATCGCCCCCACTTCGTGGAAATGCACCTCACCCGGCGGGATACCGTGGATTTTCCCTTCGGCCCGGGCCAGTACGCTGAAAACCGCCGTGGCCCGCTGTTTTACCCGCGGCGGCAGCGAACTGCTTTCAATCATCGACAATATGGCGGCGGCCCGACGGTGATGGAGATGCCGCGCGGGCGCGGCCAAAGGCGCCGGTCCGGCATCGGCCAGCGGGAAGAAAAGCTGCAGGGTTTTCGCCTCGATGCCGTGCTGGTTAACCGGCGAGACTCCCAGCACAAAGGGATCCACCGGCAGTCCGTTCAAGTGCCTGATGACATAGTCGAGATCCGCCCCGGCGCCGACAAGGGCGCAGAGCATCATATCCCCGGCAATACCGTACTGGCAGTCAAGATAGAGCAGCGGCATGCGGGGCCCCTTCATTCACCAGCTTCAAGATCTGCGCCGCCTGGTAAGCGGCGCCGAAACCGTTATCGATATTCACCACGCTGACGCCGGCGGCGCACGACGTCAGCATGGTCAGCAACGGCGTCACCCCCTGGAAATGCGCGCCATAACCCACCGAAGTGGGCACGGCTATCACCGGGCTGCCGGTCAAGCCGCCCACTACGCTTGGCAACGCCCCTTCCATGCCGGCCACCACAATCAACACGCTGGCCCGGGCGATTTCATCGCGGTAGGCCAATAGCCGGTCGATGCCCGCGACGCCCACATCGTAGCGGCGGCGGACCCGGCACCCCATCCATTCGGCGGTGAGCGCCGCCTCTTCCGCCACCGGCAGATCCCCGAGGTTCCGGCGCACAGCACCATCACTTCTCCGGCAAAGCGGGCTTTGGCGCCCCCCTGGCACAGAATGCGCGCCCCGGCGTCGTAGCGGGCCGCGGGAAAGGCCGCCATTACCTGCGCCGCCTTGCCTGATCCAAGCCGTGTCACCATGGCCTTACCATGATGGCTCAGCAAGCGATCAAAGATACCGGCTATCTGCGCAACGGTTTTGCCCTGGCCAAAAATCACCTCGGGGAAACCGGTCCGGCTCTCGCGCTGGACATCCACTTTGCAATAACCCAAGTCTTCAAACGTATTCATGTCGGCTCACCCGGTGCTTTTTGTGATTAGTTTCGCAATTCAAGAAATCAGCGGACGCTAACACCATAACCTGTTTGACAGGATTACAGGTTATTCATAATCTCGTTAACAGACAAGACATCTTTCATTAAAAAACGATTATCAATGAGAGGCAGTTCACAAAAACCACAGCGGGTTATTGGTGGTTAATCAATCACAACCGCGGCGGTTTGAAGCGGGCTTAATAAAGCCAAACAGTTCCAATGAAAACCATACACATAATGATGTTAGCGAAGTGGATGCACTGAAAAACAGACAGTCAGTCCCTTGGAGTATGGCGAGTCAATATAACAACTTCAGCTGGGAACCAAACACAATGAGAGGCAATGCTATGCTCAATGATCCGCACGTGATTCCCAATAAAAGATGGGTAAGGATCCTGCCGCCGATACTTCTGGTTTATATCGTTGCCCTGATGGATCGGGTGAATATTGGTTTCGCCATCGCCGGCGGCATGGATAAAGATCTGGGTTTATCTACCACCTTTGCCGGACTGGTGGCGGGCATTTTCTTTATCGGCTATCTGCTGCTGCAAATACCCGGCGGGCTGATTGCCGCCGGGGGCAGCGCTAAAAAATTCATCGCCTATACCATTGTTGGCTGGGGCGCCACCTCTCTTCTGATGGGCTTTGTGGAAAAAGACTGGCAGGTGCTGACGCTGCGCTTCATTTTAGGGGTGGCGGAAGGCGGTGTCTTTCCGGCGCTGCTGATCATTATCTCCAACTGGTTTCCCAACGCCGAACGCGCCCGGGCCAACGCGATATTTATCGGCGGTATTGTCTTTATCGCCAACTTTATCAACGGTCCCATTGCCGGCTGGATTATCAGTCGCTGGAGCTGGCGGGAACTGTTTATTATCGAAGGGGTGATGTCGCTGTTATTGCTGTTTATCTGGTTCCCGATTATCAGCAACCGGCCGGATGACGCCGATTGGATAAGCGAAGAAGAGCGTAGTTATATCAACAACAAAATCAGAGAGGAGCAGGAAGCAAGTATTCATACCGGCTCGCTGATGGAAATTTTAAAACAAAACAGCCTGTGGAAACTGGTAGTCATCTATTTTTGCTATCAGACCGGTATATATGGCTTCAGCTTCTGGCTGCCGACGATGATTAAAAACCTCACCACCATGGGCATCGGCGCGGTGGGATTCTTATCCACATTACCTTATGTCGCCATGCTCATCGGCACCTATGCTATTTCGTCGCTGTCGGATAAAAGAAACAACCGGAAATTTTTCATCGCGCTATCCCTATTCGGATTTGCGCTGTTTTTAATCTGTTCGGCGCAATTCAGCCATTATATCTGGGTATCATTTACCTTTCTGGTGCTGTGCGGGCTGTTTTATGAATCTGCTTCCAGCGTATTTTGGACCATACCGCCGGTGCTGTTTCCCCATCATCTGGCCGGCGGCGCGCGCGGGGTGATTAACGCCCTGGGCAATCTGGGGGGATTTGTCGGCCCGTTCATGATTGGCTGGATGACTTCTCAATACAGCCTTTCCACCGGCATTTATTGCCTGGCGGGTATATTGCTGGTGGGATTTCTCACCACATTGACCCTGCCGGGGCCCCTTACCCACCCAAAGTCACCTGAAGCCGCCGCCGGGTTGCCTAAAGCGACAAATACCAGCCGTGAAACCGGAGCATAAGGTCAGGCCATGTTTGAGAATACCGACATAAAACTGCAGGACGGCTTTGATATGGCGTGGCCGAGACTGCATCGGGTAAAACAGAAATTCGACCCCCGCGGGTGGAGGACATTCCAGCCAAAGTGGCGGCGGAATTTGCCAAACCCGCCGTGAGCGCCAAAATCCGGCCGGGGATGCGGGTGGCACTTACCGCGGGTAGCCGGGGCATCGCCAATTTGCGGGAAATTATTACCGCCGTGGTGCACGAAGTAAAACAACGGGGCGGGAGTCCCTTTGTGGTCCCCGCCATGGGCAGCCACGGCGGCGCCACCGCCGAAGGCCAGCGCCAGGTCATCGCCGGCTTCGGCATTACTGAAAGTAACGTCGGCTGTCCCGTTGTCTCCTCCATGGACACGGTGGAATTGGGACAATTGGAAAACGGCCTGCGCATCTGGTTTGATAAAAATGCCTATGAAAGCGATGCGGTAATCGCCATCGGGCGCGTCAACCCCCATACCGACTTAAGGGGTCCGGTGGAAAGCGGCATCCAGAAAATGATGGTTATCGGCCTGGGCAAGCACATAGGCGCCAGCTCCATACACCGCCATGAAATACCCTCGTTCGGCCAGTTGATGCCCATTGCCGCGAAACTGGTGATGGAAAAGGCCCCGATAGCCATCGGCATCGGCCTGGTGGAAAACGCCTATGACCAAACCTGCGATATCGTCGCGCTGCCGGTGGAGGATATCGCGGCGGAAGAACCGGCGATCCTGGCCCGGGCCAAGACCCGATTGCCGAAACTGCTGCTAAAGAGTATAGACGTGCTGGTAGTGGAGCGGTTCGGCAAAGAGGTCAGCGGCGCCGGTATGGATCCCAATGTCACCGGCCGGAATTCAACCAATGTGAAAGAGGGATTTGTCGCGCCCCCCATCCAGAAAATCTGGGTGCGCGACCTGACGGACGAGTCCCATGGCAATGCCGCCTGTATCAACAATGCCGATATCATCACCAGTAAGTTTTTCAATAAAATCGACTTCTCGGCGTTTTACACCAATGTCATTACCTCCTCCAATCTCAACGCCGGCAAGCTGCCGCTAATCCTGCCCAACGATCGCATCGCGCTGGCGGTAGCCATTAAGACCTGTAATCGCATTGAATTTGACCGGGCCAAGGTGGTGTGGATCAAAGACACCCTCCATCTGGAATATATCTATGTTTCCGCATCCTGCCTTGACGAACTGAAAAAGCGCGATGACGTGGAGATAACCGGTGAAACGGTGGAAATAAGCTTCAACGACCGGGATGAGGTGAATACGCGGTTTGATTTTGGCTAATAGCTACGGAGGATTGTTGTCCCCCGTAAGAGAATTTGATTTTGCGGCTACTGTCTTTACTTGCCGCACCGATAGGCATTGGCGGAATCGATTGCAAGATAATCATTAGAGAACAGGATGTTATAGCAAGCATTTGGAAATGGCGTACATGCCTTTGATCCCTTGCCCGAAACGCGCCAGCGCCTGGCGATTCTCCGCCAATTCGCCATAGGTCAGGTAGCGCACCCGCAGATCCGCCACCCGGCTGAACGCCGGACGGCGCAGCTGCGCCAGCACTTCCGCCTCGCGATTGTCGGGCGCCACCAGGAAAAGGCCTTCGCTGGCCTGGGTATCGCCGCTCAGGGCCAAATCCAGCATGCGCACGATCCCGGAATAGATCGAGGTGGTATGCTCCACTTCAAAAGCCGCCATCACCCGCTGCCGCCCTGCGTCAAGCCAGAGTACGTCGATGAGGCGGATAGCATCGGCGGCCGGGGAAGCGATAATATCCGGCGGCAGCTGTTCCAGGCATCCTTGCCCCAGCACACCGCCGTCGTAGGCGCGACGGCGATCGTTGGCGGTAATCCAGACGCTGTAGCCCAAGGCCAGCCCCAAATCACGCAGCCAGCCCTGGATTTCGGTATGGGTACGGTCATTGTCACCGGCCTGTTGCCGCGCTTTTGCCATGGCGGCGCCCTCCGCCCGCACCTGTGCCAAATCCGCCGCCCACCGCTCCCGAGCCCCCAGATCATCGGCCCTGGGCGGTGCGGGATATCGCTCATTGCCCAAATCGAACAGTAGCCCGGCCATGGCGCCGAGATCGTTGGATAACAAAGGGCCGTAGCGATGGTTAAGGGCCATGATGCCCTGCCGCATGGCAAGATATTCCGTCCATTTGCCAAGTTTCACATTGGCGCCGGTCAGCGCGTTGTAGCCTTTGACGATAGCGGTATTAAACGGCGGCATAAGCGTAGGGTGCAGGAAATACAGCAGATTAGCCACCGCCGGTCCCAGCCCTTTGATCCCTAGCCTGTCGATATCATGGATAGCGTGGATAATCTGCTCGGCGTGGGTACAGCCGGCGCAGGAAAACAGCAGATGCCCAAACGCCCGTTGATTGCCGGGGTTTTCATAAATATCGGGAATGCGCAGCTTCGGCTTCCATAAAAACGCGTGATCGGCGCCTTTGAAGATCTGGCGCTGTTCAGCAATGGAATGCACGATGGTCTCAAGCGAAGAACCGCGATACAGATTGCCGAAGGTACCGGCTTCGATTTCCGACACCACCAGGGCAATCCCGCGGTGGATGGAACGGAAATTCTTGATGCGCTCCGGCCATAAAAACCAGCTCTGATAGGTACCGGCCGGATCGCCGCGCCAGCGTTCTATCAGCTGCCCCATCGCCGCTTCATCTACTTGCATTTTCCGAACGTGCTCCCTGGCAAAAGATAGGCAAGTTTACCGCCAAACGGGCCAGGTTGTCCTTAGTAATAATAGGGTTAAATACCTGCTGTTTTATACGATACGCCATACTCTGCAACCCCAAGGCCGGCGTTATTCAATAAGTTTAAGATCGGCTTTACGATGAATTTTTTGCTCCAGGTAAAAATTTTCATGAGTGCCAAAACTCAGCAGGTAGAGCTCCAGCCGGTTCTCAATCCAGCTATACCCGATTAGCATCAATTGGTTGTTCAATGAAAACTTATGTACCTGCAGGAAGCGCAAATCCCCTTTTTTCTGTTCGCCGAGGGAAGGATCGGCGATGATGGCGTCAATCTCGTCCTCAACGGCTGCGAGCACATCCCTGGGCAGCTTTGCCAGGGCCTTCGAGAAACGGCGCGTTTCGTATACATCAATCCTTCGACCGGCTTGTCCTTCTGGCATAGCGGGATACCTTATTGTTTTAACTTCACTCTGCGCTAACAGCGTCTCAAGAATAAAACCATAGGGCAGATCGGGGTTTTCTTCGGCAATACGCCCTATTTTGGCCCAATGCTCAATTTGCTTGGGTATGCTTCGGCTTGCCGCTTCAGCATGAACCTTGATGTCGCTTACAAATTCATCGTCTAAACGTACACTGATTGACATGTCGGGAACCTCTTTCTAAATAGATTATTGACTGCATCCGGGGAACGCAAACTTCAGATGATAGAGTTCGATCCGCGTCGCAATGTCTCATAACGCTAAAATGCCATATTAGGTCGCGTTATGCAACTTAATGTGGCATTTTAGCCATTACAGCCTTGTCATACAGACCATACGCCGACCGCCAACCGACTTAACTGAAGTTTGAACCGGAGTGTTAAAGGGAGACCGCGGCAATGGGGTCGAAGCGGCCATTGTCGGCCGCGGAGCGCCCCATGCCACGGTAAGCCCGCTATCACCGAAGCTCAAAGCGAACCTGTTAAAGGGAGAACAACAGCTCAGGCCGCCTGCAATCTGATGCTATCCACCTTGCGCTGACGAACGAACAGCAGCATCACCACAATACCCGCCACCGCCAGTATACTGGACAGAATAAACGCCGACCGGTAGCCTCCGCCGTACTGGATCAGAAATCCCGTAATGCTCGGCGACAGAATTCCCGCCAGGTTAGCCAGCAAATGCACAAAGCCGCCGGCGGAGCCGATACGGGAGGCCGGCACAATATCCTGCAGCAGCGACCAGCAAGCCTGAGGCGTCATGTAGGCAAAAAGGCTGGCCACGGTAATCAGCGCCACCGCCGACCCAAGCGTCGCCGCATAGGCGGTCATCAGCACGCACACCGCGGCAATGGCCAGACCGAAGATAATCACCAGCTTGCGCGACAACAGGAAATTACCGGTTTTTTTGAATATGCCGTCACACACCACGCCGCCGCCGACAAAACCGAGCGTCGCCCCCAGCCAGGGCAATACGCCGATGATGCTCATGCTTTTGATATCCAGATGCTGATAATCCGTCAGGTAGCTGGGCAGCCACGAAAGGAAAAAGAACTGGATATAATTGAAACAGAAAAATGCCGCCGCCACGCCCAGCACCGGCATCGATAACACATAAAACAAAATACCGTGCTTTTTCTGCCGCGACAGGTCGGCAGGCAGCACCGGCGCGGCCGGATTCGCCGGGCGGTCGGCGGTAATAAGCGCCACTTCCTCGGCGGAAACCCGGCGATGCAGTTCAGGCCGATCGCGAAAAAAAATCAGCCAGCAGCCCAGCCAGATAAACCCCAGCAGGGCAATAACCAGAAATGAGATGCGCCAACCGAAGTTAAGCCCCACCAGGCCGACGATGGGCGCCGAGATAGCCGCGCCCAGCGGCTGGCCGGCATTGGTAAAACCCACCGCCCGCCCTACTTCCTTACGGGGAAACCAATTTGAAATGGATTTATTGGTGGTGGTGCCCATGGGGCCTTCGCCGATGCCGAACAGAATCCGCACGAACATCAGATAGCCAAAACCGGTGGCAAGCGCCGTGGCGCCGCAGAAAAATGACCAGACGCCGGCCGCCCAGGCATAAACCCGCCGCGGGCCGAATTTATCCGCGCCCCATCCGCCGACAAAACAGAACAGGCAGTAGCCCACAAAAAAGAAGCTGAACAGAATGCCCATTTGCGCATCATCGATGTGCAAATCCTTTTTTATCAACGGCGCCATCACCGACAGCGCCGACCGGTCCAGATAATTCAGCATACCGGCGAAAAACAGCAACAGCGCCACCACCAAGCGATATTTATGTTTTAGCATGAGGTCATCTCCGACGAGAGGGTTCGATGGGCAATGCGATAACGGCGCAGAATATCTTCAGCGGGCCGGAAACCCAGACCCGGCGTATCGGCCAGACGCAGGCGCGGCTGGAAATCCAGTTCGGCATACAGCGGTTCGGGCCATTGCAGATAAGGCACTTCCAGCGCAACGTCTTCCGGCAGGGTAGCCACCAGATGCGCGGTGGCCATCAGGGCCGCACCGTAATAAAAACAGTGCGGCACCACTTTTACCCGATACTGCTGCGCCAGACGATAAACTTCCAGCGCGGCGCTGATGCCGCCTATTTTCGCCACGCTGGGCTGGGCTACGCTTACGGCGCCGGCTTCAAACAGCTGCCTGAAACCCTCCACCCCCTGAGCATTTTCCCCGGCGGCCACCGGAGTCCCGCAGGCCTTTACCGCCGCCAGCCCGGCCAAATCATCCGGCGGCCATACCGGCTCTTCCAGCCAGGCCAGTCCCAGTTCGTTGAGCGACCGGGCTTGCCGGCACGCTTCCTCGACCGTCCACGGGCAATTAACGTCCACCATTAACCGCGCATCGGCCGGCAGCGCATCACGGGCCGCCGCAATGGCCCGGTACTCGGTTTCATGGAGTTTGATGGACCGAAAGCCTTGGCCGTAAGCGCGCATGGCATGGGCAGCCACCTGCGCGGGATCGTTGCCGTAGCTCACCAGACTGGCATAGACGCCAATCTCCCGGCGCGGCGCCCCAAGCAATTGCCAGAGCGGCACCCCCGCCGCCTGGGCGCAAAGATCCCACAGCGCGATATCCAGGGCCGACAGGGCAAATTGCACCGGTCCGCTGCGCCCGAAGGCGTGGAAAGCGCGTTGCGCCCGATCCATCAGCTGCCCTACGCCCTCCGGCGTGTCCGCAAAGGTTTGTCCAAGGAAAAACCGCCCCACCGGCCCCTCCAGCGCGGCAAAGGTCACCGGGTTGGAAAGATGGCCGAAACCCTCGCCCCATCCTTGCAAACCATTGTCCGCCGTCAGCCGCACCAGCAGAGTTTCCATACGGGTCAGCTCCGGCGAGGCGGCGTTATAGGCATCCTCCGCCGAACCCTTTTGCCGGTCGCTGCTTCTACCGGAAGTAAAAGGCATCGCCAGGCGCATCACTTCAATGTCAGTAATTTTCATCACGGGTGCCTCATGTAGAGAACCTTCGGGCAGTCATGCATCGCTGGTTTGCAAAGGTCTTCAACAGGGTTTTATATCAATAATGTTAAAGCATTGTCACATGAGTGATTATAGAGGGCGGATGTTCCGGCGACACCGGTCAAGGGCACAGCATTAAAGCGGGCGCTGGCAATTTCTTTGTGCAAATGTATGAGATGAAGAGAGCTAAATCACGAAAATAGCGGAGGGGTTCCGGCAGGGAAAAAATGGCTATCGGCTAAAAACAATGACGGGCTGTTTGGGGAAAACCGGGCCGTAGGGACCCGGCATCAATGCCTGGAACCGGGCGACGAATCGGCCCGGATTCAACGTTACACGAGACGCAAAGGCGTTTTCGGTTTCCCGTGATTACTCATCCCGGTGATTATTATGGGCATCCTGGCTCTCTTTGGCGGCCGCCCTGGCTTTATCCGCCATGGCATTCTCCTGTTCCGGCGTCAGCAGCGCGTCCGCTTCAAGTATTTTGGCCAGTCCTTCGCTTACGGTCACATCTTCGGGTTTTTGGTCCGGTTTTTGGTCCGGTTTTTGGTCCGCTGGCGCGGGATTATTTGGGGTTGTCATAAAACGCTGCTCCCTATACTTAACTTATAATGATGAGGTAAGCATAGCCCTAATTATGCTAATGGCATTAGTATTATCGCCCTTATCGCACAAGCGAGACCGCGCCATCAGCCCATTAATTTAGGCAGCCAGGCCGCTCCCCGCACCCCGCTTGAGTCGCCGTGTTTCGCTTTACGGATGGGGGTGGAGAATTCCCCGCCGAAAATCCACTGCGGCATCAGGGTCGGCAGGGTGGAATATAATCGATCCACATTGCTCATACCGCCTCCCAGCACGATGACTCCCGGGTCGATGATATTCACGACCCCGGCCAGCGCCTTGGCCAGCCGCATTTCATACTGCTGCAACGCTTGCCCGGCGGCTGCGTCGCCGGCCTCGGCCAGACGGGCTATCTCATCTCCCGGCAGGGATTTGCCGCTGATGCGCCGATAGGCGGTGGCAAAACCGGTACCGGAGATAAAGGTTTCGTTGCACCCCACCTTGCCGCAGTAGCAGGGCACCTCACGCTGATACACCTGCTCCGTCTCGTCGGGCCAGGGTAAAGGATTATGTCCCCATTCGCCGGCAATACCGCTGCTTCCCTGATAAACGCGGGTATTGATGGCCAAGCCCCCGCCGCAGCCGGTGCCGATAATCACCGCAAATACGATTTCCACCCCGGCCCCGGCGCCATCGGTGGCTTCTGAAATCGCCAGGCAGTTGGCGTCATTGGCGACCTTGAACGGGCGTTGCAGCAGCGCGGCTAAATCCTGCTCGAAAAAGCGGCCGTTCAGCCAAACCGAATTGGCGTTTTTGATTTTTCCGGTTAACTGCGAAACCGTACCGGGAATACCGATGCCGATGGTGCCCTGCTGTCCCGTCTCCCGCTCCGCCAGTAAAATGAGATCGCGAATGGCGATAAGCGTTTGATCATAATCATTACGCGGCGTCGGCACCCGGTGCCGGTACAATTCCCGCCCATCCGCGTCAAGAGCGATGACTTCCGTTTTAGTGCCGCCCAAATCAATACCGATATACATAGGATAAACCTTTATTTTTAAATGCCGTATGCAGCAAATGTTTACGATGCGCCGGGATAGCGACAATCGGCCCCATGCCGGCGCTAAACCCGGCGACGCTGTTTCATTTGCCGGTTGATAGCGGAAAAAAGCCCGCGGCACAGCACGATAATAATAATGATACCGCCCCAGGTTGCCGTGATCATGAACGGATCCAGGCGCATCAGATTCAGGCCGCTGGAAATCAATTGCAAAATGATGACCGCCAGCACAACCCCCGACACCCGGCCGAAACCGCCAAACGGGCTGACCTTGCCGAGAAACGCCGCCAATACCGCCACCAGCAGGTAGGAATCGGCATAGCTGGCCTTGACCGAGTTCAGCTGGCCGATCATCACCAGCGCGGTAAGGGCGGCGAAACAGGACGACAGCACATACTGAATAACCGTAACCTTGACGATGCTGATATTGGAAAAACGGGCCGCCATCGGATTGGAACCCATCATATAAAGGTTAAAACCAAAGCGGGTTTTGTTCAGGATGACCGACGCGACAATGGTGGCGGCCACAAACAGGAACAGGGAATTGGGCACGCCGAAACTCTGGCCGTTGCCGATATTCGAAAGCGACGCCGGAAAGCCGGTAATGGTGTAGCCTTTGGTGAAAACCACGTTCAAGCCGGAAATCAGGGTCATGGTGCCAAGGGTCACCAAAATATCCGGGATCTTCAGCAAGGCAATCAGTAAACCGTTTATCACCCCCACCAGCACGCAGGCCGCCAGCCCCAGCGCAATCGCCAGGGCAATCATTTCCCCCGACGCCAGCTTCATGCCTTGGGGAGCGAACGATTGCAAAAACAGCGCGATCACAATGCCGTTCAGATTGGTGGTGGCGATAATCGACAGGTTAATCCCCCCCGACAGCATGGATATCATCATCCCCAGGGACAAAAAACCGACGATGGGCAGCTGATACGCCATGGAGCTGAAATTCTGCACGCTTAAAAACTTGGCGCCGTTAAGGCTATACATCAACAGGAATACCGCCGCCAACACCAGATATAGCGAGGCGTTTTCGCGGATAATCGGCGGCAACGGCGCTCTGCCCGGTTGCTTTTTATCGACTGCTATCGCTTTCATGAGGGCTCCTTGATATCCACCAGCACCCGCACGCGGGAACGCCGTTGCCTGATAACCTGCAAAGCATTAACGGCGACGCTGAATAAAATCACCAGGCCGGTGAACACGTTGTAGTAATAGGGGGATATTTTCATGAGGGTCAGGCTATTGCTGAGAATGGAGAACAACAGCACTCCCAGCAGGGTCCCCGCTACGCTGCCGCGGCCGCCGGTAACCGAAGCCCCGCCCAGGACCACGGCGGCAATCACCTGCAGTTCCGAACCGACGATGGAATTGGGAATGACGGTTTGCACGATCGACACCTGGACAATACTGGCAAAGCCGGAAATGGCGCCCACCAGGGTATAGATAAACAGCGTGGTTTTTTTAAGGTTGAACCCCACTCGTTCCGCCGAAACGGGATTGCCGCCGATGGCATACACGCTGCGCCCCAGCACGGTATGGCGCAGGAATAAATGCATGCCCAGCGCCAGCAGGAACCACAGGCAGGTGACAAAACTGATCCCGTACAATGCGCCGTTGGCGGCATGCATCGGAAAAATTTTCAGCTCAGCCAACCCCAGGAACGACGGCGGAATATCATAAATCAGGTCACCCTGGGTCACGACGTATAACAGGCCGTAGAACAGGCTGTTGGTGGCGATGGTGACAATGATCGCGGTAATCTTGAAATAATAAATGATCACGCCGTTCAGCGACCCCATCACCCCACCGATTATGATGCTGCACAATATCGCCAGATAGATGTTATCCAGATTGGCCTGTAGGAAATAATAGACTACGGCGTATTGCACCACCTGGGCGATGGCGGTGAAAGAAACGTCGAATCCGCCGGAAATCAACACCAGCAGAACACCCAGGGCGAAAATGCCCAATACCGTGTTTGCCTTGAGTAAATCTGCAATATTATCCAGCGACATAAATGCCGGATTGATATAGGTAATGGCAATGGAGAATACTATAATCAGCAAGAGCAGCAGCCACTCCCGCGATTTGAACATTTTGGTCATATCCATAATAAAATAACCTCACCCGCTTTTTTACACCGACGACATCAGACGTTTTCCATTTCGTGCTGCAATGTTTCATTATCAATGGCATCGGTGGCATATTCCTTACCGAAACGGCCCCGGTTCATCATGATAATCCGGTCGCAATTGGCCAATAGCTCGGGCAGTTCGTCGGAAATAAACACAATCCCCATGCCCTCGGCGGCCTTCTCTTTCACCGTTTGGTAGATATAGCTTTTTGCCCCCACGTCTATACCCACCGTCGGGCTGTCCAGGATGAAAATCCGCGGATGGGTGGCGAGCCATTTCGCCAGCACCACCTTCTGCTGGTTACCGCCGGAAAGCATTCTGATCTCTTTATCCATATTGTCATACTTCACTTGCATGCCTTTGAGCAGGCCGCTCACCGCACGGCGCATCTTGCCGCCGTCCAGCAGTCCCAACGGGTTAAGATAGGATTTCAATGAGCAGAGCGCGGCGTTGGCGGCGATGCTTTGCTGCATCACCAGCCCCTGCAGTAATCTGTCCTCCGGCACGTAAGCGATGCCGTTGGCCACGGCGGTGCCGACGCTCCCGATGGTCACCGGACGGTTTTCAATAAAGATTTCGCCGCTTTGCGCCGGTTCGATGCCAAACAGCGCCAGGGCAAGTTCGGTACGGCCGGCGCCCAATAATCCGGCGATGCCCAGCACTTCGCCTTTATGCAAATCAAAGCTGATATCCTGAAAGCTGTTTTTTTTACACAGGCCGCGCACCCTGAGCAGTACCTCGTCCGTAGCATGGGTTTGCCGCGGGGGATAGGTCAGTTCATAACCCAGCATCAAGGCTTCGATTTTGGCGGTGGTGGCTTCGCCGCCGGCCACCGTGTCGATTAATTTGCCGTCGCGCATCACGGTAATGCGATCGCAGATTTCCAGTAGTTCATTAAGCTTGTGGCTGATAAAAATAAACGATATGCCCTGCGTGCGCAGACGGTTGAGGATGGTGAAGAGATGCTTGATTTCGGTACGGGTCAACGCCGTGGTGGGCTCATCCAGAATAATCAGCCGTGAGTCATTAATCAGCGCGCGGGCAATGGCCACCAGCTGCTGCTTGGCGATGGGCAAATCATCCACATCCGCCTCCAGATCGAGGCTGATGCCCAATTGCTGGATAATCGTCCCGACCTTGTCTTTATAGGCCGATGAAAACACGAGTGATTTATTGTCATTCACCATTTGACTGATATAAATATTTTCCAATACCGTCAGATTGGGAAACAGCGACAGATCCTGATAGATGATGCCGATACCTTGCTTTACCGCTTCAATGGCGGAATATTTATCCATTTGGCGGCCGTTGATCCGCAGGGTGCCGCGATGGAAATCCAGCACGCCGGCGATGATTTTCATCAAGGTGGATTTGCCGCAGCCGTTTTCACCCACCAATCCATGAATTTCCCCGACATTGATGTCGAAACTGACATCATTCAGGGCGGTTACCCCGTCAAAGGTCTTGGTAATATGTTCAGCGGCAAGAAATTGCATTGTAGGGTCCTCCGGCGGCAGACAGGGGCACGGCGCAGTCCGCCCCTGTCCAGGCGTCCGATTAAAAATCGTATTTGCTGTAGTTGTCTTTGGTCACGGTGAGCGGTTTATCAAAAATAATGTTTTTGCCGTTGATATCCGGTTTGCCGATGCCGGGGATTTCCAGTCCGTTTTTAATCTGATCGCGTTTGCCTTCAGCGATCATTTTGGCGATATAGGTCATGGAATACGCGGCATCGCCCGGGCTCCACAGAATCAGCTCGGTCAGCGAACCGTCTTTCAGGAATGACGCACCTTCTTTCGGCGAGGTGGTGCCCATGACGGTCAATTTACCCACCAGGCCCTTCTCCCGCAGCGCCTGCGCCGCCCCCGGCCCACCTTGGCTGCCGAATGAAATTACGCCTTTCAGATCAGGATAGGTGGAGAGCAGTTCCAGGGTCTTCTGACGCGAGGCGTTGCGATCCTCACTGACGGGGAAACGCTCGGCCACCAGCTTCAGATTGGGGTATTTCGCCTTCGCTTCTTTTATCGCCGCATCCGCCCAGATATTGTGGGCGGGCACCGTTAACGAACCGACATAAATGGCGTATTCCCCGCTGCCGTTCACATGCTGGGCGAACTGATCCAGCATGTATTTGCCGAATTTTTCGTTTTCGATCATTTCCACGTCAAAATCGGCGTTAGGCTGGTTCACCGACTCATGGGTAATGACCACGATGCCTTTATCATGGGCGCGGGCGAAAACCGGCTCACAGGAGCTGGCGTTATTCGGCACCACCAGCACCGCGTTAACCCCCTGGCTGATGGAGTCTTCAATAATACGGACCTGTTGCGCTTCATCCGGGGACGCGGGCGCCTGCTGGTAAACATTGACGCCGAAATCCTTGCCGGCTTTTTAACCCTTTTTCATAGTCGTTGAACCAGGCGGAACGTAATTTCGGAATACCGACCATCGTTAATTGCTGCTCGCCCGCGGCGTTGGCGATCATAGGATAGGTATTGATGGCGGCGCCAAGCAGCAGGCACAGCGCAACTGCGTTGAGTTTTTTCATGTTTATTCCTCATGACTGACAATATGCTCTTTATCCTCAATACTACGAGTTTCAAGCGACGGGTATATCAGGCGGGATACCGGCTTTCCGGTTCAGGTATGGCACCGGCGTTGCCTAATTCGATCACCGCGCCCTGGAACCGCTCTTCGGTATCAAGATAATAAAAAACATCGTCACCGATATTGCCGCTTTGCACCACCTGGTAGCCGCGTTTTTCATAATCGGCTATCGCCTGCCGGCAATCTTTAAAATAAAGCTTCAAATGATGCAAACCGTAACCATGCTTTTCGATATACTCATCATAGATGCTATATCCGCTTACAGGCTGCATTAATTCCATTTGAACACCGTTCACCCAGCATACGGCGATTTTATAAACATGCTCCGCCGGCTTACCGCGATAAAGTGAATTTTTAATGTTGTGGGGTCCATAGGTATATATATCCCATGGACCGATATTACATACATGATAATAATGCTCAATTGCATCATCCAGATTGGATACCAGATGTGCGATTTGTATTATGTCACCATCTTTCATAATCGGGCCTTTTGGCTAAATAAAATCAACGTTAGGCAAATTTATGCGGCAACCCTTCAAGATTGGTATGGCGCTTTTTCATCTCGTCGAGGGAAATACCGGTTTTTTCAATCAACAGCATGGTAATAATATCAACAAACAAAAAGAGCGATTGTTCCAGCAGGGACGACATGGGCTGAATGGATGCCACTTCCTCAGCGCCGCCAAAAATCTGGCCCGGTACCCGCACCGTTAAATCGGCATAACCGCCATGTTCGTTTTCCGGATGCGCGGTGAGCAAAGCGATGCGGGCGCCGGCTTCCTTAGCCAGTTTGATGATATTGAGTTCGACATTGGTGACCCCGCAGTGGACGATAAGCAGGTCCCCTCCCCGATGCAGGGGGTGGTGGTGTCATAAACCACATAACTGTCGAATCCCATATGCTTCAGCCGCATGGCAAAAGCGCGAACGGAAAGTTGCATTCTACCCATAGCATACAACTGAATCGTTTTTGCTTTACATATTTCATCCATCAACTGGCTAATTTCATTTTCATCAACCGCCAGCAGCGTCGTTTTGTTTTCAGCTATTACCTGTTCAACGAGGTTCTTGTAGGTGTACATCAAAAAAATCCTCAGTTTTAGTTTAATCGGCATTGATGATTTACTTTTACATATCAAAAAATTTGTAAATTAATTTAGTTGATATGTGCATACAACATACGATAAATTTGTAGCGTAACTATCGATACCGATCACATTTTTTTTGCAAATTTGTTAAAAAAAAGCACCATTTTGTCATTAAAGTGATCGCACTCACATTAATTATCCGAAAGAATCACGGCCCCTCCAGTATCTCCACAGCAGCGCTGTTGTAACGCCGCAGGGTTAAAAAAAAAACCGTCTAAACTCCCCCATCGGGAAGAGGACTCCGGGACGCGTTGCCGCTTGGCAGCGACTTGCCAAAGGTTGTCTGATGGGGCAGAATCGCCGCTGGGATCAATTCATTGAAGTAAATACCGTAAGGGCGAGGGATTAAGATTGTGACGCCACTCGTGATAAAGAAAAAATCTTTATTTAGTGTGCTCGGTAGGGGTTTATTTTATCTCCTGCACGATAATCCCAATGGCGGCAGCGGCCTCGGACGGTATAAATCTTGACCAAATAACGCGCTTGATTTTACAACTTTTATCATTTATGGTGTTTTAAAATATTGTCGGGTGCTGGTTATTTCGTGTCGGTGTTATTTCCCGGCCCACGGATAATTTTGAATTGCTTAATTACTTTTAGAATGGGCGAAAAAATCATCATGGCAAAAGAGGTAAACTTGACGCGGTATTCTTGACGATAAAACAGCGTATCCTTGATGGGATCTACGAAGAAGATCAACGTTTACCATCGGAAAAATTTTATGTGATGAGTTTTCCGTCTCCCGGCCCACAATATCCAAAGCCTTGGCTAAATTAAGAGAACTGGGATTGATCAGCAGTACTCAAGGCTCAGGCCATTATGTCTGTGTTCAGCGTAAGGAATCTCCCCTTGCGCCGCAAGAACTGATCCTTGGTATATTATCTCCTCGCCTTGAGGCCAATGAAAGCGGCTTTCTCTTCGAGCAAATTTTCAAGTCCATGGCGTCATTATCGCAGCAATTCAATTTTTCCCTGGTCTGGAACGGTGTGGTCACCATGGGATCGGAGGCCAGTAAACAAAAAATCATCGAGATCATTGAAAAAATCATCGATCGCTATATCAAAAATAACGTGCACGGAATATTTTTTATTCCCATAGAATTTCACCCCTTTGCGGATGAGATCAACAACCTGATTCTGCATAAATTATCGCAATACAATATCAAGGTGGTCCTGGTGGACAGCGATTTTGCCGCTTATCCGGATAAAAGCGCCTACGACCTGGTGGGTATCGACAATATTGCCGCCGGTTATGAAGTGACGCGCCATTTGCTGCAAAATAAAACGCGGCGCGTTGATTTTCTTTGTGAAAACTACTCGGCTCATACGGTTTCCATGCGCATTATGGGATATAGGCTGGCATTGCTGGAAGCCTCACTGCCCGCCGTAGCGGAGTGGGTGCATGAGGGCGCCGTGGGGGATAAAAAGTTTATTAACCGTATACTCGATTCCGGCGCCACCGATATTGTTTGCGCCAACGATTTCACCGCCATGAAGCTGTTATCAGTCTGCACTCAAATCAACCGCAAAGTGAACGTTGTCGGCTTTGATGATAATGAATATTCGGCTTTGCTCGGCATCCCCCTGACCACCTATAAACAACCCTTCGGCGATATCGCGGAAAACGCCATTTTCCTGATGCTTAACCGTCTACAGTTTCCTCAGACGGCCCCCCGCCATTTGCAGCTCCGCGGCGAACTGATTATCCGTTCTTCCTGCGGAACGCTTCCCTGATTCATCACTGACTGCCCGCCCGCGCGCCCTCCCCCAGGCATAGCGGAAGATACCGGTCTAGACTTGAGCTATGTCTTATCAAGTCTGCCGAGGAGGCTCCGATGCATACCACCGCCGCAGAAACCGTTCCTCCACCCCGATGCCCGAGAACTGGCGCTTATGGATCGCTATTGGCGGTCGGCCCATTATCTGTTTGGGGGAGAAATCTATCTGATGGACAATCCCCTGCTCCGCCGGCCGCTGCTGCGCGAACATATCAAGCCTCGCCTGCTCGGCCACTGGGGTACTACGCCCGGACTCAATTTTATCTATACCCATCTCAATCGCATTATCCGCAATCGCGATGCGGAAATTATCTTTATTTGTGGTCCGGGGCACGGCGGGCCCGGGATGGTAGCCAATACCTGGCTTGAGGGCACCTATAGCGAAATTTATCCGGCCGTCGGTGCAGACGCCGAGGGGATGCGCAAACTGTTCCGGCAATTTTCGTTCCCGGGCGGCATCCCGAGCCACGCGGCGGCGGAAACGCCCGGTTCCATCAATGAAGGCGGAGAACTGGGCTACTCTCTGGTGCACGCCTACGGCGCGGTGTTCGATAACCCAAGCCTAATCGCCGCCTGTGTTATCGGCGACGGTGAAGCGGAAACCGGCCCGTTGGCCGCCAGCTGGCACGCCAACAAATTCATTAATCCGGCCCGCGACGGCGCCGTGCTGCCCATTCTGCACCTCAACGGCTACAAAATAGCCAACCCCACCCTGCTGGCGCGTTGCAGCGATGGCGACCTGCGACAACTGTTCGGGGGTTATGGCTATCAGACGATTTTTGTCGAAGGGGATGAACCCCTGGATATGCACCGTAAAATGATTGCCGCTTTTGATCTGGCCTTCGACGCTATCCACGAAATACAACGGGATGCCGCCGCCGGCGGTGCGCCGAAGCATGAGGTGCCCCATTGGCCGCTGATCGTATTTCGCAGCCCGAAAGGCTGGACCGGCCCGAAAGAAGTGGACGGCAAAAAAGTAGAAGGCTTCTGGCGCGCCCACCAGGTTCCGGTGGCGGGCTGCCGCGAGAACGACGCCCACCGGAAAATACTGGAGGGCTGGCTGCGCAGTTATCACCCTGAAGAACTGTTCGACGCCGAGGGCAGGCTGAAGGACGACCTGCGTCAGTTGGCCCCCGCCGGCGTCCGGCGCATGGGGGCTAATCCTCATGCCAACGGGGGACTGCTGCGCAAGGCCCTGCGCACGCCGGCCATCGGCGACTATCAGGTGGCGGTAAGCCGGCGGGGTGGAAGCCAGGCGGAATCCACCAAAATTTTCAGTGAATATTTGCGGGATATTTTCAGGCTGAATGCGGATAACGCCAATTTTCGCCTGTTCGGCCCGGACGAGACGGCGTCAAACCGGCTGAGCGCGGTTTTTGAAGCCACCGATCGGGTTTGGATGGAGGAGGTAAAACCTTACGACGAGCAGTTGGCAACGGACGGCCGCGTGATGGAAGTCCTGAGCGAGCATCTTTGCCAGGGCTGGCTGGAGGGCTATCTGCTTACCGGTCGCCACGGCGTGTTTACCTGTTATGAAGCCTTTATCCATATCGTCGACTCCATGTTCAACCAGCATGCCAAGTGGCTGAAGGTATCCCGTGCTTTGCCATGGCGCCGGCCCATATCGTCCCTGAATTATCTCTTGTCGTCCCATGTCTGGCGGCAGGATCACAACGGGTACAGCCACCAGGATCCGGGATTTATGGATCTGGTGGCCAACAAGAAAGCCGATATCGTGCGCATTTATCTTCCGCCGGACGCCAATACCCTGCTGTGGGTGGGCGATCACTGTCTGAACACCTACGATCGCATCAATGTCATTGTGGCGGGCAAACAGCCGGAACCGCAGTGGCTGCCTCTGGATGAAGCGGTCAAGCACTGCGAGTCGGGCATGGGCATCTGGCGCTGGGCGGGCAACGAAGGCGGCCGCACGCCGCCGGATGTGGTGATGGCCTGCGCCGGGGATGTCCCCACCATGGAAACGCTGGCGGCGGTGGAACTGCTGCGCCGCCATGTGCCGGCCCTGCGCATCCGGGTGGTCAACGTGGTGGACCTGCTGGCGCTGCAATCACCGGAAAGCCATCCCCACGGCCGCCCCGATAACGTCTTCGATGCGCTGTTTACCCCCGACCGGCCGGTGATATTCGCTTTTCACGGTTATCCGGTCCTGATCCATCGCCTGACCTATCAACGCAAAAACCATGACAATATCCACGTACATGGTTTCATGGAAGAAGGCACCACCACTACGCCGTTTGATATGGCAGTGCTTAATCAGCTGGACAGATTTCACCTGGCCATCTCCGCCATTGAGCGGGTGCCGGGGCTGAAAGCGCAACAACCGGCCGCCGCCGCCCTGGCCCTGTTCCGTGCCAAGCTGGATGAGCATTATCATTATGTGCGGGAACACGGCGACGACCTGCCGGAAGTGCGGGATTGGCAGTGGCAAGAAATCCACCGGCCGGTGTGAACCCACAGTGCCTAGGGGATTTACCCCGGCACAACATCGTCAGGTGGCGATAAACCCACCGAACGGCGGATACAAAGCTCGGTGGGAAAATCTTTTTGCGCCGGACCGTCGGTGACGGCGCCCATGCGCTGCAGCAGCAGGGTCGCCGCGGCGCGGCCCATGTCCCGCCCCGGCTGGCGCACGGTGGTCAGTTCGGGGTGAAGCAGCCGCGCTTCGGGAATATCGTCGAAACCGGTAACGCTGATATCCTCCGGCACCCGTACGTGCAGCTCCAGGCAGCGGCGAATAAAACCAATGGCCATCAGATCGTTGGCGCACAGCACCGCCGTGGGGCGCGCCGACAGGGCCAGGATCTCGTCCGCCGCCCGGCGGCCTGCCTGCTCGGTGTAATCGCCGCGTATCACCGGCACGCTGTCCGGCGGGATGCCGGCACCGGCAAGGGCCTCGCGAAATCCCGCCTGGCGCTGCTCACTGGTCCATAACCCTCGCGGACCGCTTACCAGCGCCAGGCGACGGTGGTGCCTGGCCAGGACATATTGTCCCAGGGTACGGGCGCCGATAAGATTTTGCGAACTGATAAACGGCACTTCTATCCCGGGGGCTATGCCGGACACCATGCCGGGCAGATATTCATCCACAAACACCACCGACCCCTTTGTCGCCAAGGCGGTAAGCGACGGACTGGGCAAGCCGGTGCCGGAGAGATAAATCACTCCGTTCAGCCGCTGGGTGCGCAACACCTGGGCGTAATACTCCTCCCGCCGGGTATCCGACCAGGTCAGACACAACACCAGCAGGCAATCGACGGTATCCAGCACGCTCTGGATGCCCTGGGCGACATCGACGAAAAACGCATTGCCCAAATCCGGCACGACAAAACCGATGGATGAGATGCGTTGATGCTTAAGGCTCCTGGCGGCGCTGTTCGGTTCGAAGTTCAGTTCGGCGATGCAGCGCAGGACGTGGCGGCGGGTATCCTCCGCCACCGGCCGGGCGCTATTGTTGATCACGGCGCTGACGGTGCCGATTGAAACCCCGGCCAGCCGCGCCACATCACGAATGGTGGGCCGAACCGGCCGGGCGGATTTGATGCTGTTTTCCATGCTTGATCAAGCCTGTGCGGGTTAGGGGGAACGGCGCCAGTAGCGCCGCGACCAGCGGCGGGCCTTGGACGAAGTGCGCCATGGAGTGACCAGATACTCCAGCACAATCACCAGCAGGAAACTGAGCACGCCCAATAAGGCCAGGAAACCGATGGCGGAAAAGGTCCCGGCGGTGTTCAACCGCGAGTTGGCCTGCAGCAGATAAGCGCCAAGGCCGCCGCTGGTGGAGGCGGTCCATTCGCCGATCACCGCGCCGGTCACGCTGAACGTGGCGGACAGTTTCAGGGCGGAAAACAGCGGCGTATAGGTGGCCGGCAGTTTGACATAGCGGAAGATGCTCCAGCGGGAGCCGCCCATGGACCTCACCAGGTTCAGCATATCGCCATCAACGGAGTTCAGGCCGTCCAGCACGTTCACCACCACCGGGAAAAACACCACCAGCGCCACGATAACCAGCTTGGGCGCCAGGCCGAACCCCAGCCAGATGGTCAGCGCGGCGGAGATGGCGATCACCGGCACCGCCTGGCTGGCAATGAGAATCGGATAGAGCACGCTGCGAATCCAGCGGGTGGAATCCATGGCCACCGCAAACAGGAACCCGGCGCCGGCGCCGAGAACAAAACCCAGCAAGAAGGTGGTAAACGTACTTTGAAAACCAATCCATAATACCGCCCAGTCCGACAGCACATGGCGCCAGGTCATTTCCGGCGAAGGCAGGACATAGGGGGGAATATGGTAATAACGCACCGCCAGGTCCCATGCCAGCAGCACCAGCAGTAACGCCGCCAGGGGCCCCAGCAGGGGTAACAACAATTTACGAAGGTGTTTCATCGGCATGAACGTCCTGTTGGGGAGTCTCGCTGTAAATCAGGCTCAATATCCGGCGCTTCAACCGGATGAATTCCTCCCCGGTCAGACAGGACAAAGGCCGCGGCCGGGGAATATTCACGGTAAAGATTTCCTGGATACGGCCGGGACGGGGCGTCATTACCACCACCCGGTCCGCCAGGTAAACCGCTTCGTCGATATCATGGGTGACGAAAATCACCGTCCGGTGCTGCTCGGTCCAGACGGTCAACAGCCACTGCTGCATGGACAAACGGGTTTGCGAATCCAGCGCGCCGAAGGGTTCGTCCAGCAGCATGACGTCATGCTCCATGGCCAGGGTGCGCATCAGCGCCACCCGCTGCCGCATTCCGCCGGACAGTGCCGCCGGATAGTGATTGATAAACTCCCCGAGGCCGTAGCGTTCCGCCAGCGCTACCCCGGCCGCCCGCTGCGCCCGGCCGGCGCCGCCGTTAAGGATGGCGCCGAGCACGATATTGTCGATAACCGTCATCCAGGGCAGCAGCAGATCCTTTTGCAGCATATATCCCACATGGCCGGTGCGGCCGGTAACATCCCTGCCGTCAAGAACAATCGCGCCGCTGTCCGGGGGCAAAATCCCGGAAATAAGATTGAACAAGGTGCTTTTGCCGCAGCCGGACGGCCCCACCACGCAGACGAACTCCCCCGGCGCGATGTCAAGACTGGTGGGCGCCAGCGCCGTCATCGCCCCAAAGCGCCGGCTGACCTGTCGGATCGATAACTTGGCAGATGTCATGCGGTGGCCTCTTTTCAATCCGGATATCCCGGTACGCTACAATCAATGGCTTCCCTTCGGTTATCAGTATTCCACAACCGCCGCCGCCGAACCACCGCAACCTGGCGGATAAAATGGAAATTGAAACGGTTCAATAATTTACCATTGTATCTCGATAATATCTTTTTTTTTGCTTGATTAAAAAGCATTAAGATGACAATTTTGTTTATTGAACCGGTTCAATAACAGTGATGACTGACATATCAATACAGCACTATAACACCCAATTTTTTATTACGGCTCGGGGAGGGCCTCACAATGAGTCGAAAAAAAGTACTGCTGGTAGGTGAAACATGGGTTACCTCTGCAACGCATTTCAAGGGTTTCGATCAGTTCGGCAGCGTGACCTTCCACTCGGGGGCCAAAGGTCTGATGGCCGCACTGGCCGACACGGAGTTTGAGATCACCCATCTGCCTGCGCATCAGGCGGTGGAAGATTTCCCTTTTACCGCAGAGGGGCTCAGCGCTTACGATGCCGTCCTGCTGTCGGATATCGGCGCCAATTCGCTGCTGTTGCACCCCGATGTCTGGCTGAACGGCAAAACCGTGGCCAATCGCCTGGCGCTGTTAAGGGATTGGACCGCCCAAGGAGGCGCCCTGGCCATGTTCGGCGGCTATCTGAGTTTCCAGGGCATCGACGGCAAGGCGCGCTGGCATCGGACCCCGGTGGAACAGGCCTTGCCGGTGGAATGTCTGCCCTATGACGATCGGATCGAAATACCCGAAGGATTCCGCCCGGAAATAGAGCCGGCGTATCAAGGCCATGCCATGTTCAGTGATATTACCGGCGAATGGCCGGTATTGCTGGGGATAAACGAAGTGATCGTCAAACCCGGCAGCGAAGTGCTGGCGCGCTTGCCAAAAGCCGCCGGCGGCCATCCGCTGCTGGTGACCGGCCGCTATCAGCAAGGGCGTACGCTGGTGTGGACATCGGATATCAGCCCGCACTGGCTGCCGCAAAGCTTTATGGACTGGCCCGGCTACAAGCAGTTATTGATCAATATGCTGTCCTGGATGACGCAATAGCTGACCGATGCGGCCGGCCGGGCAAATCATCAGACGATGATGACCTCAATGCCCTGCTGTTCCAGGTCGGTTCGATCCTTGTCATTGATTCCGTCATCAGTGATCAAGGTGTGAATTTTATCGATAGGCAGCACCAGATTGAATCCGTTACGGCCGAACTTGCTGGAATCCAGCACCGCAACCACTTTTTTAGCCGCGTTCGCCATCACGCCGCTGATGGCGAAACCCTCGTTAAAAGTTGAAATACCGATACGGGCATCAATACCGTCCGCGCCGATAAACAAGATATTGGCGGTGACGCCTTGCAGCACCGCTTCGGTATGGGCACCGTGAAATGAACGGGTTTTATGGCGGAAGGTGCCCCCGCAGAGCACCAGCGTGATCTCCTGATTGCCTGACAATGCCAGCGCAGCGGGCAGATTGTTGGTCAGTACGGTCATGCTGCCCCGCTTGGCCAGCTCTTCCGCCACGTTTAACGTGGTGCTGCCGCTGTCCAGAATAATGGAATCCCCCGGTTTCACCAGACCGGCGGCGCGAACGGCAATTCGTCGTTTCGGGTCTCGGGCGATGGACACCCGGTCTTCCAATACCAGTTCCGTTTGGGCCGTCGTCGGCGCGGCCTGGGCAGGAGGCAAACGCGAGGATAAGGCGTTTTCCGGCAGCGTGGCGCCGCCGTGGAATCTGATCAGCGCCCCTTTCTGTTCCAGATACTTCAGATCATTGCGGATGGTCACTTCCGACGTTGCCAGGGTTTGCGCAAGTTCGGCCACCTGCACGCTTCCGGCGCTATTAAGGCAGTGCAGAATTTCATTCCGTCTTTCAACCAGGTGCATTTTGCATGATTCCTTAACAATAATTTTAACTATGTTACCCGAGCCCTGGTGAAAAGAAAATTTTTTACCTTCGTTTTATTACGGAGTATTACATTCAAAATAAATTATCTTACTTACGACCATTGGCTTTTATAGTTATCCACTTGCTGATGATAAGCCAAGTACAGTTCCCGATAGCGGGAATACATTTCCGGCCGGGGTTCAACGATGCTTGAGTCATCCACCAGCATCGACAAAGAACAGATATCCCCAAGGCGGGCGCCGGAAACCGTCTGGTTCAGATGGCACCAGTGCGCCTGCAATGCCCCTCCCAAGGCGCCGGCGTCGGTTACCAGGCTCTTGACCACGCTCAGGCCGCTGACATTGGCGATAATCTGCCGCCACCCCTCGCTGTTGGAACCGCCGCCAATGACCACCAAACGGGTAAAGCGCAAGTCGCAACGGGATAAAATGTCTATGCCCCTGCATAAATTGAAGCTGACGCCTTCCACCACCGCACGCAACAGGTTATCCGCATTAAGATTATGGCCGGTAATGCCCGTCAGGCTGGCGCTGGCCGCCGGCAGGTTCGGCAATCGGGCGCCGTTGAGATAAGGCAGGCAGGATATCCCGCCGGCGCCGGGAGAACTGGCGGATAGGGCCGTTTCAAACTCCGCCAGCGATTTATTCAACAGTTGCCTGAACGCCGTGGTGGCGTTGGTCATATTCATGGTGCTGACCAGGGGCAGCCAACCGTCGTTGGCCGAGCAAAAAGCGTTGATGTCCGGCTGGAGGCGGCTGTCGATTTGCCGCTCGGTAAAGGTGAAAAGAGTTCCCGAGGTGCCCAGGCTCATGGTCAGCAGTCCCTCGCTGATATTGCCGGTGCCGATGGCGGACATCATATTATCGCCGCCGCCGCTGGCCACCACGATACCGGCGTCAAGTCCCATTTCGGCCGCGGCCGCGGGGCGCAGCTCGCCATGCGGTTCAGCGGAGCGAATAAGCTTAGGCAGGCTGAATGGCCGCAGGGGATCCACCCGGTCCAGCACCTCTTCACTCCAGCAGCGCCGGCGGGTATCGAAATAGCCGGTGCCGGAGGCGTCGCTGCATTCCGCGCGGTATTCGCCGGTTAAGTAGAAATTCAGATATTCATGGGGCAGCATGATTTTGCGGATCTTCCGATAATTCTCCGGCTCCAGCGCTTTTACCCACAGAAGCTTGGCCAGGGTAAAGGCTACCGGGACGTGAATGCCGATGATGTCCGACAGCGGCGCCGAGGGCGCGGTGAACCGGCTCCGTTCAAATTCCGCCAGCAGCTCCGCCGGGCCGGTATCGCACCAAAGCTTGGCCGGGCGGATAACCCGGTCGCATTCATCCAGCAGCACCAATCCATGCTGTTGGCCCGAAACGCCGATACCCCGAATCAGCGACGGTGAGATAGCCGCCTGTGCCAACGCCTGACGGGTCGCATTGATCATGGCGTCAATCCAATCGGCGGGGTGCTGTTCCTTTTTGCCATGTTCATCGCTGTACAGGGGATAGCCGGCATAACCGGCGCCCGCCACGCTACGGCGTTCGGCGTCCCATACCAGCACCTTGGTGCCCTGCGTACCGCAATCGATACCGAGATACATAATGTGTTTTCCGAAAAAAATGCCGAATAAAAGCCGACCCGCGACGGGGACGGCTTTTCCGGCCGCCATCAGCCAACCCGGCGCACCGCGCGGCCAGCGGGGCGCCGGTAGGGAACATCAAACGCAAAAGCGCGGTTCAACCGGCGATGCTTCCGTCCAGATCCCACAAATCTTCCCAGCCGGCGGCGTGCTCCCACAAAAAGACCTGCCCTTTGATCAATCGGCAATGACGATCGATAGCGGCGATTGCGCGCATCTCGTCGTCGGTAAGGGGATCGCGGGTAACGGCCAGCAGATTGCTGCGGATCTCGGCGCTTTTTACCGAGAAAGGAATGGGAATCTGTCCGCGCTGCACCGCCCATTTAATACAGACCACCGCCGGATGGACCCCCAGTCGCCTGGCGATATCGACAATAACCGGATCCTCAATATCGCAGGTATCATCGGCGGTCTTATCACGATCGGGACGGGTCGGCGAACCGATGGGGCAAAATCCAATGGGTTGAATGCCGTTTTCAACCAGATACCGATACAGTTCCGGCTGCTGGAAATGGGGATGACATTCCATTTCGTTTACCACCGGCGCAATTTCCGCATCCGCCAGCAGCAGTTCCATCTTGGGTATGGTCATATTGGAAGTGCCGATACTTTTGACCAGACCCGATTTGACCAATTGTTCCATTTGGCGCCAGGTAGACATAAAGCGTTCATGGGAATAGGGTCTGGCATCGGGGCTTCGTGAATCGACGCTGCATCCCGGCGGGTGATAATTGGAGAAAGGCCAATGGACCAGATAGAGATCCAGATAATCCAGCTGTAAATCTTCCAGCGTCTGCCGGCATGAACCCAGCACATCCTGGTGGCGATCGTTCCAGACCTTGGAATCGATATAAAGCGCTTGCCGTGGAATGCCGCCGCCGATAATTTTTTTGAAAACCTCCCCGATGAGTTTTTCATTGCCATAAACCGATGCACAGTCAAAAAAACGAAAACCCGCGGCGGCGGCTTCCAGCACCGCGTTGGAGACCTGTTCCGCCGAAAACCGATCGGAACCGAAAGTGCCCATGCCAATGGCCGGTATTTTCTGTCCGTTGGACAGCACCTTGCAGGGTATTGCGGAGGGTCAATACCGGGTTGTTCAGCGTTAATCGTGCTCATATATTCCATCCTTATGACATTCAGTCCCTCCGGGAAACGGGGGAGACGTTAAATTACTTATACGTACCCAGCCGCGACAGGATGCCTTAATACAAAACGGCCTTGGCTTCCGGGGAGTCAATATTGGCTTTGGTGACATAAATCACCCCGGTATCGATGAATTTTTCAACCTTTTGTTTATTGATTATGGCGTCCACGGTAGTGACGCCTTTAAAGCCCATCTGATAGGACGACTGCACCAGAATGCCGTCCAGCGTACCGTCGCGGACAAAGTCTTGTAATAAGGTATTGCCGTCAAAACCGATGGCCACGACTTTACCGGCATAACCCAGCTGCTTGATGGCGCGGGCCATACCGGTGGCGGTGGGTTCATTGGCGCCGAACAGGGCGGTAATATCCTTATTGGAGGCCATGGCATCAATGGTCTGGTTTAGGGCAGTGGCCATATCGGATTGTGAATAATAGGGTCCGACAATTTTCACATGGGAGTTTTTGGCTATTTCATCGGTAAATCCGCCGACCCGTTCGATGGCGCTGCCGGCGCCGGGGGTGAATGACATTACGCTGACCTTGCCTTCTTTACCGTTTTTCGCGATTAATTTATCAGCGGCAATGGCGCCGGCTTTGCGGTTGTCCGTGGAAAGGAAAGACTGGTAATACTGTTCGCCTTTTTTATTGAGCGCGGAATCAATCAAGACCACCGGGATACCGTTCTCCCACGCTTTTTTGATTTCCGGGATTAACGCATCCGGATCCGACGGCGCGAGGACGATTCCCGCAACGCCCCGATTGATGGCGTTATCAACCATATTAACCTGGTCCGCTACGGCGGTTTCCGAATCAGGTCCCTGGAAAGTGATTTTATATTTACCCTTTAGGGACTTTTCGGCATCGCTGGCGCCTTTACTAACATTTTGCCAATAATTAGAATTCGCTGTTTTTACAATAACTGCAATTTCAGACTGTTTCGCAAACGCATGGGGAACCGCAAATACGGTGGTTAAGCCAATCATGGCAACCATGGCGATTTTATTCATCACATTATTTTCCTTAAGTGAGGGTTTGGTTTTTTTCAGAGGTTTCTTGGTTTTTTTATGTTGACGAACCTGGTCATAAGCGACGGCGAGTAAAATAACGCCGCCAATGATGATTTGCTGCACGAAGAAGGAGATACCGTTCATATTGAGTCCGTTGCGCAGCACGCCGATAATAAAGGCGCCGATAAGCGTGCCGGGAATAGACCCCACGCCGCCCATTAGGGATGTCCCCCCCACCACCGCGCTGGCGATGGCATCAAGCTCGTACATCACGCCGCCGTTGGGCTGCGCCGTCACCAGCCGGGAAGCGATAATGATGCCGCACAGTCCGGACATCGCGCCGCAGAGGGTGTAGGCGTACAGCTTAACGCGATCGGTCTTTATGCCTGACAGGCGCGCGGCCTCCTCATTGGATCCGATGGCGTAGAGATAGCGGCCAAAGCGCATCTTCACCAAGACGAAGGTAAATACCAGCGCCAACGCCACCATGATGACCACCGGATAGGGAATGCCGGGGAAGATAACCGACGGCAGCCCGTTTTCGCCGATAGAGGTCATACGCCACAGGGAACCGTTACCCAACGCGCCGAACGAATCCGGCAACCCGGATACCGGAGCGGCATTGGTGACATAAAGCGCCAGCCCGCGAGCGATCATCATGGTACCCAGGGTGGCGATAAACGGCGGCAGCCGGAAATTAGTGACCAGCAGGCCGTTAACGGCGCCGCTCAGCGCACCGGCGGCGATACCCACCAGCATGCCGAGCTCCACCGGCAAACCGGCCTTGATCGATAGCCCCGCCGCCACGCCCGACAGGGCGACAACGGATCCGATGCTTAAATCAATGCCGCCGGTGAGGATAACGCAGGTGGCGCCCATGCCTATAAAGGCAATAGTGGAGGTTTGCAATCCCACCGTCATGATATTATTCATGGTCAGGAAACTGCCGCTGGTCACCGAAAAAATAATAATCAGTAACAACAATCCGCCCAATGCCGTTAATTTCAACAGCAATTGCTTTTGGTTATCGCTCATTTACGCAACCTCTCTTTCTGCGGTGTACATATCTTTGATGCCGGTAGCATATTGCATTATTTCTTCCTGGCTGGTTTTAGCCTTCCCAAGCCCCGCGCACATCACTCCTTCTTACAAAATAACCCCCCGACCGGACATCCCTAATATTTCCGGCAACTCCGAGGAGATCATGATAATGCCGATACCCTGCCCCGCCAGTTCGTCCAATAGTTCATAAATGGCATATTTCGCCCCAACGTCAATCCCGCGGGTCGGCTCATCAAAGATCATGATTCTGGCATCGCGGAAAAGCCATTTTGCGATAACCACTTTTGCTGATTACCGCCGCTCAGGTTGCTGACAATCTGATCAATATGCGGCGTTTTAATTTGCATCTTTTTGATATATTTGTCACTGGCCAGTTTCTCTTTCACGCGGGAAATAATCCCATATCGGTTACACACTTTTTCCATCGCCGCCATAATGACATTATTCTTGATGGACATGCTTACCGCCAATCCATTAAGTTTCCTGTCTTCCGATAAATAGGCGATACCTGACTTGATGGCATCGTTCGGACAGGTGATTTTGATGGCTTTATCAAGGGTAACGATTTGTCCTTCATCCAGCGTTTCCGCACCGAATATTGCCCTGGCCAATTCGGTTCTTTTTGCTCCCACTAATCCGGTAATGCCCAGAATCTCTCCCTGTCGCAGGTCAAAATTGATATGCTCAAATACGCCATATCGCGACGCGTCCTGAATGGACAAAATCAACGCATCGGTTATTTTCGCTTTTTACCGGGAAATGGTTATCCAAGGGTCTTCCGACCATCTTTGCAATAATGTCATTCATTGTAATCGATGAGAAAGGATGATCGGATACGTACTCTCCATCGCGGAAAATAGTAATGTGATCGCAAATTTTCTTCAATTCGTCCATACGATGTGAAATATAGACAATACAGACATCTTTTTTCTTTAATTTATCAATCAGCTGGAAAAGCTTATCTATTTCTCGCTTGGTCAGTGCCGAAGTCGGTTCATCCATAATCAGGACTTCAACGTCAAATGAGAGCGCCTTGGCGATTTCCACCATCTGCTGGCGGGCGACAGACAGGTTCAGCACGGTCTCTCTTGGCGAAACATCTATGTCGAAGATATTCAGCAAATCCTGAGCGTCGCTCTCCATTTTTTTATAATTGATTAACCCATTTTTCAACGGCTCACGGGCAAGAAATATATTCTCGGCAACGGTAAGATGCGGCACCAGGTTCAGCTCCTGGAAAATCATGCTAATACCGTCTTGCTGCGCCTCCAGTACCGAATCGTAATGAACTTCGCGTCCTTTGTAAAAGAGGGTCCCTTCATCCGCTTCATATACACCGATCAGGACTTTCATCAAGGTGGATTTTCCGGCGCCGTTTTCGCCCATCAGCGCATGGACTTCTCCTTTTCGTAATTTAAAATTCACCTTTTTCAAGGCTGGCACACCGGAAAAGGATTTGGAAATATCAGTCATCTGTAATAAAGGTTGAGTCATTTTATGCTCCAATGCTTCAATACATTGAATTTCTAATCTATTTCAACCGGTGTAACGCCTTTTTTTAACAGAATATTGCCATATTTCTTCGTAGTGGATGTCACCACAATGCAGCTGGCATTTTTGGCCCGGTCGTAAAATGCAAAACGATCTATAAAAGTGATATTCTGCCCTCGCGGCAGGTGCTGCTGATATAACGAGACCAAACCGTCCGGCAACGTGTCGCCCGAGCCGGCGGCCATCATCACCACCGGATCATCAACATAGCCATCCAGCGCGAATAGCGGCATTATCGCCCGCAGCAGGCCGGAGACTTCATTTCCGTCAGCCCTGATAACCCGCTTATTGACCGAATAGGCCGGAAAATGGGCATCACTGATGACAATTTCATCACCGTGCCCCATGCAATAGAGCTGATGCAATAATTCCGGTGAAATACAAGCATTGATATTCTTTAACATAAAAAACTCCCGGTACAGGGGTGGTAAGTTCCGCGTTTAATTATCGGATTAAAGCCGTCCGCCGCTGCCGCAAATTATGATTTTATCCCGCACCACGTCAGCCATGGCTTTTTTGGCGGATTCATTATATTCACGGGGATCGTTAGCCTGCGGGCAGGCTTCAAAATAGCGTTTCAGTGCATCCGAATAGGCTATTTTCAGCTCGGTGGCAACATTGACTTTACATATACCCAATTCAATACAGGCTTTGACGTCTTTACCCGGAATCCCCGAGGCGCCATGCAAAACCAAGGGAATATCCACTAACCGCGCAATTTTTTGCAGGCGGGAAAAATCCAGTTTTGGAGCGGATTTGTATAAGCCATGGGCGGAACCTATAGCCACGGCCAGGGAATCAATTTGAGTGACACTGACCAGACGAGCGGCATCTTCGGGTATGGTATAAGGGTCGACCGTATCCTCAACCACCAAATCATCCTCCTTGCCGACTAATTGTCCAATCTCGGCTTCGACGCTGCATCCGTAATAGTGGCATATTGTTACGGCGGCATGAGTAAGCGCAATATTCTGTTCCAAGGGTAATGCACTACCATCTATCATTGCCGATCGTATTCCTGCAAAGACTTTATATTTAATATCTTCCAAATCGTGATGATGATCCAAATGCAGAACCACCTGCTGTTCACGTTTGGCGGCGGCGGCCTCTACCAAAAAGATCATTTCTTTGATACCGGCATAGCTGAATGTGCCGGGTGTGCCGGCGAGAATAACCGGCGAAGCCATTTCCTTGGCGATATCGAGCACCACCTGAACGGTCTCGAGATTGTGCACATTAAACGCAGGTATGGCATAACCGGATTTTTGCGCCTGACGAAGCAAATAGATGCTGTTGATAATATGGTTCATTTCCCCTCTCCCCAATGCAGCAAAATTTTTCCGTTTGCCGGCCCTCCCGCCAGCGCCATTACCTGTCGGACATATTCCTCCACCCCGGTATCACTGCTGATAATGGCCTCGATATTCATTTGGTTGTTGATAAACAGATCGGCGGTAATCGACCACTCTTTGCCGGGGAACGGCGCGGAATAGTTCATCCAGCTGCCGTAAAGCACCAATTCTTTACGCAGTATTTGCTCATATTCCTGAAAACCGAGCAGCAGATCGCGATGCAATGTCCCCACCAGCGCCAGCTGGGCCCGTGGGCCGGCGAACGCCAAGGCTATCTTTACCGTCTGCGGCGCGCCGGCCGTCTCCAGGATTAATTGATCAAAACGAATTTCTTGGTGATGGGGAAAACGTGAAATAAAGTCTTCATCAGATGCATTGGCAACATAATCCGCGCCCAGCGTCATCGCCAAGGCCAATTTTTCTTCATTGATATCAATGGCGGTGACGGTTTTCGCCCCCATCGCCTTGGCGCTTTGCAATGCCAGCAGGCCAATGGTGCCGGCGCCGATAATAACGACATTTTTATTTTCGCAGCCGCCGGCCAATAATATGGGATGTATACCGACGGTGACCGGCTCGAAAAATGCGCCCTGCTTAGCGTTGACTCCTGCCGGAAGGAGATAACAGCTGCTTTCCGGCATCACGACATATTCCGCATTTCCGCCCGGAAGTCGGGAACCGACAAAAGTGTAGCCCTTGCCGAGAGAATAAAAGCCCCGTTCGCATTCCGGCATGGAAAAATCAGGCACCAGTGGAATACAGCAGATCATTTGTCCTGGCCGGACTTTCGTCACTAAAAACCCGACGGCCATGATTTCTCCCGCGAATTCATGGCCTAATGTTACCGGATAATAATGCGCGCCATCATGAAAAATACGGGGAATATCTGAGCCGCAAAGTCCGGAATAATGAACTTTCACCAATACATCCCCCGGCCCACAGGCCGGAATCGATGTTTCGATTATTTCCAATAGATTATTTTCTTTCACTATGACTTGCTTCATGGTTTTATTCATTTTTGCTGCCTTGAATAATTTGCACAATTCCCGTGTCATCTGCACCCTTCATATTTCAAGTCGGGTGTCATCCTGATCGCATCCGTAGGCATAAGCGCGCAACACATCCTGAATTTTGCTGAGGACGAGCTCTTTCGGTGTACCGGTCAATTCTTTATTCAGGATGCGTTGAAATTGATCGGGAAAATATTGACTTAACACTCCTAATGGCAAGGCAACATTGTTCAAATTGTCAAAAAGTTTATTTACCGCCAGCGCAATACGATCGTGCGGCCAGTAGTAACGCAGGCGATCGGACAAACTGAAATGAATATCAATGACCGCCTTGGAATGAATGGGACTGTAATATTTTTTCCAATATTCCGGTTCGTCCTGCATAACCTGATCAATGACCGATATCAGATGGCTTTGGGCTTCGGGACTCACCAATGCTTTTTCCATCATGGCCAGGGCAAACAAGGCTTCACGCAGGGCAAAAGTCAATGCCGGCCCCACCTTAAGAATGGCAAAATGGTCCCGCACCAGCTGCCGGTAGGCTTTGGCGGTTTGATAGTCCGTGGAGTGCGCTTCGTACACCAGCCTGGTTTGGGTAATAAATCTTGATAAATCCATTGACAGGGCAGGATCGTAATGGATAACCGACGAATGATCGAATTCGACCCCCGGCTGCACGACAATGGCGATAATACGCCCGATGGCATCCTTTAAACCCAGCGCGCCAAATTCTTCGTAATGGCTACGAATGGTTTCGGCGGCGGCGGAAGATGTCGTAATATGCATCAGGTAATTAGCCTGCTTTTCCCCTCCCGGTACCGGCACCTCGGTGCCCACTACGTAAGTCAGCCGGTTTTTTTGCGATTCGGTGGCGCTCTCTTCCGCCACCCGGCATAAACGCGCGGCGCGCCGGGCTACCGTTACCGGTGCCAAAGGAACCGGATCGCCGGCGCATGACATGGAGGTATCGATATGGATTTTGCTAAAACCGGCTTTAACATACTCGGCTATCAACACCTCCGCTTTGACCAAGGCTTCCTCGGCCCGTTCGTCCTGCCAGCAGTTCGGCCCCAAATGATCGCCGCCTAAAATCAATCTTTCCTGCGGGAAGTCGATGGACTGCGCGATGGCATAAACAAAATCACGGAAATCCGCGGGTTTCATCCCGGTATAACCACCGTATTGATTCACCTGGTTAGATGTCGCTTCTATCAATACCTTTCGATTTGTTGTCAAATCCAATCTTAACGCGGCTTCGATTACTAATGGATGGGCCGAACAAACGGAACAAATGCCTGTTTTACCGTCTTTTTGTGCGCTTCGATAATAGCTTTCATTGATATCTCTTCTGAGCAGCTTCATTGATTGCTTTTAGTATCTATTTATTTTTATTTATTGTATTTATCTTCTATTTACGTTTGTGATCCTGATCATAATAAACCTTCGTTTGAACTTAAACGAAAGATATCGAAACATTGACTTTCAGGAGTAAACCGTAGGCATACTGGCTGTGGAACTCCCCGAGGGTAGGCGTAACGCCGGTTTGACAGAGGGTAGATGGGCAGAGATATTTAAATGACGATAGGTTGAAAATCGCGGCTTTAAGGAGGGTTCGGCGGAACATCCACTGTTTCGGCCAAGTTTGGTTTAATGAAAAAAAAATTGTTTTATCTGCTATTCAAAATAGCCAAAATATTTGTTGAGCAGATGCACAATTTCATTATGATACTGAAAAAAACGATGAAACATTTTGGAGCTTTGCATGAATAATACGCTGTCGGCTAATAACGGGACGGTGACTTTTAGCGGATATGCCTCAATGGATGGACTTGGAGCCGGAGCTAATACGCATGAACCCTTTTCTGCCAATACATCACGAATGCCGCCAAGAATAAGCGTTTCCAACAGCAGTGTGAAATTTAAAAAAATCCCTGCGGCGTCACGCGATAGTGCTCAGCTCCCACCTTCAATACATGGCGGATCATGGACCGGCGGCTCTGAAATTACTGCCGGTTTACCTCAATCAATCATGGGCGGGCAGAAGAACTGCAATCTCCATGCTCATTGCTCTGTGCATACAATTGGCGATTCGCTTAACGCCAAGGCTTCCAATCAGTACAGACAAATGCCGTATCGGTCCAGCTACGCCGCTATTACAGCGCGGAAAAAATGGGAAAAAGAGATCTATTATCAGAACATCAAAAAAGCATGCCTGGATGAGGTAACGAATAAATACCTGAGCATATATTCTGTGGTAAAGAAATACGGTGTTCCCCGTACGAGACTCATGAAATGGTTGAAAGAATGTCCGGCATGGACAGGAAATCTTGACGATGGCGGCCTTTCGGCAGAATTGCTCCATAAAAGGATTTTAGAAGTCAACTCTTCCCTACTCGCCGCACGGCAGGGCAATAATGGCCCGGCGGAGAAAGCGGCTGAAACTCACCGTAGCGCTCAAGGCAAAAGTGGCACAAACAACGGAAGGGCGGGTTCCCGTCCCCTGCCGGTTTTGCAACAGCAGGCGGCAAACGGACACATGGCCCAGATGGGGCGGTTCTGGCGGCCTTGGTAAGACGATTGTCCCGACCGCGTCAAAAGAACTCATGGGCATCGCCATCGTCTTCAGCGTCCCAGTCCCAACCGCAGGGCAAACTCCGCCGCCGGCATGGGTTTGCCGAACAGATAGCCCTGGGCTTCCAGACAGCCTTTTTTACGCAAGCGTTCGCACTGTTCCACGGTTTCAACGCCTTCGGCGATAACCTCCAGTTTGAAGCTGCTGCCCAAATAGAGTATTGCCCTGACGATCGCCGCATCCGGCGGGGATTCGCACATGGCGCGGACAAAGGTTTGATCCACCTTCAGCCGGGTGACCGGGTAATGCTTGAGCATGCTGAGGGAAGCATATCCCGTTCCATAGTCATCAAAAGCGATCCCCACGCCATCTTGGCATAATTCGCACAGCGGAAGCAGCATCGTTTCATCATGGCGCAGGATAATATTCTCGGTGATTTCCAATTCCAGCGCCTGGGGCGGTAACCCGGTTTCGGCCAGAATGGCGCGAACCTGCCGCGCCAGGTTTCCGGTTCTGAACTGAGCGCTAAAGAGATTGACGCCGGTACGGAAATTTTCAACGCCGGCCTTGCGCCAGGCCGCCGTCTGGCGGCAAGCGGTCTTTATCACCCACTCCCCGACCCGTTCCGCCCACGGACCGGATTCCAACGCCGGTAAAAAAGCGGCCGGACCAAGCAATCCTTTTACCGGATGTTGCCAGCGCAGCAGGGCTTCCGCCCCGACAATCGCCTCGTCGGACAAACGTACCTGAGGCTGATAAAACAATTCAAATTCATTCTGCTCGAAGGCGCGGCCGAGTTCGGTTTGGTAGGAGCGTTTCGCCTGCGATAGCTCACGCAGTTCGCGGGTAAAGAAACGGCGGCAGTGGCGTCCCTCGGCTTTCGCCTGATAGAGCGCCAGATCCGCGCTGGTAAGCAGTTCCTGGATAGTCAGGCCGTGGATGGGATAAATCACGATACCGACGCTGGCGCCGATATTCACCGGCTGTCCGTCGACGGCCAAAATTTTTGATATTTCATCAATGATCTGGTCGGCGATTTCCGCCGCCCGCTGCGGATCCGACAGGCCCGGCATCAGCATGGCGAACTCATCGCCACCCATGCGGGCCACCACATCGCCGGATCGCACGCAGTGCTGCAGTTTATAGCCCACTTCCACCAGAACCGCATCGCCGCCGGCATGTCCCAGATTATCGTTAACGTCCTTGAAGCCGTCCAGATCCACCAGCATGATGATGGCGGCGTCTTCATTCCTCAATACCTGTTCGAGACTCGACGTCAGCAGGGTCCGATTGGCCAGTCCGGTAAGATGATCCATATGCGCCAGTTGGAATAGGCGCTCCTCATTGCGGCGGCGTTCGGTAATATCCCGCAGGATGGCGCCAAAGCTGACATGCTGATCATCGACCCACATCGAGGCGGACAGCTCTACCGGAATCCAGGCGCCGTCTGCGGCCCGAACCTTCAGTTCCAGCGTGCCGCCATGCTGCAAGGCTTCTTTATCCGCCACCAGACGGCGCAATCGGGCCACCGGACCGCCCGGTATCAATATATTAATATTTTGTCCGATAATATCCTTGCTGTCATAACCCAATAATTTGCGGGCGGCGGCGTTCCAAAATGTAATGGTACCGATTTCGTCGGCGCAGATAATCGCATCCGGCGAGGTATGCGCGATATTTTCAAAACGGCCCTGGCTGGCGCCGCGCGCCCGTTCCAGCCGGCGCATTTCCAGCTTATCCATCACCAGCGCCGCCAAATCCTGCATATTCTGCCTGTCGCCGCCGTTAAGATCCGGTCGCGGTACCCGATCGATAATGCACAATGAGCCGATGGCGTAGCCCGTTCGCGTAAACAGTGGTATTCCGGCGTAAAAACGGATAAAGGGCTCCCCGGTCACTAGTGGATTATCCCGGAATAAAGGATCCGCCAGGGTATCCGGTATCACCAGGATATTTCGAGTTTGGATGGTATGGGTACAAAAGGAAATGTCCCGCGGCGTTTCACAGGTAGCGATGCCGGTGCTGGCGACAAACAGCTGCCGCTCCGCTTCAATAAGGGAAATCAATACGATGGGAACATTGAATATATTGGCCGTTAATTGGATTAAACGGTTAAAAGCCATATCCGCTATTGGCGAATGAATTCCGAATTCCTCAAGAATTGCCAAACGCTTTTCTTCATCCTGACCCAACGGCGGATACGTCATATTTGCCTCTTCAAATAATTATAAACATAATAATTGACAATGCTTTAGAAGGGTTATGCCTATTAAGTATAGTCACAGGCGCGAAGAAGCGGCGATAATCAACGGGCTGGTTTTATGTGCGGGATCGATAAGAATGAATAATGACCGGCGCCGGATAAAATTCATCAGATTCTAAAAGACGGTGCCGGCCCTATGCCCAGGGCCCCGTTTATGTGCCGCTGACGGGTCAACGGGGCGATAGACTCATAGGGCGGCCATGGCGCCATCCTATGCTAATGGGCCGCCGAGGCCTCTTTTGCACTCTCGTCCGAGCTTTGTTTGTCCTCGCAGCCCGGCGTTTTATCGCAATACATATCCAGTAATTTCAGGGTGACGCCATTAGTCCAGCCGAAGCCATCCTGCAGCGGATATTCACCGCCGCCGCCGCCGCCGAGGCCGCTGCCTTCAACAACATATTTTTCCACCAGCTTGTGCTGATTATTATAAAGCCGCTGCACGTTGCCTAAAAACCGGGTGGCGATATCTTCCGCCAGGGCATCATTGCCGTAATTACGCAACCCTTCAACCGCAACCCATTGCAGCGGCGCCCAGCCATTGGGGGCATCCCATTGCTGGCCGGTGGTATGGGTAGTGGTGGTCAAGCCGCCTTGCTTAAGCAGCTGCGACCGTATGGTTTGCGCGGTGCGATTGGCGCGATCCATCGGCGCGATTTTTGCGTAGAGCGGAAACACGGTGGCGGCGGTAAGCTGTTCGCTCAGCTTGCCCTGCTGCCAGTTGTAGTCGGCGTAATAGCCCTCCTGATCGTTCCACAGGTGCTGGTTGATAGCCTGCTTCCGGCGTTCGGCCCGCTGGCTGTAATCATTGGCCGCTTTCTGATCCTTGGCCAGCAAACTGGCGTTGGCCAGGGTATGCTCAAGATGATACAGCAAGGCGTTCAGGTCCACCGGCAGGAATGAGGTGGTGCGGATGGACGAGAGTTCCAGCGGGTTGTAGAACCAGCGCGAACTATAATCCCAGCCAGAGGCGGCGCCGGCCCGCAAATCACGATAAACTTCCGCCGCCGGCCGGTCTTTAGCCTCGCTGGCGGTCAGCACGTCCTCCATATAGGATTCCGTGCGCGGGGTATCCAGATCATCCCAATACCGGTTCAGTAACGAACCGTCCGGCAAACGCACCACCCGTTTGTTCGCTTCGCCATTTTCCAGGTTCTCGCTGCCTGCCATCCAGTACTCGTACTCTTTTTTCAACTGCGGCAGATACTTGAGGTAAACCCCCTCGCCATCGTGGGTCGCCAGCAAATCGATCATCAAGGCGAAAAAGGGCGGCTGGGAACGGCTCAGGTAATAGCTGCGGTTCCCGTTGGGAATATGGCCGTATTTTTCGATTTCATGGGCGAAGTTATTGGTCATATCCCTGACCAGTTCCCATTTGTCGCTTTCCGCCAGGCCCAGCATGGTGAAGTAGCTATCCCAATAATAGACTTCCCGGAACCGGCCCCCCGGCACCACATAATCGTTGGGCAGAGGCAGCAACGAATCGTAAGGCCGTACGGTGGCGGTATTCCGGGTCAATACCGGCCATAGCGTATTGATATGTTCACGTAACGTCTGGCCGGTGGGCGGCACATATTTCACCCGATCCGGGGGAAAGATAAAATTCTTGTCGACAAAGGTTCGCAGATTGAATTTTTTACGCCGTTTTTTTACTTGATAATCGGCCACAATCGCCGACGGAGTCCGGCGCGGTACTGCATCCGCAAAAGTTTTCTGGTCGGGGAATAATTTCGCCGTTTGCACGTCGATATAGAGCTGGCCCAATAATATGTCCGGCCCCAGCAAGGAAGGAATATTTGTTTTATTTTTAGTTGTACTCGTAGAGAGGGCCAGGCCTGAAGCTGCTCCCAGCGCCATGCCCAATGTCAGAAATCTTTTCCAGGTCCACCTGAAAGAGCGTGTAATCATAGGTTTTTCTCCTTTTTTATACGCCATCCGGCTAATCTGGCCGCAGCCGAGAAATTCGTAGCAGACTTATAACTATAGCCACTGATGGACTATTTATGGACATCCACAACAAGCCCGCATTGGTTATGCTCACCTGGGCAAGCGCCCTGGCCTGGCTATGGCCGCCATCGGACGCGGCGCGGCGTGAGGGTAACTGTCCCATGGACATGCCGATTACCCCTGCCGTCCGCCATAGGGAAAGAAGACACCGCATAATATTTTTATGTTTAAAAACAATGCGTAGCAGCGCGCCAGCGGACGAAATATTCTGGTTACGCCTCCTCGGCGGTTTCATGGGCGCCGGCGGTTCGCCGTCAATCCGTTCCTTCAGACCGATGGATATGTCCAGGTGAGACCAGCGTTAAAAAGCGCATCCGGCCTCGTCCGGGCGAAGAGATTCGGATTTATCGTAAGGGCCGGATTGCCCGTTGCGGCGCTTTCCGAACGCTTGACTCACCGCCTGCCTTTATGGAGTTCAAAATAGTAACGTTGTGAGATACTATTATTAAACAACAATAACAAAACGAAAACATCTATAAATGAAATTTATAAATTCGCGGTGGTTATAGAGGGTTAATAATTATTGCGATAACGCCAGGAGGGAAAATAGGATTATCGGGGCGGAAACCGGAGGAAAAGCGCGGCCTATTACCTTACAAATTGAGGGGTTAAGATGTTACCGCGAGCACGAATGCACGGATATTCAATAAGTTTAATCATGTATCGACTGGGCGCGGCTGCGCATCGCTTGAAACCGCGCCCGGCAGTTCATCTTCATACCCGGTGCTGGTCGTATTCCATATCGCTGACCCGCTGCCAGACTTCGGCGGGCATGTAAACCGGCATATGATCGCAGCCCATGGCGCTGAACAATGCATCGGTTTCGGAACAGGAAGCCCGGTCGGCGCTGGGTTCTTCAGGTAAGACAAGAAACAGACGCTTTAAATGTTCAATAATCATCTCGATGCTCCTGGCCTGAAGAGCAAGGCCTGTTGGTCGGGTGAATTGGCAGCGTACCGCCCGAAGATGACGGTAATACCGTTATAAACGCAAACCGTTCCCGCGGGAAAGCTTTTTTTTGTATCTCTGCCGCCTCAACGCGCCCCAGAACCGGCCTTTCACCGCCGTGCGGTTTCAATGCCCTGAAATGAAAGATATTAAATACCCTGCAGCGACGACCGATAAAATGTAAATCTGAACATAGAATATTCATATGGGTAAAAAGGTTGTCAATAATGGACGCCCGAAAGGCGGCCGGCCCCAGGCGGTTTGGGTTGCCCGGATATCCCCGGCGTTGTAGCATTGGCACCGGTCTTCTTTCCGAGCAACCCCATGCCCAAGCCGCAAAAACCCCGCAATGTCAGTGCCCGGTCAACCCAGGGCGTTACCGTATTTGAAGTGGCCCGTCTGGCGGGCGTGGCGCCCATTACCGTTTCACGCGTACTGAACGAGCCCGGCAAGGTTAAAGAAGCCACGCTGCTGAGGGTACGGCAGGTGATTGAAGAAACCGGCTACGTGCGCAATCAAATCGCCGGTTCGCTGGCATCCAACCGCACCAGGCTGGTGGCGGTCATCGTGCCGGTACTCACCAATCCGATTTTTTCCGATACCTACCAGGCCATAGCGACCTGGCTGGCCAAAGCCGACTACCAGGTCTTGCTCGGCATTTCCGGCTACCATGCCGAGCAGGAAGAGGAATTGATTGACGTTGTCCTCAGCCGCCGCCCCGACGGCATTATCCTGACCGGTACCATTCACACCGAACTGAGCCGTAGGCGACTGCAATCCACCGGCATCCCGGTGGTTGAAACCTGGGATATGACCGAAGAACCCATTGATATGCTCATCGGTTTTTCCCATGAGGAGATAGGACGGCGGGAAGCGCAGCATCTGCTGGCGAAAGGCTATCGGGATTTTGCTATTGTGGAAGTGGACGATCCGCGCGGCCATCGGCGCAGCGAAAGCTTCATAAGGGAGCTCGCGCTGCACGGTATAGCTCCCCGCCATCGCCAAACCTTTCATGGATTGCCGGCGCTGTCCCAGGGACGGGCAGCCCTTCTGACGCTGCTGCCATTGCGGCAGCGGCCGCTGATGATCGTCTGTTCATCGGATACGCTGGCCCATGGCGTGCTGACCGAGGCCGCTTGCCAGGGAATAAACGTTCCCGGTGAATTTGCCGTCATGGGTTTTGGCGATATGAATTTCGCCGCGTTTACCTTCCCGTCGCTGTCCACGGTAAGAATCGACGGTGCCGGTATCGGCCGCCGGGCGGCCGCGGCTTTGCTGGAGCGGCTGAAGGGTAACACAACGTCCCCGCCGGTAATGATGGATGTGGGTTTCACCCTGGTGGATCGCGACAGTACCGCCTTATTAGCCAACCCATGGACGTCCACAGAGTAACGGCGGACGCCGGCCGGCGGCAAAGCCTATAGGGCGCGGTATCATTGGCATCGGCGACGAATTCAACGCCCGCGCCGAGCGTATCCTGGACAGAAAGCAGACAATACCCATCTATAGAAAATATATAATTATAAAAACATAGTTCCCAAATTACTCTGTTTGTAATAAATACCCTTCCCTGTTGAGCCAATTCTTCAAGAAGAGGGAAAGAGTGTTATTACCTCCTGGCAGCTCACTGTAATTATAAAATTTTTCTTATATGATCCACGTGCTATTAAATGAGCTCAATCATGCTATTTTAGCGATCATTATCCGGCACGCCAGTATTGATTACACATCAAATTAACCAGGATGCATTATTAATAAGGAAAATTATGTTTCATTATAAAGATTGCGGATTATCAATTGTTTGGCTCATCAACGGTTATGCGCAAGAGAAAATGAATAAGGACCTCGCCTACTGCATTGAAGATAAATCCGGTTTACATCGATTAATCGCCAAGGCATTAATTAATCGCCGGGGATCTCTGACCGGACGGGAGATGTATTTTATACGCAGCGAAATGAATCTATTAACAAGGGAACTGGGAGAAAAATGGGCGTGGGCGCGTCGATCGTCAGTCAGTGGGAACAAAGTTGCCACCCCTTGCCCCGAGGGGCCGATATTGCATTAAGAACGATCTATGTCGGCTTATTGCTGGAGGAAAGCGAAAGGGAACTGCATGTCCATTTACTTTCCGAGTCGGGACAGGATCGTTTCATTGAACAGCTCATTTTTAGATTCATCGACAGGCAATGGCAGCGCTATGTGCCGCTGCCGGGATCGCCCGCGGAGATTGAGCCGATATAATGCGGCTAAAGTGGTGACGCCTGCGCCATCGCGGATCGTGCATTGAAATGACCACTTTTTAAAATTATCAAATTTGATTCATGATTCCGTCATCGGACAGCGTCAACGCGGCATGGCAATAAAAACGTCATATAGGTTCTTTATACTTCAGCTTCAATTAAGTCCAAAAAAGAATAACAATATGTACGCCCGCCTGTCCTTGGCGCAGCGGCCAGGCTCCGGTATTAAGCCATCACCGGATGCCGTGCTCTGCGCCTTATTTTTTTGTCCCCGTTCCGCCACGTCCGTCCGGGGCGAGTTACCCACGAAAGGCCATCTTTCCCGCCGGCGGTACGGTTATCGCGCCACTGCCGATGATGAAATGCACCAAACCGCCCGAACAGGCCAAAGACGTTATCGATTATGTCCTCTTGCCGGAAAGAAGCCATGGGTCGATTTGACCGGCCCGGCGCTGGCGAAGGACCGGGCGTATTAAAGGGGGAGCGCAAACAGGATCGAAGGCGATTCGCGCCTACTTGTCCTCCAGGCCGAAACGTTCCGCCAGCTCGCGGCGTAGATTATCCGATTGCCGTCCGAAAATGGCCTGGATTTCCTGGCCTATCACAACCACCCCCACGGCGCCCAAATGCTGGATTTCCCCCGTATCCACCTTGCTCAAATCCTTGACCTTCACCCGCAAACGCGTGATACAGGCATCCACATCAACGATATTTTCCTGCTCACCCAGCGCGGATATCAATGAAGTGATATCCGGATCGTGCGGCACCGTGGCGTTATGCGGGTGCTTTATCTTCTCGCGGAAAAAACGCATAAATTCTTTGAAATTAACCATTCTTGCATCCTTATTTAAATTATCGGGGCCTGTTACGCTCGCCGGCGGCTATAAAAGCGCGATCCGCGCCCTTCTCCCCGGCACGTTACTGAAAGTGCCACTGCTTATGTTATGCCTTACTTCAATTATCCTACCGCGATGGCGGCAGACCTGAAAGGAGGATTAAACGTCTTGAAGGTTGTGACGTTCATTCACGAGTAAAAAATGTGATCCAGCCGACGGCGTCGCTGCTGCATCTGCGCTACATAAGCCGGCAAAGCCAAAAGCCCCGCCAGGGTGATAAAACTAAAAGTCACAAAAGTTTTTTTCGTATCTCATGAGGCTATGGTCCAAACGACAAATAGGCCGTTACCGGCTTATATTTTAGGTTGCATTATTCTAAATATCTTCTACCTCTTGATTTATTATTCTAGCAATGGGAAAATCTGATAAAAACTCAGCGCCAACTCCATGAATTTATTATTATTCATGATAGCAATTATCATTTCACTCTCTCATATTAACGCCACTGTTTGTTTTATTATCACTCTCTGACTAAACTTATATCATAAAGGGATTTTCATTGAAAAGGGCCTTTCTTATTTAATGTTTTAAAACCTGCCGCGGAGACATAAATGAATATCAAAACTCTGGAAGACCTTTTATCCATGCCCTATCGGATGTGTACAGTGCTGAAAAGCAAACTACCCGCGCATTACCGAAAATGGCCCGCGCCGCAACAGATCCCGAGTTGGTCACGGCATTCAAAGCGCATCTTGAGCAAACGCACGGTCAGATAGAACGTATTGATAAATTGGTGGAAGCGACCCCTAATGTAAAGATCAAGCGGATGAAGTGCTTGGCAATGGAAGGATTGGTTGAAGAGGGACAAGAAATTATCGACGAAGTGGAAAAAGGCCCGGTTCGCGATGCCGGACTTATTGCCGCGGCGCAGAAGGTGGAGCACTACGAAATTGCCACCTACGGCACTCTTTGCGCTTTGGCTGAACTGTTGAAATATAGCGAAGGGAAGGCGCTGCTGGCTGAAACCTTAAAGGAAGAAAAAGACACCGATATCAAACTGTCTAAATTGGCGACGATGAAAGTCAATATAGCCGGCTAATATATTCCCCAGGTTATGCCTTATTTCTTTTGCGTAACGCCACGGCTCGGACGATATGAAAAATTGCCCGAGCTGTGATTTATTGGATCATGTTTTTTATGGGGTTGATATGATTATTCAATTTTTTATATATGGCTTAGGCCGCAATAAAAACCCCTCAACGTTTGACGCAAACCACAATGGTCTAAAAGCCTGAACTCGGCAATAATTCTCTCTCGTCGCTATGGGCGTTTTTGATAGCATTATTATCTGTTCAAAATTCACTGCCCTGCCAAATCGCCAATCGCCTGCGCCCGCTGTTCCATGGCGGGGCGTCACGTCACCAGCCCAGGCAATCAGCATGTCAATCGGCCATCATGCACCCTTCAAAGAAGAAATCAGCACTGAACAAAAGTGCCTTTTGGGACAATTGAAAGTTTAGCTTCTCTTACTAATTTCCCCAGCGGCACCTCTTAAGATAAGGGGATCGACACCGCGAGGCCCTATCCGCTCTGCACGGTTTATATAACATCTTATCGGTCCTCTGCACTCCGTTAGCCCTTCTTTCCCCCCGGATTGGATGATAAATAGCCTTCCCGCCCCGCCATGCCGCATCGATGCCCGCCGCTGGTGCACGCCTGGTTTTTTATGCCCATGGTAAAGAGGAGAAAAGCCGGTGGGCTAGACCAGAGGTATCTGGCACGGCGTTTGCTTTGCTCAATGCATCCCCGGCCACCGCAGGGGCAAAGCGTAACCGCCGGACGCCAGGCAGGCCGAACCGGCAATCACTATCGCGGCATCAAAAGACATTGTCACCCTTTACAACGGGCCGTTTATGTTTATCCACAACTCATTTTGGAGTGAATTGTATGCAACGACGTAGTTTGCTTAAAGCCTTTGCCCTCTCCGCTACCGTTATCGGCATGGGCATCAGTTGGGGCGCCCTGGCCGCGGATACCATCAAAGTCGGCATAATGCATTCACTGTCCGGCACCATGGCGATTTCTGAAACGCCGCTGAAAGATGTGGCCCTGATGACCATTGATGATATCAATGCCCACGGCGGGGTTTTAGGTAAACAGCTGGAGCCGGTGGTGGTGGATCCCGCGTCGAATTGGCCTCTGTTTGCCGAGAAAGCCCGTCAGCTGTTAACCCAGGACAAAGTGGCGGTGGTGTTCGGCTGCTGGACCTCGGTATCGCGAAAATCAGTGCTGCCGGTGTTTGAAGAGCTGAACGGCCTGTTGTTCTATCCGGTGCAATATGAAGGGGAAGAGATGTCGCCGAACGTATTTTATACCGGCGCGGCCCCTAACCAGCAGGCTATCCCGGCGGTGGAATATCTCATGAGCGAAGATGGCGGCGGCGCCAAACGCTTCTTCCTGCTCGGTACCGATTATGTCTATCCCCGCACCACCAACAAGATCCTGCGCTCGTTCCTGCATTCCAAAGGCGTGGCGGATAAAGATATCGAAGAAGTCTATACCCCCTTCGGCTACAGCGATTATCAGACCATCGTCGCCAATATCAAGAAATTCTCCGCCGGCGGTAAAACCGCGGTCATTTCCACTATTAACGGCGATTCCAACGTGCCGTTCTATAAAGAGCTGGCCAACCAGGGCATCAAGGCCACCGACGTTCCGGTTATCGCCTTCTCGGTAGGCGAGGAAGAACTGCGGGGTATCGATACCAAACCGCTGGTGGGCAATCTGGCGGCCTGGAACTATTTCGAGTCGGTGGATAATCCCACCAACAAGAAATTTGTCGCCGATTACCGGGCCTATGCCAAAGCCCATAATCTGCCCAATGCCGCTACGGTGGTGACCAACGACCCCATGGAAGCCACCTACGTGGGCATTCATATGTGGGCCCAGGCGGTGGAAAAAGCCAAGTCAACGGACGTGGATAAGGTCCGGGCGGCCATGGCGGGACAGACCTACGCGGCGCCGTCAGGCTTCACGCTGACCATGGATAAGACCAATCACCACCTCCATAAGCCGGTCATGATTGGCGAGATCGAGGATAACGGCCAGTTCAACGTGGTCTGGCAGACGGATAAACCGATTCGCGCCCAGCCTTGGAGCCCCTATATTCCCGGCGATGAGAAAAAACCGGATCATCCGGTGAAAAGCGCCATGTGATCTGAGTAAAGCCAGCGAGAGGGTATGGGTGCCGGAGCGTGGCCGGCGCCTGATTATTCCGGCGCCAGAACGGGTGAATATCATGAGCGGTTTAATTCGTTTATTACGGTGGGTAGCCCTGGCATTGTGCTTATGCCAGCCGCTGGGGGCCTTAGCCGGTCCCGCCGCCGATTTTGTCGCTGCAAACCGCAGCATGCAGGCCAAGATGCTGGAAAACTGGTCCGTGGCGCCGGATGCCTCGCGTTTACCGTTGCTGGAGTCATTGCGGCGGGAAGAGGTGGTTATCGACGAGGCGGGCCGGCCTTTTATCCAAAGGGATACGCAGCTGTTGCCCATGGAAGGCGATGGCAAACCGCAGGGCGCGGTTAAAAAAGTCTGGCTGAATAACCGGCTGCGCAATCTTATCGCCAATGCGCTGTCCGCTCATCAGCTGGTCAGCAACGATCCCCGCGTGCGGCTACAGGCCGCCAAGGTATTGCAACGGGAAGCCCAGGCGGACCAGTTGCCGTTGCTGACCGCCCGTTTAAAAGCGGAGCAGGATCCGTCGGTGCACGGTGCGTTGCTGGCCGCCCTGGCCAATCTGCAATTAAACGATGCCAATCCCCAGGTGCGGCTCCAGGCGGTGACGCTATTGGGCCAATCCGGCGATCCGGATACCCAGGCGCGTCTGGTATCCCTCACCAACGTTAACACCGAACCCGATGCCCAGGTCCGTGCCGCCGCTATCAACAGTTTAAAACAGGTAAGGCATCGGCTGCTGTTGGGAGACCTGCTGGGCCAGGCCTTTACCGGACTCTCGCTGGGTTCGATATTATTGCTGGCGGCGCTGGGACTGGCCATTACCTACGGCCTGCTGGGGGTAATCAATATGGCCCATGGCGAAATGCTAATGCTCGGCGCCTATTCTACCTATCTGGTACAGATGCTGATGCAGCAGTTTACCCCGCAATTACTGGCTTTTTATCCGCTGGCGGCCCTGCCGGTGGCCTTTGCCGTCACCGGCGGCATCGGCATGCTGCTGGAGCGCACGGTGATACGCCACCTTTACGGCCGCCCGCTGGAAACCCTACTGGCTACCTGGGGTATCAGCCTGGTGCTTATCCAGGGAGTCCGCATGCTGTTCGGCGCCCAAAACGTGGAGGTGGCCAATCCTGACTGGCTGTCCGGCGGTATTCAACTGCTGCCGAATCTGGTCTTGCCCTGGAACCGCATAGCGGTAATTTTGTTTGTGCTCGCCGTACTGGCGCTGTGCTGGCTGCTGCTGAATAAAACCCGGCTGGGTATGAATATCCGTGCGGTAACCCAAAACCGGGCCATGGCCGCCTGCTGCGGCGTTCCCACCGGCCGGGTGGATATGCTGGCCTTCGGCCTGGGTTCCGGCATCGCCGGCCTGGGGGGCGTCGCGTTGTCCCAATTGGGCAATGTCGGACCCGAACTGGGCCAGGGTTATATTATCGATTCGTTCCTGGTGGTGGTGCTGGGGGGCGTGGGCCAGTTGGCGGGTACCGTGGCGGCCGCGTTCGGGCTGGGTATCGTCAACAAAATCCTTGAGCCGGAGATCGGCGCCGTGCTGGGTAAAATCCTTATCCTGGCATTGATTGTACTGTTTATCCAAAAGCGGCCGCAGGGTCTGTTCGCCGTGAAAGGCCGGGTGATTGACTGATGAGCCAGCCCTTAACCATAACCGCGGTGCAAAAAGCGCCGCGCATCGCCATCACGCTCACCGGACTGGGCTTTATCGCGCTGGTGATTTTCCCGCTGCTGGCCCTGCTGCCCGAGGGGCATCCGCTGGCCATCTCCACCTATACCCTGACACTGGTGGGTAAAATCCTCTGCTATGCCGTGGTGGCCATCGCCCTGGATCTGGTGTGGGGCTACGCCGGGCTGCTGTCCCTGGGACACGGGCTGTTTTTCGCGCTGGGGGGCTACGGCATGGGCATGTACCTTATGCGCCAGGCGGCTGGGGACGGTTTGCCGCCGTTTATGTCCTTTTTATCCTGGACACAACTGCCGTGGTACTGGACCGGCACCGAGCATTTCGCCTGGGCGCTCTGTCTGATTATCCTGGCCCCCGGCCTGCTGGCGCTGGTTTTCGGTTATTTTTCGTTTCGTTCGAGAATCAAAGGGGTCTATTTTTCCATCATGACCCAGGCGCTGACCTATGCCGCCATGCTGCTGTTTTTCCGCAATGAGACCGGTTTTGGCGGTAATAACGGTTTTACCGGTTTTACCACCCTACTGGGCTATTCGGTGACCGCCACGTCCACCCGGATCGCACTGTTCATGGTAACGGTACTGCTGTTGGCCGCCAGTTTATTGCTGGGTTTCGCCCTGGCGCAAAGCAAGTTCGGCCGGGTGCTGACGGCGATACGGGACGCGGAAAACCGCCTGGTGTTCTGCGGTTACGATCCCAAGGGCTTCAAGCTGTTCATCTGGACCCTGTCGGCGGTACTGTGCGGTCTGGCGGGCGCGCTGTATGTGCCGCAGGTGGGGATCATCAATCCGGGGGAAATGTCCCCCACCAACTCCATTGAAGCGGCGATCTGGGTGGCGCTGGGCGGGCGGGGCACCCTGATCGGCCCTTTGCTGGGGGCCGGCATCGTCAATGGCGCCAAAAGCTGGTTCACGGTGGCGATGCCGGAATATTGGCAGCTGTTTCTCGGCCTGATGTTTATCGTGGTCACCCTGCTGTTGCCCCAGGGCGTCATCGGCCTGCTGCGTAAAAGGAGGGGCTTATGAATGAAGGCCTACTGACGCAAACCTATCCGGCGGACGCCAGGCGGGACCGGCGCGACCCGGTGCTGTCGCTGGAAAACATCAACGTCAGCTTCGACGGTTTTCGCGCCCTAACCTCCCTCTCCTTTCAGATAGGCGTCGGCGAACTGCGCTGCGTTATCGGACCCAACGGCGCCGGCAAGACTACGCTGATGGATGTCATCACCGGTAAAACCCGTCCCCAGAGCGGCCGGGCCATTTACGATCAGCAGACCGATCTGACCCGGCTCAGCCCGACCCAAATAGCCCGGGCCGGCATCGGCCGTAAATTTCAGAAGCCGACGGTATTTGAAGCCTTGACGGTATTTGAAAACCTGGAACTGGCGCTGAAAACCGATAAATCGGTCTGGGCCTGTTTGCGCAATAAACTCACCAGCGAACAGCGGGACCGCATTGACGCCATGCTATCGACGCTGCGCCTGAGCCATGAGCGGCATCGCGCGGCCGGCATGCTGTCCCACGGACAAAAACAATTCCTTGAAATAGGTATGCTGCTGGTGCAGGAACCGCATCTGCTGTTGCTGGATGAGCCCGCCGCCGGCATGACCGATGCCGAAACCGCCTATACCGCCGAGCTGTTCCGCTCGCTGGCGGGTAAGCACTCGCTTATGGTGGTGGAGCACGATATGGGATTTGTGGAAACCATCGCCGACCATGTCACGGTGTTGCACCAGGGCCAGGTATTGGCGGAGGGATCGCTCCGGGAAGTCCAGGCCAATGAGCAGGTGATTGAAGTCTATCTGGGGCGATAATCGCATTCCGTTGGGGCGATAGCGGGGAAACCAAATTTTTACCTGGGGAGAAACCGGATGCTGCAGGTGGAAGAGTTGAATCAGTTTTACGGCGGCAGCCATATCCTGCGCGGCCTGTCGTTTGAGGCGCGCGTCGGCCAGGTCACCTGCCTGCTGGGACGCAATGGCGTGGGTAAAACCACCCTGCTCAAATGCCTGATGGGACTGCTGCCGGTTAAAACCGGCCGCATCCGCTGGCAGGGCGAGCTGATAAACGGGCGCAAAACCCACCAGCGCGTCCAGGCGGGTATCGCCTATGTGCCGCAGGGACGGGAAATCTTTCCGCGCATGACGGTGGAGGAGAACATCCTGCTGGGCTTATCGCGCTTTCCGGGCGCCCAGGCTAAACAGCCGCCGGCGGAAGTCTATTCGCTGTTTCCCATACTGGCTGAAATGAAACAAAGGCGCGGCGGCGATCTCTCCGGCGGCCAGCAGCAGCAACTGGCCATCGCCCGCGCCCTGGCCTGCCGGCCGCAATTATTGATCCTCGATGAACCCACTGAAGGCATACAGCCCTCGGTTATCAAGGAGATCGGCCTCGTCATCAAAACCCTGGCGGCCCGGGGAGATATGGCCATTTTACTGGTGGAACAGTTTTATGATTTTGCCGCCGCCCTGGCGGACAGTTATCTGGTCATGTCCCGCGGCCAGATCGTGCAGCGCGGGCGCGGAGCGGATATGGAGGCGGAAGGAGTGCGGGGATTGGTCACCATTTAACATACTGCGTCTATGATTGGGGATAAAAATGTTTCACACTGGCTTATAGCCTTTAACCCGGAACAAAGACATGCAACGTTTGACCCTTTCCCTGGACGATGAGCTGGCGCTCGCTTTCGACGAATTAATGCGGCGCAACGGCTACGCCAGCCGCTCCGAAGCCTTCCGCGATATGCTGCGGCGCGAGCTGGGACGCCAGGTGGCCGCCAGCGACGTGAATACGCCCTTTATTGCCATACTCAGCTATGTCTACGACCACCACGAACGCCAGCTGTCCGCCCGTCTTACCGAACTTCAGCATGATCATCATGAACTGACCATTTCCACCATGCATGCCCATCTGAGCCATGACGAATGCGTGGAAACCGCTATTTTGCGCGGACCGCTGCGGCAACTGACTGAGTTTGCCCAGTCGGTGATTGCCCAGACCGGCGTGCGCCACGGCAGCATCAACCTGATTCCGCTGGAGGCGGCGGAACTGGCGGTTGACGCCAACCCGTCCCCAACGCTCCGCGGTGGCCACGATCACGGGCATAAGCACTGATGGCGTCCGCGCTGCCTTCCCCAGGCGGAACCGGGCGGCAGATGGCTTGCCCTAGCCGGCAATAGCGTCAGCGTGGATTTTCCGGCAGGATATGCTCATTTTCTACCCTGCCGGCGATATTTTAGGCTGTTATGTTAAAATATAACCTGCTATGCTGTACAAAACAACAGTAGAGCGGGTTTTATTCAGTGCGCAAGCGTCTCACCACCGTCCGGCGGGAATTCGATCCCGCCGAGATTTATCAGTATCCGGAACATCTGCGTTCATTTATCGACAGTCTCCCCGCCGCCCCCGGCGTGTACGTTTTCCATGGCGACAGCGACGTCATGCCGCTGTATATCGGTAAAAGCATCAATATCCGCAGCCGGGTGATGTCCCATTTTCGTACCGCCGAGGAAGCGCGCATGCTGCGCCAGGCCCGGCGCGTCAGCTATTATCCCACCGCCGGAGAAATCGGCGCGCTGTTGCTGGAGGCGCAGATGATCAAGCAATATCAGCCGCTGCATAACAAGAGGCTGCGGCGCAGCCGCCAGCTCTGCTCCATCCAATTGGTGAACGGTATGCCGGTTATTGTCTCGGCCAAGGAGATAGACTTCGCCCGCGCAGCGGATTTATACGGGCTATTCTCCAACCGCCATTCCGCGCAGCAAAGGCTGCTGGATATCGGCGACAGCGAATTTTTATGTTACAGCCTGCTGGGGTTGGAAAGGATCAGTCACGGCCGCCCCTGTTTCCGCTTTCATCTCGGACGCTGCGCCGGGGCCTGCTGCGGTAAGGAGACGCCGCAGGAGCATCATCTTCGCCTGATGGACGCGCTGCAGCAGATGCGCATATTCAGCTGGCCCTATGCGGGGGCAATAGGCCTGGTGGAGCAGGGGGCGGGTTTTCGCCAAATCCACGTGGTGAACAATTGGTATTATCTGGGGTCTGTAAACAACCTGTCCGACGCCGCGGCCCTGAATAAAGTGGCGAAAAATTTCGACCGCGACGGCTACAAAATCCTCAGCGGGCCGATCTTAAGCGGGCGTCATGAGATCATCGAACTGGAATAGGCGTGAATGCGCCTGGTTAAAACATGGCGAGCCTGGCGGCCTGTGCATGTATATCGCCTTGCTTCTTCAAAAACGCTTTCATTTTGCGCAGCACTTTCATGGAAGATTCCTCGAATTAGCTATTAATTTGTGATGTAAATCACATTTTTCATACTAAGCAAAAGGGAATGGCCTGTCAAATTTATGTGATGCATATCACGTTTTTCCGGAAAGCGTTTTTACCTTCGGCAATTAGCTCAGCGACAGCGGCGCGATACGTTCTACCGGTGCCGACAGGATGATGGACGTTTTGGTGGCCCCAAAACGGCTGACTTCTTCGATAAAAGCTTCCAAAGCCGCCATATTGCGCACCGCGCCCCTTATCATCACGCAGGCTTCGCCGGTGACCCGGTAGCACTGCAAAATCTGCGGCATCTGGGTCAATGCCTGCAGGATATTCTGCCAGTGGTTATGATTAAGACGCAGTTCAACAATAAAAGAGATATCCAGCCCCATTTTTTCCAGATTGATATGGGCATGGTAGCCGGTGATGACTTTTTTTGCTTCCAGCTTGGCCACGCGTTCGGCCACCGCCGGCGGTGAAAGGTTCACCCGGCGCGCCAGCTCGGCATAGCTCAATCGCCCGTTTTCCATCAGCGCGTGCAATATCAATTCGTCGAATTTATCCATATTTTGTCCGCCGGCCGTTGAACGTTGAATCGAAGGTATATTGGTGGTTTTCCCGTGCTTTCATCGGGTAAACGGTGCATAAATACCTCATTGAGTGCTAATAAAATAGGTTAAGTTAGGATTCAATTGCCAGACATTTACAGGAAAAAAAATGCGCTTAAAGGATTCGCCCGGTTTCAAACTCGCCCTGGCCCTGTTTACGCTCTATGTCATTTGGGGTTCCACCTATTATTTTATCCGCGTCGGCGTCGGCGCCTGGCCGCCGCTGATGATGGCCGGAGTCCGGTTTTTCCTGGCCGGCGCCCTGTTGCTGACGGTGCTGCTGCTTAAAGGCGACCGTCTTCCCACCCTGCGCCAGACGGTGAACGCCGGCGCGATAGGCATATTGCTGCTGGCCATCGGCAACGGGCTGGTCACCGTGGCGGAGCATATGCAGGTGCCGTCCGGCATTGCCGCCGTGGTGGTCGCCACCGTGCCGCTGTTCACCGTGGCTTTTGGCAGCCTGTGGGGCATCCGCGCCACCGGGCTTGAATGGCTGGGCATTGCCACCGGACTGGCGGGGATTATCTTGTTGAATACGTCCGGCAATCTCACTGAACATCCGCTGGGAGCTATGCTGTTGATCGTCGGCTCCATCAGCTGGGCGTTCGGCTCCATATGGGGAAGCAAACTCCAGCTGCCGCAAGGTTTGATGGCCGGAGCAATGGAGATGCTGGTGGCCGGGACGGTACTGCTTTGCGCCAGCCGCATCAGCGGCGAACGGCTGGTGCGGATGCCGGATATGCCCGGTATTCTGGCGGTGGGCTATTTGATCCTGTTCGGTTCAATCATTGCCATCAGCGCCTATATGTTCCTCCTCAAACACGCCCGTCCGGCGCTGGCCACCAGCTATGCCTATGTCAATCCGGTGGTGGCGGTACTGCTGGGCATGGGTTTCGCCGGTGAACGTCTCACGGGGACGGAATGGACGGCGCTGGGTATTATTATCCTCGCGGTCATGATAGTCATGGTGGGCAAATCCATCACCGCCGGCAGGCACTCCGCCGGCAATCTGGAGCCGGTGGTCAAGACCCGCCGCGATTCCGGCAAACCGGCGGGTTAACCTTTCTCCTTTCGCCCGAAAACACCGGCACGGTTGTTGCCGGTCCTACCTCTTTATGCTCACTGGTATAATCACTCATTTTTTTGTATGACAAATTATTCCCCGGAGGTAAAGTAATATCCATACCCCGCGCGAAGCGGGTCAGGTTTGCCGGTATTCTGATACCGACGGGTAGGTAAAAACGTGTTTTAAGGATTTGAGCAGGCAATGGCGAATGAGAAACAACCGACTTCCGCGTTGACGGAGATTAGGGACGCCGACACAGCGGATAACCCGCCTGAACAGGTGTCTTCCGGCGGGATATCGGGCATGGCGCTGCTGGTAGCCGGCGCGTTTTTTATGGAGTATATCGACGGCACGGTCATCGCTACCGCATTACCGCAAATGGGCGTGACCTTCGGCGTTTCCGCGGTGGATCTGAATATCGGCATGAGCGCCTATCTGCTGACGCTGGCGGTATTGATCCCCGCCAGCGGCTGGATCGCCGATCGCTTCGGCTCCCGGCAGGTCTTTACCGTCGCGCTGGCCATTTTTACCCTGTCGTCGGTGCTGTGCGGCCTGACGCAAAACGTGCCGCAATTTGTCCTGATGCGCATCCTGCAAGGGGCCGGCGGCGCATTAATGGTGCCGGTGGGGCGCCTGGCGGTGCTCAGAAGCACGCCTAAACCGCAGTTGATCAAAGCTATCGCCACGTTAACCTGGCCGGCGCTGGTGGCGCCGATCCTGGGGCCGCCCCTGGGGGGGTTTATTACCGACTACTCAAGCTGGCGCTGGATCTTTTTTATCAACCTGCCCCTGGGAATAGTGGCCATCTTTGCCGCCTGGAAGCTTATTCCCAACCCGCCCCGCACGGTACGGCCGCCGTTTGACCTGATTGGTTTTGTCACCAGCGGCATCGCGATGCTCAGCCTGGTCTACGGACTGGAACTGACCGGCCGGCAAGATGCCCCCTGGCCTTACATGCTGCTGTATCTGCTGGTGGGCCTGCTGGCCCTGTTTTTGACCCTGCGCCATTTGCAGCGGGCCGAAAACCCGATGATCCGGTTGAATTCCATTAAGGTATTGACCTTCAGGGTGACTCTCGGCGGCGGTTCGTTATTTCGCATGGCCATCGGCGCGGTGCCGTTTTTACTGCCCATCATGTTCCAGGTGGGATTCGGCATGGACGCGTTCCATGCCGGTTCCCTGGTGCTGGCGGTGTTTGCCGGCAACCTGGCGATGAAACCCGCCACCACGCCGCTTATCCGGCACTTCGGTTTCCGCAAGGTCCTGCTGGTAAACGGCACCCTTGGGGCGCTGTCGCTGCTGGCCTGCGCCTTTCTGACGCCGACGACGCCGAGCTGGGTCATTCTTAGCGTACTGTTTTACGGCGGCCTCTGCCGATCGATGCAATTTACCGGCATCAGCACCCTGGCCTTCGCCGATATCCCGCAGAGCGACATGAGTTATGCCAATACCCTGTTCAGTACGGCGGTGCAGCTCTCCATCGGCATGGGCATCACCATCGGCGCCATCGGCGTGCGGATCGGAGAGAAAGCGGCGCCGCTCTTGGGTATGGGGGATTTGCCTGGCATCAGCTATCGGCTGGCGTTTGTGCTGATTACCCTGATGTCGCTTATCGGCCTGGTGGATCTGCTGCGATTGCCCGCCAACGCGGGGGAATCGGTCTCGCGCAAACCGCAGCCGGTAAAACGAAAACCGGCTTCCGGCCGTTAGGGCTTGATGAATGAGACGTTGCCGGAGGCGCCGGCACGGCTATCCCCGTGGTTGCCGCCGCCGGTACCAATACCTGACGGCGCGAGAGGATTAACCTTAGGTCGAAGCGGGGCAGGACGCCGCGTCAAACACCACGCCCCGGCCGGCGCACCAGGAAAAAAACGCGTCCAGCGGCAGTGAAGAGTGGTAAGGGGCCGTCTCGGTGGCCGAGGGATTATTGAACCACACCCGATCCCCCTCCAGCCCGTAGCACAACACCAAATGGCCGCCGTTTGCGCCGGGATCGCTATTGTATCCGTCGGCATGGCGGATCTTAGGCGAAACCGACGCCATTACCGGCATCCCCCTTGACAGGCAGTCCGCCAGGCTCTCCCGGCTGATGGCGGTATCCACCCGGGCCGAAATGCCGTACAGGCGTACGATCATCGCCACAAAAGGGGCATAAATCAACCCCTTAACCGAGCCGTCCGGCTGCGGAATATAGGCTTTTGCCGCCATGGCATGGCGCCAGATGGCATAACGCGAGCAGAGGGACGGGTTCGGCGTCGCCCCGTGCCGGCGCCGGTATAGCAATAGCGATTGAAAACAGGCGATACCGCAGATTCGCCAGGACCAGAAGCGGTACTCCTGGGCATCGCTAAAGCCGGACTGTTCCCGCCAATCCGGATCCCCGCAGGGATCGGCGCCGGCCAGTATTCGCTGATTCAGTCCCGGCGCGGACCACTGTGATACATAGGGATAATGCTCTACCGGCATACCGCTGTCCTTATGATTACCTCTGCTTGGCCGGACCGCCAATCAGGCGGTCTGGAAAAAGCTGACGGTTTTACGCAATTCCTCTCCTTGTTCGGTAAGCGACCGGGCTGCGGCGGCGGCCTCTTCAACCAGCGCCGCATTTTGCTGGGTCACCTGATCCATCTGCGCAACCGCCTGCCCCACTTCCTGGATGCCCAAATGCTGCTCGCTGCTGGCATTGGCGATCTCACGGATAATGGCGGCCACTTTATCCACCGAATCCACCACTTCCGTCATCGCTTTACTGGCATGATCGGCGCGGTCGGAGCCGGCGGTGATTTTCTCCACCGTGCCTTCAATCAAGGATTTAATCTCTTTGGCCGCGTCGGCGCTCTTTTGCGCCAGGGTCCTGACTTCGCTGGCCACCACCGCGAAACCCTTGCCCTGGGTACCGGCCCTGGCCGCTTCCACCGCCGCGTTAAGCGCCAGCAGGTTGGTTTGGAAGGCGATACCTTCAATGACAGAAATGATATTAACGATTTTTTTCGAGCTTTGCGAAATATCGCGCATCTGGGTCAGCATTTCGGCAACGATCTTACCGCCTTGGGAAGCGGTACGCGACGTTACCGTGGCAAGCTCGCTGGCCTCTTTGGCATTATCGGCGTTCTGATGCACGGTTTGCGTCAGCTGCTGCATATTGGCCGACGTCTGGATCAACGAAGACGCCTGTTCTTCGGTACGCTGGGAAAGATCGGTATTTCCCTGCGCAATCTGGCCCGAGGCCACCGAAATGGATTCGCTGCCGCGGATGATACCGTTAATGGTATCGCGCAACTGCTGGCTCATGGTATTCAGCGCCGCCAGCAAACTGCCGCTGTCCTTCGCCCTCACCTGGATGCCCGTGGTCAGGTCGCCCTCGGCGATTTTACGCATAATGGCCGTGGCATAAGCCGGCTCGCCGCCCAGCTGCCGCCACAGATTTCGGGCGATGACCGTCGCCAGCAGGCCGGAAATCACCAGGGCGAACAGCCCCAGGCCCAGCAGAGAAGTTTTGGCGATAAAATACCCCTGGCTTGATTCGTCGGCGGCCTTGTTGCTGCCGCTGATTTCCCGATCCACCATGGTGGCCAGATCAATCATCAGCTGAGTGCGGTATTTGCGGGAATTATCACCGCTGATTTGGATGGCCGACGTCACATCGCCGGCGCTCATGGCTTTCACCACCTCATCATTCGCCTGGCTGAACTGATCAAAATTGGCGATGATCTGGCTGAATAACGGGGTGGAGCTTAACGGACTGTGCAACGCAATATAATGATCCTGAGCACGACGATAGTTGGCCACCGCCTGCATGAGCTCTACCCGATGCCCCTCGCGGTCGCTCTCCGTCGCCGAGGAGATATACTGTATCTGCTGCAACCGCAGCTCCGCCAGATTTTCGCGCATCTCCAGGGTGTAGCGCACGCCGGGCAGCCAGTTGTTGCGATAGTCGTCTATATGGGCATTGGTATTGCTAAGGTGGTACAACGATACTCCGCCCAAACAAAGCATCATAAAAATAACGACTGCAAAACCACTTATCATTTGAACCAAAAAAGGTAAATGTACTAATTTTTTCATAACCAAAACCGTCCTTGAAGAGGGGTAAAGGTTTATCGGCATAAATGAACGGAGGATGAGCCCCGGGACGGTTTTATTGTCGATCCGTGAGCCGTCCCAAGCTTTTGAACCTTGTTACACATTTTCCCCGGGCGGCCACGGCACGATGCAAATGATTTCCATCAAGCTCCGTTTTCTTCCCATTTTAAGGAATCTCCTGCCCCCGGAGGAACCCTGCCGCCGTGCGCACTGCCGGCCCCCCCAACACAGCGGGGTCCGGCCGGAAACGCCGATATGGCTGAATCAATAGGCCGGCGGTATAAATCGTCAAATTCTTTATAGAATAATAATCATCCTGCCGAATATTAAAAACAGCGGTAAATTGTCAATTTCACATTCCATATTAACGTGGTAATATTGGCAGCCTTTGTTAGAGAAAATGATTAATGCCTATGACGTATTTATATCTCCTGATCGCTATTTTATCCGAAGTTATTGCTACCACTTCACTTAAAGCCTCGGCGGGTTTTACGAAACTCTATCCCTCCATTCTGGTGATTGCCGGCTATATTACTTCCTTTTTATTATTATCATTAGTACTCAAATCCATCCCGGTGGGCATAGCCTACGCGCTCTGGGCAGGCTTAGGCATCGTTTTCGTGGCCATTGCCGGCTATCTGTTCTTCGATCAAAAGCTGGATCTTTACGCTATACTCGGCATGGCGCTTATTATCACCGGAGTATTAGTTATTAACCTGACATCCACCGCGGCGGAGCATTAAAACGCAGCGCCCCGGCCCGATTAAAATCATTATTATTTTATTATTAATATATAAATTATGATCGTAGAAAATAAACTCTCTAACACCTACAATATAAAATTACGCCCGTTGGAACGCGAGGATCTTTATTTCGTCCATCAGCTGGATAATAATGAAAGCGTAATGCGTTACTGGTTCGAGGAACCCTATGAAGCATTTGTGGAACTGAACGACCTCTACGACAAGCATATTCACGATCAAAGCGAGCGGCGTTTTATCATCGACAAGGAAGGCATCAAAATCGGTCTGGTGGAACTGGTGGAAATCAACCATATCCATCGCCGCGCCGAATTCCAGATTTTGATCGATCCGACGCATCAGGGGCATGGCTATGCCGGCATCGCCGCCCGGCTGGCCATGGAATATGGGTTCCTGGTGCTAAACCTGCATAAACTCTACCTCATTGTTGACCAGGAGAATGAAAAGGCCATCCACATCTACAGCAAGCTGGGATTCAAAGTGGAGGGGGTATTGATCAAGGAATTTTTCGTTAACGGCGAATACCGCAACACCATCCGGATGTGTATCTTTCAAGATGAATATCTGGCCCTTCGCCAGTCTGCCTGTGAGTAGCGTCGGCCCATGGCGAACCAGACCCGCGATCGCCGAGCGTGCAACGGACCTGTTAAAGGGTGAGCGTGCCGATGTGGTGGAATCGGGCGTGGTTTTCCCGCCCGACCGAGCGCCACATGGCACGGTATGCCCGCTATCGCCAGACGTGCAGCCGACGTGTAAAGGAGCACGCCGTCCTACCGGCCCTCATCCCCGCACCATGGTGGTCTTGGTATTCACCAGCTCAAACAGCGCCACGGTCCTGGAGGGACAAGTATATTTATGGCCGAAGCCGAAGCTGTGCTCATTGATATCGTCCGGCTGGAACGTATCAAAGATATGCCGCCAACCGTAACCGTGGGCCACTTCCGGCAAGGTATACACCACATCCTCATGGGAAGCGCTGAACAGCAGCAAAACGGTACTGAGGGAGCCGACCCGCAGCAGGCCGGTGGGCTGTGAACGACCGTCCAGCAGCATACCGATACTTTTCAGCTGGGCATCACCCCATGACTCCTCGGTCATCTCCTCGCCATTGGGCTGGAACCAGGTCACATCCTTGATGTCCAGTTTTTCATTGCGCTGCCCGGTGAGGAAACGTCCCCGATGCAAAATCGGGAACCGATCCCGCAACGCGATAAGCCGATAGGTAAAGAGAATCAGCGATTCACCTTTATCGGTGATATTCCAATCCACCCAGGAGATATCATCGTCCTGGCAATAACCGTTATTATTGCCCTGCTGGGTACGGGCGAATTCATCCCCCGCCAGCAGCATCGGCGTGCCTTGGGAAAACATCAGGCTCGCCAGCATATTGCGCATCTGCCTCAGCCGCAAAGCATTGATGGCCGGGTCTTCGGTGGGCCCCTCGACACCATAGTTGGCGGAATTATTATCGCTATGGCCGTCGCGGTTATCCTCTCCATTGGCTTCGTTATGCTTGTTCTCATAGGAAACCAGATCGTTGAGGGTAAAACCGTCATGGGCAGTGATAAAATTCACCGACGCATGGGGCTTTCGTCCGCGGTGGTTGAAAATATCCGCCGAGCCGGCCAGCCGGGTGGTGAATTCCGCCAATTGGCCCTCATCGCCGCGCCAGAATTTGCGCACCGAATCGCGATACCGATCGTTCCACTCCGACCAGCCGGGAGGAAAACCGCCCACCTGATACCCGCCGGGGCCGCAATCCCAAGGTTCGGCAATCAGTTTACATTGGCTGAGCACCGGATCCTGGCGGCAGGTATCCAGAAACCCGCAGCCTTCGTCAAAGCCGTAAATCTCCCGCCCGAGGATGGTGGCCAGATCGAAGCGAAAGCCATCCACCTGCATCTCCGTTGCCCAGTAACGCAGGGAGTCGGTGACCATTTGCAGCACCCGCGGATGGCTTAAATTCAGCGTATTGCCGGTACCGGTATCGTTGATGTAATAACGCTTTTCTTCGGGAAACAGCCGGTAATAACTGGCATTGTCGATGCCTTTCAAAGAGAGGGTCGGCCCCAGTTCATTCCCTTCGGCGGTATGGTTATACACCACGTCCAGAATCACTTCGATGCCGGCGGCATGAAGGGTGGCTATCATCTGCTTGAATTCATATACCGACGACGTGGCCATGTATTGCGGATGCGGGGCGAAAAAGCACAGGGTATTGTAGCCCCAGAAATTGTGCAGCCCTTTTTCCTGTAAATGGCGATCGTCGGTGAAAGCATGGATCGGCATCAGCTCAATAGCGGTAACGCCGAGAGACTTAATGTAATCCACGATCTGGGGTACGCTCAGGGCCGAAAAGGTGCCGCGCAGATGTTCGGGCACCGCCGGATGGCGCATGGTATAGCCGCGCACGTGGGTTTCGTAGATCAGGGTTTTTTCCCAGGGGATAAAACTCTTGCCGTTCGCCGGCCAGGAAAACGCCGGATCGATAACCCGGCACTTAGGCATGAAAGGCGCGCTGTCCCGTTCATCAATGCTCAGGTCTTTATCGTCGGCGTTAAAATCATAACCGAACAGCGCATCATCCCATTTCAATTCTCCACGGATCTGCTTGGCATAAGGGTCGAGCAGCAGCTTAGCCGGGTTGAAGCGATGCCCCTCCTCCGGGGAATGGGGGCCATGCACGCGATAACCATACAGCAGACCCGGCCGGGCATCCGGCAAATAGACGTGCCAGACTTCATCGGTATATTCCGGCAGTTCGATGCGGTCATATTCAACGCCTTCCTCGTCGAACAGACAGAGTTCCACCTTGGTGGCATGGGCGGAGAAGAGGGCAAAATTCACCCCAAGGCCGTCCCAGGTCGCGCCAAGGGGCACCGGCTTGCCTTCCCTGACGCGGGTTTTGCGATCGGCGTCCAGCCGCTGGACAATATCGTTATCTGAATTGGGGTGGACGATACGCACCCCTTTGTCATCAATAGTAATTTCCACCTGGTTATCGACTTTGCTTGCCATGGTGGTTGTGGTGGTAGGAAAAACCACTTCATTTTTCTTTGAGGATCCCTTGGCCATCCAATTCTTCTCCTGCGCGCATTTAGACGAATTCCGACTTCCGCTGCCTTAACCCGTGCCGATGTAGGCATCGCTCCCGGCGCGGGCAATAATTAACCCGCCTTTGGGATCAATGGCTGATGGCACATAAATTTAAAACAGGTATTGGGCGTTGCTTTTCGTATGAGTCCGGGGTGGAAGTAACAGACCATGTTCGAAGTGTAGTACCGCTTTGCGGTTCTGCCAGAAGTCCGCACGGCGAATCTACATCGCTCGCCGGCCGGTGCCTGAAGGATTAGCGATGTGATATGCTGCCGGTTAAGGATAAAACCAGGCCGGGCAGCAACTTGGCACCGCTGTATCTAAGCGACATGCCGGCATAACAGACAATTCTTGAAAAAAAGAGACACAGGATAACCGCCATGAATATCAATAAAGATACTTTGCTTTGCATGTCTCTGGCCGCGCGGCCGGGTAATTTCGGCACCCGTTTCCATAATTATCTCTATGAACAGCTCAATCTGAATTACATCTATAAAGCCTTCACCACACAGGATCTGCCGGCCGCCATCGGCGGGATCCGCGCACTTGGAATCCGCGGCTGCGCGGTGTCGATGCCCTTTAAAGAAGCGTGCATTCCCTATCTGGACGAACTTGATCCTTCGGCAAAAGCCATCGATTCCGTCAATACCATCGTGAATACCGATGGCTATCTCAAAGCCTATAACACCGACTATATCGCCATTGCGCAGTTGATAAAACAGCATGGTATCAATCCGCAGACGTCCTTTGTCCTGCGCGGCAGCGGCGGCATGGCAAAAGCGGTGGCCGCCGCGTTCCATGACGCCGGATTCCACAACGGCACCATTGTCGCGCGCAACGAGGAAACCGGCCGGCGGCTGGCGGATTTGTATGGTTATGCCTGGCAGGAGGACGACAGCACAACCCCCGCCGCCTTGCTGATCAATGTTACCCCGGTGGGTATGGCGGGCGGCGCCGGCGCAGACGTCCTCTCCTTTAGCGAGCAGCGCATAGCGCAGGCCGAAATCGTGTTTGACGTCGTGGCGTTGCCGGCGCGGACTCCGCTGATTCAAGCCGCGCAGGCGCAAAACAAACCGGTGATTACCGGTGCCGAAGTCATCGCGATCCAGGCGCTGGAACAATTCGTTCTGTATACCGGCGTTCGCCCGGACCATGAGCTGGTACAGCGCGCGGCCGCCCACGCCCGTAGCTGACCCATCGCGGTTCCCCCCGGCGGGGCCATAACGGCAGGCCGTCATCTCAAAAGATGATGGCCTGGGCTTGTTGACAACGCGCCCGGTCGGGACAGGCTGCCAGATCGTAGCAATAGGGTAAATCAGGCCGTGAACCCCTCCCCGAAGGGCGCGATCATCCTCCCAGAGCCAAGCCATGCCAACCGGAACCGATGCGCCCGAACCGGGTGCAACCCATGCACCATGGTAAAACATCCCCGAACCGGCGCGTATCCTCCTTTCCAGGGCCGACCACAACATTCTGATTCTAATAGATATTAATCACGCATGAGCGTTGGCATACTCCTTGCTTATTAATTAGTTAATTAATTAACACGCCTTTTTCATGATAATGGAGACCAACATGTCCGTTGATGAAGTGATAAAACGTTTCGAAGAGGAACGTGAGAAAATCTGGTTTGAACAGCCCGCTGAAGTGCGAGACCTGGGCAATGGCATCGTCCCCCGGAATACCGGATCGCGCGGACAATACCTCAGCACCATCATTTTCGCCGAAGGCGAAGCGAGAACCATGGCGGATGAAATGCTGTGGGGGCTTATCAGGGTGGCGGAAGATACCCAAGCGGATCTGCCGACCTTGCAAGCCATCATCAAAGAAATCATCGGTTATAAAGCGGATTTTTTTGATTTCGTCAGCCTGCCCCACGCCGCCAGCCTGATTCATTTATATGTGGACACCGCCTGCAAATGCACCACGCTGGACGAACTGTGCCGTTTGTCCCATGCAGCATTGTCCTATGCCAACCGTTTGCATATGTGGGTCGATTTTATTCTGCCCTGGGGCCTTGGCGATGGATTCCGTCGGGTAAAACCGGCCTGATCTGCTTCTTATCCCTTTTCTCCTCAAATAACAGGAAACAGAATGAAACTCAGAATGAACGTTGCCGACCAGCCGATTTGCATTATCGAGGTATGGGAAGATAAAGTCCCTAATCTGGTCAAGGAACTGCGAAAAAAACTGCCGATGAAAAGCGTATTGCAGCACGGTAAGCTCATCGGCGATATGGTCTTTTTTACCATGCCTATCGTGGCGCCCTGGGAAAATAAATTCAGAACAGAAGAAGTGGGGAAAATGCGCCGTGAAAAATACGGCAAGTGCACCGGCTCGGTTTGCTTTTACAGCCCCCGCCAGCAGTTTTGCGTGGTGTACGGCGATGATACCGCCGAAGAACCGCTGCCTATCTCCTATATCGGCGAAGTTATCGAAGGTGAATTGCCCTTGCGCGTCACCGGCCTGGAAACCTGGTTTGACCAGGGACGGGTGGTGGAGCTGGAAATTATCGAATAGCGCCGGCCGCAAAGCATTTACCCGTTTATTGAGGCGTCAGTCTTTTTGCGGCAATAACTCAGCCATTCCCTGCTCTATCAGCGCGGTTTCAGCAGCAAAACGGCCGGGAGCGCCGGCACAATGACCGTATGGCGACCGGATAGGACGCCATACGGCGCGGCTTAACAGCCGGTATTCTTTAAACGCCTCCTCCTCGGTAAAATAGCTATCCGTATCGCAGGGCATGATAATCGCCCTGGCCCTAATCCCCCTTATCGCCTCCTCGAACCGGCCGCCAAACGCCGGATCCCGGCTGATATCCGCCTGCTGCCAGGTCGCCAGCATGCACAACAGATCGTTGGCATCCCATTGACAGTGATCCCGCTCCCACTCCCGCAGCAGGTCCTCCACGGTGGCAAAATTAAGGTTCCGGTATAATTCATCGCGATAAAACGCCGCTGAATAGGCCCAACCGGCATAACAGCGGCCAAAGGCGGCCAAGCCGGCCCGCGGCGGTTGGCGATAGTTGCCGTGATCAAAGGCCGCGTCCGCCAGCAATGCGGCTTTCACGCCCTCGAGAAAGACAAAGTTCAGCGGCCAGCAGCGTGCGCTGCCGCAAATGGACAGAAACGCTTTTACCTGTTGCGGGTATACCGCCGCCCAGTGCCACGCCTGCATCGCCCCCATTGACCAGCCCGCCACCAGGGCCAGTTCCCTAACCCGCAGATGTTCCGTCAGCAGTTGATATTGCGCGCGGACATTATCCCCCACGCTGACGGCGGGAAAACCCGCCCCGCCCTGGCGTGGTGAATTGCTTGGCGAACTGGAAATACCGTTTCCAAACATATTCACCGCAATGATGAAATAACGGGCCGGATCCAGCGCCCGGCCCGCACCGATGATTGAACGCCATGAGCGGTGGGTACCGGTATACCACGACGGCAACAGCACGGCATTGTCCCCCCGGCTATTCAAGGTCCCGTGGGTTTCGTAAGCCAAAACGGCGTCATCAAGCACCTCTCCGGATTGAAGCCGGAAGTTGCCCAGCGCATAACGTTCATAATCTGCCATGGTTTTTCCTTATCAACGCAAAGCTAAGGTAGGTGTTAATTAATCAAATAGTTAACTTGTTGATGATTTCTTGGCTATGGTAGAATTTAGCCATTGAGTCCACCTCGTCATGTTGCGTGACGGGAACAGCAGGCACCGGCCGCGGCATCTTCTATGAAAAACAGTGAAACCAACGAAAAATCCACAATCAAAAATGGTAAGCATGCTCAAAACGATGTAGCCAATATCTTACAGGACTCGGCGCTGGAATTATTTGCCAAGCAAAATTACTCATCGGTACGTATAAAAGACATTGCCGAGGCCACCGGCCTTAATTCCGCGCTCATCTATTACTATTTTGGCTCCAAAGAAAATCTGTTTCTAAAAGTCATTGAATCCACGGTAGAAAAGGCCTTTGAGAAATTTGACTCCATCAAGATGAACGCCTCAAACCCTAAAGACGTACTGTTTCTTTGGATCCAGATTCATATTTTACAATTTTACCTACTGCAAAACTGGCCAAAATCAGTCTTGATTACGCCGGCACCAACGGACGCACCCCGAAATAGATAAAGCTATTCGGAAATTCTATGAAAAGAGTCCGTGATACTGAAAAATACTCTCAAAGACGGCATAACCGCCGGCGTATTCCGGGATGTCAATCCGGTGGATATGGCGATGTTTATTTCAACTTTTCTCGACGGCGTATTATTCCGCACCGTAATGTTCCCCAAATTCAAATATAAACACGCCATCAGCTGCATGCGTGAATTTGTGTTTGAACACCTGGAAATCAAACCGGCCCCATAAACCAGGCCCGCCATCACCGAACGCGCAACGAGCGTGTTAAAGGGAGAGCGCGCCAATGGGGCCGACGCGGGCGTGGTTTTACCGCCCGCCGAAGCGCCCCATGGCACGCTAGGCCCGCCATCACCGAACGCGCAACGAGCATGTTAAAGGGAGAGCGCGCCTATGGGGCCGACGCGGGCGTGGTTTTACCGCCCGCCGAAGCGCCCCATGGCACGCTAGGCCCGCGATCGCCGAACGCGCAAAGAGCATGTTAAAGGGAGAGCGCGCCAATGGGGCCGACGCGGGCGTGGTTTTACCGCCCGCCGAAGCGCCCCATGGCACGCTAGGCCCGCCATCACCGAACGCGCAACGAGCGTGTTAAAGGGAGAGCGCGCCAATGGGGTCGACGCGGGCGTGGTTTTACCGCCCGCCGAAGCGCCCCATGGCACGCTAGGCCCGCCATCACCGAACGCGCAACGAGCGTGTTAAAGGGAGAGCGCGCCAATGGGGCCGACGCGGGCGTGGTTTTACCGCCCGCCGAAGCGCCCCATGGCACGCTAGGCCCGCCATCACCGAACGTGCAAAGAGCATGTTAAAGGGAGAGCGCGCCAATGGGGTCGACGCGGGCGTGGTTTTACCGCCCGCCGAAGCGCCCCATGGCACGCTAGGCCCGCCATCACCGAACGCGCAACGAGCATGTTAAAGGGAGAGCGCGCCAATGGGGCCGACGCGGGCGTGGTTTTACCGCCCGCCGAAGCGCCCCATGGCACGCTAGGCCCGCCATCACCGAACGTGCAACGAGCATGTTAAAGGGAGAGCGCGCCAATGGGGCCGACGCGGGCGTGGTTTTACCGCCCGCCGAAGCGCCCCATGGCACGCTAGGCCCGCCATCACCGAACGTGCAACGAGCATGTTAAAGGGAGAGCGCGCCAATGGGGCCGACGCGGGCGTGGTTTTACCGCCCGCCGAAGCGCCCCATGGCACGCTAGGCCCGCCATCACCGAACGTGCAACGAGCGTGTTAAAGGGAGAGCGCGCCATCACCGAACGTGCAACGAACGTGTTAAAGGTCGCCCGCGCCGCTGGCCGCCCCTCACTTGGCAAACAGCTGGCCTATATCCTTAAACGCCTTGAATTCCAACGCATTCTGGCACGGATCGAGCAAAAACATCGTCGCCTGCTCCCCCACCTGCCCTTTAAATCGAATATACGGCTCAATCACAAAGGCGGTATTTCGCTCCGTCAGCCGTTTCGCCAGCGCCTCCCAATCATCCCAGGCCAGCACCACGCCGAAATGCGGCACCGGCACATCATGGCCGTCCACCGGATTGGTATGGGCATGATCCTGACTGGCGGTTTTCGGATGCTCATGGATAACCAGCTGATGACCGAAAAAGTCAAAATCCACCCACTGCTCGCTGCTGCGCCCCTCCTCGCACCCGAAGATATCGCCATAAAAATGGCGGGCGGCGGCCAGGTCGTAAACCGGTATCGCAAGATGAAAAGGCGCTACGGACATAGTGTGATTCCTCTGCTAACAATTAAACGTCAATAACCAGGGTTGATGAAAGCGAACGGGAACAACAAAGCAAAATCTTCGTGTTGGCCGCCTTCTCCTCCGCACTTAAATACTCATCCCGATGATCCGGTACTCCCTCTTTCACCTGTGCCAGGCAGGTACCGCACAACCCCTGGCCACAGGAAATCTCCACCCCGACACCGGCATCATTCAGCGCGTCGGCAATGGTCTGCTCGGCGCTAACCGGGATAATTTCGCCGGTGCCGTGGATTTTTACCGCAAAGGCTTTTTCGCCGGCCACCTTGGGCGGAGAGAAAGATTCACAATGGCAATCCTCCGACGGTATGCCCAGAGCAACACAGCGATCGCGGATGGTTTGCATAAATTCCGTCGAGCCACAGTAATAGAGCTCAAACCGCCGGTAACGCTGCTGCCAGTCATGCAATATCCCGTCCAGCGATCCGTCTCGGCCTGACATAGCGGCATCCCCGGCGGACGCCATGGCCGCCGCATCTTCAGGCAGCGGATCCGACAGCGGCCCCAAGGCCGCATCCACCTGGACCGCTGCCTGCCGGGGCGGCCGGGTTTGCGTATCCACCAGGATATCACCCGCTATCTCCCTATAGTCCGGCTCCTCCGCCAGGGCCGCCAAGGTGTCGGCACGGCCGAAATAGTGCAGCAGATACTCCCGGCCCTGGCGCTTAAGGGCCAACGCCATCAATAACAACGGCGTAATGCCGATGCCCCCCGCCAGCAACAGCGTCGGGCCGGGATGCGGTTCCAGCGGAAAGTGATTGCGCGGCTCGCCGACAGCCAAGGCCACCCCCGGCAGCAGTTTTTCGCGGATGACCTGGCCGCCGCCCTGCGAGTGCCGGGTCACCAGAACCGCCAGCTTATAACGGGTACGCTGCGCCGGATCGCCGCACAGCGAATAGTAGCGCAGCAATCCCCCCGGCAGTTGCACCGGGATATGCGCGCCGGCGGCAAAGGGCGGCAGCGGCCCGCCGTCGGGACGGGCCAGGGTGATAATGATGACGCCGGTGCCCCGATCCTTCCTCTCCGCCACCACCACCTCAAACAATTCAGGTTGTCCGCTCATCAGAATATTGTACTGTACTGGTCGATTTCCCATTGGCTGACATGGAGATGGTAATTGTTCCATTCCTGGGTCTTGTACTTAACGAATTCATCCCGCAGCGCGGTGCCGAGGGTGGCTTCGACAAAGGGGTCGGCGGCAAAGGCTTCCACCGCTTCCAGCAGGTTCTGCGGCAGGAAATCAATGCCCCGCGCCCGCCGTTCCTGTTCGCTGATGGAATAGAGATTGTCTTCGTTGGGCTCCCGCGGATCGATTTTCTCGCGAATGCCTTCCAGCCCGGCGGCCAATGCCAGGGTGGCGGCCAGGTAGGGATTCACCGCGCCGTCGGCATTGCGGGATTCGCAGCGGCCGCCCCCGGCCGGGACCCGAACCGAGTTGGTGCGGTTATTGGAGCCGTAGGAATTGAATACCGGCGCCCAGGAGAAGTAGCTCATGGCCCCCTGGCGCACCAGACGTTTGTAGCTGTTGACGGTGGGCGCGAATGCCGCGCACAGCGCCCGGCCGTGCTTGAGCAAGCCGCCGATAAAATAGTAGCCGGTGTCGGACAGGCCCAGGCCGCGCGGGTCATCCCGGGAAGCAAAGATATTCTCGCCGCTGGCGATATCATATAAAGACATATTGAAATGCGCGCCGGTACCGGTTTTATTGGCGAAGGGCTTCGGCATCATGGTGGCCACCAATCCCCGTTCCTTGGCGTAATGTTTCGCCATGAAACGGAAGAAAATAAAACGGTCGCAGCTGGTCAACGCATCGGCATAGTTAAAATCGAACTCAAACTGGGAATTGCCGTCTTCATGATCCAGCGAATAGAGATCCCAGCCCAGATCGTTAATGGTGCGGGACATGGTATCCAGCCAGTCGAACTGATCGACAAATCCCTGCAGGTCATAGCATGGCTTGTTTAATTTATTATCCGCGTCCGGTACTGATAACCCACCGTTTTCATCCCGTTTCAACAGATAGATTTCACATTCGATGCCGAGATTGAACCCAAAGCCCATCTTGTTGGCCTGCGCCAAGACGTTTTTCAGCGCCACCCGGGTGTTTAACGCATAGGGCTCGCCTTTAAAGGCATTATCCGCCGGCATCCAGGCGATTTTCGGTTCCCAGGGCAGCTGGATAATATGATCCAGGTCCGGCACCGAGGTGAGTTCGTCCTCATTGGGAAGCTGGCCCAGACCGTCCAGGGCATAGCCGGTATAGCGCTCCGAACCGGCCGCCATCTGGCTGAAATGGCTGAGGGGGACCACTTTGCCCTTGGGTACGCCGTGGATATCCACATAGGCGCCCATGCAATACTCCACCCCTTTTTGCTTCAACTGTTCCGCGATGTCCGCTATCTGCTGATGACTTTTTTTCATAATAGGCTCTGTATAAGAAAGATAAAAAACACCGGCTCAGGTATGTTCAACCACCTGATGGGGAATGTAGGGCGCCTCAAGGGCGGCTATTTCTTGCTCCGTCAGCACCAGCTCCGTCGCCGCGACGGCATCGGTGAGGTGGCTGAACGCGGTGGCGCCGATAATGGGCGCCGTCACCGACGGCTTGGTGAACAGCCAGGCCAGCGCCACCTGGGCTTGGCACACCCCGCGCCGGGCGGCGACATCCGTTACCGCCTGGATGACTTCCCGGTCCGCCTGTTCGGTGGCGGTATAAAGAAAGCGTGCGTAGGCATCGTCGGCGCCGCGATCGGTGGCGGCGCTCTGCTGCCACGGCCGGCTGAGCCGTCCCCGCGCCAGCGGACTCCACGGGGTGACGCCGATGCCCTCGGCCCGGCACAGCCCCATCATTTCCCGCTCCTCTTCCCGATACAGCAGATTGAGATGGTTTTGCATGGCGATAAACGGCGTCCAGCCGTTTTCCCGCGCCACATGAAGCGCCTTGCAGAACTGCCAGGCATACATGGACGACGCGCCGAGATAACGCACCTTGCCCATCTTCACCAGGTCGTGCAGCGCTTCCAGCGTCTCTTCAAGGGGCGTCTCGTAGTCCCAGCGATGAATCTGGTATAAATCTATGTAATCGGTGTTCAGCCGCGTCAGGCTGGCATCTATTTCCGTCATAATGGCCTTGCGGGACAGACCCTTGCCGTTCGGCCCCGGATGCATGGGATTAAACACTTTGCTGGTGATCACCACCTCGTCGCGACGGGCGAAATCCCGCAGTGCGCGGCCGAGGATTTCTTCGCTGTGCCCCTTGGAATAGGCGTTGGCGGTATCAAAAAAATTGATGCCCAGCTCCAGCGCTTTTTGAATAAACGTGCGGCTTTGCCGTTCATCCAGGGTCCAGCTATAGCCGCTTTTGTCCGGCGCGCCATAGGTCATGCAGCCTAAACACAGCGCGGAGACGTCCAGCCCGGACCGTCCGAGTTTTTTCATTTTCATGCCGATTACCTTTTTTATCCTGCCGGCGTGAGCCCGCGCGTCAGATGCGAGTACGTATATAGTTCGCCAAATGCCAGACCGTGGTTTCCAAATGTCCCAGGCGTCCCGGCCCGGCCAGCTGCGATGCGCTGCCCCGTTGCTGGGCCGAATTAATCATCAGATCCTCATCGATGATGGAGAGGCTGGATGCTTTCATATCGGCGGCGGTCTGTGCAAAAGAGGGCTGCGCGCTGGAGGCCTTGGACACCAGCACCAGACGATGCCAGACGGTCATGTGCTTATTGATGGGCAGCAGGGTACTGATACTGAGCCGATCCGGATTGAGGCCTATCAGGCAGCCGGGATAAATCAGCATCAGATGGATTTGCCGCATATCCTCTTCGCTAAAGCCGGTTAAAGGAATCAGCCCTTCCGTCAGCACTTCGGACAGTTCGCCGTTTTTGCGCAGCGGCTGATGGCACAGGGTCCAGCCGGGGCCGTCTTCGCCGATATAACTCAGCCGGCCGGGAAAACTGTCTTCCAGGGTGGTACGGTGCACCGCGGAGTGGTGATAGCACTCCATAAAGGTCTCCACCGCCATTTTCCAGTTGAACGGGCAGTCGTAGTCCAGGGTATAGGCGGTGTCCAGTTCAGCCACCTGGTATTTATCCAACAGGGCGTTGAGGGGCTTTAACCGCTGGGCAATGGATTCCACCTGCTCTGAAAAGGTAATGAAAATCATGCCGTGAACGATTTCACTGCGAATGACCGGCAGACGGCACTGCTTGCGGTCGAAATCCGCCGCCTGATTCATATAGGGCGTGCCGATGAGGTTGCCCGTAATATCGTAGGTCCAGTTATGGAACGGGCAGACAAACGCCTTGCAGTTGCCCTGGCCGCTAACCACCGGAGCCCAGCGGTGCAGGCAAACGGCGGACATGACGCTGACGCCCTCGGCGTTGCGCACCACCACCAGCGGCTCATTAACGATATCCAGCGTGAAATAATCCCCCAGCGCCGGAATTTGCGATATATGGCCGACGAATACCCAATCGCCGCGAAATATTTTTTCCATTTCATGAGAAAAAAATGCATCGCTATTATAGGCTTCCGGCGGTAACGTCTCGGCCAGGGCGGAATTATCGGACTGCTGCCGTTTAATCTTTTCGATTATCATCCCGCAATCGTCACCGGCAACAGGTATTCGCTGTGAATATTCAGGCATGGACTCTCCCCTTTAATAACAAAGCATATTGGGTAATACATTTAACGTAATAAGACTTAACGAATATCCACCGTGACTTTACCCAAGGCCCGTTCCAATAATGGAATCACCTCCAGGCCGAATTTTTCCAATGATTGCCTGGCGGCGGCAATGGGCATATCGCCAAATTGGAAAAAACAGTTGTAATGGGACGGATTCAAATCCTTGACTTCCTGGATAATACGTTCGGCCACATGCTGGGCATCGCCGATAATCAGATTATCCCGAATCACCGAGGCATCCGGTTCATCAGGGAATTTGGGGGCGTGGATAAAAGCGCCTTCGGTACTCATCTCCTTGCCGTGCAGCGCCGCAATCATCCGGGCCACGAACAGCGCCCGCTCGGCGGCTTCCAGGGCGGCTTTTTTGCTGTCGGTGACATGGATATACTGCTGTACCGCCACCGGCGTATCCGCCGGCAGGCCGGCCTCATGCCATTCCCGCCGGGCGTCGTCCACCATGGTTTTCAGCCGCGGCGAACCGCGCCAGCCGGCGGTCATGAAGGCGGTGGGCCGCCAACGGCTGAATCGCTGCAACAGCGCCGGCTGGGCGGTGGTGATAAACACCGGCGGCAGGGGCTGCTGCAGCGGCCTGAGCAAAAAGTCCGTTTTAATGTGCTGCCCTTGCCATGACAGCGTCTCGGTCTGTCCGTCCACCAGCGCCGACTCGATAAATGCCCACTTATCCAGCAGGATATCGTTGCGCCGCGCCACGTCCATGCCATAGCGGTCAAATTCGTAGGCCTGGTAGCCGCTGCCGATGCCCAACACCAGGCGGCCGTCGGTCAACCGGTCCACGAGGGCGATTTCCTGCGCCAGGCGCATGGGTTCATACAGCGGCAAAACAATAACCGCGGTACCGAGTTTGATCCGCCGGCAGTATCCCGCCATATGCGCGGCCATTAACAGCGGCGATACGCTGATGGAATAATTGCTGAAATGGTGTTCGGCAAACCAGGCGGTTTCAAACCCTATTTCTTCCGCCAGGCCGACCATGCTGCGCATATCATTAATGACGCCCTGGATTCCATGCGGATTATCCTGGTATGACATTAAATTAAACAATCCCAATTTCATTGCCTGCTCCCGTCCAACCTTTAATTCCGAGCGAATCTATCGGCGGTTTGACCTTTACGGAATATGTTTTCAATCCGCCCTGTATCCAGCTCAATATCGTGGTGGCAAATAAATACCAAATACAGGCAACAATCAGTAACGGAATATTTTCAAACGTCCGAGAATAAATAGATTGTGCCGAATACAACAAATCCGATAACGAAATCACGCTGACCAACGAGGTGGTTTTCAACATCCCTATCACCTGGTTCCCGGTGGGAGGGATAATAAAGGGTATCGCCTGCGGCAAAATAATGCGTCGCAACCACAATCCTTTATTCATGCCCAGCGCGCGAGCCGCCTCCTGCTGACCGGTATCCACCGATGACATGCCCGCCCGGATGATCTCCGCCATGTAGGCCGCCTCGTTCAATCCCAATCCCAATATGGCGGCGGTATAGGGGGTAATCAGATCGTTCATACTGCCCTGGTACAGCGTAAACACGTGGGGTATGCCGATATAGACCTCTGGATAAAGCGCGGCCAGGTTATACCAGAAAATCAACTGCACCAGCACCGGCGTACCGCGAAAGAACCAGATATAGCCGGAACTGAAACGCGACAACAGCGGGTTGGCGGATAACCGCAGCGTGGCGATAAAAACACTGAGCACGATCGCCAAGGCCATAATCACCGCCGTCAGCCATACCGTTACCCATAATCCCGACAGGATAATGGGAGAAAACAGGTAGTGCCCCACAATGGACCAGCCGAAATTCTCATTCATCACCATGGACCGGATAAGCAGGATCAGCAGCAAAACGCACACCGCCACTGAAATCCAGCGCCCGGGGTAACGGGTGGGTATGACCACCAGGGCATCATGGGGAAACGCTTTTTCGTGCGCGGCGTCTATTTGTCGCTGCCGCATGGCACGGTATTGCTGATTGTCTGTCATCTCATCTCTCTTAACCGCAGAAGGATAGCGCAATGGCAGCCACACATTTAATTAATCAGTTAATTAATAATATGCACTTGCATTCTCTTACTGTCAATGAAAATCCAGCGCTGAATTTAATTTTTCAATTAACAATAAATACTTTAAAAACAACATATTAAACATATTCCATCACTGTGAAAGATATTTAGCCAAAAACGAGCGGGTTCGCGGGTGCTGCGGCCGCTGGAACAGTTCCTCCGGCGAGCTCTTCTCAATGATCGCGCCGTTATCCATAAACGCGACGCTGTCCCCCACTTCCCGGGCAAACGCCATTTCATGGGTTACCACCACCATGGTCATTCCCTCTTTTGCCAAATCCCGCATCACGTCCAGCACTTCTCCCACCAATTCCGGATCCAGCGCGCTGGTGGGCTCGTCAAACAGCATCAGGGTAGGCTTCATCGCCAGCGCGCGGGCAATGGCCACCCGCTGCTGCTGGCCGCCGGAAAGCTGCGAAGGGTAGGCGTCAAACCTATGGGACAATCCCACCCGAGCCAGCAGCGCCTTGCCCTGCTCCAGCGCCTCGGCTCGCGGTATTTTGCGTACCCGCTGCGGCGCCTCGATGACATTCTCCAGGGCGGTCATATGGCCGAAAAGATTGAAGCGCTGAAAGACCATGCCGATTCCGGCGCGTTTTCGGGCGATCTCCGCTTCCTTGAGCTCATAAAGCTTATCCCCCACCTGACGGTAGCCCATCAGCTCACCTTCCACATACAGCGCCCCGCCGTCGATTTTCTCCAGATGGTTAATGCAGCGTAAAAAGGTGGACTTACCGGAGCCGGAAGGGCCGATGAGGCACGCAACCTCCCCCCGCCGGATCCGGATGTCCACGCCTTTGAGGATCTCATTGCCGTGGAATTGTTTTACCACTTGGTATGCGGCAACCGCCGGCGTCGTGGTGTCGGGCATGTTGGGTTCCTCTTTATGAATAAGAATGAAAAGCCTGGCTATTCATCGGGTCATATACCAGGTGCAAAGGCCACCGCCGTCCACCGCCAGCATATGGCCGGTGGTATAGGCGGCGTCGCTGAGCAGATAGAACACCGCCGACGCCACTTCCTCCGGCAAACCTGCGCGGCGCAGCGGCAAGCGGGCCACTTCCGCCGCCAGCTGCGGCTCCCGTGGCTGCCAGTCATCGTCGGCGTCCCGGATGGGCCCCGGGCTGACTCCATTAACCCGGATGCCGTAATCCGCCCATTCAACGGCCATTTGCCGGGTCAGGTTGACTACCGCCGCTTTACTGGCGCCGAAAGCGCCGGCGCCGGGATAGCAACGGTGCGCCGAGGCGCCGGCGATATTGACGATGCCGCCGCCGCCCTGGGCGCGCATCTGTTTCGCCGCCTCGGTGGCCACCACAAAACAGCCGGTGAGGTTGGTGGCAATCACCTGCCGCCATTGCTGGTCATCCAGGGTCAATAAGGCGCATTGGGCGACGGCGCCGGCGTTGTTCACCAGCATATGGATACCGCCGAAGCCGGCGGTGATGGCCGCAATGTGCTCCCTTACCTGCTCCCGCTCGGTAATATCGCCATAATAGGCCGCTCCCCGGCCGCCCAGGGCGCGGATTTCCGCCATCAGGCTCTCTCCGGCGGCCCGATCCTGCCTGAGGAGTAATGCAATATTGGCGCCAGCCTGTGCCAGCCGCAGGGCAATAGCCCGGCCGATGCCTTTTGATCCGCCGGTGATAAGCGCGGTTTTCCCCGCCATCAGCGTATTTTCCATTACTTTTATTTCTCCGGTGAAGAGGAAGCGGAATCGCCGCCATGCGCCAGGGCGCGTCCGCAGATATAACCCCAGGTCAGATTCGGTCCCAGGGTGGTGCCGGCGCCCACGCCGCGGGTGCCAATGGGATTGGCCATGGCGACGCCGGCGCAATACAGGCCGCGGATAACCGTGCCGTCGCGGTGTATCACCCGGCCGAATTCATCCGTACGCGGGCCGCCTTTAGTGGCCAGGAAGCTTCGGTTGAACGGTATCGCGATAAACGGACCGCGCGCTATTTTCATTAACCCGCCGTGAAAACGGCGATCTCCCGCCCCATGGCCGGTGGCCAGATGGCGCTGAAAATCCTCGTCCACGCCCCGTTCGCAACAGGCGTTGAAGCGCGCCACCGTCTCCTCCAGCGCGCCAGGCGGCAGCCCCAGCAGGGCCGCCAGCCCGCCCAAGGTCGCCTCGCGGCGCAGCCAGCCTTTGTTGCGCAGGGCACAGACCGACAATAGCGGCGCCCGCCACAGCAGCCGGCTGTCGGCGATAAGCCACGCGGGAAGATGCAGCGGCAGGCCGCTTTGTTCACAGCGCTCGTCCAGCGCCTCGCCGAGATTGAACTGGAATTCGTTGGTAAACCGCCGGCCGTGGCGGTTCACCAGAATGATGTTCGGTTCATATTGAAAAAACACCGACAAACCGTAAGGCCGGCCTTCATAGCGGGTGGGCAGGGATCCGCTGATGTTGGCCTGATCCATATGGGCCAGCTGCGCGCCCGCCGCCTCCGCCATGCGATGCCCGTCGCCTTCGTTGGTCCGCGGGCTGGAAATGGCATCGAAAGGACCGGGAAAATGGACGGCCCGGCGCCGGGCGTCCCATTCGAATCCCCCGCTGGCCAACACTACGCCCCGGGCCGCCGTCACCTTGATCAGGCGGCCGTGCCGGGCGACCCATGCCCCGGTGACCCCCTGTTCCCCATCGGTAATCAGTTCCAGCACCCGCGCCGCCGTCTTCACCCGGCAGCCGTTGGCCAGACACCCCGCCAGCAGCCCGGTAATCAGCGCCGCGCCTTTGGTCCGGGTAGAAGTAAGCCGCCGCCAGACCAGGCGCGGCGCCAGTTTGGCCGCCACCCGGAACGGATGATGATAAATGTCTTCGCGGATCACTTCCTGATAGGTGTACACCTGCGGCAGCGGCGACGTCCTGATGGGCCAGGGGCGGGAGCCCAGCACCGCCGCCCGCAAAGGCGCGGGGGTTACCATCCTGCCGAAGGCTTTGGCCCCGTCAAAGGCCATGAGGGGATCGGATTCCGGCGTCAGCTCAAAGCGCAGCGGGGTGTGTTTTTCCAAAAAGGCCAGCATCTCCGGCGCGCAGCGGCAAAACTGCTGCCAAAGAGGGTCCTCCGTCTCCCGCCATCCGTCCGGGGCGGTGGCGCGTAAATAGGTCAACGCTTCTTCCGGGCTGTCCGCCACCCCCTGCGCCAGGGCGTGATGATTGGCCGGCACCCACACCGCGCCGCCGGACATGGCAGAGGTCCCTCCCAGGCTTTCGGCCTTTTCCATCACCAATACCGACAGCCCCGCCACGGACGCGGCGAGTGCCGCGCTGAGGGCCGCGCTTCCCGACCCCACCACCAGCACGTCGCACGCCATGGTGACGTCGGCGACAAGCGGGCCTGCTCCCCGCGCCGGACTTACCGATTGCATATTGCCCGCCACCGCCGGATTACATGGGACGGGTGGTGAAGAGATTGATGCCCGGCTGCTCCAGCTTCACCGGATCCAAATCCCACTTTTTCATGATGCGGTCATACTCGCCGTTGTCCCACAGCACCTTTAACGCCCCCAGCAAGGCCTGGGCCAGCTGCTGGTTATCCGGCTTCACCACGATGCCCAGATAATACCTCGGCATCAGGGGCATGGTGACGGTGCGTATCGGACGTGGCGCCGCTTTTTTAATGGCTGCCGCCGCGGCGGCGTCATTCAGGACAAAATCGATACGCCCGGAATAGAGGGCCAGCAGTACGGCATCCGCCGAAGGCAGCGTGGTGACGTTAATCGCCGGCTTACCGTTCTTAACGCAGTTGGGGCTGAAAATTTCCGTCACGGCATGCTGGAAATCAGTGCCGGACTGTACGCCCACCTTCAGGCCGCAGAGGGACAACGGATCGCTGACGATGCTTTTGTTGCCCGCCAGGGTATAGACTTCATTGGTGGCATAGGCGTAATTCACGAACGTAACCTGTTTTTCCCGCTCCAGGCTGTCGGAGATGCACTCCATGGCCATATCGTAACGGCCGCTTTTCACGCCGGGAATCAAACCGTCGAAATCAATGGATACCGGCTTTACCGCCACCCCTAGCACCTTGCCCAGGGCATCCCACAAATCGGGTTCGAACCCCAGCATGGTTTTGTTATCCTCGGCGAAGACTTCGCAGGGAGGATAGTGGGCATCGGTAACCAGATTGATATAGCCGTGGTTCTTGATGTTTTCCGGCAGCATATCGTGCAAGGTTTTATCCATGGCGATAGGCGTGCCGTCCGCTGCGTAAACCATACTTCCCAGAGCCAAACCTGCGCACAGCAACAGCGTATGGGGCAGCATAAATAGTTTTCTCATTCCTCGGAACTCCTGAAACGTCTTTACCCGGTTAACCCGATAATCAGGGCGGATCAGCCAAAAATGTGTCCTAACGCCCGTGGCCGTGACCTGGCGTTACCCTTTAAATTAGCAACTAGCGTGCCATCAATTAACTAATCAATTAATTAACTGATTAATTATGTAATCATTAGGTTTGCTGCCGGCGCCAGCGTCCCTGGGCGTATAATAAATGAGCGTTAAGAGTGCAAATGTTGCATTTTTTCATCAAAAAAGTGCAGGCGTTTCCGCTGCTACACAGCAAAGCCAAGCAGCGAATCGCTAATGGCGATATATGAAAGCCAAGAGGAAATACAAATTATAGAATTGAACTAACTTGCTTATTAAAGGGAAAAAAATGGCCTTCGATATTCAACCATCGCCGGTAAATACTAAGGGCATACCGTCTGATTATCCGGAAAAAAATTCCTTTTGCGATCGGTGGCCCACGGAAGACCGCCGTTTGCTTGACGAACTTAAGGAGCGGGCCACACGAAACGATACCGCAAGTATTGAATACCTCTTCACCCTGGCCTGCGAAGCCAGTGAGAGGGGGGCCGAGGCTGAAGATTGTCTTTTCGATTTATATCGCGGCAAGGGACCCGACGATACCCGGCTAAGAGAGCAGATAGGCAAAGACAGCCTGCGGCTTTTTACCCTGGTTCAGCAAAGAAACCAAAACACGCGGCGTGAAAGCACCGACATATGGGAATTGCCTGCCTCATTGTTGCTTATGGCCGCTTTCGAAGCCCAAAGCGGGTCGGAACAGCAGGCTGAACTCTTTGGTAAATTACAGAATACATCAATATTCTTACACTATGTCAGTGAATTGGAAGAGAATACCGCTGAATCGGCTTTGGCAACCAATCGATTCATTTCCTCAGCCGAAATAGACGTTTTTGCCAACGCGCTTGAGGTCGATAGCACCCTCACATTCTATCCCGCCGCCAACGTTTCCCAGAGTGAGGTTACTGATGGGAACCACAGACGGGTGCTCTTATCGCTGGAATCCCCTGATGCCGACTCCCGGCGCATGTCGTTTGGCGGAGCCTATAATGCTTCCGACGGCATATCCGCCTCGGAACCCGCGGCCGGCTTTATTCCGTTGCTTTTCCGTGACCACTGGATTCTGTTCGGCTGGTTTATCAACGCAGATGAGCAAAAAGAAGCGATCGTCCTGGACAGCTCGCATTATTTGAATAACGACGAGAAAAATTACCTGGTTGATCTTGCCCATCGCTGCGGGGTCGGACAGCAGCAAGAGGTGACATTTATCGACGATAATTTACAAGAAAACGCACCCAACGCCTGTGGTCTTTTTGTTGCTAAAGCTATGGAAAGTCTTGCCGGAGATTCACTTTCGCGGGTTGGGAAAGCCTACCCCAAGGAAACGCTCAGAAGCTTTGCCGGACAATTCTCCGCAACCCACCTCGACAGCGTTGAAGAGCAGCGCCTGTTCAATCGCCATGGGCGCGCCGAGCTGTATGCCATAATGGCGCGGTCCCTTAATGAGTCGCTCAATTGAACATCTTTTTCAAATAATGGTGCAGCGACGCGCGGGAACTGAAGCCGTGGGGTATTCCGTAATGGCTGTCCGGCGTCCCTTGAGGGTCGGCGGGGAAAGCGCGGTAGCTGTCGCTGGAGCGTACCGGCGAGGTCGGTGCGGCAAACAGGCTGCTTTTATCCCGCAGGGAAGGATGCACCACCAGGGCGGTCCGTCCCATTTTGGCTTCCCGGTTAACGTAGACATAATGATGACCTTTGCGGTAACCGTAGCATTGTTGAGTGATATAATCTCTTTCAAAACCGGCGTTTTCCAGTACGCGAGCGACTTCATCGGGTCTTAAATACATGGTTCGTCCTCTTTTAGTCCGGGTGAAGTTTCACAGTAATGTAATCAGTAAAGGGGCTCGCCTGTAGTCGGCCGGCGCTTTTTCGGAATATTCCAAAAATCGGAAAACTTTTCCTTTCCCTTTCCCCCGCTTCGCCTGTAAAGGCTTGACCGGCCGCCCGTTTCGCCTATCCCGGCCCCTGCGTGTCCCCTGCTGGAATTTTGTTTTTATATCGTGTAATCCAGCCCGAAACCGCCGGCATGCCAGCAAGAAGCCCCTGAATGAACTAAAGTTAAATCACTCAATAACCGAAAGGGAGAAACACATGTTTACGAATACTGAAAAAGACGGGATCCAACGGGATATCAAAGACGATGTTTCTCTGTTAGCCGACACTTTGGATGAATTGCTCAACACTTCCGAAAAAACAACGCAAGAACAGCTGGACGCGTTGCGCAGCAAAGCCAAAGGCGTATTGAAAGATGCCCGTGCCCGCGTGAACGGCACCAGCCGTCTGGGCCAGTATGCGCGCGATACCGCTATTCAGACCAAAAATTATGTTGTTGAAAAACCCTGGCAGAGCCTGGGCATCACCACCGCGGTAGGCATAGTCCTCGGCGTGCTATTATCCCGCCGTTAAAATTACTGCCCGGCCGGGTGTCCGGCCGCTGCCCCTCCTGACCAGGCAATATTGACCGCTCTTGCCAAAGAGCGGTCAGACTGCTGACAAACGCACTCGGAGTCAATAAGGCGGGACAGGCTGCCAGAAGAGTAAACCGTCCGCGCCATGGATGGCGCGGATCGAGCCTACAAGGATGTATTCACGGCGTGTTTACGATCTGGCAGCCTGTTCCGACCGGGCACTTTGTCAATAAGCTCACCGCTCTTGCCAAAGAGCGGTTTTTTTATGTCGCCGCTTTGCCTCCCCCTGCATTAACACCATATATTGCGTGGTTGATAAAAATAATATCTACATATAGTATTAACGACAGATTCCACCACTACCCGTGCCGCACAACTCCACTTGGGATTGTTACTTAAGAGGTAAATACGAATCATGAGCATTACTATTTACACTAAACCGGATTGCGTTCAATGTCACGCCACCTGTCGCGCCTTGGACAGCAAAGGCCTTCTATATCGGAAAGTAGATATTCTGCAGGATAGGCAGGCGCTGGATTATGTCCGTTCCCTGGGCTACCAGCAGGTGCCGGTGGTGGAAACCGCCGGCGACAGCTGGAGCGGCTTCAGGCCGGACAAGATAAGCGGTCTGGCCGCCGCGGCCATGGCGTCGTAAACCGCTATGGCCACCCTGGTTTATTTTTCCAGCAGCTCGGAGAATACGCACCGCTTTGTCGGCAAGGTCTCCCTGCCCAGCGTGCGGATTCCCCTGGCGACGTCGCAGCGGCTGCAGATGGATAGCCCCTATATCCTAATTACTCCCAGCTATGGCGGCGGCAGCCGGCACGGGGCGGTACCGCCCCAAGTGATCCGTTTTCTCAATGATGCAACGAATCGTTCCTGGCTGCGCGGCGTCATCGGCGCCGGTAACCGGAATTTTGGCGCGGCGTTCTGTCTGGCGGGCGACATCATCGCCAAAAAGTGCCAGGTTCCCTTTCTTTATCGTTTCGAATTACTGGGAACAGCGGAAGACGTGCGGCAGGTACGTGAGGGAGTGACCGAATTTTGGCAACGACAGAACTGAACATCACCCGCCCCGGTCCGGAACTGGCGGATTATCATGCTTTAAACGCCATGCTGAATCTGTATGACTCGGAAGGCAAGATACAATTCCATAAAGATCGCCAGGCCATAGACTGCTACCTACAGCAGCATGTCATCCCCAACAGCCGGCGGTTTCCGTCGCCCGCGGCCAGGTTGGACGCCCTGGTGGCGGAAGGTTATTACGAAGCGGGAGTACTGGCGCCCTACTCCGCTGGATTTATCGCCGAGCTGTACCAACGGGCGGATGCGCACCATTTCCGTTTCCAGACCTTTATGGGAGCCCTGAAGTTCTACACCGGTTATGCCCTGAAAACCTTTGACGGCCGGCACTATCTCGAACGTTATGAAGACCGGGTCTGCATGGTGGCGCTGACCCTGGCCGCCGGCGACGGCGCCCTGGCCGTCCGCTTGATGGAAGAGATGATGACCGGCCGCTTCCAGCCCGCCACGCCGACCTTTCTCAACTGCGGCAAACAGCAGCGCGGGGAATATGTCTCCTGTTTCCTGCTGCGCATCGAAGACAATATGGAATCCATCGGCCGCTCGGTCAATGCGGCGCTGCAGCTGTCGAAACGCGGCGGCGGCGTGGCGTTTATGCTCACCAACCTGCGGGAAGCGGGGGCGCCCATCAAACGCATTGAAAACCAGTCTTCCGGAGTGATCCCGGTGATGAAAATGCTGGAAGACGCCTTTTCCTATGCCAATCAGCTGGGGGCGCGCCAGGGCGCCGGCGCGGTCTATCTCCATGCCCACCACCCCGATATCATGCGCTTTCTCGATACCAAGCGGGAAAACGCCGATGAAAAAATCCGCATCAAAACCCTGTCCCTGGGCGTGGTCATCCCCGATATCACATTTGAACTGGCGCGTGACAACCGCCCGATGTATCTGTTTTCTCCCTATGACGTGGAACGGGTCTATGGCGCGCCATTTTCCCAGCTCAATATCAGCGAGAAATACCATGAGATGGCGGCGGACAGCCGCATCCGCAAAACCGCCGTCAACGCCCGGCAGTTTTTCCAGACCCTGGCGGAGATCCAGTTCGAATCCGGTTATCCTTATATGGTTTTCGAGGATACGGTTAACCGCGCCAACCCCATCGCCGGCCGGATCAATATGAGCAACCTCTGTTCGGAGATCCTGCAGGTGAACAGCGCCACGCTTTACAATGAGGATTTAAGCTACCGCGAGGTGGGCAAGGATATTTCCTGTAACCTCGGTTCGCTGAATATCGCCCGCACCATGGATTCGCCGGATTTCAGCAATACGGTGGAAACCGCCGTGCGCGGCTTAACCGCAGTGTCGGACATGAGCCGGATCGCTTCCGTTCCCTCCATTGTCAAAGGCAATGACGAATCCCATGCCATCGGTTTGGGGCAAATGAATCTGCACGGCTACCTGGCGCGGGAACATATTTACTACGGTTCCGAAGAAGGGGTGGATTTTACCAATATCTATTTTTATACCGTGACCTATCATGCCCTGCGGGCCTCCAACCGGCTGGCCATTGAACGGGGGAAGGCGTTCAGCGGCTTCGGCGATTCCCGTTATGCTTCCGGCGAGTACTTTCGTCCTTACCTGGAGCAGGTTTGGCAACCGCAAACGGAACGGGTGAGAAGTTTATTCGCCGGCGCCGGCATCGCCCTGCCGGGCCGCGAGGAGTGGCTGGCCCTGCGTGACTCGGTGATGGCGCACGGGTTGTATAACCAAAACTTGCAGGCGGTGCCTCCCACCGGCTCTATCTCTTACATTAATCATTCCACCTCCAGCATCCATCCCATCGTGTCTCCCATCGAGATCCGCAAGGAGGGCAAGACCGGACGGGTCTATTATCCGGCCCCCTATATGGATAACGACAATCTGCAGTATTTCCAGGACGCCTATGAGATCGGGCCGGAAAAAATTATCGACACCTACGCCGCCGCCACGCGGCATGTGGATCAGGGCCTGTCGCTGACGCTGTTTTTCCGTGATACCGCCACCACTCGGGATATCAACAAGGCGCAGATCTATGCCTGGAAAAAAGGCATCAAGACGCTGTATTACATCCGCATCCGTCAGTTGGCGCTGGAGGGGACGGAAGTCGCCGGCTGCGTCTCCTGCGCACTGTAAACCAAGGAACCCACGGCCATGACAACAGCTCGCACGCTGCGTACCATCAAGGCGGTCAACTGGAATCGCCTGGAAGACGATAAGGATCTGGAGGTCTGGAATCGCCTCACCGCCAATTTCTGGCTGCCGGAAAAAATACCCCTGTCCAATGATGTGACCTCCTGGGGGACACTTTCCCACCGGGAACAACAGCTGACCATCAGGGTATTTACCGGCCTGACGTTGTTGGACACGGTGCAAAATACCGTCGGCGCGCCGGCCCTGATGGCGGATGCGGCCACGCCTCATGAAGAAGCGGTTTTTTCTAATATCAGCTTTATGGAAGCGGTGCATGCGCGGTCCTACAGTTCGATATTTTCCACGCTGTGTTCGATGGCGGACGTAGATGCCGCATACCGCTGGAGCGAGCAGAACGGCGCGCTGCAAAATAAAGCGGCCATTATCGAAAAATATTACCGCGAGGAAGATCCGCTGACGAAAAAAATCGCCAGCGTCTTTTTGGAATCTTTCCTGTTTTATTCCGGCTTCTACCTGCCCATGTATTATTCCAGCCGGGCGAAACTCACCAATACCGCCGACCTTATCCGTCTGATTATTCGTGATGAAGCGGTGCATGGCTACTATATCGGCTATAAGTTCCAGCGCGGGCTGGAACACTGCACGGCGGCGCGGCGGGAATCCGTCAAGAGTTTCGCCTATGACCTGTTGCAGGATTTGTATGAGAATGAACTGATCTACAGCGCGGAATTATATGACGGCGTCGGCTGGACCGAGGATGTAAAGGCTTTTCTTCATTACAACGCCAATAAGGCGCTGATGAATCTGGGTTATGAGGCGCTGTTCCCGGCGGCCATGACCGCAGTCAATCCGGCGATTTTATCCGCCCTGTCGCCCAATGCAGATGAAAATCATGACTTTTTCTCCGGCTCCGGCTCCTCGTATGTCATGGGCCGGGCGGTGAATACCGAAGACGAGGACTGGGCATTTTAATATATATACCCTGCGGGATATTACCCTGGTAACGGTGGTAATATCCCTTTTCTACGGTCATTTAATAAATAGTGAATTCCGATAGATCTAAAACAATATACCCTCTTCTTAAAATACCTATTTTTCATTAAAAATTTTATAAAAAATAATCGCATTGAACATTCTTCCTGAAGCAGAAATCAGCTTGACCATACGGGCTATTTTCAACATCCAGGACAAAATAAGCCCTCTTGCGCCATAAACGGCAGCAATGAATCCAAGGGCGGAAATAGTCCATCAAACGCCTGTCATAGCTGGATAAATCGCAGGAAATGCGTTTTCCCCGCCGGTAGAATATGGCATGCAAGGGTCGATTAGGGGTTGTCTAATGAGCTCAGTATGTTAGGGTATACAACCTTTTTATATGCACCAGAGCTAATCAAAATAGTATAAGCAACACAGGGAAATAATAATTGCATGGCTGTTAAACTTGAAGTTAAGAATCTGTATAAAATATTCGGCGACCATCCCGAACGGGCGCTTAAGCTTCTGAAAACGGGACTCGACAAAGATAAAATATTCGAAAAAACCGGTCTGACGGTGGGCGTGAAAAATGCCTCTCTGGCCATTGAAGAAGGCGAGATATTCGTCATCATGGGATTATCCGGTTCCGGCAAATCCACGTTGGTACGCCTTCTCAATCGTCTGATAGAACCGACCCGGGGCGAAGTCCTGATTGACGGCGTCGATATCGCCAAGATCTCGGATAAAGCCATGCGCGAGGTGCGGCGCAAGAAAATCAGCATGGTATTCCAATCCTTCGCCCTGATGCCCCACCTCAACGTGGTGGACAATACCGCCTTCGGCATGATGCTGGCCGGCATATCCGCAGGCGAACGCCGGACCAAGGCCGTAGAGGCATTGGCCCAGGTGGGATTGGAGATGCAGGCGTTTTCCTGGCCGGACCAGCTCTCCGGCGGCATGCGCCAGCGTGTGGGTCTGGCGCGGGCGCTGGCCAATAACCCCGATATCCTGCTGATGGACGAAGCCTTTTCGGCCCTTGACCCCTTGATCCGGGCCGAGATGCAAGATGAGCTCATCAATCTGCAGGCCCGCCACCAGCGCACCATCGTATTTATCTCCCACGATCTCGACGAAGCCATGCGCATCGGCGATCGCATTGCCATTATGCAGGGCGGCGAAGTGGTACAGGTGGGCACGCCGGAGGACATTCTGAAGAACCCGGCCAATGACTATGTCCGCACCTTCTTTCGCGGCGTGGATGTCAGCCATGTTTTTAATGCCCGGGATATCGCCTTGCGGCGCCCGGTCACCTTGATCCGCAAAACCCCTGGCTTCGGCCCGCGCTCCGCCTTGAAGCTTTTGCAGGATGAGGATCGCGACTTCGGTTATCTGTTGGAACGCGGGCAAAAGTTCATCGGCGTGGTGTCGGTGGATTCACTGAAGGCCGCCCTGGCCGCTAATCTGCCGCTGGAACAGGCCTTGCTCGACAGTCCGATCCCGGTACCCGCCGATACGCCGTTAAACGAGATGATCTCCACCGTGGCTCAGGCGCCCTGTGCCGTACCGGTGGTAGGTGAGGAAAACCGCTATATCGGCGTGATCTCCAAAGGCATGTTGCTGCAAGCATTAGATCGGGAAGGAGCGACCAATGAATAAATTACCAAGCCCATCAGAGGCCGGCGCCTCATCGGCCAACGCCACCGGCGTCCAGAGCGCCGCATCCCCTTCCCCTGCCGCCGATCCGTGGAACAGCGCGCCGTTGCCCCAAGGGGACACGGCGGCGCAAAGCGCCCAGGCCGGCGGGGCGAATGCCCCCGCCGATGCATGGAACAACGCCGCCTCCGGCCACTCCGCCGCGGCCGGCCACCCTCTGGCCCAACCGGGCGCCGACTGGCTGAACAGCGGACCGGCCGCGGCGCCGGAGCATTTCACGCTGCTGGATCCGTTTCACCATACGCTCATCCCTTTGGATAGCTGGGTAACCTTTGGTATTAACTGGCTGGTGCTGCATTTTCGCCCGTTCTTCCAGGGCATCCGTGTACCGGTGGATTTCATTCTGAGCGGCTTCCAGCATGTTTTGCTGGCGCTGCCGGCGCCTATCGCCATCGTGCTGTTCGCCCTGCTGGCCTGGCAGATAGCGACCCCGGCCATGGGCGTCGCCACCCTGGCGTCGCTGACGATTATCGGTGCCATCGGCGCCTGGGGACAGGCCATGGTCACCCTGGCGCTGGTGCTGACCTCGCTGCTGTTCTGTATCGTTTTAGGCCTGCCTTTGGGCATCTGGCTGGCCCGCAGCCAAAGGGCCGCCCGCTATATCCGGCCCTTGCTGGATGCTATGCAGACCACGCCGGCGTTTGTCTATCTGGTACCCATAGTCATGTTGTTCGGCATCGGCAATGTGCCGGGGGTGGTGGTAACCATTATCTTCGCGCTGCCGCCGGTGGTGCGCATGACGATACTGGGTATCAAACAGGTGCCGGCGGATTTACTGGAGGCCGCCGGATCTTTCGGCGCCAGCCCAGGCCAGCTGCTGTTCAAGGTACAGCTGCCGCTGGCGCTGCCCACGATTATGGCCGGCATCAACCAGACGCTGATGCTGGCGCTCTCCATGGTGGTCATCGCCTCCATGATTGCGGTAGGGGGACTGGGCCAGATGGTACTGCGCGGCATCGGCCGGCTGGACATGGGCCTGGCGACCATCGGCGGCGCCGGCATCGTGATCCTGGCCATTATCCTCGATCGGCTGACGCAATCCATGGGGCGGGATAGCCGAAACCGCGTGCATGGCCGTTGGTATGCCGGCGGCCCGTTAGGTCTGCTCACCCGGCCCTTCATCAAAAAACCGACGCTTTAAGCACCGGCGGATGGCATAGCCTCGTTCTGTTAACGGCCTGCCCTCACCGGGCAGGTTATAAAATCGCGATGATCTTCCGGACCCGTTCCCGCTTCGATGCCGGGCCGGAATGCCGCGCATTTCGCTGCACCTATTGACTATTTGATAAGGACTACCCATGGGAAATAAAACGATTTGGGCACTGACGTTCACCGCGGCCATGGCCGCACAGACTTCTTTGCCGCCGGCCAGCCCGGTAAAGGCATCGCGGTGCAACCGCTGCAAAGTACCCTGACCGAAGAGACGTTTCAGACCCTGCTGGTGGATAAAGCCCTGGAAAAACTGGGCTACGATATCAAGCCCATACGCGAGGTGGATTATAACGTGGCTTACACGTCTATTGCCGCCGGCGACGCCACCTTTATGGCGGTGGACTGGGATCCGCCCCCTGCCCATCAATACCAGGCCGCCGGGGGCGGGGATAAATTTTATCGCCAGGGCCAGTATGTGCAAGGCGCCGCCCAAGGCTATTTAATCGATAAAAAAACCGCTGACAAATACCACATTGTCTCCATCGACCAGTTAAAAGATCCCAAACTGGCCGCGCTGTTTGATGCCAATGGCGACGGCAAGGCCGATTTGGCCGGCTGCACGCCGGGCTGGGGCTGTGAGACGGTGATTAACCATCAAATCAAAGCCTATGGACTGGGCGATACGGTCGAACATAACCAGGGAAATTATGCGGCGATCATCGCCGACACCATTGCCCGATTCAAAGAAGGAAAACCGATTCTTTATTATACCTGGACGCCATACTGGGTGAGCGATGTGTTGGTGCCCGGCCGGGACGTGGTCTGGTTACAGGTGCCGTTCTCTTCGCTGCCCGGTCCGCAGAAAACCCTCAGCACCAAACTTCCCAATGGCGCCGATTACGGCTTTCCGGTCAACAGTATGCGCATCGTCGCCAACAAGCAGTGGGCGCAGGCCAATCCGGCCGCGGCGAAACTGTTTGCTATCATGAAGCTGCCCATCGCCGATGTGAATGCACAGAATCTTCGCATGCACGAAGGACAGGCTTCGTCGGCAGATATCGAACGGCACGCCAATGGCTGGATTGCTGCTCATCAAGAACTGTTTGACAGCTGGATAAGCACCGCCGCCGCGGCAAAATAGCGAAACCCGGTTAAGAGCCTGAGCGACGGCAAGGAGCTGGAAGGCGCGCATGGACGATGCCATAGCGGGTGGGCCGGCGGACAGGCAGCACGTTCGCCCCTCGTATTTTCGCCGCGGATCGGGAATAATCTTTTCCATTTTCTATCCGGATTTTCCCGTGAATCTCACGCCGGGATGCGGATAAAGCACGGAGAGGACCGCGTATATGGAATATCCCCATGACACCCTGCCGCTGCCGAAGGCGACATTCGGCGAGGGCGTTTTTGACAGCCTGCCCATCGTTATCGGTTATGTGCCGGTGGCGTTCGCTTTTGGAATGAACGCCGTCAAACTGGGTTTCACCCCGCTGGAAGGCATTTTCCTCTCCTGCATTATCTACGCCGGCGCCAGCCAGTTCGTGATCACCACCCTGCTGAGCGCCGGCATATCCATCTGGGTCGCGGCGTTAACGGTAATGGCCATGGATGTGCGGCATCTGCTGTATGGCCCGGCGCTGCGCCATCATATACGGGGCGGCCTGTCGCCGCGTAAAACCGCCGTATGGGCCTTTGGCCTGACCGACGAGGTATTCGCCGCGGCCATCGCCAAATTAATCAAGGACAACCGGCGCTGGTCGGAAAACTGGATGCTAAGCGTCGCGGCATGCTCGTGGGGGTCCTGGGTGCTGGGCACCGCCGCCGGCGCGCTGTGCGGCAACGGTCCGCTGAATGCCTACCCGGCGCTGGAAGCGGCATTGACCTTTATGCTGCCGGCGTTATTCCTCGGTTTCCTGCTGGCGGCGTTCCAGCGCCGCCAGGCGCCGGTACTGGCGGCCGCCTTGACGGGAGCGCTGGCGGGCCTGCTGCTGCTGTCGATCCCCATGGCGATACTGGCGGGCATCGGCGGCGGCTGCCTGGCCGCCCTGGCCGTTCCGGGTAAAACAGCCGCCAAGGAGCGCGGATGAGTCACACCGTCATCATTATCGGTTTGGTGGTCGGCCTGGCCAATTATCTGTTCCGCTATCTTCCCCTGCGTCTGGGGTCGGGCGCCGGCAAAGGCGAACATTATCCAGGCCGCTGGATAGGCCGGATATTGGACGGTATCGGCATCGCCTCCATTTGCGCCCTGCTGGTGGTTTCAAGCGTACCGGACGTCCTGCGCGACACGCATAAGCTGGTGCCCACCCTGGCCGGATTCACGGTGCTGATAGCGCTGTTTTATCGAACCCGCAGCATCATAATCGCCACCCTGGCCGGAGCGCTGTGTTACGGACTGGTATTTAAATTTCTGCCGTTCTGATGGCGCTATACATAGGCTGCTTATTTTTTTATGTAGAAAATATATACACCAGTGATTACATTAGTTACTATACCTCCAGTAACTAATGAGGTGATAATCATTATGGAAAGTTCCTTTACGCCCATAGAGCATATGTTGACCCAGCGCGCCCAGCGGCGGGCCGGTTTTCCTTTCCAGGAAATCTTGCTGACCCGCCTGTGCATGCATATGCAGGGAAAACTGCTGGAAAACCGCAATCGCATGCTGAAAGCCCAGGGAATAAACGAAACGCTGTTTATGGCGCTGCTCACTCTGGAGTCCCAGGACAATTTCAGCATACAACCTTCGGAACTCAGCTCTGCGCTGGGATCCTCCCGTACCAATGCCACCCGTATCGCCGACGAGCTGGAAAAACGCGGTTGGATTGAGCGCAAGGAGAGCGAAAGCGATCGCCGCTGCCTGCATCTGCATCTCACCGACGCCGGGGAAGCATTCCTGAACAGCCTGCTGCCGCCGCAGCATAAAAGTCTAATGGCGTTATGGTCGACGTTGACGTCTGAAGAGAAACAGCAGCTTGAAGCGGTGACCCGCAAGCTGCTGGATAAGCTGGATGAATTGCTGGTTGAAAATAACCCCGCCTGATAGGCGGGTTGACAATTTAAAGATGCTGCCGCCACCACTCCGCCAGCAAAATCCCGGCCGCCACCGATACGTTCAGGCCGGCGACCCGGCCGGTACCGCCGATAGACACCGACAGATCCCCGGTTCCGGCCATCACATCCGATTGTCCATTGCCTTCCTGGCCCAGCACCAGCACCATCTTTGCCGGCATCGTCACCGAGGCCAGCGGCTTGCCCTGCCGGCCGGAATTAATCACCACCGTATATCCCGCCTGGCGGAAGCGTTCAAGATCCTCCGGCAAATTATCGGTCTGGATCGCGCTGATATGCTCAGCGCCGCCTTCGGCGGTGCGTATGGCGGCGCCGGATTCCAGCGCCGCGCTATCATCCACCATCACCCCTTTGACGCCGAAATGCGCGCAACTGCGCAATATGGCGCCGAGGTTATGGGGATTGGACACGTCTTCCAGCGCCATAACGCAGTCCTTTTCCACCGCCACCGTCTGTTGCAGGTAGGATTCAGCGTCCAGGCCGGTACGTTTTTTAATCAAAAAACAGACGCCGCCATGATGTTCGGTGCCGGAAGCCTTGGCCAGCTCTTCATCATCAACCACATGATAGGCTTTACGATTGGCGGCCATCCAGCGCAGCGCATCGCGGAAACGGGGCGTGACGGATTGCACGAACCAGGCGCGGACAATAGAGTCGGGGCGGCTTTTATATAATGCCTGACAGGCATTCTCACCGTAGACGCGGGTCTCTTCCGCACGCTGACGGCGCAGCTGCTCGGGGTCGATAAAACTTTTGCCGCTGATGCCGCCGTGATCGGCCGCCAGCGGTTCATCCTCGCTCTGATAATGGGTTTTCCACGGCGAATCCGGCATGGCGGCGGGTTTATCCCGGCGGCCGGCCCCGTCGTCCGGTCGGTCACGGCGGGGACGCCCCTCGCCGCGGCGCGGCGCTTCCCCGCGCTTATTGGCGCTGTCGCGGCCTTGCGGCGCAGAACGCGCGGGACGACGGGGCGCTTCCTCTTCATCTTTACGCACGTACATGACGCGGACTTTATTGTTTTTACCCTTCAGCGAATCGCTCATTTGTTTCTCCACCCGAGTGCTGGGCGCGAAGATTACCCGATCTTGCTCTTTTTAGCTACCGCACCGGCGTTAAAGCCGGCAACTATCAAAGCCATCGGGTAAATCATTTTGTCACCCGCCCGGTCTTTCACCATACTTGAGATCATTGCTCAGATAAAGAGCGGCCGCTCGCCGCTCCGCGAGGTTATTATATGAATACGGTATGCCCATCATGCCAGGCCACCAACCGCCTGCCGGACGGAAGAGTCAGCGACGGCGCCAAGTGCGGCCGCTGCGGCGAGGCGCTGTTGGACGGTAAAGTCACCCACGCCACTGCCCAGACCCTGGACAAGCTGCTGCAGGACGACCTGCCGGTGGTAATCGACTTCTGGGCGCCCTGGTGCGGTCCCTGCGTCGGTTTTGCACCGGTTTATGAAGCCGTGGCCGGCGAACGCCGCGGCAAGGTGCGGTTCCTCAAGGTCAACACCGAGGCCGAACCGCAGCTGGCCGCCCGCTTCAAGATCCGCAGCATTCCCACCATCATGGTCTTTAAACAGGGCCAAATGGTGGATTCACTGCACGGCGCCATGCCCAAGGGGCCGTTTGAAGAGTGGCTTGACGAAGGGCTCTCCATCCAAAAAGCCTCCTGAGTCGTCGCTATCCGCAGCCGTGCCGGGGAGAGACTCCCGCCACGGCTGCAAAGCCTCGCCCACTGAAAAAAATTACCTTTTCTTGCCATAGGTCCGGTAAACTCTCTCTTTTACTCGAGCAACCTATGACACAAAATGCCGTGCTGGCCTTGCGTCAATACCGCCTTGCACTCGCCACCAGGCCTTTTCGCGCCCGCGGTTGCCGGGTCAAACGCTGTGAAGGCTGCCTGCTGCCGCTTCCCGTTTGCCTGTGCGATCATATCACGCCCCGCCAGGCCCTGAGCCGGTTTTGTCTGATCATGTTTGATTCGGAACCGTTGAAACCCAGCAATACCGGGCGGCTGATTGCGGATATCCTGCCGGACACCCAGGCGTTTCTCTGGTCCCGCACCGAACCGGCGCCGGCGCTGCTGGCAGCGGTGAACGACAGCGGACGGCAGCCCTACGTGGTATTCCCGGCACAGAATGTCCCGGCCGGCCGGCGGGTGCTCAATGAAATCAGACCGCAGGCGTTGCCGCCGCTGTTCATTTTGCTGGACGGCACCTGGCCGGAAGCGGGAAAGATGTTCCGCAAGAGTCCTTATCTGGCTGATTTTCCGGTGTTATCCCTGGATTTGCACACTCTATCCTCCTACCGGCTGCGGGAATCCCACGGCGACGGGCATCACTGCACCGCCGAAGTGGCCGCCACCCTGCTGTACCAGGCCGGCGATAACGCGGCGGCGAAGGGCCTGGCAGATCACTTCGCCCTGTTTCGCAACCGATACCTGGCGGGTAAATCACACCACAATACACTGCAAATTCCTCGCGCCATCACAACACCTGTTCCCTAAAAACGCATACACTTAGCCAGTGCGCCAGGAGGGGAAACGAATGAGTCAACGAGGATTGGACGCGCTGCTCAGGCCTAAATCCATTGCCGTTCTGGGCGCGTCGGATACGCCGGGACGCGCCGGCTACCTGATGATGCGTAATTTACTGGCCGGCGGATTCGGCGGCCCGGTGCTGCCGGTTACGCCGCGATATTCGGCGGTCTGCGGTGTATTGAGCTACCCCGACGTCGCCAGCCTGCCGCTAATACCGGACCTGGCGGTGATTTGCACCCACGCCCGCCGTAACCCAGGACTGCTGGATGAGCTGGGGCGGCACGGCTGCAAAACCGTGATTATCCTTTCCTCGCCTTTGGCACAATTCGCCGAATTAAAAGCCTGTGCCCAGCGTTACGGCATGCGCCTGCTCGGTCCCAACAGCCTGGGCCTGGTTTCGCCCTGGCAAGGGCTTAACGCCAGCTTCTCTCCGGTGCCCATCCATATCCACAAAGGCAAGCTGGCCTTTATTTCCCAATCCGCCGCAGTGGCCAACACCATCATGGATTGGGCTCAGCAGCGGGAAATCGGCTTTTCCTATTTTATCGCCCTGGGGGACAGCATCGATATCGACGTGGACGATGTGCTTGACTTTCTGGCCCGGGACGGCAAAACCAGCGCGATATTGCTGCATCTTGAACATCTGAGCGACGCGCGGCGCTTCTTATCAGCCGCCCGCGGCGCGGCGCGCAATAAACCCATTCTGGTGATCAAGAGCGGCCGTACGCCGCAGGCGCAGCGGCTGCTGAATTACCCCCAGGGCCGGGACGCCGCCTATGACGCCGCCATCCAGCGCGCCGGAATGCTGCGGGTACGGGACACCCATGAGCTGTTCTCGGCGGTGGAAACCTTGAGTCACATGCGTCCGCTGCGCGGCGAGCGTCTGATGATAGTCAGCAACGGCATCGCGCCGGCGGCGTTGGCGCTTGATGAGCTCCTCAGCCGGCACGGCAAGCTGGCCACATTGAGTCCCGCCAGCCGCCAGGCGCTGCAAAGCGTATTGCCGGCGCAAATCGCGACCGCCAATCCGCTGGATTTAGGGGACGACGCCGATCCGGCCCGCTACCGGGCGGCGCTATCGTGCCTGCTGGACAGCCGGGATTATGACGCGGTACTGATCCTCCACGCCCCCAGCGCCGTCTCCCCCAGCAGTGAAACCGCGCTGCAGGTTATCGAGCTGTTCAAGCAGCACCCCCGCGGCAAACAGGTTACCGTGCTGACCAACTGGAGCGGCGAATTCTCCTCCCGCGACGCCAGGCGCCATTTTACCGAGGCGGGGCTCCCCACGTACCGTACGCCGGAAGGTTCGGTTACCGCATTTATGCATATGGCGGAATACCGCCGCAACCAAAAGCAGCTTATGGAGACGCCGGCATTGCCGGTCAGCCTGGCGGCGGATACCGCACAGGCCCATGAGCTCATCCGCCAGGCGCTGGATGAAGGGGTTTTTCAGCTGGCCACCCATGAAATCAGGCCGATCGTCGAGGCCTACGGCATCGCTACCCTGCCCACCTGGATTGCCGGCGACAGCGCCGAGGCGGTTGCCATCGCCGATAAGATAGGTTATCCGGTGGCGCTTAAACTGCGATCGCCGGATATCCCACACAAGTCCGACGTACAGGGCGTCATGCTCTCCCTGCGCAACGCCCGGGAGGTAGAACAGGCGGCCAACGCCATGATTGAACGGGTCGCGCAGGCCTATCCCCAGGCGCGAATCGACGGTATGCTGGTACAAAGCATGGCCAACCGCGCCGGCACGCTGGAACTCCGGATCCTGGTGGAGGAGGATCCGGTGTTCGGCCCGCTGATCCTGATGGGGGAAAGCGAAAGCGAGTGGCGCCAGGCGGATCAGATGGCTGTTGGGCTGCCGCCCCTGAACATGGCCTTGGCGCATAATATGGTATTGCAGGGGCTGAAAAAGGGCGCAATCCGCGACCGGCGCCCGCTTTACCCGCTGGACGTCGCCGCATTAAGCCAGCTGCTGGTGAAGATATCCACGCTCCTGCTGGACTGTCCCGAGATAGTCCATCTCGATATCCATCCCCTGCTGGCCTGCGGCGACGATATGACCCTGCTGGATGTCAGCCTGACGTTGGCGGAATGCCGCGGCGATCCGGAAGCGCGCCTGGCCATCCGCCCCTATCCGCAAAAGCTTGAATCCGAGATTTTGCTGAAAAACGGCGAACGCTGCCTGCTCAGGCCCATCCTGCCGGAAGACGAACCCATGCTCAAACAGTTCATCGGCCAGGTCACGCCGGAAGATCTCTACTATCGCTATTTCAGCGAGATCACTGAATTTACCCATGAAGATTTGGCTTACATGACCCAAATCGACTACGATCGTGAAATGGCTTTTGTCGCGGTAAGACGTCACGGTCTCGAATCAACCATCGTCGGCGTTACCCGGGTCATTGCCGATCCTGACAATATCGACGCTGAATTCGCGGTGCTGGTGAGATCCGATCTGAAAAAACTGGGTCTGGGGCGCTTGCTGCTGGAAAAAATGATCGGCTATGCCCGGGAACACGGACTTGATCGTTTAACCGCCATTACCATGCCCAGCAACCAGGGCATGATAGCGCTGGCGAAAAAGCTGGGGTTTACCGTCAAGCTGCAGTTAGAGGACGGCATCGTCGCTTTATCGCTGAGGCTAACAGCCGAATCTCCTGCCGCGACGGACAAAATTACCTCAAGGGCTAATCAACCTGAGGCGAAACAAGGCCACAACGGCTGAAAGTAATGTTATTATGGCCGATTCCGCATAATTATGTTTTGCATATGGTCATTCCACCATACGATGACAAGAGAAGAAGCGCACTGTGATGTTGTCAAACTTTAGACGTACCAAACACCAACAACACCTTGCACAACTGCCAAAAATTCCCCAGACGGTTGAAGATGTAAAAACGTTATCCAGTCCAGAAGAATTCCGTATCGCCCTGTTGAATGCCATTAAGGGAGCCCGGCGGCGTATTTATCTGGTGGCGCTCTACCTTGAACAAGATGAAGGCGGCGATGCCGTTCTCTCGGCCCTGTACCGGGCCAGGCAGCAATATCCGGAGTTGGAGGTCTGCGTACTGGTGGATTGGCATCGGGCACAGCGCGGGCGCATCGGCGTCGCGGCGGCGAATACCAATGCCGATTGGTACTGCCGCCTGGCGAAAGAACACCCCGATATTTCGGTACCGATATTCGGCGTACCGGTGAATACCCGTGAAGCCCTGGGCGTGCTGCATTTAAAAGGCTTTATCATCGACGATACCGTTATCTACAGCGGCGCCAGCCTTAATGACGTTTACCTGCACCAGTTGGACAAGTACCGCTACGATCGCTATCAGATTATCAACAACCCGGTTCTGGCCGATAGCATGCTGGATTATCTCAAGCAGCGGCTGTTAACCGCCCCGCAGTAAATCGGCTGGATAATCCCGATCGGCCCAAAAGCATAGAAATTCGCAACGATACCCGGCTGTTTCGTCAATCCCTGCGGGATGCGGCCTACTCCTATCCCGGCACGGCCTCTGACCGGCAGCTGGCCGTGACCCCGCTGGTAGGGCTCGGCAAGAGAAGCCCGCTGAACAAGACCATCCACCATTTGATGTCTTGTACCGACAGCAAGCTCATAATGTGTACGCCCTATTTCAATATGCCCGCCTTATTGGTCAGGAACATTATCTCTCTGCTGCGCCAGAACAAACAGGTGGAAATCATTGTCGGCGATAAAACCGCCAATGATTTTTATATCCCGGAAGATCAGCCCTTCAAGATTATCGGCGCGTTGCCTTATCTGTACGAAATCAATTTGCGCCGCTTCCTTGGACGCCTGCAGCGCTATGTGGATAATGGCCAGTTAGTGGTGCGCTTATGGAAAGACGGTGACAACAGCTATCATCTGAAAGGGATGTGGGTCGATGATGAATGGCAATTGCTCACCGGCAATAACCTCAATCCCCGCGCCTGGCGGCTGGATTTGGAGAATGCGCTGCTGATCCATGATCCCCTGCAATCATTGCGGGAGCAACGGGAGCATGAACTCCATCTGATCCGTACCCATACCCAGGTCATAAAGCATTTTACCGAACTGGATAGAATCGGCGATTACCCGATAAAAGTGCGTAAGCTGATTCGTCGTTTACGCCGCATCCGTATCGATCGTCTCATCAGCCGAATCCTGTGACATGCCATCTCCCAAAAGTGGACACCCCTTAACGCGGCCGTCGGGATCTCGCTGTTCAGCCGGCTGATGCCGATAGCTTATGAGGAAATAATGCTGCAAACGCGTATCGGCAATGCGTGGAAATTCTCGGTGTTGTTGCCGTTGATAGGGTGCACCGCCTGCGCCCATATGGCGCAGGATACTTGGACCGGGCAGGATAAAACGGTGCATTTTGCCGCCTCCGCCGCGCTCGCCATGGCGGGCAGCGCCGTAGCGGAACATCAAAACGCTTCACCGGCCCGTAGCCGTAATATCGGTTTTGCTTTTTCCATCTCTCTTGGCGCCGCCAAAGAGGGCTTCGACAGCCGCGCCGCCGGCACCGGATGGAGCTGGAAAGATTTTGCCTGGGATGTGGCCGGCGCAGCTACCGGCTATACGCTTTATTATCTTAGCGATTAATTTCCCGTCCCCCATTCCTGGTTTACCGACGGCTTTCCCCACCTTATGCGTCTCCCGATATGGTCATTGTTGCGAAAAAATTTTCGTTTAAAGGCTCTTGCATCAAAATCCAACATATGTTAGCTTTTAAACAAACAAATGTTGGATATGGCATTCTAGCCGATCAACGTTATGGCCCCGCCCATGATCTCATCCATATCTTTAGGGAGTACTAGCATGATCAAGACCATCCTTATCACCGGCGCCGGCTCGGGTTTCGGCGAAGCGGCCGCCATCGGCCTGGCCCGCAACGGGCATAATGTCATCGCCACTGCGCAGCTTTCGCCGCAGGTCACACCGCTGCGGGAGAAGGCCAAGGCCCTCGGGCTTCCGAACCTGCGGGTCGAGAAGCTTGATCTGTGCGATCCATATGACATGGCTTTTGCCCAGCGCTGGGATATCGACGTGCTTTGGAACAATGCCGGCATGGGAGAAGGCGGACCGGTTTTCGAGATCCCGCTCGATCTCGTTCGCCGGAACTTCGAAATCAACGTTTTTCTTCCGCTCACCCTGACGCAGGCTTTCGTCAAAAAGTGGATCGAGCAGAATAAACAGGGAAAGGTGGTCTTTACCTCATCGATGAGCGGGCTGTTTTCCCCGGCCAAATGGGGCGTGTACGCCGCCACCAAGCATGCGCTGGAATCGGTTGCCGAAGCCATGCAGCAGGAATTGGCCGGTCATGGCATCAAGGTTCAAACCATCAATCCCGGCGCTTTTTATACCGGCTTTAACGAGACCATGGCCGACACGGCATTCCGCTGGCTCGACGACGGGAAAAATATCACCAAACGCGCCGATCTGCGCACGCAGTTCGATGAAGAGCTGGCGTCGCCCTTCGGCCACTTCGACGCCCAGGAGATGATTGATCGCATGATTGAAATCGTCCCCGCCGATACGGGCAAGTTTCGCAACGTCGTGCCCCAGGCGGTGGAGGATATGCTTAAAGCGCATCAGCTCGCCGCCTGGGACAACCAAATTTGAACAACGTTGAAACGTCTTTGGACGCTTTTTGGTTCACTGTCTCAAGCCAGGGATGGCATGTTCCGATTCCTTCCTTGATATTACCTCCCCTATCCCTTGCGCTTCAAATACCCTGGCCACCGGATACTTCAATGCGTTGAGCATTGATCCAGCGATTATCCTCACCCAGCAGCCCGGCGATCATCGGGCCGATATCGTCCGCCACCCCAACGCGGCCAAGCGCGGTCATGCCGGCAAAGAACCGGTTGTACTCCGGCGTATCCCGGACGGCGCCGCCCAAAAAATCCGTCTCAATCGCTCCCGGCGCCACGGTATTGACTGCGATGCGGCGACTGCCCAGTTCCTTCGCCATATAGACGGTAAGAACTTCAATGGCTCCCTTGACGGCGGCATATGCCGACCAGCCTTCGGCGGACACGCGAGTCAGTCCGGAAGAAATATTCACGATGCGGCCGCCGTCGCCGATAAGCGGCAGGAGTTTCTGGGTAAGGAAAAACACACCTTTAAAGTGGACATTCACCAGTTTGTCGAATGAATCTTCGTCCATCTCGGCAATCAGGGCCATATCACCATGTCCGGCGTTGTTGACCAGATGGTCGAAACTTTCGCGCCGCCAGGTTTCGCTGAGTACCGCGCGCAGTTGCTCAACGAATGCCGGGAAGGTGGATACATTGCCGACATCAAGCTGTAAAGCAACGGCCTGGCGGCCCAAGGCCCGGATTTCAGCCACCACAGCCATGGCCTCTGCCCGGCGGCTCCGGTAAGTGAGCACAACGTCGCCGCCGTTCCGGGCGATGCCAAGGGCTGTATTACGGCCAATCCCGCGGCTGGCGCCGGTTACGATTGTGATTTTACTCATCGTTATTTCCTCGTTTAAACGCTTAATGGGAAGGTTGCGCTGACAACAGAGAACATGTTGGCCCGGATTGGTTGCGCGTGGTTGCCAGAATCGTGTTTATACTTGCCTGATTCTCCAAATAGTTTGCAAGCGGCTTCATTCTGGGTATGTTGGGATGATTCCTCCTTTTGGTTTAGTCTTGTGGAAAGCATGAACCATTCTTTGCTGAGCGCTGTAGGGCGATATGCGGATACCCATGCAGATTCAAGCGGCGTGGCCCGTACGCCGATTCCGGGCCTGAGCGTTATACGCGCAACTATGCCCAGCGAACTGCAATACGCAATCTCCCGCCCATTGGCGGCACTGGTGCTGCAAGGCGGAAAACGTGTCACAACGGGAAGCCGATCATTCAGTTTCGGTGAAGGGGATTCATTAGTCATCGCCGCCCATGTACCCACGATAAGCCAGATCACCAAGGCGAGCCTTGGTGTGCCTTACTATTCACTGGTACTTGAATTTGATCCGGCGGTGATTGAGACGCTGGCCATGGAGATGAACGCTGCCCGCGACAGTAAGAACTTTCCGGTCAGAGTCGCCGCGACAGAAAATGAAGTCGCCGATGCGGCGCTGCGTCTGATGCGATTACTTGAACGCCCTGAGGCCCTGCCTCTCCTTCAGTCGCAGTTAATACGTGAAATGCATTATTGGCTGTTAGTGGGACATCACGGGGCATCTATACGGGCGCTTGGCGTCGCGCAAAGCCATGCTCAACGGATAAGCAAAGCCGTGGCTATCATTCGTGAGGAGTTCTCACACCCCCTTCGGGTAGAACGCCTGGCGCAAGCGGCCGGTATGAGCATTTCCAGTTTTCATCAACATTTTCGAACCGTAACCTCCTTGTCTCCCCTCCAGTTCCAAAAGCAGCTGCGGCTGATCGAGGCGCGCAGGATCATGCTGGCCGACGGAAAACTTCCTAGCCATGTGGCTTATGAAGTGGGTTATGAAAGCGTGCCGCAATTCACACGGGAGTATAGCCGCATGTTCGGTGCCCCCCCGGTAAGAGACATCAGACAGGTTCGAGACCGGCTGACGATAATGTCAGCCCCAGCCCAACACCGTATTGATTGATATGATAGACATTAAAAAGCCCTTGAGTAGTGAACTGCCAGTTTGACGCATATGAAAAAGCCCTCTGTTTTCACAGAGGGCTTCGTTCAATTGGATGCCTGGCAGTTCCCTACTCTCGCATGGGGAGACCCCACACTACCATCGGCGCTACGGCGTTTCACTGCTGAGTTCGGCATGGGGTCAGGTGGGACCACCGCGCTAGTGCCGCCAGGCAAATTCGTTATCCAACCGTCATCTTTTACTGATGACCGTCGGCCTTTATCCGGAACAGTCGCTGAAAATTCTCTCATCGCCCTTGCGGACAACGCTCTCACAGCTCAAACACCTTAGGTGTTGTAAGGTTAAGTCTCACGGGTCATTAGTATCGGTTAGCTCAACGCATCGCTGCGCTTACACACCCGACCTATCAACGTCATCGTCTTTAACGTCCCTTCAGGTGGCTTAAAGCCACAGGGAAGACTCATCTCGAGGCAAGTTTCCCGCTTAGATGCTTTCAGCGGTTATCTCTTCCGCACGTAGCTACCGGGCAATGCCATTGGCATGACAACCCGAACACCAGTGGTGCGTCCACTCCGGTCCTCTCGTACTAGGAGCAGCCCCTCTCAATCTTCCAACGCCCACGGCAGATAGGGACCGAACTGTCTCACGACGTTCTAAACCCAGCTCGCGTACCACTTTAAATGGCGAACAGCCATACCCTTGGGACCTACTTCAGCCCCAGGATGTGATGAGCCGACATCGAGGTGCCAAACACCGCCGTCGATATGAACTCTTGGGCGGTATCAGCCTGTTATCCCCGGAGTACCTTTTATCCGTTGAGCGATGGCCCTTCCATTCAGAACCACCGGATCACTAAGACCTGCTTTCGCACCTGCTCGAGCCGTCACTCTCGCAGTCAAGCTAGCTTATGCCTTTGCACTAACCTCACGATGTCCGACCGTGATTAGCTAACCTTCGTGCTCCTCCGTTACTCTTTAGGAGGAGACCGCCCCAGTCAAACTACCCACCAGACACTGTCCTCGACCCCGATTAGGGGCCGGAGTTAGAACATCAAACATTAAAGGGTGGTATTTCAAGGTTGGCTCCATAAGGACTGGCGTCCCTACTTCAAAGCCTCCCACCTATCCTACACATCAAGGCTCAATGTTCAGTGTCAAGCTATAGTAAAGGTTCACGGGGTCTTTCCGTCTTGCCGCGGGTACACTGCATCTTCACAGCGAGTTCAATTTCACTGAGTCTCGGGTGGAGACAGCCTGGCCATCATTACGCCATTCGTGCAGGTCGGAACTTACCCGACAAGGAATTTCGCTACCTTAGGACCGTTATAGTTACGGCCGCCGTTTACCGGGGCTTCGATCAAGAGCTTCTCCTTACGGATAACCCCATCAATTAACCTTCCGGCACCGGGCAGGCGTCACACCGTATACGTCCACTTTCGTGTTTGCACAGTGCTGTGTTTTTAATAAACAGTTGCAGCCAGCTGGTATCTGCGACTGGCTTCAGCTCGGGGAGCAAGTCCCTCCACCTAATGCCAGCGTGCCTTCTCCCGAAGTTACGGCACCATTTTGCCTAGTTCCTTCACCCGAGTTCTCTCAAGCGCCTCGGTATTCTCTACCTGACCACCTGTGTCGGTTTGGGGTACGATTCGATGTGACCTGGTGCTTAGAGGCTTTTCCTGGAAGCGTAGCATCAACCCCTTCACCACCGTAGTGGCTCGTCATCACGCCTCAGTGTTGATAAGAGAACGGATTTTCCTGTCCTCTCCACCTGCACGCTTGAACCGGGACAACCGTCGCCCGGCCGGTCTAGCTTTCTCCGTCCCCCCTTCGCAGTCACACCCAGTACAGGAATATTAACCTGTTTCCCATCGACTACGCCTTTCGGCCTCGCCTTAGGGGTCGACTCACCCTGCTCCGATTAACGTTGAACAGGAACCCTTGGTCTTCCGGCGAGCGGGCTTTTCACCCGCTTTATCGTTACTTATGTCAGCATTCGCACTTCTGATACCTCCAGCAACCCTCACAGGCCACCTTCTCAGGCTTACAGAACGCTCCCCTACCCAACAATACCCGAAGGTATCGCTGCCGCGGCTTCGGTGCATGGTTTAGCCCCGTTACATCTTCCGCGCAGGCCGACTCGACCAGTGAGCTATTACGCTTTCTTTAAATGATGGCTGCTTCTAAGCCAACATCCTGGCTGTCTATGCCTTCCCACATCGTTTCCCACTTAACCATGACTTTGGGACCTTAGCCGGCGGTCTGGGTTGTTTCCCTCTTCACGACGGACGTTAGCACCCGCCGTGTGTCTCCCGTGATAACATTCTTCGGTATTCGCAGTTTGCATCGGGTTGGTAATCCGGGGTGGACCCTAGCCGAAACAGTGCTCTACCCCGAAGATGAATTCACGAGGCGCTACCTAAATAGCTTTCGGGGAGAACCAGCTATCTCCCGGTTTGATTGGCCTTTCACCCCAGCCACAAGTCATCCGCTAATTTTTCAACATTAGTCGGTTCGGTCCTCCAGTTAGTGTTACCCAACCTTCAACCTGCCCATGGCTGATCACCGGGTTTCGGGTCTATACCCTGCAACTACACGCCCAGTTAAGACTCGGTTTCCCTACGGCTCCCTATGCGGTTAACCTTGCTACAGAATATAAGTCGCTGACCCATTATACAAAAGGTACGCAGTCACCCCGATTTCTCAAGGCTCCCACTGCTTGTACGTACACGGTTTCAGGTTCTGTTTCACTCCCCTCGCCGGGGTTCTTTTCGCCTTTCCCTCACGGTACTGGTTCACTATCGGTCAGTCAGGAGTATTTAGCCTTGGAGGATGGTCCCCCCATCTTCAGACAGGATATCACGTGTCCCGCCCTACTCATCGAACCCACAACTCCTGCACCTTCGGATACGGGGCTATCACCCTCTGTCGCCGGACTTTCCAGACCGTTCTCCTGATGCAAAAGCTGATGGTGGTTCTGGGCTGTTCCCCGTTCGCTCGCCGCTACTGGGGGAATCTCGGTTGATTTCTTTTCCTCGGGGTACTGAGATGTTTCAGTTCCCCCGGTTCGCCTCATTGCGCTATGGATTCACGCAATGATAGTGCAACGAATTGCACTGGGTTTCCCCATTCGGACATCGCCGGCTAATAACGCTTCATATCAGCTTACCGACGCTTTTCGCAGATTAGCACGTCCTTCATCGCCTCTGACTGCCTAGGCATCCACCGTGTACGCTTAGTCACTTAACCTCACAACCCTAAAGTGTCTGCGGAATGGCTGCGAAAGGCCCCTGCCGGTGTTGCGCGGTGCTCGCCATGCTCATGGACATCTAGTCCACTCCGCTGGCTGCGCGCCGGGCGCCTTGGCCGGGGCTTTCTCGCTCATCCCTCAACAGGGGCATCATTGACGCGATGACCTGTTTAGGTTTGCTTGCTTTGAGAGACTCGCATACTGATTTTGCTCAGCATGTTTTTTTCAAATTTTCAGCTTGTTCCGGATTGTTAAAGAGCAGTATTTCGCAGCGCACTCTTTCAAATGCGCTCTGAAATTTATCAGACACGTAGGCTGTTTGGCGTCCCCTAGGGGGTTCGAACCCCTGTTACCGCCGTGAAAGGGCAGTGTCCTAGGCCACTAGACGAAGGGGACAAAAATACGCTTGCGAAGCGCTGCTTCGCGTATTTTTGTAAGGCGAAACTTTCATTAATGAAAGTGAGCGACCTCTACCATACGCTTGCAACCTACCCCGTTGCTTTTCCGTGTAAGGCGAAACTTTCATTAATGAAAGTAAGCGACCTCTTTCTAGTCGAACAACGCATCGCGTTGCTCTCCTATCTTCGGACGATGCCTTGCACGTGCGAAGCCGGGCTTCACGTGTAAACCATACGAGCTGTTTGCTCATCACTTCTATCAGACAATCTGTGTGGACACGTCACTCGACGCGCATCTTTCGGTAAGGAGGTGATCCAACCGCAGGTTCCCCTACGGTTACCTTGTTACGACTTCACCCCAGTCATGAATCACAAAGTGGTAAGCGCCCTCCCGAAGGTTAAGCTACCTACTTCTTTTGCAACCCACTCCCATGGTGTGACGGGCGGTGTGTACAAGGCCCGGGAACGTATTCACCGTGGCATTCTGATCCACGATTACTAGCGATTCCGACTTCATGGAGTCGAGTTGCAGACTCCAATCCGGACTACGACGCACTTTGTGAGGTCCGCTTACTCTCGCGAGTTCGCTTCTCTTTGTATGCGCCATTGTAGCACGTGTGTAGCCCTACTCGTAAGGGCCATGATGACTTGACGTCATCCCCACCTTCCTCCGGTTTGTCACCGGCAGTCTCCTTTGAGTTCCCACCATTACGTGCTGGCAACAAAGGATAAGGGTTGCGCTCGTTGCGGGACTTAACCCAACATTTCACAACACGAGCTGACGACAGCCATGCAGCACCTGTCTCAGAGTTCCCGAAGGCACAACTCCATCTCTGAAGTCTTCTCTGGATGTCAAGAGTAGGTAAGGTTCTTCGCGTTGCATCGAATTAAACCACATGCTCCACCGCTTGTGCGGGCCCCCGTCAATTCATTTGAGTTTTAACCTTGCGGCCGTACTCCCCAGGCGGTCGATTTAACGCGTTAGCTCCGAAAGCCACGGCTCAAGGCCACAACCTTCAAATCGACATCGTTTACAGCGTGGACTACCAGGGTATCTAATCCTGTTTGCTCCCCACGCTTTCGTACCTGAGCGTCAGTCTTCGTCCAGGGGGCCGCCTTCGCCACCGGTATTCCTCCAGATCTCTACGCATTTCACCGCTACACCTGGAATTCTACCCCCCTCTACGAGACTCTAGCCTGCCAGTTTCAAATGCAGTTCCCGAGTTAAGCTCGGGGATTTCACATCTGACTTAACAAACCGCCTGCGTACGCTTTACGCCCAGTAATTCCGATTAACGCTCGCACCCTCCGTATTACCGCGGCTGCTGGCACGGAGTTAGCCGGTGCTTCTTCTGCGGGTAACGTCAATGATTGAATCTATTCAACCCAACCCCTTCCTCCCCGCTGAAAGTGCTTTACAACCCGAAGGCCTTCTTCACACACGCGGCATGGCTGCATCAGGCTTGCGCCCATTGTGCAATATTCCCCACTGCTGCCTCCCGTAGGAGTCTGGACCGTGTCTCAGTTCCAGTGTGGCTGGTCATCCTCTCAGACCAGCTAGGGATCGTCGCCTAGGTGAGCCGTTACCCCACCTACTAGCTAATCCCATCTGGGTTCATCCGATGGTGTGAGGCCCTAAGGTCCCCCACTTTGGTCTTGCGACGTTATGCGGTATTAGCTACCGTTTCCAGTAGTTATCCCCCTCCATCGGGCAGATCCCCAGACATTACTCACCCGTCCGCCGCTCGCCGGCAAAGTAGCAAGCTACTTCCCGCTGCCGCTCGACTTGCATGTGTTAGGCCTGCCGCCAGCGTTCAATCTGAGCCATGATCAAACTCTTCAATTAAAAGCTTGATGCTCAAAGATTTCATCTGGTTAATCTTTTGAATTAACTGTTTGTCACTCTTCAAGACTTGTATTGTTGTGTTTCGATACGGTCTTGTGAGTGCCCACACAGATTGTCTGATAAATTGTTAAAGAGCATGCGCCGCTATGATTCAGTCTGGCGCGAGGTGGCGTATATTACGCTTTCCCCTATCAGTGTCAAGCCCGTCAGGCTTGCTTCTGACTCGTTTTCGGTCCTTGTGAAGCTGCTCACAGTCCCGGTCGATGGAGGCGCATTATAGGGGGGTGCTGTGAAATGGCAAGCGAATATCGTCAAATTTTTTTTGATCGGTCAAAATTTGCCCGTTATGCCCTTGCCGACTGCCGTTTTATCGCGTCCGGTAGTTGCGCCAGGCTGTCAATGACCCAATCCGCCAGCTTTTGGCCCTCTTCATCAAGCGGCTTGCCGGTACGCACCAAGACAGTGGTGCCGACGCCCGCCGCCCGGCCAGCCAGCATATCCTTGGCTGAGTCGCCCACCATATAAGAAGCAGCCATGTCGATGTGCAGAAATTTTTGCGCATCCAGCAACATCCCGGGTTTGGGTTTGCGGCAGTCGCAATCCTGACGATATTCGCCTTCACCAACGTCCGGATGGTGCGGGCAAAAATAGATACCGTCCAATTCCACTTCGCGATCCGCCAGCGACCAATCCATCCATTCGGTCAAGCGCATAAATTGGTCTTCGGTGAATTTGCCGCGGGCGATGCCGGCCTGGTTAGTCACCACCACCAGGGCAAAACCCATTTTTTTCAGTTCCTGCATGGCTTCGATAGCGCCATCAATAAACTGAAAATCATCAATCTCAAATACGTAACCGTGATCGACATTAATGGTACCGTCGCGGTCTAAAAATATTGCGGGAACAAGCTGTGCCACTGATTGGCTCCTGAGGATATAAACAGCGGGTAGTATCGCACGTTTTAGACAGTGGAAAACCTAGAAAATGAATCCTGGTTGACTTAGACGTCTAGACGCCCTAACATCCACCCCATTAGCACCCGTTGGCGTTAATAACATAATTTCATCCTTGCCACAGGTAACTGTTTACAATAAAAAATATGATTAAACTCTCTCATATTACTAAGCACTTTATCCAGGGAACGCAGACCATAGCCGCATTGTCTGATGTCAGCCTGCACGTGACCGCCGGCCAGATATACGGGGTTATCGGCGCATCCGGCGCCGGCAAAAGTACCTTGATCCGCTGCGTAAACCTGTTGGAACGTCCCACCAGCGGTTCGGTATTGGTGGACGGACAGGATCTGACCACCCTGTCGGAGCGGCAGCTCATCATTGCCCGCCGGCAAATGGGCATGATTTTTCAACATTTCAATCTGCTTTCTTCCCGTACGGTTTCGGGCAATATCGCCCTGCCGCTGGAGTTGGACAACCTGCCGAAAAACGACATCAAAAAACGTGTTGCGGAGCTGTTGGCCTTGGTGGGACTGGAAGATAAAGCCGATGCCTATCCCGCTAATCTGTCCGGCGGCCAGAAGCAGCGGGTAGCCATCGCCCGCGCCCTGGCCAGTAATCCCAAAGTCCTGCTATGCGACGAAGCCACCAGCGCATTGGATCCGGCTACCACCCGTTCGATTTTGGCATTATTAAAGGATATTAATCGCCGGCTGGGATTGACCATTTTATTAATTACTCACGAGATGGACGTGGTGAAACGCATCTGTGATCAGGTCGCGGTCATCAGCCAGGGAGAACTTATAGAACAAGATACGGTGAGCGAAATGTTTTCCCATCCGAAAACGCCGCTGGCGCAGCAGTTTATCCGCTCTACCCTGCACCTCGATATTCCGGAGGACTATTTGCAGCGGATGTCGCCCCAGCCCGCCGAGGGGAAAATTCCCATCCTGCAGTTGGAGTTTACCGGCCAGTCGGTGGATGCGCCGCTGTTGTCCGAAGCCGCCAGGCGCTTCAATGTCAATAACAATATCATCAGCGCCCAGATGGATTACGCCGGCGGGGTTAAATTCGGCATTATGCTGGCGGAGATGGCGGGTGATGCGGAAAACTCCCGTGCCGCCATCGCTTTTTTGCAGGAACAGCACGTTAAGGTGGAGGTATTAGGGTATGTCTGAAGCCATGTTAGGGCTGTTTGCCAAAGGGATCTGGGAGACGCTGGCGATGACCTTTGTTTCCGGTTTCTTTGGTTTTGTGGTGGGATTGCCCATCGGCGTTTTACTTTATACCAGCCGCCCCGGGCAGATCATCGAAAATCCCAGGCTTTATCGAACCACTTCCGCGATAGTGAATATCTTCCGGTCTATTCCGTTTATTATTTTACTGGTCTGGATGATCCCCTTTACCCGCATGATCGTCGGCACGTCCATCGGACTGCAGGCGGCCATCGTGCCGTTAACCGTCGGCGCCGCGCCTTTTATTGCCCGTATGGTGGAAAATGCGCTGCTGGAAATACCCACCGGGCTTATTGAAGCCTCCCGCGCCATGGGCGCGACGCCGATGCAAATCATCCGCAAGGTTTTATTACCCGAGGCCCTGCCCGGGCTGGTTAACGCCGCCACCATTACGCTGATTACCCTGGTGGGCTATTCTGCCATGGGCGGCGCCGTGGGCGCAGGCGGACTTGGGCAAATCGGTATCCAATACGGCTATATCGGTTATAACGCCACGGTGATGAATACCGTACTGATTTTACTGGTTGTCCTGGTGTTTTTGATACAAATCAGCGGCGATAAAATCGTTAAAGCGGTTACTCATAAGTAACTGATAGTCTTAAAAAAATGAAGCCGCCATGCCGGCGCTTCAATGAAATAATAATCAACCCATAAGAGGAAAGGGATATGTCTTTTAATTTCAGGACCCTGGCAACCGTTGGCGCTTTGGTAGGCGCATTGGCGTTGACTGCTTGCGGGCAGGACAAGAAAGATCCGAACCATATCAAGGTCGGGGTCATCGTCGGCGCGGAACAGCAGGTGGCGGAAGTCGCGCAGAAAGTCGCTAAAGAGAAATACGGCCTCGACGTGGAACTGGTGACCTTCAATGATTACGTGTTGCCCAACGAGGCGCTGAGCAAAGGGGATATCGATGCCAATGCTTTCCAGCATAAACCTTATCTCGATCAGCAAATCAAGGATCGCGGCTATAAGCTGGTTCCGGTAGGTAATACCTTTGTCTACCCCATCGCCGGCTATTCAAAACAGATAAAATCCCTTAGTGAATTGAAGGACGGCTCACAGGTAGCGCTGCCTAACGATCCCACCAACCTGGGCCGTTCCTTGCTGCTGCTGCAAAAAGTCGGGCTTATTACATTGAAAGACGGCACCGGCCTGCAACCCACCGTATTGGATGTCGTGGGAAATCCGAAAAACCTGAAGCTGGTGGAATTGGAAGCGCCGCAGTTGCCTCGTTCCCTTGACGACCAGCAGATCGCCCTGGCCATCATTAATACTACTTATGCCAGCCAGATCGGCCTGACCCCCGCCAAGGACGGGCTGTTTGTGGAAGATAAAGAGTCTCCCTATGTCAATCTGATCGTGGCCCGGGAAGATAATAAAAACGCGGAAAACGTCAAAAAATTCGTTCAGGCCTATGAGTCCGATGAAGTTAACGACGCGGCCAATAAAATCTTTAATGGCGGTGCGGTGAAAGGCTGGTAAAATTTTTTTGTCACTTTAGTGCGCTTTTATCAAGACGGGCTTCGGCCCGCCTTGTTATTTTGGCCGTACATTGATTCAATAGCGCCAGTTAAATAACAACTCCAATCCGAGGAAAACGTATGCGTGCCTTACCAGGATGTATCTTGGTGCTCTCGCTGACAGGATGTTCATGGATACATTCGCCCGCGTCATCAACCGCAAATCAACATACCGCCATCACGCCGTTTAGTAGTCCCTTGACGAGCCATAAACCCGCAGTGCGCCCGCTGCCGGCAAAATTATATAAATCCGCGGAAGAATTGGTGGGCAAGCCCTTCCGTGATTTAGGGGAAGTCTATGGTTCCACCTGCCAGGTCAATCTGCAGGATCCGCCGCCGAGTATCGCCGCGGCTCGCAAGGACATGCAGGTCCGGGCAGCCCGTATGAAGGGCAACGCCGTGCTGTTGCACCAATGCGAAATGGTCAGGTCGGTGGCCGGATGCTACGCGCAAGCGGTCTGCCAGGGTACGGCGCTTAAAGTGACGCAATGAGCGAGTTCGGCCTTAGCCAAATCGGCGTAATTCGCTCGCCTTATAAAGAAAAATTCGCGGTACCCCGGCAGCCGGGTCTGGTGCCGGACGGCACCGGCGAGCTGCATTTACTGGCGCCTTATAATCAGCCGGAAGCGGTACGCGGCCTGGATGCGTTCAGCCATATCTGGTTGCTGTTTATCTTTAACCAAACCATGGGGCAAGGCTGGCATCCCACTGTGCGCCCGCCGCGCCTGGGCGGCAACAGCCGGATCGGCGTCTTCGCGACCCGTTCCACCTTCCGGCCCAATGCCATCGGCATGTCCCTGGTGGCCTTAAACGCCGTGCGCATTTTCAAAGCCGAAGTGGTGCTTGAACTGGGCAGCCTGGACCTGGTGGACGGTACCCCGGTAGTGGACATCAAACCCTATTTACCCTACGCGGAGAGCATCCCGTCGGCTCGGGCGGGCTTTGCCCAACAGATTCCCGCCGCTGACATGGGGGTGGACTTTTCCCTCGGCGCGGCCGCACGGATAGAGGCTCTTGCCCCCCGTTATCCGCATTTGCGGCGTTTCATCAGCGATGTACTGGCGCAGGATCCCCGCCCGGCCTATCGTAAAACTCACGGCGGCGAGCAGACCTATGCGGTACGGCTTATGGAATTCAATATCCGCTGGCGCGTCACCGGCAACATCGCCGAGGTCATTGCCATTGAAGATGCCGCCGCCATGAATTCCCCTCCGCCCGCGGTCGGCTGAAGGGTCACTTACGTACGGCGTCACGCTCCTTGGCCGATACCTCAAAGCAAAACAACTTCAATAAAAAATAGACGCTTTTGGTTAATTTTTTGTCCTGTCTCTTTTGACCGCCCGCCGGCACTGGTAAACTAAGCCACTTTTATATTTCGCTGCCGTGATGCAGCCATGGCGTTTAGCCGTCCTTTTGGAACCTGATTATTATGCGTACTAGCCAATATCTACTCTCCACCCTTAAGGAGACTCCCGCCGACGCTGAAGTCATTAGCCATCAATTGATGCTGCGCGCCGGCATGATCCGCAAGCTGGCCTCGGGCCTTTATACCTGGTTACCCACCGGGCTGCGGGTTTTGCGCAAGGTTGAAAACATTGTGCGCGAGGAGATGGACAGAGCCGGGGCCATTGAGATATCCATGCCGGTGGTCCAGCCGGCGGACCTCTGGCAGGAAAGCGGTCGCTGGATGCAGTACGGCCCCGAGCTGCTGCGCTTCAACGATCGCGGCGAGCGGCCGTTCGTGCTCGGCCCGACCCATGAAGAGGTTATCACCGATCTGGTCCGCAATGAAATCAGCTCCTATAAACAGCTGCCGCTGAACTTTTATCAGATCCAGACCAAATTCCGCGACGAAGTCCGCCCGCGTTTCGGCGTGATGCGCTCACGGGAATTTGTGATGAAGGATGCCTATTCGTTCCATACCACGCAGGAATCCCTGCAGGCCACCTATGATGCGATGTATCAAGCCTACAGCGCGATATTCACCCGCATGGGCCTGAACTTCCGCGCGGTACAGGCAGATACCGGTTCCATTGGCGGCAGCGCCTCCCATGAGTTTCAGGTGCTGGCGGACAGCGGCGAGGACGATATCGTCTTTTCCAGCGGTTCTGACTACGCCGCCAATATCGAACTGGCGGAAGCCGTGGCGCCGGCTACCCCTCGTGGCGAAGCCGCCGAGGAATTGCGCCTGGTTGACACGCCCGACGCCAAAACCATCGCGCAGCTGGTGGAGCAGTTCGCTTTACCCGTGGAAAAAACCGTCAAGACCCTGATTGTCCATGGCCGGGAAGATTCCGGTTATCCACTGGTTGCGCTGCTGGTGCGGGGCGATCATCAGCTCAATGAAATCAAGGCTGAGAAACATCCCCTGGTGGCCAGTCCGCTGGAATTCGCCACTGAAGAAGAGATCCGCGCCGCCATTGGCGCCGGTCCCGGTTCCCTGGGGCCGGTGAATTTGCCGTTGCCGCTGGTCATCGATCGCAGCGTAGCGGCCATGAGTGATTTCGGCGCCGGCGCCAACATCGACGGCAAGCACTATTTCGGCATCAACTGGCAGCGGGATCTTCCGCTGCCCCAGGTTGCCGATTTGCGGAAAGTGGCGGAGGGAGATGCCAGCCCGGACGGCAAGGGCACGCTGCTCATTAAACGCGGTATTGAAGTTGGGCATATTTTCCAGCTCGGCACCAAGTATTCCGACGCGATGAAAGCCACGGTACAGGGAGAAGACGGACGCAACCAAACGCTAACCATGGGTTGTTACGGTATCGGGGTGACCCGCGTGGTGGCCGCCGCCATTGAGCAAAACCATGATGAGCGCGGTATTTTATGGCCTGAAGCCATTGCGCCGTTTCATGTCGCCATCCTGCCGATGAACATGCATAAATCCTTCCGGGTCAAGGATGCGGCCGAGGGGCTGTACGAGAAGCTGCGCGCCAAAGGCATCGAGGTGCTGCTGGACGACCGCAAGGAACGGCCGGGTGTCATGTTCGCCGATATGGAGCTGATTGGAATTCCGCATACTGTTGTCATCGGCGATCGCAACCTCGACAGCGAAGAGGTTGAATATAAACACCGCGGCGCCGGTGAGAAACAAATGATAAAAATCAGCGATATCGTCGACTATCTGGCAGGTGAAATCAGCAAGGCACAGCGTTAATCCCCTTCGCATTGATCCCGACTACCCGGCCCGTCGCGGCCGGGTATTTTTTTGCAGCCTGGTCGAGTGAGCAATCACTATTTACCCTAAATCATTCGAGTTGCGGGAGCGCTGCTTGCAGCGGCCCCGAAGGGGCGAGGCCCATGGATGAGCCGAATATTGCCAACACACCTGCCACTTAAAGTATGACGGGTATAAGCTAATCGTTATGAATCAAATTGACCAATATCCAGCTTTTTTGCAGAGCCACGGGATCGCTATAGACAGAGTTTGCTACGTTTGATTTTGTGGGTAGGATATTCTCACTATTTTTGACGCCTACTTTAATGCTTCGGGTATATTTATTAATTTCCCCGGCAATAAAAAAAGCGATTGCCCCGTTATTTGATAAAATTTCCGTGGGAATATTTCTCTGCAGCATGATCAATCTTTCGTCATTTTCCACCAAGGTCACCACCACCCTCGGCATGGACAGCAATGGGGAGGCATTAGCCGGCGGTTGGCCGCTATCACCGAGGCCGGCCGGACGTTCCACGGACAATGTATCCTTCAGCTGCAATGCCAGCCTCCCATCCTGCTCCAAAAGCAAAGAATGGCCCAACCCGATATCTTCCCGGGTATCTGTCTTTCGTCCCCTTCCGCTGAAATGGACATAGTCGGCCGGCCGGCAGGATTCGGGGCTTATCTCAGGGGGCATATCTATCTGCAGGCTGAAATCATTCCTGAACCACGAATTCAGGTAAAATGAAAATGGGTAAAATCGAATCCCATGCTCAAGATATCCTGCTCCTTCAGGCCGGCCATAACCGGGAAAGAACCCGGCTGTTCACTGAAAAAATTCGCGAGTAAAAGTGGCCATAGTTTTCTATTATTGCATTTGCTACCGACGCGGATCATATATTCCTGCAGATTATCATCATCATTTTCATGGAAATATAAATATTGCTTCCGCCTAACAAATCATTTTCAACAATCACGGCCGGTAATTGCCGGAATGTCGCCAGCGCGGGTACGATATCTTCCCAATATAGCGGTTGAAGTAAATTTTCACCGTACCTCACCACCGACCCTGAAGACTGATTTTGATATTCGCCGGCCAAAATATAGGCATCCATGGCATTGGTGATATTGCTGTTACCATAAAAAATGGTCAACAAGGCGGCTATCAGCGCTTCTTCCTGACTAACGGGGTTAGCCAGCAAACCGGCCTCGCTCAGTGACTTCTCAGACATCAGGCCGGGATATAGGCGCATAAGCGTTTCGGCGCTAATCTCCTTGCGCAGGAAATGCAGGACATCAATGACCACCATGGCGAAGGGAATATTTTCACCGATCGCCCTGCCGTGGCGCCTAAACGGCAGATGGCCGAACAGACCTAACACATTTTCAATAAAATTATGAATTCTCCGATGCCAACGTTCATCTTCCCGCAATCTTTCAATGCCGAAACCCACATGCGGCTCAAACATAACCCCCGATCCTCGATTGCGGGATTTACTGTCAGTAACAATGCCTTTATAGCTTAAAACGTTGGCGCCCAGGCGATCGGAAATGATTTGAGCGGACGATCGCCTGCCTCCCAACGCTCCGAAGCATGATATAAGTTCGAGACGCTTGAGGGATTGCTCCGGGTACATTGAACGGTGTATGCCAGCAATAATATCCGCAAGTTCTATCGCGTCATAGTGATTGATGCTGGCCAAAGCACCATGTGCCTTGATTTCCATTTGCAGATCATTTAACCCATGACGAACATACTCGATGCGCCCATCCGGACCTAACAAAGCTGAGATTCTTGTTTTTCTAAATTAACATCACCCACTATGACCTTGAAGACATTTTGATTGTTGAATCTCTTGCCGGCGATAATTTCCCTATTTCTTGAGAGGAAATTATCTTTTGATTTCTATTAATTTCATTATTAATTATATGGTTATTTATTCCTAAAATTGATTGTCACCAAGGCTGACCATCGTATGAAAATGTTTATCTTCCGTATAAAAACCACGAGTTTACATTCAGCAATATTTTCCAACTCAGCATTGTTATCTATAAATTTATCGATAATTAAAAATTTATTCAATTTTATTATTGATATCTTCTCACCATCTAATTTTCCGGTTATCAACATAACCAATCGTTCCAATGCATCAGCCTGCTGAGGAACCAATTGTTGGGCGGCGACTAAAAATTCCAGAGCAAAATGAGTACTGCTTTTCTCACTAATGGTCTCATGAATAGTTTCTGTGGCGATATCCATCAAACATTTCCGTGGTGGTGATGAACGCGGCAAATCACCCTTTTCAATGATGAAAGAATTACGTTTATCAAATGAACATAAAACATCATCCCGGAATAATCCTAGCTGTTCTGCGATAAGAATGCGCTTTTCGCTACTCAAGGTCGAATCCAGTAAATCATTGTTCATACCGGCAAACCTGCCGTTACCAAGGCTTATCATCAAATGAAAACTGAACTGTCATTCAAATTGGTAAAGCGAACCAGTTTGCCCGGTTCCACACATAGCATATCGCGAAATGTTCTTATTTGTTTGGGACTGTCTATAACCTCGAGCAACGCTTCCTGCGGATGCTCATGGTAGAAGTTTACTAAATCGTCTTTACGGCCGGCCGAAACCGTGCCGGTTGCTTTTAATAGCGACATTATGAATTCGTAACTGCTTCTTGATTTCCTATCTTTGATAATACTGTTACGAATTTTCTTCTGCAGCAATAATTGTTGCCCCATGCCTTCATAATATGATAAAAACAATGGAAACGTGACAGGGGCAGACGATTCTTCCAACTCAACAAAACCTGCCGGTGACAGCAATATATTTTCAGAGCCCTCCTTAATATTAAAGTTGTGATAATAATCTCTGGCACTTTGTTCCGTGAGGAAATCCTTATAAGTAATCAAGGCTCTAGATCTTGATTTTTCAAAACACTTTCTCCATCTATCTTCTGTTAAAATCATTACATCCTCAATATCGGGAATATTGATATAACGAATTTTTTCAGCATTGGGTTCTATGATGTACGTTACCTCCGCATGCGTAGCTACCAGAACATAATGTCGGTCTGTCTGACTTTCCATAACAGGATCGAAAATAAATAAGGCGCGATAGCGTATATTATAAAATCCATTGTTATAAGCAAAGCGTTCGACCCCGCTAAACATGTTTATTGTATTTCCGTCAAATTTGAATCTATTACAATAACGCCGTAATTTTGTGGCCAGTTCACTTTCATGACGAGTCATATCATCACCGAGAGTTGCCAATGACGCACCATGCAAATCTTCAGCATATAGAGTTGCAGTGCTGCCGTCGTTTAACATAACGCTGTTTTTGTCAAAAATAAAATCATCACTACTGACCACTTGCCACCCTTTATGAGAAGAAAATATTGCTGGTTGAGTCAGGCTTTTATATCAAATCCCGCAAATCTGTCATTGCCAAGAGAAAGCAGCATCAAGCTTGATTTATTAGTTTCGTTATCAAGCATAATCAGCTCATAGCCGGCTGGGATAGAGGCCAATGAAGCCTTATCATGTATACTTCTTATTTGACTGAAAATTTCGGCAATAAAAGATTTTTCACTCAATAGCCGGGATTGGTGGGCATCTATACGGCCACAAATCTGCAAAACCTTCGACATTACCCCGACGCTGTTTTGACCCAATATTTCCAGCTGACCGACGTTTTCCTTAATCAGGGCTTCCACCAACATGATTGCCCGCTCGCGAGCCCCCCCTTTGACAAAAGCCTTAGCGACACTGTTGGAATCAGATAACGTTAGTACATCTCGCAACTGGGTCGCCGCCTCATGCATTAGCTTGTATCCGTTGTAGCCTGAGGCTTTTATTAAACTATAGATATCGGTCGTACCGGACAAGCCGATGATCATGATGCCTAGCATTGCCGATTTCCATGCCTCCTTGCGTTTTTGCAGGTCCTGCGCGTTAACCGCTTGGTAGAGATATAATGCGCTACCGGTTCCCGTCACGACGTTGCTTAACATCATGGCGGCACAACCTGCGGATGTCCCGCCGGTAAAAAAAAAGGCCAGCAGCGATAAAGCGTTGCCGGAGGCCAGCAAACGCTGTGACGCCTGCTCCGCAGGAACAGATTTTTCGGGACCAGTACTAAAGAGGTGATGATAGCTCAGATGTTCCTCCAGCTTTTCAATCTCAAGAGCTTTTAAATCGGCCCAAAGATCTTTTGCGTCCATCAAGAGGAGCGGAGGTTTTATAGCACATGCCTTCATATCTATTTTCGGTGTCAGGATGACGGATTCCAGCCAGGCCTTATGCTGTAGCGAAAGGTGACCGGCGATAAAATTTTTGAGTGCCGCCGAGGAAAAAAAGTTAACAACCTTTCGATTTCAGCAGTTATGTTGGAGGGTTCGCCATTTACTATAAATTCCAGATAAGATATGAAATCTTTCTTATCAGATTCTTTGATATTAGTTCTGAGTATAGTAAGGTGCGTATATTCTGATTCATTTGGCTTTAATAAAACTTTAAATGGTTCTCGTAAAAGGATTTTCCTGAGCGAATACTCACCATGAGCAATATATTTATGGGGTTCTAATTCCCCAACTTTTTTAGTATAGATAATATCCATAGTTAATAGTTTATCAAGATCATGTGAAGTTAGGGAGAGGCCGTAATCTCTCTGTATAATATCGCTTAACATTATATCTATAAAATTAATAGTCAGATTAGCATTTGCAGACAAGTACTCATTGGATATACCGAAAGTATGCAGCCATCGGCTCCTTTCACTTTTTTGATATCCATCCAATGATGTATCGGTAGATATCTCACCATCGGGTAATAGATTAGAGGGTTGTAAACGCTCCCGATTTCCGGCTGTTTTGGTGAGCATTTGGTTAAGACCATAATATTTTTCAATATTGGTCAATAAATCGACCCAATATTCTCGGAAATGGTTGTCAATGACGCAAGCAGGAAGATTGAATTTCGAAAAATTTTGCATAACCTCTCTTTTGTTCCGCTTGGAATGACGCAATAGCGGTTTGATTGCTGTCGTCCTTTTGATCATTATCCAATATCCACCCTCAATCGCGGCCTCCGGACCCAGGGGCTGCTTGCGAAGCGCATGTGCATCAAGGCGGGGATCTTCAAAGGCATAGCCATCATTATTTTTTTCAAGTCCCATAGCCTGTCCGGCATGACCCATCCCCGTGGGAAATATCGACGCTTGGCCGTAAATATCCGGCGAAAACCTGATAGAGATAAGGGTCCTTAATAACGCTTCGGAAATATTCATATTACGCGGCGTGGAATAAATCGGCAAACCTATTGAATTATTTCTAACAATAGCATTAATTTTTTTCGCCTTCATATACTCTTCAGGGGGCAATTCGGAAAACCATTTTTTACCGTGCGGCTTCCCATCGCCACTGCGCATATAATGGATAAACTTCCCCCCGCCGAAAATAGCCGTCAATAAAGAGAATATTTTTACTCCCCATGAGAACCCTCGTGTTCCACCAGAACCAGCGCTCCCCGCGGAAGGAGAGTTATCGAATGAAGCAGTATTTTCACCGGTTCCGGCTGTTGCTTCATTGTCAAAGGGGAGGTCGACGGCAGTGTCATTAGCAATTATTTTGCTATTTGATATATTTTTTATAGAATTTATTTTTTCTAAAAATGGCAACCTAGCATTAATTTCTTTACTATCATTACTTACAGAAATTAATGCAGGTGATTGAGTCTTATCCGCGGTAAGCATAAATATGGCATCCTTATCCAGTATGGTTTTTAATAAACGTTTTCTGAGGAGTAAATACCCCAGGTATTACCCTTTAAAAGAGAATGCCGTTTAATTGTATCTGCTAGCGAACAGTAACTTTTGCCATTGCCGTGCGTCAACGCCACCTTAAGTTAATCAATATTTAATCATATAAGCACTCAGGCATGCGGCATATGCTTAGACCGTCATTGCGTCATTAATCCGGCCATGATATGTGCTTGACGCACCGGCCCCGGTCTTGCTGACGATCGGGACTTCGGCGCGATGACCTGCCATTATTCCGCCGCGCTTTTCCAGGTCTGCAATTGGATTTCCAGATTGGTCTGCTGGTCTGAGAGCCACAGCAGCCCGTCTTGCAGCGTTGCCTGGAGGGACATATTGCGTGCCGCCAGCGCCGCCAGCTGTGCCATCTGCCCGTCGTCGACAAACCGTACGCAGAGATTGCCGTGCTGGGACAGGTTGGGTTCCGCCTGCTGCCACCAAACCCGTGCCGCCCGTTCGTTATAGGCATACAACACTACCTGGCGCGCCAGATGGCTGGCTTTGCGCAGCCTTTTTTCATCAGGCAGTCCTAATTCAATCCATAATTCCAGTTCGCCGCTATCGCTACGCAGCCATAACGCCGGTTCATCTTCCGCGCTGAGTCCTTTGGTAAACTCCAGGCGGTCATCGGCATGATAGACCCAGGCCAACAAGCGCAACATCATGCGTTGCGGCGTTTCTGAAGGATGTTGTGCTAAAACAAGGTTAACATCCGAGAAATAATTTCGATCCATATCGGCAATATTAACCGCCGCTTTATGAATGGTTGCTTTTAATGCCATTATATCCTCATGGGGTGAGTCCGGGCCGGCAGTGTAACCGACAATGCCCGGGCATCGCCAGGAAAGCAACAAAAAGGGGCATTCAGCCGCCCCTTTAATCACAGAGAAATGGATGCTCTGTGCTATAGTCTCATAAGGAAATTACTGTTGAACGATGGTGGCGGGATCGGGACCTCTTTAGCAGAGCCCTTGTTCCGCCCTCAGGGAATAGGCGGTACTAGGCCGCCGTAACATGTAGGTGAGCTATTATGTCAACGAATGAAGAATATCAACCCATTAATTGCGATGATTACGATAATCTTGAGCTCGCCTGTCAGCGCCATTGGGTCCTTAGCCTGACGCTTCGGAATGGAGATGCCGTGACCGGCGTAGCGCGTGATATGATCTCAAGAAAGCATGTGGAGTATCTGGTTATTGATAATGCGGGTACCAGTAACGAACTGCGATTGGATCACATAGCCAGCTTCACTCATCCGGAACTCGGCACGGTGGTGGTAAGCGTTTAACAGCCTTGCGCCATACGTAATACGTACTATGACGGGCAGTGATTTACTGCCCGTTGCCGTTTTTATCGCCCAGCCATTCTATATGCCATACCCTTTTGTCATCCTGTGCCTGCCCTTCGCGGGTAGTGAATATGCCCGGCGCGGCAATTAACACCTCATTATAAAACAGCATGGGCGTTCGCTCCCGCAGCCAGGGGGCAATGCCCAGTTCCTGCCACAGCTTTTTGATTTGCCGTCCATGCCGGCGACCGACAATATGCAGCGTGCCGGCGGCGGCAAATCTCACCGTAATCTTTTCATCTTCGCCGGCGGCCCGTACTGCCGCGCCCGACGGGGCCCGCTGCAAACAGCCCAGGCCATTGGGCAGCGTCAAGGGGCGGCTGGTTTCCGTCCAGGGGATGATAAGCTCTTTAAGGGAAGGCCATAACGGCAAAATATAGAGCCGCTGGCGAAAGCGCCGCACCTGCCGATCCGCCAGCTGGAAGCGGGGCTCCGCGTCCGACCGGCTTAGCGCCACCTCGGTCCAAAGGCGCTCCAACTGGTCCTTGGCAGGCATCCGCGCCCCGGCGCCGGCCAGCCAGCGGCGCAATAGCGCCCCCCGCCGGGAAGCACTCATGGCCATCATGGGCGCCAGGTCAAGCGAACCGTCGGGGGACGTCAACAGGCCCAGGGTTTCCTGCAGCAATTCATCCAGCAAAGCTTCCTGTTCGGCGCAAAGGCGGGCGCTGCGCGCCACCGCCTGAGTGAAATGCGGCCAGCGCCGGGTCAGCAGGGGCAGGATTTGCCGGCGAAGAAAATTCCTGTCGAAGCGCTCGTCTCGGTTGCTGTCGTCTTCAATCCAGCGCAGCTCACGCTGTAAAGCGTATTCCTGCAACTGTCCCCGGCTCCAGTCCAGCAGGGGCCGCAAAAGCTCATGGCCGTGAAAGGGCGTGGAAGCCGCCATAGCCGACAGTCCCGTCGGACCGCTGCCCCGTTTTAACGCCAACAGGAAGGTCTCGCTTTGGTCATCCAGATGCTGGGCGGTAACCAGTGTCTCTCCAGGTAGCAGCGCCTGCTGCAGCGCCAGATAGCGCGCTTCGCGCGCCGCCCCTTCCAGGCCGGCCGATGCGGGGTTGACCAGCACCGGTATGGATTGAAACCCCACGTCGCGGCTATGGCACTGGGCAAGGCAATGGGCGGCCCAGTCATCGGCGTGAACGCTCAGGCCGTGATGAATATAGACTGCGCGAATCGTTAAATCAGGCCATTGCCGCTGCCGCAGAAAGACCAGGGCATCCAATAATACGGTGGAGTCCAAACCTCCGCTAAAGGCCACCAGCAGCTTTCTGCGAGACCCCAGCGTTTCGGCAAGATGCCCGAAAAGCGTCACGGCGGGGTCACAAACCGAAGGGCCGCTGGAGCGTTCATCATCGGCCGGAGCGGAGTCATCATCGGCCGGTACGAGTCCATTATCGGCCGGTACGAGTCCATCATCGGCCGGTACGAGTCCATCATCGGCCGCAACGGAACCATGAACGGCGGCGAACCGGGTCGAGTGCTCAGGCTTCATAGAGTTCCAGCGGCAATCCATCGGGATCGCTGAAAAAGGTAAACTGTTTTTCCGTCAGGGCATCCCGGCGGATGGGCTCCACCTCCACGCCCGCGTTTGTCAGCGACGTCACGGCATCCGCCAGATTGTCGACGCTGAACGCCAAATGACGCAATCCCAGGGCTTCGGGGCGGCTGAGGCGGTCGGGCGCGTCTGGAAAAGAGAACAGCTCGATGAGATAAACGCCGTTCAGCGCCAGATCGCCTTTCCAAGAAGCACGCTCGGCGCGGTACGTCTCGCTTTGCAGTTGGAAGCCCAAAACATCGCAATAAAAACGCTTACTCACCTCATAATCCGCCGCGATAATGGCGATATGATGAACATTGTTAAGTTTAAGCATCGGCATTTCACTTCCTGATTATTTCAAATAAAATAGCTTATTCAACCCGTAGTTAACCAAGATCGCCAATTCCCTCTTCATATCTCATTATCAGCGTTTCCGCTATCTGGAAGATACATAAAACGCTTATATTCTATATGTTAAATAGTCAATAAAACAAACATGCCTTATTATCCGGGGTAATGACAGTATCTATTTTAATATTTCAACCCTGGGATAATTATGCAGATTCCTCTTCATCCTCTGTACAGACACTTACGATTAGCCTCGGAGCAAAAAACCGGGGAGGCCACGGGTCAGCGCATGGCACAAATTATGCGTGGCATTGTACAACGGATCAATCAGGCCCTACCCTCTGCCCCGGTGAAAATTTCCCCGGTAAAGGGACAGCCCGCCGTCGTACGCGGCCAGATACATTCATTGCAGAAATTGTATCGTCAAGCGGGCTTGCGCGCGCTACGCCAGGGGAGAGGTACGGCACAAGGGGAACAGAGTGAGGCAGCGGTTGATAATGAGGATAATGTTGAATACGATATGGCCCCGGTCGGGAAAAAAGACGTTTCAGCCATGCTGGCGTTTAAAAAAGACCAAATTGCCAACTTGGCCGCCTTTGTGAAGAATAAAAACGGTTGTAACGGCAATGAAGCAAAACGAGAGGCTAAAAATCAGTTTGAGCAAAGTATTAAAGAGCTGCTGAATGATGCCTGTTGGAAGACCGTTGAAAACCAGTTCAACTATAAGGATAAAATATTTTTCAGCACCTTGGTTCCCGCCGGACAAATGAAATTGGGCGCCGATGATATTCATGCCGCCGGCTATAACAATAAAGGGATCTGCAGTAAGTCCAGTGACGAAACCGTCCATGCGGTAAACCTGTGGTCCTCGACGTTTTCCGTAGCGCAGGGGGATTCCCGGCACACCCTGTTTGAAGGCATACGCCATGGGGTGCTCAGTCCCTACGACCTCAAGGCTGATAGCGAAGAACGCAGCCGGGGGGCGCTGGCCAGGGCCCGGGAAGTCGTTGTCGCCGCCCTCTACCAGCAACCGGAAAAAATGAAGCGGGCCCTGGAGGTCAACGAAGTTGAGCTGGCGTTAACCTCCACCAGCTTATTGACCCCCGTTGACATCGGTCCTTTGACGGAAAAGTCCCAATTAAACGATCAGGTAGCGGCATGGGCCGCCATAAGCGCCAAGCCATTGTATTTGAAGATCAGAAATTCCCGCGGTGAGTTAGTGCCGGTCAAGATCACGGTTGATGTGGCCGCATTTAACTTCGGCGTTAATGAACTGGCATTGGGCTCATTGAAATTGGGGCACGGCATATCTGATAACATTAATCAGGACGCATTGCGTAAATTGCTGGGCAAGAATCTCTCACCGGATGCCGCTCCCGGCGGATGGGTAGGGCAATACCTCGCCAACAATCCGAAAAATGCCGAGCGGGTGTCCATGCTGGCGAAGCAATTAAAAACCATTATTGCAGACAAAGCCCATCATCACGACGGCGGCGAGCCCTATAAGGCCGCGATGCGTATCGGATTGCTGTCTCATGAAATCGGCATTGTACCTTGCTGGAACTGTAAGAGCGGCAAGGATCGCACCGGTATGCTGGACGTGGAAATGAAGCGTGAGGCGGCGGCGGTCCATCTGGGTCTGGCCGGCGGCGCAATCGGGATGTTGGATAAAGAGGGACAGCGCCTGATGCAAACAGTCATGCTTAATAGCGGCAATCAGGAAATACAAAAATATAATACCGGGGCCGAGGGAAATAAAACCCTTAAAAACAATAAACTGGTCAATGCGTTTGTCGGCGGCTTAATGCTGCGAGAGCGTCTTGGAAATAATGATATCGCGGATAGAGCTAAAGGCTTATCCGGCTATGTATAGGTGGTTCAATTGGAGAGGTTTATTCAATCGGTTTATGACCATTTCGAGCTGCTTCCCGATGAAGACAACGTCTTCAATGTCGATGAAGACACGTTTATCTATCTTGGCGAACAGAGCGACGTCATCACCCTGCTTTGCCCCTGTTTTCCCGTGCCTCACGAGCAGCATTCGCTAATGGCGTTGCTGGCGCTCAACTGCCAGGGCGACACCATCTACGGCGCGGAGGAGGGTATCGTGGTGGCCCGACGGGTGGTGGACACCGAAGCATCCGCCGTCGATATGGCGCAGCATTTTAACGCATTCATCGGTGATATTTTTTCCGCCAAAAAATTTTTCGTCCCGGGCTAAATCGGGCTTTCGCCGCCGGCGGGATCGGTTTTCAATACCCGCACCAGGTATCGGCCGTCCTCCGTCAGCTGCGCACCGTGGATATCGGTTTCAAATCCCGGGTACTGAATGCCGATGCTGCAAAGCATGATCAGAAAATCCAATACTCCGCGGCTTTGCTCGGTGATCATCTCGCCGGGCATCACCACCGGCACTCCCGGCGGATAAGGCAGCAGCATATTGGCGGAAATCCGGCCGATTAACGCCGGCAGTTCCACGGTTTCAACGTTGCCGCGTACCTGTTGCTGGAATGCGTCATGAGGCGTCATTTTCATTTCGGGCAAAACATCGAAGGCGGTAAGCATCAGCTGCGGCAGACGATGCCGGCGGATAAGGCTGTGTATGCCGCGGGCCAAATCCTGTATACGCATGTTGCGGTAGAAATCCGGATCTTCCGCGTAGAGGTCCGGCAGCATATTTTTGATGCGTAAATTGAGATCAAAGGAGCGTTTGAATTCGGTCAATCCCCGCAGCAGGCTCATGGCTTTGGTTTTATCGATGCCGATGCTGAACAGGAACAATAAATTATAGGGTCCGGTTTTTTCCACCACCACGCCGCGCTCGTCCAGGAACTTGGCCACCAGCGCCGCCGGTATGCCCTCATCGGCCATGGCGCCGGATTCATCCATGCCGGGCGTCAGTATCGTGACCTTAATGGGATCAAGATACATATGATCTGCATCGGCACCCTTGAAACCATGCCAAGGGGCGCCGGGTTCAATGGGCCAGCATACCGCCTCATCGATAATTTCCGGCTGCCAGATATCGAAGAACCACCCTTCGGATTCCTCCCGCAGCCGCTGTACCTCTTTGCGAAAATGCAGCGCCCTCTCGATGGATCGCAAAATAAGCCGCCGTCCCGATTTGCCGCGTACCATCGCCGCCGCCGTCTCGATGGACGCCACAATCCCGTAATTGGGTGAGGTAGTTGTGTGCATCATATAGGCTTCGTTGAAGGTACGTTCGTCATAATCACCTTTAATATGAATCAGTGATGCTTGAGAGAACGCCGCCAGGAGCTTATGGGTGGACTGTGTTTCGAAGATGACTTTGCCAGGAGTGCGTTCGCCGCTCATACCGCTTTTGCCCTGGTAGATAGGGTGAAAATGGGTATAGGGCACCCAGGCGGAATCGAAGTGGATCGCCGGCACATCCAGGGTTTCTTTGATATAGCGGGTGTTATAAAGCAAGCCGTCATAGGTGGAGTTGGTGATAGCCGCATACACCGGCCAGCTGGCACGGGGGGTATCCGCTACCTTCGCGGCGATGCTCTCCCGCTGGAACTGGCTTTTCGGGATGCCCCCCAGAATACCGTAGGCGTTGCGAATCGGACACAGGTAGATGGGTACCACGTCGCTCATCATCAGCAAATGGGTCAGGGACTTATGGCAATTACGATCGATCAGCACCGTCCCTCCCGCCGGCGCGGCATACATACCCACCATTTTATTGGCGGTGGAGGTGCCGTTGGTCACCATATAACTCTGCTCGGCGCCAAATACCCGGGTGATAAACTCCTCCGCCTCCAGATGCGGCCCGGAATGATCAAGTAAGGATCCTAGTTCCGTTACCGAGATGGAGACATCGGATTTCAGGGTATTGGCACCAAAAAAATCATAAAACAGGCTGCCCACCGGGCTTTTCTGATACGCCGTACCCGCCATATGTCCGGGAGTGCAAAACGTGTATTTACCCTCTTTAACGTAATTGAACAGGGCTTTAGTGAAAGGCGGAATAATGGTGTCGATATATTCGTCGGTATATTGCCGTATCCGGGTGCTGATATCGTCCGCCGCGCCGAGTCCGTATTCAAAAAAATACAGCACCATCCGCATCTCGTTCAGGCTCACATCCAGAGAGGACTGCGTATTGATAAAAGCGTAAAGCGGCAGATACTCGTTCAACTCGTTGATTTCGGTGCAGAGATCCATACTGTGCTGATCCCAGTCGAAAACCACGCCGCATATCCGAGGATTTTGCTCAATAAGCTTTAGCAAATCCTCGCTGCCGTTAGGATAGACTAGCTGAAACCCCTGTGCTTTCAGCGCTTCATCCAATTCCCGGATCGGTTCATGTTTATAAAACACCTGTTCCGGACTCAAAATTGCAATGATATTCATTCAGCCAATCCTTATATTTCGGGCTGCTTCGCTGAAAATCTTTCAGAAAATATTAAAATTAATGATAGGTAAGAATACACCACGTTTGGCGTGGCAGACACGCGATCACCGAGCGTGCAACGATCGTGTTAAAGGGAGACCGTGCTGATGGGGTCGAATCGGGCGTGGTTCTGCCGCCCGACCGAGCGCCCCATGACGCGCTAGGCCCGCTATCATCGATCGTGCAACGACCCTGTTAAAGGGAGAGCGTGCTGATGGGGTCGAAGCGGGCGTGGCCTTACCGCCCGCCGGAGCGCCCCATGACGCGCTAGGCCCGCTATCACCGATCGTGCAACGAGCGCGTTGAAGGGAGACCGATCAGCAATAACCGTAATTCATCAACCGCTGGTAACGGCGATTCAATAACTCTTCTTCACTAAAGGTATCCAGTTCCCCCAGATCCGACAGCAGCTGCGCTTTCAGCGACGCGGCAATAGCCGGCACATCCCGATGGGCGCCGCCCAGAGGCTCCGGGACAATACTGTCAATCAGCTCCAGCTCCTTCAGACGCGAAGCAATGATGCCCATAGCCTCGGCGGCAACGGGCGCCTTATCCGCACTCTTCCATAATATGGAGGCGCAGCCTTCCGGCGAAATCACCGAATAGGTGCTGTATTGCAGCATGTTGACCTTATCCCCCACGCCGATAGCCAACGCGCCGCCGGACCCCCCCTCACCGATAACGGTGCAAATAACCGGAATTCGCAAACCCGACATTTCACGCAGGTTATGGGCAATGGCTTCCGACTGTCCGCGCTCTTCCGCACCGACCCCCGGATACGCACCGGGGGTATCGATAAAGGTAAGCAGCGGCATCTTGAACCGGTCCGCCATTTCCATCAGGCGCAGGGCCTTGCGGTAGCCTTCCGGCGCCGGCATGCCGAAATTGCGGCGAATTTTCTCTTTGGTTTCACGCCCCTTCTGGTGACCGATAATCATCACCGGCCGCCCGTCGAGACGAGCCGTACCGCCGACAATGGCCTTATCGTCGGCATAAGCGCGATCCCCTGCGAGTTCATCAAAATCGCTGAAGACGTGCTGGATGTAATCCAGCGTATACGGCCGGCGGGGGTGACGGGCCAACTGGGCAATTTGCCAGGCGCCCAGATCGGAAAAGATCTTGCGGGTCAGCTCTACGCTTTTCTCACGCAGTCTCTGGACTTCCTCATCCAGATTAATATCTAATTTTTCGTCTTGACGGCTGACTGCGGTCAGCGAGTCAATTTTCGCTTCCAGCTCTGCAATCGGCTGTTCAAAATCAAGAAAATTCAGACTCATATTATTCCTATATTAGTCAAATTCCAGTTCCACCTGCTCGTTGCCCACCAGAGTACGCAAATCATTCAGCAATCGGTCGGTCGGCGTGACACGCCATGTCGCGCCAAACCTTAACCTGGCACGAGCATCTTCACGTTGGTAATAAAGATGCACTGGAATCGTCCCCGATCGATGCGGTTCCAACGATAGGCGGAGACGGTTTAAAAGCTGGTCATCAATTTGCCTGTCGGTCAGCGATATAGCAAGCCCGCGGGCATATTTTTCACGCGCTTCGCTGATATCCATCAGTTCGCGGGCAGTCATTTTAAGGCCGCCGTTAAAGTCGTCAAAGCTGACCTGTCCCTGAGCTATCAGGATACGGTCTTTTTCCAGCAAATGCTGATATTTTTCCAAGGCATCGGTGAACAGCATGACATCCAAACGCCCGGAACGGTCGTCCAGGGTACAAACGCCGATGCGGTTGCCCCGTTTGGTCACCATGACACGGGCCGACAGCACCAGTCCCACCGCAGTGACCATTTTACCACGGTCGGTGGGATGCATATCCTTCAGGCGCAGGCCGCCGCCATAGCGCTCGATTTCCTTCAGATAGCGTGTGATGGGATGGCCGGTGAGGTAAAGCCCCAGGGTCTCCCGTTCACCGTCCAGCACCACATGTTCCGGCCAGGGCGGTACTGTACTGTAGGACGCTTCCACCGCTTCCGGCGCCTCAGCCAATACGCCGAACATATCCCCCTGCCCGATGGCTTCGGCTTTGGAGTGCTGCTCGGCTGCTTTCAGGGCATCCCCCAGGGAATTCATCAATGCCGCGCGATGGGGACCAAGCCGGTCGAAGGCGCCGGACATGATGAGTTTCTCCAACATCCGGCGGTTAAGCTTTTTAATGTCGGTGCGGGCGCACAGATCAAACAGCTCTTTGAAATGGCCGTCCTGGTTGCGGGCGTCGATAATGGCCTCGATCGGCCCTTCCCCCACCCCTTTGATGGCGCCGATGCCATAGACGATTTCCCCTTCGTCGTTGACGTGGAAATGGTACAGCCCGCTGTTGATGTCCGGCGGCAATACCTTGAGTCCCATGCGCCAGCATTCGTCCACCAGTCCCACCACCTTTTCCGTATTGTCCATATCGGCGGTCATGACCGCCGCCATGAACTCGGCCGGATAGTGCGCCTTTAGCCATAGCGTCTGGTAGGAAACCAGCGCATAGGCGGCGGAGTGGGATTTGTTAAAACCATAACCGGCGAACTTTTCCACCAGATCGAAGATATGCATCGCCAGTTCGCCGTCGACGCCGATACTTTCCGCCCCGGCCTTGAACACCGATCGCTGCTTGGCCATCTCCTCCGGTTTCTTTTTACCCATGGCCCGGCGCAGCATATCCGCTCCCCCAAGGGTATATCCCGCCAGCACTTGGGCGATCTGCATCACCTGTTCCTGGTACAGGATAATGCCGTAGGTGGGCTCCAGTACCGGGCGCAGGGATTCGTGCTGCCATTCTATATCCGGATAGGAGAGCGCTTCGCGGCCGTGCTTACGGTCGATAAAGTTATCCACCATGCCGGACTGCAGCGGTCCGGGACGGAACAACGCCACCAGGGCTATCATGTCTTCAAAGCAGTCAGGCTGCAGGCGCTTGATAAGATCCTTCATGCCGCGGGATTCCAGTTGGAATACCGCGGTGGTTTCCGAACGCTGCAGCATGTCGAAGCTTTTTTTATCATCCAGCGGAATGGCGGCGATATCCACCGGCGGCATGCCCTGCTTGCCGCGCCGGGCGTTGATCATCTCTAACGCCCAGTTGATGATGGTCAGGGTACGCAGGCCCAGGAAGTCAAACTTCACCAGCCCGGTATATTCCACATCGTTTTTATCAAACTGGGTGACCGGATGATTGCCCTCGGCATCGCAATAAAGCGGCGCGAAATCGGTAATCTTGGTGGGGGAGATCACCACGCCGCCGGCATGTTTACCGGCGTTGCGGGTGACCCCCTCCAGCTTGCGCGCCATATCGATGAGCGCCTTGACCTCTTCGTCGGCGTCATAAATGGCCTGCAGCTGCGGCTCGGCGACAAAAGCCTTTTCCAGCGTCATGCCCGGATCGGGAGGCACCAGTTTAGAGATGCGGTCCACAAAACCGTAAGGATGGCCCAGCACCCGGCCGACGTCGCGGATAACCGCCTTGGCCGCCATGGTGCCGAAGGTGATAATCTGGGAAACCGCGTCCCGCCCGTAGGTTTCCGCCACGTGATCTATCACCAGATCCCGCTTCTCCATGCAAAAATCCACATCGAAGTCAGGCATGGAGACACGTTCGGGATTCAGGAACCGTTCAAACAGCAAATCGAACGCCAGGGGATCCAGATCGGTGATTTTCAGCGAATAGGCCACCACCGATCCGGCGCCCGAGCCGCGTCCCGGACCGACCGGCACGCCGTTATCCTTGGACCACTGGATAAACTCCATCACAATCAGGAAGTAGCCGGGGAACCCCATCTGGTTGATAACCTGCAGTTCCCGCTCCAGCCGCTCGTCATAAGGCGTCCGTTTTTCCAGGCGCTCCTGCGGATCGGGGAACAGAAACGCCAGCCGCTCTTCAAGCCCTTCGTGAGCGCGGGCCACCAGAAAGTCTTCGGTGGACATATCGCCGGTGGGGAACTGCGGCAGAAAATATTCCCCCAGACGGATAGTGACGTTACAGCGCTTGGCGATTTCAACGCTGTTTTCCAGCGCTTCCGGCAGGTCGGCGAACAGCTCGCACATTTGCTCTTCGCTGCGCATAAACTGCTGGGCGCTGTAATGACGCGGCCGTTTGGGGTCGTCCAAAGTAAAGCCGTCATGGATCGCCACGCGGATTTCATGAGCATCGAAATCCTCCTCGGCGATGAAACGCACGTCATTGGTGGCCACCACCGGCAATTTATGTTCAATGGCGACGGCCACCGCGGCGTGCAGATAGGTCTCTTCATCAGGGCGGCCGGTACGTATCAGTTCAAGATAGTATCGATTGGGAAAATACTGCTGATAGAATTCCAGGCACTGCTCCACCTGCGGTTTGTTGCCGCGCAGCAGGAACTTGCCCACGTCGCCTTTGCGGGCTCCTGAGAGCAATAGCAGCCCCTCGTTCCGGTTCATCAGCCAATCCCGGTCGATAACCGGACCGGCGGGCCCATAGCCCCGCTGATAGGCTTCGGAAACCAGCAGCGTCAGGTTTTGATAGCCGGCGTTGTCGGTGGCCAGAATGGTCAGTTCCGCCAGCTCTTCCCCCAGCATGTCGCTTTGCACCAGAACATCCGCGCCGACGATGGGTTTGATACCCGCACCGTGGGCGCTGCCATAAAATTTCACCAGCCCGCACAGGTTGGTGAAATCGGTGATGGCCAGCGCGGGCATGTTGAGGGCCGCGGCTTTTTTAACCAACGGGCCGACTTTCGCCAACCCGTCTATCATGGAGTAATCGCTGTGCACCCGCAGGTGAATGAAACGGGGTTCGGTCATTATCCTGCCACCAAAGGTTGATTATACCCGTCATACTTCAGGTTGCAGGTGCGTTGGCTTTCCTGCACCTTGAATTATTGGGGGTATTTTAATTTATGGGCCTACAAACCGCACGGCATAGTGAAATTTCATCACAGTCCCAGCACCCGCTTCACCGGGCCGAAACTTCGCCGATGATGCGCCGTCGCTCCCAGCAGCGCCAGTTTTTCCAGATGATACGCGGTAGGGTAGCCTTTATGTTGAGCAAAACCGTATTCGGGAAACTCCAGATCCAATTCCGCCATTTCACGGTCTCGCGACACTTTGGCCATAATCGATGCGGCGCTGATTTCCGCCACCAGGTTATCCCCTTTCACCACCGCCAGGGACGGCATGGGCAACAGCGGACAACGATTGCCGTCGATCAGGACATAATCCGGCGTCAGCGGCAACCCCTGTATCGCCCGCTGCATGGCCAGCAGCGTAGCGTGAAAGATGTTCAGCCGATCGATTTCCACCGCTTCGGCGCGGCCCAGGCTCCAGGCCAGGGCCTTGTCGCTGATTTCATCGTAAAGCGCCAGGCGGCGTTTCTCACTGAGTTTTTTTGAATCCGCCAGTCCGCGAATAGGACGGGCGGGATCAAGGATCACCGCGGCGGTCACCACCGCCCCCACCAGCGGGCCGCGTCCCACTTCATCGACGCCCGGCGATGCAGCTGGCTATGGGGTATATAAACAATTCGGTCATCGTTTTATGAATTTCATCACCGCCTGGGCGGCCTGTTCGTCGGCATTGCAGCGAATACTCTGATGCAGCGCCAAAAAGGTTTCTTTCAGCTCCCGGCTGCGGGCGTCGTTGTTCAACAGCGGCAGCAGCGCCGCCGCCAGCTTGTCCGGCACGCACTCTTCCTGGAGCAGTTCTGTCACCAATTCCCGGCCGGCCAACAGATTGGGCAGGGAAACGTAGGGCGTTTTCACCAGCCGGCGGGCCAGCCAGAAGGTCAGCGGTTTCATGCGATAACCCACCACCATCGGGCATTTGGCCAACATGCACTCCAGGGCGGCGGTGCCCGAAGCCAGTAACGCGGCGTCGGCGGCTATCATAGCTTCCCGCGCCAGGCCGTCCAGTAAATGTACCCTAAGATCCGGGGCGACCCGCGCTTTGATTTTTTCGAACTGTTCGCGTCGGCGGGCGTTTACCAGCGGCACCAGAATTTCAAGATCGGGGAAATGGCGGCTGAGCAATTGGGCGGTATGCAGGAAGTCGGCGCTGAGCATCTCCACCTCGGCGCTGCGGCTGCCCGGCAGCAGCGCCAGACAGCGGGCCGCAACGGGAATATCCAGGCTCTGCCGCGCCGCGGCTTTGTCGGGCACCAGGGGCATGGCGTCCGCCAGGGTGTGGCCGATAAACTGGCAGGGGACGTTGAAACGATCGTAGAAAGCTTTCTCAAAAGGCAAAAACGCCAGCACATTGTCGGTAGCGCGGCCGATTTTGAATACCCGCTTCTGGCGCCAGGCCCACACCGAGGGGCTGACGTAATGAATGGTATGAATGCCGCGCCGCTTCAAGCGGCCTTCCAGGGTGATATTAAAATCGGGGGCGTCAATGCCGACAAACACATCCGGCATCAACGCGCTGAAACGCCGGGTCAGGTCACGGCGGATCTTCAGCAAACGCGGCAAGCGTTCCACCACTTCCACCACACCCATCACCGCCAGCTCTTCCATTTCATACCAGGCCTCGCACCCCTCGGCCAGCATGCGCGGCCCGGCCACGCCGACAAAACGGGCGTCGGGCAAGTGCCGCCGGAGGGCACGAATCAATCCCGCGCCGAGGGTATCCCCTGACGCCTCTCCGGCCACCAGGCCGATAACCACGGAAGGCGCGGGCATAATCAGCGGATGATGCCCCGCTGTGAACGGGCAAGGAATTCGGTAAATGCGCCTACCGACGGATGCTCTGCCGCCATCGCCTCGAGTTCCGGCTTGATTTCTTCCAAGGTCTTGCCGCTGCGGTATATCAGTTTGTAGGCGGCCCGAATGGCTTGCAGCGCTTCTTTGTCGAAACCGCGTCGCTTGAGCCCTTCGATATTAAGGCCGAACGGCGTGGCATGGTTGCCCTGGGCTATCAAATAGGGCGGGACGTCCTGGGCGACGCCGGAACATCCCCCCACCATCACATGGGCGCCGATGGAGCAGAACTGATGCACCGCGGTCATGCCGCCGATAATGGCGTAATCATCAATGGAGACATGGCCCCCGAGGGTGGCGTTGTTCGCCAGAATACAGTGATTGGCCACGCGGCAGTCATGGGCGATGTGGGTATTGACCATCAGCAGATTATCATCGCCGACCCGAGTCACTTCACCGCCTTGCACGGTACCGCGATGGATAGTCACGCTTTCGCGGATCCGATTGCGGTTGCCGATTTCCACCCGGGTGGGTTCACCGGCGTATTTCAGGTCCTGATTCACCTCTCCGAGGGTGGCGAACTGATAGATCTGGTTTTCTTCACCGATCCGGGTGATGCCGTTGATGACCACATGGGATTTCAGCACCGTACCGGCACCGATTTCCACTTGCGGACCGACAACACAGAAGGGACCTATGTGAACGCCGGCATGAATTGTGGCACCGTCTTCAACGATGGAGCTGGGATGGATAAAGGCGGATTGATCAATCACGTTATCAGGACTCCCGACGTCGGGCGCACATCATTGACGCTTCGCAGGCAATTTCGCCGTCTACTTTGGCAACTCCCTGAAAACGAGCAACTCCGCGGCGCTCTTTGATAAATTCAACCTCGAGGATCATCTGATCGCCGGGCTGAACCGGACGTTTGAAACGAGCGTTATCCACTGCTGCAAAATAGTATAGTTCACCGGGCTCCAATTTACCGACGCTCTTGAATGCCAGTATTCCCGTAGCCTGAGCCATCGCCTCGAGAATCAGCACGCCGGGGAAAATAGGCTTACCGGGGAAATGCCCCTGAAAAAACGGCTCATTGTATGAGACATTTTTTACCGCGCGCAAAAATTTCCCTTTTTCAAAATCCAGAACGCGATCCACGAGCAGAAATGGAAAGCGGTGGGGCAATAATTCCAATATCTCTTCTATTTCAAGAGTATGTGTGTCAGTAGTCAAAATACTCTTCCTGTCTGAAAAAACGATGGCAGTAACAACACGGCCTGCAATAACCCGATTAAGGGTACGTTAGCAGGCCGCAAATAAAAAATGTTTTCGTCAGGCCTAAGGCCTGAACGCACATTATCAGCTCAGTTGGCGAAGGCGGTTAGTCTTTTGCTGATTTTCGCTCGATAGCTTTTAATCGCTTGCTCATCTCGCTGATATTCATGACCAGCGCTGCGGTCTTTCGCCAAACTTTATTAGGCTGCAATGGAATCCCCGAAGAGTATACGCCGGGTTCGGTGATAGGTCTCATCACCATTCCCATACCGGTGATGGTCACCTTGTCACAAATTTCCATATGGCCGTTAATGACGCTGGCGCCGCCAATCATGCAATAACGACCGATTGTCAGGCTGCCGGCCATGATAACACCGCCGGCTACCGCCGTATTGTCGCCGATAACAACGTTATGTGCGATCTGGCACTGATTATCGATGATGACGCCATTACCTATAACGGTATCATCCAGGGCGCCGCGATCGATGGTGGTACAGGCACCGATTTCAACCCTGTCGCCCACGACAACCGTACCCAACTGGGGAATTTTGATCCAGGTACCGCGATCGTTGGCATAACCGAAACCATCGGCGCCGATAACCGTCCCGGACTGTATCAGGCAGCGTTCGCCGATACGGACTTCATGATATACGGTGACATTGGCCCATAACCTTGTGCCTGTCCCGATTTTGCTATTTTTACCAATAAAGCAGCCCGGGCCGATAACCACGTTATCCCCAAGGATGACGCCGGATTCAATAACCGCATTAGCGCCGACGGCTACCTGTTTGCCCAATCGCGCGTCGGGGGATATGACCGCGCTGGCGGCGATATCTTGTGCCGGAGCCGGCGTGGTATCCATCAGTTGCGCCATGCGGGCATAGGTCAGGTAGGGATTTTTCACTACCAGCGCGGCGCATTGGCAATACGGCAGATCGTCGGCGGAAAGCACTACGGCCGAGGCCTGGGAGGTGGAAAGTTTTTCGCGAAAGCGGCTGTCGGCCAGAAAAGTGATTTGGCCGGCGGTGGCGGAATCCATGGAAGCAATGCCGGTGATGACGATATCGCCATCACCGTGCAATTGTGCATCCAACTGCTGCGCTAAATCAGCAAGTCGAATTGAAGGCATGACTTATTTGACCTGTTTCAACACGTCGGCAGTAATGTCTTGCGAAGCGCCGGCATACGCCACGGCGTTGGTATCGATAACGATATCATAGCCTTGTTTGCTGGCAACGGTTTTCACCGCATCCTGAATACGGCTCAGGATTTTATTGCGTTCTTCTGCCTGACGGCGGCGGTTATCCTGCTCAAAAGCCTGGGCTTTGGCGGAGAAATCTTCACGCTGCGCCATGACGTCTTTTTCCATCCGGCTGCGATCGCTGGCCTTCATGGTAGAACCGTCACGTTGCAGACGTTGCATTTTACTTTGCAGGTCCTTTTCCTGAGCTTGCAGATCCGCAGCGCGGCCCTTGAACTCATTTTCAAGCTGCGCAGCTACAGTAGCGCGCTGAGGCAATTGCTGAAAAATACTCGCAATATTGACGACAGCAATTTTATCAGCAGCTTGCACGCTGGCTGAGGCAGCCAATGCTAATCCGAGGCCCGCGGCATACAACCACTTTTTCACTATAAACTCCTTAACCCTACATGTATGTTTAAAATCATTTCAAATCGACGCAATACTACCACGTTTTACCAATATTAAACTGGAACTGCTCGGCTTTGTCGCCTTCTTGCTTTTTAACCGGCTGGGCATAGGAGAATACCAGCGGCCCCAGCGGGGACATCCACTGCAGGGCAAAACCGCTGGATACGCGGATATTGCCCGGATCGCTGTAGTCCGGCACGCCGGCGGCGCGGGTCTGCGCGGTATTCTGCCAGGCGGTATCCCATACCGTGCCGCTGTCCACGAAGAACGAGGTACGGATGGAGTTGGCGTATTTCGCGCTGACGAACGGCGTCGGCACGATCAGTTCCGCGCTTAACAGCGCCATGGCGTTGCCACCCACCGCGTCGCTGGATTTATCCAACGGGCAGGTGCTGTAGGAGGTGGCCCCGGCGGCGCAATTATAATAAATGGCTTTCGGCCCGATGGTATTGGACCGGAAACCACGCACCGTGGTGGAACCGCCGGCGAAGAAGTTATCGTAGAACGGCACTTCCATGCCGCCCAGGCCATCGGCATAACCGGCGCGGCCCCGGCCCATCAGCACCCAGCTGCCGGAATCGGTGAGCGGCAGGTAGCTGGTGGTGTCGAAGGTCACTTTATAATATTTGTTGTCGGAACCCGGAACGGTAATTTTGCCGTTCAGGCTGGCGGTGGTACCGGACGTCGGGAAGTATCCCCGGTCGAGGTTGTTGAAGCTCCACCCGGTGTTGAAGAAGAAGTCGTCGGTGCTGAAATCGGAGTCGCTGGTTTCATTTTCCCCCACTACGATTGGAGGGTGAATGCCGTTGGAATTCAGATAACGCCACATGGCTATCTGGGGTTCCATGTTCGACAGGTCATTGTGGACATAATTGACGCCCACGTTCAGTGAATTGGTGTCGCTGATGGGGAAGCCCAGCGTAGAGCCGATACCGTAGCTCTTATTGGTATAATCCGACAGATCGGCGTCATCCGCCTTAAAGTCGTTATAGAAAATACGACCGCCCAGGCTCACGCCGTCGACGGTGAAGAACGGATCGGTAAGGGAAAGCTCGGCATAGGTCTGATAGTCGTTCTTGGTACCGCTGATGCCCACCGAATTACCGGTACCCAGCCAGTTGTCCTGCTGTATGCCGAACTGGAAGCTGACGCCGCTCTCGGTGCCGAAACCGATACCGAAGTTGATGCTGCCGGTGTTACGCTCTTTGACTTTGTAAACCACGTCAACCTGGTCATCGGTGCCCGGCACCCGCTGGGTGTCCACATCGACGGTTTCAAAATAGCCGAGCCGGTTCAAACGCTCCTTGCCCTGATCCACCAGGTTGCTGCCCAGCCAGGCGCCTTCCATCTGGCGCATCTGACGGCGCAAGACTTCGTCCTTGGTGATGTCGTTGCCTTCGAACCGTATGCGCCGGACGTAGTAGCGGTTACCCGCGTCGACGTTGATATGGAGCTTCACGGTCTTGGCGGCGTCGTCTATCTCGGGCTGCGTCACCACGCGGGGATAGGCATAGCCGTAGCGACCCAGCAGCTGCTTGATGTCGCTTTCCATTTTGGTGACTTTGGCGCCGCTGTATAAATCGCCGGGTTTAACCGTGGCAATGGCGTCGATTTCAGCGGAATGGCCGGCCAGATTGCCGTTCACCACCGTACCGGCCAGCGTATACTGCGCGCCTTCGGTAATGTTCAGGGTGATGTAGATACCTTTTTTGTCCGGCGTCAGGCTGACCTGGGTGGAATCGATACTAAAGCGCGCATAGCCGCGATCCAGGTAGAAACTGCGCAGGGTTTCAAGGTCGCCCGCCAGCTTTTGCTTCTCGTATTTGCGATCCCCCACCACGTTCCACCACGGCACTTCGTCCCGCAGTTGGAACCGGGATACCAGCTCATCGGTAGTGAAGGCATGGTTGCCGACAATATTGATCTGCTGGATTTTGGCCGACAGGCCTTCGGTAAAGACAAACTTCAAGTCCACCCGGTTTCGAGGCAACGGCGTCACCACGGCTTTCACCGTCGCGCTGTACTTACCGACGCTGTAATAGAAATCCTCAAGCCCCTTCTCGATATTGGAGATGGTGGTGCGATCCAGCGCTTCGCCGACGCGGACCCCTTGGGCGTCAAGATTCTGCTTGAGCTGTTCTTCTTTCACCGCTTTATTGCCGGAAAAGGTGATACTGGCAATGGAGGGGCGCTCCTTGACCTGAACAACCAGCGTATCTCCATCACGCAGCACCCGGACATCCTCAAAGTTTCCGGTGGCGAATAAGGCGCGGATAGTATTGCCGATATCTTCATCACTGGCCGTGTCTCCGACACGTACCGGCATACTGAGTAACGCCGCACCGACGGCGACTCGTTGCAGTCCTTCGAAATGAATGTCCTTCACTACGAACCCGTCTGCACCGTATACGGTGGCGCTGCTAAGAAGCAGCGACGCTATGAGCAACTTTTTCATCGCCATCGTGGTTATGCGTTCTTCCTAACATAATCCCCGGCGCTAGAGCCGGGAGAAATCATTGAAAAGGGCAAGTCCCATTAACAACACCAGCAAAATCGAACCGATGCGGTAACTGAAATCCTGCACTCGCTCGGAAACCGGCCCACCCTTAAGCTTTTCAATCGCCAGGAAGAGCAAGTGACCACCATCTAACACCGGTAACGGGAAAAGATTAATGATACCCAGGTTGACGCTTATCAGCGCCAGGAACATCAGGTAGTACACCAAACCATATTCCGCCGACATCCCCGCGCCCTGGGCTATGGAAATCGGCCCGCTCAGGTTATTCAGCTTCACATCCCCCGTCACCAGTTTACCCAGCATTCCGACGGTCAACTTCATCAGTTGCCAGGTTTTGTCGCCAGCCTGATAAACCGCGGGAATCAGGCCGTACTGGCGTATCGTTTTATACTCCTCGGGCAGCGGTATCACCTGTGGCACCACGCCCGCAAAACCTTCCACCTCGCCTCTACCCACCGTTTTTTCATCGGGAATCAGGGTAATCGGCAACGTTTCTCCCCGCCTTTCTACTTCCAGCAGCAGCGGCTGGCCGGGTTTGTCGCGCACCTGCATGACAAAATCCTGCCAGCGCACCAGCGGACGACTATCGACTTTAACGATCCTGTCGCCTGCTTGCAAACCGGCTTTTTCCGCCGCGGACGCTTTTTGGACTTCCGCCAGCACCGGTTCTATGCGCGGACCGCGGGGAATAATCCCCAGCGCGATAATCGGATCCTGCTTATCCGGCTCGAATTTCCAGTCACGCAAATCGAGCGTTTTTCTCTCCACCTGGGAGGAACCGAACGGGGCAACGCCCACCGTGGCCTGGCTATCGCCTATTTTACCAATCAATTCTAAACGAACCGAATCCCAGTCAGGCGTTTCGATGCCGTCAACCGACTTTAGTTCCATGCCCGGTGAAATTTCCGCCTGCGCGACGATGGAATCAGGGGTGACTTCGCCGATAACCGGACGAAAACTCGGCACACCGATAATAAACACCAGCCAATAGGCAAACACCGCAAAAATAAAATTGGCGATGGGTCCCGCGCTGATAATGGCGGCGCGCTGCCACACCTTTTTATGGTTGAAGGCCTCATGGCGGCGTTCCGGGGGCACGGTATCCACCCGTTCGTCGAGCATTTTTACATATCCCCCCAGGGGGATGGCCGCAATAACATACTCGGTGCCACGGCGATCCGTCCATCGCCACAGGGCGCGGCCAAAACCGATGGAGAAGCGCTCCACCGTGACGCCGCACCGGCGCGCCACCCAGAAATGGCCGAACTCATGCACCGTAATCAATATGCCCAGTGCAATGATAAATGCAGCGAGACTCCAGAGAAAATGCAACATGATAACTCCTGGCCCCTCGATTAAATAGCTCTGAAAATCAGCAGCATCAAACAGGCGAAAACCGGCACCGCGGCGGTCAGGCTATCGATGCGATCCAAAATGCCGCCGTGCCCCGGAATCAATTGGCCGCTGTCCTTGATGCCTGCTTCACGTTTGAACATGCTTTCCGTCAAATCCCCCAGCACCGAGGCCAGCACGGCGATGACCGAGCACAGCAGCAGGCTCAGCGGAGCGGCTTCCAGCGGCGCGTACTTGCCGAACAGCCAGGACAGCACCGCCGAGGTCAGCAGGCCGCCCGCCAGACCCTCCCAGGTTTTGCCGGGGGAAACCCTGGGCGCCAGCTTATGCTTGCCCAACGCCCGGCCGAACAGGTAGGCGCCGGAATCAGCGCCCCAAACCAGCAGCATGACATAGAGCAGCCACCAGGCGCCGATAAAATGATTAAGCGTATACTGATGCTGGCGCAGCGCCAGCATGCCCCAGAAAAAAGGCACGATGGTCAGAATACCGAATAACAGCCGCAGGGTGCTTGAGCGGCGCCACAAAGCCGCGGATTGCGGATAGCACAATACCAGCACCAGGGCGGCCAGCCACCAGACCAGCGAGGCGCTCAACGCGTATTCCACCTGCCAGGCCGAAGTAAAGGGATGGTAATCGGGAATGGTCAGCATCATCAGCGCCAGCAGCAAGCCGCACAAGATTGCCAGCCAGATCCGCTGGCTGCGGGTCGCCAAACCCGCGAACTGCCCCCACTCCCAAGCGGCCAGCATGCATACCGCCAGGGTAACCAGCGCAAATCCCACCGGAGGCAGCAAAAAGAGCGCGGCAATAACAATCGGAATCAAAATAAAGGCGGTAATCAAGCGAGACTTCAGCAAAAATCCCCCCTAGGACGCGTCGGCATCATTAGGTGTTGTTCTCCCGAAACGCCGCTCGCGTTGAGCAAATTCATTCAGCGCACCTTCAAAAACGTTTTCATCAAAATCCGGCCACAGCACATCGGTAAAATAGAGTTCGGCATAGGCTATCTGCCATAACAGAAAATTACTGATGCGGTGTTCGCCGCCGGTACGGATCACCAGATCCACCGGCGACAGTTCGTTTAAGCAGACGTACTGGCACAGCGCATCCTCATCAATCTGGTCCGGACGCAAAATTCCTTCCTGCACTTTTTCAGCCAGCTTTTTCACGCTCTGAATGATATCCCAACGGCCGCCATAATTCGCGGCAATATTTAACGTCAGCCCATCGTTATTGCGCGTTAGCGCCTCGGAGCGACGAATCCGCTCCTGCAGACGAAGGCCGAAACGGCTGGTATCGCCGATAATACGTAAGCGTACGTTATGCTTATGCAGGCTTTTCACTTCGCTGTCCAACGCCCTGACAAACAATTCCATCAGAGCGGAGACTTCCTGCATCGGCCGATTCCAATTCTCGCTGCTGAACGCATAGAGCGTCAGCGCATTGAAATGATGGCTGACAGCGAAGCTGACTGCGCGCCGGACCGATTTCAGTCCCGCTTTATGGCCGAAGACACGTAATTTTCCGCGCTTTTTCGCCCAGCGACCATTGCCATCCATAATGATGGCCACGTGCCGTGGAACGGATGGTAGCGGAACAGTAGCCTCTTGCTGATTTTCGGACGACATAACGCTTACGTATTTCCTCAATAAGAATATACCCGCCATACTTCAAATTGCCGGTGCGTTGACCTTTCCGCAATTCGAATTCTTTTGGGTATTCACCCGTCTTTCCGGAACAAAAGGCCCCGAATATGCAAAAAAACCGTGCGCTTACACGGATCGCTCCTGACCTTTAGCCAGCCAGCCGTCATCCCAGGAGAGAGGTGGCGCTGACTATAACATTTCGACAGCGGCGGAACAAATCAGGCAAGCGCTCCGGGGAAAACACGTCAATGCATTAACATCCTGATTTCACGCTCCGCGTTGCTGCGCGCCTCCAGATCGATGGCCAATACGTCTTCGATGCTGTGGGGCTCGGTCAGAGCCGTGCCTTCCAGCACGTTACGGTTTAATGCCGCGATATCGGTAAATCCGATGCCGCCCTGCAAAAAAGCCGCGACCGCCACTTCATTGGCGGCATTCAGCGCCGTGGTGGCCGCCTGGCCGAGATCGGACGCAAGGATTGCCAGCTGCAAACAAGGGTAGCGCGCGTAGTCCGGGCGGTCGAATGTCAATTGGCCGATGCGGTGGAAATCAAGGGCTTCCACCCCGGCGACCACCCGCTGGGGATAAGCCATGGCATGGGCTATGGGCGTACGCATATCCGGCGAGCCCAGCTGTGCCAGCACGCTGCCGTCGCGATAACGAACCATGGAATGAATTACCGATTGCGGATGCACTATCACTTCCATTTGCTCCGCCGAGGCGTTGAACAACCAGCGTGCTTCAATATATTCCAGTCCTTTGTTCATCATCGTCGCCGAGTCCACCGAGATTTTGCGTCCCATTGACCAGTTAGGATGAGCACAGGCCTGATCCGGCGTTTTGGCCGCCAAATCCGCCAGCGGGGTTTCTCTGAAAGGACCGCCGGAACCGGTAAGGATGATGCGGGAGACGCCATGATCTTCCAGTGAAGAGTAACCTAACTGGCGCTGGATTGGTTCAGGTAAACTCTGAAAAATCGCGTTATGTTCGCTGTCCACCGGCAAAAGCTGCGCATTGCTGCGGCGCGCTTCGTTCATGAATAGCCGACCGCAGGTCACCAGCGCCTCTTTGTTTGCCAACAATACGCTCTTCCCGGCGCGCAGCGCCGCCAGGGTCGGCATTAAACCGGCGGCGCCGACGATGGCCGCCATCACCTGATCCACCCCGTCCAGCTTCGCCAGTTCGCAGGCGGCATCGGCGCCCGCCATCACTTCCGTGGTTGCCCCGGCGTCGTGCAGGCGCCGTTTTAACTCCCGCGCCGACGCCTCGTCGGCCATGCAGGCATAGGCGGGACGAAAGGCCAGGCATTGTTCGGTCATTATGTCGACATTTTTGCCGGCCACCAGCGCGCGGACGGTAAATTTATCGGGATTTTGTTTAATTACGGCCAGCGTATTGGTGCCAACGGAACCGGTAGAACCAAGAATCGTCAAATGCCTCATGAGGTACTCTGAAAACCGCAAGTCAAAGGAATGATGGAAGCACAGTAGTCTGAAACGTTGCGCAACATTTGTCTATGACGTTACCGACAAAAAAAAACCGTAGCGGCAGATCCCGCGGGATCTGCCGCTACGGCCGAGCTTAGCGCCGGTAGGTTAAATTTCCATTAATTCGGCTTCTTTCTCGGCCAGCGCGCTGTCGACTTTTTTGATAAACGCATCGGTAAGCTTCTGGATATCGTCCTGCGAACGCCGATCCTCGTCTTCGCTGATGACTTTATCCTTCAGCATAGCCTTCACTTTTTCATTGGCGTCGCGGCGCACGTTGCGCACCGAGACCCTGCCCTGCTCTGCTTCGGACCGGACAACCTTGATCAGGTCGCGGCGGCGTTCCTCGGTCAGAGCCGGCAGCGGAACACGGATCACGGTACCGGCGGACGAAGGATTCAATCCCAGATCGGACGCCATGATCGCTTTTTCCACCGCGGGGGCCAGCGAGCGGTCGAATACCGTTATGGCCAGCGTGCGGGAGTCTTCGGCTACCACGTTAGCCAACTGGCGCAACGGTGTCGCCGTACCGTAATACTCAACGTGAATGCCATCAAGCAGGCCCGGGGAGGCGCGGCCGGTACGGATTTTGCTAATGTGGTTTTTGAATGCCTCGACGCATTTTTCCATACGCATTTCGGCATCTTTGCGAATTTCATTAATCACGTTGCGAACCCTTGGAAACGAGTTATCCGGGCGGGCTTAAGCGTATGCCAAGCCCATGATAGTCAACACCCGCGGCGGCAGGTTCTGACATTAGGCATTTCGCCCTCTCCTATCTATACCCGTCATACTTCAAGTTGCAGGCGCGTTGGCTTTCCAGCAGCTCGACGTATTTAAGGTATACAGCATAATACTGTTTTTTTACCGCTACAGCTTTCATCTTTCGATGTGCAAATCTATGGAGTACATGCCGCTATTTGCAGATGAGCGTACCTTCCTTTTCGCCCATCACGACACGCCGAAGCGCACCCGGCTTGTTCATATTAAATACCCTGATAGGGATATTATGATCACGGGCCAGGGTAAAGGCCGCCAAATCCATCACCTTGAGCTCCTGCTCCAGAACATCCTGGTAGCTGAGCTGTTCATACAGTGTAGCATCGGGATTTTTCACCGGATCGGCGGAAAAAACGCCATCCACCTTGGTGGCTTTCAGCACGACATCGGCTTCGATTTCGATACCGCGCAGGCAGGCGGCTGAATCCGTGGTAAAAAAAGGATTGCCGGTACCGGCGGCGAAAATCACTACCCGATTGTTTCGCAGCAGGCTGATGGCTTCAGCCCAGCTGTAGTTATCGCAAACGCCGTTCAGCGGAATAGCCGACATCAGGCGGGCATTGACATAGGCGCGATGAAGCGCATCGCGCATCGCCAATCCGTTCATCACCGTCGCCAGCATGCCCATATGGTCGCCCACGACGCGATTCATGCCGGCCTGGGCCAATCCCGCGCCGCGGAACAGATTGCCGCCGCCGATCACCACCCCGACCTGAATGCCCAACTCCACCAGTTCCTTCACTTCCTGGGCCATGCGGTCCAGAACGCTCGCGTCGATACCGAAACCTTCCGCGCCTTGCAAGGCTTCGCCACTCAATTTAAGCAGGATACGCTGGTAGACGGGTTTCGCATTGGTTGCCATTTTTCTGTTCCTAAAGCAGCGATAACAAGATGAGAGGATTTGACTTCCATACCGCATTCGGCTGGTTAGATGCGGCACAAGTCGCCTGACTTTTTGTTAAAAACCAACTTGCTGACAAACGCCATCGGCGCCACGGGGGCCACCGATGGATTCAGGGCATAAAGACAGCTTGCCCGGTCCGAGCCCGCGACAGCGGTTCGGACCGGCTTATTAAGACTGTTTGCTCATGGCGGCGACTTCAGCGGCAAAGTCCACTTCCGCTTTTTCGATGCCTTCGCCCACTTCAAAACGGATAAAGCCCGTCACGCCGGCTTTATGCTCTTGCAGCAATTGGCCGACGGTCTTGTTCGGATCCATGACGAAGTGCTGACCGGTAAGGGAGATTTCGCCGGTGAATTTGCGCATACGGCCTTCCACCATTTTTTCGGCGATTTCACGAGGCTTGCCGGACTGCATGGCGATATCCAGCTGAATCTGGTGCTCACGCGCCACAACGTCGGCCGGCACATCTTCGGCATTGACATATTCGGGTTTGCTGGCGGCGATATGCATGGCCACATGCTTCACCAGCTCATCGTCGGCGCCGCTGGCGGCAACCAGAACGCCGATACGGGCTCCATGGAGGTATGAACCCAGCACGTCCCCTTCCAGCGCGGCCACGCGGCGGATATTGATATGTTCACCGATCTTGGCCACCATCGCGGCGCGCTGATCTTCGAATTTGGCTTTCAGCGCTTCAATATCGGTAATGCGATCCGCCAGGGCGGCGCTCACCACTTCGTCGCCGAAGGCTTTGAATCCGCCGTCTTTGGCCACGAAATCGGTTTCACAGTTGAGTTCAACGATAACGCCGTATTTTCCGTCCTGAGCGATTTTCGTCAGGATCACGCCTTCGGCGGCGACACGGCCGGCTTTCTTAGCCGCCTTTGCCTGACCGGATTTACGCATGTTATCGATAGCCAGCTCGATATCGCCCTGCGCTTCAACCAGGGCTTTCTTACATTCCATCATGCCTGCGCCGGTACGTTCGCGCAGTTCTTTAACCAGGGCGGCGGTAATATCAGCCATTATTTTTTCCTCGTTATCCCGTGGCGGGATAGGTAAAAAAGAGGGCCTGAAGACAGGCCCTCTAACCAACATAGTTTAAACTTGGTTAATAAGGGCTCAAAAAGAGCATGCCTTATTATTCAGTTTCCACAAAGCTTTCTTCGGCCTGTTCAACCAAATCCTGCGAGCGGCCTTCGCGAACGGCGGTGGACACGGCGCTCAGGTAGAGATTGATGGCACGGATGGCATCGTCGTTACCCGGGATGATGAAATCAACGCCGTCCGGATCAGAGTTGGTATCCACCACGGAGAACACCGGAATGCCCAGGTTGTTGGCTTCTTTGATAGCGATGTGTTCGTGTTCCGCATCGATAACAAACAGCGCGTCAGGCAACCCGCCCATGTCCTTGATACCGCCCAGGCTGTTTTCCAGCTTGTCCAGTTCGCGAGTGCGCATCAGCGCCTCTTTCTTGGTCAGCTTTTCGAAAGTGCCGTCCTGGGACTGGGTTTCCAGATCCTTCAAACGCTTGATGGATTGACGAACCGTTTTCCAGTTGGTCAACATCCCGCCTAACCAGCGATGATTCACGAAGAATTGATCGCAGCTGTTGGCCGCTTCTTTTACCGCTTCACTTGCCGCGCGCTTGGTGCCGACAAAGAGGATTTTGCCTTTGCGGGAGGCAATCTTGTTCAGCTCGGCCAGGGCGTCGTTGAACATCGGTACGGTTTGCTCAAGGTTGATGATGTGAACTTTATTACGCGCACCAAAAATGAAGGGTTTCATTTTCGGATTCCAGTAACGGGTCTGGTGGCCGAAATGCACACCGGCCTTGAGCATGTCACGCATGGAAACAGTTGCCATGATTAAACCTCTATAGATAGTTTGGGGTTATGCCTCCACGTATCCCATGCGGCCGACCCCGCCATCCAGGCCAAGGCACCCCGGCACATGTGCCGATACGTGTGTGTAATAACACTTAGGTATAGTTGATCTGAACGGCGCATAAGACCAAAATACTCTACGCCGATCGTCGGCGCGCTTTATACCATAATCCGCGCCGAGACTCCACCATTTGTTCACAGACGGCGCCGCGCCAAATGATAATTTGGCAGTCCACGGCTTGGCTGATAACATTATCCTTTATTTTATTGTAATCATAAATCGTCGACATACACGCCGACTGCGGATCTATTCATGGCTATTCCCATTAAAAATTCAGACGATATAGCAAAAATGCGCGTTGCCGGCCGTCTGGCCGCCGAAGTGCTGGAAATCATCGAACCTTATGTTGTGCCGGGAGTCAGCACCGGGGAATTGGATCGGCTCTGCCATCAGCATATCACCGAGCATCAGCACGCCATTTCCGCAAGCCTTAACTATCACGGCTTTCCCAAATCGGTTTGTATTTCGGTGAACGAAGTGGTTTGCCACGGAATTCCCTCGGATGAAAAAAAGCTGAAAGACGGCGATATCATCAATATCGATGTTACGGTCATCAAAGACGGTTTCCATGGCGATACCTCGAAAATGTACCTCGTGGGCAAACCCACCATCCTCGGCGAGCGCCTGTGCCGGATCACCAAGGAGAGCCTCTATCTGGCCATCAGAATGGTGAAGCCGGGCATTCGCCTGCGCAGCCTGGGCAAGGCCATCCAGAAATTCGTCGAGGCGGAGGGGTTTTCCGTGGTGCGGGAGTACTGCGGCCACGGCATCGGCCAAGGCTTCCATGAAGAGCCGCAAGTGCTGCATTATGATGCCGATGACGGCGGCGTAGTGCTGCAGCCGGGCATGGCGTTCACCATCGAACCCATGGTCAACGCGGGTGACTACCGCATCCGCACCATGAAAGACGGCTGGACGGTAAAAACCAAGGATCGCAGCTTGTCGGCGCAATATGAACATACTATTGTGGTAACGGATAACGGATGCGAAATTATGACCTTGCGCAGCGACGATACCCTGCCCACGGTTATCACGCACCCGGCCTGAGCGCCGGTCCGGCTTTTTTGCGACGCGGGCCGCTACCACAGCGGGCCCGGAGCTGAAGCGGCGGGCTTAATCAGTACCCCGGGGCGGGCCACCGGCGGCAGTTGCCGACCCCCGTTCCCCGGCACAGACCTACTACTCGTGCGGTAACGCCGGGGTTGGGCTGCCCCCACCACGGACTTACCGGCTTTATCATGGGCCTTATATGCCGGACAAAATCCTTCAGTACGCCGCCCCTCCCGTCGACAGCGCGTTGCCTGTCAAACCCGCATCGCCGTTGACCTGGCCCGATGAGGCGCTGAATCGCGCATTTCTCAAGGACCGGCTGGATGATTTTCATGCCTGGCTGGCGGATGCCTTCAACGCCGGCGTTCCGGCGGAGACGCTCATTGACGCCCGTGCCCTCTATATCGATCAGCTGCTGCGGCAGCTTTGGCGCTTTCACGGTTTCGACGCGGCGCCGGAAACCGCGCTGGTGGCGGTGGGCGGCTATGGACGCGCCGAACTGCATCCGTTATCCGATATCGATGTACTGGTATTGAGCCAGAACCCTCTTACCGCCGGGCAGGCGCAGCATATCAGCGAATTGCTGACGCTGTTGTGGGATTTGAAACTGGAAGTGGGCCAAAGCGTTCGCAGCATCGACCAATGCCTGCAGGAGGGCAAGGCCGATCTGACCATCGCCACCAATCTTATCGAGTCCCGGCTGATCTGCGGCGATGTGGCGCTGTTCCTAAAATTGCAAAAGAGCATTTTCAGCGAGGATTTCTGGCCTTCGAGCCAATTTTTCCCCGCCAAGCTGGCGGAGCAGGAGGAGCGCCACCAGCGCTACCACGGCACCAGTTACAACCTGGAGCCGGATATCAAAAGCAGTCCCGGTGGTTTGCGGGACATCCATACGCTGTTATGGGTGGCCCATCGCCATTTTGGCGCCACTTCCCTGGACGAAATGGTGGGGTTTGGTTTTTTGACCCAGGCGGAGCGCGATGAGCTCAACGAATGCCAGAGTTTCCTGTGGCGTATTCGTTTTGCGCTGCATCTGGCCATCAGCCGCTATGATAATCGTCTGTTGTTCGACCGGCAGCAAAGCGTGGCGCAGATACTGCGCTATCGCGGCGAGGGCAATGTGCCGGTGGAACGCATGATGAAGGATTTTTCCGCGTCACCCGCCGCGTCAGCGAACTGAATCAGATGCTGCTGCAGCTGTTCGATGAGGCTATCCTGGCCCTGGCGCCCGATGAAAACCGCAGCCGCTGGACGATGACTTCCAGCTGCGCGGCGATCTCATCGATTTACGGGACGAAACCCTGTTCGCCCGCCAGCCTGAAGCGATACTGCGTATGTTCTACCGCATGGTGCAGCATCAGAACATCTCAGGCATCTATTCCTCCACCCTTCGCCAACTGCGCTACGCCCGCCGCCATCTCGACGGCCCGCTGTGCAATATACCCGAGGCCAGGCAGCTTTTCATGGCTATCCTGCGCCACCCGGGGGCGGTCAAGCATGCCTTGCTGCCCATGCACCGGCACAGCGTGCTGTGGGCCTACATGCCGCAGTGGGGCAATATCGTCGGTCAGATGCAGTTCGACCTGTTCCACACCTATACCGTGGATGAGCATACCATCCAGGTCCTGATGAAGCTGGAGACTTTCGCCGATGAGCACGAGCGGCCCAGGCATCCGCTGTGCGTGGAGCTGTTTCCCCGGCTGGCGCACCCCCACCTGTTATTGCTGGCGGCGCTGTTTCACGATATCGCCAAAGGACGCGGCGGCGATCACTCCACCCTGGGCGCCAAGGATGCGATGGAATTCGCCGAGCTGCACGGCCTGCATTCCCGGGAAGCGCAGCTGGTGGCCTGGCTGGTACGGTTCCATCTGGTCATGTCGGTAACGGCCCAGCGGCGCGATATCCAGGATCCGGCGGTAGTGCAGCACTTTGCCGCCGAAGTGCAGACGGAAAGCCGGCTGCACTATTTGCTTTGCCTGACGGTGGCCGACATCTGCGCCACCAATGAAACCCTGTGGAACAGCTGGAAACAAAGCCTGCTGCGCGAACTCTTTTTCGCCACGGAAAAACAGCTGCGGCGCGGCATGCAGAATATGCCGGACATGCGCGCGCGCATCCGGCACCACCGTTCGCAGGCGCTGGCGCTGCTGCGCATGGAAAACGTCGACGAAGAGGCGCTGCATCGCCTCTGGAGCCGTTGCCGCGCGGATTATTTCCTGCGCCACTCCCCCAATCAGCTGACCTGGCACGCCCGCCATCTGCTGGAACACCATAGCGACCAGCCCCTGGTGCTCATCAGCCCCCAGGCTACCCGCGGCGGTACGGAAATATTCATCTGGAGCCAGGATCGTCCTTACCTGTTCGCCGCCGTGGCGGGGGAATTGGACCGGCGCAACCTGAGCGTCCACGACGCGCAGATTTTCACCAATCGCGACGGCATGGCCATGGACACCTTTGTGGTGCTTGAGCCGGACGGCAGCCCGCTGGCGCCGGATCGCCACAGCATCATTCGCCAGGCGCTGCTGCAAACGCTGCAGCCCGGCAAATACCAGCATCCGCGCTCACGGCGCCCCTCCCCCAAACTCCGTCACTTCTTTGTGCCTACCGTGGTGGATTTCCTGCCGGGGCACTCGGACCGGCGCAGTTATCTAGAATTGACGGCGCTGGACCAGCCCGGCCTGCTGGCCCGGGTCAGCGAGGTGTTCGTGGATTTGGGCGTATCGCTCCACGGCGCGCGGATTTCCACCATCGGCGAACGGGTGGAGGACCTGTTTATCCTGGCCGGCAGCGACCGCCGCGCATTGAGCCGGGAGATCCGTGAGGAATTGCAGCGGCAGCTGACGGAGGCTCTCACCCCGAACGAAAAAGTATGATACAAGTGATGATGGGTATAATTTATTTCATTCGACAAGATACGGGACACAGATAGGATGCAGCAATTACAACAGATCATTGAAAACGCCTTTGAGCGCCGCGGGGACATCACGCCGACAACGGCGGACAGCGTTACCCGCGACGCGGTTAACCAGGTTATCGCCCGTCTTGATAGCGGTACGCTGCGGGTGGCGGAAAAAATCAATGGTGAATGGATAACCCATCAATGGTTGAAAAAAGCGGTATTGCTGTCATTTCGCATCAGCGACAACCAGCTTATGGACGGAGCGGAAACGCGTTACTTCGATAAAGTGCCGATGAAGTTCGCCGGTTACGATCAGGCACGCTTCCAGCGGGAAGGTTTCAGGGTAGTGCCCCCCGCCACCGTCCGCCAGGGGGCGTTTATCGCCCGCAATACCGTGTTGATGCCCTCTTATGTCAATATCGGCGCCTATGTCGACGAAGGCACCATGGTTGATACCTGGGCGACCGTGGGATCTTGCGCGCAAATCGGCAAGAATGTCCATTTGTCCGGCGGCGTCGGCATCGGCGGCGTACTTGAGCCGTTACAGGCCAATCCCACCATTATTGAAGATAACTGCTTTATCGGCGCGCGCTCCGAGGTCGTGGAAGGGGTAATCGTGGAAACCGGCTCGGTAATTTCCATGGGGGTTTTTATCGGCCAAAGCACCAAGATTTACGATAGAGAAACCGGCGAGGTGCATTATGGACGCGTTCCGGCCGGTTCCGTGGTGGTCTCCGGCAATCTGCCTTCCAAAGACGGGCGCTATAGCCTGTATTGTGCGGTCATCGTCAAAAAAGTCGACGAGAAGACCCGCGGTAAGGTGGGTATCAATGAGTTATTACGGACGATAGACTAATATCTTTATTGGCGAATGCGCTTCCCGCGCGGCCCCCATGGATAGAGAGCCGGCTGTAATGTAAGCCGTTTATCACATTGTATACCCGATTGATTTCTTGCTGCGGCAAGGCTTCAGCAAGATATACCCTAAATACTTCGAGTTGCAGGAAGGCGGCGACGCAGCGAATCCCCAGGAGCTTACTCAAGTAAGTGACTGGGGTAAGCGAGGACAAATCTGCCGGGAGCAGATTTGAACGCTGCTTGCAGCGGCCCCGAAGGGGCGAGGCCCATGGAGGGGCCGAGTATTGCCAACACACCTGCAACTTGAAGTATGACGGGTATAAAGGGTATATGGCGCCCCCGGGCGTTATACTCATCACAGGATATTACACACCAGAGGTAGTCCTATGTACGATAACTTGAAAAGCCTTGGCGTAAATCATCCGGACGATATCGACCGTTACAGCCTGCGTCAGGAAGCCAATAACGACATTCTGAAAATTTATTTTCGCCGGGATAAAGGTGAATTCTTCGCTAAAAGCGTGAAGTTCAAATATCCGCGCCAGCGTAAAACCGTGGTTTCCGACAACGTCGCCGAAGGTTATCGCGAAATCAACGAAATCAGTCCCAACCTCCGTTATGTCATCGACGAACTGGATCAGCTCTGCCTGCGGGATCAGACCGAAGTGGATTTGAAGCAAAAAATCCTCGACGATCTGCGCCACCTCGACAGCGTGGTCACCAACAAGATTGCCGAGATCGAAGCGGATCTGGAAAAACTGACCCGCGGCAAATCCTAAGGGCAAGATCCAGGCCGCCGCCCCGGCGGTCAGACAGTCCAGGGCCGGACGCTTCAGGCGCCGAGAAGCCCGCTCCACTTTTCCACCCAAGGGCCGGCCACGACTTCCGGCTCAGGGTTTTCCTGCGCGTCGATTTCCAGCAGTTCGCCGATCCTGACCGCCCCCTGCTCCTGGAGCAGCGCATCAAAGGTATGCCCCGCGCCGCAGAAATTTTCGTAGCTGCTGTCGCCAAGGGCAATCAAACCGTAACGCAATTCCGGCTGATAACCCACATGGTCTTTCACCGCCTGGAACAGCGGGGCAATACTGTCGGGAAAATCTCCCTGGCCGGTGGTGGAGGTAATGATCAGCACAAAATGATGGCGATAAAACTGCCAGGATTCCAGCGTACCCTCTTCGAACAATTTCACCTCGTGGCCTTGTTCCACCAGAATGGTTTCCGCTTCTTCGGCCACCAGCAATGCATTACCGTACACCGTGCCGACAAAAATGCCCACTTGTGCCATTGGCATAACTCCCTTTCATTGATGCTTTCAGATAAATGTCGCCATATCCTGACCTGTGACCGCGGCAAACTCAACCCTTTCATAAGCAGGGAGAATGCCGTTCCAGTGAAACCGCTCCACCAGGTTTTGCCAGGTCTGATCCCATCTGGCGTCGATAACCAGCGGCAGTCCGGTCACCGGATGCGCCAACTCCAGCCGGCTGGCGTGCAGCATCAGGCGAGAACAGTCGAATGTGCGGGCGAAACCGCGATTCTGCCGCAGATCGCCATGGGTCGAGTCGCCAATCAGCGGATGGTGCATATGGGAGAGATGGCGGCGCAGCTGGTGCTTTCGGCCGGTTTGCGGCGTAAGTTCCATCAGGCTGTATCGGGAGGTGGGATAGCGGCCGATAGCCACCGGTATCTCCACTTGAGCCAGTCCGCGATAATGGCTGACCGCCGGCTGCGGCGCTTTGTCCGGCTGGGCGAATTTATCGGCGATCTTATCCAGCTCCTGCGTCAGGGCATAATCGATGGTGCCGTCGCCTTCCATATAGCCCCGCACTACCGCATGGTAGGTTTTTTTCACCCGGTGCTGCTCGAACTGCCCGGACAGGGTGTGGGCTACCTCGGCGGACAACGCCAGCAGCAGCACCCCCGAGGTGGGCCGGTCCAGTCGGTGCACGGTAAACACATGCTGTCCCAGCATATCCCGTACCGTTTGCATGACCACAATCTTCTCCCGACGATCCAGCCAGCTGCGATGCACCAGCCAGCCGGCCGGTTTGTTCACCGCCACCAAAAACTCATCCCGATAACATATTTCAATCATGCTGGATTATCCGCGCGCCGGAAGTGGGGCTCGAGTTGAGCAAATCGTCCAACCGGCGCAGCTGTACCAACAGCGGCGCGGCGTCAGGCAATGCTTCTTCAAAATACGGGGCAATGGAGAAACGGGCCGGCAGCGGTGCGCGCTTATCCAGTAACGCATGCATGCGGGGCAACAATATCCACTGCAGCCACTGCTCCGCCTGCATGGTATCGATACAAAAAGGCTCAACGCTTTCAAAAGCCGCCCGCGCCGGCGGTTGCGCCTGCCAAATCGCCAGGGTCCTCATCGTTTGTTCGATATCAAACAAATGCTGACGGATTTCAAGATGTAAGCTCATGGTGTGCTCCTGACCCAAAGGCCGCCGCCGGTGGTAAAACAGCATAAATCCTGCTGGCGGGACGCCCTCGCGGTTGCAAAAACGTCGCAACTCCGCCGTAACGGCCCTTCGCAAAACGGCTGAGGATAGCATTGAACGCGTCCGGGCGCTAATGGCGGCTTTGGCGCTCAAATCAACCGGTCGCCGAATTCGGTTCTGAGCGCGGGCGCGAGACGGGCATACGCCGCTTCAACGTGCGGCGGAATATCCACATGGGCAATAAAGCCGGTCCCCGCCGGGCCGTAGCCGCCGGGGGCGTCGCGCAGGCGCGGGATCTCCCCCAGCAGCAGGGAAACGAATCGCGGCAGCGGCCAGGATTCAGCGCACTCCCGGTTGCCCCATGCCACTTGTCCCGCGTTCACTTCAAAGCGCGGTATCAGCGTCGGCCAGTTGATGAAACGTACATCCGGGCTATCCTGCCAGACCTTGCGGAAACTGGCATCGGTTCGCCGCTGCATCAGCGGATCCTGCGTCAGGATCACGGTATGAGGTTGTTCACCGGCCGCCGTCAATACCTGGCGGGCCCGCAGGGCATTGTCGCCGCAGTTGGCGGACTGGGTTTCCAGCAATATCCGGTCATCGGCCAAACCGAAAAAACGCCGGCCGATATCCCGCAATATTTCCGCTTCGCTACGCCCGGCGGTGGCGATGTCATGATAAAGGGGATGCTGCCGCACCGCCCGGTATAACAGTTCGGTGGCATGCCCCACGCCGCCGGCGATAAGGATTTTCGGCGCGACGCCGGCGCAGGCCGCCTGGAACACGCGTTCGGCGGTAATAAGCACCGCATTGCCCAGCAACACCAGCAGATCGGCATTGCCACGCCCGGCCAGCCGTTGCGGCGTGGCGTCAAGGGTCTGATCGCAGGACAAAAAAGATGCCAGCAGATTGACATCCGCTGCCTGGGCGGCTGAAAACATAGCGAAGGTCCTTTATGAATTATAGTGGCCTATGATAAGCCATCATGAGGGATCTCTGCCATTGACGAGGAGAAAATCAGATAGAAAATCAGATAAAAGAAAAGGGGGTACTGTCGAAACAGTACCCCCGGTTCATTTATAGCATTCCCGCTATCGCTGTGCTCCCTGCGTTCATCCGTGAAAAGTTATAATCACTATAACCTTGAAACGCTCCGTATCGGCAATCCCATCCTTGAAACCGGCTACGTCGTCCGACGTATGTCCTTTTGGCCTTCCTGCCCGCGGAATCTTCCTAATCCACTCACATTCTCCATCCTGGAGGTGTCCCGATCATCGTCCTGAAACATCCGGGCGCGGTCCTGCGGCCCTCCCTATAGCGGTTCGTCCTGAACCCATCCTTGTCAGCCAGCGGCTAAAACCGGAAAACGAACGTGATAGCCGCATCGTCAAATTGATTGATAAGATCGCTTAATCGAAGGCAATATACAAGACGGTTATGCATAGCCGCAGATATTGTTCCAAGTTGCACAGTTAACATTGCTAATTAATTCATTGATTAAAATAGAATAATTAGCGTTAACGCTTAGGGTGTAAATATATATTGCCGGCAATATCTCACAGTATTTGTAGGAGATCTCTTACGCTCTAATCAACAAACACGACAGATACATTCATGCTACTTTAGGTTCCAGCAGGGATAGGAAATCCTGCAGGTTATCAGCCAGCACCGTGCGATTTTTGCGCCCGAGCTCTTCAAGGAGGATTTGCCCGCTGAGATTGCAAATTGAGATAAGCGTCAGTTCGGAATCCGTAGTGGCGATAAACAGCGTCGGCGGCAGTTTCAGCCTTTTTTGCATCAGCAGATGACCGATAAGATTTTCCTGGATGCGGATACCATCGGCCTCGCTCCAAACCTGCAGCAATTCCAGCGGGCGCGCGAGATAGCTTGCCGCCATATCTCCCGCCAGCTGGCTGCAATAAAATGCTTCCGCCGCCGGCTGCAACCGCAGCTCCAACGCCCGTTCCACCCCCGCCAGGGTCAGGCTTTCAGGCGGCGGGCAAGGCTGCCAGTAGACCTGATCCCCATCCTCACCGATCACGCAAGGGGACGGCACGCCGAACAGCGCGCGGCTGGCCGGGGCGCCGCCGGTAGCGGTACGCCAGTGCTGCTGGTAGCGGCGGGTGAATGCCTGCAATGCCTGTGACACTTGGTAATCCATAATCTCTCTCATCTTGCGGCGCTCTACGTTACACTAGACCTTGTGTAATAAGAAGGATTCAGGGTAACCATTTATTTATGTCCGCTTATAATATGTCCGATTATGAAAATCAACCGGCGTTAGGATCGCTGACACTGGGCAAACCCACCCCCTATAGCGATCGATACGATGCCGCCTTGCTGCAAGGGGTACCGCGCGCGCTCAACCGGGAACCGTTGGGTCTGGCGCCGCATACGCTGGGATTCCACGGTGCCGATATCTGGACGCTGTACGAACTGTCCTGGCTCAACGACAAGGGCGTGCCGCAGGTGGCCATCGGCGAAATGCGCCTTGACGCCGCCAGCCGCAATCTTATCGAATCCAAAAGCTTCAAGCTTTATCTTAACAGCTTTAACCAGACGCGATTCGCCCACTGGGACCAGGTACGGGATGTTTTGATCCGCGACCTCGCCCGCTGCGCCGCAGGTGACGTGAATGTGGATTTGTTCCGCCTCGGCGATATTGCCGGCCGTTGCATCGCCGACTTTGCCGGCGAGTGCATTGATGAGCAGGATATCCTCATTGATGATTATACCTTCAGCAATGAATGGATTCGGCACGCCGCGGACGATAACGCGCAGGTCAGCGAGACCCTGGTCAGCCACCTCCTGAAATCCAATTGCCTGATCACCCACCAGCCGGATTGGGGATCGGTGCAAATCACCTATCGCGGCCCGCGCATCAATCGGGAAGCCTTATTGCGCTATCTGGTCTCTTTCCGCCATCATAATGAATTCCATGAACAGTGCGTGGAACGGATTTTTACCGACCTGATGCATTTTTGTCATCCCGAGCAGCTGTCGGTTTATGCCCGCTACACCCGTCGCGGCGGGCTGGATATCAACCCGTGGCGGAGCAATACGCCATTCATTCCCTCAGCCGGCCGGCTGGCGCGGCAATAATGCTACAACAAGACGCGTTCGAAGAAAAATTTTGTGCGAAACCGCGCACCAAGGAGTTATTTTGATTACCCATATCAGCCCCCTAGGCTCCATGGATTTACTGTCACAACTCGAAGTGGATATGCTCAAACGTACCGCCAGCAGCGATCTCTATCGTCTGTTTCGCAACTGTTCGCTGGCGGTATTGAATTCAGGCGCTCAAACCGACAGCAGCAAAGAACTGCTGGCCCGTTTCCAGGATTTCGATATTAATGTGCTGCGCCGCGAGCGCGGCGTGAAGCTTGAGCTGGTGAACCCGCCCGAAGAGGCTTTTGTCGACGGCAGTCTTATCCGCTCCATCCAGGCGAATCTGTTCGCCGTGCTGCGGGATATTCTGTTCGTCAACGGCCAGATTGCCTCAGCCGGCCACCATCAGAGCCTTAACCTGAATAACTCGGTGCATATCACCAACTTGATATTCTCCATTATGCGCAACGCCCGCGGCCTGCACGTGGGCGAAGCGCCGAATATGATTGTCTGCTGGGGCGGCCATTCCATCAGCGAAACCGAATATCTCTATGGCCGCAAAGTAGGCAGCCAGCTGGGTCTGCGTGAACTCAATATCTGCACCGGCTGCGGACCGGGCGCCATGGAGGCGCCGATGAAAGGCGCGGCGGTGGGCCATGCCCAGCAGCGCTACAAGGAAGGACGCTTTATCGGCATGACCGAACCGTCCATTATCGCCGCCGAACCGCCCAATCCGCTGGTAAATGAGCTGATTATCATGCCGGATATTGAAAAACGGCTGGAAGCGTTTGTCCGTATCGGCCACGGCATCATTATTTTCCCGGGCGGGGTGGGCACCGCGGAAGAGCTGCTGTACCTGCTGGGGATCATGATGAATCCGGCCAATAAAGAACAGGTGCTGCCCCTGATTCTTACCGGTCCGGGCATCAGCGCCGATTACTTCCGGGTGCTGGATGAATTTGTCGTCAGTACCCTGGGCGAGCAGGCCCGCAAATATTACACCATCATCATTGACGATGCGGCGGAAGTGGCCCGCCAAATGAAAAAAGCCATGCCCAGGGTCAAGGAAAACCGGCGCAGCAGCGGCGATGCCTATAGCTTCAATTGGTCGCTGAAGGTGGCGCAGGATCTTCAGCACCCGTTCGATCCCACCCATGAAAACATGGCCAACCTGAATCTGCATCGCGACCAGCCGGCCGAACAGCTGGCGGCGGCGCTGCGGCGGGCGTTTTCCGGCATTGTTGCCGGCAACGTAAAGGAAAACGGCATCCAGTCCATAGAGCAGCACGGCCCCTACAAGCTGCGCGGCGATCCGGACATTATGAAACGCATGGATTTCTTATTACAGGGTTTTGTCGCGCAACACCGCATGAAATTACCGGGCAGCGCCTATATCCCTTGCTACGAAATCTGTATTTAACGCCGGGCCCGACTTGACGACAGGACAAAGCCAATTCCGGCGTCCTGTCCTGCCTCCCGATGGATGATGATAAGGACGACACGCCATGACGGTTCATTTATTGATTGTGGATGCGTTGAACCTGATTCGCCGCATGCATGCCACCCAGGGTTCTTCCTGCCCATCAGCCTGTACCCATGCGCTGAAGCAGCTGATTTTTCATAGTGAACCGACCCACGCAGTGGCGGTATTTGACGATGAACAACGCGACGAAAGCTGGCGCCATCAACTTTTACCGGCCTATAAAGGCGGACGCGCGCCGATGCCCGACGAGCTGCGCGCACTGTTGCCGGACATCAGGCGGCTGTTCAGCCAAACCGGCGTGGCATCGTGGCAGCTAAAAGGATACGAAGCGGACGATATCGCCGCGACGCTGGCCTTCAAAGTCGCCGCCGCCGGACATCGCGTGACTTTGATTTCAACCGATAAGGGATATTGCCAGCTATTATCGCCGGCAATCCACATCAGGGACTATTTTCAAAAACGCTGGCTGGATCTGCCCTTTATTACCGAGACCTTCGGCGTGCAGCCGCAACAATTGCCCGATTACTGGGGATTGGCCGGCATCAGCGGCAGTAAGATTCCCGGTGTCGCCGGTATCGGCGCCAAAACCGCTACGCAGTTAATCAGCCAGGCCGGCAGCCTGGAAACGCTTTATGGGCGATTGGCCGATATCCCGCCTAAATGGCGGAATAAACTGGAACCGCAGCGGGAAATGGCCTTTATATGTCGCCGGGTGGCGACGCTGGATACCGGCGTAACCCTGGAAGGGAACCTGCAGCAGCTGCGTTTACCCCGTTAATCCCCCCGCAGGTGGCCGACGGCCACCGTTGGCACAAAAAAACGCTTTGATATTTTCATATAGAAAATATGCGAAGCCTCCTGAGTTGATATTTCATCTGCGTTTCCCTCCTGTTCAAGTTTCTCCGGTAAGATAATCTCTTTATTTCAAAGGAACTATATTCTTACATTGGTGCTTATCTGAGTGATTTATTTACCCTGCTGCTCCATCTTAATAACGTGAGTCATATATGATATCAGAATCACACTCCGCCTGTGCCAAGTCCATGCCCTCCCCTTCACGCCCCATTGATTTGCACCATAACGCGTCAAATCATCTGTCTATTGGAAAAATCTGACAGCGGCAAGTCAAAGCGATGAAATAGTAGCAAAATGACTTTAAAAGAAAAATAGGTCAGAAAATCATGCTGGACTTCCGTTATTGGCGAGAAGATACCAAAACAAGCGTTAAGCAGGATATGGTGCAGCTAACGGAAACAATAAGAAATATTATTAGAAACAATCATATTGGTGGAATTATTCTGTTTGCCAATAACCTGAAGAATAAAGAACAAATACAAAAACTCACCGACGATCTGCAGGATGCCATACCGGCGGGAGGCATCCCTTTATTTATTGCCACTGATAACGAGGGGGGCAGCGTCTTTCGGCTGCCCCGCGGCGAGTTCTCTGCTTTCCCGGGCAATATGGCGCTGGGCGCCGCCTGTATGGACACGGTGGATAGTAAATTGGCCTATAAGCAGGGATGTGTTCTAGCCCGGGATCTGTCGTCACTCGGCATTAATACCATTTTCGCGCCGGTGATGGATGTCAACAGCAACCCAAATAATCCGGTGATTAATGTTCGTTCATTCGGCGACGACCCGGCCAGCGTAGGGCGATTGGCACGGGAAATGATAGCCGGCATCGGCAGCAAAGGCGTAGTGAGCGTCGCCAAGCATTTTCCCGGCCATGGGGACACGGTGACCGATTCCCATTTTGGCTTGCCGATGGTAAACAAAAACCGCCAAGACGCCAATGAGATCGATCTGGCGCCCTATCGCGACGCTATTACATCCGGCGAAGCGCCGGATATGATTATGACCGCACATATCCAATACCCGTCCCTGGATAACACCTGCATTAAAAACAGGGCCGGAGAAGAGATCATAGTGCCGGCGACATTGTCAAAAAAAATACAGACCGACCTATTGCGAAAGGAACTGGAATTTCAGGGAGTTACTATAACCGATGCGCTGAATATGAAGGCCATCAGCGATAATTTCGATATTCACACCGTGATGGAATTCACCTTCAAGGCCGGCGTGGATATTGCGCTTATGCCGGTTAGCATATACCACATCTCCGACGTCCACCGATTGCAGTCGCTGATTAATATTCTGTCGGGAAAAATTACCGCCCGGGTCATTGATGAGCACATGGTGTCAGAGTCCGTCAAACGGATTATCGAACTTAAGCTGAAAAGAAATATTATCGCCCCGTTCAACGGAACCGCTCCTGGAGATATCACCTTGAGCAGAACATTGGAAAAGAAATTACCGACCGCTCGGTAACCTTATTGAAAAATATCGGTCAGCTTATTCCCTGGAGGATAATTCCCAATCCATCTATATTTTGACACCCTTGGCCGAACAGGGCGCGGCCATTGAACATACTCTGTGGGAAAATGGTTACCATATGGTTAAGAGCGGCGATCTGATTGAAGCAGATTGGCTCCGTAATGTCAGCATCAATCAATGCGATATCTTAATTATCGGCAACATGTTGGATCGGGCCAAAGGATTAGCGGACGCCCCGGGTTTATCCCGGCAAACCACGCCGGTCCTTTCTCGTAAGAACAGCGTTCAAGAAGCGATGGCCTTTGCCAAACGGAGGCAAAAGAAGGTGATATATCTCTCCTTAAAAACGCCCTATGACGTCGTTGGTTATGGCGATATGGCGGATGCGGTATTGGCGACCTACTCCTTTTATGGTGCCAAAAAGGGCAGTTCACTGGCCACGTCTCTTAATGCAGTCGCCGAGATAATCATCGGCAAACTGCCGCCGCGGGGCAAGCTGCCGGTTAATATCTATAATGTCAATAGCCGCGGGCGTGTCAAGGAGCTGAAATACCCCCGCGGTTTCGGACTGACAAACTAGGCGCCGCAAGCAGCCATAGCGGGCATCATGACGCGGTCAATATCATTCGCGTCGGTGGCCGCGGCGGTGTCTGTAAGCGGCAGGATGCCTGCGAGCGCAAGCCTTTGCGGACCATTGAGCCGCCGGGTTCGTGACTTATCGCTCGTCCCGGCGTCCGGGCACTGCGCTCCAGAAACGGCGGATATGCACCGTTACCTCTTCCCGATCGTGATAGAGCTGTTTGGCATGGATCTCTCCGTAAACGCTGTTTTCCTTCAGGCTGTTGCGCAGCAGGTCCAGGTTTTGGCAGACTTCCTCATAACGCTTTTTCATCGGCAGTTTGAGATTGATGATAGCCTCGCGACACCAGCCCTTAACCAGCCAGTCGGCGGCAAGCTGCGCCACACGCGCCGGTTGTTCCACCATATCGCACACCAGCCAGTAGACATTATTGCGCGGCGGCTCGAATTTAAACCCATCGGCACGATGGTGGATGACCTGGCCGGTGTCCATCAGGCTGGCGGCCATGTCGCCGTTATCCACCGCATGCACCATCATGCTGCGTTTCACCAGTTGATAGGTCCAGCCGCCGGGGCTGGCGCCCAAATCCACCGCGTACATGCCGCTGCCCAGCCGCTCATCCCATTCATCGCTGGGGATAAAGACATGAAACGCCTCTTCCAGCTTCAGCGTGGACCGGCTGGGAGCCTCGGTGGGAAATTTGAGGCGGGGGATGCCCATATAAAAAGGCGAGTTGTTATTGCTGTAGGAATACCCCACATAACAACAGCCCGGCGCGATAAAAAATACATGGATAACCGGACGATTGGCTTTTTCCTGCGGGGTCAGCAGCTTCTGGGCCCGCAGCGCCCCGCGCAGGGGCACCGTAAATTTACGGCAGAACTTCATCAGCTCTTTGCTTTCATTGGTATCGGGCACTTCCACCCGCACGTCCCCCGCGCCGTTAACGGCGCCGGTCAGCATGCCGATGATGGGGGTTATGCGATCCTCCGGCGGTAAATCACGCAACAGCTCGCCGGTCAGCAGCATTTGCCTGGCGAATATCAGGTCGGCGAAGGGGATTTCCCGCAGCAAACGATCGGCTTCATCATGCTGATAACATTCGAATATGATATAACCGCTGTGCTCCTTCACCCGGACAAAGCCAAAAATCTCCAGTCCGGCGGCCTTGTCGGTTATTTCCGCCGCACACTCTTTTTCAAACCCGGGGCGGCAATATAAAATCACTTTATTCACGGCGTTCGGCCTTCTTTTTAAGACGCAACGCGCCTGACAACATTAAAATCCACCCGGCCAAAAAGCAGACCCCGCCCACCGGCGTGATATACACCCACATGCGCAGGTGCGACAAAGCCAGGCAATAAAGGCTGCCGCTAAACAGCACGATTCCGATAGCCAACATGACGCCGCTCCAATAAAACCACAGGCTGGCGTGGCGCTGCGTGGCGACGCTAAGCGCCATAATGGCCAGCGTATGGAACGCCTGGTATTGCAGGCCGGTTTTCAGCCAGGACATCTCCATTTCACCCAGCGTCTGGCTCAACACATGGGCGCCGAAAGCGCCGAGCACGACATAGACCAGGCCGCTGACGGCGGCAAAAACCAACATGGCGCGACTTCGCATCTTACAATCCTAATGATTACGCTGTTATACCCTTCACCTTTCAAGCCGCAGGCGTTTTGGCTGCCCCCAGCTTGGAATCTATTGGGTATATTATCAGTGTTATTGTGGTTCGACTGTCTGGCCGTTATTGTAACGGACCCGGAATTTTTCCTGCTCGCTGGCGGCACGCCCGACTATCCACTGACGAAAGGCGGCTATTTTACCTACTTCAGCCTGGCTGTCATGACAAACCAGATAAAAAGCGTTTTTACTTACCAGCACTTCGTTGAAGGGGCAGATAAGCCTGCCTGCTTCTATCTCGGTCTGCGCCATGACGTTATTTGCCAAGGCAACGCCCTGACCGTGGATCGCCGCCTGCAAGACCATGGCGCTGTGGCTGAAAATCGGCCCCTGCTGAACGTTGATGTGCGTCAGCCCCAACTGGCGGGTATAAGCCTGCCAGTCCCGGCGCGAAGCATCGTGCAAGAGGGTGTGATGAATCAAATCCGCCGGGGAGGCCAGCGGATGCAGGCCGCTGAGCAGTGACGGCGAGCACACCGGTAAAAGATACTCGGCATAGAGTTTCTCCACCTTGAGCCCCGGCCAGTTGCCGCGCCCGTAAAATATCGCCACATCCACGTCGTCCGCCAGCTTGTCTTCCTCGCGATCCACCGCCTGGATCAGCACGTCGATGCCCGGCCAGGCGGCATTAAAACTGGACAGCCGCGGCACCAGCCACTGAATAGCGAAGCTGGGTAATAGACTGACGGTGAGCGCGCCTTTCGCGCTGCGAGACTGCAGTTTACGGGTAGCGTCAGCCAGATCAGAAAAAATCTCTTTTATATCAAGGTAATAACTCTGACCCTCTTCCGTCAGCAGCAGCGAACGGTTGCGCCGGCGAAACAGCTTAAGCCCAAGGAAATCCTCCAGCGATTTGATTTGATGGCTGACCGCCGCCTGGGTTACGAACAGTTCTTCCGCCGCTTTGGTAAAGCTCAAATGGCGCGCTGCCGCATCGAAAGCCCGCAAGGCGTTGAGCGGCGGTAAGCGTTTAGACATGTTGGGACACTTTATCAGCGCTGGTGGATTGCAAATTAGACACAGATACCTGACCTATTAGTTTTTTTTATCCGAGGCATTATAAATTGTCCGTTGTGGATGCACCAGCAAATACCTATAGTTCCGCCACCGGTGAGCCGGAACGAAAAGGTATGCGGGTTCTTGAATGTTGGGGAGTCCGGATGGCTTTTGGCTTGCCGAGTGATGTTGTGTTTGCGGATTTGGCCTGGATTCAGGCCGCTTTAATTACTCCTTGGCATTTCTGTACATTTCTCTGTCTGTCCCTAGTGAATATGTAGCACCGCGGAAGCGGTGCTTTTTTATGCTGCCAAAATAAGGAGGCGGTATAAAAAGTCTATATTATTTCGCTTCCATCATTTCTTTCACATCGGCACGGTTGATCTGCTGCTGTGTACCGTTGGCGTCCTTGTAGCTTATCATGCCGGTTTCATCATCGACTTTGGGTTTACCGTCAGAGACAATGGTGCGACCATCGTTGGTATGCATGACATAATTGCTCGAACAGGCACTCAGGGTTAACCCAAGCAGAAAAACAGAGATAACTGCGGCTGTTTTCTTCATCATTAACTCCTCGCAGATTAAAAAAACTTAACTGGAACATTTAGGCAAGCAGGTCATTTTTCTTACCTTATGATAATTAACAAAAAAAGCAGGGGGCTTTTTCCCAAAAAAGGGAATAAAATCCTGCCGCTTCCCCGCCACAGACGGCGATAATAGGACAAGTCTGTAATTTTATGACAGTGAGAACGTGGTGATGAGTGAATTTGATTTCATGGCCTATGGCCGGCAATTCCCGGCGCTGAACGATGAGGTGGCGTATTTGGACAGTGCCGCCACCGCGTTGAAACCGGAGGTGGTGATTGCCGCCACCGAGGCGTTTTATCGCCATGATAGCGGCAACGTACATCGCAGCCAGTATGCAGCGGCCATGGCCCTCACGGTTCGCTACGAACAGGCCCGGCGGCAGGTGGCGGACTGGCTGAATGCGCCGGGGCCTGACAGCATAGTCTGGACTCGCGGCACCACCGAATCCCTCAACCTCGTGGCGCAAAGCTATGCGCGACCTCGCCTGCGGCCGGGGGATGAGATTATTGTCAGTGAAGCCGAGCATCACGCCAATTTGGTGCCCTGGCTGATGGTGGCGCAACAAACCGGCGCCAAGGTCGTCAAATGGCCGCTGGCTGCGGATTTATTGCCCTCGCCGGCCGGTCTGGCGCGATTATTGAACGATCGGACCCGCCTGGTGGCCGTCTCGCAAATGTCAAACGTAACCGGAGGCTGCCCGGACCTGGCAGCGATAATCGCGCTCGTCCGCCGTTTTCCCCAGGCGGTCATCGTACTGGACGGAGCCCAGGGAGCAGTACACCGGCCGCCGGACCTGATAAATGCAGATATTGATTTTTATGCCTTTTCCGGCCATAAGCTGTACGGTCCCACCGGGATTGGCGTGCTCTACGGCAAACCGCAACTTTTGGCGCAAATGCCGCCCTGGCAAGGCGGCGGCAAAATGCTGAGCGCGGCCGCTTTCGAGGGATTCACTCCCATGGCTCCGCCGCAGCGCTTTGAGGCAGGCACGCCGAATATCGCCGGCGTGATAGGGCTTGGCGCCGCCCTGGACTGGCTTTCATGGCAAGACCGGGATGGGGCGGAGCGCTACAGCGTCTCCCTGGCGGACCTGGCGCAAGAACTCCTGTCGGCGCTGCCGGGCTTTCGCGCCTTTCGTTGTCCCGGTTCGAGCCTGCTTTCGTTCGACTTTGCCGGTATTCATCACCAGGATATCGCCATGATACTGGCACAGGAAGGCATTGCCCTGCGCGCCGGGCAGCACTGCGCCCAGCCGCTGATGGCGGCGTTGGGGGTTACCGGCACGCTGCGCGCCTCGTTCGCCCCCTATAACACCCGCCGGGACGTTCACCGTCTGGCGGCGGCGGTGGAAAAAGCGCTGACGCTGCTGCGGGATTGATAGTCCACGATAAAACCGACGGAAACATTGACGCCATGAACGAACCGATAACGGACCGACACCCCTTCGGCCACGCTATTTCCAGCGAGGAAATCAGGGCGCGTTTTGCCGGCTGCCGGCAATGGGAAGAGCGCCTGCGACAGATTATTCTGCTGGCCAAGGCCCTGCCGGAATTACCGGAAGCATTGAAGACGCCTGAAACCGCCCTGTCTGGGTGTGAAAACCGCGTCTGGCTTGGCCACGTGCGGCAAGAGGACGGCAGCCTGCATTTTTATGCCGCCAGCGACGGCCGTATCGTTAAAGGCCTGCTGGCCATCGTATTGGCGGCGGTGGAAGGTAAAACGCCGGCACAGCTGGCAGGGCAGGATCCCCTCGCGCCGTTCGTTGACCTGGGCCTGCGGGCTGAACTCAGCGTCAGCCGGGCCGGCGGACTCGCCGCCATTGCCGGCCGCATCAACGCCATTGTCGACAGCTATATCGCCAATTGAGGGTGGGGAGGTGATGGAACCATGGCCGAAAAAGGCATAGCGGGAAGGTGATGTGGCCGCCGGCACGGCGGTTGACTCCGGCGCTAAGGCGGCGGGATTATTGTCCGCCGCCGGCCGCGCACTGTACCTCAGGCTCGGGCCGAGATTCAGGCGACGTGGCGGCTTCAGCCAGCCTCGCCTGCCGGGCAAGCATCTTCTTCAGCGCATGGGAAACCGCGATAAAACCAAAGCTGGCGGTAACCATAGCGGCCGCGCCGAAACCGGAGGCGCAATCCATACGCTTGGGCCCCTCGGCGGTGGAAGGCGACGCGCACACCGTACCGTCCGCCTGCGGATAAACCAGCTGCTCAGTGGAAAACACACAGTCGATGCCGAGCTTTCCCTTGCTGCTTTTCACCACGTTGAAATCATGCTTAAGCCGTTCACGCAGCTTTGCCGCCAGCGGATCCTGGATGGTTTTCGCCAAATCGGCGACGCGGATTTGCGTCGGGTCGATTTGTCCGCCGGCGCCGCCGATGGTCACCACCGGAATTTTATTGCGCCGGCAATAGGCCAGCAGGGCCGCTTTCGGCCGCACGCTGTCAATCGCATCGATAACATAATCAAAACCGCGATCCAGTAAAGCGGCGACATTATCCACGGTAATGAAATCATCCACGCTGGTCACGACGCATTCCGGATTAATGGAGGCGATGCGCGCCGCCATAACCTCGGTCTTAGGCCGCCCCACCTGTTCCTTCAGCGCATGGATCTGCCGGTTGGTATTGGTGACGCAGACATCGTCCATATCGATTAAGGTCAACGCGCCGATCCCGGTACGCGCCAGCGCTTCCGCCGCCCAGGACCCCACGCCGCCGATACCTATCACGCAAACATGGGCGCGATGAAACACCGCCAGCGCCTGTTGACCGTATAACCGGGCGGTGCCGCCAAAACGTTGTAAATAGGCGTCTGTATATTGACCGCTCATGGCTGAAACCTCGGTTGGCCGTTCAGTTATCGTAACTGACCTGCACGGTATTGGCCGCAGCGGCGGGCGCGCCGCTATTGCCGATCATTAACGGTACCGCGTTCAGCGACCCCGTCCCCTTGAGCACCCAGACCCGGCCATAATGATTGTAATAGCCGGCGGCCTGGCCCGCCTGCGGACCGATTCCCTGGTAAATATCAAAATGCTGGCCTTTGATGGCGCCGCCCACATCCAGGGCTATCATCAACCGCATTTCATATTTGCCGGTAAATTTACCGTTATCATCCAATAACGGTACTTCCGCCAGCAAAGTGGTTCCCGCCGGAACCAGCGAACGGTCAGACGCCACCGATGCTTTGGCTACCAGAGGTACGGCGCTGGCGCCTTTCACCGGCGCAAAGGGAATCGGTTTGAAGAACACATAGGACGGATTCTGTTCCAGCAGTTCCTGCACTTCAGACGGGCTGTGGCGGGCGGCCCATTGCCGTATCGCCTGCATCGACATATTTTCCCGCGCCACTTCCCCGCGGTCGATAAGTACTTTGCCGATGCTGCGATAAGGATGGCCATTATTGCCGCCATAACCGAAAAACATCAGCGGCCGCCCGTCATCGTAATCCACATAACCGCTGCCCTGAACTTCCATCAGGAAATTATCCAGCATGGAATTACTATAGGCGATAGCCTGTCCCCGGCCCTCAAGGGCGCCGGCATAGATGGCCGCGCGATCGGGCAACCGTCGCTTGGCCCCTCGCGGCGGCATACGGTATAGGGGATATTGGAACTCCCCCTGCGGCGTATAGCGGGCATGGATCACCGGAGTATAATAACCGGTGAACTGAACATTACCGTAATTATCCACACCTTCCATCTGATAGGCTTTAATACCGAACTGGCTCAGTTGCCGGGTATCGGCTCCCGCCATCGCCCAGCGCTTGACCGCATCATAATCGGCGTAATTGCGGTTATAAAGCCCGGTGGCGGCAAACTGGGTTTGCGTCACCTGATCGGCAAAATCCTTGGCATTCACTGGTCGGCCTTTGGCGTTAGGCTCGTTAACCAGCCCAAAGGGCTCCGTAAGATGACCATCTTTATATTGCTGCCCGCGATCGGTGGGCCGGGACGAACATCCGGCCAGGATGGCGATAGCCAGACCAATGGAAAGATAGCGAAGCCAGTGCTTGTTCATATTGCTCTCATGTGAAAACCATGCTCTTGCATTTACGCCGAAAGATAGCAAACGTTAATCAATAGATAAATGTATTAATTCAAAAAGAACATGAGGATATGTCTATAAAACCAGCAAAAATGCCTCTGTATAAACAAAAATCATTATTCTACGCGATTAATCGCAAAAAGGGGTTGCATCAGTTACTGTCCGGAGTATAGTGCGCATCCACGGACGCGGGGTGGAGCAGCCTGGTAGCTCGTCGGGCTCATAACCCGAAGGTCGTCGGTTCAAATCCGGCCCCCGCAACCAATCAACAAAACGTCATACCGTACGAAGTCAACATCTGACTGCTCACAGATGTCATTATCGGACGCGGGGTGGAGCAGCCTGGTAGCTCGTCGGGCTCATAACCCGAAGGTCGTCGGTTCAAATCCGGCCCCCGCAACCAACTTCAAGCAAGCCTGTCGTAAAACATTCAGTCGTATTTCTCCCCTCCTTTTCAGGCGGGTTTTTGTGTTATTTCCTTCGCCACGGCGTTTCCCGCGGCAAAACAGCCCTTAGTCCCCTTTCAACGATGCGCCAATACCCCGCCCGCGGCAAAGTATCCCTTGATGCCGGCCAAAATTGATTCCGCCAGTTGCCGTTGATACCTGGAGGTGGCCAACCGCCGCTCTTCGTCGATGTTGCTTATAAACCCGGTCTCTACCAGGATTGAAGGGATATCCGGCGCTTTAAGCACCGCAAAACCGGCCTGATCAACGGTGTTTTTATGCAAATGCGCGATTTTACCCAGTCGGGACAATACCTGCCGGCCGAATTTCAGGCTGTCGGTGATGGTGGCGGTTTGCATCAAATCAAACAGGGTATGATCGAGGTACCTATCGCCGCTCTTGCCCACGCCGCCTATTTCATCGGCGGCATTTTGCGTCTGCGCCAGAAAACGCGCGGCGGCGCTGGTGGCGCCTTTGGTGGACAGGGCAAATACCGAGGCGCCGCGGGCAGAACGGTCGGTAAAGGCATCAGCATGTATGGAAACAAACAGATCCGCCCGGAGTTTGCGCGCTTTCGCCACCCGAACCTGCAGTGGAATAAAGACGTCTTCATTGCGGGTCATATACACTTTCATATGGGCTTCGCGTTCAATTAACGTCCGCAGATGCCGCGCGATTTTTAATACAATATCCTTTTCACGGGTGCGCCGCTTGCCGATGGCTCCCGGATCCTCGCCGCCATGGCCGGGATCCAGCATAATCACGATGGGACGATCGCGCCCGGCCTTTCCTGCCCGCGGTCCCTGAGACTCCGGCGGCAGATTTCGCGCCAGATCGCCCTGATTGTAATCCTCCAGCAGCGCCAGCAGCGGATCGTCCTGCACGGCGCCCCGGCTGCCGGCTTTGGGGTAAAGATCCATCACCAGCCGGTGTTTGAAACCGGCCACCGGCGGCAGGGTCAAAAACCGCGGCTCCACCGGTTGTTTGAGTTCCACCACCAGCCGGGCGGTATGGCCGTCGAACTGCCCCGCCCTCACCCCCCTGATATAGGGATCCTGCTCTTTCACCAGTGCGCCCACGCCTCGCATGATTGCATTCAAATGCATCCCCTGGATATCCACCACCAGACGAAGGGGATCGCGGAGCATGAAATGACGGTACTGCAACACTGACTGGGATTCCAATGTCATGCGGGTATAACTCGTGGCCGGCCAGATACGCACCGCAACCAGCGCCACCGGCGCGGCCGCGCCCGCCCGGCTGAGACTCAGCAGCCAGGTGGCCGCCGCCCCCTTTAGCAGGCGGCGGCGAGACGGTAAAAAATCATGATCCGGCATGAACCCCCTTTACTTGAAGTTATTCTAATGATAAATCAGGCTTTTTTTTACTACGCCAAAAACTTTACCCAATCTGCGGGTTTATGTCACCTCCAAAAGACTCTATGCTTATCTGCCAAGGGGTTATTTTCCTTTCTTTACAATGAAAATTGGCGATAAATGCTGCTTGCCAACCTGGCGTTAATAGCATAAAAATACACGAAATCCGAATAACCATTCACAGAGGGTTTGCCGTGAAGGAACGTAGTACTGAACTGGTCCAGGGCTTTCGCCACTCAGTTCCCTATATCAATGCTCATCGTGGCAAGACGTTTGTCGTCATGCTGGGCGGTGAAGCCATAGAACATGAAAACTTCGCCAATATCGTTAACGATATCGGTCTCCTTCATAGCCTGGGCATTCGTCTGGTGCTGGTATACGGCGCCCGGCCGCAGATTGACGCCAATCTGGCGGTGCATCATCTGGAGCCCATTTACCACAAGCATACCAGGGTCACGGATGCCCAAACCCTCGAGCTGGTGAAGCAGGCGGCGGGGTTGCTGCAGCTGGATATCACCGCCCGTTTATCCATGAGCCTGAACAATACGCCGCTACAGGGGGCGCACATCAACGTGGTGAGCGGTAATTTCATCATCGCGCAACCCCTGGGCGTCGACGACGGGGTGGATTATTGCCATAGCGGGCGCATACGGCGCATCGATGACGAAGCCATCCATCGCCAACTGGACAGCAACGCCATTGTGCTGCTGGGGCCGGTGGCGGTATCCGTTACCGGGGAAAGTTTTAACCTGACGGCGGAAGAAGTGGCCACCCAACTGGCGATAAAGCTTAAAGCAGAGAAAATGATCGGTTTTTGCTCTTCCCAGGGTGTTATAGATAACAAAGGGGAGATCATCTCCGAGCTGTTTCCCAACGATGCGCAGCAGCATATCGATGCGCTTGAGAAAACCGGGGATTATTACTCGGGCACGGTCCGTTTTTTACGCGGTGCGGTTAAAGCCTGCCGCAGCGGCGTGCGGCGCTGTCATTTGATAAGCTACCAGGACGACGGCGCCCTGGTGCAGGAACTGTTTTCCCGTGAAGGTATCGGCACGCAGATTGTCATGGAAAGCGCCGAACAGGTTCGCCGGGCGACCATTAACGATATCGGCGGTATTCTTGAGCTGGTCCGCCCGTTGGAACAGCAGGGGATTCTGGTGCGCCGTTCCAGGGAACAGCTGGAAATGGAAATCGATAAATTCACCATTATCGAACGGGACAATCTGACCATCGCCTGCGCCGCCTTGTATCCTTTCCCGGAGGAGCAGGTAGGTGAAATGGCGTGTGTGGCGGTGCATCCCGATTACCGCAGTTCCTCGCGCGGGGAAATGCTGTTGCAGCGCATCATGCAGCAAGCGCGCCAACTGGGACTGAAGAAGCTGTTTGTGCTCACCACCCGCAGCATTCACTGGTTTCAGGAGCGCGGCTTTACGCCGGCGGAAGTGGAAGTGCTGCCGCAGCAAAAACAGGCCCTTTATAATTACCACCGGCGTTCCAAGATTCTGGTGACGGACCTGCTTGATAGCTGAGCCGGGTTAGCCCGCCGCCCCTTTCCGTAAGCGATCGATAAGTCCGCTGCGCCGCTGGGTCGGCGTGGCGATGGCGTAGCTCAATACATCATCGTTGGCATAAAGGGACAAAGACCGGCGGGCCCGGGTGATGGCGGTATAGACCAGTTCCCGCGTCAACACCGGCAACAACTGATTGGGCAGCACCAGCGCGGTATGCAAGAATTCCGACCCCTGGGATTTGTGCACCGTCATGGCGAAAGCGGTCTCATGCTCGGGCAACCGGCTTAGGGGAACCGCCTTGGGCGTACCGTCGGGCAAGGAGAAATAGACCCGCAATTCCGACGCCTCATCGGCAAGCATAATGCCGATATCGCCATTGGAGAGCCCAAGGGAAGGAGCATTGCGCACGATCATGACCGGGCGTCCGGCATAGCCCTTGGCCAGAGAATCCGCCGGAGGATTTATCAGGCCGGCCCGGGACAGGGCCTGCTCGATGCGGCTGTTCAAGCCGGTGATGCCGAACGGCCCTTCCCGCAGGGCGCAGAGCAGCCGGAAGCGGTTGAACGCCTTGAGGATAACCGCCGGGCTTTCATTGGCCCCGACCCGCGACAGGTAGTCCCGATAGCCTGCCACAGCCCCTTCCAGCAGGCGCCGGTAGTCATCACCGTCCCGCACGGGGGCATAGCGGACATCGTCATCCCTGCCGGCGTGCAATAACGCCAGGGAACCGGCGGTATCGCCGGCATTGACGGCATTGGCCAGCCGGCCGATGCCCGAACCATCATCGAACCGGTAGCTTTTTTGCAGCAGGCACAGGCTGTCCCCAACGGCGGGTCCCGTGCCGTCGTTGCAAGGGGGCAGGGCACAGCCGGTTAACCGCGCCAGCTGTTGGTTGCGGGCCGCGCTGTAGCCCTTTTCCGCGAAATAACAAATATCCCCCAGTACCGCGCCTGCTTCCACCGAGGCCAATTGACAGCGGTCACCGAGAAAAATCACCTTGGCCTGCGCCGGCAGCGCGGCAATCAGATTGGCCATCATCGGCAGATCTACCATTGAGGCTTCATCCACCACCAATACATCAACGTGGAGCGGATTGCCCCGGTGGTACCGCAAACGCTGGCTGTTGGGCTGCGCCCCCAGCAGGCGATGCAACGTCACCGCTTCCGGCGGAAACAGCCGCTTTTGCTCTTCGTCAAGCCGCAGGGCGTCCAGGGCGTCTCCCAGGGATTCGCTCAGGCGCGCCGCGGCCTTGCCGGTAGGCGCCGCCAGCTGGATGCGCATGCGCTTGCCCTGCCCCAGCACCACCAGGGATGCCAGTATCTTAGCCACCGTCGTGGTTTTGCCGGTACCGGGTCCGCCGGAAATCAGACTCACCGGATGGCTGACCGCCACCGCGGCCGCTACCTTCTGCCAGTCCGGCGCCCCCTCGAAAGCAGGGAAAAAGCGCTGCAAAACCTGCCGGATTCCGGCTTCATCCGCCAGGTCCGCGGGCCGGACGGCGTTGAAAAATTCCGCCACCCGGCACTCGTTTTGCCACATGCGCTGCAGATATAACCGCTGGTTATCCAGTACCAGGGGCGTGGGCCTGGAACCATCGCTTACCGCCGGCGAGGCCAGCAATATCTCCCGCCAGTCCGCCAGGGACGGTTCGCCGGCAAGCCCCCAGGCCCGGCGGGCCAGTTCGGGATAACGGCCGTCAAACAATCCCTCGGGCAACAGGCGGCTCAACGGCAGGCAGACGTGTCCGTCGCCGGCGTCGGCGCTAAGGCAGGCGCAGGCCAGCATGACGGCTATTTCGTCCGGCGCCGCCAGCATGCGGGCGAACTGGATGTCCAACGGCCGCCAGAGCCTAAGCTGCTGCGCCTGTTCAATGAGTGAATTCATTTATTCGCCTCAGGTTCAGCCGATAACGGCGTTTCCCCGCCGAACAGGGCGTCCAGCGCATCCACAAATGCCGGTTCCGGGCGGCGGAACACCACGCCGTCACCGGGATTGTCCGGTGAGACCCCGCGCAAAAAGACATAAAATACTCCGCCGAAATGGCGGCGGTAATCATAATCCCGCAGGCGATGCCGCAGGTAGCGGTGCAATGCCAGGGTATAAAGCTGGTATTGCAAATCATAGCGATGCTCAGCCATGGCGCCCAGCATCGCCTCGGGCGTGTAGGCGGCATTATCCTCCCCCAGCCAGTTGGATTTATAATCCAGCAGGTAATAACGGCCGTCGTAGCGAAAAACCAGATCGATAAAGCCTTTCAGCATCCCTTTGACCTGGGGGAAGCTCAGGGGCGGACAGGCGGCGGACAGGGGGTCGTAACGTTTGCACAGCGCATCAAGCCCAGCGGCGGTGATAAGCGCGTCGATGGGAAGATAAAATTGCAGCTCGGCCTGCCGGTCCGCCGGGGCGATGCGCGACAGCTGGATACCCTCCTGGTTGAGGGGCGCGTGCAGTACATCCTCCAGCCAACGGGCGAGAGTCGGCTGCCAGCTTTCATCAATGCCGTACTGCAAGAGCTGCGCGTCCAGCCACACCGGATCCAGCGGTTGGGTAAAGTCTACCGTTTCAAACAGGCCGTGCAAAAACGTCCCCGGCGACGCGCCGCGGGGAAACGTATGGGGAGAATGCTCCCGTTCCGCGTCCCGTTGCCGTTCGCCCACCGCGTCGCCGTCCAGCCGGGGCTGCAAATCCATCAGCGATGAGCCTCCGCCATGCTGCTGCAGCCCGGAATAGCTGGTAACACGCCAGTTTTCAGCGGCGCGTGGCCGGTATTCACGGGCCGACAAACGTTGCCGGGCGCTGTCCTGCGGCCGCCAGGGCAAAGCATCGGGCTGGCCGATAACGGTGACGGCAATATCTTCCGTCGCCAGCGCCTGCAGGCGGGATAAAAGCGCGGCGGCGTCACAGGCTTCTCCTCCCTGGACCAGATAACCCAGCGCGCCCAGGTGCAAATCGGTGTTGCCGGTTTTGCTCCGCTGGCCGCGAAACAGCGGGGCGATGCCGATGCCGCAGTGGTAGATGGAACGGGTCACCGCCACGTAGAGCAGGCGAAGATCTTCCGCCAGACGCTCTTCCTCCGCCAATTGCAGACTTTCAGCAGATTCGGAAAGATCCAGCCAGGCTTGAAAATCGCGGCGATCGTGAAACAACGGGCGTTTTTGCTGGCGGAAATCGGCGATAAAGGGCAAAAACACCACGGGAAACTCCAGCCCTTTGGACTTATGCACCGTGATTATCCTCACCAGATGGCGATCGCTTTCCAACCTTAACTGCTGATTTTCAGCCTGGGTATCGGGCAATTCAATCTGCAACGCCAGCCAGCGAACCAGACCGTGCTCGTTCTCCAGCTGCGCCGAGGCTTCCTGCAACAGCTCCGCCAGGTGCATAAGGTCCGTCAAACGCCGCTCGCCATTCACCGACGCCAGCAGATTTTCCGCCATGCGGTGGCGAATCATCAGTTGGCGCAACATCGGCAATACGCCACGCTGCCGCCATACCTGGCGATACCCGGCGAATTCATCCACCAGGGCATCCCATGCCGGCCCGTTGTTATTGATATCTTCAATGGCCGGGGCATCCAGCCCCATCAGGCTGGTAGCCAGCGCGCAGCGCAGGGCGTTGTCCTGCCCCGGAATCAGTATTGCCTGCAACAGCCAGAGCAGCTCCCTCGCTTCGGGAGTTTCATACACGCTGTCGCGATTGGATAGATAGACCGCCGGAATCGACAGTGCGCTTAAGGTATCGCGGATCAGGGCCGCTTCATTGCGGTTACGCACCAGCACCGTAATATCGGACGCCTGCAGCCCCAGGCGCCCTTCAGGGCCCACCAGAACGGCCCGTCCGTCCTGGCCTGCGCTCAGCCAGTGGCGAATGGTGGCGGCGCAGTGGCGCGCCATCAGGTGTTGGTACTCACTTACACCAACCCCCGCTCCCGGCTGCAGCCACAGCTCCAGGGCCGGCTGGACCTGCTGGTTGATTTCCAGCGCCAGGCCGCGGTTATCCGCCGCAGCACGCACCGGCAAAAAGGGGATTTGTTCAAAGATAAACGGCTGCGGCAGCGACTGGAACAGCCGGTTGACTCCATTGATCATCGCCTGTGACGAACGCCAATTGGTGTCTAAAGTATAGTGGGCGCTCACCTCACTCCGGGCGCGCATATAGGTGAAAATATCCGCGCCGCGAAACGCATAAATCGCCTGTTTGGGGTCCCCTATCAGCACCAGTCCGCAGTCAGGCCGCCCCTGGTAGAGGCGACGGAAAATACGGTATTGCTGCGGGTCGGTATCCTGGAATTCATCGATCAACGCCACCGGATAGCGCGCGCGAACCGACAGCGCCAATGCCTCACCCCCTTCCCCTTGCAGCGCCTGGTCGAAACGGCTCAGCAAATCATCAAAGCCCATTTCGCCCCGCAGCCGCTTCTCCTGCGCCAGCGCCAGGCGCAGCTCATCCAGCGCCAGCACAAAAATCAATTCACGCAGGGTCAGCGTCTGCCGCAAAAATTCTTCTATATGGTCAAACACCTCATGGACCGGCGGCGTTCCTTTGAGGGTTTTAGCCGCCAACACCGATTGCCGGAAACGCTCAAGCTCCTTTGGCACATCATAATCTTCGGTGGGCGCGGCGGCCCAGAGGGAGATTTTTTCCAGCCACGCCGGCAGGTTTTTACTGCTGTAGGCGCGTTTGTCCACCCCCGATCCGCTGATGAGAGGCAACAGATTTGGGGCGGCCAGGCGCCAGCGCCGTTTGAGTTCATCGATACGGGCGACGATTCGCCCATGGCGCTCAAGGATGGTTTCGGCCTTTTCCGGCGGGTTGCGCACCACCGGCGCCTCCCCCTGCAAATAGGGAAGCAACTCCGCCAGAAGCTTTTGGGGACCATCCCAGTCTTTATTGATGACCCGTGCCACGGCCACCGGCAGCGGGTAGCAGTGGCGACGCCAAAAATCGGCGCATACCTGGCGCCGCAAATCCGATTCGTCTTCCACCAGGGTTTGTTGAAACAGCAGGCCGGATTCAACGGTACTGTGGCTAAGCATCCGCTGGCAGAAACCATGGATAGTGTAAATCGCCGCTTCATCCATTTGCCGTTCCGCCGCAAGCAGAAGACGGGCGGCATAGTCCGTATCGGGAATATGTTCCAGCAGGCTGCTGAACAAGGGATTACGGCTGACGCCGCGCACGCAGGCCAGCCGCAATCGATGGATATTATCCCGGATACGGCCCCGCAGCTCCTCGGTGGCCGCTTCGGTAAAAGTTACCACCAGGATCTCTTCCACGCTCAACGGACGGGGATAAGCCGCCTGTTGTCCCAGGCCCAGCAGCAGGCGCAGATAGAGCGCCGCCAGGGTATAGGTTTTACCGGTGCCCGCCGAAGCCTCTATCAGGCTCGTCCCACGCAGCGGCAGGGTCAGCGGATCAAGTGTCAACGGGGTCAAGGATAACCGATTCCTTTACTGGGGCCGGATGACCGGCAAGGTTTTTTGCAGCGCCGCCGCGTTCGGATACAGCGTCCAGCCTGGGGGCGCGGCAAAGGAGACCGGGTCGTGACCCTGGCCGCCGATTTGCGACAATAACGCCAGGCCCTGCGGCTCGATCACCGCCCGGTGAAAAAACTCCGCCATTTGGTCCAGGGTCAATTGCCGCAGCCCCGCCCCTCCTTTGTCACGGGTATCGAAGGCGGCATTGTCCCGGGCCATCTCATCGGTATATTGATCCACTTCCTCACCCAATGTCTGCGGCTGCTGTAGCACCTGGCTGATAACGCCCTGTTTGTACTGTTCGAAATCCGCCGGCGACATGGCGCGTAAACGCTGTTCGGTCTGGCCGAAGAACGCCTGGAATCGATCATAAAGATAAGCGGGCTGTTTCGTACTGCTCTGCAGCACAAATTCGACGCCCCCCTGATCGCCGACAAAAACCGGCGTCATAAAGATGGCATAACCCAATTGTTCCTGGGTACGGAGCTGCTGATAAAACCAGGATTCGACAATCTGCGACAGCATATAGCTATTGACCATGCCCGCAATCCGATCGTAACCGGTGGGTACGTAGGCCGCCGCCAGCGCCGAATCGGTGGTGCTGCCGGTTTTTTGGATCAGCGCCAGCTGCGGTTGCCTGATTTCCACCCTGGGAGTTCGCTGCCAGCGGATACCGGTCCAGCCGACGTGTTTTTTCAGCTGATCGGCCAGCGCCGTAGACTGCTGCGGCGTCAAATTGCCCACCACCAGCATTTCCAGCGCGGCGGGTTTGAATACTTTCTGGCGATAATCGATCAAATCCTGCAGCGTCATGCCGTCAATCAGCCCCCGCCGTTCATCCCGCTCCACGTAAGGCCATTCGGAAAGCACCCTGGCCGGAATCACGGCCTGGGAATAGGCCTTGCCTTTATCGGTGCCGTCAAGCTGCTGACGATACCAGGTCTTGGCCTGTGCCAGCTGATCTTCGGTGGGCGTGAAGGCGGCATAGCGTTCGATAAGGCTTATCACCAATTGCGGCAGCCGCTGGGTATAACCGCTGGCTTTGACGGTTAATCCATCGCTTTCAAAGGTGGAGAAATTAATGCCGCCGACATAGGACTGATTGCTCAGCTCCGCCAGATTCAGGCCGGCGATGTAATCATTCATGGCATACAGCACCTGATCCCGGGGCGTATCCATCAGATTGGGGTTGCGGAAATTCAGGGTAATATCGGCCCGCGGCTCATCGGCGAAATAGCGGCTGGGCATGTACAGCAGACGCAGTCCGGGTTTATCAACAAGGGTTTCAGGGTGCGCAGGGACCTTGCCCGCGTTGATCAGGGAGAAATCGCTGGCGATATACGGATTGAGCGTCGGCAGCGACAAATCGATGTTCTGTTCTCTTTGCCGCCAGGCCGCCATGTGTTCCGGCGTCAATGCATCCACCCGGTAGGACGCGTTCATGAAATAGGCGACCTTATCATGGGGTTCGTCGGGACTGATAAACCAGATACGGGCATTTTCCGGTTTCATGCTGTCCAGACGGGCGGCGATTGCCTTGGGATCGTAGCGATCCGCCAGATAGGGGGCGTCCAGGACGTGCTGTACCGGCACCTTGAGCATGGAATCCACCAGCCACTCGATATAATCCATATCGCGGGTAATAATGGGATAACGAAAATCCTGCTGCAGCACATGGGCGATTTCGTCGAAATATTGCCGCTGGATGCCGTGTTCGCGCAGAGTCTTGAGGTAGCTGAAAATCGCGGCGATCACCTCATCCCGCTGGGCGAAGCCTTTATCGCTCAGGGATACGGCGATGGAGAAAACGCCGCCGTTTCCATCCACCATCGGATCCGCGCCGGCGTCGATAGCATCCGCCAGGCCCTGCTTTTGCAGCCAGTCCGCCAGGGTATTGGGGCTGTGATTACCAATTAGGTAACTGATATAGGTGTCGCTTTTACTGCGGAACGCACGGCTGTTATTGGCAATGGGAAATTCTATGCGCAGCATTTTTTGCGGCTGCACCGGCTGGTAGTGAATCACGATGCCGGTTTGTTTTTTGGTCACCGCCGGTACGGTAATGGGCGGCACCACGGCGTTGTGATTGGCGACGCGTCCGTAGGTTTGTGTGGCGATCGCCGCCAGCTGCGGCAGCGGCTGGTTACCATAAATCACCGCCACCATGAGGTTGGCGGAATAATAACGATGATAGAACGCCGTTAACGTCTGGTGCAGGTTGCTGCCGGGTTTATCCCGCAGGGTTTCCAGATTGCCGCCGGAGAACCGGGCCGCCGGATGGGCCGGATTCATGGTTTCGGCCCGGATTTGCGCCATGCGCAAAGCGTCGTTGGAACGGCCCATGGTGAGCTCGGCATTCACCGCATGGCGTTCTTTGTCCGCGCTGGCAGGATCCAGCAGCGGTTCGGCAATGGCGTCCGCCAGACGATCCACCGCCGGCAGCAGGGCGCTGTTTTCCACCTCGAGATAAAAAGCGGTGCGGTGGGAGGCCGTGCTGGCATTATGGTCGCCGCCGTGCTTTTTAAGGAATTCCGACAGGTTTTCCGGCTGCGGGTATTTTTTGGAGCCCATCAGAATCATATGTTCAAGATAATGGGCCAACCCGAGCTGGCTGTCGGGACTTTGCAGCGTACCCACCGGCACCGCTATGGCGGACAGGGATTTCACCGCCTGCTTATCACTGACCAGCAGAACGGTCATGCCGTTGGCCAGTTTGACGGCCTGGTATTGCCGGGCATCCTTGCTGCTTTTTTGAATCGTCTCGTTGATGGGTTGCCAACCGGTGGCGGCCCAGCCGGTTGAAAAGCAAAAAACGCCAATTAAAATACCGCTTAATAATCCGCTAACCAGTCTTCGCATTCCACTCTCCAGCAAATCCCTACAGAGCCGCCCGGGGCCGCTTTGACTTTTCCGATGTCGCGGCCAGATTAAGGCTGAACGGCGTTAATAAATAGTTTTGCGCGGCCTGGATTATCGCCTCGACACGATCCCCGTCCAACTGGCGCATGAGGCGCTGTATATAGGGATCCTGGCTATCACCGGGCATATAATCGTCCCCCAGCCACGCGTACAAGAGTTTATCCCGTGCCTGGCGCTGGCGCTCTTCGCTCCAGTCGATGTCGCCTTTGTCACGGTCAAAACAGTAATCAAGCCATGCGCCGCCTGAACGGTGCAATAACAACAGCGGGGAATTCATCCCTTGAACATAACCTGATACCAGCGTAACTAAAAATGATTTTGCCTGTTCAGGGGATAAAGGCGCGAACCGCCACTCTCCCTTGGTGCCGAACATGCGGCTCTCACCCATGCCGCCCATGGCGCACCAGACCAGGTGCTCCAGCCATAAGGAGAGTCCGTCCTTCATGGACAAAGCGCCGGGCCGCCAGCGTAGCAAACCGTCGCTTTGCACCTGGGAAAGCCAGCCGCTTAATTCGACCTCATCCAGCATCAGGTACACTTCCTGGCTGTGCGCTTCCTCGCGGCGGTGTTCGCGCACCGTTTCAGCCAGACGGGACATTTCGTCGCACTGCCGGTTCCAGTAAAGCTCGCCGAACGCGCCGTAGGGCAGATAGCCGGCGGCCCGGACTTTACGGAATAGCTGCCCGGGGTCCTCGTCGGCAATCAGGGTATTGAGCAATTGATCATTAAGCTGATAGCGCGTCAGGCCCTCGATGACAAAGGGCTCGTCGGCGGAGAGCTCCCGCTCTTCCAGGCGGAAATAGACCCCCAGGCGCTGCTGGAAAAAAGCGCGTACCGGATGGCTGTAAAAGCGTTTGAGGGAGTCGAAGGACAACGCCGCGATAGGCCGATTCTCCAGCGGCCGGCTGAACTCGGGATGGGGCGTGCCGCCGGCGCTGGCGGCGGGCAACCATTCCGCGGCATAACTTTGCAGTTCGGTTCCGGCGATAAAGTTTTCCGCCGCGAACGGCATTCTGGGATGCCATTGGTAAAGATGTTCACGTATCCGTTCGGCGCTGGCATCCGCATCAGCGTCTTCATCCCCGGCCAAATAAAAGCTCTGGGCGATATAGTCGGTGAGCTCGCTCACCAGCACCGAAGGATAACGCAAGGTATTGTCCTGAATGGAGCGGCCGATAAAGCTGATATAAAAACGCCGCTGCGCCGAGAGCATGGCCTCCAGAAACAGGTAGCGATCGTCGTCGCGGCGGCTGCGGTCGCCGCGCCTGGGCTGTCTTGCCATGAGATCAAAACCCATCGGCGGCAGCGAGCGGGGATAGACGCCGTCATTCATGCCCAGCAGGCAGACGACTTTGAAGGGGATGGAACGCATCGGCATCAGGGTGCAAAAATTGATGGTCCCGGCCAGGAATCTCTGGCTTACCCGCTCTTGATCCAGACGCGTGGACAACTCGTCCCGCAGCAGGGTCACGGCAACAGGCTTATCGAGACCTCCCTGCAAACCAAACTGCACAATCTGCTGCCATTGGGTTTCAAGCAGCGCCAGGGCTATCTCGGCTTCGGCATCCGGCAGGAAAAAATCGGTTATCAACGCCCGGCAACAGGGCAACCAGTCCTCCAACATGCGTGGCCGGCTCAGGATGTCGCGCCAGCGCCTGAGCTGCGCCAGCAGCTCCGCCAGATGTCCCACCAGTTCGGCAATCAATCCGCTGGATTCATCATAGGGCAATATTCCGCGCCAATCGCCGCTATGGCTGTCCATGGCGTAACCAAGCAGCATGCGCGTCAGGCCGAACTGCCAGGTGTGCTGTCCGGTGGCAGGCAGCATCAGTTCGCGGATATTTTCGTCGTCCAGTCCCCAGCGAATCCCTGATTCATCCACCCACTGCCGGAGCAGTTTCCGATCCTCTTCTTTGATTGCGAAGCGGGCAGCCAGGGCCGGGACCTCCAGCAGCGCCAATACCTCTTCGGCGGCAAAGCGGCTGCGCGGCAGTTCCAGCAAGGAGAGGAACGCCGGCAGCGCCGGATGAATCTGTCGCGCCCGCCGGTCGGAAATGGCGAACGGCAGCTGGCGGCCGGTGGCGATATTACCGAATACCGCCTGAATAGCGGGGGTATAACGATCAATGTCCGCCACCATCACGATAATGTCCCGCGGCGAGAGTTCCGCATCGGCGCCCATCATGGCCAGCAGCTGGTCATGCAATACTTCCACCTCCCGTTGCGGACTGTGGCAGACATGCAGGCTCAATGTCCGATCATCCGCCGCCAACAGGCGTTTGCCCCGGCTGTTGGACAGCGTCTCGGCGCTCGTTCCCACCCAGCTATGGTCTTCAAGTTCAAGGATATCCCGCTGTAACAGGGAGAGCAGTCCTTCATCGGAAGGGTCGACAAACGCATCCACTTCCTGGGCATTGTCGAGCTGGGCCAGCAAAAAAATATTATCCCGGCCCAGTTTTCCCCATGAGGCCAGCAGCGGATTCCCTACCGCCTGCTCCCCTTCGTCGTTAAACAGGCTGCCGGCCTGCTCCGGCCGACGGAAAATACCCTTCTCCAGCCGGTCCTGGTAATGGCTGCGCGTGCGGTTCTGCAGCCTGGCAAGGAAAGTCCGATCGCGGATGTCGCCCCAGTAATAACGGCAGGGGTTGGTGAACAGCAGATGGATATCGATATGGCGGCCCAGCGCCTGCAAAGCGTGGAGATAGGTGGGCGGCAGCGCGGATATGCCGCAGATGAACACGCGCGGCGGCAATCCCGGCGGGCAGTGCTCCGCCTGCTCCAGGGCATGGATAAAGCGCTCATAAAGATTGGCCCGGTGCCAAGGAGACTGGCCCGCCCGGGCGGTATACCCAACCAATGCCAGCCAGAGCGGGGCCTGCCACTGTTGCTCTTCCCCCAATCCCGTCACCCGCTCGCCCCGTTGCCAGCTTTCCAGCCAGTCGGGGCGGAACACCAGGTACTGATCGTAAAGGTCCGCCAGTCTGGCGGCAAACTGATGGCATTTCCGCTGGTCGCCGTCGTCTTCAAGGTATCGGCAAATCACCTCAAACCCGGGCTGCTCGCAGAGCTGCGGCAGCAGGGCCATCAGTTTCCAGGTCATTGCATCCTTGGAAAAAGCGCTCTCCGCGGGAATATCAGGCAATACACGGGTAAACATCTGCCAGATAAAACTGGCCGGCAGCGGGAATTCGATATTGGCGGCAATACCGAAACGCGCCGCCAATTCCATTTGCAGCCATTGGGCCATCCCGGTGCTTTGCACCAGAATCACTTCCGGCTGGAAGGGATCCGGCAGCGGTTGCCCTTCAATCAAGGCAGCGGCCAGGGATTTAAGTAAATCCAACTGATTTGAATGATAAATTCTAAACATGCCGCCCCTCCGAGCCTGGACTTCCCTGCCGCTCCCCGCTACTCATGGGGACACTTTAACCGGATTGGCGCTGAAAACAAGCTGTCATCAGTTGCTATGGCGGAGCACCGCCGGAATCTTTTCGACAAAACCATTCGCTAAGCGCAGCGCTACCCCCCGACGGGATTCGCACTTCGACGGTAACCCGTCGGCAAGCCGGTCCGCGGGGCTGCTCTACCCTGTCTATCCGCCAGCCCTGGGGCAGATCCCATGAGAGGTCCCGTCCTCCAAGACGATGAAGCTCAAGCGCCTGGTGGGCAAAGGCCAACGCCTGCTGGCGCTGAACCAGTCCGTCCTGGGTCTGCTTAAGCGCTTGCAGGTAATTTATAAAGGCCAGGGCAATCACGGAAAACAGCAGCACCGTCACCATGGCTTCCGGCATGCCCAGTCCCCGCTCATCGCCACCATGCATAAACTGTCTCCTTCGCGTCGGGTTCCGCAGCCCCGGCTACCGGCTCTCGCTCCCGGGGCAAACTCGCCGTCAGTTGAACACTTGGCTACATGCAAGGCTCCCCGGTCTTGTGTACGGCCAGAAGAACCATTCAATCCGCCGCCGAATACCGACGCCGGTATGCCGCGGTGCCGGTACGCTATCCGGCCACGCACAGTCAGCCTGGATAATAATCCAGCCAGCCACTGGCCAGCGGCGTCAGCATGCAGCTTCGCCTCTCCTTACCTGTCTCCCCAAGGTCTTCTTTCATTCTAGTCAGCGCCACCCGCCGATAGAGGTTTATCTCCCCGGGCCCGCGCGCGTCTTCCAGGACGCCGCTTTGCGCATGCAGCACCCAGCCGACCGTCAGACGCGGCGCGCAAAGACAGGCCCGGAAGGCTTCTCCTTCAGGGCGGCGGCACTCGCCGTCCTCCCCCCGCCAGGGTACGGTCATTGCCCAGGATAATGCGGATTCAGCGCGATGGAATGCTGTCAGATAACGCTGCTCGTCATGAATCAGGGGTACCGCGCCATCTAAAAAACGCTGCCAGCCCAGCATGGCCGTCAAGCCGATAATCAGCAGGATCGGCAACACCGCCAGCGCGCCGCTGCCTTGCTCTTCTACCGGCATCATCCGTTACGCCCCACCATAATCCGGCTGGCGCGATGCCTGATTGACGGCGTGCTTCGCGCAGCGCCGGTCAGGGTTACCCGATAGGCATTGTTCCCCACTGTTTCAAACCGCAACTGCTTTATTATCCATAACTTCGGATCGTGCATCTTGACCCACCCCGGGCCGTTGCAGTGCGTTACGCCGCGCTGCGTCTCCAGCGCCCCCCGATGCAGCCGGTAGCCGAAGGTTTCGTTTTCCAGCACTCCGCCGGCGGCTACGCCCGAGGAGGGTATAAAAGCGTAAGTAGCCACCAGGCAGGATTGTTGCCCCTCTCCTCGCCGATGGCCGATGACCACGGCCGGTCGTCCGCAGGAAGGCGAGCAGTGTCCGGCGCGCCGGAGATCTTTTTCAATCAACAGCAGGCCGTGGTTAAGGTGCCGAATCAACCGCATATGCTGGATGCCGCCGTAGCATTGGCTGTACATCACCGGTAACAGACGCATGCCGGATAACAGCACCAGGCTTACCACCGCCATCGCACACAGGGTTTCGGCCAGGCTAAAACCTGATTCACCGGCTTTCAGCATGGCGAGATGCCCCCAAAGCTCCCCTTCACGCTGCACAATCGCACCCGTCCGGCGCCGGATACGATGATTTTGATGCGTCCGGCCGGATTACTGAGCACAACGTGCGCCGGCGTGGCGGTATTGTGCAGCCCTCTGAAGGTGAGATACCCCGGCGACGACATCTCCAAGCGCATATCGGAGAGCGGCGGCCCGAACCGAAGCATCTCATCCGGACGGGAGGTGCAGACAGCGGAGAGCTCCCCACCGACGCCGGTTTTCATCGCAATGCGGCAGTTGTGATTATTACGCGCCGCGTGCGCTTGCAAACGCGACAAAAAGTCCGCGATCTGCTGGCCGGCCTGGGATAACCGGCACTGGTTACGGTGGTGTTGCCAGCAAACGCTGCCGGAAAGCGTCATCAGCGCCGCCAACAGCAGCACCAGCATCATTTCTATCAGGGTATAACCCTGCTGCGAGGAAATAGGGTTCTTCATGCCGCAAAGCGTAACGCGATACCGCCCGGCCATGCCATGGGGTTAATGTCAGGGAGGAAAGCAGTGCGCAAACAATCGAGGAGGAGAAGGCAAAACGACAAAAAAATGCGAGGCAAACTGCAATTGGAGACTGGCCCGCTGCCACCGGGCATGCATCGAACGTGTTCAAGGGAGACCATGCCCGGTCAAGACAAAATCCTGGCTTAAACCGCCACCGGCGCCTTGATGGCGGGATAGGGATCGTAACCCTGGATATCGAAATCCTCAAAGCGGTAATCAAACAGCGAAGCGGGCTTACGCTTAATCGTCAGCGTCGGCAAAGGACGCGGCTCGCGGGTCAACTGCAAATCCGCCTGATCCAGATGGTTGCTGTACAAATGGGTATCACCGCCGGTCCAGACAAAATCCCCCACCTTCAGATCGCACTGCTGCGCCACCATATGCACCAACAGCGCATAGCTGGCTATATTAAACGGCAGGCCGAGGAAAATATCGCAGGAGCGCTGGTAAAGCTGGCAGGAAAGCGTACCGTCGGCAACATAAAACTGGAACAGCGCATGGCAGGGGGCCAGTTTCATCTGGTCCAGCTCCCCCACGTTCCAGGCGGAAACCATGATGCGACGCGAATCCGGATCCTGGCGCAGTTGTTCAAGCACCCGGCTTAACTGATCGATTTGGCGACCGTCCGCCGCACCCCAGGCGCGCCACTGCTTACCGTAAACCGGACCGAGATTGCCGTTTTCATCCGCCCATTCGTCCCAAATGGAAACGTTATGGTCATGGAGATAACCGACATGAGTGTCGCCGTTGAGAAACCACAGCAGCTCGTAAATAATCGAACGAAGATGGCACCGCTTGGTGGTCACCAGCGGAAAACCCTGCCGCAAATCAAAGCGCATCTGGTGGCCGAAAATCGACAGGGTGCCGGTACCGGTGCGATCCGCTTTCGGCGTGCCTTGTTCACGGACCAGCCTCACCAATTCCAAATACTGTTTCATGTAACCTCAGGACAATTGTTGCTGCGGACGACGGCGATAGGCCCAGATAATCATAATCACACCGGCAATAATCATCGGCAGCGACAGGATCTGCCCCATGCTGATGGCATCGTCGAATAACCCCAATTGCGCATCGGGCTGGCGGAAGAATTCCACGATAATGCGAAACGCGCCGTAACAGATGAGAAACAGGCCCGATACGCTGCCCAACGGGCGTGGTTTGCGGATAAAAAAGTTAAGAATGATAAACAGCACTACCCCTTCCAGCAATAATTCATATAGCTGCGAGGGATGGCGGGGCAATACCCCATAACGGTCAAAGATCGTCTGCCATTCCGGATGAAACGGCAACAGCGCTAAATCCTCGTCGCGGGATCCGGGGAACAGCATGGCCCACGGGGTATCGGTGGTCACCCGCCCCCAGAGTTCACCATTGATGAAGTTGCCAAGCCGGCCGGCCCCCAGCCCGAAGGGAACCATCGGCGCGATAAAATCCGCCACCTGGAAGAAGTGGCGTTTGGTGCGGTGGGCAAACCACAGCATGACGCAGATTACGCCAATCAAACCGCCATGGAACGACATGCCTCCGTCCCAGACCTTGAAGAGATAAAGCGGATTGTCAAGAAACAGCGGCAGGTTATAAAACAGCACATAGCCGATGCGTCCGCCCAGAAACACGCCCAGAAAACCGGCATATAACAGGTTTTCCACTTCCTCTTTGGTCCAGCCGCTGCCGGGACGATTGGCCCGGCGCACCGCCAGCCACATGGCAAAGACGAAACCAATCAGGTACATGAGACCGTACCAATGAAGGGCAACCGGACCCACGGAGAAAATCACCGGGTCAAACTGAGGAAAAGCCAGATAATTCGTTGTCATTCATCACCACAACAGAGTTTATTTCAGGGCGTATATACCCGTCATACGTCGAATTGCAGGTACGTTGGCCTGCCTGCAACTTGGATTATTTAGGGTATCATAGCATAGGGGATACATTTTTCGCGGCGGACCGGCGGTAAATTTACCCGTCGCTCGTGTACGCTATATTCATTGACGGCGGTATTCAGCGACCGCCGCGAATCAGGCCGCCCAGGCCGCGACGTTCTAAAAATGCCGCCACCTGATGGCGTACGTCAATGGCGTTATGCGCCACCAGCACCCGCTCCGCCAGCTGTTCGGCATCGCTGAGCTCAACGTTGCGCAGCAGATATTTGATTCTGGCCACGGTGCGTCCGTTCATACTCAGGGACCGATAGCCCATGCCGGTGAGCAGCAGTGCCCCCATGGGGTCCCCCGCCATCTCCCCGCACAGGCTGCAATCGAGCCCCAGCCGCCCGCATTCCACGATAATCTTTTGCAGCACCTGCAGCATCGCCGGGTGCAGGCTGTCATACATAGCCGCCACCCGGGTATTGTTACGATCCACCGCCAGCAGATATTGGGTCAAATCGTTGGTGCCCACCGAAATAAAATCCACCCGGTTCACCAGGGAAGATAGCATAAACACCATGGCGGGCACTTCAATCATGATACCCACCCGCAGGGGCGGCAACGCATAGCCCAGCATCTCTTCCACTTCGCGGCCGGCCCGGTCGATCATCCGCCGGGCCTCGTCAATTTCGTCCACGCTTGTGATCATCGGCAGTAAAATGCTGAGGTTGCCGGTGGCCGCATTGGCGCGCAGCATGGCCCGCACCTGGATCAGGAAGATTTCCGGCTGATCCAGGGTAATGCGGATTCCGCGCCAGCCGAGGCACGGGTTCTCTTCGTTGATGGGGGCCATATAGGGCAGCTGTTTATCCGACCCCACATCCAGGGTACGCAGCGTAACGGATTTGCTGGGAAACAGCTGCAGCATGCCCTGATATTGCGCCACCTGCTCATCTTCCGACGGAAAACCGCTTTGCAGCATAAAAGGGATTTCGGTACGATACAGCCCGACCCCATCCACCCGGTCACCCAGCCGCTGTTCGTGCTCGGCGCTTAGACCGGCATTCAGCATGATTTGGATCCGCTCGCCGCTTTTAAGCCGCGCCGGCTGTTCCACATCATCTTCCGCCAGGCGGCTAAGCTCTTTTTCCTCGCTGATGAGGCGCTGATACTCCTGCACCAGCACCGGTTCCGGATCCACCAGCAGCTCGCCGCGATAACCGTCCACCACCAGCAGGCGCTGGTTCAGCAGCAAGGGTTGGATATCCGCGCCCATCACCGTCGGAATGCCCATGGCCCGGACCAGTATGGCGGCGTGGGAATTGGCGGCCCCGTCGCGCACCACCACGCCGACCATTTTACTTTGCGGCACTTCCGCCAGCAGCGTGGCGCTCAGCTCATCGGCCACCAGCACAAAACGGGACGGCCACTGCGTCACGCGCTGGGTGCTGTCGTCCAAATGGAACAGCAGCCGTTGCCCCAATGCCCGTAAATCGTTGGCCCGCTCGCGCATGTAGCTGTCGTTAAGCTGGGCGAACTGTTCGGCGAACTGTTCAATGACATATTTCACCGCCCATTCCGCTACCGATCCGCCGTCGATTTGTGCAAACAGCTCGCGCTTGAGGCGGGCATCGTTAAGCAAATGGGAATAAAGATCGAAGATGGCCGCGCTGTCTTGCTGGGCGCTGGCGTTAAAACGTTTGCTGAAACGGCGAAATTCCGCCGCCGCCTCGCCAAGGGCAAAGGTCAGCCGCTCCCGTTCCAGGGCGCTGTCCAGTGACGACGCCGGAAAGACCTGATCCAGCGACGGCTGGCTGGTATCCACCCAGCCCTGGGCGATAGCCACCCCCGGCGCGGCCGCCAGCGCGCGGATGCGTGTCTGGCGATACTGGCCGAACAGGGCGTTCAGCTGGGACTGCGAAAGAATGCCGGCCATTTGCGTGGCCAGCGTCACCATAAACGACTCTTCGCTTTCATCGAACTGGCGATGTTCGCGCTGCTGCACCACCAGCACGCCCAGCAGTTGGCGGCGATGGATAATCGGTACGCCGAGGAAGGAACGAAAACGTTCTTCTTTTACGGCGGGGATGTATTGAAAACTGGGATGGGTATGGGCATCGGCCAGGTTGATGGGTTCCGCCAGCCGTCCCACCAGCCCGACGATCCCTTGGTCGAATGCCAGCGTGATGGTGCGCCCGCGCGGTTTTTGTAAACCGCGCGTAGCCATAAGGTAGTAGCAGCGACGATCGTTGTCCGCCAGATAAACCGAGCAAACCTCAGTGTTCATCGCCAGACAGGTTTCATTAACCAGGATATCCAGCGTATCCGACAAACGCGGCGCGGCGGCAACCTTCTCAACGATCTCTCGTAAACGCGTGAGCATGTTCTGCGTAGCTCATCCCCTCTTTCGTCGATAAGCAGGACAAGACCGTTGCGGAGCGCCTTCCTGCAACGGCATGACAGTGGTAGAGAATTCTTTCATGACCCGGCGGTAAACGTCCCTCTTGAACGAAACCACCTGGCGGACAGGGTACCAAAAGCTGACCCAGCGCCAGCCATCAAATTCAGGTGTGCCCCCGCGCTGCATATTGATATCGGCGTCCTGACACATAATCTGTAGCAAAAACCACTTTTGCTTTTGCCCGATACAGACCGGCTTTGTGTCCCAGCGAACCAGCCGCTTTGGCAGTTTGTAACGCAGCCAGTTGCGGGTAGCGGCGAGTATGCGCACATCTTTGCGACTTAATCCCACCTCTTCGAACAATTCACGGTACATTGCCTGCTCAGCGGTCTCGCCGGCATTAATGCCGCCCTGGGGGAATTGCCATGAGTGTTGTCCGTAGCGCCTGGCCCACAAGACCTGTCCGTCACGATTACAGATTACGATACCAACATTCGGGCGGTAGCCATCATCATCGATCACTGGACTACCTCGATTACTTATAGTGCAAACATGACTTGATTGTTTCACATCCCCTCAATAGGGTAAACCACTGCTTTTCAGTAATGTCCGGCCTCAATCGTGGTTTCAGCGGGATTTGGCGGCCAGGTTATCAACAGTTTCGATCCGCGCCGTATGGCTTTATGCACTTTTTCTGTGGATAGTACTGTGCAGAACGCTGAATTAGTAGGGGAAAACTTTTAGCCAACCCTTCGGGAAACGAATTCCCGGCGGAGAAATCCTTTGGGATTTCATGCGGCTAGGATCCCATGCCGCCACGGCGGGATCCATCGGGATCTTGTGGCTTCATTCCGGGGGCCGGTAAAGCTAAAAATCAGTCAATGCTGGTTTTATCCACAATTTCGTGGATAAATCACTGCCATATCGGAACAAACCAGCAATATAACAGGGCGTCAAGGCTGTAAATAGCTACAGTAGTGAGTTTTTATTAAGGTTATCCCATAAATCTGTGGATAACCTGGTGTAAGATCCTGTTCATTGTTCTCCTCTACTGGTGCACAACCCTTTTGCTTACCGTTGTAGAGTTCAGATAATGGAATAAAAATAATAGAAAAATCATGCTATTATTAATGGCGTCAATTTATATGATCATTAAATACGGCTCATTGAAAATGACAGCCTAGTTTTTAAACACCATGCGGATAACACAGCGATGACCCTGCCGTTGGTTTCAACTCTCGTGACGCCGCCGGTCAATGAAGTTGAATTATTGGCCCGCGCCAGTGCCCTGGCGGGTTATACCCTGGGTGAGCTGGCAACCCATGCCGGACTGGTGCTGCCCGCCAATCTCAAGCGCGACAAAGGCTGGATCGGCGTGCTACTGGAGCGTTATCTCGGCGCCAGCGCCGGCAGCAAACCGGAACAAGACTTTGCCGATATCGGCGTTGAACTCAAGACCATCCCGGTGGATAGCGCGGGAAGGCCGCTGGAAACCACCTTTGTCTGCGTGGCGCCCCTCACCGGCAATAGCGGCGTCACTTGGGAAACCAGCCATGTACGCTATAAGCTGGCGCGGGTGCTGTGGATACCGGTGGAAGGCAGCCGGGATATTCCGTTGGCCGCGCGCCGGGTCGGCACGCCGTTGCTGTGGAGCCCTGACGCCCAAGAAGAGCTGAGGCTAAAGCAGGACTGGGAGGAATTGATGGATCTTATCGTATTGGGGCAGGTGGAAAAAATCACTGCCCGGCACGGCGAGGTTCTGCAGCTGCGTCCCAAAGCCGCTAATAGCCGGGCTCTTACCGCCGCCATCGGCGAATTCGGGCAGCCGATCATGACCTTGCCCAGGGGATTCTACCTGAAGAAAACCTTCACCGGCCCGTTGCTGGCCCGGCATTTCCTGATTTAGACAGTCATTGCCTGCCCGCGGGCATTCAGTATTGTTTATACCCATCATCTTTCACGTTACAGCTGTGTTGGCTGCAGTATGAAATCTTTTGGGTATATACTATTCGTTTAATATTCGTTTAGGTTGTTAACTCTTTATGTTTGATTGGATCCTGGACCCCAACGCGTGGCTGGCGCTGGGCACCCTGACTATCTTGGAAATCGTCCTTGGTATCGACAATATCATTTTCCTTTCTCTGGTAGTCGCCAAGCTTCCCCCTACCCAGCAAGGCAAAGCTCGCGGCATGGGGCTGTTCGGCGCCATGGTGATGCGGTTATGTCTGCTGGCATCTATTTCCTGGGTGATCCGTTTAACGTTTCCCCTGTTCACCGTTCTGGGCAACGCCATCTCCCTGCGGGATTTGATTCTCATGCTCGGCGGGTTGTTCCTGATTTGGAAATCCAGCAAGGAAATCCACCAGTCGCTGGAAGGGAGCGAAGAGGCGCAAAACAGCCGCGTCAGCTCCTTTACCGGCGCCATCGTGCAGATTATGCTGCTGGATATCATCTTCAGCCTGGATTCGGTGATAACCGCGGTGGGTTTGTCCAATCATCTGTTCATCATGATGCTGGCGGTGGTGATCTCCGTGGGGGTAATGCTGTATGCCGCCCGGCCCATCGGCGAGTTTGTCGCCAGGCACCCTTCCGTGAAGATGCTAGCCCTGTCGTTTCTGATTTTGATAGGCTTCACGCTGATTTTGGAAAGCGTTGATGTTCATGTGCCCAAGGGATACATTTATTTCGCCATGTTCTTTTCGATGGCGGTGGAAGCGCTGAATCTCGCCAGAAGCAAAAAAACCGATCAGGCCGGGCGCTCCGGCTCGGATCTTGAGGGATGAAGTAGTTGTTATGGGGTACCGGGCCCATTGAACAGCTTTTTTTTGTCTGAAAAGCAGTCTTAAAAAAGCCTGGCAAAGGCATAGCAGCCTGGTGTTTTGCTAAACTTATTGCCTATCCCAACGCTCAATGGACGGAAAATCACAATGAAAAAAAGCATCATGATCTGTTCGGCTATTCTCCTGGCGGGTTTACTGTCGGGATGTGCAAGTGATTATGTTATGGCCACCCAAAGACGGTCGGATGATTCTGACCAAGGGAAAACCCGAAGTGGATAAATCCACCGGGGTGATAAGCTATACCGATGAGCAGGGCAATGAAATGCAAATCAACGGTAATGACGTGTCGCAAATGATCGAACGTTGATTCCTCCCTGGCGATGAATACCCATTGGCCGGGCCGTTTTTGCTTTTCCCCGCGGCCTGGCTTGGTTATAGTCGATTACATCGGAGGAAGATCAACGCCCGCTCTTTTCAGACACTAAGGAACCAGCCTCAATGTATTATCACCGTATCCCCCACAGTTCTCTTGAAGTCAGCGTTCTGGGATTGGGCACCATGACTTTTGGTGAACAAAACACGGAGGCCCAGGCCCATGAGCAGCTGGATCATGCCGTCGCAGCAGGCGTCAACCTGATCGACACGGCTGAAATGTATCCGGTCCCGCCCCGGCCTGAAACCCAGGGACTGACGGAGACTTATATCGGTAACTGGCTGCACAGACACGGCCAGCGGGAAAAAATCATCCTGGCCACCAAAGTCACCGGCCCGTCACGGGGCAATGACGCATCTATCCGGCCACAGCAGATTCTCGATCGCAAAAACATCCGCAAGGCGCTGGACGACAGCCTGCAGCGACTGCAAACCGATTATGTGGATCTTTACCAGGTGCACTGGCCGCAGCGGGCCACCAACTGTTTCGGCCAACTGAATTACCGCTACACCGATGAAAAACTGGCAGTGACCATACTGGAAACCCTGGAAGCGCTGAATGAGCAGGTGCGGGCCGGTAAAATCCGCTATCTGGGTATTTCCAACGAGACCCCATGGGGCGCCATGCGTTATCTCCAGTTGGCGGAAAAACACGATCTTCCGCGCATTGTTACGGTGCAGAATCCCTATAGCCTGCTCAATCGCAGTTTCGAAGTCGGCATGGCGGAAATCAGCCAGTTTGAAGGGCTGGAGCTGCTGGCTTATTCCAGCCTGGCGTTCGGCACCCTGACCGGCAAGTACCTCAACGGCGCAAAGCCCGCCGGCGCGCGCAATACCCTGTTCAGCCGTTTCACGCGCTATAGCTCGCCGCACACCCAGCGGGCAATCGCCGAGTATGTCGCCCTGGCGGGACGTTTTGGCCTGGACCCGGCGCAAATGGCCCTGGCGTTTGTACGCCGGCAGCCCTTTGTGGCATCTACCCTGCTGGGCGCCACCACACTGGATCAGTTAAAAAGCAATCTGGCCAGCCTGACGCTGCGGCTGGATGACGAAATCATCGACGCCTTGGAAGAAATCCATCAGCGCTTTACCTTTCCCGCACCCTAATCCCAAGGTCCGGCGGCTTTCTTATCACTTGGAGCCGCCGGTACGGGTGCTTTTACCGGCTCGGGTCGCAAACCACAGCGTCGCTATCGCCGCCGAAAACAGCAGGCCAAAACCAATACCGACCACCACCGCAGGAACATTCAGTTTCACCACCAGCGAATAAAGCCCCAGCATCAGCAGCATGGCGGTATTCTCGCCGAAATTCTGTACGGCGATGGCATTGCCCGCCCCCACGCTCTGTTTGCCGCGATGCTGCAGCAAGGCATTGAGCGGCACGATAAAAAAGCCGCCCAGGATACCGATGAACGCCAGCAGCAGGTAGGATGGCATCAGGTGGTGCTGCAAACTCAGGGCCACCACCACTCCGCCCATGATGACACCCGCCGGCATGCAGCGCCGTACCGTTTCCAGGCTGATGAGTTTCGCCGCCGCCGCGGCGCCGAACACGATGCCTACCGCCACCATGGCATTAAGCATGGTTGGGGTGGCGTTATCGTTGATGCCCAGCGCCACCGGCACCCAGAGCACCAGCAGAAAACGCAGCGTCACGCCGGCTCCCCAGAACAGGCTGGTGCCGATAATGGAAAAACGCGTTTCGCCATCCTGCCAAAGGCTGCGGCAGGCGGCGGTGAAGGCGCCCAGCATCCGGACGGGATGCCAGGAACCGCCGGAGCGCGCCGGGACCAGCCGCGGGATAAAGAGATTAGCCACCACCGCCACGCCATAGGTCACGGCACAGACGGACAGCGCCGCGAGCACATGCCAGTCCGCCAGTATCCCGCCGGCCACCGAACCGATAAGAATGGCGGCAATGGTGGACGCTTCGATTAAACCATTGGCCTTTACCAGCAGACCGCCCTGGGTGAGTTCACCCAGGATACCGTACTTGGCGGGGGAGTAGGCGGCCGCCCCGACTCCCACCAGGCAATAGCCGAAAAAAGGATTGAGACCGGCGCAAATCAATAACGCCCCGGCCAGCTTAAGGCCGTTGGCCGCCATCAATACCCGGCCCTTGGGGAAGTTATCGGCAAATTTGCCGACAAAGGGCGCCAGGAAGATATAGGCGGCGACAAACAGCATCTGCAATACCGGTTGGCTCCAGGCGGGATAGTGCTGCTGCTTGATAAGCGCCAAGGTGGCGAACAGCAGGGCATTATCGCCGAATGCGGAAAAAAACTGCGCGCTGATCACCGCTATCATGGGCCGTGACAGCAGGCGATCGGATAATACCGCCGATTGGCTCATGCCTGGGTCTCCGGGGTTTCCGCCATCTTTTTCAACGCGGCAAAATCGGGCTTGCCGCTGCCCAGCAAAGGTATTTCCTTGACAGGGCGGATATCGCGCGGTACGGCAATCTCAGCCATGCCGTCTTTACGCGCCTGCTGTAGCAGCATATCGCGGGTTAACGCCGTATCGGTGGTAAACAGCACCAGTGATTCTCCTTTCACGCGATCGGTTTTCGCCGCCGCGCCATGGTGGGCATCCGGCGAAACGCGCGCCGCCAGCCCTTCGATGCTCTCCAGAGAAACCATTTCTCCCGCCAGCTTGGCAAAGCGCTTGACACGGCCTTGGATGGTGCAGAACCCCTGGCTGTCGATAAAGACGATATCCCCGGTGTCATACCACCCCTCCTCCCGCCGTCCGCCCGCGTTTTCAGCGGCCGGCGGCTCCAATACCCCCGGATGCTCCACCCGAAGATAGCCGTTCATGATATTCGGTCCGCGCAATTGCAGCTGCCCGCCCTGTTCAATGCCCGGCACGGGGATGATGCGCGCTGTCATACCCGGCAGGATTTGGCCGACGGTATGCGGTTTTGCCGCCAATGGAACATTGATGGACACAACCGGCGCACATTCCGTCACGCCATAGCCTTCCAGGATACGGATGCCGAATTTATCCAGCCACAGCTGCCTTGTGTTTTCCGCCAGTTTTTCCGCCCCGGCGACGATATAACGCACCCGGGCGAAATCATACTGGTGGGCCAGGCGGCCATACTGGGCCAGAAACGTCGACGTACCGAACAGTACGGTACAATTCTGGTCATACACCAGTTCAGGTATCACCCGATAGTGTAACGGACTGGGGTAAAGCAGTACCCTGGCGCCGGTCAGCAAAGGGGTAAACAATCCCACCGTCAGGCCGAAGGCATGAAACAGCGGCAGCGCCGATAAAAACTTGTCCCGGGGGGTAAAATCCGCCACCGAGCGGATTTGTTCTATATTCGCCAGGATGCTGTCGTGGGAATGCACTACGCCTTTGGGCGTGCCCTCGGAGCCCGATGTGAACAGAATGAGCGCATCGCCACGAGCCTGTTGCGGCGCTTCGGCACGATAAGGCGCCAATAAATGGAAGAGAATCCAAAGCTTATCCCGCAGGCCCAGGCTGTCTTTCAGATCTTCCAGATAGACCCAGCGCACGCCGGTCACCTGCCCCGGCAAGGCGGTCAATTTCGCTTTGTCCAGAAACTGGCGTGAACTGACGATGGTTTTCAATTGCGCGGCTTTCACGGCATTGTTCAGGCCGCTGGCGCCGGCGGTGTAGTTAAGCATGGCCGGGACGCGTCCGCGCAGGCTGGCGCCGAGAATAACCGCCGCGGTAATGGCGGCATTGGGCAGCAATAACCCCAGGGGCTCCCCCGGCGCGCTCAAACGTTCGAGTATGCGGCTGACGCCGAAGATTTTTTTCAACAACCCGCGATAGCTGTCCGCTTTGAAGGCGATATCCTCAATACAGGGTTTGCCGGCGCCATAGCGCCATGCCGCCGCCAGCAGCGCCCGGTACAGAGTGGGATGCGGGCGGGACGCCATCCGCGCCTCCATCATGATCCGATGCAGATTTTCACCGGCGATACGGCGTCGATCCCGTGCCCGCGGGGCTTCCGGCATGGGTAGTTTAGTGGGAGCCCGAACGTGGATGGTAATTTTGGGGAACCAGTGCCGCTTGATAATGCCGCCCATGCGGCTAAAGGGCGTCAGCTCCGGCCCGTCCAGCCAGACGGGCACCACGGTGGCGCCGGAGCGTGAGGCGACAAAAGCGGCGCCGTCATAGATTTTCATCAGTGAGCCGGTAACCGAAATCCGTCCTTCCGGAAATACCACTACCGGCCGGCCGTGACCGACGTATTTGATGAGTTTTTTAATGCTTAGCGGCTTGGTGGGATCCAGCGGCAGGACATCCACATAACGCCTGATCACGGGCATAAACCAGGCGTCGGTGATATCGGCATAAATAGCGAATACCGGTTTTACCGGCAAAAAAACGGCCAGCAGTATGCCGTCGAGAAAGGACACATGGTTAGGGGTAATCATTACCCCGGGCTGTTCCAGCACCTGCGTATCGCCGATGATCTCCACCCGGTAAAGCAGCCGGAAAAAATGTCGCAGCAGGGAAAAAAGCATGCCGTCTCCTTGTCATTGAATAGTGTGGCTGGCATAAGAGCGCCCTAAGCCGGCTTCCCGCAAGCAGAATCAGGTAAAGTTTATATTAGCAGGTTAAGAGGCCTTTTAATCAACGGCATAGTGATAACGGCGCCGGGGAACACATGGCACACAATCGATTGCCCGCGTACGCCAACGGCTAAGACCCGCTCCTGGCGGCCATAAAATCTCCCAGCCGCCGCTTTTGTCCCCCCACGGCGGTGAAATTATCCGCCCGCAGCCAACCCTGCAGCGCCCGGCTGATGGCCGGCCACTCTTTATCGATAATGGAATACCAGCAGGTATCGCGATTATGGCCTTTATTGACCACCGCCTGGCGAAAGGTTCCTTCGTACTGGAAGCCCAGGCGTTTGGCCGCCAGCGCGGAGGCCTGGTTCAGGCTGTGGCATTTCCATTCGCAACGCCGGTAGCCCAGGGTATCGAAGGTATAATTCAGCAGCAGGAACAATGCTTCGGTACCGCATACCGAACGTTTCATCAGCGGCGACCAGTTGACCCAGCCAATCTCCAGCACTCCGTTGGCCGGGTCGATGCGCATCAGCGCCACCGTACCCACCGCCAGGCCGGTGGTCAAATCAATCACCGCATAATGCATCGGGTCGCCGGAAGCCGCATTGCCGGCTATCAGTGTATCGCACGCCGACGGTGTGGCCGGGCGCGCGATGGAAAAATAGGTCCAGTCCCGCTCATCGTTGATGCTGTGCCAGGCATTGAACAGCGCGGCGCTATGCTTGAGGGACAGCGGCTCCAGACGACAAAAGCGGCCCGTCAGTATCCGTTTTTCAGGGCGTTCCCTGGGTTGCCAGTCAGGCAGGGCGTCACCCAGGGGCTGATCATATTGATTCACGGCAGGCATCGGTTGGATCTCCTTGGAAAGCAGGAATTTGGCATGAGCTGAAAAAGATTCGCCTTTGAATAACTTGCCTTAAAACAGGGAACCTGCGCAACCGACTTCAGGAAAAGCCGGTGAAAGACGCGATCAATACCGCAAACTCGATAGGTCCGAGGAAAATCCGGAGGTAAACGACAGATCGAGTAGGAGGCGGGATTACTCCCGCCGTCCTCTCACACCACCGTACGTACGGTTCCGTATACGGCGGTTCATTTACAACACTGGAACTGCCTGTGCAACTCCAGCAGCGATAACTGACCTGCACGATCGAAGAGTTTCTTCGGCAGCGCTTGGTTCATATGACTTGCCCCCGCGTTCCACCAGGGTCCGCGCTGGTTCGTCGCCGATATCCACGCCCTTTCTTCGCTCAGGCCGCCTTTCATCAGCATCCTTGCCCGTTTGTATGGCCTTTTCCAATGCCGCCACAGCAGACAACGCAGCTTACGGCGGACCCAGCCGTCCAGTTCTTCCAGTATCCCTTTGACTTCGGTCAGCCGGAAGTAACTTATCCAACCTCGCAGCACCGGAGCAAGCCCGTCGATAACCGCTTTCAGCGCTTTTGAACTGTTTCCGTCGTCAGGCTGCGGATTTTCTCCTTCAGCCTGGACACGCTGCTCGCCGCTATCTTCAGTTTTGCCTGCTTGTGCCACGTCAGGCTATATCCCAGGAACTTGCGCTCCCAGGGCCTGGCCACCGCGCTTTATCTCGGTTCACCGTCAACCGCAGGTGCTTTTCCAGATACCGGCTTATCGAGTTCATCGCCTGTTCTCCCGCCTTGCGGCTGCTCACGTAGATATTACAGTCATCCGCATAACGGCAGAACCGGTGGCCCCTGCGCTCCAGTTCACGGTCAAGGTCGGTCAGCAGCAGGTTGGAGAGCAACGGCGATAACGGGCTGCCTTGCGGCATCCCTTCCCGCCGTTTTGTCACCACTTTGCCGCTGACCATGTCCGCTTCCAGATAACGCCTGATGAGCCTGAGCAGTCTGACGTCTTTGATTTTGCGGCTTAGCCTCGACATCATGATGTCGTGGTTAACCCGGTCAAAGAACTTCTCCAGATCCATGTCCACCACCCAGCGCCGGCCGCCTTGCACGTAGGCTTGTGCTTGTCGCACCGCCTGCCACGCATTGCGGCCCGGTCTGAAGCCGTAGCTGGATTCGGAGAACTCAGGTTCATAATAGGGGGTAAGGTGTTGCTGGATGGCCTGCTGGATAAGCCGGTCCACCACCGTGGGGATACCCAGGACCCTGACTCCGCCGTTAGGCTTGGGCAGTTCGACCCGGCGTATCGCCTGCGGCAGGTAGCTTCCGTCCAGCAGGGCCGCTTTCACCGTCGGCCAGTGCCATTTCAGCCAGTCTTTAAGTTCGCCGACGCCCAGATTATCGACCCTGCTGCGCCTTTATTCTCAAGAACCCGCTGATAGGCCAGCATCAGGTTGCCGCGTGTTATCACCGCCTCGATTGACAACGGTTGTTCCGCTTTCGTTTGCTCAGCTTTCGCCGTGGGTATTTCAGCACCCGTGTCAGGCCCTTGCGAATACTGTTCGCTTCCTCCTGTCCGGGCCGCAGTGTCCTGCGCTTGTGCCTCATCAATACCCATCGAGATAACCTGTCCTAATCACGGTTGTAAATGTTCGGCCCTTCACGATACCGGTTTTGCACCGCTACTATGGCCTCGGCTGACTTCTGTACATTCATCCCGTCGCCTCTCGACGCCCGGTAGCACCAAGGCAGACGTACAGACCTCCCGGGGTAATTCGCGCGACCTTCATGCTTATACCTGTCGACTCTACGTAACAGCGTTCCGTGCAAGTATCGGGCTTTGACGATATGTGCCGCCTTACCCCGCTGTCACGCCTAAGTCGCTTCCTGTTCGTCAGGCCAGCATTTTGCCTTCGGCTTCCTTCAGATCCCGCCTCGCGGTGGGCACCCTTGCCGTTCGGCTAGCACTTCCCCTTGCCGGGTGTGCAAAGGACTTTCACCTCCAAGTCGCCCCTTGACCACCACGGTCCAGGGACAGCGCCCGTCAAGGCGCTACGCGCCATGCCCGGCGCACACAAAAAAAAACCTACGCATCCGCGTAGGTTGGTGCAACTGAAATGGTCTCAGCATACAAGGTATGCTGATTTCTCACCAATCAATACCTCTGGGAATACCTACTCTAATGGGGGTGATATGAATAAACTACCGCTCAATCGAAAGATTGCTGCTCGAAATGAAACCAACTGTAAAATTTACCCCAGGATTATATCCACAGCCGGTTTAAAGCCGCGGCGCCGGTTTGGCGCGGGCCTTGGCGTCATGAAGAGGGAGAGGAAACCGGGAACACCGGCATTCCGGCGTTGCCGATAATCCTATTTGTGAACTGTTTGCTCAACCTGTGCGCTAACGCCTTGCATCGTCGGGCCTTTTCCGTAAAACTTAACGGGTAAACGATTTTTCTTTGAGAGCCTGTAAGCGATATGGCCACCATTAAGGACGTAGCGAAACTGGCGGGCGTATCCGTCGCCACCGTTTCGCGGGTTATCAATAATTCGCCAAAAGCCAGTGATAGTTCGCGTCAGGCGGTGCTCGGCGCCATGGAAGAGCTACAATACCATCCGAATGCCAATGCCCGCGCACTGGCGCAACAGTCGACGGAAACCCTGGGGTTGATTGTGGCGGATGTCTCCGATCCTTTTTTTGGCGCGATGGTCAAGGCGGTGGAACAGGTTGCGTACCGCACCGGCAATTTTTTATTGATCGGCAACGGCTATCATATCATCGACAAAGAGCGTCAGGCCATCGAGCAGCTGATACGGCACCGCTGCGCTGCGCTGGTGGTGCACGCCCAGATGATACCAGAGGCGGAACTCAGCGCGCTGATGGCGCATATTCCCGGGATGGTGCTGATTAATCGCATATTGCCGGATTATGTCCACCGCTGCGTGGCGCTGGACGACCGGTATGGCGCCTGGCTGGCCACCCGGCATTTGATTCAGCAGGGCCACCGGCGCATCGCTTTTATCTGTTCAAGCCATCCGATATCCGACAGCACGGATCGCCTGCAGGGTTATCTGGACGCTTTGACGGATCATCAGATCGACATAGACGAGAAGCTCATTGCCTACGGCGAGCCGGATGAAGTGGGGGGCGAGCAGGCCATTACCGATTTATTGGGGCGCGGCCGGCATTTTACCGCCATCGCCTGCTATAACGATTCCATGGCCGCCGGCGCGCTGGCGGTGTTAAGCGACAATGGTATCGATGTGCCGGAACAGATCTCGCTGGTGGGTTTTGACGATGTCCTGATATCGCGCTACCTGCGCCCCCGCCTGACCACCATACGCTATCCGGTGGTGGCGATGGCTACCCAGGCGGCGCAGCTGGCGCTGGCGCTGGCCAACGGCGATCCGTTGCCGGAGGTGACCAATACCTTCAGTCCGACGCTGGTAAGACGCCATTCTGTCGCGCCGCCGCCGTCGGAAGCATCATGAGCTCCTTCCCTGATAGCTATAAAGATAAACCCGCTTGCGGGGGTATTCCACCCCTTCCCCCAGGTATAACCAGCCGAAACGTTCGTAATAGCCGGTAAAGGCGGCGTAAAGATAGAGGCGATGGAAACCCGCCCGGCGGCTGAACGTCGTGACAAATTCCAGCAGCTGCCGGCCCAATCCCCTGCCCCGGTGCGCCTCATCGATATAAAGCGCCGCCAGCCAGGGCGTCAAATCCTGCCGGCTCAAAAGGTCGCTGCGCCACAGGCCCACGGTTCCCACCGGCCGTCCCTGCTCCAGGGCGATAAAGGTAATGGGCAAGCCCTGCCGCCGCAGACCATTTTCAACTATCGCGGCGTAAAATTCGCGGCCGGCGCCATCGCCGAAAGCCTGCCATAACCAGTCCGTCACCAGTTCCTTATGCCAGGGACAGTCCGCCAGGAAAGCAATATCCGCCGGCATCAAGGCTTACCCGCCACGGCGGTGAGCTTGACCACTTCGCGGATAAACACATCGCGGTGGGGATCGGGAATATTTTCGTTCCAAACCAGCCCCACATCCCAGTCGGCATAGGCGCCGGACAGGCGCTGGCATCGCACTTCCGGATGGCGGGACGTCATGGCGCTGCGGGGCAGTATCGCGACACCCATTTGCGATTCCACCAGGGTCATGATGGTGCGGGCATCTTTAATCGCCTGCAGCCGCCGCCGGCTAAGGCCTCCGGCGCTGATGAAACTATCGATTTGCCGCGCGGAACCGGGACAGTTTTCAGCATCCAGCACATATAGGGTGGTGACGTTAAGCAAACGACCGATCCCCTCCGGTTCGGGGCTGTGATTTTTATGAAAGATCAGGCACAGGCAATCATGCCCGGTCCGTTCGAAGGTTAACGGCGCCCCCACCGGCAGGCGCATAAAACCGGCCTGCAGCTGTCCCGACAAAATCAATTGCTGTTGCCGGGGCGAGGAGAGGTCTTGCAGTTGGATAACGATATCCGGATTAAGCTGGCTGAAACGGGTGATGATATCAGGCATGATGCTGGTGGCGGAGCCGATAAATCCGATGGACAGCGATGCGTCCCGGCCGCTGCCGAGCTGTCCGCAGCGGGTTTTGAAAGCGCTGAACCGCTCCACCAGCTGTTTGGCGTCCTCATAGAGCAACTGCCCTTGGCGGCTCAGCCGGGTCCCCTGATTATCGCGCCGAAACAGCTGCAAACCCGCTTCCGCCTCCAGCATCTTGATTTGTTTGGTTAGCGTCGGCTGGGTCAGACATAATCTTGCGGCGGCTTCACGATAATTCAAACGCTCCGCCAGAGCGACAAAGGCCCGCAGTTGCCGAATCTCCATTCCAATCCTCTATCACCGGTGAACTTTATTTGATTATACAAGCCGCCGTGCGCCTGTTGTAGTGGTGCCGGCAAGAAGCCCACAACAAGGTGAAACGTTATGATCTCCATTGAGGCAAAAGCGGTATTGTTGGACATGGACGGCACGCTGGTGGAATCCACCCACAATGTCGAACTTATCTGGACCCAGTGGTGCAGGGACAACGGTATTCCGCCGGAGCGGGTGCTCGCTATCTGTCACGGGGTACGCTCGCGGGATATCATCCGGCAGGTGGCGCCCCATCTGGATTTGGAGCGGCACATCGCGCTGCTGGACGAGCTGGAAATCAGCCATTTCGCCGGCGTCTCGGCGCTACCGGGAGCGGCCGGCTTTTTGCGGGATATCGGCCCCCTGCCCTGGGCGGTGGTGACTTCCGCCAGCCGGCGGGTGGCGTTGCATAAACTGGCCGCCTGCGGATTGCGCGTTCCCGCGATACTGATAGGGTCTCAGGATGTGGTGCTGGGCAAGCCCGACGCGGAGCCTTACCTCCTGGCGGCGCGGCGGCTGTGCATCGATCCCGGGGATTGCCTGGTATTCGAAGACGCGCCCGCCGGTATAGCCAGCGCGCTGGCCGCCGGTTGCCGGGCGGTGCAGGTGGGAGGCGAGCAGGCCAGTTATGGCGCTGTCGAAGGCATTATCCAAAGCTGGCGGCAAATCAGCGTCGCAAGCCTGGCGGACGGCGCCATCCGCCTGGCGCTATCCCCGCCCGCCGGGTAGCAGCGGTTACGCCGGAGGGCGCAGGCTAACGATTAGGCCGGAGGGAGTTCTTCCGGCACCTGTTCCAGCGCCAGCAGTTCGTCCAGCGTTTGGCGCCGACGAATAAGGCGCGGGTGTCCTTGTTCATATAACACCTCCGGCAATAACGGCCGGCTGTTGTAGTTTGACGACATGGACGCGCCGTAAGCGCCGGTGTCATGGAACACCAGATAATCCCCCACCCGCGCCTCGGGCAGCATGCGCGGTTCCACGCCGCCGCCGGCCAGCTGCGTGAAGACGTCGCCGGATTCGCATAACGGACCGGCCACCACCGTGGCACGGTCGCCCTGCTCCACGGGCGGACGGCCGTCGGCGGGGATCAGCGAAATATGGTGATAGCTGCCGTACATGGCCGGGCGCATCAGATCGTTGAATCCGGCGTCCACCAGCACGAAATGGCGGCTGCCCATCTCTTTCACCGCCCGAACCTGAGCCACCAGCACGCCGGCTTCCGCCACCAAAAAACGGCCCGGTTCAATTTCCAGCGTCACCGGATGTCCCAGATGGCGGCTTATTTTCCGGCGCGCGGCATCCCACAGGCCAAAATAGTGCTCGGTATTGATGGCCTCCTCGCCGAACCGGTAGGGTACGGACAAACCGCCGCCGGCGGAAATGGCGTGCAAATCCTGACCGGAGGCGATAACGGCTTCCACCATGGCCTCGCACACCTGCTGCAAATGATCGTAATCCACCCCGGAGCCGATATGCATATGAAAACCAATCAGCTTCAGTCCATAGCGCCGGATCTCGGCGAAAGCCCGCGGCAAATCCCCGTGCCAAATGCCGTGTTTACTGTTTTCGCCGCCGGTATTGGTTTTCTGGCTGTGGCCATGGCCGAAACCCGGATTTATCCGCAGCCAGACCCCGTGCCCCGGTGAGCGCGCGCCCAGCTGCGCCAGCATATCCACCGAGCCGGCGTTCACAGGTATCCCCAGTTCCGCCACCCGCTGCAAGGTCGGCTCGTCGAACACATCCGCGGTGAACACGATCTCGCTCGGCGACTGTCCCGGTGTGAAGCCCGCCAGCAAGGCGCGTTCGATCTCCCCCAGGGAAACCGAATCCACTTTCACCCCGTGCTCCCGCATCAGACGCAATATATGCGTATTGGAACAGGCTTTTTGCGCGAAACGGATAACATCGAATTGCCGCAGCTGACGAATGCGCTGGATGATAATTTCCGCTTCATATACCCAAACCGGGCCGCCGAAGCGTTGCGCCAGGGAACGGAGATTATTCGCGTTCAAGGCGCCGGCGTTTTCATAAAGGCTATGGGGCATGGTTTCCTCGTTCTTGACCTGATTACCGGGACATTCCACCGCCGGCTATTATCCGTGATCCTCGCCCGGGTGATAAAATATCTATATAGGGCAAAGCTATTCATTTATGATATGGCTTTGCACTTCCGGAGCGACTGCATGGCCGCCATCACCTTGCGCCATATCGATATTTTTCATGCGGTAATGACCACCGGTAACCTCACCGCCGCCGCGGCGCTGCTGCACACCTCGCAGCCCACCGTAAGCCGTGAGCTGGCGCGCTTTGAGCATTTGCTGCAGTTAACCCTGTTTGAGCGGACCAAGGGCCGGCTGAAACCCACCGGCGAAGGGTTGCGACTGTTTGAAGAGGTGCAGCGTTCCTACTATGGGCTGGATCGGATTCTCGGGGCGGCCCAGGCTATCCGGCAATACCGGCAAACCCAGCTTTCGGTGGCCTGCCTGCCGGTATTTTCCCAGTCCCTGCTGCCTGAAGCGTGCCGGACCTTTTTCCAGCGCTACCCGGAGGCGAGCCTGAGCGTCGTCCCGCAGGAGTCGCCGTTGCTGGATGAATGGCTTTCCGCCCAGCGCCATGACCTCGGCCTGACGGAAAACACCTTCACTCCCGCCGGTACCGAACGGCAAACCCTGATGACGCTGAACGAGGTTTGCGTACTGCCGGCGGGACATCCCCTGAGCGTAAAAGACGTCCTGACGCCGGAAGATTTTCACCACCTGCCCTTTATCAGCCTCTCCGTCACCGACGGCTATCGCCAACTGCTGGACCGGCTGTTCGAACAGCGGGAGATAACCCGCCGACTGGTGCTGGAAACGCACAGCGCCGCATCGGTATGCGCCATGGTGCGTGCCGGGGTGGGCATCTCCATTGTCAATCCCCTCACCGCCCTGGACTACGCCGCCAGCGGGGTAGTGATCAAGCCCTTCAGCATCGGCGTGCCTTTCACCGTGAGCTTGGTCAGGCCGCTGCATCGGCCGGCCTCCTCGCTGGCGACGCAGTTCATCCACCATTTGCAGGCGCTTGCCGATAGCATTCCGGCCAGGCTGGCGCAGGCCACCGGCAATAATTAATAAGCCGGCGCGAAATATTATGCCACCGCCGGGCGGCGCGGCGGACGACGGAAAGTGACCAGGCAGACCGCCAGCCCTATCAGCGCCAACGCACAGGCGGCCATGGGCACCCGGGTCAGACCAAAACCAATGGCAATAACCTTGCCGCCGGCCCAGGCTCCCAGCGCATTACCGATATTAAACGCCGAGATATTCAGGGTCGACACCAGATTGGGCGCATCGTCGCCGTGGGTCACAACGTTGATTTGCAATGCCGGCACGGTGCTGAAGGTGGCCAACGCCCATAAAAACAGGGTAATTTCCGCCGGCAGAAGCTGATGACTGGTCCAACTGAACAGCAGGGAAAAGACCGCAATAAACGAAAAGCTCAGCAGCAGGCTGGCGGAAAGCCGCCAGTCGGCCAGCCGGCCGCCGATAAAATTCCCCAGAGTCAGGCCTGCGCCGATCAAAAACAGCGTCCAGCTGACGCCGCGATTGCCCACGCCGGTAACCTGCAGCAGCAGCGGCGCAATATAACTGAATAAGGTGAACATCGCCGCGGCAAAACAGACCGTCATCAGCAGCGAGAGCAACAGGCTGCCGTTGCGCAGGGCGGCGAACTCCCTAGCCAGATCCGGGGACTCCGCATTTTGCTGTGACGGCAGGCTTGCCAGCAACGCGATAAAGGCCGCCACGCCGAGCGCCGACACGCACCAGAAGGTGGCTCGCCAGCCGTAAAGCTGCCCCAGCCAGGTGCCGATGGGCACCCCGAGCACATTGGCCAGCGTTAAGCCGGTAAACATCAGCGCCACCGCCGAAGCCCGGCGATTCGGCGCCACCAGCCCGGCGGCCACCACCGACCCGATACCAAAAAACGCGCCGTGACACAGCGCCGTCACTACCCGGGCAACCATCAGCAAGCCATAACCATAGGCCCAGGCGCACAAGGCATTACCCACCACAAAGATCACCATCAACAACGCCAGACAGCTTTTGCGCGGCAAGCGGGCGGTAAGCACCGCCATGATCGGCGCGCCCACGGCCACCCCGAGGGCGTAGCCGCTAATCAACCAGCCGGCATCCGGCAGCGACACCTTGAGATCCGCCGCCACCTGCGGCAGTAACCCCATGATAACGAATTCGGTGGTTCCAATGGCAAAGGCGCTCAGGGCCAGGGCCAATAGGGCAATAGGCATAACACACTCCATGACTTAACCGCCGCGGGCCGGGCGGGCTGTGAAAAAACAGGAGGGATAAAGAGGAAGATCGTTATTTTTTTATAATTAGAAAAGTAACACAATTGTTATGCCGCGCCAACGCCGCGCTTCAATAGAGCGAAACCCGCAAAAACTTGCCGTCGGCCCGGACGTTCATACCAAAGCCGCAATCCCCAGAGACCGTATCAAGCTGCACGTCGCCTGGGGAAAAGGTCATATTCACCTGGCAGGCCGAACCGCTGTCAGCGGCGTCCTGGCTATAGGTAGCCTTGCCATCGCTAATGGGCTCTACCACCGAAAAAGAACCCATGTTCGGACCATAATACATCCCCATGCCGGGCATGTAATATCCGTTAAAGGTGATTTTCCAGGCATTGCCGTCCGCGGGCACGACCGACAGCACGCTCCACACGCCCTGACCGGCATAACGCCAGTAATTCCCCATCGGCGTGGCCGCCAGCGCGGGAGCAAGCCGCGCCAATATCGGTTGGAGCAGCGCCAGATTCACCCGGCTTTTAGGATCGTCCGGCGCCAGTGAAAGCCAGGCGTTGGCTTTCAAGGGTTCACCGGATCGAAACAAGGCCAGCGCGGTATTATTATAAGCGGTGGCAAGCGCCGGCGCCGGCAGGCGGCAAAATTCCCCCCAGGCAGCCTGGGCGGTAAACTCTTCAACGGCGCGGGCCATATCTCCCTGCCGGTAGGCCGCCGTTCCCGCCTGCCCATAGCCGTCTATCTTGCCGCAGTCGGTTTTGATCTGTTCTTCCTGCGACGCAAAACCGGTAGCGGCATAGAACCCGGCCAGCAATGCCCACGCTTTACATTTCCAGTGCATAATCACTCATTAATTGTCGAGAACATTATCCGATAGCAATAATGATATGCGGGGAACGATAAGTAAAGCCGGCGCTTACGGTATAAGATGTGCTGATGTTTTAATGCCAATATCTTAGCGAGCCGGGTCGCAAATGCGCTGTTTATTTCCGTTGCGCTATAACGGGGGAATCCAAAGCGTAAAGCAGATTTATGAGAAATAAAATGCCTTTGAAAAAAGAATATAAGTCTATTTGATATTTAACGCTAATGAACTGCAAATAATTTATGAATCAAGCCTCTTTTTTGTCGTGACATTAATATCAATATATAGAGAACTGATATACAGCACAGAAAATCATTCTACCCTTTACCCTCCTTGCCATTGATTTAATAAAAGGTAGTGTATAAAGTCAATTGATGCCGGTTACGGCCGGCGCTTTTGCATAATGACCACCTATATATCCAAATATTAATAAGACCGCTTTGAATAAATCATCCAACGCGGCTAATGAGTTATTTTGATTCGCTTAACCTATGGGGAACTCTTTTTTATAACACTTCCTACCACCTGGTATTGAATCAAACAGAATTTTTTTTGTTTTATGAGGAGCGCCAATATGAAGAGACGTACATTTTTAACAGGTGCCGCTGCATTAGGTCTCACCGCGGGAACATCGGCAGCCCGAGCGGTCGCCGCCGAAAGTCCCCCTTCCGGGGGGATTACGGCGTTGCCGGATGAAATTGCCACGGCGCTGGCGCGTTTTCGCGCAACGATCCCGGTCAATTTCGATCGGGCCTATGTGGAGAATGTTGTAGTCCCGTATTTCCTCAGCAGCTTTTACGAAGGGGAAAGACCGAAGCTGCCATTAATAGATCTTATACTGAGCAAAGAAAATGCCTTGCCCCAAGATCTTTGGGGCCTCATTTATTCAGAGTGGCAACCGACGCCGGAAGAAGGCAGTACGGTATTTTTACAGGGATTGGAGAATCGTGGTGAAAATAATCTGCGTAAACGAATTTACTTTTCCGCGATGACAACGGACCTTTACAAACCCATGTATAGCGAGAAGGTGAGCGCTTTCTTTGATGAGCTGATGGATCCGAAATTTGCCAACATCCCTTTTATGCGCCATTACCTGGACTACTACTTCGATCTCTATTGGGATTTGCATGTGGGCGTAAAAGGAAATGCCATTCCCGCCGAGGTGCGTGAAATCGGTGAAGCATTCAATACGGTGCTGGCCTATCGCAATCCGCTGCAACCCATCGTTTATGAAAACTACATGGCGGTACGTAAACGGCTGGATTTCCTGAGGACCTGGATCGATGAACGGGTGGAGGATATTGCCAATGGCCGCATCGCCAATCCCGAAAAAACCCTGGCATGGTATTGGCTGAAGAATGCCGGCGATGGTACGCATTTCAGTAAAAAGGATATCATTTTCGAGTGTTTCCACAACTTTGTCGCCCTGAGCCAATGGGGAAATTCCCTGTACGGCATAATGTCGCGCTTAAGTGAAAATGACGGCGACAAGGCGGTTCGGAGCAGTTTCCAAAAAACCATGAGCGGGGACTTCGACCATGCCAACGGCGCGCCTTATACTCCGCTGGAATTGTTCGTCATGGAGTTGTTCCGCACCATCTCTCCCAACAGCGGCAGTATTTCAGCCATCCGCGACGCCCGCGATTCCGCTTATGGCGAGTCGCCCCATCGCAGCCTTGGCCTTTCCTTTGAACGCCACAGCTATCTGATTACGCCGCATACCGCCACCAGCTTCAGCCGAGAGCTGTGGAAAGAGCCGGATACGTTCGATCCCGATCGTTACCGCGAGGTTCCCACCAGTGCCGACATCGACGAGGAAAAATGCCGGCAGGTAGGACTGGCGCGCTGTCCGTTCGACATGACCTCCTTCGAGGTTAAAGACGGGCGCAAGGTGAGCATTACCAACAGCGGCTTCGGCACGGTATTCGGCGTGGCGGACGGACAGCCCAGTCCGGTATGTGATTTTGCCGGCTTCGCCCCATTTGGGTTCAGCTATCGCCGGTGTCCGGGAGAACAACTCACCATCCGGGTGTTTGAGGATTTTTTGCGCAAAGTTTGGAAAGAGAAGATTATCTTTCGCAAGCTGCCCCTCACCCAGCCTGGACGCGTGCCCATCGGCCCCACTGCGGTGATTGACGACAATATTGGCTTTAGCCGCTAGGCTTGCAGATTGACAAGACAGACAACGTGCCCGATGCGGGCACGTCTGCCTAAAATCCGGCTATTTCCTTTCAGACCAACAGGTCGGCGTAACCCGGCGTCACCAGCATTATCTTGCCGATATGCGTGCTGGCCTCCATCGTGGTATGGGCATCGCAGGCCCGGTATAAAGGAAAGGTGCTATCGATTAGCGGCTGCAAACGGCCATCCGCCAGCAACGGCCAGACTTTCTCCTGCAAATCAGCGGCAATGGCCGCTTTTTCCTCAATTGACCTCGGACGTAACGTGGTGCCGGTGTGGGTCAAACGTTTGGATAACAACGGCATCAAATTGAGTTCCTTGGCCGGACCGTGCTGTATACCGATTTGCAAAATGCGGCCTTCCACCGCCGCCGCGGCATAGTTTCTGGCCACATAATCGCCGGCGACCAAATCCACAATCACATCCGCGCCGTGCCCGCCGGTCAGCCGTTTCGTTTCGGCGACAAAATCATGGGTGCGGTAATTAATGGCGCTGTCGGCGCCAAGCTTAATGGCCGCCGCGCATTTTTCCTCCGACCCCACGGTGGTCAGGACCGTGGCGCCGAACGCTTTTGCCAGCATGATGGAAACCGTACCGATACCGGAGGTCCCGCCATGCACCAGCAGGATTTCGCCGGCCTGGAGTTTCCCGCGCTGGAACAGGTTGGCCCAGACGGTAAAAAATGTCTCCGGCAGCGCCGCCGCCTGCAATAAAGAGAAGCCGCGTGGGATAGGGAGCGCGTTGGTTTCATGGACGACGCAATATTCGGCGTAACCGCCGCCGGCAATCAGGGCGCAGACCTTATCTCCCACTGCAAAACGGCTGACATCCGGGCCCACGGCCACCACTTCACCGGCGATTTCCAGTCCGGGAATCAGGGAGGCGCCGGGAGGGGGCGGATATGATCCCGCCCGCTGCATCACATCGGGACGGTTGACCCCCGCCGCCGCCACTCTCACCAGCAAATAACCCGCATCCGGCCGGGGAACCGGCATTTCAATAGCCACTAATTGCTCCGGTCCGCCGGGCTGTCTGATATCAATCGCTTGCATTACTGAGGGGATGGCAACTGCGGTCATGGTTCTTGTCCTGTTAGGGTAGATTATAGGGATAATAGCCCTATGCCGTGGCAACGGCAAAGCGGATAAAGGGTGTGACTGTGCTCGCTCTGATCGCTAAGGTGAGTCGGGGATATACAGGCAAGTGAACAAACTCACCGAGCAGAGTTGACAAGTCTCAAACCAGAAATTCCAAATCGGACAGGTTGATGTAATTGGACTTTTGCAAAATCTTACTTGAAGCCTCATAAGGTTTAAAGTTATCCTATTCAGATAAATTTCATTACCCTTAATATTTACAACAAAATTTTTCATCCAAAACTGATATGAAATCATTCAAATCTCTTTTATTCAAAGGCTATCTAGATCAAGTCTATCAGACTCAGGATATTGTTGTTATAGAAATGCATAGCATTAAAATTAATAGGCACCATCATGAAAATTAATTTTTTATTCTTTAGTATTTTATTTCATCATTTTTCTGCACAAGCTGGAAAGGACGAATTAATATTTAGTTGCAAAACCGATAATAACCAGCATGTATCAGTAATTAAAATGGAGAGATCCTTGAATACAAATTTGGTAAACAATTAAATCATCCAAGCTTGAAAATAGTCACAACAACAAAAATGTGATAAAAGATTTCGAAAATGTAGAAGGTCGTTATACTACGAATTCAATTGGATTCAAAACAAAGAATATGTCTACTATGTGGTTTTCAAGCGGATAGAATTGAAGAGAATAAACAAAGTTATTATATTAATGTTGAAAAAATCAAAAAATATCGCGACAATATATTGTATTGTAAACACAGTTAACGATAATATCTTAGAATTGGAATAAAAATACTTTCGGTTAACGCTTAGAAATCAAAAACATTCCCATTGACAAATTGAGTTAAATTATTATATCTCGCTTTTTAGAGTCAGTATATTTATTAATAATTTTACTGATTTCACATGATGCCTCCCAATTAATTCCTCTATCAGCAATAAGATAAAGATGATTTTTATCCCAATAAGCAAGAGCAGAACGTACCGTATATTTTATATTTGATAAAATTTCAGGACTCATAACAAAGTCAACCGCCTCACCCCATTTGCTTGTATGATAATCGGTAAACATCTTATAGTTATCTTTGAAGGTCAATTGCTTCATTCCTCTCCTCTATATCGCCAACCATCACCGATATTGTCATTACCACCTCTTCCACCATAGGCCTTATTTGCTATTGTTTCTTGTTGGGCTGGATGCGCCGAATTTCTGCCATCTTCAGTTGCTTCATGTCGGTGATTTCTATAATACTTGAATTGAACTATAAGCCCTTCGGGAGGATAATCCAATGACTCAATAATCCTAAATCTAAACCCCACCTCCTGATAAACTTGCGCCATAAAATGATATAGTCGGTTTTTTGTATCCAAATGACAGTGTTCCAGATTAGCATTCAATTCATCCGCAACTCCCTGCAAGGTTTCATCACTAGCGTATTTTGAATCTGTCCAAATTTTACGCAGCATTTCAAGCGTAATCGTGCCCGTGCCGCTTTTTACAACTGAAATAGCCTCCAAAAACGTCACCGGATGCAAATGCCACAGCGCCTCGCTGCTGCGTATCTCCGGCACGTCCTTCATCCATCCCACCGCATCTATAAACCGGCCGATTGAAAAGCCCCAGGGCCGGCTGCTCCCCGGCCTGCTCACCCAGCGCCGCCCGCCACAGCGCCGACATCCCGTCATGCAGCCATTCGCTGTGGTGCTTGACAATAAAACGCTGCACCTGACGCTGGATATGCGGTTGCCGATTGTGCAGGAACTGCCACAGGCTGTCGCCGCAGACCTTACCGTCTTGGTCGGCCTCCATCTCCTTGAGCAGCCGCTGGTAGCCCTCGATGTAGGTTAACGAATACATATCGCGGGTGTTCTGTTGCGCCAGCGCGGCGAGCCGCTGAAATCCCTGCCGCAGCCAGCCCTCTCGGGGCGTTTGTCGCAGAGTCCGCGGCGGCTCATCCTGCTCCAGCAGGATAAATCCGCGCTTTGCCAGGTCAAACTGATTGACTACGGTCACGTCGCTCTCGGCCAGCCAGGACCTCTCCGCCGGAATCTCATACCATGCGTTATCCCCGGACTTCTGCCAGCGGGTTTTGCTTCGTGGAGTGAAGCGTTCTTCGCCGGTGAGTACGGGGTCGTCGCCGATGACGGACGCCACAAAGGTATTATCCCGCTCGCGGTGGAAATAGCGCGGCTTGCCCGGGGAATGAATAAAGGGCTCCCCGGCGGTGACCCCGGCCCGGTTGGCTACAAAATCCGGCAGCCGGCTGTCCTGGCTGAACACCTCAAGGTGGCAGAAATGATGCGGAGCGCTGTGGGGCGATTCCAGATAGCCGAGGTGGCCGATAATCTCGCCGGCGCTAACCGGCAGCACGTTGTCGCCAGCCAGGGCGACCACCTCGTTGAATACGCCGTTCTGACGGGCCGCTTTCATCCAGCGGGAAGCGCGCCGGTGCCGCCACGGCGTTTAAGATACTTCTCCTGTCCCGATATCCAGCCGCTCTCCCACCGCCAGCCCGCCGGATACCCCCTCGGGCACGGACATGACCCGCACGTATACAAACGGCACGGCACGGCGGTCCAGCAGAAAGGTCGCCTCCTCCAGGATTTCCACCGTGCTGAGCCGAGGCAACTGCGTGTAGGTATCCCGCGGGGCCGGGTAACGGTTTTGCACATCGTAACAGGTCCGCGCCTGCGCCCCGTCGCCGCCGGGCAGTCCCTGCCGCACCCAGCCCGGCGCGGGATTGTCCCGGCGGACCTTAAGCGCCGTGGCGGCCACCTCGCCGATGACGGTGTCGCTCGCGCCGTACACCGACAGCGGCGCCAGCTGCATCCACAGGGTATAAAAATCCAGCCCGTGCGCCGGTCTGGCCTTATCGGGCGTGCAGGTGGATTTCACCAGAATAAACGTCGTGCTGAATTTCAGGGCGCGTTTGTTGTGGGCGGCGGCGCGGTAATCGTCGTTGAGCCGGTAGGCCACGATATGGCCGTCGGTCATGCTTTTCAGGCCGTGACCGGCCGGGCCGTCGGGACGGTAAATTGCCCCAGGGACGAAGCTGTCGAAAAGATGGAGGCCGCCGTGCCAATGGCCCTGCGATTTGAGCAGCCAAAAGGCATCGCCCTGGGTGCCCTGCAGGGCCGACATGAATTCGCTTGCCGATGAATACCCATCCGTGGGCAGTACCGTTTTCATCCTGAATGACCTCGTGAAAATGCACAGGTTATCCGCGCATCCTTCCCGTCATTGATTCAAGGACAAATGGCACCGGACAGCGCCCAGCTTATCCGCACGATAGTCTCAATATCTTAAACCGCGGCATATCCCAAGGGATTTGCCGCCGCATTCCGGTCCCAGGAGAAGATTCAATCCTTAGCAGGCAGGGATCATGCCGCCGTCTACGCGCAGTACGGATCCGGTGATGTAGGACGCCTGCCGGCTGGCGAGAAACGCCACCGCCGCGCCATACTCTTCCGGCTCGCCGTAGCGGCCCGCCGGAATCGTCGCCAGGCTATTGGCCTTTACCTGCTGCTGACTGATATTCTCGCGTCCGGCGCGGGCGGCATCCAGCTGGCTGACACGGGCGGTGGCGATACGGCCCGGGACAATAACGTTGGCGGTTATGCCCTCGCGCGCCACTTCACCGGCCAAGGTTTTTGACCAGCCGATCAGCGCCATCCGCAGGCTGTTGGATATCGCCAGATTGGCAATAGGCGCCACGACGCCGGAAGACGTGCTGGTCACAATCCGGCCCCATCCCGCCTGGCGCATATCCGGCAGCACTTTATCGGTCAGTTGAATCAGCGACGCCACCATGGCGTTAAACTGCTCCTGCCAGACCCGCGGCTCGACGCCGCTGGCTTTGCCGGGGGGCGGTCCGCCGGAATTGTTCACCAGAATACCGATGGGGCCGAGATCCCGGCGGATCTCCGCCAGCACGCCGTCAAACGTCTCCGGCCGGGCCAGATCCAGGATATAGCGCCGCGCCCGACCGCCGGCCTGCTCAATAAGCGCTACGGTTTCCTCTATGGTGGCCGCCGTGCGGCCGGTTACCGCCACGGCAGCCTCCTCCGCCGCCAGCGCCAGCGCGATGGCGCGTCCGAGACCTCCGCCGGCCCCGGTAACCAGCGCCACTTTGTCATTTATCGCGAAATTCATATTCTTCTCTCTTTCTTTGCAAGCTAGGTATTTTTTTTACTGACTTTATCCGCCACCATGTCGTAAGCGGACTGCAGGTGATGGCGCATTTTCTCCGCTGCCTGGGGCATTTCGCCATCGCGTATAGCGTCCATAATGGACACATGCTCTTCACACCACTCCCTCACCCGCTGCCGGTTGGTATAGCTGCCGAACTCCAGCAGCCGGCGCAGCCGGTTTTGCTGCTGGATAGCCTGCAGGACAAAAAAATTGCCGCTGCATTCCGCCAGCAGTTCGTGGAAGCTGGCATCGGTTTCAAAGATCTGGCGGCTCTCCACCTGAGTGATATCGGGGTGGGAAATTAGGAACAGGTGTTGCAAACGCAGCCGTTTCAGGGCGCGTTTATCCGCCTTGAACCCCGGCGTCAGCAAATTGGCGGGTTCGATCATCAGTCGGAAACCGTAGCCGTTGCGCAAAGCCACATCGGTGTTGAGCGTAGGCTGAAAACGCCAGCCATGGCCCTGGTTGCGTGCGATAAGGCCGTCCTCCGCCAGGCGCAGCAAAGCCCGGGACAATACTCCGCGATCGGCATCGTAGCGTTGGGCAATGTCGGTCTGGGTCAAGGATTCGGGTAAAATGCCGGCGATACGATCTTTCACCAACTGTTCGTAAAGCTCCTGATCGGTGCTGGAAGGCACGTCGATTTTAATCCGTTGCAGTTCGTCATAGGGTTTTACCAGAAAAAACCCCTGGTTGCGACGCGCTTCCAGAATGCCCAGGCCGGTGAGTAAATTCAGACCGGCGCGCACCGGCGTGCGCGATACGCCGATGGTATCGGCCAACTGTTGTTCCCGTAAATGATGACCTGGCTCGAATCTTGCTTCACATATCAGGTCAAGGATTTGATTCGCCAACCGCCGGCTGGTAGCCGTAGAACGCTGCTCCATGGGATAAACGCCCTGATTAATGTATTTATTGACTTATAATATACAATATTGCGGCCGGCGAACAGACAAGAATAGACCTGAATACTGCCCTAATCTGGTGCGGAAAGCGCACCAAAACAGAGCAATTAATTATCTTCATAATTGTATTAATTGACTCACAAAGAGCAATCCAATCATTTGAAAACCGGAGCCCGTTATGACCAAGAAAGCCCCATTACGCCGTTATGCCCTGATGTCATTGGTTGTCACCTGCCTTAGCGTATCGTTCTTCAGCCGGGCGGCGGAGCCTGAATGGGTAGAAAAAGGCCGCATGACCTACGGCACCGCCGCGACCTTTATGCCGTTTGAATTCACTAAAGACAATACCATCACTGGATTCGATATCGATTTGATCAATGCGCTGGCGAAGAAACTGTCTTTGACGCCCGCGCCGCTTTCTATGGAGTTCAAGGGGTTGATTCCTGCGCTGCAAGGCAAGCGCATCGATCTCATCAATTCGGCCATGTACATCAATCCCGCCCGTGCGGAGCAGGTTGATTTCGTGCCCTATCTGAAAATCGGCGGCCGGGTTGTGGTGCGTAAAGGTAATCCGGCCAAGATAACCGGACGCGACCATTCCCTGTGCGGCAAAAATGTTGCCGTCACCCTGGGGGGCATCGAAGAGAGCCAGGCGCGGGCGGATAACAAGAACTGCCTGGCCGCCGGTCTGAAGGAGATTAACGTCATGACCTTCCCTGCCGCCACCGATTCCGCCGTATCCGTCGCCCAGGGCAGGGCCGACGCCGAGTTCGTTTCCACCCCCGGCGCGGTGGCGCTGCTGAGCGAAAAAGGCGATGTATTCGAGACCACCGGTCCGGAGTTTGAATCCGACACCCATATCGGCTTTGCGGTGCGCAAAGGCGATGCCGCCATGAAGCAAACCCTGGAAACCGGACTGAAGGCGGTGGTAGCGGACGGAACCTATAAGCAATTAATTGATAAATGGAAATTTCCCGCTTCCGTATCAATCTTTTAAAGACCTGGGGCAACGCGTTATGAGGAAAAGGTATGTCCATTGATCTTGTCTGGCAATATTTGTGTTCACCGGCATTCTTCCAGGGCGCGGTAATGACCCTGCTGCTGACCCTGTGTTCGCTGTTTTTCGGCGTCGTGATGGGACTTATTCTGGCGTTGCTGCAGGAGTCGCGTTTCAGAGCCGGCCCGGCGCTGGCCTTTGTCTATCTTTGGCTGTTTCGCGGTACGCCGGTGCTATTCCAGATAATCTTTGTCTACAACGTACTGCCGACATTCGGACTACGCTTCTCCGCCTTTACCTGCGCGGTGCTCGCGCTATCCCTGAATGAAGGCGCCTATATGGCCGAGATTCTGCGCTCCGGCCTGCAGGCGGTGAGAAGCGGCCAGCGCACCGCCGGCATGGCGCTGGGCATGACCGGCGGCCAGATCATGCGCAAGGTGGTACTGCCGCAGGCGGCGCGCATCGTGCTGCCGCCTATGGGCAACCAGATGATCAGCATGTTGAAATCCAGCGCCCTGGTCTCGGTGATTGCGGTACAGGAACTGCTGCTGGTGGCCAACCAGACCGCCAGCGCCAGCTTCCGCTATTTTGAGGCCCTGTGCGCGGCGGGTATTTATTATCTGGTGCTCACCAGCCTGTTTATGGTGTTCCAGGCGTGGCTGGAGCGTGCGCTTGATCCGAAAAAACGCCGCAAGCCCGCGGGTTCGCTTACGGATCGGCTGATCCGCGCCGCCCGCCAGCCGGCCCCACGCTAAGGAGCCCTTATGGAACCAATAACTGTAAATCCTTTAACTACCGCTAAACCCATGCTGGAAATTATCGGCATCGACAAGTTTTTCGGCCGTAACCACATTCTTAAAAACTGCTCGATTAACGTACATAAAGGGGAAACGGTGGTGCTCATCGGGCCCTCTGGCTCGGGTAAATCCACCCTGCTGCGCTGCGTGAATCTGCTGGAGCCGGTGGACGGGGGCGCCATATTTTTCGGTAACCAGGAAATCACCGCCGCCGAGGTAGTGCCGCACCGGATCCGGCAGGAGATCGGTATGGTATTTCAAAACTATGAGCTGTTTTCTCACCTGTCGGCGGCGGAGAACATCATGCTCGCCCCGATGACGGTGTTGGGCATGAGCCGGGCCGATTCCCACGACATCGCTTTGGAACTGCTGGGCAAGGTGCGTATTCCCGATAAAGCCGATGCCTTTCCCGATGAGCTGTCCGGCGGACAGCAGCAGCGGGTGGCCATTGCCCGCGCCCTGGCGATGAAGCCCAAGCTGATGCTGTATGACGAGCCCACCTCGGCCCTGGATCCGGAAATGATCCGCGAAGTGCTGGATGTCATGACCGATCTGAGCGCCGAAGGCATGACCAGCGTGGTGGTTACCCATGAGATGGGATTCGCCAAACGGGCCGCTAACCGCATCGTGTTTATGGAGCGCGGTGAAATCATTGAAAACGCCACCGGCCGGGATTTCTTCGGTGGGGATGTCAGCGAGCGCGCCCAGCGCTTTCTCGATCAGATTTTACATTAAGAAGGGTGTCATTTTGGAGAAGACCATGATTTGCGCCGAGCCTGATATCGCTCGCATGAAACGGGATCTTGCTGCCCTGGTGGCGGTCAATACCGAAAATCCTCCCGGCCGCGAACGGGAAGCGGCGGAGCTTATCGCCGGTTTGCTGGCGGATGCCGGTTTTGATCTGAGCTACAGCGAGTATCAGCCCGGCCGCACCAACGTTATCGCCGTGCTCAACAATGGCGAGGGTCCCTGCTTTGCCTTCAATACCCATATCGATGTGGTGCCGGCCGGTGAAGGCTGGTCCACGGAACCCTTTACGCTGACGGAACGGGAGGGCCGCCTGTACGGGCGCGGCTCCTGCGACGCCAAGGGTCCGCTGGTAGCCATGCTGGAGGCGATGCGTCAGATGGCCGCCCATCGCCACAAGTGGTCCGGCACGCTGATGGGAGTATTTGTGGCTGATGAAGAGGCGGCCAGCGAAGGGGCGAAATTTTATGTCCGCAACAATCCGCCGGCCATCGACTTTGCGGTGATTGGCGAACCCACCTCCAACGCCACCTTCTCAGCCCATAAAGGCAGCCTGCGGCCCTGGGTACGGGTGGAAGGCGTCACCGCCCACTCCGGCACGCCGGATCTGGGAGAGAATGCGATCTTCCGCGCCGGGCAGTTGCTGGGCTTGATCGAAGAGCAGCATCACACCGAGGTGAAATGCCGCTGCCATCCGCTGGTGGGATCCGCCAGCCTGACGGTTACCCGTATCCGGGGCGGCCATGCCGATAATGTCCTGCCCGGCGCCTGCGACATCCTGCTGGATCGACGCATGGTGCCCGGCGAGGATGAAGAGGTGGTGAAACAGGAGTTGGAACACCTGCTGACGGTGGCCCGCGAACGTTTCGGCGTGCGGGCCGGCGTCTTGCGGTACCAGCCCACTACCGGCGGCGCCACCGAAACCGCCGCCGATGAAGCCATTGTTCAGGCCGGCCTGGCGGCCTGCCGTGCCCATGGCCAGTCTGAGCCGGGGCCCTTCGGTTTTCAGGGCGGCTGCGATCTGGTGCATTTTCGCAGCCTCGGCACCAAGGGCATCGTCATCGGGCCGGGCTCGCTGGCGGTAGCGCATAAACCCGACGAGTTCGTGCCGTTGGATGAATTTATCAATGCCGGCCGGATTTATCAGCAGGTGGCCTGCGCTATGCTGCCCGCGGAGAACGCCAAGTGAAAGCCGCTCTTTACCGCGCCGATCTGCACTATCGGGGACTGCAGCTGCATACCGCCTCTTCCGGCAGCATCCCCGCCCTTGAGTCGCTCTATCTGGTACTGGACGACGGCCACGGCAGGGGCATCGGGGAAGTCAGGCTGAATATCGCCTACCTCAACGGTTTTACCGCCGAACAGGTCATGGCGGATGTGCGCCGGGCCCTCGCCGGCCAAGACTGGTCGTTGCCCGCCGCCACGCTGCTGGAGCATTCGGAATCGACGCTATCCCCTTACCTGGCGCCGACCCGCATGCTGCTGGATCTGGCGCTGCATGATATGACCGCCGCCCAGGCGGGTACCAGCGTGGCCGGACTATTAGGCGCGCCGGAGGCGTTTCCCGTGTCTTCCGCCACCAACCAAACCCTGTTCTGGAGCACACCGGAGGTCTTTTTGCAACAGGCCGAGGCCTATGTGGCGCGGGGCTTCACCCAGCTCAAAGTCCGCATCGCCATCGGCACGCCGCAGCAGGATATCCAGCGTCTGGCGACGCTGCGTGACCGTTTCGGCGATCGTATCCATCTGGCCGCCGATGCCAACGGCCAGTGGACGCCCGAACAAGCCGCTGAACGTCTGCAAGCCTTGGCGCCTTTCGGCCTGAGCTATGTGGAGCAGCCCATCGGGCCCCAGTGGCCGGATGAAATCCCCCGGCTGGCGGAGCACAGTCCCATCCCCTGGATGCTGGATGAAAGCGTCAGCTGCGAGGCCGACGTCGACCGGGTCATTGCCCTTCAGGGCAAGGTTTGGGCCCATCTGAAGCTGGTGAAGCTCGGCGGCATCGCCCCGACGGTGCTGGCCGCCCGGCGGCTGCGGGACGCCGGCATCCCCTTTATGATTGGCCAAATGAACGAAGGCGCCGCCGCCACCGCCGCGGCGCTTCAGGTGGCTTACCTCACCCAGCCCCGCTATGCCGAACTCTATGGCGCCGACGGCATTATTGACGATCCGGTCAGCGGGGTGATCTACGGCCGGGGCCAGGTCAGCTGTTCTTATTCCACCGGTCTGGGTATTCATTTTGATGCGGGCCGGGCTGTGTTTATTCAGGAGTTTAACTAATGCAAAACGTGGGTAATATTGTCCAGGGCAGTCAATCCGCTTTCGCCCCGGAAGAGTACCGTGGCCGGGTACAGCGGGCGCGCCGGCTGCTGACCGATGCCGGGCTGGACCTGATGATCATCACCGGACCGGAAAATATTTTCTATCTCACCGGCCAGCAGACGCCGGGGTATTACACTTTCCAGGCCATGGTCCTGCCGGTTGACGGCGAGCCGGTGTTTGTTATCCGGCAACTGGAATATTTCAATTTTATCTCCAATACCTTTATCAGCGACGCCGCCATCTACCAGGACGGGGATAATCCGGTGAATTTCCTGCTGGAGGTGCTGCGCGGCCGGGGATGGCTCAATAGCCGCATCGGTATCGATAAACGAGGCTGGTTCCTGCCCATCAGCGTCTATGAGGCCTTGCAGGAAAAACTGGGGGTTATCCATGACGCGGCGGGCATCGTCGAACAGCTGCGGGCGGTGAAGTCGCCGGCGGAAATCGAAAAAATGGCGCTGGCCGCGCGCTATGTGGATGCCGGCATGAAAGCGGGCCGCGATGCCATTGCCGCCGGCGCCACCGAGAACGACCTGGTGGCCGCCATGATGGGACAGGCAATCGCCGCCGGCTCGGAATATGTCGGCATGGAACCGCTGGTCTCCACCGGACCGCGCAGCGGCGTGCCGCACGGTACCTGGCGCCGCCGCCGCATCGCCGCGGGGGATGCGGTATTTCTGGAAATGTCCGCCACCCACGATCGCTATCATGCCGCGCTGATGCGTTCCGCCTGGCTGGGCACCCCGCCCGCCGTCGCGCTGGATATGGAGAAGACCTGCCAGGAAGCCTTACAGGCCGCCCTGGACGCCATCCGCCCCGGCGCCACCTGCGAAACCCCGCATATCGCCTGCCAGCGGGTGATTGACCGCGCCGGCTATACCGAAAACTTCAAAAAACGCACCGGCTATTCCATCGGCATCGCCTTTGCGCCGGACTGGGGCGAAGGGGCGATCCTGAGCCTCTATAGCGGCATTACCACCGAACTGCGGCCGGGCATGACGTTCCATATCCCGCCGGCGCTGCGGGTTTACGGGGAATTTACCGTCGGCGTCAGCGAAACCATTGTCGTCACCGAAACCGGCTACCGGGTACTGGGTTCAACCGAGCGTCCGCTCTATCAGTTAGGGTCATAATCGCCGGGGGTGGCCTGCCACCCCCATTTTATCAAAGGAAATTGCAATGAAAGATTTGGTCGAAAGCCGCGAACGCCTGAAGGGCATTTTTAATATTACCGTTACGCCCTTCACCGCCGACGGCGAGATTGATTTTGACGGACTCTGCCGCAACGTGGAGCGCGTCATTACCCTGGGGTATGACGGCATTCTTATCGGCGGCACCTATGGGGAATTCCCTACGCTCACGGTGGCCGAACGGGCCGCTATCTTCCGCCGGGTGATGGATGCGGTGAATGACCGGGTACCGGTCATGCTGTGCAGCGCCGGTTCGGATCCCCGGGCGGTGAAGGAGCTGACGGCCCTGGCGGGGGAGCTCGGCGGCCTGCCGATGGTGACGCCGCCGTTTGTTTCAGAGGTCACCGACGAGCAGATCGTCAGCTTTTTCAAACAGATGGCGCCCTTATCCCGCACCGGCATCCTGGTGTATAACGCGCCGGGCATCGGCATCACCCTGGCGCCGGCCCTGCTGGAACAGCTGGCGGACATTCCGCAGGTGGTGGGGATCAAACAGGGCGACCTGAATCCCACCGTTATCGACCAGTTGGCCAATCGCCTGTCGGGACGCCTGCGGCTGTTTTGCGCCTCTGATCTGGCCTTCCTGGGGCCGATGATGTGCGGATTCGACGGCATCAGCAGTACCAACAGCGGCGCGCTGCCGGAGCTTATCCTGGCGGCCTATCGGGCGCTGGAACGGGGAGATGCCCATACCGCGCGGGATTTGCATCGTCTGTGGTACGGCTACCGGGGTCTGGCGCGCCGTTTCGGCCAGCCGCAATTGGTCAAGGCCGCCATGAACCTGCGCGGTTTCGACGGCGGCCATGTGCGTTCGCCGCTGATAGACGTGGCCGAACCGGTGATAGCCCAGCTTAAGGAAGAATTAACCAGGCTGGCGGCGGACAGCCGCGGCGGCGTGGTTCTGAAAAACTGAAATCGCGGGCGGGCATATGCCATGTCCGCCCGCGAGGCATGGCGCCTGGAGTGCGGTGCGGCGCCGGCAGAAACGGGCGGATATATCAACGCCCCGACAAGGCGGCCTGTTTCAGCCAGGCCATGATCAGCGGGTGTGCCGCCGCCGGGGCGGAGGTCAGTTCGGGATGTCCCTGTACGCCGAGATAAAACGGATGGTCGGCCAGTTCGATGCCGTCGGCGATGGCGCCGGCGCTATCGGTGGCGCTTACCGTCAGGCCGCAGCGGGGAAGCATCTCCAGCAGATCGGGATTGAGCTGATAGCGGTGGTTATAGCGCAGCCGGTTATCGCCCGCCAGGATGGACGCCAGCCGGCTGCCGGTACGCAGCCGCATCTCATGCTCCCCGGAGCGATGTACGCCATAGCGGTTCGGATCCCGCAGCGGCACAAAGGTTTTCACCGGCGCGTCCGGGTCGGCTTCCTGCAGGTTGGCCCGCCGTAATGCCGGCAGCTGCTGCAGGGCGGCGGTGGCCATGGTCTGCATGCCCAGGCATAACCCGAGGGTGGGTATGCCCTGTTGCAGGGCATAACGCGCCACCGCCAGCTGTCCGGACACATTGCCCATATCCGCGCCGCCGGGCAGCAGTATCCCCGCCACCGTTGCCGGCAGCAGGCCATCATCCGGCGACAGCGTTTTGGGCGGGACGAACAGCACGTCAAGGGTAATGCCCAGTGCGTCGGCGGCATCCCCCAGAGCCGCCAGGGTGGCGGGATAGGCGGCGGCCTGATCCTGCTTTGCGCCGATAAGGGCGATGCGGAGTTTTCCCGCGCCGCGGGTGGAATGCGGCGGCGAGGACGGTGGCGGCGTGGCATGCCAGCGGCCGAAGGTATCGGGTCGCCATTCGCCCTCGATGGCCGCGCCGCCGGAGCGGTCTTCCAGGACCAGGCGGCCCCGGCGGTTCACCGTATGCCAGAGACGGTACGGGACGCCGCCCTGCTCAAGCAACGGGATCAGGACGGATAAAGCGGCCCGCTGCGATGGTCCGATGGGCACCACGCAATCCTCCCGTGCCGCCCGCTGCGCGCAGGCGGCGGGGGTTAAGGCGGCGCCGGGCGAGCGGCCGGTCATGCGTTCAAGCCAGAGCAGCCCGCTGGTCACCAGCCCGCCGTGACGCAGCACATGCTGGCAGGCATCGGGAAACCGTCCGGTGTCGTAGTCCGCCGCCAGATGCAGCAGGGGGAGCTGGCGCTGCGCCGCCACGTTCGCCGCCATCAGGCCGTACAGCGCGGGTTCCGGCGTGTCGTGCACCACCAGTAGGGTCGTCATGGATAGGTTCCTTTAGGGAATCAACAAAGGAAAGGCCGGTTCGGCCATGTTAATGTAAATTGAACTATATGTGTCAAATAATACAATTTTCTTATCCCACTTTGAAGAGGCATCCATGTCAGCAGAACTTATCGCCCGGCGTATGAAGCGCGTACGTCCCTCCCCCACCGCCGTGATTTCCGATATCGTGCGCGCCATGCAGCAAAACGGCATCGACATTATCAACCTGGGTGAGGGTGAGCTGGACTTCGATACTCCCCAATCTATCAAACAGGCGGGTATCGATGCTATCGAACGCGGCGACACCAAATACACCGCCGTTTCCGGTACCGAGGCGCTGAAACGGGCCATTATCGGCAAATTCCAACGTGAAAACGGGCTGGTCTTCCAGCCGGAAGAGATCATTGCCGGATGCGGCGCCAAGCAGCTGATTTTTAATGCCTTCCTGGCAACAATCTCACCGGGCGATGAGGTTATCGTGCCGGCGCCTTACTGGGTTTCCTACCCGGACATGGTGGCCCTGGCCGAAGGCGAGCCCCGTATTGTCCCCTGCAGCGAGCAGTCGGGCTGGAAATTGCAGGTCGCCGACCTGGCCGCCGCCATCACCCCCCGTACCCGTTGGCTGATATTGAATTCCCCCAATAATCCCACCGGCGCGGTGTATTCCCGCGAAGAGCTGCAAGCCCTGGCTAAGGTGCTGCTGGATTCTCCCCAGGTGATGATCCTGTCCGACGATATTTACGAACATATGCGCCACGATGCCGAGCCCTTTGTCACCCTGGCGCAAATCGAACCCCGCCTGCGAGACAGAACGCTGACGGTGAACGGCCTGTCGAAGGGCTACTCCATGACCGGCTGGCGTATCGGCTATGCCGGCGGCCCGGCCTGGCTTATCTCGGCCATGCAGATATTGCAATCCCAAAGTACCTCCAACCCCAGCTCCATCTCCCAGGCGGCGGCGGTTGAGGCGCTGACGACACCGGCCGTTTTCCACGCCGACTGGCTGCGGCGGCTGGCGGCCCGGCGCGCCGTGGTCATGTCGATCATTGCCGAGGTGCCGGGACTCGGCGCCGAAGTGCCGCCGGGGGCATTTTACGTGTTTGCCAACTGCCGGGGGATGCTGGGCAAACGTACGCCGCAAGGGAAGACAATAGACAGCGACAGCGATTTCGCCGCCTATCTGGTGGAGAATGCCCATGTGGCCACGCTGCAAGGGTCGGCCTTCGGCGCATCGCCCTATATCCGCATCGCCTATGCCATTGACGATGATCGCCTGCATGAAGCCTGCGAACGTATCAAAAACGCCTGCCTGGCATTACGGTAGTAAAGTCCGGGTGCTTTTGCCCAGGGGATTAAAGGCAAGGTCGCTGCGCTCTGGGTGAAATATAACAATACCGGCGGAACCGCCGCCGGCATATTTAATATTGGTTGGCTAATAATCAATGCCAAAATAACATCGCTTTTGATAAATAACTATACGAAACTAATGATTAGCATAGCTAATTAATTACCGTTAAACTTTTTGCTCATTACCAATGATATTCTTATTTTTGATCTTTATATTAATCATAGAGCTAATTAACTTCCCGCCGAATCTCCTCAATCCCTGTCTTTTCAAACAAAACAATTTATTTATACTGGACACATAAACAGTATAAATGAGTTGGAAGAATGAAGATTATCGCAGACTTTTCCGGCGCCCATGCCATGCTGCCGGTGCTATCGCTCCCCTTGTTTGCCGATCAATGCCGGGCGGGCTTTCCTTCGCCGGCGCAGGACTATGTGGAAAAAACGCTCGACCTGAACGAGTATTGCATCCGCCATCCCAGCGCCACCTATTTTGTCCGCGCCAGCGGCGAATCGATGATTGAAGCCGGTATCGGCGACGGCGATTTATTAGTGGTGGATCGCGGTGAAACCGCCGGTCATGGCGATATCGTCATAGCCGCCGTCGATGGCGAATTCACCGTCAAACGGCTGTGCCTTAAGCCGCGCCTGGCGCTGCAACCGATGAATCCGGCTTTTCCGACGCTCTATCCCCAGCCGGATGCTTTGGAAATCTTCGGCGTGGTGCTGTACGCCATCCATAATACCCGGAACTAGCCATGTTTGCCCTGGCGGACGTGAACAGCTTCTACGCCTCCTGCGAAACGGTATTCCGGCCGGATCTGCAAGGGTTGCCGGTGGTGGTGCTGAGCAACAATGACGGCTGCGTCATTGCCCGTTCCAGAGAAGCCAAACAGCTTGGCATAAAAATGGGCCTGCCTTATTTTCAGCTGGGGGAACTGATCCGCAAGCACCGTATCGCGATTTTCTCGTCTAACTATGCGCTGTATGCCGATATGTCGGCCCGGGTCATGTCTATTCTGGAAGCCATGGCGCCGCGCACCGAAATCTACTCCATTGACGAAGCCTGGATGGACGTTAGCGGCATCGAAGCCAGCATGCCCTACACGGAATTCGGCCATCGGGTGCGAACCAGGGTCCGGCAAGACACCGGTCTGACGGTTGGGGTAGGCATCGCCCGCACCAAAACCCTGGCTAAGCTGTGCAATCACGCGGCCAAACAGTGGCCGGCCACCGGCGGCGTAGTGGCTCTCAACGACCCGGCGCGCCTGCGCAAACTGATGTCGCTGGTGCCGGTGGAGGAGGTTTGGGGCGTGGGCCGCCGCATCTCCCGCCGGCTCAATGCCGTGGGGATTCATAATGCCTTGCAGCTGGCGGAATCGAATATTTCGTTTATCCGCAAGACTTTCAGCGTGGTATTGGAACGCACGGTGCGGGAACTGCAGGGAGAATCCTGTATCGCCCTGGAGGAGCAAACGCCGGTAAAGCAACAAATTGTCTGCAGCCGCTCGTTCGGTGGTCGCGTCACCGCCCTGGCCGATATGCGGCAGGCGGTTTGCCGCTATGCGGAGCGGGCGGCGGAAAAATTACGCCAGGAACAACAATATTGCCGGCAAATAGCCGTATTCATCCGCTCTTCACCCTATGCCGTCAATGAACCTTATTATGCCAACGGCGCCAGTGAAAACCTGCTGACCGCCACCCAGGACACGCGGGATATAGTCGCCGCCGCCATGCGCGGGCTGGAACGGATTTGGAAAGAGGGCCCGCGCTACGCCAAGGCCGGAGTAATGCTGAATGATTTTTCCCCGACCCGCCAGGCGCAACTGCACTTATTCGATTCCTGTCCCCCCCGGCGCGCCAGTATGGAGCTGATGGCGGTGCTGGATAAAATCAACCACACCGGCATCGGCCGGGTCTGGTTCGCCGGTCAAGGCATTGCCCCCTCATGGGCGATGCGCCGGGATATGTTATCCCCCGCCTATACCACCCGCTGGGGGGAATTACCCACAGCCAGGCTTTGCTGATGTTCGGATTCGCCATGGCGGCCACCGAATGAATGCCCATAAATCCTTCCACAAACGCCGCTCGTCAATCCGGCGTTCATTATTCGGCGGTACGTTATCTGGTAGTATTTTCCCGCGATGTGTTAATAACACTTTTACTCAACGGAGAAGAGCTCGTCATGCCGATAAGCGCAGTGGGTCACAGAAAGAATGTAGGTACATTTGAAAATAAATTTCTAAAATATAATACTAATATTATCCAGGAACAGATTATTAGCATAGCCCGTTCACAACAGGAGAAAATACCGGTCAAACCGGGTGGAATAGCTGTTCTCTATACCCTTTCAGCTATTTTACCCCATATTAAAATGGTCGTGAATTCGTCGGCGGAGCCCCGCGGGGGTATCGTCATGTATAATGGCACGGCGCAGAACACCCCCAGCCATAACGGTAAAGCACAGATTATGGCGGCTGCCGCCAGGAACACAAACTATCCTAAGGCTGAATCTAGACCGGCTCCGATTCAAAATCATAGGATTCCCAACATTATTTCCGAGAATACAAATATAAAAAGCAATTTATATCAATATATGGGAAAAACCGCCTCTGAATTTTTTTATCAATACATGCAAAAGCTTGATGCGCTGGTAACCCAATATGACCCGCTCAGATTTCCCACGGCCGACGCTACGCCTGTGGGCACTGCTTATTTATCTCAAAACGGGGCCTACTGGGATCAGAATAATTATATCTATGTCATAAAGAGTGAATTGACAAAGAAAAATTTATTGAATCGTTACTCAATTTCCTTGTCGTTAGCGGACAATTAACGGACTCAGGCGCAGAAAAACTTGAAACCTATGTAAAGAAAACACCTCCGGCATTCCTTTTTCTCACGCCCGTAATGAAATTCGAGAATGACTCATCAAGAGCGAAAAGGATCTCTGATGCGGATAGAAGCCGGTATATCGGCGAACATATTCGAGAACATTGCGCTTATGAAGCAGACGTGCTTAATACTAAAGGCGAAAATGAAGGAAAAGCCTTGATGTTCTGGGCTGGACGGTTAGAAAATCCTCTTCGAATGATATATGACAATACCGATGAAAGCCCATCCCCTTTAACACTGCAAGTAACAAACGGGCTGAATTTCTTCTCTGACATTTTGACTCTGGGCTTAAAACCCCTCATTGGAAATCTTATTGCCAATTATCTTAGAAGAGAATACTACCTATCGCAAGGAGTCGAGATATGCGCAGAAAGACAGCGCCATCTGAGCATGGCTGAACTCGCTACTGGTATTAATGTCGAGGGATTTACGTTCAGACATCGGGGAAAAGCGCCAATCCTAAAACCGCGAGAAATAATGCATTCGGTTCCCCTGTCCGAACGGGCAGCCTACTCGCTGCGCAACCCTGCTACCGGGGTCCAAGAGGAACTGCTGATAAAAGTAGTAGATAACAAAAAAACAGCGAGCGCGACCCACGATGGCAAAGACAACATTTACCTGAAGCCGACGGATCAAAATGAGTTTATGACTTATCATTCTCATCCCGCCAAGCCGGACTTACCGGAAAGGAGAGTCATCTTTGATGAAGAGAAATCAACCTGGCGATATGCCGATAGCGTTGATGCCGCCGAGCTCAATGTACAATTCAGTAAAGGCAAGTCATTTATTCACCTGCAAGGAGAGAAACATGAATTACGTATGAATCGTCACCGACAATATGAAGCCGTTGTTCATAAGACATCCGGTACCAAGGAATATCTTCCTGTCTATAGGGAACCGTTGTCACGTGAATGGCATTTAGAAGAACACAACGGGCATTCTGTATTCAATACCGGACAGAAGAAAATTATTAATGATTTTAATATGCCAATCGACAAACACGTTAAGTACATCGCGGAACAGAACGGCAATCAAAAGAGGTATGGCGCCGGAATAATATACCGGGTGGAAGACACCGATGCTTATTCAAACGATATATTATATAAAGCCATTGAGATGAATGGCATGGTGGTGCCGGTGAGAGAGCGTATCACATCGAAAAATCGTCTGCATTATGAAATATTCGATATTTCTGATAATCAAAAGAGACTTACCCGGTTGAGTTTGACGGCGCTCGCTGGCTCTTTGAACACCGACGTCCATTCATGCATCCAATTCACTGAAAAAGCCGTTACGCGGGATATGCTCGTCGACATGGATGCCAGCCAGCTATCAGCGCCGGGCCATAAGGGATTAAGATGGGACGCCCGAGAGAAACCCTATTTGAAAGTTGAAAACAAATACTTGCCGATAAAGAAATTAAATGGCAATAGATACAGTATCAAAGCACCAATGAAGGGTAATCGCATATATCTCCGATATAACAATGAAAAATTCTCTGTCGAGACAGCTCGCGAGAGGTTGAACAATATCATTACCGAAGGCTTGAGCGGAAGAAAACGAAAACTTGCCTTGGACGTTTTGAAAGAGCAGGATGGGTTTACTGAAGGCAGCGCTAGGGAATTATTGCTAAAATATCAGTTTCCTGAAAGGGGTTTTTATGATGATTATAGTTTTGCTCTTGAAATTGAACAAACGGGTAAAGTACCTCGGTGGGCTAAGAGATTCAAGAAGTCCCACAACCCTGAAAACGCTCAATCAGAAGCGCAGAAAACGGTTTCAGTGTTTGCAGTGGGCCAACCCGAACATCCTATTGAACTGAAGCTGGGAGACATATTAGGGGAGGGCTGCTATGGTAAGGTTTTTACTGATGCCAGTGATAACAACTATGTCATAAAAAAATATGTCCGTGACAATAAATATCTTCAGATTGACATAAAAACTTTGACCACTAACGAATCCAACTCATTCCGCCGTTATTACGGCGAGGACTCGGCAACATTATATCATAATGAAGAGGAAGATTTTTATCTGCGAATGTACCGTATTCCAGGTAAAACGGTTCCGCAGCTTCCCCCAAACACTTTACCCCCTGACGCCATTGAGCGGTACGTGGACATGCTGGAAAAACTTAATCATGTCGGCATATTACACGGTGATCTCCACGAGGGTAACATCATGTGGGATGACGAAGCGGAAATATTTCATCCCATCGATATTTACAATGTCAAAGACCAGTATTTCAGTGGAAATTCAGATAACACGCTTCAAAACGATATAGAGGAAGAGGAATGGCTCTATTTGGTTGATGACATCACCGCAAAAATGAAAAGCAATGTCCAGGTTTAACCCACCGGCAAACAATATTTGATAATAACCCTCATTCACGGTGGCCATTTTGCGGTCGCCGTTTGCACACAATGCAAAAAAAAACAATCTGTTGCGCTTCCCCCAAGGCGGTGCTTGACATTATCCCACCGAAGCGACACCTCCAGTGGATGAATATTCACCGAAGGAATATTAGCGTTTTTGCAGCAGAGTGATTGCTACCGGCGGCAATTGAAGGTAAAAATACTTCCGCTGTGGCAAGAGCCGAAACCCGAAATTTCGGCGGTTATACCCCATCCATTATTAAAAAGACGACAAGGACCCCCTATGTTAGCCAAGATTACCCGCCTGTTCCCGCTGTGGGCCGTTTTGCTGTCGGTTATCGCCTATTACTCCCCGGGAACGTTCACCCCCATGGGTCCCTATGTGGGGTATTTGCTGATGCTTATTATGTTCGCCATGGGCGTAACCCTAAGAGCCGGCGATTTCAAACGGGTTCTCACGCGTCCGGCGCCGGTGGTGGCGGCCACTTTCCTGCATTATCTGGTGATGCCGCTGGCCGCCTGGTTATTGGCCAAACTGTTTCATATGCCCGCGGATCTGTCGGCAGGCATGATACTGGTGGGCAGCGTGTCGAGCGGGACAGCGTCCAATGTGATGATTTACCTGGCCAAAGGCGATGTGGCTTTGTCCGTCACCATCTCGGCGGTATCCACCCTGGTGGGGGTATTCGCCACGCCGTTGCTGACCCGGCTCTATGTAGATACCCATATCAAGGTGGATGTGGCGGGCATGCTGCTGAGCATCCTGCAAATCGTGGTCATTCCGATTTTTGCCGGCCTGGTTGTCCATCATTTATTCACCAAGGCCGTCAAGCGCATTGAACCGGGGCTGCCGGCGCTTTCCATGGTCTGCATCCTCGCCATCATCAGCGCGGTGGTGGCCGGCAGCCAGGGATTTATCGGCTCGGTGGGCCTGGTGGTCATTGCGGCGGTGATCCTGCATAACGGTATCGGCCTGCTCGGCGGCTACTGGGGCGGAAAACTGTTCGGCTTCGACGAAACCACCTGCCGCACAATGGCGCTTGAAGTGGGCATGCAGAACTCGGGATTGGCGGCAACACTGGGCAAGATATATTTCACGCCGCTGGCCGCCCTGCCCGGCGCGCTGTTCTCGGTTTGGCATAATCTGTCCGGTTCCGTGCTGGCCGGTTACTGGTCCGGCCGTCCGGTGGAAAAAGATCAGCATCGATAATTCCTCGCATACGGCGATGCATTAAGCCAATCCCGGCGGGAAAAGCCTCTTTTTCGCCGGGCTGCATGGCTGACCGGTTACAATTTTTAATTAATGCCCGACGGCCTCCGATATAAACAACGGACGTATTGTGCGTTTTTTCTAATGCTTTTACCGCTTTTGCACTAATATCTATGGCTTGTCCAGACAGGCAGATGCGCCCGCCCCCATGAAGCCGGCATTACAAAAGACATTTTCCGCATACCGCCGCGCCGATCGCGGCATCTATACTTTACTTAACATGCATTATTCATTAAGCCATTTCTCATCTCTCCGGCAAGATAGGTAACAGTTTTTTACCAAAGAGATAATGAATAAAAGCCATTTGGGTGTTAAATCTCACCGCCCAAATTATCTCGTTGCCACTGAAAAGCAGGATTGTTGAAAATATGTTCAGACTAAATGCCTTCCATTCCTCTAAGCTCAATCTTAAATGGGCCGGCATGTTCTGGTTGTTGAACGCCTTTTTACTGACGGCAGTCGCTTTTCGCTTTTGGCAGTGGATCTCCATTCCCCGGGGGGATATCCGCTCGGTGGTGTATTTGCTCACCACGCAGTACGGGCTGTTCGGCGCCTTCTGCGTGCTGGCGATGATTATTCAATGCCTGGTGTGTTTTTTGCCCCCCAGGCTGTTCCGCTCCGTCGGTATCCTCATGGCGTTTTTCCTCAGTGCGCTGCTGGTCGTGGATACCCTGGTGTACGCTCAATACCGTTTTCACCTGAACGGCGTAGTGCTGGAAATGCTGTTCCAGGGACGGGATATCATCGATCTCTCCTGGTATACCTGGCTGATAGGCGGTTGCATCGGTCTGGTATTGCTGGCGGTGCAATGCCTGTTCAGCGCCATGGCAGCGAGGATGCCGCGCCTGCAGCGGCTGCGCAAGCCGGCCTATGTGTTAATGGCGGTCAGTATTCTGGTCAGCCAGGGGCTGCATGTCTGGGACGATGCCAATTATAAAACCCAGATCCCCGGCTATACCCGGCAATTTCCGCTGTATTACCCCTTAACCGCCAAGAGCCGCCTGGTAAAATGGGGTCTAGTGGATCCTTCGGTGGCCCTGAACAAGGAAAACAACCTGCATGTGGCGAGCGAAGGGGCACTGCATTATCCCTTGCAGGCTATCCAATTCCAAAAACCGGCCCAGCAGCCCAACATCCTGTTTATCCTTATCGATGCCTGGCGCTACGATGACGCCAATCCGCAGGTGACCCCTAACGTCAGCCGCTTTGCCCGGCAGGCTTTGCGCTTTCATCAGCACCGCAGCGGCGGCAATTCCACCGAACCGGGTATTTTCAGTTTGTTCTATAGCCTGCCCGATACCTATTGGCTGTCGGTACGCAACAGCGGCCAGCGTCCGGTGTTAATGCAAACGCTGGCGGACCAGGGATATGAATTCTCCATACACGGTTCCGCCAATATCAATCATCCGCCGTTTGATCGAACGGTATTTGCCCAGATTCCCAATTTGAAGATCAGCAACGGCGCCCGTACTCCCGCCCTGCGGGATCAAGAGATAACCGATGATTTCAAGCAATTTATCGACAAGCGCGACGGCTCGCGGCCGTTCTTTGGTTTCCTGTTTTACGATGCCGCCCACGGTTATGACCTGCCTCCTAACCCGGTAACGCCGTTCCAGCCTTACTGGGATCGGGTGGACCATATCAAGCTGAATAATGATTTTGATCCCACGCCTTATCATAACCTCTACCGTAATGCGCTTTATTACGATGATGGGCTGATTGGCCAGGTATTAACCAAACTGCAGCAGGCCGGGCTGGATAAAAATACCCTGGTGATTATCACGTCCGATCACGGCGAGGAATTTAACGATCATAAAAAGAATTACTGGGGGCACGGCAGCAACTACAGCGATGTGCAGATTCATGTTCCGATGTTTATGCGTCTGCCGGATGGGCAAAGCGGCGATATCGACCGGCGCACCACGCATTTCGATGTGGTACCGACCCTGATGGCGACGGTGGCCGGGGTAAAAACGCCCGTCAACGATTACAGCGTGGGCCAGAATATGCTGGATCCCTCGGCCCCGCAGTCGCAGGATATGATTGTCGGCAGTTATTATAATTATGCCGTGGTCTCGCTGGATTTAATTAATGTGGTCTATCCCGGCGGCGTTTTCGAAACCCTGACCCCAGACCTGAACCCCACTAAGCACCGTTTGTTACAGGGGGATCGGCTGAAAAACATTATCAGCCTGATGTCGCGGTTTAATAGATAGCGCTGCATAATCAAAGGGCAACAGAAGGGAGACAAGTGTCCGCCGGCTGGAACACGTTTAGCCATAGGCGAATCTGCTGCTTGCAATTATACTATCCGCCTCTCTTTGGCTGTCAGGAGGGCTTATGAAGCTCACGCGATATACCGACTACGCATTACGGGTAATTATTTACCTCGGTTCGCGGGATGACGGCCTGTCGTCCATCGCTGAAATTTCCGCCTTATATGACATCTCGCGCAATAACCTAATGAAGGTAGTGCAGGATTTGGCCCATCTGGGCTATGTCGAGGCGATCCGCGGCCGCAGCGGCGGCATCCGCCTGGGGCGGCCGGCGCGGGATATCAATCTCGGCACGCTTATCCGCCACACCGAGAAAAACCAGAAGCTGGTGGACTGCACCCGGTGCGTGATTGCCCCCGTCTGCGGCCTGCCCGGGGTGCTGAGCGAGGCTACCCGGGCGTTTTTCGCCGTGCTGGATAAATACACCCTGGCGGATTTACTGGTGCAGCGCCACCATTTTAACGATCTGCTGATCTTCTCCGATCAATAATCTCCGGCGTCAGCCGAGCCAAAATACCAGCAGCGCGGCGAGAATGCAGTAGCCGCCGAACAGATGCCAGCGGTCGTGTTCCAGCCAGCGCGACAGCCAGCGCAGGGCAACCAGGCCGGCAATAAAACTGAACACCATCCCCAGCAGACTGGGCCACAGCATCGGCATGATTGCGCCTGACGGCAATGGGTGATTCGCCGCGCCGCCATGTAAGGCCCGCAGCGCTTCTTTAGCGATCACCACCGGCGTAAGCACCACCGCCAGGGCAAAGCTGAACTCTTCGGCGCGTCGGCGCGTCACCCCCATGGCCAGTCCGGTTGAGATGGTGGCCCCCGATCGGGAAAATCCGCGAAAAGGCAAACAGAGCCCCTGAACCAAACCGATGACCACCGCCCTGACGCTTGATATTTCACCGCCCTCGCGTTCGCCAAAACGTGACGAGGCGATAATCAAAACGCCGGCGGCGGCCAGCCCCGCCGCAATAAGCCTGCTGTTGCCAAACAGATGCTCAATTTCAAAATCCGCGGCATTGTGGGCATAAAGATGTTTAATCAGGCTTTGCAGGGTCAATCCCACCACGCCGGTCACCGCGGTGGCCAGAACAATATAAAAGGCATTGTGGCGGAAGGCCTTGCCGGAGCTGAAATAGGTGCTGCGCCAGGTTTTCCAGAAATAAAGAATTACCGCAAACATGGTGCCGGTATGCAGCATCACCAGTAATAACGTCATTTCAGGCGCGGTGGGATCCAGACCCAGCAGCTTCTCGGCCATGATCACATGGGCGGAACTGGATACCGGCAGCAATTCGGCCAGACCCTGCACGATAGCGAGGATAACGATTTGTATAAAAGACATGGAGTCGGTCTCACATCAAGTCGAAGGCGATGATGCCATCGCAAAGGGAGGAAATCATAAGAAGCGCTAGCCTGGGGAAAAAGGGTAAAGAATGAAAGAAGTCTATAGAAACCGCTTCGTTTTTACCGCTCAATTTTGCGTTAGAACTGTTACTGATCATTTCGTGCGGTAGTTTCAGCCGGCAACGATTCCAATGGCCTATGAAGTGACAATCCGGATTACCCGCGAAAATTGCGCTATATCAAGTAATGATTAACTAGCGGAAATTGCACTATTACATTAAGCGGCGGCGTTCTATCTTAAAGATGCATTTTAAATGCATCTTATAAGGAGATCTCATTATGTTTTGTGTGCAATGTGAACAAACCATCCGTACGCCTCTGGCTAACGGCTGCGCCTACGCGCAGGGAATGTGCGGTAAAACCGCCGAAACCTCCGATTTACAGGACCTGCTGATTGCGGTGCTCCATGGCTTATCGGCCTGGGCGATACGGGCTCGTGAACTGGGCATCGTCGATCATCGGGTAGACAGCTTTGCACCCCGGGCTTTTTTCGCCACCCTGACCAATGTGAACTTCGATTCGGCGCGCATCGTCGAATATGCCCATGAAACCATAGCCCTGCGCGAGAGATTGATTGCGCGCTGCCGGGCCCTGGCACCGGGAGCGGACATTTCGCATCCCATGGCCCATATCACGCTGCCCGCCCTGTCGCTGGCCGGGCTGCAGGCGGAAGCACAACGTTTCGCCCTCAATACCGATAAAGACGAAGTGGGCGCTGACATACACGGATTGCGAATGCTTTGCCTGTACGGCCTGAAAGGCGCCGCCGCCTATCTGGAACATGCCCATGTACTGGGGCAGTATGACGATGAAGTCTACCGTCAATACCATGAGATTATGTCCTGGCTCGGCACCCGGCCTGCGCAAATGGACGACCTGCTGGCGCAGTCGATGAATATCGGCAAAATGAATTTTTCCATACTGGCCATGCTAGACCGCGGCGAGACCGAAACCTATGGCAATCCGAAGCCCACCCGCGTGAACGTGAAAGCGGTGGCGGGCAAGGCCATACTGATTTCCGGCCATGACCTGCGGGACTTGCGGATGTTGCTGGAGCAGACCGAGGGCACCGGGATCAATGTTTATACCCACGGCGAGATGCTGCCCGCCCACGGCTATCCGGAGCTGAAAAAATTTGCCCATCTGGCGGGTAATTACGGCAGCGGCTGGCAGAACCAGCAGACTGAATTCGCCCGTTTCCCCGGACCGGTGGTGATGACCTCCAACTGCATTATCGATCCCTTCGTCGGGCAATATGACGAAAGGATCTGGACCCGCAGCATCGTCGGCTGGCCGGGGGTAAAGCACCTGGAAGGGGAGGATTTCTCGCCGGTTATCAAACAGGCCCAGAGCATGCCGGGTTTTCCTTACAGTGAAATCGAGCATATGATAACCATCGGATTCGGCCGCCAAACGCTGCTGGACGCCGCCGATACGGTTATCGACCTGGTGGCGCAGCAAAAGCTGCGGCATATCTTCCTGGTGGGCGGTTGCGACGGCAGCCGGGAAGAACGCAGCTACTACACCGATTTTGCCCTCGGCGTACCGCAGGACTGTCTGGTCATGACCCTGGCGTGCGGCAAATACCGTTTCAACAAGCTGGATTTCGGCACCCTGGAAGGGCTTCCCCGCCTGCTGGACGTAGGGCAATGCAACGATGCCTACTCGGCTATTACCCTAGCGGTAAAACTGGCGGAAAAATTGGGCTGCGGCGTCAATGATCTGCCGCTCAGCCTGGTGCTGTCCTGGTTTGAACAGAAGGCCATCGTGATCTTGCTTACGCTGCTGTCCCTGGGGGTAAAAAATATCTTTGTCGGCCCCACCGCGCCCGCCTTTCTCACCGACAATCTGCTGGCGGTGCTTAATCAGCAATTCGGCCTACGTCCCATCACCGAAGCGACCCGGGATCTCGATGCCATTTTCGCCGCCTGCGCCTAAGGAGCCATGATGTTTGCACCTCACGCGTTATGCACGCACGCCATGCAGGTCCATCACATAGAGCAGGAGACCCCCGATGTCTGGACTCTATCCCTGATCAGCCACGATGTTTATGCTTACCAACCGGGGCAGTTCGCCCTGGTCAGCATCAACAACAGCGAGACCCTGCGGGCTTATACCCTTTCTTCAACGCCGGGGCAAAGCCGTTTTGTCACATTGACGGTGCGCCGTCTGGAAAACGGCAGCGGATCGGGCTGGCTGACACAGCGGGTAAAAACCGGCGACAACCTCTGGCTGTCGGATGCCCAAGGGGACTTCACCTGCGCCCGGCAAGAGGACGAACGGTATCTGTTTCTGGCCGCCGGCTGCGGCGTGACGCCAATCATGTCCATGTGCCGCTGGCTGGCGGCCAATCGTCCGCGGGCGGATGTTCAGGTTATTTACAGCGTGCGTTCACCCCGGGAGGTGATTTTCGCCAAAACCTGGCCAACGCTGCAGCCCCGGCTGAAATTGACGCTGTTTGCCGAACAGCAGGCCCTTCCCCCCGTGCTGGCCGGCCGTCTGACGCGGGAACACCTGGCGGCGCTGGTGCCGGATATCGCCATCCGCCGAGTCATGGCCTGCGGTCCGGCGCCTTATATGGATCAGGTGGAAAAGGACGCCATGGCGCTGGGGGCCACCGCTTTTATGCAGGAGCGATTCCATGCACCGGCGGTGACCGGCACGCGGCAGCTTAAGATCACCCTGGCGCGGCTGCAGCGGGAATTCAGCGCGCCGGTGGGTGTTACCCTGCTGGCGGCGCTGGAGGCCAATAAAATCCCGGTTAACGCCGCCTGCCGCGCCGGCGTTTGCGGCTGCTGTAAAACCCGGATCCTCACCGGCCGCTATACCACCACCAGTACCATGACCCTGAGCCCGGCGGAGATCGCCGAAGGCTACGTGCTGGCCTGCAGCTGCCGGTTAGAAAGCGATGTCGCCCTGGCCTGACCTTGGGCGGCTCCCGTTTGCCTAGGCTTGCCTAAACCTGAACCCAGCGGATTACGGCCTAAATAAATGGCGGGAAATCCGCCATTTCCATTGATCCCGCCCGGAATAATCTGTATAAAAAACCAGTGTCACTAAAAGGGAGGTTTTATGCGGGTAGAATTGATTTATGACAAGCGCAACGTCAGCGGTTTACCAAACGCCGGCGCGTTAATCGAGGCGGAGCTGGCGAAACGCGTCCATCGCGTTTTCCCTGCCGCCGAAGTAAAGGTAAAAGCCATGCAGGCCAACGGCATCAACACCGACGCCAATAAACAGGAAAAGGCGGTATTGAATCGCCTGGTGGAAGAGATGTTCGAAAACGCCGATGAATGGATGATTGTGGAGTAAGACGCCTGACGCGTGCCCTCTATGGAACGGCAGGGCCCGCGAACACCGATCGTGCAACGAGCCGGTCAAAGGGAACCCTGCGGATGTGGCCGCCGGCGCAGCCGTCAGAAGTTGAACGCTCCGCCGATATAAGGGCCGTCGGCCACAATGTTGTCGCGGTCGCCGTCTTTACCGTCTATCGCCATATAACGATAGCCGACGCTGACCGTCACCACCGGAATCGCCGTCAAACGCACCCCGGCGCCGGCTTCGGTGTAATTGCCGATACTGCTGGAAAGCGACTCTGGGGAATAATAATAATCGCCGTACAGACTGAACAGGCCGGCCACCGGCAGCTGCAGCCCGCCGCCCACCGCGACGGCGTACCCTTCATCGCCGTCTTTCGGCCCCATATACAGGCCTTTGCCGCCGGCGGTGGCCATAAACGGGCCGAAAGGAATATTGTACCCCAGGCCTAAACCGGCCACATCGCCGTTGTCGTCGTTGTGCGCCCAGTTACCGGTTAATGCCAGGCCGGGCGTGGTGGTACCGAAACCAAAACCCAGGTTAGTATAATGTTCACCCACTTCACCGGTGACGCTGGCGGCACTGGCTGATGCGGCGGCAAACATCAGGCTGGCGACAGCGCCAGCAGCAAGAATCTTGTTCATTATTTATCCTGAATATTCAAAATGGGCGGGGGAAATTCCGCCATTGGCAGTCTAACCCAAAGCGGGATAAAAAGTAGCGGGTTATTGGCTTGAATATCATGATTTAACGTTCATTTCATACAAAAAATAGCCAATTTCGGTTTAGTCTCGCCTGCTGCCCCCGCGCCGCATGCCTGCGCAGCGTGGGCAGAGATTGGAATCATGATCATGGCCTATTTTCATTGTTAATTCTTGCACCTGTTGGCTGGGGCATTCTTTGTCTACTGTTAAGACTCAACAATCAAGACGACAAGGAAACCGGCTATGACCCCCATCAGGATAAGCCATATCGACAGCGAGCAGGATTGCCTTGCCTGCTTTGACGTTATGCGGGAACTCAGGCCGCATCTTGCCGGCGCACAGGCATTCGCCGAGCAGGTAGGGCGGCAGGCCGGCCAAGGCTATCGGCTGCTGGCGGCGTGGCAAGACGAACAAATCACTGCCTTGGCGGGCTACCGCCTGCAGGAAAACCTGCTGTACGGGCGCTTTCTTTACGTCGACGACCTGGTGGCAACCGCTCGTGTCCGCAGCCAAGGACAGGGCCGCGACCTGATGGCGGCGTTACGCCGGGAAGCGATGCGCCGGGAGTGCGCCTATCTGGTGCTGGATACCGGCCTGGCAAATGCTCTGGCGCAGCGCTTTTACTTCCGCCGGGGCCTGCTGTCCAAAGGACTGCATTTCACCCTGTCGCTACAGGGGGATAAATCATGAGCACGCTGCTTTATTTGGAATGCAGTCCCCACGCCGGTCATTCCCTCGGCGCACGGCTGGCCCGTGGCGTTATCGACGACATCACATCCCGCCATCCCGATGTCGGGGTGGTCACGCGTAGCCTTGTGCTTGACCCGCTCCCCCCGCTGTCGGCGCGGTATGCTCAAGGGATCACGGCCTCGTCGCTTCGCGATGATGAGGCATTTACCTGTTCAGAACATCTTATCGACGAACTGGAGCGGAGCGAAGGTTTGCTGATCAGTACGCCGATGCACAACTTTGCCGTACCCGCGGCGCTAAAGCTCTGGTTAGACTATGTGTTGCGCAAGGACCGCAGCTTCAAGACAACGCCGCAGGGCAAGGTGGGGACGCTCAGAGACCGCCCCACCCTGGTACTGGTCCGATCCGGAGGCCCGTGCACCGGCGAAAACGCCAGACAACCCGATTTTTTGACGCCATATCTGCATTACGCGCGGTCGGCCCTGGGCATTGGTAACGTTAATTTTGTTTATTTGCCCGGCCTGAGCCCTTCGGAGGAAGATCTGGAACTCACCCGCTGCGCGCTGGCTGCCGTACCTCTGCTTTAAGCTGCCGGACCGGCTTAAAACCAGACAATAAACCGGGTTCCCGGCGCGGAAGGCGTCACCGACAGCCGCCAGCGATGGGCCACCGCGATCTCCTTGCAAATAGACAGGCCCAGCCCGGCTCCTTCATGGACGGCGTCGGGAGCCCGCCAAAACCGATCGAACAGGAAAGGCAGATATTCGGCCTTAATGCCCGGTCCGCTGTCTTGTACCTGAATTGAACTGTCGCTGATGGCAACGCTGACGGCGCCATAGGGCGGCGTAACGTTGATGGCGTTTTCAATGATATTTTTCAACAGGATAAACAAAGCGCTACGGTCAGCGGTTAACAACGGCAGGGCGTCCGGCGCGTCCACCTGCAGTTTCACCTGGTTCTTATCGGCCTTGCGGGCCAGGTACTCCACCACATCCTGAGCGACATCCACCGTGTCCACGCCGGCAAAATGATAATTCTGCGACTCGCTCACTTCCGCCAGATGCAAAAGTTGCCGTACGTGCCTTGCCATCAGATCGATTTCAAAAAACAGCAGTTCCTTGTCTTTGATTTCCGGTTGTAGCTCAATCTGGCCGCGAATCAGGGTCAGGGGCGTTTGCAGCTCATGGGCGGCCGAGGCCAGGAATTCCTGCTGCACTTTGAAGCCGTTTTCCAGCCGCGCCAAGGCATCGTTAAACGCCAGGAGCAGCGGCTTTATCTCGCTTGGAATGTCGTTATAGGACAACCGGGTTTTCAAATTGGCCGGGGTAATGGACGCGGCGGCGCCCGAAGCGACTCTTACCGGACGCATGACCCGGCGCACCGTGAAGGGAAAGGTCAGACTGAATAAAATCATAGTAATGAATAGTGACCAGCCGAAAATTTCCGGGATCGGCTTGAGTTTCAGATTCATGATGGCTTTATTGAAAATCTCGCTGGTGGCGACCTGGACATAGAATCGCGTCCCCTGTTGATCGATGCCTAACGTCACCAGATCGAACCGCCGTCCGTCTATCATCACCTTTTCGCGCAGGGTCGCCTCGTTGGCCAGATTCTTGCTGTCCAGCGTGCCGAAGAGCCGGCCCTGGGGAGATTGCAGCAGAATATTACCGGCCTCATCGCATACGCGATAGAGGATTTCGCTGGCGGCGGTCTTGACCAGCCATGCCGTTTGCTGATCGAATACTATTGATGCCGGCCGGCCGCTATCGTCAAACCGAAGCCCAGCCGCCACCTCCTGCGCCGTCTTCATATCCTTATCCCGCTGCCACATGAATTCCGGGAACTGATTAAAAACATACAGAACAATAGCGGTAATAATCGGCAGGCTCAGCGCCAGCGCGGCTACGCTGATGAGCCATAGCCGGGCGGACAGGCTGCTGATCCAATACCTGAACATACTGACTTTCCTTCCTGTGCTGTCGCCCAGCGGCGGGCATGTTGCGGGATGAAGGACTTATGCGGCGGACTGCAGGGAAAAACCCACGCCGCGGATATTTGCGATGCGTACCGTAGCGCCGACGCCGGCCAGCTTTTTACGCAGCCGATGGACCGTAACCTCCAATGCATTGGGCGTAACCGCATCCGCCAGCCCCCATGCCGCATGCTCCAATACCGCATGGCGCACGGTCTGCCCTCCGGCGCCGAGCAGCGACAACATGATCTGCAGCTCCGCCGGCGCCAATATCGTTACTCGGGCGCCGCAGCGCAGCGCGTGCTCCTGCGGGTCCACGGAGATATCGGCAAAACGCTGCACCAGCGCGGTCATTTTAACCGGCCGTCGCATCAGCGTACGCACCCGAGCCACCAGTTCGCTCATTTCAAAGGGCTTGCTTACATAATCGTCCGCCCCGCTCTCCAAGCCCTCGATCCGATCGTGCAATGCATCTCTGGCGGTTAACATCAAGCACGGCGTCATCTGGCCGCCGGCGCGCAGGTTGCGTAAAAAGTTAAGCCCGTCCCCGTCCGGTAATCCACGATCCACCAACAGTACCGCATACTCCGCCTGCTTCATCCCATAGGCAGCTTCGGAAAGATTGGCGAAAATATCCGTTTCCACTCCCGCGCTCAATAACGCCTGGCGGATCATCTGCGCCAGGCGCTGCTGATCCTCGATCAGCGCCACTCGTGACATAGGCCGTTACTCACCTGAATGTATAAAGATAACCGAACTTCGCCTCGGGAATATAGGTTTTGCCCACCAGCGGGCTATCGGTAATGCCGCCGCCCAGGCGGGTGACCCCGACGTCAAGGCTTATGCTCTGGTTCGGCGTTAAGCTATAGCCAAAGCTTGTACCCACCGACGTATTGTAGGTGGATTTGCCATTGTACTGGTTACGTCCGGGACGAGCTTCCGACGGCATCACGCCATAATAATAATCGACATTTTTATCGCTGAGCCACTGGGCGCTCAAATAGGGTTTGATGGTAAAATCCCCAAAGGCAAAGGACTTGCCGAATTCGATATCGGCCTTTTGCCCTTTGCTGCCCGCGGTCAGGAAGTCAGCGGAAAGCGTGCCGAATCCCATATCCCACGCCGCCGCCGGGCCGAACCAGAAGGCGCCTTTGCGTTTTTGCATGTCGTTGAGTATCGGCGCGTCCGATCCCTTGTAGCCGTCTCCAAGGGCATACCTGCCGCGCAGGGTAAGCTGCAGGCCGCCCCATTTGCCGACCTTTGCGTCCACGGTGGTCCCCAGGACACGCACCCATTTGTCCTCAAAATAGACCAAAGGAAGCGGTGTAAAGTCGGAACCATAACCGCTGTAGGGCGATTGGTGGTAACCCAGCCCAGCTCCCAGGCCCCACTGGGTGGTATCCGGGGCATCGCTTAGCAGCGTAAAGCCGAAATCCTCCCCGGCGGACTCGTTGACACCTTCCGCCCAAATCGCACCCGTGTACAGCAAAACCGACGCCGCCAATAACGGCAACCAGGACCTATGGCTAAGAAATTTTGTCACAATCGTGCTCTTGAGTTTGAAAAAGGACGGCACGACTTTAAAACCCAACGACTTACTGTTTACTTACGGCCCGGCATTTCAGCACGGGCGGACAAAAAAGCGATCTCGCCGGACTAAGGGCGCAGCAGGCGATATATCCTGGCCTCCCAGGGTTGCTATAATGGCGGCCATTGAATATGGTGGGTGTCTAACTGATGTGCGCGAACACTCATGTCACCGCTGTGGGGATTGATGCGCCGGTACGTTGAGCAACGCCCGGCGCTGATGAATATATGATTTATTGCCACTTATGTTTCGGCGGCTGATAATTTCTGAATTTTTCCAAAATGACATCCGGTTGGTGTTCCACGATCAGCATATCCAGATATTCAGTTTTCAGGAAACCCTCATCGGCCATGCGCCGTATCATGGACAGCAAATGAGAAAAATAATCATTGACGTTCAGAAAGGCACAGGGCTTTTGATGTAATCCCAGCTGCGCCCACGTCCATTGTTCGAATATTTCTTCCAGCGTGCCGGCGCCGCCGGGAAGGGTCAGGAAGGCATCGGAAAGATTCGCCATCATATATTTTCGTTCATGCATATCTTTCACGACATAGAGTTTTGTCAAACCGGTATGGGCAATCTCTTTTTCAACCAGCGACTGCGGCATAACGCCTATCACCTGGCCGTCATGTTGGATGGCCGCATCGGCGATGGCGCCCATAAGGCCTACTTTCCCGCCGCCATACACAATTTTTAAATGATTTTTTGCAAAAAAAGCACCGATATTTCTGGCCGCCTGAAGATATACGGGGTTAAGGCCCGCGCTGGAACCGCAGAAAATGCCGATACTGTTTAACATTAATAGCTCCGCAATAAAGGTCGAAAATTTTTATATCAATCCAACTCATTGACATGAATATCATTACCAGAAAAAAGCGAAAATCAATAGCGCGGACGTCAAAAAATGACCGCGCCGCCCCATGGGCACTCTATTCTCGCTTCAGGCGATTGCTGTTTGCCAGCCACAGGGTGAACACCAGAATCAAGATTGCCGCCGAATAATAGAGCGTATCCAGAGAATTTTTATGGTCGACGATAATCAGGCGAATAATTGCGGTAATACTGATATACACAAAATAGCGCAGCGGGAAGTGATAGCCGGACTGGAAGTATTTCACAATCAGCGCGATAAATTCGAAATATAAAAATAATTAACAATACCTTCAATAAGCAGGTAGGTTGACGACTCCGCGTCCGTATGCAGCAGCACCTCGCCCAGATGGTAAGTTTCCTTGCCCAAAAATGATAAGAATAATCCCCAGACAGACCAGCCCGATGTTTAATATCATTTGCAGCACGGTTGCAATGCGCAATCCGGTAATCATGCTCACACCTCTGTTTCTGTTATGCCACGGACAAACCCCAGCAGCATAACATGCCATAGTGTGATGCATATCACAAAAAATCCCCTAAACTCAACGTTCAGCTACGTCACATTGCTTGCACAGCCTGCCTGTTTTTCGCAAGCAGCTTCTTCCCAAGGCGGGGGTTCAGGCGTGTTTAAGGCGTTCATTTAACGTTTCAACAATAAATGAATTCACCGAGACATGATGTTCAGCGGCAGCAACGGCCAACTGCTCCCCGAACGATTCAGGGTAGCGGAGGGTAAAGGTTTTCACTTTCTCTTCCCGTTCGTAAGGGTCGATGTGATTTTCCCGGCAATCTTCCAGGTATTCACGCAACGACACCTCCCCTTCGCTTTTCAAACCGTCGATGCTATCGGCAACAAAGTCACAATAGCCCGATAGGCCGATAAACTTACCGCGGAACATGCCAATTTCCGGAACATAGCTGATAATGGCCGGCTGTCCGGCAACAACCATGGTATTAGGGGTTTTCAATACTTTTTTCATGGTTCGACTCCTATGCTCTCCAGCCATTCCCTCAAGTTGGCTAACGCCCCCTTGTCAGCTTCAGGCGACGGATGGGGACGATGAAACCGGGCAATACAGCCATTAAGTAAAAGCCTTACCCGAGACCCGCTGCCTTCCTTGATTTCACCCCCTAATGCGCAAACGAGTGACTCAATATCAGACCATTTGACGCCAGAGGGTACCGGCGTTTTGAAAATTTGATTTAACACCGTCCGTTGCTTCTTACGTAGGCCGGTAATTTTCTGTCGCATTAACTCATCCATGAGTTCAGTGATTGACATTAATATAGCGATTCGCTTTAGTGAAGTCAATTTATGAAGTCACTGGCACGTATAGACACAGATTGCTCTCGCCTTTATCTTATAGGGGTAAAGCAGTCACTTTATACGGGTATAAGGATAAACAGGATGAGCATGCCGGCCACCTCTACCAATCAGCTTGGAACCTACCTCAAGGATCGCCGCGGCAAACTCGATCCGGCGGCCTTTGGCTTTTCATTGACACGCCGGCGGACACCGGGGCTACGGCGCGAGGAAGTGGCCCAGCGCGCCAATGTCAGCCCGACGTGGTACACCTGGCTCGAACAGGGCCGGGGAGGCGCGCCATCGGCCGAGGTGCTGGACCGGATAGCCGGCGCACTGATGCTGACCGGCGTTGAACGCGAGTATCTTTTCCTGCTTGCCCTGGGCCGCCCCCCCGAAGTCCATTACCAGGCGGACGAAGGCATATCGCCGCGGCTGCAGGGCGTGCTCGATGCGCTGCCGTTCAGCCCGGCCTTTGTAAAGACCTGCACCTGGGACGTGGTGGCGTGGAACCGTGCCGCCTCGGCGGTGTTCGATTACGGATCCCTCGTCCCCGGCCAGCTCAATATCCTGCGCCGGATATTCCTCAATCCCGACACCCGCGCGGCACAGCTTGACTGGGAAAGCGTCGCCCGGTTCGTGGTGGCGGCGTTCCGGGCGGACGCCGTGCGGGCGGGCGCCGCGAAGAATATTGAGGCATTGGTGGACGAGCTCTGCCGCCAAAGTCCGGAATTCGAGGCAATGTGGCGGGACAATGACGTGCGCGCGCACGGCGAGGGCTTAAAAAGCCTGAAGCACCCTCTGGCCGGACTTATCGCCATGGAATATTCGTCCTTTGCCGTCGATGGCCGGCCCGATCTCAGCATGGTCGTCTACAATCCGGCAACGCCGGCGGATTATGAACGGGTCCGCGCCTTGGTTGCCTCCATGTCTCAAACTGCCCGGTAACGGGCCGGAAAATTACCTAAGCAGCGCGTTGAAATAACACTCCGCCACCCGCTGCGCCTCCACGGCAACACACACCTCGGTTGAAGAGAGATGTTCGCGGCCCTTTAAATGCTCGCCGAAATAATGCAGCGTCTGGCCCGCGGCGGGGCCTTCCAGTACCACCTGCACATTGCCGGCGACGGTGCGATAAAACTCCGGATGGATGGCGCAGATAAATGCCTGCAAATCGTGGGGGCGCATCCCGTCCAGGCCATAGCGCGCTTTGGCATAGGCCACATAGCCCTGAATGAGGCGAAACAGGATTTGATTATGCTTGTTAGAGTGATTTTCCAATTGGCGCAAGCGCGAATTATCGAGCAGCACCTCATGGGTCACATCCAGGCCGACCATCGTCAGCTTCAGGCCGCTGTTAAATACGATTTGAGCCGCATGGGGGTCACGGTGGATATTGGCCTCGGCAACCGGCGATTTATTACCGAAGTGTCCGTTGCGCAAAGTGGTTCCCCCCATGATGACCACCTGATTTATCAAACCGGCAATAGCCGGATCCAGACGGCAGGCCAGCGCCACATTGGTCAGCGGGCCGACGGCTATCAGCGATATTTCCCCGGGATTGGCCCGCACGGTATCGATAATAAATTGCGCGGCATGACGTTTATCCAACCCGCCGCGGGGCGCGATATGAAAGGCATCCCCCAGCCCGTCACGGCCGTGCGCCGCCACCGACGGGGCATTGGGTTCGATGATAAGCGGGACTCCGCAGCCCCGCGCCACCGGACAGGAGATATCCAGTTCCTCCCTGAGAAACAGGGCATTGCGGGTGGTTACCTCAAGGGTGTTGTTGCCGAACACCGTTGTAATCCCGACAAGCTCGATATCCTGGCTTTCAGCGGCGAAATGCAGGGCGACAGCATCATCCACGCCCGGATCGGTATCGTAAATTGCCCTGATCATGTTATGCCTCATAATTAAATAATTTATACATCATATTTATTTAAGTAAATTCAGGCAACATTCGAGTATTACTGCCGGGTTTGAATTTCCTTTGAACTGTGCTAGGCTCATATTCTCTCTGGACGACCAGACAGACTTTAACCCATTTAGGGACGGCCCTGTTATCGGAGTGATACCATGGCTTGGTTATATCTGTTATTAGCGGGTCTGTTTGAAGTGGTCTGGGCTACCGCCATGAAAGCGTCTGAGGGTTTTACCCACCTGATACCGAGCGCCATAACGCTGATTTTCATGATATTAAGCTTTATCCTACTGGCCATTGCCATGAAAACATTGCCGCTGGGAACCGCCTACACCCTGTGGGTGGGAATAGGCGCGATAGGCGCGTTTATTATTGGCGTGATATTATTTGGCGAAAGTCTCAACCCTTACCGGATTATTGCCGTTGCGTTGATTATTTCCGGCGCCACGCTGCTTAAAGTTATGTCAAAATAAAATGATGAAACTTTTACGCTGTCGCATAAATAATTATTTATCAGTCGATCCGAGCAGCTCTAGCATGAACGCCTTGAATAGCCGAAAATATTCAGCGTCGCCGACGCGGGCAGTGGCTGACTGAACTTAAAGTAAATTAGTAGCCTCATTATCTGCCCGATAAACCCACTAAATGGCCGTGATGGTACGCCGTTCTTTTCGGGGCTGCCTGTGCGGCAGTGAACTGTGAGTTATCCTAAGAAAACAATTGCTTCGACTTCTGAGCTGCCTGTGCGGCAGCTCAGAAGTTGATGGTCAACGTGATGCTGCCGGCTTTGCCGTTCACTGCCGCACAGGCAGCTCAGAAGACGACAAATAAACAGACCGGTAAAAAGTATTATGTTCACTGCCGCACAGGCAGCTCAGAAGATAAGGTGGCAGGGAATGGGTGCTGAGAGAAAGTTCACTGCCGCACAGGCAGCTCAGAAGAACGGGAATGCAAAAATGCTATTTATGCTGCGGTTCACTGCCGCACAGGCAGCTCAGAAGACGAATGCCGCGAACGTTTCGCCAGCGCGTGCGTTCACTGCCGCACAGGCAGCTCAGAAGGCAAATGAGGAATGGGCGGCGGCTCGGGCGGAGTTCACTGCCGCACAGAAGTGGCGCTGCTGGTTACCGCTGGCAAGTCCTATGTTCACTGCCGCACAGGCAGCTATCGCTTAAACGAGATGGACCCGCAAAAAAGTGAAAAAGTTGATATTCGAATAAATTAACAATCGCCCTATGGCTACGCGTTTGCTAATACTCGTCACGGCTATAACGTTATATAATCCAAACCTCATATCTCGCCCATCACATACCAGTAGAAAGAATTATTTAAAGCATAACGGGTTGAATAATTTTTTTACGACATGTCTCTCATCAAAAGATATATCGACTTCTTTAACCCTGCCAAGGCAGGGTGTAAAATCGGATATGTACTGTTAATCAACGCATTATATTTTATTGGCACGATATCATACATAATGGCATAGCGGGTCACCGCTTCGCTTTCTGCAGATGAAAGACGGTAGCGGCGTCTTTGCAAAATTTATCGTAATGACAATTACGAATTTGTCCGAATCTGTCAAGTATCTTTAAACAAGACTACAATGGAGGGCCGTTATACAATAGTCATTTATAATTTTAAGTTAATTAAATTCGTCATTGAAATATGGATATTTTCTTTAAAAGATTCGTTAATATTAAGCCGCAAAAATCACCATCTAATATTTCTCTGTCATGAAAATAGTAAATAATTTATTAAAACCGCTTTCATTGAACTATTTTCAGCTCAAAAATACACCGTCATCAATGCCTCAATATCTCTATCTATTTTAATCATAGACCCATCTGTTTTTATCATAATATCACTTTCAAATTTACCCAGAAGTAAAAATTATTGGCGCTGAAACATATCATGTTCCATTATGACACTTTGATGACAACCAGCATCAGACGCGATGTAGATGAAGAGAAGCGCACATTGAGGAAGAGAATTCAATCAACCAGACCCACCGGCGCAACGCCAGGCAGTCGGTTCGGCATGTTGGTAATGGATAAATTGAAAAAAGGGGGGCCGCTGAATGTCTCGGCAGAGTAGTGAGGTATTTATCGACGGCGCCGCGTCAAAATCACAGAGCAGACGGATACTCGGCGCCACCAGTCTGGCGCACCTGTTCCATGACGGCGCCACAGACATGCACTACCTGCTGTTCGCGATATGGCAGCAGCAGTTCGGGTTGTCGCTGGCGCAGGTGGGGCTGTTGAAGATGCTGTTTTCCGGCGCCATGTCGGCGCTGCAAATTCCGGCCGGCGAGCTCGGAAGAGTCGCCGGCGAGAAAAGGGTTCTTATCGGCGGAACCCTGCTGCTTACGGCGGCGATATTCTGCTACGGGTTCGCCACTACCCTGCCGGTGCTAATGGGCTTGATCGTTCTAGGCGGCGTCGGGGCTAGCGTCCAGCATCCGTTGTCATCCAGTTACATCTCGCAGAGCTTTCCCCGCTTGCAGGCGCGCCTGGCCCTGAGTACCTACAATTTTTTCGGGGATGTGGGGAAGGCCATCATTCCCAGCGCGCTTTCCGCCCTGCTGCTGATTACCGTCTGGGGCCACTCGGTTCAACTGATTGCCGTCGCGGGCTTGCTTATTGCCGGTTGCCTGAGCGGGTTGTTATCTTCTGAAAAACGCTTGCCCAAGACCATGGCGCCGCGGCCTTCAGCATCAGACGACACGGCGCCGCAAACGGCTGACTCGGGGGCTCCGCTGTTTACTGAAACGCAGAGAAAAAGGGCATTCGCTTCATTGTGTACCATCGGCAGTCTGGATAATGCGACCCGTACCGGCACGCTCACTTTCCTGCCCTTTCTGCTGGCGTCCAAAGGGGCTTCGGCGACTCAGGTGGGTTTTGCCCTGACCGTTATTTTTATTGGCGGCGCGCTGGGTAAACTGGTATGCGGCACCCTGGCTCCGCGCCTGGGCATACTGAAGACGGTGGCCGTCAGCGAAATCGTTACGGCGGGAATCATTCTGGCGCTCACGCAAATCCCTTTATCGGCCATCTATCTGCTGCTGGTGCCCTTGGGCATCGCCTTGAACGGGACATCGTCCGTGCTCTACGGCACCGTGGGCGAACTGGCCAAACCCCGCCAGCAAACCCGGGCATTTGCGGTTTTTTATACGGCATCATTGGGATGCGGCGCCGTGATGCCTTTAGTGTACGGGCTGCTGGGGGATCGGTTGGGCATATCTCATACGCTGATTGTCATTGCGATATTACTGCTGTGTATTTTGCCGCTATTGCTGCCGCTCAAGGTAATAACGGCCCAACATCATTCTCCTGCGGGCTGATTCAGGATCTCGTCCAGCCACTGGCAAAAAGCACGCGCATGTTGTTTATAGGGGCTGCGGGGATTGACGTAAGCCGTGTAAGCATCACCGGACTGAACGACCACGTCGTCGATGAGCACCAGCGTGCCGTCGCGCAATCGATCGCGCACCAGCAGATGGGGAACAACCAGCAAACCGGCGCCGCCTGCCGCCGCGGCCACCGCCAGGAAGTAGTGGTCATAGGTGGCCCGGACGCTCAGACGGTCCGCTTGCCGTTTATGGGCCGCCGCCCATTTGGCGATGGCATCCGGACGCGAGCGGGCGGCTATCATGGGCCAGGCTTCCGATTCGCTGCCTTCGGCGACGATTGCCGCCAGGCCCGGCGACGCGACGCACACCAAACCTTCGCGAGCCAATTCCCAGCGCTCTGTGTTCGGCAGGACGAGGTCTCGGGTGATCAGAACATCATACTCATCCTGCGGCAATGGAAATGACAGGGAGGTAAAGAGATCGATTTGAACGTCGTTTCGCTCCGTGTAGCCACCCAATAAGGGCGCCATAACAGCCGTTGCGAAGCTCGGCATTGAAGTCCGGACCCGGATTCGGTTAAGAGAATGTCCGCGGTAGGCCAGCTGCTGAGTCGCCAGTTCAATGGTGGAAATGGCGTCTTTGACCGATTCGTAAAATTGAGATCCGCGCGGCGTAAAGACAACCGTCGCGCCTCGTCGCTCGAAAAGCGGTCCGTCAGCGACCGCTTCCAAATTCGCCACGTGGCGGCTTACCGCGCTTTGCGTAATGCCCAGCTCAGCCGCCGCGCGGGTAAAATTTCCATGACGGCCGATAGCGACCAAGGCGCGTATTGCCGTCAATGAAATATCCGAATCCTTCATGTTCAGGTCATCTCTTGCAAAGCGGCGTGGCAGCGCGGCGGGACGTCGCCGCAAAGGCGCATAACGGGGACAGTAATATTGGGCATGGCTGTTTTAAAAGTATCACCTCATTTCCCTTTGTAAAGTTTCCACTGATAGCTTTGTGAGCTCAATCTTAAACCCGAATAGTGCCTTATTTATCCATATATTCAGCCAGTATGTATATAGATTACTCGCCTGTAACAATTCATATTTCAAATGTTTCATCTGTGTAAATCCTAATTAACCCTTGTAACTATAATGATTAATTTTCTTATTTTTCAGAAATATAGATTCTTGCCTTTTATCTGTATCTACTCTGGCCATCCCTACCCTCCTAACGCATGAGGATTATAAAATGAAAACAAACGCCCTTCAGAATTGGTTAACCGCGGGCTGTCTGGGCCTGATGATAAGCGCGTCCGGCGCGCTTGCCGCACAGCCGGAAGTTGTCAATATCTCCAAGATTGCCGGTATGCCCTGGTTTAACCGCATGGGTGAAGGCGTCACCCAGGGCGGTAAGGATTTCTCGCTGAATGCCACTCAAATAGGCCCGTCCAGCACCGATGCGCCGCAGCAGGTAAAGATCATCGAGGACCTGATCGCGAAAAAAGTCAGCGCGATAACCATCGTGCCCAATGACGCCGATGTCCTGGAGCCGGTATTCAAAAAAGCGCGCGATGCGGGCATCGTGGTGCTGACCAACGAATCGCCGGGCCAGCCCAGCGCCAATTGGGATATCGAGATCATCGACAACCAGCAGTTCGCCGCCGACAACGTTGAGCAAGTGGCCAAGTTCAACGGCGGCAAGGGGGGCTATGTGCTTTATGTGGGCAGCCTGACGGTGCCCCAGCACAATCTCTGGGCGGACCTGTTCGTGAAATACCAGAAAGAGCACTACCCCGATATGCATGAAGTACCCAGCCGTATGCCGGTGTCGGAGAGTATTGATGATTCCCGCCGCACTACCCTTGATCTGATGAAAGCCCATCCGGATCTGAACACCATTGTTGCCTTCGGATCCCAGGGGCCCATTGGGGCGGGACGCGCGGTTAAAGAAAAACGCGCCAAAAACAAGGTCCATGTCTACGGCATGATGATCCCGTCCCAGGCCGCGTCGCTGATCAAAAGCGGCGATATCACCGAGGGGATTACCTACGATCCGGCAACCGCGGGATATGCGCTCACGGCGGTGGCATCCAGCCTGCTTAAAGGTGAAAACATCGGGTCCGGATACGAAGTCAAAAATATCGGCAAAGCAGACGTCGATACCGACAAGAAAGTCATTAAGTTCCATAAAGTGCTGCTGGTGACCAAAGACAATATCGATAGCCTGTATTGATGGGTTCCCGCAATTGACATCCTGAGACAACGCAGTGGCCGGAGCAGGACCGCAGCGACCCCGGCCGGTCGCCTGGACGCTTGATGATGAGGTTGCAATGAAGCCGCTAATCGCTATGGAAAATGTCAGCAAAACGTTTTACGGGGTGAAAGCGCTTAATGATATTGCCCTGACCTTATTGCCCGGAGAGGTGCATAGCCTGGCAGGGCAAAACGGCTGCGGCAAGTCGACGCTGATTAAAATCATCTCCGGCGTCTATCAACCGGATGCCGGAGCGAAAATCACCATTGACGATCATCTGTTCTCCCATTTGACGCCGGCGGAATCGGTCAAACGCGGTATTCAGGTGATTTACCAGGATCTCTCTTTATTCCCCAACCTGAGCGTGGCGGAAAATATCGCCATCAATCTTTACCATCGGCATCTTTGGGTGAACAAGCGCCGCCTGTATCAACTGGCGCAGCATACTCTGAATGATATCGGCGTTACCCTTGATTTGCACGCGCAGCTGGAGACGCTCTCCATCGCGCAGCGCCAGCTGGTGGCGATTTGCCGGGCGCTGGCGCAGGACGCCCGGCTGATTATCATGGATGAACCCACCGCATCGCTTACCATGACGGAAGTCAAAGGGCTGTTCAGGCTCATCCGCCAGTTGAAGGAACGGGGTATCTGCGTGGTATTTATCAGCCACCGCCTGGATGAGGTGTTGGACGTGTCGGATCGTATTACCGTGTTGCAGGACGGCGTACATATCGGGACCTTCCCCGCGGCCGACATGGGCAGTAAACAGTTGGCTTTTCTGATGACCGGCCTGGCGTTCGACTACCAAGTACTGGCCCCTTATCCGGGCGGTAAACCGGTGGTGCTGGAGGTGGAAGGGTTAAGCCGCCGCGGCCAATATCATGATATTTCCCTCAAGGTGCATCAGGGGGAAATCGTCGCCATCACCGGCCTGCTGGGCGCGGGGAGAACCGAACTGTGCCTGAGCCTGTTCGGCCTGACCCGTCCGGACAGCGGCGTGATCAAGATTGACGGCCGGCCGGTGCATTTCAACAGCAACCGCGACGCCATTGCCGCGGGCATCGGTTATGTCTCGGAAGATCGTCTTAGCACCGGCTTGGTCATGGAACAGTCCATCGGGGATAATATCATCTCGACGGTCTTGCCGCAGGTGAAGGACCGCTGGCGCCTTATTGACCGGCGGCGTGTACAGCGCCTGGTGGATGAGATGATCCGCCGGCTGACCATCAAGTCGGACGATACGTCGCTTCCGGTCAATACGCTTTCCGGCGGCAATGCCCAGCGGGTGGCCATAGCCAAGTGGCTGGCGACCCGTCCGCGCCTGCTGATCCTCGATTCACCCACGGTGGGGGTTGATATAGCCAATAAAGCGGGCATCTACCAGATTATCAATGCGCTGGCCGAACAGGGCATCGCGGTGTTGATGATTTGCGACGAGATCGAGGAGGCCTATTATAACAGCCACCGTATCCTGGTGATGCGTGGGGGTGAGCTGGTGGCTGAATTTCTTACGTCACAGACGACCGAGGCGGCGTTGGCGGAGGTGGTCAATGGTTAACAAAACGGAATTGTATCGCCATGAAGGGCTGCTTATCTTGACTATCCTTATCCTGGGAGTGGTTTTCAGCCTGAAAAGCGATGATTTCCTGACCTTCGGCAACCTCTATGACCTGGTCAACAACTATGCCATGCTGATGATTCTGGCGTGCGGGCTGTTTATCGTCCTGATCTCCGGCGGCATTGATATTTCATTTCCGCCCATGACCATTATTGCCCAGTACGTCATGGTCACCGCGCTGCTGAAATACGGCGGTAATTTCCTGGTGGCGTTCCTTATCGCCGGCGGCGTCGGAACGGCTCTGGGTCTTATAAACGCTGTATTGGTCAACCGGCTCAAAGTCCCCTCCATCATCGTCACCATTTCCACCTTGAATATCTTTTACGGCTTGCTGCTCTACTTTTCCAAAGGGGTCTGGCTTTATAAATATCCCGACTGGTTTGAAAACGGACTGACGATATTCACCTTTACCGCTTCCGACGGCAATGACTACGGACTGAACCTGCCCATCATGACCTTGCTGGCGGTGCTGATAGTCACCGGCTTGTTGATGAAACGCAGCAGCATCGGCCGCAAGATCTATGCCATGGGCGGCAACCGCGAGGCGGCCTCCCGGCTGGGCTTCGGCATCTTCAAACTGCAGCTGTTCGTCTATGGTTTTATGGGGCTGCTGTCAGGTATCGCCGGGGTGGTGCAATCCTATACCGTCATGACGGTGGCCCCGGACTCGCTGCTGGGCTATGAGCTGACCGTCCTGGCGGCGGTGGTGCTGGGGGGGACCAGCATTATCGGCGGGCGCGGCACGCTGTTGGGTACGATGCTTGGGGTCATATTGCTGGCCATGCTGCAAAACGGCCTCAACCTGATGGGCATTTCCTCTTACTGGCAAATGGTGATTACCGGCCTGGTCATCGTGGTCAGCATCAGCTCCACCGCCTGGAGCCAGCGCAGTAAATCGGAGATCCTGTCATGAATAGCCTGAAAGTAAAAGACCATGTGGAAGTGTATCTGGTGGTCTTGCTGCTGCTGATCATCGTGGTTTTCAGCACGCAGATCCCGGGCGTATTCTGGTCGGCGTCGAATTTCCAGTCTATCGGTTCACAGCTGCCGGTTCTGGGCGTGCTGGCGTTCGCCATGGCGGTAACCATGCTGACCGGCGGCATCAATCTGTCGATTATCGCCACCACCAACTGCTGCGCCCTGGTCATGGCGTGGGTGGCCACCCATTTCGCCCCGTCCGCGGGCAGCGCCCTGCTAATGCTGCTGGCCGGCATCGGCATGGCCTTGGTCATCGGCCTGCTGAACGGCATATTGATAGCCGTTATCCGCGTCTCGCCCATATTGGCTACCCTTGGCACCATGACCCTGCTTAAGGGAATAACCATCCTGATATCCAAGGGAACGGCGATTTCCAATTTCCCCGCCTATGTGCTGTGGCTTAACAGCAATAATTGGTTCGGCATCCCGGTGCCGCTGTATCTTTTTGCGCTGGTGGCAATTGTTATGTGGATTGTGCTGGAGCGTTCTCCGCTGGGCCGGCGAATCTACCTTATCGGCTCCAACCAGCGGGCGGCCCATTACTCCGGCATCAATACGCCGCGCACGCTTATGGCAACCTATATTATCTCCTCGCTATTGTGCCTGGTGGCCGCGCTGATGATGATGTCAAAGCTGAACTCCGCCAAAGCCGGCTACGGCGAATCCTTTTTGCTGACCAGTATCCTGGCGGCGGTCTTGGGAGGCGTTAATCCCGATGGCGGCTTCGGCAAGATTGTCGGTATGGTATTGGCGCTGATCCTGCTGCAAATGCTGGAAAGCGGACTAAATATCATGGGAATAAGCAGTTACATCACAATGGCGCTGTGGGGCGGTCTGTTGCTGGCGTTTCTTTTTCTCAAGGGCGGCCGGCTGCCTTATTTCGGCCGGTAGCCATTGGCGGCTTACTCTTCTGCCGGCAAATAAATAAAAAAACTGTCGCCGACGCAAATATTTTCCCGGCTGATTCGTCTACCTCTGTATCTGAACCGTATGGAGTGGACAACATGAGAGATCGCAAGTTTAAGATATTGGTTATGGCCGTGGTGGCTGTCGCCGCCGTCACCACGCTGGTGATGCTGCTGTGGAATGCGCTGCTGCCGGTAATTTTCGGCGTCAAGAGCATTGGCTTTTTCCAGGCGCTGGGATTGCTTATCCTCAGTAAAATCCTGTTCGGCAGCTTTCACGGCCACGGCATGTTCGCTCGCAGAAGACAAGAAATGCGCGAGCGCTGGATGGCGATGAGTCCCGAGGAGCGTGAAGCCTTTATCAAACAGCGCGGCGCGGGCCATTGGCACGGACGCTGGCATGGACGCTGCCACCATAGGGATCGGGACAATGAACCGCGCACCGACGACAACGGCCAGGCCTAATGACTAACGCCGCAGACCGGCGCCACGTCCTGATGGCTGCGCTGCGTGGCTGCCAGCAGCGGCTGCGGGCGTTTATCGCCGGACGTACCGGTAATATCGCCGATGCGGAAGATGTCTATCAGGAAGTAAGCTATCAGTTGCTCAAGGCCGATAGCTATCTGCACCCCATTGAGCAGGTAGCCGCCTGGCTATATCGCGCCGCCCGCAACGAGCTTATCGACCGGTCGCGTAAAAAGCGCGAGCTGCCGCTCTCCGACGAATTCGACAGCGAGTGGCCCGCCGGAGAAGAACTGGGTGAGATACTGTTCAATCCCCAAAGCGGCGCCGAGGACGACTACCTGCGCCAGCTGGTTTGGGAGGAACTGGCGCTGGCGCTGGAAGATATGCCGGCGGCGCAGCGGGAGGCATTTGAAAAAACCGAGCTGCAGGGCTACTCCTTCAAGCAGCTTGCCGAGGAAACCGGTACCGCCGTTGAAACGCTGCTATCACGCAAGCACCAGGCAGTACTGTTTTTGCGCCTGCGGCTGCAGGTGCTGTATGAAGCGGTGACGGGCTCCTGACCGGTCGAATGCGCAGGGAAAAAGCATGCATGGCGGCGAAAAAACCGCCCGTAAAACGAGACGGTTTGCGCTTGTTGACATAGTGCCCGGTCGAGACAGGCTGCCAAATCGACTCCGAGTATGTTTGTCAGCGGCCTGAATCAACGCAGATCGGCGCGAAGCTCACGCACCCCCCGTCCCAGGCGTTCGCGCAGCAGCGTGCCTAGCGTGGTTCCGTCAACATAGCCCACTTCGGTCGCTATGGTATCCAGATCGAGGCTGCTCCCCTGGATAAGGGATCTTGCCCGTTCCACACGCAGGTCCTGAAAGTAGGAGAGCGGCGATTTACCGAGCACCGCCTGGCAGCGCCGCTGCAATGTCCTGGGACTAGTGGCCAGCGCGCCTGCCGCCTCCGCCAGCGAAAAACCTTCCTTGAGATGATCCCGCGCCCACCGCTCAAAGCGCTGAATGACCGGATCCGCCTGCGCCAGATGGTTGGGAATGATGTAGGGCGCCGGTGAGGAACGGAAGTCGGCGAGCAGGTAGCGGGAAACCACCGCCGCCAGCTCCGGGCTGTACTTGCGTACCAGCCAGAGGGCAAGATCCAGATGGCCCATGGCGGCCCCGGCGGTAACAATCCTGCCCCACGGCACGAGCATCCGGGTTTCGTCGAGTAGAATATTCGGGTACCGCTGCCGAAACAGCGGAGCGAGCCACCACGTCGTCGTGGCCTCACCCCCATCGAGAAGCCCGGCTTCCGCCAGCAAAAACGTCCCGATACAGGAAGCCGCGATATGGGCGCCTTTGGCGTGCCATTTCCTTAACTGCTCCATTCCCTGGCGTACGTCCCGCCGTCCCAGCGCCGGAATCAGCGTCTCCGGACTGCCGGTATTGAGCGCCGGAACGATCACCCAGTCCGGCTTAGCGTCCGGCATTATCCCCTGCACAGGTATCGCCAGCCCGTGGCTGGTCTTGATCTTCTTTCTCATGCCGACGATTGACACCTCGAAAGTCAGCGCTCCCCCCATCTGCTGAGCCGCGAATTTGTGTGCGAGCCTGAGCGCGTCAAGCAGCACGGTCAGCCCGGTATCAAACACCCCGTCCAGGGCAAGTATAAAAATTCTCATGGCGTAAAAGACCTTAAAATTGTCGTTTACGACTACACCGGAGTCACAGTCGAAAGACGATGTCTTTCTTACCTGCCCAATGGCGTAAATCGCAGTAAAAATGTCGTTTACGACTGTTCTGTTATTCAGTCCCTCAGCCTAGACTCAAACCTTCTTACAACCCACCCCGCATAAGGAATACCATCATGAAAGTTATCTCTATAGGAACCATCATCAAACCCATGTCGCCGGAGCAACGTCAGCAGGTCATGTCGAAGGAAGTGCCCGACACGCTTAAACACTACCTTGACGGCACCCTTGAGCAGTTCTGGTATCGCACCGATAAACCCGGCGTGATCTTCCTCATGAACGTCGAGTCGGTGGAAAAGGCCAAGGCGACCATTGAAGCGCTGCCCCTGGTGACCAACGGCTTCGCGCAGTACGAGTTCATGTCGGTCGGCCCGCTGGCCCCCCTTGGCATGCTGCTTCAAGACTAATAAGCGCGGGAGGCGCCGACGAATTATGAAACCGACCATCCTTATCGCCGGCCGAGCGCGCACCGACGGCAAGGGTTGATAAAGGGCAGCATATTGCTACGCCCAGGGCCCGGTTCAACGCCTCTTCAGTTATCAAAATGCAATAATGTTTTCCCTTAAGTTCCCGGCCAAAAACCGGATCGGGATCGAAATGCCAAATATCGCCTTTTCGAGGAATCCTTCCCTGTACCATTATTTGTATTCCTAACCCACCAGCGTCGAGTGAGTGAATTTTTTAACATCTTCGTTAAGCGCTGCGATCTCATCCGAATCAATCACAGGAACAGGTGGTATTGATCTCTTTGTTAAGCCGTATCATAAACAATCTCGACTCAAAAACCGCCGCAAGCGTCAGCTCGGCATCGTAATAACGCCATGCCTGCCAGCGGAGCGAAACGCCGGTCTGTCCGGGCCTCTCCGGGCGGCATGCTCTTAGCCTATAAGCGAGACGGCGGTCTCAAGGGCATGGCGGATGGCGCGGTTGGCCTCCTCGCCGTCGGGCATGGCTCGCGAGATGCTAATCACGCCAACCATCATCGAAACGATGCTCCATGCCCGCCGTTCGCGATCCGCTTCGTTGCCGCCAAGGACAGCCGACACTTTGCGGATCAATTCCGCCATCCTGAGCCGGTATGCCTCCCGGACCGCCGGGGCGGCACGGGCGACATCGGCGCTCAAGGTCGGCATGACGCAGCCCGATGCCGGATTCTCCCGATGACTGGCGCTGATGTACTCGGTTAGCCATTGCCGGAGAAGATCCCGCCGCTCGGCGACGCTTGCGGTATTGGAATCGATAAAGGACTTGCCCAGGCAAGACTCGATGACGCCCTCCAGCAGCGCCTGCTTGTTCGGGAAATTTGAATAGAAAGCCCCCGACGTGACGCCGGCCGCCGCCGCCAGACCGTCGACGCCGATCCCGTTGAAACCGTTCGTCCTGAGAGCCTGCGCTCCCGCCTGTAGGATGGCCTCCTTGGCCTTAGCCTTCTGATCCGGCGGATATCTCATTCCTCATTCTCCAAATATACCACGGTAAGCATTGCACCATAGAATAACGATCGCTATATTATAATCATCGCATCCATTATACCACCCGCGATGGTTTTGCCAGCGCGTGGTTCGCGCCACTGGAGCAGCGATAGCATTTGACTATGCGCCGACGAAATCGGCTTCCCGACACCTGAACCCGTACCAGCAGACTGGAGAAAAAAATGGCCCATGAAGCGCATCAGCGCCACCCGTTCCTGGATGACCTGACATCTGACGCCGAAATGACAGGTACAGCCCTGCGCCGGCCTGTTTCCGGTCGCGAAAACATCAAAAAGCTCATCGAAACCGTCGCCACGCTGTACAAATCGCAAACGCCGATTTTTCTCGAGACCGTCGGATCACGCAGCTTTCTGCAATATGAAGCCGAGCTTACCAACGGAATGCCGTTAACCGGCGTGGCCATCATCGAGCGCAACGCGGAAGGCGGCGTCCACCGCGTATCCATTACCATGAGCCCTCTGGGCCCGGTACTTTCGCTGTCCGGCCAGCTCGGAGCGCTGCTCGGTAATGACGTCGGAGAAGACCTGTTCCTTTGAGTCTTGCCCAATCAAGCAGCGGCGCGACACCAGTATGATCCCGCGTCCATTTCTCCCATTTTCAAAAGGCACCCCATCATGACCACCGCGACGATCACCTCCAAACCCATCACTATAGAACACGTCAGAATAACCTCCCGGCGCCCCTTTCCACAGGTGCGAGCCGCCATCGAGGCCGACCTTCCCATACTCGACGCGAATATCCAGGTCATGCTGAGCAACGGCGATCGGGAGGGTATCAAGCACTTTGTAGACAACGGACCCAAGCTTTTCATGTTTCTCGAGCGCGACCACGGCGATCTGCTGGCGATAACCGGGCATAAGCGCAACGCCGTCCAATATGAGATTGGCAATCCCATCACCGCCTCGACGATGACGCGTCATAATCTGGGCGCGGCGCTCTATGCGCCGCTCCGCGTCGCGCTGTTTGAAACCGACGGCGGGGAGGCCGTTTTCGAATATGACAAACCCTCCACGCTCTTCGGCCAGCTTGGCGACGAACGGGTCACCGAAATCGGGCGCTACCTCGACCGGGAGCTGGAAGCCGCGCTTTTGAAGGCGGCCGGCTGAAGGGCCGATAAGCATAGACGTTGGCAAAATAAGTTTTATATTCATGAACTACCGCAGCAAGTTGAGGGAGCGCATACCTGCGGCTAGTGTTGTTTAGTTCAAAATTTTCATTATTGTGCAACCCCAAAACCTTCGTGTTTCAATCTTGTTTAAATTTTAACGGACATCTGTTTGTTACACTCTAATGAGACTGAAGCTTATTGTCTTTTGACAAAGAATAATTATTAGTAGCAATAATGTTTTATGAAGGTATTACCATGGAATTAATACTAAGCGATGTACCGGATGAGGGCGAAGAAAAGCAGATACTTGATGGCTTGTGGGGATATAACCATCAATTCTCGCCGGTTCACATCCATCCGCTCAGGATAGTTTTAAAAGATCCGACTGGTAATTTACAAGGGGGAATAATTGCAAGAACTTGGTGGGGCGGGCTTGAGATACAATATTTGTGGATAGGGGAAATGTCTCGGGGGAAAGGCTATGGACGCACACTAATGACAACAGCTGAAGAAGAAGCGAGAATGAGGGGCTGTCACTTCGCGTATGTGGATACCTTAAGTTTCCAGGCTTTAGGGTTTTATAAAAATCTTGGCTATTCGGAGTATGGAAATCTTGGCGGCTTTGCACATAAATTTTCGAGGCACTATTTATTTAAGATTTTTCGCTAATAAAAGGATTTTTATTAGGTTTGAAAATGGATATAGCAATACTATCACATTAATTGAGAAACTCGATGAACCTTGGGTATAAAGGATGCAGTATCACGACACGTTTATATGAATCCACCCGCGAGAAAGTACACTAACACGCCAGATAATTTCCCAATTGAAGGAAAACTGGATATTGAGTTCCCCGCTGAGTGGCATGAGTTACATGATGAGCTAATAAAGCACGACCAGATTACCATGAATAAAAAGGCAGTGTCAGCGTTTTGGAAGTACATCACTGGAATGGTTGTTCAAAGCCTACCCCTTTATCAGTGATAAAATACCCATTTATGAAAGTGATGGTAACTGTATCGGGATTATCTGGTTAATTATACATGGATATACCAGAAAGGAGATCTCCTACATACTAAATATTTCTTCATGCGCGGTGAAATGTCGGTTATATTCAGTATTTCAAAAAATCAATTTTAATATAAAACAATTGCGTGAACTTTATATTAACAACAGGATGGACAGTTATATACCATCTTCAATTCTAAAAATGGTTTACTTTTTTATGAATAACTTTGAAAAGTATATTATCGGCCGGGTGCCACCTGAATGCCGTTTATCGTTTTGGGTATCGCGCTGGTTCATGCAGGGATGTTAACCGCACTCGATCAGTTTATGCTTGGTGCCCTCCTAGGCCATTCAATGACTATGGCCGATGCTTTTATTGCTATTACCATTGCAAGTCTGATATTTGGCGCGCTGACATTTGCCCTGGGTTATGCGGGTATGAAAGAGGGATTGCCAGGTACAGTGCTTGCACGCTGGTGCGGCTTCGGGCGTATCGGGTCGGTACTGGTCAGTATAGTGATTGCTGTCAGTTTGTTAGGGTGGTTCGGGGTGCAAAATGCGGTGTTTGCCAGAGGTATCAACCACGCGCTGAACGGTGTCCCGGGATTTGGCCTGTCGGCTGCCGTATCAGGGATATTTCTGACATTTCTGGTGGCATTCGGCATTAAGGCGCTTAAAATCACAGCCAGCATAGCGGTTCCGCTTTTTATTACGGTTATCACTTTCATCTCCTTCCATATACTCTCGCATCAGTGTCTGATGACCGCAGCGGGATCTACGCCACAGGGTGAAACCTTATCTGTCCCCGACGCAATAACCATAATTATGGGAGGTTGTATTGTCGCAGCACTTATGACCCCAGATATTACAAGGTATGCGAAAAGTCTACCCATGTATTGTCAATGACATTGTTTACGATTCTTGCAGGTGAGTACCTGATTAATGGCTTGGCCATTATTCTGTCCAGAGTTTTGAATACAGAAGATGTGGTTACAATTATGGCTGAGGCTACGGGGGCATTGGGCTACTGGCGGTAGTATTCTCCACGCTAAGGGTTAATGACCTGAATCTTTATTCCTCATCTCTAGGGATTGCAAACACCTTTTCAGTTCTGACCGGGAAAAAGCCAACTACACGACTATTACTATCAGTATTGGGTTAATGGGCACGATGCTTTCTTTACTGGGGATACTCGAGCGGTTTGCCGATTTTCTTATGCTGCTTGGCATTGTTTTCCCGCCAATAGTCAGCGTAATGGTTGTGGGCTATTTTATGGTAAAGCAGAATACCAAAAGATTCGCTATTCTCAGACAGAACAATACGTTACCCGAAGATACAAACACTCCACTAATCGGATGGGCGGCTATTCTCGCGTGCATAACAGGTAGTCTCGCTGGAACAATTAATAGCATTGGGATACCATCCATCAATTCACTATTGATTGCAGGAGTAGCTTATTGGAGTGTTGAAAAGTGAAATACCATTTCATATTAAAGAAAAGGATAGCAGTGAATGTCAATTATAAAAATGATTCAGTATTTTAAAATAGTGGTGTTTTGAAATACTGAATCGCCTTGATTGCATCGCGGAAATAAAATGACAAAATTGTAGAAGACATAATCAAATATTTATACAAGCATCATCCTGCGAGTGACATAATACCATCGCCATAAGTTTATAGTAAATAGGCGCCTACCTAGGGCACGTCCAAATCCATCCTATACACATGCGGCATTCTGATTTAAGCATCGTAATTGCGTAATAAAATTAAACGCGGTTTCAATTCTTCCTTATTAACATATATCGATCAATTAAATTATAGTTCGCATCGTAATATCGGCTTGGCCAGATTTCAGCCGGATGAACACTGAGCGCATCAGCGATAATAAATTCGCCTTTAGGCCAAGGACGAACCAAGGCGTTTGCCAATGTGCTTGAACTGAGGCCCGCCTTACGAGATACGGCCGCGAGTGGTACCCTCTTTACGAAGGGCCGCTATGATGTCTGCCGGGTGCCAGTCTTTTTCATTATTCTTCACTACCTCCATAAAATTAACCTGCCTGACGACACATGCAACCCGCAGGTAGATGATTTTTCCTATGCATAATCATTAATAAATTAAAATATACAGGGTGATGACTACTCGATTTGCATGTCTACAGTATGTACTTTTCGGGATTTCAAACACCAAACAAAACGGACATTGACATTTGATTTTAATTGTGATGGTCATTAACAATAGCTTACTATTGTTCATTAAATATCCAACTCTATATTTAAGCGATCAAATTTTCCTTGTATATAGCAACTAAAAGGGAAGTTCTAAAATAGATATTACCCCCATGATTCTATTTTATGGTGACTTCGTTTTAAAACGCCTTAATAGAATTATTTCATAACATATCAAATAACATTAGTTTATTCAGATAAGGCATTATCTTAAACCGTCAATAGTTAATCCAGAAATCACTCCTCCTGAATTTCCATTTCCAGCGTAAGGTTAAGTAATTCCAGTCGTTCAAAGAGTATAAATAGCAGCAATTCTCTGTACACCGGATGTTGAATTTCACTAATGGCATGAGTCAGGGCGCGACAATGGTCGACAACTTCTTCAATGGTGAGATGTGTGTTATCAAACATTATGCTTTCCCCCGTAATTGATTAATCGGAGGGGAAGGTAAAGAACGTATCTTAGGCATAGAATCGCTTCACAGTAGTTTATGATGAAAACTACCACCAGAGCTGCTAATCCCATGGGTGGTAGCCCAGACGAGGTTAGCAGTACCGGCACTACTGGAAACCGGCCAGCCCGAGGGCTGCCTCACCTGAGCCACCATAGACATAGATAAACACAATTTTAAACTGCGTTCATTATGGTGTGCCAAAGCGTCGACCAAGAGCATGCGTTTTGCATGCAATATCGCCAGTAGTGTTCCAGGCTGCTAACCCCGACTACGGATTGAGCCGTAGCAAGGTGACTATAACCCAATTTTTCAATTACATGCAATCAGATATCAGACTTTCCACTGCTTATGCGATAGCCGTTACAGTAAAATTGAAATCCATGTTTTGAGCGATTAGCCGTATCGAATACAGTCGATAATGATCGAAACTGTTGTGGGACTCAAAAAGCTGTAATAAGGAATTTATCCATATAGAAAAGCTGATCTTTTAGCTTATGGATGCTGGAATAGCAGGAGAATTTGGAGCGGGTGAAGGGAATCGAACCCTCGTATAGAGCTTGGGAAGCTCTCGTTCTACCATTGAACTACACCCGCGGGAGAAACGCGCAGAGCATTATAACCTTATGTCGGCGGCTGACAAGCGGTCCGGCGACTAACTGCGTGAGTTTTAAACGATTATCGCCAAACAAAAGGGCCGGCGATTTTTAGACGGCCCTTTGGGATTGCCAATACGCTCCTGCCGGGAACCCCATCCTGACCGGATGGGGCAACCGCCTTACTTCTGCGGGCGCAGCGCCGGGAACAGGATCACGTCGCGGATGGTATGGCTGTTGGTGAACAGCATGATCATCCGGTCGATGCCGATGCCCAGGCCGGCGGTGGGCGGCAAGCCGTGCTCCAGGGCCGTGACGTAGTCTTCGTCATAAAACATGGCTTCGTCGTCGCCGGCATCCTTGGCGCGGACCTGATCGGAAAAGCGCTGCGCCTGATCTTCGGCGTCGTTCAGCTCGGAGAAACCGTTGCCGATTTCACGGCCGCCGATAAAGAATTCAAACCGGTCGGTAAAGAACGGGTTTTCATCGTTGCGGCGCGCCAGCGGCGACACTTCCGCCGGGTATTGGGTAATGAAGGTCGGCTGGATCAGGTGGCTTTCAGCGGTCTCTTCAAATATCTCGGTTTGCACCCGGCCCAGGCCCCAGCTTTTTTCCACATGGATGCCTAAGGATTCGGCGATGGCGCTGGCCTTGGCCATGTCGTCCAAATCGGCGGGGTTCGTTTCCGGCCGATAATGGCAAATGGCTTCCCGCATGGTCATCTTGACGAAGGGCTGGCCGAAATCAAAGATATGATCGCCATATTCCACCTTGCTGCTGCCCAAGACCCGCTGCGTCAGGGTACGGAACAAGTCTTCGGTCAACACGATCAAATCCCGGTAATCCGCGTAGGCCATATAGAGTTCCATCATGGTGAACTCGGGGTTATGGCGCGGCGAAATACCTTCGTTACGGAAATTGCGGTTGATTTCAAACACCCGTTCAAAGCCGCCCACTACCAGGCGTTTCAGGTAGAGCTCCGGCGCGATGCGCAGATACATATCGATATCCAGCGCATTGTGGTGGGTAATAAACGGACGGGCGGCGGCGCCTCCGGGGATGCTTTGCATCATCGGGGTTTCCACTTCCATAAAGCCGTTGTCCACCATAAAGCGGCGGATTTCCACCATGATCTGCGAGCGCACTTTGAAAGTGTGGCGGGATTCGCCGTTGGCGATAAGATCCAGATAACGCTGGCGGTAGCGGGTTTCCTGATCGGCCAGGCCGTGGAATTTATCCGGCAGCGGGCGCATGGCTTTGGTCAGCAGACGAATCTCGGTGCAATGGATCGATAATTCGCCGGTGCGGGTTTTGAAAACCCGGCCGCGGGCGCCGAGAATATCCCCCAGATCCCATTTTTTGAACTGTTCGTTGTAAACGCCTTCCGCCAGCTCGTCGCGGGCGACATAAAGCTGGATATTGCCGCCCACGTCCTGGAGATTGGCGAACGAGGCTTTACCCATGATACGACGGGTCATCATGCGGCCGGCGACGCTGACTTCCACCCCCAGGGCCTCAAGCTCTTCGGCGGACTTACCGTCATAGGCGGCATGGAGCTTGTCGGAGGTGGTGTCGCGCCGAAAATCGTTCGGGAACGCATTACCCGACTCGCGCAGCTGCGCCAGCTTTTCGCGGCGGGCGGTCCAATTCGTTATTTAAATCCAGCGCCTGGGGGGCACCTTCCTGTGATTGTGATTCAGACATCTTGGCCCGGCTTTAAGACTTGCTTCAATAAATTTATCCAGATCGCCATCCAGCACCGCCTGCGTGTTGCGTGTTTCCACGCCGGTACGCAGGTCCTTGATACGGGAATCGTCCAGGACGTAAGAGCGGATCTGGCTGCCCCAGCCTATGTCTGACTTGGTGTCTTCCAGCGCTTGTTTTTCCGCGTTTTTCTTTTGCAGCTCATACTCATACAGCTTGGCTTTGAGCTGCTTCATGGCCTGTTCTTTGTTCTTGTGCTGCGAACGGTCGTTCTGGCACTGGGTCACGATATTGGTGGGGAGATGGGTAATGCGCACCGCGGATTCGGTACGGTTAACGTGCTGGCCCCCGGCTCCGGAGGCACGGTATACGTCGATGCGTAAATCCGCCGGGTTGATTTCGATATCGATATCGTCGTCCACTTCCGGATAGACAAACGCCGAGCTGAAGGAGGTGTGGCGGCGTCCGCCGGAATCAAACGGGCTTTTGCGCACCAGGCGGTGCACGCCGGTTTCGGTGCGCAGCCAGCCGAAGGCGTATTCGCCCATGATCTTGATGGTCACTGATTTGATGCCGGCTACTTCGCCGTCGGACTGTTCGATGATTTCGGTCTTGAAGCCGCGGGCTTCCGCCCAGCGCAGATACATGCGCATCAGCATGCTGGCCCAGTCCTGCGCTTCAGTGCCGCCGGAGCCGGACTGGATATCAAGATAACAATCGGAGCTGTCGTATTCGCCGGAGAACATGCGGCGGAATTCCAGCTGGGCCAGCTTGGCTTCCAACTGGTCCAGCTCGGCCACGGTGTCGTTAAGGGTTTCTTCGTCGTCTTCTTCCACCGCCAGTTCCAGCAGGCCGGAGACATCGTCCAGTCCGCGGGTCATCTGATCGATGGTTTCAACAATGGCTTCCAGCGAGGAGCGTTCCTTGCCCAGCGCCTGCGCGCGTTCGGGTTCGTTCCAGACGCCAGGCTGTTCCAGCTCGGCTATGACCTCTTCGAGACGTTCCTTCTTGAGATCGTAGTCAAAGATACCCCCTGAGAACTTCCGTCCGTTCAGACAGGTCCTGGATGCGGTTTTTTACCGGATTGATTTCAAACATGAGTGTCATTTGCTCGTAAAGAGATAGAGTGCGTATTAACCGGCTATTCTAGCGGATCCGCGCCAATGTTTGTAGCGTCTTAGGCTTAGAGCGGCCAGAGATGCTGGATTAATAATTGAACCGTGCGATTACCGCGATATTCGTTCACATCCAGCTTATAGGCCATCTCAACGGTGCGGACGCTGTTGTCGGGCCAAATCCGGTTATCGATATTAAACGCTATGCCGTCCAGCAGCGGCCCGCCGGTCAGGGGTTCAACCATGAGCTTTAGGTGTTTTTCACCCACCAGCCGCTGTTGCAGCACACGGAATCTGCCGTCGAACAGCGGTTCGGGAAAGGCTTGCCCCCAGGGGCCGCCGTCGCGCAGGAGTTCGGCGGTGGGCAGGTTCAGTTCGGCGCCTGACAGTTCGCCATCGGACCAGACCACGCCGTCCAGCTGCGCCGGATCCAGCCACTCGTTCACCAGTTCGGCGAAACGCTGCCGGAAGGGTTCGTATTGGACCTGCTCCAGGGAGAGTCCGGCGGCCATGGCGTGCCCGCCGAATTTCAGGATCATGCCGGGATAGAGCGTATCCAGTCTTTCCAGGAGATCGCGTAAATGCAAACCGGCCACCGATCGGCCGGATCCTTTCAACAGGCCCTCCCCCGCCGGGGCGAAGGCGATAACCGGGCGATGGAAGCGTTCCTTGATGCGGGAAGCCAGTATTCCCACCACGCCCTGGTGCCATTCGGCGTGATAAATCGCCAGACCGTAGGGGAGTGCCGTTTGGCTGCGCTCCATCTCGCCGCACAGCGCCAGGGCTTCCGTTTCCATGCCCTGTTCGATCTCGCGCCGGGTTTGATTCAATGAATCCAGCTCACCGGCCAGCATGCGGGCCTGGGACAGATCCTCGGTCAACAGCAGCTCAACCCCCACCGACATATCGTCCAAGCGGCCGGCGGCGTTCAGGCGCGGCCCCAGGGCAAAACCGAGATCGGCGGCGCAAAGCCGGGCAGTGTCGCGATTGGCGATTTCCGCCAGGGCGCGTATACCCGGCCGGCAGCGGCCGGCGCGGATCCGGCTGATGCCCTGATGCACCAGGATGCGATTATTGCGGTCAAGGGGCACCACATCGGCCACCGTGCCGAGAGCCACCAGATCCAGCAGCTCAGCCAGCTTGGGCGCCGGCAGGTTTTTTTGCCCGAACCAGCCGCTTTCGTGCAGCCGGGCGCGCAGCGCCAGCATCAGGTAAAAAGACACGCCGACTCCCGCCAGGGATTTGGAGGGAAAGGCGCAGCCGTTCAGATTGGGGTTCACGATGGCATCGGCGTCGGGCAAGGTCTCGCCGGGCAGGTGATGATCGGTAATCAGCACCGGGATGCCGTGCCGGTGCGCCAGCTCGACGCCCGAATGGGAGGAAATGCCGTTATCCACCGTCACGATGATTTGCGCGCCGCGCGCCATGGCCTGTTCCACCACTTCGGGGCTCAGGCCGTAACCGTCCTCGAAACGATTGGGCACCAGGTAATCGATATGTTCCCCGCCCATCTGGCGCAGCGCCAGCACCATGACGGCGGTGCTGGTGGCGCCGTCGGCGTCAAAATCCCCCACCACCATTAATCGGCGGTTATCCGCCAGCGCGCCCACCAGCATATCCACGGCAAGTTCGATGCCGTCCAACTGCTGATAGGCCAGCAAACCCCGGACGCCGCGCTCGAGGTCGTCGCCGGTCTTGATGCCCCGCAGCGCGTAAAGGCGCCTTAGCAGGGGGGGAAGATCCACGTCAAGCAACCCGTCGGCGGCGGCCGCCGGGCGACGCCGTAATACCGTTTTCATGTCCGTCACGTTATCAGCCGCCCGTCGCGCCGTTTGGCGATTGCTGATCGAGCATCGCCGCCATCTCTTTCGGGCTTTGATAGCCCGGGACCATGACCCCGCTTTCCAGCAGGATGGCCGGCGTACCCTGGATGCCGTACTGGACGCCAAGCTGGTAATGCCGGCTGAGATCGGTCTTACAGGTGGCCGGAGGCACCGCGTCGCCTTTCATGGCTTTATCAAAGGCCGTTTTGGGGTCGGCGCTGCACCAGACCGAAACCATGTCTTTCTCCGATTGGGAATTCAGGCCCTGGCGCGGAAAAGCCAGGTAGCGGATGGTAATGCCCAGCGCGTTGTAGTCTTTTATCTGTTCATGGAGCTTGTGGCAATACCCGCAGGTGACATCGGTAAAGACGGTGATGACGTATTTTTGCACAGGCGCCCGGTAAACGATCATCTCGTCCTGCATGGCGTTTAATCGTTTGTTTAATAATTGATTGGTGACATTCACCGGCTGGCTGCTGCCGACATCGTACATCGGGCCCTGTATGACATGCCTACCGTCATCGGAGACATAGAGAACGCCGCTTTCCGTAAGCACGGTTTTCAGGCCCGCCACCGGCGAGGGCTGGATTTCGGCGCGATGCACGCCCAGGCGGTCAAGGGCGTGCGTGATCGCGGCGTCGTCGGCATAAGCCAGGCGGGCGGTGGCCAGCGCCACGAAAGAGAGCAATAGCAGCCTTTTTTTCATTGTTAAGTCCTTTGATTATCTGTCCTAATGGTATTTGTGAAGTCCGTTAGCAGGCGACCCTTGGATACATCCCTCTATCGGCATTGGGAGGTATCACGGCCGTGATCATGCCGGCCGGTTGAACCTATACCGGCTCACCCCCGGGGATGATGCTGCTGGTGTATCAGTTTCAAGCGCTCGGTGGCCACATGGGTGTAAATCTGGGTGGTGGAGAGATCGCTATGCCCCAGCAACAGCTGTACCACGCGCAGGTCCGCGCCATGATTCAGCAGGTGAGTGGCGAACGCATGCCGCAGGACATGGGGCGAGAGCCGCGCACTGTCGATACCCGCCAGAATCGCATAATGTTTGATGCGATGCCAGAACGTCTGCCGGGTCATTTTCTGGCTGCGATTGCTGGGAAACAGGATATCCGAGCTGTGTTCATTCATCAGCCAGGGACGGGCATGTTCCAGATAATACTCCACCCAGTGTACCGCTTCTTCTCCCAGCGGCACCAACCGTTCTTTATCTCCTTTGCCCACCACCCGCACCACGCCCTGGCGCAGGCTGATATCGCTCATGGTCAGCCCCACCAGTTCGGAAACCCGAAGGCCGGTGGCGTACAGCACTTCCAGCATGGCTTTGTCCCGTATCTCTATGGGCTGTTCCAGCACCGGCGCGTTAAGCAATGCCGACACCTGCGCCTCGCTGAGATCCTTGGGCAAGCGCTGGGGCAGCTTGGGCGCCGCCAACAGGGCGCTGGGATCGTCGTCGCGCACTTTTTCCCGATACAGGTACTGGAAAAAACGCCGCATGGCGCTGAGCAGCCGCGCTGAGCTGGCCGCTTTGTAGCCTTCCGCCAGGCGGGCGGCGAGATAGGATTGCAAATCCGGTGCCCCGGCGCTCAAAAGGGAGCTTTGTTGCCGGACCAGCCAATCGTCAAGCTGCTGCAAATCGAGGCGGTAGGCCGACAGGGTATTCTCCGCCAGGTTGCGCTCCAGCCAAAGGGCATCAAGGAACTGTTCGATCCATGGGTTATTCTGCTGTTGCATCTAGGCCCCTGCTGGTTTACGACAGGCTACATTATGCCTGATACGAAGGTAAATCTGGTACACTTGTTGTTATCAGGTTGTCATGAAGAGTATGGCTAAAGATGAAAGTCGGTTTGTTTTATGGCTCCAGTACCTGCTACACCGAAATGGCCGCGGAAAAAATCCGCGATATTCTCGGTGCGGACCTGGTGGAGCTGCATAATATCAAAGATGTGCCGCCACAGCGCATGGAAGATTATCCAGTATTGATCCTCGGCATCCCCACCTGGGATTTCGGCGAAATCCAGGAGGATTGGGATGCGGTCTGGCCGCAGCTGTCCGGGCTGGATCTGTCCGGTAAAATTATCGCCTTATACGGTATGGGCGATCAATTGGGCTACGGCGAATGGTTTTTGGACGCGCTGGGCTATCTGCACGACGTCCTGACGCCCACCGGCGCGCGGTTTATCGGCTATTGGCCGATCAAAGGCTACGAATTCACCAGTCCGAAAGCCCTGAGCCCCGACGGACGGCATTTTGTCGGTCTGGCCTTGGACGAGGTGAATCAGTACGATCTGAGCGACAGCCGTCTGCAGCAATGGTGCGAGCAAATTCTAAACGAAATGGCCGCCCTGCTATAAGAAATTAACGATCGTGCCGCTGTTGCACCGAGGCGGCATGCAGCAAAGCCTGGCGCAGGCTGCGCCATTCGCGCTGGTCCATGCTGTCCGCCGCCAGCCAGAGTTTGCGTGTGCGCCTTCCCCCCACCTGGCGTAACGAGATCAGGATGCCGCTTTTCAGCATCCAGGGCGTTCCCCTGATTAACCAGTCTTTATTATGCCAGCGCAGGTGCAGGCCGCTTTGCAGCACGAGTTCCCCCCGACAGGCCATGATATTTCTCTGACTGCGAATGCACTCGAAGACCACAAGCGTAATAAGCGTGACCCAAACCAGACCGTAGTTCTCGGGCCAGGGGGATAACAGAATCAATAGCGTCAATATCCCGTGAATCACCAGGGAGAAGATTTGCGTGCGCCACGACACCCTTACATCACAGCGCCAGAGGGCCACGGGCTTTATTTCGTGTTTGTATCAGGTTAATCATTTTTTTCAATCCGCTATCCTGGGGCTCGCCATGATTCATCAGCCAGTTGAAAAGATCCGGGTCGTCGCATTCCAGCAGACGCACGAACAAACCTTTGTCCTCGTCGCTCAGGGTGTCGAAATCGTATTCAAAAAACGGCATTATCGAGATATCCAGTTCACGCATGCCCCGGCGGCAGGCCCAGTGGATGCGGGCTCTATTATCGATATCCATATGGACTTTATACCTCCCATGCTGACATTCCGGCAGCTAGTTTAACCTGTTTTGCTATTGCGCATTACATAAAACGATACATTCCGACACGTTCTGCTAATTTTTCCCGATGCATATCGCACGGATAGGCAAAAATGCGGTGAAATAACCGCTTGCAAAGCCCTGAGGCTATTTTACCATTGACCTATATTTAGCCTCACAGCACAGGAGTGTCATATGTCGCTTAACGTTCCTTTCCCCCCACGGCTGCCGACGCCGTCCAGCCACTTGCCCTTAACCCTGATTTCGCTGGAAGACTGGGCGCTGGTAACGCTTACCGGCCCGGATACCGAGAAATATCTGCAGGGACAAGTGACCACCGACGTCGCCGCCATGGCTGCCGATCAGCATATTCTGGGGGCGCATTGCGACGCAAAAGGCAAAATGTGGAGCGATTTGCGGATCTTTCACCGCAATGAAGGCATGGCGTATATTGAACGCCGCAGCGTGCGGGACGCGCAGCTGGCGGAACTGAAAAAATATGCGGTATTCTCCAAAGTCACCATCGCCGCCGACGACGGCATCCTGTTGTTAGGCGTTGCCGGTTTCCAGGCGCGGGCGGCCCTGAGCGGCATATTCGACAACCTGCCCGACCCGCAGCATGCGGTGGTGCAGGAAGGGGAAACCACGCTTTTGCATTTCAGCCTGCCGGCTGAGCGTTTTTTGCTGGTGACCACCGAGGCGGTGCTGCAGCGTTTGCTGGACAAGCTGGCGGGCCAGGCGCAGTTCAACGACAGCCAACAGTGGCTGGCGCTGAATATCGAAGCGGGATTGGCGGTGATAGACAGCGCCAACAGCACGCAGTTTATTCCCCAGGCGGTCAATCTCCAGGCGCTGGGCGGCATCAGTTTCGATAAGGGCTGCTACGCCGGTCAGGAAATGGTGGCCCGCGCCAAATACCGCGGCGCCAATAAACGCGCCCTTTACTGGCTTGCCGGTAAAGCCGGCCACGTCCCGGCCGTCGGCGACGACCTGGAACTGCAGCTCGGGGAAAACTGGCGCCGCACCGGCACGGTGCTGGCCGCCTGCCAACTGGAGGACGGCACGGTCTGGGTGCAGGCGGTTTTAAACAACGATTTGGCGCCGGACAGCCATCTGCGGGTGAAAGAGGATACCACCGGGGCGCTGGCCATTCAGCCGTTGCCCTACACCCTCACGGACTAGCCATCGCAAACCAGGCGAAGGGCGTTTTTATGCCGGTTTTTTTGCCGGCTCCGCCCCTTCCTGTGCGGTTAACCGATCCAGTATTGCCTGGGCGGTATTCACATCGGTCACCAGAGAATTGATCATGCCGGATCGCACGGCGCCGATAATCCCGGCGGCTTTCTCCGGCGTGGCGGCGACGCCGATGGTCAGCGGCGTGCGGCGCAGCTGCTCCGGCGACGCGGCAATCATCCGCTCCTCCCCTTCCCAATGCAGGATCCCCCCCGACTCGGTCACATAGTGGCGCAGCACATCGCCGGCGGCCTGGCTGAGCGCTTGCTCATCAAGAGTGGCGGCGGTGGACTCGCTGGGTTTGGGGGCATGGGTCAAGCCGACGCCGACAATAGCGACATCCAGCCGGTCCCACAGCGAAATAATACCCTGAACGCTGTGGTCGCTGAGAAATGCATCGCGCAGTTCAGCGGAAGAGATATAAGGCGCATGCAGAAAATAAGGGGTGCCCTCCATGTGCTGCGCGGCCAGACGGACGAACTCATTGATCTGGAAATGGGGCGCGGCCTGCTGCATACCGCCGTTCAGCGCGACGGTCAATATCCCCGGTATGCGGGGCAACCCTGCCACGGTCACTTCCCTTATCGCCCGGCCCCAACCAATGCCTACCACCGAACCGCTGCCCAGTTTCGCCTGCTGCAGGAGGGAGGACAAAGGCGTCGCCAGCGAGCTTAAAATATTGCTGGGCGGGGTTTCCACCACCGACGCCGTCTTCAATCCAAGGCGCTGGATCAATTCGTCAGTCATATTTTCCGGCGACGTCAATTCAATGACCTCAATCCTGATAATTCCCGCCGCGCGCGCTTTGTTAAGCAAACGTGAAATGGTCGCGGTTGATAAACCCAGCTTCCGGGCTATGTCCACCTGGGACATATCTGACTCATAGTGCAGCTTCGCCACCATATGCATCATGGCGCGCGTTGCCGTCACATCTTGCAAAATTGGTTCTTTCAGCTTGAAATTCCTTTCTGCAATGTATTACACTGTTTTTGACATAGGGGAATTATTGCTCAATGCCAGTGAAATTGCAACGACCAGCATTGGCGTAAACCCCTTATGAACCGGCCTGCGGAGCGCGTTTGACCCTGTTCTTGCACGTCGGATGACGCCGCGGCCAGTCGCATTAACGTTTGTGAATATGCAACAAATTTCACGCCCAGGAGTAATAAATGTCAAAGATGTCTACTTCAGAGTTACGAGGCTATCAGCAAATCTGCGGCAATAACGGCGCAATGATGGTCATCGCCTGCGACCAGCGCGGCGCTATGCGCAGCCTGCTCACCAGCGACCCGGAGCTGCAGTCGAAAATTTCCGAAAAGCAGTTGGGAACGATTAAGGCCGATATCACCCGTTATTTGGCCAGCAATGCCTCCTGCGTACTGGTGGATCCGGTCTGCGCGGTACCGCAGTTGGTTGACGACGGCGTGATTTCCCGCAATACAGCCCTGTTGATTGGTCTGGACGCCTCAGGCTGGGATACTTCCCCTGAGGGTTACCGCCTTTCCCGGCTGGTACCCAATGTGAACGCCCGGCATGTGCGCGAGCTGGGGGGCACCGGCGGCAAGATAATGGTATACCTGCGTTCCGATCATGACGAGGCGAACCGTCACAATATCGCTATACTGCGTCAGTGCGTGGAAGATTTCGCCAAAGAAGATATATTGCTGGTGGTTGAGTATCTCACCTATCAGCTTGAGGGTGAAAGCGACGAAGAGTATAAAGCCAAATTCCCAGAGCTTATTAAAGGCGGCGCGAAGATTGCCCTGGAATGCGGCGCCAAGGTATTGAAGCTGCCCTATCCCGGCTCGCCGCAGGCCTGTGCCGAGATTACCCGCATCGCCGGCGATGTTCCCTGGGCCGTGCTTTCCGCCGGCGTCGATCACGCCACGTTTTTGAAACAGGTGGCCGACGCCATGAGCAACGGCGCTTCGGGGGTGATTGCCGGACGTTCCCTTTGGAAGGACTGCATTTCCCTGGACAGCGCATTGACGAAAGGCAAGCTGGAGACGCTGGCGGTGCCTCGCCTGAATGAAATCCAGGCCGTTATCCGGCAGTATTATCGTGCGGACAAACTTAACCAAGGCGCATTGGCGGGACAGGTACACCATGGCTGATACCAGAGCAGCTTCTCACGACGAACCGGGTAAAACTCATTTTGCCGACGCAAGGCCGTCGGAATATGGGCGCCCTGTCGCGGGAAACGGCAAACGTGTTGTGCTGGTCAACGGAATTCCCGCGTCCGGCAAAAGCACTGTCGCCGTTGAGCTCTCTAAACGTACCGGCTGGTTGCACTTATCTCTTGACGGCATAAAGAATCCTTTCCTTCAGCTTATCGACGGTGTGGATCGCGCCTTTAACCGGGTATTGGGCAGAGCAAGCTATCAGGCCATCTGGTCTATCGTCGCCGACGCGCCCCCGGGAAGTACCTTTATTATTGATGCCTGGTTTGGTTTTCAACCAAAAGAAGTGCTCAGGAATTACCTGATACAGGCGGATGTAACCCGTCTGGCCGAAGTCTGGTGCGATATTTCAGGGGAATTGGCTGCGGAACGCTATCTCGCCCGCCTTGATCAGCGATTACCCGGACACCCTGGGAAAGAATATGTCCCTGAATTGATTGCGCTGGCAAACCGCGCGGAGCCTATGGCTTTCGGCCCCGTATATCTGGCACGGCAAAATCAGTTTGTTGATATAAATGCATTGGATGACTGGATCGCTCAGGTCTTCGAGTCACCCGTCGATATTAATAAACCGGCTTAAGGAGTTATTACAAAACGGCAAAAAAAAAGAATAGCAATTTTTTATTTATAATAATTTTCACTGGTTATTCCCATGAGATAACTGCGGATATCTAACGCGTTTCTATAATTATATTGCATCGTCATTGATTTTAGTTAATAGTAAATAGGTATGGATGGATCACAGTTTTATTTATTTATCGAATCCATACTTATAAAAACATTTTATATCTTAATGAGGTTTCTTATGTTAACGGACTGGATTAATGACGCCAATATCACCTTAGTTAACCAGGTTAATAACTGGCAAAGCGCGGTGGAATTGGCTGTGCAGTCATTAATAGCGCAACAGGCTGTGGAAAGCAGATATCTGCAGGCTATCTATGCCATGCATGAACAAATTGGGCCTTACTATGTATTGGGCGAGGGAATTGCCATGCCCCATGCGCGGCCGGAGGAGGGAGTAATCAAAACCGCATTATCTTTGGTTTTAGTCAAAGAAGGCGTGAACTTCGGCAGTGAAGACAATGATCCGGTATATATTATTTTTGGACTCTCGGCGGTAGACAGCAATTCACATATTGAAATGATTGCGAGTCTTTCACAATTTTTTTGCGATGAAGAGGCGGTGAAAAATCTTAAATTAGTGATTAATAAACAGCAGGTGCTGGATATTATCGGTCAGTTCTGATAAGTGAAAAAATGAAAAGAATAGCCATTATCGCCAGCGGCGGCGATGCAGCGGGTATTAATTCAGCCATCGCGCAAATCGCTCAGCGGGAGGAATTAGATATATTAGCATTCCACGGTGGTTATGACGGTATTATTGAACAATCTCCTTTTGCGTTATCGCTTGCGGAGATGGGTTCATCGGTGTCTTCCGGCAAAAACCTGTTGCGCAGCGCACGCAGCCGTTCGCCCTGGACCCCGGCGGGCCGCCATGCCATCCGAAGCCGCCTGCGGTCTATGGACGTGCAAACCTTGCTGGTGTTTGGCGGGGGAGGTTCGTCGCAGGCGGCGTTATTGCTGGACCGGGAGGGTTTACCCACGGTGGTGCTCCCCATGTCCATTGATAATGATATCGCCGGTACTGAATTTACCATCGGCTTTGACAGCGCGCTGGCGGTGGCGACCAACGCGTTGGATCAATTGCACAATACCGCCCGGAACATGGAAGGACGGGTGTTTTTGTTGGAGGTCTTTGGCGCCGATGCCGGCCATATCGCCCTGGGCAGCGCCCTGGCGGGGGGCGCCCATGCGGTATTACTGCCTGAATATCCGCAGGATATGGGCGGTCTGTGCAACAGAATCAGACAGTGCCTGGCGGCGCCCCAGGGTTATGCATTGGTGGTCTGTGCCGAAGGTTATCCGATGGAAAATGCCTTTCTGGCGGGAACGCAGGGCGTGTCGATAAAGATTGGCAAAATAATTGAAGAAAATATAGGGTTTAAAATTCGTCATACGGTTTTGGGATTTTGCCAGCGGGCCCCTTCACCCTCGGTGAAAGATCGTCTATTGGCAATAGCCCTGGGCCAGAAAGCAGCAGACGTCATTCTAGCCGGCGGGCACGGAATGTTGATAGGCATTTTGAACGGACAGGCCGTTAGCTGTGAGCTGAATAAGGCATTAAGTGGGAAAAGACAGCTTGATCCCCATTTGGTCTCGGCAGCGCGACATCTCCATATGATCAATTAAGGAATATTCTATGAAAAAGTTATCCATTTTGGCAGTATGCGGGGCCGGTCTGGGCAGCAGTTTTGCCTGTGAAATGAGTATCGAATCGGCATTAAAAGATCTTGGCGTGGAAGCGGACCTTTCCCATTGCGATATTTCCAGCGCCACTTCCATGCGGGTGGATATTATTGTCACCGGCGAAAACTTTCGTTCTCAGTTTCAACATTACACGGTAAATGCCACCATTGTTTACCTGAAAAGACTGGTGGACAAAACGGAAATTAAAACAAAGCTAACGCCTATCCTGCAAAATCTGGGCTACTTAGCATAATAACATTATTCATCATTAATAAGCTTACCGCTAACCCATACAGGGGCTTTATATGGCTTTCCTTCATTTTATCGTCAATGATGTGCTGGGACAGGCATCGATATTGATCTCGCTAATCGCCATGATCGGGCTTATTGCCCAGCAGAAAAGCCCGGGCCAAGTGATAACCGGAACCTTGAAAACGCTGCTGGGTTTTTTAGTTCTGTTGGCCGGTGCTAATATCATTGTCAATGCGCTCAATTTTTTGGGAGAGGTCTTCCAAAAAGGGTTCAATATGCGTGGCGTGGTGACCGACGTAGGTTCTATCGCCGGTATCGCGCAGCAAACCCTGGGGCGGGAAACGGCGCTCATAATGGTTTTGGCTTTTTGCGTCAATATAATCATCGCCCGGTTCACTCGTTTCAAATATATTTTTCTAACCGGACAGGCTTCGCTCTGGATGGCAACGGTATGCTCCGTTATCGGCTATATGGGCGGGTTACGGGGAGCAGAACTGATTATTATAGGCGGCGTTATTGCCGGACTGATGGCAGTATGTATGCCTGCCCTGGCGCAACCCATTGTCCGCAAGATAACCGGCTCCGATGATATTGCCCTTGGCCATTTTTGTACCGTGGGATATATCGTTCAGGCCGGAGTGGCGAAATTGACCGGCGACGTCAGCAAAAGCACCGAAGATCTCGAACTTCCCCAATCGCTGTCGTTTTTGCAAGACACCTATTTATCGATGATGGTGGTGATGATACCCATTTATCTGATCCCGTCCATCGCCGCCGGCCCGGATGTCGTTGCCGCTTACTCGAAAGGGGTTAACTATCTGGTGTTCTCATTTTTACAAGCGATACAATTCGTCGTCGGCGTCTATGTATTATTATCCGGGGTACGTTTACTGCTGGCGGAGATCGTGCCTGCGTTTCGCGGCATCGCCATGCGCATTGTGCCGAATGCCGTACCCGCCCTCGATTGCCCGGTGCTGTTCCCCTACGCGCCTAATGCGGTAATCATCGGCTTTATCTCCACCACCATCGGCTCGGTGATCGGTATGTTTCTTTTTCCCTGGGTCGGATTGGCAATGATCCTGCCGGGCATGCTGACCAACTTTTTTGCCGGCGGCACCGCCGGAATATTCAGTAATGCGGTGGGCGGACGGCGGGGGGCGATTATCGGCGGCATCTTTCACGGACTCTTTATAACCCTGCTGCCGGCGCTGCTGTTACCGCTGCTCGGCCAGTATGGCTTTGCCAATGTCACCTTCAGCGATTCGGATGTTATCAGCGTCGGTCTGATATTCGGACATATACTCAATTTCTTTCATTGATCGATAATGGAGATCCTATGGACACCACTATAGAGGAAATTCTGGCCCGGGGGCTGTCGCCCCAGGACTGTTCGAAAGCGCTTAATGACTTGGGTAAACGCTTTTCCGAGCAAAATGATATCGATAGCGCCATTGCCTGCTGGGAAAAAAGCATGGAGTGCTACGGCAAACCCGGCTTTGCCCAGGCGCAGTTGATGAAAGTCTATAATCAGAAACAGCGTGAAAGCGCCCGCTCCGGAGACAGCCAGGGCATTGAGGCGTATGCGCAAAAAATCGACGCGCTGATGCAAAAAAGCAAGGATGCCATCCGTTACGGCTATTGATGTCATTGCGGCCGCACCGGCCCCGCACTTCGCCAGGGAGTGAAGGGCCGGCCAGGCCGGCATGCCGACGGTCAGATATGAAATTCAGATATAGAAATAGATGGCCAGAAAATGGCACAGGCTGCCGCCCAGCACAAAACCGTGCCATATGGCATGGTTGAACGGGATGCGGTTGCAGGCGTAAAAAATCACCCCCACCGTATAGATTAGCCCGCCCACCGCCAGCAGCGTCAGGCCGCCCACCGGCAGACGTTGCGCCAGTTGATAAATCACCACCAGCGACAGCCAGCCCATGGTGAGATAGGTAATCAGCGACACCACCTCGAATCGATGGGCAAACGCCAGTTTGAAAATCACCCCTACTAACGCCATGCCCCAGATGACGACCATCAGCCCTTTCGCCAGCGGCGAGGCCAGGCCCACCAGCAAAAAAGGCGTATAGGTGCCGGCAATCAGCAGGTAAATGGCGCAGTGGTCCAGTTTTTTCAACCACCGCTTGGCGGGTGGATGGGGGATGGCATGATAGAGGGTGGAGGCCAGGAACAGCAGGATCATGCTGCCGCCGTACAGACTGTAGCTGGTCATGGCGGTGACGTCGGCGCCCACATCCCCGGCCTGCACCAGCAACAGAACCAGCCCGACGATACCGAATATCAAACCGACACCGTGGCTGACGCTGTTGGCTATCTCTTCCGCCAGCGTATAGCCTTGAGCTAATAATTTATTAGCCATTCTTACACTTCCTCGTACGTCTTTTGCTAAAACATCTGGTACATGGACAAGCTTAACTGAGAATAATTCCAGTGTACACGCGTAAGCTAAACAAAATATGTCCGCCATCAACCGGTATTCCTTTATCGCCGCATTCGAATTCACACCCTTTTTGCCCTACAATGATGCGCTTCACTGTCTGGCCGTTGGGGTAAGCATGTTGCAGGAATTACCGGCATTGGCGTTCGGGGAATTAACCGACGTCGTCGCTTTTTTGATGGAAATCGATAAACTCAAGAGCATTCAACGCCGTACCAAGGTTTTGGGCACGCAGCGGCAGGAGAATACCGCCGAGCACAGCTGGCATTTCGCCGTGGCTGCCATGGCCCTGGCGCCCTACGCCGGCGACAAGGTGGATATCAACCGGGTAACCCAGATGGCGCTGGTGCACGATATCGTTGAAATCGATGCCGGCGATGTGCTGGTGTACGATCTGGCGGGCCGTCATGCGGTGCACGATCTGGAAGAAACGGCGGCGGTCAGGCTGTTCGGCCTGCTGCCGGAACCGCAGCGCCAACACTTTCACCAGCTGTGGCTGGAATATGAAGCGGGCGAAACGGCGGACGCGCAATTTGCCCTGCTGCTCGACAGGCTGATGCCGGTACTGATGAATCTGCATAATCAAGGGCAAAGCTGGGTGGAAAACGGTATCCGGCTGGAGCAGGTATTAACCCGCAACGCCTTTATCGGCGATGTCTATCCCGAACTTTGGGAGCATTTGAAACACCATCTCAACCAAGCTCAGCAAAACGGCTGGCTGAAATAAGCCCCCCTGTCATTCTCAAGGTTTACGGCTGCGCGCGGGCTTTAGGGCCGGTTTCACCGCCGCCGCCGGCCGCGGGGCAGCTCCGGTACGTTTGGCTATCGCCGGCTGCGGGGCAGCTCCGGTATGTTTGGTCATCGCCGGCTGTGGGGCAGCGCCGGTATGTTTGGTCATCGCCGGCTGCGGGGCAGCTCCGGTATGTTTGGTCATCGCCGGCTGTGGGGCAGCGCCGGTATGTTTGGTCATCGCCGGCCGGGTGTAGCGCCGCGTGCGGCGCAGTTCGCGCTGTTCTTCAATGCCTGGAGCCGGTACCAGGCATTCTCGGCGACCGCCAATCAAGTCTTGCCTGCCCATTTGCTCCAGCGCGGCGCGAATCAACGGGAAATTGGCGGGATCGTGGTAGCGCAGCAGGGCCTTATGCAGCCGGCGCTGGCGATCCCCTTTGGGTATCACCACGTCTTCGCTGTCATAATCCACCTTCCCCAAGGGATTTTTGCCGCTGTAATACATGGTGGTAGAGCTGGACAGCGGCGAAGGATAAAAATTCTGCACCTGATCGAGGCGGTAGCGGTTTTTCTTAAGCCATAACGCCAGATTGACCATATCCTCGTCCCGGGTACCGGGATGGGCGGCAATAAAATAAGGGATGAGATACTGCTTTTTACCCGCCTGATTGGAATAAAGGTCAAACAGTTCCTTGAAGCGTTTATAGCTGCCCATGCCCGGCTTCATCATTTTGGACAGCGGTTCCGGTTCGGTATGCTCCGGCGCGATCTTCAGATAGCCCCCTACGTGATGCATCGCCAGCTCTTTGATATAGGCCGGATCTTCTACCGCCAGATCATAGCGGACCCCTGAGGCAATCAGGATCTTCTTGATGCCCGGCAAGGCGCGGGCGCGGCGATAGAGCTTGATGGTGGGCGCGTGGTCGGTATCCATATGGGGACAGATTTCCGGATAGACGCAGGATGCCCGCCGGCAGGTCTGTTCGGCGCGCGGCGAAGTGCAGCGCAGCATATACATATTGGCGGTGGGGCCGCCGAGATCGGAGATGATACCGGTAAAGCCCGGTACTTTGTCGCGTATCTCTTCGATTTCGCGGATGATGGACTCTTCCGAACGGCTCTGGATAATGCGGCCTTCATGCTCGGTGATGGAGCAAAACGCACAGCCGCCGAAGCAGCCGCGCATGATATTGACCGAGGTGTAGATCATTTCGTAAGCCGGTATCACCTGCTTGCCGTACGCCGGGTGCGGCAAGCGCTGGAACGGCAGGGCAAAAACGCTGTCCATTTCCGGCGTGCTTAGGGGGATGGCCGGCGGATTGATCCAGACATACCTGTCGCCGTGCTGCTGCATCAGCGCCCGGGCGCAGCCGGGGTTGGTTTCATGGTGAAGAATACGCGAGGCGTGGGCGTACATGACTTTATCGCCCTTGACCTTGTCGAAGGAGGGCAGCAGCACGTAGGTCTTTTCCCAGGGCTTGGGTTTGGCGGCCCGCACGGTTACGGGTTTACCACGGGATGCCGGCACCTCGCCCTCGGCGCACGGCAGGTCGTCGCCGTAAGGATTGAGCATAGGCTCGATGCGCCCCGGGGTATCGAGTCGGGTGGAATCCACGCCGCTCCAGCCTGGCAAGGGGCCTTTGCGCATCACCGCGGTATTCCGTACATCCTGTATGTCGCCGATGGATTCGCCCGCCGCCAGCCGGTGCGCCAGCTCCACCAGGGGCCGTTCGCCATTGCCGTAGATCAGCATATCGGCTTTGGCATCCACCAGGACCGAACGGCGCACGGTGTCGGACCAGTAATCGTAATGGGCGATACGCCGCAGGCTGGCCTCAATCCCTCCCAGCACCACCGGTACCTCGCTATAGGCTTCCTTGCAGCGCTGGCTGTATACCAGCGTGGCGCGATCCGGGCGCTTGCCGCCGGCATTGCCCGGCGTATAGGCATCGTCATGCCGCAGTTTGCGATCCGCCGTATAGCGGTTGATCATGGAATCCATGTTGCCGGCGGTCACGCCGAAAAACAGGTTGGGCCTGCCCAGCCGCATAAAGTCCTGCTTATCGGTCCAGTCCGGCTGGGCGATGATGCCGACGCGAAACCCCTGAGACTCAAGCATGCGGCCGACGATGGCCATGCCGAAGCTCGGATGGTCCACATAGGCATCGCCGGTGACGATAATCACGTCGCAGCTATCCCAGCCCAATTGGTCCATTTCCTCGCGCGACATGGGTAGAAACGGCGCGGTGCCGTAGCATTCCGCCCAATAGAGCGGATAGGAGAACAGGTCGCGTTCGGGTTGGATCAAACTGGTGGAAACCATACATGCACTCTTGAAGGGGTTATTTCGCCGGGAGGGGATTATACGTGGCCCGGGGCAAAAGCAGTATGGAAATTTCGGATTATCGCTTAATTAATCGCCTGTGGCGACCGACGCTCGCCCGAGCGGGCGGCGGACTTTGACGCGGTTCACCGCACACCCTCATCGTCCGTTCCCTCTTTGGGCCTGTTCGGTAAACCGCTGGAATACATCCAGGGTTTCCTCGCTGACATAATGTTCCAGGCCTTCGGCGTCCCGGCGGGCAGTTTCCGCGCTGATACCCAGCGCCAGCAGGAATGATTCCACAATCTGGTGCCGTTTACGGCTTTTTGCCGCCATGATCTCCCCTTCGGCGGTGAGAAATACGCCCCGGTAGGGTAGCTGCCTGATCAAACCGGCGGCGGACAATTTTTTGATCATCTTGGCCACCGTGGGCTGCGCCACCCCCAGGCGGGCGGCCAGCTCCACCTGGCGAACCTCTCCCCGCTCCTGGATAAGGTCGGCAATCAGCTCGATGTAATCGTCCATCAGTTCCGACCGGTGGGCCTGCCTGACCTGCATAAACCCCTGGGCATGTTCCCTCGCATCAACCAATTGGCCGGCGGGAATGGAGAACGCGTCTTTCTCCGGGCGGTTCATGGTATTTCCTCATGGTTGTTTTTCGGCCTGGATGATCTGTCTGCCGGCAGCTACAACGGCAAGCATAGCATTGTAACCGTCGGCGGATGATAAACAACCCGGCAGCGGCGGTCTGTTAATTGATGTCCATTAAAATTGCCTTTGCTATACAATATAGCCTGTGCTATATATGGACATCATTTTATCACCTGCTAATGATATTGCCGCCAATCGACTGTATGCTGACGAACCCGCTAAAGCGCCAACCCTTTCCAACCGCCGCGTCATGGTGGATCCTGCTGGGCTGTCTGCTGTTTTTCGCCGCCGGCGGCGCCCACGGCGAAAAAAAATTCAGGGTCATCACCACCTTTACCGTGCTGCAGGATATAGCGCAAAATGTGGCCGGGGATGCGGCTATGGTGGAGTCCATTACCAAACCCGGGGCGGAAATCCATGATTACCAGCCGACGCCGCGGGATATCGTCAAAAGCCAGTCGGCGGATCTGGTGCTCTGGAACGGCTTGAACCTGGAGCGCTGGTTCCAGCGTTTTTATGACAATGTCCGTGACGTCCCCTCGGCGGTTGTCAGCGAGGGCGTCGAGCCGTTGCCGATCCGTGCCGGTCCCTATCGCGGCAATCCCAATCCCCATGCCTGGATGTCCGCCGGCAATGCCCTTATCTATGTGGAAAACATCCGTAAAGCGCTGGTGTTACACGATCCGGCCCATGCCGCCGATTACAACCGCAACGCCCGGGAATACGCGGCTAAAATCGCCGCTCTGGACGCGCCGCTGCGTGCGCGGCTGAACCGGATCCCCGCTACTCTTCGCTGGCTGGTCACCAGTGAAGGGGCCTTTAGCTACCTGGCGCGGGATTATGCCCTGCGCGAGCTTTACCTCTGGCCCATCAATGCGGAAGAACAGGGCACGCCCCGGCAGGTCCGCCATGTCATTGACCAGGTGCGCGAGTATGGCATCCCGGTGATCTTCAGCGAAAGCACCGTATCGGACAAGCCGGCCCGCCAAGTCAGCAAGGAGACCGGCGCGCGCTATGGCGGCGTGCTGTATGTGGATTCCCTTTCGGCGGCCGGCGGGCCGGTGCCCACCTACCTTAGCCTGCTTTACCAAACCACGGACACCATTGCCAAAGGATTCGGCTTATGACCCCGCTCTATCGGCCCGAGCTGCGGATGGACGGAGTGACCGTAACCTATAACAACGGCCATACCGCCCTGAGCAACGCCAGTTTCCACCTCTGCGGCGGCACGCTTTGCGCCTTAATCGGCATGAACGGCAGCGGCAAATCCACCCTGTTTAAAAGCATATTGGGCATGGTGCGGCCCGCCGCGGGCACGGTCACATTGGACAACCTGCCGGTGGCCGACGCATTGCGAAAAAACCTTATCGCCCATGTCCCCCAGGCGGAAGAGGTGGACTGGAGTTTCCCGGTACTGGTGAGGGATGTGGTAATGATGGGCCGGTACGGCGCCATGTCTTTTTTGCGCATTCCCTCGGCCCGGGACAAACGGTGGGTGGAAGAGGCATTGGACCGCGTCGGGCTATGGGATTTGCGCCATCGCCAGATCGGCGAGCTTTCCGGCGGCCAGCGCAAGCGGGTGTTCCTGGCCCGGGCGCTGGCGCAGCAGGGCCGGGTGATGCTGCTGGATGAGCCTTTCACCGGGGTCGATGTGCAAACGGAAGATATCCTCATCGGGCTGCTTCGGTCGCTGCGGGATCAGGGCCATCTGATCCTGGTCGCCTCCCATGATTTGGCCGGCATACCGGAGTACTGCGATCGGGTAGTGATGATCAATCGCACCGTTATGGCGGCCGGCCCGGTGGACACCACCTTTACCCGCCAGAATCTGGAGCGGGTTTTCGGCGGCGCATTGCGGCTCGGCACGCTGCCGGAGCACCCACCGACAGCCCTTGCCACAACCGGCGCCGGCGCTGATATTGGCACCGGCAATGCCGATGTCGATGTCGATGTCGATGGTATGAAGATTCGGCCATGATGTCGCTGCTGCTGCAACCCTGGCAGTATGACTATATGGCCAAGGCCATCTGGATGAGCGCCATGGTAGGCGGCGTTTGCGGGTTTCTGTCCGCTTATCTTATGCTCAAGGGCTGGTCGCTGATGGGGGATGCGTTATCCCATTCGGTGGTGCCGGGTGCGGCGGGCGCCTATGCGTTAGGATGGCCCATCGCCGCCGGGGCGTTTATTACCGGCATGCTGGCGGCGCTGCTGATGGCGCTGGCCCGCCACTATTCCCGCCTGCGCGAAGATGCGGTAATCGGCCTGGTATTCAGCGCGTTTTTTGCCGCCGGCCTGCTGATTGTCTCCCTCAACCCTACCGGCGTTAACGTTCAGTCGATTATTTTCGGCAATATCCTCGGCATCGCCGATGAGGATGCCAGGCAGGTGATGATTATCATCGGCATTTCCTTTCTGGTGCTATGTCTTATCTGGCGGGATCTGCTGGCGGTGTTTTTCGACGAGGGCCATGCCGCCACCATCGGTCTGTCGCCTCTGCGGCTGAAAATCATCTTTTTCACCCTGCTGAGCGCGTGCACCGTCGCAGCATTGCAAACCGTGGGGGCCATCCTGGTGATCGCGATGGTCATCACTCCCGGCGCGACGGCCTATCTGCTCACCGACCGTTTCCCGCGGCTGATCATCATCGCCGTGCTTACCGGTATTATCACCGGCGCCGGCGGCGCCTGGTTAAGCTACTTTATCGACGGGGCCACCGGCGGTGTGATTGTCACGCTGCAAACCCTGCTCTTCCTGCTGGCGTTCCTGTTCGCCCCCCGGCACGGCCTGCTGGCGGCCCGTCGCCGTCGCCGCATCACGGGCAAACCGTTATGACCGGCTGGCTTGACTATGTAACGGAGCCCTTTGTGTTCCCGTTTATGCAGCGGGCGATGATTGCCGCCGTCGCCACCGGCATCGTCTGCGCCCTGCTTTCGTGCTTTTTGGTATTAAAAGGCTGGTCGCTGATGGGGGACGCCATTTCCCATGCGGTTTTGCCGGGCATCATACTGGCCTATCTGGCCGGCCTGCCGATGATTGTCGGTGCTTTTGGCGCCGGCATCGCCTGCGCCGCCGCCACCGGCTATATCAAGGATCACTGCCGGGTCAAGGAAGACACGGTGATGGGCATTGTCTATTCGGGCATGTTCGCCCTGGGGCTGGTGCTGTTTTCCCGGGTCGATACCCACCAGCACCTCAGCCATATTCTGTTCGGCAATGTATTGGGCATCAGCCGGTCCGGCCTGAACCACCAGTTGGGGATAATCGCCGCGGCGTCGGTGATTATCCTGGTGAAGCGCCGGGACCTGATGCTGTATTGTTTCGACCCGGCGCAAGCAAGGATACAAGGGCTGCCGGTAGGCCGGCTGCATTACGGCCTACTGTGCCTGCTGGCGCTCACCATCGTCGCCGCCCTGCAGGCGGTGGGGATAATACTGGTCATCGCCATGCTGATAGCGCCGGGCATGACCGCCCTGCTGCTATGCCGGCACTTCGACCGGCTGCTGCTCACGGCGACGGCGGTATCGGTCCTGTCATGCTTTGCCGGCACGCTGCTGAGTTTCCATATCGACGGCGCCACCGGCCCCTGTATTGTGCTTACCCAGGCCGGCCTGTTTATACTGGCGCAATGCTATGCGTTGCTGCGCAAAAAAGTCACGAAGCGGACCGGTGCAGGATAATGCTATGCCGGTGAATCGCCGACATCGCCACCGTCCCAGCGCGCAAGATACGCCGTCACGGCCCGTGTCGCCTCCCGGCAAATCGCCGGCGATATCCGGCCTTCCTTCCCGTAGCCGTGCTTCATACAGGCGAACGCAATCTCAACGGCGATAGTCGCCGCATCCGGCACCGCCGGCAGCGCCCGCAGTTCCCCCAGGCTTGCCGCCTTGGCGCGCAGCAGATCGCCAATAGCCGCATTCTTGGCGCCATGAGCATCATGATCGCTGTCGGCGAATGAGCCCCTTAGCAACAGCACGCTCGCCACCGGATGGGCGTTATAATAATCCGCCGTCTCCTCGATTGCCGTCTCGACCCATGCCCGCCAGGTACCGGCGTGCCCGGTCCGGGAATGCGCCAAGGCATCCAGCAGGCGCTCCATATGAATACGCGCCAGGTGGGAAAACAGGGCATATTTATCGGGAAAGAAGGGATAAATGGCGGCGCGGGGAACATCCGCCGCTTCAGCCAGGGCGGGAATCGACGTTTTTTCCGGACCCACGTCCGCCAGCATGCGCTCCGCGGCGTCCAGCACCTTGGCCATACGAGCCGCTGAACGCTCCTGCACCGGCAGGCGCACGTCTCGGGTTATTGGCATATTTGATTTGTTATTCGACAATGATGAGATGACCTTATCCGACATTTGTTGCATTGTACACAACAAGCCGCCTCATCGAAACCCCATACAGCAATTTAATGAAGGGCCGCGAACGCCGGACCTGCAATGAACGTGTTAAAGGGAGAGCGTGGCAATGAGGTCGAATCGGGCGTGGTTTTTCCACCCGACCGAGTGCCTCATGGCGCGCTAGGCCCGCGATCGTCAGACATGCAACGAGCGTGTTAAAGAGAGAGCGTGGCAATGAGGTCGAATCGGGCGTGGTTTTTCCGCCCGACCGAGTGCCTAATGGCGCGCTAGGCCCGAGATCGTCAGACATGCAACGAGCGTGTTAAAGGGAGAGCGTGGCAATGAGGTCGAATCGGGCGTGGTTTTTCCACCCGACCGAGTGCCTCATGGCGCGCTAGGCCCGCGATCGTCAGACATGCAACGAGCGTGTTAAAGGGAGCGCATGTTGAAGGGAACGCATGCCGGCTCTGCCCGCCGTTTCCCTACTCGTAATCGCTTACCGGCACACAGGAACAGAACAGGTTGCGATCCCCATACACATCATCCAGCCGCTTGACGCTCGGCCAGTACTTATGCTCAAAGCCCGCCGGAAACGCCGCCGTCTCACGGCTATAGGGATGAGTCCACTCCCCCGCCAGCTCGCGCTCGATATGCGGCGCGTTAACCAGCGGATTATCCTCCAGCGGCCACTCCCCTTTAGCAACTCTATCAATCTCGCCGCGAATCGCCAGCATGGCGTCGATAAATCGATCCAGCTCCCCCTGGCTTTCCGATTCGGTGGGCTCCACCATCAGCGTACCGGCCACCGGGAACGACATGGTGGGCGCATGGAAACCATAGTCGATCAAACGCTTGGCGATATCCATTTCACTGATACCGGTCGCCTCCTTCAGCGGACGGATATCCAGAATACACTCATGGGCCACCCGGCCGTCGCGACCGCTGTAGAGCACCGGAAACGCGGCGTTCAAACGGCTGGCGATATAGTTAGCATTTAAAATCGCCACCTGGCTGGCCTGTTTGAGACCCTCGGCCCCCATCATGCGAATATACATCCAGCTGATGGGCAGAATGGAGGCGCTGCCGAACGGCGCGGCGGCGACCGCGCCCTGCCGGGTCAGCACTCCATCCATATGCAGCACCGCATGGCCCGGCACAAACGGCGCCAAATGGGCTTTCACGCCGATGGGTCCCATACCCGGTCCGCCGCCGCCATGGGGAATGCAGAATGTTTTATGCAGGTTAAGATGCGACACGTCCGCGCCGATATAGCCCGGCGAGGTAATGCCCACCTGGGCGTTCATATTGGCGCCGTCCAGGTAAACCTGGCCGCCGTACTGATGAACTATCTGGCACACCTCGCGGATCGTCTCTTCGTAAACGCCGTGGGTGGAAGGGTAGGTCACCATGATGCAGGACAGCTCGTCGCCGGCCTGTTCGGCTTTCTCACGCAAATCGTGCAAATCGATATTGCCGTGCTTATCGCAGGCCACCACGATAACCGACATACCCGCCATCTGCGCCGAGGCCGGATTGGTGCCGTGGGCTGAGCTGGGGATAAGGCAGATATGGCGGTTGCCCTCGTTACGGCTCTCATGATAGCGCCGTATGGTCAGCATGCCGGCATACTCGCCCTGGGCGCCGGAGTTGGGCTGCATGCACAGCGCGTCATAGCCGGTCAACTGCACCAGCCAACGGGAGAGCTGCGCTATCATCTGCTGATAGCCGGCAGCCTGTTCCGGCGGGCAGAACGGATGCAGTTCGGCGAACTCCGGCCAGGTAATGGGGATCATTTCCGCGGCGGCGTTCAGCTTCATGGTGCACGAGCCCAGGGGGATCATCGCCTGGTTCAGCGCCAAGTCTTTGTTCTCCAACCGGTGCATATACCGCATCATGTCGGTTTCGCTATGATAGCGGTTAAAGACCGGATGGGTCAGGATGGGGGTGGTACGCAGCCATTGCGCCGGAATCACCTCGCCGATGCCGGCATCCAGGGCATCGATATCCAGCGCCTGCCGGCTGCCGGTGAGAATGGCATACAGGGCGGCGATATCCTCGCGCCCGGTGGTTTCATCCAGGGTAATCCCCACCGCGCCGTCCAGGTCGGCACGCAGGTTAACGCCGGCTTCCCGCGCGCGCTCCAGCACCGCGGCCTTATCCGCCACATCCAGCGTCAGGGTATCGAACCAGCGGGCAAAACGCGGCGTGATGCCGGCGGAGGTCAAGCCCGCCGCCAGGATCGAGGTCAGGCGGTGAATACGCCCGGCGATACGTTTAAGCCCGGCCGGTCCGTGGTAAACGGCATACAAGCCGGCGATATTCGCCAGCAGAACCTGCGAGGTGCAAATATTGGAATTGGCCTTTTCGCGCCGGATATGCTGCTCGCGGGTTTGCATCGCCATGCGCAGGGCGGTATTGCCCGCCGCGTCGCGGGAAACGCCGATAATGCGGCCCGGCATGGAACGTTTCACCTCGTCGCGGGCGGCGAAAAATGCCGCGTGCGGTCCGCCGTACCCCATGGGTACGCCAAAACGCTGGGAAGAACCGAACACCACATCGGCCCCCTGGGCCCCCGGCGCCGCCAAAAGCACCAGCGCCATCATGTCCGCCGCCACGCAGCTGACTATCCGGCGGGCTTTCAGGGCCGCCAGCAGTTCGCGGTAATCATGGAGCTCTCCGGTGGTGCCTACCTGCTGCAGCAAGACGCCGAATACCCCCGGCAGTTCAAGCGCCGCTTCGGCTTGTCCCACCACCAGATCGAAACCGAAGGTGCGCGCCCGGGTGCGCACGACATCCAGCGTCTGCGGGTGCACATCGTCGGCGACAAAAAAGCAGTTGGCCTGTTTCAGTTTACTGGCGCGTTTGGCCAGCGCCATGGCTTCCGCCGCCGCGGTGGCTTCATCCAGCAGCGAGGCGGAAGCGATATCCAGGCCGGTCAAGTCCAGCGTCAGCTGTTGAAAATTCAGCAAGGCTTCCAATCTGCCCTGCGACACCTCCGGCTGGTAAGGCGTATAGGCGGTATACCAGCCCGGGTTCTCCAGCATGTTGCGCAAAATCACCGGCGGGGTGATGACCGCACTGTAGCCCATGCCGATATAGGTTTTGCAGATCCGGTTACGGCCGGCAATGGCTTTCAGCTCAGCCAGCGCCCGTGCTTCGGTGGCGGCCTCGCCCACCGCCGGCGGGGCGGAAAGCTGAATATCCGCGGGAACGATTTGGCCAATCAGCGCGTCCAGAGTGGCGGCGCCGACGGCTGAAAGCATATGCGCCCGCTGTTCCGGGGAAGGGCCGATATGGCGCTGTATAAACGCGTCATGGTGTTCAAGCTGGCTGAGAGTCTGGGTCATAAACAACAATTCCTGCATCGGGCATGGGACGGGGGAAATCACAAACGGGTCGGGAAAAGCCCCGGTTGGTTCACCGGGGCCGTGCGGCGGTTATTCGTCTTCGTCATCTTCTTCGTCGAGGGTGGCCTCATAGGCATCGGCATCGAGCAATGCGGCTACTTCACTCTCGTCGGCGGCTTTGATTTGAAACAGCCAGCCTTCGGTATAAGGCGCGCTGTTCACCAGCTCCGGCGAAGCTTCAAGCTCTTCATTCACCGCCACGATTTCACCGCTGATGGGCGCGTAGATATCCGAAGCGGCCTTTACCGACTCGGCCACGGCGCAATCATCGCTGGCGGCGAATTCGGCGCCCACTTCCGGCAGATCGATAAATACCATGTCTCCCAGCAACTCCTGGGCATGTTCGGTGATACCGACGCTGTAAACGCCTTCGCCCTCGTCACGGACCCACTCATGGGACGTGGTGTATTTTAGTTCTTTAGGCACGCTGCTGCTCATCGCCATCCTCACTCTCGCAAAGTTAAAATTGAACGACCGGTTTACCGGCGCGGACAAAACCGGGTTTGGTCACCTTAACCGGCATTTCGCGGTTACGGATTAATACTATAGCCTGCTCGCCGATACCGGCGGGTACGCGGGCCATGGCAATACTGACCCCGAGCGTCGGGGAAAAGGAGCCGCTGGTGATGATCCCCGTCTGCCGGTTGCCGTTGCTGTCGGTGAAATGCACCGTTTGTTCGTTGCGCAGCACCCCTTTTTCGGTCAGCACCAGGCCCACCAGCTGTTCGGTGCCGGCGCGGCGCTGGGCTTCCAGCGCCTCACGGCCGATAAAATCACGGTCTTCCGGCTGCCAGGTGATGGTCCAGCCCATGTTGGCGGCCAGGGGCGAAATTCTTTCGTCCATTTCCTGCCCGTATAAATTCATGCCGGCTTCGAGGCGCAGGGTATCCCGCGCTCCCAGGCCACAGGGTTTGACCCCGGCCGCCAGCAATTGTTGCCAGAACGACTCCACCCGGGTTTTCGGCAGGGCGATTTCATAGCCCGCCTCGCCGGTATAGCCGGTAGTGGCGATAAACAAATCCTGCGACTGCACGCCGAAAAAGGGCTTCATGCCGGCCACCGCCGCCAGCTGCTCCGGCGTAAAGAGCGTCCGCGCCTTGGCCTGGGCCTGCGGTCCCTGCACGGCGATCAACGCTAAATCGTCACGCACGGTTACCCGGACATTAAACGGTTCAGCATGGTCCGTGACCCAGGCAACGTCTTTTTCGCGGGTGGCGGAATTCACCACCAGGCGGAAATCCTCTTCAGCCAGGAAATAAACGATCAAATCGTCAATCACGCCGCCGGACGCATTCAGCATCCCGGTGTACAGGGCCTTGCCCGGCTGGGTCAGCTTTGCCACATCATTGGCCAGCAGGTAGCGCAAAAATTCGCGGGTGCGGGATCCCTGGAGATCGATGATGGTCATATGGGAAACATCGAACATGCCGGCGTCCCGTCGGACCTGGTGATGCTCCTCCAGTTGCGAACCATAATGCAACGGCATCATCCATCCATGGAAATCCACCATTTTTGCGCCGCACGCGATGTGCTGTTCGTACAGCGATGTCAGCTGGGCCATCTTTTCTCTCTTTGTGGTCAATTCAGACGATATAACCGCCATGCTTCACGTTGCATTACATTGGCTTTATTGCAACTCGAATTATTGAGGCTATACAACAAATGTCCTGGAAGGCGCCGACGCTTTCGGCCTATACAAAAAACAGGCTTCCATCGGCGCAAACGATACCTTTTGCCAGAAGTTACCACCTAATCCAGGGGGAAACCATAAATTAAATTATCCTGCCAGGAAGTATAATGTTAAACGACTCTCCCCGCCTCATCAGCATGATATGCTGACAAAGGGATTATAACGGCGCACAAACGGTAAATCGGAGGACCTCAACGCAAAATTTGATAACAAAAAACCCCGACGAAACGCTGTTGGAATACGTTTTGCCGAGGCTTCGGATTAGAAATAATAATGAAAAAAAACCCTTGGATTAGATTTTTTCAGTCGAACGGACGTCTTCATCCAGCCAGGACGGCAGTTCGGTAAGCCCCATGGCCTGCCGGATCAGGCGCGGTTTTACACCGGGCAGCGTATCCGCTAAACGCAATCCGGCGTCACGAACCCATTTTTTGAGGGGATTATTGCCGTCAAACAGCTCACGCAGGGCCTGCATGCCCGCCAGCATAACGGCGGCGCTGTGCTTGCGGCGCCGTTCATAGCGGCGCAGATAGGCATAATGGCCGATATCCTTGCCGGCGATTTGCAATCGCTGCAGTTCAGACAGCAATTCGGCCACATCCATCAATCCCAGATTCACCCCCTGCCCCGCCAGCGGATGGACGGTATGCGCCGCGTCTCCCACCAGCACCAGACGGTGCGCGGCGAAATCCCGGGCATAACGGCCGGTAAGGGGGAATGTCAACCGTTCGCTTTCCAGCTTGCATAAACCGAGGGCCAGATTAAAGTGCCGGGCCAATTGCGCGGTGAATTGCTCCGCCGGCATTTGCCGCCGCTGCTCCGCCAACTCCGGCGGCAGGGACCAGACGATGGAACAGACATCGGGCTGCGCCAGCGGCAGAAACGCCAGAATTCCGTCGCCGTGAAACGCCTGGCGGGCGATGCCGCCGTGGGGGCGCTCGGTACGCACGGTGGCTACCAGGGCATGATGCTGGTAATCCCAGAAAGTCAGCGGAATATCGGCATAGCGCCGCAGCCAGGAATCGGCGCCGTCCGCCCCCACCACCAGCCGGGCGGTCAGCATCCGATCGTCATCCAGGGTAATAAACGCCTCGTTTTCGCCCCAGGCTACTTGCCGTAGCGACGCCGGGCAAAACAGCTCGACATCCGATAACCCGGCGGCCCGGCGCCACAGTGCCTGATGGATGACCGGATTTTCGATAATGTGCCCAAGCTGCTCGAATCCCAAGGGACCGCCGTCAAAGGCGATTTTACCGAAGCTGTCGTTATCCCAGACTTCCATGCCCCGGTAGGGCGTGGCGCGCACCGCGACGATATCGTCCCATACCCGGACATGCCGCAACAGGCGCTGACTGGCGGCATTGATGGCGGAGACCCGAAGCGCCGGACTTTCGGCCGGGGGAATCGCTTCCGGCATCCGCTGCTCCACCACCGCGACGCGCAAGCCGCTGCCCTGCAGACCGCAGGCCAGGGTCAAACCCACCATTCCGCCGCCGTTGATCACCACATCGAATGCTTGCATAGCTGAAGTCCTCGTTGAAGGCCGGAAATTAACGCTCCACCCAGCCCAGGGTGCGTCGCGCGAGGGTGTCCCGCAGCCAGGGTGAATGCGCCATGGCCAGCAGCCCCAGATTACGGGCAATCACCAGCGGCGGGTGCCCGTTGGCAAACACGTCGATTAGCCCGTCGGTAATGCCTACCGTTCCGGACTGATCGGGCAACCGGCGCTGTTGATAGCGCTGCAATACCGCATAGCCGCCGGGATCGAGCCCCTGTCCCGCCGCGTCCGCCAGCGTCTCCGCCAGGGTCATCACGTCGCGCAACCCCAGATTGAACCCCTGCCCGGCGATGGGGTGCAGGGTTTGCGCCGCATTGCCCACCAGCGCCAGGCGATGGGAGATATGATGCGAGGCGGTACGCAGGTGCAGGGGATAAATCTGCCGTTGCCCCACGGTAACAATCCGCCCAAGGGACCAGCCGAACGCCGTCTGCAACGCCTCCCGGAACCGGGCGTCATCCCAGGCGCCGACCTCTTCCCGCCGTGACTCGGGCAAGCACCAGACCAGCGCGCTGCGTCCCCCCGACAAGGGCAGTAACGCCAGCGGCCCGTGTTCGGTAAAGCGCTCAAAGGCCCTGCCCCCGTGGGGCATTGCGGTGGAAACGTTGGCAATGACCGCCAGTTGCCGGTAATCCTGCTGCCGCCACTGGATATTGCATTGCCGGGCCACGGGAGAATGGGAACCGTCCGCCGCCACCGCCAGCCGGCCGGTCAATACCCCGCCGTTATCCAGCCGCACTTCCACATCGTCCCGGCGCCGGGTCAGGGTGGCGACGGTGGCGGGACAATGCAGCCTGACGCCGGGCGCCCGGCGCAACAGCGAAAACAGCCGCTGCCCCGCGTCATGCAGCTCCACCACGTAACCCAGCGCGGGTACCCGGTAATCCCCGGCGTCAAGCCGTACCTTGCCGAGGTGGCCGCGATCGCTGACCTGCACCTGGGTAATGGCGGTAGCGCCGGGCATCAGCGCCGGCCAGACGCCTATAGCGGTTAATTGCCGGCAGGTCCCCTGGGCAAGGGCAATGGACCGGCCGTCATAGCCGGGGTGGCGATGGCTTTCAGGAGCGGCGCTTTCCACCAGATCGATGTCGAGCCGCCCCCCGGTCAGATGGGACAATGCCAGCGCCAGGGTGGCGCCGGCCATGCCGCCGCCAATGATGATTACCGTCATGAATTAGCGCGCCGCCGCCATTAGCGCTTCGATGGCGTCCGGATCCTTCACCACCGAATCGGTAAGGTTTTCGTTGCCCTGTTCGGTAATGAGGATGTTATCTTCGATGCGGATGCCGATACCGCGATAGGCTGGAGGCACGTCTGCATCCAGAGCGATATAGATGCCCGGCTCAATGGTCAGCACCATGCCCGGCGCCAGGATCCGGCCCCGTTCGGGCGTACCGTAATCCCCCACGTCATGCACATCCATCCCCAGCCAGTGGCTCAGCCCGTGCATGAAGAAACGCCGATGGGCCTGCTGGCCGATCAGGGTGGTTACGTCACCCTTCAGGACCCCCAGCTTCACCAGGCCGGTTACCATGATTTTCACCACTTCCTCGGTCACGTCGCGGATACTGGTGCCCGGTTTGAAGAGCGCCAGCGAGGCATTCAGCGACGCCAGCACGATATCATAGACGGCACGCTGTTCGGCGCTGAACTTGCCGCCCACCGGGAAGGTCCGGGTGATATCCCCCGCATAGCCCCGATACTCGCAGCCGGCGTCAATCAGCACCAGATCGCCGTCCTTCATGATCGCTTCATTTTCGGTGTAATGCAGAATGCAGCCGTTCACACCGCTGCCAACAATAGTGTTATAAGAGGGGAAACGCGCGCCGTGGCGGTTGAATTCGTGCAGGATTTCCCCTTCCAGCTGATATTCATACATGCCCGGCCGGCAGGCCCGCATAGCGCGGGTATGGCCCAGGGCGGTGATTTCACCGGCGCGGCGCATCACGGCGATTTCTTCCGCCGATTTGAACAAGCGCAGCTCATGTGCCCAGGGACGCCAATCAGTCAGCGTAGCCGGCGCCTTTAACTGCTGGCGGTAACCGCGCCGCAGCGTTGCCAGGGCATTGAACACCAGTTCGTCGGCGAACGGATATTCCCCCTGCGCGTGATACACCACGTCCAGGCCGTTCAATAACAGGTGCAGCTGATTTTTGATCTCATCCCAGGGCAAGGCCCGATCCACCCCCAGCTTGGCCGGCGCGGCTTCCTGGCCCAGGCGGCGGCCGAACCAGGTTTCCGCGGTTAAATCCCGCACCCGGTTGAACAGTACGCTGTGATGGTGGGTTTCATCGCTTTTAATCAGGATCAGCGCGGCTTCGGGCTCGTTAAAGCCGGTGAAGTACCAGAAATCGCTGTTTTGACGGTAAGGATATTCACTGTCGGCATTACGTGTCGCTTCCGGCGCAGCGAAAATTACGGCGGCGCTGGCCGGAGACATCTTTGCCAGTAACGCCTGACGACGGCGTAAATATTCTTGTTGAGTCATCACTCTCTCCTGCCTTTTCATGGTGATGGTATTGACCGGCTATCGCCGTGCCGGCGGCCTGATACCTGAGCGGGCCAAAGGCTCAATGCAAGGTCGGTTTGGGTTTTTCCTGCGGCGCGGATGATTCCGGGTGCGTAAAATCATTATGACAAAGAATCGCCGCCATACGGACATATTCGATGACTTCTTCCAGGGATTGCGCCAACTCCTCCTGATCTTCGTCTTCGTCATAACCCAGCTGGCCGATATTACGCAAATCGTCAATCGCCTCCCGCACCTCTCCTTTGACTTTATCCAGCTGGGGCTGGACAACTCCCAGCCCCAGCAGGAAATGATTGACCCAGCCCGCCAGGGCGTCCACCCGGTCAAACACCGTCGCACTTTCGTCATCCGGCAGCAGCAGCTGGAACATGAACTCTTCGTCCTCCAGCGAGTGGGCGGTGCTCTCATGCAGCTGGCGCAAGGGTTCCGCCAGGGTCTGCGAGAAAGCCAGCCCTTCATTGGTCAACTCATGCACCAGGGTCTGCCAACTGTGGTCCCGGTTTCCGCCGCACAGCATTCCGCTGATCAAACCATGCATTTCCGCCGACGTTAACGCCACCGCCTGCTGGGTAAGCAGCTGATTCAGATTTTCATAGTCCGGCAAGGTATTTTGTATAGACATGCGCTTTCATCGTCGTTGGCAGGATAAGTTCGTGTTATGCTACCACCAAGGTCCGTCGCTATACCAGAAAGGGCTTGTAACTTCTGTTTTATATAGATTGTTTTATATAGATTGATTATAGTAGCGTCCGCTTTTGCTCCCGCAATGGTGAAACGGGTGGCGGTAAGCGTTGGCGCGGCAACAATGCAGGAAGGTGGTATGTCCGCACAACCGGTAGATATTCAAATATTCGGCCGCACGTTAAGGGTGAATTGCCCGCCGGAACAACAGGAAGCGTTGAACCAGGCGGCCGAGGATCTTAATCAGCGGTTGCAAGATCTTAAAGTTCGAACTAGAGTCACCAATACGGAACAGCTTGTTTTTATCGCGGCCTTGAACGTCTGTCACGAACTGGCGCAAGAAAGGTTGAAAACGCGCGATTATGCGGCCAATATGGAGCAACGAATCCGGTTATTGCAGCAAACGATCGAACAAGCCTTGGTAGAGCAAGGACGGATTTCCGAACGTCCGGGAACGCAGTTCGAATAGCAGTATGCAGTTCGAACAGCAGCAAGGGGTTCGAATAGCAGCAAGCAGTACAAATAACGATAGTCGCCGGGGTTTCAGCCCGCGAATCGTACAAATAAAATTTCTCTGAGGTGTTCGCCAGCGGGCCAGTCCCCTGAGCCGATAATTTATACCACAAGAATGTGGCGATCTTTAACTGGTGCGCATGCTCGGTTCGTCCGAGAAGCCTTAAGGTTAGAACGCTGCGTTCACCTTGAACCATGGGTTCAAGGGTTACAGCCTGCGGCGGCATCTCGGAGATCCCCTTTCCATACCATCGTCTTTTCTATGACTCCAGCGTCGGACAAATCAATCCTGCGGCAGTCCATCCGCAATCAAATCCGTCAAGCACGGCGAGCGTTAAGCCCCCGGCAGCAGGCCGACGCCTCAAACGCGGTTACCGAACGCTTGCTGGCGCATCCGCGCATCGCCGCCGCCAAAACCCTGGCGCTGTTTTTATCCTTTGACGGCGAACTGGATACCCGGCCGATAATCGATGCCCTCCGCCAGCGCGGCCAGCAGATTTACCTGCCGGTGCTGCACCCGTTCAGCCCGGGACATTTGCTGTTCCTGCGCTATGATGCCGATACCCCGCTTACGGTCAACCGCCTGCGCATCAGCGAACCCAAACTGGATATCACCCGCCTGCTGCCCCCGGCGCGGTTGGATGTGCTGTTTACCCCGCTGGTGGCGTTTGATGCACAGGGCCAGCGGCTCGGCATGGGCGGCGGTTTTTATGATCGCACCTTGCGGCACTGGCGGCGGGAGTCGGGTTTTTACCCCATCGGCCTGGCCCATGATTGCCAGCAGGTGGAACAGGTGCCGGTTGAACCCTGGGATATCCCCCTGCCGGAAATCATCACGCCCTCTCGTCAATGGCAATGGTAAATCTCAATCACGCCTGAGACGGCGGTCACGCCAATGAGCTCCCTCCGGCCAATGGAATCAGTCGGCCTCATTGCGCCAAGCAATTCAAGCCGGCTTAGGCGGTCAGGCCAGCGTCAGGGTAAACGGCTGCTGCCGCAGGGCGGATTCAATCTCGGCGGGGATGCCGCGATCGGTTATCACCTGCGTCAGGTCGGACAGGGGCGATACGCAAAACAGGGAATAGGCGCCGTATTTGCTGCTGTCCGCCGACGGGCATTGGCGGCCAGATCCCGCTTCAGGCCGGCCTTCTCTTCGGTGGGGGTGGTGATGCCTTTGGGCAGGCTCCAGGAGTTGCAGCTGATAAAGGCGATATCCGGGTAGATATTGCGCAGCAGCTGGCGACCGTGCTCGCCGATACAGGACTGGCTGCTGTCATCAATACGGCCGCCGATGATGGTCACTTCGATCTGTTTGAATTCGGACAGAAGCAGGGCGATATGCAAATCGGCGGTAATCACCCGCAGCGGCAAATGGGTAAGGTTGCGCGCCAGTTCCAGCATGGTGGTGCCGGCATCCAGCACCACCGAATCGCCGGGCTGCACCAGCTGCGCCGCCAATTGGGCGATAGCCCTTTTTTCCGGCAGATTGCGCTGCATTTTTTCATTGGTGGTGGGCTGGCTCGGAACGAATCGGTTTAAAGTCACTCCACCATGGCTGCGGCTGATCACACCCTGTTCATCGAGTTTGATCAGATCGCGCCGGATGGTCGCGGGTGAAGCAGATACGGCCGCGACCAGTTGATCTACAGTGACCAGATTATGGCTTTTAAGAAAATCCATAATCTGATCCAGACGACTTTGTCCTTTCATAACATCCGCTTAACTGTACCATGACTATGCCATGACTATACCATGACTAGGCCAGTTGCATGGCTAACTGAATCGATATGGCCATGCTCTCAGACTTGGCTTTGCCTGTCCAGGCAATATCGAAGGCGGTACCGTGGTCGGCTGAAGTCCGAATAAAAGGCAGCCCGGCGGTGATATTCACTCCATCATAAAAACCAAGTAATTTCAACGGAATATGTCCCTGATCGTGATACATCGCCACCACCATGTCGTATTGCCCCTCATAGGCTTGCAGGAAAACGGTATCCGGCGGACAGGGACCGAATACATTTATCTTTTGGGCCTTCATCTCCTCAATGGCCGGACCGACGATGGTAATCTCTTCATCGCCGAATAAACCATGTTCGCCGGCATGGGGGTTGACCCCGGCCACCGCGATGCGCGGCGCTGAAAATCCTACCCGTTTAAGAAAGGTATCGGCGATGCCAATAACCGTTTTAATGCGTTCGCGGCTGAGCGTGTCAAGGAATTTCCGCAGCGCGATATGGGTGCTGACATGGATCACCTTCAGCTTATCGGTGTAAAGCACCATGGCGAAATCGCGGCTGCCGGTCAGTTCGGCCAGCAGTTCGGTATGCCCCGGATAGATATGCCCGGCGGCATGCAGCGCTTCCTTGTTCAGGGGGGCGGTGGCGATCCCCTGCACCTCTCCCGCCATGGCCATGGCCGAGGCCTTGGCGATGCAGCGATAGGCCAAATCGCCGGCGGCGGGTTGCACTTGTCCCGCCACCAGCGCTGCCGGGTCCGCCAGCGGCACATCGATAACGTTAATGACGCCGGGGGCGAAAACTGCCTGATCCGCTCTTTCTATGGACTTCAGCTCCGCCGGCGGCGTAATGCCCAGTGCCTGAATGCGCCGAAGGGTTTGCAGACAGCCCACCACCACGGCCCTGCATCCGGACAGTTCGCCCTGCGCCAGGGATTTCAAAATAATTTCCGGACCGATGCCTGCCGGATCACCCATAGTGATTGCTATCGTTTTATTTACCACTGTACATCTCCTCAATAAAATAAAGTGCATCGCGCAAGGTGGTTTCATTACCAAAACCGCCGGCTTTGGTTATCACTGGTAAATCATCAATCTCACTGTTCACAAAAGTGCCGCAGGGCACGCAGGGCGCCACCTCGGCGGCAATGCGATATCCCTCGGCCCCAAGCGCCCGGGCCACGGCGATGGCAATATCGCCGCCGGTGAGAAACAGTCCGCCGATTTGTGCGCCGGCGATGATTTGCCGGGTGATTTCGCCAAGACGTAAACCGATGTAATCCCCTAACTGCTGGCGCGTATAGCCGTAGCGGCGGCACAGCTCGTCAATGGCTTGCCGTGCCCCGACGTCACGACAGGTGCGCAACACGCAGTGCTGCCGATCCTCCAGCACCGTCACCGCCGCCCGGACATAAGGGAAGAGGGTTTCCGGTTCCGGCGACGCCAGCAGTGTTTCCACATCGATATCCACAATGCCCAGCGACTTCTCACGTGCGGCATACGCTATTTGCCGCTGGGTTATTTCACTCATGGACCCGGCCACCGCCAATACCGGCAGGCGCTGTTTGGGCGTGAGATAGCTCGCGGGAGGCAAGGCGTTGGCCAGGCCCGCGGCGCCGACCAAAATATAAGAAGCCGTCAAATTGCCCACCGCCTGGGCTATTTGCACCAAATCACCATCGAGTTCGGCATCCATGACCACACAGCAGGGTCCTTTGGTCGCCAATTGCTGCAAAAAGACGCTAAGCTCGTCGCCCCGGACAGTCTCAAGGCATGCCTCGTAAACCGGCAATGTGCTTTGTAAACCGATAAGCGTGCCGATATGCGAGGATAAAATCGGTGTTTTCGGATCGCTGGCAAACTCGGTTTCCACCAGGGGAATTCCCTGGACCAGACACTGGCCCTCGCGGGTGGTGCGGCCCGCAGCCGGAATGGCGGCGGCGATAATGGCAAGCATTGCGCCGCTTGCCTTCATGGCGGCGGCGATCTCCGCCCCGACGTTACCGCGAAAAGTAGAGTCGATTTTTTGTAGATAATCGGTTGCCCGGCTTTTTCCTGAAAAAACGGCCGCAGCGCCTCGCTGACCTTCAGCCCCGCCTCCTCCGCGCTCAGCGCACGGCTTTCAGTATTGATAACCAGAACATCGGCCCGCGGCGACACGGTAGCCCGCTCGTCAAGCAGCACCTCGGTTCTCGCCCCCTTCTTCGCCAACTGCACGCCGGTGTCGTTAGCCCCGGTAAAATCATCGGCCACCACTACCAGTTTCATGCTTTATTCTCCCGAAGTACGGATGCTGCATTACGTTTTGCCACCCAGGCACAAAGCAACGGGGTCAGGATGGCGGTCGTAATCACCGATGCGGCAATCAGCGGTGCGGCGGCGGCGGCGGCCGACGCCATGGAAGGATCGGCCTGGGCTATGGCCAGCGGAGTCGCCACGGCGTTGCCCGCGGTGCTTGATGCCGCGGCGCCGGCGATACCCGATCCCCCCACCAGCCGATCGACCCGTATATTAAAGAAACCGCCCAGGACGGTGACCAGTATGCCCAGCACAACCCCGGCCACCCCGCCTTTTACCAGCATATCAAGATTAATGCCCGCCCCCAGAGCGAAGGCGAACAGCGGAATCAAAATCGGACCGCCGCGGGTAAGAAAATCACGCATTTGATGATCAAGGTTACCCAAAATCATGCCCACCACAATCGGCACCAATACCGCCACCAGCGCCATAAACGGAATATTAGCCATCCCCGCCGCCCCCAGGGCTATCATGGTAAACAGCGGGCCGTCCCCCAGAGACAAAATGGAAATGGCCCCCAGATCCCGTTCGGTGCCATACTCACCCACCAGCGCGGCGTAAAGACCACCGTTGGCATTCGCCATCGCCACGATAACCGTCAGGCTGGAAAGGCCGTAGATACCGCCGGTGCCAAACAAATGTTCAATACCAAAGCCTAACACCACCCCCACCAAAACCTTGGTCACCGTGATAGTGGTCCCTTGCAGCAACGCCCGCGGAGCGGCCTTAAAACTGATACCGGCCCCCATGCAGAGTAAAAATGCGCCGATAAGCGGCAGGGCGCCGTGCTTAAACAGCGCCGAAGTAAACCCCCCGATCTCCAGCGATTGCGGAGCAAAGGTATTGAGTAAAGCGGCGAGAATCAGCGGGACCAGCATCATCCCCCCCGGCATTCTCTCAATGGTTGCTTTGATTTTCATTCTGCCCTCACATGTATGATTACATTTAATCATAATGATTATATTGAGTCAAAATATAAAAAATGCGATCTAGATCTGATTATTACCAGTCATGATAAACTGAAATGATTATGAATAAGACCAATTTGATTGAATAGAATCACAACAGCACAATCGCCCGTTTAAGGGGAGTCGCGTGTTAAAGGGAGACCGCACCAATGGGGTCGAATCGGGCGTGGTTTTCCCGCCCAACCGAGCGCCCCATGGCGCGGTAGGCCCGCTACCACCGGACGTGCAACGAATGTATTCAAGGGAGACCGCACCAATGGGGTCGAATCGGGCGTGGTTTTCCCGCCCAACCGGGCGCCCCATGGCGCGGTAGGCCCGCTACCACCGGGCGTGCAGCGAACCTGTTAAAGGGAGACCGTGACAATGGGGTCGAAGCGGGCGTGGTTTTCCCGCCCAACCGAGCGCCCCATGGCGCGGTAGGCCCGCAGACACCGATCGTGCAGCGAACCTGTTAAAGGGAGACCGTGACAATGGGGTCGAAGCGGGCGTGGTTTTCCCGCCCAACCGAGCGCCCCATGGCGCGGTAGGCCCGCAAACACCGATCGTGCAGCGAACCTGTTAAAGGGAGACCGTGACAATGGGGTCGAAGCGGGCGTGGTTCTTCCGCCCAACCGAGCGCCCCATGGCGCGGTAGGCCCGCAAACACCGGACGTGCAACGAACGTGTTCAAGGGAGACTGCACCAATGGGGTCGAAGCGGGCGTGGTTTTACCGCCCGCCGGAGCGCCCCATGGTGCGGTAGGCCCGCTACCACCGGACGTGCAACGAACGTGTTCAAGGGAGACTGCACCAATGGGGTCGAAGCGGGCGTGGTTCTTCCGCCCAACCGAGCGCCCCATGGCGCGGTAGGCCCGCTGACACCGGGAGTGCAGCGAACCTGCTAAAGGGAGACCGCACCAACGGGGATGCAGCGGCTATCTCGCAGCCGCCGCAGTCCCCTCAAGGCGCCGGCCCCCGCCCTGGGGCCAAAACCTCAGTACAGCAAACGCGCCCGGATCGTGCCGGGTATCGCCTTAAGCAATTGCAAAGCGGTATTTTCCGCATCGGTTTCCACGTCTATCACCACATAGCCTATATCCGCCGTGGTTTGCAGATACTGGGCGGCAATGTTAATACTTTGTTCGGCGAAAATCTGGTTGATACGGGTCAAAATACCGGGACGGTTCTCATGAATATGCAGCAGCCGGCTGACGTTTTCACCATGCTCCGGCAAAGAAACCTCCGGGAAATTCACCGCGGACAAAGTAGACCCGTTATCGGAATATTTCGCCAGCTTACCCGCCACCTCCGTACCGATATTCTCCTGCGCTTCCTGGGTCGACCCGCCGATATGCGGCGTCAGGATAACATTATCGAATTCGCACAGGGGCGAAACAAACGGATCGGTATTGGTGGCCGGTTCTTCAGGGAAAACGTCCACGGCTGCGCCGGCAAGATGTTTACTGGCCAAGGCATCGCACAGCGCCGGAATATCCACCACCGTACCGCGCGCGGCGTTGATAAACAGCGCGCCTTTTTTCATCTGGCCGAATTCCGCCGAGCTCATCATATTCCGAGTGGACTGGGTATCGGGCACATGCAGGGTCACCACATCGCTGAGGCCAAGCAATTCCGGCAGCGAATCCACCTGATGGGCATTGCCCAGCGGCAGCTTGCTCTCGATATCGTAAAAGTAAACCTGCATACCCAGGCCTTCCGCCAGGATACCCAATTGCGTACCGATATGGCCGTAACCGATGATGCCAAGCTTTTTGCCCCGGGCTTCGTAGCTGCCCTGGGCCTGCTTGTTCCACTGGCCGCGATGGGCTTTGGCATTGGCTTCCGGCACACCGCGGATCATCAGCAGCATCTCGCCGATGACCAGCTCGGCCACGGAACGCGTATTGGAAAAAGGCGCATTGAATACCGGCACGCCGCGTTTCAGCGCGGCCTTGAGATCAACCTGATTGGTGCCGATACAAAAGCAGCCCACCGCCACCAATTTTTCCGCGGCGGCAAACACCTCTTCCGTCAGGTTGGTGCGGGATCGGATGCCGACGAAATGCGCATCGCGAATGGATGCCTTCAATGACTCGGTGTCCAATGCGCCTTTATGGTATTCGATATTGGTATAACCGGCATGCCGCAGATTATCGATGGCGGTCTGATGCACGCCCTCAACCAATAGAAATTTGATTTTGTCTTTTTCCAACGATACTTTCGCCATTTCCCGACCCTTTTTGATACTTCAGAAGCGGCTGCAAAACACAGCACCCGGACAAAATAACAAATATTGCCGCATCGGCAAGTTCATTGACCAAAGTCCGCCCAGCACAAGAGCCGAACATAAGTGATTGCTATGGATAATTCTTCTGGAGGGACAGGCATACGTCCTATATATGGCAGTTAAATGACTTAAATGTGATATTTATCACTGAATTTCAGATAAAGAATTAAAAAATGCTATGTAAACAAAATTAACACTTATCCGTCGCCCGCAGTCAGGCCGGCATCGGTAACAATATCCCTGCCCGGCCGGCCCGCCCATGGGAAATCCGCGGCTTATTCGATAACCTTGACGCCCTCCGGAGTGCCGATCAGCGCTACGTCAGCGCCGCGCCGCGCAAACAGCCCGACGGTAACCACCCCCGGCAGAGCGTTGATTTTATCTTCCAGCGCCACTGCATCCAATATTTGCAGGTTACGCACATCAAGAATGATATTGCCGTTATCGGTCACCACCCCCTGGCGATATTCGGGCAAACCGCCCAATTTCACCAGTTCACGGGCCACATACGCCCGCGCCATAGGGATCACTTCAACCGGCAGGGGAAATCTTCCCAATACGTCTACCTGTTTGGACGCGTCGGCAATGCAGATAAAACGGCGCGCCACGGCGGAGATGATTTTTTCACGGGTCAACGCCGCGCCGCCGCCTTTAATCATCTGCATATGGCTGTTGATCTCATCCGCCCCGTCGACATAGATATCCAGCGAATCCACGCTGTTTAAATCAAGCAAAGGGATCCCCAGCGCTTTCAATTTCGCCGACGAAGCCTCGGAGCTGGATACCGCCCCGTCTATCTGGTGTTTCATGGTGCCCAGAGCGTCAATAAAATGCGCGGCGGTGGTACCGGTGCCGACCCCGACGATGGTACCGGGTTGAACATATTTCAATGCCGCCCAGCCTACCGCTTTTTTAAGTTCATCCTGCGTCATGGTATGTTTTTCCTATGGAAATCCAACTTGCCGGTATTATAAAGCAATATCCGGCCAAAAAGCTTGAATTCCGCCGCAACGGCACGCGCCCGGACCACTCCACCCTCATCCATAAGATTTTAAGACCTTACCGGGGCAAAACTATGGCATAGTGCAGGGATACACCGACGTTAGGGGACGAAGATTGAATGAAACGCCCGGACTATCGAACGCTGCAGGCGCTCGACGCCGTGATACGTGAACGAGGTTTTGAACGTGCCGCGCAGAAACTCTGTATAACGCAATCCGCGGTATCGCAACGCATAAAACAGTTGGAAAATCTTTTCGGCCAGCCGCTGCTGGTACGTACCGTCCCGCCCCGGCCGACGGAACAGGGCCAAAAGCTGCTGGCATTATTGCATCAGGTGGAGTTGCTGGAAGATGAATGGCTCGGCACCGATAACGGCAGCGATACTCCCCTGTTGTTATCCCTGGCGGTCAATGCCGACAGCCTGGCCACCTGGCTGCTGCCGGCGCTGAAACCGGTACTGACCGATTCGCCCATCCGGCTTAATTTGCAGGTTGAGGATGAAACCCGCACCCAGGAGCGCCTTCGGCGCGGTGAAGTGGTGGGGGCGGTGAGTATCCAGCCCCAGCCCCTGCCCAGCTGCCTGGTGGATCAACTGGGCGCCCTGGATTACCTGTTCGTGGCATCGAAACCTTTTGCCGACCGCTACTTTCCGAACGGCGTCACCCGCAGCGCGCTGCTGAAAGCGCCGGCGGTGGCGTTCGATCATCTTGACGACATGCATCAGGCGTTTTTACAGCAGAATTTCGATCTGCCGCCGGGCAGCGTGCCCTGCCATATCGTCAACTCATCGGAAGCGTTTGTCCAGCTGGCTCGCCAGGGCACCACCTGTTGCATGATCCCCCATTTGCAAATCGAAAGAGAGCTGGACAGCGGCGAGCTGATTGATCTTACGCCAGGGCTGTTCCAGCGCCGGATGCTGTTCTGGCATCGTTTTGCGCCGGAAAGCCGGATGATGCGTAAAGTGACCGATGCCTTGCTTTCCCATGGCCGCCAGGCTTTGCGCCAGGTTTAAGGCTGAGGCCGCAGTTCAAATACCACGTCGACCTGATCGTCGAAACGAATGGTCTGCTGCGCATAGGTTTGCGCGGCATCGGTTTGCGCCATGGCGTCATTGGCTTTGAACATCCGGGCTACCGGAACCGGCTGATAGTTGGCCACGTGGTAACGGATACTGTAAATCGGTCCCAGCTGGGCCTTGAAGCCTTCCGCCAGCGCACGGGCCTGGGAGGAGGCATTTTCCATAGCCTGGCTGCGCGCCTTGTCGCGATAGACGTCCGGATTGGCCACGCCCAGTTCCACCGCCCTGATTTCGTTCAGGCCGGATTTCAGCGCGCCGTCCAATAGTTCATTGAGTTTATCAAGCTGCCGCAGCGTAACCTGGACCTGGCGCACCGCGCGGTAGCCTTTCAGCACCGATTCGCCGGTTTTCAGGAAGTCATATTCCGGCTGGGTGCGCAGATTGGCGGCATTGATGTCTTTCTTCTCTACGCCGTTTTTAGCCAGAAAATCAAAGTATTGCGCAACGCGCGCGTCCGCCTGTTTCTTGGCGTCGCCGGCGTCCTTGGACGAAATGGAGACTTCTATGGTCAGGGTGGCGATGTCCGGCACCACCTCCACGCTTGCGGCGCCGGAGGTGATGACGTGCGGCCCGGCGGGCAGCTCCGCGGCCGGCGCCTGGGTGGATAACGCCCCCCACCCCAATATGGCGGCTAATGCTAATGCCTTGACCTTCATGGTACCTCCCGTCGAGTTGGATTGCAGATATACTCATCCTGATGCAGCATATCATTACCGAATTTCATCTTATGGCTATGTTATTTGCAGTTATTTACCGTTTGGTTATGCTGCATCGGCAGAGTAACGCGCCGTGCGTCCGGTAAAATATAGGAGGAGTCTTCAAACGGGGCATTTGCGGTAAGCTATTGTAAATGCGTCATGAGCAACGACAGCGGCCAGGACTGACGCGCCAGTTTCAGCGCCACCATCCACATCACCATTCCCACGAACAGCTGGATGCCCCTTTGTACCGGCGGCCGGTTCAGCCAGGGGGAAAGCCGTGCCGACAGCAGGGCCAGTCCGTAAAACCACACCACCGAGGCGCCGATGGAACCGGCGGCAAAGAAGCGTCGCGCCAACGGATCTAACTGACCGCCGAGGCTGCCCAGCACTACCAGGGTATCGAGATAGACATGGGGATTGAGCCAGGTCACCGCCAGCATGGTCATCACCACCCGGCCTCGGCTGGCGGGGAGCATACCGGCCCGGTCCGCCATCGCCTCGTCGCCGCGCCAGGCATGCCTGACGGCGTTAAATCCATACCAGGAGAGAAACGCCACCCCCGCCAGGGTGACGGCTTGCAGCAGTACGGGCGAGCGCGACAGCAGCGCGCTGCCGCCAAACACGCCCGCCGAGATAAGCACCATGTCGCTGAGCAGGCACAGAGAAGCAATCAACAGATGATATTGCCGGCGGATGCCCTGATTCATGACCAGTACGTTCTGCGGTCCAAGCGGGACAATGGTTGCCATGCCGAGGGCGAACCCTTGGAACAGTACAGTCCACATGCCGTATTCCTTTTGTTATGCAATAGAAAATACCGGCAGTGTAATGAAAAGCCATCATCAGTTGAAATGGAAATTTCTAATTAATAATTAGCAAAACTAATAATGGGCGTTTGGCCCGAGGCAGCGGGCCGGCTGCGTAGGAGGGGCACATCAGCATCCGATCACTTTGACAGGCCCGCTGCCACGTTCGGTGATAGCGGGCCGAGCCATGGGGCGCTCTGGCGGGCGGGAAAACCACGCCCGCTTCGACCCCATTGGCGCGGTCTCCCTTTAACACGTTCGTTGCACGTTGGGTGCTCGCCCTTTGACACGCGATCCCTTACGCATACTCGATTCAATCGGGACTAGCCTGCCGTGGGCCCCTCCGCCGCCGGGGCCGGCTTTTTGGATTCATCCTCGTTGGCGGCGGTCTGCGGTTTGGGGGTGCGATACATATGCACATCCATTTGCGGATAGGGTATGCCGATTTGTCGTTCATCAAACGCGTGTTTGAACCGTTCCAGCCAGTCGAAGGTGACGTTTTGCAGGTCGCCGCTCTTGACCCAGGCCCGTACCATAAAATCCAGTGACGATGCTCCCAGGTTGTTGAGCCCCACGGTAATGCCCATATTTTTCAGTACGCGGCTGTCCGCCTTGATAATGTCAGTGATCACGGATTTAACCGTGTTGATATCGGCGTCGTAGCTGACGCTGATGGTGAGATTCACCAGCCGGTTGGGCTCGCGGGAAAAATTGGTGATATTGCCTGCCAGGATTTTGCCGTTGGGCACCACGATCATTAAGCCGTCGTAGGTGCGCAGGGTGGTGGAAAAAATCTGCACGATCAGCACCGTGCCCGCGGTTCCGCCGAAATCCACATACTCGCCGGCGCGAAAAGGCCGGAATGTCACCAGCAGCACGCCGGCGGCAAAATTGGCCAGCGAACCTTGCAGGGCCAAACCTACCGCCAGGCCGGCGGCGCCGATGACCGCGATAACCGACGCGGTCTGAACGCCCACCCGGCCCAGCGCGGCAATCACCGTAAAGATAATGACGCCATAACGGATGATGGACGACAGGAAGTCCGCCACCGTGATATCGATATGGCGGGATCGCATAAGCTGATTGACGGTGCGGGAAATCACCCGGGCGATGAGGATCCCTGCAAAGAGAATCACCAGCGCGGCCACGATATTCACTGCGTAAGAAAGCAGTAACTGCTCGTTATTAACCAGCCAGTTGCCGGCATGGTCGATTTTATCGACGACGTTTAGGTCTTCCATTCTATTATCCTACCCTCTGGTGTAAGGCGAAAAAAAACCGGCCGGCCATACCTGCCGACAACAACGGAGTTTCTTAAGCGTAACCAATAATCGTTTTCGACGCCAATCAACGGCTGAAAAAAGGGCAGGAATATTCCTATAATTCATTATGTTAAAGGCCTCCGGTTTGGAGGCCTTTTATCACAACGTCTTTTGCAGAACGGAAATTACAATACGTCGACAGCGTTCAGTTCATGGAACGCCAGCTCAAGACGGGCAGCCATGGACGCTTGGCCGGCACGCAGCCAAGCGCGGGGATCGTAGTATTTCTTGTTCGGTTTATCTTCGCCTTCGGGGTTGCCCAACTGCGATTCCAGATAACCGGCATTTTTGTGGTAATACTTCAAAATACCTTCCCAGGTTGCCCATTGGGTATCGGTATCGATGTTCATTTTAACCACGCCGTAGCTTACCGCTTCCTTGATTTCTTCCGGAGTGGAGCCCGAACCGCCGTGGAACACCAGGTTCAGGGAATTGGCCGGCAAACCGTATTTTTCGGAAACGAATTTCTGCGAGTTATCCAGGATTTTCGGGGTAAGCTTCACGTTGCCCGGCTTGTATACGCCATGAACGTTACCGAAGGAGGCGGCGATGGTGAAACGTGGGCTGATGGCATTCAGCTTTTCATAGGCATAGGCCACGTCTTCCGGCTGGGTATAGAGTGAAGAGTTGTCCAGATGGCTGTTATCCACGCCGTCTTCTTCACCGCCGGTACAGCCCAGTTCAATTTCCAGGGTCATGTTCATCTTAGCCATGCGTGCCAGGTACTTGCTGCAAATGGCAACGTTTTCTTCCAGCGACTCTTCCGACAGGTCGATCATGTGGGATGAGAACAGCGGCTTACCGGTCTTGGCAAAATGTTTTTCGCCGGCATCAAGCAGGCCGTCAAGCCACGGCAGCAGTTTTTTAGCGCAATGGTCGGTGTGCAGGATAACCGGCACGCCGTAGTGTTCGGCCATATGATGCACATGCAGCGCACCGGAAATAGCGCCCAATACGGACGGCGTCTGGCCTTCGGCCTTCAGGCCTTTGCCGGCGATGAATGCCGCGCCGCCATTGGAGAACTGAACGATGACCGGAGCGCGCACTTTCGCGGCGGCTTCCAGCACGGCGTTAATTGAATCGGTACCTACACAGTTAGCGGCGGGCAGAGCAAAGTGGTTTTCCTTCGCTACGGCAAATACTTTCTGTACATCGTCACCGGTGATAACACCTGGTTTTACAATATCGAAAATCTTAGACATATTGCTTTGTCCTGTTTTGTAGGCCATTAAAAAAGAGGGACTGGACACCGTTGCCCCGTACAGACTTCGCAACGGCGAAAGCGCGCGCCGATAATGGCGCGCGCCCGGCTTGCTGTTGCGTTACTGTTTGGCTCGCTCTTCAAGCATCACCACGGCAGGCAGTTTTTTACCTTCCACAAACTCCAGGAAAGCGCCGCCGCCGGTGGAAATATAGGAAATTTGATCGGCAATGCCGAAAAGATCGATGGCCGCCAGGGTGTCGCCGCCGCCGGCAATGGAGAACGCTTCGCTTTCGGCGATGGCCTTGGCGACGATTTCGGTACCTTTACGGAAATTAGGGAATTCGAATACGCCCACCGGACCGTTCCAAAGAATGGTCTTGGCTTTTTTCAGGATTTCCGCCAGTTGTGCGGCGGAAGCATCGCCGATATCGAGCACCTGTTCATTGTCTTTGATATCGCTGGCCGACTTCAGGGTCGCCGCGGCGGTTTCAGAGAATTCAGTGGCGACGCGCACGTCGGCGGGCACCGGGATTTCACAGATTTGCAGCAGGCGTTTGGCTTCGGGGATCAGATCGGCTTCGTACAGGGATTTGCCGACATTGTGTCCCTGGGCGGCAATAAAGGTATTGGCGATACCGCCGCCGACAATGAGCTGGTCGGCAATCTTGGACAACGAATCCAGCACGGTCAGCTTGGTGGAGACCTTGGAACCGCCGACGATGGCAACCATCGGACGCGCCGGGTTGCCCAGGGCTTTGCCCAGGGCTTCCAGTTCATTGGACAGCAGCGGGCCGGCACAGGCTACCGGGGCAAACTTGCCGACGCCGTGAGTGGAAGCCTGGGCGCGATGGGCAGTACCAAAGGCATCCATAACATAGACGTCGCACAGGGCGGCATATTTTTTCGACAGGGTTTCGTCGTCTTTCTTTTCGCCTTTATTGAAGCGGACATTTTCCAGCACCACCAGCTCACCGGCAGCCACGTCCACGCCGTCCAGATAATCCTTGGCCAGACGAACCGGCGACGACAGCTTGTCCTTCAGATAATTGACCACCGGCAGCAAAGAGTATTCTTCATTATATTCGCCTTCGGTCGGACGGCCGAGATGGGACGTCACCATTACATGCGCGCCCTGTTTCAACGCGGCTTCAATGGTAGGCAATGAAGCGCGGATGCGCGCGTCGGACGTTACTTTGCCGTCTTTAACCGGAACGTTCAGATCCGAGCGGATGAGTACTCGTTTACCAGCCAGATCCAGATCAGTCATCTTAATTACAGCCATGGTGAACCCTCTTGTTTGATTCTTGTAAAGTTGCCTGGGCGGCGGGAAGACGAGTTGCCGTCCGCCGGCCTGGAAGCTGCTTACGGTCAACGCCCGCCGGAAGAGTGCCCGGACGGCGGTGCCGCGCTTTTATATATGTCCCGCTCTTGTTTTATCACCGGGGTTTTTAACATACCGGCCTGGAGGAATCGTTGCTTGTCGTGCTCACGTGTCCCGCGGTAGGCCGCCGTCCGTCCGGACGAGGATAATGTTGAAAACGATCGTGACGGTAGAGCATGTTATACAGTCAACTATACCACTAAATGCGTCCCATGCCGCTTTTTGCGAAAATTCAAGCCCGACGGACGGCTGTTAAAAAGACCGCTGAACAAAGGGCTGCTCGGATGGCGACAACGTTGACGGTTCCGATTATAAACGGTCATCCACATGAACAAAAGCGCACCCATATGGTTGACTGAAACGCTTCAGCTAGAATAATCAAAAAAAGAGCGCAGCGGAATTATTTTGGCAAATATGTGATGGAGATCCGTTTTCGCTGGATAAAACGGTGTTTTTTTGCACAAATAGTCGAGAAAAATCAGACTTAAGCCAAACGAGCGGGACGCGGTCACCATTGCCGGCCGTTTTACAGGGGAGGTCCCATTCTCAGAGGCTTCGCAAGGCCTTTTTGGAAAAATCCCGTTTGGAAAATATTGACGATGCCAATGCAGCCACGTAATAATCGTTTCTGCAGTTGCCCGCAGGGCGCTGTCGTAGGCGTTACCGTCATCCAACGCGTCCTTTGTCGAGAGGATCCCAGCAGGGAGTGTCTCGAAGTCCATAATAAAGGAGCAGCGAACCATGAAAATGACCGGCAACACTATCCTCATCACCGGCGGTACCAGCGGCATCGGCCGGGCGCTCGCCGAAGCTTTTCACGACCGCGGCAATCGGGTTGTCATCGCAGGGCGAAGGCAGTCCCTGCTTGATGAAATAACGGCAAGCCGGCCTGGCCTGATCGGAATGACGCTCGATCTCAATGACCCGGCCTCATTGTCTCAATTTGCCGGCGACGTGCGCGCGCGTTTTCCAGAACTGAACGTGCTTATCGCCAACGCCGGTATTTCTCGGGCGGAGAACATGACCGCGGATGGCTGGGATGTTTGTGCCGCTCAGGCGATAGTGGAGACGAACATCCTGGGAGTGCTGCGCGTGACCGCGGCTTTCCTGCCGGTGCTGCAAGGGCGGCCGGACGCGGCAATCATGGCGACCAGTTCCAACCTGGCTTTCGTACCCCGGGCCGATTTTCCGAGTTATTGCGCCAGCAAAGCATTCCTGCACTCCTGGCTTCAATCGCTGCGCCATCAGTTGCGTCATGTTCCCGTCGAGGTGCTTGAACTGGCGCCGCCCTACGTACAGACGGAACTCACGGGCGAACAGCAGGCCTCCGACCCGCGCGCGGTTCCGCTCGCGGCATACGTGGCGGAGGTTATGCAGTTGCTGGCGGCGGGGGATCACCCCGGCGGTGAAGTGCTGGTGGAGCACGACAGAACCCGGCGCTGGGCCGAGCGGGATGGTCGCTATGACGCCATATTTGCCGCCATGAACCCACGCTAGAACCAGCCGAAGATTTGTCTCCGTTCCGGGCGTAACATAAAAAAGGCACCCGAGGGTGCCTTGAAAGATTTTATTGAATTTACGCCAGCAGCGTGCGCGCCTTATCCAATACATTTTCGGCGGTGAAACCGAACAGTTTGAACAGTTCTTCGGCCGGAGCCGATTCGCCGAAACCGGTCATGCCGATGATTGCCCCGTTCAGGCCAACGTATTTGTACCAGTAATCCGCGATACCCGCTTCAACGGCCAGACGCGCCGACACCGCTTTGGGCAGTACCGCTTCGCGATAGGCCGCATCCTGCAAATCGAACACCTCAGGCGAGGGCAATGATACCACCCGGACCTTGCGGCCTTCCCCGCTGAGTTTTTCCCACGCGGTTACCGCCAGCGCCACTTCCGAACCGGTGGCGATAATAATCAGCTCAGGCGTACCGTCGGTATCTTTCAGTATATAACCGCCGCGGGCGATATCGGCCAACTGTTGCGGCGTACGCTGCTGCTGCACCAGATTCTGCCTGGATAACACCAGGGTGCTCGGGCCATGGGCATGTTCTATGGCCTGCTGCCAGGCCACGGCGGATTCCACCTGATCGCAGGGCCGCCAGGTGCGCATGTTCGGCGTCAGGCGCAGGCTGGCCAGCTGTTCCACCGGCTGGTGGGTTGGTCCGTCTTCCCCCAGGCCGATTGAGTCATGGGTATAGACGTAGATGGAGCGGATTTTCATCAATGCCGCCATGCGCACCGCGTTACGGGCATACTCCACAAACATCAGGAAGGTGGCGGTATAGGGTATAAAACCGCCGTGCACGGCGATACCGTTGGCGATGGCGGTCATGCCGAACTCGCGCACGCCATAGTGGATATAGTTGCCCGCCTGGTTGTCGCCAAGAGAAACCGACTTCGACCAAATGGTGAGATTGCTGGGCGCCAGGTCGGCGGAGCCGCCCAAAAATTCAGGCAACAGCGGCCCGAAGGCTTCCAGGGCGTTTTGCGATGCCTTGCGGCTGGCGATGCTGGCCGGGTTGGCCTGGAGCTTTTCGATGTAGGCTTGGCTCTGCTGCCGCCAATCGGCGGGCAGACGGCCTTCGATGCGGCGTTTGAATTCCGTCGCCAGTTCCGGGTAGGCCTTTTCGTAAGCGGCGAATTTTTCGTTCCAGGCGGCTTCACGGGCGGCGCCGGCGGACTTGGCGTCCCAGGCGTCGTAAATTTCCTGCGGGATGACGAACGGCGCTTCGTTCCAGTCCAGCTGCTTGCGGGTGGCGGCCACTTCGGCATCACCCAGCGGCGCGCCGTGGGCGTCATGGGAACCGGCCTTGTTCGGCGAACCGAAGCCAATCACCGTTTTGCACATCAGCAGCGAGGGCCGATCGGTAACGGCTTTGGCCTGTTCAATGGCGGCCTTGATGGCTTCGCTGTCATGGCCGTCTACGCCGCGCACCACGTGCCAGCCGTAGGCTTCAAACCGTTTGGCGGTGTCGTCGCTGAACCAGCCTTCCACATGCCCGTCGATGGAGATGCCGTTGTCGTCGTAAAACGCCGTCAGCTTACCCAGCTTCATGGTGCCGGCTAAAGAGCAGACTTCGTGGGAAATCCCTTCCATCATGCAGCCGTCGCCCATAAACACATAGGTGTGGTGATCGACGATGTCATGGCCCGCACGGTTGAACTGCGCCGCCAGGGTACGTTCGGCAATGGCCATGCCCACGGCGTTGGCAATGCCCTGCCCCAGGGGTCCGGTGGTGGTTTCAACCCCATCGGTGTAGCCGTATTCCGGGTGTCCGGGGGTTTTGGAATGCAGTTGGCGGAAATTTTGCAGTTCGGACATCGGCAGGTTATAGCCGGTGAGATGCAGCAGGCTGTACAGCAGCATGGAGCCATGGCCGTTGGACAAGACAAAGCGATCGCGGCCGGCCCATTTCGGGTTGGACGGATTGTGCTGCAGATAGTCTCGCCAAAGGACTTCGGCGATGTCGGCCATGCCCATGGGGGCGCCGGGATGGCCGGATTTAGCTTTTTGCACAGCATCCATGCTCAAAGCGCGAATGGCGTTCGCCAATGTTTTACGGGGTGTCATTTTTATACTCCAGTTCGGATTGAATAGTGTCTCGTTGACCAAGCTATATGAAAATCAATCACTTAACTTCAGAGACTAAGAAAGAAAATATCGCTAAATGTAACCTAAATTGGTAATAAATGTATATGCAGGAATGCGCGAAATATGAGGTGAGATTCAGGCGGAGGGGTGTTCGAGCCGCCGGGGGCGGGTAATGGCGGGTCGTTTCCGGCAGGATGGGCGCTGATGTTACGCTGGGTTGCAGCTTCAGCGATAGGGGGTCTACCGTGCCATGGCGCGGTTTCCCTTTTACAAGTCAGGTTGAAGCTTCAGTGATAGCGGGCCCACCGTGCTATGGCGCGGTCTCCCTTTTACAAGTCAGGTTGAAGCTTCAGTGATAGCGGGTCTACCGTGCCATGGTGCGCTCCGGCGGCCACAAGATGGCCGCTTCGGCACCATTGGCGCGGTCTCCCTTTTACACGCCGGGTTGAAGCTTCAGTGATAGCGGGCCTACCGTGCCATGGTGCGCTCCGGCGGCCACAAGATGGCCGCTTCGACACCATTGGCGCGGTCTCCCTTTAACACGCCGGGTTGAAGCTTCAGCGATAGCGGGCCTACCGTGCCATGGTGCGCTCCGGCGGCCACAGGATGGCCGCTTCGACACCATTGGCGCGGTCTCCCTTTTACACGCCGGGTTGAAGCTTCAGTGATAGCGGGCCTACCGTGCCATGGTGCGCTCCGGCGGCCACAGGATGGCCGCTTCGGCACCATTGGCGCGGTCTCCCTTTAACACGCCGGGTTGCAGCTTCAGCGATAGCGGGTCTACCGTGCCATGGCGCGCTCCGGCGGCCACAGGATGGCCGCTTCGACACCATTGGCGCGGTCTCCCTTTAACACGCCCGGTTTAGCTTTCGGTGTTTGGGGAGTTATCAGGCTTTTTTTGCGCCTTGGATATAGAGCATTTCCAGGGCCAGAGTGGCGGCGGCCAGGGCGGTGATTTGCGCGTGGTCGTAGGACGGCGCCACTTCCACCAGATCCATGCCGACGATATTCAGCGACTGCAGGCCGCGCACCAGCTTTAAGGCCCGATCGGTGCTGAGTCCGCCGATCACCGGCGTGCCGGTACCCGGCGCATGGGCCGGATCCAGGCAATCGATATCAAATGTCAGGTAAACCGGCAAATCGCCGACAATGCCTTTTACCTGGGCAATGATATCTTCCACGCGGCGATCGTTAACCTGCGCCGCGTCCAGCACGGTGAAGCCGTTATCGCGATCGTATTCGGTGCGAATGCCGATCTGCACCGAGTGCCGCGGATCGATCAACCCCTCGTTAGGGGCGTGGAAGAACATGGTGCCGTGATCGAATTTGCTGCCGTTGGCATAGGTATCGGTATGGGCGTCGAAATGCACCAGCGCCATTTTGCCAAATTGCCTGGCATGGGCGCGCAGCAGAGGAAGCGTGACAAAATGATCGCCGCCGAACGATAACAGCCGTTTGCCCGCCGCCAGCAGGCGTTCCGCATGCTGTTGCAGTTTGTCGCTGAAATCCTGGGCATCGCCGAACTCAAATACCAGGTCGCCGCAATCCACTACCTTCAGGCGCTGGCGGACATCAAAATCCCAGGGCCAGCGGCAGCCTTCCCAGGCCAGGTTGGTTGAGACCTGGCGAATAGCCGCCGGACCGTGCCGGCTGCCGGAACGTCCGCTGGTGGCCATATCGAAAGGTATACCGGTGATAACCCAATCGGCATCGCTGTCGTAGGGGTTGAATTCCAGCGGCAGCCGCAGAAAACCGAACGCATTGGAAACCAGGGAGTTATCGTATTGATGGCCCAGGGTGCTCATGTTTGTTCCTTCGTTATTCATCATTATTCATCTTCGAGATAAGTGTAACCATAAAGCCCGGCCTCGAACTCTTCGAGGAATTCCGCCTGCAGCGCCGGATCAAGATCGGTCTCTTTGACCTGATCGCGGAAGCGGGCGAGCAGCACATCCGGCTCAAGCTGTACATATTGCAGCATATCGGCCACGGAATCCCCTTCATCGGATTCATTGAGCTCCACGCTGCCGTCTTTAAAGACAAACACGTCCACCGCCGCGGTATCGCCGAACAGATTATGCATATTGCCGAGGATTTCCTGATAAGCGCCCACCATGAAGAATCCCAGCAACGGCGGGTTATCCACATCATAAGGAGGCATCGGCATGGTGGTGGCGATGCCGTCGCCGTCGATGTAGTGATCGATGGTGCCGTCGGAATCGCAGGTGATGTCCAGCAGCACGGCGCGGCCTTCGGGGGGTTTGTCCAATCCCTCCAGCGGCAGCACCGGGAAGAGCTGATCGATGCCCCAGGCGTCCGGCATTGACTGGAACAGCGAGAAGTTCACATACAGCTTATCCGCCATGCGCTCTTGCAGTTCGTCGATAATCGGGCGATGGGCGCGGTTGCTGGGATCAAGCTGTACCTGGATCATGCGGCAAATATTCAGATAGAGCTGCTCCGCCCAGGCCCGCTGGGTCAGATCCAGCATGCCGTGGGTATATTGGGTATGGACATCGTGCAGATCCATCTGGCTGTCGTGCAGCCATTCGCGCAGAGAGCGCCGATTAAGGGGTTCCTGCATTTCCTGCCAGGTTTGCCACAGGCTTTCCAGCGCGCGCGGCGCGTCGTCATCCGGCGGGTTCGGCTCGCTGAACTCATTACGCTCGACGCCGATGATATTCGATACCAGCACCGTATGATGGGCGGTGACCGCCCGGCCGGATTCGGTAATCACCGTGGGATGGGGCAGATCGAATTCGTTACAGGCGTCGCCGATGCCCCAAATCACATTGTTGGCATATTCATTGAGACCGTAGTTGGCGGAGCAGTCCGATTGGGAACGGGTGCCTTCGTAATCCACGCCCAGCCCGCCGCCCACGTCGAAACATTCGATGTTGACCCCCAGCCGGTGGAGTTCCACATAAAACCGCGCCGATTCACGCACGCCGGAAGCAATATCGCGGATGTTGGACAATTGTGACCCGAGATGGAAATGCAGCAGTTGCAGGCTGTCGAGGCGGCCTTTGCTGCGCAGGAGTTCCACCAGTTGCAGTACCTGGACCGCCGCCAGTCCGAATTTGGATTTTTCGCCGCCGCTGGATTGCCATTTGCCGGAGCCCTGCGACGCCAGGCGGGCGCGCACGCCCAGACGGGGCACCACGTTCAGCCGCTCGGCCTCTTCCAGCACCAGTTTAATTTCGCTAAGCTTTTCAATCACCAGATAGACTTTGTGACCCAGCTTCTCGCCAATCAATGCCAGGCGGATGTACTCGCGATCCTTATAACCATTACAGACAATCACGGTCCGGGTCATGCCGGCATGGGCCAATACCGCCATTAATTCCGCCTTGGAGCCCGCTTCAAGACCCAGGGGCTCGCCGGAATTGATCAGGGATTCGATGACCCGACGATGCTGGTTCACCTTAATCGGATAAACCAGGAAATAACCGCCTTGGTAACCGAATGATTCCCGGGCGCGCTTGAAGGCGCCGTTGATGGAACGCAGCCGGTGCTGAAGGATTTGTGGAAAGCAAAACAGCGCCGGCAGCCGCTGGCCGTCGTTTTGCCGCTCTTTGACCAATTCGGCCAAATCCACGCGCGCTTCGGGGAAATCCGGATCGGGGCATACGCTGATATGGCCCAGTTCGTTGACATCAAAGTAATTGTTTCCCCAGTAAGCGACATTGTAGGTGCGCATCATTTTACTGGCATCGCTGTCATTCATGGCGACCTCCTGCATGGAACGCAAAGTATCATGGTGGCCGGTACGGTGAGGCCCTTGGTGTTTTTGATCATCAAACATGATGTTGCTCTCTCCCACGGTTCACGTTGATGATCCCGTGCACCGTTTTCACAGCGTAAAAACCACCGACGGTGGCATGGTTAAGCGTGCGCCCACAGGCCGCCAACAGCAATAAACGCCGCCGGATGCAGCGGGCATCCGGTACATCGGTACCATAATTGTAAAACACCTTGATGAACTCCGTGCTACGGGACAGAAGAAACCCATGAAAAATGGGCCGCATGAAATGGAAATGCCTGGCGCTGCCGGCTCAGTTGCCGGCGGATGAACTGCCGGTCCCGGCGGCCGGCGTCAGGCCGAAGTATCGGTAACATCGGCGAGAAACTGGGAATGACGCGGAATAAGTATAGGTTACCGGGCATGCGAGACAGCGGAGAATAGGGTCGGTGACGACCGATGAAGTGCGGATCATTAACTGTGTCACCCCCGGGCTGGCGCATCCGGCGGCGCGGGAGCCGGTCCGGTGCAGATAAAAAGTTACAAGATGTAAACGAAGGCCATTCACATCGCGCTCTATGTATGTGCGCGCGAATTTATACAGCCAACGCCCTTAAAATGCAAAATGAAAATCATGACAAAGCATTTTCAGCGGGTGAATCGTTGCCATTAGCCCCTGACGGACACATTTCAGAAGAAAAATTGCTGGCGTTTAGACGCCTGGGTGTCCTAGAATAGCCATCCAGAAGTTAATCCATCCATATATTGGGGTATGACCGATTAACTCAGCGACTCACTGCTTAATGCTATTAATCCGCGGGACGTTGCAGGACGCGTAATGCCATCAGAGGAAAATCGCTTTTCCCGGTGATTTATCCACAGCGCTACGCAGTCATTTCTAACCCGTATTCTAAGGTAAAGAGACCGATGGCTAAACACCTATTTACGTCCGAATCCGTTTCAGAAGGACATCCTGATAAAATCGCGGATCAAATTTCCGATGCCGTGCTTGATGCGATCCTGGCACAGGATCCCAAAGCCCGCGTGGCCTGCGAGACCTATGTGAAAACCGGCATGGTGCTGGTCGGCGGCGAAATCACCACCAGCGCCTGGGTGGATATCGAAGAGTTAACCCGCAGGACCATTCGCGAAATCGGTTATATCAATTCGGAAATGGGTTTTGACGCCAACTCGTGCGCCGTGCTCAGCGCTATCGGCAAACAGTCCCCCGATATCAATCAGGGCGTGGACCGTACCGATCCGCTGGAACAGGGCGCCGGGGACCAGGGCCTGATGTTCGGTTATGCCACCAACGAAACCGACGTATTGATGCCCGCCCCGATTACCTACGCCCACCGCCTGGTTTCACGCCAGTCGCAGGTGCGGAAAAACGGCACCCTGCCCTGGCTGCGTCCGGATGCCAAAAGCCAGGTCACCTTTGCCTACGATAACGATAAAGTCGTCGGTATCGATACCGTGGTGCTCTCCACCCAGCATTCCGATGACATTTCGCTGGCGGATCTCCATGAAGGCGTGATGGAAGAGATCATCAAGCCGGTGCTGCCCGCCGAATGGCTCTCTCCCGCCACCAAATATTTCATCAATCCCACCGGCCGTTTTGTTATCGGCGGCCCGATGGGAGACTGCGGTCTGACGGGACGTAAAATCATCGTCGATACCTACGGCGGCATGGCTCGCCATGGCGGCGGCGCATTTTCCGGCAAGGATCCGTCCAAGGTGGACCGCTCCGCCGCCTATGCCGCCCGCTACGTTGCCAAGAATATCGTCGCCGCGGGCCTGGCCAGCCGCTGTGAAATCCAGGTGTCTTATGCCATCGGCGTGGCGGAACCGACGTCCATCTCCATCGAGACATTCGGCACCGGTAAAATAGCCGATGACAAATTGATCCCGCTGGTGCGCGAATTCTTCGATCTGCGTCCGTACGGCTTGATCACCATGCTGGATTTGTTGCAGCCTATTTACCGCGAAACCGCCGCCTATGGGCATTTCGGCCGCGAACATTTCCCGTGGGAAAAAACCGATAAGGCGCATTTGCTGCGCGACGCCGCCGGTTTAAAATAAACGGTAAATTCATCCTTTAAAGCAAAAAATGAAACCGGTTACACTTTCTCATTTCCATGAATTTCATTCGGTTAACTTCCAATTTGCATGGTAAATTTTTGCCTACCGCTTCGTTTTCAGCTATAGCTTATTAATACCGGGATACGGTTTTGCCAACGGCAAGAATGACGCGCTTTTGAAAAGTTTTAACTGCCGTCTTAGGCATAAATGCTTTCTAAACAAAAATATGTGAGTGTAATCGATTACATAGTTGTGATCTGGCGCACATAATGCCCCAGGCATTTGCCTAACATACATAATTATTAATTTTTGAAGTTATTAGGGAGGTACTATGAGTACTGCCAAACATAGGTCAGGCAGCTCTAATGCTCGCATAACCTTTTTCGTCTGTTTTATGGCCGCCCTTGCCGGCTTGCTTTTTGGCCTGGATATCGGCGTGATTGCCGGTGCGTTACCCTTCCTGTCGAAAGATTTCCAAATCACCCCCCATGAACAGGAATGGGTGGTCAGTTCAATGATGTTCGGCGCGGCGGTGGGCGCGGTAGGCGCCGGTTGGCTGTCAGCGAAACTCGGCCGTAAATACAGTCTGCTGATTGGCGCGCTGCTGTTTGTAATCGGCTCGTTATGCTCCGCGTTTACGCCAAGCGTTGAACTGCTGATCGTCGCCAGGGTTATCCTCGGCCTGGCGGTAGGTGTCGCCTCTTACACCGCCCCGTTATACCTATCGGAAATCGCGCCGGAAAAAATCCGCGGCAGCATGATTTCCATGTATCAATTGATGATTACCATCGGCATCCTGGCGGCCTATTTATCCGATACCGGCTTTAGCTACAGCGGATCCTGGCGCTGGATGCTGGGTGTGATAACCATCCCGGCGGTATTGCTGTTCATCGGCGTTCTGTTCCTGCCGGGCAGCCCGCGCTGGCTGGCGGCGCGAGGGCGTTTCATCGAAGCGCAGAAAGTTCTGGATATGCTGCGGGATACCTCGGCGCAGGCCAAAAATGAACTGGATGAAATCCGCGAAAGCCTGAAGATCAAACAAAGCGGCTGGGCACTGTTCACCAGCAACGGCAACTTCCGCCGTGTAGTTTATCTGGGCATCTTGCTGCAGGTAATGCAGCAGTTCACCGGCATGAACGTCATCATGTATTATGCGCCGAAGATTTTCGGCATCGCCGGTTTCTCCGGTACCGCCGATCAAATGTGGGGAACGGTCATTGTCGGTTTGGTGAACGTACTGGCCACCTTTATCGCCATCGGCCTGGTGGATCGCTGGGGCCGCAAACCCACCCTCAAGCTGGGCTTCCTGGTTATGGCCGTCGGCATGGGCGTATTGGGTACGCTGCTGCATATCGGCGTCGAAACCGACTTTAGAAAATATTTCGCCATTGTCATGCTGATGATGTTTATCGTCGGTTTCGCCATGAGCGCCGGTCCGCTGATTTGGGTACTGTGTTCCGAAATACAGCCGCTCAAAGGCCGTGATTTCGGCATCACGGTCTCCACCGCCACCAACTGGATCGCCAACATGATAGTCGGCGCCACCTTCCTGACCATGCTGGATAAATTGGGCAACGCCAACACCTTCTGGGTCTACGGCGGCCTGAACGTCCTGTTTATCCTCCTGACCTACTGGCTGATACCGGAAACCAAAAACATCTCCCTCGAACATATCGAACGGAACCTGATGACCGGCAAATCCCTGCGTGAAATCGGCGATCGCGCCTAACAATCAGATCGCTTTCACCCAACGTGACAACGTGCCTGTCAAAGTGAGCGTGTGTTAAAGGGAAACCGCGAGCATCGGGCATGCAGCGAGCGTGTTAAGGGAAACCGTGCTGATGGGGTCGAATCGGGCATGGTTTTCCTACCCGACCGAGCACCCCACAGCGCGGTAAGCCCGCTATCACCTGACGTGCAGCAAGCGTGTTAAAGGGAAACCGCGCGCATCGGGCGTGCAGCGAGCGTGTTAAGGGAAATCGTGCTGATGGGGTCGAATCGGGCATGATTTTCCTGCCCGACCGAGCACCCCACAGCGCGGTAAGCCCGCTATCACCTGACGTGCAGCAAGCGTGTTAAAGGGAAACCGCGCGCATCGGGCGTGCAGCGAGCGTGTTAAGGGAAACCGTGCTGATGGGGTCGAATCGGGCATGGTTTTCCTGCCCGACCGAGCACCCCACAGCGCGGTAAGCCCGCTATCACCTAACGTGCAGCAAACGTGTTAAAGGGAAACCGCGAGCATCGGGCATGCAGCGAGCGTGTTAAGGGAAATCGTGCTGATGGGGTCGAATCGGGCATGATTTTCCTGCCCGACCGAGCACCCCACAGCGCGGTAAGCCCGCTATCACCTAACGTGCAGCAAACGTGTTAAAGGGAAACCGCGAGCATCGGGCATGCAGCGAGCGTGTTAAGGGAAATCGTGCTGATGGGGTCGAATCGGGCATGATTTTCCTGCCCGACCGAGCGCCCCACAGCGCGGTAAGCCCGCTATCACCTGACGTGCAGCAAACGTGTTAAAGGGAAACCGCGAGCATCGGGCGTGCAGCGAGCATATTAAAGGGAAACCGCGCCAATAGTCCGAAGCGGCCGGCCCGCCGCCATCGGGCCCCCCCCCCACTTGCCACCGGCCCCAAAGCTGGTTTATCTTGCTCTCATGAAACCGATCCGCATCCCCATAGCCCTTCAGCAGGCCGTCATGCAGTGCTTGCGCGAAAACCTGCGCCTGGCCGGCCAATATTTTAACTGCGATTTTCCTGAACCGACGCTAACCTATCGGCAACGAGGCACATCGGCGGGCACCGCCTGGCTGGAAAAATGGGAAATCCGCATCAATCCGGTCCTCCTCCTGGCCAACCAGGCCAGCTTTATTGAAGAAGTCGTTCCCCATGAACTAGCGCATTTACTGGTATTCCGCCAGTTTGGCCGCGTAGCGCCTCACGGCAAGGAATGGCGCTGGATGATGTCCGAAGTCCTAAAGTCCGATCCCCGCCGCACCCATGAGTTCGACCTTGCCACGGTACGTACCCATACCTACCCATACGCGTGCGGATGCCGGCGCCATGATTTAACCATCCGCCGACATAATCGCATCCGCCGGGGCGAAGCCCAATATCGCTGCCGCCAGTGCGGCAATATCCTCCATTACGATGAAAATGCCTGACCCCCTCCGATTTGCCTACAGCCGCGAGATTCGCTACCCTGCGTTTTTCCTTTTGTTGAATAACCGTTATGCCAAATAAAACGCTCCGGACTCTGTTACTTTACTTATTCTATTCTCTCCCCTTACTGCTGATGCCCGCCGTTGCACCGGCCAAAGGAATCAATAACTTCAGCCAGGCCAAGGCGGCGGCGGTCAAAATCAATCAGGACGCCCCGGGCAGCTTTTACTGCGGCTGTAAAATCACCTGGCAAGGTAAAAAAGGCATCCCGGACCTGGCTTCCTGCGGTTACCAAATTCGCAAAAGCGCCCTGCGCGCCAACCGTATCGAATGGGAGCATGTGGTACCGGCCTGGGAGTTCGGACATCAGCGGCAATGCTGGCAAAACGGCGGCCGCAAACATTGCGCCGAAGACGCCGGCTACCGGCAAATGGAAAATGATTTGCACAATCTGCAGCCCGCCGTCGGCGAAATCAACGGCGACCGGGAAAACTTCCAGTACGGTCAATGGAACGGCGGTGAAGGACAATACGGCCAATGCGCCATGAAAATCGATTTCAAAAATAAGCTGGCGGAGCCGCCGGCCCGCGCACGGGGCACCATTGCCCGCACCTATTTTTATATGCGCGATCGCTATCACTTGCACCTGTCGAGCCAGCAAACCCAGCTGTTCGAGGCCTGGGACCGGCTTTATCCGGTCACGCCCTGGGAATGCCAACGCGACAGGCGCATCGAGGCGGTGCAAGGGAATGCCAATCCTTATTGTTCAGCGGGCTTGCCAGTCATAAAACCCCTGACCTACTATAGGACAACCCGACGCGCGGCCAAACGGCGCCGGAAAGCGACTCCAGGCTGCGTAACCGCGACGCGCAGCGGGTATTTTCGACTCCAGGAAAAACGATAACAGCATGCGTATACCGCGTATCTATCATGCCGGGCCGCTCCCGGCCGAGGGCAGCGTGAAGCTCAGCGAGGATGCCACCCACCACCTGACCCGGGTGCTGCGCCTGTCCGAAGGACAGCCCCTGCATCTTTTTGACGGCAGCAATCATGTCTTCGATGCCCGGATTACCGTGGCGGACAAAAAAAACGTCGTGGCTCAGGTCCATGCCGTACGGCCCCAGGACTGCGAATCACCGCTACACCTGCATTTGGGCCAGGTGATGTCCCGGGGCGAAAAAATGGAGTTCACCATCCAGAAATCCATCGAGTTGGGAGTGAATGTCATTACCCCATTGTTTTCAGAACGCTGCGGCATCAAGCTGGAAGGAGAGCGCCTGGCAAAAAAGATCCAGCAGTGGCGGAAAATCGCTATCGGCGCCTGTGAACAATGCGGCCGCAACGCCTTGCCGCAGATCCGCGACGCCATGAATCTCGACGATTGGTGCGCGGAACATGAACCGGGACTGAAACTCAATCTGCATCCGCGGGCCCGGCACAGCATTAATACCCTGCCGCTGCCGGTGGAACGGGTGCGGTTGCTCATTGGTCCGGAAGGAGGCTTGTCCTCCGAAGAAATTGCCATGACCTCCAGCCACGGATTTACCGAAATCCAGCTGGGGCCCCGAGTTTTGCGCACAGAAACCACAGCGCTCACCGCCATTACGGCTTTACAGGTTCGTTTCGGTGATCTGGGTTAAAGGAGAAATCAATGATAAAGATCGGCATTGTTATGGACCCCATTTCGTCCATCAACATCAAGAAAGATACCAGTTTCGCCATGCTGCTCGAAGCGCAACGCCGCGGCTGGCAGATTCACTATATGGAAATGAGTTCGCTCTACCTGCGCGGCGGCGAAGCCAGGGCCACCACCCGGCTGCTGGCGGTAAAGCAGGATTATGACGACTGGTATAGTTTTCATGGGGAGCAGGATATTGAACTAGGCTCCCTCGACGTCATCCTGATGCGCAAGGATCCGCCGTTCGACACCGAATTCATCTATGCGACCTATATCCTGGAACGGGCCGAAGATAAAGGCGCCCTGATTGTCAACAAGCCCCAAAGCCTGCGCGATTGCAATGAAAAGCTTTTTACCGCCTGGTTTGCCCACCATACCCCCGATACGCTGGTGAGCCGCCGGGACGATCATATCCGCGCTTTTTGGCACCAGCATGGGGACATCATTCTCAAACCCCTGGATGGCATGGGCGGCACCTCCATATTCCGGGTGAAACCCGAAGATCCCAACCTCTCGGTAATCATCGAAACCCTCACCGGTTACGGCCGGCATTTTTGCATGGCGCAAAATTTCCTGCCGGCCATCAAGGATGGCGATAAACGGGTCTTGGTGGTAGACGGCGAACCGGTGCCTTACTGCCTGGCACGCATCCCCAAAACCGGTGAAACCCGCGGCAATCTGGCGGCGGGCGGCCGTGGCGAAGCCCGAGCGCTGACGGAAAGCGATTGGAAAATCGCCCGCGACGTTGGCCCGATATTAAAAGAAAAAGGCCTGATTTTTGTCGGTCTGGACATTATCGGCGACAAGCTGACGGAGATAAACGTCACCAGTCCCACCTGCGTGCGGGAAATCGAAGCCGCATTTCCCATCTCCATCACCGGCATGCTGTTAGACGCCATTGAAAAAAGATTAGCCCAGGGAAAAAACTGATTTGTGGCTGGTCGCAAGAGGATTTACCTTGCGGCCAGTGACTTATTGACCGTTTACCCGCATACTTGCTCTTCGCCTATTTATTAAACTCTTTATATAAAAAAAGTCAGAATGAATTTACAGCATCACTTCCTTATCGCCATGCCCTCACTCCAGGATCCGTTATTTAAGCGCTCGGTAATCTATATCTGCGAACATAACGATGAGGGGGCCATGGGATTGATCATCAATAAGCCGGTGGAGCAATTCACAGTAGAAAGTGTGCTCCTCAAGCTGAAAATCATGCCGGTAGAGAGAGACCCTGCCATCCGGCTGGATAAGCCGGTATTTGCCGGCGGTCCGCTGGCGGACGATCGGGGGTTTATCCTCCACACGCCTAAAGAAGGATTCGGCTCCAGCATCGCTATTTCCGAAGAAACCATGATCACCACATCCAAAGACGTACTGGAAACCCTTGGAACGGCCCAACAGCCGCAGGACGTCCTGGTGGCGCTGGGCTACGCCGGTTGGGAAAAAGGGCAGTTGGAAGATGAGCTGCTGGAAAACGCCTGGTTGACTATTCCCGCCGACAGCGAAATCCTGTTTCGCACCCCCATCGCGTCCCGCTGGCGCGACGCGGCGCGCAAATTAGGTATCGATATGCATAATATCGCCAACGAAGCAGGCCATGCATAATGTCCAATCGCACTATGATGGCGTTTGATTTCGGTACCAAAAGCATCGGTGTGGCCATCGGCCAGGAGATTACCTGTACCGCGCGGCCATTAACGGCGTTCAGGGCGCAGGAAGGCGTTCCCGACTGGTTGCAGGTGGAAAAATTATTGCATGAGTGGCAACCGGATCTGGTGGTGGTAGGACTGCCATTGAATATGGACGGCAGCGAACAGCCCCTCACCCTGCGGGCGCGCAAGTTCGCCAACCGTCTGCACGGCCGTTTCGGCTACGAGGTCGTGCTGCACGATGAACGGCTGAGCACCGTGGAAGCCCGCGCCGGTTTATTCGAACGCGGGGGATTCCGTGCCTTGAGCAAGGGCCGGGTCGATGCCGGCTCGGCGGTCATTATCCTGGAAAGCTACTTTGAACAGCAGATGACCGGGAACACGCCTCACTCCAGATAAAACACCGCTTTCAATTCGTTGCTCACCGGGCTGTTATCCTCGTTGGACGGCATTACGGCGGTCATGTATTTCCACCAGCGCCGGCATACCTCGGTTTGCGCCACCGCATTCCAGCGCTCCTCGGATTCCATTTCAACATAGGCAAACAGCAGGTGGCGTTCTTCATCCATAAAAATGCTGTAGTGATGTGCGCCGTGGGCCTTGAGGGTTTGCGCCAGCTCCGGCCAGATGGGATTGTGGCGGTGGCGGTACTCCTCATGGGCCTCGGGATTCACCTGCATGACGAAAGCCTTCCTAATCATTTTGCACGTCCAGCGCCGCCGCCATCGGCGTCACCCCGAACCGGCGGCCCAAGGCAATCAGTTCCTCCCGGCTGATAGTCTGTTTTTTCCCGCCCATGGAGCGGACCTTAACCATGATTTCCGCCGACTTTTCCGCGGTGTCGATAAGACCGAAGGCATCATCAAGGGTTGGGCCGCTGGCAAAAATACCGTGGAAAGGCCATAAAACCAGCGGATGGGATTCCATCTGTTCAGCGGTGGCCGCGCCGATGCCGTCGGTGCCCGGCACCATCCAGGGCACGATGCCCACGCCGTCCGGGAACACCACCAGACATTCGGTGCTGCCTTCCCAGAGCTCGCGGGTAAAGCGGGCGCTATCCAGATCAAGCACATAGCTCAGGGCAATAAGATTGGTGGCGTGGCAATGCATAATGACCCGGTTGCTATCCTTCGTCACCTGCTTGCGCACCACATGGGACTGGAAATGAGACGCCAGTTCGGAGGTGGGCAGACCGCCGGCGGTCAGACCCCAGAGAATACTGTAGCCGTTTCCTTCGGCATTGACTTGCAGTAGCACCAGATTATCCGACGGGGATAATTGCACATTGCGGAAAAACTTTCCCGAACCGGTAACCAAAAAATAGGAATTGGCTAATTCCGGCACCCCCTGGGTCAAGGATTCGGTACGGGGCTGGGGGCTGAATTCCGCACGGTACGGAGCGACATCCTCCGGCGTCAGACGCAGGCTGACGTTACCGCCATTGCGCTCATCCCAACCTTTAAGCCACATGTCGGTGGTGGCTTTGACCATTCCCTGTACGAACCAGGAAGAAAGTATGGTTTGCATAACTCATTATCCTCAGCGTTTGCTTGATACGGAACTTTCATATTCACGAACCACCCGCAGCCAATCGCCGCCGACCGGTACATCGTGAAGTTGACAATATTTATCCCACACCGCCTGCCAGGGCAGTGATTTGGTCTCTTCCAGCAACGCCAGGCGCGCGGTGTAATCTCCTTGCTGCTCCAATTCACGCAGTTGCCCCGTGGGTTCCACAAGAGCCCGCAGAAGCGCTTTTTTCATATTGCGGGTACCGATGACCCAAGCGGCGATGCGGTTAATGGACGCATCAAAAAAATCCAGTCCGATATGCACGCGATCAAACAAATCATGGCGGATGATTTCATTGGCGATGGCCTGGGTCTCATCGTCCAGCAATACCACATGATCGCTGTCCCAGCGCACCGGACGGCTGACGTGCAGCAGCAGCCGGGGCACAAACAGCATGGCGCTGGAGATCTTGTCGGAGATAACCTCGGTGGGATGGAAATGGCCGGCATCCAGACAAAGGGCGATACCGCGGCTGCTGGCGTAACCCAGGCAGAATTCACTGGATCCCACGGTATAGCTTTCGGCGCCGATGCCGAACAGTTTGCTTTCGACGGCGTCGATATGGTGGCGGCTATCCAGCTTTTCGGCTATCACCTCGTCCAGTGCGGCCATAAAGCGCTGCCGGGGCGCCAGCCGGTCGATGGTGACGTCCTTCATCCCGTCCGGGACCCAGATATTCATCACCGACGGAGTACCCAGTTCGCGGCCAAAGTAGGCGGATATCCGGCGGCTGGCCTGGCAGTGTTCAATCCAGAAGCGGCGGATGCCTGCATCGGCATGGGACAGGGTAAAGCCATCGGCGCTGAGGGGGTGTGAAAAACAGGTAGGATTGAAGTCCAGGCCCAAATCGTGATTACGCGCCCAGTCCACCCAGCCGGCGAAGTGCTTCGGCTCGATTTCATTACGCTCAACCCGACCCTCGGCCTCCAGATAAATGGCGTGGAGATTCAGCCGCTTCGGGCCGGGAATCAACTGGAAAGCCAGCTCCAAATCCCCACGCAGCTCACGGACATTACGCGCTTTGCCGGGGTAATTGCCGGTGGCCTGAATGCCGCCGGTCAGCGATCCGGTGGGGTTCTCGAAACCGGCCACATCGTCACCCTGCCAGCAGTGCATTGAAACCGGCAAGGTATCCAGCAATGTCAAGGCTGCGTCAACGTCGACATTAATATCCGCATAACGCTGCCTTGCCAATTGCCAGGCATTTTCAATGGATTGACTCATAATAAGCTTCCTCTGTCAGATGGACAGCGAGAATATTCCCCACGGCCATTACGATTATTTCTTTTATTCTATGGCTGGCAGTGTAAGAACTTTGTTCATTAATCACCTTCCGGTGAATGCCACCCCGAATGCACGGGTGGCAGAATAGCGAAGATGAATGTGAAGCAGATCACAAATATGGCAGGCAGCCAGGGTCCCTGATGTAAAAAAATATATTGTCGGCGCATCTGTGATCACCGCCGCAATTTTGATCTTACTATCACCAATCTTTAAAAAATAACCCGAATGACACTGATGCCGGTCAATAATTTAAGGTTATATTTTAGTAGCACGCCTTACTATAAAGTCCCTATAACGGTGAGGTACCGGCAATGACTTTACTCTGCGGTGAGGATTTCTTTATTTCAAAAGACGCGACGGTGGCCATTGAACCACGCTGGCCTCAGCCTGCATTCCCCGAGCACTACCACGATTTTTGGGAGATCGTCCTCGTTGAAAAGGGATCGGGTATCCATGTTCTCAACGATCAGCCCTACGTGCTAGGCAGCGGAACAGTCTGTTTTATTCGTGCCGACGATCATCATCTTTTTGAAAACGTCGACGATCTGAATTTGATTAACGTGTTGTACCGTTCCCCCCACGGATTTCGCTATCTGGCCGACCTCAGTGATTTTTTGCCCTCGCGCGACCTGCCGGACGGCCAGTTGAGCTGGCAGATAAATCATGCGCAGATGCAACAGGCCAAACAGTATATCCGCGCCTTGAGCGACTTGATGGCGGACACTTCGCCGGAAAGCATTGCCGCCAGCGAAGGGCAGTTTCTGCAATTGCTTATCATGCTGCGCAACGGCTGTTTCCAAAACCGCGGCGACGGCAACCGGGAGCAGCGCTTGCAGGGTTTGTTACGCTGGTTGCAGCATAACTTTTGCAACGATATCGACTGGATGGCCCTGGCGGAACAGTTTTCCCTGCCGCTGCGCACCCTGCATCGCCAGCTTAAGCAGCAGACCGGCATGACCCCGCAGCGCTACCTGAACCGGCTGCGCTTATTGGAAGCACGCAAGCAATTACAGCAAAGCGATAAAACCATTACCGAAATTGCCCACGCCTGCGGCTTTAGCGACAGTAATCATTTTTCCACCCAGTTCCGCCGGGAGTTTTCTTTATCACCTAAAACGCTCCGTAACGGGGAACATTGATTTCAATGAGTTAACGGTGAATTATGGCAAATGATGCCCGGCGCAATAAATCGCTCTCGCGAACGTGCCATTATTCCCCTTTTGTGTAGGTGCCGGGGAAGGTCACGATGTCACATCTGAAACTGGATACTACCGATTATTTCCTGTCAGATAAAAATGCAATCACCGTCGAGGATCGTCATCCGCAGCCGGCCTTTTCAGCCCATACCCATGAATTCAATGAATTGGTCATCGTCTGGCGGGGCAACGGCCTGCATATCCTGAACGATGTGCCTTACACCATTACCTGCGGCGATTTGTTTTATATCAACGCCGCCGATAAACACAGCTACGAATCCGTCAACGACCTGGAGCTGGATAATATCCTGTATTGCCGCCATCGCCTGACGCTATCCTCTGACTGGGACTCCCTGCTGCCGGGGGAAAACGTCGATCAGGCCCAGCGATATTGGCGGCTGAGCACGCCGGGCATGTCGGTCCTGCGGCGGGAAGTGGATGCGCTGGCGCGGGAATGCATGAAAACCGACCCGCTGTCGATTATGCTCAGCGAAGCGCTGTTTCTCCAGGTGGCGCTGTTGCTCAAACGGTTCCGCCACTCTCCGGACAGTCTGCTGCTTTCCGATGCCGAACAGCTGGATTTATTGCTGATGGCGTTACGCGTCAGTATCAATGAGCCCTTTCGTCTGGAAGACTTTTGCCGGCAACACCAGTTGAATGCCCGCAGTTTGAAATCGCTGTTCAAACAGCAGACCGGCATTGGCGTTAACCAGTATTTACGGCAGCTAAGGCTTTGCAAAGCCATGGACCTATTGCGCCGCGGGCAACAAACCATCGGCGAGGTGGCTTCCCAATGCGGATTCGACGACAGCAATTATTTTTCCGTGGTGTTCAATCAATCCTACGGTATCTCCCCCCGGCAATATCGTCAGCGGTTTCAGAAAAAAAATCACGGCACCACGGGAAACGGTTAAGTTATTGTCATTTTCTTTGACCGTCCAATAGCCTCTTCTTTGCTGCCCTGCGGTTTTTATTCCATTCCCCCGTTCTGATATTCTTCGCCAGCAACGACGTCACGCGTTTTTTTAATTAGATATACCGGCTTAGTTAGTTATTACACAATTCTTCACAATAAACGTTTTTCAAAATAAACGGCGTGTCTATAAATAGAAATATTCCTCATCGCGGCAAAAACTATATGGCAAAATTGCTCCCATCAGTTTGTTAAGATTTCATGACCCTAGCGGCCCCCTTGGTAAAATCATAGAACCGTGGACAACGGGGGTCTAACCGCCGCCCCGCTGCCGAGAGTTTTGCTCAAAAGTCAGCATGCCCTGTCCCTTTCCGGTCTGCAGCAGTCCCGGCAGCAGATGGGTTTTACCTTCGCGGATAAGGTTGCGCACCGCCGGCGTGGCGATCATCAGCTCAAACAGACCCATGCGGCCCCCCTGCTGCCGCGCCACCAATTTTTGCGCCATTACCGCCAGCAGGCTGTCGGCCAGCATGCCGCGGGCAAAATCCTGCTCCTGGGCGCAGAACGCGTCCAGGAGCCGATTGACGGCCTGGCACGCATGCCGGGCGTGCAGCGTCGCCAGCACCAGGTGGCCGGTTTCAGCGGCGGTGAGCGCCAAACGGACAGTGGCGGCGTCGCGCAACTCCCCCAGCAGGATAACGTCCGGATCCTCCCGCAGCGCCCCCAGCAGGCCGGCCCGGAAATTTCGGCAATGCTCGCCGATTTGCCGCTGCTGAATGAGACAGCGATCCGGCCGATGGATAAATTCCACCGGGTCTTCCAGGGTAATGATATGTTGCCGGCGGAGATGGTTAAGATGATCCACCATGGCCGCCAGCGAGCAGGATTTGCCGCTGCCGGCGGCGCCGGTCACCAGCAGCAGGCCCTGTGACCGGGCCAGCAGTTCCGTTATCTCCGGCGGCACCCCTAACGCGCAGAGCGTGGGTATCTGCGCGGGAATCAGCCTGAAGGCGGCCGAAACGCCGGTATGCTGGCGGAAAAAATGAGCGCGCAGACGCCGGCCGCCGGCCAGCGCCGTCACGCCGTCCGCCTGGCCGGACAGTGCCAGCGCGTCCCGGCCGCGGGGGCCGAGAAAGCCTTCGCACCAGCCGGTAATAATATCTTCGCCGAGGGGTGGTAGAGTCTTCAGGGAGCGCAGCTCGCCGTCGATACGAACGATGGGCGCCAAACCCGGACAAAGGTGCAGATCTGACGCATTATGCTTTACACTATGGGCCACCAGTTCATCCATATTCATACGACCTCCTGAAAACATGAGCGCTATCGAACAGAATTTACAGCAGGTAACAGCAAGAATCTCGGCTACCGCCAGGGAATGCGGCCGCGATCCCGGGGAAATTTCTTTGCTCGCGGTCAGCAAAACCAAACCTGTGGAGGCGATCGAAGAAGCCATTGCCGCCGGCCAGCGGGCTTTTGGCGAAAATTATGTGCAGGAAGGCGTCGAAAAAATCCATTATTTTCAGCAGCGGGAATTTATCCCTCCCCTGTCATGGCACTTTATCGGCCCGTTGCAATCGAATAAAAGCCGCCTGGTGGCGGAACATTTTCACTGGCTGCACACCTTGGATCGCCTGCCACTGGCACAGAGACTGAACCATCAGCGCCCGGCGGAATCGGCGCCGTTGAACGTGCTGATTCAGATAAATATCAGTGGCGAGGAGAGCAAGTCGGGTATTATGCCCGACAGGCTGCCTGAGCTGGCGGCGGCGGTGGCGGAACTGCCCCGCTTGCGGCTGCGCGGACTGATGGCCATCCCGGCGGTGGAGAGCGATTATCAGCGGCAGCTGGCGGTATTTCAGCGGATGGCGTCGCTTTTTAACGGTTTACGCCGGCAGTTCCCCCAGGCCGACACCCTGTCTCTCGGGATGACCGGCGATATGGCGGCGGCGATTGCGGCCGGCAGTACCCTGGGTAAGAATCGGTACCGCTATTTTCGGCGCCAGGGATTACGGCGCCCCCACAGCATAATCATAATGATGAGGAAGAGCATGCAACAGCGCAAAATCGCCTTTATCGGCGCCGGCAATATGGCGCAGGCCATCATCTCCGGCCTGGTGGCGCAAGGCTATCCCGCCGAACTTATCACCGTTTGCGCGCCGACGGCCCAGCGCCGCGACGCGCTGGCGGAACGTTTTTCAGTACACGCCGTCGATGACAACAGCGCTGCCGCCCAATCGGCGGATGTGGTGGTTCTGGCGGTGAAACCACAGCTGATGGCGGATGTTTGCCGCCAGCTTTTTGAGAACGTGGATTTTTCCGGCAAACTGGTGCTGTCCATCGCCGCCGGGGTAAACCTGAGCCGCTTTCGGGCGCTGCTGGGTGAATCCATAAATCTGGTGCGGATTATGCCGAACACCCCCTCGCTGGTGGGTAAAGGCATGAGCGGGCTTTACGCGCCGGAACAGGTGAGCCGGGCCGACCGCGACTTCACCGCCGGCCTGATGGGCGCGGTGGGTAAAACCTGCTGGCTGGGGAAAGAGAGCGATATCAACGGAATTATCGCCGTAGCGGGCAGCGCGCCGGCCTATTTTTTCCTGTTGATGGAAGCCATGCAGCAAGAAGCCGTCAACCAGGGATTCGACCAGGAGACGGCGGCCATGCTGGTGAGGCAGGCAGCCATCGGCGCCGCCGAACTGGCTGAAAAAAGTCCCGATACCCCCCTTGGGACATTGCGGCAAAATGTCACATCGAAAGGCGGCACCACCGCCGCGGCGCTGCAGGTGTTCGATGAACGGCAACTGTCGCAAACCGTCGCCGAGGCCATGCGGGCGGCGGTCAAGCGCGCGGAAGAAATGGAAAAATTATTCTGATACTTCGCGACTCCGTGCAATTTAACGTTATTAAGGACACTTTCTTCTTATGTTGACGCTGACGTTTTTGGTCACCACCGTGATTGATCTCTATATCATGGTGCTATTGCTGCGTATCTGGATGCAATGGGTACGTTGCGATTTTTATAATCCGTTTTCGCAATTTATCGTCAAGATAACCCAGCCGATTATCGGCCCCCTGCGCCGTATTATTCCGTCGCCGGGCCCCATTGACAGCGCGTCGCTGCTACTGGCCTATATTCTGGCCACGCTGAAATTCCCGCTGTTGATGCTGATTCAGGCCGGCGCGTTAGCGGTGGATCCGCTGAATTTGCTGGTGGGGCTGCTGACGCTGCTGAAAGCCGCCGGGCAGCTGGTGTTCTGGGTGATTATCATCCGTTCCTTGATGAGCTGGGTCAGCCAGGGCCGCAGCCCGATGGATTACGTGCTGTTTCAGCTCAGCGAACCGCTGATGGCGCCGATTCGGCGCATTATTCCGGCCATGGGCGGTATCGACTTCTCCGCCATGGTGGTTATTTTGATCCTCTATCTGCTGAACTATCTGGGGATGGATCTGTTTCAGGGGCTGTGGTATCAGCTGTAAACGGTATCCGTAAGGACCAGGACTATGCAAAAAATCGTATTGGCCACCGGTAATGCCGGTAAAGTCGCCGAATTGGCCGGACTGCTGACGGATTTCGGCCTGGAGGTGGTGTCGCAGGCCTCGCTCGGGGTGGAGTCGGCGGAAGAAACCGGCCTGACGTTTATTGAAAATGCCCTGCTTAAAGCGCGCCATGCCGCCCGCGTCACCGGCCTGCCCGCCATTGCCGATGACTCCGGGCTGGCGGTGGACCATCTTGGCGGCGCGCCGGGAATATACTCGGCCCGCTATGCCGGCCCCGATGCCGATGACCGGCAAAATCTGGAAAAACTGTTAAACGCCCTTAAAGGCGTACCGGAACACCAGCGCGGCGCCAGCTTCCATTGCGTACTGGTCTATCTGCGCCACGCCGACGATCCCATTCCCCTGGTTTGCCACGGCGCCTGGCGCGGCGTTATCGGGCCTGATGCAGTGGGCGACGGCGGGTTCGGTTATGATCCGGTGTTCCGGATCCCCGCGCTGGATTGCAGCGCCGCCGAATTGAGCCGGACTGAGAAACAGAGCTTGTCCCATCGCGGCCAAGCCCTGGCGCTGTTGCTGGACGGCCTGCGTCATGCTTAGCTTGCCGCCTCTCAGCCTGTACATCCATATCCCCTGGTGCGTACAGAAATGCCCCTATTGCGATTTCAATTCACATGCGCTGAAGGGCGACGTTCCCCATGAGGAGTACGTGAATCATCTGCTGGCGGATCTGGACCAGGATCTGGCCTATACCGGCGGTCGCGATATCAGCACGATTTTTATCGGCGGCGGCACTCCCAGCCTGCTCAGCTCCGAGGCCATGCAACGCCTGCTGGATGGCGTACGCCGGCGATTGCCGGTGAACGCCTTCGCGGAAATTACCATGGAAGCCAATCCGGGCACGGTAGAGGCCGAACGTTTTCACGCCTATCATCAGGCCGGTGTAAACCGCATTTCCATCGGGGTGCAGAGCTTCAATGAAGAGAAACTGATCCGTCTGGGACGGATTCATGGTGCGCAGGAGGCCCGCGGGGCCGCCCGCCTGGCCGCCGGTCTGGGCTTGCGCAGCTTTAATCTCGATTTGATGCACGGTTTGCCCGATCAGACGCTGGAACAGGCCCTGGACGATTTACGCCAGGCCATCGCCCTCAATCCGCCGCATCTGTCCTGGTACCAGTTGACCATCGAACCCAATACGCTGTTCGGTTCCCGTCCGCCGGTCCTGCCGGACGACGACGCCTTGTGGGATATCTTCGAGCAGGGAAACCACCTGCTCGCCGCCGCCGGTTACCGGCAATACGAAACCTCCGCTTATGCCAAACCGGGCTTTCAATGCGAGCATAACCTGAATTACTGGCGTTTCGGCGATTATCTCGGCATCGGTTGCGGCGCCCACGGCAAGCTGTCCCAGGCCGACGGCACCCTGCTGCGCACGGTCAAAACGCGCCATCCCCGTGGCTATATGCAAGGAAACTACCTGGAGAAGCGCTATGGGGTGGAACCGGCGGATTTGCCCTTTGAGTACTTCATGAACCGTTTCCGGCTCACGGAACCCACCCCACGGCAGGAGTTCAGCGCCTTTACCGGCCTGGATGAAGAAACGGTCCGTCCTGCCCTTGACCAGGCCCTGGCGGGCGGTTATATCTCCGAAGACGACAGCTGCTGGCAGGTTACCGAGAAAGGCAAACTGTTCCTGAACCCGTTACTGGAAATGTTTATGGAATAAATCACGCGACCGCCGGAACAGGCGCGTGGTTTTTAGAGTGAAACACGCGACCACGCGGGAACGGGCGCGTTGCGGGGCTATTGCAGGGATTTCATCAAATCCCCGCGCTGCTGCTCAAGATGAGTCACCCGCTGGCAAACCTGATGACCGAACTGCTGGAAATCCTGTTCCTGGCTGTTCCACTCATTTTGAATCGCTTGCTGCAAACTCCCCAGATTGCCCATAACCGCTTGCAGCGGGCTGCTGCCGGTGGCGGCTTTCATGGCTTGCTGCGTCCCCATCTCGTTCAGGCTGTCCTGCACCACGCCCCCCATGCTGTCCTGGACAATGCGACGTCCGTCCTGCTCAACCTGGGCGATGGCCTGGTGGTGGAACGCCAGCCCTTCGGGACGGTGTTCAATAATACGGTTCATCTGCTGCTTCAATTGCCGATCCAGAGTGGTCAACCGTTCGCGCACATGACTGTCGCTACCCAACTGCTGTACGATAATCCGGTCCAGGGCAATGCGTCCCTTTTCCAGTCGGCTGCGTGCGCCCTCATCGATCCAGGGCAGTTGCTCCCGCACCGACGCCTGATAATCCGCCGCCTGGCGCCGCTGTTCGCCGTTCAGGTTCAGCGGCTGGCCGTTGCGCGCCACCTGGCCATCGGGAGTGATGGTGATATCGCCGCTGGCCCCCGCCACCCTCACCTGCTGCGAGCTGATAAAAATATCGTCCTGCGGCTTGACCGGACACTGATAATCCGCCTGAGCCTGCCATGCCGTTAACATCAATAAACCCAGCACCAATTTGCGCAACATACCTTCTCCTGAAAATCGACGGCGGTATAGCCCGCACTATCAGACCACTTTTTCGAACATTAAATCCCATACACCGTGCCCTAATCTTTGTCCGCGCTGTTCAAATTTGGTCAACGGCCTGTGTTCCGGGCGCGGCACGTAATCATTTTGTGGCGAAAGATTGCGAAAATGCACCGCCTGATTCATGACATCGAGCATATGTTCCGCATAAGGCTGCCAATCGGTGGCCATGTGGAATACGCCCCCCGCCCGCAGTTTTCGGCGCACCAGATCCACGAACGGTCCCTGTACGATACGCCGTTTATGATGCCGTGCCTTATGCCAGGGATCGGGGAAATAGAGCTGAACCAGCGCCAGGCTGTCATCGGGGATCATATTTTCCAGCACTTCCACCGCGTCATGGCACATGACCCGCAAATTATCGATACCGGATTCATTTGCACTCGACAAACAGGCGCCGACGCCGGGTAAATGTACTTCAATGCCCAGATAATCCTGATCCGGATGCGCTGCGGCGGTCTGGACCAGCGAAGCCCCCATGCCGAAACCGATTTCCAGGGTTACCGGAGCCTCCCGTCCGAACAGCGAAGAGAACGCTATCGGAATGGCCCGGTAGTCCACCCCCATTGCCGGCCAAAATTTATCCACCGCCAGCTGCTGACCTTTGGTCAAACGACCCTGCCGCCGGACAAAACTGCGAATACGCCGCAGCGGACGCCCCTGCTCGTCAAACTCGGGGGAGATAACATTATTGCTCATAATGGTTTCGTGTCGTTCAAGTTGATGGGCAAACGCGCATTATGCAAAGATAACCTTGATTAGCAAGTGGGCGGCCTCAGAAAGTTCCTGTTTACAGGGTGACAACTCTGTGCTGGAATCGCTGCCAGAAGCGTCGACCCCGAGACCCGCCAGAGAGTGAAACTCCCCAGATGATACAAGCGCAACAGTTCGCGCAGCAAGTGCTGGACTGGTACCAGCGCTTCGGCCGCAAGACCCTGCCATGGCAGTTGGAGAAAACGCCGTATAAAGTATGGCTGTCTGAAATCATGCTGCAACAAACCCAGGTTGCCACCGTTATTCCTTATTTCGAGCGTTTTTTAGCGAAATTTCCCACGGTAGGCGCGCTGGCGGCGGCGCCGCTGGACGAAGTGCTGCACCAGTGGACCGGCCTGGGCTATTACGCCCGCGGGCGAAATCTGCATAAGGCGGCCCGGCTGATAGCCTCCCGGCACAATGGCGTGTTTCCAACGAACTATGAGGATATCACGGAGCTGCCCGGTATCGGTCGCTCCACCGCCGGCGCGGTATTATCATTGGCGCTTGGCCAACATTATCCTATCCTTGATGGCAATGTGAAGCGCGTATTGGCCCGTTGTTTTGCCATTGAAGGCTGGCCGGGTAAAAAAGAGGTGGAGCAGCGGCTGTGGGCCTTAAGCGAACAGCTCACACCGGCCCGTGACGCCGGAGCATTCAACCAGGCCATGATGGACCTGGGCGCCATGGTGTGCACCCGCACCAGGCCCAAATGCGAGCTCTGCCCGCTGCATACGGGGTGCGAAGCCTATGCCGCCGGGACCTGGGCCCGCTATCCCGGCAAAAAACCCCGGCAGGTTTTGCCCGAAAAGACCGCCTGGTTTTTATTATTGCAGTCAGACCAGCGGATTTGGCTGGAACAGCGTCCGGCCGTCGGCCTGTGGGGCGGGCTGTTTTGTTTCCCGCAGTTTTCCCGGCGGGAAGATCTGGCGCTGTGGCTTAAAAGACGCGGCATGGATATCCAACGCGGCGAGCAAATGGTGGCTTTTCGCCATACGTTCAGCCATTTTCATCTGGATATCGTCCCCTTGCGCATGGATCTTACCGATATGCAAGGTTGCATGGATGAAGGCGCCGGACTCTGGTATAACTTAGCGCAGCCACCGTCAGTGGGACTGGCCGCGCCGGTAGAACGCTTATTAAAACAAGTGGGTAAACCATGGCAACCGGCATTGCTACAGCCTGTCGCCAAAGAGGAATAACGATGAGCAGAACGATTTATTGCACCTATCTTAAACGCGAGTCCGAAGGGCAGGATTTTCAATTGTATCCCGGCGAGTTGGGTAAACGCATCTTTGAAACCATTTCCAAAGAAGCCTGGGCGTTGTGGATGTCCAAACAGACTATGCTTATCAACGAAAAAAAACTCAGCATGATGAATCCCGCCGACCGGAAAATACTCGAACAGGAAATGGTCAAGTTCCTGTTCGAGGGCCAGGATGTGCATGTCGAAGGCTATACTCCGCCCAGCAAATGACGTTTCGACCCGTCATGCTTCATGTTGCTGGCGCGTTGGCAATACCCGGCCCCTCCATGGGCCTCGCCCCTTCGGGCCAGCGCAGGCGCTGCTCAAATCTGTTCCGGACGGATTTGTCGCTGTCTTTCTGCAGCTCGAATTCTTTAGGGTATGTTTCAGGGCGGAATTAGCCCTTATGTATTTTTCGTCCCGACACGGCATGTAAGATGAAGAAAATTTTAGCTTTGCTAGTTATAGCGCCCATGTTGTTCTCGTGTTCCAGCCATAAAAATGAAGATAATGAAGCCTATGTGAAAGACACCAACGGCTTCGATATATTGATGGGGCAATTTGCCAATAACGTTGAAAACATCTGGGGCATAAATGAAGTCCTGATTGCCGGACCAAAGGATTACGTTAAATACACCGACCAATACCTAACCCGCAGTCATATCAACTTTGACGCCGGCACCATCACGGTGGAAACCATCGCCGGCACCGATCCTGCGGCGCATCTGCGGCAGGCGATTATCAGCACCCTGCTGATGGGGGACGATCCGAGCAGCACCGACCTTTACTCCGACGCCAATGATATCCAGATCAGCAAGGAACCCTTCCTGTACGGCCAGGTGGTGGATAACACCGGCCAGCCCATTCGCTGGGAGGGACGGGCCGCCAATTTTGCCGATTATCTGCTGCAAACCCGGCTCCAGAGCCGGACTTCCGATATGCACGTGATATGGTCGATTACCATCCAGCTCGTGCCTAACCATCTAGATAAGCGTGCCCATAAATATTTGCCGATGGTGCGTAACGCCGCGCAAAAATATGGCGTGGACGAATCCCTGATCCTGGCAATCATGCAGACTGAATCCAGCTTCAACCCTTACGCGGTCAGTCATACCGATGCCTTGGGTCTGATGCAGGTGGTTCAGCACAGCGCCGGCCGGGATGTGTTCAAAATGCAAGGCCGTTGGGGCCAGCCAAGCCGCAGCTTCCTGTTCGATCCGGAAAATAATACAGCCAGAAAAAAATTACCGCACGGGGACCGCCTATCTGGCCCTGCTGCAGTCGAATTACCTGGCAGGCATCGCCAATCCCACCTCAAGGCGCTATGCGGTCATCACCGCCTATAACGGCGGCGCGGGCAGCGTTCTGCGGGTGTTCTCCAGCGACAAAAACCAGGCCTTCGAGCTTATCAACGAACTGCAGCCTGCGGACGTGTATGAAACCCTGACCACCAGACATCCGTCAGCCGAGTCGCGGCGTTATCTGTATAAGGTGAATACCCTGCAGAAATACTACCGGCGCTAAGGGGGAAATAATAAAATTAAAGGGCCGGATATCCGGCCCTGAGCTTGTTGACAACGTGCCCAGTCGGGACGGGCCGCCAGATCGTAAACACGCCGTGAATATGTCCCTATAGGCTCGATCCGCGCCATCCCTGGCGCGGACGGTTTACTCTTCTGGCAGCCCGTCCCGCCTTATTGACACTGAGTATGTTTGTCAGCAGTCTAACCAACCGTCGGCTAACCGGCCCTCGGGCTAGCGGCTGATGACGTGGCCGTAGAGGCGTTTGATGCCGTCCTCTTGCTCGATGGCGTAGACGCCCTGCAATTCCGGCGAAAAGCCGGGCAGCAGGTTCAGCCCCTCCTCCAGGGCCAGGAAATAACGCTGCGCCGCCCCGCCCCAGACTTCTCCAGGCACCACGCACAGTACGCCGGGAGGGTAAGGCAGCGCCCCCTCCGCGGCAACGCGCCCTTCAGCTTTGCTAATGGCGACACACTCCACTTCACCGCGCACAAAGGCGATGTTCGCTTCTTGCGGATTCATCGCCACCTGCGGCAAGCACTCCCGCCGGAACATATCCCGCTGTAGCTGCTTCACATCGAAACTGACGTATAAATCATGCATTTCCTGGCATAGCCGGCGCAGGGTATAGCCTTCATAACGATCGGTATGCTTCTCATAAATACTGGGCAGCACGTCGCACAGCGGCGCGTCTTGCTCGATATAGCGTTCAAACTGCACCAGCGCCGCCACCAGCCGCTGCATCTTCGGACGATCTTCCGCCGGCGTGAGCAGGAACAGGATTGAATTCAGATCGCATTTTTCCGGCACGATGCCCTGCTCGCGCAAATAGGTCGCCAGGATGGTGGCGGGTATACCGAACGCTGAATAATTTCCGCTCACCCGATCGATACCGGGGGTGGTCAATAATAATTTACAGGGATCGACAAAATACTGATTGTCGGTATAGCCGCTGAACGCATGCCAGCTCTCGCCCGGTTCAAAATTGAAGAACCGCACATCCCCGGACATGACGCCGGTATCGTAATCCTGCCAGGGTCTGCCGTTGACGGTTTCAGGAATAAAGGGCCGGATAAGCCGGCATTGCGCCAGCAATTCCTTGCGCGTATCGATTCCCAATGTCACACAGTCCTGCCACAGACGCCGGCCGCTGGCGCCTTCATGCATTTTGGCGTTGATCTCCAATGCGGCGAACAAGGGATAGAAGGGACTGGTGGAGGCATGCAGCATAAACGCATTATTAAAACGCTTATGGTTACAGAATCTTTTTTGCCCTTTGATATGGGCGTCTTTTTTATGGATTTGCGAGGTCTGTGAGAATCCCGCCTGCTGTTTATGTACCGACTGGGTCACAAAAATCCCCGGATCGTGTTCGTTGAGATCCAATAAGAGCGGCGAGCATTGTTCCATTATCGGGATAAATTGTTCGTAACCCACCCAGGCGGAATCAAACAGGATGTAATCGCACAGATGGCCGATCTTGTCCACCACCTGGCGGGCATTATAGATGGTGCCGTCATAGGTACCCAGCTGGATTACCGCCAGACGGAACGGGCGCTGCTCATCGGCCCGCCACGGAGCGACTTCCGCCACCTGGCGCCGGAGATACCTCTCTTCGAAACAGTGAGCATCGATACCGCCGATTAAACCAAACGGATTACGGGCGGTTTCAAGATAGATTGGCGTCGCCCCGGCCTGGATTAACGCGCCATGATGCACGGACTTATGATTATTACGATCGAATAGGACCAAATCCCCCCGGGTCAGCAAGGCGTTGGTCACGACCTTGTTGGCGGATGAAGTGCCGTTGAGTACAAAATAGGTCTTATCGGCATTAAACACCTTGGCGGCAAATTTCTGCGCCTCTTTGGCCGAACCCTCATGTATCAACAGATCCCCCAGCTTCACATCGGCATTGCACATATCGGCGCGAAACAGGTTTTCACCAAAAAACTCATAGAACTGACGGCCGGCGGGATGCTTACGAAAGAACTGGCCGCCCTGGTGTCCCGGGCAGGCAAAGGTACTGTTGCCCATGGCGACATATTTGGTCAGGGTATCGAAAAACGGCGGTAGCAACGTCTGTTGATAAGTATCCGCCGCGGCTTCCAAGAGGGCCGCACTCTCTTTTGAACCGTTCAATACCAGTGCTGAGGCCTCTTTCGGTAGTGCCATGCCCGCAGCCTGCGCTTGCTCATTTATCGCTACAAACGCCGGAATCGACAGCCCGGTGTTCCGCAGTATATTCAGCAACCCCGCCCGGACATCGTCCGGAGTGACCACCAATGCGGCCACATCGGTAAAATCAGTCTCGGTCAACAGCACGATTTCCCGTGCTGTCTGCAGTTGCCCGACAAGGCTGGCGCTAGCCGCGATCTTAAGTAGTTTCATGTCACCGATCCCAAAAGGTTAAGGATGAGTGTATGTGCCGGGAGGCACGTAAATGGGAGAGAAATTTCTCAACCCGCATTAACTTTCAAGGTTTTCCACTAGGAAATTCGGCACTTATGGAAGAAACCGCTGATGACGGCAGCCAATAAGCATAAGGAAAAGCAGAGGAGCCCTCTGATTTCAGTCATGCTTACAAGCTGGTCAGGGGTAACCTCACCGCATGGTGGGCGTGAGCGGGAAAGAAAAATAGGGATCGATGAGACAATAGGAGAACGCCATCAGACAAAATTGACTGATGTGGCAGCGCAGCAGCAAGGAATTGTTCATACCTGCGGCCCCCATTGACCTTTTGGAATAATAAGAGAAATTCGGGCAATAATTGCATTTTTTTACTCTCTGTTCAAGAAAAAATCTTTAAAACAAACAAAATCCAAATTGATTATAACTATTTGATTAATAATTAAATTAATTAATTTGGATAAATTATGACATAACTTATTGCTTCAATGCCTTTCCAAAGGCAGCCGGATATGCCTCAAGGCGGTGGGATGAGGGCTGCATGAAATCTCGTCAACCGAGCGGGCAAAGGTGATAAAGCCGTTGACGTTATCCTTGTGATACGGTTTAATGCGCCCCGTTGCCCGGATAGCTCAGTCGGTAGAGCAGGGGATTGAAAATCCCCGTGTCCTTGGTTCGATTCCGAGTCCGGGCACCACCATTCTTTTTTTATGCCTCCTTATAAATTCCTATGCTATTGCAATTCAATAAGTTGGCGTAAAAACCCTTTCCGATACGTTTTGATTTATCCCTAGGTATCCGGAAAATGTGGGGTCAAATTGCGGGTCATTCAGTTCGATGAATGGAGTGACCCTCACATGGCTCTAACTGACAGTAAAATCCGTGCTGCTAAAACCTTGGTAAAATCCTACAAAATCACCGATGCCCACGGTCTGTATCTACTGGTATCAACCAGCGGCTCGCGTCTGTGGTATTTCCGCTACAGCTTCGGCGGCAAAGAATCCCGCCTGGCCTTCGGCGCTTATCCTCAAGGTGACGCTGGCGGAGGCGTGGCGCCGATTGTGACCCGATATTTTCCCGCGATGCCGCTGAAACGTCTACCCGAATTGCGGAGGAACTTATATAACTACAAAGGCCGGATGTTGACCCGTCTGGCGCTGGAACTTAATCTGCACGTTTTCTGCGCTCAAGCGGGTTACGGCCACAACACTTTTAAAATCACGCGGCCGGATAATCCACAAGGTCTCTCGAAGTAAGCAAGCAAATGCCATTTTTTCTGTATAGGACGCTGTCGATCAGCGCCCTGGCAATGTTTTCGGGTGGATTGATGCGCAATCCCAGCGGCAAGATGGGGCCAAGTGCTTTGGCAATAGGGAAGATCACTCTCTCAGCCAAGCGAAACTCTTCGCGGTGACCGCCAATCATTCCGGGACGAATAATGGTAAGCGAGTGGAAACCGAGCTTCTTGATGTTTCGCTCCAACTCACCTTTGGTCTGACAATAGGTTAGCGGTATGTTCAAGGACGCTCCGGGTGAGGAAATCAAGGCGCATGCCCATGCCCCCCGGGCCAAAGCTGTTTCCGCGAACGTGATCGGCAGAACGTAATCAATCTGCCGAAACGCATGCTTCGAGCCCGCTTTCGCAATTGTTGTTCCGATTGCGCAGATCATTGCGTCAATGGTCAGAGCTTGGATGCCGGGAAGGGTTTGCTCCAGATCATCTGATACGGGGTTGCAGAGTTTGGGATGAGCAGGAAGAGCCCGGCGCGTGGGTGCGATTATCAGGCTTATATCCTCATGTGCCAATGCCTGGCTTAGTGCGTAGCGCCCGACCTGGCCCGTCGCTCCGAGAATCAATACTCTCATCGTAATTTCTTATTCCCTTGAGTGAATGAAAAGTGATGATGCCTATGGTGTGCTGTTGGTCACGCTATCGATCAGCGTTATCTTACCATCCCGAAGGCCGACTATCTGGAGATGCGTATGCGAGTGGTTATGGATGTCCATGGTGAAATCTCCCCCGAGAAGGGATGCCATGTCGGTTGACTTGATTGCTTTTTGAATGTCGGCAGGATTATCGTTTCCAGCCCGGCGTACCGCATCAACGATAAGCAATGCGGCCTCGTAGGCAAAGATGGATCGCTGTGTTGGTGCTATACCGTACTGCTGCCGATAATTCTGAATGAATGCGGCCAAACCGCCTGTGGCTACTGCTGGCGCGAATACCGAAATACCTATCGCTTGATCAAATCGGCCGGAATTGATAAAGGCGGGTGTGAACGTATTGAGTGCGGCATTAAAATCGATACGCCCGGAAATCGGGATGCTCGCGGCACTCTTCTCATAGGCTTTGAAGAAGGACTGATTGGATCGGCCTAATAAAGTTACAATCCTATCTGGACGCGCTCCTTCCAGTCGCTGTAGAGAGGCAGACAGCTCGACCTCTCCTGCAGGAATCACTTCAGTCGCGATTGTTTTAATGCCGACTTCCTTTGCCGCTTTGGCCATAGCGGCCACATTGGCCTGATTGAAGACGTCGCTGTCGGACAGGATAGCGACGGTACCTACATTATGAGCCTTTAGCCATTGCATCATTCCAATTGCGACGTCCCAATCGGATGGGCTCGTTTTGAAAATATAATCGAATCCACCCATGCCTGCGGCGTCTACGAATTCCTGGCCGGCCGAGATATCTATCACCAAGGGCACTCGAGCGGCGTTCGCCACCGGCATGATGGCGCGGGTTACGGGGGTTGCTAACGCTCCGATCAAGACTGAAACGTGGTCCTTTTCGATGAGTTGTCGTGCAGCCTCAACGCCCTTGGTTGCGTCTGCAGCATTATCGGCATAGACCGCTTCAACCGACCGACCAAGCACTCCGCCATTCATATTGATATGCTTCAATGCCAGTTCGATGCCATTACGTTCACTTTGACCACGATCGGCATTGGGGCCGCTGAGGATGGTTGTCACACCGAGCCTTACCGGTTCTGCGGCAATCGCTGCCTCTGCCATGAGTGTGAATACGGATAAAACCGCAATGAAGATCAGGCGCATAAGTTTGTCCAATATTTATACGTTTGTATAGAGACAGGGCCGGTGAGCCGATAGGGCGTGCCGGAATTCAGCAAAAATCACTGGCTGAAGTCGATGACGGTTTTTCCAAAGTGCTGTCCATGGGCGACATAGTCGTAAGCGTCGCGTGCCTCGCCAAACCCGAAGACTTTGTCGATGGCAGGTGTGATCGCGGCGGAATCAACGAATCGCACGAGGTCTTCCAGCAAGGCGCGGCTGCCAGTGGTGATGCCGGTCAGTCGCTTGGCGCCCCCGATCAGGGCACCGGGCTCGATCGATATGCCCCCTCCGCCGGAAACTCGGCCAATGACCACCACGGTTCCCCCGGCGCGGCTGGCTTGCAGGGAGCGCGCCAGAGTCCCCTCGCCGCCGACTTCGACGACCAGATCGGCTCCTAGACCATGGGTGAGCCCGATGACTTCTTTTTGCCACTCGGGCGTACTGCGATAGTTGACGGTAGCGCGTGCTCCCAGCGAAACGGCGCGTTCCAGCTTGTCATCCTGGGACGATGTGATGATGGGGAAAAGACCGGCTGCAGACGCGAGTTGCAATGCCCAAATCGAAACACCGCCCGTTCCCAGCAATAGCACGTTGGCCCCTGGCAGGAGCGTGGCTACGCCGAAAAGTGCGTGCCATGCGGTCAGACCGGCGCAGGACAGCGTTGCCGCAGCGCGGTCATCGAGCGAGGCGGGGGCCCGCACCAGTCCTTCCTGATCCGTGACCAATTCCTCGGCCAAAGTCCCATCCAGTTGGGCCCCGAATGACACAGCAGTCTTGGCTGGAGTGATCGTGCCGTCGATCCAGCGCGGGTAGTAGTTGGTGATCACACGCTCACCGACAACGAATCGGGTGACTTCGTCACCGATCTCCACCACTTCGCCACATCCGTCGACCAATGGCACGATCGGGTGCGACGGTGGGTTGTAGAAGGCGCCGCGGGCAAAGGCCAGGTCGCGGGCATTAAGCGCAGCGGCGCGCATACGCACTCGCACGTCGCGAGGGCCGAGTGGACGGGAAGCCAGATCCGTTTGTACTAAGGCGCCGATGCCGGCGCCGGATTGCAATTGATAGGTTCTCATGTTGGTTCTCCTGGATGGATTAGAGGTTAGGCCGCGTAGGCAGCGTTGCGCGTTGCCAGTGCGAAAGCCCCGGTCATACCGGCGACGGCCGTATTGGTCAGAACCACAACGGACAGTTGGGATGCGGGGTCAACCCAGAAGTGCGTGCCGTACACGCCAGACCAGTTCCAGGATCCGGCCGACAGCGGGAGCTTCGCCGCTTTTGGATTCTTGAGGATGGCCACGCCGAGTCCCCATCCATAACCGGGGCCGGCCGCGTCAATGGCTAAATCTCCCACTGCATTGCGAGTCATGGCCGCTACCGTCTCCGGCTTGATGACTCCGCCACCCCCGGTGCGCATCGCTTCCGCAAAGCGCAGATAGTCAAGGGCGGTACCTACCATGCCGGTGCCGCCCGAAGGGAAGGCATTGGGATCGAACGCACGTCCGGGTGAATAAGCGATGGCGCTCTTGCCGAACTTCAGCGCGAACGGGTCGCTCATCTTCACCGGCTCCGGCGTTGCGTCACCATAGGCCGTCACCAGCGAGGCACCCTCCGGAGCAACGAATCGGACGCTATCCATGCCCAGCGGCGCGGTGACCACCTCGCGCACGGCGTCGGCCAACGGGCGGCCCGTTGCCTGTTCGATGACGGCTCCAAGCACGTCAATCGCCACTGAGTAGTGCCAGGCGCTACCAGGTGCGAACAACAGCGGAGCCTGAGCGATGCGACGAACATTCTCTGCCAAGGTCAAACCAGAGCCATCCATACCATCGGACACGCCGAGGCGATGGTAGGGGTCGTCCGGCTCTTCCAGAAATCCGTATCCCAATCCCGATGTGTGCGTGAGTAGATGGCGCAGCGTGATCGTTGGAGTGCTGCCATCGGCAAGGCGAGGCTGGAAATCGGGAAACCAACGTGTTATTGGGGCATCCAATTGCAGGAGTTCCCGTTCAGCGAGCGCCAGTGCGGTAACACACACGATTGGCTTGGTCATGGAGGCCAGCCGGTACAGGGAGTCGACCCGCATGGCTTGTCCGGCTTCACGGTCGGCGAAACCGAACGCTTTCTGGAAGACAACTTGGCCGGCTTGGGCAACGACAGCGGTTGCACCCACGATATGCCCGCTGAAGACGGACTCCATCAGGGCTGTTTCAAAGGCTCTTGCAGCGCGCCAGGTCCCATTCAGAGACGAGTCTGCAGCCCTGGCCGGCCCAAGTGCGAGCGCGGCGCCGCCTGCTGCTGCACCGATGAGTAACTGTCGCCGGGAAATCATATTTCCGCAGAGAAAAGGATGCGAATGCCGGGTCATAGGATAACGCCAGATATAGGAAATCAGATGCTATCAATGGTGCATTTATTTCCTGTGATTGATAATATGCGCTCTATTAAATTTAATTCCAACCAGAGGTATGAAATAAAATGCTAGATCGCGTGACAAGCATGGAGATCTTCTGGCGGACCGCGCGGGCCGGCAGCCTATCGGCGGCCGCCCGGCAAATGAACCTGTCCCCGACCATGGCCACCAAGCATGTGGACGCACTGGAGTTACGTTTGGGAGTGCGATTGCTTCAGCGCAGCACGCGCCGGTTGACGCTGACCGAAGCGGGGCAGCAATACCTGGAGATGTGCGCGCGTTTATTGCCGGAGCTGGAAGAGACGGAGGCGCTGATCGCAGCCCAGCGTATCGAGGTGTCCGGATTGCTTCGGCTGAATGTGCCGTTGTCGTTTGGCGTACGCTACATCGCTCCGTTGCTGCCGGCTTTCCACGAACGGCATCCGGGAGTCAACGTGGAGTTGGGACTCAACGATCGCGTTGTCGACCTGCTCGAAGAGGGATGGGATCTCACCATCCGAGTCGGTCATCTGAAGGACAGCCGTCTATTGGCCCGGAAGCTTGCTGATAGCGCTATGGTGGTGTGTGCTGCGCCAGATTACTGGCAGCGGCGGGGGCGTCCGACATTCTGGGCCGAGCTGGGAGATCACAACTGCCTGAGCTTCATGCTTTCGCCACTATCGTGGCCAAATGCCTGGCGCTTCGGTAAACAGGCGGATCAAAGCGTACCGATCAAGGGGCCACTGCGCACCAATAACGGCGATGCCCTTGTCGCCGCCGCGGCGGCTGGCATGGGGGTGCTTTATGAGCCGGACTTTATCGTGGCTGACGCATTGCGAGCGGGTAGTCTGGAAGCCGTTATTCTGGATGAGCCCGCCGCAAATGTCGGCGGCATTCATCTGCTACGTTCCGCCGATCGCAAGCCACCCGCCAAGGTGCGCGCCATGACTGATTTTCTTGTCGAGACCTTCGCGCAGGGCGCACCCTGGCAATGACTGGGTTTGAGCCTTGAGTCGGCATTGGCCGGCTACCAGCCAACACGTCTGTAGCTCGGCGCCGGTCTTCGATGGGATTGCCGGCCGTTCGGCCGGTTTCGATCCCGCGACTACGGCTGGGACAGCCACCTATTTGAGGGTGATATCTGAAATGCCGGACAGGACAAAGAATGCGACAGCGCAACCAGTACCTCCAACCAATGGTGTGAACTGTTTAATCCATTGCTGATTTTTTGCGTATGCGAATGAAAAGTACCCTCAGCGGTGATAGTAGATTATGGGTACTGACAGTATGATTAAGAAAGCGGCACATTGAATCGATGGCCAGTGGACGAAAGGCGGTGATCAACGTAGCAACATCGGTTGAGCATTTAATAATATTTCAGAGTGCAACGGTGAAGGGAGAGAGGTGCACGTTGGATGAAAAAATGATATTGCCCATGCGGGCTTTGGAGTTGCGTCAACTGCGCTATTTCCAGATTCTTTCCCGCGAACTGCATTTCGGCAAGGCAGCAAACACTGCGCACGTCACTCAATCGGCGCTCAGTCAGCAAATCGCAAAACTCGAAGAACTGGCCGGCGTGCAGTTGTTCGTACGTGATCCGCGAGGCGTTCGACTAACGGCTGCAGGCGAGGTTTTACGCGATGGCGTCGCTCGGGTTCTCGATCTGCTGTATACGACCCTGCGCTCAACTCGTGAGGCAGGAGAAAATGAGTCGTTCAGGTTGTCCCTTGGACTGGTTGAGTACACCAACCTGCCGTTCATTCCTCCTGCGTTGATTCGGTTGCAAGCGCTGTATCCGGACGTGAACATCATTCGTCACGAACTCAATGGCGCGCAGCAACTCGATGCGCTTGTTTCGGGTGTGATTGATGTGGGATTCGGGGTCCGTATCCAGACTAACAGTCCAAAGGCGGGCATTGCATCGCAACCGCTGCTGGCATCCGAATGGTCACTGTTGATGCGCGACACCCACAGGCTGGCTAACCGTGCGCAATTGAGCATAGAGGACCTTGCAGGCGAACGGCTGATTGTGCCGGGCAGGTCAGTGAACGCGCCCCTGTACGACTCGCTGCTCGCGCACTTCGCGCGCGTTGGGATCAAGCCCAACATTGTCTATGAGACCACCCAGTCGCAGGTGGGCATCACCCTGGTCGAACAGGGCCTAGGCGTGCTGCTCGGTGCTGTCTATGTCTTCACCGTTATCCCTACTACATTACTCTATCGACCAGTCAATGGCTTCGACCCCCTGACTGTCGAGTTGTTTTCCCGCTCGGGAGAGCAGAACCCCCTTGTCCTGGACTTCATCGAATTGGCGGCCGGGGAGGCTGTTCGATTAAAAGCGTCCGAGGTCCCAGACACGATAGCCAGGCGCGATTAGCCAGACTTATCGAGCGCTCGCGTACTTCGAATTGGTCAGTAGCGTTTGTGAGCATCAGACTCGGGGTCACCATTTCTAGGAGATCCCACAATGACCAATGCGATTGTAGTTCAACGGCCACATCCCTACTCATTTCAAGAGCTGCTGATAGGAGGCCGCTGGCAAACGGGCAGCGCCGGCACCCTCTACCGCAATACCAACCCTTTCACCGGCGAGACATTGCTTGAAGTCCCTGAAGCCAGTATCGATGACATCAATGCTGCTTTCCAGGCTGCGACGCTGGCCCAGCGTGACTGGGCGGCGACAACTCCAGGCGAGCGTTCCCAAGTGCTGTACCGTGCGGTGGCCGTGCTGGACGCCCGGCACGCTGAAGTAGTGGATTGGCTGATCAAGGAATCAGGCAGCGTACGTACCAAGGCCGAGATTGAATGGGCGGCGGTGCGCTCAATTATCCTGGAGGCGGCAACCCTGCCAACTCGCGCTTGGGGTCGGATCATCCCGGGCGATATTCCTGGCAAGGAGAATCGTATCTATCGTAAGCCGGTGGGTGTGGTCTCCGTGATAAGCCCGTGGAACTGGCCTTTGCATCTGAGCACCCGGGCATTGGCCCCCGCGCTCGCTCTGGGCAATGCCGTGGTGCTCAAACCAGCCAGTGAAACGCTGGTCAGCGGCGGTCTGCTGCTTGGCAAGGTATTCGAGGAAGCAGGCTTACCAGCTGGCGTATTAAGTGTGGTGTCGGGCGACAACAACCTGATTGGCGATCCTTTCGTATTGCATCCGGCATCGCGCGTGCTTTCATTCACTGGCTCGACACGGGTGGGAAAGCGCATTGCCGGGCTCGCGACAACGGGCCAAGTTCTGAAGAAAGTACAACTGGAGATGGGCGGAAACAATCCGCTGGTCATTCTGGATGACGCTGACCTCGACCAGGCTGTCGACTTGGCGATCGTTGGGCGCTTTCTACATCAGGGGCAAATCTGTGTCAGCGCCAACCGGATCATTGTGCAGGACGCCCTGCACGATCGTTTCGTGGAAGCCTTTGTTGACCGTGTAAGAGGGTTGAAGTATGGGGATCCGAATGCCGCCGACACGGTCATTGGACCGCTGATCAACCAGCGTCAATTCGACAGTGTCGCGATGATGATCGAACAGGCCCACGCCGATGGCGCAACTTTGTGTTTTGGCGCCCAACCACAGGGACTGGTCATGCCGCCCCATGTCTTCACCAACATAACGGGCGAGGTCCGGTTGGGCAGGGATGAAATTTTTGGGCCGGTGGCGCCAGTGATTCGGGCGGCAAGCGAGGAACAAGCCCTGCATATCGCCAATGACACCGAATACGGTTTGTCTAGTGCTGTTGTCACCGGTGATCTTGATCGCGGTGTGCGCTTTGCCCAAAGGATTGAAGCAGGCATGACGCATGTGAATGATGTGCCTGCGGTCGATCTGGCCAATATGCCGTTTGGCGGAGAGAAGAACTCGGGGCTGGGCCGTTTCGGTGCGCAGGGATTGATCGACGACCTTACCACCGAGCACTGGATTTCCGTTCAGAGCACGCGTCGCCAATACCCTTTCTGACCATGTACAGGGGATGACCTGCACTGCCGGTCATGCCACGGGATCCTTAAAATGCCCTTTCTCTTTATTAAAGCGGAGCCGTCGAATGACCAGAGTTACTGCTATTGATGGGCAGGCCGCCAGCCCTGATCGCCTTCGCCTGCGTCGCGGGCTGGTCTCAGGCCTGCTGGCTGCCGTGATCTGGGGTGGGTTTCTGGTGGTCTCCCGGCAAGGTATTGCCGCTGGACTGCAAGCCACCGATCTGGCGTTTCTGCGCTACTTGACCGCCGGTCTCATTCTCGCGCCCTGGCTGGCTTGCCATTCGCCACAGCGACTAACCGGCATGGGCTGGCGCAAGGGCGTCTGTCTTGCCCTGTTGGCGGGGCCATTGTTTATCGTGGTCGGCGCCAGTGGCTATCACTTCGCTCCGCTCGCCCATGCCGCCGTCATTCAATTGGGCATGCTGACTCTGGTCAGCATCGTGCTGGCCGCTTTGCTGCTGGGTGAAAGGCCTGGCATCCCCAGGATCGCGGGTTTGCTCGTGATCGTTGCCGGTCTTGCCGTGACGGCAGGCCCTGGCCTGTTGTACGGCAGTTCGAGAGCCTGGGTGGGCGATATGTTGTTTGCGCTCGCAGGCTCGATGTGGGCGGTGTTCACCGTTTTGCAACGTCAATGGAAAATTGCGCCACTCCAGGCCACGGCGGTGGTGTCGGTTCTGTCGGGGCTGATCTATACACCGATTTATCTATTCACTGGGGGGGTGCGCATTTTCAGCGAAATCAGCCCAGCCATGTTTCTTGAGCAAATTGTCGCTCAAGGCGTACTGTCTGGGGTGATAGCGCTTTTTGCGTTTTCCCGCGCCGTTCAGGACTTGGGGGCCAGCCGCGCCGCGCTGTTTCCCGCATTGTCGCCGGGTGTCGCGATGCTGCTGGGCATTCCCTTGACTGGCGAATACCCCACAAGTTTGCAAATCGTCGGGCTGGTCATTCTCACGGCAGGTGTTGCTCTATCGGTACGCCGCCCCTGATTCAGGATATTATGAGAGTCGAAGGGTATGGCAATATCATACTATAGTGCCTTGCGCAGCGTAATATTGATACGATGCGGACCCACCAGCGAATGATACCCCTCCTTCACCGGTAAAATACCGTGATAATTGAGTCTGGACGGCCCGCCCCACACCACCACGTCGCCGTGGGCCAGCGGGACGCGCCTAGCCTTGTCGCCGCGCTGCAGGCCGCCGAACTGAAATACCGCCGGCAATCCAAGGGAGACCGATACAATAGGCGCGCCAAAATCATTTTCATCCTTATCCTGGTGCAGGGAAAGCTTGCTGCCGGGATCGTAGCGGTTCATCAGGCATGAGTCCGGTACATAATGGCCGAATCCCGCCTGCACAGCGGCTTCATCCGCCAGCGCCATCAATATTTCCGGAATCGGCGGCCAGGGTTTGCCGGTGCGGGTATCCCGATCCGAATAGCGATAACCGCGATTGTCGCTGGTCCAGCCGTTGCCGCACCAGCTCATCGCCACCGACATGCGGTAACCCCCCGGCGTGATCATGTGGCGCCAAGGCACCTGCGCTACCACGCTGTTTACCGCTGCCAGCAGCTCCGGACCGTGATCGCGGACAAAACCATGCAGCACCACCGCGCCGGGAGCGATTTGTTCGTGCCACGGCGGCGGCAACGCGTCTTCAAAAAGATCCATCGTCATTGGCATAACCTGTATATGCACACAGTATTTATTTTAGCCGATGGATGCCGGATGTCCAGCGCTCTCCTGGCACGTTTTCGCGGCGATACCCAGTAAAGGCCCTTTGCAACCCTCGCCCAACGAACAAGAGCGCACGTTCACACCCTCCGCCTAAAAGGCGTGGCGTCATTATCTTCTCTTCGGCTATAGTGGGACATGGCGTCCTCCACGCCTCCCGTCCGCGGAAAGGGCTGCGCCCAGGTCATCAGCCAGACGAATAGCCCATACGGCTCCCGGCCTTACAGCGGACAAGGCTTAGCATGGAGATCGTATGCCTCAACATCTGCAATATTCTTCCCGCCACGACGGTAAAATCAACCTCGAACAGCAGCGCAAGCGTGCCAAAGAGCTGCTCAAGCAGCTACGGAACGGCGCCGCGCCCAACCTGGAAGAACGCCTTACGGGCGCCGGATTTTCATCCCATCCCCGTCGTTTGTCCGATGCGCAATGGTTAATTGCCCAAGACTTGGGCTTTCCCAGCTGGCCGAAGCTGAAGGCGCATATTGACGCCATTGCTTTCGCCGCCCGCCATCCCGGATTCGATTCGGACGATGAAGCAAATTCCGTGCATTGGCGTTGCGGCAACGACATAGCCCATACTCTGCGCGTCGCCGGCTTCAAAGGCGAATTCCGAATGTTCACCGATCCCTTATGCATGGGGCCGGTACCTGACCTGCCGCCGCCGGAATTCCAGGCGGTCCGGAGTAAATTTATCAGCCGCGCCTTCGCCATGGACGAAGCAGAAAGCAGGCAGCGCCTGGCTCAGGAATACGTCGCTATCGACCAGTTGGCGCACTCCCCTCATGTCGTGCTGTGGTGCGAGGCGGATGCCTACGATCAGCTTTTCCTGATCCGTTTGCTGGCCGGACTGCGGCATCGCCCCCCTCGGCTGGAGCTGATAGAAATCAATCACGTGCCCGGTGTGGAACGATTTATCGGCATCGGCCAACTCGCCCCCGATTTGCTTGCCTGGCTTTGGCCGCAGCGCCGGCCGCTGGGTGAGGATGCGTTGCGCCTGGCCCGCCGTGCCTGGGCCGCCTATCGTTCTTCATCACCCCTGCCCTGGGCGGCGCTGGCGCACGCTCCCAGTCCGCCATTGCCTTTTCTGGCGCCGGCGTTATTACGGCAATTAAGGGAATTGCCGGCGCTTCGCACCGGTCTTTCGTTAACCGAACATCTCGCGCTGGAAATCATACGTGAAAAAGGGACGGTTGCTTTTGGCCGAGTATTCGCCGAGCTCATGGCGAAACGGGAGCCGCTTCCGTACCTGGGCGATACTATGTTCCATGCCCTGCTTCGCCCGCTGATTGACGCACCCTCCCCGTTGATAACCGAGACCGGAACCGAGCCCCCCCCTGTCAGGATAGATGGCATCCCCTACTGAAAATCTAATTGGGGGTAGTGGAGCCTGACATGAAACGTTATTCACCTGAACGTAAAGCTGCTGTTTTGGACAAATTATTACCTCCTCACAACATGACTGTTAGCGCACTTGCACAGCAAGAAGGAATATCGGAAGCTACCCTTTACAACTGGCGTATTCAGGCCAAATTGGAGGGAAAGCCCGTGCCCGGAGCGAATAAAACTACCGAACAATGGTCGACCGAAGCCCGTTTTGCCGTGATCGTGGAAACTGCCACACTCAGTCAAGCCGAGTTAGGCGAATATTGCCGTCGTAAAGGGCTTTATCCAGAACAAATAGCCCAGTGGAAACAAGACTTCCTTCAAACGCCACAACCCGATACCCGGCAGTCGCAAAAACAGGCCCAAAAAGAAATCAAAGGGCTGAAGCGAGAACTGGCCCGAAAGGAAAAAGCCCTGGCGGAGGCGGCCGCGTTGCTGGTGTTGCGAAAAAAGCTCAATGGTTATTACGGGATAGCAGACGAGGACGACTGACGCCAGCGAACGAGCGAGTGCAATTTATCCGGTGGATAGGCGAGGCGACGAGCGCCGGTGCGCGCTTGCTCCCCGCCTGCCGAGAAGTGGGCATCAGCCTGCGCACCTGGCGGCGCTGGAACGGGCAGGCCGAAGACCGCCGGCCTTCGGCGGTGCGCCCACGACCGGCCAATAAGCTGACACTCGCCGAAGAACATCAAATACTGGCCGTGTGTCACGAGCCGGAGTATGCCAGTTTGCCGCCAGCGCAAATCGTGCCACGTCTGGCGGACACAGGGGTCTATCTAGCCAGCGAATCGACGTTTTACCGGATCCTGCGGCGCCACGGTCAGGTGCATCATCGAGGGCGTAGCCGGGCACCGCTGAAGGTCAATAAACCGACCAGCTATCAGGCGCGTGCGCCCCGCCACGTGTGGACATGGGACATCACCTGGCTCGCGTCACGAGTCCGTGGCCGGTATTTTATCTGTATCTGATAGAAGATATCTTTAGCCGGAAAATCGTCGGTTACGAGGTTCACGAAGAAGAAAATGGTGACCAGGCCGCCGCCCTGCTGCAGCGTACCGTGCTGCGTGAACAGTGCTACCGGCAACCTTTGGTGCTGCACGCCGATAATGGGGCGCCGATGAAATCCCAAACGCTGAAAGCAAAGCTGGAAGAACTGCAGATCACCGGTTCGCACAGCCGGCCGCGGGTCAGCAACGACAATCCGTATGTAGAATCGCTGTTCAGAACGCTGAAATATGTTCCAGCGTGGCCGTCATCGGGCTTCCTGGACCTAAATGAGGCAAGACAGTGGGTTGAGTGTTTTAGCCGATGGTACAACGAAGAGCACCGGCATAGCGCTATCGGTTATGTGACGCCGGAACAACGCCATCAGGGGCATGACATTGCCCTGTTGGCAAACCGAAAAGCCTTGTATGAATCAGCCCAAAGGGCCAACCCGGAACGATGGTCAAAACACTGTCGCCAATGGCAACGTGTCGAAGTGGTGATGTTGAATCCGGATAAGCCGGAAACAGCGCTGGAAAATGCAGCATAAAAAATGACTAAGGGTGCCAACATCCTTGACAGCCGCCGGAGCGCCTCTGGCATGAACGCACGCTGACGCTGACATCCTTGGGACAACGGGTAACGGCAGGCTGCGCCTACTGGTTTGATCAAGCCGGAATGGAACGATGGGTTGGCGGAGTGCGGATCAGGAGCGGCCGGCCGCACTGGGCAATAGATGATGATTTGCGGCCGGTATGGCGTCCCTGATGACGTGATTCACTTGGTACTGGTGGCGTAGTAGGCCTCTTTGGCTACATGCAATTGGCTTATCTGGATAAGCCGGCCGGCGAGATCGTAAGACAAACGCTCTACCGCCAGCACAGGGTCACCCGCCGCGGCGCCGAGATGCTTGATATCCTCCTCGTCGGCCAGCGCCGCGCATATCTTTTCATCGATCCGCATAATCAGAATATTGAACATGCGGTCGAGAAAGCTGGAGATGCTCACCGGACGATGAAGGGTAATCAGTTGGCTGGCTTTAGGGCATAAATCTTCCCTGATGGCGGCTCTTTCGATGAGCATGGGCATCTTGTTCGCGGCCCGCAGCCGAACCATGCGCGCCACCGGTGCGCCTGCCTCAATACCAAAGGACTTGGCTTCCTGTGCCGTGGCCTTGCCCGGCATAATCTCAAGATATATCGACTCTTCCGTTCGAATATGATCCCGGGAGAAAAATTTCAGAAAGCGAAACGGCTTACTGCTCCCGCCCCTGTTGGTGGCAATAGTCGTGCCGCGCCCCCGCTGGCGCACCACCATCCGTTCCTGCGCCAACTGCTCAATGGCTTTGCGGGCGGTGCCGACGCTGACGGAATATTCATTTGCCAACGCCGTTTCGCTGGGCACCAGCTCCCCCGGACGCCATTCACCGCTCAGAACCCGCTGCACCAGATCGTCTTTCATCTTTTGATAAAGCGGTATCTTTGCCGGCTCGGCCCGATCTACAAGACGGTTCGATTTAACTTTCATAATAAAATTATAGCCTTATAAAAAATCCTTCCCTAGCCGCACCAGCTAAGCCGTGCAATGGGCCATGACCATTGAGAGTTGTCTAAAGCGGGCAACGATGGAAAACGGCCGTGGTGGAGTCGTCCAGGTAAGCACAATGGCGCTAAAACCCTATATTAAAACATATAATGTTTTATTAAACAAAAAATTAACTTCAGGTACCGGCGCCGTGACTGGCGGATTGACATGGATTTTTATCTGAGGGAGAATTTTATTCTTATCACCAAGCTTTGGTTATTTTTTTTACTTTTAGAAGCTTTAGTTTGAAACTCAAGCGCACATAGGGATTTAGCATAAAAGGCAAGGTTCTTACATTCTCCAGGCACTGTTTCACCCCGCCGCGATCGTGCCAAAGAGCGATGATATTATGATATCGATTAACGAAATCTATCCAATGACAAAGTTGTAGTGACTTATAGTCGCCACCGAGAATAGACTCCATTCTTTCCAGCGAAATTTTATAAAGCTTAATTTTTCCCTCGTCAATTTTCGCTGATAAAGAGTTAGCTCTTTTGATATATAAATAGGGTCCCGAACCTGAATAAAATATTTTATCGCAATGCTGCAAAACTTCTAAAAAGAAATGCATCTTCATAACATATAAAGTCAGGAAAATGATGGTCTTTAAGAATTTCACTTTTGATAAACTTCCCGATGAAATGCGCCTGAAAGGATTTATGAATGAGATACTCTCTGATGGCCCTGTCTTGACCGATCTTCCTGGCGGAAAAGGGCGCAACCTTGCCTTCCGGCGCTTCTACAATCACTTCATTTAACTTGGTGATCAACATATCGGGTCTGCGGGAGCGGAGAAAATTCAAAATGTCTATCAGTGAAGCCCGTATGAACAGATCGTCCCCATCCAGCATAGTGATATATTGGCCACTGCACTTGTGGACCGCAAAGTTTCTTACCATCCCGATGTTTTCATATGAAACATTAAATTTTTACGTTTTCATAGCCGAGAGCAAATTGATCGTATATGCTCTCACTATCGTCAGATGATGCATCATTAATGAGTAATATTTCGCATAAGTCAAAATGATCCCTAAGGCAAGCTTCAATGAGCACAGACAGGCCGCCAGATATTTTCCGCTATTATGTGCTGTAACAATAATGCTTAGAATTATTGATTTCATTGATAAGCGTTCTAATAGTTAGAATAATTAATGTTAAATTAAATTTCTTACAGTTTTATTACTATTTATATTTAAAAGAAACATTTAATTTGCCAAAAAAAGATATAAAGCGGAATTTTAGCTATGATTAAGCGTTCAAGTATTGCTTCGCTTTATGGAAATTTGATTAAATCAATCTCAAAAGAGATGATTGCGTTGTCCATTCTAAGCGATATACCTGACATAAGGAAGGGGAACAAATTAAACCCATGGTACGGGGATAATCCCGCTCAGGCAGAGTGGGGAATATTTATCATAGCGATAATCACGGGGATTGGCATAACCATTTCCGCCGGGATCATGGCGACGGGGTGGTTTGCGGCTTTGCCGCCGTCGCTCTGTTGGACAACATTACGCCGGCGATGATAATTAACGCACCCAACCATTTGAACAAACCGGCCGGCTCTTTTAAAACGAACACTGACAGCAGCACCGTGATAAAAGGCACCAAATTGATGAATGAGGCCGCTTTGGTGGCGCCTATTTTATCGATACCCTGATTGAAAAAAAGGTAGGCCAGCACCGAGCCGCCGATGGACATGAACAACAATGAAGCAATACTTATAAATGTGATGCTTTTCCCGGGATAGCAATAAAATTGCAGATGAAAAGCGTCCGCCAAAACCCATGGCAGGAAGGCTATACTGCCGTAAAAGAACAGATAAAACATTCTTATCATGCCCGGCAAGGGGATAACCCAGCGTTTAATCAATACATTATAGATACCGAAACACAAGGTACTGACAAGCAGCATGACATCGCCTATATTGTAGGACGCGGCAGACAAAATATTCAAATCGCCGCCGGTGATGGTGATAGTTACGCCGAGATAGGCTATTATCAAGCCAAATAACTGCCAGGGTTTGACATGCTCCATGCCCGACATGGCGGCAATAAGCAACGTGATCAAGGGGATGGTCGCTTCGATGATTCCCGCATTAAAAGCGCTGCTGCCGTTCAATCCGTTGAAGTAAAAATAATAGCATAGCGTTACGCCAAAAATCGCCGTAACGAACATTCTTAGATGGGTAATTAAATCGATACGGATAAGTTTATTTTTATCCTTGATGAAACATAAGATTATCAATGCTGCGATAAAAAACCGTAAAAACGTGACAATAGAGGGCACAAAGACATCTAAAGCATATTTACCTGCGATGGCGGAACCACCCCAGAAAAAAGCGGAAAGGGAGAGTGCGATATAGACTTTGATGTTCATTCAATTCACTCCAAATATTATAGATAATTCTCTTATCATTTTTTCCAAACGTGGGATATAGCTGAATTCCTCTTTCATGAAACGATCCGATATCGAGCCGGTAGCATCTAACTCATTGATTAGCGCAAGTAAAAATTCCACCGTATTTGCTTGTATCAGTTCAATATAGCGATCAAACTCCGCTTCTCTCTCTGAATAACCCAGCAGGCCCTTATGGAAATTCGTGATTTTTATCTGATCGCGAATTTCCCGTAACAAGCGATCTTCCAGACGGATGATTTCATACCGGTCATGAATCCTTTTTACATAAGCATAAAGCTGCGCAACTTTCCCGTCGCTGAAATGATAATTCGTAACATCCCAGGGTACATACCTGTGCTCCATCAGGGTATGCTGGTTAAGCCGTATTCCCGGCAGGGTTTCCGCTCGTGAAGAAATATTCCAGAACGAAGCCAAACCGGCGCCGTATAAAAAGAATGGTTTTTGTACCTGTTTTAAAGTGACATCCTGAAAAAGGTAATGCAGCCGTTGGTGGAGCCCGCTATTCCCTTGGATTTTAGATACTGGAAAACTCTGCTGGATTCAGAAGGGATGATTTTTTATTATAGGTGTCCAATTGTTCATCGTCCCCTGCCTCCAGTCCCAGATAAGTGCTTATCATGCCTATAGCGCGTAACCGCATAAGCAATTGGTGATCTTTTCTTTATCAATATTGAAGCTGTCCGCCCGGATAAACACATTAAGCGGCAGCGACAGTTCCCTGCGTTCCATTTCCTCGCAAAAGGCATTCATCCATAATCTGTTCTCTTTCGACGGCGTCACAAACGTCGCATCATAAATATGCAGATAATCTTTGGTCTGTCTAATCAGGGGTTCCAATGCGGCGATTTCCTTGACGGCATTTGCCGGCGAGCGGGTTCTGACCCCGGTTGACTCATTGCCCAAGAAACGCTGGGCATTGCAAAAAACACAGGGATAGGGACAGCCTCGATTGATCAATATCCCCGTTTTTACCGGCCTGCCGGTTTTTATGCCTCGATGGGCTATGTCGTGTGCCGCGAACGAAAGACCGTCCAGCTCGCTGTTCGGTAGCCGGTTATTATTGATATGTATCAGTCCGGTCTGCGGATCCCGGAACGTTATCCCATCGACGTCGTTTAGTGGGAAATCATTGCTGACCGTATCCACCAGCCGTTTCAGGCTGATTTCACCCTCGCCGCGACAGATGGCATCGATGGACTGATAGGCCGTAAGGATACCGACATCTTCATAAGAGACATGTTCACCCCCAAGGACAATAAAGGGTTTTGCTTCGGCGAACTGATAAAGACGCTGGCTGATCCGCAGGGCGGATTGAAGCGTGACGTAATTAACGCTGAACGCCACCAGGGTAAACCGGCCTTTGATGATTTTCGTCACCATCTCATGTTCGGTAAAGCCATCCACCCGCAAATCAAAAAGTTCGACACTGTAGCCGGCCGAACGCAATTGTGCCGCAATGAGTCCCAGCGCCAGATTTTCATAATGGCCATAGAGCTCTCGCATGTCCGGCGTCTCGGTTTCCGGATTAATCAGAGCGATGCGCATGTCCTACTCCTCATATAACATCAATTAAATGCCAGGCGTCCGGCATCACATGAACGAATTAGCCGTCGCCAAGCCTTTAAAACAGGGATATTATCCCTTGACGATCTGCTTGCTTCATAGAATGTGAAGAGTCAACATGCGTATAAATTCTGCCAAAAAGAAACATCACGTCGTGGCCGTGGCCTACGATCGGCTGCGTACCTTCGAATTTGGCTGCGTGATTGAGTTTTTTGCCGTGCAGCGTCCCGAGCTGAATGTTGATTGGTATCGCTTCTCGGTATGTACGGCGGAAGAGCATCGAATCCATGCCGTCGGCGGTCTGGTCATGGAAATTCAGCACGGATTGGAAATACTGGAAACCGCGGACACCATCGTGATCCCGGCCTGGCGTGACATCGATGAAGCGCCTCCCGAGCGTTTATTACAAAGCCTGCGGGACGCTTATCAACGGGGCGTCAGAATATGCAGCATCTGTACCGGGGTATTTGTACTGGCTGCGGCCGGATTACTCCATGGCAAAAGCGTTACCACCCACTGGCATCATGCGCGCCTGCTGGCGCAGCGCTATCCCGATACCAACGTTTTGCCTTCGGCGCTGTATGTGGATGAAGGCCAGATAATGACCTCCGCCGGCTCCGCCGCGGGATTGGACATGCTGCTGCATTTGGTCAAATCCGATTACGGCCACCGGGTCGCCAATAGGGTGGCCCAGCGGCTGGTTATCTCTTTTCACCGCGAAGGCCGCCAGCAGCAGTTGCCTAAAACCAAGGCGGTGGAAAAAGGCGAAAACCGGATTGCCGGCCTGGTGGACTGGCTGAGGGCCAATCTTGCGTTGCCCCATACGGTGTCATCCCTGGCGAAACGGGCCATGATGTCCGAACGGACCCTGCAGCGCCATTTTCAGGAAACCATGGGCTTGCCCATTATGCAGTGGCTGGCGTTGTGCCGGCTTGAATACGCCAAGGAATTACTGGTCAACGGCTCATTTTCCATTGCCAAAATTGCCGAAGTTTCCGGGCACTCCTCGGAAGCGACGCTGCGGCACCAGTTCAGAACCCATGAGAATTTGTCCCCGACGGCGTTTCGCCGCGGGGGGCTGCGCGGGGAGTACGCCGATGGCGGTTAGCTTTGCGACGTCGCGCCTACCGGTTCAAGAGAGGGTCCGTATGGGCCGACCCTCATGCCAGGCCAGGATATCTTCAATCATCTGCGTGAAAAAGATGCGGTAATCCTCCTGGGTGACATAACCGATATGGGGAGTCGCCAGGACGTTATCCATGCGGCGGAACGGGTGATCCCGCGGCAGGGGTTCCTGATCGTATACATCCAGCGCCGCACCGGCGATATGATGTTCCCGCAGGGCTTTGATTAGCGCCGCTTCATTTACCAACGGTCCGCGCGACGTATTAACCAGATAGGCGGTGGGTTTCATCACAGCCATGGAAGACGCATCGACAATGCCCCGGCTGCGGTCGCTCAAGACTAAATGAATGGATAGCACATCAGATTGCCTGAAGAGTTCTTCCTTGGCGACATAGGACACGCCGTGCTGCTGCGCGCCCTCGGCGGTGAGATTCTGGCTCCAGCCAATCACCCGCATACCGAAAGCCTGGGCATAACCGGCAACCCGTTGGCCGATTTTACCCAAACCCAGAATGCCCAGCGTCTTACCGTATAATCCGCCGCCCAGGCTTACCTGCCATCCCCCTGTTTTCAGGGAGCCCGCTTCGTCGGCCAGGTTACGGGTCACGGCCATAATCAACGCCCAGGTCAATTCGGCCGCCGCATGCTTCCCGCTCTCGGTCCCGCAGACCAGAATGCCGGACTGCGCGGCGGCCTCCGTATCCACAGCCGCATTACGCATGCCGCTGGTGAGCAGCAGTTTCAATCGGGGTAACCGGGTCAGTAGGTCCTTATCAAACCGGCTGCGTTCCCGCATAAGACAAATAACATCGTAGGATTGCAGCCGCTCCGCCATTTGCGCGGGCGCCGCCGGGTAATCATGAAGAAAAGTCACCGATCCCAGGGAGTGTAAAACCGACCAATCCACGGCTTGCTCCGCAACGGATTGCCAATCATCGATCACCGCGATGCGTATAGGTAGCTGTTTATCCAAAATGTTCTCCTCATTCGGAGCGATCCTGCAACCGCCTCGTAAATAGTGTCGCTTAATAAAGGGTGCCGAAGGAATACGGATATTGTCAGAGTACAGGGATATGAAAAGGGGTTGCCACTGATTCTGACCGGCACTGTGTTAAATATTGTTTCTCCCAATGCCGGGACATGGCCACCTTTCAGGGCGGCGGAACCTTCTGGCGGCTGAAGTTACCGTTTGTTTTCCGTTTGGCCTCTACAAGGTCAGCGAGAATTTACTGACGCTTTGCCGCAATCGCTGGGAATGGGAAATCAGCGAATCGGAGGCCTGGGCACTGGCCACCGTCAGGGAATGGCTTTGATGTATCTGACTGTTCAGCCGTTTAATCTCACCGGCGATGGTATTGACCTGGAAGCTTTGCTGATTGGCGTTCTGCTGTAATTCCTCTAACAACACCGACACCCCCCGCACCGATTTGATGATATCCAGATAAAAGGTATCCAGTGCTTTAACCCGGCTGAAACCGCTGTCGATATGCTTATGGGTGGAGTGGATCAGATGGTCGATTTCCCGCGTGGAGCTGCCGCTTTTTTGAGACAATAAGCCGATTTCTTTCGCCACGACGGAAAAACTGCGGCCGTATAGACCGGCATGGGCCGACTCGATGGCGGCATTCAGCGCCAACAGCTTGGTTTGCATGGAGATCCCGTCCAGCATCGTGATAATACCGGCGATTTTTTCCGATTCGGCCACAATTTCATGCATTTTACGATCAACTTCCGTGACCATTTCACCGCAATGTCGGGTTAAGGCTTCCGCGTCGTTCATCTGCTTGGTGGCGTTACCGGCGAAACGCGCCCCGTTATCCACGTCCTGGGCAACGCTGTCCAGTTTATCGCTGATGGCATCGAAGGCGGCCATTTGTTGCTGGTTTTGCCGGCTATACCCCTGGTTATGCTGGGCAATATCATTGGCGCTGTGCATTACCAGGGATGATATTTCATTGATTTCTTGAATGATGTGCTGCAAGCCCCGCTGCATCTCATCGATACCTTGGTTAAGCCAGTGGATTTCACGGGACTGCCAGCGTGAAGCCGGTAATGCATGGGCAATGTTGCCGGTGGCGATTGACGCCAAATGGCGCAAAGCGCGATTGAGCGGCGTCACCACCGCAAAGGATAACACCAGGCAGGCTAAGACCAATAAACCCATCAGCAATACCGAGATACTCAGGGAGATATTACGGTTATGGGTCAATGAAGCCAGCATGGTTTGGTTAAAACGCTCGGCATCGGCATTATCCTGCTGCAGCCATTGATAAAACAGACCGTTGAATTGTTCCTGGAATGCCTGGATCGGCACCATAAAAAATGAGTCGATATTATCGGCCCTGATGCCTTTTAACTGCTCATGAAGGCCGTCGAATACCATGGAAAAACTTTGCTGCAGAGCGCTGTCATCCTGTCCCGAACTCAATTTCTGGTAAGAAGAGTAGTAACCCTGCGCGGCTTTGAGGGATGCATCGGCGCTGTCCGCCAGGGCATTCCAACTGCCCACCGAACCGCTTTGCTTATCCTGCATGTAATAGATGCCGGCGCGATTGATATTGTCGCTGGCGGTCAAGAGTTCTATGCGTGATTTGTTCAACAGAGATTGCCGTTCGGTCATCATGCGGGCGGTGGTGACATTGGTCGTCGTTTGCGTCACCAGCCGGGTTAACAAAGCGATAGAAGCGCACTGCAGCAAACAAAATATCAGGGTAAAAAGTATGAAACCGCCTCGCAGGCTGGTCATCCATCCCGGCAGCGACAGATGTCGAAACCTCAGGATTTTCGGCCAGTGAACCACTGGTTTGATAATAGACATCTTTTTATCCGCGCTAAATAAAAAGCAGTATTCGATCACTTTATTTCAGAATCGTTACAGCCGGACAGACCGGTAACTATAAAGATAATCATCCGGCCGTAAGTCAAATAATCGGAATGATATCGGACACATATGAAAGGCTTATTAACGGCCCCGCCCCGGCGGCGGCAACCCTGTCTGAAAAAAGGCGGTTCGGCTATATCGGATAATTCGTAATAAAAGAGGCACAGATTAAGTAAGCCGGGTTTTCGCTGACCCTTTGCGGCTGCGAAAACCCGTGTTGAAATTCAGAGCTTAAAAATTAAAATGTTTCCCAATTTTCCGATGTATGTTCCTGCTCCGGTGAAGCGGTAAGCGGCGACAGCAGGCGTTTCTCCGGCTTATCCTCGGCCGGCAGCGCGTTATTGACGCTATTTCCCCCGGCGGGCAGATGGAAAATGGCCACGGTTTGAGTCAAAAGACGGGCCTGTTCTTCAAGGGACGCGGCCGCTGCGGCGGATTCCTGAACCAGCGCCGCATTTTGCTGGGTAACGCTGTCCATTTCCGATACCGCTTGCCCTACCTGACTGATCCCCCTGCTCTGCTCATCGGAAGCAGAGGAAATTTCCCCCATCAGATCGGTGACCTTGGCCACCGCCTGGACAATATTATGCATGGTTTCACCGGCACGGGAGGCCTGAACCGAACCGGTGTTGACCCGTTCAACCGACTCGCTGATCAACCCTTCGATTTCCTTCGCCGCCTGTGCGCTGCGCTGGGCCAGGCTACGCACTTCTCCCGCCACCACGGCGAAGCCACGGCCCTGTTCGCCGGCTCTCGCCGCTTCAACCGCCGCGTTCAACGCCAAAATATTGGTCTGGAACGCTATGCCGTTGATGACCCCGGTAATATCGGCGATCTTTTTCGAGCTGGTGCTGATGCTGCTCATGGTCTCCACAACCTCATCAACAATAGCGCCGCCTTTTTTAGCGGTGTCCGAAGCATCCTGCACCATCTTGTTGGCTTGAAATACATTTTCGGTATTCTGTTTTACCGTCGCGCTTAGCTGTTCCATGCTGGCGGCGGTTTCCTCCAGAGCGGAAGCCTGTTGTTCGGTGCGGGACGATAAATCGCTGTTGCCTAGACTTATCTCTCCCGAGCCCTGGTAGATAGAGGCCGAACTGTCCCGAATGGCCGTCACGGTCCGGATCAGGCTTTGCTGCATACTTTGTAAATGAGGAATCAGCTGTCCGACATTGTTGCGGCCGAATTCAGCGATAGTCTCGCCCAGATGTCCGTCCGACAGGGTTTCAAGCTGGGATTCAATACGCTTTAGCGGTTTAATCATGAAATTGATCAGATAACGGTCAGTGAGCAGCAGAATGGCAATGCCGGCAACAAGTGCGGCAATCAAGATCTTACGGCTTAAATCCACCAGTGTATAAACCTGTTTGACAGAATCATCCGAACGGGCCTGTGCTTTGAATTTTTCGGCCGCCGCGCCAAACGCCACGCTAAACGGCGGATATTGCGTTCTGAAAAATTGGCGGTATTGATCCAGCTGCTTGGCCCGCGCCGCCTGGAACATCGGCTCAAGGGCTTGATTGATAAGTTTGGTCCAGCTATCAATCATGGCATCCGTAACGGCGGTATCGCTCGATAAGTGCGGCTTGGCCTTAAATGAGGCCAGGGCATCTTTGGCGTTCTGAAAGGAGTCTGCCGCCGTTGCCAGAACCTTATCCGCATCCGCCATTTCCCCGGTTTGCACAAAATCCATCGCCCTGGCCAGTCGCGTGACGGTGCGAAAGTACTGATCGTTGCCGCGGCTTATGATATCTATATCGGCCTTTTGCTCTTCACTGGTCGCTAAAATTGAGTTACCTGATTTAGGAAAGAGAGTAAACGCGGAAACCCCGCCCCATAAAATCAAAAACCAAGCGTAATTAGTAGGATAACCCTGATACTGGTATTTTTAAGTAAGCTCATGGTAAGGCTCCTGTCAATTATATCTATGCTGACTTCTGCGCATATGTGTGAAAAGACGTGCAGGATGTAAAAACATAAATTTTCAAATTTGCTATTAAACGCATTCTCTGTTGAAGACGTATGAGGGAAATGCCCTCGTCTTTATTAAGCGAAATATCAGCTAATTTCCGCTCCCTGTAAAACGGTTTACTGATATAGTATCTTTATCGACCGGCACCTTAGAAACTTTATGGTTATGCCGGAAAAAAAGAGATCAAAAACAGATGGTTAGGAGGCTAATCGGTTACCGCTACTCCTCATTTTTGATTGCGTAAAATCTGTAAATTTTTCGCTGTTTCTAAACCTTAAATTCTTACAGCCTATTAATAAACAAGGAGTTTAGTCACCGTTTTTTCTGTTGCACTCTTTTTTCCTTCAGAGATCGATTTTTTTTTTGCCGATTAAAGTTATAATAAATATATTATGGCGATAATATACGGTAAGGAATGGCAAGCCAACCTGGCATTGTTCAAGATGCATTATTATTGTCCGATTGGTTGATTCCTTTCTTTCTGCGGGTCCTATCCACCAATTCTACTTTTTGAAAGGCTTTTTTAGCATGATGTAAAGAAAATGGCTTCGTAAGGCCGATTTAGTTCTACGCGGGGAGTAAAGAATGTCTCAGTTATTTAAAATACCACCGGCTTATGAGATAAATTAAGCCAATTAAGCCAATATAGTTTCGAAGGCTGATTAATAAAATAGGATAATGCATTGCTTATTATTACGTGCGGATAAACGGCGTAGCGGGTAAATATTATTTAACGCCTATCGTAATGAGGGGCGCCTATGTCAGTAAAATGCGCGCCGCCGGCCGAGAGCAGGATATCTTTCAGAGTCCCTCGGGTTCTCTTGTCCGGAAACATAAACAAATTTGAATTTTGCAACACAACCCGCAGAAAATGAGTGGATAAGGCTGTTAACGTCCCGGCATGGCCGCTGAAACTATTGCATGAGCGTGAGATGGTCCGCGTTGACGTGTCTACGGGATCTTGCTATTGACCATGGAAAAAAAAGATTATCACTTCTTAGTCGTCTCCCCCACCAACGATCTGACAAAAATGGTCTGCAAGATCGCGCCGGAGTTCGATTGCAGCATCACGCTGGTACGCGGCGTATTGGACAACGCTGCGGAGATGGCGCGCAAGTCTCTGGATTCCCATACCGAGATTATCATCAGCCGCGGCGGCACGGCGGGATATTTACGCAATAATTTTAATGATATACCTATTGTATCCGTCCATACTACCGCGCTGAACGTTCTTCGGACTCTGCTGGATTTCAACCGGTCCGCCGCCCCCGGTGACGCCGCCGGCAAAATCGTCTGTTTTAGCTTCGGGCACGAAATTTACGGTTTGCAGCAGGTGGCCCAGGCCGTGCGTTGCAACATTACCAACGCTGTTTTCGATAATTTTCAGGAGCTGGAAAATAAAATAATTCTGGCCAAAGAAGCCGGGGCGGAGCTGCTGTTGGGCGGGCAATTGATCCCGCCCCTGGCGGTAAAATACGGTCTTAGGGCCAAGGTACTGGAGTCCGAAGAGGATTCGGTGCGGATCGCTTTTAATGAAGCATGCAATATCGCCGGCACCCGGCGCGTTTTGACCCAGCGTAATTTTATGCTGCAAACCATTTTGGACAGCGTGTGGGACGGCGTCCTGGTCACCGATACCGACAATCATATCACCCACATGAATAAACGGGCCGAATCCATCATGAACGTGGATTTCAGCTCCGTGCTCGGCCATAAAGCCCGCGATGTCATCCCTAATACCAATGTCGAGAGCGTTTTAAACAGCAAACGCGCCGAATACGGCGAACTGCAAGACATCGGCAACGCCACCATCGTCACCAACAGGGTACCTATTATCATCGACTCCTCCTGCCGGGGAGTGGTTTGTACCTTTACCGAAGCAGCGGATATCAAGCACCAGGAGATGCGGCTGCGCAAGCCTAAGCAAACCGGCTTCGCCGCCAAATACCGTCTGGAAGATATCGTCACCGGGCACGGGGATATGCGTGAAATCATCGAGCTGGCCGCTATCTACGCCAAAACCGACTCGACGGTGCTTATTCAAGGGGAGTCAGGTACCGGCAAAGAACTTTTTGCCCAGGGAATACATCATGCCAGTGCCCGCCGGGATAACCCTTTTGTCGCCCTTAATTGCGCCACAATTCCCGAGAACCTGTTGGAAAGCGAACTGTTCGGTTATGAGGCCGGCGCCTTTACCGGCGCCAGAAGCAAAGGGAAACCAGGTCTTTTTGAACTGGCCGATAAAGGAACCCTCTTTCTTGATGAGATGGGTGAGCTGCCCCTGTCCTTCCAGGTTAAGCTGCTGCGGATATTGCAGGAAAAAGAAGTGCGCCGGGTGGGAGGCGACAGCACTCTCTCAATTGACGTGCGCATCGTCTGCGCCACCAATAAAAACTTAAGCCAGCTTTGCGCCAGCGGCGGGTTCAGGGAAGATCTGTATTACCGCCTTAACATCCTATCCCTGGATATTCCCCCTCTGAGAGCGCGGGGCGATGACGCGCTGATCATCGGCAAACGTTTGCTGGCGCGGCTAATTCATGATGAGCAGCAGTTGGCGGCGATCTATCCTTTTATGGAGAAGACCTTTGTGACCTGGCCTTGGCCGGGCAATGTGCGCGAATTGCAAAGCGTCGTGGAACGCATCGCCCTGCTATTTCAAATCAAAGACGAAAAAAAGCGGCGTTTGCTGCTTGACCGGCTTTTTCTTCGCATCAAAAGCGCTGCGCCGAACCTCATCGCCGATGACGGCGCCTCCGGCGATTTTTCCCTGCCGCCACTGGCCGAAAGGGACTCTTTGCCGCTGAAAACCATGATTAAGCGTCACGAACAGCAAATCATCATGAGCTGCCTGGCGGAATGCCAGGGGAGTCACAGCAAGGTGGCGCAGAAACTGGGGATCAGCACCATGAGCCTTTGGCGCAAACTTCAGGAGATGAAATATAGCGAGTCGGATAATCATCCCGCCGGTGAGGCAGATAAAGAATAAATTTTGCATTCTCTTGCCGCTATTTTCACTTTATTCACGCTGCTGATAATGGCATATCAAAATTGATATAACATAAATGATAAATATTTATCAATTTTGTTAAAACAACCGTTCTACACATGGGAAAAATTAAGCCGATTAAAATCGATATCATGCATTCAATTGAATCTTAAGGTTATTTAAAAATAAATATCGGGCATTTTTCTGGCACGATAACTGCTATTCCTGTACTGAGCCGCTGAAAGATGTTTGCCAAAGGCATCAGCTTTCGGCAAAGAAACAATCATCTTTATTGTACGGGAATAATTGACATGAGTGGAATGGGAACAAAATTAAAAGCCAGACTGCAGCAAAAAAATATTCTGGTGGCGCCGGGCGCCCATGATGTTTTAACCGCGAAAATCATTGAAGACACCGGTTTTGAAGCCGTGTATATGACAGGGTACGGTACCGCCGCCAGCATGCTCGGTCAGCCCGATGTAGGTCTTTTAACTCAGGTCGAGATGGCCACGCGGGCCAGGAATATTGTCGATCGCGTCAACATTCCGGTTATTGCCGATGCCGATACCGGGTTTGGCAATGCCGTGAATATGATCAGAACCACCCGGCTTTATGAAAGCGCCGGCGTGGCCATGATGCAGATTGAGGACCAGGTTGCGCCTAAGAAATGCGGGCATATGCTGGGTCGCGACGTGGTGCCGCTGGAAGAAATGGTAGGCAAAATCCAGGCGGCTTGCGACGCTCGCCGTGGCGATATGCTGATAATGGCCCGCACCGACGCACGAACCAGTTATGGTCTTGAAGAAGCGATAAAACGCGGTAAAGCGTATGAAAAAGCCGGGGCGGATGTATTGTTTATCGAATCGGTGGAATCGGAAGAGGAAATGCGCGTCGTCACCAGCAGTTTCAATGTGCCCGTATTGGCTAATATGCTTGAACATGGGCGGACCCCGCTGCTCTCCGCCGGGAAGCTGCAGGATATCGGCTACAATCTGGTTATTTTCTGCGTCTCTTCAGTGTATGCCGAAGCCCGGGCCGTTTCTGAATTAATGAAAACATTAAAACGGGAAGGCACCACTGAAAATTTCATCAAATACATGATCCTTTTGAGGAATTTAACCAATTGCTGAATTTACCGGAAATCAGGGCGGCGGAAGAAAAGTATTATACCGGCCGCAAAGCGGATTATGAAAACAGTAAATAGTTAAATTAGTATTATCAAAATTTTACTTTTAGCTCGGGGTAATATATATCCCTAAACTATTACCCCGACAATACTTTTGCCATTGCCTCTTATAACCTATTTCTAAGGATATTATTCAGGAGATATCCCCATGGCTAATATACAGAAAAAAGGATGACTCAGTATCACTGGTGGGTCATGAGTTTAATATTTATTGTTTACACGGTGGAATATGCGGACCGGGCTAACATTGGCTTTGCCCTGCCGTTTATTCAAAAAGAATATAATCTGGACAACACGCAGGCAGGCCTTCTGGTAAGCCTTTTTTTTGCCGGTTATGCCATCATGCAAATCCCAGCCGGGTTTTTGGTCAATAAATTCGGCGTTAAAATAACCTATTCGCTGGGCATTTTTCTCACCGCTATTTGTACAGGCCTGATGGGTATGGTGAATTCGGCCCTGCATCTCAAGATGCTGAGAACGCTGGTGGGGATCAGCGAGTCCACCGTGGTTATCGGCTCCACGGTAACCATCAATAACTGGTTTCCCGCCAAAGAAAAGGGAACGGCCACCGGTATTTTTTTGGCCAGCTCCAATATGGGGCCGCTTATTGTGCCGTTGATCAGCGCCTGGATCCTGATGAATTTCGATTGGCGCTATATTTTTATCCTGTTTAGTATTCCCGGCATCCTTTTGGCGATTATCTGGGCGGTAATGGTCTGTAACCACCCGGAACAAAGTAAATTCGTGTCCAAAGAAGAGCTGAAATATATCAAGAGCGGCGTCTCCTCGCTCAATAACCAGGCACGGGAGATCAAGGCATTCCGCTTTTACTGGCTGGATCGCGTGATTCGCACTAGGGAAGTGGCGGACCTCACCAGTTCAAAACAGTGTTTCCGCTGCTGGGATATTTACGGCGCGGCGCTGGGCTACTTTTTTATGGTAGGCACCGTTGGCGTTCTGATGTCATGGCTGCCGAAATACCTGTTACAGGAGAAGGGATTTTCGGTAATGCATTCCGCCATGCTGGCGGCCTCCCCTTTTGTCGGCACGCTCATCGGCAATCTGCTTGGGGGCTGGCTGTCCGATAATGTCTTGGGAAAAAGGAGGAAACCCCTGATGATGGTCAGCGCCATTTCCACCATTGTTTCCATGAATCTCATTATCCACGCACCGGAAAATCAGTGGCTGCTGACCGCGCTGTTTTTCGTGACCGGCCTACTGTTAGCCCTGGGCTATTCGGCTTTTTCCGTGTATGCCATGGGCCGGGTGAACAAAGCCACCTATCCTATCGCTTATGGCATTATCAATATGGGCGGACAATTGGGGGGAATGTGCCTGCCCTTTATCGTGGGGATGATTCTGGACCACTATAGCTGGAATATGGTTTTTTTCGCCTTATCCGTCGGGGCATTGCTCTGCCTGATCTTTGTCGTCACCATTGTCGAGCCCAGACCGCGGGACGCCGATGCCCAGCCGGCCGGCAGCGCCAGCGAGCTGCATAAGGACAGTGGGCTCAGGGTGTAAACGTTAAAGGCATTCACCTGCTCAATGTGCAAAAAGAGATGCAAAAAAAAGCATGAAACAGAGACGGGAAAATCGCTATTTCCCGGAGCGCTTGCCGTTGATCAACCACACGCCGAATAAAATAAAGGCGACACCGAAGGTTTTGAAGAATGTAGCCGTTTCATTGAACCACGGCAGCAAAACGGCGGCAAAATACACCAGGGCATAGCTGATACTGATTAACGGATAAGCCGTGCTTAACGGCAAATAGAGCAAAGCATAAAACCAGCACAGCATGGATAAGGCATAAGCCAGGATGCCGCCGGCTAACGCCAGCAGCGGCAGCCCGTAATAGGCAACGAGACCCGGAGCAATGAGATTCAACGGCAGCAGGGGGATTTGCGCCATGCCCCATTTCATCAGCAGTTGCGCCACCGTCACCAACAGCACGCTGGCCGCCGCCCAGGATAATCCCTTCATGCAAACAGCCCCATCAACGCTATACCCAGGATAATGGATGCCACACCGCACCACTGGCGCAGCGTAATTCGCTCATGAAAAAGCCAGTGCGCGCATAAGGCGACAAGAACAAAATTCAAACTGAGCATGGGGTAAGCCTGGCTCAGCGGCAAACGTTGCAGCACGCTGAGCCAGACGGCCATGGCAATAATCAACAGCACCGCCGCCGCCGCCAGCCAGCCCAGGGTTGCCCGGCGGCGATGCTGTGGCGGCCGGCGCCGCTGCCAGCACAAGGCGGCCTGCTTTTGACACAGCTGACCGCCGCATGCCAGCAGGCTCGCCAGCAACACCAGGAGATAGCCGTTCATGGCCGTTGCCGGTAGAAATACAGCACTAACTTGTTTAGCTGCCGCACGGCGTCGGCGGGGGGCAGATCGCCGGCCACATCATGGTCCTCACGCAGCCGCAGCACCAGAGACACGTTGCCGTGCTGCCGAGCCTGCGACAACCAGTGGGTAAAATCCTGCCCGCTGACAAAGTGTCCCTGCGCATCGGGATAAGCCAGCCCGTAGCTCAATTCGCCTTTCTCCCGGTAAATTTCGATATCGCCGCGCTTAAGCTCCCATGCCAGCGAGGTGGCCACACCGACATCATTGCTTAATATATAGCCGCTGCGATCCAGCAGATCGGCGTTAAGCCGGATAAAGTGCTGCGGCTGTTTATTGTCGATGGTATGCTGCGGAATCGCATATCCCACCAGCAGCACGAGCAGCAGCGGACAAGCCGCGACCCATGCAAAGCGTTGTCCGGCGCGGCGCAGGGATAAAACGGCGAACAATACCCAGCCCGCGAAGGCGATAATGCCGATGGCGATTTTCGGCCACTCCTGCCGGCCGTACAGCGGGTGATGGAACAAGCCGAAGCCCATGGCCGCCAGCGCCACGATGCACACCCCACCGAAAATAATATTGATGACCGCGTTCAGCCGGAAAACGCGATGACGTAACGCCGCGGCGCAGTCGGCGGCATAGGCGGCCATCAGCAGCGCCAATGGCGCCATGCAGGGCAAAATATAGGTCGGGAGCTTGCCTTTGGCGATGCTGAAAAACAGCAACGGCATCACGACCCAGGAGAACAGGAAAAACAGCTCGGGCCGGACGCGGCGCTCAAACCAGCCTTTTAGCAACGATCCCGGCAGCAAACCAAGCCAGGGCATGGATCCGCCCACGATCACCGGCAGATAATACCAGAACGGCGCCTTATGCTGAGCGTTGTCCTCGGCAAAACGCTGAATATGCTGCACCCAAAAAAAATAGTGCCAGAAATCCGGTTCACGGTGCGCCACCGCCAGTGCCCAGGGCAAGCAGAGCAATACCGCCGCCATCACCGCCGAGGGGCCATAGATTAACAGCTCCCGGAAACGGCGCTGCTGTATGGCGATGGGCAGCACGGCGAACACCGGTACCGCCAGAGCCAGGAACCCCTTGGTCATGACGCCCATGGCGCAGGCCAATCCCAGCAATATGTAGGCCGCCCATTTTTTGCCCGGGCTTTCGGCGCGCCACCCCAGGTAAAAGCAGGCCATGGCCGCCGTAAGCCACAGCGTAATCATCGGATCCAGCACGTTGTAGGTGCCGACGCCGAACACTAACGTCATGGAAAGAAAAATCAGGGCGGCAAGCAGCGCCGTGCGGCGCTGCCGCCACATCATCATTGCCAGGGCGAAGACCAAAATGGCGGTAATACCGCTGCTGAACGCCACCGCAAAACGAAGGGCGAAATTGGAGTCGCCGAATAGCCACTGGCTGATATTGTTCAACCAATAGCCCGCCACCGGCTTCTCGAAATAACGCAGTCCGAGCAAATGGGGCACCACCCAGTCGCCGCGCTGCAGCATTTCCCGGCTGATCTCGGCATAACGGGTTTCATCGGGCTGCCACAATAAACGGCCGTTCAGGGGAAGCAGATAGAGCAAGACAAAAAAAAGGACCACACCGCCGCCGGCGACCCGGACATTTTGCAAGATTTTCATCATGTTTCAACCACCGGGACCTGACATCCCAGCCATCCTTCGCGCCCCGGAAACGGTGTGCGAACCACGCGCCCAAGAGGCAATGAATTGATATCCGCCGGCAATAACGCGCTTAGGGGACAAAAAAGAATGTCCTGCTGTTGCGCCCGTTGCAGTAATTGTTCAAACATCCCCGACTGCGAGCGGCCTTCTACTTCAGTGTGGATGGTATAAACGGTTGGACCGATATCTTTGGCGATCAAATCGAGAATATAGTCGTTGTAATCGTCCAGCTGTATTTCACGCCCGATCGCTTCATCGAACGTCGGCAGCGTTACCGGGATTTGCACGGTGCCGATGCGGTTATCGTCCAACAGCGGCCTGAAGGGATGGACGCCGCGGCAGTCGCTGTTGTAGCGAAAGCCAAAATTCTGCTTTGCCGCCAGCACCCGTCCGTCGGCGCGCCACCCCGCCGCCGCGGAGCAGGTCACCGGCCGGCCGATGCCGGCCTGCAGCGCGTCCACGCCGAGCCGGATCTGCCGTTCAAGTTCGGCTGACGGCCAGTGCCCCGCCATGGCCTGCCAGCCCTGGTGATCCCAGGCATGCAAGCCTGTTTCATGCCCGGCGTCGGCGGTCTGCGCCATAAGCGGCCCCAGCGAGCGGGCAATATTCCTGCCGGGCCAGGCCGTGCCGGCCAGCAGGATGTCCCAGCCATAAAGCGACACGGCATGGGAACGCAGCATTTTCAGCAAAAAGCGCGGATACATCAGCCGCCAAAGATGGCGGCCCATATTGTCCGGTCCGACGCTGAAAAAGAAGCTGGCGACAATATTATAGCGTTCAAAAAGCGCCAACAAACGCGGCACCCCGTCCCGGGTGCCGCTGAAGGTATCCACATCTACCCGTAATCCGACTCGTTTCACCCTTTTCTACCCGCGGAAATGGTGCTGCGCAGGAAGAAATCCAGGGTATCGGCAACGGTCTGCTCCATGGCAATGGCCGGCTGCCAGTTCAACAGCCGGCGGGCATTCTCTATACTCGGTTTTCGATGCTCAACGTCCTGGTAACCCTGGCCGTAATAGTTTTTGCTTTCGACATTTTTGAAACCGGCAAAAGGCGGGAAGCGATCGCGCAGCGGGTGACGCTCAAAGCTGGCCAGCAGCATCTCCCCCAGTTCACGGATACTGGCCTCGTTGGCGGGATTACCGATATTCACAATCTGTCCGTCGCAGCGTCCGTCACGGTTTTCAATGATGCGATAAAGGGCTTCTATACCGTCGTTGATATCGGTGAAGCAGCGTTTTTGCGTCCCACCGTCCACCAGCTTGATGGGCGATCCTTCCACCAGGTTAAGGATCAGCTGGGTGATGGCCCGAGAACTGCCGATACGGGCGGCGTCAAGGTTGTCCAGGCGCGGTCCCATCCAATTGAAAGGCCGAAAGAGGGTGAACTTCAATCCCTCTTTGGCGCCGTAGGCCCAAATGACCCTATCCAGCAACTGCTTGGAAACCGAATAGATCCAGCGCTGTTTATTGATGGGCCCGACGATCAGCCGGGAGGTATCTTCGTTAAACTCCGGATCGTCGCACATGCCGTATACTTCCGAGGTGGAGGGGAAGATAATGCGTTTGTGATACTTCACGCAGTCACGCACGATTTTCAGGTTTTCCTCGAAATCCAGCTCGAACACCCGCAGCGGGTTACGGGTATATTCAATGGGCGTGGCAATAGCCACCAGCGGCACGACCACATCGCATTTTTTGATATGGTATTCGACCCATTCGGAATGAATGCTGATGTCCCCTTCGACAAAGTGAAAGTGCGGGTTATCCAGGAAGCGCTCAATGGCATCGGAACCGATATCCAGCCCGTAAATATCGTACCGATCTTCACGCAGCAGGCGTTCGGTCAGATGATTACCGATGAAACCGTTCACACCGAGAATCAGCACCCGGACCCTGCGTCCATGCGCCGCCGCGGGCCTGGCCGCCAGGCGCACGCCGGGCATAATACCCATTTCCTGGGCCAGACGGTTGCCTTGCATATACAAAGCGGTCTCGCCCTGGCCGCTTTGTATAACCAGCGCGCCTTCGCCACAGGCGATAGTGAGCGGAGAGGTGCTAAGCACCGTACCGGGCTGCTTGTCGTGAACAGTATCCAGCGCCATGCTGCGCCAGATGATCAGCTTTCGCTCCCCAAGATAAGTGAATGCCCCTGGGTAAGGTTCGGTAACCGCCCGCACCAGATTGGCTATCTCCCGTGCCGGCTTATGCCAGAAAATTTCGCCATCCGCGGCGGTGCGGCGACCGAAGTAGCTGGCTTCGGCCTCGTTTTGCGGCATACATTCGACATTTCCGGCCTTGAGCAGCGGCAACAGATCGTCCAGCAGCGGTTTCGCCGCCTCGCGCATCTTGGCGTGCAGGCTCAATGCGGTATCGTTATCCGCGATAGGCAGGATGGTCTGGGCGACAATATCGCCGGCATCGGCTCTTTTCACCATACGGTGCAGCGTGATGCCGGTCTGGGTTTCGCCATTGACCAGCACCCAGTTAACCGGCGCGCGGCCGCGGTAGCGCGGCAGCAGCGAGCCGTGCAGATTGAAGCCTCCACAGGGCGCCAGGGACAGAATTTCCTCGCTCAGCATATGGCGATAATAAAAGGAAAAGATAATATCCGGCCGCAGCTTGCGGATATGTTCCACCCATAACGGATGGTTGACGTCCTCCGGCGCATACACCGGCACATCGAGATCGGCCCCCAGCCTCGCCACGGAAGAGAAGAATTTATTTTCACCGGGCTCGTCGGTATGGGTAAACACCGCCTGAACGTCGTAGCCGGCCTCCACCAGGGCGGTTAACCCGACACAGCCGATATCATGGTAAGCAAATACAATAGCTTTCATCATTCATTTTCCTGAGTATGCGAGGACTGCTGCCGGCCGATCACTTTCTGCACAAAATAGCGGGGACGGGCGCGGACATCGTTGTAGATACGGCCGATGTACTCCCCCAGTAACCCCATACCGACGAACTGAGCGCCAATAAAGGTAAACAGTACGGCGAACAGGGTAAAAACGCCGTTCGCCGCCCATTGGGGACCCAAGATCAGGCGCATGGCGATTAATATCACCGAAAGGGTAAAACCGGATACGGCAATCACGCTGCCCACCAGACTTAACAACCGCAACGGCGTGGTGGTCAGGCAGGTGATCAAGTCGTACATCAAATTGATAAGCTTCAAAAAGCTGTATTTGGAATCGCCGAACTCCCGCTCGGCGTGGCTTACGTTGATTTCGGTGGTTCGCCTGGCAAAGGAATTCGCCAGGATGGGAATAAAAGTGCTGCGCTCATGGCAGTGCAGCATGGCCTCCACCACCTGGCGCCGATAGGCCCGCAACATGCAGCCGTAATCCCCCATGGCTTTGCCGGTGGAGCGTTGGATCAATTTGTTGATCATGTGCGAGGCGGTTTTGCGGAACCAGGAATCTTGCCGGTTGGCCCGAACCGATCCCACCACGTCATAACCCTCTTCCGCAACGCTCACCAGGCGGGGGATTTCCTCCGGCGGGTTTTGCAGATCGGCGTCCAGGGTAATGACTAAATCGCCGGTGGCCTGCAGAAAACCGGCCATGATCGCCGAGTGCTGGCCATAGTTGCGATTCAGCAGCACGGCAATGATATGGCTGTCCGGCCGTTCCGCCGCCGCCGACAGAATATCGGCGGAATTATCGCTGCTGCCGTCGTCCACCAGGATAATCTCATAACGCTGGCGTAATTGACCGCAGGCGGCGCTGGTACGGTCAATCAGCGCCGTTAAGCTTTCTTGTTCGTTAAATACCGGAATGACGATCGAAACGGTATTAAGAGGTTCAACGCGAGGCACTGGGCGGCTCCACTAATGAAAACAATGTATTGACCACCAGATCGACATCTTCCTGGGTCATATCGGGAAATAACGGCAGAGTGCACAGACGCGCCGAATTCCATTCGGTGTCGGGTAACGACAGCTGCGGATAACGCTCACGGTAGAATTTTTGGGTATGGACGGCACGAAAATGCAGGCCGGTACCGATCCCCTTATCCTGCAGGCGCTCCATCAATTGGTCTCGATCCAGGCCGCAGCGCTCCGGATCGACGCGTATCATAAACAAATGCCAGGCATGCCCATGGGCGTAGTCCGGCAACCCCAGCGGCAGGAAGGGCGAATCCGCGAGCCGCCGGCGATATTGTTCCGCCAGCCGCCGGCGGCGGGCGTTCATCTCAGGAAGCCGCGCCAGCTGCACCACGGCGATAGCCGCGTGGATATCGGAAAGATTATATTTGAAGCCGGGCTCCACCACTTCGGCCTGTGGTTTACGCCCCAGCCTGTCGCGATCGAAAGCGTCCACCCCGAGACCGTGGAATTTCAGTCTGCGTACCCGTTCGGCCAGCATATCGTCGTCGGTGGCAATCAAACCGCCTTCGGCGCAAGTCATGTTTTTGATGGCATGAAAAGAGAATATCGCGGTGCCGCGAGCACCTATCCATTCGTCTTTATAGCGTGCGCCCACCGCGTGTGCGGCGTCTTCAACGAGCGGAATGCCGTGACGCAGGGCCACGGCGCGCAGCGGATCCAGATCCAGCGGCGCGCCGGCGTAATGAACCGGGACAATGGCCTTGGTCCTGGGAGTGATGGCCTTTTCCACCGCGCCGGCATCCACCATCAGCGTATCACGGTCCACATCGATCATCACCGGCCGGGCGCCGAGCAGTTCGATCATATTGGCCGTGGAGACCCAGGTTTGGGATGGAGTAATGACTTCATCACCGGGACCGATGCCTAAAGCCATCAAGGCGATATGCATACCGGCGGTAGCGGAACTGACGGCAATAGCGTGCCGGCAGCCGAACGCCGCGCTAAAATCGATTTCCAATTGCCGATTCCGCGGACCGGTGGTAATCCAGCCCGATTGTAATACCTGCTCAACGGCGTTTATCTCTTCTGCACCGATTGAGGGGCGGGAAAAAGGCAGCAGGAGATCCATATTCGTTACCACATTAATAAATGCATTTTGATAGTAACTATAATCCCTGTTTATTAAACGAAGATTAAATTTAATAGGAATAACTGCACCCATTCTGGACTTTAAATAATCGATTATGAGGGAATTCAGCTTAATTCATGGGCAACGCTCTTTATAAACAAAGCCTTTTTCCGATAAATCAACGGGTAAGCCCTCTTTTTACCCGCGGACCGGCGATCGGCGGGGCAACCGCCGAAAACAAGGGTGCCGCCTCGGCCGAAAAGCTTTAACCACAAAGAGGCGTAGTTTGGTTGTATCATATTATTTTGATAGGTAAGTTTTATTTTTTCGAATAAACTTTTTGCATTATACTCCTGTTGCTCTTAAAGCCGGGTAGCTATCAAAATGGTATGGAGAAATTGCGATGAGATTAGCATTATCATCCCCACGGTATTATTAATTAATCCTTAAGATAAAGGATTTATAGGTAACACCATAAGCCGGATTATTCCCCGGCGATAAAATCCCCGCGATGTTCTTTAATCCAATCGATGACTGTTAATGCCGGTCGTTTAGTAAGAGCAAACAGGTCTGGCGTTGTCTCGGCATAAAATCCTTCACGTATCAATGTATCTTGCCCAAGCAGTGCGTCAATCAGCGGCGGAAGCAGACCGGCTCTCAGGTAGAGAGTCCGCTGTTCGTCTCGGGCGCGGTAGTGATATCTTACCCGCCGTGACAGGTTTTCTTCGAGATAATCGGCGATATAACCCATCGTCACCGCCGTGGGACCGGTGAGATGATAAATCTTATCAGCGTGGCGCTCGGCGCCTTCCAGTAATATCCGTGCCGCGGCGGCCGCTACATCCGATGAGTCCACCAGCGCCGCCTGACCGGAACCCGCGATCCCGCCCCATAATCCCAACGGCACAAAGCGCACCGCTACGGCTAAAACGGCATCCAGCGATAATGCCGGATGTATCCGGGTGGTCGTGATGCCCTGAGCGGCGAGATGCCTATCGGTCTCACTCTGCCATTGCCTTGCCGATTGCCCAGGGCATCCACCGCCTTCCGATAGGTTGACCAGATAGGGCACTTCCGCCTGCACCGCTGCGTCGATCAGGGCAAGATCGTAGCGGGAAGGTCTCTGCGGGTCCCCTCCGGCCAGAAAGGCCCGATCGGTATCCTGGAATGCAACCCGCAACGACAATGAATCCTCCCGTTGGATAGCCATATATTCAACGTTTCCCTTGTCGCGATTCCCACGAGCCGAATGGGGAGCATCGGTTAGCACCCGCACCCTGGCCCCTTGCCCGGCCAATGTATCGGTCAGTTTATCCACCGCCGTCCATGTCCCCCCCGCAATGGTCACCCTGATCATGGGAAAAACTCCTTTTGCCTTTGAAAAGCGCCATCGCTTCAGATAATGAACCGCACCTTGCGGCGTTATGCCGATAATGGCTGACGCCTACCCGGCGCGGCAATGCGAAATAATATCAATATTATCACTAAAATCGCGGAAATACCGACCGTTGCCGGACATGTCCGCGATTTCGCCGGGGTCTTCGCCGTAAAAAGACCAGCGCGGCCTCGTACAAAATCTTCACTACCCGGATATTGCGGGTGGCTTCGGCGGCCAATGGGTAAGCGGTTGACTAAACTAATACGTACGACTATATTACTTTTTATGGCTAGAGCATCTCATAAAGAAAAAATCCTGACCGTCGGCATGCAGGTCGTCCATGCACATGGCTTTGCCGGTGCGAGCGTAAGGGATATCGTCCAGGCGGCAGGTGTTCCCCAAGGGTCGTTTACTAACCATTTCGCTTCTAAGGAAGCGTTCGGGCTGGAAGTAATCGACCTTTACTTCGCCAATGCCCGCAAGACCATCAGCGAAACGCTGCGTAATGACCAACTGCCGCCGCTGCAACGTTTGCGTGCCTATATTGACGCCGGTATCGACAGGCTTAATAAAAACCATATGCGCGACGGGTGTCTGCTTGGCAATTTCGCCGCCGAAGCCAGCGGCTGGAGCGAGCCCATCAGGCAGCGGTTAAATGACGTATTCGACGAGATCCAGCAATCCTTGGCTTATTGCCTGCGCGCCGCGGTTAAAGCCGGCGAACTGGATGCGCATCTGGACAGTGAAGAAATGGCGGGATTTATAGTCTCATCGCTCCAAGGCGCCAATCTGCTGGCGAAAGCCCAGCTTAACCCCGCACCGGGGGAACGCTTCAGGGACCTGCTGTTTTCGGCGATATTGCCTCGGATCCATGCCGCGAAAGCGTCGCTGTAACCTGCGTTGGCCCGTTTCCCGCCGAGAGGCGCGCCGGCTATTTTTGTTTTGACTACAGTTCTTCCAACTGGCGTGAAATATGCGCCAATTGCTCTTTGAGAGAGTTAACAATATCCCCTTCCAGATAGTCAATCTTGTCGTGCAGCGCATACATTTCCAAATCGGTTTTCACGTTGACATTGGAGGCGATTTCAGCACGGTAGCGATCCACTTCCCCTTCCCTCTTCTGACTCATCATGATGGCAGGGGCGGGATACGCGGCCTGCAATGATAATGGTTTGCGTTATTATAAACGTCCAGGTGCCAATCATTGAGGTGATCTTGTCCGCCAGCCGTTGGCCTAAGGTTCTGGGAGCAACAGAATCCGAAGAGGGCATCAGTAAGGTAGCGCGCTCGCTTCGACTGCTGGTCCGCAATTCCTCAAGCTGTTTTTTGATTTTGCGTCCATAAGCGTATCCTAATATAACGCGCTGATAGATAAGATAAATTTGATATTTAGTTTGATTATAAATTAATATTTATGTTTTACCAGCTTACCAACTACAAAAATTTATATAAATTTGTGTCTAATTTATGATCGATAAGAATTCGCTGTTTTCTCATTTTCTTATTGATTTTTATAATAAAAAGACCATAAGCACCGCTGAACCACATTAACACTCTTCATGATAATGGTTAAAAATATCTTAATAAATTTCTTTTCGACAGATACGGGCTGCGCCACCTATCCAAAGCAGGTCTAACCATTGCTTTTATTTATTAATCCCGGACGTAAGTAACATATTTATCGACGTTCTGTTCGGGAGCTAAACGAAAATGACTGTCTTTAACAGATATGTTACAGTCATCACAGATTAAAACACCATTTTATAAGCCTTTTTCCTAATTTTTTAATGATTTTATTGTGGAAAAGTGGCCTAGCATAAAGCATATTTATAATAAAAAGATATTCTAATCTATTGATAAAATTAAATTTTATAAAGAAATATTAATTTTACTGATAGGTAACAATAACGATTTTCCTCTCTTAACAAGAATCGTGAATAAATAATAATATCTCCTGAATGTTGAAAATTAGCATTGCCTTTAGTAATGTCTTTCCTTTATTGTCAAGATTGTTTATTAAGCGTGAGCTGGATAACAATATCATGCAATTTTTCAATTTCCTCATACGAAAGGCTTGTCAAGTTGTACACTGTAGTCGTACCTTTTATCCATAGCAGTAACATAAAGATCTCTGCGGATTTGTTAACAAAAGCTGATGTAACGCGATAACTCTTGATACAGCAAAAACTGGAGTGATGAGAACTACTTAGTTCACCTATTATCCACCCGGCGGGGTTAGCATTAAATATCTACATATATCCACTCCTACAGATAGCCGACGTGACCGGTACCATAGCGCTGTCTGCGGATGATGGCCGGCACATACCGGTTATGGTCAAGCTACGTTGCGGCAAACCGCATAGTAAAACAGGCACGATAAATTCCGGCTGTAATGACTGGCCTCGGAAAATACCAAAAGGAAGGCAAAAGAAGATATCTACAGACAAAAAATCAACAGAGAATCGCGAGGTTTTAAGCGTGCCTAAGGCTAATCAAAATAAATGGATATTTTTATGCCTCACGTCTGAATTATGTTATGCAAAAATATTTATTAGCCACAAATTAAGTCTTTGCAACGCTATAGTTTTTTAAACGAAAATTAAAATTTTCGTTATGGATGGTTTATTAAGCCTTTCTATAAAATTTGTCTATCAAATTAACTGTTTTTGACGTCCTAAAATGAGTTAGTAACGTTGGAGGTTTAACATGATTCTATTATCTAAGACATTAAGATATTTTATAGTTACCGCACAAGAGCAATCCATAAGAATGGCGGCGCTTATACTTTGCATTACTCCGTCTCCTCTTTGCCGGACAATTAAAATTTTTGAATTGAACCTGGGGCATAAATTATTTACCCGAACCAACAATGGCTTAAAACTCACTAATTATGGACGTGATCTGTATGCAACTTTACTTCCATTATACCAGGAAATTTGTGAAATTGAAAAGAAAGTGATTAAAAAGACTCATCAAATTCAGAGTGGTAAATCAAGTTTAAAAATAGGACTTGATCATCGTGACTATTCGTATTTATCACCTTTCTTATCTTCACCAGTGTTTAAGGACACAAAAACAATATCTCATTGGAATATTTTACTTCTGATGAGACAGATATTGGAGACATTCTTAATAAAGGTTTGTGTCAGATATTTTTACCCAGAAAAGATTCAATGTCCGCCGGGATTATTACACCAAGCATTGTCAACAGACATCATCATGCTGGCGGTTAAAAGCGATCTTAAGACTGAAGACTATAGCCAAAACGAACTTTTATGAATAAAATCCTGGTTCAATATGAAGCAAATAAAATGAAGAGATATTCGATGGCATCGAAGGATATATTTCGAAGAATCAGCTAAATCCGAAGCGAGTATTTATTCCTGAATTGTACGTACAATTGTCTATGATTGAAAAAGGCGACGCCATCGGGCTTATGCCGTCGTCCATAATTAACATCATCAACGATCGCAACTTCAAGGTTAAATTTATACCTTTTGATTGCGATGATAAAAAGTTAGTCATAGAACGTCATATCTATTACACCCGTGCCTATCAAGCATTTATGGAGGAAAAAATGATGCCTTTGATCACTAATCATGACGATAAGTGCTTAACAGGATAGTTTTTACCTTGCTTGTACTGACATATCCATACTCAGTATCACTGGCAAACCTTAATTATCAAATTAATTTGATGTAATTTTTGAATGGTTAACCAGTGATACTCTAAAATAAAAATTCATAGGCTATGGAGAGCGACAGGGCTAAAAATTATCCTCTTTTACATTCTTACCTCTCCAAAGCGCCATCCATCGGTGCTTACCGGTGAACCGGGCTCCAATACCTCCTCCACCCGTATCGGGGTATTGCCCGTCGCGGCGGAAATTACCGCCGCCAACCTTAATGCCACTAAAAATGATTCCATTGCCAACGGCAGCGATTACAACAAGGCGCGGGCCAAGGCCACCGATGCCGCCGGCACTCCTGTGGCCGGGCAAACGGTGACCTTTACCGCCACCACAGCCGCCGGCGGCACCTTCCATGTCGTCACGCCGGGTATCAATGAAGGAATGAGGAGGGCTTCAAGTATTACGGATATCAACGCCCAATTTTCTTCTTTTAGCATGTTAATACAACCGAGTTTCATACAGGGGGGATAGTTACCAGACTATTCCCCCTTCAGCGCTATTTACCTGTTCCCCCTCTTGAACATTTTTTTTACCGCTAATGCTTCTAAAAAAGAAGCTTGATTGCCAAGCTATCATTATGACAATAACCTGCGGCGCTCATTCCGTTTTGCCCACCACTGTTACCGACAAAGATTAAGACCTGCCAAGGTATATCCGTCTCCACGTTAATTAACTCAAATCCCAGCCCGGGCCGAGACCGTAGCGGATCAGCGGAGACCGTCATGCTGTATGCAATAGCAATATTTATTGTTTAGCAGAATAATAGATTCATAAAATTTATTCCTGAATAGTGATTAGATGCTCATAACATAATCATAAGAATACGATAGTCATGAACTAAGCTTGTATTTGACCGTAGCGGCTCGCCAACTTTTTTACCGGCTATCCCAAAGCAAAAATCCCCATGAACGTCCATATTCAAGGTGATAAGCAGGGGTTATCAGATCCAATCCTGTTTTGCCTTTCTCCTGTCTGAGCGCCATCTTGGGCCTGCTCACCAACCGGCGCCACCGGACTCAATCCGCCTCCTCCATATCCCATTCCCGCCGTTAAATGAGCAACAAATTTCGATTTATGTGACTGAGGTTAATTAACTTTCAATATAGACTATGTATAAAAAATGATGGAATTGTCATGTGTGATGTGGCACTCTCGATATTATAACCCAGTCAGAACTTACATATTCTGAAAGAATATTAGCAATGTTAATGTAATCACCGGATTTTAATACAAGGGCATTTGATATCGATAAAAAAATTTTATTTTAGAAGCCATTCATATATTAACCACATGCGTTAATTGAAAATTATTTAATTAAAAGCTTTCAGTGAATACTGAAGTAATGATTCCACGCGTCCAAACGAAATAGACGGCAGGGTAACAAAAATGGTTAATTCTCTTAATAATTATTTGATCGTATTGCTCATCCATGCCGCGCATAGCTTCAAAAAAACAGTTAATTTGGCGGGTCGCTACTCAGCGGATAAATTAAGATTATTTAATCTGATGGTATGGATCACCCTTGTTTTCCAATTTTTGTTTCCTATCAGTATTGCATTTTCGCCGGCCATTGCCGCCGCGATAAAACCGCAAACCATTATTGCAACCCAGCCTTATGTCCTGGGGCCGGGTGAATCTCCGTTTTCCGTTGCGCACAAATATCATCTCAGCGTGGATGAACTCAAAAAATTTAATCAATTCCGGACATTCTCCAAGCCTTTCGAACAATCAGGTGTCGGGGATGAAATCGACGTTCCGCTGAATGTCGCTGATTTTTCCGCCCACGACCCGGTATCTAAACCCCAAGATCCCTCTTTGGGCAACTTCGGCGGAATGTCTGTCTTCAATGCGCAACCGTCCGCCGGTAACGGCATATTCACCACAGACGGCAATTCCGTCGGCGCTCCCGCGCCGGCGGATCAAAACCGCGAGGCCGCCAACGCCATGCTCCGTTCCGCCGCCACCGGGGAAATAGGTCAGAAAGCCCAGCAATGGCTTAACCAATTCGGTACCGCCCGGGTACAGCTAAACGTTAATGATGACTTTCATCTGGACGGCAGCGCGTTCGATTTGTTGGTGCCGCTGTATGACAAACCCAACGAAATGCTGTTTAGCCAGTGGGGTTACCGAAATAAAGACAGCCGCAACACCATTAATATCGGCGCCGGCGCCCGTACCTGGCTAGGGAGCTGGATGTACGGCATGAACGCTTTTTATGACGAGGATATTACCGCCCATAACCGCCGGTTCGGCATGGGCCTGGAAGCCTGGCGGGATTATCTTAAACTTTCCGCCAATAATTATTTCCGGCTTTCCGACTGGCGCGAGTCAAGGGATTTGGAAGATTATAATGAACGCCCCGCCAATGGATTTGATATCCGTGCCGAGGCGTATTTACCCTCTTATCCTCAGTTGGGGGGCAAATTGATTTTCGAACAATACCGCGGCGATAACGTGGCGCTGTTCGGCAAGGACAATCTGCAAAATAATCCCTACGCCGTGACCCTTGGCGTGAACTACACCCCCATCAGCCTGGTCACCCTTGGCGTCGATTATCGCCAGGGCAAAGGCGATATGAACGACACCACCTTCAACCTGCAGATGAATTACCGGCTCGGGGCATCCTGGCAGTCGCAAATTAGTGCCGACGGCGTGGCGTCGCTCCGGACGCTGGCCGGCAACCGCTACGATCTGGTGGATCGCAACTATGATATTGTATTGCAATACCAGAAACAGCAGGTGATTGAGCTCAGGCTGCCGGACCATGTCACCGGCTATGAAGGAGATCCGCTGACGGTCACCGCCCAGGTCACCTCGAAATACGCCCTGGATCATATCGATTGGAATGACGCGGAAATCATCGCCGCCGGTGGTAAGGTCACGCAAGCGGGACAAAACACCCTCACTGTCACCTTGCCGCCCTATCAGCACGCCGGCGCCGCCACCAACCTGTATAACCTGAGCGCGGTGGCTTACGACGTCAGAAAGAATGCCTCCAATACCGCCTCCACCCGTATCGAGGTATTGCCCGTCGCGGCGCAAATCACCGCCGCCAACCTCAATGCCACTAAAAACGATGCCATTGCCAACGGCAGCGATTACAACGAGGTACGGGCCAAGGTTACCGATGCGGCCGGTAATCCGGTGGCCGGGCAAACGGTGACCTTTACCGCCACCAACGGCGCTACGGTCACCACGGTTACCGGCACCACCGGGGCGGACGGCTTCGCCATCGCCACCCTTACCAATCTGCGCGCCGGCACCAGCGTGGTCACCGCCACCCTGAACGGCGTAAGCCGTTCGGTTAACACAAACTTTAACGCTGACCCGTCTACCGCGAAAGTGACGCTATCGGTGGTACGCACCGGCGTGGTGGCCAACGGCACCGCCACCAACGAGGTCAGCGCTTTAGTGGAAGATGCCAACGGTAATAAGCTGGCCGGGCAAAGAGTGACCTTTACCGCGACCCTCGGCACCGTCACGGAGGTCATCAACCCCACCGGCGCGGACGGCATCGCCACCGCCACCCTCACCAGCCTCAAGGACGGTTCCAGCACGGTCACCGCCACGCTGACCAACGGCAACAGCCAGGGAAAAGACGTCACGTTTATCGCTGACGCCGCCACCGCGCGCCTTGAACTGACTGTGGAGAACAGCGGCGCGACGGCCGACGGCATTAATCGCAACGAGGTTCGGGCCCACGTCACCGATGCCAACGGCAATAATCTGGCCGGACAAACCGTCAACTTTACCGTCGCCGCCCCCGCTCTGCTTTTTTCGACCACCAATCCAACCGACGCGGGGGGCATCGTCACCGCCACCTTTATCAGCAAAAGCCCCGGCACCATGGCGGTCACCGCTACCCTGAGCAACGGCAACAGCCGGGCGGAGAATATCGTTTTTGTACCCGATACCGTCACCGCGAAGGTGGTACTGACCGTAATTCACACCGGCGCGGCGGCCAACGGCACCGCCACCAATGAGGTCAGCGCCCATGTTACCGATGCCTTGGGTAATGATCTTGTGGGACAATCCGTCACCTTTACCGCCAATGACGTCGATATCAGCCCGGTGGTGCTTGTCACCGGCGCCGGCGGCACGGTGAGTGCCACTTTCACCAGCCATAAGGCGGGCAGCAGTACGGTGGTCGCCACCCTGACCAACGGCAACAATGCCAGTAAAGATATTGAATTTATCGCCGACACCGCCACCGCACGGGTCGTGCTGACCGTGGTGCACACCGGCGCCGTGGCTGACGGCATCGACACCAACGAGGTCAGCGCCCTGGTGGAAGACGCCAACGGCAACAAGCTGGCCGGGCAAACCGTCAACTTCACCGTCACCGCCCCCGCTCTGCTTCTTACGACCACCAATCCAACCGACGCGGGGGGCATCGTCACCGCCACCTTTAACAGTACAAGCTCCGGCACCATGGCGGTCACCGCAACCCTGAGCAACGGCAATAATGCCAGTAAAAATATCGACTTTATTGCCGACATCGCCACCGCACGGGTCGTGCTGACCGTGATTCACACCGGCGCCGTGGCCAACGGTGCCGCCACCAATGAGGTCAGCGCCCACGTTACCGATGCCTTGGGTAATGATCTTGAGGGACAATCCGTCACCTTTACCGCCAATGACGTCGATATCAGCCCGGTGATGCTTACTACCGGCGTCGGCGGCACGGTGAGTGCCACTTTCACCAGCCATAAGGCGGGCAGCAGTACGGTGGTCGCCACCCTGACCAACGGCAACAATGCCAGTAAAAATATTGAATTTATCGCCGACACCGCCACCGCACGGGTCGTGCTGACCGTGGTGCACACCGGCGCCGTGGCTGACGGCATCGACACCAACGAGGTCAGCGCCCTGGTGGAAGACGCCAACGGCAACAAGCTGGCCGAGCAAAACGTTGCCTTTACCGCCACCAATGGCGCCATTGCTACCGCGGTCATTAATCCCACCGGCCCGGACGGCATCGCTACCGCGACCCTGGTCAGCGAGACGGAAGGCGACAGCGTGGTGACCGCGCAATTAGCCGGCGGCGTATCCGCCACACAAACCGTCAACTTCGCGCGTAATATCTTTATCGTCAGCATTACCGTGACGGAAAATAACGGTATGTCCAACGGCTCGGACCCCAACTATGCCAATATATTGGTGCACGACGCCGCCGGTAATCCATTGCAAAATGCCCTGATAACCGTAAGCGGCAGCGCCGCCACGGGGACATTCAGATTCGTTGTCCCCACCGCCGGAGGAACAACCACTTCCGGAGCCACCGGCGCGGATGGTATTCTCCGGGTGCAATACACCAATAGCTATGTCAGCTCCACCACCCTGACCGCCCGCGCCACCAACGGCACGGAGCTTACCGCCACCGGCGGGAATTTCAGGCTGCCCAACTTGACCATGCTACCCCTGGTTGACACGGCACCGGCGGATAACATCACACCCGCCAGCGTAATTATCAAATTGACGTCTTTTCGTGACGGCTCGCCGGTAGTCGGTACCCACTTGAACTTTACCGCTGGACGTTATGTTGCAGGCACACCAGAATTTACCCCTGCTACTATGCGGGAGAGTAGCGGAATAACCGATGATGAAGGACAAGCGACCGCATATGTGATAAGCCCCGCCCCCACCAATTTGGTCTATGTCATCGTGCAAATGGCTGACTTTAACGATGGCGGGCAGGGTGTGGCCAACCGCCCTATTTATCCGGGTTCTGACCTAACCTTTGAATGACTTTAAACAGGCTAAAGCTCGGGAAGCCCTTCTGGGCTTCCTCAGACTGCTGACAAAGTCCTGGCCCTTTGGTCAGGACTTTGATCTAATAAGGGTAGGCTAAAAAACGAGCTTATCCTGATGCTAAAAGAATCGTCCCCTCAGCAGTATCAACTCGAAATGGTCACCCTCGAAGAACTGGTGCCCAAAGACCATCTGGTGCGCAAAGTTGACGCCACGATTGATTTTGAATTTCTCCGTGATGAAGTCGCTTCTCTTTACTGCCACGACAATGGCCGTCCCGCCATAGACCCGGTCGTTTTGTTTAAGATGATGCTGCTTGGGTATCTGTTTGGTATCCCCAGCGAGCGCCGCCTGGTTCAGGAAATTCAAGTCAACGTGGCCTACCGCTGGTTTTTACGCATGGGGCTGACCGATAAAGTGCCTGATGCTTCGACCCTGAGCCAAAATCGTATCCGCCGTTTTAACGGCACCGATATTTTCCAGCGTGTATTCGATAATATTGTTGAACAGGCTATCGCCAAAGGACTGGTGGGTGGACGGGTTCTCTACACCGACAGTACCCATCTCAAAGCCAATGCCAATCCACGCAAAGCCATCAACGTTCCCCAACCGGTCCAACCCAGTGCCTATATCGAGTCATTGAAATTACCGATACCCATACCACTCCGGGCAATGTCCACGATGCGCAGCCTTATATCTCACGACTGGAACGACAGCTAAGCCGCTTCCCGTTAAGCCCGGTGGCCGTCGGTCTGGATGCGGGTTACTTCACCGCCCCTATCTGCCATCTGACGGAACAACTGGATATCACGCCGGTTCTGGGCTATCGCCGGCCCAATAAAGGCCAGAATACCTTCCAGAAGAAACACTTCATCTACGATGAAAAGCAGGATGTCTATCGGTGTCCGCAAGGCGAATTACTTATCTATAAGACAACCAGTCGGGAAGGCTACCGGCATTACCACTCGACCCCACAGATATGCCAGAGCTGCCCGAAGCTAAAGGACTGCACACAAAGCCAGCAAACACAGAAGGTCGTGACGCGACACGTCTGGGAAGCCAGTAAAGAGCGGGCCAATGAGATGCGGCTGTCAAAATGGGGCAAAAAAGTCTATGCCCGACGAAAAGAGACGGTAGAAAGAAGCTTCGCCGATGCCAAACAACATCACGGCCATCGATATGCCCGCTTCCGAGGACTGATGAAAGTGCAGATGCAATGCCTGCTAGCCGCCGCAGCGCAGAATATGAAGAAGATGGCGCTGCTGGCGCTTCTTCGTCGCTTATTGAGGGCAATAAAGCCCTTGGGGAAGACCCGAACGGTCATATGAGCAAGTTGATAATGAATGATGCAGTCGAGGGAAAATAACGCGATCGCGACCTTCGGTCGCTAAAAAGAAGAACCCCACAAGAAACATGGGGTTCGTCAACAGTCTGAGGAAGCCCTTCTGGGCTTCCTTTTTATTATCCCGCAGATTAAAAATAAACATTGTTAATTGAAAAGATAAATCATGTTAGCCTCGGGCAATTTTCAATAAGCTGGCAACAATAATAACCGTCTGATTACTAAGACCTTAATTGTTCGAAAAATCCATACAATTATAAAGCTACTTAGGCATGTTTTTTATCACACTTCGGGATAAAAAGAACATTGAAGATTATACATTCACATTAGAAAATCAATACGCAGCAAGTAAATGAATTAACTTAATTTACTGAGGATTTGATCATGGCGAATACCGTAACATTAACCGTCACCCCCAATGCGTATCCCACGGTGCCTATTACCACGCCACCGACCGCAGCCCCCACGCTTCTACTGACCGCGTTGGTCGTAAATGAACTAGGAGAACCGCAACCAAACGTCACGGTCACCTTCTCGACGCCCTTTGAAGCACCCTATCCTCTCTTTACGCCCAATCCGGACACAGCCATAACCAATATGTTCGGTATTGCCGCGGGCCCAGATGCTAACTATGGTGCCAGTTTCTTTGGCCGTGTACTGCAAATTACCGCATCGATTGACGATGATTCTGATACGGTATCAATTCCAATCTTTACAACAGGCAGCCCTACGACCCATGTCAGCAATGCTTCGGATGGCGTTATTGACCAGTACGATATCAATGCTGGCATACAGGCCACCATCCCCTTACAAGCGGGCCTGACAGCGGGAAACGTCGTGAGATTTTTCTGGGGAAGCAGAATATTGGAAAGAACTCTCGAGTATAATGAGGCTGGGCAACTGGTAGGCCTGCCTTGGATAATCAATATTAAAACAACCTTTCCCACTGCTTCAGTATTGTCAAACGGTCAGTATAGGGTATTTTATGCAATAACTGATGATTATAACTTTGAAACCTCAAATACCAGAACAAGCGCACCAAGGACGATTACCGTACAAGGCAGCAGTGTTACCCCGAGCACCCTGGCGGCACCAATATTAAACCCGCTAACTTTAAATAACAGGATTAATTTGCTAGCAGCCTTTGGTAACCCGTTTCTGCATATTCCCGCTTCACCGTCTCTGGTCAGCGGCGGGACCTATAGCGTATTCTTAATCGCTAGACCGAACTCACCCTCCGCCAATGTCCCCCTTTCCCGCACTGTCGCCAGCAATCTTAATATACCAGCAACCGCGACTACTATGGGTATTGACGTGCTTATGACTTACGCCAGCGGAGTATTGCTGGGAATTGACAACTCTGAAGGAGATTTTTATTACACCGTTAATCCCGGCGGCACGCCTCCCGGTCCGCAAGCGGCTTCCCGGCATTTGTTGGTTGAAATCGATACGGTAGCTCCAGCTCCCTTAAGTACAGTCTCGGAGGAGGACGACGATCATCATCATGGCGGCCACGGGCATGGGCATGGGCATGATCATCGTCCAGGCTGGGACCGAGACGATAAATACCCCGGCAGGGATAGTTATCCACAATAGGATAAATAATAAATAATTTTCTAAAGTAAACAGCAACAACTTAAACCATTAATTATCATCCAATTGATAGGACGATAGCCTTTTGCTATCGTCTTTTTTTTCCGAATTATAAAACAATCTCTTCATATGCATGACATTAAATCAATTTTGGACATAGCCACGTTAAAAAAACATTGTATATTTAATGCAAATCACCTAAACACTTTATTATCCAGATTAGCATTTGCATTTATAAAAATTAATATTAAGGAATAACCTATGCCACATTCCATTTCCCTAACAGCCACGCCAGAAAGTTATGCCGTTTCGGCAGAGTCGATAACGACCGTAACCGTAACCGTAACGGTGGTTAACGAACACGGCGACCCGGCTCATCATGTGGACGTCTCATTCACCTCGCCTCAGCTTCGCTTTGAGCCGCCGTCAACGGTGACCACTGACCATGCGGGTAAGGCCGTCAAGCACTTCACTTATCCTTTAGGCGGCGTGATAACCATTACCGCTGCCCTTCATCACGGTCCGTCGGCCACAGCCTCGGTATTTGCCTATTCTCCCGGACTGGCGCAGGTCAGGGTGACCAATGCGCCCCATGACCATATCAATCAATATTCCATCAAATCCGGCGTTCAGGCTGAAGTTCCCTCGCCGGGAAAAATCGCCGCCGGTTATCTGTTTGACTTTCATTGGGGAGAAGCCTCCCGGCAGCGTTTGATAGAAAGCGAAATAGATGGCTTGCCGTATGGCGTGCCCTGGGTGCTGAACCTTAAAACCCAGTTTGCCCCCGGTACGGTACTCAAAGACGGCCGTTATGCCGTCTATTATGCTGTTTTTGATCAGGCCGGCAATGTCGCCGTGTGCAAGCCGAAATACATCACCGTTACCGGCGGCAATGTCGCCAAACTTTTGGCGCCGGTGCTGCTGCCCGCCTCGTTGCACAATAAAATCGATCGGGAAGCCACTCGCCACGGCGTCACCATTCGGATACCGGCGCAGCCGGAAGTTAAAGCGGGGGCCACCTACCGCATCAATCTGCATATCACTCCCGGCGCCGACAGCCACGAGCCCGCCGAAACCCGGCATATTCATTCCGGCACGGTGGCCGCCGGCAATGGGGAAATCAATTTCAACATCACCCAAGGCAGCGGCCTGCTTTCCGGGCTGGATGACGTGAAGGGTGAATTTGTTTATGATATCGCCCCGGCGGGGGGTGGCCGTGTTACCCATTCATTGCCGCTGGTCACGCATATCGATACGGTAGGGCCGGGATCGGCAACAGACACGTTGACTGAAGAATCCACTCATGATTCGGCTGGAGAATTCACTGAGACAGTGGCGCAAGAACCGGCTCAAGATGAGTGATTCATTTTCCGCTATCGGCAATAATCGGCGGGGGTAATCTCACTCCCGCCCCTAAGCCGGTATCATATACCCCCCAAATACGCCTGCCTCACCTCCCGGTTAGCCAGCAGCTCCGCGCCTGTGCCCTGCAGGCGAATGCGGCCGTTCACCATCACATAGCCCCGATCCGAAAGCCTAAGGGCATGGTGGGCGTTTTGCTCCACCAGAAACAACGTCATGCCTTCCCGCGCCAGCTCGCGCAGGGTCTGGAATATCTGTTTGACCACCAGCGGCGCCAGTCCCAGGCTCGGTTCGTCCAGCAGCAACAGCCTGGGCCGGCTCATCAGCGCCCGGGCGATGGCCAGCATTTGCTGCTCGCCGCCGGAAAGGGTCATCGCCCGCTGGTGGCGACGTTCTTCCAGATGAGGGAACAGCGTGAACATGCGCTGCAAATCCTCCGCTTCATGGCGATTGCCGATGGGAATGGTGCCCATTTGCAAATTTTCCGTCACCGTCATATCCGGAAAAACCCGCCGCCCCTCCGGCGCCTGGGCGATACCGGCGGCGGCAATGGAGTGCGTCGGGTTGCGGCTGATATCCTCGCCGCGGAACAGGATTTTACCCCCGGCGATACGCGGCTGGCCGAAGATGGACATCAGCAGGGTGGATTTGCCGGCGCCGTTGGCGCCGATAAGCGCTACCGTTTCCCCTTCGTTAACCTCAAGGGAGACCTGCTGCAATGCCTGGATCGGGCCGTAAAACACATCCACCGCCTGGAACTCCAGCATCCGGCTCATATAACCCCCACCTTACCGGCCATGCCGGGACAGGCGAAGGCACCCCCACGTTTCAACGCCGATATCCGGCTCATAACGCCGTCTCCTCATCGCCGGCGCCGAGATAGGCGGCGATGACGCTTTCATGCTGCTGGATATAGTGCGGCGCGCCGCGGGCAATCACGTCACCGTGATCCAGGACGATAATATGATCGGAAATTTCCATCACCATGCCCATATCATGCTCAATCAGCAGTACCGTGATGCCGTGGCTGTCGCGCAGATGGCGGATAATGCCGCTTAAGGCGCGGGTTTCCACCGGGTTAAGGCCTGCGGCGGGTTCGTCCAGGCATATCACTTCCGGGTCGGTGCACATGGCGCGGGCGATCTCCAGCCGGCGCTGCTGGCCGTAGGACATCTCACCCGCCAGCCGGTTGGCGCAGTCCACCAGGTCCACCACTTCCAACCAGTAGAATGCCCGGTCCAGCGCCCGGTTCTCCGCCCGGCGATAGCCCGTGGTGTTCAGTATGCCGGCAATAAGATTACGGTTGCTTTGCCGGTGCTGGGCCACCAGCAGGTTTTCCACCACCGACATTTCCCGGAACAAGCGAATATTCTGGAAGGTGCGCGCCAGCCCGGCGCGATTCACCAGGTGGGTGCCCCCGAACATTTTGTAGAAGACCCGCCGGCCCCAGCGCGCCGGGTGCAGCCAATCCTCGCCGCGGAATTTTTGGCCGAGGATTTGGATGATATCCACGCTACGCTGCCGGGTATTAAGTTCGATACGCCCACCGGAGGCCCGGTAAAACCCGGTAAGGCAGTTGAATACCGTGGTTTTGCCGGCGCCGTTGGGACCGATCAGGGCGGTGATGGAGCCGCGCTCCACCTCCAGATTGACATCGTTAAGGGCCTTGATGCCGCCGAACTGCATCATCAAATGCTCGACCTTGAGAATGGCGTCGCTCATGGCGCCACCCCCTTTCGCGCCGCAAAGCCGGAACGGCTGATGCGAATCAGTCCGCGCGGCCGCCAAATCATCATCGCCACCATCAATATACCGAACAGCAGCACGCGATACTCGGCGAAACTGCGCAGCAGCTCCGGCGCCACCGTCAGCACAAACGCCGCCATCACCACGCCGACGGTGGATCCCATCCCCCCCAGCACCACAATGGCCAGGATCAGCGCCGATTCAAAAAAGGTAAACGAGGTGGGATTGACAAAACCCTGATAAGTGGCGAAAAACACCCCCGCCACCCCGGCGGTGGACGCGCCGAGGGTAAAGGCCGACAGTTTTACCAGCACATGGTTGAGCCCCAGGGAGCGGCAGGCCACCTCGTCTTCACGCAGCGCTTCCCAAGCCCTGCCGATGGGCATGCGCCTTAGGCGCTGATTGATGTACAGCACCAGCAAGACCACCAGGGTCAGTACGGCATAGATAAAAACAAATTTCAGGTTCGGGTTATAGGGAATATGCAAAAACTCATGAATCGGCACGCCCCCTTCCCGGGCCCGGCGGCCGAATTCCAGCCCGAAAAAGGTGGGAGACGGCACCTCAACCCCGTTGGGGCCGCCGGTAAACGCCAGCCAATTATTCAGAATCAGCCGGATGATTTCGCCGAATCCCAGGGTAACGATGGCCAGGTAATCCCCGTGCATGCGCAATACCGGAAAGCCCAGCAGGGCGCCGGCCAGGGCCGCCAGCAGAGCCCCCAGCGGCAGCATGGTCCAGAAGCCCAGTCCCAGGTATTCATGCCCCAGCGCCAGCCCGTAGGCGCCGATGGCGTAAAACGCCACATAGCCCAGGTCCAGCAGGCCCGCCAGCCCCACCACGATATTCAGCCCCAGGCCAAGCAGTACATAAATCAGGCCCAGGATCCCCACCGTCAGGACATATTTGGTGGCTACAAAGGGGAATATCACCGCCAACAGTATTATCAGCGGCATACTCCAGCGCAGACGGCTTTTATAGCCCGCCGGCAAGACATACACCCCGCCGCTGTCGCCATGGAAACGGCTTTGGAAGCGCAGCCCCGGACCGGTTTGCAAAACAGGCTCACCAGGGCGCGGCCCGCCATTACCACCAGGATAACCCACATCAGCCGCCGGGGCTGAAAGTCAAAACTGTAACCGTTAAGCGCCACCCCCACCATGGGGCCGAAAATGATCAGCGCGAGAAGCCCGGCCAATACGGTATCCACGGCGCATTGCCTGAAATCAATGGCGCCGCGCGTTACGGGTTGCGACATACAAGCTCCCTTTATACCTTGGCCACCATGGGCCGGCCAAGCAGGCCCTGCGGACGAAAAATCAAAATGACCACCAATAATGAAAATGAAAACACATCTTTATAATCGGAGTTGACCATGCCGGCGAACTGCGCTTCCGCCACGCCGAGAATAAGTCCTCCCAGCATGGCCCCCGGCAGCGAGCCGATGCCGCCGAGCACCGCGGCCGTAAAGGCTTTGATGCCGATAATAAAGCCGGCATAAAAGTCGAAGGTGCCGTAGTTCATGGTGATAAGCACCCCCGCCAGCCCGGCCATGGCGGCGCCGATAACAAACACCAGGGAAATCACCCGATCGGTGTTGATACCCAGCATCGACGCCATTCTACGGTCCTGCTGGGTAGCACGGCACATGCGCCCGAGCCGGGTATGGCCGATAAGGTAAGTCAGCGCCAGCATCCCCGCCAGGGAGGCCACCAGAATGAAAACCTTGGTATAGGTGATTTGAACAAAATCGCCGCCAAGGGTGAATTTAAATACCCCGTCCATCATGGTGGGAATACCCTGCTGGCGCGGCCCTTGGCTGATCTGGGCATAGTTTTGCAGGATGAGGGACATGCCGATGGCGGAAATCAGCGGCGCCAGGCGGGTGGAATTCCTCAGAGGCCGGTAGGCGATACGCTCGATAACCCAGCCGTACACGCCGATGACGACAATGGTGAACACCAGGGTGCCGAGAATCAGCAGGGGGAACGAATGCAGGCCGAAAAAAGAGAGCAGGGCCAGGGCGATGGCGCACAGATAGGCGGAAATCATATAGACTTCGCCGTGGGCGAAGTTAATCATGCCGATAATGCCGTACACCATGGTGTAGCCGATGGCGATCAGACCATAGACCGCTCCAAGCGTTAAACCATTAAGCATTTGTTGCAAAAAGGTAGCATCCATCATTCAGCAGTCTCGTTTGAACCGGTTATCCCATGGTCGCCGCGCCGGACATCCGGCACAGTCCCCATGGAACTCAGGCTTGTCGGCGTTCAGCGGCGGATTACGGGACTTCGTGATATTTACCCTGATCGTCCCACTGATAAACCACGTAATCGGAGACCTTCAAATCGCCTTTGCTGTCCCAGGTTTTTTGCCCCATGACCGTACTCACCGGGTGGGATTTCAGCCAGGCGCTGGCCTTGGCGGAATCGACGCCGACGGCGTTAAAGGCAGCGGCCAGGGCCTGGACCGAGGCATAAGAGTAGAGGGTATAACCTTCGGGTTCGAACTTGGCGGCGCGGAATTTTTCAATCACCGCTTTGCCGTCCGGGATTTCACGGGGATCTTTACCAAAGGTCATCAACACGCCCTTGGTATATTGCGGACCGCCGGCGGCGGTCACCATGTCGGCGGTGACAATACAGTCGCCGGAGAAAAAGGTGGCCTTCACGCCCTGTTCGCGCATCTGGCGCACCAGCGGACCGGCTTCAGGATGGCAGCCGCCGAAATACACCACGTCCGGATCCGCCGAGCGGATCTTGGTCACCAGCGCGTTGAAATCCTTTTCGCCCCGGGATAACCCCTCATACATCACTTCCTTCACGCCCCGGCTGTTAAGCTGCGCTTTGGTGGCGTCCGCCAATCCCTGACCGTAGGTATCTTTATCATGGATAATGGCCACTTTTTTCGCTTTCAGCTTATCAATGATGTAATTGCCGGCCACCAGGCCCTGCTGATCGTCCCGGCCGCACATACGGAACATGGCGGTCTGGCCGCGTTCGGTGATCTGCGGATTGGTGGATCCGGGTGTGATGGCGATAATGCCGGCCTCGTCATACACCGCCGACGCCGGCATGGTGGAGGAAGAACAAAAATGCCCCACCACCGCGGCGACATGGTTTTCATCCACCAAACGGTTGGCGACGGCCACCGCCTGTTTCGGTTCACAGGCGTCATCCCCCTGCACCAGGGTAATTTTTTGCCCCTTGATGCCGCCGGCAGCATTGATATCCGCCGCCGCCTGCGAGGCGCCGTGCCAATATTGATCCCCGTAGGTGGCATTGGGCCCGGTGAAGGGGCCGGCGACGCCGATAACCACATCGGCATGGGCGGCAAAGGCCGTGCCCAGGCAGGCGATAAGCACAGCGGAAAGCGGAGTTCTCAGCAGTTTTAATGACATTATCTGGTTCCTTTATACTGTTTTTAGCAATACGCCAGCGGCGCGGACCCGTTATCCAAAAGCAAAAACGTACAACCCATGAACTCGCCGGGATAAAGCCGAATCCTGGCGATGGTGGAAACGATAGCATTCTAAGTAAGCAATATTTCTGCCACTTTGGCGGGCACCGCCTATAGCGGGTGATATCCCTACCGCAGATAGTCTAAAAGACAATCCATTAGGCAGGCGCCTGCATTAAAACGGTGCGTCAAGATTCACAATAAGCGATACCACGGCCCATTCGCACCTCAAACTCCCGGCACGATAATTAAAGGTCAGAATTTGTCGCGCCGTACAAAGTACGAGTAACAAACCCGACAAACATCACAATCAATTTCACTCCTGGATGTGCCGCACTCAGCCGCCTGCGCTGTTGCCGGTGGCTGCCAACGCCATTTCCACATAGATATTGCGCAAAGCCAGGGTGACCTGTCCGGGCTTGCCGCCGCCGATGGGTTTGCCGTCGATTTCCACCACCGGCCAGATAAAGGACGTCGCGGAACTGATAAATGCCTCGCCGGCGCGATAAACTTCTTCAACGCTGAAGGGGCGTTCTTCAAACGGGATGCCGTGACGCGCCGCCAGTGCCAGCAGCGATCGGCGGGTAATGCCGTGCAAGATATCCGTACTGAGCTGCCGGGTGACCAACGTGCCCTGCTCGGTGACGATCCAGGCATTGGAAGAGCTGCCTTCGGTTATAAAACCGTCTTCCACCAGGAAGGCGTCGTCCGCGCCCTGGCTGTGGGCGTACTCTTTCGCCAGGCAGGGGGCCAGTAAGCCGACGGTTTTAATATCACGGCGATGCCAGCGGATGTCTTCCACCGTCACCACCCGGATCCCGGTTCGGGCCTTGACGTTGTCGATAACCGGGCGGGCCTGGGTAAACAACAAAAGCGTCGGCTCCACCTCGGCCTGCGGAAAATCGAACTCCCGATCGCCGGTGCTGCCGCGGCTTAACTGCAGATATATCGCTCCTTCCCGCAGCTGGTTAACGGCGATAAGCTTATTCTGGATAGCTTCCAGGGCGGCGGCGGTCACCGGCAGCCGCAGCTTCAGTTCCCGGCAGGAGCGCTCAAGGCGCGCGATATGGCCGGCATTTTCCAGTAATCTGCCGTTCAATACCGCCATGACTTCATATACCGCATCGGCAAATAGAAAGCCGCGGTCGAAAATGGATATTTTTGCCTCAGACTCCGGCACAAAGTCGCCGTTGATATAAACGGTTCTGGTCATTCTATTTTCCCGCCCCATTAAAGATTATCAATGATACGGTCTACGCCCTGGCGGAACGGATCCGCCACCGGCAGGCCGAATTGACGCTCAAGGTCCGCCATATACTCCAGCGCCTTCGGCTCGGACAGATGCGCGCTATTGATGGAGATGCCGACAAAACGCGCCAGGGGATTGGTTAATTGCGCCATCTGAAGGTTAAGCGCCATGCAATCCGCCAAATCCGGCAGCGGATAATCCACCCCGCGCATGGCGGTACGCGTGGGCTCGTGGCATAACACCAGGGCATCGGGCTGGGCGCCGTGAATCAAACCGGTGGTTACCCCGGCGAAGGAGGGATGAAACAGCGAGCCCTGCCCTTCTATCACATCCCAATGGTCCGGCTCATTGTCCGGCGCCAGCACTTCCACGGCGCCGGCGATGAAATCCGCCACCACCGCGTCGATACTGATGCCCGCGCCGCTTACCAGAATACCGGTCTGGCCGGTGGCGCGAAAAGTCGCCTTTTGCCCACGGGCCAGCAGCGCCTTTTCAATGGCCAGGGCGGTATACATTTTGCCGCAGGAGCAATCGGTACCCACCGGCAGCAGGCGTTTGCCGCTGCGTTTACGCCCGCTGCCCACCGGCAGGACCGCGCTGGTGTGGCGCACGTCGAACAGGCTGCGCCCCAGGCGCCGGGCGGTCTCTTTCAATACCGGCACATCGGACAGACGGTTATGCAATCCCGCCGCCAAATCCATGCCCCTTTCCAGCGCCTGTTGCAGCAGCGCCACCCAACTTTCGCTGATAACGCCGCCGCGATTGGCCACTCCCACCACCAGCGTCTTGGCGCCTTTGGCCGCGGCGGCGTCTATATCCAGATCAGGCAGTTCGCAATCCACCTGGCAACCCGCCATCCTCAGTTGACCGACGCAATATTCCGGATGCCAGTAGCGAATGCCGGTGGCGACTTTTGCCGCCAGCCGATCGTGGGCATCAGCCAGAAACAACAGGTAGGGTTTTTGAATTTCCATTTTAAGCGCCTCGATAAAGTGAGCTGTCTAGGGATCGGCCTCACCGGCAGCGGCTGTCTGTTACTCTTTAGACAAACATGGTGCTGGCGTCAGCGGGATAACCACATCAAGCACAGGCCGTGCCAAAGAGGGAATATCTAAAAATAAGATTTATATCAATAATTTAAATAGAAATTTATCGTCTTGTCACTCCCTGACGCCCCTATCGGGTATTTTTATGCACCAACTTCAGGCATTAACACTGCTTTACTGCCCTTATTAGGTGAATTTTAATAAATGTTTAACAAAACCCAATAAACCACTGACCAAAAGAAATAATCCGGCATAAACGTCGACAAAAACGGTCGTTTCAACATAAAAACAAGCCAATGGCGTTTTACCGCCGCTTATGCGGCCGCAGGGATAAAACAGGATTAAATACGATATGGAATAAGGGAAAAGAGATACGGCCCGCGGATAGCACAATTTAACATTGTTCATACCATGTCATATTGACGTCATTGTTCTCGGATTTAATCAGGTAGTATAAAGCAAAAACCTAAACCGCTTGTCCGCCACTGCCAGGGCAATAGAAACAGGAGATTTAGGTTTTAGTTAGCTGACAATCTGAAACCAAGTACGGGTTACGATAATGAAGCGAGACCGGAAATTTAACAAGCACGCCGCGCCGCCGGATGTGAATTCTGTGAGTTCGCTCAAAAACTAATCATTAGCGGACCTGACAGATGCCCTACCGAGTTGTCCCGACTGCTCAGCCATGGGGTAAAATGTCCAGCACGCGCTCCTTGGGACGGCACAGCCGGGTGCCCAGCGGGGTGACAACGATAGGACGGTTGATTAAAATCGGATTGTTCACCATAAAATCAATCAGCTGCTCATCGCTCCAGCGCTCCTCCGCCAAACCGAGCTGCTCATAGATGTCGTTGTTGGTCCTTATCAACGCGCGCGCCGGGATGCCCATATCGCCAATCAGCTTTGCCAATTGTTCCCGGTCAGGGGGCGTTTTCAAATATTCAACGATCGTGGGTTCATATCCCTGCTGGCGAATCAGCGCCAGCGTATTGCGGGAGGTGCCGCAAGCAGGGTTATGATAAAGGGTAATGTTGCTCATTGGGGTTATCCCTCCAGTCTGGCCAAATAATGTTATCCCATCAATCCCCAGTATCGCGTTTTCCACGTTTCGGTGCACGTTATTTTAATAACAGTCATGGATGCCTGAGCGGCGAATTCATCAGCAATCATTCGGCTATGGCGGCCTTTAAATTATCTGCATTAAATAATTAATTCCCTTATTTGGTTTTATTTTATCAACACATAAAAAAACTGCCGGAGATTAATCCGACAGTTATCAGCTATGGCGACCCTATAATTAGGCTGCGCTATCCATCAGGATGATTGCCGTCCGGATAACTAAACGAAGCTTAATTATGTGGCTGTTGCATATTCATATTTCCCGACCGATTACCGGGCAGGTTTTCTTCCGCCGCCATGGCTGTTGCGGCCGCCTTTTTCACCGGCTTCAGCTGCGCGTTGCGGATCGTTCTTGAAATTCCCGCCGCTGTGCTGGCCGCCTTTCTTGCCTGCGCTGGACGCTTTTCACGATCTTCAGCAAAATTACCTGAACCGCCACGATGAGTAGCCATCAGAGACCTCCGAGTGAGTTAAAGTTCATGCCGTAATACATAGTATTCTTAATAAAAATAACTATCTATCATCTCCGGTTGCTTAATCATAGAATGGTTAAACAACCGTTATGTTTGATCCTAGTCGACTCACCTCAGCTGACAAGCCTTATTTACACCTTGAAACAAAATGCGCTGAAAATAAATTCATCCTGAGCAAACAACATCATATTCAAGTCCCTGAATATCGGGAAGGAAATTAATATTTTAGCATACTGCGCACCGTAATTTTTTCTTTAAAATAAATAGACGAAACCGCGGCGGCCGTTAACGCTATTATGGTAACGTTCCCGGCTTGCCCGCAAGCTCATGGCATCCGGAACCAGGGTTCGCAAAAAATCCTGATGGTATGATGCTACGCTATTCAATGGAGTATATTGGAAAGTGAAAATACATTGCCCCGGCGTTGGAACCGGGTCAGTCGCCTTAATAAAGGAGAAGTCAATGTCCACCGATATCCATGTAGTTGCCGTAATCGAAGGAAAACCGGGCTGTGCCGAAGCTATCAAAGCGGTTACCCAACCTTGCGTCGAAGCGACGCGAAAGGAAGAGGGCTGTTTGAAATATCAGCTTCATCAGGATCAAGACCGCCCCGAACATTTTATCTTCGTCGAACATTGGGCCAGCAATGAGATCCTGGCTAAGCACGGCCAGTCCGCACATATTAAAACGATGGTAGATGAATTGGCGTTGCTTACGGTGAAACCCCTGGAAGTATCCATACTTAAAAACCTGTACTGATCCCGTTGAGGTTTATGGTCAGGCGTCCCACGGGCGTTTGACAAATGCGACCGCTGCGGAAAATTAAAACCGGCGACCGGCGCATTGCGCCGTTCGTCGGGTGGCAACGAGGCGGCAGCGGGTGTTTATGCCATTTAGAGATATTCACGCAGCCAGTGCAACTGGCGCTCCGCCACCTGCGAAAAATGCTTGCCGGCAAAGAGATCATAATGGCCGGCCTTCGGCTGTATATAGCATTTCTTCTCCGCCGCAACGGCTTGATAGAACGCCAAACCGTACTCCAGCGCAATAACTTTATCGTTCTGCGCGAAAATCATCAATGTCGGCTGGGTGACCTTCTCAGCCGCCGCGGCCGGGCGATATTGAATCGCTTCCCACACCGTCATGTAAGGCACCTTGATATCCAGCGCAGGGTAACTATTTTTATTTTTTTCAAAAAAAACGCGGGATTCCTCGTCGGTCATCACCTTGTTAATGGGCACAAACAGCTCTTTTCCCAATTGCCGCTTTTTCCGTTCCATTCGCGCCATAGTATTGAGAAATCTCTTTTTTTCATCATGGCCCATATCTCCCGTCACCAGTTGTTCTCCATCGGCGAAACCCATTTGGCTGATGATGCATTTCACTTCAGGACGCCGCACGGCAACTTCCATCACATGGCAGCCCCCCAGTGAGGTTCCCCATAGCGCGATGCGTTTCACGTCTATATCCGGCCGGTTTTTACACCACTCCAGGCACGGCGATAATATCGTTGATCTGCTGTTCTGGAACAATTCTGCCGGTCTCACCGCCACTGTCGCCAAACCCGCGGTAATCAAAGGTTACCGCCGTATAACCGTTCTCGGCGAAAAGGTCGGCGAATACCGGCAACAGGAGGTCCTGGATGCCAAAAAAGCCATGGCAAAGCAGGATTACCGGCGCAGGAAACGGGGTCCCGCAACGTGCGGGAAATAACCGTACCGCCAGTTTATTGCTCTGGGAGACAACAGTATGCCGCTCTATGTCCATCGACTTTTCTCCTTGAATCATGAACCACTCATCTTCATGACAAAATGATTCTATTTATAATTTTTACGCTAATTATTTTAAACGAATGTAAGCTATTACTTTTTCCGCTAATAACCGGTCCATTATATAGCACTGTCTTGTGCCGACTCAATGTGCTAAATGTAATTGAATTTAGTTCATTGTTTGATTAATTTTTAAAAATTATTTAGATTGATAACGAGTTAGATACTGGATTAATTAGCCACAATCAAATTATGAGAGTATCTTTTACTAACCTTACTATTAAAAACAAAACAGACAAGTCCAAAATAAATAATCTGCTAATAATTAATCATCAATCCTTACGCGGCGGGTGCTCAAAATAATATATTTTTTCAGTAAGTTATGCCCACAATTGCTGTTAACTCCGGCCATCTTGCAAAGAGTTATTGATTATTCTTCAATACTGTTACGAATGCAATCAACATGAATGAATATACACTCATTGTTTGCGCTGTTCATGCTCCTGACTGAAATAGCGTTGGAATTGAGCTATGGGTAAAGGTTTTGAAAATAAGAAGCCTTGCTGAAAGATAACCTTTTTGTCGAGCAAATACTGTTTTTGGTGTAAATGCTCCACGCCTTCAGCAATGACCTGCATGTTCAGCTTTTGTGCCAGATCAATGACCACATCAACGATGATCTTGGTGGTGCTTTCAAGCGCAATCATAGCGATAAAGGATTTATCCAGCTTAAGAAAATCGATATTCATTTTACTTAAATAAGAAAGACCGGAGTACCCGGTGCCGAAATCATCGATACCGATACGAACACCAATCTCTTGCAGAGCCGATAAAACCTGCAAAGTGACGTCGTTGATTTCAATGGACTGCCGTTCAGTCAACTCAAGCAATAAGGTGATCTTTTGCCCTGCACGCTCTGTAAAAACTCGCGGCAGTCATCAACGATCTGCAGGTTTAGCAAATGAATCGCCGAGATATTCACGGCTATATGCAAGCTTTCCCGCCAAAAAACCGGCGTTCTGGCCACAACCTCCGCAACCTGTTTCATTAGCTGCTGCGTCAGCGGAACGATCATGCCGGACTCTTCCGCCAAGGGAATAAACACTTCCGGGGAAACCACTCCATCGGTGGGATGGTTCCAGCGAGCCAGGATTTCCACACCGGTACAACAATTGTTTTTCGCGTCCATGACAGGTTGAAAAAAAGCCTCGAATTCACTGCGCTTTAATCCGTGCGCCATCGTGGTCCTGATGGATGTCAGCGCCTTGAGCCAATTGCGGATCAGTAACGAGGTGACTATCGATACCACCGCCAAAAAAAGCACTACCACACCGTAAGTATCGAGGAGATCGTCAAAAAAGCGGTGGCGGGAGATATTAACCTGCAGCTTGTAGGGATACTTTTGCGAATGCCCTGTAACGCCAATATACTCGTTTACCAGACCGCTGACCGGCGCCAGCTTGCCCAGCGGCGACAAAAATTGATCGCCGATGATAACCATGACCTGATTATCGGTACCGACGATATTCATCATATAAGACATATACTGCGTATCGATAATGGTACTGACGCCGTCGTTGCCGCGGTATTTATGCATTATTATAACGGCGATATTGGGAAAAAGAGCGGTACCATTGTGAAATTGAATGGAAGTCGCGGATGAGTTGTCGCCGGAGGTATGGGGTATCAGCTGTAGGTGCGGCGTCAAGGGCACCGTGCCACAATAAATTACATTGTTATGAATTAGATTCACCGTGCGCACCAGGGAATGTTTCACGCTCATGATGCGTAATTGATCCACCACATCCCCGCAGGGCCGTCCAAGCAGCGTCAGCGCCTCTTCCGCCGTGCCGCTGGCGTCATCTAATATGGTATCGATAAATTTTATCGTGCTGTGAATGTCGTTATCGGCTCTTTTTTTCAGTGTGTGCTGCGCGATAGCGCCGATTACAACTAATGAAACAACAAAAAGGCATAGCGGGATTACCACCCATAGCAGCATCAGATGTTTGTTGGTGAGTTTTGCTAAAACGGGTGCATCCAGTGACCATCGCATCTATGTTCCCTTCTCATCATTACTTCTTCGCGGCGAAGAGATTATCCCGCATCCCGGAGTCAGTTAAACCCTAGCCGCTCATGAAGATTATACACCTAATGAATAACTTTCAACTTACCGTAATGAGGTGGGGGTCTTAGAAGCCTTTAAACATAGGCAGGGGCCGGCACAGCGGACGCAATAGAGGCATTGGGCGGGCAGCAAGGAGGGTAGCAGGAGCGGCAGGAGCCATCGGGGGCATGGCGAACATTGGGGCATAGCAGGTCAGGTGGAATATTTAGCCGGCATTCATCACGCAACAGAAAGTAGCTTTGCTTCTAAGAAGGACTGTGATGATTGTTTTCATCTGTTTAGTAATTATTATTGATACACTTTGATTTTTAATTAACTTCCTAGTAATTATTGTTGATATTGTTTTATTTGCATATTATTTTAATTGATGAAAATAATTTATCGTTGACCGAACCTGTTATTTGTTTTACTATCAAATCAAATAATAATCCCTATTTAGCACTCAATCCAGCCCTTGAATAATCAGTTCTTGCCAATACCATTGCATGTAAATATAGAGAAACATAATGCTTATAAATGTCAAATCAGCCCGAGATAATAAACATGTTCTCATTACGGATGAAATCAATGATCTTATACATCGGGAGATCAATTTTCCTGAACATACTCGATTTGCTTATTCGGTAATCAATAAACGTCATTTGGATCAGCCGGTCATATATTCTAACTATCCCACAGAATGGATTAATACGTATATCAATATGACGCTATATCATCATGACCCGGTCATCATCATTGCACTACAGCGCATCATGCCCTTCACCTGGAACGATAAAACCCTGTCCTCTGACGACACACGCCATGAAGATATTTTCAAAGTTGCCGGAAAGTACAATATTTCCAACGGACATACTTTCACTTTGCACGATCATGAAAATAATCTCGCCACCCTCAGCCTGTACACGGAGGGAGATACAGATTGCTTTCAAGATTATGTGGTGAAAAATAAAAAAAATCTGCAGCAGTTGCTATTAACAATCCATGAGCGTTATATCATCGAGCGAAGGTACGATCGTAAACTTTTCCGGGAAAAACTTGAAAAGGAATTAACGTCGCGAGAAATAGAAACGCTTCGCTGGGCAAGCCTCGGTAAAACATATAATGAGATCGCTATTATCATGGGGATCACTGAAAGTACGGTCAAGTTTCATATAGGCAATCTCATCGTCAAACTCGGCGTGGTTAATGCGAAACATGCAATAAGAAAGGCGTCTGACTTACATCTTCTGCAAATTTATGAATAATCAAGCGTCAATGACATGGATTACGTTACACCATAAAGAAATGGAATGATTACTACGGCCATTATCTTTCCCATGTCATTGACATGATGTTACCCAACGGAATTTTCATTAACCTGTTAAGCTTATTTCTAGCCATGCAAGAATTTACATGTTGAAAGCGCTATGTTGATGTTTATTTTTATGAAGTAAAATATCAAAGATAAATAGGCCATTTTTCAGATAACCCTCTTCACAATAATGATAACGACGTATATATTTGATCAGACTATCCTGACTCTCGTCATCAATGCCCAAACGAAGCAGATAAACGGGCTCTTTTTTCGGACAATCCAATGCTCACAATGGTAATATTCCAGCCACTTCGTTTCAAAAGCGTATACATTGATTTACTGCATACGGTCATGATGGCCGTTTTACCGATAGTGCGCGTATAATTCACCATACCTAAAAATAATAGGTGGCAGAAGGGCAGCTTAGTTTCAGACAGCGATTTCACCCGTTCCTTATCGACAAAAACCGGCTCGACTCCAGCAGGGTTTCATCCTCTGCTGCTTGATAATTGAAAAATGCCTTGAACGGGCCGGTAATCATGTTCGGATACTTCATGCTGATAAAACGCACGCTGCTGACAATGTAGCCATCGTAACAGCCCAGTAGATAGTGGGTATGTTCATTATCGTACTGATCAAACTCCCGGTCCCCACACAGGCTACCTGCCAATTGAGGCGATCTTTAAATGTCCTTTTCGCAGCAAATATAATTCGTCAAGCTTATCATTGATAATATCCTGGTAATCTACACTAATTAAGTTAAACATACCCCATCCTTTTATCGTTATGATGAATTAACTACCTTTGTTCTAACTAAATACAAAGTGATTTTATGGTATCAGTAAAGGAAAATCCTCACAACCTGTACTAAAGTCTAGGGTAATAACTACACTATATATCAGCTTTAAAGATATTAAATTAACGAGTAATGTATTTCACTAACCCGTATTCACTCCAGTCATTATTAACGTTTATGATAGTTATAAGGGAACCTATGAGCAATCGATTTTGCATCATTTTGAACGAAGGAAACACTATATTAACTTTTGCGACCCCACTTCAGGATAAAATTTATAAAATAAAACAGGGATTTTTATTCATCGGCGACCGCACGCCATATCACACTTTTGATATAAAAAGTGAGTCATGGCATATTATTGGACATATAGACAATCTACCGCTGCTGAATTATTTATTATATAGCCATTATCCATCACAACATGAGGTTCTCAGCTTGGACATCATCTGCCTGGCGGTAAAACGTTATGGTATGAAAATTGTCGAATTACTTCAGGGAAATTTTTGTATTGTTTATGAAGATGCCGAGGGCAATCTGACGCTGGTCACGGAAAAAGAAACGCAGCAGGGTGCTACCAAGGCCACGAATGACGCCGAAACGGAGCGCGGCGGCACTGGTTGCCCGGTGGTTGCCGGCGCCCCGCAGGATACGCATTCTAAGCCCATTATTCCCGATATCCCGGCCGTCAAGGAAGCGAACTGTGCCGCGACGGCATGCCGGTACCCGCAGCAATCCTACAATACACAGCGGAAGATTGCCATAAATCGTTGGAATGATAACCATTTGCAATTCATCCAGAGCGTTAGATATCCGGCGTATTGCGAAAAGGAGACATGCGTCATGAACGATATAAAAGGCAAAGTGATTGATCTTTAAAATTATACATTTCCGTCAACTTCAAAACTAAATAATATTTTATTTTTTAAAAATTAAGCCTATTTATAACGCCTTTAAGTGATCTTCTCGTTAATAAAGCGACAGGTAAACACCCCTTTAATATAGGTCCAGATGGGTTTCGCAACTTAATATTCCCCATTTTCACTCATTAGACAAAGCGTCAAAATCGACTAGGCTTACTAATAATTATTACAGTCCGAACGAGCTCAAGGTGATTAAAATGGCCGAATCAGATCAATATAAAATGCAAAATCCTTTAACCCAATATCCGGCGGGCGAGTTCCCTAAACAACAACAGTCATCGCCGGGTCTGCAATCGGAGATGGGGCCGGTTCCGGATTGCGGCGAGAGCACCTATCGGGGCAGCGGCCGGCTGACGGGGCGCAAGGCGCTGATCACGGGGGGCGACTCCGGTATCGGCCGCGCAGTGGCTATCGCTTTTGCCCGTGAAGGCGCGGATATTGCCCTCTCTTATCATCCGGATGAACAAAAAGATGCCGATCAGGTCGCGGAGCTGATTAAAGAGGCCGGCCGAAACCTGGTGATGTTGCCGGGAGATTTAAGCGATGAGTCCGTCAACATCAAAACGGTGGAAAACGCGCTCAATCAGCTCGGAGGCCTGGATATTTTGGCGATAGTGGCCGGTAAGCAAACCGCGGTCGATGATATTGCCGAACTGACCACCGAGCAATTTCGCAAGACGTTTGAAACCAACGTCTTCTCGCTGTTCTGGATAACCAAAGCCGCAGTGCCCCATATGCCGGCGGGCGCCTCAATCATTACCACCTCGTCCATTCAGGCATACCAGCCCAGTCCTTCCCTGCTGGATTACGCTTCCACCAAAGCCGCCATCCTCACCTATACCCGCGCGTTGGCAAAGCAGGTTATCTCAAAGGGGATAAGGGTAAACAGCGTCGCCCCCGGCCCCATCTGGACCGCGCTGCAGGTTACCGGCGGCCAGCCCGTTGAAAAACTCCCCCATTTCGGTTCGCAGACGCCGATGGGACGTGCCGGACAGCCCGCCGAACTGGCGCCGGTCTATGTCTATCTGGCATCCCAGGAATCCAGTTATGTCACCGCTGAAGTACACGGCGTGACCGGCGGCAACCATTTAGGTTAATGATGCGGGGATAGGTATGTTTTACCCTTGATTATACTTTTGCGCCAAGGGGATGTCATGGGAATCACTATTGTCCGGGGGTTTCCATGCCCACCAGGCCCACTTTGAAATAGCCCGCCTTGCGCAAACCGTCCATCACCGACATCATGGTTTCATAATCCACCTGTTTATCGGCCTGAAAAAAGATGGTGGTGTCTTTATTACCCTGGGTCTGGAGGTTAAGGGCGTCTGCCAGCGTATTCATATCCACCGCCCGATCGCCGATGAATAGCTGTTTATCCGCTTTGACCGACAAATAAACCGGCTTTACCGGCCGGGGCTGGGCCAAAGCGGTGGAATTCGGCAAATTCACCCGGATATCCACCGTTGCCAACGGGGCGGCCACCATGAAAATAATCAGCAGCACCAGCATGACGTCAATGAAAGGCGTCACGTTGATATCATGCATTTCGCCGTCGCCATCGATGTCTTCATTCAAATGCATCGCCATAGCCTACCCTAACCGAAGCTTTGCAACGGCTTTGTGTTCGCGGTTGCCGGCGCCGGCGGCCAAATCCAGATCGCGCCCCAGCAGCAGGAGAATTTGCGCCGCACTGTCCCCTACCATGGCCTTATAGCCGGCAATGGTGCGGGCAAAGATATTGTAAATCACCACCGCCGGAATGGCGGCGAATAAACCCACGGCCGTTGCCAGTAATGCTTCGGCTATACCCGGCGCCACCACCGCCAGGTTGGTGGTTTGAGTATGTGCTATGCCGATAAAACTGTTCATTATGCCCCATACCGTACCAAACAGGCCGATAAAGGGGGATATGGCGCCGATAGTGGCTAAAAATCCGTTGCCTTTGCCCATCATCCGGCTGGCAGCCCCCACCCGCCGTTCCAATCGAAAAGCGGCGCGCTCCTTGATGCCTGCGCTATCGTTGGTTCCAGCGGATAAATCCAGTTCATTTTGCACTTCGGCCACCAGACGGGAGCTGACGCCTTCGGTCCGAAATGCGGCAACGGTTTCAATCGCCTCATCCAGACTGCGCACGTTTTTTAACGTTCTCAATTCATAACGCAGACGCCGTTTGGCCGACATCAGTTCGATACCTTTGCCGAAGAAAAGCGCCCAGGTGATAATCGATGCTATCAGCAGACCGACCAGCACGGTTTTCACCACCACATCGGCATGCCGGTACATTCCCCATACCGACAGATCCATTTGGGCAAGCTGCTGGGCCGAACCCATATCGGTACTTAGCGGTCCGGAAAACGCGGGGGTCCGCTGAATGTTTTGGTCCAGGGCGGCATCTTGGGACGGCGCCTGTTGAACATTTTGGGCGCCGGGGTCTTGGGCGGCGGCCTGCGGCGGCGCGGCGGCGCTTAATGCACATGAAAATAGTGACGCCGCCGCCAGGCCGCGCAGGATCGCAGGCAGCGGGCCGGCGCATCGCCGAGCCTTAAAGGATAGGTCCTGGATAATCGTCATGACAGCCGTCTTCACGAAATGCCTCCACCGGAATCTGTTACAGGAAATTAAATCAGCGAGAATGATAACAAACAGGACGCGAATTGATAGTGGTTCTCATTATTATTTGTATCAATTTTATTATGCGGCCAGAAATCTACCCAATAGTTTCACTTCATTAATAAATGGTAGCTTAATTTGTAACGTATTTATCAAGATTACCGACAGCGGGAGGTTTTAGCGGCCGTTCTCCAGCCATCATTTTACGCCGCTGAATAATGAAAGGCGTTAATGGTTTTTTAACGCGTTAAAACGCCTGCCGTCGGCGTGCAATCGTGTTAACTTAACTACGCGAAAGGGGGGTGTAATCGAGGCTTTCCCCGGCCTGCGGAATCGTAAGTGAAACCATAAGCGAAAGGCATAGCGCAGAACATGACGGTTAAGAAAATTGAAACGGCGCTGATCGCTGCCGGGAGAGATAAAAAATTCACCCAGGGCTCGGTCAATGCGGTCATTCAACGGGCTTCCTCGTTGGTTTTTGATTCGGTTCAGGCCAAAAAGCACGCTACCGAGCAGCGGGCGAACGGGGAACTGTTTTACGGCCGGCGGGGTACCCTGACCCATTTCTCATTGCAACAAGCCATGGTGGAACTGGAAGGCGGAGCAGGCTGCGCTCTGTATCCTTGCGGAGCCGCCGCCGTAACCAATTCCATCCTCTCTTTCGTTTCCGCCGGGGATCATGTTTTGGTTACCGGATCCGTTTATGAACCCACCACGGATTTTTGCCGGCATATTCTCGGCAAGCTGAATGTCGCCACCACCTGGTTTGACCCGATGATAGGCGCCGGCATAGCGGATCTTATCCAGGAAAACACCCGCGTGGTGTTTTTGGAATCGCCGGGATCCATCACCATGGAGGTGCAGGACATTCCGGCCATCGTGCGGGCAGTGCGATCCGTTAATCCCCAGATTGTGATTATGCTGGATAACACCTGGGCCGCGGGTATTCTCTTGCCGGCGCTGGCGCTGGGCGTGGATATCTCCATCCAGGCCGGTACGAAGTATATTATCGGCCACTCCGACGCCATGCTGGGCACCGCGGTAGCCAACGCCCGCTGCTGGGATCAGTTGCGCGAGCAATCCTATCTGATGGGTCAAATGGCGGATGCCGATACGGCATATATGGCCGCCCGTGGTCTGCGGACGCTGGGCGTCCGGCTTAAACAGCACGAGGCAAACGGCCTGCGGGTGGCGCGTTGGCTGGCCGAACGCACTGAAGTGGCGACGGTAAATCATCCGGCCCTGCCCGGCAGCCGGGGACATGAATTCTTCCTGCGGGATTTCAAGGGCGCCAGCGGGCTGTTTTCCTTTATTTTGACAAAGAGGCTGAGCCAGCGGCAGCTTGAACACTACCTCGATCATTTCGAACATTTCAGCATGGCTTACTCGTGGGGAGGGTTTGAATCCTTGATACTGGCCAATCAGCCCGAAGAGATCGCGGCCATACGGCCGGCCGGCGGGGTGGATTTCACCGGGACCCTGGTGAGGGTTCATATCGGTCTGGAGAATGTCGATGACCTTATCGCCGATCTGGAAGCCGGTTTTGTACGGATCGGGGAGGTTGGGTAATCGCTCATTGACGCAAAGAGGTCTAAAATAGTTAATGAAAATTGTCTGATTGGGCGGGCCGTCGAGGACAACCCGGTCTATTGACGATACGCTGTGGCACTAAAACGAGATGAGCAGGTTCGAATGGGTGTATTACATGAGATTGTCCGCGCACTTTGGCAACAGGATTTTGCCGCATTAGCCAACCCGCGGGTAATTTGGGTGGTCTATTGCGTAATATTCACGATGTTGTTCTTGGAAAATGGACTACTGCCGGCCTCATTTTTACCTGGTGACAGTTTATTATTGCTTTCCGGCGCCATGGTGGCGAAAGGGGTAATGAGTTTTGTTCCCACGCTGCTGGTTCTCACCGCCGCCGCGGGCCTGGGCTGCTGGTTCAGTTATCTACAGGGGCGCTGGCTGGGTGACACCCGAATTGTCAGAAGCTGGCTGCTCCATCTGCCCGCCCATTATCATCAACGCGCCTACACCATGTTCAACCGCCACGGGCTGATGGCGCTGCTGGTGGGCCGCTTTTTGGCCTTTGTCCGCACCCTGCTGCCGACCATCGCCGGTATTTCCGGACTGAGCAATACCCGCTTTCAGCTTTTCAATTGGCTGAGCGCGCTGATATGGGTCAGCGCCTTGCTGACGCTGGGGTACTCCTTAAGCCATATGCCATTGCTGAAACACCATGAAGATCAGGTCATGATGATCCTGATGGTGTTGCCGCTGATATTGCTGTGCAGCGGGCTGGTGGGAACGCTGTTGCTGCTCTGGCGTAAACGCAAGATAAAAGATACCGCCTGAAATAATTAAATCTGCATAGCCGAACCGGAGCCGGGAGTTCGAATTCGCGCCACGTCTTCCCTGGGGGAAACGCCGAAGTAGCGTTTGAATTCCCGGCTGAACTGCGACGGGCTTTCATACCCCACCCGCATGGCGGCGGTGCCGGCATTCAAACCGTCATGCAGCATCAACACCCGCGCCTTATGCAGCCGATAGGTTTTAAGATACTGCAGCGGCGAGGTGCTGGTCACCGCCTTGAAATTATGATGAAAAGCCGACAGGCTCATGTTGACGTCGGCGGCCAGCTGTTCAATGGTCAGGTTATCGGCGAACTGCCTTTCTATTTTTTTAAGTATCTTGGCGATCTGATTGAAATGCGTTTGCCGGTTCGCCAGCGCAAACAGCGCATCGCCGCAGACGTCCTGCAGCAGATAATAGATGATTTCCCGCACGATATTCGGCCCCAGCACTCTTGCATCCATGGGCTTATCCATAATATCCAGCAGGCGTTCCGCGGCGCAGAACAGCTCCTCGGTCAAGGGCGCCGCATTGATGCCGCTGGAGCGGGCGGTTACCGGCCGGAACTGCGCGTCATCTCCCATGGAGATAATCAGATCCTGCAGCATCAGGGTATCCACGCCAATCGCCAACCCCACCAGAGGTTCTTGCGCCGAGGCAAAGGTTTCGCATTCAAACGGCAGCGGCACGCTCAGCAATAAATATTTGCTGGCGTTATAGTCAAAGACCTTGTTGCCGAGATAGCCGGTTTTTCGCCCCTGGAAAAGAATGATAATGCCCGGCTCATACATAACCGGCGTACGGGCACAATAGGTATCGGTAAACAGCAGCCTGACATAGGGTATGGTTACCCGGTTTTTCTGCTGCAGCAACTCCATGGCGCGTATCGATAACCGGGTACAAATGGAGTGGTTCTCTGTCATCGTACGGATTCTCTCTATTGAATGATTCAACATTTATTTTGCCATTTATGGCGATATTTCTCTAATTATTAGGATAAATAGGCAAACAGCGAGGAGGAATATGCATTGAATCACGATGCCGCGTTAATCACAATAGAGGATAGGAATGTATACCTCATGACCTGCCGCATCCCGTGGCGTCTACTAGACTAGTGATACAGATTTTACCACTGCCGGCCTATTGCGCGCCGGCAACCGGCTATAAAGGAGATACTATGGCAACGCAACCTACAGTGACTTTTCATGATGGGCAGACCATGCCGCAGTTTGGCTTAGGCGTTTGGCAGGCCAGTAACGAAGAGGCCTTATCCTCGGTCCGGGAAGCATTAAAACTGGGTTATCGCTCCATTGATACCGCCGCCATTTACCGTAATGAAGTGGGCGTAGGGCAAGGGATCAAAGCCGCCGCGCTTCCCCGCGAGGAGCTGTTTATCACCACCAAACTTTGGAACGCGGACCAAAGCGCCGCGCCTAAAGCCATGGAAGAGAGCCTGAAAAAACTCCAGCTTGATTACGTTGACCTCTATCTGATGCACTGGCCGGCGCCGGCGCAGGACACCTATGTCCGGGCCTGGCGGGATATGGTCAAGCTAAAGGAAGAGGGGCTGGCCAAAAGCATAGGGGTGTGTAACTTCCATGCCCCCCATCTGCAACGGCTGTTTGATGAAACCGGCGTGGTTCCGGTTATCAACCAGATCGAACTCCATCCGTTGCTGCAACAGCGCGAACTAAGCAAGTTCAACGCTGCCCATGACATTATCACCGAGGCCTGGAGCCCGCTGGCCCAAGGCGGGAAAGGGGTGTTTGATCAGCCGATTATTCGCCAGCTGGCGGAAAAATATGGCAAGACCCCGGCGCAGATCGTTATCCGTTGGCATCTGGATTCCCAGCGTGTAGTGATCCCGAAATCCGTCACCCCGGCGCGTATCAAGGAAAATGCCGAGGTTTTCGATTTCAAGCTGGAACAAAGCGAACTGGACGCCATCGGGCGGTTGGATAGCGGCAAACGCCTGGGGCCGAACCCGGATACCTTTGTTAAACCCTAACAGCGGGCTGAATGTCCAAGGTGCAAGGTCGGGACAGAGTGCGAGATGGTAAACTCGCCGTGAACCCTTCCCTGGGGGCTCGATCCGCGCCATCCCTGGCGCGGACGGTTTACTCCTCTCGCACCCTTTCCCACCCTTATTGGTTCCGAATCATCTGTACATGCCCAGTTTTATGAGGAAGTTTGCACGGTAAACTGGCCGGCGCAGCCGCGGTCGGCCAGTTCCAGGACCTGGTTATAATACATAAAGGGGAAATGATCCGAGGAGACCTGGGGATACCAGACCATCAGCTCTATTTCGGTCTCCACCCAAACCGTATCCTTCCAGCCCTGATCTTCCGGCAGCGGCGCGTTGCCGTTAACCCGTTTGATCAAAAACGCTACGCCCTGGATATGAAAGGGCTGCGGCGTATCGGCATAGATTATCCACCGTTCAAAACTGCCCTGCAGCGCCTGGAAATCCGTGCGGTTCATGTCCCAGAGGGCGCCGTTGATTCCCGGCAGGCTCCCTCCCAGACGGAACTCGCGGGTGCGGCTGATATTGCCGTCCACGAACTGATCCGGCAGCAGGCGCATGGGCAAATTATCCGTCACCAGCGGCAGCAGGCCGGTTGGCTTCAAGGTCAAGACCACGGTGGAAATCAATATGGTCGAAGGCTCAAAAAAGCCCCGGACCCTGTCCATCAGGCCCGCCGCGGCACCGACGGTAATGGACACTTCTTCCCCTTTCGACATATCAATGAGGATTTCACGGCGCTCGCCGGGCACCAGTGACAATTGGGTCACCGCAACCGGCGCCGGTAAAAAGCCCTGGTCGCCGGCCACCACCTGCATTGACCGGCCGTCGCTGAGCTGCAGCCGGTAGCTGCGGGCATTGGACGCGTTGATCAACCGCAGCCGCACCCAGCCGCGGGAGACTTCAAGGAACGGGCTTTGCACGCCGTTGGTCAATAAGGTATCGCCGAGAAAGCCGCCGCTGGAGGGCGGGTCGTACACTGGCGCGCCGAAATTATCCAGCCGTTTATCCTGGATAATCACCGGAAAATCATCCACTCCGTAATGATTGGGCAACGGCAGTCCTTTGCTTACCTCATCTTCCACCAGCCAAAGTCCGGCCAGTCCATTATAAACATGTTGGGCCATGCGGTTAGGGGTATTGGCATGATACCAGCAGGTTGCCGCCGGCTGGCGGATAGGCAATACCGGGGACCAGTCGACATTGGGGGACATCATGCGGGGCGCCCCGCCCATCAGTGAACCGGGCACCTGCAGGCCGCTGACGGTCATGGCCACCGGCTCGTTGAGGCGGTTGTTATAGATAAGCTTGACGTCGTCGCCGTTATAAACCCGCACCGTCGGCCCCAGATAACCGCCGTTGATGCCCCAGGTCGCCGTCCTGCGGCCGGGGATAAATTCCCAATGCGCCTGCTGCAGGGTCAAAAACAGCGGCTGGCCGCGACGGGACTCCAGCAACGGCGGCACCGGTAAGGCGGCCGGCTGTCCGGAGGCCCCTGCCCTCAGCGGTATGGCGCCGGAACAAAGCGCAATGCCCGAAGCCTGAATGAACTGACGTCGACTGAGTGACATATCTACTCCACAAGAACCCTGCAACCTGAAGTATTAAGGGTATATATATCCGGCGGCGGTCCCGCCGGTAACGGCACGGGACAAAGAAGCCCGCCTATTTTATCCGCGCTTCGCGCTCAGCCACTTCCGCATTCAGTTCCGCCAGCTTGGCCGCCATGATGTTGCGGCAATCTTCCGTCAGCACCCGCACCTTATCGCGGCTGTAGGCTGCGGTATCCACCGGCGGCATGACTTCAACAATGACCAGCCCGTTCGACCAGCGATTAAGCTTGATTTTATTGGAGGTGTTAGACACGCAAATCGGCACAATCGGCACTCCGGCGGCGATGGCCGCATGGAAAGCGCCGGTTTTGAACGGCATCAGCCCCCGGCCCCGGCTCCGGGTCCCTTCCGGAAACATCCAGATGGAGATATTTTTCTTTTTGATTTGGCGAACGACTTCGTTGATAGTACCATGCGCCTTGGAACGATTTTCCCTATCTATCAATAAATTGCCCGCCAGCCAATACAGCTGGCCGAATAAGGGTATCCACAGCAGGCTTTTTTTCCCCACCGTAACCGTTCTGGGCTGCACAGCGCTCGCGGCGGTCACCATATCATAATTATTTTGATGATTAGCAATATAAATGCAGTTTTGCCGGGTCGTCGTGGATGAAGGACAACGTATCTCCACCTTCAGCCCCAAAAGCGGCGCCAGGCGGCCGAACATATGGCCGAAGGTAGCGACATGGCGAGGATTTCGCGGACTGAAAAGACAATAAATCAACCCAAAGACGCAGATACAAGCAGACAGCACTATCACCAGAATTGTGCGAATAATCGCTAACATATTAACCTCTTAACCCTCAGCCACCGCCAGTATACCGGCTTGATGACAAATTACACGGCTATTACCGGCTCGGATCCGGCCCAACCGGCCGGATCCACGGTTTTTATTTTTATCCCCTCAAACTTCAAGCTGCCGGTGCGTTGGCTTTCCCGCGACTTGAATTATTCAGGGTAGTCGAGTGCGGCCTGCCCGCCCGCGACGCGGGCAGGCGAGATCATACTCAGCGATCCGGCGCATCCCCTTCCGGGGAGAGAGCAGCCGCTAACGGATCATCCAGCTCAATGCGATCGATACGCTGCAGGCCGCGAGGCAGCAGGGTGCCTTTACGGCCGCGTTCGGCACGGTATTTCTGTAAATCCTCGGGACGCAGAGTGAGTTTGCGTTTACCGACAAAGAAGGTCACCGACGCCTTGGTGGAAAGCAACAGCAGCCAGGCCATACGATCCTTGCCCGACGCCGCGTCCGCCGCCGCAATGGAAATGATTTTATTGCCCTTGCCTTTGGAGAGCAGCGGCAAATCCCCCACCGGGAATAACAGTATCCGGCCGGCCTCGGTTATCACCAGCAATAGGGAATCGACAGCGTCGTTAACCCAAAGCGGCGCCATGACTTTGGCGTTTTCCGGCAGGGTCAGCATGGCCTTGCCGGCCCGGTTCCGGGCGACCAGGTCTTCGAAGGTACACAAGAACCCATAACCCGCGTCCGAGGCCAGCAGCAGTTTTTGATCGCTGGGGGCGGTCAGCATCCGGTCGACGGTCGCCCCCGGCGGCAGGGTGAGTTTGCCGGTTAAGGGTTCGCCCTGTCCCCGGGCCGAAGGCAGGGAGGAGGGATCTAATGCATAGCTGCGGCCGGTGGAATCAATAAAGACCACCGGCTGATTGCTGATGCCCCGCGCGGCGGAGAGGAAGGTGTCGCCGGATTTGTAGTTCAACGCGCCCGGGTCGATATCATGGCCTTTGGCGCTGCGCACCCACCCCATGGTGGAGAGGACAATGGTTACCGGCTCGGAGGGAACCAGTTCATGCTCGCTGAGGGCCTTGGCTTCATCTCTCGCCACCAGAGGCGAACGACGGGGATCGCCATAGGCGGCGACATCCGTCTCGATTTCTTTTTTCAGCAGATTGCTGAGCTTGCGTTCAGAGGCGAGAATGCCCTGGAGCTTTTCACGCTCTTTCTCCAGCTCCGCCTGTTCACCGCGGATTTTCATCTCTTCGAGCTTGGCCAAATGACGCAGTTTCAATTCCAGAATGGCGTCGGCCTGGGTATCGCTCAGCGCGAAAGCCTGCATTAACACCTGCTTGGGCTCATCCTCGGTACGGATGATGCGGATCACCTCGTCAAGGTTGAGATAGGCCACCAGCAGCCCTTCGAGAATATGCAGGCGGCGCAGCACTTTTTCCAGCCGGAAGTTCAGGCGGCGCCGGACCGTATTCCGGCGGTAAACCAGCCATTCGGTGAGAATTTCCAGCAGGTTCTTCACCGCCGGCCTGGCATCCAGGCCGATCATATTCATATTGATACGATAGCTGCGCTCCAAATCGGTGGTGGCGAACAGATGATTCATGACCTGTTCCAGATCGATGCGGTTCGATCGGGGCACCACCACCAGCCGGGTGGGGTTTTCATGATCCGATTCATCCCGCAGATCCTCCACCATCGGCAGTTTTTTTGCGCGCATCTGGCCGGCGATCTGTTCCAGCACTTTCGCCCCTGACACCTGGTGAGGCAATGCGGTGATAACGGCATCGCCATCCTCCATATGCCATAAGGCGCGCATGCGCACCGATCCGCGCCCGCTTTGGTATATTTTGAGGATTTCATCGCGGGGGGTAATGATTTCCGCATCGGTGGGGAAATCCGGCCCCTTCACATGATTAAGCAAGTCTTCCAGGGTGGCAGCGGGATTATTCAGCAGCTCGATGATGGCGGCGCCCACCTCGGCGACATTATGGGGCGGAATGTCGGTGGCCATACCGACGGCAATGCCGGTGGTGCCGTTCAACAGAATGTTGGGCAACCGCGCCGGCAGCGTTTTCGGCTCTTGCAGCGTCCCGTCGAAATTAGGGGCATAATCCACCGTCCCCTGCCCCAGTTCGCTCAGCAGCAGCTCCGCGTACTTGGAAAGGCGGGACTCGGTATACCGCATGGCGGCGAAGGATTTCGGGTCATCCGGCGCCCCCCAGTTACCCTGGCCGTCCACCAGCGGATAGCGGTAGGAAAAAGGCTGGGCCATCAGCACCATGGCTTCGTAGCAGGCGCTGTCGCCGTGGGGATGATACTTACCCAAGACGTCGCCGACGGTACGGGCGGACTTTTTGTATTTCGCGTTGGCGTTTAATCCCAGTTCCGACATCGCATAGACGATACGGCGCTGTACCGGCTTCAGCCCGTCGCCGATAAAGGGTAATGCGCGATCCATGATGACGTACATGGAGTAGTTAAGGTACGCATTTTCGGTGAATTTATGCAGCGCCAGGCGTTCCGCGCCGTCATGAGCCAAATCACTCATTGATTGTTCTTCCTCTTACCGCGGTGTGTTCGGGAGTAGATTGGCACACCCTGGGGTATGTTGGTTTCAAGCCAATGATAGTACCTTATCCGGCCTATGGCTGTCACAGGGGTTAATTGCCGCGGCGCCGGCCTTCATATGCAATGATTTCCTAAGCAGCCGCTCATCGATCAAGACATTATAAAATATCGCGAGCATCTGGGCCGCGTCTTTGGTTAACTAGTGGGCGCCCCCATTTTTATCCAAAGACAGAGGAAGTAATGATCACGGTAATTGCAGAAATCAAAGTGAAACCGGGACGACGAGAAGCGGTTTTGGCTGCTATCCAGGCACTGCGGCCCAACGTGCTGGCCGAAGATGGCTGCGGTGAATATACTTTGCTGACCGACTACAAAGCGCAAGTGCCGTGGCGAAAAACCGCCCCTGACTCCATCTTCATGCTGGAGCAGTGGAAAAGCATACGTCATCTTGAACAGCATCAACAGGCGCCGCATATGGATGCGCACCGCGCCCACATCAGGAACGACGTCATGGATGTCACTTTCCATATTCTGGAGAAGCGTACCGATTGATTAACGCCTATATCGATGGCGATTTGCCGTAAGCACTGCCTCCGACAATCACCGGCGTTATGCAGGTGGTTGTCGGATTATCTCCGGGGGGATTCAGATGCCATTGATGAGCTTGAAATTGGCCCTTCGCTAATTTACACCGTGCCGTCCGCATTGTAGTATTATATAGCCGTCGCCGTGACAGGGTCCTTGTTATCATGGAGGGTCAATTAATTTCATGGTTTCAACACCTGCTTTGAGATAATGAATACTTTTACTGATATTGATAATGCGAATAATGATTATTATAAAAATAGTCATGATCAGTGAAAAAGAAGCATCGCCAACAGCCATCACACATGCTTGGAAAATATATTTTACAAACGATGATAAATGCGTTAGAAACTAAAATATATCATTTAAAGTTACTTATTTTGGAAAATTAAGCCAACCATGGCCGATGCCGATACTCTTGTTTTGAATATCTTTCATTAACATAACGGATTGAATGGCCCGTATTGCCGAACGGAGATTTCCCCGAGCATGGAGCCTGGGCTGAACAGAGCGGCAGGGTTATCATATCTCTTATGAATATGGCCCTCGGCAGGAGCCAGAGGAATACATATTATATAATATCTCTCAGTTAGTATTTTGGCTTTTTTCGAGTCTTAGAATGGTTAAGGCAAAAATTATATTTATTTTAATAATCCAATTTCCGAAAATATTTATGACACCAATTAAGGATTCCATGCCCTATGAATTTTTCAACATTAAAGACATGCTATTCCACTGCGGCATTTGAAAGTATTGAATGCGTTGGATTACTCAGTAACGAATTGTATGACTCATGGGGTTACTGGCAAAATCAGGCGGCTCACGGCAGTGACGAATTGCGGCAGATAGCCGTGGATATGCTTGAGGACTGCTGGCAAAGAAAATGTAATCAATTAAGCTTGGTCGATCTTAATCTCACCACCCTGCCGCCTAATATGTCGCATCTTTATTGGTTGGAAATACTTGACGTCCACAATAATAAGCTGACATCCCTGCCGAACGATTTGCCGCCGAATCTGCGCAAGCTCAACGTCGGCTATAACCGGCTAAAAAAAATTTCGGCGAGGATGCTTACCGATTTAAAGGAGCTAAACGCCGCCAACAATAAATTAAGCAGGCTGCCGACGCATTTGCCCGATTCCCTCGAGTTCCTTGATGTCCAAAATAACCGGCTATCGCGCTTATCGGAAAAACCGCCATTATCGCTGCGCGTTCTTTCAATCAATAAAAACCAGCTAAAAATAGTGCCTGCGGCATGGGCCCGCCTGGGCATCGACGTTGCCGCGCACGGACCTGCGGCGGCGTTTTTCACGGTCGATGAGCGGGAAGCCGGCGACCATAACGACGAAGACGTTATGTCCGCGATACAGGCGGTATCGGAACCCGCCTTGTCAAACCGGCTGCGAGAATCATCCCAACCCAGGTGGAGGCTCGCGTTCGTCGCCGGTTGGGATGCCCTGTGCCAAAAAATATCCGTAAAAAAATGTTAGGCTCGGGCATCTTAATGAACTATTCACGGTAGCCTCGCCATGAATTCTGCGCTGCCCGCCGGCTATTACCCTAAAGTTTATAGAGTTATTATCCGATTAAGGCAAATTCCTGTCATATATTGAATTCACATCCGCTCTGTCTTCACAGAAGGTCATTTCCCCTGGCGACATGACTTGTTTCGACGTTCATACTTCTGCCGCCTGAAACCGCAGGCAGCCCATACCATGACAATACCGGAGATAAGATGTTAAGTTTGTTCAAACCCGCCGCCCATCGGCCAAGGGTACCGGATCAGAGCACCGATCCTCTTTATCGCCGTTTGCGCCGGCAATTGTTTCTCGGCATTTTTTTTGGCTATGCCGCTTATTATCTGGTGCGGAAAAACTTCGCCCTGGCGATGCCCCAACTGATGGAACAGGGATTTTCAAAAGGAGATCTGGGCATTGCCCTGTCCGGCGTTTCCCTGGCTTATGGTATTTCCAAATTTGTCATGGGATCGGTTTCCGACCGGTCCAATGCCCGCCTGTTTCTACCCACCGGCCTGTTTCTCGCCGGGGCGGTAATGCTTTTCATGGGGCTGGTGCCCTGGGCAACCTCCGGTATCGCCATCATGTATGTCCTGCTGTTCATCTGCGGCTGGTTTCAGGGCATGGGCTGGCCCGCCTGCGGCAGGGTGATGGTGCACTGGTGGTCCCATAAGGAACGGGGGCCGATTGTCTCGGTATGGAACTGCGCCCACAATGTCGGCGGCGGTATACCGCCACTATTAGCCATGGTGGGCATGGCCTTGTTTGGCGACTGGCACAGCAAACTCTATCTACCGGCGCTGGCGGCCATGGCCATGGCGCTGGTGGCATGGCTGCTGGTGCGCGATACTCCGCAATCCTGCGGACTGCCGCCCATCGAAGAATATAAAAATGATTTTCCGGAGCACTACGACGGGGAAAACGCCGAACAGGAACTCACCACCCGTGAAATCCTGTTGAAGTACGTCTTGCCCAGCAGGTTATTGTGGTACATCGCGCTGGCGAACGTTTTTATCTATTTGCTGCGCTATGGCATTCTGGACTGGTCGCCCACCTACCTGAAAGAAGTGAAACACTTCACGCTGGAAAAATCGTCCTGGAGCTATTTTCTTTATGAATACGCCGGTATTCCCGGTACCTTGCTGTGCGGCTGGATGTCCGACAAGGTCTTTAACAGAAATCGCGGCGCCACCGGCGTCTTTTTCATGGTGCTGGTGACCATCGCCACGGTGGTGTACTGGCTCAATCCGGCCGGCAACCCCGGTGTGGACATGTTGTGCATGCTGGTCATCGGTTTCCTGATTTACGGTCCGGTCATGCTGATCGGCCTGCATGCGCTGGAGCTGGCGCCGAAAAAAGCCGCCGGTACCGCCGCCGGTTTTACCGGCCTGTTCGGTTATCTGGACGGTTCCATGGCCGCCAGCGCCGTTATCGGCTATACCGTGGATTTTTTCGGCTGGGACGGCGGTTTCATGGTCATGATCGGCGGCTGCGTCCTGGCGGTGCTGTTGCTGTTATTAACCATGCTCAGCGACACAAAACGGCCTGCCTTAACCGACGCCGCAGCGGAGTAGCATGCTGAAACGGAGTCACTCAATTAAGGCGTTCATTACGGCCTCGCAATGTGGCCGGGAACGCCTGACCTGATTGGCGCCGATGTTGTCCTAGAAGATTAATTTAAATACGCCGGTAATGGTCAGCAGGCCGACAATAAAGATAATTGCGATAATCCAGAGAAATATTTTCATTCCGTTTCCTTCTTGTGAGGTGGGATATCATCAATGCGGAGTTAAGTGGATGATATCTTTAAATGAGTATAGAAGAAGAAAATGGAATTGACAGGCCGGGGGCTACATTAAGCCGCCCCGGACGGAACCTTAGCCACCCTGCCGTATGCAGGCCATCAACGCCGCCGCATCGTCGATGTGCGGCGCCGACAGGATCAGCATTTTACCCAGCTTCAATGCATGATGCTGGCATTTATGCCGCATGGCGGCATCGGTCACGGTATCCAGATCCGCCACATGGGCCAGGCCGATGGTACGGCGAATCAATTCGGTACCGCAATAACCCAGGGCATCGGTCCAGACCTGCCGGAGGAAACAGCTGGCATAGCCCGATTCGGCAAGGGCGAGGTCTCGGGTGTTTTCCGCCGCTAGCGTCCGGAATCTCTCGGCAAAGGCCTGCCACAGTTCGCCGATATCCTGCAGACGCTGTTCACGGCCCGCGGCGGCCTCAGACGGCCCCAGCAATCCCGGCAGGCCGCAGTAGTTCAGCAGCAGATTGCCGATGGCGGTGCCGATATCAAACCCGATGGGGCCGTAATAACCGAACTCCGCATCGATAACCTTTAGCCGGTCTTCGGCGACAAAGATCGATCCGGTATGGATATCGCCATGCAGCAATGCTTCCGCTTTAGTGAGGAAACGATGCTTAAGCGCCGCCACCGCCAGCTTGAGATCGGAATCGCTTTGTAATGAGGCCACCGCTTCGTTCAGCGCCGGCTCGTAGGAGTTACGGTCGTGGCCGCCGTAGGGATCGGTGAAAAACAGATCTTCAGTGATCTGGCACATTTCCGGATTGCTGAACCGGCCCACCTCGGCTTTTTTTTCGTGGGGATGCTGATAGAAATCCGAGGTATGAAACAGGGTTCTGGCCAGATACTCCCCCAATTGGCGGGCGGCCTGGGGATAATAGCGGCCATAGGCCAGCTCCCGCCGCCAGATGGTCATGGAAGACAAATCCTCCTGAATCATCACCGCCAGACCGGCATTATGATGCAGGACTCGCACGGTATGCTGCGGACAATAACGGCCATGGGCAAGGAGGGTTTCTGCCTCGATACGGGCGCGATCGAGGGTGAGTGGCCATGATTCGCCGACGCAGCGCACATAGGGCAACGCCTGTTTGACCACTACCCGGCTAACGCCTTGGCCGTCGAGGATTTTAAACACCAGATTGAGATTGCCATCCCCCACTTCCTCGGCGTTTATCAACGTTTCCGCGTCGCTGAGCCCGGCATAACGGCGGGCATAATCAACGGCATCGGCGGCGGTAAGCGTACCGGTAAGCGGACATATTTCAGCACCTCTATTTAAGAGTATGGACGTCTATACTTCTTTACGTCATGTTGGCAGAATACCTTTTTTGGCGCAATAACCTAAAAGGATTTAACAACTGATGCAGAACATTAACGCCACCAGTTTGCGGGTGCTGGATAACCGCTTGTGGATATTGGATCAGCAGGCGCTGCCGCAGCAAAAAAACTGGTATCGGGTCACCACTGTGCATGAGCTTATTGATCATGTCCGCGCCCTTCGGGTACGCGGCGCGCCGCTGATTGGTTTGACCGCCAGCCTGCTGCTGGGCCTGCTGGCGGAGCAAGGGATGTCGCGCACGGAGCTGTTGTCCGCGCTGGCGCAATTGCTGGCGGCGCGCCCCACCGCCGTGAATCTGATGAATAACCTGGCGCGGATGGGCGAAGCGCTGGCAACGGCGGATTATAGCGATGCCATGGGACGGGAAGCGCTGCGGCTGGTGGAGGAAGATCGGGCGCTGTGCGAGGCTATCGCCGGCCATGGCGCGACGCTGGTGAGTCCCGGCAGCCGCCTGTTGACCCATTGCAATACCGGCGGGCTGGCTACCGCCGGTATCGGCACCGCGCTGGGAGTGATACGCCGCGCGCATCGACAGGGCAAAGTGAAACGGGTGTGGGTGGGTGAAACCCGGCCGCTGCTGCAGGGCGGACGCCTGACCGCCTGGGAGCTGGGCGAACTGTCCATACCCTATACCCTGATGTGCGATTCCATGGCCGCCGGGCTTATGGCCAGGGGCGAGGTGGACGCCGTTTGGGCGGGGGCGGATCGCATCGCCGCCAACGGCGATGTGGCCAATAAAATCGGCACCTATGGCCTGGCGGTGCTGGCGCATTACCATGGCGTCCCGTTTTATGTCGCCGCGCCCCATACCACCCATGACGCGGCGTGCGCCGATGGGGGTGCGATTCCTATCGAGCAGCGGGATGCGGGGGAAGTTACCGGCGTAAGCGGCGGTTTCGGCAGCTGCCGCTGGGCGCCGGAAGGCGCGGAGGTTTATAATCCGGCCTTTGATGTGACTCCTGCATCACTTATCAGCGCCTGGGTGCTGGATAGCGGCGTTATTACCTCCGGGCAGGTGGCCGCGGGGATTTTCCGGCGACCGCTGGTTAGATAATTGCTTTTTCAAAACCCGCATACCTTGACAGTGGGCCTTCAACACGTTGGCTGCACGATCGGCGATCGCGGGCCGGGTCTTAGCGTTCCAGCCGCGGGTAGTTATCGGCGATGGGATCGCCGGTGAAGCGGGCTACCCAGCCCTCGGGATTGTCGAACAGTCTGATGGCGGTGAAATGCGGCGCGGCACCCATATCGAACCAGTGGGGTGTGCCCGCCGGCACGGAGATCAAATCGTTTTTTTCGCACAAGATTTGCAGGATTTTCCCCGCGATGTGCAGGCAAAACAGACCAGAGCCTTCGACAAAAAACCGCACCTCATCTTCACCATGGGTATGTTCAGAGAGGAATTTGGCGCGCAGCTCCTGCCGTTGGGGGTGATCTGCGCGCATGCTGATCACGTCCCAGGTTTGATAGCCTTTCTCCGCCACCAGCCGTTGGATGGCCTGTTGATAAGCGGCAAGGACCTCCTCCGGCTGCGGATCGCCGCCCAGTTCGCGGTCGGCTCGCCAGCGTTCGAAACGGACGCCGACCGCATTCAGCTGCCCGCGGATGGCATCGGCGTCACGGCTTCGCCAAATGGGCCGGCTCGCATCGGAATCGGTGAAAATGGTTAACGCGCTCATGAGGCCAGCTCCTGTAAATCAATTTGGTTAAAATGAGTTGCCTGGGGATGCAGCGGCGGGCATTTCACCGGGTCCCGAATCAGCTGACAGGTACGCCAGCCCGCCTCCCGCGCGGCATCAAGCTCTTGGATAATGTCTGATAAAAAAAGTATTTCCTTAGGCGGGCACTGCAAGCGGGCGGCAATGTTGCGATAGGATGCCGCTTGTCGTTTAGCCCCTATGCGGGTGTCGAAATAGCCGTTGAACAGCGGACGCAAGTCTCCCGACTCGCTGTAGCCAAACAGCAGCTGCTGCGCTTCTACCGAGCCGGAAGAGTAGGCATAAAGGGAGATTCCCTGTTGCCGCCACTCAGCCAACCGGGGAGCGACGTCGGGATAGAGATGGCCCTGGAAGTCCCCTTTCAGGTAGCCTTCACGCCAAATCATGCCCTGTATCATTTTCAGGGCGGTGGATTTCCGATCCTCATCCATAAAACTGAACAATTCAGCAATCATATCGGCTACGGTGGCGCCGGGACGGGCTATTTCATGGCGCAATTCCGACAAAGCCGCGGCCACTTCCGGTTCATGTTCGCGCCGGCGCAGGAATTCGGACAGCCGCTCCCGGGCATAAGGGAACAGGACCTGATGTACAAAGCGGATATCGCTGGTGGTACCTTCGATATCGGTCACGACGGCCTTGATCATTTCGCCTCCAGCAAACGACGCTGCAACGCGCATTGAAACAGGAACTCCAGCCCTTCCAAATGGCGTCGGGCCTCTTTAACATCCCGTCCCCAGCAATACAGGCCGTGGCCGCGCACCAGAAAACCATGACGCAGTCCCTCAAGCTTATCGCGGGCCGCCACCCGCTCCGCCAGGGCGGCGATATCCTGATCGTTATCGAATATTGCGACGGTCACCGGAGTTAAATGACTATGAACGCCGGCGAGGGATTTTTGCATTTCATATCCGTTCAGGACCAGCGAATCACCCGCTTGCGCGAGCGAGAGTACGGTGGCATTCACCGAATGGGTATGCAATATCGCCCCTACCAGCGGGTCACGGCGATAAATCAGCGTATGCAGTGCGGTCTCCGCCGACGGTCTGCGGTTGTCGTCCACCCGCTGGCTCAGAATATCCACCCGCAAAAAATGTTCGGCCTCCAGGCAGCCTTTATCCTGGCCCGACTCGCTGATAAGGCAGGTTTGCCCGTCCAGGCGTACCGACATATTGCCGCCGGTGGCCGGGCACCAGCCCTTTGCGCCGATCCAATGGCATGCGGCCACCAGCTCGGCTAATTGCTGAGTCACTATCATAAGTATCCATTCTCCAGAAGCGCAGTCTCTCAGTCCGGGAAATATAGCCGTGTAACCGTCCGTATGTCTTTACAGCCAGAAATAGTAACATCGGGTTAATGTGGCGGCAACAGCGTACACAGAGGGTTTCGGAGCGCGCGGGCAAAAGGATATGGGCTCGATATGGCAGAATGATTTTTATAGGCAAGCAGCGCAAGCGCGTAATCAGGCAGCTTTATATACCGGCCCGGCCCGGCGGATGGCGAAAAAGGACAGGCCGCGCTCCGGACAAATGCGGAGCGCGAGGGAATTATCATACTTCGATTTCAGCTTCGTCGCCTTTTTCCTGCAGCCAGTTGCGCCGGTCTTCCGAGCGTTTCTTCGCTAACAGCATATCCATCATCAGCAGCGTTTGTTCCACGTCTTCATCATCAATGGTCAGTTGCACCAGCCGGCGGGTGTTGGGATCGAGGGTCGTCTCCCGCAGTTGCAGCGGATTCATTTCCCCCAGCCCTTTGAAACGCTGCACGTTAGGCGTACCTTTTTTGCGTTTGAGCTGTTCGAGCACGCCGGCTTTCTCGCTCTCGTCCAAGGCGTAATAGACCTCTTTGCCAAGGTCGATGCGATAGAGCGGCGGCATGGCGACGTAGACATGGCCGCCTTTCACTACCGGTCGAAAATGCCGCACGAACAAGGCGCACAGCAGGGTGGCGATATGCAGACCGTCCGAGTCGGCATCCGCCAGGATACAAATCTTGCCGTAGCGCAACTGGCTTAAATCATCGCTATCGGGATCGATACCGATGGCCACCGAAATATCATGCACTTCCTGGGACGCCAACACCTCGTCGGAAGAGACCTCCCAGGTGTTGAGGATTTTGCCCTTCAGCGGCATGATGGCCTGGTATTCGCGATCCCGCGCCTGTTTGGCCGAACCGCCCGCCGAATCACCTTCCACTAGGAACAGTTCGGTACGGGCCAGGTCCTGGGCGGTGCAATCCGCCAATTTGCCCGGCAGGGCCGGTCCGCTGGTGAGCTTTTTGCGCACCACTTTTTTCGACGCCCGCAGGCGCCGCTGGGCGCTGGAAATCGCCAGCTCCGCCAACTGCTCGGCGACTTGGATATTCTGATTCAGCCACAGGCTGAACGCATCTTTCACCACGCCGGAAACAAAAGCGGCGCACTGCCTGGAAGAGAGCCGTTCCTTGGTCTGGCCGGCGAACTGCGGGTCCTGCATTTTCACCGACAGCACGTAGGCGCAGCGCTCCCAAATATCTTCCGCCGACAGCTTGACGCCGCGGGGCAGGATATTGCGGTATTCGCAGAAGTCCCGCATAGCGTCCAGCAGCCCCTGCCGCAGGCCGTTAACGTGGGTGCCGCCCTGGGGCGTTGGGATCAGGTTGACATAACTTTCGGTCAACAGCTCGCCGCCCTCCGGCAGCCAGAGCAGCGCCCAATCCACCGTTTCGGTATCGCTGGCGAAGCTGCCGACAAACGGCGCTTCCGGCAGGGTAATCAGGCCATTGATCGCCTGATTGAGATAATCGGTAAGGCCGGACTGATAGCACCAGCTCTGCTCAGTGTTATTCACCTGATCGATAAACACAATTTCAACGCCGGGACAGAGCACCGCTTTCGCCTTCAGCAGATGGGTCAGGCGCGAGGCGGAAAAGCGCGGGCTGTCGAAGAACTGCGGATCGGGCCAAAAATGTACGCTGGTGCCGGTATTGCGTTTGGGGCAGGTGCCTTTTATCGACAGATCTTCTACTTTATCGCCGTTCTCGAAGGCGATGCCGTAAATATTGCCGTTGCGGCGAACGGTGACATCCACCCGGGTGGAAAGTGCATTCACCACCGAGATGCCGACGCCGTGCAAGCCGCCGGAAAACTGATAGCTCTTGTTGGAAAACTTACCGCCCGCGTGCAGGCGGCACATGATCAGTTCCACCGCCGGCACGCCCTCTTCCGTATGGATGTCCACGGGCATGCCGCGGCCGTCATCGGTCACTTCCAGGGATTGATCGGCGTAAAGAATCACCTCAATGCGCTTGGCATGGCCGGCAAGCGCCTCATCGACGCTGTTATCGACAACCTCTTGTCCCAAATGGTTGGGGCGCGTGGTATCGGTATACATGCCGGGACGGCGGCGCACCGGCTCCAGTCCGCTGAGCACTTCTATCGCGTCGGCATTATAGGTTTCTTGTGTCATGGTTTAATCGACTATCGTGACAAATTGTTGGAGAGCCTACCGCAAAGGGCACCGGTTCGGAAAGTGTTAATTCGCACAAGACGATGCGCAGGGGATTCAGACAGCGGCGAGCCCGAGGAAATCCACGATGGGGGAGAAATAATGTTCGAACCCGATAAATGCATGATTCCCGCCTGACTCCACCGTTTGACGGCAATGAGTGTAGTACTCCTGCGCCTGGCGGTAATCCAGGATCTCGTCCCCCGTTTGCTGCAGTAGCCAGATAAGATCCGGCGATGCCGGCTTCTCCACCTGCATGGACTTCAAATCGTAAATATGACGAGACTCTAGCACATAACGCTGACCGGTGTAGGGATTCTCGTTAACGCCTAAAAATCCCGTCAGCAGCTCATAGGGACGTACCACCGGGTTAACCACCACGGCGGGCAGCTTGAAGGTTTGCGATAGCCAGGTGGCGTAATAGCCGCCGAGGGATGACCCCACCAGTCCCAGCGGTTCGCCGGCGTTCTCCAGCACCAGCCTTTCGAGCAATTCCGCGGTCTCGGCGGGATACATCGGCAGCTGCGGCACGATCATTTTCACGGAGGGATGGTGCTGACGCAGCCAGGCCATGAGTGAAGTCGCCTTGGAGGATAAAGGGGAACTGTTGAAACCGTGCAGATAGAGCAGAACAGCCATTAATAGCCTTCCGAATCCGTATCCGGCAAATACTCCACGCCCGATAACCGGTGGACTTCGGTTTCAAGCTTGCCGTCCGGATAGAGATCGAGATAACGCCAGCCCGGGCCGACGGAATCGATGGTGAAATTGGTGCAATGGGGTTTGAACTGCACGCAGGTGGAGGGTGACGCCAGAACGCGCCGGCCTTGCCAGTCCAAATCCAGTTCCTGATGGATATGACCGCACAATAAGGTCTTAACCCGCGGGAAATTATTCAGCACCGCCGCCAGCATATGGGCATTGCGCAAGCTGTGCTGATCCAGCCAGATGCATCCCGAAGCGGAAGGATGATGGTGCAGCAGCAGCAGCGTGTGGCGCTCCGGCTGCAGCCGAAGGGTTTTGTCCAGCCATTCCAGCTGGTATTCGCTCAGTTCTCCGTGAGGCACGCCGAACACCTGGCTATCCAGCAGGATCAACTGCCAATTGTCACCCAGAAGCACATGCTTGGACGGCGAAATGCCGCACTCGTCAAGCACCTTAACCATCGCCGGCTGGAAATCGTGGTTGCCCGGCAGCCAAACGCAGGGAGCGGGCAGGCGCGAAATGCCCTTGGCGAAAAGCTGATACGCTTCAAGTGAATGATCCTGGGCCAGATCCCCGGTGGCCACCACCAAATCATAACGATGCTGTTCCGCTTCTATCGCGTCCAGTACCGCACAATAGCTACGATAGGTGTTCACCCCAAGCAGCGCCTCATCCTCACCGGCAAACAGATGAGTGTCTGTGATTTGTAAAATCCTGATTATGGCCCCATTCGCCACAGGAAGTCTCAACAGGCTTTCCAAAGGGTATCCTTGGTTATTGAAATCTGCCTAACACACTGGAATTGCCATCGCCCCGTACGCTAAACAATAGCGTAGCCAATCCGCGAGGAACTGGTTGATTTGATGTTTTTCGTCACGTTGATGTAACTTTTTATTAGGGTAATCATACCGTGCCTTGAAACGATAGATCTGCTGACTGGAACACACTTCCGCAACCATGGCGTCGTGATACAGCCGGACGCTCATGGACGGCAGGCTCCAGAAACTGACCAGCGGTTCGGTCTGGATGATTTGCACCAGGGTGGTGTAACGGGTCGCTTCCAGAATGGTCAGGCGATAACTGGCGCCGTTAACCTGATAGGCTATCATTTCCCCTACTTCATTAATGCGGGGCAATAGCCGGCGCAGCTGGGCGAAGTTCGTTTCGCACAGGCGCATCATTTCCGGGAAATCAGGGGTATAGCGCTTGGTCATTAATCCGTCCACTCTTTTCGTAAGGATTCATGGTGTAAGGCCAGCCACTGCAGGGCAATGACGGAGGCCGCGTTATCGATAACGCCCTCTTCCACCCAGCGGTAAGCCTGCTCGCGGCTCACCACGTGAAGACGTATATCTTCGTTTTCTTCCACCAATCCATGGATACCTTCTGCCAGCCCGGCATCAACTTCCCCGGCCATAATGGTCAGGCGTTCGCTGGTGCCGCCCGGGCTTGCCAAATAGCTTAGCATCCGTTTGCAGCGTCCGACCTGAAGCCCCGCTTCCTCCACCGACTCCCGGCGAGCCACCTGCTCGAGGGTTTCTCCGGGTTCGATCATACCGGCTACCAGCTCCAACAGCCAGGGGGTCGGACTGCTATCATAAGAGGCAATGCGAATTTGTTCCAATAATACAACTTCATCACGTATCGGATCATAAGGCAGCAGGACCACGGCGTGGCCGCGCTCAAAAATTTCCCGGGTGACTTCTCCACTCATTTCGCCGTTAAACAGGCGATGACGGAACCGATACAGCTCCAACGAAAAAAAACCTTGGTAAAGTTTATCCCGTGCAATAATTTCTACATCTTCTTTACCGAATGTAACGGGTGTAGGTTCGGTTAATGCCATTTTAACGACTCCTAGTCTGTATAATCGGCGATTTCGTGGTTGCTGAAGCAATCACTGTGCCGCAAAGTGCAGGTTTGTGATAAATTTTGTGATATAGAGACAAGATGGCACGTTCAGCCACCTCATACACTCCGCTGACTCTGATAGAATCGGGCGATATTTATCTGTCGACAGCGCTACCATAGCAATTTTGCTGTATCAAAAGGAATGCAAATGAAGAAACTGCTCCCCCTTCTTATTGGACTGAGCCTCGGCGGATTCAGTACTTTAAGTCAGGCAGAAAATCTGCTTCAAGTGTATCAGCAGGCACGGCTATCCAATCCGGATCTTCGCGCATCGGCAGCTGACCGCGACGCAGCATTTGAAAAGATCAACGAAGCCCGCAGCCCCCTGCTGCCACAGCTTGGACTCGGGGTGGACTACACCTATAACAATGGCTTTCGCGATCAGAGGGATATCAATTCCAATGAGACCAGCGGCTCGCTGCAGCTCACCCAGACCATTTTTGATATGTCGAAATGGCGCGCGCTGACGGTGCAGGAAAAAACCGCCGGTGTCCAGGATGTGACTTACCAAACCCAGCAGCAGACGCTGATTCTTAATACCGCTACCGCCTATTTTAACGTATTAAGCGCCATCGACGCACTTTCTTATACCGAAGCGCAAAAGCAATCGATTTACCGGGAGCTGGACCAGACCACACAGCGCTTTAACGTCGGCCTGGTGGCTATTACCGACGTGCAAAACGCCCGCTCCAACTATGATACCGTGTTGGCCGACGAAGTGAATGCCCGCAATACGGTGGATAACGCATTGGAAAGCCTGCGCCAGATCAGCGGCAACTTTTATCCGCAGTTGGCGTCGCTGAATATCGATCGTTTTAAAGCCGCCCAGCCGCAGCCAATCAACGCGCTGTTGAAAGAAGCGGAAATGCGCAACCTGACCCTGCTAAGCGCCCGCTTGTCGCAGGATGTTGCGCGGGAACAGATTCGTTTGGAAGAAACCGGCCATTATCCGACGTTAGCCCTGACCGCCAGTTCATCGTTAAGCAATACCGATTATAACGGTTCGCGGACCAACGGAAATGCCAATTATAACAATACCAATATCGGCCAGAACGCCATCGGCCTTAGCCTGAGCGTGCCTATCTATTCCGGCGGCGCGGTGACCTCGCAGGTCAAACAGGCGCAGTACAGCTTCGTCAGCGCCAGCGAACAGTTGGAAAGCGCCCATCGCAGTGTGGTGCAAACCGTGCGGTCATCTTTTAATAACATATCCGCCTCCATCAGCAGCATCGATGCTTATCGCCAGGCGGTGATTTCGGCGCAAAGCTCTCTGGATGCCTCGGAAGCCGGTTATGAAGTTGGCACCCGCACCATTGTCGACGTGCTGGACGCCACCACCACGCTGTATGACGCCAAACGCAATCTTTCCACCGCCCGCTATAACTATGTTATCAACCAGCTGACGCTTAAAAATGCCCTGGGCACCCTCAACGAGGATGATATCCGTACGCTGAACGCCTCCCTTGGGCAACCCATCGCCACCAGTCCCGAGAGCGTGGCGCCGGTGAATCCCAATCAGGACGCCAATGCCGAAGGCGTTAACCCGGGCCAGACCTCCCGGGCGCCCCGCAGTAATCCGTCCGATGCCGCCCAATCGGCCAGGCAGTCCGCCACTCCGGTGAGCGCCACCGTACCGGCATCCTCGTCGGCGAAAAAACGCAATCCGTTCCAGCACTAAGCCATATCCAGGCGGGTCCGTTCCCGCCTGGCTTGATCCCATTGATCCTCCCGCCCCGATCCCATCGTTGTGTATAACTTTGTAAAGTTGTTTCATGGTTGTTGCCGACGCTTCTTATTTAAACGCTTTTCCCCTATCCTTAGGGGGAACTCTGGGTAAGTTAAAACATTAATAAAGCAGGAAAATAATGAAACGGACAAAAGAAATCAACCACGCCGGCTTTCGCAAGCGCTGGCGGGTTTGTCGAATGGCGCCGGCCGCGCTGGCGGTAGGCGCGGTATTCGTTCTGGCCGGCTGTGAAAAAAGCGACGAAAACGTGACGCTTTATCAAAACAGCGACGACTGTTCCCGCGCCAATCCCTCCATGAGCGAACAGTGCGCCACCGCCTATAAGAATGCCATGGCGGAAGCCAAGAAAACCGCCCCCAAATACGCCTCCCGCGCCGATTGCGTGGCGGAGTTCGGCGAAAATCAGTGCACCCAGGCGCCGGCCCAGGCGGGCACGGCGGCTGAACCGCAGCAAAGCGGCAGCTTCTGGATGCCGCTGATGGCCGGTTATATGATGGGCCGGATGATGGGCGGCGGTTATTCCCAGCAGCCTTTGTTCACCTCCCGCGCGCCCAATAGCCCGGCCAACGGCAAATTCGTCGATGCCAGCGGCCGCAATTACGGCCCGGCGACCGGCGGCCGCAGCATGAATGTGCCGAAAAGCGCCATGGCGCCCAAGCCCGCCGCCACCAATACCGTGACCCGCGGCGGTTTCGGCGAAACCGTGGCCAGACAGAACACCATGATGCAGCGCAGTTCCGCCGCTTCCTCCGTGCCGCGCCGCAGTATGGGCGGCTGACGGATGAAACGAGTAACGCTGTATGAACGGCCGGACTGGCGTGAGAAAGCCGCCGAATATGGCTTTGATTTCCATACCATGTACGGTGAGCCTTATTGGTGCGAAGACGCCTATTATCAGTTCACGCTGGCGCAAATCGACCAGCTTGAGGACGCCACCGCCGATATCCACCGCATGTGCCTGAAGGTGGTTGAAAAGGTGGTGGCCAGCGATGCGCTGATGGCCAAATTCCGTATCCCGAAGCATACCTGGCAATTTGTCCGCAATGCCTGGCACAGCGGCCAGCCCTCACTCTATTCCCGTCTCGACCTGGTCTATGACGGCCGGCAACCCCCCAAGCTGCTGGAAAACAATGCCGATACCCCCACCTCCCTGTTTGAATCGGCATTTTTCCAATGGATCTGGCTGGAAGATCAGATCAAGGCCGGTCAATTGCCTGCCGGAGCCGATCAATACAACAGCCTGCAGGAAAAATTAATCGATCGCTTTCGCGAGCTGAAAGAGCGCCATGGCTTCGGGGCGCTGCATTTCGCCTGCTGCCGGGATACCGATGAAGATCGCGGTACGGTGCAATACCTGCAGGATTGCGCGCTGGAAGCGGGACTGGCCAATGAATTCCTGTTTATCGAGGAGATCGGCCTGGGAGAAAAAGGACAGTTTACCGACACCGAAAACCAGGTGATCGGCAATATGTTCAAGCTCTATCCCTGGGAGTTCATGCTCAAGGAGATCTTTTCCACCAAGCTGGAGGATGCCGGGGTGCGCTGGCTGGAGCCGGCCTGGAAGGCTATCCTGTCCAACAAAGCCCTGCTGCCCATGCTGTGGGAAATGTTTCCCGGCCACCCCAACCTGCTGCCGGCCTATTTCAGCGAAGACAATCCGCCGCCCATGGCCAGCTATGTGGCGAAACCGCTGTTTTCACGGGAAGGGGCCAATATCCGCATCGTTGAAAACGGCCAGGAAACCGCCCGGGTGGACGGTCCCTATGGCGAAGAGGGTTACATTATCCAGCAATATTGCCCGCTGCCGCTTTTTGGCGACAGTTACACCGTTATCGGCAGCTGGCTGGTGAACGACCAGCCATGCGGTATCGGTATCCGCGAGGATAAAGAGCGGATAACCCAGGATCTGTCGCGGTTTTATCCCCACATCATACTCGGCTGACCGGGTGCGGGTGCGTGGCCCGTAATCGGTGCGCCTTGTATCCTGGCCTTTTCTGGGATATCAACCCACCTGGACCGACAGCATGCTCAGCGAGGCCATTTCGATGCCGTCCACCGGTATCGAGATGGGTTCTTTGCCGTTCCAGGCGCCGAGAATATACAACAGCGGCAGATAATGATCCGGCGTAGGATTTGACAACGCCGCCCCTTCATGGCGCATATAGTCCACCAGCGGGTGCTGCCCCTCCCCTTGCCAGGCGATATTGTCGCGAACAAATTGATTGAATGACTCTGCCCAGGGATAGGGCTCGGCCGCGCCCTGCCAGTTTACCATGCGTAAATTATGCACCACATTGCCGCTGGCGATAATCATCACCCCCTGGTCACGCAGCGCGGAAAGTTCACGTCCCAGCCGGTAATGATATTCGGCGGGTTTTGTCCCGTCGATGCTCAACTGCACCATGGGAATATCCGCCGCGGGATACATCTTTTTCACCACGCCCCAGGAGCCGTGATCGAATCCCCAGGATTGATCGGCGGCCACCTCAACCGGCAACAGGATTTCCTGGATCGTTTTCGCCAGCGCCGGCGAACCGGGGGCCGGATAACGGATATCAAACAGCGCCTGGGGAAACCCGCCAAAATCATGAATGGTGCGCGGATTTTCCATGGCGGTAACCGCGGTTCCACGGGTATACCAATGGGCGGACACCGCCACAATGGCGCGGGGACGCGGCAGGATTTGCCCCAGATGTTCCCAAGCCTGGGTATAACGATTATCTTCCAGCACGTTCATCGGACTGCCGTGGCCGAGAAACAGCGCGGGCATGCGGGATTCACTCATGGTTATTCCTTAATGGTATGGCGCACCGGGCGCTTCATAACCGTTAAGGTACGCGCTTCGTTCACATAATGAACTCGGATAAGCATGATAAAGACATTCAAAAATATTGAATATATAATCTATCCAACCCTTACGCCTACCCCACATTCATTATCCCGCGGCCTTTTATTTAATCCCCAGCCGCTTCGCCAGACGATGCAAATTGCCCGGGTCCATGGCCAGCTGGCGCGCGCAGGCCGACCAATTGTTTCCACAGCTTTCCAACGCCAGGCGGATCAAGTGCCGCTGGTAGTTATCGGTCCCCTGACGCAGGCTGACCAGTTCCACCCGTTCCGGCGAATCAGGCCGGCTATCCGCCGCCGGACGCGCCGCGTCCAGGGCAAAATGCTGCGGCTGCAGCAGGATATCGCCCCCGCCTTGTTCCGCACGCGCCAATACCGTGGCGCGATAAATAGCATGCTCCAATTCCCGCACATTGCCCGGCCAGTGATTATCGGTAAGCAATCCCAGCGTGCCAGGGGCCAGTACCAGGCTGCCCAGCCCCAGCTTTTCCCGGCTGCGCTCGCAAAAAAATCCCGCCAGCAGGGCGATATCCTGTTCCCGCTCCCGCAACGGCGGCACATGGATCGGAAACACGCTCAGGCGATGAAACAGATCGGCGCGAAACTCGCCGGCCACCACCGCATCTTTCAGCACCCGATTGGTGGCGGCCAGTACGCGGACGTTCACCCGCAGGCTTTGGTCATCCCCGACCCGCTGCAGGTCGCCATATTGCAGCACGCGCAGCAGTTTTGCCTGCAGCGTCAGGGAGAGCTCGCCGATTTCATCTAAAAACAGCGTACCGTTATCCGCCAGCTCAAATTTTCCGATACGATGGTGAATGGCGCCGGTAAAGGCGCCTTTTACATGGCCGAACAGTTCGCTCTCCGCCACCGATTCCGGCAACGCCGCACAGTTCAGATAAATCAAGGCATTGGCCGCCCGGGGCGACCCCTGATGGATAGCCCGGGCCACCAGTTCCTTACCTACGCCGGTTTCTCCGGTGATCAGCACATTCAGATCCGAGTTCGCGACGATACCGATCTCTTTTTTCAGCTGTCGCATCACCGCCGATAGCCCGATCATTTCGTCGCCGCCAACCGCCGTCGATACGCTGCCGGCGCTCACCGGCGCTATGACCTGTTTCTCCAGCCGCTCCACCAGCAGGGCATTGCTGAGGGCCACCGAGGAGAGCGCCGCCACCAGCCGCAATTCCTCATCGCTGAAATGATCGAGCTGATGGGGATCCATACCGTCCAGGGTCAGCGCGCCGATCAGGGTCTGGTGGATAAACAGCGGCAGGCCGATACAGGCATGTACCTTGAACTGCTGGTGGCCGGGAATCAATCCGTCGTAGGGATCCGGTAATTGGCTGTCCGCCGGAAAACGCACCACATCGCCGGCGCGGGCGATAGCTTCAAGGCGCGGATGCTCGGCCAAACGAAACCGCCGCCCCAAGACATCCGGCGATAACCCGGCGGTGGCCAGCGGACGGAACAACTGCTGCTCATAGCTTAGCAACGCAACGGCATCGCAGCCCAGCCGCCGCCGCAGGCCGGTAATCAGCCGCGCAAACCGGTCTTGGCTGGACATGCCCGATTGCAGCTCAATGGCGAGATGACTTAAGGTTTCAATGGATAAAGGCATAGGAATGTGATTATGACACTATTTATGTCAAAAAGACAAATAAAAAAAATAGTCATTTTAACAATTAACTTTAAAATAATATTAATATTCAGACAGATAATCACTGGCACGCTCTATGCGATCTTTCTCCCATCATTTAACATTATTGAATTGGGAAAGGCTATGAGCGTACTGGTAAAAAATAATATTTATTGGGTGGGACAACGGGATTGGGAAGTACGGGACTTCCACGGCACCGAATACAAGACGCTCAAAGGCAGCAGTTATAACAGCTACCTTATCCGCGAAGAAAAAACCGTATTAATAGACACGGTGGATCATAAATTCAGCCATGAATTCGTGCAAAATCTCGCAGCGGAAATCAATCTGGACGATATTGATTACATTGTTATCAACCACGCAGAGGAAGATCACGCCGGGGCCCTGAGCGCGCTGATGGCGATTATTCCAGACACGCCGATTTATTGCACCCTTAATGCAATCGATTCCATTAACGGTCACCATCACCATCCTGAATGGGATTTCCATGTTGTCAAAACCGGCGATCGGTTGGAAATCGGTAGCGATAAACAGCTTATTTTTGTCGAGACTCCCATGCTGCACTGGCCTGACAGTATGATGACCTATATCAGCGGCGATGCGGTATTGTTCAGCAACGATGCCTTTGGCCAGCATTACTGCGATGAGCATCTGTTTAACGATGAAGTAGACCAAAATGAATTATTCGAACAATGCCTGCGCTATTTCGCTAATATCCTGACGCCCTTCAGCCGTCTGGTTACCGCCAAAATCAACGAAATCCTCGGATTCAAGCTGCCGCTATCCATGATCGCCACCTCTCATGGCGTGGTCTGGCGCGACGATCCGGTGCAAATTGTCGCTAAGTATTTGCAATGGGCAGATAACTATCAGGAAGATCGCATCACCCTGTTTTACGACACCATGTCCAATAACACCCGCATGATGGCTGACGCCATTGCCCAAGGCATTAACGAAATCGATCCCGCCGTCGCGGTGAAAATCTATAACGTGGCCCGGCACGACAAGAATGAGATCCTGACGCAAATTTTCCGCTCCAAAGGAGTGTTGGCGGGATCCTCAACCATGAACAACGTCATGATGCCGAAAGTGGCCGCCCTGCTGGAAGAACTGACCGGCCTGCGCTTTCGGGACAAGAAAGCCTCCGCTTTCGGCAGCTACGGCTGGAACGGCGGCGCGGTGGACCGGGTGCAAACCAGGCTGATGGACGCCGGGTTCGACACTACCCTGGCCCTCAAGCTGAAGTGGCGGCCCGACGGCGAAGCCCTGGACATCTGCCGCGAGCACGGCAGGGAGATAGCCCGCCAGTGGGCCTTACACCCTCTTGATGCCCCGGCGGTGAATGACAGGACAGCTAAAAAGTCCTCCGCCGTTATCGATGTAGCTATCGGCGCCCCGACCCTGCCTGCGATTGCGAAGAGAGCGTCTATCCCTACCGCCAGCTGATTCTGGCTACCGGCGCCGAAGCGGTGATCCCGCCGATGGAAGGCGGCCATTTATTCCTGACGCTAAATAGCCAGCAGGAGTATCGCCGGATAGAATCCCGGTTACGGCAGTCCCGGCGGGTGTTGTTGCTGGGGGCCGGTTTGATCGGCACCGAGCTGGCGATGGACCTGGCCCGGGCGGGTAAAGAGGTTACTTTGGTGGATAAAGCCCCCAGCATCCTGGCTTCACTGATGCCGGCCGAGGTCAGCGCACGATTGCAGCTTCGCCTGGTGCAACAAGGGGTAGAATTGATCCTGAATGCCGACCTGCTCAGCCTGTGCCAGACCGGCACCGGCATTGTCGCCGCGCTGCTGCGGGGCATCATGGGACGACCGTCAGCGCTTGTGCGCTTTTGTGGCCGGCGAAGCACGTATGCAGGAGGCGTTTTCACTGTTACGCCAACTGGGCAATCAATAACGGAGAGTCAAATGCAGGAACTGTTGTGTTATCAAACCATGCCTATCTGGACGGCCGAAACGATCCCGGCGGCCTTTCGCGAGCGCCACAATACCAAAGAGGGCGTCTGGGCCCGGTTGACGGTATTGCAAGGCAGCCTGACCTTTGATCTGCTTAACGAGGATAGCGATATTCTGCAAAGCGGGACGTTTTCCAGCCTACGGCAGCCGCCGCAGGTGGAACCGCAGCAGTGGCACCGCATTGCCGCCGTGTCAGATGATATCCGGTGCCGGCTGGCGTTTTACTGCCGGCCGGAAGATTATTATCATTTGAAATACGGCTTAACCCGTACCCATTCCGAAGTCATTAATGCGGCTAATTATTTATTGCCCGGCAGCGGGTTGTTGCCCGGCAAGGCGCTGGACCTGGGCTGCGGTGGCGGCCGCAATGCACTATATCTCGATCTGCTGGGCTACAGGGCAACCGCCCATGATAAAAATCCCCAGAGCATCGCGGCCCTTAATGAGATTATCGCCGCCGAGGAACGGCAGAATATCAGCGCGTCGGTGCTGGATATCAGCGAAGAGACCATCAGCGGGCACTATCAGTTTATTCTTTCCACGGTGGTGATGATGTTTTTACCAGCCGGCTGTATCAGCCGCCTGATAGGCGACATGCAGCGCAGCACGCTGCCGGGGGGAATGAACCTGATTGTCGCCGCCATGTCGACGCCGGACTTCCCCTGCCCCATCCCGTTTCCCTTTACCTTTGGACTCGGCGAACTGAAGCGGTATTACGAGGGATGGGAGATTATCAAATATAACGAGGACCTGGGGGAACTGCATAAAACCGATGCCGACGGCAACCGCATCAAGCTGCGGTTCGCCACCCTGCTGGCCAGAAAGCGCCCCGTGGCCGGCCCGCTAACGCCGGAGTGAAACCGAGCCTGTTAAAGGGAGACCGTGCCGATGGGGTCGAAGCCGCCGTCCAGCGGCGGCCGGAGCGCCCCACGGCGCGGTAAGCCCGCTATCACCGGGCGTGCAACGACCGTGTTAAAGGGAAACCGTGCCGATGGGGTCGAAGCCGCCGTCCAGCGGCGGCCGGAGTGCCCCACGGCGCGGTAAGCCCGCTATCACCGGGCGTGCAACGACCGTGTTAAAGGGAGACCGTGCCGATGGGGTCGAAGCCGCCGTCCAGCGGCGGCCGGAGTGCCCCACGGCGCGGTAAGCCCGCTATCACCGGGCGTGCAACGACCGTGTTAAAGGGAAACCGTGCCGATGGGGTCGAAGCCGCCGTCCAGCGGCGGCCGGAGTGCCCCACGGCGCGGTAAGCCCGCTATCACCGGGCGTGCAACGACCGTGTTAAAGGGAAACCGTGCCGATGGGGTCGAAGCCGCCGTCCAGCGGCGGCCGGAGTGCCCCACGGCGCGGTAAGCCCGCTATCACCGGGCGTGCAACGACCGTGTTAAAGGGAGACCGTGCCGATGGGGTCGAAGCCGCCGTCCAGCGGCGGCCGGAGCGCCCCATGGCTCGGTAGGCCCGTTATCACCTGGCGTGCAACGACCGTGTTAAAGGGAGACCGTGCCGATGGGGTCGAAGCCGCCGTCCAGCGGCGGCCGGAGTGCCCCATGGCGCGGTAAGCCCGCTGCCTCCGGGCGTGCAACGACCGTGTTAAAGGGAGACCGTGCCGATGGGGTCGAAGCCGCCGTCCAGCGGCGGCCGGAGCGCCCCACGGCGCGGTAAGCCCGCTATCACCGGGCGTGCAACGACCGTGTTAAAGGGAGACCGTGCCGATGGGGTCGAAGCCGCCGTCCAGCGGCGGCCGGAGTGCCCCACGGCGCGGTAAGCCCGCTGCCTCCGGGCCTGAACTCAGCTGGCCCGCTGGGCCAACGCCTGGCGATAGGCCACCAAATCCTCAATGGTCACCACCGGCATAGCGTGCTTTTGGGCAAACTCGATGACTTCCGGCGCGTGGGCCATGCTGCCGTCGTCATTGGTGACTTCGCACAGCACGCCCATAGGTTTGAGCCCCGCCAGGGTGCACAAATCGATACTGGCCTCGGTATGGCCGCCACGGGTCAATACCCCGCCCGGCTGCGCCCGCAGCGGGAAGACGTGGCCGGGACGATTGAGATCGCCGGGCTTGGCGCCATCTTTGATGGCGGCGCGAATGGTGGTCAGGCGATCGGCGGCGGAAACGCCGGTGGTCACCCCTTCCGCCGCTTCGATGGTCACGGTGAACGCGGTTTGGTAATGGCTGGAATTGCGTTCCACCATCATCGGTAAATCCAGCTGCTGGCGCCGCTCTTCCGTCAGGCACAGGCAAACGATACCGCTGCCATGACGAATAGCCAGCGCCATTTGTTCAACCGTCATGTTTTCGGCGGCAAAAATCATGTCGCCTTCGTTTTCACGATCTTCATTGTCGAGCACCAGCACACCGCGACCATCGCGCAGCGAGGTGAGTGCATTTTCCACGCGTTCCATCGGTGTACCGAATTTGGAAAGAAGCGTCTGATTCATGGTAAATAAAACCTCATAAAGTATATGGATTACCAGAACCAGGGCGGACTTAGGAGCGAGCCATTGAAGGCTGAAAAATAACGAGAATGGGCACAAGCCCATAGTAAGCCGTTACTCTCTCCCGTCCGGACTATAACCGTCGGCCCCGGAATTACACCGGATCTGCTGACCTCAGATCAACCAGCAATCTGAGCGCTCGCGGGCTTCCCCCGACTATTGCACGCAATAGTTGCAGAGGTTTACCGCCGGTGGGGAGTTTCGCCCCGCCCTGAGAATAAGCGCAATAACTATAGCGCCAATGAAATTGCAGGGCAATAACGGCGAGGGGCAAAGCGGAAAATTTGCGGCTATAAAGAGATATAATTAATGTGTCGCTGTTTTAGTTTCTTCTCTATCGAACAGGCATTACACTTAACCTTATCTTACGCGCTAGGAAACTCACCGATGATTGATACTAAAAAAATTGAACAGCTTGCCCGTCAAATCCATGAATCCCTGCCCAAAGGCATTCGTGAACTGGGTGATGATGTCGAGAAGAAAATCCGTCAGGTGTTGCAAAGCCAGTTTAGCCGCATGGATCTGGTCAGCCGGCAGGAGTTTGACGTGCAGACTCAGGTATTACTGCGCACCCGGGAAAAGCTGAGCCAGCTGGAATTGCGGATCAATGCCCTGGAAACGATGCCGGGAAATGCCGTGACCCCGACGGTGGCGGCCGAAACCGAAACCGGACCCGCCGTCGCCAAGACGGACATTGACGAGCCGGAGGCCGGCGATGTGGCGGACGATACGTCGGCCAAACCGAAAAAATGATATAAAATTAAACCTACCCGGCAACCATTGATTGCCGGGTTTTTCACGCCTGCACTCAGCTTTAGCCCCGCTTGCCGCTTTTGATCGAATTGATGATATTAGTGGTGGAACAGCCGTCCTCGAAATTCAGCACCCGCACATCGCCGCCGTTGGCCCACACTTCCTTGCTGCCGGCGATTTCCTCGGGTTTATAATCGCCCCCCTTCACCAGCAAATCCGGCAGGATTTCGGCAATCAGGCGTTGCGGGGTATCCTCTTCGAACGACACCACCCAGTCCACCGCCTCCAATGCGCTCAGCACGATCATCCGCTGGGCCAAGGGGTTCACCGGCCGGTGTTCGCCTTTCAGCCGCTGGGTGGAAGCATCGCTGTTGACTGCGACAATGAGCCGATCCCCCAGCCGCCGGGCATTGGCCAGATAAGAGACATGGCCCGCATGCAAGATATCGAAAATCCCGTTGGTCATTACCACTTTCTCGCCGCGCCGGCGGGCCTGAGCCACCGCCTGGGCCAGCTCCGTTTCGGTCATGATGCCGAAACCGGCGTCGGCCCGGCCGTGGATGGCGTTTTCCAGCTCGATGGGACTGACGGTGGAGGTTCCCAGCTTGCCCACCACCACCCCGGCGGCGGCATTAGCCAGAAAACAGCTTTCCTCCAGGGAGTTGCCCGCCGCCAGCGCTGCCGCCAGCACCCCGATCACCGTGTCTCCCGCGCCGGTAACATCGTAGACTTCCTGCGCCTGGGTCGGCAAATGCAGCGGCTCCTTGCCGGGTTGCAGCAGGGTCATGCCCTGTTCCGAACGGGTGATAAGCAGAGCCGACAGATCATAATCGGCAATCAGCTTCATGCCCCGGCTCACCAGTTCGTCCTCGTCCCGGCACTGTCCGGCCACCGCTTCGAATTCGGACAGATTCGGCGTCAGCATGGTGGCGCCGCGATAGCGGGTAAAATCGGTACCCTTCGGATCCACCAATACCGGAACCCCGGCATCCCGAGCCAGGCGAATGATATCCTGCACCTTTTCCAGCGCTCCCTTGGCGTAATCCGACAATACCAGGGCGCCGGCGGCGGGCAGCGCCTGGCGGATGCGCTCAAGCATCGGCGCGGCGTCAACGCCGTTGAACCCCTGCTCGAAATCAAGGCGGATTAATTGTTGATTGCGCGACAAGATTCGCAGTTTGGTAATGGTGGGATGGGTGGATACCGCGACGAAATCACAGGTGACGCTGACCTCGCCCAGCTTATCCGCCAGCGCACGGGCGGCATCATCCATGCCGGTCAGGCCCACCAGGCGCGAGCCTGCTCCCAGCGCGGCGATATTCATGGCAACGTTGGCGGCGCCGCCGGGCCGTTCTTCGATAGTCTCGACTTTCACGACCGGCACCGGTGCTTCCGGGGAGATACGGTTAGTGGGGCCATACCAATACCGGTCCAGCATGACATCACCCACCACCAGCACGCCAGCACGGCGAAAATCAGGCAACGTTACTTTCATCCATTCGCTCTCGCTTTAACAATTTATTGCGCCGGATAGTAGCACAGGCGGGTTGAATTCTCTCGTTCACCGCCGGGGAAATGCGTTTTTCCACCGGCAAAAAGGGCTCAGTCCAGCCACTTTCGCCAGCATTGGGTAATCAAGGCGCGCTCGGCCGGGAACCGGTCGGCCGCTACTCTGCCCGGCTGTGCCTGCAGTGCCAAATGATGGATTTCATCCCGCAGGGTAATATAGGATTGACTTAACGCCTCCGCTGTCCGTGGGTCGAGAATATCGTGGCGGGCCATCAGTTCAAAAATGCGGACATTATCGGACCAGCGGGTCAGTTCGGGAATGGCGGCGGCATAGCGCAGCACCAGATATTGCGCCAGGAATTCAATATCGGTAATGCCCCCTTCATCCGCTTTGATATCGAACATATCGCCGCTTTTGCCGGCCAAATGCCGGCGCATTTTCCCCCGCATCTCGCTGACATCGGTGCGTAACGCCGCCGGATCCCGCTCCCGGCACAGCACCGCCCGACGGATCTCGCCAAAGCGCGCCCCCAGGGCCGGATCGCCATAGACCATACGCGCCCGCACCAGCGCCTGATGCTCCCAGGTCCAGGCTTCGTGGGCCTGGTAATCCCCGAAGGCATCCAGGGTGCTTACCAGCATACCGGCCGCGCCGGAGGGGCGAAGCCTGGGATCCACCTCATACAGGATACCGGTGGGGGTCCGGGTGCTGAACAGGTGCATGACGCGCTGGGCCAGCCGCAAATAAAACTGCCGTCCGTCGATTTGGCGTTCTCCTTCGGTCATGACGTCGGGCGGGCAATCATGCAAAAACACCAGGTCGAGATCGGACCCGTAACCCAATTCCCATCCCCCAAGCTTGCCGTAGCCGATTACCGCGAATCCCTGCCCGCTTTCTTCATCCAGATGCCCCGGACGGCCGTAACGGGATACCATGGTGCGCCAGGCCTGCCGAACCACGTCGGCAATGATGGCCTCCGCCAGGTAGGTAAGATGATCGCTCACCCGCATCACCGGCAGCACGCCGGTAATATCGCCGGCGGCGATGCGAAGCTGTTGCGCCTGCTTAAACTGCCGCAGCGCGTCCATTTGCTGCTCCTCATCCTCATCGGGCACCCGAATAAGATACTGGCGCAGCTCATCGGCATAGGCCTGCGGCGCCGGCGGGTTGTACAGCGTGGCGGGGTCAAGCAATTCATCCAGCAACAGGGGATGAAGCGCCAGCTGGCTGGCGATCATTTCCGAGGCGGCGCACAGGCGAATCAAATGCACCAGCGCCTTGGGATACTCCAGCAGCAATTCGAGGTAGGTGGTGCGGGAGACGATGCTGAGCAAGATGGGCGCCAAACGGCTGAACGCCATATCGGCGTCCGGGCGCGGGCAGATTTCTCCCAGCAAACGCGGCATCAATTGATCCAGCACCTCGCGTCCGCGCGGTCCGATGGTCCGCTTCGCCACGTCGCGGCGAAAGCCGGTTAGCTGTTCCAGCAGCCGCTGGCGAGAAGGCTCGGTCAGGTGCGGCTCCCAGAAATCCGGTTCAGGCTCTTCACCCTCATCCACCCACAGGGTGCCGTAACGGCCAAAATCCGCCGGATCCGCCGGGTCGGGCGCATCGTCCCCGATGAGTTCATCAAAGATGCGGCGCACCTGCTGCATGTGCGTGCCGAGAGCACGGTATAACGACGGCCAATCCGCCTCGTTCATACCATAGGCCAGGCGGCATCGGTTCAGTTCATCCACCGGTAAGGTCTGGGTCTGTTCATCATTGATGGCCTGCAGCAGATTTTCCAGCCGGCGCAAATAAAGATAGGCGCGGCTCAGCCGTTCGGTCTGTCCGGCATCCAGCAGACCCAGTTCGCCGATAGCGCTCAGGGTGGGCAATAGGGCGCGTCCTTGCAGGCGCGGTTCCCGGCCGCCGCGAATCAATTGGAAAACCTGGGTGATAAATTCAATCTCGCGGATACCGCCGGCGCCCAGCTTGATATTATCCGCCAGCCCCCGGCGCCGGACCTCGCGGGCAATCATGCTTTTCATGTTGCGCAACGATTGGATAACGCTGAAATCAATGTAGCGCCGAAAGACAAACGGACGCAGCATCCGGTGCAATTCACGGCTATAGGCATCATCATCAAAGCCCAGCAGCCTGGCTTTGATCATGGCATACCGCTCCCAATCCCGGCCCTGCTCCTGATAATAATCTTCCAGCGCGGAGAAACTGAGGACCAGGGGTCCGCTATCGCCGAACGGGCGCAGCCGCATATCCACCCGATAGACGAATCCGTCGACGGTGGTTTGATCCAGCACTTTTATCAGGCGCTGCCCCAGGCGGGTAAAAAATTGGGCATTGTCCAGCTCCCGGCGCCCGTGCCGGGTATGGCCATTTTCCGGATAGGCGAAAATCAAATCGATATCGGAGGAGAAGTTCAGTTCGCCGCCACCCAGTTTGCCCATGCCCAGCACCAGCAGCGGCTGCGGTACGCCCTCCCCATTGCAGGGCGTGCCCCAATCCCGGCAGCAGGCCTGATAGAGCCAGTCCCGCGCCGCGCACACCAGCACTTCCGCCAGCCGGCTAAGCTGGGTCAGGGTCTGCGGGGTCTCACTGGTGAGCAGCGCCTGCGACCAGGCGATACGCATCAGGGTACGGCGACGAAACAGCCGCAGTTCCCGCATCAGGTCCGCTTCATCCGCCACCGCCGCCAGCCGCTGCCCCAGCAATGCATCGTACTGCCGCCATTCATCGGCCGCCGGCGGCTGCCGGCGTAGCTCTTCATACCAGTCGGGACGGGCTGTCAGCGCCGCCGCGATAAAATCGCTGATGGCCAATACCCCCAGCCCCTCGTCCCCCGCAGGTATCGTGAACGGCATCCCGGCCAGGACGGATTGTGCCTGACGGTGTAATATCGGCGGTAGCGGCTGCGCCATTGTTCTCTTCCTCTCATGCCCCGAGCACCCGACGTCGCGGGTGAACCTGTTACCCGCATCCTTTTCCCGGCCTGCCCGGCATTAAATCAGCGCTGGTTCACGCTGCGCCAGAATCCAGGCTGTGTGACCGCCTGGCGCCGCATATGTTCCACGTCATTGGTGCCCGGCAGCAGAATCGCCTGCTCCAGCGCCTGCCAGTGCAGTATATAGGATAAAACCTTTTTAGCGGGATAAGCGCCGGAAAGCAGATGAAAGGCCATGATTCGCCGCTCCAGGCGCGGCAATTGCTGGAGATATTCTTCCGGCGACAGCGTGCGGCCGAACGCCACCTTCAGCTCGGCGGCACAGCGCGACAGGGTGATATCCGAGAAACGCTTGAAAGAGCCGTTCAGCTTCCGGCGACCGTCGTCATCAATGCTTTTTTGCCAACCGGACAGAATAAGCCATGAGGTCAGGGCCAGTTTGCACTCAAGATAGGCGGCCTCATAACACAGGGTCTGCGGTGAGCAGTCGGCCCTGACGATAAGGGGCGACAAATCCGCCAGCATAGCGCGCAGATGGGTGGTGGCCTTGCGCGGGATCATATTGCCCATCACCACGAAGGTTTCCCGTATCAGGGTAATGGCGGTCAGAATGGCATCCCGCGCCGGCGCCACGCCCCGCAGCCAGATCTCCTCATGATACTGCCAGTGCGCCAGCGCCAGTGACAGCGCTTCGCTTAGTCCCTGCTCCACGGTGGCCTTGGGGTTCGGCCTCGGCAGCGGCAGGGCGCGCACCTCATGGGGCGGATTGCCCTCGGCGAGATGATATCCCCGCGCCGCTTTACTCAGGCTGCCCAGCCGCAGCCCTCCCCCGGCAGACAAGGTTTGCCCATAGGCCAGCAAATCCGCCGTATTACCCCGCAACAGTTCAAGTTCCAGCTCACAGATGGGTTCGCGCAGTTCACCGGCAGTCACCTCGCCCCGATCGAAAGCGACTTCAATTTCGCTCTCGCCAAAGGCCACTACCCATTTTTCACGCTGGTAATCGGTGCGAAACAGCGGTTTCAGCTGGTTTTGCAGATTGGGGATATCCGTTCCGGCAGGCCAGATTTCCGCCGGCAGCAGCGACAGATCCAGTTCGGGACCGGATAGCGGGATATTGTACTCCGGGTGCTGGTGCAGCCCGCCGGTAACTTTGCCGGCGGTTTTTGCGGTCATTTCATAACGGTCGCCATTGCCGCGTATGCGCAAACCGATGCCATGATGACGCAAAAACAGGTCGGCGGTTTCAAAATAGATATTGATCAGACGTTGCGGCGGGGTATGGACACCCTCGCCGGCGGATACTCTTTCCGCCAGCGATGATAGCGCCCCGGGATGAACGATAAACTTTATTTCTATTTCTTCACTCATAGCTTCGGCCACACCCATAGTTTGATGTCTGACGATCGGCGACGCCGCTTAAGAACAGAAAACACGCCGGAATCGTCATGTTAAAGAGCGTAATCATCACCTTAAAGCATAATTTGAACAAGTATGGTAATAATTTAAATGAAAATTTATGACAAAAATTGACTCCTCCCCGCCCCGCTTGTGCCTCCTTTCACGGCTTATGGCGCCATAAAGCGTTCTAAGCAGTAAAACAATTAACGCATTTCCCTCAACCGGCATTATTACCCCCGGCTAAGGGCCGCAAACACGCCCAGCGAAGCCGGGCGCAGCCTGATAGTAAGATAGTTCTCATTTTTGTTTAAGCATTGCGCCGTCAAACTTAACCCTTTACTATCCACCGACATTAGCCGAAAAACGACGGAACTATGCACAAATTACGCCATATTTGCTTCGCGTTATTGAGTCTAAGCTTCGCCGCTAGCACTCATGCCGATGAGACGCGTTATATATCCGACGATCTCACCACCTATATTCACAGCGGGCCGGGCAATCAATTCCGTATTGTCGGCACGCTGAACTCGGGAGAGCAAGTTGCGCTGCTGGGTGTGAACGATAGCACCAATTACGGCCAGATCCGCGATGGCAAAGGCCGAACCGCCTGGATCCCGCTGGATCAATTGAGCGACCAGCCCAGCCTGCGCGTAAAAGTCCCCTCCCTGGAACAACAGGTGCAGACCCTGACGCAAAAACTCGCCACCATTGATGCGGACTGGAACCGGCGCACCGTTGATATGCAGAAGAAAGTAGCCGAAAACGACAGTACGCTCCAGGGTCTGCGCAATGAGAACCAGGGTCTGAAAGACCAGCTGACGGTGGCGAGGAAAAAAGCGGACGCCGATGCGGTACAGCTGGATGACAAGCAGCGGGCCATTATCATGCAGTGGTTTTTGTACGGCGGCGGCGTCGCCGGGGTTGGCCTTATCCTTGGATTGCTGCTGCCGCATATCATCCCCCGCCGCAAACGGGACAATCGCTGGATGAACTGACCCTCCCGCGGGTTCACCCCGGCAAAGCCGCACAATGCGCGGCAACAGTATTGCGGATGGGACTACAATTAAGACATGATGGCAAAACCGACATGGTCAGGAGTGGAGCGTGAAAAGATATCTGGTCGGCGGCGCTGTTCGCGACAGTTTATTACATTTGCCGGTGCGGGAAAAAGACTGGGTCGTGGTGGGTACAACCCCCGATGAGCTTATTGCGCAGGGCTATCAGCAGGTGGGCAAGGATTTCCCCGTTTTCCTGCATCCGCAATCCCGCGAAGAGTATGCCCTGGCGCGCACCGAACGAAAATCCGGGCAGGGATATACCGGCTTTACCTGCTATGCGGCCCCGGACGTCACCCTGGAGCAGGACCTGCTGCGCCGTGACCTGACCATCAACGCCATCGCTCAGGATGAAGACGGCGCGCTTATCGACCCGTTCCAAGGCCGGCGGGATATTGAACACCGCCTATTACGCCACGTCTCGGACGCCTTCGGCGAGGACCCTTTACGGGTTTTGCGGGTCGCCCGCTTCGCCGCCCGCTTCGCGCATTTGAATTTCCGTATTGCCCCGGAAACCCTGGCGCTGATGCGGCAGATGACTCTGGCGGGAGAACTGCCGCTTATTTCGACGGAACGGGTATGGAAAGAAACTGAGAAGGCCCTGGCCACCCGCAATCCGCAGGTCTATTTCCAGGTTCTGCGCGACTGCGGAGCGCTGGCGGCGCTGTTTCCGGAGATCGACAACCTGTTCGGCGTGCCCGCCCCGGCCAAATGGCATCCGGAAATCGACACCGGCATACATACTCTGATGACCCTGGCGGTGGCGGCGCAGCTGACGCCCGATGTGGACGTGCGGTTCGCCACCCTGTGCCACGATCTGGGCAAGGGCCTGACTCCGCGCGATCAATGGCCGCACCACCACGGGCACGGCCCGGCGGGAGTCAGGCTGGTGCAAACCCTGTGCGAACGCTTGCGGGTACCGAACCACATACGGGAACTGGCTACAGTCGTCGCCGAATATCATGACTTGATCCATACCGTGGACCGTTTAACGCCCAAGACGCTGATGAAGTTATTCCATGCCATCGACGTCTGGCGCAAACCGCGGCGCCTGGAGCAAATGATCACGGCCAGCGAAGCCGATGCCCGCGGCCGCACCGGTTTTGAAAACAATGCGTACCCGCAGGGAGATTATCTGCGGGAGGCCTTCAAAGTGGCGGCCTCGGTGACCAACCGGGAGGTGATTGAAGACGGCTTCGTCGGCGCCGGGATCGGCGAAGAGATTCGCCTGCGCCGCCTGCGCGCCCTGACCTCATGGAAACAGCAAAAAGAGCACTCACGAACGGCGGTTATAGAGGACTAGCCTGTCCCGCCGCATACCGGAAGGACAGGTAGCGGCAGGAAAATTCGCCGTTCCAGCCCGTTACATCATCACCCAGTAGACCACCGCCGCCAGAACAAACCGGTAGATGGCGAAGGGCACAAACGAAATCCGCTTGATGATTTGCAAGAAGAATTTTATGGCCAGCAGGGCGACGATAAAGGCTGTCACAAACCCCACCGCAAACATCGGAAAATCATGCCACGAAAGGAACGGCAGGCTTTTATAAAGATCCAGCCCCGTGGCGCCAATCATCATCGGCACCGCCAGAATAAAGGAAAACTCGGACGCCGCGTAACGGCTGACGCCCATCAGCAAACCGCCGCTGATGGTAGCACCCGAACGGGAAAATCCCGGCCACAGCGCCAGGCACTGGAAACAGCCGATCATAAGGGCCTGCAGATAGGTGATATCATCGATCCCCTGCGCCCGGGGCAGCTTGGGTTTCAGCCACTCGCCCGCCAGCAGCAGCACACCGCCCACCACCAGGGCGTACATGACATATTTTGCTTCAAACAGCGCTTTGATTTGCTCATGCAGCACCAGGCCCATAATAACCGCCGGCACCATGCCCAGAATGATATGCACCAGGGTTAACCGCCCCTGTCCGATGCCCTCATGCTTGACTTCGCCGAAATGAATGCCGATCAAACCAAACAACCGCCGCCAAAACATCACCACTACCGCCAGGATAGAACCCAACTGGATTATCACCTCGAAGGTCTTCGCTCTGTCATCGGTAAAACCCAGCAACGTGCCCGCCAGAATCATATGTCCTGTAGAAGAGACCGGCAAAAATTCAGTTAACCCTTCGACTATCCCTAAAATAAACGCGACAAATAAATCATGCAGACCTGTCATACAAAACCGTCCCCTCAATCAACCGACAATAAAAAAGCGGCAGTTTAAAACTCCGGCCGCTAACAATTCGGAAAATGAGACATAACATACGGTATCCCTGTTTCCGTTGCATGAAATTTAGCTTAAGAAGTCTTTTTTTCAGACTTTTCAGCGAGTACGCTCGATAATAACGCCGACGCTCTCGGCCTGGGGTACCGCCCCAGGTTTGCAAAGGACGATCCGCACCCAGGGCAGGGCGAAACGCTGCAGCAGCAAATCGGCCACCTCCTCCGCCACCCGTTCCACCAGGGCGAAACGGCCACCGGCCACAAAGGCAAGCACCGCCTCACTGACATCGGCGTAGCTCAGGCAATCCGCCACATCATCGCTGCCGGCCGCCGGCCGGTTGTCCCATCCCATTTCGATATCAAAAACCAGTTTCTGCCGGCGCTCCTGTTCCCACTCGTAAACGCCGATAAACGCCATCACCGTTAATGCTTTTATAAATACAATGTCCATGAGCCATACTCGGTTTTTGTGGATGTCTGATACCACTTAGCACGGAATATGCGTATTATCCACAGCTAGACCACGAAAAACGATGATGACGGGATGGAATTTGGTTATGAATGCTCTTTCGATCGGCATGATAATCTTCGCCTATCTTTGCGGCTCGGTATCAAGCGCGATCCTGATCTGCAGGATAGCCCGCCTGCCCGACCCCCGCACTCACGGCTCCGGCAATCCTGGGGCCACCAATGTCCTGCGCCTGGGCGGCCGGTTCGCCGCCGCCGGCGTCATGGTGTTCGACGTGCTCAAAGGGATGCTGCCGGTCTGGCTGGGTTACCGGCTGGGGATACCGCCGTTTTACCTGGGCCTGGTGGCCATTGCCGCCTGTATCGGGCATATCTACCCGGTATTCTTTCACTTCCAGGGCGGCAAAGGCGTCGCCACGGCGTTCGGCGCCATCGCGCCCATCGGCTGGGACCTGACCGGGCTGATGGCCGGCACCTGGCTGCTGACGGTGCTGTTAAGCGGTTATTCATCCCTGGGCGCTATCATCAGCGCCCTGATAGCGCCATTTTATGTCTGGTGGTTTAAACCGCAGTTCACTTTTCCCGTGTCGATGCTGTCGTGCCTGGTCTTGTTGCGCCACCATGACAATATCCAGCGATTATGGCGCGGCCAGGAAAGCCGCCTATGGCGCAAACGCAAAAAGGATTTGGATATCGATGATCGGCAAAATCATAAAAGCTGATAACGGAGCTTGTTGACAAAGTACCCGGTCGTGACAGGCTGCCAGATCGTAAACACGCCGTAAATACGTCCTTGTAGGCTCGATCCGCGCCATCCCTGGCGCGGACGGTTTACTCTTCTGGCAGCCTGTCCCTCCTTATTGACTCCGAGTACGTTTGTCAGCAGCCTGGCGGAGCTTACAGCGCCGGTAATTCCGCCAGCGGCCAGCGCGGCCTTACCGTGATGGCCAAATCCCCCATGATCCCGTTTTGCAAACGCACCATCCCGGCATAGGCAATCATGGCGCCGTTATCGGTGCAAAACTCCGGACGGGCATAAAATACCTGGCCGCCTCGGCTTCGCATCATGGCCGCCAGGCGTTCGCGCAGGGCACTGTTGGCGCTTACGCCGCCGGCGATGACCAGGCGTTCGAGCCCGGTTTGTTCCAGCGCCCGCCGGCACTTGATAAGCAGCGTATCCACCACCGCGTCCTCAAACGCCCGTGCGATGTCCGCCCGGGTCTGGGGGTCCCCTTCACTGGCGCGCACAGTATTGGCGGCAAAGGTTTTCAAACCGGAGAAACTGAAATCCAGACCGGGGCGATCGGTCATGGGGCGCGGAAAGGTAAAGCGTCCGGCGACGCCCTGCCGCGCCAGTTGCGACAGCCGCGGACCGCCGGGATAATCCAGCCCCAGCAGCTTGGCGGTCTTATCAAACGCCTCGCCGGCGGCATCGTCGATGGATTCACCCAGCAGCGTATAGCGGCCGATGCCGGCCACATGGATCAATTGGGTATGGCCGCCGGAGACCAATAACGCCACAAAGGGAAACGCCGGCGGATTCGCTTCCAGCATCGGCGCCAGCAAATGGCCTTCCATATGATGTACCGCAACGGCCGGCACCCCCCAGGCATAGGCCAGCGCCCGTCCCACCGTGGCGCCCACCATCAGCGCGCCCACCAGGCCGGGACCGGCGGTATAGGCCACGCCGTCAATATCCTTCGCCCCCATGCCGGCTTCCAGCAGCGCCGCCTGGATCAGCGGAACGGCTTTACGTACATGATCCCGCGAGGCCAGCTCGGGCACCACGCCGCCGTAATCGGCATGCAGCTTCACCTGGCTGTATAGCTGATTGGCCAGCAGGCCCGCCTGTTGGTCATAAATCGCCACACCGGTTTCGTCGCAGGACGTTTCAATACCCAATACACGCATAATTTTTTACCAGCTCCACTCCAAAGCGGCGCACAGTCTACCATAATCTCCGCCCGCGGGAGGCGCACCTGACCATTGCCCGGTGTAAAATCAGTGTCTTTCTTGTCCGGGCCATGCTACAAGTATGCCCCTTGCTGACCCTGAAGATCCGGTATTGGCCGGGAGGATCTTGATTTGCAAGGTACAGCCGCTTGATATTACCTTTTTTGATTGATAAAACCAATCAGATGCGGCAATTTGAAGCGCTTTGCGCTATACTCTTATACAGAAATCAGCCGGAAACGCGGCGGCCGAACGCTTCGCCGGCAAGAGAGTTGTCCTTAGCGCTTTACAAGACAGCTATGCTTGAAGTAAAATTCCGCACCATTTTGAAATGGCTGACAACAGGTCAGCAGCAAAAACCGAATTCTATCGAGGTGAGAGTTACATGCCGGTAATTAAAGTACGTGAAAACGAGCCGTTCGACGTAGCACTGCGTCGCTTTAAACGTTCCTGTGAAAAGGCAGGTGTTCTGGCCGAAGTCCGTCGTCGTGAGTTCTATGAAAAGCCGACTACCGAACGCAAACGCGCCAAAGCGTCCGCAGTAAAACGTCATGCTAAAAAATTGGCTCGCGAAAACGCACGCCGCACTCGTCTGTATTAATATTTCGGGGTGAAAACCCCGACCGCGTGATTAATCCGCAGACTTAGAAGTTGCATACGACTTAGTAGTTGCATACAGAAAGTTGCAAACGAAGGCCGTGGGATCCGGAAGGGTTGCACGGCTTGTTCTCGTTTATAGGCTAACCAATCAGGGCTTATGGCTGGACGAATTCCACGCGTATTTATCAATGACTTGCTGGCGCGCACCGACATTATCGACCTGGTCGATGCTCGCGTGAAGCTTAAAAAGCAAGGCAAAAATTATCACGCCTGTTGTCCGTTTCACCATGAAAAAACCCCGTCGTTTACCGTTAATGGCGAAAAGCAGTTCTATCATTGCTTCGGCTGCGGCGCCCACGGCAACGCAATTGACTTCTTGATGAATTTTGACCGGCTGGAGTTTGTCGAATCCATCGAAGAGCTAGCGACCATGCACGGTCTGGAGGTTCCCTACGAAGCGGGGGCCGGACCCAACCAGCAGGAACGCCACCAGCGCCAGAGCCTGTATCAGGTTATGGAGCAGCTGAGCGGTTTTTACGCACAGGCCCTCAAGCAGAACACCGCCACGGCCCCGCAGCAGTATCTGGCCAAACGCGGGCTGAGCGCGGAGGTCATCGGCCATTTCGCCATCGGCTACGCTCCTCCGGGCTGGGACAACGTTCTAAAGCGCTTCGGCCGGTCGGCGGAAGAAAGAGAAGCATTGAACGATGCCGGAATGTTGGTGACTAACGATCAGGGAAGGACCTATGATCGCTTTCGCGAACGGGTGATGTTCCCCATCCGGGACCGTAGGGGCCGGGTTATCGCCTTCGGCGGCCGTATTCTGGGTGAAGGCCAGCCCAAATACCTGAACTCGCCGGAAACCGAGATTTTCCACAAAGGCCGCCAGCTGTATGGCCTTTATGAGGCGCAGCAGCAGCATCCGGAACTCTCGCGCCTGCTGGTGGTGGAGGGTTACATGGATGTCGTGGCGCTGGCGCAGTTCGGCATAGATTATGCCGTCGCCTCGCTGGGAACCGCCACCACAGCCGAGCATATACAGTTGCTGTACCGCGCCACGGAACAGGTTATCTGCTGTTATGACGGCGACCGCGCCGGCCGCGAAGCCGCCTGGCGGGCGCTGGAAACGGCGCTGCCTTATCTCAGCGACGGCCGTCAGCTGCGTTTTATGTTTCTGCCGGACGGAGAAGATCCGGATACACTGGTGCGCCAGATTGGCAAAGAAGCGTTCGAGCAGCTTATCGAGCAAGCACAGCCGCTGTCGGTATTTTTGTTCGAGACGCTGATGCCCCAGGTGGATCTGAGCAGCCCGGACGGGCGTGCGAAATTGAGCACCCTGGCCCTGCCTCTCATCGGACAGGTGCCGGGAGAAACACTGCGTATGTACCTGCGCCAGCAATTAGGCAATAAATTGGGCATTTTGGACGATAGCCAGCTGGAAAAGCTGCTACCGCAACAGGGGGGCAATACAAATATTTCGCCCCAGCCCCGGATAAAACGCACAACCATGCGTATACTTATAGGATTGTTGGTGCAAAACCCGCGCCTTTGCGCTCTTATCCCGTCAATTGCGGGTTTAGAGCAGGCAAATCAGCCGGGTGTACCTTTGTTTATCGAGTTAGTGCAAACCTGTCAGGCGCAACCAGGCATTACCACGGGACAGCTGCTCGAGCATTATCGGGATAATAAATCCAGCCGACAGCTTGAAACCCTGGCAACCTGGAACCACATGATCATAGATGATATGGTCGAAGAAACTTTTATCGATACCCTGACGAGCCTGTACGACTCCATACTTGAACAACGTCAGGAAGTGTTAATCGCCCGCGACAGAACGCACCGGTTAACTGCCGAAGAACGTAAAGAGCTTTGGTCGCTAAATAAAGCGTTGGCCAAAAAATGAATGACGAGGCTTAAATGCCTATAAATGTCAGGGCAATGCCCTGTGCGATGCCGTAGTGGGCTGCGGCGTTAAATAATGGCCTGATCTCTTGTTGGTGATGAAATTTCACCGACCAACACCGAAATTACTCTGAAGTGTGGATACCGTCTTATGGAGCAAAACCCGCAGTCACAGCTCAAGCTACTTGTCACTCGTGGTAAGGAGCAAGGCTATTTGACCTTTGCCGAGGTCAATGACCATCTGCCGGAGGATATCGTCGACTCCGATCAGATCGAAGACATCATCCAGATGATAAATGACATGGGCATCCAGGTGATGGAAGAAGCACCCGATGCCGATGATCTCCTGTTGGCGGAAAATACCTCCGACACCGACGAAGACGCCGCCGAAGCGGCAGCCCAAGTGCTATCGAGTGTCGAATCCGAAATTGGACGCACCACCGATCCGGTGCGTATGTACATGCGTGAAATGGGTACAGTGGAACTGCTGACCCGTGAAGGCGAAATCGACATCGCCAAGCGTATCGAGGACGGGATTAATCAGGTTCAATGCTCCGTCGCGGAGTATCCTGAGGCTATCACCTACCTGCTGGAACAGTACGACCGCGTCGAAGCGGGGGAAGCACGGCTGTCGGATTTGATCACCGGCTTTGTCGATCCCAACGCCGAAGAAGATTTGGCCCCTACCGCCACCCATATCGGTTCCGAGTTAACCACTGAAGAGCTGGCGAACGACGACGACGATGACGAAGAAGACGACGAAGACAGCAGCGACGATGATAACAGCATCGATCCCGAGCTGGCCCGCCAGAAATTCGTCGAGCTGCGCGAGCAGTATGAAGCGACGCGAACCGTTATCAAAACCAACGGCCGCAGCCATGCCAAATCAACGGACGAAATCCTCAAGCTGTCCGAGGTGTTCAAACAGTTCCGACTGGTGCCCAAGCAGTTCGACTACCTGGTGAACAACATGCGTTCCATGATGGACCGCGTGCGTACCCAGGAACGCTTGATCATGAAGCTGTGCGTTGAAATCTGCAAAATGCCGAAGAAAAACTTCGTCACGCTGTTCTCCGGTAATGAAACCAGCGAAGCCTGGTTCAAGGCCGCGCTGGCCATGAACAAGCCCTGGTCGGAAAAACTGCGCGAAGTGGATGAAGACGTCCATCGCAACCTGCAAAAACTCCGTCAGATCGAAGAAGAAACCGGCCTGACCATCGAGCAGGTGAAGGATATCAACCGCCGGATGTCCATTGGCGAAGCCAAGGCCCGCCGCGCCAAGAAAGAGATGGTTGAGGCAAACCTGCGCCTGGTTATCTCCATCGCCAAAAAATACACCAACCGCGGCCTGCAGTTCCTGGATTTGATCCAGGAAGGCAACATCGGTTTGATGAAGGCGGTAGACAAGTTCGAATACCGCCGCGGCTACAAGTTCTCAACCTATGCCACCTGGTGGATACGGCAGGCCATCACCCGCTCCATTGCCGACCAGGCGCGTACCATCCGTATACCGGTGCATATGATTGAGACCATCAACAAGCTCAACCGTATCTCCCGTCAGATGCTGCAGGAAATGGGACGCGAGCCCACCCCTGAAGAGCTGGCGGAACGTATGCTGATGCCGGAAGATAAAATCCGTAAAGTGCTGAAAATCGCCAAAGAACCGATTTCCATGGAAACCCCCATCGGCGACGATGAAGATTCCCATTTAGGTGATTTTATCGAAGATACCACTCTGGAGCTGCCGCTGGATTCCGCCACCTCGGAAAGCCTGCGTTCGGCTACCCATGACGTATTGGCCGGTTTGACCGCCCGTGAAGCAAAAGTCCTGCGCATGCGCTTTGGTATCGATATGAATACCGACCATACGCTGGAAGAAGTGGGTAAGCAGTTCGATGTCACCCGCGAACGTATCCGTCAGATAGAAGCGAAGGCGCTGCGCAAGCTGCGTCATCCCAGCCGCTCGGAAGTGCTGCGCAGCTTCCTGGACGACTAGCCCGACGCCATGCACTGGCTACCCTTGTTTCATTGATATGATGATTTAAGGCGACATGGCTAAACTGACGTTTAATGCTTTTATCGTAAAAGCCCCGCTAGATCAGCGGGGCTTTTTTATGCCCTTAGCGCCATAACGCCGGCAGGCTTTTCCAAGCCTAATTCTCCGTAGCGCCGAGGTTCTTTATGACCGAATCCCGCAGCGGCGACAGCGCCATGTTCAATTCGCGATAGGATTTAAGCAGCGTGCCGAAGCTCATGCGGTTCAGGCCGCTTGGATTGGGCAGCACCCAGATTTCGGTATTGCCGATGGTCATCTCCTGCTTGCCCCACATCACGTCGCGCACCCGAAAGGCCTGCCGATAGACCTGCTTGCCTAAAACCGCCAGCGCCTTAGGCTGATAAAATTCTATTTTTCAATCAGGCGCGGGCCCCTTCCCGAATCTCCGAGAGCGTCACCTCCGCCGCTTCCACCGTGGGTCGCTCAACCAGCACGGTGAGGCCGCAACCGCTATCCAATAGCTCAGGCCCTCCTCCGGCCTGAATTGGCGCTCGGTGAAACCCGCCTGATGGAGGATCTTCCAAAACGATTATTGGGGTTGGCGAAATGAAGCCCTTTGTGGGCGCTGGACAATCCGGGATTGATACCGCAAAACACAACCCTTAACCCTGGCGACAGAATATCCTCAAGCATCTTTTCGGCTCCTTTATGATGCCTAGCTATTGTTATCCAATCATAATAGCTGGGATTTGGCGATAAATCAGCCATCTAGTACGCGCCCCTATGGATCTGTTTGTGCCGTTCCTCTATAATCAACGCCCACTCGGCCCCTTAGCTCAGTTGGTTAGAGCAGGCGACTCATAATCGCTTGGTCGCTGGTTCAAGTCCAGCAGGGGCCACCAATAAATTCCTTATAATCCATTGAGTTATCATAAGAAATTTCCGTGTTGGTTTCCCCTCTTTGAGTAAAGTGTCTCATAAGTGTCCCAGCCTTGGCGATGAAATGGCGATGACATTTCTTTGCCGTGGCCAATCTTATGTATAAAAACCTGCTTTCGCAGATCAATCTTCCTTAATCTACTTTGAATTAATCTCTGGAAAATTATATTTATAATTAATAATTTACTCACTTTCCTGTGATAAATCGTTAATAGAGTGCTCAGCAGCTTGCGCAAACTAAATCCATGCATATCACCATACTCACCTTCACATCCGCCAGGTTGGATTTCGAGGCTGCTGCGAAAGCTTTATCTTATCAATGCGTTGTATCAAGCTCTAAGGGCTGGCTCTCTATTATCGCCGCTGCCCACCGTTCTAAAATCAAAAAGGCAATTCATCCAACTTGTGAGCATGTGAAATAAAAAATAAAAACTAATTTGATGTCATTTCTGGAATTTAGTATCAAAAAATGTCAAATACTAGCGATAATAAATAAAATCACGCATGCTATCGTTAAGTTTCAATTAATTGCAATTATGGCAATTTCATTGCTATAAATTCAAAGATGTTACATTGTGTGTTTGTAGGTATTGCCGTTGATGTAATTCAATCGATAGGGGCAAAATGCGTGAAACTTCCTTCAATATAAGGACTCATTTTTATATGCTTTGATTGCCGTTTTAATATTATTACCGGCAGGCTGTACTGTTAAATACGTAGCTGATTATGATAGTTCAATCAAAGATAATATAATAAGTGCCTCCAAGGAAGTAGATCTTTTGGGAAACATGCTTGATACGCCACCAAATGAAAGGCAGTATGTTGAATTTAAAGACAGATACAATGCAATTGAAACCGATCTCCGCGAACTAGTTATGAAAAATGAAATAAGACCATTGAATGAACAATCTACAGCACAGTCAAAAATAGCCTTAACACTTTGGGAGGGTGACCAAAAAAAACACAGAATCAATGATGGTTTCTCTGATTATCTAGCGGAAGCCCATAGGGAACAATACTTGAAAATATTTACAGCAATGGCTAAAGGGGAGGCGATAAAAGAAAAATAAAGCACCTTCAGACTGTGTTTAATGAGAATTTTATTAGGAGGAAATAACATGTCGTTCGATATTGATAAAGTACTCAAAGAAATGCTTGTGGCAATGTTAAATGAAATCCACAATTCTGACAATGCCATAGCAATAGAGGTTGACCAAGTATTAGACGAATCCAAGGAAATATTAGCGCAATTATTCCTGGCCAGGAAAAATGGACAACTTGATGATTCGGATTTGCAGGATGAGATCAAAAGAGAGGGTGAGGTCGTAAAGGTACAACTTTTGACGTTAAACATAGAAACAGAAGTGATTCTACAAAAAGCAGTCAATGCGGCAATTGACGTGTTTTATAAGGCTGTCGTTGCGGCAATTCCGTAAACAGGCGAAAACGGAAAAGAAACCGTTGCCGGGCGCAGACAAAAACGGTGAACTGCGGCTGGCTCAAGCCCACGTGGGGTATTCCCCGTCGCCGGTATTGGTTTCGGACCAGATGCGGCGGCGTTTTACGCAACAATTCGCCACACATCGGCACTGCCACTTCACACACAATGAGTTGAAATAAAAAATGATGCTCGTTAGGCTTATATAGCCCTGCCACTGCTACAACCATTAAAGTGTCGGTTTAGTCCCCACGGGAGAAGTACATCATGCCTAAGAAGATCACAGTTCTGACCGCGAGTGATGCACCGCCTCGCATTAAACCGAGCAACTACCCCGAGCCGTTCGCCTCACTCATGGCAGGCAGAGTAAAACGGCCCCTTGGCGACCTGTTTGCCTTGTCAAATTTTGGCGTCAACCTGACCAGCCTCCCCCCTGGCGCGGTCTCAGCCTTGCACCATCGACATTCCCGGCAGGACGAATTCATCTATATCATCGAGGGCGAACCTACGTTGCTGACCGACGAAGGCGAGATCCGGATGAAGCCTGGCATGGTCGCTGGCTTTGCTGCTAACGGTACGGCTCATCATCTTGAAAATCGCACCGCCGGGACGTGTGTTGTCCTGGAGGTAGGGGATCGTTCGGAAGGCGACGAGGTCTATTACCCCTCGGATGATATCTCCGCAGTCAGGGGCGATGACGGGAAATGGCATTTCGCTCACAAAGACGGCACCTCGTACTAAATAACTGCGCCTATTACCGCTCCACTTTTGTTAGTCCAGGTTTGTTGCCTGGGAAAGGTGATGCGGTTTTCATAAATTGTCTGACATTTTTTAGTAACTCCCACATTGTTTTACAGTGATGATTGCGGGTCACCGTTTCGTGTAATGCTAACCATAAGAGCTCTATTTTGTTCACCCATGGCGAGTAAATCGGCTGATAAATAAGAATAAATTTTGGATTCTTCTTCAACCACTTCAATGTCTTTTTACTTTTGTGAATGATGTAATTATCGACAATAAGGGTGATCGTTTTGGCGCTGCGATACGTGCTTTTCAGCTGGCATAGCATATCGATGAACAAGCCTGAGTTTTTACGTGTTCCACTCACGTAATCCACTCTGCCCGTTCCAGCATGCAGCGCACCTGCAAGGTAATGTTTTCATTTTACCCGGCGTAGGGATGCGTTTCTGCTGACCTTTTTCTGCCAGTCCGCGCCGATTTTGGGTTGAGATCGATATCAACTTCATCCTCGTAAAACACGGGATGTTCAGCACTGTTCTTTGCCAATGCCTCATCAATTGCAGCCAGCTTTTCTTCCCTGTGAGGATCCCGAATATGCAAGGTCGGAGCTGCTCTGCGCCAGACAATGCCGGCTCCTGGCAACCAACGGCGAAGTGAGCCAGGATGCAACGTAGAGTTAAATAACTTATTAATTTCAATCGTTAACATCTCGGTACTCCAGCGTTAGCGCAGATAGCCAAAATCTTGCGGGGAGCGCTGAACAAGCAAATTGAGCATTCGCAGCATGGCGTCGACAGGCCATTTTTTTTGACGGCCCGGTGGCAGACTTTTCAGGCCTTCAATACCAAATAACGTGAACCAATTAATCCAGCGTCCGACGGAAGAACGGGCGGCACATAGGGTTTTAGCAACGCAAGTCAGCGATTCACCCCGGTGCAACATCAACATGGCGATAAGGCGTCTGGCATGATTCTTATCTGCCGTTTTCTGGACAATTTTTTGCATCTGGCGTCGTTCATTTCTGGGTATGGGTGCTATGATCGGCATAACTCAGTCCGGTTGGTGATTTGTGATGTTTGGCGATTGATCAGATCGCTCAAACCGGATTGAGTTCCCTTCGGTGATCTACTATTAGGCGCAGTTATTTAGAACGTGCTTACATTTCTTTCGTTGTTTTAAACATTCGAACATTCAAACGCACTTTCCGGAGAATCCCCCCCCGGAAAGCGGCGACCGCAACAGTGGAACCGTGTGGCAACAAAAGGAATACATTTTCGCTTAAACAAAACCTCTCAATGTTATCATTAATACAATTACCTCTAATAAAAACTCTTTTACTGAAAGTAAATTTGCAGGTTTTGATGTCATATGCTGCTGATTTTTAATATCAACAGCAGGAAAATCATGCCAAATAGATTTATATCAATATCTTTCTCGTTAACAAACGATTTCTTTAAAACCGCTTGCCTGTCAGCACCAGAAGAAAAGGATATCTGGTTTGATGCCATTGACCATGTTGACATGGACGAGACATGGTTTGATGCGGGTAATGAGTCCGTATCTGAGCAGATCTCCGCGGAAAAATATGCCGAATCGCTGGTCCCGTTCACGGAAGATTGTCGCCGTTGTATCCAACAGCTCATCAAAGTCTTGGGAGATTATAAGCAGAGCGAACTGCTTTCTACCGGACTTGCCAGACTGCTTCCCGGACTCCCCGTCAACGTTGTCATGGCGGCTGACAGCTTGTACATAGCTATTACTGAAAGACGGAATATCGACAGTGCCATGTTGCATTCACTCGGACTGGCATCATTATGTCTGCCCGATAACCTGAATATGATTGCTCGTCTGGCCGGTTTTATTCGGGAAACGATAATCAGTTGGACCGATGCGTCTTATCTGGAGCCGAAAGAGTGGAGCCCCACTTCAGAGTACCTGTTTACAGCTTTGGCTTTAACGTCGGTAGCCGCCAGGTACTGGATAACTGATAAAAGCGCTCCGCAACGTGGTTTCCTGCGGTTGCCTGCTTTTATGGCAAATCTTTTGATACGCGCCGGCGAATGTTGGCGTGCTCTCGGCAATATGGCCAGACACGGATTCCCCCCGGAAGAACATGCCCTCCGTATACCTGCTTTCGAAGTGGATACCTACGTAGAAACGGTACGAAAATTCCATGAGGGAACAGGCTCTGACATGCTGGCAAGCCTTTCAAAATCTTCGATTGCCGCCTTTTCATCGAATTCAACAGCGCATCCTGAGGTTTTTATCAAAGCAACGGTACAGAACCGGGCGACGATGTCACCGGCAAAACCACAGCATCGCTGAAAAAGCACACTCTGGCAACTGAGAGGCTGAAACAGGAAAGTGGGCTGTCAGGCCTGTTGTACTGCGTTACCGGTAAAACAGAAACCCGGCAGCGGGAAATCACCAGCACACATTTTAATACGAAATGCGATGCCTTGATGTATCCGGCTCCATTTGAGAAATCACTTTCTTGTCCCCAGGCCGTCAATCCGGCGTTCACAAAGACGCCAAAAACGCCAATACCACCAGCAGCAGACTGGGGAGGCGAAAAAGCGGTTGTTTCCGTGGGGGAGTCAAATCCAACGGCAAAACATTACGGCATAATAAATCTGGCCGCGGATGCATTTCATAAAACCGGGCAGTTTCTATATCGCCTTGACCCACTAAGATTCCCGGTAGCGGAAGCATCACCCGTAAGAAGCCAACTAAACACCAGAGGCCCTGTTGAACCAAAGCAGCAATCCGTAAGTAACCGAGAACATCGCTTGCATCTTCCTAGCGTAACAAGACTGGCTAACAAAAGAATTATTCAACATTTCCGTAAAAAAAACCTGTTGAAGACAACCCCTGCCAGTAAAGAAACTCTGATGTCTGTCGTAGCGGGTTATCTTTTTGATACAGAGAAGGGTGGCATCGCAGGGCATGCAAAAGAAGTTAAAATTTTAGCCCGGCACGTCCTGACGGCGGCAGGCCTGTATGGCGCAAAAAAACACGAAAAACTCTCCACGCAACAGGCGGAATCAGTCATCCGTTACTGGGTATTCTGTAATATCCTGGGAACGAGCCCGGAAGAATATATCGCCAGGAAATTGGCGGGCGATGCGTATCCTTCTTATTTCACTATCAGCAGTATCCATCATTTATTGTCATTGCAGGAATTACATAAAAGTAAATCATTACATTTACACAAAATACCGAACGAACGATGGGGCGATTTTAATGCTATGTGGTTTTCTTTCCTTCTCAAGGAGATACCCGTCCTTAAATTTGAAGAAAAAGCTGTTAAAAGCATGGCACTCGGCGACTACAACTTTGCCGCTCTCTATACCGGTTCCCGATTTCTGGATGACTTCAGTCTGGAGGCTTATACGCGGGAAGAAGCAATAAGAATCGGAAAAAATGTGGCAGCAAGCCACCAAAGAGGGCATAACTGAAGATAAAATGGTGTATTTTCACGCTCCGTCACTGTTTTTCATAGCCACTCATTCACCAAACAAAGTTAACCAGGAACAAAATCTCCGGATTATTCGAGTAGGGGTCATCAACGAATATACTCAATACAGAAGAATGGTTGAGAAAATGCACCAAGATATCACCCGTAAATATAATGATTATCAGGCATCAGTCAGTAGATGGCTCAGCAAAGGTAAACTGGCTGATAAGATCATTTCCCAGTGCCCCATAGAGAAACTGCCGGTACTGCCTGATTTGGCCGATGGCATCCGCACCAAAGAGCAACGCCATGCTAAGGCAGCGTTGAGCGCAAAGCAAAATTATCTAAATGGTATGATAATACCCTGTGATAACGCCCGGAAAGTTTAAGCGACGAATATCAAAGCTGACGTCAGAGGTCGCTGACCGCTTTTATGAGCTCGATAAGTACCTGGTACACTCAGCATTGAGTGGGTTAACAAAAGATGACTATAATGCTATTTTTCACCCGGAGCCATCATACATCCTGTGCATTTCAATATGAGAACGAGCAGGCCGGTACATTCTGCATATGGCATACCATTTGATAATAACTTCGATGTGGCTTTGAAAAACCGATCTTATATCAGTGAATCAAGGGGTGAAGAAAGAATCTATGCCCTGCAGGGTGTTCATGGCAACAGTACGGAAGGTTATAGAATGATCCGGGTTGATCGAGACATCCGCAAGTATATAGAAGAGGGCTTTTGAACTATAGCCAGTTCGGGAGTAATTACAAAGTTATACATAATAAAGTAACGAGCAGTGGTGACGATTTTCACTACTTAATATTCACCGATAGAAAAAAGTCATAGATAATGACGAGACAGGAAATGCGCTTGTTGATTTTATTAGCAAAATACATCGTGACAGTATTTATAATCATCTCTATGAATTAGGCAACGACAAATCAGACATCCAGACCATATGGAACCATGTGAGGCATATGATACCCTTTATGATTGCATTGATGGGATAATAAATCACAACGCCTTTCAGGCAGTACCTGCATGCCTCATTGATGCTGTTTCGCTTATCCCTACTTTCGGGCAGGCGGCACGTCTGAGTGGGAAGTTTGGTATGGGGCTTGCGAGAGGGCTTCGTGTCGGGAAAACAGCGTTAAATATGGACTCGCTGGCGTCAGTGGCTAAAACCATGCTAACAGAAATCCGCCTTCCCGCTACCTTTGAACTGGCTTCGCTTGGGAAAAGCGCACTCAGAAGCCTTGATCCGGGATTTGAACTGGTGACCGGGCTCAGCGGGAAATTAGGGAATGAATTAACAATACTATTGGCATCCGATAAAAACAGCCGGTTTAGCTAAGGGTATCGTTTCATCCGGTGTGATTGACAAACTTCCCTCGCCCCCGGAGGTTGTAAAATGGCCGTTTTACCTCATACGAATACTAATGTTCCTGTTAAAATAATTGGTTATCACGGGGTGCAGGAAATCTATGCACGGGTTAATCCTTGGACAGGGAAGCATTCGGAAAACGCTATTTGATGCATAGGAGCAGGCTCACGCTCATGAAGAAAAAGTTATCCGAATGAATAGGCTGTCTAAATTCCCGGATAATTTTGTGCTACTGGCAGGTTAAAAGAAGTCCTGATAATATTTGTGTAGTGAACTCCGGCGAGTGGAGAACGGCCCATGATTCCGTTTCCATATTGTCTACTAACGGGTTGCTGGATTGTTCTGCGGTAGCAGTATTATCTGGCTGGAATGGCGTTTTTACGAAAATCGCGCCCTTATTCACATTTATGGTAGTAATGTTTCCTCTGGTTTAGTTCATTTCGAGGACGCCAGTGAATTAATCTATAAAATTAAAAGCAGCTCATCGGTGAGAATGGAAAGATTATTTTAGTTGGGGAATGTACAGTAAAACTGATTTTGGACTGAGCATGTTTATTGGCCAATCTCATTTTTCCGGAACAAGACCCATATTGGAACTCATCAATATGCCAGGAGTCAAAACAGTCATTACTAACTCCAGCGGAATTTCCATCAGCCCTAATGGCGCTTTCTCACTCAGGGAGGGTGATGGCTGTAGAGGATTTTAACTGCGGAACAAGCGCGCGCCATAGTATCTGAGGCCAAAGGCCTTTATAACAACGCTATTGCCTTAGTCTGATAATGCAAAGCTCCGACGGCGAATTGGTTTGGATTATCAGCGATAGGATGACGGCCATAAGTCCGGCGGTAATGATACGCCGGCATTTTTAGCCATGGCCCCGGACGGTACCGTTCCCGTGCTTAAGGAAATTACATATATTCTTGAAAGCTTATAAGCTCAACGTCCAACATCTGTCTCACTTAAGGGATCTATAAGCAGCTTTTGGATAAGAATATGGACCGGAACAAAAAAACGCTTCTACGATGGAGCGCGATAACAATTCTCGCTACTTTTTATCTTGTAGCTCATCTTTGGCTAGACTTTATGTTTTATATGTCAAAAAAGGATTTGGAGGAGCAATTTCTTGGAGAATCAGTGCCCGCTGGGTCCTGTATTAAAGCCATGGGCCTACTGGCAAAACAACATGACTATGGGATGGACATGGGCTTCTATGGATTTTTCATAGGCATGCCGCTGATACTGTTGCTATTCAGAACTATAAGGTGATTGCTGTTCACTCTTCAGGGCCCACTCGAAAACCATTCTAACCTTGGCGGCGGCGTCAAATGTCGGCATCGCTGATATAAGGTCGTAATTCATCGGAAAAGTTGTCCACTCCACCCAACATGGTCTTTCTTTAAGGTTCCGACACCGAAAGAGGAAGCGCCATGTTAAGCAGAGAGGACCACCTAATGATAAAACAAATGCGCATTCATGGCGCTTATATTATCGACATTGCCCGTCAGATTGGCTGCTCAGAACGCACGGTCAGGCGGCACCTGTCCGAGCCTGAACGTCCTCGCCGGACGTCTTCACGACGGCGTATGAGCAAACTTGAACCTTACATGGCTTTTATCGATATGCGCCTGAGTGAACATGTCTGGAACGCGCAAGTGATTTTCCAGGAAATCAAGGCGCAAGGCTATGGTGGCGGGACCACCGTGCTGCGGGAATATATCCAGCCCAAACGCCGACTCCGGCATGGTCGTGAAACCGTCCGCTTCGAAACGCAGCCCGGTTATCAGTTGCAGCACGACTGGGGTGAAGTGGAAGCAGAAGTGGCGGGCCTGCCATGTAAAATCAACTTCGCCGTCAATACGCTGGGCTACTCGCGCCGCTTTCATGTCTTCGCCGCGCCCTGCCAGGATGCGGAGCACACTTACGAATCGCTGGTGCAGGCGTTCGGTTACTTCGGCGGCTGCGTGAAAACCGTGCTGGTTGATAACCAGAAGGCGGCGGTGCTCAAACACGATAATACCGGCGAGGTTATCTTCAACGCCGGCTTCCAGTCGCTGGCGAAGCACTACGGCTTTATCCCCGCGCCTGCCGGCCTCACCGGCCCAGGACCAAAGGGAAAGTGGAGCGCATGGTGGGTTATGTGAAACACAACTTCTTCGTTCACTATCGCCGGTTCGACAGTTTTGCGCACGTCAATCAGCTCCTGACCCAGTGGCTGGCGCAAGAGGCCGATCAACGCGACCTGCGCCAGTTCCATCAGACACCGGCAGAACGGTTCGAGGCGGAAAAAACCGCCCTGCAACCGTTGCCCGCCGGTCCGTTCGATACGAGTTATCACGATATCCGCCAAGCGGCCTGGGATGGCTACATCGACGTGCGGGGCAACCGCTACAGCCTGCCCGAAGCCTGGTGCGGGCGCCAGGTTACGGTACGCATTACCCTGGACGACGAGTTACGCGTCTACGGCAATGACGAGCTTATCGCCCGCCATCCGTTGTCACCGGCCACCGCCGGATGGCAGACGGTGCCGGAACATCACCAGGCGCTGTGGCAGCGGACCTGCCAGGTAGAGCAACGACCGCTGGATGCCTATGAGGGACTACAGTGATGAACGAACTGGAAAACCTACTGACCCGGCTGAAAATGGACCATCTGAGCGGCGCGGTGGAAAACCTGCTGGAGCAGGCCACGAAAGAAGAACTGAACTACCGGGAGTTCTTGATCCGCGCCTTGTCACAGGAATGGAACGGGCGCCGTAGCCGGGGCCTGGAATCACGGCTCAAGCAGGCCCGGTTACCCTGGATAAAAACGCTGGAGCAGTTCGACTTCACCTTCCAGCCGGGAATAGATCGCAAAGTGATCCGCGAGTTGGCGGGACTGGCGTTCGTGGAGCGCAATGAAAATGTTATCTTGCTGGGTCCGCCGGGGGTGGGGAAAACCCATCTGGCGGTGGCCCTGGGCGTCAAAGCAGCGGATGGCGGTCACCGGGTGCTGTTCACGCCGCTGGATAAACTGATGGCAACGCTGCTCAAGGCCAAACAAGAAAACCGCCTGGAGAGGCAGATCCAACTGTTAAGCTATAGCCGGGTGTTGATCCTGGATGAAATCGGCTATCTGCCGATGACGCGGGAAGAGGCGAGCCTGTTCTTCCGGCTACTGAATCGGCGTTATGAAAAAGCGAGCATCATACTGACCTCGAATAAAAGCTTCGTGGACTGGGGAGAAGTGTTCGGCGATAACGTGCTGGCATCGGCGATCCTGGACCGCTTACTGCACCACTCAACCACGGTCAATATAAAGGGGCAAAGTTACCGGCTGAAAGATAAACGCAAGGCAGGAATGTTATCGGCAAAGAGTGCGTCAGATGACGCGATAATGAGCGGACGTTAAAACGATAAACAGTGGACAACGGAAACGTTGAAAAGGGGCCACCACTTCACGATGTTGACACAAAGGCCTTGGCCAACCGGAATACCCTATGAACAAAGCGTTTACGGGGTGATTTTATTCTTGTACCGACCTCTGTTATCTATTGCCAAATCAACGTAGTTTTCTGATAATTACCACGATCACGCTTTATTACAAAAAATACAGCCATTCGACCGGAAATTTCCTTATCTTCTACACCGTACTTTGGCGTATCCGGTCGGGTCTATGGGCCGGTATAGCATTGCCGAAGGGCGTATCGAAATAGAAAGTGATGACATAACCTTTTGATTTGTGTCAATTTAAATATCTACCTACCGGGATAGACGGTTGAAATTCGGAGAAGTTATGGGTCAGTCGAAGGTCATGTTGTTTTCTGCGGTTCTTTTTATGGGGGCGCTGCCCTTCATTTCTTCCGCCTATGCTGAAGATGGACAGGGCGTCGGCGTACCAACGCCGCCCAGCATTTCGCCACAAAACCCCCCTGCCGATTCGACGCAAAACCCCCCTGCTGATTCGACTCAAAATCCTCCTGCCGATGCAACTCAGAATCCCCCGGCTGATGCGACTCAAACTTCGCCTAACGATTCAGCACAAAATCCGCCCGCTGTGCATTCCTATGAAATTCAGTCGTTCTATCTCGATTCCAAACAATATAAGATCGGTGATACCGTGCCGGACCTGTATCGCACCAAGCCTTATGAGATAGTCCAGTGGAATATCAGACACCTGCCGGCGCCGGATGAAGGCAGCCATTGGACCTATATGGGCGGGAATTATGTTCTTATCACCAATGATGAAGGCAAGATTTTAAAAGCCGAGACCGGTGATATCTTCTTCGAGATGTGATGGAAAAAACGGAAATTAAACGAAGAGTTGATTTCCGTTTTCTTACCATATAAGCAAGCCCAATGGATTTTATTTCGTTAGAACAAGAGACTATGCTATTCCGTGGCGTTTGATACCCTTATGAGCCACAAAAAATTCTAAGGTCGTAACACGACTTATTTCTTCTTGCATATGTGCATCATTTTGCACGTCCCATATATCCACATTTGTCTGCAGATTCAGCCAGAAATCTACTGTCGTGTCAAAGACAGCCGCCAGCCCCTATTTCACGTTCATCGGCCTGAAGGAATACAGGGTACCCGGTTGAGCCCCCCCTCTCCTTATATATCTTGGATCTCGTCCATCTTCATCCCGTAAATATCCAGAGCGGCACTCAGTGAAATCCGGTCTTCCTTCAGGTCGCGCAATACCAGGGCGCGGTCTCGCTGCTTCGGATCGCCGAAACCGCCGCCGCCGGCGGCAATCATATCCACGCTCTCGCCCGGTTGCAGCATGCCGGCGCGGCGGTGCAGCGGCGGCGCTCCTTCCGGCAGGTCAACGCGCGCCGGCAATCCCGGCATGCCGCCGGAGAGGCCGAAGGGGGCAATCAGGCTGTTGGTGCCGCCGGCTGAGATGGTGGCGACATGGTCAAGGACCCTGACCCGCCGCCGCATGGTCATGCCGCCGCGAAACCGGCCGGGGCCGCCGGAATCACGCACCAGTTCATAGCGTTCAATCAGGATCGGATGCTCGCTTTCCAGCGCTTCTATAGGCAGGTTGGCGGTGTTGGTGATATTCACCTGTACGCCGTCCAGGCCGTCCTTGTCGGCGCGCGCGCCCATGCCGCCGCCCTGCATTTCATTGTACACATAGAAACGCCCGGTGCGGGGATGCATGCCGCTGGTGGTCAGCAGCGTACCGCCGGTGGACCCGGCGGCCACGCGTTCTGGGACCACCGGCGCCAGCGCGGCGAAAATCATGTCCACCAATCGTTGCGCGATATCCGTCCGGCTGTAGACCGCGGCAGGCGGCAACGAATTCAATACGCTGCCCTCGGCGGCGTTAACGTGAATCGGGCGATAAAAGCCTTCATTCACGGCAATATCGGGATCGATCAAGGCCTTAACGGCAAAATAAATGGTCGCCAGCAGGGCGGTATAGACCATATTGATGGGCGCAGGCATCTGCGGCGGCGCGTCGGGGAACTCAAAGAAAATTTCATCGCCTTGCACGGTGATGCGTACCTGCAGGTCGAGAATGCCGTCGATAAGATTGGTGTCGAAATCGTGGCGGAATTCATAGACGCCGTCGGGGATGCCGGCAATACCGGCGCGGGTCCGCCGTTCCGTGGAGAGCAAAAACTCCCGCGCGGCGTTGGCCATCAGTTCCGCGCCGTATTTCTCGCACAGGCTTTGGACCCGTTGTACCCCAAGCCGGTTGGCGGCCATCTGCGCGCGCAAATCGTTGATGCGCTCCCTGGGCACCTGACAGTTCAGCAAAATCAAGGCCTGAATATCCTGCTGCAATATCCCGGCGCGATAGAGGCGCACCGGCGGGATGCGCAGGCCTTCCTGGAAGATATGCTTGTGGCTGCGATCAACGAAATCGGAATGGTGGGCCAGGTTGGCTACCCAGGCCACCAGCTTCCCATCGTGAAACACCGGCTCCATCAACACAAAATCGTTTAAATGCGTACCGCCGCCGGTATAGGCGTCGTTACCGATAAAAGCATCGCCCGGACGCAGGTCCGTGAGATCGTTATGATCGAGCACGTATTTGGCGATACCCAGCAGCGAGCCGAGATGGATGGGAATATGCTCCGCCAGCGCAATGGTACGGCCTTCGGGATCGAAAACGGCGGTGGAGCAGTCCTGGCGTTCCTTGATATTGGTGGAATAGGCGGAACGGATAACCGATTTACCCATCTCTTCGGCAATGGTGGACAAGGCGCTGGCGATCACCGCCACGGTAATGGGATCGCATGTTCTTTGATACGCTGCCTGCGCCGGTAATGAGACGTTGCTATCGGACATGGCCTAGGCTTCCTCAATAATAATATTCAAATAGCTATCGATAGTGGCGTTCTGGCCCGGCAGGATAAGCGTGGTGGAGTCCATCTGCTCGATAATGGCCGGCCCGGAGAGGCAATGGCCTGGCCCCAGGCGCTCGCGATCGTACACCGGGCAAAGGGTGAAACCGCCCATTTCCGGCAGCCACACCTGCCGTTCTCCCTGCCGCGCCGCCGACACGGGGGTGACGGCATTATCCAGCGGTTTGAGATCCGCTTTTGGCACGCGACCGATGACCTCCAGTCGCAGAGTGGTGAGGTGGATAGGTTCCCCCTCGGCAATGTAGCCGTACATCTGCTGATGATAGGCCGCGAACGTTTTTTTCAACGCCTCCACGGCGGCGGCGTCAATCACTCTGGCGGGACAGGGAATATTCAGTTCATAGCCTTGTCCGCCGTAGCGCAGGTCGACGGAACGCACCATAACGCGATTGTCGGGAAAAATTTTTTCATGGGTAAACCAGGCGCCTGCCCGTTGCTCGAGATCGGTGAACGCCGCTTCCATGGCACCGGTGCTGCTTTCTTCCAGGTGCATCAGCCGGGAGGTGGAAAAATTGGTGCGCAGGTCGGTGAGCAGCAGGCCGATGGCGCACATGATGCCGGGGTGTTTGGGAATCACCACCCGGGGCATATCCAGCGCCCGCGCCAGCCGGGAGGCATGGATGGGGCCGGCGCCGCCAAAGCCGAACAGGGTATAATCCCTGGGGTCGTAGCCCCGTTCCACCGAAATGACCCGGATGGCTTTGGCCATGTTGCTGACCACCACGCTGATAATACCCTGCGCCACCGACATGACATCCATGCCGATGCGATCACCGAGCCGCGCAATGGCCTTTTTCGCCTTGGCCTGGTCAATGGGCAGGCGCCCGTTCAGCAGATGGGTGGGATTGAGCACCTGCAGCACCACATTGGCGTCGGTGACGGTGGGGTTATCCTCGTTGCCCAGGCCGTAGCAAATGGGGCCGGGATCGGCGGCGGCGCTCTGCGGCCCTACCTGCAACAGGCCGCCTGCGTCGATGGAGGCGATGGACCCGCCGCCGGCGCCCACGGCATGGATGTCCAGCATCGGCAGTTTCAGCGGGTAGCCGTGTACGACCGATTCGTTCGCCATCTGCGGCCGGCCGTCGGAAATCAGCGAAACGTCCGTTGAGGTGCCCCCCATATCGAAGGTAATGATATTATCAAAACCCGACAGCGTACCGATGGTAGTGGCCCCCATCACCCCCGCCGCCGGGCCGGAAAGGACGGTACGCGCCGGGAATTGCTGCGCCGTATCGGCGGAAATCACGCCGCCGTTGGACTGGGTGAGATGAGGGTGGGCGGCGATGCCAATGGCCTCCAGGCGAGGCTGGAGCCGTTGCAGGTAGCGCTGCATGATAGGCCCGAGATAGGCGTTCACCACGGTGGTTGAAAAGCGCTCGTACTCGCGGAATTCCGGGTTCACCTCATGGGAGACGCTGATGAAAGCGCCGGGAATCTCCTCGGCCAGGATCGCCTTGATACGCTGCTCATGGCGGGGCTCCAGATAGCTGAACAGGCAGCACACCGCGATGGCGCGGATGCCGTCCTCACGCAGCCGGCGCGCCGCGCCGCGTACTTCTTCCTCATCCAGCGGGGTCATGATGCTGCCGTCGAACAGCACCCGTTCGTTCACTTCCAGCCGCTGATTGCGCAAGGCCAGGATGCGCGGTTTTTCGGTTTGCACGTCATACAGGCCGTCACGCTTTTGCCGTCTTAATTCGATAATATCGCGAAAACCCGCCGTGGTAATCATGCCGGTTGCCGCCCCGCTGCCGACAATCAGCGCATTGGTGGCCACGGTGGTGCCGTGCCCGAGGTAAGTCACATTCACAGACTCACCTGACCCCAACCCTAACGACGCGATGCCCTGGGCAATGCCGTCGGCGATGCCGATGGAAGGATCCGCCGGCGTACTGCTCACTTTCCAAACGTGAATGGAACCTTCGGCCACATCATAGATACAGATGTCAGTAAAGGTGCCGCCGGAATCGACGCCGATTCTGACCTGACGCTGCGTTACGGCAGTGGAAGCCACAGTCATTCTCTCCGTTAAAAATCCTGATATCGAGTGGGCTGTAGCGTCCCGGATGCATATCGCGGTATCTACAGACCGTTATGGCACGCCGCCGGAAGGGGCATGCCGATTAAAGCGCCGGACCAGAGGTTAAAGCGGCGTGACGTCCATGCCGAAAGTCGCTTCGGACAGCTTTTTAATGGTGCCGTCGGCCTGGGCTTCTTTGATGGCTTTATCGAACATGGCCTTAAGTTCGGTATCCCCTTTACGCAAGCCGACGCCCGAACCCTCGCCCACGACGCCGCCCTGGAAGCAGGGACCGGACAGGGCGATATTCTGGCTGCCCTGTTTTTTGATGACCCCGAGCATGGCGTCTTTGGAACCGACAATGACATCCACCCGATCAGAGACCAAATCAAGATCCCGCGATTCAGGCGTTTTATACTGGCGAACCTGCACCGCATCTTTCAGATAGGTATTCACAAAGGTGACGGAAGTGCCGGCGGATAACGTGCCGATGGTCTTGCCCTTCAGGGCGGCGGCCACGCGTTTTATGGCCTCGGACGACGCGGCGTTGTCATCAAGGGAAATCACTTTATCTTCCGGCGGCAGGGACTTGGCGATATCGCTGTTCTTGCCGGTGGCGAAGGTATAGCACAGTGAAGCGTAAGGCACGGAGAACTCGATGGCCTCTTTACGTTTCGGCGTGATGGCCACGTCATCGATAATGGCATCGAATTTCCCGGCGTTCAGGGCCGGAATCATGCTGTCGAATGCCTGGGCGGTAATGGTGCAGCTCACCCCCATGCGTTTGCACAGATTATTGGCCAAATCGATTTCAAAGCCGCCCAGGGTGCCGTCGGGCTTGGTGTAATTCCACGGGAAGAATCCCCCTTCCGTGACGATTTTAACGGTTGTCCATTTTTGGGGTTCGGCATGGGCGCCGAGGCATCCCATCAGCGTAATGGCGGTAGCGAAAGCGACCCGGGTAACAACAGACATCTTCATGTAACTTTTCCTATATGGTTGAATGTTGGCACTGCAAAAGGGAAGTCTAGTTGTGGTCGTAGGGGGACTCCTTCAAGATGATATTCACCGGAGGCGAACGCAGATGGGGCGTTAAACCGTGTTCAATGGCCCGGATAATGCGGGTCAGGATAAAATTGATCAGCAGGTAAATGGCGCCGGCGGCGATAAACACCGGAATCGGCCGGTAGCTTTCCGAGGCGATATCGGTGGCGATGCCGGTGATCTCCATCAAGGTCACCAGGGATACCAGCGAGGTGGCTTTTATCATGGCAATCACTTCGTTGCTGAACGCGGGCAGCGCCTGGCGAATGGCAATGGGCAGGATAATGCGCCGGTATAACAGCACGCCGGACATGCCGCAGGCACGGGCGGCTTCGATTTCATTGTGGGGTACGGAGAGCAGGCCGCCGCGGATAATTTCAGCGGCGTATCCCGAACTGTTAATCAGCAGCGCCAGCAGCGCGCAATAGTAGGGCTCGCGCAGGAACGGCCATAATACGCTGTGGCGAATGGCCGGAAACTGGCCCGGCCCGTAATACATCAGAAACAGCAATACCAGCAGCGGCGTGCTGCGTATCACCTGAACATAAATCCAGCCGAACGCGGCCACCAGCCGATTACCGGACAGGCGGGCAAAGGCAATCAGCAACCCCAGCAATGCCCCGCATAGCAGCGAGATGGCGGCCAGCTGCAGCGTCAGCGGGACGCCGGCCAGCATGCGCCGCAGGCAGTCGACAATAAACGGGAGATCCATCATGTCCTCCTGGTGCCGCGTGAATAGTGGCGTTCAGACAGGTGGACCAGCACACCGGAGAAGGACGCCAGGATGATATACAGCGCGGCGGCCGCCAGAAAGAAGTTGAACGGCAGGCGGGTAGATCCGGAAGCCACCTGGGCCTGCCGCATCAGCTCCGCCACGCCCGTAACCGACAGCAACGAGGATTCCTTAAGCAGCCCCAGCCAGACATTGCTGATACCGGGCAGGGCGTGACGAAGCGTCAAGGGCGTGATAATCCGCCGAAACCGCAGGAAAAAACCCATGCCGTACGCCCGGGCCGCCTCCAGTTCGCCTTTTGATACCGCCTGGAATGCGCCGCGCAGCACTTCGGTACTCAAGGCGCCGGCGATGACGGCGATGGCGATGGTGCCGGCAATGAAACCCGGCAAGGCGAAAAAGCCCTTGCTGCCGAAGTAACCGGCGATGGCGGTCAGGATGGAGCTGCTGCCGAAATAAAACAAATAAATGACCAGCAGATCGGGCACGCCCCGCAGCAGAGTGGTATAGGCATCGGCTAAAAAACGGAGGGTTTTGCCGCCGGATATTTTAGCCCAGGCGCCAAATACGCCGATGAGCAGGCCGAGCACCAAACCGCTGACGGCCGCCGCCAGGGTGACCGCGACGCCGGAGAGCAGGATGGCGCCCCAGCCGTTCGCGCTAAATCCCACCAACGTAAAAAAGCTCTCGTTATTCACACACTGTCTCCAGGCGTACAAATCTCAACCACTTAAATCAATCTAAAGTAAGTGAATAATAAATGCAATAAAAAATTAAAAAGAAAAAAGCTATTCATTTCCTGCCGGGAAGGCGTTAGCGAGGGGTATGGCTAGGGGAAAGGCGGGTAGAAATCGGAGAGAAATAACCGATATCGTTTTCCCGCTGGCGTAACCGCCAAACAGGGCTAACGATGACATCAAGTACGATGGGCAATAACCTGGCTTAGGGGAAAAGCGGCAAAAAAGATCACGCCGGTTGGATGCTGGCGTGGTCTTTTAGGCGTGAACGTGCGGTCTATGCAGCGGTTCGATAACCGGGCGCGGCCTCTGTGCCGCCTGCCAGAGTTCATATTCAGACTGCATATCCACCCACATTTCCGCACTTGTGCCAAGCAGACTGGATAAACGCAACGCCATGTCAGCAGTAATCGCCGCATGTGCATTCAGGATACGGGACAGTTGCGTGCGCGTTATCTTTAGCGACGCCGCGGCGTCGGTCACGCTAACCCCTTCCAGGTAATCACGCAAAACCTCACCGGGGTGAGGCGGATTAAACATACGCATAATTGCCTCCATTAGTGATAGTCGCGATAATCGACGAGAACGGCGTCGCCATCAGCATCAAAACGAAACGTCATACGCCAGTCACCGTTAACCGACACAGACCAAACGCCAGCCTCGTTCCCTTTCAAGGGATGGAGATTCCATCCCGGAGCGCCCATATCACAAGGCTTTTTAGCCTTGCTTAAGGCAAACAACTGCCCGCGTAATCGCGAAGTGTGGGCAGTTTGAATGCCGGCGGCAGAACCCGTTTTATAAAACCTTTCCATTCCTTTGTGCTTGAAACTTTTAATCATCTGCGAGCGCACCCTATCCGTATAGCATAACTATACGGAATGATGGGCCGCTGCACAAGTCAACAAACACCAAACAAAGACAACCGACGCCAAAATGCGGCCTTTGGTATCTTACGGCCTGGACACAGATTGATATCAGGCAGACGCATCGTTCCCGGATAGCCGGGGCACACACTCGGCGGACACCGCGGCATGCAGGGCGCCGGTTAATACCAGTTGACGGACCTGTTCCAGATCGTCGGCCATATAGCGGTCCACCTCCAGGGAAGGGACTACGGCACGCACGGCCTCCAGGGCGCGGCTCAGTTCAGGGCTGGTGGCCAGGGGGACGCGCAGTTCGATGCCCTGGGCGGCGGCCATGGCTTCGATGCCGATAATGCCGAACAGATTATCCGTCATCTGTAGCAGGCGGCGCGCCCCGTGGCAGGCCATGGAAACATGGTCTTCCTGATTGGCTGAGGTGGGGGTGGAATCCACCGATGCCGGGTGGGACATCTGTTTATTTTCCGACATCAGCGCGGCGGAGGTCACTTCGGCTATCATCATGCCGGAGTTCAGGCCGGGTTTTTTAGCCAGGAACGCCGGCAGGCCGTAAGACAGCGACGGATCCACCAATAGCGCAATGCGCCGCTGGGCGATGGCGCCGATTTCACATACCGCGATAGCGGTTTGATCGGCGGCGAAAGCCACCGGCTCGGCATGGAAATTACCGCCGGAAATCACCGTTCCATCCGACAGAATCAGCGGATTATCGGTGACCGCATTGGCCTCGATTTCAAGGGTATGGGCAACGGAGCGCAATAGATCGATACAGGCCCCGGCCACCTGGGGCTGGCAGCGGATACAATAGGGATCCTGCACCCGTTCGTCATTCACCACATGACTGGCCAGTATATCGGAATCCTTCAGCAATGCCCGCAGGGCCGCCGCCGCGTCAATCTGACCACGATGGCCGCGCAGCGTATGGATATCCGGATGGAAAGGCGCCGCCGATCCCATGGCCGCCTCGGTGGACATGGCGCCGGTTATCAGCGAGGCCTGGGCGGCGCGATAGGCGCGGAACAATCCCGCCAGCGCCAGCGCCGTGGAAGCCTGGGTGCCGTTAATCAGCGCCAGCCCTTCTTTCGCCGCCAGGATAATGGGCGACAGACCAGCCTTTGCCAGCGCATCGGCGCCGTTCATTCTTTCACCGCTGAAGAAGGCTTCCCCTTCCCCCAGCATCACGGCGGCCATATGCGCCAGCGGCGCCAGATCGCCGGAAGCCCCAACCGAGCCTTTTTCAGGAATAACCGGGATCACGCCTTTCGCCAACATATCCTCGATCAACCGCACCAGCTCAAGCCGGACGCCGGATGCGCCGCGACCCAGCGAAATCAGTTTCAGCGACATAATCAGCCGCACGATATTCTCGGGCAATGGCGCACCCATGCCGCAACAGTGGGACAAAATAAGATTACGCTGGAGCGTAACCACGTCCTTTCCATCGATTTTTATCGAGGCGAGTTTGCCAAAACCGGTATTTACGCCATAAACAGCCGCACTCCCCTGGGCTATTTCAGCGATGCGTGACGCGCCCGCTTTTATGGCGTCATCGAAGCTGCGATCCAGGCATGCTATTTCACCTGTCCAGTAAATGGACTCCAGCATGGCAAGGGTCACATGACCGGGTTTTAATATAATGCCCATAGTAGTCTCACAATCAGTTGTCAGATAAAAGAAGCCCTACGGCGGGTATACATTCGCCTTATCAGGATGAATGATATTGCCGATACATGGCTGAATTTAAAAAGTCAGTCGGCTTGATATCAGCCGGTAAATACCTTGCGTTTGCGCGAAGAGTGATCAAGATGATCCAGGCGTCTTTCCGCCTCGTTTTTCATATGATTACACATGGCGTCCAGCAGCACCGACACAATGACGGCAGGGGCGGAATAGGAATCAAACACCAGGCTGGTATTGATAGGCACCTGCAGCAGCCTGTCCGACCAGCGGGAGTAATCCGCCAAACCGGCATCCGCCACCAGGGCCACGGATATACCGATTTCCCGGGCAAACTCCAGGGCCCGCACCGTTTCCCGCGGATACAACGGCATCATGAAGGCCAGCAAGGTTTTACCGCCGGCGGCTTTTACCTGCTCAAGCAGATCTTCATTGATGGAACCGCCGCCGGTCAGCAGACGGACATCGGGATGCACCTTCGAGGCGAAGTAGGAAAATTGCGCCGCCAGGCCGCTTGACGCCCGCAGCCCGAGGACGGCCAGCGGCCGGGATGAAGCAAGGGCCTCGCCGAAGGAATCAATCAGGCTCTCATCGGCAAGCATTTTCCCCAGCTCTTCAAGGTTGTGCATTTCCGCTTGCGCCGCCGCCTGATAGCGATTGGCCAGGGTTTCCGTCCGGGCTTCGGTGACGCTAAGACCGGAACGAAGATGCCGGCGCATCTCAAGATAGCCGCCAAAACCCAGGGAGGTGGCGAATCGGGTCACAGAGGGCTGGCTGACATTGGCAAGCTTTGCCAGCTCGAGACTGGAAAGAAAGCCGATTTCATTGCTGTTTTCAATCAGGCATTGGGCAATCCGCCGCTGTGCCGGCGTGAGACGCTGGCCCTGGGCACGCCGCTCAAGCTCGGCATAAATGGCTTGCCGCTCGTTTTGCGTGCTGATAGCGGCAACGCCTGGCATATCAGGAATGTTGAGGTCTTTGTTAAACTCACTGTCAGCCATTGTGATTCCTGTGGGAAGAGTGTCGAGGTGGTCGACGAATTCACTTTCAGCCATGCTTATCACCCTATATTTCAGCCTGCAGTCTATACAAAATTAGTATCTACCGCTACCGGACTGCGACCCTTCGTTTACCACATTTATTGGGCGCCAACTTACAATGTACTGATTTATAACCTAAATAATTCGAGTTACTGGCAAGCCAACACACCTGCAACTTGAAGTATGACGGGTATATAAGGCTATTTAAATAACCGGCAACACCTTAGTCAGGGCGAACAGCTCCTCCGGCTTGCGGTGCGGGAAAGCCACGCCGAGATTCCACGGAAAAATATAATGGATCCAGCGATGCATGCGAATTACATAGGTCATCATTGCGCCGGTAAGCTCAACGTATTCTTCCTTGGTGGCCAGCGTATCCAATGCGTCGGAATACATTTGTCCCATGGCATGCATATTGGTCAGGCCGAGATCGGTCATGAATTCAAATACGTTAAAGGTCGCCGTTAAAAATTCGCGGGTAATACGATTGAGGGTAGGCAACTGCATATCGTCGTATTGGGATATTTTCAGGAAACGATACATCACGTCAGCGCCCACCAGCATCAAATAGGCCTCAAGATGCACCAATACCGAAAAGGACTGTTCGCCGCTGCCGGCGCCGCTGTCGATAATACCCCAGCGAATTTTCTGGATTTCTTCGGGTTCATGCAGCCAGACGCGATCAATTTCTTTCTCGATAATGGCTTTTGCGTCAAGCCAATGACCTTCAAATTTCGTGATGCTAGACATCAGGCGGCCTTCCTCACAATGATTTCAACGGTATTGCGCCGGGGTTGCGCAACGGTATGTTCCCAAACGTGAGCGCCAAGCCGCTGCAGCGCGGGCAGATCCTCCGCAAAAACCTCGCCGAATTTATTCACTTTCGCGCTTTCGGTAATACGGCCGTAGGTCAGGCAAATCGATTGCCCGGGCGCGTAGAGATACACCGCTCCAGGAGAGCGCGGCACCATATTGCTGCGGCCAAGATGCACAATGCGGGTGGGCATCCATACGGCCTCGCCGGAAATAACCACATGGCCCAGCATGCTGTGCAGGGGCAGCTGCGCCAACACTTGCCGGACCACGTCAGGATTGTCATCGGTCAGTAGTTTTGCTCTGAACGTCAGCTCCAGCTCAGGGACATGAAACTCAAGTGTATCCTTTGAAGACATCGTGCTCTCCGAGAGTATCGTTTATTTCAGTTTAATTATTATGAATAATTTTATACTTTGTGTAAATGAATAATATGATTCTTTTGCAAAGGAGGGCTGGCGCTGAAAGTGCTGAGGAGTGGATTTGAGGCGGAAAACGGCGACAAAAAGCCGATGCACTGGGCATCGGCTAAGGTTATTGCAGCGGCGTTGATAACAAGACCGCCATCGGCATCGCGAAAAATTAGTTGTTTAAGGCGTTACCGATAAGAATGGAAGTGATTATTCCCGTCGCCACGGCCACTAACACATAGTTACCATTCACGTAAGCCCACTGTTCGCCCCGGGGCGGCTCATACAGGCCGCGTTGACGCCAATCATGCACACGGTAGTGATCGTTGCGATATTGGGGCGGCAATGGGCGTCCGCGGCGGAAATCATGGCCGTTGGCGGCAAAATGATCCCGTTCACGGCCACGGAAGTCACCACGTTGCGGGCTGGCATGGCCCTGCGGTCCCTCGTGGCCCCGTTGTGCTTCATGGCCTTTTTGATGCCACTGCTGGTCTTGTCCGCCATGGTCGTCGGCGAAGGAAGCAATGGGGAGGCAGGAGCTGGTAGCAATCAGCGTCATCACTATCGCCAATGTTGTTTTTTTCATATTCATGATCTCCATGACAAACTGCTTGTATAGCCAGTAATGCATTAATAATAGTTAATATAGGGACTATATGGATCACGAAATATCTTAAAAACTGCTATTTGACAAAGATTTACCGGCGTTAACGATTACTTAACACTATTCCCGAAACCGGAACGGCTTGATAGCTGATGTATGACAACGCCGATCTGCCGTATGGCATTTTCAATGTCGGCGGTTAAAGGCTGCGCATAATTTATCCGCATGCAGCTGTGGAATTTTCCGGCGGTAGAGAACACCGCACCGACGGCTATACTGATGTTGTGCTCCGCCAACAGGGCGTTCAACCGCTGAGTGTCGATGCCATGATCAAGCTCGATCCACAGCAAACATCCTCCCTGGGGGCGGCTGATACGCGTGCCGCAGGGGAAATATTTCGTTATCCAGCCGGTCATGATATCAAGATTACGCTGATACTGACCGCGCATACGGCGGACATGCTTATGGTAATGGCCCTGTTTGATAAACTCCACAATGGCCAGCTGCGTCAGGCTGGCGGTTGAGCCGGAACCGGTGTATTTCATGTGGACGGCGCGATTCATATAACTGCCCGGCGCTATCCAGCCCACCCGCAGGCCCGGCGCCAGCGTTTTGGAAAAAGAGCTGCATAACAACACCCGGCCTTCATCATCCATGGAGGTTATCGTGGCGGGCCGGGGATAGCCGAATGAGAGTTCCCCGTATACGTCGTCTTCCACGATGGCCACATCATAATGTTGAGCCAGCTTTAACAGCGCTTGCCGGCGCTCGAGGGGCATATTATAACCCAACGGATTATGCGCGGTGGGGGTCACCATAATGGCCTTGACCGGCCATTGATCCAGCGCTAGTTCCAACGCTTCGACGCTGATGCCGTTCACCGGGTCGGTGGGGATTTCCAGCACTTTCATGCCCAGCCCGTGCAGGAGCTGTAAGCTGCCGTGAAAACTCGGGCTCTCCACCGCAACGATATCTCCCGGCGCGCAGACGCAGCGTACGGCAATGGACAGCGCTTCACGGCATCCATTGGTAATCATGATATTTCCGGCATCCATATGGCTGCCGCTGTCAATAAGCAGCCGGGCGATTTGCTCACGCAGCTCGAGAGATCCCCTGACATCATCATAACTCAGGGTGCGCAGATCGTGCCGCTGGCTCAAATGGCTTAATGCCCGGGTTAACGGCCTCAGGCTGCTGACGCTGACATCGGGGGCGGCCGACACAAACGTTATTTCGCCGTCCTTAAGGGGGGCCACCATCTCCAGCACCTGATCCCACTGCGGAATCGACAGGGAGCACTGAGACATAGAACACACCGCGGGCAGCTCGGGACGGGTTTTCAACGGCGAAACAAAATAGCCGGATTTGGGGCGCGCCTCCACCAACTGCTGATCTTCCAGCTCCCGATAGGCCTGTTGCACGGTGGTAATACTGACCCCGTGTTCCTTGCTCAGCACCCGGATGGACGGCAGGCGGACACCGGCGGGATAAAGACCTTGTTCAATACGCTGGCTCAGTATGGAAGCCAGATTTTGGTAACGCGTTATAGCCATAAGCAGATATCACTTCGCATCCGGCAAGGGTAAAAGAGCGGAAAAAAGAGTACAGATTACCCCTATAAATAGCACATTGTGTCATGGTTGCGCCATCTGTATATGTCAAAGCACTAATGGATTGAATCTACTCTCTTTTGTTTAAAAGCTTCATGCTGTTGCCAAGCGTTCCAGAAGGACAACGGCCATGAAAAATGCAATGCAAAAGAGTGACTTGATCCGCTATGACCACGGCGACCCCGCCGGTAACGTCGGCAACGACGGCATCAAAGACTTAACCGACAACATCGCCAGCGACGGCATCTTTGACAAAGCCGGTAGCGACGTCAGATTAACGCACATCGCCGTAAAACGCCCTGCATGGTGGACGGCGTTATTTCAAGCCTATCAACACTGGCGGGCACGCCGGCGAGATCGTAAGGGCTTGATGTCATTGAACGACGGTCAATTACGGGATATAGGGCTGAGCCGTGGCGACCTGCCCTACCGGGATGAGAGGAAATTTTGACTCGCCCTAAGGGTAAAAATATTGCTATACGCGAGCGGGGCGTCGGTGTTTACCGTCAAGCTCCTACTTCCAGAAGATGCTTTTGATCTGGCGTGCGAAAAAGATGATTAAATACAGAATAAAAGAGTTCAAATGCTGCAGGAAAATCGAACGACCATTTCAAGCAAACGAACGGCAACCAAAGGCATGACGCGTTTGAAAAGGCAAAATATCGCCCATAAACTTGCATAGATCACTATCCAATCCCCATTTTGCTGCAAGTTTATCTAATGGCGTTTTTTCTGTTGAATCAGCTTCAGGCATAGATAATTTTTTATACAATGATTCTGCTATAGCTAATACTTCATTCTTAAAATTATATGGTACGCAATTGAATCTACATAGCCGGTCAAGTATAAATCCTCCGGTTTTCCTGGCCTCATTGGTTTTCAATAATGACGTATCCGGCAGCTCGTTTTGGTGCCATAACGAAATGGCTATTGTTTTAATATCTTCAACGTTTGCCTTTTCAAGACCTGCAAAGCATACACGCTCGAATACTTGATTGAGATCTGCTTTAGTCATAGTTCCTCCATGAGTTCTTTGTACATAGAAATAGCATACTCAATCTTTGAAGGCAATCCAGATTGGCCGACAGCGTAATCAGCAGCTTCCATGGCCTTAGTTCTGAATTCATCAATGGATAAGCCGGCCCGAAAAAGGGCATATATATCTTCTTGATCCATGTCACCAAATCTTCCAAGTTTGCTAATAGCAAGATCGCATTTACTAATAAGATAAACCCATAATGGTGAAGGAGTATTGGTCTCAATATCAATCGCATTGATATCATAATCTTCATGCATGGGGGCTAACGCGGGGTTAAAGTGAGAATCAAAAACTAAAATACTCGGACCATGCCTGTTATCAAAATAATCAACCGGACTAATAGATTCTATCAGACCGATGGCTTCTTCTTTCATACTGCGACAAAAATCCATTTGACTGTCTAAGTCGCTGCTTATACGGATATTTGTATGCAAATGCATCGCGCAGCCACCAAATATGTAAGCCTTGCATGAGCCCGGTGCAGTAAAACCACGTGAGCTTAGTTCATTTTTATATTTGAGAACATAGTAAATATTGCATTCGCGAAAGGTGTATCAGTAAACATTTTATTCACTTTGTTAAAAGCAAAAGACGAAAATATCACTGAGATAAAACAATAATTAAACGGTCCGTCTCTTTTCAAAAGATATCTTCAATATTTTAATTTTGATGATTATTTCGCATGCATGTTATATTGATATCAATTTCATGGATTCAAATAAGAATATGTTATGATAAATAAAATAGCACCTAAATAATTTTGAATAAGCACATTGCCTTCACAAAGAATTAATAATTTATGTATTAAAATTTCCGCAATAATCAAACACGCATTCCGTTTTAAATTGTTACCTAGTGTTCAATTTATCTCCTCAATGATCCTGCCTTGCGTTTTTACAGAGGTTCAATAGATCTCGTGATTGATAGCCATTGACACAATGGATCTCGACGCTGGCGGGCTAGGGTGATAATGGCGGGCGGTCCGCCACCCCATAATACGAGACTGTCGGCGCGGTGTCTGGTTATATCGCCGGCCCGCGCCAATAATCAGCTCATATACCAGCCGCCGTTGACATTGATGGTTTGTCCGGTGATGTAGCCATTGTTAAGCAGCATCATCAGCACTGCCGTCACCTCTTCCGTTTTGCCGAAGCGTTTTACCGGCAAAAGATCCGGCGTGATCTTCGGGTTGTTTTTGATCATGTCGGTTTCAATCAATGCCGGCGCGATGGCGTTCACCGTCACGCCCTTACCCGCCAGCAGATTGGCATAGCTGTGCATCAATCCCAACTGCCCGGCTTTGCTGGCGGCGTAATGGGGCCCTATCACCCCGCCGGTTTGGGCCGCCATGGACGATATCATAATCACTCTGCCCCAGCCGCGCCGCTGCATGGCGGGCAATACCGCGTGGGACATCAAAAATGACGAGGTGAGGTTAGCCGCCAGCACCGCACCCCAATCGTCCGGGGTGATATCCTGCCAGTCCTGGACTTTGGCAATACCGGCGTTATTCACCAGAATGTTAATTTCACCGAAGGCCCCGCGGGTTTGCAGCACAATTCGGTTTACCTGTTCCGGCAAACTGATATCGCCTTTGAATGCAATAGCCTGCCCGCCGTTATGATGAATATCGTCCACCACCTGCCGGGCCTGCTCGTCGGCCTGAAGGTAATTTATTGCCACCTGACAGCCTGCTTTGGCCAATGCGAGGGCGGCATCGCGGCCAATCCCCCTGGAGCCGCCGGTGACCAGGGCGACTTTACCGGTTAATCCACTCATGCATCCCCCGTTGGAATGAGCATGCCATTAATGGGCAATTTTCTCTCTGGCCAGTTCAGACAGGAATTGGCTGCGATTTTTATAATGGCGGCTGGTGGTAATATACCGGTCAATGGCCGTGAGCAGATTCTGCGGCATGGTAAGATTGAATTTCACCGCCTTACGCTCATATTTCGTCGGATCGATGTCCACAAATCCCACTATGCCGTTCTCCTCGGCCAATCTGGCATCCCCCAGATAACATTGCACATCCTTAGGCGGTGGGGGAAGTGGATGCCCTTCTTCAATCAAAGCCTCAATATGCACCGCAAACGCTTCTTCTGCATCTTTGCTTACGCCCGCCAAGGTATCACTGGCGAAAAAACAGCCCTCAATGCCGGGGAAGTAGCCGTCGAAACCATGATCGTTTCTAAAGATAAAAATCGGATAAATCATTACACCCTCCTATAAAACCTATCCCACCACGTTGTCAGATAAATGCGATACCGGATATCCGCTGTACCTGCTTGATGAGCCCTTTTTATACGTCCTTGCGCGGATGAGGGAGAGTAATGATATTGAACCACCCAGGCTTGGTCAGCGTAACGTGACTCCCTTTGGTTTTTCTCGGACCCATCTTCCTGATAATCCACCCGTCATCTTGCAAACCCTTGATCAGTTCTCCGCTGGTCATCTGACATCCTTGCCTTCCATGGTGGGTATAATACCTACCTTTGTGATTTAAGTCAATTATGAATCAGGAGAAATTTATTAAAAACAAATTGTTCCTTAAAATTGGGTATTTGCATAAGAGATCGCATTAACTCCTTTTTTATTCGCGGATAAAGCCCAGTTCTACCTCTATAAAAATAAGGCGGTCACATAAATTAACGATGTAATCACATCATTAAAGCAGATCCAACGAATATTTACCTAAGTTTACATATGGCCAAAATGCCGCCAATCAATAAAGATAAAAATATTTATGTGAAAATAAATTAACGTATACATATAAATCTCTTTATCAAAAAATATTTAACCTATTAATTATATTAACATAGCAAGTAATATTTTAATATTTTTCTTGCCAATCGTAAAATAGTTCCGTTATGCTAGTCCGGCATTAGTTTTTAATGTAGGGACCCTCACTCCCTAGTCTTAACGGCGGCATAATATGCAGGTTGTATTATGTCGTCTTCTAAGTAATCATTGAACAGCAAGTCAAAACTTGTTGTAATATCAATGGTGGCTCAGGTCGGGCAGCTTTAGGGCTGGCCGAGAATAGTTGAGACCGGTTGTGAGAACCCTATTTGGGCCACCGCCATTGATAAATTTTTGTGCGGTGGTACTCGCAACTGAGGTCACCGTATCTGTTTCCTTGCCTCTTATGAAACATCTACGCTACACCTCGCCTTTATCAGGTGATTACCATGGAAAACCTTCTTGATACCTCCAAACAGTGCTTTGACGACGTGCAATGCCAGGCGCTGGCCTTTGCCGCCTATAAAATCGAAGATGAAAACATCAGAGAATTGCTGTTATATACTCTTATAGAGAAACAGCAGCAGTTGGAAATGCTGGTGCCGCCTGCCCGATCCATCAAAACTGATATCGAATTAACGCAGTGACCTAACGCAGCAGCCTATTTATGCCCATGCAGACCTATAACGAGAGGGGAGGAGTACAGCCCCCGGCTAGAAAAAAGCGGCAACTAGATTTTATTTGTGCTTATCTACAGTTAGATGATCCGCTACGGGAATATCTGAGTTCAGGATTTTAAAGATTGTTTTTCCTGCTGCCACCGCAATCTGCGTCCTGCCCTCCTTGCCAAGAAATAGCGCGCTGAAGCCGGTAAGCATGACAATCACAACAACTGAAGCGATAAGCCCTGATAAACCAACGCCAAGCCATTTGACAAATTTCACCCAGGGTGGCGTGATTATTCTCCGGTACTGCGCAACCTTTTCCTGATATTCAGACACAGCATCTCTTTTGATCCTTTCCTTCGTCTCGGTAACGAATTTTTCAGACATCTCCCTTGCCTGCTGATAGAAGTGTTGCCGCATACCTTCCTGTTGGATTACCGAATCATGCAAACTTTTCAGTTGCAGCGCGAGTTGGGAACCACTCCATAGTTCGTGCCGAGCTTGATTAATAACTTTATTCTTATGCACCTTATAAAGTGCATATGCCAGAATATGTTCAGGCTCTCCTTCTTTAATAATTAGCGAATTATACAGATATTGTTTTGGAGGGGGATTCACGCTAAATGACATTTTTCACCCGTTAAAATTAGGCATGCCTTACTAAGTTTTTGTTAATCATTATAACTTTTATTTTTTTTGGTGACTTCTAAGAACGCAGTCTTGAAGATCTCTTGGTTCTCCTTACGCTCTGCCATTCTCCTATCATTAAAAACCCACCTAAGAATGAAGGCATGGCATGCGGTGAACCCTGCGCGGCAATGAATCTTAAATCGTTCCTTTATCGGTAAATTACGCCACATAACATCATCGAAATCATCACGTGACTTATTAGGAACCTTAGGCCACCTTTCAGGATGATTGATAATATCGATATCAATAAGGCTCGAAATAATTTTTTTGTCTGCAATTTCCTGCATTACTTCTTGAGCAAGACGCCTGACTTTTTCAGGTGAATAATCCTCAAATTCATATTTTGTCTCAAAGAATCTTTTCATATGGCCTCCATTGTATGCGTTAAGAATACCACAAAAAGCGCCAATAAAAGACATCGCGCCGGGTTGATTATGCGCTCTTGTCCGCATAAATAATGATTGACGCAATGAGGACTTAATCCATCACCCGCTTATACCTTTTGAATGATGTTATCACGCAGTGCGATGATCTCTTTATTCAAACGCTGCAACTGCCCCAACTCCAGGTGTGAACTGGACAACAGCGTCATTGACAGGCAAGCGGACTTGTCATGCACGGCGGCGCCCTTGTCGGTCAAGGTTATCATGACCTGGCGCTCATCATGAACGTTGCGGAGCCGCTGAATAAATCCTTCGTTTTCCAGACGTTTTAACAACGGCGTCAGGGTGCTGGTTTCCAGCGCCAGCTTTTCGCCAATGGCGCCGATAGGCTGCTCCCCCTGCTCCCATAACACATTTAACACCAAAAACTGCGGATAGGTGACGCCCATGGCATCCAGCATCGGTTTATACAGCCTTTTGATGGCCAACGCGGTTGAATAAATCGAATAACACAGCTGGTCTTCCAGGCGCGGCGGCTTTGTCACTTCAGACTCCAGGGTTGTTTTGCATGATGTCAGATGGATAGGTCGACAATCAGCATAGCAACAAATCCAGATTTTATCTATCGCAATAACAAATCGCTTGACACGCTCCTGCGCTTTCATCATTATCTATCGCAGCAATACTTATCGCGATAAACAATTATCATCATGCGGTGCAATGAAGACGATACACCGCGAGCGGGCAAGGCCTGTTTTCAACCCATTTACCTGTTTAGGAGATTTATCATGTTTAAAAGATCACTGAGTATGCTGGCTGCCGGCATCATGCTTTCACTTTCGGCCCAAGGCGCGGTACAGGCCCAGCCGGTAAAAAATATCGTACTGGTGCACGGCGCGTTTGCCGATGCATCTGGCTGGCAGGCGGTCACTAGGATCCTGGATAAGAAAGGCTACAACGTTTCGCTGGTTCAAGAACCGGAAACCTCATTGGCTGACGACGTGGCCGCCACCCAGCGTGTCATTCATCAACAGCAGGGTAAAACGCTGCTGGTAGGCCATAGCTACGGCGGGTTTATCATCAGCGAAGCGGGCCAGGATCCGCAGGTGGCGGGGCTGGTTTATATTGCCGCCTTCCAGCCGGAAAAAGGGGAAACACTGGGCGCCCTGGCGGGAAGAATTCCCCAGGCCAGCAAGGGCATTACCGCTACTCCCGACCATTTCCTGTATCTTGACCCCAAGGTTTATCATGCTGATTTCGCAGCCGATATATCCGCCAGCCAGGCCGGTTTCATGGCCCGTTCCCAGGTAATGCCCGCCGCGGCCATTTTCGGCACGCCAGCGGAGCAGCCCGCATGGAAGACCAAACCTAGCTGGACACTGGTCGCCACCCAAGACCGATCCATCAACCCCGACCTGGAACGCTTCATGGCGAGCAGGGCCAAAAGCCAGGTTGTGGAAGTTAAAGGCAGCCACGCCGTGTATATTTCGCAGCCAGGCAAGGTCGCCGCGCTCATTGAAAAAGCAGCCAATAGCCTATCAGATAAATAAACCATCACCGCCGGCGCGCCTGGTTCCGGCAGGCGCCCATCATTCCCCGATGGGCAAATAACCTTGCCAGGCAGGCTTCGCCGGCTCGCCATTGGGGTTCTCATGAAGATGCAGATAAAATCCCCCCACCTTATCCAATAGCAGGCAGTCATCAACGTCCTTCAGGTTATCCTTGTGCTGCTGGTCGATCCCGAGCAACAGCGTCTTTAGCGCCCGGCTTTTGGCGGCATCGGCGTCCTCGGCCACAAACAGATCGAACTCATGCAATTCCGCCAGGGTATCCGGCCGGTATCCGCCGGCATTAACGAAAAAGAGCTTCTGTTTGCCCTGATAGGGTTCGGTGGACAACGTGACATCATAGCCGTCGGTCCACTTTATGATCGTATAGCCGTCAAGATGAATCTTGTCTTTGTCGCCATACCAGGCTTCACGCAAAAGCGGCCAGGCCTGTCCAGGCGTTTCCACTGCGGCAAACTGCACGTCGTGAACTTCGATATTAGACTTGCCTGCATTGCCGCCCAGATAAAACATGTACAAATTCATATAGCTAAATAACTGCGCCTATTACCGCTCCACTTTTGTTAGTCCAGGTTTGTTGCCTGGGAAAGGTGATGCGGTTTTCATAAATTGTCTGACATTTTTTAGTAACTCCCACATTGTTTTACAGTGATGATTGCGGGTCACCGTTTCGTGTAATGCTAACCATAAGAGCTCTATTTTGTTCACCCATGGCGAGTAAATCGGCTGATAAATAAGAATAAATTTTGGATTCTTCTTCAACCACTTCAATGTCTTTTTACTTTTGTGAATGATGTAATTATCGACAATAAGGGTGATCGTTTTGGCGCTGCGATACGTGCTTCTCAGCTGGCATAGCATATCGATGAACAAGCCTGAGTTTTACGTGTTCCACTCACGTAATCCACTCTGCCCGTTCCAGCATGCAGCGCACCTGCAAGGTAATGTTTTCATTTTACCCGGCGTAGGGATGCGTTTCTGCTGACCTTTTTCTGCCAGTCCGCGCCGATTTTGGGTTGAGATCGATATCAACTTCATCCTCGTAAAACACGGGATGTTCAGCACTGTTCTTTGCCAATGCCTCATCAATTGCAGCCAGCTTTTCTTCCTGTGAGGATCCCGAATATGCAAGGTCGGAGCCGCTCTGCGCCAGACAATGCCGGCTCCTGGCAACCAACGGCGAAGTGAGCCAGGATGCAACGTAGAGTTAAATAACTTATTAATTTCAATCGTTAACATCTCGGTACTCCAGCGTGAGCGCAGATAGCCAAAATCTTGCGGGGAGCGCTGAACAAGCAAATTGAGCATTCGCAGCATGTCGTCGACAGGCCATTTTTTTTGACGGCCCGGTGGTAGACTTTTCAGGCCTTCAATACCAAATAACGTGAACCAATTAATCCAGCGTCCGACGGAAGAACGGGCGGCACATAGGGTTTTAGCAACGCAAGTCAGCGATTCACCCCGGTGCAACATCAACATGGCGATAAGGCGTCTGGCATGATTCTTATCTGCCGTTTTCTGGACAATTTTTTGCATCTGGCGTCGTTCATTTCTGGGTATGGGTGCTATGATCGGCATAACTCAGTCCGGTTGGTGATTTGTGATGTTTGGCGATTGATCAGATCGCTCAAACCGGATTGAGTTCCCTTCGGTGATCTACTATTAGGCGCAGTTATTTAGACCTCGGCATCAACCATTATATAGAAACTCATATAACGCATGATGCTATACATGTTGAACATGTTTTGGAAGCAAAGATGCCCTATGGACACGTTTGAAAACCAAGATGCAATGCCGTTGGCAGGGATAGTGTCTGGTCATATAGACCGGAAATATCCTTAAGGCTTGTCTATGCTTTCGCTTTTCTCGATTTTATCAAGTTTATCTATTGCTTGCTGTACCATGAGATTTTCGCTTTCTTGTGCTTCAGTTATAATATCTTCATCTATCTCTACCACATTCCCCGATGATCTCTGCCGGAGAGTAAATTCCAACAAGCGATAAAAGGAGGCAATCAGCGGGCCGATGATAAATCCATTAAGGCCGAAGAATGCCATGCCGCCAAGGGTAGAGATAAGCACCACATAGTCAGGCAATTTAGTGTCTTTACCCACGAGCAGCGGCCTGAGGATATTGTCCACCAAACCAATAATGACGACGAAAAATACCACTAAAAGAAGCCCTTCCAGACAACGCCGGCAAAGAAGAAATAGATAGCAACGGGCGCCCAGATGATGGCTGAACCAATAGCGGGAATGAGCGAAAGGAATGCCATCAGCGCGCCCCAAAGCATAACTCCTTTAACGCCCACGATATAAAACGCCATGGCGCCTAAGGCGCCTTGGACAAGAGCGACAATGACAGTCCCTTTTACCGTTGCTTTTGCTACGGCGGCGAATTTTACAAACAGATGGTGTTTGATATATCTGGATAAAGGGAGCGAGTCGAGGATCAATTTAACAAGATGAGATCCATCTTTCAAAAAGAAAAACATCAGATATAACATAATGCCAAAGCTGACCGTGAAACTAAAAGTACTCTCGCCGATCAAAAGCACACTGTTGGCGAGCGTTTGACTCCCCCGCATAAATACATCGGATAATTTGTGTTGCAGCGTCGTGACATTGCTCAAATCGTGTACGGAAATGTATTCCTGCATTCTTTTGGGAAGGTGCTCCAGGGCGCCGTTGAAAATGGTGGCAAACGGTATCTGGTTATGTTGAACTGCGTTATATAAATCATTGCATTCCATTGCAAGCGAGGTTGTGATTAATGAAAGAGGTATGAAAACAATGAGGCAAATAAAAATAATAGTTATAAAAGAGGCCAGTCCATTTTGTCTTTGAGTTTTCTCTTATCTTTGTTTTATAGGATAAAAAGCAGGGCAAGGATTGCGGCCCAAAGAATTGCGGAGTAATAAGCCTTAAGAACAAGAATAAAAGCAATAGTACTGATTACTAACAATAAAACAAAGAAACCTTCATTCATTCCCTTAACTTTCATTTAAAAATTCCAGCATATTAGAAAAATTATCTGCAAATAGTGTAGTAAAATTGCACTTTTGCAATATTCTCCCCTCGAGTAGTCCCCCCTACCAACTGAAATTAAAACCATGGCCATTAGACTTACCGCCACCCTACCCGGCCCCTGAGACCGGGCGTTCATTACCCTGATTGTTCAGTGAGGGACTAAAAAGTTTGCCAGTTCGCGTCCGGCGCCAAATTTTTAAGCTTGCCGACCACGGCCGGCGTCTTTTTAGCCGGTGCCCTGCGCTGTTTTTGAGCGGACGTAACATTGGCCGGGATTCTTGCGAAGGTCTGTCCCGTAGCCGCATCGTTCAGGCTACCGGCTCGTTGAGCTGCCTGCATCGACGCCGCTGCCCGTACCCGACTCTGGTATAACGGCTCAACGGAGGATGTTCTGACGCGGCCTTGCGCTAACGGCTCAACGGCGGATGTTCCGGCACGGTTTTGCACGGCCCGCTCCCCCATTTGCGAACGGTCCTGGGCCACCAGTTCACCTACCAGCGCCTTGGCTCGCCCCGGGACGGTGGTTACCGGCGCCAGTTGGAATAGCGCCACCATTTCGGTGAGATAATGGGCCTGCTCTTCCAGAGACGCCGAGGCGGCGGCGGATTCTTGTACCAGCGAGGAATTTTGCTGGGTAACGCTATCCATTTCCGTCACCGCCTGGCCGATTTGTGCAATTCCCTTACCTTGCTCATCGGATGCAGAGGCGATTTCTCCCATAATATCCGTCACATGGGTGATGGCCTTGACGATATCCCCCATAGTGGCGCCCGCATTGGCAACCTGTTTAGAACCGATACCGACGCGCTCCACCGATTCGCCGATCAGGGTTTGAATCTCTTTCGCCGCCTGTCCGCTGCGCTGCGCCAGGCTGCGCACTTCCCCCGCCACCACGGCGAATCCCCGGCCCTGTTCGCCGGCCCGGGCTGCTTCCACCGCCGCGTTGAGGGCCAGAATATTGGTCTGGAAAGCAATGCCGTTGATAACATCTATGATTTCGACGATTTTCTTTGAACTGGCGGCTATGCTGCCCATGGTCGCCACAACTTCCTCGACAATGATGCCGCCCTTCTTGGCGGTCTCCGAGGCGTCTTTCGCCAGTTTACTGGCCTGGTGGGCATTTTCTGTGTTGTGTTTTACCGTTGAGTTGAGCTGTTCCATACTGGCGGCGGTCTGTTCCAGAGCGGAAGCCTGCTGCTCCGTGCGCGAGGAAAGATCGGTATTGCCTTGGGAAATCTCGCCGGCGCCTTGGTAGATGGATTCCGCGCTGCCGCGGATTTGCGTTACCGTATTAACCCAGTGGGTTTGCATGTCACGCAGGAACGGAATAAGTTCGCCGACACAGTTGCGACCCATATCGGTGATGGTGAAACCGAGCTGACCGGCGGCCAGTGACCGAAAATGCCCTTTAATGGCATTAAGCGGCCTCACCAGATGACGCACAAGATAACGATCTGTAAACAGCAAAATTACCACTCCGGCCAACAGCGCCGCCAGTAATGCCCGTTGGCACAGGGTCGTCAACAGGGCGATCCGTTCATTGGATGCGTTCTTGATAGCGTCCACCGCGCCGTCGTATTCCTGCATTACCGAAGTGAATTGCTTACGCAGCGGTAAATAGGTGTCGTGTAGACCCTGGTTGAAATCGTCATACCGCCCGTCCTTTACCGCCAGCAGGAGCGGCTGTATGCCAAGGGTACGCAGCTGCAGCGAGCTGTTGTAAATTTTATCCACCAGCAGCGGATCCAGCTGGCCGTGATCGATGCCTTTGAACTGCGTCAAACCCTGGTCGATAAGCTCCAGCTCCGAGGCCACCGAGCCCAACTCCATGTCGGCATCGGCACGGGCGCCGGATTGTCCGGCGCGGGCCGCACGTTCCAATGTCGTGACGACACGATAATAATGGTCATTGGCGCCATTAATGATGTCGCTGTTTAGCTGTTCGTTGTTGCTCAGCTGCAAGGTTTGATTGACTTGATTAAGGGAATAAAGGGTATATGCGGAAACGCCTAGCCACAGCAAAGAGAAGAAAATAAGAATAACCATCACCGCCGTTCTTATCTTTATATTTTTATAAAATTCATACAAGCACCCTTGCAATGTCACTTTGCTGTTTTTCCTGACAGCACATGCCCACGAGCGATCCGCGTCACGTTAGCGTTCAGTTGCAGTGAACGTTAAGCGAAGCCCTATCATGGGGAGATATGCCTGGCGAAAATGGCAATGGCTTTATTATCGGCAATTGACTATAAAATTTTATGCTTAGGAGCAGAAATAAACGTGGGGGCACACTAAGTATTCAGCCATCCGGCGCCTGTACGGACGGACGTCATCATAACTGGCATCATGCTGACGTCCACCATCAGAAGGCAGTGACTACTCCCTGTCATGGCGGGACGGGTCGAGGGACTCCATTTCGATTTCAACGCCGTATAAGCACCCCAAGGGCAAAAACGCGGCCAATCTGCGCGCAACATCCATGGCGGGATCCCGCTGGGCCGGAAAGATGAATTTATCCCGGATGCGCTGCCAGAACATGCCTCTTACGGTAGAAACTGACGTATTTTTCATGATAAACCTCGTCGCAGCCAACAATCGATGCAGATCCACAGTAAAGCGCAATTTCTTTCCATATTGAAACACCGATTTGTGCTGACATTATCTGAAAAACGATAACGTCTCCTACGACATTTCGGCGAACCGCTTGTTATGACCATAGCTTACCGTATCAGACGGTTAATTATAAATTGGCTTAATTTTTAATTCACAGTTTACGTCTCTTCTTTTAAGGTGTTTTCTAAAAGCGAAAAGTTAGTAAATAGGCAGATAAATATTAAGCTAATAGTTTTAAATTATATCTCACTTAAATAATCACAAGAATTTAATAAATAATTGAATCAGGTTTAGAGAGTGAAAATATCCTTAAATAAATTTTCCAAGAGGCTTGTATGCTTCACTTGAATGGAAATTCCCTTGCATCCCAGGCCATACCCACTCTTGATTTTCGTTGTCGGAACGATGAAAGAAGGGTAATGCACAGGTTCTATGACGGGGATATAGGTACCAGAGCAGACATTATTGTCCAGCTATGGCAACAGTGTCCCGTTGCCCCAGCGAATCCGCTTGGTCCTTGCGACATCAGCAAATCAGTCGTTCTGGGGATAAAACTTTACGACGTTATGATCTGCGAGGGGCAGGGGAATCAGGTAAGGGATAGGATTTACCAAAGCGCATCACTGTTATTTTATGCCGCCGTCCGACGGCAGATTAATCTTGAGCATTTGAATACAAGAATCAAAGCCAGACTCTGCGCCATGACGTTGTCCAATATAAAAATGGCCAGATTAGCCGACGACTTAACTGAATTAACGGATTTATATCAGAGTATAGGTCATTTTCTGACAATTCCAAAGGCGCTTGCGCCCATGACTCACACCTACCATCCTATGGACAGACAGGTACTGGATACCGCCATTCACTTACTCGTCGTGGACAAAGAAGGTATCTTTTTCTCCAGCACGCTACTGTATAGTGAGAACGAGGCTATTGACCCTTTTGATCTCGGCAAGTACCTCAAAGACGAATCGGTGTTATTCAAAAACAACGCCAAGGAAAAACTCAAGCGGCTTGTTCCAGGGCAAAAACTGCTGTTCCCAATCCTGTCCACATCCCTTAATAACAGCACGCAACGGGCGGCGGACGGGCATTTCAGCGCAGTCCTCGCCGTCAAGACGACTGAGGGTTATCACTTTACCCTTTTTGACAGCAATAGCCCCCCCGACACAAATGATAATAAGTCAGCATTGATTAAGTGCCTGATTGGGCCGGGTGAGGAGGCGAAAATCATCACTCTGCGCCAACCGTTTCAATACAGTAATGACTGCGGCCTCCATACCTACAACTTTTTCAAACTGTGCTTATCTGCGCACTACGCCGCCCGTGATGAACCCAAACTCCTGGGAGAGATGTTCGAAAATTATATTGTCCATTTGGAAACTCTTGACATCGTGTTGCAGGCAGGCAGACGGACCACCAGCTCCCTGCTTCGTTTTCAATTTGTGCTGGATTGTATGATAAACGGCTATGTCGACGGTTTGCAGGACCGGGATGATATGCTTGAACTGCTTTATAAGCCGCAGGCATACGACATGCCCGTGGTATTTGAAAAAAAGAACACCCGCCCTGCCCCGACCCTTTGGAATAATCTGCGAACTCACCTGAGAAACGTATTTCCCCTGACGCCCGCCGGTCCTGGTAGAAAGGGAAATAATGATCCAGCTGTTACCTTTAAAGAACGCAGTAAAAAAGAGCGGGAGAAAGACAGGGAACAAGAACATGGGCCGGCGTGATGTCACATGCGGCAAGATTGACGAAAAGCCGCTGCATCCTTTGCCAGCGCATCAATGTGCGCACTGAGTATTTTAATCTTATGGATTAGCGGGTTGCGATCGGGCGACGTGTCGAGATTATTGAGCTGGCTTATCAGTAATGCATTTTGCTCGCGCAGTTTCGCCTCGCGCCGCATGCTCAGATCCAATTGCTGTTGCAATGCCTCACGATCCAGCTGCCATTGCCGCTGGTGTCGCGCAAAGCTTTGCTCAAGCTCCGTTAAGGCATTATTTATACGTACTTCGAACTCTTGCAACAACATGATGGTTCCTTAAAATTCACCCTTAGCGAAGTATAACGAGTGACCGGCCAACCAACAAACCTTATGGCGGCGGCGCGGGCAAAGGGCCGGCTCGTTTGGTGACTATAGTAGTCCGACCGGGCGTCATTGCCCTATAGGATTTGTCGACAAATTCCTCCCAATCTTGAGAATTAAGGGAATATTGGCCTGATTTGGTTAGCATGATAATCTAGGGTATCCAAATATTGCGTAGGGTAAAAATTAGGTATGATTCGCTTCGCTGTGATAGGTACCAATTGGATCACTCGCCAATTTATCGATGCCGCCCATGAGAGCGGCAAACTGAAACTGTCCGCTATCTATTCCCGGGATATCGCGGCAGCGCAAAAAATGGGAAAGGATTATCCCGTAGAACATTATTTTGACTCTCTGGAAGCAATGGCGGCATCCGATGCCGTGGATGCGGTATATATCGCCAGTCCCAATTCTTTTCATTGCCCCCAGGCATTGCTGTTTATGCGCAATAAAAAGCACGTCATTTGCGAAAAGCCCTTGGCCTCGAACCTGTGGGAAGTGGAACAGATGATAACCTGCGCGCGGGAGCATCAGGTGGTGCTGTTCGAGGCATTCAAAACCGTCAGTTTACCTAATTTCCTGGCGCTTCAACAGGCATTGCCTCGTATCGGCAAGGTTCGCAAGGCGCTGCTGAATTACTGCCAGTACTCTTCCCGCTACCAGAAATATCTGGACGGCGAGCTGCCGAATACCTTTAATCCGGCCTTCTCCAACGGTTCGATTATGGATATCGGGTTTTATATGCTGGCCGCCGCCGTGGCGCTGTGGGGCGAACCCCATTCTTTGCAGGCCAGCGCGACGCTTCTGGCAAGCGGCGTTGACGCCCATGGCACGGTCTGCCTGAACTACGGTGATTTTGATGTCACATTGCTGCACTCCAAAGTCAGCCAAACGGTATTGCCCTGCGAAATCCAGGGAGAGGACGGTTCATTGGTCATCGAGAAAATGTCTGAATGCCAGCAGCTTTTCCTGGTTCCGCGCAACGGCAACAAACAGGATTTGAGCCAGCCGCAGCATATCAATACCATGCTATACGAGGCGGAGCGGTTCGCCGCGCTGGTGGAAAATGGCGACGTCAACCATGATGGCCTGGCAGTATCCCGCAGTACGGCCAAACTGCTGACGGAGATACGGCGCCAGACCGGGGTTGTCTTCCCCGCTGACCGTTCCCGTGCCGATACGGTGGCATAATGGCGCGGTCCCTACCGGTATTGATTCTGCAAACCGGCGATGCCCCCGAGGAGGTCAGCCAGGCTAACGGTAACTATGACCGTATGTTTCTCGCCGCCGCGGGTCTGCGGCCGGAACAGGCGGCGGTGGTGCATTTGCCGTCGGGTGAACGGCCGCAGGAGCCCGGCGCCTATGGCGGTGTGTTGATTACCGGTTCATCGGCCATGGTGACCGACCGCTTGCCCTGGAGTGAATTCGCCGCCGGCTGGCTGCGCCAGGCCATGGCGGAACGCGTGCCGATTTTCGGGGTATGTTATGGACATCAGCTGCTGGCCTACGCCATGGGCGGCGAGGTGGACTATCATCCCGGCGGCATGGAGCTGGGCACCTTGGATATCGAACTGTTGCCGGCGGCTGGGCAAGATCCCTTGCTGGCATCGTTGACGCAGGGCTTCCCGGTGAACCTTATCCATTCACAAACCGTGCTGACCCCTCCGCCGGAGGCGGTGGTATTGGCCCGTTCCCAGCGAGATCCCCATCAGATCCTGCGCTATGGCGAAAATACGATAACCGTGCAGTTCCATCCGGAATTCACCGCTGAAGTCATGCACGGCTTTCTGCGGTCCATGACGGAGGAACAGCCGGAACGGGAGCTGGAGCTGGCACGGGTGGGCACCGGTATTAGCGGTACGCCGCAAAGCCGGGATCTGATGGCGACATTTGTTAACCGCTATATTTTACGCAAAGGGTCGTGACCCTTTGCCGCGCTTTAACCCGAGCCTCGCGGTTTAAACAGCCGGCGTGCAGCGGAAGCTGACGGCGAAAAGCGCGATGGCGGCGGGCAAGTTGACTGTCGCAAATTTTTACATTATTGTTCCCGTAGCAAAGGGGAGTAACTTCTTCGTCGGTTTGCCGTCATTACGATGCTTGCGCATCCGGCTACCGGGCAACCAGAATAGAAAAATTCATCTGCGTTGTAAGTGAGACCTTGCCGGAAGGCAAGGTTCGTTTACAGCCCGGAATGGGGAAAACGGCTGACGCCTTCCGCGGTTAGCCGTTTTTTTTTATGAAGGAAATCGCATATGAATACCGTTGGCACGCCTCTGCTCTGGGGCGGTTTTATCCTGGTGGTGGTGATTATGCTGGCCGTGGATCTGTTGCTCCAGGGCCGCACCATGACGCTCAAACGCGCCGCCTGGTGGTCGGTGGTCTGGGTTTCGCTGTCCCTGCTGTTCAACGCCGCCTTATGGTGGCATCTCTCCGACACCCAAGGGCGGGCCGTCGCCGACACCCAAGCGCTGGCTTTTCTCACCGGCTACCTTATAGAGAAAGCCCTGGCGGTGGACAACGTGTTTGTCTGGCTGATGCTGTTCGGTTATTTTGCCATCCCGACCCAGATGCAGCGCCGGGTATTGATTTACGGAGTACTGGGAGCCATCGTGCTGCGTACTCTGATGATTTTCGGCGGCAGTTGGCTGGTGACGCAATTCCAGTGGCTGCTCTATCTGTTCGGCGCGTTTTTACTGCTGACCGGCATCAAGATGGCCTTCTCAAAAGAGAACGACGCCGTATTGGGTGAAAAACCATTGGTCCGCTGGCTGCGCGGGCATTTACGCATGACCGATCAATTGCAGGGAGAGCGCTTTTTTATCCGGCGCAACGGCCTGCTGTTTGCCACTCCCCTGTTGCTGGTGCTGATACTGGTGGAATTCAGCGACGTGATATTCGCCGTCGATAGCATCCCGGCCATTTTTGCCGTGACCACAGATCCCTTTATCGTCCTGACATCCAATCTGTTTGCCATCCTCGGCCTGCGCGCTATGTATTTTATGCTGGCCGGGGTTGCCGAACGCTTCTCGCTATTGAAATACGGGCTGGCGGTGATCCTGGTTTTTATCGGCGTGAAAATGATGATAGTGGATTTTATCCATATCCCGATTTCCGTTTCGCTGGGCGCGGTGGCGGCGATATTAGCCGGCACGCTGATAATCAACGCCTGGATCAATCATCGCCGGGATACGCGCGGTAACCAGTAATGCCTGGGTCAGGCATCGGCAAGACTATCGGGTGCTGACCGCCGTGGTCTCGTCCTTGAACGGGTCGATGCCACGCAGCTGCATACGGCGAAAACGGATGATGGCAATGCCGTTGACGATAAGAAAACTGCCCTCGGTCAACGAACCGCCAATGGAACCCAGCCACAGATTATGGGTCACCCAGCCGGCGGTGGAGCACCACATAATGCAACGGGTGGTAAGTCCGCGGGTACGGAACAGCGCCCAGGTGCTGGCTACCGTGCCGGTAACCGGCAACAGTTCGACCCAGTGCTTCACTTCGCCAAGGCCCAGCGCCGTGGTCAGGATGATAAAGACAAACATCACCATGATACTGCGGGTGCGGGTGGCTATCAGGGTGCGCAGCGCATTAAGCTCCGCGCTCGCGCCCGCGGCGTTGGCGCCCATTAAAAAGAAGTGGCAACCGATAATGGCGCTGTATAAAGAAAGCTGCAGTTTGAATTTGCGGTCATCACGCTTGATAAACATGGTGATGCCGACGATAAAAGCCAATCCCCCCACTGCTTGGGCGATCCAGTAAAGGCTCATGGTACGGCGTTCCTATTAAATGACGCAAAACTGTATGGCACATAAAAACAAACGGTGCTTCAAAATTGAAACACCGTTTCTATACTAAGGCCAAGAGCGGTTAATTACAATGTTACGCCGCTTTTGAAAATAGCCAGTTCGCGAAAGTCATTAACTTCATTACGCGTATGTTTGCCGCTGGCGATTTCCGCGATCAAATCGATAAATTGCCCCAGCACTTCTTCCATGGACATACCGTGGATAAGCCTGCCGGCGTCGAAATCAATCCAATGCGGCTTTTTATTCGCCAGTTCGCTGTTGGTGGCCAATTTCACCGTCGGCACAAAACCGCCGTAAGGCGTACCGCGACCGGTACTGAACAGCACCATATGGCACCCGGCGCCCGCCAGCGCACTGGTGGCCACCGCATCGTTGCCCGGCGCGCTCAGCAGGTTAAGCCCCGGCACATGCAGACGTTCGCCATACTTCAACACATCCATGACCTTGCTTTGACCGGCTTTTTGCGTACATCCCAGGGATTTCTCCTCCAGGGTGGTGATGCCGCCCGCCTTGTTCCCCGGCGAGGGATTTTCATAAATCGGCTGCTCATGGGCCATGAAGTATCTTTTGAAATCATTGACCATGTTGACGGTTTTGGTGAAGGTCTCTTCGTCGCGGCAACGGCTCATCAGGATCCGTTCGGCGCCGAACATTTCAGGCACTTCCGTCAGTACCGATGTGCCGCCATTGGCGATAACATAATCTGAAAAACGGCCCAGCAGCGGGTTGGCGGTAATACCGGACAGCCCGTCGGAGCCGCCGCATTCCAAACCAAACTTCAGTTCACTGAGTTTGCCCGGCTGGCGCTTGTCTTCACGCATGGCCAGATACAAGGCGCGCAGGCATTCCAGCCCCGCTTCCACTTCATCATCCTGCTGCTGGCAGACCATAAAGGTTACGCGGTCGGGATCGTATTCACCCAGGGTTTTACGAAAGACATCCACCTGATTGTTTTCACAGCCCAAACCAATTACCAGCACTGCGCCGGCATTGGGATGGCGTACCATGTTCTGCAACATGGTGCGGGTGTTTTCATGATCCTGCCCCAATTGCGAGCAGCCGAACGGGTGCGTGAACAGATGCACGCCGTCGATATCCTCCGCCCCAAACGTCTCTTTAAGGAAACGCTGCTGGATTTGCTTGGCGATGCCGTTAACGCAGCCGACGGTAGGCAGGATCCACAGTTCATTACGGATCCCCACCAGGCCGTTTTTGCGCCGATAAATCTGGATCTCGCGATCCGGCATTTGCGCCGGCAGGGTCCGGAACGCCGGCTGGTATTGATATTCATCCAGATCGCTAAGATTGGTCTTGGCGTTCTGGGAATGAATATGCTGACCCGGAGCGATGTTACTGAGGGCATGGCCGATGGGCAGGCCATACTTGACAATCATCTCTCCTTCGCCGATAGGCGCCAGGGCAAACTTATGCCCCCGAGCGATGGGTTGCGGCAGCGTGATGGTCACGCCGTCTATATCCACCGTGTCATTTGCGTCGAGGTCTTGCAGGGCGACCGCCACATTGTCCAATGGATGTATTTTAATAATTTGCATGAAATAACCTTTATGCGTTTAGCTGTAGGCGGTAACCGCAGCGCGCATGCCATTGTCTAGAATGGCCTGCAACTGCTGTTCCACCTGTTCCGCCAGACCGGGAACCTTGAGCAGATCCTGCTCCCAATGCCCGGTATCACCGAGTACGTCATTCACTAATGTGCTTAACGCGATTTCACCACTGTTCACACCGCTCCAAAGCGATTTGTAACGGGTGAGCCATTTATCATCGTCCTGCAACGGATAACTTTCGCCATCGCGTTCGCCGCGATAAAACGCAATCAGCGCGGCCAAGGCAAAAGTGAGCCGGGCAGGCAGCTCGCCGTGTTGTTCACGGTAGGTCAACAATTGCGGCAGGATACGGGTGCGGAATTTTGTCATCCCGTTGAGCGCAATGGATAATAATTGATGCTGGATAAAGGGATTGCGGAAACGGCTCAATACCGCCTGGGCAAACGACGTCAGTTCGTCGTGGGGCAGGTCCAGTACCGGTACAATATCTTCGGCAATGGTTTTTTCCACATAACCGCTTATCAGTTTGTCGTTCATGGCCTCGCCGACGGTATTGAGCCCGGACAGGAACGCCACCGGCACCAGCGCGGTATGGGCGCCGTTGAGAATAGCCACTTTACGTTCTTTATAGGGTTTGATGTCGTCGACGATGCGGACGTTCAGTTCAAGCTTGTCCAGGCGCAGTTCTTTCGCCAGCCACTGCGGTCCCTGGATAACAAACAGGTAAAAATATTCGGCGGTATCGAGGAAGGTATCTTGATAGCCCAGCTCCGCCTGCAACGCATCAACTTCACCGCGGGGGTGCCCGGTAACGATGCGATCCACCAGCGTCGAACAGAAGGTATTGTGTTCGTTCAGCCAGGTGGTGAATTGCGCCGGCAACGCCCACTGCTGCGCGTAACGCAATACCAGCTCTTTCAGAGCCTTGCCGTTATAATCGATGAGTTCGCACGGCAGCAATACCCAGCCTTTATCCGCAGCGCCGTCAAAATGGCTGAAGCGTTCATAAAGCAGGCGGGTTAATTTGGCCGGATAGCTGGCGGGCGGCGTATCGGTGAGTTTATCGTCGGCAACGTAGCTGATGCCGGCTTCGGTGGTATTGGAGAAGACAAAACGAATATTGGCGTCATGGGCCAGCGCTAAATACTCGTCAAACTGCTTGTAGATATTGATTTCCCGGTTCACCGAACGGATGAGGCGCGGCTCACGCACCGCTTCGCCCTGTTCGTTCAGGCCGCGGATAATGGTGGTATATAGACCGTCCTGGGTATCCAGCGACGGCGGAAAATCGGAATTGATGGGACGAACGATCACAACCCCGGCATCGAGGTCGGTATGCTCATTGAGCAAATCAAGCTGCCAGTCGACAAAAGCACGCAGAAAATTTCCTTCGCCGAATTGGATCACGCGATCCGTATATTGACGACCCGGGAAGTTTTGACGGTTTAACGTTTTCATTCTGTATTTACCTTAAAAATTACCCGCTGTCGGGCAATAAAAAATCGCTTGATCGCTGAAACCAGGCAGGCCGTCTGGCCTGCCATAGTTATCAAAGCCCTACGTCAAAGTAGTTTTTCGCATTATCGAAACAAATGTTTTTCACCATGTCACCCAGCAGCTTGATATCCGCAGGCGCTTCGCCATCCTGTACCCAATGGCCGATCATCCGGCACAGAATGCGACGGAAATACTCATGACGGGTGTAAGACAGGAAACTGCGGCTATCGGTGAGCATGCCTACGAAGCGGCTCAGCAAACCAAGGGTTGCCAACTGGGTCATCTGACGCTGCATGCCGTCTTTCTGATCGTTAAACCACCAGCCGGAACCGAACTGCATTTTGCCGGGCATACCTTCGCCCTGGAAATTGCCGATCATGGTGCCGATAACTTCATTATCCGACGGGTTCAGGCAATAAATAATGGTCTTCGGCAGCGCATTCTCTTTAGCCTGGGCATCCAGTAAGCGGGACAGCGCCATGGCCACCGGCTGGTCGTTGGTGGAATCGAAACCGACATCCGGCCCGAGCTGTTTGAACAAACGGCTGTTATTGTTGCGCAGCGCGCCGATATGGTATTGCTGCACCCATCCGCGGCGGGCATATTCGCCGCCAAGGAATACCAGTACGGCAGTCTTGAATTGGGCAATTTCTTCCTGGGTCGGCAAGGTGCCGCTCAGGCGACGGCTCAATATGCCGTTAAGGGTATTTTCATCCGCTTCGCCGTAAACCACGACGTCCAGCGCATGGTCGGACAGTTTGCAGCCGTGGGCGGCAAAGTGATCCAGGCGTTTGGTCAACGCGGTGCGGAACGCGCCGAATCCGCTGATGGCGGTGTCAGAGACTTCTTCCAAGCGTTTCAGATAATCGTTGAAACCCGCCGCCTCGATATTAAACGCTTTATCCGGACGCCAGGCCGGCAATACCTTGGTCTTGAAGCTGCCGTCAGCCGCAATGGTGCTGTGATGTTCCAGGGAATCCACCGGATCGTCGGTGGTACAAATCACTTTTACGTTCATCTGCGAGATGATGCCGCGGGCAGTGAAGTCATCCTTCGCCAGCAGCGCGTTGCAGCGATCCCAGGTCTGGCGGGCGGTTTCACCGGAAAGCAGCGTATCGGTAATACCGAACGGGCGGCGCAGTTCCAAATGCGTCCAATGATAAAGAGGATTACCAATGGTGTGCGGTACCGTTTGCGCCCAGGCTTCAAATTTTTCCCAGTCGCCGGCGTCGCCGGTGCAAAAACGCTCAGCCACACCGTTGGTGCGCATGGCACGCCATTTATAATGATCACCCTTCAACCAGATATCATACAGATTTTTGAAACGGTAATTTCCCGCGATTTGTTCCGGCGGCAAATGGCAATGATAGTCAAAAATCGGTTGATCAACGGCATATTCGTTATACAAACGGCGAGCAAATTCGCTATCCAGTAAAAAATCTTCAGTCAAAAACTGGGACATTTCAGGCTCCTCACCTTCATTTCTCATGAGTTATGTTTCTAAATTGTTGGAAGGTGTTATACCAATTTAGCAGATTTGAACGTTTCTGCCTGAATCGTTATAGCTTTTCCTGCCAAAAGTAACAAAAACTCACTATCTATTGGTCAGCTTTGGGCTTTCGCCCCGGCTAACGGGACAAAATGATTATCCCCTAAATAAAAAATGGTTTTTGTGATGGCTCTCAACTTTTAAATCTGTATGACAAGTTATCGTAGCGCCACATTGAGTTTGGACTCAATCATTTTTGTTGCAATGACTGCATTTTGAGTCATTGCCTCATCCGGCAGGTCGGGGTGCGGGGTTTCCGCCGAAGTTTTTGGGTGGTGATTCGCAGCGCCAGGCGACAACGTTGGCAAGGCGTTGTCGGCAAGGTTAAGCCACGATCCGCCAGACTATAACTACACCCGGAGGGAGAGTCCTCCGGACTGGCTCAGGTATCCGCCATCCCATCATATCTGGGAAATTGAGATGGCGGTTCATACTCATCGGGAGAAGTGGTAATGCGTAAAATAAAAGGGTTACGCTGGTATATGATCGCGCTGGTCACCGTCGGCACGATACTAGGTTACCTAACGCGTAACGCCGTTGCCGTAGCGGCTCCTACCCTTATGGGGCAGCTGCACATTAGCACACAGCAATATTCGTATATCATCGCGGCCTATTCCGCCTGTTATACCATCATGCAACCAGTAGCCGGATATGTTCTGGACATGCTGGGTACCAAAGTTGGCTACGCGGTATTCGCTATCGTCTGGGCGCTGTTCTGTATGGCGACCGCGCTGGCAACCAGCTGGGGCGGCCTGGCCATTGCACGTGGCGCGGTAGGTATGGCGGAAGCGGCAATGATTCCGGCCGGCCTGAAGGCCAGCAGTGAATGGTTCCCCGCCAAAGAGCGTTCCATCGCGGTTGGCTGGTTTAACGTCGGTTCGTCAATCGGCGGGATGATTGCTCCGCCGCTGGTGGTATGGGCCATCATGATCCACAGCTGGCAGCTGGCGTTCGTGCTGGTGGGCGCATTGAGCCTGGCCTGGGCGATTTCCTGGCTGATTTTCTACAAACACCCGAAAAACCAGACCAAGCTCAGCGACGAAGAGCGCGAGTATATTCTTGGTGGTCAGGAAGCACAGCACCAGATTAACAATACGAAAAAAATGTCTGCCTGGCAGATCATTCAAAAACGTGATTTCTGGGGTATCGCCATTCCGCGTTTCCTGGCCGAGCCGGCCTGGGGTACCTTTAATGCCTGGATCCCGCTGTTCATGTTCAAAGCCTATGGCTTTAACCTAAAAGAAATCGCGATGTTTGCCTGGATGCCGATGCTGTTTGCGGACCTCGGCTGCGTACTGGGTGGTTATATGCCCCCGTTCTTCCAGCGCGTATTCGGCGTGAACCTGATCATTTCCCGTAAACTCGTGGTAACGCTGGGTGGTTTCCTGATGATTGGCCCAGGGCTTATCGGTCTTTTCACCAGCCCCTACGTGGCAATTGCCTTGCTGTGTATCGGTGGTTTTGCCCATCAGTCCCTGTCCGGTTCGTTGATAACCCTGTCGTCAGACGTCTTCGGTCGTAACGAAGTGGCTACCGCCAACGGTTTGACCGGTATGGCTGCCTGGACCGCCAGTACCCTGTTCGCCCTGGTGGTGGGTGCATTGGCCGATACCATTGGTTTCAGCCCGCTGTTCGCCATCCTGTCGGTGTTCGATTTGCTGGCCGTATTCTTTATCTGGATCCTGTTGCGTAATAACCCGGTACAGCCGCCTGTTGCCAATATCGAGCCGCTTAAACCGGCGCACGGGTAATAACCATGCTTGCCGCGCTAAAACACGCGGCAAGCATCACTCCCTGTTTTGAAGGGCAATATCCCCGGCCAATGCCCAAAGCACCGCCGGGGATTTTTTTCCTTAACGGAAAAATAAACCGGTTAAAAGTACGATCACGGACACAGTGCCATCTAGGCGCTGACAGGGTTAAGTGGTATAACAAATAATGGCTTCTCGTCAGTTCCATAGTGAATATGGCGACGGACTGTACGCGAGCGGATGATACGTTTACCTACCTTTAAGAGCACGCATTATGGAATTCACAGAAACCCGGCGATTATATCAACAGCTGGCCGCTGAACTGAAAAAGCGGATTGAGTCCGGTGTCTATCGCGTTGGTGAAAAACTGCCCGCGGAACGTTTTATCTCGGAAGAAATGAATGTCAGCCGCACCGTAGTGCGCGAAGCCATCATCATGCTCGAGGTGGAAGGTTACGTTGAAGTACGTAAAGGCTCGGGCATTCATGTCGTGTCAAACCAGCAAAAAAATCTACTGGTCCCCAGCGGCGAAGTGTTGTTCACTACCCCTGGGCCTTTCGAACTGCTGCAGGCGCGCCAGCTGATTGAAAGCAATGTCGCCGAATTTGCCGCCACCCAGGTGACCCGGCAAGATATCGTGCTGCTTATGGATATCCAGGAAAACGCCCGGCAGGAAGACCGGTTCCGCGATTCGAAGTGGGACCTGAAATTCCATGTCCAGGTGGCGCTGGCGACGCAGAATACCGCCATGGCCACCATCGTCGAGCAAATGTGGAGCCAGCGCCTGCATAACCCTTACTGGCGCAAGCTGCATGAACATATCGATGATAAATCCATCGAAAGCTGGTGCGAGGATCACGACCATATTCTCAAGGCGTTAATCCGCAAGGATCCTTACGCAGCCAAACTGGCCATGTGGCAACACCTGGAAAACACCAAGCAGATGCTGTTTCATGCCACCACCGATGATTTCGAATTCAACGTAGACCGGTATATGTTTACCGAAAATCCAGTGGTTCATCTGGATAACGTCGCCACCGGCACAAAATAGCGCCGCCGATTTTGTTGTTCCGGCTTCCCTCGGGGAAGGCGGAACGAGTCAATAATTGTTCTCTTTCTGTCAGGTCAGGTAAAAATGGCCTGAATTAACCTTTTTTGTCAAAAAAAAGCCTCCCGTCTCTGGCATTCTCGCGTATATTCCTCTGTCTCAGTCTGTTTAATTTTGTTACAGTGAAGTCGTTTTATTTACAATTTTGAGCACATCAGCAGCGTATTCACGCCTGCTGCATTTCAGATGCCGTCCCATGCGCAACCCGGTTTTGCGCTTGCCGGACTGGCCATGCTCCTTGCCCCGCCGACGGGTGAGACCGTTACTGCGACTTTATTCTGCTACGCCGCCCCCGTTCCGGACACCTATTAAAACTGCTCTGGCCGCCGGGGAGCAATCTGATGCTGTTACACGTTAGGAATGCTGCATGGATATATTGAATGACCTGGTTCATGCCCTTTGGCAACAGGATTTTGAAACACTTTCCGACCCAACGCTGGTTTGGACCATCTATCTGGTGCTGTTTGTCATTTTGTTTTTGGAAAACGGCCTGCTGCCGGCGGCATTTCTGCCCGGGGACAGCCTGCTTATCCTGGTGGGCGTGCTGATATCGAAAGGGGCGATGAACTTCCCCCTTACGCTGCTGGTCTTGACCGTCGCCGCCAGTTTGGGATCCTGGATAAGTTATATTCAAGGCAAGTGGCTGGGCAATACCCGGCTGGTGCAAAGCTGGTTATCCCATTTGCCGCGGCACTACCATGAACGGGCCCATTTAATGTTCCATCGCCACGGCCTGTCAGCGCTGCTTATCGGCCGGTTCGTGGCGTTTGTGCGGACACTGCTGCCCACCATCGCCGGGTTATCGGGGCTGAGCAATATCCGCTTCCAGTTTTTTAATTGGATAAGCGCCCTGATATGGGTATTCCTCCTGACCACGGTAGGTTTTGCCCTGGGTAAAACCGCCTTGTTCCAGTACTACGAAGACGAATTGATGCTGTGCTTGATGCTGCTGCCCTTGGTCTTCCTGGTTATCGGTCTGGCGGGATCCCTGGTGATATTGTGGCGCAAGAAAAACGCGCCCGACATCGGTAAAGGACTGTAATGTTTACGAGGCTTCAAGAAAAAATTTCCTGGCGGTCGGGACTGACCGCGGTGATGGCGCTGCTGTTGGTGCTGGTGCTGGCGCCCGCCCTGTTCACAAAAGAAACCGCGCTGCAAATAACCCTTGCCAACGAACGCGGATCGCTGCCCGACGGTTTTTATATTTACCAGCGACTGGATGAGCGCGGTATCAGGATCAAAAGCATTACGCCTGCCAAAGACAGTCTCATTATCCTGCTGGATTCACCGGAGCAGGCTTCGGCGGCGCAAACCGCTCTGGAAGATTTGCTGCCGGAGACCTACAGGATATCCCACAGCCGTCAGTATCCCCGCTGGCGGTGGCTTTACTGCTTCAATCGGGATATATCCGCTATCTGAGGGTGGATCCGGCCTCGCCACGGCGCCGGGCGGACGCGTTTCGCCGCCGCCCGGCGCCGTGGCATAAAATTAAGCCCACGTAAAAGCTATAAGTTTTTGCGGTTTGTTAAATCCAGGGCTACGCTTTAAACATACATTAAATATCAGTAGATAAGCTGATTGTTAGCATTCATCTGCCGACCAGGAAGGCTCAGGGACTATGTCCCTTCAGGCCGCCATCATTCGTAAACGTCTAAGGAGTAAAAAATGGCTAAAGACACTACCTCTGAACATTTACGCGCTGAATTAAAATCATTGGCGGATACGCTGGAAGAAGTGCTGCGCGGCTCCTCTCAGAAATCTAAAGCGGAATTCGATAATTTACGCAATAAAGCCGAAAGCGCACTGAAAGAAACCCGCAACCGTCTTGGAGACAGCGGCGAACGCCTGGCCGAACAGACCAAGGTCGTGGCGGGCAAGGCTGATGAATATGTCCATGAAAATCCCTGGGCGGGAATCGGCGTGGGTGCCCTGGTGGGCTTTGTCCTCGGCGCATTATTCACGCGGCGCTGATTATGATTGAATCGCAGACTCAAGGCCCGGGTAAGGGTGTATTCGCCATCGGCCAGCGGATTATTACCATTCTTGTCGGTATGGCTGAAACCCGCCTGCGGCTGGCGGTGGTTGAACTGGAGCAAGAAAAGGCCAATATAATCCAGCTGTTGATGATGGCGGGGATTACGCTGCTGCTGGCCGCATTCGGACTCATGAGCCTGTTGGTGTTATTGATTTGGGCCATTGATCCGCAATACCGCCTGACGGCCATCGCCACCACAACCGGTGTGCTGTTCCTGCTGGCGATCATCGGCGCGTTTTGGACCCTGAGCAAAGCGCGTAAATCGACGCTGCTGGGCTCCAGCCGGGAAGAGCTGCTGGCCGATCGCAATATTCTGGAAAAAGTGCAGGATGAAATCCAGGAAGAGGAACGGGAGCGTAAAAGAGAAAGGGAGGCCAGATAATGTCCCATTCCCGACAGACCAAAGCCGAGCTTCTGCGGCGTATCCATCAGCAACGGTTGGACCTCTCGGTACAAAAGCGGGAGTGGTTGTATGCCACTTACCGCTATGACCGCAGTTGGATCCGGCTGGTTCACCTGCGTAAATATCTTATCGCCGGCTCAAGCCTGCTGGCCCTTTACAATATCCGCCATCCCAGCCGGTTCATACGCTGGACCAAACGGGCGGTGGGTATCCTTGGCACGCTGAAATTGATCCGCTCCACCCTGCAATCACGCTAATCGCTAAACTGCCGTCAGGCAGTTGAGTTTGTTGACAAAGTGTTCTGCGGACGGCTGCCAGATCGTAAACACGCCGTAAATACCTCCCTGTAGGCTCGATCCGCGCCATCCCTGGCGCGGACGGTTTACTCTTCTGGCAGCCCGTCCCGCCTTATTGACTCCGAGTACATTTGTCAGCAGTCTAAACTGCCGTCAGGCAATTTTTTATGCCGCCACGCTTCACTCAATTTATTTGATAGAAATAGACAATTTTACTTGCTATCGCCCTGCTCCCCCGCCGGATACTATTCCCCCCATCAAGCACATCAGGGATGTTAAGCCGAATAAGTCCGCTTAAAACCTGGCGTTACCGGCGTTCATTATGAATGCCGCCATTATAATATCGGATGGGAATACAATGAAAAAATTAGATGATACTGCCATTCTCGTGGCGCGTATTTTAATGCCGATACTGTTTGTGGTATCGGGTTTCGGCAAAATGGGCGGCGGCTATGCCGGCACGGAGCAGTATATGGCGTCCATGGGCGTCCCGGGATTCCTGCTGCCCCTGACCATCCTGTTGGAATTTGGCGGCGGCCTGGCGATACTGTTCGGTTTCCTGACCCGTACCGTCGCGCTGGTGACAGTGGTCTTCGTGCTATTGACCGCGTTTATCTTTCATAGCGACTTCTCACAGGCGGCCAATCAGATAGACTTTATGAAGAATCTGTCGATTTCCGGCGGCTACCTGCTGCTGGCGGTGCTTGGCGCCGGATATTTCAGCATCGATCGCATTCTGAACAAAAAATGGTAAACCGCTTATAATTAAGCGGGTCAGACTGCTGACAGACGTGCTCGGAGTCAAAAAGGGCGGGACGGGCACTTTGTCAACAAACTCGTATAGCCTATTTGATTACCCGACTTAGCCAAGGATACATCATGGGACTGCTCGTGGAAGGCCAATGGCAAGATAAATGGTACGACACCAAATCCACCGGGGGCCGTTTTGAACGCTCGGCCTCGCAGTTCCGTAATTGGGTCACCGTCGACGGTGCAGCCGGCCCCTCGGGCGGCGACGGCTATCAGGCGGCGGCCAATCGCTATCATCTGTACGTTTCCCTGGCGTGTCCTTGGGCGCACCGTACGCTGCTGATGCGGAACCTGAAAGGATTGGATCAGATAATACCGGTTTCGGTAGTGCATCCGCTGATGCTGGAAAACGGCTGGACGTTCGGCACCGATTTTCCCGCCGCCACCGGCGATCCGCTTTACCACAAGGATTTTCTTTACCAGCTTTATCTCCAGGCGGATTCCGTCTATAGCGGACGCGCCACCGTGCCGGTATTGTGGGATAAAGAGCGGCAAACCATAGTCAGCAATGAATCCGCGGATATTATCCGCATGTTCAACAGCGCGTTTGATGCGGTCGGCGCCCGCGCCGGCGACTATTATCCGCAGGAACTCCGTTCCCGGATAGACGAAATCAACGGCTGGGTTTACGACCAGGTGAATAACGGCGTGTACAAGGCTGGTTTCGCCACCACGCAGGGGGCTTACGACGAGGCGGTAACCGGCGTGTTCGCGGCGCTGGACAGGCTTGAGGAGCTCTTGGGCCGACACCGCTACCTGACCGGCGATCGCCTGACGGAGGCGGATTTGCGTTTGTGGACCACGCTTATCCGGTTTGATCCGGTTTATGTCACCCATTTCAAATGCGATCGCCGCAGGATCGAGGATTATCTGAATTTATCCGGCTTTTTGCGCGATATTTACCAAATGCCGGGAATAGCCGATACGGTGAATTTTGAGCATATTCGCAACCACTATTACCGCAGCCATGCCACCATTAACCCGTACGGCATTATTTCCATCGGACCGGAGCAGGATTTGAACGAACCCCATGGGCGCGATGACCGTTTCCGCCCGGCGGCGGATAACTGATTGGCTCAGGCGAACAGCCGGGGGATTTCCCGCAGGAACCAGGATTTGGCTTCCCCCATGCTGTCACGGCGCCAGGCCATGATAATATCGCTCTCCATGCTGTACTCCGGACTGACCACGCGCAGACGGCCGGCGGCGATATCCTCGGCCACCAGCGAATAAGGCATGGTGGCGACGCCCAGACCCGCCAGCAGCGCCTGCCGTTTATCATGCATCGAACTCACCGTTAGCCGCTGCTGCTTATCCAGCAGCTGCACGGTCAGCACCGGTCGTTCCCGGGCGGTATCGGCGATGGCGATGCCGCGGTATTTGACCCGGGTCACTTCGGATAACGGTTCCGGTTCCTGGTGAATCGGGTGATCCGGACTGGCGACGTAGACATTCAACACGGAATAAAGTTTGCGGCTGTTGATTTCCGACGACGCGCGAAAATGCATATCGGGAGCGATAACGATATCCGCCCGCCCCTGCTCTAGGCGTTCCCAGGCGCCCGCCAGCACTTCGGTGGTAAGGGAAACCTGGGTATTGGCCTTGAGAGCCAGTTTTTCAATCAGGGGAAAAAGTTTTTCGGTGGGCACCAACGCCTCGGTGACCAGAGTAATATGGGTTTCCCAGCCCCTTGCCAGGGCTTCGGCGTCGGTGGTGAGCTTGTCCGCGGCCTCGAGCAGTATTCTGCCGCGCTCCAGCAGCATTCTCCCGACGTTGGTGAATTTGGTGCGATGGCCTGAGCGATCGAAAAGGACCACATCCAACTCTTCTTCAAGTTTTTGCATGGTATAGCTTAATGCCGAGGGCACCCGGCCCAGCTCATCCGCCGCCGAGGCAAAGCTGCCGCGTCGATCAATAGCATCCATTACTCTTAATGCTTCAAGCGTTAGTGCTCGTTCTTTGGCCATCGGGGTCTCATTCAGAAATTTTGAATATGGAGACCAGATTAACTTGCTAACATTCCGCCGTCCAGACCCTTACAATTTATACAGTGATTTTAGCGTTACCGTTTCACAAACGCCACGGGCCGGCGGGCGGCAAGCCTTACCCTACAAAACCTCAAAATAAGCAGAATGCACCATGATGACTTACAGAACAGCCAAACAGTGCGGCCATGCGGATTACGGCTGGCTACAGGCCCGCTATACCTTCTCTTTCGGGCACTACTTTGATCCCGACATGCTGGGTTTCGCCTCGTTGCGGGTTCTCAATCAGGAGGTCTTGAGCCCCGGCGCCGTTTTCCAGCCCCGCACCTACCCGCGAGTGGATATTTTTAACCTGATTTTGCAGGGCCGGGCGGAATACCGTGACAGCGAAGGCAACCATGTTCAGGCCGGCGCGGGTGATATCCTGCTGCTGGCGGCGCAGCCCGGCGTCAGTTACAGCGAGCGCAATATTTGCGCCACTCCCCTCACCCGGATGCAGCTTTGGCTGGATGCCTGTCCGGCGCGGGATAATCCGTTGATCCAGCATTTTTCCCTGCCCGAACGTCCGCTGGCGTTACTGGCGTCCCCCGATGGGGAGGAGGGCAGCGTGGTTTTACGCCAGCAGGCGTGGATCTGGCATATCGCGCTGGCGGCGGGCCAAAGCCTGACCCTGAAGCCGAAAGGATCGCGGGCCTATTTGCAATCCATTCACGGCGGCATGGACACCGGCAACCACCAGACGAATCTGCTCACGCTGGCTTGCGGCGACGGCGCGTTTATTCATGATGAGCAGCAAATCAGGGTACGGGCCCATTCATCGCTGCGGGCGCTGCTGATTGATTTGGCGGGATAAAAAAAACCCCATGCCATTGACGGGCACGGGGTTAACGCAATGTCGGAGATGACCGGTAAGCCGGGTTCTGTCGTGGACAGTCATTCATCTAGGCCAGCGCTCGCGCGCTGGCTCAAGCAGCCTACCCGGGTTCAGTACGGGCCGTACCTTGTGAACCCCTATTTGGCCTTGCTCCGGGTGGAGTTTACCGTGCCGCAGACTGTTGCCAGCCGCGCGGTGCGCTCTTACCGCACCCTTTCACCCTTACCTGATCCCGCATGCGGGCCATCGGCGGTTTGCTCTCTGTTGCACTTGTCGTGGGTTTGCACCCCCCAGGCGTTACCTGGCACCCTGCCCTATGGAGCCCGGACTTTCCTCCCCGTAACTGTTCTTTCCGAAAGCTGTACTTCACAGCCGTACTTCACAGCTGTATTCCGAAAAAAACCGGTTACGCGGCGACTGTCTGGTCAACTCCGGCGCGGAGTATAAGGGCTTTTCATTCAATTGTCATCCCCAAGCTGATCTAAGGCATAACGATAGAGCGCATTTTTTTTCACGCCGTGGATTTCGGCGGCCAGAGCGGCGGCTTTATTCAGCGGCAGCTCTTTTTGCAACAGGGCCAGGGTACGCAGCGATTCCGGCGGCAACGCATCTTCCTGCGGGTGGAATCCTTCCACAATCAGCACCATTTCGCCCCGTGAGCGGTTTTCATCCTCCAGGACCCAGGCCAGCAATTCTCCCACCGGCGCGCCGTGGATATTTTCCCAGGTCTTGGTCAGCTCCCGCGCCAGCACCACATACCGTTCCGGCCCCCATACCGCCTCCATGTCCTGCAGGCTCTCCAGCAAGCGGTGGGTGGACTCGTAAAAGATCAGGGTGCGCGGTTCGTGTTCCAGGGCCCGCAGGCTGTCCTGCCTGCCTTTGCGTTTGGCCGGCAGAAAACCTTCGTAACAAAAACGATCGGAGGGCAGTCCGGCGGCGGACAGCGCGGTAATGGCGGCGCAGGGCCCCGGCAACGGCACCACGCGGATACCGGCGTCACGGCAGCGGCGCACCAGATGATAGCCCGGATCGTTAATCAGCGGCGTGCCTGCATCTGAAACCAGCGCTATACTCTGTCCTTCTTGCAGTTTCGCCAGTAATACTTCCGCTTTTTGCTGTTCGTTATGATCATGTAACGCGAACAAGCGCGCATTTATGGCAAAATGTTGTAACAATAAGCCGGTATGACGGGTATCTTCTGCGGCAATCAAATCAACACGCTGAAGTATCGACAGCGCCCGTTGGGTGATGTCTTCCAGATTACCAATGGGAGTCGGTACCACATAAAGCGTTGATGCGGAAATATCCGCTTGTTGGTGTTGATTCATTGTCTCATCCGGATTGCCGATTTAATATTGAGCATCTTGAAAAAAACATCACTGGACACAGTATGCTTTCCTCATATGTCATGAGTTTTAAAACAGGGCGTTTTATACCCGCCGTGCTGGTCGCACTGATCCTGGCCGCCTGTTCCGGCCAGACACCGCAAACCCCTTCCGGCACGGCTCAGATCAAAACCGGCGCCAACGCCGATTATTATTTGCAGCAAATGCAGCAGGCAGGCAATGATAGCAAGACCGACTACCAATTACTCGCCATACGGGCACTTATCAACGAAGGCCGCCTCGATCAGGCGCAGCAGCAGCTCGGCACGCTACCCCAACAGCTGAGCGATGTCCAACAACATGAACAACTCCTGCTGTCCGCCGAACTGGCGGTGGCGCAAAAGCGTCCGCAGGACGCCGCGGCCATCACGCAAAAAATGGACAGCAGCCAGCTGACGCCCGATCAGCAGGCGCGCTATTATCAGGTGCAAATCGCCGCGGGCCAGTCGCAGCCGTCCCTGGATGTGATCCGCGCCTATATCGCCCAGGAACCCTTGCTCAAGGACCAGGCGCATCAGCAAAATATCGATGCGACCTGGCAAACGCTGCTGGCCATGTCGGCGCAGTCCCAGACCAACCTCGTCATCAACGCCAATGAAAACGTCCTGCAGGGCTGGCTGGATTTGCAGCATGTTTATCAGGACAACAAGCAGGATCCGTCACTGCTGAAAGCCGGCATCAAGGACTGGCAGACCCGCTACCCGCAAAACCCGGCGGCCAAGACCCTGCCGACACAGCTGAACCAGGTCCTGAACTACCAGCCCACGTCCACCGGGCAAATTGCGTTGTTTTTACCGATGAGCGGCCAGGCGCAGGTGTTCTCCGACGCTATCCAGCAGGGTTTTAACGCCGCCAGGAACGGCGCGGCGGAGCCCCCAGCCGGCCCCTGCCGGCGGTCAATCCCCGCCGATGGCGCGCAGGTTGCCGCAGCGGCCCAACCGCAGGGCGCCGTCACCGCGGCCACGCCGGATACCGCGGCGGCCCCACCGCAGGGCGCCGTCACCACGGCCGCGCCGGATGCCGCGGCGAACCCGCCCTTGGCAACTGCCCCCGTGGGATCCGCCGCCGGCCCGCAGATAAAAATCTACGATACTTCCGCACAGCCGCTGCCGGCATTACTGGCCCAGGCACAGCAGGACGGCGCCACCGTCATCGTCGGCCCGCTGCTGAAAAACGAAGTGGAACAGCTTTACACCAGCCAGAACAGCCTGAATATCCTGGCGCTTAACCAACCTGAAAACCTGCAAAACCGGCCGAATATCTGTTATTTTTCGTTATCTCCGGAAGACGAGGCCCGGGACGCGGCGAACCATATTTTCCAGCAGCACAGGCAACAACCCCTGCTGCTGGTGCCCACCGGTTCGCTGGGAGATCGGATCGTCAAGGCCTTCGCCGACGCCTGGAGCAAAGCGGGCGGCGGTACGGTGCTGGAGCAGCGCATCGGCTCTATGGGTGATTTGAAACAGGCCATCAACAGCGGCGGCATCCAGCTTACCGGCCAGCCGGTCTCCACCGCCCCGGCGGCGGCGGCCCAGCCGCAGGCGGTCACCATCGCCGGCCTGACCATCCCGGCCCCGCCCAGCGATGCCGCCGTCTCTCCTTCCGCCACCGGTGGTCCGGTGGATGCGGTCTATATCATCGCAACGCCGTCTGAATTGGCGTTAATCAAACCCTCCATCGATATGCGCGTCAGTTCGCGCTCGCAGTTGGGGCTGTACGCCAGCTCGCGCAGCTACCAGGCCGATGCCGGTCCGGATTACCGTCTGGAAATGGAAGGGCTGGAGTTCAGCGATATCCCGCTGCTGGCGGGATCGAACCCGGCCTTGCTGCAGCAAGTCAGCGCCCAGTTCAAGGAAGATTATTCCCTGGTGCGTTTGTATGCCATGGGGATGGATGCCTGGACTTTAGTAAACCATTTCTCACAAATGCGTCAAATTCCCGGTTTCCAGGTCTCAGGCGACACCGGCGTGCTGACGGCGACGCCGGATTGTGTTATTAACAGGAAGTTATCTTGGCTGAAATATCAACAGGGACAAATCACGCAGATTATGTAAATCGACAGCAGGCGGGCGCGCGGGCGGAAGACCGGGCGCGCCGCCATCTTGAAAACGCGGGATTGCGTTTTATCGCCGCCAATATGCGGGTGCGCGGCGGCGAGATCGATTTAATCATGAAAGATCAACACACCTGGGTGTTTGTCGAGGTGCGCTATCGACGCGATAACGCTTTCGGCAACGCCGCCGAGAGCGTCACTCCTCGCAAGCAGCGCCGTTTACTGCTCGCGGCAGCGGTTTGGCTGTCGCGCCAGGGCGGGAGCCTAGACACATCCGCTTGCCGTTTCGATATTTTGGCAATTACCGGTAACCGGCTAGAATGGCTGCAAAACGCCTTCGGCGCATCGGGTTAATATACCCTAAATCATTCGAGCTGCGGGAAGGCGGCAACGCACCTGCAACTTGAAGTATGCCGGGTATAACCGTTTCCTCCATTACTTATTAGGTTCAACGACTGTGCTGGAAAGAATAAAAGGCTGTTTCACCGAAAGTATACAAACCCAAATCGCGGCGGCGGAGGCCTTGCCCGACGCGATTTCACGCGCCGCCACCGCCCTGGTGCACGCGCTGCTCAACGGCAACAAGATTTTATGCTGCGGCAACGGCACCTCCGCCGCCAACGCTCAGCATTTCGCCGCCAGCATGATCAATCGCTACGAAACCGAGCGGCCGAGTCTGCCCGCGGTCGCCCTGAACGCGGACAGCGTGGTGCTTACCGCCATCGCCAACGATCGCCTGCAACAGGAAGTCTATGCCAAGCAGGTGCGCGCCCTCGGCCAGGCCGGCGATATTCTGCTGGCTATCTCCACGCGCGGCAACAGCCGTGATATTGTGAAAGCGGTGGAAGCCGCGGTGACCCGGGATATGACCATTATTGCCCTGACGGGATACGACGGCGGCGAACTGGCCGGATTGCTCGGTCCCCAGGACGTTGAAATCCGAATTCCCTCCCACCGCAGCGCGCGCATACAGGAAATGCACATGCTGACGGTGAATTGTTTATGTGATTTGATCGATAATTCATTGTTTCCTCACCAGGACGATTAAGGAGCTCAAATGAAGGTGCATTACCCATTTGTACTGCTATTCACCGCCCTGCTGCTTCAGGGATGCGTCGGTGCTGTCGTGGTCGGCAGCGCCGCGGTGGCGACCAAATCCGCCACCGACCCGCGCACCGTAGGCACCCAGGTCGATGACGGCACGCTGGAAGCGCGCGTGGGCAACGCTTTGGCTAAAGATCAGCAGATCAAGAAAGAAGCCCGCATCGTGGCAACCGCCTATCAAGGCAAAGTCTTGTTAACCGGTCAGGCGCCCACCACCGAACTGGCCAACCGCGCCAAACAAATCGCCATCGGCGTCGATGGCGCCACCGAGGTGTATAACGAAATTCGCCAGGGCCAGCCGGTAAGCATGGGACGTGCTTCCATGGACACCTGGATTACCACCAAAATTCGTTCGCAGCTGCTGGCCAGCGACTCGGTGAAATCATCCAACGTGAAGGTCACGACGGAAAACGGCGAGGTGTTTTTACTGGGGCTGGTGACCAATAAAGAGGCCCAGTCGGCGGCGGAAATCGCCAGCCGGGTCAGCGGCGTACAGCACGTCACTACCGCCTTTACCATTCTGAAATAACATCATGTCCCCCGCCGCCGCGGCGGGGCCGGCTAACGAAGATGGTTTTCCCGCAAAAATTGTTCCCCGCCCATTTGGCGCATCTGCCGCAATATCCACTGCTGGCGCATCTGCACATAGCGCGAGGGCGCTTCGGCGCGGAAATGCAGCGGATTGGGTAATACCGCCGCGAGCAGCGCAGCCTCCGATGGGGTCAGGCGTGCGGCGGGCTTATGAAAATAGCGCTGCGACGCGGCCTCGACCCCAAAGGTGCCGCGACCGAATTCCGCAACGTTTAAATAGACCGTCAAAATACGCCGTTTGGTCCAGACCGTTTCCATCGCCAGGGTTAAACCGGCCTCCAGCCCTTTTCTGAAGTAGCTGCGTCCGTCCCACAGCAGCAGATTTTTCGCCGTTTGCTGCGACAGGGTGGAGGCGCCGCGGATGCGTTGGCTGCGCTCATTGTGGGCGGCGGCGGCCTGTATGGCTTCAATGTCAAATCCCCAGTGCCAGGGGAATTTTTGATCTTCCGCCGCAATCACCGCCAGCGCCATGGACGGTGCGATGTCATCCATCGCCACCCAGCGGGAGTGGGCCACATAACCGCCGTCGCCGCGCAGCCAGGCCCCCAGCTGGCGCTCCGCCATTACCGCCGAGAAAGGCACCGGCACAAAGGAGAAGAGCAGAATGGCGGCCACCCAGAGAACAAGAATGGTCCCGCAGCCAATCAGCAGCCACCGCGCGCATCGGCGAAATAGTCCGGATTTTCCGCCGGACCGAAACCTCACTCGCACAATGCCAATACCCGGGATACCAGTTTATCGATACCTTTAGCCAGATCGGCGAGGGAGGTGGCCAGCATATAGCCCGGGGTGGTGACCACTTTGTTTGCGGCATCCAGCACGATATCGTCCACCGGGCAGATAACATGGGTCGCGCCCATATCATCGATCATCTCCGCCGTATCGCTGTCGGTGCCGATGGTTAACCGCAGAGGTTCGGGGGTGTCGATGAGTTTCGGCAATAGCGCCGGGGCGATGCAAATAAAGCCAATTGCTTTATTTTGCTTATGTATTTGGCGGGTCAGCTGTCGTAAATCGGCATCGACTTCTCCCTCGATTCCCCTTAAGGCAATATCGCTGAGGTTGCGTACGGCACCAAAACCGCCGGGCACAATCAGGGCATCGAGCTTATCCGCATCCGCCTCGGAAAGGGGGTGGATTTTACCCCTGGCCAGGCGCGCGGACTCCACCAGCATGTTGCGTTTCTCCGTCATTTCTTCACCGGAAAGATGATTAATCACAATAGGTTGCATCTTATCCGGCGCAAAACATATTACTTCGGCACCCGCCCGTTCGAGAGCCAGCAGCGTTAGTACCGTTTCATGTATTTCGCTGCCGTCATACACACCACAGCCGCTTAAAACGAGGCCCACACGTTTCATAGAAATCTCTCTTCTGTCATGGCGGTCAAAATCTTATTTCTATTGACAAAGTCTATTCTACATCCCAAATTTTAATGGTTCTTGTAACATTATCTCGTTCTTTTGCTATGTTGTTTACTAACGCTTAATGAATTTTAGTGACTTGCCAACCAAGAACGCCCGATAACTCTGCACAGTGGCGAGAATCAGTTTCCCTGGTGTTGGCGCTATATTCGCGCACCCCGGCTTACGTCGGGGTCATTTTTTTGCCTTCGCGGCCCAAGCCTTAAGCGTCAGCACATCGTTCGGCCATTCCCGGTGCAAATCATCGACCCAGCCCTGCACGTTATCCCACCATCCGGGCATATCCGGCGACTGAATCTGTTGCGCCAGGCGCTGTAGACGCACCAAGCCGATTGAACCGGCGGCGCCCTTGATTTTGTGGCCTTCCTCGGCAATGGCGCGCTGATCCCGGGCGGCCATGGTGCCGTCAAGAGCCGCCAGATACTCCGGCATCATCTTCTCGAACATCTCCAGGCTTTGGCTGATGAGCGAAGGCCCCACCAGATCCAGATACTGTTCCAGCATGGCGATATCCAAAACGGCCTGCTGCTCTTGCTCCGCCGCCGAGTCATCATCATCAACGTCATCGGCGGCTTTATCCGGCTGGTCCCAGAATTTTTTTATCATGGCGGTGAGGGCCGATACCGACAGCGGCTTGCTCAGCACATCGTCCATGCCGGCGTCCAGATACTCTTTCTTATCTTTGAGCACATTGGCGGTCAGGGCGATTAACGGCGGCAAATGCCGATCGCTGTAACGCTTACGCAGCTGGCGCGAGATATCCAGGCCGGTCATGTCCGGCAACTGGATATCCAGCAACACCAGGTCGTATTCGTCCGGATCAAACATGGTCAACGCGTCGTGGCCGTTCATGGCGACATCCACGCTGCTGCCCAGCTTCTCCAGCACCGAGCGCGCCACCACCACATTGAGTTCGATATCTTCCACCAGCAAGACGTTGAGCGCCGGCAAGGGCAGTTCTTCCTCTTCATTTCCATCGTCGGGAACGACCTCAGGCGCGACGATGGATAGGCTGAAACAGGCCCCCTCGCCCCGGCGGCTCTTCACCTGGATATCGCCGCCCATGGCCTGCGCCAGGCGTTTCGATACCGCCAGGCCGATACCGGTGCCGGTGGCCGGTTTGCCCCCTTGCTGATCCTTGACCTGGTAATACATGGCAAAAATCTTATCCTGCTCTTCTTCAGGGATGCCAATGCCGGAATCCTGTACGTCGAAACAGAGCAGATCCGGCCCTTCCCGGTGGATGCGGATGGTGATTTTTCCCTGCTGGGTGAATTTCACCGCATTGCCGATGAGATTCCAGAGGATTTGCCGCAGCCGGGTACCGTCGGCGACGATATTGCGCGGCAGCGGCTCCTGGGCGTCCATCACCAGCTTCAGCCCTTTGGGCTGTACCAGCAGACCGGAGAGGTTCTCCAAATCCACCAGGAAGGCGGTGAAGTCCAGCGGCTGGTTATCCAGCTGGACGTGGCGGCGCTCCAGTTTGTCCATTTCGATAATATCGTTGAAAATATTTCCCAGGGTAATGGCGCTGACGTGCACGGTTTTCAGGTAATTGAGCTGTTCTTTGTTGAGGTCGGTATCCAGCAGAATACGGCTTAATCCTACAATGCCGTTAAGGGGCGTACGCAGCTCGTGGCTGATGGTAGAGATGAAGGTGGTCTTCTCCCTGCTGGCGTTCTCCAGCGCGTCCTGGTAGCGCTTACGCTCGGTTATATCGCGGCCAAAACCCATTAGCCCATGCCGTTTGCCCACGCGATCGTAAAACGGCACCTTGCGCAGCTCGAAGCAGGCCCGGCGCCCGTCAGGATAGACCAGCCACTGTTCATAGGTCAGCGAGACGTTATGGCGGAAGACCTTTTCATCGGTCTCAATGACTTTATCGGCAATTTCCGGTCCGTAGACGTCCTTGGGCGTCAGGCCTATCAACTGCTTCTCGCTTTTACCCACCAGCAGCTCCATTGCCCGGTTGCAGCCGGAGAATTCTTTATTTTCATTGCGGTAATACACCAGGTCGGGAGAGGCGTCCAAAAAAGAACGCAGCAGGGAGGATTGCTGTTCAAGCTCGATTTGCGCCTGTTCACGGCGCGCCATTTCTTCGGTCAGCTTGTTCAGCGCGCCCTGGCGGGCGTCTTCGGCTTTTTCGCGATCGGCGATTTCCTGGTTCAGTTGCGCGATATTTTCCTGCAACTGCTGATTAAGCAGTAAATCGCGGTTGCGCATCTCTTCGAGCTTGTCCACCAGCCGGGCCAGCCGCTGGCGCGACTCCTCAAGCTGTTCCACCACCACCGAAAGGAAATATACCGCCCAGGGCGTTATCAGCAGGCCGAAAAAGATTGATCGCACCACGTCGATGCTTTCCACTTCCCCGCGCAATAGCATGGTGACGGCCATTTGCACAATCATCGCCAGCACCACCAGCGCCGACGCCAGCAGGAGCGAGAACCGCACCAGCCCTAATTTCACCATCAGATCGACGTAATATTGCGCCAGCAGGCGGATTTGCTTCATAGCGGTTTCCTTAAGTAGCATTAGGGTCAATGATACCTCAAAAAACAGTTTTTTAGCGAAATCCGCGGCTTGAGGTTGCCTGATAGGAAAGAACCTCGCAGTTTATGATAAGCGCGGCTTCATCCCTTGATAGGGTGTGCCGAGGGCGGCGCCCTGGGGACCGTTGGCCAACAGGTCTTGATAGATGGCATTCATGCCGGTGAACGTGTTTTCGCACCATAACGGTGCAAGCAGCGTCGGACGGCGGGCGCTGGCGCTGATGCGGTGAAACAGCACCTCAGGCGGTGTGCGGCGGATCAATTCGCCGGCCAGGGCAGTGTAGTGTTCCAGCGTCAACACCGGTAACCGCCCCGCCCGCCAGGCGGCCGCCATGGTGCTGCCCTCCACCACCAGCAGCGGGTGCAGTTTCAGGCCGTCTACCCCGGCGGCCAATACCTTTTCCAGCGTATCCCGGTTGTGGGTGATGTCTTCTCCCGGCAAACCTATGATCAAATGGGCGCACACTTGCAGTCCCCGCTGGCGGGCCAGGACGGCGGTGCGCTGGTAGCAGGCGAAATCATGACCGCGATTGATCCGGTGCAGAGTTTTATCCTGTGCGCTTTGCAACCCCAGTTCCAGCCAGACTTCATACCCCTGCTGCCGGTATTCCGCCAGTAAATCCAGCACCGCCGGCGGGACGCAGTCGGGACGGGTGCCGATACAAATACCGACGATATCCGCCTGTGCCAAGGCCTGCCGGTAGAGCCGATCGAGTTCGCGCACTTCTGCATAAGTACTGGTATAGGCCTGGAAATAGGCCAGGTAGCGTTTTGCCCGATCGATACGGCCTGTCTGTTCGGCGAACTGCTCGGCCACGCTCAGGAATTGCCGATTTTCATCGGCAAACGAGGCAACATTGCAAAAAGTACAGCCGCCCCGGCCCAGGGTCCCGTCACGGTTGGGACAGCTAAACCCGCCATGCAGCGAGAGTTTATAGACCTTCTGTCCATAACGGCGCAAAAGATCCCCGCCAAACATATTGACTACTTGCGGCAACTGCATATTCTTTACATCCGGTTCGGGTATGGCCGTTAATGCTAGCGGAATTATCATCTTTGCATGATGATATCGATCAAAGCCCCTTGCAGCCGCCGCCAAAGAAGCATAATTATGCAATAATAATGAGAAATAAATCATACCTGCTATGATTAATATTTCTTATTCGAGCCGGGTGGCTTATTCAAATAGTCACTAATTTGTAAAAACAGAGACATAATGGGCAAAAACACTCCATATCAGCATATCCTGCTATTAAAGGTGTCCGCCCTAGCATGGTGCAGAGATCCAATGGCTGCACTATAGTGCGACAGCGCATGATTGGCAGGGGATGATTTGCAGGGATAATGCTTATTAAATAGCTATTAAGTTATTTTTAATCATATGGTTAATCGTGTTTTGGCTCTAACCGGGACGGTCGCCGGGCATATTTGACCTGCGTGGTGTTTCTCGTTAATTTGGAAGGCCGTTGGAAGAATTCCGGCGGGGCTGACGACGCGTCATAATTATGCAGTTAATGAGATTCCTTCTTAAAGCAAGTCGTTTATCATGAGTAAGACCGCCACGATAAGGTTTTCGCGGAGCGGGCCAGCGGTAAAACAGCGTGTTGACGCGTTTGATCCGCTGCCGCTCGATATCGATACGCCTGTTCGCAGTAGGTTGTAAGAGTCACCTGGAGCCTGGGGAGGTCCATGAATATGTTGTACGATGAATCCCAAGTAAAAGACAACTGCGGCTTCGGCCTGATTGCCCATATCGAAGGCGAGCCCAGCCATAAAGTGGTGCGTACTGCAATTCATGCGCTGGCCCGTATGCAGCATCGCGGCGCGATCCTGGCCGACGGCAAGACCGGCGACGGCTGCGGCCTGCTGTTGCAAAAACCGGATCGGTTCTACCGCATGGTGGCGCAAGAGCGCGGCTGGCGTTTGGCCAAGAACTATGCGGTGGGCATGATTTTCCTCAGCCAGGATGAGGAGGAAGCCCGCGCCAGCCGGAAGATAATGGAAGAGGAACTGCAAAACGAAACGCTGTCCATCATCGGCTGGCGCGAGGTTCCCATCAATCCGGACGTGTTGGGTGACATCGCCCTCTCCTCCCTGCCCCGCATCGAGCAGATTTTCGTCAACGCCCCGGCCGGCTGGCGCCCGCGCGATATGGAACGCCGTCTGTATGTGGCGCGCCGCCGCGTGGAAAAACGGGTGGTTGACGACAGCTTTTATGTTTGCAGCCTCTCGAACCTGGTGACCATTTATAAAGGCCTGTGTATGCCGGCGGATTTGCCGCGCTTTTACCTGGACCTGGCGGATCTGCGGCTGGAATCGGCCATTTGCCTGTTCCATCAGCGCTTCTCCACCAATACCGTCCCGCGCTGGCCGCTGGCCCAGCCTTTCCGTTATCTGGCCCACAACGGCGAGATCAATACCATCACCGGCAACCGTCAGTGGGCGCGGGCCCGTGCGTATAAGCTGAAAACCCCCCTGATTCCGGATTTGCAGGACGCCGCGCCGTTCGTCAATGAAACCGGTTCGGACTCCAGCTCGCTGGACAATATGCTGGAACTGTTCCTCAGCGGCGGCATGGACCTGATTCGCGCCATGCGCTTGCTGGTGCCGCCGGCCTGGCAGAACAATCCGAACATGGATCCGGAGCTGCGCGCCTTTTTCGATTTCAACTCCATGCATATGGAACCCTGGGACGGACCGGCCGGCCTGGTGATGTCCGACGGCCGTTTCGCCGCCTGCAACCTGGATCGCAACGGCCTGCGTCCGGCGCGCTATGTCATCACTACCGACAAATTGATCACCTGCGCGTCCGAAGTAGGGATCTGGGACTACCAGCCGGATGAAGTGGTGGAAAAGGGCCGCGTCGGACCCGGCGAACTGATGGTTATCGATACCCGCAACGGGCGCATCCTCCATTCGGCGGAAACCGATGACGATCTGAAAAGCCGCCATCCCTATAAAGAGTGGATGGAAAAGAATGTCCGTCGCCTGACGCCGTTTGAAGAGCTCGCCGACGACCAGGTAGGCCATCGCGAACTGGACGACAGCCGGCTGGCCAGTTATCAAAAACAGTTCGGCTACTCTAATGAAGAGCTGGATTCCATTTTGCGCGTGCTGGGGGAGAACGGCCAGGAAGCCACCGGCTCCATGGGGGACGATACGCCGTTCGCCGTGCTGTCCAGCAGGCCGAGGGTGATTTACGATTACTTCCGCCAGCAATTTGCCCAGGTAACCAACCCGCCTATCGACTCCCTGCGGGAAGCCCACGTCATGTCCCTGGCCACCTGTATCGGCCGGGAGATGAACGTATTCTGCGAAGCGGAAGGACAGGCGTTCCGGCTGGCCTTCAAATCGCCGATCCTGCTCTATTCCGACTTTACCCAGCTCACCACCCAGGAAGAGAGCCACTATCGCGCCGACAAGCTGGATATTACCTACGATCCGACGCAGCGGAATATGCAGCAGACCCTGCTGGCGATGTGCGACGAGGCGGAAGAGAAAGTGCGCCAGGGGACGGTACTGCTGGTGCTAAGCGACCGGCTGATTTCCCCAACCCGGCTGCCGGTGCCCGCGCCGATGGCGGTGGGCGCCATACACACCCGCCTGGTGGAAAAAAACCTGCGCTGCGACGCCAATCTGATCGTTGAAACCGCCAGCACCCGCGATCCGCATCATTTCGCGGTGCTCATTGGCTTCGGCGCCACCGCCATTTACCCGTATCTGGCTTATGAAACCCTGGCGGCCCTGATCGACAACGGCACCATCGAAAAAGATTACCGTACCGTGATGCTGAACTATCGCAACGGCATCAATAAGGGCCTGTACAAGATCATGTCCAAAATGGGCATTTCCACCGTGGCCTCGTACCGCTGCTCCAAACTGTTCGAGGCGGTGGGTCTGCATCGCGACGTGACCGATTTGTGTTTCCAGGGCGTGGTAAGCCGTATCGGCGGCGCCGACTTCAGCGATTTCGAACAGGATTTGCTGAATCTGTCCAAACGCGCCTGGCTTAAGCGCAAGCCGCTGGATCAAGGCGGTCTGCTGAAATATGTCCACGGCGGTGAATATCACACCTATAACCCAGACGTGGTTAAAACGCTGCAAAAAGCGGTGCAAAGCGGCCTGTACAGTGATTATCAGCAGTATGCCAAACTGGTGAACGAGCGTCCGGTGGCCGTGCTGCGCGATCTGCTGGCCATCAAACCCAACGGCCAGGCGGTTACCCTGGATCAGGTGGAACCGGCGGAAAATCTGTTTAAACGGTTCGATACCGCTGCCATGTCCATCGGGGCACTGAGCCCTGAAGCCCACGAATCCCTGGCGCAGGCCATGAACGGGCTGGGTGGTTTCTCCAATTCCGGCGAGGGTGGCGAAGACCCGGCCCGCTACGGCACCAATAAGGTGTCGCGGATCAAGCAGGTGGCGTCGGGCCGTTTCGGCGTAACACCGGCCTATCTGGCCAGTGCCGACGTTATCCAGATCAAGGTGGCGCAGGGCGCCAAGCCCGGTGAAGGCGGCCAGTTGCCTGGAGATAAGGTCACGCCCTATATAGCCCGCTTGCGCTACTCGGTGCCCGGCGTCACGCTGATTTCGCCGCCGCCCCATCACGATATCTACTCCATCGAAGACCTGGCGCAGCTGATTTTCGATTTGAAGCAGGTGAATCCAAAGGCCCTGGTATCGGTCAAACTGGTTTCCGAACCCGGCGTCGGCACCATCGCCACCGGCGTGGCGAAGGCCTATGCGGATTTGATCACCATTGCCGGCTACGACGGCGGCACCGGCGCCAGCCCGCTCTCTTCGGTAAAATATGCCGGCTGTCCGTGGGAACTGGGACTGGTGGAAACCCAGCAGGCTCTGGTGGCAAACGGTCTGCGCCACAAAATCCGTTTGCAGGTGGACGGCGGGTTAAAGACCGGCCAGGATATTATCAAGGCGGCGATTCTCGGCGCGGAAAGCTTTGGCTTCGGTACCGGCCCTATGGTGGCGCTGGGCTGTAAATATCTGCGCATCTGCCATCTGAACAATTGCGCCACCGGCGTGGCGACCCAGGACGAAAAACTGCGGCGCGATCATTACCGCGGTCTGCCGGAGCTGGTGACCAACTACTTCCATTTCATTGCGCAGGAAACCCGCGAGATGATGGCGGAACTAGGGGTGACCCGGCTGGTGGATCTCATTGGCCGCACCGATTTGCTGCTTGAGCTGGACGGTATTTCCGCCCGGCAGCATAAGCTGGACTTGTCGCCGCTGCTGCAAACCGCGCAGCCGCATCCCGGCAAGGCGCTCTATTGCACCGAAGGCAGCAATCCGCCGTTTGACAAAGGCCTAATGAATAAAACTCTGCTGGAGCAGGCTATGCCCCATGTGGAAGCCCGGCAGAGCAAAACCTTCTATTACGACATACATAATACCGATCGTTCAGTGGGCGCTACGCTGTCCGGCGCCATCGCCGCGCTGCATGGCGATCAGGGCATGTCCGCCGATCCCATCAAGGCGCATTTTACCGGCACCGCCGGCCAGAGCTTCGGCGTTTGGAATGCCGGCGGCGTGGAGCTGACCCTCACCGGCGATGCCAACGACTATGTGGGTAAAGGCATGGCCGGCGGCAGCATCGTCATCCGCCCGCCGGTGGGTTCGGCGTTTCGCAGCCACGAAGCGACGATTATCGGCAACACCTGCCTGTACGGCGCCACCGGCGGCAAGCTGTTCGCCGCCGGACGGGCCGGAGAACGCTTTGCCGTGCGTAATTCCGGTGCGATTACCGTGGTGGAGGGCATTGGCGACAACGGCTGTGAATATATGACCGGCGGCATTGTGTGTGTGCTGGGCCGCACCGGCGTCAATTTCGGCGCCGGCATGACCGGCGGATTCGCTTATGTGCTTGATGAGACAGGAGAGTTTCGTAAACGCGTCAATCCCGAACTGGTGGAAGTGCTGGATGTCGATCAGTTGGCTATCCATGAAGAGCATTTGCGCGGCCTGATTACCGAACATGTGCACTTGACCGGTTCGCACCGCGGGGAAGAGATCCTGGCGGATTGGCCGGCCTGGGCCTCCAGGTTTACCCTGGTAAAACCGAAATCAAGTGATGTGAAAGCATTGCTGGGTCACCGTAGCCGTTCCGCAGCGGAACTACGCGTACAAGCGCAGTAAGAGGTTAATAATGAGTCAAAATGTTTATCAATTTATCGACTTGCAGCGTGTGGATCCGCCGAAAAAGCCGCTGAAGATCCGAAAAATTGAGTTTGTGGAAATCTACGAACCCTTCTCCGATTCGCAGACCAAGGCGCAGGCGGATCGGTGCATTTCTTGCGGCAATCCCTATTGCGAATGGAAATGCCCGGTGCACAACTATATTCCGAACTGGCTGAAGCTGGCCAACGAAGGGCGGATTATCGAGGCGGCGGAGCTGTCGCATCAGACCAACAGCCTGCCGGAAGTATGCGGACGCGTGTGTCCCCAGGATCGTTTGTGCGAAGGATCCTGTACGCTGAATGACGAATTCGGCGCCGTCACCATCGGCAATATCGAGCGTTATATCAACGATAAAGCCATCGAGATGGGCTGGAAACCCAGCGTCGGCGATGTGGTTTCCACCGGCAAGCGAGTGGCGATTATCGGCGCCGGCCCCGCCGGGCTGGCCTGTGCCGATGTGCTGATCCGCAACGGTGTGCAGGCGGTGGTATTTGATCGTCATCCGGAAATCGGCGGCTTGCTGACTTTCGGCATTCCGTCGTTCAAGCTGGAAAAAGATGTCATGATCAAGCGGCGGGAAATTTTCAGCGAGATGGGCATCGAATTTCGTCTGAATACCGAGGTCGGCAAAGATATTATGTTAAGCGACCTGTTGGGTGAATTCGACGCGGTATTCCTTGGCGTCGGCACCTATCAATCCATGCGCGGCGGCCTGGATAATGAAGATGCCCCCGGCGTGGTGGACGCGCTGCCGTTCCTGATAGCCAATACCAAACGGCTGATGGGGTTTGAAAATGCCCCCGCCGCGCCTTATGTCTCCATGGAAGGCAAGCGTGTGGTGGTATTGGGCGGCGGCGACACCGCCATGGACTGTGTGCGTACCGCTATCCGCCAGGGCGCATCCAGCGTGATCTGCGCTTACCGTCGCGATGAGGCCAATATGCCCGGATCTCGCCGCGAGGTGAAGAACTCCCGCGAGGAAGGGGTTGAATTTATGTTCAATCTGCAGCCGGTGAGTATTGAAATCGACGGCGCCGGACAGGTGTGCGGCGTCAAGATGGTGCGTACCGAAATGGGCGAGCCCGATGCCCACGGTCGGCGCCGTGCGGAAATCATCGCCGGGTCGGAGCATGTGCTGGCAGCGGATACGGTGGTGCTGGCGTTTGGTTTTCGTCCGCACGCCATGTCCTGGCTGGCTGATTTTAGCGTGGAGCTCGACGGACAGGGGCGGATTATCGCGCCGGAAAACAGCGAGGCCGCCTTCCAGACCAGTAATCCGAAAATCTTTGCCGGCGGCGATGCGGTACGGGGTTCCGACCTGGTGGTCACTGCAATTGCCGAAGGCCGCAAAGCTGCCGACGGCATCATGAATTATCTTGAGGTCTGATTCTGTATGTCCCGCCCGAATGGGCGGGAATACCTGCGAAAAGGGCTTATTTAACCACGCGTAACGATGGACGGCCGCCGCGGGGCGGCGTTGGCGGTTCATCATCGTCCGGACGGGTATCATCCTGGCTATCGGGGCGATCGCCGTCAATAATGGACATGACCGTCTCCGAACCTTTATCAGGGGCTGATGCGCCCGCTTCCGCGCTGTATTGTTCATAACCGACTTCCGGCTCAAACATGGTGCCGGCGCCATTTTCACGGGCGTAGATCGCCAGTACCGCCGCCATGGGCACGCTGACCTGGCGCGGTATACCGCCGAAGCGAGCGTTGAAGCTCACCACATCGTTGGTCATTTCAAGGGAAGCCACCGCGCGCGGCGCGATATTCAGCACGATTTGACCGTCACGGGCAAATTCCATCGGCACCGAAACGCCGTCAACGGTAACATCCACCACCACGTGCGGCGTCAGCTCATTATCCAGCAGCCAATCATAAAATGCCCGCAGCAGATAAGGGCGACGAGGAGAAAGTTGAGAGACTTCCATACCAGCTAACCCCGGGTCTGCAGGCGCATTTCGCGCTCGGCTTCGGTGAGGGAGGCCAGAAAGGCGTCGCGTTCGAATACTCGCGTCATATAGCCTTTCAACTCTTTGGCGCCGGCACCCGCCAGTTCGATACCCATTTGCGGCAAACGCCACAGCAGAGGTGCCAGATAGCAATCCACCAGGCTGAACTCTTCGCTCATGAAATAGGGTGCCTCGTTGAAGACAGGGGCCACCGCCAGCAGTTCTTCGCGCAATTGACGACGTGCGCTTTCCGCTTCCTGGGCGTTGCCCTGTTCGATTTTACGCATCAGGGAGTACCAATCGCTTTCAATGCGATGCATCATTAAACGGCTGGTGCCGCGGGCCACCGGATAAACGGGCATCAAGGGCGGATGGGGAAAACGTTCATCCAGGTATTCCATAATGATGCGCGATTCATACAGGGTCAACTCGCGATCGACCAAAGTCGGTACGGTGCGGTAAGGGTTGAGGTCAATCAGGTCCTGGGGCAGATTATCCATCTCTACCTGCTCGATTTCGACACTGACACCTTTTTCCGCCAGTACGATCCGTACTTGATGGCTAAAAATGTCGGTCGGGCCGGAAAACAGCGTCATCACCGAACGTTTGTTGGCAGCGACAGCCATGAAAACCTCCAAGTTTATCTAGAAAATACCGCGAATAGCCATACAACCCGGCTACTATCCTGAATTGTTTCACCGTTACCCATCGTTACTTTACCGGCATGGCCGCAACCAACCCTGGTTGCATCAGTATGAAAAAACGCCGGCCAAGTAAAAACAGGCATAAAAGTGTGGAACAGTTTACCAGATTTTTGCATGTTTAGGGGGATGGCGAGGGCAATTCATGTTGAATAAATGGACGCAATCAGAGATTTGACGGCAAATCAACGTTTGAAAAATAATAAAGCCCGAACAATGTCGGGCTTCGGTGGCCGTGAAAACAGCCGGAAATTAACGCTTGGAGAACTGCGGACGGCGACGTGCTTTACGCAGGCCGACTTTCTTACGTTCAACTTTACGGGCGTCTCGGGTGACGAAACCGGCTTTGCGCAACTCGCCGCGCAGCGATTCATCATATTCCATCAGCGCACGGGTGATACCGTGACGGATAGCCCCGGCCTGACCGGAAATACCACCACCGGAAACGGTGATGAAGAGATCGAACTTCTCAACCATGTCGACCAGTTCCAACGGCTGGCGAACTACCATGCGGGCAGTTTCACGACCGAAGTATTGATCCAGGCTACGCTGGTTGATAACGATGTTGCCGCGACCCGGTTTAATGAAAACCCGTGCGGAAGAGCTTTTGCGGCGACCAGTGCCGTAATATTGATTTTCAGCCATTGCCTATAATCCCGATTAAATGTCCAGAACTTGCGGTTGCTGAGCCGCGTGGTTGTGCGTGGTACCCGCGTAAACTTTCAGTTTACGGTACATTGCACGACCCAGCGGGCCTTTTGGCAGCATGCCTTTAACCGCGATTTCAATCACACGCTCAGGATGGCGGGCAATCATCTCTTCAAAGGTCGTTTCTTTGATACCGCCGATGAAACCGGTATGGTGATAATAAATCTTGTCGGTACGCTTTTTGCCGGTGACGGCAATTTTTTCGGCGTTCAACACGATAATGTAATCACCGGTATCAACATGCGGCGTATATTCCGGTTTATGCTTCCCGCGCAGGCGACTGGCCAGTTCGGTGGCAAGACGACCCAGGGTTTTTCCGCTGGCGTCGACAACATACCAGTCGCGTTTGACGGTTTTTGGTTTTGCTGTAAATGTTTTCATTAAAAGCTTACCCAATTGAAGTTACACGTTGGTGAACACCCAAACGTTAAGAGTTATGAGGCTCACACGGCTATCTAGTCCAGCAAACCCACCCCTTCGAGTAGCCGTTGCTGGCGCGATCGAAGTTTTCGGGAAAAAAACTTCTTGTAACGTGGGGTCGCAAGATTATAGAGAAGTCAGCGGCAAAGGTCGACTACTATTTGCGCCGAGCGGCGCGGCGCCCTTTAATACGCTCATTGCACGACCGATGATCGTGGGCCTACCGCGCTGTGGGGCGCTCGGTCGGGCAGAAAAACCATGCCCGATTCGGCCCCATCAGCACGGTCTCCCTTTAACACGCTCGCCGCACGTTCGATGATCGCGGGCCTACCGCGCTGTGGGGCGCTCTGTCGGGCAGGAAAACCATGCCCGATTCGGCCCCATCAGCACGGTCTCCCTTTAACACGCTCGCCGCACGTTCGATGATCGCGGGCCTACCGCGCTGTGGGGCGCTCTGTCGGGCAGGAAAACCATGCCCGATTCGGCCCCATCAGCACGGTCTCCCTTTAACACGCTCGCCGCACGTTCGATGATCGCGGGCCTACCGCGCTGTGGGGCGCTCTGTCGGGCAGGAAAACCATGCCCGATTCGGCCCCATCAGCACGGTCTCCCTTTAACACGCTCGCCGCAATTTCGGTGATCGCGGGCCTACCGCGCTGTGGGGCGCTCTGTCGGGCAGGAAAACCATGCCCGATTCGGCCCCATCAGCACGGTCTCCCTTTAACACGCTCGCCGCACGTTCGATGATCGCGGGCCTACCGCGCTGTGGGGCGCTCTGTCGGGCAGGAAAACCATGCCCGATTCGGCCCCATCGGCACGGTCCCCCTTTAACACGCTCGCCGCACGTTCGATGATCGCGGGCCTACCGCGCTGTGGGGCGCTCTGTCGGGCAGGAAAACCATGCCCGATTCGGCCCCATCGGCACGGTCTCCCTTTAACACGCTCGCCGCACGTTCGATGATCGCGGGCCTACCCTGCCATTGGGCGTTCAGGGTTGATGTGGCTCCGCCAGGTACTCTTCGCTCTGCATTTCCTGCAGCCTGGAGAGGCAGCGGCGGAATTCGAATTTAAGCAGGTCCCCCCGGTACAAGTCCGCCATGGGGACATCGGCGGCCATCACCAGTTTGACCCGGCGTTCGTAGAATTCGTCCACCAGGGCGATAAAACGCCGGGCGGTGTTCTCCTCCGTGCGGCCCATGGCGTGTACGTTTTGCAGCAATACGCTGTGGTACAAACGGGAGAGAACGATATAGTCATTCTGGCTGCGCGGGCCGGCGCAAAGGGTGTCGAAATCCAGGGCCACCACGCCCCCCTCGGCGCCGAGCGTGGGCAACGGGCGATGATTGACCGTAAGTACCGGCGCGTTGCCGGGGCCCTTACCCGCCAGCCGTGTGAATATGCGGGTCATGGCGTCGGCGGTGCGCGGGTCGTTGGGCGTGAGGTAAAGATTCGCCTGGGTGAGGGTGCGCAGTCGGTAATCGATGCCGGCGTCTACGTTCATCACCTCGCAATGGCGTTTAATCATCTCAATAGCCGGCAGAAAGCGCGAACGCTGCAAGCCATTGCGGTATAAATCGTCCGGCGGAATATTGGAGGTGGCCACCAGGGTAATACCCCGGGCGAACAGCGCCTGCATCAACGTGCCCAGCAGCATGGCATCGGTAATGTCCGAGACATAAAATTCGTCAAAGCAGAGTATGTCGGTTTGCGCTTTGAAACCGTCGGCCACGATCTCCAGCGGATCCTCGCGCCCCTGCAGGACGGCCAGCTCTTCATGGACCCGCAGCATAAACCGGTGGAAGTGCAGGCGCAGCTTCCGCTCTTCCGGCAGGCTCTGATAAAAGAGATCCATCAGCCAGGTTTTACCACGCCCCACTCCGCCCCACATGTACAATCCCCGCACCGGCTCCGCGGTGGGGGTTTTACCCAATAATTTCTTGCCCAGGCGACCGAAGATACCGCCGGCATCCGCCGGGGGCTCGGCGCGGCGCGCCAGCAATTCGCGGTGCAATCGATCCAGCTTACCGATGGCCTCGGCCTGGACAGCATCGGCCCGATACTCCCCTTCCGCCAGCATGCGCTGATAAAGGAACAATGGCGATATTTCTTGCATGGTGAGGGATGTTCCCGGCTGCTGATTATGAAATAGATATACCCAAAAGCTTTCGAGTCGCAATTTCTTGCCTGAGACATCCTAAACAGCCCCGGTGCGGAACACAACCCGGCAACAAATAATCGCCCTTTGACGGGCATCATGCTAACGGGTTCCACTCCGGCCGGGTAAACGGTTATAGTGGGAGGTATAGAGTCTGGAAAACCCTACGGGACAACGAAGTCAAATATAGGAGTCATTATGACCTGGGAATATGCGCTGATAGGATTAGTTGCTGGTGTCATCATCGGTGCGGTCGGAATGCGGTTCGGTAACCGTAAGCTACGTCAGCAGCAGACATTGCAGCATGAATTGGAAAAAAGCAAAGCGGAACTGGAAGAGTACCGGCAGGAATTAACCGGCCATTTCGCCCGGAGCGCGGAGTTGCTGGATAATATGGCGCACGATTACCGCCAGCTTTACCAGCATATGGCCAAAGGCTCCGATAGCCTGCTGCCCAACCTGCCCGGCGAAAGTAATCCGTTCCATTATCGTTTGACCGAGGCGGAAGCCGACAACGACCAGGTTCCGCCTGGGATGCAGCCGCGCGACTATCCCGAGAGCGCCAGCGGATTGCTGCGCACTACGCGGGAACCGCGTAAATAATTTGGCAGTTGCCGGCGGGTAACGTTGACACCGCGCCGCCGGCGCAACCTTTGCGGCGTTACTGAACTTTCGTCAGGGCCGCAGGGTCTTAGAGTCATTACGTGGCGTTTTATTAGGATCCCTTATTAATGACGTCGTCCACAGACAGCAAACGAGTTAATAACTTAATGAAGAAAACCCCTTTAATCAGCGCCTTAGCACTTTGCATCGGACTCGGTTTAACTCCTTTTATTCCTGTCGAAGCGGCATTGCCGGCCACCGTACCCGGACAAACCATGCCGAGCCTGGCCCCCATGCTGGAAAAAGTCTTGCCGGCGGTGGTCAGCGTGCATGTGGAGGGCACCCAGCAGGTACAACGGCAAAACCTGCCGAAAGAATTCAAATACTTTTTCGGACCCAACGGGCCGGTTGACCCGCAGCAGGGGCAGCAGGGAGATACCCGTCCGTTTGAAGGACTGGGGTCCGGCGTCATCATCAACGCCGCCAAAGGTTATGTCATTACCAATAACCATGTGGTAAACGGCGCCGACAAAATCAAGGTCCAGTTAAACGATGGCCGCGAATTCGATGCCAAACTGGTGGGCCGCGACGAGCAGACCGATTTGGCGCTGCTGCAGTTGCCGAATCCGACCAACCTGACCGAAATCAAAATGGCGGATTCCGACGCGTTAAGGGTGGGGGATTTCGCCGTGGCGGTGGGTAACCCCTTCGGCTTGGGACAAACCGCCACCTCCGGGATCATCTCGGCGCTGGGGCGCAGCGGTCTGAATCTGGAAGGGCTGGAAAACTTCATCCAGACCGACGCCTCCATCAACCGAGGCAACTCCGGCGGCGCGCTGATTAATCTCAACGGCGAACTCATCGGCATCAATACCGCCATCCTGGCTCCCGGCGGTGGCAATATCGGCATCGGCTTCGCCATTCCCAGCAATATGGTGCAAAACCTTAGCCAGCAGTTGATCGAGTTCGGCACGGTTAAACGCGGCCTGCTCGGCATCAAGGGCAGCGAAATGACCGCCGACATGGCGAAGGCATTCAATATCAACACCCAGCGCGGGGCATTCGTCAGCGAAGTCCTGCCCGGCTCCGCCGCTGCCAAGGCCGGCATCAAGGCCGGCGATATTATCGTCGCCATTGAAGGCAAACCCATCACCAGCTTTGCCGAGCTGCGGGTGAAGATAGGCACGACACCGCCGGGTAAAGCCGTCAAGATAGGTTTGCTGCGCAACGGTAAACCGTTGGATGTCACCGTCACCCTGGATGACAGCGCCTCCAGCACCACCAGCGCCGAAGTGCTTTCACCCTCGCTGCAGGGTGCGTCATTGAGCGACGGCCAGTTGAAAGACGGTACCAAGGGCGTCGCCGTGGATGATGTGGTGAAAGATTCCCCCGCCGCGCAGATTGGCCTGCACAAAGGCGATGTGATTATCGGCATCAATCGTGAACGGGTGGAAAATCTCGTCCAGCTGCGCAAGGTGCTGGATGCCAAACCGCCGGTAATGGCAATGAACATTATCCGTGGGGACGAGAGTATTTTCCTGTTATTGCGTTGATTTGACAAAAAATCGGGTGCCGGCACTGCGGTGCCCGATTAACTCATGCTATCCTGCCGCTATTTCCCCCATCCCTTTTTCGATAGTCGGTTACCATGCTGGTTAAGCTTATACGTGCGGTCATTTTCGGTTTTGTCATCGCGGGCATCTTACTGCTGGCGGTGCCTACGTTGCGCTCTACGACCGGCGCGCTGCTCAGCGGCCATTTCGGCGGCGATGGCGAAACGCCCCTCAGTTTTAACCAGGCGGTTCGGCGCGGCGCTCCCGCGGTGGTGAATGTCTATAACCGCAGCGTGAACAGCGATTCCCATAACGAGCTGCAAATCCGTACCCTCGGTTCCGGCGTTATCATGAACCAGAAGGGTTACGTGCTCACCAATAAGCATGTCATCAATAACGCTGAGCAGATCATCGTGGCATTGCAAGACGGCCGGGTATATGAAGCGTTGCTGGTGGGCTCTGACAGCCTCACCGATCTGGCGGTGTTAAAGATTGATGCCAACAACCTGCCGGTCATTCCCATCAACCCTGACCGTGCCCCGCATATCGGCGATGTGGTGCTGGCCATCGGCAATCCCTATAACCTGGGCCAGACCGTGACCCAGGGCATTATCAGCGCCACCGGCCGCATCGGCCTGAGTCCGTCCGGACGGCAGAACTTTCTTCAAACCGATGCCTCCATCAATCAAGGCAACTCCGGCGGCGCGCTGATCAACTCCCTGGGGGAGCTGGTGGGCATCAATACCCTGTCATTCGATAAAAGCAATAACGGCGAGACTCCGGAAGGCATTGGTTTTGCCATCCCCACTGCCCTTGCCACCAAAGTCATGAACAAGCTTATCCGGGACGGCAGGGTGATTCGCGGTTATATCGGCATCGGCGGGCGAGAAGTGGCCCCGTTGCATGCCAGCAGCACCAGCCTGGATCGCATCCAGGGCATTATCGTCAATGAAGTCACGCCCGGCGGCCCGGCGGCGCAAGCCGGCATTAAGGTCAATGACGTGATATTGAGCGTCAATAACAGAGCGGCGCTGTCCGCCATTGAAACCATGGATCAGGTGGCGGAAATCAGGCCGGGGTCGGTTATCCCTGTAGTGATAATGCGCAACGGCGCCAAAATGACCCTGCAGGTGACAATTCAAGAGTACCCGTCCTCTGAATGAAGCAAAGATTATAGGAATTTTACCGATGCCGTGCGGTGATGTCCCCCTGCCAATATTTAACGACGGCCAAACAGGAAACGGCTTGCCTGTTTGGCTGAATAAATTTTGCGATATGATCACAGCGCCGGACATATGGCAATTAAGGTCATATGGCGTCTGTTTAACAATCCCCGCAGATATAATATATACACTCCTCTGGGCTGTAAGCGGCTATATCACTATCATCCCATCGCGTCAAAAATAAGGCGGAAACTCGCGATCGATTCAGTCATAAATCTACTCCTCACGGACCACTCCCATAAAATGCCATCTAAACCATAGTTAATTTAGCGGCAGTTTTCCTTTGATGGTTTATTTCCCGGTAACCGAGTGGATGATAATTAATAAGCGGATTTTTTATATCATGGTTGCCATTTACCGCAGGCCGATAGACCGTTGGCATCATTATCTGCCACATCGTCTTGAAGGACTCGGTGGTGGCAACGCTAATTATTCATCCTATATTATTAAGGATAATGAGGAATGCTGCCCATAACATCGGCTTTACCGGGAAATTTCCCCTCTGTAAATCCATTAACCAGCCTTGATAAAGAAATGAATTCCGGCGGGTCCGTATCGTCCACCCTGACCCGTCTAAGCAATAGCGCTCTTAAGCGGCCACTGATAGCGTCCGGCGACGCTGTCTTTGGTTATACCCAGTCTGCAAAGGCAGCGGCGCCGACGCTGGCGGAAATGCCTGATTTGGTATTGAAAACCATTATCGGCTATATCCGGCCTGAAGATATGGTGCCGCTGGCGACGATATTCAACACGAAACAAAAAGCCTATTTCGCCAAGGAAATCAACTATGGCCGTACAGTTAGCGATACTTTGTCATGGGTAATCACAATCAGGGATTTTGATACCGCTTTGGCGAAAATACAGGCATTGACGGCAAAACAGCGGGTCCTGCCGCTGATACGTCTCGGCGGGCATATTTACGAGATGAATCCAGAGGATCGGCCTATCGCCATGGCACTCTATGCCGCCGAGGCGAGGCTTCACTATGAAAGCACCCCTTCCCTGGCATCTCAGCTGCGGGCTATCGAGGATAAAACGGCCTTTTGCCGTTTGCTGATTGACCAAATTACCGCCGAGAGCAGCTTGAGGGATGTTGCAGCGAGGTATGCCATTACCAGCCCGTCGTCCCTACAGGAACTCGAACGGTTGATTGTTAACACCTTGGCGGGCGAAGGAGGATGGGCGGGAAAAAATGCCCGTAACGTCGCCGTTAAATTCGGTATCGGCGAAGAAGGGAGTATTGCGCTGCTTGAGCAGTATATTTTTACCGAGGCATACCGGCCTCTAATCAATGAAACGGACACCTGTGGGGATATTGCCGAGCGATATGGCGTTTTTACCCCTTCAGGACGCATGCAGCTTGAAACCTATATGGTCAGACACTGCATCGGCATCAAGGCGCAAAGAGGCGAGAACTGCGTAATCCTGGCGCAACGATATGAGATCATTACCGCCACCGGGCGAGAATATCTAGAGTATTATGCGTTAGGAGGCGTCCTGGGAATAGAAGCAGGGTCCGGCGGTAATTGCCTTATGCTGGCCGAGAAATATGGCATATGTACCCCTGCGATGAGAAACGAAATTGAGAACTTTTCGATTCGTACCCGACTTTGGGAAATGGCGCACATCGGTAATAACTGTGATGAACTGGCCAGACTCTACGGTATCGCTACGCCTGAAGGACGCACGCTGCTCGAAAGCTATGCCATAAACGGTGTTGCCAAAGCGGAAGTTCAGTTGGGTAAGCACTGCGATATCGTGGCCAAACATTACGGAATAACCAGCCATATCGCCCGTGGCGTATTAGAAAGCCATGCCGTAGAAGGCCTGGCCGGGGCTTACGCCCGTCATGGTAATAACTGTCAAGTGTTAGCCACCAGGCATGGCATATCTCATCCAAATGCCCGTGTCGCCTTGGAAAAATGCTCTTTACAGAGTCTGATTACGCGAAAAGGCAACCTGCGCCTGACTTGCCATCAGATTGCCGCCAAATATGGCATTTTTACTGATGAGGTGCGCGTCGCTTTGGAAAATCACGTAGTGAGCACCAGGGGGACGCGGGATATCAAGTGGGAGAATGATTGCCATAGCATCGCCGTAAGGCTGGGTCTCAAAACCGAAGCCGCACGGCTCCAGCTGGAATTATCCACTATTGATTTTATTCTCGATTCCAAAATGGAAGGCAGCCTTAATGCCGGTAAAATTCGGGAAAAATATCGGATTACTCAGCCAAAGGCGGTGGCAACGCTTGAAAATAAACTGATCAAAGGCGGGGATATACAGAAGGACATCCAGGCCGGCGGCCATTGGCGTGACATTGCCAGGAAATACGGCATCCAACTCATGGCCAGCCTTGATGTGCTGCAGTCAGATTGCGTTAATGCCGTCGCCGGCAACGGGGTGCTTGCCGGTGAAAATTGCCAAACGCTCGCCGAGCGATTCGGTATCATCTCTCCAATCGCACGTGTTGCATTAGAAGAATGCTATTTAGATCGGGCCATGGCGGATATCCGTTCCGGTGGGAACTACCGGGTCATAGCGGCACGTTACGGCATTACGTCCACTCCGGTATTGAACAAAGTGATAAAGCAGTTTGTTTTATCTCAGTACGGCAATGATCGCCCGGTTTCGGGAACCCAGCAAAACGGTGTCGCGGTATAACCCTGTGATTGACTTGTGGATAACCTGTGGAAGGGCCGCCGCCGGCGGCCCGTTTCAGAATTACCGCCTATTCACCGCTGATGCGCTCGATGTTTGCGCCAAGCTTGCGCAGTTTAGCTTCGATGCAATCATAACCGCGATCGATATGATAAATACGATCCACCACCGTAACGCCCTCGGCGATGCAGCCGGCCAACACCAGGCTGGCGGATGCGCGTAAATCGGTTGCCATAACCTGTGCCCCGGACAGCGTTTCCACCCCATGGCAAATCACGGTGTTGCTTTCGATTTCCGCTCGGGCACCCATGCGAATCAATTCGGGCACATGCATAAACCGGTTTTCAAAGATGGTTTCAGTGATAACGCCGGTTCCCTCCGCCACAAGATTCAACAAGCTGAACTGTGCCTGCATATCCGTAGGAAAGCCGGGATGCGGAGCAGTACGCACCGTAATGGCCTTCGGGCGTTTGCCATGCATATCAAGACTTATCCAGTCTTCGCCGATGTCGATATCCGCGCCGGCTTCACGCAATTTGGCCAATACAGCGTCCAGCGTGTCCGGACGGGTAGCGCGACAGGTAACATTACCGCCGGAAATGGCCGCCGCCACCAGGAAGGTTCCGGTTTCGATGCGGTCCGGCAGTACGCGATATACACCGCCACCCAGGCGGGCCACTCCTTCAATGGTGATTTTATCGGTGCCGGCGCCGCTGATGTTGGCCCCGAGGGTAATCAGGAAATTGGCGGTATCGACAATCTCCGGTTCCCGTGCGGCATTTTCGATTATGGTAGTGCCGTCCGCCAGGGTGGCGGCGCTCATAATGGTCACCGTGGCGCCCACGCTGACCTTATCCATCACGATGTGCGCGCCCCGCAGGCGACCATCGACGGACGCCTTCACATACCCTTCCTCAAGCTTGATGGTGGCGCCTAACTGCTCAAGGCCGGAAATATGCAAATCCACCGGCCGGGCGCCGATGGCGCAACCGCCGGGCAGGGAAACCTGGCCCTGGCCGAAGCGGGCCACCAGCGGTCCCAGCGCCCAAATGGACGCGCGCATGGTTTTCACCAGATCATAAGGGGCGCAGAAGACATTGACGCCGCTGGCATCCACATGCACCGAACCGTTACGTTCCACCTTCGCCCCAAGCTGGCTCAGCAGCTTCATGGTGGTATCGATATCTTTCAATTTGGGGACGTTTTGTATTTCAACCGGCTTTTCCGCCAACAAGGCGGCAAACAATATCGGCAGCGCAGCATTTTTGGCGCCGGATATGGTCACTTCTCCGCTTAACCGGGTCGGACCCTGGACACGAAATTTATCCATTACAACTGCTCTCTTATTAACGGGTGCAATGCCGCCGGACGCCGCCGACGGCCTAAAAGCCGTTCAGTTTGCGATCGCGCTGCCATTCATCAGGCGTATAGGCCTTGATGGAAAGCGCATGTATACGATTATCCGAAATATATTCCGCCAACGGGGCATACACCGCCTGTTGCTTTTTGATCCGGCTCATACCGGCAAATTGCTCACTCACGACGATGACCTGAAAATGGCTGCCGTCGCCCGATACATGAGCCTCTTGCAGTGCCAGGGCGCTCATCAGAACTTCTTTGATTTCGTGGTTTTCCATAATGGTCAAATCACTGTCATGGGTCGGGAAACAAGCCGCTATCTTAGATGAATACGTCGCCATCGGAAACAGGCATAACGATAATCCTTTGGCCTTTAAGCACGGCCGAACAAAAACATCTTGGAGGACAGAGGGTTATTATCAGGGGTATGAAGCCGGCTTACGCCGGCTGTGGCTGCTGACAAACGTACTCGGAGTCAATAAGGTGGGACAGGCTGCCAGAAGAGTAAACCGTCCGCGCCAGGGACGGCGCGGATCGAGCCCCCAGGGATGGGTTCACGGCGTGTTTACGACCGGGCGGCCTGTCCCGACCGAACACTTTGTCAATAAGCTCAAGCCAGCTTATCATCTACGGAAGGAAGAATATCTTGCAGCTTGTAGAGGGTAATCAGCGTGCGCAGTTTTTCCGTGACGCCGGTTAATGCCAACGCTCCGCCTTGTTTAGCCTGCGACGCGCATAAATGCAGCATCATGGCCACGCCGGCGGAATCCACGCGATCCAGCATTGAAACATCCAGAAAGCGGATACCCGGCAAGAGACTATCCCGCTGCGTCCAGAAGGAGAGCAGCGTGTCGCGATCCAGCTCGCCCCGCAACAGCAGGGTGTCGCCGTCGGCTTGCCAGCTCAGGGACTCAGCCATTGTTTTGCTTATCCAGCGTAATGGGCTGGCCGGCGGCTGCCTGTAGCTGCTGTGTCAGGCCGTCGATGCCTTTCTGGCGCAGGGTGGAAGCCCACTCGTTTTGCTTCGTGGTAATCATGCTCACGCCTTCGGCTATCATATCGTAGGCCTGCCAGTTGCCCGTCTGGCTGTTCTTGCGCCATTGAAAATCAAGCCGGACCGGCGGCCGGCCGCCCTGATCCACAATGGTCACCCGTATGGCGATAATAGTGGCGTCACCCAGCGGTTTTTCCGGCTCAACCTGGAAGGTTTGGTTGCGGTACATGGCCAGGGCCTGTCCGTAAGCCTGCTCCAGATAGCTTTGGAATGCCTTGAAATAGGCATCGCGCTGGGCCGGGGTCGCATCGCGGTAATAGGAGCCCAGCACCAGGGCGCCGGCGTATTTTATCTGGACATAGGGCAGCAGTTCGTCCCGCACGATGGTGCGCAGATAATCGGGGTTCTGCCGGATCTGGCTCTGCTCGTTTTTCAGGCGCGTAAAGGTTTTTCCCGCCGCTTCATTCATCAAGGCATAGGGGTTGGTCTGGTCCACCGCCTGTGCCAAAGGCGCTATCACCACCAGCAGGGCTATCATTATCAAACGCTTAAACATAGGTCATTTCCTCTCAGTGATTCGTCGCGGCGGGCTGGGCGCCGTTGCCGGATGCCGCGGGAGCGGAGGCACCGCCGGCGGCCGGCGCGCTGTTCGTTCCATCCGCAGGATTTTTGCCGCCGTCCGGCGCCGACTTGTTGTCGCCGCCGCTCTTGTACAGGAACTGGCCGATCAAGTCTTCCAGCACCAGTGCCGACTTGGTGTCCTGAATGGTGCCGCCGTCCTTGAGGATGGAGGTGCCCATATCGGGATCTTCAAAGCCGATGTTGAGCGCCAGGTATTGCTCTCCCAGCAGGCCCGAGGTCCGGATCGCCAGTGAACTGGTATCCGGGATGTGGTTGTAAGTGGATTCGATATCCATCGCCACCTTGGGGGCATAGGTTTTAGGATCGAGGGTAATGTCCGCCACCCGGCCGATCACCACGCCGCCCACCTTCACCGGCGAGCGAACCTTCAGTCCGCCGATATTATCGAACGAGGCGGAAATACGATAAGTGGCGGTATTCCCAAAGGAGCGGATATTCGCCACCTGCAGGCAGAGAAAGACGATGGCGCATAAAGCGATAATCATAAACACGCCGACCCATATTTCGCTTTTTTTCGTTTGCATTAACTCACTTCCCAAACATCAGTGCTGTCAGCACGAAATCCAGTCCCAACACCGCCAGGGACGCATGAACCACGGTTCTGGTGGTTGCCCGGCTGATGCCCTCGGAGGTGGGAATCGCATCATAACCGTTGAACAACGCAATCCAGGTCACGGTGATGGCGAAAACCACGCCTTTGATCAGGCAATTCACCAAATCCTGACGCCAGTCCACCGCGCCCTGCATAGCGGACCAGAAATAGCCGCTATCGATACCTTTCCAATCCACGCCTACCACCCCGCCGCCCCAGATACCCACCGCGACAAAAATCGCCGTCAGCAGCGGCATGCTGATGACCCCGGCCCAAAACCGCGGAGCCACAATGCGACGCAGGGGATCCACCGCCATCATTTCAAGGCTGGATAACTGTTCGGTGGCCTTCATTAAGCCAATCTCGGCGGTGAGCGCCGAGCCGGCACGGCCGGCGAACAGCAGCGCGGTGACCACCGGCCCCAGTTCGCGCAGCAGCGATAACGCCACCAACATGCCCAGGCTGGACTCGGCGCTGTAGGTGGTCAGGATGATATAACCCTGCAACCCCAGCACCATGCCGATAAACAGCCCGGAAACGATAATAATCATCAGGGACTGCACCCCGACGCTATACAACTGCTTGATAAGCAGCGGCCACTGTTGGCGAAAGTCGGGTTTACCCACCAGCGCGTTAAACAGCAGCAGGCCGGCCCGCCCGAAGGCAAGGCAGACATCAATGCCCCGGCGTCCGATGGACGCTAATGCTTGCGTTAGCATGGCCCGGTCAACTCCCTGAACCTAAAAGCTGGGTTTTATAATCCGCGGCGGGATAATTGAAGGGAACCGGCCCGTCGGCAATGCCGTCCAAAAATTGGCGCACCCTGGCATCATCGTTAGTGCGCAGCTGCTCCGGCGTCCCTTCCGCCACGACGTGCTGTTCAGCCACGATATAAGCATAGTCAGCGATACTCAGCACCTCCGGCACGTCATGGGAAACCACGATGCAGGTGACCCCCAGCGCGTGGTTCAATTCATCAATGAGCTTCACCAGGACCCCCATGGTAATGGGATCCTGCCCGACAAAAGGCTCGTCGAACATGATAAGTTCCGGATCGAGAGCGATGGCCCGCGCCAGCGCCGCCCGCCTGGCCATGCCGCCGGAGAGCTCCGACGGCATCAGGGAAGCGGCGCCGCGCAGCCCCACCGCCTCAAGCTTCATCATCACCGTGGTGCGCAGTACCGGCTCCGGCAACCGGGTATGTTGCCGCAGGGGAAACGCCACGTTCTCGAACACGTTGATATCCGTGAACAGCGCGCCGGACTGGAATAACATGCTGATTTTCTTGCGCACGTCATACAGCCGCCGCCGCGACAAGGCCGGGATATTATCACCATCGAACCAGATTTCGCCACTGTCGGGGGCCAATTGACCGCCTATCAGACGCAGCAGGGTGGTTTTGCCGATGCCCGATGGCCCCATGATGGCAGTGATTTTCCCTCTAGGGACATGCAAGGTGATGTTATCGAATATCGGGCGATTGCCGCGGCGGAAACTCAATCCGCGGATGTCCACCAGAGGTGCCTTTTGATTCATATTATTTCACTGCCTATACGTTCTCACTAAGAGCTCTAACCTACGATATTAAATGAATAGCGCCAAATCATCGAACTTTTACATAAACTTACCTATCGGCGTTAAGATAGGATCGGCGGCCGGATTTTACTTTTTGTCTCCTGGCGGTCAAAATCAGACAACGCCATAGATGAGATGCACTTATTTATCCCGCCGCGGGGAGGAAGCGGCCGCCGGCAGGCCAGGATTATAGTCAAATCAAGGATTTTACATGTTTTTGACCACGTCATTACTTATTATCGGCCTTATTCTACTCGTTTATGGCGCGGATAGATTGGTTTACAGTGCTGCCGTCCTGAGTCGTTCGCTGGGGATCGCGCCATGGCTTATCGGCTGCACCGTGGTGTCGTTGGGTACCTCCCTGCCGGAATTGATGATTTCGGTTACCGCCGCCCTGAATCATGAAAACGACCTGGCGATAGGAAATATCATCGGCTCCAATATCACCAATATCCTGCTTATCGCCGGGGGCGCGGCCCTTTTCAGGCCGATAGCGTTCCACTCGGATATCCTGCGGCGGGAGCTGCCGTTGCTGCTGTTTGCCACGGCATTGTTCGGTATGTTGCTGGCGGATAACATCCTGAGCCGCCGGGATTGTATGATACTGTTACTGGCGGGCATCGGTTATATTGCCGCCGTAGTGAACATGTCCCGGCCGGCACTGCGTTCGCCGGACGACAGCCTGACCCGCCAGCAGATGGCGGAGCTGCCGCGGGGCGGCGGCAACACCGTAGCGGCGCTGTGGCTGGCGCTGGCGTTTATCATCATGCCCGTCTCGGCGCATATGGTTATTGATAACGCCGGCGTACTGGCGCGGCAGCTGGGGGTGGGAGAGCTGGTCATCGGCCTGACGGTCGTGGCCGTCGGCACCAGCCTGCCGGAGCTTGCAACGGTGATTGCCGGCGCGCTGAAAGGAGAAAACGATATTGCCCTGGGAAATCTCATTGGCTCCAATATCGTCAATAGCCTCCTGGTGCTGTGCGTCCCCGCCCTGCTCTCCCCCGGGCCGCTGGACCCGCTGGCGGTCCGGCGGGATTATTGGGTCATGCTGGCGGCCAGCATAGTATTGGCGGCGTTCTGTTTACGCAAACACCACAGGATCAATTCAATGATGGGCGGTCTGCTGTTAGGTGCCTTCGCCGCCTATCTTACGGTGCTGTTTATTTAGCCCGGATACACCGCCGGGCCATCAGGATGAATTTATGTCACATTTATCATTAGCGCCGGACTTTGACTTTCCGGCAGCCGGTAAGCAGGTTCTCGCCGTAGAGCGGGCCGGTCTAGCGCAGCTGGATCAATATATCAACGACGATTTCCGCCGCGCCTGTGAAAAAATATTTTTTTGCAGCGGCAAGGTCGTGGTGATGGGCATGGGCAAATCCGGCCACATCGGTCGCAAGATGGCGGCCACTTTCGCCAGCACCGGCACGCCGGCGTTTTTTGTCCACCCCGGCGAAGCCAGCCACGGCGATTTGGGCATGGTTGCAGCCCAGGATATCGTTATTGCCCTGTCGAACTCCGGCGAAGCCAATGAGATCCTGGCGCTGATCCCAGTGTTGAAACGCTTAAGCATTCCGCTGATCTGCATGACTGGCAAGCCGGAAAGCGCCATGGCCAAAGCCGCGGATATCCATATTTGCGTCCATGTTCCCCTGGAAGCCTGCCCTCTCGGCCTGGCGCCCACCGCCAGCACCACCGCCGCGCTGGTCATGGGGGACGCCCTGGCGGTGGCGCTGCTTCAGGCCCGCGGCTTCACCTCAGAAGATTTCGCCCTCTCCCATCCCGGCGGCTCGCTGGGCCGCAAATTGCTGCTGCGGGTGGCCGATATCATGCACAATGGCGATGAAATCCCCATTACCCCCCGCGACGCGTCGCTGCGGGACGCTCTGTTGGAAATGACACGTAAAAATCTCGGTATGACCGTTATATGTGATGAGAAAGGTAATATCGAAGGTATTTTTACCGACGGCGATCTGCGGCGGGTATTCGATATGGGCGTGGATCTCAATAAGGCACGCATCGCCGACCTGATGACGGCGGGCGGTATCCGCGTCACCCCTAACATCCTGGCGGTGGAAGCGCTTAATCTTATGCAATCGCGGCATATCACTTCGGTGCTGGTGGCGGAACAAAACCGTCTGCTGGGCGTGGTGCATATGCATGATATGCTACGCGCCGGCGTCATTTAACAAGGAAGGAACTGCGCCATGCATGATACCCCCCGTATTGATACATGCTACGGACCGGTTGAAGAATCCGTTTTACGGCGCGCCCGGGATATCCGGCTGCTGATTTGCGACGTCGACGGCGTATTGTCCGACGGCCTGATCTACCAAGGCAACCAGGGCGAAGAACTGAAAGCATTCAACGTGCGCGACGGCTACGGTATCCGAAGCTTGCTGACATCCGGCATCGAGGTCGCTATTATTACCGGCCGCTCCGCCAAATTGGTGGAGGATCGTTGTAAAACCCTGGGCATCGTCCATCTTTATCAGGGGCAATCGGATAAGCTTTTGGCCTTTGTAGCCCTGTTGGATAAACTCTCTTTAACAGAGGAGCAGGTGGCTTACGTCGGCGATGACCTGATTGATTGGCCGGTGATGGCGCGGGTTGGCCTGGCTATTGCCGTAGCGGATGCCCATCCGCTGTTATCGCCCAAGGCCGATTACGTGACGCATATCCGCGGCGGCCGCGGCGCGGTGCGGGAAGTCTGTGATCTGTTGTTGCTGGCGCAGGGGAAGCTTGAGGATGCCAAAGGGCAGTCGGTATGAGTAAGACAAAATATTGGGTTACCCTGCTGCTGGTTATCGTGGTATTGGTGCTCATCGGCTGGAACCTGGCGGATAACGACAACGCGACGGCCCCGGCGGTGACGGATACCGGCGAGCCGACCTATCAGAGCGAGCATACCGTCACTACGGTCTATAACCCCTTGGGGAGCCTGAACTACCGGCTGATATCCGATCATGTAAAACAATATGCCGTGGAACAAATCACATGGTTTACCCGACCGGTGGCGACGATGTACGATGAAAACAAGGTCGCGACCTGGACAGTCAAAGCCGATCAGGCCAAGCTGACCGGTGATAAAATGCTTTATTTATATGGCCATGTTCAGGTAGACAGCCTGACCGACACATCACAGCTGCAGCACATCAGAACCGATAACGCGGTAGTGAATCTGGTGACGCAGGATGTGTCTTCTGATGACGTAGTCACCTTATATGGCGTCGGCTTTAACTCTGTAGGCACAAAGATGCGCGGAAATCTGCGAAGCAAGACTGCCCAGTTGATTGAAAAGGTCAAGACCTCTTATGAAATTCAGAACCAGCAGCAAAATCCATAACATCATCGCCGCCGGCGCGCTGTTACTGCTCAGCGCCAAGGCCATGGCGCTGACCGGCGATACCGACCAGCCGATCAATGTTGACTCCGCGCAGCAGGCGGTTGATATGCTCACCAATACCGTGACGCTGACCGGCACGGTGGTGGTAAAACAAGGCTCCATCGATATCAGGGCGGATAAGGTCGTCATTACCCGTCCCAACGGCGTGCAGGGCAAGGAAGTGGTGGAAGGCTACGGAAATCCGGTTACCTTCTACCAGATGCAGGACAGCGGTAAACCGGTGAAGGGCCATGCGCAGAAGGTGCGCTACGAATTGGCCAACGACTATGTCATTCTTACCGGTGACGCTTACATCGAACAGCTGGACAGCAACGTCAAAGGCGATCGTATTACCTATCTGGTGAAACAGCAGCAGATGGAGGCCTTCAGCGACAAAGGCAAACGGGTGACAACCGTGCTGGTGCCGTCCCAGTTGCAGGATAAAACCCCGGCCGCGCCGGGCGCACCGGCTGCTAAAGCCGCACCGGCCAAGAAGGCCGCTCCGGCGGTTAAACCCGCCGCTAATTAACAAGGTTAACAGCTCCTATGGCAACATTAATCGCGGAAAACCTGGCTAAAGCTTACAAAGGCCGCCATGTGGTGGAAAACGTCAGCCTCAAGGTCAGTTCAGGCGAAATTGTCGGATTGCTGGGACCCAACGGTGCGGGCAAAACCACCACGTTTTATATGGTTGTGGGCATCATTCAGCGCGACGCCGGCCGCATCGTTATTGACGACGACGACATCAGTATCCTGCCGCTGCATACCCGCGCGCGCCGGGGTATCGGCTATCTGCCGCAGGAGGCCTCCATTTTCCGCCGCCTCAGCGTCTATGATAATCTGATGGCGGTGCTGCAAATCAGGAAGGACCTGAGCGGCGCCCAGCGCGAGGACCGGGCCAATGCCCTGATGGAGGAGTTCCATATCGCCCATCTGCGCGATCATATGGGACAATCTCTTTCCGGCGGCGAGCGGCGCCGGGTGGAAATCGCCCGCGCCCTGGCCGCCAACCCTAAATTCATTTTGCTTGATGAACCTTTTGCCGGTGTGGATCCGATTTCCGTTATCGATATCAAAAAAATCATCGAACATTTGCGCGACAGCGGGCTCGGGGTGTTGATTACCGATCATAATGTGCGCGAGACGCTGGACGTGTGCGAGCGTGCTTATATAGTCAGTCAGGGTAAACTCATCGCGCACGGGTCCCCGGCTGAAATCCTCCAGGACGAGCAGGTGAAACGTGTTTATCTGGGCGAAGAGTTCCGCCTCTGATAAGGTGTCCTGAAGAATGAAGGGCCATGAGGTTAATTAACGCATCATATGAAGCAAGGTTTGCAACTCAGGTTTAGTCAGCAACTGGCCATGACTCCGCAGTTACAGCAGGCGATACGTCTGTTGCAATTGTCCACGCTTGAACTCCAGCAGGAAATACAGACTGCGCTGGAAAGCAATCCTTTACTCGAACAATCGGACGTTCATGAAGAAATAGACACGCCGCACGACGCTCCCGACTCCGAATCCCTCGATACCCGCGAGGCGATGGAGCAAAAGGATATGCCGGAAGAACTGCCGCTGGACGCTACCTGGGACGAAATGTATTCAGCGGGCACCCCGTCCGGCACCGGTACGGATTATCGCGACGAGGAGCTGCCGATTTACCAGGGCGAGACCATTCAGACGCTGCAGGATTATCTGATGTGGCAAGTGGAGCTGACGCCTTTTTCCGACACCGACATCGCTATCGCCACCTCCATCGTGGATGCGGTGGATGAGACCGGTTATCTCACCGTGCCGCTGGAAGATATCCTGGAAAGCATCGGCGTAGAGAGCGTGACCATGGATGAAGTGGAAGCGGTGCTGAAACGAGTCCAGCGATTCGATCCGGTGGGTGTGGCGGCGCGGGATTTACGTGATTGCCTGCTCATTCAGCTCTCGCAGCTGTCAAAGGACTTTCCGTATCTGGCGGAAGCCAGGCTTATCGTCACCGATTACCTGGATTTGCTGGCCAGCCACGATTTCCGTACCCTGCTGAGGTCGACGCGGCTGAAAGAAGAGGTGTTGAAATCGGCGATGGCGCTGATTCAATCCCTGGATCCCCGCCCGGGCCAATCCATCAATACCACCGAATCGCAGTATGTGATACCCGATGTCCTGGTGCGCAAAGTGCATAACCGCTGGACGGTGGAACTCAATACCGACAGCATTCCCAACCTTAAAATCAATCAGCAATACGCGGCGCTGGGCAACACCACCCGAAACGATGCGGACGGGCAGTTTATCCGCAGCCACCTGCAGGAAGCCCGCTGGCTGATTAAAAGTCTTGAAAGCCGTAATGACACCCTGTTGAAAGTCACCCGCTGCATCGTAGAGCAGCAGCAGGCATTTTTCGAACAGGGGGAAGAGTTTATGCGTCCCATGGTGCTGGCGGATATCGCCCAGGCGGTGGATATGCATGAATCAACCATATCTCGCGTTACCACGCAAAAATATCTGCACAGCCCGCGCGGTATCTACGAACTTAAATATTTTTTCTCCAGTCACGTCAATACCGAAGGGGGCGGCGAAGCTTCCTCAACGGCCATTCGCGCGCTGGTGAAAAAACTGATCGCCGCAGAAAACCCGGCGAAGCCGCTCAGCGACAGCAAGCTGACTACCCTGCTTTCCGATCAGGGTATTATGGTAGCACGGCGTACCGTGGCAAAATATCGTGAGTCCTTATCCATCCCGCCGTCGAACCAGCGAAAACAATTGGTTTGACCTCCACAGAGAAGGAAGACACTATGCAGCTGAATATTACCGGACAGCGTGTTGATATCACCGATGCGTTACGCGATTTCGTTACTGCGAAATTTTCCAAGCTTGAACAGTACTTCGACCGAATCAATCAGGTATATATTGTTCTAAAAGTCGAAAAGGTGCAGAAGATCGCTGAAGCGACGATACATGTCAATGGCGGCGAGCTGCACGCGACTTCGGAAGCGGATGATATGTATGCCGCCATCGATCTGCTGATAGATAAGCTGGCGCGTCAACTTAACAAGCATAAAGATAAACTGAAACAGTTTTAATTCACTGTAGCCATTGTCGCAGCCTGACCTCGCATCGGCTCGTAATGGCGAGGCTCATGGATGAGCCGAGCAACTAAGCCAACACACCCGCGACTCGCAAGATGACGGGTATAATGGGCCGATGAGTCTTAAAGGTGAATCAGCGCCTAAGTGAAACGAAATGACTAACGATACAGCAATGCAAATCAATACGGTGTTAAGCCTTGAATGCACCCGCGGCTCCATTCAGTGCCAGAGCAAAAAACGCGCGCTGGAAATAATCAGCGAACTGGCGGCCAAACAGCTTAACCTGGCGCCGCAGGTGGTATTTGACGCCGTATTAACCCGTGAACGCATGGGCAGTACCGGTATCGGTAATGGAATCGCGATCCCCCACGGCAAACTGGAAGAGGACACGCTGCGGGCGGTGGGGGTATTTATCCGCCTGGAGCAGCCCATCGCCTTCGATGCCATCGATAATCAACCGGTGGATTTGCTTTTTGCCCTGCTGGTGCCGGCGGAACAATGCAAAACGCACCTGCATACGCTATCGTTGGTAGCCAAGCGTCTGGCTGATAAAACGGTCTGCCGCCGGCTACGCGCCGCTCAAAGCGACGAAGAACTTTATGAAATCATGACGGAAACAGAAGCCGGGTCTTAACGCGCAGTATCCTACGCTTACCGACCCGCGGGGTTTGATTGGCGGAAATAGCGGCCTCTTCGCCAATGCGTCGATGTTAATGCCAGAGGGGAGTCGTCATGGTGCTGATGATTGTCAGCGGTCGATCCGGTTCAGGGAAGTCAGTGGCGCTACGCGCGCTGGAAGATATGGGGTTTTATTGCGTCGATAACCTGCCTGTGGTATTGCTGCCGCAGCTGGCCGCCACCCTGGCGGATCGCAATATTTCCGCCGCGGTCAGTATTGACGTGCGCAACATGCCCGAAACGCCGGAAATTTTCGAGCATGCAATGGATAACCTGCCGCAAAGCTTTTCGCCGCAGCTGCTGTTTCTCGACGCCGAGCGCAGCACCCTGATCCGCCGTTATAGCGATACCCGGCGCCTGCACCCGCTGTCGAGCAAGAACCTGTCGCTGGAAAGCGCCATCGATCAGGAGAACGAACTGCTGGAACCGCTGCGCTCCAGGGCCGATTTGATTATCGACACCTCGGAAATGTCGGTGCATGAACTGGCGGAAATGCTCCGCACCCGGCTGCTGGGCAAACGCGAGCGCGAATTGACCATGGTGTTCGAGTCCTTCGGCTACAAACACGGCCTGCCCATCGATGCGGACTATGTTTTTGACGTACGATTCCTGCCCAACCCGCACTGGGATCCGAAACTGCGGCCGATGACCGGTCTGGATAAACCGGTGGCGGCCTTTCTCGACCGGCACACCGAAGTCCATAATTTCATTTACCAAACCCGAAGTTATCTCGAACTGTGGCTGCCGATGCTGGAGACCAACAACCGCAGCTATTTAACGGTGGCCATTGGCTGTACCGGCGGCAAACACCGTTCAGTGTATGTTGCCGAGCAGTTGGCGGATTATTTCCGCTCCCGCGGCAAAAATGTCCAATCCAGACACCGAACCCTGGAAAAACGCTCATGACAGTCAAGCAAACGGTGGAAATCAAGAATCGTCTCGGCATGCATGCCCGGCCAGCCATGAAATTATTCGATCTGGTGCAAAGCTTTGACGCCGAGGTGCTGCTGCGCAACGACTTCGGGACCGAAGCGGAAGCCAGCAGCGTTATCGCGCTGCTGATGCTGGATTCCGCCAAGGGCGGGCTGATTGAAATCGAAGCCACCGGCCCTGATGAAGAACGGGCGCTGGCGGCTATCATTGAACTCTTCAACGCCGGCTTTAACGAAGACTGATTAAGCCCGGCTCAGGCTATCAATGGCCACCGCCTTGAAGCCGGCGAAATCACGGCTCTCCCGCAGCCTGGGCATGGCGCGCGCACGGACAAAATTCACGAACAGCTCGTAAATCGCCATCGCCTCTTCATAATCAGTCTTGTTAATGGCCAGCAAAAAAACCACGTAGGCGGTTTCGCCATCGCCCCACGGAATACCCTGGGGCGCCAATATGGTATAAATCACCGTTTTTTTCGCCAGCAATCCCAGCGAATGGGGCAATGCGATACCGTCCCCCAGCAGCGTGCTGACAATGGCTTCCCGCTCAACCACCGACGGATAAAAATCTTTACCCACCAACCCATCGCGTTTCAATTGCCCGCACACCCGCTTGAACAGATCCTGTTGATCCATGGGCTTATCAACGATCATAAAATAATTTTCATGGAAAAACTTTTCCAGCATATAAGGCCGGGTACGATCCACCAGCACCAGTTTACCCAGTTGCTCAAGCTGGTAATCACTGGGAAACGGCGCCAGTACCATCACCGGCTTATTCTTTTCCTCCAGCCGAACGGTGGAAATCACAAAATCCTCCTCCAACGCCGGCAATCTCTCGTATTCCCGCAATGAAATGACCCGGGTCACGCTGATTTGCGGGTATTTGCGGCTCAGCAGCGCCTGAATCATACGCACCGTAGAGTTACCGCTATCGCACACCAGCAGCACCTGGGGATGGCGCTGATAGCCGATATCATAATGGCGCTCCAGACCCACGCCGATATGCAGCACCAGGAAGCCGATTTCATTTTCGCTTATCACATACGGCGTATATTTGCCCCAGCTGTTCACCGCCGCCAGGGTGACATCATAGGCCATGGGATAATGCTGCTTGATATTGGCCAACAGCGGATTGGGGATATTAATCTGATATTTTACCCTGGTAATCATGGTCTTGATGTGAGTAAGCAGATCGGTACACAACTGCTTATCGCCACGTAAATCGTAGTTATAGTGGGTATTGATATAGGACAGGATATAGTCCACCAGCGACTCGTCGTCGTCAGCGTTAATATCAGTGGGCAGGATATTCTGCACCCGCCGCGCGGCGATATTCACCCTGAGGTAAGCCTCTTCCGCCGCCGGGATCTCTTTGCCCGCCAGGGATTTCAGCTCTGCCATCAGCCGCACCGATATCTGTTTCACCGCCGGATCGCCCTCTTCCGCCTCAAACTCCGTCAGGGGAAAACCGCCGGCGATGCGCTTGATGGCCACGGCGCAATAAAAATTCAGATAACGCTCGCTTTCATCGGTGAGGCGGATGGACGATTGCGCCAGCAGTTGATGCATAAAACGGGTAAGCTTTTCATAGGTCCCGCGATCCAGGCTTTCGGTTTTCAGCAGCGGATTGGCGTGATCCCCGGCATCGAGCTGGAACAAGAGGTCGGTCAAACAGGCCCGGATAGACAGCTCGGCGCCGAACAGTTTCATGCCGTAGCGCGGTTTGGTTTCGATATTCAGGTTATAGCGCGCCAGATGCTCACGCACCTCGGCCATATCATTTTGCAGCGTTCCACGGCTGACAAACCATTCATCCGCCAGATCCTCCAGCTTTAACGAGAACGCGGAGGTCAAAAAGCGGATCAACAGATAATCCACCCGATCCGCGGCAGTGCGCGGCGTCAGATTGACGCGATGGCTTACCGTCTGTTGCAGGGTGGAGAATAGCGACGGGTCATCTACTTTCAATTGATAGCCGCTGCCGCGGTTATACACAAAGGCGGCCCCGTACTGCGCGATAATTTCGTTTAAAGCAATAATATCCGCCCGCACGGTGCGTGTTGAGACTGCCAGGCGTTTTGCCAGCTCGTCCTGCGGCAGCGTTTCGAGCTGCAGCGCGTCAAACAAGTGGGCCAATCGTTGATAGGGAAATCTCACCATTATCCTTCCAATCATTATTGCCGGCAAACAGCGCTTTCGATTCGGTCCGGGACGGCATCCTGTTATCCCGTGCCGCTGTACCTACTTACGCCGTCAGCCCGGCGTATCGCTGGTTAGGGAATACTCTGTGCAAGGAATTCTCTTTTCAAGGGGCAATCACCATCTGCGATGGGCTGCCCACCGGAATGTAATCGTCAACAAACGCTAATTTGCCGCTGCCGCCGGCCACCCGGAACCGGGTGATGTTATCGCTTCGCTGATTCATTGCGAAAATATATCTGCCGTCCGGCGACATCGTCAGTGTGCGCGGGTAATCTCCGCGCGTCCAGATCTCGCCGCCCCAGGCCATGGCGCCCTCGCCGGTGACGTTGATTTGCGCGATGCTGTTATGCAGGCGATTGGCCACATAAAGATGGCGGCCGTCTTTACTCAACACGATGCCAGCGGCGAAATTGGTGCCTTTGAAATTCGCCGGCAACGAAGAGAGGCTGTGCAACTGCGTCAGGGTGCCCTTCGCACTGTCGAAGCGATAGCTGGTGAGCACCGAGGCCTCTTCGTTAATCAGGAAGACGACCTTGCCGTTGGGATGGAATACGAAATGGCGCGGACCGGCGCCGGCCGATGACGCGTTGATAAAGGGCGGATCGTTGGCTTCCAGCGCCCCGGTAGCATCGTTCAGTTTCCACAGATAAATCCGGTCCAGTCCCAAATCGGTGGAGAAAGCGAATTTGCCGCTGGGATCGGCCGCGACCATATGGGCATGGGGACCATTATGATCGCTGACGGCAAAGCTGCCCTCCGCCGCCGCCGCCGGTTTTCCCGCTCCGGCCGGACCGGAATCCTGCTGGCTTGAGCCGGTCTCACCTATTTTACCGCCGGCGTCGATGGGGAATGACGCCACCACGCCGCTGATATAGTTTGCCACCAGAAGATGGTCGCCCTTGGGCGTCAGCGAAAGAAAGACCGGGCCGGCGCCCTGGGAGTCCACCTGATTGATAAGGCTCAGGCTGCCATCCTGGGAATTGATATGGTAAGCCGCCACCGCGCCGTGCTTGCCGCCGTTGTAATTGTCGATTTCGTTGCCGATATACAGCGTCTGGCCGTCGCGAGCCGCCACCATTTGCGCCTGGTTAGGCAACTGGCTTACCAGCGTCCGGTTGGTGAGCGCCCCGGTTTTGCCGTTGAAATCAAAACGGTAAACGCCCTCGCCGTTCGGATTATAGGTACCGACGTAAGCATAACGCGCGGCCGGGGCTTTTGGGGCGGCGTACAGCGGCGTGGCGGCTACGGCCAGCATCGCGGCGGTTAAGCCGGAAATCATAAACCCGTAATTACTTTTCATATTTTTCCTTATCTCTCACGGCGTGTCGGATAAACGGGGATTCCGCGAGCGGACGTTCAGCCCAGCAGCTTTTTCACCATCGCCAGCAGGGCCTTGACGTCCACCGGACGAGTCAGCCCGCTGGTTTGGTCGATAATCGAGCTGTAGATATGGGGGATGATTTTGCCGACGCCGGCTTCCAGCGCGATGGTCAAAATCGGTTCAAAATTCGCCAAATCGATACCGCCGGTAGGCTCCAGGGCAAAATCATGTTCGGCGCAGGCGCGGGCCACCGCCGCAAATTCTTCCCGGGTTTTCAATCCTCCCATGGGGAAATACTTCACCGAACTGCCGCCCATGTCTTTCAACAGCGCGATGGCGGTTTCTATGGGCACTATGGCGTCGGGCGCCGCCGAGCTGAGGGGCCCGGTGGAAATCTTCACCCAGCCCGCTTTACCGGTGGGGGAAACCAGGCCGTTCACCACGCTCTCGCTTTGGCCCAGCAGGGCGCGGCTGGCGCCGACGCCGGTAAACACCTGATTTACATGCTGCGGCTGGACCTGCCGGGAAATCAGGCTGACCATCAGCGATTGGCGCGGGTCCCCCGCTCCCAATCCCACCGACAGCGCATTGTCGATCAGCGCAGCGTAATCGCGCATATCCGCCACGGCGGACGGAACATCGGCATAATTTTTAGACAGCACGCCCACCAGCACATGGCCCTCGGCGGCGGCATGGATAGCGCGGGCGTTATCTTTGGATCCCGCCAGCACGTTCAAACATACGCGATCGCGGTAAAAATTCGGCGTAAGTTTCATGCCTCGGCTCCTTTAAACAGATTTTCGATACAGGCGGCAATGGTCTCCAGCTGCGGCGGCGTCACGCTGCGCACATCCACTTCAATCTTGCCTTCATTGGCGCGATAGCCCCGAAAATAAATGGCGATGTCGCCGTTTTTCAGCGCGTCGACGATATCCTTGGTTTTCCAGCCGAGCGCGGCTTCATCAAAGGTGATTTCCGTGCGGGCGATATCCCGTCCGGCGCTATCCCATACCACGCGTGCCGATATGCCGCGCAGCGCGTTCAGACTGCTGATAAACGGCGCCATTTTATCCACCATTTGCCGTCCGGTGGTCTTCGGCAGCCGGGTATAGCTCTCTATCGCCTGGGTCAGGCCGAGAATGCCCTCCTTGCCCACTTTCATCGCGCGGCCGATACCGCCGGACTGCAGCTTTACCCACTCCACGAACTGTTTTTTACCCAGGACCAAACCGCTGGTGGGGCCTTCAATGGCCTTCGCGCCGCTGTAAATCACCAGGTCCGCCCCCTGTTGGTAATAGACCGTCAGATCTTCTTCGGCGGCGGCGTCGACAATGAGGGGCACATGGTGTTCACGGGCGACGGCGGCGGCCTGTGCCACCGACAGCATGCTTTTTTGCACCGAATGGTGGGACTTGATGTAGAGAATGGCGGCGGTGCGCGGCGTAATGCAGGCCGCCAGCTGGGCGGCGGAACATTCGTTGGCATAGCCGGCTTCCACGACCTTACCGCCTCCCAGGGCCACCATGGTGGAGACCGGCGCGCCGAAATTCACGTTGTGGCCTTTTGGCAACACAATATCCCGGGCCACGCCGGATGCCGTTTCATACGGGTTTTCCAACAGCCAGGCATCGTCTTTGACAATCACCGCGGCAACGGATTGAGCGATGCCGGCGGAGGCGCAGGAAACCACCACCGCGCTTTCCACCTTCAGCAGGCCGGCGATATAGGCCCCGGTTTTATTCACCAGATCCTTCATTTCAAAAAAGTGGTTCAAACCGTAATTAACCGCCTCAGCCACGTCCGCGGCCGGGGTGGACACGCCCAGAATCGTCATGCGTCCGGAGGCGTTTATTACCTGCTTCAGCTGATACTGCTCATAGATTGAAGACATTTTTTGATTTCCCTTCATCGGTTAACAGGACCTTACCCGCCACCACGGCCGCCAGCGGCGCCAGATGACGTTCGCCGGTAATGGACAGTCCTTCGGAATCCACCAGAACCTGAGGTTCGGTACGGATATCGAACAACGTCAAATCCGCATCGGCGCCCACGGCCAGGCGTCCTTTAGACGGTAAACGCAATACCTCGGCGGCGTGTGCGGTGACACATTGGATAACCTCTTCAAGGTTCATGCCGAGGGTAAAAAATTTCGACATGACCGCCGCCAGGCTATGCACCGGGCCGTTGATGCGGTTTCGGCAATAAATATCGGAACTGATGGTATAGGGCAAAATGCCCTGTTTGATCGCCTGTTCGGCGACGGCGAAGCTGAAGCTGGCGGTGCCATGTCCGACGTCCAGGCGCACACCACGCCCCAGCGCGCGTTTTATCGAGGAGCGCAGTTCGCCTTTGGCGGATAAAATCCGGTTGGGTTTGCCGTTGAAACAGTGGGTAATGATGTCGCCGGAAGTGAGCAGATCCGCGATTTCATCCAGGCTCGGCGGGTTATTGCCGATGTGCACCATCAGCGGCAGCGAAGGCGTTTCCCGCTGCATCTCCTTGGCGCGCGCCAGGGGCTTGATGCCGTTGCTTCCCACCACGCTGCTGCTGATGCGCGCCTTGAGACCGATAATAAAACCGGGATGGTTTTGCAGCGCCTCACGGACGGCAACCGGATCGATTCGCGTCATGTCCGCCAGTTCATCCTGCGTGACGATGCCGGTACGGGCAATATTCAAAAACGCGTACACCTGAGTCTCGGCCGCCCGGGTGAGCCGGTAGAAATCGTCCACGTCATCGGCGCCGGTGCTGCCGGCGTCAATCACGGTGGTGACCCCGCCGGCAACCCCTACCAAATCCGGCTCATCGTGATAAACCGGCGATTTGGCGTAACAATGGACATGGGCATCAATCCAGCCGGCGCTGGCGAAAACCGCTCCCTGCAAGTCGAGCGTTTGTGCGGCGGAGGCGTGCTCGTCCACCTCCCCGACAACCGCTATCCTGCCGTTACGGACGGCAATGTCCGTCAGGCTGCCGTCACTCTTTTTTGCCCGTCTTATAATGAGATCATACATTTGCCATTCTCCGTATAACGCACCTGATATACGTGGTTACAGCGCTATGGGGAAGATTGCCCCGAGTATCATCGCGCCCAGAATGGCGCCGCCGGTTATGGGCTTATTCCAGAGATAAAACAGCAGCGCCCCCAGCAGAGAACCCAAACCGATAGGGATCGACGCCGTGATGGCGGACAGGATGATCAGCGGGCCGAGAAAACGGCCGGAGGCGTTACCCGCGCCCATCATGACATCCGCCCCATAAGTGGAATTGCTCTGGTTGATGGTGAACTTGCGCGCCAGGATAATCAGGCAGCCGATAACTATCCCCAGCACCAGGCCGGTGGCCAGCGACGCGGCGAAATTCTGCAGCGGATATTTAATGCCGGCCCCCAGCAGCAGCGCCGGTACCCCAAGTCCTACGCCGGTCTGTAGCGCGCCGCCGATATCCAGGATTCCCACCAGCGAACCTTCGATAATGCGGGCAAACAGAAAGCTGGCGCCAAAGGCCGCCACCGCGCCGTATACCCCGGTATCTATGCCGGTGCGCAGCATGGAGACAAACGCCACTTCATTGAACGCCCCGATGCCGTAGAGATAATACATATGGGTACCGGCGAAAATGCCGGCGGACAGTACCCCGACAAAGATCGGGAAAGACCAGTCGGCATACCAAAAACCGCGTTTTTCTTGTTCCATTTTCAGGATCCCCTCGAGGTTATTTACCGCTCAGCTGGTTATGGATAGCGTCCAGCCAGCCGGGAACGCCCAGGCTGAAAGACTGCAGCATTTTCATATCGAAACCGCGGAAAAATCCGCTCAGGACAAACAGCGCCACGATGGCCGTCATCATGATGCCGGTAATCTTGTTCCAGCCGCCCTCTTCCACCCCTTTGCCGATCAGAATCCCCAGCACCAGTCCCGGCACGGCGTTGCCCATGATCAATTGCGCCAGGCCGCCGAAAATCGTCGCCCAAAAACCCGAACGTTTGCCGGCATCAATGGCCGCCAGCCAGAAAATAACCGGCATCACGGTGTTCACCAGAATATTGGCGGCAGGCACCAGCACCTTCACCGCCGTCACCTGCAGCGCGGCCGGAACGGCGGAAGCCGTGGAGTTAAGAAACGCCACCACCACCATGCCGATGATGCCGCAGGCAATGGCCATACGCCGCGGATCGTGCATGGTCTGGTCTAGCCGGCGGTTTTTTATCATCAGCACCGCCGCGCCCCAGTGCGGGATAATGCGATGATCCACATCCTGGGTAAAAGACCCGGCCGCCACCGAAGACGCCCAGGCGTTAAAGAAAAATCCCAGGCCGAAGGAAAAATGGGATGCAGGATCCCCTTCGCACGAATTCAGCTCTCCCAAGGTACGAAACGCCCCCATGCCCTGAATGGTGGGAGCATGGAACATACGGGCCGCTCCGGCGCCCACGCCAAATCCCACCAGCCCGCCGATAATAAGAGACTTGATTAAAATGATGAGAAACATCGGATTATCCTTTTGTATTAACCCACCTGATTAACGCTGAGAAAAAGGGATTTTTTCGGGATCGATCATGATGATGCTGACCGTAATATCCAACACCACGCTGTAGCTCCTCTTTTCCCTGGGCAGAAAGAAAAAAAGAAATTTTTCCACCGTGCGGATTTCTTCCGCGCTCACCACGTCCACCTGCATGGGTTCGATACGCAGCAAAACGGCGCCGGTGGATTTCATTACCGACGGCTGAACCTGGCTTAACGCGGCGGCCAGCGCACCGTTCTTGGTTTCGCCTTTGCCCGCCACCCTGACTTTAATGACCGACTGCTCTTCCATCAGGCGGCGCCGTATTTTTTAAGCCAGGTTTCAATCAGCTTTTTCCCCAACTCTTCCTTATCCATAAAACCGAAACCCAGCACTTTGCATCCTTCCTGAATAGCAGTGACGCCCTCTTCAATGGACCTCATGCCGTATTTCGCTTTATAACCGTATTTATTCTGCGCGGTAATGGCTCCGGCGCCGCCGCTGCCGCAAAAAGAGATGCCGAAATCCGCCTGCTCTTTTTGCATGACGTCCCCTAGCTTCATATCCGCGGCCATGCCGGGCACGACAATCGCTTTGCCGCCGGCCTGCTCAATGCCCTGGGCCACTTTCTGGCCTTTACCCAAACGATCGCCGATGACCACTGTTACCTGACCCATAAAATGTCCTCCAACTTTATTTAGCGGTATTGTCTTTCGCCACTTCAAAATGAACCGATAATAAATAGGCCTCTTCCACCGGTAAATTGCCTAATTCATTTACCACTTTTTTTGCCATTAACATGGAATCCGGAGAGATTTCGTCAAACAGGCTTTCATCCACCTCGGGTAACGGCTCACCGGTAAGGGACCGCAGAACCATTGCCCGGACATGGGAATGCAGCATTTGTTCCTGCACGGTATTGACCTGAATATTTCTCGTTTTCATCATCTCCATGATGCCCGCCAACACTTTTTCGATCAGCGCCGCGGACAACGGTTCCAGTTCATTCTTTCCCCCGGTCGCGGGTACGGCTTTATCCACCACTGTGTACTCCCATATCGTCCTTAGCGAAATGAATATGCCCAATAGATTTCAAGTTGCAGCGCCACCCAATGGTGAGGCTATTGATGATTTACCCTAGCGTTAATATCGCCGGGTTTGTAGCCGCTATTTTTCCAGTTTGAAACGGAAATAACGTTCACGAAAGTGATCTGACCCGCTTAATTCGACCGCAAAGCGCTTTTAACTCACGTAGCCTCGTTAACCAGCATGAAAATGCAGTTTATGATGAATTAATAAAATAATACTTCATTTTTAAAATATAAGTTTAATATATGGTAAATTTTGATATTCATTCGCCCCAAATGTCATACTCCTCGTCAAATCACCCTCTTTAATGCAGGAATATCATGCTAATCCAGGCACCTGCCGGCACCCATGATGGCCTTTCAAGCCCGGTGGATATCGCAATTGCGGACGGCCCCAGGTGCGGCCAAGCTATGACGCATAGGAGGTTCATATCATATGATCAGCTCCGATAACGAACATTTTCGTCCCATTGCCGGTATGAAATGGCAGTAATACTGCTCATATAATTAGTCCATTAACTTTATCTCATCAACATTCCATATTAACATCAAGCGATTTTCGTCTTTTATTTATTGCCTATAAAGAGTTATTTACCACTTTTATGCCGTAAACCCGGCGTGCCGATTTTTATTATGGGTTAACTTCTCTTGCTCAGCGATTCGGAAAAATACCGTCAGAAGGATATCACGCCAATACCCATAATAAATCCACAAGGGGAAATTAATGCAGATCACCGAAGGCTTTAAAGATTATTATAATATTTACAACAATGATTCTGAAATCGAATTCTTTGATTGTGAAGATCCGAATTATGAAACAGACGATGATAGCGAAATATATTACGACCTACCGGAGGAATTACCGACAGAAAATGTTCCGTTCACGGAAGATCTTAAACGAACGCTGTTTCATTTGATTAAAATAGTCACTTCCTATGAAGCGGATCGTTTATCCCTCTCGCTCTTGTATAAAACCGGCCTGGGCATTCCTTTTCCTGCTGGCAGCCGCTCATTCATTTTATCGCCTCTGGCGCAGTGAAGAAAATATCGGCAGCGTGCTGATAGAGGATTCCCTTTTCGCCCTGACCATTTTACCCCAAAGCGAAAAATTGATGCTCTTGGCAAATTTTATCAAGAATCATATCGAGGATCGGGTGGGGCTCGATAATCTTCCTTTCCGGCCGGGTTTAACACGCCAACGGAAGGCGATTATCTGGTACTGGGCGTGCTGGCGCTGTTGGGCGAATATTATCTTGCCGGGCATTCTGTACCGGCTCCCCGCCGCGCCGGTTTAAAACTGCCCGTGGCCCTGGCGCAGCTTTTACCCGCATCTGCCGATACTGGCATCTCTTATGCGCAACCGCCACGGAGAGCCCTAAGCCCGCGGCAGATCCCTTTGGCCGGACAATCCTGAATCCGGCGGAAAAAAGGGAACAAAGGGAGGGTCGCAGGCTGGCGCGGCTCTGGGCCTGTGACAGCCGTCGCCGGCAAATTCAGCGGGAGCGCATCGCGGAAGCCTATTACGGCATAAAAAAGCCGCACGTACCCGCCACGGCAACCGGGCCGGGAACGGATCGGCGCCATGATCGCCAGGCTCTTGCCGGATCTGCCGCCTCTTCGTTGTCCGCAGCTTTATTCTCCACGGTTATTGCCCCAGTCCGCCGCGCATTGCAGGTGCTCGCACAGGGTTTGATGGCCGTGGCGATGCCCTTCCCCGCCGTCAGCGGCGCCGCGCCCGGCAGGTCTGCCGCTGTTTTGGCGCCGCCGCCGATAAACGCCATTACCGAGGTCGCGGCAACGCTACCGTCCGAAGCCTTGGCCTACCCGGAGACGGTTACGCTAAAAGCGTTGTTGGCGACAAAATTGAACCTGTCATCAGAGACCTTGTTACCACCGGAGACGACCACCCAAAACACGATGTTCCGCGGCCCATTTTGGGCGGCGCCTTATGTTCAGTTACGGCATTACCTGCGGGACAGTTATCCCGCCATAACCAACATTGTGGCGCAGCAGTTGGCCGAGGCCATCAGCCGGCGCTTTGGCGTCTCACTCAATCCGGACCACTGTTTTTTGCATCAAAATGATCCTTCCCGGTCCACGCCTGATTCTCCCGTCAGCCAGGGTCTTGAGGACAGGCCGAAAGGTTCTCTGACCCTCACGGAATTTGCCATCAAAAAATATTTTACCGGCGAGGCGGAAGACCTGGCGGCCCTGGATGATGATTATGGCGTGTATCGCGGCAACGCAAGCGTAACAGGTACCCGGCGCGGCGATCTATTGCCCTTCAAGCCATCGGACCTGGATCCGCTGCTGGACTCTCTGAAGCTGACGGCGGTTTACCAGCATGCCCTGCACCATTACCGGCGCGTCAACCAAGAATTCCATGCCCTGGCGAATCTAATCCATATCGTAAACGGGCTAAGCCACCACCGGGAACAGCCCAGCCCGGGGGATATTGGCATATACATGCAAGCCCTGGGGCTTGGGGAGGACGGCCGCCATCGTTTAAATATCTCTCTTTTTGATATCAACGGCTGTCTCGCTACCGATCTGGCGGTGATAGAAGCGCCGGGGGCGCCGGATGTGCTGCTCTATCTGCCCCGGGCCCAACAGCCCTTTCGCCGCTTTGAAAACGGTGCGGCCATGAGGGAGTGGGTCGTCGGGCAAAGCAGGGACAGCTTCGCACGGCAAGAACTCCTGAAGCACTTTGCCTTGCGGGACAGTAAGGGCAGCGATGTGATCTTCGGACGGTGGGGAGTAGAGCGTTGGTTGGAAAACATCGCGGATTATCCAGAACATATTTGGCAAAACAAAGAAAAAGCCTCCGGACTGCTGTATGAGATAGTGAGCGAACGGCAGCTGGAGCGGGCATGGGCCGATGCCGCTTATTTACCTGACGTTCGGCAAGCCCGGCCGCAGAACGGATATGGCGATTCCGTTCTCTGGCTCAACCAACTCTATGCCTTGCCCATCGCGCCATTCACCGCCCTTGAGCCGCTGGAAGGCGACGGTCCGTATCACCCGCCTGCGCGTCAGACGGCGCTTCAATCGCCTGTTTCTGGTTCGTTCTATTCACCTGTTCCCGATCCGTCTCGGCTGGCGTTATCGTTATTGTTTTCCGCCGCCGGCGAAATACTGCCCTTTGATGATGAAGGTGTTATTCATTTTTCAGCCGGGCCGAAAATAGCGCTGTCGTTATTTCGGACCCTAATGAACTATGATATGCAAGCAATGCAGGGCGCCCAGCACGTCAATGGGGGTTTAGAGCGGGTTTTAACGGCATTATCAGTGATGCCCTCCGGTTATGTCCGCACCCTGCGCACATGGCCTAACGGTAGGATTGACATGCATTTCAGCATCACTCTGCCGCCGGCAAGCGGACAGAGGCGGGAAAATCTCCAGGCCGTCCGCCTGTTTGGCAAGATCATGCCGCTGCGTTTCTATAGCCGGCTGAAAGCCCACGAAGTTTTTGATATTCACCATGAGGACAATGCCGGTTACCCGGTATGCCATAATGAGAAAAACCATTGGCAGTTCGGACGCTTAACCGGCCGTGAATATCACGCGCGGTCGGCGATTTCCATGGCGGTATACAGCGATATTTCCATCAGGCTTTATGAAAAGCTTATGGAAAATTTAAATGAGCTTTGCAAAAGAACCGGCGATTTAACACCGGTAAATAGCCTGGGTATCGCCAAGGATGCTGATGGCGTAGACTATTTAACAATAAAACCATTATTTTGAAATATCCGCTGGGCCTGGCGAGAACGTTTTTCTATTGCGGGGCGATAAAAATATTGAGTTAAAAATAAGGTTTGATAACAAGAAGAAAAAATTCTTTTATATTCCCGGCAGAGATCAGGTACTGGCTTCTTACCAAAAAACACTATCAGCGGTGATGTTGGAACACGGAATTGATTCACGCCTTAGCTATCGGCAAGGTTTCAGATTGCCCAATGATAAATCCTGTCGGCTGGCCCTGGCCGCTGAAAAAAGCCTGGCGCATTCCGGTTTGAAAAAAATCATTTTTTATGGCTTAGGGGAAGCGGAGATCGCGCTGAGTCCGCGTTATGCGCCGCAGGCAAATGCTATTCGTAAAGGACTTTCCCTGTGTGACGCTTTGGTACGGGAATTGCTGTCCTCAAAAGAGCAGCCGCGGCTGCGGACCCTGTTCTATTCCGCGCTGCAAATAATCGGCGCAGGCCAAAATATACAGCACCGCGCCTGGTCGCTTTTCATTAGCAACCTGAAAAAAACGTTGGCCTTGCTGGAGAACCATACCGGAGACGATTACGGCCGGGTTTGGGGAGCTTCCTTTGATTCCTTTGCCATTGCCACGGTAGCCCTGAAATCCGATCCGCTGAAGCGGCTATGGTTCAATGTCCGGTATCGCCAGTCGAAGGGGCCTCATAACCATTATCTGGCGCATTATTGCCGCTACGGCTGCAAGGAAATTCCCTCCGGGGAAAATATCGCCTCCATCAGCCGTTCGGTGGGCAAAGGAAGCGTCACGGAGGAAGAGACCTTGGTGAATCCGGTGTTTAAAGACGATTTCCCGTTGCTAATGGCCCGACTACAGTCGGGAAACATGAGCAGCGATGAAATCAACAGCCTGGTGAGTTTATCCGAAGCGGCAAACGTTCAGCATGTGGCCTTTTTATCCGATAAGAAGCTGGCCAGACAATTATTCCGCACCAAGGCCCTGGCTCGAGTCAAAATGATCCTGAACGACGCGGACAGGTTCAGCCATTTATTGCTGCATTTGCATGCACAGCTTAACCACCGTTCCTGTGAACATCCCTCGCAGGAACCCGTCAGGATGTTGCTGTTTATGCTGGCCTGGCAGGGGATATAAACGCTGCGGCAACGAGGCATCGACGGCGGATAATAAAAGATGCTGGCCCGACGCTGCTTTGCCGGGACAGGATGGCGGCGGGTACGGCCATTGCCGCCCTGCGCCGGGCGCGGGAGCAATGGCCATCATGAAGGGTGTTTAGCGGAATTTGGCGTGATTGACTTTTTCGGTTTGTTTGAATTGCGCCGCCACTGCCTTGGCTTGCTTGATATCGCCCTTTTGCGCCAGGGCCTGCGCCTGCTCTATCTGGCCGATGAGATCCGTGATGCCTTGACGAAAGTCTTTCATCTGCGCGCTGTCGGCCGGCTGTCCTTTAAGCTTGGGCGGGGTGCCGTTGCGCGCATCCAGCGCCGCATCGTGCATGCCGTTCAGCGCATGCTGAAGAGTGGCCGGATCGTCGGTTTTCATTACCGCGCTGTAATTGGCCGCCAAGGCGTCCATGTCGTCGCCGAGATCGCGGGCCTGCGCCGCCAGCGGACTTAACATGAGAAGGGTTAACGACAACATTGCTACTGCTTTTATTTTCATTATTGATGACCTTTTATTGACCAGCGATTTTCATCATCGGTAATAATATCGAGCCACACTGTATATTGCTTCGCGTCTCGATATCATCCCCTACGGTTACAATATTGCGCAGCATGTCCCGCAAATTTCCGGCAATGGTTATCTCGCTTACCGGATACTGAATTTCACCGTGTTCGACCCAAAAACCGGCCGCACCACGGGAGTAATCGCCGGTTATGGCACTGACCCCTTGTCCCATCAGCTCGGTGACCACCAGGCCCCGATCCATTTGTTTTAGAAGCCCCGCGAAATCAAGACCCCGGCCGGCGATGCGCCAGTTATGTATCCCCCCCGCATGGCCCGTGGTCTTCATACCCAGCTTGCGCGCCGAATAACTGCTTAATAGCCAGGTCTGCAAAACGCCGTCTTTAACGATGGTGCGATCCTCGGTACGGACGCCCTCACTGTCAAAGGGGGAAGAAGCCAGGCCTCTCGACAAATGAGGATACTCTTCAATGGTCATCCAATCGGGCAAAACGGGTTTACCCAGATCGTTAAGCAAAAACGTGGCTTTACGATAGACGCTGCCGCCGCTGATAGCGCCCACCAGATGGCCGAACAGCCCGGTCGCCACCTCGGCGGCGAACAGTACCGGCGCCTGCATGGTATCCAGCTTACGGGGATTGAGGTGTTCCAGGGTGCGACGCGCGCTCTCTTCACCCACCCACTCCGGCGAGCGCAGATCCTCAAACACCCGGCTGATGGTATAGGCATAGTTGCGTTCCATATTCCCGCCGCTTTCCGCAATAACGCTGCTGGAGATGGAATGGCGGCTGCTGTTATAGCTGCTGAGCATACCGTGGCTATTGCCGTAAACTTTAGTGCTGTAATGGCTATTAAAGTTGCCGCCTTCGGTATTGGTAATACGCTTATCGGCCTTCAGGGCGATCATCTCAGCCCGCGCCGCCAGCTCCGCGCCGCGTTCCGCATCAAGCTCGGCGGGATGGAACAGATCCAGTTCCGGGGCATCGAAGGCCAATAATTCTTTATCCGCCGGCCCGGCGAACGGGTCGGGAGAGGTATAACGGGCGATATCCAGCGCGGCGCCGACGGTGCGCGCAATAGCGTCCGGACTCAAATCGGTGGAAGAAGCGCTGCCTTTGCGCTGCTGGTAGTAAACGGTGATGCCCAAAGCCCCGTCACTGTTGAATTCGACGTTTTCCACCTCGCCATAACGCGTACTGACGCCGATGCCGGTGGTTTTGGTCACCGCGACTTCCGCCGCGTCCGAACCGGCGCCAGCCAGCTCCAGCGCTTGCGCAACCGCGTTTTCCAATAATTTTCGCTGTTCTGCAACTTGAGTGACTAATTTCATTGATCCGCCAGGTTTATAAGGTTATCCGCAAGAGGGTGACGCTACCGCAGGACGAACAGAGTCGGATTGTGATATCCACCGGCCTGAAGCCAAGGTCATCTATTAACGATAAGTCTATCAGTACGCAAAGCATTTGGCACGGTATGCGACAGCAGTGGTTGCCGGAACAACTGTAAACAAAAGCAAAAGCACCACGCTCCATTAAGGGTATGATGGTGTATATACCCCAAATAATTCAAGTTGCAGGAAGGCGGCAACGCAGCGAATCCCCAGGAGCTTACTTGAGTAAGTGACTGGGGTGAGCGAGGAGGGCCAACGCACCTGCAACTCGAATTATTTAGGGTATAGCGTAAAATAAGGGCATTGAAGATCCTCTGCAACCTGTTAGGATGAGCCTCTTTTTGAGGAACCGCATAATGAGCAAACAACCGGACGACTGGCTCGACGAACAGCCAGACGCGCAACCCGATGAAGATGAAGACGAAATCATTTGGGTCAGCAAAAGCGAAATCAAACGCGACGCCGAAGCGCTGAAAAAGCTCGGGGTTGAACTGGTGGAACTGGGCAAAAACGGACTGGAAAAAATCCCCCTCGACGACGATCTGCTGGCGGCCATAGAGCTGGCGCAGCGGATCAAAAAAGAGGGCCGCCGCCGCCAGATCCAGCTGATTGGCAAAATGCTGCGCGCCCGGGATGTGGAACCCATCCATCAGGCGCTGGACAAGCTGAAAAACCGGCATAACCAGCAGATAACACTGTTCCATAAGCTGGAAACGCTGCGGGATCATCTCATTGAACAGGGAGATGACGGCGTGGCGGAAGTGATGGCCGTCTATCCCGAGGCGGACAGGCAGCAGTTGCGCTCGCTGGTACGCAACGCGCAAAAAGAACTGGCGGCCGGCAAACCGGGGAAGACCGCCCGCTTGATTTTCCAGTACCTGAGGTCAGTTGCCGCGGCGGATTAACCGTCGCGCGTACTATCCCCGCACGTTGAAGTGCAGCCGTCCTTCCAGCTCCTCCTCCGCTTCATCAAACAACAGTATCAACGCGCCGAAGCGGCGTTTTTTCGCCCCGTTCAGATGGAGAAATTCGATTTCCACCGGTAAGGGCAAACGGCGGGTGACGGTTTGCCATAATTCGTCAAGGTTGCTATCCCGGGGTTCCGACAGCGCGAACTGACGGCCAAAGTCACGGTAAAAAGCCGGTAGATCAGGTATCTGGCTGAAATCAAAGGATACTTTCTCCATCTAGCGTTCTCCGCACCACGTTTTATCAATATACCCGTCATCCAGGGAGCATGCCATACCGCGCCCGCGGCGGGTGTGGCCAAAAAAGCTGTCACAGGCCGCCGATATGCAGCGTTTTCACTTCCAGATATTCATCCAGGCCCAATACCGAACCTTCCCGGCCCAGTCCCGATTCCTTAACGCCGCCGAACGGCCCAAGCTCAGTAGACACCGCGCATTCGTTCACCCCCACCATGCCGCTTTCCAGCATCGCCGAAACGCGAAAGACCCGCTGCAGGTTCTGGGTATAAAAATACGCCGCCAGGCCGAAAGGAGTATTGTTGGCCCTTGCTATCACCTCCTCTTCGGTATCGAAGCGGAAGCAGGCCGCCAAGGGGCCGAAGGTTTCCTCATGGGCCAGCGTCATCTGCTCATTGGCCTCGGCGATGACCGTCGGCTGATAGAAATTACCTCCGAGGGCATGGGGCTGGCCGCCGATCACCGCGCGCCCCCCTTTGGCCAGCGCATCCCTGACATGCTCTTGAACCTTATCCACACCGGCCTGGTTGATAAGCGGCCCGACTACCACGCCGTCATCCATGCCGTTGCCTACCTTGAGTTTCGCCACTTCCTCCGCCAGACGGCGGACAAATTCATCATTCACCCCCGCCTGGATATAGAAGCGGTTCACGCTGACGCATACCTGGCCCGCGTTGCGGAATTTATTGGCAACGGCCCCTGCCACCGCGGCGTCGATATCCGCATCATCAAATACGATATAGGGCGCGTTGCCCCCCAGTTCCAGGGAGATTTTTTTCATGGTGTCGGCAGCGTGGCGCATCAGGGTCTTCCCCACCGCCGTAGAACCGGTGAAGGTTATCTTACGGACGTCGGAGCTGGCCATGATGGCATCGCTGATGGCAGCGGTATCACCCGCCACGCCGTTTACCACCCCTTTTGGCACACCGGCCTGGTGCGCCAGCGCCAAGAGGGCAAATGCCGAAAGCGGGGTATTATTGGCGGGTTTGATCAGGGCGGTACAGCCGGCCGCCAAGGCCGGACCCAGCTTGCGGGTCAACATGGCCAGGGGGAAATTCCACGGCGTGATGGCCGCAACCACCCCTACCGGCTCGCGCGTGGCGAGGATGCGGGAATGCGCCTTGGCGGGGGGGATAATCTCGCCGTTGGCGCGTTTGGCCTGCTCGGCGAACCACTGGATAAAGCTGGCGGCATAAGCCACTTCGCCCGCGGCCTCTTTTACCGGTTTACCCTGTTCGGCGGTCATCAGTTTTGCCAGATACGGCTGGTTTTCCATGATTAAATTGTACCAGCGATACAGGATTTCAGAGCGTTCTTTAGCGGTCTTGGCCCGCCAGGCGGGAAAAGCGGCGGCGGCCGCGGCGATGGCGGCCTCGGTTTCGGTTTTGCCGCTTTTGGCCACGTTGGCAATCACCTCCCCGGTGGCCGGATTAAGCACGTCAAACGTCTCTTTGCCACGATGCCACTCGCCGTTAACCAGGTAGCCGGTGTTAAACAGGATATGATCCTGAATAGATGAATTTTCGTGCATGATATCCTCCCATCTTTTGGAGTAAGTATAGTTGCACGACGGAGATAGGGAGCGGCGTTTAACCGCTTAGTGCATGCCGGTAACGTAATAGCGTATCGGTTAAGCGCTCCACCGGTTCGATGACGGCGGCGGGCGCGTCATAATCCAGCAGCTTTTGCCGATAGATACCCATCTCTTCCAACAGTCGGTTGAAATGCTCGCCGCGGCGAATTTCATTGCGGGCATTGATCACCCGGTCGGCGGTGGCGCGGATCCGGCGGTGATACGCCGATAAATCCGCATTCACCGGGATATCCACCGTACGCAGGCGCTGGTGGGAGATGATCAACATCAACGCCAGGCGATACTTGGCGATATCGCTGGGAAACAGCGTCAGCAACTGGAACAGTTGCTGATATAACGCCGGCAGATGATTTTCTCTGCGCCGGGCCTTATTGGTGGACAATGCCGATACCGCGCCAAACACAAACCGGTTCAGCAGCACCCGGCCGATGCGGGCTTTGGAACTGTCCCGAATCAACATCACCACCAGCGTCGCCAACGCGCAGCCGATGATTTGACCCATGGCGCCGTCGAGGAAACCGTTGATGGAAAACGACATGGGATTGGTCAGGCCGATAATCGTGAGCGTACCAGCCATCAGGCCAATGGATCCCAATATCTGTTTTTGCACCGCGAAACCGACAATAAACGTCAAAATGCCCAGGGAAATGAACAGCAGCAGCAGGCTTTGCTGGGTCGCCGGCATGATGTACATATAGAAGACAGCGCCGACGGGCAGCGCCGCCGTCATGCCGTAGAGCAGATCTTTACATACCATCATCGGATTGGGCGCCCGCATCGCCAGGGCGGTAATGACGGTAATCATTATCACCGCGCCGCTGCCGGAGGTCCAACCGGTCCACAGCCAGAACAGGAAGCCCAGCGCGGTGGCCACTCCGGTTCGAAGGCCGTTGATTAAGGCATGATGGTGCTCCGCCGACGGGGCGGCGACAATCACCTGATCCTCCAGGACCTGCTCTTCGATTTTACTGATACGGGTATTGTTTTTAACCCCTTTAATCAACAGCAGAAAACGCGTGGCGGTGCCCACCCAGGTATAAAGCGTATGGGGAGTCCGTCTGGCCGGGGTATCGGCGATCACCTGGCGCATCAGCTTCATCCGCTTATGGATATCCGCTACCGTGACCACCGGCTCGTTGAACAACAGCAGCAATTGGGTATTAACGAACTCAGGATGGGTTTGCAAAATCAGGTAGGTTTCGCAGGCCTGGGTAATCAGCGTCAGGGACAGGGTATTCATGGCCCTCAGGCGACGGTTGCAGCGGGTCCAATGGGAAGATTCCATCATCAGATTACTGCGCATGCCATCCAGGGCGGTGGTCCGCTTAACCAAATCGCCCCAGGATTTATCAATATCTTCTTTCGGCGCGTTATTAAGACACAACATCAGCAAGTGATATTGATCCAGCAAAAGCCGATCCACCGCCCGATCGATATCCTGCTTGATGGAGCGGGGAGAAAACAGCACGTCCGCCAGAATGGCGCAAAGGATGCCCAGGACTATCTCGCTGCAGCGTTCGATGGCATATTGCGGCGCCGTCAGGGGCGCCGTCTGGATGCCGACAATGATAATCAGCGCGGTGTAGCCGGAAAGCGCCAGCGCATAAGAGTTTTGCACTTTGACCAGCGAAGAGTACCAGGTACAGAAGCCCGCCCAAATACAGCTCAGCAACAGCATGACCACCGGCGCCCGGATGGTGGTGGTGATAATCACCAGGGCGCCGATACAGCCGATAAAGGTACCGATGATACGCAGCATGCCGCGATACTTAATGGCGCCGGCAAATGGCTCGCCGCCGGCGGCAAAGGCCGGCCCGCCCGCGACGATGGCCGCGGTCAGCGCCGACCAGCGCGGCGTCTCCATTTGAAAATGGAAACCGACAAACAGCGCCAGCAGTACGGCGAAGGTCAATTTAATCGCGAAACGGCAGCGTATGAAAATAGGATAAAGCATAATAATTGATTACCTTACGCTTAGCCGAATTCCCGTAGACGACGTATCAATTGCATCATCGGCGATAACCTGGCGGGCTGGCGATCCTTGCTGCCGGTAATCACCACCGTCGCGGTAGTGCCGGTGGGATAGAGGTCGCCCTGCTGCTCATCGAGCCGGATTTTCACCGGCACCCGCTGCGCCAGACGGACCCATTCCAAATTGGAATCCACCGTGGCCAACCCTTTTTTGTCCGCTACCGCATTCGTATTGGTCACCCCGGCGGCAATGCTGTCGACCGTACCGTAAAACACCACATTGCTGCCCAGCGGCGTGATTTCCGCCCGATAGCCGGGACGCACCCTCTCCAGCTTGGTTTCCTCCAAATAGGCCAGCAGATAAAACGAATTTCGTTTCACCAGGGCCACCGACACCGTGCCGCGGGTAATGAATTCACCGGCATGAACACTGAGATTGGTTACCCACCCTTCCGCCGGCGCGCGGATAATGGTGCGATCCAAATCGATTTTCGCCAGATCGCGGGCCGCCACCGCCTTGGCGAGCTGATGGCTTACGGTGATGAAATCGTTATTGGCCTGATCGATCAATTCCTGCGACATGGCATTGGTGCCCAACCGTACCCGCCGTCCCGCCTCGCGGCGTTTTTCATTCGCCAGCGCCTGATAATAATCCACATCGGCCTGCGCCTCATCCAATGCCTGCTGATAGCGCGGCTGATCCACCACAAACAACACTTGTCCTTGCTGCACCAGCTGATTGTCGCTCACCCGAACGTCGGTGAGCAGGCCGCTGACATCCGGTGCAATGGCTACCACATCGGCGGTGAATTTAGCGTCTCTGGTCCAGGGGGATTCGGTATAAAACACCCAAGCTCGGAAAATAGCGATAGCGGCGATCAGGACCAACAGCAGGGTAATCGCGACTCTGATTATTTTTGTTAGAACAGTTTTCACAGCGGCCTCAGACGAAAAGACAAGAAATCAAGTAGTACGTGCAGCAGTACAAGGCGGTATTAAACAGGGCGGGATGCCAGACAAAATCATAGATACCCGTCGGCTGTAGTAACAGGCGCAGCAGGAAAAACAGCGCCATGGACACCAGCAATTCAAAAAATACCGGCGGAAACGACAGGCCGAATATCACCATAACCGGGAGCAAACTCATTACTTTTCCTTAACTTTCCTTCAACCCTCTCCGGCAGACCGGATCAATGTTGACCTCTCATGCGGATTAACCCGGCCCACGGGAATTTTTCACCCGTACTACACAAGGTTAGTCAAAAGCGGGAAGTTTATACCCTAAATAATTCAAGTTGCAGAAAGGCGGCGACGCAGCGAATCCCCAGGAGCTTACTTAAGTAAGTGACTGGGGTGAGCGAGGAAGCCAACATACCTGCAACTGGAAGTATGACGGGTATACTGATGGATATTTTAGATAGACATAATAGGGTTAGACAGATGGGCAACATCGCATCCCAAATGTAACTGTTTATTAAAAGGCAATAAAAGTAAGGAATTTGCAGGGATGCCACTGTGCGATCTGGTGAACCGATAGGTATATAATAGTCCCGGATGTATAGGATTTTCAACTTTATGTGATCTAAATCACTTTTAACTCAGAGTAAATAATGGAAAGACTTAATCGGATGCGGGTGTTTGCCAAAGTGGTGGAAGGCGGTTCCTTCACCGCAGCGGCCAGACAGCTGCAAATGAGCGTGTCGTCCGTCAGCCAGATCGTGGCCAAGCTGGAAAGCGAGCTGCAGGTCAAATTGATGAATCGCAGCACCCGCAGCATCGGCCTGACGGAGGCCGGCAAAATTTATTACCAGGGATGCCGCCGCATGCTGATTGAGTTTAACGAAGTGCATGAGCAGCTTTACGCCTTTAATAACACCCCCATCGGCACGCTGCGCATCGGCAGTTCATCCACCATGGCGCATAACGTTCTGGCCACCATGACCGCCGAGATGCTCAAAGAGTATCCCGGCTTGTCGGTTAATCTGGTGACCGGCATCCCGGCGCCGGATATTATTGCCTACGGGCTCGACCTGGTGATTCGGGTCGGGGCGTTGCAAGATTCCGGCCTGTTTTCAAAACGGCTCGGCGCCATGCCGATGGTGGTATGCGCCGCCAAGAGCTATCTTGCCGCCCATGGCGCTCCGGAGAAGCCCGGTGATATGGCGAATTTTTCCTGGCTGGAGTACGACGTCCGGCCGGACAGTGAATTTGAGCTCATCGCGCCGGAAGGCATTACCCTCCATCTGGCGCCCCAGGGCCGTTTCGCCACCAACGATTCCCAGACCCTGGTCCGCTGGCTCACCGCCGGCGCCGGCATTGCCTATGTGCCTATCATGTGGGTGCTGGATGAAATCAAGCGCGGCGACGTCGAGATCCTGTTCAACCACTATCTTTCCGATCCGCGCCCGGTATATGCGGTTTATACCCAAAAGGACACACTGCCGCTGAAGGTGCAGGTGTGCATTAACTATCTGCAGGACTACTTTAAAAACGTCGCCACGGTCTATCAGGCGTTCCGTCAGGATAGTAATACTTAAATAGGGAGAGGTCCGCCGCCACCGAGCTTGAAATGAACGTGTTAAAGGGAGAGCGCCCCATGGCTCGGTAGGCCCGCGATCGCCGATCGTGCAACGAGCCGGTTAAAGGTATACCGTGCCAATGGCCGCCGGAGCACACAAAGCAGCCCCGGCCCGCTGCCCCGGGCCAAACCTCAAGCGGTGCCGCCCACGGTAAGCTTATCCAGCTTCAGCGTCGGCTGGCCAACGCCCACCGGCACGCTCTGTCCTTCCTTACCGCACACGCCGACCCCTTTATCCAACGCCAGATCGTTGCCCACCATGGAAATCTGCCGCATCGCCTCGATGCCGGAACCGATAAGCGTCGCCCCTTTCACCGCGCTGGTGACCTTACCCTTTTCGATCAGATAGGCTTCCGACGTAGAAAAAACAAATTTGCCCGAGGTGATATCCACCTGGCCGCCGCCGAAATTCGGCGCATACAGCCCATATTCAACGCTGGCGATAATATCCTCGGGCGTTGACTGGCCGGCCAGCATATAGGTATTGGTCATACGGGGCATCGGCAGATGGGCATAAGACTCGCGCCGGCCGTTACCGGTAGGAGGAACGCCCATCAGCCGCGCGTTCAATTTATCCTGCATATAGCCTTTAAGAATTCCGTTTTCAATCAGCATATTATACTGGCCCGGCACCCCTTCGTCGTCGATGGCCAACGAACCGCGCAAACCGGCCAGCGTGCCGTCATCCACCACGGTACACAGCGGAGAAGCCACCAGCTTGCCCATTTGGCCGCTGAATACCGAACTGCCGCGACGGTTAAAATCCCCTTCCAGGCCATGACCCACCGCTTCGTGGAGCAATACGCCGGGCCAACCCGCGCCCAGCACCACCGGCATGGCGCCGGCGGGCGCCGAGACGGCGGACAGATTCACCAGCGCGACGCGCACCGCTTCCCGCGCCCAATTGTCCGCACGCACATCGCCGCCATCGTCCGCCAGGAAAAAGTCATAACCGAAACGGCCGCCGCCGCCGCTGGATCCGCGCTCGCGTTTACCGTCCTGCTCCACCTGTACGCTGATGGACAACCGCACCAGGGGGCGCACATCCGCCGCCAGGGTGCCGTCGCTGGCGGCGACCAAGACCTGCTCATATACCCCGGACAGGCTGGCGTTGACTTCCCGCACCCGCGCGTCGGCGGCGCGGGCAACTTTGTCTACCCGGTGCAATAAGGCGATTTTTTCTTCCCGCGGCAAACTGTTCAGAGGGTCCAGCAACGGGTAGAGCTTTTTATAAGGGATTTCCCCCAGGGTATGCACCCGGCCGTTACCCTGCTCTTTGACAATGCTGCGCGCCGCATTGACGCTCAGTTCAAGGGCATTCAGCGTCAATTGGTCGGCATAGGCGAAACCGGTTTTTTCGCCGCTTACCGCCCGAACGCCCACACCTTGATCGATATTGTAAGAGCCGTCCTTGATGATGCCGTCTTCAATCATCCAGGCTTCATGATAGCTGGACTGGAAGTAGAGATCGGCGTAATCCAGGCGACGCTCGGTCATTTGCCCCAAAAGGGTAAAAAGATCGTTGTGACTCAGGTTGTTGGCCGCGAGTAATTGCTCACTGACAAATGCCAGACTCATAGGTTTTCACTCTTGTATTTGATGGAATGGCCAGCAACGGCTGGAACGCTTTGCTACATGCCATGCATGCTATTAGATATAGACTGCGGCAATTCCCCGCCGACGTCAAATGGGTAAAACGAATTCAATCATCTGCGGGCCGGCGCAATATCACCAATGGATTTCGATGGCGGGCACGCGGCCTATTTGGCTTTAACGGCGGGCTGGCGAGGCTGGCGCAATACTTCCTGGATTTTCGGCTGGTCCAGATTGCCGCTGATGTGATAGCGAATAACCGAAATTTTATTCCACAGCGGCGCCAGGACCTTACTGGCGGCAAAGACCGCCGCCCCAACCACCGGGTTAATGGCAAAAGCGGTGGCCACCCCGACTGTGGCGGAAATTTCAGGGGCCACCACGGCTTCCATATTGATTTGCTGCTGATTGAAATTCACATCGCCGGACATGGCGATATCCGCCTCCAGTCCGTCCACCAGCAAATCGTTGGTGTGCAGTACGCCCGATTTAAGCCAGGCGGTGCCTTTGATGGAGTCGAAATAGAAGCCTTTACCGAAGGTATCGCTGAAATCAAATTGCAGTTTACGCAGCAAGGCATCAAAACTCACCAGCCGCAATAATCGTCCGGCCCGGCCGCTGCTGATATCGTCAATCTTGCCTTTGCCCAGATTAGCATGCAAAACGCCGTTCAGGGTGGGGATATCCACGCTCCACGGGGCGGACTGCCAGTGCAGATCGTAATCCACATCAAACGGCGCGTTACGCAGCGGCGTATCGATGCCGAGATAGTCATTGGCCTCGCCGATATCCTTGCCGCTGAGCTTGCCTTTCACATCGGTCTGGTTCTGCGCGCCGTGCCTTGACCAGGCGCCGGCGAGGGTCAGCCGGGACTTGCCGGTATCCACCTCGCCGTTGGCGACCTCGAGGGAATTTTCGCGGGGCACGATATCCGCCTTCACCCGTCCCAGGTTTTGTCCCATTATCCAGCATTCCTGGCAGCGCAATGCGATGGACGGCCAATCGCTGAATGAGGGCGCGGTATCGTCACCGCCTAGCAGGGCATTCTGATCCTTGCCGGCGGCCGGTGCCTGCGTCTTGGGCCAAAGCGGATTGTAATAAAGATACTGGATATCCGCTTGCCAGGGCCCCCTATCCGGGAGCGTCAGCTTACCGTTGATTTCCTTCCCGCGCGCCACGACGGCGCTGCCGCCGGGGATATTGGCCCGGGTCAGCGCCAGGTCGTGCCACTGCTGTCCCCCCAGGGTCAACAACGGCGTATTCAGCGTCAGCGCATCGGGGAAACGGAACCGGCTGACCACCGCCTTACCCTCCGAGCGCGATTGCGGCGTCATCAGCGCCAGCCACTGCTCGCCGTCCAGGGAAGGCAAATTCAGGGTCAGGCTGTCATCGGCGGGCAACGGCGGTACTTTGCCGCCCGCTACCGCCCAGGCCCCCCTTTTCAAGGTGACCTGTTTGGTTAAAAGCCATTCGGTATTAAACGTATTCTTGCCGGCGCTGCCGCTCAGGGTAAAACCGGAGAGGGTACCGAGGGCTTTTACCGCCAGTTGGAACGGTACTCCGCTCTGTTTATTCAGCGGAGGAGGTAAGTGACTGCTTACATTTTTAAGATCGCCGGTTACGCCTATAGCGTAGGTGGGCTTGCCGTGTACCGGCAGCGTCACCGCGATGGTGCTTTGCCAGTCCGCCTGGCCGGACAGCGCCTGACGGAACGGCGCCGGAATGCCGCTCAGGCGGTCCATAGCCAGCACGCTTTGCAAACCGACGTTGATAGCATAGTGCTCCGGCAGCTCTTGGGTATTAAAACCGATATTGATGGGCTGTCCGAGCCACTGCGCCTTCATGCCCTCGCTGTCCAGATTGCCGTTGCGATAGCGGAATTGGCCGTTCATGCCGGTCATGGTCATACCCAGGGGTTTTATCAACAGGGTATTGTTGTTTAAATTCACGTTGCCCGATGCGGTAACAGGCTGGCCCGTCAAAGGAATATCGAGATGTAAGTCCCCACTAACATTTCCGCCTATTTGCAGCTCGTCCAGTGCCGCACCGAGGGATTCCTTCAGCGGCGTCTGGTGGAAATAGTCTCCCACCGCCTTGCCCGAGCCGTTGATACTCGCATCAATCAACAACAGCTCTTTGGAATAATCTGGAATCGCCGCCACGACGTCGTGGCCGGCGGCATCCCCCAGCTGCGCCAGGGGCGCGTGCATGAACAGGCCGTCGTTTAGGAAATCAAGATCAATGGCCAGGTCCGGCAAATGCGGCCAGCCGGGCTCAAACTCGTAGTCGGCATGGCGCAGCGGCACATATACCTCGAACTGGCCGTCGTTATGTTTGAAAGGAAACTGCTTGGGATCGCCGGCGAAGACCAGCGTGGCATTGTCCACCTGCCCGCCTTTCAGCGCGCCGGTGAGGTAATCCACCAGATGAGTGCCCATCAGGGGCTCGGGGAAATAACGCCAGGCCTGGGCCGCGTCGTAAAGCCGGATGCCGGACAGGACATTCAGCCAGGGCTCGCCATTGATGGGCTGGTGGAAATAAAAATCGCCGGTCATCCACAGCGCATCGGCGCGTACGTCGAGATTTTTGCCCCACAAGGCCAAGCCTTGTTCATTATTCTGCCAATTAAGCGTAACCCGCGCTTTTTGCACTGCCAGAGGCGCGCGGAACATATTCTGATAAGGCAGGGTACTGTTATCCAGCGCCACGCTAAGCTCACCGTCCGCCAGGGTGCCGGCCACCGAACCGGCCACGCGATCGGCGCCGGGCAACAACTGCCATTGCCGCCAGGCCACATCGTGCCAGCTTCCCTGAAAACGGATTTGCTCCGGATTTTTAAGGGGAACATCCAGCGCCAGGGACGACAGGGTGCCCTTGGGCTGCAGGTCCTGCCAGCGCGCCCGTAACGCGGGGGTAATAAACGACACCAGCGGCAGCAGCGGACTGAACCTTTCCAGCATCAGGTTTTTGGCGCGCACCCGGATTTCTCCGGCCTGATCCGGCGCGAATAGCCGATTTTTCTCCGGCAGCCAAAACAGTGATAATGCGCCGGGAGCCCAGGTATCGCCATCGGTGGCAATGTTAAGCGCCGGCATATCCAATTGCCAGCCATCGCCCTGCTGGCTCAGGTGCATGGCCAGCTTCGAGACATCAAGCCGGTGCTGGTCGCTCCCGTCCTGCCATTGGGCGGTGCCCTGGCTGAAAAAGACATCGCCGCCGGTGATATCCCCATGATCGAGGTCCAGCCAGGCGGCCAGGCTGAAGTCGGCGCTTTTCAGCCCGGTCTGGTCGCGCAGCCATTGGCTGAACCAGGGTTTGAGATCGATATTATCCGCGCGAAGATAGACTTTACCGTTGTCCAGCAGGCCTTTTTCATCGTTGAGGTCCATGCGCAGCTGGATGGCCCCCTGATGCACCTCGACGTTGGACAGGCTGATAAGGCCCTCCGCACGATGCCGCTGAGGGCTATTGAGCCAGGTAAGCTGCGGCACCGATAAGGTGCTGCGTTCTCCTGAAGGCGTGAGGAAGGAGAGCTCGCTGTCGCGCAGGGTAAAATGGTCGAACTGGCGTAAAAACAGGTCGGAAAGCTGATCGGATTTTATCGGGCTGCCTTGATGATCGCGGCCAAGCAGGGTTGAATTGAGATCCAGCCGCAGCCGGTAGAAGGTGACATCGCGGAATTGCCAGCGCCAGTGCAGCAGGGACTGCCAGACGTCCAGCGCCACCGTGACCCGCTGGATGTGCAGTTTCTCGTCTTCGGTGACGGACTCGATACCGCCGATATCCAGGGTTGGGCCAAATGACTGCCAGCTGCCGTGCATTTCGCGCGCCTGGATATTGGCGCCGTAAACGGCGTTGAGCCGCCCAATGATTTGCGGTCGGAAAGTATCCAGATAGGGCAGCGTCAGACGTAACCCGCTAACCGCTAACGCCATCAGGACAATCAGGGTTGCACATAGGGCCAGCAATATCCCCGGCAGTCGCTTCACGCCTTTCTCCTTGCTTCCCGTCGCTCTCCGCCCACGAAAAGCGTGTTATTTTTATACCCGGCCCCGCAATCGACTTTAATGAAGGCAGGCCTACATCATCACTACATCAAACTGTTCCTGACTGTAAAGCGGCTCAATCTGAACCTTGACCTGTTTACCGACGAAGATTTCCACTTCCGCCAGCGCATGGGACTCATCGCTTTTTAACGCGTCCCCCACCGCCGGGGAAGCGTAGACCAAAAACCGATCGGAGTCATAGGCATGGTGAACCCGCACAATCTCCCGCATGATTTCATAACAGACGGTTTCGATGGTTTTCACCGTACCGCGCCCATGACAGGTAGGACACTCGCTGCAAAGCACATGTTCAATACTTTCACGGGTACGCTTACGGGTCATCTCCACCAGGCCCAGCTGCGAGAAGCCGTTGATACCGGTTTTCACCCGGTCCTTGCTTAACGCCTGCTCCAGGGAGTGCAGCACCCGCCGCCGGTGCTCTTCGTTATTCATATCGATGAAATCAATAATGATGATTCCCCCCAGATTGCGCAATCGCAGCTGGCGCGCAATGGCCTGGGTCGCCTCGATATTGGTATTGAAAATGGTTTCGTCGAGATTCCGGTGGCCGACAAAAGCGCCGGTATTGATATCGATGGTGGTCATGGCTTCGGTCTGATCGATAATCAGATAACCGCCGGATTTCAGCTCGACTTTACGCTCCAGGGAGCGCTGGATTTCGTTTTCCACATCATATAAATCAAAAATAGGCTGCTTGCCGTTGTAGTGTTCGAGCTTATGGGTCATTTCCGGGATATATTCCGCGGTAAACTCCAGCAGCAAATCGAAGGTCAGCCGGGAATCCACCCGGATACGGTCCAGGGCCGCGCCGGCAAAATCACGCAGGATGCGCTGCGCCAGCGCCAATTCGCCGTAAAGCATGTATTTGCTTTGGCCGCGGCGCTTGCGCTCCATGACCTTGGTCCACAGGCGTTTGAGAAAGGCCGCATCCTGGGACAGTTCCTCTTCGCCGATACCCTCGGCGGCCGTACGGATAATAAAACCGCCCTGTTCGTCGCAATACCCCGCCACGGTACGCTTCAGGCGCTCGCGCTCTTCTTCGCTGTCGATGCGTTGCGACACCCCCACGTGGGCCGCGCCGGGCATAAATACCAGGTAGCGGGACGGCAGGGTGATATCGGTGGTCAGGCGCGCGCCTTTGGTGCCCAGGGGATCCTTCACCACCTGGACCATAATATCCTGGCCCTGCCTGACCAGTTCGGCGATATCACGCACGTGGAAATTTTTTTGCTCTTCACCGGCCACGCATTCAGTGTGCGGCATAATATCGGACGCGTGCAGAAACGCCGCTTTTTCCAGTCCGATATCCACAAAGGCCGCCTGCATGCCCGGCAGGACCCGGCTGACGCGGCCCTTGTAAATATTACCGACAATACCGCGCCGCGCTTCACGTTCGATATGAATTTCCTGCAGAATGCCGCCGTCGATATAGGCGACCCGCGTTTCGGAGGGCGTGATATTGACCAGTAATTCAGCTGCCATGTTATCCTCGTACCTTGTTTAGCGCCATTCTAGAGCCGTGAATTGGCATAGCAGCTCAGAGGTTTCCACCAGCGGTAATCCCACGACGCCGTGATAGCTGCCATTGATTGCTCTGACAAATGCTCCACCCAATCCCTGTATACCGTAGGCACCGGCTTTATCCATCGGTTCACCTGTTGCAATATAGCGATGAATATCCTGTTCCGACAACTGGCGGAAAGTGACCTCGGTCACGACGTCATGGCAAAGCCGGCGTTGCGCGTCCGCCAGGGCCACGGCCGTCATCACCCGATGGCTCCTGCCGGATAAAGCGGTCAGCATCATGGCGGCATCATCCCTGTCCAAGGGTTTTTCCAAAATGCGGTCGTCAAGCACCACGATCGTATCCGCCCCCAATACCGGCCGCGATTCCGGCGCTATGGCCACCCCAGCCAGCGCTTTCTCCAGCGCCAGCCGCCGCACGTAGTCCCGTGGAAGCTCCAGCGGTTGCCGTTGCTCGACAATCGGCGCACGCAGCACCTCGAACGGCACACCCAGCAGGGTGAGCAGCTCTTTACGGCGCGGCGAACCGGACGCGAGGTATATAGGGGTCATTATCGTCCTCATTGCACGGAAAATTGGCGACGGACTTTACGCATCAGCAAAAACAGCCAGGGCCACAGCACGCCGTCCACCACGCTGCTCCAAAAGATTTCCGGCCGGAACGAAATATTTATCACCAGGAATTCGGCCCAAAATACAATGACGTGCATGCTTAATGACAGCACCACCACGATGAGTGATTGCTGCCATAAGGCCATATTCCTGAATAGTTGGAATTTGAACGCCACTAGATAGGCCAGGATGCTTAACGCCAGGGCCCTGACGCCGAGAATGGAGCCCAGCACCAGGTCCATCACCAGACCGAGCAGGAAACCGGTGCCGACATTCACCCGGTGCGGAATGGCCATGACCCAGTAAATCAGCACCAGGCTCAGCCAGGAGGGCCGGAAAAGATAGAGCTCATCCGGCCAAGGCATGATTTGTAAAATGATTGCTATCAGGAAAGAAAGCCAAATGACCCAGCTGCCGTTGCGGCGATAACGGTTCATTGGTTATCCCCGGCCGACGGATCCGCCGCGGATCCGCCCGTCCGGGACGCCGGCGTATTTGACGGCGCCGCGGGCGTAGTTGACGATGCCGCGGGCGCCGCGGGTCCCATGATATCCTGGGACGGCAAAACCTGCGGCATCATTTGCATCAGCCGCTCATTGGCTACCCGATGGACTTCGGCGGGCGGCAACGGCACTTCCCCACGGGGATCGGCGCCCCACAACAGCAATAGATAGCGCAAGCGCTGGAGCTGGGCGGTGGGCCTGGCCTGAATCACGGTATACGCCCGCTGGGTGTCCACCTTAACCGAGGAGACCACCGCCACAGGATATCCTTCAGGGAAGCGACCGCCGAGACCTGAAGTCACCAAGACATCGCCCACCCGGATATCGGTATTGCCCGGCAGGTGCTCCAACTGCAAATCCTCTGTACAGCCGTTGCCGGCCACGATAACCCGGATATCGTTGCGCAGTACCTGGATAGGCAGTGCGTGCGAGGCATCGCAAATCAGCAGTACCCGGCTGGTGAGTTTGCCGGCGGCAACCACCTGGCCCACCACGCCTTTATCGCTGATGACCGGCTGTCCCACGTACACGCCGTTGTCCACACCCTTGTCAATCACCACCTGATCGCTGTAGGGATCGGTACTGGTGGAGATAACCTGCGTCACCATTTTCTGTTCATCCTGCCGCAGCGGCGAACCGAGCAGTTCGCGCAGTCGGGCGTTTTCCTGCCGGTATTGCCCCAACAGCAACTGCTCGCTGTTCTTCAGCAGCAGTTCCTGGCGCAGCGCGTGGTTTTCCAGCTCCAGCTGATCCCGGGACGCCAGAGTCTGCGAGATATTATCCAACACCTTGCGCGGACCGTTGGCCAGAAAATAGAACGGGCTGACGGCGGTGTCCATATAGGCGCGTATCTGGACAAACGAACCGAGCCGACTGTCGGCGACAATTACCGCAATGGCAACCATGACAGCCAGGAACAAACGGAGTTGCAGAGAGGGTCCCCTGCTAAAAATCGGCTTCATAAGCTATGCATTTTCCTCAACAAAAAAGGGGGGCGCCGACCAGGATGAGTAATCTCAGCGTTCACCCGGCTGGTTCCCCCCTTTTCGAGGCAGGTTATTCTTCGCTGAACAAATCGCCGCCGTGCATGTCGATCATTTCCAATGCCTTGCCGCCGCCGCGAGCGACGCAGGTCAAAGGATCTTCCGCCACCACTACGGGTATGCCGGTTTCTTCCATCAGCAGGCGATCGAGATTTCTCAACAACGCGCCGCCGCCGGTCAAAACCATGCCGCGTTCGGAAATATCGGACGCCAATTCCGGCGGACACTGTTCAAGGGCCACCATTACCGCGCTGACAATGCCGGTAAGGGGCTCCTGCAACGCCTCAAGGATTTCGTTGGAGTTCAGGGTAAAACCCCGGGGAACCCCTTCGGCCAGATTGCGGCCGCGTACTTCGATTTCCCTGACTTCGTCCCCCGGATAAGCGGAGCCGATTTCATGCTTGATGCGTTCCGCGGTGGCTTCGCCGATAAGCGATCCGTAATTGCGGCGGACATAATTAATAATAGCTTCATCAAAGCGATCCCCGCCAATTCGCACCGAAGAGGAATACACCACGCCGTTGAGGGAAATGACCGCCACTTCTGTGGTGCCGCCGCCGATATCCACCACCATCGAACCGGTGGCCTCGGAAACCGGCAGGCCCGCACCGATGGCCGCGGCCATGGGTTCCTCTATCAGGAAAACCTCGCGAGCGCCCGCGCCCTGGGCGGATTCGCGAATAGCGCGGCGTTCAACCTGGGTGGCTCCCACCGGAACGCATACCAGCACGCGAGGACTGGGACGCATAAAGCTGTTGCTGTGAACTTGCTTGATAAAGTGTTGCAGCATTTTTTCGGTCACGAAGAAATCGGCAATCACACCATCCTTCATCGGACGTATTGCCGCAATATTGCCGGGAGTACGCCCCAGCATTTGTTTGGCTTCATGGCCGACGGCAGCAACGCTTTTAGGCGAGCCGGCGCGATCCTGTCGAATCGCGACGACGGAAGGTTCATTCAGGACAATGCCCTGTCCTTTTACATAAATCAGGGTATTGGCTGTACCCAGGTCGATGGACAAGTCGTTGGAAAACATGCCACGAAATTTTTTAAACATAACTGAAGGATAATCCTGCAAGCTGGGGCGAAAATAAAATCCGCCTACTTTACCAACCACGAGAAGCAGCGACAAGGCGCTACTTCAATGAAAATACGTCCCCGTTAACATTCCCACACACCGATGAAATCCCTGACGCGGTTTTAAGCCAGGCTTCCTGTGAGAAAAATTCTCTTGCTTGCAGTCGATGGTGATAACACCAAGCAGAAAATCTGACAGGCCACCTGATCCCAGGTAATGTAAGTGCCTACTAACCATTTCGGTTAATGGGCGTATTGTACGTTAATTTTTCACGAACTTTTATACTAATCACGCATCATGGCGTGAATATTTTTACCAACTCATCCAACGACGCAATCGGGGCAAAAGTCCCTTGCCCCCGCCACGGCATGATCCGTTAACGTTTGCCATTCCGACCGCGTTCTGACGCCGGCGGCAAAAACGTGTGTCGACGTGCCGATACAGGCTTCCGGCAGGCTTTGCACAAACAGCTGGTTTTCCGATCGCCGGTGGATATCCCTCACCAGGCCGGGATGCAGCTTGATCATGGCGATGGGCACCGCCGTTATATACGCGGTGCTTACGATGGTCAAACCCGCCTCCACCACGGCAAGACGGCAGCCCAGCCCGGTCAGCAAGCGTAACGCCGGACGCAGCGACACCAAGTGTTGACACAGATCCGCCTCAACAAGTTCAAACATAATTTGCTGGCGCCGGGATTTTTCGCATTGCATCAACATATTGCGCAGCCACACCAGAAATCCGCGGCGCAGCAGCGAGTCAATGCTGATGCTGAAAGCCAGCACATGATCCGGCAATTGGGCCAGCAAGGGGATAATCCGGCTTAATTGCTGGCGATCGTAGCGCTCAATCAGGCCCAATTGCTGCAGCATCGGCAAAAACTCGGCGGCGGTCACAGTCTGTCCGCCCTCGATAATGCGGTTAATCATCACCAGATGATCGAGACGGCCCTCGCGAGTATAGGCCTCCCTGGCAAATAACCGCGGCCCGTCTTCTGATAATGTGCGTTCAAGCAGGGTTCGCCACTTTACATTACCGCGCACCGACTCGGGCACCCGACTATCGTAAACCGACCAGGTATTCCCCCCCTGCAAAACGGCTTCACGGGTGGCCCGCTCCACGGATTCCATGACCTCAACCGCCGTTTGTCCCTTGCGGTAGCGATAGATGCCGATATTCAGGAAATCATCCCGCTGCCGTACCGGCAACGCCGTCAGGGTATTTAGCCCGCCGATGATTTGCGCCCCGAGGGACTCCGCCTCTTTTAAGGAGCAGTTGGGCAGCAGCACCGCCAAATCGCCGTGAAAATAGCGCGCCAGCAAGGCGTTGGGATAGCGCATGACAAAGCTTGAAACAAGATTGATCAATGCGTGCAGCAATCCGCTGTCTTGCGGGTTGCCGGACCGGTCTTCCATGATATCCGCATCGGTGGATCGCAGCAGCATGACCACGCCGTGGGCGCCCATCTCCTGGTTATCTTCCAATTGCAGCCCGAGCTGGTTATCAAAAAACAGCCGGTTGCTCAGGCCGGTTTTCGCATCCCGCGCGGCAAAAGCCCGGATAAGAATATCCACCCGGCTGCGCTGTTCGCGGGCCTGGGCCAGGTCGCTCAGCAAACGGTCAATGGCGCTGCCGGTCAGGGAAGGAGGCTCGCCGGCATTTTCCCGCACGCTGTCCCGTTCGCCGTGGATGATACGTTTGGCCCGGTGCTCAAGGGTCTCCTGGGGCTGGATTTGCCGTCGCAGCCAGTTGAATCCCGCCAGCAAAGACAATACCGCCAGCACAATGGCAATACTCACCGGCGCCGTAACCTCAAGAGTACGGCCCTCGCTCAGGGGCGCCGCCCGATAGGACGCGGTCACCAGCAGGTCCGGGCGGTGAGCCAGCGCAAGCCGGCGCTGGCGGTAACCATAAGGGGGCGCCACGGGTTCGGCGGACAGCGGGAAACGGTACAGGACTTTCTCTCCCTGCCGGATTTCCAGCCCGCCGACGCCGGTGCTTTTCAGCGCATAAGGCAGCCAATGGTCAAGAGCGGTCAGCGGCTCGGTCAATAACGCCTGATCCAGCGACGAGGCCAGCGCCGCCATTTGTCGATCGGTGCGGTGCTGATTAAGATAAAAAAAACTTAAGGCGCTGCTCGACAGCATCAACAACATCACCAGCGAGCACAATAAGGCCATCATTGCGGAGAGTTTGACTATCAATCGCATCCCTGTGCCCCGATAAAAGTCTGAGGTTAATCTGCGACCAGAGTATGAAAAGCGCAACGTCACCTGTCGCCGCCCTCGTAGCCGGAAGATGGAAGGCGCAACGTCCGTCCCCGTCGCCGCCTTTACCGCCGGTTGCAAATCAAAATAAGTGTATCGGTAGTTGGTTTAAAATGACATATTTTTAGCCAATACGTTTATAAATCCCCCAAAATCGTCAGTCAGCGAGGGGGAGTTGACAGCACGTTGAAGCGTAGCGGGAATGAAAATGATTTTTATGCATCATACTTATAAATAATGTGAAAGCCTGTGGTTTGATCCTGTGGAGCCCGTCATGAACCGTTACCGTGCATTGCGCGACGCCGATGTCACCGCTGAAGAAGCCTTTTTCCAGCGCAGGAAAGTATTGAAAGCCTTGGGGCTCACCGCGGCCGCGCTGAGTCTACCGTTTCAGGCCCGGGCTGATATCGCCTCCTGGATAAAACGGCACGAGCCGCCCAAGGCTCCGCCCGGCAAAGCCCTGACCTTCACTCAGCCGGCGCAGTGGCACGCCGGGCTGCCGTTAACGCCGGAGGAAAAAGTCACCGGCTATAATAACTTTTATGAATTCGGCATGGACAAATCCGACCCGTCACATAATGCCGGCGGCTTAAAAACCGACGGCTGGAAGGTGCGCATCGACGGCGAAGTGGCGAAACCCGTCACCCTGGATATGGACGATATCCTCAGGCGTTTCCCCCTGGAAGAGCGGATTTACCGGATGCGCTGCGTTGAAGGCTGGTCAATGGTAGTGCCCTGGATAGGCTTTGAGCTTGGAAAGCTGCTTAAACTGGCGGAACCCACCGGCCAGGCGCGTTTCGTGGCGTTCCAGACGCTGGACGATCCCTCGCAGTTGCCCGGCGAAAAAGATAGCCTGCTGGGGGGCGGCCTGGCCTATCCTTATGTTGAGGGGCTGCGCCTTGACGAAGCCATGCACCCCCTGGCGCTGATGACGGTGGGCGTCTACGGCAAAACCCTGCCGCCGCAAAACGGCGCGCCCATCAGATTGATCACTCCCTGGAAATACGGGTTCAAGGGCATAAAATCCATAGTCAGTATCCGGCTGACCCACGACCAGCCGCCCACCACCTGGAATCTCGCGGCGCCGAACGAGTATGGCTTCTATGCCAACGTAAACCCCCATGTGGATCACCCGCGCTGGTCCCAGGCAACGGAGCGGGTGATAGGTTCCGGCGGCATCCTTGATGTAAAGCGCCAGCCGACCCTGTTGTTCAACGGCTATGCCGGACAGGTGGCCGGACTCTATCGCGGACTGGATCTACGGGAGAATTTTTAAGTGCGATTGACCCTCAAGCACATTTTCTGGCTCAAAATCCTGCTGCACCTGGCGGCGTTTCTGCCGTTGGTCTGGCTGGTTTATGCGGTATTGCAAGGAGATTTCAGCGCCGACCCGGCCAAGGATATCCAGCATTTCACCGGGCGGACAGCCCTTAAGCTGCTACTGGCCTCTCTACTGGTGACGCCGCTGGCCCGCTACGGCCGCCAGCCGCTGTTGATCCGCTGCCGCCGCATGCTGGGCCTGTGGTGCTTTGCCTGGGTCACCCTGCATTTGCTCAGTTATGCGCTGCTGGAGCTGGGCATCGATAATCTCGGCCTGCTGGGCAGCGAACTGGTAAGCCGGCCCTACCTGACGCTGGGGATTGTCAGCTGGTTCATATTATTGGCGCTGGCGGTCACCTCAACCCAGCGCGCCCAGCGCAAATTGAAAGGCCGGTGGCAAACGCTGCACAACCTGATCTATGTGGTGGCGATCCTCGCCCCGATTCATTATCTTTGGTCGGTGAAAATTTTGTCGCCGCTGCCCCTGATGTATGCCCTAGGGGCGGCGGTGCTTTTGGCTCTGCGTTATAAAAAATTTCGCCATTGGTGGTCATGAAACAATAAGTTTTTATTTCTATCCCCGTTCAAAATGCGCTATCTTGCTCTCCACTTTGCGGCAGGCGCCAAGGTAAACTTCGCGGATATCGCCAGCATTTAGCGGCTAAAAGCCGCGATATCTTTATAATGTATAAAGCGGCCGGCAATTTGCGGCGAATTTTGCAGCAAAAAGATGACAAATTGATACCATAAGGTTATTTTCTACCGGGTATCGTCAATTAACGGGAGATAGCGGCACGATGGCGGATAAATTGCACATTTTGCTTCTTAACGGCCCCAATCTGAATTTGTTGGGGACGCGGGAGCCGGATAAATACGGACGAACCACCCTTGCGGATATTGTCAGCCATCTCGATACGCTGGCCAAGGAGCACGACGTTACGTTCAGCCATCTCCAATCCAATGCGGAGCATGTCCTGATAGAACGTATCCATCAGGCCCGTGGCAATACCGACTTCATCGTCATCAATCCCGCGGCGTTCACCCACACAAGCGTAGCCCTGCGGGACGCGCTGCTGGCGGTCGATATTCCGTTTATTGAAATTCATCTTTCCAATGTGCATGCGCGTGAGCCTTTCCGCCATCACTCCTATCTCTCCGATATTGCGGTCGGCGTTATCTGCGGCCTCGGCGCCGACGGTTATTATTTTGCTTTTCAGACGGCGGTTAAGCGGCTGTCTGCATCCAATTAATTAGTGTATGGAACCCACTCATGGATATTCGTAAGATCAAGAAACTGATTGAACTGGTTGAAGAATCCGGCATTTCAGAGCTGGAAATCTCCGAAGGCGAAGAATCGGTTCGTATTAGCCGCGCCCCGGCGATGCAGGCCTATCCGATGATGCAACAGGCGTATATACCCGCCCAGCAGCAGCAGGCGGCGCCGGCAATTGCCCCTGCTCCCGCCGCCGCGCCCGCGGCGGAATCCGCCGTACCCGCCACCATGAGCGGCCATCTGGTACGCTCGCCGATGGTGGGCACCTTCTATCGCACGCCGAGCCCGGACGCCAAACCCTTTGTGGAAGTCGGCCAGAAGGTCAATGTCGGCGACACATTATGCATTGTCGAAGCGATGAAAATGATGAACCAGATCGAATCCGATAAGGCCGGCGTTGTTAAAGCCATTTTGCTGGATAACGGTCAACCGGTTGAATTTGACGAGCCGCTGGTCGTCATCGAATAACGAGGCGCCACATGCTAGATAAAATAGTCATCGCCAATCGTGGTGAAATTGCGCTGCGTATTTTGCGCGCATGCAAGGAATTAGGCATCAAAACCGTGGCGGTACACTCCACGGTGGATCGCGACCTTAAACATGTTCTGCTGGCGGATGAAACCATTTGCATCGGGCCGCCCCCCTCCGTAAAAAGCTATCTGAATATCCCGGCCATTATTTCAGCGGCGGAAATCACCGGCGCCGTGGCCATTCACCCCGGTTATGGCTTTCTGTCGGAAAACGCCGACTTCGCCGAACAGGTGGAACGTTCAGGATTTATCTTTATCGGACCGCGCGCCGAAACCATCCGATTAATGGGTGATAAGGTTTCCGCCATCAGCGCCATGAAAAAAGCCGGCGTACCCTGTGTGCCCGGCTCCGATGGGCCTGTGGGGGATGATATGGAGAAAAACCGCGCCATCGCCAAGCGCATCGGTTATCCGGTTATCATCAAAGCCTCCGGCGGCGGCGGCGGTCGCGGCATGCGCGTAGTGCGCAGCGACCATGAACTGGAATCCTCCATCGTCATGACCCGCGCCGAAGCCAAGGCCGCGTTCAGCAACGACATGGTCTATATGGAAAAGTACCTGGAAAATCCCCGGCATATCGAGGTCCAGGTGCTGGCGGACGGCCAGGGCAACGCCATTTACCTGGCGGAGCGCGACTGCTCCATGCAGCGCCGCCACCAGAAGGTCGTGGAAGAAGCGCCCGCGCCGGGCATTACCGAAGCCATGCGCCGTTACATCGGCGAACGCTGCTCCAAGGCCTGCCGGGACATCGGTTACCGCGGCGCCGGTACCTTTGAGTTCCTGTATGAAAACGGCGAGTTTTTCTTTATTGAAATGAACACCCGTATCCAGGTGGAGCATCCGGTGACCGAGATGATCACCGGCATTGATCTCATCAAAGAGCAGTTGCGGGTGGCCGCCGGCCAGCCGTTGTCCATCAAGCAGGAAGAAGTGGTGGTGCGCGGCCATGCGGTGGAATGCCGTATCAATGCCGAAGACCCCAACACCTTTATGCCCAACCCGGGCAAGATCACCCGTTTTCATGCGCCGGGCGGTTTCGGCGTCCGCTGGGAATCGCATATTTACGGCGGCTATACCGTACCGCCTTATTATGATTCCATGATCGGCAAGCTGATTTGTTACGGCGAAAACCGCGACGTGGCTATCGCGCGCATGAAAAATGCCCTGGCGGAGCTGATTATCGACGGCATCAAGACCAATATCGATTTGCAGCTCAGAATCATGAATGACGAAAACTTCCAGCACGGCGGCACCAATATCCATTATCTGGAGAAAAAACTCGGCCTGCAGGAAAAATAACAGTATTAACAATAGATTATATGTCTTACCTCGCTGAAAAACGATCCCGGAGTTAAAGAGGCGGGGCAGGACGCTATGTAGGCGAAACAGGCCGGTTATTACCGGCCTATTTTATGACTTCTATCGGCATAAACATCATGGATAAACGATTTCCGCAGGCCCACCGCGAAGCCCGCTGGGCGTTCGGCCTGGCGGTGGCTTACCTGATTGCCTGGCTGCTGGCCGCCTACCTGCCGGACGATAAGCAGGGCATTACCGGCTTACCCCACTGGTTCGAAATGGCCTGCCTATGGGTGCCGTTGCTGTTCCTGCTGCTCTGCTGCCTTATGGTGCGCTTTATCTATCGCGATATACCGCTGGAGGATAACGATGCAAACTAAGGTTGTCATCCCCCTGATAGCTTATCTGGCGCTGGTATTTATCCTCTCCGTCTATGCCTACCGCCGCCGCCGGAAAGGCGACTTCCTCAACGAATATTTCCTGGGCAACCGCTCCATGGGCGGCTTCGTGCTGGCGATGACCCTTACCGCCACCTATATCAGCGCCAGCTCGTTTATCGGCGGGCCGGGCGCCGCTTATAAATACGGCCTCGGCTGGGTGCTGCTGGCCATGATCCAGGTGCCGACCGTCTGGCTCTCCCTGGGCGTGCTGGGAAAAAAATTCGCCATCCTGGCCCGGCGCTATAACGCGGTTACCCTGAACGATACGCTGCTGGCCCGTTATAACAGTCCGCTACTGGTCTGGCTGGCCAGCATAAGCCTGCTGGTGGCGTTTATCGGCGCCATGACGGTCCAGTTTATCGGCGGCGCGCGCCTGCTGGAGACTGCCGCCGGCATACCCTATGATACCGGTCTGCTGATTTTCGGCGTGACCATCGCGCTCTATACCGCCTTCGGCGGCTTTCGCGCCAGCGTGCTCAACGATGCCTTTCAAGGGCTGGTGATGCTGCTGGGTACGTTTATTCTGCTGTACGGCGTCATTCACGCCGCCGGCGGCCTGTCCGCGGCGGTGACCAAACTGCACCAAATCCAGCCGGCGCTCACCGCCCCCACCGGGGTGGATCATATTCTGTCGCCGCCGTTTATGGCGTCGTTCTGGATCCTGGTCTGTTTCGGGGTAATCGGCCTGCCCCATACCGCGGTACGCTGTATTTCCTACCGGGACAGCAAAGCGGTGCACCGCGGTATTATCATCGGCACTCTGGTGATCGGCGTATTGATGCTCGGCATGCATCTGGCGGGGGCGCTGGGACGGGCGATCCTTCCCGACCTGAAGATCCCCGATCAGGTCATCCCGACGCTGATGATCACCGTACTGCCGCCGTTTGTGGCCGGCATCTTCCTGGCGGCGCCGCTGGCGGCCATTATGTCAACCATCAATGCGCAGCTGCTGCAATCCTCCGCGACGATCGTCAAGGATCTCTACCTCAGCCTGCGTCCGCATCAGGCCGGCAACCAGCGCCTGCTCACCAGAATGTCCGGCACGGTAACGCTTATTCTCGGCCTGCTGCTGCTGCTGGCCGCCTGGCGCCCGCCGGAAATGATCATCTGGCTGAACCTGTTGGCGTTCGGCGGTCTTGAAGCGGTATTTCTCTGGCCGCTGGTGCTGGGTCTTTACTGGGAACGCGCCAACGCCGCCGGTGCGCTAAGTTCTATGATATGCGGCGGCGTCTGTTACGCCGTGCTGGCCACGCTTGATATACAACCCGGCGGTTTTCATCCCATTGTGCCCTCGCTGCTGCTGAGCCTGCTGGCCTTTGTGGCGGGCAACAGGTTCGGCGAAACGGGCCGCCAGGCGGAACCGGCCGGTCTGTGACCTTTTAAACGTAGCGGCAAGGCGGAACCGGCCGGCCATTCACTTTTTTATCGGAGCAGCCATGCCCTGGATTCAACTTAAGATCAATACCACCGGCGCCGACGCGGAAACCCTGAGCGACGCGCTAATGGAATACGGCGCGGTCTCGGTCACCTTTCAGGATACGCACGACAACCCGGTTTTCGAGCCGCTGCCGGGCGAGACGCGTTTATGGGGCGATACCGATGTCATAGGCCTGTTTGCCGCCGACGCCGATATGGCGGCGTTAATAGAGGCCTTGGCGGGCCATCCGCTGCTGGGAGAGGGTTTTGCCCACAAAATCGAACAGCTTGAGGATAAAGATTGGGAGCGGGAATGGATGGATAACTTCCATCCCATGCGATTCGGCCGCCGGCTATGGATTTGCCCGAGCTGGCGACCGGTGCCCGACGCCGGCGCGGTAAACGTCATGCTTGATCCCGGCCTCGCCTTCGGCACCGGCACCCACCCTACCACCGCCCTCTGCCTGCAATGGCTGGACGGGCTCGATCTCGCCGGCAAGACCCTTATCGATTTCGGCTGCGGCTCCGGTATCCTGGCCATCGCGGCGCTGAAACTGGGCGCGGCCCGCGCCATCGGTATCGATATCGACCCGCAGGCCATTCAGGCAAGCCGGGACAATGCCCGCCGTAACGGGGTGGAAGAGCGCCTCACCCTGTTTTTATCCCAGGATAAGCCCGACAACCTGCGCGCCGATGTGGTGGTGGCGAATATCCTGGCCGGGCCGCTGCGTGAGCTGGCCCCGCTGCTCTGCGCCTTGCCGGAAAAAAAAGGCGGTCTTATCGGTTTGTCCGGCATTCTCGCCAGCCAGGCGGAGGGCGTTGCGGCGGCCTATGCCGACGCTTTCCTGCTGGACCCCGTGGCGGAGAAAGAGGAATGGTGCCGGTTAACCGGTCGCCGCCGCGAATGAGGCAAAGGCCGGGCCCGGCCCCAGCCTCCGTCGCGGCAGAAATGAGTTGTTGGTGAAAAAATTTCCACCGCACAAAAGGTGTTTATGAGAATAACCCTTTGTAATTTATAAAAAAATAGTCACGCAGGCCATCCTATGAACATTTTCATTGATCTATAGCACAGGATTGTTCAAAGTTTGGCCTTTCATCTGACGAAAAAAATGCGTAATATACGCGCCCTTGCGGACACAGTATGGTCACTCTTTGTCTATGCGTATTGGACAGCTTCAGCTCGATAATTGCCTGATGGCCGCTCCGATGGCCGGTGTGACAGATCGGCCATTCAGAGCGCTTTGTCATGCAATGGGGGCCGGATTGACGTTTTCCGAGATGCTTTCCTCTAATCCTGAGGTATGGCGCACGGATAAGTCGCGTCTGCGTATGGTACATAGTGATGAGCCCGGTATCCGGGCCGTGCAGATTGCCGGGTGCTGCCCTGTGGATATGGCTGCTGCCGCCGTCATTAACGTGGCGAACGGCGCGCAGCTGATTGATATCAACATGGGTTGTCCCGCTAAAAAAGTGAACCGGAAAATGGCGGGTTCCGCCTTGCTGCAGTTTCCGGATCTGGTGAAACAGATCCTGTTATCCGTGGTCAAGTCGGTAGACGTGCCGGTCATGCTGAAAATACGCACGGGCTGGTCGCCGGAACACCGTAACTGTGTAGAAATTGCCCAATTGGCCGAAAATTGTGGTATACAGGCCATCACGATTCATGGCCGCACCCGCGCCTGTTTGTTTAACGGTCACGCGGAGTACGACAGTATTCGGGCAGTTAAGCAGTCTGTCGCCATTCCGGTTATCGCGAATGGCGACATCACTGACCCGCATAAAGCCAGAGCGGTATTGGACTACACCGGGGCCGACGCCCTGATGATAGGACGCGCCGCTCAGGGAAGACCCTGGATCTTCCGGGAAATCCAGCATTATCTGGATACGGGGGAAACGCTGCCGCCGCTGCCGTTAGGCGAGGTAAAGCGTTTGCTGATAGAACATATACGGGAATTGCACGACTTTTATGGTCCAGGCAAAGGATTCCGCATTGCTCGAAAGCACGTTTCCTGGTACTTACAGGAGCATGCCCCCGACAACCAGTTTAGGCGCACATTCAACGCCATAGAGGATGCCGGCGAACAGCTGGAGGCGTTGGAGGCATATTTTGAAAATCTTGCGTAATTGAAAAAAGAGCTGACAGAACTATGTTCGAACAACGCGAAAATTCTGACGTACTGACCGTTTCCACCGTTAACTCTCAGGATCAGGTAACAAAAAAACCGCTGCGGGACTCGGTGAAACAAGCACTGAAGAACTATTTTGCTCAATTAAATGGTCAGGATGTTAATGATTTGTATGAGCTGGTGCTGGCTGAGGTGGAACAGCCACTGTTGGACATGGTCATGCAATATACCCGCGGTAATCAAACCCGCGCGGCCCTGATGATGGGTATCAACCGCGGCACGCTGCGTAAGAAATTGAAAAAGTACGGTATGAATTGATACTGTAACTTAACTTATTAATAATAAAAGCGTTAACGGGAGACCGTTAGCGCTTTTTTAATAAGGAAATAAAATACTATGGGCGAACTCTTCAGAGCGATAGGCTTAGGCTTGCTGGTGCTGCTGCCGCTGGCCAATCCTTTGACCACTGTGGCATTATTTCTGGCCCTGGGCAAACACATGAGCCAGGAGGAGCGGAGACGGCAATCGCTCATGGCCTCGGTGTATGTCTTTATCATCATGATGACGGCGTATTATGCCGGCACGGTGGTGATGAATACCTTCGGCATCTCTATACCCGGCCTGCGCATAGCCGGCGGCCTTATCGTCGCTTTTATCGGTTTTCGCATGCTGTTCCCGCAGCAGAAAGATGAGTCCGATGACCAGTTGCAGCCCGGCGACGGAATACACCACCACCCCGCCCCCAACATTGCCTTCGTCCCGCTGGCCATGCCCAGCACCGCCGGCCCCGGCACTATCGCCATGATTATCAGTTCGGTCTCCACCGTAAAAGACTCGGTTTATTTCTCACCCTGGGTCATTACCGTCGCACCGGTGCTTATTTTTCTTTGCATCAGCCTCATCTTGTGGGGATGTTTGCTCAGTTCCGGCGCCATCATGCGCCTGATAGGAGAAAGCGGCATCGAGGCAGTCTGCCGGGTGATGGGATTTTTGCTGGTCTGTATGGGCGTACAGTTTGTCATAAACGGTATGCTGGAAATCATCTCTACTTATCCGATAAAACCCTAGTCCGGTAAATATCAGATTATTACCTTGCCGGTGAATATATCCTTAATGCGCCGGGCGCTTTTGGCGCGGCTGACACTAACGATAAGGACCGGGTTGCCCTTGAGATCATCGGCCGGCGTAATACTGACCACGTTCAGCGGAGTACGTGGTTTTACCAGGATGTGATCGATAAGGAAACCGGTGCCGGCGATTTTTTTAGGCACATTTTTATCGAATATGACGATTATCTGATCCCCCCTGGTTTTGGAAAACTGCCTGGTCCAGCCCTCTTTCCAGCCCACGCAGTTAACGGGCAACGCGGAGGCAGACATAAACCCCTTATCCGCCACAATGTCCCCTTCCTGCACCGCCTGGCCGTAAACGCCGCGGGGATATTCAGCTACTCGAAAGGCGTAACCATTGAAATCATGCATTTTGTCATAGTCGGACAGCAGCTCGGCCGCCTCTTCATCAGCTGATAAAATTGCCGTATCCTTGGACCGGCTGCCGAACCGCAGCCAGTCATTGATAAAATCGCTGCCGGCCTCGGTGTATTCTTCCAGGGCGGAAGAGTAAATCTGTTTTTCCGCCAGACCGTATAGCAGTTTTGAATATTTTTCCATATACTCAGGCGCATTATGTAAGCTGGAATATTTATTCTTGAGTAATCCCTGCATGAGATGCACTTCTTTATTTAAACTGTCTATGCCATCATGGGAAATATCAACATTAAGTGACCGTATCTCATTGAGGCTCGAGATATACTTCCTTACATCATATGAAGAAATTTCCTTCAAACTTACCTTGAGCCCTTGTATATCAGTGGTCCTGAAAAGGTTTTATCCTTTACCAGAATAGCAATGTCCGAGACATCCCCGACATGTAAATTGATAGGATATCCTCTGTTTTAAGCTGTACGGAAAATTCAACCGGTATTTCCTCAGAGTCCCAATACAAGTTTATATCTTTCCCCACTGGTTTTTAAAACCGGCCAGCATAAAGCTCTCAGCCATAAACACATCGTTAGGTTTAAGTTTGAGAAAATCACTTTTTGCATTCTGCCGATTTTACTACGGTGCATTGCGCTGGTTTCATCTTAGCCAAGGCGGAATGGATATTTTCTATTTGTCGCAAAACATCCGAGTCAATAACCACCGGGCGATGTCTGGTAGACACGCGCTTATGCAAAGCCTCATTAACTTGTCGCATATTCTTGTATTGAAAGTCTGCCAACGCTTGCCTCTCATGAGCGTTCAGGGGCCGTGTATTTCTCATCTTTAATAGATTAGGCTCGATAAGCGCCTGACTGAATATTTCTCCAATGCGTTCCATGCGAGTAATCAGGTAAGACTGTTTATTATCGAGACTGAAATAAACCCGAGTCAGCTTATCCCCATGCCCATGCTCCCCTGGTTTGTATATAACAAAACCATTCTCAATATCTTCAACAGGAAAATATCTATTAGAGAAAAGTATATATTTCTGATTATTAGCTCTATCTCTAAAAAAATTCCCATCCCTATCATATACAATTGCAGATTCGTTATAATCATATAAGGGATTTATTTCTATGTGCCTGGCTAAAATCCGCCTTACCTGCGGGGAAAATTGCGGGAGGCAAAGGCGGTTACCCACTATGCTGATTGACCTTGTTGTCTTACAAGGAATGGCATCAGTTAGGCGCAGCTTTTCCAAGTCAATTAACCGATATCGATTTAATTTCTTATTAAAGATGATGCCAATATTATTTTTTCACCAAGGAAATAATAGCCTGGATGTCCGGCAGGTTTTACTTGATAAACCGTGTTTTTAATCTTGAGGTACTGATCGCCCACCGCATCATGAAAAATACCGAAGTTATTGATTTTGGATAATGCTGAAGTTGATATATTCACTCCTTTGATATCGAGTTTATCAAGATTTGTTAAGACATTTTTATGAAAAGTTATTTTATCATTTATTTCATCGCGGGTTGAGTTTAACAAGTTTTTTTCAAACGAAAAAGCCTTCTCTGATGTTTGAGACCCGGCTGAATCAATATGATACATTTCATTTTTCAGCTGCTCCGATACCGGCATACCCCCAAACCGGAACCCAGCGCCTTCATTATAAGCAATGGACATCCTTCCCTCCAGCAGTCCTCCCATGGCGATTAGCGCCACGTTTATACCATCGCCCAGCACCAAGCGTGCCGCCTCTTTTCTTTCTGGCTCATCATCGCCATTGACCATTTTGTCAATGTCCAGCCCCAAGGAAATAAAGGGAGTAACAGGATTAGGCAAAAGCATATTCATAATGGAAAAATATTTTATAGCCATATCCCTTCGCACCTCCGCATTGGATTTAATCAGACTGTCCGCGTCGCTCAATGCCCTGTTTTTCTGTTGCATAACGATAAACCGAACTAAATCATCCGTTATTTCATCACGTCTCCACCAGATCCTATCCAAGTAGTTTATCGCATCGGCATCTTCTCCAAAAAATCAAGCCAGCTATTGACTCCATCAAGAAGAATTCCTTCCTGCCTGGTGTCAATTGAAAAATGGCCGGCAATAATTTCACGACTCCCTTTTTCCATGCAACTTTTTATAAACCATGTTTTCATGGTTTCAAGCGTGTGAAAGTAAAAAATCCCCCCAGGCTTCCCTGGTACATACATACCGTAATGTTGAGAATCATCAAAACTAAATATAATGATATCAGTAGACTTAAAACCATTAATATCGAATAAATATTTTTTTATGGCGGCTTTCCTCTGGGGAACAAGACCAAAAGCCTGTAGAAATAAGCCGGCATACTTTTTATTAGATTGCGTTGGCTGGCTTATTTCTAAAAGAAATTGGGCTAAAAAGATATATTCCGGAATATCCGTCTGCCAATATTTATTCAATTTATATATATATAAATTAAAAAAATCCATCTCTATGATAAGATTAGCTACGGTGGAAGGTTTGATCGGCACCTGATTCTCGCCGCCAAAGCATCCTGTGGGTAAGGTTGAAGCGTTATAAATACCCGTCATCTGATCGACAACATCCATATTGTCACGAGCATCTGCAGAGAAGTTGTACAGCACGCACTCAGTCAACGTCCTTGACTCTATGGCTGTGGTGCTATCATGGCGCCACCCGGTCACCGAGGCGGGATCATTCTGCGCCGATGTGAACCGATGAAAATAGGTTTTATCAGGGTCGAGAGACAAACCGGTTTTCTTGATTATCGCTTTTGATTTCATCAGCCGCCACTTTAAACAGATTAGGGTAGTTATTTTTATAAGCGTTTAAGAACGTCTTAATCGACTCGTATTTATTAAAATACTTAAAACTATTGGAAACCGCTAATGCAGGCTTTAAATCCATATCAATTTTTCTCAAGCCATCGACATCACTTTTGGATTTGCGGACTCCGTTATCTAAAATTATTTTATTTCTGTAACCTGCCTTGACGTGACTCTTTTTTACGACGGTTTAACCGCTCAGAGGTTAAATGTTTTTCATCTTTATTGTCGACGCTATAATAATAGATTGAATGCCGTTTTGGTATGATAGCAGTGGGATTATTTTGACATTGACTATGGCAATAAGTTTTTAGGAATGGGCGAATCATTACTTTCATTTAAATATAACTGTTTTGAAATCGTACTGGCCGACAATGAGGCTCCTTGAGACAGTTGAGCGGCATTGGTGAGCAATAATATTATTTTTAACCATAGCGATGCATTATCATATCTGGCCCTATGAGCAGGCATCTCAGACAAACGGTTGATAAATAACTGCTGTTGTTGATGAGAAGGTGCTTTTGATTTTTATGATTATTGTATTCGCCGATATTTTTCTATAAAAATAGTTTGTTATACTCATTAATATTCACCAATATTAACTCTTTTAATTAAAATAAATTATTTTATAAGCAAAACGAGTATTGATTAGAATTAAATTTTCAATTAATGTCAACATTGATAATATTCCATATCTTATTATGATTTTTTATAACCGATCATGGCGATAAGTAGGTGAGGGCGTTTAACGGATAACAAAATCATGTCGGTTTTCAAATAAAAACCCCGACAGAAGTCAGGGTCTTAAATTTTGCTATCAGGTAACTGCTATAGGGTCACAGCGTGCAGACTAAACGTCCGCGCTGGCCAAGCGGGTACTGACAATAGCGGGACTTACAGTGCGACAACGTTCGCAGCAGACGGGCCTTTCTGGCCTTTTTCGATCGTGAATTCTACACGTTGACCTTCGTCTAACGTTTTGAAATCATTGCTCTGGATAGCGGAAAAATGTACGAATACATCTTTGCTGCCGTCTTCAGGAGTGATAAAACCAAAACCTTTACCAGCGTCGAACCATTTTACTAAACCTTTCACTTTGTCAGACATAGATACTTCCTTCATAATTATTTGTGCCACATTGTGGCGATGAGGTCTGTTTATCAGGGATTACTTATGGTGGCACTTAAGAAGGAAATTCGTCGAAGAAGTGATGGTAGACTATCGCTTTTACTAGAACAACTTTACTAAAATGGCTTTCATAAATAGGTCTGCGCTACAAACCGTTGACACTATTAACTCATATCGACGCCTCGGATGCAAGCGTTATCCCGCATTGCCATCACAAGCGCTATCAAAAGTGCCGATCAAATTGCATATTGCGCAAAATGTGAACAACATTCCCATATAATGGAACTCATTGCCGTAAAGTGGTGCATTGGCGCCGCCATTGCACCAAATAAGTGCATGCTTGCCCCATAAAGGCCTGTTCCGATGTCCCAAACGCCCGTGATGTCGCGGCAGACATGCGATTGCCGAATTGGCATCCCCTTTGCTATGAGGATACTGGCGATATGCCATTGACAGGACAGATGCGCGGCAAAAGTGCATCAAACCATTAGCTTTATTTTCGGCCTCACAGGATGCTTTATGAAAAAAATTATGATTTCCGCGTTAGCCGCCGCAGCAACCCTCTTTGCGATAGCTAACCAGGCACATGCGGGCACGACTTTGGATGCGGTTAAGAAAAAAGGTTTCGTACAATGCGGCATCAGCGACGGTTTGCCGGGCTTTTCCTACGCTGACGCCAGCGGCAAGTTTACCGGCGTGGACGTGGACGTTTGCCGGGCCGTTGCTTCTGCCGTTTTTGGTGATGACAGCAAAGTTAAATACACTCCCCTGACTGCCAAAGAGCGTTTCACCGCGCTGCAATCGGGCGAGGTGGATGTGCTCTCACGTAATACCACCTGGACCTCTTCCCGCGATGCGTCCATGGGCATTGTGTTTGCCGGCGTCAACTATTATGACGGCATCGGCTTTTTGACCAAAAAGAAAGCCGGGCTGAAAAGCGCCAAAGATCTGGATGGCGCAACCGTATGTCTGCAGTCCGGTACCGATACCGAGCTGAATGTCGCCGATTACTTTAAAGCCAATAAAATGCAGTATACCCCGCTGACATTCGACCGCTCCGACGAAACGGCCAAGGCGCTGGAATCCGGCCGCTGCGATACGCTCTCTTCCGATCAGTCGCAGCTTTATGCGCTGCGCATCAAACTGGGTAAACCCGATGATTATGTGGTCCTGCCGGAAGTGATCTCCAAAGAACCTTTAGGCCCGGTGGTCCGCCGCGGCGATGATGACTGGTTCGCCATTGTGAAATGGTCGCTGTACGCCATGCTGGACGCGGAAGAAATGGGCGTCAACTCCAAGAACGTCGATCAGATGCTCGCCACCCCCACCAATCCCGATATGGCCCATCTACTGGGTAAAGAAGGCAACTTCGGCGAACAGTTGAAACTGCCAAACGATTGGGCATACAAGATTGTCAAGCAAGTGGGCAACTACGGCGAAAGTTTTGAACGTAACGTCGGCCAGGGTAGCGAACTGAAAATCAAACGCGGCTTGAATGCCTTATGGAATCAGGGCGGTATCCAATACGCTCCGCCCGTACGTTAATTATAACTGCCAATAGGCGGGAACACTGGCGCATGGCGCCAGTGTTTTTCCATCAGATTTATTTTCGGGGCTTTCCACATGCGACAACGCCAAACTGCAAAAGGCGCATTTTCCTTGACAAACCCTGCGGTACGCGCCTGGGTTTATCAGATCCTCGCGGTCGTGGTGTTATTTTCATTTGTCGGCTACATTCTGCACAATACCCTGACCAATTTACATCATCGCGGCATCACTTCCGGTTTTGGGTTTCTCAACGACGCCGCTGGCTTCGGCATCATACAACATCTGATTTCTTTTCAGGATGGCGATACTTACGGGCGAGTCTTTATTATCGGTTTGCTCAATACCCTGCTGGTTTCCGCGCTGGGGATCGTTTTTGCGTCAATCCTCGGATTTTTCCTCGGGCTGGCGAGGCTGTCCGATAACTGGCTGTTACGCAAACTTTCCACCATCTATGTCGAAACTTTCCGTAACATTCCGCTGTTGCTGCAGATATTTTTCTGGTATTTCGCCGTACTGCGTAATCTGCCCGGCCCCCGCCAGTCAATCAACGCCTTTGATATGATTTTTCTCAGCAATCGCGGCCTCTATATGCCCATGCCGCTCGCCGGCACTGGCGCCATTCCCACACTGTTGGCCGTAGTGATAGCCGTTGCGGTCTCGCTGGTGCTTTACCGGTTCAACCGCCGGCATCAGATGGCCACAGGCGAACTGCGGCGCAGCTGGCCGTGGATTATCATACTTATCCTGGGCCTGCCGGCACTGGCGCAGTTTATTTTCGGCGATGCCCTGCATTGGGATGTCCCTGCGCTCAGGGGCTTCAACTTCCGCGGCGGTATGGCGCTGATTCCCGAACTGGCGGCCCTGACGCTGGCGCTGTCCATTTATACCTCGAGTTTTATCGCCGAGATCATCCGCGCCGGCATTCAGTCGGTTCCCTATGGCCAGCATGAAGCGGCCCGATCGCTGGGATTACCGAATCCCGTCACGCTAAACCAGGTCATTTTGCCGCAGGCGCTGCGGGTGATCATTCCGCCGCTCACCAGCCAGTATTTAAACATTGTAAAAAACTCTTCGCTGGCGGCCGCCATCGGTTACCCGGATATGGTGTCTCTCTTTGCCGGTACGGTATTGAACCAAACCGGGCAGGCAATCGAAACCATCGCCATCACCATGTCGGTTTATTTGATTATCAGCCTGCTGATTTCGTTCTTGATGAACCTTTATAACCGGCGTAAAGCATTGGTTGAGCGCTAAGGGAAATCCATGACCATGACATTAACTCCCCATGAACCCGTAGCAACCCCGACGCGTAGCCGGCTGGGCCTGGCCCTGTTCTGGATACGGCAAAACCTGTTTTCCAGCGTTACCAACAGCATTCTGACACTGTTCTGTCTCTGGCTGCTTTGGGTGGTGGTACCGCCGTTGCTGAACTGGTTGATATTCCAGGCCAACTGGACCGGCGCGACCCGTAGCGACTGTACCCGTGACGGCGCATGCTGGGTGTTTATCCACGCTCGCTTCGGCCAGTTCATGTACGGTTTATATCCTATCGATCAGCGCTGGCGCATCAATCTTACCCTGGTGGTAGGGCTTCTGAGCCTGATACCGATATTCTGGAAAGCCATGCCCCGCCGCGGCCGTTACATCGTCTGCTGGGTGGTGGCATTCCCGCTTTTTACCTGGATCATGCTGTACGGCGGCTTTTTCGGCCTCAGCCGGGTTGAAACCCGCCAGTGGGGCGGCTTGACCTTGACTCTGATTATCGCCTCGGTGGGTATCGCCGGCGCCTTGCCCCTAGGCGTGCTGCTGGCCCTTGGCCGCCGGTCGAAAATGCCGGTGGTGAAGTGGTTTTCCATTGTTTTTATCGAGCTGTGGCGCGGCGTACCGCTGATTACCGTCCTGTTTATGTCCTCGGTGATGCTGCCGCTGTTCCTGTCGGAAGGCACCAATATCGATAAGCTTATCCGCGCACTGGTGGGCGTTATCATGTTCCAGTCCGCCTATGTGGCGGAAGTGGTGCGCGGCGGTTTGCAGGCGTTGCCGAAGGGACAGTATGAAGCGGCGGAATCCCTGGCCCTGGGTTATTGGAAAACCCAGGGATTGGTTATTTTGCCCCAGGCGCTGAAAATGGTCATCCCCAGTCTGGTCAACACCATTATCGAACTGTTCAAAGATACCAGTCTGGTGGTTATCATCGGTTTGTTCGATTTGTTCAGTAGCGTTCAACAGGCCACGGTTGACCCGGCCTGGCTGGGAATGTCCACGGAAGGATACGTCTTTGCCGCGCTCGTCTACTGGATTTTCTGTTTTGGCATGTCCCGCTATAGCCAGCATTTGGAAAGGCGTTTTCATACCGGGCATTCTTCCACGCATTGAGGTAACCCATGAGCGACAATAACGCCAACCCAAACGAACGATTGATGATTACGCTGGAAAACGTCAATAAATGGTTCGGCCAGTTCCATGTGCTGAAAGACATCAATCTACAGGTGAAATCCGGCGAACGTATCGTGTTGTGCGGTCCTTCCGGTTCAGGAAAGTCCACCACCATCAGGTGTATCAATCATCTGGAAGAGCATCAGCAGGGAACTATAGTGGTTGACGGTACCCTGCTGGATGACGATCTGCGCAATATCGAACGGGTGCGTACCGAAGTGGGCATGGTGTTCCAGCATTTTAACCTGTTTCCACACCTGACGGTGCTGCAGAATTGCACCCTGGCGCCGATCTGGGTGCGCAAAATGCCGAAAAAAGAAGCCGAAGAGCTGGCCATGCATTATCTGCAGCGGGTACACATCGTCGAGCACGCCAATAAGTTTCCCGGCCAGCTTTCCGGCGGTCAGCAGCAGCGGGTAGCCATAGCCCGCTCGTTGTGCATGAAGCCGAAAATCATGCTGTTCGATGAGCCTACCTCGGCGCTGGACCCGGAAATGGTGAAAGAAGTGCTGGATACCATGATTGGCCTGGCCAACGACGGTATGACCATGCTGTGCGTTACCCATGAAATGGGCTTTGCCCGCACGGTGGCCGACCGGGTGATCTTTATGGATCGCGGGGAGATCGTCGAACAAGCCCCGCCGGACGAATTCTTTACCCAGCCTAAATCCGAACGCACCCGCGCGTTTCTGTCGCAGATACTTCATTAAGGCCGGTAGCCCGCGCGCAGCGGGCTTTTATTTCAGCAGCACTTCGTATTGCGGATTGAATTCATCGAATATCGGCAGGGCCGCGGCTCCCAGCGCTGCGGTATCGGTACCGGTCATGCCGATGCGCACCCGCTGTTCGTCACGGTATTTACTGCGCACCGAGCGCAATAGCGGATGCAGCCGCCGGACAATCTTTTCTACCAGCGGCTGCGGCATCTGGCCGCCGATGATCACCGTTTCGGCATCAAAAATACACTCGATAATATTGATACCCTGGCGGGTGGCCGGCAAGGCGGATTCAACCCAGCGATCGAAACAGGCCACGTCCACCTGCAGCAGATCCTCCGGCATGGCGGTCATCGGATCGAGCCCGCAGGCTTCATAGGCCGACTGCAGCGAAAGATAGCACTCCAGGCAGCCATGATTACCGCAGGCGCAAGGCCGGCCGTCCGGCTGAACCACCATATGGCCTACCTCGCCGGCGTTATGGGCATGGCCGGTGTAGATGTGGCCGTCGGTAAAGATGCCGGCCCCCAAGCCGGTTCCAATATAAAGATAAATAAAGGAATCCAGCTGCTTGGCCACGCCGTGGAAACGCTCGCCGATGGCCGCCACGGTAGCATCATTTTCCAGCGTGACCGGCAGGCCGGTGGCCGCCGACAGCTCTGCCGCAACATCAATATTTTCCCAGCCGTGCAGCGTTGTCGGCCCCTGGGACGAAATACCTTCCACTCCGAAAGGCCCCGGCATAACCACGCCGATGCCCAGCAATTTGCGCCAATCGATCACCTCTTGCTTTTTCATTTCCGCCAGTATTTGCTTAATCAAGACCAAGGTTGCACCCGGTTGGGGCTTTCGCACCAAACAAAGGCGTCTGAAACGGACGTTGCCGGTAAGATCCACCAGCACTACCAGCAGGGTTTGATGATCGAGATGGATACCGATGGAGTAGGCGCTATCGGGGTTTAATGTGATGGGAACCGCCGGTTGTCCTCGTCCCCCCACATGCCGCGGCAGATGAGATGACAGAATCCCCGCCTGCTGTAATTCCAGGACAATGTTGGACACCGTTTGCGGAGTCAGCGCCGTAAGACGCGCCAATTCCGCCCTGGTCAGTTCTCCCTGCAGCCGGATGGCTTCGATCACTACCCGGCGGTTATGGGCCCTGGCGTGCTCCAGATTGGTTCCTGAATTTCTCATTTGCTCCCTACCGCTCATCACCCGTAGCGCCAGTATGTGCATATGCTTTATAGCAATCAAATTGATTTAATTATTCCAGAAGGCCTTTCCCGGCACGCCATTTGCTTATCTATACCCATTAGATTTCGAGTTGCAGCTCGAAAGATGAAGGGTATCGGCGACAGGCATCACAGGACAAAGAGGTCCTTATTGCTTTCGCCTATTAAAACAATCAAATTGATTTAATCCCCACCCCAACACTGGCTGTTTCCGGAGAGACGTTATGAATATAAAGAGAATGTGCCCCGCCCTGACCCTTTGTGCGCTATCAGTCCTCTCGCTGGGACTCTCGGCGCAAGCCCTGGCCAAAACCCAAATCAGCGCGTTGTTTATGACCCAGGCCGCCTACAGCGAAAATGACATTCGCGCCATGACCGCCGATTTCACCAAGCAGCATCCCGATATTGACGTCAATCTGGAGTTCGTACCGTACGAAGCGTTGCACGACAAGATCGTTGCCGCCAGAGGCGCCGGAGGCAATGGCTACGATGTGGTGCTGTTTGACGCCATATGGCCGGCGGAATTTTATAAATTCGGCTTGCTGCAGGATGTGACCCCGCGCATTAACGGCGATGACAGCAAAAAGATCTTCTCCGGCGCCATGAGCACAGTCACCTATAAAGACAAGATTTGGGGCCTGCCGTGGATTCTGGACACCAAATATCTTTACTACAACAAGGCCATGCTCGCCAAGGCCGACATCACTACCCCGCCGCAAACCTGGGAGCAGGTGGAACAGCAGTCGGAAATCCTGAAACAAAAGGGCATCGTTAAATACCCCCTGGTCTGGAGCTGGTCACAGGCGGAAGCGCTGATTTGCGATTACACCACCCTGGTCCAGGCATTCGGCGGCGAATTTACCCAGCAGGGGAAATTCAATTTTACCAATCCCGGCGCCCTGAAAGCCGTCACCTATATGAAAGAAACGCTGGACAAAGGCCTGACCAACCCCAACTCGCGGGAATATCTGGAAGAGGACGTCCGTAAATCCTTCTCCAATGGCGATGCGGCTTTTGCGCTGAACTGGACCTATATGTACAACATGGCCAATGATCCCAAACAGAGCAAAGTGGCCGGGGATGTGGGCATTGTCCCGGCGCCGGGCGGCAAGGCGGGGGACGTTTCCGGCGTCAACGGCTCCATGGGGCTGGGTATCGCCAAGGCCAGCCAGCATCCTGAACAGGCCTGGCAGTATATTACCTACATGGTCTCACAGCCGGTGCAGGACAAATATGCCAAGCTGAGCCTTCCGGTATGGAAATCGTCATATGACGACCCGGCGGTACAGCAAGGGCAGGAACCGTTAATCGCCGCGGCGAAACAATCCCTGAATGTGATGTTGTCGCGCCCGGCCACCGATCAATATTCACAGCTCTCCAATATACTGCAGCAGAACCTGCAGCAGGTATTGCAAAACCAGGTGACGCCGGAGGCCGGCATGCAGGCGGCGACCAAGGCTGCGGATCGTTTGCATTAAGGATTGCTTCATGCTCAGTTTGCCGCAACGTGAGCGTCGTCAGGCATGGGTGCTGTTGGCACCCATGCTGGTGATGATGTTTTTACTGACCGCCTGGCCGCTGGCCCGCACCCTCTGGCTGAGTTTTACCGATGCCGCGCTGATTGGGGGCGGGGCGGCGCCGCAGCCGGTGGGCTTCGACAATTATCTCTATGCCTTGACCGATCCCGATTTCCTCGCCGCCCTGGCGCGTACGCTCTATTTCACCGTCGTCTCGGTAGCGCTCGAAGGGGTGATAGGGGTATTGGTGGCATTGCTGCTGAATCAACAATTCTACGGCCGTAGCCTGTTGAGGGTCTTGGTGATATTACCCTGGGCGCTGCCCACCATTGTCAACGCCATGATGTGGCGGCTCAATTTCAACCCGGATTACGGCAGCATCAACGCCTTGCTGACCCAGCTCGGACTGATCGGGAGCTACCGCAGCTGGCTGGGCTCTCCTGACTCGGCCATGAATGCGGTGATGCTGGCCGATATTTGGAAAAATTATCCTTTGGTGACGCTACTGACCCTGGCGGCGTTGCAATCGATTCCGGACGACTTATTCGAGGCGGCGCGCATTGACGGCGCATCCGCCTGGCGGCGCTTTCGCGCCATTACTTTCCCGGCCATTCTCGGCCCGCTGGGCGTAGCCCTGATATTGCGCACCATTGACGCGTTCAAGATTTTCGACATTATTTACGTGATGACCCGCGGCGGTCCGGCGGACAGCACCAAGACCCTGAGCTTTTTTGTCTATCAGGAGTCTTTCAGCTATTTGCGCGCCGGCAGCGGCGCCGCCTACGCCATATTGATGACCTTGCTGTGCGGGATCCTGATCGCCATTTACATGCTGATGATCGCGCGACAGCGCCGACGGGGAATTGAGCAATGAAACGTTATATCAGGACAATGCTCCGCTATGGAGCGGCGCTGGTGCTGGCGATGTCCATTCTTGCCCCCTTGCTGTGGCTGTTTTTGATGAGCGTCAGCTCATCGGCGGATCTCGCCCGGATTCCCCTGGAGTGGATACCGCGCCAATGGGACTTCAGCCGCTACGGCCGGCTGTTGTCCCTTGAACCAGGCCAGCCGGGAGACCTGTTTTTGCACGCCCTGGCCAATAGCATTATCACCGCAACCGGCGCCACGCTGATTTCATTGGCGCTGGCCATTCCGGCGGCGTTCAGCTTCTCCCGCTACCCGGGCCGCGACGGCTGGCTGATGGGCAGTCTGGCCATTTATATGGTGCCGCCGGTTGCCTTTGTGCTGCCGCTCTATTTTGTGCTGCAGCAGCTGTCGCTGCTGAATACCCACCTGGGACTCATTCTGGTGTATTGCTCGCTGATACTGCCGTTTCTGACCTGGATGCTGAAAAACCAGTTCGATGCCCTGCCACTGGATATTGAACAGGCGGCCCGACTGGACGGCCTGCGCTTCTGGCAGGTACTGCTGCGGATCACCCTGCCGCTGGCGAAACCGTCGCTGGCCGCCTCGGCGGTATTCGGCTGGCTGCTGGCCTGGGATGAGTTTTTTTACGCACTGCTGTTTACCAATAACATCCAGGCACAAACACTGCCGGTCACTATCGCCGGTTTTACCGCCGGCCGGGCCACCGACGACGGTTTGGTGGCCGCCGTCGGCATTCTGGCGTCGGTTCCGCCGCTGTTTATCGCCATTTGGCTGCAAAAATTCCTGGTGAGCGGTTTAACCAGCGGCGGCAGCAAAGGTTAATCACAGGACGATATCAATAGACTATGACTACATCCGCACCCGAGGCCACTTTATATGTAGTGGGCAATATCAATATCGACCTGATTATGGGTACGTTGCTTGAATGGCCCGCCCGCGGCACCGAGGCAATGCTCGAGCACAGCGCACTGCGTCCCGGCGGGTCGGCTGGCAACTGCGTTCTCGCCCTGGCGGCTTTGGGCACCCGGCACCGCGCGGTGGCCAATCAGGGCAACGATCATTTCGCCCGCTGGCTGGCGGACTATTTTGCCGACAGCGCACCGTTTTGGCCGCGCTACGACTGTGAAACCTCGCTGACGGTGGGCATCACCCATCCCGATAACGAACGTACGTTTTTCAGCAACCAAGGGCACATCGTGCGGCTGTCGCAACAGGATGTCCTGCGGCAATTACCGCCGCAGGCGGCGCCGGGAGATATGGTATTGCTGTGCGGCACCTTTCTCTGCCTGCGCCTCTTCGAAGAATATTCCGAGCTGCTGGCGACATTACAGCGGCGCGGCTTTAAGGTGGCGGTGGATACCGGCTGGCCCCCTTCGGGCTGGAACAGCGAACTGCGCCAACGGATCCAGGGCTGGATCGGCCACTGCGATTATCTGCTGTTGAATGAAGTGGAGACCCTGGGGCTGGCGGACAGCGGCGACCTGGCGGCGGCGGGTCACTCCCTGGCACGGCGGCTGGCGCCGGGCGGCGCCTGCGTCATCAAATACGGCAGCCAGGGGGCGATGGTCTGCGACGGCCTTGAAGTTTTATCCTGCGGCGCGGAAGTAGTAGAAGTGGTGGACACCATTGGCGCCGGCGACAGCTTTAACGCCGGTTTCCTCAGTGCGCTGCTTTATGGTTATAACCGCCGGCAGGCGCTTTATTGGGGCACCCGGGTCGCCGGACGGGCCATCAGCAGTTCGCCGCGCCAGTACCCTGATCGCACCTCACTTCAATCTTTTGCCGGGGAGGAGTAATCCATGGCGAGCGTAGAATTAGTCAAAGTCGCCAAACATTATGGCAAACATGCCGTGCTGCATCCGCTTGATTTGAAAATCCCGGACGGCAGCTTTACGGTTCTGGTGGGACCTTCCGGCTGTGGTAAATCGACTTTGCTGCGTTTACTGGCCGGGCTGGATACGGTGTCTGACGGCGATATTTTTATTGATAGCCAGCAAATCAATAATCTCGATCCCGCGGATCGGGATATCGCCATGGTTTTCCAAAGCTATGCCCTTTATCCCCATCTCACCGTGGCGGAGAATCTGGCTTTCCATATGCAGGTTAAAAAAGTGCCTCGCCTGGAGCAGCAGACCAAAGTACAACAGGTGGCACGCATGCTGGGTATCGAACCGTTGCTGAAACGTCTGCCGAAAGCCTTGTCCGGCGGCCAGCGCCAGCGTGTGGCCATGGGGCGGGCCATGGTGCGTAATCCCCGGGTATTCTTGTTTGACGAGCCGTTGTCCAACCTTGATGCCCAACTGCGCATGGAATTGCGGGCTGAAATCAAATCACTGCACCAGCAGTTGAAAACCACCACGGTGTATGTCACGCACGATCAGGTCGAGGCCATGACCCTGGCGGACCAAATCGTCGTGATGAAGGAGGGCAGCATTGTCCAGCAGGGACGACCGCTGGAGATTTACGACCGGCCGGTAAATACCTTTGTCGCGCGTTTTATCGGCTCTCCGCCCATGAACCTGCTGAACGGCCTGACGGAAATTCGCGATGGCGTGCCGGGCGTGAAATGCGGCGAACTGTGGTTTCCTTTGCCGGCAAAATGGCATGCCGCCGCACGACAGCAGGGAAGTTCGCCGGTGACGCTGGGTATCCGTCCCCATGATTTCATGCAGGTAGCCGCCTCTTCACAGCCGCCCGCCACGCTTCGGCTACAGGAAATCACCGGCGAAACCAGCTTGCTCCACGTGGACTGGGGCGGATTTGCGCTGCATGTCCAGTTCGCCGGCCGGTTAAATAATCCGCCGGGCCAGCCGTTGTGGCTGGAGGTGGAGGCGCAGAGCCTTCACCTGTTTGACACTGCCAGCGGTCAGCGGCTTACGGAAAATCATGCCGGCGCGTGACATCATGCCAGACATTCTTTACTGTCTGTCAAAAACCCTTAATCAATTTCGGGGAAAGCCGGCCTGTTTCGCGTTGACGCAACAGTGCTGGTGCCCATGAAATTTCGCACCGCGCTTACCTGCTGGCCGATAGCCGAAGCGGCATGTTTAAAGCGGCCACCTGAGCGGTGATCCAACCCAGCATATAAGCCGCCGGCCATGCCGCCGGTATAGGCGCCAAACCACTCGCCAAGGCCCGCACTGACTTCGCCATTTGTCGTTCTATCCCTTTTCGGATTAGTCCGTTGCGCATCAGGCTTTGTTTTGCCTAATCGGCTATCGACATGGACAATCGAGGGAGATTTTTCTGCCAACTTATCTTTTTCGATAAATGCCGCATCGTTACCCATCGTAAAAGCGCTTCTCTGACTGTGGGCCGGGGCGACGGCATCCTGGAGCCAAAACCGCCAATAGGCATTGACCAACCCCGTCACGTAGCTTTCGTCATGTTTGCTTAGGTCGGCGCTGCGGAACAGCCTGTTATCACCCGCTGCGGAACGTTCTCCTTCTGGCTGGGCCGGGAAGATATCCGGCAGCCAAAAGCGCCAGTAGGCATGTATACCCGCCGTGGCTAAGTCCGCCCCCTTTTCAGCTAGCATATCCACTTCCCTGCCAACCATAGCGCCGTGGAATGCACCGCTTCCGGCCATTTCACCTATTTTCGAACTGCCTTCGATTGTCCCATTAATATTAATTCCAGCGTTCGAGCCGGCCATAGCTCCTGCATAACTTGCCTCTGAGACCTTACAATCCTGTTGCTTTGCCAGCTTTTGTACCTTGGCAACGCTTACTCCCACCCCATTAGCGCAGGCCATGCCGGTTTCGGTACCTTTTTCTCGGCTTTTATAAAAACTTAACTTCATTGCAAGCCATGTGGCTTTCAAGTTAGCGCCATTAAGTTTAGCAGACACCCCCGCAACAACGCCTGCAGCAACACTTTGTACCACCTTCATTTTATTAAACGCCCAAGCACTTATCAGTATAGCGACCCAATCTTTTTTATCAGCGTGACAAGCGCGCCATACAACGCACAACACATACAAAACGGTAACCGCTAACGTTAACGGTAAAAAAGATAAACCAAACGTTCCCGCCACTGCTATCGCCGTGAGCATAACCGTGCTCATTCCATCAAGGTATGCCGGGAGGACCTCTATTATTTTTTTAAAAATAATTTTTATTTTGGCACTGGCGGATTTATTGGGGTTTTTCACTGCCGGCTCAGTTTTGACAATATTTACTGGCACATTTGCTGGGTTACACTTTGATGTCGCCGATGGCCTATGCGCGGAGTCGGCCCCATCGCTTGGCGTGGTAACGCTAAAAAAAGGGATTTTCCCCTTCATAGCGGGAGACGCTCTGCTGCCGTGGGTGCCGGAAGATGAGCTCGATGATTGACCAGGATAGTCGGTAAATGTTAAATTACGATTTTCCACTGACGTAACCGCCCTGCCAATGCCCTTGCATTCTGTGTCGCATTCTGTATCGAGTAGTGGAGATGAAACCTTGGGTATTCCACAGAATATTGAAGAGGATGTCATGGCTGTTGCCTCCTGATTTTACAGCCATGGTAATCAGGAGTGGCAAAGAGGACTTTCAGAAATCGACGAAATGATAATTATTCGTAGACTATTTTTAACTGCCAGCCGCCTTCGGTTTCGTTCAAGCAGTGTTGCCGGTTGTCCTACTCTCTGCTCGAGTAGCGAACTGCCTATTTTACAGACGGAAAAAGCCCTCTGTTTTCACAGAGGGCTTCGTTCAATGGATGCCTGGCAGTTCCCTACTCTCGCATGGGGAGACCCCACACTACCATCGGCGCTACGGCGTTTCACTACTGAGTTCGGCATGGGGTCAGGTGGGACCACCGCGCTAGTGCCGCCAGGCAAATTCTTTATTTGCCGGACTCCGCCAAATGAACTGGTGCTGATACCCAGAGTCGAACTGGGGACCTCACCCTTACCAAGGGTGCGCTCTACCAACTGAGCCATATCAGCGCTCTAAGCTTGTATTGACCACACCTTATGCTTCGCTCAAGGTATCGGCCTTAATGGATGCCTGGCAGTTCCCTACTCTCGCATGGGGAGACCCCACACTACCATCGGCGCTACGGCGTTTCACTGCTGAGTTCGGCATGGGGTCAGGTGGGACCACCGCGCTAGTGCCGCCAGGCAAATTCGTTATCCAACCGTCATCTTTCAACGATGACCATTGGCCTTTATCCGGAACTTCGCTGAAAATTCTCTCATCGCCCTTGCGGACAACGCTCTCATCGCCCAAACACCTTAGGTGTTGTAAGGTTAAGTCTCACGGGTCATTAGTATCGGTTAGCTCAACGCATCGCTGCGCTTACACACCCGACCTATCAACGTCATCGTCTTTAACGTCCCTTCAGGTGGCCTAAAGCCACAGGGAAGACTCATCTCGAGGCAAGTTTCCCGCTTAGATGCTTTCAGCGGTTATCTCTTCCGCACGTAGCTACCGGGCAATGCCATTGGCATGACAACCCGAACACCAGTGGTGCGTCCACTCCGGTCCTCTCGTACTAGGAGCAGCCCCTCTCAATCTTCCAACGCCCACGGCAGATAGGGACCGAACTGTCTCACGACGTTCTAAACCCAGCTCGCGTACCACTTTAAATGGCGAACAGCCATACCCTTGGGACCTACTTCAGCCCCAGGATGTGATGAGCCGACATCGAGGTGCCAAACACCGCCGTCGATATGAACTCTTGGGCGGTATCAGCCTGTTATCCCCGGAGTACCTTTTATCCGTTGAGCGATGGCCCTTCCATTCAGAACCACCGGATCACTAAGACCTGCTTTCGCACCTGCTCGAGCCGTCACTCTCGCAGTCAAGCTAGCTTATGCCTTTGCACTAACCTCACGATGTCCGACCGTGATTAGCTAACCTTCGTGCTCCTCCGTTACTCTTTAGGAGGAGACCGCCCCAGTCAAACTACCCACCAGACACTGTCCTCGACCCGGATTACGGGCCGGAGTTAGAACATCAAACATTAAAGGGTGGTATTTCAAGGTTGGCTCCATAAGGACTGGCGTCCCTACTTCAAAGCCTCCCACCTATCCTACACATCAAGGCTCAATGTTCAGTGTCAAGCTATAGTAAAGGTTCACGGGGTCTTTCCGTCTTGCCGCGGGTACACTGCATCTTCACAGCGAGTTCAATTTCACTGAGTCTCGGGTGGAGACAGCCTGGCCATCATTACGCCATTCGTGCAGGTCGGAACTTACCCGACAAGGAATTTCGCTACCTTAGGACCGTTATAGTTACGGCCGCCGTTTACCGGGGCTTCGATCAAGAGCTTCTCCTTACGGATAACCCCATCAATTAACCTTCCGGCACCGGGCAGGCGTCACACCGTATACGTCCACTTTCGTGTTTGCACAGTGCTGTGTTTTTAATAAACAGTTGCAGCCAGCTGGTATCTGCGACTGGCTTCAGCTCGGGAAGCAAGTTCCTCCACCTAATGCCAGCGTGCCTTCTCCCGAAGTTACGGCACCATTTTGCCTAGTTCCTTCACCCGAGTTCTCTCAAGCGCCTCGGTATTCTCTACCTGACCACCTGTGTCGGTTTGGGGTACGATTCGATATGACCTGGTGCTTAGAGGCTTTTCCTGGAAGCGTAGCATCAACCCCTTCACCACCGTAGTGGCTCGTCATCACGCCTCAGTGTTACAAGAGAACGGATTTTCCTGTCCTCTCCACCTGCACGCTTGAACCGGGACAACCGTCGCCCGGCCGGTCTAGCTTTCTCCGTCCCCCCTTCGCAGTCACACCCAGTACAGGAATATTAACCTGTTTCCCATCGACTACGCCTTTCGGCCTCGCCTTAGGGGTCGACTCACCCTGCTCCGATTAACGTTGAACAGGAACCCTTGGTCTTCCGGCGAGCGGGCTTTTCACCCGCTTTATCGTTACTTATGTCAGCATTCGCACTTCTGATACCTCCAGCAACCCTCACAGGCCACCTTCTCAGGCTTACAGAACGCTCCCCTACCCAACGGGCGTATCCTTAAGTCAACTCGACGTCATGAACGCATTGACGTCGCTGCGCTCCGTCAATCGTCTTTACCGCACAATTGTCTTAAGTGATACGCCCGCTGCCGCGGCTTCGGTGCATGGTTTAGCCCGTTACATCTTCCGCGCAGGCCGACTCGACCAGTGAGCTATTACGCTTTCTTTAAATGATGGCTGCTTCTAAGCCAACATCCTGGCTGTCTATGCCTTCCCACATCGTTTCCCACTTAACCATGACTTTGGGACCTTAGCCGGCGGTCTGGGTTGTTTCCCTCTTCACGACGGACGTTAGCACCCGCCGTGTGTCTCCCGTGATAACATTCTTCGGTATTCGCAGTTTGCATCGGGTTGGTAATCCGGGGTGGACCCTAGCCGAAACAGTGCTCTACCCCGAAGATGAATTCACGAGGCGCTACCTAAATAGCTTTCGGGAGAACCAGCTATCTCCCGGTTTGATTGGCCTTTCACCCCAGCCACAAGTCATCCGCTAATTTTTCAACATTAGTCGGTTCGGTCCTCCAGTTAGTGTTACCCAACCTTCAACCTGCCCATGGCTGATCACCGGGTTTCGGGTCTATACCCTGCAACTATACGCCCAGTTAAGACTCGGTTTCCCTACGGCTCCCTATGCGGTTAACCTTGCTACAGAATATAAGTCGCTGACCCATTATACAAAGGTACGCAGTCACCCCATCACTAAGCCCCTCTGCTTATTTTGTCGGTTGGGCGTCGCTTTCGCTCCGCCTACCGCACCTTTAGCAAAGGATGCATATGCAGCTTCACCACTGGCTTAGTGATGGGGCTCCCTGCTTGTACGTACACGGTTTCAGGTTCTGTTTCACTCCCTCGCCGGGGTTCTTTTCGCCTTTCCCTCACGGTACTGGTTCACTATCGGTCAGTCAGGAGTATTTAGCCTTGGAGGATGGTCCCCATCTTCAGACAGGATATCACGTGTCCCGCCCTACTCATCGAACCCACAACCTCTGCACCTTCGGATACGGGCTATCACCCTCTGTCGCCGGACTTTCCAGACCGTTCTCCTGATGCAAAAGCTGATGGTGGTTCTGGGCTGTTCCCCGTTCGCTCGCCGCTACTGGGGGAATCTCGGTTGATTTCTTTTCCTCGGGGTACTGAGATGTTTCAGTTCCCCCGGTTCGCCTCATTGCGCTATGGATTCACGCAATGATAGTGCAACGAATTGCACTGGGTTTCCCCATTCGGACATCGCCGGCTAATAACGCTTCATATCAGCTTACCGACGCTTTTCGCAGATTAGCACGTCCTTCATCGCCTCTGACTGCCTAGGCATCCACCGTGTACGCTTAGTCACTTAACCTCACAACCCTAAAGTGTTTGTTCTGTCCGACCGGCTGCACGACTACATGGCCGCGTTGCTCCGGTACTCGAAATCCTCATGGACATACAGTCCACTCCGGTTTCTCCGTGCCGGGCGCCTTGCCCTGCAGTCGTTCGCTCAGTCTTGCTTCGGCGCGGCCTGTTACGAACATCGCCAGCGTTGGACAGAGGCTGTTATCGACATAACAGCATTCTAGGTTTGCTTGCTTTGAGAGACTCGCATACTGATTTTGCTCAGCATGTTTTTTCAAATTTTCAGCTTGTTCCGGATTGTTAAAGAGCAGTATTTCGCAGCATACTTAACACGCGTTCACCCGCAGGCGTCGCCATATCAGTGTGCTCTGAAATAATTAAAGAAAAACCAGACAATCTCTCATTTCGCGGCGCGAAATGGTGGAGCTAAGCGGGATCGAACCGCTGACCCCCTGCGTGCAAAGCAGGTGCTCTCCCAGCTGAGCTATAGCCCCAAGTCGTTTCTCACCTTTTAGTAACGAATTGCTTCTTTTCAACGCCGAAAGCCGCGCATCAATAATGAATACGAAGCCTTTTCTTTTGAGAGAGAATTCAACTCGATAGCCCATTCGTTTCCAGGCAAGGCGTGGGGTCACGAAGTTTATAATAATAAACGAGTGGCGCCGCAACGCAGCATGGGAAGGAATGGTAGGCCTGAGTGGACTCGAACCACCGACCTCACCCTTATCAGGGGTGCGCTCTAACCACCTGAGCTACAAGCCTATAGAAGGTTTTTCTTGCTCAATACTGTTATCAGACAATCTGTGTGGACACGTCACTCGACGCGTATCTTTCGGTAAGGAGGTGATCCAACCGCAGGTTCCCCTACGGTTACCTTGTTACGACTTCACCCCAGTCATGAATCACAAAGTGGTAAGCGCCCTCCCGAAGGTTAAGCTACCTACTTCTTTTGCAACCCACTCCCATGGTGTGACGGGCGGTGTGTACAAGGCCCGGGAACGTATTCACCGTGGCATTCTGATCCACGATTACTAGCGATTCCGACTTCATGGAGTCGAGTTGCAGACTCCAATCCGGACTACGACGCACTTTGTGAGGTCCGCTGGCTCTCGCGAGTTCGCTTCTCTTTGTATGCGCCATTGTAGCACGTGTGTAGCCCTACTCGTAAGGGCCATGATGACTTGACGTCATCCCCACCTTCCTCCGGTTTGTCACCGGCAGTCTCCTTTGAGTTCCCACCATTACGTGCTGGCAACAAAGGATAAGGGTTGCGCTCGTTGCGGGACTTAACCCAACATTTCACAACACGAGCTGACGACAGCCATGCAGCACCTGTCTCACAGTTCCCGAAGGCACATTCGCATCTCTGCAAATTCCTGTGGATGTCAAGAGTAGGTAAGGTTCTTCGCGTTGCATCGAATTAAACCACATGCTCCACCGCTTGTGCGGGCCCCCGTCAATTCATTTGAGTTTTAACCTTGCGGCCGTACTCCCCAGGCGGTCGATTTAACGCGTTAGCTCCGAAAGCCACGGCTCAAGGCCACAACCTTCAAATCGACATCGTTTACAGCATGGACTACTGGGGTTTCTAATCCTGTTTGCTCCCCACGCTTTCGTGCCTCAGCGTCAGTTACGGCCCAGAGAGCCGCCTTCGCCACTGGTGTTCCTCCTGATATCTACGCATTTCACCGCTACACCAGGAATTCCACCATCCTCTGACACACTCTAGCTCGCCAGTATCCATTGCCATTCCCAGGTTGAGCCCGGGGCTTTCACAACAGACTTAACGAACCGCCTACGCACGCTTTACGCCCAGTAATTCCGATTAACGCTTGCACCCTCCGTATTACCGCGGCTGCTGGCACGGAGTTAGCCGGTGCTTCTTCTGCGGGTAACGTCAATGATTGAATCTATTCAACCCAACCCTTCCTCCCCGCTGAAAGTGCTTTACAACCCGAAGGCCTTCTTCACACACGCGGCATGGCTGCATCAGGCTTGCGCCCATTGTGCAATATTCCCCACTGCTGCCTCCCGTAGGAGTCTGGACCGTGTCTCAGTTCCAGTGTGGCTGGTCATCCTCTCAGACCAGCTAGGGATCGTCGCCTAGGTGAGCCGTTACCCCACCTACTAGCTAATCCCATCTGGGTTCATCCGATGGTGTGAGGCCCTAAGGTCCCCCACTTTGGTCTTGCGACGTTATGCGGTATTAGCTACCGTTTCCAGTAGTTATCCCCCTCCATCGGGCAGATCCCCAGACATTACTCACCCGTCCGCCGCTCGCCGGCAAAGTAGCAAGCTACTTTCCGCTGCCGCTCGACTTGCATGTGTTAGGCCTGCCGCCAGCGTTCAATCTGAGCCATGATCAAACTCTTCAATTAAAAGCTTGATGCTCAAAGAATCTACTGTTTCATTCATTACTGAATTAACTGGTAAACACTCTAAGACTTGTATTGTTGTGTTTCGATACGGTCTTGTGAGTGCCCACACAGATTGTCTGATAAATTGTTAAAGAGCATGCGCCGCTATGATTCAGTCTGGCGCGAGGTGGCGTATATTACGCTTTCCCCTATCAGTGTCAAGCCCGTCAGGCTTGCTTCTGACTCGTTTTCGGTCCTTGTGAAGCTGCTCACAGTCCCGGTCGATGGAGGCGCATTATAGGGATCCGATTATATTGCACAAGCGTTTTTTGATCTTTTCCAACTGATTGCTTATTTTTCAACCCCGACGTATTGATCTTAAACGATCCGGCGTCGAGATCGTCCCGGGTTTGAAGATCGAGGACCCCTGCCGCGTTCAGATCCTAGCCTGACCCGACTCGATAAAAAAAGCGATTTTGACCACATCGGTTGTTGTCATGGCGGCCATCTCGGCGATAAAGTCAGTTAAATTTATTTGCTTGAGGTAATCGTCATGTTACAACCTTCAGGATCGCTGCGCCCATACCGGGGTATGGTGCCGGAACTGGGTCAACGGGTCATGATCGATCCTTCCAGCGTCGTGATCGGGGACGTCAGGCTGGCGGATGACGTCGGCATTTGGCCGTTGGTGGCCATTCGTGGCGACGTCAACAAAGTCATCATCGGGGCAAGAACCAATATCCAGGACGGCAGCGTACTGCATGTGACCCATAAATCCGATTACAATCCGGCCGGCAACCCGTTGATCATTGGCGATGATGTTACAATAGGCCATAAAGCCATGTTGCATGGCTGCACCATCGGCAACCGGGTCTTGGTGGGCATGGGATCCATTATACTCGACGGCGCGGTGATTGAAGAGAACGTCATGATCGGCGCCGGCAGCCTGGTAGCGCCAGGGAAGCGTCTGGAAAGCGGTTATCTTTATGTGGGTAGCCCGGTCAGAAGATCCAGGGCGCTGACGCCAAATGAAATCGGCAGACTACTCTATTCATCTGATAACTATGTACGCTGGAAAGACGAGTATCTTGCCCAAGGGAGTTAAGTCGATTGCTCCTGGCGTAATAAATCTAATACCGGTTTGATTTGGGGCAGGACGCCATGCCATAACAAAAACGAATAGGCGGCCTGGCCTACCAGCATACCGAGGCCGTCAGCGTAATGCTCGCTGCCTCTATCAGCACACCACTGCAGGAAAGGCGTCAGTCCTTTCTGATAAAACATGTCATAGCAGTTTATCGACGAATTAATCAACGAGCCCGCCAGGGCCGGTACCTCGCCATGAACACCGGAAGTCGTGGCGTTAATGACGAGATCAAAATCCGGTTCGGCGAGTTCGTTTAACGGCTGTGCGTTGATAGTGCCCACATGCTGATAAAACGATACCAGCTCAAGCGCCCGTTCAAATGTCCGGTTGGTAAGCATTATTGAACAGCCGTAAGACAGCAAAGGCAAGATAACGCCGCGCGCCGCGCCGCCGGCGCCCACCAGCAGAATGCGGCTTTCCGGCCGAATCAGTTCCAGACGGCGCAAATCCGTTAACAGGCCGATGCCGTCGGTATTGTCTCCCAATAACGTTCCGTCAGACTGTTTTTTCACGGTATTCACCGCCCCGGCCTGGGACGCCCGCTCGGTCAGCTGGTCACAAAGGGCGAAGGCCCGTTCTTTGAACGGCATGGTGATATTGGCCCCTTCACCACCATCGGCAAAAAATGACCGTAAAACCTGTTCAAAATCATCCGGGGGAGCCAATACCCGGCCATAGGTATGGGGGATACCGGTTTGCTCGGCGAACAGCGCATGGATACGGGGCGATCTGCTGTGTTTTATCGGATTACCGAATACGGCATAGGTTTCCATAATCTTTTCTCGTCTTTTCAGCCTTGGCGGATAAGGGTGCCAGTCAAGGCATCTCGAATTTCGGAAGGGTTTAGCCGCCCCTCGACGTTGCCGTCCATCAGCGGAAAATCATTACCAAACTGCAGCCGTACCTCCGCCGCGGTCCGGGCAGGCTCCCGGCCGGACAGATTGGCGCTGGTGGATACCAGCGGTTTTCCGAAGGCCAGGCAGAGCTGCCGCACCGGCTCAAAAGCGCTGACGCGCACTGCCAGGGTCGAAAATTGCCCGGTAAGGTAGCGGGGCGTTTCCGGCCTGGCGGGCATGACCCAGGTCACCGGCCCCGGCCAACTGGACATAATCCGTTCCATCTGCGGATGGGTTAATGCGCTGTCGTCAATATAAGGCAGCAGCTGCCGGTACTCGGCGGCCACCAGTATCAATCCTTTGGTCCAGGGACGAAGCTTCAGCGCCAGCAATGCCCGCACCGCCGTTTCGCTGTCAGGATCGCAGCCCAGGCCGTAAACGGCTTCGGTGGGATATGCCACCACCTGGTCCCGGCCCAGTTTATTTACCAATTCGGACAGATCCGACAGATTATTCTTCATCATTCTCTTTGACTGTAACCGGTTTGCCGCAGCGTTTATCGGCACAATAAAGTATGGCGCCCCGTGAGGTATTTTTTTCTATTAACAGCGGAAAACGGCAATAAGCGCATTCCCCCGCGACAGGTTTAAAATTGACCACGAACCGGCATCGGGGGTAGGCATCGCAGGCGTAAAACGTTTTACCAAAACGGGATGTTCGCTGCACCAGATTTCCCGTCCGGCATTGCGGGCAGGTAAAAGCGGTCTCATCAGGTTTATCCGTCGCCGCGATATAATCGCAGACGGGATAGTTGGAACAACCGATAAACATGCCGTAGCGCCCCTGGCGCAACACCAGGGTCCCCTGACAGGCCGGGCAGGTCTGCCCTTCCAGCACGGTGACGATATGTCCGTCAGCATGCTGTTTTAGCGGTTTGATATAAGCGCAACGGGGGTATTGAGAGCAACCGAGGAACGGGCCATGCTGACCGGACCTGATGACGAGCTCTGCCCCGCAATCAGGGCAGCGCTCAGTGGGCCTGGCGGTAAAAAGCGCGGCTTTTGCCATAAATTCCAATCATCAGTAAGTCTGTCATTCTTTAATGCAGATGGTTTTCATCTTCCTCAAATACGAGATCTTCCATTTGCTGGTATGCATTTTCATATCCTGGGATATTAAAAAGCACCATCAGGATAACCCATTTGAGATCTTCCAGATCAAACTCAGCGGCATCCAGGGCCATGACGCGATCGATAACCATTTCACGGGTTTCAAGGTTCAGCACCTGAATCTGTTCAAGAAACAGTAAGAATCCACGACATTCCGTATCCAGGAACTGGCTCTCTTCATCGGTATAAATACGTAAAGCGAGCGGATCGGCACTCATCGTAAAGGTTTTGCTTTGCCCATCCTGTAAATCAGCCAGTTTCTCCAACCAGTTCAGCGCGTTATAAATGTCATCCTGATGAAAACCCGCACGGGTTAAATCATCGGTCAACTTATCTTGATCCACACGCATTTCGACTTCATTGTGGATATATGTCTCAAACAAGTACATTAGTACGTCGAACATGGCCTGCCCTCCTTAAACGGACATAGCCGCCGGGTACAACTGCGATCCATCCTGCTAACTCCAGCTCAAGCAGCTTAATCACTACCTCTGGCACAGGTTGGCCGGCACGTTCAGCGACGACGTCAACAGGTGTAACCTCATCTCCTACGTTAGCCAACACATCGGCAAATGGCAATTCAACTTCGCGTTCTGCCGCATAAATAATTTTATCCTGCTCCAAAGTCAGCCAATTCAGGCCGCTGCCGAGCTGATCCAGGATTTCTTTTGGCTGCGTAATCAGATAAGCGCCCTGCTGAATCAGCCAATGGGTTCCTTCGGTACCGGAATTGCCGAGCGGACCGGGCAAGGCATAGACATCCTTGCCCTGGTCGAGGGCATATCGCGCGGTAACCAGCGAGCCGCTTCTGGCGGCGGCCTCCACCACCAGCACCCCGAGGCTCAGCCCGCTGATGATCCGGTTACGATAGGGGAAATGGCTCGCCAGAGGCGCCGCGTCCAAAACAAACTCCGAAACCAGCGCGCCGCCCTCCCCAACGATACGCTCGGCGAGCTTATGGTGCTGCGCCGGATAGACGTTCTGCAGCCCGCTGCCCAATACCGCGACGGTACGCCCCTTGGCGTCCAATGCCGCACGATGGCTGATACCATCGATGCCCAGCGCCAGCCCGCTGGTAATGGTGAGACCGCACCGGGACAGCGCCGCGGCAAAACAGGATCCCCACTGCTCCCCGTATACCGTATAGCGGCGGCTGCCGACCATGGCCAGCTGCTTTGAGTTCAGGCAGCCAATATCTCCTTTGACAAACAGCGCGGGAGGCGGACAGGCGAGATTTCGAAGCCGGTGGGGATAAGCCTCATCGGAAAAGCTGACAAAATGGTGGCCGGGATGCTCCAGCCAGCGAAGCGCAGCTTCGATATTGGCGGAAGGATACTGATGAAATCGCTGGCGCTGGCGAGGAGTAAGGTAGGCAAAAAGCGCCCCTTGCCGATCAAAGTCAGCGGAGAGCGGCAATTGTGACAGACATTCAAACGCCTTTGCGCCATTCAAGCCCTTTACCGCCGCCAGGCGCATCCATATTTCCATTAACGTCATGCTGACCTCTGCATCCGTGCGTATTGCCGGTGACGCGACATTTATGCACCGATGCTGTCAATCAGGACGGGAAATGTCTAGAATAAGAGGTGGAATAGTTTTCATAATCGGACGCAGATATAGACTCATATGCCAGTATTGCAGGTATTACATTATCCAGATGAGCGGCTTCGCATTGTTGCGAAACCGGTAAAAGAAGTTAATGACGCTATTCGCCGTATTGTGGATGATATGTTTGAAACCATGTACGTCGAAGAGGGAATTGGCCTGGCCGCAACCCAGGTCAATATACATCAGCGTATTATCGTCATAGATGTATCGGAGACCCATGATCAGCGTCATGTCTTGATAAACCCTGAGCTGCTGAGCAAAAGCGGCGAGACCGGGATTGAGGAAGGGTGCCTGTCGATCCCCGATCAACGGGGTTTTGTGCCCCGGGCCGAAAAAGTGACAGTGCGTGCGCTGAATCGGGAAGGAGAGTCATTCGAGCTTGAAGCGGACGGGCTGTTGGCCATTTGTATCCAGCATGAGATGGACCATCTGGTAGGTAAATTGTTTGTCGACTATCTTTCGCCCTTAAAGCGTCAGCGTATACGTCAGAAAATGGAAAAGATGGCGAAGATCAACGCCCGCGCCGAAAAATAATCGTCGCCATACAGGAATTAACGTGTCCGATTCTCTACGTGTCATTTTTGCCGGTACGCCCGATTTCGCCGCGCGCCATCTCAGCGCATTGCTCGGTTCCAGACATAAAGTCGTCGGGGTGTTTACCCAGCCGGATCGCCCGGCCGGCCGGGGCAACCGGCTTACGGCCAGCCCGGTCAAGGAGCTGGCGCAGCAGCATCACCTGCCGGTCTTCCAGCCAAAATCATTACGCCCGCCGGAAAATCAGCGCCTGGTGGCGGAGCTGGCAGCGGATATCATGGTGGTGGTGGCCTATGGCTTGATTCTGCCTCAGGCAGTGCTGGATATGCCGCGTCTGGGATGCCTGAACGTCCATGGCTCACTGTTGCCGCGCTGGCGGGGCGCGGCGCCAATCCAACGCGCCCTGTGGGCCGGCGATGACGCCACGGGTATCACCATCATGCAAATGGATGCCGGTCTTGATACCGGCGCGATGCTGCTGAAACTTTCCTGCCCCATCACCCCGGAAGACACCAGCGCCAGCCTGTATGAAAAATTGGCGGCTCTCGGCCCCGGCGCCCTGCTCGATACCCTTGACCGCAGCGCCGCGGGTCATTTGGCGCCGGAAAAACAAGACGAGAGCCGGGCGACCTACGCCGAAAAGTTAACCAAGGAAGAAGCACGCCTGAATTGGCAATTGCCCGCGGCCGACCTGGAACGCTGCGTGCGCGCCTTTAACCCCTGGCCCGTCAGCTTTATCACGATCGCCGGTCAGCCGGTGAAAATCTGGCGGTCGGCGGTGGAGGATACGGCCGCGGACGCTTCTCCCGATGCGATTCCCGGCACCATCGTCCGTGCTGACAAGAACGGCATCCTGGTGGCCACGGCTCAGGGCGCGCTCAATCTCCTATTATTGCAACCCGCGGGCAAAAAACCCATGTCGGCGCAGGATTTGCTTAATTCGCGCCGTGAATGGTTTACTCCGGGTACAATTCTGGTCTGATTTTTACAGGGGGTTATCGCCCGGTTTTTGCAAGAAAAACCGGGCGGTTACGTTCCGGCTGTTTCCACCATCCTCCGGTCAATTATGAATAAACATTATAACCTCCGCGCATTGGCGGCGAAGGCTGTCGCCCAGGTGCTCGATCAAGGATTATCCCTCAGCCAGGTGTTGCCGTCGCTGCAAACGCCCCTGGCCGACAAGGATCGCGCATTATTGCAGGAGCTATGTTTTGGTATTTTACGCACGCTGCCGCAGCTTGAAGGATACATCAGGCAACTGATGGCCAAACCGCTCACCGGCAAACAGCGAACGGTGCATTACCTGCTGATGGTGGGCATATATCAATTACTCTTTACCCGAATTCCCCCTCATGCCGCGCTGGCGGAAACCGTCGACGGCGCAGTTGCGTTGAAGCACCCGCAGCTCAAGGGGCTGGTGAACGGCGTATTGCGCCAATTCCAGCGGCGACATGAAGAACTGATGGTCGCCGACGACCGCCAGGAGAGCCGTTTTCTTCATCCCTCGTGGCTGGCTAGACGGCTGCAGGCCGCTTACCCCGAAGAAGCCTCGGCCATTATGGACGCCAACAATCAGCGGCCCCCTATGTGGCTGCGCGTTAACCGGCTGTTCAACAGCCGCGATGAATACCTGCAGCTGCTGGCCGGGGAGGATATCATCGCCTACCCCCACCCTGCGCTGCCGGAGGCGGTCAGGCTGGAAACTCCCTGTAATGTCGGTCGGCTGCCGGGCTTTGATCGCGGCTGGGTGACGGTACAGGATGCGGCGGCGCAAGGCTGCGCGCTGTGGCTTGATCCGCAGGCGGGGGAAGATATTCTGGATTTATGCGCCGCGCCGGGAGGAAAAACCACCCATATATTGGAGCTGGCTCCCTTGGCCCGGGTCACTGCCGTGGATGTGGATACCCAGAGGGCCGGCCGGATCAAAGAAAACCTGCAGCGTCTCGGACAGCATGCTAATGTCATCGTCGGTGACGGACGAATGCCGGCGCAGTGGAGCGAGGGGCAAACGTGGGACCGTATTTTGCTGGATGCGCCCTGCTCCGCCACCGGCGTTATCCGGCGGCATCCCGATATCAAATGGCTGCGCCGCGACAGCGATATTGCCGAACTGGCCGCGCTGCAACGGCAAATTCTGACCGCCATTTGGCCGCGGCTTAAACCCGGCGGGACGCTGCTGTATGCCACCTGTTCGGTGTTGCCGGAAGAAAATCGCGAACAGATCCGGCGCTTTTTGCAGGAAAATGCCGATGCCGAACTCGCCGGCACGGGTGACGCCGAGCAACCCGGTTTACAATGTTTGCCGGCCCCGAATGAGGGCGATGGTTTCTTTTACGCTAAGATAACGAAAGGGCAAACAGCCGATAACCCGGCGCGGACAAAATAAGTATGAAGAGTCGATAATGAAAATAATCATCCTTGGTGCGGGACAGGTTGGCGGCACGCTGGCGGAAAACCTGGCGGGGGAGAACAACGATATTACTATCGTCGATACCAACCCCAACCCTCTGCGACAGCTGCAGGATAAGTTCGATTTACGGACCATCCAGGGCCATGCTTCGCATCCCAGGGTGCTCCGGGAAGCCGGCGCGGAAGACGCGGACATGCTGGTCGCCGTCACCAACTCCGACGAAACCAATATGGTGGCCTGCCAGATTGCCTATACCCTGTTCAAAACTCCCAACCGTATCGCGCGCATTCGTTCGGCGGATTATATCCGGGAATCCGCCAGGCTCTTTTCGACGGAAGTCGTGCCTATCGATCACTTGATATCACCCGAGCAGCTGGTTATTGAAAGCATCTATAAGCTGGTGGAATACCCCGGTGCGCTGCAGGTAGTGAATTTTGCCCAGGGCAAAGTCAGCATCGCGGCGGTGAAGGCCTATTATGGCGGTCCGCTGGTAGGTAACGCCCTGTCTTCCCTGCGCGAGCATATGCCGCATATCGACACCCGCGTCGCCGCCATATTTAGGCAGGATCGGCCGATTCGTCCCCAGGGATCCACGGTTATCGAGGCGGGGGATGTAGTGTTTTTTGTGGCCGCATCGCCGCATATCAGGGCGGTAATGAGCGAACTCCAGCGACTGGAAAAACCCTATAAACGTATCATGATCGTCGGCGGCGGCAATATAGGCGCCGGATTGGCGCAGCGGCTGGAGAAGGATTACAGCGTAAAACTGATTGAACGCGATCAGCAGCGGGCGGCTGAGCTGGCGGAACTGTTGCAGGATACCATCGTATTTTACGGCGATGCATCCGATCAGGAGCTGCTGGCGGAAGAGCATATTGAACAAATCGATGTGTTTATCGCCATCACCAATGATGACGAAGCCAACATTATGTCCGCCATGCTGGCCAAACGCATGGGCGCCAAAAAAGTGCTGGTATTGATTCAACGCCGCGCCTATGTGGATCTGGTGCAGGGCAGCGTGATCGATATCGCCATCTCGCCGCAGCAGGCCACGATCTCAGCGCTGTTGGGCCATGTGCGAAAAGCGGATATTGTCAGCGTGTCCTCGTTACGCCGTGGGGTGGCTGAGGCCATAGAGGCTATCGCCCACGGCGATGAGAGCACGTCAAAAGTAGTGGGTCGGGCTATCGACGCCATCAAATTGCCCCCCGGCACGGTTATTGGCGCTATCGTCCGGGGCGACGAGGTGATCATAGCCAATAAAAACAGTCATATTCAGCAAGGGGATCATGTGATTATGTTTTTGACCGACAAAAAATTCATTACCGATGTGGAACGCTTATTCCAACCTAGCCCCTTCTTTCTATAAAAAATATTAATGTGTTTTAACATAACAATATTTCAGTCATTTTTAAGTTGCCCGGCTCTAGCGCCGGGCAATGAAGAAAAGGCCGCCCAGATCTACAAAAACGCCGCTGTAAAATAAAGGGCCCATTCTTATTAGGGATATTATCCCGCCCGATCGTTGACAGGACGCTTAATGTCGGACTATTCCTTATATTGAGGGCCCGATAACCTTCACCTTCGAAGCATTCTGGTAAAATAATGATCCTTTGTTAGAATTAATTTGTTATTAACCTAAGGGAACAAGCCTATGAGTTTTTTGCAGGAATTTCGTAAATTTGCCATGCGCGGCAACGTAGTAGACCTGGCGGTAGGTGTGATTATCGGTGCTGCTTTCGGCAGAATCGTCTCGTCACTGGTGGCAAACGTCATTATGCCGCCTCTGGGATTGCTGATTGGCGGTGTCGATTTCAAACAGTTTGCCTGGGTGTTAAAACCGGCGCAGGGAGATACGCCGGCGGTAGTGATGCAATACGGCATTTTTCTGCAAAATATTTTTGACTTCATTATTGTCGCGCTGGCCGTATTTTGCGTGGTCAAACTGATCAACAGCATGCATCGTAAACAGGAGGAGGCGCCGGCCGCGCCGCCGCCCCCCAGCGCTGAGGAAACGTTACTGACCGAAATTCGGGATTTGTTAAAACAGCAGCAGCAAACCCAGGCCGGTAGACCGATAGAATAAGCGTGGATATCAAGTCCCTATTTCCCGCCGGGCGTTGCGACAAAGACAACGGGACAATGCGGACAGGACATTAGTTCGCGCGGGAATGGTATGCAGGCAGAAGGGCAGTGGTAAAATCACGTGAAATAATTTTGCCACTGCCCTCCCAGTCGCGGGCCTTTGCGTTTTTTCCTTTGCGGCAATAACTGCCTTTGCCCTTGAGATTTTTTTCGCGGCGCTGGCGAAACAACGGGTCGTTGAGGAGTGCCGCCAGGGCATTGTCCTTGATGATGCCTTTAGTGTGTTGATACTTGTCAGCCATGATGTTCTCTTCCTGCTGTCTTAATGGTATGAAAAGTTAAGCCTGGCACTGGGTGCCTTTTCGCTGCGGGCGCAATTATAGCAAATCGTTTTCTACGTTGCTCATTCCATCCTCTGCCGTTGATAGGCGGTAGGGCCAATTATGGCATCTCTCTATTTCCCCGTTTTACTGAAACGTCGCTGCAGCTGCGGCTGATACCCCTGATGCAGAAAATCAGTGCTCAACCCAGCCTGACGGAGCTTGATTTCCAGCAGCCTTAACCGCGCGGCGATCTCGGTATGCCTGGCGTCGCTATCTTCAATGCCCTGCAATAAATCCTTGAGCTGCAGCGCATCTTTACGGTCCTGTAATTCCGGCGGCAAATAGCCGGCATTTTTCAACAGGCGATAACCGGTGCGCAACTCCTCCGGTACGGCACTATCATCATCAAGCTGCAGGGGCCTGCCGTATCCAGGCAAATTATCAAAATCGCCGTTCTTCTGCGCTTGCTGAATATGTTGCTCGGCCCATTCATCGAATAACCACATCGTCTAAGCCACTCCTTATCTATATAGCTTCCCGGTTAAGAATAACGCATTGGGCAATCGATGATAAGAGGCACGGGAATAAGGTGCAGCATTGCGGCGGTTCAATGACACCCTGGAACTGCCTGGCATTGCTTATATTGAAAGACCGCCCGTCATTCACCGAATGGCTGTTTACCCAGCACGCCGGTGACATGGTCAACAAAGCAGGTGATGCGCGATGCCAGCGTCGTGTTGCGGTAGTACACCGCGTTGATGGGCTGACGCACGTCAAGGGTTTGCGTGGAGAACAATTGAACCAGCCGCCCACTCTGGCGGTCCTCGCGGGTCATGAAGTCAGAAAGGCAGACGATGCCGAGGCCGGACAGCGCCATGTGCCTGAGTGTCTCACCGCTGGACGATGCAATCGATGGCTTGATGTGCAAGGTGACCCCACTCGCTTCGCGCAGTGGCCAATCGTTCAGAGATTCGGGATGATTAAATCCCAGAAGAGCATGTGTCCCGAGCTGGGCCAGCGTAGTCGGCATACCATAGCGTGTCAGATAGTCCGGACTTGCGAGCACGCGGACACGACTACTACCGATGGGGCGTGCGTGTAGAGTAGAGTCTTTCAGGGGCCCGATGCGGAACGCCACGTCGGTACGCCTTTCGATCAAATCGATAATGCCCTCGGTCGAGTGGAGCTCCAGCTCTATGTCCGGGTAGCGGGTACGGAACCCCTCCAGCAGCGGCACGATAACGTGCAGCATGAAAGGAGTAGCCGCATCAACCCGCAGCCGTCCGGCAGGCCGCATCCGTCTTGCCGCCATTTGCTCTTCGGCTTCATCAACCGAGGCAAGGATAGTGCGCGCGTGCTGCAAAAAGTCCGTTCCCTCCTCAGTCAGCTCCAGCCGCCGCGTGGTGCGCCGCAGCAGGGTCGTCTGTAACTTTTCCTCCAAACGACTGAGCGTACGGCTGGTAGCCGAAATGGTCAGGTCCAGTTGTTCCGCCGCTGCGGTGATTGAGCCCGTGTCTACAACGGCAACAAACGCTTGTAATTCGTCTAAGGTAGTTTTCATTATTGATTTTATATCAAAAGAATTTGGCTTATACAGGGCTTAATCTACAAATGTAAACCCAGCATACTGTGACCCTTGTTCAATATCCTGAATCACAACCATACCACTTGCACTGCTTGCCGTCGTGCCGCCGGTGGATTCAGCATCGGCGTCGAGGCCCCACTCGACAACGACTGGTACCTGTTGTCCCTTTTCCCTACCCAAGCCACCGGCGCGGCTGCGCCGGTCGCGGAGACCCATCATGTCTGATATCCAAGACCCGCTATTTCAACCCTATTTCCTGGGTGGCCTCGAACTGCCCAACCGCATCGTGATGCCGCCGATGACCCGCTCGCGCGCCAGTCAACCTGGCGACGAGCCGAACGATCTGATGGCCGCTTATTACGCGCAGCGTGCCGGCGCCGGTCTGATCGTCAGCGAAGGCACCTGGATCTCCCCGCTCGGCAAAGGCTATGCATGGACGCCGGGCATCCATACGCCTGCGCAGCTCGCCGGCTGGCGCAAGGTGACCCAAGCCACGCACGCCGCGGGCGGACGCATATTCGCGCAGCTCTGGCACGTCGGCCGCCTGAGCCACATCAGCCTGCTCGAAGGGCAGTCCCCGGTATCGTCCACGGCCATCCAGGCCGAGGGCGTGAATGTCTTTGTTGCTGAAAGCGACGGTATGCCGAGCTTTGTGCCGGCATCCAAACCGCGCGCGCTGCAGGTGGAAGAAATCCACGCCATTGTCGATGAGTTCCGCCAGGCCGCACGCAACGCGATGGCCGCAGGCTTTGACGGTGTTGAACTGCACGGCGCCAACGGCTACCTGATCAACCAGTTCATCGACTCCGGCGCCAACGGCCGAAGCGATGAGTATGGCGGCTCGCTGGAGAACCGTCTGCGTTTTCTCGGCGAGGTAGCGCAAGCCCTGGTGGAGGGCACTGGCGACCAGACCCGCGTCGGTATTCGCCTGGCCCCGCTGACCACCCTCAACGGCTGCGTCGATGATGACCCAGAGACCACCTACACCGCAGCGGCAAAGCTGCTGGGCGAAATCGGCGTGGGCTATATCCACATCGCCGAGGCAGACTGGGACGATGCGCCGGATATGCCGATCGATTTCAAGCAGCGGCTTCGGGAGGTGTTCCCCGGCACGCTGATTTACGCCGGCCACTACAACGCGGAGCGCGCCCGCACGGCGTTGCGTGAAGGCTGGGCGGATTTGATCGGTTTCGGCCGTCCGTTCGTGGCTAATCCCGACCTACCGCAGCGTCTGCGCACCGGAGCGCAACTCAATATGCATGACCGCGACACCCTGTTCGGCGGCGGCGCGCACGGTTTGACCGACTATCCCACGCTGGGCCTGAAGCCCGACCAGTGATGTTTCAGGCGCCCGGCGCAATTGAGTAGGAGGCGGTTTCACAACCGCCGTCCTCTCACACCACCGTACATACGGTTCCGTATACGGCGGTTCATTTACAACACTGGAACTGCCTGTGCAACTCCAGCAGTGATATCAGACCTGCGCGTTCGAAGACTTTCTTCGTCAACGTTTGATTCATATGACTTGCCCCCGCGTTCCACCAGGGTCCGCGCTGGTTCGTCGCCGATATCCACGCCCTTTCTTCGCTCAGGCCGCCTCTCATCAGCATCCTTGCTCTTGCGTACGGCCTTTTCCAATGCCGCCACATCAGGCAACGCAGTTTACGGCGTATCCAGCTATCCAACTCTTCCAGTATCCCTTTGACTTCGGTCAGCCGGAAGTAACTTATCCATCCCCGCAGCACCGGCGCAAGACCGCTGATCACCGCTTTCAGCGCTTTTGAACAGTTTCCCGTCGTCAGGCTGCGGATTTTCTCCTTCAGTCTGACCACGCTGCTCGCGGCTATTTTCAGTCTGGCCTGCCTGTGCCATGTCAGGCTATATCCCAGGAACTTGCGTTCCCAGGGCCTGGCCACCGCGCTTTTTTCCTCGATTCACCGTCAACCGGAGATGCTTTTCCAGATACCGGCTTATCGAGTTCATCGCCTGTTCTCCCGCCTTGCGGCTGCTCACGTAGATATTACAGTCATCCGCATAACGGCAGAACCGGTGGCCCCTGCGCTCCAGTTCACGGTCAAGGTCGGTCAGCAGCAGGTTGGAGAGCAACGGCGATAACGGGCTGCCTTGCGGCATCCCTTCCCGCCGTTTTGTCACCACTTTGCCGCTGACCATGTCCGCTTCCAGATAACGCCTGATGAGCTTGAGCAATCTTACGTCCTTGATCTTACGGCTCAACCTCGACACCATGATGTCGTGATTTACCCGATCAAAGAACTTCTCAAGGTCCATATCCACCACCCAGCGCCGACCGCCTTGCACGTAGGCTTGTGCTTGTCGCACCGCCTGCCAGGCATTGCGGCCCGGCCTGAAGCCGTAGCTGGACTCGGAGAACTCAGGTTCATAATACGGGGTGAGGTGTTGCTGGATGGCCTGCTGAATGAGCCGGTCCACCACCGTGGGGATACCCAGAACCCGGACTCCGCCGTTAGGTTTGGGCAGTTCGACCCGGCGTATCGCCCGCGGGACATAGCTTCCGTCCAGCAGGGCCGTTTTCACCGTCGGCCAATGCCGTTTCAGCCAGTCTTTAAGTTCGCCGACGCCCAGATTATCGACCCCTGCTGCGCCTTTATTCTCAAGTACCCGCTGATAGGCCAGCATCAGGTTGCTACGTGTTATCACCGCTTCGATTGACAAGGGTTGTTCCGCTTTCGTTTGCCCAGATTTCGCCGTGGGTATTTCAGCACCCAGGACCGGCTCTCGCGAATACTGTTCGCTCCTTCCTGTCCGGGCCGCAATGTTTTGCGCTTGTGCCTCATCAATACCCATCGAGATAACCTGTCCTAATCACGGTTGTACATGTTCAGCCCTTCGCGATGCCGGTTTTGCACCGCTACTACGGCCTCGGCTGACTTCTGCACGTTCATCCCGTCGCCTCTCGACGCTCGGTAGCACTATGGCAAACGTACAGATCTCCCGGGGTAATTCGCGCGACCTTCCTGCTTATACCTGTCGACTTTACGTTACAGCGTTCTGTGCAAGTATCGGGCTTTGACGATATAGGCCGCCTTACCCCGCTGTAACGCCTGAGCCGCTTCCTGTTCGTCAGACCAGCATTTTGCCTTCAGCTTCCTTCAGATCCCACCTCGCGGTGGGCACCCTTGCCGTTCGGCTAGCACTTCCCCTTGCCGGGTGTGCAGAGGACTTACACCTCCAAGTCGCCCCTTGACCACCACGGTCAAGAGACAGCGCCCGTCAAGGCGCTACGCGCCATGCCCGGCGCACCTAAATAAAAAACCCGGCCAAGGCCGGGTTTTGTAAGCTGACGGCTATAGATTACTCTGTAACCGCTTCCGCTGGAACTTGTGACTCTGCCGCACGATCAAGCAGTTCGATGTAAGCCATCGGCGCATTGTCACCTGCACGGAATCCACACTTTAAAATACGAGTGTAACCACCGGCGCGGCTCGCAAAACGCGGTCCAAGCTCGTTAAACAGTTTTGCCACGATCTCGTTATCACGAGTACGGGCGAATGCCAGACGACGATTTGCAACGCTGTCGGTCTTGGCAAGTGTAATCAGCGGTTCAACAACACGGCGCAGCTCTTTCGCTTTTGGCAGAGTCGTCTTGATTATCTCATGACGAACCAAAGAGCCGGCCATGTTACGGAACATAGCCTGGCGATGGCTGCTGTTACGGTTCAGTTGACGACCACTCTTACGATGGCGCATGACCTTATCCTTCTCAGTAAAACCTTACCCTGTGATCGGGTTATTCATCAGCAATACTTGCCGGAGGCCAATTCTCAAGGCGCATGCCCAGAGATAACCCACGGGAAGCCAACACATCTTTAATCTCAGTGAGAGATTTTTTACCCAGGTTGGGCGTTTTAAGGAGCTCAACCTCGGTGCGCTGTACCAGATCACCGATGTAGTGGATGGCTTCTGCCTTAAGGCAGTTAGCAGAGCGGACAGTCAATTCCAGATCGTCAACCGGGCGCAGCAAGATCGGATCGAATTCTGGTTTTTCTTCTTTCACTTCCGGCTGACGTACATCACGTAAATCAACAAAAGCTTCAAGTTGTTCAGCCAGAATGGTCGCCGCGCGGCGGATCGCCTCTTCAGGATCGATCGTACCGTTGGTTTCCATTTCGATGACCAGCTTATCCAGATCGGTACGCTGTTCAACACGTGCAGCTTCAACATTGTAGGCGATCCGCTCTACAGGGCTATAGCACGCATCGACCAGCAAACGACCGATCGGGCGCTCGTCTTCTTCCGAATGAATTCGGGCAGAAGCCGGCACATAACCACGACCACGCTGAACTTTGATACGCATATTGATCGCTGCGTTCTCATCGGTCAGGTGACACAGCACATGCTGCGGCTTGACGATTTCGACATCCCCGTCATGGGTAATGTCGGCTGCGGTTACAGGGCCAATGCCAGATTTATTCAGAGTAAGGATAACGTCATCTTTACCTTGAACTCTCACCGCCAGCCCTTTCAGGTTGAGCAGAATCTCCAGGATGTCTTCCTGTACACCTTCTTTGGTGCTGTACTCGTGCAGTACACCATCAATCTCAACCTCGGTCACCGCGCAACCCGGCATCGACGAAAGCAGAATACGGCGCAGTGCGTTACCTAGAGTATGGCCAAAGCCACGCTCTAAAGGTTCAAGGGTCACCTTGGCGTGCGTCGAACTGATTTGCTCGATATCTACCAGGCGCGGTTTTAGAAACTCTGTCACAGAACCCTGCATTGTGTCCTCTCTTTGGTACTAAGCCTTACTTGGAGTAAAGCTCGACTATCAGGTGTTCATTAATGTCCGCAGACAGATCGGTACGTTCTGGAATGCGCTTGAACACCCCTTCCATCTTAGCAGCGTCAACTTCAAGCCAGGTCGGCTTTTCACGCTGTTCAGCCAGTTCCAATGAGGCACGAACACGGGATTGCTTTTTCGCTTTCTCACGGATGCTAACAACGTCATTCGGAGTAACCTGGTAAGAAGCGATGTTGACTACACGTCCGTTTACCATGATCGCCTTGTGGCTGACCAATTGACGTGATTCAGCGCGAGTGGCACCAAAACCCATACGGTAAACAACGTTGTCCAGACGGCCTTCGAGCAACTGCAACAGGTTTTCACCGGTATTGCCTTTAAGACGCGCTGCTTCTTTGTAATAGTTGCGGAATTGACGTTCCAGAACGCCATAAATACGACGGACTTTTTGTTTTTCACGCAACTGCACCCCGTAATCGGACAGACGCGGCTTACGCGCGCCATGCTGTCCAGGGGGCTGTTCAATCTTGCCTTTGGTATCGATCGCTCGAACACCTGACTTCAGGAACAGGTCGGTGCCCTCACGACGGCTCAGCTTGAGCTTAGGACCCAAATATCTTGCCATTTTCTTTCTCCAACTAACCTAAAAGCGGCGTTATACGCGGCGCTTTTTAGGCGGACGACAACCGTTATGGGGGATCGGAGTCACATCAGTAATGTTAGTGATGCGAAAACCAGCCGCGTTTAACGCGCGAACGGTAGACTCACGGCCCGGACCAGGTCCTTTAACCATAACTTCCAGATTCTTGATGCCATACTCTTTCACTGCTTCAGCGCAGCGTTCTGCTGCAACCTGTGCGGCAAACGGAGTAGACTTACGAGAACCACGGAAACCGGAACCACCGGCCGTCGCCCAACCCAACGCATTACCCTGACGATCGGTAATTGTTACGATGGTATTGTTGAAAGACGCATGGATATGAGCCACACCATCTGAAACTTGCTTTTTAACACGCTTGCGTGCACGAATAGGTGCCTTAGCCATTATTTAATCACCCCGATTATTTCTTGATCGGTTTACGCGGACCCTTACGGGTACGGGCGTTGGTCTTAGTACGCTGACCGCGGACTGGAAGACCACGACGATGACGCAAACCACGATAAGTACCAAGGTCCATAAGACGTTTGATACTCAGGGTAACTTCACGGCGCAAATCACCTTCGACCACAAATTTAGCCACTGCTTCACGCAGCGTGTCGATCTGCTCTTCAGACAGCTCACTGATCTTAACATGTTCAGCTATGCCCGCACTCTCACAAATAGATTGCGAACGGGTTTTACCGATACCGTAGATAGCGGTCAATGCAATCACGGCATGTTTATGATCAGGAATGTTAATGCCTGCTATACGGGCCACTATGCACTCCTAAAAATGTAAACGGCAACACCATTCTGAAAAGCCCGTTTTCAGGATACTCAAACGATGTTGCGTTGATATACAAAAGATTGGCTGGCTAATCTAGCCAGCTCAACCCAACTTTGCAAGAAAAAAATGCCGGAATTTTTAGCCTTGGCGCTGTTTATGCTTTGGCTCACTGCAAATCACACGTACGACACCGTGGCGTCTTACAATCTTGCAGTTACGACACAACTTCTTGACGGAAGCACGAACTTTCATTTTTTCATATTGACTTGACATCATCAGAGTCTGCACTTGAGCCATAAAGTCCATGATTACCACAACGACAATCAATAAAGATGTGCCCCCAAAGTAGAAGGGAACTTTCATTGCGTCACGCATGAACTCCGGGATAAGGCAGATAAAAGTAATATACATTGCCCCGACCAGGGTCAGACGGGTCATTACTTTATCTATATATTTAGCCGTTTGCTCTCCCGGACGAATGCCTGGTACAAATGCACCGGACTTCTTCAGGTTATCTGCTGTCTCGCGCGGGTTAAACACCAATGCCGTGTAAAAGAAACAGAAGAATATGATTGCAGACGCATAGAGTAACACATAAAGCGGTTGACCAGGCTGCAAATACAATGAAATAGCTGTCAGCCAACCCCAACCGGTACCGCCGCCGAACCAAGATGCAATTGTGGCCGGAAACAGAATGATGCTGGAAGCGAAAATCGCCGGAATTACACCGGCCATATTCACCTTCAACGGCAAATGTGTACTTTGTGCCGCATAAACACGACGCCCTTGCTGACGTTTGGCATAGTTAACGACAATACGCCGCTGGCCACGCTCGACAAATACAACAAAAAACGTCACTGCAAATACGAGAACCACAATCAATAGCAACACGAGGAAGTGCATGTCGCCTTGTCGAGCTTGCTCAATGGTATGGCCGATGGCCGGCGGGAGACCCGCAACGATACCGGCAAAGATAATGATGGAGATACCGTTACCGATACCCCGTTCAGTTATCTGCTCGCCCAACCACATCAGGAACATTGTCCCGGTGACCAGGCTCACGACAGCGGTAAAGTAAAACGCGAAGCCCGGATTATAAACCAGGCCTTGCATCCCGGGCATATTCGGTAAACCGGTAGCAATCCCGATCGACTGGAATATCCCCAATACCAACGTGCCATAGCGGGTGTACTGGCTTATCTTGCGACGGCCAGCCTCACCTTCTTTTTTTATCTCCGCCAGCGCCGGGTGAACCACAGTCAGCAGCTGTATGATGATCGATGCCGAAATATACGGCATGATCCCCAACGCGAAGATAGAAGCACGGCTGAGCGCACCACCAGAGAACATGTTGAACATTTCAATGATGGTGCCTCTTTGCTGTTCGAGCAATTTCGCAAGCACAGCGGCATCGATACCAGGAATCGGAATAAAAGAGCCGATACGGAAGACAATCAGAGCGCCGACCACAAACAAAAGCCTGCGTCGCAATTCGCCTAATCCGCCTTTAGCACTTTGAAAGTCTAATCCTGGTTGTTTGGCCATCTGCTACTTATTCCTCAATTTTACCGCCGGCGGCTTCGATTGCAGCACGAGCGCCTTTGGTGACACGCAGACCGCGCAGGGTTACTGCGCGATTGATTTCGCCGGAAAGCATGACTTTCGCGAACTCAATCTGGGTGCCAACAACGTTAGCGGCTTTAAGCGTATTCAGATCGATAACCTCACCGTCTACCTTCGCCAGCTCGGACAGGCGAATTTCCGCCGTAATTGCTGCTTTGCGCGAAGTGAAGCCGAATTTCGGCAGACGACGGTACAATGGCATCTGGCCGCCTTCGAAACCGCGACGCACGCCACCGCCAGAACGAGATTTCTGACCTTTGACACCGCGTCCGCCAGTTTTACCCAGACCGGAACCGATGCCACGGCCAACACGCCTTGGCGCGTGTTTGGAACCCTCAGCCGGAGACAGAGTATTTAAGCGCATCTCTTACTCCTCAACTTTGACCATGTAGGAAACCAAATTGACCATACCGCGAATCGCAGGAGTATCCTCGCGCTCAACGGTGTGACCAATGCGACGCAGGCCCAAGCCAACCAGAGTTGCCCTGTGTTTCGGCAGACGACCGATGGAACTGCGAGTCTGTGTTATTTTAATAGTCTGTGCCATGGTCAATTACCCCAGAATTTCTTCAACGGATTTACCACGCTTGGCAGCGACCATTTCGGGAGACTTCATGTTAGCGAGCGCATCGATAGTTGCACGAACCACGTTAATCGGGTTGGTGGAACCATATGTTTTTGCTAACACGTTGTGAACTCCTGCGACTTCAAGGACGGCGCGCATAGCACCACCGGCGATAATACCGGTACCTTGGGAAGCCGGCTGCATGAACACCCGCGACCCCGTGTGAGCACCTTTGACAGGATGCTGCAGGGTGCCGCTGTTCAGCGCGACATTCAACATATTGCGACGGGCTTTCTCCATCGCTTTCTGGATTGCTGCCGGAACTTCGCGTGCCTTGCCGTAACCAAAACCTACGCGACCGTTACCGTCACCGACAACTGTCAGAGCGGTAAAACTGAAAATACGGCCACCTTTTACGGTTTTGGATACGCGATTTACCGCGATCAGCTTTTCCTGCAGTTCGCCAGCTTGCTTCTCAGTGTGTTGTGACATCTTACACCCCTACCTTAGAACTGAAGGCCAGCTTCACGGGCAGCATCTGCCAGTGCCTGGACACGACCATGATATTGGAATCCGGAACGATCAAAGGCCACAACCTTGATGCCTTTTTCCAAAGCGCGTTCGGCGATGGTTTTACCCACGGCGCTGGCGGCGTCTTTGTTACCGGTACCCTTTAATTGCTCCGCGATGGCTTTTTCTAAAGTAGAAGCGGCCACCAATACTTCAGCACCATTCGGGGCAATGACCTGCGCATAAATATGGCGCGGGGTACGATGTATAACCAGGCGAGTTGCGCCCAGTTCGTGGAGCTTGCGGCGTGCGCGGGTCGCACGACGGATACGAGCTGCTTTCTTATCCATAGTGTTACCTTACTTTTTCTTAGCCTCTTTGGTACGCACGACTTCGTCGGCGTAACGGACACCCTTGCCTTTGTAGGGCTCAGGACGACGATAGGCCCGCAAATCAGCCGCGATCTGCCCAACAGCCTGCTTATCAGCGCCTTTCAGCACGATTTCAGTCTGGCTTGGACATTCAGCGGTGATGCCTGCCGGTAAAACATGGTCAATGGGGTGTGAATAGCCAAGGGCCAAATTCACCACATTGCCTTTTACCGCGGCGCGATAACCTACGCCTACCAGCTGCAGCTTCTTGGTGAAGCCTTCAGTAACACCGACAATCATTGCATGCAACAGTGCACGGGTCGTACCCGCCAGGGCCCAACCGTTCGCTTCGCCTTCACGGGGCAGAAACGTCAGGTTATTGTCCGCATAGTTGACATGAACTGCGTCGTGGATAGTACGGCTCAGCTCGCCGTTTTTACCTTTGATCGTAATGTTCTGACCGTCGAGTTTTATCTCTACGCCGGCAGGAACTACGACATGTGCTTTTGCAACACGAGACATGTTTTCCTCCCGATTAAGCTACGTAGCAGATAATCTCGCCACCAAGACCAGCCTGGCGAGCCGCACGATCAGTCATGACACCTTTAGAGGTGGAAACAACCGCGATACCCAAACCGGCCATAACTTTCGGCAGCGCATCTTTTTTCTTATAGATACGCAGACCAGGGCGGCTGATACGCTGAATGGTTTCTACCACCGGCTTACCTTGGAAGTACTTGAGTTCAAGTTCCAATGTAGGCTTGGTGTCGCCTTCAATTTTATAATCTTCAATAAAGCCTTCTTCTTTCAGCAAATGGGCGATTGCCACTTTAAGCTTGGAGGAAGGCATGGAGACCGCTGTTTTGTTCGCGGTTTGACCGTTGCGGATACGGGTCAGCATATCCGCGATCGGATCTTGCATGCTCATCTGTCTTTACTCCCGTGATTCAATTGGTGACAATTACCAGCTAGCCTTTCTCAGACCCGGGATCTCACCACGCATGGCAGTTTCACGGACCTTGATACGGCTCAACCCGAATTTCCGCAGGAAAGCGTGCGGACGACCAGTTTGGCGGCAGCGGTTACGCTGACGAGACGGGCTGGAATCACGCGGCAGAGTCTGCAGCTTGAGAACCGCATCCCAACGCTCTTCATCAGAAGAATTCACGCTCGAGATGATGGTTTTAAGTTCAGCGCGTTTTGCGAAGTATTTTTCAGCTAATTTCACGCGCTTGACTTCGCGTGCTTTCATGGATTGCTTAGCCATTAGAACCCTGCCTTACTTGCGGAATGGGAAGTTAAAGGCGTCCAATAGTGCACGACCTTCATCATCGGATAACGCTGTAGTGGTGATGGTAATATCCAAACCACGAACGCGATCGACTTTGTCATAATCGATTTCCGGGAAGATGATCTGCTCACGCACGCCCATGCTGTAGTTGCCACGGCCATCGAATGACTTGGTGGACAGGCCACGGAAGTCACGGATACGCGGCACAGCAATGGTTATCAGTCGCTCAAAGAACTCCCACATGCGTTCACCACGCAGGGTTACTTTACAGCCGATCGGATAGCCCTGACGGATTTTGAAGCCCGCAACGGATCTGCGCGCCTTGGTGATAAGCGGTTTTTGACCAGAAATCGCTGCTAAATCGGTAGCAGCATTATCCAGCAATTTTTTATCAGCAATCGCTTCACCCACACCCATGTTCAGGGTGATCTTCTCGACCCGAGGGACTTGCATGACAGAATGATAGCCGAATTTCTTCATTAGCTTTTCGACTACTTCGTCTTTGTAGTAATCATGCAGTTTCGCCATCGTACTACTCCAAATTACTTAATAGTTTCGCCGTTAGATTTGAAAATACGGACTTTTTTGCCGTCTTCAATCTTAAAGCCTACACGGTCCGCCTTGTTGGCAGCCCCGTTGAAGATGGCAATGTTGGAAAGCTGAATTGCCGCTTCCTGTTCAACGATGCCGCCCGGCTGGTTCGTAGCCGGAACTGGTTTTTGATGTTTCTTAACCAGGTTTATACCTTCAACAATGGCCTTGCCCGTAGACAGAACATTCTTTACTTTACCGCGCTTACCTTTATCTTTGCCGGTCAGCACGATAACTTCGTCATCACGACGGATTTTCGCTGCCATGATTCGCTCCTTAAAGTACTTCAGGTGCCAGAGAAATAATTTTCATGAACTTTTCGGTACGCAGTTCACGAGTCACCGGCCCAAAAATACGCGTACCGATAGGTTGCTCACTATTGTTATTCAACAAAACACAAGCATTACCATCGAAGCGAACGACAGAACCGTCAGGGCGACGGACACCCTTCTTGGTGCGCACCACTACCGCCTTCAGGACATCACCTTTTTTTACTTTGCCACGCGGAATTGCTTCCTTGATGGTAATTTTGATGATGTCGCCGACGCCTGCGTAGCGACGGTGCGAGCCACCTAGAACCTTGATACACATTACGCGACGCGCGCCGGAGTTGTCGGCCACGTTCAGCATAGTCTGTTCTTGGATCATGTTAGTGCTCCGCTAATGTCAACTACAACTTAAGGACCTATTACAGGTCGTTAAAAAAACCCCATAATACAGGGCGCAGCATTATAACACCGCACCTAGGATATGGGTAGAAAAAATAAACGGCCCCTAGTCCGAGCCGTTTACCTTTTTGAGGGCGCTTACTGTATTACAGAATCGCTTTCTCTACAACGCGAACAAGTGTCCAAGACTTGGTCTTGGAAATCGGACGGCATTCGCTGATTTCAACGATGTCGCCGATTGCGCTCACATTGGTCTCGTCGTGTACGTGCAGCTTGGTCGTGCGCTTGATGAATTTGCCGTAAATCGGGTGTTTCACAAAACGTTCGATGGCAACAACGATGGATTTCTCCATTTTGTCGCTGACCACACGACCTTGCAGAGTACGGATCTTGTCACTCATTACGCACCCGCCTTCTCAGTCAATAAGGTTTTCACGCGCGCAACATTGCGACGCACTTGCAACAACAGATGAGACTGTTGCAGTTGCCCGCTTGCCGCCTGCATGCGCAGGTTAAACTGCTCACGCAGAAGATTCAGCAGCTCGGCGTTCAACTCTTCAACGCTTTTTTCACGCAGCTCTTTTGCTTTCATTACATCACCGTCTTAGTTACAAAGGTGGTTTTAATCGGCAGTTTCGCTGCTGCCAGCTGAAATGCTTCGCGGGCAACTTCTTCCGGAACACCGTCCATTTCATACAGGACTTTACCCGGTTGAATCAAGGCAACCCAATACTCTACGTTACCTTTACCTTTACCCATACGCACTTCAAGCGGCTTTTCGGTGATCGGTTTGTCCGGGAAAATACGGATCCAGATCTTACCTTGACGCTTAACTGCACGCGTCATTGCACGACGCGCAGCTTCGATTTGACGAGCAGTCAGACGACCACGGCCAACAGCTTTCAGACCGAAAGTACCGAAGCTAATATCCGTGCCCGCAGCCAGACCACGGTTGCGGCCCTTGTGCATCTTACGGAATTTTGTACGCTTTGGTTGTAACATCAGCGACTCTCCTTACTTGCGGCCTTTACGCTGCTGCTTTTTAGGTTGAGCAGCCGGTTTTTCCGGTTGTTCAACGGCAGCCATACCACCCAGAATCTCACCTTTGAAGATCCACACTTTTACACCGATAACACCATAAGTGGTGTGCGCTTCGGCAAAGCCATAGTCGATATCCGCACGCAGCGTGTGCAGCGGAACGCGACCTTCGCGATACCATTCGGTACGTGCGATTTCAGCGCCGCCAAGACGACCGCTGACTTCAACTTTGATACCCTTAGCGCCCAAACGCATGGCGTTCTGTACAGCACGCTTCATAGCGCGACGGAACATAACACGCTTTTTCAGCTGCTGAGCAATGCCCTTAGCGACTAGGATTGCGTCCAGTTCCGGTTTTTTGATTTCGGCAATATTGATCTGCGCGGGAACGCCGGCGATATCCGCCACGACCTTACGCAGTTTTTCGACATCTTCACCTTTCTTGCCGATAACGATGCCCGGACGTGCGGTGTGAATAGTCACACGAATGCTTTTAGCCGGGCGCTCGATAACGATGCGAGAAACGGAAGCGGATTCCAATTCCTTATTCAGGAATTGACGAACCTTAAAGTCGCTGTCCAGGTTGTCAGCGAATTCTTTAGTATTCGCATACCAGGTGGAATTCCATGGTTTAACAATACCAAGGCGAATACCATTAGGATGTACTTTCTGACCCATTGCTAGTCTCCAGAGTCTCAGCGATCGGACACAACCACAGTAATGTGGCTGGTGCGCTTCAGGATGCGATCCGCCCGACCTTTTGCACGAGGCATGATACGCTTCATGCTGGGGCCGGCGTCGACGAAAATCTTCGCGACTTTCAGATCATCGATATCTGCGCCATCGTTGTGTTCAGCGTTAGCAATGGCAGACTCCAGTACTTTTTTAACCAGGCCAGCAGCTTTCTTGTTGGTGTAGGTCAAAACTTCCAGAGCTTGCGACACTTTCTTACCGCGGATCAGGTCAGCCACCAGGCGAACCTTCTGAGCAGAAGAACGAGCGTGGCGATGTTGAGCGATAGTTTCCATCTCTTCCTCCTACCTTAGCGTTTTTTAGCCTTTCTATCGGCCGCATGACCGCGATAAGTACGCGTCGGCGCGAATTCACCCAGTTTATGACCGACCATTTCATCGGAAACAAACACCGGTACGTGCTGACGACCATTATGGACAGCGATGGTCAAACCGATCATTGTTGGAAAGATCGTTGAACGACGGGACCAAGTGCGTATAGGCTTCTTGTCACCGCTTTCCACCGCTTTCTCTACCTTCTTCAGCAAGTGCAGGTCTATGAATGGACCTTTCTTGAGAGAACGTGGCATGGCTTATCCTCTAATAATTATTTACTACGGCGACGTACGATGAACTTATCAGTACGCTTATTACTGCGGGTCTTCTTACCTTTGGTCTGCAGGCCCCACGGACTGACCGGATGCTTACCAAAGTTACGACCTTCACCACCACCATGCGGGTGATCCACCGGGTTCATCGCCGTACCGCGAACGGTCGGACGAATACCGCGCCAACGTGTTGCACCGGCTTTACCCAGTACTCGCAACATGTGTTCGGCATTACCTACTTCACCCATGGTCGCCCGGCATTCAGACTGTACCTTGCGCATTTCGCCGGAGCGAAGACGCAGCGTGACATAAGCGCCGTCACGAGCAACGATCTGAACATAGGCGCCGGCTGAACGTGCCAATTGACCGCCTTTACCCGGTTTCATTTCCACATTATGGACAGTGGAACCCACCGGGATATTGCGCATCGGCAGCGTGTTGCCGGCTTTGATGGCCGCATCGACGCCAGATTGTATTTGATCGCCGGCTTTCAGGCCTTTCGGCGCCAGCACGTAACGACGTTCACCGTCTTTGTATAAAACCAAGGCGATGTTGGCGGAACGGTTCGGATCATATTCCAGGCGCTCTACGATTGCCGGGATACCGTCTTTATCACGTTTAAAGTCGACAATACGGTACTGTTGTTTATGACCACCACCGATATGGCGCGTAGTGATACGGCCATTGTTGTTGCGTCCACCGGATTTAGTGAGTTTTTCCACCAACGGGCCGTAAGGCTTGCCCTTGTGCAGCTCAGGGTTGACCACTTTAACTACGTGGCGACGACCCGGAGATGTCGGTTTACATTTAACAATTGCCATTGTTCTTCTCCTCCGACTTACTCTGCGCCGCCGATGAAGTCCATGTTCTGGCCTTCTTTCAGGGTGACGTAAGCTTTTTTCCAGTCACTACGACGACCGATACGCTGTCCATGACGCTTCGTTTTCCCTTTAACGACCAGGGTGCGAACATCAGTGACTTCGACTTCAAACAGTTTGTGCACGGCGGCTTTTATTTCTGCTTTGGTCGCTTCTATAGCTACCTTGAGAACGATGGTGTTGTGCTTTTCCATCGCTGCAGACGCTTTTTCAGAAACGTGCGGCGCGCGCAATACTTTCAGCAAACGTTCTTCACGAATCATGCCAGCATCTCCTCAACTTGCTTCACAGCGTCAGCCGTCATAACGACTTTGTCGAAGGCGATCAAGCTAACCGGATCGATACCTGCGACATCGCGAACGTCTACTTTGTAGAGGTTGCGCGCGGCCAGGAACAGATTTTCATCGAGTTCGCCGGTAATGATCAGCACATCCGTGAGCGACATGTCTTTCAGTTTCTGAACCAGCAGCCTGGTTTTAGGCGCCTCGACAGAAAATGATTCAACAACAATCAGACGTTCTTGACGCACCAGTTCCGACAGGATGCTTTTCAGCGCCCCACGGTACATTTTCTTGTTAACCTTTTGACTGTGATCCTGCGGCTTGGCTGCAAAAGTCACACCACCGGAACGCCAGATCGGGCTTGCGATATCACCTGAACGTGCGCGGCCGGTACCTTTCTGACGCCAGGGTTTTTTACCGGAACCAGTTACTTCGGCACGGGTCTTCTGAGCGCGAGTACCTTGACGGGCACCTGCTGCGTAAGCAACAACAACCTGGTGTACCAGCGCTTCATTGAAGTCACGCCCGAAGGTAGTTTCGGAAACAGTCAGCGCGCTTTGCGCGTCTTTCAATACCAATTCCATTCCTATCTCCTCGACGTTACGCCTTGACAGCCGGTTTAACGATCAGGTCACCGCCGGTAGCTCCCGGGACAGCACCTTTGACCAGCAGCAGGTTGCGCTCAACGTCAACACGCACTACGTCCAGGCTGAGAACGGTGACGCGCTCATTGCCCATCTGACCTGCCATTTTCTTGCCCTTGAATACTTTACCCGGCGTCTGGTTCATACCGATTGAACCATGGCCGCGGTGGGACAAGGAGTTACCATGGGTAGCATCCTGGGTACGGAAGTTCCAGCGCTTGGTCACGCCTGCGAATCCTTTACCTTTGGAGGTACCGGTAACGTCTACTTTTTTAACATCGGCAAACAGTTCAACGCTGATGCTTTGACCGGCGGCAATATCTTCAACGTCTTCGACGCGGAATTCCCACAGGCCGCGGCCGGCTTCTACACCAGCCTTGGCAAAGTGGCCGGCTTCAGGCTTGGTGACACGGTTGGCTTTTTTAGTGCCTGTCGTGACCTGAATAGCGCGATATCCGTCGTTGTCCAGATCTTTGACCTGGGTAACGCGGTTTGCTTCGATTTCGATAACGGTTACCGGGATAGAAACGCCATCTTCGGTGAAGATGCGAGTCATGCCCACTTTACGACCGACTAAACCCTTCATTGTTTCAACCTCTCAATCGTTTGGTGACCTGATTAACCCAGGCTGATCTGCACATCAACACCAGCAGCCAGGTCCAGACGCATCAGCGCATCAACGGTTTTTTCGGTTGGCTCAACGATGTCAACCAGACGCTTGTGAGTGCGGATTTCGTATTGATCGCGCGCATCTTTATTGACGTGCGGAGAAATCAGAACGGTAAAGCGCTCTTTGCGTGTCGGCAGCGGGATCGGACCCCGTACCTGAGCACCGGTACGTTTGGCAGTCTCGACGATTTCCGCGGTTGATTGATCGATCAAACGATGATCAAACGCTTTCAAACGGATACGGATTCTTTGGTTCTGCATGAGACCAGAGCTCCAATTATTTATAAACGCAGAAAATTACTCCTCGCACCCATTTCGATTGATGGGGAAGTGTAATCGTTCAGTATTATCCCCATATCGGGGATGTTGTGTGCCGACTTGCCATTTCCACACCCCCCTTTCTTTTGGCGGATGCGTCTGTGGTGCCAGCGCGAACTCAACGTAACATTGAGCCGGCTTATTCCTTACTTATGCGAGATAAGCCCGCGCATTATACGCAAATACGCTCAGGAAGCAAGCGGGATATGACCATGCGAAGTGAATTCCATTACTGTCAAGACCATTTGGCATAGGGGGAAGGATATTGCATGCTTCAATGCGTGAGAATTATGCGCCCGATAAAAGCGCATAACCATGAAAACCGCAACCAGGGAGGGTAAAAATAGTGGCGCAGTGGCTGCTTATCGCCTCTGTCGCGCTGTATGGCGTGATAATGGGGCATCTGACCGGGCGTATCCTGCAATCGATGCCGGCATGGGCATTTTCCGCCGGCGCGCGGGGCGTCGGTTACGGCTCGCCGGCATCCCGGCGGCCGGCTTTGGGGCGGAACCGCCCGCGACGTAATTCATACGCCGGCTCATACGGCTGTGAAAGCAGTTGTGCCCTGGTGTTCACCGCCATGCTGATTATCGGCGGGCCCGGGATGAATCTTCCCGTCGGGCTGCTCTTTGGCTTGTTTTTGCTGACCCTCAGTTGGGTCGACGCCCTTACCCTGCTGTTGCCGGACCGGCTGAACGGCCCGCTTCTGGCCTGCGGGCTCGCAAGCCACGTCACTGCATGGGATGGGGCAGATGCGTTCAAGAACGGGCTGCTTGGGGCGATATGCGGCGCTATGGCGCTCTGGGGTGTTCAACGCCTGTTTCGGCGGGTAAAGGGTTATGAGGGTCTAGGGGGCGGCGATATTAAGCTGCTGGCTGCCCTTGGTGCCTGGCTGGGGTGGCAGGCGTTGCCGGGATTATGCTGCTACGCGGCGTTAAGCGGACTGGCCGTCTGTGCCGTAAGCGGAAGCACACAGGGGAAAATCCCCTTCGGCCCATGCCTGGCGTTGGCCGGCTGGGTGATATACATCAGTCCGTAGAAAATCCTGCTACGAACTGATGCGGCTTGCGGACGGGTTTATTATGAATCTTCGTATTTATACGGCAGATTAGAACCGTGCCGGTAAAAGTACCGGCGAAGTATCATCCAGCCCCGCTCGTTATTGCGCAGCATCTTTCAACTGGGATTGGAGGTAATTTTGCGCGCCGATGCGGCCGATCAGTTCCAGCTCGGTTTCAAGAAAATCAATATGTTCTTCTTCATCCGTGAGAATTTCGATGAGCATATCGCGGCTCACATAATCCCGAACGCTATCGGCATAATTGATGCCTTCACGGAGATCCTGAGCCCCTTGCAGTTCAAGGTTAAGATCCGAGCGCAGCATTTCTTCCACATCCTGGCCGATGTTAAGGGGGCCGAGGTCCTGCAGATTCGGCAGCCCTTCCAGGAAAAGTATGCGTTCGATATAACGATCGGCATGCTTCATTTCATCAATGGATTCGTGATATTCGACGTCGTTTAGCCGCATCAGACCCCAATTTTTGAACATCCGTGCATGCAGGAAATACTGATTGATGGCAACCAGCTCGTTGCCGAGCAGTTTATTGAGATGGGTTATTACTTGGGCATCGCCTTTCATAGTGCACTCCTCCGTTACGGTTAAGTACAGAATATAACCGGAGCAGAGTAAATCAAGGTAATAACCCTACTAATTAAGCAATTTTTCATAACTCATAATGATCTGTAGTTCATCTTCCATGATGACCCGCGCCTTGCAGGTGCACTTACCGCATTTGGTGCCTACCGGAACAATCTGTTTAAGCTCTTGAAGCGACACGGGTTGGTACTGTCTGACAGCATCACGGATGGCTTCGTCACTTACCGCATTACATAAACAAACGTACATTTGCGTCTTCTCTAAACCAACTTGCGAATAATTTAAATGAGAACGCTTGTCATTTCAATAGGTGAATTATAATTGTTTTGTAAATTTGAGGTATTCCATAGGGTTAATATTAAATGGAAAGAAATAAAAAAGGCGCCGAAGCGCCCTTTCTTTGCCAGACTCCAGGAAGATGGGAGTCTTAAGCGATAACCTTGGCTACCACGCCGGCGCCAACGGTACGGCCGCCTTCGCGAATAGCGAAACGCAAGCCGTCGTCCATGGCGATAGGGGCAATCAGGTTTACAACCATCTTGATGTTGTCGCCAGGCATCACCATTTCCACGCCTTCCGGCAGTTCGATGGTTCCGGTCACGTCAGTGGTACGGAAGTAGAACTGAGGACGGTAGCCTTTGAAGAACGGCGTATGGCGGCCGCCTTCATCTTTGCTCAGAATATAGACTTCTGATTCGAACTGGGTATGCGGATGGATGGTACCCGGTTTAGCCAGTACCTGGCCGCGTTCAACTTCATCACGTTTGGTACCGCGCAGCAGCACGCCCACGTTTTCACCGGCACGGCCTTCATCCAGCAGTTTACGGAACATTTCAACGCCGGTGCAGGTGGTTTTCACGGTCGGTTTGATGCCGACGATTTCAACTTCTTCACCTACTTTCACCACGCCGCGTTCCACACGACCGGTTACCACGGTGCCGCGGCCGGAGATGGAGAATACGTCTTCGATCGGCAGCAGGAACGGCTTGTCAATGGCGCGAACCGGTTCCGGGATGTAGGTGTCCAGCGCTTCGGCCAGTTCCAGGATCTTGGAGGTCCAGGCTTCGTCGCCTTCCAGCGCTTTCAGGGCGGAACCGCGGATTACCGGCGTGTCGTCGCCCGGGAAATCGTACTGCGACAGCAGTTCGCGTACTTCCATTTCAACCAGTTCCAGCAGCTCTTCGTCATCCACCATGTCGCATTTGTTCATGAAGACGATGATGTAAGGCACGCCTACCTGGCGAGCCAGCAGGATGTGCTCGCGGGTCTGCGGCATCGGGCCGTCGGTTGCCGCTACCACCAGGATCGCGCCGTCCATCTGGGCTGCACCGGTGATCATGTTTTTCACGTAGTCGGCATGCCCGGGGCAGTCAACGTGCGCGTAGTGGCGGGACGGGGTATCGTATTCAACGTGAGAGGTGTTGATGGTGATACCACGGGCCTTTTCTTCCGGCGCGTTGTCGATCTGATCGAAGGCGCGGGCGCTGCCGCCGTAGGCTTTAGCCAATACGGTGGTGATGGCGGCGGTCAGGGTCGTTTTACCATGGTCAACGTGGCCGATGGTGCCGACGTTAACGTGCGGTTTTGTACGTTGAAACTTTTCTTTAGACACGGCTATATTCCTTACTCTTATGCTCTCACCTTAAGCGAGAGCACGGGATAATAATTTTAAACCCTAAAACTTATTTAGCTTTACGGGCTTCGATAATGGCCTGAGCAACGTTGTTCGGTGCCTCATTGTACTTCAGGAACTCCATGGAGTAAGAAGCACGGCCCTGAGTCTGTGAACGCAGATCTGTAGCATAACCAAACATTTCAGACAAGGGGACCTGCGCACGAACCGTTTTGCCGGTCGCAGTATCTTCCATGCCGTCGATCATACCGCGACGACGGTTCAGGTCACCGATCACGTCACCCATATAGTCTTCAGGCGTTTCAACTTCGACTTTCATGATAGGTTCCAGCAGAACCGGTTTGGCTTTCATGAAGCCTTCTTTAAACGCCATTGAAGCGGCAATCTTAAACGCCATTTCCGAGGAGTCGACTTCGTGGTAAGAACCATCGAAAGCCGCGACACGGACATCCACAATCGGATAGCCGGCCAAAACGCCGTTCTTCAGCTGCTCCTGCACGCCTTTATCCACCGCGGGGACGTATTCTTTCGGAACAACGCCGCCGACGATTTCATTAAGGAATTCGTAGCCTTTACCACCGGGCTCCATCGGTTCGATACGCAGCCAGATATGACCGAACTGGCCACGACCGCCGGACTGACGAACAAACTTGCCTTCTTGTTCTACAGTATTGCGGATTGTTTCACGGTAAGCCACCTGCGGTTTGCCGACGTTAGCTTCAACATTGAATTCGCGACGCATGCGGTCAACGAGAATTTCAAGATGCAGCTCGCCCATACCGGCGATGATGGTCTGACCGGATTCTTCATCGGTCCATACGCGGAAAGACGGGTCTTCCTGCGCCAGACGCCCCAATGCCAGACCCATTTTTTCCTGGTCGGCTTTGGTTTTCGGTTCAACGGCAACGGAGATAACCGGTTCCGGAAACTCCATACGCTCCAGGATAATCGGCGCGCTTTGATCGCACAGGGTATCGCCGGTGGTAACATCTTTCAAACCGATGGCCGCGGCGATGTCGCCCGCGCGCACTTCTTTGATTTCTTCACGTTTGTTGGCGTGCATCTGCACGATACGGCCGAAACGTTCGCGTTTGTCTTTAACGGAGTTCAGCACGGTATCGCCGGAATTAACCACGCCGGAATACACGCGGAAGAAAGTCAGGTTACCCACAAACGGGTCGGTGGCGATTTTAAACGCCAGCGCCGAGAACGGTTCTGCATCGCTGGAATGGCGTTCTGCATGGGTTTCGCCGTCTTCCAGCACGCCGTTGATGGCCTGAACATCGGTGGGCGCGGGCAGATATTCGATAACCGCATCCAGCATCGCCTGTACGCCCTTGTTCTTGAACGCAGAACCGCAGGTTACCAGGATGATTTCGTTGTTCAGCACGCGCTGGCGCAGGCCGTGCTTGATTTCTTCTTCAGTCAGCTCTTCGCCGCCGAGGTATTTGTCCATCAGCTCTTCGTTGGCTTCCGCTGCGGACTCAACCAGGTGCTGGTGCCAGGTATGGGCCAAATCAACCAGATCCGCCGGAATCTCTTCATAATTGAAGGTGATGCCCTGGTCGGCTTCGCTCCAGTTGATGGCTTTCATTTTCACCAGGTCGACAACGCCGGTGAATTTTTCTTCCGCGCCGATGGCCAGTTGAATCGGCACCGGGTTAGCGGCGAGACGGGTTTTCAACTGATCAACAACACGCAGGTAGTTCGCGCCCATGCGGTCCATTTTATTAACGAACGCAATGCGCGGAACTTTGTATTTGTTCGCCTGGCGCCATACGGTTTCAGACTGTGGTTGCACACCGCCTACCGCACAGTAGACCATCACCGCGCCGTCAAGGACACGCATGGAACGTTCAACTTCGATAGTGAAGTCAACGTGCCCCGGGGTGTCGATGATGTTGATGCGGTGGGCATCAAACTGCTTGGCCATACCGGACCAGAAACAGGTGGTCGCAGCGGAAGTAATGGTGATCCCGCGCTCTTGCTCTTGTTCCATCCAGTCCATAGTAGCGGCGCCGTCATGGACTTCACCGATTTTATGGTTTACACCGGTATAGAACAGAATGCGTTCCGTGGTGGTGGTTTTACCGGCGTCGATGTGTGCACTGATACCGATATTACGGTAGCGTGCAATAGGTGTTATACGAGCCATTTGTATCCTCGATTACTGGGGCGTTCTATTCGAGCTAGCCCAAGCGGGCGAACTTTTTATCCCGCCCGCTTGGTTAGCATAACTACTGCGAGGCGGTTACCAGCGGTAGTGGGCGAACGCCTTGTTGGCATCTGCCATACGGTGAACGTCTTCACGTTTCTTAACGGCGGTGCCTTTATTTTCTGCCGCATCGGAAAGTTCGTTCGCCAGGCGCAGAGCCATAGATTTATCACCGCGTTTACGAGCAGCTTCTACAATCCAGCGCATTGCCAGGGCATTGCGGCGGACCGGACGCACTTCAACTGGCACCTGATAAGTAGAACCACCGACGCGGCGCGACTTGACTTCGACAGTCGGGCGCACGTTGTCCAGAGCTACTTCGAAAGCTTCCAGATGGCCTTTACCGGAACGCTGAGCCAGGGTCTCCAGCGCGGTATAGACAATTGCTTCAGCGGTAGATTTTTTACCGTCTACCATCAGGATATTGACAAATTTTGCCAACAGCTCAGATCCGAACTTAGGATCCGGCAGGATTTTACGTTGACCAATGACGCGACGACGTGGCATGAGATAACTCCGTTGTTAATTCAGGATTGTCCAAAACTCAATGAGTTCTTTGACATTAATAATAAAATGTTTGGCCTTACTTAACGGAGAACCATTAAGCCTTTGGCTTCTTCACGCCGTACTTGGAGCGGCCTTGCTTACGGTCTTTAACGCCGGAGCAGTCGAGCGCGCCGCGAACGGTGTGGTAACGCACACCCGGGAGGTCTTTAACACGGCCGCCACGGATCAGGATCACGGAGTGTTCCTGCAGGTTATGACCTTCACCGCCGATATAGGAGGTGACTTCAAAACCGTTGGTCAGACGAACACGGCATACTTTACGCAGCGCGGAGTTCGGTTTTTTCGGGGTGGTGGTATATACGCGGGTACATACGCCACGTTTCTGCGGGCAGGCTTCCAGCGCCGGAACGTTGCTTTTAGCAACCTTCATGGTGCGGGGTTTGCGTACCAGCTGGTTAATTGTTGCCATTCAATAAAGCTCCTGGTTTTTGCTTCGTAAACACGTAATAAATCACCTCGTTTTGCCGCAAGGCAGAGTACGAGGACGCAGAATTTTATGGCTCGCGGGTAAAGGTGTCAAGAAATATACAATAAACCCTGCTTACCATGCCATTTGCTGCGGCTGTTTTACCGTGAGGGAGACGAAATCATTATAGCCGATAACGGCAATTTTGTCTGAAAAATGAGCAGCCAATCCACGGGCGGCCACATCCACATCCAGCGCATACAGCCCCAACGGCGCGGCGAGTAGTTTTTCCAGCGCCGGCGTGCCCGCCAGCCCGGCGATGACGCCGTCCTGCAGCAGGAGCAAATCGTCCCCGGCACGGGCGGTGAGCAACAGCGAGGCCAGATCGGAGGCGTAGGGGGAACGGCTTAAGGTATAGAGCATCGTGGATTCCGGAAGCTTAGAAGGTCAGCACAATATCAAATTCGGACAACCGCTGCCGCCAATCCGCCGCCGGCAGGATTTCGGTCTTGAGCACCCATTGTTGCCCCGCGTCCAGTCCGCGTTCAGCCAGCGACTCCCCACAGATATAAAAGCGGTCGACGTCGTAAATCGGCAGTACGCCGAAGGTGGCGATAAAATCGCGGGCCAGAATGTCCGCCGGTCGTTGTCCCGGCAATAGCAGCAACACGCCATCGGCAATGAAAAAAACGCCGATACCTTCGCAGACGGAGGAAGCGGCCAGCAGGGCATCGAGTCCTTCACGTCCGCAGGCGCTGCCATGGGGGCCGTGGGTGAAAACAAAAGCGAGGCGTTTCATGGCGGCACCCTAAAACTGAATGAAGCGATCGCAGTGGGCAACCGCTTGCGCCAGCGCCCCCAAGCCGCTCAGGACGAATCCCGGCTGCAGATTATTTCCGGGCAAATTCAACTGTTCGGCTTCCCGTTCATCGACAATACCGCGGCGCAGGGCGGCGGCGACGCAGACCTCCAGGGCCACGCCGTGTTCCTGGCCAAACTGCCGCCATGCGCGGACCAGATCCGCCTCGTCGCCGGCGGGGGAGGTATAGATATTGGCATTAAGCACGCCGTCCTGATAAAAAAAAACCGTGCCAATCCGGTGTCCCGCCGCCAGCAGCGCCCGGGCAAACTGCAGGGCGCTGGCGGACTGCTGGGTACCGTACGCAGGACCGGACACCATCAGGCAATATTCCAGGCTCACCGGTCCAAACCCAGGAAATCGCCGCTTTTGAACTGGCGGATATAGAGATAAACCGTGTGTTTGGAGATATTCAGCCGATCCGCTACCTGATTGATGGCGTCTTTGATATCGAAAATGCCTTTTTCATAGAGATTCAAAACAATCTGGCGATTCTTGGCGTTGTTGGACACGCCGCGATCGGCGTTCACCTCTTCGATGGTGAATTCCAGGGCCTGCGCCACCAAATCGTCCACCGACGAGGCGAAATTGACGGAGGTGGCGTTCTCCTGCGTCTCAGGGGGGATAAAGGTTTGCATAATTTGCGAAAACGGCACGTCAAGATTCATATTGATGCACAGCAAACCGATAACCCGCTGCTCGCGGTTGCGAATGGCAATGGTGACTGATTTCATCAAGACGCCGTTTTTAGCCCGGGTAAAGTAGGCTTTGGATACGCTGCTGTCCTCACCGGCCATATCGTGGAGCATGCGCAGCGCCAAATCGGAAATGGGCGATCCGATTTTGCGCCCGGTATGTTCGCCGTTGGCAATGCGTATGGCGGAACTTTTCAGATCCTCCAGCGAATGCAGGACAATTTCGCAATGTTCGCCGATTAACATGGCCAGCCCGTCGACAACGGCTTCGTAGGAGGCGAGGATTTCGTGATCTACCTGACTGAATGGCCGTTCGTCCAAAACATCCAGTTCGGTAAAATCTGGGATCGGAAGAGAAGTAGACATGTGCAGACACCACCCGTTATAGAGAGCCTGTCGCGCAATCGGGGGGCAGACTCGGCTGTATAAAAAATTTACTGGCCGCTAGTCTAGCAAATACCGTAAAACGCTGTCCTTGTGTTTGGACAGATTTTTTGCAACTTCATGACCGGTAATACCTTTTTTAAGAATTTCACGGGATTTTCAGCCGGCGAACCGAGACAAGGTTCACTCCCGCCAAGGCGTAACCCTCGTCCCGACCTTACGTATCCCCATGGCAATGTTACAAAAAAGCGGCGTTCTCCTTGCCGGAAGAACACCGCCTTTGCGTGTCGGCAATCCGCCAGGCCGGGACGGAATGTTAAAGAATCAACACGCCGCGGCGACCTGGGACAGGAGCTTATTTGCCCGTTTCAGCCCCGGCTGCCGGCTGATCTGCCGACGGTTTCCCTTCGTCAGGTGTTTTGGCCGCCGGTTTGATGTCCAGCAATTCAACCTCGAAAATCAGGGTGGAATTGGCGGGAATGCCCGGTACGCCGGTTTTTCCGTACGCTTGTTCCGGCGGGATGACCAGTTCAATCTTGCCGCCCTTGCGCACTTCTTTCAGACCTTCGGTCCAGCCGGGTATTACGCCGTCAAGACGGAACGACAGCGGTTCGCCGCGTTTGTAGGAGTTATCGAATTCCGTGCCGTCAACCAGCGTGCCTTTATAGTTCACCACCACGGTATCGGTGTTGGTTGGGGCTTTGCCGGTGCCGACTTTTTCGACTTTATACAGTACGCCGCCCGGGGTTTTCTTCACGCCTTTTTGTTTGGCGAAATCGGCGCGGTATTTATCGCCCTTGTCGGCGTTATCTTTGGCTTCCTGCTCCATTTTAGCCTGCGCTGCTTCTTTCACGCGGGCTTCAAATCCCTGGAGAGTGGCTTCAATCTCTTCATCCGTCAGCTTGCTCTTATTGGCGAAGGCATCCTGGACACCGGCGATTAACTGGTCTTTATCAAGCTTAATGCCAAGCTTTTCCTGCTCCTTGAGGGAGTTATCCATATAGCGTCCCAAAGACGCCCCCAGCGCATAAGCCGCCTGTTCTTCGCTGCTTTTGAATTTGTCCGAGACGGCGTTGGCCGGGGCGGCTGCGGGAGCCGCCGTGGTGCCCGCGGCGGCGGGAGCATCGGCATTGGCGGCCGGCGCTGCGGCAGGAGCATCCGCATTAGCCGCAGGGGCTGCTGCTGCGGTATCCGCGGCCAGCACATGAACGGTATTGAGCGCAAACGCCATTGTGGCGGCCAGCAGCGTGACTTTAAACAGTGATTTCATCCATTTCTCCATAGCCTGGGCTATCTCTTCCCAAGTTTTATGACTAAGTTAAGCCGATACTATAGCTGTGAGCGTAAACACAACACAATCTCTATCCCGACTAATCGGGTCTTTCTCAGACTTTTTTTCCAAAGGGAAGTTTCGTTTTTCCATTTTGCAACCTTATCGCGGCATCACAAAATCATAACAAAACCTCCCCCATATGATTAAACATTAACATTTTGTGAGTTGACTCACTTTATTCTCATTCCAAACTACTATCATCTCGAAATGTTAACGTTGTCATTAAGCAAATAACACCAGCAGATCCTTACCGTATCCGTCGTTTTCGTTACCATAAAATGATGTATTTTTCTCGATAATGTGTTTTTAGTTAAAAAATGATAACGTCAACATTTTCTATTATTATTTAAAAATAGCTAACATGGAGCTGAAAATGAGCCAATTACCGTAATCTATGAAGGCAGTCGTCTGTCACGGCCCTCATGACTACAGATTTGAGCATATTCCCACCCCAAAACCCGGTCCGAAAGAGGTGGTAATAAAAGTCGATGGCTGCGGTATTTGCGCAGGAGATTGCAAAGCAAAAAGCGGCGCGCAAATGTTCTGGGGCGACGATCCGTGGGTGAAAACGCCGGTGGTGCCGGGGCACGAATTTTATGGCCGCGTGGTGGAATTAGGCGTAGGCGCCGCTGAAAAATTCCATATCAAACCGGGTGACCGGATATTAGCCGAACAAATTGTTCCGTGCTGGGAATGCCGTTATTGCAAATCCGGCAAGTATTGGATGTGTGAAAAACATGATATTTACGGTTTTCAAAAAACGGTCGCCGAAGGGGGCATGGCGGAATACATGCGGTTTTCTGAACGGGCCATCATCCATAAAATCCCTGAAAGCCTTTCTCATAAAGATGCCGCGTTGATCGAACCTATGGCCTGCGCCATTCATACCGTGGAACGGGCCGATATCCAACTGGATGATGTGGTGGTACTGGCCGGCGCCGGCCCGCTGGGACTTTGCATGGTGCAGGTGGCGCGGCTGAAAACACCAAAGAAACTGGTGGTGATTGATGCCATTGCTGAACGGCTGGAACTGGCCAGGTCGTTGGGAGCCGATGTGGTGCTCAATCCGAAAACACAGGATGTGGACGCTATCGTCAAAGGCATGACCGACGGCTACGGCTGCGATGTCTATATAGAAGCCACCGGCGCGCCTGTGGGCGTGACCCAGGGACTGCAGATGATCCGCAAACTGGGCCGTTTTGTGGAGTTCAGCGTATTTGGCAAAGAGACCACCGTTGATTGGTCGGTTATCGGCGATCGTAAAGAACTGGATATCCGCGGCGCCCATCTCGGCCCATACAGTTATGAAATCGCCATCGATCTGTTTGAACGCGGCCTGGTGACCGCGGAAGGCATCGTGACCCACAGCTATCCCATTGAAGAGTGTGATACCGCTTTCGCCCTGGCGGATTCGGCCGACTCGATCAAAGTGGTCATCAATCCTTAGCACGGCGGGAGGCGGTGATGGATTATGTCATTGGGGTCGATATCGGGACGCAAAGCACCAAAGCCATCGTATTGCGTCTTGACGGCAAGATCGTGGGCCAGGCGTCCGCCGGTTATCAGGTGGACCAGCCGCAGCCCATGTGGGCGGAACAATGGCCGGATGTGTGGTACAAGGCCGTTTGCCAAACCATTGCCGCCTGTGTACGGGCGTCCGGGGTGGCGCCGGAGGAAATCCGCGGGGTTTGCGTCAGCAGCCTGTATGGCGGCGCCGGTATTCCGGTGAATAAAGAAATGCGGCCGCTATATCCCTGTTTGATCTGGATGGACCGCCGTGCGGCGGATGCCGTGGCCTGGGTGAATGAGCATGTGGATACGGAAAAGCTGTTTCGTATTACCGGCAATAGCCTGGACAGCTATTATGGCTACACCAAAATGCTCTGGATCAAACAGCACTGCCCTGATATATGGCGGGAGATCCATCAATTTTTGCCACCCAATAGCTACGTCAATTATTTACTGACCGGACAGGTGGCGGTGGATCACTGTTCCGCCGGGAATATCGGCGGCGTGTATGATATCGACGCCCGCCGCTGGTCCGATACGGCGCTGGATATGCTGGGTATACCCCGCCGCTTCATGCCGGATCGGCTGGTGGACAGCAGCGCGGTAGTGGGCGAGCTGTTGCCGTCAGTCGCCGCCGAACTGGGGCTGCAGCCCGAAACGCCGGTGATGGCAGGCGGGGTCGACGCCGCCGTGGCGACGCTGGCGGCAGGCGTGGTGGCGCCGGGAGATCATGTGGCCATGATGGGCACCGGCATGTGCTGGGGCTATATCAATCCTGAAGTGGATGCCGCCAACCGGCTGATTTCCATGCCCTATGTCATTAACAGCCGGCGCGATAACTATATTTTCGGCGGGGCCGGAACCGCCGGGGCGGCGGTCAGCTGGTTTCGCGATACGTTCTGCCAGTCTGAGGTGCAGGCCGCGGCGCAATCGCACGGCGTAGATGTTCATCAATTACTGGAGCGCCAGGCGCTTAGCGTCGGAGCGGGCAGCGAAGGCATTTTATTCCTGCCTTATCTGATGGGGGAACGCAGTCCGCTGTGGGATCCCTTTGCCTCGGGTGCTTTTTTGGGCATGACGCTGGTTCATACCAAAGGACATCTTTATCGCGCCGTGCTGGAGGGCATTGCCTTTGCCCTGCGGGATAATATGGAGTGCGGACAAAAAGGCGCCGTGCGGCTGGAGCCGCGCCTGATCGTCGTGGGAGGGGCGGCGCGTTCCGATCTGTGGATGCAGATCATCGCCGATGTGACCGGTTATCCGGTATTCACGCTTAAAGAGGAGGTGGAAGCGCCGCTGGGGGATGCGCTGCTGGCGGCATTGGGGGTTGGATTGATTCGCGACGTGAATATTGTCAAAACCTGGAGCACGCTTGCAGAACGGGCACAGCCGGATGCGATGCGCCATGCCCATTACGATCGGCTCTTTGAACAATACCGGGAGGTTTATCTTAATTTAAAAGAGAATATGCATCGGTTAAGAATGTTGGCCAATGAGCGGTCTTTATCCGATTGCCCTAGCTAAGCCGGGACAGCCGCCGGGTCATTTTAAAAGCGGTATTATTTAACGCTGTTAAATATATGACAAAGTCAAATGTTTGCACTGAATCACAATGCGCGGTAGTGATGTTAGTTAGCATCATGTTCACGTTGTCATATTAATATTTCCCGGCAGCGTATTACTGTCAATGTGAAAAGCATTTGTCTGTCAGCAATGACAGGCCCGTATACATATACGCAAGAATAATATCGATCAACAAATATTGATAATAAAAACTCGACACCCTACAGGAGAGATAATATGTTGTCTACGATTAGAAAAACATTTGCGGTATGCTGTATTGCACTCACGCCTTTTATTAGCCAGAGCCTCATGGCGAAGCCAATAACCATCGGCATGTCTTTTCAGGAGATGAATAATCCTTACTTCGTCACCATGAAAGCAGCATTGGATCAAGCCGGCAAGGATATTGGCGCAACCGTGTATGTGGCCGATGCCCGTCATGATGTCTCCAAACAAATAAATGACGTGGAGGATATGCTGCAAAAGAAAATCGATATTCTGCTGATTAACCCGGCGGATTCGGTGGGCGTTCAGTCCGCGGTGCTTTCCGCCCATAATGCCGGTGCGGTGGTGGTTGCCATCGACGCCCAGGCACAAGGCCCGCTGGATTCTTTTGTCGGTTCCAAAAACTACGATGCGGGCTTTCTGGCCGGCCAATACCTCGGCAAGAACCTGAACGGCAAAGGGAAAGTCGCCATCCTGGACGGCATTCCGGTGGTGCCTATCCTGGAACGGGTACGGGGTTTCGAGGCGGCGATGAAAGCCTATCCGGATATTAAAATCGTTACTAAACAAAATGGTAAACAGGAACGTGATACCGCGCTGACGGTAACTGAAAATATGCTGCAGGCCAATCCGGACCTGGCGGGAATTTTCAGCGTGAATGACGTGGGCGCGCTGGGTGCCCTGGCCGCCATCCAAGCCAGCGGCTCGAAAGTCAAGCTGGTGAGCGTAGACGGTCATCCGGAAGCGATTAAAGAAATCCTGAAACCCAATTCTCCCTTTATCGCCACCGCCGCACAATTTCCTCGCGATCAGGTCAGAATCGGCTTAGGCATTGCGCTGGCCAAATATTGGGGCGCCAATGTTCCCAAGACAATACCGGTCGATGTCAAATTGATTGATAAATCCAATGCACAAGGTTTTAGCTGGTAACCGGCGGTGATACCCATTCGAGACATGAAGGGTATATATATTTCCGGCCGCCGCCAAACGGCAGCGGCCGCATTTGCCCGGCGAGGAATTTATCATGACGTCTTTATTGCAACTCAGGCAGATAAAAAGTCATTTCCGGCGTTAACGCATTAAACGGTATTAACCTGACCGTTGAACAAGGGGAGATTCATGCACTGCTCGGTGAAAACGGGGCAGGCAAATCCACGTTAGTTAAAGTGTTGTGCGGTATTTATCGCCCTGATGACGGCGATATTATTATCGAAGGGGAAACCAAGAAATTTGGAAATTATCGGGAAGCGATTAACGCCGGTGTCGGTATCATTTTTCAGGAGTTTTCCTTAATTCCTTACCTGGATGCGGTTGAGAATATTTTTCTCAATCGGGAAATACATAACCGCTGCGGTTTTTTAGACAGGAAAGCCATGCGCCGCCGGGTAAATCAAATTTTCAAACGCCTGGAGGTACAACTGGATCTGGAACGACCGGTGGAGCAACTGAGCGTGGCGCAGCAGCAGTTTGTCGAAATCGCCAAGGCATTGTCCCTGGACGCGAAAATCCTGGTATTGGACGAACCCACGGCAACGCTCACGCCGGGAGAGGCGGAGCAATTGTTCAGCGTCATGCGCGATCTTAAATTGCTCGGGGTCGGCATGGTGTTTATTTCCCATCATCTGGAGGAAATTTTCCAGATATGCGACCAGATTACGGTGCTGCGTGACGGAGAGTACATTAGTACCGTTCCCACCGGCTCCACCGACATAGAACAACTGGTGAACATGATGGTGGGCCGCAAGGTGGAAAATGCCTTTCCGGTGAAAAACCATCTCATCGATCCCGATACCCGCTTGCTGGAGGCCAGCATTCAGCATAAAAAAAACGGCGTCACCGATGAATTCCATCTGCTGAAAGGGGAGATTCTCGGTTTTGCCGGCCTGGTGGGATCGGGCCGGACGGAGCTGGTGTCGGCAATGATCGGCGCACGGCCCTGCTATCGCAAAGACATCAAGCTTCGGGGGGAAGCGACCGTGCTTCGTTCTCCGGCCCAGGCGCTTGAACACGGCATCGGGCTGCTGCCTGAAAGCCGCAAAACCGAAGGTCTGGTGCTGCCCTTTACCGTGTCGCAAAACATCACCCTTAATCGCCATGAAAAAGCCGCCCGCATTTTTATCAATGCCCGTAAAGAGCGCGGCATTGTCCAGCGATTGATCAAAGCCGTGGGGGTTAAGACTCCGGGCGGCGATACTCAGGTGAATACCCTCAGCGGCGGTAATCAGCAAAAGGTGGTGATAGCCCGTTGGCTGAACAACGATTGCAATATCCTGATTTTTGACGAGCCGACACGGGGAATCGACGTGGGAGCAAAGGCGGAAATCTATCAGCTGATGCAGCAGCTGACTGAAAAAGGCATCTCGATCATCATGGTATCGTCCGAACTCCCTGAAATCATCGGCATTTGCGATCGGGTATTGGTTTTTCGCGGCGGACATATCGTAGCGGAACTCACCGGCGAACAGATCGAGTCAAACACTATTATGTTACATGCAACGGGGAGCTCATTATGAGCAGTATCGGCAATCCTTCTTCCCGCGATGTGATGACCCCATCGCCACGCCGCATCTATTGGGATAAATGCATGCGCCATCCGGCGGTTTTCCCTTTGTTGGGATTCATCGTGCTGTTTGTCCTGATGGTTTTTCTGAGCGACAGCTTTTTAACCTTCAATAACCTCACCAACGTGGCGCGGCAGGTTTCCATCAACGCCATTATCGCCGTGGGCATGACCTGCGCCATTCTCACCGGCGGGATTGACCTTTCGGTGGGATCGGTGATGGCGTTATCGGGCACGGTGGCGGCCGGTTTGATGATAACCGGCATACCGATGCCCCTGGCGCTGCTCGCCGGTTTGGCGATCGGCGGGCTGTTCGGCGCCATCAACGGCGCCTGCGTGGCTTACGCCCGGATGCCGCCGATCATCGTCACCCTGGCCTCCATGAGCGTAGCCAGGGGACTCGCCTTGATTTATACCGGCGGTTATCCCGTTTCCGGCCTGCCGGGTCCGTTCGCCTTTTTCGGCCGCGGCGAGGTGATGGGCATCCAGGTGCCGATTTTGATTATGGCCGGCATCTACATCATTGCCTACGCCATGCTCAACCATATGTCGTTCGGACGGTATGTCTATGCCATCGGCGGTAATGAAGAGGCCGCCCGTCTCAGCGGCATTCGCATCACGCGCTACAAACTGCTGGTGTACATCATCAGCGGTATAACCGCGGCCCTGGCGGGCCTGGTGTTGACCTCCCGGCTAATGAGCGGGCAGCCCAATGCCGGGGAAGGATTTGAACTGGACGCCATCGCGGCGGTGGTGCTGGGGGGCACGGCCATTACCGGCGGCAAAGGAGCCATCATCGGTACGCTGGTGGGCGCCATGATGTTGGGCATCCTCAATAACGGACTGAACCTGATGGGGGTTTCCCCCTATGTCCAAAACGTCATCAAGGGCGGCATTATCCTGGCGGCGATTTATATCAGCTCAGAGAAGCGTAAGTGATTCTTTTATCAAGGAGGCCCTATGGCCTGTTTTCTAGGCATTGACATCGGCGGGACGGTCACCAAGGCAGGTTTATATAGCGCCGATGGGCATGAGATAGGCGTGGCCGAACGCGACGCCGAGGTGTTATCGCCGCAGCCGGGTTTTACCGAACGGGATATGGGAGAACTTTGGCAGACGGTATGCAGCGTTGTCCGGCAGGTGATTGGGGATAGCGGAGTGAACCCCGCCGACATCCTCGGCGTCAGCTTCTCCTCTCACGGCAAGGGGCTCTACGCTATCGATCATGAAGGCCGCCCGGTACGCAACGGCATCATCTCATCCGATACCCGGGCGCTGGCGCTGGTGCAGCAGTGGCAGAAACAGGGTATCGACAGCCTTACCTATCCCCGCGGACTGCAACAGCTGTGGACCGCGCATCCGGCCACCCTGCTGCGCTGGCTGAAAATCAACGAACCGGAAAACTACGCCCGTATTTCGTCGGTGCTGATGGTGCACGATTACGTCCGCTACCGCTTGACCGGCGTGATTGCGGCGGAAGTGACCAATATCTCCGGCAGCAATCTCTATAACCAGCATACACGCGACTATGACCCGCAGCTGATGGAGGATTTCGGCATCAGTGAAGTGCGCCATAAAACCGCCCCGGTGGTAGGCTCCGCCGAGCAGGCCGGGTCGGTAACGGAGCCCGCGGCCCAAGCCTGCGGGCTGGCCGCCGGCACGCCGGTCTACGGCGGTTTGTTTGACGTGGTGGCATCGGCGGTGTGTTCCGGCGTGTGCGATAACCAGACCCTCAGCGCCGTGGCCGGCACCTGGTCCATCGCTACCTGCGTCACCGACAGCATTATCCCGGCGGAGTATCCCTATGTCTGGGGGAGCTACTGTGTACCGGGAAAGTATTTCGTGCATGAGGGCAGTCCGACATCGGCGGCCAATCTGGCTTGGTTTATGCGTAATTTCTGCGGCGACGAAGAGACCCCTTTCCAGCAGTTTGATCAATGGGTGGCCGAACGCAGCGGGCATGATACGGAAATCGTGTTCCTGCCCTATCTGTTCGGCTCCAATTACAGCCTCAATCTGGCGGGGGGATTGGTGGGGATGCGATCCCATCATGAAAAAGCGGACATTATCTACGCCCTCTACGAAGGCATTGTGTTTTCCCATCTACTACACCAGGATCGGATTTTGCAGCTCAATCCGCAGGTCAAACGCATCCGCATCACCGGCGGGCCGACCCATTCGCCGGTATGGATGCAGATGTTCGCCGATGCCGGCAACTTGCCGCTGGATGTCATTGATATCAAGCAAAGCGGCTGTCGCGCCGCGGCATTATGCGCCGCCGTCGGCCGGGGATATTATGCCGATTTCGCCGCGGCCATCGCCGCAACCCAGCCTGAGGTCCGGACCTATACACCGCAACGGGACGCCCATCTGCAGTTGCGCCGGCAAATGGCCCGCTACCTTGATACCGCCAAGGCGTTAAGCGAGGTGAGTTATGCTTGATAACGACGGCAAGCCGGCGGATAAAAGGATTTGCCTGGGTATCTATGAAAAAGCCCTGCCTTTGCAGCTGGACTGGCCGCAGCGCCTGGATACCGCCCGGGACCTGGGATTTGATTTCCTGGAAATCTCCATTGATGAACAGCCGGAGCGGCAGCGGCGCCTGGATTGGGATCGGCGGGAACGCCTGGCTTTTACCCAGGCCAAATTGGACAGCGGCGTGGCGGTGCCCAGCATGTGCCTGTCGGCCCATCGCCGTTTCCCATTCGGCAGCCGGGACGGCATTATCCGCCAGCGGGCCTATCAGCTGATGGAGAAAGCGCTGGCGCTGGCGGTGGATCTCGGCATCAGGAATATCCAGCTGGCGGGCTATGATGTCTATTATGAACCTTCCGATCGCCATACCCGGACGCGGTTTATCGACGGCATTCACTGGGCGGTGGAACAGGCGGCCAAGGCGCAAGTGATGCTGTCCATTGAGATAATGGATACGACGTTTATCAATAGCATCAGCAAGTGGCTGGAGTTCGACCAACTCATTCAAAACCCCTGGTTTACCGTGTATCCCGATCTTGGCAATCTCAGCGCCTGGGGCAATAACGTGGCGGGGGAATTGACCAAAGGCATTAATAAGATCACTGCCATCCACCTTAAAGACACCTCGCCGGTGACGCCGGATTCGCCGGGCAAATTTCGCGATGTGCCCTTCGGCGACGGCTGTGTGGATTTTGTTAATGCCTTCGAGACTCTTCGGGAACTGGACTATCGCGGCCCCTATCTGCTGGAGATGTGGGCACGGGGCAAAACGGACGACATCGATCGGGTGCGTTATGCCAAAACCTGGATTGAGCAGCAGATGCGGCTGGGGGGGTTAGCATGTTGAATGACCTGAAACAGCAAGTGCTGGCGGCCAACCTGAGCCTGCCGACATATGGATTGGTGACGTTTACCTGGGGAAATGTGTCTGCTCTCGACCGTCAACAGGGATTGATCGTCATCAAGCCTTCCGGCATCGATTATGCCGACATGACGGCGGAAGACCTGGTGGTGGTGGATTTAACGGGCCGGATCGTCGAAGGGCGCCGGAGGCCTTCGTCTGACACTGCAACCCATCTGGTGCTGTATCAGCATTTTCCGGAGATTGGCGCCGTGGTGCATACCCACAGCCGCTATGCCACCGTCTGGTCGCAGGCCGGACGCCCCATCCCGGCGCTGGGCACCACCCACGGGGATTATTTTTACGGCGAGATTCCCTGCACCGGGCCGTTAAGCCGGCAGGAAATAGAAGGAGACTACGAACGGGAAACCGGCGAACTGATCGTGCGGACGTTCCGGCGGCAACAATGCTCACCAGGGGAGATGCCCGGCGTGCTGGTGCTTTCCCACGGCCCTTTCGCCTGGGGAAAAGATGCCGCCGACGCGGTACACAATGCGGTGGTGCTGGAGGAAGTGGCCGCCATGGCGCTGTTTACCTGCCAATTGGCGCCGGCCATCGCGCCAATGCAAACCGACCTGTTAAATAAGCATTTTCTGCGCAAGCACGGAAAAAACGCCTATTACGGTCAATAACAATATTTGCCGAACGGCGCTGGCGCCGACGGAAAGTGTTTATTCCCCCTAAAAGGGGAAAGAAAAATTTACCCCAAACTCATCACCAATAAACCCCGCCATACTTCAAGTTACAAGTGCGTTGGCTTTCCTCGCTCACCCCAGTCACTTACCTGAGTAAGCGCTGGGGATTCGCTGCGTTGCCGCCTTCCTGCAACTCTAATTATTTAGGGTATAGATTTACGGCTTAAACGGTCAGTTCGCCGGGAACATATTCACGCAGCGGCGCCTGCATATTTTTTGGCTTCTCAATAAGCTTGAATAATATCTCCGCCGCTTTTTCTCCCAGTAATACCGTATTGTGATATATACCTGGGATCCGCTGACCATAGGATTCACAATAAGGAGGAGTATCGATGGAAAAGAATTTAATCTGATTATAAATATTAAGCTGGTTGCAAATCGACATAGCGCCTAAGGTAATGATGCCATTCAGGCCGACAATATATTGAGGCCATCGTTCTTTGTCTGACAGTAAATTACGCAGAGCCTGCTCCTGGGAATCGAATTTATAATCCCCATATATTATTTCCACCTGTTTATTATTGCCGATCAATGCTCCCATGATACCGGCCGTACGATCTTTGGTGATCTCCGAATCCTCTGGCCCCCCGACGATCAACAGGCGCTGCTCCGGCTGCTCCGCCAGAAAGCGGCCGGCGCGCACGCCGATTTCGATATTATTCAGGAATACGCCGCTCAGTTTTTTTCCGTAGATATCGCGGTCGATAAGCACCAGGGGAATTCGATAAACGTCCGCCAGATCCAGGTAAGCCGGAGAATATGCTTTATCATCACGCACGGCGGAAAGCAATATTCCGCAGGCCTGGTAACTAAACAGGGTTTGAATAGCCAACTTCTCCGCCGCTTCGCTGTCATCAGTATCAAATAACATTATCTGATAACCTTTATTCCTGGCGATTCGGGATACGGTCTGGATCAGGTGTGAATAAAAGGGATTATAGGTACTGCTGGTTACCACGCCGATAATACGGCTGCTGTTTTTTTTCAACCCTTGCGCAAATGCATTGGGTACATAATTAAGCTCCTTGGCGATGGAAAGTATTTTTTCCCGCGTCTCGGATTTAACTAAATGGGGTTGATTAAACACGCGCGAAACCGTGATATTGGTGACATTTGCGCGCCGCGCTATATCAATAATGGTTGAATTGGCGTTTTCTTTTTTCACCTGCAATCCTAAATCCCTGCTATCAATATAGACCCTGTTTTCCATTGTAGGGAAGGCAGGACGATAGCGCTACTTTTATTAACGCCAACGCCCAGATTCCCCCGCCCCGGCGCCCCCCTTCCCTCCCCCGCCTGTTTATCGCCTACCGCAGCGGGTCAAGAAACAAAGTGGCTTAAGCGCTCCGCAAGACAGGCTTAGGACGGGCAATGGAGACGTTTTATCGTTAGAATAGGGTGGGATCAAGGGTAGCATCACCGTTAAAAAAAGCCGGCAGGGATAACGCCCCCCTCATTTTTCATTATCAATATCGGGAGGAGAACATCATGGAACTATCACAATTCGAACAACGGCTGGAGTTGCTGGAAGGCCGACTGGCTTTTCAGGAAGTCACCATAGAAGAATTAAACCAAACCGTCGTAGCCCATGAGCGGGACATCAGCCGCCTGCAGGAACTGCTGCGCTTATTGTCCGAGAAGCTGCGCACGCAGCAAACCTCGATGATCGCCTCACAGTCGGAAGAGACGCCCCCGCCGCACTATTGATTATCATTGCGCATGGCGGTTAGCTCTCTAACACCAGAGGTTAAATGAGCGTGTTAAAGGGAAACCGTGCTGGTGGGGTCGAATCGGGCATGGTTTTCCTGCCCGACCGAGCGCCCCACAGCGCGGTAAGCCCGCGTTAGCCGATCGTGCAACAATCGTGTTAAAGGGAAACCGTGCCGGTGGGCTCGAAGCGGGCATGGTTTTCCTGCCCGACCGAGCGCCCCACAGCGCGGTAAGCCCGCGTTCACCGATCGTGCAACAATCGTGTTAAAGGGAAACCGTGCTGGTGGGGCCGAATCGGGCATAGTTTTCCTGCCCGACCGAGCGCCCCACAGCGCGGTAAGCCCGCGTTCACCGATCGTGCAACAATCGTGTTAAAGGGAAACCGTGCTGGTGGGCTCGAAGCAGGCATGGTTTTTCCGGCCGGCGGCAGCCGGCCCCTCACCCCTTAATGACAGCCGCAGCCGCCTTTACCGTCGCAACCGCCGCCTTCATGGTCGTGACCATGTCCGCCGCAGCAGTCATCGCCATGCTCATGATCGTGCTCATGATGATGATCGTGTTCGCCGTGGACATGTCCGTGCTCAAGCTCTTCAGCGGTGGCTTCGCGGATGGCCAGCACTTCCACGTTGAAATTGAGGTTTTGGCCGGCCAGCATGTGATTGCCGTCCACCACTACATGATCGCCGTCGACTTCGGTAATTTCCACCGGAACCGGGCCTTGATCGGTCTCAGCCAAAAAGCGCATGCCGACTTCCAGCTCTTCCACGCCCATAAACACATCTTTGGGAACGCGCTGAACCAGGTTTTCGTCATAATGGCCATAGGCGTCATTGGCGGTAATATGCACGTCGAAATGATCACCGACGTCATGTCCTTCCAATGCTTTTTCCAGGCCGGAAATCAGTGAACCATAACCATGCAGATAGTCCAACGGCGCACTCACCGGAGACTCATCGACCAAAACGCCATCTTCTGTACGTACCTGGTAGGCCAGACTGACCACCAGATCTTTTGAAACTTTCATGATATCTCCTACCGTTGGAAACTAAACTGGCGCAGATTCTAACGAAAAAATGCACGTATGTATCCTTCAGCTTAAAAAAACCTGACCGTGAAGGCTACTCCGGATGGAAAATACCGATAATGTGCTCCGGGAGCGGCCTTTTCTCCGCGTTTGTTCCGTCAGTTTGCTGCTGGGTGAAACCGCATTTCACACAGATAAAGCTCTCGACATCGTTATCACTCCACAGGGCCAGAGTATCCTTGCTTTGGCAGTGAGGGCATACCGCGCCGGCAATAAAGCGTTTACGCTTAACCGTCATAAGGTTTATCTCCCTGTTGATCGTCATCTTCCCAACCGTTTAGCTGCCAGCGTTCCTTCATCATTTCCCGTTGGAAAATATCCTCCAGCTCGCGCCGGGATTCCTTGACGCGGGATATCTGCGCCAAATCCCCCTGCATCTGCGGCATCAGTTCCCGCAGCATCCGCACATCGAGCCGGCGAAAATGCTGCTGCGCACGATGGGCCTGGTGGGGATGCATGCCCAGTTCCAGCAGTGCCTTGCGGCCCAGATCCAGAGCGCTGGCAAAGGTCTCACGGGAAAAATGAGTCACGCCGGCCTGCAATAATTCATGGGCCTCTACACGGCCGCGGGCGCGCGCCAGGATTTTCAAATGGGGAAAATGCTGCTGGCACAAATGCACTACCGCCATGTTCGCCTCCGGGGTATTGGCGGTCACCACAATCGCCTGGGCCTTTTCCGCGCCGGCGGCGCGAAGCAGTTCAAGCTCCGTGGCATCGCCGTAATACACCTTATAACCATAGCTGCGCATCAGGCTGACCACACTGATATCCCTCTCAAGCACCGTGATGCGCATTTTATTGGCCATCAGCAGCCGCCCCACAACCTGACCGAAACGGCCGAAACCGACAATAATCACCTGCGGCTCGTCGTCGTTCACGAACGGCTTTTCGTCATGCTCCTCCTGGGCGTTATAGCGGCGGGTCAGAATGCCGTCGATAAGCTTCATCAGCAGCGGCGTGGTGATCATCGACAGGGTTACGGTCACCAGCAGCAGCGACAGCTGATCCGGCGACAGGATTTTCTGCGCCCCCGCCGCGGAGAACAGCACAAAGGCAAATTCACCGCCCTGGCTCAGCACCCCGGCGAATTGCAACCGGACCGAACGACGCAAACCGAAAATGCGCGCCAGAATATACAGTACCGTTCCCTTCAGCAGCACCAGTATCGCCAGACCGGCCAAGACCTGCAGCACATGGACATACAGGACGCCCAGATTGAGCGCCATGCCCACCGAGATGAAAAACAGCCCCAGCAGCAAGCCTTTAAACGGCTCAATGGCGATTTCCAGCTCGTGGCGGTATTCGCTTTCAGCCAGCAGTACTCCGGCGATAAAGGTCCCGAGCGCCATGGAGGCGCCCAGCATATCCATGAACAGCGCCGCTCCCAGCACCAGCAGCAGCGCGGCGGCGGTAAAGACTTCCCGCACGTTGGCGGCGGCGATATAGCGAAACAGCGGACGCAACAGGTAACGGCCGCCCACCAGCATGACGAAAAACGCCGCCACCTTCATGCCGATCTTCGTCCAATCGCTGGGTACGCCGCTGCCGCCGCTGAGGAAAGGAATGACCGCCAGCGCCGGTATTACCGCCATATCCTGAAACAGCAACACCGAAAATCCGAGCTGGCCGCCTTCATTGCGGTTCATGCCTTTGTCGCGCATAAGCTGCAGCGCGATAGCGGTTGAGGACATGGCCAAACCGATGCCGCCGATAAGCGCCGATTGCCATGAGGCATGGGTCAGCAGCAAGACGGTGCCCAGTAAAACGGCGGTAATGACAAGCTGCGCCGTGCCGAGCCCGAAAATGGAACGCCGCAATTCCCATAATTTGCCGGGGTTCAGCTCCAGCCCGATGATAAACATCAGGAACACCACCCCCAGTTCAGAGAAGTGCAGGATTTCATCCACGTCGCGGATAAAACCCAGTCCCCAGGGGCCGATGGCGATACCCGCCGCCAGATAGCCTATTACCGCGCCGATGCCCAGGCGCTGGGCAATGGGCACCGCCACCACGGCGGCAAACAGGAACAGCACGACGGCGGTTAAAAATGACGGACTGCTACCCAAGACGCTGCCCTCTTTCCTGCACCGGCTCATTAAGCCAGCGCGCATACGCATCGGCATGACGCATCAAGGCGTCATGGGTTTGCCGTCTGGCCCAGTAAACCACCAAGGGCGACACCCATTGCATGCGACACAGGGTCGCGGCCAGTTCAAAGGGACGCAGAACCTCTTCCATGGTAGTGCGGTTATATCCCAAATGCTGATAAGCAGTTTCCGGCTCGCCGGTGGTAATGACCGACCGCCAATACTTTCCGGTCAGAGCATTGCCGCCGATGCCGCTGGCGAAGCCCCGCGTCAATACACGGTCGAGCCACTCCTTCAGCAGCGCCGGGCAACTATAAGTATAAAGGGGATGCTGGAACACGATCACCTGGTGCTCTCGCAACAATTGCTGTTCATAATGAATATCGATAAAAAAATCCGGATAATGCGCGTAAAGATCATGTACGGTGACATGCGCAAGGGGCGATGCCGCCTGCAGCAAAATCCGGTTGGCAACCGAATCCTGCGATTCGGGATGGGCATACAGCAACAAAACTTTGGGTGGTTGTGTAATCAATTCCCCTCCAAAGCGTCGTCAGGGCGCGGGTTTTCCGCTACCATGCTCCGCGAAGTCGAAAACCAGGACGTTTCACTCTGGCTTGCATTCAATAATGTCAATTTAACATACTCTCAAACTATGGCGCTTTATGATTGTCTTCTCATCTGTGCAAATTCGTCGCGGTACCCGGGTACTGCTTGATAATGCGACCGCCACGGTAAACCCGGGGCAAAAAGTCGGGCTGGTGGGCAAAAACGGCTGCGGCAAATCAACACTTTTGGCATTGTTGAAACATGAACTCAGCGCCGATGCCGGCAATGTCACTTACCCGGCCAACTGGTCCCTGGCCTGGGTAAACCAGGAAACGCCCGCGCTGGACGAACCGGCAATAGACTATGTTATCGACGGCGATCGGGAATATCGTCAGTTGGAATCCGAATTACAGCTGGCCAACGAAAAAAATGACGGTCACGCCATCGCCACGCTGCATGGCAAACTGGATGTCATCGACGCCTGGACCATACGGCCACGCGCATCCAGCCTGCTGCACGGCCTGGGTTTCAGCCAGGAACAGCTGCAAAAGCCGGTGAGCGATTTTTCCGGCGGCTGGCGGATGCGCCTTAACCTGGCGCAGGCGCTGATCTGCCGTTCCGATTTGCTGCTGCTGGATGAACCCACCAACCATCTGGATCTTGATGCGGTCATGTGGCTGGAAAAGTGGCTGAAAAATTACAACGGCACGCTGATCCTGATTTCCCATGACCGGGACTTCCTCGATCCCGTCGTCAATAAGATACTCCATATCGAACAGCAGTCATTGAACGAATATACCGGTAATTATTCCTCTTTTGAGCTGCAACGTGTGACCAAACTGGCGCAACAGCAGTCCCTTTATCAGCATCAGCAGGAAAAAGTGGCGCACCTGCAGCATTACATCGACCGCTTCCGCGCCAAAGCCACCAAATCCCGCCAGGCGCAGAGCCGGATTAAAATGCTGGAACGCATGGAGCTTATTGCTCCGGCCCATGTGGATAATCCGTTCCAATTCCGGTTTCGCGCCCCGGAAAGCCTGCCCAATCCATTACTGACGATGGAAAAGGTCAGCGCCGGCTATGGCGATCGCACTGTCCTGAATTCCATCAAGTTTAACCTGGTGCCCGGTTCGCGCATCGGGCTGCTGGGACGCAACGGCGCCGGTAAATCAACGCTTATCAAACTGCTGGCCGGCACGCTGGAGCCTCAGTCGGGCAGGGTCTCCCTGGCCAAAGGCATCAAGCTCGGCTATTTCGCCCAGCATCAGCTGGAGTTCCTACGGGCCGACGAATCGCCGCTGCAGCATATGAACCGGATGGCGCCGCAGGAGTATGAGCAGGCGCTGCGGGATTATCTCGGCGGATTTGGTTTTCAGGGTGATAAGGTCACCGAGCGTACGGAACGGTTCTCCGGCGGCGAGAAAGCCCGGCTGGTGCTGGCGCTGATCGTCTGGCAGCGCCCTAACCTGCTGTTGCTGGATGAGCCCACCAACCATCTGGATCTGGATATGCGCCAGGCGCTCACCGAGGCGCTGATTGACTTTGAGGGCGCCCTGGTAGTGGTATCCCATGACCGGCATTTGCTGCGTTCCACCACCGACGATTTCTATCTGGTTCATGACGGGCTGGTAGAGCCCTTCGAGGGAGACCTGGAGGATTACCAGCAATGGCTGGCGGACCAGCAGCGCCAGGCGGCGCAGGGCGCCGACGGCCGCGAGGATCTGCCCGCCTCCGCCAATAACGCCCAGGCCAGAAAGGACCAAAAGCGGCGCGAAGCCGAGTTCCGCAGCCAAACCCAGCCGCTGCGCAAATCCATCGAACGCCACGAAAAAGCGCTGGAAACCCTGGGCAACGAACTGGCGAAAGTGGAAGCCGAGCTGGCGGATTCAGCGCTGTACGATATCGCCCGTAAAGGAGATCTCGCCGCCTGTCTGCAGCGCCAGGCCCAGGTAAAATCCCAGTTGGAACAGGCGGAAACAGCGTGGCTGGATGCCCAGGAACAGCTTGAAACCCTGATAAAAGAGTTTGAAGGGGAATAGCCCTTTATAGTCAACCGCCAGCACCGAAGCTGCACCGGGCGTGTTAAAGGGAGACCGCGCCAATGAGGTCGAAGCGGGCGTGGTTTTCCCGCCCGCCAGAGCGCCTCATGGCACGGTAGGCCCGCGATCACCGGCGCGTGAACCGAACGTGTTAAAGGGAGACCGCGCCAATGAGGTCGAAGCGGGCGTGGTTTTCCCGCCCGCCGGAGCGCCTCATGGCACGGTAGGCCCGCGATCGCCGGCGCGTGAACCGAACGTGTTAAAGGGAGACCGCGCCAATGAGGTCGAAGCGGGCGTGGTTTTCCCGCCCGCCGGAGCGCCTAATGGCACGGTAGGCCCGCGATCGCCGGCGCGTGAACCGAACGTGTTAAAGGGAGACCGCGCCAATGAGGTCGAAGCGGGCGTGGTTTTCCCGCCCGCCGGAGCGCCTCATGGCACGGTAGGCCCGCGATCAGCGGCGCGTGAACCGAGCGTGTTAAAGGGAGACCGCGCCAATGAGGTCGAAGCGGGCGTGGTTTTCCCGCCCGCCGGAGCGCCTCATGGCACGGTAGGCCCGCGATCACCGGCGCGTGAACCGAGCGTGTTAAAGGGAGACCGCGCCAATGAGGTCGAAGCGGGCGTGGTTTTCCCGCCCGCCGGAGCGCCTCATGGCACGGTAGGCCCGCGATCACCGGCGCGTGAACCGAACGTGTTAAAGGGAGACCGCGCCAATGAGGTCGAAGCGGGCGTGGTTTTCACGCCCGCCGGAGCGCCTCATGGCACGGTAGGCCCGCGATCGCCGGCGCGTGAACCGAACGTGTTAAAGGGAGACCGCGCCAATGAGGTCGAAGCGGGCGTGGTTTTCACGCCCGCCGGAGCGCCTCATGGCACGGTAGGCCCGCGATCGCCGGCGCGTGAACCGAGCGTGTTAAAGGGAGACCGCGCCAATGAGGTCGAAGCGGGCGTGGTTTTCCCGCCCGCCGGAGCGCCTCATGGCACGGTAGGCCCGCGATCACCAGCGCGTGAACCGAACGTGTTAAAGGGAGACCGCGCCAATGAGGTCGAAGCGGGCGTGGTTTTTCCCGCCCGCCGGAGCGCCTCATGGCACGGTAAGCCCGCGATCACCGGCGCGTGAACCGAGCGTGTTAAAGGAAGACCGCGCCAGCACCGAAGCCGCACCGGGCGTGTTAAAGGGAGACCGCGCCAATGAGGTCGAAGCGGGCGTGGTTTTCCCGCCCGCCGGAGCGCCTCATGGCACGGTAGGCCCGCGATCACCGGCGCGTGAACCGAACGTGTTAAAGGGAGACCGCGCCAATGAGGTCGAAGCGGGCGTGGTTTTCCCGTCCGCCAGAGCGCCTCATGGCACGGTAGGCCCGCGATCGCCGGCGCGTGAACCGAGCGTGTTAAAGGGAGACCGCGCCAATGAGGTCGAAGCGGGCGTGGTTTTCCCGCCCGCCGGAGCGCCTCATGGCACGGTAGGCCCGCGATCACCAGCGCGTGAACCGAACGTGTTAAAGGGAGACCGCGCCAATGAGGTCGAAGCGGGCGTGGTTTTTCCCGCCCGCCGGAGCGCCTCATGGCACGGTAAGCCCGCGATCACCGGCGCGTGAACCGAGCGTGTTAAAGGAAGACCGCAAAAATTGCGCGGCCTTATCAGCGCCAAATCAACAGCACGCAGGCCGCGGTAAGCAATCCCATGGCGACATTAAATACCGTCCAGGCGCGTTTACTGCTGAGCAAACGGCCGATAAGCGTACCAAAGCCGAGCCAAATAGTCCCGGAAACGATATTCACCGTCACAATACCAATACTGATGGCCCCCACTGAAGTAATATAGGCATTACCCGTCAGGCTGAAGCTGGCTACCGCCCCCAGCGCCATCAACCAGGCTTTGGGATTCAGGAACTGCAGCAGTCCGCCCTGGTAAAACGGAATGGGGCGTGGCGGCGGCGCATCCGTCTCCAATGTTTCATACGCCGCGGTGGCAATCTTCCAGGCTAACCACAGCAGATAAAGGGAACCGGCCACTTTGAGCATAAAATGCAATGACGGATACAGGGTAATTAAACCGCCGATACCGAAAGCCACCAATAGCAATATGCACTGCATCCCGAGCATAATACCCAGCATCAACGGCATTGAACGCCAAAAACCGAAATTCGCGCCGGAAGCGGTGAGCAGCATATTATTAGGACCGGGCGTAATGGCAGCGACCCAAAGAAAACCCAACATTGAAAGAAAAAGACTCGGTTCCACGTTTCGGGGGCTCCTCTCCCTTTAATGAAGGTAAGAAACTAACAGCGCGCCTGTATCCGCACAAGGCTTTGCTGGTGAAATTTCCTCAAGGCATTGAATCATTAACAAACTGGACATAACATGATGATTATTCCGTGGGAAGAAATCGACTCCGACACCCTGTATAACCTGCTTGAATCCTTTGTCTTGCGAGAAGGCACCGATTACGGCGAACAGGAAAAGACACTGGAGGCCAAAGTCGCCGATGTCAAACGTCAACTGATAAGCGGCGAAGCGGTAGTGGTATGGTCGGAACTGCATGAGACCATCAATATTATGCCCCGCGGCCAGTTTCATCCGGAATAACGCAAATTGGCCCTGCGCCGCTAAACATGATAACAATAATCAAGTCTTTCATGCCGGGCGCATGTGAATCTACCCGTCATACTTCAAGTTGCAGGTGCGTCCGCTTTCCTGCAACCTGAATTATTGAGGGTATCACGCCGCCATATAACGAAGCGTAGGGTTACCATGTCAGCACAACATCCCATTATTGCCGTTACCGGCTCCAGCGGCGCCGGCACCACCACCACCAGTTTGGCTTTCCGTAAAATTTTTCACCAGTTGAATATTCACGCCGCCGAGCTGGAAGGGGACAGTTTCCACCATTTTACCCGTCCGGAAATGGACATGGCCATTCGCAAGGCCCGCGATCTCGGGCGACATATCAGCTATTTCGGGCCGGAAGCCAATGACTTCGGCCTATTGGAACACACCTTCCTGCAGTATGGGCTCACCGGCCACGGCAAAGCGCGAAAATATCTGCACACCTATGACGAAGCCGTTCCCTACAATCAGATTCCCGGCACCTTTACTCCCTGGCAGCCGCTGCCGGAGCCGACGGATGTGCTGTTTTACGAGGGGCTGCACGGCGGGGTGGTTACCGACCACCATAATGTGGCGCAGCATGTGGATCTCCTGGTGGGTGTAGTACCCATCGTCAACCTGGAATGGATACAAAAGCTGGTGCGCGATACCAGCGAACGCGGACACTCCCGGGAAGCGGTGATGGATTCCGTGGTGCGATCGATGGAAGACTATATTAACTACATCACACCGCAGTTTTCCCGTACCCATATCAATTTTCAACGGGTTCCCACGGTGGACACGTCCAACCCCTTTGCCGCCAAGGCCATCCCTTCGCTGGACGAAAGCTTTGTGGTAATTCACTTTCGCGGCCTGGATCATATCGACTTCCCCTATCTGCTGGCGATGCTGCAGGGGTCGTTTATTTCCAATATCAATACGCTGGTGGTACCGGGAGGGAAAATGGGGCTGGCGATGGAACTGATCATGGGACCATTGGTAAAGCAGCTACTGGAAGGCAAACGCATTGAATAAACCGGGCGCGGCCGGAGCGTCGCGCCAGCGGTAACGCATCCGTCATTCAGGACGGCAAACGCACTTCAAAACTATGGGTAACGTTCACGGATTTGCCGAGCATTAAAGACACCGAGCAATACTTTTCCGCTGACAGCTCCACCGCCCTTTCGACGATTTTGTCGGTGAGCCCCGTGCCGGAAACTATAAAGTGTAAATTAATATGGGTAAATAACCTCGGCGCTTCGTCGCGGCGTTCAGAGGTCAGCTTGACTTCGCAATCACGCACATCCTGACGCCCTTTTTGCAGAATCGATACCACGTCGATGGCGCTGCACCCCCCAGCCGCCATAAGTACCATTTCCATTGGGCTGGGCGCTTTTTCCCCTGCGTTGCCATCCATCAAAATCTGGTGGCCGGAGGCGGATTCACCTATAAAAGACAGACCTTCGACCCATTTTACTCGTGCTTGCATTATGATGACTCCAGATAAAAAGTTTTTCCTGCACCCTACATTTTTATTGGAAAGGTGGCAATGTTACCTAACATACTTCATGCTGATGCAAGACAACAGAAGACACTGCTTCAAACCTATGCTAAAAACAAGGCTGGATCGACCTCATGATAATGAAAGGGCAAGAGAGCGATCGGAACATCACTAAAACCAGACCCTAATAAGTTCCCTAACGTCGCTCCGTTTACAACGGAGATGGATCGATAAAACAGCGCCGTAATAGGGAATACGATGTCCTGAACAAGGACATCGATGACAAAAGAGGATAACAGCGAATGGTTCTCGGCAAACCGCAAACAGACCCGACTCTCGAATGGTTCCTGTCTCATTGCCATATTCACAAGTATCCATCGAAGAGTACGCTAATACATCAAGGCGAAAAAGCTGAAACACTTTACTACATCGTCAAAGGCGCCGTCGCGGTGCTGATAAAAGATGAAGAAGGTAAAGAGATGATCTTGTCCTACCTTAACCAGGGGGATTTTATCGGGGAATTGGGCTTATTCGAAGAAGGCCAGGAGCGCAGCGCCTGGGTTCGTGCGAAAACCGCTTGTGAAGTGGCTGAAATTTCTTATAAAAAATTCCGGCAACTGATTCAGGTGAATCCGGATATCCTGATGCGTCTGTCGGCGCAGATGGCCAGCCGCTTGCAGGTCACCTCGGAAAAAGTCGGTAATCTGGCGTTTCTCGACGTCACGGGACGTATCGCGCAAACCTTGCTTAATCTGGCGAAACAACCCGACGCCATGACCCACCCCGACGGCATGCAAATCAAGATTACCCGCCAGGAAATCGGCCAGATTGTCGGCTGTTCCCGCGAAACGGTGGGCCGTATTCTGAAAATGCTGGAAGATCAAAATCTCATCTCCGCACACGGCAAGACCATTGTCGTTTACGGTACGCGTTAAACGTTAATCAAACAGGCGTGGTACTCTGTGCCACGCCTGCTTGTTGGCAGCATGTGGCGTCGACTGATCTATCACCCCGAAGTCAACTATGCCTTGCGGCAAACCATCGTGCTTTGCCTGCCGGTGGCGATAGGGCTATTGTTCGGCAGCCTGCAGAACGGCCTGCTGTTCTCCCTGGTGCCCGCCTGTTGCAACATCGCCGGCCTGGATACCCTGCATAAACGCTTTTTTAAACGCCTGGCCATCGGCGGTACGCTGTTCGCCGTCAGCAGCGTACTGATCCAGTGGCTGCTCTTTGTACACGTACCCTTGCCCTTTATCATGGTGGGCCTGGCGCTGGCGCTGGGCGTCACCGGTGAAATCAGTCCGTTGCACGGGCGGTTATTACCCGCCTCCCTTATCGCCGCCATTTTTACCCTCGGCCTGACCGGCAACGCCCCGGTGTGGATCCCGCCGCTGCTGTATATCGCCGGTACCGCCTGGTACGGGCTGTTTACCGGCCTGTGGTTCCGATGGCTTAAAGAGCAGCCGATGCGGGAAACCCTCAGCCTGCTCTATAGAGAGCTCGCGGATTATATCGAGGCGAAATACAGCCTGCTGACCCAGCATACCGACCCGGAAACCGCCCTGCCGCCGCTGTTTGCCCGGCAGCAGCGGGTGATTGATCTGATTGCGCAAATTTACCAGCAGCTGCATATGCTGTCGGCCAACCATCAGCTTCAGTACAAACGTCTGCTGCGGACATTTCAGGTGGCTCTGGACCTGCAAGAGCATATCGCCGTCAGTTTGCATCAGCCGGACGAAGTGCAAAAGCTGGTGGAGCAGAGTCACGCTGAAGCGGTGATCCGCTATAATGCCCAATTGATTGCCGCCCGGCTGCGGGTGGTAGCGGACGATATCCTTTATCATCGGTTATCGGGCCGTTTCACCATGGCGGAAGCCCTGTCGGCGGTGGAAAAAATTGCCCAGCGAAATCCGGATAATCCGGTGGGGCAATTTTGTTTTTATCACTTCAGCCGCATCGCCAGGCTGCTCAGGACGCAACGTCCGCTCTACCGGCGGGATATCATGGCGGATAACCAGCAACGGCTCTCTTTCTGGCAGGCGCTGCGCAGCTACTGTTCGCTCAAATCCATGGCGCTGCGCAACGCCGCCCGGCTGGGCATTATGCTGGCCATCGGCAGCAGCCTGGGACTGGTGTTCAACCTGCCTAAACCCTACTGGATTCTGATGACGGTGATGTTTGTCAGCCAGAACGGCTATAACGCCACCCGGGTACGTATCCAGCACCGGGCGCTGGGAACCTTGGCCGGCCTGGTTATCGCCGCCGCGACCCTGCAGCTCCATCTGGGGGACGGCACGGTTTTATTGTTTATGCTGGTGGTGACCCTGGCGGCTTACCTGGTTTTGCGGAAAAATTACGGCCTGGCGATGACCGGCTTCACCGTAACCGCCGTTTACACCCTGCAGCTATTGTCCCTGAACGGTACGCATTTTCTGGTACCGCGGCTGGTGGATACCCTGATCGGATGCATGCTGGCGTTCGGCGGTACGCTCTGGCTGTGGCCGCAGTGGCAAAGCGGCCTGCTGCGCAAAAACGCCCATCAGGCGCTGGAAAGGGATCAGGACGCATTGCGTCTGTTATTACAGGCGAATCCGGAGCCGGCGGCGCTGGCCTATGCCCGTATGCGGGCCAACCAGGCCCATAACGCCCTGTTCACCTCGCTAAGCCAGGCCATGCAGGAGCCCGGTTTCAACTCCCGCTACCTCATCGATATGCGCCTATGGGTGACCCATAGCCAGTTTATTATTGAGCATATCAATGCCATGACGATACTGGCGCGGGATCACTACATGCTGACGCCAATGCTGGCGGAAAAATACCTGACCGCCTGCGAGGTGGCGCTGCAAACCTGCCAGCAACGGCTGGAATACGATGGTCCGAGCAGCGAACAGCCGGTACTGGCCACCGCCGGCGATACGCCGGAGCAGCCGGGCACCCCGATGGAACGCCATCTGCGGCGTATCCTGTTCCATTTGGGAGTAATGCATACCATCTCGTCGGTTGCCTGGCGCCAGCGGCCGCAGCACGGCCGCTGGCTATCGCGGCGATTGGGGGAAAATGCCCAATAGCCGCCGATAATGGCGGCTGAGCGTGCTGGCAAAGTGCCCGGTCGAGAAAGGCGGTTTGATAAGTGACCCGTCCGCGCCAGGCTCTTTTTCAGTGAGCTCAGCCGGCGGTAACCTGGGCTACCGCCTGTTCAAACCTGGCCATGCCCTGATCGATATCGTCAAATTCCACCACCAGCGACGGGGCGAAACGCACCACGTCCGGACCGGCGTTCAAAATCATCAGACCGTTGGCGGCGCTGGCATGAAGGAATTCCCGTGCCCGGCCGTGGTAGCCGGGTTTCAGCGCGGCGCCAATCAGCAAGCCCATGCCCCGAATTTCTTCGAACACATGATAGCGGTCGTTAATCTTCTGCAGCGCGCTGAAAAACCTGTCATGCCGTTCATTGATTCCCGCCAGCACCGCCGGCTGGTTAATGACGTCCAGCGCCGCCTCGGCCACTGCGCAGGCCAGCGGATTGCCGCCATAGGTGGTGCCGTGGGTTCCCACCGCCATCACCGACGAAATCTCCTCGGTAGTAAGCATGGCGCTGATGGGGAAACCGCCTCCCAGCGCTTTGGCGGTGGTGAGAATATCCGGCAGGACACCATAATGCATATAAGTGAATAACTTACCGGTCCGGCCCATACCGCACTGCACTTCGTCCATCACCAGCAGGGCCTGGTATTGATCGCACAGATCCCTAAGCCCCTGCAGGAATTCCGGCGTGGCCGGCGTGATCCCGCCCTCGCCCTGTATCGGCTCAACCACCACCGCGCAGGTATGATCGTCCATCACCGCTTTTACCGCCGCCAAATCGTTGAACGGCACGTGGACAATATCACCGGGTTTCGGTCCGAAACCATCGGAATATTTGGGTTGGCCGCCCACCGTGACGGTAAAGAGCGTACGGCCGTGAAAGGCGTTGTGGAACGCGATGATTTTGGTTTTATAAGGGCTGTGGCGGGTGATGGCATAATGACGGGCCAGCTTAAAGGCGGCTTCGTTGGCTTCACCTCCCGAATTGGCGAAGAAGACCCTATCGGCAAAGGTGGCATCGATAAGTTTGCGCGCCAGCCGCAGCGCCGGTTCATTGGTAAAGACATTACTGGTGTGCCACAGGGTTTCACCCTGGCTTTTCAGCGCCGCCACCAGCGCCGGATGGCAATGGCCCAGGGCGGTCACGGCGATACCGCCGGAGAAATCAATGTACTCCTTGCCTTCCTGGTCCCATACCCGGCTGCCTTTGCCTCTGACGGGAATAAATTGAGCAGGTGCATAAACTGGCAAAATGACCTGATCAAACGTTTCCCTGGTTACCGCGTCATCATGTGTTTTCATAAGCTTTTTACTCTATCCGCCGCAAAAGATAAATGAAATTATAATCATAAAATATGAATAAAAAATCACTTCAATGCAATCTTTTATCGCCGTTCAACGGCAAAAAATTATATCCGCTACCGACGCCGGGCCGGTTGAAGCATTCGCGGCGGGCCATCGGCTTACATCGCCAGGAAATTCGCCAGCAACCGATGTCCCTGTTCGCTGAGAATGCTCTCAGGATGAAACTGTACACCTTCAAGGGGCAAGGTACGATGACGGATGCCCATGATTTCATCGTGAACGCCTTCTTGCAGGCTCCAGGCGGAAACCTCCAGGCAGGGCGGCAAACCGGCGGTCTCCACCACCAGCGAATGGTAGCGGGTCATGGTCAAATCCGCGGGCAACCCGGCGAAAACCCCCCGGCCGTCATGGACGATAGGTGAGGTCTTACCGTGCATAACCTGCTTTGCCCGCACAACGCGGGCACCGAATACCTGCGCTATGGCCTGGTGGCCGAGGCAAACCCCCAAAACCGGTATCTTGCCGGCAAAATGCGCAATGGCCGCCATGGAGATGCCTGACTCGTCAGGGGTACCGGGGCCGGGAGAAATCACCAGCCTCTCGGGCGCCATACGGTCGATATCGTCCAGTTGCACCTCATCGTGGCGTTTAACCTCTACATGTGCGCCCAGTTCGCAGAAATATTGGTACAGGTTATAGGTAAAGGAATCATAGTTATCGATGATCAGCAACATGGTAAGAGTGGCCTATTTTTACCGGTTGTTCAGGCAGGAAAATGAAGAAATGGGTCAGCTTGTCCCACGCATCGGGATTTCAGCCAAGTATAACGTGCTCCATATCCCGCTGTCGAACATCGGGCGGGGGGATTCACCGGCTTTAGCGTGAGGCAAATCGAGCCTTGGCGCGGCGCGCGTACCTATTCTGGGACAAAAGGTCAAAACCAGAGGTCAGGAATCGGATATCTGAAGTCAAATAATGGAATAGCGGAATAAAAGGCCGTATATTGCTCATAATTGACTTAATTAGTGAGCAAAGTTCCTGAATGACCACCATCATGGAAAAGACCACCGGACTTGTCGCCTTTGTCCGCACGGTTCAAAACGGCTCCTTTGCCAGCGCGGGACGTATTATCGGGGCCAGTCCCTCGGCCGTCTCCAAAAGCGTGGCCCGTCTCGAAGAGCGCCTGGGGGTGAGGCTATTTCAACGGTCAACCCGGACACTGAGGCTGACGGTGGAAGGCACGGATTATTATGAACGGGTGGCGCCTTTGCTGCAGGCAATGGAAGAAGCGGAAAATCATGTTCAGTCCAACGAGACACCGCAGGGCCTTATCCGCATCAGCGTGCCGGTTTTGGTGGGACGCGTGCTGATGGCGCGGTGGGTGGCGAAATTTGTCCTTCTCTATCCACGCCTTAAATTCGATCTCGACGTAACCGATCGAAACGTCGATATCATCCGGGAAGGATTTGATCTCGCCTTGCGTATCGGCGCCCTGCCGGATTCCGGGCTGAATGCCCGCTTACTGGGTTATACCGATCATATTTTGGCTGCGTCGCCGGCATACCTGAAGCGCCGCGGCGCTCCCCTTACCCTTGACGATCTGCAACATCACGACTGCCTGCGTTTCCTTATTGCGGGACGTCCCTTCCCCTACGCGTTTGCCGGCGGCGCCTCCATCATCCCCGACGGCCCTCTCGATACCAGCGACGGCGCCACGCTTCGCCAGGCCGCCGTCGAGGGGATGGGGATTATTCAAATCCCCCGGTTCGCGGTCGCCGACGACATCGCGGCCGGAACGTTGATCCACGTCCTGCCCGGGTTTCCCATGCTGGTATCCCCTATCCACGCGCTGCATCCCTTTGGCCGCCAACTGCCGATCCGTGCCCGGCTGTTCGTGGATTTTCTGGTGGAACAATTTCGTGAAAAGGATACGGCATCCTAGGCGTTCCAGCCGCCATCGACGGTAAGGTTTTCGCCGTTGGTATAAGAGGCGTCCGGGTGAGCCAGATAAGCGACGGCGGCGGCTATCTCTTTCACCTTGCCGAAACGGCCGACGCTTGTGAGCTTGACCATGGCGTCATATTCCGGCGTGCCGGGGTTCGGACTCAGCTCGGTGTCGATGGGACCGGGCTGGACGCCGTTAACCGTAATGCCCAATGGACCGAGCTCACGGGAAAGACCTTTGGTAAAACCGGACAGGGCGAACTTGGTGGCGATATAGAGGGTCACGCCGGGCAGCGGCGCGGCTTCGCCAAACGCCGAGCTGATGTTGATGATGCGTCCCCAGCCCGTTTTCGCCATGCGCCTGCCGGCATCTTTGGCCAAGGCCATGGGCGCACGGACATTCAAATTGAAATGATTGTCGTAGCTTTGGTCGGACGTTTCGAGAAACGGGCCGTACTCCACCGTGCCGGCGTTATTCACCAGGATATCAAGACGGCCGTTGAATTTACCGCTGAAAGCGCCATCGATGGCGGCAATGAGGGTAGCTATTCCCTTAGGGTCGCCGAGATCGGCGCCAACCGCTTCCGCTTCGCCGCCGGCGGCGCGGATTTCATTAACCACCGCCTCGGCGCGTTCCCGGCCGGCGGCATAGGTAATGATGACCGATGCACCGTCGGCCGCCAGACGGGCCGCCACCGCGGCGCCGATACCACGGGAAGAACCCGTGACCAGGGCGAGTTTGTTGCTAAGTGGTTTAGACATGCTTGAATCCTTAAGGTTAAGAGACGGGGAGTGCTCCCCGTCTGCTGTATGGTTTACGGATTCAGTATTGGCCTTTCCCAAATGTCCCGGTAGTGCCATTCCATTCGCTTCATTCGTGAATAAAGTTCGCGAATAACGCCAGCAGGCTTTCCAGCTCGGGAGACGGCGGAGGACATTGCCGTCAATTCATGCCTTGCCGGACTCCTGCATCGCCAGATTGGCGAGAATCAGGCTGGAATCAAGGCTGGGCGTTGCCGCCGCATCGCCGCCGCCCGACATCTGCTGCGCGATGAATTCCTTGCCGAAATCCGGGGTATTGAACGGGCTCGGGATGCTGTCCTTGAATTCCTGGTCTGAAACCTTGCCGTCGCCATCCTCGTCCATGGCCTTATACAGCGTATCGGCTTCGGCCTTAGTGCCGCCGCCGGCCGTAACCTGCTGCTCGAGGGAATCCTCGGTTACGGTGCCGCTGCCGTTGGGATCCACCGCCTGCAACAGCTGACTCTGGTAAACATCGGCGAAGGACGTCGTCGAGGCCTTTATCCCGAATCCGCCAAGTTTGGCGAACGACGCCGCATTGGCGATGTTGAACAGCGCGGCGGCTATGGAAGATGGAACCTGCATTGAAGCCCCCAATATGATTGATATAAACGTGGCGGCAAAACATCCTGCCCGTTGGAAAGTGCCGGTGATATCACCTGCCTTGTCCTAAGCTATCGGCATCGGACTCTCAATACTTTAGCCGGCAAACCCACATCACAATCTGATTATTGACAGATTAATCTATTATCATTACTCTGCTGAGTATGGCGAGACCTAAAGAATTTAACCGCGAAACAGCGCTGGCGTGCGCAATCCGCGTTTTTGCCGAGCACGGCTATGAAGGCACCTCCACCGAGGCGCTGTTGCAGGCAATGCGCATCAGCCGTCAAAGCATGTACGATACGTTCGGCGACAAACGCCGGCTTTTTCTGGAAGCGCTGCAACGCTATTGTTTCGAGAGCATAGGCACTATCGCGGCGGCCCTGCGGGGTGGCGGCTCGCCCCTGGCCGGCATTGAGGCGGCCCTGCTGAGCTTTGCCCTGCGTGCTCACGCCTCCTCTGAAAGCGGTTGCCTTGGGGTAAACGCCCTGTGCGAATTCGGCCGGCGCGACCGCGAAGTTACCGCCATTGGCGACGCCAGCGGCGCTGCCTTGCAGCACATTTTCGAATCCGCGATAAAACAAGCCATCGTTCAGGGGGAGATCGCCGCCGATGTGCAACCGCAGGAAGCGGCTCTATTCCTCAATGCGACGTTTATCGCCCTGAAGGTCATGGCGCGCGGAGGGGCCGACCCGGAAGCGCTGCGCTCCATCACGCGCACCGCGCTGCGGAGTCTGAAATAACGGGCATCCTTTTTTTACCCTGTTTTGGACTGATTAATCCAGAATAGAAAAACTATTTGAACCTACCGGAGAAACACCCCATGACGAAAATTTTGCTCGGTAAAGTCGCCCTGGTCACGGGGGGATCCCGCGGCATCGGCGCTGCAATAGTCCGCCGGCTGGCCGCCGACGGCGCCGCCGTCGCGTTCACCTTTGCCGCTTCAGAGGAGCGGGCGCTGGCATTGGTTGCCGAGGTTGAGGCCCTTGGCGGCAAAGTATTGGCAATCAAAGCGGACAGTGGGGATGCCGAGGCGGTGCGGCGGGCAGTAGCCCGAACCGCCGGCGCGTTCGGCGTTTTGGATATACTGGTGAACAACGCCGGTATTTTGATCCACGGCAAGGTGGATGAGTTTGCCCTGGAGGATTTTGACCGAATGGTGGACGTCAACGTACGGGCGGTGTTTGTCGCCGTACAGGCCGCCATTAAGCATATGACGACGGGGGGCCGCATTATCACCACCGGAAGCGTAGTGGCCGACTACACCGGTTTTCCCGGCGCTTCCATTTACTCCATGACCAAGGGTGCGGTGAGCGCCATGACGCGCGGCTTCGCGCGGGATCTCGGCCCGCGGGGCATCACGGTGAATGCGGTACAACCCGGTCCCACCGAAACCGATATTAACGATATCGAGAGCCAACGCGCCATGCTGCGCCCCATGATGGCGCTGGGGCGCATGGGCAAGGATTGGGAGGTTGCCAGTCTGGTGGCCTATCTTGCCGGTCCGCAAGCGGGCTTCATTACCGGCTCGCTGCTCACCATCGACGGCGGCTATACCGCTTAAACGGGGAATATCACGCCGTCGGCACGGTGCCGCCGTCGATGACGTATTCGGTGCCGGTAATCGCCGAAGCGCGTCCGGACGCGAGAAAGGCCACCAGTTCGGCTACCTCGTCGGGCCGGGCCGGGCGGCCCAGGGGGATACCCCCCAGGGAATCCATCAGGATCCGGCGGGCGCCGTCGAGATCCGTGCCTTCCCGCCCGGCGATCCCCCGCAGCATGCCGGCGGCCGCCTCCGTTTCCACCCAGCCCGGCGACACCCGCACCACGCGAACGCCCCGCGGGCCGACCTCCTTCGACAGGCTTTTACTGTAAGTGCTGAGGGCAGCTTTGGCGGCGGCATAGGCGGTGGTGGAATCAGGCAGCGGCAGTTGCCGCTGGATGGAGGTGACATGGATGATAACGCCGGATCCTTGGGCCAGCATGGCGGGAAGCAAGGCGCGATCCAGGCGCACCGCCGGCATCAGGTTGAGATTGAGTTCCGCCGCCCACTCTTTCTCCCCAAGGGAGGCGAAACCGCCGCCGGGGGACGACGATCCCCCCGCCACATGGACCGCAATATCGATACCGCCCAGCGTGGCCGTTACGGCGTCCGCTATGGCGGCGCATCCTTCCGGTGTAGCGATATCCGCCGCCACGAACCATTGGCCTTCCGGCACTGGGTCGGGCCGGTTTCTCGCGGTTATCAGCACCCTGGCTCCCGCGGCAAGCAGGCGGGCGGCCACGGCCTTGCCGATGCCTTTGGTGCCGCCGGTGACCAGCACGCGGCGGCCGGAAAATTCAGTCTCAGCCATCATAGGCGAATCTCCAGATTGGCGATTTTCCCGTCGCTGAGGCCGAAGGTGTAGGTCAATTCAACCGGGCTGCCGGGAAAATTACCGGCTACCCGGGCCACCAGGCTGATTACCTGGTCCTGCTGCGTGAAATGCAGCGGCTCGACGGTGTACTGATATTTTCCTTTGGCCGCACGCCGCCATTCGGTGATGGCCGTCAGGCCGCGATAGCTCTTGCCCTCATCACGTACGATGGCGTCCGGCATAAAAAAACGTTCCAGGCTTTGGGGGGTAAATTGATTGTCCGCGGCGAAATAGCCGGCAATGGGTTCAGGTAAGAGGATTGTCATGATTGCTCCGTTCGGGTGGTTGCCTTTACCGGATTTTCCCCTTAAGCTCTCTTTTTAGGAAGTACGCACGAAAAAGTAAGTTCAAAAAAGGCGCCCATGACCAACAAAACCTATACCGCCCTGACCGCCGCCAGCGGCGTAGAATCGGTGCTTCGCCTGCTGGAAGGCCGCTGGAAACTGGTTATCCTTTTCCATTTGTTCGGCGGGCAGGTGCGACGCTACTCCGACCTGGAAAAACTGATCCCCGATATTTCGCAAAAGATGCTGGCCCAGCAATTGCGTCAGCTGGAAGCCGACGGGATTGTGATACGCACCGACTATAAGCAGGTCCCGCCCAAGGTAGACTATCGTTTGACGCCTTGGGGCCAAGCGTTGTGTCCGGCGCTGGATGCGCTGCTGACCTGGGCTGAAAGCCGTAATTCGCTTATCTAGGCAAGGCGGTCCTGCGGGAACGGCTGAATTAAAATACGTACAGCGGTAATGAAATTGACTCCCTGAAATAACGACTCCATACTCGTTTTTCAGGCCCATGGGGGTCAATAACATGCAGTCTTGCAGAGGAGAGTCCCATGACTACCAAGCCCGTTAAGATTCCCGGCCCCGATCATCCCATTACCGTTGAGGCCAACCCTTCGCATATTGTGGTGGCCGTTGCCGGCAAAACCATCGCCGATACGCGGCAGGCGCTGACGCTGCGGGAGGCGGATTATCCGCCGGTGTATTATATCCCCCGTGAAGACATCGATATGTCCCTGTTGACGCGCACCGAACACCACACGTATTGCCCTTACAAAGGAGATTGCTCTTATTACAGCATTACTCCCGGCGGCCTGCGATCGGTTAACGCCGTCTGGTCTTATGAAAACCCTTACGACGCGGTGGCGGCAATCAAAAACCATGTCGCATTTTATCCGGACCGGGTCGACAGCATCAAAGCGTCGCCGTCCTCTGAGGGGTAGCGTCATGCAGCGGGCCGGCCGCGGCTACTCCGTTTCTCCCGGCTCATTCACCACCCGCATGAACAGGGCGGTGAGCGGTTCCAGCTCGCCAACCGCGCCGGCCCGATTGGCGGCCAGCCATTCGTCCCGTTCAACGGATCGCCAACGGGGATCGTAGCCGGCGTGCACCATCAACTGCTCGAAAAATATCCGCTGCGCACGGCCGTTGCCTTCGCGAAACGGGTGCAGCATATTGATATCCGCATAATATTGAGCCAGACGAGGGCATATTTCCTCCTTGGACAGGCCTTGCAGGTAATTTTCATCCTCCAGCTGCTGCATCACGGCGTTGCCCTCTTTTTCAAGATAATCAAAGTGGCAATAGCGCGTATCGTCTTGATAGATATCCACCGTCCGCAGTTGTCCGGCCCAATCGTATACATCCTGAAATAAGGTATGGTGAATGGCGCACAGCCACGGTAGTCCCAATTTGGCGGTACCCAGCTCAAGGGTTGCGGCCCGAAGGGACGTCAAGGCCAGTTCGGCCTCCAGCAGCCCGGCGGCCTCATGGATATTCAGTTTATTGCGCAGCACCTTGATGCCGGGGTAAAAATAGGGATCGCGGTCATCGCCGAATTTATCGTTCATAATGGCTCCTGAGCTCGTCGATTCGCCGTAACGCCTCTTGTGGCGTCAAGGTGATCAGCTCGGCGGAAAAACCTTGAAGCCTTTGGCTTTCTCTATAATTTTCATTACGGCGTTGCTGATATAATCGCGCTTTTTGCTTGTCGGTCATTTTTTTCATGGGGAAGCCCTGTTAACGATCGGCCCGGTTAATTACCTAAAGTATATACCCTAAATAATTCGAGCTGCAGGAAGACGACGACGCCGCGAATCCCCAGGAGCTTACTCGAGTAAGTGACTGGGGCGAGCGAGGACAAATCTGCCAGGAGCAGATTTGAACGCTGCTTGCAGCGGCCCCGAAGGGGCGAGGCCCATGGAGGGGCCGAGTATTGCCAACGTACCTGCAACTTGAAGTATGACGGGTATAACCGGCAATGGCGGATTCGCCTGAAGGGGGACGGGATAGGGGCATGAGGGGGAAAAGGCCGTAGCGACCGTTCCCCCCTGGCGTGACGAAGGACGTTAGGGCAGAATCTTGGCGGACAGGATAATGATAGGTTTCGTCGGAACGTTCTGATAAGGCCCGATATTTTTAGTGGGTGCCTGGGCAATTTTGTCGGCGACATCCATGCCTTTGATCACTTTGCCAAACACCGCATAACCGAAATCACGTTGCCCGTGATCGAGAAAAGCGTTATCGGCAATATTGATAAAGAATTGACTGGTGGCGCTGTCTTTATCGGCGGTACGGGCCATGGCCACGGTGCCGCGTAAATTGCGCAAACCGTTATCGGCTTCGTTTTTGATCGGCGCCTGAGTCGGCTTTTGCGTCATATCTTTATTGAAGCCGCCCCCCTGCAGCATAAAGCCGGGGATGACCCTATGGAAAATAGTATTGTCATAAAACCCGCTCTTCACATATTCGAGAAAATTCCCAACCGAGACCGGCGCTTTTTGGCTGTCAAGAGCCAGCTCAATTTTCCCTGCAGAAGTGGTGAGCAGTACATGAGTCTCTTTCTGCGCAGCCAGCGCAGAGGAGGACAAAGCGGCGAGAGAAAAAAATAATGCGGCGGTCGCCAGTTTTTGTTTCAGCATGAAAGGTTCCTTTGTAAAGACATGGGCAACAGGAAGCGCTTAGATTCTAAAGAGGGGGTCAGCCTAACGCTACCCATTTACCTATTTTTACGTAACAGGGCATAAAAATTCGTCAAGGCGTTCTTGTAAAAAACGCTGATACGCCCCGATGAAATGACTTTTAGCTCCAAAATTAACGCTGTAATGGTATGATATGCTGCCATATAGGTTGAAACCAATCTCTTTTGCGCCACCGGCGCCAGCCATCCATCGTATGATTTTCACAGGTTTATAATGAATAATAGCAATCGCTTGCGGCTAACATGGATTAGTTTTCTTTCTTATGGATTAACCGGCGCCTTAGTGATTGTCACCGGCGTGGAATTAGGCAACATCGCCGACTATTTTAATCTGCCGATATCCGGCATGGGTTCCACCTTCACCTTTTTGAATTCCGGCATTCTGTTATCGATTTTTCTCAATGCCTGGCTGATATCCATCATACCCATGAAACGGCAGTTGATTGCCGGTTTCGTGCTGATGGCGGTGACGGTGCTTGGATTGATGAGCGGCCGGAATATTGCCCTGTTCTCATTTTACATCTTTATATTAGGCGTGGTGAGCGGGATTACCATGTCCATCGGCACCTATCTGATCACCTATCTTTATGACGGCCGCCAGCGGGGGGCGCGCCTGCTGTTCTCCGACTCCTTTTTCAGCATGGCCGGCACGCTGTTTCCCATGCTGGCCGGCGTCATGCTGGCGCGGCATATTACCTGGTATTGGGTGTATGCCTGTATCGGCCTGGTCTATGTGGCGATATTTATCCTGACCCTGCTGTCCGAGTTTCCGGCGCCGGCCGCTCAAGACGCCTCCCTGCGGGGGCAGCCGTCGTCAAAGGAGAAATGGGGACTGGGGGTATTGCTGCTCTCCGCCGCCGCGTTATGCTATATCCTCGGCCAATTGGGTTTTATCGCCTGGGTACCCGAATACGCCGCCTTGAACTTCGGCATGAGCCAACAGCAGACGGGGAGTTTGGTAAGTCAATTCTGGATTGCCTATATGCTGGGGATGTGGGTTTTCAGCGCGGTACTGCGTTTCACGGATTTACAGCGGATGGTCACCCTGCTTGCCGCGCTGTCCGCAGTCATCATGTATCTGTTTATCGCCACCGATCGGCCGGCGCACCTGCATTATTATCTGCTGGGACTGGGATTTATCTCCAGCGCCATCTATACCACCCTCATTACGCTGGGTTCGCAGCAAACCCGGGTGACGTCGCCCAAACTGGTGAATTTTATCCTCACCTGCGGCACCGTCGGTACCATGCTGACGTTTGTGGTCACCGGGCCCATCGTGGCATCATATGGCGCAAAAGCCGCGTTGACCACCGCCAACAGCCTCTATCTGGCAGTGTTCATTCTTTGCCTGTTGCTGGGATTTGTCAGCAAACACCGCCTGTACGGCCACGGAGCCAAGTAGCATGCCCGCGATAGCAGATTGCTGACAAACATGCTCGGAGTCGATGAGGCGGCAACAACCGTTTATTTTTCACCGTAATGCAGGACATCCTCACGGGAAAGCCCGATATCCTTCAGCTGATCGTCGTTTAATTGCATCAGAATGGCGCGATTGCGGCGACGGTGGTTCCAGGCCATGAACCGACGGAAAAGCGTATCAGGCTGCGGGATTGGGTTCACGGCGCGATGTGGTAATGAAAAAGGAACGGCCTGGAAGGTTTTTGTCAGGGTTTTCATCATGGTTGCTCCTTGTTAAATGTTGCCACTATGATGAAGGGATCGGCGCTCACCGTACAGATTCAGAAAGCCATTATTTTTACCATACAATACGCATTTTTATCTTCTGTCATGGTATTATCCGGGCCAATCTGTATTGATTTTCACAAGTACACTTGTATCTGTATGGAACCAGCATGACACGCTACGATCAATTGGCCGGCATTATCGGCGAGCGCATAGAACAGGGCTTATACACCTGCGGCGAGCGGCTGCCTTCGGTGCGTACCTTAAGCCAGGAACATGAAGTGAGCATCAGTACCGTTCAGCAGGCGTACCGGGTACTGGAAGAGCGGCAGCTGATCGAGGCGCGGCCGAAATCGGGCTACTTTGTCAGCCAGCAGCATGAATTAGCGGCGCTGCCGGCCATGAGCAGACCGGCGCAGCGACCGGTCGAGATCTCCCAATGGGATTTGGTGCTCAAATTGCTGCGGGCGGATCCGGAGGACGGCATGGTGCATCTGGGGATCGGCATGCCGGATATCAGCTCGCCGACCCTGAGGCCGTTGATGAAGGCCCTGAGCCGCATCGCGCTGCAGCCGGATTTGCGCGGCATGGCCTATGGCGATATCTGCGGCGCTCCCGCCCTGCGGGAACAAATCGCCCGCCTCCTGGTGGACAGCGGCAACCTGTTGTCATGGGAGGATATCATGATCACCTCCGGCTGCCACGAGGCGCTCTCCATTGCCATTCATGCCCTATGCCAGCCCGGCGATATCGTGGCGGTGGACTCGCCAAGTTTCCATGGCGTGACCCAGACTTTAAAAGCATTCGGCATCAAGGCGTTGGAAATCCCCACCGACCCGGTGACCGGCATCAGTCTGGAGGCGCTGGAGCTGGCTCTCGAACAGTGGCCGATCAAAGCCATTCAGGTAACGCCCAATTGCAATAATCCCCTGGGATATATCATGCCGGACAGCCATAAACAGGCGTTGCTGACGCTGGCGCAAGGCTACGATACGCCGATTATCGAAGACGATGTCTATGGCGATCTGGCCTACCGCTATCCCCGGCCGGTGACCATCAAATCCCTGGATGAAGACGGCCGGGTATTGTTATGCAGTTCGTTTTCCAAAACCCTGGCGCCCGGCCTGCGTATCGGCTGGATTGCCCCCGGCCGGTACATGGAGCAGGCAACCCACATGAAATACATCAGTACCGGCGCTACCGCGCTGCAACCGCAGCTGGCGGTGGCCGAGTTCGTGCGTCAGGGGGGATATCAGAAGCATTTGCGCCGGATGCGTGCCCACTATCAACATAACTGCGACATCATGACCGGTTGGATCAAGACCTATTTCCCGCCTGAAACCCGGGTAAGCAGGCCGCAGGGGAGCTTTTTGCTGTGGATTGAAATGCCGGAGCATTTCGATTCGCTGCGCCTGAACCGCCAATTGGATCAGGTGGGGGTGCAAATTGCGGTAGGGCCGATTTTTTCCGCATCCGGCAAGTACCGCCACTGCATGCGCCTGAGCTACGCGCTTGCCCTTACCCCCGCCATCGAACAGGCGGTTAAAACCATCGGCAACGCCGTGAAACGGCAATTGGATGAAGTTAACGCTTGAAATCGACGATTTCCGGTGAATCTGCGAGAAACAGGGTGGATTGTGCCGGCTCGGTCTGGGCGATTATCCGTCCGCGGCGGATAACGTAACGGGGCGGAACCTGGCGTCTTACGGCATCAAAGCCATTTTCCGCCGGCAGAATCACCAGGTTGGCGCCATGTCCGACGGCAATGCCATAATCGCCAAGGTTCATGGTTCGTGCGCTGTTCACCGTGATCAAATCCAGTCCCTGATTGATTTGTTCGTATCCCATAAGCTGGCAAACGTGCAGCCCCATATGCAAGACCTGCAGCATATTGCCGGTACCCAGTGGATACCAGGGGTCGAACACGTCGTCATGGCCAAAGCAGACATTGATGCCCGCCGCCATCAGCTCTTTGACCCTGGTGACCCCGCGACGCTTGGGATAATCATCAAAACGCCCCTGTAAATGGATATTCACCAGCGGATTGGCCACGAAATGAATGCCGGAGAGCTTTAGCAGCCGAAACAGCCGCGCGGTGTAGGCGCCGTTGTAGGAGTGCATGGCGGTGGTGTGGCTGGCGGTAACCCGAGGGCCGATATGGTGGCGTAGGGCCAGCGCCGCCACGGTTTCCACAAAGCGCGACTGCTCATCGTCGATTTCATCGCAGTGCACATCCACCAGCCGGTCATAGCGCAGCGCGAGGGCAAAGGCTTTATGCAAAGACTCAACGCCGTATTCACGGGTGAATTCGAAATGCGGAATCGCGCCCACCGCATCGGCGCCCAAACGCAGCGCCTCTTCCAATAATTCTTCTCCCCGCGGATAAGAGAGTATGCCCTCCTGCGGGAATGCCACCAGCTGCAGCTCCAGCCAGGGGGCCACCTCCCGTTTTACTTCCAGCATGGCTTTCAGCGCGGTCAGATGGGGATCGGACACATCCACATGGCTGCGGACATATTGGATACCGTTGGCGATTTGCCATTTCAGCGTTTGCCAGGCGCGCTGTTTGACATCCTCATGGGTGAGCTGCGCTTTGCGCTCGGCCCAGCGCTCAATGCCTTCAAACAGCGTGCCGGATTGATTCCAGCGGGGGGAGCCCGCGGTCTGGGCGGTATCCAGATGGATATGGGGTTCGACAAAGGGCGGCACCGCCAATCCGCCCATGGCATCCAGGGTCCCGGCGGGGGCTTGCCCGGCGGTTCCGCCGGCGCTTATCTGGCGAAACCGCTCTTGTTCGATATCAATCTGCCAGAGGCCTTCACGCTGGGGCAGACGAACGTTGGTGATTCTTTGCAAAGGAAGCATTTGCACGGCGCGCCTCGAGTGGTGTGGATCTGATATTTCCAATCTTAGCGCGCCTGGGACGCCGGTGCAGCATTCAGATCATGGATGCGCCACAAAACCCACGGCCTCGTAGACTTTGTCCAGCGTTTCACGGGCACGGGCACGGGCTTTGGCCGCGCCGTCGCGCATAATCCGGTTAAGCAGTTCTTCGTCCGCCCGGAAGTCGTGATAACGGCGCTGCAATTCAATCAACATGCCGGAAACGGCATCCGCCACGCTGCCCTTGAGATGGCCGTACATTTTTCCGGCGAACTCCTGTTCCAGCTCGGCGATAGGTTTGCCCGTCACGCCGGACAGGATATCCAGCAAATTGGACACGCCGGGCTTATTGGCTATATCGTAACGCACCACCGGCGGCTCGTCGGAGTCGGTCATGGCGCGTTTGAGCTTTTTCACCACCGACTTGGGATCTTCCAACAGGGTAATGACGTTGTTGCGATTCTCGTCGGACTTGGACATTTTTTTCGTCGGTTCCAGCAGCGACATGACCCGGGCGCCGGATTTGGGAATAAAGGGTTCCGGAACGGTAAAAATATCGCCGTAGATAGTATTGAAGCGCTGGGCGATATCCCGGCTTAGTTCAAGGTGCTGCTTTTGATCTTCCCCCACCGGCACCTGGTTGGTCTGGTAAAGCAGGATATCCGCCGCCATCAGTACCGGATAGGCGAACAGGCCGGCGTTGATGTTTTCAGCATAACGGGCCGACTTGTCCTTGAACTGGGTCATGCGGCTCAGTTCGCCGAAGTAGGTATAGCAGTTCAGCAGCCAGCCCAGTTGGGTATGCTCCGGCACATGGGACTGCACGAAGATGGTGCTTTTTTGGGGATCGATGCCGCACGCCAGGTACAGGGCCAGCACGTCCAGCGTGGCCTTTCTCAGCTTGAGGGGATCCTGGCGAACGGTAATGGCATGAAGGTCAACAATACAATATATGCAATCGTAATCGTCTTGCAGGTTAACCCACTGACGCAGCGCACCCATATAGTTACCTATGGTCAATTCACCCGACGGCTGCGCGCCGCTGAATACTATGGGCTTACTCATTATATGTTTCCTGATTATGTAAAGTTGGCAACCCGAGGACGGGCAGAAGATCGGCAAAATGATCCAGCAGATAGTCCGGGTGACTGTCAGCGATGGATTCGCCGTAGTTATAGCCGTAGGTCATGCCGACACAGGGACAGCCCGCCGCTTTGGCCGCCATGATATCGTTGCGTGAATCCCCCACGAACAGCAGTTCGTTCACATATAATCCCAGCTTGCCCAGCACCAGATAGAGCGGCGCGGGATGGGGTTTTTTCGCCGCCACGTCATCCGCGCCGATAAGCAGGGAGAAATAACGGTCAATCTCCAGCGAGGCCAGCAGAGGCGCGACGAAGGGCGTGGGTTTATTGGTCACCACCGCCATGGGGAATCCCTGCTCCGCCAGGCGTGCCAGGGTGGCCTTCACCTGCGGGAAAAGCCGGCTGCCCTGCTCCACCGTCTGGGCGTAAAATTGGTCGAACAGCAGGCGGGTCTGGCGGCACAGCGTGATTTCCGGTTCTGCGCCCGCCCACTTCAGCGCCCGCTCCACCAGGATGTCGGCGCCATTGCCAATCCAGGTGGAGACCCGCGCCTGCCCCGCCGCGGGCAACCCCTGGGCCTGCAACGCCCCATCGAGCGCGCTGCTCAATCCCGGCGCGGTATCCGTCAGCGTACCGTCCAGGTCAAATGCCAAGGCGCGTATCCGCGTCACATCAGCCATGTTTGATCCCGTTTAATTCGCGGCGCATGGCCTCAATGATTTCCTGATAATCCGAATGGCCGAAAATCGCCGATCCGGCGACAAACATATCCGCCCCGGCCGCGGCGATGGCGCCGATATTATCCACTTTGACGCCGCCGTCCACCTCGAGACGGATATCCCGCCCGCTGTCGTCAATCAGCCGGCGGACCTGGCGCAGCTTATCCAGCGTGCCGGGAATAAAGGATTGTCCGCCAAAACCGGGATTCACCGACATCAGCAAAATGACATCCAGCTGATCCATGACATAGTCGAGATAACTCAGGGGCGTCGCCGGGTTGAATACCAGGCCGGCTTTGCAGCCGTGAGATTTTATCAACTGCAGGGAGCGGTGGACATGCTCCGATCCTTCGGGATGGAAAGTAATGTAACTGGCGCCCGCGTCGGCGAAATCCGGAATGATCCTGTCCACCGGCTTGACCATCAGATGCACATCGATAGGGGCGGTAATGCCGAAATCCCGCAGGGCTTTGAGAACCATCGGGCCCATGGTGAGATTGGGAACATAATGATTGTCCATCACATCAAAATGCACCACGTCGGCCCCAGCCGCCAATACCCGGGCGGTATCCTCACCCAGGCGGGCAAAATCCGCCGACAGGATGGATGGGGCGATCAAGAATTTTTTCATCCGCTTCTCCAATCAGTTAGGGTCGGACGCAGGCGTTCCTTGCTGGTCCGCATAATGATACAGCGCCAGCAGTTCATTCACTTTGGTACGACCCAGGATATTCCGGCTGATGGTACGACGCCCTTTCACCACGTGGAGTACCGCGTCGCAGTACCACTCACGGGTCAACAACGTATCGTGGTTGGAAATCAGCACCGGCACCCGGACTTCGCTGGCGAGTTGATGAGCTATCCGCGCCAGGTTTTGCTGCTCGATATTGTTGAAACTGTTGGTATGGTAAGCCGTAAAGTTGGCCGTCGTCGATAGCGGCACGTACGGAGGATCACAATACACCACCGAGCCCCACTCGGCTTTCATCAGCGTTTTCTGGTAATGCTCGCAGACGAAAACCGCACTTTGCGCCTTTTCGGCAAACCAGTTTAATTCGATTGCCGGAAAATAGGGCTTCTTGTACCGCCCGAACGGAACGTTGAACTCGCCGCTCAGATTATAACGGCACAGGCCGTTGTAACAATGCCGATTAAGATAAAGAAATAGCACCGCGCGCCGATAAGCATCAGTACAGAGGTTAAACTCGCTGCGCATCGAATAATAGATTTGCGGGGTATTGGCCTCGGCATAAAATAGTTGGCGAGCATCACCGATGAATTCATCGGTGCGCTCTTTTACAATGTTGTACAGGTTGATGAGATCGCTATTGATATCAGCAAGAATATATTTCTCATAATCGGTGTTCAGAAACACCGAACCTGCGCCGACAAAAGGCTCTATAAGGCAATCGCCCGCCGGTAAATGGCGGCGGATATCTTCTATTAGCGGATATTTACCGCCAGCCCATTTTAAAAACGCGCGGTTCTTCTTCATGCCGTCGATTGATACTCATACACTCTTCAGAGCCGCGGATTGTACTCTGTTTATGACAGCACATCAGTGCTAAATTCAAGAACTATTTGTTCTGATCCTGTTTGACCTGGCCTATTTGCCTGGCCCAGGGTTTATTAGCCTGTACATCAGCCGGTAATTGCGCAACCGCGCTCTTGGCCTGCGACGAAGTCGGATAAACGCCGCTTACCAATACATACCAGGGTTTTCCTTCGCGGCGGGTCTCATAGACCCAGTACTGGCCCAACTGCTGCTTGTGGGCATAGGCGTTCAGAGTCGCCGCCTGCGAAGCGCTGCTAAGCTGCAGGGTGTAGAAACCGGCGGGAGCGGTCTGGATGGCACCGGATGACGCATGGGCGGGCGTAGCCGGAGCCAGGGCGCCGGCGGATACGGGCGCGGATACGGGCGCGGCGGCGGCTGTATTCCTGCCGGCAACCGCTGCGCGGGTATTCCTGCCGGCGGGCGCAGCAGGCGTATTCCTGACGGTTGCGGGGTTATGCTGCTGGCCGACGGCGGCCATGGGAGCCGGGGCCACTGCATGTCCATTGGCGCCTACCGTGGCATGGGGCCTGGCCGCCTTGTGGACCGGTGGTACGGAGGTATTGACCGCGCCGGATTTATGAGCCGGCTCCTTGCCCGCCGGCGCCACCGTGGCCGGTGCGGTGGGCAGGGTCGAGGCGGAACCCTCGTTATTCATCTGTTCGGTCATGCCGTTAACCTGATTGCCTTGCTGCGACAGCGCGTCCGCCATATTGCCGGGCAAATCGATGCGGTGCTGCGGCGCGGCGCCGACAACCGGCGGTGCCTGGGTCGGCGTTGAGGCAATGGGGGGCGCGTTCAGGGTTTGCGGCTGCGAAGAAGCGCCGTTAACGCCGTTGGCCTGGGGCTGTGAAGCAGTACCGTTAACGCCGTTGGCCTGGGATGGCGCGGAGAGCCCGCCGTTGGCGCTGCCGGGACTATTGGCATCCGGATTGGCGGAATTGGCCGCCGGCGCGGTTCCATTGACCGGCGCGGAGGAGGAACCGGCGGAACCGGACAGATCGATATTCTTTTCACCCGTCGTCGGGTTTTGCTGGCCGGCATCCGGCTGGGTCGGCGATTTCAACGCCGAGCCGACGCCGATAACCACCAGCAGCAATACCAGGATACCGATGCCAATCATCATATGCTGTCTGGACATCGCGACTTTAGGAACCGAGGGGCCTTTCCGTTGACGTGGGGGACGGCGATCACTGCTGTCAGGTCTCAGTTCGTCTTCCGACTTGAACTCATCCATTTACAACTCTCCAACTGAGAGATTATTCCACCGGGCGCAAAGGCCCGGCGGAGGGTTAAAGCGATTAAACCAGCTTAATCTTCCCTCCCCCATAGGGGACCGGGGCAAGAAGGCTGATTCAGGTGCGGCAATCGGCGATTGACGCCAATACGATATCATCGGGCACGCCGGCACGCACTTCAGCCTTGCCAAGGCCCTGGGGCAATATCAACCGCAGTTTGCCGGAAACAACTTTTTTGTCACGCATCATATGCGGCAGGTACTCTTCCGGCGCCATGCCTTCCGGCCCGGACACCGGCAATCCGGCGCGCGCCAGCAATCCGGTAACCCGCAGCAGGTCGTCGGCGGAGAATTGCCCCAGCCGCCGGGCGGCATGCGCCGCCATCACCATGCCCGCCGCCACCGCTTCGCCATGCAGCCAATTACCGTAGCCCATATGGGTTTCAATGGCGTGGCCGTAGGTGTGGCCCAGATTGAGTAAAGCCCGCAGGCCGGTTTCACGTTCGTCGGCGGCGACCACCTCCGCTTTCAGTTCGCAGCAGCGGCGGATGCAATAAGACAGCGCATCGGGATCGAGAGCAAGCAGGCTGTCCATATGCTCTTCAAGCCAGACAAAAAAAGCATAGTCCAAAATGATGCCGTATTTGATCACTTCCGCCAGGCCCGAGGATAATTCCCGCGGCGGCAGGGACTTCAGGCAATCCAAATCGATGATCACCGAGGCCGGCTGATAAAAGGCGCCTATCATGTTTTTGCCGAGGGGGTGATTAACCGCGGTCTTCCCTCCCACTGACGAGTCAACCTGAGCAAGCAGCGTGGTGGGTACCTGGATAAACCGGACGCCGCGCTGATAGCTGGCGGCGGCAAAGCCGGCCATATCGCCGATAACGCCGCCGCCCAAGGCAATGAGCGTGGTGTCGCGACCGTGCGGCTTTTCCAGCAAGGCGGTGAATATCCGCTCCAGGACGGCTAACGTTTTGTACTGTTCGCCATCGGGCAATATCACCTGATCGACGATGATTCCGGCGTGTTCGAGAATCGCCCGGACAGGATTAAGATAAAGCGGCGCCAACGTTTCGTTGGTCACCACCATGACTTGAGCGCCGCTTTTCAGCGGTAGGAAAGAAGCCGGGTCACTGAATAACCCGGCTGCTATCGTAATCGGGTAGCTACGCTCCCCTAATGTTACAGTAATCCTCTCCATGGGGTGCTTAATGACCTTTTCGGCATCTCGTTACACACTAGATCAGTTGCTTTCCAACATATTGATGATTTGGTTGGCAACAACCTTAGCACTTTGCTCGTCGGTACGAATGGTGACATCCGCAATTTCTTCATACAAAGGATTGCGTTCCCTGGCCAGCGCTTCCAGTACTTCGCGCGGCGGGGCTTCAACCTGCAGCAAGGGGCGTTTCTTATCGCGCTGGGTTCTCGCCAGCTGTTTTTCAATAGTGGTTTCAAGATAAACGACCACACCACGGGCAGAAAGGCGGTTACGTGTCTCACGCGATTTTACTGATCCACCGCCTGTAGCCAATACGATCCCTTGTTTTTCAGTAAGTTCGTTAATGACTTTTTCTTCACGATCGCGAAAGCCATCTTCGCCTTCCACGTCGAATACCCAGCCTACATCAGCCCCGGTGCGTCGCTCAATCTCTTGATCAGAATCGAAAAACTCCATATTAAGTTGTTGGGCCAACTGACGCCCAATAGTGCTTTTGCCGGCACCCATAGGCCCAACCAAAAAGATATTGCTTTTCTCTGCCATTTTTTTCGTTATTACTAATTTTATTCGTTAATGACAACCCGCCCCGCCAATCAAATTAGCGGCGGGACCTAAAATGAAAACTCATGAGCGATAGTGCGAGAATCAGACGAAAAATTATCTCAACACTCGGGGTAGTTTGGCAACCGATTAAATCGATGCTCACACCGCAAGGAAGAATTCCGATATCGCTATCGAAATTACAGGTGACGCAAAAACAGCGATGCTCAATGGGTTACCCTTGTAAGCGAAATCTGTCACAGCGTCAAATTGATCGCGAAAAAAACGCATAATTTGTTGCTAAGGCCCCGATTTTGCCCAAATTGAGATAATCAAGTTTACCCTGATATTCGCGTGGGCGTTATAAAAATAACCAGTTCACGCTGTTTATAGTGTCCCTGTTGGCGTTTAAACAGATGTCCCAGCCAGGGGATGTCCGCCAGCAGCGGAATTTTATCCTTGGTTTCGTGTTTTTGGCGCTGGAAAATGCCGCCCAAAACAATGGTTTCCCCATCGGCAATGGTCACTTGGGTTTTAATTTCCTCCATGTCGATGGAAACACCCTCATTGCCACCTTGCTTGAGCATTTGTCCGGGTACGTTTTGACTGAGGCGCAAATCGAGAGTGACCTTGCCGTTGCGCAGTATTTTCGGCGTCACTTCCATTTTCAGCACCGCCTCTTTGAACTGAATGGACGAGCCTTTGCTTTTGCTCTTTTTCATCTGATAGGGCAGTTCCGTGCCTTGCTTGATGCTGGCGGTGCGCTGATGGGCGGTATACAGCCGCGGGCTGGCCAGGATATCCACCTTGTTTTCCTGTTCCAGGGCGGTCAGTTCCAGTTCCAGCAAACGACCGCTCAGGCGCGCCAGACGGAACCCCATGCTGGCATAATGCTCCCCCAGGGGCAGACTCACCCCCATGTTCGCCGTTCGCCGCCCCATATCGGCGGAATGTTGCCAGTCGACGCCGATATTGCGTAAATTATCGCGGCTGATGGTCACGATATGGGCGGTAATCATGACCTGCTCCAGCGGCAAATCCCAGATCTTTATCCAGTCGGTCACGTTGGCCAGCGCCTCGTCGGTATCCCGCAACACCAATGAATTGGTACGTTTATCCAGCACCAGGGTACCGCGAGGCGACATAAGGCTTTTGCGCAATGTCCCGATATTTTTCGCCACTTCGGCGGCATCCGCGTGCTGCAGCGTCACCAGCCGGTTGGATAACGGCTGTTCACTTTCCCGCCGGCGCTGCGCTTCGGCCTGCTGCTCCTGGCGGGCGGCAAGCTGCTCCGCGGGATAAACCAGCAACACATTTCCCCGACGCTCCAGGTGAAGGCGGCCGGAACCGACGATCAGGTCCACCGCCTGCTGCCAGGGCACGCCATGCAGATTGAGGCTGATATTGCCCTTGATACCCGGCGCTACCACCAGGTTGAGCCGCTGATGCTCAGCCAGGGCCCGCAATACCTGCTGAATGGGGGCGTCGTCGAACACCAGCGTCACCGGCTTGCCTTTTCCGGCGGAAGATTCAGCGGGCGATTCCGCGGCGCAAAGCCCGATAGGCAACAATAAAAACAGCAATCCTGCAATTGACCGGCGTCCTTTCACGGTATTTCATCCTTGTTAAAATCATGCTTGTTAAAATCAGCGGCGAAAGGGGGAATGGCCGGCCCCTCCGCCTCGCGCTTATGCCAGCGGCCTTGCTTATCGGTAGTCCAAAGATGCCAGCATTCGTTATCCCCCACCCATCCTTTTACCGGCGCGCCGTCGGTCCGTCCTGCCCGGATGTCCGGTTCCGGGGCAAAGGGATTGCGTTCAGCGCTTGCCCGCTCCGCCGAAACCGGCGCGGCGCCTGGCGGCAATGGCAGGATGCTTAACCAGATGAATAGCGCCCCCCGCCGACGGCTATTTTCCATGGTCCGTCCCCGGCGCCGGTTCCGCCAGCTCAAACTCAATATCCAGGACGCCCCCGCGTGCCGCCACCGCAAAAGAGGCCAGAGATAAACCGCCCGACAGCTCGGCCAAACGTTTTAACATCAGGCGCAGCCCCGGATAATCCGTGGTCGCCGCCACGGTCCAGCGGCGGCGACAGTCGTGCCCGGCGGGGGATAGCGGGGCGGCCCGCCAGGTTAATTTCCCGCCAACGCCGGGATCGATGGATCTGATAAAGACAGCCGGTTTCCGGCGCGCCGTTTCGCAAGCGGCCAAATCGCGCTGGATTGATGAAATGCGCGTTTCAAGCCGCGTCTGCGCCGGCCATTCGGCCATGGCGCGCCGGTGCTGCAGCAGCGCGTGTTCAAGCTGCCGGATATCCCGGCGCGTATCTTCCAGAGCGCTGTGACCGGGACGGAGCAGCAGCAACGCGCCGAGGGCGATAATCGCCGCCGACGCGGCCAGCGCCGACGTCAAACCCCGCCAGGACAGGTCCCCCCCGCGCCACGGCCAGTGTTCAGCGGGGCGCATCTTTTATCGCCTCCCCCGGCCAGGAGGCTTGCAGCTGAAATCGCAGCAGGCCGTTCTCCAAACGGGCAATTTCACGCCAATGCGCCGTTTCCAGCGGGGGATGATGCCTTAAGCGGCTATCAGTTTCGGCGATGGCGGCATAACTCCGGCTACAGCCCTCGGCCAGCAACCGCCCCTCCCGCAAGCGCAGCGAGGTCAACCACAATCCCGGCGGCAACAGCGCCGGCAAATGTTGAAAAACGCTGATATTGCTGGTTAACGAGCCGGTTCCGCCGGCAACGGTCCAGGGTATCCTGCAGCCGTGCGCATTGGTCCATCCGCTGTTGGTGCTCATGCCGCTGCCGCCGGGCCTGTTCTTGCTGCCGCAGCAGCAGCGCCTGGCGCGCCGACAGCACCGGCTGCTCTTCCCGCCAGCGCAGGGCCAACCCGCCGGTGATACAGAGAGCCAGCAGCAGTTCAGCCGCCAGCACGGCCCCCGCCGCCCTTGCCCTGCGGCGGCGGCGTTGCTGCCGCCACGGCAGCAGATTCACCTGGTACATCAGGCATCCTCCGGGCGCAGCGCCAGGCCTCCGGCGATAAGAAAGGCCTGCGGCCGGGGCGGAACGGGAGGAAATATCTGCCAGAAGGTGTCGAAAGGCGGCCAGGCAAGAGCATTCTTCGGCGCGTCCGCGCCTGCGATGCTGCTAAAATACGCGCCCGGGCAAACCGCGCCCCTCTCGCCGGACGGCGGCGGGCCGATTATCCGGCGCAAGGCCTCGAAGTCTAAGGCGTCCTCCCGGCGGACGAAGCCGAATTCAAGAGGACGGGACAAAGGGGATATCCAGCACCAGCCGTCGTCCAGCCCGTGAATCAGCATGGCGTTCCGCTCCAGTTCGGCATGGCGGGCCATACAACGCAGGGCACACGGCATGAAATCCATGATCTGCGGATCAAGACCGGCGGCGGACAGGCAAGATTGCCATTGCGCTACGGCAGTTTGCCGGGCGGCGGTGACCAGCAGGGTATGCGGCACCAGGGGATCGTCCTGGTAATCAAACAGCAGCGGGCCGCCGTCCTCCGGGAAATGGCGTTTGGCATGGGAGCCGACATACCATTCCCGTTCCGGTTCACGCAGCCTCCGGTCCGGCGCTTTGATCCGCCGCTGCGAAAACAGATGAGCCGGCAAACAAACTCGTAACGAAATGCTACCGGGCAACTGTTTGCGCCACTCGGCCAGCAGCCGACCGACGCCGTCGCAAGGGGTTTCCTCCTTCTCATTTAACGACGCCGCCGGCAAAGCGCGCTGCCACCAATGTCTAAGCTGCCAACCCCCTCGCCGGCGTTGCACCGCCAGGGCCCGTACCGCGCCGTTTCCAATCTCCAATCCGACCTGCCAAAGACGGAATGCCATGTTTTGCCGCTCCCTATCATCCGTAATGAAAAGTACGTATCCAACGTGCAGGCTTACCTTTATACTAGCGCGCGGTTGTTTATAAACTGCCCAAACGACATGAAATGGGAAATCTCAGGTGAAGTTCGTAAAATATTTATTAATTTTTGCAGTGTGTTGCATCTTGTTGGGAGCCGCGTTGATATTCGGCATGTACAAATACATTGAGCCGCAGCTGCCTGATGTCGCCACTCTGAAAGATGTACGTTTGCAAATCCCGATGCAGGTCTATAGCGCGGACGGCGAATTGATTGCCCAGTTCGGCGAAAAGCGCCGGATTCCCTTGCGGCTTGATCAAATACCCCCTGACCTGGTGCATGCTTTTGTCGCCACCGAAGACAGCCGCTTTTATGAACACCATGGCGTAGATCCGGTGGGCATCATGCGCGCCGCCTCCATTGCGCTCATGTCCGGCCATGCCACGCAAGGGGCCAGCACCATCACCCAGCAGCTGGCGCGCAACTTCTTTTTGAGTCCTGAAAGGACATTAATCCGCAAGATCAAGGAAGCCTTTCTCGCCATTCGCATCGAGCAGTTGCTGACGAAAGACGAAATCATCGAGTTGTACCTGAATAAAATCTATCTCGGCTACCGCGCCTATGGCGTCGGCGCCGCCGCCCAGGTCTACTTTGGTAAAGATGTGGGCCAGCTCAGCCTGGCTGAAATGGCGGTGATTGCCGGCTTGCCCAAAGCCCCCTCCACGTTCAACCCGCTGTTCTCCCACGATCGCGCGCTGTCGCGGCGCAATTTCGTTTTGTCCCGCATGCTGGACGAGAACTACATCACCCGAGAACAGTTCGAGCAGGCCCGCAATACGCCGCTGGTGGCCAACTACCATGCCCCGCAGATGAGTTTCTCGGCGCCTTACGTCGCTGAAATGGTCCGGCAGGACATGCTCAAGCGCTACGGGGATAATGCCTACACCGACGGCTACAAGGTCTACACCACCATCACCAAAAAGCTTCAGCTGGCGGCGCAGGACTCGGTGCGGAACAACGTCATTGATTACGATATGCGCCACGGCTACCGGGGCCCGAGCAATGTTTTATGGAAAATCGGCGAAACGCCCTGGGATCAAAAACGCATCACCGGCAGCCTGAAATTGCTGCCGGTTTACGGCCCGCTGCTGCCGGCGGTGATCACCCAGGCTGACGCCGGACAGGCCGCCGCCATGATGTCGGACGGCACCAGCGTGCAGTTAACCATGACCGGCATGCACTGGGCGCGCCCGTTCAGAACCGACCGGCTGCAGGGCGCGGTGCCGAAGAAAGTCACCGATGTGGTGCAACCCGGCCAGCAGATCTGGGTACGCAAGGTGGATAACGATTGGTGGCTGGCGCAGGTACCGGACGTCAACTCGGCGCTGGTGTCCCTGGACCCTTCCACCGGAGCGGTAAAAGCGCTGGTGGGCGGTTTCGACTTCAACCAGAGCAAATTCAACCGGGCAACCCAGGCGCTGCGGCAGGTTGGGTCCAATATCAAACCCTTCCTGTATACCGCCGCCCTGGACAAGGGCCTGACCCTGGCCACCATCTTGAACGACGCGCCCATTTCCCGCTGGGATGCGGGCGCCGGCGCCGACTGGCGGCCGAAGAACTCCCCCCCCACCTATGACGGTCCGATTCGGCTGCGCCAGGGCCTGGGGCAGTCTAAAAACGTCGTTATGGTGCGCGCCATGCGCGCCATGGGCGTGGACTATGCCGCCGAGTACCTGCAGCGCTTCGGTTTCCCGCCCCAGAACATCGTACATACCGAATCGCTGGCGCTGGGTTCCGCCTCGTTTACCCCTTTGCAAATGGTGCGCGGCTACGCGGTGCTGTCCAACGGCGGCTACCTGGTAGATCCCTACCTCACCGCCAAAATCGAAGGCGAGTCGGGTAACGTGCTGTTCGAAGCCAAACCGAAAACCGTCTGCGATACCTGCAACCTGCCGGTGATATATGGCGATACCAATAAATCAGCGGTTTTGTCCGATGACGACATGGAAAATGTCGCCGTATCCCATCAGCCCGGTAATAACGATGCCGTCCCCATGCCGCGGCTGGAAACCGTTTCTCCCGCACAGGCCGCAGCGGACGGCGAGCAGCAATATGCCCCCCATGTTATCAGTACCCCGCTGGCCTTCCTGATCCATGACGCCCTTAACAGCAATATCTTCGGTGAACCGGGCTGGCAGGGAACCGGCTGGCGCGCCGGGCGCGATTTGAAACGCCATGATATCGGCGGGAAAACCGGTACCACCAACAGTTCAAAGGACGCCTGGTTCTCCGGCTACGGTCCGCAGACGGTAACCACGGTATGGATAGGTTTCGACGATCACCGTCGCGACCTGGGCCGGAGCCCCTCAGGCGGCGAAGGCGGTGCGCAAAGCGCCCAGCCGGCCTGGGATGATTTTATGAAAGTGGCGCTGGACGGCATACCGGAGCAGAAAATCACGCCGCCGCCGGGCATCGTCACCGTCAGCATCGACAAGAGCAGCGGCAAATTATCCGATGGGGGCGGCAACAGCCGCGAAGAGTATTTCATCGACGGCACGCAGCCAAAAGATAAAGTCGTGCATGAAGTGGGCACCACCCTAATGGATAACGGCGAATCCCACGAACTGTTCTGACGGCGGGCCAGGCCCGCGATCGCCGATCGTGCATCGAACCTGTTAAAGGGAGACCGCGCCAATGGGGTCGAAGCAGGCGTGGTTTTCCCGCCTGCCCGAGCGCCCCATGGCACGGTAAGCCCGCTATCACTAAGGCTTAAACCGTGCCCGGCCGGCGGGTGAACGCGCCGAAGGCCGGCCGTTTTATTTCTGGTTCTGGAGGAGCCACGCATGGGCCAAAAACAGCGCGCTCACATTGCGCGCCTCGCGAAAATCCGGCTCGTTCAGCAGATCCATCATGGCGGCGATGGGCCAGCGCACCTGCGGTAAAGGTTCGGGTTCGTCGCCCTGGCGCCGCTGCGGGTAAAGATCCCGCGCCACCAGAATATTCATCCGGCTGGAAAAATAGGAGGGCGCCATGGTCAGTTTGGTCAGGATATCCATCCGGCCGGCGCCGAAACCCACCTCCTCCATCAGCTCCCGATTGGCCGCGGTGAGAATATCCTCCCCAGGATCAATCAGTCCCTTGGGAAAACCCAGCTCGTAGTCTTCTATCGCCACGGCATATTCGCGAATCAGCACAATATGTGAGTCGATCACCGGCACGATCATGACCGCCTCGCGATCCGAAGGCTGCATCCTTTCATAAATCCTTCTCGCCCCGTTGCTGAACTCGAGATCAACGGATTCAACATTAAACACCCGGGATTGCGCGACAGTTTCGACTTTATGTATTTTTGGTTTTTGCAGATGCTTATCCATAGTTATCCCGGAGTCGACGACATACATGGCATAGCATAACCGCCTGAACGGCGAAACAACAGATGCAGACGATGAAGGTCGTTTCCCATGCCGGATGTTGACGGTGTTAACGTTAGCCGGTTTTAAGGCTTGATCGCATTGTGCATTAATGAGAACCTTCGCCGCAACCGTCAATAGCGGTTCCGCTCATTTTCCCGCCAGTGGCCGGAAGAATCAGCAACTCATTGTTATCTAGTAGCAAGCGAAAAGAATTATTGAGATTAAAATAGGAAAATACCGATATGTCAGGTAAGAATGGATTGTTAACCTGTACTAAGTATTGATACTCGTCCTGTTTCGTTCCTGCGCGGTTTATCAATCAAGGGATCGAATGTTTCGTTGTCGAAGGTGGATGCTCGCGAAACGGCGCCAGCTTGATACGTATCATATTCTCGATGTGTCGCAAATTTTTCGTGTATCGATGGGGATGGCATGAGCACAATAGCATTTGTATTGTCCGTACTGTTTGCCTGTGCGATCGCGGTTCTTGCTTACCGGCTTTATCGCAAACGACATCTCTCCGCCGCAAACAAGCGTTTGCCATTTCTGCAACCGATCCCACGCAAGCTGACCGCGGAAGAACGCGCGGCCATTGAACACTATTTCAAGCTTAATGAGCATCTGCAAAGCTCGCCGCTGGCGCCCGCCTCGACGGCGGAATCACTGGCACTGACCCCGCAAAGCGAGAACATCTATGCGGCTACCCACGCCATTACCCGCTATGGCCTGGTCACCGACGCGCCTTACACGTGGCGATATTATCTCGACAGCACGGAAATCCACCTGCCCCCGCTATGGGAACAATTCATCGCCGAAGAGAATCACGTCGAACTGATTAGAACAGCCGGCATCCCGCTGGTCATTGCCCTCAATGGGCATTCGCTGGTGGACTATGTCTACGCGCCGCAAACCGTCAATCCGCCGCAGACGGTACCGAACTCCTCCATGCGCGAGCAGGAGAACGAACAGGTCGAATTGCTGAATATCCGCAAGGAGACGCCGCAGGAGCACGCGGTCAACCGTCCCTCGGGGATACGGGAGGCCGCCATGGTCAGCGCGGCGCTGCTGCTGCTGTTCATGAGTTTGCTGGCGCCCGTGGTGGCCGTGCCCTGGCTGGTGGCGGTCGCCGGTCTGTTGATTCTCTGCGGCGGCTGGATGCTGTTCCGGCCGCCGTCGCAGCGCACCCGGCTCGACATCCATTGTCTGCGGGGCACGCCCAAACGCTGGGGCCTATTCGGCGAATCCGACCACAACCGCCTTGCGACCGTTTCGCTGGGCATTATCGATTTGACTTACCCACCCCACTGGCTGCCTTTTATCGACCATGATTTGGGTAAAAAAACCGAGGTGGATATCTACATCAATCGCCAGGTGGTACGTCAGGGCCGGTTTCTTTCACTGCATGACGAAATGGTGAATTTCCCGGTTCAGCGCTGGGGTAAGAACCTGGTATTGTTTTGCAGCTCTATGCTTGTCCTGTGCCTGTTGCTGGCCTATGTTCCGCTCTCGCTGCCGCTGACGCTGAGCACGGCTTGGCTGAAGGGGGCGCAGAATATCCAGGCGACAGAAGCCAAAACCCTCGAAGCGGCGCCTTTGCGTATCGGCGATACGTTGAAGGTGCAGGGGACCGGCATGTGTTTTGTGGATACTACGCTTACCACCGCGCCGAAAAATCCCTTCCTGCCCTTCGACTGTTCCAGTATTTACTGGAATAACGCCGTTCCCCTGCCCACCCCTGAATCGGACACCGTAGACAAGGCGGTGGCGCTGCTTAATACCGTCGATACCCAGCTGCATCCGGAATTGAATTCCGATCCGAAAATAAATCCGGTGCTGGCGAACGCGATTCAAAAATCCGGCATGATCCTACTGGACGACTTTGCCAATATCGTATTGAAGACGCAGGATTTGTGCGGCGACGATGCCGCCTGCGCCCGGCTTAAAACCGCTCTGGTCAATCTGGCCAACGCCCGGGACTGGCCGTCGGTGGTTAAGCGCGCCCGCAGCGGGACGCTGAAGGGAGTGAATGTGTTATTGCGGCCGGTCAGCGCCGAGACCCTTGAAAACCTGGTCAACGCCGCCACGGGGTCGTTCTTCGCCAGTGAAACCCGACTGGCCACCAACGCCCTTAACAGTCCTCCCCCGGGCGGGGTCCTGATCAGCAGCGACGAGGGCAAGCTGCTGGTGGATCACCCCTTGCCGGTCAATTCGTTATATGATTATACCGGCGTGGCCCAATGGCGGGAATTGCAGCGTCTCTCGTCCATGCTGTTGCACACACCCTTCAGCGCGCAGGGGGTGATTACCAATATCAGCGTCGATGTCAACGGCACCCGGCACATAGCCCTGCACAGCGAACCGGATGTCATTGCCGTTTGGCGTTACCTGGGCACCACCTTGTTGTTATTGCTGGTCATTATCAGCGCGCTGGTGAATGTCTGCCTGGCAGCGCGGCGCCTGCTGAAAAGCCGCCATCGCGACCAGGATATCCAGCGGTATTATGAAAGCTGCTTTAATCCCGATTTGCCCAATGTGCCGCTGAAGACGCTGCCTTAGCCCATCGCGTCGCGGTGCGACAAAAAAATATGCTACCCTAATGGACAGGTCCGCCCCGGCGCAGGCCGGCGCGGGCATCCCTGTTTTACGTATCGCCGCCCACCATTCCGGGAGCATGCATGCCACCTGCTATCCATTGGCATCAGATTGATAATGTTATCCATGCTATGGACGGCACTTTGCCGGACCGGCACCTTGATTTATTACTTTCCACCCATACGTTTGGTTATCCCCAAGTAGTGATGCGGAGGCATGATGAAAAGTAAGGGCACTCAGGAACAGGGTCAGGATGAAAGTATCCGGCTCGATAAATGGCTATGGGCGGCCCGGTTTTATAAAACCCGCGCTATCGCCCGCGAGATGGTGGAAGGCGGCAAGGTTCACTACAACGGGCAACGGACCAAACCCAGTAAAATCATGGAAAGCGGCGCCCAAATCACGCTTCGCCAGGGTGACGATGAACGGACGGTGATTGCGCTTACGCTGACGCTGCAACGCCGGTCAGCCAGTGAAGCGCAACTGCTCTATAGCGAAACCCAGGCGAGCGTGGCGAAACGGGAAAAACTGGCCGCGGCGCGCAAGATAAACGCACAGAATGTGACCCATCCGGACCGGCGTCCGGACAAAAAAGAGCGTCGCAACCTGATTAAATTTAAATATGGTGAGCCTGGGGAGTAAACCGGCCACCTCCGGTAAAAGAGACGATTATGGCCATTCAAGACCAGCTGCACCGTTATTTGTTTGAGAATTATGCCGTTCGGGGTGAACTGGTTTCATTGCATGATACCTACCGGCAAGTCCTCGGTCAGCACGATTACCCGCCATGCGTGAAAAACCTGCTCGGGGAAATGCTGGTGGCCACCAGCCTGCTCACCGCCACGCTGAAGTTCAAGGGTGAAATCACCGTACAGTTACAGGGAGACGGCCCGTTGCGTCTGGCGGTTATCAACGGCGACCATGAGCAGCATATGCGCGGCGTAGCGCGTATCAACGGCGCCATCGACGATAACAGCACCCTGCATGAAATGGTGGGCAACGGTTATCTGGTCATTACGCTGACGCCGGACGAAGGTGAGCGCTATCAGGGCGTGGTGGGGCTGGAAGGAGAACGCCTCGCCGACTGCCTGGAGAGCTATTTTTTGCAATCCGAACAGCTCCTGACCCGGCTGTTTATCCGCACCGGCATCCATAACGGCGAAGTGGCCGCCGCCGGCATGCTGCTGCAGGTGCTGCCGGCGCAAAACGCCAGCGAGGAAGATTTTGACCATCTGGCGCAGCTGACCGCCACCGTCAAGGGGGAAGAGTTGTTTAACCTTCCGGCGGACGAACTGTTATACCGGCTTTATCATCAGGAAGAAGTCACGCTGTATCCGGCGCAGGAAGTGAGCTTCCGCTGCACCTGTTCGCGCCAGCGATGTGCTGACGCGCTGCTGACGCTGCCGGAACACGACCTGCAAGAGATGCTTGTCCAGGATGGAAAAATAGATATGCATTGCGATTTCTGCGGCAGTCTTTACCGCTTTGACGCAGACGATATCAAAACGCTTAAGCAAGACCACAGCGGCTCTGACGTGCAATTGCACTGAAAAGGTGATTTCTGTCATGCGGAAATCCAGGCAGGATAACCTGCTGATATTACCCCAAGCTGAAGCAAAATTTATGCGTCAGCACACAAATCAGTGTAAAGACTGCTGACTTAGGTCATTTCATGACCCACCTCTCAGTGATGGAATGATTAAACCTTACAATCGCAGTAGGCATTAATCGAAAGCTAAGGAGTCGTCAGATGGCAAGTTATGGTATCAGTGCGCATGACCTTGTCGGCTATGGCATCACCGACTGCAGTGAGTTGATTTATAACCCGGGCTTTGCGCAATTATTCCAGGAAGAGACAGATCCTTCCCTGGAGGGTTTCGAGCGTGGCATCGTGACCCAGTCCGGAGCAGTAGCAGTGGATACCGGCATTTTTACCGGGCGTTCGCCGAAAGACAAGTATTTGGTACGCGATGACGTTACCCGCGATACGGTCTGGTGGTCAGATCAGGGTAAAGGCAATAACGACAATCACCCGCTAAGTCAGGAAACCTGGAGCGAACTTAAACAGCTCGTGGCGAAACAGCTATCCGGCAAACGTCTGTTTGTTGTGGATACGTTTTGCGGCGCCAATGACAATACCCGGTTGAAGGTTCGGTTTATTACCGAAGTGGCCTGGCAGGCGCATTTTGTCAAAAACATGTTTATCCGCCCGACGAAAGAAGAATTAGTCGGTTTCACACCGGATTTCGTGGTGATGAACGGCGCTAAATGCACCAATCCGGATTGGCAAAAACAGGGGATGCATTCGGAAAACTTCGTCGCATTCAATCTCACCGAACGGATGCAGTTGATCGGCGGCACCTGGTACGGCGGCGAAATGAAAAAGGGTATGTTCTCCATGATGAACTACCTCCTGCCGCTGCAAGGCATTGCTTCCATGCACTGCTCCGCCAACGTCGGCGCCGATGATGATGTCGCGGTATTCTTCGGCCTGTCCGGCACCGGCAAAACCACCCTTTCCACCGATCCGAACCGCCGTCTCATCGGCGACGACGAACATGGCTGGGATGACGACGGGGTCTTCAATTTTGAAGGCGGCTGCTACGCCAAGACCATTCATCTTTCCGAAGAAGCCGAACCGGAAATCTATCATGCCATCCGGCGCGACGCCCTGCTGGAAAACGTGGTGGTCCGCGCCGACGGCACCGTGGATTATGATGACGGCAGCAAAACCGAAAATACCCGGGTTTCCTATCCCATCTACCACATTGAAAATATCGTTAAACCCGTTTCCAAAGCCGGCCATGCATCCAAAAGTGATTTTCCTCACCGCCGATGCCTTCGGGGTGCTGCCGCCGGTTTCCAGGCTGACCGTGGAACAGGCGCAATATCATTTCCTGTCGGGATTTACCGCTAAACTGGCCGGTACGGAACGGGGAATCACGGCGCCTACGCCGACGTTTTCCGCCTGCTTCGGCGCGGCATTCTTATCCCTGCATCCTACAAAATACGCCGAAGTCCTGGCAAAACGCATGAACGCCGTAGGTGCCAAGGCTTATTTGGTGAACACCGGCTGGAACGGTACCGGTAAACGTATTTCCATCAAAGCGACCCGGACTATCATCAACGCCATATTAAGCGGCGATATCGACGATGAAGAAACCATTACATTGCCGATATTCAACCTTGCCGTGCCGATGAAGCTGGAAGGGGTAGACAGCAATATCCTCGATCCTCGCAAGACCTATGAGGATCCCAAGGCATGGCAGGAAAAAGCCGAGGATCTGGCCCGCCGCTTTACCACCAATTTTGAAAAATATACCGACACCACGGCAGGACAGGCATTGGTAAAAGCCGGGCCGGCGCTTTAAAGGCGCATGTGCCGGTAATCGTGGAATAATGCCCGCAAGTCGTTGTTCCGCAGGATTATCGACACAGGGAGCGGCTTTCAAGGATGAGAGCCCCCCGGCAGGTTGATGATGGACTAATACCCTGTAGCAATCCGCCCTTTACCCCCGAAAGGCAGTCTCTCGGTGGTAAAGGGCTTTTTTATGCGCCGCCGAATTTCAGCAGGGCATCAGCATGGCGAGGGTTTCGCGACTGCCAGCTCACCCCGGACTTGGCGGCGGTGCCCGCTGGAATGTTCAGCTCATCTTCAGCATGGCGGTGCCCGCGGCATGATCCGTGGCATTCACCGGCAGCGGCAGATAAGCGCGTATCCGTAATCCGCCCCGCTCGCTGCTGCCAATCTCCAGCGTGCCGGTATGGGCGTCGACAATGCGCTGTACTATCGCCAGGCCCAGCCCGGTACCGCTGGTGCTACGGGCGCTGTCGCCGCGCACAAAGGGCTGGAACAGGTACTTCAGTTGGGAAGGTTCGATACCCGGACCGTCGTCCTCCACTTCGAACCAGACCCGCAGAGCCTCTTTGCCGCTGTTCACCTTGATCCAGCCGTTACCGTAGCGGGCGGCGTTGACCACCATGTTGACCGCCGCCCGTTTGATGGATAACGGATTCACATTCACCATCAGCTCGCCGTCAAACAGGCTGGTTTCGATAATTCGTTCGTAACCGCTTTCGGCGGCCACCACTTCCGTCAGGATAGCGTTGAGATCGGCCATTTCGGTCTGCATCTCCTGCCCGGTGCGCAGATAGTCGATAAACTGCTCGATAATGGCATTGCACTCTTCGATATCTTTATTGATGGATTCCGCCAGATAGCCGTCTTCGGCGCTCATCATCTCGGTGGCCAGCCGGATACGCGTCAGCGGCGTTCGCAAATCATGGCTGACGCCGGCCATTAACAGCGTACGATCGTCCGCCAGCATTTTCACGCCGGAGGTCATTTGATTAAAGGCCCGGGTGACCGAGCGCACCTCCGAGGCGCCATATTCGCGCAGCGGCGGCGGGATAAGCCCCTTTCCCACCTGTAGCGCGGCATGTTCCAAATCCACCAGCGGCCGGTTTTGCATCCGGATAAACAGCCAGGCTCCCCCTATGGCCAGGAGCATAATGGCCAGGGTGTAGCGGAACAGGGGTGAAAAATCCCCCTGGTGAATTTCCGTTAAGGGAATGCGTACCCAAATATCCGGCGACAGCCAGGTCTTCAGCCATACCACCGGCGAATTTTTTGTCACCTCCACCCGCACATCGGTGGGCCCGCCAAGTTGCTGGGCCATCTGCTGGCTCAGGAACTCATAATGTTGCGCCCACCGCAGCCCGCTCTCTTCCGCCGCTGCCTTGGTATAAAGGGAAATACCCAGCTCACGATAGATTTCTCGCCGAAACGCCGGGGGAACCTCCAGCAGCGTACCGTCCTCCAACTGCAGACGGTCGGTCATCAACATCCTGACTTCATAGGCCAGGACCTTATTGAATTGCTGCAAACTGGGCAGAATGGCGAAGTTCAATACCACAAGGTAGGTCGTCACCAGGCTGACGAACAGCAAGGTAACGATTAATAGCAAACTGCGGGCAAACGAACTGCGCGGAGAGAAGCGCCATCGCCTCATGCTTTACTGCCGTCCGGCACGAATACGTAGCCCAAACCCCATACGGTCTGGATATAACGCGGGTGGGCGGGATCTTCCTCAACCATGCGGCGCAGGCGGGAAATCTGTACGTCGATGGACCTTTCCATGGCGCTGTATTCGCGGCCGCGGGCAAGATTCATCAGTTTGTCGCGGGATAACGGCTCGCGGGGGTGGCTTACCAGGGCCTTCAGTACCGCGAATTCCCCGCTGGTGAGGGGCATGGGTTCGTCCTCGCGAAACATTTCGCGGGTGCCGAGATTGAGTTTGAATTTGCCGAAAGCGATAATCGCCTCTTCCTGGGAAGGCGCGCCCGGTAATTCATTGGCCTGCCGCCGCAGGACCGCGCGGATGCGGGCCAGCAATTCACGTGGATTGAACGGCTTGGGTATGTAGTCGTCGGCGCCGATTTCCAAACCGACAATCCTGTCCACTTCTTCGCCTTTTGCCGTGACCATGATGATGGGCATCGGGTTGCTTTGACTGCGCAGGCGCCGGCAGATGGATAGACCGTCTTCACCCGGCAGCATCAGATCGAGCACCATCAGGTGGAACGACTCGCGGGTCAGCAAACGATCCATTTGCTCGGCGTTGGCGACGCTGCGTACCTGAAAACCCTGTTCGGTCAAATACCGCTCCAGTAATGCCCGTAAACGCATATCATCGTCCACGACCAGAATTTTGTAATTCTCTTGCATTGTTTCTCTCCCAAAGGCGATACACCCGTAAGCGTATTGTTCAGAAACCTGTAAGACACGGACAGCGGTTTCAGGTGTATATTCTAAGCAAAATTGTTACAAAGCATATGGAAATACGTAGTTATCCACATTTTGAGCTTCAAAGACGCCGATTATACCCAATAGCTTTCATTCTTATTGTGCGCCGTTTACGAAATTTAAGAACCTGTTTCCCGGTTAAATAATCCTGAATTATTCCGGCCGCGGCTGGTAAGAAATGGCGGTCACATACCAGGTCTTGGGGCCGGCGGGGTTTGCACCACCGCTTCGTCATCCACCGCTTTTTGATCAGCGCCCGCGCCATGGGCGAATCGATGGAAATGTAGGATTTATGTTTGAAAATTTCATCAGGTCCGACGATGCGAAAACCAATACGCTCCCCCTGCTCATTTTCCACTTCCACCCAGGCGCCGAAGAAAACCTTGCCCTCCTGCTGAGGGGAGTAATCCACCACCCGCGCTTCTTTTAATACCTTACGCAGATAACGCACCCGGCGATCGATTTCCCGCAGTATTTTTTTGTTGTAATGATAATCGGCATTTTCACTGCGATCCCCCAGGCTGGCGGCCCAGGAAACTTTTTCGGTGATTTCGGGCCGGTAGCGCTTCCACAGGTGGTCCAATTCCGCCTGTAGTTCCTGATAGCCCTGACGGGTAATAAGGTTCGTTTTCATCATGACCTTTTAACGTAAGGATTATTGCCGGACGATATATCCTAAATGCAACCTAGCTTATGACGGGTATAAAAATATACCACAGACCGCGGCGCTGGGTGAGGCGCCCCTCTCAAACCAGGGTCGGGGATGCTCGCGCGGCTGGCATTTTGCTCACGCAATCCGTATAACTGTCCACTGCATAAGTTACCTATAACGTGATGACGACCAAAACAGTATGATGAATGAACCCCTGAATCGCCTTATCGCCGCTGAGTTGAAGGCCCGTCCTGAACAAGTGGACGCCGCGATCCGCCTGCTTGACGAAGGAAATACCGTCCCTTTCATTGCCCGTTACCGCAAAGAGGTCACCGGCGGCCTGGACGATACCCAGCTACGTCAGTTGGAAACCCGCCTCGGTTACCTGCGGGAACTGGAGGAACGGCGTCAGACTATTCTGAAATCCATCGACGACCAAGGCAAACTGACCGAACCGCTGGCTGCCGCTATTAATGCGACGCTGAGCAAAACCGAGCTGGAAGACCTCTATCTGCCGTATAAACTCAAGCGGCGCACCCGCGGGCAAATCGCCCTCGAGGCGGGGCTGGAACCCTTGGCCGATCTGTTATGGCAGGATCCCTCCCGGCAGCCGGAAATAGTGGCGGCGGACTATGTAAACGCCGAAAAAGGCGTGGCCGATGCCAAGACCGCCCTGGACGGGGCGCGTTATATCCTGATGGAGCGTTTTGCCGAGGATGCCGCCCTGCTGGCCAAAATCCGCCATTATCTGTGGAAAAACGCCCATCTGGTGTCGCGGGTCGTCGCCGGCAAGGAAGAGGAGGGGGCGAAATTCCGCGATTATTTCGCTCATCAGGAACCCCTGTCGCAGGTCCCGTCCCATCGCGCGCTGGCCATGTTCCGCGGTCGCAACGAAGGCGTTTTGCAAATATCCCTCAACGCCGATCCGCACTCCGACGAACCGCCCCGTGAAAGCTACTGCGAACAGATGATTGTCGATCATCTGCAGCTGCGGCTGGATCAGGCGCCGGGAGATGCCTGGCGCAGGAGCGTGGTGAACTGGACCTGGCGCATTAAAATCTTGCTGCACCTGGAAACCGAGCTGCTGGGCACCATCCGGGAGAAGGCCGAAGAAGAGGCCATCCAGGTATTCGCCCGCAATATGCACGACCTGATGATGGCCGCGCCGGCCGGTCTGCGCCCCACCATGGGACTGGATCCGGGCTTGCGCACCGGGGTAAAGGTGGCGGTGGTGGACGATACCGGCAAGCTGGTGGCCACGGATACCATCTATCCCCATACCGGCCAGACGGCGAAAGCGGCGACGGCCGTGGCGGCCCTGTGCGTCAGGCACCGGGTGGAACTGGTGGCTATCGGCAACGGCACCGCGTCCCGTGAAACCGAGCGGTTCTTTGCCCAGGTCAAAGAGCAGTTCCCGGCCGTCACTGCGCAAAAGGTCATCGTCAGCGAGGCGGGAGCGTCGGTCTATTCCGCCTCGGAACTGGCGGCGCTGGAATTCCCGGATCTGGATGTGTCGCTGCGCGGCGCGGTGTCCATTGCCCGCCGGCTGCAGGATCCGCTGGCTGAGCTGGTGAAAATCGATCCGAAATCCATCGGCGTCGGCCAGTATCAGCATGACGTCAGCCAAAGCCTGCTGGCGAAAAAACTGGATACGGTGGTGGAAGACTGCGTGAACGCCGTCGGCGTTGATCTGAATACCGCCTCCGTGCCTTTGCTGAGCCGGGTGGCCGGGCTGACCCGTATGATGGCGCAAAATATCGTCAACTGGCGGGATGAAAACGGCCGGTTCCGGGATCGTAACCAATTGCTGAAGATCGGTCGTCTGGGGCCCAAGGCTTTCGAACAGTGCGCCGGTTTTTTACGCATCAATCACGGCGATAATCCGCTGGATGCCTCAACCGTGCATCCTGAGAGCTATCCGGTGGTGGAACGCATCCTCCAGGCGATACAGCTGCCCTTGGAAAAGGTCATGGGTAACGGCGGTGCCCTGCGAACTCTGGACCCGGTTCGTTTTACCGATGAGCGCGTGGGGTTGCCAACGGTGACGGACATCCTTAAAGAGCTTGAAAAACCCGGGCGCGACCCGCGGCCGGAATTCAAGACCGCCACCTTCGCCGAGGGGGTGGAAACCATGAATGACCTGTCCTTAGGCATGATACTGGAAGGCACCGTCACTAATGTCACCAACTTCGGCGCATTCGTGGATATCGGCGTCCATCAGGACGGCCTGGTGCATATTTCCTCCCTGGCGACGCATTATGTGGACGATCCCCATAAAGTGGTGAAAGCCGGCGATATCGTCAAGGTTAAGGTCATGGACGTGGACCTGCAGCGCAAACGCATCGCCCTGACCATGCGGCTGGACGAGCAGCCGGGAGAAACCGCCAGCCGCCGCGACGGCGGCGATAAGCGGCGCGAGGCTCAGGCCCGGCCGGCGTCGAAAAACCGTCAGGCCAGCCCCTCCGCCGCCGGCAACAGCGCCATGGGCGACGCGCTGGCCGCCGCGTTGGGTAAAAAACGTTGATTTACAGAAAATATACAGAATGATTTAAAGATTCAGCAACTAAAAAGGCGGAAGGTGGTTAATCCTCCGCCTTTATTCAGTTCCTTCGATCCTTAAGGGCGTCCGGTCAGCTGCTTGACGACAACGATTATCTGCAGGGTGACGTGAATTATATTCAGCGTTACCACTATGGTATTCAGACTAATCACTGAGGCTGCTCCTATTTATTACAGAGCGCCACACGCCGCTTATGCCTTTGGGTTTCCCTCGCGACGGGTATCAGCGCTAACAGATACACGCAGTACTCTGTGGGCGAAGGCAGATCAAACAGCACCACCTGTTTCTAATTGGGTAAAGTTGAAGTGAGTAAATTGCAACTACTGCTCAGAGGACCGCATCCGCATAACTGTTAGCTCGCCGATTATATGTTCTCCATCTGAAACGGACAGTCACATTAGATTGACGATACCAAAAAAAATGCTAAACTCACCTAGAGCTAACAGATACATGCGGTGCTACTTCAAAGTGACCACCAATCTCGGCGAAGCAGAATAAAAAAACCTGACCTACCAGTCAGGTTTTTTATTGTTGATGCTCCTTAAACGATATTCATTAACCGTTAATTGATCCGAGTAATATTTTTTTCATATTAATATAGTTAATAACTATTAGTTAGATAATATTATCACAGATTCATTCAATCAATCCCAATAAACATATCTTATTAACCTCAAATAAATATCCAGCGTTTGCGCCATTTAAGAATACTTTTTATTTGCAAATGAATCTCATTGGTGTTAAAAACTGTGCCATCCGATGGCCTTCCTGTCTATTATCATGAAATGAATGTATATATTGATATTACAGTCTTCTAATAAATTACATTATCAATATTGAGGATATTATTCAATTCATAACATCTTATTGTTGTTCATCCATTTCATGAGAAAGAATATTACATGCACCTCATTCCACATCAACGCTATACCATCACCGGCTACACCAGCAAAATCAGCCTGGCCTTCCGGCAAAAACTTTTGTCCCTGGGTATGCTGCCGGGCAGCTCATTTCGCGTCGTTCGTATTGCCCCTTTGGGTGATCCTATTCAAATTGAGACCCGTGGAACACACTTAGCGTTACGGAAAAACGACCTTGCACAGATTATATTCAATGATGGATGCTGATCTCCTATTAATGATGTAAATATTTTGAAAACTTTTTTTAAATGCCTTTATTTAAGAAGTCGGAGTATCAATCCATCCCGCATTTTTATCTAAGCCCATTCTTACTACGGAAGCTCCAAAGGATATGAACCAGCTTACCATCGGCCTGATCGGTAATCCCAATGCCGGAAAAACCACGTTGTTTAATCAATTAACCGGCAGACGCCAGCGCGTCGGCAATTGGGCCGGGGTGACGGTGGAGCGAAAAGAAGGGGAATTTATCGCCAACGGCCAGCATGTTACCCTGGTTGACCTGCCCGGCACCTATTCTTTAACCACTCTTTCAGCGCAGACCTCCCTGGATGAGCAGATTCCCTGTCATTTTATACTCGGCCGGGAAGCCGACCTGCTGATTAACGTGGTGGACGCGTCGAATCTGGAGCGCAATCTCTATCTGACCTTGCAAATACTTGAACTGGGAATGCCCTGTATCCTGGCGCTGAACATGCTGGATATAGCGCGCGGGCAGCGCATTCACATCGATATTCCGGCACTGTCGCGGCGGCTGGGGTGTCCGGTGTTGCCGCTGGTTTCCACCCGCGGCAACGGCATTGACGCCCTGAAAAGAGCCATTAGCGGCGCGGCCGATCTTTGTCCCCCGCTGCCGGTAATCTATCCACCGACGCTGACCGAAGCCGTGGACGCTTTGGTGCCCCGTTTACCCCCCATACTCCCCCGCGACCAACGGCATTGGCTGGCGCTGCAAATATTGGAAGGCGATATCCACTGCTGCGCCCGGGCAGGACTTCCCCGTCAATATCAGGAAAACATCCGGGACAAACTGGGCCTGACGCTTGGAGACGAGCCGGCGCTGATTATCGCCGATGCGCGCTATCGCGAAATCGGCCGGATATGCGAGTCGGTGAGCGGCGGACAGCAGGCCGAAGGCGGCCGGCCAACCCAGCTCCTGGACATGCTGGCGCTGAATCGCTGGCTTGGGATACCGTTTTTTTTCCTGGTGATGTACCTGATGTTTTTTTTGGCCATCAATCTCGGCGGAGCCTTCAAGCCCTTCTTTGAGCTGGGCTCGGCGGCGTTGTTTATCGACGGCATTCAATGGCTGGGCCATACCCTGCATTTTCCATTTTGGCTGACCCGGCTGCTGGCGCAGGGCATCGGCTGCGGCATCAATACGCTGCTGCCGTTAATCCCGCAAATCGGCATGATGTATCTGTTTTTGTCATTTCTCGAGGAAACCGGCTATATGGCCCGCGCCGCGTTCGTCATGGATCGGATGATGCTGGCCCTTGGCCTGCCGGGCAAATCCTTCGTACCGCTGATAGTGGGTTTTGGCTGCAATGTGCCGGCGGTAATGGGTGCCCGCACCCTGGATGCCCACCGTGAACGGCTGATGACCATCATGATGGCGCCTTTTATGTCCTGCGGCGCCCGCCTGGCCATTTTTGCGGTGTTCGCCGCGGCGTTTTACGGGCAGCAGGGCGCCCTGATAGTGTTTTCACTCTATTTGCTGGGCATTGTGGTGGCGATATTGACCGGCCTGATGCTCAAACTCACCCTTCTGCGCGGCGAGACCACGCCATTTATCATGGAACTGCCGGTATACCATGTTCCCCATATCCGAAGCCTGTTGGCGCAGACCTGGCAGCGGCTCAAAATGTTTCTGCTGGGGGCGGGAAAAGTGATTATCGCCGCCGGTATTGTTGTCGGCATGCTGAGCAGTTTTACCCTGCGCGGCACGGCGGCGGAGACAATCAACACCTCAGCGCTGGCGTCGGTGGGTAAGGCCATTACCCCCCTGCTGGCGCCAATGGGGGTTTCCCCGGATAACTGGCAGGCCACGGTGGGGTTGTTAAGCGGCGTATTGGCCAAGGAAGTGGTGGTGGGCACCTTGAATCAGCTTTATACCGCGGAAAATCGTGTCGAGGCGCCATTCGACGCGGATGAATATGATTTATTGGCCCAGTTGGCCGACGCAGTGATGCTGACCGGGCAACAACTGCTGGACACCCTGAGCCTGAGCGTGCTTGCCAACCCCATCGAAGCCAGTAAGGGCGATGGCGAAATGAGCGGCGGGTCAATGGGCATCATGAGCAAAAAATTCGGCGGCGCCGTGGCCGCTTACAGCTATCTTATCTTTGTATTGCTGTATGTGCCCTGCGTTTCAGTGATGGGAGCCATCGCGCGCGAGAGCAATCGCGGCTGGATGAGCCTGTCGGTATTCTGGGGCATTAACGTGGCCTATTCATTGGCAACGCTGTTTTACCAGGGGGTAACCTTTGCCGACCACCCGGCTGATAGCGCGTTTGCCATCCTGCTGGTATTGATGGCGAATGCGCTGTTCATCTTGTCACTGTACCTGCTAAGGCAGCGTTTTGCCCCGTCACTGGCCCGGCCCGGGCCCGCCCGGAACGCTACGGCTTCCGGCCGCTGCTGCCAACCGGAGAAATAACCGTGGGCAAGCTGCTGCAATTACGCGATGCCCTGGCGCTGCTGGGCCAGGCCGATACCCCTCGGCTAAGCGCTCAGCTGAACCTTTCCGTCGCCATGACCGAAGCCATGCTCGAACAGCTGGTAAGCATGGGACAGGTTGAGCGTATTGCCGACGCCCCTACCGGCGGCTGCAAGCATTGTCCGCAGAAACGGCAATGCCGTGCCCCGGTTTACCGACTGGTTACTGCCGGACGTTAACTCCTCCCATCGGACTGCTCCGCAAATCTCCTGCCCGATAAAAGCAGCAGAATAAAATCCTGTCGTAATAACCTATTGTAATTAAGGTTATTAATGGCCGTTGGCGACTGAAATGGACCGGCTGCCGCCAATGCAGAATATATAAGAAGGTTTGCGCTTTTATTTCTAATGGCTACATTGACAACATGGCTTGTTTGCCAAGGTCACGCTGTTTCAGGACGTCGTCACATCAACAAGGTGCAATGATGGAAGCCATTACCCAGTTACTTGAAGAGATTTATGCCTCGTCATTGACCCAGGCTCAGTTGGATACCATCAAAAGTAAAATCAATTTTGCCAAATCGACCCTGCAACAGCCGCGCAAAAGCCATTGGGACCAAAAGGACGTGGTGCTGATTACCTATGCGGACCAGTTTATGGAGGCGGAACAGCCCACGCTGGTGAGCCTGACCACTTTTTTTCAACAGCGTCTGAAAGAGACGTTCAACCTGATACATCTGTTGCCTTTTTATCCCTACTCCTCCGATGACGGTTTTGCCGTCATTGACTATCACCAGGTAAACCCCATCGTCGGCAGTTGGCAACATATCAGCATACTCAATGAGTACGCCCGCCTGATGTTCGATTTTGTCTGTAATCATATTTCATCCCACAGCAAATGGCTGGCGGGGTATCGGGAGCAGCTCACGGATTATGAAGATTTTTTTATCGCCCTGCCCCCCGCCACCGATCTCAGCACCGTCACTCGTCCCCGCACCTCGCCGCTCTTGACGCCCTTTACCACTAAAGACGAGCAAACCAAATATCTCTGGACCACCTTCAGCGCCGATCAGGTGGATCTGAATTTTGCCAATCCCCATGTGCTGATCAACATCATCGGGGTGCTGCTGCACTATTTGACGCAAGGGGCGGAATACATTCGGCTGGATGCGGTGGGGTATTTGTGGAAAGAGCTCGGCACACGTTGCATCCATCTGCCGAAGACGCATCTGCTGGTGAAATTGTTTCGCGCCATCGTCGATGAGGTGGCGCCGGGTACCGTGATTATCACCGAAACCAACGTCCCCCATAAAGACAATATCAGCTACTTCGGCAACGGCCATGACGAAGCCCAGATGGTGTATCAATTCCCCTTGCCGCCGCTGGTGCTGCACGCTATCCACAACGGCAGCAGCCGCGCCCTGCGGCAGTGGGCGTCCTCCATGGAAACGGGACGCACGGATACCACGTACCTGAATTTCCTGGCATCCCACGACGGCATCGGCATGAACCCACTGCGGGGCATTCTGCCGGAGCTGGAAATCAACAACCTGGTACGGGATCTGGAATCGGAAGGGGCGCTGGTTTCCTACAAGCAAAATACCGACGGCACCACCAGCCCCTATGAAATCAACGTCACCTTTATGGATGCCCTTAACCGGCGCAAGGATACGGATGATATCAGGCTGCGCCGCTTTATGCTGGCCCATGCCATTTTGCTGGCGTTCCCCGGCGTCCCCGCGGTTTACATCCAAAGCATACTGGGTTCGCGCAACGATTATGAAGGGGTAAAAGCGGCCGGTTACAACCGGGCAGTCAACCGGGAAAAATATCCGCTGAAGGCCATCGAGGCGGCGCTGCAGGATGAAACCTCGCTGCGCTCGCGGGTATTTCATCAATTAAGCGGATTAATACAAACCCGGCGGCAACAGCCGGCGTTTCATCCGGATGCCGCCATGGAAATACTGGAACTGGATAATGCCCTGTTTGCTTTTCACCGGCGTCATCCGCGCCAGAATATCCTTTGCCTGTACAACCTGAGCATCAAACCCATCAATTGCACTTTGCCCGACGGCCATTACCGGGATGTGATAACGTGTCGTGAGATAACCGGCGGAATAGCGTTTAGTCTGGAACCTTATCAGTTTTTCTGGCTGACGAATCCCTAACCGGACTCACCGGCTCCAGATCTCCGGGATATAAGCAATTTTATGATTGATAACGATATCACCTTTCGGAAGCTGGAAATCTTCCTGGCTTTCATGGACAAGCGCAATATCAGCCGTACCGCCGACCTGTTGGGGTTAAGCACGGTGAGCGTTCACCGCGCGTTGCATACCCTTGAAGAGAGCGTCCGCTGCCCGCTGTTTATCCACCAGGGGCGTAATCTTTCACCCATACCGGCGGCCGAAACCCTGGCGGAATATGCCCGCGAGGTGGTGGATCTGATGAAACGGGGCATTGAGGAAACCCGCAAAAGCGGCGGGGTCGGGCAGGGCCGGCTAAAACTCGGCACGCTCTATTCTCTCACCCTTGATACCGTACCGCGATTGATCATGGGATTAAAACTGCGCCGGCCGAACCTTGAGCTGGAATTACAGATGGGGTCGAATCAGGATCTGCTGCTGCGTCTTGAGGACCAGCAGTTGGATGCCATCCTGCTGTCGGTCAGCGATACCCAAATAGACCCGGCGCGTTTTGAAACCCTGCCGTTATTCAATGACGATATTTTTTTGGCCGTACCCGCCTCCGCCGCGCATATCGTTAACGGTCCGGCGGATCTGCGGGATTTCAAAGACGAAAAGTTCGTCTCCCTCACCGAAGGATTCGCCACCTATCACGGCTTCCAGGAAGCCTTTCATATCGCCGGCTTTGAACCGCACATCGTCACCCGCGTTAACGACATCTTCTCCATGGTAAATCTAGTGCAGGCCGGCGTCGGCTGCACTCTGCTGCCGGGGCGGATGAAAAAAATCCACGATCCCGCCTTTCGCATGCTGCCGCTGGCGGCGCCATACCAAATGCGGCAAACCATCGCCCTGGTCTTTGCCCGCAACCGCGAGCACGACCCGGATTTACTGGCCCTGCTGGCGGAAGGCAGGATGTATGCCCTCGGCCGCCGGACTAGCGAAGCACAGGCGGCCCCGTCCCTCATCGCCGAGACAAGCGGCCGGCCAGGGCTATAATCAATTCCAGGGGATGTTGGCCGAGGGCGATGGCCTCTCCCTGTTCCATCACGCGTTTGGTCAGGCCGGTGAGCACCGCCCCCGGCGGCATCTCAATCGCCAGGCGGACATCCCGTTCATAGGCGCTCACCATGGCGTCCTGCCAATGTACCGGCCGCGCCATGTTCATCGCCAGATCGTCGGCGATACGCTCCGGTTGCCACAGTACCCGCCCGGTGCTGCCGCTAAGATAAGCGATATCCGGACGCCGCAGGCTGACCTTCGCCATGGCGGCCGCCAGTGCCGTCGCCGGCTGCCGCAACAGTTCACAATGGGACGGCACCGCCACCGCCAGACGTTGGGTGCGCCCCGCCCCCTGCTCCCGCGCCAGAACGCAAACCTGTGCCATGGCCCGCTCGCTACCGGCAATCACGAACTGATCCTCGGCATTCAGATTAGCCAGGTAAACCGGGTTATCCGGCCGATGCACCTGGGCGATAATCTGTTCCAGCGGCCGTTGCAACAGGCCGGTGACGGCCGACAGTCCGTAACCGTCGGGATAAGCCCGCTCCATCAATTCGCCCCGCAGCGCCACCAGCCGTAAGCCATCGTCGAAGCCCAGCGCGCCGGCGCTCACCGCCGCCGGAAACGCGCCGATGGACAGGCCGCTGACGAAATCGGCCCGGATGCCGGCCTGCCGTACCTGCCGGGCATAGACCACCCCGGCGATATAGAGGCATACCTGCACGGCGCGGGTGGATTGCAGCGCTTCTGCGCTATCCCAATCCAGCACCGGCTCGCCGAGAATCGCCGTGGCCCGCTCCAGCAGGCCACGGGTTTCATCGTTATCGGGCAGGTGATGCAGCATGCCGGGGACCTGCGGCCCCTGGCCGGGAAACGTCAGTAAAATTTTCACCGAACCCTCCGGTATGGTAAAACGGTGGAAAACCTGCCCTCGCGTCCGACAGACCGCGCGATTAATGATGGTCCGCGACGCCGCAATCGCCCTGTTCCTCATTCGCCCAGGGGTTGGTTACCCGTATCGGGCCATCGGCGGTCTTAACCATGACTTTGCCGCCCCGCAGCCATTCCGTCAGCGCGCAGCCCCCCAGAGGCGTTTCCAGTTGAATATCCACCCGGCAGGGCAAGGCGGGTATGAACGCCATCAAGGGGGCGAAATCTCGCGGCTGCGGCGGCCGCGAGCTGCGGATCAGCAGATCCAGATCGCTTTCGGCGCGGCACACCGGCAAGCCGGTGGCCAGCATATAACCGCAGCTGCCGGTGACGCCCCAGGGCCAGGGCCAATCCGCCGCCGCCATTTGGCGCAATGCCTGCATCACCGGCAGCGCCTCGTTGGCCCCGAGGTCGCTGCGGGCCAATTGCCCCACCAGCGCTTCCGGCGTGGCCGTGCGGGTAACGGCATCGGCATTGACCCAGGCCGCGGCCCGCAGGGAACGTTGCGTGCCGCGAATCCCCACCGGAATAGAGGCCGGCAAGCTGCCGTCACGTCGTACCACCAACGGCAATAACGGCGACCATTGGGCGGCGACCCAGGACGGCGGCGATGGCCGCCAGTGCAGCCGGCGGCCATCATCAATCCATAACAAATCGTGCGGTGCTGGCGGACGCATAACGACTCCTCCGGCTACAGTCCGGCGCTGAGCGTAATAAACAACGGCAACGTGATGATACAGAGTATGGAGCTTATCAACAGCGTGGCCTCCGCATCCGGCGACTGCACGCCGAAACGGTTACCGAACACGATACCGAAGAAACCCGCCGACAGGGCAATCATCAATACCGCGGTGACGGCCACCGGCCCGGTAATCCCGAAAGCATACAACAGGCCTATGGTTATAAAGGGCTGGATGATGTTTTTAGTCAGGCAGGACAGCAGTACCGGCGCATTGATTTTCAGCTTACGGGCCGAGAGGATAACGCCGGTGAGAAACAGCGCCGAGGCGGTGGCGGAGAGCCCCAGGGGCTTGATGGAAGCCAATACGATTTCCGGCATCTTCACTCCGCAGGCCGACAGCAATACCCCGAGCAACGGGCCCCAGACGATGGGTTTTTTCACCGAACGCCACATCAATAGCGGCAGCAGCATCAGGGTGGACCCATGGCTTTCCCCGCTGGCGCGGGCTTTTTCACGTTCGAGGATCAGCAGGCAGAACGGCGTCATCAATACCGAACCGCAGGCGATGGACACCGCCACCGACAGCGAGGTGGCCGAGCTTTCCCCCAGCACGCTGCCGAGAATCGGCAGGCCCAGGGCGGCATAGTTCGGCAGCGCCACCGTCAGGGTTAACACCGCCGCATCCTGGGGGGATTTTTTAAATCCCAGCGTGCAGATGAAATAGAGCGCGGCATAGGCTATCCACATGGATAAAACCAGCAGCAGGATCAGCGGCGACTGGCTGATTATCCCTTTCCAAGGGGTTTGCACCGTGGCGCTGAACAGCGCGGCGGGCAGCGCAAAGTCCATCACAAACACATTCAGCAGCGAAACATTGGAGTTCACCACCATTTTGGCTTTGCCGGCATAATAGCCCAGCAGCATGATCACGAATATCGGCGCCAGAGCGTGCAAAATAATATAAGTCATATAACCATCCGTTCAATAATGAAAAATAATGTTTTTGGCCCGGCCGCGATGGCATTTTTGTTGTTCGTGAGCCGGAAAACAGCATAAAACCGGTCCGGCTATCACCCTTTGGGCAATAGTCCGAGCTTGTTGACAAGGTGCCCGGTCGGGACAGGCTGCCAGCTCGTAAACACGCCGTGAATACGTCCCTGTAGGCTCGATCCGCGCGATTACGGCTACCCTCCCTGGTTGCCGCCCTTCGGGCCAACGCCTAGCGGCGTTGTTCCAATACGCTCCCGGCGTATTGGTCCCTGGCGCGGACGGTTTACTCTTCTAGCAGCCTGTCCCGCCTTTCTGATGCCGAGTACGTTTGTCTGCAGTCTGTAGACCGTTGCTGAAGAGACCATTTCCCGGTGACGGCAGGTGTTGAAGGCCTGGGCTGGATATTTGTTACCACTCCTGACGCATGCGTTCCCTCACCAGCAGCGAGCTGTAGCGGTTCTCGGCGGTTAACCGATTGGCCAGGCTACTGCCTTGCTTACGGGCTTTCGCCAAGGCTTCCGTCAGTGCGGCGCGCACCCGCTGCACGTCCCCATCGCCGGCCTGGTCCGGGTTGGCGATGTCGAGTAATTGCGCCAGCAGACCGAGGGTGGCGTAGTTTTCGATGTCATAGGCCATGGGCGGAATGGTTTTCGCCAGTTTTTCCAGCGCCGACACCGAGCGCAGGGTGATACGGGCGGCGGATTCCTTACCCATGGCATGGACCATGACCGCCGGGTCGTTGAAGGCAATCAGTTGATTGGCCTGGTAACCGTGGGCCAAAAAAGCGCCGGACATGGCTTTACCGACGATAAGAGCAATAACCGGATGACCCGCCAGCCGGGCTTGGGCATAGGCCGAGGCCGCTCCCGCCAATGACTGGTGGATGCCGAAGGCTTCTTCCCGGCGGCCATAGGCCTGGCTCGGTACATCCACCACGGCCACGATGGCGCGTTTAACGGCGTTATCTTTATCCAGGGCAATGACCTCGCTGACCACTTCATCCAGCGTCCAGCCTTCCAGCAGGCCGACTTCCCCCAGCGCCGCGCGCGGGTAATGATTACCGGCATCGGGCACCACGGCGATATAGCGCGCCGGCTGGTCGTTAAGCTCTCCGTCGGCCGCTTTTACCGAGGCGCATTGTCCATGGCGCGGTGTCGCGCCGGTGGTGAGCAGGGAAAACCAATAATCTCCCCGACTTAGGTAGGTGGTATTCATGAGCGATCCTCCCGGCTAAACAGCGCCAGTGTCTGTTCTTTTTCCACTTGCTGGCGGGTGTCGAATTCATTGAGTTTGGACAGATACAGGCGATAGTCGTCGGTGCGCAGCCGCGCCGGTACGCCTTGGCGCAGGAAATCCACCGTGGTCTGTCTGACCTCCGCCAGCGAATCCTTCACCAGGGCGTCGACAAAACCGGCCTGGTAGCGCACTTCGCCGCCGGTCATCCGCCAGATGAACGGACGATCCCGCGAGTCGTACTCCTCCAGGCCCGCTTCCTGTTCAATCACCTGCGGACCATTGAGGCCCAAACGCGCCTCACGGGTCACGATCAGGCGACTGCACAGGGCCGCGGCGATGGACATCCCGCCGAAACAGCCCACCGTGCCCGCCACAACCCCGATAACCGGGGTGTAACGGCGCAAATCCACAATGGCGGCGTGAATATCGGCGATGGCGGCCAGGCCGAGATTGGCCTCTTGCAAACGCACGCCGCCGGTTTCAAGCATCAGTACCGCCTGGGTGTTAATACCCCGGCGGTGGTCTTCCGCCGCAAGCTCCAGGGCCGCCGCCATCTTGGCGCCGGAGACTTCCCCCATGCTGCCGCCCTGGAAGGCGCCCTCGATGGCCACCACCACTGTGGGCTTGCCGTCCAAAGTCCCTTTCGCCACCACCATACCGTCGTCGGACTGGGGCACGATGCCCTGGGGTTCGAGCCAGGGGGAAACAATGTGTTCAAACGGCCCCAGCAGTTCACGAAAGCTGCCTTCGTCCAGCATGGCGCGGGCCCGCTGCCGGGCGCTTAATTCAATAAAACTGGTTCGTTCAGACATGTTCGGCCTCCTCGAAAACCTGTTCGATCCGCAGACGGGCAACGCCGGGCGTGGCGCCGAAATCATTGATCTCCAGTCGTCCCGCCGGCAGGGCATGGGCGGCGCCGACCCGTTCAAACAGGTGTTGCCAGCGCTGCCGGCCGCCATCCACCGACGAGGTCACCGTGACCTGCAGTGATTTATCCGCGGAGGGCTGATAAAGCACCTCCAGATCGCCGGAACCCACTACGCCGGCCAATGCCTGTGCGGGCAATGCCTCACCGGCGGGAAAATGCAATTCGATTCGTTCCATAGCATCCTCATGATGATGTAAATGATCAGGCGCTAACCCAATCGAGGAAAATCGTCGCCGCCAACAGATCCGCCGCGCCGCCCGGCGAGGCGTTGTCTTGCAGCATACGGCGCTCCAGTTCGGCCAGGGCATCGCGCCCCGCGGGGGTGGCGGCCCCCCCCGCGGCCAGGACCGCCAAGGCGCCCCGGTGCATGGCGTTCAGCGCCGGCATACCGCCACGGTTAAGTACGCAGGTATCCGTCAGCGTGCACATAATGGCCATTAACGCATCCAGCCGGGCCTGGGATTCGCCGGCACCCTGCCGGCGGCTGCGGTGTAATTGCGGCAATGCGCGGCTTACCACATGGGGAAAGCCTTCAACGGCCTCATCCCGCGCCCCCGGCACCCGGTAGCGCTGTACCGCCCGCTGCCCCTTGCTAAAGTTCTTGGGGCTGAAGGGATCCGGCAGCGACGCCAGCTGCGCGGCGGCGGCGGCGATGAATGCCACGCTGCCGCGACCGCCCAGCATGGCGCTGGCGCTGACCAGCAGTCCCAGGGCCCAAATCGCGCCGCGATGGGTATTAACGCCGTCGGTAGCCGCCATCATCTGCTGCTCGCCTTCACGGCCTAAACGGCCGATTTCCTGGCGCAGCGCCCCGTCGGCCGGCCGCAGCCAGCTGTGCAAGGCCAGGCGGTAAAACGTCGGCTGCAGGCTGAGGGCGGAGCGCTCCATGAGATCCAGACTGAGATCCCGATGCGCCCCGGCGCCGCGGCTGTCCACCAGTCCCGGTTTAGGGCTCAGGCGGGCCTCTTCAATCAGCGCCCGCACCGCCAGGGCGGAGAGTCGGTCAGCCTGCGCTTCAACGTCATATGCCGGGACTGCCGTAAGGGCTTTCATTACCAGCTCCGGAATTTAGCCGGCGGCTGGTAGAGCCCGCCCGACCATTCAACCAAATCGGCGATACTGCCGGCGGCCAGCATGGAACGGCTGGCGTCGGCTCGTTTGATGCCCATATCTTCGGGATAAACCACCAGTTCCCGGCGGCGCAAATCCGCCACCCTGGCGGCATCCACTCCCAGGCCGATATCGGTGATACCCGCCACGGCGGCCACCATCGCCCGGCGTTCTTCCATGGAACGCGCCCGGTAGAGATAAGCGATGCCTTCCTCGGTGAGCACATGGGTCACGTCATCGCCGTAAATCATTACCGGCGCCAATGGCATACCCGCGCCCTGGCCCACTTCAACCGCTTCCAGCTTTTCCACGAAAGACGGTTTGGCTCCGGCCTGATAGGTTTCCACCATCTGTACCACCAGCTTTTTACCGCGCTGCATCGGATCCGGCTCTTCGATCATGTCCAGCCAGGCGGGCGTGGGATGCCGGCGGCCATGGGGATCGTGCCCCATATTCGGCGCGCCGCCGAAACCGGACAGCCGTCCGCGGGTCACGGTGGAGGAGTTGGCCAGACCGTCGATTTGCAGGGTAGAACCGATAAACATGTCCACCGCATATTGACCGGCCAATTGACAGAAGGCGCGGTTGGAGCGCATCGAGCCGTCAGCGCCGGTAAAGAACACGTCCGGGCGGGCGGCGATATAGTCTTCCATCCCCAGTTCACCGCCAAAGCAGTGCACGGTTTCCACCCAGCCGCTTTCAATGGCGGGGATCAGGGTAGGATGGGGATTGAGCGTCCAGTGACGGCAGATTTTGCCTTTCAGGCCCAGCTGTTCGCCATAGGTGGGCAACAGCAGCTCGATGGCGGCGGTATTGAATCCGATGCCGTGATTCAGCGACTGCACCTGATGTTTAGCGTAGATGCCTTTAATCGCCATCATGGCCATTAACACGTGCACCGGTTTAATCAAGCGGGGATCGCGGGTAAACAGCGGCTCGATAAAGAAAGGCTTATCCGCCACCACCACAAAATCCACCCATGAGCCGGGGATATCCACTCGCGGCAGGTCGTTTTCATCATCCACCAGCTCATTGACCTGGGCGATAACGATGCCGTCTTTGAACGCCGTGGCTTCCACCAGCGCCGGGGTATCTTCGGTGCTGGGACCGGTGTAAAGATTGCCCTTGCGGTCGGCCTTGAAACCGGCAATCAGGGCGATATTGGGCACCAAATCCACAAACAGGCGGGCGTACAGCTCAATGTAGGTATGGATGGCGCCGATTTCCATCAGCCCGTCTTCCAGCAATTGGGATATACGCAGGCTCTGCGGGCCGGAAAATGCGAAATCCAGCTTACGGGCAATGCCTTTTTCGAACAGGTCAAGGTGCTCGGACCGGCTGACGCTGGGCATGATCATATGCAAATCGTGGATTTTTTCCGGATTGACCTTAGCCAGCATGCGGGAAAGAAAATCGGCCTGTTTCTGGTTGTTGCCTTCTAATACCACCCGATCTCCGGGGGCCAGAATAGTCTCGAGAATAGCGGTCATTTTATCGGTGGGCAGTACTTTTCCGTCGGCGACGGCACGAAGATTGTCGAGTCGGCGTTTTTTTTCCGTACGCCGCGAATCCCAGACTTTGGCGGATGCTTGATGAAGCGGCATGATAAAGCTCCTCGGTACATTGACTGTTTTTTTACGAACAGCGGTAAAATACCCAACAGATTTCGGGTTGCGGCAAGGCGGCCAACACAGCCGCAGCTTGAAAGATGACGGGTATAAACGATAAGGGAGTTTAGGGCGCGGCGGCGGCGGTCATCAATTAACCCCGGCGACCGATCGTTAGCCTTAAGGTAATGAAGGGCCGGTATGGCGGTTTTTTGTTGCCGGATTTGTTTATCGCGGCCAAAACGCTTTTGGCCGCAAAGAAAATCACGGTGCAAAGCAGAACCCGCACCGGCTTAAAAGATTCGGCGCTTTATTTTATTGCGCCCGGCGCTGGCCGGAATTATTCATAGACCTCGGCGGTGGCGCTGAATCTGCCGTGTTCGCGACCGGCGATAATCACATAATAATTACCGCCTTTTTCATCCGCCCGTTGCGACAGGATGGCCTTGGCATCCATGGGAGACGTCGCCTTGGCGGTGGTATGAATCGTGCCTATTCTCTTATAGCCTTTTTCTACGGCTTCCTGAGCGGTAATTTCTTGCGCCGCCAGCGCATTCAGTGAAAACACAATACCGCAAAGCGTCATGGCGAATAAAATTAATTTTTTCATATAGACCACCTCTCAATTAAAATGAGTCGCTAACAGGGGAAACAAAGAATTGAACGATCCCCTCTCGAATTATTTAGGGTATAACCGCCTCGCACTTAATGATTATGGGATAAATTGCTTAATAAGCATTTCACGGCCGGTCAGGAACTCTTTTACCGCCGCAGGGGACGGTAAAATGTCAGGCATTATTTTGCGCGGGAAGGTTACGGCGGCGCTGCCCCATCATGGTCGGATATATTTGATGAGCTGCTGGCAAAACAGATCGGGATGAGAAACAAACGGGGCGTGGGCGGCTTTCTCAAACAGGTAGCTGCTGCTTTGGGGCCATAACGGGTCCAGAAGCGCCGCTACCTTGCGCGGCACCAGCCCGTCAAGGCTACCGTACAGACGTAAAAATGGCATATCCAGGGCCGCCATAGCCTGCCGCAGATCCGCGGTGCGCAGAATATCCAAGCCGCCGGTCAATACGTCCACCGACGGCAGGGGCTGCGCCAGTACCACCTGTTTCAAACGGCGGGTATCCTGCCGGGCCGTTTCCGTTCCCAGGGTTTGCAGCGCCAGGAAGTGCTCCACCGTCTTATGAAAATCTTCGGCCAATTGCTGTTCGAAACCCACCAGGACGTCCGGCTTGATGCCGGGCCAGCCGTCGGTGGCGCTGAAACGGGGCGATGAGGCCACGGTGACCAACCCGTCCACCCGCTGCGGCAGGGTTAACGCCACCTGGCTCGCCACCAGTCCCCCCAACGACCAGCCCAGCCACCAGGCGTGTTCCGGCGCCCGTTCCGCCACCGTTTGAGCCATTTGTTCGAGCGTCATGGTCCCGAAGCCCTGGCTGCGGCCATATCCCGGCAAGTCCACCAGATGGACCCGAAAATGCGGCGTAAGCCGCGGCACAATGTAAGACCATACCTGGGAATTCAAACCCCAGCCATGGAGCAGCACAAGTTCAGTCGTTCCGCTGCCGGTGGTATGCCAATAGAGTGGCGTCATCGGTTATAGTCTCTTTTGTTGAAGATATGGGTTAAGGAAAACGGCTTATGTTAACCATTGGCGCCCTGTGTTGGCTATGCCGGCAACCGCTTTGGTTCAGCCATCAGGGTATCTGCCGATGCTGCGCCGTCCGGCTGCTGGACGCCAGGGACCGGTGCTGTCCCCGCTGCGGCCTGCCGGCCGGGAACGCCGGCCGCCCCTGCGGGCGTTGTCTCCTGAAAGCACCGCCCTGGGAAATCCTATTGTATGTCACCGATTATCAACCCCCCCTCAGCCAGTTGATAAAAAGGCTAAAATATCACGGCGGCATCGGCCTGGCGCGGGTCCTCGCCCGGCTGCTGCTGCTGCGCTGGCAGGAAGCACATCGGGAACAACAGGTTTTCCGGCCCGAGCTTATACTTAATGTTCCTTTGCATGCTTACCGGCACTGGCGCAGAGGGTATAATCAAACCCACCTGCTGGCACATACCCTGTCCCGCTGGCTGGAGGTGGATTACCGTGCCGATGCTCTGGTGCGAATCCGCGCCGCGCCGCCGCAGCAAACGCTGCACGCCGGCGCCCGGCGCCGGAATTTGCGCGGGGCGTTCGATTGCTGCATCGATGTGGCGGGGAAAACCGTGGCATTGGTGGACGATGTGGTCACCACCGGCAGTACGGTGGAGGAATTGACCCGCCTGCTGCTGTCCCGGCGGGCTAAAGCCGTTCAGGTGTGGTGTATCTGCCGTACCTTGTAGTCGGCGGGTTAATGGAGTTATTATATCTGACTAGATTAGTCAACTATTGAGTGAATGTCATGATCCGGATTACCGATGCTGCCCAGGAACACTTTGCTAAATTACTGGCCAATCAGGAAGCTGGCACCCAAATTCGCGTATTCGTCATCAATCCCGGCACCCCGAATGCGGAATGCGGCGTCTCCTATTGTCCTCCCGACGCGGTGGAAGCCACTGATACGGTGCTGCCGTTCGATAAAATCACCGCTTATGTCGATCAGCTTAGCGCCCCCTATTTGCAGGATGCGGAAATCGATTTTGTAACGGATAAGTTAGGATCGCAGTTAACGCTGAAAGCGCCCAATGCAAAAATGCGCAAAGTTTCCGATGACGCGCCGTTGATTGAACGGGTTGAATATGTCCTGCAATCGCAGATCAACCCGCAGTTGGCCGGCCACGGCGGCCAGGTGACGCTGATGGAAATCACCGATGATAATCTGGCCATCCTGCAATTCGGCGGCGGCTGCAACGGCTGTTCGATGGTGGATTACACCCTCAAGGAAGGCATTGAAAAGGAATTGCTGGAAAAATTCCCTGAATTGAAAGGGGTTCGCGATTTAACCGAACACCAGCGCGGCGAGCACTCCTATTATTAAGGCGCCCGCCGCTACCGTTCATTTTCCAGGCTGCAGGCGTGTTGGCTTTTTACTCGGCCCGTCATTCGGGCCGTGGCGAAGAATTCTGGCTGTCGGCGCTTTTATTGCGTAGCCGGCCCACTTCCCGCAATAGCCTGGTAATGCCCTGATCGTCGAAGATTTCAGCCACCTCGCGCACCAGTTTTCGCCGCCAGTTGGGATATTGATCGGTGGTGCCCGGCACATTAACCGGCAGCGCCATATCCAGCCAGTCCTCCGGCTGCAGCCCCAGCAAAGCCGATTGGCTGAGCGCCAGATAACGATGGGCTCCCCGGTTCAGAATCGGCGACATGACCACTCGCTCGGCATTCTTGCCTAATTTGGCCGGTACGCATTTCCACGCATGCAGGGCATCAAGCAATGCCTGCCGGGCTTTTTGCCGGTCCGCCAGCAGGCGCTGATAGATTGCGTCGTCGGCGTATAGATGCAGCCTGTTGCCCAGCCGCAAATCCTCCAGTTGCCAGAATCCCCGCAGGGTGGCTAAATCATGGGTGGTCAGGGTAGCCATGGCCTGCGGGACATATTCATCGGGAGCCCGGTATTGCGCGGGATCTTTGCGCTCGAAAAACAGCACCTTATATGAATAGATGCCCGCGGCCTGCAATTTGGCGGTGATCTCCTGGGGAACGGTGCCCAAATCCTCACCGATAACCATGCACTGCTGCCGATGGCTTTCCAGAGCCAATACCGCCAGTAAATCATCCACCGGATAACGGACATAGGCCCCTTGCTGCGGGCTACCCGCCAGCGGGACCCACCACAATCGCAGCAGAGACATCACATGATCAATGCGCAGTGCGCCGCAGTGGCGCATATTGGCGCGCAGCATGGTGATAAAGGGTTCATAAGCGCGAGCGAAAAGCACATTGGGATCCTGCGGCGGCAGGCTCCAATTCTGCCCTTGGGGACCGAGCCGGTCCGGCGGCGCACCGACGGACACCTCGAGGCGATAAAGCGTGCGATCGCTCCAGGTTTCCATCCCCCCGGCGCTGACGCCAACCGCCAAATCGCGATACAATCCGATAGGCATATTCAAGCGGCGGCTGAGCTGGAAACAGTCATCAAACTGCCGCGCCGCCAGCCATTGCAGATAGCTGAAAAACCGGATGTCCTGGTGATGCTTTAGACGGAACTCGCGCACTTCGTCACTGTCAACCTGGCGGAAGGGCTCCGGCCATTGCTGCCAGCCCTCCGTCGGATGGCCCGCCAGGGTAAGATGGCGATGCAGCGCATCAAACGTCGACTGAAACCGCAGGCTTTCGCCGCCCTCCCTGACAAACGCCTCGAATGAACGACGCTGCGGGTCTTCCGGGCCGCGGGTGATGAAGTGCCGAAAGGCAAGGGTTAATCCACTGAGTTTTAACGCCATCACCCCGGCATAGTCGACCAGATCGCCGTCACGCAGCGCGGACAAGGTCCCCTGGGTTTCCGGCAGACACCACCATTGCTGCGCAGCGGAGCTTTGCTGGAAATCATCCAGTGCGCCCACATCGATATAAATAATATTCAGCCAGCGCCGGGAAGAGGGACTGTAGGGACTGGCCCAGCCCGGCAACGCGGGATACAGCGCATGGATGGGGTTAAGGCCGACAAAGGCGCCGCCGTTTTTCGCTGTGCCCTCAATCATCAGCGCCAGATCGCCAAAATCCCCCACTCCCCAATTCCGCTGCGAACGCAGGGTGTAAAGCTGGATGGTGGCGCCCCAAAGCTTATGGCCCGCCAGCAACGCCGCCGGCTCATAACAACGGGGCGGCGCGACAATCACCTGGCAGCTCCAGTGGCGCAGTTCCCTGCGCAGGGCGAGACGGTGATAACCGGCCGGCAGCCCGGCAGGCAACGCTAACCGGCCGCCGCTGAGGTAGCCTGCATGCTGCCGGCCGGTTTCCTCGGTTAATACCCAATCCGCCGGTTCGCTTAACGCCACCGACAGCACGGCGCTTTCCCCTTCCCTGACTACCCATACCGGCGGCAGCGGCGCCGCCAGGGCGAGATCGTCGGTAACACCGGCCATGGCGTTAAGCAATTGCCGTTTGGTCTCGGTGCTGATTACTTTGCGCTGTCCCCAGGCGTCAATATATTCCGGAATAATCCCCGCCCGCTCGGCGGCCTGATCCAATACCTTGGGATCCATCGCTGCTCCTTAACGTTTTGCCTGCCAGATGCGCTGCTGATAATCGCGAACCGAACGATCGGAACTGAAAAATCCCACCCGCGCGGTATTCAGCACCGCGCTGTGGGTCCACTCTTCCGGGCGGCGGAATAGCGCGTCCACACGCTGCTGCGCCTCGCAATAGGCGGCGAAATCCGCCAGCACCAGGTAGGGATCGCCGCCCTGTTGCAGACTTTGCAGCAAAGGATCAAAAGCGTGTTTGTGCTTATTGCTATATAAGCCGCTGCCCAGTTCGGTGAGCAACGCCTTCAGGTTTTTATCCTTTTTCAACAATTGCGCCGGCTTATAACCGGAAGCCAGCAGGGTTTTCACCTGCGGCACGGTATTACCGAAGATAAAGATATGATCTTCTCCCACCTGTTCGGCGATTTCCACATTGGCGCCATCCAGCGTGCCGATGGTCAACGCGCCGTTCAGCGCCAGCTTCATATTGCCGGTGCCGGAGGCTTCTTTACCGGCGGTGGAAATCTGTTCCGACAGATCAGCGGCCGGAATCATCCACTCCGCCACCGATACCCGGTAATCCGGCAGAAAGACCACCTTGAGCCGGTCGTTTATCTTGGGGTCGTTATTGATCTTTTCAGCCAACTGGTTGATAGCATAAATAATATTTTTTGCCAGCGCATATCCCGGCGCGGCCTTGGCGCCAAAGAGCACGACCCGCGGCACGATATCCAGGCTAGGATCGCTGCGCAACTGACGGTACAGGGACAAAATATGCAATAAATTCAGATGCTGGCGTTTGTACTCGTGCAACCGTTTGATTTGCACGTCGAAAAGCGCTTCGGGGTTGACGGTGATATCGGTTAATTGCTTGATTTTCGCCGCCAGCTTCTGTTTATTATCGTGCTTGATTTGTTGGTACTGCGCGCAAAAATCCGCCTGTTCCGCATAAGGCTCCAGCTCTTTCAGTTTTTCCAGCCGGGTTACCCATCCTTTGCCGATGGTATCGTCAATGAGTCTCGCCAGCGCCGGATTGCACTGTTTAAGCCAGCGGCGCGGGGTAATGCCGTTGGTCACGTTATGAAATTTTTGCGGCCAAAGCGCAAAATATTCCGGGAAAAGATCGGTTTTCACCAAATCGGAATGCAACGCGGCGACGCCGTTGACGGCGAAGCCGCACACCACGCACAGGTTGGCCATCCGGATCTGCTTATCGTACCGCACCGCCACCTTACTCCACACCTCTTCATCGTCCGGCCAATGCGCTTGCACAAGCTTTTTGAATTCCCGGTCGATCTGCTGAATGATGGCGTAGTGGCGCGGCAGCAGCGTGCGTACCAGTTTTTCATCCCAGCGCTCCAGCGCTTCAGGCATCAGGGTGTGATTGGTATAGGCGAAGGTGCGCGAAGTGATATGCCAGGCTTCCTGCCAGGATAATTGATGCTCATCCAGCAGAATCCGCAGCATTTCGGGAATGGCGATGGTGGGATGGGTGTCGTTGAGCTGGATCACTTCATAATCAGGCAGGCTGTGTATCGAACGGCCGGCCAAATGATGCCGGCGCAGGATATCCGCCACCGAGCAGGCGCACTGGAAATACTGCTGCATCAGCCGGAGCTGCTTTCCTTCCAGATGATTATCATTGGGATAAAGTACCTTCGTCAGCTTGGCGGCGTCTATACCCGCCTGCTCCGCCTTGAGAAATTTTCCATCATTAAAAAGCGATAAATCAAAGGGATGGGGATGCGTCGCCTGCCATAACCGCAGCGGCAGGGTAATGCCGTTTTCATAACCCACCACCGGCAGGTCCCAGGCCTCGCCGTTCAGGGTAAACGCCGGTTCCCAGTCCACCTCCCCCTGCTCATTCTTTTCCAGACGCCCCCCCAGCCCAACCTGGACGGTTAACGACGGATTATGCCGGAACCAGGGGTAGGATTCACGATGCCAGTCATCCGGCGTTTCAAACTGCTCGCCGGAGGCAAACCGCTGGCGGAACAAGCCGTATTGATAATTCAGCCCGTAGCCGATGGCATCCTGTCCCACCGTTGCCATGGAATCCATATAACAGGCCGCCAGCCGGCCCAACCCACCGTTGCCCAACGCCGGATCCACTTCCTGCTCCAGGAGATCGCCTAGATTGATGCCATAGCCGTCGAGGATCTTTTTGACCGGATCGAACCAGCCCAGATTAATGAGGTTATTGCCGGTGAGGCGGCCGATCAGGAATTCCATGGAAAGATAATTCACGTGACGGGGATTTTTTCTGTCCCGCCTGCCGGTGGCCGGTTGCCAGGGGATCAATTCGTTGACCGCGGCGCTGACCGCATCCCACCACTGGAACGGCGTCATCTCCTGGGCATTTTGCAGGCCAAGATGTTGCCACCGCCGATCCAGGGCAGCCTGAAAGGCAGCTTTATCAAATTTGTTTTTCGGCATAAGAGCGTCTCTATCCTGTTGGTTATAAGTTGATCAACGCCGGATACGGCAAGACATCCCACTGGCATGTCATTATCACGGACAACCCCATAAAATGGATATATCAAGTTATCGTAAAAAAACAGTGTTTTGTTTGTGATGATCAAAGAATAGTCAACGGCCTTGAAAAGGTGAGATCGCCGCTGCTTTTTACGCCGGGCCGGGCCTAGCACAGCTCCAGCTTCACCTCGGATTGTTCAATGATGCTCATCACGCTGGGCGGGGGCATCTTATCGGTGAACAGATAATCTATCAGTGACATTTTCCCCAGATTAACCATGGCGTTACGACCGAATTTAGAGTGGTCGGTAACCAGCATCACGCAGCGGGAATTATCGATAATGGCCCGTTTGGTGCGGACCTCGTGATAATCGAACTCCAGCAGCGAACCATCCATATCGATACCGCTGATACCGAGAATGCCGTAATCCAGCCGGAACTGGGAGATAAAGTCCAGCGTGGCTTCCCCCATGATGCCGCCATCGCGGGTACGCACCTCGCCGCCGGCCAGTATCAGGCGGAAATCCTCTTTCGCGGTCAACAGCGTGGCAACGTTCAGGTTATTGGTCACTACCCGCAGATCCTTGTGGTCCAACAATGCGTGGGCCACCGCTTCGGGCGTGGTGCCGATATCGATAAACAGCGTCGCGCCATTGGGGATTTGGGCCGCAACCCGCTGGGCGATGCGCGCTTTTTCCGCCGACCACATGGCCTTGCGATCGTGATAGGCGGTATTAACAGAGCTGGAAGGCAAAGCCGCCCCGCCATGGTGGCGATGGATTTTATTGATCTCGGCCAGTTCGTTCAGATCGCGCCGGATGGTTTGCGGACTGACCGCAAAATGTTCCACTAATTCTTCAGTACTGACATAACCCTGCCGACGTACCAACTCGATAATGGCATCATGCCGCTGCGTTTGCTTCACGTGAATTCCTCTGCTGCCCTACCGTTACCGATGGCGACCTGCCCCTGTTTTACGGCGAGTATCCCAGAAAGCCATTAACAACCCGATGGCCAAGCCTGCCACATGGGCGGCATTGGCTATCGCGATGCCTAAAATATCGAAATAACCGGCAATAAGCCACAGCAACGCGAAAACGATGACGCCGCGCGGCATCTGGAGCGGACCGCCGGGATTTTTCTCGCCATACCACCAGACATATCCCATCAGAGCATAGACCACGCCGGAGAGACCGCCGAACAAGGCGCCGCTGAAATGGAATTGCACCAACCCGCTGATTGCCGCCGACAACAAGGTCAATACCGCCAGCGGCAGCCAGCCGCGATATTTTTCCATCGCACTGCCGAGATACCACCACCACACCAGATTGAACAATAAATGCAGCAGCGAAAAATGCAACAGAATATGGCTTACCCAGCGCCACGGCTGCGCGCGCTGGGACTGGTCGGCGGGAAAGGCCAGCCAGCGCATCACCACCTCATCCCCCAGGACGTTCATCAGTATATAGACCAGCACGCAGGCTATCGTCAGGCCCAGGGTCAGCGGCCCGGCCTTGCTGCGCAGGGCCGGCAGCCAGGATGTGGGCTGAGGCCGGAAGTGCCCGCGCCCCACGGTTCCTGAATGCCAGCTGGCCGCCTGGTAGCGCGGGTGCAGCGGATCCTGCAAAAAGATCTCCAATGCCGCCTCCACACGGGCCAATTCCCCGTCGTCGGCCAGCCACAACTCCGCCGCGCGCCCTTGCAGCTGCATTTCCATCGTCACGCCCTGACTTTTCATATAATCGATAAACGCCTGGGCCAGGCGGGGATTGGATAAGGTCGTTACACGGATCATAGTGCTGGGGTTATCCCTGATTGTTATATTTGACGGTGCACGGCGTCAACCTGAACGATTCAGCCACCCACCGCGATAATTAACTGATTACCATCATAACATGTCCGCCAGCACATCCCCCATGCCCTGGGATAAAGTCATTTTTTCGTGCTGACGGGGTTTGGGAAGGAAGATTGTGGTCCGTTCAGCTTTGCTTGTGCCGCCAGGGGGGGTAAGACGGATAGCGGCATGGCCCGCCTTAAGGGCTATAACGCGCCATAGCGATGCCGAAAGCCGCCTATAATAACCTCTGCCAATCAGTAAAGGCGGCTAATTTATTTATAAGACACGAGAGTATTACATCTCTTGAAGAGCGTCTTTTTCAAGGTATAATTTTGTTAATTTTTGCGCCAGTTTTTTCTCAATAAAATCGATAAAACTATTACTTACGATATCGTACGTATAATTAAAGCGTCCAGTTACCACTAATGACTGAGCTTCGCCTGGAGATACCGGCAATCCATCTAACCCCTTTGGAGATGATTCAGAAGTCGATGTAGCATTAAAGGGTTTAATAACTAGTTTACCCACACTGTTCCATTTTGATAGTTTGGATTCTAACATAGTTCTATGTTTATTATCTTCACTGAGAATATTCGCCCAAGGATCCAAAATATACATGCTCCCATCTACACTCACCCCACACACCGTATGAGAAAAACCCTCCTTTGTGTCATATTCTATCAAAAGCGGATTTAACTTATATTTTTGACATATAGCTAAAGCAATGTGTGCCATTTCGCCACAATTCCCTGTTTCAAGCTCAATTGATTTTATCAGATTAATGTCCAGGTTTTCTGTTTCGTTTCTCGCCACGTTTAGTCGACGGTGCCTTTCATCTTCGACATCTGAACTTAAATGGTTCCGTATTTTATTAGTTGATTTATATTGACTGCCCTTGTATAAATCACGGACTTTTTTGAGCACAATTTCCAGCAATCTGATGAATCCATTAGAATTTACAATTTTCAGTTCCACTGGTTCGGTATCTTCTATAACATCTCTAATATCAATTCGCATTCTGTTTGCTAGTCGAGGCTTTAGTATTCCCGCATCAAAAATCTTAAGCATGTTTAAGCTTTTACCTGAGGAACGTAAAAGCAATCCCTTCTCATTTAATTTTAACTTTACAGATTCTCCACGAGAAAAATAAAAACAGATAGCATTATCTTTTTTATTAAAAAAACCTAAAGCATGTTTAAATTCAATATACTGATCTTCCGATGTTAATGCCGCAATGAAATTGGGATTTAATCCTTCCTGTAAAGTCATATTTAATTCATCATTACAAGAATAATTAGAATGCGAATTTCCATCATATCTTGAATTCTCGTTTAGAATCGTGAGTATGTCCAATCCTTTTGTCTCAACACCTTTACTTTTTATCATTGGGTTTTCAAAACTACCTTTTAATTTCCTAATATGATTGTCATATTTTTCTTTATCAGATTTTAGCATGATGTCGGACTTCAATGACGATATGTTCGTGTCTTCGACTATTTCAAATCGATGGGGTATACTCTGAATTTGTTTGGCGGTAATGTGAATAACATAAGGGTTATCTTTTAATTTTATCGATGAAATAAAAACGTTCGCCTATGTTCTTTTCAGACGGCGTTTTCATGTCTTCAGATTTTATAAAATTAGATGATTCACTTCTCGTTTCTTGAGTCGTATTGTTTATGGGATAACAGCAACCTTCTACATTTGTCAGAGAAGCAAAATACCTTTGGATTTGTTTTGTTCAGAGGAACAAATAGAGACATTTTAGATCCTAAAGGTAGGTCAACATTTAAAGATTTTAATGTAGAAAACATTCCCATTATCCTTTTTAACGTAATTGAATGATGCATTATCATATACTCTTAGAATATGTTTAACGAACCTTATATGCGGACTTGAGGGTCTATTATAAACGGCCATCAGGAGATCATCTTTTAATTTTCGTCTTTCTTTACAAGAAAATTTTCGCCGCCGGCTTTTGTTTATTTTCGTGTTTGCTTTGCTGGTATTGAGCGCGAAAAATCCGCCTGTTCCGTATAAAGCTCCAGCTCTTTCAGTTTTTCCAGCCGGGTTTTCCACCTTACTGACTTAGGTGGAAAAATAGGCGATTAAATGTTAAAACCAACCGGGGGTAATGACAAAGTCGTCCCTCTTACCTGTAAAATACACTATCCCCACGCTTGCGCAGCCGCCGGCATCGAACCAAAGGGCGTTATGGAATTACTCCAATCACTACGGGTGTTTGCCAGGCTGGCCGATCTTGGCAGTTTTACCAAGACGGCCAATGCCATGCAGATAAACCGCCCTCACGTCACGCATATTATCCAGGAATTGGAAGCATCGCTGGGGGTACGCCTTTTCCATCGCACCACCCGCAAGGTCATCCTTACAGCGGAGGGCGAGGCGTTTTACGGCCGCGTGACGGATATATTGAACGACATCGCCGAGGCCACCTCGCTGTTCTCGGCCAATGACGAGAATATCTGCGGACGACTGCGGATTGATCTGCCGGTGGCTTTGGCCCAATCATGCTTTATGGCCAGTCTGCGGGACTTCAACCGCACCTATCCCGATATTTCGTTGATTCTGGGAGTCACCGATCGCACCATTGATCTTATTGCCGAAGGCGTTGATTGCGTCGTCCGGCTGGGTGAACTGCCCAACACAAGCATGGTAGGACGAAGAATCGGCATGGCGCCCCTTATAACCTGCGCCTCGCCGGGTTATTTACTTGAATTCGGCAATCCGGCGACCTTGGACGAGCTTGCCCGGCACCAGGCGGTGAATTATTTCTCCGGCGCGTCGCGAAAGCCGTTGGAATGGCGTTTTCTGGTCAATGGCAAAGAGCGCGTGATTAATCTGCGCTCGGGGATTCTTGTCAATGACTCGGCGGCCTACATCGAAGCCGGTCTGGCCGGCTTCGGCATACTCCAGGCGCTGGGGGTAAGCGTTGACCATCATATTTCCAGCGGCGCCCTGGTGGAAGTGCTGCCGCAGTACCGTCCCAAACCAAGACCCATATCCGTGCTTTATCCCAGCAGGATGCATCTTGCCCCGCAGGTAAGGGCATTTGTCGATTGGGTGACGGAGTATTTCCCCGCATTGCATGGCAACTGGCTAGAGACTTAACGTGAAACGTAGAGCATTGGGCAATGGGCGTTAAGCGTTAAGCGTTAAGCGTTAAGCGTTAAGCGTTAAGCGTTAAGCGTTAAGCGTTAAGCGTTAAGCGTTCATCACATATTGTTTCGCCTGCACGCAACAGTCCTGTTGGGATGCGGATATTTATCCCGCCCGCTTATAACCGGAAGATGGTCCTCTCCAAAGCGCGGCCTTTGCCGGCGCGCATACCCGCACTCTTTTTCAACAGGAATATGCTATGAAAGCCTGGCTCTTGAAAGATTTTGGCATGGAAAATCTGCAGTTGGAGGAAATACCCACCCCGGAACCGAAAACAGGCGAACTGCTTATCAAGGTGGGCGCCGTGTCGCTGAACTATCGGGACAAGGTGATCGTTGAAGGCCTGTACGAGCCGAATATGATCCCCAAGCCATTGATTCCGGTCAGCGATGCCGCGGGGAAAGTAGTCAAGACCGGTCCGGGCGTCAGCCGGTTCAAGATTGGGGATCGCGTCAGCTCTACGCTCTATTCCAGATGGATAGATGGCGCGCCTGGCCCGAACGAGCCGGACTACTGCTTCGGCGCCCCGCTGCCCGGCGGACTGGCCGAATACATGATTATCCATGAAGAGAGCGCGGTCCTGGCGCCCGACACTCTGTCGGATGAGGAAACCGCCACGTTACCGATTGCGGCACTCACCGCATGGTTCTCTCTGATGGATGTGGGGCATTTGCAGAGGGGCCAGACGGTACTGGTGCAAGGTACCGGAGGGGTATCCCTATTTGCGGTCCAGATTGCAACGGCCCTCGGCGCGCGCGTTATCGCCACGTCGGGCAGAGATGAAAATCTGGCCAAGATCAGGGCGCTGGGCGCCGCCGAAGGCATCAATTATAAAAAACACCCTGATTGGGCAAAGGAAGCCCTTGCCCTTACCGGCGGCAACGGTGTCGATCTCTTACTGGACGTCGCCGGCGGCAACGGACTGAACCAGTCTGTGGCCGCCACGAAACCCGCCGGCCTGATTGCACAAATCGGCTTTCTGAGCGGCCAGACCGCGTCGCTCGATATTATGCCGCTGCTGTTCCGTCAAACGACCATTCGCGGCATCGCCGTGGGCCACCGCACATCCTTTGAGCGAATGAATATTTTCTTGAATCAGCATCAGATCAAACCGGTCATCGATAAGGTCTATCCGTTTAGCGAAGCCCGCCAAGCATATCAGCACCTTGCCCGCGGACCGTTCGGCAAAGTCGTAATCACAATTGCCGACGCTTAGCCACCCCCTGCCCGCATAGCCGGTGTAAAGACCCTGGCGCCGGCGCCGGTTCAAGCCGGCGCCAATGATCATTTCGTTATAAGCATCCATCCGCTCCCCCCCTTTTGACAGATGCTTCTCCCCCGGCAGCCGGTTTCATGGCCCAGCTGCCTTGCATTGTCGCCTGGAACGAAACAGAGCGTCACTTGACGGCGAATTTATCCAGCCGCCGAAAACAGTTACCGTCTCTTAACAGAAATAATCCCTGCCAATGATTTTATATAATGGAGCACCGCTATGTTAGATTTCATCGATCCCATGAAAAGCGCACCCGGCCGGACAGAGTTTCTCAGTCCCTTCACCATTGCTATTCCCGAAGCCGTTTTAGAGGATTTGAAACGGCGTCTGGACGCGACCCGTTTACCCGAACAGGAGACGGTACCGGACGCCTCTCAGGGACCACGTCTTGCCCGGATCAAGGAACTCATCGAATACTGGAAAACCGAATACGACTGGCGCCGCGTAGAGAAACGGTTGAATCAATACCCGCAGTTCAAAACCGGCATCGACGGGCTCGGCATTCACTTCCTGCATGTCCGCTCTCGCCATCCGAACGCAATGCCGCTCATTCTGACCCATGGCTGGCCAGGATCGGTTATTGAATTCCTTGATATCATTGACTCCCTGGTGGATCCCATCGCCCACGGCGGTAAGGCGGAAGATGCGTTCCATCTGGTGATTCCTTCCCTTCCCGGCTACGGTTTCTCGGACAAGCCGGAAGATAAAGGCTGGAACCGAAACCGCATCGCGAAAGCCTGGCACACTCTGATGCGCCGGCTCGGTTACGACCAATATGCCGCCCAGGGCGGCGACTGGGGTAGCCACGTCACTATCGAGATGGCCCGCCTGCAGCTCCCGGGGCTTAAGGCCATCCACACCAACCTGCCGCTGGTAACGCCCAGGCATAAGCCGGCTTACCCTACCCCGTATGAGCAGCGGGTATACGATCAACTCGCCCGGTTCGGCACCGACGGCTCCGGCTATTATTGGCAAATGGTCACGCGTCCGCAGACCATTGGCTACGCCCTGGCCGATTCGCCGGTGGGACTGTTGAGCTGGATTTACGATAAGTTTGAATCCTGGACGGACAGCAACGGCGATCCGGTGAGCGTATTGGGTTATGACAAGATCCTCGACGATATCACCCTGTATTGGGTCACCAATACCGGCGCCTCTTCGGCGCGCATGTACGCCGAACATCCGGACCTCGATTTTTATGCCATTCCGGTCCACATCCCGGTGGGCGTATCGGTCTTTCCGGGAGAAATCTGGACTCCCCCCGAGTCCTGGGCGCGGCAGACCTATTCCAACCTGGTCTATTGGAACAAGACGTCCCGCGGCGGCCATTTCGCAGCCTTTGAACAGCCGGTCCTTTTCGCGGATGAAGTCCGTAAGGCATTCCGCAGCATCCGCAATTAGCATTACGCCGGGGGAGAACCCAATGGGTCTGCCCCGGCCCCAGGGCAGGCCTTCGCCGGATTGTCTCCCTACAGGATACAGAGCTTACCCTAACGCGGTGTTTATCCCTCTTCCAGGCACAGATAGACTTCATTTTGTCAAAAACATTCCCCGAGAGGATTATGAAATGAAACTTTATATCGCTGACAAAACCTGCTCCGAAGCTGTGCAAATCATCGCCAATGAACTTGGTATTACACCTGAACTCATTCATTTTGATGTTTTCGGCAAGTCCACCTCCAATGGCGACGACTTTGCAGAATTAAACCCAATGCAATACGTTCCCCTACTGGTTCTGGACGAAGCGCACAAAGAGCGGCTGTCGGAAACCATCGTCGTCACCTCCTATCTGGCCGACCAGTATCCCGAAGCCGGTCTGATCCCGCCCCAGGGCACCCTGGAGCGAGTTAAGTATGACCAGTTGCTGGTTTTTATCGCCACCGAGATCGCGCAAAAGCACATTCCCCTGATGCGCAAACTGATGACGGAGGCCGGTATCGCATGGACCAGCAGCAGAATCATCGCCGCCTATCAGATCCTCGACGATCGTCTCTCCGACGGCCGCCCGTATCTCGCCGGCGACACGCTGACGGTGGCCGATGCTTATCTCTGGGCAACCTTTTGGGGCGAACGCTCCGGCATCAACGTCAGTCACCTGGCGAACGTGACGGCCTGGAAGGCACGGATGGATGCCCATCCTTCCGTATTAAAAGCGCTGCGGGACGAGGCCGACGTGGTCAACGCCCACCGCGCCCTGATTGCTGAACAAACAGTCTGACCAAGTGTACGGGCCGGCGCGTTATAAATACGGCCGCGCCCGCACAAAGGACAAGATGATTCCGCTCCCTGCTGGATCACGCTGTCAACCGCAGAACAATGAGGGATATACCATGTCATCGAGCTTCGCGTCCTCAACCGGCAAAAACGGGCTGGCGGTGCTCCTTGCCGTCTGCCTGGCGGCACTGGCGCTGCCCATAAGCTTCACCGGTGGGGCGCTTGCCGCGCATACTATCAGCATCGAATTCAAGGCAAGCGCCGCGCAGATTAACTGGATCACCAACAGTTTCATGCTTACCTTTGGCAGCTTTATGCTGCCCGCGGGTGCGCTGGCTGACGTCTACGGCAGGAAGCGCGTATTTATCGGCGGTGTCATCGTCTTCGCCATTGGCTCCCTGGCGCTCGATTTTGCCCCCGGCATTATCACTCTCAATCTCCTGCGAGCACTGCAGGGCGCAGGCGCGGCCGCGGCGCTGGCGGGCGGCTCCGCGGCGCTGGCCCAGGAATTCACCGGGCACGCGCAAACCCGCGCGTTCAGCATGATCGGCACCACCTTCGGCATCGGTCTTGCCCTCGGACCGCTTTTGTCCGGCAGCCTCATCGAACGTTTCGGCTGGCGTTCCATCTTCCTGACGGGAACGTTGCTTGATGTCATGGCATTGGCTATAGCGCTTACCGTCATGCGCGAAACCCGCAATCCGGACAGCGCGCGCTTTGACTGGCCCGGAGCGTTATCCTTTATCGCCGCGCTCGGTTTTCTGACCCTCGGCCTGAACCAGGCGCCGGAGCGCGGCTGGGCCGATCCCGCGGTGCTCGGGGCGTTTTCGCTCAGCGCGGGGGCATTGGCGGTGTTCGCCATTATCGAAACCCATATCAAACATCCGCTGCTGGAACTCTCCCTGTTCCGGTATGGCAGGTTTGTCGGCGTGCAGATACTGCCGATTGCCACCTGTTATGCCTATGTCGTCCTGCTGATCCTGCTGCCGTTGCGTTTCGTCGGGGTAGAAGGCTACAGTGAGATGGACGCCGGCCTTCTTATGCTCGCGCTTTCCGCCCCGATGCTGGCGGTGCCCGCCATTGCCGGCATGCTGGCGAAGACCATCCCGGCGAGCCGGCTGGCGGGCGGGGGGACTTATCCCGCAGCCGCGGGCCTGTTCTGGCTCAGCCAAATCGGCTCCGGCGGCCCGATGTCGGGGCTTTTCGGCCCGCTTCTGCTTATCGGCGTCGGCACCGGCTTCCCCTGGGGGCTGATGGACGGCCTTTCCGTCACCGTCGTGCCCCGCGATAAAGCCGGTATGGCCAGCGGCATCTTCAACACGACCAAGGTGGCAAGCGAAGGTATTACCCTTGCCATGGTGAACGCACTGCTCGCGTCACTGGTGCTTTTCGCCGTCAGGCAAAACATTGCCGGGGAAGGAACAGCCCAATATGTTGGAGAAGCGGCCCGCCAGCTTGCCGCGGGCAACCTTGACAAGTCCGCCGGCATGCTTGCCCCCATGGGGCGCGCGGCGCTCACCGGCGTCTATGATTCCGCGTTTTCCATGCTGTTATACGTACTGGCTACCGTCACACTGGCCGCCGCAGCGGCGGTACTTGTCCTGCTCTCCCCGAAGCGGGAAACGTCGCCGGGCAAGGATTGCGTTGTCCAGGAATAACCGTCCCTTCAACCATGGATGGGGATCTATGAGCGGCAGCTGACTATGCTGCCGGCTTTCACTATCATGCCATTTCCCATCTGATATCGATATATTGCTTTCTTAATATTATTCGAATTTAATTAGCATCGGACAGAAATAAGATCGTTCGGAATCATGTCCCACGCCAAAAAATGCATTAATTTTTATTGAAATAATTAATAAGTTATGTTGTTAATTCAATAATATATTTAGCAAAATATAATTGACCCAATGCTAATCATAGTGTTAATAATAGTCCATAATTAATGTCTTTAAGCGGTCTTCTTGCATTAATATCGAAGATATGGCTGAAAATTACCGTTATACTTTCAAATATAAATACATTTTCTCAGCAGCGCTATTCTTTTTGTCATATCCATTATTTTTATTAGGGATAAGCTTTCTCTGACAGGGGCCGATTGTGAAAACATCAAGAATCTAGCCTAAATAATCCGAGCGGCAGATGAAATTCAACGCACCTGCAGCTTGAAATATGGCGGGAAAAGGTATTTTACCGAATTATCAACTAAGGAGCGACGATGAATTTTGAAATATTCAATCCCCAGCAGGGCGTACCGGATCCCACCAAAACGCTGAAAATGTTTCCGCAATTAGCCTCATTCTATAACGCCCTCGGCAACACCCCGTTACAGGAGGTACCCGGTCCCGAGGGAGGCGCCAGAATCCTGGCAAAAGTGGAATCCGCCAACCCTTTCGGCTCGGTCAAGGATCGTACGGCTTTCGGCTTGATGTGCGATGCCGTCAATCGCCACGATTTTAATCAGGGCCCGCTCAAGCTGCTGGATGCCTCCGGCGGCAACATGGGCCGGGCGCTGGCGATGCTGGGCAATCTCTGTGATATCCCCGTGCATTTGGTCATTCCCGATTCTTCACCTGATACGCTGGTGAATTGCCTGCGTGAGGCGAATGCCGAACTCACCCTGGTGGATAAGCAGCATTTTTTGTTGGGCATGATCGCCCGCGCGCAGGAAATCAAACGGCGGGATCCCAGCTGGACACTATTGTCACAACATTTGAACCTGGCCAACGTGGCGGTGCATCAGCACCAGACTGGTAAAGAGATACTGCGTCAGTTGGCAGGGGCCAGAGCCGATGGCTGGGTGGCGTCCGTGGGAACCGGCGGAACGCTATCCGGCGTATACGCAGCGCTGGCATTCGACAATCCGAACCTTAAGGTACAGGGAACCACCCCCAGCGAGATGCCTTTTGCAACCTTCGCTCCTCCCGATGGCCGGGACAAGTATGCAGGCGCCGGCGGGATGGGTTTCGGTTTTCGCCAACCGTTTATCACCCGAATGACTCCTGACGAAGTGCCGTTTTACCATGTTGGATATGAAGAAGCATTGGGCGCCATGTTTGAATTTAATCATCTTACCGGCATCCGCATCGGGGCGTCATCAGCGGCGAACTGGAGGAGCGCCTATTACCTGGCTCGCGCACTGGGACCGGACGAACGGGTGGTAACCTTGTTTGCCGATGCCGGCAGCGACAGAGACCGTGAAAGAGGCGAGATGTTTTATTCCCGATTGGGGCCGGTTCATACTTAGCAGGTTGATGCCGAGGGCCGTTTGGGAAACAGGGTGTTTAAAGAAGGTCGGACCCGAAAGTCCGACCGGTACTACCGCCCATCCATGGCAAACAGCAAAATAATGAGAGTTTAGAATGGCACGTCAGGCCTAAATGGTTCCTTAACAGTTCCTAATGTTTCCAGACCCATTTGGCGGGTAAAAGTCTGGTCTGGAGTGTTAACGTTAAAAGCAAAAATGCGGTAGGTTACGTCCATCACCAATGATTAAGTGCCCGTCAGGGCAATTTAGATAAGCTAATGAATTTCTCATCGTAGCTTTCAGCGTTGACGATTCCTCTCCCTTGGATTATTTGAACTGAAACCGAGTAAATATTCACCAGCTCGTCATTTCTCCCAAACTCCAGATATAGCCTTTCTGATATACCTGATTCTGTACTGTTTGCATAATTATAAATAGGAATGTATGAAGATGCATCTCTTGAATTAACGTTTTTCTCATAAACGAGCATCAAATTTCCTTCATCAGAAAAAGTGATCTTATTCGGCTCGCCTAAAATTGATATTGCCTTTTCTTTTTATCGTTTCTAGCAAGCTCATAATAAGCGATATTTTTGTACTTTAAATAATCTTTTCGTAATTATTTTTGTCGCTAAAATTATTAGTAATTATATCATGATTTATGACCTTATCATTAGCATCGTAAGCCACGTAAAGCACACGATGTGCATAAGTGCCGCCTAATCCGTTCAAATTGCCATGATAGGTGGCGATAGATAATTTACCATCAGGGAAAGATTGAATTTTGATTGAGCGTCCAGTATCTCTTTTACCAAAAATATTATCGACCATCTGCATGGTCGATTTGTTATCAATGATTTTTAAATTTATACTGCTGTCACTTAACTGCTTATCTGCTAATAATTTTTTCCGTAAATCGAAGCCGTACAGGAAGTCAGACTCAAAGCACACAAAGATGCTGATAATAGAATATATATTTTCATTTAGTATACCATGCTATTTTAGTAACGCTGCGCTATTTTCCAAGCTATGCAGCCACTTTAAATAGACCGCGCGCATCTCAGCCTTTGATCAAACGGGATAGATTTTCAAGCAAGCAACGAACTCAGAACAATATTGATCCGTTAACCAATTAATTATTGAAGATAAAGATGTTTTCGATTAAGGCGGGCCGGGACTTTTACACATACATCATTTAAACAAAAAAAGATGGTCGAACCCGAAGGCCTGACCGGTACTGCTTGGTACACTCACCGCTCTACGACCACAGCAAAGGGATAAGAGTGAAATTGCATAGTCGCATGCCTGGGTTAAATGGTTCCTTAACAATTCCAAATGTTGTCAAATCCGTATGCTGGAACAATAAAATATTGCTCGCTAATGACGAACGACAGAATGAGCTTGCCGCTTTATTAACCTGATCAAAGCGACGCGCTGAAGCCTGGACAACCGGCACATGCATACTTATAGGGAGTTGGCTAAAGTTGCTGGTATCGACTCGTTATCTTACGAGACGTGTGCAAAACGCGTAAGATTCGCACTTTATGGGCTTCAATGGCATACACCATAATGAACGGAAGTCGTGGCATAACAAGTTTGCGACGGGCGCTCCTCTTGCCTGTCACCGTACCCCAGCGGTCTTACAGAGAGTGGGCTGCTATTCACCGTCTGGCAGCCAGGAGAACAAGCCGTCGATATCACGCGACCCATGCAGTACACGTTCGATTCTGACCGTATGATCTGATGCGCTATACACTAAGACATAACGCCCATAAGCACAACTTCTGACGCTGTACCCCAGTTTAGAGCGTTCACGGTATATCCAGGGATTATCAGCTATCAGGCGACATTGCTGATAAAGCTCTTCGGTAAAACTGAGTGCCCGTCCTGGGTTATCTTGCGCGATGTAGTCGCCTATCGCCTCGATATCTTGCTCCGCCAACGGCGATACCGTTAGTTTCCTTCCGTTTTATTGCCTTCCATCATTCGTCGATATTTTTGTGATAAGCGGCCGAACACCTCTTCCGCCGTTTTTCCTTCACCGCTGTTCATGCCCAGCTCCACCGCCGCGCGTAGCGCGTCAAGTTTCTGTTGCTGTTCGCGCTCTTCCAGCGCGCGCAGACCGGCGCGGATGACTTCGCTGACATTGTTATAACGGCCACTGTCGATTTGGGCGCGGATAAACTCTTCGAAGTGAGGGCTCAGCGCGATACTGGTTGTCATGGTTATCTTCCGATACAGAGTAATATCTATTACTATCTGTTAGTATCCATAGGGATTTTATTAACGTCAACCCCCTTACCGGGTATTTCATCTTCTACCATCAAGTCGGCCAGCAGTCCGACATCATCGTCACCGTCCGGTCCTTCGCTGTCCGCCTGCTCCGCCGGATGGGTCGCCGCATGCACCGCCTGCAACGCCCCGATGCTCACCTGCGTGTAGATTTGCGTTGTTTCTGGGCTGGCGTGGCCCAGTATCGCCTGTATCCATCGCACGTCCGCGCCGTTCTCCAGCATCTGCGTCGCCATCGCATGCCGGAACAGGTGGCATGCGCCCGGCTTATCGATACCCGAGCGTTTGACATAGGCGCTGGTCAGATTCGTGATGGCGTTGGGCGTCAGCCCCTCGCCCTTGTGCGACAGGAACAGCGCCTGCGTCGCCCGGCCTCGTTGCAGTTCGCAGCGCGCACGGTGCAGGTAGGCCGTCAGCCAGCCCAGCGCCCGACTGCCCAGCGGGATGACCCGGTCTTTTTTGCCTTTGCCTAAGCGCACCGTCAGCGTCCGCCGGCTGCGGTGGATATCATACACCTCAAGCGCCGCCAGCTCTGAACGTCTAAGCCCGCTGGAGTACAGCACTTCCAGCAGCGCCCGGTCGCGCAGGCCCGCCGGGGTGTCGATATCCGGCAGAACCAGTATCTGCTCCACCTCGTCAACGGTCAGGATATGGCGCGGCAGCCGCTTTTCCATTCGTGGCAGCTCCAGGTCGCAGGCCGGGTTAGCCAGCGCGAAGCCCTGACGAACCACCCATTTGAACCACACCTGCAACGGCTGAAGCTGCGTGCGCTGGGTGCGTGGGCTTAACGGCTCGCCATTGCTTTTGCGATACTGGTACAGGTGGCGCTGGTAACGCTCAAGGATGGGCCGGGTGATATCCCCCGGCGTATGCAACCCGCGCTCGTTGGCCCACAGGATGAAGTGATACAGGTGGTGCGCCCACACCGTCAGCGTTTTCTCCGAGAACTGCCGTTCCCGCCGCCAGCTCAGGAACTGCAACAGCCGCCGGTACAGGCTGTCCGGGCGGTTCGGTCCCACCGGCTTGCGGTAGAGTTCATCCACGCTTGATGCGCAGCCCTCACGGGCGGCTCGCTTAGCCATGGCTCACCTCCGCGTCCCTATCCGAAGGCAGTAAGGTCATGACCGTGTTGTTTTTTTCTCTGATTACCGCGTTTGCATCAAGGCCGACCGGTTTCCCCGCCAAGCCTTGTCTCGCCTGGGCTGAAGAGACTTTTTCGCCGACCGACCGACCGCCGACCGTATCCCGACCGCAGGCCGACCGGTCAGCGTCAGACCCCGACCGGTTCACATTGCCTGCCATCGTGACCGGCCTGTCAGACAAGGCGTCCGCGTCCAGCAACCCGCTCAGATGGGGGCTGTCGTTTTCCTCGCCATCCCACAGCAAGCCGTATTCATAGGTCAACCCGCGCCGGAACAGCAGCAGGTATTCCATTTCCAGCAGTCGGGCGAGATGGATTTTTAGCTGTGTGTCGCCCCAGCCCAGCGCCGCGCGGATATCGCGCCGGGTAAAGCGCAGCTCTTCTGTTTTCAGCGCCTGACGTTGCGCCTGTTCACCCACCCAGCCCTTTAGCCATACCAGTAACCGGCGCGTTTGCGGCGGCATCTCATCGAGCGTCCGGCCCAGCACCTCGTGCGCCAGCCGGTTGGCCAGTTCGATGTCGCTTTTCGCCACCTCGATATACTCGATAACCGTGCCTCGGTGGTTCACCTTTTTCACCGTCCGCTGGTACTGGTGCAGCAGCGTGATGCTTTGTATCAGCGTCAGGTACTTCATATGGTCGCGCCGGGTGCGGGTTTTATCTGACAGGAAGGTGAGCCGGTCGGCATAGGGGTTGACCACCTTCAGCGGCTTCAGTAAGCGCTGCGCGTTCTGGTGCAGCGCCGTGAGGTAGCCTTTTTCACTCGCGCCCAGGAGGCCTGCCAGCGTTTGTTTATGCCGCTCAAGCACTTGTACCGCCTGCGTCTGCTCGCGTGATTCGTTCACCGTCAGCACCAGACAGCGGTTAAGCGCATCATAAGTCAGAACCGGTAATATCCCAAGCCCTGCGCCGGAGCGTTGTGGGCTACGCCCGGATGCCTACCGTTACCCCCAGGTCAAGCTCAAGGGCAAGTGGCTACAGCAGGCCGGCTTTTTGACCGGCATGTCGTTGGTGGTCCGGGTCATGGAGGGCTGTCTGGTCATCACCACCCAGTCCGGCTCGCGGCTCAACGAGGTGCTGCAACAGTCCGATCGGCTGTCGGCCCAGTCGCGGCTGGAGCTGGAGCAGGTCATACAGGGGCTGGCGCTCAGGGAGAAGCTGGCGGGAGAGAGTCGGGCTAAGTAGCCGGGTGGGCTAATGATTGAACCCCGGCGAAGTTGCCGGGGTTAATAATCTTAGCCTTTAGGGGGGAGTAGGGATTTCTTACGCTCCCCTAATTTTGACATAACCCAGATACCGCAAGCTAAAGGTATACCTCCGCCTAAACCAGCTTTGATGGCATAGTCCAAAGCATCCGTCCAAGCAAAATAAAAATTACCGTTACTAAAATAAAAAAACAAAGCCACAGCAATTTTCGAAAGAAAAACAAAAGCAATGAGTATTGCTACCCAATAAAATAGTAATAACGCAAGTAATGACCCTGTAAATAATTCTGTGTAATTGCCACCTTATTAAATGTGACCGTTCAGCCGGTCACCGAACTCAATAATAAAACGACTCATCGCCAGCCGCCAGTTTTGAATCGGCATGCTCCATTTTTTCGACGCCGACTGTATCGCGAGGTATATCACTTTGCGTACCGAGTCATCCGTCGGGAACACTTTGCGTTTCTTGATAGCCTGTCGGATCACGCTATTGAGTGATTCTATCGCATTAGTTGTGTAGATTGCCTTGCGGATATCGGGCGGATAACCAAAGAAGGTATTGAGATTTTCCCAGTGGGCCCGCCAGCTTTGCTGATCTGGGGATATTTACCGTCCCAGACGTTTGCGAACGCATCCAGCGCCATCAGGGCGGCTTCTTCCGTCGGCGATTGATAGACGGCTTTCAGCCCGGCAGTAACGCCCTTATAGTCTTTCCACGAGACGAATTTCAGGCTGTTGCGTACCATGTGGATAATGCAAAGCTGGATATGTGTTTGCGGGTAGACGCTGTTTATCGCCTCCGGGAAGCCGTTCAAGCCATCCACACAGGCGATAAGGATGTCCTGAAGCCCACGATTTTTCAGCTCGGTCAGTACGTTAAGCCAGAACTTCGCGCCCTCATTTTCTGCCAACCACATGCCGAGCAACTCTTTTTTGCCCTCGGTATTGATACCCAAGGCAAGGAAAACGGCCTTATTTATCACCGAACCATTGTGCCGGACTTTTACCACAATACAGTCAAGATAAACAATGGGATACAGTGAGTCCAGCGGACGATTTTGCCATTCGGTTACCTGTTCTTTAACGGCATCCGTCACTTTGGATATCAAGGTGGCCGACACGTCAGCGTCATACATTTCCTTGAACGTCGCGACGATTTCACGCGTGGTCATGCCTTTGGCATAAAGAGACAAAATCTGGCTATCCATCTGGGTGATACGGGTCTGGTTCTTCTTGATAAGCTGCGGCTCGAAGGTACTTTCACGGTCACGTGGCGTGTTTAGCGTGATCTCGCCGTCATCGATAAGCAATGTTTTGAGGAGTACCCGTTACGGGTGTTGGTGCCGGTTTTAGGCGTGTTTTTCTCATGCCCAAGGTGGTCAGTGAGTTCGGCGTTCAGCGCCGTTTCCACGGTGAGCTTAGTCAACATACGTGAAAACTGATTGAGATCAGCTTCAGTCTTGATGCCTTTGGCCAGTTCTGTAGCAAGTGCCTGAAGTTTCTTCTCGTCCATAATTTGCCTGTCTCCGCTGTTCGGATAACGATATCAAAAACAGGCAATTACACAATTTAATTTACAGGCTCCAAGTAATTTAAGATCAACTACGATTGATTTCATTACCCCTTACCTTTTTTGTTTATTTGCTTTTGAACCTCTCCCCCAACAGACTCGTTGATCATAGAACCAGTAACTGCACCGCTTATTTCTACAGCATTTTTATTAATAACAGGAGCTAATTTATCCTTTACTACTGCTCCCCCCAGCGCACCCGCAGCGGTACCTGCGCCAGCCCCCACCATCGGCCCCACCGGATCTTCGCCCTTAATCGTACTACCCAGGTAAGCCCCGCCAACGTTAATCGCTTCTTGAGCCACGATCCCCCGTCCTTGCGTCACCGCACCAATACCAGTTGCAATAAGCGCATCGGTATAACTGAACGGCTTATCGCCCTTTGTCGTTAACTGCACACCGCTGTTAGCCACGCCGCCAATGACGCCGCCGGTCACCACGGCGGCGGTGCCTACCTATTACAGTCGTCACCCCGGTCTATACCTCAAGGGGGATTGGCTGGGCGAAGCCGGATTCGCCACCGGCCAGCCCGTGCGGGTGATGGTGGAGCCGGGACGACTGGTGATATTGCCTGAGGCGGGGTAACAGGTTGGCATGTAAGATAAGATCCCGGCGTAGAAGGCCGGGATTATACTATTGATATTCGACAACCCCGGCGTGATTCCCGGGAATAACATATTAATAAAAATCAGGGTCCATATGCCCTTATGCCTTAAGGATTTTAAAGAACCTTTTATATGCGGCTTCGTCAATATGTAAGTTTTTGAATTTGGTTCTGGCGAGTTGCATCCAATTTATTTAGACGTAAACATAGGACCACAGCTCGTAATTTTTGGCCATTTTCTATGGACCTGGCCATAACAACTCCGGTTTTAATTCCTCTGGAACCAAATTAAATAACTCCTTAATATACTTTATATTTTGATTATAATTAGGGGATATATCATCATTACAATGTTGAAAGTAATATTTTGCCTGGTAATTTAAAAACCATACGTCATGTTCTGTAATACCTTCTTCTAAGAGACTTTTGGTAGATTATGTATAAGCTCAGCCTCAAAAAGCAAGATAAATCATGAGATTTTACCTTAGCATTTTGCGACTGAATGCTTCTAATGTATGGTAAAATTAGCTCAAACATTTTACGTATATTTCTAACTTTCTCATCTCCCATCTCCACGGCTAACGCTTAGGCATCTTAACAGCTCCGGCAGGAGCTTTCTTACTTTCAGTCCATACACCATTCTTTATTAATTTTTCAATATGTGAAGCATCGCCAGTTTGCTTATAAATTTCTTGAGCTGCAACCATACGATGATTACCCTCTGTTATATAAAACGCCCTTGGTTATCAATATAACCGGCAATACGCCCTTTAGACTCCGAGAATTTGAATTCTCCGTTCAACATATCCTTCTTCAATTTATCGATATATGCAGGATCTCTTAATCCTGTTTGTAAACTCTTAAGAGCAACAGGATAAGATTGTGATGATAAAGTGGTTTTGCTAAATGAACGAGATCCTTGCTCAGTAGGCCCATTGATACTACCGCTGCCTGATTCTCGGGATCTGATGCAAAGGCTGCAAATTTCGTCCAGCCAGGACTATTTGTATCTATGTTCTTGAGATCTTGACCGTTCCATTGTCGAACGTAAGCTTTTGCCTCTTCATTGGTCATCACATCCACGCCGGGAATTTTACCCATCCAGCTAGGACGATCCGCCATACTTATACCACCCAGAGCCAATTCCTTGTCAATGACTTGGGCTTCAAGCGGGAAGTCTTTTAATTTTTCGTTTGTTTCTGCACTCTGCTTATCACTCAAAGCTTTATATTTATCGACGACAGCACTACAATCGCCGCCCGATTCTCGACATTCCGACAATTCCTTATCAAGATCCAAAGCCTGCTTTGCATTAAGGAAGTTATTCTCCACAACAACGTCACCTGATGTAAGCCCTCTCATCGAACGTCATTTTTCGTTGTGCTATCAGCTCGTTAGACGGCGTTTTCTCCAGTGTCCTTTACCCTGTCGGACCGAAGGCCCCGACGCGCCTTTTTCGCCTGTTTACGCGCCGTTGCCAGAGCAGCGTATCAACGCTTTTCTCTCAGGTTCTTATACGAAGCGGTTTTTACATCGCGGCGGTGAGGCGGGGCGCAGCTTGCCTGCGGCCCGGCGAACCGTCTGCCGGGCGTGGGCTGGCGAAGCCCGCAAGCGACGTTGCGCGGCGCTTTGAGACACGGACGGCTAAGGGAAGGAGGGTTTTGCATGACCGCGCCGGACCGGGGCGGGTAGCGCAAGCTGGCCGGCACGGGAACGAGCAAGAAGCGCAGCGACTGCGAGCCGTGACGGGCAGACGCAGCCGGGCGGGCATGTAGCCTTGAAGCGGAGGCCGTCAGGCCGACAGCCCCTTTGTCGTTGACCTGGATGTTTGCTGAGGATGGGCACCGGCGTTGACGCCGCCAGGGACGGCGGCCCCACCGGCGGGGCTAAGGGGATAACCGAGGTTTGCAGCAGAGGGCAAGCCGGGCAACGGCGCCGCCCTGTGCGTCACGCCGGGCTAAGGGGCCGATACCGGCGGCCAGCCGCGTTGCGTGGTTGAGGCAGTAGCGAAGCGCCCCAGGCTTATCGGCGCAGCTATAACGTTTGTTACGCGTTGGCCCCGTTCAGGGGCTTTCGCGTAACGCAACGTTATGGTTAATGGAGCCTGTACATAGATTTGTGTAATTGCCTGATTTTGATATCTTCTATCCAACATCAAAAACAGGTTAATTTATGGACGAAAAACAGTTGCAGGCTCTGGCTAACGAATTGGCCAAAATCTTAAAACCCGGAAGATCTCAACCAGTTTGATCGCTTACTGAAAAAATCAGTGTCGAGGCGGCTCTAAACGCTGAAATGACACATCACCTCGGTTACGATAAAAATCAGCCCAGGACCGGCTCCAATGCCCGCAACGGCTACTCGGCTAAGACAGTAACCACCGGCGATGGGCCACTGGAACTGCGTACTCCGCGCGATCGAGAGGGGTCCTTCGAACCGCAATTGGTGAAGAAAAACCAGACCCGGATCACCGGCATGGACAACCAGATCCTGTCGTTGTACGCCAAAGGCATGACCACCCGCGAGATCGCCGCCGCGTTTAAAGAATTGTATGACGCTGATGTTTCGCCGGCGCTGGTATCGAAGGTGACTGATGCCGTGATGGAGCAGGTTGTAGAATGGCAAAATCGGCCACTGGATACTGTCTATCCCATTGTTTACCTTGACTGTATCGTACTTAAAGTTCGGCAAGATAGCCGCGTCATCAACAAAACCGTGTTCCTGGCCCTGGGCATCAATATCGAAGGGCAGAAAGAGTTGCTGGGGATGTGGCTGGCCGAAAATGAAGGGCAAAGTTCTGGCTGAACGTGCTGACGGAGCTGAAAAACCGCGGTCTGAACGATATTCTCATCGCCTGCGTTGACGGTCTGAAAGGCTTCCCGGACGCCATCAATGCGGTCTACCCGCAGGCGCGTATCCAGCTGTGTATCGTGCATATGGTGCGCAACAGTCTGCGGTTCGTCTCCTGGAAGGACTACAAAGCCGTCACCCGGGACCTGAAGGCCATCTATCAGGCGCCTACGGAAGAGGCTGGCTTGCAAGCGCTGGAAGCGTTCGCCAGTGCCTGGGATAACCGCTATCCGCAGATAAGCCGCAGCTGGCAGGTAAACTGGGCGAATCTTGCCACGTTCTTTGGCTACCCACCGGACATCCGCAAGGTGATCTACACGACCAACGCCATCGAGTCGCTGAACAGCGTAATCCGCCACGCGATCAAAAAGCGTAAGGTGTTCCCGACAGACGACTCAGTGAAAAAGGTGGTGTGGCTGGCGATCCAGGCAGCATCACAGAAATGGACGATGCCGCTGAAGGACTGGCGTATGGCGATGAGCCGCTTTATTATCGAGTTCGGTGACCGCCTGGACGGTCACTTCTGAGGAAAGGCATTTACACAGAATCATGTACAGGGCCGGTTAATGACGACCGGCCGGCAACGGCTCCGGCATAACGCACCCAGCCCAGTGCCGGCCGGGCGGCATTGACCGCCGGAGCACGGTCGGTCAGGGGCAAGAGGTGCGCCAGGAGGGCGCGCCTCTTGCCTGTCAACCTACACCGGCGGACTGCTAGGGAGCGAGCTAACTTTTAAGCTCATCCGATGACCATGAGCCCAGACCGTCGATATCACGAGAGCCATGCAGGACGCGCTCGATAAGCACCTCATCGTCTCGTGTGTCGTATATCAGGACATAGCGTCCGTAAGTGCAGCTTCTCCGGCTTTTTCCTAACTCTGGGCGTTCGCGGTAGATACAGGGATTTTCACCTATCAGCTTACATTGCTCGAGCAGCTCATGGGTAAAGCTGAACGCCCGTGTTGGGTTATCCTGCGCGATGTAATCGCCTATCGCGGCGATATCTTGCCCCGCCAACGGGGATATTCTTAGTCTCATTGCGCTTTATTATCTTCCATCATGCGCCGATATTTTTGCAGCAAGGGCCGAACACCTCTTCTACCGTTTTGCCCTCACCGCTGTTCGCGCCCAGCTCTACCGCTGCACGTAACGCGTCGAGTTTCTGTTGTTGTTCATGCTCTTCCAGCGAACGCAAGCCGGCGCGGATGACTTCGCTGACATTGTTATAACGGCCACTGTCGATTTGCGCGCGGATAAACTCTTCGAAGTGAGGACTCAGCGCGATACTGGTTGTCATGGTTGCCTCCAGACTCAAGATATTATCTATTACTATCTGTTAGTATCTTTGGTGTTTTGTTTAGCGTCAACCCCCCTCATGGGTGTTTCATCTTCTGCCATCAAGTCGGCCAGCAGTCCGGTGTCTTCATCGTCGCCACCGTCCGGCCCTTCGCTCTGCGTCTGCTCTGCCGGATGCGTCGACGCATGCACCGCCGACAGCGCCTTGATGCTCACCTGCGTGTAGATTTGCGTACTCTCCAGGCTGGCGTGGCCCAGCATCGCCTGTATCCAGCGCACGTCCGCGCCGTTTTCCAGCATTTGCGTGGCCATCGCGTGGCGGAACAGGTGGCAACTGCCCCACCGGGCGACACCGGACGTTTTGATGTAGCGGCCCACCACATAGCTGATACCGTTGACCGTTAAGCCTTCCACGCCGTCCAGCGCCACGAACAGCGCGGTGATGGCCGGATTGATGACAAGCGCCGGGCGCACCTGTTGCTTGTAGTGCTCTACCCAACGCAGCGCCCGTTCTCCTATCGGGATAACCCGGTCTTTTTTGCCCTTGCCCTGGCGTACCGTCACCGTTTTACGGCTCCCGTCCACGCTGTAGAGGTCAAGCCTGGCCACTTCAGCGCGCCTAAGCCCCGTCGACCACAGCAGCTCCATCAGCGCCCGGTCGCGTTGACCTTGTGGCGTCTCCAGGTCCGGCAGGCTCAGCACCCGCTCCACATCCTCCACGCTCAGGATATGGCGCGGCAGGTGCTTTCCAGCTTCGGCAGCTCCAGGTCGGCGGCCGGATTGGCCAGTATCAGGTTGTGTTTGCTCATCCAGCGGAACCACACCTTCAACGGCTCCAGCTGGCTGCGCTGGGTGCGCGAACTCAGCGGCTCGCCGTTGGTCTTGCGGTACTGGTACAGATGACGCTGGTAACGCTCCAGGATGGGCCGGGTAATGTCAGCGCCGTGATGCAGTCCGCGCTCGACGGCCCATAGGATGAAGTGATACTGGTGATGGGTCTGCGTCTTGAGCGTGGTCTCCGACCAGTTGCGCTCCCGCCGCCACGCCACGAACCGCAACAGCAGCGCATACAGGCTCTTGGGGTCGTCGGCCGGGCCGATGGGTTGGCGGTAGATGTCGTCGACGCTCAGCAACGCGCCGGGGCGGGTTTGCGGTTAGCCATGGGTCACCTCCGTCACGCCGCTCGACAGGGCGGCATGGGCCGCTGCACCGTTATTTTTTTCTCTTATTACCGCGTTGGGCTCAAGGCCGTCCGGCTTCTCCGCCGAGCCTTGCCCAGCCTGGGCTGATGCCGCTTTTTCATTGCCCGACCGACCGCCGACCGTACCCCGACCGCAGGCCGACCGGTCAGCGTCAGACCCCGACCGGTTCACATTGCCTGCCATCGTGACCGGCCTGTCAGGCAAGGCGTCCGCGTCCAGCAACCCGCTCAGATGGGGGCTGTCGTTCTCCTCGCCATCCCACAGCAAGCCGTATTCATAGGTCAGCCCGCGCCGGAACAGCAGCAGGTATTCCATTTCCAGCAGCCGGGCAAGGTGGATTTTCAGCTGCGTATCGCCCCAGCCCAGCGCCGCGCGGACATCGCGCCGGGTAAAGCGCAGCTCGTCTGTTTTCAGCGCCTGACCTTGCGCCTGTTCGCTCACCCAGCCCTTCAGCCACACCAGTAACCGGCGCGTCTGCGGCGGCATCTCATCCAGCGTCCTGCCCAGCACCTCGTGCGCTAGCCGGTTAGCCAACGCGATATCCTCCGCCGTCACCTCGATATATTCGATAACCTGCCCGCGATGCTCGACCTTTTTTACCGCCCGCTGGTACTGGTGCAGCAGCGTGATGCTCTGGATTAAGGTCAGGTATTTCATATGGTCGCGCCGGGTGCGGGTTTTATCTGACAGGAACGTCAGCCGGTCGGCATAGGGATTCACGACCTTTAGCGGGCGCAACAGCCGCTGGGCGTTTTGGTGCAACTGTGTCAGATAACCTTTTTCACTCTCGCCCAACAAGCCCGCCAGCGTCTGTTTATGCCGCTGAAGCGCCTGTATCGCCTGCGTCTGCTCGCGTGATTCGTTCACCGTCAGCACCAGGCAGCGATTGAGCAGCTCTTCGTCCACATCTATCGCCGTGGTGGTCAGCATCAGCATCACCGGCCCTTTGACGCGGTATTCACGCGTCACCAGTTCGCCGCTCTGCTCGTTCTTGCCGGTACTGGCGATATTCAGCTCGCCGTCCGATTGTAAGAGCTTCAGCGCATAGGCAGCCTGCCTGACCCCTTCTTCTTCGGCTATCGCCAGGATTTTATGTTGCAGGCTGTTCTCCCCCAGGTAATACAGGCTCTGGCCGGTCATCGCGCTGTACTGCACCCGCTCTTCCGGCGGCATCAGGTTCAGCACCGCGTCCATCAGCGAAGATTTCCCTGCCGCGCTCGAAGACTGGATAAGCACCGCCAGCGGGCTGGCCAGCTTGCGCGAAGTGGCCGCCAGATAGCCGGTCAGCAGATTGGTGGCTTCACCCACCACGCCGCAGGCGGCCAGGTCATTGACGATACGCTCCGCCAGGTCGGGGGATTTGAGCAAGACCAGGGCGGCTTTTCATCTTCCGCCGAGACCGTGGCAACCGATGCGCCCTCAGTCTCTGCCGCCGCCTGCCGGGTCTCATCCTGCTTTTGCTCCAGCATCAGCAACACCCGGCCGCATTCGCGCTTGATGACCGACGTTTCACACCCCAGCTCGCCGGCAGCGACGGTGATATAGCCCTGGCGTTGTTTGGCGTGGTACATGTCCAGGCTGTCCACATGGAAGGCTCCGCTGGTCTCATCGCGCACCTGCACATTGACCTTCATTACCTCGGCCAGCGCGTTCTTCCGCCAGCCCGCACCCGCCACACTCGCGGGCCGCAGCGTAACAACAGCTCACCGGCGGACGTGGTTTCATAGGGATGTCAGGCGCGGCGGGGCCGGCTGCATGCCCGGCAAGGCGGCTAAAGAAGAAGGGTTACTGCCGGTAAGCACCGTGCCTGTCGCAACGCCCGCGCCGCTGTCCATCCGCACCGCTTGTTCTACCGCCATGTTCATCGTGCCGGGCGTATTGCCGCTTCTGAGCGCGTATTCGTTCGCATCCATCCCCGCCGGGAACCGGATACGCCATGCCTCGATCCCAGCGTCGTGAAGCTTACCGGCCACCGCCTCCGCCCCCCGATCCCCGGCCTCGTCACGATCGAAGGCGATCAGCACCCGCTTCACCCCGTGATATTGCAACGCCGCCAGATGGCCCGCCGTGAAGCCGTTGCAGCCGAACGCCGCGATCACGTTGCGGTAGCCCGCGCACCAGAAGGTCATGGCGTCAAGAAGCGCTTCGCACAAGATAACCTCGGCAGCCCCTTTCAGCGCCGGCTCGTTCCAGACGCCCGTCAACGGCGACGGCAGATAAAGATGCCGGGGCGATCCCTTCTTGATCTGGCTGTCAACCAAGGTTCTGCGCCCGTAAAGCTGCTGTATCCGGCCACGCGCCGCCGGATCGTAACTCTCCGACCAGCCCGTCACCGGCACCACCAGGCAGCCGCGGAAGTGATCCTGACGGGTGCTTTCACGCAGCACGCCCAACGCGGTAAGCCGGGAACGCAGCCGCTTGCCTTCATTGGCATGAGTGGACGGCAGGACGCCTGCCACGCCGTGCGCCCCGGCGAACCCCAACCGGAAGTGACTGACCAGCTCAGGATGGTTCAGCCCGCGTTTGCTCAGCCACTGCACCGCCTCCGGCGACTGGAGCAGGTTGCGGTGGTAAAAGTCCACCGTCTGGCTCAGCAGCGCCTGGCCGTCATCATCCAGATCGGCCAGCGGCGGATGCGCCACCTTCGCCGGTTCGTACACCGGATCCAGCACCCGCCCCGGTACGCTGCCCGCATAGCGCCGCAACCACGCCACCGCCGCCGGCAGCGGCAACCGTTCCGTGTGCATCACCCAGTCCAGCACCGACCCCGCCGCCGCGCAGCCGAAGCAGTGGAACAGGTTTTTCGGGCTGATGACGCAGGATGGGGTGTTCTCCTGATGGAACGGGCACAGCAACACGAAGTCCCTGCCTTGCTTGTGCGTTTTATGGCCCTGCGATTCCGCCAGACCCAGCAGGCAGATCTTCTGCTTGAGTTCATCCAGTTCTTCCTTGGGGATGCGGGCCATCGCGTTACTCCTGTAAAAACCTGTCAAGACTAATATAGTGTACTTTTATGGTACACTATAATATACTTTAGTCAAGTCAGCTTAACCGAGGGGGTTACTATCATGGACAACGTTCATTACTGGTTAATCATCATGAGTTTCTCCCAGCGCATTGTCACGTTGCGTAAGCAGCGCGGACTCACGCAACAAGGCCTGTCCGACGCGACCGGCATTCATGTCCAGCAGATTAAGCGCTACGAAGCCGGTAGCTCTTTACCTACTGCCGATGCCCTCAAGAAGCTGGCGATTATCCTGCACGTCACGGCGGATTTTCTGTTGTTCGAACCCGGCGAGCGTGAGCCGGAAGATGATATGAAGCTACGTTTTGAGGCGGTGGCCGCCATGCCCGAGGAAGATCGTGAGGTGGCTAAAGCCGTACTCGATGCGATGATTGTGAAGAGTCAGGTTACCCAGACCGTGACGCGCGTTGGTAAAACAGCGGCTAAAGAGAAGAGCTAAGTTATTCAGCGCGGGGCGGAGGTGTTACGAGCACCTCAACCCCGCTGACCACAAGCAACTAATGAGGATAGTTACCATGGCTAAGCACGATTGTAAGTCAGAAACAGGTATTTCCAAAGCACAGCGACGGCTGAAGGTCGGGTATATCAGTGTCCGGCACGAGACGCGGGCGACCCGGATGACAACCTATTACAGCCGCAGCCCCAGTCTGCATCTCAAGGGCCAGTGGCTTATGGAGGCGGGGTTTCCCACCGATCAAGCCGTACGGGTGATGGTGGAACCGGGAAGATTGGTGATAGTGACTGAGGCGGAGTAACGGGCTGGCCTGTAAGATAAAATCCCGGCTTGGGGGCCGGGATTTAAAGGAAAATCGCAAATTTCTAGGATTCATCAATAATATTATTTAGCCCAATGCCTATAGTAAGAAGTAGCAGAACAAATTAATAAACTAACAGAGTCAAAACCCTAACATTGAAAATCTTCGCAATAATTATCCCACCACCCGCCACGGAACCGCCATAGACACCAACTTTAACGGCTAACATTATATAATCCCCATCCAATTCATAAATACCTGTAATTATCCCATTAAAAATACAAAACCCAGTAGACTAATAACGCTTATTATAATCATCCCAATAACAAATGCACAAAATATAAATATACATTGTGGTAATAAGACATTGTACTGAGAATATTTATTCATCGTTTTGAGTCTTCAGCTTCTCAACGCGCTTTTCTAGTATCTTAGTACCAATTTCCGTAGCTGCTGATGATCCAACGTTGCCTGCTACTCCAGGAATTTTGCTCGGGGACATCTCCTTAGAGATTCCCATTAATCCCTTAACTTCTCTGTACTTGAGATGGTTAGGATCAAATTTCGGGTTCCAACCCTTGGTTGCATATTTACCGATAGCGTTAGATCCCAATATTGCGCCTTTACCGATACCGTATCCTCCTACGGCACCCAACCCACTAGTTATAGCCCCAGTTAACGGGTCATCCCCTTTAATAGCATTTGACGCCGCACCGCCAACCGCATTCACCCCCACCGTTACCCCAAAACCAGATGTAGCCGTTAAACCACCGACCCAACCTGCAATTAGCGCATCGGTGTAACTAACTTCACCATCCACAGCATATTGTATTGCGGCATTCGCACCACTGCCGATGCCGGCAGCAACCTGCGCTCCACCGGGCAACATGGCCAGACCGATTGTCCCCGCCAGATGAGCCGACACCTTGGCATTTCCTTGCGCGATATCCCCGGCCAGTTGGGCCTTACATTCCGTATCGCAGTCCGGTATCTCACCCAGCCACAGTCCAAGCCCGGAACCCGCTGCCGCCCCGCCCAGTGAGTTATTCTCCACAACAACGTCACCTGATGTAAGCCCTCTCATCGAACGTCATTTTTCGTTGTGCTATCAGCTCGTTAGACGGCGTTTTCTCCAGTGTCCTTTACCCTGTCGGACCGAAGGCCCCGACGCGCCTTTTTCGCCTGTTTACGCGCCGTTGCCAGAGCAGCGTATCAACGCTTTTCTCTCAGGTTCTTATACGAAGCGGTTTTTACATCGCGGCGGTGAGGCGGGGCGCAGCTTGCCTGCGGCCCGGCGAACCGTCTGCCGGGCGTGGGCTGGCGAAGCCCGCAAGCGACGTTGCGCGGCGCTTTGAGACACGGACGGCTAAGGGAAGGAGGGTTTTGCATGACCGCGCCGGACCGGGGCGGGTAGCGCAAGCTGGCCGGCACGGGAACGAGCAAAGCGCAGCGACTGCGAGCCGTGACGGGCAGACGCAGCCGGGCGGGCATGTAGCCTTGAAGCGGAGGCCGTCAGGCCGACAGCCCCTTTGTCGTTGACCTGGATGTTTGCTGAGGATGGGCACCGGCGTTGACGCCGCCAGGGACGGCGGCCCCACCGGCGGGGCTAAGGGGATAACCGAGGTTTGCAGCAGAGGGCAAGCCGGGCAACGGCGCCGCCCTGTGCGTCACGCCGGGCTAAGGGGCCGATACCGGCGGCCAGCCGCGTTGCGTGGTTGAGGCAGTAGCGAAGCGCCCCAGGCTTATCGGCGCAGCTATAACGTTTGTTACGCGTTGGCCCCGTTCAGGGGCTTTCGCGTAACGCAACGTTATGGTTAATGACGACCGGCCGGCAACGGCTCCGGCATAACGCACCCAGCCCAGTGCCGGCCGGGCGGCATTGACCGCCGGAGCACGGTCGGTCAGGGGCAAGAGGTGCGCCAGGAGGGCGCGCCTCTTGCCTGTCAACCTACACCGGCGGACTGCTAGGGAGCGAGCTAACTTTTAAGCTCATCCGATGACCATGAGCCCAGACCGTCGATATCACGAGAGCCATGCAGGACGCGCTCGATAAGCACCTCATCGTCTCGTGTGTCGTATATCAGGACATAGCGTCCGTAAGTGCAGCTTCTCCGGCTTTTTCCTAACTCTGGGCGTTCGCGGTAGATACAGGGATTTTCACCTATCAGCTTACATTGCTCGAGCAGCTCATGGGTAAAGCTGAACGCCCGTGTTGGGTTATCCTGCGCGATGTAATCGCCTATCGCGGCGATATCTTGCCCCGCCAACGGGGATATTCTTAGTCTCATTGCGCTTTATTATCTTCCATCATGCGCCGATATTTTTGCAGCAAGGGGCCGAACACCTCTTCTACCGTTTTGCCCTCACCGCTGTTCGCGCCCAGCTCTACCGCTGCACGTAACGCGTCGAGTTTCTGTTGTTGTTCATGCTCTTCCAGCGAACGCAAGCCGGCGCGGATGACTTCGCTGACATTGTTATAACGGCCACTGTCGATTTGCGCGCGGATAAACTCTTCGAAGTGAGGACTCAGCGCGATACTGGTTGTCATGGTTGCCTCCAGACTCAAGATATTATCTATTACTATCTGTTAGTATCTTTGGTGTTTTGTTTAGCGTCAACCCCCCTCATGGGTGTTTCATCTTCTGCCATCAAGTCGGCCAGCAGTCCGGTGTCTTCATCGTCGCCACCGTCCGGCCCTTCGCTCTGCGTCTGCTCTGCCGGATGCGTCGACGCATGCACCGCCGACAGCGCCTTGATGCTCACCTGCGTGTAGATTTGCGTACTCTCCAGGCTGGCGTGGCCCAGCATCGCCTGTATCCAGCGCACGTCCGCGCCGTTTTCCAGCATTTGCGTGGCCATCGCGTGGCGGAACAGGTGGCAACTGCCCCACCGGGCGACACCGGACGTTTTGATGTAGCGGCCCACCACATAGCTGATACCGTTGACCGTTAAGCCTTCCACGCCGTCCAGCGCCACGAACAGCGCGGTGATGGCCGGATTGATGACAAGCGCCGGGCGCACCTGTTGCTTGTAGTGCTCTACCCAACGCAGCGCCCGTTCTCCTATCGGGATAACCCGGTCTTTTTTGCCCTTGCCCTGGCGTACCGTCACCGTTTTACGGCTCCCGTCCACGCTGTAGAGGTCAAGCCTGGCCACTTCAGCGCGCCTAAGCCCCGTCGACCACAGCAGCTCCATCAGCGCCCGGTCGCGTTGACCTTGTGGCGTCTCCAGGTCCGGCAGGCTCAGCACCCGCTCCACATCCTCCACGCTCAGGATATGGCGCGGCAGGTGCTTTTCCAGCTTCGGCAGCTCCAGGTCGGCGGCCGGATTGGCCAGTATCAGGTTGTGTTTGCTCATCCAGCGGAACCACACCTTCAACGGCTCCAGCTGGCTGCGCTGGGTGCGCGAACTCAGCGGCTCGCCGTTGGTCTTGCGGTACTGGTACAGATGACGCTGGTAACGCTCCAGGATGGGCCGGGTAATGTCAGCGCCGTGATGCAGTCCGCGCTCGACGGCCCATAGGATGAAGTGATACTGGTGATGGGTCTGCGTCTTGAGCGTGGTCTCCGACCAGTTGCGCTCCCGCCGCCACGCCACGAACCGCAACAGCAGCGCATACAGGCTCTTGGGGTCGTCGGCCGGGCCGATGGGTTGGCGGTAGATGTCGTCGACGCTCAGCAACGCGCCGGGGCGGGGTTTGCGGTTAGCCATGGGTCACCTCCGTCACGCCGCTCGACAGGGCGGCATGGGCCGCTGCACCGTTATTTTTTTCTCTTATTACCGCGTTGGGCTCAAGGCCGTCCGGCTTCTCCGCCGAGCCTTGCCCAGCCTGGGCTGATGCCGCTTTTTCATTGCCCGACCGACCGCCGACCGTACCCCGACCGCAGGCCGACCGGTCAGCGTCAGACCCCGACCGGTTCACATTGCCTGCCATCGTGACCGGCCTGTCAGGCAAGGCGTCCGCGTCCAGCAACCCGCTCAGATGGGGGCTGTCGTTCTCCTCGCCATCCCACAGCAAGCCGTATTCATAGGTCAGCCCGCGCCGGAACAGCAGCAGGTATTCCATTTCCAGCAGCCGGGCAAGGTGGATTTTCAGCTGCGTATCGCCCCAGCCCAGCGCCGCGCGGACATCGCGCCGGGTAAAGCGCAGCTCGTCTGTTTTCAGCGCCTGACCTTGCGCCTGTTCGCTCACCCAGCCCTTCAGCCACACCAGTAACCGGCGCGTCTGCGGCGGCATCTCATCCAGCGTCCTGCCCAGCACCTCGTGCGCTAGCCGGTTAGCCAACGCGATATCCTCCGCCGTCACCTCGATATATTCGATAACCTGCCCGCGATGCTCGACCTTTTTTACCGCCCGCTGGTACTGGTGCAGCAGCGTGATGCTCTGGATTAAGGTCAGGTATTTCATATGGTCGCGCCGGGTGCGGGTTTTATCTGACAGGAACGTCAGCCGGTCGGCATAGGGATTCACGACCTTTAGCGGGCGCAACAGCCGCTGGGCGTTTTGGTGCAACTGTGTCAGATAACCTTTTTCACTCTCGCCCAACAAGCCCGCCAGCGTCTGTTTATGCCGCTGAAGCGCCTGTATCGCCTGCGTCTGCTCGCGTGATTCGTTCACCGTCAGCACCAGGCAGCGATTGAGCAGCTCTTCGTCCACATCTATCGCCGTGGTGGTCAGCATCAGCATCACCGGCCCTTTGACGCGGTATTCACGCGTCACCAGTTCGCCGCTCTGCTCGTTCTTGCCGGTACTGGCGATATTCAGCTCGCCGTCCGATTGTAAGAGCTTCAGCGCATAGGCAGCCTGCCTGACCCCTTCTTCTTCGGCTATCGCCAGGATTTTATGTTGCAGGCTGTTCTCCCCCAGGTAATACAGGCTCTGGCCGGTCATCGCGCTGTACTGCACCCGCTCTTCCGGCGGCATCAGGTTCAGCACCGCGTCCATCAGCGAAGATTTCCCTGCCGCGCTCGAAGACTGGATAAGCACCGCCAGCGGGCTGGCCAGCTTGCGCGAAGTGGCCGCCAGATAGCCGGTCAGCAGATTGGTGGCTTCACCCACCACGCCGCAGGCGGCCAGGTCATTGACGATACGCTCCGCCAGGTCGGGGATTTGAGCAAGACCAGGGCGGCTTTTCATCTTCCGCCGAGACCGTGGCAACCGATGCGCCCTCAGTCTCTGCCGCCGCCTGCCGGGTCTCATCCTGCTTTTGCTCCAGCATCAGCAACACCCGGCCGCATTCGCGCTTGATGACCGACGTTTCACACCCCAGCTCGCCGGCAGCGACGGTGATATAGCCCTGGCGTTGTTTGGCGTGGTACATGTCCAGGCTGTCCACATGGAAGGCTCCGCTGGTCTCATCGCGCACCTGCACATTGACCTTCATTACCTCGGCCAGCGCGTTCTTCCGCCAGCCCGCACCCGCCACACTCGCGGGCCGCAGCGTAACAACAGCTCACCGGCGGACGTGGTTTCATAGGGATGTCAGGCGCGGCGGGGCCGGCTGCATGCCCGGCAAGGCGGCTAAAGAAGAAGGGTTACTGCCGGTAAGCACCGTGCCTGTCGCAACGCCCGCGCCGCTGTCCATCCGCACCGCTTGTTCTACCGCCATGTTCATCGTGCCGGGCGTATTGCCGCTTCTGAGCGCGTATTCGTTCGCATCCATCCCCGCCGGGAACCGGATACGCCATGCCTCGATCCCAGCGTCGTGAAGCTTACCGGCCACCGCCTCCGCCCCCGATCCCCGGCCTCGTCACGATCGAAGGCGATCAGCACCCGCTTCACCCCGTGATATTGCAACGCCGCCAGATGGCCCGCCGTGAAGCCGTTGCAGCCGAACGCCGCGATCACGTTGCGGTAGCCCGCGCACCAGAAGGTCATGGCGTCAAGAAGCGCTTCGCACAAGATAACCTCGGCAGCCCCTTTCAGCGCCGGCTCGTTCCAGACGCCCGTCAACGGCGACGGCAGATAAAGATGCCGGGGCGATCCCTTCTTGATCTGGCTGTCAACCAAGGTTCTGCGCCCGTAAAGCTGCTGTATCCGGCCACGCGCCGCCGGATCGTAACTCTCCGACCAGCCCGTCACCGGCACCACCAGGCAGCCGCGGAAGTGATCCTGACGGGTGCTTTCACGCAGCACGCCCAAGGCGGTAAGCCGGGAACGCAGCCGCTTGCCTTCATTGGCATGAGTGGACGGCAGGACGCCTGCCACGCCGTGCGCCCCGGCGAACCCCAACCGGAAGTGACTGACCAGCTCAGGATGGTTCAGCCCGCGTTTGCTCAGCCACTGCACCGCCTCCGGCGACTGGAGCAGGTTGCGGTGGTAAAAGTCCACCGTCTGGCTCAGCAGCGCCTGGCCGTCATCATCCAGATCGGCCAGCGGCGGATGCGCCACCTTCGCCGGTTCGTACACCGGATCCAGCACCCGCCCCGGTACGCTGCCCGCATAGCGCCGCAACCACGCCACCGCCGCCGGCAGCGGCAACCGTTCCGTGTGCATCACCCAGTCCAGCACCGACCCGCCGCCGCGCAGCCGAAGCAGTGGAACAGGTTTTTCGGGCTGATGACGCAGGATGGGGTGTTCTCCTGATGGAACGGGCACAGCAACACGAAGTCCCTGCCTTGCTTGTGCGTTTTATGGCCCTGCGATTCCGCCAGACCCAGCAGGCAGATCTTCTGCTTGAGTTCATCCAGTTCTTCCTTGGGGATGCGGGCCATCGCGTTACTCCTGTAAAAACCTGTCAAGACTAATATAGTGTACTTTTATGGTACACTATAATATACTTTAGTCAAGTCAGCTTAACCGAGGGGGTTACTATCATGGACAACGTTCATTACTGGTTAATCATCATGAGTTTCTCCCAGCGCATTGTCACGTTGCGTAAGCAGCGCGGACTCACGCAACAAGGCCTGTCCGACGCGACCGGCATTCATGTCCAGCAGATTAAGCGCTACGAAGCCGGTAGCTCTTTACCTACTGCCGATGCCCTCAAGAAGCTGGCGATTATCCTGCACGTCACGGCGGATTTTCTGTTGTTCGAACCCGGCGAGCGTGAGCCGGAAGATGATATGAAGCTACGTTTTGAGGCGGTGGCCGCCATGCCCGAGGAAGATCGTGAGGTGGCTAAAGCCGTACTCGATGCGATGATTGTGAAGAGTCAGGTTACCCAGACCGTGACGCGCGTTGGTAAAACAGCGGCTAAAGAGAAGAGCTAAGTTATTCAGCGCGGGGCGGAGGTGTTACGAGCACCTCAACCCCGCTGACCACAAGCAACTAATGAGGATAGTTACCATGGCTAAGCACGATTGTAAGTCAGAAACAGGTATTTCCAAAGCACAGCGACGGCTGAAGGTCGGGTATATCAGTGTCCGGCACGAGACGCGGGCGACCCGGATGACAACCTATTACAGCCGCAGCCCCAGTCTGCATCTCAAGGGCCAGTGGCTTATGGAGGCGGGGTTTCCCACCGATCAAGCCGTACGGGTGATGGTGGAACCGGGAAGATTGGTGATAGTGACTGAGGCGGAGTAACGGGCTGGCCTGTAAGATAAAATCCCGGCTTGGGGGCCGGGATTTAAAGGAAAATCGCAAATTTCTAGGATTCATCAATAATATTATTTAGCCCAATGCCTATAGTAAGAAGTAGCAGAACAAATTAATAAACTAACAGAGTCAAAAACCCCTAACATTGAAAATCTTCGCAATAATTATCCCACCACCCGCCACGGAACCGCCATAGACACCAACTTTAACGGCTAACATTATATAATCCCCATCCAATTCATAAATACCTGTAATTATCCCATTAAAAATACAAAACCCAGTAGACTAATAACGCTTATTATAATCATCCCAATAACAAATGCACAAAATATAAATATACATTGTGGTAATAAGACATTGTACTGAGAATATTTATTCATCGTTTTGAGTCTTCAGCTTCTCAACGCGCTTTTCTAGTATCTTAGTACCAATTTCCGTAGCTGCTGATGATCCAACGTTGCCTGCTACTCCAGGAATTTTGCTCGGGGACATCTCCTTAGAGATTCCCATTAATCCTTAACTTCTCTGTACTTGAGATGGTTAGGATCAAATTTCGGGTTCCAACCCTTGGTTGCATATTTACCGATAGCGTTAGATCCCAATATTGCGCCTTTACCGATACCGTATCCTCCTACGGCACCCAACCCACTAGTTATAGCCCCAGTTAACGGGTCATCCCCTTTAATAGCATTTGACGCCGCACCGCCAACCGCATTCACCCCCACCGTTACCCCAAAACCAGATGTAGCCGTTAAACCACCGACCCAACCTGCAATTAGCGCATCGGTGTAACTAACTTCACCATCCACAGCATATTGTATTGCGGCATTCGCACCACTGCCGATGCCGGCAGCAACCTGCGCTCCACCGGGCAACATGGCCAGACCGATTGTCCCCGCCAGATGAGCCGACACCTTGGCATTTCCTTGCGCGATATCCCCGGCCAGTTGGGCCTTACATTCCGTATCGCAGTCCGGTATCTCACCCAGCCACAGTCCAAGCCCGGAACCCGCTGCCGCCCCGCCCAGTGAGTTATTCTCCACAACAACGTCACCTGATGTAAGCCCTCTCATCGAACGTCATTTTTCGTTGTGCTATCAGCTCGTTAGACGGCGTTTTCTCCAGTGTCCTTTACCCTGTCGGACCGAAGGCCCCGACGCGCCTTTTTCGCCTGTTTACGCGCCGTTGCCAGAGCAGCGTATCAACGCTTTTCTCTCAGGTTCTTATACGAAGCGGTTTTTACATCGCGGCGGTGAGGCGGGGCGCAGCTTGCCTGCGGCCCGGCGAACCGTCTGCCGGGCGTGGGCTGGCGAAGCCCGCAAGCGACGTTGCGCGGCGCTTTGAGACACGGACGGCTAAGGGAAGGAGGGTTTGCATGACCGCGCCGGACCGGGGCGGGTAGCGCAAGCTGGCCGGCACGGGAACGAGCAGAGCGCAGCGACTGCGAGCCGTGACGGGCAGACGCAGCCGGGCGGGCATGTAGCCTTGAAGCGGAGGCCGTCAGGCCGACAGCCCCTTTGTCGTTGACCTGGATGTTTGCTGAGGATGGGCACCGGCGTTGACGCCGCCAGGGACGGCGGCCCCACCGGCGGGGCTAAGGGGATAACCGAGGTTTGCAGCAGAGGGCAAGCCGGGCAACGGCGCCGCCCTGTGCGTCACGCCGGGCTAAGGGGCCGATACCGGCGGCCAGCCGCGTTGCGTGGTTGAGGCAGTAGCGAAGCGCCCCAGGCTTATCGGCGCAGCTATAACGTTTGTTACGCGTTGGCCCCGTTCAGGGGCTTTCGCGTAACGCAACGTTATGGTTAATGACGACCGGCCGGCAACGGCTCCGGCATAACGCACCCAGCCCAGTGCCGGCCGGGCGGCATTGACCGCCGGAGCACGGTCGGTCAGGGGCAAGAGGTGCGCCAGGAGGGCGCGCCTCTTGCCTGTCAACCTACACCGGCGGACTGCTAGGGAGCGAGCTAACTTTTAAGCTCATCCGATGACCATGAGCCCAGACCGTCGATATCACGAGAGCCATGCAGGACGCGCTCGATAAGCACCTCATCGTCTCGTGTGTCGTATATCAGGACATAGCGTCCGTAAGTGCAGCTTCTCCGGCTTTTTCCTAACTCTGGGCGTTCGCGGTAGATACAGGGATTTTCACCTATCAGCTTACATTGCTCGAGCAGCTCATGGGTAAAGCTGAACGCCCGTGTTGGGTTATCCTGCGCGATGTAATCGCCTATCGCGGCGATATCTTGCCCCGCCAACGGGGATATTCTTAGTCTCATTGCGCTTTATTATCTTCCATCATGCGCCGATATTTTTGCAGCAAGGGGCCGAACACCTCTTCTACCGTTTTGCCCTCACCGCTGTTCGCGCCCAGCTCTACCGCTGCACGTAACGCGTCGAGTTTCTGTTGTTGTTCATGCTCTTCCAGCGAACGCAAGCCGGCGCGGATGACTTCGCTGACATTGTTATAACGGCCACTGTCGATTTGCGCGCGGATAAACTCTTCGAAGTGAGGACTCAGCGCGATACTGGTTGTCATGGTTGCCTCCAGACTCAAGATATTATCTATTACTATCTGTTAGTATCTTTGGTGTTTTGTTTAGCGTCAACCCCCCTCATGGGTGTTTCATCTTCTGCCATCAAGTCGGCCAGCAGTCCGGTGTCTTCATCGTCGCCACCGTCCGGCCCTTCGCTCTGCGTCTGCTCTGCCGGATGCGTCGACGCATGCACCGCCGACAGCGCCTTGATGCTCACCTGCGTGTAGATTTGCGTACTCTCCAGGCTGGCGTGGCCCAGCATCGCCTGTATCCAGCGCACGTCCGCGCCGTTTTCCAGCATTTGCGTGGCCATCGCGTGGCGGAACAGGTGGCAACTGCCCCACCGGGCGACACCGGACGTTTTGATGTAGCGGCCCACCACATAGCTGATACCGTTGACCGTTAAGCCTTCCACGCCGTCCAGCGCCACGAACAGCGCGGTGATGGCCGGATTGATGACAAGCGCCGGGCGCACCTGTTGCTTGTAGTGCTCTACCCAACGCAGCGCCCGTTCTCCTATCGGGATAACCCGGTCTTTTTTGCCCTTGCCCTGGCGTACCGTCACCGTTTTACGGCTCCCGTCCACGCTGTAGAGGTCAAGCCTGGCCACTTCAGCGCGCCTAAGCCCCGTCGACCACAGCAGCTCCATCAGCGCCCGGTCGCGTTGACCTTGTGGCGTCTCCAGGTCCGGCAGGCTCAGCACCCGCTCCACATCCTCCACGCTCAGGATATGGCGCGGCAGGTGCTTTTCCAGCTTCGGCAGCTCCAGGTCGGCGGCCGGATTGGCCAGTATCAGGTTGTGTTTGCTCATCCAGCGGAACCACACCTTCAACGGCTCCAGCTGGCTGCGCTGGGTGCGCGAACTCAGCGGCTCGCCGTTGGTCTTGCGGTACTGGTACAGATGACGCTGGTAACGCTCCAGGATGGGCCGGGTAATGTCAGCGCCGTGATGCAGTCCGCGCTCGACGGCCCATAGGATGAAGTGATACTGGTGATGGGTCTGCGTCTTGAGCGTGGTCTCCGACCAGTTGCGCTCCCGCCGCCACGCCACGAACCGCAACAGCAGCGCATACAGGCTCTTGGGGTCGTCGGCCGGGCCGATGGGTTGGCGGTAGATGTCGTCGACGCTCAGCAACGCGCCGGGGCGGGGTTTGCGGTTAGCCATGGGTCACCTCCGTCACGCCGCTCGACAGGGCGGCATGGGCCGCTGCACCGTTATTTTTTTCTCTTATTACCGCGTTGGGCTCAAGGCCGTCCGGCTTCTCCGCCGAGCCTTGCCCAGCCTGGGCTGATGCCGCTTTTTCATTGCCCGACCGACCGCCGACCGTACCCCGACCGCAGGCCGACCGGTCAGCGTCAGACCCCGACCGGTTCACATTGCCTGCCATCGTGACCGGCCTGTCAGGCAAGGCGTCCGCGTCCAGCAACCCGCTCAGATGGGGGCTGTCGTTCTCCTCGCCATCCCACAGCAAGCCGTATTCATAGGTCAGCCCGCGCCGGAACAGCAGCAGGTATTCCATTTCCAGCAGCCGGGCAAGGTGGATTTTCAGCTGCGTATCGCCCCAGCCCAGCGCCGCGCGGACATCGCGCCGGGTAAAGCGCAGCTCGTCTGTTTTCAGCGCCTGACCTTGCGCCTGTTCGCTCACCCAGCCCTTCAGCCACACCAGTAACCGGCGCGTCTGCGGCGGCATCTCATCCAGCGTCCTGCCCAGCACCTCGTGCGCTAGCCGGTTAGCCAACGCGATATCCTCCGCCGTCACCTCGATATATTCGATAACCTGCCCGCGATGCTCGACCTTTTTTACCGCCCGCTGGTACTGGTGCAGCAGCGTGATGCTCTGGATTAAGGTCAGGTATTTCATATGGTCGCGCCGGGTGCGGGTTTTATCTGACAGGAACGTCAGCCGGTCGGCATAGGGATTCACGACCTTTAGCGGGCGCAACAGCCGCTGGGCGTTTTGGTGCAACTGTGTCAGATAACCTTTTTCACTCTCGCCCAACAAGCCCGCCAGCGTCTGTTTATGCCGCTGAAGCGCCTGTATCGCCTGCGTCTGCTCGCGTGATTCGTTCACCGTCAGCACCAGGCAGCGATTGAGCAGCTCTTCGTCCACATCTATCGCCGTGGTGGTCAGCATCAGCATCACCGGCCCTTTGACGCGGTATTCACGCGTCACCAGTTCGCCGCTCTGCTCGTTCTTGCCGGTACTGGCGATATTCAGCTCGCCGTCCGATTGTAAGAGCTTCAGCGCATAGGCAGCCTGCCTGACCCCTTCTTCTTCGGCTATCGCCAGGATTTTATGTTGCAGGCTGTTCTCCCCCAGGTAATACAGGCTCTGGCCGGTCATCGCGCTGTACTGCACCCGCTCTTCCGGCGGCATCAGGTTCAGCACCGCGTCCATCAGCGAAGATTTCCCTGCCGCGCTCGAAGACTGGATAAGCACCGCCAGCGGGCTGGCCAGCTTGCGCGAAGTGGCCGCCAGATAGCCGGTCAGCAGATTGGTGGCTTCACCCACCACGCCGCAGGCGGCCAGGTCATTGACGATACGCTCCGCCAGGTCGGGGGATTTGAGCAAGACCAGGGCGGCTTTTTCATCTTCCGCCGAGACCGTGGCAACCGATGCGCCCTCAGTCTCTGCCGCCGCCTGCCGGGTCTCATCCTGCTTTTGCTCCAGCATCAGCAACACCCGGCCGCATTCGCGCTTGATGACCGACGTTTCACACCCCAGCTCGCCGGCAGCGACGGTGATATAGCCCTGGCGTTGTTTGGCGTGGTACATGTCCAGGCTGTCCACATGGAAGGCTCCGCTGGTCTCATCGCGCACCTGCACATTGACCTTCATTACCTCGGCCAGCGCGTTCTTCCGCCAGCCCCGCACCCGCCACACTCGCGGGCCGCAGCGTAACAACAGCTCACCGGCGGACGTGGTTTCATAGGGGATGTCAGGCGCGGCGGGGGCCGGCTGCATGCCCGGCAAGGCGGCTAAAGAAGAAGGGTTACTGCCGGTAAGCACCGTGCCTGTCGCAACGCCCGCGCCGCTGTCCATCCGCACCGCTTGTTCTACCGCCATGTTCATCGTGCCGGGCGTATTGCCGCTTCTGAGCGCGTATTCGTTCGCATCCATCCCCGCCGGGAACCGGATACGCCATGCCTCGATCCCAGCGTCGTGAAGCTTACCGGCCACCGCCTCCGCCCCCCGATCCCCGGCCTCGTCACGATCGAAGGCGATCAGCACCCGCTTCACCCCGTGATATTGCAACGCCGCCAGATGGCCCGCCGTGAAGCCGTTGCAGCCGAACGCCGCGATCACGTTGCGGTAGCCCGCGCACCAGAAGGTCATGGCGTCAAGAAGCGCTTCGCACAAGATAACCTCGGCAGCCCCTTTCAGCGCCGGCTCGTTCCAGACGCCCGTCAACGGCGACGGCAGATAAAGATGCCGGGGCGATCCCTTCTTGATCTGGCTGTCAACCAAGGTTCTGCGCCCGTAAAGCTGCTGTATCCGGCCACGCGCCGCCGGATCGTAACTCTCCGACCAGCCCGTCACCGGCACCACCAGGCAGCCGCGGAAGTGATCCTGACGGGTGCTTTCACGCAGCACGCCCAACGCGGTAAGCCGGGAACGCAGCCGCTTGCCTTCATTGGCATGAGTGGACGGCAGGACGCCTGCCACGCCGTGCGCCCCGGCGAACCCCAACCGGAAGTGACTGACCAGCTCAGGATGGTTCAGCCCGCGTTTGCTCAGCNACTGCACCGCCTCCGGCGACTGGAGCAGGTTGCGGTGGTAAAAGTCCACCGTCTGGCTCAGCAGCGCCTGGCCGTCATCATCCAGATCGGCCAGCGGCGGATGCGCCACCTTCGCCGGTTCGTACACCGGATCCAGCACCCGCCCCGGTACGCTGCCCGCATAGCGCCGCAACCACGCCACCGCCGCCGGCAGCGGCAACCGTTCCGTGTGCATCACCCAGTCCAGCACCGACCCCGCCGCCGCGCAGCCGAAGCAGTGGAACAGGTTTTTTTTCGGGCTGATGACGCAGGATGGGGTGTTCTCCTGATGGAACGGGCACAGCAACACGAAGTCCCTGCCTTGCTTGTGCGTTTTATGGCCCTGCGATTCCGCCAGACCCAGCAGGCAGATCTTCTGCTTGAGTTCATCCAGTTCTTCCTTGGGGATGCGGGCCATCGCGTTACTCCTGTAAAAACCTGTCAAGACTAATATAGTGTACTTTTATGGTACACTATAATATACTTTAGTCAAGTCAGCTTAACCGAGGGGGTTACTATCATGGACAACGTTCATTACTGGTTAATCATCATGAGTTTCTCCCAGCGCATTGTCACGTTGCGTAAGCAGCGCGGACTCACGCAACAAGGCCTGTCCGACGCGACCGGCATTCATGTCCAGCAGATTAAGCGCTACGAAGCCGGTAGCTCTTTACCTACTGCCGATGCCCTCAAGAAGCTGGCGATTATCCTGCACGTCACGGCGGATTTTCTGTTGTTCGAACCCGGCGAGCGTGAGCCGGAAGATGATATGAAGCTACGTTTTGAGGCGGTGGCCGCCATGCCCGAGGAAGATCGTGAGGTGGCTAAAGCCGTACTCGATGCGATGATTGTGAAGAGTCAGGTTACCCAGACCGTGACGCGCGTTGGTAAAACAGCGGCTAAAGAGAAGAGCTNNGTTATTCAGCGCGGGGCGGAGGTGTTACGAGCACCTCAACCCCGCTGACCACAAGCAACTAATGAGGATAGTTACCATGGCTAAGCACGATTGTAAGTCAGAAACAGGTATTTCCAAAGCACAGCGACGGCTGAAGGTCGGGTATATCAGTGTCCGGCACGAGACGCGGGCGACCCGGATGACAACCTATTACAGCCGCAGCCCCAGTCTGCATCTCAAGGGCCAGTGGCTTATGGAGGCGGGGTTTCCCACCGATCAAGCCGTACGGGTGATGGTGGAACCGGGAAGATTGGTGATAGTGACTGAGGCGGAGTAACGGGCTGGCCTGTAAGATAAAATCCCGGCTTGGGGGCCGGGATTTAAAGGAAAATCGCAAATTTCTAGGATTCATCAATAATATTATTTAGCCCAATGCCTATAGTAAGAAGTAGCAGAACAAATTAATAAACTAACAGAGTCAAAACCCTAACATTGAAAATCTTCGCAATAATTATCCCACCACCCGCCACGGAACCGCCATAGACACCAACTTTAACGGCTAACATTATATAATCCCCATCCAATTCATAAATACCTGTAATTATCCCATTAAAAAATACAAAACCCAGTAGACTAATAACGCTTATTATAATCATCCCAATAACAAATGCACAAAATATAAATATACATTGTGGTAATAAGACATTGTACTGAGAATATTTATTCATCGTTTTGAGTCTTCAGCTTCTCAACGCGCTTTTCTAGTATCTTAGTACCAATTTCCGTAGCTGCTGATGATCCAACGTTGCCTGCTACTCCAGGAATTTTGCTCGGGGACATCTCCTTAGAGATTCCCATTAATCCCTTAACTTCTCTGTACTTGAGATGGTTAGGATCAAATTTCGGGTTCCAACCCTTGGTTGCATATTTACCGATAGCGTTAGATCCCAATATTGCGCCTTTACCGATACCGTATCCTCCTACGGCACCCAACCCACTAGTTATAGCCCCAGTTAACGGGTCATCCCCTTTAATAGCATTTGACGCCGCACCGCCAACCGCATTCACCCCCACCGTTACCCCAAAACCAGATGTAGCCGTTAAACCACCGACCCAACCTGCAATTAGCGCATCGGTGTAACTAACTTCACCATCCACAGCATATTGTATTGCGGCATTCGCACCACTGCCGATGCCGGCAGCAACCTGCGCTCCACCGGGCAACATGGCCAGACCGATTGTCCCCGCCAGATGAGCCGACACCTTGGCATTTCCTTGCGCGATATCCCCGGCCAGTTGGGCCTTACATTCCGTATCGCAGTCCGGTATCTCACCCAGCCACAGTCCAAGCCCGGAACCCGCTGCCGCCCCGCCCAGTGAGTTATTCTCCACCGCATTCTTCCCTGCCTGCGCTCCGGCCACCACATCTCCCCCGCCTTTCCCTGTCAATCCGCCGGCCAAGCCGCCTACCATGCTGCTCCAGGCGCTGACCGTCTCCTTTTGCTTTTCCGTCAACTGTCCCGGTTCGATGCCCGGATACAGATAGTGGGTTATTCCCTTGGCCGCCACCTCGGCGCTTAACGCCCCCGCGCCGCCCGCAAGGGCGCTGTGGCCTTGCAGATGCGACAGCATGGCGCCCGCCACCGCATGGGCGGTGATACGCGCCGTGTCGGTGTCGAAACGCTCTTTTATCTCCGTGGCCACATACGGCGCCGCCAGTCCGGCGAGCGCCTGGCCCGGATTACCGCCCGCCAGTCCCTGCGCCGCCGCAACCACCGCCGTGAGCGCCTTGAGGTTGCCGCCGCCGGTGCCGAATCCCGATTCCGACAATGCCTGATTATAGGCATTGCCACGGATATAGTCCTTGATTTGCTTATCCGTTGGGGTTTCGTTGGGGTTTTTACCCTTTGCCAGCGCATCACGGGCATCCTGACGGTCCGCCTCGCTGATGTTTTCCGCCCTTTTGTTGGCGACGTTGAGAGCGCCGATGGCCGCCTCGCTGCGCACGATATCTATCAGCTGATTGCCGATATCCCCCAGCAGCGCGGCCTGTTGCAGCCGCTCCTGCTCTTTGGTTTTATCAAATATCGGGCTTAAAGTCTCGTGGGCGTGCTCCGCATCCCGGCTCAGGGCAGCGATATCCTGTCTTTGCTCCGCCTGATTGCGGATAAGCAGGCTGCCGGGGCTGAACGCCGCCCTGGTGGTATTGCTGCTATGGCCCGAGCGGTTAACCCCCGACAGCAGGCCGTTGGCCAGGTTGCCGGTGAACTGGCCGCCGATGGGGCCGCCGCTGCTCAAGCCGATGCTTTGGTGTTCGGCGCTGAACTCAGCCTCATTGTGAATATCGCTGAAGCCCAGGGTGCCGGTGTCCAGCCGGTTTTTACTTGCGTCGGCGGCGCTGGCGATAACCGCCCCGTCCAGTTGGGTGTGTTCGCCCACTCGGATATCCGCCCCGCCTTGGCCGGCAAAAAGACCCGTCTGTTCCTGCACCGCGCTGTAGTTGCTGCGTAGCTTGTCCCGGCTGACGTTGACGCTGGCCGAGCCGGTCATGGAGCCGAAGGTGAAGCTACCGCCGGCGCTGACGTTCTGCTGTTTAGCATCGTAGTCATTGCTGTCCTGCCGGCTTTGCAACAGCAAATGGCGGCCGATATCGGCTTTCACCGTTTCCCCCTTGACCTGCGCGCCGGACAGGATGGCGTCGCGTCCGCTTTCAAGGCGGACCTGCCGTCCCGCATCCAGCAGGGCGTTGGTATGGAAGGTGCCGTTGCCTTTCTCGCTGCCTTTGCCTTTGTTGATACCGGCAAACACGCTGATGCCGAAGCCGCCCTGGCCGACGCCGATGCCCACCCCCACCGAGCCGCCCTGGCTGCTGTTGCTGCCCTCGGTTTTTTCCCGGCTCAGGGCGGAAAGCAGATGGATATCCTGCTTGGCCTTGAAGCTGATATCGCTGCCCGCCTTAAGCTGACCGCCCTGTAAAATGATATCGCCCCCGCCGCCCCGGCCGGTGGCGGTGACGGTCATTGCGCCGCCGGCGCTAAGACTGCTGCCCTGGGCCATGCGCTGTTCATGGCGTTGTTCGGATCTGGCGCTCTGGCTGCCGTAAGAGAGGCTGACGCCGATGGTGTTGTTGTTTTCCGGTGAATCGCCCTGGGCCGCCGCTATGCGTCCGGCCTGTACCGCCTGTGCGCCGCTCAGCGCCGCCTTGGCGCGCTGCAGGGCCGCCAGGCGGGAGTTATCGGTTTTTTCCGCCTGCTGTGCGCTTTCCACTGCGCTGTTGATGGCGCTGCCCACCGTGCCGGAGAGCGCCAGGGTGAAGCCGCTTTTTTTCTGTTCCATGGTTTGATGCTGGATAATGCTGTTTTCAGCGGCGGTAAGATCGACGTCAGCACCGCTGAGAGCCATGCCGTTACCGGCGATCAGTTCACTGCCGTGGACGGTTAGCCGCCCGCCCGCGCTCAGCGTGGCGCTTCCTTCGGCGCTGCCCGCCAGGGTGCCTTTTTGCTGGTGGAGGAGGGTATCATCGGTGAGTGTCAGGCTTTCAGAACCCACGGTGAAACCGATGCCGCCGCTGCCCATCAGGCCTGAGCTCTGCTCCTGCCTGAAGTGATTTTCATGATGAGTTTCCAGGGCTGTGGTCAGGGTCAGGTTGTTGCCGGCCGTTAAAGCGATATCTTGGGTGCCGGCGATGCCGCCGCCGGTAACCGTCAGGTCGCGGCCGGCATTAAGGCTGATCTCATCTCCGCTAAGCAAGGTGCCAAGGGCCTGTCGGCTATGGACTTCGTCATGGGTTTCCAGGGACATGGACGACAGCATGCCGCTGCTGCTTTGTTTCATATGTTCGACAACCGAGGTAGCCGCCCGGCCCGCCGACAGGGTGATATCCCGCCCCGCATCCAGATCCAGCCGCTGCGCGGCGTCGATATTGGCCGCGCTGGCGCTGACATCCCGTCCCGCCGACAGGGCAAGGCCACCGCCGCTGGTGATACGGGTACCCGCGTCTGTCCGCTGGCTTTCCAGCCGATAATTGTCCTGGTCCCAATACGCCTTGTCGGTATTGGCGGTGCGCAGCGTATACAGTTTGAGATCATTGCCCGCCGTGATCTCAGTGCGCCCGCTTTCGCCCTGGTTGGCGATATCGGCGGCGGTGAGGGTGATATTGTTCAAGGCTTTGAGTTCAAGCGCGCCGCCCGGATTTTGTACGTAGATGCCCGCTGTTCGATCCAGCCAGCGATTGTCCTGCTCGCCGCGCGCCGTGGACTGGATGCGGATATCCTGTCCGGCCAGCAGCGAGAGCCTGTCGCCGCCGAACAGGCGTCCGCCGGTCTGATTGATATCCTTCCTAGCCTGTACGTCAATGTCTTTGGCCGCCATCTGTCCGCTGAGGGAAACGTTTTCCGCGGACACTTTCAGGGTTTCACGAGCGGTGATGCCGCCGCTGTTGTCCAGGTTGCCGGCCACCTCCAGCTTGATGTCCTGGCCGGAGAACAGTGCGCCGTCGCCGGACAGATCGCCTTTGCCCACTCTGGCGTAGACCTGGGGCACCAGCACCCGCTGTGTGCTGCCGTCCTTCAAGGTAACATCCTGATTTATCAGCCACACCATATCAGTGGTGAGCAACGCCATCTGGCTGGGACTGAGCATGACCCCCGGCGTCAGATTAAAAGCCTTGCCATATTGCACACCGGCGTTCATCAGTGCTTTAAACTGTTCGTTATCGTTGGTGTGACCGTCGAGATACCGCTGGCCGGTGAGGTTAAGCACCTGATCCCGCACCAGGCGTTGCTCGTAAAAGCCGTCGCCGAGGCGTTTATGGGTATAGTTATGATCAAATTTCATTTTTTGCTGCATATAATCCAGGCCGATCCACTGCTTGTACTGGGTGTATCGAGGATTGGTTTCAACCAGATAAGGGTTGGCCGGACCGGGGTGCTGGCTAAACAGGCTGCTGGCAGGCAGACGGACCTCCGGCACCATAACGCGCACCGCCGGCGTCCAGGTATTGCCGGCAGTTAACACCGGTGGCAAGGGATTCTCATAAAACTCGCCGACTGCCAAATCCAGCGGGCGGAAAAACAGCTGCTCCGGACCCTCCGGCGGGATTGGCGCCTTAAAGGGCGAGTGATTCCAATGCTCGGTAAATGACTCTTCGTCGTTATGGCGAATGCGCCCGAACAGGCCGCTAAGCGCTGGGCGGGTCTCAGGTGAGCCGGAATCGCTACGGGTGTTCTCCTTCCAGGCAGCGGTTTTTAAGTCGATGGTTTCCCTGATGGGGATGGGACGATATCTGCTGCCGTCCCTACCTTGGGACGTTTTGGTGCCACCCATCTTTTTCTTATGTTTTTTTGCATACCAGCGCGTTTGCCTGCCAAGATCCTGAGTGATCCGTTCGCCTTGAGCCGATTCATTGCGCAGATCGCCGATTTTGGCGTCTATGACACCACCGGCGCTCACCTGGCTGTCGCGATTGATAAAGGATTCGGCATCTACGGTAAGCAGGCCGCCGGCCAGGATTTTCGCCGGATTGCTTTCCTGTACGGCATCTTCGGTAATATGGCGGGTATAGCGGTATTCATAAAAGTTATTGTTGTGGCTGCCATCAGGCATATAGGCTTCGTGAACCCCGTAGGCTTCTTTTTTCCGCCTGACGTTGTTCCAGTCGTAGCGGGTAGTCTTGCCCTTTAATACCGCTTCATGGCGGTTTTCTTTGCTGGAAACCCTGGTCAGGACCATACCGCCGTTGCTGTTGGTGATTTCACGGGCGGCTATGGTCATATCGCCGTCAGCGTTTATCTCGGCGTCATGATTAACCAGGCTGCCGGCCCGGCCCGTTGCTTTTCCATCGGCATCCAGTCCGCCGCCGATGGACATATTGCCGTTGCTGAGAATCAGTGCCTTATCGCGATTGTCGATATGGCCGGCGCCGATATCCAGGCGTTCACGGGCGGCGATAACGCCTGCCTGGCCTTCCTGGGCGTGATTTTCCAGACGATCGGTTCGCAGGGCGACATGATCGCCGAAAATGCGCCCGCTACCGACGTTGGAAAGCGCTTTAGCTTCAAGACGCAATGTATCGGCGTCAATCAGGCCAACATTATCAAGTCCGTCGCGCAGCGTAAGGTGCAGGTCGGCGGCGGTGATTTCTGCCGCCGATGCATTGACCAGGGATTGCGCGTTGAGCTGGCCTTTAGCGGTGTTAATCAGCCCGCTGTTTTCCAGTCCGTCCCGCAGCGTGAGTAACAAAGCTTTGGCGTGGATTTGCGCCGCCGTGGCGTTGTTCAGGAATGCTGCATTGAGCCGAGTGGTGCCGGCGTTGATCACGCCGCCGTTATCCAGGCCGCTTTGTAAAGTGAGCCGCAGCTCATCGGCTTTAAGGGTCGCCCCTGCCGCATTGTTTAAGGATTGGGCGCTAAGCTCCCCTGTACCGATCTCGATTTGACCATGGTTGCTCAGCGTACCGGGCAGGGTGAGCTGCAAATCACCGGCCTTGAGGTGCGCCGATGTGTTATTCATCAATGTGGCGGCGTCGAGGAATGATATCCCGCCGGCGGTTAAGAGATGATCATTGCGGATACTGCCCGCTGTATTCAGCGTCAAATTGCCGCCGGCATTTATCTCGCCGGTAAGGTGGAAATCGTTTTGCAGCCCGATAACCAAATCCCCTATCGAGCTGATTCGACCGCCACCCGTCAGGCGGCGCAGGAGGTAGAAACCCTGTTCCTCGGCAATCATTTCTCCGCCGTCATTGTCCGCTTCCAGCCGATGTCCCAAAACATCATCCCCAAGCTTGATTTTTTTGGCGGACAGCTGTCCCTGACGGTTGTCCAGCGTCTCGGTGAGGGTGACCTCAAGCTGTTCCCCGCCTTTGAGCGAGCCTTTTGCATTATCCAGCCGCCGGGCGTTGATGTGCATTCGTGGGGCCTGAATGCCCAGTTGGTCCCGGCGGGTATTCGTATTAATCACCTCGTCGGCACGGATGGCTAGCTGGTTGCCGCCCTGAATCGTTCCCGCGTCGTTGTCCAGCCGTTCGCCAATCAGCAGGGTTGCCTTGTCCACCACGTAAATCCGGCCGTTCCGGTTATCAAGGGCGGAGGCTTTCACCTGCAGGGTATTTAAAGACGTTAGCGTACCTTGCCGGTTGTCAAAGCCCATTGCGCCGGTGTCGATATCCAGATGCCGATTGCCCTGGATACTGCCGCCGGCATTGATAAAAGCGCCAACCAGGGTCGGATTGGCGTTGATAAGATGGGTGTCTCCCAGGGAAAAAAGCTTTCCGCCGCTGTTGTCCAGTGCATTGGTTTTCAAGGTGAGGTCGCCGTCAGCACGGATCTCGCCCTTGCTATTGTCCAGCTCTATGGCGCTGTTTATGACCGCAAAGCCGGAGGAGTGTATCTCACCGGCATAGTTGTACAGTGTGCCGATACCCAGCGTGACGCCGGCGGCATGTAACTCGCCATGGGTGTTGTCCAGCCGCTCCGTGGCATCCACTACCGCGGCGCCCAAGGTATGAATTTTACCGGCATGGTTGTCCAGCGTTCCGGCATGTATCTTCAGGTTGCCGCTGACGTCTATCAAGCCCTGAGTGTTATCCAGGGATCGGGCTTTTATCTCGCCATCGCCTTTCGTAACTATCCGGCCTTCGGCGCTATTATCCAGCGTCCCGGCATTGATCTTGACGCGATCCGGTGCCTGAATGACGCCACCCTGGTTGGCAAGCGTTGAAACGGCCACCGAGGCATTCCCTTCAGAAAGCAGCTTGCCTTTTTGGTTGTCAATAGTCTTCGCCATCACCGACGCGTTTCCCGCCGCTTGTATCATGCCGTCCGTATTGGCCAGGCGTCCGGTGACCACCGTGACATTGCCTGCGGTCTGTATCATGCCGCCGGCATTATTCAGCGTGACGGCAATATCGGGAGATACGACGTCCTGTGGGCTATCGCCATCAATTACCTGGTTATTCTGAATACCGCCATTGCGCACCCCGGAACCCGAAGGCTGAGGGGCTGAGCTATCGGACGGGGATTGAATCGCCAAGATCAAATCCTGGGATCCGGTTTGGTGAATGACGCCCTTTTTATTGCTCAGGGTGGCGGTGGTGAGGGTTATCTCTTGGGCGACCAGGTTGCCGTTCTCACTATTGATTCCCTGAGGAGAGTTAATCGTGAGCGAGCCACCCGGGGCATGGACGACGGCGCCGGTCAGACGGGTCTCGCCCTGGGATGCGCTGAGATTTATCCGCGGCGCCGTTGTTTGGCTGCCTGACAAGTCGAGGGTCGAACCCGCCGCCGTCAGTGTCCCGCTAGTCCGATTGTCGCCGCCGAGGGTGATGGCGCCGGAAGCGGTCAGCAGCAGATGACCTGCCGGTGTTGCATTGCCCTGCTCATCCCGGCCGGCTTCCCAGACACTTCCTTTCCCGCTGCGCAGGCTGGCCGAGTTGGCGGAAATAGCGCCGCGGGCCGCTATGGTGCCGCTGCTGTTTAACTCACCGGCCACCTGCAGAACGACATCGCCTTGGGATGACATGCGCCCCGGATTATGCACGTCGTCCACCACGGTGATATGCAGATCGGACGCGCTGGAGATCGAGCCGCTGTTTTCCAGCCGGCCTGCTATCGTGAGGGTAATTTCACCGACGCCGGCGCCGATATGGCCGGCATTGCGCACCCCCAGACCGTGTTCATTGCCCACCAACTGTATTTTACGGGCGTACATGCCCCCCAGCGCCGCCACATCCAGGGCATAGCGGGAAGGGGACTCGTTATCCGCTTTCTTGTGGGTGACGTTGCCCCGGCTGTCCGTTACATTGCGTCCGGTGGTGAGGGTCAGCTCGCCGGCCTGAACCTCGACGTTGACCCGCACGGCACGGGCTATGAGCAAAGCGTGATTGGTGTTGAGGTTGACGTTGCGGCCTTCAAACACGATCTCGCCGCGTTCAACATCAAAGCCTTTTAGCCGGCCGTCCTGCACCAGCGCCTGGGCGGCGGCCAGGGTGGCGTTATGGGCGTTGATAAACCCACAGCCGTCGCAGGTGATGCCTGAGGGATTGGCAATAATGACGTCCGCGCGGCGGCCGGCCACTTCGATAGCACCGTTTAGGTGGCTTCCGTGGGGGGAATTCACCTCATTGAGTATCACGCTGGCCTCGCCACGGGCCAGGGATGAATTGCCGTCCACTAGAGCGCCGAGCTGCGTTTGCGTATGTTCCCGGCTGTTATTAAGGATCACACCGGACGGATCCACATCAAATTGGCTGAAAGAATTATGGGAAAGTCCGTGTTCGTTGGGCGTTTGGATATCGATTTGCGGAATGCCGTTGGCGGTTTGGGTGATATTGGGCTGTTGATCTCCGGGAGCATGGGGGTCGACGGCGAAGCCGGCCCGGGCGGAAAATGAAATGCCCCCGAAAGCCATCAGCAAACAAAAGTTCAGCGTCGCCAGCCGGCAGGGGCGACCCGCCTTCGGTAGTATCCGCCCAGGTTGGCCCCGCCCTGAGCATACATGACCGGCGCAAGCGATATCCGCCACCACCATCAGCATGCCGCGCGCCTGGTTAAAAATGATTCGATACAGATTTTTGTTCATTGCGTCTTCCTGGTTTCCTTGCCGACCCAATACCGCGTTCATGTAATTTGCGGGATTAACAATCGATGATTCAGTGCTGCCAAATCAGATTGAACCCGAAGGCGAGCCCGTCGGTTCCCAATCCGTCCGGTTTCGACAGGGGGATGCCGGTGAACACATCGTAAGAAAGCCCGGCGGCGGGCCAGGCGCCGCGCAACCCGGTTACGCCCCCCGCCAGGCGCCGGCCGGGGGACTTAAGATCGATTCTTCCGTGCAATTCGCCGTAGTCGATACCTAGGTAGAGTTCCTGGCTCGGCACCGGGGTGCGCCAGGCGATATCGTTGCGCAGATACCAGCCGTTATCGGCACTGAGGGTGCGCTCGCCGTCAAAACCGCGCACCGTCCAGCGGTTGCCGATGGCGAATTGATCCGGCGGCGTCAGGAGCCTGTGGCTCAATTGGTGGCTGTATTGCGCCACGTAGCGAAAACGTTCACTCCCCAGGGAGAAGGGTGCATTGAGCAGAGCGGACCAGCGGGTGATTTTCCCCAGCGCGGTGCCTGTGCCGGTGAGTTCTTCATTGGCGGGTTCAGCGCCGAACCAGCGGGTGCCCTGCTGATAGCTCAATCCCGCGTCCAGAGTTGCCGCGCCGATATGGTGGCGATGGGATAATCCCATCCGCCAGGCGCTGGTGTGTCGTGTTTCGTTACTTAGCTTGTTGTTATTGAAATAATTTCGGCTCTTACGCGCCATGACGTCATAGGACAGCGAAGTTTTATAGCTGGCGCCGCGGTGCACCACCCGTTTTACCTGCGCCGACAGATTGCCGCTGTTGCCCTGATAGCGTTTCTGATGCAGGCTGCCGGTTACGATTTCCGTCGCGTTCTGGGTATAGTCATAATGGCCGCCGTTGATACTGAACAGCCAATAGCCGAACGGCACCGAATAATGGGCGCCATAGGTTTTAATTTGTTTTTTACCGGCGAAACCTAAATCCCGGCCCAGGGTGGCGTAAAACAAATCGCTGAAGGACAATGGATTATCCAGAGCCAGCATCAGGCCGCTTTGGTAGCGTCCGGTGGCCCGGGTGCCCCCGTCGTCCAGCCAGGTTCCCAGACGGTAGTAGCTCGATTGGCTGCGGTGGATACGGATGTCGCTTTCACCGGCAAGCTGTCCAGGATTAAGCTCGACAACGGCTTTTACCGTGGGCAACCGTTGCATATTTTCCAGGCCCTGTTCGATATCCCGCAGGTCTAAGAGATCACCCTTGCGAGCCGGGACAGTATTTACTAAGGCGGCGTGACTTGAAGAATCATCGCTAAAGCGAACCTCACCCACCTGGCCGGGTAAGATCACCAATTTGAGATTCCCGCTGCGCAGATCCTGCTGTGGTGCCAATACGCGGGTAGTGATCCAGCCATGATCGGTCAGCCGGTTTTGCAGCGCGGCCATTAATTGATTGATCCCCTGGGTGCCGAGGCAATGGCCCTGTGCATGCCCGGTCAAATCCTTGAGCCGCAGCCAGCGCGGCAAGGCGTCGGTGCCTTCCACCGTGACGCGATGAATTATCTGGCAGGGAGATTCAGTGGGAAAAACCAGCGCCGAACGGTCCGGAGGTGGTGCGAAAAGCGTGATATCCGGCGCCTGCGGCGTTAATTGCCGTTCAAGGGCCTTTTGCTGCGCCTGCTGGTGCATATCTTGTCCGCCGCCCTGGCTGGCGGAGGCCTGAAAAGAGCAGAGCGGCGATAGCAGCATTGACCATAACAACATTGGCCTTAGCAGCACCGGCCATAACGACACCCTGGCCGGCACAGAATAACGGGCAGGCAAGAAATGATAATGCCGTCCTAGCATAGAAATATCCTTTGATTCCCTGGAAAAGATTATCGTCTCTCTTTACCTGATATTTGATTTAGCGGGAGATGATAAACAGTGCAATTGGTTTTATGAAAGTCATGAGATATCTAATATTATATTTATTAGAGCATCTTTTCTCATGGTATTTATTAATTTATGCAATATTGGCATTGAGTAATAAGCCTAAAATGATCTTTTACATTGTTAGCACCTCATATTAATAGAAATATTGACAACAGCTTTATTTATGGAACTTCATAACTATTATTATCAGTATTCTTATTTATCTTGATGGCCATGTTAACGGAGGTTTTTGAATGAGCCTCAATTTCCAAGTAGAAAAGGTTAGCGGATACATGATGATAAGTTTGATTTATCTTTAAGTAACATTATATTAGGCACAAGAAGATGATCTTTATTTATAATATTGGCGATAATAATAGACGCACACCGATGCGCTTAATTTATCTTTCCAGCGTCCCTTAGCTATTCGATAATGCCTTATCATATTTATAGGTAAAACATTTTTATTTAATTTAAAGTAACCGAAATAAATAATATATCCTCCATAAAAATTCGTCTGTTGCGCTAAATGCTATATTGAGGAAATTATCATAATAAGTTAATGCCGGGCGGTCAATTTCTATTATGGAAAAATGGCGCAGAGTGATGAGCGATTTAACCACCCCGCTCGCCGTCACCGCCAACAGGCCGAGGATGGGGCGAGGGGATAGGGCCGGCCTTATGACTGTGCTGATTCGGCGACAGCGATTTCACCGGGAAAGGCATTTCGCCAGGCTTCAAATCCGCCGTCGATACTGTAGGCCGCTTTTAAACCCTGTTGCAGCAGATATTGCGCGGCGCCCTTGCTGCTGTTGCCGTGATAGCACATGACCATGACCGGACGTTCGGGGTCGGTCCGTTGCAAAAATGCGCCCAGAGTATCGTTGGTAAGGTGAAACGCTCCCGGCGTATGCCCGGCGGCATAGCTTTGCGGATCGCGGATATCCACCAATTCGGCATCGCCCTGCTGCAAACGCTGACGGGCCTGCTCTACGCTTATCGACTCAAAAAGTTCCATAGTGCTCCGCCGCCCCGCTTGAAGTCATAGATTTTCCCCCACACGGGGCTTTTCCAGTTTAGCAATCCTTCCACCGGCGTCTAGCCTTTTTCCATAGGGATTCCTTTTAGCAGATCCGGTGAAACTGTTACCTCCATCACGCATAAGTTTAAATTTTCAACAGAGACTTGGCATAGATGTTGGTTTTCGATTACAATCTTGAGCGAAAACGAAAATAAAAGAACCATTTTCGAACATCTGGAGGAAGCGATTGTGGAAACCAAAGATCTGATTGTGATTGGCGGCGGCATCAATGGGACCGGCATTGCGGCCGATGCAGCCGGGCGCGGACTCTCCGTGCTGCTGCTGGAGGCAGATGATTTGGCCTGCGCAACCTCATCCGCCAGTTCCAAACTTATTCACGGCGGTTTGCGCTATCTCGAACATTACGAATTTCGTTTGGTCAGCGAAGCCCTGGCTGAACGGGAAGTTTTATTAAAAATGGCGCCGCATATCGCTTTCCCGATGCGTTTTCGTCTGCCCCATCGCCCCCATCTTCGTCCGGCCTGGATGATCCGCCTCGGCTTGTTTATGTACGACCATCTGGGCAAACGCACCAGCCTGCCGGCCAGCAGAGGTATTCGTTTTGGCGCGGATTCCGTTTTGAAACCGTCGATTGTGCGCGGTTTTGAATATTCCGACTGCTGGGTGGATGATGCGCGGCTGGTGGTGGCCAATGCGCAGGAAGTGCTTGCCAAAGGGGGCGAGGTGCGTACCCGGACCAAGGTGACCCGTGCCTGGCGTAAAGAAGGCCTATGGCATGTTGAAGCGCTGGATGCCTTAACCGGCAAAACCCTGACCTGGCAGTCCAAGGGATTGGCCAACGCCACCGGCCCTTGGGTGAAGGAGTTTATTGATGACAGCCTGAAGCTGCCGTCTCAATACGGCATCCGTTTGATCAAGGGCAGCCATATCGTGGTGCCACGCGTGCATAACGGCCAGCAGGCCTATATTTTGCAAAACGAAGATCACCGCATCGTTTTTGTCATCCCCTGGCTGGATGAATTTTCCATTATCGGCACCACCGATGTGGAATATCACGGCGACCCGAAGGGAGTGACCATTGATGAAAACGAAATCGATTATCTATTGAATGTCTATAATGCCCATTTCAAAAAGCCGTTAAGCCGCCAAGATATTGCCTGGACCTATTCCGGCGTCCGGCCGCTCTGTGATGATGAATCCGATTCTCCCCAGGCGGTAACCCGCGATTATACCCTGTCGGTAACCGACGAACACGGCAAAGCCCCGCTACTGTCGGTGTTCGGCGGTAAACTCACCACCTATCGCAAGCTGGCGGAACATGCCTTGGACAAGCTGGCGAAGTATTACCCATCCGCATCCGGAGCCTGGACCAAAGGCGCGATATTGCCCGGCGGCGATCTCCATGGCGATCGGGATGATTATGCCGCCACCCTGCGGCGTAAATTCGCTTTTCTGCCGGAAAGCCTGGCGCGCCGGTATAGCCGCACCTACGGCAGCCAAAGCGAACTGCTGCTGAAGGGAACCGCCCGTATGATGGATCTCGGCGAAGACTTCGGCCACGGCCTGTATGAGGTGGAGCTGAATTACCTGGTGGCGCATGAATGGGTGGTGACGATTGATGATGCCATCTGGCGGCGCACCAAGCTGGGCATGTGGCTCGACGCCAGCCAAAAACAGCATATAGCCGAGTGGCTGGCCCGCCATTCCCGTGGCGGACGAAACCTTTCTTTGGCCTCCTGAATCAGGGTCGGTTGGGATAGCGGGGGCGGAGTATAGCTCCAAAAGCAGATAAGGTGTCCCTATTAGCCTTAGAAAAGACTATCCTAGGATGGAATATCAACATATTTATTGCATCCTCATATTCATTGTGTAATGCAATATCCAACGGGGTCCTATTTTCATGATCTTTAGCATTGACATTAATATTGGAATTTCCAAGCAGTGCTTTTATACCTTCGGCAAAGTATTTTCGTGTTGCAATATGTAGTGCAGTTTCTCTCAAAAATTCCGAGCATTAATATCAAGCTTACGTTTTTTAAAAACATGTGCATAATGGTTGCATTTTCGCAATGCATTATGCCATGGAGCGCAGTATTACCTCCTCTATCTATAAATTTCCAACTTATATCTGTCCGCATTAGCATTAGTTCAATAAGCTCGTCGTTCTTTATAAACAAAACAAATTCTGCAAATGAATGCTTGCGACTATGAATCTTAGGTTCAATACCTTTAATCTGCAATAAATATTTACAGATTTCTTTAGATTTCAGCCAGCATGAGCTTTGAAGAGGGTTTCTCCCTGAGGGTTTTTTCATTAATATCGCAAATATTGGACTTTAAAACCAGCTTAACCATCTCGAGACTTTTGCTTCTCACCGCAGCATGCAGGTGTGAGTCACCAAATGCGTTAAATGCGTTTGTGCGCATAACTTTTTATATCCAGGGATAGCGAGTAGCTTTTCAAAAGCGTAAGCGTTCCCCATAAGACAGCAAGATAGACAGCCTTCGATAAAAATCAATGTGCTCTTCGTTAAGAGATTTTAAATTTTTTATTTTTTAAAAGTAGTTTGATTATAGTGTTTCTTTTGAACTTATCACTATTTCTGAGAGACTAATTTTAAAATTACCTGCGCCTTGATAATACTCGCCAAAATGATCTACACCTAATTTTATCATTTTTCAATGCTTTAGAATTATTTAATGAATGCACTGTGCGCAATAATTCTTGTTTTTCTAAAGCATCCCGTTTTGAGATAATAAACCTCGCTTGATGCCATGTGGTATTCGTAAGATTTGCCAGACGGTATACATCTACTATTGGCAGACGGATCATAATTTCTGCCACCATTTCAGCAGGCAACATTGTAAAATGCTCACCGCAAGGGCTTGAACTTACACCTACTAGGGATTTTACAAATGTCGGATTATTATTTCCATTATCATCATTAGCTTTGCCTACTCTGTTCGGTTCCAGACATGAATAATTAACTTCGTAAGTCATCATTTCTCTTATTACTCCATGTATAATTTTTCACATCCCAAAAGGTAATCACTTTTAAAAAACAACTGCCTGCGCTTTATGAACATTCCTTGCGCATCATTTATGATATTTCTTGAATAAATGAGTTTGTTCATAAAATGATAATTACATCAATATATTATATTCTATATCTACTAACCCTATTTTATTGGCGACCACATATTATACATTGTTAAAATATCAAGCGGAAACCATTTGACCATCGGAAGTGTGGTTAAAAAGCTTCGGCAATATATCCGACATTAATTAATTCAACTGCCTGGAGCTTCATCTCATAACGACAGGCATGGCGAACATTACCCTTGACGCCTTTAGTTTAACCTGGTGATGCCGAACTTACCCTTTGCCGCTGGCGAAGAAAAGAGATTTTAGCCCGATTCCGCCAGCGGTTTCTTTACTATAACCTGATGGGCTTCACATGCCAAATTTCATCGGCATACTCCTGGATAGTGCGATCCGAGGAGAAATATCCCATGCTGGCGATATTCATTACCGAACGGCGCGCCCATTCGTCCTGATTACGATAGAGAATATCCACTTTATCCTGGGTATCCACATAGCTGCGATAATCCGCCAGCAGTTGGTAATGATCGCCGAAATTGACCAGGGTATCGAACAGGTTACGATAACGGTTGGGTTCTCCGGGGCTGAAGGCGCCGGTGGCAATCTGGGTTAACGCCTGGTTCAATTCCGCATCCTGTTCAAAATACTGGCGCGGGTTGTAGCCTTTACGCCGCAGTTCCTCCACCTGTTCGGCGGTATTGCCGAAAATAAAGATATTTTCTTCCCCCATGCGTTCGCCCATTTCGATATTGGCGCCGTCCAGCGTGCCGATGGTCAGCGCGCCGTTGAGGGCAAACTTCATATTACTGGTGCCGGAAGCCTCAGTGCCCGCCAGTGAGATCTGTTCCGACAGATCCGCCGCCGGGATGATCAACTGCGCCAAACTCACGCCGTAATTGGGGATAAAAACCACTTTAAGCCGGTTCTTCACCACCGGATCGCTGTTGATCACCGCGGCAACGTCGTTGATCAAATGGATAATATGTTTTGCCATGTAATAAGCCGATGCGGCTTTACCGGCAAAGATATTCACCCGCGGCACCCAATCCAGATCCGGATCCTGTTTGATACGGTTGTAACGGGTGATGATGTGCAGCACGTTCAGCAACTGCCGTTTATATTCATGAATACGCTTTATTTGCACATCGAACAGGGCCGCCGGATCGGTGACGACATTCAGCTCCCGCGCCAGATAGATAGCCAAGGCCCGTTTGTTGCTCAGCTTGGCTTTCTGAATGTCCTGGATAAAAGCCGGAAAATCGATTTGGCCTTTTATCTCTTCCAACTGGCTTAAATCGGTACGCCAGGTCTGGCCGATATTCTCGTCCAGCACCGCCGACAGCGGCCGGTTCGCCAGCGCCAGCCAGCGACGCGGCGTAACGCCATTGGTTTTATTACAAAAACGATCGGGGTAAATACGGGCGAAATCGGCGAAAAGAGATTGTACCATCAGCTCCGAGTGCAGGGCGGACACGCCGTTTACTTTATGGCTGGCAATCACCGCCAGCCAGGCCATTCTGACCCGCCGGCCGTCATTCTCGTCAATAATCGACACCCGGGCCAGCAGGGCGGAGTCATCGGGTATCAGTTTTTGCACCCCGTTCAGAAAGTGGTCGTTGATTTCAAAGATGATTTGTAAATGCCGGGGCAGGATTTTACCGAGCATTTCCACCGGCCAGGTTTCCAGCGCTTCGCTCATTAATGTGTGATTCGTGTAGGAGAAAACGTCGCAGACCACATCCCAAGCCATTTGCCATGTGAATTTGTGGTCGTCGATTAACAAACGCATTAATTCCGGGATCGAAAGCACCGGATGGGTATCGTTAAGATGAATGGCGATTTTATCCGCCAGATTATCGAAGGTTTGGTGCATCAGCCAGTGGCGATTCAGGATATCCTGCATCGTGGCGGAAACTAAAAAGTATTCCTGGCGCAGGCGCAATTCGCGGCCTGAATAGGTGGAATCGTCCGGGTATAACACGCGAGAGACGTTTTCAGAAAAGTTTTTATCTTCTACCGCGGCGAAATAATCCCCCTGGTTGAATTTGCCCAGGTTGATTTCGTTGCTGGCCTGCGCTCCCCACAGCCGCAGCGTATTGGTGGCGTCTGTATCAAAGCCGGGGATGATCTGGTCGTAGGCGCATGCCAGGACCTCTTCCGTCTCTACCCAGCGGGTTTTGGCGCCTTCTTGCTGGACTCGTCCGCCGAAACGGACTTTATAACGGGTGGAGTGGCGCATGAACTCCCACGGGTTGCCGTATTCCAGCCAGTAATCCGGCGATTCGGCCTGCTGCCCGTTGATGATATTCTGTTTGAACATGCCGTATTCATAACGTATACCATAACCCCGTCCCGGCAACGCCAGGGTCGCCATGGAATCCAGAAAACAGGCGGCCAGCCGCCCCAATCCGCCGTTGCCCAGCCCCGGATCGTTTTCCTCTTCCAGCAAATCGTCCAGCTCAAACCCCATATCCTCCAGGGCCGCTTTAGTGTCGTCATAGATGCCCATGGCCAGCAGCGCGTTGGAGAGCGTCCGGCCGAGCAGGAACTCCATCGAAAGATAATATACCTGGCGCACATCCTGTGACAGCTGGGCGCGGTTGGAACGCAGCCAGCGCTCTACCATGCGATCCCGCACCGCCAGTAGCGTCGCATTCAGCCATTCATGTTTATTGGCCACGGAAGGATCTTTGCCGATGGTAAACATGAGCTTATACGCGATGGAATGTTTCAGCGCTTCAACGCTGAGCGTGGGTGAGGCATAAATAAACGGTGAGTTCATGACATTCATTCCCCATCAGTGAATATCTACAAGCGTTGATACAAAGACTGATAAGCCCGGGCGGCGACATGCCAGCTAAAATCCAGCCCCATCGCCTGTCGCTGAACAAAGCGCCATAGGGCAGGTCTTGACCATAACACAAAAGCCCGACGGATTGCCCGCTGTAAAGCGGCCGCTGTAGCATCCTCAAACACAAAACCGCTGGCGATACCGTCTGAGAGGTTTTCCAGCGAGCTGTCGGTCACCGTATCCGCCAGCCCGCCGGTGCGACGCACCAGGGGTAATGTGCCGTATTTCAAGCCGTATAACTGCGTCAGTCCGCAGGGTTCGAAACGGCTGGGAACCATAATCACGTCCGCCCCGCCGATAATGCGGTGGGAAAAGGCTTCGTGATAGCCCAGCTGCACACCCACCTGGCTGGGGTATTCCGCCGCCGCCGCCAGGAATCCCTGTTGCAGGGTGGCGTCGCCGGCCCCCAGCAGCGTAAGCTGGCCGCCCTGGTCCAGTAAATCCGGCAGGACTTCCAGCACCAAATCCAGTCCCTTTTGGCTGGTGAGGCGGCTGACCACGGCAAACAGGGGAACCTTTTCATCCACCGTCAGGCCCATGGCGGTTTGCAAGTGGCGTTTGTTATGAACCTTGGCTTCCAGCACGTCGCGGTTATAACGGGTGGAAAGCATGGGGTCGTGGGTCGGGTTCCAAATAGCGTCGTCGACGCCGTTGAGAATACCGGTCAGGCGCCCCTGGGATTGCAGCGAAAGCAGTAGCCCCTCCATGCCGTAGCCGTACGCCGGCTGGGTGATTTCCCTGGCATAGGTAGGGCTGACGGTGGTGACATGATCGGCGAAAAACAGTCCGGCTTTCAAATAGGATATCTGGCCGAAAAACTCCATGCCGTAGGTTTGGAAATAGCCCTCGGGCAACCCCAGCTCCGGCAGGTGGCGCGGGGAGAACAGCCCCTGGTAGGCCAGGTTGTGCACCGTGAACACCGATTTCGCCGGCCGGCCTTTGGCGGCCAGATAGGCACAGGTCAATCCGGCGTGCCAGTCATGGGCCTGAACGATATCCGGCTGCCAGGTCCTGTCCAGTCCGGTGGCCATTTCGCTGCCCACCCAGCCCAGCAGCGCGAAACGCAGGTAGTTATCCATATAGGCATACTGATCCTGGTCGTGATACGGGCTGCCCGGACGGTCATAGAGGCTGGGGACATCGATAAGATAGATGCCGACCCCGTTAAACCGGCCGTATAATAACGTGACGTGCTGGTTAAACGCATCGAACTGATTCACGATGCGGGTATCCGGTATGCCTTTACGTAAATCCGGAAACGCGGGCAGCAGCACCCGCACATCATCGCCTTCGATAATTTGCGCGGCGGGCAAAGCGCCGACCACATCCGCCAGCCCCCCGGTCTTCAGTAGGGGAAAAAGTTCGGAACATACATGTAAAACCTGCATTATCGCTCCCATTCTTATCTTATTGCTGTTCTATGACCGCAAACGTAATCGGCTTAATTAATTTAGACTCGCCAGCATTTTGCGTGTCACCAGTACGATTCCTTCTTCAGAGCGATAGAATCGTCTTTCGTCTTCTTCGGCGTTCTCCCCGATCACCATGCCTTCGGGAATGGAACAGGCGCGATCGATAATGCAGCGCCGTAGCCGGCAGGAGCGGCCCACATTGACATCCGGCAGCACCACCGCTTCATCCAGGGTGCAAAATGAGTTCACCCTCACCCTGGGAAACAGGACGGAATGCATGACATGGGTTCCGGAGAGAATGCAGCCGCCGGACACCAGCGAATTGAGGGTCACCCCATGGTTGCCGGCCCGATCCTGCACGAACTTGGCCGGCGGCAGCGGCTCCATATGGGTACGGATCGGCCATTGCTGATCGTACATGTCCAGTTCCGGCGTTACCGATGCCAGGTCGAGATTGGCGCGCCAATAGGCGTCGAGGGTGCCCACGTCGCGCCAGTAGGGCGGCGCCGAATCATCCTCGGCGGAGGAGACACAGGATAGGGTAAAGGGGTGCGCCCAGGCTTCTCCGGCGGCGGTGACCTTCGGGATGATATCCTTGCCGAAATCATGATTGGAGCTGTCGATGAGCATGTCCTCTTCCAGCAGTTGGAAAAGATAATCGGCATCAAAGACATAGATGCCCATGCTGGCCAATGCCTGATCCGGCGAACCGGGCATGGCCGGCGGATCCGCCGGTTTTTCCACGAAATCCAGCACCCGATACTCATCGTCAACCGCCATCACGCCAAAATCCCTGCCTTCATGACGCGGAACCGGCAAACAGGCCACGGTGCATTTCGCCCCCTTTTCCACATGATCGATAAGCAGGCGGGAGTAGTCCATTTTATAGATATGATCACCCGCCAGAATGACGATATATTTGGCGCGGTAGCGGCGGATTATATCCAGGTTTTGATACACCGCATCCGCCGTGCCGCGATACCAGTTTTCGGTGGCGAAGCGCTGCTGTGCCGGCAGCAGATCGACGAATTCGTTCATTTCCTCATTAAGGAAAGACCAGCCGCGCTGGATATGCTGCACCAGGGTATGGGACTGGTACTGGGTAATCACGCCGATACGGCGAATGCCGGAATTCAGGCAGTTGGATAGCGCAAAATCAATGATGCGGAATTTTCCGCCAAAATGTACCGCCGGTTTGGCGCGTTTAGCGGTCAGATCCTTCAGACGCGAACCACGTCCGCCCGCCAGAATCAACGCGACGGACTGAATGGGTAATTGTCTGGCCAACATCACCGGGTCACTACTTTCAAACCTAACCATGGCCGACTCCTTATTATCGTTTTACCAGCACATAAACCGCACGGGCTTCCACGAAAAAGTGGTCGGCCGATCCCGGTTGTTCTGGGCGTTTGAACGGTTCAATTAACGTCCACTTCCCTTCAGGTAAGGTCATTTCACAGGCTTTTGTCGTGGCGTTGATCACAAAGAGATGATCTCGGGAGAGCCGGATTTGCATTTGGCGTTCGCCCTGTTCCCATTCTTGTGCGCTCAATGCCTGCCCGCGGCTATTTAACCAAAGTACCGTTTGCTCATCGTTCTCCCGCCACCAGCGATCGTCTGTGAGGGCGGGTATCTTTTGGCGCAGGCGGATCAGGGCGGCGGTAAAGTCCGCCAATTCCCGATCCCCCTGCCGCCAGTCCAGCCAGGTCAATTCGTTGTCCTGGCAATAGGCATTGTTATTGCCCTGCTGGCTGTGGCCCAGTTCATCTCCCGCCAACAGCATCGGCGCGCCTTGGGACAACAACAGCGTTGCCAGCAAGGCCCGCTGGCTATCCCGCCGCGCCTGCCGGACCGAGGGTTCAGCACTGGGTCCCTCTTGGCCATGGTTGTTGCTATGGTTATCGCCGGCCCCGTCGCGGTTGCTTTCACCGTTGGCCTGATTATGTTTTTCGTTGTAGCTCACCACATCCTGCAGGGTAAAACCGTCGTGGGCGGTCAGCATATTCACCGAGGCGCAGGGGGATCGCCCCTGGCCGCCAAAGAGATCGCTGGAGGCGGCAAAACGCCGGGCGAACGTTCCCAGCGACACATCGCCGTGCAGCCAAAACCGGCGTATATCGTCACGAAAATGGTCATTCCATTCGCCGAAAGGCGGCGGGAATTGTCCCACCTGATAGCCGCCGGGCCCGATATCCCAAGGTTCAGCAATCCACTTGCAGCCCGCAAGGTCTGGATTGTCCCGCAGCGCGGCAAACAGCGGCGCGTCGCGCACGAAATCCGGGGTGCGGCCGAGCACCGTGCCCAGGTCGAAACGAAAGCCGTCCACATGGCAGGTCCGGCGCCAAAAGGCCAGACAGTCCAGCACCCAGGCGGTGACCGCCGGGCTGCTCAGGTTCAGGGTGTTGCCGCAACCGGTCCAGTTGCGATAATCGCCGTCTTCATCCAGCCAGTAATAAGCGGCATTATCGATACCGCGAAGCGAGAGCGTAGGTCCCTCGACATCCAGTTCCGCGCTGTGATTGAACACAACGTCCAAAATCACTTCGATGCCCGCCCGATGCAGTGCTTTCACCATATCGCGGAACTCATCCAGGGCGCTTTTACCGTCGAGGCCGGAGGCGTAACCCGGCTCCGCCGCATAAGGCGCCAGCACGTTATACCCCCAGTAATTGCGCAGGCCCTGCCGCTGCAGGCGCGGTTCATCGACATGCAACTGCACCGGCAACAGCTCCACGGCGGTAATGCCGATATGCCGCAGATAGTCAATCATCAGCGGATGCGCCAGGCCGGCATAGGTGCCGCGCACCGACTGCGGAAGGTCCGGATGTAATCGGGTCAATCCCCGCACATGGGCTTCATAAATCACGGTTTCGCCCCAGGGCACGGCGGGGAATTCGTCTTCCTGCCAGTCGTAACGCTCATCCACCACCAGGCATTTCGGCATCGCCGACGCGCTATCGGCGGTATCAGGCTGCGCCAGGCCGCCGTTCAGGGCCGGGTCATCGGGCACCTTGCCGTCCAGCGCCCGGGCGCAGGGATCGATGACCAGTTTGGCCGGATTGAATCGATGCCCTTGCCGGGGCTCGAACGGGCCGTAGAGGCGATAGCCGTATCGCTGGCCGGGCTTTACGCCGGCCAGATAGCCGTGCCGGATATCCCCGGTGCGTCCGGGCAAATCTATTTGCCTCTCCCGCCCCTGTTCATCGAACAGGCATAACACCACCCGTTCGGCATGGGCGGAATAGAGGCTGAAATTTGCCCCGCTACCGTTATAACTCGACCCTAACGGCGACGCGGCGCCGGCGGATATCGCATTTTCACCGTGGTCAGCGTCCGCCATCGGCGCGGCAAAGCCTGCGGGCAATCCGCCTTCACCGTCAAAGCCAGCTTCCTGTAGGACCGGGGAACCGGCGGGCCGTGGGATCATCACGCCTCCCTGACCAGGAAAATGGTCGCCAGCGGCGGCACGGTGAGCAGCAGTGAATGCTCACGGTGGTGACTGGGGACCTGTTCACTGTGCAGCTCGCCGCTGTTGCCCATATTGCTGCCGTTGTAGTACTGAGAGTCAGTGTTGAGCACCTCGCGCCAGCGGCCGGGAGTCGGAATACCGATGCGATATCCCAGGCGCGGCACCGGAGTAAAGTTACTGACGACGATCATTTCATTGCCATGGCTGTCGCGGCGCAAAAACGCGAACACCGAATTTTCCGCATCGTCCGCCACCAGCCACTCAAAACCGTCATAGCGGTAATCAAGATCATAGAGCGGTGAATGCTGCCGGTAGCATTGATTTAGATCCCGCACCAGCCGCTGCACGCCGCTGTGCATGCTGTCGGTATCGTCCAGCAGGTGCCAGTCCAGGCTGACATCGTGGTTCCATTCTTTCCATTGGGCGAATTCATTGCCCATAAACAGCAGTTTTTTGCCCGGATGGCCCCACATAAAGCCGTAATACGCGCGCAGGTTGGCGAATTTCTGCCAGACATCGCCAGGCATGCGATTGAGAATGGATTGCTTGCCATGCACCACTTCATCGTGGGAAAGCGGCAAGACGAAATTTTCACTGTAGGCATAGACCATACTAAAGGTCATTTGATGATGGTGATACTTGCGGTGCACCGGATCCAGCTGCATATAGCGCAGCGTATCGTTCATCCAGCCCATGTTCCATTTGTAATGGAATCCCAGCCCACCCGAATCCGGGGGCGCGGTGACGCCGGAAAACGAGGTGGATTCTTCCGCCACGGTAATGGCGCCGTCCCGCTGGGTGCCGACGGTATGGTTGGTGTAACGCAGGAAAGCGATGGCCTCGAGATTTTCATTGCCGCCGTAATGATTAGGCACCCATTGGCCCGCCGGCCGGCTATAATCGCGATAGATCATCGACGCCACGGCATCCACCCGTAACCCGTCGATACCGTACCGCTCCAGCCAGAACAGAGCATTGCCCGCCAGATAGTTGCGCACCTCGTTGCGGCCGTAGTTATAAATCAGGGTATTCCAGTCCTGATGCAGCCCTTCGCGGGGATCGGCATATTCATACAAGGAGGTGCCGTCAAATTTCGCCAGGCCGAATTCATCGCCGGGAAAATGGCCGGGCACCCAATCCAGCAGTACGTTGATGCCTGCCTGGTGCGCGGCGTCGATAAACAGCCGGAAATCCTCCGGCGTGCCGAAACGCCGGGTGGGCGCGTAAATACCTAAGGGTTGATAGCCCCAGCTACCGTCGAAAGGATGCTCATTGATGGGCAACAGTTCGAGATGGGTAAAGCCCATGTATTTGACATAATCCACCAGTTGTTGGGCCAATTCACCGTAGCTGAGCCAGTAGTTGTTTTCCACATGACGGCGCCATGAGCCTAAATGCACTTCATAGATGGAAATGGGCTGGTGGCGCCCGTTGGCTGCATTCCTGGCCGGATCTCCATCGGCAATGGCAGGTATTCCCCGCGTGACCGAAGCGGTCTCCGGGCGCATCTGCGCTTCAAAGGCATAAGGATCCGCTTTCAGGCGGGTTTCGCCATTGCAGTCGATGATTTCATATTTATACAGCTGACCGATCGTTACCGCCGGTAAAAACAGTTCCCAAATACCGTTTTCGCGCCGCTGCCGCATGGGATGCCGCCGGCCGTCCCAAAAATTGAACTGGCCCACTACTGAAACGCGCTGGGCATTGGGCGCCCAGACCGCAAAACGCATGCCTTCAACCCCGTCTAAAACGTCAGGGTGGGCGCCTAAGCGCTCATAGGGCCGTAAATGGGTGCCTTCCGCCAGCAGCCAGCTATCAATGTCCTGCAATAGGGGACCAAAACGGTATGGATCTTCAATAATATAAGTATGCTCGTGCCAGGTGACGGCGAATTGATAGCGAAACGGTTTTTTGCGCCGGCTTAATAACACCGAAAAAAAACCGCGGTCGTCTTCACAGTTTAATTCCGTGATTTTACGTCCGGTTTTACTTTCAATTAATGTCACGGCACTGGCGTTTGGTAATAACGCCCTGATCTCCAATCCTTCGCTGGTGAGATGCATACCCAAAATTGAAAATGGATCCGCATAACGTCCTGAAACCAAAGCTGTGATGACCTCATGGCCCGGAAATCCCGACATGGTATTCTTCCTTAGATTACTCCATGAAATAAAAGAATATTTCCAAAAAATTCAGTTCGTATCCTTTCATCACACATCCCAGTTTCCCCAAAGCGCAGCGATCCTTGCCGACCGTGTCGGCAAGAAAAATGGGGGATGACAGCATGCTCAGAAATCCCTTCAAAGGATTATTTCACTGTGGGCATAACCATACCCATCCAATAATAAGCATAGACAAAGGTTTAAAGGAAAGATTAATACTCAACAATGAAAATTTAAATCATTTATTAAACTATTGAAAATTCATCACTTCGCTGCAAGATTTCTATTGTTAATCATTGCAATAAGTCGAGATTGATCACAGAGGAGAAGATTGATTGTTAAGTTTTATTAATATATTGACGTGGAACAAAGAAAGTTCAACCAAGCAGGCGTCAGCCGGTCCCCTGCCCTGGGACCGGTGTATAGATGGCGGGGGAAGATCAGGCCAATAGGCGCAGCATGCGGCGTAATGGTTCAGCCGCGCCCCATAGCAGTTGATCCCCCACGGAAAACGCCGCGAGGTACTCCGGTCCCATGTTCAGCTTACGCAAACGGCCCACCGGCGTTTTCAGCGTGCCGGTGACCGCAGCCGGACTTAATTCACGCATCGACAGTTCACGATCATTGGGCACCACATTAACCCAATCGTTGTGGGTCGCCAGCATCTGCTCGATATCCTGTAATCCGACATCCTGCTTAAGCTTGATGGTGAACGCCTGGCTATGGCAGCGCAAAGCGCCGATACGCACGCACAAACCATCAATGGGAATCACATGCCCGGTATTCAGGATTTTGTTGGTTTCCGCCTGCCCTTTCCACTCCTCCTTACTCTGCCCGTTCGGCAGCTGCTTATCTATCCAGGGAATCAGGCTGCCCGCCAGCGGGACGCCGAAGTTATCCGTCGCCAGGGTGCCGCTACGGGTCAAGGCGGTAACTTTACGTTCAATATCCAGAATCGCCGAAGCCGGATCCTGCAATTCCTTGGCCACTTCATTATGGAGCTGGCCCATTTGCACCAGCAGTTCGCGCATATGGCGGGCACCGGCGCCGGAAGCCGCCTGGTAGGTGGCCACGGAAATCCATTCCACCAGATCATGGGCAAACAGCCCGCCTAAGGACATCAGCATCAGGCTGACGGTGCAGTTGCCGCCGACAAAGGTTTTGATACCGTCGTTCAAACCCTGCTGGATAACCGCCTGATTCACCGGTTCCAGGATAATGATGGCGTCATCGTTCATGCGCAGGGAGGACGCGGCATCGATCCAGTAACCCTGCCAGCCGATTTCCTTCAGCTTTGTATAGATTTCGTTGGTATAATCCCCACCCTGGCAGGTGACGATAATATCCAGCGCGCTGAGCGCGTCCAGAGAGTAGGCATCCTGCAACATCCCTTGTTGTCCGTTAATAACCGGCGCAGCCCGGCCATGCTGGGATGTTGAAAAGAATACCGGGCGGATGGCGTCAAAATCGCGTTCTTCGGCCATGCGCTGCATGAGCACCGAACCGACCATACCGCGCCAGCCTATAAAACCAACGTTTTTCATGTTAACTGTCCTGCCTTGGAGGGTGACAAAGAGACTTGGTAGTGTTTTGGCTGCATGGAACTTGCAGGTTACACAACGACCACATTACAAAAAGTGATTGAATTGCTGCAAGTGAAATTATTTGATTAGAGCAAATTTTTCAGCTGCGCTGCTTATATCCGCCAAATGGTGAGGAAATGGGTAGATTAGCATCCTACCTACTCTCAAGGATAAGGTTTGATAGCGCATGGGTTAAAAAGCTGAAAATCGAGGTAATTAATAATGACTGAAATGATTTCGGCTACCGTTTTGCTGTTTTTGATCATGGACCCCTTAGGAAACCTGCCGATTTTCATGTCGGTATTAAAACATCTGGAACCGAAAAGGCGGCGGATAATTGTCATTCGTGAAATGCTGATTGCGCTGCTGCTTATGCTGCTGTTTTTGTTCGCCGGCGAGAGTATTTTGTCATTTCTCAATCTGCGAACGGAAACCGTATCGATTTCCGGCGGCATAATCATGTTCCTGATCGCGCTGAAAATGATTTTTCCCACGCCGGAAAGCGGCGGCAGCGGGTTGCCGGCCGGGGAAGAGCCCTTTCTGGTGCCGCTGGCCATCCCGCTGGTGGCCGGCCCGTCCATACTGGCGACCCTGATGCTGTTGTCCCACCAGTATCCGCAGCGGATCCCGCACTTGGTGGTGGCGTTGCTCATTGCCTGGGGCCTGTCGGTCATTATATTGATGCAATCCACGCTGTTTTTGCGGTTGCTGGGGGATAAAGGCGTCAATGCGCTGGAAAGGCTGATGGGCCTGCTGCTGGTAATGCTCTCCACCCAAATGTTCCTGGACGGCGCCCGGGCCTATTTGCGCAGTTGAAGCAGGCTATCACCGCGGCATGAGCCAAGCGTGTAAAAGGGAGACCGCGGCGATGGGGTCGAAGCGGCCATTGTCGGCCGCGGAGCGCCCCATGCCACGGTAGGCCCGCTACCACCGATCGTGCAACGAACCTGTTGAAGGGAGACCGCGGCGATGGGGTCGAAGCGGCCATTGTCGGCCGCGGAGCGCCCCATGCCACGGTAGGCCCGCTACCACCGATCGTGCAACGAGCCTGTTGAAGGGAGACCGCGGCGATGGGGTCGAAGCGGCCATTGTCGGCCGCGGAGCGCCCCATGCCACGGTAGGCCCGCTACCACCGATCGTGCAACGAACCTGTTGAAGGGAGACCGCGGCGATGGGGTCGAAGCGGCCATTGTCGGCCGCGGAGCGCCCCATGCCACGGTAGGCTCGCTACCACCGATCGTGCAACGAGCCTGTTGAAGGGAGACCGCGGCGATGGGGTCGAAGCGGCCATTGTCGGCCGCGGAGCGCCCCATGCCACGGTAGGCCCGCTACCACCGATCGTGCAACGAACCTGTTGAAGAGCGCCCAGCCCAAACTTATTCCCCTGCCGGGAAATCCGCCCCTTTAGTCATCTCGGCCCAACCGTCAAAATCCCGCTGCAGCAGCTGGATCTTTTTATAGGCATTCTCCAAAGCGGCATTACCCAACAGCAATCGCAGCGGCGGGTTATCCGCCTCCACCGCCTTGACGATGGCTTTCACGGCGCGCACCGGGTCCCCCATCTGTTTTCCGCTATAGCCCCGGCTGACCTGCGTCCGCTTATGGGCGGTCTCGGCATAATCGGCAATGGATTGCGGCGCTTCGGCGGCCGACCGGCCGGCCCAATCGGTCCGGAAAGGCCCGGGCTCGACAAGTAAAATGTTGATACCCAACGGCGCCACTTCCTGCGACAGCGACTCGGAAAGCGCTTCCACCGCAAATTTGGTGGCATGGTAAAAACTCAGCGCCGGGAAGGTGGTAATGCCGCCGATAGAAGAGATATTCACTATCGTACCGCTCCGCTGCTTGCGCAACGTCGGCAATACCGCCCGGCTCATGGCGGTCAGGCCCCAGACATTGATATCGAACATCCGGTGCACATCCTCCATCCGGCTCTCTTCAAATGAACCGAAATAACCGATACCGGCGTTATTCACCAAAACGTCGATCCGGCCAAAATGCTTCAGCGCGGCGCTGACGGCTTCGTCAATCTGATCCTGCTGCGTCACGTCCAGCTTCAGCACCAGGGCATGGCCTTCATGGCCGGCGATTAAATCCTGTACCTGATCGGGATTACGCGCCGTCACCACGGTGGGATAGCCCAGCGACAGGGTCAGCTCGGCCAGCTCACGGCCAAAGCCGGTGGAACAGCCGGTAATAAACCAAACCGCTTTTTGTTGTGATTGCATTTTCTTCTCCAAATCTTGCAGGTTAAATATCGACCTCACATCCTGTCCCCGCCAGCGGGAACGGATGGTTTGCATCCCTTAGGATGCGGGCTGTACGCGCTGCCAAAAATCATTAAACGCGATGCTGTCGTAAAAGGCGGTGGCGTTAACAATTTTGTTGCCCTTATAGGTTAAGAACCAGGCATACGTATTACGATAGGGTTTATTGTCCTTTGCCATGCCGGCGGCATCAAAATGCACGATCACCGTGTCGCCGTCGGTATAAATATTGCGGATAGTCGGAATCAGGCGTCCCGACATCCGGGCATTGAAGGGGCGAATGACGTTTGCCATAAAATCCTCGCGGCCATTATAGGTCCGGGAAGCCAGCGAATGGCCTTCGATAGTCCAGGTCGCATTATCGGCAAGTTGCTCATAAGGACTGCCGGTACCGTTTTTCCAGGCGTCGAACCCGGCGACGACCATCGCCTTGTTTTGCGCTTCAACGCCATTCTCTTCCGCCCATGTCGTCGGGACCAGCAACACCCAAGCCAAAACGACACAAAAACCGACGAAGCTGTTTTTTACTTTGCCGAGACGGCGTTTAAAAATCAACATGACAGTTCTCCTTACATAATGAGGAATAGAAGTAATTGCACCGGCATTCATTCCGCTGTTGTTTATTCAGGAAAGTCCGTCGAGGCTGACAGCGCAGCCCAGGCGTTCATCTCCTGTTCAACCAAGGCATTTTTCTTGGCTATCGCCGCGAGAGTATCCGTCCCCATGGGCAATCTCAGGGGCGGCATCTCGGCGTTAACCAGTTGGATCATCGCGGCTGCCAGACGGGCGGGATCGCCAGGCTGCTTATGATTCAGCGTGGCGGCGACCCGGCGTACCGCGCCTGCGGTCTCGTCATAATCGTCGATGATATGGGCGGATTTGCTCAGAGAAGAAGCATCGAGAAAATCAGTACGGAAATAACCCGGTTCCACCACCGTGACATGAATGCCCAAAGGCTTGAGTTCGTCATGCAGCGCCTCGGATAATCCTTCGACGGCGAATTTGGTGGAGCAGTAAACGCCGAAACCGGCGGCGGAACGGTAACCGCCAATAGAAGAAAAATTGATAATATGCCCGGCGCGCTGCTGGCGCATCTGCGGCAAAACCGCCTGGGTCATGCTCAGCAGGCCGAACACATTGGTGTCATACATCCGCCGCACATCTGACAGAGCCGATTCTTCAACCGCCCCCAGCAGACCGAATCCGGCGTTATTCACCAGCACGTCAATCCGCCCAAAGGTGGCGACCGCCGCTTTCACCGCGGCATGGATTTGTTCCGAATCGGTCACATCCATTTTCAGCGGCAATAGCCCGGGAGAGATGCCTAAACGCTTGACAAGGGCGTCGGGATTCCGGGCTGTGGCGATAACCGCGTCGCCTTCCGCCAGCGCGGCCTCGGCAACCAGGGCGCCGAACCCGCGCGCCGCGCCGGTAATAAACCACACGCGTTTGAATGCAGAATAGCTTTTCATGATTTTTGCCCCTGTATTTTGAAAGTGAAGAAAGTATAAAGAATGGTTTGTAATAAACTAGATGACATTTGCTAGACTGATAATCCGTATTTACTTGCGAATCACGGGATGAGCCATGAATGAAATTCGCGCGATAACCACTTTTATCCGGGCCGCGGCGCTGGGTAATTTACGCAAGGCCGCCATTGACCAGGGGATTTCACCCCAGGCGGCCAGTCAGGCGGTGATGCAACTGGAAAATAGCCTTGGTATCCGCTTGTTCCATCGCACCACCCGCAAATTAAGCCTGACGCAAGAAGGGCAACGTTTTCTGGACAGCGTGAAACCCGGCATAGAACTGGTCACCGGCGCCTACGCCGCCGCGCGGCGTTCCACCGAGGTCATTGAAGGACCGTTAAAGGTCAGCGCCCCGAGAGCGTTGGGTCTATCGTTGTTTCATACCTATTTCATGGCCTTTTGTGATGCCTATCCGGAAGTACAGCTGGATGTCCAGCTTGAAGACCGTTTCACCGATCTGGTGGGGGATCGGGCGGACGTGGGTTTCCGGGGCGGCGCACTGCCGTCGGAGGGGGCCATTGCGCGTCATCTGCTGCCGATTCAGATGATCGTTTGCGCCGCGCCGTCTTATATTGAACGGCACGGGGCGCCGGCCTCAATAGAAGAGCTTGCCCTGCATTCCTGTACCGGCTACCGCACGGCGAATACCGGAAAAATCGCCCCCTGGGAGTTTCGCGTCAACGACGAACTGGTATATCAGGACGTAACGCCCCGTTTTTGCACCAATGATATCGAAGGGGAGGCCCAGGCGGTGCTCGACGGGCTGGGCATCGGCCAGTTGGGCAGCTTCACCGCCGCCGAGCCTATCCGCAGCGGCAGGCTGATACCGCTATTGGTTCAGCATGTCACCGATCATGAAGGCATCTATATGTATTACGGCCAGCGGACGGAATTGCCCCTGAGGGTAAGGACCTTTATTGATTTTATGGTGAAGCATCTGGCGGGCAATCGCCGATTTTTTCTGGAGCCGGCTGAGTTAAGGGCGCTGGCTTTGCCCCCATCGGCCCTTTAAGCAGGCGAGAACGCAGGGACTGTATTTTCACGGGCACGATATACCCGTCATACTTCAAGTTGCAGGTGTATTGGCTACGCTCATTTATCGGGATCATTACGCGTCCCGTTATGGCAATGCTTTGCCGCTGATGGAAAACGCCTGCGATAATTTACAAACAGTGTGTAATAACAACCATATATTAATAACGAATTAAATAATTTTTAGATAAAATTTTTAGTCCAATATGTAACGAAGATTAAATAAAACTTAACTTTCTGGAAAAATATCTATTTTAATATTTTCCGCCTTCCTTTCTTGAATATTGCCTGTAGGATAAAGCAGTCAGCCTATCTGCTCGACGCCATTATCCATTATTACGCTCCAAATTTTCATAGTCAGCAAGAGGTAAGATATGCTCCCAGCATCCGTAAACCAGCAACCCCATATGCCTTTGTATATTATCAACAACGAGAACAGCACCTATTCCGGCTCGCCGGAAAAAGAACGCTTCAGCTGCTTGAGACAAGCCTTATTAGCGAACATTCACGACGTAACGCCCTTGAAACCGATAATCCCTTGACACTCTAAACGTCTATCAAAAAGAGATTATATTTACGATCTGAAAACATATACCAATCATTGGACTTAGAGCCGGCTACAGGCTCAAAAAGCACGGAAATCACCTTATCCAATAATCTGGTTTTCAGTGTCAAAAACAATGGCGACGGTATGATGCTGACCATCGGGAACAAAATACATTTTGTTGACTATATCAAGTTCGAAGCGATACCGATGATGATTGAACGTTTTATATTCTATAATGAGAGTTTTTCAAGGGCACCGATACTTACGCTACCATATTGAAGAGCTATACTGAAAGAAAACATAATGAATTAGACGTAATAATCAATGCTTATAATCAAAAGAGCAACCCTGCTATGCGATCTCGGAATATTTACGCAGTGAAGCCCCAGGCCCATACCATTTTGTTTTACCGCCTTCGCTTGAGTATATAGCTAAACGTAGCTTGCAGATTGATTTCGGCTGCCTTATTTCCGGCGAAGAAGACAAGATAGTCATCGGCAATATTGAAGCCAATTTGTACAAAAGCTCAATAGATAAAGCCAGTCTGTTTATCAGAGCGCCGGAGAAACGGCTGAACGAAAATGCGGATAACCTTCAGGACCTCATCTTAAACGCCTATCCGCAGGGCTGCATTCTCAAAGTCGGCGGCGGCGTGGGGCATTATTGTTACTATGATGTCCAAAAGATATCGTGTTTTCTGGCGGAACCGCCGCCAAAGAGAAAGGTATATCCGGCATGGCGTTGCGGGATTTTATTGCCATCAAGTTCAATAGCGCAAATGCCGATCGAAAAGAAACGCTGATCCTGACCGACCATAGCGCACAGGAGATGTTGGAAGTCTCTCAACTGATAGCGTAGCGCCAGGGCGATGACGGCAGTCAGTATATTTCTCAGTTTTATGTTCTATTTCGCTTCATCATATCATATTTAGCAAAGGGTAATATATGCTACCAGCCCCATAACTCAAACCCCACATATGCCTTCATACCCGATCAGTAGCGAGGATACAGCCCGGTACGGTTTACTCATAAAAGGACGCTTCAGCTGCTTAAATTAAGCATTAGTAGCGGCTGTTCGCAATATAGCACTGTCGAACCTATTGAAACCGATGTAATTACTATGGCCCTTTATAACCTCAGCGTTGAAGAAAAAAATTTATAAAGATAATATTTTTTATTTTACATAGTTTTTTCTTGGAGTCGTATACCAACGAAAAAACTCGAGATCGCCTTGTCCAATGACTTGGTTATACATGTCGAAAACATTGGCAATGATATAGTGCTACGCATGGAAGGACAAGAAGATATTGTTGAAAACGCTAATTTTGAAACGATACCCCACATGCTTGAATGTTTCATATTTAAATATAACAGATTTTTTATGAGACCGATATTTACTCTGTGGTGAAGAAACATTACTCTGAAAGGAAACATCTTGAATTTGATATCCTAACCAATGCCAATCCTGGGATAACACCTCCTTGTTTTTGATGGCGGAGTATTTGAAAAGCGGATCAAGCGATCCCCAAACATTTTCTTCGCCGGAACTTGATCATCTGAGCAAAACCGGCCATCCAATGGATATTGGATGTTTTTTGTAGCGTTATATCGCATGAAGTATTCCTGAGTGACAGGGATGATATTAAAGTCGAGGAATACCCCAGCACAAGTAAAAAATCAGCTCAAAAATAAGGGCGCAGGAGCATCTGTTGTGTGCATATGCCGATGAAATAGTAATTTATATCAGGAATAGCTATCCCATAGGATGTATTTTGAAATCAGGCGATCGCGAGGGTCTTATTTTTACTATGATGCCCAAAAGGACATCCTGTTGTGCGGTGGTATGGCTGATTATGATAATGGCATATCCGGCATGGGTCTGAAGGATTTTTTCTTCAAAAATTTTAATAGAGTCTACGGCGGCCGGAAGGCAACGATTACGCTGACAGATCATAACGCCTCGGAGTTACGGCAGGAGTCTGAACGTGTTTCAGAGACTTTGGGCATGACATATGAAAAGAACTTAAAGGCCATCGCCGGTAAAAAACCGTGGATCTCCTACAAGCAGGTGGGCATGTAAACTGTTCGGTCACATTACCGGCACAAATATCCCGGCCGTAAGGCCGGGACATCCGTTAGGCGATCGCCATATTCAACAGCAGGCAGCCTACCAGGCCGCAGACCGAAATGATGGTTTCCAATACCGACCAGGACCGGATGGTTTCCAGGATGGTCAGATTGAAATATTCTTTGAACAGCCAGAATCCCGGATCGTTCACATGGGAGAAGATAACGCTGCCGGAGCCCACGGCTATCACCATCAGCTCAGGGCTGGCGCCGGTGGACGCAATGAGCGGCGCGGCGATACCGCCGGCGGTGATGGCCGCCACGGTGGCGGATCCCAGGGCAATACGCAAAATCGCGGCAATGGACCAGGCCAGCAGTAAAGGCGAAATCGCACTGCCCGTCATCAGCCGGGCGATATAGGTACCCACGCCGCTGTCCACCAGCACCTGTTTAAACGCGCCGCCACCGCCGATAATCAACAGGATCATGGCAATGATCTTTACCGCGTCGCTGATGCTTCCCATAACCTGATCCACTGTACGGCCGCGGTTGATGCCAAAGGTAAAGATGGCAATCAGCACTGAAATCAGCGTCGCCATAATCGGGTCGCCAAGGAAATCGGCATAGGTCCGAATCGGATGACCGGCGGGCAGGGACATTTCCGCCACCGCGCGCAAGGCCATCAGCACCACCGGTATCAGCGAGGTCCAGACGCTGACGCCGAAGCTCGGCATTTCCGCTTCGGTGAAGATTTTCGGGTTATACAGTCCTTCCGGCACCGGTTTATCGATATCTTTGAGAAAGCGGCTGTAAACCGGGCCGGCAAGGATAACGGTGGGCACGGCCAAAATCGCGCCAAACAGCAGAGTCTTGCCCATATCAGCATGAAATATGGTGGCTATCGCCGTCGGCCCGGGATGGGGCGGCAGGAAACCATGGGTGACGGACAGCGCGGCCGCCATGGGCACCCCCACGTACAGCAGCGGAATCCGCGCCGTCGCGGCGATACTGAACACCAGGGGGATCATCAAGACGAAACCGATTTCGTAAAACAGCGCGAAACCGACGGTAAAGCCGGTTAATACCACAGCCCATTGAACGTTTTGCTTACCGAATTTTTCAATCAGGGTGGTGGCGATACGCTGCGCGCCGCCGCAATCTGCCAACAGCTTACCCAACATGGCGCCGAAGCCGATAATCAGCGCCAGGCTGCCTAATGTCCCGCCGACACCATTTTTTATGGAATCAAGCACCTTGCTCACTGGCATTCCTTCAAGCACGCCGACCAACAGCGCCACCACGATCAAGGCTATAAATCCATTCAGTTTAAAACGAATCATCAGGAGCAGCAGTAATGCCACACCGATAGCAACGATAAAGAGCGGCATAAAAAATCCTCAACGGCTTTTTTCCCGGCAAGGGTTTGATTTCCCCGGCCTTCGAGTAGTTATGCATTCGGGTTAGTGATGCGCAAGTGGGAGTGATTTCCCAACCAACCGTTTGAGCATAGTAGTATTAGTGATGTTACCGGTATCATGATACCGGTAACATCCGCAGATAAGGAATCCACTCTGAAGACTAAATTAGCGTTTTGGGATGTAGATCATAAATATGACCCTGGTAAATGACGCTGATATGAACAAGAAGAAAAGCAATAGGTGAATAAACTGGTAAATCAGATACTCTCGCCGGCCAGTAACGTGAAGCCAAGATCCACTTTTACCGGATCGACCACCTCACCCCGTAACCGGGCCAGCAATTTTTCCGCGCTCAGGCGGCCCATCTCTTCACGAGGTGTGAGTACGCTGGCCAGCTTGGGTTGCATGACCTGGCCTATATCATGGCCGTGGAAACCCGCTACCGCAATGTCCTGAGGAATGCGCAGGCCGAGCCGCTGGCATTCAAACACCGCGCCGATGGCCAGGTCGTCATTGGTGCAGATTATGCCGTCAATGGCCGGATACTCTTCCCGAGCCTGGCGCAACAAATCCACACCGGTGGAATAGGAAGATGACTCGACGATCATCACGCTATGGACAGGCAAGCCACGTTCGCGCATCGCCTGTTCGTAACCCCGCTGTTTGATAATGGTGCGCTCATCCAGGCGGGCGCCGAAATAGACAATATGGCGGTGGCCGCGATCCAGCATCAGCAGGGTCATCTGCCGCGCCGCTTCGAAATTATCGAAACCCACCGCGATATCCAGACAAGGCGAGACGCTGTCCATGATTTCCACCACCGGGATACCGGCCACTTCAATCATTTTCAAGGTACGGGGCGTATGGGAACGCTCCGCCAGGATCAGGCCGTCGATATTATAAGACAACAGCGAGGTCAGCCGCAGCTCTTCCGTTTCCGGCTGATAACCGTAGTGGGCCAGCATGGTTTGATAACCGTTGGCATCGGTGACGGCTTCAATGCCGCGCAGCACCTCGGCGAAAACCTGATTGGTCAATGAGGGCAGCAGCACGCCGATGGCCCGGCTGGTGGCATTGGACAGGATGTCCGGCGCCCGGTTGGGGATATAACCCAGTTCGTCCAGCGCGCCGGCGATTTTACATTGCAACGCTTCGGAAACCAAAGCCGGGTTGCGCAGATAGCGGCTAACCGTCATTTTGGTGACGCCCACTTTATCGGCAACATCTTGAAGACCCGGTCTTTTTTTCTTCATGTAGTATTATAAGAGTCCAGCTTGGAATGGGGGGAGTTTAGCAAAAAAAACCGGCGGCGAGTATGCTTATAACGAAAAGCCGTCAACCGCGGGTAAAACGATTGACGGCGAATCCTCGCTTATAAACACATCCGCCCCTTATACCGGCGGCAAATCAAATATCAGTATTTCACTGTCCTGGGCGGCCCGCAGGGATAAGGCGCTTTCATCCCATATCGCCAAACCGTCGCCGGCATGCGCCTGTTGCCCATTGATATCCACGTCGCCGCGCACCACCTGGATCCAAACCCTGCGGCCGGGTTCCAGCGCCAGCGTGTCCTGCGCCTCGGCTCCCAAAGCCCAGCGGGTCAGGGTCATATCCTGGAATACCTTCAACGAGCCTTCCCGCGCATCCGGCGACAGCACCAGTTGCCGTCCCTGCGGCGCGTCAAAGCGGCGCTGTTCGTAGCGCGGCGTAAGGCCGGCTTCTTGCGGCAGGATCCAAATCTGGTACAAGTGCAGCGGAATGTCGTCACGGCCATTGTATTCAGAATGGCGTATGCCGGTACCGGCGCTCATGATCTGGAACTCACCGGCATGGATTTGTTCTTTATTGCCCATGCTGTCCTGGTGTTCCACCGTCCCTTCCAGTACGTAGGTCAGGATTTCCATGTCCTTATGCGGATGGGTCCCAAAACCTTTACCTTCCGCGATACGGTCTTCGTTAATGACCCTTAGAGCGGAAAACCCCATGAAATTGGCATCGTAGTAGTCGGAAAACGAAAACGAATGCCAGCTATCCAGCCAGCCGTGGTTGGCATGACCCCGATCTTTTGCAGCACGTAAATAAATCATGTTCAAGTCTCCTCAATGTTTTTTTACAGTCTATCCCTGGGCTGAGAATATGAAAGGATAAAAAACTCACCGCAGACATCAAAAAATTTGAACGTATCAAGCCGGTAGCTTCAGAGGTTTTGCCTGCAGATAAGGACGCTGTAAGATTCACTTTTTTTTCAGATAACGTACCGATAGATAAACATCGCTTTACAATCATATAACTATAATCGATCAATAAACAAAACATGATAGTCACCGCCTATCATAAAATATTCTAAGAAAGATTAAACCGATCAAAATCGTAAAGAAGCGCTCCGCCTATCCGATAAGTAAGCTGAGTGCAGAAACATCGTCTTCATTTTCCACGTTAGGAAAGCGCATTCCCCATCTGAAACGACACACAGGGATAGGGGTTATGAAATGGCTGTAGTTATCTAGGAGTGAGTATGAGGCTTGCGAATATAAAAATTGGTCGCAGATTAACGATAGGTTTTACGTTGCTATTAATCTTAATTCTACTATCCGGCGTAATATCCATCTTTAATCTTGCTAAGTTCAATAAAAACATCATTCGTATCGTTTCAGTGGACTACCCGGTCACTGTCAGCGCAAATAATATCGTCGACGAATTCAATCAAATTATAGCAACGCAGCAATATATTCTGCTGGCTGCCGACACCACCGGTGTCAACCACCAAATCAATCATATAATAGATATTCGGAAACAGATCGGAGAAGAATACGACTCAATGGCGAGCGCCCTGACGGATCCGCCCTCCATGCAGATTTTGAAAGACCTCATCACCGTACGGCAGGATTTTATCGCGTCCAACAAACGTTTCGAGGCCGCTATGCTCAGCGGAGATAAAACGACGGCGACCCGCGAGTTTATGGAGACATCTTTGCCCCTTATTGCCGAATACCGTTCGGGAATAAAAAAATTCATTGCCCTCCAAGATAGTAAAATGCTCAATTCCCAGTTCCGGGTTTCAGAGGATTTTAAATTAATCCGTTTGGTGCTGATAATATTGATTCTCGGTAGCCTTGCCATGGGTATTCTCATTGCCTGGCGCATTACGCTGAGTATTACCCACCCGCTTCAGCGGGCGGTAAACGTGGCCAGGAAGGTGGCGGAAGGCGACTTGACCGGCTCGGCAACCATCACCGCCAAGGATGAGACCGGCTTATTGCTGCGGGCGTTGGAAGATATGAATATCAACCTGCATCGTATTGTACAGCGTGTCAGGGATGGCGCGGAGGCGATTGCCGCCGCCACGGCTCAAATCGCCTCGGGTAATCAGGATCTCTCATCACGCACCGAGGAACAGGCTGCTTCCATCGAGGAAACCGCGGCCTCACTGGAGCAATTGACTTCAACTATCAAGAACACGGCGGCGAATACCGCCGAGGCAACGGATGTGTCGGCGCGGGCGTCCGGCATAGTGAAACACAACGGTGAACTGATGGGGCATGTCACGGACAAGATGCGCAGCATCCGCAAATCATCGGAGTCTATGTCGGAAATCATCGGCGTTATCGACAGCATTGCGTTCCAGACCAATATTCTGGCGCTGAATGCCGCGGTCGAAGCCGCCCGCGCCGGCGAAAACGGTCGCGGTTTTGCCGTGGTGGCCAGTGAAGTAAGGGCCTTAGCCCAACGCAGCGCAACCGCGGCCAAAGAGATCAAAAACCTGATTGATGAATCCGTCAATCAGATACATGACGGTATGAAACTTGTTGAAGAAGCGGGTACTTCTATGGCGGACATGGTGGCCAACGTGAACAATGTCACTGATATTATCAAGGAAATTTCCCAGGCCAGTAACGAACAAAGCGACGGCATTCACCAAATCAATGTCGCTGTCGGACAGATAGACAGTTCCACGCAACAAAACGCGGCGTTGGTGGAAGAAGCGGCCTCGGCGGCAGTTTCACTTCAGGCCCAGGCGGCATCCCTGACGCAAATAGTCAGTACGTTTAAACTGACTTCAGCCTCGCTGGCCGATGCCCTCTCGCACCATGAGGCGATTGAGGACAAACCTTCCGCGGACCAGGACCCGCAGCCGGCCAAAGAGGGGCAACCGGGCAAAGGGGAAAGCTGGGCATCATTCTGAGGTTTGACATTGGCCTTACGGCGCGCAAAAAAAAAGCCGGCACCCAAGCCGGCTCAAGTATTACTGGAAGCAATGTGAGCAATGTCGTGCTTTCGCGGCTCCCTCTCATCAGAGAGGAAATCCGGAACGCATGGAGATAATAATCATTATCATTCGCACTTGTAAAGTCTTTTTTTAGCCCAGATACATCTTTCGCAATAAACGGGACACGGCTTCTTCTTCATTGGTGCCAATCACTTCCAGCTCGGGCAGCAGCTCCTTCAGGCGCTGATGGGAATTACCCATGATAAAACCTTTGCCGGCCATGGCCAGCATCTCTTTATCATTCATACCGTCGCCAAAGGAGATACAGTCCGCCAAAGAGTAGCCGATGGTTTTAGCCACCTGATCCAGCGCATGGCCCTTGGAGACCCCGCCGGCCATGACTTCCAGACAAACCGGCAGCGAGAAGCTGACATTGACCCGATCGCCCCAGCGCGCATTGAGTGCGGCTTCCAGCTCCGTTAACCGGTCATGATCGTCACTGGTGTAATACACTTTGCAGATGCCATCAGTGGGCAGCATGCCCGGTTCGAACAGCTGGTAGTTGAAATCTGACTCCCGGAAAAAATCCTGCTGATCGAGGCGGTCACGGTTCATATACCAGTCATCACGGCGATAAACGTTGGTGAGTATTTTCGGATCGTCATGAACCAGGCTGAACAGCTCGCCGGCAATATCGCTGTCCAGATCGTGGGCGAAAATCAGTTCACCGTCGGGATTATGCACGCGAGCGCCGTTGGACGTGATCATATAGGCGCTGATGCCCAGATTATCGCGGATTTGAGACACATCAATGTGGTGCCGGCCGGTGGCGAACACAAAATGAATATCCCGGGCGGTGAGCAGTTGCAAAGTTTCTTTGGTGTAAGGCTTGAGGGTGTGGTCCGGCGCAAGCAGGGTACCGTCCAAATCAGATACGACAACGTGAAACATGATTCTTGTTAAACCTCTGGCGTTAGCGACGGTGAAGACCGCCGGAATAAAATTAATGATGCCGCGCGAAAAAAGCGGTGATGATGTTCAGCGCCTCGGCGCGCAAGGGATCCTTCTCGAACAGTATCTCGTGCCGGGCGCCTTCGATCCTGACGGGTTTATTTCCTTCACATGGGTGACCGGCGTCGGCCATGGCCCGGCAGAAAGCATTCTGGCTACGGTTATCCACAACCTTTTCTTCACCGGCCTGGAGCAGCAGCAGCGGCGTGGTAATGGCGGCGGCCTTGGCCAGGATATCGTTGCCCGCCAGAATTCCCTCCCTGACCCAATGATAGGTCGGGCCGCCAATCCGTAATTCCGGATCGTCGGCATAAAACCGTAAACTGCGCCGGTAGCGTTGCCAGCTGTGGGTCAGCAAATTAAGCATAAAAGGCATCGGACGCCACTGGCCGGTGCCGATTGCGTAATAATCGCGCATGGCGGGCCGCCGTTCGGTCCATTCCAGTATCTTCCAGGCCAGCCAGTGCGGCATCGGTAAACGAATACCGAACATGGGGGCGCATAATACCGCGGCATCGCAGGATTCAGGGTAGGCGGCCAGGAACAAAGCCAATATCGCGCCCCCCATGGAGTGCGCCAGGGCGAAACGGCGGCTGTAACCGCCGGTCTCAACGTAACATTGCCAGAATTGAGTAAAATCCGCAATATAATCATTGAATTGCAGAACATGTCCGCGATGGGTATCCGCCAGCAGGCGGCCGGATCGCCCCTGGCCACGATGATCGATTATCATCACATCATAACCGCAATGGTACAAATCATAAGCGATTTCAGGATATTTAACGTAGCTTTCGATGCGGCCGGTGCTGATAACCACTACTTTATTATGGCGCGGAGAACGTAAACGGACAAAACGAATCGGCATGCCCTGGGCGCCGATAAATTCGCCCTCCTCGCGCCGGCGCCAAAAATCCAACAGCGGACCGGTGTAAAAAGCAGCGAATTGTTCTTCGCGTGTCAACCAGCTCTGTTTATGTCCTGAAACCACCCTTGATACTCCTGGCATGACGCGGGGCAAAAGAATTAAGGTCCGGCGCGCCGGAAAATATTGCTGTAAAGTAGGGGAAAAGCTTACATTGTAATACAACCTAAACTATTCGGGTTGCAGTGATATTAAAATACCTATATAGGGAGCGCATTTAATGACCTGGGACTGGTGGCTTACCTATCTCCTGACCACAACCCTCCTCAGCCTTTCCCCCGGTTCCGGCGCCATCAATACCATGAGCACCGGCATCAGCCATGGCTATCGGGGCGCCGTGGCGTCCATTGCCGGGCTGCAGGTGGGCCTGGCCACGCATATTCTGCTGGTGGGTATCGGGCTTGGAACGCTGTTCTCGCATTCCCTGCTGGCATTTGAAATCCTGAAATGGCTGGGGGTGGCTTATCTTTGCTGGCTGGGCATCCAGCAATGGCGCGCCGCCGGCACCTTTACCCTTGCCGCTCCGCCAGGCAAAATGCCGCGCCGGCAATTGTTCCGGCGCGGTGTTTTTGTCAACCTCACCAATCCCAAAAGCATCGTCTTCCTGGCGGCGCTGTTCCCGCAATTTGTCCTGCCGCAACATCCCCAGGGGGCGCAATACCTGGTGCTTGGCGTTACCACCCTGGTGATGGATATTATTGTCATGATTGGCTATGCCGGCCTGGCAACCCGCATTGCCCATGCCCTGAAAGGACCCCGTCAAATGCGGCGGCTGAACCGCACTTTCGGCTCGCTGTTTATCATGGTGGGCGCGCTGCTGGCTACCGCGAAATAATCAGGCTGATGCCAAAACCGGCGAAAAATACTCCCGCCACGCCGTCTATCCAGCGCGCCAGGCGCTGGTAGCCGCGGCGCATGGCCGGCAGGGCGAACACTATCGCCACCAGAGTGAACCAGAACAGGGTCTCGCCGACGATCATGAAAAACAGGCCCCAGCGCGCGCCGGCGGCGACATTATCGCCGACGAACAGCGAGAAGACGCTGCCGAAATAAATCAGCGCCTTGGGGTTGGCCAGATTGGTAAACAGGCCGCGCAAAAAGCTATATCCCTGATGCGGCAGCGGCTCGGCGGCTTGTGTCCCGGGATGGCGGGCGGAACGCAGCAATTGCCAGCCCAGCCAGCAAAGATACATACCGCCCCCCACCGTGATAATGCTATGCAGCCACTGCATTTTCGTCAGCAGCAGATGCAGGCCCATTAACGCCAGCGCCGCCCAAACGGCGACGCCGAGGCTGATGCCCAGCACGCCCAGCATGGCGTCGTGGCGGGAACGGCTGACCGCGGTTTGGGAGATGAAGAAAAAATCCGGCCCCGGGCTCATCAGCGCAATCAGATGGACCATGGCCACGGTGGCGAACAGCATTAACATTATTAACTCTCCTCTCTACCCGTCATACTTCAAGCTGCAGGTGTGTGGGTATCTTGATTCTATTCTCGGCGCATCAGCGCACCGGCAACGCGTCGTCGTCAATCAGGTGATCGCGGATGATCGTCAGGAAAGGCATGCCGAAACGATCGAGCTTACGGTGACCGACGCCGTTCACCCTTAATAAATCATTGGCGGTGACCGGCAATTGTTCCGCCATTTCCAGCAGGGTGGCATCGTTGAACACCACATAGGGCGGCACGTTGGCCTCGTCCGCCAGGGACTTGCGCAGTTTACGCAGCTTGGCGAACAGTTGCCGGTCATAGTTGCCGCCATAGGTTTTCGGCGCGCTGCGGGATTTCAGGTTCGCCACCCGCGGCTCCGCCAGCATCAGAGGCACTTCGCCCCGAAGCACCGGACGAGCCGATTCGGTCAACTGCAGCGCCGAATGCCGGGTAATATTCTGGCTTACCAACCCCAGGTGAATCAACTGCCGCAGCACGCTGACCCAATGCTCGCTGGTGCGATCGCGGCCGATGCCGTATACCGGCAACTGGTCATGGGCATATTCCCGTATACGCTGGCTATTGGCGCCGCGCAGCACCTCGACGATATAGCCCATGCCGAAACGCTGCCCCACCCGGTAAACGCAGGAGAGGGCCTTGCGGGCCTCTTCCAGCCCGTCGTAGCGCTTCGGCGGATCGAGGCAAATGTCGCAGTTGCCGCAGGGCTGCTGGCGGCCCTCGCCGAAATAATTCAGCAACACCAGCCGGCGACAGGTTTGCGCTTCGGCAAAGGCGCCCATGGCGTTGAGCTTATGGCGCTCGATATCCTGCTGCTCGCCGGGAGGTTTTTCCTCAAGGCAGCGGCGCAGCCAGGCCATATCCGCCGGATCGTAAAATAAAATGGCTTCCGCCGGCAGGCCGTCGCGGCCGGCGCGGCCGGTTTCCTGATAATAGGATTCGATATTGCGCGGGATGTCGTAATGCAGCACAAAGCGCACATTGGGCTTGTTGATGCCCATTCCGAAAGCCACCGTGGCCACGACGATCTGTAGATCATCGCGCTGAAAGGCCTCCTGAACCTGCCCGCGCCGATCGTTACTGAGGCCGGCATGATAGGCATCGGCGCTGATGCCCTTGCTTTGCAAGCGCGCGCTGATATCTTCCACCCGCGATCGGCTATTGCAATAGATAATACCGCATTTGCCGCGCTGCCCCTGCACAAAATGCCACAGCTGTTCGAAAGGTTTGTATTTTTCCACCAGGGTATAGCGGATATTGGGGCGATCGAAACTGCTGATTTGAATCAGCGGATCCTGCAAGTCCAGCAAGCGGACAATATCCTGCCGGGTGGTATCGTCCGCGGTGGCGGTAAGGGCAATAAACGGCAGACCGGGGAAATGCCGCTTGATTTGCCCCAGCGCCCGGTACTCCGGACGGAAATCATGGCCCCATTGGGAGATGCAATGGGCTTCATCCACCGCAATCATGGCCGGTTGCCATTGCAGCAGTTGATCGAGCATGTTGTCCATCATCAGACGCTCGGGGGCGATATAGAGCAGTTTGATGCGTCCTTCACGGCATGCCGCCATGATTTCATGCTGCTGCTCGCGGGTCTGGGTGGAGTTCAGGCAGGCGGCGGCCACGCCGTAGGCCAGCAGCTGATCCACCTGATCCTTCATCAGGGAAATCAGCGGCGAGACCACCAGCGTCAGCCCCTCCATCACCAGGGCGGGTATCTGGTAGCACAAGGACTTGCCGCCGCCGGTGGGCATAACCGCCAGACAATCCCTGCCGCCCATGACGGCATTAATCAATGCTTGCTGACCCGGCCTGAATTGCTGATAGCCGAAGGTGTCGTGCAACACCTGTTCAGCCAGCGCTTCCCGATCTATCACCAACGCCGTCGACACATCATCCCCAACTTATTCCCTGCAGAACAGCGCCATTTCCCGCGCCCGTCATTAAAACCGCAACATTTTACATCATGTCGTTAAGCATGAAACCCACGCCGATTCGGGTTTGGCGGTGATTATAATCAATTAGCGACTCGCCGTAACCACTAAAAAGCTGGGTGTAGAAACGTACGTGTTTGGTAAGAGGATAGCTCCAACCCAGCTGGCCGCTGCCGTAACCGCTGTTCCAGTTATAATGGCTCTCCACCGAAAACACGCTGGGCCCCCAAGCGTAGCCGATTTTCAGACGATAATAACCCATGTACTTGGAGATATCCGGATTATCATCCATGCTGCCGAAGTGCAGCCAGGGTTTCAGCTCCACCTGCCAGTTGCCGTTTTGCGCCATGAGGCGGGTATAGGCGCGGTCCCAGCTGCGTGAAGTGGGATCCGACCGGCCGTTGGACTGATGGTTGACGCCCACTTCCACATCCCGCAGTGTCCAGCCGGCGAAATCATAGTCGGTAGCCCAGCCGAGAAACAGCTGCGGTTCATAATTGGTTTCGCGAAACGGTGAGGACTCTTTGGTATTGGAGGCCTGCCACCAGGATCCCTGGGTATAGGACGCCGCCAATAACGAGTTGTCGCCGGCGATACCGCGCCAGAGGGGGAATGCCAGGCTCAGTTGGAAATCAAGTTCATCTTTGCGGGCATGATCGGACCAGTCGTAGCTCTTGATGGCCTCTTTATTGATGTCGCTGGTATAAGTGTAAATCAGATAGTTACTTTCATAGGGATAAAGAAGAAAAGGATTATCGTGGTCCTGCAGCAGATTGGCGATAATACTGCCTCGGACCGGGGGTGCATCCGGAACGGTTTTTACTGTCGCTTCTTGTGCATATACAGCGGTGGATGATCCTGCCAAAAGTACTGCGGCCCCCAAAAGCTTACGCATATTTTTTATCTCCTAAGTGCGCAACGCATAAAGTATGCAATTGAATTAGTTTACACACAAATAGCTATTTTCATTAACGATAAGCTTTTATTTATCACGATTTGCCAAAACATGATTTTTTTTAACGCAAACCTTACTCTCTGCCAAACCCGACGGGCTTGGCTTATACTTGCTGGCTTCTTTACTGCCGTCTGGTTGATTCATGTATAAACAATCCACGCGCCGAGGCGTGTTATGCGCGCTCGGCGCATACTTGATTTGGGGACTGGCGCCGGCCTATTTCAAGCAGATCCAGCAGGTGCCCGCCACCGAGATCCTGACCCACCGGATTATCTGGTCGGTATTTTTCATGGCGGCGTTGTTGACCCTTTGCGGCAAATGGGCGCAGGTCAGGGCAATATTCCGCCAGGGCAGGACGCTGCTGATGCTGGGCCTGACCTCGCTGTTGGTGGGGGGCAACTGGCTGCTGTACATCTGGGCGGTGAATCATCGCCATATGCTGGAAGCCAGCCTCGGTTATTTTATCAACCCGCTGGTGAATATCCTGCTGGGCATTCTGTTTCTCGGCGAGCGGTTTCGGAAATTGCAATGGCTGGCGGTGCTGCTGGCGGCATGCGGCGTGCTGATGCAGCTGTGGAGATTCGGTTCGCTGCCGCTCATTGCCCTTGGCCTGGCCTTCAGCTTTGCCTTTTACGGCCTGCTGCGAAAAAGGCTCGGCATCGACCCGCAAATCGGCATGCTGATTGAAACCTTATGGCTGTTGCCGGTGGGCGCCTGGTATCTGTTCTACTTCGCCGACAGCCCCACCAGCCACCTGGGGGATAACAGCCTGTCGCTGAATCTGCTGTTGATCTCGGCGGGGATCATCACCACGGTGCCGCTGCTGATGTTTGCCGACGCCGCCAATAATCTGCGGCTTTCCACCCTGGGATTTTTCCAGTATCTCGGCCCGACGCTGATGTTTTTGCTGGCGGTGTTCTGCTATGGCGAGGCCATGACCCAAGACAAGCTCTACGCGTTCAGCTTTATCTGGCTGGCGCTGGCCGTGTTTATCTTCGACGCCGTGCTTTGGCAGAAAAAATCACGTCATGCGCGGCGCGGCATTGCGTGAAATAAAGCGCGCTATGGCCGGGCCGAGCAACAGGATGGAGAGTAGCCGCAGGCTCTGCATGGCCATTACAAAACTCATATCCGCATGGCTGCCGGCGGCAATAATGGCCACAGTGTCCAATCCGCCCGGGCTGGTGGCCAAATAGGCGGTAAGCAGGCTCACCGGCAGCAAGAGGGTCATAATCCAGGCCATCGCGCTGCACAGCAGAATCAATCCCACGATGGACGCCACCATCTGCGGAAGGGTTTTCAAGGCTTGCAACACAATGGCCGGGGTGAACCGCAAGCCGACGCTCCAGCCGATAAAAGCATAGGCCAGCGCCAATAGCCACTGCGGGACCTGTATGGTAAGGGTACCGGTAATATGCAGCATCGCCCCCGCCAGCATGGGAATCAGCAGCGCCCCGGCCGGTATATGCAGTTTTCTGCCCAGCCAGGCGCCGACGACGGCAATGATAAGCGTCGCGGCAAAACGATAGTCCAGTGGGGGAAACCAGATTATCTCCGCCGGCGCGTTATTCTGCGCGCCGAGGCTGAGGTGGGCTACCATCGCGGCCGCCGCCGCCACAAACAAGACGCGCAGGTATTGCATAAACGCCACCAGCCTGACATCCGCGCCGAACTCCCCCGCCATGGCCACCATGGCCGACGCGCCTCCCGGCGAGGAGCCCCATGCCCCGGTAGGTCCGGGCAGGCTGCTGAACCTCACCAGCAGGAAGCCGGACAGGCCGCTGGCCACCAGCGTCATCAAGACCACCACCACCACCAGCCACCAATAGGATACCAGGATCCCGAGAATGGACGGAGAGAGCACCAAGGCTATCATGCAGCCGATCACCGCCTGGCAAGCGATAAAAACCTTAGGCGAAATATGCAGGGTTGATCCGGACAGAGCCATCACCACGCCCACCAGCATCGGGCCGAGCAATAGGGCGGCCGGCAGGTGATACAACTGCAGGGCGGACCCCAGCGCCAATGAGAAAAACAGCAATATCAGCCACTGGAGAGATAACGGCAAATGTTTCATTGTTAATTGTCTGTAATGCTAAAACATATTGTTTTAGCATAAACCAGAAACAAGATAAGTAATTATCGTACAAATTATCTTCTTATTTCCGGCGCACCCTCAGCGTTATAGCCAGTTTTTACGCTTGAAGTACAGGTAAGGCGCCAGGCCTGCCAGGATCATCAATGCAATGGCGCCGGGATAGCCAAACGACCATTTCAGCTCGGGCATAAACTCGAAGTTCATGCCGTAGCTGGACGCCACCAGCGTCGGCGGCAGAAAGACCACCGATACCACGGAGAAGATTTTGATGATGCGGTTTTGCTCGATGTTGATAAAGCCCATTGCCGCTTGCATCAGGAAGTTGACCTTCTGGAACAGCGATTCATTATGGGGCAGCAGCGATTCGATATCCCGCAGGATTTCACGCGCCTGCTCCAGCTGGCCGGAAGGTAAACGCGCCTTGCGCACCAGGAAATTGAGCGCGCGCTGGGTATCCATCAGGCACAGGCGGACCTTCCAGCCCACGTCCTCCAGTTCCGCCAGGGTAGACAAGGCTTCATCGTATTCATCGCCCTGATGCCCTTCCATAATGACCAGGCTCAGCGCTTCCAGATCGCTGTAGATGTTTTCAATCTCGTCAGCCAGCTGCTCTATTTTTGTTTCGAACAAATCCAGCAGCAGTTCATAGGCATTGCCGTCAGTGAGGGTCTGGCTGCGGGCGCGCATGCGATACAGCCGGAACGCCGGCAGTTCACGCTCGCGAAGGGTGTAGAGGCGGCCGTCGCGGATGGTGAACGCTACCGTGGCGTTACCGGCATGATCCTCGGCGTCTTCATAAAAAAAGAACGAATGGATATGCAGTCCGTCCTCGTCTTCGAAAAAACGGGCGGAGGCTTCGATATCCTCCAGTTCGAGGCGGGTCGCCAGGCTTTGTCCCAGCTCATCCTGAACTTTTTCGCGCTCCCCGTTCTCGGGCTCGATCAGATCCACCCAGAGAGAACCGGTTAACGTATCGCCTTCATCCAATTCAAGACGGGATAGGCGATTATGATCCAATTTAAACGCGTTAAGCATACGCCATGGCTTCCTTAGCGGTGTCTAGCGGGAAACGCATTAGAGGAGAAACCGGGGGGTGAGAATGTCACCGACAAGTTCCAGACCATCAAAGATCTGACTCAGCGCGACACATACATGCGGGTCGCTGACAACCGCTAAGGCCATCAGCATAGGGGAAGCCTTAGTGGTACCTGATAAACAGATTATCGAGCCAGTATCTACTGGGGGCGTCCAAGGCGTAATCCTCTCACAATCATAGTGCGCGCATGTTACGCCGAGATTAAAAAGGCTGTCAATATGCAACGACGACACAATGGCCTATTTTTTGCACAATCTGCTTTTTGATTGATGAATTATTTGTGACGTCCGCCGCAGGAGCCTGCCGGTGCGGATATCTTTTATACCGGCCGGCACGGCACAGGCTGAGTCAAACCGTCTCCAGCCGGGCATAGGCCGCCACCAGCCATTTGATGCCCTGCCCCTGGAAGGCTATCTGCAAGCGGCTGTGCTCGCCGCTGCCTTCCAGATTGATAACGGTTCCTTCACCAAATTTGGGATGGCGTACCCGCTGCCCCAGGATGAAGCCGCTGTCGTTTTCGCTCAGGGGCGTCCCCATGCGCTGATGGTTCGCCGGCCGCGACACGCTGGCCCGCAGACGCACCTCTTCCACGCACTCCTGAGGCAGTTCGCCCACAAACCGCGACGGCCGGTGAAAGGCCTCTTTACCGTAGAGGCGGCGGGTTTCGGCGTAGGTGAGGGTCAGTTTTTCCATGGCCCGGGTGACGCCCACATAGGCCAGCCGGCGCTCTTCCTCCAGACGTCCGCCCTCATCCAGTGACATCTGGCTGGGAAACATGCCTTCTTCCATACCGACGATAAACACCTGCCTGAACTCCAGGCCTTTAGCGGAATGCAGCGTCATCAGCTGCACCGCGTCCTGATACGCGTCCGCCTGTCCTTCACCGGCTTCCAGCGCGGCATGGGACAAAAACGCCTGCAACGGCATCAGATCTTGATCCTCGTCCTGGTAGCTGTACTGCCTTGTGGCGGTCACCAGCTCCTCCAGGTTTTCGATGCGCGCCTGGCCTTTTTCGCCTTTTTCCTGCTCATACATCATCCACAGGCCGGAATTCTTGATCACCCGGTCGGTTAACACATGCAGGGGAAGATCGGCGGTCTCCTCAGCCAGGGCTTCCACCAGTTCGATAAAGCGCCGCATGGCCGAGGCGGCGCGGCCGGCCAGTACCTGCTCATTCAGCAACTCGCGGGTGGACTGCCAAAGGGTGAGCTGGCGATCCCGCGCCGCTTGCCGAATCACATCCAGGGTGCGATCGCCGATGCCGCGGGTGGGGGTGTTCACCACCCGCTCGAAGGCCGAATCGTCGTTGCGGTTGGCGATGAGACGCAGATAGGCCAGTGCGTCCTTGATTTCCTGCCGTTCGAAAAACCGCTGGCCGCCGTAGATGCGATACGGCATGGCGCTTTGCAGCAGCGCTTCCTCCAAGACGCGGGACTGGGCGTTGCTGCGGTAGAGAATGGCGCTGTCGTTAAGGGCGCCGCCGCCCTCTTGCCAGGTTTTGATCCGGTTGACCACAAAGCGCGCTTCGTCCAGTTCGTTAAACGCGCAATATATGGAAATGGGTTCGCCGGCGGCGTCCTCGGTCCAGAGATTTTTACCCAGCCGGCTGCCGTTATGGGCGATCAGGGCGTTGGCCGCCGTCAGGATATTGCTGGTGGAGCGGTAGTTCTGCTCCAGGCGGACGGTCTGCGCGCCGGGAAAGTCATCAAGGAAACGCTGGATATTTTCCACCTGCGCACCGCGCCAGCCGTAAATGGACTGATCGTCGTCCCCGACGATCATCACGTTGCCCTGGTCGCCGGCCAGCAGGCGGATCCAGGCGTACTGAATCCGGTTGGTATCCTGGAACTCATCCACCAGGATATTGCGGAACCGATCGCGATAATGCTGCAGGATATGCGGTTTGTTCAGCCATAGCTCATGGGCGCGCAACAGCAGTTCCGCGAAATCCACCAGTCCGGCGCGATCGCAGGCTTCCTGATAGGCCTGGTAAATACGCAGCCAGGTGGCGTCAATGGGATTGCCGTAGGTTTCCACATGCTGCGGACGCAGCCCTTCGTCTTTTTTGCCGCCGATGTACCACATGGCCTGCCGGGGCGGCCACTGCTTTTCGTCGATGTTCAGCGCGCGGATAATCCGCTTGAGCAGCCGCAGCTGATCTTCGCTGTCCAGGATCTGAAAATCCTGCGGCAGGCCGGCATCCATATGATGGGCACGCAATAAGCGGTGCGCCAGACCATGGAAGGTGCCGATCCACATGCCGCCCTGGCCCGGGCCGAGCAGATGCTCGATGCGATGGCGCATCTCCGCCGCGGCTTTATTGGTGAAGGTCACGGCCATTATGGAATAGGGCGAGCTGTTTTCCACCGACAGCAGCCAGGCGATACGGTGCACCAGAACCCGGGTTTTACCGCTGCCCGCGCCGGCCAGCACCAACAGGTTGCCCCGCGGGGCGGCGACGGCTTCGCGTTGTTTGTCATTCAGGCCAGCAAGCAGTTCAGTGACGTCCATAAAGAGCCTTTTAGTACGTATTTACTGGTTATTTATACAGCAACCGCGATGATTATAGCAAGGCTGTCAGGGATTCCAACCGCGAAATCTCCAAATGCGGCAGCAAGCGGGCGTCGGGGGCCTGGCGGAAATTGCCGCCGCGATCGTTTATCCAGCAGGCCTGCATGCCGCTTTGGACGGCACCGGTAATATCCGCCGCCAAATCGTCGCCCACGTGCAGGATACTCTGCGGCGGCAGGCCGAGCTTTTCCGCCGCCAGATGGTACATATCGCGAAAAGGCTTGGCGCGCCCGTCGGGACCGGCGCGCAGTACAAACGCGAAATAGCCGGCCAGGCCGCAGGCCGCGGGCGAAGCGTTGCCGTTGGTAATGGCCACCAGCGGCCAGCGTGCGCCGAGCGCGCGCAGCGTTTGATGCGTGACAGCGGGAACGTCAATGCTGCTGCGCCAGCGGGCGAACTCCGCCATGGCGGCATCGGCGCCGGCGCCGGCCTCGGCATCGCTGAATCCCTGGTTGCGCAAGCCCAGTTCCAGCGCGCGCCAGCGCCAACGCGTCACATCGTGATAGATTTCCGGCTCCCGCTGGCGCAGCTCGGCCCGGATCCGGCGGTAGTAAGACGCGTCCAGGGATTTCAGGGCCGGATGATAGTTCTGCAAAAACAACAGTGACTCCCGTTCGGTACGGGCGATCACCGGCCGGTTATCATACAGGGTGTCGTCTAAATCAAAGGTTAATGCCCGCAGTGGGCGCAGTGGGCGGTAAAAACGCATCACGACTTCCCTCGTTTGGCCCTGGGATGCGCGGCGTCATAAACCTGGGCCAGATGTTGAAAATCAAGGTGAGTATAGATTTGCGTGGTGGAGAGATTGGCGTGGCCCAGCAATTCCTGCACCGCCCTTAAATCGCCGCTGGATTCCAGCATGTGGGTGGCGAACGAATGACGCAGCTTATGGGGATGGACATGGCTTTCAATGCCCTGTTTTATTCCCCATTCGGCGAAACGTTTTTGCACATTGCGCATGGAAATGCGTTTACCGGTCTTCGCCACAAATACCGCATTGTCCTCAGGGGCGAAAAATTCCCGCAGCGCCAGCCAATGCCGCAGCCAGGCGACGGCGGATTTGCCCAGCGGCAGCTTGCGCTCTTTGTTGCCCTTGCCCACCACTCTCACTTCGCCGGCGTCCAAATCGATATGGCCGCAGTCGAGATTCACCATTTCCGCCAGACGCAGGCCGTCGCCATACATGATTTCCAACATGGCGCGATCGCGCACCGCCAGCGGATCGGTGCTGTCAATGTCCAGCAGGCGATCGACTTCATCTACGTCCATGTTTTTCGGCAGATGGCGGCCGGCGCGGGGCGCGGAAACGCCTTTGGCCGGATTAGCCTTCAACTCTCCCCGTCCCACCAGAAAATCAAGAAAACTGCGCAGCGCCGACAGGCGCAATGCCAGGCTGGCGGCCTGTAATCCCTGGCGCTTGCTGCGGGTCGCCATCGAACGCACATGGCTTACGTCCAACTGCGGCCATTCAGCGACGCCAAGATCGTCGGCAATCTCCACCAGCGCGGTTAACTGATGGGCATAACTGGCCTGGGTCAGCGGACTTAATTGCCGCTCCACCCGCAGATAGCGCAAAAAGGCGTCCACCTTCGGCTGTAGGGGCGATTCTCCGGCGGTCATAGGCGAGCGACCCAGCGCACCAGCAAACCGGGCAGCAGGGCAGCCATTTGCTGCAGCAACACGGTCCCCATGCCGGATTGATAATGCTGGCTGTCCCGGCTGGTGAATATAACCACGCCCAGGGAGCCGTCTTCACCCATCAGGGTCATGGCCACCGAGCCGACCTGTCTGGCCTGAGGCATTAACAGCAGCAGCTCCGGGCCGTTAAGGGTGCCCAGATAATGGTTGCCCTGACCGAGACGCTGGATGCGCAAAGGCTCAAAGGCGGTTCTGGACAGGCCTAGATGGGTAAAATCCGAGGGAGCGCCAATCAGCCATTTATCAGAGAATAATCGCATATGCGCACCGGACAAGCCGAGGCTGCGCGCCCAGCGTTGCAAACGGCTGAGGAAATCCTGCAGGCTTTCGGCGGTGGCCAGGTCGGTTTGCAAATCCAGCAGGCGATTGAACAGCTGTTCATTGGTCGCCGCCGCTTCCATCAACCGGCCGATGTCTTCTTCCAACTGCTGGATATGCCGGCGTTGGCGCGTTATCTGCCACTCCAGCAGGGACACGCTGCCCCGATTGACATGGGGAATGCGCATCTGCTCGACCTGGAGAGCGTTGCGGATAAAAAAGTCCGGATTTTGTACCAGGAATTGCGAAACCGTACTGTCGTCCAGGACCGGCGCCGTCTCGACTTGCTCCCCGATATTCTTCATAGATGAATAAACCCGTCGTAGATATGTACCGCCGGCCCGGTCATAAAGAGCGGGTTGCCCGGACCTTTCCAACTGATGTCCAAAACGCCGCCCGGCAATTCGACTTTCACCTGTTGCGACAATACGCCCTGAAGGATGCCCACCGCCACGGCGGCACAGGCGCCGCTGCCGCAGGCCTGGGTTTCCCCCGCTCCGCGCTCAAATACCCGCAGCCGAATGTTCTGGGGGTTAACCACCTGCATAAAACCGATATTCGCCCGTTCGGGAAAACGCTCGTGATTTTCCAACAGCGGACCGAGGGAGGATACCGGAGCGGCGTCGGTATCCTCCACCTGAATAACGCAGTGGGGATTACCCATGGATACCACGCCGCACAGCACCGTCTGCTCCGCTACCCGCATAATATAGGTTTTTTCCGCTTTGGCGGCGCGAAAAGGGACATCCTGCGGCTCGAATTTCGGCTCGCCCATATTCACCCTCACCTGATCATCATCAGTAATGGTGATGATCATCCGCTCGGTTTGGGTACTGACGTGTAATTCCCGTTTATTGGTCAGACTTTTCATTCTGACGAAACGGGCAAAACAGCGGGCGCCGTTACCGCATTGCGCCACTTCACTGCCGTCGGCGTTGAAGATGCGGTAGTGAAAATCCAGTTCGGGATCGTACGGGGGCTCCACCACCAGCAGTTGATCGAATCCCACGCCGCAATGCCGGTCCGCCAGACGACGGATAAGCTCCGGCGAAAAATAGACGTTTTGCGTAACGGCGTCCACGACCATAAAGTCGTTTCCCAGACCGTGCATTTTGGAAAACTGCATATCCTACTCCGCTGACCTACTCTGTGCGCAGCATAGCGCTTCTCATGTCAGGATGCGACCGAATCGCGTTTTCAGCACCCGTTGCGACCCTTTTACGACACTCCTTTACGCTTCCGTTTACGGTACGACCGAATCGCCTGAATGAGGCGCGTTACTGCCGGGATTCGCCGTTTGCACCGGTGATTGGCTGGAAGTGTCCGTCGTGGTCAGCTTGTGTGACTCAGCGGGTTTAGCGGTGGTTTTAGGCGCCGGCGGCATAAAAAGCGGCCCTTTCAACCCGCATCCGTACAATCCCAGTACTAAAAACGCCGTTATCACGGGGCGTAATTGACTATTCATCCGATTCATTACCTGTCATTCATGCTCTCAAGCCCTCTATCATCGCAGTTGGATCTTGAAAAGCAATAGGAATCGTTGGGGAGGTTGGGTCGCGCTGCTTGGGCCGGTACGTTTAATTCGACCGCGCCTGCTGCTGAGATGCATCCTGATCATAGGGGGCGGCGGCCACCAGATGCGACAGCACGCTGTTGCGAAACGGCACCACCTGGATACGCCCGTCAAGCTGCTCAATCTGGTAGAACTGGGGCAAATTGAAGTTGATAAAGCTCGAACCGTAGGTAAATCGATCGTGGGATGAAGAATAGAAACGGCTCACATCGCGCACCAGCTCTTCCTTGCTTCCTTCGCAATGATGGTAAGCCTCGACCCGGTTGGTTTCATCAAGGATATAAATATTGAAACCCTGTTCGTCCGCGCTCTCTTCGAAGAAGAACTGAATGATGCCTTCGCTGGCAAAGCCGTCCACCACCGGCGGCAAATGCACCTTATCGGTTTCCATCTGGATGGACAGGCCGTGCAGCTTGTTATTGGAAATGGCGCCGTAAAATTCAATGGCGTTTTCCAGCTTCTGCACCGAGACGCTCAGACGTTCGAAGAACAATCCCCAGGTCTGGCCGGCAACCCGCACCGCTTTGAAACGGGCCGGATCCTGGCGGGTGCTGGAAAGCCGCAGCTCGATACATTCGGAAACCAGCTGCTGTACCCGGGTTCGGATCAAGCCGCGCAAATGCTGGCTATAGCAGAACACCTCCACCGTGTCGGGAGGCGAGGCATCCTGATGCATCTTGCCGAGAATGGTTTTCAGCGCTTCCAGCACCGCCTGCTCGCCGTTGAAATGCAGTGTGCGCACTTCGTTCCATGAGTTGCGGTACAGCAAATCGATGCTGCCCACCAGGCATTCCTGCTGCTGACCGAAGCTGAAGACGTCCAGTTTCCGGAAATCGAAATGCACGACCTGATTGCGGAAAACGGCGGTGGGATCGTATTCAAGATTGACAATAATAGCCAGATGGCGGATTTCACAGGGGCTATACAGCGCTTTGGGCGTCGGCGCCGGAACCCGTAGCGGGAAAGTGCGGGAAACATCCGCTACCAGTTCCTGCAACCGGCCCAGATCGCATACATCGCTGCCTTTGATATGCAGGCAGGTCTTAGGAGTCAACAGCCCGTTAAACCAGGCCCAGGCCACCAGCTTGTTCAGATAGCGGTTATATTCCAACGGCTGATGGCTGATGATGGATTCCATCGACGGCGACTGGTTATACAGATACCAGCCAGCCCGATTGGCGCGCCCCTGCGGCACATGGATAAACGTCAGGTGCTGCTCGGACAAATCCGGGGAAATCTGCGGGTTGATAAGCGTGACCTTGCCGGGCAGCGCTTCGAATGCCGCATAAAGCTTGCGGGTCAATACCCCGATATCCTGCGGGCTGGCGCTGACGCTTAGATTATTACGTCGGGCGAAACGAATCAGGTTACGGTAGCTTTGCATCATGGCGTCGAGCAATTCGTTGTGCGCCTCCCGCACCTGACCGATTTTCCAGTTAGCGCGATCGTCGAGCATGCTCAGACGCGCTTCGTCCCAGCCCCACTCCTTGACCTGCTGGCTGAGGATCTCCCGCCGCCAGACCACGCTTGCCGGGGTAGAAGACAATTTCTCGCAGACTTTAAGGTAAAAACAGCGCCGCACCAGATCCAGCCGGGTCATATCGTTAATCTGGGTCAGGTAATGGGTGACCCGTTCCAGCATCATGCAATAAGGATCCAGGCCGAAAGAGACGATCTCGCCGTCGTGGAGATGCTGCTTGATATTCATCGCCAGCAGTTGGGTGTGGGGATACTCCCAGGAATAGGCTTCCAGCAGCAGGGTTTTCAGCACCGCTTTATAGGGGGAGTCGATGCTTTTATAAAGCTGCCACAGACTGGCGCCGAAATACTCTTCGGCGGAAAGCGTACCCAGGCCGCCCAAATCCAGCCATTCATTGGGGGTCAACGCGCCGCGGGCATACAGCGACATCACATATTCATCGTAATGATCTTCTTCATCCCCCGGCACCATGTTCCACAAAATACGCTTGCCGGCCATGCGTACCGCGGTACGGTAGAATTCGTCCAGCAGCAGGATATGCTGCGTGGATCCGCAATCATCATCGCCGAGGTTGCCGCTTTCATTGTGGCGGAAGCGATTTTCATCAATAAGGAAAAAATTGACCTCCACGCCCTGGGCCGCCGCCCATTTTTCCAGCAGCAGGCATTTACGCTGCAATTGGGCCCGTTCCACATTGTCGAGCCAGGACTGGTGACAGACCCAGACATCCAGATCCGAATTGGCGTTTTGGCCGATGGAGGACGTGCTGCCCATGGAATAGACGCCGGTAATCGGCCGTTCGCCGCTCACTGGAGCCACCAGCGGAATGGCCGATTTTTTGGTCATCTCGGTCAGCGAGGCGTTTTGTTTATCATCGGACGTGTAAAAGCAAATGCCGCAGGGTACGTTACCTTCGAGGTAACCCGGAAGCATTGGGTGATGATAATGTAATAAGGTTGGCAGCAGACTGTAGACTTGCTGAAAGGCCGGCCCCATAGCCGCCAATGCCCGATCCACCCTAAGTTGGTTGATCGCGTCCAGTCTCTGTTTCAGTGTCTCGATATAGAAGTACAAGACGTCTCGCTTGGTTATCCCGGTGCCTAAAAAATCCTATTTCCAAAGCCGCCCGGATATAAAGTTAGAAGAATGCTCGGCCGGTAATTGCTGGAAACGTGATCAATTTAACACCTTGCTGTTTGACCGTAAAGGAAGTTAAGCTACTCATTAATTATAACACTTTTCCCTGTTGCTACCTTTAATTCCAAGATGTCGGCGGGTTGCCCGACGCTTCCCCCCCTGGATCCCTATGCCTTTCAGAGCCTTACCATCAATGATAGGATGCAGTGATGGGATGCAATGATAGGATGGGCGGTGAATGATTGAAACGGTAACGAACACTATGCAAGATAACCTGATAAGGATCGCCACCCGGCAAAGTCCACTGGCATTGTGGCAAGCCCGGTACGTGCAGGGGGAACTGCTGCGCCACCATCCGGATCTGCGGGTAGAGCTGGTGCCGATGATAACCCACGGCGACATTATGCTGGATACCCCGCTGGCCAAAGTCGGAGGAAAAGGGTTATTTATCAAAGAGCTGGAGCGGGCGCTGTTGGAAGACCGCGCCGATATCGCCGTGCATTCCATGAAAGACGTCACGGTTTCCTTTCCCGACGGACTGGGTTTGGCGACGATTTGCGAACGGGAAGATCCCCGCGATGCCTTTGTTTCCTCCCGCTACGATCGTCTGGAAGATTTACCGGCAGGCGCGGTGCTGGGCACCTCGAGCCTGCGCCGGCAGTGCCAGGCAAAGGAACGCCGGCCTGATTTGATCATCCGCGATCTGCGCGGTAACGTGGGCACCCGTCTGGCCAAGCTGGATCAAGGAGACTACGACGCGGTGATCCTGGCGGTGGCCGGACTTAAGCGGCTGGGCCTGGAAGAACGCATCCGCTCGCCCCTTGAGCCTGAAGAGTGCCTGCCCGCCGTCGGCCAAGGCGCGGTGGGCATCGAATGCCGCCTGGACGATAGCCGCACGCTCAAACTGCTGGCGCCGCTCCATCATCGGGAAACCGCCATTCGGGTCACCGCCGAACGGGCCATGAACGCCCGCCTTGACGGCGGCTGCCAAGTGCCTATCGGCAGCTATGCCGAAATCCACGGCGACCGGCTGTGGCTACGGGCTCTGGTGGGCAGTCCTGACGGCAGCCGCGTAATCCGCGCTGAACGCAGCGCCCCGCTCGCCGAGGCGCAAGCCCTGGGCGAAGCGCTGGCGGAAGAACTGCTGCGGGGCGGCGCCCGTGACATCCTTGACCTGGTCTACCAGGGAAAACCGCCGCAATGACCATCCTGGTCACCCGTCCATCACCGGCCGGCGAACAGCTGGTCAATCGCCTGCGCTCCCGGGGACAATCCGCCTGGCATTTACCCTTGATTGAATTCTCTCCCGGCGAAGAACTGGCATTATTGCCGTCGCGCCTTGAGACACTGACGGCGGGGGATATGCTGTTCGCGGTATCCAAATATGCAGTGAATTACGCGCACGCTTTGCTGGCCCGGCAAGGAGTGGCGTGGCCCCCGCAGCTCAATTATTTCGCCGTGGGCCGTACCAGCGGATTACTGCTGCATACCCTGAGCGGATTAAACGTGGACTATCCCCGCGACGGCGAAAACAGCGAGCATCTGCTCGACCTTCCCGCCCTGCAACGGGTGGCGGGGCGGCGGGCCTTGATTTTGCGCGGTAACGGCGGACGGGAAGTTCTCGAACAGACGCTGCGCCAACGGGGCGTCGACGTCGGTTACTGCGAATGCTACCGCCGCAGCCCGGTGAGTTACGACGGTGATGAGCAAAGTCGGCGATGCCTGCAACTGGGTATAAATACTTTGATCATAACCAGCGGCGAAATGTTACAACAATTCTATACTTTAATTCCTGCTTACTATCGCGACTCCTGGCTGCTTGCCTGCCGGCTGATTGTGGTGAGTGAACGATTAGGGGCTTTAGCCCGCCAATTGGGCTGGACGGATATCGTCGTAGCCGACGCGGCAGACAATGATGCGCTTATGCGCGTGCTGCTCTAAATTCAACATGGGATAGGCCAATATGACGGAACACACTACTCCAACAATACCGCAGGAAAACGCGACCGGCACCGCGGATACCTCCGGCGCATCCCGGTCCGGAGCAACGGCACCCCCATTAGGCGAGGCGCAGCCGTCGCCGGCAGGCAAAAGCGCCAGTCCCGGCGGCGTTAAACCGACTATAGGAATCATACTGGCGGTAATCGCCATTATCCTCGCCTTGCTGCTGGCCGCCGCGCTCTATTTCTACAATGTGCGCCAGGGCAAGGCGCAAGCCGCCGCCAGCCAGCAGTTGCAATCCCGTCTCAGCGAACTGCAGCAGGCGCAGCAGCAGCAGCAGCAGCAATTTCAAACCGCACTGCAACAACAGGGCCAGGCATTGACCGCCGCCCGGCAGCAGGCGGCGGATCAGACCAGGCAGCTGGGAGAATTACGAGAGAGAGTCGCTACTATTTCTGGCTCTGAAGCCAATACCTGGCTATTGGCGCAGGCGGATTTTCTGATAAAACTGGCGGGTCGTAAACTGTGGAGCGATCAGGACGTCGTCACCGCCGGCGCATTGTTGAAAAGCGCCGACGCCAGCCTGGCGGACATGAACGATCCCAGTTTGATGCCGGTGCGGCGCGCGATTACCGACGATATCGCCGGTTTGTCCGCCGTCAGCCAGATTGATTTCGATGGCATAATTCTGAAAGTGAATCAACTGTCGAACCAGGTGGATAACCTGCGCCTGGCGGATAACGACAGCGATGAAGCGCCGATGGACAGCGACGGCGACAGCAAGCTTTCGGGATCGGTGCGTGAATGGCGGCAAAATCTCAGCAAAAGCTGGCATAATTTTATCAATGATTTCATTACTATCCGCCGTAGAGATACCGGCGCCGAACCTTTGCTGGCACCGAATCAGGATATTTATCTGCGGGAAAATATCCGCTCCCGCCTGCTCATCGCCGCCCAGGCAGTGCCTCGCCATCAGAACGAAGTGTACCAACAGTCCCTGGAAACCGTGTCCACCTGGGTACGCGCCTATTTTGATACCGATGACGCCAGCACCCGCGCTTTTCTCGCCGACGTGGACGCCCTGAGCCAGCAAAGCGTGTCTCTGAACGTACCGGATCAGCTGCGCAGCCAGCCCCTGATGGAAAAACTGATGCAAACCCGCGTGCGCAACCTGTTGGCGCAACCCACCGCTGCCGCCGCCAACCAGGGAGAATAGACGATGCTACGGGTATTCTTGCTGCTTATCCTGTTGATCGCCGGCATTGTTATCGGCCCCATGGTGGCCGGTCACCAGGGCTACGTATTGATACAGACCGACAATTACAATATTGAAACCAGCGTCACCGGCCTCATCATTATATTGATTGTATCGCTGATAGTGCTGTTTGTTATCGAAGCCATCCTGCGCAGGGTGTTCCGCACCGGCGCACGTACGCAGCGCTGGTTCCTCGGCCGTAAAAGCCACAATGCCCGGAGGCACACCAAAGCGGCAATGATGAAACTGGCCGAAGGGGACTACCGCCAGGTGGAAAAATTATTGACCCGTGACGCCGACCATGCGGAGCAGCCGGTGGTGAACTACTTGCTGGCCGCTGAAGCCGCCCAGCAGCGGGGGGATGATGTCCGGGCCAACCAGCATCTTGAGCGCGCTATGGAAGCCGCCGACAGCGATCAGTTGCCGGTGGATATCACCCGGGTCCGGCTGCAGTTGGCGCGCAATGAAAATCATGCTGCCCGCCATGGCGTCGACCATTTATTGTCCATTGCCCCGCGGCACCCGGAGGTATTGCGTCTGGCCGAACAGGCATTTATCCGCACCCATGCCTGGCAGGCTTTGCTGGATATCCTGCCGGCCATGCGTAAAGTCCGCGTCTATGAGGAAGTGAAAATAGATGCGCTGGCCTATCAGGGTTACACCGGCCTGATGGATCAGATTATGGAAAATGAGGGTAGTGAAGGACTTAACCGCTGGTGGCGCGGTCAGGATCGCAAAACCCGCGGCGATACCCGCCTGCTGGTGGCCCTGGCGGAACATCTCATCGAATGCAATGATCATGAAACCGCGCAGGCCATTATCGTTAAGGGGCTGAAAAATCAGAAAAATGAACAATTGCTGTTGCTTATACCCCGGCTGAAAACCGGCGATCCCGAACAGTTGGAAAAAGTGCTGCGCCAGCAGATTAAACAGCAGGGTGCCACGCCGCTGCTTGATAGCACTATGGGGCAATTGCTGATGAAGCGCGGTGAATGGCAGGCCGCCGCCGAGGCTTTTCGCGCCGCGCTCAAACAGCGTCCGGACGCCCATGACTACGCCTGGCTGGCGGATGTGCTGGACCGCCTGCATTTGCCGGAAGAGTCGGCGCAGATGCGTCGGGACGGTTTGCTGATGACGTTGAAATCGCCGCAGCCATAAAAAAGCACTTGCCATCAAGGCAAGTGCATAAGGTCGGATCAAAGACAACAGGTGGTGCCTCACTCAACGGTTTGTCCGGGATGTCTGATGAAAATTCATCAAGAGGATGGACAATAGGCACCCTAATTTGGCTCTGCGTCATTCCCAGGTTTATGAGGCGTAGATATGAGGCGTCAACGCGAACATAAGGGTTGGAATGAGCATCTACCTCCAGACTGTTGCACAACCCATGCCACTCTGGCGTTATGGCCGGCAAGAGCATCGGCAGACAGGCCTCGCAAGACGATTTTTTTGAAAAAAAATACTTGAAATTCATGTGATTAAATATCATGCATCCACAAGTTTTTATCCCGCCTTCCGACTTCTATAGCCCGGCATCATCATTCCCCCCAGCCATTAACTGTCCCTGAATAACGACAGTTTTCCGCTCATCCGCAATATAACGTTTTTTTACATGAGGTTAGATGTCGCCACTGAGTGACAATCTTAGGTAACGGCATAACTCCGCCGCCATCCATTGCCTATTCACCCCATATGATTTACGTTTTCGCAGCGGTGGGAGGATGGTATGCTGCATCCTCCCACCCTGAAATCCCCCTATTTATGTCATGTTTGTATACTTGACGGCTTCTAAGGAAATGTGATGAATTTCAAACTCAAACATGCCGTATTGGTGACGACCCTTGCATTGATAAGCCGAACTGCCCTGGCGGATACCACGGCACAGGCGCCCTTCACGCCGGCACAGCAGGAAGCCATCGGCAAAATCGCCGCCGACTATTTGATGGCGCACCCTGAAATATTGGTACAGGTCAGCCAGAAATTGCAGGCGCAACAGGCCCAGGAGCAGGCGAGCGCCTTGACCGAAGGCGTATTGAATAATCAGGCCGCGCTAATCGCCGATAAAGATACCCCCGCGGTAGGTCCGGCTGATGCCAAGGTGGCGGTGGTGGAATTCTTCGATTATCAATGTGTCTACTGCAATCAGATGGCGCCCATTATGGAATCCGTGATGCAGGCTAACAGCAAGGTAAAATTTGTCTTCAAGGAATGGCCGATTTTCGGCGGCCGCTGGCAGCCCTCCATCACCGCCGCCGAAACCGGCCTGAGCGTGTGGAAAGAACAAGGCGCCAAAGGATATATTGCTTATCACAACGGGATCTATAAAACCGGCCACAACGAAGGCAAATTGACGGATGGAGATATCGCCGGCGTGCTTAAACAAATCCATTTCCCGCAGCCGGCGGCGGCGGAATTGCATAAAAATGTCGCCACGCTGGGCCATATCAACGAGCTGGCGCAGCAAATCGGTTTTAGCGGCACTCCTGGCTTCGTCATTATGCCCACTGAAGGCGCCGCGAAAGACAATATCACTGTTTTTGCCGGCGCGGTTGATCAGGCGGCCTTACAAGCCGCCATCGATAAAGCCGCCGGCCATTAACCGCATCTGATTGTGACCCGGCATGGGCCGCCATGCCGGGATTCACTACCTAAAATCTATCTGTTCAGGCCTGGATCGTTTTTAAACGCTGTTCACCCAATCCCTCGACGCCCAGACGCATGGTTTGACCCGCCCGCAGGAATACGGCCTGTGGCCTTTGCCCCATGCCCACGCCCGGGGGCGTGCCGGTGGCGATGATATCGCCGGATTGCAAGCTCATAAACCGGCTCAGATAACTGATAATGTGCCTGACGCCGAAAATCATCGTACCGGTATTCCCGTTCTGGTAACGCTTGCCGTCCACCTCCAGCCATAAATTCAACGCCTGGGGATCGGGAATTTCATCCGCGGTCACCAGCCAGGGACCGATGGGCCCGAAGGTATCGCAACCCTTGCCCTTATCCCAGGTGCCGCCCCGTTCGATTTGCCATTCGCGTTCGGAAATATCGTTTACCACACAATAACCGGCCACATGATTCATGGCGTCCTGCTCGCTGATATAGCGGCCCCCTTGGCCAATAACGACGCCCAGTTCCACCTCCCAGTCGGTTTTCATCGATTGCCGTGGAATTTGCACCTCATCGTTCGGCCCGATAATCGCGCTGGTCCATTTATTGAATACGATAGGTTCACCGGGGATCGCCGCGCCGGTTTCCGCGGCATGGTCCGCATAGTTAAGGCCAATGCAGATAAATTTACCCACGCCGCCGACGCAAGGTCCCAGCCTGGGTTCGCCGCCCACCAGCGGCAACTGCTGGATATCCAGTCCACGGAGCACATTAAGGGAGGCCGGCAATAATGCGGTACCGCCCACATCCCGCACATACTTATCGAGACTGCGTAATTTACCCTGACTATCCAGTATGCCGGGACGCTCTTCGCCTGGCAGGCCATAACGCAATAATTTCATTAGTAGCTCCCCATCTTGCCATCGTTTTTGACATCGTTCTTGCCCTCACTAAGAAATCCAAGAGTAAAACCGCATATGCCCTCCGGGACCACCGTTTTTTTATTGAAACCGATAAGTAATACAATCATGAGCGTCTTTTGACAACATCGGCAAGCCGGCCTGGTGTTTCAAAGAGTAAGCTTAATGGTACAGAAATGTTGTAGACCCGAGATCGGATGTCTTGGTTGCGTCCGGTCACTATTCATCATGAACAGTGACCGGACGCAACCAAGTGGCTACTCAGTAAAAATAGAATTTTAAACAACCTATTTCAACGTCAAGCTTTACCATGGTTCTTATTTGACGAGAAGGAGAGTAAAGCGTCAATGCGCCAAGCTCTTTAAACTTGTCTTGCTTCAAGTTGCAGGGCGTTGCCGCCTTCCTGCAAATAGAATTATTCAGGGTATAGAATAGCGCATGAGAGAAAAGGGTCATTACGATTGTACCATTCCTAAACAGAATGGAAATATTAAGTGCGCTGATGAAATTTATGCTTGATTTATAAGTAAGTTAAAATATGATCACATTTTATAATTATACAGTGAGAATTTTATAGACAATCATATTTCCAACGCCCGCGGTATTAATGGTCAATGCATACTCTCTTTTCTTGTGGCAAAAAATTAGCGTTTAGGGGAGGAACTATTCTGGTTTTTTGGTACAAGCCATAATCTACTATTTAGAAATAATCATTAGGAAAAGTATGTATAAAATATTAATAATCGATGATCACGAATTGATTATCCATGGCATCGACTTATTGCTGCGGCCTTTTCCGCATTTCCAGGTGGTCGGTTCCACGCATAACGGGCTATCCGCCTATCCACTCTGTCGCGAAACCCGGCCGGATATCATCATCCTGGACTTGGGGCTACCGGGTATGGAGGGGCAGGATGTCTTGGTGCAATTAATGCGCCGCTGGCCGGCGATACGCGTGGTGGTTTATACCGCACGACAGGGCGAACATCATGCCGCCAAGGTAATAAGCCTCGGGGCCGCGGGTTTTGTCTCGAAAATGAGCCCGGCGCGGCGGCTGTTGGAAGCCATCGAAATCGTTGCCGCCGGAAAACGCTATATCGACCCCATATTGAATCACAGCCGGCTCGGCCGCCTGCTGGACGATCCGGCGAATGACGCGCTATCCCTAACCCCGAGGGAACGCCAGGTATTAAAACAAATCGCGGAAGGCGCCGGTAACCAGTCAATTGCCAGCACCCTTTCCATAAGCCCGAAAACCGTTGAAACCCATCGACTTAATATCATGCGTAAACTGGATGTACATAAAGCCACCGAACTTGTCCTCTGGTCTCATCGTCTAGGTTTGGTGGAGTAATCTCTTTTGGCGAAGGCCATGGGGACGTTGGTTAAGAAATTGGCATATTGGCCTGATATATCCTGTAAACACCTTATACACATTGAGGCGGAATTCCATTACCCTAGCGTCTAATCAGCAACAGACCTGCGTTTAGTAAAGCTAAGCCAGGCGCCGAACATTATTATTATCAATGAATGGATTGAGGAATCGTAGTGGCTTACAAAATCATTAATCGCATTATCATTGATAATGAATGCCCGACGGATTTGGTATTCAAGCAGCTCGTTGGGGAAGAACGCCTTTCGGCGCTATTTCTTTTTGAGGTGGAATGCCTGAGCCTGCGCATTGATATGGATATGGAAACCCTGCTAGGCAAGGATATGGCGCTGGAAATAGCCTGCACCGAAGGGGAATCGCGTTATCTTCATGGTCATATATGCCACGTTGAATTCAGCGGCCGTGATTCGCAAACAGAAAAATATAACCTCTATAGGTTTTTTTTGCGCCCCGCGCTGTGGTATCTGACCATGAATCGGGATTGCCGTATCTGGCAAGGGTATACCTTGCCGGATATTATCATGTCCGTATTGGCGGAATATCATTTTAGCGTAGAAAACCTGCTGTGCTGCAGCTACCAACCCCATGAGAATTGTGTTCAGTACCAGGAAAGCGCCTTCGATTTCATCAGCCGTCTGATGGAGCACGAAGGCATCTATTATTATTTCAAGCATCATGCTGCCGGGCACGTTATGGTGTTATGCGATGCGCCGCAGGCCCACGGTCCTTTTCCCGGCTATGAAACCATCGCTTACGAACAACCGGGATTTGGCGTGACCGAGCTGGGGGAAGGCATTCGGCGCTGGTCGATGTCTCATCGAATCACCCCCGAATTATGCTCTCTCGACGACTACGATTTTCGCAAGCCACGCGCGCAATTGCTGGAGGTGTGCCGGAACAAGGCCTCCTTCGCCGCCCTTAAAACCGGTGTCTTCGATTGGCCCGGCCGCTATCAGGATAACCGGCACGGACAGTTTTTGGCGCAAATCCGGCAGCAGGCGCTGGAGGCCGGCCAGCAAACCATGTCCGGCCTGGCAACGGCCCGCGGTATGGCGCCCGGTTTTACCTTTACCTTGCTCAACTTTCCTCGCCCGGCAGTCATGGCCGGCTATCTGATAACCGGCATGCGATATCGCCTGCGGGATTTTCGTTTTCAGAACGGCGTTTCCTCATCGGTATCCTCGCCGGAGGAAGCCCGCGCCGAATTTGTCGCGGACGTCGAGGCGGTTCCCGCCGAGGTGACCTGGCGACCGGCCCGCGTCACGCCCTGGCCGAAAACCCATGGACCGCAAACCGCCGAGGTTACCGGTCCGCGGGGCCAGAGCATCTGGACTGATAAATATGGACGGGTCAAACTCAGGTTTCGCTGGGACAGGCACGGCGCCGGCGATGACACCGGTTCATGCTGGGTCAGGGTATCAAGCGGCTGGGCCGGGTGGAAGTACGGCAGCCAGCAGGTGCCCAGGGTGGGAGAAGAGGTGATCGTCGATTTTATTAACGGCGATCCGGATCGGCCGATTGTCACCGGCCGGGTTTATAATGAAGAAGCGCTCCCGCCTTGGGAACTGCCGGCGCACGCCACGAGAATGGGAATGATGAGCCGCAGTAAAGCCGGCGGGCGGGACAATGCCAGCTACCTGTATCTGGAGGATTCCCCCGGACAGGAAACCTTTGCTATGCACGCCGAACGGGACATGACGATATCCGTCGAGGGTGATCAGCATAACGATACCGACGGCAATCTGACGCAACGGATAACCGGCCGCACCTCATCGTCCCACCACGGCCCCTGCGACACGCTGAAAGCGGGGCCAGATCGGCAAACCTTTTTACTGGGTAAAACCGGTATTATCGCCGGCGGCGGCCGAGCCGATATCATCAATGGCGGTGACTTCCGGCAGGTCCAGGGGCATAGCGAGCGCATCGTCAGCAACACCATTCGTCAGCATGCCGGTGAAACCATCAGTCAGTACGCCGGCGACTGTCTTATGTTTGAAGCCGCGAACAAGATTATCTATGGCGAAAGCCTGTTGGCCGACCAGGAAAATAAAGGGAATAACGCATTAACCACCTGCCGGACCGGAAGTGTTCCTGACGGGCAGCCCGTGCCTCTTCGTCTCTCAGCCGTCCGGCCGGGTGATGAACGGCAACCGATCCATATTCTTTATGTCAAAAGCAAACTGACCGCTATTCGGGGAGGCGATAAACTCACCGTGGAGAAAGACCGGGACATCCGGATAAAAGGGGACGCCAGCAGGCATATCGACGGGAAATGCGATGAGTACGCGAAAAAAGATTTTTCGATATGCTCGGACGCCGCCATCACTCTTTGCAGCGCGGGGGAAATGCGTATCTCCGCGGATTCACTGGTTCACAACGTCCAAAAGAACATCGAAACCCATTCCATGAATAGTGTGCATGTCGCCTGCACGGCTGAAAACATCAATCAGATCAATATCGCGATGTCGCAAATGTCCATGCAAACCGATAATCTGGTTATGTCCACCAAAATGGTCAATATAGCCAATACCGCCATGCAAATGGAAACTATCGGCATCAACATCACTCAAGGTCAAATGGATATTCGGACCGCCTTATTAAACCTGAACACCAGCGTCCTCACCCTATTTATCTGAACCGCCACCTTTGCCGCGCTCTATAGCCATAGTCCGGGAACACCCACAAGGCTCATGTCCATGAAAATAATCAAACCGTTACGCTTGGGGATACTGCATCGCCCCTGGCAATGGCAAGGCGAAAACCGGTTGGGTATAGCCGTCCTGGCGCTGACCGACATGAGCGCCGTGCCCAAGATACGGCCCGAGCCGGAATTATGGCAATTGGCGGCGCAAGAACTCACCGGCAACGCGGCGATGGTGGATATGGCACTTCCCAAACCCTGCGCCGAATTTTTGGCTACCGGTTATGCCTATACGCACCATCAGGCACAAAAAAACGTCTGTCTGGCAACTATCCGGGTGGCGGAAAAGGAAAAAAGCCTGCTGGCATTTGGCGAACGTTATTGGGTAAACGGCTATCCCTCGCCTGCTCGCCCCTTCGAAAAACTGCGTCTGGATTGGGAAAATGCCTATGGCGGCGAACATGTAGCGGAGAATCCTCTCGGCATGGGCGCCGCGCCGGTCATGCATGAGGGGCATCACTACCACCCGCTGCCCCGCATCGAGCATCCCGGGCACCCACTCGGCCCGCTGCGGCACAAAACACCGCCCTGTGGTTTCGGTCCCCTGGACTTTACCTGGCCCAGGCAATTCGGACGGATCGGCAAAAAATACGACAGCCAATGGCTAAAGCAAGATTTTCCGGGGTACGCCCGCGATATTGATTGGCATCTGTTCAACCGCGCCGAGCCGGATCAATGGTGGCCGCAGCAAAGCGCCTTACCTCTAGAGGCCGAATGGCGTATCGGCAATATGCATCCCGACAAAGCAGTACAGCAAGGGCGCCTGCCGCCGTGGCAAGCTCGCTGTTTTATTCAGCGCGCCGGCACGCCGGGCCAGAGTCCGGAAGAAATTACCCTGCGGGCGACCACGCTGTGGTTTTTCCCGCACCTGCAAAAAATGCTGTTGATATGGCATGGTTGTTGCGCAATAGATCAGGACGATGCGGCGGATGTGCGGCAACTGACGGCGGCGATGGAATTGTCTCGGGAAGCCCGTCCTCCGGAGCACTATCATGAGGTCATCCATCGCCGTGAAAAAAAGGATACCGGCGCGGCACATGCCCTGCGTGACCAGGACTTAATGGCTGAAAGCCTGATCGCTCCCTGGCTGGATACCGACATGCGACAGCAAGAAAGTCCCTGGCGGGAAAATCTTGCGCGGCGGGAACAGCAGCGGCGCGGGCAAGTACAGGTTTCGACCGCCGACAGCCCGGACTTGGGGACGTTTTCAACGCCGCCTCCCCCTCCCGCGTTGGATAATTTACCGGCTTTTATGGCCGATATGCAACAGCAGGCAACCGGATATCAACAACAGGCACGGCAAAAAGCCGCCGCCATGGCGGCACATGCAGATATTAACGATGAACCCGCCACCGGGCCGGCGCATTATTATCGCCTGTTGCAATTAAGCCAATCCGCTGCGGCAAGCGCGGAACCCCCGCTAACCGGCATCTCTCACGAAGCCGGCCCACGACAGGGATTGCATCAAATGTACCGGCTCTCCGCCGATACCCGCCCGCCGGCGCCCCCCCTCGCCGATGAGCATTCACTGAACCTGCGCCGGCAGGTGCAGGCCGTTATGGAGACCACCCGGGATTTTCGCCATCAGGATTTTAGCGGCGCCGATCTGCGCTCCATGGATTTAAGACGAGGGGATTTTCGCCAAGCGTTGCTGGAGAGCGCCAAACTGGACGGATGTCTGCTGGACGATGCCGATCTCGGCGAAGCCATGTTGGCCCATGCCTCTCTTTGCAACGTTTCGCTGAATAACGCCCGACTTGACGATGCCTGCCTGACCGGCGCGGTGTGTCAACAGAGCCGGTTCACCGCCGCAAGTCTACAGCGCGTATTGGTGCAACAGACGACCTTCAGCCATTGTGATTTCCAGCAGGCGAAGATTGACGGCATATTGTTTCACCACACCCGGCTCAATGACTGCCGATTTCATCAGGCGGTCATGGAGAATTGCGTTTTTTTGGCGGTTCATCTTGAGCGAATGGATTTCAGTCATGGCCGGCTGGCAAAAATGACCTTTCTTGACGGCAGCCTGGAACGGGTAAACTTTGACACCGCGACATTGACGGATTGTTCGTTTATCCATATGGCGCTGGATAACGTTCGCTGCCGAAAAAGCCGACTGACTGATTGTGTTTTTACCGGTGAAACCCGCGCCCGCCGGGCCGATTTTAGCCATGGGCGGCTGTCAGGCTGTAATTTTCGCCAAATCGCCCTGGCGGGGGCGGATTTTTCCCGGGCGAGGGCTGAGGGGTGTGATTTTAGCGCAGCGAATCTTACCGGCGGACAGCTTATCGCCATGGACGCCCGCGGCTGCCTGTTTGTCCGCACCGATTTTACCGACGCACGGCTCAACCAGGCCAATCTCACCGGCGCGCTGCTACAGAAATGCCGGTTAGCCGGCGCCGATTTGCGCGCCGCCAACCTCTTTCGCGCCGACCTGTCGTTATCCGTCGCTGATGAGCGGACCCGCTGGCAGCAGGCTTACACATTGCAATGCAAAACCCTGCCCCGTAAGAAAGGGAAATCATGAATACAACCCTTTCTCCCTTAGCGTTACAACAAAAAATTCGTCAGGGAGAAATCATTGAATCGCTCATTTTAAACAACGATTCCCTTATTGGCGTCCGCCTGGCCGGCGCGGTATTTATCGATGTGGTGTTTGACCGGGTGGTGTTCAGCCAACATCATCTAGACGACTGCATGTTTGACCGATGCCGACTGGATCAAGGAGATTTTCACCTCGGCACCCTCACCCGATGCCGGTTTAACCATTGCTCCCTCGATCGGGCGCTGTTCACCGGATGCAGGCTAGAGAACAATCTGTTTAATCATTGTTCTCTGCAGGGCAGCCGATGGCGCGAGGCATCGCTTACCGGCTGCCATCTGCTGCAAAGTGACTTGAAACAGGCGTTTTTTGACCGGACCGCGCTTAATACCGTAACCCTCTTTAAAACCCCGCTGCCGCAGGGGATGCTGCAAGATTGTCAGGTGACGCTCTGCACAATATTTGACCTCAGTTTGCGTTCAACCCGCTTCACCGGCAACCGTTTTGAACGCTGCGTGTTTTTCAACTGCGATCATCGCGGCAATGATTACCGCGAGCAACAATTTATAAGCTGCCAGTTTAACGACAGCCGGATGGACGGCGTGGATTTCAGCCGGTCCATATTGACGCAAAGCAGCTTCAGCGGCGCCTCGCTCAAAGGCGCTTGCCTGGAGGGTATTCAGGGGGATAGGGCTTTGTTTATCGGCAGCGATCTTCAGGACGCCGCCTGCCGGAACAGCCGGTTTAATCAGGGGCAGTTTATCCGCGCTCAACTGCAGCGGGCGGATTTTTCCCACAGCACGCTGGTTCAGTGTCTGTTCCATCACGCCAGCCTGAACTGTAGCCGCCTGTTCGCCTGCGATCTGACCTATGCGGATTTCAGCCGGGCGGATCTGGGCGAATGCGATCTGCGGGAGGCAATATTCAAACGCACCCTGCTGCATCGGGCCAACCAAAGGCAGGCCGCGTTTTCACAGCGCCAGGGGCTAGTGGAGCAAGACGACGCGCTGTACGCGGCTGAACAATGGAGCGAAAAAACATAAGCCGAAATACCGTCAACTTTAATCACGTATTACTGAGGCACTATGCTTAATCAAGAAAAACATTGTACCCCGGCGGTGACCCCGCCCGCCCAGGCGGTGGGACAGGTTGTCAATTTACTGCCGGATGGTTTTTTCATTGTGAAACACCGGCAGCGCGGCTGGCAATGCCGACTGGCCGCCAGTTGCCTGTTGGTACCCCAAGCCGGCGATGAAGTGCTGATTGCCGGTAACGGGCAGCAGCTATGGTTGCTGGCGATACTGACCCGGGCCGACCGTTACCGGCCTTTTTCACTCAGCGTTGACGGCGATCTGCACATCACCCCGCAGGGAACGCTGACTCTCGCAAGCGCGGATAAGCTGGCCCTGCATAGCCAGACCCTCGACATCGACGCCCGCCGTGGGGATTGCCGCATCGACTCGTTGCACTATCGCGGCAATGCCTTATCGGCTTGGGTCGGAAACGGCTCCATCGTCGGCCGCTGTTTGGAATCGGTTTGGGAAACGGTGGTCTCCATCAGCCAGCGGCTACTGCGGAAAGTCACGCAAACCGAGCATGTCCGGGTCGGTCAATGGGATTGCGAGGCGGAGGATTATGCCCGCCTGCACGGCAAGCACCTGCTAATGACCTCCGACGCCATCACCAAGCTGGACGCCGAACAAATCCATGTCGGCTAGCCGGCGACCTCAAGGTAAGATTATCATGCTAACATGGGCAGACCACACCCTATCACCGCCGGGCGGAAACCGGGCGACATACGCCCCACAACAACAGAAATTACCGATGCTGCTGGAGCGGCTGACCGATGACCGGCCGGGACATGCCGATGAAGCCTGGGATAGCCAGGATATTTCCCGGCAACACCTGCAAGCATCGATCCTGACGAACCTGCAAATCCTGTTGAATTGTACCCGGCCGTTGTCTTTACCGCCAGGTCAGGACAAAAAACATATCTGCAGCAGTACCCTGAATTTCGGCATGCCGCCGCTGGCGGGTAAAGTGATATCGGAAATACAGCGGCAGGATATCGCCGCCGACATCAAGACCGCGATCATGCGTTTTGAACCGCGGATTATAGCCACCGGGCTGCGGATTAACAGCCACCCGCCTTCCCTGTCCGTCTCGCCGCAGATTTTATCATTCACTCTTCAGGGATTCTTCCACTGGCGGCCTGACCATGTCGAGTTTCTCTTTTACAGTCATATGGATTTGGAAACCGGCCACGTCAGGCTGGGCGAAAAAGGATAGGGCATGGATAATCGAATGCTGGAGTATTACAACCGCGAATTAGCCTGGCTGCGTGAAATGGGAACGGAATTTGCCCGGCAGTATCCCAAAGTGGCTGGAAGACTGGGAATGAGCGGCGATGAAGCAGCCGATCCTTACGTCGAACGGCTGCTGGAAGGATTCGCCTTCCTGACGTCTCGCATTCAAATGAAAATGGATGCGCAATTCCCCCATTTTTCCGGCCAATTATTGAACATGCTATACCCGAATTATCTTGCCGGGATCCCGTCCATGGCCATCGTCGAGCTGCAGCCGGATGCCGGCAAAGGCGACATTAGCCAGGGATTCGTCGTGCCCCGCGGCACCGTTATGGATGCCCGGGCGCTGAAGTATAAAGGCATCACCTGCCGCTATCGCACCGCCCATGATGTGACGCTCCAGCCCTTGCAGATCCGGGATGTTACCCTTGGGGGCCTACCGGCGGGTCTTTCCCCCGCGGCGGACGGGGCCGGGGAGGCGCTCAGCGCGTTACGTATCAGACTGAGCTGTTTTGATAATGTCTGCCTTGAGCAGATGCAGTGCAATCATCTGATGTTTTATCTCAGTGCGGGAGATGTGCAGGCGCAGCAATTGCTGGAATTGATTATGCAGCATACCCTGGGCGTATTGTGCCAAACCGGTGGTTTTTCGCCGCAAAACCTGCGTTTGGACGCCGGCGCGCTGCATCATGAAGGATTTGACATCAATCAGGCGCTGCTGCCGCCGGACGAGCGCAATCTGGACGGTTACCGCCTGGTACAGGAATATTTTTATTTTCCGCCCCGCTTCCGGTTTTTCAGTATCCACGGATTACAGCCCTTGCTGGCGCGGGGCGGAAAACAGCGGCAACTGGATATTATACTGTTGCTGGATAAAGCCGAACCGGAGCTGGAGTGCAGGGTCAATGCGGATCATCTGGCGCTGCACTGTACGCCGGTAATCAATTTATTCCCCCGGACCGCCGAGCGGATCGTGCTCAATGAACGGCAGCCCGATTATCATTTGGTGGTGGACCGGCTCCGACCCAGAGATTACGAAATCTACTCGGTACTGAAACTGCACGGCAGCGGTCATCAGGGAGACAACGGTTACCAACGTCTGTTCAAACCGATCTATTCCGTCCAGCGCGATGATTGCCCTCATGACGCCGGCTACTTTTCTTTACGCCGGGAGCAGATACCCTGGCCCGCCGGTGACGGCTACAGCGGCTCGGAAGTGTTTATTGCTCTGGCCGATGAAGCACATCCTCCTTGGCATAACGATTTAAAGTTTTTGAGTGCCGAGGTTTTGTGCTCGAATCGCCAACTGCCTTTGCAATACGGACCGGCGGATGCAGACGGATTTGTGCTGCAGGATTCCGTGCCGATACAGCGGATTCGGCTACGCAATGGCCCCAGCGCGCCTAGGCCGGCGCAGGCACAAAACAATGCCTGCTGGCAGTTGATCAATCAACTGCAACTTAATTATTTCAGTCTGATGGATGGTGATGAAAGCGGCGGTGCTTTGCGGCGCCTGCTCAATACTCATGCCGAACAGGCCGGCGCCGGACAGCACATTGCCGGTATCCGTGGCTGCCGCCTGGAGCCCTGCCATCGATTGATGGCGCCGCCCGCCATGTATGCCCGCGGTATAAGCATACAGCTTATGGTGGACGAGCAGGCTTTTTCCGGAGCGAGCTCCTGGCTGCTGGGCAGCGTGCTGTCCCGTCTGTTCGCACGGTTGGCGACCATCAACAGTTTTACCGAGACTCGGCTCATCTCGGTGCAACGCGGCGCCATTGGTTTTTGGCCGGCACAGGCGGGGGGGAGAACCCCTTTATGAAGATCAACTGCTTGCGACGGCTTTGCCCCGCCCCACACTATCGCCGGTTGCCGGTAAAACAGGCAGCCGGCCCGTACCGCACGGCCCCGTGCGGGGAGAACGATGACTGGATGGCGCGCGCGGAACAGCCCTGGCGCTACGATCTCTTTCAGTTATTGCGCCGGGTGGACGCAGAAGCCGGCGCGCATTATCCCCTGGGCCGCGCTCCCCTGCCGCGTCATGAGCCGGTGAGAATGGGTCAGCGACCCTCGCTGGGATTTGCCTCCGCCGCCATTGCCGCCATTTCACCCATGTCGGACAGTCGGCGGCGGCGTATCGATATCCATGGATTCGGCCTGTTCGGCCCAAACGGGCCGCTACCGTTACATATCACGGAATATGCCTATCAGCGCCGGCGACAATACAAGGATACCAGTCTGGCCGCTTTTGCCGATATATTTCATCATCGGCTGATTTTATTGTTTTACCGTGCCTGGGCGGACGCTCAGCACTGTGTTTCATTCGACAGACCGGATAACCGGCGATTCGATCATTACGCCGCCTGTCTGCTCGGACTGGGTCATATCGCCGGGCACGGCGATATGCCGGGTTTACCGTCACGTTATTTCATGGCTGGGCATCTGACACGTCATCCCCGCAATGCCGCGGGGCTGGCGAGTATTATTCGCCACTCGTTTTCCGTACCGGTCCACATCCATGAAAACCTGTTTCACTGGCTGGCCCTGCCGAGAGCAACACAATTACGGCTGCAGAAGCGCGGCGCGCCCGCGCTGGGTAAACGCTGTTGCCTCGGGACTGCGATTGCGGACAGGCAATGCAAATTTCAGTTGGTCATCGGACCGTTGTCCTGGCGGACGTATCGGCAATTGCTGCCCTCCGCCCCTAACGGGGAGCCCTGCCGCACCGGCAGGCTCGCCGAGCTGCGGCGCTGGGTGGCGCACTATGCCGGTATCGAATATATCTGGGAGCTCAAGCTGGTGCTGGCGAAAGAACACTATCGGGGCTGCGTATTGGGCCGCCGGCACCCACTGGGGCAAGGATGCTGGCTGGGGCTGAATAGCGGCCATTCCAATCGGGATGATTTTTATTTTTGCCCCGAGCCCTTCTTGAATGTGTAACGCCGGGGACGGAAGAGACCCGGCCCCGGCGGTCACTTATTGGGTATTTCCCTTCACATCCCAGTTAAAGGTGACCTGCGGCCCCGGACTGCCGTTTTCGTCCTGCTCATGGTAATTAACCTCTACCAGCGAGGGGGAAAAGCGGTAGATAACGCCGATATCCCCTTTGCTCAAGGCCCCGCCGTCAATACCGTCATCCCCGGAATGCGTCCCGATTTCAATACCGCTCAACATCACGGTTTTTAGTATGATGTGCAAATACTCGTCCTGCTCGCTGCCGGCTTTACACATCACGACGCTGACGGTTTTCAGCCTCTTGCCTTCCGCGCCCAGAGTCATTAGCGTCGGCATAGCTTTGTCCATGCGGGCGAATACCTCCAGATCCCTGACCACCAGCCGGCCGCAACCGCCGCCGCCGCCCACGCCGGCCTCAGTGGGCTGCCTCAATTGCCAGCGGAAGGTCTGTACATCTATCCACCCCTTGTGCCTGGAATCTTTGGCTTCGCCGGTCACACCATCCACCTGGAGATAAAGACTATTATGCATGATCAGTTCCCCTTACCGGCTTGCTTAAGCGAGGGCAGTTTCGATACCAGCCGCAACGATACCGTCAGGCCTTCCAATTGATAATGCGGTCGCAGGAAGAACTTGGCCTGATAATAACCCGGGTTGTCCTCTAGCTCGCACACCTCCACTTCCGCCGCCGCCAAGGGCCGGCGCGCTTTGGTTTTTTGCGAGGAATTGGCCGGATCCCCATCCACATAATTAATGATCCATTTGTTCAGCCAGCGCTCCATTTCATCGCGGGTTTGGAAAGACCCTACCTTATCGCGAACAATGCATTTCAGATAATGAGCAAACCGGCAACAGGCAAACAGATAAGGCAAACGGGCGGCCAGATTGGCATTGGCGGTGGCATCGGCATCGTCATATTCAGCTGGTTTCTGCAGCGATTGCGCACCGATAAACGCGGCGAAATCCGAATTTTTTCGATAGACCAGCGGCATAAATCCGTTTTTCGCCAGCTCAGCTTCGCGGCGATCGGTAATGGCGATTTCCGTCGGACACTTGATATCCAGCCCGCCATCATCGGTGGGAAAAGTATGGCAAAGCAAATTATCCACCGCACCGCCGGATTCCACTCCGCGGATAGAGGTACACCAACCGTACTCCCTGAAGGAACGGTTAATATTCACCGCCATGGCGTAAGCAGCGTTGCTCCAGACATAATTGCCGTGCGTCGGCCCGTCGGTCTGCTCTTCAAACAGGAAAGCATCCACCGGATGGGTACGGATGCCGTAAGGCAACCGCGCCAGTACTCGGGGCAGCACCAGGCCCAAATAGCGGGCATCCTCGGATTCCCGCAGCATGCGCCAGGCGGCATATTCGGTGTTGAGGAATATTTTGCTTAAATCCCGGGGATTGGACAGCTCCTGCCAGGACTCCATCTGCATCACGCCGGGGGACGCGCCGCTAATAAAAGGGCAATGGGCGGCGGCGGCGATTTTGGCCATTTCTCCCAATAATTCGGTATCCGGAGGGCTATGGTCAAAATAATAGTCACCCACCAGGCAGCCGAGAGGTTCGCCGCCAAACTGGCCGTACTCTTCTTCATATATCCGTTTGAAGAGCGGGCTTTGATCCCAGCTGGCGCCTTTATAACGCTTTAACGCCTGACTGAGTTCCTGTTTGCTGATATTCAGCACACGGATTTTCAGCATGTCGCTGCTTTCGGTGTTACTCACCAGATAATGCAGTCCGCGCCATGCGCCTTCCAGTTTCTGAAAGTCAGGGTGGTGCAAAATCACATTAATTTGCCGAGATAATTTTTCATCAATGGCCGAGATCAACCCCTGAATGGCGCTAAAGGCATTATTGGTCACGGGCAGTTGGTTTTCCAGCACCTGCTGCGCAAGGGTTTTAACCGCCTGCGCCACCGCGCTCTGGGCCTGGTCGGTTTTTGGACGAAACGCTTCATACAGGCGGACATGGCACACGCGCAGTTCATCATGTCCATCATGTGCCGCTGCCGCAACGTCCTCAGGCACCGCCGGCGCGCCGGCGATCAGCTGAAGTAACGCGCTATCCGGCAAGATAGACGCTATCAGATCTTCCGCACCGTGCTTACCATCCATATAAGAAAGCAAATTCGACAAATGGATGTGGGCTTCCAGCAGGCGGTTCAGAGGGTCGATCTGGCGTGCCACGGCATCCGGCAAAAAACTGTCCATATGCGTGAAATCCAGCATTACCGACAGTTCACCCTCTCCGGTCAGGGTATTTATTACCTGGAAACTCACTCCGGGCTTAAAGGATTTCATACGATCGTTGAAATTGTCCGTATCTATATCCAGAAATCGGCGTTCATCGATACGCGGCGCCGGCTGACGGGATTGTCCGGCTAAATCCGCCATGACCCCCATCACAAACGGCAACTGCACTTTTCGCTCCGAACCGTAAAGTTCAACGTCATATTCAATTTGAACGCGCGGCGCGCGATTGCGGGAAATAAATTTCTGTGCGCCGGTAGATTTATCCATATTTTTTCAACTCCATGACAAAATATTCGATCATTATTATGACCATTATAATGCATAATATTCTTATGCTTATTTCTATCAACAAATTTAAAGGCGACGATATACAAACATCTTGTTTATCACTGATGATGACCGAATAATAAAATAGCCTTTTCTGTCGCATATCTGTTCATATTTTAAAGACGCCAACATTATTACTGGCGTGAATATGAATTTATTGAGGTTTATTGGTACAACCAAAAAAATATTCTAATTGCGTTACCGCCTCGGGGGCTAAATTGCCGACGATGGCCAGAAAATCCTGGTTCATTAACTGCTGCACCCTGGCTATCATTAAAGGCGCCGGGTGGCCGGGCTCAAAACTCATGAAATAGCGTTTCACATTTTCCAGCGCCCTGCAGGCCTCATCCCGAGTATATATTGCCGCATGTTCGACGGGCGCCGGCATCCGCTCGATATGGCTCGCGGGCGCTGTTCCTGGATGGGCGGCCGCTGCGGGCGATAAGATGGCGGTCGCGACTGGTGGCGCCAGGACGTTTAACGCCGCCAATAATGATGACATTTCCGGTAACGCACTATCCCCCAGACGGTGGCGTAAGATATCCAAGATACGTTCGCAGGCAGCAATCGCCACGGGGATACAGTGCCCCTGCGGACTCATCCCTTGATGAATATCGCTCAGTAACCGGACCGGGCCTCCGGGATATTTCTCTTCCATTCCGCTGCGGTTTTCCAGGGTTGACACCGTTTCCCAAAGTGTCAGGCCGCTGCCGCCGGCACGTATAAACGGGCTTTGCCGCACCAGCCGCGCCAGGGTGAATTCATCACCCAGTTCCCGCAGGGCGTTAATCCGCATAAAAGGATCATCTTCCTCCCCTTGCCGCAGCAGAGGGAATAACGGCTCCCAAAATCGCGTCAAGGCTTCGCCAATCAGCGCCAGACCATCCGCATAACCGGACAGCCCGCGTTGCGCCGTCCATGACTGGGCCAGCGGCAGCATAATCCTCAGATCCTTGCTCTTGTCCAGCAGGCGCAAGGCAAGATTTTCCACTTGCCGCCAGTCCGGTTCCTGCGCTGCGATAAGCGTATTGCCAAACTGCTGTTCCTGTTTGCCGCCCGACAGTTGCATCATGCGCAAAAAATCCGCTTCATATTCCATATTGACGCCGCAAGGGGCGTCGGCACTGATGGGCGTTAATAATGTCTCGATATTCACAGTGTCTCCTGTTGGAAAATACTGCCGACGTTCGGTAATATAAAAGGATTGCGCATACTGTCGGCGGCGATTTCAAGCGTGGCTTTCTGTTCTTCGATAATAAAGGTCACCCGGCCGACGGGATGATTGTCCTCCCAGCGAACATGACCGGCGTCCAGCAGCCGGTGGAAAGCCCAGGGTCCTTTCATAACAAGGGTTTTTACCTGACCGTCGCTCGATGTCATGGTTAAACGTGCACTGCCCGTCTGTTCCGGTCCGGGCCAGTTCATATGATAAGGGGTGGAGGGGCCGTGGTTGTATTCAAAGGACTGACCGTCAATATCCAGCGCCAGGCTGAGGATCCGGTTATCCATCTCCAGCGGTCGCAGGGTAAATGAAAAGGCGGGGGCCGCGTCGCCTTGACGAAAAAACGCATCGCGAATATACGCGGCGTCCCGAAAAAAAGTCAGCAGCAGGGTATCGTCACGGGCGTCTTCTTCTCTCACCCAAGGGAAAAATCGCCAATTTTCGTCACGGGTATTCACTTTATCCGCCAAATAGCGCTGATAAAAACGATCCGCCAAACCGGTACCGGGGGCGAACATATATGCTATATCACCGTGACTCGCTTCTTTCCGGCAGTTCGGCGCCAAGGGGAAGCGGTCTGCGAGGGAAAAGTGGTAATATCCGCCTATTTGTCCGGCAAAAAGCCGGTGCAGCCGTTGCACGGTCTCGCGGTGGGTATCGCGATGGGCTTCCTTCGCCAGGGAAAGCAGCAGATGGCGAAACGGGGTTGGCAGGCGCATGGCATTGGCCTGGAGTTGAGTCGGCATCTCCGCGGGCGCAATCGGCAACTCTTGATCGCGCAGGGCGGCAAGATAGTGATAAAGGCCGCCCAATTGCCGCACTATGTCGTCGAATACCGTTCTATTGCCGTTGGCCGGCTGCGGGCGGGCGAGATCGATAATATCCCGGTAGTGGTTTCTGACCATCCGTTCCGGCGTCTGGTCAGACTGCTCCTCCGGCTTGTCGGTAAAGAGCCGGTGGAACATGCACATGGCTTCAGCTCTGAAATCTCCCTCCAGGTTTTTCAGCGGTTCATCGGTTTGAGGGGCCGGTAGCGAAACAATCCGGTCGAGATTGATCAGGAGCTCGCGCAACGGTGAACGATCGCCGGACATGACAAGGACCTGATTAATGCGTTGCGGCAGCGTTGTCGTTTGTTTCAAATCGATATCGGCGAGGAAGTCGTCCCAATGCTGAATAAAATCAGTCATATACAGGTAACGAACCCGGCTAGCAAACGTTTTGCTCCCTTGCTCAGCCAACTGATTCAATACCCAGCTATCCCGGACCCGCAAAGCTTCCACCTCATCCGCGATCAGCGGATTTAATCCCAGCCAGTAACCGCGGGGGGTGAAAAAGCCGGGGACGGAAGCTCGGTCTGCCGGACCGCTTTTACGCACCAATACGCCCTCCCCTTCGGCGGCAAGATCTGCTAGATTGACCGCGGCGAACCGGCTGTCATTCAACAGGTTTTTTTTGAGCCGGGAGTATACGCGCTGAGGCAGGGATATTTGCTGAACAGCATTTTGTTTCTCCCGCACTAACTGCGAATCCCTGGCATAGGGTGAACGCAACGGCGGCCCGTTGACCAGCCGGGAAAGGTGCCGCACAAGGTGCGCGCGCCGCTCTTCTCCGAGCGTGATGACTTCCGGCATCGACGGCAAGGTTGCGATTAGCCAAGCCAGTAAGAATTCACCGTCATAGTGCTGTGGTTCATACAGCATTTGATAAGCGGCTAAAGCCTGATAGACAAACTCGGCGTCGGTTGCATTCGCCTGATATAACATCTGGGTGATGTGTTGCGCCACCAGGGGGAGCAGCAGGCGTTTCAACGCGTGCAGATAAACAATTTCGCCGGCGTTACCAAACAGTGTGCCGCTATACATCCCCATACGGTAATTCAGCGGCGGATGGCTGAGGTCGAACTGCTCGTGCCGGGTCAACTGCCGCACATCATCGAGAAAAGGCAGCAGGTTTGCCAGACCCGTCGTTGCCAAATCATTCAAACGCGCGCTTTGCTGTGCCAACGAGTGAATTCGCCCCTCCACCTGCGCCAGATAAAGCCGATTGTTATGGTAGCTGGTTGTAAACTCCGTCACCACGGCCCCCAGCAGAGCCAGCAGCAGGCCGCAGCCAGCGATGACCTGAAAACGGCGACGGCAGGCGGACCAAAAGTTCAGCCCCGCCAGACCGCCTTCAGCCAGGATCACATCACGGAATAACGCCTTGAGAAAATAGCTTTGCCTGGACGGCACACTATTTTTGACGCTATCCTCGAACGTCTCGTCCACGGCATAACCATAATCAAAAACAGTAGATTGACCAGGCGACGCAGACAATTTGCAACTGTGGTTTTTTTGATTGGCGCTGGTAAAAAACAGTCCGCGCAGCGCAATGTCGCCATCGCAATCGGATCCTGCGCACAGGGTGGACACATAACGCAACAATAAGGGGCGCAACGCGGCAAACGCCTGCGGAAAAGCCAAAATTTTCGCTCTCAGCCGGGGATCCCCCTCCGCCGCCAGCGTATCGGCCAAGGCGGCGTGCAAACGATATTGCAACCCGTCGTAACCTTCACCGAAGTCCGTCTGAAAACCGCTGTACTGCCCCCGGTCACACGGCCACTGAAAGGCCATGCCCCAATATTGTTCCAGCTCCGGTCCGTCGTACCGGCTGAAGTATTGGCTGAAACCGGCCAACCGGTCGGCTTTGGTGATCATCAAATAAAGAGGAAACCGGATATTGAAGCGCCGGCGCAATTCCAGCAGACGTTTACGCAGCAACACCGCCTGCCGATACAGCTCATCCGGTGATAGATGCAGCAAATCTTGTACGCTGACCGCCAGTACCACACCGTTAATCGGCTGGCGGGCGCGATAGCGGGTCAATAATCCCAGCATCAGCCGCCAAGATCCATTACCCTGGGCTAAATAATCGCTTGACGGGCTCACCAGTACGCCCTGCGATGTCAGATACCATTCACAGTGATTTGCCGAATTGTCCGCCGGAGATAAGCAATTTATTTGATGGAGGGAATGATGAAAGTCCAGGCCGGCATATTGCAGCGCCTTATCCTTGCCACTGCCCTCCATTCCCAGCACCAGATACCAGGGTAATTGGTACATATACTGCCGGCCGAGGCGTTGCGACCACCGGCGCAAAAACGTGCCGCCGCTGAAGTGATGATGTTTCAGCAGACGAACGGTGCGTTTAAAACTCTTCGCCAGCGACTGGTCTTCCGGCCGGCCGGCCGGTGAGGGCGTCTCAGAGCGGCTTAATCGGCGATATAAAGCCTGCTGCCGTCGGTGATGATAAATACGCGGCGCCAAGCTTGACAGCAGCCATACCGTGATAAGGATGCCGACGGTCAATCGGCGACTGACGATATCCGTCAACGGACGCATCTCGCCGAAGGCCAACAACGGCCCTGTAAACAGTACCAATAGGCATAAAGCCGCAACCACCACGCCGCTCCAAAATAAACGACTTGTTACCACTGACAAGAGCATTTTCAGCATGGTTTATTCCCTGCCCCCGTCTGCGGCGTTGAGCACCGTCAATGGAAAAACAATCTCTATCCGACGATTGATAGCCCGGTTTTTGGCCGTATTGTTCGGCAATAAGGGCGCGGCGTCGGCGGCGCTTTCCGCCAGCACCCGTTGCGACGGACGCAGCGAACAGCGCAATAGACGCGCCACCGCTTCCGCCCGTGCCAGGGATAATGCTTCATTGGACGGGTATTCCGGTGTGCGGATTTTTTGATTATCACTGTAACCCGTGACGATGATCGGACCGGAGTGCATTAGCATCAGCCGGGCCAATTGACTAATCACCGGTTTGTAACCGGCGTTGAGCCGCGCACGAGCAGAGCCGAACAGATCGCCGCCGCACAGTGAAATCACGATGTTCCCCTCCCGCAAGACAATGTCCATTTTTCCCGAGGCGATATCATCTTTGAAATGTTGCCGTAACGCGGCCAGGGATATGCCGCCAAAAGGGGGCTTGGCCTTGGGCAACGGCAACCCGTATAATTGTTCTTGCACCCGCTCGGCAACCCGCTCGAGACGTTGATTAAGCCAAATATAGGTGGTACTGGCGGCCAGACCGACAAGCAAGACGCTCAGCAGCAACAGTCCCGGCCGGCCGGCGCGCCGAGGAGTCACCGGAGAAAAAAGCGGCAGGCTTAACGGCGCGGCATACTCCCCTTTGGTTTTACGCAATTGCCGCGCCAAATCCAGGGTGATGATCTGGAGCCGGTAAATACCGTTTTCAATCACGCGGTAACGGCCGCCAAAACCCAACATTAAACAGAAATAAATGAGTTCCAGCAGATCGGTATGTTTGTCCGGTTGTTGGGACAGCGTATCCATAATCTGGAAAAATTTTTCGCCGCCGTGGGTTTCATTATGAAAAGTCAGCAACAGGCCGTTACCGGCCCAAATATCGCTTTTCCCCCATTCGGTCAGGGCTGCCGCTTCATCCAACGAGCTACATAGACAATAGCGAGCCCCATTGATCTCCTCATCAGACAAGCCGAGACGCTGGCAAGCCTGTTCAAAATGGCGCACCTCATTGATCATTGTTTGTCGCAGGGCGGCAAGATCAGGCGGCCCCGGGACAAAACGGAAATGTGCAATAGCATTCAAAATTGTAAAAGAGTTAATTAACAAATGGTTATAATGCGCCCCTGGCGTCGGGCTATATTCATTTGCCCCTATCATTTTCCGCCATCTCCCACGGAGGACCGGCGCCTGACGGCCCAAAAAGCGAGCGCTCGGTCGGAGAACTCACCGCCAAGATAGAAAGCGAAGGCGCCGGTTTTTTCAATCTCCGGCCATAACGGACCATGGTTATCCAATGCAATATATTGCCAGCCGTGCAGGCCAACGAGTTGCTTCGGCGCTTGCGTCATAACATTCAATGAAATCCCGGGCAGCTGCAACTGCACCACATCGTTTATCCGGCCGGTGGGGGCTATTTTAATCTGCGCCAGAAAATGGGCGAACTGCTCATCCGATCCGAAATCTCCCTGCACTGCCAAAATAAAATCAAAATTCCGCACCATTTCAGGATGGGGCAACGTGGCCACGCTTAAGCCCGGCATTTGATTAGTTAACGGCAAAGATATCGCATACTCCTCCCTGGCGATGAATAATCCCTGGCGTAATTTCAGCATCAGATTGGAAAAACAGCGTCCGGCATCCCGATGGTTATAACGTGGAATGTCGCCGTCAAAATAGTAAGGCGGATGACACACCGTCAGTTCAAGCGCCATGGACAACCAATGGGCAAACAGCCGCTCGGGATGCACTGAAGGTAACGCCGAAACGTGATCCAACTCAGCGCTGAAACGGTGAATCAGCGACTGCAGCATGAAATCCCGATAGATTTCCCGGTTACCGTCGCATTGCTGAATATAGCGGCTAAGTTGTCTCCGGCGCTGACGCAAGAGCCCTGCCAGTTCTTGTTTGAATCCCTGCAGTACCGTGCTGGCTCGACTATTCAACAACGGGGGAATATAGTCGGGATCCAGCGTGACGCTGCCATCCTGATGCACCGTTTTAATACGCACCGCCCCGAGCGATAGCCATTCGCCATTAAGCTCGCTTTCCGGCATCAACCGCAGCCGCAGCTTACCGCAGTACACCATTGCGCTGCCGGTGGAGAGCGCATTTGTGTCGATAACTTCCTTTTCAACCCCTAGATAACGCGCCAGCGAATCCGCCGAATCGGTGAAGGTCACCGATTCGCGTCCGGCACGCGTTATCGGCAGCGCCAGCAGGATGATCGCTCCGCCTTGATCGGCGCGGATATCCATGACCGCCGGCGCCGCGTCGGCGCCGGAAAAATGAAAAGCCGTACCGTCGGGGAACAGGCCTTCGGCACCGGCCAACGCGACTTTGCCGAACGCCAGCAGGCTCTCATCCACCGACAGGGAGGAAAAGCCCCAGATATAGGCGCCCTGTCGCAGACGCCGATGACAATCTTCCAGGTACTCTTCCGCCTGCTGAAAATGGTGCGGCCGCAAAAACATGCCTTCCATCCAAAGAACTTTCTGCACGTTTTTCATGGTTGCTCTCCTGAATTTACTTTGGTCCCGGTACGGCGGATGCGCACATTGCTGCTCATGGGTCATGGGAGCCGCAAGCCGTCGCGGGAAACTACAATAATCTGCTTGAAAGCATCGGCGTCATCGGGCCAAAACCGCCGCCATAACGGGGAGCGGTCCGCATCTTCCAAGGGCAGCAGAAATCGCCAATGCTGGTGCGCTATATGCTTGTACTCGGCAAAGATCCCGATAAATTTTGCCCCAGGCACAACCGTCAGGGTTTGTTCGGTGAGAGGTACATCAGGCAACAAAAAAAAATGTTTTTTATCCAAAAGCGCATTTGCAAGTTTTGTATTGATATCGCCCTGCAAATCAGCACAAATTGCTGACATAAATGCAGACCGATCGGTTAAAAGAAAGAGATGTATTTTTAACGGCGAACCGCCGTTTGCTTCGCCTTCAGCTACAAACGCCAGCGAATAACAACGGCCGGCAGGCTCCTCCTTAGCAGCACAACCGCCGAGGAGGAAAAAGCTGAGAAAAAAAATCATACGGAGCAAATGAAAACATTCAGCATGCGGTCTAAACGACAACGTCATAAACACTATCTCTGTAATACGGGGCGCACTAGCGGAAAAAGGCAAAATCGTTCCTGAATATTTCAATAGGAATTTTTTAAACGTTTGACCGTCATATGCCGAGCATCATGACCTTGAATTGGCTGGGAATGAGACGCATGCCCACCGTATTATTGCCGTTTTGTAACGTTAGGCTGGTTAAACGAGTGGCGGGGGAGCCTTTAATCAAGGTGGTAAATGCACCGGTCAAATGACGCGATGTCCCCATGACCGTCCCGGAAACCACGCCCAGATTTACCCCGGCGTTATCGCCCATACTGGCATAGGTCAGCGTGGACATATTATGTGCCGGCAAACCGGAAAATAGGATTTTATAGGTGCGCGGCGTGGCCATAAATCCCATTGCCACGTTGGGGTAAGGCACCGGAACCGGCAAGGGCGCAGGCGTCAAACAGACATCAGGGAACCCGAGATCCATGCCGAAAAGCTGACAGTTTGCGAACACTGGTTTTACCTTTTTCATCAAAGGTGGGTAAAAATCATGATGATTAATTTACGTGTAAACCAGAGTGCATCCTATAAGGTAATAACCTGATTTTGAATATTAACAGCATTGATGACTACCGGGTTATCAACCGAATATTTCGCCAGATCCTACTCATAGAGCGTTCGTTTTCCTCATAATGAGGATCTTTTATTATCAGTTTCAGCGCGGCACTGCGCCAGGCAAGACTTTCTTACGGCCCGTTTGCAAAGGAATTTAGCGATGGCATGATAAATATTGTGGTCAACCTAAACAATATTCTTGACTCATTTCCATACGCCTCACCGGACAGGCTATTTCAATGCCTCTAGGGCCGATGCTTTGATTAACGCATTGACTTTATGGGATTGTAGGGTTTTAAACTGGCATAGGCATATAATTTCCCTTCAAAATAGGCATGGTGCACCCAATATGTTTCAATAGTGCTAATTTCCACTATTTGCGCCGCCTCGCTTACCGGTCCTAACTTTATGTTATTATTAAGTTTATGGATCACTTCTCGTGGGTAGGTTTTTTCGAGTATTTGTCCATCTAAGGAACCGCCAATCATTAAAAATTTAGCCACAAGGGCCTCCCAAATCAGTCACAGCGATTTAATGCTCATTTAAATTAGTGACTTGCCTCTTTCGACAATGAAGTAAAATGAATAAGCCGAATAATTCTTCATTATTAGATTAAAGAGTGTTAAATTATTTCATAACGTATGAGTTATTGAAAATATGCAATGTTATCAATGCCGCAACCAAGATATTTCAGCAACGAAGGTTGATACACCAACAATGGCTAAAAATGTTCCGGCCAACCTAACTTTTAATCAAGCAATGATCTGATAAGACGGGAAATAACGAGAATGGAGCATCAACTGCCTCTACACCCTTTCCATCTGCGCTGAGCGAGACGATAGCTTGAAAGGAGTTTTTACAGCGGCAGCGGTTTCGGAACTGACCTTTTGATTAACTCATCGGTTTCATGCGCGGATAACGTTTTCCCCGAAAATGCTACCGCGTACCGCTGTCCGTCAGCGCTGATATGAACAACCGTTTCATAACTCCTGGCAGCCGGAACTGACTTCCTCTTTTTGCTTTGGGCCATACCCAGCAAGGTCATTTTTGGTGTCACCAAGATACGCCCGATTTTGAATTCATCCCGATAAATGGATGTTTTTCCATCGTTTTCAATTAATAAGAAATCAACTTCCATTTTTTACCTCTCATCGACTCTTATGCTTTCTAAGGACGTATGCTCTATCCGGCGAGTTTTAAACTTTCTAATAAAAAGGTGACCACAAAGAGGATTTCCTCAATAAATTTTCAGCACGATACAACATGCGGCGGCTGAATGATAGATGCCGGCGTTTTTTACGAACGCACATCATGGCATTTCACCTTTCAAAAAGCCGACTTAATTTTTCATATAAGTATGCCGCCTGCAATTATTCTCGGCTATTGGTCATATGGCAGTTTTGCTGTCCATAAATAATCACTTTTGACAATTTCACGGCGAAAAATATATTTTCACCAAGGTTTTAACTGAAAACGTTAATTTTTGCTAGAATACATCATATTCTATTTATATTTATGAAAAATTAGGTTAATGATTTTCAGGTAGTAACGCCTCACTGCCAGCCTACTCTGTTTTCCTCAACATACCAGCCATCCTTGATGAAGATGCCGAGAAAATGCGTAGAATCCCTAAACAAGTATAGAGCAGATTTCAGAATCGGCTTTTGGGCGATACGGTGATTGAGCTTTATCGGGAAGTTGGCGTCGGGCGGATGCATCGGCACTATGTCAGTCAATACCTGGAGGGTATAACAAAATACGGGAAACGCTAAAGACAAAAACAGCAAGTCATAATAACTTACTGTTTCTTAGCTTTTATAGCTCAGACCGAAGGTCAACAGGCTAAGCCTTTGAGGAATTTGGTCGGCGAGAGAGGATTCGAACCTCCGACCCACTGGTCCCAAACCAGTTGCGCTACCAAGCTGCGCTACTCGCCGATTTCTTGCGTCTTTACATTTTCTGACAAGGCATACTACAAGCCACTGCATTCATAACCGCCGTCAAGCGGATAGGCTGTACAGGGAAAGACATAGGATACCGACAATCGATATATCAAGGTTGTGGTGCGAAGAGAGGGACTTGAACCCTCACGTCCGTAAGGACACTAACACCTGAAGCTAGCGCGTCTACCAATTCCGCCACCTTCGCATGCCCACTGATTCTGGGGTGACTGATGGGACTCGAACCCACGACAACTGGAATCACAATCCAGGGCTCTACCAACTGAGCTACAATCACCATTACCAATTACCGCAACGCGGCGAAGCAACTGCTACAGCACTTGCGCACTAAAAATGGTGCGCCCGACAGGATTCGAACCTGAGACCTCTGCCTCCGGAGGGCAGCGCTCTATCCAGCTGAGCTACGGGCGCTTAGCGCCGTTGCGGGTGGGGATAGTACGGAATCGCGGCCTGACTGTCTAGTGCTTTTTCATACTTTTGATGTGTTTGATGACGCTTTGCTCATTTCCTGCCCATTAAAGGCGCCCGCTGACATAATAACCCACAAAACGTAAAAGTTTGCACTGGCGCCAGATGCGACCCGGCTGGCTCAGCAGCCGATAGAGCCATTCCAGGCCCATATTACGCCAGATGAGAGGGGCGCGCCTGACATGTCCGGTGAAAACATCATAGGTGCCGCCTACGCCCATATACAGCGCATCCGGGTGATAGCGCCGGCACTCGAACATGATGTTCTCCTGCCGGGGCGATCCCATTGCCACCGTGACAATGGCCGCGCCGCTCTCCCGGATCAGGTTGTAGAGAGCGGGCTTTTCGTCTTCGGTGAAATAACCGTCCCGACAGCCGACAATGACGACGTTCCATTTGGCGCGTAAAATCGCCGCGGTTTGCTCCAGCACCGCCGGCCGGCTGCCGATTAGAAATACCGGCGTACCCGTCTTACCCGCCCGCTCCATGATGCCTTCCCATAAATCGGCGCCGGCGATGCGGGTAACCCGGGCAGAGACGTATTTGCGACGGATAGAACGCACGATGCTGATGCCGTCGGCATATTTGATTTCCGCTTCATTAAGCAGCGCAAACAGAGCGGCGTCCCGTTCCGCCTTCAACACCTTCTCGGCGTTCATTGCCACCAGACAGCCGGTTTTGACCCGGTGGCCGTCAAACAGGTAATCCACACAGTGTTGTTGGTCGCGAAAGCCCCAGATAGCCAAACCGCGAATCCGGTACTGAGGTACCCCGTCAATGTTATCCATGTTTTTTATCCTTGCAGAGGGGTGATTATAACGCCTCTGTCGTTCCCCGCGGCTGCCGGGGTCGTATCAGTCCCGCGCGGTCAAGCAACCAAAAAAGCAATTTAGCCAGTACCAGGCAAAATCCGTATATCAAACAAAAAAACACTACCCGGGAAACGAACGCATCGACGCCTTCCCGCACCAGCACAATGATATTGAATACCGCGCCAAAACAGAACGCCTGCAATATAGCCGAGCGATAGCGATCTGACGCTGCCTTGCCGCGCTCATAAAGGGTATCGAACATTTTCAGGATCAGGCCCACCGCGATAGCGCCGAGAGGAATGAATACAACGCCCCCCATCACCAGTAACGAGCCGATAAGCGTCGGGGAAATCGCCAGGCCGGAATGGTTATCCAATACATTCCAAGTGAAATAATTGGCGGTATTCAATACCAGATTAGGCCGTTCCGGCCATACCCAACCGGGGATGAAAACATAAAAATCCCGAACAATCGGCGCCAGTCCCTGAAAAATGATTTTATCGCCATTTTGCAACAGCAACGCCAGGTTTTCCCAGGGGGAGAACGTGTCGCGCGTCAGATACAAAAAAGTGTAGAAGGCTTCGTCGCCCTTGACATTCAGTCCATAGCGTTTCAGCGCCAGCCAGAACATGCCCGCAATCGCCATCACCCCTGCGCCGCCCAGTATCCACAGGCTTATCCAGCCGCGCTGTATCCCGATAAACAGGAACAGGGCAAAGGCGATAATGATATTGGCCCGGGTTCCCCCCACCACCATATAGGTGAAGATGCCGAAGGCAACGGTACTGAGCAGGAACAGCAGCCAGCTGCGGCGGTGGGGATTGAGAAAATAGAGCACCAGCATCGCCGGAATAAAGAAATAGAAAAACCGCTTGAGCGCCACATCGGAGACATCGCGGGAAAAAATCTGGCTGTAGGATTGCAGGCGAAACAGCAGGAAGCCGTTGTGTATAAAAAAGACCCCCACGGTCCCGACGGCAATGAGCGCCAGTATTACCCAGACCAGATGGGCCTCTACCCGGTTAAACGCCAGCAGCCCGATGGGGCGGGTTTGCGTTGGGGCAAACCAGCGTGTTTTATAGCTGACATAATAAATACCGTAAAACGACGTGGCTGCCAGCAGGGCGTACATCAGATACTCCGCGGGCACCACCTGGACGTTATAACGGAAGACCAGTACGCAGGTAAACGGGAAGCCGAGATAAAAGGTCAGCAGGTAGAGCACCGAAAAAACACGTTGAAGTTAAATCTGATACGCCTGAATTCCCGATAGGTCAGCGTCAGGACAAACACCAGTCCCAGCAGATACACGACCAATAACCCGCCAAACTGCCCCAGAGTCATAGGGTGGTCCCCGCCGCAACGGCCAGCGCACGCCGCCAGCCCTGCATATAATTGGGATAGAAAAACGCGATACGGCTTTTGTCCACGGCGGACAGCTGCCGCTGAGCTTCCTCTACCACCGCCGTATCCAGGGCATCGCCATGGAATAATACCGGCACCTGCTGCTCCGCCAAATCCCGCCAGAACGGGTTTTGCCGGCTCAGCACAAAAGGCACGCCGAACTGAATCAACAGGCAAAGCGTTCCGATGCCCTGCTGTCGGTTAAAAAGAAAATAGCCTAAATCGCATCGCCGCAGCAAGGAGAGATAGTCGTCAAAGGCTACCGGTTCGGTTAACAACTCCAGTTGCTCCGGGGAAAAATACTTTTCCGCTTCCGTCCGTACCCGGGCGATATAGCCGTCATTGTTCGACGGATAGCCCAAGGGTATAACGATCCGCGCTTGGGTGCCGAACTGCCGCCGGATGGATTGCAAGCCATCCAGATGTCGATTGGAGCTATCGCCGGAATTGCCCAGCAGGATGGTCAACTTTTTTCCCGCCGGCATCGGCGGACGAGCATAAGACAGGTCGGGATCCATACGGGTCGGAAAATAGAGCGGCTCGCACGGCACCTTGGGATAGCGCGGTTGATAAACCGAGAGATCCCCCAGGGTGGCGAATACATGGCCGATGCGGCCCTGGGCGCGGCGGCGCAGCAGGTAAAACAGGCGATGTTTCCATTGTACGGATTCTTCATATAAATCCGCCCCCCAGATATGCCAGCTCATCCTGGCCGGGGATAACCGGCCGGTGAGCAGCGCCAGCCATATGCCGGCATTAAACTGCCCGTGCAGGAAAAAATGCGCCCCCGGGTCGGCGGCGGCACGCTTGATGACCGCCTGCGCCAAGGCCGGTTTATTCGTATAGGCAGCGATGTCCAACGCCGGAAAGTCCGGATAGAGGGAGATATCAGAGGCCGCCACCATAAAATGCCGCACCTGTTCAGCCGGCAACGCACCGGCCAGGCGGTCATTAAAGAATTTCAAGACCGTCACATTATGATGGGGGATATCGGCACCCAATACGTGGATCAGCAAAGTCATTTTTTCCTGGAATAGAGTGTAAACACGCCGCCGCATAGCAAGAAATAGACGATATAGGTTGCCATATAGGCCTGGGTCGCGCCAAGAGCCCCATGGAGAGGAATCAGCCAATGGGAAAAGCCGGTCAGCAGGATAAATTGGCTCAATTCCGTCAGAAGATAAAAGCGCAGGGAGGCTTTGGCAATGACCAGATAACCAAATACGTAAGCGCCCACTTTCAGTACATCTCCAATCAGCTGCCAGGCAAAGAGATCGCGCATCGCATCGAACTGTGCGGACAGCAGCAAACGGATGGCAATATCGCGCATAAGCCACAGCACCAGGCTGACAACGGCCACCGCAGGCAGCACAAACAACAGCGTACGGGCGATTTCTTTGCTGATATCGCGCTTGTCGGTCAAGCGCGCCAGTGTGGGCAGCAGATAGACGGTAAACGAGGCGGTAATGAATTGGAGATAAGCGTCGGAAATGCTGCTGACGCCCTGCCAGATGCCCACTTCCGACCAGCTGTAATGACGCGCCAGCAAATTTCGCATCAGGATGTAGGCTACCGGCAGGGTAAAGGAGGTCATCAGCGCCATCAGGGTAAACTTGCCGAGCTCGGTGGCCAGGATCCGATCCCATGCCGGGCGTAAATCGGCCAGTCGAACCTTCCGCCGCCGGGCGACGATCAGGGCCGCCGGCAGCAGGGTAGCGGCCGGCACCAGCGCTAAACCGGCCAGCGCACCCTGATAGCCACCGAGATAATAACTTAGAAAGTAAGCGCCCGCTCCCAGTATGCTGCCGCAGCCGACGGCCAAGGCATTCCCCGCGGCATCGCGAAATCCTTTCAGGATGGCCAGCATCAGATTGGCATAAGCGATGCCGAGCTGAATAAACGCCACGGCATAGATCACTGACCGGTAGTGGTCATGGCCGAACAGCGCGCGGCCTATGGGCCCTGCGGCCCACAGAAATACCAGCGCCAGCAGGGCGGAAGACCCCAGCACCAGAGTGGAACCGGTGCCCAGCACCCTGCGCAGCGATTCCGGCTGGTGCCGGTATTGCGCTACATACCTGGTGATGCCGTTAAAAATACCGGCGCCGGACAGTACGCCCAGCACCGTCACCAACTGCCTGAAATTACCCGCCTGCCCGACGCCGCCGGGTCCGAAAGATACCGCCAGCAGCTTCACCACCAGCAGGCCGGCACCGATCTTTACCAGCGTCGACGCGGCGGTCCATAATGACGCCCCGGCCAGCGACATATCAGGAGAAATATCCGTTTATGGCGTCGATAACCCGGGATTGCGCATCGTCGGTGAGATTGTAAAACAGCGGCAAACGCACCAGCCGCCGGCTTTCCCGGCCGGTAAAGCGCTCTTCGCCGTGGAAGCGGCCGAAACGTTGTCCGGCCGGGCTGTCATGGAGGGGGATATAGTGGAATACCGTCAGGATATCCGCCGCCTTCATATGGTTGATGAACGCCGTACGATCGTGGATATCCCGTAACTTCAGGTAAAACATATGGCCGTTTTGCTCGCAGCCCGGCGCGATAAAGGGGATATCGATGCGATTCTGCTCCGCCAGAGGCAATAATGCGTCCCGGTAACGGCGCCATAAGGCCAGGCGGCGTTGGTTGATCTCTTCCGCCGCCTGCAGCTGTCCCCAGAGATAGGCGGCCTGGATATCCGCCATGAGATAGCTGGAGCCGATATCGCGCCAGGTGTATTTATCCACCTGGCCGCGAAAGAACTGGCTGCGATCAGTGCCTTTTTCCCGAATGATTTCCGCCCGTTCAATCAGTGCCGGGTCGTTTATCAGCGTGGCGCCCCCCTCGCCCCCCGCCGTGTAGTTTTTGGTTTCATGGAAACTGAAACAGCCGATATGGCCGATGGTGCCGAGAGCCTTGCCTTTATAGGTGGACATTACGCCTTGGGCGGCATCTTCCACCACAAACAGCCGGTATTTTTTCGCCAGCGCCATGATAGGGTCCATATCGCAGGCCACGCCGGCATAGTGAACCGGTACAATAACGCGGGTTTTCTCGGTGATGGCCGCTTCGATCAGGGTTTCGTCCATGTTCTGGGTATCCGGGCGGATATCCACGAAGACGATGACGGCGCCGCGCAGCACAAAGGCATTGGCGGTGGAGACAAAAGTGTAGCTGGGCATGATCACTTCATCACCGGGGCGGATATCCAGCAAAATAGCCGCCATCTCCAGCGACGCGGTGCAGGAAGGGGTCAGCAATACCTTGGCGCTGCCGAAACGCTGCTCCAGCCACTGCTGGCAGCGCTGGGTAAAACCGCCGTCGCCGCAGAGTTTACCGCTGCCCATCGCCGAGCGGATAAAATCGATTTCAGTACCCACCACCGGTGGCGCGTTAAACGGAATCATATGTTCACCTGTATAACCAATAAGCGGCGCTGTCTATGGTCGCTCCGCATGCTATGTAGAGCCGTAACGCGGCGATGTTGCCGGTCTGGGTCGCCACCCGCAGGCGTTTCTTGTGATGATCGCGACACCAGTCCAGGGCCGCGTTAAACAGCAGACGTCCGATGCCCCGACCGCCGAAGGCCGGATCCACCGCCAGCAGCCCGATACGCACCTCTTCCGCGGAGATATCCCTAAGGGTCACCATGCCGTTAACGGCCTCCGGCGGACCAGCCACCAGGCAGCGGTGATCAAAACGTCCCAGCACGGCGTTTTCGGCCCACAGGGCGTAAAATCGGCTGCTGTCCGGGCCGGAATACCAGGGTTCGCGAAACCGGCTCAGGGTGAATGCGGTGGACGCCATGGCGCGTAACGCCGGAATATCCGCCGCCCCGGCAAAACGAATTTTCGCGGAGGAGTGTGAAACGGTCTCGGAATAAGCGTTTTTGCCGATGTCGGGCCCGGCGGGCGGCGCGACGTTAACGCTAAGGTCGATTTCACTTTCCACAAGACGAAAATTCAGGGCCGCCAGCGCATCGAGTTGCTGTGGGCACTGGGCCGCCACTTTGGCCTGGACGATATTGAAGGCATCCAGCCCGGCTGAAGACACCGGCGGAGCCGCCGGGTCAAAGACCAGTTTGCCGCTGGCGAAACCGAAAAAGTCGCTTTCCCAGCGCAGAGGTTCAATATTGGCGTGGACGGGCATGAAGTAAATTCACCAGATATTGGCCGTAGCCGGTTTTTGACAATGCCTGGGCGGCGCGGCGTACGCCGTCGTCATCCAGCCAACCGTTACGCCAGCCGATCTCCTCCAGGCAGGCGATTTTAAATCCTTGGCGCTTTTCCACCGTCTGCACAAACATACTGGCCTCGATCAGGCTGTCGTGAGTGCCGGTATCCAGCCAGGCGAAGCCCCGGCCGAGGAGTTGCACCTGCAACTGGTCACGCTCCAGGTACATCTGGTTGATGGACGTGATCTCCAGTTCGCCGCGGGATGACGGGGTGACTTGTTTGGCGAACTCTACCACCTGGGCGTCATAAAAATAGAGGCCGGTAACCGCCCAGTTGGATTTGGCCTTGGCCGGTTTCTCTTCAAGGGACAGCGCCCGAAAATTATCATCAAATTCAACCACGCCGAAGCGCTCTGGGTCCATTACCTGATATCCGAAAATGGTCGCGCCCTGTGTGCGCGTCGCTATCTGCCTTAATTTCGGACTGAAACCCTGACCGAAGTAGATATTATCCCCCAGCACCAGGCAGCAGGGCTCGCCGGCGATGAAGGCTTCGCCAATCAGAAAGGCCTGCGCCAATCCATCGGGGCTAGGCTGGCCGGCATAGCTCAGGCGGATGCCGAACTGGTCGCCGTTGCCCAGCAGTCGCCGGTAAGAAGGCTGGTCCTCGGGTGTGGTGATGATCAGGATGTCACGAATACCCGCCAGCATAAGCACCGACAAGGGATAATAAATCATCGGCTTGTCATATATGGGTAATAGCTGTTTGGACACGCCGCGGGTGATGGGGTGAAGACGGGTGCCGGAGCCGCCCGCCAGAACGATGCCTTTCATAGGCTCTCCTGCCGTCGATTCTTGAAAAACAGCCATGACCGGCACACTAGCCGGCCTGGTCGCAGACGGCCCCTCAGCGAGCCAGTCCCAGACGTTCGCCGGCATAGGTGCCGTCCTGCACTCTACGCCACCAGGCCGGATGGGAAAGATACCATTGCACGGTTTTGCGCAAACCGCTGTCGAATGTTTCATGCGGCAACCAGCCCAGTTCGCGTTCGATTTTTCCGGCGTCGATGGCATAGCGACGATCGTGCCCTGGCCGGTCGGTCACAAACCGGATCAAATCGCGAAAATTCGCCACTCCGGCAGGTTTGCCTACCGCACAGTCTTCCAATATCTCGCAGATAGAGGCCACAACGTCGATATTTTTACGTTCGTTATGGCCGCCGATATTATAGGTTTCGCCGATTTTCCCAGCCAACGCTACCTGATATAGGGCACGGGCGTGATCTTCCACATACAGCCAGTCGCGAATCTGCCCGCCGTCGCCGTATACCGGCAGCGGTTTTCCCGCCAGGGCATTCAATATCACCAGCGGAATCAGTTTTTCCGGAAACTGATAGGGGCCGTAATTATTGGAGCAATTAGTAACAAGCGTAGGCAAACCAAAAGTTCGCCGCCAGGCCCGCACCAGATGATCGCTGGCGGCTTTAGAGGCGGAATAGGGACTGCTGGGGGCATAGGGGGTGTTTTCGGTAAACAGGCCCTGGGAGGCGCCGAGATCCCCGTACACTTCATCAGTGGAAATATGGTGCAGACGAAACGCCGCTTGCTTTGCCCGATCAAGCGTCTGCCAATAGCGCAGTGCGGCCTCCAGCAAAATATAGGTACCGTCGATATTGGTGCGGATAAACGCCGACGGCCCGTCGATAGAGCGATCCACATGGCTTTCCGCCGCCAAATGCATGATAAGGTCAGGCCGGTAGGCCTGCAAAAGCCGGTCCAGCGCCGGGCCGTCACAGATATCCAGCCGTTGGAAATGATAGCGTTCATCCCCTGAGACCGGCGCCAGGGAATCCAGGTTGCCGGCATAGGTCAGCTTATCCGCCACCAGCACGCTGTCCGGGGTAGCGGAGATGATATGCCTGACCAGCGCGGAGCCGATAAACCCGGCGCCGCCGGTAACCAGTATCCGCTTCACCGCCAAACCCCCCGTGTATCCACCACCCATTTCTGGCGTACTGCCGAGGGAGGCAGCGCTTTGAACTGACGATGATCCACCAGCATCACCAGTACATCCGCCCGGTTGAGCGCATCCTCCAGCTCGGTGAGCGTGGCCTGCCCGGCCAAGGACTCGGGCAGTTGCCGGACATTGGGTTCGACCACCAGGGTAGCGCCTTGATGCCAGGATGCTATCCGTTGGACAATGGACACCGCCGGACTTTCGCGTAAATCATCGATATCCGGTTTAAACGCCAGCCCGAAACAGGCAATGATCACCTCCCCTGCCCGTTTATTGGTCGCAAACAGACAATCCGCCACCGCCGACTTCACCCGGTCCACCACCCAGGCCGGCTTATCGTCGTTCACCAGGCGGGCGGTCCGGATCAAGCGCGCCTGCTGCGGATTCTGCGCCACGATAAACCAGGGATCCACCGCAATGCAGTGGCCGCCCACGCCGGGACCGGGCTGTAAAATATTCACCCGCGGATGGCGATTGGCCAGGCGGATAAGCTCCCACACATTGATGCCCTGCTCGGCGCAAATCAGCGACAGCTCATTGGCGAAGGCGATATTCACATCCCGGAAACTGTTTTCGGTGAGTTTGCACATCTCGGCGGTACGGGAGTTCGTGACGACACACTCACCTTCCAGAAAGAGTCGATAAAGCTCGCTGGCGCGTGCGGAACAGCGCGGGGTCATCCCGCCGATCACCCGATCGTTTTTAATCAGTTCGGCCACGATCTTGCCCGGCAAGACCCGCTCCGGACAGTAGGCGATATTGATATCCGCCTGATCTCCCGCCGTCTGCGGAAAATGCAGATCGGGACGCGCATCCGCCAGCCATAACGCCATCTGTTCAGTGGTGCCCACCGGCGAAGTGGATTCAAGAATCACCAGGTCCCCCGGTTTCAATACCGGCGCCAGGGAGAGGGCCGCCGTCCGGACATAGGTCAGATCAGGCTCATGGCCGTCTTTAAACGGGGTAGGTACCGCGATCAGAAAGGCGTCCGCCGCTTCGGGACGAGTCACCGCCCGCAAATAGCCATCATCAACCGCGCTCTTGACCAGTCGCTCCAGATCCGGCTCGATAATATGAATTTCACCGCGGTTGATGGTATCCACGGCTCGTTGATTGACATCCACTCCTACCACGTGTTTTTGGCGCGAGGCAAACGCCGCGGCGGTCGGCAGACCGATGTAGCCCAGCCCGATGATGGAAATCATGTCAAAACTCATACTTTCACCTGATGATTTTTTAATGCTTCGATTATTCGCCGGCACGCTTGTCCGTCGCCGTAGGGATTATGAGCCCGGCTCATGGCATGATATTCATCGACGTCATTAAGCAATGTCGATACCGCCGCCTGTATCCTGGCGGGATCGGTTCCCACCAGCAGCACCGTCCCCGCCGCCACCGCCTCGGGACGCTCGGTGGTTTCCCGCATCACCAGGACCGGTTTACCCAGTGAAGGCGCCTCCTCCTGAATACCGCCGGAGTCGGTGAGGATCATATAAGCCCGATCCATGAGATAGACAAACGGCAGATAATCCTGGGGATCGATAAGCTTGATATTGGCTATGCCGCTGAGGATACGGTTCACCGGTTCGCTGACGTTCGGATTCAGATGCACCGGATACACCACCTGTACCTCGGGATGGTTGCGGGCGATATGGGCCAATGCGCTACATATCCGTTCAAATCCATCGCCAAAACTTTCCCGGCGATGACCGGTAACCAGGATCAGCTTTTTTTGCCCATCGAGAAAATCGTAGCGCTGCTCAAGGGCGGCGCGCAAAGCGGCGTCATTCATGACGCGATCGCGCACCCAAAACAGCGCGTCGATCACGGTGTTGCCGGTGATGAAAATCCTTTCCGCCGCCAGACCCTCCCGCAAAAGATTTTGCCGGGCGTTTTCAGTGGGGGAAAAATGGTACATGGCCAGATGGCCGGTCAATTTACGATTGGCTTCTTCCGGCCAGGGCGAGTAAAGATTGCCGGTGCGTAACCCCGCTTCCACATGGCCCACTGGAATATGCTGATAAAAAGCCGCCAGGCTGGTGGCCAGGGTGGTGGTGGTGTCGCCATGCACCAGCACTACATCGGGCTCAAACGACTGCAAAACCGGTTTCATGCCGGTAAGGATCCGGCTGGTGATTTCCGTCAGCCCTTGATCCGGCTGCATGATATTCAAATCGTAATCGGGAATGATGCTGAAAAGACGCAAAACCTGATCCAGCATCTCCCTGTGCTGGGCCGTCACGCAAATTCTTGACTCGAAGGCCGGATCATTGGCCAGGGCCAAGATCAACGGTGCCATTTTAATGGCTTCCGGCCTGGTGCCGAAGACACTCAACACTTTCACAGCAATTCCCTTCCGTCTCGTGTAAGCCACCGGGATGGCCCGTATAAGCTCTGCCGCGTGGCGTGCGGAGCATCTATCCGGATTGATGCCCGGTTAAACCCGTCATACTTCCGGTTGCCGGTGCGTTGGCTCCCCTGCAACTCGAATTATTCAGGGTTTACTTTGTGCAATGGCAACATCATTGACGGCGGCTTAACGCTATCCCTGCACCCGCCAGCACACCCATGGCACCCCAGATAATGAGCAGGAAAACCCGGCGAGGTCTGTCGCGTTTTACCGGTTCCTCGGGCGTTCGTAAATAACGATATGTCTGGAATTTATTTTGCAATGTCGGTCCTACATTCAGCGTAGCCAACATTGCGCGATTCTGATCGTACTCCAGGTCAAAATTGGGCCCGGCGGCCTGCAATGCCGACAGCCTGGCTTGCAATACCGGCTGCCCCAGCAGGTAGAGGGCGGATTGTGGTAAAGATTCCGCCGGCGTATCGGTTTGACTATGGCTGATGCCTTGCCGCTTGGCAATCTCCAATGCTTGCCGAAGCGCATTCACATCCCGTTCAAACATGGCCTGGGACACCGCTTCCTGACGCTTGACCTGGGCCTTAAGTGAGATGGCGCGGGCCGTCCAGGCGCCGGTGACATCTTCGTTCAGAACCCCGTCCGCGCGCTGGTTGGCATAAGCGACATACGCGCGCAGCAGCGTATTGGCATCCGCCGCCGTTTCGGCCGTCAATGTCACCTGGTCCGGCAACTTTTTCGCATCGTCGCGGGGAACGAACTGAACGTTATTGATCATCTCGTCCAGCAGCAGCGCATCGGCACGGGAACGCCCCTCTTTACGGGCAACGTAATAAGCGCTCTGTAGCCAGAAATCACGCCGGGTATCATAGGAGGAGAGCTGGCGGATAAACTCCTGGTAGGCTTCATCCCCGATAGACGGCATATCCGACGTCGGCAAGGTAGAGTTTTTCACATCCAGGTTACGTAAAAATTGCTGTTGTGAGAAATAACTGCCCAACATATTCACCGTCGGCCGATCGGTGATGGCGGTAGCGGTCCATTCCTGCTTCACCAATAGAGAGTAGATCAAGGCGCACGCGGCAAAAATCGCCGCCATGGCGACAATCCAGCGCTTGCCGCGCCATAACCGGAGAACAAGACCGCGAATATCCAGTTCATTATCCAGTCGGGGGTCGTGTGAGGAAGCATGTTTATCTGGTGTCATTTCCGTCCCGAAGTGCGGCCGGCCGGTAATCTTTTATCGCCGAACCGCCGCTTTGTCCGCTTTACGAAGCGCGCTACTCGCCAGGCGCATTTAAGCAAATAGCCATAAAGCAAGAATACCAGCACGAATAAAATCAGCATCACGGATTCAGGCCAGACCAGCCAGCGTTCTCCCGCGACGCCGAAAGCAGCCAGCAAAGCTGCAGTAACGGTAATAATAACAAAGGCTTGCCTGGAACTAAAGCCGGCTCTCATAATAAGGTGGTGGATATGCTGCCGATCGGGGGAAAACGGGCTCATTCCCTTGCGCATCCTGCGGTACATGATGGCTATCATGTCCATAAGCGGAACGGCGATAATCCACAGGGCGGTCACCGGATTCATGGGATGGCCCGCGCCCTGCGTGCTTTGCAAAATGATCCAGATGATACTGAAACCGATCATGGTGCTGCCGGCGTCGCCCATAAACACTTTGTAATGCCGACCGAACAACCCGAGATTAAGCAGGATATAGGGTAAAATAGCGGCAATCATGGCGAAACACCACAGCCCCAGTCCGGGATTGTTATCCAGGCACATAAGGATGCCCATGGCGCCGAGAGAGACGCAGGATAATCCTCCCAGCAGCCCGTCGATGCCGTCAACCATGTTAAACGCATTGATGGCGGCCCACACGGCGAACAGCGTCACCAAATAACCAAAAGGTCCGAGCACCATTTCCCACGGGCCGAAGATAAAACCCAGGCTATTGATATACAGGCCGCCGAAAACCATCATGGCGATTGCGACTAACGCCTGAATGGCGGCGCGGGAGATAACGCTGATATCGTATTTATCATCAAGAGCGCCCGTAATGACCAGGATGCCCGCGCATAATAAATAGAGTCCGATATGGGGTACGGCATGATCCGTATAAATGAAAGTGAAACAGATACCGGCATAGATTGATATGCCGCCCACCAGCGGGATCTGCCCTTGATGGCGTTTGCGGTAATTGGGCCGATCCACCAGACCTATCTTCTTGGCAATCTTGCGCAGAAAAAACAAAAAAACCATTGAGAACAGAAAAATGGCAATAAAATCAGTACTCATATTGAGTAGGTTCACAATAGAAAGCTCTCTGCATCCATCGGGCTGTTTGGGACGCTACTGTGGTGTACGCCTCACACTTTTTGCCTCAATTGTCACCAAGTTCCGTGACACTGAAATATTTTTCTTTCATCTTTTCATCGTACCCGACTCTGCGTCAGGTTTATTGAAGCAAAAGACCGCTTGCCTTTACCCTTATAGCTGCAATTTGAAATCTCTTGGGTAAGAAAGATACGACAAGCAAGATGCGACTATCCTAGCATCACAAACAAAAAACGCCACGTTTAGACGTGGCGTTACCCGAGTTTTTGTTGTTTAAGAGCGTTTCATCATGTCAAAGAATTCGTCATTGGTTTTGGTCATGGCCAATTTGTTCATAAGGAATTCCATGGCATCGGTTTCACCCATGGGATGGATGATTTTACGCAGGATCCACATCTTCTGCAGTTCCTCCTGCGTGGTAAGCAGCTCTTCTTTACGGGTGCCGGAACGGTTGTAATCAATGGCGGGGAAAACACGTTTTTCAGCAATCTTCCGCGAAAGGTGCAGTTCCATATTACCGGTGCCTTTGAATTCTTCGTATATGACTTCGTCCATCTTCGAGCCGGTATCGATAAGCGCCGTCGCGATAATGGTCAGGCTGCCGCCTTCTTCCATATTACGCGCCGCGCCGAAGAAGCGTTTCGGGCGATGCAACGCGTTGGCGTCCACGCCGCCGGTCAATACCTTACCGGACGCGGGCACCACGGTGTTGTAGGCGCGGGCCAGGCGGGTAATGGAGTCCAGCAGGATGATAACGTCTTTTTTATGCTCCACCAAACGCTTGGCTTTTTCGATAACCATCTCGGCCACTTGCACATGGCGTGAGGCCGGTTCATCGAACGTTGAGGCAATGACTTCGCCTTTCACCAGACGCTGCATTTCGGTCACTTCTTCCGGCCGTTCGTCAATCAGCAGCACCATCAGCACGCAATCGGGATGGTTGTAGGCGATGCTTTGCGCAATATTCTGCAGCAGCATGGTCTTACCGGCCTTGGGAGGGGCCACAATCAGGCCGCGCTGACCGCGACCGATGGGGGCGGCTAAATCCAGCACCCGGGCGGTGAGATCTTCGGTGGAACCGTTACCGCGTTCCATGCGCAAACGGGAGTTGGCATGCAACGGGGTCAGGTTTTCGAACAGAATTTTGTTACGGGCATTTTCCGGCTTGTCGTAATTGACTTCGTTGACTTTCAACAGGGCAAAGTAACGCTCGCCCTCTTTCGGCGGCCGGATCTTGCCGGAAATGGTATCCCCTGTGCGCAGGTTGAAGCGGCGGATTTGGCTCGGAGAAACATAGATATCGTCGGGACCGGCCAGATAGGAACTGTCACTGGAACGCAGGAAACCGAATCCATCCTGTAAAATTTCCAAAACGCCATCGCCAAAGATATCCTCACCACTTTTGGCATGCTGCTTTAAAATGGCGAAGATGATGTCCTGTTTGCGCATGCGGGCCAGATTTTCCAGCCCCATATTTTCGCCGAGAGTAACTAGCTCAGAAACCGGCGTATTTTTTAATTCGGTAAGGTTCATAATGGTGGGTTCTTAAACTCGGGGTATTTCTCGAACTATTCTTGTGGATGGTATGGCAGCGTAAAATCGTGCCTGTCTAACGGCATTTAATCCCAGTGCATCCCGTTTGGGCTGATGAACAGCAAATCATGCAATATGAATACAAGAAGACTGAAGATTGAGAGCGCCTAAAAACGTATCAATTCAAATCCAGATTGCCTGAACACCTTGCTTGATCACGCCAATGCTGTTCTATAACGGGACTCGGGCAAAGAGTAAAGCTCAGATTCAAACTACGGGTAAGATCTAAATGCAGTGGACATAAACTTAGCATGGTTCTTGACGGGCGTCTAGCGGTCAATACGAGAAATCATAATGAAGCCAGGGCCCGGCAAAAAATCGCCCCAGGGCAATTACAAATTTTTATTCAGGAACTCTTTCAGCTGGCCCTTGGATAGCGCGCCGACCTTGGTGGCCACCACTTCGCCGTCCTTGAACAGCAACAGCGTCGGAATGCCCCGGATACCGTATTTAGGCGCCGTGGCCGGATTCTCATCGATGTTAAGCTTGGCGATGGTCAACTTGCCTTCGAATTCATCAGCGACTTCAAGGAGTATCGGCGCTATCATCTTACAGGGACCGCACCACTCCGCCCAGAAATCGACCAGGAACAATCCCTTTGCCTGCAACACGTCCTTGTCGAAGCTGTCGTCACTTAAGTGAATAATTTTATCGCTCATGTTCTACTCCACAGGATTATCATTACCCGGCTGATTCACAGCTTACAGACGCCGGGTTGACTTTATTTCACTGGATACGCTTTCGTAATGCAATAGTTAACTGTTATTCTACCACACTATGAGCAAAACACACTTAACCGAAAAGAAGTTTTCCGACTTCGCCCTGCACCCGCTGATTATTGAATCCCTTGAAAAGCAAGGGTTTAGTAATTGCACGCCTATTCAGGCGCTGACGTTGCCCATCACCCTCGACGGGAAAGATGTGGCGGGCCAGGCGCAAACCGGAACCGGAAAGACGCTGGCCTTCCTCGCTGCCACGTTTCATCATTTACTGTCACATCCCGCGGATGAGCAGCGCCAAATCAATCAGCCGCGGGCGCTTATCATGGCGCCTACCCGCGAGCTGGCGGTGCAAATCCATTCGGACGCTGAACCCTTAGCCCAGGCAACCGGCCTGAAAATGGGTCTGGCTTACGGTGGCGACGGCTACGATAAACAGCTTAAGGTTCTCGAAGCCGGGGTCGATATCCTGGTGGGCACCACCGGCCGTCTCATTGATTATACCAAGCAGAACTATGTCGATATGGGTGCCATCCAGGTGGTGGTGCTTGACGAAGCCGATCGCATGTTCGATTTGGGGTTCATCAAGGATATCCGCTGGCTGTTCCGGCGTATGCCCGCCGTTGAACAACGCCTGAATATGCTGTTTTCCGCCACCTTATCCTACCGGGTACGCGAATTGGCGTTTGAACATATGAACAACGCCGAGTATGTGGAAGTGGAGCCTCTGCAAAAAACCGGCTACCGCATCCAGGAAGAGCTGTTTTATCCCTCCAACGAAGAAAAGATGCGCCTGCTGCAAACGCTGATTGAAGAAGAGTGGCCGGATCGCTGCATCATTTTCGCCAACACCAAACACCGCTGCGAAGATATCTGGGGCCATCTGGCCGCCGACGGACACCGTGTGGGCCTGCTCACCGGCGACGTTTCGCAAAAAAGGCGTTTGCGTATCCTGGAAGACTTTACCCAGGGGGCGCTGGATATTCTGGTGGCCACCGATGTCGCCGCCCGCGGCCTTCATATCCCGCTGGTGACCCACGTATTCAATTACGATCTGCCCGATGATTGCGAAGATTATGTTCATCGTATCGGCCGGACCGGGCGCGCCGGGGAAAGCGGCAGCTCCATCAGCCTGGCGTGTGAAGAATATGCATTGAACCTGACGGCGATTGAAAGCTATATCGGCCATCAAATCCCCGTCAGTAAATACAATAGCGATGCGCTATTGAGTGAGCTCCCCGCGCCGAAACGGCTCACGCGCGCCAGGCCCGGCACGGGCCCGCGCCGTCATTCCGTATCCCGTCGCAGCGGAGCGCCGCGTCATAACCGCAAACGTCCGGGCTAACCAAGATGCCGAGCTGCACCTCTCTTTACGCCGCCATTGACTTAGGCTCTAACAGTTTCCATATGTTAGTGGTTCGTGAGGTGGGCGGCTCCATCCAGACGCTGGCGCGCATTAAACGTAAAGTGCGCCTGGCCGCCGGATTGGATGCCGACAATCGGCTATCCCATGAAGCCATGCAGCGCGGCTGGCACTGCCTGACGCTTTTTGCCGAACATTTGCAGGATATTCCGCCGGCGCATATTCGCGTGGTGGCGACCGCTACGCTGCGTATTGCCGTCAATGCCGACGCCTTTCTGGTCCCCGCCCGCGAAATCCTGGGCAATCCCGTACGGGTCATCAGCGGCGAAGAAGAAGCACGGCTGATTTATCAGGGCGTGGCCCATACCACCGGGGGGTCGGACGAGCGCCTGGTGGTGGATATCGGCGGCGGCAGCACCGAGCTGATAGTGGGACGGGGCGCCCGTGCCCTGGAACTGTTCAGCCTTGAGATGGGATGCGTTACCTGGCTCGAACGCTGGTTTAACGATCGCAGCCTGACCAAAGAGAATTTCGAGCAGGCGGAACGGGCGGCGCGGGAAATGATCCGTCCGGTGGCATCAAGCCTGCTGGCCTCGGGCTGGCAGATTTGCGTCGGCGCGTCCGGCACCGTACAGGCCCTGCAGGAAATCATGGTGGCGCAGGGCATGGACGAACACATCACCCTGAGCAAACTTTTGCAGCTCAAACAGCGGGCCATCCAGTGCGGCAAGCTGGAAGAACTGGAAATCGAGGGATTGACCCTGGAACGGGCGCTGGTATTCCCCAGCGGCCTGTCGATATTGCTGGCGATTTTCCATGAGCTGGGCATAAAAACCATGACGCTGGCCGGCGGCGCGCTGCGGGAAGGCATCATGTACGGCATGCTGAATATCTCGGTATGCTTGGATGTCCGCGAACGGACGCTGGAAAACATGCAGCGCCGCTATCAGCTGGATATCGAACAAGCGCAGCGGGTGAGCCGGCTGGCGGACAATTTCGCCCATCAGGTGGCTAAAGCGTGGCAGTTGGACTCCCGATGTTTCACTTTGCTGCACTGCGCGACCATGATTCATGAAATTGGCCTGAGTATCGATATCAAAAATGCCCCGCAACATGCCGCCTACCTGACCCGGCATACTGATTTACCCGGCTTTACCCCTGCCCAGCAGAAGCTCATCGCTACGCTGTTGCAAAATCAAAGCCAACAAATTGACGTTGCCCAGTTAAACCAGCAAAACAGCCTGCCGCCCCGGATGGCGCATCGCCTGTGCCGGCTGATGCGCCTGGCGATCATCTTCGCCAGCCGCCGTCGCGACGACGCAGTGCCGGAAGTGAAACTGCGGGCGCTGGACGATACCCTGCATGTGCTGTTGCCCCATGGCTGGCTGAATCAGCATCCCCTGCGTGGGGAATACCTGGAACAGGAGAGCCAATGGCAAAGCTACGTCCATTGGCCGCTGTTGCTGGAAGAAATTTATTGATGGTTTCGATTTTGATATCGTTCCGTCCCGCCAGCTCTGTTACCGCGAACCAGAGCGATTGCCGCACGTAACTGTGCTAACATTGAAGGTCATTTTATATACGATGGCAGTTCCTGAACATCTACGGATTTTGAAGATACATGCTTAAGCCATGGGACTTTTAACGAGTAATGCTGTAGCGGTTGGCAAAAGCCGACATTGCGGTCGTAAAGAGTACGCTGCTGCCATAGCCCGAAAAAGCAGGCTATGGCGTGGTGGCGAAGGTACGGTGCTTTAATACCCGCTAATCGGAATCTGCCGTCTAAATGGCGTTGTTCCGAATGCAAATATTATATAACCTCACCTGCCAAAAGGGTGTGCTCCCTTGGTTTTGTTACTATTTCAGGGGGCTGGGCGTTTACTTTTCCTTTGGCGAGGTTAATTTCTTTACTTGTAGTAACAAACACATCTGCCCCTCCATTTTTACGTAAAGATATCCCCTGCCCAAACGTTATCATAGAATCCTTATCAAATCCCACATTAAAGTCCAGCCTTCGTTCCTTATTATTTCCATCGTTTCTTTTATTCATTTGAGGCAAGTCGGTTATCGTTATTTCCATCACCCCTTCATTTTTTGCAAGATAATTTTGGACATTCCTGACCCTCTCAGCAGGTGAGCGTGCGTCTTTAATATCATTTATCCCAAGCGGCTCCATGTTATTTTTATAAATTTTCACATTGCCATTAAAAGATACCTTATTTGCCGCCTTCACATAATTATATGCTTCTGCATATCTGTTAATCCATGGGAAAAAAGTCATACTTGTTGGGTTATGCTTGTACATATCAGTCTGAAATTCCCATATGGAATCTTCATCCTTAACCCTTATAATCTCATTCCACTCAAGGATTGGCATTTCCTTGAATTTCTTGCTGTCCAACTTGTTATATTTCATTGTGAAGACGACATCGATTTTAGAACCTACAGCATTGGGCTTATCAAAATTTGAGTTCCTGACCTTTACTTTTGTCAAGGCCCATGCCTCATTTTGGAATTTTTTGATTAAATTCAAGACCTGATGGGGAGTTTAATTGTATATCTTTTTCATCTCGGCTTGATTTGATACAAGAGAGCCATTTTTTCTTTCGAATTTCACCGGATAAAACTTATTTTTTTTGAAATTCAAATAGATCTTATCACCATTGCCATTTCTAATAAACGGCAGGTCTTTCTGATGTTCAATTTTAATAAAATTATCATTGACTTTAATATATTTATTTCCATCCAAATCAACTCTTAAACCCATATGGTCAGGAGCTGAAAGGGTTCTTGCGTTAACATCTTTGGCAAACATATCCGGTGAAACCTGTTCTTTTAGAGATCTGGACACATGAACAGAATTTTGGCGTTCGAATATCCACCGTTCTCCATCCCACTCGACCGGCCAACCGTTATTATCCGGATTTTTGACATTGTAAACCTCGTATAATACACCTTGCCCTTTATGCTGAGTAACTCTTACTGGCACCAACTCTCCGTTCATCTCAATATATCTACCCCAGGGATAGTGCCCAGCATCACCAATTTGTTCTTGATAATAAATCTTCCCTTCACCGTAGTATTGCTGATTATTATTTAACTCTGGGATATAATAAAATCCTTCTCTTTGCTGGACCTAATTTTTGAGAGTATTTCCTTTTGTTTATTGTTAAACACTGGATGCTTGTTATGTACACTCATATGCCATGTCTTAGACAACGGCTCCATATAAACGAGAATGTACTCTTTATTACCTGATTTTTGATGTACTACTATATCGTACTTACCGGCGCTATTCCTTGCAAGCTCATAATAATCACCATGCAGCGTTATGAGCTTCTTCCCTCACTAACGTGGACGTTAAGCCCTGTTGAATCAAAATTGTCTGCATATCGCCATGTAAGATTATTCTCATCTACGATGACCCTGCGCTCCAGCAGCTCCGGTCTCACGGCATCAGGATGGTGTGTAATGAACTCATTCGGTTTTTGAGTAGGTTGCAGATAAACTCGACGTCCACCGTCATTTATTGCGGATTTTCCCTTTTTCAGTTCCAGCAGAATTTCTTTCCGTATACCGGTTGACGGATTCCGGGTATAAAAGGCCGCTTTTTGCTGAACAGGCAAAACATTTAAGAGCTCTGAAGGTTTCACCCGCAGGGAAGTTCGACGTGATACGTATGCCAACCCTTCAACGTCAAGGGATGTCGCCAGCTCAGCAATAAACAATCTCCGGTACCTTTCTGCGCAGATTGCATCATCTTCATTTTGGTAGTACTTCCGGCGTTTTGCGTTCGCAATTAACTTCCCGAAAAGTGGCTTGATACCAAGCGTCAAAATGTCTGCTGAAACATTCAGCCCTTGAGCAACGCCCCGTGCTTCAGGCGAGACGCCTCCGTCCGTGTTATCAAAAATCATCCGGAACGGGTTTTCAGCGCGCTGCGCCTGAAATATAAGCAGTTTTCCTACGTTCTCTCCTCTGGCATTCAACACTTCTTCTTCATAAGCACAGTGTTCTTTTATGTGCTCTGCTGTGCGTGGGTCGTTATCTGCCATGAGTGATCGTTTTGCGCGATTCGCAAAGTCAGGATAATCGCCTAAATGTGTGATGATTAAAGAATTGCCTGCAGACGCTGTCCTGAGTAAAAACTCAAAATCCTGGCCTTCATCTGATGTTAGTTGCCCATAGGAGATCAGATACTGCTTTAATGCTGCAATCAGCTCATTTTTCTTTTGTTCGCCTGTAATAATATAGCTGTCATCCTTTATATCCCTGATTACACCCTCATCACCATGAGTTACGGGTGCAGCTTCAGCCCCTGTAATCAGTGCTGGATAACGATATACCCCGGACGGGGCTCGTTTTATCCGTCGTCGCGATGGTGCTCTGGTTGATCACGGGGCATGATTTCGGCCGACAGAAAGCGGGTCGCTGCCGCTCGCAAACAATCCTGTATCCCATGAAACAACTGATGCAGCCGTTTTCGGCTGAATCTGATTAAGCAGTAACAGCCATTGAACTGCGGTGGCGACACTACTCCGCCGGGAAAGACGTTGACCTAATGGCATGTTCAATATTTCCGAAGAGTTTTCGGCTCGGTTAATCTGCGACGCAAAAGACGCATTTCATCCGGTATGGTTGAATGATTTACGATCGCTCCCAAAGTATGATTAATACCTCTCAAGGCTTTTTCGTAAAGCTGATCCTGGTAATTTCCTATTGATGCCCGATGCTGCGTTGCTGATATTGTCAAAATCCCATTCTCTTATTATTAAAAAGAATGTAATATAGTTTTATTGATAATAATACTTTCAAAAACGATTATCCAAAATATGCTTAATTCTGCCCTATATCGGTCTGCAGAATAGTTGCGGACAGTCTGCGTCGCCAAGGGTTGAAAGCGCATACAGCACCGCGTTTTAAAATCATGTCGGATAGCAACCCTCGTGTATTTGTGGCACCCAACCTGCTGACTTCACACGTTAATGCCGACATTCCTAATCAAAAATGGGTAGGTAAAATCACCTTCGTCTGGAAAGTTGTTATGATAATGCCTGCGCAGAAAATTTTTGCTATAGTCTGAAGGTTAAACTCATTCACAAAAGACATTTTACAAGAAGTATGAATCAAGCCAATACGTCTAAGGCTAAGCTATTTTAGGGCCTGCCCTTTGGCTTTGGCCAGCTGCGCCTTGATATTGGCCAGATGACTTTGCCCTTTGACCATGCGGTCTTCCGCGCTGACAATTTTCCGGCTGCTTTCCCAGGCCAGATCGTCCTGGGGCAATTCCAATAAAAACCGGCTGGGTTCGGGCTTAATGGTTTCACCGTACTGGCGCCGCTCGCGGCACAGGGTGAAAGTCAGCTCCTTCTGCGCCCGGGTGATGCCGACGTAGGCCAGCCGGCGCTCCTCGTCGATATTGTTCTCGTCGATACTGCTTTGGTGCGGCAGCAGGCCCTCTTCCATGCCCACCAGAAAGACATAGGGAAACTCCAGCCCCTTTGAGGCATGGAGCGTCATCAACTGCACCTGATCAAGTTCTTCGTCGTTATCCCCCCGCTCCATCATTTCCCGCAGGGTAAAACGGGTCACCACCTGATCCAGCGTCATCGGCTCGTTCAAATCCGACCCTTCCAGCATCTCGGTCATCCAGGCGAATAACTGATCGACGTTTTTCATCCGCATCTCGGCGGCTTTCGGGCTGGGGGAGGTTTCATACAGCCAGCTCTCGTATTCCATGCCGCGGACAAGATCCCGCACCGCCGGCACCGGCTCGCTTTCCGCCAGCCGGGCGATATGGGCCATCCAGCCGGTGAACTGTTGCAGCGACTCCAGACCACGGCCGGTGAGGGTCTGGCTCAGCCCGACATCAAAACTTGCTGAGTACAGGCTTTTCTGACGGGTGGCCGCCCACTCCCCGAGCTTTTGCAGCGTCGCCGGACCTATTTCACGGCGCGGTGTATTCACCACCCGCAAAAAAGCGCTGTCATCATCGGGGTTAGTGAGTACTCGCAAATAAGACAACAGGTCCTTGATTTCCGGCCGGGCAAAAAACGAGGTACCGCCGGAAATACGGTAAGGAATGCGGTTTTGCATCAGCATTTTTTCAAACAGCCGGGACTGATGGTTGCCGCGATACAGAATGGCATAATCGCCGTAACGGGTCTTGCGGATAAAGTGATGGGCTATCAATTCACCCACCACCCGTTCCGCCTCGTGATCTTCGTTGTTAGCGGTGATCACTTTAAGCGCCTCGCCATAACCCAGGCTGGAAAACAGGCGCTTTTCATAAAGATGGGGGTTATTGGCAATCAGGATGTTGGCCGCTTTGAGAATACGTTCGGTGGAACGGTAGTTTTGCTCCAGCTTAATCACCTGCAGCGCGGGAAAGTCCTGCTGCAGCAATGCCAGGTTTTGCGGCCGGGCGCCGCGCCAGGAGTATATAGACTGGTCATCATCCCCCACCACGGTAAAACGGGCGCGGGCCCCCACCAGCATCTTCACCAATTCATACTGGCTGGTATTGGTATCCTGATACTCGTCCACCAGCAGATAGCGCAGCCGGTTCTGCCAGCGCTCACGCGCCTCGGCATCCCGCTGCAACAAAAGCGTGGGCCTGAGAATCAAATCATCGAAATCCAGCACATTGCAGGCCCTGAGATGGGCGTCATACAGGCCGTAGCAGTGCGCGAACAGCTTATCCCGCTCGGAGCGGGCCAGGGCTTCGGCCTGCTCCGGGCCCAGCAGATCGTTTTTCCAGTTGCCGATGGCCGATGCCAATTGTTTCAGCAAATCCTTGTCGCCATCGATCCACTGCTCGGTCAGATCCTTTAGCAGCGCCTGCTGGTCATATTCATCGAACAGGGAAAATTTCGCCTTCATCCCCAGCGCTTTATATTCCTTTTTGATGATCTCCAGGCCCAGGGTATGGAAGGTGGCAATGGTCAACCCCCGCGCTTCCTGCCGCCCCAGGGTCTGCGCCACGCGCTCTTTCATTTCCCGCGCGGCTTTATTGGTAAAGGTCACCGCGGCGATATGGCGTGCCTGGTAACCGCACTGGCGGATCAGGTGGGCGATTTTATTGGTAATGACCCGCGTCTTGCCCGATCCGGCGCCCGCCAGCACCAGGCACGGCCCGGTCACAAATTCAACGGCATGTTGCTGGCTGGGGTTCAAACGCATAAGGCTTCCCGGATTCATAGGGGCTGAAAGTGACGGAGGGAGATTGTAGCAGAAAGCGCGGGGGAGATTGAGGGCTTACCTTGTGTGGAGTTCATTCCAAAAAACGCCAAAACCTCTGGACTTATAAGCCATAGATTATATTATTGAAAATATAAGTTAGAGCTTATGGAGTATATAAAATGAAAACGTTACGTGATGCCATTGCCGCCCGTTCTCCTGAGAGCCAAGCGCGTATCAAGGAAATGGCTGACGAAATGATCTTGGAAACGGGCTTGCAACTCATGCGTGAAGATTTGCATTTGTCACAAAAATCCCTTGCGGAAGCAATGGGAGTCAGCCAACCAGCCGTTACGCAGATTGAACAGCGCGGGAACGACGTAAAGCTGACTACTCTAAAGCGCTACATTGAAGCAATGGGGGGGAAATTAAGTTTGACCGTCGATCTGCCTGATGGTAGCGGGCGAGTATTTCATATCTAATTCTCTGCCTAATGAGCGCGGAGATTTAATATCCACGCGCTTTAGGCCTATGCCACTTCAGTTTGTTTTACACTCTCCAAAAATTTCGCCGATATGGGATAAACGGTTGTATTGGTAAGTCTTTAACAAAGCTGCAAGAAGTGTTCAGAAAATACTTATGAAACGTGATTATCTATTGTTGACTGCCTGAGAAAGAATCGCTCCGCTTACTCCTCCCCATGCGCCCGCGCACACAACGCCAATTCCTGCCCCTACCAGCTCTGAGACACCGGAAATATTCTTCGAGAGGTAAAGACCGGTCTTACCACCGATGAACATGCCGGTAGCCGACCCTACCGTTGTGCATGCGATTAACGAAGTGTATTAGCCCCCTAATGATCCAGACACTTTGACCCGCTTAAAATACGAGGTAGTCTTAAAGCTATGTTTAAGCCTAGTCAAAGTGAAATCATGGATACTGTTCTTACTGAGCCAGAGCGACGTCGCCGCCGCACTCCGCAGGAAAAGATCGCCATTGTTCAGGAGACCTTCCAGCCAGGTAGCTCCGTTTCTCTTGTCGCTCGTCGTCATAATGTGAATGCTAATCAAGTCTTTAAATGGCGTAAGCAATATCAGGACGGCAGCCTGACGGCGGTCTCTGCCGGCGAAGAGGTTGTGCCGGCTTCTGAGTTAAACAGTGCCATGAAACAGATCCGCGAACTCCAGCGTCTCCTGGGTAAGAAAACCATGGAAGCCGAGATCCTCAAGGAGGCGGTTGAATACGGCAAAACAAAAAAATGGATTGCGCACGGACCCTTATTGCCCGGGGAAGACGAGTAAAACCAGTGAGTGAAGCTCTGGGTGTGTCGCGTGCGCAGCTCTCGCTTTATCGATATCGGCAGGCTGACTGGCAGGATGGCCGCAAGCAGCGGCATCAGGATGACGCCGAATTACTGGAACACATCCGTGCCGAAGTTGCCGACCTGCCGAGTTATGGTTATCGACGCATCTGGGCTAATCTGCGCCGCCGTTCGGAGCAGGAAGGTCTGCCGAGGGTGAACGCAAAACGGGTATGGCGCGTGATGCGTGATAACGGCTTGTTGTTAGAGTCGAAACCCAGTCCCACACCGGAAACCCGGCGCCACACAGGCCGGGTGTCGGTGGCCGAAAGCAATCGCCGTTGGAGTTCGGATGGCTTCGAGTTCCGCTGCGATAATGGCGAAAAGCTGCGGGTCACCTTCGCCATCGACTGTGGCGACCGGGAAGCATTGGACTGGGCGGCCAGCACTGGCGGTTATGACAGCGATACGGTACAGGACGTTATGCTGCGCTCAGTTGAACGCCGGTTCGGGCAAAACCTGCCGACAGCGCCCATCGAATGGCTGACGGATAACGGTTCGGCCTATCGCGCAGATGAAACCCGGCGCTTCGCTAAAATGCTGGGCTTAGAGCCCAGAACGACCAGGGTCAGAAGTCCACAAAGTAACGGTGTAGCAGAAAGCTTCGTCAAGACGATGAAACGTGATTATATCGGCATGATGCCAAAACCGGACAGCCAGACGGCGGTGTTAAGCCTGTCACTGGCGTTCGAGCACTACAACGAATATCACCCTCATAGCGCTTTAGGATATCGCTCACCAAGAGAATATCGGCGCAGGGGGAAACCATCAACCTAAGCGGGAATAGGTGTATGGAAATATGGGGTCAAAACCACGAAGCCAGACGCGCCTCCGGCGAAGCAATGAACCACGCCTCCAAAACCGTCATTCCAAGAGTGGCCGTACCGGCAGCCAGCGTAGCGGCGACGGACGTCAGGCTTAAATTATCGTCATGCTGTTTATATCTAGAGGTTGTTTCCGTGCTGTTCCTGGCATTATTCAATGCCGTGGGTAATTTTGATGTAGCATTATTAGCCAGTGAATTAAAATCCGTTATAGAATCGGTGCAAGATAATGTTGACTCAGTGCCTGCGATCTTCATTAGGTTACCTCTGAATGATATTTATTCAAACTTAGGAAAATTATCGCAAGCTGTAAAAGAAAATATTAGAGTTTTGCTGGTTATTTGCATTCATAACATATGATTCTATAATTTATCGTTTTCAAAAGAAATATGCCACGCAGCTAAGCGCGTACCGCCAGCCCAAAATTAGGAACGGTTAAGGAACCATTTAGCACTAGGGTGGCACTCTACAACCTCATTCTTTTGCTGTAAGCCATGGATGGGCAAGTGAGATCGGTCGGACTGTCGGGTCCGACCCTTTTTTTAGGCACATGGATTCCGTTTGCGGTGTCATGTCCTTTGAGAATGACAAACTGATCTATATTGCCGGATTAGCGTGGAAACGTTTTGTCAAAAAACAGTCCCCTATCGTGTCGGAATTCGAGACCCAAGAGCAAGCCGGGCGTTATGAATGCTGGTTTCGCGCTAAAGTCAATACATCCATGAATGCGGCAATACCCAACGTGCCGCACAATGAGGTTATGGCTGGCGCACGTAAAGTTATCGAAAAATCAAATAATCGCAGGAGATTGGCTTAACAATGTTAACCGTCAAATGGACTTACCATGCAAGAACCGACTTGTATCACCTTATCGCCTTCATCGCTGAGCACAATCATTCCCGCTGAATCTCTACTGCAACATATCGAAGAATCCGTGATCCCTGCAACTGAGCACCCTTACTTATATCGCCCTGGGCGTGTGCCGGGTACCAGAGAAATAGTCGTCATCCCTCACTACATCGTTGTTTATCGAGTACTCAGTGATTATCTCGAAGTTTTGGCTGTGCTGCATGCCAGGCAGGAATACCCCTAATTTTTTACATATATATCCAGCGGGCAAACTGTCAAAAGCATGTTATCAAAAGAGCCGCTAATACATTTTAAACCCGCCTCAAATGAAGGCGGGCATCTTATACCGGGGCACTCAGCGTTCCCTCGCCACCTCCACTTCCGCAATAAACTTCACCCCGTCGGCGGTACGTATCCAGCGCGGCGCCTTCAATTCTTCGGCAAAATAGCTCGTCAGATCAAACAGCAGTCCCGTGAGGATTTTCTCCCTTTGCGGCGATACCGCCCGTTCGGTCAGCAGTTGCACCAGCACCTGGCAGTATTCGCAGAGCAAATCGGAATCGGGCTCAAAACGGGGCGATGTCAGCGGAAGTTCGTCCACCGTCAGTCTATCCATCACGTGAGACGGAATAGGATCGTCCAGCGTAGGATACAACAGCGCAAGACAATCGCTAAGCCGTTCGCAAAGTGCATGCCGCAATCTAGGATCGCTGCTTTCCAGCAGGGTTTCAGCGAACCGTTCGCAATACCCGGCCAGCTCGGTGAAATCCGTGGTTGAACTGAACGTGATTGAAAGCAAGGGATGAGTTTGGTTAAGGATCATAGCCATTCAGGCAGCCTCCAGTATGTGATTTTAAACCACCACCGAAGAGACCAATCTTGCGGGTGATGGACTGAACGGAGTTGGTCTTACCGGCCATACTGGAAACCGGCGCACCTTGCGGTGCCCCCGCCCAGCCCACCATTGAATGGGGAAGCGATAATGTATCGCTTCCAGAGCCGGACGCACGACATAAAAAAAGACGCGGACGCGTCATATGTCGCCAGTATGATTCTCGGGAGACCAATCCCAACATCTGATTTTGCAGATGCAAAGGCACAATACAACGGCGTAAATCAAACGGCAAGAATTTTCGGTATAAGTGTTTATCTCTTGAACTGACGTCGCAAAAAATGCAAGCTATATAGGTCATTATCATTGTTAGTGCTTAATATAGCACACAAATATGAGACTATTCCGCGTCGAGCAGGCCCTGAAGAAACTGGGCAGCAATATACAGCATGCGCGTAAACGGCGTCGCATCAGCACCTCGCTGATGGCGGAGCGTATCGGCATCACCCGCGCCACGCTCAGCAGGCTTGAGGCCGGACAGGGATACTCAACGGATCGGGCCATCATTGCGCTACCCGGTTCTTCCTGAGGAGGAGCTCATCCCAAAACCTGGTGTCAGACGAAAATAAGCTGTCCGTCTGCCCATTGAAAATATAGTGAATAGGCTATAGTATGTGTATAGGGAATAGGCTATGCGGCGCGACATGTGGGAAGTCATTACAACAAAAGCATTTGATGAGTGGTTTTTAGAACAAGAGGTTTCATTACGGGAAGATGTGCTTGTTTCAATGGGTATTTTGGAAATTTACGGCCCACAGTTAGGCCGACCTTATGTCGATACCTTGCAGGCAACCTCATTTCCTAATATGAAAGAATTGCGTATACAACACCGTGGTGATCCTGTTAGAGCCTTTTTGCATTCGATCCTGTTCGCCGCGCTATTATTCTCTGTGCCGCTGATAAAACCGGATTGAACGAAAAGAGATTCTATCGGGACATGATCCGGTTTGCCGAATCAGAGTACCGCAATCATCTGGATACACTGGAGAAGTAATCGATGGCAACCTATAAAGAACTGCTGGCCAGGGAAAGCCCGGAAGTGCAAAGTCGCGTAGCTGAAAAAGTGGAAGTACTTCGACGCGACATCGCCTTAAGCCAGCTCAGGGAAGCACTCAACATCTCTCAGACTGAACTGGCAGAGGCAATGGGCATTAAACAGCCGAGTGTTGCTCGCATGGAGCAACCCGATAACGATCCTCGCCTGTCTACATTAAAACGTTATGTGGTAGCATTGGGCGGGGATCTGAGCATTGATGTCACGCTCCCTACGGGTAAAAGGATTGCTATCCAGCTCTGATAGATTACCCACCATTAGGATGTCGAATCTGGCACCGCAACGGAAAACCCCGCCCCAAGAGCGGGCTCCTTCTCTCAGGTAAACATCCTTCCCCCATCACCCCCACTTTTGCAATAAATTTCACCCCATCACCCGCGCCACGCTCAGCAGGCTGGAGGCCGGCGATCCGAAGGTCTCCATGGGAAGTTATGCCATAGCGCTGTATGTGCTGGGCAAGCTGGATGAATTGGAAAAAATCATCGACAGGACGCGTGATCCCCTTGGGCTGGATTTAATTGTCAATACCGATTGAATTGTGACCCACCATGCCAAAGTAAAAGTTACCCACCCCCCCACGAATTATCGTTGTGGTTCAGCCAGCGTTGGTTTCCTTAGCTGACCACTTTTGAGCTTGTCTTTTAATCGATAGCTTTGGCCGGTTATTTGGACGATATGCGCATGGTGCAGCAGTCGATCCAACATCGCCGCTGTCAGCGTCTCATCATCGCCAAACGTCCCAGACCACTGCGTAAACGGCAGGTTACTCGTCAATATCACGCTGCCTGTTTCATAACGGCGGGCCACGACCTGGAAGAATAAATTGGCTTCTTCTTTACCGAACGGCAGATAACCCACTTCGTCGATCACCAATAATCGGGGCTTGGTGACACACCGACCTAAATAGCCTTTTAAATCGCCCTGACGGTGAGCGGCGACCAGTTGCAACATCATATCCGCCGCCGTAATGAAGCGTACGCTGAGTCCGGCCATCGCGACTTTATGTGCCAACGCGCAGGCAAAATGGCTCTTGCCAACGCCGGAAGGCCCGAGTAATACGATGTTCTCCTGTCTTTCGATAAACGCCAATCCAGCCAGTTCCTGCAGCTGTGCCCGTGGTGCGCCGCTGGCAAACTTGAAGTCAAACTGCTCCAGCGTCTTGACCGCAGGCAAACCCGACAGGCGCAGCAGCGTCTGGCGCCGCCGCTCGTTGCGGCTGTCATTCTCCAGGCGAAGCAACTGCTCCAGAAAATCGCCGAACGTTCCGGTATCATCCAGCGTCTTCTGTGCCAATCCAGGCCACTCGGCGGCGATGCGGTCAAGCTTAAAGTACTCGCACAGTTCGCTGATCCGCTGATGCTGAAGGCTCATGACCTCACCTCCAGCAGCGACTGATAGACCGACAGCGGATGTTGAAAACTCTCACGGGCAAAACCCGGCGGTTATCAACCGATAACGGTACCTCTGTGCCTTCGCGCGGCAACGGGAGCAGCACGTCAATCTCCTGCTGTAGCCGCTGCTCGGGGGGAATGCCGGTGGTGCCATGCTTGCGGGCGTTGGCGACGGTGGTAAGCCATGGCCCGATACGGCTGTTGGCAGAATCCACGTCAAGGACTAAACCGGCCTGCTTAAACGTGGTCGCCAGGGGAACGACAAAACTGGTCTTCAAATAGTGGTTGAATCGCTCAACTTTACCCTTGGTCTTCGCGCGATAAGGCCGGCACACGCGGGGCGTAAAACCGTACTTCTCCGCGAGCGCCAGTAGCGGCGGGTTCCACCGATGGCGGCCAACGCCATAGACATCGCGTTCAAGGATAATGGTCTTCGCGTTATCAAAAAGAAGGTGCTGCGGTGTACCGCCAAAGGCGCACAGCGCCTGCTCGATGCCATCACACCAAGCGGCGGTATCCTGGCAGGCGTAGAAACGTACAAAGGTTGCCCTGCTCCAGCCAAGGGTGGCGACAAAAGCCAACAACGGGTGACGGCCTTGTCTTATCACGGTGAAATCAACCTGCATCTGTTCGCCGGGCTGGGTCTCAAAACGGACCACCGGGTCAGCCGGTTGTTGCTTGAGGTTGAGCAAAAAGGCGGTAAGCATGCTGTAGCCACCGGAATATCCCCGAAGTTGTATCTCACTGAGCATGACGCTGCCAGGTATCCAATGCGGTCTGGCGGCGTACACACGTTCAAGAATATAAGGCTTATACGGGTCAAGCTTGCCGGGCCTCGGCGCCCTGGCCTTGTAGCTGGCCTTGGCCGGGGACTCCTGCATACGGATATAGCGGCGGACGGTCTGCCGGGAACAGGAAAGCTGGCGAGCAATGCCGCGTATAGACATGCCCTGACGTAAAAGAACTGCGATCTCCACTCGTAACTCCAATGTCAGCATGGGCAGCTTCTTAAAGCTGCCATTGTTACCCCAGGTGGGTCAGATTTACATTGGTAGGTGGGTCATAATTACATCGGTAGCGACATTTAATGGATGAACAGTTACCCGTCCGCATCCGTACCAGGAGACAAGGATGAAGTCTATTAACGTCGTCATTCACTGGCAGGGCAACGAGCGCCTGGTGGGCCAACTGGACGTGTACGCATCCAGGGGAACGGAACGTTATCAGTTCACCTATACCGCAGACTGGGCCAGGGACGGATTTGCCATTGATCCGGCCTTGGAGTTCATTCCCGTATCCCGTATCCCGTATCCCGTATCCCGATAATAAACTGTGGGGGCATTCCAGGATATTTCCCCCGGACAGATGGGGACGGTTGCTCCAGACCAGGGTGCAAAACCGCCATTTGCATTCTATAGGGAATCCTATCGACGTTAATGTATCACATAGCATACATTAATGAACATCACACCGTGATCAGCCCCTGAAAAAACCGGTCCGAGACATTACGTTAACGCCTAACGATGGCCTATCAGCCCCTCACTCATTGCTGAGCCTATTGGCAGCAACGACCTACTGTTATGCCGCCTCGAAAGTTAACACCCCATAAAGGACGCAAGAGCCATAATCGATAACAGGTTACGGATGCTAATCGTATAGTATTTTTATTTGAGCCTCATGAGTCACCCGAATATAAGCCGGTTCCACGGAGTAAACCAAAACACTACGCAACGGCCGCTGACGCTGCGTGCTGCAAATAACATCTGATGAGAAACCTAATGACGACCTTAAATGAAAGACTGGCCTGGCGCTATGCAACCAAGAAGTACGATGCGACGAAAACCGTCCCTGCGGAAAAGCTCGAACGTATTGTTGAAGCTGTGCGGCTGGCGCCGACTTCAAGCGGGCTGCAACCCTTTGAGCTGTTTGTCGTGAGCAATGCGGATGTTCGCGCAAAGATTCGGACCGTAGCGTGGGACCAGGCGCAAATTACCGATTGTTCGCACCTGCTGGTATTTGCCGCCTGGGACGACATCACTCCAGACCGCGTCAATATGATGTTTGACCTCACCAATGACGTCCGGGGTTTCAAAAACGAGGGTTGGGAAAATTATCGCCAGCAGTTGCTGGGTATCGTCGCCGCTCGGGGAAAGGAAGCTAACTATCAGGCCGCCGCGCGGCAAGCATACATCGGCCTGGGCGCTGCCTTGATTGCCGCGGCGTTCGAAGAGGTTGACGCGACGCCGATGGAAGGATTTGATCCGGCGGCGGTGGATGAGATCCTCGGTTTGAAATCGAAGAACCTGCGTAGCGTTGTTATTCTGCCGCTGGGTTATCGGGCGTCCGAAGGTGATTGGCTGGTGAACTTGAAAAAAGTCCGGCGCAGCCGCGATAGCTTCGTCACGGAAATAAAATGAACCGGACATTCCTGAATTTTTGGGCATTGAAGTTCGTCTGCTGTCAGCTCGTGTATAGGCTTTCTCGCTGTGTAATACTGTCGGCGAACATGTATTTGTGCAAGGCGATGACAATAAGACGTTACGTGTACGCCTTATTGAAGTTTTCCTGACAGTCTAATTATTTGCAGGAAAACCAACCCGTCCGCGCCGGCAACGGCGCGGAACCAAACTCAGTTCGCTACCGCAATGCGCTTCATGTCTTTCATATAGCCGCGCAGGGTGGCTCCGATAACCTCAATGGGATGCTGACGGATAGCCTCGTTCACATCACGCAGCTGCGCGTTGTCGACTTCAGCGGCGGCGGCCGGCTTGCCCAGATCCCCCGGCTGCAGGCCGGACATGAATGTCTCTTTCAGCAGTGGAATGGCGGCGTTGGCGAACAGATAGTTGCCGTATTCGGCGGTGTCGGAAATCACCACGTTCATCTCATACAGGCGCTTGCGGGCCACGGTATTGGCGATCAGCGGCAGCTCATGCAGGGATTCGTAATAGGCCGATTCAGCGATAATCCCTGAACGGGTCATGGTTTCGAAAGCCAGCTCGACGCCGGCTTTCGCCATGGCGATCATCAGCACGCCATTATCGAAGTATTCCTGTTCGCTGATTTTGCCTTCATATACCGGGGCGTTTTCAAACGCCGTGGCGCCGGTTTCTTCACGCCAGGTCAGCAGTTTGATGTCGTCATTGGCCCAGTCGGCCATCATGCCGCTGGAGAACGCGCCGCTGATGATGTCGTCCATGTGCTTTTCAAACAGCGGCTTCATCAGGGTTTTCAACTGTTCGGACAACGCAAAGGCACGCAGTTTGGCGCTGTTGGACAGGCGATCCAGCATCAGGGTGATGCCGCCCTGCTTCAAGGCTTCGGTGGTGGTTTCCCAACCGAATTGCACCAGCTTGCCGGCATAAGCGGGATCGGCGCCGTCGGCCACCAGCTTGTCGTAGCACAGCAGTGAACCCACCTGCAGCATGCCGCACAGGATGGTCTGTTCGCCCATCAGGTCCGATTTCACTTCGGCGACAAACGAGGACTCCAGCACCCCGGCGCGATGACCGCCGGTGGCGGCGGCCCAGGCTTTGGCCAAGGCCATGCCTTCGCCCTGGGGATCGTTTTCCGGATGGACGGCAATCAGGGTCGGCACGCCGAAACCGCGTTTGTATTCTTCACGCACTTCGGTGCCCGGACATTTCGGCGCCACCATGATGACGGTGATATCTTTACGGATCTGTTCGCCCACTTCGACGATATTGAAGCCATGGGAATAGCCCAGCGCCGCGCCTTTTTTCATCAGCGGCTGCACCGCTTTCACCACATAGGAGTGCTGTTTGTCCGGCGTCAGGTTCACCACCAGATCCGCCTGGGGAATCAGCTCTTCATAGGTTCCCACTTTAAAGCCGTTTTCCGTGGCTTTACGCCATGAGGGACGTTTCTCGTCGATGGCGGCCTGGCGCAGGGCATAGGAGATATCCAGACCGGAATCACGCATATTCAGGCCTTGATTAAGCCCCTGTGCGCCGCAGCCGACAATCACCACTTTCTTGCCTTTCAGATAACCCGCTTCATCCGCGAATTCATCCCGGCCCATAAAGCGGCATTTACCCAACTGCTCCAGTTGCTGGCGCAGGTTTAAGCTATCGAAATAATTGGCCATCTTGCTACTCCGTATCTATGACATCTATAGGGTATGAGTTCCCGGCAACGGCCCGCCGAATTCAGTTGGCGTTTTCCAACCGGGTGTAGTGATCATGGGCCCGGCGGGAGCGTTGTGCGGGATCGATATGGTGCCCACTATAAAGCATGCATCACGTTGCTGAAATTGATATATTAACAATCTCATGTTGCAGATTGTGCAATGATATCAAGGCGACTCCTTTATGGATCTCAGGGATCTGAAATTATTCCTTCATTTGGCGGAAAGTCGCCATTTCGGCCGCACCGCCAAAGCGACCCATGTTAGTCCGTCCACGCTGTCCCGGCAGATTCAGCGGCTGGAGGAGGACGTAGGCCGCACCCTGTTTTTACGCGATAATCGTACCGTGCAGCTTACCGATGCCGGCGAGCAATTGAAAATCTTCGCCCAGCAAACGCTGCTGCAATATCAACAGTTATCACACCGCCTGGGCCAGCACGGCCCGTCTCTGAGCGGGGAATTACGCCTGTTTTGCTCTGTGACCGCCGCATACAGCCATCTACCGCCAATTCTCGATCGTTTCCGCGCCGAGCATCCGCTGGTAGAGATCAAACTCACCACCGGCGACCCCGCCGATGCGGTGGAAAAAGTACAGTCCAACGATGCGGATCTAGGCATCGCCGGCCATCCGGAGATCCTGCCCGCCAGCATCGATTTCGCTCCCATCGGCCAGATTCCGATGATCCTTATCGCCCCTGCGCTGCCCTGTCCGGTGCGAGCCCAGGCGCTGGCGGAGACCCCTGATTGGTCCAGCACGCCGTTTATTTTACCGGAACACGGTCCGGCGCGCCGCCGCATCGATCACTGGTTTCGCAGCAACCATATCTCAACCCCGCAGATTTATGCCACCGTGGCCGGTCACGAAGCCATTGTTTCCATGGTGGCGCTGGGCTGCGGCATCGCATTGATTCCATCAGTGGTGGTGGACAATAGCCCTGAGCCGGTGCGCAACCGCGTGCAAATTATCGAACACGGCACACCGGTGGCGCCGCTGGAGCTGGGAGTCTGCGTACAAATCAAAAGATTACAGGAACCGCTTATCGATGCGTTCTGGCAGCGCCTGGAACGGTCATTTATATAGAAGGTTTAAGTCACGTTATAAATGTAAACGTATTATCTTCTGCGTTTATAACGGAGACACTTAATGATAAATTTCTGCCCAAACTTATCTTCTGGAACAGTGATCCTATACTATTCCGATTTTGTAGATTTACCCTATATCCTATGGGAAAACTGGAAAAACAGTGCGATACCGGGAATGGGGGAAGAAAGGTCCATCGCGTTACAACGTATGATTGAATGCGAGCGTTATAATAGTAATGAGCTAGACCTCAGCGGCCTTGGTTTGACCAGCCTCCCGCCTGTACTGCCCAAAGCAATCACAGTATTGGATATCCACAATAATCAACTCAGCGAAATAACCCCAGCTTTGGCGCCTACCCTTATTAAGCTTAACGCCAGTAATAATCAGCTTACATTTCTTCCGGATATGAAGTTTCAATATGAATTACAATCACTCGATGTCAGCTATAATCATCTTGAAGTCCTGACGGGTGATTTACCCCCGGCGCTGAAAATGCTTAATGTCAGCAACAACCTACTGGAAGAAATACCGATACTGCCTTTATTTCTTATCGAATTTTATGCGCACAATAACAATTTGATCCTTTTCCATGGTGAATTGACGCCTACTTTGCGAATTTTGGATCTAAGAGAAAATCCTAGACTGACTCGACTGCCGACAGAACTGCAACAGGGGTTACATAAATTGTTTGTCAGTGGATCTCGCCCTGAATTTAAATCTTACGGGTCACCGTTAGACTTGAAGGAATTTTATGCAGACGACTCTCTGCTGATGTCTATTTTAGTTCCCGCCGAGATTAAAACCACAGTATTGAAAGAAGGTTGAATCACTCACTCAACTTACGTCTGCTACCTTCGGGCCTGCCGCGCAGGCCCATATCATAGGTCAAAGAAATTGATTCTATTTCTCACGAACCCTGCAGAAAAAACCGAAACGCCGGGTTTTGGCTTTCGTTATGACATTCGTAACCCAGCGCCGACAAGTGCTTGTCAAATTCCGGCTCCCGATCGGACAGTTCAAACCCCGCCATGACCCGGCCGTAATCGGTGCCGTGACTGCGATAGTGAAACAGGGAAATATTCCAGTGGGTGCCGAGGGTTTGCAGGAATTTCAACAGCGCCCCGGGCGATTCCGGGAACTCAAAGCTGTAGAGGCGCTCGCGCAATGGCTTGGAGGGACGGCCCCCTACCATATAGCGCACGTGCAGTTTGGCCATTTCGTCATCGGACAGATCCACCACCTGATAACCGCCGGCGGTAAGTTCGGCCAGGATTTCGTCCCGTTCCGCATGGCCTCGGGTCAGGCGGATACCGACAAAAATACAGGCATTATCCGCATCGGCATAACGGTAGTTGAATTCGGTCACCGCCCTGCCGCCCAAGAGCTGGCAGAACTTCAGGAAGCTGCCCTTTTGTTCCGGAATGGTGACCGCCATCAGGGCTTCCCGTTGCTCTCCCAGTTCGCAGCGCTCCGAGACATACCGCAGCCCGTGAAAATTCACATTGGCGCCTGACAGGATATGCGCCAGCCGCTCGCCGCGGATATTATGCTGCTGGATATACTTCTTCATACCCGCCAGCGCCAGCGCCCCCGCCGGTTCCGCGATGGCGCGGACATCCTCGAAAATATCTTTTACCGCCGCGCAGATGGCATCGCTGTCAACCGTCACCACATCGTCAAGATATGCACGGCATAAACGGAAGGTCTCGTCGCCGATACGCCGTACCGCCACCCCTTCGGCGAAGCCGCCCACCCGGGGCAAATCCACCGGTTCGCCGGCATCCAGCGCCGCCTTAAGGCAGGCGGACTCCTCCGCCTCGACGCCGATGACCTGGATTTGCGGCATCAGGTGCTTAATCAGCACCGCGACGCCGGCGGCCAGACCCCCGCCGCCCACCGGCACAAAAATGCGATCCAGATGGGCATCCTGTTGCAACAGCTCCATGGCCAGCGTGCCCTGCCCGGCGATCACCGCCGGATGGTCGAACGGCGGCACAAAGGTATAATTGAATTCCCGGGAGAGTTCGATGGCTTTAGCTTTGGCTTCGTCAAAATTGGCGCCGTAGAGCAGGGCCTCGCCGCCGAAGCTGCGCACCGCGTCCACTTTGATGTCCGCCGTCGCCACCGGCATGACGATCAGGGACTTGATGCCCAATTTGGTGGCCGATAGCGCCACCCCCTGGGCATGGTTGCCCGCCGAGGCGGTCACCACCCCGTGGGCTTTCTGCTCTTCGGTCAGGCCGGATATCATGGCGTAGGCGCCGCGCAGCTTAAAGCTGTGCACCGGCTGCCGGTCTTCCCGTTTGACCAACACGTTATTGCCAAGACGCGCCGACAGCTTGTCCATGTGCTGCAGCGGCGTGACCTGAGCCACTTCATATACCGGCGAGCGCAGCGTGGCGCGAAGATACTCCGCGGCGCACGGCGCGGCGGGAAGCGGTTGTGAGTCTGCCATGGCTTAGCCTCCCAGCTTGCTTTTATCGCGCACCGCGCCTTTATCGGCGCTTGTGGCGAGCAGGGCATAGGCTCGCAGGGCAAACGACACCTGACGCTCGCGGCCATGGGGGTGCCAGGCGGCATCGCCGCGCGCCAGCTCGGATTCGCGCCGGGCAGCCAGCTCGCTGTCCGCCACGTCCAGGGCGATACTGCGCTCATGGATATTGATGGCGATGATATCGCCGTCATTGGCCAGGCCAATCAACCCGCCGCTGGCGGCTTCGGGGGAAACATGGCCAATGGACAGGCCGGAGGTGCCGCCGGAAAAACGGCCGTCGGTAATCAGCGCGCACTGCTTGCCCAGGCCCATGGACTTCAGGAAGGTGGTGGGATAGAGCATTTCCTGCATGCCCGGTCCGCCCTTGGGACCTTCATAGCGAATAACCACCACATCCCCCGCCACCACTTTACCGCCGAGTATGGCTTCCGACGCCTCTTCCTGGCTTTCATAGACCTTTGCCGGACCGCGGAATACCAAGCTGTTCTTATCCACCCCGGCGGTTTTCACGATACAGCCGTCTTCGGCAATATTGCCGTAAAGCACCGCCAGCCCGCCGTCCTGGCTGTAGGCGGATTCACGGGAACGGATACAGCCGTCTTTGCGATCAGTATCCAGGGACGGCCAGCGGCAGTCCTGCGAGAACGCCTGGGTGGTGCGAATTCCGGCCGGACCGGCGGAATACATACTTTTCACCGCCGGGTCGTCGGTGACCATCACATCATATTGCCGCAGGGTTTCCGGTAATGTCAGGCCCAGCACGTTGCCCACCCCGCGGTTAAGCAGCCCGGCTCGGTCCAGTTCTCCCAGAATACCCAGCACGCCGCCTGCGCGGTGAACATCTTCCATATGGTATTTCTGGGTGCTCGGCGCCACTTTGCACAGATGCGGCACTTTGCGGGACAGGCGATCAATATCCGCCATGGTGAAGTCCACTTCCCCTTCCTGCGCCGCCGCCAGCAGATGCAATACGGTATTGGTTGAGCCGCCCATGGCGATATCCAGCGTCATGGCGTTCTCAAATGCGGCCTTATTGGCGATGCTGCGCGGCAATACGCTTTCATCATCCTGGTCATAATAACGTTTGGCCAAACCGACGATGCGGGTACCGGCATTGAGGAACAACTGCTTGCGATCGGCATGGGTGGCCAGCAGCGAACCGTTGCCCGGCTGGGAGAGGCCGAGGGCTTCCGTCAGGCAGTTCATGGAGTTGGCGGTGAACATACCGGAACAGGAACCGCAGGTGGGACAGGCGGAACGCTCAATCTGGTTGCTGTCTTCGTCGGACACGTTGGGATTGGCCCCCTGCATCATGGCGTCAATCAGATCCAGCTTGATGATTTTGTCGGATAACTTCGTTTTACCGGCTTCCATCGGTCCGCCGGACACGAAAATCGCCGGGATATTGAGCCGCAGCGCCGCCATCAGCATCCCCGGGGTGATTTTATCGCAGTTGGAAATACAGACCATGGCATCTGCGCAGTGAGCGTTGACCATGTATTCCACCGAATCGGCGATAAGCTCGCGGGAAGGCAGTGAGTACAGCATGCCGCCGTGGCCCATGGCGATGCCGTCATCCACGGCAATGGTATTGAATTCTTTCGCTACGCCGCCGGACGCTTCGATTTGCTCGGCCACCAATTTACCCAAATCGCGCAGGTGTACGTGACCCGGCACAAATTGGGTAAAGGAGTTCACCACCGCGATAATCGGCTTGCCGAAATCATCATCGGTCATTCCGGTGGCGCGCCATAAGGCACGGGCGCCGGCCATATTGCGGCCGTGGGTTGTGGTCGCGGAACGGTACTTAGGCATGCTCAATACTCCAGTTAAACTTTTTTGTCAGGCGGCCGATACCCTTCATCTTCCACGTTGCAGCTGTGTTGGCTGCGCCCGCTCACCCCAGTCACTTAGTTATCTAAGCTCCTGGGGATGATGAACCTCATCCCTGAGGTTCACCCTTCGGGCCAGCGCAAGCGCTGTTCAAATCTGTTCCAGACAGATTTGTCACAAGCTTGCCGCCTTGCTGCAACGTGAAAGCTATTGGGTATACGCCGCCCACACTCATCATCTGTTTTTAGCTATTGACCGGATCCAGCCAGCCCCATCTGTCTTCGGTTTTGCCGGTAAACAAACCGAAAAACGCCTGTTGCAATTGCTTGGTCACCGGACCGCAGCGGCCGATGCCCACCTGGATACCGTCGACGCTGCGCACCGGGGTGATTTCAGCGGCGGTGCCGGACATGAACACTTCGTCCGCCAGGTAGAGGGATTCACGGGACAGCACCTGTTCGCGAACCTCGATGCCGAGCTGCTTGGCCAGTTTGATAATGGCGTCGCGGGTAATACCGGGCAAGGCGGACGAGGTAAAGGGCGGCGTAAACAGGATGCCCTCTTTCACTTCGAACAGGTTTTCGCCGGCACCTTCGGAAACATAGCCGTGCACGTCCAGCGCTATTCCTTCCTGATAGCCATGGCGACGGGCTTCGCTGCCCACCAGCATGGATGAAAGATAGTTACCGCCGGCTTTGGCCGCCGTGGGTATGGTATTGGCCGCGACGCGATTCCAGGATGAGACCATGGCGTCGATACCCTGATCCAATGCGTCTTCGCCCAGATACGCACCCCAAGGGAAGGCGGCGATGATGACATCGGTGGTATAGTCCGGCGGCGGGTTAACGCCCATGCCCACGTCGCCCACGAATATCAGCGGGCGGATATAGGCGCTCGTCAGTTTGTTTTTGATCAGCACCGCGCGGGTTGCCGCCATGAGTTCATCCACGCTCTGGCTTACCGGCATGCGATAAATCTTGGCGGAGTCGCGCAGGCGCTGCATATGTTCACGATGACGGAAAACCACCGGCCCTTTATGGGAATCATAGCAACGCACACCTTCGAAGACTGATGATCCATAATGCAGCGCATGGGACATCACATGGACCTTGGCATCCGCCCACGGAACCATTTCGCCATTGAACCAGATAAAATCAGCTTTCTTCGTCGTCATTTTCTTTTCCTTACTCGTGCCTTAGGCGCGTATTTGTTGTGATGCCAATTGCAGGATCTCGACACAGGCGACATCCATAAGTTTACTTAATTGTGAAGACAGTAAATCGACCGGGCGTTGGCTTGCAACGGTCAACTGAATATTTATATTTTCGGGATTGGTTTGCGGCGCCATATTCAACGCGCAGACGCGGAATCCGCGATGACGAACCACCCGCAGAACACGCTCCAATACTTCGGGACGGGAACGGGCGTCGATGGAAAGCTGATGCTGCATCATGATAATTTCTCCAACATGGTTTCATTGCCGGCGCCGGGGGGCACCAGGGGCCAGACGTTGTCGTTTTCGTCGATGGAGACATGCAGCAGGTACGGACCCTGGTGGGCGAACATGGTCTCAAGGGCGGCATCAATCTGGTCTTTGCGGGTGATTCGTTGGCCGGGGATGTCAAAAGCGCTGGCCAGTACAAGGAAGTCGGGATTATCTGAGAGGATGGTTTCGCTGTAACGTGCATCGAAAAACAATTGTTGCCACTGTCGAACCATGCCTAATCGCTGGTTATCCATCAAAACGATTTTCAACGGCAACCGTTTTCGCTTGATGGTGGTTAACTCTTGGACGTTCATCATAAACGAGCCGTCGCCGGAAACACAGACCACGGTATCCTGCGGACGGGCCACCTGCGCGCCTACCGCCGCCGGGATGCCGAATCCCATGCTGCCCAACCCGCTGGAAGTAATGAAGTTTTCCGGCCGGCTGAAACGCATATGCTGCGCCGCCCACATTTGATGCTGGCCGACATCGGTGGTGACGACGGTATTTTCCGGCGCCCGCCGGGACAGCTTGTCAAGCAAGGCCGGCGCGTATATCGCCGGGCCGGGATGATCGTAGCGCCAGCGGTATTCCGCTTTCAGCGCCCGGGTCTCGGAACGCCAGCCGTTTATCGACAGCGGCTGCGCAAGGGCCGGCAGCATCCGGTTCAAATCGCCCTGCAATGCCACATGGGGCTGCCGGAGTTTACCCAATTCCGCCGGATCGATATCCAGATGAATCACTTTGGCATGAGGGGCAAAGGCGTTGAGCTTACCGGTAACCCGATCGTCAAAACGCGCCCCCACCGCCATCAGCAGATCGCAAGACTGCACCGCCAGATTGGCCGCCTGATTACCGTGCATACCCAGCATGCCCAGATAACAGTCATCGTCAGGGTTCGGCGCGCCGAGACCTTTCAGCGTCGCCACGCTCGGTATGCCGGTTTGGGCGATAAAGTCACGCAGCGCAGGTACCGCGCGCGCCATACCCACCCCACCGCCGATATACAGCATCGGTTTTTTGGCCTGGCTCAATAATTCCCGCGCCGCCGCCACATCGCCCTGGACCACGCCGCTCTGGTCGTCGACGCTGATTAAATGCGGGTTAAGATCCCCTACTGCCAACTGGATATCTTTAGGGATATCGATAAGTACCGGTCCGGGCCGTCCGCCGGCGGCAATGGCGAATGCCTCGGTCATAATGGCCGGCAACTCCTCCAGCGACTCCACCAAAAAGCTATGCTTGGTGCAGGCCAACGACAGCCCCAGCACATCGATTTCCTGGAAGGCATCGGTGCCGATCAGCGCCGAGCCCACCTGGCCGGTAATGGCCACCAGCGGAACAGAGTCCAGCAGGGCATCCGCCAGACCGGTGATAAGGTTGGTGGCGCCGGGACCCGAGGTGGCGATGCAAACGCCTACTTTGCCGGTAGCCCGCGCGTAGCCAATCGCCGCCATGGCCGCACCCTGTTCATGCCGGCAAAGCAGATGTTCCACCCCGCCGTCATAGAGCGCATCGTATACCGGCATGATAGCGCCGCCGGGATAACCGAACACCATATCCACGCCTTGCGCGCGCAACGCCTGTACCACCCACTGAGCCCCGTTCATAGTCACATCCCCGCCCGCTGGTGGCAGGAACAGGATTTTATGCCGTTAATCATGGTCTGTTCCTTATACATTTTACGTTTACCCTGCCAAAAAATAAGGTGCAAAAAAAAACCCCCGTCCTTTCGGTGCGGGGGTTTTCTTGAGAGTTAAGCTTGTTTGCTAAGCTATTCGTCGTCCAAGTGCAGCCCCGCACGGTGGGATAATAATCACCACCACGCTAATCACGACTAGGCTAATCACTTGGGCTAGGACTTTCATAAATAGGTTTTCATTTTACTTCGGGTCGAATGAATGCCTACAGAGTTATCACAGTAGTGACGCCGGTGACAACTCTTTTTTATCTCTTCGGCCGCGGAGGGCGGCGCAAAAAACGCATAAACATAAACATATTCAATAATTTGTTTACATATGAATTTTTTTCATTTTGTCCCTGTAGTCAGTCCGAATTACCACAGCGGCATACCGCATAAAAAGCGTGCGAGACCGGACGCATAACCCGTGTCATGGGCATCATGGGGAAAATTAATTTCTCCATGGGCGCCGCAAGATCGCTTATTAAGATCATTCATCACGGCGTCGTCGGGCAGAATGGGTAAAAACACGGCATGGAGGCAGTGATGTCACTCGCATTCGTCTATACCCGGGCTTCAATTGGCGTCCAGGCCCCCTTGATAACAGTGGAGGCCCACATCAGCAAGGGATTGCCCGGATTTACCCTGGTGGGGCTGCCCGACGCCACCGTCAAGGGCGCGCGGGATCGGGTACGCAGCGCGTTATTGAATAATGGCTTCGATTTTCCCGCCCGGCGCATTACCGTCAGTCTGGCGCCGGCGGATCTGCCCAAAGAGGGCGGACGTTATGATTTGCCTATTGCCATGGCCATCCTGGCGGCGTCACAGCAGGTCCCCCATGAGAAGCTGGTCGGGTTTGAATTCCTCGGTGAACTGGCGCTGTCCGGTGAAATCCGGCCGGTACAAGGGGCAATCCCCGCCGCGCTGGAAGCGTCACGGGCAGAGCGGCAGCTTATACTGTCGAACCGCAACGGCGCCGAAGCCGGGCTGGTGCCCCATAGCCGTGTTCGGACAGCCGAACGGCTGCAGGAGGTCTGCCGGTTTATACAGGGGGCGGGAGAACTGGCCGCGGTGGCATACCACGCCGACCCGCCGGACGAGCATGAAGGGACCGATTTGCGGGATATTATCGGCCAGCAGCAGGCCAAGCGAGCGCTGGAAATCGCCGCCGCCGGCGGCCATAACCTGCTGCTGATGGGGCCGCCGGGCACCGGCAAAACCATGCTGGCCAGCAGGCTGCCCGGGTTGTTGCCGGCCCTGGACGATCACGAGGCTATCGAAACCGCCGCCATCGCCAGTCTGATAAGTGTCGATAATGCCCGCCGGCACTGGCGCCGGCGTCCCTTTCGCGCCCCCCATCACAGCGCCACATTGGCGGCGTTGGTGGGGGGCGGCGCCATACCGCGACCCGGGGAAGTTTCCCTGGCCCATAACGGGGTACTGTTCCTTGATGAACTGCCGGAATTCCAGCGGCGGGTGCTGGATGCGTTGCGCGAGCCGCTGGAGGCCGGCGAAATCAACATTTCCCGCGCCCAGGCCAAGGTCCTCTACCCGGCGCGCTTTCAGCTGATCGGAGCGATGAACCCCAGCCCTTCCGGTGATTATCAAGGCGTCCACAGCCGCAGCGGCCCCCAGCAGACCTTGCGCTACCTGAACCGTTTATCCGGTCCGTTCCTCGATCGTTTCGATATGTCCATTGAAGTGCCGCTATTGCCTCCAGGCATGCTGCGTCAGCCGGGTACGGACGGCGAACAGAGCGCGACGGTGCGGGAACGGGTGCGGATAGCCCGGCTGGCGCAGTTGGGCCGTTGTCAGAAAATCAATGCACATATGAATAATCAGGAGGTAAGCGTTTATTGTCGCCTGGACGAAGCTGAAGCGATTTTTTTGGAAAATATCATGGAAAAACTCGGACTTTCCGCGCGGGCCTGGCACCGAACGCTGAAGGTCGCCCGTACGCTGGCTGACTTGGCCGGCGAGCCGGAGATACGGCGTTGCCATTTGGCGGAAGCCGTCAGCTATCGCAGTATCGACCGCTTACTGCAACAACTTTGGCAACAAATGGAATAACATGGGGCGAAAGCCCCATGAAAGGATTAATCTTCGCTATCGGTATAATCTTCCACTACATCCATCTGCGGTTTACCGCCGGACAAGGTATGGAAGCGTTTGGGGCGACGGATATGCTCTATGTACTTGAACCACACTTTTTCATGTTCCGTTGACGGTTCCCGTTCACCGTGACATACAGCAACAAATTGTTTCTCTTCGTCGGTCACAGGCTCGCGTTTACCACTGTCCAGATCGTTGTAGGCATGGCCGCAACGTTCCAGTAATTGGGCTTCCCGAATGGTGAAATGGCCGTGTCGGGAAAACCCGCGAGGGTAGTTTTTGTTATCGAAATACCGGTTGGTAGTAGAAAAGCTGTCCGCCATCTTAAGCGCTCCCCATCCTTTCATAAGCCGTACTGTTTATGGCGCGGAGTATTAGATAGGCTTGACTTTCTGTAAAACAAAACATTTAAATCGTCACGATAAAAATTTTTTGGAGATGGCCGTGGACACGGAATTACTTAAAACCTTTTTAGAAGTTAGCAGGACCAGACACTTTGGTCGCGCGGCCGAAGCGCTGTACCTGACGCAGTCCGCGGTGAGCTTCCGTATACGCCAATTGGAAACACAATTAGGCGTCAGTTTGTTCACCCGGCACCGCAATAATATCCGGTTAACCCCCGCCGGAGAGAGCCTGCTGCCCTACGCGGAGAACCTGATGGCCACCTGGCAGTTGGCCAAGCAGGAGGTCACACGCTCGCTCCAGCATAACCTGTTGTCTATCGGCGCCACGGCGTCGCTTTGGGAGGCTTGGCTGGGACAATGGCTGCAGTTGCTGTACCAGCAACGTCCTACCCTGCAGGTAGAGGCCCGCATCGCCTTGCGCCACGCGCTGATAAATCAATTGCATGAACGGCAGTTGGATCTCCTCATAACCACGGAGGCTCCCAAAATGGAAGAGCTGACCTGCCAGCTGCTGGGGAATTTTTCGTTAACACTTTTTGCCGCCTCCAGCGAGCCGGAGGAAGAGGAGCGGCCTTATATCCGTTTGGAATGGGGCGCGGATTTTCATACTTATGAAAGCCGGTTGCTGGTGCATAATCCGAATCCGATCATGAGCACCACTTCGGCACATTTGGCACGTTATTTATTGCCCACCACCCAGGCATGCGTTTTTTTACCCAGCCACTGGGCGGAAAGTTTCCCCGAGCTCATCGCCATCGCCGAGATGCCGCCGTTGCTCCGTCCTTTGTATGCGGTTTGGTTACAAAATAGCGATCAACGCACGCTCATACGCCAACTGCTGAAAACTCCCGTTATTTAAGCGCCTTAACGCGGCCATATTCTCTTAAAACGTCTGCCTAACCCCACCAGCCTCTACAGGTTAAAATGCGTTAAAAGCCGTTTTAGGCGGATTAAAGAGATACCGATCACAATCCCGCCCCTGATGTTTTGACGCTTTGATTCCCTACGGTGCGGGGAATGTTGGTAACTTTGGCGTTTTGATTGTTTTCCCATAGCGAATTCAGCAAGCGCTGCAAGGCGATAAACGCAAACAGCAAAATCCCGATGACGATTTTGGTCCACCAGGAGCTAAGGGTGCCGTCAAAATTGATATAGGTCTGGATCAGCCCCTGGATCAACACGCCGAACAGGGTGCCGAATACCGTGCCGATACCGCCGCTGAGCAGGGTGCCGCCGATAACCACCGAGGCGATGGCATCCAATTCCACCCCCATTCCCGCCAAGGCATAGCCGGCGGAGGTATAAATCGAAAAGACTATCCCCGCAAGCGTGGCCAGCCCGGTTGACAGCATGTAAATACGAATGGTGGTGCTGCGCGTTGAGACACCCATCAGATTCGCGGCCGTAGCGTTGCCGCCGATGGCGTATACCTGGCTGCCGAACCGGGTATAGCGCGCCAGGATCATGCCGAATACGATGACCAGCAGCATCAGTACCCCCATGGCGCTCAGGCGCCCTCCCCCCGGGATCTGCCAGGCCAGGTTGGAGAGAGTGTCATAGATGGGATGATTGATGGGCAGGGACTCTTCCGACACCAGATAACTGGCGCCGCGCAGAAAAAACATGCCCGCCAGGGTGATGATAAAGGCCGGAATCTTCAGGGTATCCACCAGCCAGCCCATAAAGGCGCCGAACCCGCAGCCCATGACCAGCACCAGCGGAAACGCCAGCAGCGGGGACATATGATAGTCGCCGATAACCCGCGCCAGGAAAACGCCGGTAAACGCGATAACCGATCCCACCGACAGGTCGATGCCGCCGGAAAGAATCACAAACGTCATGCCCACCGCAATGATGCCGAGAAAGGCATTATCCGTCAGGATGTTACAAATGACCCGGGTGGAGGCGAACCCACGGAACTGGGTCAAGCAGAACAGATAACCCAGAATAAAGACCGAGATGGTGATCACCAGGGGAAGGTTGCGTTTAAACATGGCGGCGGCGCCTCCTGAGAAAAACGATAAAACTGGATGACTGCATCACCAGCACGCAGAGCACGACGACGGCTTTCACCACCTGGTTGAGTTCCGGCTGGAAGCCCGAGAGAAGAATGCCGGTATTCATTCCCTGAATGATCAATGCGCCCAACAGCGACAGGAACAGATTGAAACGGCCGCCCATCAGCGAGCCGCCGCCGATAACCACCGACAGGATGGCATCCAGCTCCAGCCACAAACCGGCATTGTTGGCGTCGGCGCCGCGTATATCGGCGGCGACGATAAGCCCGGCGACGGCGGCGCATATTCCGCTCAGTATGTAGGTGGACATCACGATGACGCGCGTTTTTACGCCAGCGTTCTTGGCGGCGCGGATATTGATTCCCACCGCCTCGATAAACAACCCCAGCGCTGTTTTACGCGTCAGCAGCCATGCCAGGACCAGGGTAATAAGGGTAATAAAGACCGGTACGGGGAAATACAGCAGTGAACCGCTGCCAATCCAGGCCAGGGACGGATTGTCGAAGGTAACGATCTGCCCTTCGGTAATCAATTGGGCGATACCCCGTCCGGCCACCATCAGAATCAGGGTTGCGACAAAAGGCTGTATTTTTAACAGTGCCACCAGCGTGCCGTTCCACAAACCGGATAGCACACCGACGCCTATTGTGGACAAAATGACAACGGGCAGGCTGTAGCCATGTACCGTCAGCGTGGCGGCCACCGCACCGGCGATGGCCATTACCGCGCCCACCGATAAATCGATGCCGCCGGTGGCGATGACCAGCGTCATGCCGATGGACAGCAAGGCCACCGGCGCGCAGCGGTTCAAAATATCAATCAGGCTGCCGAACAGCCGGCCGTCCTGCATATGTATCGAGAAAAAATTATTGGCGACAATACCGTCGGCGATCAATACCACGATCAGCGCAGCCAGCTGAGGCATGCCGCTCGGCCACCGCTTGGCGGTAACCGTTTTAGTCAAGGAAGGCGTTGAACCGGACATAACCTCATGCTCCTTAGGCGGCAATGGCATTCATAATGGCGGTAACCGACAATTCTTCCAGGGGAATGGTGGTGATATGTTTGCGGTCACGCAGGATAACCACCCGATCGGCGTATCCCACCAATTCCTCCAGTTCCGAAGAGATAACCAACAGGGCAAGGCCATCGGCGCACAAGGTTTCAATCAGCCGAATGATTTCAGCATGGGCGCCGACATCGATACCCCTGGTGGGTTCATCGAGAATCAGGAACTGCGGTTTGGTCAATAACCAGCGGGACAACAGCACTTTTTGCTGGTTCCCGCCGGAAAGGAAGTCAACGGGCTGTTCGGGACTGGGTGTGCGAATCCCGAGCTGCCTGATAAAGCGCTCGGCAATATTGTTTTGCTCCTTGCGTGAGATGGGGCGCAGCCAGCCGCGCTGAACCTGCAAGGCAAGAATGATATTTTCCCGTACCGACGCCGCGGCGATAATGCCGTCGGTTTTGCGGTCCTCGGGGCAAAAGCCCAGCCCCAGCCGCGAGGCCTGGTTGGGAGAACGTATAACCTTTCTTTTCCCTTTGATGAGGGCGCTGCCCGAATCCGCCGTGCGGATGCCGAAAATGACCTCCGCGGTTTCCGTCCGTCCCGATCCCAGCAAGCCGGCAAGACCGACAATTTCCCCCGGCCGTACCGCCAAATCGAAAGGCATGATGGTATTCTTTTTACCGTAGCCTTCAAACGCCACCACCGGCTTGTCATTGAGCAGCGTGCGCCCGGCCCGCTGCAAGGCATGTTCATCCAGTTCGCGCCCCAGCATCATCTTCACCAGCTCTATATGGGGGAGCTCACGGGTCTCGCGGGTACCAACGAATTCACCGTTGCGCAATACCGTAATCCGGTCGGAAATCTTGTAAACCTGATCGAGAAAATGCGTAACGAAAATGAGGCTGATTCCCCGATCGCGCAACTGCCGCATGATGGTAAACAGCATTTCAACTTCGTTGGCATCCAGGCTGGCGGTGGGTTCATCCAGTATCAGCACCTTGGCGGACAGGTCCACCGCGCGGCAAATCGCCACAATCTGCTGCATGGCGACGGAGAAATGCCCCAGTGGTTCCGTTACATCCAGGGCGAAGCCGTAGCCGGCCAGAATGTCCCGTGCCCTGAGGTTGATTTCCTTGCGATTGATAAAACCAAACCGCCGCGGCTCGCGGCCGATAAAGAGATTATCGGCAACCGACAGATTGGGCAGCAGGTTGATTTCCTGATACACGGTGCCGATACCCAACGACTGTGCATGAGCGGTATTTTTGGGATGAATGTCCTGACCATCCAGATTGACTGAGCCGCTGTCGCGCTGATAGACACCGGTTAACGCTTTGATTAGTGTGGATTTTCCAGCGCCATTTTCCCCGAGCAGCGCCATAATCTCACCCCGTCGCAGGCTTAACGAAACGTCATTAAGCGCCTTGACACCGGGAAAGCTTTTACTCAGACCGGTAATCCTGAGTAATACGTCATCGTGTTTTTCGTTGATGCCCACGGAATATGCTCCTGAAAACGTAGCCGGAAAAACTGCCTTATCAATACACCTAAGGACCCGGATTTTGACAAACCGTGCCACGACCCGCCAGGCAGGATGCAGAAGAATAAACCGTCGCCGCTGGCAACCCACCGGCCAGGAGCGTTTGAAACAACACGGGTCATGTGCTGTTGCCGCGTCATGGGCCTTAGCGCGGGACCCATGACGCGGAATGTTTTACGTTGAATATTCCCTCTGCCCCTGTCCCAGTGGCGAATTTTTATAATGTGCGATCACTCGCAGTTCGACCTTCCCTCTTTTAGGTATAAAACAGCGACTTTTTAGTACCCCATGCCACTTTTCTTGGCTAACTGCGCCTGAGCGTCGGCGGGCAGATATAATCTGCTTTCTGTTTTAATGATTTTAGGTGGTTTTGTTCCATCCTTTAAATATGCGTTAAGCGCATCAAATGCCGGGCCAGCCATATTAGGCGTCAATTCCACGTTAGCATTGGCTTCTCCCGCCAGCATTGCTTTATAAATATCAGGAACACCATCAATTGAACCGGTAAGAATATCCTTGCCCGGTTTAAGCCCCGCTTCTTTGATTGCCTGTATCGCACCTATTGCCATGTCATCATTATGGGCGAAAACCATGCATATATTTTTACCATTGTTTTCAGCTTTAATAAAACTTTCCATGACTACTTTGCCGTTAGTGCGAGTAAAGTCACCGGACTGAGAGCGAATAATTTTTATTGCCGGCGCTTTTGCTATGGCTTCCGCAAAACCTTTCTTACGATCGATTGCCACGCTGGCGCCCACCGTACCCTGCAGTTCCACCACGTTACAAGGTTTGCCGTTCATGGTTTTCACCAGCCAGTCGCCTATCAGCCGGCCTTCAAGCACATTATCAGCGGTTACTACGGCCATATATAACGAGTTGTCTTTGACTACAATAGCGCGGTCCAGCAAGAAGACCGGGATTTTAGCGCTTTTGGCTTCCTGTAAAACGGGTTCCCAACCGGTTTGCACCACCGGCGCTATAAATATGGCGTCTACGCCCTGGGCAATGAATGAACGGACCGCTTTAATCTGGTTTTCCTGTTTTTGCTGTCCATCGGCAATTTTCAACGTTATGCCGCGCTTCTGGGCTTCACTTTTTGCTACCGTAGTTTCCGCCGCGCGCCAGCCAGACTCTGAGCCGACCTGAGAAAACCCCACCGTCAACGGCGCGGCCAGTGCCATTGCAGACATCGCGACAGAAATGGCAGATCCTAAAAGTAAACGCTTCCACATAGTCATCGTCCTCTTATAATCATAAAATGTACGGGTATTTCTTAAAGGCTAACAACAATAAAATTAAACAAGAAAAGGCTTTTTTATATCGTAGCGCATCACACTTTTGACAAATAGGACTAGAGAGGCATCGTAATTTTTTTCATTTAAATCTGTGGCTTATGGATATATTTTTGTACAGTGTCCATACAGAGGAAAAATTAAATGCTTCAAAATTAGGGAAATACCGCCTTAACATTTCACTCATCAACATGTAACATGAGTTGAGCCATGCATTAATCTGCTATATATCTTTTGGCGAGAACATTATGGTTTTTACATTTATTGCAACATTTTGAGCTGCGGCATTGCACAGTGTCTCTCGATCATATGAAACCCTAGTAAAATCGGTTTGAAAATATGGATTACATTGCTGTTATTTCCCGGATTCTATTTTTGCAACGAAATTCTGCATCAGGCCAGATCGCCCACGGCTGGGGCGGCAGTTGCCGGGAAGGCATTTCGTTATGATCTTGAAAGTCTTGGCGACGGCTTAATTTTATAAGCCCTGGTGATGGCTGGTGGAGGTCACTCCCGCCGTAAAACGAGAATCAGGTGAAGGGGCTCGAACCGGCAGATCACTCCAGCATATTAAGTCATGCTTTCGAATGGCTATTTTATCAATTCTGTTTTTCTTTCAAACTATTTATTAGTAATAGCATTGAATTTAAAATCATATAGTTAACTATGTTATCCAAAGCATATCGCCTCTTGCATTGATAAAGGAAACTTCCATTTTAAATTTGACAATTGACGGCATTCCACGCAACCAATAGATTATAGGAATAAATAATAATTTTCAAATTTTGATAAAACTTATGGTTATATTTTTATCTAAAAGCTAAGATTCTAATCTTAATTATATTTACTGTTAAATGTCTTCACTTCAACAATGTTTATTGCGCATCGCCACTGTTTATAGAAAAGTAACTCATATCGCGTCTGATTGATTATAGCGTTGACCTGAGAGATTGAGGATATTATTATGACGAATTCTAATTTTTCCTACTGTAATCGGCCAATCAATGAAAGGCCTGTATCGCCTACCAATATGGTGACCAGCAATCTTACTCCAACGTCAGTATTGCTTAGCTGGACGCCCGGCATCGGTGGTGCGCCTGTGGCATACTTTAATGTATGGCAAGCCGCCAGCCCCGGCTACTGGGCGGGACAAACCGATGGAAATACTCCCTGGCTTGCTTTGTATAATTTGAACCCGAACACTAATTATGCTTTCCAAGCGTTCGCCGTCGGCTTTGATGGACAATACAGTTTAGAGCCTGCCGGTACTTATTTTGTTACTCCGCCGCTTTATTATAGGCAGCCATATTATCCGCCGCGCCCAGGGTGCTATCCGCCTCCGCAGTACTCTTGCCCGCCGCGTCCGAATTGTGGAACGCATAAGAAATCAGGCTGGTAAATCATTTTATAAAAACAGCCCTATCAAAGGGCGGTATCATCAGCCAATGACACTTCCATCGTTAAAAGTAGACTGGTTATCTGAGCATTATTTTGTGTAAGTGCATAACAAAAATAGCGCCATACTACGAGGGATGTATTGCGTTTAAAAATAAAAAAAAGCCCCTCGCGTAAGCGAAGGGCTTTATCTGTTTTCTGGCAGGGGCGGAGAGACTCGAACTCCCAACACCCGGTTTTGGAGACCGGTGCTCTACCAATTGAACTACGCCCCTAAATAGGGTGGCGGTGCGGACGGGACTCGAACCCGCGACCCCCGGCGTGACAGGCCGGTATTCTAACCGACTGAACTACCGCACCACGATTCGGTACTACACCCAAACTTAACATTTGCGGGGTCAACGCATGTCATAAAACCGTTTGTGGTGCTTCACCAACGCCTCTTGTCACACTCGAGGTATCGGCCTTAATGGATGCCTGGCAGTTCCCTACTCTCGCATGGGGAGACCCCACACTACCATCGGCGCTACGGCGTTTCACTGCTGAGTTCGGCATGGGGTCAGGTGGGACCACCGCGCTAGTGCCGCCAGGCAAATTCGTTATCCAACCGTCATCTTTCAACGATGACCATTGGCCTTTATCCGGAACTTCGCTGAAAATTCTCTCATCGCCCTCGCGGACAACGCTCTCATCGCCCAAACACCTTAGGTGTTGTAAGGTTAAGTCTCACGGGTCATTAGTATCGGTTAGCTCAACGCATCGCTGCGCTTACACACCCGACCTATCAACGTCATCGTCTTTAACGTCCCTTCAGGTGGCCTAAAGCCACAGGGAAGACTCATCTCGAGGCAAGTTTCCCGCTTAGATGCTTTCAGCGGTTATCTCTTCCGCACGTAGCTACCGGGCAATGCCATTGGCATGACAACCCGAACACCAGTGGTGCGTCCACTCCGGTCCTCTCGTACTAGGAGCAGCCCCTCTCAATCTTCCAACGCCCACGGCAGATAGGGACCGAACTGTCTCACGACGTTCTAAACCCAGCTCGCGTACCACTTTAAATGGCGAACAGCCATACCCTTGGGACCTACTTCAGCCCCAGGATGTGATGAGCCGACATCGAGGTGCCAAACACCGCCGTCGATATGAACTCTTGGGCGGTATCAGCCTGTTATCCCCGGAGTACCTTTTATCCGTTGAGCGATGGCCCTTCCATTCAGAACCACCGGATCACTAAGACCTGCTTTCGCACCTGCTCGAGCCGTCACTCTCGCAGTCAAGCTAGCTTATGCCTTTGCACTAACCTCACGATGTCCGACCGTGATTAGCTAACCTTCGTGCTCCTCCGTTACTCTTTAGGAGGAGACCGCCCCAGTCAAACTACCCACCAGACACTGTCCTCGACCCCGATTAGGGGCCGGAGTTAGAACATCAAACATTAAAGGGTGGTATTTCAAGGTTGGCTCCATAAGGACTGGCGTCCCTACTTCACTGCCTCCCACCTATCCTACACATCAAGGCTCAATGTTCAGTGTCAAGCTATAGTAAAGGTTCACGGGGTCTTTCCGTCTTGCCGCGGGTACACTGCATCTTCACAGCGAGTTCAATTTCACTGAGTCTCGGGTGGAGACAGCCTGGCCATCATTACGCCATTCGTGCAGGTCGGAACTTACCCGACAAGGAATTTCGCTACCTTAGGACCGTTATAGTTACGGCCGCCGTTTACCGGGGCTTCGATCAAGAGCTTCTCCTTACGGATAACCCCATCAATTAACCTTCCGGCACCGGGCAGGCGTCACACCGTATACGTCCACTTTCGTGTTTGCACAGTGCTGTGTTTTAATAAACAGTTGCAGCCAGCTGGTATCTGCGACTGGCTTCAGCTCGGGAAGCAAGTTCCTCCACCTAATGCCAGCGTGCCTTCTCCCGAAGTTACGGCACCATTTTGCCTAGTTCCTTCACCCGAGTTCTCTCAAGCGCCTCGGTATTCTCTACCTGACCACCTGTGTCGGTTTGGGGTACGATTCGATGTGACCTGGTGCTTAGAGGCTTTTCCTGGAAGCGTAGCATCAACCCTTCGCCACCGTGGTGGCTCGTCATCACGCCTCAGTGTTATAAGAGAACGGATTTTCCTGTCCTCTCCACCTGCACGCTTGAACCGGGACAACCGTCGCCCGGCCGGTCTAGCTTTCTCCGTCCCCCCTTCGCAGTCACACCCAGTACAGGAATATTAACCTGTTTCCCATCGACTACGCCTTTCGGCCTCGCCTTAGGGGTCGACTCACCCTGCTCCGATTAACGTTGAACAGGAACCCTTGGTCTTCCGGCGAGCGGGCTTTTCACCCGCTTTATCGTTACTTATGTCAGCATTCGCACTTCTGATACCTCCAGCAACCCTCACAGGCCACCTTCTCAGGCTTACAGAACGCTCCCCTACCCAACGGGCGTATCCTTAAGTCAACTCGACGTCATGAACGCATTGACGTCGCTGCGCTCCGTCAATCGTCTTTACCGCACAATTGTCTTAAGTGATACGCCCGCTGCCGCGGCTTCGGTGCATGGTTTAGCCCCGTTACATCTTCCGCGCAGGCCGACTCGACCAGTGAGCTATTACGCTTTCTTTAAATGATGGCTGCTTCTAAGCCAACATCCTGGCTGTCTATGCCTTCCCACATCGTTTCCCACTTAACCATGACTTTGGGACCTTAGCCGGCGGTCTGGGTTGTTTCCCTCTTCACGACGGACGTTAGCACCCGCCGTGTGTCTCCCGTGATAACATTCTTCGGTATTCGCAGTTTGCATCGGGTTGGTAATCCGGGGTGGACCCCTAGCCGAAACAGTGCTCTACCCCCGAAGATGAATTCACGAGGCGCTACCTAAATAGCTTTCGGGGAGAACCAGCTATCTCCCGGTTTGATTGGCCTTTCACCCCCAGCCACAAGTCATCCGCTAATTTTTCAACATTAGTCGGTTCGGTCCTCCAGTTAGTGTTACCCAACCTTCAACCTGCCCATGGCTGAATCACCGGGTTTCGGGTCTATACCCTGCAACTGTGCGCCCAGTTAAGACTCGGTTTCCCTACGGCTCCCTATGCGGTTAACCTTGCTACAGAATATAAGTCGCTGACCCATTATACAAAGGTACGCAGTCACCCCGATTTCTCAAGGCTCCCACTGCTTGTACGTACACGGTTTCAGGTTCTGTTTCACTCCCTCGCCGGGGTTCTTTTCGCCTTTCCCTCACGGTACTGGTTCACTATCGGTCAGTCAGGAGTATTTAGCCTTGGAGGATGGTCCCCATCTTCAGACAGGATATCACGTGTCCCGCCCTACTCATCGAACCCACAACCTCTGCACCTTCGGATACGGGCTATCACCCTCTGTCGCCGGACTTTCCAGACCGTTCTCCTGATGCAAAAGCTGATGGTGGTTCTGGGCTGTTCCCCGTTCGCTCGCCGCTACTGGGGGAATCTCGGTTGATTTCTTTTCCTCGGGGTACTGAGATGTTTCAGTTCCCCCGGTTCGCCTCATTGCGCTATGGATTCACGCAATGATAGTGCAACGAATTGCACTGGGTTTCCCCATTCGGACATCGCCGGCTAATAACGCTTCATATCAGCTTACCGACGCTTTTCGCAGATTAGCACGTCCTTCATCGCCTCTGACTGCCTAGGCATCCACCGTGTACGCTTAGTCACTTAACCTCACAACCCTAAAGTGTTTGTTCTGTCCGACCGGCTGCACGACTACATGGCCGCGTTGCTCCGGTACTCGAAATCCTCATGGACATACAGTCCACTCCGGTTTCTCCGTGCCGGGCGCCTTGCCCTGCAGTCGTTCGCTCAGTCTTGCTTCGGCGCGGCCTGTTACGGACATCGCCAGCGTTGGACAGAGGCTGTTATCGACATAACAGCATTCTAGGTTTGCTTGCTTTGAGAGACTCGCATACTGATTTTGCTCAGCATGTTTTTTTCAAATTTTCAGCTTGTTCCGGATTGTTAAAGAGCAGTATTTCGCAGCGCACTCTTTCAAATGCGCTCTGAAATTTATCAGACGCGTAGGCTGTTTGGCGCCCCCTAGGGGGTTCGACCCCCTGTGACCGCCGTGAAAGGGCAGTGTCCTAGGCCACTAGACGAAGGGGACACGGAAAATGCTTGCAACGCACCGCGTTGCTTTTCCGTAAGGCGAAACTTTCATTAATGAAAGTAAGCGACCTCTTTCTAGTCGAACAACGCATCGCGTTGCTCTCCTATCATCGGACGATGCCTTGCACGTGCGAAGCCGGGCTTCACGTGTAAACCATACGAGCTGTTTGCTCATCACTTCTATCAGACAATCTGTGTGGACACGTCACTTGACGCGTATCTTTCGGTAAGGAGGTGATCCAACCGCAGGTTCCCCTACGGTTACCTTGTTACGACTTCACCCCAGTCATGAATCACAAAGTGGTAAGCGCCCTCCCGAAGGTTAAGCTACCTACTTCTTTTGCAACCCACTCCCATGGTGTGACGGGCGGTGTGTACAAGGCCCGGGAACGTATTCACCGTGGCATTCTGATCCACGATTACTAGCGATTCCGACTTCATGGAGTCGAGTTGCAGACTCCAATCCGGACTACGACGCACTTTGTGAGGTCCGCTGGCTCTCGCGAGTTCGCTTCTCTTTGTATGCGCCATTGTAGCACGTGTGTAGCCCTACTCGTAAGGGCCATGATGACTTGACGTCATCCCCACCTTCCTCCGGTTTGTCACCGGCAGTCTCCTTTGAGTTCCCACCATTACGTGCTGGCAACAAAGGATAAGGGTTGCGCTCGTTGCGGGACTTAACCCAACATTTCACAACACGAGCTGACGACAGCCATGCAGCACCTGTCTCAGAGCTCCCGAAGGCACAACTCCATCTCTGAAGTCTTCTCTGGATGTCAAGAGTAGGTAAGGTTCTTCGCGTTGCATCGAATTAAACCACATGCTCCACCGCTTGTGCGGGCCCCCGTCAATTCATTTGAGTTTTAACCTTGCGGCCGTACTCCCCAGGCGGTCGATTTAACGCGTTAGCTCCGAAAGCCACGGCTCAAGGCCACAACCTTCAAATCGACATCGTTTACAGCGTGGACTACCAGGGTATCTAATCCTGTTTGCTCCCCACGCTTTCGTGCATGAGCGTCAGTACAGACCCAGGGGGCTGCCTTCGCCATCGGTGTTCCTCCGCATATCTACGCATTTCACTGCTACACGTGGAATTCCACCCCCCTCTGCCGTACTCTAGCCTTGCAGTCACAATGCAGTTCCCAGGTTGAGCCCGGGGATTTCACACTGTCTTACAAAACCGCCTGCGCACGCTTTACGCCCAGTAATTCCGATTAACGCTTGCACCCTACGTATTACCGCGGCTGCTGGCACGGAGTTAGCCGGTGCTTCTTCTGCGGGTAACGTCAATGATTGAATCTATTCAACCCAACCCCTTCCTCCCCGCTGAAAGTGCTTTACAACCCGAAGGCCTTCTTCACACACGCGGCATGGCTGCATCAGGCTTGCGCCCATTGTGCAATATTCCCCACTGCTGCCTCCCGTAGGAGTCTGGACCGTGTCTCAGTTCCAGTGTGGCTGGTCATCCTCTCAGACCAGCTAGGGATCGTCGCCTAGGTGAGCCGTTACCCCACCTACTAGCTAATCCCATCTGGGTTCATCCGATGGTGTGAGGCCCTAAGGTCCCCCACTTTGGTCTTGCGACGTTATGCGGTATTAGCTACCGTTTCCAGTAGTTATCCCCCTCCATCGGGCAGATCCCCAGACATTACTCACCCGTCCGCCGCTCGCCGGCAAAGTAGCAAGCTACTTCCCGCTGCCGCTCGACTTGCATGTGTTAGGCCTGCCGCCAGCGTTCAATCTGAGCCATGATCAAACTCTTCAATTAAAAGCTTGATGCTCAAAGATTTCATCTGGTTAATCTTTTGAATTAACTGTTTGTCACTCTTCAAGACTTGTATTGTTGTGTTTCGATACGGTCTTGTGAGTGCCCACACAGATTGTCTGATAAATTGTTAAAGAGCGTGCGTCGGGGAGCACTATTCTCACCTGGCGCGGGTTGCGTATATTACGCTTTCCCGTTGAAGAGTCAAGCTTTTATTTGCTTTAGCGAAGCGCTTTTCCCTTCCCGACCCGGTCCGTCGCAGCGGTTAATCCCGGTCAGTGGAGGCGCATTATAGGGATTTCCTGAGGCGAGACAAGTGCTAATTGCAACAATTCCACCGATCGGTTTATTTTTCACCAAATCCCTTCGCTTCGCCCTCCTGGCGGGAAGCTTTATCGGTTAAAACTGCAAAATCCCGGGCGAAGGCCGTAACCTGTTCCCAGTCGGTATATTCGACTTCTTTTGAACTGTCGGTCTCGCCGCCGGTCATCCGCATGATCAACTGGATCATGACCCGATCCAGCCAGCGGTATTGCGGATAGCGCAGCGCACCGGCGAAAACGGCGCATCCATCAGGCCGCCAGGGCGTAGCGGCCAGGAATTTACGGGTATACACATTGGTTTCGGGCGTGCGTTTATCCGGTTTACGCGCCGTCAGATTAACGGAGAAAAAAGCGCTGGGCAGCGTATTCAGCCGGTCCAGATGCCGCCGGATGAAATTATGCAGGTCGGCGGCGTAATGGCCGTACCGGATGGCGGCGCCGATAATAATGCCATCGTAATTCTGAAGCGAACAGTCATCGGCCTGGCTGAGATCAACGACATCACAGGTCGCGGTATCCGTAAGGGCGGACGCAATAAACCGCGAAATTTTTCGGGTTTGTCCGTCCCGGCTGGAATAAAGAATCAAAATATGCATAACAAACCTACTCGCGCCAGAAAGTGGGCGTGAAGAGCACCAATACGGTGAATACCTCCAATCGGCCGAACAGCATGTCGGCAATCAGTATCCATTTAGCCACCGAATTCATGGCGGTGAAATTTTCCGCAACCACCCCCAGCCCCGGGCCCAGATTATTCAGGGTAGCGGTTACCGCAGCAAACGCGGAGAAATTATCAACGCCGGTGGCGATAATCGCCAGCATACTGACAATAAAAACCAGGGCATAGGCTGAAAAGAACCCCCACACCGCCTCCAGGATACGTTCCGGCAAAGCCCTGGTGCCGAGCTTGATGGTATAGACCGCATTCGGGTGTACCAAGCGCTTCAGCTCCCGCGAACCCTGCAGATAAAGTAGCAGAATACGGATGACTTTCAGGCCGCCGCCGGTAGAACCGGCGCAGCCGCCGATGAATGCCGAGCACAACAGCAGTATCGGCAGGAACAGCGGCCAGCGGGCGATGCTGTCGGTGGTAAAACCGGCGGTGGTGGCCATGGAAACTACTTGGAAAAAAGCCTGGTTCAGGGTTTGTAGTCCGGTCTGGTACACGTTGAAACGCCAAAGGATGAGCGTGGCCACCACCACCAGGATGAACTGCACGGAGATAAATACCTTGAATTCCGGGTCACGCCAATATACCCGCAGGTTATGCCCGCTCAGCACGGCAAAATGCAGGCCGTAGTTACAACCGGAAATCAGTAAAAAAACCGCCACGATAGAGTTTATCATCGGGCTGTGGTAATAGCCGATGCTGGCATCATGGGTGGAAAAACCACCGAGGGCCACGGTGGAAAAGCTGTGGCCGATGGCGTCGAAAACCGACATCCCGGCGCCCCAGAGCGCCGCTGCGCAAATTATGGTGAGAGTGAGATATATCAGCCAGAGGGTTTTAGCCGTTTCGGCAATGCGCGGCCGCATTTTATTGTCTTTTAACGGTCCGGGCATCTCGGCACGGTAAAGCTGCATGCCGCCAACCCCCAGTATTGGCAAAATTGCTACCGCCAACACAATGATCCCCATGCCGCCGAACCATTGCAGCATCTGCCGATAAAAGAGAATGGCCTTGGGCAGGTTATCCAGGCCAACCAGCGAGGTGGCGCCGGTGGTGGTCAGGCCGGAGAATGACTCGAAAAAGGCATTGGTCAGCGACAGATCGGGGTGATCGGCGAACAGGAACGGCAATGCGCCGACGCTCCCCAGCACCGTCCAGAACAGCACCACAATCAAAAAACCTTCCCTGGGTTTTAATTCATACCTCTGGCGGCGGTTCGGCAACCACAGCAGCAAACCAATCAGCAAAGTGAAAAAGAAGGTCTGGGTAAAGGCGCTGCCGGCTCCATCTCGATAAATCAACGCCACCAGACCGGGAACAATCATGGTCCCGGAAAATAACATGACGAGCAGACCGACTATGCGGATTATGGCGCGAAAATGCATTTCAGCATGTTCCTTAATAAAAATTCAACGGTAGCCGGGGACGGGATTATTATGTAATCGGCAAGAAATGCAAAGCGCCGCGACTTAAATCGCCCAATTTCCGCGAAGCCTCGCCCACCTTGTCGAAGGGAATGGCCACACGAAAGTTAATGGATTCGCCATACTCGCTCTGGACAATGCGGCCGGCAACCTGTTTGACCGCCATTTCAATCCATGCCTGCTGTTCATAACGACAAGATACAACGAATTCCACCTGCGGGACTATTTCCACACGGACCATGAGTTTTAGCGCCTGCTGCACACCGCCGCCGTAAGCCCTTACCAGTCCGCCGGTACCCAGCTTTATGCCGCCGAAATATCGCACCACTACCGCCGTGATTTCTCCCGCCCCGCAGCCCTGAAGTTGTGCCAGCATGGGACGTCCGGCGGTGCCGGAGGGCTCGCCGTCGTCCGAAAAGCCGAACTGCGATGAATCCTGCGGCGGTCCGGCAATATAGGCCCAGCAATGGTGTGTCGCCGAGGGGTGCTGCTCGCGGGCCTGCCGGATGCACTCCCTGGCGGCATCAATCCCTCGCGCAGGTGACAGGAAGGTGATAAAACGACTTTTTTTAATTTCCATCACCGCGGTGACCGGCGCCGCGGGAACGAAATAGGCCTGCATTATGCCAGCTTCAAATCGCGGGTCATGTTTTCAGTCTGCTTTTCTTTTATGACGATATTGTCTTCGATGCGGATACCGCCAAAAGCCTTGAACATCTCGATGCGCTGCCAGTTGAAATGTCTGCTGAATGCGCCGCTGCGCCAGGGCGAAAGCAGCGATTCGATAAAATACAGGCCGGGCTCGATGGTCATGACCATACCCGGCTCCATAACGCGAGTACAGCGCAGGTATGGATAAGCGGCCGGGGGGGCCAGATGGGTACCGGTATCGTCCTGCATGAAGCCCCCCACATCATGGACCTGCAGCCCGAGTGGATGCCCCAGGCCATGCGGCAGGAACGGACCGGTAATCCCCTCTTTCACCATGGCTTCTTCACTGATGCCGGTGACGATATCGAAGGTCTTGAGCAATTTGGCAATCCGTCCGTGCATCTGGATATGATAATCGATGTAGCTGACACCGGCTTCGATGGTGTCGATTAACGCCAGCTGTTCCGTATTCATGGCGGCCACCAGCTGAGCGAATTCGGAATCTTTCCGCGCGGCGTAGGTGCGGGTCAGATCCGCTGCGTAACCGTGGTATTCCGTTCCGGCGTCAATGAGAAAGCTGCGGACGTCATCCGGGCAGCGGTTTTCAAGCGTAGTGTAATGCAATACCGCCGAATGCTCGTTCAGCGCGATAATGTTGCCATAGGGAACGTCGATATCGCGGTGGCCGGTGGCGCTGAGATAGGCGATATTGATATCGAATTCGCTCATGCCGGAGAGGAACGCTTCCTTGGCGGCGCGGTGCCCGGTAACGGCGGTTTTTGCGCCTCACGCATGCAGGCGAGTTCATAATCGGTCTTATAGGCCCGATGAAAATGCAGAAAATCCAATATCGGTTTCGGATTGATGTTTTTCGCCGTCAGGCCGAGGCTTGACGCCCGCGCAGCAGAGGAGCCCAGATATGCCACCTTGTCGCGGCGGGCCGGCAGCAATCCGCCAATATCGTCGGGGTTCCGGATGGGTACGATAGTGATAAAAGGCGTCCAGAAGCTGTCGGGCACCGGCTCTACACTGTACCAATAATCCACCGGCAGGTAGAACCATAATATGGGTTTGTTCACGCCGTCGACCCATAACCAGCAATGTGCGACGTTGGTCACCGGCAGCCAGGCCTTGAACTGTGGATTGACCCGGAAGGGATAATCCTGATCGTCGAGGAATGCCGTGATGGGTTCGCCGGAGTGAATCAGTAACGCATCGAGATTCTGCCGGGCAAGGATCTCGCGGGTCCGCTTTTGCAGCGTCGCGAGATGCTCCTGATATAGAGAAGAAAAAGATTCCATAATCCGACCTTAATTTACCGCTGGATTCAAACCAGTGTCAGATGAAGGCAAACGCGTCACCGAAGATTCGTTCCGCGGTGGCGCCGCGTTCAGCGCAGAAACGTTCCCGCGCGATTTTAGCCATTTCAAAACGACCGGCAATATAAACGTCGTATTGCTCCAGGTTGCCGTAATCCTGCATGACCGCGCTGAGCACCGTGCCGGTTCTGCCCAGCCAATTTTCGTCAGGCTGTTCCACCACAGGGACCACTTTAAGACGGGGATGCTGCAGCGTCAGGGCTTCCAGTTCGCTGAGATCGTACAGATGCTGTAATTCGCGGCCGCCCCAGTAAATGGCCACTTCGCGTTCCGGTTGTTTATCCAGTACGGTCAGCAGAATGGAGCGGGCATAGGAAAATCCGGTGCCGCCGGCAATCAACACGATCGGCCGCTGGGTATCGTCCCTGAGCCAGGCATCGCCATGGGGGATGTCTACGATGATTTCACGGTTCTTTAAAATGCGATCCATCACGGCCATGGCATAAAGATTAAGCTCCGAAGCACCAATGTGCAGCTCGATAAAGGAACTCTCCATCGGGGTGGAAGCCATGGAAAAAGGGCGTTTATCGCGTTCATCCATTACCACCATCAGATATTGGCCGGCGCGAAAACTAAAAGCCGCTTCAGGGACTAAACACACCCGATATACCGTATCGGTGATAGCATCCACGGAAGTGACCTTACAGGTCATTGTTGTCATGCATTCCCTCTGTCGGGTCATTATACAAAACGGAATAGAAAGCCAGAAATATCACGGCCTTTTACCACTGTTTTCAAAGATGGCCAGATCATCCCAGATCGCATCAACACGAGTGCGGACCTCAGCGTCCATAAGAATGGGCGTGCCCCATTCCCGTTGTGTTTCACCCGGCCATTTATTGGTGGCATCCATTCCCATTTTTGAACCCAATCCGGAAACCGGCGAGGCAAAATCCAGGTAATCAATCGGCGTATTTTCCATTAACACCGTATCACGCGCGGGATCCATGCGGGTGGTTATCGCCCAAATAACATCTTTCCAATCACGCGCGTTAATATCATCATCGCACACGATGACAAATTTGGTATACATGAATTGACGCAGGAAAGACCAGACGCCCATCATGACCCGCTTGGCATGGCCCGGATACCGTTTCTTGATCGTCACCACCGCCAGCCGGTATGAACAGCCCTCCGGCGGCAAATAGAAATCGACAATTTCCGGAAACTGTTTACGTAAAATCGGAACGAATACTTCATTAAGCGCCACGCCCATTACAGCCGGTTCGTCCGGCGGACGGCCGGTGTAGGTGGAGTGATAAATAGCGTCACGCCGCTGAGTAATGTGCGTAATGGTAAACACCGGAAACTCATCCACTTCATTATAGTAGCCGGTGTGATCGCCGTAAGGGCCTTCCGGTGCGGTTTCCCCCGGCTCAAGGTATCCCTCCAGGACAATTTCGGCGCCGGCGGGCACATCAAGATCGCAGGAAATGCATTTAACCACTTCGGTTTTGTAACCGCGCAGCAACCCGGCGAAAGCGTATTCGGAAAGAGTATCGGGTATCGGCGTTACCGCCGCCAGGATAGTGGCGGGGTCAGCCCCCAGCGCCCCCGCCACCGGGAATCTTTCTCCCGGATGGGCCTGGCGCCACTCCTGGAAATCCAGCGCGCCGCCGCGATGGGAAAGCCAGCGCATGATGACTTTGTTTTTACTCAGAACCTGCTGACGGTAAATACCCATATTCTGGCGTTCTTTATGGGGACCTCGTGTCACGGTAAGCCCCCAGGTAATCAGGGGGGCGGCATCTCCAGGCCAGCAGTGCATTACCGGGATGCGTGATAAATCCACATCTTCGCCCTGCCATATTTGCTCCTGGCAGGGTGCCGAACCGAGCCGTTTCACCGGCATATTCAGTACCTGGCGAAACTTCGGCGCTTTATCCAGCAGGTCGCGAAATCCCTTCGGCGGCTCCGGTTCCTTAAGAAAAGCCAATAATTCCCCGACTTCACGCAATGCCAAGACGCTCTCTTGTCCCATACCCAACGCCACCCGTTCCGGGGTACCGAACAGGTTGCATAATACCGGCATGGCATAACCTTTGGGATTTTCGAACAGCAGCGCGGGTCCGCCGGCCCGCAGAGTTCGATCGGCGATTTCCGTCATTTCCAGATGGGGACTGATGGGCAGGGTAATTCGTTTCAACTCCCCTCGCTGTTCCAGCAAAGAGAGAAAGTCGCGCAAGTCACGGTATTTCATAAAGTCGTCGGGAGCCGGGTTATCGATGCATTATAAAGTCTGTTTACCAACCGTGCTGGCCTTTTGTCAAAATTCGGGGTAAATAGATTATTTTTTATGCCACCTGCCTGCAGCATTAAAAGCGGATGCTATATATAGTTCAAGGCTTTTGCTATGCTGAATTATCAGTGAACCGAGTAAAGCAGATTATGGAAGCATGGTATTTATTGTATTGCAAACGCGGTCAGTTAATGCGCGCTAAAGAACATTTGGAACGACAGGCGGTCGCTTGCCTGACTCCTATGGTCACCTTGGAAAAAATCGTCCGGGGCAAACGCACCGAGGTTAATGAGCCGCTATTTCCCAATTATCTGTTTATAGAGTTCGATCCCGAGCGCATTCATACCACCACCATCAGCGCCACGCGCGGCGTCAGCCATTTCGTCCGTTTCGGCAATTTACCGGTAACCATTTCGGAAGATGTAATCAATGAGCTCAGGGAACATGCTTATGAAGGGATTAAGGATCCGCAAACGCCCCATGCCGGCGATACCGTGTTGATAACCGAAGGCGTCTTTGAGGGACTCCAGGCAATTTACACCGAGCCGGACGGCGAAGCCCGCTCGATGCTGCTGCTTAATTTCCTTAACAAGCAGATTTCCCAAAGCCTGGACAATCGCCAATTCCAAAAGATGCAGTAAATTGTCAACGAGTGAGCGGCCGCAGCCAACGCCGCTGCGGCTCGAAAGATGACGAGTATAAATACCCTGAGTTTGTTGACAAAGTGCTTTGTCGGGACAAGCTGCCAGATCGTAAACACGCCGTGAATCCGTCCCTGGAGGCTCGATCCGCGCGATTATGACCCTCAACCCTGAGGGTCACCCTTCGGGCCAACGCCTGGCGGCGTTGTTCCAATACGCTCCCGGCGTATTGGTCCCTGGCGCGGACGGTTTACTCTTCTGGCAGCCTGTCCCTCTTATTAACGCAGAGTACTTTGTCAGCAGTCTGCGGATATAAATACCCTATAGATTTCGAGTTGCAGCAAGGCGGCAAGCATGGGCATTCCTAGGAGCTTAGATTACTAAGTGACTGGGATGACCAAGCGTAGCCAACGCCGCTGCGGCTTGAAAGATGAAGGGTATTTTTAATAGCCCCGTTGATGGTCGTCATGCAGCCACTGCGCCACGCGTTTGGAGAAATAGGTCAGGATGCCGTCCGCGCCAGCCCGTTTAAAGCACAGCAATGATTCCATTATCGCCGGTTTTTCCTGCAGCCAACCGTTTTGGATTGCCGCCATGTGCATGGCGTATTCACCTGAAACCTGATAGGCGAAGGTTGGTACGCCGAACTCTTCCTTGACCCGGTGAATCATATCCAGATAAGGCATGCCCGGCTTCACCATCACCATGTCCGCCCCCTCTTGTAAATCCTGTGCTACTTCCTGCAAGGCTTCGTCGCTATTGGCCGGATCCATCTGGTAGGTCTTTTTGTCGCCGCCCTTGAGATTGGCGCTTGAGCCCACCGCGTCGCGGAAGGGGCCGTAATAACAGGAGGCATACTTGGCCGAATAGGCCATGATCTGGTTGTTCACCAGGCCATGCTGTTCAAACCGTTCACGAATGGCGCCGATACGCCCGTCCATCATATCGCTGGGGGCGACGATTTCAGCTCCCGCCTCGGCGTGGCACAGCGCCTGACGAACCAGGATCTCTTTAGTGATTTCATTGATGACATAACCCTGGTCATCAATGATGCCGTCCTGGCCGTGAGTGGTATAGGGATCGAGGGCCACGTCGGTGAGCAAGCCCAATTCCGGTACCGCGTCTTTCAGCGCCCGGACGGTGCGGGGCACCAGCCCGTCCGGGTTGTAGGCCTCTTCCGCCATAAGGGATTTATAATCGGACTCGATCACCGGAAACAGCGATAGCACCGGCACCCCTAATTTGGCGACCGTTTCCGCCTCTTTTATCAGCAAATCCAGGGTCATCCGGTAAACGCCGGGCATGGAGGGAACCTCTTGCCGGCGGTTGTGGCCTTCCATCACAAACACCGGGTAAATCAGATCGTTTACCGTCAGCTGATTTTCGGCCACCAGCCGGCGGCTGAAGTCGTAGCGACGAACCCTGCGCAAGCGGCGATGTGGATACGCACCATAGACATTGCTCATAATCTTATCTCCTGAATAACGCCGTTCATAACCAGGGCGGCGTTTATTTTACTCAATAAAAAACTATCTGAGATCGATGACAAAGTGTCCAGGCGAGACAGATTGCTAGATCGCAAACAAGCCGTGAACCCGTCCCGCCTCTTGAGCTCCAAGACGATTTGTCAGTGATTGTACCGCTGAGTTGTAGTCCGCTTACTCGCCATCGCCGCTATCCTCGTTTTCATCCGTATCCTGCCCATCGCGGCGGCCCTTGCCGACATAAAAGCGCGCGAAGAACAAGCCGATTTCAAACAGCAGGTACAGTGGAATAGCCAGCAGCGTCTGGGAAAAAACGTCCGGGGGCGTCAGCAACATGCCCACCACGAAGGCGCCCACCAGGACATAGGGCCGCTTCTTCTTCAGGCTTTCCGGGGTCACCACGCCGGTCCAGCACAGCAGGACGATGGCGATGGGGACCTGGAACGACACGCCGAACGCCATAAACAGCGACATGACAAAATCGAGATACTTGTTGATGTCGGTAGCAATCAGTACCCCGTGCGGGGCGGTATGCGCGAAGAAAGTGAATGCCAGCGGGAAAACGATGAAATACGCGAAAGCCATGCCGGCATAAAATAAAAAGGTGCTGGAGAACAGCAGCGGCATGACCAGGCGCCGCTCATGCTTATATAAGGCCGGGGCGATAAAAGCCCAGACCTGGTAAAGCAGCAGCGGAGCGGAAGCAAACACCGAGACGATAATGGTCAGCTTGATGGGGGTAAAAAACGGCGACGCCACATCGGTGGCGATCATGCTGGCGCCCGCCGGCATATGTCTGATCAGCGGCGCCGACACGATCTGGTAGATGTCGTTTGCAAAATAGACTAATGCCAGGAATACCACCAGCACACTGATAATGCAGTTCAATAATCGCTTACGCAGCTCAATCAAATGGCTGATAAGCGGTTGAGTATCTTCAACGGCCATGTTTTAGCGATCGTTATGTGATGTAGGAATGGGTGGCGCCTGGTGCTGGCTCGGCTCCGCTACGACTGAATTTTTACCATCATTGCCGGACTCGCCGGGGGTGGACGGAACCGCTGCCGGCGCTTGTGCCAGGCGGGCCGCTTTAGCCGGCGTGACATTATCGGCAATTCCTTGCGGGACCGCCGTTGGCGTTTCCCGCTGACGGACTGTTGTATCCGGCGTGACGCCATCGGCAATCCCCGGCGGGACCGGCAATGTTTCTTCCGCCCGACGGGCCATTTCGTCCGGGGATGGGGCATCTGCGCCGGGGGCCATCGCCGGTGCTTGCGCCTGGCTGGCGCCTTCGGCCGGGGTCACGCCGCTGTGTGTCGCCGCGGAATCAGTGACCACCGGATTATGGATAGTATGTGGCGGGTTTTCCTCATCGGGAACCAGCTTGCTTTGAAAGGTTTTTTTCATTGAATCGGCCGCCTCGCGCAGTTCTTCCATGGAGGCTTTCAGCTCCGGCGACAGATTATTTTGCTGGCCTCTTCCACTTTTTTCAAGCTGTCCTGCAATTCCTGCAGTTTCAATTCCTGGCTCAATTCGTTTTGCACCGTCGCCGCCATCGAACGCAATGCCTTGATCCAGCCCACTACCGTTCTGACCGCCACCGGCAGACGCTCGGGCCCGAGGACCACCAGCCCGATCACGAATATCAGCGCCAGCTCACCAAATCCAATATCAAACACGGATTATACCTGCTCTTTATTTTTACTTTTCGACTCTTCCGACTCGGATTGCCTGGATTGGGCAATGGGTTGGGTCGTGAAGTCCGCATCTTGTACGGTTTGATCCGCCTTGGGCGGCGTTTTTTTATCGTCATCGTCGTTCATGGCTTTTTTGAAGCCCTTGATTGACGCACCGAGATCCGATCCCAGGCCGCGCAATTTGTTGGTGCCGAATAATAATACGACGATCACCGCGATGATTAACAATTGTGAGATACTGATACCGCCCATAGGCACCTCTGTTTTAAGTTGATTCATATTGCCGGTTACAAACCGGATGCAGGTTATTTATTATTATGTCGAGCGTACTATTCAGTGCGTTTCCAGCCGACGATCCAGCTTACGATACCGGCCGCCATCAACCAGGCGGGAAAAGACGACATCTCGTTTCCCTGCGATAACAGAAAAGTCCCGCAGAGCAGCAATGTTGCGCCGATACCGAACAAAAACCGCGCCTGTCCTTGTTTAACGCGCTGCTGCTTAAACTCCACCGCCAGCTTATCCACGCTCTTTTGCAGTGACTTATGATGCTTGAATCCCTCGTAGATGAGCTCAGGCAACTCCGGCAGTTTTTCCGCCCAAAAGGGAGCCTTTTCTTTGAGCGCCCGCATGATGGCCGGGATACCCACCTGATCTTTGATCCAGTTTTCCAAAAAGGGTTTGGCCGTTTTCCACAAATCGAGCTGCGGATATAACTGGCGTCCCACTCCCTCGACGTACAACAGGGTCTTTTGCAATAACACCAGTTGCGGCTGTACTTCCATATTGAAGCGCCGGGCGGTGTTGAACAGATTCAACAAAACATGGCCGAAAGAGATATCCGCCAGCGGTTTTTCGAATATCGGCTCACACACGGTACGGATGGCAAACTCAAAATCTTCCACATTGGTATCGGGGGGCACCCACCCGGAATCAACGTGCAGCTCGGCAACTTTGCGGTAATCGCGATTGAAAAAAGCGATGAAATTTTCCGCCAGGTACCGTTTATCCTCTTTATTAAGCGAACCGACAATACCGCAGTCGATACCGATATATTGCGGATTTTCCGGATGCTCAAAGCTGACGAAAATATTGCCCGGATGCATGTCCGCATGGAAAAAACTATCACGAAACACCTGCGTAAAAAAGACCTGCACGCCACGTTCCGCCAGTAATTTCAAATTGGTTCCCTGTTTCTCGAGGGCCGCCACATCCGACACCGGAACACCATAGATGCGTTCCATGACCATCATGGTCTCGCTACAGTAATCCGGATAGACCTCCGGTATATAGAGCATCGGGCTGTTTTCAAAGTTACGCCTGAGCTGGATGGAGTTCGCCGCTTCACGCAGCAGGTTCAGTTCGTCCAACAGGGTTTTTTCATACTCAAGCACGACTTCCACCGGCCGCAGACGCCGTCCGTCGGGCAGCAGCCGCGGCAGCCAGCTGGCCAGCCGGTACATTAACCGCATATCGGCTTTGATCATCGGCATGATGTCGGGGCGGATCACTTTGATCACCACCTCTTTACCGTTTTCTTTCAGGCGCGCGGTATGGACCTGGGCGATGGATGCCGACGCCAGCGCCTGCTGATCGAAATCGTCGAACCAGGACTCCAGCGGCTTGCCCATTGCCCGTTCGATATGCTGGCGCGCCAGGGCGCCGTCAAAAGGTTTCACCCGGTCCTGAAGCATCGCCAGTTGATCGGCCACCACCGGCGGGAATAGATCGCGGCGGGTGGACAGCATTTGCCCGAACTTGATCCAAACCGGTCCCAATTCCTCCAGGGCCAGCCGCAATCGTTCACCCAAGGGCTGCTGGGCATGCTCATTGGGGATCCAGAACAAAAGCTTGCGCCCCAGGCGAAGCGGCAGGGTCAGGCGCACTTTGGGAATAAGTTCATCCAGTCCGTAGCTGAGCAATACCCGCACGATATAATAAAGGCGGCCGATTTCTCCAAAATCATCGGCTGATCTCCATTCTTTCCAGACGGGCCGCCAGAGCGGCGCCATCCCGATCCAAGGTGTCTACCTCTTCGCTGAACCAGGCAAGCTCAAGGGCCGATGGGGATAGCCGCCACTCTTCGGTGACCGCCTGTCCCCATTGGGTTTGCCGGTCGGTCCAGCGGCGTTTGATATTATCGGCATGGGCGGAAACGCGCTGCGTCAGCCCTTCCGACAGGACATCGCCAAGATAGGGCGACAGAAGTTCGGCCGGATCGCATTCCGCCATATCCAGTAGGGCGACAAATTGCTGCACCACCTGTATGTCGCCATCCACTTCTAGATCCCCCTGCTTAATCAGGGCGGGAAGCCGTTGCCGCCGGCGCAGCGCCGGAATCGCGGAAAAATGCGTTTTGACGGTGCAATCCGCCGGATCGTCCCAAGAGGTGAGAACATCCGCCTGTGATTCGCCAAAAACCAAAATGACCGGACTGTCCAGTTCCGCCAGCTCAAACCGCAGGGTTTTACCCTTGAGGCGCTGGCGAGCCGTTTTCATGAATTGATCCTGATACAGCAAGCGTTTAAGAGCAATTTCAAGAGTCGCGGCGATCAATGACATCAGCATATGATTTCCCGATCAAAATTTATAACCGCGGTGCAGCGCAACGATACCTCCGGTCATATTAAAATACTCGGCGGAGTCGAAACCGGCGTCGAGCATCATGGCTTTCAATGTTTCCTGGTCCGGATGCATGCGGATGGATTCGGCCAGGTAACGGTAGCTGCCCGCATCCCGCGCCACCATCTCGCCAATGCGCGGCAATACGTGAAAGGAGTAGAGATCGTATGCCTTGTTCAACGGCTTGAACAACGGGGTGGAAAATTCCAGGATCAGCAGACGGCCACCGGGTTTCAGCACCCTATACATGGAGCGCAGCGCCTGCTCTTTTTCGGTGACATTGCGCAGGCCGAACGAGATGGTGATGCAATCGAAGGTATCATCGGGAAACGGCAGCGATTCAGCATTCGCCTGGACATAACTCACATTGCCGATAATGCCTTTATTGCGCAGTTTATCGCGACCGACTTTCAGCATCGAATCGTTGATATCCGCCAAGACCACCTCACCCTCTTCTCCCACCAGCCGGGAGAATTTCGCCGTCAAATCGCCGGTGCCGCCGGCAAGATCCAACACTTTCTGACCCCGCCGCACGCCGCTGCAATGGATAGCGAAACGCTTCCACAGGCGATGAATGCCGAAAGACATTAAATCATTCATCAAATCATATTTTGCCGCGACGGAATGAAAGACATCCGCCACCATAACCGCTTTCTCATCTTTGGGCACGGTGCGAAAGCCGAAATGGGTCGTTTCGCGTTTGTCTTCATCTGCCATGTTATTCATCCTGCTTAATGAGATATCAGAGAAGTGTAACAGAAGCGAGCGCAAAGCCCCACAGCAGGGCTGGTCAACTCAGCGGAAGTCTTATCGCTCCGCGCCGAGGGTCCGCTTGCATCGTCGGCGTATATTCCTCTTACGCCTGCTCCGGAGTTTCGCCCCGGACAGCGTTGTCGTCAACCGACGGCGGACAATTATCGGGGATGGTTAACGGCGTTTCGTCTTGCCCATCGCGGTCATCATCGGCAGTTCGCGCATTGCTGATATCGGCGTCGTTATATCCCTGCTCCGCTTGTTCCGCCAACACGGAATTGATGGGGCGCTTGATCTCTACCCCGAGCGCCCTGAACCCCTCGGCCTGGCTGAGAATATTGCCGCGGCCCTGCGTCAGCTTATTCATGGCCGAACGATAGCCGCCCTGGGCTTTGTCGAGGCTTTGCCCTATGGCCAGCATGTCGTCCACAAACAGGCGCATCTTGTCATACAGGCGAGCGGCCCGCTCGGCAATATGCTGGGCATTGCGGCTCTGGTGCTCGTAGCGCCAAAGATTGCTGATGGTCCGCAAGGCCACCAGCAGCGTAGTGGGGCTCACCAGCATGATATTCTGTTTCTGGGCCTCGCCGATCAGTTCGGGCTGCTTATCAATAGCCAGCATAAAGGCCGGCTCCACCGGGATAAACATCAACACATAATCCAGCGAGCGTAAACCGGGCAATTGTTGGTAATCTTTTCTCCCCAGCAGCCGCATATGCCCGCGCAGGGATTGAATATGCTCCGTCAGCGCCAGCTGGCGCTCGCTTTCATCCTGACTGTTGAAAAAACGTTCATAAGCCACCAGCGACATTTTGGCGTCGATGATCACATCTTTTCCCTGTGGCAAACGCACGATAACGTCAGGTTGCATCCGATGCGCATTATCGATTTGAATGTTCACCTGGGTTTGATATTCGTAGCCCTCCCGCAGCCCCGATGCTTCGAGAACACGGCTTAATACCACCTCGCCCCAGTTGCCCTGGGTTTTGTTATCCCCTTTGAGCGCCTTGGTCAGGTTGACCGCTTCCCGCGCCATTTGCGTGTTAAGCTGCTGCAAGCTCCGGATCTCATGAGTCAGGGTATGGCGTTCCCGCGCCTCTTGGCCGAAACTGTCCTGGACCTGGCGGCGAAACCCGTCCAGTTGTTCACGCAAAGGGGTCAGCAGGAGATCCAGGCTTTGCCGATTCTGCTCATCCACCTTGCGCCCGCTTTGCTCGAAAATGCGATTGGCGAGGTTTTCGAACTGCGATGCCAGCCGCTGTTCGCTGTTCATCAGCAAGCGCTGTTTTTCTTCCGCGCCGATGCGGGTCTCTTCCAGACGAATAGTCACTTCCCGCAGTTCGGCCTCTTGCGCGCTATTCACCTCTCGCAGCGCCCGCAATTCGCCGTTGAGCTGTTCACACTCTTTTCGCCAGTGTTCCAGGGGTTGCAGACGCTCCTCCGCGGCGGCGAGCCGGCTGTAGAGATCGCGCAGCTCACGCTCGCCGTCACGGAGCTGCTGCACGCTTTGACGGTGAGCCGCTTCTACCCGCTCCAGCTCTTGCCGAGCCGACGCCAGGGATTGTTCATGCAAACCCAGCGCCGCCTGATGATCTGCCAGCCGTTTCTGGTATCGGTGGCTTGCGATGAGCAGGCCGAGCAGCAGCCCCGCCAGCACGCCCCCCGCCGCGTATAACAGGCTGAAATCCATATAACCTCCGCCGTAACCTGTGCCAACCGTCACGTTAAGTGGGAACTGTATAAATGTCCAGACCCATTTATACCCGATGGATTTCGGCTTTCAGCCAACGCCGCCGCCACTCAAAAGATGAAAGATGTAAGATGAAGGGTATATCAGTTGATAAGGCCGATAAGCCATCTTCTACCCAACCCCCCCGGCGCCAGCAATACCACGGTGGAATATCCTCTAAGACAAGGCTCTCCTCACGGGGAAATAATGATTAACATCGGCGGGATATCGGTAAGGAAGGCACGGCTTATCATGCCATTGAAGCGAATCTTCAGGTTAAACCGGACTGAAACGACCGGGGTGTTTACACCGGTCGCCATAATCGGATCAGATAATAAGACGGCGGGCGGCATCGACGACGATGTTTACCGCGACGCTTTCGGCCAACTGCATGGAACGGGCATCGGGGGTCTCCTGCAGGGTACGGTTAACGATGACGCCGGCCACCATACCTGCCCGCAACCCTTGCGTGGCGCACATGGTCAGCAGAGTGGCGGATTCCATTTCATAATTCATGACGCCCAGGCTTTGCCACTCCTGCATGGACCCTTTCAAGCGGTTCAGCACCCGTCCGGAATAGGTATCGTAACGTTCCTGCCCCGGATAGAAGGTATCGGAGGACGCGGTTACCCCAATGTGAAATTTCGTTCGATGGTGTTTCGCCGCCCCCACCAGAGCGGAAGTGCAGTCAAAATCCGCCACCGCCGGATACTCCACAGGGGCGAAATGCAGGCTGGCCCCATCCAAACGTACCGCGGCGGTGGTGATCAATACGTCACCCACCTGAATATAAGATTGAATCGCGCCGGTGGTACCAACCCGTAAAAAAGTGCGGATGCCCAACTGGGACAGTTCTTCTACGGCGATGGATGTGGAGGGTCCGCCAATGCCGGTTGAACAGATAATAACCGGATTGCCTGATATTTCTGCTCGCCAGGTGGTAAATTCCCGGTGAGAGGCTAGGTGCACCGGATTCTCCATCAGCGCGGCGATTTTTTCAACCCTTTGCGGATCTCCCGGGATGATGGCGAGCGTGGCACCCTTCAGATCGGAGTGTGTCAAACCAAGATGAAAAACATCGGATGAGGACATGGCAGATACCTCTAAAAATAACATGTTAACCCAAACATAATATCGTTAGAATACTAATATTTATCTGCCGAAATCCGTGGGGCATCTCACATTCACACCGTTATCAGGTTGCGATTATCTCTTTGAACAACCCTTTGATTTCTTGGTTGTTCGCAATACATTCCATTAGGATCTTCAGGATCTGCGTCAAGGTGACGTCTTTCCCGGCTTCGTAAACTTTATCGATCCAGCGTTCCACTATGGGCAACGACTGAGCTTTTAATAAGACCATGATTTCGCTTAGCAACCCTTTGATGCCATGCTCTATGCCATATTGTACGATTTTTGCGCCGTCATGGACCATTTGCACGGTATCCGCAGCGTACTGACTGAATTGCACAATATTGCCCATCGTACTGCTGGTCAGACTGCCTACCCATGTCAATCCATTGATCAATTTGTCCAAACCCAGGCGAGTGGATAATTTAGCGGCGGAAGCAGATAGCGATGACGTTAAAGAGAAAGTCGAGACGTTATCAGGACTATTTTTAACGGATTCCAGCTTGGCGGCCAGATTGCCCGTATCAGCGCCCGCCGCACCGTTATGAACGGCAGGTGGAGTTTTGGCAACGGAATAATCTATCGATATAGTCATGGTGGTTACTCCCAAAACAGAATTTTTAAAAGTATTGCTCTTTTAACATAGCTATTAATTTCATCGTGAAATAGTTCAAATTGTGTTAAATAAAGAAATAACAATTTTCCATTATTATAATTTTTTTAATATTATTTAAAATCTATATTATCTTGCATGTATTTATCGACAAAATAACGTATTCCTCTGTTGATACCATCCTCCTCGCCTGGGTCGATTCTTAATAAAATAAATCGATAATGAAAATCGAACTTATAACGCTTCGCTGCAGATAAATTGCATAAAGCGACCGCGGGGCGGAGATTAAAATGGAAAGTGTGACGGACATTTTAAATATCAGCCTGGCAATACCTCGCTCTCCGTTATAAATGATTCTAGCCTTGAGGATATACGTAGCATTATTGATGCAATAACGGATAAACAATCGAAAAATAAACTAAAACTATTGATTTTCATAAAGTTATCGGCTGTCAAAAATCCTCGCGGCGAGATGCGTGAAGTAAAAATTCTATTATATTTACATATTACATATCCGTTTTGTTTTATATATTTATTACATTAAAAATAATTGTATTGGATGAGACTTTTATTATCGTAACTGTCTTGTTAAAATGATTCACAAGCCATTAACTTTAGCTATAATCAACCTAACGTTAAAACTCAACAAGGCAGCTATATGAACATCGACGATACCCTCGATCTGAACAGGAAACCGGCCGCCTTTGCCCCGGCAGCAGGCAATGTCGCGTCTACTACCATTCATACCGATGACGCTGGCCTGGAAACGGGGCAGTTCACTATCCCTTCACAAAGCGATCGGATGCCCGCTTACATGGCGAAACCCGCTGGTGAAAGCCGGCCTTTGCCTATCGTTATCGTAATTCAGGAAATCTTTGGCGTTCATGAACATATCCGCGATATATGCCGCCGGCTGGCAAAGCAAGGCTATCTGGCGATTGCGCCGGAGCTCTATTTCCGCCAGGGAGATCCGTCAGCCTATGACGATATCGGTCAATTATTTAAAGAGCTGGTGAGTAAAGTGCCGGATTCGCAGGTGATGGCGGATTTGGATCATACCGCCCATTGGGCAGCCACCCATGGCGGCGACGGGCAGCGTTTGGCGGTAACCGGATTTTGCTGGGGCGGTCGCATCGCTTGGCTATATGCCGCTCATAATCCCCAGTTAAAAGCGGCGGCGGCTTGGTATGGCAAATTAGTGGGGGATAAAACGCTGACGACGCCACGGCACCCGGTTGATATGGCGAAGGAATTGGTGACGCCGGTTCTGGGCCTGTACGGCGCACAGGACACCGGCATCCTTCCGGAGCATATTGACGCTATGCGCCATGCGCTCAGCGCCGCCAATGCCAAGGCCGAAATTCGGGTATATCCCGAAGCCGGCCATGCTTTTTATGCCGATTACCGTCCTAATTATCATGCCGCCTCGGCGGAAGACGGCTGGCGGCGCATGTTGCAATGGTTTTCGCAGCACGGAATGAGCGGCGACGGCAAATAATCCGCCGCCGCCCGTTTATCGCCGCCCTAAACCTTTTCAGCACGCAGCCGTTTCGCAGCGCTCACCATATTCGCCAGGGATTGGCGCGTTTCCGGCCAGGCGCGGGTCTTCAGCCCGCAATCGGGATTAACCCAAAGCCGTTCGGCGGGAATACGCTCCGACGCCTTGCGCAGCAGTGCCACAATCCACTCCTCGCTGGGTACGTTAGGCGAGTGGATGTCATAGACGCCCGGTCCGATTTCATTGGGATAATCGAATTCCTTAAAGGTTTCCAATAATTCCATATCCGAACGCGAGGTTTCTATGGTGATGACATCGGCGTCCAGGGCCGCGATGGAATCCATGATGTCGTTGAACTCGCAATAACACATATGGGTGTGGATCTGGGTATCGTCCCGCGCCACCGCGGCATTCAGTCTGAATGCCTCCACCGCCCAATCAAGGTATTCCCGCCATTCGGACTGGCGCAGCGGCAAACCTTCCCGCAGCGCCGGCTCATCGATCTGGATGATGCCGATGCCCGCCTGTTCCAGATCCGCCACTTCGTCGCGCAATGCCAGGGCGATTTGCCGGGCGATGGTTTTGCGGCTGACGTCCTCGCGGGGGAAAGACCAGCATAGAATCGTCACCGGCCCGGTGAGCATGCCCTTCATGGGTTTATCCGTTAAGGATTGGGCATATTTCGCCCATTCGACGGTTATTGGCGACGGTCGGCTGATATCGCCGATGATAACCGGGGGTTTCACGCAACGGGATCCGTAGCTTTGCACCCAGCCGTTCTGGGTAAAGACAAACCCATCCAGATGTTCGCCGAAATATTCCACCATATCGTTGCGCTCGGCTTCCCCATGCACCAGCACATCCAGTCCCAGACGCTCCTGCTCGGCCACCGCCTGGCGGATATGTTCGCCGATACCGGCACGGTAGCGGGCGCTATCCAGGCTGCCCCGCTTGAAATCCAGACGCAGGCCGCGTATTTCCGTGGTTTGCGGGAAGGAACCGATGGTGGTGGTGGGCCAGGCCGGCAGATTAAAACGCTGCCGTTGCAGCTCGGCACGCCGTTCATAGGCTTGCCCGCGCTGGCTGTCCCGTGGGGTAATCTGCGTCAAACGCGCCTGCACCCGGGCATTGTTCACCCGGTCCGAGTGGCGGCGGGCGCGGATAGGCCGGCTGTACTCTTCCAACAAGGAGACCTGCGCCTCATCCGGCTGATTGAGGGCGGCACGCAACAAACCCAGCTCGCCGCATTTCTGCAAGGCAAAGGCGAACCAGCTTTTGACTTCTTCATCCAGGCGCGATTCTACCGATAAATCAATGGGGCTGTGCAGCAGCGAGCAGGAGGTGGCCACCCAAATCGGCCGTTGCCCCGATAGCAGGCGCAAACGATCAAACCAGGCGCCGAGATCGGCGCGCCAGACGTTGCGTCCGTTAATCACGCCCAAAGACAGCAGCCAGTGGGCCGGCAGGCGCCGGTGCAATTCGTCGGGTGAATCCTGTCCCGCCATCAGATCCACATGCAAACCCTGCACCGGCAGCGATCGGATAAGATCCAGATGATGGCCGATGCTGTCGAAGTAAGTGGTCAGCAGCAATTTGACCGGTCCCGCCAATTCACGGTAAGCGGTTTCATAGGCCTGTTGCCAGTCGGCGGGCAGCTCCAGTACCAGGGCGGGTTCGTCGATTTGCACCCATTCGATACCGCGCCGCGCCAGCTCGCCGAGTATTTGCCGGTACACCGGCAGCAGTTCCGCCAGCAGCGATAGCCGATCAAAAGCCTCTCCCTTGGTCTTGCCCAGCCACAGGTAGGTTATCGGCCCGAGGATAACCGGTTTAACCCGGTGGCCCAGCGCCAGGGCTTCATCCACTTCATCCAGCAACTGGGTCCACCCCAGGCGGAATGATTGTCCGCGGGTAAATTCCGGCACCATGTAATGATAATTGGTATTGAACCATTTGGTCATTTCGGCGGCGGCGGCGGGCTCGCCGCCCGGCGCGCGGCCGCGGCCGATGCGGAACAGGGTATCCAGATCCGCCGGCCCGTCGCCCTGCCGGTGCCGTGCCGGGATATTATCCACCATCAGGCTGGTGGTCAGCACATGGTCATACCAAGCGAAATCACCCACCGGCAGCAGATCGACCCCGGCATCTTTCTGCTGCTGCCAGTGACGGGACCGCAGTTCGCGCCCCACCGCCAATAGCTCTTGTTGCGAGGATTTTCCTGCCCAATAACTTTCCTGCGCTTTTTTCAATTCACGGTGCAGACCGACGCGCGGAAAACCCAGTGTGTGGCTTAGTATTGTCATTACCTTCTCCCATATGGACGTCCAGATGTTTACACATCCATAATCAACATGTACTGTATTAACCACAAGCGCAAATTATTCACTTCCAGGTGAAACACCCTCATGATCGAACTTAAACATCTGCGGACGCTGCAAGCCCTGCGTAACAGCGGATCGCTGGCGGCCGCATCGGCCCAGCTTCATCAAACCCAATCCGCGCTGTCCCATCAATTCAGCGATCTTGAGCAGCGGCTGGGTTTCAGACTATTCGTCCGCAAAAGCCAGCCGCTCCGCTTTACGCCCCAGGGAGAGATCCTGCTGCAGTTGGCCGAACAAATCCTGCCTCAGGTACAGCAGGCGCTGCAAAATTGCCTGGAACCGCATCAAACGACGCTGCGGCTGGCCATCGAGTGCCATAGCTGTATTCAATGGCTGACGCCGGCGCTGACCGAGTTTCGCGAGCAATGGCCGGAGGTGCTGGTGGATTTCCGCTCCGGCGTCACCTTTGACCCGCAGCCCGCCCTGCAGCAGGGGGAGCTTGATCTGGTGCTGACGTCGGATATCCTGCCGCGCAGTGGATTGTTTTATACGCCGATGTTTGATTTTGAGGTACGGTTGGTGGTGGCCCCGGACCATCCTCTGGCGAAAAAAGAGCACATCGCTCCCGAGGATCTCAGTGAAGAAGTTTTGATGATTTACCCGGTACAGCGCCAGCGGATGGATGTCTGGCGCCAGTTCCTGCAGCCCGCCGGCGTCAGTCCGGTGCTGAAAAGCGTAGACAATACTCTGTTGCTGATTCAGATGGTGTCGGCGCGCATGGGCATCGCCGCGCTGCCCCACTGGGTGGTAGAGAGTTTTGAACATCAGGGGCTGATAGTTACCAAAACGCTGGGCAGCGGCTTATGGAGCCGGCTATATGCGGCGTCCCGGGACGGCGAGCAGCGCCAGCCGGCCATCGAGGCGTTTATTCGCTCGGCCCGTCAGCACGCGTGCGCGCATCTGCCTTATGTGCGGGACGCGCAACGATCCAGCGCCGGTGCACCCATAGCGAAGCCATAATCACCGAGGCGCCGACAATAAAGCTGGGCCAGTGCGGCCGCTGCTGCCATATGGCCAGGTTCACCAGTAATCCGGCGGGAACATGGAAGTTGTTCATGATGCCGAGGGTGCCGGCATCCACCTGGGTCGCGCCATAGTTCCACATAAAGTAGCCCAGCGCGGAAGCAACCACCCCCAGCCAGACTAAAATTCCCCATTGCAGCGAGGTGGTGGGCAATTGCCGGGCATTACCGAACAGCCACCAGCCGATGACCGCCACGATGAATGAACCAAGGTAAAACCAGGAAAATGCCGTGTGCTGCGGCATGGGATAGACTTCCATCAATCTTTTGTAACCCACCTGCCCCACGGCGAACACCAGATTGGCGGCCTGTACCAGCAGCAGGCCGCGCCAGTAATGTTCGCTGACATGGTCGTAGCGGATAATCGCCGCCCCCGCCACGGCCAGCAGGGCGCTTAATACATAACCCCAGCGCAGGCGCCGGCGGCGCAACAGGTCATAAACCAGGGTGACATACAGCGGCGTCATCACGGTAAACAGTAAAAATTCCGGCACCGACAGGTAGAGATAAGCCCGGTAACTGATCATATACATGATGCCTAATTGGCAGGCGCCCACCGCCATATACAGCAACAGATGCGTTGCGCGATAACCGCGCCAGCGCAGAAAGGGTAAAAATACCAGCGCCGCCAGCGTCAAGCGCACCAGCACCGAAAACCAGCTGTCCACCTGCCCGGCCAGATACTCGCCAATCAGGCTGAAGGAAAACGCCCATAAAATAGTCGTGATAATAAGCAGCGGCACCGTCACTCATCCTGTCATGCAAAACCCTATGATAGCCGATGCGGTAATCATAATTATCACGAATATGGTTTACAAATGAATGATTATTGAGCAAACAATACTCTTGGGCCGACGCACTTTTTGCCGCGTCGATCACCCTAGGCAGTATCCCTTTAACAGGTTTGTTGCACGATCGGTTAATGCGGGCCTACCGCGCTGTGGGGTACTCGGTCGGGCAGATAAACCATGCCCGATTCGACCCCATCAGCACGGTCTCCCTTTAACACGCGCCCGCTCTGGCAATTGCGTTGTGCATAGGGTAACTGCGGGGCCGGCCCTAATAACCAGCGGTCAAATCATCTATGGTTCTTGGATCGGATGCGCCGCTGAGGGTGCCGTCGGGCATCACCATGATGCTCTGCGTGCTGCCCATGACCGGTTGAACCGACACATGCTGGCCTTTTTCAGATAATAGCCTCAGCGTATCCGGACTGAAGCCTTTTTCCACCCGCAGCTCATCCGGCGTCCACTGCTGATGGAAACGCGGCGCATCGGTGGCGTCGGCGATATTCTGTTTGAAATCGATGGTGTCCACGAGGATTTGCAGGACGGTGGTAATAATTCGGCTGCCCCCCGGGCTGCCGGTAACCAGCCAGATTTTACCGTCTTTTTCCACAATGGTGGGGGACATGGACGACAGCGGCCGCTTGCGCGCCTGTACCGCGTTGGCATCCCCTCCCACCAGCCCGTACATGTTCGGTACGCCCGGCTGGGCGGCAAAATCATCCATTTCATTATTCAACAGGATGCCGCTGTTGCCCGCCATGATACCGCTGCCGAAGAAGGTGTTCAGGGTATAGGTTACCGCCACTGCGTTCCCCTGCCCGTCGACAATGGAATAATGGGTGGTTTGGTCGCTCTCGTAAGGCTGAATCCGGCCGGGCTTGATCTGGGTGGAAGGAATGGCATGTGCCAGGTTGATGCGCTGCGCCAGGGTTTTGGCATAGGCTTTGTTGGTGAGTGCGGCTACCGGCACGTTGATAAAATCGGGATCGCCAAGGTATTCCGAGCGATCGGCATAGGCGAATTTCATCGCTTCCGACATCACCTGGATGGTATCGGCGCTGCCGGCGCCCATTTTCGCCAAATCAAAATTCTCCAGAATATTCAGGATCTCGATGATATGGATACCGCCGGAGGACGGCGGCGGCATGGAATAAACCCGGTAGCCGCGATAGGTGCCGGATACCGGCTGGCGTTCCACCGCGCGGTAGGCCGCCAGATCCGCCTTGCTAATCAATCCCCCCTGCCGCTGCATCTCGCCGGCGATGTCATCGGCGATAGCGCCCCGATAAAAAGCCGCCGGCCCCTGGGCTGCGATGGACTCCAAGCTATGGGCCAATTGCGGCTGTACCAGTTTTTCCCCCTCTGCGTAGGGCTGTCCGTCTGCCTTGAAAAATACCGCTTTACTGTTCGGGTGGTTAACGAGCACTTCTTTGCCATAGCCGGCCAGATCGGACGCCAGGGCCCGGTTAACGATAAATCCGTTCTTTGCCAGGGCGATGGCCGGCTGCATCACCCGTTGCAACGGCCAGGAACCGTATCGTTCCAGCGCCAAGGACAATCCCGCCACCGTGCCGGGGGTGCCGGATGCCAGGGGACTTAACAGGGATAGCCGACTGTCGGCCTTTCCGTCCGTACCGATAAACATATTGCGGGTGGCCCCGGCAGGCGCCATTTCCCGAAAATCCACCGCCGCCGTCTTGCCCGCGGCGGTACGAATCAGCATAAAGCCGCCGCCCCCGAGATTGCCCGCCTGCGGATGGGTCACCGCCAGGGCATAACCCACCGCCACCGCCGCATCCACCGCATTGCCGCCGGCGCGCAGTACATCCACCCCCACCCGAGTGGCCGTCTCGTCCACGGTGGAGACCATGCCGTGCCGGGCGGTGACCGGGTGATGAATATCGCTTTCAACCCCGTAAGTGAGGGGTGCGCCGGCGGCCGGCAATAGCAGTGCCTGGGAACACAGCGCCGCCAGTAATAAGCCGACCCGGCAACGGGAGACAATGGCAAGAAACATTCTTCACCCAAATGGTAAACTAACGAATTATTAATTAACTTAGCACCCTATGGTTTTTTTATCCTGCGGCATGAATCGCAATAAGCACAGTCTAACCCTGCGTTTCCACCGGTTTGGCGTAAAATTAACGTAGGGTGTCACCAACGAGGTGTATATGAAATTAATGATATGGCTGGGTTTGACGATCGCGCTGGCGGCCTGCGCGGTGTCGGCGGCGCAAAAGCCCGGGGTTGCCGGGCAGCCTTACCCGCCCTTCACGCCGTCGCCGGCCCAGCAGCATTTGCAGCAGCAAATGCAAATGAACACGCAACAGCAGCAAACCCGCTTACAGCTTCAACAGCAAATGCAACGAGACCAGCAGCGCAGCCAGCTGCAATCCCAGCTCAATGCCGATCGGCAGCGAACGCAGCAAAACGCGCCGGCCAATCAACTGCAGCAAAACCCGTAACGGCAGAATCAGTACCGTTTAAACAGGATGCCGGCTCATTGCGAAATCGGCACCGTTCACGCATGGCGCCCTTCCCGGCGGAATTTTCACCGCACTAAGCAGGGCGCCGGTTGCCGGCGGAATTTGATCGGTTGAAGCAGGAGGCTAATTCGCGCTCTCGGTGAAATCGGCGCCGAAATCGGCGTCAATCAGGTCTATCCGGTCGGTGCAGAGGGAATCGACGCCCCAGCTTAGCAGTGTTCGCGCACGATAGGGACTGTTCACCGTATAGGCCAGGATATGCAAACCGGCGTCGATAATCTTCGTGACGCGCTCTTCAGTCAGCAGTTCGTGATTAAGATGCAGGGCGCTGCATTCCAGCCGCTGAGACAGCGCCGGCCAGTTGTCGTCCCATTCGTCGAGCAATAGTCCGCGCGGTAGTTCCGGCGCGCTTTTCAGCGCCTCGGCCAGCGCCTCGACGGAAAACGAGGATAACAGCGGCGGCGGCGACATATGGCGCCACAGCTCCCTAGCCGCCAGCGCAACGGCGCGGCCGGTTTCAACATCGGCGCCGGTGGTGGGTTTTATTTCTATATTCACCGCCATTCCATATTTGGCGCAGCGCGCCGCCACCTCGGTGAGCAGGGGCAAAGGCTCCTCGCGAAAAGCATCGCTGTACCACTCGCCGGCATCCAGCCTGGAAAGCGTCTCCCAAGGCTGCTCGCCGGCAATGCCCCGGCCGTTGGTGGTGCGTTCTAGGGTATCGTCATGTAACAAAAATATCTGCCCGTCAGCGGAGAGCTTGGCGTCCACTTCAATCATCTTCTGTCCCAGACGCGCTCCGGTATCAATGGCGGACAGGGTGTTTTCGGGCGCCTGCGCGCCGCCGCCGCGGTGGGCTACAATAGTCGGGTAAGGCCAATCTTCTGTCATATTTCCACCCGGGATCCGCTTAAGGGATCAAAAAAGTGCCATGCCTGGGCCGGGCACAATATAGGGAGGACCGTGCCGATGGCGGGTTGGTCGTCATGGGAGAGCCGCATTACGATATCGCAGGCGCCCCAGCGTCCGTGGACCAGATTATCGGCCCCAAGCTGTTCAAGGGTCACGACTTCCAATTCAACACCCCCGGTTTTGGACCTGGATTGTTCAATATGCTCCGGACGGATACCCGCGGTCAACTCGCGTCCGCGCCATAATGCGGCAAAACCGGGAAAAGGGAGGGAGGGACCGCCCGTTATGTTAAAAAAACCGCCGTCTTCGCTGACTCGGCCGGGCAGCAGATTCATCGCCGGCGATCCCATGAAACCGGCCACAAACAGCGACGCCGGCCGGCGGTAAATTTCCGTCGGGGTGCCGATTTGCTCCACCCGGCCTTTGTTCATGACTATCACCCGCTCCGCCAGGGTCATGGCCTCCACCTGATCGTGGGTGACATAGAGACTGGTGGTCCGCAGGCGCCGGTGCAGCAGTTGCAGCTCCAGGCGCATTTGGGTGCGCAGCTTCGCGTCCAGGTTTGATAGCGGCTCGTCAAATAAAAACACCGCCGGTTCGCGCACCAATGCCCGCCCCATGGCCACGCGCTGCCGCTGCCCGCCGGAGAGTTCCCGCGGTTTGCGGGCCAACAACCCCTCCAGCTCCAGCATTTGCGCGACGTTATCCACCAGCTTGCGGATATGCTGCTTGCCGAAGCCGCGGATTTTCAGGCCGTAGGCCATATTGTCATAAACGCTCATATGGGGATATAAGGCATAATTCTGAAACACCATGGCAATGCCGCGATCTTTGGGCTCGCGTTCGGTTACCCGCTCGCCGTCAATATAGATATCGCCGCTGCTCACGCTTTCCAGCCCGGCCACCATGCGCAGCAGAGTGGATTTGCCGCAGCCGGAAGGTCCCACCAGCACGATAAATTCACCGTCGGCCACATCCAGATCCAGCGGCGCGATTACCGGGGTGCGGCCGTCATAGCTTTTGACCACCGATCGTAAAATTAGACTTGCCATAGATAATTATTTCTCACTGTCAACCAGCCCGCGCACAAACCAGCGCTGCATCAGCAGCACGATCGCCACCGGCGGAAGCATGGTAAGCAGCATTGCCGCCATCACGTCATTCCACTGTGTGGTGCCGTCTCCCAGGGATATCATGCTTTTAATGCCCGCCACCGCCGTACCCATGGCGCCGTTATTGATAATCAGAATCGGCCATAAATACTGATTCCAGCCGTAGATAAAGGTGATCACGAACAATGCCGCCAAGTTGGTTTTCGACAGCGGCAGCAAAATATCCCAAAAAAACCGCAGCGGGCCGGCGCCGTCGATGCGCGCCGCTTCCAGCAATTCATGGGGTACGGTTAAAAAAAACTGACGGAACAGGAAGGTGGCGGTGGCCGAAGCCATCAACGGCAGGGTCAACCCGGTATAGCTGTCCAGTAAATGCAGATTGGCGATAACATCGACGGTGGGGAAAATACGCACTTCCACCGGCAGCATCAGCGTCATGAAAATCAACCAAAAGAACAGGCTGCGCAGCGGGAAGCGGAAATAGACAATGGCATAAGCGGATAAAATCGAGACAAAAATCTTGCCGATGGTGATACCCAGGGCCATGACCAGGCTATTGAACAGCAGCCGGCTGAACGGCACCGCCTGGGAACCGACGCCTTGCAGCCAGACATGGCGGATATTATCCCACAGCGCACTGCCCGGCAGCAGGGTAAGGGGCACCTGGAATACTTGTTTATCATCCAGCGTCGCCGCCACCAGGGCGATGTATAACGGCAGCAGGATGATGGCCACCCCCAGAATCAGCATGATGTGGCTAAAGATATCCAGTCCGCGGCGATGTTCAATCATTGGTAGCGCACCTTACGTTCCACAAAACGAAACTGAATAACCGTCAAAATCATTACCAGGATCATCAACACCACGGATTGCGCCGCCGAATTGGCCAGATCCAATCCGGCAAAGCCTTCACGATAGATTTTATAGATAAGCGTGGTGGTGGCCTGCACCGGACCGCCGGCGGTGGCCGCGTCAATGACCGGGAAGGTATCGAAAAAGGCGTACACCAGATTCACCACCAGCAGGAAAAAACTCACCGGCGAGATTAACGGCAGCGTAATGGTAAAAAAGCGCCTGACCGGACCGGCTCCGTCGATGGCCGCCGCTTCCACCAGGGAACGGGGTATGGACTGCAGCGCGGCGAGGAAAAACAAAAAGTTGTAGCTGACCTGCTGCCATACGGAAATCAGCACCACTAGGAACATCGCCTGGCCGCTATTCTGCGCATGATTCCACAGATAGCCGAAGTGGTTCAGCAGATAACTCACCAATCCCATACCGGGATTGAACAGGAACATCCACAGTACCGCCGCCACGGCCGGGGCGATGGCGTAAGGCAACAGCAACAGGGTTTGATAGATGCGCTTGGCCCGCAGGACATGATCCACCAGCGCGGCCAGAAATAGCGAGACCACCAGGCCGATACCGGTGACCAACCCGCTGAAAATCATCGTGGTTTCAAAAGAAGCCAGATAGTACTCATCCTGCGACAGCCGGATGAAATTATCGAGGCCGACAAAAGTGCTGGACAGGCCGAAGGGGTCCACCTGTTGTACCGAATACCACAGCGCTTTTCCCGCCGGCCAGAGAAAAAATACCGCGGTAATCGCCAATTGCGGCAGCAGCAGGACATAAGGCAGCCATGTGTTGGTAAAACCGCGATGCGGAGCGTTAGCCATAGACAACCCAATCCGGTGGACGCAAAACGACCCGGGGCAATAACCCGCGGGTCGAAAGGGTGGATTTAACGTACCGATTGTTCAAAGCGGCGCAGCAGCTCGTTACCGCGTTTCACCGCATTGTCCAATGCTTCCTGCGGCGTGGCTTTACCGGTCCAGACCCGTTCCAGCTCTTCATCCACCACGGTGCGGATTTGCGGCATATTGCCCAACCGTAACCCTTTGGTGAAGGGCAACGGCGGTTTGTTCAGCATCTGTTTGGTGGCAATATCCGAACCGGGATTTTTATCATAAAAACCCTGGGACTTGGTTAATTCATAGGCGGCGGTGGTGATGGGCAGATAACCGGTTTTCTGGTGCCATTCGGCGGCAATGTCCGGTTTGGACAGGAACTGCAGGAACTCCGCCACGCCTTTATAGGTGTTGTCGTCCTTGCCGTTCATAACCCACAGGCTGGCGCCGCCGATAATGGCGTTCTGCGGCGCGTCTTTCACGTCGGCGTCATAAGGCATCATACCCACGCCGTAATTGAATTTGGCATATTGACGGATGTCCGCCAGCGAACCGGAGGAGGCGGTGGTCATTGCGCATTCGCCGTTATAGAATTTCGCGGTGGACTCGTCTTTACGGCCGTAATAACTGAAATCGCCTTTCTTGTTCATATCCTCCAGCAGCTGGATATGCTTGACCTGTAGGGGTTTATTAAACACCAGCACCGCATCGAAACCGCCGAAGCCGTTGTTTTCGGTGGCCACCGGCAGGGCGTGCCAGGCACTGAAGTTTTCAATCTGGATCCAGCCCTGCCAGCCGCTGGCGTAACCGCAGGTCATGCCGCCGGCGCGCAGTTTGGACGCATCTTCCGCCAGTTCCTGCCAGGTCTTGGGCGCGACATCGGGGTTCAAACCGGCTTTTTTGAACGCGTCTTTATTGTAATAAAGCACTGGCGTGGAGCTATTGAACGGCTGGGAGAGCAGATGGCCGGTTTTGCTGTCGCTGTAATATCCCGAGACCGTTGGCACGAATGCCGATTCATCGTTTTTGATACCGGCCTGCTCGAATACCTGGTAAACCGGTTTAATGGCATGGCTTGCCATCATGGTGGCGGTACCGACTTCATACACCTGAAGAATCGCCGGCGCATTGCCGGTGCGATACGCGGCGATGCCGGCCGCCAGGCTTTGTTCGTAGTTGCCCTTGTAAGAAGGGACAATGCGATAATCCGACTGGGATTGGTTAAAACGGGTCGCCAAGGAGTCGACTTCGGTGCCCAGCGCGCCCTCCATCGAATGCCAAAAAGGTATTTCGGTTACGGCCTGCGCGCCGGTGCTTAACGCCAGCGTCAGTGCAATGCTCATTGTTGTTATACGGATACTGTGCTTCAACATGCCTGTCTCCTGAATGCCCAACGAAAAAATTCATCGGTCTGTAACATGACATGTCGAAATGACAGAATAAGAACAGGGTTGTGACAGCGGGATGACAGCGGGCTTGCTACGAGAAATGAAGAATCCCTTAAATTATCGAATTGAATCTCCCTCCTGCTATGCGGACCTATGCTTTATCGGCCATAAACCACGCCACACCGCCGGTCAATAAGTAGTTGAATTTCATTCAATGCGCCGCATAATGCCTGATTAAAAGTTATAGTAATATTTTATTACATTTATGGCGGCACTAGGGGCGGCGGTAGGCACAGCCACCGTGGTGACCGGTGGCGCTGTCGGCGGTGCATGCGTCGACGCACCCGGCGGAACAGACGGAGAGCGAAGGTCCGGATGCTGATGAAGACACCGGACTGCTGGCCGACCTGCTGGCAGATGACGTGGGCGACAAAAATGAGTATGATTAAATCCTACTCATTAGGAGGAGAAACGCGATGCGCACCACACAACAAATGAGCATTACCCTGCCCAATGAAATGGCAGCCAATGTAAAATCCAAAGTCGCCAGCGGCGAATATGCCTCGGAAAGCGAAGTTATCCGCGAAGGACTACGAGCGTTGGACGCGCGCGATAGAGCCATGGAAACCTGGCTGCGCGAAGAGGTGGTCCCGGCGTATCAAGCGCTTAAGGCCGACCCAAGCAGGGGAATGAGCGCGGACGAAGTGCGCGCCAACCTAGCGCGGGCCCACAGGGAGAAAACCAAAAAGGCATGACGGACTATCGGGTGGTGTTCGCACCGGAAGCGAACAAACAGCTTATCGCACTCTATGACTATATCGCTGACGCCGCTTCGGCGGGTGTAGCACAAAGCTATACGGACGGCGTTGTGAGTTACTGCGAATCGTTAGCGCAGTTCCCGTACAGAGGAAACCGGCGCGACGAACTGTTGCCGGGGTTACGGATAACCCACTATCGAAAACGCACCATTATCGCCATAGTGGTGAATGACGAAGCTCAGGAAGTTAACATCACGGGCTTCTGGCACGGCGGCCGGCAATATGAAAGCGCGTTCGAGGTGGAATAACCCGAACACTGGCGCGGCAACAAAACTAGCTCGCTCTCTGCAAGGCCGCTGGGGTACGGTACAAGGCCACACTCGCGTTCAGCTTTACCCATGAGCTGCTCGAGTAGTGTAAGCTGATATGTGAAAATCCCCGGCCCTATCGCGAACGTTCAGAGTTAGGAAAAAGCCGGAGAAGCTGCACTTACGGACGCTATGTCCTGATGTACGATATACGCGATGAGGAGGTGCTTATCGAGCGCGTTCTGCACACGTCTCGTAAGATAACGAGCCGATAGCAGGACTTTCAGGTCCGTCAGAGTAAATGCACGCCCGCCGTTCCCTTAGCCCCCGTAGCCTCATAGTGCCGGCCGTTTGTCATGATGCGCAGAAATCCGCTCCACGATTACCTCATACCCTGGGCAGAATGAAAGGATAGCGCCTGTCGCGTCGTTGACGATGACTTTCATGCCCCGGAAGTCGGGTACGACGACTTTTGCGCCAAGGGGTATCAGGTCTTCATCGCCGATGCCGATGCAATAGGCGCCGGCGGCGACAGCAGAAGTCACCCCGCTCTTGGCGTCCTCGAAAACGACGGTTCTGCTCGCGGGTATACCCAGACGTTCGGCCGCGAGCAGGTAGGGATCGGGGTGGGGTTTGCCACGGGCCACGTCATCCCGTTCAACGATTACCGAGATATAGGGCTCAGCCTGGAGTAACGCGATGACCCGATCGATTTTCAGGCGCCAACCGCTGGTGACGATACCCACCGGAATCCCGGCCGAACCGAGGGAAGCGATAAGCTGCGCCACGCCCGGAATGGGTTCGCAATCGGCGGTATTTTCAACATGGATAATATGCGCCTGAACCTTCGCCTGATCGGAAAGCGGCAGATCATGGAATAGCGCGCGAATGGTATGCGGCCCGGGCTGTCCATGGATGTGCTTAACGATGTCTTCCGGTGCGATCCGGCGCCCGTACATTTGGGCAGCCTCGCGCCATCCCTGCTCAATGACGGCCCGTGAATCGATTAATACGCCGTCCATATCAAACAAGACCGCCGCTATTTTCTCACTCATCTATTATTTCTCCATGACACAATAGCGCGTCGCGCTTAATGTGGATGGCGGCGACTGCCTGAAAGGAATATCAATGTCACCCATAAAAACCACACTGTATAATGACTTTTTTTCCAGGTTTGATAAGCGGCGGGAATGGATGAATGGATATAAAGCTGTTGCGGTCATTCGTTACCTTGGCGGAGCTGGGAAGTTATCACGCCGCGGCCGAAATCCTGTGCTTGACGCAACCTGCATTGACCAAGCAAATTCAAGCGCTTGAGCACCAGATCGGCGTCAGTCTCTTCCGGCGTGGCCGCCATGGTTCCATGCTCACGTTGGCGGGGAAACAGCTTTATGCCAAAACAGGCGAATTGCTGAAACATTTCGATGACTTTCAGGAATATACCTCCCGAATACGGGAAGGCAACGAGGGAAAACTGGCGCTTGGGTTCGGCATATCGTCATTTCAGCTTGCTCCTGCCTGGGTACATACTTTTCGTGAACAATTCCCCAATGTAGAAGTATCGTTAAATGACATTCCGTCCAATATGCAATGCCGAATGCTCATTGAGGGACAACTTCAGGCCGGTTTTATCCGCTTGCCGATGCCCGAACCCCTTAAAGCCAAGGTGCTGATGGAAGAGAAACTGGTACTGGCTGTTCCTGCAAGCGTTCAGGCGGATCCCGCGAATATCCAGCGCATACTTGAAATACACCCGCTGCTGCAAATCAATCCGCGCCGCGGGCGCTGCCTGGCCGAGCAATCAGCCCTTTTCCTCAAATTAAATCATCTCAGCGCCAAATGTTCCTCTGCCGCTGATGATATACATAGCCTATTAGCATTAATCGCGGCGGGAAACGGTGTGGCTTTGCTGCCCTCCGGTATCAGCCATTTTCTGCCGACGGGCGTGAGTATTGTGCAGCCGGAGGAAAGCCACGCCCTTTGGCAGATTGGGGTGGCATGGAATCCAGACATAAAGGATGCGCTGCGGGATAGCTTTTTACAGATGATGGCCGCTTAGCCTAAGACACGCCGCCCCGCCATCAGCGATGGCGAAGACAGGCATGTCTGTGGGAAAGTCCGCGCCGCACTGTCTTATTTATCCCCCCAAATACGCGCTGCGCACCGCTTCATTGGCCAGCAGCGCCGCGCCGGTATCCTCCAGCACGATGCGGCCGTTTTCCAGCACATAGCCGCGATCCGCCAGCTTCAGCGCCTGGTTGGCGTTCTGTTCCACCAGGAAGATGGTCATCCCTTCCTGGCGCAGCTGCTCGATGGTATCGAATATCTGCTGGATGATAATCGGCGCCAGGCCCAGGGAGGGCTCGTCCAGCAGCAGCAGCCTGGGCTGGCTCATCAGGGCCCGGCCGATGGCCAGCATCTGCTGTTCGCCGCCGGACATGGTGCCGGCGCGCTGGATGCGCCGCTCGTAGAGTCGGGGGAACAGTTCATATACGCGTTTGATGCGCTGCTGATACTGCACGCGGTCGGCAAAAAAGCCCCCCATCGCCAGGTTCTCTTCCACCGTCATGCGCGAAAAGACCCGGCGGCCTTCCGGTACGATAGCGATGGTGGCGCGAGTAATGCGCGCCGTGGGCCAATGGGTTATCTCATTGCCGTCGAAGAATATCTCCCCGGCGGTGGCACGGGGATCGCCGCATAATGTGCCCAGCAGGGTGGTCTTGCCCGCGCCGTTGGCGCCGATAAGCGTCACGATTTCACCCTGTTCGATATGCAGACTCACCTCGTGCAGCGCCTGGATTTTACCGTAATGGGCCGATACTTGATTAAATGACAGCATCTCTGTTCTCTTACTCATCAGGCCTCACCCAGGTAAGCCCGAATCACGTCCGGATTGGAACGGATTTCAGCGGGGGTGCCGTTCGCCAGAGGCGTCCCCTGATTAACGACATAAATTCGATCGGAAATGCCCATCACCAGCTTCATATCATGCTCGATTAACAATACCGAGACGTTATGTTGTGAACGCAGCTCCGCGATCAGATTATTCAGTTCGGCGGTTTCATTCGGGTTCAGGCCCGCCGCCGGCTCGTCCAGCATCAACAGCGAAGGACGGGTCACCATGCAGCGGGCGATTTCCAGCCGGCGCTGCTGGCCGTAAGCCAGATTCCCCGCCTGGCGGTTGGCCATCTCCAGCAAGCCCACGCGGTCCAGCCAGGTACCGGCGTAATCCTGCGCCTCGGCTTCCGCCTGGCGGAAGGCGCGGGTTTTCAGCAAGCCGGCGAATACCCCGCTCTTCAGGTGCTGATGTTGGGCCACCAGCAAATTCTCAATCACCGTCATCTCGCGGAACAGCCGCACGTGCTGGAATGTCCGCACCACGCCCATCCGGGCGATTTTCTGGCCCGGCAGTCCCTCCAGATGCTGATCCCGCAGCAGGATAGTGCCGCCGGTGGGGCGGTAGAAACCGGTGAGGCAATTGAATACCGTGGTCTTGCCGGCGCCGTTGGGGCCGATAAGGGAGACGATTTCGCCGGGGAACAGGTCCAGATCCACTTGATTCACCGCCAGCAGGCCGCCGAAACGCATGGACAATTGCCGGACGGACAATAACGGCTGTAAAGCAGCGTCGCTCATGCCTGCGCTCCTTTACCGGTTTTCATTTTCATTTGCGGACGTTTCATCGGCAGCAGGCCCTGCGGCCGCCAGATCATCATCAATACCATCAGGGCACCCAGCAACAGCATGCTGTATTGGTTCAGGTCCCGCATCAGTTCACGGGAGACCACCAGCAGAATCGCCGCCAGGATCACCGCGAACTGCGATCCCATGCCTCCCAAGACCACAATGGCCAGCACAAAGGCGGATTCGACGAAGGTGAACGATTCCGGACTGACAAACCCCTGCCGCGCGGCGAACAGCGTACCGGCAAAACCGGCGAACGCCGAGCTGATGGTGAAAGCGGTCAGTTTGATTCTTGTAGGGCTCAAACCCAGGGAACGACAGGCAATCTCATCTTCCCGCAGCGCCTCCCAGGCCCGGCCCAGCGGCATGCGCAGCAGGCGATTGATGATAAACAGCGTCAAGATAACCAGCAGCAGCGCCACCATATATAAGAAGATGATGCGATCGTTGGGGTCATATTTCAGGCCGAAAAAGTGATGAAAGGTATCCCATCCCCCCTCCCGTGCCTCACGGCTGAACTCAAGGCCGAACAAGGTCGGTTTCGGTATCTGGCTGATGCCGTTCGGACCGCCGGTCAATTCGGTGTTATTCAGCAGCAGGATACGGACGATTTCGCCGAATCCCAGCGTGACAATCGCCAGATAGTCCCCGCGCAGCCGCAACACCGGGAATCCCAGCAGCAGGCCGAACACCGCCGCGACCAGTCCGGACAGCGGCAGGCACTCCCAGAAACTCAGGCCGTAATAATGGGTCAGTAGGGCATAGGTATACGCCCCGATGGCATAAAAGCCGCCATAGCCCAATACCAATAAGCCGGACAACCCCACCACCACGTTCAGGCCGAGGCCCAGCATGATATAAATCAGGGTCAGAGTGGCGATATCCACCGTACCGCGGGACACCAGGAACGGCCAGGCGATGGCGGCCAGGATCATCACCAGCGCCAGCCATTTCTGGCGCGGCGTGGAACCGTCGAAGCTGGGCAGCACCCAGGACGGGCCGCTGATTTTTTGCAGGCCCTGCTGGAACGAGGGCCGCAGCAGCTGGAACAGGAACACTACCCCGCAGCCGGCGCCAATCCAATACCAGCGCACCTGTCCGGCGCCGTGCACCACCAGGCGGGTGCCGTCCAGGCTAAGCTGCATCCCCATGACGATAGAGGCCAGCACTAATAACATCAGCGCGGACAACAGCGCGCCGAAGAACGTATTGATCTTCATACCTTCTCAACCTCCGGACGGCCCAGAATCCCGGTAGGCAATACCAGCAGCACCACGATAAGCAGGGCAAACGACACCACATCTTTGTATTCGCTGCTCAGGTAAGCCGACGTAAGGGCTTCCGCCACGCCTAGAATCAATCCCCCCAGCATGGCGCCGGGAATACTGCCGATACCGCCCAGCACCGCGGCGGTAAACGCCTTCATGCCGGCCATAAAGCCGATATAGGGGTTGATCACGCCGTAAAACTGGCCGAGCAACACGCCCGCCACCGCCGCCATCGCCGCGCCGATCACAAACGTCAGCGAAATCACCCGGTCGGTACTGATGCCCAGCAGGCTGGCCATCTTCAAATCTTCAGCACAGGCGCGGCAGGCGCGTCCCATGCGGGAATAGCGGATAAACAGCGTCAATGCCAGCATGGCGACAAAGGTCACTGCCCAGATAATGAATTGCATGGTACTGATGCTGGTAACAAAACCGTTGTTTTGCCCCAGGATCCACTGGCCGCTCACCAGGTTAGGCAGCGCCAGATCGCGGGACCCCTGCGACAGGCTGACATAATTCTGCAGAAAGATGGACATGCCGATAGCGGAAATCAGGGCTATCAGGCGTTTTGAGGAGCGCACGGGCTTGTAGGCCACCCGCTCGATACTCCAGCCATACGCGCTGGCGATGACGATGGCCGCGATAAACCCGGCGCCTATCAAAAGCCAGCCGGCATCGATACCCATCATCATCAACGCGGCAATGACAATAAACGAAACATAGCTACCGATCATATACACCTCGCCATGGGCGAAGTTAATCATGCCGATAATGCCGTAAACCATGGTGTAGCCAATGGCAATCAATGCATAGGTGCTGCCCAACGTCAAACCGTTGAACAACTGCTGCAAAAAGTAAAGGAACTGCTCGGACATACCATAACCTTTGTAGCCGCCCCCGGCGCGGGACTGATGCCGGGGGCGACGATTTTTTAAGACAAGGGGAGGGAGCAGATTACTTCACCGCGGTGGAAGTGCCGTCTGCATGCCATTTGAATACACCGAATTCGAAACCTTTCAGATCGCCTTTATCATCCCAGCTCAGCGGTCCCATCACGGTATCCACCGAGTTGGCTTTGAGGTTCTTCACGATATCCGCCGGATCCATGCCGGCCCGTTCCATGCCGGTGGTGAGGGACTGCACCGCCGCATAGGTCGTCCAGACGAAAGGCCCGGTATAATCCAGTTTTTTGGCTTTGAACTCGGCGACAATCGGCTGGTTGGAAGGCACCTGGTCATAACGCTTCGGCAGGGTCACCAGCATGCCCTCGGAGGCGGCGCCGGCAATATTGGACAGCGATGAGTTACCCACCCCTTCCGGCCCCATGAACTGGATATTCAGGCCGGCTTGCCTGGACTGCCGCAGGATTTGCCCCATTTCCGGGTAGTAACCGCCGAAATAAACAAAATCGACGTTTTCTTTCTTCAGACGCGCCACCAGGGTGGAAAAATCCTTGTCGCCGGCGGTGATGCCCTCAAACAGCACCACGTTGCCGCCGTTTTTCTTCAGGCTGTCCTGCACGGCGCGGGCCAACCCTTCACCATATTGCTGTTTGTCATGGACCACGGCGATGCGTTTGGGTTTGACCTCATCGAGGATATATTTCGCGGCGGTGGGGCCCTGATCCGAATCCAGGCCGGTGGTGCGCAGAATCATTTTATAGCCGCGCGTGGTGAGATCGGCATTGGTGGCCGCCGGGGTGATCATGATGACCCCTTCGTCTTCATAGATATCCGACGCCGGCTGCGTGGAGGAAGAGCACAGATGGCCGATGACATATTTTATGCCGTCATTAATCACCTTATTGGCCACCGCCACCGCCTGTTTCGGATCACAGGCGTCGTCGTATTCCACCGCCACCAGTTTATTGCCTTTTATGCCGCCTTTGGCATTAATATCGGCAATCGCCTGACGCGCGCCGGTAAATTCCATGTCGCCATATTGGGCAACCGGACCGGACATTGCACCGACAACCGCTACCTTGATATCCTGCGCCCAGACAGTATGGCTCATCGCCATGGCCATACAACCGGCCAGCAAAGCGTTACCTTTGTTGAATTTCATCCACCTTTTCTCCATGTTTGTTGTGTTTGCTGTCTGATTATTAACCGGCTTTCCACGGCAACCAGATGTTTTTATTATACGTAATAATGATTTAGCCTTCTGGAACGCAAGATCCAAAATAAGCTTTTATTTTCATATTATTAAACAGAAATATTATGCTGTAAATCAACTTATACTTTAAGAAATAACCTGCATTGGCAGCACAAAATAATGGTATAATTATCCATCATTCGATAATCTTTCAGATAGTCATGCTAGATTGTCATTTTATGTAAGTTTAATTGCTCCGAAAATGTTTGAATGACATAAGGTTTCTTGAGGTTTTGCGATAGCAAGATTTACATAATCTTTTATAAACAAATTCGCTACATTATTCCTTTACGTCTTTAAGTGATTACACGCATGAAATTGACAATCGAACGACTCTCCGATTTTACCGAACAGGATAAAATTGATCTGGCCAAAATATGGCCGGAACAGGATATCGCCGCCCTGGCGGGTAAACTCTCACCTTCCTATGCGGTATTTGCCGCCAGGTTCAACGATCGGTTGCTGGGCGCGGTACAGGTGGTCATTGATAACGAATGGGGCGAAGGCAGGCTGGTCTCGCCCCTGGTGCGGCCGGTAACCCGGCGCCGCGGCGTGGGATTGTATTTGTTCAATGAAGCACAGCGACAGTTGCCGGAGATCAATCACTGGTGGTTAAGCGGCGCCCAGCCGATGGAAGATCGGGCGGTAATGGAGCAATTCATGGCCGCCTGCGGATTTTGCCTGGAGCAGGACGGCTGGCATAAAAGGCGCTGAAGCGGCAGGAAAATCCTCCGACCACCAAGGCTTGAACCGTACGTGTTAAAGGGAAACCGTGCTGATGGGGTCGAATCGGGCATGGTTTTTCTGCCCGACAGAGCGCCCCACAGCGCGGTAGGCCCGCTACCACCAAGGCCTGAACCGTGCGTGTTAAAGGGAGACCGTGCTGATGGGGTCGAATCGGGCATGGTTTTTCTGCCCGACCGAGCGCCCCTCAGCGCGGTAGGCCCGCTACCACCAAGGCCTGAACCGTACGTGTTAAAGGGAGACCGTGCTGGTGGGGTCGAATCGGGCATGGTTTTTCTGCCCGACCGAGCGCCCCTCAGCGCGGTAGGCCCGCTACCACCAAGGCCTGAACCGTACGTGTTAAAGGGAGATCGTGGCTGCGCCTACACCAGCAAAACCTGCCGGTCATTGCTAATAGCCAATACCCGGCCGGTCAATTCCAGCCCCTCATAAGGCGCGCGGTCCGAAGCCTGGTTCGGCCAGGGAGCGACGGTTTCCCGGTAATCAGGATCCACCAGCAGCACCCCCTGCGGCACGCGAGTGCCGAAAATCTTCGCCGGCGCCCGGGTTACTTTGGCCAATATGGACTCCAGCGGCCAGGAATAACGTTCGCAAAGGGTAAGCAGCACCGGCAGAAAATGCTGCTGGGTTTGCAAGCCCGGCCCGACTGAAATGCCGCTCTGATGCGGCGCGCCATGGTCGCTGGAAAGCAAATCCACCTGGTCTAAAACGCTGTCCGCCAGAGATTGGATATCCTCCGGCGGACGGGGCGGAGGCAAAACGGTGAGGGACTCTCGCTTACCCTTCCCCAGCGGCAGCAGAAAATGCGGGCTGCTTTGCAGCGTGGCCTGACGGGCACGGCGCATCACACCAATCATGCCGGCCGAAACGGCGTGCCGCAGATGCAGCGGCCGGCCCGAAGCATTGGCATTGACCACCAGACGCTCAAGGGCTTCGTCGGTAGAGTTCCACACCACCGCCTTGAGCCCGGCCTGCCACACCGCCTCCAGATTGCGCTCGAAATGCGGATCGTAGGAATAGAGTTTACAGACCGACGGCAGGCACTCTTTTACCTCCCCGGCATATTGCTTGAGCCATTGCGGGAAATCGCGACTGTCCTCATTCGGCGAGACCGAGAGCACCGGTATGATGGCCGGGAAATACCCGGCGCTGTCGTTAACCAGTTCCCGCAGCGTGAAGTGTTTGGCCTGCTGCCAGGGCAGCGCGACGTTCATCTGACCTATCCCCCCCGCCATGGCGCGGTACAAATCGCTCTGACGGACCCCGAACGGCACCATGGGCAAATGGGCATCGGCATCATACAGCGCCGGCAGCACCCACAAATGGCTGCCGTCGATATCCCGCCCTTGCCCTTTCGGCCAGGCATCCGCCCGAAGCAGCGCGCCGCCGGCGGGCCAGCGTAAAGAGTGGCGGAATCCGGTCAGGGGATCGAGTACATCATGCACGGTGGTAAAAAGCCTGTTCTGCGTCATGGCGCTGGATATTCCTTTTGCTGGGTGGCCGGTGCCACAATTGAACGTACCGCTGCCGACAATGTACCGGCGGCGGCGCAAGGGCCGTTATAAATCCAGGACGAGTTCACCGCTTAACGCGCCGGAACAGCACACCATCATGGTTTGGTTGGCCAGTTTCTCCTCATCCGTCAAAACGCTGTCGCGATGATCCGGCAGGCCTGAAAGCACCCGGACTTCGCAGGCGCCGCAAATCCCCTGTTCACAGGACGTGGTCATGGCCACGCCGGCGGCACGAAGGGCCGACAATATGGATTGTCCGGGCTTCACCGTCAGGCTGCGGTTACTGCGGGCCAGTTTCACCACAAAACCGCCCGTTAGGGCCGGCGTCTCCTTGGCGGCGAAATATTCCACATGAATATGTTCCTCGGCAAAACCGGCGGCGCGGGCAGCCGTCAGAAAGTCGTCCATCATCGGCACCGGACCGCAGCAGTAGAGATGGGCATTTCTCGAGGTGCCGGCGAGGGTCTGCCCGAAGGAGGGATCGCGCCCGTGTTCATCGCCAAAACGGCAATGACTGTCGGGAAGACAGGCGATCTCTTCAAGAAACGGCGCATGGATACGGGAGCGGCTGGAATAGAAGAACCTGAACGGACGGTTAAGGGCTTGCAGACGGCGGGCCATGCTCAGGATCGGCGTGACGCCGATACCGCCGGCGAACAGCAGCGTTTCCTCCGCCTGCTCGTTAAGTTCAAACAGATTGCGCGGCGGGGTGACGGTAATCACCTGCCCCACCCTGAGCACATCGTGCATATGCCGCGAACCGCCCCGTCCGGCCGGTTCGCGCTTCACGGCGATGGCGTAGCGCTCGGGATGTCTGCTGTCGGTAACCAGGGAATAGGCGCGTTCCCCCAGGTTCGGCAGTTGCAGAGCGATATGCGCGCCGGCGGCGGCGGTCGGCAATGGGGCGCCGTCCAGCGAGGCGAATTCAAACAGGCTGACATGCTCCGTAAGATACGTAACGCGCACCAATCTTACGGCGAGAGTGTCGGGAGAATGGGTCATGTTCAAAACCTCTGCCACCTACGGATAACCAGCTGCACGTCAGCGCCCGGCGATAACTATAGCCTTCGGTCCGAGATGAAATCAACCAATATTGTAATGGTTTGACAAAGTCAGGGACAAACAGCGGGGAGATTATACAAAATTTAGATTAAACACGCTGTAACAGGGATAGCGCCAATGCTGCATGCATAAAACAGGCAAATTGGCTCCAAATTGGTTTAATTAATGCCAAATTGGTTTTAAAAAGGTTATACGACCGGCGGGTCCGGGCAAATAAATTGTTCATCATGGCATAGCGGTGGCGGCCCCGCGCCCCGAAGGCCCGCCCGATCTCGCTAGGCCTGTCCGCTGGCCCGCAGCAGATCGGTCTGAACATCGATAAGGTGTTCGCGCATTTGCGACTCGGCTTCATGACGGTTACGATCGAGCAGCGCGTTCACGATGGCCCGGTGCTGCCGGCTATAGTGCTCGCGCCGCTCGGGGGTGGAGGAGCGCTCCTTGAGCTTACCCCAGACCCGTTCGTCCCGCGCCGACTCGAACAATTCGCCGATTTTCACCAACAGCAAATTTTTCGTGCTTTTGATGATGGCCCGGTGCAAACGTCCGTCCCAATGTTCATATTCCAGCGCCGTAGAGGCTTTCAGGGAATTCTCCAGGCAGGCCTGGATTTCATCGAGCTCGGCGGTGGTGGCGCGAATGGCCGCCAGGCCCACGGCGGGAGGCTCCAGGAAAAGCCGCACTTCCATTAAATCGTGCGGGTTCATGTAGCTGTCCATACCGGCGCTGAGGGAAGCAGTACCGGCGGGGGACGAACCGATGAATGTGCCCTTGCCGACATGACGCCAGATAAAGCCTTCCGCATCAAGCTGATCCAGCCCCCGGCGCAAAATCGAGCGCGTAATCCCCAGCGCCTGGGCCAGCTCCCGCTCGGCGGGCAGCCGCGCGCCTTTCGCCAGATCCAACTGGACCAGGTAGGATTTGATCTGATCGGCAACGGAATGCGTTTTTGTTTTAATCCTGGCGGACGTCGATGACGAGGATGCTGCCGATTGTGCTTCCATAGCGGGTTTCATAGGGATCTCCTTCAGAGCCGGCCGACGGCCCGGCGGGTTTGCCAGGGGACGTGAACCCTGCGGTACGGGAATGGTGGAAAACAGGCCGATATGGATTGGTTACCCATTGGAACAACCAACGGCGGCCCGAAACGTAGATTAGGATACCATATCCTGATTACGGAGCGCTAAATATGAATCAGTTCCCCCTTGTTTTGCGCCATTGAAGACGAGTATTGCCTTCAAAAGGTGCAAAAGGTTATCGGTGGCGGCAGTTGATGGGCTGATTCAGTGCGAGCGCGCCGCGCAATCCGCCGGTTTGCCAAGGGGAATAGCCAATTTCAGCCCAATCAAGCCAATTATGCAGTCCAATTCAATATTGGTTGAATATGGGTGCCGGAAGGTCTAGGCTGTCATTTCTCGTTACAGAGATCATAGAGGAGAAAAACCAATCATGAAATTGGTGAGTTATGCCTTGGAAGGAGTGGTGCGGGTCGGCCGCCTTAATACCGCCGGCACCGCGGTACAGGCTTTTCCCGGTGAGGCGGGCAGCGATATGCTGCATCTGATCCGGCGGTTTGCACAGATAGATAACCCCGACGAAGACCATGGCGACTGGGTGGCGCTGGACCGAGTACAGCTGCTGGCCCCGATTCCCCGCCCGGCGCGCAATATTCTATGCGTCGGTAAAAACTACCATCAGCACGCCGTGGAGTTCCAGGCCAGCGGGTTTGATGCCAGCGCCAGCGAAAACACCCCTGAATTCCCCGTGATTTTTACCAAGGCGCCGTCGTCGGTCATCGGCCCCGAGATGGCCATACCCGCCTATCTCGACTACAGCGAATCCACGGATTACGAGGGTGAACTGGCGGTGGTAATAGGGCGGGGCGGCCGTAATATCGCCAAAGCTGACGCCCTTACCCATGTGTTCGGCTATACCATCGTAAATGACGTGACGTCCCGCACCCTGCAACAGACCCATCGCCAATGGTTCCTGGGCAAAAGCCTGGACGGCTACTGCCCGATGGGGCCTGCCATCGTCACTGCGGACGAAATCCCGGCCCCGGAGCAATTGCAGCTTAAAACCTGGGTCAACGGCGAGCTGCGGCAGCATGCCGGCGTTGCCGACCTGATTTTCGATATCCCCACGCTGATTGAAACCATCAGCCGAACCATGTCCCTTGAGAGCGGCGATATCATCGCCACCGGCACCTGCGCCGGGGTCGGAATCGGTTTCACTCCACCCCGATTCCTGCGTCACGGCGACCGTGTGGAGATTGAGATTCAGCCTATCGGTAGGTTAGTCAATCCCGTTTTAGCCTTGCGCGAGTAAGGTAAGTACAAAAAACAGACTGCTTCTGTCTGTAAAGCCGCCGAAATTGGAGCGGCTTTTGCATAAAATTCAAAATATCCAAAATTTTATCCGAAATTGCATTAAACCGGTGCAAACCGCCATGGGCGAAAAAAATGCAGTTTTTTGGACGTAACGGGACAAGGGGGATTTTTATGGCCGCAAGAGAAGTACCCGCGCCGCCGCCCGCCGGCACAAAGGACATCGGTCGCGGAGCCGGCCGGGCCGCCGCAGGACTTATCCGAATGATATGGCCTTACTGCCTGATCATCCTGCTGTGGCAGTGTTGGCTGGTGCTGGACGATGTTCCCGCGCTTATTGCCCCCTCCCCCCTGCAAACCTTGGCCGGGACGGTGACCGGATTCGCCCAATACCTGCCCGACCTGCTGACCACCCTGATGGTCATCGGTACGGGCTTGGGCCTGGGAATGCTGCTAGGCATCACGGTGGCCTCCCTCAGCTGGTTTTCTCCCATGCTGTCGGGGGTATTGACGCCGCTGACCATTTTGCTCAATACCTTGCCGTCCATCGCCCTGATTCCCATCGTCGCGTCGATATTCGGCTACACCCTTTACACCATCATCGTCATCGCCGCGCTGATTTCCTATTTTCCGGCCTTTGTGCTGACGCGCTCCGGCCTGGACAGCATACCGCCGGGGGCCGCGGATTTGCTCCACGTGCTGGGGGCCGGCAAACGCCGGCATTATCTGCACGTGGCCTTGCCTGCCGCGGTGCCGAACATCATCACCGCGCTGCGCATCAGCGCCATGCTCAGCGTGGTGGGCGCGCTGACCGCCGAGTGGCTGCTGGGCACCCGCGGCCTGGGCTACCGGCTGGCAAAAGCGCAACAGATTATGGATACCGACCAGGCCTGGCAAGTCAGCCTGATCGGCGTAGTGCTATCGCTGGTGATCTTCGGTATCGCAAGCGGGTTGGAAAGAAAAGTGAGCATGAAGTTTCGTTAATTCCCTGCACAGATATTATAAAGAGGAAAAAAAATGAAAGAAGGTCACATCAGCCGTCGCCGTTTACTCACCGCCGCCGGCGCAGGCATTACCATCGCATCGCTGTTCGGCCCCGGCGTCGTCCTTGCCGCCGTCGGCAATACGGTCTCATTGCAGCTGAACTGGATCCCGAGCGTGGATTTCGCCGGCTTTTATATCGCCGACGCCTTGGGTTATTACAAACAGGAAGGCATCGGCGTGAAGTTCCTGCCCGGCGGCCCCAATATGCAGGGCGTGGAGCAGGTCGTGGCCGGCGGCGCCGGTACCGCCGGCTTGCCGACCTTTCTCACCAGCACTATCAATGCTGTTCAGCACCAGGCCAAGCTGACGGTCATCGGCTCCGTATTCCAGACTTCGCCCCTGGCCCTCATCAGCCTGCAAAGCCTGCCGCTGAACAGCGCCAAGGATCTGGTGGGCAAGCGGATCGGCGCCGCCCAAGGACGTCAGCGCGAGCTTGACGCCGTATTCAAAATCAATGGCCTGCCGGCCAACGGCTATACCTTTGTGCCCATCGGCTATGACTCCACACCGCTGACCAAAGGCAGCGTCGACATCATCAGCGTGTTCGCCACCTCCGAACCGGTGACGCTGGCGGAACAGGGGGTGAAAACCAATATGATCCTGTTCGCCGCTATGGGACTGCCCACCTATACCAGCCCGATTGTGGTCAGCAGCGACGCTATCGCCAAAAACCGCAAAGTTATTCTCGGCTTCCTGCGCGGCAGTATCAAAGGCTGGGAAATGAATGCCAAAGATCCCACCCTGGCGCCGAAACTGGTGGCGGAACGCTACGCCGGCTCCATGAAAATCGATCAGCCCCATCAGCTCCGGGTCAATCAGGCCATGGTTCCGCTGACGCAAAGCGATTTGACCCGCGACAAAGGCATGCTCTGGATCGACAAGACCAAAATCAGCGGCCCCATTTATGCGGCGCTGCGCGCGGCCGGCGAAACCCAGCTGCCCGCGGTGGATAGCTATGTGGATACCAGCCTGCTCGAAGAGGTCTTCGGCAATCGGACCCAATTACTCTAAGAGACACGCCATGCAGCTTTCATCAACCTCTACGGCGGCGACCGCCGGGACGCCGGCTGAAGAAATCATACCGGCGCAACAGCCCGCGTCCGGGCAGCATGTGCTGGTGGATCTCAAGCAGGTTTCCAAGCGGTTTGCCAGCGGCGGCGGCGAATTCACCGCGCTGGATAATGTCGATCTGCACATCGGTAAATATGAATTCGTCGCGCTGATTGGCCCGTCGGGCTGCGGTAAATCCACCATTCTGCGCCTTATCGCGGGCCTTGAGACCCCAAGCGGCGGGAAACTGGTGATGGACGGCTGCGACGGACCGGGAGAGTTCATCAAAAACAACCGATTAGGCGTGGCCTTTCAGGACCATGCCCTGCTGCCCTGGCTTTCCGCTTGGGACAATGTGGCGCTGCCCTGCAAAATCACCGGACATAAAGTGAATGAACAGCGCATCGCCTGGCTGCTCAATCTGATGGGCCTGACCGGCTTCGAGAAATCCCGGCCGAAACAGCTTTCCGGCGGCATGCGCCAGCGGGTAGCCATTGCACGGTCCCTGGTTTTGCGGCCGGAATTGCTGCTGCTGGACGAGCCGTTCGGCGCACTGGACGCGGTGACGAGACGGCGGCTGAATATTGAATTACAGGCGCTGTGGAGCGCCGAACGGCTGACGACGTTATTGGTCACCCACTCGGTGGAAGAGGCCATTTTTCTCGCCGATCGGGTCATTGTGATGTCGCCCCGTCCGGGCCGGGTGCGGATGGAAAGGCGCATACCTTTCCAGCGCCCGCGCCAGCCGGAGATCATGCGCAGCCCGCAGTTTCATGCGTTGTCCGATGAATTGACCCTGGCGCTGGATGAGCTGGAAGCCGGGGAGGATTTATGTTGACTGAGGTGCCGACATGACGACTCGCCTGTTACGGCGCCAGCGGCTGTATGCTTTAGCCGGGGCCTTCATTTTGCCGGCGTTATGGGAAGCCGGCGGCCGATCGTCCTGGCTGCGCGGGGTGATACCGCCGCTGAGCGAGGTTATCGGGCAATTTCTGGCGCCGGAAAACCACGCGGTGTTCCTTGATGCGCTGCTGCACACCGCCGACAGCGCATTTCGCGGCTATTTTATCGGCATCCTTATCGGCACGCTGCTGGCGGTCATGGCCCAGCTGGGCCATTGGCTCAGGCCGGGTATCACCCGGCTGGCGGCCATTATCAACGCAACGCCGGTGATAGCCCTGGGGCCGGTACTGCTGGCGACGATGGAACGCCAGGATCTCCCCATCGCGGTGGCCGCCTTTTTTGTCTTTTTCAGCGTATTTATCGCCACATTGTCCGGTTTCGCCGAGGTCAACCAGGCCCATTACGATCTGTTCGCGGTATTGGACTGCCCCGGCAACAAACGATTTTTTCATCTGGAACTGCCGGCATGCCTGCCGACGTTTATGTCCGGCCTGAAAGTGGCGGCGCCGGCCGCCATGGTGGGGGCCATTTTCGGCGAATGGTTCGGGCTGGATCAGGGTATCGGCCCGCTGCTGATTTCCGCCATGCAAAGCGACAGCATCGCCCTGCTGTGGGCCGCGACGCTGATGGCCGGCGGTTTCGGCATCCTGCTGTTTTTGGTGATGTCGGCCTTGGAAAAAAGCGTCGTCGCCCGCTTCCGGTAATGTCCGGGTAATTGATTGGAGAGAAAAATGTCCGCAAATACTGCACTTTTCCGTCCCGACCGCTTCGCCCATGCGAATATTTTCGTGGCGGATGTGAACGAGTCCGTGGCGTTCTACCGGGATGTCTGCGGCCTGACCGAAGTCTTTCGCGAACCCGGCATCAAGGCGGGATTCCTCAGCAACGGCGCCACCCATCACGACATGGGATTAATGCAGGTTTCCAGCGCCCCGCTGATCGGCCGGGACGGCAGCGTACAGAACACCATGGTTCGCGGCCGACAGCCCGGCCTCAATCATATCGCTTTTCACGTCTGCAGCGAGGCGTCGCTTATCGAGGCCTACCGCAACGCCGAACGTTTTGATATCGCAGTGGAAAAGGCGCTGGATCACGGCATGTCCCGCAGCCTGTATCTCTACGATCCGGACGGCAACGCCGTGGAGTTCTATATCGACAGCGTGCCCGATTGGCGCGGTTTTTATGCCGAAAACCAAAATAACCTGATCAGCGCCCGCTGGGATCCGCTGACAACGCCGCCTTTCCCGGCCTTTGAGCCTTTGCCCCGGCTAGACACCCGGGTGGACGGCGCGGCCCTCCAGTCGATGGAGATCTGCGGCGGGACATTTTTTGTCGCCGATTTGCCGCGCTCACTGGATTTCTATCGGCGCATCGCCGGTCTGGAGCTTATCAGCCAGAGCGGGGAGGCGGCGCTATTGGGTCTGCCCGGGCAACAACATGCCTGCGTGGCCCTGGTGGCGGCGGGAAGGGATGAGCAGGCGGGACTGCACTCCCTGTGGTTTTTAATCGCCCCCCAATCCTTTCTGCTCTCCCAGCCGGCCATGCCGGCGGGGATGGCTCGGCAAACCCGGCAGGAAGGCGCCCGCTGTTTTTCCCGCGACCCGAACAGCATCTATCTCGCGTTTTATACCGGCGCCGCCCTCCTGCCCCGAGAAGCTTCCCGCGCCGACGCATTGGCCTGCCTGCGCGAGGAGGCCTGACCATGCATATCCAATTTTTGACGGCGGGGGGCATCCGCACCCGGGTGATTGAATCGGGTCGCGGAGAACCGCTGCTGTTATTGCATCCGGTGGGGTTTTCCGCCGATGTCTGGCTGCGTAATCTGGCCGACCTGGGGGCACGGCGGCGCGTTTGCGCGCCGGATCTGCTCGGCCATGGCTTTACCGATCTGTATGACGATCGCGGCGATATCGGCCATGCCGCCCTAATGACGCATCTGGAGGCGCTGGTGGACCGGCTGGACTTTGAACAATTCTCCATTGTCGGCAGCTCATTCGGCGCCCAGCTTGCCCTGCTGCTCTGCTTACGTATGCCGGCGCGGATAAAGCGCCTGGTGGTGGTGGGCAGCGGCACCGCGCTGCAAACCGAAGCCGAAACCGTGGCAACCCTGGGCAAGACCCTGGCCAACGGCAGCAGCGCCTTTGATACCGCCACCTGGGACAGTTGCCGGCAGCGCCTGGCGAATCTCTGTTTTGACGGAACGCTGGATTTCGACCCGCTGATTTTGAGCCAATTAACGGCCTATGCCAGGGAAGGCGCCGCCCAGGCTTATAAATCGCTGCTGGCGGCCATGCTGGATGTAAATCGGGCACGGCCCTTCCGGGTCGCCGAACGGCTCAATGAGGTCGCCGCCCCCACCCTGCTGCTGTGGGGACGCCAGGATCCCCGTGCCAGCCATGCCCGCGCCGAAGCCGCGGTGGCATGTTTCCCCAGGGCGCGGCTGCACACCATTGAACGGTGCGGACATTTGCCTTTTTACGAGCATCCCGGCGAATTCAACCGCACCGTAAGCCGGTTTCTCGACGCGCTTTAGCGCCGCGGCATCGGCAGGACGCCGGCCACCGCCGCTCCTAGGTGCGCCTTAGCGGACTCAGCGCTGCAGCATCGGCAGAACGTTGGCCACCGTCGCCTCGAGGTGCGCCTGGGTGACGGCGGCGGCGCGGTCGCCGTCAGCGGCGCGGATAGCGTCCAACAGGGCGGCGAAGGCTTGATCGGTGAAAGGCCGGTTCAGCCCGCTTACCAGTATGCCGACATAGGGTTCGGCGCGCAGCGTCAGACCGCGGATGGTGTCCGCCAGCGTTCGGTTGCCGGAAGCGGAATAAAAGGTATAGCGGAATTCATGATTAAGGCGGATTAACTGCCAGGGCGTGGTGGTGGCGGTCATCTCATGCACGATGCGATCCACGTCCAGCAGCGCTTCCGGCGTCATGTTGCGGGTCGCCAATCGGGCCGCCGCCGGCTCCAGCAGCAGGCGGGTAGCGTAAATTTCCTCAAGCTCCGCCACGGTGGGTTTGTAGACCACGGTGCCTTTGTGGGGATGGTTAATCACCAGACCCTCGGCTTGCAGGATGATAATCGCTTCCCGCAGCGGTGTGCGTGAAACGCCCAGACGGACCGAAAGTTCTTCCTGACGCAAGGTTTCGCCGGCACCGATTTCGCCGCTGATGATCAGTTCCCGGATGCGCTCGGTTGTCCGCCCGGTGGCCGTTTGCCTTTTCGAAGTCTTCATAGGTTGTTTTTCTTATATCGCTGAAAAAAGAAAGTTAAAAGTTTCATGTCCGGCAAGGAAATCTAGCATGTCATACGCATTTTCCAATATCCACTTTTGCCTGTTGACAGTGATAAATCACCGGCGCATATTGTATTTTATATTGTATCCAAAATAATATCCAAAGAACATCATGCCCATTGACAGAAACCTGACCGGTGACGAACAGTCTTTGCTACAGCGCCTGGACGCCCTGGAATCCCAAGATGCCATCCGCCGTTTGAAAGCGGACTATATGCAGGCTTGCGACGATAAGCTCGGGCGGGCGGTGGCCGATTTGTTCTGGCCGGACGGTATCTGGGAAAGCGAGGCGCAGGGTACGGCCAACAAGGTTACCGGCCATGACGCCATTGCCGATATGTTCGAGGCCAGCCCGCGCCGGCTCTCTTTTACCACTCACTATTTAATGAACGAATCTATATACGTCGCCGGCGAACGGGGCCGCGGCAGTTGGAAACTTCTTGAACCCTGCACATTTCAGGACCGGATGGCGCTGTGGATGGGCGGCCGCTATGACGATGTGTTTGAGCGCCGTAACGGCGTCTGGCGTTTCAGGCATCTCAAGCTTTATATCGAGTTCCGCACGCCTTATGGGGCGGGCTGGCTGAAAGAACGCTTCGCCGCGCTGGACGATAAAACATGAAGCCCGGCACTCCGCAGCCGCTCGCCGCGCCGGTGCTGTCATGCGGCAGGGTGGACCACGTCGCCCTCACCGTCCCGGATCTGGACGCGGCGACGGCATTCTTTATCCAGGTCCTGGGGGCGCGCGAATTATATCGCCGCCATTACCGGCCCGGTCCGGACAATGCGGCGTCGATGGCGGAACGCTTCAATACGCACCCCGAGGCCGCCTGCCGCCTGGCCAAGCTGGATTTCCTGGGCACGGCGCTGGAATTATTCGAATACCGGGCGCCGGACCTTAACCGGGCCATGCCGAGGAACTGTGACGCCGGCGGCGCCCATCTTGGCATCACCGTGCACAATCTCCCGCAGGCGCTGGCGGCCCTGCGGCAGGTGCCGGGGGTAAAAATTCTCGGCGAACCTTCGGTCATCGGCCCGGATCATCCCTTGGCGGGCCGCCGCTGGGTTTATTTTCTGACGCCCTGGGGATTGCAGATGGAATTGGTATCGCCCTGATCATAAAGGCCGAACCCTTTGATGTTGATTCGCTGTGGGGTTGCAGCATTTACCAACAACCCATCCCGATGTCACTCATGACAACTCATTCTTGCCGGAGGTAGCTGTGGGCATTAAACAAACTCAATCAGATGTGAATATCGATGAACTGCTCAAAATGATGGAAGCGTCCATTAAAGATTTCACCCAGGCACGTTCGCTGCCCAGTGAATTTTATACCTCAGAGGCTTTTTTCGAATTCGAAAAGCAGGCGGTTTTTTCCAAAAGCTGGCTGGCTTTGGGCCATCAAAACCAGATTCCCAATCCGGGGGATTATTTCACCGTTGAAATCATCGACGAACCGCTGCTGGTGGTACGGCAAAACGACGGCTCCATCAAGGTGTTGTCCGCCATCTGCCAGCATCGCGGCCATCCGCTGATACGTGACTGCGCGGAGGAAAAAACCGGTAACTGCGTCACCTTCAGCTGCCCTTACCATGCCTGGTCCTATCGCCTGGACGGTAAACTGCGCGCGGCGCCGGAAATGGGCATGACCATTCCCATTACCCAGCAGCGTGAAGATACCGCGCTGCCGGAGCTCAAGATGGAGCTGTTCCACGGCTTTATTTTCGCCAACTTCGATATGAACGCCGCGCCGCTGGCGCCGACCTTGGCGAAAGCCGACGAAGAGCTGCGGCACTATAATTTCGCCGACATGCAGGTGATGCCGACCCTGGCGCACCAGAATTATCCCTGGAACTGGAAGATCACGCTGGAAAACGGCCTGGAACCCTATCACACCTCCTATGTGCACAAGGGATTCCATGAAATAGCCCCGGCGGAAAACGCCCGTTTCTCCGAATGGGACGACTGGCAGGAGGGTGAAAATTACTTAACCCACTCCACCTACTTTGAAGGTATGCGCCAGGATGCGGCCTTTAACCCGAGCCAGAAAGCGCAGTTCCCGATTCTAAAGGATCTTACCGACGAAGAGCGGCGCCGAACGATTTTTTCCTCGGTTCCCCCCACGCTGTTCTTCTGTCTGCTGCCGGACCAGGCGTTCACCTTCCGGGTGTTTCCCCGTTCGGTGGGTTCCATCGATCTATTGATTAACTTCTACTATCCGAAGGAAACCACCGAACTGCCCAATTTTGACTGGATGCGCAAAGTACAGATTTCCTCAACGGAAACCTTCGGCGAGCAGGATGAAGAGACCAATATGACCATGCAGAAGGCCTTTAAATCCCGCTTCGCCCCCCGCGGCCGCTATTCCCATCTGGAAAAAATCCTGCCGGAATTCAATCGCTGGCTGTATGAAACCTATAGCCGTCATCTTAAGAAGGCGAGCTGAATCAGGAAGGGGGACGATGAGTCCCTTTCTTCGGGGACGTCTATTGCCAGCGCGGCAGCCCGCGCAACAGTCGATCGCGGGTGTGTTCGGAATGTTCCCGGGTCAGCCGGATCAGCCGGTCCTTATCGCCGGAGATAAACGCCAGGGTCAGTTCGGCATGTTCCCTTTGGGCCTGGTTAAGATCCCCCGTCAACCGGACCTCGGCGCGTATATAGGCCTCCAGCGCACCTCGCGACTGGGCCAGCGCTTTCATATGGTGCGGACAGCGGGCCGGCAGCAGCATGGCGTCATGAAAGCGCAGGTTCAAATCGAACCAGCGGGTTCTGTCAGCGGCTTCCGCCTGCTCCACCAGCAGCGCCATATCGTCGAGAATGGATTGGACCCGCTGCTCATCGGCTTTGGTCTTCAGCACGACGGAGCGGGCCACCAGGTCCGTTTCCAATAAAATACGCAAATCAAACACATTGCATATTTCTGTGGGATCCAGTTTCACCACCGCATAACCGCGCCGGGGATACAGCACCACGATGCCCTCGGACTCCAAACGGGGCAGCGCCTCCCGCAGCGGATTGCGGCTGACGCCCAACTGGGCGGCCACTTCTTCCTGGCGCAGCATGGCGCCGGGGGCATAGACGCCGTTGAGAATCGCATCACGCAGTTTTCGGTAGACTATTTCCGGCAACGACATCGGCTCCGGCATTGCGGACCCGCCGGCGAGCATCACTGAGGGCATGTTGTTATTCCGTCATCAATTCATTTGTCATAGGCCGCCCCAGCCCGGAGCTATCGCACCGCGGCATCCGGAATATCGCTGCTTATCGGCCCCGCCAACTGCAACAGTGTACTATTTCATGCCTTTCCTGTCCGCCGGGAATTATTTCAATCTCACCGTAAATCTTCAGCGCTTTTGCAGGCAATAGCCTCCACTTCCAGCAAAAAGTCCTCTTTCACCAGCCGGTTCACCACCAGCAAGGTATTGGGGGGAAACAGATCGCCGGAAAAAAAATGGGGAAAGTGCTCGGCGCGCAGCCGCATAAACAATTCAATATGCTGTGAGTGCACCATAAAGGTGGTGAATTTGACGATATCCCGCCAGCCCAGACCCAAGCCCTTCAGCACCGCCTCAAGATTGGCGAACACCTGGATAAACTGAGCGGCGAAGTCTCCCTTCCCGGCAACGCCGCCATCCTCCGCCACGGAGAGCTGACCGGCCAGATAATACATCGTGCCGGTGCTCACCCGCGTCGCGTGGGAATAGAGTCCTTGCGCCGGGCAGGCGCCTTCGGGATTGAGATAGACCGGGGCGGTGTTCATTGAAATCCTCTTTTAATCACATTGATAGGCAATTATTTTATACAATATCTCATTTTTGTATAATGTATGCAATATGATTTCCGCCGGACTTCACCTGCCCCCTTTCGCCATGGCTAACCGGTGATTCATTTTTTCACCAGCCACGCACCACTGGGATTTGCCGGCGCGGGATTCGCCCCCTCCCATTGTTTGACGTTGTGGCGGGTTAACGGCAATGCGGGACTTCGTCTGCCACGGGCGGAGTCAGGAGCCTGCGCCCGTTGAGGGGGAGAATGCTCAACCGGACGGGAGGCGGCGCGGGATACCCTGGCGGTATTAAACGGAGCGGCGACGCGGGACGGGCGTTGACTAAGGCAGGGACAGTGCAATAACGGCGCGGCCTGCCCGGCGCCCCTGAGCCTTTCACGTATACCCGGTATGCCATTCATAGCGGGAATATGCTCCGGTACAGCCCTGGCGGCATATTCTCCGGGTAAAGCATAACCGACATTGATTAACGGCATCATCACTCGCTGTAGCGGGACGTAGTAACTGCCCATGACCGGGTAGTAATATAACGGCATATTCATTGTATTATATTGACCCGGCCGCGGGTAAACAGGTAATACATACGGCTGATAATAAGAATGTAAATAGCCCTATAGTCCATTATTACGCTCCTTGAGACAGCGTTGTTATTGATAGATACCGTTCACGCTTACAATGAAAAATTAAAATATTAACAATAATCATTTTATGAAAATTAATATATTTTTCCTTCACTGCTATATATTCCTTCGGTAACAGGCAAAATAACAATTAATATTATTGCGGTAAAGGCGTATGGGAAGCCGCATCTTTATTTTATTGATAACCAAAAGACTACCGATGCTGGCTCCGTTCGTCTCAAAAGGGAAGTCGCCGTCCCGAAAGCCGCCAGGTGATGACCGAAGAGCGGCGTGAACCGACGTCTTACGCTATTATGTAGAACAGAGAACCATCAGATGCCGTGGTATCAATACCTTTCCCACTAAGCTGTTGATCGTCGAAGTAACTTGCGGGCAGCACATGGGGCCAATGCCGAGCAAAACGATAGACGGTCCGCTCGGCCTAATCTCCGCTGGATGGGATGCCGTCGCTCCACCGGTCAGGATGCCGTTGTCTTACGCCTTGCGCTTACCCATTTACTCGATGATGAACGCTAAACGTCAATGACATAAGAGGGTATAACGATGACAGAACAACCTTCCGGAACACCAACAGCGCCGAAAAGCGTACCGGCGCCTCGTGACCGGCACCTTCGCGATATGGCGGACTGTATCCGGTTCCTTTCCATGGATGCTGTACAAAAGGCGAAAAGCGGCCATCCCGGCGCGCCCATGGGTATGGCCGACATCGCCACCGTCCTGTTCAAAGAATTCATGCAGTTCGATGCCGCGGACCCGCACTGGCTGGACCGCGACCGCTTCGTGCTCTCCAACGGCCACGGATCGATGCTGCTCTACAGCCTGTTGTATTTGACGGGTTATGCGGACATGCCGGTGGAGGAATTGGAGCGTTTCCGCCAGGTAGGGAGCAAGACGCCGGGCCATCCTGAATACCGGCACGCGGATGGGATTGAGCTGACCACCGGACCGCTGGGCCAGGGCATTGCGGAATCGGTCGGCATGGCGCTGGGTGAACGCATCATGAATGCAACCTTCGGCGATGACCTGGTTAACCACTACACTTACGTTTTTCTCGGTGACGGCTGTTTGATGGAGGGGATCAGCCAGGAGGCTATCTCCCTGGCGGGCCACCTCAAGCTAGGCCGCCTTATTGCGTTTTGGGATAACAATTCCATCTCCATTGACGGCGCCACCAGCCTGTCGGTCTCTGACAATGAGATTGAACGTTTCCGCGCGTCGGGCTGGTACGTATTGGAAATCGACGGCCATGACACCGACGCCATCCGCAACGCCATCACCACGGCTCGTGGGATAGAAGATCAACCCACCTTGATTGCCTGCAAGACCATCATCGGTTTTGGCTTCCCTACCAAGGCCGGGACCCAGAAAGCCCATAGCGATGCTCCCGGCGAGGAAGAAATCGCCGGCGCCCGTAAAATCCTCGGCTGGGATTCACCGCCGTTCGTGATCCCGGAGGAGTTGTTAAAAGAGTGGCGCGCCATCGGCGAAAAAGGCCGGACCGCCCGGATGGCCTGGGCGGAACGCGTGAAAAATACGCCTGAGGATCTGCGCAGGGAGTTCGAACGCCGCACCCGCGGTGAGCTGCCGGTAAACTGGAAAGCCGCCATCGCCGCCGCGCGCGAAGAATTCATCAAAAGCGGAGCCGACATGGCCACCCGCCAAGCCAGCGGCGCCGTGCTTAATCATCTGTTCGATGCGATACCGGAAATGCTGGGAGGGTCGGCGGATCTGACGCCGTCAAACAATACCAAAGCGAAAAATCAGGTGGAGATCACCCCCGGTCACTATGATGGCTCGTATATCCATTACGGCGTGCGCGAGCACGGCATGGCCGCGGCCATGAACGGTTTGGCGCTGCATGGCGGTTTAATCCCCTACGGCGGCACGTTTCTTTGCTTCTCCGACTATTGCCGACCGGCCATCCGGCTGGCGGCGATGATGCGTATACGCACAATTTTTGTCATGACCCATGATTCCATCGGGCTGGGGGAAGACGGACCGACGCATCAGCCCGTTGAGCATCTGGCGGCGCTTAGGGCGATTCCCCATCTGGGCGTATACCGGCCGGGGGATCCGGTGGAGACCGCCGAATGCTGGGAACTGATCCTGGAGCAGCCGCGCCGCGCCGCCCTTATCGCGCTGTCCCGGCAGCCCATGCCGCTGTTGCGAAAAGAAGCCGGGACCGAAAATAAATCGGCCCGGGGCGCCTACGTTCTGCTGGAGGCCCAGGGCGGACCCCGTCAGCTGACCCTGATAGCAACGGGCTCGGAACTGCATCTTGCCGTTGAGGCGCGGGAAATAATGCAAAAAGAAGGCGTGCCCACCGCCGTGGTCTCCATGCCGTGCCGGCTGCTTTTTGAAGAGCAGGATCGCCAATACCAAAAATCGGTATTAGGGGATACGGCGGCCAGAGTCGCCATCGAGGCGGCGGTTGAACTGGGCTGGGAAAGGTACATCGGCTTTGAAGGCAAATTCGTCGGCATGCACGACTTCGGCGAATCGGGCAAGATTCAAGACGTGTACGCCAAGTTCGATATCACGACCGATGCCATCGTGCGCACCGCCCGCGAAGTGATAGCCAGCGTCAAGGGCTAACCACCGAAAGCAAAAAGGCCGCCCTCAGCAATGAGGGTGCCTGAGCTTATTGACAAACTGCCCGGTCGGGACAGGCTGCCAGATCGTAAACTCGCCGTGAATACATCCATGTAGGCTCGATCCGCGCCATCCCTGGCGCGGACGGTTTACTCTTCTGGCAGCCTGTCCCGCCTTATTGACTCCGAGTACGCTTGTCAGCAGTCTAGGGCCGCCCTCAGCAATGAGGCAGGCCTTTCAAATTACGACTCTATCGCCATCCGCATTTTTTTCATGGCGTTTTTTTCCAGCTGGCGCACGCGTTCCGCAGAAACGCCGTATTTATCCGCCAGTTCCTGCAGCGTGGTCTTGTTGTCGTCATCCAGCCATCTGGCGCGGATAATATGCTGGCTGCGCTCATCCAGGCCTTCCAGCGCCAGGCCGAGCTTGTCCGCCGCATGATCATCCCAGTTGTCTTCTTCAATGCCGTCGGCGAAATCGGAAGACTTATCCTGCAAATAGAGCATCGGGGCCATGGATTGCCCCTCGCGGACATCTTCATCCGGGGTCGGATCAAAGGTCATGTCCTGAGCCGCCATGCGCGATTCCATTTCACGCACGTCTTTACTGGTGACGCCGAGTTCTTGCGCCACCATCTCGACTTCGGCCTGATTGAACCAGCCCAGGCGCTGTTTGGTTTTGCGCAAATTGAAGAACAGCTTGCGCTGGGCCTTGGTAGTGGCCACCTTCACGATGCGCCAGTTGCGCAGAACGTATTCGTGAATTTCAGCTTTAATCCAGTGCACGGCGAAAGAAACCAGCCGGACCCCTACTTCAGGATTGAAGCGGCGCACCGCTTTCATAAGGCCGATATTGCCTTCCTGGATTAAATCCGCCTGCGGCAGACCATAACCGGAATAATTACGCGCGATATGGACGACAAAGCGCAGGTGAGACAGGATAAGCCGCTTGGCCGCCTCCAAATCGCCCTGATAATGCAGTTGTTCAGCCAAAGACCTCTCTTCCTCCGCCGTAAGCATAGGATAGGCATTGGCTGCCCGGATGTAGGCTTCCAGACTGCCTTGGGGAACCAGGGCTAAAGCTTGCATATCTTTAATCATTCAAGTCCTCTCGCTAAATTCTCATATGCTGTCACATCAAGCGGCCGTTGTTTTACGGGCAACTTTTGTATCAACAGCCGATATTAAGACCCACTCGCAGCATATTAGTTCAGGTTAAAACGTAACGTAGATCAGCTTGTGCGGTTGTAATATCGTTATCCGAGTATAACAAAAAAACATCATTGGGGTGTAAAACGACGTAAATGTTGCACCGTCGCCAGCCAGGCCGCCAGCCAGCCAATCATGGTGGAAATCAGTAATAGCAGCAGAATCTCCGACCAGTCAAGCCCGTGCAGGGCAAAGGTGGTGCCGAACACCGAGGCCACCTTCTCCACCACGGATTGCAGCCGCCATACCAGGGCTTCCGACAGGATCAGCGAAACAATGGCGCCGCCCAGCCCCAGCAAAGCCCCGCCGTTGAGAAACGGCCGCAGGATAAACCCATCGGTGGCCCCCAGCAGCTTCATCACGTTGATGGTGTCACGGCGGCTGAAGATGCTCAGACGGATGCTGTTGCCGATAACCAGGAATACCGCAACGATCATCAACACGCCGATGGTGGCCGCGACCTGTCCCACCAAATCGGTCAGGGCCGCCAGTCGGGCGAACCAGCTGTCGTCCATTCGCACCTCATCCACCCCAGGCACCGCCGCGACCCGATCCCGCAGCGTTTTAAGGGTGTCGGCGCTTTGGAAATCCAGCTTCGGCGTGATGATGGCCACCGCCGGCAGCGGATTCTGCTCCAGCATATCCAGCGCGCCGCCAAAGCCCGACCAGTTACGGAATTCCCCCATCGCCTCTTCTTTGGAAAGGTAATTCACCTTATCCACGCCGGCTTCCTGCTTCAGGCGATTCATGACCTTGAGGGCCGCATCATCATCCAGGGTTTTATCCAGATAGACGGTGAGCTGCGGGCTTGGATACCACTGCGCCGCCGCCTGGCTGACGTTTTTCCATACCAGATAGCATATGCTGGGCAACGTCAACGATATGGCAATAACGGTAACGGTTAGGAGAGTTGCTAACGGCTGGCGCCGCATATCTCCGAAGGCATTGCTCCAGGCATAAGCCCACTGTTCGCGCCAGCCGCCCCGCAAAGCCTTGCTCTTGGCCGCTTTGGCGCCGCTCGCGGTCTGCGGCCGGTTAAGTTTATTCGCCATCAACGCCCCCGCCCATTCTTCCCTGATTCAGCGACATGATACGATACCGCCGCCGAGCGATCAGCGCCAGGTCGTGGGTGGCCATCAGTACCGTCACGCCTACCCGGTTGAATTCTTCGAACAGCCGCAAAATATCCTCCGACAGTGCGTCGTCAAGATTGCCGGTGGGCTCATCCGCCAGCAGAACCGCGGGCTTGTTCACCACGGCGCGGGCAATGCCCACCCGCTGCTGTTCGCCGCCGGACAATTGGATGGGATAGTTACGCGCTTTATCCAGCAAGCCGACCTTGTCCAGCGCCGCCGACACCCGGCGCCTGATATCCTCGGTGCTCGCTCCCGAGATAATCAACGGCATCGCCACGTTGTCGTAAATGGTTCTGTCCAGCAGCAAATGATGATCCTGGAAGATCATGCCGATCTGGCGACGCAAGAAGGGCACTTCGCCATTTCTCAAGCGGCTGATATCGTGACCGTCAAAAAAGATATGACCCGCGCTAGGCCGTTCAATACCGCAAATCAGTTTGAGCAAGGTACTCTTACCCGCTCCCGAATGGCCCGTCAAAAAGGCCATCTCGGCCGGACGAAGGTGGAAATTGACACTTTGCAGTGCCTGCCGTCCGCCGAGATAAGCTTTGCTGACGTGTTCAAAGCGAATCATCCTAGTTAATCCTCTCGGGCAAATAGTGCCTCTATAAAATCATCGGCGTTAAAGGGCCGCAAATCCTCGATGCCTTCCCCGACACCGATATAACGAATCGGGATGCCGAACTGATCGGCTACGGCAAAAATAACCCCGCCCTTGGCGGTGCCGTCCAGTTTCGTCAGCGTAATCCCGGTTAACGGCACCGTTTCATTAAAGAGTCTCGCCTGGCTGACGGCGTTCTGGCCGGTGCTGGCGTCCAGGGTCAGCATAACCTCGTGGGGGGCGTCCGCGTCCAGCTTTTTCATGACGCGGACAATCTTCTTCAGCTCATCCATAAGATGGCTTTTGTTCTGCAATCGGCCGGCGGTGTCGGCAATCAGGACATCGATGCCGCGGGCCTTGGCCGCCTGGATGGCATCAAAAATCACCGATGCGGAATCGGCGCCGGTATGCTGCGCCACCACCGGGATTTGATTGCGCTGGCCCCAGATTTGCAGTTGCTCCACCGCCGCCGCCCGGAAGGTGTCGCCGGCCGCCAGCATAACGGTTTTGCCTTCCGCCTGGTACTGGTGCGCCAATTTGCCGATAGTGGTGGTTTTACCGACGCCGTTCACTCCCACCATCAAAATAACGAACGGGGTTTTGCCGCCCACCTGCAGAGGCTGGCTGACCTTGGCCAGTATAGCGGCCATTTCCTCTTTGAGCTTGCCGTACAACGCATCCGCGTCTTTCAGATGGCTGCGATCGGCATGTTCAACCAGGCTGGAGATGATTTTACGCGTGGTTTCCACCCCCACGTCGGCAATCAGCAATTGCTCTTCCAGCTCGTCGAACAAATCATCGTCTATTTTTTTACCGCGGAACAATCCGATAAATCCGGATCCGAGATTTTGTTTGGTTTTAAGCAGCCCCCGTTTGAGACGGGCAAAAAGTCCTTCGCGGGTCGGACGCGCCTGCTCGGTGACCGGCGGCTCAGCCATAACGGCGCCCAAAGGTTCCGGTTCCCATTCGTCCGCCGGCGCGAGATCCCGGTCGGGGCGGACATCCTCCGCCAGCGTCAATGCGGCCTCATCGCGTTGGACGGGGCGCTCGTCCGCCGGAGGGAGGGCACTGTCCAAGGCGGAGGCATCATGCGGAGCGGAAACACTGTCCAAGGCGGGGGCATCACGGGGGGCGGGAACACTGTCCAAGACGGAGGCATCACGGGGCACCGGAGAGGAGGACGCCGTTTCTGCCGCCTGCGCCGTATTGCGGCCGCCATCGGCAGCCGGCGTGACCGCGGCCTGCTCTTGCGCCACCCGCTCGGTGACGTCGACGATATCCTTGGCGGTGCGCACGGCGTCAGATTCACCGGCCACGGGCGCAGCCTGCTTCGCTACGGTATCCGCGTTTTGCTCAACGGCCCGGTCATCAGCTTCCCCCGGCGCCGGCCGGGGGTTTTCCTGTTCCTCATCCGGGCGCTTGAGGCCTAACCAGGACAAGAAACCGCGTTTTTTATCTTTTGCCATTTGCGACTAGACTCCTCGCCTGATAATCATGGCGGATGAATATACCCGTCATCTTTGAAGCTATTGGGTATAACGTGACTGATTAACCTGATAGTTTATCACTTTTCCCCGTGCCCCAACACGTAAGGCTCGGCTTTTCAGCTCTATTGGCGAACTGTGACGAATTAACATTCCCCCCGGGCCATCGGGCCGGTAGAATATCCCCTGATACGGCTTATCAACCGTTTGAGTGACCACAAGGCGCATATGGCGAAAAATCCCCCCTCCCGTCCCGCCGGGCAAATACGTCTGATCGGCGGTCAATGGCGCGGACGTAAATTGCCGGTTCCCGACAGCCCCGGCCTGCGCCCCACCACCGACCGGGTGCGGGAAACCTTGTTCAATTGGCTGGCGCCGAAGGTGCAGGACTCCCGTTGCCTGGATTGTTTCGCCGGCAGCGGCGCATTGGGTCTGGAGGCGCTGTCCCGCCATGCGGCGGCGGCCACGCTGCTGGAACAGGATCGGGCCGTGGCGGCGCAGCTGGATAAAAACCTGCGGCTGCTGGGGGCCCGCAACGGACAGGTGGTGGTAACCGACAGCCTGCGCTGGCTGGCGCAGCCTGGAGAACCCTACGATGTGGTTTTCCTCGATCCGCCGTTTCGCAAGGGGCTTATCGAACAGACGGCGCAATTACTGGAACAACATCACTGGCTGTCGCCGGACGCGTGGATTTATATCGAAACAGAGACGGAAACCGGTACGCCGGCGATACCCGCCAACTGGCGCCTGCATCGCGAAAAATCCGCAGGCCAGGTGGCATACCGGCTATTTGTCCGTCAAGGCATACCACAGGAGCACAACGATGTGGATTAATCTCGGTCGTTTAATGATGGTGCTGGTCTGGTGTTTTTTGATTCTGAACGTGATCCAGCCCTTCCCCAGGCCGCTGAAATATTTTTTTGATGTTGCCCTGATATTCATGGTGCTGATGCATGTTTTGCAACTGCTGCTGCTCAAGATCTCCCTGACGAAAAACGAGCCCAAATTCACGATCCTCTTTCAGATCAGGATGTTTCTTTTCGGCATATTCGAGATGCTGGCCTGGCAGAAAAAATTGCGGCGGCCCTGAGTTATACGCAAATGCTTGTCAAACGCAGGGCTTTCGCGCAGGGGCGCCGCGCGCTCAGAAGTGTCGCGGCGAACGGTTCATGTTCTGGGGCTTTTACCCGGAAAATAGGGTAATACCGTGACATTGTCGCCCAGTTCGGAAATTCGCGCGCTGCCTTTTTCGGTCACCACATCAATACGAATCACGGCATGAAGCGGAATATAACTGCGGGTGACGCCTTCGAATTCGGTTTTCAGCTTCTCCTCGGACGGATCCACCAGCACGGTGCTATGACTGTAAAAAACAAAATCGCCGATTTCAATAAAGCCGAACATGGCGCTCTGGATAAGCTCACGGACAAAAAGCTGATAGTTTTTGCCATTGTTGATAAATTGAATCCGATATAGGGGTTGTTCGCTGCTCATAACCCGGCTATCTCCCTAAATTCTGGGTTAATGCATTTTGCATATAAAAAATCTGGCGCTAACATAGCATGAAGCGCAGTCGCGACGCATCTTCCTTGCTTAATCTTGCTTAAACATATACCGATCCCTACTTTGGAGCGACGATCGGCACCCGAATTCCAACTTTTGATTTCGCTGTTTCATGGATTATTAGTTCTGCACATCTATAAGGAAAAAAAATGCTCTGGTCATTTATCGCGGTTGTGCTGTCGGGCTGGCTTTTTGTTGATGCCGCCTATCGCGGCCCGGTCTGGCAGCGCTGGTTATTCAGGCCGGTCACCCTTTTGCTGCTGTTGGCCCTGGCATGCCAGGCGCCGGTCATCACCGCCACCGGTTATCTGATCATTCTTGGTTTACTGGCGACCATGGTGGCCGATACCTTGCTGCTTTTGCCAAGGGAACGGATGATGTATGTCATCGGCGCGTATTTCCTCTCGCATCTGCTTTATACCGTCGGTTTCGCCAGCCAGATGACCTTTACCGTTTTCTGGCCGCTGCCGGCGGCATTGTTGATCGTTGGCGCGGTGTTGATAGCGGTGATATGGTCTCGTCTTGAGGAGCTGCGCTGGCCGGTTTGCACCTATATCGCGATGACCCTGCTGATGGTTTGGGTGGCGGGAGAGCAGTATTTTGCCCGCAGCAACGACCATGGGTTTTCATTGCTGGCCGGCACCGCGCTGCTGCTGCTGGCTACCGTGGTATGGCTGGTCAGCCATTACCGCTATCCGTTCGGGGCGGCCAGGGCGGCGATCGCAGCCGGTTATTTCGCCGGTCACTTTTTGATCGTTCGTTCGCTGTACGTCTGATATTACCCTTTGCGCAGTAGGTAACGGTAGGGCGGACGATCGATTGTCTGCGCCACCAGGGTATGCTCCATATAGCGGCAAAAACCGGGGATGTCGCGGGTGGTGGCCGGATCGTCGGCAATGATCAGCAGGGTTTGTCCGGTATCCATGCCGCGGACGGTTTTGCGTACCAGCATGACCGGTTCGGGACATCGCAGCCCCTGGGCATCAAGGGTACGGTCGGCTTCGGCGAATGGATCTGACATAAAGATGTTTCCGCATTCAGTATCTAAATAAAAGGAACAGCGTAGGGGGATATTGTCGCCCAGCGGCATGCTCTCCCTTTAACATGCTCGCTGCACGTTCGATGATCGCGGGCCTACCGCGCTGTGGGGCGCTCCGGCGGGCGGTAAAACCACGCCCGCTTCGACCCCATCAGCACGGTCTCCCTTTAACACGTTCGCTGCGCGATCGGTGATCGCGGGCCTACCGCGCTGTGGGGCGCTCCGGCGGGCGGTAAAACCACGCCCGCTTCGACCCCATTGGTACGGTCTCCCTTTAACATGCTCGCTGCACGTTCGATGATCGCGGGCCTACCGCGCTGTGGGGCGCTCCGGCGGGCGGTAAAACCACGCCCGCTTCGACCCCATTGGCACGGTCTCCCTTTAACACGTTCGCTGCGCGTTCGGTGATCGCGGGCCTACCGCGCTGTGGGGCGCTCCGGCGGGCGGGAAAACCACGCCCGCTTCGACCCCATCAGCACGGTCTCCCTTTAACATGCTCGCTGCACGTTCGATGATCGCGGGCCTACCGCACCATGGGGCGCTCCGGCGGGCGGGAAAACCACGCCCGCTTCGACCCCATCAGCACGGTCTCCCTTTAACACGTCCGGTCCAGACTCGGTGTCGGCGGGCCTACCGCACCATGGGGCGCTCGCCTTCCGTTGAGAAGCTAAGCACGAGCGCTGTGCCTGATTCCGCGTTCACCCGCACACGTGAAGTTTACCTCGGTGAAATTCCGTTGCAAGCTTCAGCGGGTTCAATGATAAACTCTGCGGCTGCGTTATCAGTATAAACGGATAGCAGCATAACCTGATAGGATGCGCGCCGCGTAACAAAAATGGCGCGCTGGTTGTTTTGGGTTCCCTCACCCCATAGCTAAAAAAGGCCGCAATATGTTTGAATTTACTCCCCGGCAGCGTCTGCGCGCGCTGTTCTGGCTTGCCTTGTTTCATATCATTGTCATTACCTCGAGTAACTACCTGGTGCAACTGCCGGTGACCATTCTGGGTTTCCATACCACTTGGGGCGCCTTTACCTTTCCCTTTATTTTTCTGGCCACCGACCTGACGGTCCGGATTTTTGGCGCGCCGCTGGCCCGCCGGATAATACTGGCGGTCATGGTCCCGGCGCTGCTGGTGTCCTATGGCGTCTCATCGCTGTTCTTCCTGGGCCGGTGCCAAGGATTTGGCGCCCTGGGCGTATTCAACCTGTTCGTAGCGCGCATCGCCTGCGCCAGTTTCATGGCGTACGCTTTGGGCCAAATTCTTGATGTCCATGTATTTAACCGCCTGCGCCAAGGCCGGCGCTGGTGGGTGGCGCCGTCTGCATCAACGGTATTGGGCAATCTCAGCGATACGCTGGCGTTCTTTTTTATCGCTTTTTATCACAGCACCGATGCTTTTATGGCAACCCATTGGGTGGAAATAGCCATCGTAGACTATACTTTTAAACTACTGATAAGTTTGCTTTTCTTTTTGCCGATGTACGGGGTGTTGCTCAATCTGCTGTTAAAGAAATTAAGGCAACAGCCGGAAACCGGATTTCTCCAACTGAGTTAACGTCCGGATTGGTCTATTCTTGGCGTACTCGCTATCGGGAGATTGCCATGACTGTCTTCTTGCGCACCGCCAGTGCGAAAGAAATTCATCTGCTCTATGCTCAGTTACCCGAGTTTGATACGCGGCATACCCTGCTGGAAATCGAAATGCGGCTGCAAAACCAGCCGCATCATCTGCTGATGGCGGAAGCGGACGGTCGTCCCGCAGGGTTCATCGCCGGTTATGCGTTGGACAGTATGCTATTTTGCAGCTGGCTGGGGGGTGTATCACCCGAGTACCGCCGCCGGGGTTACGCTAGCGCCCTATGGACGGCACAGGAGGAGTGGGCCCGAGCGCGGGGTTATAGTAAGATTACTGTAAAAACACGCAACCGCTTCAAAGGGATGCTATTGTTTCTCATAACAAATCATTATCGGTTGACGCGAGTGGACGCGCAGGATGATGAAGAGGAAAATTTGGTATGGCTGGCAAAAAGCCTTTGACTCAGTGTTAATGACTTTTCATACCCTGAATAATTCGTACGGGCTATCAGACTAAATGCCGACCTACCGGCTGAGAAAATGGAGTCATTGAGGAAATATATGCGGAATGTAGCGAAGTATGTGGGTATCGGCATGCTGGTTATCGGTCTGGCGGCTTGTGATAATAAAAATGATCAAAACGCCACCGCCGGCAACAGCGCGGCCCAGACCCAGACGACCAACAAGGTGAATCTGCTGGGAGGCAAGCTGGCCTTTGCTTTGCCGTCTGATATTACCGATCAAAGCGGTAAAGTGGGCACTCAGGCCAATAATATGCACGTTTACGCCGATGAATCCGGCCATAAGGCGGTTATCGTGATTCTTGGCGACGATACCCCCGAAAGCCTGGAGCAGTTGGCGCAGCGGATGGAAGAGCAGCAGCGCGCCCGGGATCCGGACCTGCAGGTGGTGACCAACAAAGCCATCACCGTTAACGGAGCGCCCCTGCAACAGCTGGACAGCATCGTTTCCAGCGGCGGCAAGCCGGCCTATTCCTCGGTGGTCTTCGGCAAGGTGGACAATCATTTGTTGACCATGCAAGTCACGCTGCCGGCCGGCAATCAGCAAAAAGCCCAAAGCGACGCCCAAACCATACTGAATACCATCACCATCAAATAACCGCTCTACCCTCGGCGACCACGGCTCGCGGCGACGAGGGGCCGTAATGCCGTCGGTAAATCATGCGTCGCCGGCGCTATCCCGGCGGCTGTCGGCAGCGCTTAACGCGAGAGTATAATGCGTCCCCGGAATGCAATCTTCCGCCCCGGCAGGCCCATACCGCGAAGTGTTCCGGTATAAAGCCCGCGCCCTTCAGCCTTCCTGGCCGGAAGCCCGGTGCCGTAAAACGCGGCGCTGAAGCGACAGAGTCATTAACAAGGCGATTATCACCAGAACCGCGGCGGCGAGATAAATCGACGAAACGCCGGCGTGGGCCATCAGCAACCCCGCCAAGGGGCCGACAATCCCCAGGGATAAATCCATAAACGCCGTGAAGGTGGCCAGGGCGCTGCCCTGATTTTGCGGCGGCACCTCTTTCATCGCCCCCACCCCCAGCGCAGGGAACACCAGGGAAAATCCCGCCCCGGTAAGCAATGCCCCCGCACCCGCCAGCCAGGGCAAAGGGGCCTGCCACACCAGCAACAGGCCCAGCGCTTCCACGGTAAAGCAGCCCATGGATACCCGCAGGCCGCCGAAGCGATTAATACTGTTGGGGAAAAACAGCCGGGTACCGACAAACGCCACGCTGAACAGCGTAAGGGCAAAAGCCGCCCCGCTCCAGTCCTTGTCGGCATAAAACAAGGTGATGAAAGTCGCAATAACGCCGAAACCGCAGGAGGCAAAGGCCAAAACCAGGCCATAACGCCAGATAATCCCAACTACCGCACTGAACGGGATTTGTTTACCGGCGACGGTTTTCACCTTGGGACGCGGTATGGCCGCCGCGATGGCAAGGCCGGCCACCAGGATGATAAATGCCGACAGCAGTCCCAGGCCGCCGATGGCGTGCAGCCAGACCCCCAGCGGCGCCCCAACCGCCAGCGCGCCGTAACTGGCCACGCCGTTCCAGGAAATCACCCGGCCGATATGCATAGATCCCACCGAGCCCACGCCCCACAGGGTGGCGCCGGTACCGACAAAGCTCTGCCCGATACCGAGAATGATGCGTCCGGCGCACAGAAAAAGCAGGGCCGTTACCGGCCAGGAATCCATAAGTAATGACAGCAGATAGCCTACGCCGCTTAACAGACAGCCGCCCAATCCCAGCACGACAATGCGTTTTGGCCCGACCCGGTCGGCATACCGGCCGGCCCAGGGACGGCTTATCAAGGTAGCAAGATATTGCAGGCTGATGACCAGTCCGGCCCAAAAGGCGCTATAGCCCATATGGTTATGCACATAGCCGGGTAACACCGCCAATGGCAGTCCGATAGTCAGATAATTAACAAAATTAAAGACAACGACGGACATTATTTTCAGGTTGAGACGCCATCCGCTGGCGGCCGGCTGGGGAGAGGTACCACGCATGGCCATCATCATACTCATACAAAAGGGGCGGTCTCACCGAAGCCGCCCTGTGAACAAATAGTTAATAACTATAACGAATGGTAACGATCAATTCATCGTGGGGATGCCAGAATCACCGGGCATTTGCCCAAAAGCGCACTTTTTGTGCTCCTGCATGGCCCTCATTTCTTGCGCAAGGCGTTAAAACAGATGTTTTTTCAGCTGTGCCGCGGCCTGCAGCAGCGCGCTGCGCACTCCCGGCACCTGCTGCAAGGGATTGAGCAGGCCGAAATCATGGATCAAACCGTAATAGCATGTCAGGGTGGTATCCACGCCCGCCTCGTTAAGTTTACGCGCATATGCGATGCCTTCATCTTTCAGTACATCGTACTCCGCCACCTGAACCAGGGCCGGCGGCAAACCGGCCAATTGTCCCGGCAGCGCCTGCAGGGGCGAGGCGGTGATTTCCCGCCGCTGCGCCGGGTCGGTGGTGTAATTATCCCAGAACCACTCCATCATGCCCTTGGTCAGAAAATAGCCTTCCGGATAACGCTGGTAGGATTCGGTAGCAAAATCCGCGTTGGTCACCGGCCAGAACAAGACCTGATACTTAAGGGAAGGCCGGCCGTGCTCTTTTGCCATCAGGCTGACCACCGTCGCCATATTGCCGCCTACGCTGTTGCCCGCCACCGCCAGCCGGGATCCGTCGATATTGACGGCGGCGCCATGCTCCGCCACCCAACGCGTAGCGCCGTATGCCTGCTGGATCGCCGTCGGATATTGCGCTTGCGGGGAGGGGGTATAGTTCACAAACACTCCGGCTGCGCCGCTTTCCACTACCAAATCCCGCAGCAGGCGTTTATGGGTGAAGTAGTCACCCATTACCCAGCCGCCGCCGTGGAAAAACATAAATGCCGGTAACGCTTCGTTATGCCCGGCGGGACGGACGATATTCAGGCTCAGCTCCTGGCCGTCCACCATAATGATTTGTTCGGACTCATCAATGCCGTCGAGATTGACCCCAACAGATTTTTGCAGCCGGATCAGCACTTCACGGGCAGCCTGTGGCGATAAGGATTCAACCGGCGGCGCATCGGCGGCGTTAAGTGATTTGAGAAAGGCTTCCACCTGCCGGTCGGTTTCGGCCCGTTCAGGGGCAATGGGTGAGTGACTCATACACGTCTCCTGCATACAAAAATCGATGGGTTCTAAGCAAAAGAATAGCCGCGAAACCGCCGGCACGCAGAAAAAGCGGCGGCAGGCAGGCGCGCCTCTTTTGCCACCCCGCCCATCGGGGTTGGGCATTTACACCAAAAGGGAGGAATGTTTACCGCAGCCTGCACAAACCGGCGCTGCCGCCCGGTTTTATTGTAAAAAAAGGATTGCGCTCGCGGAATAGTAACCTTTATAAAGGTAAGGTTATTTTGCCGCCTGGCTGCCCGGCTCCGGGCAGAACTCTCCTATTATGTATGCGGCGAGGGGCTATACCCGCCGCAGGAAAAATACCATGAACAGATTTGTCGTCGCAGAACCAGAAACCTGTATCGGCTGCCGCAGCTGCGAAGTGGCCTGTGTCGTCAGCCATCACGGCGGCCTCTTCCCCGATAAACGCGAATACTTCACGCCGCGGCTGCAGGTAATGAAAGGCGCCTCCGCCAGTTTTGCCGTGTCCTGTCGCCATTGTGAAGATGCCCCTTGCGCCGCCGTCTGTCCCAACGACGCCATTATCCGCAGCCATGATTCCATTCAGGTGCGTCAGGCGCTCTGCATCGGTTGCAAAAGCTGTGTCATCGCCTGTCCGTTCGGCATGATAACCGTGGTAACCGAGACTGTGCAGCCCGCCAGCCGGCGTCTGGCGGAGTCCTACCAACGGACCGAAGCGCAAAAATGCGATTTATGCGCCGACCAAAACTACGATCCGGCCTGTGTCCGCGCCTGCCCGACACGGGCGCTGCACATCATGGATGAACGGCAGATGAATGAACGGCAGCAGCAAAAACGTCTGGCCGCCGCCCTCAGGGATCCCGCCGGCCATCTGTTCGGTCCGGACCGCCGGACCGTTGTGCCGCCATCGTTTACCGTTCCCGGCCCGCTGCCGGTGGTAAATCTGCTCGATGCGCCGCGTCCTGCCCGGCTGGAAGCGAGCAAAATTCCCCTTGAACAGCGAAAGACCACCTTCGCCGAGATTTACCGGCCGTTTACCGAGGCGCAGATCGGCGAACAGTCCGCGCGCTGCCTGCATTGCGGCGAACAGACCTTTTGCCAATGGACCTGCCCACTGCACAACGCCATTGCGCAGTGGATCGCGCTGGCCGGACAGGGCCGCATCATTGAGGCGGCGGAGCTCAGCCATAGCACCAGTAGCCTGCCTGAAGTCTGCGGTCGGGTCTGTCCGCAGGATCGCCTCTGCGAACAGTCCTGCACTCTTAACGAACACCAGGGCGCGGTGACCATCGGCCATATCGAGCGCTACATTACTGAAACGGCGCTCGCCGCGGGTTGGCGGCCGGATTTGACGCAGGTTAAGCCCACCGGCAAACGGGTAGCGGTAATCGGGGCCGGCCCCGCCGGGCTGGGCTGCGCCGACATATTGGTGCGCAACGGTATCCAGCCGGTAGTGTTTGACCGTTACCCCGAAATCGGCGGCCTGCTGACCTTCGGCATTCCGGCCTTTAAGCTGGATAAAAGCGTCATGATCCGCCGGCGGGAAATTTTCAGCGCCATGGGCGTGGAATTCCGGTTGAATACCGAAATCGGGCGGGACATCACCATGGAGCAATTACTGGAACAGTTCGATGCGTTGTTTTTGGGGGTGGGGACCTATCAATCTATGCGTTCCGGCCTGGACCATGAAGACTCCGCCGGCGTGCTTGACGCCCTGCCCTTTTTAATTGCCAATACCCGCCATTTAATGGGCTATCCCGATACCGATGAGCACACTTTTACCAGTATGGAAAAGAAAACCGTTCTGGTGTTGGGAGGCGGCGATACCGCCATGGACTGCGTGCGCACCTCGCTGCGCCAGGGTGCCGCCCGGGTTGTCTGCGCCTATCGCCGCGATGAGAAAAACATGCCCGGCTCGAAGAAGGAAGTGAAAAACGCCCGGGAGGAAGGGGGGGAATTCATGTTCAACCTCCAGCCCCTGCGCTTTGAGGTTAATGAACAGGGACAGGTCACCGGCGTTACCATGATCCATACCGCCATGGGCGAACCGGATGGATCGGGCCGCCGGCAGGCGGTGCCCATCGCCGGATCCGAGGAGATAATCAGCGCCGATGCGGTACTGCTGGCGTTTGGTTTCCGTCCGCACCGAATGTCCTGGCTGGCGGATCATAACGTGACGCTGGATAAACAGGGACGGGTAGTGGCGCCGGTGGTGTCGGGTTATCCGCTGCAGACCAGCAACCCCAAGATATTCGCCGGCGGCGATATCGTACGCGGGGCGGACCTGATCGTCACCGCCATCGCGGAAGGACGCAAAGCGGCGCAGAGCATCGGCTGCTACCTGAAGGATTTATAACCGCAGCTTATCAATGCGATGCCTGTGCCGGCCGCGATGGCAGACCGGCCATCAATCACCGAAGCTTGAACCGAGCGTGTTAAAGGAGGGCCACATCACGGGGCCGTATCTTTTGACATTAAATTGTCATAAACGCGGCCTAGCTTAATGATGTTGTGACGTTTTCCTTCTTTTGTCTCGATTAGCTAAAAGGACTCGACATGCGGCATACCTATTCTTTCGTCGTCGCGGCTACCGCGATGCTCATTTCCTCGGCCTGGGCGCGACCGAATGCGGAGGATCCGGCCCAAATCAGCGCCATCGTGGATACCACCTCGTTCTACAGCCTGAACGCCGACTACCTGGAGCTGGATCAGCACGTGCAGGATGCGTTGCGCAAATCTCTGCAAGGCGACGCGGCAACCCTGACCCGTCCGCAGTTGGATAAAGCCAAGCAAACCGCCAAGCAAGCGGATAAAAAGTGGCTGACCCAATCCGGCTATGATTTTGCCGTTAAACAAAATCAACAGGCAGGCATCGCCCTTTTATCTGATTTTTCGCAGTTAACGCCGGAAGTACAAAAGCGCAGCATGGCGATAGTCACCCAAATCAATCGTGACGCCACCAAGGGACAGCGGCAGCAGGCGCTGGTGGATGCGGAAGGGCAGAACTATCTGTTTTTCATCGCCGATGCACTCGGTCCGCGGCTCGGTAAAGCTTTCCTCGCCGCCTATCAAAACGGCGAAATGGGCAAGGCCGCCGCGCTGATAAAAACCTCGGAAATCAGCACCGGCGCGGCCAAAGACCACTTCAATTATCCCCGCCCTTTCCTGCAGCCCGGTAATGAAATTCACCTGGTGCCGGATGACATGGTGGTCCAGGATAACCATCCTTACACAGCCACCCAGGGCGCCTTCCCCAGCGGCCATACCAATACCGGTTACACCGATGCCCTGCTGATGGGGGAGATGATCCCGGAACGCTTCGTGCCGCTGGTGGATCGCGGCGCCCGCTACGGCTACTCCCGTATCGTGCTTGGGGTGCATTATCCGCTGGATATAATCGGTTCCCGTATGGTGGCTGAACGCAACGTTGCCCATTTTCTTAACGATCCCCGCTACCGCGCCCTGTTCGAAGAAGCCAAACAGCAGTTGCGCGGCGCGCTGGAGAAAGAGTGCGGCGTCTCGTTGGCCGAATGCGCCAAAAGCCAGGGCCAGGCCGACCCTTATCTGGGCAGCGGCATGACCTCGTTCTATCGCTATACCATGACCTACGGTTTGCCGAAGGATAGCGCCGCGCCGGCCAGTGCCGTCAAGGTGCCCGCTGGCGCCGAAGTGTTACTGGAAGGGCCGTTGCCTAACCTTTCGGCAGCTCAGCGCCGGGCCCTGCTGGTTAAAACCGCCATACCGAACGGCTACCCGCTGTCCGCCGGCGAAGGGGAGCAGAATTTCTGGCAACGCCTGGATTTGCATGATGCGGCGCTGATGGGGCACGCCCGCTAAACGCGAGGCCGCACTATTCTCCGCACGTAATAAGGGAATATACTTTCCCCTTCCGCTTCCCCAGCCTGAAAGGTAGACTGACGGGAGTGATTTAATCATTCCCGGGAGGAATACCATGGATCGGCTGGCGGCGATGGAGACGTTCATTTGCGTGGTGGAAAGCGGATCGTTTACGGCGGCATCCCGGCGCTTGAATCTAGGCCAGCCGGCGGTGTCCAAAACCGTCGCCCAGTTGGAAGAGCGGCTCGGCGTCAGGCTATTGATTCGCTCTACCCGCGGCCTGACCCCCACCGAGGCCGGTGAGGAGTATTACCAGCGATCCAAACGCGCCATGGACGATATTAATGAAGCCGAGGTGGCCGCCCGCGGTTCGGGATCGGGATTAACCGGCCGGCTGCGCATTTGCGCGCCGGTCACCTTTGCCCGCCTGCATATTCTGCCCCATCTGGGCGCCTTCCTGGCCCGCAATCCCGACCTTTATATTGATGTGGTGCTGGACGATCGCCATATCGACCTTGTTTCCGAAGGCATCGATGTGGCGCTGCGGCTGGGCGATCTGCGGGATTCAAGCCTGATAGCCCGCCGCCTCGCTACCTGTCGCCTGCTGATTTTAGGTACGCCGGACTATTTCACCCGCGCCGGCGAACCCCGGATACCGGAGGATTTAGTGGCTCATCAGGCGGTAGTCTATACCCAGCGCGGCGGCGGCGGCTCCAAATGGGTTTTCAGCCGCCATGGGGAGGAGCGCATCGTCCATGGACGGGGCCGGGTGAGGGCATCCGCGGCGGAGGGCATCCGCACCTTGGTACTGTCGGGCCTGGGGCTTGCCATGGCGTCGGAATGGATGTTCGCACCGGAATTGGCCGCCGGCCTGGTGGTTCCGGTGCTGAACGACTGGCATCTGCCCACCATGGATCTATGGGCGGTTTTTCCTACCGGCCGCATGGCCAGCGCCAAGGCCCGGGCATTTGTCGCCTACCTCGCCGAAGTGGTTCAAGGCGCTTCGTCGCCCCTGGCGAACCCGCTTTATTCTCAACAGGAATAAATACTATCTTTTTACCCCCACTACCCGCCCGGCGGGACATCCTTTATTCTTCCGTCATCGAACGCCGACCGGAGTCGGCCACTGAATGGATGGAATAAGATGTCTGTCGCAACGTTAATACCCAATGAAAAGACCGACGCGCTCGGCGCCTGGCTTATTTTCGCCATGGCGGCGGCCTGCGGTATCGCGGTCGCCAATATCTATTACAACCAGCCGATGCTGGTGGTCATTTCCGCCAGTTTCCCCGGCCGGTTCGCCACCGGCCTTATACCCACCATCACCCAGTTGGGTTACGCGGCGGGGCTATTGCTACTGGTGCCGCTGGGGGATTTGCTGGAAAGGCGCAAATTGATAGTGGCCCAGTTTTTGACTCTGGCGCTGGCGTCCCTGCTGGCGGCGTTTGCCCCTTCAGCCTGGGTGCTGTTGGCGGCTTCGCTGGTGCTGGGCATCGGCGCCACGGCGGCGCAGCAAATCGTCCCGCTGGCGGCCTCCATGGCGGAACCTGCCCGTCGCGGCGCCGTAGTGGGCAGCGTAATGAGCGGTTTATTGTGCGGCATTTTACTGAGCAGAACCCTGGCGGGTCTGGTAGCCGTCTATGTCGGCTGGCGGGGAATGTTTATGCTGGGCGTGCCCCTGTCGCTGCTCGGCGCCTGGCTGATGGCCCGGATGCTGCCGAAAACCCAGGCGCAAACCGCCCTGGGCTACGGCGCGCTGATGGCTTCCCTGGTGCATCTGTGGCGTGAAGAACCCCGCCTGCGCCAGGCAACCCTGACCCAAGGGGCGCTGTTCGCCGCGTTCAGCGCTTTTTGGACCGTACTGGCGCTCTATCTGGCCCAGCCCGCCTTTCACCTCGGCGCCGGATATGCCGGTTTGTTCGGTGTGGTGGGCGCGGCGGGCGTGTTCGCCGCTCCCGCCGCCGGCAGGCTGTCGGACAAGCTTGGCGGCCGCCGGGTAATCATGAGCGGTGTGGGGCTGGTATTGGCGGCATGGCTGCTGTTCGTGGGCTGGACATCCTTAACCGGCTTAACGGTAGGCGTAATATTGCTGGACCTTGGGGTGCAGAGCGCGCTGGTGGCCAATCAACACATTATCTTCGGTTTGCGCGAAGAGGCTAAAGGCCGGGTGAATACTCTGTTTATGGGCGGGATGTTTCTCGGCGGCACTTTCGGTTCCATGTGCGCGATGCTGGCCTGGGAACGGGCGGGCTGGCAAGGCGTGGGTTATCTCGCCATCCTGCTGACGCTGCTGGCGGCGGCAGCCGTCATGCCGAAAAAATAAATTCCATGGTTATTTACCAATGATTAATTTGATTGAGAAACATTCATTACCTACAATCCGCCCATGGCATTAAAAACCGCTGCCGGCATTTATGGCGGCAGCGACGCGGAACTGATGTCATGCATACGGTTCGGTTTGCGCGTGCCGGGGAAAACCGGACGCGCCAAAGAAGAAATGCCTGGGCTGGTTGAACTGGCCCTTAAAGTCGTAGGGTAGATTTCGTCTTGAGAAATCGGCCCTTTTTTATTGGGGAATAGTTATTCCCATTTAAGGGATCCCATGACACAACCATCGCAACCACCGGCTTTATCCAGGCGTCTGACGCTGATCCTGGCCACCGCCTGCGGCCTGATCGTCGCCAATATCTACTATGCCCAGCCCCTGGCCGGAGAAATCAGCCGCGCCCTTGGCCTATCGCCCCAGGCGGCCGGACTTATCGTGACAATGACGCAAATCGGCTATGGACTGGGACTGCTTTTGATCGTGCCCCTAGGTGACCTGTTCGAAAACCGCGGGCTGACGCTATGCGTCATGGGCGTGGGTATTGCCGCCCTGGCGACGGCGGTACTCGCCCATACCGTCAGCCTGTTTTTGACCGCCGCGGTGTTTATCGGGCTGGGTTCGGTGGCGGTGCAAATACTGGTGCCCTATGCGGCGCATCTTTCCGCCCCCGCTCTGCGAGGCAAAGCGGTGGGCGACGTGATGAGCGGTCTGATGCTGGGCATCATGCTCGCCCGCCCGGTATCGAGCCTGATCACGCATTTGTCGTCGTGGCGGATGGTATTCATTATATCCACCCTGGTAATGATCCTGCTGACGCTGACGCTGGGATATGTTTTACCCGTCCGCAGACCGGCCCCGGGACTACGCTATCGCGCGCTGATGGCCTCTATCGGCAGCCTGGCGGTGCATAATCTTACCCTGCGGCGGCGCGCCCTTTACCACGCCGCCCTGTTCGGCGCGTTCAGCCTGTTCTGGACCGTGACGCCGTTGCTCCTCACCGGACCGGAATTTCATCTTTCCCAGGTGGGGGTGGCGCTGTTCGCCTTTGCCGGGGTGGCCGGCGCCATCGCCGCACCCATAGCCGGACGCGTTGCCGATCGCGGTTTAAGCAAGCCCGCCACGCTGTTTGCCATGCTGGCCGCCGGCACGGCGTTTCTGCTTACCCATATCGGCGATACGGGTTCCCACCTGAAGCTGGGCATCCTGGTCTTGGCGGCGATACTGCTGGATTTTGGCGTCACCATGAACCTGGTGATTGGCCAGCGGGCCATTTTTGCTCTGGGAGAACACTACCGAAGCCGTCTGAACGGCATCTATATGGCCACCTTTTTTGTCGGCGGCGCCATAGGTTCGGCCCTGGGGGGATGGGCCTATGCCCAGGGCGGGTGGGGGCTTGCCTCTCTTCTGGGCACCGCACTGCCGGCGATTGCATTATGTTATTTCGCCTCCGAGCGACCCGCTACAGAGTGACCGTATCAGGCCGGGGACACCCCCGGCAATAACACTTTTCCTTCCGGTGCATGCCCGGCCCTATACTCTTTTTCCTGCGATGTTACCCTATGGAAACGCTGAGCATTCAGTGACCCAATCCATAACGCATAAAAGCCGTTGCCTCAAAAAGGAAGAACTACTATGGACGCTATCGCCCCCCCGGATGTCGCAGGCTATCTTATCTCGTTCCCTGCCTTGCGTAATGAATTGCCCCGCCAAACTGAGGCTTTACGGCAACGCCTGCGCGCCGCGCAGAATTGCTGCCGCCATTGCCGTCCGCTCTGGCGGCAATGGCGGCAGATAGCGGACAGCGCATTATTATCCGCCGCCGCCCGGGGGATAAATGCGGCGCATCCCAGCAAGCCTATCCTTATAGCCCTGAAATGCATGCGTTCCCTTAGCACCAGATTGATAACGCAAGAAGATCGGGCCGCTCTGGCCCCCATCGGCATCAACCCCGCCTCTCTCCCTACGGAGGACTTGCCGGAATCTACCCTAATATACATTACCCGCTTGGTGAATATGCGTAACGGCAAATCGGAAGCACAGGCCGACGATATCGAGCGCGCCGCCATGCATTATTATTCCCGACAGGCCATGAATGGTTTATTGAAAATGGCGATAAAATACCGGCTGCGTCAAACCATAATTAATCGTAATCGTGATTATTATTCCGGAGATAATGATTTGCCTCCATACCGGGATACCGCCGGAAAGACCATAACCATACAAAATATCGCCGACCTTTCCGCCATCGCCGATTCAGGGAAACATTACCGTGCACAAGCGGTTAGGCCCTTTATATCATTAACGTCAACCGGCGCCGAAAGAGGGAGGTTATTTCATTATCTGGATTGTCGCATCTTAACCGGCGATGATGTACCGCCGCAGGAATCCTGCCTTATCGGTCAATGGGGAGTATTGGCCGCCAAACTCATCCCTCGGGCAACCTGTTTAGGGATTTTTGCCGGTGTTCTGGTCTCGCCGCAGGAAATGGGAGACGCCGATCTGTTTGACCATGCTTATATTATCGACCTCTCGTTAAAAGGACAGCCGATAACCTATCTGGACAGTGACGGCATACTGTCAAAAATCAATACGCGTTATAAATACGATGATCACGGCACGCCCGTCAGCCAGGCGAAAACCGGCTACAACGCTGAAAGCGCGAAATTCAAGGCCTGCCTCGAGGGTGGGCGAAGAGTTAATGTTATCGCGTTATTCGCCACGGAAGATATTCCCGCCGGCCGGGAAATTCGTCTCAATTATCACATTCCGAGCGCATTGATTTTAAATAATCAGTAACGGTTCTCACGTTCGTCCGACGTGCATTTATTCGCTCCGGGCATGCCGGGGGGTTGAGACATTGACGATCGACGCCTTGAAATCCCACCGGCTTAATCATTGTCCCGGCGCCTAAGCGCCCAATAGGCCGTAATCAGGGTAAAGCCCGTCACGATAAGCACCAGCAGCAGGAAGCCATGGCGATTATTGGCAAAGGGGATACCGCCGACATTCATGCCGAAAAAACCGGCAACGATATTAATAGGCAGCGCCAGTACCGTGATGATGGTCAACTGAAACAGCGTACGGTTATTTTGCTCCATCTGTTTGGCGGCGATCTCTTCTTGCAATAAACGAATCCGCTCGGTCAAACCCACCAAATCATTGAGCACTACCGTGAACTCTTCGGCGAAATGCCGTATATCCTGCACTACCACGGTCTCGAGCCATGCCGGAGGACGGCTCATCAGACGAAATAATGCCGCCGGCTCGGGAGCCAGCAAACGCTGATAGCGCAACAACAGCCGACGCAGGCGGCCCAAGGCGGTACGGTTGTTTTTGATATGGTGGCTGAGCAGCCGCTCCTCGATGGCGTCTACGTACAGGTTGGCCTGGCGGACTATTTGCTCCAGCACATCCTCCTGCTCTTCCAGCAAGTCGACCAATAATGCCGTAGGCGACGCAGGCATCAATTGATCCAGCTTGCGAAACAGATTCTCGATCAGGCGCACCGGCTTATGGCGCGCGGTCACCACCAGTTGGGGCCGGCAATATAGCCAGAGCGTCGCCGCATCTTCCCCGCCGCCCTCGGGGCGAAATATCACATCGTTGAGCACGGCGAAAAGCACTTCGCCCTGGCGTTCTATCCGGGTACTGCGCGAACCCTGGCGAATCTCCTCGAAGAAAAAATCCGCCATGGCGAAATGTTTTTTCAGCCATTTCTCGGCCGTGGCGTGATTAAGATTCACATGTAGCCAGATGAACCCCCGGCCCGGCTCGATGGATTGAAATTCATTGAGCACTTCACGGGAGGGAATACGACGCGCCGCCGTATCCGGTTCAAAAACATAGCCGTAAATAAGCCCGGTCACTTCATCGTTAAAGTTTAATTGCTGAGTAATTTCCGCCGGCATTTTTCATATCGTCAAATCATGAGAAAACATTATTACGACAGTTAATAAAATAAAAGCAATCTCTTTTATCGTGCCGACGCAGTACAAGCTCAATAACACCGCATGATCTGATAGTCACAGGAATGTCATATAAATGAAATCTTTATTTCAGACACAGAATGCTATACCTAAGGTCCGGTTCAGTGCAGCGATTATTTTTTATGAGCAACTATTTTATATCTGTCTGGCCCGGCGCAGATAATTTCCTCGCGGCGCTGGTCGTTTTTAGGAAGCACGCATCATTCTCCTTATCATCATTTACCTGCCATTGAACTGTCATCTGTCCGGATTATGTTCAAAGCAAGTTACCCGGAGGTAATACCATGTTTAGTATGGATATGGTGCTGCAGGATCTTGATCCGCTGCATAAAACCGCGCCCTGGAAACTCAGTCTGCTGCGTTATTTATTCCGCGAAAAATATTTCCGGCAATTGGCGGAAGATTACCGGCATCTCAAAGGCATGGATATGGTGGAGCAGATGCTGGAGCATTTTAACCTGCGCTGTGAGCTGTCCGAACGGGATTTGGAGCAAATACCCAGCTACGGACCGGTGGTCCTGGTGGCCAATCATCCCCTGGGCATCTTGGACGGCCTGGCGCTGCTGCATGCCGTCTCTTCGGTAAGGGCGGATGTGAAGGTCGTGGCCAATCGCGTATTGTCCTGCGTGGATGCCCTGGGCAGTCTGATGATCCCGGTGGATAACATGGGCAATCGCACCAGCCGCAACCAGGTGGCCATGATGCAGCAGCATCTGGAGAAGCAAGGGGTATTGATACTCTTCCCGGCCGGCGAAGTTTCCCGCCTCGGCGGCAAAGGCATCCGGGACGGCCACTGGCACACCGGATTTATCCGTCTGGCGGCCAAAACCCGCGCCTGCATCGTGCCGGTGCACATCGGCGGACGCAACAGCGCGCTGTTTTATGCCTCTGCCCTATTATACCGGCCATTGTCCATGCTGTTGCTGGTACGGGAGATGTTCCTGCAGGGCGGCAACCGGCTGCGGCTGAGGGTAGGCGCGCGCATCCCCTTTGCCAACTGGCATGACGGCCATACCCAGGCCAAGGATCTCGCCGAACGTTTCCGTCGCCATGTTTACCGGCTGGGGCAAGGTAAAGAAGGGTTTTTCCACAGCGAATCCGCCATAGCGCGGGCGGAAGACCGCGCCGTGCTGAAACGCGCCCTGGAGGGCAGTGAAATCCTGGGCCATTTACCGGACGGCAAGATCATTTATCTGTACCGACGTAACGGCGAGGATTATGTCCCCATACTGCGCGAGCTGGGGCGTTTGCGTGAAATCGCCTTTCGCGCGGTGGGTGAAGGCAGCGGCCGCCGCCGTGATCTGGACGGCTATGACGATGATTATTATCATTTGATCCTCTGGGATGCCCAGGGGCTGGAAATTGTCGGCGCCTATCGCTTTATTCCCACGGCGGAACAATACCGGCTCAAAGGCATTGACGGTATCTACACCCACAGCCTGTTCCATTACGGCCACCAGATGGACGACATTCTGGCGCAGGGTATCGAACTTGGGCGAAGTTTTGTCCAGCCGGCCTACTGGGGAAAACGCAGCCTGGATTATCTCTGGATTGGCATCGGCGCCTATCTGGCCAAATACCCCCGGTACCGTTACCTGTTCGGCCCGGTGTCCATTTCCGGCGGCATGCCCGTGGCGGCGCGGGATCTGCTGATTGCCTTCTACCGGCTCTATTTTGCCCCCTCGCTGCCGCTGGCCGCGTCCCGCCGGCCTTACCCCGCTTCGCTGCCCGAAGTCCTGGCCCAATTCACCGGCGATAACTACCAGGAAGACCTCCACCGGCTAAAACGCCTGTTTGCCAACTTCGGCTGCAGTATACCCCCGCTGTATAAACAGTATTCCGAACTGTGCGAAGCGGGCGGCGTGCAGTTTATTGACTTCGGTTCCGATCCGGCCTTCAACAACTGCGTCGACGGCCTGGTGCTGGTGGATTTACACCAGTTAAAACCCGCCCGTTATGAACGTTATATCGGCGTACATCATCGGCTGGAACGGGATGTTCCGTTATGAGACGCCACCCTCAGAAATTGGTCTCAACCCCTCCTACAATTCAATGATTTTCCGCAGTAATTTTGCTCCTTGCATTCGCCCGACAGCCTCTGGACATAAACCGCCTATTCTGAACAGGAGAAGGCACATGTTGAAGACTATCCGGTTCGCTGCCGGCTTTTGCCGGCATCCGGAGGCGCTGCTTTTGATCGGCAACGATGCCGGAAGGCCCCCTTATTTCCAAGGAACGCACTATGAAAAAATTCATTAACGGCGTGGACGATCTGCTGGCCGGTCAGCTGGCCGGCCTGGTGGCGGCTCATCCCGCTCTTATTCTGCACCGGGACCCGGTGTATGTTACCCGTGTCGATGCGCCGGTCACCGGCAAGGTGGCGCTGCTCTCCGGCGGCGGCAGCGGCCATGAGCCCATGCATGCCGGCTATGTCGGCGAAGGCATGCTGGACGGCGCCTGTCCGGGTGAGATCTTTACCTCCCCGACGCCGGATCAAATGTTCGAATGCGCCATGGCGCTGGATGGCGGCCACGGCGTTCTGCTGCTTATCAAGAACTATACCGGCGATGTGATGAACTTCGAAACCGCCGCCGAGCTGCTGCACGATGCCGGCATTCCGGTGGCCACCGTATTGGTGGACGACGACGTCGCGGTCAAGGACAGCCTCTTCACCGCCGGCCGGCGCGGCGTCGCCAATACCGTGGTGCTGGAAAAACTGCTGGGGGCGGCGACGGCCCGGGGAGACAACCTCGATGAACTGCAGGCCCTGGGGCACCGGCTCAACAACGACGGATTTTCCCTGGGCGTAGCGCTCAGCGCCTGCACCGTGCCGGCCGCGGGCCGCCCGTCGTTTATCCTGGCGGAAAACGAGATGGAATTCGGCGTCGGCATCCACGGTGAGCCGGGTATTGAGCGGCGGAACTTTCACAACCTGGATGACACGGTGGACCAGATGTTCGCTACACTGATTGAAAACGGCAATTACCAGCGCACTATCCGCCGCTGGGATCGCGAACTCGGGGACTGGCAGGATGAGATCCAGGATAAACACGCGCTGCAACGGGGTGAACGGGTCATTGCCGTGGTGAACAATCTTGGCGGCACGCCGCTTTCCGAACTCTACGACGTTTACCGGCGCCTTGCCGAGCGTTGCGCCGAGGCCGGCATTGAAATTGCCCGCAACCTGGTGGGCTCCTGGTGCACGTCGCTGGATATGTACGGCGTTTCCATCACGCTGATGCGGGCCGATGAAGAAACCCTAGCGCTATGGGACGCGCCGGTGAATACCCCCGCCCTGCGCTGGCATTGTTAGTTAACGGGAGACAGACATGGCATTAACCAAACAGCAGATTGTGGCTTGGCTACAGCGCTGCGGCGAGGTTTTTCAACAGCAGCGGGATTTTCTCACCGGACTGGATACCGAGATCGGCGATGGCGATCATGGTCTTAATATGCACCGTGGATTCAGCAAGGTAGTGGAAAAGCTGCCCTCTTTCGCCGATAAGGATATCGGTTTCATCCTGAAAAATACCGGCATGACCCTGCTCTCCAGCGTCGGCGGGGCCAGCGGCCCGCTGTTCGGTTCTTTCTTTATCCGCGCCGCGCAAAGCACCGCCTCCCTTGAGAGCCTTGAGCTACCGGAACTGTATCGAATGATTAAGGACGGCGTGGACGGCGTGACGGCGCGGGGCAAGGCGGAGCCAGGGGATAAAACCATGTGCGACGTCTGGCGGCCGGTGGTGGCGGCGCTCGAGCGGGCGCAGGGCGAAGGGGATACCCTCGCCGCCGCGCTGGATCACGCTTTGGCGGAGGCCCGCCGGGGAGTGGAGGAAACCGTCGGCATGCAGGCGCGCAAAGGGCGCGCCAGCTATCTGGGTGAGCGCAGCATCGGTCACCAGGATCCCGGCGCCACCTCGGCGATGCTGATGGTGGAGGCGCTGGCGGCCACGGTGCATCAAGGGTAACGGGGCTAGCCAAGGTTAATCCGGCGGCGAAAACGCCGACGGCGTGATGTCAGCGGCGCGGCAGGCGGAATGGAGCAAGCTATGGTGAATCTGGTGGTGGTTTCCCACAGCGCCAAACTGGCGGAGGGGGTGGCGGAACTGGCGGGTCAAATGATACAGGGCGGCTGCCGCCTCATCACGGCGGCCGGCGTGGATGACGAAGCGCACCCCATCGGGACCGATGCGGTAAAGATCATGGCGGCTATTGAAGAGGTGTTCGATCCCTCCGGCGTGGTGGTCATGATGGATTTGGGCAGCGCGTTGCTCAGCGCCGAAACGGCCTTGGAACTCCTTGATCCGGATATGGCGCGGCAGGTCAGGCTCTGTGCCGCACCGCTGGTGGAAGGCACGCTGGCGGCCGCGGTGGCGGCTTCCAACGGCGCCGATCTTGACCGGGTGATGGCCGACGCCATGGATGCCCTGGCCGCCAAACGGGCCCAATTAGGGGAAACCGTGCCCGCCGGCGGGAAAGCGCCGCCGGATGAAACCGCCACTGCCGCCGGGGCGCAGGCAACCCCGCCGGGGGAAGGCGCGCGCCGCGCGTTCTGGCGAATAGAGAATCCCCACGGTTTACACGCCCGTCCCGCCGCCCGGCTGGTATCGGTGCTCTCGCCGTTCGCCGCCAGGCTGACGCTGGAAAAAACCGGACAGTTCGCCGACGCCACGCGGCTAAACCAGGTAGCCGCCCTGCAGGTGCGCCAGGGGGACGAGATAGTACTGTACGCCGAAGGCGAGCAGGCCGACGCGGCGCTGGCGGCATTTCTCCAGGAGGCCCGGACCGGCTTTGGCGAGACCATCCCGACGCAAGAGGGTGAAATGCTGCAAGGAACAACGGTAGCGGAGCCCCCCGTCACCGCCCGCGCTTGGCGTCTTACCGGCGACCCGAGGCAAAATGCGGTAGGGATCCCGGCCATGACGGGCAATCAAACCCAGTCGGCGCAACCGCGCGCGGATGCCCCATTAGATTGCATGCAGCCGGAGCAGCGGCGTTTTGCCGAGGCGATTGACCAGGCGCAGCGTCAGCTGGAGCAGCTCGCCGCCGCCATCAGACTGCGGCTCGGACCGCGCTTCGCCGGCATTTTCGAGGCGCAGGCCATGCTGCTGTCGGACGAGGGGCTACGGGCCGCGGTTGCGGAAAATATCCCTCGGTTCGGCAGCGCGGCCGCAGCCTGGCGTAAGGAGACCGCGGCGATGGCAGCTGATTATGCCGGCCTGCAGGATGAGTATTTACGGGTACGTGAGCTGGATGTCCGCGATATGCAGGCCACGGTACTGGCGCTGATTGACACGGCTCCGCCACCGCCACCGCCGCCCAGTGAAGAATACATCCTGATCGGCAAGGAATTATACCCCTCCCGGCTGGCGTCGCTGGACCGCGCCAAGGTGGCGGGCATTGCCCTGGAGGGAGGGCATCCTCTGTCCCATACCGCTATCCTGGCGCGGGCGATGGGCATTCCCATACTGGTGGGCATAACCGGCCTTATGGACCGGATTCATGACGGGCAAACGGTCACTCTGGACCCGGCGCGGGGAGTCCTGAGGATAGCCTGAAATTTGCCTCTTTGGCATTTAGGAAGACGGGTTTGAAGTGTCATATAAAGCGCTTAAAGACTCAGGACTCTATTAAAGCTTTATTTAAGCCTCTTATCGGCGGCGATAAATTAAAGGATGGCGGGCTTTGCGCGCCGCAACCGGAGCACCGTAATGGCTACACATAAAATTATTCTGGATTGCGATCCGGGGGTGGATGACGCCGTGGCGATTCTGCTGGCGCTGGCCTCGCCGGCGGAAATAGAGGTCGTGGGGATCACCACCGTGGCGGGCAACAGGCCGCTGGAACAGACTCAGTACAATGCACGCCGGATATGCACGCTGGCAGGCCGCGGCGATATTCCGGTGTATGCCGGTTGCGGCAGGCCGATGATTGAGGCCCAGGGCCGGTCCGCCCCGATACACGGCAGCGACGGGCTGGGGGATGTGCCGTTTCCTGAGCCCAAGGTGCCCCTGCAGGACCTGCACGGAGTGGATTTCATTATCCGCACCGTCAACGAGGCGCCGGGAGAAATCACGCTGTGTCCCATCGGTCCGATGACCAATATCGCCCTGGCCATCGTCAAACAGCCCGACATCGCGCCAAAAATCAAACAGATCGTCTTTATGGGCGGCGCGGCTTTTTGTCCGGGCAATGTCTCGCCGGTGGCGGAATTCAATGTTTTTTTCGATCCCTGGGCCGCCCGGATTGTCCTTGATGCCGGCATACCCCAGGTGATGTTCGGGCTGGATGTCACCCACCAGGCCAAAACCAGCGGACCCTTTCTTGATGACCTGCGGCAGTCCGGCCCGCTGCCGTCGACAGTCAGCGCCATGATCCAGCGTTACGGCACCGGCGATCGTTGCCTGCATGACCCCTGCGTGATCGCCTGGCTTATCGATCCGCCGCTGTTTGACGGCGTATCGGGACGGGTACGGGTTAACTGCCAAGACGATGGTTTGCGCGGCCAGACCTTGGTAACCCTTGCCTCGGGCCACCCCGGCGACGCCCCGCCGAATATACAGGTGATGACCCAGGTAGATAATCCGCGCTTTCTGGCGCTGTTGGCCGAACGGCTTAAGCGCCTTTAACCGAACGCGAATTCCGCCTTAACCCATGGACGTAAGACCGGCTGACGGAACGCATCTCCAGGCTTAAGCTATCTAAAACAGACCGCATCAAATCTGCGCCATTCCGCCGTCGATGCAGAGCTCCGCGCCGGTGATAAAGCTGCTCTCGTCCGAGGCGAGAAAAAGCGCGGCAGCCGCCACCTCTTCCGGACGGCCGAGACGACCCAGCGGAATCAGCCCCGTCATCGTTTTTCTCAGTTCATCGGATGCGCTGTCAAACATCGGCGTATCAATGGGACCGGGGCTGAGGGTGTTCACGCGAATACCCCGGCCGGAAAGCTCCTTGGCCCAGGTGCGGGAATAGGATCGCATCACCGCCTTGGTGGCGCCGTAAACGCCGTATCCTTCCGTGCCGATAAATCCGGCGATGGACCCCATCAGCACGATGGCGCCGCCATCAGGCATCAACGGCACGGCGCCTTGCACGGTGAACAGCGAGGCGCGGGCGTTCAGATTGAAGGTCTTATCAAAATGGGACGCCGTGATGTCGTCCAAGGTGGCGTATTCCGATATTCCCGAGTTCACCACCAGGATATCCAGTTTGCCTTTTTTATCCTTAACCGTTTGGTATAAACGCTGCATATCCGCTTCAGAGGTAATGTCGCCGCACACCGCCTGGGCGTTCGCTCCCAGCGATGCCGCCGCGCTGTCCAGCTCCCCCTGCCGGCGCCCGGTGATAAAGACATAGGCCCCTTCCCGCACAAACCGCTGCGCCACGGCAAAGCCGATTCCGCTGTTGCCGCCGGTGATAACCGCAATCTTTCCGTTTAATCTCGACATGGTCACTCCTCATCTTTTAGGTTGACATCAAGATATACGACGTATATCTAATGTCAATTACGCACCTGAAGTAGCCCAGATATAGACGAGGTAACCCCCATGCCGAAAATTGAGAACCCGATACGGGAAGAAGCCAGGCCGAAAATCAAAGACTGCCTACTGGTAGAAGCCTTGTCCACCAGGCCGATTCTTGACCAGATCGCTAATAAGTGGTCGGTATTGATCCTCACCTTCCTCTGCGCGGAACCCGCGCGTTTCAACGCCATCAAACGGCGTCTGGACGGGATCACCCACAAAGCGCTGACCGAAGCGCTCCGCCGCCTTGAAAGAAACGGGCTGGTCTCCCGACGGGTCATCACCTCATCCCCCATCGCGGTGGAATATTCTCTCACCGCGATGGGACACTCATTGCAGGAACCTTTTACCGCCCTGTACGGCTGGGCGGCTCACCATCAATCCGATATCGAACGGGCCCAGCTGGAATATGACAGACGCAGGGCGGTGGAACTTGCGGAATAAGTAACGGCAGCACGGTTTCCCCTTGCTGCGCCGGACATCGGCTTCTCATTTGCGTTGAGTTTTTTTGTTGATTAAAATATATTATAGTCATAATCTATTTTAGCCATTCAACGAAAGAGAAGACGATGTCCTTAACCAATATCATTGCGGCTCCGTCGGAAAAGCAGCGGCGTTACGAAGTCCTGGTGGCGACCTCCGGCGTCTCGTTTATGATCATGCTCGATGCCAATATTGTTGCGGTCTCTCTTCCGTCCATCGCCGGCTCCCTGCACAGCGCCTTCAGCGGCGTGGAGTGGGTAGTCAGCGCTTATATCCTGGCATTCGTCGCCTGCCTGATGCCCGCCGGGGCCATGGCCGATCGCTTCGGCAGAAAAAAAAGCCTGCAGTGGGGAGTGGCGATATTCACTTTAGCGTCCGTGCTCTGCGGTTTGTCGGAAACCATTATGCAGCTCAATATCGGCCGGGCCCTGCAGGGGATCGGGGCCGCGTTGCAGCTGAGCTCGGCCCTTGCCGTGCTGGGCCATGAATTCCAGGGCAGCGAGCGAGCCAAGGCATTCGCGACCTGGGGCGTGGTGATAGGCGTAGCGGCCACGGCGGGGCCGATCGTGGGCGGCGTCATCACCGCCGGTTTAGGCTGGCAATGGGCTTTTTTAATCAATGCGCCCATTGGCGCGGCGCTGTTTATCCTGGCGACGCGTTCGGTTATCGAATCACGGGATCTGCTCCACGCCCGCCTTGATATCGGCGGAGCGGTACTGTTTGCCGCGGCATTGGCCTGCTTTGCCACCGCATTGATTGACGGCGGCAATCAGGGATTCAACCTCCTTTCCGTTAAGATGCTCTTTCTTGCCGGCGCCCTGTTAATGATGGCCTTCATTTACGCCGAACGGCGCCAGAAACGGCCGATGGTGGATCTGCGGCTCTTTCGCAACCCGGCATTTATCGGTTGCAGCCTTGCGATGCTTGCCTTTGCGTCCACCTGTTATGTCATGACCACCTATCTGCCGGTTTTCCTGCAGGGAACCTTCTTTTCCAATCCGGGTAAAACCGGACTGGCGCTGCTCCCTTTCAGTATTCCCCTGTTGGCCGGCCCCTGGTTCGCCGCGCGCCTTTCGCAACGCTTTTCCGGCCGTGGGATATTGGTTATCGGACTGCTGCTGGCGGCGGCGGGTAATGCCGACATCGCCTGGGCCGCGGTGGGCAGTTACCTTTTTGTCGCCATAGGCATGTTTATATTGGGCATGGGCGCCGGCCTGCTTAACGGTGAAACCGCCAGGGTCTCCATGCAGGTCGTACCGTTGGAGCGTGCCGGAATGGCGTCGGGGCTGGCATCCACGTTCCGTTTTGTCGGGCTGCTTATCGGGCTGACCGGACTGGGGGCGGTGTTAACGGCGGGCATCAGCCGCTTTTTTGCTCTAAAGCGTCTTAATCTTCCCCTGGCGGATACCGTCAACCTGCGGGACGCCGTTCATCATGTGGCAACCGGCCAGCTGCAGTCATGGCTGGCGGGAAAAATCCCGTCCGCCGATACCGCCCTTTGGTTGCAAACGGCCCATCAGGGATTCATTTTCGGCTTCAGCCTGCTGATGGGGTGCGCGGCGGTTATCGCCGCCCTATCGGCGTTAGCGACATTTATACTGTTGGGACGCTCTTCGCAGCGTCTCTGATTCAAACATCCTCGGCAACAGGAGCACCAGCGATGCCTATAGTACGTATAGATACCATGAAGAATCAGGACGGCGGCTACATCGGAAAAATCGGCCATATCGTGTACGATGCTATGCGAACCGCCATTTCCGTTCCGGAAAACGACAACTTCCAGGTGCTGAATGAGCACGATCATGAGCATTTCGTTTATGACGCACAATATCTGGGCATCAAGCGAACCGACCGGCTGGTGATGATCCAGATAACCCTCAATGAGGGCCGAACCCTGGATCAAAAAAAGCGGCTTTACCAGACTATCGCCGATGAGCTGAATCATCAGCTCGGCGTCTCTCCCGGCGACGTTTTTATCAATCTGGTAGAGGTGAAAAAGGAGAATTGGTCATTTGGCAACGGTATTGCCCAGTACGCCGACTGAGTGGGCCTGTATGGCCTATTCCGCGGCATCAAACTCCACTCATTTCAATGCCGGCATTTGCGAACATTAAGCCTCAATTTTGGCTCTAATGTCCGATTTTAACGACATTATGCCGCCATGTTTCTTGGTGGCGGATTGCAGTGCGGTCTTCCATGCCGCAAACTAAACCGCCTTTGGAAATGGGCAGATCATAGATGGCCCCCACCGGCTATTACCGAAAGCGTCAATCCCCGGTCCGGACGGTCAGCAAGAGCGCGGAAAGCGTCGCCATCAAACCGAAAGCCGCCATCAGCAGCCAGGCGGTCTTGAACTGCCCGGCATGCAGCGCGGTCCCGGCTACCGCCACGAATACGGCGACGCCGATAGCCGCGCCGATTTGTCTTGAGGTATTGATAATGGCGGTGCCGGTGGCGTATTGATGGGCCGGGAGAGCGGAAGCTCCCCCGGCAAGAAATCCGGTTTGCCCGATCCCGGCGCCCGCGCCGGTGAATAGAATGCCGGGCAGATAGGCGAAAAAATACTGAGATTCGGCGCCTAACAGGGCATACCACCAAAGCCCGGCGATAAAGAACAGCAGCCCGGCGGCGAGCGTCAGCTGTTTGGGTGAGAATGTCGTTCTGCCGGCCAGCAGCGCTGCCGCCACCGCAGCGCAAGGGCCCACGCCGAGGGCGGCGCCCGTCAACATCGGCGCCCAGCGCCAGACCTCGGTCAGGAAAAGCGAACCGCCCAGCAGCATGATGGCGAAACCCATGTAGAAAAAGGCCATGCCCACCGTGGCGACGGTAAAAGTGGATACGGCAAAGACGCGCAGATCCAATGCAGGCGAGGCGCAGGTCAGGCAACGCCGGACAAATAGCGCCAAAGACAGGGCGGCCCCACAATACACCGACCAAAGCGCCGTGATCGTCACACCCCAATCGCCTGCATATGAAATCCCGGCCACCAACAGCGCAAGGCCGATGATAAGCAGTAGCGAGCCCATGACATCGGGGAAGGCGCTGTTAACGATGGGCGTTTCGGTCAAATGTTTGCTTAGCCGCCATGCCGGCGCGGCGACAAACAGATTAACGATAAAAATCAGCCGCCAGTTAATGTCCACCAGCGCGCCGCCCAGAATGGGTCCTAACGCCGAGGCAACCGACCCGGTCGCCGCCCAGATGCCCACCATCTGCTTGTGGCGCTCTTGGGGATAGGCCGCCAACAGCAAACCCAGGCTGGTGGGGATCATCAGCGCCGCTCCCAAGCCTTGCAGGCCGCGGGCGCCAATCAGAGTCAGCGCGCCGGGCGCGATTGCGCAGGCTACGCTTGCAACCGTGAACACCAGCAAACCCGCTTTGAAAACCCGCTTACGTCCGTAAATATCGGCAATCCGGCCACTGGGCACCAGGAATGCGGCAAACGCAATGGAGTAAGCACTTATCACCCAAGACATGGTCTGGTTGGTGACGCCGGGAAAGCCGTCGCGGATCGCCGGAAAGGCTACGTTCACTACAAAAAGATCAAGGGATGACAGCACGCTTCCGGCGCCAATCACTACCAGGGCCCAGGCGGAAGGACTGACATAGGCGCGCCCACGCTGCCGCTCATTGGTTGTATCAGGCATACGGTCCGCTCCAAGTGGGTTGTTGTGGCTGAAGGGGATTATGGAAGGCTTAGAGACGTGCCGTATTGGACAACTGGAAAATGCGCATCGACAAACTGGGCCGGCGTGATGCCAAAGCAGCCCTTGAAGCGCCGGATCAAATGGCTCTGATCGAACAGACCGATGGTTGCCGCGACGTCGGCGGACGATAGCCCGGAGGCCAGCAGTTTTTTGGCGGCTTCCAGCCTAACCCCATTGAGATAGGCATGGAGGGGAAGTCCATAAGCGGCGCGAAACAGCTGGTTCAAACGAACCCGGCTAAGACCCGCGGCGTCGGCCATATCGGCTGTGGTCAGCGAATCGGCAAAACAGGCATGGATAAGCTCCCGCACCCGCTCGATGCGAGGATCATGCGCCTTCGCCCTCAACGTCGCGGGACGCGTGGAATACCGGGTCAACAGCGGTTTAAGCGCTTCAATCAGATGTATTTCCACCGCCAGCCGATCCTGCCCATAGAATAATGTGCGATGGAGCCGCCTCAAGGCGAAGACCACGTCCGGATCGGTAAGCACCGAACGGGTAAAGAGTATGGAAGCAGGCGTGGAAACGCCGAATTCTCCGGCAATGTCCGCAATGGCCCAAGGCTCCACGTAGACCATGCTGTACAGGTAGCCCTGATCCCCGCAGGCCTTGCCATCGTGGGAATCACCCGGATTGATGATCATGGCGCTTCCCGCGGGGGCGATAAATGAGCTGTTTTCCAGGGCGACTTTCGGCGCGCCGGCGTCTATGGTGCCGAGGACATAATAATCGTGAGAGTGGCGCTCGTATTGATGCTTATTAAAATAGGCATGCAGTCCCTGCATTCCCAACTCAGGGGCTGCGATGAATTTTGCCCACTCATTTGAGGAGGTTTTCATAAGATGTCATCCCACAGCGAGGCTCGGTTTGCTCGTATCTCTAGCTACTACTATTATAGGAGTTACTATGTGCCCTGCAAGTACCCTAAAGATGCCATGAATGAACCCAGCCTTATCGACAAAGAATCCTTCCCGACGGGCTGGGGGCAAACTGATTCGTAGCGATTAACCGCGGACTGGCTTATTGTGCAACGATAACATAATAGCCTGAACAAAATAATTTCAAAAATTCCACCGTGTTACCTTCGGAGCTTGGCAATACTTCCGATAATACTTCATCTTTATAACCCCAGAAGTAAGGAAAAAACCGGCGGATGGGCAGCGGGAACGCAATAGCGTTGATTGAAGCTGAAGGAAGGTATCTGGTGAGAGTAAAAGGCAGCCACCACCCGTTCAAGCACCCGGCAAAAATGGGGTTGGAGAGTCAGTGCCGAAAGCCACCAATATCGACAATTACCTGGATGACCCGGAGTATGAAGGGACTATCTGGGCCTTGGTATTCGACGGTATTCGCACCGATCCACATTGGAACGACGGCGAATACACCTACACGCCCTCGAACATCTTGTACCGAAGCTTAAACATGCCGTTATATCGTGCACGCGGGCACGCGGGCACACCCACCTCACTTGGTCACCTCACCATGATACGCCCCGTTCTTTGGGCGTAGCATGTCATCGAATTCATGCAGTGGCTTGGCGATAAGCTGTCCCAGGTAGGCAACAAGCCATTATTGCGGCCTTTATCGCAATCTTGAAATCGTTGAACAGCAAGGGCGACAAAGGACCGTCCCTGTGTACATTGGCCTACAAGGTCATCATGACTGAAATGCAATGTTGCCTATTTTCGTCAGCTAAAGACGATAACGTTTGCCATTAATGAGAAACAACCTCTTTTGGAATTGAATAAGCTTCATTAGGATAATAAACACGGTTATTTTAAAAGACGCAGGATATATCCCGCCTGCCACCAAAAGCCAAATAAAATCATACCAACATCATATTTATGGCTGTGTCAGCATCATACTTTTCGACTGATTGTTTAGCGCATAATTATTGAAACAAAGTATTATTTGGTCATGGATAAAATAAAGTCCACAAGGAGAGATTAATTATGGCGGTAGGCAATTATCTTCGTATCGGTGATAAGACCACCTGCGGCGGGCGAATCCTCACCGGTGATCCTGCATGGAAAATGGGCGGGTTCGCCGTTGCCCGACTCGGGGATAAAGTCTCGTGCGGTAAAGATAAAAAAACCTATGCCATCATCGGCGGCATCCGCGATATGTCGAGCCAAGTCATTCCCCTGGCCGGAACGCTGGACAGCAGGAGCGGCTGCCCCTGCAAAGCCCTACTTATCATCTCACTGCACAATGCGACCTACTGCCGGGCTCAGAACGCGGCAAAACAGGTAATGGCGTCATCCCCAGCGATGCGGGACGAGCCTGTGCAATTTGCCCAGTCGGCCAAGAAACCCCTCACTGCGCCACCACCACCGCCAATCGTTGATGACGCCCCAGTCTTACTGCGGGAATCCAAGGAAGGTAAGCTGCGTTTATTAACCTCAGGCGAGATCGCTCTTGCCCGATCAATTTACGCTGATGAGATCGAATATCACAAGGTATGGGTACATTGTGATGGTTATTTACCCTTTGGTATGCAGGGGAAAAATGTGGCTATGACCCCTAATGGCGAGCTGTACTTCAGGGAAGCGACCTATTCACCTGACTTTTCAAAGAAAGATATAGAGAACAGCATTTGTTCATTCACGAAATGGCCCATGTTTGGCAATATCAGAAAGGGATGTGGGTAAAAGCAAGAGGGCTTTTCAGCTGGGCTGCGAATTATCAATATCAGCTTGATGGCAAAAAATGCTAAGGGAATATGGTATGGAACAGCAGGCGTCTATTATTGCGGATTATTTTCTTTTAACTGTACATGGGCCATCCTATTGGCATAAAGAGTTGGGAAAAGCGGTAAATCTCAAAGGCGATCCAAATAAAGAAATACTATTACATTATAGAAGTGCATTATCCAAATTTCCCCAGGAATGTGAGCGAATGAAAAAGAAATAATACCTTTATGACTTGTTTTATAACAGCATGCCATTTACTAGGCGACCCTGTAGATCTTGATTATCAAGCGAAAGTGAATATTATTAATAATGAAATTTGTGTAACCGTCGCCGCCTATCCGGAAGAAGAAGTGAGTTTCATATTCATTGAAGAAGCTGGCAATCACAGTAATAAGTTATTTACGCCTTTCGATAATACTAAAGTGCATTATAGACCCTTACAGAATCAATGCATATCCAATAAAGATTTTAATTTTGAGAACGAAAAGACGTATCATTATACAGTGATGTTAATTACTTCAGATGATAAATTTCGACGTTTTTCAACAAGTTTTTCTTTATCTGAAATTGAAGGTAATAGGATGATAACTTATAGAAAACCCGCTATTAAATATAGAATTTCCCAATGACCATGTTCTATAAAAACAGCCGCCAGAAACCTGAACACATGAAAAGCCATTGTTATACGGTAGGCTACATTCCAAATGGCGGCAGGCCCAATGCCCGGCCCGCCATAAATTTGAAAGGTCGTTGGCGGCATCATTGCGGTTTCACCACCGGAAAGCAGGTGACCGTTGCGATAATAAACGGGCAGCTTATGTTACCTTGCCATCATTGCTGATTCGTCGCATCGACCAGTTCGTTGCCAGCCATCCGGAATACGAAAGCAGTAGGGCTTTCTTTCACGGGTCGCGGCGGATAAAATTGTATGTAATCATCGCGACGTTAACTGAACGCTACGGTCGAGCCAGTACCGCGCTAATCGGTCGCTATCCAACCCATTAATCGGCACGCCCAAAGGAGGACGCAATGTCCCGTTCCAGCATCTCCGCCGCGTTGTCTTTGTTTACATACAAGACACCCGCGGCCCTACCTGCCACGCATTCGAACACGACCTATCATAAGGTCCAGGTAGACGGCGTCGGTGTCTTTTACCGCGAAGCAGGCCCCAAGGACGCACCGACCATCGTGTTGCTCCACGGTTTCCCTTCGTCATCAAGGATGTTTGATACGCTGATTCCGCTGCTCGCCACCCGCTATCATGTCGTCGCGCCCGACTATCCCGGCTTCGGACAAAGTGACGCCCCTCCCCCGTCCCACTACCGCTATACGTTCGACCACCTGGCCGAAACAACCAATAGGCTGATTGAGCAATTGAAGATCGATCGCTACAGCCTTTACCTGCAGGATTACGGCGGCCCCATAGGTTTTCGCGTCATGTTGGCGCATCCGGCCCGCGTTCAGGGCCTCATTATTCAAAACGCCAACAGCTACGAAGAGGGCTTAGGGCCCAAATGGCAAGGCATCAAGGCTTATTGGGCCGACCCAAAGAATCATCCGGAAGTGCCTGAAGCCTTTATGTCATTAGAGGGTACAAAATTCCGCCATGCCGGCGATAGCCCAAACCCGGAATGTTACAACCCCGATAGCTGGACGGACGAATACGCCTTTCTTTCCCGGCCCGGCGAAAAGGAGATCCAAACGGCATTGCTGTATGACTATCAGACCAACGTCGCGGCATATCCGCGGTGGCAAGCATGGCTGCGCGCGCATAAGCCGCCGACGCTGGTAATCTGGGGCCGCTACGACAGCTCGTTCCTGGTGCCGGGAGCTGAAGCCTACCAGCGCGATGTGCCTGATGCAGAGGTTCAACTGGTTGATGCCGGTCACTTTGCGCTCGATGAGCAGGTGGATGACATAGCAGCGTCGTTACACCTATTTCTCCATAAGGTGTATCGATGATGTTTTGCCGGGGCTACGGCCGAACCAGCCGTACGGTCACCGCCAAGATAGAGGTGACATGGTGAGGGGATAAAGCTCCTCTGCTCACAGGCCGGCGACTTCGGCCAGCGCCTGCCCGCAGGCCCAGGCCGAGCTCCAGGCCCACTGGAAGTTATAGCCCCCCAGCCAGCCGGTGACGTCCACCACCTCGCCGATAAAATAGAGCCCCGGCACCTGCCGGCTTTCCATGGTTTTGGAGGAGAGGCGGCGGGTATCCACGCCGCCCTGGGTGACCTCGGCGGTGCGATAGCCCTCGGTGCCGTTGGGCTGTACGCGCCACTGCCGCAAAGACATCACCCAGTCGTTTTGCTGGCGGCGGCTGAGCTGCGTCAAGGTGCATTCCGGGATGTTCAACAGGGTATGCCAGCACTCTACAAACCGGCGCGGCAGCACCTTTGCCAGGGTATTTTTCAGCGTTTGGTTGGGGTGATCCCGTCGCTCTTCGGTGAGAAACGCCCCCAGATCCCGCTCCGGCACCAGGTTGAGGTTAAGAAATTCGCCGTTTTGCCAGTAGCTGGAAATTTGCAGCATCGCCGGGCCGGACAGGCCCCGATGGGTAAACAGCAGATTTTCCCGAAAGGACATGCCTCCGGCGGCTTCCACCTGCGTTGGCAGGGCGACGCCGGCGAGAGCGCCTAAAGACTCCAGCAGCGGTTTATGCAGGGTAAACGGCACCAGCGCGGCGCGGGTGGGCACCACCGGAATACCGAACCGTTCGGCAATGCGGTAACCCAGCGGCGTGGCGCCGAGTCCGGGCATTGAGAGGCCGCCGGTGGCGACCACCAGCGACGGCGCCGTGACCTCGCCGCCGGGGAGGAGCACATGGAACTGTTCACTGCGCTTTTCTAGTCCACGCTTTTCTACCGCCGCCACCTCGCTGCGCATCCGCAAGGTCACCCCGCCGCGCTGGCATTCATCCAGGAGCAGCGTCACGATCTGCTGGGCCGAATCGTCGCAAAACAGCTGGCCCAGGGTTTTTTCATGGAAGGCAATGCGGTGCCGCCGTACCAGCTCGATAAAATCCCATTGGCTGTAACGGGATAGGGCCGATTTGCAAAAATGCGGATTTTGCGAGAGAAAGGCGGCGGGCTCCACGTGCAGGTTGGTGAAGTTGCAGCGGCCGCCGCCGGACATCAGGATCTTCCGGCCCGGTTTTTTGCCGTTATCCAGCAGCAGTACCCTGAGGCCGCGCTGGCCGGCCTGGGCGGCGCAAAACAGGCCCGCGGCCCCGGCACCGATGATAATGGCGTCAAATTGTTCCCCTGTGCTCACTCAATCACCTTAAGCCCGACCAATCTATTCTCGCTTGACTGATTCTCAATCAATTTATCACTCTTCAACAGGAGTCTGCTCGACTGGTATTCAGTCAATTTATATCCATTCAATGTCTGCACTTTCGACTGATGCTTAAACAATTTATATTCGCTCAATAAATACAAACCAAACTTATTCTTACTCTTATCATGCTCAATTGACTTATGTGCACCCGCCTTTGTTTTTAAGGGGGATACCCCCGGTCGGCGCGTTTGGCGGGGCACCTGATTGTAGCCATCCACCGCGGCAGACGCCAGCCGCGCGAAAAAACGCCGGGTGAAACAGAATTAACCTATTGATAAAAATGATAATCATCAGCAAGCGCAAGGGCAGCGTCAATAAAAATGTCATAAAAAGGTCATATTTTGCTTTTCCAGCGCCCCCGTTGTCGCAGATAATGCGCCCCGTTCATGTCCAATAAATGGCGTAACCTTATGCTGCATCTATTTACCGGCCTGGAATTTCATACCGGTCTTATGTTGGTTATCGCGTTAATATTTGTATTAATATATGAAGCTATCAATGGGTTTCATGATACGGCCAATGCGGTGGCAACCGTAATCTATGCCCGCGCGCTTCGCTCTCAGCTGGCGGTGGGAATGTCCGGGGTATTCAATTTTCTCGGGGTGCTGTTGGGCGGTTTGAGCGTGGCTTACGCCATTGTTCATCTGCTGCCGGTGGATCTGTTATTGAATGTCAGCTCCACCCACGGACTGGCAATGATGTTCTCCATGCTGCTGGCGGCCATCATCTGGAACCTGGGCACCTGGTATTTCGGTTTGCCGGCCTCCAGCTCCCATACATTGATTGGCGCCATTATCGGTATCGGCCTGACCAATGCGCTGCTGACCCATACCTCGGTGTTGGCGGCGCTGAATATTCCAAAGCTGATTGAGATTTTCCTGTCCCTTATCATCTCGCCCATCGTGGGGCTGGTACTGGCGGGCGCGTTGGTATTCTGTTTGCGCCGTTACTGGAGCGGCACGCCGAAACGCCGCCGTATCCACCTGACCCCCGCGGAACGGGAAAAGAAGGACGGCAAGCGCAAGCCGCCGTTCTGGACCCGAACGGCGCTTATCCTTTCGGCGGCGGGCGTGAGCTTCGCCCACGGCGCCAATGATGGACAAAAAGGGATTGGCCTGATTATGCTGGTGTTGATAGGCGTCGCCCCGGCGGGTTTTATGGTGAATATGAACTCCACCGGCTATGATATCGCCCGCACCAGGGATGCCGTCGGCAACCTGCAGCAGTTTTATCATCTGCATGCGGCAACCCTGCCGCAAACCGCCGATACCGATACGCAGGTAATACCGGCGCCCGATCTCCCTTCAGCCCTGCCCGCCACCACGGTATTCCACTGCGACGGCAGCCGGGCGCTCATCGCCATAGACCGCACCATGGCGTTATTGGAAAATCTGCAAAGCTACGATCACCTCAGCCCCGGCGAGCGTTCACACGTCAGGCGCCTGCTGATGTGCATCGCCGACACCACGGATAAACTGGTCAAACTGCCGCAAACCTCCGGTGAAGATAAACGTTTGCTGGGGAATTTGCGCAAGGACCTGCTGGCCACCGTTGAATATGCCCCGCTATGGATTATCGTTGCCGTCGCGCTGGCGCTGTCGTTGGGCACCATGATCGGCTGGCGGCGAGTGGCCACCACCATCGGCGAGAAAATCGGCAAGAAGGGCATGACGTATGCGCAGGGGCTTTCGGCGCAGGTGACCGCCGCGGTCTCCATCGGCGTCGCCAGTTATACCGGCATGCCGGTTTCCACCACCCATGTCCTCTCCTCGGCGGTGGCGGGCACCATGGTGGTGGACGGCGGCGGCGTGCAAAGCAAGACGGTGCAGAATATCCTGCTGGCCTGGGTACTGACCCTGCCGGTGGCGATTGTGCTGTCAGGGTCTCTTTATTGGCTGGCGCTGAAATGTATTCAATAGCGTAACACAGGCGGCCTGAGGGTCGCCTTGCCCTTCTCTCAATGCCAGATAGCCAGGGAAATCAGGCTGACGATAATCAACCCGCACAGCCCGCTGGTGAGCATAAACTGTCGCCGCACCCGTTCGCAACGGCGTATAAATTCCTGATCGTGATGATCAAGGTAGCGTTGCGCATAGATATAGCGAACCAGTCTCAACTGCTTGCTGGGTTGCCCGTGAGCGGTGAAAAAACCGCTGCCGTCAACATACTGATAGAGCAGCGGATCGCAGCCGCGAAGTACGACTAATAACGCCCGCAATGAAGAGTAATAGCGCGCCATATTGATGACGCAGACGACACATAAAGCCCAAAAAAGCGCAACGGTGTTGATCATACCCCCTCCCCGGCGACGCAAATCCACACTGAATCCCCGACCCGCGGGCTCTCAGCGGTTACGCCTCTTAATAACTTACCACAGAGCTGAACAAGCCCACCCCAAAAATGATATGTCTGAGATTAGATCAACTTACTCACAGTATTATGAGGTTCTACAATATTGAGTGTAGAAAAGGTTTGTCAAAAGAAAGCAACCGAAGCGACAAAATTTGTGCATTTTTGCAATTTTTTTTGCCAACGCCGGTGGGGTGCCAAGGTTGCGACCCGGCTCCCATAAATGACTATACTAGAACGAGTACATTGATATTCAAACCATTAACAGTCAGCAACATATATTTCTGCTGATTTTTTGAGACGCTGCCGTATTTTACGTGATGGTTGTTTATGCCAACCGGCTGATATTATTCGGTTCGACGTGATCCCGGCATCACTTCTCCGGTGCCGCGGGGTGGTAAACTCATTCTGTCACAGGCAGGCCGAAAGAATGACCCGCGACGAGTTAACGAGTGACATTTTACAAGGAGTCTGATTATGTCTTACAAACACATTCTTATCGCCGTTGACCTTTCACCGGAAAGTAACGTATTGGTGGAAAAAGCCGTGTCGATGGCCAGACCGTACAATGCCAAGGTTTCGCTGATCCATGTCGATGTCAATTATTCCGATCTCTATACCGGCCTGATTGACGTCAATTTGGGCGATATGCAAAAACGTATCTCCGAGGAGACCTCGCACGCCATGACCCAGCTGTCGCAAAACGCCGGTTATCCCATTGCCGAAGTGCTGAGCGGCAGCGGCGATCTCGCCCAGGTGCTGGTGGATGCCATTAACAAGTACGATGTAGATTTGGTGTTATGCGGCCACCATCAGGATTTCTGGAGCAAGCTGATGTCTTCGGCGCGGCAGCTGATCAATACCGTACATGTGGATATGCTGATCGTCCCGCTTAACGACGAAGAAGTGTACGAGGAATAGCTGGGTTGTGATCAGGATTCGGCGGGCGCAGGCGTATACAAGTCAAATCGATGGTTCTTGGTGGTGATATGGGCCTGGGCCGCGATGCCGGCCAAAGGCGGTGCGTAATCGGGCCGTTTCACCACCACCCGGCGGGTCGCCAGCGCTCGTGCCGGCGCTAAAAGCCTGTCGGCGTCTTCATCGCTGCCTACCAGCGACTGGAAAACGCGCATCTCTTTTTTTACCAGCGCGCTGTTGGGCCGGTGCGGAAACATCGGGTCCAGGTAAACCACCTCCGGCCGGGGCAGTACTCCCGTTAAGCCTTCCAGGCTGGAGCCATGGACCAGGGTAAGCCGCTGACGCAACCACTCACCCACTTCCGGATCGGCGTAGGCCCGCTGCAAGCCGTCATCCAGTAGCGCCGCCACCGCCGGATGGCGTTCAAACATCCGCACCCGACACCCCAGCGAAGCCAGGACAAACGCATCTCGCCCCAGCCCCGCCGTGGCATCCACAACGTCCGGCAGGTGACTGCCCTTGACCCCCACCGCCTTGGCCACCGCCTCGCCGCGACCGCCGCCGAAACGGCGGCGATGGGCGGCGACGCCGCCGGCAAAATCAACGAAAATAGCCCCAAGCTTTGGCTCATCCCGTTTGCGCAATTCCAGACGCTGTGGCGTCAACATCAGCTCCATCACCGCCGACGGATCGCTGATCAAGCCCCAGCGCTCCGCCAGGGCGATAAGCCGCTGCGCATCCACGTCGCCTTCACGGCTCAGGCACACAGAACTCACTCGTTATCCTCGAAACCCGCCATAGCGCGGCATGGCATAGCGCTCAATGGATTACCCACGGATACCGTAATGATGCAGCATGGCATCCAGTGTAGGTTCGCGTCCGCGGAAACGGGTAAACAACACCATCGGTTCTTCCGAACCGCCGCGGGACAGGATATTGTCCAGGAACGACTTGCCGGTTTCGCGGTTGAAAATGCCCTCTTCCTCAAAACGGGACCAGGCATCCGCCGCGAGCACATCCGCCCATAGGTAGCTGTAATAACCCGCCGCGTATCCGCCGGCGAAAATATGGCTGAACGCATGGGGGAAACGGCTCCACTCCACCGCCGGCATCACGGCCACCTGTTGTTTCACTTCCGCCAGTGTGTCCAGGATCCGGGCGCCTTGCTCGGCGCTGTACTCGTAATGCATGCGAAAATCAAACAGACCGAACTCCAGCTGACGCAGGATAAACAGGGCGGCCTGATAGTTCTTGGCCGCCAGCAGCTTGTCCAGCATCTCTTTTGGCAATGGCTCGTGGGTTTCATAATGGCCGGAAATGAACTCCAGCGCCTCCGGCTGCCAGCAGAAGTTCTCCATAAACTGGCTCGGCAGTTCCACCGCATCCCAGGGCACACCGTTGATGCCGGCAACTCCCGGGGTGTCGATACGGGTCAGCATATGATGCAGGCCGTGGCCGAATTCATGGAACAGCGTCGTGACTTCGTCATGGGTGAACAGCGCCGGCTTGCCGCTGACCGGGCGGTTGAAATTACAGGTCAGGTAAGCCACCGGCTTTTGCAGGCTGCCGTCGGCCTTGCGCAGCATGCCGACGCAGTCATCCATCCAGGCGCCGCCGCGTTTGTTTTCGCGGGCATAGAGATCCAGATAGAAACTGCCGCGCAGTTCCCCTTGGTGGTCGAACAAATCGAAGAAACGCACCTCCGGGTGCCAGGTATCCACATCGGTTCGCTCTTCGGCGGTCACACCATAAATCCGGTTGACCACTTCAAACAGGCCGTTAACGACGCGCTGCTCCGGGAAATACGGCCGCAGCTGTTCATCGCTGATAGCATACAGATGCTGTTTTTGCTTCTCGCCGTAGTAGGTGATATCCCAAGGCTGCAAATTGTCGCGGCCATGGTGCTCGGCGGCAAACGCGCGCAGCTGAGCCAGCTCCTGCTCTCCCTGCGGCCGGGCCCGTTTGGCCAGATCGGTAAGGAAATCCAGTACCTGCTGCGGATCGTGCGCCATTTTGGTGGCCAGGGATTTCTCGGCGTAGCTCGCGAATCCCAGTAATTGCCCCAGTTCATGGCGCAGCGCCAGGATTTCGCTCATGATCGGACCGTTATCCCATTTGCCGGCATTCGGCCCCTGATCGGAAGCGCGGGTATTATAGGCGCGATAGAGCTCTTCCCGCAGCGCGGCATTGTCGCAATAGGTCATCACGGGCAAATAGCTGGGCACGTCCAGGGTCAGCAGCCATCCCTCCTGCCCTTTGGCCTCGGCCTTGGCGCGGGCGGCGGCCAGCGCGCTTTCCGGCATGCCGCTCAATTCGGATTCATCGGTAATAAGCTTGCTCCAGCCCATGGTGGCATCCAGCACGTTGTTGCTGTACGCGGAACCTAATTCCGATAGCCGGGCGGCGATTTCGCCGTATCGTTTTTGTTTTTCCGGCGACAGGCCGATACCAGATAACTCGAAATCACGAAGGGCATTATCAATGGCCTTCTTGCGCGCCACGCTCAAATCCCCGTAGTTCTCGCCGTCGCGGAGATTGCGATACGCGTCGTATAATCCCTTATGCTGGCCGACCCAGGTGCTGTATTCTGACAGCAGCGGCAGGCTTTGTTCATAGGCTTCCCGCAGTTCAGGACTGTTCTTCACCGCATTGAGATGGCCCACCGGCGACCAGATACGGCCCAGGCGATCGTCCGTCTCGGCCAGCGGCTGGCACAGATTGTCCCAGCTATAGGGGCCTGATAGCGCCACTACCTGTTCCACGGTCCGGCGGCAATCCTCAAGGGCGGATTTTACCGCCGGGACGATATGCTCGGGCTTGATGGCGGAAAAAGGCGGCAGGATAAAAGAAGCAAGTAACGGATTAGTCATAAGGCGGCCCTGATTATCGTTAAAGATCTATCTGAATAACATGAGGCTAACTATAGCGAAAATCAATGGCGGTGGCGGCGGGAATTGTCATTGAATATCAAAGTGACACATGTAACGATAACTATTCATCTTTTTATCAATGGACAATTTATAATGATAGCTGCTTTTAATCGGATGCTGGACCACCCGGATCTGGGGAAATTTATTCTTCGCCTGGCCTTCGGCGGCATGATGCTGCCGCACGGCATACATAAAATCATTCACGGTATCGACAATATCATCGCCATGGTGGTGGCCCACGGTCTGCCGGCATCTGTGGGATATGGCGTTTATGTTGGCGAGGTTGCGATGCCGATTCTGCTTATCCTAGGCATTCTGGTTCGTCCGGCGGCGCTGATCTTCTGCTTTACCATGATATTCGCCTGGCTGATTACCAAGCCCGAACTGGTCTTTACCATGGACAAGGTCGGCGGCTGGGGCGTAGAGGTGATGGCGGTGTTTTTCTTCGCCGGTCTGGCCATTGCGCTGTTGGGCTGCGGCCGCATCAGTATTATGAAGAATCCGAACTGGCGTTAACTTCCCTTCGCCGATAGGGCTTTAGTGTCGCCTCCCTGTCGGCGGTTTGTCTGGTTGCTGTCGTGTCGGCACGTTGTAAAAAGCGATACGGTTGATCCCACCAAAAGACAACGGGGGTGTGGAATCATGAGTGAATATCGTATAAAGGCGTTACGGCTGGCGAAAGCCTGGTCACAGGAGCAACTGGCGGAATTGTCATCCTTAAGCGCCCGGACCATACAGCGTATCGAGAATGGCGAGCAGGCCAGCCTGGAAACCCTGGCAGCCATTGCTTCTGCTTTTGACCTGAGCGTCACGGAGCTTTACTCAGATGAAGCAACCTCGGGGAAACGTCATCAGGCCCAGGCTATCGACGAAAAGTTGGCAAAAATCAAACGGCAAATTGATTCGGAAGCCAAATTTTATCGACAGATGGGCGGCTATATAGTCACCGGCGTTTTGTTATTATTAATCAACTGGCTAACTAGCCATGCAATAACCTGGTCCGTCATTGTCATTGCCGCTTTTTGCGTTCTGCTTATCAATCGTGGACTGAGAACATTTGTGTTCGATAGGCATATCGATAAATGGAAGGCGAAAAAAACCGGCAGAATGCTGGAAAAGTAACCATCGTCCTTCAGTGGAAACCGGTGAAATAAAACACCCATTTAAAGAGGTTAAAGATGTTTGTCGTTTCGCCGGAAAATAAGGCGACCGGGTGCGGATTGTTGGCCATTCTGCTCTGGAGCAGCACCATTGGTTTAATCAGGGGCGTCAGCGAAGCACTGGGCCCCATCGGCGGGGGCGCTACAATTTACAGCGTCAGCTCGCTGTTTTTGCTGTTGCTGGTGGGTTTTCCTTCCCTGCGATCTTTTCCCCGCAGGTACCTGATAGCCGGCGGTATCCTGTTTGCCAGCTATGAGATTTTTCTCTCCCTGGCCTTGGGATACGCCAATAACCGAGCCCAGGCCATCGAGATCGGCATGGTAAATTATCTTTGGCCCAGTTTCACCATTCTGATGGCGGTATTGATTAACGGCGAAAAAGCCAATAAATGGCTGATACCGGGGCTGCTGTTATGCCTATACGGCATCGGCTGGATCATGGGCGGCGAGGGCGGCTGGTCGCTGCCTAGAATAGGCCGGAATATCCTCTCGAATCCGCTAAGCTACGGCCTGGCCTTTTGCGGCGCCCTGATTTGGGCGGCGTATTGTAATATCACCAAGAAATGGGCAAAGGGGAAAGACGGCGTCACGCTGTTTTTTGTCCTCACCGCCGTCACCTTGTGGATACAATATGCCTTCAGCCACGAACGGGGGATGCAGATGGATGTTGCCGCCGTGGTACGTTTTTTAGTGGCCGGCGGCGCCTCGGCGGTGGCCTATGCGGCGTGGAACCGCGGCATCATGCGGGGTAACTTAATGCTGTTGGCCACCGCGTCCTACTTCACCCCGGTATTGTCCTCGCTGCTGGCGGGCGTGCTGTTGAACACCCAGCTGCTGCTCTCCTTTTGGCTGGGTGTGCTGATGGTGACCGCCGGTTCATTGTTATGCTGGCTGGCCACCCGCGATTCCAAAAGGGGATGAAGTCATCTCCCCTCAGCGTAAAAATAGGGTCTATAAATTATGTGGTTCACATTTTATGCGAAGCGCGGTACGAGTGCGCCTATTAAGTAAGAAAATTCCCACTAGGCGATGACATTCAATTAAATAAAAGACGTATCATAATAAATAATCAGCAAATATAATACATCACTTATGTGTAATAAAGAATCTTGAAAATCCCTTGAAATTAACCAAGCCAATAAGTAAAGTGGAAAAATGTCATTGAGCCTTGATACCTCCTCATGAACAATGATGATAAGTGGCTTATTTTATTAAGCGTTTTGTGATATCCATTGGATGATTAGCATAACGGATAAAATAGATAATCACTATTAACAAGGAGAATCTTATGAATAACTCATCTACTGTTAACCAGCATAGTAGTGCCAGCAATGCTGAAGCCGCTTCGAAAAATGCGCCTAATTCTAGTGGTTATCATAATAAGTTGGGCGATAAGGTTATCAGTTGCAATAATGGCGTTATTGGAGGCATGGTCGCGGGATCGGCGGGAGGCGCGCCGGGATTGGCATTAGGGCTGATCGGCGGCGCCATAGCCGGTGGGTGCTTTGAAAAGGGAAGGGTCAAGGCGATAACAGTTTAAACAACAAGAGATAAAGATCTGCTATTAACGCCGCCGATATTAGCATGTTATGTCTAGATAATATTTTCAGCACAGAGAACCTGTTCATGACAAAAAATAGTTCGATATATTCTACTCTTTTATCGATATTATTTTCTGCGTCAATCTTAAGCGGTGCAGATATTGCTTATCAAACGTGGTACTCCTTACCTAAACATTTTTCGTCCTTTGTGGTTTCCATTAGCTGCATGTGCTTTATGGTCAGGTGTTTTGACAATATATACGCTTATTTTTCCTCGGGGAAAAAGGCGTTCATTTTCCCGTTTGAAACTTGTCGCTTAATCCGCTCCATTTTGAGATTCAGCCTTTCAGCTTTAATCCCTTTTTGTCTAAAGTTTGTCCTATTTACCGTTTACGCCCCAATAGATGGGAGCACTCGCTTTCTTTACATTTTTTACATGCCTATACTCGCCATACTGCAAGCTGCAGGCACGTTGTCAATACCCTGCCCCTCTCTGGGCCTCGCCTCCGGGGCCGCTGCCGGCAGCGTTCAATTCTACTCCAGGCAGAGTTGTCCTCGCTCATTCCAGTCATACCTGAGCAAGCTCTTTGGGAATCGCTGCGCCTTGAGCCTGTAAGCCACAGCCTTAATTATAAATGCGTTAAAACTGATAAGTCAGCGCCACGTCTCCCGACGCGTGTCGCTATCCCTCTAAAGGCCATCAATATTCCCCGCCAATCCTCCATTTCTGAATATAGTCAGCCATAAAACGTATTTTAATTTGTAGGATTTAAATCATAACATGGTTAACCAGATGTAAATCAGGCTGCCGAACCGGTATGAACCAGCGGCTTAACCATGACAAAAAATCACGTGATCAGGCCATTTTGGAAAGCAGTTAAGGAGTTGCCATGAATGTTATTACCTTGGCCGGTAGTCCCAGGTTTCCCTCAAGATCCGCCGTACTGCTTACCGTCGCGCAGCATTGGCTCGAGGGACAAGGTATCGACGTCACTCCCTGGAATTTATTCAATTTCAACCCGGAAGACCTGCTGTACGCCCGTTTTGACAGCCCGGCGCTGAAGGTATTTATCGAGCAATTGGCGGACGCCGACGGAATCATTATCAGTACGCCTATTTATAAGGCCTCCTTTGCCGGCGCGCTGAAAACCCTGCTGGACCTGCTGCCGGAGCGGGCCTTTGAACACAAGGTGGTGCTGCCGGTGGCTACCGGCGGTTCCAGCGGGCATATGCTGGCGCTGGATTATGCCCTCAAACCGGTGCTTAACGCGCTGAAAGCGCAGGAAATCCTGCACGGCGTCTTTGCCGAGGACAGCCAGATAACCCATTACGACCGTAACCCGCAGCTCAGTGCTGAGCTGGAAAACCGGCTGATGGAATCTTTGGGGACATTTTCGCGCGCAATGGAACGGCAGGCGCAATTTAACGGCATAACCGCCTCCTAGAAGGTTTTTCTGCTTGTTATTCCGGAGATTAGCGATGCATGGCCGAATCGGGTATATAGGTTGGCGGTTATTCCAGATTTTGCCGACGACATTTATCATCGTCATACTGGCGTTTGTGCTGATGAAGTTGGCGCCCGGCGACGTTATCGACGTGGTGGCGGGGGAATCGGGCGGCGCCACGCCGGAATATATGGCCCAAATGCGCCATCTGTACGGACTTGATATTCCGGTGTGGCAGCAATTTATCCATTATATTGTTTCATTGGCCCATTTCGATTTGGGTTATTCATTCCGTGAAAACATGCCGGTATCCGAACTTATCGTCAGCCGGCTCCCCGCGACGATTACCCTCTCGCTAACCGCCATCATCTTTGCGCTGGTGGTCGGGGTATTATTGGGAATGATCGCCGCCCGATACCGGGGTTCAGCCCTGGACGGGCTCATTTCCGTGTTCTCCACCATCGGCTTCGCCACGCCGCTGTTCTGGATCGGTTTGCTGCTAATCGTCTTGTTTTCCATACAGCTGCGCTGGCTACCGGTCAGCGGTTTGTCCACGGTGGGGGCGGATTACGCCAATACCTTCCAATACCTGCTGGACGTTGGGCGGCATTTGATTTTGCCGGCGTTATCCCTAAGCCTGTTCTTCCTGTCCATGTATGTCAGGATTACCCGCTCGTCGATGCTGGAAGTCTACGGGCTGGATTTTGTACGCACCGCCAGGGCCAAAGGACTACGGGAATGGCAGGTGATTTTCGGCCATATCATGCGCAATGCGGCGCTGCCCATCATCACTATTACCGGCCTTGAAATCGGCGGTCTGCTGAGCGGCTCGGTGGTTATCGAAACGGTCTTCGGCTGGCCGGGCATCGGCCGTCTTGCCTATGATGCGGTTTTTTCCCGCGACCTTAATCTGCTGCTGGGCATTTTCCTGTTCAGCTCCCTGCTGGTGGTGCTGATGAACCTGGCGGTGGATTTATTGTATGTTGCGCTGGATCCGCGCATCGGGAGGCGCCGTTCATGAGGTCACGCCGATTTCTCCAGCGCCTGGCGGACTCCGCCTCCGCCCAGTGCGGCCTGATACTGCTGCTGCTGATTCTGTTCGGCGCCGTTTCCGCCTCCTATTTCTTCCCGGGGGACCCGCGGGATATGGTGGGCAGCCCGACGATGTGGCCCGGCAGCGACCCGAGGTTTCCCCTGGGCACCGACATGATGGGCCGGGATATGCTGTCCGGCCTGCTGTATGGCGCCCGTACCTCCCTGATGATTGGCCTGTTCGCCACCGCGCTGTCAGTGGTGCTGGGCATTATTATCGGCGTGATCGCCGGCTATTTCGGCGCATCCTGGGTTGACGATGTCCTGATGCGGCTTACCGAAGTCTTTCTCACCATGCCTCGCCTGCTGTTCGCCATTGCCATGGTGATGGTGTTGGGTCCGTCCACGTTCAGCATCTCCCTGGCCCTGGGCACCACCTCATGGCCGCAAATCGCCCGGCTGGTGCGCGGCGAGGCTCTGCGCGTGCGGGAGCTGGAGTTTGTCCGGGCCGCCACCACCATCGGACTGGGGCATTTTCGCATTATCGTCCGCCATGTACTGCCGAACAGTATCGCACCGGTGATGGTGGCGTCGTCGGTCTTGGTGGCCCAGGTGATTTTATCCGAGGCATCCCTCTCCTTTCTCGGCCTCGGCGATCCCAGCGTCGTTACCTGGGGCGGCATGGTGGGCTCGGGGCGCGAGGTGCTGCGCACCGCCTGGTATATGACCGCCCTGCCGGGGCTGGCTATTTTTCTCACCGTCATGGCTTTTATGCTGATAGGCAACGGTCTGAACGATGTGTTCAATCCGCGCCTGCATAAAGCCCGCAAGACGCCTGTTACCATCACCGGGCGGGGAGACGCCAATGAACCTTCTTGATGTCCGGGATCTGCGCATCGGCTTTAACGGCGAACAGATCGTCAAAGGGATTTCTTTTCACATCAAACCCCATGAAAAGGTGGCCCTGGTGGGAGAATCCGGCTCAGGCAAAAGCGTCAGCGCCATGAGCCTGCTGCATCTGATTCCCGGCGCCGAGGTATCGGGCAAGGCCTTGTTCGAGAACACCGATTTGCTGGCGCTGGGGGAGCGGGAGATACGCGATATCAGCGGTAAAGATATTGCCATGATTTTTCAGGATCCCATGACCGCCCTCAATCCGCTGCATACCGTCGGCGACCAAATCGCCGAGGTCTACCGGCTGAAATCCCGAATGAGCCAGAAACAGGCCTGGATCCGCGCCGTGGCGCGGCTGGCGGAAACCGGCATCCCCGAGCCGGAGCGCCGTGCCCATGCCTATCCGCACCAGCTCTCCGGCGGCCAGCGCCAGCGCGCCATGATAGCCATGGCGCTGGCGGGCGAGCCCAGGCTGCTGCTGGCGGATGAGCCCACCACGGCGCTGGATGTCACCCTGCGGCTGCAAATTCTTGAGCTGTTGGCCGCCCTGCAGCGCAAGAACGGTTTGTCCATTCTGCTGATCACCCACGATCTGCATTTGGTGCGCCGCTTCGCCGATCGGGTGATTGTCATGGAGGCGGGCAACATCGTTGAAGTCGCCCCCACCGAGCAGTTATTCCTGGCGCCCCGGCATCCTTATACCCGCCGGTTAATCAACAGCCGTCCCGAACGGGATATCGACAGTCCGGCCTTTGCGGCGGGAACGCCGCCGCGGCTGGAAGGCAAAGCCATCAATATAAGCTATCCCATATCCCAGCCGGGCATCAGCAACTGGTTTCGGCGCCACCGTTTCAATGCGGTGAAAAATGCCGATTTTACGCTGCCGCCGGGCCGGACGCTGGGGGTCATCGGCGAGTCCGGTTCGGGCAAAAGCACCCTGGCCGCCGCGGTGTTGGGACTGATGGGACATGAAGGCTCCCTGCTGGTGGAAGGAGTATCGTGGAAACAGGCCAATGCCGGCAGTAAGCAGGGACGCAAGGCCCAGCGCCGCAAAATCCAGGCAGTGTTCCAAGATCCCTTCTCTTCGTTGTCGCCGCGCATGTCCATTGCGCAAATCGTGGGTGAAAATCTGCATTTTCATCACCCCGAGCTGTCGGTTCGCGAGCGGGATAGGCGCATCGTGGCTATGCTCGCCGAGGTGGGTCTGACACAAGAGCAGTTCCCCGGTCTGCTGCAACGCTATCCTCATGAATTTTCAGGTGGACAGCGCCAGCGTATCGCCATCGCGCGGGCGCTGATCATCAATCCCGATATCCTGGTGCTGGACGAGCCCACCAGCGCGCTGGATGTCACCATCCAGCGGCAGATCATCGCCCTGCTGCAGCGCCAGCAGCGGGAACACGGGCTAAGCTACCTGATTATCACCCATGACGTTTCGGTGGTGGCCGCCATGGCGCATCAGATTATCGTGATGAAAGACGGCAACGTTATCGAAGCCGGGGAGGCCATGTCGATTTTGGCCGCCCCGGTGCATGCCTATACCCGCAATCTGATTCTGGCGGCGGCGTGAAATGCCGGCTCGGGGGGACGAGCCGCTTCGATTTAGCGACTCGGGTCCGATAGCCGTCCGGATAATCGGTTCTATTAATCAAAATAGCGGCTTGGCCCGGCGGCGCTCCGGATACCCCGCTAAACAATGGGAATTGCGGCACGCACCCGGCAATCAGTTAAATTATGGGATGCTGGCCGCCGTCCACCGAGATTAATGCCCCCACCACATAGCTGGCGCGTTCGCTGGCCAGGAACAGCACGACATTGGCGATTTCATCCGGCTCGCCGAAGCGGCGCAGGGGCAATTCGGCGCTGAGCCGCTCTAACGCCTTTTCGCGTGAAACTCCCAAGCGCAGCGCCTCCTGCGCCACGGTCTGGTCCATGCGCTCGGTCAGGGTATAACCCGGATTCACCACGTTCAGCCGGATGCCGTAGCGCGCGTAATGGCTTGCCAGTCCCAGGGTGGAGAGCAGCAGCGCCGCATTGGCCGCGCCGCCCGCCACATGGGAGGGATGAGGCACCCGTCCGCCGGTGCCGACGATATTGACGATGGCGCCGAGCTGCCGCGACGGCGCGCCGCCTGCCTGGCTCGTACCCACTGAACGGGCCTTATCCACCCAGCGTTTCAGCACCGCGTCCTGGGTATGGATGTAGGTAAAATACTTGGCGTCCAGGGCGGCGTGCCAGGCGGCGCTGTCAAGGGATTCCGGCGGATTCCGGCGCGCGGCGCCGGCGCTGTTCACCAGAATATCGATGGACCCCAACTGTTGGATAATCGCCGCCACGGCGGCATCGGCCTGTTCGCTTTGGCTCAGGTCCGCCCGGGCCACGGCAATGACCGCGCCTTCTTCTTCCAGAGCCTTTCGCGCCTGTTCCAGGTTCCCCCCGTCGCGGGAGACAATACCCACCCGCGCTCCTTCGCGAATGAACGCCCGAGCCACCGCCAGACCGATGCCTTTACTGCCGCCGGTCACCAGTACCGTTTTTCCCGCTAAACCGAGTTCCATGACCCTACCCCTTAGATTTTGGTGTTGATGGGCGGCAGTGCGCCGTTCAGATAAAAATCGCCCACCGCCCGCGCCTTGTAGGCCACCGGGTCGTGTGTGGTATGCGTGCGCGCATTGCGCCAGTGCCGGTCCAGATTGAGCCGGGCTGAGGTGGCCGATGCCCCGCCGATGCGGAATATCATCTCGCTCACCTTGATAGCCGCTTCGGTGGTGGCGTATTTTGCCTCGGCCACCGCCACCGAGGCCTCTCCCAGCAGCCTGTCGGCATCCGCCCCGCCGGCGAAGGCAACCCGTACCGCGTTTTCCAGCAGTACCGCCCCCCGCTCCAGCAGGCTTTCCGCCCCGTGGGTGATAATGGCCATCTCCCCCACGGTGTGGAGCACATAAGGATCCTCTATGGCGCCGCGCACGCCGCTTTCCCGCAATACCCGCGCGGATGTTCGGCCGTATTCGCAGGCATCCTCCAGCGCCGCCCGGGCGATACCGGCGTCAATGGAGGCGTGTATCAACTGGGCGAAGCCGCCCTCATGGGTGCGGCGATCGCCATAGGCGGGAATACGCAAAATCTCCTCCTCGGCAATCTCGACGTCGGCGAATTCGGTGGTGCCGCTGGCGGTAGTGCGTTGCCCCATGCCGTCCCAGTCATCCGCCACCGTGACGCCGGGTCGGTCAACCGGGACAAAAATCGCCGCCCGGCCCCCCTCTTCGTGAGCCGCCGTCACCAGGATAATGCTGGAGAACAGGCTGCCGGTACTGTAATACTTATTGCCCCGCAGGCGCCAGACCCCATTCTCCCTGAAAAGCAGCGTCGAGACATCGCCGATAAATGCGCCTTCCCGTTCGGCGGCGGCATTGCTCATCAAGCAGCCTTCCAGCACCAGGTCAAAGTAGACTTTTTGCTGCGCCGGCGTTCCGTAAATGCGAAGTTTTTCCAGGTTGGTGAAATGCGGCGCAATGCCCTGGGCGATATTGGGATCGCCGGCAGCCAGCATGCGTATAATCCGGGAAAAACTCACCATGTCTATCTCCGGGCCGCCGTACTCTCGCGGTACACGCATGGCCAACAGGCCGCTGCGGCGCAGCGCCAGCATCTCTTCATGGGGCAATAGCCGCTGGCGGTCGCGCTGCGGCGCGCCGGCGGCAAAACGCAGCCTGAACTCCTCCGCCTGCGCCAATAACGCCGTGGCCTTCACCGCATCCGGTCCGGCGGGGTCCCGCCGGCCTTGTTCTTTATAATGTGCAGACACGCCTGACTCCCCGCTGTAAACCCTGATTATTCATGTAAGCCACCTCGGCCCGGCTCGCCGGCCGCGCCAGTACCACCCTTTCCGGCCACCCTTTCCGGCCACCCTTTCCGGCCATCATTTTCACCCATCATTTTTTGAACATCACTTTCTGGACATCACTTTCTGGACATCACTTTCTGGACATCACTTCCTGGACATCACTTCCTGGACATCACTTCCTGGAAATAGTGCAGCCCCGTCATTGGGTTCAAACAGCGCTATACCGGCTGGCTGGCCGCGCCAGCCCCATGATTTCCCGGGTGGTGGAACCCCGGTATTCGGTGCGGAACAATCCCCGCCGCTGCAGCTCCGGCACCACCAGGTCGACAAAATCCCCCAGTCCGCCCGGCAGCCAGCCGGGCATGATATTAAAACCGTCCGCGCCGCCCTCCTGGAACCAGGCGGCCATGTAATCGGCGATATCCGCCGCGGTGCCGGTTAACACCGGATGGCCGCGGGCGATGGAAACCTGCAGATAGAGATCCCGAATGCTCAGGCTATCGCGCCGGGCAATATGCCGGAGCAACCCGCTCCGGCTGTCGGCGCCTTCTCCGGGCAATGCGTCTTCCGGCAAAGGCCCGTCCACCGGATAGCCGGACAGATCCACCCCGCCGAGGTGATGCTCAAGCTGCGCCAGTCCCACCTCGGGATGAATCAGGGATTGCAGATAGTCGAATTTTTCCCGGGCCTCGTCGCGGGAGCGGCCGACAATGGGGAAGAGTCCCGGCAGAATGCGCAGCGACTCGGGCTGACGCCCCTCCTCCCGCGCCAATCCCTTTAGCCGGGCATAAAAAGATTTTGCATCCTCGAGGGTGGTCTGGGCGGTATAGATGATCTCCCCGACCCTGGCCCCCAGCCCGATACCGGCGGAGGACGATCCCGCCTGCACCAGCAGCGGATGTCCCTGTGGCGGGCGGGCGATGTTCAGCGGCCCCCGAATGTCGAAAAACTCGCCGTGATGATGAAGGGCATGCAGGCCGTCGGGGCGGAAATAGACGCCCGAGTCCCGATCGGCGACGATGGCGTCGTCATCCCAGCTATCCCATAACCCGCGCACCGCCTCCACAAACTCAGCGGCCCGCCGGTAGCGCTCCTCCGGCGGCGGTAACCGCCCGTTGCCGAAGTTTTCCGCTTCGGCCGGGCTTGAGGAGGTGACGATGTTCCAGCCGGCCCGCCCGCCGCTGAGAAAATCCAGGGAGGCGAATTTACGCGCGATATGAAAGGGCTCATTAAAGGTCGTGGAAGCCGTGGCCACCAGTCCGATATGGCGGGAGACCATGCTCAGGGCCGACAGCAGGGTCAGGGGTTCGAAATGCGCTTTCGGCCCGCGGCCCAGGCGCTCGGCGGATCGATCGCGAATAGCCAGCCCGTCCGCCAGGAAAAACAGATCAAACAGGCCGCGCTCGGCAATCCCGATCACCTGCCGGTAATGCCCGACGTCAAGCGGGGCCAGGGGATCAACTCCTTCGTGGCGCCAGCCGGCCACGTGCCGGCCGGTAGTCTCCACAAACACCCCAAGGTTCATCTGCCGCTGCGCCCCGCTCATAAGGCGGCTCCCGCAGCCGGCTGCGTATAACGGTTCGGCGGCGCGGATAAACCCAAATGCTCCCGCAGCGTCGACCCGCTGTACTCGGTGCGGAACAGCCCCCGCCGCCGCAGTTCCGGCACCACCTGGTCGATAAACTCCAGCAATCCTCCCGGCAGCCAGGGGGCCATAATGTTAAAGCCGTCCGCGCCGCCGCCGGTGAAGCGCTCTTCAAGCTGGTCGGCAATGTCCGACGCCGTGCCGAAAATCGCCCAGTGGCCGCGGGTGCCGGTCACATGCCAGTACAGTTGCCGTATGGTCAGTTTCTCCCGCCGGGCGAAATCCGCCAACAGCCGCTGCCGGCTCTGGTTGCCCTGGGACAAGGGAAATTCAGGCACCGGACCGTCAATAGGATAGCCAGACAAATCAAAGCCGCCCAAATGCCGGGCCAGCACCGGCCAGCCGATTTCAGGATCCACCAGTTCTTGCAGCTGTTCGAACTTTTCCCCGGCATGCTCGCGGGACTCGCCGACGATGGGAAACACCCCCGGCATGATCTTCAGCTGATGAGGCTGGCGGCCGTGGGCCTGCATCTGCTCTTTGACGCTGCGATAAAACCCCTGCGCCTCGGCGAGGGATCGCTGGGCGGTGAAAATCACCTCGGCTTTGCGGGCCGCCAGATCCTGGCCATCGGAAGAGGAACCGGCCTGAACCAGCACCGGCTGGCCCTGGATGGCGCGGGAGATATTCAGCGGCCCCCGCACCTTGAAGAACCGGCCCTGGTGATCCAGCACATGCAGCTTGTCCGGATCGAAGAAAAGTCCGGTTTTCTTATCGTTGAGCAGCGCGTCGTCTTCCCAGCTGTCCCACAGCCCCTGCACCACGTCCACAAACTCCTGGGCGCGCTGATAACGCAGGCCGTGATCCATGACCTCGTCGCGATTGAAATTCAGCGCTTCCCCCAGCGTCCAGGAGGTCACGATATTCCAGCCGGCCCGCCCGCCGCTGATATGATCCAGCGAAGCGAATTTGCGCGCGACGTTAAACGGCTCGTTATAGCTGGTGGACGCCGTCGCCACCAGCCCGATGCGGCGGGTGAGCATCGCCAGAGCGGACAATAAGGTCAGCGGCTCGAAATTGACGGTCCGGGTGGTGCGGCCGATATGCTCGTCCTCCTCGTATTGAAAGGTCATCTGGTCGCCGAGGAAAATCATGTCGAATTTGGCGTCTTCGGCCCGCCGCGCCAGCAGCTTGAAATGCTCAAGATTCATGCCGGCGTTCCGCGGGGCGTCCGGGTGGCGCCAGGCGCCGATATGATGGCCGACATCCTGTAAAAAAGCCCCCAAATGCATCTGTCTTTTCTGTTCTGTCATCATTTTCACCCATGGCGAAACGGTTATCCGACCCGGACCGAGGCTTTATCAGTCATACATGGTGATGGGGGGCGGCGTCTGATTGAGGTAATAATTCCCCACCACGCGATAGCGGTGATTAATGGGATCGTGGGTGGTATGGGTACGCGCGTTGCGCCAATGGCGGTCAAAATTATTCTCCCGCAGGGTGGCGGACGAGCCGCCCACCTCATAAATCAGCTCCGCCGCCCGCAGCGCCGCGCCATTGCAAACTATCTTGGCTTCGGCGACGGCAATGGAGCCTTCAATCAGCCGCTGTTCCAATTCATCCGCCGCCGCGTTGCCGTACCAGGCGGCCACCGCCGTATCCACCAGCGCCGCGGCGCGCAGCAGCGCCGCCTCTGCGGCATGGGCGTTGGCGATGATATTGCCGATGGTATGCTGCACGTAGGGATCGTCCACCGACCGCTGCACGCCGGAGTCGGCGCGGGGACGCGCCCCGCGGTGCGCCCAGGCCACCGCGTCGTCCAGCACCGCGAGGGCGATACCCACTTCAATGGTGGAATGGAGCATTTGGGTGGCGGCCGGCTGATAATTGCGTTTCTTGCGCTCTTCGCCGCTGTAAAACATCACTTCATCTTCGGCCACCGCGACATCGAGAAACTCCGTGGTGCCGCTGGCGGTTAACCGCTGTCCCATGCCGTCCCAGTTGTCATGCTGCACAATGCCCGCACGCCCCCTCGGCACGAAAACCGACACCGTATCGCCGCTATCATCCTTGGCCGTGACCCGCAGCCGGTCCGCCATCAATCCGCCGGTGCTGTAGAATTTTTGGCCGCTCAGCCGCAAACCCCGAGGGGTATTACTGAGCCGGGTGGTCATGTCCGACACGAATTTTCCTCCCAGTTCCCCGGTGGCGCCGCTTATCAAATCCCCCCGCAGCAGTCCCTGAAAATAGCGCGCTTGCTGATGGGGGGTGCCGGTAAGGCGAATGCGCTCAACCGAGGTAAAATGCGGGATCAATATCTGGGCGACGTTGGGGTCGCCCTTCGCCAGCAGGATGGATATCCGCGCCAGGTCGGTGTAGTTCAGCTCAGGACCGCCGTGGGTTTTGGGCACCCTGGCGGCGGCAATGCCCGCCTGTAACACCCAGTTCAATTCATCGTGGGGCAAAATGCGTTCTTTATCCCGCACCGAGGCGTCCACCGCCAACCGGGCGCCGATATCCCGCGCCGCAGCGAGCAAATCGTCCCGGCTATCCCGGCCGGCCACCGGCTCGGCAAACCGGCCGTTACGATCCTCCGGCGCTTCGGCGGGGGTGGGGGGAGTCATATTCAAGGACATAACGCTGCTCCAAAAAACGGTGAAAAATAACGGATCCGCGCAGGACCCGACCTTAATCAAGAAATCTTGCGCCCGGCCATCGCCACTATGAGGAATCATCCTGCTGGCCACCGCTAAGATAAGGGCGTCTCATGATCGGCGGTCGAGACATTGTGCCCGCTGCCTGCACCCCTATTTCCCGGCTATCCAGGCGTCGCGAAAGCCGGAATGCGCTCCCGCCGGCGAGAAATCCAGACCGTGCAGTTTACGGTTGTAAACGGTAAAAAACGGCGCCGCCATGACCGGCAACAGCGGCAGATCGGTAAGGGTCTGCCGCTGGAAATCCGCAATCACGGCAATGCGCTTTTTGGGGTCAACTTCATTCTGATAGGCCTCGATCAATCGGTCGGTGGCCGGACTGACGTAAGCGAAGGCGTTGGCATAGGGCACCCCCGGCGATTGGGCTTTGGAGTAATAGACCCGGGTTAACCCCATTTGCGGATCCAGCATCACGCCGAATCCCTGGAAAATAATATCGAAGTCATAATCGGTATAGACCTTCTTGAGGAAGGTTGCGTTGTCCAGCGGCGTAAAGTCGATAGCGATACCGATTTTATTGAATTCCTGGCGGAGGAACTCCCCCGCCAGCAGGAACTGGCTGGAACTCGGGTCGGTATAAAGGCGCAGGGTGAAGCGCTTTCCGTCCGCCTTGACGGGATAACCGGCTTCGTCCAGGAGAGTATTGGCCTGCTTCACGCTGTAATCATAACGGGGGATATCCGGCGTGAAAAATTGGGTCAATGATTGAGGCACCACGCTGTATTCGGGATTGCTTTGACCATACCAGACGGTGTCGATAATCCGTTGCCTATCGATAATATGGGCAATGGCCTGCCTGACTTTCAGATTGGACAATGGGACCGAGCGCAGATTGAAACCGAGAAAATAGGTTTGCGCCGCGTAAGAGTACCCGCGGGAATCAAATTTCAGTTCCGGATTTTGCTTAAGCCGGTTTATATCCGAAAACGGCACCCCGGCGTAGGGGATATAGGACACTTCGCCGGATTCCAATGCCGCGCTGCGCGCCGCCGCGTCGGGGATAAAACGGTAAATCACCCGGTCAAGATAGGGCTTTCCCTTGTCCCAATAATCCGGATTACGTTCCAGGATAACGTACTGTCCGCGCTTCCACTCCTTGAAACGAAAGGGACCGGTGCCGATGGGCCGGGCGTTTTCCGGGCTTTTGCGAATGTCGCCGCCGTCGAAAATATGCTTAGGCACCACCTGCGATTCCGCGCCGTCCAGCGCGCTGAGAATAACCTGGGACGGCGAACTTAGGCGGAAGATGGCGGTGTAATCGTCCGGGGTTTCCACGTCTTTCAGGGCGGCAAAGGTGGACCGCCCGCGAGAATGGACTTTTTTCCAGACTTCCAGGGCGGAGTATTTCACATCCGCTGAGGTAAAGGGCTGGCCGTCATGCCATTTCACGCCGTGACGCAAATGAAAGGTGATGCTCAAGCCGTCCGGCGCCACCTCCCAGGAGGTGGCCAGACGGGGCTGGGGCCGGTAGTTATCGTCATAATACACTAAGCCGTCAAAAATATTGGCGGAGATAACCCGATTGGCATATTGGTTATTATAGGTCGCCGTCAACGTTACCGGCTCAGGATATATAGCGGCGATCAGCGTTCCGCCTCGTACCGGCGTCTGCTCATCCGCCAGTACCCGGCCCATGGCATTTAGCGCCAGCAGTATTATCCCCAGGGATAAAGCAGATATAAACTTCCGGGACATGGATTAACCCTTTTTTTCTAATAAACATTATTTGTCGAATGGCGCAGGTGAAATGTAAACCCGACAAATATTATCCCGGCGCAAGCTCATTTACTAAATATCAATAAATGATGTTTATAGACATCTCAATGCTATAAGAATGTTAAAAACAATAAAGCATAACCATAGCGATTAAAAGCATTAACCCGATGCAAATTCCGCCATCTTCGCATCTTACGCAATATTTTGAATAGTCTGTCTTAATTAATCATGCGCTACAATAGCTGACAATCCCCCGTTCACGCCGTAATCTTGGCTAAATCTGAATACGCGCTACTTCTGTGGCTTATTATCATGTTTGTTCTTAGCTAATACAAAAAAAGCATTGGCTAAACGGGTTATAGATTTCTATTTTAAAGTGTTTCTAATATGTTACTAAAAAATGAGCGCCCATTCTGTTTAACGGACTTCTTAACGGGGATTTATCACTGAACAGGCATCACCTTAATATTTATATGGAATTAGGTTTCGTTGTTCATCATCGAGGTTATAAGATAATTTGCTATGCGTAAATTCAGTGTAACCTTGCGGCAAACGCTATTCGCCGCCATGGGTCTTTGCAGCATTTTCCCCGCGTTTTCCTCACTTGCCGCCGGGGGCAGTTTGGTCGCTATCGTCCAGCCCGAACCGGTTGCGCTAAATACGGCGTTCAACACCAATTTTCCCAACGGGGTAGTATCCAATAATATTTATGAAGGACTGGTCACTTACAACCAGGATATGCAGCCGGAACCCAGCCTGGCCACCTCATGGGAAGTGGCGCCGGACGGCTTGAGCATCACCTTTCATTTGCGTCACGGCGTGAAATGGCATGACGGCCAGCCCTTTACCTCGGCGGACGTGAAATACTCCGCCCTGGAGCTGTGGAAAAAAGTCCACCCGCGGGGGCGCACCACCTTTGCCGCCCTGAAAGACGTGGAAACCCCGGACGCTTACACCGCAATATTCCGCCTTGAGCACCCCTCCCTGGTGATCATGAGTTCCATTAACGCCAATGAGGCGGAGATCCTGCCCGAGCATCTGTTCGCCGGGTCGGATATTCGCACCAGCCCTTACAACGCCAAGCCGGTGGGTACCGGACCCTTCAAGTTTGTGAAGTGGGTACGGGGACAATATATCGAACTGGAACGCAATCCCGACTACTGGGACAGCGGCAAACCCAAAGTAGACAAAGTCATTTTCAGCATCATTCCGGACGCGGGTTCCAGGGCGGCGGCGTTGGAAACCGGGGAAGCCCTGTACGCTCCTTATGACTCGGTGCCGTTATCCGACGTACAGCGTTTGCGCCAAAATCCGCAGCTGGTGGTCACCAAGCAGGGCTACGATTCCTCGGCGGCCTATACCTTCCTGGAGTTCAACCTGCGAAATCCCATCCTGGCGAATCTTAAGGTCCGCCAGGCCATCGCCCGGGCCATCAATAAACAGGCGCTGGTGGATGTGGTCTGGTACGGCCTGGGAAAACCGGCCACCGGTCCGATCCCCTCCTCCCTCAAGCAGTTTTACACCGCCGACGGCGTACCGCAGTATCCCTACGATCACGCCGCCGCGGAAAGACTGCTGGATGAGGCCGGCTACCCCCGCAAGACGGGCGGTATTCGCTTTAAGCTGGCCATTGACTATTTCCCGGTTAACGACGGCTTTAAAAACCAGGCCGAATTTATCCGCCAGAGCCTGAGCAAAATAGGTATCGAACTGACGGTGCGCAATCAGGACCTGGCCACCTTTATCAAGCGGATCTACAGCGATTACGATTTTGATATCGAGACCGGCCGCTGGGTGCCGATGATGGACCCACAGATTGGCGGGCTGCGCCACTATTGGAGCAAGAACATCGCCAAAGGAACGCCTTGGTCCAATGCCTCAAATTATACCAATCCCAAGATGGATGCGCTGATTGCATCGCTGCAGGTGGAAAGCGACCCGACCAAACGCGCCGACGAATTCCACCAGTTTCAGCGCCTGGCGCAAACCGATCTGCCGGTGATACCCCTGGTTGAACAACAGAATTTTACCGTCTACAGCGCACGGCTCAAAGGCGTCAGCACCGCTCCCGACGGCGCTTTATCGTCCCTTAAAGACGTGTCTTTGGAACCCGGAGGAAAATAATCATGACCGCTTTCTACCCACAGGACCCGCGTGAACAAACCGAGCCTTTTACCGCCGCAGCCGCCACGGACAATGCTACCCGCCCGTCGTCACGGCAGGGCGCCGCCGAGCAGGCGCGGCCGGAGGCCGGAGGGCATTTCGCTGATGATGCCGATGAGCAGACGAGGCTGGAGGCCAGGCGGGATCTGGCCGCCGCGCACCGGCTCGCGGTTTGGCACGATTTTAGCGAAGGTATCTACAATCATTTCACCCTGGCGGTGCCGGGCACCAACGATCGTTTTCTGCTGCCGCCGTTCGGCCTGCATTGGTCGGAAATCCAGGCCAGCCAGCTGATGACCATCGGTTTCGACGGCAAGCTCCTGGCGGGGGAAGGCATTATCCAACGCTCGGCGTATTGCATTCACGCGCCGATACATGCCGCCCATGCCAAGCACCAGGCGGTATTCCATACCCATATGCCCTATGCCGGCGCGCTGACCCGGCTGGAGAGCCAGCACCTGCTGGCTCTCGGCCAGACGGAGGCATTATTGCTCGATCAGATTGCATACGATGACGCCTACGACGGCCTGGCCCGCGATCCGGCGGAAGGGGGGCGCCTGGCGAAAATACTGGGTGAAAAAACCATTCTTTTTATGGGCAACCACGGCGTGCTGGTGACCGGCCGCTCCGCCGCCGAGGCCTACGATCGCCTTTATACCCTGGAACGGGCCGCCCGGGTCCAGCTGTTCGCCCTGTGGACCGGCCAGCGCCTGCGGGGCTTAAGCCCGGCCCAGGTGGACAAGGTGCAGGATCAAATCCATAACACTCCCCTGCACAATTCGCCGGGAGAACAATACAAACCCGGCTATCAGCTGCATTTTGAAGCGTTAAGGCGGCTGCTGGACCGGCGCGAACCCGATTATCGCGATTAAATACATTTTGAGGTGGCCTATGCCTTACCCCGTTTTACCGCCGCTTCCCCCTGACAGTCCGCTGGGGAAAGTGCTGGATCAACCGCTGATACTCGGGCTGTTTTTACCCATACATAACGGCGGCTGGACCATGTCCGCCTATCCGCGGGCCACCGACTGGACCTTCGATTACAACGCGGCGCTGACCCGCCAGGCCGAAGCCCTGGGATTCGATCTGGTGTTCGGGCCGGCCCACTGGTTGTCCAAGGGGGGTTTCGGCGGCGAGATACGCTATCGCGAAACCGCCCTAGACACGCTGATGGCGGCGGCGGGGCTGGCGGCGGTGACGGAGCGCATTTTGCTGATCTCCACCGTGCATATTTTCTACGGTCCTTGGCATCCGCTGCATTTGGCCAAGTTCGGCGCCACCCTTGACCATATGTCCGGCGGCCGCTGGGGGCTCAACGTCGTTACCGGTTTTCGCAAAGATGAATGGTCCATGTTCGGCCAACAGCAGCCCGACCACGACCGCCGCTATGAGCTGGCGGATGAGTATGTCTCCCTGCTGCAACAGCTGTGGGCCGGCGAAGAGGATCTTGACTACCACAGCGCACAATGGACGCTGAGCAAGGCCTTCGTCACGCCTAAACCCCGCTATGGCCGGCCGATTATCGTCAGCGCCACCAGCTCCGCCGCCGGCATCGCCCAGGCGGTGCGCCAGGCGGATTTGATATTCGTCACCAGCCCCGCCGGCGCCTCTTTCGATGCGGCCATCGAGGCGCTGCCGGGCATCACCCGCCAGGTGCGGGAAGCGGCGGCGGCCATCGGCCGCAACGTCCGCATTCTGGTGAATCCGATGATTATCGCCCGGGATACCGAGGCAGAAGCCCATGGGGTTTATCAGGAGATCCTCCGGCAGACCGACCATGGCGCGGTGGACGGCTTCTTCCATACCCATGCCACCGGCGACAGCCGTTCCTGGCGCGGCCACCAGCGTGATGAGCGCATCGTGGGGGGCAATATCCAGCTGGTGGGCACGCCGGAACAGATAACCGGGCAAATACTGCGCCTCAAAGCCATCGGCTGCGACGGGCTGCAGCTCTGCTTTGTGGACTATGAACCGGAATTGGCCTACTTCGGCGAACGCATCCTGCCGCTGCTTAAACAAGCGGGCCTGCGTCTGTAAGTTTTTTAATTATTTAACTTCACTATACCCTAAATAGTTCGAGTTGCAGGAAGGCGGCAACGCAGCGACAAATCTGCCTGGAGCAGATTTGAACGCTGCTTACAGCGGCCCCGAAGGGGCGAGGCCCAAGGAGGGGCCGAGTATCGCCAACGCACATGCAACTTAAAATATGACGGGTATAGGCAGCCAGCACGGCTGCCACGTGAAAGATGACGGCTATCAATGGGCTACTTATGACTAAATATAATGATTACGGATCGGCCGTCCCCCTGTCCGACCTGCTTAATTGGCTTGAAGACGGCGAAGAGCTGGCCTTTATCGATATCAGGGAAGAGGGGCTGTATGGCGACAGCCATCCTCTGCTGGCGGTGAACGTGCCTTACAGCCTGCTGGAAAGCCAGTTCCCCGCGCTGGTGCCCCGCGCCGATACCCGCACGGTGCTGCTGGCGGAAGATACCCGAGGGGGCGAACGGGCCGCGGGACGACTGTCGGCCCTGGGTTATTCGGACATTCACATCCTGAAGGGAGGGATCGGCGCCTGGGAACAGGCCGGCCTGCCGCTGTTCAAAGGCGTGAATGTGCCGTACAAGGCGTTTGCCGAATTCGTCGAACATCATTACCGGACGCCGGCCATCGAAGCCGACGCGCTGGCGCGCCTGATTGAACAGCAGGGGGATTACGTTCTTTTGGACAGCCGGACGGTGGAGGAGTACGACCGCTTCCATGTACCGAGCGCCATATCCGTACCCAGCGCCGAACTGCTTTACCGCTTCGACGATCTGGTCCCCTCGCCGCAGACCCTGGTGGTGGTTTCCTGCGCCGGCCGAACCCGCGGCATTATCGGCGCGCAAACCCTGATAAACGCCGGCGTCCCCAATCGGGTCGCGGCGCTGTCCGGCGGCACCCAAGGCTGGCGGCTGGCGGATTTCGCCACCGTCCGGGACGGCAATCGCTACTTTCAGCCCCAAAGCGATACCGCTGCCCAATCGTCCCGGCAACGAGCGGCAAAACTGGCCCGGCGCTACCATGTACCGCACATTGATGCGGCCACCCTCCGCCAGTGGCAAGGGGATGAAAACCGCACCACGTACGTGTTTGATGTCCGCCATGATGACGAGTACCGGCGTGGCCACCGGGCCGACGCCCGCTGGGTGCCGGGAGGGCAGCTGGTTCAGGCGCTGGATAAATGGGTGGGCACGCGGGGTAGTCGAATTGTGCTCAACGACAATGACGGCGTCCGGGCCGCCACCACTGCCCATTGGCTTATACAGCTTGGCTGGCAATGCTATGTGCTGGCAGGCATTGACGAGGGTATTCGCCCGCCGTCCCGTCTCCTTGCGCCGCCTACCGTCCCACGGATAGACGCCGCCGCCGCGCGGCAACGGCTTCTGAACGGCGCCATCGGACTCTCCGCCGACCGCAGCTGGGACTATCGCCGGTATCATCCCGCCGGCACCCACTGGGTAAACCGCTCGCGGCTGGATGATCTGCCTGCCGTCGCCGGCAATGCCCGGGACATCCTGGTATTCGCCGAAGATCCGGCGCTGGCGCAAGGGGTGGTCCTGGATTTGAGCGACGCGGGTTTCAACGCCACGGCGGTTGAGGGTAAACGGCAGGATTGGCTGGCCGCCGGACTGGAACTGCACAGCAGTTCGCAAACCCCTGCCGTTGCTCAGCAAATCGATTTTTTATTTTGGCTGCACGATCGCCATGAGGGCAATGCCGCCGCCAGCGCCGCCTATCTGGCCTGGGAAGCGGACCTGCCGCGCCAGGTGGGGGATCCCGCCAAGGCCCATTTCACGCTGGGGATAGCCGATGGGGATGCAGGCGGCCCGTCCAATGACCATTGATGGAAGCAGCGTGTCGTTTGAAAACGGTTAATCGGCACGTGACATACCGGCGAGTTTTTCCACACCGCCGGCGTGTCATTCAGCCCGACTCTTTCCATACACCGGCAAAATATCAGTCCGGCGTTCGCCTTTTTTATCAGCCGAATGCCGCTTTGTTATTATTGTGCTGAATAAGAGGATTCCCGGATCACGGTGACCGGGCAGCCTGCGTTGTCGATAATCTGTCGCGCCACCGATCCCATTAACCAGCGTTCAATATTGGAAAAACCGCGATGGCCGACGATAATGTGGTCTATTTTGTGGCTTTCCGCATAATGCAGGATCATTTCCGCCGGGTTACCGATTTCCATTTGCTTCACCAGATCCATATCCCGGTAAGCGGGATTATCTTTCAAGCCATCGAAGAATTTCCCATATATCCCTCGCGCATTTTCGATAATCATTTCCGTCGCGGTTCCGCTGCCGAATTGTGGCAATTGGCAGACGGAAACAATATGTAACCTGGCGTCGAAACGCCTGACAAATTCGCAGGCAAATCCCAGCGCCTGTTTGGCGCAGTCGGAATCATCATAGGCTATCAAAACCTGTTTAATCGCAGTCATGGCTGCCTCCCGTGATTTCATAGCGGTAATAGAGACGGCTTTTATCCCGCCGTCGGCATCCGCCAGCGGGTAAACCGGCATACTCCCCCAGCATACCAGTTGGGCGGCGGATACGCATCTCGCCCCGCCGCGGTTTTGTAACATTGCCGGAACGAGGTGACTGACCCAAAACGATGCCATTCACTGTATATATACCCGTCATACTTCAAGTTGCAGCTGCGTTGGCAAAATACGCATAAATATTGCTTTATACCCATCTGACAATTGTCTATACTATCACATGACAAATGTCTGCTGGAGAGATTGCCATGAGAGCTTATATTCCGTCCCATGAACCACAACATAATGCTTTGTGGAAATTTGCCGGTCTGCCCGTCAGCAGAGGCCGTGAGTTGACCAATGTGCTGAAGATTGGCCTTCCGGTTAACGTACTTGAAAGTATTCATAAATGGTCAGACATGTCTAAGGCCGATATTCTGCGGATTGCCGGCATAAATGAAAGAAACGTGGCCAGGCGTAAAAGTACAGGAACGACTTTTTCACCCGATGAAAGTGAACGTATCGCCCGGCTTGTGCGGGTGATGGACGCAAGCGTACATCTTTTTGGATGAAATAACCCCGATCGTAAACCCGGGTTGAGAACCCCCGAAAAGGGCTTGGGAAATGTAACACCGGTCTCGCTTCTTGCCACGGAGAGGGGTGCGCTTGAGGTCCTTGATTTGATGGGAAGGCTAGAGCACGGCTTCTATTCATAATTTTTTACAGGCTTACAAAAAAAATCCATGCGGCGGAAGCATGAAAAGGTTATGGCGCGAGTATTTATGGAGGAGATGGAATCACAAAGGCAGTGCGGCTGTTTATGTATCTACCACCATCGCTCTGGCCTCATTAGAAATTCTTGTGCATTCAATTCATGATAGCCTGCTGAATCAGTACTCCCTTTTCAGTATCGAGTTGCCCGATGATAAGGTTGAATACCTCGAAAATGCCTATTTGCCTGATGACTGGAGAGAGGATCCGGCTCCGTTTTCCACCATGGACTTGGGGACAGGTTGGCTTGACTCAATTGAAGGTATTGCTTTAATAATTCCATCATGCATTATTCCACAAGAAAACAATGCTATTTTAAATCCTCTACACACTGATTTTCGGCAGGCGTTGCAATCAGTTACAGAAATTGATTTTTCATTTGATGGTCGATTAATAAAACAAGAGGATTAAATCGGTATCTGAAACTAAAGGTGCATTTATTTCCTCGGTTTTTTTGCTCTCCATCGTCTATGGAATGTCAATGAAGCCATAAACTGTCTGATACCATTACTATGGTCGGTGATCCTTTCTCCGCTTTGTACCAGCGCGGTCTTTTGTGAAAGCAACAAATGAAGAAAATGCTAATTATAATAAAATCGATAAATTCCAATTGGATATAAATAAATGTTAAGTTATCGCCACAGTTTTCACGCCGGCAATCACGCCGATGTGCTCAAGCACACGGTACTGAGCCTGATCCTGGCCGCCATGAAGGAGAAGGATAAGCCCTTCCTCTATCTGGATACCCATGCCGGCGCCGGGCGCTATCTGCTCAACAGCGACCGGGCCGAACGCACCGGCGAATATCGCGAAGGTATCGCCCGTATCTGGCAGCGGGAAGATTGTCCGGCGCTGCTGGAACCGTATCTGACGGTTATCAATCACTACAATCGCAGCGGTACCTTGCGTTATTATCCCGGTTCGCCGCTGATTGCCCGCCAATTGCTGCGGGAGCACGATCGCCTGCACCTGACGGAACTGCACTCCAGCGATTACCCGCTGCTGCGCAGCGAATTCCAAAAAGACCCCCGTGCCGAGGTGCTGCGTGCCGACGGCTACCAGCAGTTGAAATCCCAGCTGCCGCCGCCGTCGCGGCGGGGCGTGATACTCATCGACCCGCCTTATGAAATGAAAACGGACTATCAGGACGTGGTGGCCGGCATCCAGGAGGGCTATAAACGCTTCGCCACCGGCGTCTATGCCCTGTGGTATCCGGTTGTGCTGCGTCAGAATGTGAAACGCATCCTGGCCGGGCTGGAGAAGACCGGCATCCGCCGGATTTTGCAGATTGAGCTGGCGCTGCGCCCTGACAGCGATCAACGGGGCATGACCGCATCGGGCATGATCGTGATTAATCCCCCCTGGATGCTGGAACAACAGATGAATGAATTATTGCCCTGGATTCATCAGGCGCTGGTGCCCGAAGGAATCGGCCATACCCTGGTGCGCTGGGTGGCGCCGGAGTGATCCCTATCCTGACCAATCCTGGTTTAGCTGACGAATCCAGCAATAAATCCCCGGAGTCATCCAGGAATGGCCGGGATAAACCCGGTATAGCCGTTTCGCCTATTGGAGGGATTGATGCAATCTTTGCGACAATTTACCTTTGCGGGTTAAACTTGTGCCCATTGATATGAACAAAGGGAAGATCCGATGACCAGACATTACGATTACCTTGCTATTGGCGGCGGCAGCGGCGGTATTGCCTCCATTAACCGTGCGGCGATGTACGGCCAGAAATGCGCCCTGATTGAAGCCAAATATCTCGGTGGTACCTGTGTCAATGTCGGCTGCGTCCCGAAAAAAATCATGTGGCATGCGGCACAGATTGCCGAGGCGATAAAACTGTACGGCCCCGATTACGGTTTTGACACCACCATCAACCGTCTCGACTGGGGGACTTTGGTCAAAAGCCGCAGCGCGTATATTGACCGCATCCATCAATCCTATGAACGGGTGCTGGGCAATAACAAAGTAGACGTTATTGAAGGTTTCGCCCGCTTTGTGGACGCCCATACCGTTGAAGTCAACGGCGAACGCATTACCGCCGATCATATCCTGATTGCCACCGGGGGCCGTCCCAGCCACATCGATATCGTCGGTGAGGAATACGGCATCGATTCAGACGGCTTTTTTGCCCTGGATGCCATGCCCCGGCGGGTGGCGGTGGTGGGCGCCGGTTATATCGCGGTGGAACTCGCCGGAGTGCTGAACGCATTGGGGGCGGAAACGCACCTGTTCGTGCGCAAACATGCGCCGCTGCGTACCTTCGACCCGCTGATTATCGATACTCTGGTGGAGATCATGAACGCGGAAGGCCCTACCCTGCATACCGGATCCATACCGGAATCCATCGTCAAAAACAGCGACGGCAGCCTGACGCTGACCTTGGAAAACGGCAGCGAATTTATTGTTGATGCGCTGATTTGGGCCATCGGCCGGGAACCCTCCACCGACAACCTGAACCTGGCCGCCGCCGGCGTGGAAACCGACAGCAACGGCTATATCCGGGTGGATAAATACCAGAACACCAACGTCCCGGGAATTTACGCCGTCGGCGACAATACCGGCGCGGTGGAATTGACCCCGGTGGCGGTGGCGGCGGGCCGCCGTCTGTCCGAACGCCTGTTCAACGGCAAGCCGGAAGAACACCTGGATTACAACCTGATTCCCACCGTGGTGTTCAGCCATCCCCCTATCGGCACCATCGGCTTGACCGAACCGGAGGCGCTGGCGAAATACGGCGAGAAAGAGGTCAAAATCTATAAAACCGGCTTTACCTCCATGTATACCGCCGTCACCGATCATCGCCAGCCTTGCCGCATGAAGCTGGTGTGCGTCGGGCCGGATGAAAAAATCGTCGGACTGCACGGCATCGGCTTGGGCATGGATGAAATACTGCAGGGTTTTGCCGTGGCGATCAAAATGGGCGCCACCAAGCGCGATTTTGATAATACCGTGGCTATCCATCCCACGGCGGCGGAAGAATTGGTGACCATGCGATAAGCAGAGTTAACAATACCGCAGGACGACAGTGATAGCTGCCGATGCCCCGACCGATCATGGGAGGGGCTGTGTTCAATTCAATACTTGTACCTTGCAGCAGTTCCTTAAAGAAAGTGGGCTAGTTGACGAATGAATTGAAAAGCATTCTAACCTTTTAAAGGTACAACGCCTGGTCTGATAATACATTTTATTATTACAGCATCAACTACCACAATTCCATTAATAATCAGATGACAAAAATTAGCATTCACAATGCCGTTTTGGATATTTTGATTTTATCCCCATCTGCGGTAAAACTTCAATAGTCCGATACGTTAGCCTTTTTAGCAGAACGATGGCGCATATTAACCTTGCTTATTTGAGTGAGCCTTTATATATATTCTATTGTTCAATGCATAACCTTAAAGCATAAGTCATACTTTCATTGATTTAACGGATTTTATTTAAAACAAGGTAAAACTATGGCACTCGCGGATCCTCTTTTTCCACAAACGGTCGATGGCATAATACCCATCCAAAGCGTTACGAATGATGGAGCCGTGATAGTCCTGATTCCAGCTTATACCAATCCTGCGCCCTTAGACCAGATAACGGTATTGTGGAATTTTATAGGTAGAGGACAGTACACCGTAGCGGATTATAATCCAAGCTTTCCCATCGTGATCCGCATACCGGCAGTCTTCGCCCCCATAGGAAGATATTTAGTCTCTTATATCATAGAGGACCGTTTCGGCAATACGACGTCATCCGAGACTGTTCTGGTGGAAGTTTCCAATAACGCCTTGCTACTAGAAGCCGAGGTGAGCACCGCAAACATTGTGGCCGGCAGCGGAATCCCACATATCATTGATTACTGGCTAATTACTCCGGCGGGCGTAGGTGCTCCCGGCCGCTTGTTGCAATACAGCGTCGATGGCAGCGCCACGCTTGTGCCTCCTTTGTCGGATACCACTGATGGCAACGGGCATACCCAACTGCGCATCTTCAGCGGCGTGCCGGGAACCGTGACGGTGCATACCGTTCTTGCATCCGATCCAAGTACCGTTTACAGCCATATCAGGCTAACCTTTTTCGGTACCTTGCTGACACAGCTTATCTCGGCCGAAGTACAAGCTGACAAGGCGCAGGGAAATGGTCTGGGGGTCAATAGAATACGCTATCAGGTCAGAACCCTGGCCGGCGACCTGCCGGTGGCGAATGCCGCGATCAATTTCAGTGCCACCGGCGGTGCGGCTCTTTCACCTTCAGCGGAGTTTACTGATTCGAATGGCTACATTACCCTCACATTGACCAACAATACGAGTGGAATAGTGACAATTACGGCTTTACTACCGTCGGGTCTTGGCACGGAAAATTTTACCAGAGTGACATTCACTTAGTCACATTATTTTATCTTTATAGCTATAAAAACAGAAGATCTGCCGGAGGTATTTTATGCAAAATCAATGTTCGTCTCATCATATTCCTAAGAGAGATTACCATCTTGCCTTAACCTCTTCCGCTACCGCAAAGGCTGACGGAAGAGACAAAAATAATGCTGTGGCGACGCTTTATAGGTTTGGGCTACCGCTGTGCGGGTCTCTTGTCACATTCTGGCTTTCGGGCAATGCAGCGTTTTGCGATGATAGCAAACAAACTAGCGCGATAACGGATAACCGGGGCCAAGCAATAGTGTATTTTACCGACTGCCAACAGGAAACGGTGGCCGTGACTTGCCAGTTCGACGGGATATCTGCGGTAAGCTATTCCACTTTTGAAAGCCCTGATGAAATCACCGGCTTGGGCATTATCGCCAATGTCGAGACCAATTACGCGCCGGCAAATGACTTTGCTAGTAATATTATTCAATATACTTTGTGGGATTTCACCACTGAACAGCCCGTGCCGGGTAGGGTGCTAAGCTATTCGATAGTACGGGGCATGGGTGGCTTATATAACACTTTTGACACTACCAACGACGCAGGACTGGCGCGGGTTTCTTTGCGCAGTGGTACCCCGGCTTCGGTGGAAGTAAAAGCCATTTTGGATGGTCAGCCTACGGTCTATAATTATACCGTAGTCAGTTTCACTTCACCGATCACCCATACTATTTCCGCCGAACCTCTCGATATCAATGTACCCGTAGGAGGCATCTATCGTATTCGTTACACGCTTAGAGATATCGACGGCAATGTGGTTCCTGGCGCATTGATGACTTTTATCGCCAATCCTACGCAAGCCGCCGTAAATCCAGAAATAGCACTAACCAATACCCAAGGACAAATTACCGTTAGCATAACAAGTCCCGTGGTCTTAAGTGTCATTATCACCGCTGAATATGCGTTAGGCAATGCTACAAATACCACACTTGTCACTTTTATATAAAAGATGTAGTGAAATGGGGTTAATGCTAAATATGAGCATTAACGGTAACCCAGTAATTTTCAATATAATCATAATAAAACATTTTACTTTAAGCCTTTACGTTCTTGAAAATGTATAAGAGGCATACAGTGGAAAATAAAGATAGTTTTCATAGAGCAAGATAATAGTAATTGATTACGCACTTACTCATAGACCATCTGCGCGAGCCAAAATAGTCTTTGAATATGTGGTGGTTAACTATTAGCAGGTCTTTTCCGTTTTCCACAGTAATTATCTATGCCGTAAGTTGGATATGATATGCTCGGTCCATTTAATTTTACACAGAGAGCAATTGTATTCCCTAACAAATAGCATCAACATTTTAAGAGGCCTATGATGGGAAAAGAAAACAAATGTTACCCAGTTATCCCTCCGGAGTGTCCGGTATCGCCGTTAGCCAATTACGTGCTCTCCTCACAAATCGTTGCTAATAATGCGCCGGCGGATGGCGCCAGCTTTAATGGCGTACGCTTCACTCTCTCTAGCCCGGTGAATTTTCAGGTGGCCAACCAGCAGCTTGAATTTTTCGTTAGCGGCAGCGCCGCTTTAATTATTCCGACTCCCTATACCAACAACAACGGCGTTCTTGATGTGGCGGCGACAAATACTGAACCTGAAACGGTTCAATTATTCGCAAGCTTGTCTGCAGACCCCACGGTGAGTGCCAATAGCTTGTTAACATTTATTCCGACGGGTCCTCAACCGACTTACGAATTAACGTCCAGAAGAATCGTTAATGATGCCTATGCCAATGGCACCAGCATAAACCAAGTAGAATTTTACTTAACATATGGCGGCGCGAGCGTCTCCGGTCAGTTACGCTTATATTTTAACGGCTCATTCACTGAGCTGGTCACTACCGCGCCCAATGGCCTCTATATTGCTTCTTTTAGCAGCACCGAACCAGGATCCTTTGTCGTCAGGGCGGAAGTAGAAAGCAATAGAAGTGTGTTCGCCTCCGAGACAGTGACGTTCATCCCCGTAGCATCATATCCCATCTATTTAGGGTCCCTTTTGGTAGTTATCCCTCTCAATTTTTATATGGGAATTGAAAGCCTTATAAGCCCTTTTGAATTTATTGCGGGCCATACTTATCGTATCGAAAACATTGCTACGGGATGGTCGACTATCAATTATTGCAGTAACTATGCGTTTGAACAAAGCAATCAAGCATGCTCGGCGTCAAGAATTCCTGATTTCATAATGTTATTGCAAACCGGTATTAATCAAGTGCATGTTCGAGCGTCGAACTCCGGCCAAGGAGTGGATCTCCGTGCTACGGTTAGATATTATTGGAATCGCCCAACAGTAACGCAATTTGTGGTTCAGGTATACGATGACGGCCCAGATTGATAACAAGCACGGTGTTCCATGTCCTAAAATAAAGGTATTACCCTGATCCCAGGGTAATACCTTGATGCTAGTTCATCGGCATTGCTTTCTTATACAGCTTGCTATCTTCATTGTAATCGAAAGTAAATGCTGATAACAGCTATTATCCTTCTGCTTTTGGCGGTAGAATGCTAATTTTTTTAATTTGTTTCTTTGGTTTTTGGATTTGGTTAGTAAATTTAAAATTTTGAAATAAATAGTAGTTAAATACCGCTTAAATTGAAGCGCTAAGCATTTTCTACGATTATTACCAATCACAGAAATTAATAATGATTCTCCATACATTTATGTTTACACGAAGAGCAGACGTCAATACTGACTAAACTAGCAATTTTTCAAGGGGTCGGCGATGGAAAAGAATACTATATGCCATCCTGTTACCTCACCCGAATGCCCGGTCTCCCCGTCTACCAACTATGACCTAAACGCACGTATCGTGGCCAACTATGCACCGGCGGACGGCACCAGCCAAAACGTAGTGGTGTTTTACTTAACCTATGGCGGCAGCGGCGTCTCCAGCACTATACTCATTTCCGACCACATTCCCACCCACCCACCGGTATCAAGAACAACCGGGACCGATGGCCTGTATACCGCCTATTTCACCAGTTCTAACCCCGGCTCTTTTAACGTCAGCGCGCAACTGAGAAGCGATCCATCCGTATCTACCAGCGAAACCATCACTTTTACGCCAGTGGTAACGTATCCTGTATTTTTGGGTCCAAACAGGGTATCGACGCCGCCGGAAACATATTTTTGGGATTAGAGTCCTTTTTGGTCCCTTAGTTATTACTGCGGGTCATAGGTATAGTATTAGGGTATTCCCACGAGCGGTTTAACCTTTAGCGAGTGCCCAAATTCTTATGTACTTAATGAATCTTCACAACAATGCCGCCTTGACATTACTCGTGATTTTACCCTTTTGGCCGTCGATAGTCTTACTCCCATTCGCGCGCTTAATTCGGGCGTAGGTAGAGAGCTTCACTCTCCGGGCTACTATTTTAATGGATATGGTGCACAAGAATTTACGGTAGACGTTTACGATCTGGGCCCAGAGTAATACTCACCCTACCTCACAATGGGCTCGGTAAATAAAGCCAAAGGGATCACCCAGCGCAAGGGTAATCCCTTTTTTTGTCCAGACCACCTGTTTGGTTACCGATTATTCTCCCGCTCCGCGTCCGCCGCCATTTTGCCTTGCCGCCAGTTCAGCAGGGGCGACACCGAAACGCCGTGCACAATGACGCTGGCCACCACCAGGGTAAAGGCCATGTTGGCCATGCGTTCGGCCTCGGGGCCGGCCAGGCCCTGGTTATAGGCCCAGGTAATGTAGTTGATGCTGCCAATGCCGCGGATGCCCAGCCAGCCGATTAATGCCCGGTGCAGAGGCGGCTCGCCGCTGCCGATGGTCGCCAGGTAAACCGAGGCCGGCCTTATCAGCAAAAACAGGATGGCGGCCATCAGCAGCCCCTGGGGATCCCAATGCATGGCCAAGGTGATGCCCAGCACGATCACGATACCGGCGGCGAACAGTCGCTCCATGGTATCGCCGAAGGAGAGCGCGTCGCTCACCACCAGGCCGACGGAGCGCAGCGGCCCGGTGGCGCCCGACGCTTCACGCTGGTTGGGGTTCACCAGGGATTCCGCCGTGCCGCCTCGCTCCTCTTCCGGCAGGTGATCCGGCGGATGGCGGTTAAAAATGCCCAGTTCGGTTCGGCGCAGGCCGACACCGGCGGCAAAGGCGGCCAAAAAGCCCGACGCGTCCAGGCTTTGCGCCGCGGCATAGCTTAACGCCACCAGGGATAGGGCCAGGAAATCATTGGGCGCGCTGTCGTTTTGCGAGCTTGAAAGATGGGTTGCCAGATGTCCGATAAGCCGGCCCAGGCCGAAACCGATGCCCAGCCCCCCCAGCAGCGACCAAAGAACATCCACCAGCGCCCAATGGCCTAGTTGGGCAAACGACAGCGGATGATGGGCGTTAAGCAGCAGCATCCCCAGCATCAATACCGGCAGCGCCGTGCCGTCGTTCATGCCCGCTTCGCTGGACAGGGAAACCCGCAGGCTGTCGTCGTCCCGTGCATCGTTAACCGAGATTAGGCTGGCCAGCACCGGATCGGTGGGGGCCACTATCGCGCCGAAGACCAGGGAAAGCGGCCAGGAAAAGCCGGCCAGAAAATGAGCAGCCACGGTGACGCCCACCACGGTAAAGATCATGGCCGGAAAGGCCAGACGCACCCCCATGAGCCAGCCCGGATCGCGAAACGGCAGCCGCAGCTTGAGACCGGTGATAAACAGGGAAGCCGCCATGGCAATTTCGGTCACCCGCTCTATCAGCACCGCATGGGCGGCCACGTCCACCCGCAGCAGATTCAGGACCCATGGACCACAGACAATGCCCGCCGCCAAATACAACCCGAAAGAAGTGACGGGACCGCGATGGATCCAGCCGGAGGCCAGCGACATCAACAACAACAGACCGCCCACGGCCGCTATCCATCCCGTAAAACCCATGGAGTCTCCTGATAATGTTTTTATTCTCCTTTCAGTATGATCGATTTTTTCCACGATCCCTGATTATGTCTGGATCTGAAGCGGATAGGGCAGAGACCGCTTTCACAATTAAGCCGTGAGCAACGCACATTTCCACCCGTGGGTGCGCCCGGCTTTTGGCTCTGCGTGCCCCTTGTCTTGCGTATCGCCCGGCAACTGGCTACTGTCTGTGGTTGACGGCATGTAACCGGAGCACAACGTTATGTCTTTGACGTCCCTGGCGCACCTGAACGATGTACCCGCCGGCGAGTGGGATGCCCTGGTCCCCGCGGGACAGCCTTTTTTACAGCACGCTTTTCTCTCGACCCTGGAAGAGAGCGGCAGCCTGGGACCGCTTTCCGGCTGGCGTCCCCATCATTTGCTGTGGCGGGAAAACGGCCGCTGCCTGGCCGCCATGCCCGGCTATCGCAAAAGAAACTCCAGCGGAGAATACGTGTTTGATCACGGCTGGGCCGAAGCCTGCCATCGCGCCGGAATTCAGTATTATCCCAAATGGCTGGGGGCGGTGCCCTTCAGCCCGGTAACCGGTTCCCGTGTGCTGGGGGCGGAGACGGCGGCGGCAAAACTGCTGGATGCGCTGCCGGATTATCTGGCCGAACAGGGCTGGTCCGGCGCCCATGTGAATTTCACCGATGCCAAAGCCGGTTCTCTTCTGGCGGCCCGGCCGGACTGGCTGCATCGATTAGGTTGCCAGTATCACTGGCATAACCGCGGCTATCGGGATTTCCAGGATTTCATGGATGCCTTGAGTTCGCGCAAGCGCAAGCAGATGCGTAAGGAGCGCGAAGCGGTGGCGGCGCAAGGCATTGATTTCAGTTGGCTGGCCGGAGGACAGGTCAGCGAGGCGCAGTGGGACTTTATCTATACCTGCTATGCCAATACCTATGAAGTGCGGGGTCAGTCGCCTTACCTGACGCGGGATTTTTTCAGCCTGCTGGCTCAGCGGATGCCCGATGCAATCCGGGTGGTGCTGGCATGCCGGCTGGGCCAACCCGTTGCCATGGCGTTCAGTCTGGTGAGCGACGACACCTTTTACGGCCGCTATTGGGGCTGCCTGGCGGAGTTCGATCGCCTGCACTTTGAAACCTGTTTCTACCAGGGAATCGAATATGCCATCACCCACGGTCTGTCGCGCTTCGACGCCGGCGCCCAGGGGGAACATAAGCTGATTCGCGGCTTTGAGCCGGTGCTGACCGATTCATGGCATTACCTGCGCCATCCGGGGCTGCGAACCGCGGTGGCGGAATTTCTTAACGAAGAACGGGACGCGGTGCGCGCCTGGGCGGAAGAAGCGCGCAAAGCGCTGCCCTATCGTCAAGAGTAAGCGTCAGGAGTCAGTCCACGCCGACAAAACCGCCGGTCTGGTATTGCCACAGCCGGGCATAGAGTCCCTGCCGGCTCAGCAGTTCGCTATGGCTGCCGATTTCAGCGATACGACCGTCGCTCATCACCACCAGCCGGTCCATTTTGGCAATGGTGGAAAGTCGGTGCGCGATGGCGATAACCGTTTTACCCCGCATCAGCACTTCCAGGCTTTCCTGGATGGCCGCTTCCACTTCCGAATCCAGCGCCGAGGTGGCTTCGTCCATTATCAGGATCGGCGCGTCCTTGAGCAGCACCCGGGCGATGGCGATACGCTGGCGCTGGCCGCCGGACAGCTTCACGCCCCGTTCCCCTACGTGGGCATCAAGGCCGGTGCGCCCTTCGGCATCGGACAGCATCGGGATAAACTCATCGGCCCGGGCGCGGTGTATGGCTTGCCACAGCTCGGCGTCGCTGGCGCCGGGCCTGCCGTACAGCAGATTTTCGCGAATGGAGCGATGCAGCAGCGACGTGTCCTGGGTAATCATGCCGATACCGGCCCGCAGGCTCTCCTGGTTCACCTCGGCGATATTTTGCCCGTCGATAATAATACGCCCGCCGTTGAGGTCATACAGGCGCAGCAGCAGGTTCACCAGCGTCGATTTGCCCGCGCCGGAGGGGCCAATCAGACCGATTTTTTCACCGGGACGGATAGCCAGATTCAGGCCGTCGATCACCGCCCGTCCCTTGCCATAATTGAAATGCAGATTTTCAAAGCTCACCGCGCCCTCACGCACCTGCAGTTTGGGCGCCAGTGGGCGATCGGTAACGCTTACCGGCTGCGAAATGGTGTTAAGACCGTCCTGCACCATGCCGATATTTTCAAAGATACCGTTCACCACCCACATGATCCAGCCGGACATATTCACCAGGCGAATCACCAGGCCGGTGGCCAGGGCGATGGCGCCGACGCTTATCAACGACTGCGACCACAGCCACAGCGCCAGCCCGGTGGTGCTGACAATCAACAGACCGTTCATGATGGTAATGGTGACGTCCATGCCGGTCACCAGCCGGCTCGCCAACTGGGTCTTTTCCGTCTGCTCGGTAATGGCTTCCCGGGCGTACTGACGCTCGAGATCCGTATGGGCGAACAGCTTCAACGTGGCGATATTGGTGTAACCGTCGACGATGCACCCCATCAAGCGGGATCGGGCGGCGGAAGAGACCGCCGAGCGGGATTTAACCCGCGGCACAAAATAATACAGGCAAAAGAGATAGCCCACTATCCAGACGATCAGCGGAATCATCAGGCGCCAGTCGGCTTCGGCGAACAGCACCAGCGAACTGACGGCGTAGATCAGCACATGCCATAAAGCGTCCACCGCCTGCACCGCCGAATCACGCAATGAATTGCCGGTTTGCATAATGCGCTGGGCGATACGGCCAGCGAAATCGTTTTGAAAAAACCCCAGGCTCTGCCTGAGGACATAATTATGATTCTGCCAGCGGATCATGCTCGTCATGCCGGGATTGATGGTCTGGTGTACCAGCAAATCGTGCAGTGTCAAAAAAATCGGCCGCAGGATAAGTATCACCACCGCCATCCACAGCAGTTCGTGCCCGTGTTCGCTGAAGAAACGTTGACCTGAACCACTGCTTTGCGCCAGGTCGATAAGACGGCTGAGGTAAGGAAATAACGCCACCTCGATCAACGCCCCGATAAGCCCCACCACCAGGAGAGCGGCGAAGCTAGGCCACACCTGGCGCAGATAATACACATAGAAGGGTAAAACCCGATCCGGCGGCGCGGACGCGGGGGATTCCTGGAAAATATCGATCATGCTTTCAAAACGGCGGAACAGCATAAAAGCCCCTTAATTTACTCGGAGAAAAGGGCTATCCCGGCCCAGATAAAACGCTCCTGAAAAAGGTAGCTTAGTGTATTTTTACCCTGGTTCGCGAATCATTATGCGAAATGGCATTACCGCCCCTGGCGTTTAGCGCCATCTTGCTTTCATTCCACCGCGTCACGGCACAGCGGGCAGGTCATGCAATGACCGCCGCCGCGGCCGCGGCCTAACTCGCTGCCGACGATTTCAATCACCTCCACGCCCTCTTTACGCAATTGCGTGTTGGTTTTGGTGTTGCGATCATAGGCCATCACCACCCCCGGCGAGAGGGCTACCATATTATTGCCGCTGTCCCACTGCTGGCGTTCGGTGTCGTAATCGTTGCCCTCGGTCTCCACCACCCGAAGCTTGTCCAGGTTTAACGCCGCCGCCACCGCTTCCACAAAGCTGCCGCCGTCGCGGCTGAGCTTCATGCCGGTGGGGCCGCTGTCCGGGCGCAGGGAGAAAGTTTTGATTTGATTAACAATGGTCGGATAGAGCGTTACCACGTCCCGATCGCAGAAAGTGAACACCGTGTCCAAATGCATGGCCGCTCGCAGTTTAGGCATGGCGGCAATCATTACCCGCTCCACACCGGAACGCGGATTGGCAAACAGCGCGGCCGCCAGTTGGGTAATGGCCTGATGGGAGGTACGCTCACTCATGCCGATAAGCACGGTCTTGTTGCCGATAGGCATTACATCCCCCCCTTCCAGAGTGGCGGTGCCATGGTGCTGTGTGGGATCGCCATACCAAATGTCAAAATCCCCGTGGACAAAATCCGGATGGAATTTATAGATGGCGGCGGTCAGAAGCGTTTCTTCATGCCGGGCCGGCCAATACAGCGGATTAAGCGTCACGCCGCCATAAATCCAGCAGGTGGTATCCCGGGTGTATAACGTATTGGGCAGCGGCGGCAACATATATTCGGTAATGCCCACCGCTTCGCGAATCAATTTCAGTTCTTCGTTATCATAATGGCCGGCGTCCGCCAGTTCGGTGGTTGAAAGACCGCCAATGAGGATTTCAGCTAATAGGCGGGACGGCTGGCCGTCGAGAAAGTCGCGGGTTTCCTTGAGTATGCCCAGTGAAACCTCGTTCGGCACTATTTGCTGGTCCAGAATCCACGCCTTGGCCGTCGGATTTTCCAGGGTGGTCGCCAATAAATTATGCATTTCCAGCACATCCACGCCGCGCTCGCGCATTTTGACGATAAAATCAAAATGATCCCGTTTCGCCCGTTCTACCCATAATACATCGTCGAACAGCAATTCATCACAGTTACTGGGGGTCAGCCGATTATGTGCCCGCCCCGGCGCGCACACCAACACCTTGCGTAATTTACCTACTTCGGAATACACGCCATATTTAACAGTATCTTTTTCTGGTCATATTAGCTCCATCCGCTTAGATCGTGATAATGCCCGTAGCGATACTCCACAACGCCACAATGGCGGCAAGCATGACAATGATGAAAATTATTTTTCAACCGGATTAAAAAACGGCATGTTGTTCACGTTTGGTGATGAGATATAAAACAGAGCCAGGGCCGTAAATAATGGCCGAAAGTAGTATATATTTCAGGCCACCGGCATAGAGCATCAATAAAGAATAAAAAGTGGCGATAATGGCAAAGACCAGATCTTTCTTATGCCCGCGTTTAATGGTTTCATAGGTTTCGCCGGTCCAGGCCAGTTTGAAACCATAGGCCGCCACCAGCAAATAAGGAATGAGAGTTAACGAGCTGGTTAATTCAAGCGCCAGTTGGAATGCATAATCGCTGAATAAGGTTAAAATCAAAAAAACCTGAATGGTGATATTGGTGAGCCATACCGCGGCGGACGGCACGCCCCGGCTATTCTCCGTGGTGAAGATCCTCGGCATGCTTTGATGCCTGGCGGCGGAAAACAACACTTCGGCGGCCAGCAGAGACCAGGAAAGGTAAGCGCCCAGTACTGAGATAAGCAGACCGATACTGATAAATATCGAGCCCCAGCGGCCCACCACCGCTTCAAGCACGACGGCCATGGAAGGCTGCCGCAGCGCCGCCAGATCGGCCCGCGGCATGACGCCGTAGGACAGCATGGTGACCAATATCAGCAGGCACAGCACGCCGATAAATCCCACCACCGTTGCCAGGCCGATATGACTGCGTTTTTCTGCGTAACGGGAGTATACGCTGGCCCCTTCAATACCCAAGAACACAAATACCGTCACCAGCATGGTACTGCGGACCTGGGAAAAGAGGGATTCCGTTCCCGCCGCCGACGTAATGGCCAGCGCCGCGTGGCCGGCATAACCGTAATCATTCAGATGCGCCAGGACACCGGCATTAGCAGGATCGGTTCCTCCATGGAAATTAAGAACGAAAAGGTTGTGATCAAAAGCTATAATCAATATGATAATAAAGCAGAATATGGGAACAATCTTGGCAAAAGTGGCAATTGTATTTATTGACGCCGCGCTTTTTACCCCCCTTAAAAGTAATATATGAAATCCCCACAGAATAACTGAAGCCACCAGCACAGCCGACACGGTATTACCGTTGCCGAAGACCGGGAAAAAAGCCCCCAGCGTCGACTTGATTAATACAAAATAGGAAACATTGCCGATACAGGTCCCCGCCCAGAAACCCAATGCTGAAGCAAAGCCTAAATAGTCGCCGAAACCTTCTTTTGCATAAATGAAGACGCCGGAATCCAGATTGGGTTTACGTTGAGCCAACGACTGGAAAACAAATGCCAGCATCAGCATACCTCCCCGGCGATACCCCAGGCAATAAGGGCGCCAAAACCACCGGTTGCACGGCCGAAGGTTGCCGGTAAAGAAAAATACCGGCCCCACCATCGATCCCACAACTAACGCGGAGAGTGACCAAATAGATAATTTATTTTCCGTGGTGTTTGCCATAGTTAATCCCATTAACTCACGATGGATAAAACCTCATCCCATATTTAGAATCAAAATTGTGATCTCAATCCAATTTTTCTTTAACTTCTAAATAGTAGATAGCATATTAATAAGCTATATCGCAAATTAATTTTTATTGATTACGCCACATTTTCCAATAGCATTAAAACAGCTAATTCATACGTACGATAATAATTCAATTAATTAGTTTAATATAATAAAAAACCAGGTTAATAGTGAAAGTTTAACACTTCTTTTATTTCTATATTATTAATTTAAGAAGAATTATTGGATTTTTGGCAATCAATTCCATCAAAAACCATCATCATTAAAATAAAATTAATATTGATTGTTATGATTCCCGCTTTCATGATTTTACCCCTTTTTGTTAAAAAAATATCAAGAATAGATTCCAGTCTCCGGCGTCGGCTTCCCGCGCCCCAGGCCGCTCGCCATGGCAACGATACCGGTAAATTGGCGCGAAGCCGCATAGATAACCCCCGGCACGCCCCGTTGCCGCTATTTTTTCCTATAATGATTCTATCTGGTTAAGTTTCCGCAGCGGATAAGAGAATTTATGGCCGACAAAAACTCAACGACCGCCACCGCCCGGCAATCAAAATCCCCACAGATATTCGCCGATATCCATACCGGCAATGAACGGGTGGACAAACTTGCTTTGAAATCGGGTCGCTTAATCCAAAAAGTAAGTGATTACCCGGTGATAGCCCATCTGCTACGGGCGGCGGATCGATTCAACGATCGCATGGGCAGCCAGTTTGGCGCGGCGATTACCTATTTTTCCTTCCTGTCGCTGATTCCCATTCTGATGGTGTCTTTCGCCGGGGTCGGATTTTTCCTGGCGTTCAATCCCGATATTCTCACCGACCTGATTAATAAAATTGTCGACAGTATCAGCGACCGGACGTTGGCCGATACGTTGAAAACCACGGTGAAAACCGCAGTGGCGCAGCGAACCACGGTGGGCATCACCGGTCTGTTGATAGCCCTGTATTCCGGTCTGAACTGGATGGGTAATTTGCGCGAAGCGATCCGCGCCCAGTTGCGGGATGAATGGGAGCGCAACCCCCAGGATGAAGAGAAATTTTATCTGAAGTACCTGCGGGACCTGCTTTCCCTGATCGGTCTTATCGTGGCGCTTATCGTCACGCTGTCATTGACCTCCATTGCCGGCGCCGCCCAGCAGAGCATCGTCACCGCCCTCGGCTTGGACGGCATTGCATGGCTGCGCCCGGCCATGACCGCCACCGGGTTCATCGTGTCCATTGCGGCCAATTATCTGCTTTTTTTGTGGATATTTTGGATAATTCCCCGCCACCGGCCCCATAGCAAGGCTATCTTTCGCGGAACGCTGCTGGCGGCGGTGGGTTTTGAAGTCATCAAAATCATTATGACCCTGACGCTGCCTAAACTGGCCACCTCGCCTTCCGGCGCCGCTTTCGGTTCGGTATTGGGGTTGATGGCCTTTTTCTATTTCTTTGCCCGGCTGACGCTTTTTTGCGCCGCCTGGATTGCCACCGCCGACTATAAGGAGGAACCAGGGCCTCGCACCTAAGCCTTGGCTTGGCGTCCGCGGCCCGTGTCCGGCCGGCCTAAGAGACGCCATTCCTTATCTCATAGCACTAACAAAGAAAAATCCAGTGCATAACCCTACCCATAGGCGATTACGTCAGTGGTTGTCACCAGGTTTTCCTAAAATTCAGCCATAATCCGGCATATAACGCCGGTTCGCCGTCTCCTGTCGCCGGCGTGCCAGGGTTTAACCCTGCGATATCCCTTTTGACGAGAGGGATTGGCTACGGGAAGTGAGTCCGCTTGTATTATCTGCTTTTAGGCGCCGCCGGCCCGCCGATGGTCAATAAAACGCCATTGAAATTGAGATTTTCTCTGTCTAAGATGCCTTTCTTTTACACATTTAATCATTAAGAAACAATAATGCAGTCCACCATCGCGCCCGTCCTTGATTCCGATACCGTCCCGACCAATTCACGGGGCAAAGTCCTTGTGGCGTCGTTAATCGGCACCGCCATCGAATTTTTCGATTTTTACATCTATGCCACCGCCGCGGTTATAGTCTTCCCGCATATCTTTTTTCCGCCCGGGGATGCCGCCGCCGCCACGCTTCAGTCGCTGGCCACCTTCGCCCTGGCATTTGTCGCCCGGCCCATCGGATCGGCGCTGTTCGGTCATTTCGGCGACAGGCTCGGGCGCAAGGTCACGTTGGTGGCTTCGCTGCTGACCATGGGCATATCGACGGTGGTTATCGGGCTGCTGCCGGGTTATCACACCCTCGGTATCCTGGCGCCGATACTGCTGGCCCTGGCGCGGTTCGGCCAGGGGCTTGGGCTGGGAGGCGAATGGGGCGGCGCGGCGCTGCTGGCCACCGAAAACGCCCCGGCGCACCGGCGGGCGCTGTATGGTTCCTTCCCGCAACTGGGGGCGCCTATCGGCTTCTTTTTTGCCAACGGCATATTCTTATTGCTCTCCTGGGGGCTTACGGACGAACAGTTCCTGAGCTGGGGATGGCGCGTGCCGTTTATCCTGTCGGCGGTGTTGGTGATCATCGGCCTGTATGTGCGGATATCGCTGCACGAGACTCCGGTATTCGCCAAAATCGCCCTGGCGAAAGCCCAGGTGCGCATGCCCATCGGCACCCTGCTCGGCAAGCATTTGAAAGCCACGGTTCTGGGCACCTTTATCATGGTGGCCACCTATACCCTGTTTTACATTATGACCGTCTATTCATTAACCTACGGCACCGCGCCCAAGCCGCTGGGCCTGGGCATTTCCCGTAATGATTTCCTGCTGATGCTGATGGTGGGGGTCGTCGGTTTCGGCTTGCTGGTGCCGGTTTCCGGGCAACTGGCCGACAGCTTCGGCCGCCGCAAGACCATGATAGTCATTACCCTGGCCATTATCGCTTTCGCGCTGGTCTTTCCATTTATGCTCGGCTCCGGCGAGACCTGGCTGGTGATGGCCTTCCTGCTGTGCGGTTTTATTGTGATGGGTTTGACATTCGGCCCCATGGGCGCATTACTGCCTGAGCTGTTCCCAACGGAGGTCCGCTATACCGGCGCATCGTTTTCCTATAACGTCGCGTCCATTATCGGCGCCTCGGTCGCCCCTTATATCGCCGCCTGGCTAACGGTCCATTATGGCCTATTCTATGTGGGGATTTATCTGGCTTCCATGGCGGTCCTGACGCTGCTGGCGCTATTGGCCACCCACGAGACCCGTCATCTGGCATTGTAATAATTTCTCATTTAAAACAGCGTAGGATAAGCGGACCGGCGAATGTATTCCGCCGGTCCGTTAGAATAAGAACAGCCGGGAAGACGTGTCATCCGGTTCGTTCGGAGCCCGCTCAGAGAATAACTCATGATGAAATGGCGCTGGGGCCACAACCCCTTTATCCTGTTTTTTGCCGCGGTGGCCATCGCCGCATCCAGCGGTTTCTATTACTATCGCCACGTGGCGGCGGCCGGCAATCCCGATGCCCTGTGGCAGATAGTCAGCCAGAAGTGCATACCCCACCAGCAGCAGCTCGACCGGCCGGATCCCTGTCGCGAAGTGAATCTGGATGCGGGGTATACGGTACTAAAAGACCTTGAAGGCCCGCTGCAATTTTTGCTGATTCCCGTGGAAAAAATAGTCGGTATCGAAAGTCCGGTGCTGTTGAACGAAAAAACGCCCAACTTTTTTTATCACGCCTGGCAAGCCCGGCAATACCTGACGGAAAAAGCCGGCGCGCCGGTTCCCGACCGGGCCTTGGCGCTGGCGATCAATTCACCCTCCGCACGGACGCAAAACCAGCTGCATATCCATATCTCCTGCCTGCGCCCCGAAGTGCGCCGGCAGCTGGATGATGAAGCCGGCAGCATAGGTTCAGCCTGGCAACCGCTGCCCGCCGCGGTGATGGGTCATTCCTACCTGGCCAAACGCATCACCGCCGCCGGTCTGGCGGAGCAAAGCCCGTTTATCACCCTGGCGCGGGAGGTTCCCGGCGCCGCCGGCAATATGGGGCACTTTGGTTTGGCGCTGGCGCAGTTGCCGGATGGATCCTTTGCGCTGTTGGCCAACCAGCGCAGTCTGCTGCACTTCGATAATGCCTCTACCGAGGAAATCCAGGACCACAGCTGCGCTATTTTGCGTCATTAGCGGCTCTTATTTACTGTTTTTCATTTCCTGCAATATCGGTCCGCACTGGTTCTCCTCGCCGCCGCTGGGGGAGATCAGCGCCAGCAGCGCCGCCGCCGGGGCCAATACCGCCCCCAGGGCCACCGCCGCCGCGCCGCGGGCAATCAGCGGGCCGGGTTTCACTCCGGCATCCGGATGTTTGAAGGTCCCGCGCACATACAGCGGTGAACGCAGCGTCACGATTCGCATCCCTTTACTGTCAGGGTTAATGGAGAGATCCAGCCGCTCAGTGGCGAAGTTGGTGGTGCCGTCGATTTTGATCACCGCGTTTTCAGTATCGAAAACGAATACCTTCGGGGTGGCTAATCCGTTGCGTACGCCGAGATCCGCCGCCGCGCAGTTGATCTTCACCTGATCATCGCCGAACAGCTTGCCCACCACGTAGTTGCCGACGTTCAGACCAGCGATTTCCATCAGGTTGCGGCTGATAACGCCGTCATTCATCAGTATGCGTAATTCACCGTTGCTGCTGCCCAGCAGGGCCGCCACCGAATTACCGGTGCCGGTGAACTGCGCATCGCCGTTTAACTGCCCCATGCTGCTGCGCATCGCCGCCACATCCGGGAACAGCGCTTTAAGCTGGAGTTTGCGCGCATGCAGGTCGGCCCGGCCGCGCATGGGCTTCTGGTTGCCTTCCAGCCGTATGGTGGAGTTCAGGTTGCCCCTTGCCATGCCAAAGCGCAGCGGGTCCAGCAGCAGCACGCCGTCGTCCAGTTTGACGTGGGTAAACAGATCGCTGATGGGCAGGGATTTGCCATGTTCGATGCGTTTACCACTAAAAGTCACGTCCGCATCCATGGTGCTCCATTTGTCGGTATCGAATTTATCGTACGGCAGGACTTTATCCGGCGGCTGGATTGAATTGGTCTTGGCCTGTTGTTTCTTGCCGGCGGTACCGGAATCGGCGCCAATCAACGGGCCCAAATCAGCAAAACGCAGCTGATTGGACTCCACTTCGCCGCTCAGCGAAGGACGCGGTTTACCCTGTATATATTCCAGCGTACCGTGTATATCGCTTTGGCCGATTTTGCCGTTGAATTTTTCATAGCGGAAACGGTTACCCGCTTTCTCCTGGAAACGGGCAATCAAATGGCCGTCGGTGGAGTAAGGCGGCGTGTCCGGCAACACGACACCGGTAAGGCCGTGGAGATCCCCCAGGCTGTCGCCGGCCAATTTCAGCCGCAAATCCAAACCGCCCAAATTCATGGGGTCTTGCAGGGTTCCCGCCAGCACCACCCGGGTAGAGCCGGAGCTGACATCCGCCTGCAGCGGGAACGGTCGGTTGCTGCTGCGCAGGGCCAGCATGCCGCCGATTTTTCCGTCCCCCTTCAAGGGTTCATTGTTGTATTTACCGCTGACTTTCCACCCGAACACATAATCATCGGTTTTCTGCGAAGCGGTACCGGCGCTTTCCGTCGACGTGGTTCCGGCGGTTTCCTTCGACGTGGTTCCGGGTTTCCTTCGACGTGGTTCCGGTAGTTTCCTTCGACGTGGTTCCGGCGGTTTTCTTCGAAGAGGTTTCAGTCGCATTCTGAGAAGCGGTACCGGTGGCTTTCTCCTCGCCGCCGGCCAGCTCGGCGAACGGTACCGGCTTGCCCAGCGGGTTCACCAGAACCTGCACGTCGGCTTTGGTGATGGGATCCTGAAAACCGATTTTTCCCTGGTCAAAAGCGATATCGTCCACCTTGAACGACCAGGGGGAAGGCGGAGTGCCCTGCTGCGGCTGATCGCTGTTAGCCAGATTAAAGGTCCAGTTATTCTTACCATTTTGTAGACGCTTTAGCGCGGCATCGGGTTCAACCAGCGTAATGCGGGGCAGATAAACTTCCCTATGCAACAATGCAAGCGGTGAAATGCTGGCCTCCACCCTTTTTATCCGGGCGGTATAGTCGCCGGGAACCTCGGGCGGGTTGCCCAAGACCACGTCTTCGGCATGGAGATGCGGCCAAGGGACCCAGGAGCGCCAGCCCGCCTGGTCCGGTTGGCGCATCCATTGCACGCCCAGGTCGCCGTTAATGGCAAAGGGGCGGTGCAGCTCGGCGGTCACTTTTTCATTGATGGTTGGTTTTAGGCGATTGAGATCAAATGTCGCGATAAAAATGATTAGGGCAACGATTACCAATAGCAGAAACAATACTGTCCCACCGATCGCTTTTTTGGTCAGTGTCATGATTGTTTCGTCCCTCCACAAGCGTCTTTGTAACATTAATCATAGTCGAGGATTTCCGGTCCGCCCCGCCGTTTTGGCATGGCGTTTGCCGCCGATGGGCATTTGGACGGGAGACGATCCAGGTCATGAAAAATTAAAACAACGTTTCATCGGCTATTGACTGTACCAACCAATCTGTTGAGACTAGCTATATTGTTATCCATTCTTTTTTACTCATACAGGTCGCAGTTAATGACAACCCAAAACATTGCCGTCATCGGCGAATGCATGATTGAACTGTCCCAAAAAGGGACCGATGTGAAGCGCGGCTTCGGCGGCGATACGCTGAATACCTCGGTCTATTTATCCCGGCTGGTGAAGCCGGAAACCCTCGGCGTACATTATGTCACCGCGCTGGGTACCGATAATTTCAGCGAGGAAATGCTGGGCGCCTGGCGGCGGGAAGGCGTGCAAACCGATTTGATTCAGCGAATGGATAACCGTTTGCCCGGTTTATACTATATCGAGACGGATGAAACCGGCGAGCGCACCTTCTATTACTGGCGCAATGAAGCCGCCGCCCGTTATTGGCTTGAAAGCGACGATTCCGAGCGTATATGCCGGCAGTTGGCCGAATTTGATTATCTTTATCTCAGCGGCATCAGTATCGCCATTTTAAGCGCGAAAAGCCGGGAACGGTTGCTGGCTTTGTTAAAAGCCTGCCGTGACAAGGGCGGCAAAGTGATTTTTGACAACAATTATCGTCCGCGCCTGTGGCAAAGCAAAGAAGAAACCCAGGCGGCTTACCGAAATATCCTGTCCTGTACCGATATCGCCTTTCTGACGCTGGACGATGAGGACATGCTGTGGGGAAGACACAGCGTTGACGACGTGCTCGCACGCACCCGCCAATGGGGCGTGCGGGAAATCGTGATCAAACGCGGCGCCGAATCCTGTCTGGTCTCCACCGAAGCCGGTGAACTGCTGGACGTACCGGCCGTAAAATTACCGAAGGAAAAAGTGGTTGATACCACCGCGGCGGGAGACTCGTTCAGCGCGGGCTACCTGGCGGTGCGGCTGACCGGCGGCGATGCCGAGGCGGCGGCCAAATGCGGCCATCTCACCGCCGGCACGGTGATTCAATACCGGGGCGCCATTATTCCCCGGGAAGCCATGCCGCGCTGAGTCCCCGCTTCGTCGACCCCAGCCGGTTATTCCGTCGCGCCTTTTGCACGAGACGCGGCGGAACATTCTGGTTACCTTCGCCCGCGCTGTAGCGTTAAGCCATTATAACGCAGCCATTTAGGTGTATTAATTCACAACGGATGAGATGTCATCCACCATTGCCGCCCCTCAAATATACCCATCAGGTTTCAAGTGACAGGCGCGCTGGGTTACTGTCGTTTTTTCTTATGATAATAGATGGAAAAAATAACTCATCATTTTACGATTTTTCCAATTTAGTCGCGTCTAAATATATTTAGACCATAGATATTATCTTCGTATTTACAATTAAATCGCAAATAACTTTTTTAATTAATTATTTTGTTAATTTAGTAAAAGCTTATTGATTACAGTGAATGGGGTTAACAATTCAAATTGATTGAGCATTTAAACAGGGTGTGCATGGCACTATTTCAGGACAGCAACAATTTTCAAGGAGAAGCCATGAAAGAACATATTTCCACTGATGATTTCGTCTCCGGCCGCGTGCCGGCATCCGCCCGCGCCAGCCTGTTCAGCGTCGCCCTTATTCGCATCGGCGCCACCACGTCGCTGGTGCAATTCATGCTGGGCGCCACGCTCGGGCACTCCATGACGCTCTCCCAGGCCATGTGGGCCACGCTATTGGGGAGTCTCATCCTAGAATTCATCAGTTTGGGTTTAGGTATTGCCGCTGCGCGGGAAGGATTGTCCACCAGCCTGCTGGCCCGCTGGTGCGGTTTTGGCCGTTATGGTTCGGCCATGATTGGCTTAGCCATTGCCTTCAGCCTGCTGGGATGGTTTGGCGTACAAAATGCCATTCTTGCTAAAGGGGCTATCTCCGCGCTGGACCTGGATAAGGAGCATCAGGGGATTTTTCGTTGGGGGGCGGCCATATCAGGGCTGTTGCTCACCATTCTGGTGGCCTTTGGCTTTCGAGGTTTGAAATGGACGGCAAAAGTGGCGGTGCCGCTGTTTTTCCTGGCGATAGCCTGGATTTGCTTCGGTCTGATACAGGGCCAGGACCTGCGGGAACTCATGGATGCCGCGCCCGACGGGCCGCCGTTGTCTCTTGGCGCGGCCGCCACCATTATCGCCGGCGGCCATATGGTGTTCGCCATTGTTTCCCCTGATATGAGCCGTTATTGCCGGAGCGGCCGCCATGTCTTCTGGATGATGACGCTCTCCATTCTTATCGGGGAATTTATCGTTAACGGGATAGCCATTCTGGTGGCCAAGGCCTTGCATACGTCAGATGTGGTGGCCATCATGACGCAAAGCGCGGGTTGGCTGGGTTTGGCCGCGGCACTGCTGTCGGCGGTGAAGATAAACGATATCAATCTATATTCCTCCACCTTGGGCTTCGCCACTATGTTGGAAGCCATTACCGGCAAAAAATGGTCCTACCGGCGTTTAACGCTGTTCCTGGGCGTGGTGGGCACGTCACTGTCGGTCATGGGCATCCTCGACCAATTCACCGGGATACTGACGCTGTTCGGCGTGTTTTTTCCCCCTATCGCCGGCGTGATGCTGATTGATTATTATATTTTGCGCTCACATCGATCCATCCTCGAGGCAACCCGCATAAGCGGACAATTACCGGATGCCGCCGCTACGCCGGTCATCGGCTGGCCGGCCATGTTCGCATGGATAATCGGCAGCCTTTTCGGCCTGTTCGTTCATTGGGGCATTCCCTCCATCAATTCATTGCTGGTGGCGAGTATGTTGTACTGGCTAATCCATATCACCCTGCGGAAAAACGGTTTTAGCGCCGCGCCGGCCGGCATGTGAATTCTGCCGGCGGTTTTGAAGAGAGGAGCGCCTGATCTTGTAGACAACGCGGCTGCGGTATAACACCCCGGCCGCGCTGAAATGCGTCAGGACTGCGGCGGGATGTCCGTGACTTCCGGTTTGCTCTCATCGATGGATGAGGGCTGCGGCCCCGGCGCCATGATATGATCGTAGGTTTCCTGCAGCGCCTTCATGTTGACTTCCGGTTCATCTTTGGGCTGCATAAGGACAAGGATCGCGTTCTGGGATAATTGATTACGCAGCTCCTGGTTCAGCATCGGCAACGATAATTGGGACAAAAATTCGTTGCGTAATTTCTGGTATTGCTCCGGCGCGATATCCACCACGTCATTTTGCTGCGAGCGCAAACGCTGGCTCATCAATATACCGGTATCGGTGCGGGCATAAGTGGCAAAAAGCGTGCTGAGCTCCCCGGTCTTACGTGCCATCAGCGCATCGAATTCCGCCTTGCCAAGCCCGGAATTACGCAAGCCGGCCAGTTCATGGGCCACAAAAGTCATGGTGGGCATCAGATTTTCAGCCGGGGTATCGATATGAATGGCGCATTGGGCGCGCTGGTAATGAACATTGCAATCGAAGCGCAGATTGGCCTGTTTGAGATTATTGTCCTTTGACGCCTGCAGCGCTTGCTGCACATGCATATAGAGTGCCTCCCGCGCCAGATCGCTGCGCCAGTAGAGGTTCAGGGAACGGGAGTCCCTGATAGGCTGCCACGGGGCGTCCCAAATCAGTTTCAGGCTATCCTCTTTGCCGTTATCGCTTATCAGGCTGACCGGTTGAGACGGCAGCGGCGACAGCGCCGGCATGGGGGGAGGCGTATCCCGTTTACCCTTCAGCGAAGAAAACGCTTTCACGATCTGTTCGTTCAAACCGCGGCCGTCCACGTTGCCCACCACGTACAGCGTCATGGCGTCAGGGGTATACCAGCGCTGGTAGAATTGCTGCAACTGCTGGCCGCTGACGGGTAGCCGGGCCGATTGGCCGGGATCGTGCGCCAGCAAAACCGAGCCTTTCAAGCGGTAGTGCCACCAGGTGCTGCCGGGCTTGTCGGGAGCGGTCGCCACCGGATCGGCTCCCTGCGTGGCGCTGTGTATTGTCGCCGGATTAATGATGAGACGCCCGCCGGTGTTCGCCATCCATCTGAATGCATCCCGCAGCAAATCGGGTCGGCCGTTGGGCAGGCTGAGGCTATATAGGGTGTAATCGTAAGAAATGACCGCCGGCGCTTGCGGACGTCCGGCATCGACACCCTGCTGCCACAAAGATTTGAGCTGCGTGGCGGAGAAATTTTCGCTGTGGGCCAGCGCCAACCGGGGCAAGAGCCGCGCGAAGCCGGTCTGCTGCGCATTTTCCGCCAGTGAACCGGTATTGACCATCAGGCGTAATTCAATCCGGTCGTTCGGCCGCTGCGGTGTCGTCAATACTTGCCAGGAGAAGCCATTGATGAGTTTACCCTGTTGCCAGGCGGGATCGGGTTGTAATGCTTCTGCTCGCACATTGCCACCCACCGTCGCCAGTAACATTCCACTCATGAAAAGACGAATTCCGGTGCCCTGCATGTGAACCCCTACTCAAAAACTACCTATTAAATTATGTGTATCTCAGTCAGACGGCTACTTGCGTTCCATCGTCAGTACTTTTCCGTCGGAAAAAAGTGTGGCGCAAAGTGTACCATGTTGTTAGACCGCGGACCTTTGCGGATGTCACCGTACCGCAGAAAATATTACTCTTGCGCGTTGAAACAGCAGGAAAATACGAGGCAAGAAGGCTTTACAAAAGCATTGACATGGCGGAGCCGGGCCTGAGACACCAAACGGTTATTTTGTCCGATTCAAGGGCGGATGCGTCGCGCCGGCGGCTTACACCGCGGCGAAATTCAGAAATCGCTGTTCGAATACCTTCTGCGGCAAAGGCTCGGCGAAGAGATAACCCTGGCCCCAGGCGATTTTCTGTTCCAGCAGGAATTGGCGTTGCGCCTCGGTCTCCACGCCTTCGGCGATGACAGGTAATGCCAGTACCTGTGCGATGGCGCTGACAATACGCAGCATGACCGGGTCTTCCGGCAGCCCCTCGATAAAACTGCGATCTATTTTCAGCAGATCGATGGGCAGATTACGCAACCGGTCCAGGTAATACAAACTGGCGTAACCCATGCCGAAGTCATCCAGTGCGATCAAAATCCCCAAATCGCGTACCTGGCGCAGTAAAAGCAGGGATTGTTCAAACTCATCGATCTCGGCGGTCTCCGTGATCTCCAGCACCAGTTGGGCAGGACCGATTTCGTAACGTGACAACAGCAATTTAAGGTAAGGCACCAGATTGGCTTCCTGCAGCTGTTTGGCGGATATATTCACCGCCAGCGGAATATGGATGCCCTGCTTGCGCCAGTCGGCCAATACCTGGCAGGAGGCTTCAAGCACCCAGTTGCCCAGGGGCACCATCGCGCCTATCTCTTCCGCCTCGCTGATAAAATCCGGCGGCAGGGAATAGGTACCGTCTTCACGCCGCCAGCGCAACAGTACCTCAGCGCCAATCAGCTGCTGATTGCGGATATCCACCTGGGGCTGGAAGAACAGTTTGCAACGGCCCAACTCAATGCCTTCGAGGATGGTGCTCTCAAGCGTCAAACGCCGATGGACCATTTCCATCAGCTTGGGCTCGAAGAATAAAATCTGGTTTTTGCCTTTGTCATGGGCCGACATCATGGCGGAGGTGGCTCGGCGCAATAATTGATGGGCGGATTCATCAAGAGGCTGGCCCAGGGCGATGCCGATACTGGCCATCGGCCGTAGCGACAGACTGCCGATATTCAGCGGTTCGTTGATGCTTTTCAAGATTTTTTGCGCTAACTGCATCCCTTCGAACGGATTTTGGATGCCGTTATCGAAAATGGCGAATTCATTATGGTTAAGCTGGCCGAGAAACCGGTTTTCATTGATATGCTGTTTGATCTGCCGGATAAGGGTCATCAGCAGGATTCCCCGCTGCGCTTCCGTCATTACGCCGGTGGCTTCCTGCAAGGTGCCGATACTGATGGCCAGTAAGCAGAAATGTTTCGATTTTGTCGGCAAGGCCATCTGTGAATCCAGCATGGCGGTGAAAAGATTCTTGTTGGGCAGCGCGGTCTCGGCGTGGCGGGTGGAAAGACGGCTCAGTTCCTCGAACATGCCGGACAATACCTGCTGATTACGATTATAGCTGCGAACCAGCACCCCCAGCTCATCGTCGCGATGCATATCCGGCAGCGAAAGCTGGTGCCGGGGAGTATCCTCAGGCGCGAGTTTTTCCAATTCACGGGCGATTTCCCGTAAAGGATGGACCACCAGACGATTCATGCACCAGGTAATGGCCACGGTCATGATCAATGCCAGCAAGATAAAGGTAGACAGCAGGGTGGAGAACGTACTGGCGATAAACTGATACAGCCGGTATGAGTCGGCCTGAAGCACCAATGATGCCAGGGCGCGCGGATGGGAAACATGGGGGAGCGCATAGAGCGGCACGGAGATCTCCACCGGCAGCCTGAATAGATATTCGATGAGATCCGGCACCCGCCGCTCGGGAGGAAAATTCCCATGCAGTACCTGGAAGTTATCCGGTAAAACCACATCCGCCCGGCTTAATATGCCCACCGGTTTAAGGGTATCGAGTATCCGTTCGGCTTGCTGCACATCCGCTTTAAGCACCGCGTTGGCCAGAGGTTGTCGCACCGACATGGCGATATTTTGCAACTGCTGGGCATAGTCTTCACGGCGGAGCTGAACAAAATGGAACAGTTGGATCACGATAAAGATGCAAACAACCACCAGTGTCACGCCTGACACCGATGCCATTTGTTTAATCGTTAATGAGCGTCTGATCCGCAAACTGTTCTCCAAAGAATTCCTTCCGTCCCGCCGCACCAGCAACGGCATTCATCCCCGAAACTTTCAGCGCGGCGTACCGGGGACATCCCAAGATGATTGACCTTTTTTGACAACGTAGATTGCCGCTCGAGTCTATAGGTAAAGATATGTATATTAATATATACTATCTTGAGCGGCATTTTGTTCTTTAAAACAAGCATTTCGTTCAAACTGTGCGTATAACCTATAGAGCTCGTAAAAGTTGACATTATGCATACGAATATTCTGTCTTAGGATAAACTTTGGCGTCGCTCCAGTCCCGGACAGCCGGACCGGAACCGTGGCGGCCAGCCGGTTACCCGCGAAAGCATCAGGCCGGTGCGAAACCGGACCGCGGGAATAAACGCGTTGCCGCCGTGCCGGAATTTGCTGTTTTCTTTAACATTTCGCGACGTCTTTCACGGCTTTTATTTAGGGCTTGCAGATAATGACATTTTGCTCGGAATAATGGCTATATTTGTAATGACGTATTTTTCACCCTGAAAAATAATGCTTTTTACACGCCTAGCCTGGCAACGCTCCGGTTTGAGGATAACGCGATTAACGGTGTTTCAGCGGATTTAATTTTGTAAAAAAATGAGACATGTATTAGTTTATCTTTAGATCTGTTATATCCATCATCTAGAACCACCGAAAAGACTCGATAAGCCGATCGGCGTCAACTTTCTTTACTGCAAAGACGCCTCGGCGGGATGCCGTCCAAATTTAACCTATGAGGTTGAAAATGAATAATTATGATGATATTAAGCGGTTAAAAGAAAAATAAAATATGGAAGGAATTGATTATAAAGAAACCCCCAAAAATAACCCTCATAATACCCCGCATAATTGGGCCATCCTCAAGCAAATACCCGCTGCCGACGAGCCGTATCATCCCCTGGATCAGGGGCAAACCACCCAGCCAGTACCGGTGCAGGTTTCCAATAAGGAATTCACCGCCTCGGCTTTCGATAAACCGGCGGCCATGCCATCGCCCCGCGATTTGAGCAAAAACAATGCCCAGGGCATTAAGGAACCCTCCTTTGCCTCTCCGCTGATGGCGGCCGTGAGCAAGGTCCTTTCCGCTGAACAGGGTGCCGGTTATGCGGAAGAGGAGAGGCCGTCGGCCGGTTCTTCGCCGGTGAGCGGCTCCGGTCACGGCGAGCGCGGGTTCCGGCCGTCCATCCTGGACAGCGTCGACCGCGGGCTTCCGCAGCCCGCCGCCGCCCCGGCGTCGCCCTTGAACAGGGATAACGCGCGCGCCCAGCCCGCCGCCGGGCCGTCGATTTTTGACGGCATCGGCCGCCGCGAGCCCGCAGCAGCCCCGGCGTCGCCATTGAATAGGGATAATGTGCGCGCCCAGCCCGCCGCCGGGCCGTCGATTTTTGACGGCATCGGCCGCCGCGAGCCCGCAGCAGCCCCGGTCAATGAAATGCGCTTCAGTAGATTATTCAACCGCAAGTCCCCACTGACGACCGGAGTTGCGCCGGGCCGGGATATGCCCCTTTTACTTCTATTAGAGAATATCGCTTTATGCCGTTAGTGTGTGTCTGTTCGCCAAAAGGCGGAGTAGGGAAAACGACCGTCAGCGCCAACCTTGCGTATGCGCTTGCCCGTAGCGGCAGCAAGGTGCTGGTCATCGATTTTGATGTGCAAAACGCGCTGCGTTTACATTTTGGCGTCCCTATTTCAGATACCCGCGGTTATGTGGCCCAAGCGACCACGGCCGTAGATTGGAGCCAATTTATCCTGAAAGCGGATGCCAATTTGTTTGTTCTGCCCTATGGCGAGGTTGAAGAGGAAGAGCGGCTGGCATTTGAAAACGCGGTCAGCCATGATCCCCATTTTCTGCAGCGCGGGTTGAATACGGTGTTGAATTATCCCGGCCTGGTGATTATCGCCGATTTCCCTCCCGGCCCGGTCCCGGCGCTGAAAGCGGCGAAAAACCTGGCGGATTTGCATATCGTGGTGATGCTGGCGGATACCGCTTCGCTGTCGCTGCTGCCGCAAATGGAAAATCATAAATTTCTCGGCTCGGCGATGAATAACCGGCTCGGCGAATATTATGTGGTTAACCAAAGCGATATGCGGCGAAATCTGAGCCGCGATGTCTCGCAATTTTTCGAGCAGCGGCTGGGGGACCGATTATTAGGCATCATCCATCGGGACGAATGCGTGCCGGAAGCCAATGCGTCCCAGCGCTCCATCATCGAATTCAGCCCGGTTTCCGCCGCTGCCTTTGATATCGAACTTATCAGTAAAAAGGTCGCCGCTATCGTCGGGGTGAAAGTGGGTGACGGGGAATTTTACGCCGCGCCCAATCAAGGCATTAAATAAAGCACAGGTTCAGGTATGAATAAGCTGATATTTGCCTTTCTACTGTTATTGTTGCTGCCCGTGGCGGTGGTGATCATCATCACGCCCATGGACAGTGATAAGCAGTATGTTTTCGGCCTGCTAAGCATTGTTTTGCTGCTGCTGTTGGGCGTCAGTAAAAGCCATTTGGTTAGCGTGATTATGGTGGTGATGTCATTTTTGATGTCAACCCGCTATATCTACTGGCGCGCCACCGAAACGCTGCATTTCAATTCGGTTATCGAGGCGGGTCTGGGCATTGGCTTGTTTATTGCGGAGCTTTACGCCTGGCTGATCCTGGTGCTGGGTTATCTGCAAACCACCTGGCCGCTGAAGCGCAAAATAGAACCGATGCCGGACGATCCGGCGACCTGGCCTACGGTGGACGTCTACGTGCCGTCCTACAATGAAAGCCTTGACGTGGTGCGGGACACGGTGCTCGCGGCGCAGTGCATCGATTATCCCCGCGATAAAATGAAAATTTACATTCTCGACGACGGCAAACGCAGCGAATTCGCGGTTTTCGCCGCCGACGCCGGCGTGGGATACATTACCCGCAACGATAACAAGCATGCCAAGGCGGGAAATCTTAATCACGCCATGACCATTACCAAAGGCGAATATATCTGCGTGTTCGATTGCGATCATGTCGCCACCCGGGGTTTTCTCCAGGCCACCGTGGGCAGCTTTCTCATTGACGATCGCCTGGCGCTGATCCAGACCCCTCACTATTTCTATTCCCCAGACCCCTTTGAGCGCAACCTGTCGGCGGCCCGGGATATCCCCAATGAAGGGGCGCTGTTCTACGGCCCGGTGCAGCAGGGCAACGATAACTGGAACGCGACGTTTTTTTGCGGCTCCTGCGCGGTCATCCGCCGCAGCGCCCTGGAAGAGATCGGCGGTTTTGCGGTGGAAACCGTCACCGAAGACGCCCATACGGCCCTGAAGCTACAGCGCCTGGGCTGGAACTCCGCCTTTTTGTCGGTGCCGCTGGCGGCCGGCCTCGCCACCGAACGCCTCGGACTGCATGTTATCCAGCGTACCCGCTGGGCCCGGGGCATGACGCAAATTTTCCGTATGGATAATCCTCTGTTCGGCCGGGGACTGAAATGGCAGCAGCGTTTGTGTTATCTCAACGCCATGCTGCATTTCCAATATGGCCTGCCGCGGGTGGTATTTTTAACCGCGCCGCTGGCCTATCTCCTGTTTAACCAGAATATTATCGCCTCGTCGGCCAGCACCATCTTTGCCTATGTGCTTCCCCACCTGTTTCTGGCAATCTACATTAACTCCCGCATGAACGGCCGCTTCCGCTATGCCTTCTGGGGCGAAATCTATGAAACGGTGATGGCTTTCCATCTCATAATTCCCACGGTACTGACGTTGATTTCCCCCAAACACGGCAAATTTAACGTTACCGATAAGGGGGGTCTGCTGGATGTCGGCTTTTTCGACTTTCATATCGTTAAACCTCACCTGATCGTGGCGGTTCTGCTGGGGCTGGGCATTGCCGCCGGTATTGTGCGCGCGGTGATGCATGACTACTTTAATGTCGATCCGCGCGTTATCCTGCTTAACGTCGTCTGGGCATCTCTCAGCGTCATCATCCTGCTGGCGGCGATAGCCGTTGCCAAAGAGACGCGACAGGTGCGCAAAACCATCCGCATTGATGTGAAAATACCGGCCATTATCCACTTCGCCAGCGGCATTTCCGCCCGCACAGAAACCCTGGACCTCTCTATGGGCGGAGTGAAATTGATCACGCCCGACGATCGCTATCAGCGCGATCGCATCGAGGAAGTGGAATTGCTGCTCCAATCCGGGGGGGTGTGCATTCCCGTCAGCCTGATAGATGCCGATGCCAATACCATCCGAATGATGTTTGAAGAGATGCCGTTGGAAAAAAGACGCGAACTGGTGCGGGTGGTCCTGGCCCGGGCGGATGCCTGGATAACGCCGCCCTATCCGCGCGATCGTCCGCTGCACTCTTTTGCCAGCATTGTCCGTTGTGTTTTTGAACTGTTTTATAACACATGGAAAGAACGCGGCCAGAAAAGAAAGAGTGCCAAGTCCGCCGGACCTGGTGAAGCGACTTAACTCGGAAAAATTCGAATGCCACAGCGTATCGGGAAGATTGCTTGTTTTTTTGTGGTTATTGCCATTATGGGAGGGCTTGGGTTTTCTGCCCAAATCAATCCGGCTTACGGAGCGGACAACGCTGAGGCGGCGAAACCGGTCTATCGATTGCCGCCCCTGCCGGTGCCGGCCGGCGGCCAGGCTTTGCCGCCGGGCAGCGCTGACGGCCAGGGCGCGGCGGACGCCGCAACGGCCAATCCGGCCCGGTCTTCCGCCGATGCTGCCCCACCGTCTGCCGCCAATGCCCCCGCGTCGTCCGATAGCGGCAGCGCGCCGACCGGCGGACTGCCGATGGATTTTCCGCCGCCGGTGATAAGCGCCGTACCCCAGGACAATAGCGGCGGGCAGGCGGCGGACGGCCAGTCGGCGCAGATAAACCCCATCCGGGACGAAGCCATCAGCGTCGCCACCATGGGCCAGCCCAACGGCCTGACCTTAAGCGGCGGTCAGCTCCAGTCGGGGGTGGTCTTCACCCTGCCGCAGGATCAGGTGGCCACCACCGCGCGCTTATTCCTGGCGCTTAAAGTCTCGCCGGAGCTCGCCGCCCGCGATACCAGCCTGCGCCTGACGCTTAACGGCCAGGATCTCGGCACTGTGGCGTTGAACCAGGCGAATGCCGTGGATAATGTCTTCCAACTGGATATTCCCGCCGCCATGGTGGTGGGCAATAACAACCTCAGCTTCAGCGTCAGCGACGAAAATACCCTGCAATGCGATCGCAACCAGTCGGATAAATATTGGGTCACCATTTTACCCGCCAGCCACATTCAGCTGAGCAGCCAGATACTGGATATCGGCCGCGATCTGAGCCATTTTCCCCGGCCTTTTTTCGACCCGATGTCCATGCAATCCCCTTCGGTGTCGTTTATTTTCGGTCAGACGGTGAAACCGGAAGCGGTCACCGCCGCCGCCATGCTGGCGTCCTATTTCGGCCTGCTGTCAAATTACCGTAACGTGAATTTTCCGGTGCATTTGAACGAACTGCCGGTGCAAAACGGCATACTGTTCGGCGCGCCGGGAGAGAAAATCGGCGACATCACCCTGCCCGCCGCCTCTGGCCCGACGTTGCAAATGATTGATAATCCGCTGAATCCGGTCTACAAGCTGTTACTGGTGGTGGGACGCAACAGCGAAGAGTTGCGTCAGGCCGCTTATCGTGCCATCTCTTCACCCTTGCCCGCTCGGCAGGATACTATTCAGGTCGCTACCCAGGGCATTCCGCTGCGGCAACCCTATGATGCCCCGCGCTGGATTGATACCAGCAAACCGGTTTACCTGAAGGATTTGGCGCAAAATACGGACTCGCTTACCGTTAACGGCTTATATCATGACGGCATTCGCATCGGCTTTCGCGCGGCGCCGGATCTGTTCCTGTGGGATGGCGACTTTTTCCCGGTGCAAATCGATTACCGCTTTCCCACCGAAAGCTGGATTGACGAGGATCGCTCCCAACTGAGCATCACCCTGAACGGCACCTTTTTGCGCAGCCTTTCGGTGAATAAACACGGTTTGGTGGAAACCGCCTGGCATAAGCTGGGGGGCGATACCCGCCAGGAATCCTACAGCCTGCAATTGTCGCCTTACCTGATCTATGGCGACAACCAGCTGGAGTTCTACTTCTCACTGCAGCCGAAACCGGATGCCCCGTGCAGCCTGCTCACCAGCAACAATATCAAAAGCCGGATCGATCCCGATTCCTACATAGATCTGAGCAAGACACACCATTTCACCTTATTGCCCAACCTCTCGTATTACGTCGGCGCGGCGTTTCCCTTCAGCCGCCTGGCGGATTTTTCCGAGACGGTAATGCTGCTGCCCGCCAAGCCGGAGGCGGGTGAAATCGCCGCCTTGCTGGCCATGGCCGCCCGCGCCGGCAACGCCACCGGCATCCCGCTGAACCATGTCGAAGTGCGGCTCGGTCTGCAGGGTGATAATGCCCAATTGGCCAATAAGGATATTCTCGTCTTCTCTTCCCTCAAGCAAACCGCCTTGATGGGAGATGTGCTGGCCGGTTCGCCCTTTGAAATGCGCAACGGACTGCTGTCGGTCAGAGAGGAGACCCTGTCGGATAAGATTAAGGGCTATTTCTCCGGCAATTTCTTCCGGCAGGGCGTGGAGGCGGATCGCTATCTGGCCTCCACGGACGCCTGGCGGGGTTTTCTGAGTTTCGCTTCTCCCTGGCCCGGCAACCGGCTGGTGGTCATGGCCACCGCCACAGACAGCGACCAGCTTGCCGCCCTGAATACCGATTTGCAGTCATTAACGATTAATGCGGGCATTCGCGGAGACATTGCGGTCATCAATAGCGAAAACGGGGTAAAGAGTTTTAGTGTCGGCTCACAGTTCCCCCGCGGCGAGATGCCTTGGTACATGATGATTATCTGGTATGCCAACCAGCATATTATTTTTCTTTCATTATGCGGCCTGCTGTTCGCTATCGTCATCGGCAGCAGCGTGACTGTGCTGCTGGCGCGGCATGCGGCCAAGCGCCTGGCGAACAGCGCCAATAAATAACGGGATTCAAAGACGGATCGCACCACTGGGCCATATGGGTAAGAGAAGATGAAACAGGACAAAAATAAAGAATTCAGAACGCTGTGCCTGGTCGGCCTGGCGGGCCTATCGTTCTTTTCCGCCATGGCCACGGCGGCCCAAAACAGCCCTGCCATCAATGCCCTGTTGCAACAGGCCGCCTATTGGCATGACAAAGCCCATAACGAACTGGCGGAAGAATCGCTGCAGAAAATTCTGGCGGTGGACAGCAGCAACGCCGATGCGCTCTACCTGCTGGCCCTTTATGCCCTAAGCAGCGGACAGCGGGCCCAGGCCCAGCAGTGGCGGCAAAGGCTGGAGGCGGTTTCTCCGAACGATCCCCGGCTGCAAAATCTTGATAACGCCAAGGTCATGCAGGCCATTTCTCCCACCCAGCTGGCCAATGCCCGTCAATTGGCGGCCCAGGGCAATACCGCCCGCGCGTTGGAAAGCTATCGCACGCTGTTTCAGGGTAACAAGCCCCTGGACAGCCTGGCGGTGGAGTACTACGAAACGCTGTCCGGCGTACCCGCCTCCCGCCCCGAAGCCATTGCCGGCCTGCGGGACTGGCTGAGCCGGCAGCCCACCGACAATGCCGCCAAAGCGGCCCTTGGCCGTATCCTGACTTATGACGAAAGCAGCCGCCGGGAAGGCATCGGCCTGCTGATGCCCCTGGCGGCCGGCAATAAACAAGCGGACAGCGCGTTGCGCCAGGCGCTCATCTGGATGGCGCCGAAACCGGAAGATAAAGCCGTTTACGACAGCTACATGCAGCGCCATCCAGACGATGCCGGCGTACTGACGCATTTCCAGCAAAGCGTCGGCGGGCAGGAGAAGGGCCAGGGGTACACCGCGCTGAACAGCGGCGATCTCGCCGCGGCGCGCAGCCGGTTTGAAGCGGTGCTGACCACTAACCCCAATGACGGCGATGCGCTGGCGGGATTGGGGTATATCGCCATGCGCGGCGGCGATTTTGCCGCGGCGGAAAACTATCTGAACCAGGCGGTGAAACAGGGCGGTCCCAACAGCGCGCAGTGGGCGTCCCTGGCCAAGGACGCGCATTTTTACGGCACCCTGAACAAAGCCAAGGGAGCGGTGACCTCCGGCGATTTGAATTCGGCCCTGGCCCTTAGTGAACCGCTGGCGCAGGAGGAAGGCGACAAGGGCACATCGGCGGAATTATTCCGTGCCGATGTGCAGCGCCGAAAAAACGACCTGCCGGGGGCGGAGCAGACTTATCGCGGCCTGCTTGCCAAAGACAGCCAGAATACCGATGCCAAGCTGGGGCTGTATTACACGCTGCAGCAGGAGCATAAAGGCGCCGAGGCGCAGCAGTTATTGCAAACCATTCCGGCGGATAAACGTCCGAAAGTCTATGTGGGCGTCAATGTGGATCCGTTGCGGCAACAGGCCGCCCAGGCGCTGCAGGCGGGGGATCCGCAACGGGCGCTAAACCTGTTGCAGCAGGCGCTGCAAAAACAGCCGTCCAATATCTGGGTCCGGCTGGATATGGCGCGCATTCTGCAAAAACAGGGGAACAGCGCTCAGGCGGAGTCGCTGATGGCCGCCGCCGGCCAACGTGGCGCCCCGGCGGATAATCTCTATGCCGCCGCCCTGTTCGCCAGTGAAACCAAGCGCTGGTCCGTGGCATCCCAACTGCTGGCCTCGATACCGCAAAACCGCCGTAACCGGGCGATGCGCGACCTGGCCGCCAGCGTCAGCTTCAATGAACAGATGAGCAGCGCCGAGGCTTACATGCAGCAGGGTAACCGCACCGCGGCGTTGAACACGCTCCATGCCCTGGCGCAAACGCCGCCGTCCGCCCCGTCCGACGTGGGCAACCTGGCGCAGGATCTGATGAAGCTGGGGGATAGCGCCACCGCGGTGTCCCTGGTACGCGGCAATATGCGGGCCGGGATTAACGGCACTCTCGACGACTATGCCGCGCAAATCGGCGTACTGACCCAGGCGGGCCTTAACGACGAGGCGGACGCCGTTTTGAACAATCCGAAGATTGTGGCCGGCAGCACCCCGGCCGAACTGAGCCGCATCCGGCAGGGTTCGGTTATCCAGCAGGCGGACGATTTGCGCGAGCGCGGACAATATGCCGCCGCCTACGATAAGCTCATCGCGGCGATGCAAAGCGACCCGCAAAATGTCGATTTGATGCTGGCCATGGCCCGCCTGTATCAATCCGGCAAAATGAACGAGCAGGCGATGCGGGTCTACGACTTTGTGCTGACCAAAGAGCCCAATAATGACGATGCCCGTACCGGCGCGGCCAATGCCGCGCTGGCGCAGGGGGACATCGGCCGCGCCAAGCGGCTGGTGGCGGGCATGCAGGGACCGCGTACCGTCGATCGCATGATACTGGAAGCCCGCATTGCGGAAGCGGCAGGGGATCACCAGCAGGCCCTCGCCCTCCTGCGTTCGGCCAAGGGACAGGTTATCGGCATGAGCGCCTCCGGCGCCGGCGGCGCGCCGGTGGTGGGCGGACTGGAAATCGCCGACAATCCTTTTATCAACAAGAGCACCGATGCCCCTACGCCGCGTACCGCCTCCGCCTACGGCACGATATTACCCTGGCAGCGCTCCGATACCGTGACGCCGCTGCCCCTGACGGGCGTGGCGCAAACCCCGGTCCGGGCGCAAACGCCGGCAGAGCGCACGCTCAAGCAAATCAATCAATTGCTCGATCAGGAGCAGGACGCGACCTCCACCTGGGTGGAGGGGGATATAGGTATCCGCAGCCGCGACGGCGAAAGCGGCCTTAGCAACCTGACCGAAATCAAGGCGCCCCTGCTTCTCTCCGGCGTGCCGTTCGACAGCTCCCGTCTTAAGCTCACCGTGACGCCGGTTTCACTGGACGCCGGCTCCACCTCCGGCACCTCCGGCAACCGTTTCGGTACCGGCGCGCTGCAGCAGGCCAGAATGGTTGAGGCCGCTACCGCCGCCGCCGCTACCGCCGCCGCGGCGAACAGCACCACGTCCACCACCACCACGTCCACCACCACCAATGCCGACGGGACCCAGAGCAGCACTACCACCACCACTTCTTCCACCACCGATAGCACCACCACGGTCAACCCGGACGATTATGTCGCCGACTCCCCCGGCTCGCAAAAAGCCACCGGTACGGAAGTGAACCTGGCGCTGAGCGGCGACAGCTATCAGGCGGATATCGGCTCCACTCCGCTGGGACAGGATCTAAGCACTCTGGTGGGCGGGTTCCAATGGTCCCCCAGCCTGACCAATTTCAGCAAGCTGACGATCACCGCTGAACGGCGGCCGGTCACCGACAGTTTGCTGGCCTACGTCGGTAGCCGGGATAAAATCAGCGGCGATAAATGGGGACAGGTGACCAAGAACGGCGGTTATATCCAGTACTCCTATGATGACGGCGACGCCGGCTTATATGCCGGGGTGGGCGGCTACAGCTACGTGGGGGAAAACGTTCCCCGCAATACCGGTATCACATCCTCAGAGGGCGTCTATATGCGCCCTTATCGCGACGACAACAGCGAACTGCGAACCGGCGTCAATATTACCTTTATGGATTATGATAAAAACCTGAGCTATTACAGCTTCGGCCAGGGGGGGTATTTCAGCCCGCAAAACTATATCAGCGTGTCGCTGCCGGTGAATTACAACCAAACCTACGACGACTGGAACCTGAACCTGGGGGGCTCGGTGGGCTATCAATCCTACACCCAGGATAAGACCGCTTATTTCCCCGGCAATTCCACCCTGCAATCCGAACTGGAAGCCCTGGTGGCGGCGGGTTATGGCACCGCGGCCTATTACGACGCCCAAAGCAAAAACGGCGTAAGTTATAATGTGCATGCCAACGGCAGCTATAAAATCAATCCTCATGTAACGGTGGGCGGACAGGTGGGTTACGATACATTCGGCGATTATTCCGAAAGCACAGCCTTGTTATATTTCAAATATTTATTGGGTGGTAATTAAGAATGCAGGATATGCTTAACGCTTCTCCCGAGCTGGGCTATTATCGCCGGCGGCAATATCAGTCCGGCTGGCAGGATATACTGGATATTATGCTCTCCGGCATCGCCGAGAACGCCGGCGATGAAGACCGGCGGCAGTTTCTCAACCTGATGGGCAGCCGTCTTGCCCAGCGTTTTCCCATGGCGCAGGCGCAAACCGTCGGCGATCTCGAGGACGAGCTTAACCGCCTGTGGGCCGGTTTTCACTGGGGTTATGTGCGTCTGCAGCCGGCGGAGGCCTCGCTGACGCTTAAGCATTATGCCTTCCCGGCGGCGGCGGCCGGAGCGGATGAGTCGCAATGGATTGCCGGGCTGGCGGCAATACTGGAAGGCGCCTACGCCGCATGGCTGGTGGCGCAAGGGGGTCAATCACATGTTGCGCTGCGTTGGCAGCAAGACAGCGCCGAAGGCGTGATGACGTTCAGTTACCGTAACGGCTTATAAGGGACGGTCGTTTTATGAAATTCGCTCGCCATTTCGCACTGCTGATAGGTTTGGTTTTTGCCTTGATCTCCGGCTCCACCCAGGGGGAAACCATGGGCTGGCATAATTATAAAAGCCGCTTTCTGCTGCCGGAAGGCCGGATCATCGATACCGGCAACCACAATATCAGCCACAGCGAAGGACAGGGTTTCGGCATGCTGCTGGCGGTGTTCAATAACGATCGCGCCACTTTTGATCAGTTGCTGAAATGGAGCGATGCCCACCTGTATCGCAAAGATATCGGCCTCTATTCCTGGCGCTACGACCCCGCCAGCACCCCGCCGGTGGCGGATCTCAATACCGCATCCGACGGCGATACCCTTATCGCCTGGGCACTGCTGCTGGCGGGCCAAAAATGGCAGCAGCCGGCCTATATCGCCGCCTCCGGCAAGCTTCAGGAGGCGCTGATCAAACACAACGTGATCCGGTACGCCAGCTATACCGTCTTGCTGCCCGGTGTGACGGGGTTCAATCAAACCAGCGCGATAACGCTCAATCCCTCCTATTTCATCTTCCCGGCCTGGCAGGCGTTTTATCAGCAGGGCCACCTGAAAACCTGGAATGATTTATCCACCGACGGCCTGAAGCTGCTGGCGCAGATGCGTTTTGGCGACCCGCAGCTGCCCACCGACTGGGTCACCCTAAGATCGGATAAAACCCTGTCTCCGGCGGATAACAAGCCTGCCCGCTTCAGCTTCGATGCCGTTCGCATTCCCCTCTACATCAATTGGGCGCAGCCCAGGAGCCTGGCCCTGGGGCCCTATGTCGGCTATTGGCGGCAGTTCGACCGTCTGAGCACCCCGGCCTGGGTGGATGTACTCACCGGCGAAAAGCCCAATTACATGCTGACGCCGGGCATGCTGGCCATCCGGGACGCTATTATGGGGAATCAGGCCCAGGTCACCGACAACATCCTGTCGCAAGAGGATTATTACTCCGCCAGCCTGCATCTGCTGACGTACTGGTCGCTAAAATAGCCATTTAATATAGATTAAATTGCATAACGGGGTGCAGGGTTTCCGGGTATGCCGGGAATACCCTCCGCTGCGTTTGTCATGTGATAATCTGCCGGGGATGCATAGTATCCATATATTATATATTTATTATAATTTTCATTATTAATAAATAATATTAGCCACTCTTCTTGATTATCGAAGAATAAAACTTGTTTAGTTGTGACAGAGCCTATAAAGTTATTCCGGCGGGAGCGCTCCAGTAATTTATTAATATACTTTGGTTGCTATGGATGGATAATAATCATATAACTGTGATCAATCAAATTATATTATCCACAAAGAATAAAAGGAGATCGTTAAAGATGCATTCATCAGTAACCATAAATAACAAGGGTACGGCTATTATATCGCCGTCTGATTTAGTAAGCGCCCCATTACCCGCCCCTTTAACCGCCCATCAAGTACAAAATGAAACGTTTTTAGATGGAGATGATCAACATGCTCTGCGAGTTAGAAACGGTCTTTACTGGTTTGAGAGCAAAGAAATTGCTTCGCTCAATGGCCGGATAACGTTCATAAACAACGTGACCGATGAAATTTTTCATATTACGCCTAGCAAGGACACCTCTATTACCTTAATATCATTGGGCTCGGGGGGGTTATTGACTGAAGCTTATATCCATCAACGACTTCAGCAGGCAAATTATAAAAATATAGCCTGGCGCATTATAGATGTATTATATGGCGATAAAGACTTTCAGCAGTTTTTGAAACGGTTCAAAGCGGAAGCCGGGGAAAATTGCCGGGCATTTACTACTGAGCAGGCCTATTTTAAGAAGATTGTCGGCCATGGATCCTTAGTTGAAGACGATAAAGCCCGAGGTGAAATCATTATTTTATCCATAAATCCTCCTACTACTTTCCAGGATACCGCCGGGAAGCTCAGAGAGAGTGCTGAAGGGTTGCAATTCATTGGAATGCCCCAATCGGATTACAACAAGGCAAATGCAATTTTTTACTGCTTGGTAAAAATAAAGCCTTACTGGATGTTAGCATAAATGGGTTATCCGAGGGTAAAACATTATGTTGGGATCAGGGGCTGAAATGCTATATAGATAACAATGGAGTGCATACACTCCAATACAACTCAAACGATAAGGGTCGTGAACTTTATAAAGCCGTTTCAAATCGCTTAAACCCTCCCGGCAATATCAATCCGTCAACAGAATCTAAAACGTTCTTGAGAGTATTGACAAAAGATTAGATGAATTTTAAAGATTTAACGTCCGACGGCATATTTGGAAAGAAATATCTTACGTCGGATTATGAAGCCAGCTTGCTGAATTTAAAAGATGGCTTTGGCGGCAAGCCTAATCCAGCATTATTCGCTTCTTTTGATGAAAATAAAATTGAGATAAAAAATAATTTAGAAATTAATAACCATCAACCCTCCACAGGCATTGATGATTCCGCAAGCATACTCAATTCACCTGGAGGTTTTATTCGGGCGCTGAGGTCTGTCGGAAACAGTGCTTTGAATTTCATGCCGTCCATAGGTGAATATGTAATGTTTGCTACTTTTGGGCTAATTGCCGTGGGGTCGCGACTGATTGACTTAATTGAAATGCCAATGATTTCACTGCTGCCATGCACACTTCCGGGAGCGTTTATCGGCGCTAATGGCGGGATGATGTTGGGGGGTAGCCATTGGGCACGATGGACCAGGAAAATCTCATCATGCCCGCTAGCAAGGTTATGGCGCACGCCTCAGCGAATGCCCTGCGCCTCATCCTGATCAACGGCGAAACAGGCCACCAGCTGTTCGCCGTATTTTTTCAGCTGCGGCTGCAACTCGGTACAGGTACCGAAGCGGCGGCGGCAGCGGGCGCTGAAGGCGCATCCCGGCGGCGGATCCAACGGACTGGGCAGCTCGCCGGTCAGCTTGATGCGTTCGCGGCGCAAATCGGGGTTCAGCCGCGGCGTGGCGGACAGCAGCGCCTGGGTATAGGGATGGCGCGGATTGTCGAATATCGCCGCCTTGCTGCCCTTCTCCACGCAGCGTCCCAGGTACATCACCATCACTTCATCGGCGATATGCTCCACCACCGACAGATCGTGGGAGATGAATACATAGGACAGCCCCATTTCCTGTTGCAGGTCCATCATCAGGTTCAAGACCTGGGCGCGAACCGACACATCCAGGGCGGAAACCGGCTCATCGGCAATCACCACATCCGGGTCCAGCATCAAACCGCGGGCAATGGCGATACGCTGGCGCTGGCCGCCGGAAAACATATGCGGATAGCGCTCGTAGTACTCCGTGCGCAACCCCACCTTTGCCATCATCGCCAACGCTTTTTCACGGCGCTGCTCCCGGTTCAGGGAGGTATTGATAATCAAAGGCTCCTCCAGTATCTGCCCCACTTTCTTACGGGGATTCAGCGAGCCGTAAGGGTTTTGGAACACAATCTGGATTTTCTGCCGGCGCAAGTGCTCCGCGGTCTGGTCCGGTTTCAGCAAATCCTGGCCCAGATAATGGAGTTCGCCGCCGGTGGGCATTTCAATCATGGTCAGCAGCCGGCCCAGGGTGGATTTGCCGCAGCCGGATTCGCCCACCACCGCCAGTGTCTTACCCCGCTCCAGGGTAAACGAGACGCCATCCAGGGCCTTAACCAGGGTTTCCTTGGCGAAAATGCCCTTTTTCACCGGATAGTATTTCTTTAAATCAACCGCATGCAGCAGCGCCGTTGACGCGGGATCGTAAATAGGTTCGCTCATCGGGTGGGTCTCCCCTCGTCATCCAGCGGATAGTGGCATTTCGACTGCCGATCCGGCAGCGTCATCAGCTCCGGTTCCACCTGGCGGCATTTCTCGTCGGCATAGGGGCAGCGGGGATTAAGCAAGCATCCCAGCGGGCGGTCGTATTTACCCGGCACCATGCCCGGCAACGAGGCCAGCCGCGATTTATCGGCGGCAAACTCCGGCAGGGCGCGCAGCAGCGCCTGGGTATAGGGATGGCGCGGCGCGCGGAAGATTTCCGTCGCCTTGCCGGTTTCCACCACCTGCCCGGCGTACATCACGATAATATAATGAGCCGATTCCGCCACCAGGGCCAGATCGTGGGTAATAAGCACCAGGGCCATATTTTCCCGCTGCTGCAAATCCAGCAGCAGTTCGATAATCTGCGCCTGGATAGTCACATCCAGCGCGGTGGTGGGCTCGTCGGCAATCAATAACTTCGGCCGGCAGGCAATGGCCATGGCTATCATCACCCGCTGGCTCATGCCGCCGGACAGCTGATGGGGATAGACATCCAGACGGGAAGCCGGGGCGGGAATCCCCACCAGGGTCAGCAGATCAATAGCCCGCTGGCGCCGGGTTCTGCGGTTGCCTCCCTGGTGCACCTTGATGGCTTCCATAATCTGGTAACCCACGGTGTAGCAAGGATTCAGGCTGGTCATCGGATCCTGGAAAATCATCGCAATATCGGCGCCGATCAGCTGGCGGCGCTCGCTATTGGAGATCTTTTGCAAATCCCGCCCGTTGAATACCAGGTTTTCCGCCATCACCCGGCCGGGAAAATCTATCAGGCCCATAATGGCCAGCGAACTTACCGACTTACCGGAGCCGGATTCGCCCACGATACCCACCACCTGGCCTTGCTCCACCTGGTAGCTGATACGATCGACGGCGCGAAACGGTGTCCCTTCATCACCGAAATGCACCGACAGTTTATCTATGGTTAATAACGCCATTGCTTCCTCGTTACTGCTTGAGTTTGGGGTCGAGCGCATCACGCAGCCCGTCGCCCATCAAATTAAAGGCTAAAACGGTGAGCAGGATAATGACCCCGGGGAAGGTCACTACCCACCAGGCAGTTTGCGCAAACTGCAACACGTCGGCGAGCATGGTGCCCCACTCCGGTGTCGGCGGCTGCGCGCCCATGCCCAGAAAGCCCAGCGCCGCCATATCAAGGATGGCGTTGGAGAAACCCAGCGACGCCTGCACGATTAACGGCGCCAGGCAGTTGGGAAGAATATTGATAAACATCTGCCGCATGGCGCCGGCGCCGGCAACGCCGGAGGCGGTCACGTAGTCGCGGTTCACTTCCCCCAGCACCGCCGCGCGCGTTAAACGGATATAGTGTGGCAATGCCACGAACGTCAGCGCCAGGGAGGCATTCACAATGGAGGGGCCGAATATCGCCACCAGCACCAGAGCCAGCAGCAGGCTGGGCAGCGCCAGCATGATATCCACGACACGCATGATGATAACGTCCACCAGTCCGCCGATATAACCGGACAACAGGCCGAATATCACCCCGAAAATCAGTGACAGCACCACCACCAGGCAGCCCACCAGCAGCGACAGCCGGGCGCCGTACATCAACCGGGTCATGATATCGCGGCCGACGTCATCAGTACCCAGGATGAACTGCCAGCTGCCGCCCTCCATCCAGACCGGCGGCCGCAGCAGGGCTTCGCGGAACTGCTCGGCCGGGCCGTGTGGCGCTATTACCCCGGCGCCGATGGCAATCACGAACATCAGTACGATGTAACCCAGCCCGATTACCGCGCCTTTATTGCGGTGAAAATAGTGCCAGAACTCCTGCAACGGGGTCATGGGCTTAGGTGCGCCGGCTACCACCGGCTCAGAAATTTCAGTCATTTTCCATTCCCCTATTTCTTGTGGCGAATACGCGGGTTAACCACGCCGTACAGCACGTCCACCAGCAGGTTCACCACAATAATCAGGATCGCTACCAATAACACACCGCCCTGCACCACCGGATAATCCCGGCGCTGCAAGGCTTCAATCAACCACCGCCCCAATCCCGGCCAGGAAAAAATGGTCTCGGTGAGAATTGCCCCCGCCAGCAGGGTACCCACCTGCAAACCGATGACCGTGACCACCGGCAGCAGGGCATTGCGCAGCGCATGGACGATAATGACCCGCATACGGCTTAGGCCCTTGGCCCGGGCGGTACGGATATAATCTTCGCTCAGCACTTCCAGCATCGCCGAGCGGGTCATGCGCACGATCACCGCCAGTGGAATGGTGCCGAGCACGATGGCCGGCAGAATCATATGCTTAAGGGCGTCGATAAAATCACCGGGCTGCCCCCAGATCAGAGTATCAATCAGCATAAATCCGGTGAGGGGCAGCGAATCGTCCAGGAACACCGTATCCCCGACCCGCCCGGAGACCGGCGTGAGATTCCAGTGCACCGACACCAGCATGATAAGCATCATGCCCCACCAGAAGATGGGCATCGAATAGCCGGCCAGGGAGATACTGACCGCGGTATGATCAAACAGCGAGCCGCGTTTTACCGCAGCCAGCACGCCGGCCGGAATACCCAGCGCCACGGCGAAAATCATTGCGCAAACACCCAGTTCGAGGGTTGCCTTGAAACGCGGCACAAACTCTTGCCAGACGGGTATGCGGCTTTTAAGGGATATACCCAGATCACCGTGCAGAATGCCGACGACATAACGGATATATTGCTCATAGAGCGGTTTGTCCAGGCCCAATTGCGCCATCGCCTGGGCGTGCTGCGCCGGCGACATGCCCCGTTCGCCGGCCATGATCAACACCGGATCGCCCGGGATCAGATGGACAAACGCAAACGTCAGCAAGGTAATACCAATAAACGTCGGGATCACAAGTCCCAAACGTCGGAGTATGAACTGCAACATATTCCGAACTCTCTGTTTCTGTATATAGTTTACCCGGTCGCTTGCGGCGACCGGGTTATCAAAGCTCACATCTTCAGGATTCCCCCCCGTGGCCTCGCTGGCGCGATACCTTCCCCTGTGCGGCACAGGGGATGTTCCCGCCCCCTCGCATGAACGGAGGGGGCTCCCTATAGGGTTAAGGAGGGTTTATTGACCTTTACTCTAAAGATACGTTCTCGAAATGATGTTTACCTAACGGATCAACCACGTACCCTTTGACTTCTTTACGCACCGGTTCGTACACCGTTGAATGGGCAATGATTAACGCAGGGGCCTGATCGTGCATCACCACCTGAGCCTGCTTGTACAGCTCGATACGTTTTGCCTGATCGGAAGTGCTGCGGGCCGGCTGGATCACGTCCTCAAACGGTTTGTAGCACCATCTTGAATAGTTGGAGCCGTCTTTAGCCGCATCGCAGCTGAACAGGGTGGCGAAGAAGTTGTCCGGATCCCCATTGTCGCCGGTCCAGCCCATCATAACGGTCTGATGCTCGCCGGCTTTGGCGCGTTTAAGATACTCGCCCCATTCATAGCTGACAATCTTGGCTTTCACGCCGATTTTCGCCCAGTCGGACTGAATCAGCTCCGCCATGCGACGGGCATTCGGGTTGTAGGGACGCTGTACCGGCATCGCCCATAAATCGATGGAGAAGCCATCGGGGAAACCGGCATCTTTCAGCAGCGCTTTAGCCTTGACCGGATCGTAAGGATAATCCTGCACCGCGTCGTTATAGCTCCACATGGTCGGCGGGATCAGGTTCTTGGCCGCTTGGCCGGCGCCCTGGTAAACGGCGTCGATGATGGCGGATTTATTCACCGCCATGGTCAGCGCCTGGCGGACCTTCAGGTTGTCCAACGGTTTCTTTTGTACGTTGAACGACAGATAACCGACGTTCAGACCCGGCTGGGACAGCATGGTGATATCTTTGTCCTGCTTCATGCGGGCGATATCGGCCGGATTCGGGTACGGCATAACCTGGCATTCGTTTTTCTGCAGTTTGGCGTAACGTACCGACGCGTCGGGGGTAATGGAGAATACCAGGCGATCGATTTTCGGTTTGGTGCCCCAGTAGTTTTCAAACGCTTTATACAGAATGCGTGAATCCTTCTGGTACTGCAGCAGTTGGAACGGACCGGTGCCGATTGGGTTCAGGTCGATTTTTTCCGGCGTGCCGGCTTTCATCATCACATCCCCATATTCGGCGGACATAATGGAAGCGAAGTCCATGCCTAAATCGGCCAGGAAAGGCGCCTCTGCACGGGTCAGGTTAAAGCGGACGGTATAATCGTCGACCTTTTCCACGCTGCTTATCAAATCGCCCATGCCCATGCCGTCAAAGTATTCATAGCTGCCGCCGGAAACTTTATGGTAGGGGGCATTGGCATCTTTCATGCGCGTAAAGGAGAAGACGACGTCGTCGGCGTTAAGTTCGCGCGTCGGTTTGAAATCCTTGCTTTCCTGCCACTTGACGCCGTGACGCAAATGGAAGGTATAGGTTTTACCGTCGGCGCTGATGTCCCATTTTTCCGCCAGACTCGGAATCACTTCCGTAGTGCCGAGTTTAAAATCCACCAGGCGGTTATAGATAGGAACGGAACTGGCGTCAAAGGTGGTGCCGGAGGTGAACAGCTGCGGATTGAACCCTTCAGGCGAACCCTCTGAGCAATACACCAGGGTTTTGGCCTGAACGCTGGCAGCCACAGCTAAAGCAGCCAGGCTAATGCCGACCTTCAGTATCCCTGATTTGGTCAAGGAAATTGTCATCATTATGCTCCATTACGTGATGTGATGTTGTGTGTTGTGTATACGGCCAGACGCTGTTTTTTTTAGGCTGCGGTCTGTGCTGTGCGCCTTGCGGCAACCGAACGAAAGAGGGGAAAGAAGAGTGCGGACTGCCCGATGAAAAGCGTCGACCGACATGCTGAATGCAGGACACATTCAAACAATCCTTTGCCCCCCTGACTTCCGAGGCTCCCAATTTGGCAACAGTTTGCCATGACGTCAATATAACCAATAGGGATTTACACATTTTAAGGGGTGGGCCAAACGAACATAAACACCAGGTATTTGATCATAAAACCAGCACGAACATTAGGCTTATAGTTAATAAACCAAAGTATTGCACTCTATTATCAAAGATTACTGGTCATAGATTCTAATTAAAAACTAAAAAACTTTCTTTCCGAATGGCTAATATATGAACGGTTGTTTCAAGAATGTGGGTTAAAAGCAGGTTAAAATGCTGTCATTAATTAGGTTATTTGGCGATTCGACAACTCTGCCGCTCACATCGCCATACTATCCGCCTACTATATTAAAACAATATGACTAGCCATAAGAATAACAGAGGATCACCAGCGTCGGCGCGTCCTCGACACGCTATATTCCCCTGAATAATTCGCGGCGCCAAGGGGGTGTTGTCTGATATTTTGGTTGTGGTTCCTGCCGTCTTTTACCGCTCTTAAACAGCGGGGTAGACATTTTTAAGCAATTGGCAATGCCGAGATCAATTAAATAAAAGATTTTTATTTCGCGAAAGATTTAACCTGATAAAAATATCTATTCCCGTTTTCATTAATAACTCTTTTACTGGAAGAATATAATGCGTAATGCATTGGCCATTTACCACGTCGCTTTTGAGGACTTGGGATCCCTTGGGGGGATATTAACCCGGAGCGGGTTTAACATCACCATGGCCGACGCCTGCGCGCTGGACTGGTCCGAGGTGGACCCGCTGGCCTACGATCTGGTGATTGTCTTGGGCGGCCCTATCGGGGTGTATGAACAGGAGGCCTATCCTTTCCTGGTGCCTGAAATCGAACTGATACGCGCCAGGCTGGCGCGGCAGCGGCCGACGCTTGGGATATGCCTGGGAGGGCAGCTTATGGCGGCGGCGGCGGGCGCCAGGGTTTATCCCGGTACGGCGGGTAAGGAAATCGGCTGGGGGGCGCTGCATGCCGGTGGGGACATCTCGCGGCTGCCGGCGCTGTCCGGGCTGTTGAACCGGCAGGTGAAGGTGTTGCATTGGCATGGGGATACCTTTGATCTGCCGGCCGGGGCATGGCATTTGGCGGGCTCAGACAGGTATGCCAATCAGGCCTTTGCATTGGGTGACTATGCGTTGGGATTCCAGTGTCATTTGGAGGTGACCGCGGCGGGTTTGGAGTCGTGGGATGTGGGCCATGCCGCCGAGCTGGCCGGGGCGGGGGTGAGCGTGCCGCAATTGCGGGAGACAGAGCCGCCGCTATGCGCCGTTGCTGGCGCAGGCTGCGGGGGATTTTTGGCGGTCCTGGCTGGCTGGGGTCTTTGCTTGATGATTGCGCGCGGGGCGCGCTTGAACCCCGGTATCGGCATGGGTGCCCTTTAACACGTCCGGTTCAGGATCGGTGATGGCGGGCCTAGCGTGCCATGGGGCGCTTCGGCGGGCGGTAAAACCACGCCCGCGTCGGCCCCATTGGCGCGCTCTCCCTTTAACATGCCCGTTGCACGTTCGGTGACAGCGGGCCTAGCGTGCCATGGGGCGCTTCGGCGGGCGGTAAAACCACGCCCGCGTCGGCCCCATTGGCGCGCTCTCCCTTTAACATGCCCGTTGCACGTTCGGTGACAGCGGGCCTCGCGGGCCGTGGGGAACTTGCAAACGTTCTCAGAGTTTATGAGGCGGGGCAGGATGCTAGGAGAGTAAACCGTCCGCGCCAGGACGGCGCGGATCGAGCCTCCAGGGATGGATTTACGGCGTGTTTACGATCTAGCATCCTGCTCCGACCGGGCACGGTTTAAAGTGCGGTACTCGCGGACAGGGTTTTAGCCCGATGCAGTCGCTAGAATTTCTTGACTTCTATTTGCAGTTTTTTGAGGGCGTAATAGAGCTGGCGGGGTGTGATGTTAAGCAACCGGGCCGCTTTGGCTTTGACGCCGCCGCTTTTTTCCAGCGCGCTGATTAACCGGTTACGGGGGTCGTCCTCGTCCACTAAGGCGGCGTCGTGGGCCGGGGGGGATAGGGTGCCTTGGCCTGCGGGGGTTACGGGCCGCCAGGCGGCCGCCGGTGCAAGAACGCCGTCGTTGCTTTCATGGGCCGGCGGTACCTCTTCCTGCCGGCTGATTTTCTGGTTCAGCCGCTGGCGAAAGCACCGTCCCGCCAGGCAGGGCAGTTGGCGGATTACATCGTCTGCGGCCAACAGGGCGGCATGTTCCAGGCAATTCTCCAGATCCCGGACATTACCGGGCCAGTGGCATACATACAGCGGCGCCAACGCCGCCTCGGTGATGGAGAGCCGCAGGCCGTTAACCCGGTTGTAGCGTTCAAAAAAATAGGCCGCCAGGGCGGGGATGTCTTCTTTTCTGTCCCGCAGCGGCGGCAGGTTAACGGTGGCGATATGGATCCGGTAATAGAGCTCCGGCAAAAATTCCCCCCGCACCATCATTGCTTCCAGGTTTTTTTCCGTGGCGCAGATAATCCGCACGTCGCTTGGCAAGGTTTCGGTGCTCCCCAAGGGCCGATAGAGCTGGTCCTGCAACATTCGCAGCAGCCTTTTTTGCAACGCCAGGGAAAAATGGCCGATTTCGCTGATAAACAGCGTGCCGCCCGCCGCCAGGGAGATATCGCCGGGGTAGCGGGCGGCGCCGGGAGAATAGCCGGAATCGCAGCCGAACAGCTCCAGCAGGGTCTGTTCATTATTAAGGTAGTCGCAGCAGACTTTGATAAAAGGCCCTTCGCGGTTCGGCGACAGATTATGTATCGCCCGGGCAATGACGTCCTTGCCGGTGCCGGGCTCGCCGCGCAGCAGCACCGCCGTGCGGGTCGGCGCTATGCGCGCGAGGATCGCCATGATATTTTTCATGGCGGGGGAGCGTGCGATGATGTGGTCCACCTCGTGCCTGGAGTGGGGCTTGCGGGACCGGCCGTGGACCGGCCGGCCCGGGGCGGGATTGAATCGCGGGACGGATATCCGGTCCTGCTCGCCGGTTTTAACGAGATCGGTCTGTGTACTCATTTTAACCTCCGCACCGGTAATCTTTATAATTGAGCCGGTACTTTGCCATGCGCAAACCGAGCATGCGCCGGGTCAGGCCCAATTGCGCCGCTGCCTTGGACATGTTCCCTTGATGGCGCGACAGGGACTCGACGATTATTTCGTATTCCATCAGGGATAACCGCGCTTCCAGGCCGGACTGGCCGCCGAGTTCACCCAGCACGGCGGGCTGCAGGCCGTTAGGCAGGTTGTAGCTGTGGATCACGCCGCCCTCCGCCAGCAGTACCGCCCGCTCCATCAGGTTTTCCAATTCCCGCACATTGCCCGGCCAATCGTAGCTCAGCAGCAAATTCAGCGCCGGCGTGGCGATGGTGGGGACGTCCACCTGCTGCTCCTTGGCGAAATAGGCATTGAAATGCTCGGCGAGCAGCAGAATATCGTTACCCCGTTCCCGCAGCGGCGGGATGGTAATCGGAAACACGTTCAGCCGATAAAACAGATCTTCGCGGAAGGTGCCTTTTTCCACCATTTCGGTCAAATCGCAATGGGTGGCCGCCAGAATACGTACATTCACCTTGATGGATTCATTACTGCCGAGCCGTTCGAAACAGCGTTCCTGAATGACCCGCAACAGTTTCGCCTGTACCGCCGGAGAGAGCTCACCCACTTCGTCCAGGAACAGGGTGCCGCCATGGGCCTCTTCGAAGCGGCCGGCCCGGCGCGCCACCGCACCGGTGAAGGCGCCTTTTTCATGGCCGAACAGCTCGCTTTCAATCACGCTTTCCGGCAGCGAGGCGCAGTTGAATTTGATAAAGGGCCCGTGGGCGCAGCTGCTGTTGTAGTGAATGGCGCTGGCCACCCGCTCTTTACCCACGCCGCTTTCACCCAGAATCAGCACCGTGGTGCGGGCATGGCTGACCTTATCAATCATCATGTAAACAGACTGCATGGCTTTGGAATTGCCGATAATATTCGAGGGCTTGAACTTTTCCTTTAATTCGCTGTTCAGCCGGGCGCTTTGCGCCTGCAACACTTGTTTGTGGGCCCGCTCCAGCAGATGAAGCTCCACCGCCTGGGCGATGGTGGTGGCGATAATCCCCAGCACTTCGAGATCGAGGTGCAGCAGTTGCCGGTTATTGTATAAGCGCTCTACCCCGATGGTGCCCATGACTTTCATGCCGCGCATGATGGGCACGCAGATAAAGGAAAGACGGCTATCCAGGTTTCTATCCCAACTGCCGGTACGATTGAGAAATAACGGCTCGTCGGCGATAACCGGCACGATAATCGGCTGTCTGGTTTCCACCACTTTGCCGGTAATGCCTTCGCCGGGGTAATAGACCCCTTTTTCGCTCTCTTCTCGGGACAGTCCGAAGCTTTCATGGATAAAAATCTGATCGCAGCTGGCGTCGTATAGGGAAATCATCGCGCGGGTGACCTGGAGGTGTTTTTGCATCAATTCCAGCACCAGCTTTAATGTCTTGGATAACGATCCCTCGCGGCTGACCACTTTGCTCACTTCCGACAGCAAGGGCAGCAGTTCGGAACGGCACTCACCCAAGTGGCAGGAAAAGGACAATGACTCCGTCAATAAAGAGTGGGTGGCGACGTGATTTGTCAGTGGGTTAACGACTTGATTCATGACCCTCTCCTCAGCGGTGTCTGCCGGAAAATAGCTGGCTTGAGCAGAGGATATTGCAAGACGGACGCCAAAAGTCGCTATGTAATAAAATATATAACGATATGATTTGGCATCATATTGCCGCCGGGGCCATTACGCCGTTGGCTGTATTTTGTACCATAAACGACAATCCTTCGGCGGCATTGTACGTTTTAGCACGGTGGGTAGACCTTCCTTGATTGAAAGCAGCCGGTCAGGGCCGCCGACTTCCTTCAAGCGCGGATCATTGCCTGATACATGCCGACCGGGACCCGGTCATCAAGCAGCGCGACGGAGGGAATACCGTTTGGCCTGAACTAAAAGCAGCGTGGCGAAGCGTTGCCCTCAGGGACGGCTGATCACGGCATAACAACGGCCGTCCGGCTTTTTCTCCGCCGCCAGGGTCAATTCCAGCGCCGGTAATTCCCTGTCGAACCATTTGGGCAAATGATCGCAAACGATCTCAAGCCGGGTAAAATCCGACCGGCGCAAAAAAGGCTGCAAAACCTGTTTGGAGGTTAATGCGCTATCGCTCTTCAAGGCGTCGATAAGGTTGAGCCGATATTCCCCCGCCGCGTCGCCGGGTTTGATAAACGTGGCGGCTGTCGCCCCCTGCGCGGTCTGCTCCTGACGGGTTTTGTCCAGGGCGATATGCTGTATCCGCGGTAAAAAACCCACCGGGTCCCCTGTCAGCTTCCACATTACAATGCCCATACCGTCAAAATAGGACAGCATCGCGCCGTTAATGGCGCGGGCGACAAAATGACGGCAGCCGTCCAGGTCGGCGAGCATTGCCAGGATGTGGGCACGGATTTCCGCCAGTCCCATATCTTCCCTCAGGCCAAAGGGGATTTCCCGCACCGGTTGCCAGCCTGACGGCAAGGATTCGTACACCCGAATCGTACCCTGCTGATACAAAGACGCCGTTTTGCCTTCGGTATCGACAAATACCGCTATTTTCATTTTGTCCTCCGGTTAAAAACCGTGTTTTTTACCTTTTATGGACACCACATCAATGCGCAATACCAGGGTGGAACGCAGATTGGCCTGGGGAAAGCTCCAGGCTTTATCGCTGAACCGGGCGACGATGCGGTTCAGGGCGGCGATTTTTTCCTGTTCATCCTCAATAAATACCGCGTTACCCAAGCCAATCACCGTGCGATGTTTGGCCTCGAAATTACAAATAACCTCGTCTTCCACCACCCCTTGCTCGATGGAAACGGCAAAACAGATGGCGTTGTTTCTTTTCAGGATATCTATCTTGCTGCCGGAGCGGGCCGAGTGGAAATATAAGGACATCCCGTCCCAGGCGTAAAACACCGGCACCATAAAAGGAATGTTGTTATCCGCCAGGGAGATATACATCACTTTGGCGGCATTTAGGATTTCATTGATCTCCGCCGCATCGGTTATCTCCCTATCATCCCGACGCATTTCGCCATGAGGGTGCCCATGGGGCGCAACGCCTGTCATCGACTGCATAATGTCCTCGTTTAATTAATAAGGAAGCTTATTCACCGCTAGGGCGTCCAGCATCGCCGACAGCGCCAGGCAAATTTCGACGATCCCGGCGGCGTCCGCCTCGGTGGGAGTGCCGTGGTGATAGTTATCCAGGGAACAGATACCGAATATTTCATCCAGCGCCCGGATTTTCAGGCTTAACTCCGGCGGGAAGTTGATGACCTCTTCCGCGGTATCCATCAGGCTGGAATAGTTATGATTAAACGCCATGCTGCCGTAATAGGCGCATAAGGCGATGAGATAGCATTCAACGGCAATGGACCCCACGTTGAAAATCAGCCCCGGCGATTGCGCCTGTTCGGCAAACAGTACCGCGCGGCGGTGATAGCCACGGGCATCGGCGGAAAGGCGGGTAAACTTTTTCTGTTCGGTTTCGAAAATCAATTTGGACATCGGGTTTATCCTCGGGAGGCGTGACCGGACCGCGATTCGCCATCCGGTAAGAAGCCAATGGACGCAGCGCCCCGGGTGCCGCCGGACAGCGGCATCACGGGGGGCGCCTTACCAAACGTTCAGCAGCCATTCCTTGTTTTTCTTGTATTCCATATCGGTAAACAGCGCGTTGGCGATTTGCTCCGCCAGCCAGATGGCGCCGGCATAGCCCACCACCGGATGACGGTAGGATCCGGCCCGATCGTAGGTAGGGAAACCCACCCGCACCATGGGGATCTGGTTGTCGATGGCGGTGAAACGTCCTTTGGAATGTCCGAGGATAAGATCCAGTTTCAGGCCGTCTTGCGTGATGCGCTTTTCCAGATCCCAGAGATCCGCATTGGTCACTATTTCCATATCGAAATCGACCTTTTCCTGCAGTGCCGTGACGCGGGGATCGGTGTCGTAATGGGCGTTATCGTCCCCAAGCAGGACCAATACCGGCTTCATTTCCAGATCCAGGCAGAACTCCGCCAGACCTATCACCAAATCCGGATTACCGTAAATCGCGACACGCTTATCCGCCAGGAACATATGCACCAGATCCGTCAGTGCGTCGATGGCGATGCCGCGTTCCCGTACCAGCGATTCCGGAATCGGTTTGCCGGTAAGCTTTTTCAGGTTCTGCAAAAAGGTATCCGTATTGCGGATGCCGATGGGCGTGGGCCCGATAATGGTCGGGATATCGAATTTTTCCGCCAGCCAATCGGCGGCCTTGCGTCCTTCGTAACGATTGAGGGCGATGGTTCCCAGCGCGTTGGCGGTTCCACGTAAATCCTCAATGGTGGTATTGCCGTGGGAAACGGTATTTCCGCTGGGCATGACCGGTGAATCGAAATCTTCGATTTCAAACAGCACGGTGGCGTCGATCTGCATTTCCGCCAGCAGATGTTTCAGCGCCGTGACATCCCCTGGGTTTACCCAGCCGGTCACCACGTTCAGCTTGCCGTTGGGTTCGGTTTTCTTGGCGAAGTATTTCACAAAATCCCGCACCGCCACATCGTAGCCGCTCACCATGCTGCCGACGAAGCTCGGCGTATGGATCGGAATCAGGTAAACCTCACGTCCGGGGAATTTTTCCTGCAATAATTCCTCGTTCAGCTTTCTCACCACCCCGTCCACATCATCGCCGATCACTTCGGTGGAGCAGGTGGTGATGATGGGGATGACCTTCACATGGGGATAACGCATCAGCAGGACATCTACGGCCTGCTCAACGCGATCCAGGGCGCCGAATACCGCGCCGTCCTCATGCACCGAAGAGGAGGCGATTTCGAAACTCTCCTTCAAATGCTGGGAAATCAGCAGGCGCACAAACATCACGCACCCCTGGCCGCCGTGGACGATACCGATACAATCCTTGATACCGATGCTGACATACTGCGCTCCCGCCGGTTGACAGGTGAATATCGGGTTGATCACACCGGCACGGTCTTTGGCTTTTAATTCACACGACATGATATTGCCCTCTATCTAATAGCGCTGATCGGTGAGTTCTTTATTCAACGATCCGGTAATCGTCAGGTAGTTCAAACGCTCATGCAGTGCCGCGATGAGCTGTTTGATCTCCGCCGTTGACATGGCGGCCAGCCAGGAAAAATGGCTCTTATAGGCATCCACCAGCACCACGGCATCCGCCCAGTAACACCGTGCGGCCGGGGTACTCAAATCCACCGGTTCGTCGCACAGCAACTGTTCGGCGATGGATAAAATGCCCTCGTTCTGCTTTTCCCGATCCCAGGCGCGGGAATGGAACTGCCACAGGCAATTTTTCATGATGTAATCCACCAGCTGTTCAATCTGGTTGTCGAGCGGACTTGCCATGGTGTCCTCCTTATTCCTCGGTATTCACAGTCTGTCTGGCGAAAGCGGGATAAACACGTTCACGTAATTTCGTCACGCTGTCGAACCCGCCGGTATATTGACGCAAAGTGGTGGATGAACTGACCTCTTCACTCACCATGGAGCTGGAGAGCATCTTCTGGGTCACAAAGCCATTGTCGGTGGGGATCTCGTCTTTGCTGATATCCAGCAGGGCGAGCTGATGGATCGGCGAATAAATGGCGTTGTAGATATCCCGGGCAAACCGCACCCAGCCTTCATAACCTTTATAAGGCCCGTTGTGGTACGCATGGGCGTTGAGGTAAGGCACCCGGATTTTCTTGGCCACTTCACCAGGCCGCTTGCCGGTAAAAATCACATCCGGCTTGAGCTGGTACATGGCTTCCAGGGTTTCCAGTTCGTTGGGATCGTCAATGGCCATCGCGCCGGATTCACAGCGGGCGATACCCTTTTCCATATCCCCTTGGTGGCCGAATTTGGTATACACCGACACCACTTCCACGCCCATCTCTTCATGGATAACGTGCGCCCAGTGCCACAGCTTGGAGCCGCCGGGCCATAAGCAGACTTTTTTGCCTTTCAAGCGGGCCAGATACCAATCAAGTTCCGGTTTCCAGCGTGCGGTTTCTTCATCGATAATGGCCTGGGCGCGATCTTCGATGCCGAAAAACAGCCCGATCTTACGCAGGGAATCCGACAGCGGTCCAAAACCGAAACCGTCGATATCCAAACGCGGGATGCCGTAACGTACCCGTAATTCGTTGCAGATATATTCCGCCGAGCGGGCGCACTCCAGCACATTCAGATGCGCGCCCTGCATGGAGCGCAAATCGTCATAGGAACCGTTGCCGGTAAAGGTGGACAGCACCTGGATACCCATGCGCTTGAAATAGTCCACCATCACTTCCTGATCGCCCTGGATGTTGTATTCACCCACATAGTTGATCACATGATCGCTGGTAATCTTCGGTTCGACCGTGCCGACTTTCTGGTTGATCCAGGCGATATTGATTTTGTGATGCCCGCCGGACTGGCTTGGACCGGCGAAACCCGGCGAGTTGCAGACAAAGATATCCACATCCGGCATTTCATCCATCACTTCCTGGGCCACCGCGGCGATGTCGTCGCCGATCAGCGCCGAGGCGCAGGTTTGGTAAATGGTCATGCGCTTAATCGTGGGCTGGGCCTTGAACGCTTCCAGGATATTCTGCTTCAGCACTTTTTCAGCGCCGAACACGATATGTTTTTCTTTCATATCGGTGGCAAAGGTATATTTAAGCTGGAAATTATCGTTATCGCTGATGTAGCGTTTGGTCTGCCAGGTATCGTAAGTACAACCCACCGGCCCGTGACTGATATGGATAACATCCTTCATCGGGGTGCCAATCACATGCTTGGCACCGCAATAGGCGCAGCCGCGTTCCGACAGTGTTCCCGGAATGGTATTCAGATAGCCCAACGGGAGCACCGACGATAAATCTTCTTCAGCTCCTTTAACGACAGCATGCAGCTTCCGCTCAGGAATACATTTGCTAACGTCAAACTCATGATGTGGCATAATTCAATCCCCGACTTCATCGGTAATACACTAAGCGGCCAGCATGACTCCGGCCCTTAACTTTTTAGGGCAAGGCCGGAATCAATCCGCCAAACCGTATTTAACCACCATGGCTTCCAAGGCATCCATCGACAAGGGCTTAGGAATAACCAGGTTTTTATTTTCAATAATCTTACGACCAAGTTCACTGTATTCATGGGCCTGGTTAGATTCAGGATCATATTCAGTCACGGTCTTTTTATTGAACTCGGCTTTTTGCACGATATTGTCACGGGGCACAAAATGGATCATTTGCGTACCAATGGCCGCGGTGAACTCTTCAACGAATTCTTTTTCACCATCTACCTTACGGCTGTTACAAATAATCCCGCCGAGGCGAACGCCGCTCTGCTTGGCATATTTAACCAAACCTTTACAGATATTATTCGCGGCGTAAATTGCCATCATTTCGCCGGAAGCGACGATATAGACTTCTTGGGCTTTACCTTCGCGGATGGGCATGGCGAAACCGCCGCAAACCACGTCGCCCAATACATCGAAGAAAATGAAATCAAGATCTTCGGAATAGGCTTTGTTGTTTTCCATCAGGTCGATAGCGGTGATGACGCCGCGTCCCGCGCAGCCTACACCCGGTTCCGGGCCGCCTGACTCAACGCAGCTGATGCCGAATACACCGGTTTTCACCACCATATCATTAGTGATTTTTTCCGCCCCTTGATCCCGCAATACATCCATCAATGTTTCCTGATGCATGCCGCCGAGAATAAGCCGGGTTGAGTCAGCTTTCGGATCACAACCATGAATAAAAATCTTTTGGTGATGGAAGTGGGCTAATGCGGCCGCGGTATTTTGCGTGGTGGTTGATTTACCGATGCCACCCTTACCATAAATTGCCAGTTTGCGAGTCACAATGAATAACTCCTCTGATGAATAAAAACTGCTGATAATATTGCTTGCCATAGACATAGAGCAAACCCCATGCCAATAACCCGCCATGGGGTTTTAAATCAGGGTTAAATTGCCGTTTAATTTTATCTGAGGGACTTTAGCGCCTGTATTAACAGGGTTTATTCCTTATTGTTATTCTTGCCAGGATGACGGCTGCTAAACGCAAAACTGTGAACTCGATAGGGGATTTTCGCTAATTAGTACATTCAAGTACTTTTTTTCAAAGAAAAGTTCTCTGATGTTTATTTAATTAAAAACCTCATTTCCGGACAAAATACATTCGGGTATATATATTCCCCACAATGTACATTTATGTACAGATGCAGCGAAGAGGGCCACTATACCCTCTCCACTTATGGCCGCCCTCAGGCGCGGGTGGCGATAACGATACTGGAAGCCTTAACCAACGCGGTTACCGCATCCCCTTCCTTAAGCTTCAACCCGTTGACGCTTTCGTTGGTGATCACCGAGACCAGTGACATGGTGGCATCGATCTCCACCGTCACTTCGCTGTTGACCGCGCCTTTGACCACCGCCTTCACGTTACCGGCGAATTGATTGCGCGCCGAAAAACGCAGACCGGTATCGGCGGCGGTCAGGATCACCCAGGGCGCTTTGATAAAAGCGATGGCTTCTCCGCCCCGCTTGAGATCGAGGTATTGCACGCTGCTATGGGTAATGGTGGCAATCAACGCCTTGCCGTTAGGCAGGGTAATCTCAATTTCATCATTAACCGCGCCGGCTGTGATGGCGGATACGGTTCCCGTAAGCTGATTTCTGGCTGATGTAATCATTTGGTACCCCTATCAGATTAAAGAAAGTTCACGGCACTTCGCTGTGGTCGGTTCATCCTGGGACGGCAATTAAATAAACTTCGCTTCAATGCGCGCGGCTCTTCCTGGCGGCTCTTATATTCCCCTCTTTAGGAAAAAACAGGCAATATAAAGGTAAGAGTCCCTTTTACAGCGGCAGGCAGCGTAAATCATATCCTCTCATATAATCCTAAAGCGTCATTAATAATTTGACAGTTTTTTTAGCTTGCATTTTGACTTAAGCAGCCGATATTGTTATGTAATTTTTTATATAACGGTAACCCAAAATGATAAAGAAAAAATATTTGCCGGCCATGATACTGTGCGCGCTGGGGGCTATATCCAGCCTGTCGGTCCAGGCGGCGCAAGATATACGAGTGACTTATGCCGGTTCAATGGGCGTGGTGATGGATAAATATCTCGGCCCGACCTTTGCCCAAAATGAGCATGCCGCTTATCAAGGCCAGGGGCAGGGCGCCTATGGCATGGCGCACCTGCTGGAATCGAAGAAAGTCGTGGCGGACGTCTTTGTTTCCATCACCCCCGGACCCATGGATATCCTCAAGCAGGCTGGTCTGGTTGATGAAGCCGTGCCGGTTGCCAGTACCAGCATGGTGATTACCTATAATCCCAAAAGCACCTTCGCCCCCGCCTTTGAAGCCATTAAAAACGCCAAACCGGGCGCCGCGCCCTGGTGGAAAGTCCTGGAATCCCCGGGGTTGAAGTTCGGCCGCACGGATCCCATCAATGACCCGCAGGGACAAAATATTATTTTCACCATGCTGCTGGCGGAAAAATATTATCAACAGCCCGGTTTAACCCACAAGGTATTGGGCGATGTGCAAAATCCGCAACAGGTGTTCGCCGAAGGCGGTTTACTGACCCGAATGGAAGCCGGGCAGGTGGACGCGGCTTCAGGTTATGAAAGCGCGACCATCTCGTCAAAGCTGCCCTACATCACCTTGCCCGATGAAATCAATCTCAGCAACCCCGCCATGACCAAGGACTGGTATAGCAAAGTAAGCTTCAAGGTGACTGATTCCAAGGGGCAGGAAAAAACCCTGCAAACCCAGCCGCTGGTGTTTTATGCCGCGGTGTTGAAAAACGCCCCCGATGCCGCCCTGGGCCGTAAATTTATCGCTTTTCTGCAAAGCCCGGCCGGCCAGGCGGAGCTTAAGAAAAACGGTTACGGCCAGCCTAAGGGCGGGGTGCTTTATCAATAAGCGCGCAACGGCCTAAGCGAGTGTCCCGCTGGCTGGCGGCGCCGGCATTGCTGTTGCTGGCGCTGCCCTTTATCACGCTCATCGGCGTCACGCCCTGGCACGGGTTCCATCTCGCCTATGGCGATTGGAATTCCGTCGCCACGTCGCTGGGATTAAGCTGCATTTCCATTCCCTGTATTGTCCTGTTGGGCACGCCGCTGGCGCTTTGGCTGGCGCGCACCACATCATTTATGCGTCACTGGGTGGAAATCATGGTGTTGATACCTCTGCTGACGCCGCCCCTGGCATTGGGAATATTGCTGATATCGGTTTACGGCCCCTACGGCGCAGTGGGGGGGATTATCGCCCGTCTGGGCCTCTCGCTGACCAACAATGCCGGCGCTTTTGTGCTGGCGCAGATCTACGGCGCGCTGCCCTATTATGTCATGTCGGCCCGAGTGGCTTTTGAAGGCGTGCCGCCGACGGTGGAAGAAGCGGCGAAAGTCCTCGGCGCGCCGCCGTGGCAGATCCTGATACGCTTAACGTTGCCCCTGGCCCGCCAGGGATTGGCCACCGGCCTGGCCATCGCCTGGGTCAGGGTGGTGGGTGAATTCGGTATTGTGCTGGTGTTCTCTTATTTCCCGCAGGGCATTCCGGTAAAGCTCTATATCAATTTGCAAAACGACGGTATCGATGCGGTATATTCATTACTGTGGCTGCTGCTGGTCGTGACGCTGCCGTTCCCGCTCTGTTGCCTGGCCAGTTCCCGCCGCAGGCTCAAACAGCTACATTAAAACCTTACCATTTATAATACCATCGATGATGTCTATATCATTAGTGAAACATTAACAATTGAATTTTATATTTTCATTTGAAGAAAAATAGAAAATCATACCCCCATAACTATAAACTTTTATTAAACGGAAACATCCTGTTATTAAAATATAAAAAAAATTGATTTTTATCCCCTCATCCGATAAAAATAATCAATCAATCAGGGGAATCGTTAACTGAAATATCGTTGAATCGTGGTTAGGGCGTTAATATATGTATGAACTATTAAATAAGATGAGTGATAACATCAAATCAGGCAGCAGAAAAGATTTGTTCAAATTATTGAATGAAAGCTCCCAGTATGATGTGACTATTTCAAAATCTCGAAACCGGGTTTTTATTGACAAAAACGGCAAGGAAATCATTGATTTTGCTTCAGGCAACTATCTCGGGTTCGACAAAAGGCAAGAAGAACTGCTGCCATCGGCCATACAGGCGGTAAAAGACTATGGCCTGCACACCGGCAGAGCAAGACTGACGGGGCATTACGGACTATGCCTGGAGCTTGAAGCGCGTTTAGCCCGCTTTATCCAGGCCGAAGATGCATTGATAGTCACCAACACTTTTCTCGGTAGCATAGGCATTATTCCGGCGCTTCTGGAGGAAAATGATCTGGTGATCATGGACAAAGCCGCCCATGCCATCATGTTCCACGGTGCCCAGCTGGCAAGGGATAAAGGCGCAATATTAAAAAGCTATCCCCACGACGACCTGGACCAACTCGAAACGCTGTTGAAATCCCATCAGCATGCCCGGCATAAGTTGATTTGCCTGGATGGCGTCTACAGCATCACCGGTAATTATGTTCGCTTGGCGGAAATACAGGCAATTGCCCATAAATATAATGCAATATTATTCGTTGATGACGCCCATGGCTTCGGTATGCTGGGTAATACCGATAAAAGCCAGAATCCTTATGGCGATGGCTCGGGTATCGTTAATTACCTCGATCTTTCCTATGATAATATACTTTACATCGCCGGCACCGCCAAAAATATGGGTTGCGCCATGGCGTTTGCCGGCGTATCGAAAAAATTGAAAAACACCCTGCTCGCGTTTTCAAAGCCATTGGACTATTCTCAGCAACCCATTCCCTTTGCCTTCGGTTTGCTTAATGCCGGTCTGGATTTGCTGGCGCAGGAAGGCGACGTTCTGAAAATAAAAATACACCGCATGGTGCAAGAATTATTAGCCGGATTGGCCCAGCTTGGGTTTGAGACTTTTTGCCAAAATGGTTTCCCCATTGTATCGGTCAAAATACCCAACACCGAAATGCTGACTACCTTTTCAAAAATACTTTATTCGGACTATGGTCTCTTTGTGACTTCATGCCCTTACCCCACCATGCCGAAAGGCAGTGAATGTATCCGTATGACCATCACCGCCATGAATGAGCCTTGGCAATTGAAAAAAATTATTCAGGCATTTTCGGATTACAAAGAAGAAATACTTCTCTAATACACATCAGGCTTAAAATACATAATGGCAATAATATATACTGATGAAATTATCACGGCCACAGAATACAATGAATTAAGAAATAGCGTTGGCTGGTCTGTGCCAACTAACCGGTGCGCTGAAAAAGCTCTTGCCCATTCGTTATATATCTGTTCCGCCTATCAGGGCCAACAAATTCTAGGTAGCGGGCGTGTGGTGGGGGATGGTTCCCTGATCTTTTGCATAATGGATCTCATGGTCCATCCTGATTTCCAGCATCGTTACGGTATAGGTGTACGTATTCTGCACAATATATTCCATTATCTAAAAGTACATGCCTGCCCTGAGGCTGATATATTGGGTATGGCCGCATTAGGACGCGAGCGCTTATATGAAAAATGGGTTTTGTCATAAGGCCCACAGATTCATTGGGGCCGGTATGGTTATGCCCTACGCCGAATTACTGAAATATTGATTAGATGATAAAATGAAATTTATTCATAATACCTATAAAAAATGCTGGATGAAGACAGTTTGAACATAGCAAGGGATTTTTGGATACTGAAAAGAATTTCTAAGTTGCAAGCTCAATCTCTTCAAGCACTACAAACAGGCGGTGGTAGTCGGCTGCGGCGATTACAACTACTATGAATTAATAAAGGCTACAAACCTAAGTTACTTAGGCATAGACCCTTTAGCCACCAGAGGTGAATGTCCCCAACTGATCAAAACCACCTTTGAGGAGTACCTCACCCAAAGGGACGGCGATGAAAATAAAATATTTATATTTTGGTTTAATGTCATAAGCCATTTAAATATGGATTTAATAGAGAAATCCCAAGGAATCCGAAAAGGCGATCTGATAATTAATTCAACATGGCGTACAAAAAATACATCGAGGAATTTGCTCGAACAATATTACTCAAGCATTTTACCACATCATCAAAAAATATTTTCAACGCCGATGTTATATTATCAAGGAAAAGGTCGATCAAAGGAATGTTACGATCAGATAGCGGCTTTAGCACTCAAACAAAAATAATAATTTATTCGAAGTGGCAATAATTTAGCTGATATTCAGATATTATTCAGCCTCGGCTGTATGCCGCGTTAGCGGTAAATTATCAAAACTGACCCTAAATAATATAAGCTGCAGGAAGACGGCGAGGCTCATGAATGAACATAGCAACGAAGCCAACGCGCACGGAGCTTTATGTATGACGGGTATAGCAAAAGGAATCAGTATGACGACTCTGTTACATGATGGATTTCACCGATCCGTTGATCAATACGCTAACGCAACGGCCATTGTTGATGAATATCAAAACCGTACGACCTATCGGCAGCTAAATAGGAAAGCCAATTTAATTAGTTTAATAATAAATGAAATTAGTAATTCTTGTGTTAAAATAATAATTTTGTCGGCATACTATCTCATGTAAATGTTAATGGGATCGCCAGTATTCTCGGTATTCTCAAAGCTAAAAACCTATGTGCCGATAGACCCTATTACCCTACACAATTACTCATCAGCGTCATAGCGAATTTGAACCTTGATATCCTGCTCATCGACCGTCCCTTGTTTGATCAATTTCAACAACAATTCCTCCATTGCAATTTAAAATATGCGATAGTTATCGAAACCGATGCCTTCCCTGCCTCTTTACCTTCAAAGATGGAGTAATGGTTGATTTGCCGGTGGAAGCAATGACAGCTTATGCCTGTTTTAAATCTATCGGGCTTACGCAGACGATGAAGCCAGGAGAGCTGATGGAATCGCTTGATACAACAGACGCCTTAAGTCAAGTTTCGGATGATCTGGCGTATATCCTTCATACATCAGGGTCAACCGGCATACCAAAAGGCATTATGTTAAGCCATAGGAATGCGATGACCTTTGTGGATTGGATGCAAAAGAATTCAGGCTCACCCATAATGACCGGATTATCTCACGGGCACCGCTTAAATTCGATTTATCGGTATTTGATATTTTCAATACATTGAGTGTGGGTGCGACATTGATTTGTTACGATTGGAATAAACGGCGTGACATTAGCATTAAACACCGGGATTATGTCGCCCTTCTGGAAAATGAAAACGCCACCATGCTTTATACCACGCCGTCAACCCTATTGACATTAATGGAAAAAGGGCAGTTTTTAAAAAACAAAACCATCTACATACCATCATGTATGCCGGCGAGCCCTTCCCGGTGGCTAAGCTTGAAAAGCTGAAAGGACTCGCGCCTCATATTGCCATCGCCAATATCTATGGTCCGACTGAAACCAACATTATCACCTATCACTGGGTACAGGATGAAGATCTGCTGCGTGATAGCATTCCGTTGGGAAAAGTCGTTGATGATACAGAGATTATCGTGGTCAATGATGACGCAAACAAAATTTGTGATGTTAACGAAATCGGCGAATTATGGTGCAGGGAGGAACCGTAACCCATGGTTATATCAATCAGCCCGAGTTAACGGCGCGGCATCATATTCTCAGCCCCTTCCATCCCTATCCTGTTAGATATTGGAGGACAGGCGATTATGGTTATCTGGATGATGATGGCAAACTGCATTATAAAGGCAGAAGAGACCATATGTATAAAATCAATGGCTACCGAATTGAAATTGGCGGTATAGAGGCTGCGGTTGCCAGCTTGGAGGAAATTCATGAATTATGCATTACAATTTCCAAATCAAGCGATAAAAGCAATATAATATGTCATTATTCTTTAGTGGAAAATGCCCGTTTAGAAGAGAGTAGTGCCCTGATTCGTCTGCGAGACCTGATTCCTTCCTATATGCTGCCGAATCTCTTCCTCGAATACAAAGAATTGCCTAAAACCTCATCCGGCAAAGTTGATCGGACGTTGCTGAATCAATTTAGTACATAGACATCCTATAAATACGCCATTGCGGGGCTAAACGGGAAAATTGAATCTTGCCTTGCCAAAGTGCCGGCTGTGTTCAGAATCTGTCCTGGCGCAAGGCCGCATCATGCGGCCTTGCCTGCCGCTTTACCGCCCAACGGAAAGAAATCTTCCCGGCGCCGATATCCTATGGTGAGACATGCCGATCCCCCGTGCTGACGGAAACCTGCCCGGATTTTTATTTATTGAAATTTTATACTAATAATTTAATCGTCTATATTCTATAAATCCATAATACGAAGATTCTTTACTGTCATATAATTAGCTAAGTCTCATTAACCCATTAACCTATTTTCAGCATCAGGCGAAGAGCGCGTTCATTATTTTGAAAAGGAAACAAGATGAATATAAAGCTTTTAGCCATAGGTTGCGCCCTGGGAATCTGGCTTGTCATTCCGGTCCGGGCGGTCACCACCAACGGTACGATAAACGCAACCCTGACCCTCACCAACGGGTGTTTGATAAACGGTAATCCCGTCTCCAGCAATGCCAATTTCGGCACGCTGGATTTCGGCGTTTCTCCCGCGACATTTGATACCCTGAATGCCACCCTGACCGGCGCCACCGGCAACGGTATTCGTATCCGCTGCAGTAACGGCGCCACCTATACGGTACAAATTACCGGCAGCAATTCCGCCCCCGGCACGGTTTACGGCGCCCAAAGCACCAGCCCGCGCTATATGATATTGAACAACGACACCACCCAGGGCATTGCCTATACCCTGTATAACGACGCTGCGTACAACAATCCCATCACCAACAATGCCAACCTCATCCCCTCCGGCACGTCCGATCCCATTAACGGCACCATATTCCCGGTGTATGGAAGAATTACCCAGGGCGGCAATAATACCGCCATCCCGGCGGGCACCTATACCGATGTCATTAACGTACAAGTAGTTTATTAATCGCGGTCAGCACACCAGATGCCGGTCATGGAAAAGCGGTTTCATCCCGCCTTGCTTCTTCCCCTGTGCGCCGCCCTGCTTGCGCTGTATGCCGGGCCGGCGCGGGCATTGCCCAGCCAATCCTTCCAGGTATCGGCTTCCGTGGTGGCCGGTTGCCGGATCGAGGGCGGCGGCGGGGTATGGGGTACCTTGGATTTCGGCACGTACTCGGCCCTCGATATCCGGCCGGTGGGTACAGGTTTTCTGCAAAACTCCGCCTTAACCATCGCCTGTACGCCGGGTACGACATTGAGCATCAGCATCGACGGCGGCCGCCATTATACCGCCACCCGCAACCTCATGCGGCTAAACGGCAATGACCGGGTGTCTTACCGGCTCTACTCCAGCGCCGGCTTTACTCCCGGCAGCGAAATCCCGGTTAATCAGTCTATGACTGTCGATTTTGCCAATGCCGCTAATATCACGTTACCGATTTACGGCCAACTGCAACTGGACGGCACCCATCAGGGGGGGACTTATACCGATATCTTGTCGGTCGTACTGTCCTGGTGATTTTTCAAAGGGAACTGCGGATGAAAATCTTGCCAGCCGGCGGATGGATGCCGGCTTTTGCGTTATGCCTCTTGTGGGCGGTCCGGGCCGGGGCCGGCCATTCAGTACTTATCTGGCCGGTGGATCCGGTCATCACCGAAAATAGCCAAGGCGCCGAACTTTGGGTGCAGAACCGCGGCGACGCCACGACCCTGCTGCAGGTAAGGGTCTACGCCTGGCGCCAGACGGCGGGCCGGGAACAGTATGCCACCCAGCAAGATATCCAGCCCCTGCCCACCATGATCCGGCTCGAATCAGGGCAAAAACGGCTGATACGGCTGATAAAGCGCCTGCCGCCCCCCGCGAACCGGGAACGGGCCTACCGGGTGCTGCTGGATGAGATTCCGACCCCTTACGGCCATCCGGATGAAAAATCCCATGCGCTTAATTTCCAGATGCGTTACTCCATTCCCCTGTTTGCCTATGGCCGGCAAAGTTCTCCTGATAGCGGGATGCCGATACTGAGCTGGCGGATGGTCATGGAGTCAGGCAGTCCCTACCTGGAAATTACCAACGGCGGCCCCGTACATGCCCGGCTTAGCAAAACACGCCTGGGTAATGACACCCTTACCGACGGGCTGCTGGGCTATGTGCTGGCTGGCTCCAGCCTTCGCTGGCCGCTGAAAAACAAGGTCTCCCCGCAGGCGTGGCTGGAAACCAGCCTGGATAACCGCAATACCGTCTGGCGCAGTATGGCCGACGTCCATTGATTTTATGGACCGGCCCCCTCGCCCTGCGCTGCGCCGTTTCTCTTTGGCCCTTACCGGCTATTGCGGCTTGCTCGCGCCCCTGGCCGGCGGCGCGGAAACCTTCGATACCCTCCCGCCGCCGCCGGCGTTGGCTCCGGGGCAGACGCGCCAGCGCCATATGCTGGAACTGGTGGTCAACGATTTCAACAGCGGAAGGATTGTGCCGGTGGCGTTCGACAACGGACATTATCTGCTGCGTTCGGCGGATTTGGCCCAGGCCGGGCTGCCCACCGATCAGCTGGCGGCGGTGGAAACCGACGTCACCGCCATGGCGCAGGTGAACGTCATTTATGACCGGCAACGGCAGCTATTGAAATTAACCGTGCCGCCGGAATGGCTGCCGCAGCAAACCTTTACCGGCGCGCCGGGAAGCCCGCGACATGAAGGGCTGACCAGCACCGGCGCCCTGCTCAATTATGATATCTACGGCAGCCGCATCAATCGCGGCGCCACGCGCGTTGCCGTCTGGAATGAATGGCGCGCTTTCGGCCGGTTCGGGCATTTTTCCACCGATGGCGTAATTGAACAGCCGTTATCCGGTACGGGCAGCGCCGCCAAGGATTATATCCGTTATGACACCTACTGGGCCGATCAGGATGAGGATAGCGCCTTAAGCTGGAAAGCCGGGGATGTCATCACCAATGCCCTGTCATGGAGCGGCAGCGTGCGTATCGGCGGGATACAAATCGCCAGGGACTTTGCGCTGCGCCCGGACCTCGTGACTTACCCGTTGCCCTCGTTTGCCGGACGGGCGGCGGTTCCCGCCACGGTTGATCTGTTCGTCGACGGCTATCGGGCCGGCAGCAACGAGGTTCGGCCCGGTCCGTACGCCTTCAATAACCTGCCTTTCATTAACGGGGCGGGGGAAGCGGTGGTGGTGGCCACCGACGCCTTGGGCCGCCGGGTCACCACCACGCAGCCCTTTTATATTTCCAGCAGTCTATTAAAGCCGGGCCTGCCGGACTATTCCCTTGCCGCCGGCGCGCTGCGCCGGGCTTACGGATTGCGCAACGCCGACTACGCTATCCCGGTGGCCAGCGGATCCTACCGGCAGGGTATTAACGATGGATGGACGCTGGAAAGCCATGCGGAAGGGGCGCAATCCCTGGCGTTGGCGGGCGCGGGCAGTCTGTATAAGCTGGGTCGGTGGGGAGTGGCGAACGGCGCGGTCACCCACAGTAGAACGTACGGCGATCATGGCGGCCAATATGACTGGGGTTATGACTATAACAATCGCTACTTCAGTTTGGGTATGCGGCATACGGTGCGCAGCGGCCGTTTCGGCAATCTGACGACACTGGACAGCGGAGCGCACCATATGTCCGATGCCCTTTGGACCCTCAATCGCCGCAGCGGGCAATATTATGCCAGCCTGTCGCTGGAGCCCTACGGCAGCGTCGGCGCGACCTATATCGATATCCGCACCGCGGCGGGAGATACTATCCGCCTGTGGAATGCTTCCTGGAGCAGATCCCTGTGGCGTGAATCCAGCCTGTTTATCACCGCCACATACGACCCCCGGCAGCGTGACTGCTCCGGCGCCGTCTCACTGGTGATCCCCTTCGGCGGGCGGGCCAGCGCCAGCGCCGGCCTGGAGCGCGATCGCCCCGGCGGCACGGCCCAGCGCGTATCGGTAACCCACGCCATGCCCAGCGACGGCGGTTTTAGCTGGGATCTGTCCTATGCCCGCCGGCAGCGTGAGAGCGATTATCGTCAGGCCACTCTTAACTGGCGCAATGCTCACCTCAAAACCTCGGCGGGATTGTACGGCTATGGTGGCAGCGGCACCCTTTGGGGCGATATGAACGGCGCATTGGTATTGATGGACGGCCATTTGCTGGCGGCGGATCAATTAAGCAATGCCTTTGCCCTGGTGAAAACCGATTATCCCGATATTCCGGTGCGTTATGAAAATCAATTGGTGGGAAGCACCAACGAACAGGGTTATCTGCTGGTGCCGGGAATCAGCGCCTATTATCCGGCGAAATACGATATCGATACACGGGCGCTGCCCCTCGACCTGTCGGTGGAAAACGTTGAGCAGCGGGTGGCGGTGCGCCGCAGAAGCGGCTATTTGCTGCATTTTCCCATTGAACCGCTGCGCGCCGCCGCGATCGTTCTCCACGACCAACAGGGCCAGCCGCTGCCGGCCGGCAGCCGAATATTGCGCGATGGTCAGTCCATAGAGTACGTGGGCTGGGACGGAACCGCCTGGGTGGATAATCTCGGCGCTGAGAATAGCCTGCGGGCCGTCACGCCGGACGGTCGCCGTTGTACCGCGTTTCTGGCCTTGCCCGGCGGCAAACCCCGGCCATTGCAAACCTACGGGCCGCTGACCTGCTCCCTTTCCCCTTTGCCCTGAGGAATCCCCGTGATGACCCGCTTAATGCTATCCGCCCTGATGATGTTATCCATCGCCCTGTGCTGGCATGCCAAGGGCGCCTGCCAGTTGCCTCCGTCATCCGCCGGCCTGGGTACGGTGACATCCTTTACCGTTAACAGCAGCGTTTCCTCCGCCAGCGGCAATATCAATCTCAACTGCGGTTCGGGCAGTACCCTGTCGCTGCTGGGTAACAACTACATCCGTTTGCAGCTCACCGGCGCAACCCATATCAGCGGCGGCCGTGCGGTATTGAAACATGACAACGGCGGCGACCAGATCCCGATTCAGCTGTGCTCCACCGCCAACTGCTCGACGGAACTGACGGTAAACGGTCCGCCGGCCAGCTATGACTCCGGCCAGTTGGTTAACCTGATCGGGCTGATGGGGGGATTGAATTTTTCCATTCCGCTTTTTATCCGCACTCTTACCGGCCAGAACGTGGCCGCCGGCAGCTATAGCGGCACCCTGAATGTGCTTACCAGCTATGCGATTTGTACCGGCATCGGCGCCGTGGGCCAGTGCATTCCCGGCGGCCTCCAGTCGGGTTCCGCGGTGGTGCCCATGACCGTCAGCCTTGCCATTACCAACGACTGCACCACGATTACCGCTCCTAATATCAGCTTCGGCAATGCGCCGCTGCTCACCGCGTTCAGTCCCGTGTCCCAGTCCATTACGGTGATTTGTACCAAAGGCAGCACCTATACGGTGGGAGTGAATTACGGCAACAATGCGGTGAACAAGGTCCGGAACATGGCCAATGGCGGTTCCTTTATCAGCTATGATATTTTTAAAGGGAGCGGCGGCGGCCGCTGGGGCGACACCGGCGGCGATCGCTGGTCCAGCAGCCTGGCCAGCGGCGTCAGCACCGACGGTACTCTGCGTTCCTATAACTATGTGGCCCAAATTTTATCAGGCCAGGCCACGCCGCCCGCCGGCACCTATAGCGATAATCTGGTGGTGGATCTCTCTTTTTAAACCGGCATCCGCCGCGTTGCCCTGTGCCGGAAGTCTGCCGGCGGACCTCCGTTTAACACGCCGGTACAGGCTCCGGTGTTGGCGGGCCTAGCGCGCTGTGGGGCGCTCTGGCGGGCAGGAAAACCATGCCCGCTTCGACCCCATCAGCACGTTCTCCCTTTAACACGCCCACTTCAGCATCGGTGATCGCGGGCCTGGCCTGCCGCCTCCTCCCCCCGGCTCCCCCCTGTTTGCGTTCGGGGGAGAGGAGGGCGGGCCGGTGGATATATGGCAAAGTGGGTTGTTTTAGGCATCAGAAAGAGGGTTATGTATGTTGCAGGCCTGGCATCTTCCGGTGGCGCCCTTTATGCAAAAGCGTAACCGGCATCTCATCCTCTCTTTGTGGCTGGCGGGAGATGAACTGCCGGATGCCGCGCTGCTGCGTTATGAGCAGGACAATGAAGAGTGGCTGCTCCCTATGCAGCTTCTGCCGGAGCAGTCCGGCCTGGGGTGCCGGCGGTACCGTACCGAGATTCCTCTGGACACCGGGCAGCCGCGCCGGCGTTACTGTTTTAAATTGCTCTGGCAAGAGAGCCAGCGCTGGTTCACGCCGTTGGGCTGGAGCGCCGCGCCGCCCGGACAGATGTCGCAATTTGCCGTTGATCTGCCCGATAACGGTCCGCAATGGGTGGCGGATCAGGTATTCTACCAGATTTTCACCGACCGCTTCGCCGCCGGCGCCGATCTCAATGGCGCCTATGGGCGGGGTATATCGTCCGACAGCCGCCATCCTCTGCCGGCCGAGCCGGGGGCGGCCCGCCAAGCCGCGGCGGCAGCCGATAACCATGGCCACATCCTGCCGGTAACGGCAGCGTCAAATCGCGATCCCCACCAGGCCGCAGCGGCAGCAGGTAATCGCGGCCCCGGCCAGGCAACAGCGGAGATGGATAACGATCTTCTGCCGGGTGAACCGTCGGCGGGGTGCGCTCAGGGCTGGGGGCAAAACTTTGAAGAAGATGGCAGCGCCGGCACCTTTTTCGGCGGCGATCTGCACGGCGTGGTGGCAAAGCTGCCTTGGCTGACCCGGCTGGGCGTGACCGCCCTGTATTTTAACCCGATATTTTCCGCCCCTAGCGTGCATAAGTACGATACCAAGGATTACCGCCATGTGGATGAACGGTTTGGCGGCGATCAGGCGCTGCTGCGGCTGCGCAAGGCCACTCAACGGCTTAGGATGCGCCTGATCCTGGACGGCGTATTCAACCATACCGGCGAGACCCATCCGTGGTTCGATCGTGACGACGAGGGAGGTAGCGGCGCCTGTCATCACCCCGACTCACTCCACCGGCAATGGTACAGCTTCACTCCTGAAGGCGAGGCGCTGGACTGGAAAGGCCATGCCAGCCTGCCGAAGCTCGATTATGCCTCTTCCGCGCTGGTGCATGAAATCTACAGCGGCAAGGACAGCGTGGTGCGCCACTGGCTGCGCCCTCCGTGGCAAATAGACGGCTGGCGGCTGGACGTGGCGCATATGTTGGGAGAATCCGGCGGCGCGAAAAACAATTTGCATCACATCAATGGCATCACCCGGGCGGCAAAATCGGTGAACCCTCAGTCCTTTATAGTGGGAGAGCATTTTGGCGACGCCCGCCCCTGGCTTCAGGCGGATGCGGAAGACGCGGCGATGAACTATCGCGGATTCACCCTGCCGGTATGGGCCTTTCTGGCCGGGAAAGATATCGCCGGCCATCATATCTCGCTGACGGCGCAGGAGTGCGCCCGGTGGCTGGAGGAGTACCGCGCCGGATTGTCCCATCAGCAGCAGCTGCGCATGTTCAATCAGTTGGACAGTCACGATACCCCGCGCTTTATCACGGTGCTCGGCAGCCATGGCCGCCGTCTGGCGCTTGGAGTGGTCTGGCTGTTCTGCTGGCCGGGGGCGCCCTGTATCTATTACGGCGATGAGGTGGGATTGGACGGCGGTAACGACCCGTTTTGCCGTAAACCCTTCCCCTGGCATGAGGCGGATCAGGACCAGGCGCTGCTGGGACTGTACCGCCGCCTGGCCTGGTTACGGCACGACAGCCCGGCGCTGCGTTACGGCGGCTGCCAGGTAGTGATTGCCCGGGAAGGCCTGCTGGTGTTCGTGCGGGTCTATCAGCAGGAACGGATCCTGGTGGCATTGCAGCGCGGCGAGGGGGGGCAGGCGACGCTGCCCTGGTCTCCGCTGCTGTCCGGCGTGGCGTGGCAACGGCTTGAGGGGGAGGGGAGCCAGACCAGCGACGGGCTGGTGCTGCCGGAAGACAGCGTCACCCTGTGGCGGGGCAAGGCGGGGCAAAGGCTCCGCCTGGCCGCAGACCCTGCTTAGCCGCACGTAAGCCGTATGGCAGTGGCGCTCCCGCTGCGCGTTACTCGCACAATGAAGGCAGGCGTCGCGGAAAGGATAACGGCGGCCTGCCGGCGGACACATCACTCCGGCGAAAGCGTTTCCTCCTGCTCTTCCGGCAGCGCGGGCGGCTGCCCCATGGGCAGTTGAATATAAAAGCAGGCGCCCCCTTCCGGCCGGTTGCCGGCGCGAATATGTCCGCCGTGCATTTCAACGATGGCTTTGCAGATGGCCAGGCCCAATCCCACGCCGGGCACCGCAGATTCCTTGGTGCCGCGGGCGAATTTTTCGAAAATGGCGGTTTCCTGCCCTTCCGGAATACCGGGGCCGCTGTCCCAGACTTCGATTTCCAGCCGATCCTGGCGCTGTTCGGCCCGGATACCCAGTTGGGCGTGCTCGCCGGCGTATTTTAGGGCATTCTCCAGCAGGTTGTTGAATACCCGTTCCAGCAATGGGCCGTCGGCGTTAATCAACAGCAGTTGGTCCGGCAGATCGAGCTGGACCTGGCGGCCGTTCAGCAACGGCTCCATGATTTTCAGCGTGCCGCCCACCACCTCTTCCAGCGCCACCCACTCCGCCCGCAGATTGATACCCCCCGACTGAATTCGCGCCATATCCAGCAGATTATTCACCAGACGAATGGTGCTCAGGGTCTGCTGGCGAATCTGGCTGGCCTGCGGCGCGTACTTCGAGCCTTCCGCCGCCAAATCCAGCGTCAGGATTTCCGACTGGCCGAACAGCACCGTCAGCGGCGTGCGCAAATCATGGGACAAGGCCGCCAGCAGGGAATTGCGCAGCTCTTCCCGTTCGGCGGACAGCCGGGCGCGCTCTTCGCGCCGGGTGAGTTCCATGCGCTCCAGCGCCCCGGCCAGCAGTACGGTGAAGGTTTCCAGCATGCGCTGCTGCTCGGGGATCATCAGCTGGCGCAGATTCGCCGGCTCAATCACCAACAGGCCGAGAACGTTGCCGGTGGTCTTGAGCGGCAACATCTGCCAGGGAACCCCCGGCAGCGTATCCGTACCGGCGCCGGCGGGCAGGCCCCGGTCAAAACTCCAGCGGGCGATGGCGCGGTCGGGAATCGAGGTAAGGTTGGTTTCACCCACCCGGCCGAGATCGCCGTTTTCCCGAGGCAATAACAGCTCGCTGTGCGCCTGTAGGGTGATATTGATAATGCGCTGGCAGGTGGCGACGATATCGTTCACGTCCCGGGCGCTGCTCAACGCGCGGGACATTTCATAAAGATGCCGGGCCCGCTGTTCCCGGTAGCGCGCCACCCGTGCCTGATAACGGACCCCTGCCGTCAGATTGCCGATGATGATGCCCACCGCCAGCATCACGCCGAACGTCACCAGATACTGCACGTTCGACACCGCCATGGTGCCGGTAGGCGCGACAAACACCATGTCGAAAACCACGATGTTCAGCACCGTCGCCACCACCGAAGGCCAGCGGCCGTAACGCAGGGCGACGATCACCACCCCCAGCAGATAAATCATTACCAGGTTAACGGCATCCACGCCGGGCAACAGCCATTTGCCGCCGAGGGTAATCAGCGCGCAGAGCAGCATCGCCGCGACGCAGCCCCGCAGCTGCACCCGCCATTTATCGATAAACGACCGGTTGTCCTGCAGCGGGCCGGGAGCGGCTTCCACCCGCTCATCCAGGGCCACGATCACCAGATCAAGGTCCAGGCCGAGCCGCCCCAGCCGATCGGCAAAACTGTCCCGCCGCCAGCGCCGCGCCGGACGCCGGCCGATGATGATTTTACCGAGATTGTGCTCCCGGGCGTAGCGCAGCACCGCCCTGACTTCATCAGGGTCCGACAGGGTGGACGTTTCCGCCCCCAGGTCCTGGGCCAGCCGCAGGGTACGCAAAATAGCGCGGCGGCGCGGTTCGGCCAGGCGGTGCGATACCGGCGTTTCCACATACACGGCATGCCAGACGCTGCCGAGCTTGGCCGCCAGCCGGGCGGCGGTGCGCACCAGTTTCTCGCTGCCGGCGTTATTGCCGATGCACAGCAGAATGGCATCCCGGGTATGCCAGACTTTTTCCCGGCCCTGGACGTCCCGCCAGGCGCGCATTTGTAAGTCCACCCGATCGGCGGTGCGGCGCAACGCCAGTTCCCGCAAAGCGAACAGATTGCCTTTACGGAAAAAGTTCTCAATGGCCCGTTCGGCGCGATCGCCGATATACACTTTGCCCTCTTTCAGCCGTTGCAGCAGATCGTCGGGGGGCAGATCCACCAGCACCACTTCATCGGCGGAGTCGAAAAAGGGATCCGGCACGGTTTCGCGCACCCGGATGCCGGTCACGCCGCTGACGATATCGTTCAGGCTCTCCAGATGCTGGACATTCACCGTGGTGATGACATCGATACCGGCATTAAGCAGTTCGTCAACGTCCTGCCAGCGCTTCGGATGGCGGGAGCCGCGGGCATTGGTGTGCGCCAGCTCATCCATCAGGATGACCGCCGGCCTGCGGGCCAGCGCCGCATCCAGATCGAACTCCTGATGCCGGTGCCGGCCTGCGGCCCGCCTGGGCAGGACCGCCAGTCCTTCCAGCTGCGCCGCGGTTTCCGCCCGGCCGTGGGTTTCCACCACCCCCACCAGCACATCCAGCCCCTGAGCGCGCAGACGGCGCGCCTCTTGCAGCATCGCCCAGGTTTTGCCCACCCCGGCGCAGGCGCCGAAATAGACTTTGAGCTTACCGCGGCGCGGATTCCCGGCTTGCACTAACAGCGCATCGGGATCGGGACGCTGTTGCTCCTCGTTCATACAGGCTCCTTGCCGGCTGGTGGAAACAGGACGGCGCAGCGTTTACCAACAAGACCGCCCACGCACCCGCGCGGACGGTCGGCTTTTCTCTCGCTCCGCCTTATTATGGCCGCGGCACGGAATCCAAGGCGATATTCAGCTCCAGCACATTCACCGCCGGGTCGCCGAGAAAATAAAGCGGCGGACGAGAGGTGTTTTCCTCAATCAGCCGCTGCACCGTCTCCAGGGGCAGCCGCCGCGCCGCCGCGACCCGCTGCGCCTGCCATTGGGCGGCGGCGGGGGAAATTTCCGGGTCCAGCCCGCTGCCGGAAGCGGCAACCAGATCCACCGGTACCGCCGGGGCGGCCAGAGGGTTGGCGGCGCGCAGATCGGCTATACGCTGTTTAAACGCCTTATCCAGATCCGGATTGCCCGCCGCCAGATTACTGCCGGAGGACGCCAATGCATTATAGGGGGAATCCGACGTGGCGGACGGACGGCCCTGAAAATATTCCGGACGGACAAAGGACTGTCCGATCAGGGTGGAACCGCGTATTTCACCGCCGATATCCAACAGCGAACCCTGGGCTTGGCCGGGGAACCACCACTGCCCCAGCGCGCCGGTGAGCAGCGGATACACGGCGCCGGTCATCAGCGTCAGCAATATCATTAACAGCACGGCCGGACGTAATTGACTCATCATAATTCCTCTTTTTTTAGGCCAGGCCCGCGACGGTCAGCACAATATCGATAAGCTTGATGCCGACGAAAGGCACCAGCAGGCCGCCCAGACCGTAAATCAGCAGATTACGGCGCAGCAGCGCGGCGGCGCTCATGGGGTGGTAACTGATTCCCTTCAGCGCCAGGGGGATCAGGAACACAATCACCAGCGCGTTAAAGATCACCGCCGACAATATTGCCGAACCGGGGGAGTGCAAATGCATCACATTCAGCCGGTTCAGCTCCGGATAGGTCACGGCAAAGGCCGCCGGAATAATGGCGAAATACTTGGCAACGTCGTTGGCGATACTAAAGGTGGTCAGGGAGCCGCGGGTCATCAGCATCTGTTTGCCGATATGCACCACTTCCAGCAGTTTGGTGGGATTGGAATCCAGATCCACCATATTGCCCGCCTCCTTGGCCGCCTGGGTGCCGGAGTTCATGGCCACCGCCACATCCGCCTGGGCCAGGGCCGGGGCGTCGTTGGTGCCGTCGCCGGTCATTGCCACCAGCCGCCCTTCGGCCTGGTATTGACGGATGAGCGCCAGCTTGGCTTCCGGCGTGGCTTCCGACAGAAAATCATCCACTCCCGCCTCGGCGGCGATTGCCGCCGCGGTCAGCGGATTGTCGCCGGTAATCATCACGGTCTTGATACCCATGCGGCGCAGTTCGGCGAAACGCTCTTTGATGCCGCCCTTAACGATATCCTTCAGCGCCACCACCCCCATCACCCTGGCATCTTCCGATACCACCAGGGGCGTGCCGCCGCCGCGCGCCACCTCTTCCACCATCCGGGTCACTTCAACGGGAAAACGGCCCCCGTTGGATTCGATATGCCGGCGAATGGAATCCACCGCCCCCTTGCGAATCATGCGCTGCTGTAAATTCACCCCGCTCATGCGGGTCTGGGCCGAGAAAGGAATAAAGGTGGCATCCAGACTCTGTATATCGAGCTCCCGAAGATTGTATTTCTGCTTCGCCAGCACCACGATGCTGCGGCCTTCCGGCGTTTCATCCGCCAGGGAGGCCAGCTGCGCGGCGGCGGCCATTTGCTGCTCGCTGACGCCCGCCGCCGGGACGAACCGGGTGGCCTGCCGGTTCCCAAGCGTAATGGTGCCGGTTTTATCCAGCAGCAAAACGTCAATATCCCCCGCCGCTTCGACGGCGCGGCCGCTGGTGGCGATCACATTGGCCCCAGCATCCGGCTCATGCCTGCCACGCCGATGGCGGACAGCAAACCGCCGATGGTAGTGGGGATAAGGCACACCAATAAGGCCACCAGCACCGTGACGCTCACCGGCTCGCCGCCCCAGGCGGAAAATGGCCACAGCGTGACGGTGGCTAAATATAAAACAATGGTCAGCGATACCAGCAGGATGGTGAGGGCGATCTCATTAGGGGTCTTGCGGCGCTTGGCCCCCTCCACCATGGCAATCATGCGGTCGAGGAAAGTTTCGCCGGGGTTGACGCTGCAGCGAATCACCAGCCAGTCGGATAAAATCCTCGTCCCGCCGGTGACGGAGGCAAAATCACCTCCCGCCTCGCGGATGACCGGCGCGGATTCACCGGTGATGGCGCTTTCGTCCACCGAGGCCCCCCCTTCCAGCACCTCGCCGTCGCAGGGGATAATGTCCCCCGCTTCCGCCAGCACCACGTCCCCTTTGCGCAATGAATCCGCCGCGACTTTGTGTTGTTCGGCGTCATGATGAGGCTGGGAGAGCTTCTTGGCCCAATTGCTTTTTCGCACCCCGCGCAGGCTTTCCGCCTGGGCCTTGCTGCGGCCTTCCGCCAGCGCTTCGGCAAAGTTGGCGAACAGCACGGTAAACCACAGCCAAACGGAGATAGCTGCCGAAAAACCGGCGGACCCGGCCACCAGCCTCGCCACCATCCCCACGGACAGCAGCGCGGTTAAAATACTGCCTAAATAAACGACAAACATCACCGGATTGCGGAACTGTACCCGCGGGTCCAGCTTTTTAACGGCATCCACCATGGCGACACGCACTAACGCCGCGTCAAACAATGACTTTTGATTACGACTCATGGAAAATTTCTCCGGCGATTAATGACCTAACAATTGCAGATGTTCCGCGATCGGGCCGAGCGCCAGGGCGGGGATAAATGTCAGCGCGCCCACCAGCATCACTGTGCCTACCAGCAGCGAAATAAACAGCACACCGTGCGTCGGCAAGGTTCCGTTGCCCACCGGCTGCACTTTTTTTACCGCCAGCGAACCGGCAATGGCCATCACCGGCACAATGGGCCCATAGCGGCCCAGCAGCATGCACACCGCCAGCAACATGTTCCAGAACGGCGTATTGGTGCTTAGGCCGGCGAAGGCGCTGCCGTTATTATTGGCGGCGGAAGAGACGGCATAGAGCACCTCGCTGAAACCATGGGTACCTGGGTTCGACATTCCGCCGCGGCCGGCGGCGGTCATCATGGCCAAGGCCGTGCCCAACAGGACCAGCGACGGGGTGATAAGGATAGCCAGGGCGGTCATTTTCATTTCCCATACATCGATTTTTTTACCCAGATATTCCGGCGTACGGCCAATCATCAGCCCGGCGATGAATACCGCCAGCAGCACGAACAGCAGCATGCCGTACAGGCCGGAGCCCACGCCGCCGAAAATCACTTCCCCTAGCTGAATCAGCCACATCGGCACCATGCCGCCCAGCGCGGTGAACGAATCGTGCATGGCATTCACCGCCCCGCAGGACGCGGCCGTGGTAATGGTGGCAAACAGGCTGGAATTGAGGATACCGAAGCGGGTTTCTTTGCCCTCCATATTGATGGCGCTGTCGGCGCCGAGGGCCAGCAAATGCGGATTACCGTTCAGTTCGGCCCACATCACCGCCACCGCCGCCGCGATAAACATCACCGACATGGCCCACAGCAAGGCGTTTCCCTGGCGCCGGTCGCGAACGGCATCGCCAAAAGCGAAACAGAGCGCGGCGGGAATCAGGAAAATGGCGAGCATTTGAATAAAATTGGTCAAGGCATCGGGATTTTCGAACGGGTGAGCGGAGTTCACGTTAAAAAAGCCGCCGCCGTTGGTGCCCAGCATTTTGATGGCTTCCTGCGAAGCCACCGGCCCCATGGGCAGGATTTGCTTCGCGCCTTCAAGGGTGTGTATCGGCAGGTAATCCGCCCAATTCTGCGGTGTGCCCTGGCTGATGAAAATCAGGGCGATTATCAGCGAAATCGGCAACAGTACATAGAGGGTGATACGGTAGATATCCCGCCAGGCGTTGCCCAGCGTCGCCACCGAACGATTGGCGAACCCCCGGATCAGCGCGAAGGCCACGGCGATACCGGTGGCCGCCGACAAAAAGTTCTGTACCGTCAGTCCGGCCATCTGGCTGAAATAACTCATGGTGCTTTCGCCGCCATAGGATTGCCAGTCGGTATTACTGGCAAAACTGATGGCGGTATTAAGCGCCAAATGCCAGGACAGGCCGGGCAGGTGCTGCGGATTCAGCGGCAGTACCCCCTGTAACAGCAATAGAACGAACAGAATCAGGATACCCAAGGCATTAAATAACAGGACGGCCCATAAATAACCGCTCCACCGCATACTGTCGGTGCCGATGCCGCATACGCGCCATATCAGCCGCTCGACCCCGGCGAAACCCGGCGCCGGCCGGTCATTAATCAGTCCCGTTAGTCCCCGGCCCAAAGGACGGGCCAAAATCATCAACACCACCATATAACCGGCGAGCAATAAAAATGCGCTGGCAGCCATCAGAACTCCTCCGCCTTAACCAGGGCGTAAATCAAATAGCCCAGCAATAAAAACACCAGCACAATGCCGGCGAGCAGTGAAAAATTCACAATGCGTCTCCACAGGGGAATTGAGGTAGGATTGAGTGTAATGTTATGAATGAAAAGGCCGCGTAAAAATAATGGCGCGGCGTGTAAAAATAATATAAAAATGGTCCCTCTTCCCAACACTCTCAATTAATATATCTTTTAATTCAGCCGCACCGATTTATACAAAAATTTTATACTCTCAAGAGCGATTTTTACGGCTTTTTTATTTCACACCGATTAAGTTAAGTATGATGCGTTATTAGGGGATATTTCTTTACCGGAAATATCTATTTCATCGCCATTGAATATCAGTGGAATGAAAGCGACGGACCCGCTCCCGGTCTATGACGACGTCAGGTCCTTGAGGACGACGACAATGAAAACTCTGCTGATTAATATTCTTATATTAATACCGTGCTTAATGGCAGCCGAGGCCGCACTGGCTATATCGCCGGTGCCGGCACCGGAATTTCCCGATGACACGTCTGAACTTTCACCGGAACAACAGGCGCAAATAGGCAAAATCGCCGCCGAATATCTATTGGCGCATCCGGAAATCCTGCTGCAGATAAACAGCAAATTGCAGGCCGGTAAAGCCTTGAGTCAACCGCCCCATTGCGCGCCGGTAAAAAACACCGGCACCCGATAAAATAAACCGGCACGGCCAACCGCTCGCGGCGCCGGCAAAGAACCCGGCATGCGCCGCCTAGCCTCCCGATTGCCCGGCGTGGAGCCGGTTGTTATCCCATACCGGCCCCTCCTGTCTGATATCCGAGACTATCTGACCGGCGTCCAGCTTGATAAGCCGGTCCGCCGAGGGGAAATAGGCATCGTCATGGGTTATCACCAGTACGGTTTTCCCCCGGGCTTTCAGATCGGGCAAAATTTGCCGGTAAAACACCGCCTTAAAGGCGGGGTCCTGATCGGCTGCCCATTCATCGAACAGGTAGAAAGGGCGATCTTCGGTCCAGGCCAGCAACAGCGCCAAACGCTTGCGCTGGCCTTGGGACAGGGCGGTGGTTGAAAACCGCCCCTGCCGGATGCTGACCTTGTGCTCCAGCTGCAGCGCCGCCAGCAGCGTTGATATTTGCCCGTCATCGGCGGGACGTTCGCTGCTGACATCATCGAAAAGATAAAAATCGCTGAACACCACCGAGAAACACTGGCGGTAGCGTTCCCAGTCCGCTTCGCCCACAGGCTCGCCGTTAAGCAGGATAACGCCCTCCTCCGGGGGATAAAGTCCCACCAGCAGTTTGGCCAAGGTGGTTTTGCCGCTGCCGTTGCCGCCGATGACAAACGTCAGTTCGCCGGGCCGTAAGGCCAGGGTTATAGGGCCGAGCAGGAAAGAGGCGTTATCCAGTTCACGCCGGTAATGGTGGGTAACGCCGCAAAGGGAAAGGCTTTTCAACGCCGGCATCGGCGCGGCGCGCTGGAGGGGCTCTGCCGGCAATTGCCGCCGCACGTCCTGGATACGCGCCAGCGCCACTCGCGCGGTGGCGATGTTCGGCAGGGAGGACAGCAGCCCTTCGATGGGGATAATCATATACAGAAAAACCATCGCATAGCCGGTTATCACCGGATGGCTAAGGGGGAGCCAGCGTCCGAGCAAGAACAGCACGCCGCCGATAAAGGCAAAAAACAGGAAGCTGCCCCAGCTGGTGGCCATGCCATACAGCACATAACCGCGGGTGCGTTCTGCGCGCACCGCTTCGATATTTGTCGCCACTTCGTTATTGATAAACCGCCGGCGGCGGACGGGGTTGAGCTTGAGCTCTTTCACGCCATCAAACAGCGCGCGAAACAGATGCAGCAGCGTATCCTCGCGCCGCCGGGAACTGCGTAGCAGCGTCAGCGCCCGGCCATGAATCAGCCAGAAGCCCAGCGAACCCAACGTGATGGTCACCAGGGCGCACAGCAATACCGGCCAGGAGAGCAGACCGAGGTAGCACAGGCAGCCGGCGATCACCGCCCCATACATCACCAGGTTGGGCAGGCCTACAAAAAACACCACGATCGTATCCAGATCCTGCGTCAGCACCGCCATCGCCCGCGACATGCCCAGGCTCTCGACGCTTTGCAGGCCGGCGTCGCCGATGCAGGCCACCACCTCGTTGCGCAGCCGGGCTTTGGCGCGCTGGCCAAGATACATAAATACCGTTTCGGACAGCACGCGGGTGATAAGCATCAGCAGGGTCAGCGCGATAAAGGTCCGTCCCAGCAACGCCAATCCATCCGCCTCGACGGTGAGGGTTTTGTTGATCAGGGCTATGAGCGACGCATTGCTGAATCCGCTCACCACGCTGGCAATCAATGCCAGCAATAATAATCCTCCGGCATCACGGGCCAACTGTATCAAGGTACGCATAACCACACTCCAGACAGCTGCCGGCTTGCATAACAGCGGCTGAATATTAGCTTATAATCCATGTCGGCCATTGTAATTGCCTTGATGGCCGCGTCACCCATTCCCCTGTCCGCTCGGCGGGATTCCCCCAAAAAATACGCCGGAAAGACAGCAACTGTCCGTCCGGCGATGTTCCGGCCAGCAATGCCCCAACCGACAAAACCATCAATAATCGACGCTCACTGTCAGCATGACATTGCGCGGCTCGCCACGTTCTCTGAAAGATGGCTATGCAAGCCGAATCCGTCATTGACGATAGGTTGCCAGCGCGTCTGTATAATACGAGGCATAAGCCATTGGATTTACCCTCCGTGGGCATGTCTTAGCCGGACGTCGGCAGAATATGACGGTAAACCCGAAAAGTTTCCAAACGGTTGGGCCGTAGACCCTGAGTACATCGTAATGGAGCAGTTTGAGCTGCTTAAAAAAGGACTGGCGTAAGATAATCTCCTATCTCCAAGTCAATCTCTTACCTTAACCGTGATTAAACATGGAACAGTAAAAGGAACGAACATGCCAATTCCTGCGTATTTATGGCTTAAAGATGATGGCGGCGCCGATATTAAAGGAACCGTAGACGTCGATGGACGGCAAGGAAGTATTGAGGTTATCGGCTTTGCACACGGAGTTAATCTCCCTGTTGACCCCGCCACGGGTAAAATCACCGGCAAACGCTACCATGCTCCGATTGCCTTTGAAAAGAGTTCGATTCATCGAGTCCTTATCTTTATAAAGCCGTATCGAAGGGCAGACGCTCAAATCTGCTGAATTCCGGTGGTACCGCATAAACGATGCCGGCCAGGAAGAAGAATATTTTAATATGAAACTTGAGGGGGTGAAGATCGTCTCTGTGAATCCGGGAATGCCGAATGCAAAGATGGCCGGATTGTCAGCAGTAAACCACATGGAGTCTGTGGCTCTGATGTATGAAAAGATTACTTGGAAATACTGTGAAGGCAACATCCAGTTTACTGATAGCTGGGAAGACCGTTAATAAAGTAGACCGGGCAACCTCTGGATCTTTTTAGTATGTCTGACACTGCGTGTTAGCTCCTTATGGGGGACTGCCCTTTGATTTTAAGGGTCAAGAAGCGACGTGGAGGAAGGAGGAATTAATTTCGCCTTCTAATCGATAACCGACATCTTAATAAGTTTTTCTGCCAGCCGGATGACCATCTGGTAGACAATAATGGTAAAGATGGGGCAGGTAATCAGTAATGCCAGTCCCACAAAGCCTTCTACATCCAGTTCACCAAAGTAATCGGCCATCTTATTCCAAAAAGAGTACTCTGCGTCGGTCACTGGCGTGGAGGGCCGCAGCAATAGGAAAGTCAGCAAAAAAATGAATATAAATATCATTATTCTAAAGCCCGTTGGAACACGTCGCGCTTCCATTCAGTATTACCTCAATCATCCCATAAGACCTTAAACCGTTAGATAACTTAACCTGCTGAGTCGAAAGCAAAGCCTGGCGAATCGCGAGGAAATCTGAGCGATGCAGCAAGGTAATGCAGCCCAGCGATATTCCCATCGGACCCGGGGGATGTAACCGGAAGTTTCCGCGTTTAACGCCATTTATCCATGTATGATCATTTATGCTTCCTTCATCCCGATATAGAGCAAACCACTCTGCTTTGATAACGGGTGTTGGCGTAACCCATGAATAGGCATCATGCAGGTCAGTACGGAGTACACCTTTCCAGCCGCCGGTGGGACGGTCAACAATATGATAGCGTCCCTGTGGTATTGGACCTAAATAGCTTTTCATATTACCGCTCCACTTGTGCCAGTCCATGCTGGTTACCCGGAAACGGTGATGCGGCTTTCATAAACTGAGCAACCCGGTTCAGGAGTTGCCACATATATCGGCATTGATGATTACGCGTTACCGTTTCATGTAACGATAACCAGAGCCGCTCTATTGGGTTCAGCCATGGAGAATAGGTTGGCAAAAACAGTACTCTGAACTTCTTATTATTAGCCAGCCAATTTTCTACCTTCCGGCTCTTATGAATAACATATTTATCAACAACTAACGTTATCGTTTTGGCCCGCCGATAAGTCCGTTTCAATACCCTTAATAGATGGATAAATAACTCAGAGTTCTTACTACTGCCGCTAACATAATGGACTTGGCCTGTCGCGGCATGCAACGCGCCCGCCAGGTAATGCTTCTGATTCATTCCCGGCGTGGCGATGCGTTTTTGCTGCCCTTTCAGACACCAGTCCGAGCCGATTTTCGGGTTTAAATCGATATCGACTTCGTCTTGATAAAACACTGGATTATCAAAGGAGTTTTGCGCCAGAGCTTGCTCGATAATCGTCCATTTTTCCTCATAGTGAGGGTCTTTTATTTTCAGTGTCGGCGCGGCCCTGCGCCAGACAAGGTCTGCCTGTTTCAGGTAGCGGTATAAAGTAGCGGGATGAAGCGAGATGTTAAAAAGCCGATTAACGGCCAAAGCCAGAAGCTCCGTACTCCAGCGTGAACGCAGCCAGCCAAAATCCTGCGGTGAACGTTGCACAAGAAGCGGCAGGATGGGCAAGATATCAGCGACAGGCCACCGAGGCTCACGCCCTGGCTTGAGACTTTTCAGCCCATTAACTCCATATAAAGTAAACAAATTTATCCACCTTCCTATTGAAGAACGAGCCGCACACAGTATTTTGGCGACCTCGGTAACGGTCATTCCCTGGTGCAACATGAGCATCGCCATCAGTCGGCGAGCATGATTTTTATCACGAGTTTGTTGGGCCTCTTTTCTCATGAGATATCGTTCTTCATCAGGGATAAATGCTATGATCGGCATCGCTCAGTCCGGTGGGTGATTTGTTGAATTTGGCGATTGATCAGATCGCTCAATTCGGGCTGAGTTCCATCAAAGTGATCTACTATTTTGCAAAGCTATTTAGGCCAGGAATCCCGACGCAACCTGCACGGTTGCGTTACTGATCTTTCCCGGAGTAGGCCAGAAAGGTACCTATGCCAGGGATAATGAATGGGCAAAAATATGCATCGTTTATTATGAATTTCCCGTGCAAAGGCATAATTTAGCGGCTCATCTCCATAAAAATATTAAATATCAATATATTACTAATAATTTTTCTATTGGGATTTTCGCGGTGACAACGTTATTTAGGCATGTCACCCTTCAAACAGCCTTACATAGTATATTTACCGTTTACCCAACGGAGCTCAAACAGGTGTTCGTCTCAATGGGTCATCGAATGCTCAGGGGAAAGCCAAGTTTTGCTTTATCAACGGAACTGGCCGTCAAGGCGAAACCCTCAATAATCGACGCTCACTGTCAGCATGACATTGCGCGGCTCGCCACGTTCGCTGAAATAGCTGGACGGTACGCGGGCGTAATAGTCGCGATCAAATACATTATTCAACGTCAGGCTGGCATCTAAATGTTTGTTGAAGCGGTACCCGGCCTGAAGATCAACCAAAGCATATCCCCCTTGCTGCCATGCATCGCGATCGGTCTCGCTTTGCGCCCGTACGCCGCCGCCGACGCGAAAACCATCCAGGGCGCCTCCGCGGAAATGCCAAAGGGTCCAGAGCTTGGCCTGCTGGCGCGGCTCTTCATCATCAAAACGCGCATTTCCGTAGGTGGGGTCGTTGACATAATTGGCGGTCAGCAGCGTATAGCTGGCGTAGATATCCCACTGCGGCAGGATATTGCCGTTAAGTTCCAGCTCCAGGCCATCGCTGCGGGCCCGGCCGCCGGCCACGGAGCCCGTGGGATGATCCGGATCGTCAATGGCGCGGTGTTCGTCATTGATGCGGAACAACGCCAGCGAACTTTGCAAACGGTGATCCATGAAGTCACCTTTGATGCCGGTTTCGTACTGTTCGCCGGCACGGGGCGGCAATCCTTGTCCGTCCCACGTGGTGGCGGACTGCGGCGAGAAGATCTTGGTATAACTCACATAGGTGGCAATCTGCGGCGTCAAATCCAGCACCAGTCCGGTGTAGGGGACAAATTTGTGGCGCTCGTTATAGCTGGTGGTCCAATCGCCGCTGTCCGGCAGGAAAGGCTGGCTCTTTTGGCTGAACGCCGCCAGACGACCGCCGAGGATCAGGTGCAGCGGGTCGGCCAGCTCGATGTTGCCCTGCCCGTAGACCCCTACCTGCTGAATACGCTGGCGGGTGCCGCTGGTGAAATCAATGTCCGGCCGGGGAATATCATTGTGAGAGAAAATATCGTAATTACCGAGATCGGCAAATCCGCTGCGGCTGCTCTGCTTGTTAAGCTGGTAATTGGCCCCCAGCATCAGCGTGTGCCGGCGCCCGAAGGCCGACACCGGCCCGGAGAGATTGCTGTCGAGGCCGAACCAGTCGTTGACGATGCGTTGCCGCTGTCCGGTATAATCCGATTCATTGGTCTGCGGGTCCACCCCGCCGCCGGAATAGGCGTAGTCGGATTTGGACAGGATATGCCGGTAAAAGAGCGTAGTCCGGGATTTCCAGTCATTGCTGAAAGTATGCGACAGAACGGCGTTCGCTTCCTGCATGTTGATATCGCTGTAGTTCCAGTCCGGACTATAGTTTCTGGTGGTGCGGCCACGAACCGGGCTGCCATCGGTATACAGGGACGGTCCGTAGTCAAAGCCTTGCAGGGGATTGCTTTGTATTCCACCGGAAAAAGACAGCATCGTCGCGGGGGAGACGTCATATTCCAATGCGCCGTAAGCCATGACGTGCTTGTTCACTTCATTTTCCAGGAAAGTATGCTGATCCTGGCCTACCACCACCGCCCGTCCGCGCAGCGTCCCTTCGTCGTTCATCGGCCCGGTGACATCCAGCTGCTGGCGATAGTCGCCATAGCTGCCGATGCTGGTTTGAGAGCCAAAATGAAAGGTGTCGGCAGGCATTTTACGCACCAGGTTAACGGTGCCGCCGGGCTCGCCGGCACCATCCATCAGTCCGGACGGACCACGGAACACTTCCACGCGATCGTACATCGCCAGGTCAAACTGCGGCTCATACTGAATGCCGCTGGCCAGGGGTACGCCGTCAAACTCGATGCCGACGTCATATCCCCGCGACTTGAAATACGTGGTGCCGTCGCCATAGTTCACGGCGGTAATACCGGTACTGTAATTCAGTGCATCGCTTACCGAGGTCATATTCTGGTCGTCCATGCGCTGGCGGGTCACCACCGATACCGAGCTGGGGATATCCTTAGTCGCCACGGGCTGTTTGCCGAACAGCGTAACCGCCCCGGCGGCATAGCTTTGCGTGCCTTCGCTGACGGCATCCAGCTCATTGCCGGCGGTCACCCGCACCGCCGGCAACGTGACTGAATCGGCCGGCGCCTCTGGAACGCCCTTCGCCGATAGGGTAGCGGCGGGGGCTGTGTCGGCAGTGTCCGCGCTGGCGACGGCGGCGCTGGCAGTCATGGCATGGGTAAAGGTAAGAGCCAAAACCGGCGCCCAGCGGCGAACGGGCAGGAGCAAATTCATTGATGAATCCCCTCGGAATCAATAAGTTAAATGATTATGGTTTTTTATTAGATTGTCTAATGAACGAAATGATAATCATTTACTTTTAAAAAAACAGCGGTCATAGTGATCGCTTCGGGACATATCCCGCCGGAAGTCAGCAAGAGTGACAATCATTGTCGCTTTTTACCGCAATCACCCGCCCCTGGAGGACCGGTCATGTCGCTCAGCATTATTTCCCCCAAGGTCAGCGGCTGGATACATGCCTATGCCGCCGGACAAGGCCAGGGCTGGCACTCTCATGAAGAGGGCCAGCTGATCTACGCCTGCCGGGGGGGCCTGCAGGTCTTTACGCGGGGGGAGTGCTGGATATCTCCGGCCCTGACGGCCGTCTGGCTGCCGGGCGGGCAGCCTCATAGCTGGTTATCCCTCACCGATGCGCCGGTGGTAAGCCTGTACATGTCGGGAGACAATCCGGCGTGGGAAAAACACGCGGCCGCGCGGCACATTTCGCCATTGCTGCATGCGTTGCTGATGCGGGTCATTGATGAGGATAATGGTGATGTCCCGCCTGCGACGCTGCCGCTGATACGCAGCGAACTGGACCGCAGCCGGACCGGTGCCGCCGTCTGGCTGGCGCAGCCCGCCGACCACCGGCTGGCGGCTGTTTGCCGGTATCTGGACGAGCGTCCCGACGATGACCGTCCGTTGGCCTGGTGGAGTGAACATACCGGTATCGAGCCGCGCACGCTGGCCCGTCGTTTTGTGCGCCAAACCGGCCTGACCTTCGGCGACTGGCGGCGGCAGAATCGTCTACAGCAGGCCATACTGCGATTGGCGCAAGGCCTGCCGGTTAAACAGGCGGCCGCCGAGACGGGCTATATGAACGCCCGCAGTTTTAATACCATGTTCAAAAAAAACCTGGGTATTACTCCCGCCCGGTTTCTCTCCCGCCGGGACTAACCGGCAACGGGAAAGCCTCTTTTTGCTTTCTCAACGGGGCTAACCGTCAAGCCGGAACACCACCGGTACGCGCACCCAGCCGGCAACCGGCTCACCGCCGCGTTTCGCCGGGATAAAGCGCCAGCGCTTCACCGCCTGCCGCGCCGCGTCGTCCAATGCATCGCTGCCGCTGCTTTGCGCGATGTTCACCTCGCCGGCGCCGCCGCCTACGGTCACCAGCACGTTAAGCATTACCGTGCCCTGCTGATGCGCCCGCCGCGCCAGGCGCGGATAGTCCGGCGGCGGATTATTGAGATAAGCCGCGTCGAATACCGGCTGAGTGACCGCCGGCACCCTTGGGGTTTGATCCGGCACACGGCTTGCCGCCGCGGTTGCAGACTCTTTTACCGGCGCAGGGGGCGCCGGGGGTGCCGGAGCGGTTTTTTGCGGCGCCGGTTTGTGAAGCCGTTTTACGGGTTTGGCGGCAGTTTTACCCACCTCCACCGGCTTAGGCTGCGCAACCTGTTGCACGGGCGACGGCGGCTCCGGTTCAGTCACCGGCGGCGCCTTCGGTTCCGCAGGCAACGGCGCGGGCTCTTTCACCGGCGGCGGCGCCTCCGGTATATCCCGGGCAAGGACAGGCGGCGGTACTTTTATCGGCGGGGCGGGTATCGGCGGGGCGGGCGCAGCCGGTTCCGGCGCCAGGCTTATCTCCATCACCGGCTGCAAAGCCGGCGTCAGCAGCCGTGGCGGCGAGCTTCGCTGTCCCGCCACCGCCCATAACAACAGGCCGTGGGCCAATATCGCCAGCAGGACGTACCGGGGTTTACAAGGAAAACTCGCCATCCTCTTTCCTCCTAACCCCGCCCGCGGCGAAACAGTAGCCATGCCAGCCACGGACCGCCCAACAGGGTGGCCATAAGCCCGGCGGGCAGCTGGCGCGGATAAAGCAGATTGCGCCCCATCCAGTCCGCCGTCGCCATGATAAGCCCGGCAATCATCGCCGCCGTCAGCAACTGCGCCACCGGCCCCCTCGCGCCGAGCCGGCGGGCGATATGGGGCCCCAGCAGGCCGACGAAGGAAAGCGGTCCAACGATAAGCGTGGCGATACCGGTCATCAGCGCCGCCATCCCCAGCACCGACATCCGCGCCGCCGGCACGTTAACGCCTAGGGACGGCGCCGTTTCCCGCAGCGGCAGCAGGATAAGCCAGCGATAGAACAGAGGCGCAAGCAGAAGCAGCAGCACCGCGCTCGCCGCCGCGATAGCGGCCATCAACGGCGATACATAGTAGGTACTGCCGCTCATCAGCTGCATCAGCATATTGGCGGCGCGGCTGTTATTGACCATCACCACCGTGGCGACGGACTGGAAAAACGCGCTGATGGCCAGTCCGGTAAGCAGTACCCGCTCCGGATTGAACGCGCTGCGGCGATTTTGCAGCAGCGTCACCAGCAGCGTAACAAAGGCCCCCAGCGCGCTGCTCAGTATCAACAAAGGCAAACTGCCGCCCCCCGACAGCAGTAAAAACAGCGTGATACCTAACGACGCGCCGGCGCCGATACCCAGGATTTCCGGGCTGGCCAGCGGATTGCCGCTAAGGCGTTGAATCAGCACTCCCGCTCCCGCCAGCAGCACGCCGGCGCTCATCGCCGCCGCCAGGCGCGGCACTCGCCAGCGCCACAGGGCGGTGAACTCCGGCCAGCCGCTGAGATGCCAGCCGTGCAGGGCGTGGCCGAAGGATAAAGAAAGCGCGATGCCCGGCAACAGCAGCGCGCCGGCAATGACTATCGGCCGCCAGGATCCGGCCGGGGCGGCCGTCGCGGGCGGCGAGGAAGAAACCAATCCGGAGCGGACCTGGCTGACGCGGGGTAAAAACAGCAGCAGCAAGGGACCGCCGGCCAATGCCACCATCATGCCGGTGGGCAGCAGCATGCCGTTGAGCGCCGTCATATTGCCCACCGCCAGGTCCGCCAGCCACAACAGGCCGGCGCCCATAAGCGGCGACCAGAAAAATTGCCGGTACAGCGTACGCGCGCCGCAGGCCGCCGCCAGATGGGGCGCCGCCAGCCCGATAAAGCCGAACACGCCCACGGCGCTTATCACCAGGCTGGACATCATCAGCGCACACAGCAGAGCCAGCCCGCGCACCAGGCCGGGAGAGCTGCCGAGCCCCCTGCCGATATCCTCGCGCAGGCTGAGCAGCATCAGCGGACGCAACAGCATCAGCAGCGGCAGCAGACACAGGAGCAGGCGCGGCAGCAGCCAGTCAAAGGTTGACCAATCCTGCTGGGCAAGCGTTCCGCCGCCCCAAATCATTACCGACAGCAGCGAACGATCGTTAATGATGGTGAACAGCAGCGTCACGGCTCCGCCATATAAATTCACAATCAGCCCCGCCAGAATCAGCGCCATCGGCGACAGCCATTGTCGCGCCGACAGCATGAATACCGCCGCCAGCGCCAGCAGGGATCCCCCCAGCGCCGGCCACTCCCGGCCATAAAGCAGCCAGCCCGGCGCCAGCAGCGTGGTAAGGGTCAGGGCCAGCGACGCCCCGGACGCCACGCCCAGCGTCAGGGGTTCCGCCAGCGGGTTGCGTAGCGCCCGCTGCATCACCAGCCCGCAAAGCGCCAGCGTGGCGCCGCACAGCAGCGCCATGGCCTGGCGCGGCAGCCACATATCCCGCAGGATAATGGCGTGGGAATCGCTGCCCCGCAGCAATGCCGCAAAAGACGGCCAAGGGAAGGGACACTGCCGGCAGGCCAGGATGATGGCGGCCAGAAACAGCGCCCCGCCCAGCCAGCTGGGCGAGCGCCGCCAGAAGAAATCATGCATGGCGCGCGCCCTCCGCCTGCAACAATCCCGCCGCCAGCGCTTCGGCGAAGCGAACGGCGCTTAACATCGCCCCCGTCGAAGAAAGGCCGGGTGGCAACGGCACGATATTGCCGGCCTGCGTCAGGGGCAGACTGCGCCATAACGGCGTATCCGCCGCCGGGGGTACGCCGGCGCTGTTTCCCAGCGAAACCAGCCGCGCATCCGCCGTTGCGGCAATCTGCTGGAGTTCCACCAGCGCCTCCCCCTGGCCGTTGCCGCCGCCGCGCCAGGCGTTCCGAAGTCCCAAACGGCGCGCAACCTCGTCGAACAGGCCGCCGGTGGTCTGGAGCTTCAAATGCAATACGTCCACCACCGTGGCGATAAATACCGCCGTTCCCCGCAATGGCTCCAGCTGCGTTTGCGCCCGGGCCAGCCGCTGCGCCGCCTGCTCCAGCAACCGGTCCGCCACCCCGTCCCGGCCGAATGCCCCGGCCATAAGTCGGGTGTCCCGTTCAATATTCGCCATCGGCCGGCTGCCCCAATTGCCTAAGGTCAGCAGCGGCGCGATACCGGTGAGCCCGTCCCGCAGCAGTGCGTGCGCGGGCGTGATAATGATGGCATCGAGGTTCAGCGCCTTGAGAGTCTCGAAGTTGGGCTGAAACAGCAGCCCGACATCCTGCACCTGCGGCGGCAGCACCGGTAAGGCGAACAGCCGGCGATACCAGTCCGGCGCCGACACGCCTACCGGGACAATCCCCAGCGACAGCGCCATTTCAGTCAGTCCCCAATCCAGTATCGCCACCCGCGGCGGCGAAACCCCGGGCGACGAATTTGGCAGAGCCATCTTATCCATGTCCGCATCCGGCCGCGGCCCCTCCGCCAGCGCGCGGGCGCTGAGAGGGGCCAGCATGGCCAGTTGCAGAAAAGCGCGGCGGGACAGCATGCTTTGGCCTACCACTGATAGCTGAGGGTGGCTACATATTGACGCTTCAAACCGTAATAGCAGCCATTATCCTGACAGCTGGCCAGATAGGTTTTATTGGTCAGATTCTGCACGTTGAGCGCCAGCTGCCACTGCTGAAGGCGATAGCGCGCCATGGCGTCATACACCGTGGCGGCGGGCACCTTCATGGTATTGTCGGTGTTGGCGTAGCTGGTGCCGACATAACGCACGCCGCCCCCCACGGTAAAGCCATCGAATTTACCGGGCAGGTTGTACTCGCTCCAGAGCGTGGCGCTTTGACGGGCGATGCCCACCGGCGAATTGCCCTCAACGCCGTTGTTGGATTTGGTGACTTCCGGATCGGTCAGCGCATAGGACGCGGTAACCAGCCAGGACGGCGTCACGTTAACCTTACCCTCCAGCTCAATACCTTTAGAGCGGATTTCACCGGTCTGTACGCTAAAATTGGCATGATCGGGGTCCGCCGTGGCGACATTGGTCTGGCGCAGGTTATATACCGCGGCGGTAAACAATGCGTCCAAACCGTTCGGCTGGTATTTCAGGCCGGCTTCCGCCTGTTTGCCCTTGGTGGGCTTAAACGCGTTGCCGTTGTAATCGGTGCCGCTGGTGGGCACAAACGAGGTGGAGTAGCTGACATAGGGGGCAAATCCGCTGTCGAAGCGATACAGCAGACCGGCCCTGCCGGTGGTGGCGTAGTCATTCTCCTCGCTGCGGCTCGCGGCCACCAGATTATGCGTTACGGTGTTTGCTTTATCATAACGTCCGCCCAGATTCAGCACCCACCGCTGCCATTTCGCCTGATCCTGCAGATAAAAACCGGTCTGGGACTGTGTTTGCTGGTTACGGTTGGTCACATCCGGCAGGTCTACCGGCGCGTTATAATCCGGATTGAGATAATTGAGGTCCGAGGTGCTGCCAAAGCCGGAGTTCTGATGCAGGGAGTCGTGCAGATAATCAACCCCCATCAATATCTTGTGTCCCACCGCGCCTGTGGAGACATTCGCCTCTGCCTGGTTATCCACGGTAAAGCTGTTCAGCGTCTCGTTGATATTCATGGTGGAGCGGTGCACCGCCGGCGTATCGGTGGCCGTACCGAAGGGATACACCATCTGATAATCGCTGGTACTGCTCACATAGCGCAGGTTCTGACGGAACGTCCAGACATCGTTGAACTCGTGGGAAAACTGATACCCCACGCTGGCCTGCTTGCGTTCGTAGCTGTCGGTCCCCGGCTGGCCGCCGTAGAAATGGTCGGAGATTTTACCGTTGGGGTTGCTCACCAGTGTGCCGTTAACCGGCAGCATGTTGAAAAAGCCGGAATCGGGATCGCGCCGCAGCTGCGCCAGCAGCGTCAGGCTGGTACGGTCGTTCGGTTGCCAGGTCAGGGACGGCGCAATGTCGTAGTGCTTATAGCGGGTGTGATCCACCTGGGTATCGGTCTGGAACAGCGTACCGGCGACCCGTCCCAGCCACTGTTTTTGGTCGTCCAGGGGACCGGACAGATCAAAACCGGTGCCGAACTGGTTATGATTGCCGCCGGTAAGATAGACCTCGTGCAACGGTTCTTCCGTGGGTTTTTTACTGGTGAGGTCAATCAAACCGCCCGGATTTACCTGGCCGTAAAGCACCGACGAAGGGCCTTTCACTACCTCAATGCGTTCCAACAGGTAGGGGTCCCATTGGGGCCGCGACCAATAGGACACCTGGGGCAGGCGCAAACCGTCCAGGTACTCGTCCGCCGCGAACCCCCGCAGCATAATGGTATCGAAACGGTAATCCGCCCCGCTGACCTCCGACTCGGCCCCCGCCAGGTAGCGCAGCGCCTGCGGAACGTTTCTCACTCCCTGCGAGGCCATTTGCGCCTGGGTAATTACCGAAACGCTCTGGGTGGTTTCAATCAGAGGCGTGTTGGTTTTCGTCGCGCCGACGGCCTTATGGGCAACCACGTTATCCTCATCGCCGCCGCTGTCAGCCCCGGATACCGTCACCGCCGGCAGCGTTTGGGGCGTTTCCTGGGCGCCCATGGCGTGGCCTGCCATCCCGGCCCACAGCAGCAGCGCACCCTTCGCGGCCGTTTTTCTCTTGTTCATACCTTATCCCCGGAATCAAAAATCGCACTAAACGCCGTTTCCACAAAAATGTTTCAACCGCAAAGGTCCAATAGATAACGTTTCAGCCATCAACGCGGATAAAAATGATAATCATTTGCTTTTCAAAAAGCAGCAATGCTGCCAGTATAGGAAAGATATAAAGCGGAGAAATAGCGCAAATCAGACAGTAGTTGACGGTTATTTCCGTTATTGGCGGCGATTGCTGAAAAAGACAGTAGAGATAAACGAGAGGACCCGATGGAACCCACCTGGCGAAAGAAGTATGACACGGCGCAGCCCGAACGGTTAGAGAAAATGCGGTATGTTGAACTCGCCTATCGCCAGGGTGAACGCCAACACTGGCACGCACACGAACAGGGGCAACTGATATTTACCCTGAAGGGGGTGGTGCGCGTACTTACCGAGCGCCATATCTGGACGCTGGCTCCCAGGCGCGCGCTCTGGCTGCCGGGGGGTATGCCCCATGAACTGCACGCCATCAACGACGTCACCACGCACAATATCTATCTGTTTCCGCCGCTGACGCGTGATTTCTGGTATGACGACGTTGCCCTGCAGGTCACGCCGCTGCTGTATGAACTGATTAAATCCTGGCATCAGGCCCAGCAGGCGGCGGAGCTCAATCGCGTGGAGATGAGCACCACCCTGCTGCTGGATGAGCTGCACCGCTGCCCGCGCGCTACCGTCTGCATGGTGCCGCTGCCTAGGGATCGGCGGGTGCTCAGCGTGTGCGATACTCTGCTGGGGGAACCGGAAAACAACGACACGCTGGAAAACTGGGGCAACCGCGTCGGCGCCAGCGCCCGCACCCTGGCCCGGCTGTTCCGCGACGAAACCGGTATGGGCTTTTCCCAATGGCGCCAGCAGCTGCGCCTGGCGGAAGCCGTGACTCATCTGGCCCAGGGCCGTCCGATTAACCTGCTGGCCAATTCGCTGGGTTATCAGAGTCCCAGCGCGTTTATCGCCATGTTCAAAAAGACCCTGGGAGAAACTCCCCGGCGTTATTTGTCCTGTTGAAACATCCACCGGCCTTAACCGGGGGCCCAGCCGTTAGCATTGCGCCGGCGGCCCCTGGGCGTGAGGCTTAATCGTTTAAGAGATATCGCCCTTATCCGATGCCCTTTTACATTTATTCTTTTAATTTCGATAATTCAAATAACCATGAAATCTACAAGTGATTAATGCCTTTCAGTAACACTCAGATACGTTATGAATAAAAATAACATGGGAATTACCGGCGAATTTTACCAAAGGTAAAAGAGCTAGGGTTTTACTCCACCTGCTAATAATTCACCCAAGAAGCGGATAAAATCGCGGCTTTTACTATACTGATAAAGTCCAGATCATTCTGGAAATAATATATTCTTGAGGAAAGATTTATTTGCCCAATTCAGATAATGAGATTGAGTTTACCAGACTATTCTTAAGAGATATTTTTATAAAGCTGAGCTAATTTAAATTATTCGACATTGACCAGCGATATTAACCTCGGCACCGCCTTACGATAATACGCACTATACCCTAAATAATTCGAGGTGCAGGGAGGCGGCGACGCAGCGGCCCCGAAGGGGCGAGGCTCATGGATGAGCCGAGTATTGCCAACGAACCTGCAACTTGAAATATGACGGGTATATGTCAAGTCTCAGTTGCCAGAGAGGGGATTCATTATCAATAAATCAGCCTATCAAGCCGGAGTCCAAGACGCCGCGGCCCACGCCGCGCCGGCCCATGCCGTTTCAGCCCGGCCCGTCCATAGGGAGCCGAAGCCGGTTCATATCGACGGATTGCCGAAATCCGATGAATTAAGCCCGGCGGATCGCTACGGAGCACTGTTTGAGGCGGTGCAACTGTCACGCATTTTCCCGGACAGCAAGACGTTCGTTGACTGTGCGCCTAAAATCGACCCCGAGGAAATACTGGCGCGCTATCAACAGCGCTCTTCCGGTCCCGATTTCAGCCTCGCCGATTTTATCAATGAGTATTTTGCTCCGCCTGAAGCTCCGGTCAGTCATTATATTGCCGACCCGAAACAAAATATTCTCGAGCATATCGACGGCTTATGGGAAGTGTTAATACGCCGGCCGGAAGACCACCCTGCCCAATCTTCGCTACTGCCGCTGCCGGAACCCTATGTGGTGCCGGGAGGACGTTTCGGCGAAATGTATTATTGGGACTCCTATTTTACCATGCTCGGTCTGTGCGCCAGCGGACGGGCGGATTTGCTGCGCAATATGGCGAATAATTTCGCGTACCTCATCGATCATTACGGCCATATTCCCAACGGAAACCGTACCTATTATCTCAGTCGATCCCAGCCGCCGGTATTCGCCTTGATGGTGGAGCTGTTCGAAAAAGAGGAATTACACTTCGCCGAACATTATCTGCCGCAGTTGCTGAAGGAGTATCACTATTGGATGGGGGAAGCCGACGCGCTTTCCCCCGGCGAAGCCAAACGGCACGTGGTGAAATTGCCCGACGGCGCCGTGCTGAACCGCTACTGGGACGATCGCGATACGCCGCGGGACGAATCCTATCTCGAAGATGTGGAAACCGCACGCAAATCTTCGCGTCCGGCCAATGAAATCTACCGGGAGCTGCGCGCCGGCGCCGCCTCCGGCTGGGACTACTCATCACGCTGGTTCGGCAATGCCGATGATATCAGCAGCATTCGCACGACGTCGATTCTGCCCATCGACCTCAATGCCTTTATGTTCAAGCTTGAAACGACCATCGCCGATCTGGCGAAAAACACCGGCGACCCGGCCACGGCGCGGCTGTTCAGCGACCGGGCAGCGCGCCGCCGCGATGCCGTCGACAGGCTGCTATGGGATAGCGAAAGCGGGACCTATCGCGATTACGACTGGGTTTTATCACGGCCTTGCGCCCTTTGCGCCGCCTGTGCCGTCCCCTTATTCGCCAGTATGGCCAGCCCGCGGCAGGCCAAGGCGGTGGCCAAGGCGCTGGCGGATCGGCTGCTGTTCGCCGGCGGCATCATGACCACCCTGTCGGCAAACGGCCAGCAGTGGGACAAGCCCAACGGCTGGGCGCCGTTGCAATGGATGGCCATTCAAGGGCTGCGCCGATATGGCGAAAACATCCTGGCGGACCAAATAGCCACCCGCTGGCTCAACGCCGTAGGCGATCATTACCGGCAGCACTGCAAGCTGGTGGAAAAATACGATATTTCCGGCGCGGCGGGCTCGCGGGGCGGCGGCGGTGGTGAATATCCGCTCCAGGACGGCTTCGGCTGGACCAACGGCGTCGTACGCATGCTATTGACGCTTTATGGAGATCATGAAACCAACCAGGCGCGGGCAAACGCCGCCCCATCCAATCAACGCGGGAGATTACTATGAGTCTTCAAGAATCGAGTCTTCAAGGAAAAGTCGCCCTGGTGACCGGCAGCGCCCAGGGCATCGGTAAAGCCATTGCCGTGCGGCTGGCGCAAGAAGGCGCCGATATCATTATTGTCGACCGCGCCGACGATAATCGCGCCGAAGAGGTTCTGTCCGAAATCAAGGCATTGGGCCGCCGGGTGATTATCGACGCGGGAAATATCGCCGACGTGGCGGACAATAAACGCATCATCAGCGATAGCGTCGCGCAAATGGGACGGATCGATATTCTGGTGAACAATGCGGGCATAGAGCGCAGGGCGCCGTTTTTGGACATCACCGAAGAGGATTACAACGCGGTGCTCAACGTCGATCTCAAGGGAACCTTTTTTATTACCCAGGCGTTGGTACAGCACCTGCGGGACACCAATCGTCCGGGGAGAATCATCAATATCAGCTCCGTGCATGAGGAACTGCCGTTTCCCCACTTCAGCACCTACTGCGCCAGCAAAGGGGGACTCAAAATGCTGATGCGCAACCTGGCCATTGAATTGGCGCCCCACGGCATTACGGTAAACAATATCGCCCCCGGCGCCGTTGAAACCCCTATCAATACCAAGCTGCTCAACAGCCCCGAACTGCTCGCCGCGCTTATCGGCAATATCCCGCTGGGCCGTCTAGGCAAACCGGCAGATGTGGCCGGTATGGTGGCCTACCTTGCCGGGCCCGATTCCGCCTATGTCACCGGCGCAACCATGGTAATCGACGGCGGACTGCTGTGGAACTATTCGGAGCAATGATAAAAAATCATTTGTAGGAATAAATGAGGCCAAAAACAACAATCCCGCGGCGTTCGACGCCACGGGATTGAGAATATGGTGAAATTATTTGTATCACTTTGACACGTTTTTACTCAGCGGTATTAACGTGATTTGCGTTACCCTGACTTACCGGATAAGTATGGGCATAGTCCTGGTAGTCACTCTGTGCGGCCATAGAAACTGCCGGTGCGACCATAGCTGCGATGAGTGCAAGTGCTGCGATTGTCTTTTTCATGATGTAAGTCCTGTGTTAATCGTTATGAGTGTGAAAGCTCTTCGCTTTCGATGAAGTAATATTAACGCTCATTAATAAAATAGTCCAGAAAATATTTTTGTTTAATATATTCAAAATAACTGAATGATGAGATCCGGGGTACTTTTCCCCAGCAATATCAACAAAAAAGCTGGCAGGAGACGAGAGAGCGACGGTAACAATGAGGCAACATTAGGATTATTCTTGGCTCGGGAAATGAGGCCGTTACGGGCGACCGTGGGGATAATGTATGAGGTCGTGGAAACGCACGGAATAACCGCTTTCGTTGCGGTAAGCATGCGGGCAATCCGCCACGAAGCGCAGTGCCTCACCGGCTATCAGCGTGCGGGTCACTCCGTCTACCGTCAGCGTCAGCTCGCCCTCAATCACGATCACATGCTCGATGACGCCCGCTTCATGCGGCGAAGATTCACTGTGTCCGCCCGGTTTTAGATCGATAACAAACATATCCATGCGAAGCGTGGCGTCGTAAGGAAACAGCGGCACGACGCGCATCCCGGACGTCTCGCTGTTGAACGTGGTCAATACACCGTAGCGATGCAGCGCCGCGGATTGTGCGGGTGGCGTTTCAAGAAATTCCGAGAAAGAAACATTCAGGCCGCTGGCGATTTTCCACAGTGTCGCTACCGTCGGGCTGGATTCGCCGCGCTCAATTTGCCCCAGCATCGCTTTGCTGACACCGGTTTTTTCTGCCGTCTGGCTGAGGCTCCAGCCGCGTTCGCTGCGTACGGCCTTTAACTGGCTGCCAATGTGGCGGGTGATTTCCTGCATCCTGGCTCCTTTGACGATCGCGATTGTGCGCTATAACGCACGGTGCTATATTTGGCGCATCCTCTGTGCGCTATAACGCACTACAGCATACCGCTAGCGTCCGCTAACCAGAAGGATTTTCACGCATGTCACCGCGTTTCAATTTTCAGGATTTGACATTTTCGGCGTTGATCGCCGGATTTGTCGCCGTTTTAGTCGGTTATACCAGCTCTGCGGCGATCATCTTTCAAGCGGCTCAAGCGGCTGGTGCCAGCATGGCGCAGATTGGCGGCTGGCTGAGTATGCTTGGCCTGGGAATGGGCGTCACCAGCATCGGCTTATCGCTGTATTACCGCGCACCGGTGGTCACGGCATGGTCAACGCCCGGCGCGGCGCTACTGGTTACCAGCCTTCCCGGCACGTCGATCAACGAAGCCATTGGCGTCTTTGTGTTTGCCACCGGGCTGATTCTGCTGTGCGGAGTCACCGGCTTATTCGCCAAACTAATGCATTACATACCGCAGGCACTTTCGGCAGCCATGCTGGGCGGGATTTTGCTGCGTTTCGGGTTGGACGCCTTTACCTCACTGCAAAGTAATTTCGCACTGGCGGGTTCGATGTGCCTGGTGTATCTGCTGGCGAAACGCGTCCTGCCTCGCTATGCGATTGTTCTCGCGCTGGCCGCCGGGCTGATTGTGGCTGGACTGCAGGGTGGTATCGCACCGCACGGCCAGACGCTAACGTTCGCCATTCCGGCGTTTGAGATGCCGCATTTCACTCTGTCCTCGATTCTTGGTATCGGTATTCCTTTCTTCGTGGTAACGATGGCATCGCAAAATGCGCCGGGTATCGCCGTGCTGAAAGCGCACGGCTATCAGCTGCCGGTTTCTCCCTTGATCACATGGACGGCGCTGACGGCGCTGATTCTTGCCCCGTTCGGCGGATTTACCGTCTGTATCGCTGCCATTACCGCCGCAATTTGTATGGGGGAGGACGTTCATCCCGATCCGCAAAAACGCTATATGGCTGCCGTCGCAGCCGGCGCTTTTTATCTGATTGCCGGTGTGTTTGGCGGTTCTATCGGCATGGTCCTTACCGCGCTGCCTGCCGCGCTGATCCATACCATCGCCGGGCTGGCGTTGCTCGGCGCGATTGCCGGGAGTTTGTATCGTGCGCTGGAAAATGAGCGCCAGCGCGACTCGGCGATCATCACGTTTCTGATCACGGCTTCCGGTGTCACATTGTTGGGCGTAGGTTCGGCGTTTTGGGGGCTAATCGGCGGCGGCGCCACACATCTCATCCTCAGCCGGCAGGCGTGGAACAGGACATGACTCCCGGGCGGTGAAATCTATATCAAAGGAGAACCCAACCGATCGAGTAGGAGGCGGGATTACTCCCGCCGTCCTCTCACACCACCGTACGTACGGTTCCGTATACGGCGGTTCATTTACAACACTGGAACTGCCTGTGCAACTCCAGCAGCGATAACTGACCTGCACGATCGAAGAGTTTCTTCGGCAGCGCTTGGTTCATATGACTTGCCCCCGCGTTCCACCAGGGTCCGCGCTGGTTCGTCGCCGATATCCACGCCCTTTCTTCGCTCAGGCCGCCTTTCATCAGCATCCTTGCCCGTTTGTATGGCCTTTTCCAATGCCGCCACAGCAGACAACGCAGCTTACGGCGGACCCAGCCGTCCAGTTCTTCCAGTATCCCTTTGACTTCGGTCAGCCGGAAGTAACTTATCCAACCTCGCAGCACCGGAGCAAGCCCGTCGATAACCGCTTTCAGCGCTTTTGAACTGTTTCCCGTCGTCAGGCTGCGGATTTTCTCCTTCAGCCTGGACACGCTGCTCGCCGCTATCTTCAGTTTTGCCTGCTTGTGCCACGTCAGGCTATATCCCAGGAACTTGCGCTCCCAGGGCCTGGCCACCGCGCTTTTATCTCGGTTCACCGTCAACCGCAGGTGCTTTTCCAGATACCGGCTTATCGAGTTCATCGCCTGTTCTCCCGCCTTGCGGCTGCTCACGTAGATATTACAGTCATCCGCATAACGGCAGAACCGGTGGCCCCTGCGCTCCAGTTCACGGTCAAGGTCGGTCAGCAGCAGGTTGGAGAGCAACGGCGATAACGGGCTGCCTTGCGGCATCCCTTCCCGCCGTTTTGTCACCACTTTGCCGCTGACCATGTCCGCTTCCAGATAACTCCTGATGAGCCTGAGCAGTCTGACGTCTTTGATTTTGCGGCTTAGCCTCGACATCATGATGTCGTGGTTAACCCGGTCAAAGAACTTCTCCAGATCCATGTCCACCACCCAGCGCCGGCCGCCTTGCACGTAGGCTTGTGCTTGTCGCACCGCCTGCCACGCATTGCGGCCCGGTCTGAAGCCGTAGCTGGATTCGGAGAACTCAGGTTCATAATAGGGGGTAAGGTGTTGCTGGATGGCCTGCTGGATAAGCCGGTCCACCACCGTGGGGATACCCAGGACCCTGACTCCGCCGTTAGGCTTGGGCAGTTCGACCCGGCGTATCGCCTGCGGCAGGTAGCTTCCGTCCAGCAGGGCCGCTTTCACCGTCGGCCAGTGCCATTTCAGCCAGTCTTTAAGTTCGCCGACGCCCAGATTATCGACCCCTGCTGCGCCTTTATTCTCAAGAACCCGCTGATAGGCCAGCATCAGGTTGCCGCGTGTTATCACCGCCTCGATTGACAACGGGTGTTCCGCTTTCGTTTGCTCAGCTTTCGCCGTGGGTATTTCAGCACCCGTGTCAGGCCCTTGCGAATACTGTTCGCTTCCTCCTGTCCGGGCCGCAGTGTCCTGCGCTTGTGCCTCATCAATACCCATCGAGATAACCTGTCCTAATCACGGTTGTAAATGTTCGGCCCTTCACGATACCGGTTTTGCACCGCTACTATGGCCTCGGCTGACTTCTGCACGTTCATCCCGTCGCCTCTCGACGCCCGGTAGCACCAAGGCAGACGTACAGACCTCCCGGGGTAATTCGCGCGACCTTCATGCTTATACCTGTCGACTCTACGTAACAGCGTTCCGTGCAAGTATCGGGCTTTGACGATATGTGCCGCCTTACCCCGCTGTCACGCCTAAGTCGCTTCCTGTTCGTCAGGCCAGCATTTTGCCTTCGGCTTCCTTCAGATCCCGCCTCGCGGTGGGCACCCTTGCCGTTCGGCTAGCACTTCCCCTTGCCGGGTGTGCAAAGGACTTTCACCTCCAAGTCGCCCCTTGACCACCACGGTCCAGGGACAGCGCCCGTCAAGGCGCTACGCGCCATGCCCGGCGCACACAAAAAAAAACAGCGCGTCATGATAACGCGCTGTTTTCTTTTATCTTACCGGCCGTGCCCGGGAAACAATCGGCATGGCCTTGGAGAAAATTGGTCGGTGAGAGAGGATTTGAACCTCCGACCCATACGTCCCGAACGTATTGCGCTACCAGGCTGCGCCACTCACCGAATGCGGGCGCATCTTACTGCGGCCGCCTTTTTGCGTCAATCCCTTTTTTATCAATCAACGACAACTGTCTACAAAGCATTCAGTCAGCTGACCAAGGCTAAGCCCGGCTGAAATCTCATCAACAAGTCAGGGTCCTTATAGCGCCGATTCATGCTGGGGTTTCTGGCACCAGTTATTTTGCGCCTTGATACCGCCGTCAGGGGATGTGTAGCCCAGACAACCGAGGATCGTGTCGAAAAGCTCCACATGGCGATGGGTGACACCGATGCGCTGCTGCGCCTGTAACCGTTCAAACCCATCGCGATGGGCGGGATCCGCCAAGAACGAGTCCGAGGCCCACACCATCATCGGCACGCGGAATTGCTCCGGCGGAGCCATATCCCGCGGAGTACCGTGAAAATGATAGTTTTCATCAATGGATTCGCCGTGATCGGAGGCATAAAATACCAGGGCTTTCTTGCCCCGCACCTGGTCGATAACCTTATCGATAAAGCTGTCGGTATATAGCACGCTATTATCATAGGCATTAACCAGCTGCGCTTTACTGCAGGCCTGATCTACGCCGATGCACTCCGGCTGATAACGGGCATAGCTGCGGGGGTAGCGTTGTGAGTAGAGGTAATGGGAGCCTTTGGTGTGCAAAATGATCAGATGCTTGCCCTTGGGATACCGGTTCATTGACTCCCGCATCTCGTTCACCAGCAGCATATCATCCACATTTTTGCCGTCATTGCGTTTTTCCGCGCCAATCATTTCGCGGAAAGAGAAGTTATTGGCATCGGTATTATTATAAAACCAAACCTCGCTTTGCATGGCGAACAGCTCGGAAGTAAACCCCAGTGAATGCAAAACGGCAAAAATATTTTGTTCTTTCAGGGTACGCTGCTGATTATCCGACGTCCCCCCCTCCCGAACAAACATGCAGCGCAGCGAGAGTTTAGTGGAGGTATCACAGGAAAGGCCGCGAAAGGCCACCAGGTTTTTTTCATTGGACAGCATGGGGGTCGTGTCCCGGGCGTAACCGAGTATGCCCATATGATCCCAGCGGGTGGTTTCACCAATGATGAATACCACGTAGGTGTCATCGATACCGGCCGGGGGGATATAGGTAAAGTGTTTGGCGGGATCGAAAAGCGAGGCGTTATCCTGGCGCTCGTCCAGCTGGGTATAAGTGAACAGCCCCAGCGCCGCCATCCAGTTGATGGGCAGGTAGGAGTGCGCAATTACTCCGCCGTAGCTGGGCAAATCGGTGTTGGTCAATTTTTCATGCAGATTCTGCAAATTTTCCTGGTAGCGGACCGGCAGCCAGATCAAGGCAAAAACCACCAGCAGGCCCGCCAAGGCTTTGATACGTTGTCCCGGCATATTCAACTGTTGGATAAGCGTACCGCTAACAGAGTTTTTCCAGATAATAAACAGCGGGATGGCGCTGACCGACACCATCCAGATGATAAAGTGGAAGCCAACCATTTCTTTGGATAAATCAATGTCGGTGGTCATTACCGACGCGATAATGCCATAACCGATGACCACATTGAAATAAGTCATGTAATAACTGGCGGCAACCGAGATCAGCAGCAATAATGAAGCCACGGTCCGGTAAAAATAGCGGCCGCCCAATGAGATAAGCCGCATGAGGAAAAAGGTGGACAGTACCGCGGCGGTGATCTCCGTTAAGGCCACCAGCATGTTGGCAGGCGTAGCGCTTGGGTGCAGCAAATCAAAACGGCGTATGAAAACCGACAGATTAAGAAAAACCAAATATAAACAGCAAGAAATATCGAGAATTTATGCTGTGAAAACAGTTTTGCAAAAGGCATCAATGAAAAAGTCCTGGCACTTTTGTGATAATTTTTTTAGTCGCTGTTATTACAGTGTTTTTTGCAGGACATGCAACGATTAAGGTCTAACCAGCGCTAACAAAATCTTAAAAAAAAACAACAATAGATACTTTTTGACACGCATAACATTAAAAAGTTTTATGCACAGCTTAGCTAGGCCAGTTTTAAACAGATAAAAAAATAACCGCCCGAGGCGTGCAGCCCGGAGCGGTTTTTTTTGTCTGTCGCCGGCGGCCTCGTCTTGCGCCTGTCCGGTCTTATGCAAAACTAGTTAATGACGTTGAGCTTAACATCAATGTTATTGCGAGTCGCGTTGGAATAGGGACAGACCACATGGGCCTTCTTGACCAGTTCTTCCGCCACGTTACGATCCATGCCCGCCAAATGGATATCCAATTGGGCTTCAATGGCAAAGCCGGTGGGAACGGGACCAATGCCCACGGTGCCTTCGATATACGCATCCGCCGGTAATTTAACTTTTTCCTGGGAGGCAACATGCTTGAGCGCGCCAAGGAAACAGGCCGAGTAGCCGGCGGCAAATAATTGTTCAGGGTTGGTGAAAGCCCCACCGGGTCCGCCCATTTCTTTGGGTATGCCTAATTTCACATCCAGTACGCCGTCGGATGAGGTTGCCCGTCCGTCACGTCCGCCGGTAGCCTTGGCTTTGGCACGATAAAGAACTTTTTCAATAGACATCGTTTTTTCCTCTTACGTTATGGGATGTTATCTCCGCTTGCCGGAGCGTATTCATTCACGATTAAATCGCTTACAATATAAATGAACCACATCAATTAATTATAGCCGATCCGTTCTGATCATAATGCGTTCCGCTAAAGGGTCGCCTTGGGCGGTTTTACCATTGCGCCAACTGGGCGCGCAAGGATTCAAGCTGTTTTTTCAAGCCGGTTAATTTTTCTTCGCTACAGGCGGTGGCGCACAGCACATCGTCCGGAACCGATTTGGCAACATCTTTCAATGCCCGGCCCTGATCGGTCAAACGGATGATCACCTGGCGCTCATCCTCGGCGGAACGGGACCGCAGCAATAAACCGGCAGCTTCCAGACGCTTAAGCAGCGGGGTGAGGGTGGCGGAATCCAAAAACAGTTGCTCGCCGATTTCCGATACCATGATTTCATCCCGTTCCCATAACACCAGCATGACCAGGTATTGGGGATAGGTGAGATTCAGCTTCGCCAGTAATTTGCGATACACCTTATTCAGCGCCAGGTTGGCGGAGTACAGGGCAAAGCAGAACTGTTGGTCTAGCGACATTGACATAGCCATCGGTGTGTTGCCGTTAAGTGGTGACTTCATGGTTTTATTTTATATAGCGCACTATAGAATAGCAAATTATTTTTTGATTTTCCCTTGATGCCCGCTAACCGGGCTTTCCCCAGGGCCGGATAATGATGTCAATACTCCATAATTTTGCTACATATTATAAACGACATAGAGTCTTGCCGCGCCAAGCTGTTAATATTGCCCGACAAGCAACTCATTATTTCTTTAACGTAAGCGTGTAAACATGGAAGCCTGGAAGGTCAATATTATCTCCGTCTGGTTAGGTTGCTTCTTTACCGGACTGGCCATGAGCCAAATACTCCCGTTTTTACCGCTGTATGTTGAACAGTTGGGCGTGCATTCCCATGAGGCCCTCAGTATCTGGTCAGGTCTGGTCTTCAGCGCCACGTTTCTTATCTCCTCGGTAGTATCCCCTCTCTGGGGCAGCCTGGCGGATCGTAAAGGACGTAAATTGATGCTGCTGCGGGCATCATTGGGTATGGCGGTGGTCATCGCGTTACAAGGGTTCGCCCAGAATGTCTACCAGCTCTTCCTGCTGCGCGCCCTGATGGGGCTAACCTCCGGCTATATTCCCAATGCCATGGCGCTGGTGGCCTCACAGGTGCCGCGCGATAAAAGCGGCTGGGCGCTGGGTACTCTTTCCACCGGGCAGGTGGCCGGCGTTATCGTCGGCCCGCTGCTGGGGGGATTTATGGCGGACCATCTGGGGCTGCGGACGGTGTTTCTGGTTACCGCGCTGCTGATGTTTGTCAGTTTCCTGATTACGCTGTTTTTGATTAAAGAAAAAGTTGTCACGGTCACCAAGGCGAATATGCTCAAAGGGCGAGCGGTTTTCGAAACCCTGCCCTATCCCACCCTGATTTTCAGCCTGTTCATCACCACGATGATGATCCAGCTGACCAACAGCTCCATCAGCCCTATCCTGACCTTGTTTATCAAGGATCTTGCCGGCAACAACGGTAACCTGGCCTTTATCAGCGGCGCCATCGCCGCCGTGCCCGGGGTATCGGCGCTTATTGCCGCCCCGCGACTGGGCCAGTTGGGGGATCGCATCGGCACCGGCCGTATCCTGATGACCGCCATGATTGGCAGCATTCTGCTGTTTTGCATTATGGCGTTTGTGCAGACTCCCCTGCAGTTGGGGATATTGCGTTTTCTGCTGGGTTTCGCCGACGGTGCCCTTATGCCCGCCGTCCAGACCCTGCTGGTCAAATATTCCAGCGAGCGGGTGACGGGAAGGATTTTTGGTTATAATCAATCCTTTATGTATATGGGCAACGTGGTGGGCCCCCTCATTGGCTCCAGCGTATCGGCGGTACTGGGGTTTCGCTGGGTTTTTGTCTTCACCGCGCTAATGGTCTTTATCAACACCATGCAGCTTTGGTCGGGCTTGCATAAAGTCAGCCCGCCGGACAAATCATAACTAAAACACTGCCCTCAGCCGGACCAAACGGGCAGCAGCCTTTCCCGGCCAAACTCACAGGAAACGGCCGTATCAATCAACCAGGCACAAGGGAGGCAAGACTTACCGCGGGCAGATCAAATCCAAGGGTAGCGGCCGCCCATTTGTACCACCATGATTCCGGCGCAAATCGCTACAAAAAACAGAAATACTATCAAAATCCTGGTCATCGCCATTCTCCTGTGACTCACCACGTTTATCTTCCGGCCCCGACCATTGCGTTAGCCGATGCCGACCCCGCTGCTTATTTTTTGACCGCTCAGCTCATTAACTATAGCCGCTTCTGATTTTTTTGAGAAAGGCGGCCTCTTTTATCTGTCAGGCCGTCAATATTGAAAGACCGATACCCGCGGCAGCGTATCGGTCCGGACGTAAAGAGCGGTTCACACTCTTTGCTTATTTAAAAATACGAAAGCGCTCTTCGTCGGAGATGAACGTTTTCTCTCCCGCCGGCTGCTCGATGGAGCCAAACGGCATTTGCGCCCGCAGCTTCCAGCTGTCCGGCAAATGCCAGGTGCTTTTCACCTCGTCGTCTATCAGCGGATTATAATGCTGAACAGTAGCGCCGATATGCTCCTGGGCCAAGGTCGACCAAACGGCGAACTGAGCAATACCGGTAGAATGTTCCGACCAAATGGGAAAGCTGTCGGCATACGCAGCGAATTGTTTTTGCAGCGTATCGATGACCTGGGTATCTTCAAAAAACAGCACCGTACCCTTGCCCGCGGCAAAGGAGGCGAGTTTGGTTTCAGTAGTGGAGAAAGCCTCGGCGGGAACGATTTTTCGCAAGGTCTCTTTAATGATATTCCATAATTTTTCATGCTGGGCGCCAAAAAGCACCACCACGCGCGAGCTTTGAGAATTAAAGGACGAGGGACTGTGTTTCACCGCTTGTTTGATCAGCGAAGTGATTTGGTCCTCCGACAGGCTGACATTTTTGCCGATGGCATAGATTGAACGCCGAGCCGTAATCGCGTCTAAAAAAGCGTTGCTCATGAGATGACTCCCGTTAAAAACGAATTAGAGAACAATGATATCCGTACCTTACAATTCGTCAGATAGCTTATGCCTTGGGGTAGGGTCTGTAAATCTCTCGCGACATTCTAATGATTAACTATGCTGATAAAACATGTTTTCAGAGGAATTCCAGATGACGATAGAAACCCTGGACCTGAACGAGGCGGTGGGCGGGGTGCCCAACAGTCCGCTGCCGCTGGTCATTTACCGCAATATCATTCCGGTTGAAACAAAAGATCCGGCGTCATGGCTTGAACAGTGTTTCACCGCACATCAATGGCCGCCCCAATGGCGTTATATTATTTACCCCTTTACCCATTTCCACGCCGAGACCCATGAGCTGCTGGGAGTGTATGCCGGACAGGCCCAGGTTCAGTTCGGCGGGGAAACCGGGCCGGTATTGCCATTGACCGTAGGGGATGTGGTGCTTATTCCGGCCGGAGTCGGCCATAAGGCCGTCAAGTCCGAGGAAGGTTTTATGGTGGTGGGGGCTTATCCGCCCGGAATGAGCGCCGACTTATGCCGCGATGATCCCGCCAAACTGGCGGCGGTCCGTCAGCGTATCGCCAAGGTCCCCCTGCCCGCCACCGACCCGATTACCGGCGATCGGGGAGGCATTACCACTCTGTGGCATAACCCCGAACAAGCCTGAAGCTATACTTAGGCCACAGGGTGATGGGAAACTTTCCCGGCTTGCACTTTGTCAGCAAGCGCGCATTAACCCTAAGCGCCAATCTGTTTTTTTGCCCAGCCGGCACGGCATGTGAGGCAGCGCCCACTCAATGCCGCCCGGCTTTCAAGCTGGAGGAAAGGCTATGTCCCGTGTACAGGCAGTGGATCATTTAGTGGTCAGCGTGAGTGACTTTGCGGTTTCCAGGAAGTTCTACAGCGGCTTGTTCGATTTCCTGGGTTTTGACATTATGGACGAAATGCCCGAGGCCATGGGCTGGAGCAACGGCAATACCCGCTTCTGGATATATCAGGCAGACCAGGAGGGCAAGAAGCATCCCTATCGTAAGGGCGATATAGGCTTCCATCATTACGCCTGGTCTCTTAACAGCCGTAAGGATGTGGATGAGCTTCAGGCCTGGCTGGAACGAAGCGGCGCCGAAATCGCCGACCCCGCCGGTGAATATTATGATGATTATTATGCGGTATTCTTCCTTGACCCTGACGGCATGAAGCTGGAAGGCATGCATTACGGCAAATAAAGGCATGCTGTTCTATAGATGATTCAGCGAAATCGGCACGGTATCCATTTCGGGGGCCGTGATAAGCGGGTTTAGCGTTGATGTCGGCTGCCGCGTTATGGTGGGTGCCGGGCTGAGGGTGCCGCAAATCTGCGACGGCCCCCCATTATTGCATATCACGAATACGCTTGGAGGGGGAGTGAAGCCTTCCAGGGGCCCGACAAAGCTCGGGAAAGGGTATATATATAGACCAGACACCGGATAGCGCGAATCGGTTGAGATGAGCGCCCGCCTATCCTTGAAACCGGGAAGAACGGGTCTATTAGCAGCCGCAGAGGCTGCCGCGATTCTCGATTCCTCTGCTGAAAAATTCCCGCTTTTGTTTGCCCCGGTCTGTGGTGATAAATAACAGCAAGGGAACACGATGTCTAAACATGCTGCGGCTCCGTCCATTATGGCATCTCCTGATAATCTGCTTAAAGAGGATAACGAAGGACACTCTTGTTGGATTCAAGCGTTTGTTGGATTCAAGCGTTATACCTTTGCATGGATGAAATCATTGACAATTATTTCCTTTTATATTCAAACATTGATACTTGGTCCGGGTACCGATTACGCGAATTAATTGTTCTTCAGTATATGACATGCTGGATGAACTTCGCTGCCGGGTTTTACCTCTTTCATTGTCTATGCGCTGTAAATGCTTTATATCGCTATCCACGAATAATTTACCACTATTACCTTGTCCTTGCCTTTGACATTCAGAATACTGTGGTTAAGCAATATGAGATTAATGATATCATCACTTGGGCCATGACAACCATTAAATATTTTGACAATATCGCCTCCTATTTTATTTAAAAGCGTGCTCAATGGCGGATGATTTTGTGGCTCCCGTCAATGTCTACTATAAATTTTGATGATCTATCGAAACTGTCACCTACCATAAGATTGCTCAATGCCCTTATATGCTTATGAAATTTTTAACATTGGATTGCTTTTGCATTGAACAAGTTTCAATATAGTATTTTACAATATAATTTGAGCATGCATAGAGAGTGATGCTTTCTCGCACCCAAATTTCTTCGGCATCGGTATTGATAAAATTATCATAAGTTTTATCAGCATTTCCTTGGCACAAGGAAAAGAAATCCTTAAGCAATGATCTACAAACAGCTGCTTGAATGTTACCGGCAGCGATTCTCCTGTTGCGAACATCAATGCTGATGGATACAAATCAACCAGGTGATCACAATTCTTTTCGGCCTTGTTCGTATAGGGTTTATCATCACGGTTAGAGACCTGGCGTAAATTTGGGAGATAATTATTATTCTTGCTGGCTACCGGCGGCATAATCAACGAAAGCCGATTATTATAAATGGCATGATCCAAAAATGTTAGCATACCTCAATCTCCTATTATTATAGATATTAGTAAAATTTAGAATTAATTTTATATTTTCAAAAGCAATGATTAGCTTTTGTTTCTGATAGTGGCATTTATTTTTAATGTATTTATTATCCTTGTAATTTTTAGAGTATTGCAACAGCCTTGGCATTAGGCATATTCAATCATTTTAGGCATTCATCGTTGCCTTTCGCGTTCTGAAAACAGGACGATAAAATTAGCCATGGCTTTTGTTAATGAAATGTTACCAGCCGGAGACATACTAACATCGGAAAATGGGGTTAGCAATAGCTGTCGCCGACCGGGAGATTATATATATAGTTATAAATAAAATTTTTATGCATATAAAAATTTATATATTGTTTCGGACAGCAGCTCTCTGTGCTGTCGCCATCATTTTACTTATATTATCGATTATTCACTAAGCGACAATGTATTCTGCCTTTCCGGCAAGGGCGTTTGGGGTCTTGCTACTTCTCGATTAACGACATGAGTAATTTTTTTTAGCTGTGGCCGTGTAAGTCGTAGAGGCCGATCGACTACCACCTCGTCGGAAAAACGAACAGAAAGTTGTCGCGCCCCTTGGTGGCATTGGGATGTGATTTCGGTACAATCGGAATCTGCCGCGGCATCATGCTGGGAAGGCAAGGTGGGTGCGGATAAGGAGGGAGAAGAGGGCGTATAAGTGATATTCACAATCTTATTAACATTACCCGGTTTGGCCCTTTGTCCCTCATCCGTAGCCGGATTGTTATCCGACGGACATTTGAAACAAGCGGACAAACGATCCACGACCTCAGTGATTCCCAGCATAATAACTCCTATCAAATTTTCCAGTGAATGCCATGAACATTTTTTTCACTAGGCGAAAAGCGGCTTAAAGAAACGCCGTCGGCTAAGAGTATAGGCCATCCGCGACAGCCGGATAACACTTTATAATAATGTATTATAAAATTAATTAGCAATTGGCATTAAGTATTTATATTTTTAATCGACTAACCCATTGCGAATGACTTTTATTTTAAATAATTAAATTATTAGTTTAATAACAATTTGCCACATCATGATCATTTAAATGCATCGGATTTAAGCGCCCGGCCGGCAAGGCCGGGAACGTTTTTTGTTTTGATGATCGGCTAACCGTCAACCGATAGGCCATACTTATGGTATGTCAACGCAACAGAGGATATGACCATGAAAGAGATCGGCGCCAATGGGCAGGTAGACTATGTCGAATTCAATGTCAGCGACATACCCCGCGCTAAAAAATTCTATGGCGAGGTGTTTGACTGGCTCTTTACCGATTACGGCCCAACCTATACCGAATTTTCCGACGGCCGCATTACCGGCGGATTTACCACCACCGAGGCCATAACCACGGCAGGAGGCCCTCTGGTGATTTTCTATGCCAAGGATCTCGTTGAAACCCAGAAAAAGCTGCAGGCCGCGGGAGCTGAGATCGTGAAACCCATCTTCGCCTTTCCGGGCGGAGAGCGGTTGCATTTCAAAGATCCCGAGGGATATATTCTGGGTGTCTGGACCGAAACCTAACCCGGCCCTGAAGATTTCGTCCCCGACGGCCGGCACCGTCCGGCCGTCATACCCAGGCCGGATTTTAATCTGTCTGACCGCTACCCCGCCGCCAGACTTGCCCCGGCCTTTTTCATAACCCCCTACCGGCTTTCCCCTACCGTTCTCATCTTGCCCTGGACGACTTTGCTGAAGCTGTCCCGTATCACCCTAATGATGTCCGGTTTTGACCTGTCTATTCACCAGTCCCTGGGGCACTATGATTCCACAGTCAACCTGAGGAGTCCGAAAATGGCACAGAGCGCGTTATTGATCATCGATGTCCAGACATCTTTTCTGCACCGTCCCTACTGGTCCGAGGCGGATTTGCCCCCGTTTAAACAGGCGCTGACGGCGCTGATAGAGGGTTGCCGTCAACGGGGAGCGTTGTTGGTGGATATTTTCCACGACGACGGCGAATGGCCTTTTGATCTGGATTCAGGATTAGTGACCCGGCTCCCTTTTTTGACCCATACCGCCGATGTCACAGTCTATAAACACGTGCATAATGCCCTTACCGAGTCCGGATTACATGCCTGGCTGCAGGAGCGGCGGATAAAACATCTCATTATCGCCGGGCTGCGTACCGAGCAGTGCTGTGAGACCACCGCGCGGGTCGCTTCCGATCTGGGGTACCGGGTGACCTTTGTTACCGAGGCGACGCTGACGTTTCCCATGACCCACGCCGGCCGGGCCGTCAGTACCGCCGAGCTGAAATTTCATACCGAAACCGTACTGATAGATCGCTTCGCCGCTATCAGGGATGTATCCGGATGCCTGGCTGAATTAACCGCGGCAGATTGACGCCGGCCACCGAGGGCACACATATGCGCGACGTCTATTTTCTGGTATTGCCGCAAACGATGGCGCTGGATCTGACCGGGCCGGCGGAGGTATTGGCCTTATCCGGCGCCTTCCGCTTGCATTATATCGGCCCACGGGAAGAGGCGATGACGTCGGTGGGCCTGACGGTGGGGCACATCGCCCCTCTACCGGCGGATTTGCCCGACGACAGCCTGTTGCTGATACCCGGCGTGGCGGATTCCCGGCACCAGTTGGACAGCGCTCCCGCCAGGGAAGCACAGCTTTGGCTGCAGGCAAACCGGCAGCATGTTCTGTCCCGCCGCTGGTCGCTGGTTTGCGTCTGCTCCGGCGCATTGCTGGCCGGACGGGCCGGACTGTTGGACGGCTATCGCTGCACCACCCACCATGATGTGCTGGAGCGGCTGCGCCAGCAGGCGCCCGCCGCGCTGGTGAAAGACAACCGGATTTATGTGGAGGATCGCGGCATCTTTACCAGCGCCGGCATTACCGCCGGCATTGATTTGGCCCTTTATCTGGTGAGCAAGTATGTCGATGCCCGGCAGGCGATGGCCGTTGCCCGCGAAATGGTGGTTTTTTTCCGCCGCGGCGGGGACGATCCGCAGCTGTCGCCCTGGCTGAGCTATCGCAATCATCTTCATCCGGCGGTGCATCGGGCGCAGGATATTCTGGCCCATGAGCCGGAAGCCGAATGGCAGTTGGAAGATCTGGCCCGGCAGGTGTTTATGAGCAGCCGCCACCTGACCCGCTTATTCCGCGAGCATTTGGGGCTTAGCGTCCGGGAATATCATGAGCAGTTGAAACTCGCGGTGGCGCAGCAGCGATTGCAACAGGGCATGGGAATAGAGAAATCGGCTCTGGCGGCCGGGTTCTCATCCAGCCGCCAGCTGCGGCGGGCGCAATTGCGCTGGAATAGCTGAACAGCCGGCCTCAGCTTACCCAATGGCGTCTGTCGATTTTTCCCAGCCCCACCGCCAGTAATAAACTGCATACTAGGGTAACCGCAAACAGCACCGGAATGTCGAGCATCGGATAGGCTTTGTTATCCCAATTATGGGTGCGGGCAAAGTTAATGAAAAAAGCATGGAAACCATAAATGCCCAGCGAGTAGTGTGAAATCAACCGTAACGGCAAGGCCGGCGGATGGGTTAACGCCTGCTTGAACACGATAAACAGGCTGATGGCGGCAATAAACACCAGGGGCCCGCAATAGATATAATAGGTTTCAGCGTACTCTCCGTTTATGATCAATTGCCTTTTCGTACCCAGCGCTATTAAGGCTACCGCCAGCAAAAAAATCCCCCCCATGGCGTAGGGGATGAATTTTTCCTGTATGTCCATTACGCCTATAGCGCGCCCGAGCATGGCATATAACACATAATAAAACGCATCGCCGCTGATATAGAAATTGAGGGGTAGAACGGATACTTTGCCTATATTTACCACATTGGTATTGGGATTAGCCAGGACGCCCAACAGTAGGACAATGCAGATCAAACCTTTCGCCGATACGGGCTTTATCCGAACAAGGGGCGATAGCAGATAGATGATGATCAAGGCATAAAAAAACCAGAGATGAAAAAATATCGGCTTTTGAAACACATCCTTCAACGCCTCCACGGTATTGATGGAGGTTAAATAATTCATATAAATCAAAGAGATTATACTATAAAATAGTATACAGCATGCTATGCGGCAAAAATGTTTTTTACCGGCTTGCCTCTCGCCAAAAAAAAGAAAACCGGAAATCATGAAAAAAAGCGGAACCGACACCCGCGAAGCGGAATTGAGTACATTAGCCATTAACCAATTATATTCGCCCACCCCCAGGCCATGAGTGACATAAAAAGAGGTGGTATGAATCATTATCACCATAAGACAGGCCGTGGCGCGGAGGTTATCTATCCAGTACAATCTATTGTCGTTGTTCTCGGTTATCATCCTTTTCCCCGCTCGGTACTCATTGACGTAGATCTGGCTATATTAAAAATAGGCTATATAACTCAGCGGCATTAAACAATATCTACCCAATAGAATTCTCGTTGCGGCCAGGCAAGTCTTTAGAACCACGGCCAGAATGTGCTGACAGGCCATCTTGGGGGTTGCTTCTGGCAATATTTGTCTGCAAAATAGCCAGCCAGAAGTGGTTGTACTACTGGGTTGAACTATTTTTCACCCTAAATTCAATTGGTTAGTTTATGCAAAATGCTTTTTCCCCCGCTACCCGCTCCGGACGGCGGGCGTTGCTGTTTCCGTTGTGCCTGGTTTTGTTCGAATTTGCGGTTTATATCGCCAATGACATGATCCAGCCCGGTATGATGGCGGTCATCGAAACCTTTAATGCCGGGCGTGAATGGGTTCCCACTTCAATGACAGCCTATCTGGCCGGCGGCATGGTGCTGCAGTGGTTATTGGGTCCGCTGTCGGATCGCCGCGGGCGCCGTCCGGTCATGCTGGCGGGCGTGCTGTTTTTTATCGCCGCCTGTCTGGGCATCCTGCTGGTGAATACCATTGAACAATTTATCGCGCTGCGTTTTTTGCAGGGGTTTGGCCTGTGTTTCATCGGCGCGGTAGGCTATGCCACGATACAGGAGTCTTACGAGGAGTCGGTGTGCATCAAAATCACCGCCCTAATGGCCAATGTCGCGCTTATCGCGCCGCTGCTGGGCCCGCTGGGCGGATCCCTCATTGTCCGATTCGCCTCCTGGCAGGTAATGTTCATTTTGTTTGCCGCGGTGGCGGCCATTGCCCTGGCGGGGTTGTGGCGCGCAATGCCGGAAACCGCTTCACGCATCGGCGAACCGTTGTCCCCCGCCGGCCTGTGGCAGGACTATAAAAAAGTGCTGACCAACCGCCAATTCATTTATGGCGCCATGGCCATCGGCCCTGGCCTGTCTGCCGCTGCTCTCGTGGCTGGCGCAGTCGCCGGTCATTTTGATGGGGGAGGAGGGTCTGACGCCGGTTGAATACGGCATGCTGCAAATGCCGATATTCGGCGCGCTGATTATCGGTAATCTCACCCTGGCCCGTTTAAGCGGCGGGCGTACCGTGGACAGGCTTATCAAGCTCGGCGTCGCGCCCATTATCGGCGGGCTAACGGTTGCCGCCGCGGCAACGCTCTGGTCTCCCCATGCCTATCTTTGGATGACTGCCGGCCTGAGCCTGTATGCATTCGGTATCGGCATCGCCAACGCCGGCCTGTATCGCCTGACGCTGTTCTCCAGCTCCATGAGCAAAGGCACCGTTTCGGCGGCGGTGGGCATGCTGAATATGGTGGTGTATACCTTGGGCATTGAGCTGGCCAAAGTGCTGTATGAACAGGGCGGCAGCGGATTGTTCAATCTGTTTAACCTGCTGAGCGTGCTGGGCTGGTATGCGCTGGTGCGGGTGTTTATCCGCCGCCGCGCCTCGACGCTGACGTCATTGCCCACCGCGGCACATTAGTATTAGTGATGGCCGGCGAGTGCCGGCCATATTCTCATCTAGAACAGTCCCATCGGCTGCTCGGAGTAGCTCACCAGCAGGCATTTGGTCTGCTGATAATGCTCCAGCATCATCTTATGGGTCTCGCGTCCGATGCCGGATTGCTTATAACCGCCGAAGGCGGCGTGGGCGGGATAGGCGTGGTAGCAATTGGTCCATACCCGGCCGGCCTGGATGCCCCGGCCCATCTTATAGGCAATATTGCCGTCGCGGCTCCATACGCCGGCCCCCAGCCCGTAATCGCTATCATTGGCCAGCGCCAGCGCCTCGTCCATATCCTTGAACGTGGTGACCGACAGCACCGGCCCGAAGATTTCCTCCTGGAACACCCGCATGCTGTTTTTACCGAACAAGATGGTGGGTTCCAGGTAATACCCTTCGGCCAGTTCCCCTTCCATGGCTTTACGCCGTCCGCCGGTCAAGACTTCGGCCCCCTCTTTTTTACCGATGGCGATATAATTCAGGATGGTATCCATTTGTCCCAAGGAGACCTGCGCCCCCATCATGGTACCGCTATCAAGCGGATTGCCGCTGCGGATTGCCTCGACCCGTTTCACCGCCCGCTCCATAAAACGCTCGTAAATGGACTCCTGCACCAGCGCCCTGCTGGGGCAGGTACAGACTTCGCCCTGGTTGAAGGCGAACAGGGCGAAACCTTCCAGGGCTTTATCGAAGAAAGCGTCCTCTTTTGCCATTACGTCGGCAAAAAAGATGTTCGGCGATTTGCCGCCCAGCTCCAAGGTCACCGGGATCACATTCTGCGAGGCATAACTCATGATTTGCTGCCCCACTTCGGTGGAGCCGGTAAACGCCACCTTGGCGATGCGTTTGGAGGTGGCCAGGTATTCGCCGATTTCACCGCCGGCGCCGTTCACCACATTGATGACCCCGGCCGGCAGCAGATCCTGAATCAGCTCCATCATCACCAGGACCGACAGAGGGGTCAGCTTAGCCGGTTTCAACACGATGCAGTTGCCCGCCGCCAGGGCCGGCGCCATTTTCCAACAGGCCATGAGCAACGGGAAATTCCACGGAATAATCTGGGCGACGACGCCCAGGGGCTCATGAAAATGATAAGCCACGGTATCGCCGTCGATTTCGCTGATCCCCCCTTCCTGCGCGCGGATACAGGAAGCGAAATAACGGAAATGATCGATAGCCAGCGGCACATCGGCGCCGCTGGTTTCGCGGATGGGCTTGCCGTTATCCCAGGTTTCAACCGCCGCCAGCAGTTCAACATTCTGCTCCAGGCGATCGGCGATGCGAAAAAGAATGGCGGCGCGGTTCTGTATGGACATGCCGCCCCATTCCGCTTTGGCCTTATGGGCCGCATCCAGGGCCAGATCGATATCGCCGGGACCGGAGCTGGCGATTTCGCACAGCGGCTGGCCGGTTACCGGCGTCAGATTGACAAAATATTCACCGTTCACCGGCGCGACCCATTCGCCGCCGATAAAATTGTTGTAGCGTGGTTTCAGTTCAAGCGGGTAACCATATTCGCCGGGTATCAGCCGGCTTGAGGGGGGATTGTGAGCCATGGTTTCTCCTTTACACTCAATAGCCTGATCGATGCCTTACCGGCCTTGGAGGGCCGTTATCAGCGAACAACTTCGACACGCGGCGATAAGCCGGTCTGTACGCTATCCGTTAACGTTAGCTTCAGGAAAGCGGGGGAGATAGGCGGGAGAAGAAGGAATTTGCACTTTACGATAGGTCTCACATTTCCGTTTATAACATTTCACTCGTATACACATCGGCCGCCGCCGGCGGCGCCGTTCGGGCAAAACTGGTTCTGGCCAATATACGTCCGGCCATTGCTACCAGCGCCGGCCTTTCCACACACCAGTTCGGCATCACCCGGCGAAAATTGATAAATCCCAGCGAACAGGCCACGGCGATATCCGCCAGGGACAGAGCGGAAGTATTAAGCCATTTACCCTCACCAGCCGCGAGTTCCAGAGCATTCAAGCCCCGGCGGATCTTCTCCCGATGATAGAGGATAAAACTTTCGTTTTGCCGGTCAGCCTGTCGCCGGCACTCCCTGACAATGGCCATCGCGGCATCCGTCACGCCATCCGCCAGGGCTTCCAGTTGGCGCACCCGCAGGGCCTGCAGACAGTCCGCCGGCAGCAGCGCCGGTTCAGCGCATAAAAGCTCAAGATATTCCGCGATAATCGGTGAATCGAAGATGGGCTCCCCTTGCCCGGTTATCAGTACCGGTACTTTACCTAAAGGGTTAACGGCAATGACCTGGGGGTCTTCTTCCCAGGGCGATGCGTTTATGAGCTGAAAGGGGAGACTCTTTTCCAGCAGGATTACCGAAATTTTCCGCACAAACGGGCTGGTGTAACTGCCAATGAGTTTCATCTTCGCCTCCGGTTACCGTCATCCTGACTTTAGTATGGCGCACGCAAGGAGAAACAGTGGAATTCGCCGCGACTGTTGACGCCTCGCGGCCGACTTAGTGGAACGCGATACTGTCCAGAATATGCTTAACCAACAGATCATGGCCTGAAGCACCTGATTCCGGGGTCAATATCTGCAGGGTCACGACGCGCGCGCTGTAAGGCGTGACCAGTATGGTGCCCATCATGGCTTCGCCTTTCATCTCCTGTTTGCTGTCAATACGCAGAAACTTGTGCCCCCCCGCCACGGGCGTGGTCTGGCCGGTTTTTGTCACATGGTTGAATTGGGTCTTGAGGCCGGAAAACGCACCCTGGGCCATTTTATTAAAGGCATCGTCGCTGGTGTCGTTGGCATCCCCGGCGGCAGTGGGAACCTCACTGATGCCCACCACCTGGGAACGGGATTTGTTAACGTACAGGCTGACCACGACGCCTGAATTTTGTCCGGCGGCGTCTTTCCGGCTTTGATCAACAAAATCCCCCGGCAACCGCAGAGTGATTTTGCCGTCGAGCACGGAGACGCTGATATCCTGCTTCGCCGCGACGGCCGGCGCGTTTGCGGCCGCATCAGGGGTTGGCGAGGCCGGGGTTTGGGTCGCCCCACCGGCAATCGGCAGCGCTGATGCCGCCAGAATGAGCAACGACGTGATTATGGTATAGCGCATGGGCATGGCCTTATCTGTTTTTTAATGATCCGCTCCGGCCCACCGGACGGTATACCCGTCATACTCCAAGTTGCAGGTGCGTTGGCTTTCCTGCAACTCGAATTATTTAGGATATACAATGCACAGTGCAAAAAAGCCGACTTTAAAAGCATTGTCATATTAAAAGGATAGCCACTTTTCAAGCGCAGCGGCATTTTTAACATCATATCAGATTAAAAACCATGGCAAAAATCCGGCCCGGCGGATGTTCGCCGACCCGGCAGGGAAGAACGTCACGGGTTAAAAAGGATCCGTCCGGGGAACCCGGTCCGTTGATAATGCCACCGCTTTCTGATTGTACAGGTCCGCCAGCCGGCCTACCAACGCCGCGCCAATCATGTCGAAGGCATCACTGCCAAGGGCCAGACGTTTGGGCGCGGGATTGATCGACACGGAATTTATCATGGCCGCCACCATTTTGCCGGCATCGCCGGTAGTGGAAAAGGCGCCCGCAGCAACGCTGCGGCGGAAATCGCCCACCGGCGTCGGTTCATACACCGCCATTTCCGGCGTACGGGACAGGTTTTCGCCGCCAAAGCCGGTGGGGGCCACACCCGGTTCAATAAGCGTAACCTGGATATTGAAGGGCGCGATTTCCGGAATCACCGCCTCATAAAAACCTTCAATCGCCCACTTGCTCAAATGGTAAAAACTCAGGCCCGGGAAAGAGAGCTGTCCTCCCATGGAGGACAGCTGCAAAATCCGCCCCCCGCCCTGGGCGCGCAAATAGGGTAAGGCGGCCCGGGTGACCTGAACCGATCCGATAACATTGGTATCGATTTGCCGGCGGATTTGCTCGTCGGTGGCCTCTTCGGCGGCGCCGGCCACGCCGAAACCGGCGTTGTTTATCACGACATCAATTTTACCGAACCGCTCGAAGGCTTCTTTCACCACCCGCCGTATGGCGGCGGTATCGGTTACGTCCAACTGCGCCACCGCCAGGGTGTTCTCATAGCGGCTTTTCAAATCATCCAGCGCGGCGGTTTTGCGCAGGGTGGCAAACACCCGATCGCCGCGGGCCAATAATTGTTCGGTCAAAGCACGGCCGAAACCACTGGAGGTTCCGGTGATGAACCAGCTTAAAGTCGACATATTTCTTCTCCGCAAATGTGGGGAACAGGCGTAAACCACCCTTCTTGACGAAAACCATTAATAACGCCGCCGGCCCACGTACGATGGGGGTGTTATCAACCGTCGGGACTTATGCTAGTCCTCTGGATTAATGAGATATAGACGAGTAAGCTACATCTGCTTTGAACCTGAGGTTTATAATCGGCATCTATGCTTAACGATCAACTGGATGGAATCACCCCTTTTATGGCGGTAGCCGAGCTGAAAAGCTTTACCGAGGCGGCGGCGCGCCTGGGAGTTACTCCTACCGCGGTCAGCAAGGCCATCAGGGTTCTCGAGCACCGTTACGGCGTGGTGTTATTCCAGCGAACCACCCGGCGGGTCGCCCTGACCGAAGCCGGCGACAGTCTGTACCGGCAAATGCGTCCCGCGGTGGCCGATATGTTGTCGGCCATAGAGACCCTTGAACATTATCGCCACCGGCCGCAGGGAACCCTGCGGGTGACCGCCCCCCGCAATAACACCGCGGATTATCTGTTCAACGCCATCGTTCCCCGCTTCAGGCAAGCCTATCCGGAGGTCATGCTGGATATCTCCCTGGACGACGGATTGGTGGATATCGTTGCCGAAGGATTTGACGCCGGCATTCGTTTGGGAGAATCGGTTGAGGGCGATATGGTGGCGGTTCGCCTGACCCCTGAAATCTCCTGGTCGGTCGCGGCGACGCCGGAGTATTTCATCCGGGCGGGTCGTCCGGTTATCCCGGAAGACCTGTTGCGCCATGAGGCCATTCGTTATCGGTTCGTCACGTCCCGAATCGTTCACCGATGGGAATTTCGCAGCGGCCGGCGGGATTTTGTGGTGGATGTGAAAGGCGGTATTATCGTAAACGACCGCAATCTGCTGATCGAGTTTGCCCTGCAGGGCCTGGGGCTGGCCTTTGTCAGCGATTACGAAGTGCGCCACCATTACGCCGCCGGACGGCTGGAAAGCGTATTGCGGGAATATATTCCCAGCGACAGCGGGGTGTTCCTCTATTTTCCCCAGCGTTCGCAAACGCAGCCGAAACTGCGGGCGTTTATTGATATGGCAAAGGAGGTTGCGTCCCAGCCCGGCTTCCTGGACCGCTTTCGTGAATAACGCACTAGGGGATATTTTTCATCCGCGCCCTTAGGATACAATAATGTGGCATGCTTTTTCGTCCGCTACCTGGGTAAACCGCCGTGAATAAAATCTCTTCGCCACAGGATACCGACCCCGCCGCCATGGCGGGCCTCAGGCAATGTCCGGTCCGCCAGCGCGGGCAGCTCAGCCAGTCCGAACCGGACTGGCTGGCGGAAGAGGTGCCGGTGGCGCTGGTGTATAACGGCATATCCCATGTGGTTATGATGGCGACGCCGAAAGAGCTTGAGCAGTTCGCCCTGGGCTTTTCCCTCTCGGAAGGCATTATCGATCACCCCGCTGAAATCTACGGCATGGATGTGATGCCGGCCTGCAACGGTATGGAAGTGCATATTGAGCTGTCCAGCCGCCGATTCATGGCGTTGAAGGAACATCGCCGCGCCATGGCCGGCCGCACCGGATGCGGCGTGTGCGGCGTCGAACAGCTGGACGAAATCGCCAAGCCCATCAGTCCGCTGCCGTTCACCCAGACCTGGCCGCTGGAAAGACTGGACCAGGCGCTGGCCCAGTTGAAAAGCGTGCAGCCCATCGGGCGGCTGACCGGTTGTACCCACGCGGCGGCCTGGATTACGCCGGCGGGAGAACTGACCTTAGGCTGCGAGGATGTGGGCCGTCACGTGGCGCTGGATAAACTGCTGGGCTATCGCGCGCGGGCCGGGGCCATGCCCGGTGCGGTGCTGGTGTCCAGCCGGGCCAGCTATGAAATGGTGCAGAAATCCGCCATGTGCGGCGTGGAAATCCTGTTCGCCGTCTCGGCCGCCACCGCGCTGGCGGTTGACGTGGCGCAGCGGTGCCGACTTACTCTGGTGGGCTTCAGCAAGCCGGGCCGGGCGACGATTTATACCCATCCCGAGCGAATCCTGGATAGCAAAAGCTAAACATGTTCTTTAAAAGGGACTGATAAACGTTTTCATAAACGTTTAATTAACTATAATGATCGGATTGCTTACGCGGCACTAACATTTATTCCGGGTGCCGCACCACAAAAAATGGAGAAGATAACTATGAGCTATACACTGCCATCCTTGCCGTACGCTTACGACGCCTTAGAACCGCATTTTGACAAACAAACGATGGAAATCCACCATACCAAGCATCATCAGACCTATGTCAATAATGCCAATGCCGCGCTCGAAAGCCTGCCCGAATTTGCCAACCTGCCCGTAGACGAACTGATCACAAAACTGGATCAGCTGCCGGCGGACAAAAAAACCCCGCTGCGCAACAACGGCGGCGGCCATTACAATCACAGCCTGTTCTGGAAAGGCCTGAAATTGGGCACCCAGCTTCAGGGTGAATTGAAAACCGCCATCGAACGCGATTTCGGTTCCGTGGACGCTTTCAAGGAAACCTTTGAGAAAGCCGCCGCCACCCGCTTCGGCTCCGGCTGGGCCTGGCTGGTGAAAAAAGGCGATAAGCTGGCGGTGGTCTCAACCGCCAATCAGGACAGCCCGCTGATGGGCGAAGCGATTTCCGGCGCATCAGGCTATCCGATTATCGGCCTGGATGTATGGGAACACGCTTATTACCTGAAATACCAGAACCGCCGTCCTGATTATATCAAAGCGTTCTGGAACGTGGTGAACTGGGACGAAGCGGCCAAGCGCTTCTCTGAAGCCAAATAACGCCGCTTTATCGGCTGATTAATGAAAACCATCCCGCGGGATGGTTTTTATTTTAACAGCAGTTTATCCGTGAAGGCCTTTTTCGCGCTGATGCGCACGAGATATTCGGTGGTGGACAACACCATGGTGGAGCGCACAATCTGCTGATAGCGCTGCTGCTGCATTCTTACCAGCGCATCGTCCCCCGGCACACGGGAAAAATCCGGCAATGGCGGAAACGCCGTAACGCAATGCAGTTCGCTGAACGGACCGAGAATTTCATCATCGGTAAAACGGTACTCTTTGGGATCGTCCTGCAAGGCCTCATGCAAAGCCAGCAGCAGCTCAGCATCTTCATATTCCTGCCGGCTGATAACCCCCAGGGCATAAACCAATTTCAAACGCACCGGCAGTTCTCCCAGCGGCCCGGCTCCAACCAATAGCGGTTCCACGGCATACTTCACCGCGTAATCATCCTTGCGAAATATTTGAAGCACCAGAATATTGACCGCTTCAGCCAATAAAGTCACCGCCGCTTCCATCAGATCCCTCACCGTCGTACCGGCGTTCAGCTGTTCCAGAACCTGATTTTCATGCAGTTGCGTATTTTCCGTCATCACCTAACACCATGTAAAATCCGGGGACGAGGCAGGCCTTACCCCCGGGTCTCGATCATCATTGCATGGCGTTATAAATAGTCACCACCTGCTCAACCACCTCACTGTCTTTTTCAAGACCGGAAACCTGCGCCAAAGCAGCCTCCGGCCCAGATTTTTCCAGTAATGCCGCCCATTCCTGCGCCTGGGGATCCTGCTCGCTATGGTAATGCATCGCAGCGGCGATACCTTTCATCAGGTTGTCGTGACGTAGGCCGTACTCCAGCGTGCCGCGCAACGGTTTGATTAACCGATCGCCGGCACTGAGCTTACGCAGCGGCTGGCGGCCGACGCGTTCCACATCGTCGTGCAGATAGGGATTTTCAAAACGCTGCAGGATTTTATTGATGTAAGCGGCATGTTTTTCCGGATCGAAACCGTAGCGGTTAATCAGCACCGCGCCGCTTTCTTCCATCGCCCCCTTCACCACCTGGCGGATCGCCGGATCGAGAATGGCGTCGCGAATGGTTTTATGTCCCGCCAGCTGTCCCAGATACGCGGTAATGGCATGGCCGGTATTTAATGTGAAGAGTTTGCGTTCCACAAACGCCATCAGATTATCGGTCAGTTCCATACCGGCAATGGCCGGCGGCTCGCCCTTGAACTGGGTCTTATCCACAATCCATTCACTGAAGGTTTCAACCGTGACCGCCAGCGGATCCTGGCTGCCGGCCTGGGCCGGCGGGACGATGCGATCCACCGCCGAATCAACGAAACCCACGTTCTGACCGACCCAGTCATGGTACTGCTCCGGCAGGGCGTTCAGCACATGCTGCTTCAATTGGCTGGTGCCGCGCACCATGTTTTCACAGGCGATGATATTCAGCGGACGGGCGTTACCCGCGTCATGGCGCTGTATCAGCCCTTTGGCGACGCCTGCGGCAATACGCTCAAGAATCTGCGGGCCGATGGCAGTGGTCACCAAATCCACGGTAGCGATTAACGCCGTTACATCGGGGCTGCCGCTGTGGACGGCGCTGACATTACGCACTATCTCGACCCGAGACTGTTCACCCACGACATGGACTTCATATTCGTGACGCGCGTTCAACGCATCCAGCACAACCTGATTAACGTCCGCAAATACCACTTCAATCCCGGCATCGGCCAATAGCTTGCCGATGAATCCACGACCGATATTACCTGCTCCGAAATGTAATGCTTTCATAGAATTAACCTTGGATTCTCTTAGCTAAAAAGGGGCCGTGACGGCCCCCTCTCAAATACAACCGGTTCCATCCGTTACGACGCGCTTCTGACCGGATTCTGGCCTTTCAGCAACTCCAGCACTTCAGCGACGCTGGTGGTGGTGCTTAACCGCGCAATCACGGTTTCATCATCCAGGGCGTTGGTCAGGCTGGTGATGACCTGGATATGTTCATTGTTTCTGGCCGCGATACCGATGACCAGGCGGGCGATATCGTCTTCTTCGTCACCGAACCGGACACCGTCCGGATATTGGCAGAATACGACGCCGGTGCGTAACACCTTATCTTTGGCTTCGATAGTACCATGGGGAACGGCAATGGATTCACCCAGGTAGGTAGAGGTCAGCTTTTCACGTTCCAGCATGGCATCCACATACTCGGGTTGGACATAGCCGCCTTTCACCAGTTGTTCACCGGCGAAGCGGATGGCCTGCTCTTTCTGATCGGCATGCTGTCCCAGGAAGATATTGGCTTCGGTAAGACGGAACAGATTCTGTTCGCTGCCCTCAAAGCTGTCATCCAGGGTCGACAGGACTTTTTGCTGCTTCGCATCGGTCTTTTGCACTGCCACCAAACGGGCCGTCAGATCGGTATACAGGCCGCTGTCGAGGAAGTTGGTCAGCGAAATATGCTGGGCCTGCGGAGCATGACGCATAGCGCGCTCGGTCAGGTCACGGTGGGTAATCACCAGATCCACATCTTCTGGCAGGTCGTTGATGGCGGCATTGGTCACGCTGATATTTTTCAGCCCGGCCTCATTCACCTTCTTACGTAGAACACCGGCGCCCATGGCGCTGGAACCCATACCGGCATCGCAGGCAACGATGATTTTACGTACCGAGCTCAGGTCGCCGGTGGCGCCGGCGGTAACCGGAGCGGCCATGCCTTTGGACTGGGCTTTCATGTCTTTCACGCGACGGGTCGCTTCATCCAGGTCATCCCCTTCTTTCGCTTTGGTGCTCTTGAGCAGAATACACGAAATAACAAAGGAGACGGCAAAGGCGGCGACTACCGCGGAGATGTTGGCAAAGTACGACCCTCTCGGCGTCATGGCCAGTACCGCCAGGATGGAACCCGGGGATGCCGGAGACACCAGGCCGCCGTGCAGCAGGCCCAGGGTGAATACGCCGGTCATACCGCCAAGGATTACCGCCAGCAGCAGGCGCGGGTTCATCAGTACGTAAGGGAAGTAGATTTCGTGGATACCACCCAGGAAATGGATGATGGCTGCACCGCCGGCTGATTGCTTAGCGGTTCCGCGCCCGAATATCATATAGGCGGTCAAAACGCCCATGCCCGGACCGGGATTGGCTTCAATCAGGAAGAATATGGATTTGCCGGTAGCGGTAGCCTGCTGAATACCCAACGGTGAGAAGATACCGTGATTGATGGCGTTATTCAAAAACAGGATCTTGCCCGGTTCCACAAAGATGGATGCCAACGGCAGCAAATCGTGGCGAACCATCAGGTTTACGCCGGCGGACAGAAAATGGGAAATGATTTCAACGAACGGCCCGATCAGCAGGAATGCCAGGATGGCCAATATCATGCCGATGATACCGGCTGAGAAGTTGTTAACCAACATCTCGAAGCCGCTCTTGATTTTGCCGTCCACCGCGCGGTCAAAGCGCTTGATGGCCCAGCCGCCCAAAGGACCGGCAATCATGGAGCCCAGGAACATGGGCATATCGGCGCCGGCAATCACACCCATGGTGGTAATGGCACCCACTACGCCGCCACGTTCGCCGCCCGCCAGCCGTCCACCGGTATAACCGATTAACAGCGGCAGCAGATAGGTGATCATCGGGCCTACCAGCTTGGCCAATGTGGCGTTTGGAGTCCACCCGGTGGGTATAAACAGTGCGGTAATAATCCCCCAGGCAATAAAGGCTGCGATATTCGGCATGACCATATTGCTGAGGAAACGGCCAAAATTTTGTACTTTGACCTTGATATCCGATGAAGACATAAAAACTCACCCCTATTGATACGCGCCAGACAATAAGGGCGCGTGAATATTGTTGCGACAGTGTTGCACAAACTGTCAGTAGTTCTATAAGCAGCGCGACTCTACCACGCTCAGTTAGTTAAGCGTACTACCGGGACTAAAGTGTGAGGAATATCACTGGATACCCCCCCTAAAGCACCCTATATTAGTGATTTACATCACAAATAAGCATTGTAAATAAATCACAATTTAACTTTTAGTAAGCTAACAAGGACAGTAATGTGATACATATCACTATTTTATGGGGAGAGTTTGTTTGATAAATGTGAGTTGAGTCACAATTTATTTGTGAGTAAAAATTTTGTTAACAGGTATAGCGGCGTTGATATGCGTAAATTTGCGACAGCCTTGGCAAAAGAAAACAAGGTTTTGTAAGAAACTTACCGGTAAACGTCTCGCCCGGCGACGAGAATATCTGCCGGGCAAGTAATGCCGATAGGGAAAGCAATATTATGGACCTGCGGCCGTGCCGGCCAAAACCCAGCCGGCGCTTATGCCTCAGGGCAAGGTGGCGCCGCCATTGTTTTGGGCCTGCACCAGCTGTTGGTACTGACTTTCCAGGCCCTTCATCAGTTCATTATACTGCGTCGCCGGCAACCGGTTGGGAAATGACACCGCATTGGCGCCAAAGGTCACCTGATTACCCTGCGTATTGAGGAAATCACCTACCTGCACCAGCGTGGACGACAGTGTGGACGCCGCGGCAATCACCGGCGCCACTTTTTGCACCGGCTGCGTCACCAATTTGGCGTAGGCCTGATCATAAACCGTTTTCAAATCAGCCGGCTGCTTAAGGCCCGCGCGAGCATCATCGGCCTGTTTTTTCAGCTGCGCGATTTGCGGCGCCAATGCGTTGAGGGCGGCGGCGGATTGCTGCACATCCTGGCGGCGGGTGAGATAATCCTGCGGAACCCTGATCTGGCTAATAAGATCCAATACCGGCAGCAGGCTGGTATTCACCGACTGGGTATATTGCTGGGTAAAGGTCAATAGCACCTGATAATCATTGGTATAAGGCCCGAACTGCTTTTTTTGATCGTCGCTAAGGGTGGGCAGGCGCTCACCGCCCGGCAGCACGGTGGTCTGTAGAAACTGAATGAATGCCTTACGTTGATCGGGCTCTTTATCGCCGCAGGCGGTGATCTGCACCGCCAGCAGCATCAATACTGGAATCATCAGCGCATAGCGCAGCTGCGCCAGTCTATCCCTTAACATCATGACCGAATACTCCTGTAAAATATTTCACTGGTTTACTCTGGTTTGCGAATCGCCGCATCCTCATAGCAGCATAAGGATAGCCCACTTTTAGCGGAATAAATACGCTAAAACTGTCCTTTAGTATTACCTATTAGGCAAAACATCTATTGGATAGCACCGGCTATTAGGATAATGAAGAGTGATATTTCATACTTTTTGTTGATTGACTATGCAGACTTGATTGATAGACTCAAGGCCGTTCAGCATATTCAGGGAGGTATTATCTCTCAATGATTTCCCTCATCAGCATCAAGCCTTAATTTTCATAATATTGCAGTAAATAAGTTATACCGTTGACAACTAATACTCAATAAAACAATGACTTACAATGATTAATCGTCAATTAATTCATTATTTTCAGTTTGACTATTCGAATAGATAAAGAATCAACATCATTATTTATAGCCAATGCTTTAATCTTGGCAAAATAGTCACCCTTAACTAAATAGATTATTTTTAGGCCTATCTTGTCATGAGGCATGATGGTCAGGTACGCGCCCGGCAAACCGCCGGGCGCGTCCAGGCACTATTGCAGCAGCGAGATATCCGCCACCCGCAAAAACAGCTTTTGCAGCTGGTCGAGCAGCGTAAGACGATTGACCCGCACCTCGGCATTTTCATCCATGACCATCACCTTATCGAAAAAGGCGTCTACCGGCTCCCGCAGGGCGGCCAGCTCCACCAGCGCTTCCTGGTAACGGCCCTCGGCAAACAGCGGCTCAAGCTTATCGCGCAGCACCTGGAGGTGCGCTGCCAGCTGGATTTCCGCCGCGTCTTTCAGCACCGCGGCCCGCACGTCGTCGTTCAGAGTGTCGGTGGCTTTGGCCAGGATGTTAGACACGCGTTTATTGGCGGCCGCCAGGGATGCCGCCGCGTCCAGGGTGCGGAAATAGCTTACCCCACGTACGCGGGCGTCGAAATCCGCCGGGCGGGTGGGCCGGCGGGCCAGCACCGCCAGGATGGTATCGACGCTATGGCCCTCTTCCTGATACCAGGCGCGGAAGCGGCCGAGCATAAAGTCCACCACATCGTCTACTACGCGGGGATTAGTGAGCTTTTCACCATACTGGCGAGCCGCTTCCTCCGCCAGGGCCGTCAAGTCCAGGGGCAGGCGCTTTTCGACAATGATACGCAATACTCCCAGCGCCGCGCGGCGCAGGGCGAAGGGGTCCTTATCGCCTTTGGGATGCTGGCCGATGCCGAAAATACCGGCCAGGGTATCCATCTTCTCCGCGATGGCCACCGCGCAGGAGACCGGCGTGGAGGGCAGGGCATCGCCGGAAAAACGCGGCTGGTACTGCTCTTTCAGCGCCAGCGCCACGTCTTCCGGCTCGCCGTCGTGGCGGGCATAGTGCATGCCCATCACGCCCTGGGTATCGGTGAACTCAACCACCATATTGGTTACCAGGTCGCATTTGGACAGCAGGCCGGCGCGGGCGGCGTGTTCCGCATCCGCGCCAATCTTTCCGGCAACCCAGCCGGAAAGGGATTCGATACGGTCGCTTTTATCGCGCAGGGTGCCGAGCTGCTGCTGGAACAATACCGTATCCAGACGGGGCAGCCGGTCTTGCAGCCGGATTTTCAGGTCGGTGTTGTAGAAAAATTCCGCATCAGCCAGACGCGGCCGCACCACTTTCTCATTGCCGGAAATCACCTGCCGGGGATCGATGGATTCGATATTGGAGACAAAAATAAAATTCGGCAGCAGCTTTTCCTGCGCGTCATACACCGGGAAATATTTCTGATCCCCTTTCATGGTGTAGACCAGCGCCTCGGGGGGCACCGCAAGGAATTTTTCTTCAAATTTCGCCGTCAGCACCACCGGCCATTCCACCAGAGAAGTCACCTCTTCCAGCAGACTGTCGGTCAAATCGGCTTTGCCGCCGATGCGCGCGGCGGCCGCTTGTGCGTCCCGTTTGATAATCGCTTTACGTTCTTCGTAGTCGGCTATCACCTTGCCGCGTTCCAGCAGTAAGGCGGGGTATTGATCGGCGTTATCGATAGTGAATTCGGCTTCACCCATAAAGCGGTGTCCACGCACGGTGCGCCCTGACTCAATGCCCAGCACGCGCCCCGCGATCAGTTCGCTGTCCAGCAATAGCGTGACGGTATGCACCGGACGGATAAACTGCGTATCGCTGTCGCCCCAGCGCATCATGCGGGGAATAGGCAGTTTGCCAAGGGCGGCGGTCACCATGCCCAGCAGCAGTTCTTGCGCGGGTTTGCCTTTAACGGACGCCCGGTAGAGCAGCCACTCCCCTTTATCGGTTTTCTGGCGTTCGGCCTGTTCAACGGTAATGCCGCAGCCGCGCGCCCAGCCCTCGGCCGCCTTGGTGGCATTGCCCGCGGCGTCGAATGCCTGGGAAACGGCGGGACCGCGCTTTTCAATTTCGCTGTCTGCCTGGGCGGCGCCCAGGTCGCTTACCTTGAGCGCCAGGCGGCGGGGGGAGGCGAACCATTTAACCTCGCCGTGGGGCAGGTTGGCGCCGTCAAGCTCGGCGGTAAACAAAGTGGCAAAAGACTGCGCCAGCTGGCGAAGCGCCTTCGGCGGCAGCTCTTCCGTGCCGATTTCCGCCAAAAAAGTATGTTGCGTCATGGCTGCCTCTTATTTCTCGTTCTTTTTACACATCGGGAAACCCAGCGCTTCACGGGAAGCGTAATACGCTTCGGCGACGGCTTTGGTCAGCGTGCGGATGCGCAGGATATAACGCTGGCGTTCGGTAACCGATATGGCCTTGCGGGCATCCAGCAGGTTAAAGCTGTGCGCCGCCTTCAAAATGCGTTCATAGGCCGGCAGCGGCAGCGGCTGATCCAGGGCCAGCAGCTTCTGCGCTTCTTTTTCGTATTGATCAAAGCAGACGAACAGAAAATCGACATCGGCGTATTCAAAGTTGTAGGTGGACTGTTCCACTTCGTTTTGATGGAATACGTCGCCATAGGTCGTCTTGCCCAGCGGGCCATTGCTCCAGGTCAGATCGTAAACGCTGTCCACCCCTTGCAGATACATGGCAAGGCGCTCCAGGCCGTAGGTGATTTCACCGGTTACCGGACGGCACTCCAGCCCGCCCACCTGCTGAAAGTAGGTGAACTGGGTGACTTCCATGCCGTTGAGCCACACTTCCCAGCCAAGACCCCAGGCGCCCAGCGTCGGATTCTCCCAGTTGTCTTCGACGAAGCGAATATCGTTGATGGTGGGATCCAGCCCGACCTCTTTCAGCGAACCGAGATACAGCTCCTGGATATTATCCGGCGAGGGCTTGATGATGACCTGAAATTGGTAATAGTGCTGTAAACGGTTCGGATTTTCACCGTACCGGCCGTCGGTGGGACGGCGGGAGGGCTGGACGTAAGCGGCGGCGATGGGCTCTGGACCCAGCGCCCGCAGGCAGGTCATGGGGTGGGAAGTACCCGCGCCGACTTCCATATCCAGCGGTTGGACAATGGTACAGCCCTGGCGCGCCCAGTAATCCTGCAATGTCAGGATCAGGCCCTGAAAGGTCTTGGGATCAAACTTTTGCATGTTGAATTCGCACGCGATAAAAGTGGATTTATTAAGAATGCGCCAGTATACCCTCTGGCGGTAAGATATACAGCCCGAATGCGGTAACAAGTGTCAATCTCATGGCCGCATTAGATACCGCTTATTATTGTCTGTGTCGAAATCTATTCCACGACGGGGAGGAGGTTGAAAAGTGGCAAAGGTTATCGAGAGCCGGCCCGGCCCGTCCAAAACGGCTTTTAACGGCCCCGGCGCGGCCTTTTACCGGCAGGCGGCAGGATGATCCGGCCCTTTCAATCCGCGGACATGCCGCCCCTGCTGGACCTCTGGCTGGAGAGCACTACCCGGGCGCATCCCTTTATCCACAGCGATTATTGGGTGGAGAGCCTGCCCTTGGTGCGGGATGAGTATCTGCCGCAATCCGTAAGCTGGGTGGATGAACGCGGCGGCAGACTTACCGGTTTTATCAGCGTGCTGATGGATCAATTCATCGGCGCGATCTTTGTATCCCCGGCTTATTATCGCCAGGGTATCGGCAGCGCGCTGATGGAAAAGGCCAAACAGCATTATCCGGTGCTGTCATTGGAAGTATACCGATTGAACCGCCCGGCGCGCGCCTTTTATTACCGGCAGGGCTTTCGGGAAATCGGCAGCGCTTTCAGCGTTGAAACCGGTCATCGCATATTGACGCTGCAATGGCGTGAAGACTGAATGATTGTCCCGCTCATGGATGAGCTGAGTAACAAAACCAACACAGCTGTAATTTGAAAGATGACGGGTATGCTGGCGCGAATCCCGCCGATCCCGCATTATAACGGATCCATTGGATAAGCGTTTTTTTTATACCGGGAGAGTTGAGCATTGAACCGCAAGAAGGGCTCCTTCGCGCCGGCACGCGCCACCATCAGCGATGTTGCCAAGGCCGCGAACAGCGGCAAAACCAGCGTATCCCGTTACCTGAACGGTGAGTATCACCGGCTTTCCGACGATATGAAACAGCGTATCGAAGCGGCCATTATCCAATTGGATTATCGTCCCAGCCAGATGGCCCGCAGTCTTAAAGGCGGTCAGACCGGGCTTGTCGGCCTGATTATCGCCGATATCACCAATCCCTACTCCGTCGAGGTGATGCGCGGCATAGAGGCCGCCTGTCGCCAGCACGGCTTCACCCTGCTGGTATGCAACACCAATAATGAGGTTAATCAGGAACGCCATTATTTGCAGCTGCTCAACGGCTACCAGGTAGAAGGCATCGTGGTGAATGCCGTAGGGATGCATGAAGACGCTCTCGGCATGCTGCAGCAATCTTCGCTGCCGATGGTGCTGATTGACCGTAAAATTCCCGGTTTCTCCTGCGATGTGGTGGGGCTGGACAATCGTGAGGCGGCCATCCTTGCCACTGAGCATATGATTCAGCAGGGATTTGAAGCCATCCTGTTTCTCAGCGAACCGCTGGGCGCGGTAAATACCCGGATTGAACGTTTACAGGCGTTCCGCGATAGCATGGCGGCGCATCCCGACCTTGTGGCCGAGGAGGCGGAAAGCGCACTGGACGACAATGCCGCATTGGACACCATCCTGCAGAAGTTCAATCATCACCATCGCGGAATGCGCAAGGCCATATTATCGGCCAATGGCGCCTTGACGCTGCAAATCGCCCGCACCTTGCGTCGCCTGGATCTGCGCTGGGGCAGCGATATCGGCCTGCTTGGCTTCGATGAGCTGGCCTGGGCGGAACTAGCGGGGGTCGGCATCACCACGTTCCAACAGCCTACTTATCAAATCGGCTATGCCGCCCTCGAACAGCTGTTGAAACGGATCCAGGGCGCCGACGAGCCTATAAGCGAACAGGCGTTCAGCGGCAAGCTGATCGTGCGCGGCTCAACCACTCGCTAGCGGGCAAAAGCGGGCTTTAATTCGTGATTATGATCATAAATTTTGCCTATCAAGCTTCTCAATGGAACCGGTCCCATCTAACGTTGAATCATAGCTGGGAAATGCAACCGCCGAGGAGTTACGATGAAACACGATATTTTCGTGGTCACCGCCGCATATGGCAACGCTACCGTCTCGGCCCTGGGCGGCCAGCGCCCGCTATTGCCTATCATCGCCCAATCCGGCGCGGCCGGCGTGGAAATACGCCGGGAACTTCTGACCCAAACCGACCTGAAGCGCCTGCCGGAATTACGGCAGGCCATCGCCGGCTATGGATTACGCTGTTTTTATTCCGCGCCGGAAGCCCTGTTTACCCCTGACGGTTCGCTCAATACCCAGCTGCCGCGTTTATTTGCCGAAGCGAATCAACTTGGCGCCGAGCGGCTAAAATTATCATTAGGCCATTTTTACGCCGCTGCCGATCTTACCCCTCTGGCGACATTCCCGGCGGGGCAACAAGTCGCGTTAACGGTGGAAAACGATCAGACCGAATGCGGAACGCTGGCTCCGCTGACGGCATTTTTCCAACGGTCGGCCGGCACAGGGCTTCCCATTAATATGACCTTTGATATGGGCAACTGGCATTGGGTCGGCCAGGGGGCGCTGGAGGCCGCCCGGAACCTGGCGGCCCATGTGGGTTATATACACGTCAAAACGGCGGTTGAAGCGAACGGCGGCTGGCGCGCCGTGCCCCCTGACGCCGGCGCGCAGAACTGGCGGCAGTTACTGGCCGCGCTGCCGGACAGCGTCCCGCGCGGTATTGAATTCCCGTTGCAAGGAGAAGATTTGGTCGCCGTTACCCGCCGTTTCGTCAGCCTGTTGCAATAAGCGCGGCGAATTGGCAATGACCCAAATGGAACCGATACCATACGGTCGTATTTACATTTTTTCGATGAGGGCAGCCGCCTCGCTTGCAATAAACCAGTAAACGATTGTCCGTGAATGGAATTGTCTACCTTACTTTACTAAGGAAACATGATGAGCATAGCGAAAATAGCACCAAAGCGCTGGTGGTATATTATGCCGATTGTCTTTATCAGTTACAGTCTGGCATATCTCGATCGGGCTAATTTCAGTTTCGCCTCCGCGGCAGGCATAAATGACGATCTGGGCATTACCAAAACCATTTCATCCCTTCTGGGGGCGTTGTTCTTCCTGGGTTATTTTTTTTTCCAGATACCGGGAGCCATCTATGCGGAACGACGCAGCGTAAAAAAGCTGATTTTCTGGTGCCTGCTGCTCTGGGGCGGCTGCGCCTCCCTGACCGGTATCGTCAGCAATATCCCGATGTTGATGGTGATTCGATTCGCGCTGGGGGTGGTTGAAGCCGCGGTCATGCCGGCGCTGCTGATTTATATCAGTAACTGGTTCACCAAATCCGAACGCTCACGGGCCAATACCTTCCTTATCCTCGGTAATCCGGTAACGGTACTGTGGATGTCGGTGTTATCCGGTTACCTGATTAACTCCTTCGGCTGGCGCGAAATGTTTATTTTCGAAGGCGCTCCCGCCATTATCTGGGCGTTCTGCTGGTGGTTTATGGTGCAGGATAAACCCGCTCAGGCAAAGTGGCTGTCCGAGAGTGAAAAGCGGGCTTTGCAACAGCAGCTGTTAAAAGAACAAGAGGGTATAAAAGCGGTTCATAATTACGCTGAGGCGTTTCGCTCCCGTAATGTCATTATTCTGAGTATTCAATATTTCGCCTGGAGCATCGGTGTTTACGGCTTCGTATTATGGCTGCCGTCCATTTTGCGCAACGGAATGGAGATGGGTATGGTTCAGGCCGGCTGGCTGTCGGCGGTGCCTTATCTGGCGGCCACTATCGCCATGATTCTCGTGTCATGGGCGTCGGATAAGCTGCAGAAAAGAAAAATCTTTGTTTGGCCGCTGCTTTTGATCGGCGCCTTGGCATTTTTGTCTTCCTATATGCTGGGCGCTCATCATTTCTGGGGCTCATATACATTATTGGTCATTGCGGGCGCCGCTATGTACGCCCCGTATGGTCCGTTTTTCGCCATCGTGCCAGAAATGCTGCCGCGCAACGTTTCCGGCGGGGCAATGGCGCTTATCAACAGCATGGGAGCCCTCGGTTCGTTTGTCGGCTCCTGGGTGGTGGGATATCTTAACGGCGCCACCGGTTCGCCATCGGCATCCTATATGTTTATGGCCATAGCCCTGCTGGTTTCGGTATGGTTAACGCTGATAGTCAAACCGGCGCAGAATACGCAGCCGCAAACGGCCTAGCGGGACGGCGGCTATTTCGTTCACCGGCAAAACTGTTATGCTGCTTTCTGTATACCCGAAGGGTATAAAACATATCGCTGAAAGGGGAAAGAGGATGAAACCTGTTGTTGTTGCCTATAAAACATTACCTGAAGATCTGCGTCAACGCTTGGATACGCATTTTGCGGTGACAGAGTTTGAGGGATTAAGCGAAGAAAATTGCAAAAAATATGCTCAGGTACTGCAGAAAGCGCAAGGAATCATCGGTTCAGGCGGCAAATTCGATAAGCAGCGATTGAACCTGCTGCCCAGCCTTAAGGTCGCCTCCACGATATCGGCGGGCTACGATCAATTCGACGTGGAAGAAATGAGCGCACGCGGTATCGCGCTGATGCATACCCCGGACGCCTTGACTGAAACGGTGGCCGATTTGATGATGGCGCTGGTATTGTCCACCGCACGCCGGGTGGTTGATTTGGCTGAACGCACCAAAGCCGGCAAATGGCGCGACAGCGTGGATCCCAGTTGGTATGGCATCGATGTCCACCACAAGACGCTGGGTATCATCGGCATGGGGCGCATTGGCATGGCCCTGGCGCAACGGGCCCACGGGGGATTTTCCATGCCGGTTTTATACAACGCGCGCCATCGGCATGAGCAGGCGGAGCAGCGATTCAACGCCGGCTATCGTGATGTAGACAGCCTGCTGGCAGAGTCCGATTTTGTTTGCATCACCTTGCCCCTGAACGAACAGACCCACCATTTGATCGGCCGCGACCAGTTGGCGAAGATGAAACCCAGCGCCATTTTGATTAACGCCGGACGCGGCCCGGTGGTGGACGAGGAAGCCCTCATCGACGCCCTGAAAAATCATCGTATCCATGCCGCCGGCCTGGATGTCTTTGAGCACGAACCCTTGCCTGCGGATTCCGCGCTGCTGCGCTTGCCCAATGTCGTGGCATTGCCCCATGTGGGTTCCGCCACCCATGAAACACGCTATGACATGGCGGCTACAGCGGTGGAAAATCTTATTACCGCCCTGACCGGCAAAGTGGAACGAAACTGCGTCAATCCGCAGGTTATCCAGTAACCCTGAACGGTCGGATATCGCAGGAAGACGCTTATCCGACCGCACTCAGACAGGGTTATATCGCGAAGGAGCGCCATCCTGCCGTATTTTGAGTCTTAGTCTGCTTTATCGCTGCGAGGCGCCATCCGGCCGCATCCGCCCACGTTTGTGCCGCAACAAGGCAATAACGGCTAACGAACTTCTCGCGAGAGCGTATGATATGCGCTGCCGCGGCATCCCTATGCCCGTGGGATGCGCAAGACCGGTCGCAGATTTTACCGCCGGCGAAAATTGACCTTTGCCGCTATGCAGGCATGTGCTTTACTTTTAACAGCGATATGAATGGAACCAACGCGTTTTGCAAGGACCTACTGAGCAAGGAACTATGATGACCAGCCGTCACGACTATATAAAAATCAGTACCTATATTTTGATGATTTTTTTTATTGCCATCATCATCCCGCTGCATTTATTTCCCTGCTTTGTCGCCGGTTTCCTGGCCTATGAAATCATTTTCGCCATGACACCCTGGTTTGAACGCCTTATCGGCGGTACCAGGGCGAGATGGCTGGTGGTTAGTATCATTGCCGCCGTCGTGGTAATCGTGTTGACCATCGCCATCGTCAGCCTGGTGAGCTTCCTGACCTCGAACATCCAGCGCGGCATTGATATAACGTCCGAAACGAACCGGATTTTTTCCGGCATCAAAAACCGCATCCCCGCGAGTTTCCCCGCTTTCCTGCCGGAAAGCGCCGAAGAGCTTAAAAACGAAGTGTTCGCGCTGGTGGAAAAAAACCTCATCACTATCAGGAACATGGGGCGCAGCTTTCTGCATGGCTTTATCACCATTCTGATTGGCTTGATTATCGGCGCCATCATTTCTTTGAACAAACCTTCCGGACGCACTACCTACTTTCGGGAACAGCTGCTGCAGCGCATCCAGAATTTATCCAGCTCCTTTCGCAATATCGTGTTTGCGCAAATCAAGGTGTCTTTAGTCAATACTGTCCTCACGTCCATTTTGATCTTTGTTATCTTTCCCCTATTCAAGATTCATTTGCCGCTGTCCAAGACGCTGGTGGTGGCAACGTTTATTTTTGGTTTACTACCGATAATCGGGAACCTGATCTCAAATTTCATGTTTATCATCTCGGCGCTATCAATCTCCTTGCCGGTGGGCGGGGTGATGCTTTTGTACCTGATACTCATCCACAAGCTGGAGTATTTTCTCAACGCGGAGATCGTCGGTAACCGGATCCAGGCTAAATCCTGGGAGCTGCTATTGGCTATGCTGGTATTCGAAGCCGCTTTTGGATTGGAGGGACTGGTGGCTGCGCCTATCTATTACGCCTATCTTAAAACCGAGCTGCGCAGCCTGGACCTGATTTAACTTTTTTCGGCCGTTAAAATAGTGGTTGCCTGACGCAGCAAGGGCGGTATGGTATCACCACGTCCCTCATCAACCTTTAACATATAAATAACATGGCCTTTTCGCTTTTCGGAACCAAATTCACCCGCCATTCGGGCATTGCCCAGCTCATGGACGATATGAACGACGGGCTGCGCACCCCTGGGGCGATTATGCTCGGAGGGGGCAATCCTGCGGCCATTCCGGCGATGGAAACGTATTTTCATGATCTTTGCCGGTCCATGTTGGATGAAGGCACCCTAGGCGAAGCATTATGCAATTACGACGGTCCGCAGGGGAAAAACGTGTTGCTGACCGCGTTGGCGGCCTTGCTGCGCCAGGAGCTCGGCTGGGCGGTCAGCGAAAAAAATATTGCGCTGGCCAATGGCAGCCAGAGCGCTTTTTTCTATTTATTCAATCTTTTCGCGGGACGAGCGCAAGACGGCAGCTTGAAAAAGGTGCTGTTCCCGCTGGCGCCGGAATATCTGGGATATGCCGATGCCGGGTTGGAAGAAGATATGTTCGTTTCAACCAAGCCGAACATTGCCCGCTTGCCGGACGGCCAGTTTAAATACCATGTTGATTTCGAGCATCTGCAGGTGGGTGAGGATATTGGTCTGATTTGCGTTTCTCGCCCCACCAACCCCACCGGCAACGTGATTACAGACCAGGAGCTGCTGCGCCTGGATGAGCTGGCCCGACAGCACAATATTCCTTTATTAATCGACAATGCCTATGGACTGCCGTTCCCGGGTATTATCTTCAGCGAAGCCACGCCGCTGTGGAATTCCAATATCATTCTATGCATGAGTCTGTCTAAGCTGGGATTACCCGGCGTGCGCTGCGGTATTGTGATTGCCGATGAAGAGGTGATTTCCGCCATCAGCAATATGAACGGCATCATCAGCCTGGCCCCCGGCGGCCTTGGGCCGGCATTGGCCGCCGCCATGATCCGCCGTGGCGATCTGATGTCTTTGGCCACCGACGTCATTCGGCCTTTTTACCAGCGGCGCGTGACGCAGACTATCGCCACGCTGCGGCGCTATCTGCCGCCGGAGCGCTGCCTGATCCACAAACCGGAGGGGGCCATTTTTTTATGGCTGTGGTTCCAAAACCTGCCCATTACCACCGAGATGCTATATCAACGGCTGAAAATGCGCGGTGTATTAATGGTGCCGGGCCACTATTTTTTCCCCGGTCTTGAGCCGGACTGGCCCCATGCTCATCAATGCATGCGCATGAATTATGTCCCGGAGGCCGATAAAATCGAAAGGGGCATCGCCATTTTGGCGGAAGAAGTGGAGCGGGCGCACAGGGAAGCGGCCGCTGAATAATGTGTCGGTAATAGCGTCGTAGGATTGTCTTTAACGCAAAAACCGCGCCGCATCCCATCGAATAGCTCTTCGGATAGGATGTGGCGCAGTAGGTAATGTTATGCCCGCGGGCGGTTCAGCCCTTGCACACCTGGGGCGTACAACGCGGTCGTATGTTTTATTGCCCGTCCGCCTGGTGTTCCAGCACCGGGGACCGTTCGCCGCTGCTGATGGCGATACGGCGGGGCTGCAAGGATTCGGGAACATGGCGTTCCAAATCGATATGCAATAAGCCGTTGGTAAATTCGGCGTGGGTTATCGACATATGTTCGGCCAGGGTAAAGCTCAGGGAGAAAGGCTTGCTGACCAGGCCATGATGGAGATATTCCACCTTCTTCTCCGGCACCAAGGGTTTGCCGGCGATGCTTAAACGCGGGCCTTCAACCTCGATAGTCAGATCTTCCTGCCGGAACCCGGCCAATGCCAGCGAAATGCGATAATGGTTATCGTCGCTTTTTTCGATGTTATAGGGCGGGAAGCTAAAGTCATCCTGATTGCCCTGCATGCTGCTGGCTAATTTATCAAAACCGATCCACTGGCGTAATAGTGGAGAGAGATCATAGTTACGCATCATATTTACTCCTTCTTTGAAGCGAGATAATCTGTAATACCCTTTATCTTTAGGGTATATAGATAGGGTTAAGCTTGCCCCCGTTTTCGGCAGGCGGATGTTATTACATACTGTGGCTGCGGACCGCGGCCGGTTTACTTGATTTCAATACGGCGCGGTTTCAAAGTTTCCGGAACCACACGCTCTAAATCGATATAGAGCAATCCATTTTCCAAATTTGCGCCTTTAATTTGGATATGTTCAGCTAATTGGAATTTACGTTCGAAATTGCGCTCGGCGATGCCTTGATACAAATAGTTGCGTTCCGTGGGCTCGTCCCCATGGGCTCCTTTTACCGTCAACAGGTTGTCATGGGCGGTAATATCGAGCTCATGTTCGGCAAAACCTGCTACAGCAATGGCAATGCGATATTGGTTTTCATTTACCAATTCCACATTATAGGAGGATAACCGCCGTTACTTTGGGTCTGCCCGGATTCAAGCAGGTTGACCAGCCGATCAAAACCAATGGCCGAACGGTAGAGAGGTGATAAATCAAAATTACGCATGGTTAAAGCCTCCAACAATCAGCGAGGTGGTAAACAACCTTCCGGATGGACAGGTCGGTGACCAAATACCCTTACGGCATATTTTTCCCGGCCACAACTATAAAGTGGCGCCGGCCGTAATTTTTTCAAGGGGGAATACGAAAAAAATATCGCAGATTGAGGGAAATCAGATTGAGAAGAGTTTATTATAACTTACACTGAATAGGCCGTAGCAGCAGCATATTTACTCATTCCGACTAATGCGTAGCCATCAAATTATTATGACAAAAATGGATGCAGAGAAACTATGTTAAAACAGACATTGCTCTTTCTCACGGCAAGCTGCGCATTAATGGGCAGCACAGGGTGTTCAAGTGTGATGACCCATACCGGCCCCAACCAGGGTTATTATCCCGGAACCCGAGCCAGCATGGCAGTATTGGAAGATGACGATACTAATTGGAGCATGATCCCCTTTGCGGCAATTGATTTACCGTTTTCCGCGGTGCTCGACACCATGCTGCTGCCCTATGATTACCTGCGCCGAAACAGCGATAAACGCCTTGACTCACCCCGAGAACGCATGCTGCATGGCGCCTCCTCAGCCAACGCTGATAATCCCCCCGCCGCCAATTAGCCTGATTAGCCAGGGTAACGGCGAATTTTTTTTATCCGCCGCCATCGCTTTCGCTGTCAGCACCAGGGACGCATTATCTTCACCGCCTGCTGCAAATCCTCATACATGCGCAGATAAACCTGATATTTCGCCTGGTGGAAAGCGGCTTGGCCGGCATCCGCTGCACATATTGATCCGGGCCGCACCAGCGCCTTGGCGGCCTCGGTCAAGGTGGGATAAGCTTGAGCGGCAACCGCCCCCAATAACGCGGCCCCCAGCGTCACCACATCGTCTTCCGCCGACAACTCTATATCGCAACCGGTGACATTGGCATACTCACGCAGCCACAGGGGATTCTTTGTCGCACCGCCGCATATCATCAACCGGGTAATGTGATGACCGGCCTGATTCATGGCATCGATAATATGGCGGGTACCATAGGCAATGGACTGAAGCGTGGCGAGATAGAGCCGGGCCAGGGCATCCGGTCCCTCTTCAAGGGTAAGGCCGATAACCGCGCCGCGGGCCCGGGGGTTGGAGCGGGGGGAACGGTTGCCGTAGTGATCCGCCAACACATGCAGCTGCCGGGTGGGCAGGGGTTCCCGCTGTTCCAGAGCGGCCACCCATCGATTAAGCAGGGTATATTCATTGCAGTGTTCCAGCGCCGCTTGCTGCTGCAGGAGCGGCCAGGCGGCATGTTGCCGCAGCGTCCAGTCCACCAGGGCCCCGGCGGCGCTTTGCCCCCCCTCGCTAAGCCACCAATCCGGCAACATCGCGCCCCAATACGGTCCCCAGACACCGGGAACATGTATCTCTTTTTGATTTACCAGCATATGGCAGTTAGACGTACCGCTGATAATCGCCAGCGTCCCTTCGGGACGTGAGCTCACCAGCGCCAGGCCGCCGGCATGGGCATCTATAATGCCGCCGGCCACGATAACAGCGGTTGTCAGGCCGCATTGGCTTGCCGCCGTTTCGCTCAGGGTGCCTGCCGGTTGGCCCAGTTCAAGGATGGTTGACGGCACTTTTTCCAATAAATCCGTTAATCCGACGGCCTGTAAAAGCGATGTGCTAAAGCGGTGCTCATGGGCCAGATAGTTCCATTTGCAGGTCAGGGTGCACACACTGGCAACATCGGCGCCGGTGGCGCGCCATACCAGAAAATCAGCCAAATCAAACAGGCGCCGGGCGCGCTGGTATCGATCGGGGAAATGCCGCTTAAGCCATAATACTTTCGGCAGCTCCATTTCAACGCTCACCGCTCCGCCCACGTAGGCAAGCGCTTCATCGCCGGTGGCATTAATTGCCTGAGCTTCCTCTACCGCCCGATGATCCATCCACATGACGATATCGCGCTCGGCTTCCCCGCCTTCAGATACGGAAATACCTTGCCCGCTGTCATCCACCATCACCAGCGAGCAGGTGGCGTCAAAGCCCAGCGAAACCACCGAGTCCGACGCTACCCCGGCCTCTTTTACCGCCTCTTTGATGGCCTCACAGGCCTGAGACCAGATTTGCCGTGATGATTGCTCCACCACGCCCGGGCGCGGGTGATATTGTTGAATCGGGCGGACAGCAAAAGCCAGCCGCTGACCCTGCCCGTCAAAAATGCCCGCGCGGACGCTGGCGGATCCCACATCCACGCCGATAAAACATGGGTTTTTCATAGATTTCTCCATAACTACCACGAGTTAGCATTCTAACCAAAGAGTATGATGAACAACAAAATATTTAACAAAAAACTGTGAGATGGATCTAGCATACCCGCTATTGATGGAATCTTTATTGAAAAAAAATTTATATATTCTGTGTTATATTTTTTAACCATAAAAAGGAAGAAATTTGTTGGCAATTAATTCATTAAAAACAGTTATTTTACCTTATTTAAGTTAAGACTTATTATAACAATTAAACAGTATAATAACATTATGGAGATAAATAAAAATGAACACTATAGGTTCCCTTGTCGGTTGGGAAAAAACTCATGGGGAAGGTTACGATGTCAGTTTTAATGGCAATTATGTTGAGCTGAAGATGGGACTCAAAGAAGCTTACAATGTAGATATGAAATCCCATGAAACGCACCAGCATCAAGGTGGGAGCAGCGAAAAACATACAAAAAACATATATATTTTTAATAGCTTGGTTCAGTCAAACCGTTCTGAACAAGAGTTATCAAAAAAAGAGGATAACCTTCCTCTTGATTTATCCATAGCAAGAAAAAACGACCTTTGTTATGGTGAAGATAACAAACCTTCCTCATCATTTCAGATTAAAAAAGCAAAAGATTTATTACTTCAAACGCAACATGGCTTTAAACTTAAAAAATAATAAGCCGCATCACCGCCGTAATGCCAGCCATAAAGCAAGAAGCCGTGATGAACAGTGTTCTATCGTGCTTGAGGCTTGCCACCCATATTCTAACTGTAGCAAGGTGGCTAAAATACACGACATTCCGCATCAATATATATTTGCATGGTGTAAAAGCATTTTTCCATGTCCATCACAGAGTTAAAAAATTCTGGAATATATTTATCAAAATCCTTCACCTAATCAAATTCCCTTTTGGCACTGGATACCATAATTCATTCTTCTGAGTTAGAAAAAAGAAAAATTTTACTACATTAGAAAAGAAAAGATTATTCAGGAAGCTTGCGGCATTAAAAATCCTGTATATGAGGTCGCCAAACATTACAATATTGGTGGTTCTATCATTCACCGCTGGTGTAGAGAAATACACAACATGACTTTAGAAAATTATAGAAAAATAGGTTATAAATCCGAGACTGACAAAGCAAAAAATACCGAATAATTGTGGTTAGGAACCTTTATGGACAAGGCCAAACACATATTAATAATTAGTTGCATATAATGAAGGAGATCAACCAATATGAACAATATTGATATATCGTCCTCGGCTGAATGCTATCAAAAGTAGGTTCGAATTTTAAACTAACTTAAAACTGTGCGGAGAAAATTCATTTCAATTAGGGCAACCAATAATAATTCCGCGCCGTATAAAGTGAGTTGCCCGGCAATAAGTAAAAAGTGCAGCGTGCTTGAATAGTCATAGAAACCTGCATTCCCTTTCATCCATCAAGGCAAAAGGATATGAATGATAAAATTGTGGATAATTTTTCTCTTAGCTTAACCTTACCAAAAATTTACCAGAAAGCTTGCACGCCGCTGCAGATAGATTAAATAGCGCTGCTCCTATCGCCCCAAACCATCAAAATAACCATGATTCCAGTGAGGGAATATATAAAATATTGATAAAGCCGATATTAACAACAAATGTGTAATGATAATAAGGGCACGTTTTCCCGACACCAGTTGCAATTGGGTGCAAAACAGCATAATATACGGCGTCAATATCTTTCGAATTAGAGCCAGGAAATGTATGGTATATCTATAAAAATAAAGGAACTTTTGAAGTTAAATATCAATAATGACAAACACAATAAATCAACCTTATAAGAAGTCGCGTCACAGGTAAGGTTAGAAAGAAAACCAAGTCATACCAATGCGAAACAAAAATTCGATATAGAATTTAAAAACCAGTTATCAATGAGGTCTGTACAAGCAATGGTTATGTTAAAAATATCGCAGAGAAGTATAAAATACCTATTTACATCATCTATAAATGGTGTCAAATAATATATAAGGTAACGCTAAGTGAACAGAGAATAAGACTGAGTCTGACTTCCCAAAATGACCATAACCTTTATGTCATAACGGTGGAAGCCTTGGTTATTTGAGATTAACGCGTTAACCGGCACATCCTGAGATTTGTGGCATAGCATTCAGGCACCTCTTCGCCATGTTTCATCCCCTTTCTCTAGGGGACGCCGCTCTGATTGTCGTTTTCGCGTCATGCCCCAATGCTAACGGGAATTCAGTACAAATTTCTCGATTGCCACCGCAACGCCGTCTTCCAGATTGCTTTTGGTCACGAACTGGCTGGCGGCTTTAACTTCATCAATGCCATTCCCCATCGCCACGCCAATGCCGGCATACTTAATCATTGCTAAATCATTCGCCTGATCTCCGATCGTCATTACCTCATCAGCCTTGATATGCAGATGCTCCGCCAATGCCTTGACGCCCTCGCCTTTATTCGCCTCTTTGCGCAACAACTCCAGGTAATATTCGGCGCTTTTCATAATGGTATATCTGTCAAAGGCTTCCTGCGGGATCTGGCTGATGGCGTGGTCCAAGATAGCCGGCTCATCAACCATCATCACTTTAGGAAACCGGAGACCCCGGTCCATTTCATCTACCCGGCGGAATTTTAACGGCATACCGGTCAGAAAAGCTTCAAAAACGGTATAGCGGCCGATATCCCGATTTGCCGTATAGAGTGTGGAGAAAGTCAGCGCGTGAAAATGCACACCAAGCTGTCGTGATAACGCCTCGAAATAAAGATAATCGTCAAAATCGAGGGTAATTTCCGATACGCGATCACCGTTAACCGTCCGCTGGACCAGCGCGCCGTTATTGGTAATGCAGTAATGCCCTTCCTGTTGTAAATCCAGCTCAAGCAGGTAGCGCTGTATGCCGATAAAGGGCCGGCCGGTGGCCAAGACAACATAGACACCCTTATCCCGCGCTGCGCTTATGGCGCGTTTAACCGCGGGGTTATCTCATGTTTATGATTTAACAGGGTCCCGTCCATATCTATTGCTATAAGTTTTATCGTCATTGCACCCTCTTTAGGCGGTGGCGGAAAGCCAGAATAAGTCGCCATTCCGTCATCACTCAATCATCATACTAAACCAACCGATAATAGCGCAAATCCACCGCTTACGGTGAATGTTTCGTGTTGATTCCGGTTTGCAGGCATCCCTGAAGGTAAATATGCTCACAGATTGCGTTGCCGGTAATTAGACTGAAAGATATTTCAATGGGCTCATGATTTTATCCTTGAATATTAAAGATACATCAGACTATTAAATTAATATTGATTTAACCCATTATTATGAAATATTTCTAACCTTCTTTCATTAGACTTCTTATGCGGATAATTTATTATTGATTGCCGTCATTGAGTGACATAAAAAGTAGCAAACCCAAAGGAAGGGAATATATGAAAACAAAATCACTGGTGAAGATTAAACCGGAAAATGGAAAGCTGCGCGTCGAAGTATGGCTATTCGAGCCAAGGGCTATCACGTGTTATATCATCGAGGGCACTCTTTTTCGAACGATGACGAGATCGCGAGTTGTTCATTGATACTAATTCATTTGATATTTTATTAGTTATAATTAAATCATATTATTATCTAAGGAAACGCCGCGCCAAATAATGGCGCGGCAGTTACCGTTGTCGTTCCATTTAAAGTGACTTGCCCTAACTCGACAACGTTGACATTATATAAGAAGTTGAGTAGACGTGTAAATATCCGAACTAGCAAAACACAACTATAAAATAGTAAACACATAATAGAGATTATATATACTTATATTATATAAATTCAAATGATTCATAACCATAAATTTAAAAGAAAGGCAGCCAACGGCCGCCTTTTTTGTTTTCAGCGCCAATCAAAAGCTGACCGCCGCTATCGATAAACGTTAAATATCGATATTAGCCGCTTTCAACGCATTCTCTTCAATGAAGGCGCGCCGCGGTTCCACCGCATCACCCATCAGGGTGGTAAATAGCTGATCGGCGGCAATAGCGTCTTTGACGGTCACCCGCAGCATGCGGCGGCTTTCCGGATCCATGGTGGTTTCCCACAGCTGCTCCGGATTCATTTCACCCAGCCCTTTATAACGTTGTATGGCCAGACCGCGCCGTGACTCTTTTACCAGCCAGTCCAACGCCTGCTCAAAGGTGGTAACCGGCAGGCGCCGTTCACCCCGCTCCACAAAAGCGTCTGATTCTATCAGGCCGCGCAGTTTTTCACCCAACGAGCAAAGCTTGCGATATTCTCCGCCGTGAACAAACTCGAAATCCATCACATAATCGGTATCCACGCCATGGGTACGAATCTTCAGCACCGCCTCGTACAGCTGGCGTTCACGGTTTTCGCGCACGGTATAGCTATAGCTGCTGCCATGTTTTTCGTTCTGATTGAGATCGTTCACCAAGGCGCCGATCCAACTTGCCACATGCTCTTGGTTCGCCAGATCCGGCTCATGGAGCGTCGGCTGATAGATCAAATGATTCAACAAGGCGCGCGGATAACGACGCTCCATACGGCCAATCATCTTTTGCACCGCATAATGCTCGGCAACCAGTTTTTCCAGCGGCTCGCCGGCCAATGCCGGGGCATGCTCGTTGGGATGAACCGCGGCACCGTCCATCGCCAGCGATATCTGATATTGATCCATGGCATCATCATCCTTGATGTACTGTTCTTGCTTGCCTTTCTTGACCTTGTATAACGGAGGCTGGGCGATATAGACATGTCCGCGCTCAACGATTTCGGGCATTTGACGATAAAAGAAGGTCAGCAGCAGGGTGCGGATATGGGAGCCATCCACATCGGCATCGGTCATAATGATGATATTGTGATAACGCAGTTTATCGGGATTGTATTCATCCCGGCCGATACCGCAGCCCAGCGCGGTAATCAGCGTCGCCACTTCCTGAGAAGAGAGCATCTTGTCAAAACGCGCTTTCTCCACATTAAGGATTTTCCCTTTCAGCGGCAAAATCGCCTGATTTTTACGGTTCCGGCCCTGTTTGGCCGAACCGCCCGCCGAGTCCCCTTCCACCAGATAAAGTTCTGACAGCGCCGGATCCCGCTCCTGACAGTCCGCCAGCTTGCCCGGCAACCCCGCCAAATCCAATGCCCCTTTACGCCGGGTCATTTCCCGCGCTTTGCGCGCCGCTTCACGGGCGCGGGCGGCATCTATAATCTTGCCCACCACGATCTTGGCATCGGTGGGGTTTTCCAGCAGATAGGCCACCAGCCGCTCATTCATCTGCGTCTCCACCGCGGTTTTCACCTCGGAGGAAACCAGCTTGTCCTTGGTCTGGGAGGAGAATTTCGGGTCCGGCACTTTTACCGACACCACGGCTATCAATCCTTCACGGGCGTCATCGCCGGTGGCGCTGACCTTCGCTTTTTTGCTGTAACCCTCTTTGTCCATATAGGAGTTCAGGGTACGGGTCATTGCGGCACGGAATCCCACCAAATGGGTACCGCCATCGCGCTGGGGAATATTGTTAGTGAAGCAATAAATATTTTCCTGGAAGCCGTCATTCCACTGCAGGGCGACTTCCACGCCGATACCGTCTTTTTCCGTGGAAAAATAGAATACCGTAGGATGAATCGGCGTCTTGTTTTTATTCAGGTATTCAACAAAGGCTTTGATACCGCCTTGATAATGAAAAAGATCTTCTTTATCGGTCCGTTTATCCACCAAACGGATGGCCACGCCGGAATTGAGGAAAGACAATTCCCGCAGGCGCTTGGCCAGTATTTCATACTGGAATTCGGTATTGTTGGTGAACGTCTCCAGGCTCGGCCAGAAACGCACGGTGGTCCCGGTTTGATCGGTTTCGCCGACGATGGCCAGCGGGGCCTGCGGTATGCCGCCTTTATAGGTCTGCTCATGGACTTTGCCTTCGCGGCGAACCACCAGTTCCAGCTTTTCCGACAAGGCATTGACGACCGATACGCCCACGCCGTGCAAACCGCCGGACACCTTATAGGAATTGTCATCGAACTTACCGCCGGCGTGAAGCACGGTCATGATGACTTCAACGGCGGAGATACCTTCTTCCTCATGGATGCCGGTGGGAATACCGCGCCCGTCATCCTGAACCGATACAGAGTTATCTTCATGAATGATAACGACAATTTCTTTACAATAGCCGGCGAGGGCTTCGTCGATAGCGTTGTCCACAACCTCGAATACCATATGGTGCAGACCGGTGCCGTCATCCGTATCACCGATATACATTCCCGGACGTTTACGCACTGCGTCCAGTCCCTTGAGTACTTTGATACTTGAGGAGTCATAAGAATTCGACATCAACGTTTCTCGCTCATTTTAAACTTCGGATTGAATACGTATTTTACCTTGTTCCACCAGGAACATCCTGCCCTTTTCATCCGTAATATCACGGATTTGTTCAGCGCTCAGCGCGCTGACGAAAACCTGGGCCCGGGTGGCTTTCAAGCGCTCCGCCAGCAGCCTGCGGCGGCCGGCGTCCAGCTCTGAGGCAAAGTCATCTATCAAATAGAGGCACTGTCTACCGCTCTGGCGGGTCAGAAACTCGCCTTGCGCCAAGCGCAAGGCGCACATCAATAATTTCAATTGGCCGCGGGACAGCAAATCCTCAACCGGGACTCCCTCGGCGCGGATGCGAAAATCCGCCTTGTGCGGGCCGGACGCAGTATATGTCAATGCCCGATCGCGCTCAAACTGCCGTTCCAGCAGATCGCCGTAGTCACTTTCGCGATCCCAGCCGCGCTGAAAACTGAAGTCCAGTTGGAACTCCGGTAAAAACAAGGCGCAGGTCGCAGTGATATCCACTGCTATCGCTTCGCTGTACAGGGCCCGCCAGCGGCTTATCAGCGCCGCCAGGGGGATCAATTCCTGATCCCAGGCGCGCAGCTGCGCATAACGACTTACCTGGCGTAAAGCCGCATTTCGCTGTTTGAGCAAACGCTTCAGGTTACTCCAGGCGGTGAAAAAACCCGGCTCGTTATGAAAACACCCCCAGTCCATAAAGGCACGACGGTATTTCGGACCGCCGTTCAGCAGGGTGAATCCCTCCGGCGTAATGAGCTGCATAGGCAACAGCTGGGCGAGCTCAGCGACTTTATGCCCGTCGCTGCCATCAATGCGTACCCGGTTATCCCCCAGCCGGTTTTTACTCAGACCCACCGACGTTTGCCGCGAGTCCGACCCCATCCCGTCTATCCGGCCATGCAGCATAAACTCCGGCTGCTCGTGACGAATAACGCGCCCCACCTGCAAGCTGCGGAATGCCCGGCCATGTCCGAGGGTATAAATGGCTTCCAGGACGCTGGTTTTTCCGCTTCCGTTGGCACCGACCAAAAAATTGAAATCAGCGGCCGGGGCCAAATCGGCGGACTCGATATTACGAAAATCACGGATGAGAAGACGCGATAGGGCCATTCAGTCACACTACCTTACCACATCTCTAGAGACGCATCGGCATAACAACATAGGCCGCCGCCTGGCTGGCGCAGTCTTCGATTTGCACGCTCGACACCCCATCGGTCAGCAATAACCGGACCTGTTCACTTTTCAACGCGTTAAGCACATCCAGCACATAACTGACGTTAAAACCAATTTCCATTTCAGTGCCCTGATAGGAGACGTCCAGAATTTCCTCAGCCTCTTCCTGTTCAGGATTATTGGCGGTGATTTTCAGCTGATCGTTGCTCAGATACAGGCGCACGCCGCGGAATTTTTCGTTGGACAGAATGGCCGCGCGGGCAAAAGCCTGCTTAAGCACATCACAACCGGCTTCCAGGGTCTTGTCCGGGTTTTTCGGCAGCACCCGGCGATAATCGGGAAAACGGCCGTCAACCAGTTTTGAGGTAAAGATATAATCACCGAGGCTGGCGCGGATATTATTGCTGCCGATTTGCAGCGTTAACGGCGTTTCGCCGCCATCCAGCATCCTCACCAGCTCCATCACCCCTTTACGAGGCACGATCACCGAATGGGTCGGCAGCGCCTGTCCCACCGGCATGGAACATACCGCCAGGCGATGCCCGTCGGTGGCGACGGTACGCAGCTCTTCGCCCTCGGTCTCGAACAGCATGCCGTTCAGATAGTATCGCACGTCCTGATGCGCCATGGAGAACTGGGTGGATTCAATCAACCGTTTCAGCGTGGCCTGGGGCAAGGTGAATTCAACCTCGCTTTGCCAGTCATCAAGATTGGGGAAATCGGTGGCGGGCAGGGTGGACAGGGAAAAACGGCTGCGTCCTGACCGGATCAGCATGCGTTCGTTTTCCTGCGTCACGGTAATTTCCGCCCCATCGGGCAGACCACGGCAAATATCGAAGAATTTGCGCGCGGGCACGGTGGTGGCGCCGGGCTCATGGGATTGGGACAGGGCGACTTGCGCCACCATTTCCATCTCCAGATCGGTACCGGTCAGCGATAGCCGATCTTCCGCCACCTGCAACAATAAGTTGCCCAGGATCGGTAGGGTGGGTCGCCCGCCTAACGGGCTGCTAACCTGTTGCAGAGGTTTAAGCAGATGCTCGCGTTCAACGATAAATTTCATAGTTAGGAAGATAATGTTCTGATTAAGTTGGAGAAATCTTCTTTTATATCGTGACTTTCTTCACGCAACTGCTCGATCTTGCGGCAGGCGTGCAACACGGTAGTATGATCGCGCCCGCCGAAAGCGTCGCCGATCTCCGGCAGGCTATGATTGGTCAATTCTTTCGACAGCGCCATAGCCATTTGCCTGGGCCGCGCCACCGAACGGGATCGCCGTTTCGACAGCAGATCGGCCACTTTGATTTTATAATATTCCGCCACGGTTTTCTGGATATTATCGATGGTGACGAGTTTTTCCTGCAGGGCCAGCAAATCCCGCAGCGCTTCGCGCACAAAATCAATGGTAATGGCCCGGCCGGTGAAATTGGCGTTGGCAATGACCCGATTCAACGCTCCTTCCAGTTCGCGAACATTGGAACGTAAGCGCTTGGCGATAAAAAACGCCACTTCTCCCGGCAGCCGGATGTCGTTTTCATCGGCTTTTTTCATCAGAATGGCCACGCGGGTTTCCAGCTCAGGCGGCTCGATGGCCACCGTCAGGCCCCAGCCGAAACGCGACTTCAAACGATCTTCCACGCCGTTAATCTCTTTGGGATAGCGATCGGACGTCAGAATGATCTGCTGGTTGCCTTCCAGCAAGGCATTGAAGGTGTGGAAAAACTCTTCCTGCGAACGCTCTTTATTGGCAAAAAACTGAATATCATCAATAAGAAGGGCGTCCACGGAGCGATAATAGCGTTTAAACTCCTCGATAGCGTTATTCTGCAGCGCTTTCACCATATCCTGCACAAAGCGCTCGGAATGCATATAGACCACCTTGGCATTGGCTTTACGGGCCATTATGCCGTTGCCCACCGCATGCAGCAGATGCGTTTTACCCAGGCCCGTCCCGCCGTACAGAAACAGCGGGTTGTAAGCACCGCCGGGATTGTCCGCCACCTGCCGCGCCGCCGCGCGCGCCAGCTGGTTGGATTTCCCTTCGACAAAGTTATCGAAATTGTGCTTGGGATTGACATTCGAACGATATGACAGCTCCGGCTGCACCGGCGAACTGTCCCAGCTTGGCCGCATGGGCCTGGGACGGGCCGCCTGCACCGGCGCCTCATTGACATGGTTCACCGGCTGCGGATTGACCACCACCGATAACGGCGGCTTGCTTCCTACTTCAAATCGCAGCAAAGGCGCATCGGTACCGCAAAAATCATTTAACAACCCATTGATGTTATTCAAATACTTATCGCGCACCCAGTCCAGGACAAATCGGTTGGGGGCGTACAATGCCAGAGTGTTGTCACTCAGTTCCGCCTGAAGAGGGCGTATCCACATACTGAATTCTGTGGCAGGTAACTCATCCTGTAGTCGGGCAAGACATTGCTGCCAAAGCGAAAGTGACACGGCGGACTCC